>CANMAI010000055.1 GCA_947495795.1 uncultured Paracoccaceae bacterium | reverse complement strand
CAACGTAAGCCCGGCTGACTTCGAAGAGAGATCAGCCGGATCTTTTGGAACGATCCACTAAAATGGGGCAAGACGAAGGAGCCTGTCGCTCGGTTTTGCTGCGTCCGATCTAACGACGGCTGCGAGCCGATTGTGTTGAAAAACTCTGCTTGTTTAGTGTGCTGATCGCTGATTCAATTTCGGTATTGATGCGGGAGATT
>CANMAI010000054.1 GCA_947495795.1 uncultured Paracoccaceae bacterium | reverse complement strand
GCAACGTAAGCCCGGCTGACTTCGAAGAGAGATCAGCCGGATCTTTTGGAACGATCCACTAAAATGGGGCAAGACGAGTCCCCGTCTGAGCGAGATGAGTTCCTGGCCGACATCCTGCACATGCTCCGGTGACTGCTGAGAGCTGATTGTGTTGAAAAACTCGTCTTGAGAAGCGCCATGGTTTGCTCGTTTGTTATGGCCCGCTTTGATCTTATGCC
>CANMAI010000053.1 GCA_947495795.1 uncultured Paracoccaceae bacterium | reverse complement strand
TGATCAGAGCTTCAAAGCCTTCATCTCGATTGCCGCAACAATCATTCAAACACGGTGAACGTCAACAACCCCTAGTCGAAAGATGGTAAAAGAATATGCTAGTCTCGCCCGAGATTACGCTGCGAGACGTGCCAACAGATATCCGAAGGTTTCCGCTGCGGCCAAACGTGCTATCGACCGTATGGAAAAGGCGATGAACAAGCGGGGTGGGATTAATGG
>CANMAI010000052.1 GCA_947495795.1 uncultured Paracoccaceae bacterium | reverse complement strand
GCCGCATTCACAACAAGGATCGCGCCATCCATCTGAGCGGCACCCGTGATCATGTTTTTCACGTAATCGGCGTGGCCAGGGCAATCCACATGCGCGTAATGCCGCGCATCCGTCTCATACTCAACATGCGCCGTAGAGATCGTGATCCCGCGCGCCTTCTCCTCCGGCGCACCATCAATCTCGTCATACGCCTTGAAGTCACCAAACTGCTTCGTAATAGCCGCCGTCAGCGTCGTCTTGCC
>CANMAI010000051.1 GCA_947495795.1 uncultured Paracoccaceae bacterium | reverse complement strand
GACACTCCTCTGTTGCCAGAAATGTACCCAAAATTTCGCACTCAGTTCGGACCAGTTTCAGGGGGCAAGACCAAAACTCCGCATCACTCAACTCAAATCGCGCCATGATCCACCTCCTGTTTGTGAGAAGTGAATCACAGACTGGAGCCCAGCGGAATCCTGTTTATGAGTACAGGACCTAGGGGTTGTTGACGTTCAGGATTCCCACATCACCTGACTTCTGATTCAAGGTTGCAAACAGAGGAGAGCAGCCTT
>CANMAI010000050.1 GCA_947495795.1 uncultured Paracoccaceae bacterium | reverse complement strand
ACGCTGGACGCTTGGCTTGCTCTGCCAGATGGCGAAGAAACGGTGCCTGCTGTCGTTTTCTTGCACGGATGCAGCGGGCTGACCTATTCAGGATCACTGCTGGCCACCTACAGTGCCTGGTCAACGATAATGAACGACGCTGGATACGCTGTCTTGATAATTGACAGTGCAGCATCTCGTGGCTTTCTGGGGACCTGCGGGCCAGGGGCGGAGCGTGCTACGATGTATCGAGAGCGCCCCAGTGACGCCTATGCTGGTTTGCTTTATCTGCAAGGTTT
>CANMAI010000049.1 GCA_947495795.1 uncultured Paracoccaceae bacterium | reverse complement strand
TTGGGCTTCACGCAGCGAGTAGAAGATCTCGCCGTTTAGCAACTCGTCGCGCATTCGGCCGTTGAAGCTCTCGCAGTAGCCATTCTCCCAGGGTGACCCGGGCTCGATGTAGGCTGTCTTTGCCCCAACTGCCTCAATCCAATTCCTGACGGCCTCAGCAATGAACTCAGGGCCATTGTCTGACCTGATGTAAGCAGGCACACCGCGCAGAATGAACAAGTCAGTCAAAGCGTCGATGACCTCAGTCGAGTTCAGCTTACGTTTCACTCGGATCGTCAAACATTCTCGGCTGTGTT
>CANMAI010000048.1 GCA_947495795.1 uncultured Paracoccaceae bacterium | reverse complement strand
CCTGTTGAGAGATGCCGGGTGGCAGGTCAACGACAAGCGTGTTGAACGCTTATGGCTGCGCGAAGGGCTTAAAGTGCCAAGGAAACAACCGAAGAAAGGGCGGCTCTGGCTGAACGATGGATCATGTGTCCGGTTACGTCCTGAGTATCGCAATCATGTCTGGTCATACGACTTCGTACACCACAGAACAGACGACGGCAGGGCTTTCAGGACGCTGAACATTCTGGACGAACACAGCCGAGAATGTTTGACGATCCGAGTGAAACGTAAGCTGAACTCGACTGAGGTCATCGACGCTTTGACTGA
>CANMAI010000047.1 GCA_947495795.1 uncultured Paracoccaceae bacterium | reverse complement strand
AAACCTTGCAGATAAAGCAAACCAGCATAGGCGTCACTGGGGCGCTCTCGATACATCGTAGCACGCTCCGCCCCTGGACCGCAGGTCCCCAGAAAGCCACGAGATGCTGCACTGTCAATCATCAAGACAGCGTATCCAGCGTCGTTCATTATCGTTGACCAGGCACTGTAGGTGGCCAGCAGTGATCCTGAAAAGGTCAGTCCGCTGCATCCGTGCAAGAAAACGACAGCAGGCACCGTTTCTTCGCCATCTGGCAGAGCAAGCCAAGCGTCCAGCGTCCGCCCGGACACTGGTTCCGAAACATCAATACGCATCGGCTGCGCGGAGGCAGAAACAGCCAAGAACGCGACGCAAAGGCAGATTGCTGCGCAGATAGTCCCTCTGATCATGGGGAAAGCCTAGGCCCA
>CANMAI010000046.1 GCA_947495795.1 uncultured Paracoccaceae bacterium | reverse complement strand
TTCGTACGATCAACGAGGTATTCTTCTGCTAGTTGCCGGTGAAGCAATGTCCGTGTCGAGGGTTCCAACTTCGCTTCGACCTGGTCAATCAGTGACCGCTCAAGCTCAGTCACAGACCAACTGCCAGAACCCTGAGGGATATGTCCTAGAAAGCGATCGTAGGACTTTTTTAGCCAAACGGGAACTGGCATTACGCCTCCTATTCTCTAAGGCATTGCATCCATTGCAATATTACCACCGACAGCACCTCTGATTCCGCCACCGATAGACAATTTGATCCAATCCGGAATACGATCCACGCTTTGCAATCTTGGATCGTACCGCTTACCCATCTGCCGCCAACCGTGCGGATACCGTCTCGGATCGTGGCGATAATGCCGCCTTGGGCTAGCCCAGCTTCCATTAATCCCACCCCGCTTGTTCATCGCC
>CANMAI010000045.1 GCA_947495795.1 uncultured Paracoccaceae bacterium | reverse complement strand
ATGCAAAAACCCGCACTCGTGCCGGGTTCTTGCCATCAAAAACACAGTCCCAACACTGAACTTGAAGTGGTTCCAGAAAACTGGACAGTCGACAGCAATTCCTTTCCGCCGGGACAAAGGTAGCGATATGCGTGGCGATCGAACTTCAAGTCGGCGCGGGAGAATGAGCGCTTTTAAAGACAAGATCGATAAGCTCGAACGTGTCCAGCCCCATTTCTATGTGCCACTTTTGTGCATGGTTTCTCGGACGGGTGGTCTTTACCCCTGAAACTGGTCCGAACTGAGTGCGAAATTTTGGGTACATTTCTGGCAAGAGAGGGAGTGTACCGATGCCAAAAAAACGATTTAGCGATGAACAGATTGCCTTTGTGCTGAGACAGGCGGAAGCTGGTACTGAGCAGCCCCACTTGAGTGGTCCATGTTATAAGTTAGTGCATGATTGGCCTGGAGCTCACCCCGTTTCTGGTCC
>CANMAI010000044.1 GCA_947495795.1 uncultured Paracoccaceae bacterium | reverse complement strand
TATTAGGAGACCCAAGCCCGAAGAGATTGTCGTGAAGTTGCGGCAGGTTGAAGTTCTGATGGGGCAAGGCATGCCCCGGATTGATGCGATCCGGCAGATCAGTGTGACTGAACAAACCTATTATCGCTGGAAGAAGAAATACGGCGGTATGGGCACAGAACAACTTAAGGAATTGAAGCGTCTTGAGAAAGAGAACGAACGCTTGCGCCGCGCCGTTTCGGATCTGACGTTGGACAAGTTGATCTTATCGGAAGCTGCGCGGGGAAACTTCTGAGCCCTTCGCGTCGTCGTGCCTGCATTGATTTGGTTCGTAGCAAGATGAAGGTCTCCGAGCGCCGCGTGTGTCGTGTTCTGGGCCAACATCGCTCCACGCAACGTCGACGGCCATGCGGACGCGCAGATGAGGAACGCCTGATCGCTGATATGATCGAGCTGACACGTCAGTACGGACGATATGGCTATCGTCGGGTGGCTGCC
>CANMAI010000043.1 GCA_947495795.1 uncultured Paracoccaceae bacterium | reverse complement strand
CTTTCGGGTTTCGTTCAGTTGGGCCGCAAATTCGCTTGGCGTCAAGTTTCCGAGCGAGGAATGCGGCCTGGTTTCGTTGTCGTCAGGTCTCCAGTTGTTGATCCGGGTTCGGGCATCATCCATCGACAGGAACCATGATGCGTTCAAACATTCCTGGCGCAGGCGACTATTGAACGCCTCGATATGGGCGTTATCCGTTGGTTTACCCGGCCGGGAGAAGTCCAGCTCGACTTTGTTCAAGTAGGCCCATTGGTCGAGCAGCCGACCGGCAAACTCCGGGCCGTTGTCGACTCGAATGCTTCGAGGCTTGCCTCTGATCCGTGCCAATCGGTCCAGTTCGTCGATGACCTGGTAGGCGCGGAAGTTCGTCCTCGCAGCGGTCGCGAGAGCCTCTCTCGTGAAGCAGTCCACGATGGTCAGGATCCGGAACGGTTTCTCGTCGAACAAGCGGTCCGACATAAAATCCCCTTACGGCGAAT
>CANMAI010000042.1 GCA_947495795.1 uncultured Paracoccaceae bacterium | reverse complement strand
CAGACCCACCAAACCGATGCGGTGCGGCGAAGGTGGGATTCCGAGCTACAACCGGCCTGAGAGGAACTCCAGTACGGCCTCTATCGCGGCAGCCCGAGCTTGAGGATCAGTGCCGACCAATGGCGCTTCCCCTCTTGAGGTTAGAGCGTCTTGCCGGGGTCGGAGCGGCAAGTTCGGCGCATCGAAGGAATGGACCGCATCGGGGTAGATGATGATCTCAACGGGCACTCCGCGCGTTTGCAGTTCATCGACAAATGCCTGACAGGGGGCTGCGGGTGTCCAGTTGTCTCGGCCGCCGTGGAGAATGAGCATGGGTGCAACCGTGCTCCAAGTTCCCGGCTCAACACTCGTGTAGGGAACGTGCAGAAACTCATCCGCACATTTGCCCGGATAGAACGCAATCGCACCCTGAAAGTCATACTGTGGGGGCGGGACAGGTCGCCCGATACTTTCGGTACTCATGGTGAGGAGCGCGATGCCGCCACCCTGTGACCACCCGATCAGGAAAACTCGATCCGGCGCAATTCGCGGCAAACCTTGCAGATAAAGCAAACCAGCATAGGCGTCACTGGGGCGCTCTCGATACATCGTAGCACGCTCCGCCCCTGG
>CANMAI010000041.1 GCA_947495795.1 uncultured Paracoccaceae bacterium | reverse complement strand
CTCCGGCCCACAGTTGAGGTGGGTTTTGCTTTTGCTTGGGTGCGTGCAGGCCTACCCTTCTTCTCGTTCCTTAACCGCTTTTGCACCAACCCGAGGCCGCGTTTCATGTTCGCTCTCCGTTCGGCACTCTTCACCCTTCTCGCGCTGATCACCCTTGCGGGCACCGCATTCGCGCAGTCCTACCGCATCCAGCCCGGCGATATTCTGGAGGTCAGCGTGCTGGAGGACAGCACGCTCAATCGCCGCGCACTCGTCGCCCCCGACGGGCGCGTCACGCTGCCGCTCGCGGGCTCCGTCAACGCCGCAGGCCTCACGGTGGAGCAGGTGCAACGGCGCCTCGCCTCGGCCCTTTCGAGCAATTTCGCGCAGCCGCCAAGCGTCTTCGTGGCCCTCGTCGATCAGGCTGCTGCCAGCACCGAAGAGGTGATCCGCCCCACAATTTTCGTCTATGTGCTCGGCGAAGTCGCAGAGCCAGGGCAGGCGGAAATCCCCAAAGGCGCCACACTTCTGCAAGCGCTTGCCGTAGCCGGAGGGCCCACACCGTTCGCTGCCACCCGCCGCATCCAGCTCCGCCGCGCAATTCCCGGTTCAGGCAGCGACAGTGTCTCGGTCATCGACTATAAGGCCATCCAAAGAGGCGCTTCAATCCAGGGCCTCGCTCCCCTCAAGGATGGCGACGTTATACTCATCCCAGAACGCGGGCTCTTTGAATGAACCG
>CANMAI010000040.1 GCA_947495795.1 uncultured Paracoccaceae bacterium | reverse complement strand
TAGGGGTTGTTGACGTTCAGGATTCCCACATCACCTGACTTCTGATTCAAGGTTGCAAACAGAGGAGAGCAGCCTTGCCCCGAAGAGTTTTAACCGATGCGCAATGGACGATCATCGAACCGTATTGCCTTGGGAAGTTATCCGATCCGGGACAAACTGGGGGTGATCCGCGCTTGTTCGTTGAAGCGGTCCTGTGGATAGTCCGCACCGGGGCGCAGTGGCGTGAGCTTCCGGTCGAATTTGGCAACTGGAACAGCGTGTTCAAACGGTTCCGCAGGTGGGTCAAAGCAGATGTTTTCCATTGTATGTTCAAAGAAATAGCTTCGTATGCCGACTTGGAATACGCAATGATTGACGGAACGATCGTCAAGGTCCACCGCTCGGGTCAGGGCGCAAAAGGGGGACTCTTTGCCAGGCCATCGGACGGTCTCGAGGCGGTATAACGACGAAGATACTGGCTCTGACAGACGCACTCGGCAACCTCGTCGATTTCTGCCTGATGCCCGGACAGGCCCACGATCTGCGCGAGACTGAAACGTTGGTCCGTGATCTATCTGCCAGGCATTTATTGGCGGATAGGGCCTTTGATGCAGATTGGTTACGAAATAGCCTGCTGGAACGTGACATCACCCCGGTCATACCACCGAAATCCAATCGAAAGTTCCCCGCAAACTTCGACAAAGAAACATACAAATGGCGGCACCTGATCGAGAATTACTTCGGTAAGTTGAAGGAAAACAGAGGGA
>CANMAI010000039.1 GCA_947495795.1 uncultured Paracoccaceae bacterium | reverse complement strand
TCCGTTGTCCGGAAGTAGAACTGCGGACGGTAGTTCGCAAAGAACGGCGTGTGGCGCCCGCCCTCTTCCTTCGTCAGGATATAGGCTTCGGCCTCGAATTTCGTGTGCGGCTTCACCGAACCCGGCTTGCAGAGAACCTGCCCGCGCTCCACGCCGTCACGCTCAATGCCGCGCAGAAGTGCGCCCACATTGTCGCCCGCTTCGCCGCGATCCAGGAGCTTGCGGAACATCTCAACGCCCGTACACGTGGTTTTCTTCGTGTCACGAATGCCAACGATTTCAATCTCTTCGCCGACATTCAGCACGCCGCGCTCGATCCGGCCCGTTACAACCGTACCCCGGCCAGAGATCGAGAACACGTCCTCGATCGGCATCAGGAAGGGCTGATCCACAGGGCGCGCAGGCGTCGGGATATACTCATCCACCGCCTTCATCAGCTCGGCGATCTTCTCGGAGCCGATATTGTCGTCACGACCTTCCAGAGCGGCCAGAGCAGAGCCCGCGATGATCGGAATATCGTCGCCCGGATACTCGTAGCTCTCCAGCAGCTCGCGGATCTCCATCTCGACGAGCTCCAGAAGCTCCTCGTCATCCACCTGATCCACCTTGTTCATGAACACCACCATATGCGGGATGCCAACCTGGCGGCCCAACAAGATGTGCTCACGCGTCTGCGGCATCGGGCCGTCAGCCGCATTCACAACAAGGATCGCGCCATCCATCTGAGCGGCACCCGTGATCATGTTTTTCACGTAATCGGCGTGGCC
>CANMAI010000038.1 GCA_947495795.1 uncultured Paracoccaceae bacterium | reverse complement strand
GACAAAGCATGGGTAATCGGGCTGACCGGGTTGATAGGTCAGGTTCTTGATAGAGTTGCAGGATGTTTCTGCAATTTGAGGAGAACGAAATGGATTACTATGTGGGTTTGGATGTGTCGTTGCGGTCGGTGGCTGTCTGCGTGATTGACGCTGATGGCAAGCATATCTTTGAGCGCTCAGTCGCATGTGAGATTGAGGACATCTCGGCCTGCCTGCGTGATGTACCTATTGGTCAGTGTAGGGTTGGGTTTGAGTCCGGTGCAATGAGCCAGCATCTTTACTTTGGCCTGCAGGCTGCTGGTTTTGATGTCGTCTGCATGGAAGCAAGACAAGTGAACGCCGCCCTTTCAGCTATGCGCAATAAGACCGACAAGACGGATGCGCGTGGGATTGCACAGGTGTTGCGATCTGGATGGTACGGCAAAGTCTTCATCAAGAGCCGCGAAGCGCACGCGCTAAGAGCGCTCCTGAGCAGTCACAAGGCAGTTCAGAAAAAATGCATCGACCTGGCCAATGAAGTTCGCGGGCTATTCAGGGTTTTTGGGCTGCGATTACCGTCTCGTGTTGATCAAGGGTCTTTCGACGAACGTGTCCGCCCGTTGATCGAGGCGGACCCGGATTTGTCTCATGCACTTTTGCCACTGCTAGATGCGCGGGCGGTGCTTTACAAAACCCATCGCGAGTTGGACCGCCGTGTGAAGCAGGCGGCAAGTCATGACGAGATCTGTCTGCGCTTCATGGCGATCCCCGGTGTCGGCCCGATTGCGGCCCTGACGTTCCGTGCGGCTGTCGATGATCCAGCTCGGTTTACCAGCTCTCGCACCGTTGCCGCTCACTTCGGCCTAACCCCGCGACGATATCAATCTGGGGAGATGGACAACCCAGGCCGCGTCTCGAAGGCAGGCGACAGAGATGTGCGTGCGACGCTCTATGCTGCAGCCAATGCGATGATGATGCGCTCCGTCGCGAGCTCCGAAATCAAGAGCTGGGGCCTACGCCTGATACGCCGCAAAGGCCGCCGCCGTGCACTGGTAGCCGTTGCCAGAAAGCTGGCCGTTATCATGCACCGCATGTGGGCTGACAACACCGAGTTCCGTCATGGGAAAGTGGAGGGAATTGCATGACCTGATACCCCTTCCTGATGCCAAAGACGGGATCGTCCCTCA
>CANMAI010000037.1 GCA_947495795.1 uncultured Paracoccaceae bacterium | reverse complement strand
TGGTTTTGCTCTGATTTGGTGGACACCTAGAATAGGCGCAGATTGCGTCGGGAGGTGTCGAATGACGAAGCCGAAACGATACAAGCGTTACAGCGCGGAGTTCAAACGGGAAGCTCTGCGCAGGGCTGCTGAAGAAGGGATGACGGACAAGGCTGTCTGCGACGAACTTGGGATTAGCACGCGGCAATTCCGACGCTGGCACGGAGAGATGGCGATGCTGGGGCAAGATGCGTTCCCGGGCAAGGGTCGGCCACGCGACGAGGAGTTGTCTGCGCTGAAGCGTGAACTGGCTCAGGTGAAGAAGGAGCGCGATTTCCTAAAGGAAGCGGCGGCGTACTTCGCCAAGCAGTCGAAGTGAAGTACGCCTGCATTGATCTTTGGCGAGGCCACTATCCGGTGCGCATGATGTGCCGCCTGCTGCGCGTTTCAGCCAGTGGCTATTACGCCTGGCGCACACGTCCAGAGTGCGCTCGCACCCGACAGGACAGAGAGCTGATGCCAATGATCAGACGGATCTTTGAGGTCAGCAAGGGGGTCTATGGAAGCCCGCGGGTGCATGCCGAACTGATGGCGCGTGGTGTCACGGCGGGGCGCAACAAGATCGCCCGCCTAATGCGTCTGGAACGGCTCAGAGGTTGCCCCAAGCGCCGTTTCCGCGTCACGACGCAGCGTGATCCGACGCATCCGGCTGCGAAAAACCTGTTGAAGCAGAACTTCACGGCGAAGCAACCAAACCAGAGATGGGCCTCGGATATTACCTACATCTCGACGAAGCAGGGATGGATCTACCTCGCGGTCGTGATGGATCTCTTCTCACGCCGGATCGTGGGCTGGTCCATGAGCGCGCGAATGGGCCGGCACCTGGTGGTCGGGGCTTTGCGAATGGCCATTGATGCCCGTCGACCGGACGGACCTCTTGTCCATCATTCGGATCGTGGTGCCCAATACACCAGCGATGACTTCCGCGAACTGCTAGCTAGCCACGGCATAGAATGCAGCATGAGCGCGGCCGCGAACTGCTACGACAACGCGGTCGTCGAAAGCTTCTTCGGGGTGCTCAAACGTGAACGTGTGAACCGCATTCGCTACCGAACCAGAGATGAGGCACGTGCTGATCTGTTCGAATACATTGAGGTGTTCTACAATCGAAAACGTCGCCATGGGTATATTGGCAACGTAAGCCCGGCTGACTTCGAAGAGAGATCAGCCGGATCTTTTGGAACGATCCACTAAAATGGGGCAAGACGA
>CANMAI010000036.1 GCA_947495795.1 uncultured Paracoccaceae bacterium | reverse complement strand
AAATTGCAGAAACATCCTGCAACTCTATCAAGAACCTGACCTATCAACCCGGTCAGCCCGATTACCCATGCTTTGTCTGCACACCCGACCTTAAACCATGCCCTTCCCAAGGGCTTCTATTGACGTGCCCCGGCGCCGGACTTCGCCCATTTGTGGCACCGATCATGTGAACCCGTAGAGTGCGCATGATCTCCACCAAACGTCCAACCTGCCTCACACGCCCCGCCACTTGACGACCTGAAGGTTTCCCTAGATTAACAGATTTCAAGGCGGGTTACCGAGATCAGGCCTGCCTACCCTCAGGGTAATGGACCCAAGTCAATATCGAGCAGATTTTTAATGGAAAAGACCTATTACAAGCGCAAACGAATCCCGGAATTCGTGAAAGGCAAAAGCTTTGTTGACATCGGCGGGCTTTGGGGGACGAAGGGGGAAATGATCACTACAGCAGCCTCGGGCGGAGCAGCATCGCTGACACTAGCCGATATCCAACCTCTGGAAAGCAAGTGGTGGGACCGCTTTGACGCGCATGCAGCCGCCGAAGGGGTGACGGATTATGAGAAACAGCAGTTGGATATCTGCAGCCCCTGCGCGCCCAAAACGCTTGGGCAGTTCGATTTCGTGCATTGCTCAGGTATCATGTACCATGTGCCAGATCTCTTCTCATTCATTGGCAACCTTCTGAAGATTTCGCGCGAGTATGTCATGCTTGGTAGTGTGGTGATGCCGGACAGAATCGGAACCGATAAACATTATATCAATTTCGGAAGTGACCGAGCGACACTTGGCCCGCTCCTCTCCAAGGCGGATAAAGCGCTAATCACGGAGCATTTTCTCGCTAAGCGAGGCAAGTTCGCGGCCGATGGGCTGACCAGTGAAGACAGTTTCTTCAAGCCCGATGGCTCGGCCAAATTCGGACCATGGTGGTGGCTCTACTCAGCTAGGTTCATGGTACGCCTGATGGGAATGCACAATGTAGACATCGTTGAGCATGGGCCGACACCGGGCGACTTTGGATACATGGTTCTGGTTCGGAAGCGCGTGTGACCTAAAAGGCAAAGCTGGAGCAATATCTTTACGAGCTAAAGCATATAACTCGGCCCGTCGGAAACCGCAGTTTTGCTGGCAAAAAGTAGTCCCAGCTTTTCGGACATTTCTGCAGCTTCGCTAGGGACTGTTGACGTTCACCGTGTTTGAATGATTGTTGCGGCAATCGAGATGAAGGCTTTGAAGCTCTGATCAGTCTTGCATG
>CANMAI010000035.1 GCA_947495795.1 uncultured Paracoccaceae bacterium | reverse complement strand
GATTGTGTTGAAAAACTCGTCTTGAGAAGCGCCATGGTTTGCTCGTTTGTTATGGCCCGCTTTGATCTTATGCCATCAGTGTGCCCATTGGACGGAGCTTGGCAAGCTTACGGAGGTTTTGGGCAGTTGCTGCGAGGAGGAATTCGTCTTTTGCGCCGTTTGGTCCACGAAGGCGCAGGCGATCGAGCCGCATGATCTTCTTGAGATGAGCAAAGAGCATTTCGACTTTCTTTCGTCGTCGGCTCGCATCTGCGTAGGCGTCTGTTTTGGCAATCTGACGTGCCTCGTCGCGGGCAGCCTCGTGGACATGTCGTGAGACGATGCGCGCGTCTTGATTTGGGGTGCATTGTTCTTTGAGGGCGCAAATCTCGCAGTGTTTCTTGCTGGCGTAGTACCGCTTGATGCCATCCTTGCTGACGCCCGTGCGCGCGGTGCGCATCGTTCGCCAGTATTTCTTGAGGGGATTGCCGCCAGGACATGTGTACTCATCGGTCGCCGGATCATAGCTGAAGTCGAGATTGGAGAATGTGCCATCCTTGCGATCTGATCTGTCGATGACCGGAATATGCGGTTCGATGTTCTGATCCACGAGCCAGCCCAGCATATTGCCGGAGCCGTAAGCGGTGTCCGCTGCCAAGCGATCCGGAAACAGATCGAACCTGTCTCGCGTGCGCGTCAGCATTGTACGGGTCGCGCCGACTTCCGCCTGGCGGATGGCGCGCGAGGCCTCCACATCGAGGATGATCGCATGGTCTGTATCGATCAGATAGTTGGTCGAATAGGCAAAGAATGCAGGTCCCTTCAACGCGCCAGTCCATTGGCTGGCGGGGTCAGAGAACGATGTGAACTTTGGCGTCACTTCGCTCGCGGCACCAAATGCCGCGTCATCCAAGGTTTCAAGATATTCCCGCACGGCCCTCGGTACGACCGCCGAGTCTATCTCCGCCGTCTCCCACGCCGCCTTTGGCGCGGAGTACTGCTTGTTGGCATCAGCCTGGATAATGCTGGCATCGGTCGCAAAGGTCTCGCCACCAACCAAGCCCTCCGCCAGGCAGCGTGCCACAACAGTCTCAAACAAATGCCGGAACAGATCGCTGTCACGGAACCGTCCGTGTCGGTTCTTGGAAAATGTAGAATGGTCCGGGATCGGGTCTGACAGGTCGAGCCTGCAAAACCATCGGTAGGCGAGGTTCAGATGGACCTCTTCGCACAAGCGTCGCTCTGACCGAACACCAAAGCAATACCCCACCAACAGCATGCGGATCATCAGTTCGGGATCAATCGACGGGCGGCCTGTGCGGCCAT
>CANMAI010000034.1 GCA_947495795.1 uncultured Paracoccaceae bacterium | reverse complement strand
AAATTGCAGAAACATCCTGCAACTCTATCAAGAACCTGACCTATCAACCCGGTCAGCCCGATTACCCATGCTTTGTCCCGCAAACCACCAGTCCGTTGGACGTTTGATTCCGCATCTGCAGCGAAAGTCCGGTCTGACGGGCTGCGACGCAGCATCTCAAGCCCACAACCAACGGCAGGAATGGGCCGTGGGCGGCTAGCCTCGCGCCATCTCTTTCACGAGTTCATCAGCTTCCGGTCGCCCCGCTTGGTGCCGATATCTGAGCGCTACGACGTCCCTTTGAATGTGCATGTCTTCGATTGGCATTGTCGTTAGCGCAATGTCGTTGGGGATCGCAGTCTCAGGCAGGATGACAGCACCGGAACCTTGGCGCGCTAGATCAATGAGCCAATCCACGCGGTTAGAACGGTAGGAGGCATAGAGCGCATGCCCAAGATCAGAACAGGTCGCATGCAAGGTGTCTCGCATCTCGCAGTTTGGCCGGTCCAGCATGGTAGTTTTTGCAAGATCACCGAGAGTGACAGCAGCCAACTTGGCTAAGTCGTGGTCCTTTTTAACCACCACAAGATACTGTTCATTATAGAGATGATCTATTCGATACAGGTCATGACTCACATCTGTTGAGGCGACAACAACATCCAATTGCCCGTCTCGAAGCGTGGTAAGCAGGTCGTCAGTTCGCCCGACAATCAGTTCAATTTCCGCTTGCGGAAGGCGTTCCCTAAACCTCTCGACAGCAGCAGCGATTTTGTTGTTCCCAACCGTTTCCCCAATGCCGATACCTATTGGCACGCGTTCCAGTCTCGTATGTCGCACTGCTTCCGCCTTGACCTCCCGAGTCTCCGCATGAACTCTTTCAAGCCTTGGCTTCAAGAGCTGCCCGAGCGGGGTGAGGCGACATCCAGCCCGATCCCGAATGAACAGAGCACCGCCAAGTTCGTCTTCAAGCTTCTTGATCGCGGTCGTCAGTGAGGGTTGTGAGACATTGGATGCGCTTGCAGCGTGAGTGAAGTTGCGGTGCTCGCACACTGCGATGAAATAGCGAACTTGATTCATTTCCAAAGCGGTCGCCTCCCGTCTCATTGCCCCGAATGAACCATAGCCATGGCCTATCGTAAAATAGAATCTCGGAATTGGAGCTGAGGATATCCGCCGTGAGACAAGAGTGCATCGAAACAAGGTCAATCGAACCAAAACTCAGGAGACGGCAAATGAAAACGCAAACCCTCAAAGCACTCGCTGCAATCATAGTGATTGCAACAACAGCCCCTTCTCACGCACAGGAGAATGTCATGGAAAACTACACCGCCAGCTACATCCCAATGCCAGCCGCCGAAGGCCAAACTGTTGCCTTCGCTGATTTTCTCACCGGCGCCGCACCCATCGTGAAGGAAACAGAGCCGGGAACCGAGCTTTGGTTCGCGCTGCAAGACAGCGACACGCTGGCTATTTTTGATATCTTTGTTGATGACGGGGCACGCAGTGCGCATTTCTCGGGTGCTGTAGCAGGCGCTCTGAACGAAAGCGCGGATGCTCTTGTAGCCGGTGGCTGGGATGCAGGCGTAGTTGCCAATATCAACAACTCGAACGTGTTGTCGGCAAAAGCACCGGTTGATCTCTACAACGCGACAACCGCCACCTACATCGCCATCGAGGCGGCACCCGGCAAAGCGGACGACTTGGCGGCCCTATTGACCGCAGCCGGTCCCATCGTCGCCGAAACAGAACCGAAGACTTTGTTCTGGGTGGCCTTGCAGATCGACGAAAACAACTTCGCAATCTACGACATCTTCGCTGACAACTCAGGCCGCGAAGCCCACTTCGCCGGGCAGGTTGCAGGTCTTCTGAATACGCAAGCTTCTGATCTGGTCAAAGGCGGTTGGGATGATGGTGTCGTCGCCAATGTGCGCAACTACGACATCCTCGCGATCAAGTGAGGCCAATGCTAAAAACACTGGGAGCCCCGTCCGAATGCGGGGCTCTCTTGGTTATTTCTATGAGAAATGAGTCTGCTTTCGGGAACTGCACTGCGGCGCCGAACAAGCCAATCAATGTCGCCTTTGGGCCGTTATCGCCCACGCACCTCAGCAATCGAGGTTTCGGAGAGCCGCTCAATCAAACGGCGCTCCACCTCTTCTAGAACCGATGACACTTTGCGATGCAATAGATGCTCTTGAGCCTCCCCCTTTGAAGTGGTCCGCCGCTATAATTAGGAAAGCGGAGGACCAGAGATGGCTATTAGGAGACCCA
>CANMAI010000033.1 GCA_947495795.1 uncultured Paracoccaceae bacterium | reverse complement strand
ACTGCGAGAGCTTCAACGGCCGAATGCGCGACGAGTTGCTAAACGGCGAGATCTTCTACTCGCTGCGTGAAGCCCAAATCATCATCGAAAGATGGAGGAACCATTACAACACCAAACGACCACACAGTGCATTGGGTTACCGCCCACCAGCTCCTGAAGCCATCATCCCGATGGACCAAAGGCCAATCATGCACTAACTTATAACATGGACCACTCAAGTGGGGCTGCTCAGCTAGCCCAAATACAAGTCGTCGACTATTACATCGGTCTGCACGATTTCGAGAAGGTAATCTTCGATGTCACTGGTCTGGCTGATATCAACCTGAAAGTACGCCTCGGCACCGCTCTCATCATAGGCTGCCATGTACAGCTCATATGTGTCTGTAGCATTGACATCGATAAGACCAGCATGTGCACCGACCGATACCAATGTACCAGTGTCGTAATCATCGGCACTCCCCGTAAGTGTTTCAACCGTCGTAATTGAAGAGGTCACCTCGTTAGTTGAGGAAATCGATCCACCTACGGTGTTTGTCACTGATCCCCCTGCGCTAAAGCCGCCACCCTCAAAACCGACTTCTGCCGCTATTGCGGTCGACCAGTTGAATTCCGAAGTTGTCGAATATGACGTGCCTTCGGTCAGCCTGACTTGATAAGAAAGATCGGTTTCTCCGACCAGCCATTCGGTTGTGAGTTCGTCGATGGGTGTTAACCGTGCGTTACTGGTGCTATTCACCTCGATGCCCAGGCCTCCATCGTCAAGGCCACTTAAATCGCGGGTGTCGGCGTTGACGATTACAGCGCGAAAGCTGTCTGTCGCATCGCCATCACCGTCAAAATCGTAGGCTCCTGCATCATACATTACGTTACGGTAAGCATCTGCCTGCGTTCCAAGAAGGCTCTGACCATTTTCCGACTGGCCGGTGACCTCAGAGGCTGTCCGAACATCAACAAGACTATTGTCGAATTGTTCTTCGGATATTTCTATGACGGCATCGACCTCGGAATCAGAGAAATTGAGCTCTAACACGTCATTAAATACGTCGACGCTATTGTCGAAACCCGTAAAAGGGAAATCGGCCTCAGCCGTACCAAAGTCAGTCTGCACCGTATCTGTTTCAGACTGTTCAGAGAAAACGGCAAGGAAACCCTCATTCTCCTGCCCCTGAACGCGTGAAATCACTTCTGCGCCGAAATCTCCTTTTGATGTCGTATCAAAGACCTTTTGAAACGCAGTTTCCGCAATTTCTTCGGTCAGCGTCTCGCGCAGCGCCTGTCCTTCAAGCGCGCTGTTCAAGACGATCTCGTCGGTTCCCAGAATAGCCGCACCGTTTAGTACTTCGCCATCGGTCGTGGTCAGATCATCAACAAAACGCACATTAAGTGTGTCGCCAAACAGCTCCTCAACATCCGCGCTGGTCTGAATGTCGGAGCCCAGAACCGTATGGATTTGATCGGCGGCCACGTCGAAGGTATCGGACTGGCCGACGCTCAGCGTATCGGTGTTGATGTCACGGACGGTCAACGCGCCCTCGATTGCTGCCTCGACCGTATCGGGCGTTGTAGATGCTTCTTCCGTGGTTGTATCGGTCCAAGTTATGTTCCAAATCGCCTTGTTGACGACGTTTTGAATGTTTTGGTCATGTCCGACTTTAACATTGATTCCATCGCTCGAGCGAAAATCGAATGTGTCGCTACTTTGACTGGAGAGGTCGGTTAGAGAGGTCTGGATGCTCATAGCGGTTTCCTTAAGTTGATGTATTCGATTGGGGCCGAAGAGGTATCCCTTCGACATCAACGCTGATTTCTAAACGCAACTTCAAAGCTCGTTTTTGTTTCCCATATTTTCACGATGCAATCTCAGGGACTTCGGCTATCGAAGTGGCATCAAACGAGATGCGACACGCTGATTGCATCTGCCAGCGATGGGTCAAGATATCAGGGCCAGCAGAGTGCATGTCCAGTGTAGTTCAAAAATATGGTATATATATCAATGATATATCCAGGATATACGATTTTATAAGACAAAAAAATGAACTGGAGAAATGCCATTGACCTTCTAGACGAACTGCCTGCAATACATCTCGTATGGCGTCCGTAATGCGGTTTGCATCTTGTCGAAATAGTTGAGGACGACGAGGCGGGCTTCGCAGAATTGACGGTTTTCCAGGTGCGGAAGCACTGTTTTGAGATATTCTGATATATTGGGGGCCATGTCTGGGTCGTCATGCATGATCCAGCGTACAGGACGTGTGATCAGAAGTGAGCGCTGGTAAACTTTGTTCTGTGTCGAATTTAGAACCAGCGCGCCTAACGCGCTTAGTCTGCGTTCCTGATAGGCTGGTTCGGTGTCGGCAGTGCGGTCAGCAGGCTCGAGCTCGGACCAGCTGATCGCAACGCAGGAGCTCAAAGACATGTTCTGCAGATGCTCAAGATCACTCAACGTCATATCAAATAAAAATTTACAGATACGATAGTGGCTAAGCATCTCATCATGAGAAATGCTGCGAATACGAAATCCCTGACCCGGTATCAGCTGGGCGACATCTTCGGACGCCAGCCGGATAAGAGCTTCGCGTACGGGTATCGCACTTGAGCTATGCTGATGCGCAAGGGCGTCGATCTTGAGAGGCGTTTCCGGACCAAGATTTGCTGTTTCATAATTAAGTCGGATCGCCTGATAGACGGGATGATCATTTTGAAAGGCCATGGACACTACCACCAATTCAGCTTCAGGTTGTATCGCTCTAGGGACATCCGAACACAGCCTTGACAGGCTTTCAAGAACCGTCCCGTTAGGTAAGAAAATCAGGCGAGAAGCTGCAGGCCATAAGCGGA
Organism: uncultured Paracoccaceae bacterium; assembly: GCA_947495795.1. Lineage (GTDB taxonomy): Bacteria > Pseudomonadota > Alphaproteobacteria > Rhodobacterales > Rhodobacteraceae > Algicella. The sequence continues at coordinate 407 of CANMAI010000033.1, read as the reverse complement.
ATGCCCCGCAACCTTGCCCCCTAGGTTAGGCTTTGTTGCACAAATCGGGTGAAGGACGTTCTTTCCCTTTGCCCAGACGCACTTAGGTGGAAGAGCAGCCAAAATTCACACGTTTCTGTCTTTGGCGAAAATGGAAGTCATTGACCGAACCAATTTTTCTGAAAGCATCTGTTGGCGCAAGCGCAGCGAAAGCTGCAATCTGTCCGCCTGACCGACGTTTCAACCGTCGACATGCTGAGTGGTGCACGAATGGCCGCAATGCGAAAGCTGCGGCGCAGCATTGGGATGGTGCGTAGATGGCCGGTAAGGGCCGTGTCCGTTGCCGGAGAGGTGGTTTTGCTCTGATTTGGTGGACACCTAGAATAGGCGCAGATTGCGTCGGGAGGTGTCGAATGACGAAGCCGAAA
>CANMAI010000032.1 GCA_947495795.1 uncultured Paracoccaceae bacterium | reverse complement strand
TCAATCTCCCGCATCAATACCGAAATTGAATCAGCGATCAGCACACTAAACAAGCAGAGTTTTTCAACACAATCGGCTCTTTCCAGACATCAGGAGGTAGCCCTGCGAACGACAATTTTCGCCAGGACTGTCAGATCGAGTCGGTTTTCTGACGAACGTGCAAAACCGTCTGACGTCCAGCAGCGGCAGGCCTGTGAGATCCCGCTCGAAATGTCGCGGGCCGGGAAAGACAGGAACTGCCGTAGCAATGATCTGCAGCGCCACAATCGTCCTCGGCTCCGCGCGAAACGGCTCACTTAGCCCTCGGCGACCGAAATTCAGGGTGAAGCGCTTTAGATCCCGTGCCTGCGCAGGAACGCTATCGCCCGTTCCAGGCATACGCTCCACGCGGGCTCGGAGCCGAGCAGGATGTGGTTTCGGCTGTCCAGCGGCACGAATTCCGCGCCCGGGATCCCGACCGCCAGTTCGCGCCCCTGCTCGATGGAGATGCGTTGATCGCCGCGCGAATGGAACACGATCGTGGGCGCCTTGATCTTGGGCAGGCTCTCGCGCACATCGATATGGCCGAAAGCCTCCTGAAACCGCGCCGCATTTTCAGGAGAGGTTGTCTGGCGCTGGAACTCGTTGAACCAGTCCAGCTCCTCCGGCTTCGCATCCGGCATGAATGTCTGCGAGAAAATCTGGCGATAGGCCGGGTTGGGCGTACCCCAGCCGTGTCGGGTCAGCGTCATCACCGCCTCGCGCCGCTCCTGCTCGGCCTTGCTCGCCCCGATCCGCCAGCCGGTTGCGTAGCCCGAGATCAGAACAAGGCCCGAAACACGTTCGGGATGGCGCGCCGCATATTCGATGGAGACGGCGCAACCCTGCGAGAGGCCAAGGAGCGGGAACCGCTCCAACCCCAGCGCGTCGACCACCGTCTCAAGGTCGGTCACGAACGAGTCGAGGCTCAGATCATCCACCTGCCAGTCCGAAAGCCCGTTGCCGCGCTCATCGTAGCGGATGAACCGCCGCTCATGCGCGCAGGCCAGGAATGTGGGCCCCCAGATCGGGCTGCCCCAATCCAGCTCCAGATGGTTGAGCCAGTTGGCCGCCTTCACCAGCGGCGGCCCGGAGCCCACGCTCGCATAGGCGATGCTCACGCCATCCGGCGCCTTGCAAAACCCGATGGACTGGCTCCTCAGCCGCCAGCGCGGCCGGCTGTCGCGGAGCGGCTTTTCAGGCTTCTCAAGCAGCTTTACCGGCGTGGGTTCGCCAAAATCCGCGGGCAACTTGATGAAAGCCTCGGCAGCCGTTTCCCGAAACGCCCGCTCGATGTCTCTTGCCTCTCTCATCCGTCCGGTCGTCCGGCAGGCCGCAACCAGAGTGGAGGCCGCCTGTGCATCGAATGGCATCAGATCCAGCCAGCGATGTGCCCATTTTATCCTGTCCGAAGGCTCCAGCTCCGCATGGGTGGCCAAACGGCGCAACACGTTGACCCGCATGAGGCGCGCGTCTTCCCGCTCCCCCATCAACCACATCTGAAAATCCTCACCACCCGCGATATCCAGCCCGTCAAGCACCGGCTCCGCCAGGGCGTCGGCCATCTCCTCGAGTTCGGCCACGGGCATATGCGTTCGGTTGTTGAAAAGCTGCGCGCGCAATGTGCCGAAATCCACCTCCACATCGTCAAGCACCAGCGAAACGCGCTCGCGATCCGCCTCAACCCGCTGCGTGGAGGGCGTATCGAGTATCGGACGCAGCTTGCTCAAGGCCCAGCGAAGCGAGGCACGCGGATCATCGGGAAGATCCCAGAACAGCTCGCACAAACGCTGCCTGCGCACGGGGCGGGCGGTCAGGGCCAGATAGGCGAGCAAAGCCCGCGCCTTGCGCGAGGACGGCAGCGCCATCTTCTGCTCACGGCCCTCCACCCGAAGCTCACCAATCACGGATATTCGCAGTGATTTCTCCAAGATCCGTTCCCCACCGTTTCGGGCATCCACTCAAAATCGCGCAACCCTGGCTACCCACCCGCGTCAAGATTGATCGCGCACAAATATAAGACGTCCGAAGACAGCCATTTATTCACACCAAATCAAACTGGGAGAAGCATGCGGTGGTTACAGGTCTGCGGGTCCCGGTGCGCCGTGAGGTTGCTCTCAACGTGCTGCTTTTCGGGCAACCCTCGTCAAATCATGCCTAGCACAATGAGAAAACCAAGGCCAAGGCCGTTTAAGTGCCTATGAGAGTGGTTCCGACCCGTATTGGCAGATGCAGAACGTCGCGAACCTTTGACGCGATCCAATCCGGTTTCCGTAGTACCGCGCTGCCCATCCGCCAGGCGGTTTCGGCCCGAACCTCAAGCAATTCCGATCCAGACCAGCCATTCGATCCGACCCCACTCAACGACGACAAGGCGGACTTTGCAGACATCCAAACAGTTGTGATATCCACCGCTCATGAGCCTGCTGCACCTCTCGATCAACGCCGACGCTCCTCAAGAGGTGGCGACCTTCCTCGCTCAGGTCATGGGGGGCGTAGCCTTGCCCTTTCCGCCATTTCCGGACTGCTGGATTGCCTTTGCGAAGCAAGACGATGGAACCGCAATTGAGGTCTACCCGACGACGCACGTGTTGGAAGCCGGAGCGGAACAAATATCGTGTGAAATCAAGACGCGTGACGCCGGTTCGACATTTGTCCATGCGGCATTGTGTGCGACGCTGGACCGCTCAGAAATAATTTCTCTTGCTGCGGAAAGGGATTGGATTGCTCGAATTTGCAATCGTGGTCCGTTTGAATGCGTCGAGGTCTGGCTTGAAAACCGACTGTTGGTAGAACTCCTGGATCGCGAAATGCAAAAGGACTACCGCCGAGGAATGACCGCAGAAAACTGGGCTGCGATGTTTGGTCTTATCCGGTAGGTATGGGCTCGCAGCGGACCTAACCGAGGACTCAAAGTAGGAGGCTCAGAGATGTCAGCTGTGCAGACTTCTTGCTCTTTGCGGAAATGATCACGACGTCCGCTTTCGTTTATGCCTGCTTCACGGCATGAACAAACCGGTCAATCTCATTGTGTGTGTTGAAGTAATGCACGGAAGCCCGCGTCAGCGCTTGCAGATTGCGCGGCTCAAGATCAAGGCGCGCGGCGGTCACAGGGGAGACCGACACGTTGATCCTGTCGGCCCTAAGGGTGTCTGCAATCATTTTGGGGGCGATACCGGCCTTTTCAAACGTAACAATCCCGCATTTTTTCCGGCCCAGATCATGCACTGAAACACCTTTGATCTCCGAAAGTGCTGCCCGCAAGTCCTGCGCAAGCTCGGTCACACGGGCCTCAATGTTGGCCAGCCCGATATTTCGTGCATACCGGACGGCTTCCATCAGGCCAACGCGGCCCGCAACATAGCTCTCCCAGTTTTCGAACCGCTTTGCTCCATCGGCAAATTCAAAGCTGTTCGCCTCGGTCCATTTCGCGGACAAAAGATCGATAAAGGGCGGGTCTATCTGGTCGAGGATGCTTTTGCGGACATAGAGAAACCCTGTGCCTCTTGGCCCGCGCAGAAACTTGCGTCCTGTGCCGGAAAGAATGTCGCAACCGATTTCCGCGATATTCACATCCATTTGCCCGACGGATTGGCAGGCATCCAGCAGATAAAGAACGTCATGCTTCCTCGCGATTTTCCCCACCTCGGCGGCAGGGTTCACCAAGCCACCCTGTGTCGGCACATGCGTGATCGCGATCAGTTTTGTCCGTGGGCCGATCATGTCGTCCAACGCTTGGGTATCGATCTGCCCGGAGGCGTCTGAGGGCACAAGATCAATTTCAAACCCGAGGCGGCGTGATTGCTGCAAGAGCGCGAGGTAATTGGATGCGTATTCGGACCCGTGGGTAATCACCCTGTCTCCGGGCCGCAAATGCAGACCGTAGAACGCCATATCCCATGCGCGTGTTGCATTTTCGACAAATGCGATCTCGTCAGGCTCCGCATTCAGAAGTCCCGCAAACTCGGTATAGAATGCGTGAATATCATCCTGTGCCCGCCTTTCGGCCTCATATCCACCCAGCTCGTTCTCGTCGCGCAGCACACGCTGGAGCGCGTCAAAAACCGGGGTTGGCATGAGGGACGAACCCGCATTGTTGAAGTGCAACACAGTCTCACAGCTCGGGGTATCCAAACGGAGTTTCTCGATATTGATCATAACCTAAATCCCTTTCGTCCAGGGTAGAAAAGCAATCGTATGAAGACAACTGATCGAACCGTGACTGCTTGGTTCCGGACATTCGCTACAGTGCAGGACATTTGCAATATGCGTCCTTCTGACACGTTCGCAGCATCCCACGCGAAGGTCCGCTGCCCGGTCTGTGGTTTTGCTCTGATTTGGTGGACACCTAGAATAGGCGCAGATTGCGTCGGGAGGTGTCGAATGACGAAGCCGAAAC
>CANMAI010000031.1 GCA_947495795.1 uncultured Paracoccaceae bacterium | reverse complement strand
AAACTTCGACAAAGAAACATACAAATGGCGGCACCTGATCGAGAATTACTTCGGTAAGTTGAAGGAAAACAGAGGGATAGCAATGCGTTCATGCAAGACAGATCAGAGCTTCAAAGCCTTCATCTCGATTGCCGCAACAATCATTCAAACACGGTGAACGTCAACAACCCCAAGTCGGGCAACCTTCTGCGTTGTTGGAAGACCAGTGGGCATCCCAGCACTGGTTGCCGCGATGAAGGCCTAACAAGTGGTGGTCTGACCAAAAACGGCTTCTAAGAGCGTCAGGGCACTACCAGAAAGACCCTCACATCAAATCTGACGCGCCACAGTCGATAATTTGGCCAACTATGATCCAAGTGCCCCAACACCGCAGCAATCTCCCAAACTCAGATAGTTTCCACACAGCCTCTCCGCACAGCTGACATTCAAGATAGCTAGCTGAATGTTCGCTTCTTTGCAGGGACATAAGACTGGCAACGTACCAAGAAGCATCAAGACCAGAGGTCACGGTATTCGCCGCAATACAAGCTGCTCAACCGACAATTTGGTTGCTGCACCGGTTTCCTGAGCCCACCATAAAGATGCAGGGAAGCTCTTCACTTGACGTTATGTGCGCACCGCACATAATAACGATGGAAGGTGAGAGCATGATGATTGATTATGAAACCAAACCTCTGGATGCGAGCACGTGGGATGACTTCGCGACCCTTGTTGAAGACAACAATGGTGTTTGGGGCGGATGCTGGTGCTTATGGTATCACGGTAAAGAGGGTTCAGACGCGTCGTTACAGGAAAAGCGAGCAATGAAGGAAGCCCGCGTCAAAGCGGGTGAGGCACACGCCGCCCTAGTCTATCATGATAACAAATGTGTCGGTTGGTGCCAGTTTGGTTCACCCGTTGAGTTGCCGCGTATACACAATGCGCGAGCCTACCAAAAAGATGATCCCAAGCTACCGGACTGGCGCATCACGTGCTTTTTCTCCGGCAAAGATCATCGAGGCGGAGGCGTTGCATCCGCAGCTCTCGCAGGGGCACTTGAACAGATCAAGGCACTCGGCGGCGGGCGTGTCGAGGGCTATCCCGAAGACATAGAAGGACGGAAGGCTACGCCAGCGTTTCTTTTTAACGGCGCTCTGCATATGTTCGACAGATTGGGTTTCGAACGTTCCCGAAAAATTGGAAAGAACAAGTGGGTCGTCACGCTTGACCTGTAGTGGTCGAATGGGGCTATGGCGGCGCTTTCATCGAGAACGGCAAGTCCTCGAAGAGACCAGGCCCGCTGCCAATTCTCGCCCCTTCGATTTCCAGCATTTTCAGCTTCGTCTTTACGCCGCCCGGCGCAGAGAAGCCGGTGAGTTTGCCACCTGATCCAAGAACCCGATGGCACGGAACGATGATTGGAACGGGGTTGCGGCCCAAGACCTGTCCAACTTTTCTGGCCTCGTTCCTTTCACCTATTTCCGCCGCGATCGCGCCATAGGTAGAGGCCTCGCCCGGAGACAAGATTCGTGTCGCCGTGTAGACTTTCGCCGCGAATGGGTCGACGCTTTCAAAGTCACACGGAATGAATGAGAGATCGGCCCGCTCCCCTTCGAGAAGAGCGGCAATGGCTATGATTGCCCTTTGAACGGCTTCTGATGGAACACCCTCTACCGCGTTGAGCCGTCTGGTGAAAAAGCGGGCAGTGGCTGCTGGATGTGTACTCGGAAGGCGTGTCGCGATCACAAGATCGCCCCGCCACGCGATGCCACATTTTCCAATGGCTGTGGGGAACAGCGCAAACTCTGTGGCTGGGGCCATGCTCTTCATCCGTTCGGGTCCCCGGGCGGTTGCGGCAATCGCCAAAAGGCGAACGTGGCCGCTGCAATCGTCGCACTCACGAACAGAAGGGCGGTGCGCGGCGCCTCGATGCCGTGTTCTGCAGCAAAGGTGGCCGTGGTCCCGCTCAGCCATTGCATTGCGGCGACACCACCGAACATCGCCATTGTGAACACGCTCAGTGCCCGACCGGTCATCTCCGCAGGATAGGAAGATCGCACATCTGCATATTGCATCGTGACATACCCCGCCGACAACCCCGTGAAGATCGCAAGGGCAGTATCGAAACCCGCTCCACGACCGAGGGCGAGGACAGCAAACTGCCCCGCATAGGCCGCGCTGAACCAGACGATAATTTTGCGCCGCCTGTTTGGGCCTGGATCGATGCGTCCGAAGAGGTAAGGGCCCAGAATGACAGCGATGGAAATAGCTAGAGCGACATGTCCGACTTCGAGAAGTGAAAACCCATATCGGTCGGTGAGCAGTGGTCCGATCCATAAACCACGCAGGGCCATAAATGCGGCATAGGTCACGGCACCAAGGCAGCAGATACCAAGCGTATGTGGTTGGGAAATGACTGTTCCAAGACCGCGCAGTTCTGTACCAATTGGCATCTTCTGAGCATCGGCTTGGCTCGGTTCTTTTTGAAGAAACCAGAAGACAGCGATCCAGCTCATCGCCGCCATGACTGTCAGGACACCGAAGCCAGCCCGCCAGGACCAGACTTCAATCACCCATGCAAGCGGCGTGCCCGTCATCAGCATACCTACGCCGCCCGTTGCGAGGATAAGGCCTGAAAGTGATGCGAACCTCTCTAGCGGATAGCGTCTGGAGACGAGCACCATGGCGGCGAGAAGCGCGGGGGCGCAGCCTACTCCGAGCAGGCATTGCCCGAAGATCAGCATATCCACACGGTGGGCCAGCGCGAAGGCCAAGTGAAAAGAGCCCGCAATTGCACCAAGAGCTTGCGGCGAAGCATCGAATTCAATTGCCAAAGGTTCGGCCGCAATGCCGGTGACTGTTCGGAAGGCGTGGCTCAGGATAAACACAAAGACCAAAGCCGTCAGCATCATGGGGGCGCTTCTTTTCGGGTGCTGGATGGTTGGGTCAGGCTGCGCCACGAAACCCCACCCGCCTGGTGCGGCGTGTCTTGGGAAACTCATCGCATCAAGTCGTTGAGCAGCGGATAGGGCATCGCGCCGTCGACCCAACCAAAGGTGCCATCGGAATGAAGTTCCTGCGCCGCAGCTTGCAACCGTCCCGTAACTGCGCTGTAGAGTTGCGAGCCAACGCTGATGCGGCGGACACCGCGCGCCGCGAAATCAGGCACAGTTCCCTCGTTTCCAATGCCCGCCAGAACATTGATCGGCGTTTGAACACGACCAACAACCTTTTCGATATCCGCAAGCGTCATCAGCGCAGGCGCAAACAGGAGATCGGCACCGGCTTCTTCATAAACTGCCAGACGCGCGAGGATTTCATCGAGATCGCATGCTCCGGCGAAGAGCTCATCTGCTCGCGCGCGGAGAACAAACGGTCGATCAAGACTGCGCGCTGCTTCAACCGCGGCGACGATCCGCTCCTTTGCCAGTTCCCGCTCGAAGAGCGGCACTGCGGGATCGCCAGTCGTATCTTCGATGGAATCGCCTGCAAGCCCTGCTTCCCCTGCGAGGCGAATGGTTTCCGCCACAACGTCGGGAGACCTTCCGAACGCGTTCAGTAGATCACCGGAGACTGGAATGTCGACGGCATCCACAATGGCTTTCGCATTCGCCAGAAGGAGGTCACGGGAGGTTGCGCCATCCTTCTGACCAACCGTCCAAGCAAAGCCGGAGCTGGTAGTCCCCAGGCCCAAGAAACCTGCAGCTTCAAGCACTTTTGCAGACCCGACATCCCACGCATTCGACATCACGAAGCAACTGCTGGCGTGTAGCTCTTTGAAACGCTTCGCCTTTGCCTCGATTGTGGCTGCCAATTCACCCTCCTGTCTTTCAACGATGCATTTGAGATATCGAACCGGCCTTGTGGCCCGGTTTGTATTCCGCCGGTTCGATCCGTGTCGCTTAGAGAACGGCGTAAAACCGATGTATTGGTCCTCCATCACCTAGGCGGGACTTGGTGACGGCGACGATATTGTTCAGCCAGGCATAGCGCGGATCGCCGGTCTCAAATTTCGGTGCTGTACGAAAATAATAGCGCCATGCCCCATCTGGATCGTCAGCCTTCGCCACATCGGAGGCATATTCGGCATCTTCGGGGTTGGACCAGAACCGCCCGTGCCAGTGGACATAGATCAGTGCGCCGTCATGGGTTTCCCACGTGAAGCGTACATCAAGATCGCCGACGCCATCTGAGCGGATGTTCACCCAATCCGCGCCCGCATCCTCTGTCACGCGCCCGCGCAGATGCGGCCCGTCGAAGGTGCCGCCGGTCACATTGAAAATCACGCGCTGCCCGCTTGGCCCTGGGCCTGTGGTGGTTGGCGGAAGTTGCAGTTGGACCCGCGCCTCCGTCAGAAACACCAGCTCGGGAGGCGCTTCCGCGTCCCATCCTTCTGGACTGAGCATCACACCGCCGCCGTTAGGCTCCATCCCATGTGCGTGTGCTTTCCCCGCCAGTGCCGTCGTGCCCAGTGCACCAGCGCCCATAAGCAAGTTTCTTCGCGTGGGTTCCATTGGTCTATTTCCCTTAAGTCTTTGTTGATGCCTGATAGAGTTCGATCAGTTCGCCGCTTGGACCTTGGAGAAAGGCCATGCGCATGGGTTCAGGCCGAGCGCCGGACATGATCACATCAAGCGGTGTTCCGTCCCAATCTTCAGTTGGAACAGGGATGTCGAATGGCGTCCCGCCAACGGTGAGAGCTTGTGCGTAGGCGTCATCCACATGCACAACGGCAAGAGCCAGATGGTTCATCGGAAATCCAGGCGGTGACATGGCGCCATCACCAGCGGGATGCAGTTCAATAAATCGGCCTTCACCCGCCTCCAGAAAGATGCTCGCGACCGCAAAAGGGAACCTGCGTCCCGCTCTCAAACCGATGATGTCATCGAACTCTTCCCGCAGGGTGAGTCCGAGGCCTTCCGTGTAAAAACGGGACGATGCCTCCATATCAGAAACGAAGAGGCTGACATGATGCAGAATTGGGCCGCTTGTAGGGCAAAACACCCGGTCCTCCGGCTCAGCCGCGAACAAGAGATCAACTTTATTTTGTTCTGGTTCCGACATGGCACGTACCTTCCGATCCATCCTCATGTCAGAAATACGTGCGCTCCGCACATAACGTCAAGTTGAAAATCGTGCGGGGCGCACATATTGTGTCGCCATGATGGATAAAACAGCAAACCTTCTCGGGGTCGTAGGCCTCGCTGTTGCCGACCAGATTGAGGATGTCGCGCGCGATATTCTAGGCCGTGTCGGTGAAACACCTGCCGCACTCGTCGTCATCGGACATGGGACCGGGCTGTCAAACGATGGACTCCGTCGTATCCTTGGGCGTTCCCACCCAGGAACGGTCAGGCTTGTTGACAGGCTTGTGGCCGATGGTCTCGTTGAGCGTACCGAGGGGCAAGACCGACGCGCAGTTGCGCTGCGGCTCACTGATCAAGGTCATGCAGTTCGCGACGAGCTTCTTCGCGGACGGCTCTCGGCCATGGACGCACTGCTGGCTCCGCTTTCCGAAAGGGAACGCGAGTTGCTCGACGTCCTTTTGGGCAAGATCCTGATCTCAATGGACGCAACAGTGTCTGAGCGACGCACGCTCTGTAGGCTTTGCGATGTTCAGGTTTGCTCGAACTGTCCAATACCGGCTAGTGAGGGGAAAGGGACGTGATTGAACAAAGGCTGGCGTGAGGCCGCACGCTCCGTTGACCACCGAAAGCCGCCATTCGGAGGTCGCAAAGCATTTGTTGCATTGTCGTCTTGCCCCATTTTAGTGGATCGTTCCAAAAGATCCGGCTGATCTCTCTTCGAAGTCAGCCGGGCTTACGTTG
>CANMAI010000030.1:0-2500 GCA_947495795.1 uncultured Paracoccaceae bacterium | reverse complement strand
ATCAAACTCGGAGATAGCTGGTTCTCCGCGAAATCTATTTAGGTAGAGCGTCGCACGAATACTCTCGGGGGTAGAGCACTGGATGGGTAATGGGGACCTACAGTCTTACTGATCCTAACCAAACTCCGAATACCGAGAAGTACTATGCGGCAGACACACTGCGGATGCTAACGTCCGTAGTGGAAAGGGAAACAACCCTGACCTCCAGCTAAGGCCCCTAATTCATGGCTAAGTGGGAAAGCAGGTGAGACGACCAAAACAACCAGGAGGTTGGCTTAGAAGCAGCCATCCTTTAAAGATAGCGTAACAGCTCACTGGTCTAGATAAGTTGTCTTGCGGCGAAGATGTACCGGGGCTCAAGCCATGAGCCGAAGCTGAGGGTTACGTTCCTTCGGGAGCGTAGCGGTAGCGGAGCGTTCTGTTCATAAACCTTTGTCTCTTTAGTGCCCTTCGGGGGGCTGCGGAGACATGAGGTTTTGCTGTGAAGCATCTCTGTAAGGGGGTGTGGAGCGTTCAGAAGTGAGAATGTTGACATGAGTAGCGATAAAGGGAGTGAGAGACTCCCTCGCCGAAAGTCCAAGGGTTCCTGCTTAAAGCTAATCTGAGCAGGGTAAGCCGACCCCTAAGGCGAGGCCGAAAGGCGTAGTCGATGGGAATCAGGTTAATATTCCTGAGCCAGGAGGATTGTGACGGATCACGGAGATTGTTCGCCCTTATCGGATTGGGCGGGCCGTTGAGTGGTCCCTGGAAATAGCCCTCCATTGGATCGTACCCTAAACCGACACAGGTGGACTGGTAGAGCATACCAAGGCGCTTGAGAGAACTGCATTGAAGGAACTCGGCAAAATACCTCCGTAAGTTCGCGAGAAGGAGGCCCAGTTCTTACGCAAGTATAGACTGGGGGCACAAACCAGGGGGTGGCGACTGTTTACTAAAAACACAGGGCTCTGCGAAGTCGCAAGACGACGTATAGGGTCTGACGCCTGCCCGGTGCCGGAAGGTTAAAAGGAGATGTGAGAGCGTCGAATTGAAGCCCCGGTAAACGGCGGCCGTAACTATAACGGTCCTAAGGTAGCGAAATTCCTTGTCGGGTAAGTTCCGACCTGCACGAATGGCGTAACGACTTCCCCGCTGTCTCCAATGCAGACTCAGCGAAATTGAATTCCCCGTGAAGATGCGGGGTTCCCGCGGTCAGACGGAAAGACCCCGTGCACCTTTACTACAGCTTCAGACTGGCATCAGGCCTGCGACGTGCAGGATAGGTGGTGGGCTTTGAAGCGGGAACGCCAGTTTCCGTGGAGCCTCCCTTGAGATACCACCCTTCGTTCGCTTGATGTCTAACCGCGGTCCGTTATCCGGATCCGGGACCCTCTGTGGCGGGTAGTTTGACTGGGGCGGTCGCCTCCTAAAGAGTAACGGAGGCGCGCGATGGTGGGCTCAGGTTGGTCGGAAATCAACCGTCGAGTGCAATGGCATAAGCCCGCCTGACTGCGAGACTGACAAGTCGAGCAGAGACGAAAGTCGGCCATAGTGATCCGGTGGTCCCGCGTGGAAGGGCCATCGCTCAACGGATAAAAGGTACGCCGGGGATAACAGGCTGATACTGCCCAAGAGTCCATATCGACGGCAGTGTTTGGCACCTCGATGTCGGCTCATCTCATCCTGGGGCTGGAGCAGGTCCCAAGGGTACGGCTGTTCGCCGTTTAAAGAGGTACGTGAGCTGGGTTTAGAACGTCGTGAGACAGTTCGGTCCCTATCTGCCGTGGGTGTAGGAGACTTGAGAGGAGTTGCCCCTAGTACGAGAGGACCGGGGTGAACGATCCACTGGTGGACCAGTTGTCGTGCCAACGGCAGTGCTGGGTAGCTATGATCGGACAGGATAACCGCTGAAAGCATCTAAGCGGGAAGCCCCCCTCAAAACCAGGTCTCCCTGAGGGCCGTGGAAGACCACCACGTCGATAGGCTGGAGATGTAAGCGCAGCAATGCGTTCAGTTGACCAGTACTAATTGCCCGATAGGCTTGATTCCGATCCAGTAGACACAAGACAAAACCGGATCCGAAGTCAAAGACACACCGATCAGAAGCTTGGATGAAGGCTCACAAGAGCCGCAAACAGACAGTCTCGTGTAACCCTCCGACGCAAAACGCGCCGGAGATCAGTGGTTTTTCCAGGTTTGGTGGTCATAGCGTGAGCGAAACACCCGATCCCATCCCGAACTCGGCCGTTAAGCGCCACCGCGCCGATGGTACTGCGTCTCAAGACGTGGGAGAGTAGGTCACCGCCAAACCTGATAAAACCACAACGCTCTCAAAACGATACAAAATATACTTGCTTTGACGCGGGGTGGAGCAGCCCGGTAGCTCGTCAGGCTCATAACCTGAAGGTCAGAGGTTCAAATCCTCTCCCCGCAACCAAAGCAAAATGCAAAAACCCGCACTCGTGCCGGGTTCTTGCCATCAAAAACACAGTCCCAACACTGAACTTGAAGTGGTTCCAGA
>CANMAI010000029.1 GCA_947495795.1 uncultured Paracoccaceae bacterium | reverse complement strand
CCAACTGAACGAAACCCGAAAGCTCGCATGAAACCCAGACCAAAAACGGGGTGAGCTCCAGTCCTCCGCTTTCCTAATTATAGGGGCGGACCACTTCAAAGGGGGGGGGGCTCATTTGGCCTCGGAAAGAGTCAAAGGTTCCTGACGTTCCACAAATCAAAACGTTAGTGGATGGGGGCATTCGCGCTAGGCTCACTTTAGGCTCCTAAAGCCGTGATCTTGTTGGCGTTATCCCAAGCCCTGTCGAAATGAGAATCATGTCCTGACTATTGTCTGACGTCAGCGCCTATGGGTCCAAATAGCGCAATTTGCTAAGGGAGTGTTTGTTGCTCATCGTAACCACCGAGGAGTGGACGATGAGAAAGACAACGAAGAGCCTCGGCGAGAAGATCGTCAAAGACATCAAGCGGGCAACCCGCAAGCATTATTCATCCGAAGAAAAGATCAGGATCGTGCTGGATGGTGCCGTCGCCCGAATACTCGTTCAGCGAGATCCGAACTATTCCGTGGTTGCCGGGCAGGCGGCGCGGCGACTGCTGGAACATGATTTGCGGCTTGGCTAGCAAGTATACTAACTAGTGAGTTTACAACGCTGAGCCTAACTCCGAAGCTGCATTCCGAGTCACTCGGAGGCCTCAATGTCAGCAAACCGTTCAACCCCGGCTAAATTATGGACTCCACTTTTGATTACGGTTCTGGTCGCCGCCAGCCTCGTTCTGTCGACGTCGATGGGCATTCGCCAAAGCCTCGGACTGTTCTTGAATCCAATGGTGCAAGGTACGGGTATATCGGTTGCAACATTCGGCCTGGCAATGGCAGTTCAGAATCTGGCATGGGGGTTCGGGCAACCCGTGATGGGCGCGCTGGCGGATCGCTTCGGCGGCAAAGTCGTCGTTATAGTGGGAGCCGTGTTATTTGCGCTTGGGCTTTGGCTGATGAGCCTTGGCACAACCGTCGCGTTGTTTGCAGGTGGTGGGCTGTTGGTAGGCTTGGCCGTTGCCGCAACATCGCATGGCGTGCTTGTCGGGGTACTATCCAGAATTGCTGCACCCGGAATACGTGCAATGGCGGTTTCAACCCTGGCCGCTGCCGGATCGCTCGGAACCTTTGTTATTGCACCGGGAACCCAAGGGCTCTTGGACGCACTGTCTTGGGAAACCTCGTTGATGGTGCTGACAACACTTGCCGGAGCAATGGTCCTGCTGGCGGTGTTCTTCAAGAATGATGGCACGACCGTAGGGGCAACTCCCAATACCAACAAGCCAAATGCCATCAAAGCCATTCGCGAAGCCGTTCGCCACCCTGGTTACGTCGTGATGTCCGTCGCCTTCTTCGCCTGCGGCTTCCAACTGATTTTCGTCGCAACCCATTTGCCGAACTTCATCGCGTTCTGCGGGCTGCCCGCCACGCTTAGCGCCAACGCCATCGCAATGATTGGGATTTTCAATGCCATCGGGACATTGGTGGCAGGCAAGATGGGTGAACGATATGGTCACAAGATGATCCTCGCACTGATCTATGTATTCCGGACAATCGCCATTGCCTGCTACGCGTTTCTGCCGGTCACCGTAGAAAGCACGCTTATGTTCGGGGCGGCGATGGGCTTTCTCTGGCTCAGCGTGATCCCTCCGGTGAGCGCGCTTATCAACTCGATGTTCGGAGCAACGAACTTTGGCGCGCTGTTTGGAGTGATGTTCCTGAGCCACCAGATTGGCGCTTTCCTGGGAGCCTATCTGGGCGGCCTATCCTTTGATCTGAGTGGCGACTACACAATCGCATGGTGGTCGCTGATTGTGGTCGGTGCGTTGGCCACCCTCATTCAACTTTCGATGGATGACCGAGCACGGCCTGGCACTGTTCCAGCAGAATAGGTAAAGCGATGGCCCATCGAGAGCAGGACGCTGATAACGAAATTTGCGCACTCTACCAGGGTTTTGCCACTCACGAATATGAGAACAATGACTGCAAAAAACTTCTTCAGGAGTGCTGGTGAAGGGCAGCCGATCGTCCTGCTGCATGGCTACCCTCAGACACATGCAATCTGGCACAAAGTGGCACCTCCTCTTGCTCACAAGTATCGTGTGATCCTCCCCGACCTGCCTGGCTATGGGAGATCGCTGGAAGAGGGTGTCACATCGGATCCGGCGAGATATTCAAAGCGCGCCATGGCCAATGCCGTATCGATCTGATACTATCACTCGGGCATTCTCGGTTCCACTGCGTCGGCCACGATCGAGGAGTGCGGGTAGCATACCGTTTGGCAATCGACCACCCGGACGCAATTCAGTCGCTCGTTTTCCTCGATATCATTCCAACGCTGGATATGTGGGATCGCATAAACGCGACAAGTACGTTGAACGCATTTCACTGGGCGTTTCTTGCGCAGCCTTATCCACTGCCAGACAGAATGATTTCTGCGAATTCGCGATCATGGGTTGAAACCCTTTTGGACCGATGGGCTGGAAATGACGTCGCGTTCCATCCTGCGGCCAGGGAGGAATACATCTCGCAGTTCGGTGACGCGAGCGTCATACGAGCAAGTTGCGACGACTACCGGGCTGGCGCGAAGATTGACTTAGAACAGGATAGGCAGGATCGCGACAAGGCGCTGCGTATCGAGTGCCCCTGACGTGTCCTAAGCGGAACGCAGTTCATGCCATTGCCAGAAAATGAATTTCATAGTGTCTGGAGCCAATGGTGTCACAGCGTCACTGTGGAGGCTTTCAATTGCGGACACTTCCTTGCCAAAGAAATCCCGGACGCCTGTACCGATGAAATCGACAAACTGATATCTAGAGTGGAGCGTAGGTGATGGTCGACCATGAGATCGACTTGCATCACATTCATATCTTTGCCTCTGACATCGACACGACGCTCGATTGGTGGTTGGCGCCCTGTTTCGGTACCACTGATTTGAGGTTTCTCCAATGAGGTTTCAGGTACTGGTGGCCGCATGTTTAGGGCATGGTGTGAACCCTTCGGCTTTTAAGCCAGTGTTGGCTTGTGGTGCGATGGCCGGCGCAAGGAAAAGCGGATCATCAGGGCCATAGAGCGCTTCGTCTTCGAGATATTCGACCCACGCGCGCAGCGGCTCTTCCGCCTCGGGGAAGCCTTTGGAAAAGAAGATGTGCATAGCCCCGGCCGCAATCAACTTGGTTCTCAGCCAAGCCGAAACGCTTTTGCGATGGCAGGCTCCGCAGTAACCAACGGAGTCTCATGTCTTGAGCGCAACGACTTTTCCTTCGCCTTCCTGCGCAGTTGAGACCAGCGCCAAAGCCTCCATCAACCTCCGCCGCTTGTCGAACAGGTCTGATCGCGCATATCGCGCGGAGCGAAGGTGTGACCGTCAATACCTCCGATTCTCAGATGAAATTTCAGCAATATGTCTGTTTTTCAAAGCACACGGTTTCTGCAAACATGCGGCCAGTTGTAACAAGGAAGAATCGCCATGAAATCAAGAACCAAGGTCGTGGTCATTGGCGGGGGGATCGCGGGGTGTTCGGCGTTGTACCATCTGACTCAAGAAGGCTGGAGCGATGTTGTTCTCGTAGAGCGCGACGAGCTGACCTCCGGGACCACTTGGCATTCTGCGGCGCAAGTCACGAATTTCGGGATGACGCAGACGATGGTCGGTCTGAAGTCCCATTCGATCGCGCTTTACAAGAAGCTGCGCGACGATCCTGAATACCCTGTGGGCTATCATAATGGCGATGGCGGCATCCGGCTGGCCAATACTGAAGCGCAGATGCAAGGCTATCGCCATTTCGCTTCGATGGCCCGCGGCATGGGCGTCGAGTATGAGGTGATCAATGCTGCAGAATGTGCCCGCCGTCATCCGCTCATCTCGGTTGAGAACCTTCTGGGCGGCCTCTGGGATCGCGAAGATGGAGACATCGATCCTGCTCAGCTTTGCCAGGCGCTTGCGTTTCATGCCCGTAAAGCCGGAGCGGAGGTCTATCGCAACACGCCGGTGACGGGTCTTACGCAGCGCACGGATGATACGTGGACCGTTCAGACGACGAAGGGCAATATCGATTGCGACGTCGTCGTGAATGCCTGCGGCTACCGGGTGAACGAAGTGGGGGCGATGATGGGCGTCCAGCACCCGGTCGCCTCGATGGAACACCAGTATTTCGTCACAGAGGATATCCCGGCCATCGTCGATGCGAAACACCGGATGCCGCTGTTGCGCTGCCCGATCAGCGACTACTATTCCCGGCAGGAGAAGAACGGCCTGCTCGTCGGGTTCTACGAACAGGATTGCAAGACATGGGGCATGGATGGGATCAGCCCGGACTTTTCCAGCGATCTCTGCCCTGATGACCTCGACCGGGTGATGAACGTGTTGGAGGGTGCCTTCGAACGGATGCCGGTCCTGGCCGAGGTCGGTATCAAACGGATCGTCAACGGCCCTATCACCTACACCATCGATGGCGCTCCTCTGGTCGGGCCAATCCCCGGAAAGCGCAATGCCTATTGCATCATCGGCCTGCGCGCGGGCCTTGGCGAAGGCGGCGGGCATGGTTGGCTCTTGGCGCAGCAGATCGTTCACGGAGAGGCGTGTTACGACACCTGGATCATTGACCCGCGTCGGTTCACCGGCCATGCGAATGTGGAATTGACTGCCCTGAAGGCCATCGAAGATTACCAGAATGAGTTCCGGTTCCACTTTCCTCATGAGCACCGCCCTGCCGGACGCCCGGCCAAAACGACGCCCCTTACACCGGTTCTTGCAGCCGAGGGCGCGGATTTCACGGTCGTAAATGGCTGGGAGCGTGTGGAGTACATCAAGCCCAACCAGGATTTCCACTTCACCCCCAGCTTCGGTTTTGACGAAACCTTCGATCTGGTCGCCGCCGAGGTGCGCAATCTGGCCCAGAATGTCGGGCTGACGGAGGTCAACGGCTTCAATCGGATCGAGATCACGGGCCGCGATGCCCATGCCTTTCTGGATCGGATGGTTTGCGGCAGGCTGCAAAAGCGTGAAGGCCGCGTGGGGCTCAGCTACCTCCTGAACCATCATGGCAACATCAATTGCGAGGCGACGATTGCCAACCTTCCGCCTTCGGATCGCGGCCCGGCCCGCGTCTGGTATGGCTCGGCGGCAGCCTCCGAGTATCACGACATGGATTGGTTGGCCGCGCATATCGCGCCGGGCGAGGAAGTAAACCTGCGGAGCCTGACCAACGACCAGACTATCCTGGTTCTTGCCGGACCAAAGGCGCGAGCCGTGTTGTCGGACTGCGCCCGCGGGGATTGGTCAGCAGAGGCTTTCCCATGGTTGTCAGTGCGTGAGTGCCACATAGGTTTTGCGCCCGCGACTGTTTTGGGTGTCAGTTTTTCGGGCGAACTGGCCTATGAAATCCACGTCCCGAACGCCTCGCTCTATGCGGCTTACTTGGCACTGCGCAAGGCGGGTAAAGCCCATGGACTGGCGCTATTCGGTGCTCGCGCTGTCGAGTCCATGCGGATGGAAAAGAGTTTCCTGCACTGGAAAGCCGATCTGATTACCGAATTCGACCCCTACGAGACCGGTCTTTCGCGGTTCGTGAAGCTGGACAAAGGCGACTTCATCGGGAGGGACGCCCTGGTCCAGCGACAAGCGGATGGACCGCGCCGCAAGCTGGTCACGCTGCGGATCAATGCGAACGACGCCCCCGCTCATCCCGGCGCATCGCTGATGCAACAGGATAGAGTGGTCGGGACGATCACCTCCGGAGCTTACGGGCACAGGGTCGACCTGAACCTCGCCTATGCGTTTGTGATGCCCGATCAGGCCGAAATCGGGCGTGTGATGCAGGCCAACCTGAGCGGCGACCTTGCTTCCGCAGAAGTCATCGCATCATCTCCATATGATCCAACTTTCAGCTTGATGCGGACCTGAGCGGACAAACCGGCCTCATCCCGATTGCGCTTGCATCATGGACAGGGCAGGTCGCGTCATCAATCGCACTGCAGCCTTCGAAAGGATGACGACATTGGTGTAACGCGCAGCATATTGCAGATTGGGCTCTGTCCAGTCATTCGCCGCACACACTCAATCCATGCTATCATGTCTCCTACAGGGTGAAGGCGCGGGCTCCCCGTCAGACAACAGAAATAGACCAGGCGTGCCCTCGGCTCACGCCTGCGCGCCGCACCTGTCCTATCTCGCCGCCCTCCGCATCCGCCACGTTGCAGATTTGCAGGAGCAGGCGGCTTCGCCGTCTGACCTCCCAATCGCCACCGATTTGCCGAAGATGAAATCCGCGCGGGGCCAGACCGTCGCCTTGGGTTTGGCATAGTCATAGACCTGCACGCGTGCGCCGGTCACGGGATGGCGCATGGTGGCCACGCCGCCCCAGCGGGTGAAAGGCGCGCCGTCTTCGTCCAGCCGAGTGAGCTAAGACCTTTGCATCCCACCATAAAGCTTGCGCCACCGATAGAACGTCTGCTGCTTCACGCCGATCTGGCGTACAGCCTCCAATCGTCGCGCCTTGTCCCTGCAGAACTTCAACCCGCCAAAGCTTCCATACAATCTCTTCCGGCTTCTCTCGTTTCCCAGCCATCGCTGTTCCTCCAGTTTAAGGGACAATCTATCCCGGTTGGTGGACCACTTTCAGGGGCTGCTCCAAGGATACGAGCGCCGGTCTTACTCCTCAATCGGCAGAACTCGGATTGGGTTGTTAAAGCCATGCAGCTCCGCTTCGATTTCCCCATCTTTGTCAAAAACGACCACCCGATGATTGTCTGTATCTGCAACATAGAGCTTACCGAACGCACCGAGAGCTAATCCATTGGGTGAGTACAAGGAACGCTCTCCAGGTTCAGCAGCGCATTCCGACGTTCGAAAAATCCAAAAGCCTTTGATGGTGGTCAACTCTTCGTTCTCAATACGCTCCGGAAAAGAGGATTGATCGTCAAAAGGGGACACAGGACAACCCGCTACAATCCTTCGTTCACCGGTCTCAAGATTAACTGCCAAGATCCGGTTTGCGTGTTCCTCCGCAATCCACACTTCATCGCCCGCAATCGCAAGATGGTTCGGGTAAAATGCCTCCGCAATTGTTTGCACCTGCCCATCCAACCCTCGGAACACTACTTGATGAGCCTGCGTATCTGCGACAAGGAAACCACCCTCAAATTGTATTGCATGTCTTGGATACCGAAAAATCGGTTCAGTTCTGGCCTCCAGATCTTGGACAACCTCACCGCTATCCGAGAGGCGTAATAGATAAAGAGGGCCTGCCTCCAAAAACGGTAAGACAAGCAGCCCTTCATCGGTGGATGCCAAACCGTTGAGGACAATCCCGGTATCGACTCGCCAAACTTCTCTTCCATCTTCAATATCTAGGGCCATCACTTCTTTGCCCATAACGGTGATCATCAAGTTTCCATGGCGCTCAAGTCCACGAGGAGAACGGCGGGTGGTCACACTCCAAACGATATCTCCGCTCTGCGATATTCGAGAAATTCGGCGTCCTTGCAACTGCGCAACAATGACGTCAACCGGTATATAGCCATGTATTGTCACGTCTTCAGGGGAACCGAAGTAACGTCCGATCGTGCCGTCTGCGGCACCTAAATACCGCGATTTGGGAAAGTGGTGGTTCGTGCTTTCCGCGATCAGACGATTGCGAGTATCGACGTCCATTGCCGCAAGATAAATTCCAAACACCACTAGGGGGAGCACAATAAGGACCACCGCAATCGCAAACGAAGCCATTCGTGATCTGCTACTCATGGGATTTCCTGCAGAGGTACTTCGTTCGATCAATTTTATTCGTGTATCCCTCAAAATTGTCCGTTGTCTAGCCCCCTGTTTCTGTACCACTGATTTGGGCTCTATCTAAAAGGTTTCAGGCGCTCGCGGACACGTACCAAGTGCATGATGTTGTCTTAGCCCCCTAAAACTGTACCACTATTTGAGTGTCACGGGAGGGAACTGGAGCTCACCCCGTTTTTGGTCCGGGTTTCATGCGACCTTTCGGGTTTCGTTCAGTTGGGCCGCAAATTCGCTTGGCGTCAAGTTTCCGAGCGAGGAATG
>CANMAI010000028.1 GCA_947495795.1 uncultured Paracoccaceae bacterium | reverse complement strand
TTCTCGACGTCACAAGGGGCGAGCCGAAGAATACCTTGACCTCCGTTATTGACCGCGCCGCCCACGGAAAATCCTGATTGCGTAGGAAGGGCCATTTTGGTGGGTGGCAGCCTGACTGCGGGGGCGTTGTTGAATACTTCATCTGATGTGCTCGAGAACGTCGCGACATATTACATCCGCACCGACCATATCCACTGCCCGGCAGGGTATTGCTTCTAATACCCGAAAGGAGGCCGCCCGGTTTTACCACGGACAGCACGGGCGCGAAGGTCTGGGGAGGTAACCCAAACCAGATCCAGCTTTGAGGGGGCGGGGGGCCTTTGCCTTGAAAGTAAGCCCTGATGCAGGGAGGCCCTACGCTTCGGGTATCATGATCTCGCGTTTGCCCACCGAATTGGCAGCACTCACCACACCCTCATCCTCCATCTGTTCAACCAGCCGCGCGGCCTTGTTGTAGCCAATTGCCAGTTTTCGCTGGATATAAGAGGTGGAGCACTTCCTGTCCCGCGCGACAATCGCCACGGCCTGATCGTAAAGCGCGTCCTCACCCGTGGTGTTCCCGCCGAGACCTAGGACTTCGTCAATCGCACTTTCCTTATCGCCTTCGGGGCCTTCCACAACGCCCGATACGTATTCCGGTATGCCCTGCAATTTCAGGTGGTTGACGATCTCCTCAACCTCCTCGTCGCTCACAAAGGGCCCGTGCACGCGCGTCACCTTGCCGCCACCCGCCATATAGAGCATATCGCCCATGCCCAGCAGCTGCTCGGCACCCATCTCGCCCAGAATGGTGCGGCTGTCGATCTTGGACGTCACCTGAAAGCTGATCCGCGTGGGGAAGTTGGCCTTGATCGTGCCGGTGATCACATCGACCGACGGGCGCTGCGTGGCCATGATCAGATGAATGCCCGAAGCGCGCGCCATCTGCGCAAGCCGTTGAATACAAGCCTCAATTTCCTTACCGGCCACCATCATCAGGTCGGCCATCTCATCGACGATGACCACGATGAAGGGCATCTTCTCGGGCGCATATTCCTCCGTCTCGAAGATCGGCTCGCCGGTCGCGTCATCGAACCCCGTCTGCACCGTCCGCGTAAATGCCTCTCCCTTGGACAGCGCTTCCTCGACCCGGCCGTTATAGCCGTCGATGTTGCGCACACCCATCTTGGACATCTTGCGGTAGCGTTCCTCCATCTCCGCAACGGTCCATTTCAGGGCAACGACCGCCTTCTTCGGATCGGTCACAACCGGGCTCAGCAGATGCGGGATCCCGTCATAGACGGAAAGCTCCAGCATCTTGGGATCGATCATGATTAGGCGGCATTCATCCGGTGTCAGCTTGTAAAGCAGGCTCAGGATCATGGTGTTGATGGCGACGGATTTACCCGAACCGGTGGTCCCGGCGATCAGAAGATGCGGCATCCGCGCCAGGTTCGCCACCACCGGCTCACCCCCGATATCCTTGCCCAGTGCAAGGGGCAGGGTGTGGGAGCTATCGCCGTAGGACTTCACAGAAAGGATCTCCCGCAGGATCACCTTCTCCCTGAATTCATTGGGCAATTCGATCCCGATCACGCTGCGTCCGGGTATCGTGGACACGCGTGCGGCAAGGGCGGACATCGAACGTGCGATATCGTCGGCCAGCCCGATCACCCGGCTGGCCTTCAGCCCGGCCGCAGGCTCCAGCTCATAGAGCGTCACCACCGGGCCGGGACGCACGGCCACGATATCGCCCTTGATCCCGTAGTCATCCAGCACAGTCTCCAGCATCCGCGCATTGGCCTCCAGCGCCTCATCGGAAAGATGCGCACGCTGGATCTCCACTGGGTGTTGCAGGAGTGAAAGTGCGGGCATCTCGAAAGCCGGGCTGTTCTTTGTATCCAGCGCAAGGCTCGGCTGCTCCTCCGCCTTGGCGCGGGCACTTTTGGGTGCAGGTTTGCGCTCCGGATGTTGTACGATCGGCTCTGGGCGATCCGATGTCTGCGGCTTTCTGTCCGCATAAGTCGGCATGGTGAAGCCTTCTTCCGGATCGGCGGAACTCTCCTCATTGTTGGCGTTGAAGCTCACACCTGTTGGCGGAGGCGCCACAACGTCATCACGGCTCACGCCGCCCAGCCGAGGCATGATGCGCTTCGGCGTGGCAGTCGCCTCCTCCTCCTCAACCACTTCGACATCTTCGGGAACGGGCTGCCCTTCGCGCGCGCGCACAGCGGCCGAGATGCGGGCCATCACACGGTCCTCATCCGCGGCACCTTCAGGATCCGAAAGGGTGGGTGCAATACTCTCTTCCCGCAACCTGCCGGTGAAGGTTTCGTTCGCCGCAAGCGCTTTTTCCTCGCGTTCGGCCGCAGCCTTGGCCCGCACTTCCTTTTGCTTCGCGCGGGCCTGTGCCGCACCGGAAATGGTGCGTTTGGAGGCCACAGCGGTGCCCTTCACAATCGCATTGAACCCGACCAATGCACCATGCCGTGTAAAGCGCAGAATGGCCTTGAATTCTGCCCAGTTGACCCCGAGGGAGACCATGCCGAAGGCCAAAAACCCAACGGCCAACAGAAGCGTAGCCACCAGCAAAGCACTGCCCAGGGGCAATGGAATGAGACCCAGCATGCCACCCAAGGCGCTATCGCCCAGCACACCGCCCAGCCCGTAGGCATGCGGCCAGTTGGCAAACGGCACATGCGCTGCTGCAAAAACGGCGGCCACAGCGATCCCTATCGGGATCAGGATCATGCGGCTTACAACCCGTTCCTCACCCCGGTGCAGGATAAGCCGCACACCCCAAACGATCAGCGCAACTGGCAACCCGTAGGCTGCCCAGCCCAATGCGCGGTATAGTGGATCGGCGAGGGAGGCCCCGATCCGCCCCAGCGCGTTTTGTGGCTCAGCGTCCGTGGCGCTGAAAAGGCTCGGATCTTCGGGAAAATACGTCCAGAGCATTGCGAAAAGCGCGAGGCCGAGGGCCAGTAGAGCCAACCCCGTCAGCTCCAGGCCACGGCGGCGGAGTGCGGCTTCGGTTGTCTTCTCGACCAAGGGCGTGCGCGCCTTGGTCTTCTTCTGTGCGGGCCCCTTGCGGGCGGATTTTTGTGCTGCGCGTGCCATTTAGTGTCGTCCCAAAACGTCTCGTATCGCGGTCAGCCCCCGGCGCACATCTTCCAATGGTGCCACCAGTGCCGCGCGTATGAATTCCTGCCCCGGATTGGCGCTGCCATCCCCCGGTTCGCGCGAGAGGTAGGCCCCGGGAAGAACCTTCACACCGGCCTCACGCCATAATGTCAGCGTCGCTGCCTCGCCATCCGGTACCCGCAGCCACAGAAAGAAGCCCGCCTCGGGAGAGAGATATCCGGGCGTGTTGCCCAGTATTTCGTCCGCAAGGGTAAATTTTTCATGATAAAGCGCGCGGTTCTCCACCACATGCGCCTCATCCCGCCAGACGGCAACGGCCGCATGCTGAAGGGGCAGGGGCAAGGGTGCGCCTGCATAGTTGCGCAGCTGCTTCATCGCGGCAATGGCCTGTGGCCCGCCCGCGCAAAAGCCGGAGCGGAGGCCCGCGAGATTGGAACGTTTTGAAAGCGAATGGAAAATGAGCACGCTCTCGCGGTCTGCGCCCATGGATTGCGCCACTTCCAGCGCACCGGTGGGCGGTGTATCACGGTAGATCTCGGAGTAGCACTCATCAGCAAAAACCTTGAAATCGTAGCGTTCCGCAAGGCCGATCAACTGCTCCCAATATGCCTTGCCTGCAACCGCCCCCTGCGGGTTGGAGGGTGAGCACATATAGACAATCGCCGTTCGCTCCAGCAGCTTTGGATCAAGCGCTGCAAAATTGGGCAAGAAGCCCGTTTCTTCGCGGGCAGAAACGTAAACCGGTTCGGCACCTGCCGCCAGAGCCGCAACCGCGTAGCACTGGTAGAATGGGTTTGGCAACAATACAGCAGGTTGCTGGCCCGCCTTTTCCTCCGGGCAAAGCGCGAGAGCCGCATTGAAAAGCCCTTCCCGCGTGCCGTTCAGCGGCAATACATGCGCGGCTGCGGTGATGCCCTGCAAACCATAACGCGCGCTCACCCAATCGGTGATCGCCTCACGCAGTTCCGGCAGGCCGTCATTCGGGGGATACTTGGAAAATCCAGCCTGATTTTCTGCAATGATCTCTGGCACGAAGGTGGGAAAAGCGTGTTGCGGCTCACCGATGGACATCGCAATCTCAGGCCCGCCCGGCGCCACGCCTTCCAACAGCGCACGCAAACGCGGAAACGCGTATTCCGGAAGGTCCGAAAACCGCTTGGGATGGTCCATTGCATGCCTCACGTCACAGGGCTTTAGCCCTCTTTTTCAGCAAAACTATCCGCAAGGGCCTGTATCGTCCAGCCCGCCGCCTATTTTCCGGGCAACAGTGCTTTTTCCATCGCGGCCCCGATACGAAGGAGGTGCTGCGTGTGGCCCGGCCCCGCCATGGCCATGATCCCGCAATGTGGCGTGCCCGTGGGCAGCGTCAGCGCCGCCGAGCCCATCAAATTGCCGACGCGTGTGTTGCGGAGCGCAAGAAGGTTACGTTCCACGAAATAGTCGCCATCCTCCAGCAATCGTTTCACAGGCGGCGGCAAAATCGGAGCGGTGGGCAAAAGCACTGCATCGTAGCCGCGTGTCGCGTCCGTATAGATGCGGCGCAACTCCTCCAGCCGCAACCATGCCCGCACATAGTCGGCGCCCGAATACGCTTTGCCGGCCTCGAACCGCGCCCGGACGAGCCGGTCCATCTTCTCCGGTTCAGCCTCGATCACCGTGCCCCAGGTGCCGTAAGCCTCCGTTGTATAGAGAACACCGGACATGCCAAGCGCTTCGTCCACGCCCTCCACACCGCCCGTTTCGACATGCGCCCCCGCCGCCGAAAGGCGCTCCACCGCATCCTCGAAGGCCGCTTGGGGCGCATCATCTGCGCCCGCGACACCAGGAGTTTGCAGCACCAGAAAGCGCAGACCAGACAGGCTGGTTTCTCCCAGATCGGTGGGTTTTTCCGCCCTCAACACGGCGTAAAGCTCCGCCGTATCCTCCATGTTCCGGCAAATCGGCCCCACCGTATCGAATTTCGCGCAAAGCGGCACGACACCCGCCAGCGGCAATTCGCCATGCGCCGGTTTCAGCCCCACAAGATCGTTCCACGCGGGCGGGATACGCACCGAGCCGCCGGTGTCGGAGCCGATCCCGGCTGCTGCCAGCCCCAGCCCAACCGAAACCGCCGCGCCGGAAGAAGACCCGCCAGGAGCCAGATCAGCCTTTACCGAATTGGGCGGCGTGGCAGTCTGGGTGTTGATCCCGAGGCCGGAAAAGGCAAGCTCCGTCTGATGCGTCTTGCCAAGGCAGACAAGCCCCGCGCCTGAAGCCCGCTCCAGCACCTGCGCATCGCGCACCGGCACTCGGCCTTCCAGAAGGCGAGAGCCGCTTTCCGTCGCCACGCCCGCTGTATCGTAGAGATCCTTCCAGCTGATGGGCACACCGTCCAGCAGCCCCTTGCGCACCCCGGCTTTCGCCCGCATCGCGGCGCTCTCTGCCTCTGCCCGCGCCCGTTCGGGCATCATGCGTGCGTAAATCCTGTCGTGCTCAGGATGCGCTGCCACGGCCTCCAGCATTGCCTCCGTCAACTCAACCGCGTCAATCTCACCTGCCCCGATCCCGCGCCCCAGATCAGCCGCACTCGCTCTCAGATCCATCATCCACTCCCTCAGGCTGTGACCTTTTGCCAGACGGTAGCGGCAGAGCGGGGCATGGACAATCGCTGGAAGCATCCCATAGTGCGGCTTATGAAGAGAAGCGATGTCATCATTGTTGGTGCAGGGCTGAACGGCCCGGCCCTTGCCCTGGCGCTGGCCAGCGGCGGAATTTCCAGCCTGCTGGTGGATCGCGGAACGTTGAAGGCCTTTCGCAACCCGGGCTTCGATGGCCGCGCCTATGCGCTTGCCCACAGCACAGGTCGAATGCTGCAGGCGCTGGGCATCTGGGAGGGCGTGGAGAAGCACGCCGAGCCCATCCTCGATATCCGCATCAGTGATGGCCGCGCGGGGGAAGGTGCCTCGCCCCTCTTCCTCCATTTCGACCACACGGAGATAGACGAGGGCCCGATGGGCCATTTTCTGGAGGACCGCTATCTGCGCAATGCGTTGCTGAAAGCCGTGGCGAAGTCCAAACTCATCACTCTGCTTCCGGAAACGCAGGTTGTGGCGCAGGAAGTCTCGCCCGGCAGTGTTTCCATAACGCTCGAAGATGGCACCGAGCACAGCGCCAGCCTGCTCATCGGCTCCGATGGCCGAGGCTCCGAAGTGGCCAGCCGCGCAGGTATCCGCCGCACCGAATGGGCCTACGGCCAGACCAGCCTCGTGGCTGCGATCGACCATGAAAAGCCCCACAAGGGCTGCGCGCACCAGTTCTTCATGCCTGAAGGCCCGCTTGCCATCCTGCCCCTGCCGGGCAATCGCTCTTCCATTGTCTGGACAGAGCGGAAAGAGCGGGCCGAGGCGATCTCGGCGCTCGATGATGCAGCCTATCTTGAGGCACTTCGCCCCCGCTTCGGCGCACATCTTGGTGAGATTTCCCTGGCTGGGGGCCGTTACACCTACCCCCTTGGCCTTTCCCTTGCCCAAAGCCTCACCGCCCCGCGTGTGGCGCTCACGGGAGATGCGGCCCACGGCATCCACCCCCTCGCAGGCCAGGGCCTCAATCTCGGCCTTCGTGATGTCGCGGCCCTCACCGAGGTCCTTGTCGAAGCTCGCCGTCGCGGCGAGGATATCGGCGCACCCGATGTGCTGGAGCGCTACCGCCGCTGGCGCGGCTTTGATATCGCGGCTCTCGCTGCAGCAACAGACGGGATCAACCGCATCTTCTCCAACGACAATCCTCTCCTCCGCCTCGGCAGAGATCTCGCCCTCGGCGCCATAAACCAGGCCCCGACCCTCCGCCGCCGCCTGATCCGCGAAGCCGCCGGTCTTACCGGCGATCTGCCAAGGTTGCTGCAGGGCCGTGCAATCTGATCCCTTGTCGGCGGGTCTGCACGCCAAAGATGGCTATTTCACTGATCAGTCAGCCATCTCGATTGAGTGCTCGGTGGAAGCTTCAAGCTCTGATGTCTGCCCAAACCTAGCAGAAGCCATTGGAGCTTCATGATCCACAAACTTAGGTGAGAGCAGTGGCCTGCGATGCCCTGAAAAGATCAGTCCTCGATCCGCCGGGCTTCATCTACCAGCATCACCGGGATGCCGTTGCGGATCGGGTAGGCCAGCCCGGCCCCTTTTGAAACCAGCTCCTGCGCATCAGGCTTATAGGCCAGCACCCCGCGCGTTACCGGGCAGACGAGCGCCTCAAGCAGCTTGCGATCAATCTGTGTTGCATGATCCGCCGCATCCGCACTCACTGCATCGCCCCTTCATCATCACCGCCCCGCAATGCAAACTCCATCAGCATCACCAGCGTCTCGCGTCGTGTCTCCAGCGTGGGGGCCTCCAGAAGGGCCTGCTTTTCCTCTGGATCGAAGGGGCAGAGCATTGAGAGGGAGTTGATCAGAAGCTCCTCCTCCGCCTCCTTCAGATTATCCCAATCCGATTGCAGTTGCGCCGTTTCGAAGAACCGGTTCAGCACATCGAGAAAGGCGGGCCTGTCAAAGCACTCATCCACCTCGCGCCGCCCGAGGTCGCGCTCAAAACTGTTCCAGTTCACATCGGCGCGCATGTAGGGAGAAAAGCCCTCCTTTTCGGCCACCACGCGGTAACGGCTCACGCCGGTCAGCGTGATCATGTAGCGCCCGTCTTCCGTTTCCTGAAAGGTCGTCACACGCCCCGCGCAACCGATCTGATGAAGCCGCCCGTTGCTCGGCCCCTCGGGCACCTGAATGGGCTGCACCATGCCAATCAATCGCTCTGGCGTTTTCAGTGCATCATCCAGCATCGCCAGATAGCGCGGCTCGAAGATGTTCAGCGGCAGCCGCGCGCGCGGCAGTAGCAGGGCCCCCGGCAGCGGGAAGATCGGGATCGTCGTCGGCAGATCTGCGAGCGCGAATGTCTGGACCATGGGTGCCCCTTCTCTCCCTGAGAAACTAGGCGAAAATCATCGAAGACAAGCGCCGACGCCCCTTTTGTGCCACCGGGTCTGTTGGGCCAAGCATATCAAACAGTTTGAAAAGCTGAGTTTTCGCAGCGCCATCGTTCCACTCACGATCCTTGGCAAAGAGCGCCAGAAGCGTCTCGATAGCGCCCTCCATATCCTGTGCGCCGATCTCTGCCATGGCCAGATCAAGCCGCGCCTGAAGATCGCCGGGGGCGGCCTCCACCTTGGCCTTCAGCTCCGTCACCTCACCGGCCTCGGCGGCATCCGCGGCCAGATCGAGCTGCGCGTAGACCGAGGCCAACAGGGCATCACTCCGCTTCTCCTCAGGCGCACTGTCGAGTACTGCCCGCGCCTGATCCAGTTCACCCATAGCCGCGTGGCACCGGGCAAGCCCTGCCAGAGCGGCCAGATTATCCGGCTCCTCTCCGAAGATGGCGGCGAATGTCTGCGCTGCATCGGCCACGGCACCTTCGGCCAGCATCTCCTCGGCAGCATCCAGCGCCTCACCCAGCCCGCCATCGCCCGCCGGGCTGGCGGCGATCAGCTTATCTATGAACTCTTTTATTGCGGCAGGCGTTTGCGCGCCCATGAAGCCGTCCACAGGTTGCCCACCCACGAAACCAAACACGGCAGGAATGGATTGCACGCGCATCTGCGCGGCAATCTGCTGGTTCTGATCGACGTCGACCTTCACCATCTTCACCTTGCCCTTGGCCGCTGTAACGGCGGCCTCAAGCGCAGGTGTAAGCGTCTTGCAGGGGCCGCACCACGGCGCCCAGAAATCCACGATTACGGGCACTTCCATCGAGGCTTCCACCACATCGGCCATGAATGTGGCCTCAGAACTGTCCTTGATAAGATCGCCGGCGGGGGCTGCGCTATCCTGTCCGAATTCCAGCATCGGGGTATCCTTTACGTCACTGTTGGCACTCATATAGGGCGGCGCGTAGCCGGACGCCAGTGGCAGTGCACATGCTCAGAAAATGACTTTGGCCGCACGTGGATGCCGAAACTCGACATCTATTGCCACCCGTATCACGTCGTCTGATCGACCAGGTAGAGCGACAGGGTTCTGGCGGGCGATAGTCTGTTTCGAAATCACGCCATATGTCGCCAGTTTGTGCGGAGCACGGTGTCATATCATTCGGGGTCTGCTGTCCTCGGACCACGTTCACGCAACCCTCCGGAATTGAAGAAGCCGTTGCTCCAATGGAGCGTCAACACGACGCATGTTGTCAGTGCGGGAGTGCGGCAACCGCCGACGTCTACTTGAAGTAGGTGTGTTTGAAGCACTGGAGTATCTATTGATACCACTGGTACCACGAAGATCATCGAAAGGAGAGACAAGGCGTTCAAGTTCGGAGATGATGCCTCCGGTCTTCGCAGGCCACTTGACCGCGCAGACCACATGAAATACGTCCTGTCGGCGTAAGCGGGCGTTGTGTAGTGGTAAGACCTCAGCCTTCCAAGGAGCGGACATGAGTTTCGTGACATGTCGTGGGATTGCTAACATTTTCATTTAATTCAATAATAAGTCGTATGGGACGTCGTGTCGTATCGTCTCATATCGTACCGTTACCTACAAAAAGCTGACAAAATGCCCAAGCTGACAGAAACGTTTGCCCGCAAGGTACCGCAGACAAAATCCGGTACTGCGAAGTTCTGGGATAACGAAGTCAAAGGGCTGGTGCTCTTTGTCGGCAAGAAAGCCAAGACCTGGTATTATCAAAGGGATGTTGGCGGGCAGACGCGGCGTGTCCTGATCGGTCGGTTTCCCGTCATTTCGGCGGAGGCCGCACGCCAGACGTCGCTTGGCTTTGCGCTTGAATGGGGCAGGGGGGCAGGAAAGCGATTTCAGGTGGGTGCGCCTAGTCTAGAAGCGGCGATGGATGCATATCTTGCACGTCCGAAGCTCCGGTCAGTGGCGCACAAGCACAACCTGCAGCTTCAGTTTGATCTGCACCTGAAAGACTGGCTGCGCCTGCCGCTCGACGAGATCACCAAGGCAATGGTTGTTGAACGGCACAGATCGATGGCATCCACACCGTCAGCCGCCAATCATACTCTCAAGTATTTCCGCACGGTTTGGAACCATGCTCGACGCGTACATGATCTGCCCGAATGTCCGACGATGGCCATTGAATGGTTTGAGGAGAGGCCAGAGGGCGAAACTATCGACGATCTCGGTGCTTGGAGAACCATAACCACTGAACTACATAACCCCATTCACGCCGTCCCCTACGAATTGCTGCTTTTTACCGGCTTCCGCAGGACCGAAGCGTTGACGCTTGAATGGAAGAACATTCACGACGACCACATTCACCTGCCAATGACCAAAAACGGTCGAAGTTTTGATCTTCCGATCTTGCAAATCCACCATGAGATCCTAGCGCCAATACGCGGATTGAACAGAAGATGGGTCTTCCCTTCTCCGAAAGCCCCGGGCGGGCATGTGACGAACCCTCAAAGGATCGCCTGGAGCATGCATGCGCATCGTCGAACTTTTGCAACCGTCGCCATTGAAGCAGGTGTTATAGAAGAGATCGTTGGACGACTCTTGAACCACACGCCGCTGTCGATTACGGGGCAGCGCTATGCCAGACCAAGTCTTGATGCACTGCGCGCGCCTATGCGCACTGTGTGCCAAGAGCTATGCAAGCGGACAACCTAGCCCGAATATGCCAATGCGCCAAGAGGCGAACTTCGCGCCAAGAAGGCGAAGGTTGTAAAACAATGGGGAGAAAAATCTGTGGGTCCTCCATTATTATTGCCGATGAAAGCTCTCGATACTCTCGTAATCTAAGTGCATCCCGGGAGTACAAAATGGGACAAATAAATGATGAGCGGCTTCTGAGCCGCGGCGAGGTTGAAGAGCGTTTTGGCATTTCCAAAAGGTTCCTGGAATTAGCGGCCATGCGAGGGCAGGGGTCGGCGATCGTGCGCATCGGTCGTCTCGTTCGATATCGACCGGCAGATCTCCACGCGTGGATTGCGACCAATACGACGGGTGGGCGCGACCAATGACAGGCGTCAAGTGGAGCAAATTGCGGTTCCAATGGAAAAGCGCATTGAACGCGTGTCCGGAGGTGGCGCGGTCGGCCAAGCACTTCGGAAGCTATCTTTGTGATACTTGCGTCAACCGCAATAACGGTCAATTCTACCACCGCAACCGCACGATGGCGAAGGCTCTTGGGGTCAGCCCGCGTTCAATACAGAGGTATCTTGCAGAGCTTCAGGAAAGAGGCTGGCTGCGGGCATGCCCTGAAGGTGCTAGACGAAGAACGTTCCTACTCGCGTTTCCCAACGGCATGGAGGCCTTCAATGGCCGTCTTGATCAAGCGACTGGCGCGACAGACCTGACACCGCATGCAGACAAACCTGTCACCCCCTATAAGAACCAAGTAGATAACCAAAGTGAAAGCGTACGTGACGCAAGTGTTCAGCGTTTTGTGATCGTCGGGGAGAACGAGCAGAGCTGTCTCTTGGACTGGAAAGGCTACCTGCAGAGAGAAGGTTATGATGCCGAGCGGCTGCTTTCGAGGCTCAAATCGGGTAACTGGTTTTGCTCTGATTTGGTGGACACCTAGAATAGGCGCAGATTGCGTCGGGAGGTGTCGAATGACGAAGCCGAAAC
>CANMAI010000027.1 GCA_947495795.1 uncultured Paracoccaceae bacterium | reverse complement strand
ACACATGTCGTTACGATTTTGCAACAGAAAAAGGGGCCGTCAACAACCATGCGGTGAATTGACGGGTGTCAGCACTCCTCCCGCATCTCAACCACGCCCCTTCTTTCGGCTGCGTGGATGGCGCATAAAAGTTGGATCTGGTGCGGGACCAAGCGAAAGGGGTGTTTGCCCTGATGCCGTATCTTCCTGAGGCTTTGGAGGCGTGTTTGCGGCTCCAAAATTGGGGCTCAACTCTGGCACCCCGCCCAGACGCGGCGCCGGTGTGCCCTTTCGCCGCTTCGTTTTGCTTGTCAGCGCAAGGAAGCTTCCCTGGGTCATGCGGTCCCGTACAACCTGATCGACCACCTCGGTTGTGACCTCATCCTCACCTGCGCCATAAGCATACACCATCGCGTAATCGCAGATCTGATTGATGCGACGGGGCAGTCCGCCGGATGCGCTGTGAATGGCGGCGCAGGCTCCCGGGGAGAAGACGCCTTCAGCGGCTCCGGCAGCCTCCATCCGATGGTTGATAAAGCCTTCCACGGCCGCCACATCCAGCGGTGGAATATGGTAATCAGCGGCCACACGTTGCGCAAACCCCAGTTGCTCCGGCTTGGAGAGCGTATCGCGAAGATCTGGCTGGCCGAAAAGAACAAGCTGCAAAAGTGCGTCCCGGTCTGCATTGATATTGGTGAATAACCGCAGTTCCTCCAAGGTCTCTGCGCTGAGGCTCTGCGCCTCATCAAAGATCAGCAAGGTTCGGCGCCCAGCTTCAAACTCGCCGATAAGAAAAGCCTGAAATTGAGCATATAGACTTACATAGCCGTTCTTCGGATCACTCTCCTGCCCGAGTGCGAGAAGAACCCAATGCAGCAACTCAGCACGGCCACCACCAGCTGTGGAGACCAGACCAGCAGAGACATCCGGGCCGATGTTGCGCAACAAATGACGTAGAAGCGATGTTTTACCGGAGCCAATCTCGCCTGTAATAACAGTGATGGGCGCACCACTCATCAGACCGTAATCAAGCATGGTGTATGCCTGACGGTGGGCATCTGACCAGAAAAGGTAATCAGGATCGGGCTGAGAAGAGAAGGGACGCTCGTTCAGCCCGAAATGCGAGAGCACAACCTCTCCACCCTGTGAACTGCCAGACATACCGAAACCCTATCTTACAAGCGACCAACACTTAGCCGAGAGTTGAAATGCGGTCAAACTCTTGCCGCTTCAATCTCTCGCAGTATCGTCTCTGCTCCCAGACTGGACCGGAAGCTTTTGACAACGCGCGCCCGGCCAGCGTTGGCAATCTTGATGGATTGTTCAGGATTTGCAATGATTCCAGCAATTGCGTCCGCCAGAGCAGGCGGGGACTTCGGCTGCACGAGGTAGCCATCTTCACCATTTGTGATCAGTTCCTCGACGCCACCAGAAGCCGTGCCCAGCGTCGGGACTTCGCAACTCATTGCTTCCATGTAAGCCACGCCCAAAGGTTCGTGCCAGCTTGCAAGCGCGAAAATATGGGTTGAAAGGAGTTTCTCCTTAACGCCGGCTGCATCTATCGCACCCAGCAGCTGGATATGCTCACCAAGTTTCCTGTTCTCGATCTCTTTTTCCAGAACTTTACGAAAGCCGGAGCCGCCGTCATCATCTTCACCCGCAATTTCCAACTGAATATTGAAACCCTGAGACACCAACAGCGCCACAGCGCCAAACAGATCCTGATGGCCCTTTACGATATTAAGCCGTCCGCAGGTAAAGATGCGCACTGGTTCGCCAGATTTTGGTGCCTCATAGGCGGTTGATCGCTTCAGGTTTTCAACATCCACCCCCATTGGCTGGATGCGGAGTACTTCAGGCAAATGGCCAGCTAGATCATGCTGTACCTCTGCCATCAGCTTTTTCGTGATCAGCGTTGCAAACCGTGCATGCCGCCACTTCAGCGGTTGGGCATTTCCGTAGTCGGAGACCGGGCCGTGAAGTGTGAGGCTGTATTCGAGCCCGTACATCAATTTGGCAAGCACCGCGATCAGTGCGGAACGGCCACAGGAATGCACATGCACATGCGAGATACTTGCCGCCCGACATTGGAGTGCAAGATTTCGTGCGGCGGGTGCGCAAAGGATAACATCGCGAAGAAGCGATCTTCCTTCCTTCTGCAGATCTCTCCCAAGCTTTCCCCAAGGGATCCGTGCGAGCGCCAATACCGCTTGCGTTGGTTTGAGCTTGAAAAGGTAGTGTGTTCGCGCAATCGCCTCTTCGGACCAAGCATGGGAGATTAGACCCGGCGGTGGCATCCTCGTGCTGAATATCGAAACGAAGCAACCCTGTTTTTCAACCTCGGCGATCTCACGCCAGAAGAACTGGTGCGTTTGTCCGGGGAACTGAGGGATCAGATACGCGATCCTCTTTGGTTGGCTCATCACTGGTGGCACCCTTGGTTTTACGGAAACAGCATTCGCAAGACAGTCACTGGCGAAAGTTACTATCAGCTTGGCCCGAACCCGCCAAGTTGGCGTGGTCTACCTTCTCTGGCAAGTTTGTTCGGATGGTGACAATCGGCACGAAAGAGCACCGCCCGGTATGCAACCTGCGTGGACAGGTTTGGATGACGCACCTAGGTTCAACAAGGGGCGAATCGTGTATTTAGGTGTGGCATGTATGGAAAGGTCGGAAAGAGTTTCACGTTTGAGACCATGCATACAGCTACAGAGAGATGTCGCTCAATGTCTGATAAGACCTTTATCAGTTTGGACGCTTTGATGAGCAAAGAGGCGGCCTGAGTGGAAGCTTCCGGTGAGATTTCGCGTGCGCTTACAGCACAGGAAGCGGCAGCGCGTTTCTGGGATGTGATCGTTATTGGCACTGGCATCGGTGGCGGCACCATCGGGAGACGACTTGCGGAGAGCGGCCTTTCGGTGCTGTTTCTTGAGCAAGGGCCTCAAGGCATAAGGACCGAGCAACACGCATTGAACAGTGAAATAGGCGATAGAACGGCGCGTGAGATTCGGGGCTATTGGCCGACCCGTATTCGCGCCACGATCAATGGGCGGGAGAGCCGTTTCTACAGCCCTACAGGTGCTGGTGTGGGTGGCTCATCTGTCTTTTATGCAGCCTCTCTGGAAATGCCCGAGCGCCACGATCTAGAGGCTTTGCCGGAAGCTCCGCATCCCACCGGCGGCTGGCCGATCACCTATGCGGAGTTTGCACCCTACCTTGCGGAAGCGCAAACGCTTTACCATGTGTGTGGATCCCGGGATCCACTTTCTCAGCAAGGTAGAACTTCTCTCAGAGTTCCCCCTCCTATGACAGAAGGGGATGCGGGCATGAAGAAGAGCTTTGAGGACATCAGCCTGCATCCTTACCGCATTCATATGGGTATAAAATACGTGCCAGGGTGCCTTGAATGCATCGGGTTCAAGTGCCCGAAAAACTGCAAAATGGATGGGCGCTCCGCGGGCGTGGAGCCTGCTATGGCGACGGGTCGCGCAACCCTGTTGGATGACTGCAAAGTGATTAACTTGAAGTGGGAAAAGTCTCGGGTCGAGGCCGCTACAGCGGAGCAGGCTGGCGCGGTTTTCCAGTTTCGTGCGCGAGATTTTGTGCTGGCAGCAGGCGCCCTTAGTTCGCCGCGCATTCTGTTGGCTTCCCGTTCTGAGCAAGCACCTAATGGGTGCGGAAACGGAAACGACCTTGTAGGCCGCAATCTGATGTTCCACCTCAATGAGATGGTTGCCCTCTGGCCGCGCCGCGGCCTTCGGTTCAAAGGGCCAACCAAAGCGCTGGCTTTGCGTGATTTCTACCTGCGCGATGGCCAGAGATTCGGCAGTTTTCAGGCAATGGGTGTGGATGCAAGCTATGGCAGCATCGTACACTTTCTGAATGGCATGTTTGATCGCTCTTTCCTGCGGGGTATGCGTACGCTCCGCCAGTTTACCCGTATCCCTGCAGCAATTGCCGCAAAATGGTTTGGCGACGCAAAAATCTTTGTCGGCATACTCGAAGACTTGCCGTATCGGGAAAACCGCGTGCTTCTGAACTCAGATGATCCAGACGAAATTGTAGTTGAATATGGGTTCGCAAACGAAATACTTACGCGCCGCCGCGCATTCCGCAAGATGCTGCGAAAAGGATTGCGGGGGCACAGATTTATTTTCCTTAGCTTTGGCCCTGAGTTGAATTTTGGCCATCCCTGCGGAACATTGCCCTTTGGCAATGATCCCGCGAAAAGTGTTCTGGATAAAAGCTGCCGGGTACATGGGATGGAAAATATGAGTGTGGTGGATGCCTCCTTCATGCCGACCTCAATGGGTGTAAACCCCAGTCTTACGATTGCCGCAAATGCTCTGCGTGTTGGCGATATCATCATCGCACGTCAGAAGGCGCATGCATCGGAAAAGGAAGCTGTTTGAGATGAGCGCCGAAGAGGAACTGCTATTGGGCGTAGCGGTGGTAACAGGCGCAGGTGCTGGCCTTGGGCAAGCTCTTGCGAAGGAGCTTGTTGCATGCGGGCTTCACGTTGCGGGTATCGGGCGAAGTGCTGCATCGCTTGATGCAACAGCCAAACTGATCGACTGCAAACGCTTTTTTCCGGTTATCGCCGATGTCTCCGATTATCCGTCTGTGGAACGTGCTTTTGAAGAGATTGAGGGGCTTGGCAAGCCCATCACGATCCTCATCAACAATGCGGCCATATATGAACGTTTCGACTTTCTGGCAGAACCTCCGCAAACCTACATGAAATCCGTGGATATCAATCTTGGCGGAACGGTTGCATGCGCCCACGCGGCGATCTCTCGAATGGTAGAGACCGGCATCGGTCGGATCATAAACGTCGCGACATTTGCTGATCTTGTGCCACTTCCGGCAAGTTCCGCCTACAGCGTTTCGAAAGGCGCAGCGCGCATTTTCACGCGTGCTCTGGTTGCCGATATGGGTGACAGGTTTCCGGACATCGTGATCAATGACTGGATACCGGGGGCTCTGGCTACTCAAATGGGCATTGCCGATGGGATCTCTCCGCAGGTTGCCGCAAAATGGGGGGTGGGCCTCGCTTTGATGCATGAACGCAGCCTTATGGGCAGCATTTTCGACCGCGATACCGAGATCGTTCCGCCACGGTCTTTGAAGGGACGCCTTCGTGATATCCTTCTTCTCCAGGCCCAATCCAAGCCTCGCAAGGTAAAAACTGCATGATTTAGGCACAGAGATGGGCTGATATGTGCCGAACGGCACTATTTTTCAGGCGTGGAAAACACTATGATCGTGTTGTTGGTGACGGTGGTCGTTCAAGTGACCGCCGCGCCGTGTTTAGCCA
The DNA here is from genome assembly GCA_947495795.1 of uncultured Paracoccaceae bacterium. GTDB lineage: Bacteria > Pseudomonadota > Alphaproteobacteria > Rhodobacterales > Rhodobacteraceae > Algicella. Next base: position 6,980 of record CANMAI010000027.1, on the reverse strand, counting down.
GTTCTCGATGGCCCGCAACGCGGTCCATCTATCAATGAGTGGGTATGTCGGATATGAGAGAGCAGCTTCAGATAGTCGGCGAAATGGTCCGGATGGTGTGGCGGCGCGCGTTTCTCTTCGGGCTGATAGCAATTTGCGGAATGGCCGCTTCGCTCTTTTACGCCCTCAGTCAAGTTTCGCTTTATGAAACAACCGCAGCTATTCAGATCCAACGCCCACAGGTTTCCGGCGACTTGGCGCGTTCCACAGCTGATACATCGGTCGCAGAGCGCGTGCAGCGTATTGAGCAACGGTTGCTCGCGCGTGACAATATCGAAGAGGTGATCAACGATCTGGGCCTTTTCGCTGATCAACCCGGGCTGACGCTCAGCAACAAGGTGGGCATCGTACGCAATGCCCTTCGCATCGAACGGATTGCGGCACCCGGGACCGGTTACGGCGCCAATAGCACCCCCTCCGCATTGCTGATCACCGTGACGTTGGATAACGCCAAACTTGCCGCCGATACAGCCAACCGGTTTGTGGAAAGCCTGCTGGAACAAAACGTTCAAAGCCGAGGCGATACTGCCCGGCGCACGCTCCTTTTCTTTGAGGAAGAGGAAACACGGATCAGCAACGAGATCATCGAGTTGGAGCGAGAAATCGCTAATTTCAAGAATAGCAACATCGACGCGCTCCCTGAAGGACTCAGCGCTCGCCGGGATGAGATCGGGCGGATCCAGACATCCGAACTTGATCTTGAAAATCGTATTCTGGAACTTGAGCAACAGCAGGAGGATTTGGCATCGGGCGAAGGTAGACTTTCGGACACAAGCAGCCGAAGCCCAGAATATGAGGAACTGCGCCGTCTTGAGGTTCTCCTGGCTGAACGAAGCCGTGTTCTGGCACCGACACATCCGGAAATTCGCCAGCTCGAATTACAAATCGCCGCAGTCGTGGCAGGTTCCAGCCAGCTGAGAGAGTCTGCGGTTGCGCGGCAAGTTGCACTTCTCGGCCGTCAGGTCAAAGCGCTAAATGAGCAGATTGCAGTGCTGGCAAAGCGAAGAGCGGAGATCGAGAATTCAGTGCGCAACATGCCCAAGGTTACGATGGAACTGAACGCACTAAACCGCCGCCTGCAGCAATTGCAGGATCAGTACAGCGTCATCAATGTTCGGCGGGCAGAAGCCGAAACCGGACTGCGCCTGGAAGACACTCGTCAGTCAGAACGATTTGTGGTGCTTGAGAACGCTCTGGTTCCAGACACTTCCATCAGCGGAAGCCGAAAGAAGACGGCGCTTCTTGGCGGTGTGGCAAGCATCATTCTGGCCTTTGGTCTGGTCTGGTTGCTGGAGATGATCAATCCGGTCATGCGCTGCCCGTCCCAGATGAAGCGCCGGCTCGATCTCCGGCCCGTTGTTGCGATCCCCTATATTGCTACGCCTTGGGAGCGGATGCGTAAGCGGCTGGTTTATGTCGGCTCAATTGCAGGTATATTGCTGGCGGCGCCCTTTGTACTGGAGGCGGTAAATGAATACGTAATGCCACTGGAAGAAATTGCCGAAAAGGCCGGGCTTGATGATCTGATGGAACCCGAAGCAGCTCTTCCATCGGCAGATTTAGCTACGGAAACTGAAGGCTGAATGCTCTGCCCACCGGCCAGAGTGGACTGACATGCTGAGTGTCATCATCCCAGCCAACAACGAGGAAGCCTATATCGGCGCGTGTCTTGAGGCTATTCTGGCGTCTGATGAACCGTGTGCTTCGATAGAAATTATCGTGGTCGCAAACGGATGTAGCGATAACACTGCCTGCGTTGCGTCGGGCTACGTAGATCAGTTTGCAGAGCGCGGCTGGAGTTGCCGGATTTTGGATCTTTCCGAAGGTGGAAAGATGAAAGCGCTCAACGGCGGTGATGAAGCGGCACAGGGAGAAAACAGGGCATATCTCGATGCCGATGTATTGGTCAGCCCGCCTCTGCTTGCACAGATTTCAGCGGTCTTGCAGAGCGCTAGTCCTCGTTACAGTAGCGGCACGCCATTTGTATCGGAGGCCAGATCTTGGGCGACACGGGCGTATCGACGCATTTATCGTCAGGTGCCGTTCATGCAATCGGGTGTGCCGGGTTTCGGGATATTCGCCGTGAACGAAGCTGGTCGTGCTCGTTGGGGGGCATTCCCCGATATCATTTCCGATGATACATTTGTCCGTTTGCAATTTGCGCCGGAGGAGCGGATCGCCATCCCTGCAACGCATCAATGGCCAATGGTAGAGGGCTTTGCAAAGCTGGTGAAGGTGCGCCGCCGGCAAGATCAGGGAGTAGCGGAAATCGCTGAACGGTTTCCTGAACTACTGAAAAATGACGATAAACAGCCATTTGGGCTTGGAAAAGCCGTTGGAATGGCTTGCCGTGATCCGATCGGGTTTGGGGTTTATTCGGCGGTAGCACTTTCTGTTAGGCTGACCAAACAACAAAATGCGACTGCATGGAGCCGTGGCCGTTGAGCCGATTTACTCAATCAGGCGCATAAGGTATTGCCCATACTCCGTTTTAAGATAAGGCTTCGCAAGTTCGGCCAGATCCCCGGCGGTGATCCATCCATTGAAAAATGCGATCTCCTCTGGGCAGCCGATTTTTAGACCTTGCCTTTTCTCCAGTGTTTGCACGAAAGCGCCTGCATCCAGGAGGCTTTCATGGGTGCCTGTATCCAGCCAACCATAGCCACGGCCCATAGTGGTCACGGTCAGATCTCCAGCTTCAAGATAGAGTTGCAGGAGATCGGCAACTTCATATTCACCGCGGCCCGATTTTTTGAGCGTTCGCGCCCATTCGGGTGCGCGCCCGTCCAGAAAATATAGGCCGGTTACGGCGAAATCCGAAGGTGGCTTTATAGGTTTCTCCAAAATCTGGGTCGCGCGCCCATCAGCACCAAAACCAACAACGCCGTAACGCTCGGGATCTCGCACCTTATAACCAAAGATCGTCCCGCCCACTTCCCGCGCATTTGCTTCCTTCAACAGTTCCGGGAACCCATGACCATAAAAAACGTTATCCCCAAGAACCATCCCGGAAGGCCCGCCTTCGAGAAAGTCTTCTGTGAGCAGGTACGCCTGCGCCAATCCATCAGGGCTTGGCTGAATGATCCATGTGACGTTCAAACCCCATTGGCTGCCATCACCAATAAGCCGCTTGAAACTCTCCTGGTCCTGCGGGGTGGTGATCAGGGCAATATCACGAAGGCCCGAGAGCATGAGAACCGATAGAGGGTAGTAAATCATCGGCTTGTCATAGAGCGGTAACAGCTGCTTGGAGATTGCCTGAGTGATCGGGTAAAGGCGTGTACCGGATCCCCCAGCCATCAGAATGCCTTTACGCATGGTAGAGCTCTCCTAGAACAGCGGAGAGTCCTGCGCTCCAATCGGGTTGAGGTATTTGAAATTCGCGGCTCAGGCTCGAGCAATCAAGCCGGGAATTCAACGGACGACGCGCTGGTGTTGGATATTCCGCCGAAAGAATGTCTGTTACGGCACAATCTAGATGAGCTTCGCGAAAGATTGTCCTGGCAAAGTCCGCCCAGGTCGTGGATGGCGCACCGCAAAAGTGATGGATGCTGGATGCAACACCACCCGACGTCATTCTTTGTGCCAGCCGCAAAAGCGTGCTTGCTATTGCTGAGGCCGGTGTTGGTCCCCCAATCTGATCCGCAACAATTCTGAGGCTTCGCTTCTCTGCTCCAAGCCGCAGCATTGTTTTCACAAAATTGCTCCCATGTACCGAGAAAACCCAAGAGGTACGCAAGATGATAGCGTTGGCACCTGACGCCTGTATCGCCAGTTCGCCCTCCAGCTTGCTTCTGCCATATGTTGAAATAGGAGTTGGTAGATCGCGCGGTTTCCATGGCAGAACACCGGAACCATCAAAAACGTAGTCTGTCGAAAGATGAAGTAACGGGATGTTCCGCGCCCCGCAGGCATCTGCAATACGCCCAGGCGAAGCTGCGTTAATACGGAAGGCAAGTCCCTCCTCCGTTTCGGCCTTGTCTACCGCCGTGTAGGCTGCCGCATTTATCACGACATCCGCATCCGCCTGCATTATCGCGGCATAACCCGCCTCGGGATCAGCAAAATCCACCTCACGTCGGCTGAGTGCCTGCACTTGCGGCGAAAGAAGAAGTACTTCCCGCGCCACCTGTCCGGTTGTGCCGAACATTAAGATCTTCATGAGGCACGTCCCAATCGCTCGCCTACACCCTGCCGAGCGAGAAGGGGGCGCCACCAATGCTCATTGTCGAGATACCACTTAACCGTGCGTTCCAACCCTTCCTCCAACGTTACGGAAGGGCGCCAGCCAAGCTCCTCGCGAATGCGTGTCGCGTCAATCGCGTAGCGAAGGTCGTGCCCAGGGCGATCCTTTACGAAGGTGATCAAGTCCTCGTGTGGCATTCTCTCGGGCCTAATACGATCAAAAATAGCGCAAATCATCCGAACAAGATCTATATTGCGCGCCTCGTTTTCTCCGCCAATGTTGTAAACTCGGCCGGGTGTGCCTCTCTGCACCACTTTAAGCAGTGCGTCCGCATGATCCTCAACGAAAAGCCAGTCCCGCACATTCTCTCCGGTGCCGTAAACCGGAATGGGCTTGCCAGCCAATGCGTTCAAGATCACCACCGGCACAAGCTTTTCAGGGAAGTGAAACGGGCCGTAATTGTTGGAGCAGTTCGTGGTGACTACGGGCAAACCGTAAGTCTCACCCCAAGCGCGCACGAGATGATCAGATGCGGCCTTGGACGCAGAATAGGGAGAATTCGGCGCATAGGCGGTGTCTTCCTCAAAGAGCCCCTCCGGCCCCAGCGATCCATAAACTTCATCCGTCGAGATATGATGGAACCGAAAGGCGTCCGGGCGACCGGCCTCACCCCAATAGGCCCGCGCAGCTTCGAGCAAGCAGTAGGTACCGGAAATATTGGTCTCTATGAACGCGGCTGGACCATCGATAGAGCGGTCCACATGGCTTTCGGCGGCAAGATGCATGATCGTATCGGGCGCCTGTTGCTTCAGGATCCTGTCCAGAGCCGCTCGATCTCTGATGTCAGCCTTTTCAAAAGCATAGTTCGGATGCCCTGCAACGCTGGAGATGTTTTCGAGATTGGCCGCATAAGTCAGTGCATCAAGGTTCACGACTTCATGGCCATCTGCAATGGCCCGCCGCACAACCGCGGAGCCTATAAAACCCGCGCCACCTGTAACCAGAAGCTTCATGTCCGATCTTCGTATCGGAATGGGCTCTCAAAGCTGGCAAAGTTTTGCGCCACCGCATCCTTTTCTGACAAAACGGCACTCTCCATCGGCACACCCCACTCAATAGCCAAATCCGGGTCATCAAACCTTACGGAGCCTTCGGCGCTTGGCATGTAATAATCACTACACTTATACAGAACTTCGCAATCTGGCGTCAGTGTGGCGAAGCCATGAAGATACCCTTTGGGGATCAGTAACTGAAGACCGTTTTCAGCGGAAAGCTCTTCGCTGATCCATTGGCCGAATGTGGGCGATCCTACCCGGATATCCACGACCACATCCATCACGGAGCCGCGCACGACACGTACAAGCTTATCCTGCGCTGCAGGAGGTGCCTGGAAGTGAAGCCCCCGTACTGTGCCCATGTCAGCGGAGAAGGAATGATTGTCCTGGCAAAAATCAATATCCAGCCCGGCTTCGCGCAAGGCACGGCGGTTCCATGTTTCCGAGAAATATCCACGCAAATCGGAGAACCGCCTTGGCTCGATCAACATCACACCCTCAAGAGCTGTCGGCGTAACGGACATCGCTTAAACTCCTCGGTAATCATGTATCTGTCTTTGGGAACGACGCCGCGTCGATGAACCTCTGCTAACGCGTGCCGTTCTAGTGCCCTGTTGCTTTTACTACAACACCGACTGTCTTCAACAAGACCGTAACATCCGTCTGAAGGGAGAGAACCGAGTTATACTTGCTATCATATAGCGCACGGGACGAGAAGGACGCATCGTTGCGCTCCGTAATCTGCCAGAAACCGGTAATTCCGGGGCGCAACTGGAAATACGCATGACCTGGATAGAGCGTCACCTGCTCAGGCATCATAGGGCGCGGCCCGACAAGGGACATATCACCGACGAGTACATTCCAAAGCTGCGTCAACTCGTCCAGTGAAGTTTTCCGAAGCAAACGCCCCAACGGGGTGATTCTTGGGTCCTTCTTCAGTTTCTGTGTCGCGTTCCACTCAATCCGAGCCGCAGGACTGGAGGCCAGATGCGCCTCAAGTTTTTCTTTGGCACTGGGTACCATCGTCCGAAGTTTCCAGAACCGGAAGCGACGGCCAGCCCGGCCGATGCGGTACTGCCAGTAGAACGGGTTGGCACCATCTTGCGCAAAAAGAACCAACGCCAAAAGGCAAACCAAAGGAATTGTAATTGGCGCTGTCACCAGAACCGCGGCAATATCCAGTCCTCGCTTCACGCCATTGCGATAAATTCGCAGCGAATTTCCGAGAAAACGAAGTTTGGGGGGCTTTGCCCCTGACGGCATTCTAGCGGAAACTACGCCCTCAACATACTGTACCATTTAAACACAAACCCCCTAAACGCGAGTATCCAACCTAAAAAGCCGTGGGGGTTTACGAAAGAAACCGGCGCAAGAGTAGTCGCGTTCATTTCCTTCATAGCGCAGAGCGCAATGGCCCTTTGCCCCCCCATTGCCTAGCTTATGTCTCAAATTCGCCTCAATTTGACAAGTCAGGATTAAGCTTTCTGAAACCATATTACGGTTTTACAGGAGGTTTCCTGTTTTCATTGTGACAATTATCAGCCTCGGATTGAGCGATACAAAAAAAATAACCAATGGTGAGATCGATCTGCAGCCAATTCGACCCTCAGTGAGGTCCTAGGACAGAATCGCACGAAATTGGAGTGCTCTCACACGCCCCAAGCGTGTGTTTTCTGTTGCAAAATCGTAACGACATGTGC
>CANMAI010000026.1 GCA_947495795.1 uncultured Paracoccaceae bacterium | reverse complement strand
TTGGGTCTCCTAATAGCCATCTCTGGTCCTCCGCTTTCCTAATTATAGCGGCGGACCACTTCAAAGGGGGAGGCTCAATCTGGCAAGCCGCGGTCGTTGTTCCACCACCTGTTTGGATTGTCGTTGTTCGGGTCATAGGCGGCTCGGCTTACCCAGTCTTCCCGCAAGAATATCACGGGCTCTTCGTAGTGACGGGCAAAGTGGATTGCGTCCATCACGGTTGCCAATGTATCGGCGTCTCGTTCGATGGAAGTTTTCAGTTCGACCATCGGATAAGTCTCGGTTTCGCCAGCTGTGTAGCCCTCAGCATGGGTGGTGGTTGTTGACCCTTCCATAGGTTGGGAGGTCTCTCGCCCCACCGCCGAAATGCTGGCATTGCGCTGATACCGACCATAGCTAAGCGGATGAGCTTTCATGATCTCATCAAGAATGCGATCCGTATCTTCAACAAGCGTCTGGATTTCAATCGTTCAGACCGGCACAAATCGACCAGACTTCGCTTGGTAATTTTTCAGATTGCTCATATCTCGGTTTCCCCAATTTGATTTCGATGGATTTTGGGCACCCAGTCTTCAGGTTTGCGGTTCCAGAATTTGTTTGGGTTATCTTCATCTAGCCCTCTACGGTGCACGGCCGATATGTTGGTTGTATCAAGACCGCCGGTTCTTCGTATGGATGATGTTCATAAATGTTCTGGACCACCACGGCGACCTGATCTTCGTTACCAATGAAGAACGAAAGCACCTCGCAAGGGACGTCCAGCACGTTTTCGGAAGCCGCGGTGCGCCCACCCGGTAATGATCTGAACCGTTGAAGCTCATACGCAGATACGAACGACACGCGGTCATAATCGCCATATTTTAGTGCATCTATCTGATAAAATGCGTCCAAAAGGGGTTCTACATGCACGCCCGGAACCCGCACAGAAACTTCGAACCCTTGTTCGATTTCGAAGCGTTTTGAGTTAAGTGAAAGCGTCACCGACAAGGCCTTTTACAACTGGCGTCATCTAACTGAAGACGTGCCGAAAATACGACGGTTATCGGTTCGGTGCTGGACGAAGTTTAAGCCGGGTCTGATTGTTTGGACAGCTCTTCCTCGGTGATCCCAAAGTTGGCCCCGAAGGCTTCATACCCAGCTACTTCGATCCGTAACGTCCGCCCTTCGCTTGGCCGTGTGACCCATCTCTTGGCAAGGGCAACTTCCAGCAGCGCTTTGCCAAGTTGTCCTGAGAAGTGCCGACGCCGTTCTGACCAGTCGAGGCAACATTTAATGTTTGGCGTTTCCGTATCGGCGGGCACGATCCCCATCTCGACTAAAGCCCGCAATCCGATAGATGTCAGCCGTGCAGAAGCTCCTTCAACAGTGACCCAGCCGTTCTGGATCATACCGCGCGCCATCAGCACGCCGAGACGGCCCGCGATATGGTTGTAGCAAGTGCGTGCGACTAATTCGGGCGCGATAGCCTTGCCTAGGGCACGATACAGATGATCAGTGGGAGAGAGGGCGGACAGTTGTTCAAGGACTTCGGCAATCTCATCGCTCGCCACGCGATAATATGTGCAGCGTCCACTTTTCTCGGAAGTGATGATCTCGGCGGCCAATAGCTTTCCCAGATGACCGCTCGCAGTATTTGGTGCGACACCTGCTACCGATGCCAATTCCTTGCCGGTATGAGCGCGACCGTCCATCAACTCACAAAGCATGCGCACTCGGTTTGGATCAGCAAGAGCCGCACCAATGATATTAAGTCTAGGTTCCATCGCCATGTAGGAAACATACGCGAAGCTGCGCAGTAGGAATACAGACCGATGTTCGGTGAATGCCGAACGATTCCAGACATTCGCCGCGAATGCGAGATGCGGAAAATTGGGCTCTTCCGGCACCTTTGCCTCGCAGGTCACGAAGGGCTGGTTCAGAAAACATCGCCGTTTGCTGCATCGCGCACGAACTAGTAATATGCGGGACGAGCCGGGCTTTCGCTGGGGCTGCGCCAATGACCGCTCGTCAACGCCATGCGACTGGTCACCAACAATTCGTGTAGCTATTGTCGTTTTAAAAAAATCAAATATGAGCAGGCAGTAGATATGTTGAAAAACAGGCCATTTAGAACATTTCTTGGGATTTTCTTATTGGCAGGGATCGGCTTTCTCGTAGCTTCCCGTAACGACGATGATACGGGGCAAACCTACATGGCACTTGCTACCACTGTTCTAACAAACCCTTCACGCATTGCTATTACTATTGATGACCTGCCATATGTAATGCCTTCGAAGACAAGTCCCGACGAAGGCTTGCGGTATACCAATCAGATCAACGCGGCGCTTCAAAAACATGGAATCATCGCGACTGGTTTCGCCGTAGGGCAGCAAATCAACCCTCAATCGCTTCCGGCGCTGCGAGCTTTTGCAGGCGCTGGACATACAATCGGAAACCATAGTTGGTCACATCCTGACTATGGAACACTAACGCGCGACGAGTTTCATGGTGAAACAGGTCGAACTGACGAGATATTACAGCAATGGATTGATGGCCCGCGATATTATCGGTTTCCGTTCCTGCGTGAAGGTGAAACGGAAGCAACAAAGGCGGCTGCGACCCAAGTTTTGGCAGAGTTTGGGTACCAAAATGTACCTGTCACTATCGACAACGATGAATGGCAGTTCAATGCGGACTACTTGGAGGCGCTCGAAGAGGGTAATGCGGCTGTAGCAGCCACTATCGCCCGAGACTATGTCGCCCACATGCAGGAACGCACAGCATTCTTCCAAACGCTAGCGATTGATGAACTTGGAGGGGACGTTGATCACATCCTGCTTATACACCTCAACCGGATCAACGCAGATCACCTTGGAACGCTGCTTGAATGGTATGACGCGCAGGGCTGGACATTCATTCTGGTTGAAGAGGCTATCACACATCCGTTGTTTTCTCGCCCTGACATCTATGCTGGCTCGCGTGGACTGTCTCAGATTGAAAGAGTGCTTGGCGGGAAGCACGAGTAGGTAACGTACTGTCCCGTGCTTTTCCGAAGCTGCCATTAGTACCAAGTGCAGCATCCTTAAAAACGAGCTCCTTCCGGACCTCGCATGCGCTGCAGCATCTTGGCAGGAACCTCATTTTACCCAGGTCGAAGACTGCCCAAAGGAGACATCCAGTCGCAACCTGTGATGCTGCAGCGCGGTCCGTCATTGCGGACTTCCGCCGCAACCGCAAAATCAGTTGATGGGCGAGTTCACAGTTCGCGTGACTTTCCTGCCGTTCGCCTTCCCAAACCGAAGGTCCGCTTCACTCAAACCCCGATGCGATCCATTCAACGATCCGCTTGATGCGCGTCTGGCCCAGATGGTCCTTTGCCCATGAGATATAGAGCCTATCATCAGAAGGTTCGGGATCGACCCAAATTTCCACCAGTTTCTTTGACTGGAGATCATTCTCCACCATGTAGGTCGGCGCGATGGCAACGCCGTGGCCACCAATAGCAGCATCGAGAGCCAATGCAGATCGGTCGAAGTTGAGCAGCTTGTGCGTGTCTCCATACCCGGTTTCTTGGATCAGCTTTTCCCACCGCCGGTGCGCGTCCTGAAGCAGTGGCAGCGTCAGCAATGTCTCCAGCCCCATCGGCCAATCCGGTCGTAGGAAATCAGGACTGCATACGGCAACTAGGCGGATGTCGGCCAAGCGGCGCGATCCGTGGGCTGCATTCGTGTCAGGCGCTTTGTCAGGCCAGATTGCGATCTCGTTCCGGCCCAGACTGCGCGCCAGAATCTGCGCGTGGACCTGTGTGGTCAGGGAAACGGTCGGAAACTTGGTCGCGAAACTGTCCATCCGAGGCATCAGCCACTTCGTTGCGGTGGAAGACCCTAAGTGTAGCGTGACGCGATTACCGTCCTCGCCAAGGCTCACCAAGGCAGTGTCGAGGATCGCGAGAGCTTCTTCCATGGCTGCATGGCAGCGCTCGCCTTCGGGTGTCAGTGAGACGCCGCGTGCGCCCCGCACGAGAAGAACCACCCCAAGCTCGATTTCGAGCCGCTTGATCCGCTGAGATACAGCCCCTCGCGAGAGGTTCAGTTCCTCTGCGGCTCGTTGCAGGTTCTCGTGCGACGCTACCACAGAGAAAACCCGGAGCGCGTTCAGATTGACGTTCTTCATGCAATACCTTAAAGGCGATAGTTTTTCTAAACGCTGACGAAATTATTCTGCTTTGTCAATTTGGTGTAGGCGCTCGATAAGAACGCTGAATTACATCCAGCAAGAGAGATCGAGCGATGACCCAGATTATCCGGCCAGCAACACCCGAAGACACACCGCGCCTGGTCGAGCTTTTGATGCTGGATGCCGAGGGGCGTCATGCAGAGGATGCGATCCTCTGGAAGATGGCGGACGATGCACCCGCCCAGATCGAAAAGGCACTGACTTTCGCGCTAACGGCGGAACAACAACCTTTCCGACAGTTTTGGCAGGTCGCCGAGGACGGGGGTAAGATTGCCGGTGTCATTCATGCGATGATGCTTCCAGTCCCCCCAATCTACGCGGGGTCTTTCGGCGATCCTGGGCTGATCCTGCCCGACTCCTTCGTTGCACCCGATGCACCAAGCGGCACGGTAGAGGTCTTGCTGGCCGCAGCCGAGGAAACACTTCACGAAGCCGGTGCCCGGATCAAACTGGCATCCTATGTCGCTGGCGAGGATTGGCGAACCGCGTTCGAGGCAAACGGCTATGAACCGCTCACGCTCTATCTTTCACGCACTGATCTTGGCGATAATGGGATGCCAACTAACGTTCGGCCAGCGACAGAAAATGATGTTCCGGGGATTGTTATGCGCAGTGCCGAGAATCGGCAGATTCTTTTCGAAATCAACCCCTTCTGGGAAATCCATCCCGAAGCCGATCCACGCTTCTCAGCCTGGATGACGCGTAGCCTTTCCCTGCGGGATCGCGACATGATGGTCGTGGGATTCCCCGATGACCTTGAGGGCTATGTAATAGCACAGCCTGCCTCTCGGCTACATTTTCCCCCGGCCCATGACATCACGGGTACGGGTGTGATTGATGACTACTATCACCCTGAGCTGGCCAATCCGGTCTCACTCGACCACGGCAACGCGGGTGCGAGCGCACTTTTGCGGGCCGCTGAAGCCACGTTTGCCGACCGTGGTATGGGGGCCGCATTCGTCGTGTGCCCTGCGGGATGGACATCCAAGATCGAGCTGTTGGAAGCCTCCGGTTACGAGACTGCGATGGTCTGGTCCATCAAACGGTAGCAACCTGCCAGTTACCAGCCCCAATTCGTGGGTAGCTCTGCGGAGGTTTCACTTTACCGCAGGACAAACCCCCGTGCCTGAAGAAAGGATGAAATCATGCAGTCAGAAAGCATCATTGAGACGATCACCAATGCGCTCCAAGATCAGCCGGTCATTCGCGGCTTGTTTCTGAGCGGCAGCTTTGGCAACGGAAGGGCCGACGCCTACAGCGACATCGACTTCGTTCTAGTGTCGGGCGACGGGCCAACCGCCGAGGTTGCCGGAGTGTGGAAGGCGGCTGTCGCGCGCACCGGTGACATCGTGATGTGGTGGGATCGGAATGTCCGCCCCGCGCTGATCAATGCCATTACCGCAGACTGGACGCGCACGGATGTGATCATCCTCAAGCCTGAACAGTTCGCAGCACACAATCAGGCAAGCCTCCGGCCTCTCTTCGATCACGATGATCTCTACGACCAGTTACAGAAAGAGCAACCACATCCGCAGGCTTCTCCCGCGCGCCTGTTCCGTCAGATCGAGGAATTCATCCGCATCCTGGGACTTCTGCATCTAGCAGCGGGCCGGGAAGAATACATCAACGGTGTAGCGGGTATCTTTCATCTTCGCACCAAACTCATCGACCTGTTGGTCGAAGAAACAGCCGCGCCGGATCGGGGCGGAGCACTGCACTTGAACCGCCTGCTGACAGAAGAGCAGAAGGCGTTGATCACCGCCTTGCCTGCGCCTGTACCCGAGCGGGACGCGATGATCGCAACACACCTCGCCTATGCGAAGGCCTACCTGCCGCGCGCGCGGCAACTCGCAAGGCTACGAGGTGTGGAGTGGCCGGAACGGTTCGAAGCAGCAACCTGGGACAAGCTCAATGAGTCGTTGGGGCTCGCACGACCATACCGATCTGGCCGATAACAACTAGAAGAAACGATGATCTGAATGAGAGCAGTGGAGGCAGGCATGTACACAACCGTTGACGGGACACGTATCTATTTCGACGTCGATGGCGAAGGGCTGACGCCCGACGGACCAAACATGAAAGAGAAACCGACCGTGGTGATGGTCCACGGCGGGCCAGGTGCGGATCATACCGTATCAAAGCCCTAATTCGGTCAACTCACGGATATCACTCAAGTGGTCTATTATGATCATCGCGGCAATGGACGCAGCTCCGGCGACGACCCAAATGATTGTACCCTTGCGCAAGATGGATTTCCGAAACGATTTGCACCGGATTGCTTGTCCGGTTCTGCTAATGGTTGGAAAGGATGATCCGATCACGCCACCGGTATTTTCAGAATCCATCGCAGAAAGCCTTCGAGACAACCAATTGACCTATCACCGGTATTCAGAGTGCAGGCATGGGGTAATTGCTGACAAACTGGATGAAGCCATGAAGGCTGTCCGAGATTTCGTTGGGCGCTTCTGACCGAAAGCCGACCTCGGTGGCGAGCGCAGCATCAAGCAAAATGGGCCGTGCGGTTGATCCGTACCAAAGGCCGCCGTCGCGCTGTAGTTGCGGTGGCAAGAAAGTTGGCCGTCCTGCTGCACCGCATGTGGGCAGATGGCACTGAGTTCCGTCCGGTAGAGGTGGAGGGCACGGCATGATCTGACACGCCAAACACCAAAGCTGAACGGGGTCGTCCCTCACCGGACGAGGTCTGTGCCCTCTCGGGCATGTAAGCATGCCCTGCCGGGTAATAGACAAAGCCGAAAATGGCTGCTGCGCCACTTGAAGCGCGTCTCTAAGCAAGGCTCTCCACTGCCAATCCGACACATGCGTGCAGCGATGTCCTACGAGGCATCACCCAGACCGCGAAGAGAAGCGTGACCCGGATGGGCGACAACGACACAGAAGAAAGAAGGAAAACGAGCTTGATCCAAACGCCCAATTAGAGAAGCCGCCTTTGGTATCATTTCTCGTGATAATCTGCCTGCTTTGCAGACGGCGCAATTAGCGGCAATTGCAGAAGCTCCGCGCAGGCGGTTGGCTCCGCCTGCCCAGGCAGCAACGCGCCACTGAGAACGCCAACTGCAATCCCTTCATCTATGATCTGACACCCAAAGCCGTTGACCTGCTGGTGGATCACAGCCACCCGCGCCACACCCTGCGCCCCACCGGGCACTTGTGGCATGCTTATGCCGTATCCCTATTCACCGGATCGCTCGAAATTGCCGCCCGTAAGCGCGGCATCACCTACATTCCTGGCCAGACAGTTCTCGACATCAAGGGTGCATCTTTGGCAATTCCACTGCCCAAGGGCCGCCTGATCCCCGATCAGCTCTTTGCCCTGAAATATGAGACGGGGTATCGGGCATGCCTCCTGGAGATTGACCGCAGCACCGAGCCGGTGACGTCAAAGGCCGCACGCAAGAGCCTTGCCAGTGCGGTGGATCAGTATGGATACATGCTGAAGCACAACCTGCATCAAAAGCACTATGGGTTGAAAGCCAACGTGCTGGTGCTCTGGGTGTTTGAGAGTGTCGTGCGGCAGGAGCGGTTCCTGGAATTGGTGCGGGAGCGGGCGGCGAACGGTGCGCCGCAAATCCTGGCCCGGTTTTGGGAGGGTGCAAAATGTCTTCAACACGAGTCGGAGGCGTTTCGTATGCATCCTTGGCTGCGCTCTGATGGTGAGGTGTTTGATCTGCTCTAGGGTCAGCTATAAAACGCCCAAACGCTGTCTTACAACGATCAACGGCCAACGTTTATACACGTTGGCCGTTGGCTTTTGCTTGAAGATCTTATCCGAAATGAACCGGAAGCGATTACTTACGCTTTTTCTTGCTGGCTGATCTGCCAGTGATCGCAAACGCGGCCTCGTCGTGGAAACTCTGCGCCATATCTCCAGCTGCACCGACTGCAGCTTTGCCAAATCCGATCATCTCTCGGCGGAGCCAGCTTTTGATGATCCGTTTCTTTGCTCTCTTGGTCATGTTGTTCTCCTGTCTAGAGTTGTGAGTGCGACCAAGCTGACATGCCATTGCAAGCGTGTCACCGTGCGGTAAGATCATGTATGGAAACATAAATTTCGGGATGTTCAGCCATGAGAAGACATAACGTTTTGTTACAACCTGCCAATGTTTGGGTGGGTCTCGAGAGCGCCGCAGGTGGTCCGCAGCGCTTATCCAATCCACCCCACAATTAATCCAATTAGGGCGCTGCCTGAGAAAGCTGAGCGATGTGACGTCGCTCATTTGTTGCCGTGTTCTACTTGGATCAAAATGCGTTGAGGGGGAAGGCTTAATAGAGCGCTGGGAACCTGCCAGTACAACATCTCGATTAAACTGAAAAAGAAGGTCGAAATGCTCTTCGCCCGCCTCAAGCGCATCTTCGGGCTTGGCCGCCTCCGATTATGCGGGCCATGCGGAGCAAACGACGAATTTATCCTCGTCCCTGCCGCTCAAAACCTCCGCAAATTGGCGAAGATCTTTCCTGCACCGCAGCAAGTGCACAAAACCTGACCGGCAAGGCGCTAGAACTTAGTTCAACGCGTCTCTTTCTGTGCTCGCAACACGTTGTTCTCCGCAGACGGCCCGAAGCTGCCATTGAGTGCGCTCGTCAATGCCGCACTGCAGCCTCACAGAAGCGGACATCAGAGCTAATTATCGGCATTCAAAGCCGCGAACCGCCGCTACGGAGAATATTTGCTCAAGATGGTTTTGGCGTACCTGAGTGCCTGTCGGGTCGAACAAGCTCGAAAGCGTGGCGCATTGGCCACCGGCATTTGCGAAAGCTGCCTACAGTCGCTCCACCAATGGTATCCTGTTGCCTGAAGGTCTCAACATCATGTAGGTCTAGGCAAAAATGGGCATCGTTGGAAAAGAGACGCTAAGCTTGCACAAGCGCTCATGTTCTTGTAATGTTCTCATATTTTGAGGAAGGCTGAGGCATGGCATTCGATAGCAGACAACCCATTCGTCCCAAGGTTTTGGACTTGTTTTGTGGAGCAGGAGGCCTTGCCCTTGGATTTCAGCAAGCCGGCTTCGAAGTCGTAGGAGGAATTGACCATTCTGAACACGCAGTTGCCTCTTTCGATGCCAATGTTGCGGCGGGAACCGGAATGGTTCGTGATCTTCGCGATGAAGATTTCTCTGATATCGCGGCATTTCTTGATGGAAACAGCCCAGACGTAGTGGTCGGCGGTCCGTCCTGTCAGGGATTCTCGACTTCAGGGGGCCTCAGCCGAGCAAAGGGAAGAGATGAGTCCGACCCGCGCAACAGGTTGTTCACAAACTACGTCGATCTTGTGGAGCGTCTTGCCCCGTCCTGGGTTGTTTTCGAAAACGTGCCGGGCCTGCTTCTCTACAATCAAGGTCGCGTCGCGCTCGAAATCGTGCAGGCATTCCGTGAGATAGGCTTCAACCTCGTACCAATGATCCTTCTTGCGGCCGACTTTGGCTCACCGCAACTCCGAAGAAGGCTATTTTTCGTCGGCAGCAGCACCGATGAAGAGTTGCCGTTTCCGGCGGCTACACATGGCGACGCCGACCTTTGGCGGAATTACTCGCTACCGTTCGCACACCTGTCTCGCATTGGCCATGGCGACAGCGGCGAACTGACGCCTCATATCACCTTCTCCGAAGCTTGCGGCGATCTACCCGTCCTGAAAGAGGGCGAGTCCCTCGACGGCGTTCAATATCCTTGCGCCCCTCAAACAGCATACCAACGGTTGATGCGTTCAGGAAGTACGGCCGTCCTACAGCATACGGCGTCTGAACTTGCAGAAGTCGACCGGCTGGCAGCGACGACGCTCAAGCAGGGTGAAAACTGGCGCAACATCCCACTGGAGAAATTGCCCGACCGATTTAAGCGTATTCGCCCGTATGACGCGACCACTATCTTGAAGCGACTATCAGATGACCGGCCGACTTATACGATTACTACGAAGTTCAACGAAGGTACTACGGGGGCGTTCATACACCCGACGCAACCCAGAACGCTGTCCATTCGTGAGGCCGCTCGATTGCAAGGGTTCCCCGATACTTTCCGTTTCGCCGGGTCAGTAAATCAGATGCGTCAGCAGATCGGAAATGCGGTCCCTGTGCCACTCGCGCGCGCCGTTGCTGAGGCGATACTACCCGCAGTGGTGAAGACTGCGTACGGCGTGGAGGTCGAAGGCAGTCGAGACACAGTATTGGTAAATGGAAATCTGAAGCCGGAGGATATTCTGAAACTGAAAGCCCCACGAAAGAACGCCAAAAAAGTTGCCGAGTTGGCAGAAGGTTAAAGGCGAGTGCCGTTTGTATCCAAGAAACACATTGAAGAGTCTCTTGCCTATTTTGATGAGCATTGCCACCCCGCTCTTATGAGCCTGCTGGCGATGATGCGGGAAGGCCTTCCCGCTTCGGCGGACGACAACGACGCCGCTCCTTTCGGGGCTCCATTCGAAAAACGACTAATGGGTGATTTCTTCGGCCTACTAGGAGCGCCGGAAGACCGACCCTACTACATTCCGTTCGGACCTGATGCAGGCAAATCTCGTTGGCGTGGTGCAGGTTACGCAGGGAGCAGCTTGCAAAGGCAACGGCAAGACAGGGGGAATATCTTCCGACAGCACACAACGGATCGAAAGAAATGGGCACTGCAGCCAAACTTCGTCAAAACAATACTTGAAGAGCCAGTACATGTCATTGGTGACGCGCCGATCCTGCTGGCCCATTTGGGGGCGTGGGCATTTCGCGACAATGAGATTTCTTCAATCAATGACGTGGTGCAAAAAGCGCGCTCCGAGTTCAATTTGGATCAGTATGCAGATATCGATGACCTTTTTTCGGAGGAGATTCCGCAAAAATTCGCTGCAATTCCTCTAGCTGAAAAGCCTATCGCCAACGATGAGCTACTCTCGTTGCTCCAATCATACGAAGCAGACGAGGCCAATGCGAAGAGCAAACTAGTCACGGCTAAGGCTGCACCGTCCGACTGGGCCATAACTACAAAAGATCTGGGAGATCTAGGTGGATTGCGCGGTGTTGAAGAGGCTGCCGCTCGGGCGTTGGCGGCGCTGCGATCCGGCATGCACATAGTTTTTACCGGTCCGCCCGGAACGGGAAAGACAACGCTTGCAGAGAGCATTTGCGCAAGCGCGGGTTTCCCGTCTTGGACAGTTCCTGCCACCGATCAATGGACCACCTTCGAAACCATCGGTGGCTATTTCCCAATGCCTGATGGTGAGGGTACGGCAGACCGACTGGACTTTCTTCCGGGGGCCGTTGTCGATGCCATCCAAACAGGGCGCTGCCTGATAATCGACGAGATTAACCGAGCCGACATAGACAAAGCTTTCGGTGAGCTGTTTACGCTTCTTACTGGAAATTCAGTCACACTACCGTATCGGCGGCGTGGCGAAGACGGCCAGTTTCGGCGTGTGCGGCTGCAAGCCGGTTCCGCTTTGGTGGACGACGCCGAAATCGACTCGATCCCTGTACCCGATTGGTGGCGGATCGTGGGTTCAATGAATGATGCTGACAAGGCAAGTCTCAAACGGTTGTCTATGGCATTCGTTCGTAGGTTCGCATTTATCCCTGTTCCGCTTCCCACTCCGGCCATCTACGAGGAGATTATTCGGGACTGCGATCGGTCAAAACACACTCAAATGCCAGCTCTAATTGAAACTCTCGTGGACCTTTTTGCTGACGAGGCTGCAGGGCTTGGTGCGATCGGCATCCCTCTCGGTCCGGGCTTCCCAAAAGCGATGTTAGCTCAGGCATCCGCTGAGTGGGATATTGACCCTTCAAGGCCTCTCCCTTCCGTTTGGCGTTCAATAATCGAAGGGTACCTATTTCCGCAATTGCAAGGGCGAGCCGAGTCACACCAGGCATTATTGGATTTGGTGTCCCCTCTCATAAGAAACTCTGATGTTGTGTCATTCTCCAGCCAACTCGCAGTGTGGACCGGGTTCATTGACGAATGAGTCGGCAAGCCTGGAGAGAGTTCCTTTGCAGTCCTGAGAGGGCTAGCCGCCATCTTTCCAACATCGGTCGCAATGTTATCGGCGGTGTCGGAGATGCAATCGACCTTGCTGAGCTTAGATCCTTTCTGGAGCGCCTCAACAAGACCAATGACATTCGATTGCTAGGAACCTCGGTCGACTTGATTTCCGGGGAGTATCTACATTTTTTGGAGAATACGTTACCGGGTCTACTTGACTCTCTCTCAAACGAAATGCTCGCACAGGAACAGGTGGTTGGACCTGGCCTCCGCGGAAATCCGCTTTGGGACAGAACGATTTCCCAACGTATTTCAGGTCAGTTGCGTCCCGCTCATTTTGTCAGTCGGACTGCACATCGATCCTTCGATTTACCAGAGAATCGAGCCATTGCGTGGCTGGTGGCCAACCTCGGAGAAGCTGTATCCGTCGTAGAGAAACGAACGGGAACGATCGCCATGCATGCCTCTCTTGAGAGAATTCGCGCAGCTTGTGTACTGGCGGAGCGGCACCACTGGTTTGGCGATATTCAAGCCCCAACTGTGTTAACATCTGAGATGACGCGGGCGGTGAAAAGGCATCGGCAGATTGGCTACCGACTGGCCGCGAAGCTAATCGAACGCCGACGAGAGCTTTCCGCGAGACCCGGCGATGCGTGGTGGTACGCTATACTCGCATTGCTGGCAGTCAATTGGCTTGAACCTATTAACGACGATGACCTGTTCGAGTTGTTTGTACTGGCACTGACTATCGAAATCATTTCTGTTGACTTGGCCTTCGGTGATCCCATCGAGTTTGGTCTTGTCGCCGCCCATCGTGGCCACATTGCACTGTTTCAGAAGGATGGTGTTTCGATACGGGTCTTCTTCGACCAAAGCCCGACTTCAGCAATTGGCGCCCCCGACGAATACACAGGCGTGGTACGGGATCACTTTGGCGTTACAGGTAACGCACGTAGACCGGACATTTTGGTGGTTGCTGACAACGGAACTTCTCAGCAGACCGCGTTTCTGGAAGTGAAGCGAAGTACCGATGGGCGCTACATTAGCGACAGCATCTACAAATGCTTTGGTTACCTTTTTGACTATCGCGCGCTAGTGACAGAAGGCAGCCTTAGCGGTCTTCTGGTTGTCCCTGAAGGCATCACACCAGCCGCAGCACACTCAGCTAGCAAAGAGTTGCAGTTGGTTTCAGGAAACGATCGAAACTCGTTTCGGAATGCCTTGGAAGCAGCTGTTCTTGCAACTGAGTGACAACGGCAGAGCATTGGTGTCTCAGGTTGCGAGATCCTCTCGAGTCCAGTCAGAGATGTTGGGCAGCTTGATGGTTCAGCTACTTTGGTTGGTACTTTTGGATTTCTTCCAAGTATAGCCGATCACTCTCGTCTCTAAACTTTGACTTGTTCCGAGCAAGCGATTCAAACTTCTCAAAAATGCTTCGATAAATAATAAGCTGTGCTTGGTTTTGAAGGTTCTCTCCGTCGATCTTGTCCATCTCAGTATCATTTTCGAGAAAGAATTCGAGCAGGCTCAGAAGCTCTGCTTTATCGATCTGGTCGATAGGCAAGTTCTTCTGCTGTTTTACGCTCCAGAATTGAGCTGTACCATTTTCAATATTGAATATTTTCATAGCAAACTTGCCTTTCGTTGTAAGCATCTTTCCCTGCTTCCAGCGCATTCAAAAACGTGTCACGCGTGTTGATGCTTGAGCCATCAACCGCACGAAGCTTTGTGTTTGAGGGGTAACCTGAGTAGATGCGCCAAGATGCCTTTCCCTCGACCATCTCTTTTGTAGTACATCGTGAGCCTCCCCCTTTGAAGTGGTCCGCCGCTATAATTAGGAAAGCGGAGGACCAGAGATGGCTATTAGGAGACCCAA
>CANMAI010000025.1 GCA_947495795.1 uncultured Paracoccaceae bacterium | reverse complement strand
CTCTCGGCCAGTTCTTTCAGCCGCATCCGCAACTCGACCGCCGGGGCGCGCCTGGATTGATATCTGTGAGAAGCCCGACCGAAGCCGCATGGCCCAGGCCTTTAGCGGGGAGAACCCTGGGACACGTTGGATCAGGATGTTTGCTGCTTCATAAAGAAGCTTGCGTATCGAACTGTCGCCGCGTTTCGAGATGCGGCCCGACCAATCTGTTTCGCCGGATTGGTATCGTCGGGGTGTAAGACCGAGATAGGCACCCACATCGACGGCGCGTCTGAACCGCTTCGCATCGTCAATGGTGGCGATGAAGCTGAGCGCGACGATTGGGCCCACACCCGGCACAGTCGTCAGACGCCGGGCCAATGGGCTGTCCTTCGCAATCTGCTGGATCTCGGCATCCAGGTCGGTCGCCTCCTGGCAAACCGTCTCGTGCACCGCAATCAACGAGGCAAAGACAGCCTCTAGGATCGGGTCACCCGAGACGATCTCGGCCAGTTAATCCCGAAAGTTCCGGCGGCTCCAGCCAGCCCGCACTGGGCCAAGTCGGATGCCGAAGGTCTTCAGAATGCTCCGCGCCTGGCCTTCAATGTCCATGCGGATGCGGATCAGGCGCTCGCGGGCCGAGAGCAGAAGGCGCAGCCGATCGCTCTCCTCGCTCTTGATATGCACCTCCCGGTACCAGCCTGTTCGGGCCAGTTGCGCAAACGCCTCTGCGTCGGATCGGTCCGATTTGTTCATCCGTGCCGACAGTGCTTTGTTGGCAGCGCGGGCATCGATGTAGACAACAGGCGCGCCACGCTTCGCCTGTTCCCGCGTCAGCCAGATCGACAGCGGCCCGGATTCATGGACCATCCTCTCCACCGGTCCAACGTGGTCGGCAATGGTTTACAGGATCGCATCCGGGTCAGTTGGACAGGTCCCTTCGAACATCCCTGTCCCGTCCTCGTTCAGAATGCGCACCGCGCACTCATCCTGAGATACATCCAAACCCACATAGCGTTTCATAGTCGTTCCTCCTCCGGTTCAAGGTTCCCGAGAAACGATCTTAGCCGTTCTCAGCACCCTCGAAGACGGGATCGCAGCAGTTACGCCATGTCCGCTCTGGTGGGCCGCAACGCAGCATCGCATCGGCTTGGTCAATGGCAGGTTTGGGCCAATTCTGTTAAAAAACAACGTGTTACTAGCGCAGAAAGTGGCGCGCTGAACGGCGCGCGATCGCCTTTCTGGTCAGGCTTTGCGCGTTTGCTGCGGTGCAGGAAGGATCTTGGCCAGTTTCCGGAGGTTCAACACCGGCGAAACGATCACGATCCAGGACCAGTTCCGGCACAGCCAGTACATGACGGAGCAGTTCGTCTTTGCAGACGGGACAACGCTAAGCAGCTCAGAGCTGGAGATCATCTGACCGACAGCATGCACATGTGATGAGTACGAGAGGGCAGTATCCTGCCCTCTCGTATTTCCTTTGAAGAAGTCGGTCATCTAAATACCGCTAAGAATGCTCATCGATTTGAAAAGTGTAACCAGTGTGGGGTGCAAAAGCCGACCGCTTTTGCGATTGATTGTCACTCCATGGTGTTTCAGGACAATACCCTCAGCCAACTGTTTTAGAACCGAGCGACATGTCGGGGCCGTTCAATTAGATCTGCATGTGCTAATTGCTGCTCCAGCGCGATATTACAGCCGGTTGCAACCCGCGCATATGCTGCGTCTTGCATCAGGTTGCCTCAAAGCAAGCGCTTTCAATCGTTGATAACGCAATAGCAACTTGTTCCCGATCCTGGGTCAACGCCCTACGCTTTGCGCACAAGCAGTCGCTTTGGTCTCATCCGTTCGGCCATCTTAAAAAGTGAAAAGGTCCTGCTGACGTATCCGACCGTGTCACCGATCTTTTCCATATAGGCTGTAAGTTCGTCTGTCAGTTCAGCCTCTACCATGCGGATGGGACAATCCGGTTGATCGGTCTCACAGGTCACGTAGTACCAAGGATTGCCACGTCTCAGGATCAGATCCTTTTTCGTGTCATGCCATTCGAAGGCCCAATTCAGCGGCCGCGGCCACACATCAATGGGCAGGCGTCCAGACATGATCACGCCGGGTAGCGGATTGGGCTGATACTCCATCAAGGGCGGCAGTTGCGACATCATCACCGGCGCGTCGGACAAGAAGACATATGGCGCCGTGATCTGAAGTATCGGGTGTTGCGGGGATCGCCATTCAGCCTCAGCCATCAGATGCACGATCCGCGATAGTTGCTTTCTCCGGATGGGGCTCTGATCGCCAAGCATGTTCTTCAGCGTCGGCTTGCCCGTCTTGTCGCGTGTGAACCTCAGATGGATGTCATAGGGGCACCGGACCCGAAAGTAACGGCTTTCCACATCTAGGATCGCTGGACACCGGCTTGCCGATTTGGCGTGTGGCTGGTTTTGCGTCCTGTGGGTGACACGCTCGGGGGGAAAGAAGATCACCGAGTGCTTGGGATCTTGTATCAACCAACCGACTTCGATGACTCCGCGTCGCGTGCTTGTTTTGCTGAACAGTCCCATGTAGCGAACTCCTGTCGGCGGCTCACAAAAGGGCGGCTTCGCTCGCGGTGACCACGCGTCGCGCTGTCGGGCCGAAACGGGTCGCGTCCGCGCGAAGTTCGGGGAACAGCGCAAGAATCTCAGCTCGTGTGGCGTCACCCATCTCGGCAATTTGCGCGGGATGGAAGCTCTCTGAAGGCGCGCTGTTGCCAAAGATGATCTCATGCGTGTCAAACAGCAGATGCATGTAGGTCACACTCTCGCATTCCTGCCGAAAAATCGTATCCCCGTTCACGAGTTGGCAGGCGGAGACGAGCACCTCGGATGTTCCAAAGAGCGCCTCCGCCCGCCAGCCGCTGATGAGCATTCGGTGGTGGGGGGAGACCAGCAAATCCTCGTCATTGCCCAAAGTCCCGGCCGCGATCAGGATAGGTGCAAGATCGGCCTGACCGCGCACGGTCCTCCGCCCGATCCAGCGCAGCAATTTGTGCTCATTGTCCCTGGTCACGACCGGATCACCAACGGACAGATCTTCGATCTTGCGGTCCCCAACAGGGGTGAGGATCCGCGTACCGCTGGTGAAACACGTGATGCTTTCGATGCTGGTGAAGTTGATCGAACCACCATCCCTGAAATTCACAACACCACTGGTGGTGGAGCCGTTAGCATGGTCGATCGTGAAGGGCCCTCCCGACACGTTCATCGTGTCGAAGCCGGTTCCGCCGCTCACCTCATCGCCAACTCCTGCAAGAAAGAAGTCGCTGCCCGTTCCGCCGCTGAGGAAGTTCTGCCCGAAGCGCCCGACGAGGAAATCGTTACCGGCACCACCGTAGAGCATGTCGTTGCCTGTGTTGCCTTGCAGGCTGTCATCTCCATCACCGCCGTAGAGAGTGTCGTTGTCATTCCCACCGCGCAGCTCATCGTCGTCGTCGCCGCCGTAAAGCATGTCGTTGCCGCTTCCGCCGAACAGACGGTCATCCCCTGCATTGCCGGACAGGTTGGCATCGTCTCCGCCGCCGCCGGAGATGAAGTCGTTTCCGGCATCCCCCCGAATGAAGTCGCTTCCGCCGCCGCCGAAAAGCTCGTCCGATCCCTCTCCGCCATAGACGGTGTCATCGCCCTCGCCGCCCTCGACCTCATCAAGCCCATCGCCGCCATAGAGCGCGTCGTCATTGTCCCCGCCGTAGAGCTCGTCATTGCCGGCGCCGCCGTAGATCTCATCCTCGGAGCTATCCAGAAGACCGGAACCCGATGTGCCGCCATAGATCGTGTCGTTCCCTGCGCCGCCATAGAGAAAGTCGTTTCCATCCTGGCCATCGATCGTGTCGTCGTCCTCCTCGCCGAAAAGCGTATCGCCCGATCGGCTTCCGTAGAGGCTGTCATTCCCCGCGCCGCCATAGACCACCTCTTCGCCGCCACCTAGGATGATGGCCGGCCCGCTACCGGTGGGATCGCCGCTGTAAATGGTATCGCTGCCGAGACCGCCATAGATCAGATCCTGGCCGAGATCACCATGGATCAGATCATCGCCTTGGCCGCCGTAAATTAGATCGTTGTCGTTCCCGCCGAAGAGCGCGTCTTCGCCGTAGGATCCATAGATGGAGTCTTCGCCGTTTCCGCCGTAGAGGGTATCATCATCCTCGGAAGGGTTGAGAAGGTCCTCCCCGTCTGGGACGGTGGGAGAGCCAATGCCTATCGCAACCTCGGGGGTGACTACTGTAACAACTTCGTCAACGTTGGCGGACTGAGCGACGTAGTAGCCATAGAGAAGATCTGCTCCTGTTCCGCCATAGATCGTGTCGTTTCCATACTCGCCGTGCAGGCTGTCTTCTCCGCCCTGTCCGTAGATAAGGTCGTCCCCGAGGCCGCCACCTATAACGTCTGTCGACGCCGTGATCCGTTGGAGGAGATTGGGATCGACGGGTTGTTCAACATCAACATAGTTCTCTCCCTCCCCCCATATGACATCGTCGCCATCGTAACCCTGGATCACATCAAAGCCGGAGCCGCCATTGATCTCATCAGCGTCGGGAGTGCCTTCGATCACGCCGATCAAGTCTGCTGGATCTAAGCCAGCGGGGGCTTCGAGATCGTCATTTCCCGTCTCCCGTTGTTTGTAGTTGACCAACTGACCTATGGTCACAAAACTCGGCATCTCTTCCCCTCCTCTGAGATCGTTACCGCACTCAAACCTCTGACGGCGCCACCGTTGATCTGTGGTGGCGCAAACAGAGATTTGTCCCTACACGTGGGATACGCGAGCCTCTGGATTTGTGAACTGGCATTGGCCGGATTGGCGGATCTGCGGCCATCTTTGTCTGAAACACGACAATCCGGTTCGGGCTTTGCCTGCTGGGCAAGGCGCCCGCCGATTGGCGCGCCTGCGAGGCGGCTATGCGCCAGGTGCCGGGCCTATTAGGATGCGGCCTTGTTCTGCCGCGTCGCCTTCAGCGTCTGGCTCGGCGCCTCTCCAAACTCTGTGCGGTAGAGCTTGGCGAAATGGCTCACGCTGGAAAACCCCGTCGCATAGGCCGCCTCGGCAACCGTATTGTGGTGCCGCAACTGAAGTAGATCGCGGGCAACGGTGAGGCGGCTCTGCCGGATGAAAGCCGCAGGTGTCGTATCCAGCACCTCCTTCATCCGGCGCCCGAGCGTCCGCTCGCTCATGCCAAGTTCGGTGGCAAGCACCTGAGTTCCGAAATCGCGCTTTCCCACATGTTCGAAGGTAATTTTTCTGGCTTGTTCCTCGAAGCGGTCCTCGACGGGCCGAAGCTCCTCCCAAAGACCATCTTTCGAACGTTCTTCCGAAAACCCATGAACAGCCCGCGCGGCCTCTTCAGCCTCCGCCATTTCAGTCTTGATCGCCGCAAGCGAGAGCCGCAGTTTCTGAATTTCCTCAAGCGCCAACTGGCTGCGGGCTCGCATGGCCTTCAGCATGATCGAGATCGCAAGCATCATGAATATCGCCTCGCCGACGAGCGCAAAGGCGTAGCTGAACGTTCCGAACCGCGTGAACATTACTTCGCGCACGGAAGAGGTTTCCTGAACTGTCGGGGGCGACAGGAAATAGTAGTTCGAAATCGCAAGCCCTCCGATCAGGCAGACGAGCGATGCGCAAACAGCCGGGACATGGCCCAGACTACGCACCCGGCGCAGCGAGAAGAGTAGGAGCACGATCGGGCTGACGAAGAGCATCAGATGGTTGGGCATCGCGAACTGCCAAGGCGCCAGCACAGCGATGGCGCAGAAGAAAACCGCAATTGCTGTCAGAATGCCGAACCCCAGACCCTCGCCGCGAAGCCGCAGACCACTCGACAGCATCACCCGGCAGTACTGGATGTTGGCGATCACGCTCATGCCCGTCACAAGTTCGATCAAGGGAATGGAAAGCGTGACTGGGATCTGCAGATCAAACAGCCGATGCATAAATCCGTAGGTGATGAAAATGAAGAGAAAAGCTGAACACAGATAGAGTGTGTAGTACTTGTAGAACTGCGCAACGACATGGCGAAACACGATCAAGCTCAAAGCGATAAGAAGTGCCATAAATGCCAGGAGAACCAGAAGCACTGTCCGGAAAGACGCCATCCAGCGGTCAAACATCCCATCCGAGACAAGCACAGGCAGTGCCCGCTTGGCGAACGTGCCTGAAATCCGGATGTAGAACTCAGCGCTCTGCTTGGCCTTAAGCGTGACCGGCAGAGCAGTCTTCACGCTTAAATCCGAGCGCTCGGCGAGCGGAACCATGCGCCCGTTTTGCGCGCGCAAGATCAGGCCCGCATTGGTGCTTTCATAAAGCGCCATACGATCAAAGATAGTCTCCATGAAAGCGAGGACCCAGTCCACCCGACGGTCATGCGGATTTTCGAGAGAAAACCGAAACCACAGTGCGCCATGCGAACCCTGGATCGGAAACCGTCCCACACATGGTTGGTGATCGAAGGTCTGCATCGCAATCGTGTTAGCAGTGACCATGCCCGATGGATCGGAAAAGTGGGCTGTATGAAGGGGTCGAAGCTGCCCTTTGGGCAGATCGTCCAACATGTTCGGTATCTGCTGGCCGTCTTCGGCAGACGCGCACGTGCCAGACGAATCCGCAGTTTCGGCTGCCGGCCCGTGAGCCAACCACAAGAATGAAATTGCAAACCCAAGGAACACCAAAAAGGAAAATTTTCTCAACGGCTTAGCCCGCTCTTCGAAAAGGGATTGCCAGGCGGATCATACGATTACGAGAGTGGGCTTTCAAGGCGCTTGTGTCGGTCGACGCCAGCAAAGCAAGTCGTAATGCGGGTCGCAGCTGCAGCCTCTGCTAAAGGCGCATAATCAAACAAACCAGATGAGCCAAACTCTCCCTTAGTCTAAGCAGCCATTGGTTCCCAAAACTCTGACGACGGACAGCCGGCGGAAGACGCTACAGGAAGTTTGTGGATGGCATCCAAGAGGAGCAATTCGACCCCAAAATAAGATCATCGAACGACTGGGTAGGTTTGATGAAACGCCGCGAGAAGCGTCGTTCGCTGCCGAAAATCACCACCACACACTTCACTGACCGAAACATCCTATCACTTGGTCTCTCATCAACATGCCCTACGTGTTCGGCAGTGAATTGGCACAGCCTTGGTGACGTCGATTACCAGGTACGTTGCGCAAGGTGTTTGGAAAGCTATCCCTTCCCACAGGGCGAGCTGGCAACAAAGAATCGGAACTTTGGCTACCGACTGATTGGTCCGTTTGCAACGCCCGATTATGCGCGTGGATCATATGCAACGCTACTGACGTACAACCTGTTGAATGATCTGAGATCGGGACGTCACTCTATGTCATTCGCTCCAGGAGTTGACCTAGATTTTAAAGACGGTGCCGCACCCTGCGAGGTCGATTTCATTGCATGGAGGTCTCGAGAGCACTTGGGCGAAACGCTTGAGCTTGATCTGTTAATCGGCGAGACCAAGTCATTTGGAAAAGGTGACTTAATTCAAGATGATGACATCGTGCGATTGAAGAGAGTTGCGGGGCGGTTTCCAGGGTCGATCATCATTTGCTCAGTACTTCGCAACTATTTCACAGAAAACGAAAAAACGCGCCTTGCGAAGTTAGCGCACTGGGCTCGTCGTCCAAACCAGTCTTATGAACCCACCAGCCCACTTATTCTACTTACTGGGAACGAGCTTTTCTTCGACATAACACTGGGAGCAAAATGGAAAGATCTCGGTGAGCCCTACTCGAAGTACGATGACTACGACTACACAAACAAATTGCGAGGTTTTTCGGACGCCACTCAAGAAATCTATTTGGGCCTTTACTCCTGTTTCGAAGACGAGCGATATCAAGTTAAGCGAGATGTTCGCAAAGGGTGAATGCTGGCTTGAAGTCGGTATAGCGGCGAATGGCGGCAATGCGGGCTGCGACCGCAGCATCTTGAGCCGTTGGCCAACGGCAGGAATGGGCCGAAATGAAGTTGCAACGCATCTGAAGGTGGGAATTTCAGTCTCTCTTTTGCTTTAAGACCGCAAATGACCCGATCAACGTGACAATGATCGTCAGTGCTATCAGCATTGGGTCGTTTTGAACGCGGTCAAGCCAACGTGGTTCGACTTTCGTGGCGCGGTTTTGGAACCGAGCAATCGTGACTTCTGATTTGTCTGGAGTACTCGATGCTACCACCTCAAAGCCTGGCAAGCTTTGATCCAGTGTCGACGTCAAAAAGCCTCGTGCCATTCCTATTTCTTCGCTACCGGATTCGAATTCTTCATTCTGGGCTTGAAAGCCATCGCTATCGGATAAATCCCTGCCTGCGTGCTTTATCCTTATGCTGTCGCCAAGAAATAGCTGATCCTCTGTAACGGTCACCGGGTCCGGGTTTCTCCAGGCTTCGAGGATCCGGTGCAACATCAAACGTTCACGGACAACGTAGCGTCCTTCCAGAAGGAAATTGCGCGTACCGTCTTCGATTTGGTGACCAATGACAATTTCACCATCAAACCGAAGGGTACCGGCCTCTTTCCATTGGGTCGCCGTAAGAAACAATTCATCTTTCGGCTGCCAAATATTACCGCCTGCAAGGCTGATGGGTCCGGTAGCTTTCAGAAGCCGCAATCGAAGGCCACCGTTTTCAGCCATATCTGCCCTCAGTTGAGCCCCCCCTCCGAGCGACATGGTGCCTTCCGGGATTGTCACATCAGAAAATGCATTGTCGGGGCTGCACAGAGTAAACGGCTGCTGAAGCTGTTCGTCTGTCAGTTCTTCGATTGGGGGCCTGTGTCGGCAAAGCGTTGCGCCTGATAGCCGCCAAACTTGCCGCTTTCCAGAGAATTCAATTTCGAGGCCAAGTGTGCGGGCCTGAACCGTAAGTGTCTGCCCAATATTGGTCTGTTGCGCCGCGAAAAAACCAACGCCGATCAAGATGATGATCAAAAGAGACCCTGTGCTCGAAACCAAAAGCGGAATCATCCGAGGCAATGCACGAAACCGGATTTTGGGGATTTGATTTCTCATTTGGAAACGAAGAACTGAACAACCGGATCGCGACTGCCCGCGCGGTCGACGAACAGGGAGATAGGAACCGATGGGTTAAAGTCAGCGGCATCAATGATGCAGCGAAAGTCGATTTCTTCTCGCGTACCCTCCGGTTCTTGGGTGCATTTGAGCGGGTCTGCCCCAAGGTATGCAAAGACGTCAGTACCACTTTGTGTGTTCAGCAGAATTTCGGCGCCATCAAGTGCGTCACCGTCTACGCCGCGCCAAGATGCGACACGATAGGTCGGTAGATTCACGTCTGAGCCGCAGGCATTCAAACGGACCGCGATGTCGACGTTATCATATTCGAAGACACGTTCCTTTTGGCTTGGATATGCCAGCAGGATCGGACCTGTTTCGGCGGCAATCTGCTTGTCAGAATAACGCATTTCACCATAGTAAAGCCCGTCAAGTGAGCGCACTTCACCGCAAAGCTCACGCGAAACGGCATCCTCTCCGCCGTGTAGAAGTATCACGCGCGGCCGCTTTGCGCTTTCAAGTCGATCACCGACAGCGATCACACCAACGACAAGATGCGCCGCATTAACCTGCCGTTCCGCAACAAAGACATCTTTAAATGATTCCGGGGCAACAGCATCTTGTGCGAGGGATGGAATAGGGCAGAGCGCTGGCAAGAAACCCGCGAAACCAAGTCTCAAGAATTTCATTCCCATCGAACGGCACCGTCCTTATTGTCCTAACTCATGAAGCTGTCGATTTTCAAATGTCTCGCATGCATCCTTTTTCTGTCAACACCTATTGCAGGACAGTCTCAGACCGTATCAATCAATAATGGTCAGGGGCACGGTTTTATCTTTCGGCATGCGGGCAAGT
Source organism: uncultured Paracoccaceae bacterium (assembly GCA_947495795.1). GTDB lineage: Bacteria > Pseudomonadota > Alphaproteobacteria > Rhodobacterales > Rhodobacteraceae > Algicella. The sequence goes on along the minus strand of CANMAI010000025.1, from coordinate 7,578 downwards.
GCTACGCAATTCTGCCGCATCATGTCCATCCTTCAGACGGACCTTTCAGTGCGTCACTTCCTAATAGAGCGGAGCCGGGTTTGGGCTTTGTACAGTTCAAGAGGCCGGAAGCCGATCTTGCTGTTGCTGAACTAACCGGTAGCTTGACCCAGTTCTGCACCGTCACATGGTCTGAACTAATAGCCGCGTCTGGAAAGACCCCCGGGCCAGGGACAGTCGATGTGTTGCGTATCAGTCGCCAAGGCGACCTCCAGAATGCACCGATGAAACTTGATGGCGTCGCGTGGGAAGCACTTGCGCGCGAAGAAGGTCAAACAGCTGGCCACCACAGATATCTCAGATTGTCGACAATGGGGGAGGCAGTCATCCATCCTGGAACCTCTGGCGCATTTGTTTTTTGGGGGTCCAATCCTATCGGGATGGTCCTTAATGCAATCCCGCCAAACCGTGTCCGCGCCCTCGCGCTTGAGGAAATCGCAGACCCGGTTGGTCGCTGGCTAAATTCTCGCGTTGTGACCACAGCGAGGGCCGGGGCCGTCGCCGAACCCTCTACGGGGATCCCATTTGAAGTCGTTGGGTTCCGCGCAGTCGCACCGGATCCCCAACATTCGGCCTTGGCATTGCAAAATGGTGGAACCTATCGCTACAGCGGTCAAACAACAGAAAACGCTATCGAAATTGATTTTCCAAGCGGCACAGTCGCACTTGGCAAACTGGTTGTCGGGAGAGTGACACCGATACAGCACGACGGTATCACGACACCTACACGGATCATCGTGCGAACAAAAGCTGGCGATGTGTATTCGCCGTATACCAGCAAGTCTTTACCGGCCAACGGCAGCGTAGTCGAGATTTCGCTCCCGGTACGGACTGATGGTTTGTTGCTTGAGCTTTCTGGCTCTTTCGGCCCCACCGCGCTGATCGAATTCGGACCCCTGACGATAGAGCCCTATGAATAAGCTATCTGAAAATGATCTTTGCTGGGACAGGCACCCCGACCCACTCACTCAGGATCTCGCCAACCAGTTCTTGTTGATCATTCAGTCGAAACTGCGCACGAGCCTTTTGATTGGAATAGAACATCGTGAGCGACTCGCCGGACTGGATGAAGTTGTAGGACGGATTGCACTCATTATTGTCATAATAAATCACCAGACAGTTTTCTTCTGGGATCACGCTGCCAATCTGAACCACGTATTGGGCTGTGAGCCGTCCATCTATCTTGCCACGCAAGTCCTTGTCCGTAATCGTTCCTTCTGGATCAACGAGAATAGTAATCGTCGACTTTCGAGAGAGAATCTCCCACATAACGCGACTTCGGACAACAGGGTCCACATCTTTGATTGCCATCGAGACCGCGACCTCATAGAGCGTCGGGTCGCCATGCGCGACCATCGCATCGAAGATGGCCAGACGGATATTGACGTCAGGATCAGCTAGTTTTTCACGCAGAACACCCAACTCATCGGCAGCGCCCTGCGCGCCCGCCACGATACTTTCGATATCAAGCTTTTGGGCTTGAGCCGGCATGCTCATGGCTATCATAACAAAAAAGGCAGTAAAGAATCTCATACTCGTCTCCGTACTCGCGTGTTCGTGTCGATCATCGAGTTACGCAGTCCCTGGAGTCAATTAGTTGTTCTCAGGAGACGGCACATAACCGAGGATCGACGTCTAGAAAAATAGTGTTAAGTATGCGCCCCAGTTTCCTAAACACTATTCGTTTTTACAATTTACGCGCTTGCGAGACGGTACTTTCTCCTTCGTTCAATCCCTGAAAAGCCGACCTCCTCCCCTGAGAAGTGCAATGTGCGTTTGGGTTATACCGACCTCGTGTTCACTTCGGCGTTCGCGCTTGCAGCGAATGACCGCAAAGCGGGGTGCGAGCGCAGCATCTCGACCGGTTGGCCAACGGCAGGTTTGGGCCGTCTTCGCAATGCGAGTCTAAACCACTTACCAAGCCTAGTGCGTAGAGTACATCATGCCTGCCAGAGTGTTCAGCAACGCGTTCGGCGGTGAGTGGTCATACCTGGTTTTCCGGACAGCCTTCGGCGGGGCACGCCCGGTCGCTCTATGTGACCGGGCGCAGGAAAGAGGTCTGGACCATGGGAGGTAAGGTCCAAAGCCTCAGCTTTAGTTGGCTTGGCCTGCACTTTCGCCGGCAATACCGACCAATCCACGATTTCCTGTTTCCCAAAGTGCGGTCATGGTCATCGACGTCACGAGCCAACGGTCGCCGGACTGTTCCAGCTCGTAAGTGTAGCGCCCACCGAGCGTCCAAAGATCATCGTCGATCCGATGGGTTGCGGTGAAATCCGCTTCTGCAATCGCGAAGGCTTCGCCGACGGGTGTGATCGTGTGGTTCGTCACCATGTGGTGCGTGTTGTCGAAGCCGGGCAGGAAGCTCGACCAGCCGCCAACCAGTTCATCGGCAGGCTGCGTTGCGGGATCTCCGCCCCATAGGCTTGTGTAGTCGGTCGTCACCGTTTCGGCGAATGCGCTTCGCACGCGGTTCCAATCGCCACGATCAGCCCCAGCGGCGATGTCCGTGATTGATCGTATGATCTCGGTAGGGTCTGCCATGGCGCCGCCTCCGATAAGTGTTGCCGCTGCGAGCGTCGAAAGAAATGTGTGTTTCATGATGTTCTCCTTGTGAACCGGCTCAGGCGAGCTGACCGCCGGTGGCGTCGAAATCCATGCCGTTGAACGCGGTGGCAGCATCGGAGGCGAGGAACAGGACGCCCTCGGCCATCTCGTTCGGGTCCATGATTCGCGGTGTCACAAAGAAATCCGCCATGCCCTCGTAGGTCAGGCCCTGAGACTCGAAACTCTCTTCCAGCATGGGCGTATCCACGGCGAGCGGAGAAATCGAAGCGACGCGGATGTTGTCCTTTGCGAGTTGCGCACCGGCGCGGGTCAGGCCCAAAACCGCATGCTTCGAGGCGTTGTAGTGCGCAGTGTTGGGAAAGCCGCGATGCGCGGCGACCGACGCCATGTTGATGATGACACCGTTGCCCTGCGCCTTCATGACGGGGATGGCGTATTTCATGCCGTAGAAGACGCCGTTCGCGTTGGTCAGCATCATGTCGTCAAAGTTCTCGACGGGAATGTCCTCGATCAAGGCCGGTGTCATGAAGATGCCGGCATTGTTGAAAAGAACATCCAGACGACCATAAGTGTCAGTTGTCGCATTGACGAAGCGTTCGACCTGAGCCGGATCCCGAACGTCGGTTTGCACCCAGGTCGCATCACCACCCGCTTCACGGATTTCTGCCTCGATCTGACGCCCGAGCTCATCACGCCGCGCGCCAAAGACCACCTGACCACCTTCCTTGGCAAAAACCCGCACTGTCGCGGCGCCGATACCGGAATTGCCACCGGTGACTGCGATGACCTTGCCTGCGAAACGGCCATCGGGATTGACCACCGAAGGGGCCTCAACCGGGTTCATACTGTTCGCGGCGGCAGCGGATGCTGCCATCGTGGCGGCGACAGCGGCTCCACCGGTAAGGAGCGCGCGGCGGGAGGGGTTCATGTCATCAGACATCAGAATTCCTTTCTGGCTTAGTGTTCAGAATGACTTTGCGTCGATCACTTGACGACCGATGCAAGCCTGGCAACGTGCGCCTTCCAGAAGGATGGGTTGGAAAGATCGCGTGGGCATCCGCGATACGTGCTCTTGTTTGCGTGATCTTTGCTGCTGAATGCGAAAACTACTGTCTGAAGGGCTGGTTTGGGGGCTAGGCTGTTGGACGACAGATCAACTGTGACTGCTCCAGGAGGCCAAATGCCCGCTCTTAGCACGCGTCTGACTGCGCTCCCCAGCTCGCCCTTCGGCGTACAGGCCGAGGCGTTTGCCGTGCAGGCAATCCCGCCCGGACCGGTACGGATGCACCTCGTTCCGCATAAACATCTGCTCTATGTCAACATCGAACAAGGCGCGTCGGTGCAGGAGGTGAATTCCGACCGCGCGCGCGAGAGCATTTGCGAGCAGGACACCTTCGCCCTGTATCCCGCTGGTACTGATTTTCGTCTTTCGGCGGAAAACACAGGTTGGGGGGTCGCCATAGAGATTGACCCAGAGCGTCTCAAAAGCCTTGTAACAGAAGCCTTAACGGACCAGATCGGCGAATTAGAGCCGGTCAGATGCACGCCCGAGGCCCAAGCCGCCGCATTTGCACGCACGCTCAGACAACACCTGCGCGGCCCCAGCATCAACCCGCTGGTCGCCGAAGGTCTGAGCCTTCTGATCGTTGGACTTGCACTTGAGAAATCCGTGAACGGCTTTTCAACATCGGTGTCCGTCGCTGGCACCGATGACCGCATTGCGAGAGCAATCGAATACGCGGAGACCTACATGCAAGACCCGATATCTGTCACAAAGCTGGCCGATGTTGCTTGCATGAGCCCGTGGCATTTCTCCCGGTGTTTCAGCGAAGCTGTCGGAGAACCACCATACCGATGGATTCAAAGGCGCAGAGCAGAAAGAGCCGTGGAGCTGATCCGCTACTCGACCCTGTCGCTAGCAGTCATCGCAGCAAAGTGCGGTTTTTCCGATCAAAGCGGAATGGGTGCCGCCGTGAAATCGCTGACTGGGCTTACCCCTTCGGTACTCAGAACGAAGTAGTCAGGACTTGAAACTAAGTGCTCAAATTTGCAATGCTGTAACAAGCGCTGCTTCGGCTTGTTTTAGAACTCCAGAGTTTTCTCACCAGCACACTCATGCTCGAAGGTCGGTTTCACTATCTCTGGTATTTGCATCGAACTCAGCCTCGAACTGCAGACGTTCGTTTCACCAGGTAGATCGACTCATTGTCCGCAAGGTCTGAGTTCGCCAGACCAGCGGTTTTGCGGTCGTAGTGAATGGCGGCAATTCGGGCTGCAACTGCAGCATTGCGGCAAGGTGGCGAATGTCTGTTGGGGGCCGTGCTCGACGGTCAGTAAATTTGCCGTCGTGCATAACTGTGCGAGGCCTCCGATGACCGTATCGAGTCTATATCGACCAAAGCTGTATGCAAGCGAAACGGCGGTTTTTTTCGGTGCGGACATAATGCAGCGACGGAAATGCAGCGCTCGCTCGTACAATCAAATGAAATGCGAGGAGATAATCATGCCCATCATACGTCGCCATGTTCTGTTTGGCCTGACCACATCCATATTGGCCACAAACGTCACCGCGCAGGAAAGTATCGGCATGATGGGGTCCATGATGGACATAATCCGCACATTGAACTGACGCCCGTGACACATGCGGCAGCCGGGGATATTGAACGCGCACAGGTCTTGGCAGACCGTGTGCGCGGGGCAATCATGCAATATGAGGATGTGAGGGCGGCCGAGGCGGATGATTACCGACGTTTCGGACCAGCGACGCTGCCTGAGGTGCATTACGTCAACCGCCGCCTGTCGCGGGCTGAACGCAGTCGGATCAATCCAGAGGCGCCGGGGTCGCTTCTTTACGCACCAAGAAACGGCGGAATGGAACTTGTCGGTGCGATGTTCACAGCGCCGCACGGGACAAGTCTGGCCGAACTCAACGCACGTGTGCCGCTCAGCGAGGCACGGTGGCATTTGCATGTGAACATCTGCCTGCCCCGACCGGTGTTTAACAGGAGCGCATGGCGCTAGCGCGGGGCCGATGGTCAACCACTTTTCGGTCCAATGGGCTCAATCGCCACGCTAGAGGCTTGTGAAGCTGCCGGCGGACAGTTCAACGCTGTGCTGCAGGGTTGGATGGTGCATGTTTACCCGTTCCGACAGAATCCCGGGGATTGGTGGGTACAGAGGCACGGCTAACCTACGTTCAATGGCGGCTCCGAGCCCAAGGCCACGGGTGCCGCAGTTTGCATGGAAAGTTGCTCTGAGAGCCAACTCACGCACGAGCGCGCCAGATAGTTAGGAACTGAGGCTTTCCTGCGACTTCGACGCGAACTACCCTCTGACTATGCAGCTCAGAATCGTTGGTGCGGGTCTTCCAAGAACCGGCACAATGTCCTTGAAGTATGCAATTGAACACCTCCTTGGAGGGCTGTGCTACCACATGCACGAGTTGTACCAGAGGCCAGAGCATGTGGGGCTTTGGAACAGGGTCCTTGACGGCGGAACAGATCTTTTGTCCGATATTCTAGAAGGCTACTGCGCAGCGTTGGACTGGCCCGTTAGCGCCGCATGGAACAGTGCAGCAGATCTTTATCCTGATGCCAAAGTGCTGCTCTCTTTCCGCGCGAAACCTCAAGATTGGTGGGACAGTGTTGATCAAACTGTTTGGGAGGTCATTAGAACAGGGAACTTGAGCTTCTCCGATGACCGAGATGAAGCCAAGGCGTTTTCGGAACTTCATGAGCGGCTAACACTTCGATTCTGCGACCGTTGGAATGAACAGGACGCCGCGCTTGCTGTATATTCCAATCATCTGAAATCGGTCAGAGAGATTACCCCAGCAGAAAGGCTTGTCGAGTTCGAAGTTGGCGACGGATGGGCGCCGCTTTGTCAGGCGCTTGATGTCGCAAAACCAAGCGATCCATTCCCTAACAAAAACAACCGCGTGGCTTTCAAGTCTCGGAACGCCATTTGAGGAAGTCTGACGCGGCTGCAGCGCAATCCTCAAAGAGGAGAGAGAGATAGCGTATACCTACCGTTCGCCTCAGCGAGGTCAATGCACGCATCATCCCGCAGATTGTGAGCTTAGGGTTAGTGGTTGAGATGTACAAACTGAGCGCAGTGAGAAATTTGACCGAACCTGCTCGACAGCGTCGATGGTCAGAATGTGCTCCGTCAGCAGCCGTTCGTAAGTGGTCAGATCGGAAACAACGATTTCGGCCAGGAAATCCGCATCGCCGGAAACCATGTGACAGGCGACAAGGCCCGGAATTCCCGAAAGGCTTTCTGCCACAAGCGCCGCGTTCTGCCGGGAATGGCGCGCAACCGTGATTTCTACGAACACGGTCAGCGCCAACCCTACCGCGTCACGGTCAAGGATGGCTTTGTAGCCAGCGATCACACCCTGTCTCTCCAACAGTTTGACCCGTCTCAAACACGGCGAGGGCGACAGTCCGACGCGCTCGGCAAGTTCGGCACTGCTCAGATGTCCCTCATTCTGAATCGTCGATATGATTCGTCTGTCTATGTCATTCATATTGGCAGATTATGCTAAACTAATCTGCATTCAAAACTACTCGTGCCAAAATCCTGATTTGCCCGATTTGTCTTTGGCAGGACATGCGGCCCGCTCCAGTGATATCGCAGGTGTCATCGAGACTGGCGTTCAGCCGGTTTGATCGCAAAGGATGGAGAGGCGCATGATCAGACGCATCTGGCATGGCTACGCCACGCACGAAAACGCAGACCGCTACCAGGGAGTCGTCACCGGCGAGGTCATTCCCGGCATTCTAGCGATGAAAATCCCCGGCTTTCAGAGCATCGAACTGTTGCGGAGGACCCGGGGGGGAAGACGTGGAGTTCATCACGATCATGCGGTTCCGAGATCTCGATGCCGTGAAGGGTTTTGGTCTTGCCCCCTGAAACTGGTCCGAACTGAGTGCGAAATTTTGGGTACATTTCTGGCAACAGAGGAGTGTC
>CANMAI010000024.1 GCA_947495795.1 uncultured Paracoccaceae bacterium | reverse complement strand
GCCGTATCGACGCACCCACGGTGTTGTTGTGTGTGACAACGACTACGGGCATGGTCTGAGACAGCGACTTGATGATCTGTTGCTCAAAGGAAGCAACATCGACGCCCTCAGAAAAAAGGGCCTGCCGTGCGGGCCTATGCATTTCTTTCAAGTGCTGGCGAAGCCGAAATAGCAATGAGTAAAATTTATCGAGCTCCTTGTCGGATGTGGATTTTGAACTTGCCAGGCTCAGTGGCAACCCGTCCACTCTGCCAGACTCGAAAGCTGATAAGATATTTCGTGCGAAAGCCCATACCGTCTCGTCTGTAAGTACTTGATCTGTGGGTATTGCCCTAATAGCAAAAAACGAGCCCCTTGCCGATTTCACTTTCTTCAAAAGAGCAGGGCCATCCATCAAGACCGATGTACCTCTCAACCATTTTGACCAACAAATCTGGCCCAGTCTTCCATCATAGCGCGCCGCTTCTCCATCATGTCGCCTCGCCGATACGCGGCTTCCACCTTGTTTCCAACTGCGTGTGCCAGCGCCATTTCGGCCATTTCGTGAGGGTAGTTCGTGCGCTCTGCCGTCCAATCTCTGAAGGTTGAGCGGAAGCCATGCGGAACCGCATCAACTTTCATTCGGCGCGTTATTGAGCTGATGGTCATATTTGATAGCATCCCGCCGCTCTTGCCTTGGAAAACAAACTTCCGATCTTGGGGCAGGGCGCTCAGTATCGCTATGGCCGCCTCGGATAGCGGCACCCGATGTTCTTTGCGGGCCTTCATTCTCTCGGCCGAAATTGTCCATACACCAGATTTGGTGTCTATCTCCTGCCAGGTTAGCCCGCGCACCTCACCAGAGCGCGCAGCAGTAAGGATTAGGAATTCCAGAGCTCGCGCCGCCTCACCGTCACGGCGGCGCAGTGCTTTCATGAATTCCGGGGTGTCGTCTATCGCAAGCGCCGGATAGTGCCGCACTTTCGCAACCTTCGAAGGCTTCGGTAGGACCGCATCCAAGTTGCCCTTCCAGCGGGCGGGATTGTCGTCCTCTCGAAAGCCAGACGCACTGGCCCAAGCCAACACGGCCTCGATCCTACCACGCAAACGCGAAGCGGTTTCCGTCTTGGTTTGCCAAATGAGCTCAAGTGCGGTGACCACGTGCGCCAGCTCGATCTCCGCAACGCCGAGTTTGCCGAGAGTAGGGCAAGCATAGACTTCAAGAGTTGAGCGCCACTGCGCGGCGTGCTTGGGATTGGAAAACTCAGCGTCTTTTTGCGCTAGGAATTTATCCACGGCATCGCGAAAACAAAGCTCCTTGCCCTGAGACGCGATAAGCGACCGCTTGGCGCGCTTTCGTTCTTCTACAGGGTCGATGCCTTGCCGGACGGTCTCGCGAGCCTCACGGGCCAATTCCCGCGCCCGAGAGAGCGTTACCGTAGGATAGCCGCCTAAGCCGATGTCGGTGCGCCTGGCACCTACCGTTGTCCGCAATATCCAGCTTTTTGCGCCAGTGTTCGAAACCCTTAGATGAAGGCCCGCAACGCCGCCTGCTGCGTGCAGGCCGGGGCGCACTGCATCCCGAAAATACTTAGCGCGTTTTTCTTCCGCCACTTTAGGCATTCAAACAACTATCCCCACAAAATTATTGTCATTAGTTGTTGTGTTATGATACTGGTCGCTACTGGTGGAAACATGAAAACAAAGTGATAGAAGAGCTTGGGTTGAGAAATTCCAACAAAAACAGTGTGTGGTGGGTGCCACCTTCTCTGCCATAAAAATTTCCTAACCCATTGAAAAAAATAAAAAAGTTTTAGTTGGAGGTTGACTCTTCCCCCATTCATTCCCCCAGAGCATCAGGATTATTGGTTTCTAAAGCTGTGCTTGGGACTCTGCGCTCTAACGTCATGGTTGAGCCATTTTTCGCTCCCTTGTCATCCGTCGCAATCTATATGCACGCCTGCGGCAGAAATCACGGCAATACATTGCATCCGCCCTCCGCCACTCTGGCAAGTCGCCACCACACCAGAGGCAGAGCCAATCGCCCTTCGCGATCCGCCTCAGAAGCGAATTTGCTCTGGCTCTACGGTTGCCTACGTTTCCGGTGCCTAGATAGCACGCAAACGTAATGCGCAGCGTTCCGTCAAGTTCTTCGACCCTTAAAGTCTGCGGGTCAGGTCCAGCCATTTGAATTGATCTCAAACTGATTGCGGCACACATAGGCATGTCAGAGTGCTGAATTTTAATGCTTTTCTTCGTTTAGTCCACGTCTAAGGCCACCGTAAGAGGATGTGTGAAGCTAGGCACAGGCTCTTGCGACATCCGCGACATCAACAATTTGGAAAGCGATTGTGTGGCCAACTGGCGTTTGGCTGGATTTGGCGGGAAGCCGACATGCGCTGCGCGTGCATCACTTCCACCGATATCATCCAATAGCAGACATACAACAATCCAATTGCGATGTTGCTGGAAATTGCTACCTGTTAGGCTGAAATTGGCACCGGAATGACCCTCGCTGGGTGTCCGATAAGGCACCTTTTAGACTCACATACCCAGAGATATTCCATCCCTTCAAAAAAATCGTCCGGAGATTTACAAACGCCTCCATCGCTTGAAGAGTACCGTTTAAAGGTGGGAAGCACGTGGGTACTGGAGCGGTTTGAAAACTACCAACGACGTGCCGCATACCAATAAATGAGTGTACTGCTTTTGTAAGCCCAGCGTTGGAAACGGGAGAACGTGGGGTGCATCGCGCTCAGGTCGCAAGTGCTTAACAGGGATCTGCCGCCCGCATGGATAACGGGCGGCGGCGTAGGTTTATTCGGCCATCGCATGAATTTGGTCGATCAGCCCGGCGGGCAGCACCGAACCGTCAAAATCGGCGGCAACCTTTTCGCGTACAGATTGGCGGAAGACGTCGACCTCTTCGTCGGAAAGCTCGATGATTTCCATGCCGCGCGTGATCAGATCGGCCTCAAGCGTTTCGGTGAATGTAACCATCGTTTCCTCGGCCACCGCCTGACCGTGTGCGGAGGCATCCATCACCGCTTCCTGATCGGCCTCAGACAAGCCCTGCCATGTGTTTTCGCGGATCAGGAACGGCAGCGCGGACATCTGGTGCCCGGTCTTGATCAGGTATTTTTGTACCTCGTAGAATTTGGCAGCGTGCAGAACCGGGATCGGGTTTTCCTGTCCGTCCACGATACCCTGACGCAGCGCTTGAAAGGTTTCGGGCCACGCGACCGGCGTCGGGGCGGCTCCCAGACCTGTGACCGTGGCAAGCGACATTGCGTTCGGGACCGCGCGCAATTTCAGGCCAGCCAGATCAGCAGGGCTGCGCACGGGGGTTTCCTTGGTCGTGACATTGCGGGTGCCGTAAAAGAATGAAGACAGGACGCGCAGACCGCCCCGTTCCAGCAGCTGCTCGGTCCACACGCCGCCCATGTCGGGGCTGTCCAGAACCGCGCGTTGATGGGCCTGGCTCTCAAACATGTAGCCGCCCGTGATTGTTGCGAACTCTGGCACGATATCGGACAGCATGTTGAACGGCGTGAAGGTCATATCAACCGCGCCGGACTGAATTTGCGTGAACAGCTTGCGGTTGTTGCCAAGCTGTCCTGCTGGGAACATCCTGACCTCGACGCGGCCTTCGCTCAGCTCTGCAAGCTTTTCGGCAAAGGCTTCGGCGGCGATGAAGGCGGGGTCGCCTTCGCGCACCACATGGGCAAAGCGCAGGGTGGTGTCGGCAGCCGATGCAAGTCCGGGCAAGGTAAGGCCTGCCGCGACGATCCCGGCGAAAAGGCGTCTGGTCACAGTCATGAGTGTATCTCCTTGTTGGTTGGTCAAAAGCCCGCAGCGCGGGGAATTGCGGTAACGACGGAGGGCACGAACGCCATGATAAGAAGCGAGATGATCAGCGGCCCGAGGAAAGGCAGCACTGCCATGAACACGCGGCCCAGCGAGAAACCCGTGATGTCGCGCATCACGAAGAGCGACAGACCAAGGGGCGGCGTGAATTGCCCGATCATGATGTTGAACACCATGACAACGCCAAAGTGGATTGGATCGATGCCGTAGGTTCCTTCGGCAATCGGCGCGAGCATCGGGGCAAGGATTAGCAGCGGAATAGCATTTTCCAGCACCGCGCCCAGGATCAAGTTGATTACGATGCAAACCAGCAGGAACGCGATCGGCGACGTAATGTTGCCTTCGATGGCCGCTGCCAGCATCTGCGGCACCTCGCCGAATGTCGCCACCCAGCCGAAGAGGAAAGCTGTTGCGATGACAAAGAGCAACCGAGACGAGGACAGCGCGACATCATAGAGCACTCCACAAAAGGCCGTGGCGGTCAAGGTGCGGTATACAACGGCCGAGATGAACAGCGCCCACAGGACTGCGACGGTCGCGGCCTCGGTTGGGGAAAACCAACCCATCGCCATGCCACCCACGATGATGAACGGCGTGAACAGCGGTGGGGCAGCGCGTAGAAACGAAATCCAGAGCGCGTGCCAGCTGGCCCTGACATCGACCCGGTAGCCTCGCGCCAGACCGACAAAAAACACATAGACCATCAGGCTGAATGCGATCAACAGACCGGGCAGGATACCGCCCAGAAACAGCCCGGAAATTGATGTGCCCGCCGCCACGCCGTAAAGCACCATCGGCAGGGACGGTGGCAGGATCGGGCCAATGGCGGCAGAGGACAGCGTGACACCGATAGTGAAATCGGGATCATAGCCCTTGCGGGTCATGGCCTTGTATTCAATCTCGCCCAACCCTGCGACATCGGCCAGCGTCGACCCGGACATGCCTGCGAAGACAAGACTTGAGGTGACGTTGACATGCCCCAAACCACCCGGCACCCGACCCAACAGATTGCCGGTAAAGTCAAAAATGCGATCCGAGATCCCTGATGCCGTCATTAGTTTGCCCGCGAACATGAACAGCGGGATGGCGATCATGGTGAATGAATTCAGCGACAGCCCAAGTTCGTGTACCAGCAAAGACAGTGGTAAGCCGTTGACGACGATATAGATCATCGAACAGAGGATCATCGCATAGGCGACAGGAAAGCCCATGATGATGACAATGATCGACACGAAGATCAGCGTGACTGTGAACGGATCTGCGGTCACGACCAGGCCTCCCTAAGGCGTAACCACGTGTTTCGGACGACCAGTCCGAACAGCACGATGGATGCCAAAGGGACAATCGCAACCAGCCAGTTGATCGGAATGCCAAGAGCGGGCGTGCGCTGGTATCCGGTTTCCGCGATAGTGTGCCAGCCGCCCATGACGATGGCGACAAGGCAGGCAAGGATGGCGATGTCAAAGACCGTGTAAAGCAGTGCCAGCGCCTTGGGCGGCAGCAAGTCCTCCAGCAGTTCGACCCGGATTTGTGAGCGTTTCCGTTCCACTGCGATCACCCCGAAAAAGGTCATCCAGATGACCAGCGCCGCGACAAGCTCTTCCGTCCATGACAACGGCACGGTCAACACGAAACGCACAAGTACCTGCAACGAGCAGATGATGAAAAAGCCCAAAAGGAAGATCATCGCGATCAGAAGATCGGGTTCGCGCAGCAGTCGGCGAAGGTTCATGCCAGCGCCTCGCGTGCTGTCTTGGCCGCAGTGAGGGCCCCATCGCGCAGGAACAACGCATCGCTGCCAAAGCTGAGCAGCTGGTAACCGTGCGCGCGTTTGTCGGCGGCGTCCTCGGGTGTATTTGCGAGTCCGCCCAAGGCTTTTCCAGCGGAATGTGTGCGCTTTTCGATATGGGCAATTGCACCCGTGACGTCCGAGTGCGTCATATCGTTCAGGTGACCGAGCCCCGCAGCAAAATCCACTGCACCGATAAATACGATGTCGAGCCCCTCGACACTCAGGATATCGTCAAGATTTTCAAGGCCTTCAACCGTTTCGATCACAGCCATGGTCAAGGGCGCAGCCCCCGTGGTGGTGCGATACTGTTCCCACTGGATGCCATAGCCCGCCGCGCGGCTAAGCCGCTGGATTCCGCGTGTTCCTTCGGGGACATACCGTGTAGATGCAACCAAACTGCGCGCCTGATCCCCCGTCGAAAGGTTCGACACCGCAATGCCCTGCGCGCCAGCATCAAGAGCCAGTTTAATCTGCGACGGATCAGCGGCGTCTAGTCGTACGATCACCGGTACGTTCGCCGAGCGCAGTTGATGATAGAGCGTGTCCAGCCCACCGGGCGCGTGTTCCCGATCCAGCAGCAGCAGGTCAAACCCCGCCGCTGACAGAACTTCGGTCGCAACAGGGCTGCCCAAAAAAAGCCAACTCGCCGACAGCGTCTTTCCTTGGCTCAAATGCGCGCGAAGATCTTGTGAGGTAATCATGCACCGACTGTGGCGGCAGCCGATCAGCATTGGCAAAGTCAAAATTTTTCTGAGTCACATAAGAAATTCTTTTGAAGTCGTGCGATGTAGCCTAAAATGCCAGGCATGAACCTCAAACATGTCGAAGCGTTTTACTGGCTGGCACAACTTGGCACCCATCAACGGGTCGCCGACAAACTGAACATCACGCAACCGGCTGTCACTGCACGGATATTCGCGCTTGAAGGCTATCTAAACGCCGAATTAGTAGATCGCAGCAAAACGCATTTCACATTGACTGAGCGCGGCCACGAAATGCAGGTGTATTCCGAACGTCTGCTGGATTTGCGCGATACCATGATGCGCCGGGCCGAAGAGGGTGGCGCGCCGGTGCAGAAGGTCCGCGTCGCGGCAGTGTCCCTTTCGGTCATGACATGGGTGCCCGATATGATGCGACAACTGGCCAATGAAATACCGGATACGCAATGCGATTTGATCAGCGCTTCGGATTTTCAATTGTCGCGTCACGTCGAAGCGGCCGATGTCGACATCGCGTTTTTGTCGAATGCGCCCCCAAAGACGCAGATCTCAAATCTGTTTACAGTGAACTACGCTATTCGCTGGGTCTGCCACGCCGATTTGGTGGACCCGTCGAAAGAGGTTTATACCGACCGGGATCTGGCGGCGCTGCCCTTGATCCACTACCCGCGCACATCACCGCTGTTTCCTTTGTCGGACGCGCTTGTCGGCAAGGGGTACAAGGCTGGTCCGCGCCATAAGGCGAATGCGGTCGGCACTATTGCCAAGATGATTTCGTCCAAGCTGGGCGTCGCGGCGATACCAGCTGTCATGGCAGCTGAAGACCTGGCATCGGGAAAGCTAAAAGTGCTGCCGGTCAAGGTCACGCCAAGGGTGCTGAAGGTGCGCTGTGCCTACGCCAACATGGCACGCAGCGAGATTGTGGACGGCCTTGTGCGTATCAGCGCCAAGGCAGCGCAAAAGTGGTGCACGGACAATCCCCAGTGGTGTGAATACATCGAAGGCGAATGATCTCAGTAGCCGTGACTGACATAGGTTAGGGCATCAGGCACAGTTCCCGCGTCCAGCGCGCGAATGTTCGCAGCGATCACCTCTCCACCCGATACGGGGTCAATCAACGATGCGATGTGCGGGGTGATCAGAATATCCTTGTGGCCCCAGAAAGGATGCATTTCTGGCAACGGTTCACTGTTGAACACGTCCAGCGTCGCCTGCGCGATCTGACCCGAGGCCAGCGCGGCCAACAGGTCTTGTTCGACCAGATGGCCCCCGCGCGCTGCATTGATGATGGAAGCCCCTTTAGGCATCATGGCAAAGGTGTCGGCACCAAGAATGCCACGTGTTTCCGGGGTGAGGGGCAGCAGGCAGACAAAAATCTCGTTGCGCGCCAGAAAGGCGTCCAGACTTGACTGATCAAAGCCTTCAACGCCATCCGGTGCCGTGCCGCTGCGCGACCAGCCGGACACGTCAAAGCCAAGCGCGGTCAGGGTTCGGGCCGCGCTGCGCCCCAAATGGCCAAGACCAAGCACGCCGACGCGGCGCTTGGGGGCTGTTGGCGTGATGATCTGGTGCCACGCGCCGCGCGATTGAGCGGCTTGAAGGGCGGGCAATTCCCTGTGCAGCCGCAAGACGTGCAACGCCACGTATTCACACATCCGCTGGGTCATGTCCGGTCCGATGGTCTTGACTACCGGAATGGCCGTTGGATAGTGCGGGTCCGCCGCGACATGGTCGATACCCGCCCCGATCGAGATGGTCGCCTTGAGGTTCGGAAAGCTGGCCAGAAGCCCCGCAGGCGGTTGCCAGACAACGGCATAGGTCACATCGCCGGGGTCGGTAACGTCCTTGGCGGGGGTGATCCGGTGCTGCGGCAGCAAATGGCTCAGATGGTCGGTCCACCAGACAAGTTTTTCGGGGTTGGGCACCGAGAGAGCAATTGTCATGCGCGCACGTCCTGTAGTGATGAAGGGGCCTGGGTATGAGTAAACGGTGCCGGGCCGCTGGCGCCTCCGGACGGTTGAGAAGGATCGTTCAGGCCCGACCAGCCGTCTTGTTCTGCCGCAACGCCGGACACGCAGGCGTAGAGCTTGGGAAAGACAAGGCGCTGTGCGATCTCAAGCGTATGTTCGCGGGCCAGCGCGTCCATCACGGCCTGCCCCAGCGCCGGATCGGCACGGACCGACCCCCGGTCAGAGGCATCGAGGCGGGGATGGTTCATCGCCTCTTCCAACGTCATGCCGAAATCGAGCATAAGTGCCGTGACCTGCGCCACCGCCGGCATAATGTGGTTGCCCCCCGACGCCCCCAACGCAAATGCCGCTGCGCCATCGCGTGTCACGACGGTAGGGCACATGTTCGATGCGTTAATTCGCTTTTTCGGTGCCATGCTGGTGGGCCAGTTTGGACGCGGGTCAAAATAGCTGACCGCGTTGTTCATCAGTAACCCGGTGCGGGGCAGCGTGACACCTGATCCGAAACGGTTCAGAAGGGTGTGCGTCAGCGCAACCATGTTGCCTGTCGCGTCAGCGGCGGACAGGTGCGACGTGCAGCTGCCTTTTTCCGTCTCACGCCCGATACGCGCATTATGCGCCCGAAACGCCGCGTTCAAACCGTTCGTATAGAGCAGCCAGGTGTCTGGCGTTGGGAGCTGCGGCGGTGTAGTTAGATTCATGGCACTATAGGCCAGAAAATCGCGCAACCGGGTTCCGCCGCTGACATCGCCCATCACATGTGCGGTCGCGCCACGGTGGGTCTGCATGTGTGCCGGGGCCTCAAGCACCTGATATCCGGCAAAATCGTCAGTGCTGATCTTCGCCCCGCCCGCGTTCAGATCGGCAACGACATCCGCGGCAAGATCACCGCGATAGAACGCATCGGCACCGCCTGTTGCATAACGGGTCAGCGTGTCCGCAAGGCCCGGGATTACTATGTGGGCTTCGGGCGCAAGGGGATGACCGCCGGGCATGTAAATGTCCCGCGACGTCGCGTCTTTGGTCAAAACAGCACTGGCCAGGGCAATCTGCAGAGTCGTGAACCACGTCGCCTCAACCCCGCCCTTGGCCAGCGCGATCGCAGGCTCTGCAACGGTTGCAAGCGGCAAGGTGCCCCATCTGCGCAAAGCGTGCTCGAACCCCGCCGCCGCGCCGGGCAGTGTGATCGACGGGTAGCCCTCGATGTTGGCGTTGTACCTGACCGTAGGAAACCCCATCAGAGTTTTGGGAAGATCGGGATCGACCGGGTAGTCGGCAAAATCGGTGTCTCCCGCCAGCACCCCCTGAAAGTCGAGCGTTACTGCGCGCTTTTCCGCAGCGATCCAGATGACCATCAGACCGCTGCCGCCAAGACCGCACATCCAGGGTTCGACCACCCCCAACGCCAAACCCGCTGCGACCGCAGCATCGACGGCATTGCCGCCGTGATCCAGCATCGCCGCACCGGCGCGCGCCGCCAGAACGTGTTGCGCGCTGACCATGCCGCGCGCGTGATGCGTCGCGTGTTTGGCAACGCGCCAGTGTTCGGTGTCGTGGTTCATAGGGCCTCCTGCGGGGGCAGCGGTAGGATATGTGGATTGAACAGTTGTCCAGGGTCAAGCTGCCGTTTGAGCCCAAAGATCAGCGTCGTCGCGGCGGGCGAAAGACTGTCCCGGAACAGGTCACTTTTAAGCCGCCCGATCCCGTGTTCGGCAGCCAGCGATCCTCCGTGGCGGCGCACCGCGTCATACACTCGCTGCGTGATGCGTGCAGAATCATGGTGCGGCAGGGTTGAGACGTTGAAATGCACGTTCCCGTCGCCCGCATGTCCAAACGGATTGATCAACAGCCCGTCTTGATCGGCGTGTAGAGACGCTGTGGTTTCAGATATAAAGGCGGGTAGCATTGATATCGGCACCGCCACATCATGCTTGATCTGCGGGCCATGTAGACGCTGACCTTCGACCACGGCTTCGCGCAGCAGCCAAAGCGCGTCGGTTTGTGCAAGGTTCGTCGCCAGATGGCCGTCGGTAACATGACCCTCGGCAAGTGCACGCTCGAACAGTGCCAAAAGCTGCGCTTCGGCGTTGTCTGCATTTGGGCCTGTCAGCTCGACCAGAACACACCAGTCGGGGGCCGTGTCAAACGGAACCTGCACCGATGCCACCTGCGCTTGCGCCATTTCGATCCCGCTTCGCGACATGAATTCGATCCGTTCCACCGCAGGCCCGAAAGACGTCGCCAGCCTGACTAGCTTTGGCAGCGCGGCAAGCTCTGACAGGGCCAGGAGCGCCGTTGCGGTCGCGGTCGGGCTGGGGTGCAGCGCAAGCGTCGCGGCTGTGATCACGCCAAAGGCCCCTTCCGATCCGATGAAAAGCTGTGACATATCCGGGCCGAAATTGTTCTTGCGCAGCCCGCCCACGTTCGCTTGGACAGAACCATCGGGCAGCACCACCTCAAGCCCAAGGACCTGTGCGCGCATCATCCCGAACCGCATTGCATGGCTGCCGCCGGCATTGGTGGCGATCAGTCCGCCGATCTGCGCGGTGCCTTCCGACCCCAGCCGCAGGCCAATTCGCAGATCGTGTTCGTTGGCAAGCGCTTGGGCCGTCGCAAGGGTTATGCCCGCGCCAACTGTCAAAGTGGCCTCATCAGGGTCAAGACTGTGCGGCGTTTTCAGGCGCCCGGTTTGCAGCAGCATGCCATTCGACTGCGTGCCCGGTATCGATCCGCCAACAAGGCCTGTATTGCCACCCTGCAACGTCAAAGGCACGTGTGCCGCACGACAAAGCTTGACCGTATCCGAAACAGCCTGCGTCGTAGCGGGTCGCGCGATGGCTTGGGCAGTGCCCTGCCACATTCCACGCCAATCGGTCAGATGCGGCGCCATTTCCGTCGGGTCCGTGATCAAACCGCCCGGGTCCAGAACCGACCGGAGACTGTCCAGCAGCGTTTGCATGACCTAGCTTTCGGCAGTGGCTAACCGGCTTTCGACTTTGGCGCTTGCCCCTGTGATCGCCCCCAGCTTTTCGCCGGATTTCTGACGCTGTGTGTTGGTTTTGGCGCGTTCGGTTTTGATCTCGGCGGTAGAAATCACCTCGTCCAGGTCTTCTGGGTCGACAAACAAGACGCCGCTTTCATCGGCCAGAACCGCGTAGCCCGGCAGAATCGCCGCGCCGGCACAACAGACAGGGATGTTGAACCCTCCGCCAATATCGTACAGCCGCGTGGTGATCGGAGACACGCCCCGCGACCACAACGGAAAGTCATGCTCGGCGATCTCGGACGTGTCAGTATGCGCACCGTCAACGGCAGCCCCGACATATCCCTGTTGCTTGCTGGCAAGCGCCACGCCGCCCCCAAAACAGGCGTGACGGGTATCGCCAAGTCGATCGATCACCAGAAAGTCATCGGGACGCAACTGTGCGATTACGTGATGCAGCAGCGTCGAATCTTGTCCCGGCAGGGCCAGCGTGACAGCCGTGCCGACAACGTGTTTGCCGCGCAGCACAGATTGCAGGGATGGGTCGGCAAAGCCAAACTGATGCGTGTGCCCGATCGTTGCCGTCTCGAGACGGGAAAGGCGATCAAGTGCAGCGGGATCCACAGGGGTGGGCAAGGGGCGCATTTTATACATCTTGGACCTTTCTGATCAGTTTAGAATAGAGGTGTCCGGCCCAAGGATCAGATTGGGCAGGAAGGTTGATAAGGCGGGAATATACGCCAACATGATCAGTACGACGATCAACGGAAGCAGCAAAGGCAGCGTCGCCAGAGCGACCTTGTCGAATTTGACGCGCCCTACCTCTGATACGATGTAAAGCCCGATTCCCATGGGCGGTGTCGCGATCCCGATGAGCAGCGCAAGCTGCAACACGATGCCAAAGTGCACGCGGTCGATCCCGTAGAGGTCGACCAGAGGCAGCAGGGTTGGCACAAGGATCAGCTTGGCGGGCACACCTTCGACAACGCAGCCGATCAAAAGCACGAACACCATCATCAGCGCCAGAAACACAGCCTTGCTTTCGGTAAAGCTGAACACCCAGTCTGCGACGCCCTGCGGTACCTGTTCAATCGCCAACAACCAGCCCATAGCGATGGAAAAGCCGATGATCACCATGATGACCGAAGTCATCATCGCGGTCTCGTTCAGGGCCTTGATAAAGTTCTTCCATGTCAATTCGCGATACCATAGCCCAAGCCCGATGCAGTAAATGCAAGCCAGCACCCCTGCCTCGGTAGCGGTGACAAACCCAGACAGAATGCACCCAAGAATGATCGCAGGCGCAAGCAGCGCCAGAAAGCCGTCAACGCCGGTACGGGCGATTTCGCGTGCAGGCGCTTTGGGTTGGGTGGGAAATTTTTTGAAAATCGCGATGGCCCGAACCCAAAGCATCAGCGACAATCCGACAAGCACACCCGGAATGACACCGGCCAGAAACATGCGGTCGATGCTTTGCTGCGCCAAAAAGGCATAGATGACCAACCCGATGGATGGCGGGATAAGCGGCCCGATCACAGCCGACGCCACAGTGATCGCGGCAGCAAATTCGGGCTTGTAGCCACGTTCGCGCATGGCCTTGATCTCGATCGCGCCAAGGCCCGCGCAATCTGCCACTGCAGCACCGGAAATGCCCGCAAAGATCATCGACGATAGCACGTTGACCTGCGCGAGCCCTGCCTTGAAGTGACCGACCAGCGCGTTGGCAAAGTTGAAGATCCGGTCCGTGACACCGGCTGCATTCATCAGATTTCCTGCCATGATGAAAAACGGAACAGCCGTCAGAGACGCCTTGTCCACGCCCTCGAGGATCTGTTGTGGGATGACCTGCATCGCGTTCGAAAAGTCCGATGTCAGGAAGGTCGCCACAACCGCTGCCCCAATGGCAAAGCTGACCGGCACGCGCAGCAGGATCAGGGCGATGAAGACCGTGAACAGCAAAATGGCCATAGCTCAGGCGTCCCCGACTTCGCCGGGCAATTGGTCTGCGCCGCGCTCGGGAAGACCCACGACCGTCTTTGCAATGTCCACTAGCAAAGCCGCCGCAATGCAAATGCACGACAAAAGCAGCGGCAGGGACAGGATGCGGCGGTGTGCTTCACCATCCCATGGCAAGGTCGCGCCATCGATGGTGCCCGATTGGCGCGCGACAATGGCGGGCAGTTCCAGAAGCAGCCAATACAGCACGAATAGACACACGACCTGACCCACGATGCGGGTCACGAACATACCCTGATCCCCGAACAGCCGCGCGATAAAATCAATCCGTATGTCACGGTTAAAGATCATCGCCGGGTAGAACCCGAAAAAGCTGAGCCACACAAACAAAACCATCACCCAAGGAAACATCCAGTAAAAGCTCAGACCAAACGGGCGCAGAACAATCGTCGCCGCCGTCATGACCAGCATGGCCAGCAGACAAAACGAACACATCCACGAAAAACCCCGCCCAATCCCAAGAAGCACGGCATCCGCCTGCGCGATGACCTTGAGAATAGGGCGGGGGTTTTGGGTCATTGACGCGCGGCCTCGACAGCGGCGCGAAACCCTTCGGGCAGTTCGCCCTTGGCTTCAAGATCGCCATAGAACTCGGCCATGCGGGCCACAAAGGGCGCGGTGTCCAGTTCGGTGTAGGTAATCCCGGCTTTGGTCATGCGGGCCATGCTGTCATCCGTGGCCTGATTCATGAGCTCGACGGACAGGGTTGCTGCGTCCTCGTAAGCGCGCATCAATGCATCGCGCTGCTGGTCATCAAGTGCTGCAAGCGCATCCGCATTAACCATCAAACCAATGGACTGGTGATATTCGTCGGTGCGCGCAATGTGCGATGCCACTTCGTTGAACCGCATCGATTCCACCAGTGCAATCGGGCTGTTCACGGCACTGATCAGGCCAGTGTCGATGCTTTGGTAAACGTCCGTCCAAGGCAGTGTGATCACCTCGGCCCCCAAGTGCGACCATGTTGCGATGGCCAGTTGGTTGGGATGCATCCGCAGTTTCAGACCGTCAATGTCGTCCAGCCCATTCACCTCTGGTCCCGACACCATCACGCGGTAGGGTCCGCGCAGGATCTTGGTCGGATCGCCTAAGACGGTGATCCCGGCTTCGTCTTCGACGTTCTGGAACCACGCCTTGCCCATATCGCCGTTCACGAAACGCGCCCAATGGTCACGGTCGTCGAACATGAAGGCTGCGTTGAACCATGTTGTTTCCGGCACCCATTTCTTGAGGAAGCCGAAACCTTCCGCATAGATTTGCACGACATTGCTTTGCAGTTGCTCAAGAACGGCATCTTCCTTGCCGAGCTGTTCGTTGGGGAACACTTGGATCTCAAGTGTGCCGTTAGAGTATTCTGCCGTTTTGTCGGCAATGGCTTGGAAGACTTTCCCTTCCGGGCTGTCGACAGGCATTTTCGTCGCCATGCGCCAAGTTTCCGCAACGGCAGATTGCGCTAACACTGCTGCCATTAAAGCGACTGCTGCCAGCTTGAATGATTTGGTCATAGGACACTCCCCAATATTTGTTTTTGAATGGAAACACAGAAAAGGGTTTCACCTCCAATCATAAATTTTTTTGCGGGTGATAGGTTTTTTTGATTGAACAGGCGATGCGCAGTGCTGAGCCGAAAGGCGATCTTCTCGCCAAGGCTTTTCGGTGTCTTTCCCATCGCCCACTCCTCAGTGACTACGATGAGCACCAAACCCTCTCTTAGCAAATACCGCTATTTGGACCCACCAGCGCTGACGTCAGACACTGTAAACGTCAAATCAGCCCGATTGTTCCTGGCAGCGGCACCGATGGCCCGAAGCGGGTTCATCACATGCCGATGCGGGCAATCTTCGCCCAGCGTCAGAAACTCATCGGTGCAGCCAACTTTATGCCCATAGATGTTACACATCGGGGCAATCTGGCTAATGATTTCGGAGTCTTTAAAATCATTGTAGACTTGGCTCAAATCAGTATCTGCCAACAGTCCCTAACAAGTGGTCACAACCTGCGAGGTGGTCTTATCAGAGCCCGTCGGGCCATAAACCAGACAGGACGTGTTTGGGAATGGATCAAACAAAACCTCATTGCCGTTCCAAAGCCCAACAGGGCGGCCAACAGGAGCGCTCATCTCAACATCCCCATTCTGCGTAGATCAGCTTAGGTTGCGACTGGTGCCGTTTTCGGCACACCTCCCTGGGCGTCGATTTCGGCTTCGCGGTCGCGAAGGTCTTTGAGCTTTTTCATCAGAATGATGGCGCGCACAAACAGTGCAGGCGCGGCAACAGCCAGCATGATACTGAGCAACCCAAAGCCCCACCGTTTCAGACTGTCGGGTCAGATCAGCCATGCGGTCACACCATAAGAAAACGCACCTAACAAATGCATGTTGATTTTAAAAACCGTGCCAGCATGGGCTTTACGCTTGGTCATCGCGACCTCCTGCATTTTCTATACGGTCTTCTATTTCGGTTTTGATGTCCCTGAGATGCGAGAGGCTTCCCCACACGCGTCCTTTCAGCTCACTTCCCCGTAAATCAGATGATGCGAAGTGAAAGCGCCCAACACATGCACCAACCAATAGAGTGGAAAATGAAAGCCCGGCCACAGATAAAATTTCGGACAGAAAAAGGATATCTCGGAACGCCCAGCAAATTGCGCCAGCCCCTATGGTTGGGACCGCGACTATGTGCAGGATCGGGCGTTCAATATCCCCTGCTGTAAGCTTATCCAACTGGTAGAAGATTCGGTGCGTGACAAGCTTGTTGCCCTTGATTTTGGCTGTGTCAAAAAACATAGATGGCTCTCCTAACGGCTGGCGCATTGCGGCGATTGCAGCGCCTGAATGAGCTCAGAATTTTGGTTTCGAATTTCGGCAGGCACAATGATCCGCGCAGTGCCTGCATAGACAGCAAGCGGAATAGCATTTTCGCTTTGATGTGCATGCTCTCTTTTTTCTGAAGATGCGGTCACGCTAGAAAGCGAACTGCACAGGCATTTTCAAAACAGATCAGTTAATGCCGTCAATCAGAGAAAAGAATTCTTCTTCGCAACGCCAAGTGAAGTACGCGAGGTACTAATGGAGAAGGTTGGAAATCTTCTGGAGTTTTCGGAAGCTGATGAAGCCTTGGAGTATTTTCAATCCAGTAAATATTGGCCAAAGAACATTTATGTGCAAGCCACATGAGCGCTGCATTCAGACCTTGCATGTTGGCCTACGATGCGTCGTCGCTCACGGCCCAAACCTGCCGTTGCAATAATGTCGTAGTCGCTGCGGTTCGGTGCTCCAAAGCCGCCATTCGGGCGCAGTGAAGACCCGGCTAAACCTTCCATTTTCACAAAACAGGTTTGTGTGGGAGTTGTTCAAGCACCCATTCTTAGAGAGGTGGTAAGGCAACTCGATACTCAATATTAGCAGTGTTGGAACCCACACCAATCGGTTAAGGTGTCAATGCACCGCCTATCGAGCAAATAGCAATGATCACAGTCACGAACTTCAGCAAGCACTACAACGGCTTCGCCGCCGTTAGGGACCTTAGCTTTACGGTAGCGCCCGGCCAAATCCTTGGACTGGTCGGGCCGAATGGGGCGGGTAAGACGACGACGTTGCGTGCTTTATGCGGTATCGTTCCACCGTCCTCTGGGCACCTTTCGATCGCGAACCATGACATCGTCAAAGCCCCCATCGCGGCCAAGCAAAACCTTGGTTATATTCCTGACGATCCTCGGCTGTTCGACACTTTGACGGTTTGGGAACACCTGGCCTTCACCGCCGCCGCTTACAAGGTCGCGGACTTTGAGGAAAATACCGAAGCGCTTCTTGCGTCATTCGAGCTTTCGCATAAGCGCGATACGCTCGTTCATAACTTGTCACGCGGCATGCGTCAGAAAGTGGCGATTGCCTGCGCCTTCTTGCACGATCCGAAGGTTATCCTTTTCGACGAACCCCTGACCGGGCTGGATCCCCAAGGTATCCGCGGCATCAAGCAGGCGATACGAGAACGCGCGCGTAATGGCGCAGCAATCATCATTAGCTCGCACCTTTTGAGCCTGTTCGAGACCTTGTGCACACATCTTATGGTGCTGAACCTCGGGCAGTGCCGCCGGTTTGGCACAATGAGCGATATCCTCGCAGAATTCGGACAATCCGACAGTAATTCGGCTCTCGAAGCGGCTTATTTCACGATCACGCAAGATAAAGAGACGGGTGAAGTCTGAGTTATGGACGCAACGCTTCTTCGCCTTCTCGCAATGCGAATGCGCGGCGGGCTTCGCCTGCGCCTAATGCAGGTGGTGAGCCTGCGCGGCGCGATACTATTCCTTGTGCTGGGCGGGATCATCTGGCTGCTGATCGCTGCGGGCGAGCTGGTTCCGAACGCGCAGCTATTTGGTGTTGCGGATCTTGCTTCAGAGGCCATTCGCATGCAAATAGACACATTAA
Organism: uncultured Paracoccaceae bacterium; assembly: GCA_947495795.1. GTDB lineage: Bacteria > Pseudomonadota > Alphaproteobacteria > Rhodobacterales > Rhodobacteraceae > Algicella. The sequence continues at coordinate 2,976 of CANMAI010000024.1, read as the reverse complement.
TGCCGCTTGGACTGCTCGGGATGACGCTGCTTACGGTGATCCTCACGACAGGGCCTTCGTTTCATTTTTCGCCGACCGAGATCAATTTTCTCTTTGTCGGACCGTTCAGACGTCGGGATCTGATCCTCTACAAGTTCATCGCATATGCTGCTGGCGCCGCACTGAGCGCCGCACTGGTCGCACCATTTGCGCAAGTACAAACGGGTTCGGTTCTTTCCGCTTTTACCGCCACGCTTCTAACGCTCTTGTTTGTTCAATTGAACAGCGCCGCTGCGGGTATGGCGTGGCATGCGTTCGAAGGCAACCGGTTTGCGCGGATAAAATGGCCCGCAACTGCGGTAGTGTTCGCAATTGCAATCGCCGCCATGTTTCACGCCTGGGTAGCTCCTGACCGCACCATATTCGACCTTCTGTCGGACGTGCGCCACTCATGGATCGGGACCGTCATCCTAATCCCCTACATCGTTTTTACCGAACTCTTTCTGGCAAAAAACCAGTCTTCGCACATGGCCTTTTGGGCCGCCATCGCAGCCGTCATCAATGTCGCGCTTTTGTGGGCGGTTGTCAGGCTCGACGGTCGTACGTCCGAACGCTCGCTGAAGGACAACACGCGACTAAGCGACCGTTGGGAGCGCATGAAGCAGGGAGGGTCGTTCTGGGGCACTGAGCGGATCGAGGTTCGCTCAATCCGAAAGGCACCGACGCTCGGAGGCTTCGGGCCCATTGCCTGGCGCCAAGCCATCAAGGCCGTCCGCAACTCATCGAAGGTCATCGCCGTATTCATTGCCGCCGCCGCCTGCGCGGGACCTCTTGTCTCAGTGTTCGACATACCGATCACGGACGACCGTGCATTCGTGATCATCCTCTTCTTTTTCGCATTCATCCTTCCGCGCACTTTGATATGCGACTTTCGCGGCGACCTGAGCCGGATGGAAACCTACAAGACCCTCCCGATCGCACCGTGGCGCATCTGCACGGGCCAGCTCGTGGTTCAGGTGCTTCTGTCCTACTTCGTCACACTCACCATGATTGGCAGCCTCCTGTTCTTTGAAGACCGTGTCGTTGCTCCCGTTGCTCTGGCGCTGGCGGCGTTTGCGCTTCCGTTAACCCTGCTCACCTACGCTGTCGAAAACACTGTTTTCTTGCTGTTCCCAGCAAAGCTCGTACCGATGGGGCGGGCGGACTTCGAGTTTCTCGGTCGTTCGCTGGTCGAATTCATCGTAAAAATGGTTATCATTGTATTTGCATTGTCGGTGGCGGCTGGCGTTGGGGCATTTACGTTGATGACGCTCAGAACCACGTTAGTCCTGACCGGAGTGGCCAGTTGGGTAACACTGACCTTGATTGGTGGCCTCGCAACGATCGTGATGCAATATGCTTTCAGACGGTTCGTAGTCGCAGAGACTTTCGACTGATCCAAAGAAAGAAGGGTTCCGATTGAAGCGGCAGGGCGGGAATTTTGCCTCCGTAATCCGGAGCTGTGGGATGGCGCGCATGGGTCAGGGATTTGGACGCGTGCAGACGGGTGGAAAAAGATCCTGGCATCGCTTCAGCTCCAGCTTGTTAGCGTGCGCAGCATCGCATCGGTTCGGTGACCGAGCGCGTTAGTTTTGAAAGTTACTGCCACACAGTCGCCGCGCAGGCAATTTATGCAGCGCGGCATCCCTCGCACAGCAAAAGCTAAATGGTATCGTGATCGGCCCATTCCGGTCACTCGAACCGGTACTGAAATGCTGCGGTTGCAGCCCCCATAGCGGACTTTCACCGAGGGCGTGAAATCCCAACACAACGCTCGGAGCTTAGCAGGAACATCGACCTAACCGTTTTGTTTGCACCGGGATGCTCGAGTGTTGCTTTTGGTCCAATTTGATTGACTGAAAATCGGATAAAATCAATAAATGGTGACACGCAACGCCGGGTAGATTACATTTATACCTAAGTCCCAAGTCCTAAGTCCTAAGTCCTAAGTTTTTTTGTTAGCCAAAATTAGTTGGAAAGTTTAGGGTAATTTGTTAGTAGGAGTGTTTTTATTTGTGAATTTGGCGGCGGCAGTTTTTTGGATGCGGCGCGTTAATTCTTCCAACGAACCCGACCGGAGAACCAGCGACCACAACTCAAGTGACGCACTATTACGTGCCACTATTGGGCGATGCAAAACCGCGTAAGAGCCCCTGTCACTCAATTGAAGGTGTCTGCAAGTACAACCAAGAAGACGTGCATACATCTATAATTATACGGGCCGCTTTCGAGGCGATGGAGCTGTCTTTGTGCGCCATGCTTACGCAAACGACGAGCCCGTCGAAGGCGCAAACTGCTAATATGGAATCGGTTACGGTCTCAATACGAACTGCACTCATCCGTGTCGAAGCCTAGCTGCATCTACTAGTCACCATCGGCGCGGAGAGATCATCTTCTTTCCGGGCTTGGCAGGGCAGACCTGCGGCGTGGCAGACAATGCCATAGTCCATAACGGATACATGTTCGTCAACGACACGGGTGCAAAATCCAAGTTCAATCATTTTGGCCGTTTCGACTTTTTTTGGGGCGACTGTCGTGAGTTTCGTGGAGGGGTATGTTACGATGGAAATGCGCACGCCATAGATGCGCTTCTGGATAAAGCAGAGTTTCGCATCGTCTGGTCTCCAGCTGATCCCACTAGCAATCGAGAAATTATGATGAAGTTTAGTGAACAGCTTCGGCGAGAGGCCGTCGCACGTGAGGACGGTCCCGCCGCAGTTGCCGCAGACCTGAGCGAATTTGAACCCGGTAATCGCTTCTATAAGCTACTCAGTTAAAGGTCTGAAATCGCGCAAAATTGACCAAGTCTTCGGCATGCTGCGCCCACACTGCGATCTACCGGCTTCAAACGTGGACAGAATGACAAAATACAAATTCGGCCGATTGTGTTGAAAAACTCGTCTTGAGAAGCGCCATGGTTTGCTCGTTTGTTATGGCCCGCTTTGATCTTATGCCATC
>CANMAI010000023.1 GCA_947495795.1 uncultured Paracoccaceae bacterium | reverse complement strand
CAAGCGAATTTGCGGCCCAACTGAACGAAACCCGAAAGCTCGCATGAAACCCAGACCAAAAACGGGGTGAGCTCCACACACAACGTATGTTCGTTTGGTGCCGGAACCCTTGAGGGGTCCGGTCCACGCGCCCACGGTGTTAGCTGGATGTTGATGAGGTCAAACATATCCAGTCACCTCATCATATCCACCGATAAACCGCCTGCTACCGCGCAGGAATGTCGCGTCATAAACTGTAGCCGTATCAACCAGTTTAAAACCAATCACATATGAGCACACAATTTGCCCTCGATCTGCGGACGGCGCGGAAGAAAGCGGGCTTTACCCAGGGCGATATTGCCCACCTTCTGTCAATACACCAATCAGTGGTCTCTGATCTATGGGCGGTCGTTTGAGAGCTTTTTCGAAGAACTGATGGGAGAATGTCGCGCCAATCTGACACAACGTCTTGCCAAACTACCTCCAGTCGCGCGGGAAACTGCCCACACGTTTAACCGCACAGGAACGCTGTCTCGTCTGGCACGGAGATTGGCTAACGACAGTGATCATGGCGGCGCTTAAGGTTCTGTCGGTCGCTGTAGCGTCTGGTCGGGCTGGCTATGTTTATCTTCAGGGCACACAGTTACTTGACTGGGGCATCGCCATCAAAGCGGTCAAAACCAGCAACGAACTCGTTGGTTTCGTCCAAGATCTGATCAATCAGCTACAACCGGATGTGGTGGTGACGGAAAAATGCGGCCAGGGCTGTCGCAAAGGCACACGCGCTCGGAACCTCATCCGGGCCATCGCCGAACTGGCCAGCCATAATGCCGTGTTGGATGTGTCCATTCTGCGCCCGCGGAGCTTCCAATCCAAATACGAAGAGGCTGAACACTTGACCCGAACACATGTTGAGCTTGCCGGCTATCTGCCGAGACAAAAACGTCGATTGTTCGATTTCGAGCCACGCGGCATGATTATCTTCGAAGCCCTGGCCCTTGCCGAGGCGGTTACCAGCGGTCCACCGGAACACCTGTCTAGAGCAACGGGATAACACAGGATCCAAAAAACGAACCGGATTGCCTTACATGCAGGATCGCGCAATCATCCTTGGGTTGTTTCAAGATGCACCTCCCACTGAACCACCGCCGTGCTCACTGTATGAGCACGGCGCTCTTTTTAGGCCGGGCCGCGCATCTGTGAGTATGCTCTTACGATCTCGATCATCTCATTGATCTCAAGACGTCGGTGGCACGGTCCGCCAGTCTTCGCAGCCCACCATACTGGTATTCAGCATTGCCATCTCTTCCGCGCTGCCGGGATCGCCCTTTGCCCGGTATCGTCCGCTTAGGTTGAGTTGGCTGAACGTCTGCAGGTGTCCTTTCTGAAGGTTGGTGGACAGATCAGCGGTGCGTGGTACACTTTTAGTATATGAATTCCACCACATTAGATGTTTACGAACTGCTCGTCGCAGCGGGGCTTGATCGCGAAAAGGCCAAGCCTTTGGCCAAAGAACTGCTGACCCGCGCCGAGGCGCACAGTTCCCTCGCCACCAAAGATGACCTGCGCGCCGTGGTGATGTGGATCGCGAGCCTCATGATCGGCCAGGTCGCAATCATCACCGGTGTGATGACGCTCCTCTTCAGTGTCTACCTGTAGGAGATTCCATAAAGGGCAGCTTGGAGAGGCGGGGATCTTTTCGAGGTGGGGTTCCAGTTTTCGCCCCGTTTCGTCGTTCCCGATTTCTTCTAATCAAGGTAGATTTTCTCCCTCGACGCAAGACGTGATGCTTTGGTGCGCCAGTCGCAGCGCCGTCATAAGTAGTGCCCGACATAGCTGGGGTACCAAAATGCAAGGTATAGCGTGGCGCCGTGATAGAACGTGGTACCCGACCTGATCCCGAGCATAGGATCGGGGCCGTAGGCCGGTCCGGCATAGCTGGGATGGTCAGACTGATAGTCGATGAATTCCAAACTATCTCCCATGAAGTGAGCGAAGTTCCAATGTCCGTGCCCTGTGATAAGCACAGCAAATACGTGCTCTGGCCCCATTTTTGTCATCTCCGCTTTCGCGTGGGCGAGCTCCTGAGACGTACTTTCTATAATAATTTGCAGATCCGGAATCCTATCGATGCAGAATGTCTTGATCCCATTTATCTGGGCGGCATTGATGGTTCCAATATCGCTGGGGCTCGCCTTTCTGTAAGGCTGCTTGCTCATCGTGAGTGCGTGTTGGTAGTTCGGATTTACACCACTATAACTCATGTGAAGTTTGCCAGTGAATGGAAAAGCGGCTGCCACATCGCCGCTGGTTGTGAAGTTCCCGGTGAGATGCGAAACAACGGCCGCCGCGGCACAGAGCGAACAGTTCAGCTCGGCGGATTTCCCCAGAACTCCGCGGATGTGGTGGAATTTGTCGATTCTAAGGTTCAGGTTTTCAGCGCGTGCATCATTAATGTGAGGCATTTCAAACTCCCAATCGTGTAAATTGCTTGGAATACAAGCTTTGTTAGGAATATTGCGCGCACCACGCTGTCGCATTGGAAACGACCAGAGAAAGAAATCTGGTCTCAATCACCTCACTCCTCCTCCCGCCACATCCGCTGTGCAATCTCTTGCTCTTCCTTGCCGATGGCAGTGGCATATATGGCCGTGGTTTCCATCCGGGCGTGCCCCATCCATTTCTGCAGCATGTGCAGCTGCACACCGGTTTGGGTGGCATGGATGCAGTAGCCATGGCGCAGCCCTTTGCAGGTGGCTTGCGCTCCGTAGATTCCGGCTTTGCGCATCACCGTTTTCACCCAGCGATAGGCGGTGGAGCGGTTGATGGCCTGGCTCTTATGTTGCCAAAGCGGACGCCCCTCAATGAGGGGCGGCCCGGCGGGTGCAGTGATCAAATCGAAGGCCGCCGCCAACTCATCCACCAGCTCATTGGGAATGGGCACTTCCCGATACGTCCGCCGTCCTCGGCTCTTTTGCGACCGCAGCGTCAGCACGCGACTATATTGCTGCACCTGCATGTGTGTCAGCGCGAGCGCTTCGGAGACGCGGCAACCGGTATAGAAGAGGGTGAGGCAAAGGGTACGCTGCTGCGCTGGTTCCAGTAAGGCATCCGCCGCCGTTCCTCGGCGTTGAGATAGAGCCGCTGGCAGCGTGTATCGTAAAGCTGCATGCGGGCGCGAGCTGTACTTGTTGAACCTCCCATGAGCATGTGGTGCTGGCGTCAAAGCAGGGGTGCTTATGCCCGGCTACGCCTATTGTGGCGGTGATGCAACAGAATTACCCATTCTGGTGCAGCCCGTAAAAGACCAACCAAAACAGCATGTTATGCGTCCTGGCGCAGTGGAGGCTATCCAATATCTCCGCATAGCACAGCCTAAGCCCCTGACCCACCTAGTATGCACCAGAATGGGTAGTTCTGGTGCACCGCGGCTGGGGATAGCGGCGGCGCAATCCGCTGATTTTTGACGATAGAAAGGGTACTTCGTGCACAAGACTTCACTCGCCATCTTTGGTGCCACACTCCTCCTACAAGGCTGCACCGGCCTAGCGCTCACCGCTGCCACCACGGCCTCAACCAACCAGGCGCTCAATGATCGGCAGCGCTATCCGTCAATGTCTTGTGCAGAGCTGCGCACGGAATTCGACAAAAACTACAAACGTGCCCGGGGTATCACCGCGTTTGTGGATCCAGGAGCTACTACCGCCGAGGTGAATGTCCGTGCGATTGCCCGGATCCTGGTGGACAAGAAGTGTCGGCTGCCGAAAGAGGTAGAGGTGGTGTGAGGCTTGGCGCTGCAACGCAACCAAAAGACGGTCTGGCCAATGGCCAAGGCCGTTTTCTTGGGTCTGTGCGTCCTATGTCGGCACACAGGTTCGGACACAGACCGCCTTAGAAGGCCATTTTAACTCGTGCTGTCGGAAGTGGGCCACGGACGAAGGCAAGTCGGGCAACCACAGCTCATCGCCGTTGCTGATCTGTCTTGAGGATAAGTTTGCGGTCCCAATCAAACACATAGCGAGCTGCGGTTTCATCAGCAAATAACGCACATGCTTTACATGTCATGTTGACGAATCTCTGATCGCTCGCTCTCTTGGAACAACTTATTGAGAAGTGAGTTTGACATGAATAGATTTGTATTTGCCTTTTTTGAATGTATTTACTTGTGCACTTTTCTGGCTCTTACCTCTGATTTCATTGGCCGACGGCACAAGCATCAATCGCCCGCCGGAAGGATACGGCGCGCCACTGCCCATTGATGTCAAATCCGGTGGCACCTTCAACTATTCGGTACCGATCACGGTGCCAGCCTATCGCGGGCTGGAACCCAGTCTGGCATTCGGTTATTCGTCTTCAAACAAGCAATGGGGCAGTCCAGACACGATCCTTGGCGTTGGTTGGCGCCTCCAAGGCTTATCCTCCATTGAGCGTGTAAGCGAGGGTGGCGGATCTCCGTTCTTCCGGGATGCGTTTGATCTTTTTCAGCTGGATGGCGAGGAACTCCTTGCTTGCCCGGAAGTAACGGTGGACGGCACCACGCAAGGGTGGTGGAAGAACTATCCGAACGGCTGGGAAGCTCAGGCCTGGTCTCCGAGCTGTGCCGATGGCGGAACGCATACAACCTTCTCTGAAAGTTATACACGCATCCAGTATTTCGGAGGTGGTGGAGACCCAGACGTCACCCGCTGGGAGGTGACATCCCAAGACGGCAGGATCCGGACGTATCGTCCGCTTGCCTTTTTTTTTGAACCATCAGAGCGGCCCGAATGGTCCGGTCCGAACGCCGACAAGAAGGCCTACAAGGTCGCAAACGACACACGATGGTTGCTTGAGGAGATAAAGGATACGCAGCAGACCGCCAGCAAGGTTACCTTCAGCTACAAGCTGGCGGTGTCGTGGAAGGCTTATGCACACCGTATCAGTCAGATTGACTACGGCCCTTACCGGGTAGCGTTCAATTACACTCAAGAGGCAATCGCACGAACCTATGCAACGGGTGCGCGGCTGGGGCAGCAGGATTGGCGCTTGCTGAATATCCTGGTGTCGACGATGCCAGAGACAACCGATTCATTCGCGCCGGTGCGTGCCTACAAGATTGACTATACGACAACAGCGGTAACGCAACGGCCGATCATCAGCGCGGTGCATCAATACGGTGCCAATGTTGTCTACAATGGCAACACGATCACCGGCGGTGGACGTTTGCCAACGACGACGTTTACCTATGCGGATGAAGCACCCAGTTTCACGGCTCAAAGCTACGCGGGCATGGGTAACCACGCTTTCAATCAGCACGGTGTTATTGCAGCTGACTTTGAAAATACCGGCGCGGACGTAGCATATTTTCCTGGCTCACCTAGACTCGTCAACAACAATTATGACCATGACGCATTTATGGGTGGCGGAAGCTATCAACCCTGCGGTGGACACAGTGGATCGGGCGGTTTTTTAGCAAGGTTCTCGGTTGGAAACGGAAATCTGGTAGGTGTTGTCAACGCGCCCAAAAGCAACACTGACTTTTCCGGAAACACTCCGAGTAATGGCACCACCTGCAGAGAAGTCTCCATTATCGGAGTAACCGAGCTCGACCCTATGACAGGAAAGAGATACCTGCTAAGCCGAGCGGCAAAGTCGCATAATGCCAACAACGAGTACAACAACGTTCGAACAACATATAGCTACTTTGATGTAGATGAACTAGGCACAAACGGTTTTTCTAGAACCGGCCGCATAGGCGGTAGGGAATACAACGGTATTGGTGACATTCCTTACGTTTCCGCCTTTAGCACTGGAAAATATTCCCACAGCGAAGCGCACAATCTCATTGTCGAAGGCGCTGCCGCCCTATCTGGAACAAGTGCACCCGACTATTCCGCAAAATTCAGCGTGGCGGCAGGAATTCTATCCTCCGATGCTTACTCACTAGGTGATGCAGCCGATGGCGTCCTCAATGACGAATACGAATGCTCAAATGGGGCCGCGATACTCTTCGGTGGAGGCGGAAGCTGCGTTGGTCGCCATCTCGATTTAGATATAGACGGTAACGGTTTGACTGACCGCATCGCCGTGAAATCGGATCATCCCAGCGCTCCGAAGACCACTAAGGTTTTTCGCAACACGGGTACGTTCAAATCCAATCACGCGTGGCTCGGTGATGGGTATGCCACCAATCAACCCAATCGGATGATTGTGACAGGTGATTTTAATGGCGACGGAAAGTCTGATGTCGTGGAGTATCGAACACAGGCTAGCAATTCCGCCGATGTTGGAAAGCTCACGGTTCGCCTGTCCCAAGGACATGCGCTAAAGGGGATTTCCGAAGGATCACTTTGGGGGCAAGTTGATCAGTTCACTTTCCCGCCGGGCACTCAAACCCACATCCTCTACACCGGGTCTGGTACAGATGAGCATTTTGTTCTTATTCGCTATCTGGGGAGTGCGGTGCTTGCCAGAGATGTGAATGGGGATGGGCTGACCGATCTCATTCACTATTCCTACCGCATAGAACGTCAGGTGTTTTCCTCCACCAGCTACGGAGCATGGTACCCCAATAAATTCGTCCACAATATGCGGATCATGCTGTCAACGGGGAGCAACTTTGTTCCCTATCTGGACGAAAACGGTGATGAGGTCATCTTTCAGGACTATGCGGGTGAAGGTGACTTCAACGGAGACGGGCAACTAGACTTTATCGCGCGCCAGGGTTCCGGCTCCACGCAATTCAAAACGATCATGTTTGGCTCTGACACAGCGCCCAATCTGATGACGAGCGTTGGTGAGCCGTCTGGGGCTATAACCAACGTGGCCTACAAATCGAGCGCTGAGACCGCCGACAACCGCCAACCTTTCACCCGGCAGGTTGTGGCCTCCATCAGCAGCTACAACGGTATCGATCAAACCCGCACGCGAAGCTTTGACTATTTCGCTGGCCGCTGGAACGCCGAGTACCGGAAGTCTCTTGGCTTTGGTCGGGTCGTCGCGACACTTCCATCCTTGGCCGGTGAGGCCCAACCGATCACGCAGCATACGACCTACCTGCAGAGGCTGGGCGCGCGTGGGCGCGTGCTCATGCAGGAACGGTACATTGGTGCCGCTCAGAGTCCAGCGATGCTGCAGTCTCGGACCGTCAATGACTATGATGTGCGGGACGATATCCTTCCAACACGCGCCCAGAAGATCAAAACGACAAAGGCAATCCGCGTCGATGTCACGGCGGAAAACGGCGGCGGGGATGTACTTTTGCAATCCGCAGCATCCTACCGCCTCAATGGCTTTGGGCACGTCACGGCCATGGCGGAGGAAGGAAACCCCTTCACAACCGCCGACGATCGCTTGACGAAAACCACCTATGCCACGAGCGCTCCTTTTGCGCTCCGAAGGCTCCCAAAGAAGAAGTGGGTCCTGCAAGCAGCGGAAAGCGCACTGGATGCGCCCGGGTTTGATGCAAGCCTGACCAATCTGACCAATCCGGACATCATGTCCTACGAGGTCTTCACCTATGACGGTGTCAGCACACCTGTGCGGGGCAATTTGACCTACCATGATGTCTGGGATGATCGGAGCGGCAGTGCATTGCTCCGTGTCGCACGCCGGAACTACGATGATTACGGCAACATGCTGAATGAATGGGACGCCAAGAACAACCGCACAACCCACACCTATGACAGCGACTTCAATCTTTTCCTGGAAACCTCCACCAATCCGCTGCTGCACACAATCACGACTGAGTGGGATACCGCCTGCCAGCAGCCCAACAAGGTAACCGACGCAGATGGGCGGATCATAAGCTCCAGTTTTGATCAATACTGTCGCCCAATGCGTACCAATGGTCCCGCTGGCATCTGGAGCCGCACGCGCTATGAGAATTTGGGAGATCCTCTTACGCAGGCGATTGTCACCGAAAATCCCACATATGCCACGACAGCTACGGTGCCAGCAAACAATGACCCGACGCTTAACCGCACAAAGTCCTTTTTCAACGGCTTTGGCGAGATCTACAAAACAGTGTCAACGGGTACGGACAATACAGCGGCGGAGCTTATTACACGCACATATGGCTACAACAAGCGCGGCGGATTCCTGAGTGAAAGCGTACCATTCAAAAATGGTGAAACGGCGCATCTGACAACTTACAACTATGACGCGCTCGACCGTCCGATAAGAGTCACCCATCCCGATGGCGCAAACCGAACACTCAAGCATCTCCGCTGGTTCAACCTTCCGGCTATTCAGGCCAAGGATGAGCATTGCTTTGATGACAGCTCGCTTGAAACGGTTTGCGGAAACACCATCGTCGCGACGGATTGGTTCGGTCGAAAGCTGAGGGTTTCGCGCAACGCCCTTGCTGGCGTCCAGGAAACCGACAACAGCGCCGCTGGCTGGCGCCACACCACCTTTGACTATGACATTCTCGACCGCCTAACGGGCGTCACTGATCCCGGCGGCGCGAATTGGGCATATCAATACAACTCCCTCGGCCAGCGCGAACGCGCGGATGATCCCGATCTCGGCATCTGGACAATGACCTATGACGACAACAGCAATCTCACGCAGCAGACGGATGCCAAGGGTCAGGTCATCTACTTCAAATATGATGCGTTGGACCGGGTGACGGAAAAGAAGGTCGCGGGTGAAGATGAGACTGGAGCTCCGCTGCCTGTTCTGACGACCACCTACCAATACGATCAGAATAACCCAATTCCAACCGCACCGGGTCTTCGCTTCAATACGGGCCAGCTCACCACTGTAAGTGTCAACGGCACAGAGCCAAGCACCATCCGGACCACCTATAACATCCACGGCCAACCGCATGTCATCTCCCACGATGTCGACGGTCGTTCCTTCTGGCAACAGACCTATTACAACGCACTCGGCCAGATCATCACCGAAGCCGCTATCCGCGATCCCGGAGCCTCTGGCAGCGCGAGCCCCTCTTGGACGCCCAGTCGTCAATACGATCTGGCTGGGCGCGTTACCAGCCAACCGGGCTTTGTGGCGAGCATCGACTACACGTCGCGCGGCCAAGTCGACCGGATCGACTACTTCAACGGCGCCTTCACCGATTACTGGTACAACGCTCCCCGAGGTTGGGTCACCCGTATCCGCACCCATGACAGGGACGACAAAAAGCTCAACACCTCATACACACGCTCCGCTGCGGGCCGGATCAAGTCCATCTTCTGGTCCGACGCCCAGCACAACATGGACTATAAATACGACTATGCAGGCCGTCTGCTGAAAGCGACAAACCGCGACAACGCCCAGTTCACGCAGTCCTTCAGATATTCCTCCAACGGCAATATCCGCTACAACAGCCATCTTGGTGCAGCCTTTGATCCGACGAACACCAACAGCGGCTATCACTATGTCAGCAACAACACCGCGCCATGCGACCCGACGGACACCAATTTCAACAGCTGGAAGCCGCCCCATGCGCCCAAGCGCGTCGAAGGTGTAGCGCTCAAATACGATTGCAACGGCAACATGATGCGCGGCCTCCACGGCAAGGAGATGACCTATGACGGAGAGAACCGGCCGCTCTCCGTCACCACATCGACCGGGGCCAAGACCTGGTATGTCTACGGAGCCGATGGCACGCGTATCAAGAAGAAGATGCAGGAGAGCCCGACCAGTGCTTTGCAGACCACGCTCTATGTCGGTCCCGTCGAGATCCGAAATTATGATCCGGCCAGTCCGAACAGTGAGACAGTGCTCCGCCAGTTGCACCCGGATGTGCGAGAGATCGCCTGGAACAACACCAGTGGCACCATGCATCGGAAATCGGTGCTCCACCGCGATCACCTGAACTCGGTGCGGCTCATCACCAACTTCAACGGCAAGCGCGCCCGTTGGACAAGCTACACACCCTTCGGCCAGCCGGACGCGTTCGGCACGGACTCGACCGAAGTCTGGCTGCCAAACGAGCCCGAGGACGAGAAGGGTTTTATCGGCGAGCACTATGATGAGGGCGCCGGGCTGCAATACCTGAATGCGCGGTATTACGACCCGGAACTGGCCATGTTCATCCAGCCGGATTGGTTTGAGGTGACGAAAACCGGGGTTGGGACCAACCGGTACAGCTATTCTTTCAATGATCCGGTGAACAACTCTGATCCGAATGGGAATACATGCGGCGGATCCTGCAGTATGGAAGACCAAGAACGGATAGATAGCACTGAACCGGTACCTCTATTCGATGAAACCGCTGAAGATTTAGACAGCGAAATTGAGCGGTTACAGGATGAGCTCGATGGTTTGCCACTGCCCGACCGTTCAACTTGCAATTCTCCTCGAGAGTGCGGTGGTCCACCTGGGCAGGGTGAAATTACTGAACGGGATATAAAGACGCTCCAGATGCTAGGGCTTATGGCAGTCAGAGCTGGCGTTCCTGCCGATACCACTGAGGCTAGCTTCATTGCATTAGGAGTGATGACAGCCAGACCAGGCTTGGCATCAACGAAAACTGGCCTTCCCGTAATGGAAGTGTCCAAGGCGCGTTTGCCTGGGATTGCCGCAAATACGGAAGCTGCAATAGCAAACTGTGCGCCAGAGGTGCTTACAAGAGCGACCCGTGCACAAGCGCAAATCAATCGTAGAAACGCGTTGAGAGGCGTTTCTCCAGCTCCAAAAGGAATGTCGAGAGATGAGTATCCACTTGCATCAACCACGCAGGGAGGCGTAGCTTCCAGAGTAGCGAGTGTATCGGCTCGTGAGCAATCAGTGCAAGGCGGGATTGTCAGCCAATTCTACAGTTCAAATCGGATACAACCTGGCATGTCATTTAGAGTGAGAGTGGTTCATTAGAATGGCAATAGAAACTGAGCTTCGATCGCTTCTTGAGGCACTTTTGTCTATTGGGTGGGATTCCGAAAGTAAAGCTTTGCCTGGTCTAAATGAGGAATTGGCGGCGAAAAAGCTCCGCGAAATCCCAGAAATAAGTGGGAACCATGACCTTTTTTCGCTATTTTCACTCCGGAACGGTACGAAAATTGATACAGGTGACGATCTTCTGTCAATACAGTTTATTCCGGGCTATTATCTGTTGTCACTAGATGAAGCGATCGATCATTACAAATCGCTTTTAAACAATCAAGTTTGGAAACGTGGACTTTTTCCTATACTTGCTGATGGCATGGGGCACTATATTGGAATTGATTTGAATTCTAGCTCTAAGGATTATTGCTGCATATTTGAGTATATTGAAGGGTATTTTCCCATAATCGTATATAGAAGCCTATCTAAGCTTATGGAAACCAACACTCTTTCGATAAGAAGGGGGATTACTACTGTTAAAAATGGGGAATTACATTTGAATGAAGAAGCCTACAGTATCTTAGCAAAGGAAGTTAATACTGACGTTCCGTTCTGGACTGAGTCTCAGTATGCATAATTTCAGGAAACCACCTATCACAAAGCAAATGCAATTCTCAATAATTTGGGTCGGGAAGATCCGATGAAAACTCTTGGGCATCACATGCAACGAGCTTGATTCCTATTAAAAGAGGTTTGGAACCCAGCCTAGCGTCATAGCTGGAGGTAGTGAGCAATTTCCAGGTGCGTATAGCGTTCCAATTCATGGCGAGGATGGTGTTGTTTCAAATGTAGAGGGCATTGCAGATGCAATAAGAGACAATCCCGGTTATACTCCAGGACAAGCGGTAGTCTGTGGGTCTTGTTATGGAGGATCCAATGGAACCGCTCAAGGACTGGCGGATGAACTTGGGGTCACAGTCTATGGTGCGAATACTAGGGTTGGGGTGAACCCTAGAACTAGAGATTGGGATCTAGATAAAGCTACAGAGCCTGATGCGGACTGGGAAGAGTTTAATCCGGAATGAAGTTAGTACTTGCGTATATAGATGAGCACCCCAAGTGGAATGAAAATCCACCGATAACTGGTATGTCCCATCTGTCAGATTACATCGGTGTTCTTAGCTCTGAAGAATCTGAAAAGATCGCTGGTCATCTGGACTCCGGCCTACAAATTACCGATTGGCTCAGCCCGATCCCGGATCCGCTTGATCCGTCTGTCAGTATACACTCAGACACTTTCACTGATGGCGAGTATTTTTGGTCTGGCATGTTGAGCCATTTTGTAAAGAAGTATTGCGCAGACATACCGCATGATCTAAAGAAAAAAATCATTTATGATAAAAGAAATATCAATTTTGATAAAAGTATCCATTATGATGAAATTTTTTGGGATCTGAATGAACGCATTAGAAACGATCATGATAATTCAGATTTATATATTACTATGAAATCTAACATATTGGAGTGAGGAATCTGAGCTTTATCATAAAGAAATGAGGTGGGACCTGAATTTCTAGGATGCAGATCGCCTAGCGTGTGAGCGCCCTAGGCTTAGAACCCAAATTGCCGCAAAGAGCCTCGTCTGACTGACCGGAATGAGGTTCTAGAGTCGATTGCAGTCCTAACACCCCTTCAGACCCAAGTGACCAATCCCATAGCTCCCTGCCGTTAACACTTTTCCGAGAACGCTCGATATCGAACGCATTGTATTGCCAAACCCCTACCAGCCCATCTCACCGCCTGACGGCCACCAGATCCACCCCCAGCCTGCGTCCTGTTACACCACGTGCTGCACAGGCTTCACATCCAGCTCCACCACACTTACTGCAGCGTACAATTTCCAGCCGTTGCGCCAGCACACCGCGCAAAACGGCGTCCACCAGATAGGCGTCCACGCCCAGATCTAGCAGCCGCAGTCGGGCCTCTTCGGCGGAGTTGACGTGGAGCGTGGAGAGGACGAGGCGACCCACAAGCGCAGCGCGGCAGGCCATCTCAGCTGTCTCCTGATCCCGAATTTCCCCGATCATCAATATGTTAGGGTCCTGTCGCAAGGCAGAGCGCAGGGCGGCAGCGAAGGTCAGCCCCACCTGATCATGCACCTGCACCTGGTTGAGTCCCCCGATCTCATACTCGATCGGGTCCTCCACAGTCAGGATCTTCACCCCTTCCCGGTTGAGATATTGCAGCGCCGCATAAAGCGTCGTTGTCTTACCGGAGCCTGTCGGGCCCGTGACGAGAAAGAGCCCATGCGGCAGATCCAGTATCTCCTTGATCTGCATCACGATTTCAGGCGCAAACCCCAGCTCCGCCAGATCCAGCTTCAACCGAGATCGATCCAGCACCCGCAACACAGCACTCTCCCCATGCTGCGTCGGCAAAGTTGAGAGCCGAAAATCCACCTCCCGCCCTCGAACAGCCATCCGGATCCGTCCATCCTGTGGCAGTCGCCGCTCGGAAATATTCAAGTTCGCCAGCACCTTAAGCCGCGAGAAAATCGCCGAACCACTTAAGGACCGTTCCCGACGCACGCTCTCCAGAACCCCATCGAGCCGCATCCGTATGACGACCCCATCCGCCTGCGCCTCGAAGTGAATATCCGACGCCCCGCGATCCACCGCTTGCGTGATCATCTCCTGCACCAGACGAACCACCGGCCCCTCGGAGGCCAGCTCCCGCAAGCGCTCGGCATCACCCGTTTGCACGTCTGTGGAAAGATCAACATTTACAATCTCTTGCGCGGGAAAGAACCGGTCCAGGGCCGCGTCAATCAGCGCCGGTTCTGCGATCAGCGGCCGGATCTCAAGCTCCGTATGAAACGCAAGTTTATCAATTAGATCGCGGTTCAGAGGATCGGCGAAGGCGGCAAAGAGCACGCCCTTCTCTTCGGCGAGAGGCACAACCCGGCACGCCCGCAAATAAGCCTGATCAAACCGCTCCTCGAGCCCGGTATCGACGGTAAATTGCTCCAGCGATTTGAGGCGCGGAATGTCAAAACACTGCGAAAGCACATCCGCCGCATCGGCCTCGCTGAGGAACCCCAGAGAGACCAGAGACGTATCAAGCCGTATCCCGTTCGCCGAGGCCGCCTGCATCGCGCGCGCCAATTGCCCCGGCTCAACCCGTCCCTCGGCTTCCAGATACGCGCCGATCTTCGCATTTAGCCCCATGTTTTGCACACCAATCCCTTGCCGTTATGGCGTGATCGTATCAGAGTCTCATAGCGTTTCGACTTTTTGTTAGCTTAACTCGTAACGGAAAGCGTGTGCGAGCCTTGGCGAGCGGCAGCGCTTTGCGTTTCAACATGAAGTCGAAACGCCTTGAGAGGAAAAAGAGATAGAGTTTGGTTTGGTTTTTGGTGTTCGGATAAAGCCTTTTGTGGATGCCTGGTGGCGGGCGGCGGGCGAGATCGTCCCTGCCTGGTTGTATCTGCCACTCTTCAAGCACCGTCCTGCACACACGCTCAACATTGTGGCGCCAGAGCAGCCGGGCGGCATTGCCTTTAGCGCTATGTCCGACCCAGAGGCACTGAGGGCCGTTCTGAAGCAACGCAGCGGGGCGCCAGCGCCGATCAATGTCACATTTGCGGAGGGGGCTCTCTTTACGCGCGAGGTGCGTATTCCCAGGGCCGCTCGAAATGAAGCGGATGCGATCCTGTCCCTCGATCTCTCCCAGGCGGCGCCGTTTCCCGCAGACGAGGTTCTTTGGGGATTGGGGCCGTGGTCGCGAAAGGGTTCTGAGCTTGTCGCCACTCAGTATCTGATCAAACGCGCGCGGTTTGAGGGTTTGCGTGGCGCGCTCAGGTCGCTTGGATACGCGCCGCGGCTGGTTCGACCTGCGATCCGAAATGTCGGCCGGCCGATCTATGATGATCGCGCCCGGCTTGATCGGGCCTATCGCACGTGGGGAGCAGTGACGGCAGTGGCTTTTGGTGCCGCGTGCCTCGTTGGGGTCTGGGGACTGTCGGACAGGGTAGCGGTTGGCGAAGCCGAGCTTGCCGCCTTGAACATGCGGGTCGAAGAGCTTGAGGCGCAGGCTGTAGCGTTGCGGAACAACCGGGCCGCTGCTGCGGAGGTCGGGGCCGGTGAGGGGGATGTCTTTGAGGCGATATTGGCAGACGCCGGGCGCGTAAAAAGCCTTCAGAACCTGACCGCACTTCTTCCGGACGATGTCTGGATCTCGGGGCTGTCTCTGAACAACCAGACGCTGCGACTGTCGGGTTTTGCGGGGATGGCCAGCACTGAGCTTGTGCCATTGATCGAAACACAAGCCTGGGCAAGCGAAACACGCCTCACGGCACCAACCTCGCGAGATCCACGAAGTGGCCGTGAACGCTTCGAGCTTTCGTTCTCTCTGGTCCAGACAGGCGCTCCCTGATGCTGCGTCACCATCTCACCTTCTGGCCGCCCATACTGTTGAGCGCTTTGGCAGTCTGGAGCTTCGCAATCGGCCCGGCATTGCGCGATCTGAATGCCACGCGCGCAAATGTGGAAACAGCCAAGGCGACGATCACTGCGCTGGAGGCGCGGATTCAGGCTCTTCAAAGCAATGAGGCGGACATTCAGATCGATCCGGCGCTGATCTGGAAAGATGAACCGGGGCCGATGACGACGGCAGCGGTGCAGCGCCGAATCTCGGATCTTGCGGGTGAGAGCGGCCTGCAGCTGACGAGTGTCTATAGCGAGGATGCACAAGCCGTGGGCTCCTATCAGCGCTACCGGATCCGGCTTGAGGCAGAGACCCGGCTCGAAGAACTGGTGCCGTTTCTGGATGCGCTGGAACGGAGCCGACCCATCCTGCGGATCTCACAACTCCAGATCCGCCCGGTGCCGCGCTTCGATCCGGGCTTTCAGGGAACCTATGTCTACGCGAACCTGACGGTTTGGGGGCTTGGCGCACCAGAAGAGGGCGGGTGAGATGCGGTCCATTTTACCATCTCCTCTTTCTCTCCTCGGTCTTCTTGCCTTGGCCTCCGTCTGGCAATTCGCGTTCGGGACCTACGGGGACCAGAGCTCGCCCGAGGTCGACACACTGGTGCTTTCTGCTGAGCTTGAGAGCGAGACGGAGGGCGAAGCGGTGCTTCTATCGCTCCCAGACGTCCCTGAGGTAGATATCGGAGTGATCACCGCCCGGCCGCTCTTTACGGAAACCCGGCGGCCACTCGACATCCGCCCAGAACCGGCGGCACCCGCGCCTGTCGCAGTTGCCGAGCCGCAAAGACCTCCTGAGCAACCGAAACCAGCTCCGCCAAAGCCAGAGATTAAGCTGCTTGGCACCATGCAGAACGGAAATGATTGGGCGGCACTTGTCGGCCTTGTCCGGCAGGGTGAGGAACGCTGGATGCAAGGCGGCGACGCGATCGATGGCTGGACCATTGACGAAATTGCCTCATCGCAACTCCAAATGCGGTATGAGGACGAGGTTTTTACTATATTCATAGAGCCTTAACCTGTATGTTGTGGAAAAACATAATAATGCGAGCAGATAATGTGCAGGTATTTGATCGCCGCTTTGGCGGCAGGATTTTCTTTTTTGGTGTCCGCCTGCGTCGAAGATGCGCCGCGAAGCCGCTCAGCAGCATTTGATCCTTCCCAAGGTCCGATCACGTCCGGGATCCTCAAGCCTTCGAGCCTCGGCGGCGGTTTCCAGCAACTTGGACCGGACGCAACGGGTACGATCCGGCGGCAGGGCTCGGATCGCTTCATCGACGAACGCTTCTTGAGCGATGGCCGCCCCGGTCAGGCTGCCGTGATCGATGTGGGCTCAGGCCAGGTTGAGATGAACCTCTTCAACGCAAGCATCGAGGCCGCGGCACAAGCCGTTCTCGGCGAGACGCTCGAGAAACCTTATGTTGTTGCGGATGGTCTCGAAGGGAGGATTACGCTGCAAACCACGGGTCCTGTTGAGAAGAAGGATCTTCTGGATCTCTTCAAACGCGCTTTGGAGGTGAACGGTGCTAGGATCGAGCAGAAGGGCGCGACCCTGCAGATCGTATCGGCTTCCGGCGCAACCCGACGTCTCCTTTCTACCCGTGCCAGTGTCGGTGACGGCAATGCGATTATTGTGGCCCCTCTGAAATTTGCAGCCGCCGGGCAGACATCAGACCTCCTTCGTTCGATTGTGGGGTCGGACCTCGGCGTCGTTGCCGACGAGCAGCGCAATCTACTGCTCCTCACAGGGAACCGAAGCGATCTTTCCTCGGCAATCGAGGCGTTGAACCTCTTTGACGTGAATGTGTTGAAGGGCAAGTCCGTGGCCATCGTGCGCCTTGATGCGGCGGAGCCCGAGGCCGTCAGCCAGGAACTTGAGACGATCTTTGACACGAGCGCCGGCGGGCAGCTTGAGGGCGTTGTCGAGTTCCTGCCCAATCCGCGGCTCAAATCCATTCTTGTGATCTCGAAACGGTCTTCATACATCTCTGAGGCCGAAAGCTGGATCCGTCAGTTGGACCGGACCGCAGGCTCGGCGCGCCGCTTTGCCAAATCCTACGCACTCCAGAATCGCAGCGCGAAGACGCTTGCACCTATTCTCGCCGAGCTTCTTGGTGCCCAAACCAACACGCCTGTCGCGGTTGAGGGGGACGGCGAAGGTGCGGCCGTCCCAAAGCCGCGTGAAGGGGCGATCCAAATCATCGCGGATGACAATCGCAACACGATTGTCGCGCGCGCCTTCCGCAAGGAGCATGAAGAAATTGCTAGGCTTATCTCGGAACTCGATTCCAGCCCCACGCAGGTGATGCTTGAGGCAACCATCGTCGAAGTGACCCTCACGGACGATCTTGATCTCGGTGTGCGCTGGTTCTTTGAGAGCGGGCGTTTCTCCAACGCCTTCTCCGATCTTGCCTCCGGTGCTGCCTCTGCAGTCTTCCCAGGCTTTTCCACGGTCTTCTCGAGTGGCAACGACCGCGTGGCCCTGAGCGCCCTTGCAAGCATCACGAATGTGAAGGTTGTCTCGTCTCCAACGCTTATGGTGCTCAACAATCAGGAGGCCGAGCTTCGGATAGGGGATCAGGTGCCGATTGCCACGCGCAATGCGCAGAGCGTAACGGATCCGGATGCGCCGGTCGTCACGACCATCGAGTACCGTGATACGGGTGTGATCTTGGGCGTGAAGCCCCGGATCGGGCGGAATGGGCAGGTGGTCCTCGATATCAATCAGGAAGTGAGCGATGTGGTGGCAACGACGACGTCTGGTATTGACTCGCCCACGATCCGGCAGCGGAACGTGCAAACGCGCGTCGTCGTCGGCAATGGCCAGACCCTAGCGCTTGGTGGGATCATTCAGGAGCGGGACACAAAGACGAATACGCGTGTGCCGTTGCTCGGTGATATCCCGGTGGTTGGCGCTGCTTTCCGCTCCACCCGCAAGGACATTCTGCGCACCGAGCTTTTGATCCTCATTCGTCCGCAAGTCATCCGCTCGGCGCAGGATGCGCGCGCCGCAACGGATTACTGGCGGCGCAGTCTTGCCGGACCGAACGAAATACTTGAAAATGGCCTGCAAACGGCCCCGCACCGGCCGATCGATCTTTTGCGATGAAAGGTATCCGATTTGGAGCAGGTCTTTGGATATTCGGCCTATTCCAAATCAGGTGAGCGCGTGGAGGGCACGCTGGAGGCGGCCAGCCATTCCGAAGCTCTTGCCGCCTTGCGTCAAAAGGGGCTGGTGCCGGTTTCCGTATCGAACCAGCAGAGCGGCGTAGAGCAGCCGTGGTGGTCACGCCAGATCTCCTTCTCCTCCAGTGTCGTTCCGTTGAGAGATGTGGCACGACTATGCGATACGCTGGCCGCCCTGACAAAGGCCGGGTTCTCCATGGTGGATGCCGTCAAAACGGCAACAGAATTGGTCAAACTGCGTGTGGCCAAGGACGCGCTCAGAGTGTTCGAAGACAGTCTCCGAGCTGGACAATCCCAGCGCAAAGCGAGTGAGGTCCTGCGAGGAGTGTTTCCAGCCGAGTTCGTCGATCTCATCGCTTTGGGGGATACATCGAACACGATGGATACGGTTCTTGCCAGCGGTGCCAGGCTTTTCCGAAAGCGCGCTGAGATGCGTGAGAAGGTGAGCGGCGCGCTTGTCTATCCTCTGATCCTCATCGCGGCAGCACTTCTCGTCTTTCTCGTGTTGATCCTGTTTCTTGCCCCGAACCTCAAGCCGATCTTTGCTGCAGCGAATGCGGAGCCAGGAGGAATTTTAAGGGCGCTTTTTTGGATGAACGGTCTGTTCGTGCAGCATTGGGTGCTTCTGCTTGCAGCCCTACCGCTGGTGGTTGGGCTGTCGGTCTTTGCGCTTACGACAAGAGCTGTGCGCCGCATACTTACTGATCTGCTCGAGCGGCTGCCGGGGATATCATCTGTCCTGCGGTCGGGCCATCTCGCAAATGCCACACGCTCCACCGCACTTTTGATGGAGAGCGGCATGCCCGTTCATGCAGCGTTGCGAGCGGTCGGAAAGACGGCACAGGGCGGCCTTGGTACACTCTTTGAACAGGCGGCGGCCGAGGCGGAGCGGGGCGGTGACGTCGCGCCGGTCTTCGAGCGCCCGGCGGTTCCCTCCGCTTTCCAGCAGTTCATTGCGGCGGCAGAGCTGTCCAACCAGTGGGCACCGGTCCTGACTTCAGCCGCCGATCTCTTCGAGGCGGAGGCGGCGCGAGGTCAGGAACGGCTCACCGAGCTTCTGACGCCCGCTCTGACAATTCTGATCGGTGCATTCATCGGTGTCATGATGCTTTCGATCGTTGGCGCCATTCTGGATGTCAACGAGCTCTCCTTCACATGAGGCGGGATGGCGAGGCGGGCTTCACGCTGCTCGAGGTTCTCGGATCTTTCGTTATTCTGGTGCTGGTCGTCACGGCGATCTATCAGGCGCAAGCCCGAACGCTTGGCGGCACCTCGAAGGCGGAACAACAGCTCGAACTGCACCAATTCGCTCGGTCGCAGCTCGAAGAGTTGCTGGTTAGGCCGACTATCGCAGACTTTCCGACAAGCGGAGTTTATGCGCAGACGTGGGAATGGGAGGCGAATGTTGTGGCCATTCAGCCAACTGTGCCGACACGCTACGACGACGTATTGCAGGTCTATGAAATCACGCTCACGGTTTCTGAAGTCGGCAGAGATGCGGAGATCTCGCTGATCTCAGGCTTTGTGGGGCGGCGTTGATGGCGACCCGAAAGCGCGACCCTGAGACCGGGTTTACCTATCTTGAGCTTCTCGTCTCTCTGGCGCTTCTGGCTGTCATGTCCGTGCTTCTTGGTGGTGCATTCGGGTTCAACCAGCGGGTCTGGGAGCGCGGCGCTCAACTGGAAAGCCGTGAGGATCTGGCTATCTCCCGCCTCATGTTCCGGAAACATCTCGAAGGAGCTGTTTCGTCACAGGTTCCACAGCGAGATGCGGCCTTTGTGGGATCGGCAAGAGGTTTTGAACTGCAAGGCAGGATCCAGACACCGGATGGATCTCTTGTCGGTGATGCCCGCCTTGCGCTGGAGGTTGTGGCTGATGGCCCATCTCAACGGCTTGTTTGGTCATTCACAACCAACAGCAGGTCGAGGGAGTCTGCACAAGTCACACAGGAGACCCTTGCCACAAACCTGCGCGACGTTTGGCTGAGCTACCTTGAGGGTTACGATACTGGTGCCGAACACTGGCAGCCTCAGCTGGAACGCAATACTACCCATCCGACCCTTATCAAGATCGAAGCGTCAAAGGCCAATGGCCGACCCTGGCCTCCGCTGGTGATCTCACCGGGCAAGGCACTTCGTCAGAGGGAGATATCTGCATCCTCTCTGGTCCCACCTGGCTGACCATCGCGGCCGAGGGTCACCAGATCGAAAGGACCGTTTGTGCCTGGTGAGCGCAAGATATAGAGCCGCCCCCAAGGATCTCGAAGCCCCGCTGCGTCGTCCACATATGGCCCTTGCCAGTCCGGCAAGGCGGGAGGTGCTTCGACCAGCATCAGGAGCCCTTCGCTCTCGGTCGGATAGCGTCCAATATCGATATAGAGAAGCCGCAACGCGCTCTTGATCTGCTGCATCTGGATCTCGGCTGTCTGGCTTTTGGCCCGCCCGAAATAATCCATCGCGCGGGGCGCTACCAATCCGACAACCAGCGCCATGATGCCGAGCACAACCATCATCTCAAGTAGCGAAACGCCTGCCTCCAGGTCACGTCGGCTCGTCTGAGCTTTTGAACGTCCAAAAATCACTCTAAAATTCATCTTGGGGAACTGCCTTCTCAATCACAACACGCCTGATCTTCGCGCGTCTAAAATAGCGTGCACCGTGCGCTGCCACAAACGCATCTTTGTCCTCGAACCCGAAAAGTTCTGTGAGATCGTGCGAAACCGTCTCCGGATTGAGAAAAGCTGATCCCGACGCGACTGTGAGACGACGTGCAACGGCCGGAGCGTCTGCCTCAGCGATGCCCCAGAGCTCAAGCACCTCACCGATATCCTGGATCGGTCCTTGCGCCCGGCGCTCCGTCAGAGCCTCAAATCTGGCCCCACTTTTGGAGGGATCGAGACGCTCAAGAAAAGCGCGCATCAACAGCGGCGATGCCATGTTGAGATCAACAAGGCCACCGACATCTTGTGCAGAAAACCAGAGAACCTCTCCAGCGACAACGATCCGCTCTGGTGTCCCGTCAAGCGGCAGGGTGCTGGTCTCGTCACCAGTCGCGCTCAGCATCGCATCGCCGATCTGAGGGCGAAGCTGGGCAAGGGCTGCATCCCACTCACCATCCGCGCGGATGTCTCCCGCAATGCGCTTGAGGCTGAGTTGCGGCAGGAAAATCGATTGGTTGGCGGCCACATAGAGTGATAGAAGAAGCGCGAGGCTGACGAGGACAAACACCATCGCAAACCCGCCATCCCGACGTGATCGCACCAGTCGCTTGCCGCGTGCCGCCTCTGCAATCATGAATGATCCTCGACTCGGGCGTCTGATTAGTCTGGTAGCCCTCTACTTCCTAATCCTTGTATCAGCACCCGGCCCGCTGCCAAAGCCGATATTGCCGCCGGTGTTGGCCCTTGCACCTCTCCTTATCGCCATAACAGTGATCGATCTCGAGCGGATGCAGATCCCGAATTGGGCAAATGCGGCTGTGGCGCTTCTAGGGCTGTGGTTCGTGTCGGTCGCGGCGCGCGATTGGCTGGCAACGCATGCGATTGCAGCTCTGATCGTTGGAGGAGGTTTATGGTTTGCCTCTGAGGCTCTCTTCAGACTTCGAGGCAGTGATATGCTGGGTTTGGGGGACGTTAAGTTTATCGCTGCAGCGACGGTCTGGATTGGGGTGGACGGGTTGCCAACATTGCTTCTCTACGCATCGCTGACAGGTGTGGTCCTCACCATGCTTACAAGAAAACGTTTCGGCGACGCTGTGCCCTTTGGGCCGTTTCTGGCGGCCTCCTTATGGGCAGCAGTTCTTTTTGGGCCCGTCCTTTAAGGAAATTCTCCGGTGTCGCTGCCGCCGTATTCTCGCCACATTTCCTTCTCAAATTTCAACCATTGATTGAGTTGTGATTTGTAACGAGGAGCATTGGTATGAGGTCATACGAAGCAGCGCGGATCTACTTCAGCATCTTTTCCTTTCTATGTTGGACCCTGATCATCATCGGATTTTTTTGTGGCTGTCGGTGGGCTCGGCGCGGGTTCGCAGATGAGCGGCTTTGGGGGCGGTCGTCGATCAGGGATGGCGATCCTTGCAGCACTGCCTGGTCTGGGCTTGGGCTTCATTGGTTTCATTGGTCTTGTTCTGTCACAGATGGGGAGAGCGGGCGTAGATAGCGCTGAATACGGCCAACAGATGCTCAAGATCGCGCGGGATCAACTGGCGGTGTCCGAGCGCGCCATCAAGCAGTCCCAAGCGGCTGCAGAGAATTTTGCCGCGCTCAAGATTGTCACGCCGGACGCAACACCAGCGACAGGCTTTGAAAACCGTATCACCGGGGCAGAGGAACTCGGACTCGGATCAGACGCAGATGCACGCCCGTTAGACGAGAGCGAGGCTGTTGAATCCCCGGCTCCACAGGTCGCCATCGAGCACCGCGGACGGCAGATTGATATCGTCGATGGCGAGTATCGCATCGGCACGATGCGCTTCAAAGAGCTTGAGTATGCCAAGGCCTATATAGATAAACTGGGCTACAGCGCTCAACCCAGCCCGACCACGGTGCGCATCCCAACCTTGAGCGGTGTACGGCGGGACTGATCATGCTGTCCTGGCATCGCAATTGGAAAGTTTCTAAGCCGCAAGCGATCCCCATACGCACCCCCAACCGGTATGGGGGTTTGGTATGGGGTTGGAGCTCACCCCGTTTTTGGTCTGGGTTTCATGCGACCTTTCGGGTTTCGTTCAGTTGGGCCGCAAATTCGCTTGGCGTCAAGTTTCCGAGCGAGGAATGCGGCCTGGTTTCGT
>CANMAI010000022.1 GCA_947495795.1 uncultured Paracoccaceae bacterium | reverse complement strand
GCAACGTAAGCCCGGCTGACTTCGAAGAGAGATCAGCCGGATCTTTTGGAACGATCCACTAAAATGGGGCAAGACGACTGACGGGCCGTTCGGGTCAGTGTTGTGACGGGAAGGTCAAAGATATCTGACATTCGACACGGAGCCGAGGCTTTCGATGACACCTTCAGGGGCAGATCACCGGATGCAAGGTTCCTGAGAATGCTGTGCTGTCGCATCCGCGCGCGGGACGCGGTGGGAAGACAATCGCAAACTGTCTCTCCCGTGCGCCCGGTCACATCTCCAAAAGCGTGTGGATCATGCCGCCGCCTGCTCCCGCGCTGTCGAGAGTCAATGATTATGGCCCTTAAAGTAGATCATAACTCTTTGAAATCATTGAAACACACTTTTGATTGAATCAACAAATTGTTCGTTATTCTCAATAAAAGTGTATCTACAGCAGACATTCATTGCACCAACGCTGTGTGTCGCCAGTGCGGACTTTCCTGCCGTTTGATCGTTATTTCCGAATGTCGGCTTTGCTTTTCACTCCTGCCTAAGGCCAAAACGGATACCCTGAGGATCGGTGCATGTTGAGAAGCGTCCGAAGCCCGGTTCTTCCGGCGTTGGATCGTCTGCTTCGCCCCCGAGCTGTCGCACCTTTGCGACCGCGACCTCAATATCAGCCACATCAAAGTAGACCACGATGGCTGGTCGTTCATCTTTTCCGTGCAAACCTGTTTTGATGTCACCGGAGTCAAACCATCCGCCATTCTCCATTGGTGTGAATGACCATCCGAAGAGCTCGGCAAAAAAGCTACGTGCCTTGGCGTCGTCAGGCGCACCGATTTCAAGGTAGGATGGTTTCATGGGCAGGTTCCTTTATTATTCAGATCACCAATAGCCCGCCATCCAGAAGCAGTCTTGAACGAAACGGAAGCTGCTTTTCATACCATGACACTGTCCTGTCGCAGCTTCGATGGGCTGACCCCAGCCAGTTCCCTAAAATCGCGGTTCATGTGGCTTTGGTCAGCGTAGCCCGCATCAAGGGCAACGGTCGCCAGAGAGTCGGTGCCGCTCGATATTGCTTGGCTGGATTTCTCTAACCTGATCAGCTTTCGCCACTGGGCGGCTGATAGGCCCGCTTCTTCCCTGACAGCTGCGCGGATGCGCCTGTCACTCAGCTCTAAGCTGTCGGCGATATCGCATAGTCGGCGTGTCGGGTCAGCTTGCAAAGCGTGCCAAACCCTCTGTGCAATATGAGCATCCGCCGTGCCGCGCCCGGCACTCCAGTTCATATAGGCCATCCTCGCAATATCGAGCGCATCCGGTGCGGATTGCTGGACAGCAGACAGAAATGGCGTTTGTGGAATGTCGCTGATGTCATGAACGTCATGGCTCAGATCACGGCCCGACACGCCGAGTACAGCGGTCCCAACCCATGCCGGGAGACTGAACTCGGTACAATTTACGTTCTCGGAATACATCACTTCGATTGGTGCTGCGCAGCTTCCAACCACGAAGCCGGTTCTTTTGCGACCAGCAATATAGAAGAAACCACGGCTTGCGACGATGATCTTAATGCGTGCCGTCGCCATCTCGCTTGAGTTTGACATCAGTGGTTCTGCGTTTGGATAGTCAGTCGCAACGAATTGGCTCATGTTTACGCCATAGCAGACCTTCGTTCTCAGCGCAGCATCGGTGAGTCTGGGCTCTTTTTCCTCTTTCGCCGCGTGAAGAACGAACGGGAGCTAACCCGAACAGCGCTTAGAATGTCATTTCGCCCTCTCCTGCAAACGATCCTGATAGGACATTTCCATTGAAAACAGGCTGTCTGTATTGAAGCCGACACGCGCCCTCATTCCGCCGCCTCCACATACTCCTCCATCGGCGGGCAGGTGCAGGTGAGGTTGCGGTCGCCCCATACGTTGTCCACACGGTTTACAGGAGGCCAGTATTTGTCCACCCGGAAGGCCCCGGGCGGGAAGCACCCCGTCTCGCGGCTATAGGGCCGGTCCCAGTCCTTCACCAGATCTTCCATCGTGTGTGGCGCGTTCTTCAGCGGGTTGTTCTCGGCATCAATATCGCCTGTCTCAATGGCCCGGATCTCATCGCGAATGGCCAGCATTGCGTCGCAGAACCTGTCCAGCTCGGCCTTTGTCTCCGATTCCGTGGGTTCGATCATCAACGTGCCTGCCACGGGCCAAGACATGGTGGGCGCGTGAAACCCACAATCGATCAGGCGCTTGGCAATGTCGTCGACAGTCACATGCGCAAGCGCTGAAAAGGGGCGCGTGTCGATGATGCATTCATGCGCCACGCGCCCGGTCGGGCCCTTGTAAAGCACATCGAAGGCCCCTTCGAGCCGCTTGGCAATGTAGTTTGCATTCAGGATCGCCACACGCGTGGCCTGCGTCAGCCCCTCGCCGCCCATCATCAGGCAATAGGCCCACGAGATCGGCAGAAGTGAGGGTGAGCCGAAGGCCGCCGCACTTACAGCACCGTTCCCGCCGTTCGGGTCGCCGGGCAGATGCGGGATCAGATGCGCCTTCACGCCAATCGGGCCCATGCCCGGGCCGCCGCCACCATGCGGAATGCAGAACGTCTTGTGCAGGTTCAGGTGCGAAACATCACCGCCCAGATCGCCGGGGCGCGAAAGGCCCACCATCGCGTTCATGTTGGCCCCGTCGATATACACCTGCCCGCCCGCATCATGGGTGATCCGGCACACCTCCGTCACCGTCTCCTCAAAGACGCCGTGGGTGGAAGGGTAGGTGATCATGCAGGCCGCAAGATTATCTCTGTGCTGCGCCACCTTTGCGCTGAAATCCTCCACATCTATATCGCCGTTCTCCGCCGATTTCACCGGCACAACCTTCCAGCCCACCATCTGGGCGGAGGCAGGATTGGTGCCATGCGCGCTCATCGGGATCAGGCAGATATTGCGGTGCGCCTCTCCGTTGGCGCGGTGATATCCGGCAATCGTCAAGAGCCCCGCATATTCGCCCTGCGCGCCGGAATTTGGCTGCATGGAAATGGCGCTGTACCCGGTTATATCGCAGAGCCTGGCGGAAAGATCAGCGATCATCTCCGCATAGCCCTCCGCCTGATCCTTGGGGCAATAGGGGTGCAGAAGCGAGAATTCGCGCCAGCTCACAGGCATCATCTCGGCCGCCGAATTCAGCTTCATCGTGCAGGAGCCGAGCGGGATCATGGCCCTGTCCAGCGCCAGATCCCTGTCGGCCAGGCGGCGCATGTAGCGCATCATCTCCGTCTCGGCCCGGTTCATGTGAAAAACGGGATGGGTCAGGTAGTCCGATTGGCGGAGCAGCGCATCCGGCATCCGGTACTCCGCACTCAGATCGGTGTCGCGATCGGTTATGCCAAAGGCCCGCCACACCTTGCGGATCGTCTCGGGCCGCGTGCGCTCGTCCAGCGTGATCCCGATCTCGGTCTCCCCCACCGCGCGCAGATTGACGCCCTCATCCACTGCTGATTTCATCACCGCCGATTGCAGTGGCCCAACCTCCACTGTCAGCGTGTCAAAGAACGTCTCTGGCGCAATCTCGAACCCTGCTTCCTCCAGCCCCTTTGCAAGGCGCACCGTCTTGCGGTGGATCCGCTGGGCAATGGCCTTCAGCCCCTCGGGCCCATGAAACACGGCGTAAAACCCAGCCATCACCGCCAGTAAAGCCTGCGCCGTGCACACGTTGGAGGTGGCCTTCTCGCGGCGGATGTGCTGTTCACGCGTCTGCAACGAAAGGCGATACGCGCGGTTGCCGTGGCTATCTATGGAAACCCCCACAATCCGCCCCGGCATATTGCGTGCATAAGCAGCCTTGGTGGCCATATAGGCCGCATGCGGGCCGCCATAGCCAACCGGCACACCAAAGCGCTGCGTCGTGCCCACGGCAATATCGGCCCCCATCGCACCGGGTTCCTTCAAGAGGGTCAGCGCCAGCGGGTCCGCCGCGATAATCCCGATGGCCCCCGCACCGTGCAGCCGCGCTATCTCGGGCGTAAAATCGCGCAAGGTGCCATGCGTGCCCGGATACTGAAAGATCGCCCCGAACACGGCAGCGGCATCCAGATCATCGGGCGATCCCACCACGATCTCGATTCCCTGAGGTTCCGCCCGCGTGCGCATCACCGCGATGTTTTGCGGATGGCAGTTCTCATCGATGAAAAACCCCATCGCCTTCGATTTGCCAACCCGCCGCGCCATCGTCATCGCCTCGGCACAGGCCGTCGCTTCATCCAGCAGCGAAGCGTTCGCAATCTCCAGCCCCGTCAGATCCGATACCATCGTCTGGAAGTTCAACAGCGCCTCAAGCCGCCCCTGGCTGATCTCCGGCTGATAGGGGGTGTAGGCGGTGTACCATGCGGGGTTCTCCAGGATGTTGCGCTGAATGGCGGGCGGCGTCACCGTGCCGTGATAGCCCTGCCCGATCAGCGAGGTCAGCACCCTGTTCTTGGAGGCCGTCACCCGCATGTGGTGCAGCAATTCCCGCTCCGATTTTGCCTTCCCGAAGTTGAGCGGCTCCTTCTGGCGGATCTGTTCGGGCAATGTATCGTCGATCAGCGCCTCAAGGTTCTCCGCCCCCACCACCTTCAGCATTTCCTCCATCTCGGCCGGGCTCGGGCCAATGTGGCGGCGGTTGGCAAAGTCGTATGGCAGGTAATCGGTGGGGGTGAAGGTCATGCTCAGGGTCCCTTATCCAATATGCGCTTTATAGGCGGCTTCATCCATGAAATCGTCCATCTGCGCCGGGCTCGAAGGGCGGATCTTGAAGAACCAGCCCTTCCCCGCAGGATCGGAATTGGCAAGGCTCGGATCATCCGCAAGGGCCGTGTTCACCTCCGTTATCTCGCCGTCAATCGGCGCCAGAATATCGGATGCCGCCTTCACGCTCTCGATCACCACGATCTCGTCATCCTTGCTCACGGTGGCCCCCACTTCGGGCAGTTCCACAAAAACGAGGTCGCCCAGCTGCTCGGTTGCATGCGCCGTGATGCCTACGATAAACGCGTCGCCCTCGGCCTTCAGCCATTCGTGCTCTTCGGTATATTTCATCTGGTGTCTCCCGGTTGATTTCAGCGTTTGTAATTGGATGGGGTGAAGGGCGGTTTGGCGCGCTTCATCGCGATTTTCTTGCCGCGCAGCTCTGCAAAAATCGGCGCTTCGGCATGGGCCACCTCGATCAGCCCCAGCGCCATCGGTCCCCCGATTGTCGGGCCAAACCCGCCAGACGTCACCACCCCAACGGGTGTTCCGTCCTCCGTCATCAGGGGCGTGCCGTCTCGCACCGGGCGGCCCTCTGCCATCAGGCCAACGCGCATGCGCTTTCGGCCCTCCTGTATCCGGGCGGCCAGCGCCGCTGCACCGATGAAGCCACCGCCCGTTCGCATATCCTTGGGAATGGCCCAGAGCAGCCCCGCCTCCATCGGCGTGATCTCTTCCGACAGATCCTGCCCGTAAAGCGAAAGCCCCGCTTCCAGCCGCAGCGAATCCCGCGCCGCCAGCCCCACCCACTCCACACGCGCATCCTCCGCCAGCCGGGCGGCAAAACCGGCAAGCTCTTCCACCGGCAAGCCGATCTCGAATCCGTCTTCGCCCGTATAGCCTGATCTCGAAAGGAACCAGCCGTCCTTCGGTTCCGCGCCCGTCATGAACGCCCTGTCCGCAACGTCGAACCCCAGATCGGTGAGCACTGCCTCCGCCTCCGGCCCCTGCAACGCCAGAAACCCCCGCTCCAACGCCGCTACATCCGCATCAAAACCGGCGGCCGCCGCCTCGATATGCGCCAGATCTTTCTCGGCACAGCCCGCATTCGCCACGATCAGAAACCGTGTCTCGCCCAGCCGCGTGACGATCAGATCGTCGATAATCCCGGCCTGATCATTCAGGAGGAACGTGTATTTCGCATCTCCAACTGCCTGATCCGCAGCGTCATACGGGCACAGCCGGGAAACCAGCGCGTGGGCTTGCCGCCCCGCCACCTCAATGTGCTGCATATGAGAGATATCGAAGAGCCCGGCACATGCGCGCGTATGCAAATGCTCCTGCCGCACGCCCAAGGGATAGAACAGTGGCATTTCATAGCCTGCATAAGCGCCGATCTTGGCGCCCGCATCGACGTGCATTTGAAAGAGAGGGGTGCGTTTCATTTGTGCTTCTGGCCTCCGGCATCGGGTCCGGCTGCGCGTATGCACAGCCGCTGTTCCCCTCTGTCTTTGGCCTGAGAGACTCGGCACACTTGCGTGGCCTTAACACCTTCGGCGCGGACACTGTCCGACTTTCCAGAGTGCTTTGCCGCCAACGGTCCATTTGCCTGAGAGATTGTGGGTGTTTTCACCTTCGGCGGCACTGATCACGCAGGTATCAGTGCTCTCTCCCGTGGACGGCCCGGTCTTCACCGGTCAGCATGTTGAATTGGTATGGTCCGTTTCTCTCCTTGTCGTGGTCGAGATGCGACGCCGAATGAAATCCGGCACCAGCTTGATGCGTCCCCGCCAAGTTCAAACAATTTCCGCGCAATGCCAAGAGATTTATTGAGCCTCTCAGAGCCCACCGCGCAGCTGCCGATACTCCGCTGGCTTTTCCCCGATGAGAATGGCTCCGCCTGCGGAAAAGGAGTGAGGTAATGGCTTTCGTTACCTCCTCAGCGCCAATCGTTACCCAAAGCTGAACGCGATTTCCCGTTCGGCGACACTCTCGCCCAAACGCAGTAATTGTCCACATTTCAGAAATTTCGCGGGAATTTTGCACTCCCAAACCCGTACCGAAACCATACCAAACCCAGCTTCCCGTGACGCCAAGTCTCAATTGACCCAAGGCGTTGTGCAGAATATCTACGTTCAAAGCCCAAGGGAGAGCCGGTATGTCTGAGATTGAGCGCGAGAGCATGGAGTATGATGTGGTGATTGTGGGCGCTGGTCCGGCCGGGCTCAGCGCCGCTATCCGCTTGAAACAACTCGACGATTCCCTTGATGTCGTGGTGCTGGAGAAGGGCTCAGAGGTCGGTGCGCACATCCTCTCGGGTGCTGTTCTGGATCCCTCAGGCCTTAACGCGCTGATCCCCGATTGGGCCGAAAAGGGCGCGCCGGTAAAAACAAAGGTAAAGGAAGATCGTTTTCTCATGCTCGGCGAAGGCGGGCAGGTAAGAATACCCAATTTCCCCATGCCACCCCTGATGAACAATCACGGTAACTATATAGTTTCAATGGGAAATGTCTGCCGCTGGATGGCCGAACAGGCCGAAGGAATGGGCGTCGAGATCTTCCCCGGAATGGCCTGCTCAGAGCTGGTTTACGGCGAAGAAGGAGAGGTCACAGGTGTTGTCGCGGGCGAGTTCGGGATCGAGAAAGATGGCACCAAGGGCGCAGGCTACGAACCCGGTATGGTACTGAAAGGAAAGTACATTTTCCTCTCGGAAGGTGTTCGCGGTTCCCTCTCGAAAGAGGCGATTGCAAAGTACGATCTCGCCGCAAATTCCGAGCCCCAGAAATACGGCCTCGGCATGAAAGAGATCTGGGATATCAAGCCGGAAAACCACCTGGAAGGCCAGGTGACGCACACAATGGGCTGGCCATTGGGCGGCAATGCAGGCGGCGGTTCCTTCATGTATCACGCTGAAAGCAATCAGGTTTTCATTGGGTTCGTGGTGCACCTCAACTACCGCAACCCCCATCTCTTCCCCTATGCGGAATTCCAGCGCTTCAAGCATCACCCCGCTATCGCGAAGGTCCTCGAAGGCGGCAAACGCGTCGCCTACGGCGCCCGCGCGATCACCGAAGGCGGCTGGCAATCCATCCCCAAAACCACCTTCCCCGGCGGCGCGCTTCTCGGCTGCTCCGCAGGCCTCGTCAACGTCCCCCGCATCAAGGGCAACCACAACGCCATGCTCTCCGGCAAGGCGGCGGCCGAAGCGGCCCACGCGGCCATTCAGGCGGGCCGTCAGGGCGATGAACTTCACGCCTATGAAGCCGATCTCAAATCTGGCCCCGTTGCCAAAGATCTCAAGCGCGTTCAAAACGTTAAGCCCCTCTGGTCCAAGCGTGGCCTCGTCGCCTCCCTCGTACTCGGAGGCTTCGACATGTGGGTTGCGAACCTCACAGGCTGGAACCCGTTCGGCTCCATGAAGCACGGAAAATCTGATGCCGATGCCACGGGCGAAGCGGCCAATTTCAAGCCTATCGACTACCCGAAAGCCGACGGCAAACTCAGCTTCGACAGGCTCACCAATGTCAGCTTCTCGGGAACCAATCACGAGGAAAACCAACCCTCGCACCTCACCCTGGATGATCCGGACGTCCCCATTCAGGTAAACCTGCCCAAATACGCCGAACCCGCCCAGCGTTATTGCCCCGCAGGCGTTTACGAAGTGATCCGCGAAGAAGATGGCTCCAACCCGCGCTTCCAGATCAACGCGCAAAACTGTGTCCATTGCAAAACCTGCGACATCAAGGATCCAAGTCAGAATATACACTGGGTAACCCCGCAAGGTGGTGACGGGCCGAATTACCCGAATATGTAGTAATACCGGCCACAAATAGGCCATTCTGTTCACTATTAGGTAAGTTCGAACTTAGAATTTGAACTTTCGGGCTGTCGCGTTTAGCTTGAGCGTTCAAAAAACGCGACGGAGGTTGGCAGTGACTATTCGAGCAGGTTTGATGGCCGCATGTGTGGCATCTGCAATGGCCATGGCGGCCGGAACAGCGGGAGCACAGGGCCTTGCCGGGCCGTATCTCGCGGCCTCACAGGCCGATTTCCGCAACGATTACGATGCCGCCGCCGGCTACTATGCTCAGGCGCTGCTGCGCAGCCCCGAAAATCGCTCACTGCTGCAGAATGGTCTCGTCGCCCACATCGCGGCAGGCAGGCTCGAAGGTGCAGAAACCATCGCTGCCAGCCTTCTGGAGGTCGAGCCTTCCAATCAGGTTGGCGCGCTCATGAAGCTCGCAATCGCGCTTGAGACAGAGGCCTACGATGCGGCAGGCGCAATTACTGCCAACGAAGAGTTCCGGCTCAACCCTCTTTTTGCCGGTCTGCTGGAAGGCTGGATCGATGTGGGTGAGGGCGATTTCACCGCCGCCAAGGAAGCGTTCGATGCGCTCAACCAGAATGAAACGCTGATCGTATACGGCCAG
Source organism: uncultured Paracoccaceae bacterium (assembly GCA_947495795.1). Taxonomy (GTDB): domain Bacteria; phylum Pseudomonadota; class Alphaproteobacteria; order Rhodobacterales; family Rhodobacteraceae; genus Algicella. The sequence goes on along the minus strand of CANMAI010000022.1, from coordinate 15,515 downwards.
TACCATAAGGCCCTGGCGCTTTCTCTCGCGGGAGATTTTGCCACCGCCATCACAGTGATGGAAGGTGGCGAGGATGGCCCCCTGCACGTCAACCGTGACGCCGTGATTGCCCATATTGCCATGCTGTCCCAGGCTGATGAGGCGGACCGGGCGCTCGCCATCGCCGATATGGCACTGAGCGACGGGTATTCGGATCGCGAGCTGACACGCATTCGCGAGAGACTTGCCGCTGGCGAGAAGATCGAATTTACCACAATCAGCTCCCCCAAACAGGGTGCGGCCCTGGTATTCGGGCTGCTCGGCAATGCCCTCGCACGCGATGATGCGGATCGTTTCGGCCTCGTTTACGCGCGCCTTGCCAACTATGTTGATCCGGCCTTTGAGGAGGCGCGCATTCTTTCGGCAGAGTTGCTGGCTGATCAGGGCCAGTACGATATGGCGATCGACGCTTATGAAGGCATCTCCCCAAATTCGCCTTGGTATATCAGCGCAGAGATTGGTCGTGCCGATGCTCTTGGCGCGGATGATCAGGGCGACCGGGCGGTCGAGGCTCTCTCTATCCTCGCACGCGAACACCCGGAAGAACTGACAGTTCTCACCGCACTTGGCGATGTTCAGCGCACAAGCGAGAACTTCGTTGAAGCAGCGGAGGCCTATAGCCGTGCCGTGGATCTGATCGAGGAGGTCAGCACTCAGCACTGGGTGCTCTTCTATTCCCGTGGCATCGCCTACGAGCAATCCGATCAATGGCCACTGGCCGAAGCGGATTTCCGCAAGGCATTGGAATTGCAGCCCGACCAGCCGCTGGTGCTCAACTATCTCGGTTATTCGCTGGTGGAATTACGCCGCAATTTCGATGAGGCGCAGGCCATGATCGAAAAAGCTGTGGAGCAGCGCCCGGATGACGGTTACATCACCGACAGCCTCGGATGGGTGCTCTACCGGCTCGGCAAATATGAGGAGGCCGTGCCTCATATGGAGCGCGCGGTGGAGCTTCTGCCCATCGATCCCATCATAAACGATCATCTGGGCGATGTGCTCTGGAAAGTGGGTCGCAAGCTTGAGGCGGAGTTCCAGTGGCGCCGTGCGCTGTCATTCGAGCCCGAAGAAGAAGAGGCCGCCCGTATCCGCCGCAAGCTGGAAGTTGGCCTCGATGTCGTGCTGGAGGCCGAATTTGCAGAGGAAGGCACCCTCGCTCCGACAGCACAGGATGACGGCTGAGCTTGAAGCTTCACCCGGACTTGCGATGAGTATCAAAGGCGTGCGGCAGGCAGAACTGGCCCGCGCCAAGGTCAACCTCTGCCTTCATGTTACCGGCCGGCGCCCCGATGGCTACCACAGGCTCGATAGCATTGTTGTCTTTCCCAAGCTGGGAGACAGGATCGAGGTGGAACCTGCAAGCCAGCTATCTCTCGCCATAAAGGGCCCATTCGCGCCGGGCCTGAGTGCGGGAGATGACAATCTCGTCATCCGCGCCGCACGCCTGATGGGCGGCAAGGCCGCGATCCTTCTGGAGAAAAACCTGCCCGTGGCCGCAGGCATCGGCGGCGGCTCGGCCGATGCAGCAGCCGTTCTACGGGCGCTCGCAAAACTCAACGAAGCGCCGCTCCCGGATCAGGCAAGGCTCACGAGCCTCGGCGCAGACATACCCGTCTGCATCGGCACGCATCCCCAAAGGATGCGCGGCATCGGAGACGATCTTAGCGCGCTCCCCTCGCTGCCGCCGGTCTGGTGCGTGCTCGCAAATGCCGGGCCAATGGTGGCTACCTCCGCCGTTTTCGACAGCTTGGAAACCAGGCACAATTCTGCGCTCCCTCCGCTGCCGGATACCTTCGCAAAACCCGAGGCGCTGTTTGCATATCTCAGCAACACAAGAAACGATCTGGAAGCGCCGGCTCGGGCATTACAGCCCCTGATAGGCGAGGTCATCGAAGCCCTGCGCGCAACTGGAGCAGCCCTCGCCCGCATGTCCGGCTCCGGTGGCACATGCTTCGGCCTCTACAAAACGCAGACAGATGCCCTCGCCGCCGCCACTACACTGCGCACCCAATATCCTAAATGGTGGGTTGCTGCCGCAGGCTTCTGAAACAGAAAACCCAGCCGTCCCCCTTCATCTTTCCAAAAATATCCGCGCCGCAGGCTCCGGAGCCTGTCACATCCGCATTGGCCCGAAAGATCAGACCGCCCGCGCCACCACGAAATCGGAAAGCTCAACCAGAAGATCGCGCAATTCCGAAGCGGGCAGGGGCGCCAGCGCCCCCCGCGCTGTATTTCCCCAATGAAGCGCCGCCTCCCGCGTACCCTCCAGCGCCCCATGCTGCCGCATCAGGTCGAGAGCATGCTCGAGATCACCATCTTCCTGCGCACCCTTCTCGATAACCCGCGCCCAGAAGGCCCGCTCCTCCGCGTCCGCCGCGGCAACAGCCCGGATTACCGGCAGAGACATCTTCCGCTCGCGGAAGTCATCGCCGATATTCTTGCCGAACGCTGCGGCCGTCCCGCCATAATCCAGCAGGTCATCGACGATCTGAAAGCTGATCCCAAGCGCATCACCATATCCGCGCAAAGCCGCCACAACGGCATCATCCGCCTCGGCAATCACACCGCCCACCTCCGTGGCCGCCGCAAAAAGGGCTGCTGTCTTGCCGCGGATCACCTGCATATAAGTGGCCTCATCCGTGCCAAGGTTTCGCGCCGCCGAAAGCTGAAGCACCTCGCCCTCCGCGATCACGGCGGAGGCATTGGCCAGAATGTCCAACACCCGCAGGCTGCCGGTTTCCACCATCAGCTGGAACGAGCGCGAGAAAAGATAATCCCCCACCAGGACGGAGCTTTGGTTGTCCCACAGGAGGTTCGCCGTTGGCCGCCCGCGGCGCTGCTCGCTCTCATCCACCACATCATCATGCAAAAGCGTGGCCGTGTGAATAAACTCCACAGTCGCCGCCAGTCGGATGTGGTGATCGCCGCCATAACCACAGAGCTTCGCCGCCGCCAGCGTAAGCAGCGGCCGCAGCCGCTTGCCGCCCGCCTGCACCAGATGCGCCGTCACCTCCGGGATGCGCGGCGCATGTTCCGAGGCCATGCGCGTCGCGATCAGCGCATTCACGGCCTCCATGTCCTCGGCCAGAAGCGCCTGCAATCGCTCAAACGGGCCAATGCTTTTTACAAGGCTGTTCACGGGCGCTTCCTCTTTGCATCTCGACGCGCCCCGAAGGCGCGGCTAGGGTCTTCAACATGAAGGAAATCCTGCGCACCAACGATCCGACAGTCATTGCCTTTGCCACAGCGCTGCTGCGCGGTGAGGGTATAGAATGCTTTGTGATGGACGTCCATATGAGCGCGCTCGAAGGCTCCATCGGCATATTGCCGCGCCGCATGATGGTGCGGCGCGAGGAAGTGTTCCGGGCCGCCGCAATCCTGCGCGATAATGAGCTTGATGTTTCCGCCTGATGCGCTGAGCCAGGATGCATTCCTTGGCGGCAAGCTGAAAATCTGGCAGCCCCGCCAGGGCTACCGCGCGGCCACGGATCCTGTCTTTCTCGCCGCATCCTGTCCGATAAAGCCGGGCGAAACCCTGCTTGATCTCGGCTGCGGGGCAGGGGTTGCGGCTCTTTCCGCACTCGCCCGGATACCGCAAGCAAAGGCCATCGGGGTGGAACTGCAACCCGCCTATGCCGATCTTGCGCGTCGGAATGCTGCGCAAAATGCGCTTCCGCTGGAAGTCCTTACGTCCGATATCAAGGCCCTCTCGTCAGAGATCACCGCGCGAAGCATTCAGCATGTTCTCATCAACCCGCCCTTCTACGATCCGGCCACAGCCTCCGCACCCGAGGATACGGGCCGCGATACAGCACACCGCGAAGGAGAGGCCGGGCTGGAGGACTTTCTGGATGCTGGGTTGCGCCGTCTTACCGTTGGCGGCACGCTCTCGATCATTCACCGCACGGAGCGGCTTGCCGATATTCTGGCGGTCCTGAAGGGGCGGGCGGGCGATATCCGCATCAAGCCGCTTGCCGCCCGCAGCGGGCGCGCGGCTGCCCGCGTGGTCGTCTCTGCGCGAAAAGGTCGCAAAGGCCCGCTTCAGCTCTGTGCACCCCTTGTGATTCACCTCGGCGATGAACACGTTAAAGATTGTGCAAGTTATACACAGGAAGCCGAGACTATCCTGCGCCACGCCAAGGCTTTGATATTCTGATCTTTCTGATGAAAACAGGCGCCATAACGCTGTTAATCATCAGTTAAGGTGACAGTGGCAGGTTTTTGTGGTGCAATACTCGCACAGAGAGAGCGAAACTAAGGAGGTCTTCTACATGACGCTGAGTTCCCATCTGAACGAACTCCAGAAAAAGCACCAAACTTTAGCCGCGAAGATCGAGGAAGAGCAACGAAGTCCTGCATCCGACGATCTCGATATTACCGATCTCAAGCGTCAAAAACTGTTGATCAAGGACGAGATAGCCCGCATTTCCGCGCAGCTCTGATCCTTATGCCTCGCCCGCCGCGCTTCTGGCGCGCGAGGCCCTGAAGAAAGCCACCATCGTCTCCGCCCATTGGGTGTTGCTCACAGGCGCACCAAGCTGTGCGCGGGCATCGGCCACGCGATCCTCGGGCACAATCTCCGCAAGCCGCACATCGATCAGCCCTTCCACGAACTCGGCAGAAAACTCGGGATGTGGTTGTACGGAAATCGCATCAGGTGCGTCCGGGTCTCCATAGGCCAGCGCCGCATATTCGCAAAAGGGAGAGCGGGCCAGTACGGTGCTGCCGGGTGGCTGATGGATCACCTGATCCTGATGCACGGCATGCCCGGCCCAGCCATCGGCAAAGGCAGCAGCCCAGGCTGGCGTTGCCACCGGCTCATACGCAGTCACTCCCAGCCCCCAGCCCTTTTCGGATTTCACAACCTTGCCACCCAGCGCTTCCGCCAGAATCTGGTGGCCGAAGCACACACCCACCACAGGCACGCGGACCCTGAGGGCCTCGCGCAGAAATTCTTTCAAGGCTGTAATCCAAGGCAGATCATCATACACCCCGTGCCGCGAGCCGGTGACGATCCAGCCATCCGCCGCATCCGCCGCATCCGGCATCTCACCCCCCACCACATCCACGGCAAAGAACTGAAGTTCCGGGTCTACGGCCCGCAGCATGGCCGCAAACATATCGGGGTATTCTCCATGCGTTTCGGCCAGCATTGTATTCACGTTGCCCGTTTTCAGCACACCAATCCGCATCATCCGATCCTTTCTGACGGGTTTCGACCTCAACTTGAATCGCTGTTCGCTGCCTCTCGCCTTTGGCTCTAAAGCGAGGCGTAATGTCTCAAGCCAAAATCGAAACCCTATAGGTCCTCACCCGATATGAACAAACCGGTGCCCCACCTCAAGGGGCTTGTCGCGCGCCACCTCTCCGTGAACCCATTCCCGGAATTGCGCAATCGCGGGCCGGGTCTCATGCCCAAGCGGGCAAACGAGGCGAAACATCGCATCAGCCGTCAGCGCCAGCTCGAACGGTGCCACCAACGCACCGGTGCGCAGAAGGTTGAGCGAGATGGAACTGCGCCCCAGCACGACGCCCGCACCCTCCAGCGCAAGGTCCAGCGCATGGTCAGCCTGGCTGAAGCGAGGCCCCTTCAGAATGCCGTGCGCCACGCCTTCCGCCTCGAACCAGCGCTCCCAATTTGGCGGATTGGACAAGAAGCTGAGGCTGTCATCATGGATCAGCGTCTCCTTCAGCAGATTCTCCGGCGCCTTGATCCGCTCCGCCACATCGGGGCGCATCATCGGCGTCAGCCAGCCCTCGTAAAGCGGTTCCGAGAACAGTCCTTCATCCGTGCCCAGCCCGAAACGGATGGCGATATCCACCTCGTCCCGCTCAAAATCCATCACCTTCAGCGAAGCAGCGAACCGCAGGTCGATATCGGGATGGGCCTGCGCAAAACTGTAGAGCCGGGGCGCGAGCCACTTTGCGGTAAAGGCGGGGCCCGCCGTGATCACCAGCGTCGAAGTATCCATCAGCCGTTGCGTGTTGCGCCACCCCCGCCGCAGCGCATCGAACCCGCCAGACACTTCCGGCAGCAAGGTGCGCCCGGCCTCCGTCAGTTCCACCGCCCGGTTCAGCCGACGAAACAACGGTGCGCCCAGGTGCTCCTCCAGGTTCTTGATCTGGTAGCTGAGTGCCGCAGGCGTCACGGCCAGCTCATCTGCCGCCTTGGCAAAGCTCAGATACCGCGCCGCGGCCTCAAAGGCCCGCAAGGCAGTGAGTGGGGGAAGGCGGTCCGCCATACGGGTATCACTCCATTATTTCTGAGGCGAAAGCCGCTTCACCACCGGAATATAACTAATAATTCCTTTATGAAAAGCCATTCACATCAAAATAACTTAACTGACACCTGAGAAAGACTCGTTTGTCAGACCCGCTTCCCATCGCCATATTCACATCAAGAGAACACAGCGGACCACCGCAAAACATGAGGTAGAGACTATGACACATACAGAGATCACACAGCCGACAGCCGCCCAGATCGCAGATGCCATGCAGCAGGCCCGTGTAGAGCGCGCCCTCGCTTTCCGCACAGGTATTGCCGCGATTGTTCGGTTTCTTTCCGGAGAGCACGCACCGCAGGCCGGCCTGAAGGGCCATGCCCGCCCGGCGCATTGATCAGGCTCCCTCGGAAAGAAAAAGGCCGGCATCAGTGCCGGCCTTTTCGTGTTCGGTATAGGATGCTCAGACGAAGAACTGCGCACCGTTTGCGGAAATTGTCGAGCCGTTGATAAAGCCCGCGTCACCCGAGGCAAGAAAGGCCACGCACCGTGCAATCTCCTCCGGCTCGCCAAGGCGGCCCGCCGGGATCTGGCCGATGATGCTTTCGCGGACCTTCTCGGGCACGGCCATCACCATCTCGGTGGCGATGTATCCGGGGCAGACAGCATTGGCCGTAATCCCCGCCCGCGCGCCTTCCTGCGCCAGACTTTTCACGATCCCCAGATCACCCGCCTTTGTCGCCGCATAGTTCACCTGTGCGAACTGGCCCTTTTGCCCGTTGATCGAGCTGATCACGATCACACGGCCAAACTTCCGCTCGCGCATGCCGGGCCAGACCGGGTGCACCGTGTTGAACACGCCAGTCAGGTTCGTGTCGATCACAGCATTCCACTGTTCGGGCGTCATCTTGTGAAACGGTGCATCCTTGGTGATACCGGCATTGGCGACGACCACATCAATCGGTCCAAGGTCAGCCTCGACCTGAGCTATGCCAGCCTTGGAAGCCTCGTAGTCCGCCACATTCCACTTGTAGGTCTTTATGCCGGTCTCGCCGGAGAAGGCCTCCGCTGCTGCATCATTGCCCGCGTAGCTCGCCGCAACGCTGTAGCCCTCCGCCTGCAAAGCTTTTGAGATTGCCGCGCCAATCCCGCGCGAACCGCCTGTTACGAGTGCAACCCGTGCCATTTTTGTCTTCCTTTTTCCCTAGATTTGTTTGGTGGACGGTGGGTTAACACCCACCCTACCACATGTTTGCAGTGTCTGGGCCTATCCGTAGGGTGGGTGTTAACCCGCCGTCCGAATCAAGACCGCTCCACGCAGAGCGCCACGCCCATGCCGCCGCCGATGCACAAAGTGGCGAGGCCTTTCTTGGCATCCCTGCGCTTCATCTCGAAGAGGAGGGTGTTGAGCACCCGGCAACCCGAGGCACCGATAGGGTGGCCAATGGCAATCGCCCCGCCGTTCACGTTCACAATCGCCGGATCCCAGCCCATATCCTTGTTCACCGCACAGGCCTGTGCCGCGAATGCCTCGTTGGCTTCCACAAGATCAAGGTCCTCAACCTTCCAGCCAGCCTTGTCCAGCGCCTTGCGCGACGCATAGATCGGGCCGACGCCCATGATCGAAGGGTCGAGACCGGCCGTTGCATAGGATGCGATCCGCGCGAGGGGCTCGATCCCGCGTTTTTCGGCATTCTCCGCGCTCATCAGCAGTGTGGCCGCCGCACCATCATTCAGGCCGGAGGCATTCGCTGCGGTAACAGTACCATCCTTGGAGAAAGCGGGCCGCAGCTTCTGCATGGCCTCCATCGTGGCTCCGTGCCGGATATACTCATCCTGATCCACAATGATATCGCCCTTGCGCGTTTTCACCGTAAAGGCCGCAATCTCATCGGCAAATCTACCCGCTTTCTGCGCCGCCTCTGCCTTGTTCTGCGACGCCACGGCAAATTCATCCTGCTGATCGCGCGAAATCTGCCACTGCTCCGCCACGTTCTCGGCGGTTGTCCCCATGTGGTAGTTGTTGAACGCGTCCCAGAGACCATCCTTGATCATCGAATCGGTAAACGACATATCGCCCATCTTCTTACCCGCGCGCAGATGTGCCACATGCGGCGAAAGGCTCATGCTTTCCTGCCCACCGGCAATCACCACATCCGCATCGCCCAGCATCACATGCTGCGCGCCGAGTGCCACGGCTCGCAGGCCGGAACCGCACACCTGATTGATCCCCCACGCCGCAGCCTCTTTGGGCAGGCCCGCGTTGATATGCGCCTGCCGCGCCGGGTTCTGGCCTTGGCCCGCAGTGAGAACCTGCCCGAGGATCGTCTCGGAAACGTCCTCAGCGGCCACTCCGGCCCGCTCAAGCACGGCGCCGATCACGGCGGTGCCGAGATCATGCGCGGTCGTGTTCGCGAACGCCCCATTGAAGCTGCCCACGGCGGTGCGGGCAGCGGATGCGATAACAATATTCGTCATGGTTTCCCCCAGAGATCTGGTTTGAGGCGAGCGCCCCGGCTTTTTGTGCGGTGCAACATAAAGGGATGGGAAGCCCGCACCCAATGTCACAGATCGTCGCAGGATAAGCCTAAGCCAGCGCGGATAAAAAGGCTACCACAGGTTCGATCACATCCGCACGTGCCTTGCGGCTGATGATCATGCCCACATGCCCGAGATCCGCCTCCAGATGCACAGCGCCGGGGATCCGTTGGGCCAGCGGCCCGGCCATCACAGGCGGGGCGATATGGTCTCTCCTGCCGGTAACGATCAACGCAGGGCACTGGATGGCCTCAGGCCGCACTGATCGCCCAAGGCAGTCCCAGTGCCCCAGCGCCAGTGCGTCTTCCAGATGCCAGCGCACCAACAGATCATGTGCCGCAGGCCCCGCCATCGCACGCCCATCCGCCAGCCAGTCCTCCACAGCCACGAACCTCTCGGCTCTGGAACCGCCGGGATCGAGCGTGGCAAAACGCTGGAATTTCCGCGCCACCTGCATCGGGTCTATCATTGCGAAAAGCTGCTCGAAGAGGGCGGAGGGCACCAGCCCGAAAGCCTGCACAGTGCCCTCGATCAGGCTGCCCAGCCGCGCAGCCCCCATCTGCCGTGCCCCCGCCCGCAAATCCGCCGCGAGCCCCGCGCCGCCGCCAAAGGCCCAGGGCGCACCGATGGCGACCAGCCCCGGCGCGCCGGGCAGTGCAGCGGCCAGAGCAGCAGCGAGTGTGCCGCCCATGCAATAGCCCAGAAGGGCAGGGCGCCGCCCCCCCCGGCCTTCCAGAAAGCTCCATGCGGGCAAAAGCCGGGCCGTGATGTAGCGATCAAGATCAAAGGCAGCCTCTGCAAAACCGGGTGCACCCCAATCCAGCAGCACAGGTGCAAGCCCTACAGCAGCGAGCGTCTCCAGAAAGCTTGTCTCCGGCGTCAGATCCAGCACATCCGCAGTGTTGATCAGCGATGGCACCACCAACACCACCGGGCCGCCATTCCCGTTGCTGAAATCCAGCAACCGCGATGCGCCGCTTTGCCAGAGAACCGGTCGTGCAGCCGCCTCGCGCCGGTAGGGGTGCTGCTGCCACGCCCTGATCCCCTCTCCGATCTGCGCCAACCGGTGCAATGCCTCTTTGGCAACGTCGTGCGGCAAGGGGCTGGGGCCGGTGGGGGCATCAATGTCGGGATGCCACGGAAAACCTGGGCTGCCTGCCGCCGGAGCGGCTGCCACTGCGCCCTGATACGCGGCCAATGCCGCGCCCAGATGGAAAACCAGCGGGGCAGGGTGGCCTCTGCGATGGGCTGCAGCCTCGGCAGTCGGAGCCTCCCGCATCGCCTTCATTCCCGGCCTTTCCCCGGCACAGGCGCAGGCACCAGTGGCCCCTTCGTACAGCGCAGGCGCATGCTTTCTTCCCAGAGGTCGAGATAGGCGGCCGCTGTCAAAGCGTCCTCCACCTTCTCCGCTTTTTCATCATCCGCCAGCATGTGCATTGCTCCCGCGTCCGGGCTTAGCACAGCCCGCTGCCTTCGCGCATGCAAAATTCGTATTGCAGCGCCGCACTCTCCCGGTGATACTCAGGCCACAGTGTGTTCCCGGAGGTCAGCGCAGTATGGCAAAAGCAAAACATGAGGATGGCGATAACATTGTCATCAAGAAATACGCGAACCGAAGGCTCTATAACACGCAGAAATCCAGCTATGTCACGCTGGAGGATCTGGCCCAGATGGTGCGCGATGGCGATGATTTCGTGGTGCGTGATGCCAAATCGGGCGAGGATATCACCCGCTCGGTCCTCACCCAGATCATCTTCGAGGAAGAGGCCAAGGGTCAGACGATGCTGCCGGCAAATTTCCTCCGCCAGCTGATCCGCCTTTACGGCGATACATTGCAAGGCGTGGTGCCTGGCTATCTCGAAGCGTCGATGGAGACGTTCAGCCGCAATCAGGAAAAGATGCGCGATCAGATGAGCCGCGCCTTCGGGGCCAATCCGGCCATCACGAATCTCGAAGCGATGACCCGCGCGAATATGGAGATCTACGAGAACGCGATGCGCATGTTCTCTCCCTTTGGCGGCAAGACGGAGGAAGGCAGCACTCCGCCAGAACCCAAACCGAAGGAACAGACCTCAACCGAGCTTGACGACCTCAAGGATCAGCTTGGCAAGATGCAGGATCAGCTCTCCAAACTCGTAAAGGATACCTGACCCCGGGAAGCGCTCAGGCCCGGTGCCGCGTGCCCAGCAGGGCTGGAAGCACGGCCGTTTCCCGGTGCACATCCATGCTTGCCGCCATCCCGAAATAGGCACCCTGCAGGCAATCCACTCCCAGCCTGCACGCCATCGCCGCATCGGCCTCGGAGGAGATATATTCTGCCACCGTCATCATCTCGAAGTGATGCGCGATTTTCACCATCGCCGTTACAAGGCATTGCAGATCGGCATTGCCTGCCAGCCCGCGGCACAGCTTGCCATCCAGCTTGAGCATGTCGAACCTGTACCGCGTGAGGTAGGAGAGCGCTGTCGCCCCCGCGCCGAAATCATCCAGCGCTACGTTGCATCCGATGGCTGAAAGCTTTTCCAGAAACGCTGTGGCATCATCGCGTTCCATCAGGTTGCAGTCTTCCGTAATCTCGATGATCAGCCGGTAGGCCAGATCAGCGCGCTGTGCAGCCGCCCCCTCCAGAATGTCGATCCAGCCGCTATCGGCCACTGCGTCGCTACCCACATTCAGCGAGAGGCGCAGGCCCGGGTCTTCCGCGAGGGCTGCGAGCGCCATCCGCAATACGGCCTGATCCACAAGCAGCGCCTCCGGCGTTCCGGTGAGGTGAGGCATGAACGTCCCCGGCAGGATTGCGCGCCCATTTCTATCACGAATACGCAACAGCCCCTCGTAAAAGGCAATCCTACGTGGTCTCGCCGCACCGACAACAGGCTGGTAGGCAAGGAAAATGCGGTCTTCGCGCAGTGCATCCTGCACCATCTTGCGCGTCTCCCAAGGTGTTTTGTTCGTGATTTTGGCCATCGGCGGCAGCGCAGAATGCAGGGCCGTCCAGTTTGTCTCAAGCGTGTGATCGTTAGTCATGGGGGTGGCCTCTCATGGGGGATTTGATGTCTCCCAGAGTTGGCGAGGACAGTTAATCGTTCGTAAATATTGCCCGTTTGTTCTAAATTTGTTCTCATCTACGAAATGTAGCGGGCAAGAGGGTGGCAAGCACAAGTTGCTGGGTTTGCCGCCAAGGCACCGGGCGGAGATTTCGCCCGGTCTTCCTCAAAAATAGCGAATTGCCGCGAATCAACTCAGCAGATTTTATTCAACTGTCGGGCTTTATGAGCGTCACACCCACGGTGGCCCCGTTCTTCGTACTTTCATCCAGCTCGACGGATTTGGCACGATATGTGGCGATCACCCCTTCGATGCCGCCGTCCTCTTCGGAGGCGCAGTTCCGTCCGCGCACATCTGTCGCCGCTTCCTGCGCGATGGCTATATGCTCTCTCTGGTAGGCTTCCGCTGCCACCAGCATCTCATCCCACACCACAAGATCCTCATCGGCCACCTTGGCCTTGCCAATCAGTTTGGGCAGAGAGATCGTGGCGCTCATCTTCACTGTGCATGGCTCGAGGCCGTAAGAGACGTTCCATACATTCTGGCCCGCCATTGTTGTGGCGCCCTTATCCTTCATCACCTCGTCGAGCACTTCAAGCGTCGTGCCCTGCACCAGAAAATAGGAGAACCCCACGCTCTCCTCCACCGGGGCCAAAGTTTCGACAACTGCCGCCAGTTCTGCTGCCGCCACCTCAGGGTCCACCGGCTCAGGCTCGGGCGGCGGTTTGGGTATGCTGATCTGGGCGGCCAGTGGCCCTGCACAAAGAGCTAGAGTTACAGCCAGAAAGGCAGCGCGGTGGAGCATCATATTTTATTCCTAACGTCCAGAATTCCCGCACAGTTTAACGGTGCTGAGGGTGGCGTCAAAGGGAAAGGCTCAGGCGCCCGCAGCAATCAGCCGCGCTATGATGGCCCGCGCGCTCGGGCTGTTCCATTCCGCACCGCCCTGCAGCCGTCCGATCTCGCGGCCATCCCGGTCCACAATCACTGAAACGGGCAGGCCCAGCACGGCAAAGGCGCGTGCGGCCTCGCTCTTTGGGTCGAGCCGCGTTGTCAGCGCCTTGATCCCAACTTCCGTGTTGAACCGCTTGATACCTTCCGGCGAATTCCGGCCAGTCGCCAGCGCGATCACTTCGAAATCCGCCCCGCCAAATTCCGCCTGCAATGCATCGAGCGAGGGTTTCTCCGTCCGGCAGGGCGCGCACCATGTGGCCCAGAAATTCACGATCCGGATCTTGCCATTGGTGGCGGCCAGCCTCTCGGTGCTCCCGTCCTTCTTCAGGAACGCCAGGTCAACGGCCCCGCGCGGTGCTTCATGCAGCACCAGCTTGCGCATGCTGCCCTCGCGCATCGCCATCAGCTCACCCCGCAAATCGCCCGCCAGCGCGGCATTTGCAAACAGCACGATGGCCACGTAAAGAACCACAGTTGTAACAGCAGTCAAACCCAGTCGCGGCACAGGCAACGCCTCCTTCAAGGACCATCAGATGACCGACAGCAACAAGATGTGGGGCGGCCGTTTTGCCGCCGGACCGGACGCCATAATGGAGGCGATCAATGCCTCTATCGGGTTCGACCAGCGCCTTGCCGCCCAGGATATCGAAGGCAGCCGCGCCCACGCTGCGATGCTGGCAGCCTGTAACATCATCACCGATAAAGATGCCGAGGCCATCCGGGAAGGCCTCCTCACGGTCTTGTCAGAGATAGAGGGGGGAACGTTTCAGTTTTCCACCGCGCTCGAAGACATTCACATGAATGTCGAGGCACGGCTGACGGAACTCATCGGTGCGCCCGCGGGTCGCCTGCACACCGCACGCTCCCGCAACGATCAGGTGGCGCTCGACTTCCGGCTCTGGGTGCGTGATCAGTGCGATGCCGCGATCTCCGGCATCTCGGCGCTGATCTCAAAGCTGCTCACCCAGGCCGAGAAGGGCGCGGATATGGTGATGCCCGGCTTCACGCATCTCCAGTCCGCCCAGCCCGTCACATGGGGCCACCATATGATGGCCTATGTGGAGATGCTGGGCCGGGACAGATCCCGCTTTCAGGATGCCCGCGCCCGCATGAACGAAAGCCCCCTTGGGGCCGCGGCGCTGGCGGGCACCAGCTTTCCGATCGACCGTGACATGACGGCCAAAGCGCTCCGCTTCGACCGGCCCATGGCCAATTCGCTCGACGCCGTGGCGGACCGTGATTTCGCGCTCGAATTCCTTGGCGCTTCCACAATCACGGCAATGCACCTCTCCCGCCTCGCCGAAGAGCTTGTGATCTGGTCCTCAGCCCAGTTCCGCTTCGTCGCCCTCTCCGATAAATTCTCCACCGGCTCCTCCATCATGCCGCAGAAGAAGAACCCGGATGCGGCAGAGCTGATCCGCGCCAAGATTGGCCGGATCATGGGCGCGCAGGTGGGCTTGCTCACGGTGATGAAGGGCCTGCCGCTCACCTATTCAAAGGACATGCAGGAAGATAAGGAACAGGTCTTTGATGCTGCCGATAGCCTGATGCTGGCGCTGGCCGCCATGACTGGCATGATGGGCGACCTCAAGCCCAATGCCGAAAACCTCGCCAACGCGGCGGGCGCGGGCTTTGCCACCGCCACGGATCTGGCCGATTGGCTGGTGCGCAAACTCGACCTCCCCTTCCGCGAGGCGCATCACATCACCGGAAGCCTTGTCAAAGTGGCGGAGGATAAGGGCGTGGATCTCTCCGACCTCACGCTGGAAGAGATGCGCAAAGTGCATGAGGGCATCACCAAAGATGTGTTCGGCGTCCTCACCCCGCAGGCCTCCGTCGCCAGTCGCACCAGCTACGGCGGCACATCGCCAACGCAGGTCCACACCCAGATCGCACGGTGGAGGGCCAAGCTATGATCCGCACCCTCCTCGTCTGCGCTCTCCTGGCCGGATGCGGCATCAAGGGCGATCCACTGCCCGTTACCCGCGCAACCCCCGATACCGGCCAATGGAACTAGCAGAGGCACTCGCGACGTGGGACGGTAAATCCACCGCCCATCTTTACCAAGCCTACCACACGCACGCGCCGACCACGGAAGACCTCGCGCGCCTCATGGCCACCCCTGCCCATGAGGTCGCCGCCACATGGCTCTTCAAGCACGCGCTGGAAGAGGGCAGCCCCCCTCCCACACCAGAAACCATCGCGCGTGTCTTAAAGGCGGCACAGAGCTTCGAAAGCTGGGAGGCCATTCTCCATATCCTTCAATCGCTGCCCCTGCTTCCTTTGCCCAAAAGCACGCTGCCGTCGCTTGAAGCCCTGCTCCACTACGCCCTTGAGAGCGACGCCAAATTCGTCCGCGCCTGGGCCTATAGCGGGTGGAGCGATCTTGCCAAAGCCGACCCAACCCGCAAGGAGGACGCCGCCAAAATCCTGAAGGCGGCCCACAAAAAAGAAACCGCCCCCTCAATCCTCGCCCGCATCCGCAAGGCCGAAAAAGCGCTGGAACACAGGACACACGACAAGTGCCGCTGACACAACACGTCCATTCACCCCTCCGCCCCAGCCGAAGCCCCGTGTCCGCGACCCACCCGCCAAACGGGCTCAACCTCGGCTAAACGGTCATGTCCGCTTCGGGCTGACTGGTTTTGCTCTGATTTGGTGGACACCTAGAATAGGCGCAGATTGCGTCGGGAGGTGTCGAATGACGAAGCCGAA
>CANMAI010000021.1 GCA_947495795.1 uncultured Paracoccaceae bacterium | reverse complement strand
CAAGGCTGCTCTCCTCTGTTTGCAACCTTGAATCAGAAGTCAGGTGATGTGGGAATCCTGAACGTCAACAACCCCTAACTGAATATTGCAGAAAATTGGCATGGGATGGTGACAACGACACGAACCGTTGCTTCTTGAACCTGGTGTGTGGATCGGCGCAGCAATGCTGATGCCTTGGAGCCAATGAGGGGGAAGCGAGCGGAAATCCATCGGGGCTCGCGGTGACGATAGATCGGGCCGCTCACAGAAGCCGGATATACGTCAGCAATCGTGAACCTGAGCCAGACAAAACAGACCGTTGCAATAAGGCGGGGTCCATATACATCCACACAGGACATTCGCTACGCGTGCATCTTTTCCACCGGTAACATCCAATAGCAGACATACAGCAATCCAATTGCTACCTGTTGGGCGGAAATTGGCAACGGAATGCTCCTCGCTGGGTGTTCGATAATGCAAACTTATTGGACATAGAAATGATGTTTAAGGCGGGGCGGAAACTACAGGATATTGTGGTCAAGAGCGCCGCGACCGGATAGTGTGGTGGCATGACCTATCAGCCGAAAGCTATCCCGGACAGCCAAATGACCTTACCGAAACTGCCGGGCTGGGTCACCTCTAGACATGCAGAAACCCTTGAAACTGTGGCCTTTCGGTCGGGGGCAGCGCTGGCGGTGCTCGATCAGTTGGTCAGCAATGCTCGGAATGGCGTGCCGGTGAAGCTGCTCGCCAATCGGCTTGCGCTGAGTGCGGCGACATCGACGTCGAAACTGGAAGGGCGTTTGGCTCGGGAGGCGGATATCCGCGACGCCTATCATCTGACACCGCCAGGCGAGGCACGCGGACCCGACGGCGATCTCCTGGCCTTCTGGCGCGAGACGGTGCGGCTTCGGCTGAACGGACCCGGCGAGCTCGCGGACCTGATCAGGCCCGACCGCGCGGAGGATGTCGGTGTTTGGCTGGACGTTGGCCAAGAGTGCACCCGGACCCACGGACCTTTGGCCGGGTGTGTGGCTGTCTTTCGCGCCGTGCTCGAGGTCGACGACCGTGCGGAACGGGTCGCGTGTCTGCTCTCGGACATTGTCCTGGCTCGGGCGATGAACTGGAAGCAGGTGTTGCCAGTTTCGGCGCAACGGCTGACTAAGGCGGCATTGCGCGACCTGACCGCAGAAGGGCAGGGGGGTGATTTTGCGGTTCAGGCTCGAGTTTTGGCGAGCATCGACGACACGCTCCGGTTGGCGCGAGACCTGGCCCGCCGTGCCGAAGCGCTTCGGCGAGTAGCGCCAAAACTCCGGGCGAAAGGATCGCACGCGGCGGTCGACGTGTTTCTGAGCGAGGATGCCGTGGCCCCCGCTTCGATGCTGTCCCCCCGTATTCGGGGCACCAGCATCCCCATGACCGACCGCGCAGCGCGGCGGTTCTGCGACCGGCTGGTGGAGCTTGGTGTGGCGCGGGAACTGACCGGACGCTCGACGTTCCGGCTTTATGGGATCGCATCATGACTGTCGCTGCCAAGAAGCGGACGCTGACAGACGAGGGTGGAGCCGTCTTTGACCAGGAGCTCGAAGATCTTCCCCAGGAGTTGCGCTGGCGGGAATGGATGGGGCGGATCGAAGCGGTGCTCTTCGCCAGTGCCGCGCCGGTTGGCCGCGACGACCTGACCCGCGTGGTGGGGCAGGGGGCGTCGGTCGAGATGCTGATCGAAGATATCCAGGCCGAGTTGGTCGGAAGACCTTACGAGCTGGTCCAGGTGGCAGGCGGCTGGATGTTCCGCACGAAGACGCAGTTTGCGGGCGCCATCAAGGCCGCTGCAGATCTTGGCGACCAGTCGTTGAGCTTCACCGAAATGGAGATGGGCGTGCTCTGCGCCATCGCCTATCACCAGCCGATCGACCGTGCGGGGCTGGCCGACATCTTTGGCAAGGAGGTCGGCCGCGACCTGCTCGCCCGACTGCGCTACAAGGATCTGATTGCTAGTGGGCCGCGGTCGCCGAGGCCCGGCGCGCCGCACACATTCGTGACGACGGAGACGTTTCTTGTGACCTTCGATCTGCAGAGCTTGCGGGATCTTCCAGAGTTGCAGTCGGAGGTTCTAGGTGAGCCGTAACCTCGGGAAGGGGGCCGAGAAATCGAACCGTCGGTTGTTGGAGCCAAAAGTTGGCAGCGCCACTGTAGGACGGCAAACACTAGATTACTCGGCAGTAATATCTAGATCACTGGTGACTACAAGCGCGCGTGAGGAATGATAGGTGCATAGAATTGAAGAGTTCGTCGATAAACGTCAAAAGTCATGGTGCTTACATTGCACACGGTCACTGGCGGAGCTTGAAACAAACGAGGACCATGTTCCTTCGAAAAGCTTGCTCGACAAACCCCGTCCCCATCACCTTCCGATCGTGAGGATATGCAAAGAGTGCAACACCAGCTTTTCACTAGATGAGCAATATCTCGTCACCGTTTTGAGTTGTGTCTTGGCTGGATCAACGGAGCCTGAGAAGCAGTCCAACGCCAGCGCACTGAGATCACTGCGTAGAAGCCCGGCGTTGCGTGCGCTCATTGAAAATGCACGAAGTGAATATCAGACTTTGGGTGGAGAGACTCGAGTCGTCTGGAAACCCGACATGACCCGTATCAATCGTGTCGTTCTGAAGAATGCGCGCGGTCACGCATATTTTGAATACGGGGAGCCGATGATGGAAGCGCCAGCGCATGTTTGGGCTCTGCCGTTGGAGAGCATGACTGAAGCGGAACTCCAAGAATTTGGGCGATATGGCAGCCAGAACGAACTTGCTGCTTGGCCGGAAGTCGGCAGCCGAATGATGACGCGACTGGTTTCTGGTGAAGACATGGCTGGTCAATGGGTGATTGTTCAAGAAGGGAAGTATCGATACGCCGTTACGGAAGAACGAGGTATCCTCGTGCAATCTATCCTGTCCGAGTATCTCGCGACAGAAGTTTACTGGAAGCACTGAGAGTATGTGCGGGGCACCAAGTCTCTCTGGTTTCGCAGCGATTTCGTCGAAGCTGACGAAACTCGAAAACGCCCTCCACAAAGAGCGATCGCGTCGTTATTGCCTTGGCCTTTGGAGCGAATTTATCAGGGCGCGCGATGCCAACAGATGTGTCGATTGTCATTCTACCAATGGACTTTCCGCACATCATATTCGCCGGAAGTCGCTTGTTTCTCAAGGCCAATTTCTTACCGGAAATGGCATCACGCTCTGTCGCGATTGTCACAAGGAAGCTCACAAAGGGTTCAACGGCCGACCTGACCTTTCAATGCCAGTCGACGCCCAGGGTGGAGAAAAGCTTGCGTCAATGGAGCGTCTTTTTAGTATTCTGGTTGACGATGCCCTAGAGCGCGGCTTGCTACGGGAAGAGTTCTATTTCCTGAGCGATGAGCTACTAGGGACCCTCAAAAAAATCCAAGGCTTTCATCCTGACACCTTTTTTCCAGGTGCACGCATTGAGCAGGCATATCTGATTTTAGCGGAGTGCGAACCCGATCTGAGGCGGGCAGTCGCAGAGTCCAACGGCCTTCTCCATCCTAGAGTATCATTGTTTCCCAGCGGCATGCATATCGTTCTTTTGGATGACGATCGCCGAACGACGAAAAAAACGGTCCGAACTTACGTCCCACGATCCAAGTCTGGTCGCTGAGGTCTACTTGGAACCTGATGCAGCGATGTTGGATGAACCACGACACACGTTGCAAGGCGGAGAACTCTGGGAAGCAAATTCACCCGTGCTGGAAACCTCGATTTCACACCGCAAGAAGTGCTTGTTGATCAGATTTTGGTTGTGAGATACGAGCGCAAGCGCGCCTCTAGATCGTTGTCATTTTTCGTTTCGCATTCCCAAATCGTGATGACACGCCAGCCCAACTCTTCCAGTTCTTCCCGCTTTCTGGCGTCGCGCTCGACGTTTCGATTGAACTTTTCCTTCCAGAATTCCGTCCGGGTCTTCGGCGTCGTCGAATAGCGACACTCTTCGTGTCGATGCCAATAGCATCCGTGTACGAAGATGACCGTCCTATGTTTAGGTAGGATTATATCGGGTGTCCCAGGCAGCCCTTTGACGTGAAGACGAAAACGATACCCAAGGCGGTGTAGGACCCTTCGTACCCGTACCTCGGGTTTGGAATGCGATTGGGGGACCGCTCGCATTATGCGAGATCTGACGGGATCGATTGTCGGCTTAGTCGATGTCGGGCGGCGTGAAGTCATCAATCGCCTCGAATACCTTCCATAGTCGATCTTTCTTGGTGTGCTCCTCGAGATAGTCACCGTAGGAAGCTTCCGCGCTCGTCAGCAATTGGTCATAGAATACGATACGCGCATTGACCGTCTTTAGGGTATCGATCACACCCTGCGGACCGGTTCCGTCGACGTCGTTCCATTCTGGAGGCTTCTTGCCTAGAACACAGATGATCTCGATCGGCCATTCAGCATAGTCGGTGGTCGATAGTATCTTCCGGGTCCCGTCGCGGTACTTGCGCACTTGGGCCATGAGCCGATCGACTGGAACTGCGACGGATGCTCGCTTCAACTCAACGATCACGTGTTTCCCGGATACGGTCCTATAGCCAATATCGATCCGGCCCTTCCGTTCTTCTTCGCTAAGCTGCTTGTTGGCTTCCAGGTCGGCCGAATCCTGCTTCAGAAATTTGGTGACGTTCTTCTCTACCGTG
This sequence comes from uncultured Paracoccaceae bacterium, assembly GCA_947495795.1. Classification (GTDB taxonomy): domain Bacteria; phylum Pseudomonadota; class Alphaproteobacteria; order Rhodobacterales; family Rhodobacteraceae; genus Algicella. Next base: position 22,110 of record CANMAI010000021.1, on the reverse strand, counting down.
CCCGTGCCCTTCGCTCGCTCCCAGCTTGGGTCGAGTAGCCACAGATGATCGAATATGTAATCTCGCAGCACCAGCTCCTTGTCATTCTTCTCGAGCTTGTCCTGTAGCGTTCTGATCACCTGCAGCCTCATCTTGACGATTTGGCCGTAGTAGCTCAGCTCCAGATCATCAATGTCGTTGAAAACTTCGAGCACTCCATCAAGGTTCGTGTCAGCGAGTTTATCCAACATATCGAGAGACTCCTTCCGCCGATAACTCTCGAATGCAAGGATTGAGGCTTTTAACAGTTCCCGCTTGTCACGATCTTCCGAACGGATGGTGTTGAGACGCCCAATCCAGCGTTCGGCTTTCTTCTTGGTATCGCCCTGGAGACCATCGAGCCAATGCGACACCGCGGGTACCCTAGCGGCGATCTTTGCTCCGTCCGAGCGTCTCCAGTCACTCCAGACACCGGCGATATGTCGAAGCTCGGACAGCATGATGTCCCGCAGAGCTTCAAACCTTGGGTCGTCTTCCTGCAACGACTGGCGGCTGCTGGTCGCGATGTCTCTTTTCCCATCGACATCGAGTTCCTCACAATGCAGCTCACCTACGACGTAGTCCGCATAGATTTCCTTTTGCCCAAACCCGTCGAGAATGTCCTCTTGGGCCATCTTGCCGCGCATGAAGACCGCCAATCGGTTGAGGTTGTCGCCTTCTTCATCCTTGAGATGTTCTGGACGCTTCACCGTTCCTATCCAACCGCGAAGCGAGAGACCAGCCTCACTCAATCGAGCTTTGGCATTCTCCAAACGGTTAACAGGGTCTCTCTCCAAGTTTTTGCATAGTTTGACGAATGTTCCTTGGTCGCCGTAGGTCCAGATATACTGCAAAAACTGATGGTAGCCTCTATCCTCTGGCTGAATCTCCGAACCATTGACAGTTACAGAGAACCCGTTTGAGGGACCAATCACCGAAAACCTGCGAGCGACCCTTCTTCGGAGGCCCTCGACCGTCATGCCTTTCAGCGATTTCGAAATATTGGACAGGACGATACGGGTGCCGCTCTTGAGGTCGTCCGGCCAAGTGTCGAGTTCTTCGGGCTCGTAGTCCGCTTCGCCCTTCCCTTCGATTGCAGCCTCGATTTTTTTCCGATCCATACGGAATGCGGTGCGTTCACCATTCGCCAGCGTGAAGACTTCGGCAACGTTCGCTATCGAGAAAATCGAGAGTTTGCCGATACCTTTTCGACCCATGGGGCGGCGGCCTTTAGGTGTCTTATCGCCCAATTCGTTTCGGCGTCTGAAACCTACGGTAAGGAAACGGTCAATCACACCGTTACGGTCCATACCGAGCCCGTCGTCCTGAATGACGATACTGCCAGAAGTTCCGTCAAGGGTGACCGCCACATTTTCTGCATCGGCATCCCATGCATTGGCCACTATCTCGGAGAGGACGGCTGGAATGCTGCTGTACAGGTTGATGCCGAGATGCTCCAAGGCATTCAGGCTGATCGTCATCCGCAGTGGTCGCTTGCTCATTCCGTATACATCTCGATGTGTTCTCTCACCGCTTTTGCGATGGCAGTGGCCAAAGTGACTGGCACGGCATTGCCGATCATTCGTCCAACTGTCTTGAAGCGAATTTTCTCTCCAGGTTTCATGAACTGGTATTCACGCGGAAATCCCTGAAGCATTGCACCTTCTCGCAGGGTGATCGCTCTATTCTGCTCGGGGTGACCAAAGCGGCCATTTCCGAACCCATAAAATTGGGTTGTCATTGTCGGAGAGGGTTTTTCCCATTCCATACGGCCATAGACTGACGAATAGCCACGACCGGTTTCTGCCTGATGGCAGGGCGTGACGAGATCGTCGCTCCAGTCTCGCCATGTACCGCCTGGCTTGGAAGACACCATGCGACGCTCGTTGATTTTCGACAGAGAGCTCGCACGATGAAGTTCGTCGTTCTTGTCCGTCTCGCCGTGAGAGAGCGGCGGTAAATCTCCTATTTCGTCTTTGACCGTGCGGTAGGCGGAAGGTTCGTGGCTCGGTTTCGGCAACTCGATCTTGCCTAAACGTGAGGCCAGAAGGACAAGACGCGAGCGTGTCTGCGCCATTCCATAGTCCGGACCGTAGAGGACGTCCCAGCTTACTGAATATTCGCTGTCTTCGAGTGTCTGGACAAAACCGTCGAACAGTTCGCCACTCCTGAACCTGACCAGTCTTGGAACGTTCTCCATCGACACTACGTCAGGCTGCGTAGCGGCGATCAATTCTCCAAACCTTTCTAGTAGCCGCCATTGCGGATTGTCGTTTTTCTGGTTGTAAGTGGAGAATGGCTGGCAGGGAGCGCATCCCATCAAAACCTTGACCTTTGCGTCGTCCGGATAGAGACCCTGGAGGGTTGCTGGCGAGAGTTCACCCACGTCTTTACGCAAGAAGACCGTTCCCACGTTTTTTTCGTAGGCGTACCGGCACTCCTCATCGACGTCGATGCCGGCTCGGACATCGAAGCCCGCCTTCTTGAATCCGTAGGAAAGGCCACCAACGCCGCAGAAGAGATCCACGACTGATGCTTCGACCCGATTATCTGCCATCGTCATGACTGACCGCCTTCCTGAGGTCGATCCGCAGCGGGAAGCGTCAGACCGTCTTTGACCAACGCCGATAGGATAAGGTCTCTGATCGTTTGGTCCCGCTCCAGTGCCAGCGCCTTGATGCGACGCTTGGATTCTTCCGAGACTTTGAGCTGGACGGTCTTTTGGGCATGTGGCAACCTGGACTCCGTCATTATTTCATTAAATAATGACTGTTATCTCCTGCGCTTCACGCAAAAGCAAGGCCGCTGTTCCGATTTTACTGGCGCAAACTAACGAATAGAGTTAGTTTGTAAAGGTGATGACGAAAACCTACCCGAATGCAAAGGCCTACTTGGACGCGCTCGCCTCGCAAGGGCGATATACGTTCTCCACCGACGAGTTCGCCGAGTCCGCTGCCAGTTCCAGGGCTTCAGCCTACAACGCTCTAGCGAGGCTCATGCAGCACGAGCAGATAGCTTCGCCTGCAAAGGGATTCTACGTGATCGTACCTCCCGAATATCGTACACTGGGCTGTCTTCCGGCAGAACAGTTCATCCCCGCGCTCCTTGAGCGCAACTCGGAACCCTACTACGCGGGTCTTTTGACCGCAGCCCAGTATTACGGTGCCGCGCATCAAAGGCCGCAGGCGTTTCAGGTCGTGATTGCGCAATCGCGCAAAGACATCCACTGCGGAAATGTCAAAGTCTCCTTCATTGCCAACAAGCAAGTTGCCGACGTTCCAACCCGGCCGTTTAATACCCCGCGAGGGGTCCTCAAAGTTTCGACGCCAGAGGCGACGGCCCTCGACCTCGTCGCTTACAGCGATAGAGCAGGGGGCTTGGATATGGTGGCAACAGTGCTATCAGACCTCGCGGATGAAATCGATTCAAGCGAGCTCGAACGTCTTTCAAGAACCGTGCCGATCACTAGGGTGCAGAGGCTGGGGTTCCTTCTGGATCACGTCGACCACCCGCGTGTATCTGACATGCTCCAACCTATCGTTAAGCGTGAAGCACGTGACTACACGTCGCTAGCGCCCGATCGAACATCGCACCAATCTACAAAAAACAAGCGCTGGAAGGTCTACGTCAACGCTTCTGTGGAGGTCGACGAGTGATCCCTCGAGACTTTATCACCGAGTGGCGGGCAGAAGCGCCATGGATTGACGACCGCCAGGTCGAGCAGGATCTCGTCATCAGTCGTGCTCTTGTCGAGATTTTCTCCGATGATCTTCTGAGACGCCAGCTCGCATTTCGCGGCGGGACCGCTCTCTACAAGCTCTTCTTGAAACCCGCTGCTCGCTACTCGGAAGACATCGACCTTGTGCAAATCGAAGCAGGACCAGCAGGTGACCTGATGGATCGCCTTCATCGGGTACTGGACACCTGGCTCGGCAAGCCGCGTTACAAGCAGACTGAAGGCCGTGTTACCTTCGCCTACCGATTTGGCTCGGAGGAAACCCCGCCGATACCATTGAAGCTGAAGGTCGAGATCAACACGCGGGAACATTTTGCTGTTTACGGTACCAAACTCATCCCTTTCCAGGTTCAATCGCGCTGGTTTGAAGGGGCTTGTGACATTCCAAGCTATGGATTGAATGAGCTTCTCGGAACAAAGCTACGAGCGCTCTACCAGCGAAAAAAAGGCCGTGATCTTTTCGATCTTGATGTCGCCCTGCATCATGAAGATGCCGTGCCAAAGGACATCATCACGGCCTTTCAAGCGTACATGGATCACGGTGGACACACCGTCACGCGCCAGCAGCTGCAGGACAATCTCGACGCGAAGCTCGATGATCGTGATTTCAATGCCGATATCTCGCCGCTTCTGCGGAGCGATTTTGCTTGGGACCTCGATGGCATGGCCAAACGTGTTTCGACAAAGCTACTGGATCATTTGGAGTGAGTATGCGTTCGGGCAAAACCACGGACGAATTGCGAGAAAATCAGGTCTGCCATGAATGCATTGGTGAGGTCTACCTAGCTGGTTTGGTAGAAGCAGAAGGCCGCCGAAGAAAATGCAGCTATTGCGAAGACGGATCGAAGACAGTGACGCTCGACGCACTGTCTGACCACATCGAGCGAGCGTTCGAGCAGCATTTCGAACGCACTAGGCGCGACCCGGACGGCATGCAGTGGGCGATGATGAAAGACAAGGAACTGGACTATGACTGGGAGCGCGAGGGAGAGCTTGCAGTTTGGGCCATTGCCGGCGCGGCTGAGGTCGACGAAGACATCGCCACCGACTTGCAGATTGTCTTGAACGATCGTCATGCCGACATGGAAGCGGCAATGATTGGCGAAGAAACCGAATTCGACGATGAAGTCCATTATGAGCAGATTCTTCCCAGCAGCCGTGAATGGCACGAGCGCTGGTATGAATTCGAGCGGACCTTAAAGGAAGAAAGCCGCTTTTTCAGTCGAACCTGCCAGGATCAACTCGAAGCCATCTTCGCCGGTATTGATCATATGCAGACACTTTCCGGTGTTTCGGTCATCGAAACACTCGATCCAGACGACGACGGGGCCGTTCTACATCGTGCACGCGTGTTCTATCGAGACGAAGAGCTTGAGGAAGCACTCAAACGACCAGACCTGCTGCTCGCACCACCCCCGTCTGCGGTGGCCAGTGCAGGACGGATGAATGCGAAAGGGGTGTCGGTATTCTACGGTGCCAGTAGCATCAATGGATCTCTCGCGGAGGTTCGACCTCCGGTTGGAAGTAAGGTCGTCATTGGTGAATTCAGACCCATTCGACCATTGAGGCTTCTCAATTTATCTGCACTTCAGGGCGTTAGTATCCAGGGCAGCATCTTCGACCCATCATATGCGGATGCTTTGGCACGGATGGGATTCATTCGCACGCTGAGTAATCGCATGTCTCGTCCAGTGATGCCGACGGATGTCGATTTTGACTATCTACCGACGCAAGCGGTCTCAGATTTCCTTGCCAATCACCGTGACTGCAATCTCGATGGAGTACGTTTCTCTTCGGTTCAAACCGGGGGCGAAAGCGACAACATTGTGCTGTTCCACAAAGCTGCACGGGTCCAACCTATTGATCTCCCTAAAGGCACGAAGCTGGATGCGCGCAGCTATTGGGAAACAGAAGATGGGGCTGAGCCTGATTACAGCGTAACGGAGCGAGTTCCGAAACAAGATAAAGAACGAAACACGAAGCGCGGCGAGACCAGTCCATTCGATCTTATGTCCCTTCGCTGGGGAGAAACCGACCATGACTACCGAGAAGAGTCTCTCGCCGTTGATACGAGGACACTCTCAGTCCACTGGATAAATGCAACACAGTTTGACACGACAACGTTCGATGTCGATCGAGACCGGTATGAGATGCCAACTCGTTCTCATGTTACAACCGGACCGGACGACTTTTGATGACCAAATATCACTCCAGAGAGCGCCCAACATGCACCGAATACTCGTTCCTATCGACAGCCAAGACCCTGAATCCTGGCGATACGCATTGGCCTATGCCGATAAGATTGCTGAACAAACCTCCCAACGCGCAGATGTTATCCTGTTGATACACACAAAACAGCAGTTAGATCGTACGAGCCTGGCTGGCCATATTGGAACAACGGCCGCGAAGGCTTTGAGCAAAGGAAAGAGCATCCGATTGCAGTCGGGTGCCAATCTGAGCGTTAAGACACTAAGGACGGCTGGCCAAACCTATGAAGGCGGGATTATCATCGCCTTTTTTGCGGATGAGACACTTCTCAATGCAGTTGACGACCTCCGTGGTCTTGCCGGCGCCATCGCTGTTCCAGACCTTCCGGGCGATTGTGACCAATGGGTCGCTCGATGGAATGCAATCGTTCATGGACAACAACAAAGTGCGTCCACTCCGCTGATTTCAGATCCGATTATCGACGCCGCCCTTTCTTCGTTGATCGGTATGGTGAACCCGACGACCGGAATCGGTCATCCCCGCGACAAGCAACTAGCTGATGAAACGCTGCGCATCTTGCGGTCGAAGAACCATACTTTGGATCCCGAAGCTATCAAGTCTTGGGCTATTCAAAAGGGTTGGCGATCCGATAGCGCGTCAGATCTCGCAAGACTTGCGAGTAAGATCCAGTCACTGAAATCGAAGCCAAGCTTGTCCAAGATCCATAATCCGCAGCGGCGATATGATAGCTGGTTAGACTGAAACGACAGCTTGCGGTCTTTCTATTTGTGAAGGAAGGTTCAGGCTTGGACAAACAGATTGCTACGCAGCAATAGTCCCGGATGACCTTGTTGCTTGCGAAAGCAAGGTTCAGACAGCTTGTGGCAGCGTCTAAATCGGCGGTGATCCGTAACTGGTGTTTGTCTCATACTCAACAGCTGCCTTTGACCAGTCGTTTTCTGCCTTAGTACGGAAAACGTATTTGGGTCAATCTAGAACTTCCTGTTTTGATGGCAAAGCTCGACCAGACAGCCTTCGGAGGCATCCATCGACAACCGCTGCGGCTTTCTCCCTTTGTTCCAAAACGGTGCTGAATTCCGCACCTTTGTCAGCCCGCATTATGGCAGAATAGCGAAGATAACGGGGAAGTTCCTGCGAGATCGGCCAGTAAATAACAGGCAATCGGACGATGTCTTGATCTGTCGTCGTGTGGAGAAAAAGGGTGCTTGCATCGACAACGCGACCACAAGATTCAACCCAATAATGAGAAGCTGTACCTGGCTCGTTCGAGCCCCCGAAGCCATGGAAGGCGGCAGACCTGCCATCTCTAGCCGGAACGAAAATTGCAAAATCTCCGCCAACCACGGTGGCCTCAAAGTCCATCTCTCGTAAAAGATGTGCCAATGCGAATGCGCCATACATACAGCGCTGACCGGCGTTTTCCGGAAAGCGCTTCCGTAGTTCGCGATGAAAAACAAGTGAAGCTTTTATCGAATATCTTCGATGATCCATGCTCATTTCTCTAGGGTGTTTCAGCCATCAAGCCGCCCCCGAAGTTGTTTCAAAGCGATCCGGTCCTGCGCTACCATCACAAAGTACCGCGCAGGATAGTCTGGGGAGTACGTGCGGCTAACTCGCCCTTCACCAATTTCATCCAGAACCAACGCTACGGCCGGATTGAAACGCCTCAGAGTCAGTCCGCTCCATTGGTGTAGCTCGGAAATGTCCACGGACCCGTCCCCTTCAAGAGCCAGGTCGATGAGAGCGACTGCGTCGCGGAGTGGGTTCGACTTCATCACGATTGGATCAAAGACCTGGAACAAGTCTTCGGTGGCTCGAATGCGCGGAAGCTTTGAGCCGATCACGTGAGAAAGCTCGACGCAACCTTCCAATTCAAGCTCTGCTAGCGCCTCTTCCAACGCCTTAATCTCAATGGCTTCGAAGGCGGCAAGAAGCTCGTCTTCGTCAACGTGTTCTGGCAGACCCTTCTCAGAATCATCGCAGATCCAGCGACCAATCGATGTCGCCAAGACGCTGAGATCTCCGATTGTCATCATTTCAGACGATGGTTCAACCAAGTGCTCAATCCCCTGAGCATTACGTTCAGTGTCGGGCAAATTCACGTCAGCGATCCAGTCGTCCAGCACCGCAACTACGAGCTGACAGAGTCGGGCGAACTCTCGCACGTCGTGACCAAGAAGTTGGACCGTTTCCCCCAACTTTGCATTCCGAGCGTTCTCGGCAAACTTGGCATCGACCACTCCGAGGTTATGTCCGATGATATGCCGTTTCTGGATATTGAGATCGAGCGCTTCCCGCTCGGGATCGGACAACCCCCGAAACGGGTCCAGGCCAAAGTCGGCATACCGCTTCTGAGCTCTCTCAACATTTTGGAAGTCGTTTCGAACGGCTTTGGTTGCGGGCGCTCGTTCGGTATCTGAAGAGACCTTGTGCAGATACACAACCTTCTGAACCGCTTCGAACGCGGTCAAGACGTCTTCATGCGCGTTTCCAAGAAGCCGGTAGGCTAGCTCGCTCTGATTTTCGCCCATCTCTTCCGCGATCGAGACCTGCTGCAACACCAACTCGACCTCTCGCGCGAAGTGCAGTGCAACGTTCGGAGCGCCGCAGTCTGGGCAGTAGAGGGCGATGGCATAAACACCGTAATCACGACCACAGCAATCACAGACCAAGAGCCGCATCAGATCCCGTCTTCCGAACTGCGGCTTTGGCCGTCGATTGCCCGCACCCGGTTTATAAGTGATGCCGCCACGGCTCTTACTCGCAATGCCCTTGAGCATCCCCGAGAACGCGTCCTGAACGTCCTTCATCGCAGCGTGTTCGACTATCTTGATGGCCGTCTCTGCGTCCTTTGGATGCGTGAATTCGTCATCCTCACCTGCGGTGCCGCTATAGGGACAGTAGTTTTCGACGAACCCGGTTCCTGCCTCATCCGTACACGCTTAGTTTCGTCGTCGGAAATCTCTGCAACTCTTTCGCCGAGAACAAAGTGCCTCGGATGTGCATCCCCGTTCGGAGTGTATCGATACACCCGACCCTCGGGTGTTCGCGGCAGCGGGATAGACAGCTCCATCTTGGATCGGGTGCCTCCAGTCTGATATCTTTTTAGGTTCCTCATCTTCACCGAACCGTCCCTCCCGCTTTCATGTGATAGCCTCTCGAGAGCTTCGCTTTCACAAGGTCCAAAATTGCAGATTCAGCTTCCCGCTCGTTTGCATACCAGTCGAGTCGGCACCTTCCTCGGGTTCGGCGTCGACCCCATTGCCGTTCGACACCGACCTCGCCGAAGAGGCTCTGTGTCAGTTGGACGGAATAGAACCTGTCCATGTTCACCTCTGGATCGACTCGGGTCATATCAACTCTCATCGATCTCCTCCTCGGACATCGCTATGTATCTGCGACCGACACATTCGAGTCTCGGGTTTTCCTGGTCGAGGCCCCAACGACGTTTCGTGTAGAACTCGAGTGCTTTGCGGACGCGGATCTCCAGGCTTTCGTCCTCGAATCCGAATTCGATTCGAACGACCCGTTTCTGATCCGGAGCAAAGTTGCGATGCGGCCGCAGTTGGAGGATGGCCCAAGTGAACCAATCATCGTCCCGCGGCACGTCATCTGCTGTGCGGCGTTCGTCGAAGGACTGGGACGGATCTATCCGGGACGGGATAAAGTCACGAAAACCCTGTCGGGCATAGCACCACGCTCGCAGGTGAAGACGTACGCCATCTGACGCAAAACGGAGCGGTGCAATCCACCGAACCTCCGGTTCCGGCTCGCGCATAGATTGATAAACGATCTTGATCGCCTCGCCAGTAAGCAAAGCGCGATAGAGCGGCCGAAAAGCACGAACGTTTTGTGTTCGCTGAAGGTCTGGTAATACGTCGTAGACAGCACGCTTCTTTCCGAGCAGCAGCTCTTCGAGTTCGTCCGTCGTTGCCCGCCCGGTGAGCCGCGAGAACCGTTCTGTTGTGTGATACTTCTTTGTCGAGGCGTCATACTTCAGCGCCTCGGGGTCGGCGGCCTGCAGATAGGTTCTAAAGTCCAGTGCGGCCTGCGGGTTCGAGATTCTGAAGCGCTCGATGAGCGATCCGCGTGTCGCCGTTCCGTCCCAAAAGAGCAGGCGGTCGAGGTACTCCAGCCGCTCCTTCTGCGCGTGTTTCAAGTCGTCAAAGGCCATGCCGAAAACTATCTTGACTCCTTTGCTTTGTCCATATTAAAAATATACGTATAAAAATTAATGGTATCGAAATGAGAGTTCTTCACACCGCAGACTGGCATCTGGGAAAGACCCTGAGGGGGGTGTCCTTGCACGAAGACCAGGCGCACATTCTCGACCAGGTGTTCCGGACGGTGGTCGACGAGGCAGTCGAGCTCCTGCTGATCGCCGGTGACGTCTACGACAAAGCTTCCCCGTCCGAGGCTGCGATGAAGCTCTACAGCGACTTCCTGGAGCGTGTCCACGAGGAGACTGAGGCGGCGATCGTAGTGATTGCGGGCAACCACGACTCCGGTCAGCGGCTCGGTACGGCGTCCAAGCTTTTTGATCGCCGCCGGATTCTCGTCCGTGGGCCGATCGAGCAAGACGAGGTTCCCCTGACCCTCGAGGACAGACATGGCGCGGTTGCAATCTCGGCGCTTCCCTATGGCGAGATTTACGCTGCGCGGCGTGCCTTTGACATAGAGGGCATCCGGTCGCCGGAGGATGTGCTACGGGCACAGATAGAAGCGGCAAAGGCGCACGTGCCTGAGGGGGCTCGCTGGATCGTCGTGGCCCATGCATTCGTGACGAACTGCCAGCCGACGGAAAGTGAGCGTCGGCTTTCGGTTGGAACTGTCGAGACCGTTTCTGCCGACATTTTCGACGGCGCGCATTACGTGGCTCTCGGTCACCTCCATCGCCCGCAAACGGCGGGTGCAAATACAATCCGTTACAGTGGCTCTCCTCTGGCGTTCGGTTTCGACGAGGCTGGTACGACGAAGTCGATGACAATCTTCGATCTCAATGGAAGCGGTCAGGTGGTCGATCTACGGGCCGTGAACTTCAAGCCCTTGAGGCCGGTTCGCGAGGTGAGGGGACTTCTGGACGAACTTGTTGCGGACGCCAAGGCCAATCCAAGCGAGGACTACATCCGGGCGATCCTCTTGGATGAGGGCGCATTGATCGAGCCCGCTGCCCAGCTGAGACCACACTACCCGAACATCCTACAGACTCTGCGAGAGAGAAAGCAGGACCTCGTGATGAGTGGTGCCGGGCGTGCCCTGTCAAAACTCGACGATCCCGTCGGCGTCATCGGTGAGTTCCTGACTTACGTCCGTGGTGAAGACGTCACCGAGAGAGAGACGGAAGTTGTCAAAACTGTTCTCGACCGACCGGTGCTGGAGGACATGTCATGAGGCCGATCCGATTGAAGATGACTGCGTTTGGTCCCTATGCCGGAACCGAGGTCGTCGACTTTACCGCCGCCCTCGATGCCGGAATTTTCGGCATCTACGGGGAGACCGGCGCCGGCAAGACGACGATTTTTGACGGTATCTCCTTCGCACTCTTCGGACAGTCGTCGGGAGCGGAACGCTCGGCGGAGGACATGGTGTGCCACCATGCCCACGCGACGGACATCACAGAGGTCGAACTCGTCTTCGATCTCGGAAACGAACGCTACGTCGTGAGACGCATCCCGAAGCAAGAGAGGGCAGCACGCCGTGGATCGGGTACCACAACCGAACCGCACCAAGCATACCTGTTCCGGGCGACCGGTATGTCGCTGGAAGAGATCGCTGGCGGCAAGGTCGGCGAAGTCATCGCTGAGAAACAGGTCAACAAGGTCGATGCCGAGATCGAGACGCTTCTCGGCTACAATGCCACACAGTTTCGTCAGATCGTTTTGCTGCCCCAAGGAGACTTCCGAAAGATCCTGACAGCGACAAACGACGAGCGCTCGCCAATCCTCAAGCGCCTCTTCGATGTTCGCCTCTATGAAAGTTTTGTCGAACGCATCAAGCGTGATGCCACGGCGCTGTACCGTGAGATCAGCGAGGAACGCGTCCGCCGCGAAACGCATCTTGGCGATCAGACCGAGGAAAATTTGGGTGAGGCGATCCGCGCAATAAGCGAGGAGATCGCGACCCTCGAAGGGACAGTGAAATCTGAAATAGAGGCGTTGGCAATATGTCAGAAGGCCCTGTCCGCAGGGGAGGGGCTCGCTGAAAAGTTCGCGGCGCGGGCCTTGGCCAAAGCTGAGGAGTCCACCCTCCTCTCCGAAGCCGAAACGATCAAGCAGAGCAAGTCTCGCCTGACCAAGGCCCGGGCTGCACAGACTGTACTGGTCGCCGAGGCTGCGATGCGATCTGTGGGTGAGGCGGCCAAAGCCTCTCAGACAAGAAACGCAACAGCGAAAGACGCTCTGGCATCCGCCAGGTCAGCATTCACTTCGGCCAAGGAGGCGCTCGCTCGGACCGACCGACAGAAGGAAGACCGTGATGCAGCCCTCGCGCGGGTCCACGAACTGGAGCGCTTCGAAAAGACGCTCGGCCAAGCTCGCAATCTACTTGCGGTCCTGGAGGCAGCGAAAGCGAAGACCAAATCGGCGGCTGAGAAACAAGAGGCGGTGGAAGGCAAACGGAAAGATGCTGACCAGGCTCTTGCGGCACTGCGCAACCTCCAGAAAGAGCAACCCGCCCATGCGCGCGCGGTTCACGCAGCAGGAAGCGTTCTGTCCACGCTGGAGCGCGAGGCCGAGGCACTGTCTCGATTCGAGAATGCCAAGTCCCGGCGCGATCAGCAGGCGGGCGAAGTTGAACGGCTGGAGAATGCGCATGAAGCGCGGAGCAGTCATCTTGATGCCTGCAAGGTCGCGTTGGAACGCGCCGAACAGGATCTGACCGACATACAGGCCGTTCACGTGGCCAGGAAACTACTTCAAGGGGAACCCTGTCCTGCCTGTGGTTCGCGCGATCACCCCGATCCGGCAACCGGCGATGCCGAGCGTCAAGGTCGTCACGATCAATTTGAGAAGGCGACAAAAGACCTTCGCGCCGCAGAGCGTGATGAGGTGGAAGCAAGGACTGCACTTGCTGCGGCGAAGTCCTCGCTCACTGAAAAACAGACAGAACTCGACGCCCTCGATCGCCCAGAGCGGGATCGACAGAGCCTTGATCCTGCCCTGGCGGACGCACTTGGCAAGAAAGCCGCATTGGAATCGGATACCAGATTTGTCGATCTCGAAGACAAGATTGCCGCGGCTGAAGTGTCCTTCGAGGAGGTAAACTCTCGCCATGAGCGGACACGTCAAGAACTCTCGGAGGCCCGCGACGCTGAGACGCGAGCAAATACTTCCTACGAGACCGTTCTCCGAGAGGTGCCCGAAAATTGGCGACAGGGAGACGGTTTGGAAAAAGCGCTGCGGGCTGCTGTTGCCAAATGGGACGAACTGGTCGCTGCCCATGACAAGGCCGTGAACGACGAAAAGACGGCTGCGATCGCACTGAGCGGTGCCGAGGAAGGGGTCACAGGCGCTGCGGCAAGTGCAGACCGAACGGAGCTGGCGTTCTCCAACGCCAAGGCTGAATTTGCCGAGCGGCTTAGCGCGGCCGGACTGGATGAGAACAGTTTTGAGCTTGCAAAGACTGACGTGCCGCAGTGCGAGCTGCTTGAGGAGCAAATCAACGCGTACAACCAGCGCGTAGCGGCCAACAAAGCACAGCTTGAGAGATTGGCAAAAGATATCGGCGACAAAAGCTCCCCGGACATTGAGGCACTGGCGGCCGCCAAAGACTCCGCGCAGTCGAAGCTGGAAAGAAGTCAGCAGACGCTGACACGTAGCAAACGCGATCTGGAGACGAAGCTCGAGACGCAGCGTAAGGTGCAGGCACTCTCCACCCGCATTTCTGCCCTCGAGGCGAAATACGGCCCAGTCGGCGGGCTCTCGGACCTGGTCAACGGCAACAACGATCGGAAGGTTCGGCTCCCCGATTTCGCCATCGCGGCGATGTTCGACGAGGTTCTGGTCGCCGCCAATCAAAGGCTTGGGCCCATGACAGGTGGAAGGTATCAGCTCCTTCGGCCCGACGATGTCGTTGGTGGGCGACAAAAGCGAGGACTCGATATCGCCGTCTTCGACGCCAACACCGAGAAATCGCGCCCGACCAAGACGCTGTCCGGCGGGGAAGGGTTTCAGGCGTCACTCGCCCTCGCTCTCGGTCTTTCCGATGTGGTTCAGCAAGACAGCGGAGGCATCAAGCTGGACGCGATTTTCATCGACGAGGGCTTCGGCACCTTGGACGAGGACACTCTGAACACGGCGCTTGAGACCCTTTACGAGCTGACCAATGACAAAAGGTCTGTAGGTCTGATCTCTCACACCGAGCAGGTGAAATCCATGATTACCGAAGGGTTTGACATCGAGGTCACACCCTCTGGCTCCCACGTTCACCCACGAAGATCCGCGGCTTAACAACAGGAGGTCCTCATGCCGTATTCCACGAACCCCAAAGCTCAGCATGTCTGGGAGAAAGCGCGCCGCGTCAAAGGGAAGAATCCAAACCTTTACCGGCGAGACGCGCAAGGCAACGTCATCTACAAACCCGCCTATAACAGAGAAAGCCCAATGGGTTGGCAGGTTGATCACATCTGGCCGAGTTCAAAAGGTGGCTCGGATGCGCGGCAGAACCTTCAAGCTCTTCAAACTGGCGCAAACAAGCGCAAATCGAACAAGACACCGAGAATGGCGAAGGCATCGTCTCGAAAGCGCCGGTGGTGACACCAGCATGGTGACGGATCATGCGGATGAGGTTCATTGTTGGCCCAATTTAGTTTGCGGTGTGCGCGACATCACGCTGCCCACCGTGCCACGAACAAAGAAACAGTCTCCCACCTGCCATTCGACCTGCGCTTTAGACTTCGCATCCCTGTTCCCGTTTCTTTGGCGCTTGCTGGGACAGCGTTATAGCCAACGTTCCACGCGACTTGAAAACGGAATAGAAAGGCCGACGCTAATCGCAGGCGGACTGTTTGCTTTCGATCCTCATGTCTTGGCTGTCTTCTTAATCAGCTCCAATTGACCCACTGCATAGCGTTCCACAACCACCAGAGTTTCCCTGCAAGCTAGCACCAGATCATCTGGCGGAGGTGTTTCGTCGTAATATGTGCCGTGACATAGCGAGTTGATCAGAACACTCTTGAGCGTCATGTCCTCCTCGCCAGCAAGATGCTTTACGAAGTCTGTCAGGCTGTCGGACTTGTCTGGCCTGCAGAAGCGACCAATTGCCTCCAGCACCGAACGGATCGAATTTGCGGTCCTGTGATCAGGATCCTTTCCGTTCGCCACTTCGTGGACGTCGATCAGTTGCTTCTGAAAGGGAGCTATATACTTGTTAAGGCGGGCGAGATTGTGGCTCTTTCCGTCGGTATGTAGCGCAAACGCAGCATTATCATCGACCACACGGTTCGTGAGTGAGATATTGAAGAAATAGCTGCTATGAGTGAGTAGGAGCAACTCTGGTCTCCAGCACTTATTACCGTCAATCTTTCCCGGATTGATGGAAATCTCACCCTGGCTCGATACATTCAGGTTCTTTAAAGTCTGAGCAATCGCGAAAACGAAATCATAAGACATCGACGTAACTGGATCATCAAATACGAGGAACAGCTTCTTGTAGTCGCTTGCTGTCGCTACCTTCTTGTGCGCGCATGCAATGAAGTAGCAGAAAGCAATCGCTGTCTTTTCACCGTCGCTCAACGTCCGGTGCGTCCCGCGAGCCATTTCCTCCTCTCCGCGCTTCAAAACAAAGCTCGTCTTGTCGAAGACGTACTTCTCGGCGAAAAATTCCTTTAACAGCAATTCGAACGTCTCGGCGACTCGATCCCGCGCTTGTCCCGACGGACTTGCCTTTTCCAGTTCGTTCAACGCCCCCTGTTTCAAGGCGACATCGGCCTGAAGTCTGCGCAGGTTTTCGATGTGGGACCAATCCCTGATAGCGAATTCGCGTTCGAACACCTCGCAGGCCCTTCGCTGCAGTGCTCTGCGCTCTTCATCAGCCTTCTCGACAGATAAAGTCAGTGTTTCTGCCTTCTCATTGTTTCCACCGATGGTCATGTTGATTGCCGCGACACAGGCGGATAGATCCTCGGCAGGAAGTGCCGACGACGTTCCAAGTGCAGCGGCCTTCTCTTCGATCACTGACTTTAGAGCTGATATCGCGTTTCGCACACTCTTCAGCTCATTTGCGACGTCACGGACTTCTGTATCTTTCTTCGATGGCACATGGCGTTTGAGGTCGTCATAGCGGGATTTCTGCCTTGCAATCTGGGTTTCTGTTTGATCCAGCAGCGTTTCTTTTTGTTTGAGTTTCCGGAAGACGTCCCTCAGTTCCGCTTTGTGTTTCTCTTCCTCGTCTTCGAAATAAGCGATGTATGCGTCAATCACCGCCTTGGGGTCTGGGTCGGTGATCCCTTGTTCGCAGAAGGGGCATTCGGTCCGGTGCTCATCACGAATTATCTTTGCACCTTCTTCGTAAAAGCCGTGGTGGGCGTCGATCTTCTTTTTGATTGCATCGGAGACGCTCGACGGAGACGTTGGGCGCGCAAGCGATGCGGTAAGGGCGTCTAGATCGACATCATCGGTTGCGATAGCCGATACCTGCCGAGGATAGACAGGTTCCGCTGGTATCGCCTTGAGGCTGTCGAGGTCCTTAATGATGTCAGCAAGGGATTGCTCCGGAGCTTCGGGCTTCTCCTTGAAGGTCTCCAGAAGCTGCTCCAGCGAGAGAGCCTTGTATTCTCTCAGCTGTTTGTTGATCCCCGCCTTCTCATGTAATTCTGCTTCTTTCGCGACAGTAAATTTTTCCCCAAGCTCATTGTAGTTCCCCGATGCCTTTTCCTTGGCATCTTCCAGCGCCTTCTTCGCATCATCGAGCTTGATGTTTTCGCTATCGACGGCGATCTGGTTTTCGATCTCGCCATCCAGTTCGTATTTGCGCTCCCGCAGCTCTTCTTGCACGAAATCTTCAGAGAATACGTGGAAGATCGTATCATTGGCCGTCGCTGTGACCGCGTCTCCTGCCTTTTGTAGGCTAAGTTCCCCTATCGCCGTCGCGCCGCGGGAAAACGCGAACGAGCCAGAACCATCGATTGACTCGTCTGACACAAGGTTGAAAGCTGCGTCTGCCACATCTTCCTTCTGGCAATGCAAGTCGAGATACCTGAAGGCTCGCGACAGGAACGACTTACCAATGCCATTTCGCGCGAAAACCAAGTTCTGACTATTCTTCGTCAACTCTCCGTCTAGAGTAAGAACAGGTCCAAGGTTTCGGGCGGACAGCGAAAATTTTGGTTTTGGTGCTGTATTCATTCTCTTATTTCAAACTCAAACATCCGCAAAGAAACTCAGTCCCATTGCTTATTGTTTATAGTTCCTAACACAAGCGCAGATTGATCCACGTTTTTTTTGAGTGGGCCTGCGGGCCAGCGTACTTCAAGATCGTCCCTTGTGAAATGAAGGCATCGGACATTGATACTGATATAGTCGGCTTGGTGAAGCGCGCGAAGGTCCGCAGATCCTGGGCATAGGCTCTCAGGGTATGATGGCCGCGGCTGCGCTCATCGCGGCGCGAATTAAAGGCGTTGTGATCGAGATGGGGCATGCTGAACTCCTATGGTGGGGTTCAGCCAGTTCAGCACAGACGGGTCATTGCACGAAGATTGGCCGCCTGAGCGGTAACGATAATGGGACCCATTACATTCATGCCGTAGTTGAATCGCTGAGTGAGTAACTGGGGCTTGTCAGCCGCGGTTTTCTTAAGGCAGGCGACCCACGCAGTCACAAAAGAGCAAAAAATGCGTGATCTGAGCAGAAAGCTATCGAAAAACAGTGACCTACCCTTCTTGGTGCGGTTATCTCTATAGAGGCTTTTGGAGCCCAGGATGTGTGCGAAGCTGCTTGAGCGTTCCTCACACATCGTGGATTTAGCGGCCATTCTCCAATGGGCGTAGATGCACTAGAATGAAGAGCCTATTGGCTTTCGTTTTCATTGGTCTGAGAGGAAAGGGTGAAATGCTCCGAAGAGGAATTCGCAGACTTAATCCAAATGCTACCATCAAACGACAAAAGTGGCTTGTTCTTGGTCTTTTGATCATCGGGGCCTTTGGTATTGTTGTTTTTTTCAACTTTAGATCGCTGACTAAGGATGTTTCGTTTGCGCATGAATACTATGCAGCGATTGAGCTGGACAGACTTATGGTCGAGGACTCATTTTGGGCATTTAATGAGGAAACCTTTGACCCTGTCGAATCCGCAATGTACGAGCGATTCGTTACTGGTACGACGGGTCCCTTTCTCGAAAAGGTCAACTTATTCCTGACAGAACATGACATTCCCCAAATGACCTTTCGGACACTCCAAGCGCCAGAAACAGTAGTTTTTGAATTGTCAAAAACAGGATCTAGTGAACTGACGGCTATAGCAGAAAGTACAGTGACCGGATTTCTCCGCCAATCCCTTGAAAGGAAGGTAATTTCGCCGGAGGTGGCCAAGAGTATCTCGGACCAGCAGAACATCTATTTTGTGACTATAAGAACCATCGGGCGACGAGAAATCGGTCAAGAGTTTCTATACACAAACGGCAGATATGATTCACACCCGGAAGACGGACTGCAGTGGCTACGTGGGAATCAATTCCGCTTTACGCACTATTTGGACGTTGCTCAGTTGACACTAGTGCCAAACACCGCAGAACAACTCGAAAATACCACCGCAGAACTTACAAAGCGTCGAAATGTAGCAGGCGATAACTATCGTCAGCAATATCTGGCACTCTTGGGTTTAAAAGAACGGGAGGTCGCGAAAATTCCGGTCATTGGAGTGGAGGTTCCCATTCCAGAAGCGTTGGCTATTGCAGCTGTGCTCGCAACAATCTACATCAACCTTGTCTTCACGTCGATGAATTCACTCGGGCCTAGACAGCTTTTCCAAAGTGATGAGCCTTGGTTTCTGTTAGACATTGCTGAACCAGTAAATGCCACATGGCAGAATAAATATCGGACTCTTTCATTTTGTCTCGTGGTGCTTGGGCATGCCCTAGTCTATATGGTTCCGGTCATGCTTGCCGGCCTTGCATTGATCTTCGCTTCTGAGCCATCATGGTATGCTATTGCCATACTGGGCTTCTTCAATTTATCCGGCACACTGCTGGCTCTTCTAAGCTTCTCACGTCTCATCCGCGTTGTGACGCTAATCCGTAAAAAACGCCTTTCTAGAGTAAGCACATCTTGGTAAATTGAACCGTCTTTGTCATCTAGTCGGCAGTGATTTTCTCATCAGTCTCGGTCAAACCTGCAATTTCGCGGAGAGCTCCGTTTCTTGGATCAAAATTCGTAGTCACTTGAGGGCATCGAAAGCAAATTTCGATGCCCTCCTGACGATACCATCTGCAGGTCTTACGGATGACGCATTTTGGGGCAGAAGTAACGACTTCATCCGTCAACTTGGCTATCCGCGACGCAAGGTTACAAGTGCCTCCATCAAAATGCTGGCATTTCGATGTGACGCACTTAGCCGCAAAGCGAAACACCTCAGTCGGGACCAGTGGTTTTGCCAAATCCAAAACTTGTTGATCGACATCCCGTTGTGCTTCCAAGTATGAAACTTCTTGGTGTCCTTCACGCTCTTCGACGATACCAAGGACGAGCGCTCCTTCCATTTCGGGTTGTGCGCTTGGACAATTCAGATCCGATTGCTCTTCGGCCATCTTCACGGCGGACTCCCTGATTTAAACCGGAAAGTATCCCATCGTTCCGCCCGGATCTCTTAGCAAGACAATTGGTTCTGCTCCATTAGTGAGTTCACCAAGATCACTCACCACCGCGGTCGCGAGCTTGCTGAAGTCAGCAGCATTTGCCCGTGCAAGAGCTTCCTCACGAATGACAAAGCCTATAACGCCCGGATCGGGTAGAAGACCGAATTGAAAATCATCTAGTTTCAGAGTCTTGTGACCTGCTAGGGCTTTTTCCACCGATGACTTAGCACGTGTACTTAGATCATCGATCGGGATACTTCTTGACTTGCGTTCCATAGCAGCATTTCCTCAAATTGATTTTGAAAGAACTTCATGTTTACCACCGTAGCATGCCAAACTGGACAGAGAAAATCTAGGAAATTATCTTGAAAGCAACAGCCAACAAAAGCAGTTTGTTGGGGAGAAGGGGTCAAAAGGGGATGTAGTTGCGACAAGGACGACGGTCGATAGAAAACCGATCAAACACTGCAGTGTCATCTTCGACAGCATTTTCGGGGAGACGTGTAGTTGATACCGAAAGAGTGTTCTGATGCCGCGTTGAAGATGACGGTTCTATTGAAATCGAGTTTAATTTTAGGCATGCTTTTGGGACTGGTCTTGGTGTCATGTCGGTGGAGTCAGTCCGCACGAGTCGTAGTTCGAGGCTCTTGCTAAGCTGTGGTTTAAGTAAAATTTTATTTGGAGGACGAAATGACGATTAGAAAAGAACTGATTGACGAAATGGTTGCAACCGGCCGTAGCGCAGAGATTGCTGAGTTTGACGATCCAGTGCTTGGTCCATTGAGGTTACTACCCGGTGTTTGGAGTAACTCCGATGAACTAAAAGGTTTTGGTTTCAATATGATGGCATTGCCTTTTCGAGACGGTAACAATGGTTTTAGGGTATTGATGAACCAATATGATGAAGACTTGACTTTTGCAGTTACTGACAAGGGCGTCCCCAACCGTGGGTTGAATATCGACCCAACAACAGGAAGTTCGGATCAGACGATCGTTGCGCTGGATTACTTTCAGAAGATTAGTCAAATTGACTCAGGAGAATTTGGTCAGTCGGGGCTAAACCAAAGATTTGACGGTCAGCGCATTCACAAAGAGCCAGGGCTTTGGCTCCACATGGTTGATCACAACACCAGCGGCATCAACATTGCCCGTTTGGGAACCATACCACATGGAAATAGCTTTTTAGCGGTTGGTTCTGCGCCAAACAGAAAAGAAAACCAAGATGAGGAGGACAACTTTGTCCTACTTGAAGACCCAAGTGACGAGCGACTCATTCAGTTGACCAACGCACTAATCCCCGACATCAATGGTGTTGTCGTTGGTGGTGGGGAGAACCCCGACGAAATTGACCTCGACCCGATTGTTGATCCGAATACCGGCGACGTAATTATAGACTACTTTGAGCCATACAGACATTTTCACGAAAACCCATATAAAGGGAAAATTGCAATTCCGGGCTTTGGCGGTTTTGATCCAGTCCATACTACCGAACTACTGAGGCATACTCTCGTGAATATTCTACTACCTATCGGTAGTGTTAAGAGGGTAATGCGTCTGCAAGTAGACTCCACATTGGATCATGCTGCAATTAACAGATTCACCCATTCTGGCATTATCAATATTCCGTTCGTGGTACGGCAAGCCGATGCAACAGCTATGAACGCCACCTTCCTGATCTATGAGATAGAAGACTCGCAGACTGGCAAGATTCGTCACTTTATGCAGTACGCACAGAATGTGATCCTCGACTTCATCAATCGGCCCGATGGTCATCCTGGCAGAGCGCGATGGCCGCATGTCTCGATCAACACGATGGAGCGTATCCCTGAGATGGGGACAGAACGGATGATGGAACGCATGCTCTTGCCATAGGCAACAAAGTGCGTAGCTAGCTGAAGCTCTCGTTTCTGCGTGCGTCCAATTTCGTTGTCTTGTGTCCAAACTAGAAATCAACAAGACTTCCTCAAGCAGCGGTAACGATAACTAGGAATTATCAGACCATTGTTCCGAGTATGTTTGCACACCGCCTGGGGCCTTCGTCAGAACTTCATCGGCGGTACGGAGCGTTTTCTTATCGATCTTGCTAAGGAACTCCGAATGTTTGGGTTCGATGCCTTCGTCGTTTGCTCGAACCTTCAACCCGAGATCGAGGGCGAAGGTGTTAAGTTCATCGGTCGGGTGGGCCATTGTGTTTAAAAGATCTTGAGCCTCCCCCTTTGAAGTGGTCCGCCGCTATAATTAGGAAAGCGGAGGACCAGAGATGGTTATTAGGAGACCCAAGCCCGAAGAGATTGTCGTGAAGTTGCGGCAGGTTGAAGTTCTGATGGGGCAAGGCATGCCCC
>CANMAI010000020.1 GCA_947495795.1 uncultured Paracoccaceae bacterium | reverse complement strand
CAAGCGAATTTGCGGCCCAACTGAACGAAACCCGAAAGCTCGCATGAAACCCAGACCAAAAACGGGGTGAGCTCCAGCCAATCATGCACTAACTTATAACATGGACCACTCAAGTGGGGCTGCTCAGGGCAGGAACCTAATTCCCCCAACCAATTTATGCTTTATGAGGTTTATGACAGCGAAGCAGAATTCGATGTGCATCGCCAAACAAAGCACTATGCAGAATTCTCTTCTGCTGTCGAAATCATGACATTGAAAAAATCTGTCCGCACCTACACCAAGCTAGAACCTCTTGAGCTTCTCAGGAAACACGCAAGGACTTAGGGACCTCCCGACACGCGTTCAACGCGGCACCAAAAGCTTGAAAAAGAGGTCGGGAAACCGGATCCTCAGAGGCTTTCCATTCGGGGTGCCACTGAACAGCCAGAGCAAAACCGGCAGAGTCACTCACGCGAATAGCTTCCTGCGTACCGTCAGGGGCATGACCTTCAACCACGATCCTATCTCCTGGCCGATCTATCCCCTGCCCGTGGAGCGAATTCACCATCACCTTATCAGCAGCAAAAATACCGGCAAAAACACCGCCAGGGGTTAGAGAAACAATGTGGCGGTACTCGAACTTTTCTTCCAAAGTACCGTCGGGTGGCATCCGGTGGTTCATCCTGCCCGGCAACTCCCGTATTTCAGGATGAAGAGAACCGCCAAAGGCGACATTAAACTCCTGAAAACCGCGGCAGATTCCAAGGATGGGCTTACCTGTTTCAACGGAAGCACGGATAAGAGGTAGCGCAACCGCATCCCGGCTTTCATCAAACGCGCCATGAGCATCCGTTGGCAGTTGCCCATAGTGGCGCGGATGTACGTTGGGCCGACCACCCGTAAGAACAAACCCATCACAAGCCGCCATAAGGCTTGGAACATCTACAGCACTCGGCATTGAAGGGATCAAAAGTGGAAGTGCTCCAGTCACATCTGCAACGGCGCTGATATTAGATTCGCCGACGGATTGTGCCGGATACTCATCGTTGATCAGATGAAAATTTCCGATAATGCCAACAACTGGCCTGCTCATTGCCATCCTCACTCTTGCTCTCAGTCCGCCCCAAGAGAGCTACACGACCATCAGTGGGACAGATCAACTCTACATATATTGGGCTACATGCTTAACGGCAAACTATCTCTCAACAATGTACGAAGACAATGAAGTTAAGCAGCTCATGAGCTCAGTGCTCAATGCAGGCGAACAAAGCGATGTGAACCAGCGGACGCAAAGGACTACTGCCGCCACTCCTCTATTGCAGCTGCACGCAAAGCGCTTAGGCTTCTAGCCTAATCGGAGGATAAGATGCGCAGCGACCAAGCACCCACAATCAGACTTTCAGAGTACTCTCCACCAACGTATCTGGTCGAGACCGTTCATCTCACTTTTCGGCTTGATCCATCCGCCACCGAGGTAGTCTCGAAACTGCGACTTACTCCGAACACAGGCGATTCCGATCTATTGCTGGATGGTGAAGATCTCGAACTACTTTCTCTTGAGATAGACGACGTGAAAGTCCAAGCACGGGCGATAAAGCAAACCAATTCTGGTATTTCTATCGCTCGTTCTGCGCTTCCAGACGGGACATTCGAATTGGCCTGTACCACGCGGATCAATCCTAGCAAAAATACGGCGCTTGAAGGCCTTTATATCTCAAAGGGCATGTATTGCACTCAGTGTGAGGCGGAGGGTTTTCGGAAGATTACGTATTTTCCGGATCGCCCCGACGTAATGGCAGTATACACGGTGCGAATTGAAGGTGATGAGCCGGTGCTTCTCTCGAATGGCAATCTCTCAGGCACTGGCCCCGGCTGGGCGGAATGGCATGATCCATGGCCAAAGCCGAGCTATTTGTTTGCGTTGGTCGCAGGCGACCTTGCAGTCCACGAAGATACTTACGCAACCGCGTCCGGTAGAGATGTCGCCCTCAGAATCTATGTTCGACCCGGAGATGAAGAAAAGTGCGGCTATGCGATGGACGCCCTTAAGCGATCAATGGCCTGGGATGAGAAAAACTATGGTCGCGAGTATGATCTCGATATCTTTATGATCGTCGCCGTTGATGACTTCAACATGGGAGCGATGGAGAACAAGGGATTGAATGTCTTCAACTCCAAGTATGTCTTGGCGAGTCCGGAGACGGCAACGGATCGCGACTATGAATTGATCGAAGGCATCATCGCGCATGAGTATTTTCACAACTGGACCGGTAACCGCATCACCTGCCGGGATTGGTTTCAACTCTGTCTGAAAGAAGGGCTGACGGTCTACCGAGACCAACAGTTTTCCGGCGACCAAAGAAGCCGATCAGTCACGCGGATTGACAATGTAAAGATGTTGCGGGCTCGGCAATTTCGTGAGGATGCAGGGCCGCTCGCCCATCCGGTGCGCCCCGAAGAATACATTGAGATCAACAATTTTTACACAGCCACGGTTTACGAAAAGGGTGCAGAACTTATCCGAATGCTGCGAACGCTGGTTGGCAACGATAATTATGATCGGGCGTTAGATCTGTATTTTGAACGCCACGATGGGCAGGCTTGCACCATTGAGGACTGGATCAGAGTATTTGAAGACACAACAGCGGTTGATCTTTCCCATTTCAAGCTCTGGTATTCTCAGGCTGGAACACCTCATGTGACAGCAACCGACGCGTGGGACGGCAGTACCTATAGCTTGACTTTGCGCCAAAACACACCGCCCACCCCAGGTCAAGCAGACAAAAAACCTCTAGTTATTCCAGTTGCGGTGGGGCTCCTTGATCCAAGTGGCCACGAGGTGAAGGCAACCCGGATTTTCAAGTTGGATAAGACGATTGAGACATTTACTTTCGATGGTCTACAAGCACGACCCATCCCATCGATGTTCAGAGGCTTCTCCGCTCCTGTCATTGTGGATCGCAAAGTTAGTAACTCAGAGCGGGCCTTCCTTTTGGCACATGACACCGACCCATTCAACAAATGGGAGGCCGGGCGCGAGTATGCGATCGACCTTCTGACCGCAATGGCACTGGAGCCCAAAAGGGAGGTTGATCCGGGATTCCTCGCGGCCATGGCTGCTGTACTGAAAGATGCGCAGCTTGATCCCGCCTTTCGTGCTCTGGTCCTCACACTGCCAAGCATTGAAGACGTTATGTCAGGCATTCGCGATGAGACCGGAACCTCTGATCCTGATGCCGCCTTTAGCGCCTTGGAAAGGCTGGACATCTCTCTTGCCACCGCGCTGCAGCCCCGCCTCATGGACCTGTATGACAAACTTCAGGTTGATGGTGCCTACACACCGAATGCGGAAGCTAGCGGTCGCAGGAGCCTAAGAGGCCGCCTTCTCGGTTTGATAACACGACTTGAAGAAAAGGCAGATACCGCTCAGAGACAGTTCGAAACCGCCGATAACATGACGGAAAAGATGCAGGCTTTGCCCTTGTTGATCCGCAGAGGACAGGCTGAAGAAGCGCTCGAGCGTTTTTATACAACGTGGAGCAAGGATCAGCTGGTTATCGACAAGTGGTTCTCTGTACAGGCAATGGCTACAGCGCCGGATGCTGCGAGCGACGTGGTGGAAGAACTCACCTCTCACCCTGATTTTGATTGGAAAAACCCGAACCGCTTTCGCAGTCTTCTCGGTGTGTTTGCAAGTGCGAATATCGCGGGCTTTCACCGCAAGGACGGAGCTGGATACTCCCTCTTAACTGATTGGCTTCTGAAATTAGATCCTATAAATCCCCAGACAACAGCTCGGCTCGCAGGCGTTTTCGAGACTTGGCGAGACTATGATGAAACACGGCAAACCCTTATGCTGAGCCAACTGCAGCGGCTATCTGACCTGCCCAATCTTTCCAAGGATACGGGAGAGATCGTCGGGCGTGTACTTGAGGAACGCGTATGATGACGGTAACCAAAAAGCGACCGGTATGTCTCGTGACCGGAGCCAGCACCGGTATCGGAGCCGCAACCGCCGAGCTTGCCGCACGCGATGGTTTTGACGTGGTAATCAACTACCGAAGTGACCAGGCGGGTGCTGAGAGAACAGGTGAGGCGGTGCAGGCGGCCGGCGGATCATTCCTGATCTGTCAGGCGGATGTAAGCAAGCCGGACGACATTGAGAAAATCTTTCTGGCAATTGACGGGCATTTTGGTCAACTCGATGCGCTGATCAACAATGCAGGTATCGTCGATTTGACGACACGGCTGGAAGGTATCTCCCCTCAGAGGCTGGCTAACATGTTTGCTGTGAATGTGACTGGCAGCTTCCTTTGTGCACAAAAGGCTGTGGAGAGGATGAGCAAGGCCTTTGGCGGTCCAGGTGGCTCGATCGTCAATGTCTCGTCCAAGGCCGCTGTACTGGGTGGGCCAAACATGTATATCGACTACGCGGCTTCCAAGGGTGCTATCGAGACATTCACGAAGGGGCTTGCGGCAGAGCAGGCGCAGTACGGTGTGCGTGTGAATGCCGTACGACCGGGAGTGATCGCGACAGATATCCATGCAAAGGGAGGCGCGCCAGATCGCGCGGTCGAGATGGCGCCCGATCTGCCGATGGGCAGGGCCGGTACTGCGCACGAAGTGGCTGAAGGGATCGTATGGCTAATGTCGAACAGGGCGAGCTATGTGACGGGGGCTATTCTGGATGTGACAGGTGGCAGGTGAAGCCCACTATTAGGCCCCACAGGTCAAAGTGGACGCCGCTCATTCATGGACACTGCGGCTGCATTAAGAAGGTCGTGTTCGATCCCATAACAATCAATTCGCTATCCGGTCTCGACGGCCTTCACCGTATACACCTCATGTCTTGCATGAGTTTGCCATAAGCAGAAATTCAAGGCCGAGCACCCCCTTGCTGCCCAGTCTCCCCTGCCCTAAAACGCCGGAGAACCAAGTCGAGGCGCGCCACATGACCGAACTTTCATACACCGAACCTAAGCCCAAGGTAATCGCCGGCTCCGTTGACGATTGGGAGCTTGTAGTCGGTATGGAGGTTCACGCGCAGGTGAAATCTGACTCGAAGTTGTTTTCCGGTGCTTCTACGCAATTCGGAGCTGAACCCAACTCGAATGTCTCGCTGGTCGATGCGGCCATGCCGGGTATGCTTCCGGTAATCAACGAGTATTGTGTGGAACAAGCCGTTCGTACAGGCTTGGGCCTTCAGGCCGATATCAATCTTTTTAGCCAATTTGATCGTAAGAACTACTTTTATCCTGATCTTCCACAGGGCTATCAAATCAGCCAGCTTTATCATCCGATTGTGGGCGAAGGCGAAATTCTGGTGGACATGGAACCGGGTGTCGCACGCAAGGTGAGGGTTGAGCGGATCCATCTGGAGCAGGATGCGGGTAAGTCTATCCACGACATGGATCCGGAAATGTCGTTTGTGGATCTCAATCGTACCGGCGTGGCACTTATGGAAATAGTCAGCCGGCCCGACATTCGTGGCCCGGAAGAGGCGGCGGAATATGTGAGGAAGCTCCGCCAGATACTTCGCTATCTCGATACTTGCGATGGGAACATGCAGGAAGGCTCTATGCGAGCGGATGTAAATGTTTCCGTTTGCAAGAAGGGCCAGTATGAGAAGTTCCGCGAAACCGGCGATTTCTCTCATCTCGGAACGCGTTGCGAGATCAAGAATATGAACTCGATGCGGTTTATTCAGGCGGCAATAGACTATGAGGCTCGACGCCAGATCGCAATTCTGGAGGATGGCGGCTCGATAGATCAGGAAACCCGACTCTATGATCCGACAAAGGGCGAGACACGCTCCATGCGATCCAAGGAAGAGGCGCATGACTATCGTTATTTCCCTTGCCCCGATTTGCTGCCCTTGACGATTGAGCAAGAGTGGGTCGATCGGATCCGCGCTGGGTTGCCGGAATTGCCGGATGAGAAGAAGGCGCGCTTCGTGACAGATTACAAGATGACTGAATATGATGCTGGTGTCCTGACCGCAGAAACAGCCAACGCCACCTTTTTTGAGGAAGTTGCAAAGGGGAGAGACGGTAAACAGGCTGCGAACTGGGTGATCAACGATCTCTTTGGACGCCTAAACAAGGAAGGCCTCAGTGTCGACGCTACGCCGGTAGGTGCTGCGCAGTTGGGAAGCATTCTTGACTTGATCGCAAAGGGAGATATCTCCGGCAAAATCGCAAAGGATCTCTTTGAGATTGTCTGGGCGGAGGGTGGAAATCCGGCAGAGATCGTTGAGGCACGCGGAATGCGTCAGGTGACAGATACCGGTGCAATTGAAGCGGCGGTGGAAGAAGTGATAGCCGCAAATCCGGATAAGGCCAGTAATGCGGTTCAGAAACCATCCATGGCCGGCTGGTTTGTGGGTCAGGTGATGAAGGCCACCGGGGGCAAGGCAAACCCCAAAGCTGTTAACGAGATTGTGCGCGCAAAACTCGGTATCTGAAACGCGTAGTCTTGAGGGGCGGAGAGTTTCCTGTCATGAAGCGCCCTCGGGGATGCACGTTGAGAGGTGAATGAGAGAATGCAAAATTACGAATACAAAGTGATTGCGGCACCCCGCAAGGCACGCAGAGCCAAAGGTGCTAGAACTGGGCAGGACAGATTTGCCCGTACACTCACGGATGTAATCAATACCGAAGCTGCTTCGGGTTGGGAATATTTGCGGGCTGAGTCTCTGCCGGTAGACGAGAAGAAGGGCATGCTATCTTCCGCTACCGAAAGCTACCACTCGGTTCTTGTCTTTCGGAAGGCCAAATTGCAACCTGCAACGCCCAGAGTTGCAACACAGGCGTCTCAAGCGGCAGTTCAGTCTATGAGCATAGACCCACCCAAACCGTCACCTATGCCACTTGGTCCTGCAACCACCGGCGACTAAGCGCTAGCTTTCCACTTTGAGCGCCAG
Organism: uncultured Paracoccaceae bacterium; assembly: GCA_947495795.1. GTDB lineage: Bacteria > Pseudomonadota > Alphaproteobacteria > Rhodobacterales > Rhodobacteraceae > Algicella. The sequence continues at coordinate 21,218 of CANMAI010000020.1, read as the reverse complement.
TGCATGAACATCGCCTTCAAGTTCGGCTTGGAGGGTGGAATAGACCATACGTTGTGCCGCGACCCGCCCTTTGCCCGCAAAAACCGCGGCTCGAATATGAACGCGCAGATGCGTTGAAACGCCTTCCCTAAAACCGCCGTGGCCACGATGCTGCTCGCTTTCGTCAACCACTTCCAAGTGATCAGGTGCAAAGGCAGACGTCAGTTTTTGTTTGACCGTATCGATTGTATCCATGTTTACGCCCGTTGCTTATTCTTCCAGCCGGAAATCGGCTCTTGGCCTTTTGCGACGATAGACTAAACTCTGGTGCTCGACTCGCAAGACCCGAAAGGAAGCTCATGAATCGCCGCTCACCCTTCGAATTTGATATCTCCGTTCGCGCCGATAAAAAGCGTAGAGCAAGGGCGCGTGGCATGTCTGGTGCAGTCGAGACATCCAGCAGAGCTTGTACAAAGCCGGGCTGCGAAAATGCAGGTAAGTTTCGGGCACCTAAGGGACCGGACAATCTGGAGGAATTTCACTGGTTCTGCCTTGATCACGTACGTGAATACAATCAGAAGTGGAACTTTTTTGAGAACCACTCTGAGGAAGAACTAGAAAAACAATTTGCCGCAGACAAGGTGTGGGAGCGCCCCACCAAACCGTTCAAGGACCCAGAGGGGCACCCCGAAGGACGTGCTTGGCAACGGTTTGGTTTTGACGACCCGCTCGAAGTTCTGGGCGAAAAGGGTACGATGAACCCGAACGCGGGTGCTACCGTTTCTCAGCGCCGCCTGCCAGCGACAGAGCGCAAGGCTCTGACAATTCTTGAAGCTCACGATCATGAGACAAAAATGGAAATCCGCAAGCGGTACAAGGCACTCGTCAAAATTCTCCACCCGGATATGAACGGTGGCAAACGTGACGATGAAGATCGCTTAGCGGAGGTTGTCTGGGCATGGGATCAGGTAAAAGACAGCCGCAGCTTTAAGGATTAGGAGCTGACGTACAAAGTCATTTATCGCGGCGACCTGAAGACACTCAGAGTGAGTGTCGTTCTATGAGAACAGACCGAAGTCGCCCTTGCGCCGCAACATGATTTATATAAGAAGGACCGAGATCTGATACCTCGCCCGAGGGATATTGGAATTTGTCAAAAGGATAACCCGAAATGGCCGACGGAGTGATGGATCTGCCGAGCGAACCGACCGTAGATGTAAACGTTCGCGAGGCATTCGGCATTGAGACCGAGATGACCGTCAAAGGCTTTGGCGAGAAGTCCGATCGCGTGCCGGAGATCGATAGCTCCTATGTGTTTGATCGAGATACCACAATTGCCATTCTCGCGGGCTTTATCCACAACCGCCGGGTAATGATCCAAGGATATCATGGAACGGGAAAGTCGACCCATATCGAACAAGTGGCTGCGCGGCTCAACTGGCCCTGCGTGCGCGTCAATCTTGACAGCCATATCTCCAGGATCGATCTGATTGGTAAGGATGCCATTAAGCTCAAGGATGGCGTTCAGGTAACAGAGTTTCAGGAGGGAATCCTTCCTTGGGCGCTCTCCAATCCTGTTGCCATCGTTTTTGATGAGTACGATGCTGGCCGTCCAGACGTGATGTTCGTAATCCAGCGGGTTCTCGAGGTGGACGGCAAGCTCACTCTTCTGGATCAGAACAAGGTGATCCACCCACATCCGTATTTCCGGCTTTTTGCCACGGCAAACACTGTGGGATTAGGTGATACGACAGGCCTTTACCACGGAACTCAACAAATCAACCAAGGCCAGATGGACAGATGGAGCCTCGTTGCAACTCTGAACTATCTTCCGCACGACGCGGAGGTTGATATCGTTTTAGCCAAGAATCCCGATCTGAACACCGAAACTGGGCGCAAGACGGTTTCGCGCATGGTAACCGTCGCAGATCTTTCGCGCTCGGCCTTCATGAACGGAGATGTCTCCACCGTTATGAGCCCGCGCACCGTGATCGCTTGGGCTCAGAACACAGCAATTTTTGGCGATGTCGGCTTTGCCTTCCGGCTTACGTTTCTCAACAAGTGCGATGAGTTGGAGCGTCAGACGGTGGCAGAATTCTATCAACGTTGCTTTGACGAGGAGTTGCCGGAAAGCGCTGCGAGCCTCAGTTTGGGCTGAAATCTCGCGGCACGCCGTAATGCGCACTTTGGGATTGTCAGAAGTTGATCACAGAGGCCTGTTGCTGGGTCACGGCATATTGGCCTTCGAGGGTTATGCCGGTCATTATCACTCCGTTTTCGATTTCATATCGACCGACCAATGTGTGGCCACGGTCAAAAGGCTGGGCATCTTGCGTGAAAGCAGCCCAGAAGCGCTGGCCTTCTATGTCAAGCGTAATGTCCATAGCATCAAACCCAAACAGCTTGCGGCTAATTGGATATTGGCACTTATAGGCACATTCCTTGGCACTGAAAATCACTTTGGCGATCACGCCTCTCTGTCGCTTCGGAAAGGATTTGACCAGAGAGAGGTCGGATGATGTCAAGACCGTATCCCAAAGCTCCGCCTGCAAAGGGGTTGCTCTCTCAACATCGATACCGAGGGCTGCTACACCTTCTGTCTTGGCGGCAACCGCGATGCAGATGTCATCACTATGGGAAATTCCGCCAACTATTCCGTTCGGCCAAATCGGAGCTCGATCTGTACCAACCGGCACGGATCTTTCTTCAAACCCAAGCGCTGCCATGGCCCGGCGCGCTGCAATGCGTCCGGCGGCAAACTCGCGTTTCCGCTTTGGGGCCGCGCGGATAACCGCCACAGCCTCCTCGGGCATCAGTCCGGAATACTCACGCCTGGGATCCGTTGCCGCCACGCTGACAGAGCGATCAAATAGCCGACGCGCGGCACCTACACTGGACGGTATACATACGAAATGAGTCAATCCGTCTCTACCCTCCCAACCTTGTACGACGCTCTGCGCGCATGGCACGGCGCTTGGACATGGCATCGGCACGGGCGGAAGCACGCTCTTCGGCCTTTCCGGTATCAACGGCTGCTAAAACCGCCGCTGCATCTGCACCAAGATGCTTAGCCAAGCCTTCAAGTGTAGGGAAACGGAAGATATCGGTGATGCTCAGCTTGTCTGTGTTCATCACTGCCTTTATTTCGCGATGCACTTGAACAGCGAGCAGCGAATGGCCGCCGATATCAAAGAAGTTATCCTTTGCAGCAACGTCGCTCAGCCCCAGAACGCGCTTCCAGACGTCCGCGATTTGCGCCTCAATGTCGTTCTTGGGTGCCTCAGATGTCTTTGAGCGTATAACCGTTTCAACAGCGCTCGGCGCTGGCAAGGCACTGCGATCCACTTTCTTGTTTGGCGTCAGCGGAAAAGCATCGAGAGCAATTATTCGGGACGGCACCATGAAATCTGGTAACCTCTCTCCAAGGCTTTTACGGATCTCTTCCTGAACCGTGGCCTGATCCGAAAGCACGTAGCCAACAAGGCGTACATCTCCGGGAGCATCCTCGCGAGCGGACACCACCGCCTGCCGTATTCCTGGCAGAGCTTCAAGCCGCGCTTCAATTTCGCCCAACTCAATCCGGTAGCCACGGATTTTCACCTGATGATCAATGCGACCAATAAACTCGATCTTGCCATCAAACCTCCATCGCACCAGATCTCCAGTGCGATACATTCGACCTCCCTCTGCATTTGCAAAAGGATCGGACACAAATCGCTCAGATGTAAGATCATCACGCTGCCAGTAGCCGCGGGCTACACCATCACCGGCAATATAGAGCTCTCCAGCCACACCAATTGGGACCGGTTCACGGTTCGCATCGAGAACATAGAGCTGAGTATTTGCAATTGGAGTACCAGTATTGACGACGCCATCCTCAACCGTAGCAGTCTCTGTAGAGGACCAGATCGTGGTCTCTGTGGGACCGTACATGTTCTCAATTGAAGCGGAAGTCATTTCCCTCAACTCAGTAACCAAAGAACCGGGTAGAGGCTCTCCCCCAATCATCAGGTTCTCCACTTTTCGAAGTGCAAACCGCGCCTCGTCATTCATCGCCATCATCCGGGCCATGCTGGGCGTACATTGCAAGTGGGTCACTTTGTGGCGGATGATCTGTGCAGCAATAGAAAAATCATCGTGTGCAAGTTCGGGTGCAGCGTTGGAATGGCGGAGAACCTCTGCAAGTGGATGAAGCCCCTCCATAACCCTATCCACAGCAATACCGTAGTCGATCAGACACGCAATCTCATCCACACCAATACGTTTGAGCGCTTCGACCCGAGTGACGCAATCCTCCACGGTTCCGAACAAGCCGGACTCTTCGAAGTATCGTTGAAAAGCAAAATCAAGAATACTTTCCATCTCACTATCAGCCAGTGAACCGAGATCGATATCGAAAGCGTTGCTCGCTCCCTCCGGTTTTTTGAAAGCCGGGAACGCCCAGGCATATTGCTTGATCAGGCCGGCAGCTGACCGGAGATAATCCTTCATCGGCTCACGAGCGATGTTTCGAACCTCCTCTCGATCATTTCCGACATACGTGTGAAGCATAAGAGTGACAGTGTGGTCCGCCGGGTCATGACCGGCTTCGCGCAATGCATGGTGGTAAATCTTGATTTTGTCTTCCACCTCTTTGATGCTCTGACCGAGAAGATGGGTCAGCACGTTGGCGCCATAGGTACCCGCTTCTTTCCAGGTTGCGGGATTACCCGCCGTAGTAACCCAAACAGGCATCTCTTTGGATACGGGACGAGGTTGCGTCACAACCGCAAAAGATGTCCCATCTTTCTTGGGAAACTCAACAGCCTCCCCGCGCCAAAGCTTGCGAACTTTATCAATCGCATCAAACATAGCAGGCTTGTTTTCGGGTGGTGTATTCTCTGGCCGCAACACAAAATCATCCGGCTGCCACCCGGAGGCAATTGCCATACCCGCGCGCCCGTTCGTGAGGTTGTCGATCACCGCCCATTCCTCTGCGATCCGAGCCGGATGATGAAGTGGAGCCACGCAACTACCCGCGCGTACGCCGATATTCTCGGTGACAGCAGCTACCGCAGCACCTGTCACAGATGGGTTCGGATAGGGGCCTCCGAAGGCGTGAAAATGACGCTCTGGCGTCCACACGGCACAAAAGCCGTTCTTGTCCGCGAACTTAGCTCCCTCAAGCAAAAGCTGATACTTCTTGGGCCCGGCTCCATCGTCATTGCCCCAATAATACAGGCTGAAGTCCATCTCCCGATCTGTGATCGCGAGTTGACCACTGGAAACGAGAGCACGGTTCTCGTCGCTGGAGAGCACCAGTTTGAAACCGCGCGCCAGCGAATAGAACAGCTCCAGCACGGAGATATCGAACGAAAGACTGGTAACCGCAAGCCAAACACCCGCAGGTTCATGTTTGATCCGGGCATCCATTCCTGTGAAGAAGTTGGAAACGTTACGATGCTCCACCATCACGCCTTTGGGTCGCCCGGTGGAGCCTGATGTGAATATCAGATAAGCAAGATCCATCGGGCCGACGCCGGATTGCGGGTTGTCTGTCGGGGCTGCGGCAATTCTCGGGTCAGCGTCAATTTCCAGAGTTTTCGCATCGTTGCGCGGGAGGTTGGCCGCAATGGCGGATTGCGTGAGGATAACCTCGGCTCCACTGTCCTCAACATAAATTGCAATCCGATCGGCAGGATAAGCGGGATCAAGCGGAACATACGCACCACCTGCCTTCTGAATGGCCAAGGCACCGACCACAAGATCGAGCGAACGGGACGTGTGAAGACCAACAAGACTGCCCGGGCCAACACCCATGTCCACTAAGACATGAGCGACTTGGTTGGCCTTGGCATTGAGCTCGAAATAGCTCAGCGCGTCTGCCTCGCACACGACTGCAATTGCATCCGGCGCTTGCTGGACCTGCATTTCAAAAAGCTGATGAACGCAGCGTTCCCTGTCATAAGGAACCGCAGTTTCGTTCCATTCGTAGAGAACACGTTGCCGCTCCGCATCGGGAAGCTTTGGAATATGGCGTAGCGCCGTGCCATCGAAAGCACCATCAGCAACGCCTTCAAATACATGAGAAAGACGGTCCGAAAGTACCTGAGCCGTTTCTTCCGATATCCGGTTTCTATCGTAGAAAATTCTGGTGGTCTGGTACTCAGTTCCTAAAACCACGGTCAACGCGGTGCCCGGGATTAACTCGCCTTCCTCACTGAGGCCGATATCCGGGACGGGCAATTCGATCAAGGAGGGATCACGCAGCGGGAGATCGCACGCAAAGGTCGCCCTACTACCTATCTCTGTTTTCCGTACGGTTGTTTCAGCAATCAGCGAACCAAAACTGATCTCACCTACCACATTGGCTCCAGTGGAAATGTGAAACGGAACCCAGTCACTTGCATAGCTACCGGAATTGGCTGGCAAAGCCAGAGCAGTAACGGGGCGAAAGGCTAGATCGAAATGAGATGTCTCTGAAAACTGGCTAGCCCAAAGCGCGACCGCTCCCAGAGCCGTGTCACGCGAAACCGGTGTGGCCAACTCACAAACCTCTACACCACCCACACCATCGCGTGAACTCGCAAATGGCAGCTTCAGAGGGGAAAAAGTCTGTAGTGCATTGCGCCAATAGGTATCGTGGCAGGCAAGAGAGGCCATTTCGGCTGTAAGTGCCGCTGCGTCATTGGCTGTCAGAGAATGCAGAACGTCACCCACCGAAACAAGAGACGACGGAGTCAGTTTTCTACCGGATAAATCGGTTAACCGACCCAGCACAATGGCTTCCCGGCCTGTTGAGACAACAAGTTCAGCCTCGTCGACAGACAATATAGTGCCGGGCACAGGTGCTGCGTCGCTTCCAGCCTCTACGCGAGACTTGCCAACAACCACAATACGACTATCCACCTCAATCTTTGGACATGTCAGGGGGTTCCAATAACCGCCATGATCCAGTCCCCGGATTAAGGCATCAATTGAGTCCGCATCCTTACGAAAGTCCAAACGCCCGGCAGCGGCCGGGCGCTGGTCTCGCCCAAAGTAGCTGCGCTTACTAAAATCCTGCGCTTTGAGTTCCGGCTCACCACTCTCCAGTTGGGTCACCACATCTGCAAAGCTCTCAATCGCCGCTTCGTAGCACTTGGTATTGAGCGTCAACGCCGTCTCATCGGGCGCGATATCAAATATCCTTTGTGCGAGAATGTCGCCCTTGTCTACTCCACCTCCGATCAGGTGCCAGGTAACGCCGTGCGTCCGCTCGCCACCCAAAATGGCCCAGACAGGCGCATTCAATCCAGCAAAGCGTGGCAATGGCCCATCATGAAAGTTTACGGCCCCATTCTTTGCCTTCGCGACTACGTCATCCGAGATGATATTCAGGTTGGCGATACTGAATAGCCAATCACAACTCAGCGGCCCAAGGCGATCGGCTAGATCACTCCCATGCGCCTCGATACGCAGCCCTCTTCCCTCGGCCCAATCCCTGATCTCCGAATTCTTGGTTACCACAGCGCGGATTGTATGACCGTGGTCGAACAGCATTTCGCTGCACTGAATCAATAGAGACTCGTCCCCAACCACGATACACGACATGCTACTCATCAGACTCTCTCTTCCCCTTCTAACTCAAGCGTCAGGCCTTATCTTCGCGTTTTGTAATTGCAGCTTGCAATGCTTTCGAAACCATCAGTCGTTGCCAGGCAACCTTTACATCATGGGCCACCATATCCCGGATAAACCGAGGCGGCTTGCTGCACTTCCTTCCCTGCAAAACAGCTCGGGCATTTGCAAAGCTGCCGCCCAGAATTTGGATCAGTGTGGCCATTGCCAGCACTCCCCAGCTGTGGTGCTTCACATAGTAATGCAACCGCGAATCTAACCAATAGGTTGGAATGCGCTTCCAGGTTTTCATGCCGGTAGAAACGGATCCTATATGGGTCACTTCGCTTTCCCGCACGAAGATTGTCGGCCACCCGGCTTTCAGGGCGCGGCGGCAAAGATCAGGGTCGTCGAAGTAAAGAAAGAACGTTTCATCAAAAAGGCCCACTTTCTGCAATACGCTGTCCCGCATCATCAGGCTCGCTCCTGCCAACCAATCCACCGGGCCGGTTTCTTCCGGTATCGGCAAAACCATGGCGTTATTCTTGAGCAAACGGGAGACGGGACCAAAGCTCATGGCACCTTCTAGTTCGTTCAGAAGGGACGGAAACCGAAAGCATGTCTCGTGAGGAACACCGTCATCACCGTGGATAAAGCTCCCCGCAAAACCCACATCCCTGTGCTCTTCGAGATAGCTGAGCAGCACTTTGATAGCACCGGCATCCGGAAACGCATCCGAGTTAAGCGCATAGCAGTAATCCGGCCTGCTGCCATCGGAAAGGCCCGCACGCATGCCATGGTTTGTACCAAACGGAAAGCCGCCATTGTAGCCCGACTGTAGGACACGAACTCGTCCGGAAGCGGCCCAACCTCGCGCATCAACCTCCGCACGCATGTGCTCTTCAGAGCCGTCTTCGCTATTGTTGTCAACGATGATGATCTCACCTGCGATCTCCTCCATCTCCCGCACAGCGGCTTCAGCAGATTGAATACTCATCTCCGCTGTCCTGTAGTTCAGGATCACGGTCAGAACGGTAGGGCCTGTTTGTTGCTGGTCTGCCATACTCTTTACTCCGCTGCAGTCGCACGCGTTGGGGTGCCAGCCCGTGCAGCGGCTTCCGCCTCTTCAATACAACTCTTCATACGTGATACCAGAACGCGCACATTTGGCTCCAAAACCATTGAATTATGATCACCCGGAACCTCAAATACACGAGTTGATGGAACCCAATCCCTCCAGCCATTATCATGCAGAACATACGCTCTCTGGCTGTCCACCATCTTGCCTCCAGAAACAGACCAATGCCCGACCAAGGGCGGCCTGAACAGTGCAAGAGGACCATCCCACCCTTCCAACTGATAAGATGTGACAGATGTCATAAAAGCGGCCTCGATCTCAGCGTTGTGGAACTGGTGATCAGGTGTAGGGGCATCCAGGTCATCGCTGGCACGCCGCTTGGCAAGCTCCCAGCGAATACGATTTCGGGCCCAGATAAACGGATAAGTGATACCCTTCTTCTTCACTTCCTGAAATTGAATAACAGCACGGTCCTTGATCGAGAGCTGCGCGCGAACGGGGAGAGGCGTATCAAGCATGACAAGTAAGGAAATCCTCTCGCCTTCGGCTTCGAGCTGCTTTGCAATCTCATAGGCCGTTATTCCTCCACCGGAGAACCCACCCAGCATGTAAGGTCCATGCGGCTGAACCTGACGCATCTCTGCGATGTAGTCGCTCGCAGCCTCCTTGAGCGATGTATGGGGGGCCTCGTTTCCATAAAGCCCGCGTGCCTGAAGGCCAAAGAAAGGCCTGTCTGCTCCAAGCAGATGCGCCAAATGCCTCAAATTCAAAACATTGCCGAACATGCCAGCAACAAGAAAAAACGGCATCTTCGGCCCGCCTTCTCCGCTGTGCATCGGCACAAGGTGCGTAAAGCGTCTTGTCGGAGCAACGGCCTTGACTGACTCGCTCCCGCTCTCCGCATCCGGTGCAATACCGGTCCGCTCCATGACCAGTGCCGCGCACTTAGAGATTGTTGGAGCCTCGAAAAGAATTGAAATCGGAAACTCAACCCGGAATGCCTTCTTGATCATCGCAAAGAGACGCACCGCGATAAGAGAATGGCCACCAAGATCAAAGAAACTATCCTCGACACCAACTTTGGACACACCGAGCAATTCTTCCCAAAATCCGACTAAAGTCCGCTCCACGTCATTTGAAGGCTCGATGTACTCGCTATCCAACTCAGGTCGTTCAAATGTCTGACCAGCGTTGTCCTGCGTCAGCGATGCAGCTGCTGTCTGCCGTACAAGCGCCTCCAAATCTATTGAAGAGACGATAATCTGGGAGTAACCAAGCGAGAGGGCTCTCCCAAAAGCCTCCGCACCTTCCTTCGGAAGAATTCCCTGCTCCAGCATTTCCTGAAACCGCTCCTCAGCAGTCGACAGAGGGGTAAGAGCATTTTCGGTGACCTCGAATTCAACCTCGTTTTTGCTCAAACGTGGCACTTCTGACAACCCGGCAGAACTATCCAGGCGTTTGATCGAAAAGCCTTTGATTTTCACGCAAACATTGCCGTCGGCATCCATGAGAGTTACGTCAAAGCGCGCAAACGGATCAGTCGCTCGATTCTCAGCCGCGTTTCGCACGCTGCTGTAAATCTCTCGCGGCAAGGGCCGCAAAATGCGGATGCTGCCGTAGGACACCGGCACCCAGAGGTGGGTAGGCTCGTAGTCTTCGATCAAATCCATTGCCCAGCCCGTGGCCAGATCAAGAAGCGCCGGATGGGCGAGATATCCTTCTGTGAGATCAGAGACGAAAGTATCCGGCAGATATAGACGCGCGAACCCTTCTCCCTCGCCAAACGCCATTTCCCGGAGTACACGCCAGCGGGGCCCGAAATTCAGATGTTCTTCCTGAGGAGATCGGATGCCCGTTGGGTCATCCGGCACCACGCGCCGAGTGCAGGCAGCCTTCAGTGTCTCTGTATTCAACCTCTCAGGTAAAATCTGTGGAACAAGAGCCAGCATAGCCTGTGCATGCAGTTTAAAGCCCTTTCGGCCTTCAAGTTCGCATGCACTGCGCACTTCGAACGCATACCCCTCGTCACTGCGCTTGAGACTGACGCGGACATCCAGAGCTTCATCGTCCGCAACCATCAATGGGCGTAGGAAGAAAAGATCCCGGATTTCAAAAGCAGCGGTCTCGCCGTGCGCCCGCAAGGCTTCGGCTGCCAATTCAATGAATCCAGTGCCCGGTATAAGTGCGGCACCCGCTTTGGTACGATGCCCATCCAGCAACCAGAGATCAGATGTGCGATATGTCGCCTCAAAAACCCGGTTTCCGTCTCGATCAAAGCTCGCGGCTTCGAGAAGCGGCGCCTCAATCGTCTCTGGAATGGCTTGCTGCGTTTCCTGCAATCGTTCGGCCAGAATGGCTGCTGCCATGCCAACCTTGTTCCAGACCCCCCAATTGATGGCTACAACCTTGGTGGCATCACCTCTGCGGGATTTCGCGTAGGCATTAAGGTATTCATTCGCGGCCACATAATCCACCTGCCCGGCCGGGGCGGTTACTGTGGATGTGGAGGAAAACAGAACGAGAAGTTCAATAGCACCGTCGGGGAAAAGGTCATTCAAAACCTGAGTGCCATGGATTTTCGGCGTGAACACATCTTCGATTGAGGCAGACGTTTTGGCCAGAAGCGGGCCATCGTCTACAACACCGGCTGCATGTATAACCCCGTGTAGGGCTCCAAAACGCTCCTTCGTTTCAGCGATGGCAGCTCGCATATCTTCAACATTGCAAACATCCGCCGCAGCCACGAAGACCTCGCCGCCAAGCGCTTCCAAGCGCTCTACGGCCCGGATACGTTGCGAAATCGCATCGAAGGGTCCATGACCACGAAGATAATCTGCCCAATCAGTCCTTTCAGGCAGCCCGCTGCGGGCAAGCAGAACGATCTTGGCTTTTGTCTTGCGGACTAACTCCTCTGCAACCGTCAATCCGATACCACCAAAACCGCCTGTGATCATATAGACGCCGGAATCTCGGAATGGCGTGTTCTCTGCAACTTCAAGAGGCTGCTTGGCGAATTCCTGTTCAAACCGTTTGGCGCCACGATAAGCCGCGTCCAGATTGGCAGGTTCTGCCAAAAGATCTTCCAACAAGCGCTGTGCAACATCATCAAGACTCGCCAATCCAGTGGACTGCCCTTTGACCTTCCCAAATAGCGAGAACTGCGAATTGTGGCGCTCCTCAGGAAGTTCAATATCCACCACTGAACATGTTATCCCCGGTATCTCACGGGGTATGAGCCTGGCCGGTCCCATCACCGTTGACTTTTCGGGATAGGTCAGCACCTCGTCTCGAACCTGCGCGGTTCCAGATGTCACAACTGTCATGTGCAGAGGCATGGGCAGGTTCTCGGCACTGATGGCCTGAGCAAGAAAAAGAAGGCTGTAAAAGCCCTGCTCAATGTTTCGGTGAAAAAAGCTGCTGCCCGGGCGATATGTCTCTTTTTTTGTGACGAGCCAGAAATGCGCGATGCGGCTCGGTGCAAGGCCGCGGGCCACCAGATCCTGCACAAGTTGTTCATAGCCTTCACGGCCCCGTTCGGGAGCAAGCACATACTGACTATCGCCACTTCGGCTGAAGGCATCACCCGAGAAGACCTCAACAACCGTTTGGCCTGCTGAACGAAGCCGAGCAACCGTGCGCGATGCCAAACCTGCCTCATCTACAAACACCAACCATGTCTGTTTTGCCGCATCGTCGAGCGCAAATTCCACGTCAACGGCACAGTCGGCCAAACGGTGGCGCCAAACGGACCGATAGCCCCATTCTCCAATATCGTCAGTTCGCAGCAATTCAGAAGAGCCTGCATCTATGGCTCCGGCTCCTGGCTCGATAAAGTATGGTGAGCGCTGGAAAGCATAGGTTGGCAACGGCACACGATGCCTCTTTGCGTCACCCCAAACGGGCTCCCAATCCACCGCGACACCCGTAGCCCAAAGCCGCCCGACGACGCTCAGAAAGTACGCATCATCAGCGATGTCCTGATTGGCGTGGCGCAAAGTGCTCATCACCTGATTGGCAGGAACAGCACCATGTGCCTGAGTTAGAGAACTGAGCGCTTTTCCTGGACCGACTTCCAGATAGACCCGCTCTGGCACCTGCGCCAGCGTGGAGATACAGTCTGCAAAATGCACCGTATTCCGAAGATGTTGAACCCAGTATTCAGGATCAGTTGCCTGTTCAGGCGTCATCATCACCCCAGTCCGGTTGGAGACAATCGGGATCTCAGGCGCATTCAGTTTGATGGAGCGGAGATAGTCTCGGAACGGCTCAAGAATCGGCTCCAACATCCGCGAATGCGCTGCAATATCGATAGGAACCCTTTGGCACTCGACGTCACGCTGAGCCATTTCTACCGCAACCGCATCCAAAGCACTCTGAGGGCCAGATAAAACGGTGAGCTCAGGTGCATTGACGCTTGCCACATCCAGGTCGTTACCAAGAAGCCCCTCAACTTCCCCCAATGCAAGAGGCAGGCTCAGCATGCCGCCTTTAGGAACGGAATCCATCAAAGTGCCGCGTAAATGAACAAGGCCGATGCAATCTTCAAAACTTATAACACCAGAGAGGCAGGCGGCTGTATTTTCTCCCATTGAATGGCCGACCAAAATAGCTGGCGAAACACCCCAGGACATCCAGAGTTGCGCCAGCGCATATTCGGTGATCATAATCAACGGTAACTGCACCGAAGGCATTTTCAGCCGCGCCTCAGCCGCATCCTTCTCGCTCGCTTCAGGCAACCAAATGCTTCGAATGTCATAATCGAGCTTAGGCTGAAGCTCACCCAACCCCTTGTCCATCCAGTCTTGAAAAACGGGTTCCGTTTCATAAAGATCACGCGCCATTCCAGCAAACTGAGCGCCGCCACCGGGGAACATGAAGACAACTTCCGGTTCATCACCCACCACGCTGTGCGTAAACACCCGCCGTGGATCGCCTTCCTCCAGTAGCGCAGCGGCTTCCTTGTGGTTCTCAGCCACAACGACCCTGCGCTTCTCGAAAGCACGACGACCCTCCTTGAGCGTGTAGGCCACATCTGCTAGCCGTTGCTCCGGATGAGCCCGTAGATGTGAAATCAGCGCCTTGGTATTGGCATCCAAGGCAGCTCGCGAGCGTCCGGAAACTGTCAAAATTTGAAAAGGCCAATCAGACTCTTCGGATGAAATGAGTTCAGGAGCCTCCTCGAGAACGGCATGGGCGTTTGTTCCACCCACGCCGAGTGAGTTCACTCCTGCCCTGCGTGGACCTGTGTGGGAAACCCAGTCACTAAGCTCTGCGTTCACCCGGAACGGACTGTTTACAAAATCAATCGCGGGATTGGGTGCCTCAAATCCAAGGCTTGGCGGGATTTCTCTGTTCTTCAATCCCATCGTCGCCTTGATCAGGCTTGCAACACCTGCAGCCGTATCAAGATGCCCGATGTTGGTCTTCACCGATCCAATGCGGCAATATCCGGTTTCCTCGGTTGTTTCCTGAAAGGCAGAACTCATCGCTGCAATTTCGATAGGATCTCCGAGATAGGTGCCTGTGCCGTGGCACTCAACATAATCGATGGTATCCGCCGAAACGCCCGCAATCGCGTGCGCCTCCGCAATCGCACGCGCTTGCCCATCCACACTTGGTGCCAAATAGCCAGCTTTGTCTGAGCCATCGTTGTTAACGGCGGTACCTTTGATCACACCCCAGATGTGATCTCCATCGGCGATAGCATCCGAGAGACGGCGGAGCACAACTGCCCCCGCCCCGCTGCCAAACACGGTGCCCTGCGCACGATGATCAAAAGCGTGGCAATGTCCGTCAGGGGAAAGGATCTCTCCATCCTCGAAAATGTAGCCGCGATTATGCGGCAGTTCGATTGTCACACCACCCGCAAGCGCCATATCACATTCACCGCTCAGTAGCGCCTGGCAGGCATAATGCGTTGCCACCAGAGAGGTGGAGCAAGCAGTTTGCACATTGATGCTTGGCCCCTGCAAGTTGAAGATATGGCTGACCCTGGTGGACAAAAAGTCCTTATCGTTCCCCGTATGGCGCAACAAGAACATGCCCACATTGTCCACCAGATCCGGGTTTGAGCAGAGGTTGAAATAAAAGTAGCTGCCCATCCCGCAGCCTGCATAGACACCAATTAGTCCGTCAAAGTTTTCCGGCGGATGCCCAGCATCCTCCAAAGCTTCCCACGCCACTTCCAGAAACTGTCGATGCTGCGGATCCATAATGGCCGCTTCCTTCGGACTGAAACCGAAGAAATCAGCATCAAAGTGTTCGAAATCATCAAGAATCGATGCACTGGCAACATAGTTCTTATGTCGCAAGCGCGATTGAGACTCTCCAGCGGCCAAGAGTTCCTCTTCACTTAGCCGCCGGATGGATTCCACGCCGTTTCTGAGATTTTCCCAATACTCGAAAATAGAGCGCGCACCCGGCAAATGCGCGGACATACCAACAATCGCAATATCGTTTTCGAAACGATTGTCATCGCCATTGTCATTCATTACGAAGCCCCACACTAAGCTCTAGGACTGCGCAACAGAGACGCCCGCACTCCTCACTCAAAACCATTCTAAGCCGCACACAGCCACCCCCGAAGCTTGCCGTAAACGATTCTTAGCGCCCTGATGATGACAATTAGCACACCTTTCTAAAGGACCGCCTGAACATGTTTATTTTATGACCTCTTTGAGGAGAAGAGGCTAGTCTGTCTCCCACTCCTGTCTGTACCGTGGGGCACAGATCTCACCCTCATTTAGGATGAACGTCATAAGACAACCAAAACACTTGAGAACAAAGTCGCTTCGCATGCAATGTGCGACACCCATAAAATCTCAGCATACCAGGCGTCATAGATCGTCCTATGCGGACCATAATCAGATGGAGGTGCCCCAAACGCAGACCGTTCGTTATCGCAAAGACAATTCCGCTGATGACACACCGATCATCAACCGTCAAAACATCGTGCGACAACTGGAAATATTGCTCAATCTGGAGCATCTGCGCCGCCTATGACGGGAACAAATCTGTCATGGTATCACCTTCTGATGCAGCCCTGCATCAACCCTTCCAGCTATCCGCATCTGATTGAAAGCTCCTGAGCCTAGCTGCCCAAAGCCTCTGTCACTTCGATGATAGCCGTCTCTGTCAAAGCAAGCGCCTCTGGAGTAGAAAAGCGATGATCCGCGCCCTTGACCAGCGTAAGGCACATATCGAGTGCTGTAGCGTGTTCGATCAGGCGGAGAGGTACTGAGAGGGCTACATCCGCGTCGGCCGTGCCGTGAAGAAGGCGGACTGGCATAGGCAGCGGCAAGGGATCGCGGAGAACGAGCTGGTTACGGCCATCCTCGATCAGGCGGCGAGTGATGATGTACGGATCATCCGAATAATCCGAGGGCAGTGCCACCTGCCCTTCCTCCATCAGCGTCTGTTTCTGGGCGGCATCGAAGCCTTGCCACATACTATCTTCCGTGAAATCGGGGGCGGCGGCGATGCCGACGAGCCCCGCCACGCGCGCTGGCAGCGCGCGGGCCAACAAAAGCGCGATCCAGCCACCCATCGAACTGCCGACAACGACCTGGGGCCCCTTTGTCAGCGTAGTGATTGCGACTTCGCTATCTTCGACCCAATCGCCGATGCATCCATCGAGAAAATCACCTGACGAGGCACCGTGGCCCGAATAATCGAGCCGCAGGAAATCCCGCCCCCCGGCCTTTGCCCAGGCTTCGAGGTGAAGCGCCTTCGTGCCCTCCATATCCGAGCGGAATCCACCGAGAAACACGATGCCGGGCAACTCGCTTTCGCCTTCATGGCGGTGATAGGCAATCTGACGGCCACTGGCGGTGACAAGCATTTCCGGCATCGGGGACCCCTTCTTTGATTGCCTTCGTTTTGCCAGCCTTCCCACCTCTCTTCAATGAGGATATCCACAGAATAGGTTACCACATTGACACGTGACTAAAGAATCACATATTAACGACTCATGGACATGATCTTCAAAGCTCTGAACGACCCTTCGCGCCGCGCGCTGCTCGACAGTTTGCGCATACGCGATGGTCAGACGCTCCAACAGATGGAGGAGGGTCTGGAGATGACGCGCTTTGGCGTGATGAAGCACCTCAAGCTGCTGGAAGCGGCAGGGCTGATCCTGACCAAGAAGAAGGGGCGTTTTAAGTATCACTATCTCAACGCCTTGCCTCTGCAGGAGGTGATTGATCGCTGGATCGAGCCACTCCTGCAAAAGCCCGCCGCCCGCGGGATTCTTAACCTCAAGACCAAACTCGAAGGAGACACTGCAATGCCTGCAACAGAAACGATGACCAAGCCAGATTTCATGATGGAAACCTTCATCCGCACCACGGTGGACGCGCTGTGGGACGCCATTATTACAGGTGCCACCATGGCCAAGTATCACTTTGCCTCCTCCCGGGTCGAGGGCGACGCCGATAGCGAGAATGGCCTGGTGATCTACACCGAGGATGGCGATGTAATGCTTGTTCAGAGGGCCACCAGGGTCGATCCGAAAACACGGGTCGAGATGACATTCGAGCCAAAATGGGCCGGGCCGGACACCGCCCATTCGAAGTGTGCCTATATCCTTGTACCGCAAGGTGACATCGTGAAACTGACGGTGGAGCATTACGAGGTTCCCGAAGGTCAGGACGGCATAGGCGAGGGATGGGCCCGCTGGGCATCCTCCCTGAAAAGCTTTCTGGAAACGGGCACGCCCCTGCGCGCGGAGGGCTGAGTTATGACGACGGAGCTTTTCTACCTCGCCCTGACGGCCGGGCTCGCCGCCTCACTCTGGATCCCCTATATCGTCGGCGTGAACATACACCCGGTGGACGCAATGGCGGATTTCGTGCGCCCACCCGATCTGAAGCAGTTTCCGCCCTAGGTGCATCGGGCACACCGTGCGCATCTCAACCTGATCGAAACGGCCCTGCCCTTCGCGGCCCTCGTGCTGATCGCCAATGCGGCGGGAATATCTACTGGCATCACGGTTGGGGCTGCCATCGCGTTTTTCTGGCTGCGCGTGCTGCATGCCGTGGGCATGATCTCCGGCAATGCGCAGTTTCCGGTGCGCCCCATCATCTTTACGGCAAGCTGGCTCTGTTCCGTCCTGCTTGTGGTGGAGATCATCCGGTTGGGGTGATCCTTCTGAAGCGCGTCTCGCGCCTCAGAGGCATTTGTGCAGGCGGCGTGGCAGGATGATGCGAAGGGCGTTATCCTTTAGCCAATAGTGCCGCCAGAGATGAAGTGGACTATGAGAAGACGGAGGAGGATATCGAAGGCAATCTCGTGGATATCCACCGCCCATTCGTATGCTGTGGCAGCGCCCGTGCCGAAATCGAGGGAGATAACGCCGAAGCCGAGTACAAAAAACGGGTCGGCGAGGTCCGCAGCAGCCTCCGTGAGCATAATGATCGGTAACGAGCGGTGAAGCCGCTTAAGTCGTGACGAAAGCTTGGGGCCGGGCCGGATCCCAAGGGGCCACTTCGCCAGTATCCCAGGCTCCAGATCGTGATGATGATGGCAAGAAGAAGGCCCATGCCTGCATGATTGGCCAAAGCGGCGGTTTGGGCACCGGCGGTGCCGCAGAAAGCATCGGGCTCTACCAGCAGGAAGTGGAGCATTAGCAGAAATGCCAGCCAGTGCATCCATTTGAGTGCTGTGCATTTTATGTCGGCCTCTCCATGTCAATCCAGACTTAGAGTGGCTCTCTCTCCGTATCGTCACGGTCCGGACGATCTGATTGACGCGCTTGCTGTAGGGCTCTTGCCGAAGCTTGTGGCGGGATCCGCAAAATAGGTGGTGCGGATGAAGTCCAGACGCTCCAGCGGATCGAACCCACCTGCGTTCTTGCGGTAGCAATCCGTCCACTTGTTACCGCCCGGTGTATAGATCGTAGGGGCGTCGAACGCTTTCAGAAAGCCAAGCTGATCGTTCAGCATCTCGTCCGAACAGGCCGTGCCGCCTGATTTCGTATCGCAGACATCAACAACCATAGCGGGCTCGCAGGCGTTGATGGTGGCGATCAGGGTCTCATAAGGCGCATACACTGCCGCCGGGTCGCCGTATGGCATGTCACCTAGAGCCACGAAGGTGAATTCTGCAGCTAGATCGCCTGAAACACAAAACATGGCTGCAGCGGTCGTTGATCCTGTGCATAGCGAAGCTCCCGGAATAATTGGTTGGACTTCCTGCTCTCACCCAGAGCCCACACACTTTCTTGACACAGTTGTCATGCCTGTATGTCACACACGCCCTGCTTGACAAAGACCATGTCCACACGGCAAGACGCATGTACCAGCAACCGGGCGTTTCGTAGGCGCCAGACAGCACGGAGGAACGCCAGATGGATGGCGCACAGATTTACCTTAAGCTTCCCGATGGCGCCAAGCGCGGCTATGCCGCTGGCATAACAGGCTCTGATGTGGCCGCCGATATCTCCAAATCTCTCGGCAAGGCCGCCTTTGCAGTGAAGCTGGATGGGCGGCTGGCTGATCTTTCGGAGCCTATTCAGGCCGATGCAGCACTGGAGATCGTGACGATCAAGGATGAGGCCGCCGCTCTTGAGCTGATCCGCCACGATTGCGCGCATATCATGGCCCGTGCTGTGCAGGAGATATGGCCGGATGTGAAGGTGACCATCGGCCCTGTGATCGACAATGGGTTTTACTACGATTTCGATCGAAAGGAGCCATTCTCATCTGAGGATCTGGAAAAAATCGAAGCGAAGATGAAGGCGATAATCAACCTGCGGGATGGAGTGCGCACCGAAGTATGGGATCGCGAGCGAGCGGTTGCCTTCTATGAGGCAAATGGTGAGCCTTACAAGGTGGAACTTGTCGGCATGATCCCGGAGGGAGAGCCGATCCGCATGTACTGGCACGGCGACTGGCAGGACCTTTGCCGTGGACCACACCTGGCGCATACCGGTCAGGTTCCTGCGGACGCGTTCAAGCTAATGAGTGTGGCCGGGGCCTACTGGCGGGGCGACAGCGATCGCACGATGCTGCAACGTATCTACGGTGTTGCCTTCCGAAACCGTAACGAGCTCAAGGACCACCTGCATTTTCTGGAAGAGGCAGAGAAGCGTGACCATCGCCGCCTCGGCCGCGAGATGGACCTTTTCCACATGCAGGAAGAGGCACCGGGCCAGATCTTTTGGCACCCCAATGGTTGGTCTCTCTACACCACATTGCAGGACTACATGCGCCGCAAACAACGCGCGGGCGGTTATGTCGAGGTCAACACACCGCAAGTCGTGGATCGCAAGCTCTGGGAAGCTTCGGGGCATTGGGACAAGTATCAGGAACATATGTTCATCGTAGAGGTTGACGAGGAACACGCACGCGAGAAGGCTGTGAACGCGCTGAAGCCGATGAACTGCCCCTGCCATGTGCAGATCTACAATCAGGGCCTGAAATCCTACCGCGATCTGCCACTGCGAATGGCCGAGTTTGGCTCGTGCAACCGCTACGAGCCTTCGGGCGCTCTGCATGGCATCATGCGCGTGCGTGGGTTTGCTCAGGATGACGCGCATATCTTCTGTACCGAAGAGCAGATCGAGGCCGAATGCGCGCGTTTCATAGAATTTCTGACCGATATCTACAAGGATCTGGGCTTTGAGAAATTCGAGATCATGTTCGCAACGCGGCCCGAGAAACGCGTGGGCTCGGAGGAAAGCTGGGATCACGTCGAGGCGGCATTGGAAAACGCCATCAAAAAAACGGGCAATGCCTACACACTTGATCCGGGCGAAGGTGCATTTTACGGGCCGAAGCTCGATTTCAAACTAACGGATGCGATTGGCCGCGAATGGCAGTGCGGCACTTTCCAAGTGGACCCAAACCTACCTGAGCGGCTGGATGCAACCTATATCGGCGAAGACGGTGCCAAGCATAGGCCCTACATGCTTCACCGTGCGACCCTTGGCTCGTTCGAACGGTTCATCGGCATTCTGATCGAGGAACATGCGGGCAAGTTCCCGCTCTGGCTGGCACCCCGGCAGGTTGTGGTGGCCGCTATTATATCTGACGCAGATACTTACGTGCATGAGGTTGTGGAGCAACTGAAGGCTGCTGGCCTTCGGGCCGAGGCGGATGTGCGCAATGAGAAGATCAATTACAAAGTGCGCGAGCATTCCGTGGGCAAGGTGCCGGTGATCCTTGCCATCGGGAAACAGGAAGTGGAGGCCCGCACCGTTTCCATGCGAAGGCTGGGCGACAAGCGTTCAACGGTCGTTTCCCTTGATGAGGTTGTTGAGCAGCTGCGTCGTGAGGCAACACCGCCGGACCTTACTCGACCCGCATGATTTGCGGGCTGCGCCGGGGATAGCTCTACAAAATATGAGAATTGCTATATCCCGGCGCCGCTCTTTTTTTGGTACAATGTGCGACCAAACGTATTCCTGAAATTGGATCGTGTTTTGGGATCAGGTGCTGAATACTAATCTTGTGTGTGCTTATTCCGTGAACGTTCTTCTCAGCATTGCCTTGGTCATTCTGATGTTGTTGGTCTTGCCCCCTGAAACTGGTCCGAACTGAGTGCGAAATTTTGGGTACATTTCTGGCAACAGAGGAGTGTCCCG
>CANMAI010000019.1 GCA_947495795.1 uncultured Paracoccaceae bacterium | reverse complement strand
TTCAATCCAGGGCCTCGCTCCCCTCAAGGATGGCGACGTTATACTCATCCCAGAACGCGGGCTCTTTGAATGAACCGCGGGCCAGCTTTGCCTACAGGCCGCCTGACGTAGAGACTCTCGTGTCAGGCGTCTCATCAAAGATGATGGTTTCCACATCTGTTAGGAAGGTGCGGCCTGAGGAATGGGTTGCAATCAGTGTATCGCCATCTGCTTCGAACGAATAATCCGAGCGGCTGCCAATTAGCCAAGCTGTATCCTGACCAGTACCGCCATGCAGACGATCCTCACCGCCATACCCGATGAGCGTGTCGTTGCCCTGACCACCAAGGAGAATATCCTCCTCAACAGTGCCAGCCAATATGTCCGCGCCAGACGTTCCGTTCAGGAAGAGGCCCTGATCAAAAGCATCGGCATCGCGGGTTTCCCACCAGGCAGCGACGGTATCGTTGAAGTTGTTGAGAACATCCCAACGCGGGTTTTCATCATCGAGATGTCGGAGCGCACCCCAGGAGCCGTATTGGCTGGGATCGGAGACATCCACGAAGGCATTGAAGAGCGTGCCGCCGACATCTCGCCAACCCTCGAGCAGGATCTGGTAGAGATCTGCCATTTCCATAGAGTAGTTGAAATGATGGAAGAAATCCGTGAGTTCTTGATTTTCAGAGTACTCACCCATCGCGACCACATGCGTACCACCTTCATACATAACAAGATCCAGCCCATTGGCGGCGGCAACACTGGCTTGATAGCGATAGAAATCGTTCACGATTTCAGAAACAGATCCGACCCGCAGAGCTTCGGCTGCCAGTTTTGTCGCATAATTATACCTATGGGTTAAAATGTGTGCACCCTGCGCCTGAAGCGGGAGGTTTGCAGCATCGGTTTCAGCCTTCACTTTGCTTTCCGCAATCCAGATGAGAACTTCCTTTGCCCGGTTTCCGCCTAACTCCAACCCGAAGTAACCGGTTACCGCATAAGCATCGAATGACCCTACGGGTGCCGAGTTGGATGTCGGGTCTTCGGCGACGTACAATGGTGCCTGAAGTATGCCCTCTTCCAGACCCGGCCATCCTGTGTGAGTGCCGATGACATTGATAAGGCGGCTTTCGGCATTTGGCATGAAGACACTATCCCAGATCCGGGCAATCTCCGCCGCGCGCAGGCCGTAGAATTGGAGCCATGCGTTGGGGGCCGCATCCTCGCCCCAGCGCTGGTTTGCCTGGCTCAAAGCCCAATGGGTCTGCGGGAACGCCCAGTTCCACATTTCGTTGGAGTACTCGACATAAGCGCGAAGTCTCGGATCAAGTGTATTGCGCACTTGCTTGGCAAAGTTGCGCACATATGTGTCATCCGCCATATGCGGCATGTTAAACCACGGATCCGCACCAATTTTATTGGCCAGTGACACCATGATTTCAATCGGCGGACCGCCATCTACATAGGTATAGTTTCCGACTTTCGGACGCTCTTCCCAATGGGTCACAGCCGAGCCGTTGGTGAACATCCAATCCATGAACCGGAGAGAGCGGAAGCTTTTTATTCTCTCAATCCAGTCTGGATTAAAGATACCGCCCGCCTCATATAATACGATGTTCCTTTCATGAAGAATGGAGATATTGCGAATATGGTTGCCAGTGCCCTTTGGGTCCGTTGCAGTGATCGAGATCGCCGTGCCATCACCTCCCGGGCGGAATCGGAACCAGATCTCGCCGGGCCTTTGGCTGAGGATCTCCGTATAACCTCCGATAACCGTCAAAATACCCTCGCCCTCGTAGCGGAGCCTGTATCTGCCAGTAAGGCTTGTGGCTTCCTCGGGAAGTGAGCTTAAAATGAAAGTCTGTACCGAACTGGCATCTGGTGGCATTGCTTTGAGCCACCCGTTCATATCCAAGTAGCCTTCTGAAGCGAGCCTCGGATGATCCCAACCGCCCCACTGGCCTGCAATGTGGCCTGTCCATGGGCGGGCAGTTTTCATGATGTCGATAAATGGTATTTGTGAAGACCAGTCGGCCAGACCTTCCAACCCCATTCCAACTGATGGTGTATGGGTGCCAAATGGATTTTCCTTGGGGGCCGCCATATCCCTTTGGGAATGCTTCTGAAGCGTGGGATCCGGAATAGCCTTTGTGGCAAGACGCTCTTTCGGCCAGGGTAGAGGTGGGCGGCCTACCGGTAGGGGAGTGGCGGCGGACTCGCTCTTTTCCTCATCTGTAGTAGCTAATGCTACTTCAATCGGAGCTTTCAGCTGTAACTCAAGGCCCTTGGTATCAGGGCCGGTGTAAGTGATGTTCAGATCTGGCGCCTCTGAATCTTCCCAGAATCGGAGTTCAACAATCGGTTGCCCAGTGGGGAGATATACTTCCGCCTGAACAGTTTCAATCTGATCACTCGCGCGTTTTTGCCCGACTGGTTCACCTGCGATATAGATGGCTGCCGCAGATCTCGTGGCTAAAAAAAAACGTAATCGCCCTCTGTGTTGATTGGCAATGTCGTTGTGACCCGAGAAGCAACCGGGCTTCTAAGCCCTTCAGATTTATAAGTCTGACTTCGGTAGCGTGTTTCCAAAGCATCCAAGTCTTCCACGAAGTCCGGTTTCCGCGCAAAGGAAATATCTGCGAGGCTTTCGGGCATGCTTTCAAGGGCAAAATACTCTGCTCTAAACTGCGGTGCCATGACGCTACCGGCTCGAAAGGAAGACGGTGGGGTTTGGTCGGATGCACTTTTTTCATTGGTGAGCGGCATAGCTTTGGCGACCACCGCCCTGTTCCGGCGTTCCCAGATGGCCTCGATGATCTCTGAGTATCTCTCACGCACGATCGGATTTATGCTTCGCGGAATTTTGAAATTTGCGGGTGGGCGCTCCTTGTACATGTGCACATACGTTACAAGGCTGGCTAGAAAGTAGAGTGTTGGCGTGCCATGAGGAGCACTGTCTACGTAGAGATCCGCTGGCGGGACTTCACTCAGGATTGATGTGAAGAGACCCGCCATTACCGGGCCTACCGGGATTGATGATAGGTTGACGTCAGGACGCGCCTTTTTGATGGCGTTGTAGTATGTGTCGAACCAATCGGCAAAAGAGCCTGCGGTGGCTGCGTTGTATTTCGCAAAATTGCGAGGCGAGGGGGGGAAATCGCGTATATACTCTGCCATTTCGGGCCAGTTTACATAGATCTGGATCTCCACCCCCGGCTCTCGCTCGGTAAGCCAGTCGATCACCTCAAGCGCATCAGTTACGGGCGAGACGCGGAGCGGGTTGTCGCCGTCGTAGAGTGACGTCGGGCCTTGATACTGCGCGAAATTTATAGCTGTGATGGTAACATGTGTGTAATCAGCATCACCGAACGGCCGACCGGAGCCCATATTCCAATTGCTCTGCACACCTTCCACCCACCAGCTAGAGTTTGGCGGGAGAGCGTTTCGAAAGAACATTGCCTCGAATTGGCCGTCCATTCTGTAGCTATGCCCTGCAGCTTTTGCCAGTTGGTTCAACCAGTAGGGTACTACCGTCTGCGGCGTGTCTGATACATGGTTGATGAGACTATGGCCGAAGATATAATTCCGAACTTCCTTGGCGTCAGTTTTCCCCGGGAACGTGCTTAGGGTAAGAACCGTAGCGAGAAATGGCCCAATAAGTCTGGTTGAAAAATTGAACATTCGATACTCCATAACAAAGTGTAAGCCACTATGTGGTCTGGCCTGGTGTCTCGTCAAAGGTCAGACGGGGAAAAACTGTGCGTTTTTTGAAGTTTGAGTGTTCTTTTGGCGACTTTTCCATAGTTCACCCGCCCCTTAGAAAGGGGGCGGGCAGTTTTTGGATATTAGAGGAACGAGCTAACGGAAAAGCTCTGCTCTGATTGCTCATCAAAGATGATGGTTTCCACGTCTGTTAGGAAGGTGCGGCCTGAGGAATGGGTTGCAATCAGTGTATCGCCATCTGCTTCGAACGAATAATCCGAGCGGCTGCCAATTAGCCAAGCTGTATCCTGACCAGTACCGCCATGCAGACGATCCTCACCGCCATACCCGATGAGCGTGTCGTTGCCCTGACCACCAAGGAGAATATCCTCCTCAACAGTGCCAGCCAATATGTCCGCGCCAGACGTTCCGTTCAGGAAGAGGCCCTGATCAAAAGCATCGGCATCGCGGGTTTCCCACCAGGCAGCGACGGTATCGTTGAAGTTGTTGAGAACATCCCAACGCGGGTTTTCATCATCGAGATGTCGGAGCGCACCCCAGGAGCCGTATTGGCTGGGATCGGAGACATCCACGAAGGCATTGAAGAGCGTGCCGCCGACATCTCGCCAACCCTCGAGAAGGATCTGGTAGAGATCTGCCATCTCCATAGAGTAGTTGAAATGATGGAAGAAATCCGTGAGTTCTTGATTGGAACCGTTGGCACCGAAGCCTACGACATGAGTTCCGCCCTCATACATCACCAAATCAAGCCCATTCGCCGTGGCAACAGCCGCCTGATAGACATAGTGTTGGCCGATTAATTCAGCTAGCGAGCCGGTGCGAATGTCTTCCGCAGCAATTGCGGAGGCTTGATCGTACTGATGCTCCTCAATGTAAGCATTGCGCGCTGCGCCGGTGAGGCCCTGTGAATTGGCATCTGCAACAGCCTGAGCACGACTGTCCGATATCCATTGAAGCACCTCACCTGCCTGATCTCCGCCCAACTCAAAACCAAAGTAGCCTGTTACGGCATAGGCATCGAAAATCATAACAGGTGGTTGGTTAACGCCTGGATTTTCCGCCACATAGAGAGGTGCATAAAAGATACCCTCTTCAAGCCCTGGCCAATCTGTTTGGGTTGTAACCACATTGATTACCCGCTCATCAGCCTCCGAACCGAATACGCTATCCCAAATGGTTGCCATTTCGGCAGCGCGCATCCCATAGAACTGAAGGTGCGAATCGTAAGCTGCATCTGGTCCCCAACGCGCCTCCGCCTGCTCGCGCGCCCAATGGGTTTGTGGGAAGCCCCAGTTCCAAACCTCGTTCGAGTATTCGTTGTAGGCCCGCAGTTCCGGATCTAGATTGTCTCGGACGTAAGTGGCAAACTCACGCGCGTAGTCATCGTTTGCCATATGCGGCATGTTAAACCATGGGTCAGCACCAATCTGGTTTGCCAGCGCCACCATGATTTCGACCGGGGCACCGCCAGCGACGTAAGAGTAGTTGCCTACCGTTGGTCGGTCTTCCCATGTTTCTATATCCGAGCCGTTTGTGAACATCCAATCCATGAAACGTATGGAGCGGAGATCTTCGATCCGATCAATCCAGTCGGGGTTGAAAATGACTCCCGCCTCATGAGCTGGGATATTGTCCTCATGCACGACTGAAACATTACGGATATAGTTTCCGTTGCCATTCGGATCTGTTTCCGTGATCGAAATCGCTGTCGTGTCCGAGCCCGGAGCAAAGTCAAACCAGATCTCTCCGTCCCCACGCGTTACGTTTGTAATGGTACTTCCGAACACGTTGATGGTGCCTTCACCATCATAGGTAAGGCGGTACCGTCCTCCGACGCTCACTTCTTCCTCGGGCAAGCCCGTCAGTATGAAAGATTCTATATTATTGACGCCCGGAGGAATTTCAGTAATCCACCCGTTTTCATCTAGATAACCGCCCTCTTCGAGGCTGCCATGATCCCAAGCGCCCCATTGCCCGGAGGTATGTCCCGTCCAAGGACGCCCTGATTTCATTATATCAATGAAAGGGATCTGAGATGACCAGTCGGCCAAACCTTCGAGGCCCATCCCAAGAGACGGATTTCCTCCACCTACAGTATCTTGGATTGGGGCCGGTGCTGCACCGCTTCCGCCGCCCCCTCCACCAGGTTGCGAGCCGAGTTCCAAATCCGTCGCTGTAAGAGTGTTCACATTGTTCACGCGGATGGCCATGTCTGCGATGCCGTCACCGTCGATATCACCGCTTAACACACCGTTGTTGAACCGCAACTCACCCGCTGCGCCACTAAAGGCTGACCCTCCAATAAAGGAGAAAGACTGATTGCCGGATGAAGTGGCATCAGCATCAACACCACGAAGATCGATTGTATCTGTTCCTCTCTGGAAATCCTCAATCGTATCTATGCCATTGGCACTATTGGACTGCACGTGAGAGGTATATACGAATGCGTCTGCATCGCGGCCCCCGAAGAGAGAGTCTGCGCCAGCGCCACCCATGACACTGTCCGCGCCAACGCCACCTCTGATCACATCTGCTCCGCCGCCTCCACTTAGTGTATCGTTGCCTGCAGCACCGGCTATTGTATCGTGGTCTGCACCGCCGGAAACTGTATCGTTGCCGGTACCGCCCAGAAGAGTATCGCTTCCACCGCCGCCTATGATCGTATCGTTGCCATCGCCGCCCTGAACAAAGTCTTCGCCTAGATTTCCGGATTGTGAATTGTCAGTGAACCTGTCGTTTCCAGAGCCAAGACGTACCGTATCCCGACCATTTCCGCCTTCAACAGTATCGGCTCCATCGCCACCGGACATAGTATCTGCGCCATCGCCGCCCATCATTGTGTCGTTGCCGGTGCCGCCTCTTAAGATGTCGTTTCCAACACCCCCTGAAAGAACGTCATCCTCTGCTCCGCCTATCACAATATCGTTGCCATAGCCTCCTTGGAGTACATCATTTCCGCCACGACCAATTAGGCGATCATCTCCATCACCACCGAACACTTCATCGGATCCGGAAAATCCAGCCTGATCAGTATCAATAAATCGGTCGTTTCCTGCACCCAGCGAAACGGTATCTCGACCGTCTCCCCCGCGAACAAGGTCATCTCCCGCGCCGGAATCTATCGTGTCGGCACCGCTGCCGCCGTCGATGTTATCTGCACCGCCGCCACCATTTACGGTGTCTTCGCCGCTACCACCTTCAATTCTATCATTGCCAGCACCGCCAGCGATAAAGTCATTTCCGGCACCGCCGCTCAGAAAGTCATCGCCGCCGCCGCCATATATCCGGTCATCACCAGCCTCGCCAAAAACTCGGTCGGCGCCTTCTGATCCGCTTTGCTGATTGTCCGTGAAAATGTCATTTCCATCGCCTAGACGAACAATGTCACGACCGTTGCCGCCGCGTACATCATCATCACCGGCACCGCCGTTCACAATGTCATTGCCATCGCCTGCGTCGATCACGTCGTTTCCAGAACCACCGCTGATCGTGTCATTGCCGCTGTTGCCGTTGATTGTGTCGTTGCCTGCACCTCCATTAACAACATCGTTGCCGCTGCCGCCCTGAATGGAGTCGGCTCCATAACCACCGTCTATGGTATCGTTTCCGCCTTGGCCCCAAAGCGTATCGTTTCCAACGCCACCTTTAATAATATCATCGCCGTCGCCTGACTGTACATCATCATCGCCTGCGTAGGCGTTGATCGTGTCATCCGCCGACGTGCCCGTGATAACGTTAGCAGAATCATCTCCATCCAATGGAGATGGATCTGGGCCAACCGGCACGTCAACATTGACGAGTTCAGAGATTGACGCCACGATTTCTGCATAATGCGCACGCACCAGAGGATGGATCGACGAGGGTATATCAAAATCCAGTGGTGGACTTTCCTCATACATGTAAGCGTAAGTCACAAGACCGGCGAGGAAGTAGAGTGTTTCCGTCCCGTGGGGGGCTGCATCGACGTAGAGTGCGGAAGGTGGAAGATCGCTGAGGACTGTCGTAAACAGCTCGCTCATTATTGGGCCGACGGCCATCATGTTAATCGCCGCACCTGGGCGGGCCGCCTGCAGGGCCTCTACGTACTCCTGATGCCAATCGGCGTACGCCCCGATTGTTTCTTGGTTATACTCGGCAAATTCAGCAGCCGACGGAGGAAATGATGAGAACATCAGGGCCATCTCTGGCCAGCTGACGTAGATATCGATTTCTGTACTTGGCTCCCGATCAATGATCCAGTCGATCATTCCGAGTGTTGCATCGACGGGTGAGGTGTTGCCGCCATCATATGTTTCAGTAGGCGAACGATACTGAATGTAGTTCGCTGTGGTTATCATCACATTCGTGTAGTCCACATCTGCGAAGCTATTTGCATTGTTCTCGAGCCACGCGCTTTCCACGCCCTCAAAGCCCCATTGGGGATTAAAGGCATCTGGGGAGAAAAAGCGCGGGTGCATGAACTGACCGTCTACGGTGTACGTGTTGCCAGCGCGTTCTGCAAAGGCATCAAGCCAGTAAGGTACGGTTGTTTGGTAGGTATCAGACCCATGGTTGATGAGACTGTTTCCGAAGATGTAGTTTCTAATATCGGGCAAGGGGGGGGCTCCTCGTGGTAGTTTGTACGGCCCGCCGGTAGGGCGGGGGATAAGTAGGCCGTGTATCTTCTGAAAAGGACGCAGAAGAAGAACTGCGTCCGCAAATCACGATCGGACAATCAGGCGCGGCTTTTCAAATATATACCGACTTCATACCTGTTTGCCTTCCAACGTTTACAAACTCAGCGGCTTGAGCGACATTCCAAACCGCAGTGATATCGTAACTCCGAACTCGATAACCAAGTATTAACTGCACCAAGACAGCGAGATGGATGATAGTCAATGATCAAAAACTTATTGTCCGTTTTTGGCAATTTTGTGCTCGATCTTAGTTTTTTTGTGCGGAGAGGTCATAAAAAGCCACTTTGGAGCAATGATCTATGGCGAAAAAGTCAAAGAATGAACAGTACCTGTAGAGAATCGATTTTTGAAATACCTTTAGATCAATTAAGGCGCCCTCAAGTTGTATATTTGGAGGCCTAATGCAAGTAGAGATAGGTGTTTCGGCCGAAACCCCAGACTGGAGCAGAGAAAAAGTTCGATTCTTTTGGGATCCTGGCAGAAAACTTCTGAGAAGTGTAAGAAGGTATCAATCTCTAAGGGGTCGTTCAGGGCTGGTTAGCAAAGCACTTCGTCATTATTGGGTTATCGTCCACCGCTTCTGGTCGGTGATTACCCAATGTGAAATCCATCTCAATACCCAAATCGACGGCGGATTTTTGCTAACTCACCCAACTGGTATTATCATTCATCCTGATTCTCGAATAGGGCCGAACTGTCTTATCTTTCAGCAGGTCACCTTGGCTGGGCCGGTACAACTCGGCGGTCACGTGGATATCGGGGCAGGAGCGAAGATTATTGGCCCATTAACAATTGGTGATCATGTACGAGTGGGCGCCAATGCCGTTGTGACGAAAGATGTGAAATCAAACACGACGGTAGTTGGTA
This sequence comes from uncultured Paracoccaceae bacterium, assembly GCA_947495795.1. Classification (GTDB taxonomy): domain Bacteria; phylum Pseudomonadota; class Alphaproteobacteria; order Rhodobacterales; family Rhodobacteraceae; genus Algicella. The sequence goes on along the minus strand of CANMAI010000019.1, from coordinate 29,101 downwards.
TTCCTGCGCGCGAGGTTTGATACAGGCTGGAGACTTCTTATCAAAATGGTTCGGGCTTTTCTGATCTTTGCCCGAGCACCCAATCATATACGCTGGATACCTGTTGAGCCTTCGCCTGCCAAGTAAAGTGGCTGGCAACGCGTGCACGCCCTGCTTCTCCCATTGCCACTCTTTTCTCTTGACAGGTGGCGAGACGTGCCAACTCTTCACGAAAGCTATTTACTATATGCGCGCGACTACCGATGGGAATTTTGATGCCAAACTCCGAGGTTACCAACTCACCCGGACCTGCATAGTCGACGATCAGAGGTACAAGGCCTAAAGCCATTGCTTCCAGTACGACCCCTCCCCCAAATTCGCGGATTGAGGGAAAGGAGAGCACGCTGCAGTTCGCGGCCACTGTTTGCACCTCGTCATGCTGCAGCCATCCATGGAAACGGACGGATGCGCCCAAACCCGCTTGGTCGGCCATGCTTCGCAGTGTGGGAAGTAAGGGGCCATCTCCGATGAAGTCCAGTTCCAGAGACCTCTCCTGAAGTAGCGGTATTGCCGCTTCTAGTAACATGTCAGGGCCCTTGTACGGCACCATACGCCCAATGAAGCAGGCTCTCAGTGGATCGGCCTTATGTGAGGCTTGGCGTGAAAAACGCTCCGGATTGATCGCGTTTTCCGGAATATAGACACATCGCGTCTGATGCGTTTCCGGTATTTCGCTCTGCGTGTGGCGAGACCCGACGATAATTGCGTTCGCCGCAAGAGTAGAGGCGCGACCCGGCAGCAGTTTGTATGCGCTGCGGAGATAGGACAGCCACTCTTTCTCTCGCCGCCGTTCGGCATCAAAGGCTTTTGGCCAAGGCACGCCTCCGTTGAGTGGACCTATAACGAAAGGAACACCTGCCCGTTTGCATTTCCGGGCAATCGGGCTTTGTATCGTCGGGCTGAGAGGTGTTACGCGATGAACGATGTCGAATTCGCCAGCCTTAATCGCGGAGCCAAAGCGTTTCCAGATCAGATATTCAAAATAGGGGTAACTGAGAGCACTGACGGTTTGAAGTGCCGTCCATCCTTTGCCTTCACCCATTCTCAAAACTTCGCCAAGCTTCCACATGGGACGGGCGAGTGTTTCTGAATCAATCACGGTGAAGTCTTTTGCCTCTTTCAGCCCTGAACGAAGGATGGCCTCTCTGTTTCGAACCTGAGTAACAATGTGAACGTCCGCAACCTCCCGCAGTGCTGAGGCCAGCGACCACCCCACCAGAGGTACACTAACCCATTCCGGGTTGGCAGCCTCTGCAATCAGAAGGACTCTAGGTTTTGTCATTATACGAGACGGCCTTGCCAGTTCACTGAAATCCCAACTAGCAGATGCGATCCTTCCAAGAAAACAGATAAAGTTGGAAAACTGTGTTGTTTGTTGAACGTCCGCGAAAGTTAAGGTGCTTACAGTCCTACCAGACCGACAGTGGCTTTTCCGCCATGATTAGATCCACGCATGTGTGGGGACAACAATTTAGGATGGATCTTTGTAGATCCTAAGCCACAGGCTCTGATGAGCTATTTGATAGGAGGGCTTTCAGTTCACTCCGGTTCGGCTTGCACCTCACTGGAGTGATAAGAAATCGGAGCGCCTTAAAACTATCCCGGCGACATACCCCTTAGTCTCTCAGACCGGCGGCGAAGGAGTTCTACAACCGTAAGAAGTACAATCGAAATGGCCACGAGAAGGGTTGCGACGGCCAGGATTGTCGGGCTGATCTGTTCGCGGAGGCCGGTAAACATTTGCCAAGGCAGGGTTTTTTGGCCTGCGCTGCCTACGAAGAGCACCACCACAACTTCATCGAAACTGGTGATGAAGGCGAAGAGTGCGCCGGAAATGACACCGGGCAGGATGAGTGGCATCTGGATCTTAAAGAATGTGCGCACCGGGCCCGCGCCCATGTTGGCGGCGGCGCGGGTGAGGCTTTCGTCGAAGCCCACGAGTGTGGCTGTGACAGTGATGATCACGAAGGGCACGCCGAGGGCTGCATGGGCGAGGATGACGCCGATCTTGGTACCTTGGATACCGATGGTGGAGTAGAAGAAAAACATGCCGGTGGCCGAGATGATCAGCGGCACGATCATCGGGGAGATCAGGATTGCCATGATTACACCCTTGAAAGGGACGTGGCGCTGCGAAAGGCCAATGGCGGCCAGCGTGCCGAAGCTGACGGAGAGGAGCGTGGCCCATGGGGCGATGGTGAGGGAATTTTGGAGGGCGCGTTGCCAATCGGAGTTTGTGAAGAAATCCTCGTAGTGTTTGAGGCTATAGCCTTCCGGGTTCAGCGAGAGCATCTCCGGCGTGAAGGTGAAGAAGTCCTCCGCGTTGAAGCTGAGTGGGATGATGATGATGATCGGGAAGATCAGGAAGAAGAAGATGAGGCCACAGATTACGCGGAAGCTGTAATACCAGACTTTTTGCAAGGGGGTGGCGTAGATTGGAAGGCTCATTTAGCTTACCCCAGTTTCACATTGTCGATGCCCACGAGCCGGTCGTAAACCCAGTAGAGGGCCAGCACGATTACCAGAAGTGCCGTGCCGAGCGAGGCCGCCAAGCCCCAATTGAGGCTTGAGCTGATATGGTACGCGATCCGGTTGGAGATGAAGGTGCCATCCGTGCCGCCCACGAGCTCTGGCGTGATGTAGTAGCCGATGGCGAGGATGAACACGAGGATTGAGCCCGCGCCGATACCGGGCACGGATTGCGGGAAGTAGACGCGCCAGAAGGCCGTCCAGTTCGTGGCACCAAGTGACTTAGCTGCGCGGAGGTAGGTGGGCGGGACCGTCTTCATCACCGAGTAGAGGGGCAGGATCATGAAGGGCAGGAGGATATGCGTCATTGCTATGATGGTGCCCGTCTGATTGTTAATCATCACGAGGCGGCCCGTATCCGAGATGAGACCGATCCAGACGAGCGTGTCGTTGATCACACCCTGCTGCTGAAGAAGGACCTTCCAGGCGGAGGTGCGCACGAGGAGGGATGTCCAGAAGGGCAGGAGCACGAGGATCATCAGAAGGTTGGCTGTCCGGACGGGGAGGTTCGCCAGAAGCCAAGCTATGGGATAGCCGAGCAAGATGCAGGTGCCCGTAATGGTGAGCGAGAGGATCATCGTGCGGATGAAGAGCTTGATGTAGATTGCTTGATCATCGGCCACGGCGACGATACCGTCAGGTGTTTTCTTCAAGTCGGCGGCGGCTAGAAAATAGCCGTTCGTATAAGCCGGGGAGAAGGTCTGTATGGTACGCCATACCTCTGCATCACCCCAATCCTCATCGATATCGACAAAGGCGTCCCGTGTGCTGATTGCCGGAAAGTCGGCGGCGGCAGCCGTTGTGAAGAGCGCAGTGTCGGCACTTTCAACCCGCGCGGCGATGGTCGGATCCGCCTTCAGATCTTCGTGAAGAGAGATGTAGACGATATTCCAGGGGTCTTCCATCAACGCGCTGTCTTCGTCTTCGCTGCGGATCGTATCGGCGAAAGCCTTGTAGGCATCTGCGGTGCGTGGCAGCAATTCGGAGATGCCAGGGGCGAGCTGAAAGCGCGGGGGGAGTTTCTCGAACCCTCGGCCTGCCTCGTTCTTTTCTTCCGCCCATGCAGCAGACGCGTCGATCCATTCCGCCGTGCCCAACAGGCGGGCGAAGGTCGCGGGTTCTTCCCATGCCGGATCTAGCGCGACAAAGGCATCCGTGATTTCTTCACCGATATCATCAACCCCGCGCCCTGTTTTGCGGAAAAGTGACGAGATGCCGGAAACCTCATAGTTGAGGCGGCTGCCAAGGCGCGTATGGAGCTTCTTCTCGGAAGCCACCATCATATCGCGGGTGAAGGCGGCATAAACGAATTCGCTTGGCGCACCTTCGCCATCATAATCGCGAAGTACTTCCACAGTGCGGGGCAGGGTGTTCTGGACAATCTCATTCTTGACCGAGCGGAAGAGCATATCTCCGATCGGGAAGATGAATGAGATCAAAACGAAGAAGAGGAGGGGGGCAATAAGCAGGAGTGCCCGGATCTTCTGGCGGCGGAGTGCGCGGGCGAGGGACTTCTTGAGGGGGGTGCCGTCGCTATCGACCATCGGGCCGGAAACAGATGGGGCGGCCGGAGTGAAAGTGCCTGCCGTAGTGTCCGCCATCTAAGCGCCCTCCACCAGAATGATTGTACTGGTTGCCGTCCGGCGGCGGATCTCTGCGACCCTCTGGTACGCCGGATCGTTATAGGCGGCCTTTGCAGCCTCGTAGCTTGGAAATTGGATCACGACATGGCGGTTCTGAGTTTCGCCTTCTGGCGTCTCGGATTGGCCGCCACGCACAATGAACTTTGCACCGAAGGCTTCGAGAAGCGGCGTGTCCTTCTCTATATATTCGTTGTATGCCTCAGGGTCGCTAACAGTGATATGGCCGATGATGTAGCCTTTGGGCATCTTTACGCTCCGGAGGAATCTGGGTGGAATGGTGGGCAAGGATTGCCCACCCTACAGGCTGCGGTAGGGTGGGCGACTTCGCCCACCGCACCGACAAATTACTGGATCAGCCATGCCTGGAACTTGGCATCCAGATCGTCGCGGTAATCTGCCCACCATGCGTAATTATTCACGAAGGTGTTTTCCGCGTTGTTGGGATCGGTTGGCATATGGGGCGCCATGTCGATGCCAAGCTCGGCGTGCTGGCCGACAAGCGGCGCAGAAGAGGCGCGGGCCGGGCCGTAGCTTATGTATTTGGCTTGATTCGCGAGGCGCTGTGTGTCAGTCGCAAACTTCAGGTAATCCATCACACGGGCTTCGCGCTCTGCCGGGAGACCGGCGGGCACGACCCATCCGTCCAGATCGAACATCTGCCAGTCCCATGCCATGCCGACAGGCTGGTTCTGTTCAGCAATCAGGCTGAAGAGACGGCCGTTGAAGGTGGAGCCCATGAAGATCTCGCCATCCGCCAGAAGCTGCGGTGTTTCCGCACCGGCAGACCACCATATCGTCTGATCCTTGATCGTATCGAGCTTGGCGAAGGCGCGGGCCTGACCCTCATCTGTCTCCAGCACGTTATAGACGTCCTCATAGGCAACGCCGTCGCAAAGCAGCGCCCATTCCATGTTGGCAATGGGGCGCTTATTCAGCGCGCGCTTGCCGGGGTATGTTTCGAGATCAAAGACATCGCAGGCGCTGGAGGGAGGCTCTACACCATCGGGCACCATATCCGTGCGATAGCCGAAGGTTGTGGAGAAGACGATCTGCGGGATGAAGCAATCGGAGGCGATTGTGTCACCGAAATCATCGGATGCGGATGTGCCATCGGGGGCCGCTGCGAGAACGTCGTCATGGTCGATCTCAAGGGCGAGGCCTTCATCACAGAGGCGGATCGCATCGGCGGCTTCCACATCCACCAGATCCCAAGTGATGTTGCCCGCTTCGTTCATTGCGCGCAGCTTGGCGACCGCTTCGGGAGAGCTTTCATCGTTGATGATACTAATGCCCGACTGTTCCATATAGGGTGCATGGTAGGCATTCTGCTGAGATGCAGAATAGGCACCGCCCCATGAGACGATCGTCATCTCGCTGGCCATGTGGCCATCGGCACCGGCAGCAGTCGCCAGAGCCAGTGCGCTTGCCGCGCCTGTTAGTAGATACTTGAGTTTCATTCAAACTCTCCCGTTGTTGAGTGGTCCGTTGATATTCTTGCGCGATGTGCCGGACGCATGCACATCGCCATCCCTGAAAGTCTCACGCTGCATCAAGCGCACGGCAGTCCTCTTTTGCCCATGTGAGGCGTGTTGTCTCGCCCACCACAAGGTGCTTGTGCCCTGCTGCGTTGGGAACCTTGACTATGAAATCCTCGTTGCCGTGAACGTTCATGCGGCAACGAATGTGATCGCCGAGATAGATCAGCTCGAGCACTTGGGCATCAACGCTGTTGGCATCAGGTTCCGCATCGATCTGGATGCGCTCAGGCCGGATCGAGAGAAGGGTGTCCTCGCCCGTGCCGCCGCAATTGACGGCGAGCGCTTCGCCTGTATGCCCGTTTGCGAACTGAACTTTAACCGTCTCACCCTCTTTCGCTGTGATTTTTCCTGTAAGTTTGTTGTTCTCGCCGATGAACTGGGCCACGAAACTGTTCTCCGGCCGCTCATAGAGGTCTTCCGGTGGTGCAAGCTGCTGGATGCGGCCGTCGTCGAATACAGCCACTCGGTCTGACATTGTGAGCGCCTCGGATTGATCATGGGTCACATAGACCACCGTGACGCCCAGGCGCTCGTGGATGTGCTTGATCTCGAATTGCATATGCTCGCGGAGCTGTTTATCCAGCGCGCCGAGAGGTTCGTCCATCAGCACAAGCTCCGGCTCAAACACCAGAGCCCGGGCGAGGGCGATGCGCTGTTGCTGGCCGCCGGAAAGTTGCGCCGGGCGCCTGCCAGAAAACTCTCCCATCTGCACCATGTCGAGGGCGCGCATTACCTTGGCGTCGCGATCCGCCTTGCTCATTTTGCGAACTTCGAGCGGGAAGGCGAGGTTTTCACCCACGGTCATATGAGGGAAGAGCGCGTAGTTCTGAAAGACCATCCCGATACCACGCTTGTGGGGCGGGATGTTGTTGATGGGTTTGCCATTAAGGCGAATATCGCCGTTTGTCGCTGTCTCGAACCCCGCAAGCATCATGAGGCAGGTTGTTTTGCCTGAACCTGAAGGCCCGAGCATTGTGACAAACTCGCCCTTATCTATGAAGAGGTTCAGATCTTTGACGACAAGTGTCTCGCCATCGTAACTTTTTTGCACGCCATCAAACGCGACAAATGCATCCTCTGCGGAAGCTGCCATCTATACATCCCTGTTGCGGTGACCGTTGATCGGCCTTGGCGCCAAAGTAAACAGCTTCCCGTTGCACTGTAAAGCGGACAGCGACGATTCACGAGCATTGAACGGCGTTTCTTTAAAGCGCTTTGGGATTCGGTTTGCGAAATACATTTTCGCATTCCGATGCTTGGGAATTGCCAGTTTTGGCTCGGGCTATACCAAGTTGTGGGTAGAGATGCTTGAAATTGGTCAGAAAAAAGTACCAATTTGATGTAGATCAAGGTTGGTCTTTCGTGCGATAGGTATCTCCGCCGCAAGGATGATGTCGTGCAATCCGATGGTCGTTGACCGATTTCGGGATGCCCTGCATAATGTATACATTAAGAACAACAACAGGGAACTAGGGAGCTTCCAATGAACAAGTTTAAATTGCTGCTCAGCACGGCGCTGGTGGCGGGTGTTGCGAGTACTGCAAGCGCGCAGGAACAGCTGGAAATGACCTCCGCATTCGGGAAAAACCTGCCGATTCTCGGTACGGCCGCCGTGAACTTTGTGGAAAAAATAAACGGTATCTCTGAATCCGTTGAATTCGAGCATTTTGATCCGGGCGAGCTGGTGCCGACATTGGAAGCGCTGGATGCTGTTTCCAATGGCTCCGTCGATGCGGCCTACACCACATCTGGTTACTGGCAGGGCAAGATCACGGCTGCATCGCTCTTTGCTGCTGTTCCGTTCGGCCCCGAGGCAGGCGAGTTCCTCGGCTGGATGCTCTATGACGACGGCAAAACGCTCTTTCAGGAGATGTATGACGCGAACGGGTACAACGTCCACGTCACGCCTTGCGGAATCATCGCGCCGGAAACTTCCGGCTGGTTCAAGAACGAAATTAACTCTATCTCTGATCTTGAAGGCCTGAACATGCGCTTCTTCGGCCTTGGTGCGGAAGTAATGCAGCGTCTCGGTGTGTCCACCTCGCTTCTTGCGGGTGGGGATATCTTCCCGGCGCTGGAGCGTGGCGCGATTGACGCGACCGAGTTCTCAATGCCTCGCATCGACGCACGGCTCGGCTTTTACAATATCGCGAAGTACAACTACTTCCCAGGCTGGCACCAGCCCGCCACAATGTTCGAGCTTTTGGTGAACAAGGACGTTTGGGACGGCCTCGACGAGCGCGCCCAACGCCAGATCGAGGTGGCCTGCATGGCCAACATAACGGATAACTATGCAGAAGGCGAAGCGACGAACTACGCCGCTATGGTCGAGAACTCCGAGAAAAATGGTGTTCAGATCAAGCAGTGGTCTCCCGAGATCCTTGAGACGTTCGAGAACACATGGAATGAGGTGGCGGCCGAGCTTGCTGCTGAGGACGAGATGTTTGCCAAGGTCTGGGCCGATCTCCAGGAATATCGCGACGGCTACAAAATCTGGTCCAACAACATCTATCTGCAGCGTCCGCGCTGAGGCATTTGCCTGAAGTCTGAGATCAGAAGGGGCGGAGCGTACTCGCCCCTTTTTAAAGCAGCACGTCTGGCGAGGAAAATATGCAAAGTCCTGAAGAGATTGTCTCAATCTCCGATCCTGGAAAGCGAGGCCGCGCGGAGCATAACACCGGAGACAGATTTGTTGTTGGTGTGTCCAACCTTCTGTCCTGGATATACCCGATCCTGATGCTCGCGATCGTTGCGCAGGTTTTTCTGCGCTCTGCGGGGCACAATCAGGCATGGCTGGATGACCTCCAATGGTGGCTCTACGGGATCGCGGTGCTGATCGGTGTTGGCTATGCGGTAACGACAAACAGCCATGTGCGGGTGGATATCTTCCACGCAAACTTCAGCGCCCAGAAGAAGGCCCGGATCGAGATTTTCGCGTTGGCATGGCTTTTCCTGCCCTTCATCATTCTCGCATGGGATTTGACGTTCCACTACGCTGTCTCATCTGTGAAGGCGCTTGAGGGGTCTGACAGCCCTAACGGTCTGCACGGGCTCTATATCCTCAAGGTTCTGGTGAATATCTCCTTCGTGATCATCGCGATTGCCATCTGGTCCGCCTATCGCCGCAACCTCGCGAAACTGACCGAGCCGGTGCTTTGGAAGCAGCTTCTGTATGCGTTCCCGTCCGTTCTGTTCATGGTAAACCTTGTTATTTTCTACATCCTATATTGGTGGGTACGCTTTACGTCTGGGCCCGACTTGAATCCGAACCGGATCACGCGAGAGCCCATTTTCGGTTATTTTATGACGGCGGATGAGGCCGGAAAGGCGACGGAAGTCACTTTCCTGAATATCGAGATATCGATAACTGTCGTGATGACGATCGTGGCTACTGCAATTCTGATCGGCGCCGCCTGGGCGTTTGGCCGCAAATCCCAAAGGGGCGCCTGATCCATGCAAATCCTGAGTATGATCGGTCAGTTTTTGACCCTGAACGAACTTGCCGTAATGGCGATGTTCCTCCTCTTCATCGTGCTGCTGTTTCGCGGTGTTCCTGTGGCTTACGCGCTTGTGGGTGTGGCCCTTATTTTCTCAATCATCGCAGAGTTGTTCCTTGATCCGAACCGACAGCTTTTCCGCGACGTAATCGAGTGGGACAGGACCGGCATCGACTATAGGCGTTTTGGAGCATTGGGCGGCAGGCTTTTTGGTTCCATCGTCAAGAACCCTGTTCTTGTGGCGTTGCCGATGTTCATCTTCATGGGGTTGATGCTGGATCAATCTGGAGTGGCTCAGAGGATGATGCGCTCCATGCAGACGCTTTTTGGTGCGCTGCGGGGTGGCCTGGCGTTGACGGTTCTGCTGATCGGGATAATCCTTGCGGCGTCTACCGGTGTGATAGGTGCCTCGGTCACATTGCTGGGCGTGATGGCAATACCGCAGATGCTAGGGCAGAACTACCACAAATCCATCGCCACAGGCACAATTGCCAGTGCGGGCACGCTCGGCATCCTGATCCCGCCTTCTATCATGCTCGTGATCATGTCGGATCAGCTGGCGATCAGCTTGGGCGATCTTTTTATGGGCGCGCTCTTCCCGGGGCTGTTGCTCGGTGTGCTCTACATCGTCTTCATAATCTTCTACGGCCTGATCCGCCCGAACGCGATGCCCGTGCCCGAGAACCGGCCCGAAGTGGGCTGGGTGGCTGTGAAGGAAGTGGCACTTTCGGTGATCCCGCCAATGTTGCTGATCCTTCTCGTGCTCGGCTCTATTTTCTTTGGCTTTGCCACACCGACTGAGGCTTCTGGCTTGGGAGCGCTGGGCGCTACGATTCTAGCTTTCGTGAATGGTAAGCTAAGCTTCAAAGTCCTCAAAGAAGTGTCTCGCTCCACTATGAACACATCCGGCTATATCGTGGGTATCTTTCTTGCGGCCAACTTCTTCGCCTTCATCCTGCGCCGCTACGGGGGGGATGAGATCGTGGAGCATATGGTGGGCAACTCGTTTGATGATCCGAACATGGTGATCCTCTTCATCCTGTTCATCATCTTCCTTCTCGGATTTCTGTTGGATTGGATCGAGATCACGCTGATCATCATGCCGCTGATGCTGCCGATCGTGATCGGGCTTGGGCTGGATATAGATGGCTTCAACGTGGTGCGAGATCCCTCGGTTGTTTGGTTCGCTATCCTTGTGGCAGTTACGTTGCAAACCTCATTCCTCACCCCACCGGTCGGATTTGCGCTGTTCTACCTTAAAGGAGTATGTCCGCCATCGGTCAGCCTTGCCGATATCTACCGTGGCATCATTCCCTTCGTGATGCTGCAGCTCCTCGGCTTGATTATTGTGTTCAACTTACCTTGGCTTGTCACGTGGCTGCCATCGGTTGCATACGGAAATTAGGCATCTTTGGCCCGCCTTGTTGCCTCTTCAGACTATTTCGCTTAACCCATGCTCGGGCAGGCGATACCAAGAGGGCAGAGGCGGGCTGCAAGATGAAAGTGACCCTCCATCTTGGAGCGCACAAGACAGCATCAAGCTATCTGCAGCGCACGTTCGCAAGCAACATATCAACGCTCCACCGGAGTGGCATCGGCTTCGTTTCCCCTAATGTGCTGCGCGAAAAAGTTACCAAACCGCTTTCTTGGGTTCGGAATGCTGCCAAAAGGACACCAAAGAGCGAGAAGATCAGGGATGATGCTTTTACGTTCCTGAAATGGGCGACAAGCGAGCGGAAGCTGAAAAATACCGACTTCGTGCAGCGCCATCTCCTGCTGACGGATGAAAATCTGATCGGCGTGCCGCCCGAAATGGTGAACAGTCAGACCTTGTATCCTACGATCAGTGGTAGACTGGAATTGCTGAGCCCCATGCTCGAAGAGTTTCCGCCCCGCATTTTTTTCGCGCTACGCAACCCGGTGAGCTATGCACCTTCGATCTTTTGCGAAGCTCTGCTATCGGTCTACCCGTCCGATTTCAATCTGCGGCGGTTCCGGAAGGGATGGCTGAAAAACGCGCCCCGCTGGTCGTGCGTCATTGAGAGCATTCGCGACACCTTTCCCGAGTCGGATATTCATGTCTGGGATTTTGCCGACTTTCGGGCGTTGGAGCATGAGATCATCCATAGGATTACAGACATTCCGCACGATGTTGATTTCAAGCCGCTGGAACGTATCATCCGCCCCTCGATGACGGATAAGGCAGCGCGAAAGCTGATGTGGCTTGATCGGTGGCGCGGCAACGAGGTGCGGTTCGAGAGTGTAAGCGAGATGCGGGAGCTTTACGCGGATGGGCCGAAGCTGAAGATCTGGAGTGATAGCGAGAAGGCAAAACTAGACAAGGAGTATGTAGAAGATCTGGAACGCATAGCGGCAATCGAGCGCGTAACGTTCCTGCGTCCCAAAGGTATTTAGAGCGATTTCGAAAGTACCTAGATCTCCCAAACCTGTCACGTTTTCGGGCTTTTGGTGATGAAATATCTTAGATTAATCGCGAAACACTATCGGCAGAAAGATCTGCTATTAGCTTCTGGAAAAACTTACTTCCTGCCGCCAGCTCTGACTTTTCTATAAATTCATTAGGTTGATGCGCCTGCTCAATAGAGCCCGGTCCGCAGATTGCCGTTGAATAACCGCCATCCTGAAACTGGCCCGCTTCAGTGGCGTAGGAAACCACATGCGTGCCATTGTCTCCTGTCAGGCGGCGGGCGAGCGCCTCTGCCGCGCCGTCCTCCTCCGGGCGGCATCCTGGCACAGAGCCCACCAGTTCAACCGTTATTTCTGCCTCTGGACGGACGGCTGATATCTGCTGGGAAAGGCGGGCGGCTTCGGCGCGGTAACGGGTGATCCAGTCTTCCTGAGCTTCTGTGGGCAAGCTACGGATATCACATGAAAATGTGCAATCGCGGGCCGTGATGTTGTGTGCTGTACCGCCATTGATCTGGCCCACATGCAGCGTTGTCCAGGGTGGTTCATAGCCAAGCGCCATACCAGCCGCCTCGGCCTGGTTGGCGGCTGTCTGTGCAGAGATCCACTGAACCATCTCGGCCGCCGTCATCACAGCGGACACACCTTGATGCATCAGGCTGGAATGCACTTCAAAGCCCCGGACATGCGTTTTCAGTTCGCAGATCGCCTTGTGGCCCGTCACCACCTGCATTTCCGTCGGTTCGCCCACGATCACGGCGGCGGCCTTTGGCAGTGCCTGCATCGCCTCGATCAGGGGCGGCGCACCGAAACAGCCCACTTCCTCGTCATAGGTCAGGGCGAACTGTACAGGTCGCTTCAGATCCGCCGCAACCATTTGCGGCACGGCCGCCAATGCGCAGGCAATAAACCCCTTCATGTCACATGTGCCCCGACCATAAAGCTTGCCGTCCATTTCCGTAAGCGTGAACGGATCCGTTTCCCACGGCTGACCGGCGACGGGCACCACATCCGTATGGCCCGAAAGGACAACACCGCCCGCAACCTCCGGGCCGATATGCGCATAAAGCGAGGCTTTTTCGCCGGTCTCGTCTGGCACGTGGGTCGCGGGAATGCCATGCCCTGCGAGGTAATCCGCGACAAAGCCGATCAGATCCAGGTTGGATTGATTCGAAATCGTATTGAAGCCGACAAGCTTCGCCAGCATCTCTTCCGCGGTGTAGGTGTCGCCCATGCCATTCCCTGCCTTCATGTGCCGTTGGGATCATGTGCCACCGTTTCATGCCTCTCCGCCAGACCTGTTTTGCGCGGCATGGCAGGCAGGCCGCCTGCCAATGCGGCACTTCCCGGCCTTTGCTCAAAAAATCACCCGTCTTTGCGTCAGCCTGCCAAATTGGTCGTTGCCGACCTGCCGCAATCGTGCTTGATTGTCGGCCGAGCGACAAAAGTCGCCTTGTAGGCTCCGCAGAGAGCCGCGTTACGAAGACAGGGGTCAGTATGCCAGACGGGGCGCGAGGTCGGTCCGAGCCCATCCTTGAAGTGAATGATCTGAAAACGATCTTTCGCACCCGCGACGGCGAGGTGCATGCTGTCAACGACGTCTCCTTTGCCGTGAAACCCGGTGAACTGCTGGGTGTTGTGGGCGAAAGCGGTTCGGGCAAATCCGTCACTATGATGTCTCTTATGGGCCTCTTGCCGATGCCACCGGCAGAGATCGTGAAGGGCGAAATCCGCTACGATGGCCGCGATGTGCGTGCGATGAGCCCGGCGGAGCTGCGCGATCTGCGCGGCGGTGATGTGGGCTTCGTGTTTCAGGACCCCATGACGTCCCTGAACCCGGTTTTCACCGTGGGCTATCAGATTGTGGAACCCCTGCGCGTGCATCTTGGCCTGAGCAAGAAGGCAGCAAGGGTGCGGGCCGCCGAACTGCTGGCGCTGGTGGGCATCCCCGATGCAACGGCGCGGCTGCGGGACTACCCGCATCAGTTCTCCGGCGGGATGCGCCAGCGGGTGATGATCGCCATTGCCCTTGCCTGCGATCCCAAGGTGCTGATCGCGGATGAGCCAACGACCGCGCTGGATGTGACCATTCAGGCGCAGATCATCGAACTGGTGAAGGATCTGCGCGAGAAGCTGGGCATGGCGATTATCTGGATCACGCATGATCTGGGCGTAGTGGCGGGCATCGCCGACCGCGTGATGGTCATGTATGGCGGCCAGATCGTGGAGCATGGGCCGGTGCGAGAGCTTTTTGCGCGGCCGCAGCATCCCTACACACGGGCCCTTTTGGAAACCGTACCACGGGTCGACGGGACGCGCGATGCGCGCCTGCGCTCCATCGAAGGTCAGCCCCCCAACCTTGCCGCGCATCCCGCAAGCTGTCCCTTCGCAGCCCGCTGCGGCCATGTAATGGACAGATGCCTCCGCGAGAATCCGGCGCGGCGGGATGTGGGGGCCGGGCATGACGTGGCCTGTTTCTGGGATCCTGCGACAGGAGGGCTGCGCGATGCTGGATAACCCGCAGAACGTCCTTGTAAGGGTTGACGGGCTGAAGATGCATTTCCCGATCTATGCCGGGATCCTGCGCCGTCAGGTCGGCACCGTGAAGGCCGTGGACGGGCTGACATTCGAGATTTTCGACGGGGAGACGCTGGGGCTGGTGGGCGAAAGCGGCTGCGGAAAATCCACCGCCGGGCGTGCCATCCTGCGGCTTTATGATCCGACCGAAGGCAAGCTGGAGATTGAAGGGCGGGATATCAGCACGATCAAGGGCGATGCGTTGCGCAACCTTCGTCCCAAGATGCAGATGATCTTTCAGGACCCTCAGGCCTGCCTCAACCCCCGCATGACGGTGGGCTCCATCATTGCGGAACCGCTGGACGAGCATCAGGCGATGTCCAAGGAAGAGCGGCAGGCCCGTGTGCTGGAACTGATGGATCAGGTGGGGCTGAACCGGGATTTTGCCGGGCGATATCCGCACGAGTTTTCCGGTGGCCAGCGACAGCGAATCGGGATCGCCCGGGCCCTCGCGCTCAACCCCAAATTCATTGTGTGTGACGAGCCGATTGCGGCGCTCGACGTCTCCATTCAGGCGCAGGTCGTGAACCTGCTGGAAGATCTGCAGGAGCGGCTGGGCCTGACCTATCTCTTCATCAGCCACGACCTTTCGATGGTGCGCCACCTCGCGACACGGGTCGCGGTGATGTATCTCGGCCGGATTGTGGAGCTTGCCCCGCGCGAGGCGCTCTACGACCGCCCGAAACACCCCTATACCGAGGCGCTTTTGTCCGCCGTGCCCAATCCGGACCCGGAGACGGAGGCTGACCGCAAGCGCATCATCCTTCAGGGCGATGTGCCAAGCCCTGCCAACCCGCCCAAGGGCTGCAACTTCTGCACGCGCTGCCCGAAGGTGATGGATATCTGCCGGACGGAGACACCCGCTTTCCGCCATTACGGCAACGGGCATCATGCGGCTTGCCACCTGCTGGAAGGGGCGTAACATGTTTTCACGGAGTGCGGGGGTAATCCGCGCCAATTTCAACCAACAGAACAGGGGTTATTTATGACACTTGCAAAAATGCTGACGGGCGCAGCCGTCCTCAGCCTCACCGCAGGGGCCGCGTTTGCGGAGCGTGCCTCGGATGGGCAGCTGAACATTCTCTATTGGCAGGCGCCTTCGATCCTGAACCCGTATCTTTCCGGCGGCACGAAAGAACTGGAGGCAGCCTCTCTCGTGATCGAGCCTCTGGCGCGCTATGACGAGACGGGCACGATGGTGCCCTATCTGGTGGACGAGATCCCGACGCTGGAAAATGGCGGCATCTCCGAGGATCTGACGACCATCACGTGGAAGCTGTCCGATGGCGTCGTCTGGTCCGACGGCACGCCGCTGACGGCAGAGGATGTCGTCTTCACGTGGGAATATTGCACGAACCCCGATGGTGGCTGTGCGCAGGCATCCAACTTCACGGATGTCACCAATGTGGAAGCCGTTGATGCCAGCACGGTGAAGATCACCTTCGGTGTGGCCAAGCCTTTCCCTTACGGCCCGTTCGTGGGCGGCCAGTCCCCCATTCTGCAGAAGGCTCAGTTTGCCGAATGTCTTGGCGCGAAAGCCGTTGAGTGCACAGAGCAGAACTTCGCACCGATCGGCACGGGTCCGTTCACTGTGACGGAATTCAAGGCCAATGACGTGGCGCTGTTTGCTGCAAACGAGAACTATCGCGATCCGGCGAAACCGGCCTTTGCGACCGTGCTCTTCAAAGGGGGCGGAGATGCGGCTGCGGCCGCACGCTCCGTTCTGGAAACAGGTGAATTCGACTATGCCTGGAACCTGCAGGTGGAACCTGAAGTGCTGTCCCAGATGCAGGCCGCAGGCAAGGGAGAGATCATCTCCGCCTTCGGGACATCGGTTGAGCGTATCATGGTCAACCAGACCAACCCCGACTCGGCACTGGGCGACGAGCGGGGCACCGTGAAGCACCCGCATCCGTTCTTGACGGACCGGCGCGTTTCCCGGGCGCTCAGCCTCGCGATTGACCGCGAGATCCTTGTGGAAGCGGGATACGGCGCTGCGGGTCAGGTAACCTGCAACGTGCTGCCGGCACCTGCGGTCTACGCCTCGACCAACAATGACTGGTGCAAGACGCAGGATATCGCGGCCGCGAATGCGCTGCTGGACGAGGCTGGCTGGGAAGTTGGCTCCGACGGTGTGCGGACCAAGGACGGGATGCGTCTCTCGCTCCTCTACCAGACATCGACCAACTCTGTCCGTCAGGGCACACAGGCGCTGATCAAGCAGATGTGGTCCGAAATCGGTGTGGAAACGGAGCTGCGCAATATCGACGGCTCCGTCTTCTTCGGTGGCGATCAGAGCTCTCCGGACACGTTCCAGAAGTTCTTTGCCGATGTGGAGATGTATACCAACAACTTCGATGGCACGGACCCTGAAACGTACATGGCGAACTGGGCATGCAATGAGATCCCGAGCCCGGAAAATCAGTGGCTGGGCGATAACATGCCGCGCCATTGCAACCCGGAATACGATGCGCTGGTGGCCGAGTTCGGCAAAACCTCCGGCATCGAGGCCCGGGCCGCGATTGCGATCAAGATGAACGACATGCTGATGGAAGCCGGCGTGATCATTCCCCTGATCCACCGCGGCAACCCGTCAGCCAAGTCGAACACGCTTGGTGGCGTGAAGATGTCCGATTGGGACAGCGAGCTTTGGAACATCGCGGACTGGTACCGCATCGACTGATCCAATTGCCCCGCTCCGGCCATGTGCCGGGGCGGGGCGCTCTTGTTGCTCATCTCCCGAGGCGTCCCTTATGCTGAACTATACGATCCGGCGACTGCTCTTCGCGATCCCGACGCTTCTGGCGATCAGCTTCATCATCTTCATCGTTCTCGATCTTTCCCCGGGTGATCCCACAGGCAACCTGCCGCTGACCATCCCGCCGGAAGTGCGCGAGCAGATCCGCCTGTCACTCGGCCTCGGCGAACCCTTTCCGATCCGGTATCTCAAATGGTGCCAGCAATTCTTCATCAACGAACCGCTTAACATGATCGAGCAATGGACCGGCTGGACGATCGGTTCGGGGGAACGGTTGCGCGTCCTCTCCTGGTCCACCCGTTCGCCGGTGGTGGATCTGGTGGTCGAAAGGATGCCGCAGACGCTGTGGGTGGTGGGGATGAGCCAGATCGTGGCGGTCATCATCGCGGTTCCGATCGGCGTGATCTCGGCCTACAAGCAGTATTCCATCTTCGACCAGATCGGCACGTTCATTTCCATGATCGGTTTTTCCGTGCCCACATTCTTCACCGGCCTGATCCTGATCGTGATCTTCTCCGTCCAGCTTGGCTGGCTGCCGTCGGTCTACGATACAACGCATCGGGTAACGGACTGGAACAGCTTCTGGGTGCAGGTGCGTCAGATGGCGATGCCTACGATGGTGCTTGCACTGGCAACAACGGCGCAGATCAGCCGCTTCATGCGGGCGTCGATGCTCGATAATCTCAATCAAGATTATGTGCGCACCGCGCGGGCCAAGGGCCTGCGGGAACGTTCGGTCGTTATGATCCACGTGCTGCGCAACTCTATGATCCCCGTGGTGACCGTGATCGCCCTTGGCATCCCCGGAGTTTTCGGCGGTGCGATCATCACGGAGCAGATCTTCAAGGTGAACGGGCTCGGCCAGCTTCTGATCCTCGGCATTCAGGGGGCCGATATCCCGCTGGTGCAGACGCTGACCTTCATCTTCGCGGTGCTGATCGTGATGTTCAACCTGATCGCAGATGTCCTTTACGGCATTCTGGACCCAAGGATCCGCTATGACTGAGGGTGCATTGCCAGCGGGCCAACCCGTGACCGGTATCGTCGAGGCGCAAAGCCGTTCGCTCTGGGGCGATGTCTGGGTGCAGTTCCGTGGCCACAAGGGGGCTATGGTCGGCTGCTTCATCTTCTTCGCAATAGTCTTCCTCGTCCTATTCGGCCCGATGATCCACACGGTCGACCCGACCTATCTGGATTACCGTGCCAAAAACTCGGGTTGGTCTCTCACGCATCCTTTGGGCACTGATAATTATGGCCGCGATATCTTTGCCCAAGTGCTGCAGGGAGGGCGCACATCGCTGGCCGTGGGGATCACGGCGATGCTTCTGGCACTGATTGTGGGTACTATCGTAGGCGTATTTGCAGGATTCTTCCGCTGGCTCGATGGCCCGCTTATGCGGCTTACGGACCTGTTCCTTGCCCTGCCGCTGCTGCCGCTTCTTCTGGTGGTGGTGATGCTGTTCCGGGACACCTTGCGGGCAGCCTTCGGGCCGGAGACGGGCATTTTCATCCTGATCGTCGGCGTAATTGGAGTCACCTCATGGATGCAGACAGCGCGGATCGTGCGGGGCGATGTGCTGGCACTGAAGGAACGGGAGTTCGTTCTGGCTGCACGCTCCATCGGCACACCCTCTCGGCGCATCATTACTCGTCATATCCTGCCCAATATCCTATCACCAATCATGGTCTCCGCCACATTAGGCATAGCCAATGCGATCATCACGGAAAGTGCTGTGAGCTTCCTCGGCTTGGGCTTCCCACCAGATTTTCCCACATGGGGGCGGCTCGTTTCCGACAACCAGAATTTCATCGGTCTAAACCCGCAATGGGCGATCATCCCGGCCGTCGCAATCTCTCTCACGGTGCTTTCTGTAAATTTCATCGGGGACGGATTGCGAGACGCCCTGGATCCGCGCATCCGCGGCCGCTGACTGGCTGGATATTGCGCTACTCTGGGCGTGGGAATGCCTCCGGCGGGGACATTTCGGAAAACGTTGGGAGGGAGGCTCTTTGTGAGCTCTGCAGCGTTCCGCCTCTAACCTGAGGCACCTTATCACCCAAACCCTGCCGCACCTTTGCCAGTAGGGTTTATGTCGGAAGGCTGGAAGTGTGCCGGGAGAGGGCGATGGATGGGTCTATATGCCATGTGTATCAGAGCCTACTTACGGCACGGGAATCCAGCGCGCCCACTGGATATCTGCTGCCCGAAAGTCGGCTTGGAGGGCTGATCGGACTGCGGCAATATCGGCTGCCCTGATTGGCGGAGTTGCCGGTAGCTGTACGGCCGGTGCCGCGATTGCGGCACCGCGCGCACCGCGAGTTGGCGCTGCGACTGGGCGGGACCAGCCGGATGCCAGAATAAGTGCCGCTGAAACGCTGGAGGTGCCGGCCCAGATTTTATCCGCCGTACCGACGCGAACAAAGACGGAGCCGCCGAGATCGCAGGCATAATACCAATCCCGTGCACTGCGATTGTAGCCATCCGTCCGCCAGTTCCAGTGGCCAACAGTGGTAAGATGCGCGGCGAGGGAGCGGCCGGAACTTGTGTTCCTTTCATTGTTGCTTTGGAGGTGAATACGTTCAAACCGGAGGCGAAAGAGGTTGTGAGGTGCATTGAGTTCCACGGCATCACGCGCATCCCAAAAGGCGGTGGCAACGGCAAAACCGTAGCCCTCCAGCGTGCCGAGCCAATGATTGTCTGTTACTTCTGTACGGTCGCGGCGGAACCAGATCGTGCCATCGAAACCGATATCGACGGCGTTGCCGTAGTTGTGGTTGCTCTCGCCCGGGCCAGCGTAGGATTGCGGCCTGTTGAGGCGCGCCTGTTCGGCAAATGTGCGGCGAGCACCGGTGTTGGTGAGGCTCACAACGAGGCCCGAGGCGGTGTAGAAAGCGTCGATCACATTTGCGACGTGGGTCCGGAAGACGGCCCGGAGCGTGGTTTTGGTGCGCACGGCACGGGACGCAGCTGTGGCATCAGCAAGCGTGCGGGCGAGATAGACAGTGCGTTCCCCTGCGCGAGCACACGCAGATCGCGGCCGTTGGCGGTAAGGACAGCGCGGATCGCCACCGGCGTTGCCCCTTCGGACATGACTACACCGGCTGCAATATGCGGTACATCGGCAGTGTGATCCGCCTGGAAGGCGTTGATCGCACCCTGCGTTGCCGGGCCATGAGCGCCGTCGATCGTGCCTGTATGATAAGTGGTGCCGCTGGCATTGGTGATCAGGCCCAGGGCGGCTTGAATAAGGGCAACATCGCCGCGTGCGTTGGTTTGGCCGGTGCCAACTGCGTTGGAGAGGCTTTGCACGGCCGAAATTCCCTTTTGGTGAAATCAGTTGGTTTCAAACAGAGCTAGGGGCGTGTTTGGCGCGCTCCAGCGGAAGGCCTTTGATGTGCTGCGGCCATCTGGAGCAGTGCGTTCCACGGTTACCCCGGTGACCGTGGGGGCCATGGTGATAATCTCGAGGCCTTGGCTTTCAACGAAGGTCGCAATCGGCCGTAGCGTTTCGGGGGCGAGAACGAGGCTGGCGCGCTTGAGATGCTCAAAGCCCGCGATCTGATAAACCAGAATGGCCGATCCTCCGTGGGTAGTTTCCGCCATCTCGACCGCAACCTCGATCGCATCTTCCTCACGCCCGATTGTCCACGCAGTGATCTGGCGCGGGTTCCCCGTGGGATGACTGAAGCCTTCGGTGGTGTCCAACGGGGCAATTTCGCCGCTATAGGCTTCAAAGGGCAGGGGGGCAGAGAGAACGGTTTCGCCATTCTGCTTGAGCTGGATCCGCACAGTGCAGGTGGTTTCGATGCACTCTGCGATGGGGGTGATGCTGGGTGCAGGCTCTGCACGGACGTAGAGCTTGATGGCGAGGGAAAGGCCAAGGATGCCCAGAAAACCGACTATGCCTTGTTCGTATAGTCTCCGCAAAATCGCCCCCGATTGGTTTCCGGCTGAATCTTATCAAATCGCTGGAGGGTTCGGGAGGGGCTAAATATACATATTCGTGTTTGGTAGTGTGATTATCTCAGTTGGATGCGTAAAACTGCTGCGGTGGCAAAGGGTGCAAGCGCCAGCGTTCCCAATGTGAGGGCCGTGGTGAGTGCCAGTGCGGGCAGCGGATTTCGGCCATCCGTCGCTGCTATGGCTGTTTGCGCGCCGAAGATCAGCGTCGGGATATAGAGTGGCAGCGTGAGGATCCCGATCAGAAGTCCACCCTGGCGAAGGCCGAGGGTGAGGGCCGCGCCTATCCCGCCGATGAAGCTGAGGGCAGGTGTTCCGAAAGCGAGACTGGCGATGAGCCACGGCAGTGCTTCCCCCGGCAGATTGAGAGCGAGTGCAAGGAGTGGGCTGGCCAGTGTAAGCGGCAAGCCCGTTGTGAGCCAGTGGGCCGCTGCTTTGGTTGCGGCGGTAAGCTCCAATGGCATTGGGGCGAGGGCGAGGATATCGAGCGAGCCGTCCTCAAGGTCCGCCTGAAAGAGGCGATCCAGCGATAGTAGGCAGGCGAGCAACGCACCGAGCCAAAGCGTGCCGGGGGCCACTTTCGCCAGCAGGCCCGTATCCGGGCCAATGCCGAGCGGCATCAGGAGGATCAGGATTAGAAAGAAGATGAGCGCCTGAATGGTGCCTGCACCAGAGCGGAGGCCGAGGCGGAGATCTCTGAGAAGAAGTGCGCGGGCGGGGCTCACACAATTATACCTTCAAGGAATGGATCAGCCTGGCTTGTGAGTGCAATCGCATTGAGCGTGAGACTGCGCCCGCCCGGCAGATCCAGGGGTTGATGCGTACTTATGATGGCCTTGCCTCCCCCGGCGAGATGCGATTTGAGAACATCCACCAATCGAGCTGTATTTTCTGCATCTAGTGAGACTGTAGGCTCGTCCATCAGCCAGAGCATGGCCCCGGTAAGTGGCAGGCGGGCAAGGCCAAGGCGCCGTTTCTGCCCTGCACTGAGTCGGGCAGTAGGGCGATCCGCCAGTTGGACGAGATCGAAAGCTTCTGCAATGCGCGTTGCATTGGAGCCGTAGATGCCCGACCAGAAGGCAAGTGTTTCCGCAACAGTCATAGCGGGCTTGAGCCCATCAAGATGACCGGAAAGAGCTATGCCCTGAAGATAGTCTTCACGAGCCGTGCGAAGGTCCGCGCCATTGTGGAGGACTGTGCCCATGGCCGGAATGAACCCTGCGAGCGCACGAAGAAGCGTTGTTTTGCCAACGCCATTTGGCCCGCGCAGGAGAATCGCCTTGCCGTTCCCAACCTCGAACGAGATATCCGAGAGGATCACACGATGCTGGCGGATTACGGAAAGGGTGGCAATGGAAAGGCTCATAAACTCGGGCTTACAGGGAAAGACGGCAAATCTGAATCAGTTTTTGGCTCCAAGAGCAAAACCGCTCGTGCATGTGGCCTGCAGAATTTGAGGCGGGGTTCTCTGTTCCGGGCTGTTACCGTCAAATATTAGTATGCAATTGTACACTTTTACGTTTCCTTCCCTTGCGAGAAGGCTGTGTTTGGGGCATACGAAGCGCAACACCAGCCACATCCTGTAGCCATCAATGGAGAATGCCCCATGCCGATCACCGTTGGAACCGACAGTGCCAAAACCCGCCGGAGCCTGACATCCGGGGGGGCCAACATCTCCTACTATTCGATTGCGGCAGCCGAAGAGGCCGGGCTTGGAAGCTTTGCCAGACTGCCTGCTGCGCTGAAGGTGGTGCTGGAGAACATGCTGCGGTTCGAGGATGGTAAAACGGTGACGCAGGATGACATCCGCGCCTTCTCCGAATGGGGTGCGAACGGGGGCAAGAACCCGCGCGAGATTGCTTACCGGCCCGCGCGTGTGCTGATGCAGGATTTCACAGGCGTGCCTGCGGTTGTGGATCTTGCCGCAATGCGCGATGCGATGGTGGCGCTAGGCGGCGATCCGGAGAAGATCAACCCGCTCAACCCTGTGGATCTGGTGATTGACCACTCCGTGATGGTGGATGAGTTCGGCAATCCACGTGCCTTCCAGATTAATGTGGACCGTGAGTACCAGCGCAATGGCGAGCGCTACGAATTTTTGAAATGGGGGCAGGGCGCGTTTGACAATTTCCGCGTGGTACCTCCCGGAACGGGGATCTGCCATCAGGTGAACCTTGAGTATTTGGGCCAGACAGTCTGGACGGACAAGGACCAGAACGGCGAGGAAGTTGCGTACCCCGATACGCTTGTTGGCACAGACAGTCATACGACGATGGTGAACGGGCTTGCAATTCTCGGTTGGGGTGTTGGCGGGATCGAAGCGGAGGCCGCAATGCTGGGCCAGCCGATCTCCATGCTGATCCCCGAGGTTGTCGGCTTCAGGCTTGAGGGGGCGCTGACCGAAGGCGTAACTGCAACGGATCTTGTACTGCGCGTGACGCAGATGCTGCGCGAGCACAAGGTGGTGGGCAAATTCGTGGAATTCTATGGGCCGGGGTTGAACAATTTGCCGCTCGCTGATCGCGCGACAATTGCAAATATGGCACCCGAATACGGTGCAACCTGCGGTTTCTTCCCCGTGGACGACGAGACGTTGCGTTACCTGCGTACCTCTGGCCGCGATGAGGATCGGATTGCCCTGGTGGAGGCCTATGCCAAGGCGAATGGGTTCTGGCGCGGCGCGGATTATGACCCCGTCTACACATCTACGCTTTCGCTTGAAATGGGCTCTGTTGTGCCTGCGATTTCAGGGCCGAAACGGCCGCAGGACAGGATCCTGCTCTCCGAAGCGGCGCATACGTTCAAAGGCCATATGGATAGCGAATTCAGTCGCCCGCTTGGCAAGGAAGTGCCTGTTGAGGGGGAGGATTACACGATCCATTCCGGCTCCGTCGTGATTGCGGCCATCACCTCCTGTACCAACACGTCCAACCCATATGTGATGATCGGCGCCGGGCTCGTGGCGCGGAAGGCGCGCGAACTGGGCCTGAACCGCAAACCCTGGGTGAAAACATCGCTCGCGCCAGGCTCTCAGGTGGTAAGCGACTATCTCGAAGCAGCAGGCCTTCAGGATGATCTTGATGCGCTCGGCTTCAACCTTGTTGGGTATGGCTGCACGACTTGTATCGGAAACTCGGGACCCTTGCCGGAGAACATTTCGAAGGCAATCAATGAGGGCGATCTGGTGGCCACATCCGTACTGTCAGGCAACCGCAACTTCGAGGGCCGGGTTAATCCGGACGTGCGGGCGAACTATCTGGCATCACCGCCGCTGGTGGTGGCCTATGCGATTGCGGGGGATATGAATATCGATGTCACCACAGAAGCGCTGGGCACCGATAAGAACGGCAATCCAGTATATCTAAAAGACATCTGGCCCTCTGCGAAGGAGATTGCAGAGTTGGTTGAAAAGACCGTGACGCGCGAAAGCTTCATGTCCAAATACGCCGAAGTGTTCACGGGCGATGAGAAATGGCAGGGAATCGACACGACCGAAAGCCTTACATATTCGTGGCCCTCGGCCTCGACCTACGTGCAGAATCCGCCATACTTCGAAGGTATGGGCAAAGAGCCGGGTACCATTTCCAATGTCTCCAGTGCACGGATCCTCGCCATGCTGGCCGACAGTGTGACGACTGATCACATTTCGCCCGCAGGCTCCTTTAAGGAAGCACATCCCGCAGGCCAGTATTTGGTGGACCGGCAGGTTGCCCCACGGGAGTTCAATTCCTACGGTGCGCGGCGCGGCAACCATCAGGTGATGATGCGCGGCACATTTGCCAATATCCGCATCAAGAACGAGATGCTGGACGGTGTTGAGGGCGGCTATACCAAGGGGCCCGATGGCAGCCAGATGAGCATCTATGATGCGGCGATGGCCTATCAGGCCGAAGACACGCCACTGGTCGTGATTGCGGGCAAGGAATACGGCACAGGCTCTTCTCGGGACTGGGCGGCCAAGGGAACGGCACTTCTGGGCGTTAAGGCCGTGATTGCCGAGAGCTTTGAGCGGATCCACCGGTCCAACCTCGTGGGCATGGGCGTTGTACCTTTCGAGTTCACGGGCGGCGACAGCCGGACATCTCTGGGCTTGACCGGCGACGAGGTGGTGAGCATTTCGGGGCTGGAAGGTGATCTTGTACCGCTTTCCAATGTGCCCGCAGCGATCACCTACCCCGACGGTTCCACCAAGGAGATCCAGCTGAAATGCCGGATCGATACGGAAGTGGAGATCGAGTACGTGGAAAATGGCGGCGTCTTGCACTATGTGCTGCGCAATCTCGCAGCCGCTTGAGAATTGCAGGGGCGGCGATCCGGTTTTCCGGGAGCCGCCACACCCACCCGCAGCTCCCGGAAAACCGGATCGCCTTGAAGCGTCTTGCCCTAGGGTGAAGACCAATCAATTATGTTTTGAAAACCTATGTCACTGCATCGAAGACTGGCGCGGCGGAGCGCGTGATATTTACGGGCTGACAGATAATTGATGGAGCGCTTTATACCTTTCGTGCTCAAATCAAAGTGCAGGCCTGCTGTGAACCACGAGCGCGTGCTGGCCGTATTTCTTCACCAGCCGCAAGCCGGCTCTCGGACGAGCGTGCACCGGCTTGCGTGCAGAGAGGGAAGTTGATTGTCTTCTCGGCAGGAGAGAATGCTGTTTGTTCTTTGGGAGTGAAAATGGAAAATTCAGTGCAACGGTTTGAGAATGTGGCGAAGAGATTGGGCTGCGTACGGAGCGTTGTGGAATGGTCTCCGCTCTATTGTTGTCTGCTGTCACGTGGCACGCTCGCAATGCCTGTGTTGACCCAAGCATCAGCGTTCGATCACCCACTCACGGGAGGAAATCCATGAAGGGTTTCCCGGATTTGCCGCCAATATGGGCGCTTGGTACTGCTATTGCCATCTATCTTCTCGCACGGTTTCTACCGCTCTTGCGCTTTGAATGGCCGATTCTTGCAGCTCTCTTTTTCTGGGGTGGGCTGGCGCTCATTTTCTGGTCTGCCATCTGGTTCTGGCGCAAGGAAACACCGATCGAGCCGCATCATGCGCCCAGAGCCCTCATCATCGAGGGGCCGTACCGCTTAAACCGCAACCCGATCTACACGGGCCTTACGATACTCCTGTTCGGCTATGCACTCGGGCAAGGCGGCCTTTCCGGTCTTTTGCCGGTGGCCATCTTCCCCTTTATCATTACACAGCGCTTTGTACTGGGGGAGGAAGCGGCCCTTCGTACCGCTTTCGGACCTGAGGCAGAGGAATGGATCACAGAGACCCGCCGCTGGATCTGACACATTTCTCGCAATAGCTTGACTGGCAAGTCATCCTCTCTGGCGATAGTGCTGATCTCATGATTAAGCGTCTTCTTTTGCCCGTCCTCATTGCGCTTGCGCCGTTTGGTACCAGCGCGGCTCATGCCGGGCAGCCCGTGCTTGTGGAACTCTTCACCTCGCAGGGCTGCTCCTCTTGCCCGCCTGCGGATCGGTTGCTGGGGGATTTGACGAAAGACAAACGGGTGGTCGCTCTCTCGTTCCATGTGGATTATTGGGATTATCTCGGCTGGAAGGATACGTTCGCCAGCAAGGCCAACACGGCCCGCCAGCATGACTATGTGGGCAACACGGATCGCTCCGGGATCAAGCAGCGGCTGCGCGGTAAGTTTACGCCGGAGATCGTAATTCAAGGCAGCCACAGTTTTGTCGGCCACGACAAGCTAAGCATTGCGGCAAGCATCGTCGAGC
Source organism: uncultured Paracoccaceae bacterium (assembly GCA_947495795.1). Classification (GTDB taxonomy): domain Bacteria; phylum Pseudomonadota; class Alphaproteobacteria; order Rhodobacterales; family Rhodobacteraceae; genus Algicella. The sequence continues at coordinate 2,397 of CANMAI010000019.1, read as the reverse complement.
ATTCCAATGCGGCTGAGCGTGCGGAGGTAGCGCTCACCAACGCAGGCGATGGCACGCGTATCACGCTTACCCCCAAGGCTACTGGCTTGCCTACAACGCGGGTGATGTTGGCCGTTTTTCAGCCTGAGGCAAGCGTCGCGATCGGGCGGGGCGAGAATGCGGGCCGCAATATCTCCTACCATCATGTGGTAACTGAACTGCGAGAGCTTGGACGCTGGTCCGGCGATGCGGCAGAAACGCTGGATGTGCCGGAGGGCGGCAACTTCGCCGTCTTCCTGCAGGACGGCAAGGCGGGCGATGTGATCGCGGCGGCAATCGCCCAATAGCGCTCAGGCCTCTTGCGCAGCGAGTTGCTCCAGATGCTTGGGGTTTCGGATCTGCCAGCGGCGGTGAAGCCAGTAATACTGTTCGGGATGCGCAAACACATGCCGCGCTAAACCGTTATTCATAGCCTGCGTCATTTCCTTCGCTGTCGTATGCGGGATGGGCGGATCGAATGCGATGTGAATGGAGGAAAGATCCGGGCTGCGCGTGGCATAGCTTGCCACCAGCGGGCGCTTGAACTTGAGCGCGAGTTCCGCCGCCATCGGCGAAGTAGCTGCCGGTTGCCCCATGAAATCGAGCACCAGCCCGTCATCGATCTTCTGATCATGCAGAATGCCGAGCGTGCGGCCTGCCGCCAGATGCTTCACCAACGCCCGCGTGCCTGCCCGACCCTTGGGAAATAGAGGGCTGCCAAAGGTGGCGTAACGCGCGGTGAGATCCTTCTCCGTAAATCGGTTTTCCAGCGGGCGGTAGATGGCACCGACCTCAACACCATTGTGCAGCATGAACGCACGCGTTGCCTCCCACTGCCCGAAGTGCGCTGAAAGTGTTACGGCACCCTTGCCTGCTCCATACGCCTCCATGATGGCACTGAAACCTTCCTCACCGGACCATGTAAAACGATCCACGCGGGCCAGTAGATCCTTGGGGTGGAGAATTTCGATGAAGGTCCGGCCCAGATTGGTGGCAATTCCATCAAGGATCTGCGCCTTTTGGGCGCTGCCCATATCCGGGAAAACCTGACCGAGATTATCATAAACCCGGGCACGAAGATGCGGTACATTGCGCAAAACGCGCCGGGCGCACCACGCAGCCACCACACCGCGCGCTCGCGCTGGCAGCGGCTTAGTAAAAAGCATCAGCAGCCTTACCGGCAGGTTTTCGATATAGTCGCCAAAGGCGGTGCGTTCGCCCATAGTGCCTCACGCCTCGATTGCAAAGAGCTGATGGGGGAGGGCGACGTGCCCTCCCGGGCGTTCAGGTTTTCAGAGGGTTGATCATCATCACCATCTGGCGGCCTTCCATCTTGGGCATGCTGTCTATCTTGCCCAATTCGGTCGTGTCGTCTGCCACCCGCTCCAAAAGGCGGCGGCCCAGATCCAGATGGGCCATCTCGCGGCCACGGAAGCGCAATGTAATCTTTACTTTGTCACCGTTACCAAGAAACTTTGTCACGTTACGCATTTTAACTTCGTAGTCATGCGTATCGGTGTTCGGCCGGAATTTGACTTCCTTGACCTCGATGATCTTCTGCTTCTTGCGCGCCTCAGATTCCTTTTTCTGCTGTTCATACTTGAACTTGCCAAAATCCATGATCTTGCACACAGGTGGGCTGGCATTTGGCGAGATTTCCACAAGATCAAGCCCGGCCGCTTCCGCCAGTTCCATCCCGCGTTCAGGTGTCACGACACCGACATTTTCCCCCTCGGCTCCGATGAGCCTGATTTCTGCAGAGCGCACGCGTTCGTTAACACGGGGCCCGGTTTCGCGCTGTGGTGGCGCGTGATGTGGTCTGCGAGCTATAGCGTGTCCATCCTTTTGTTGTTGATACGGAAAGTAAGTGGAGGCGCATCTGCGCACCGAGTCCCTGATATAAGCGATATAATAAGCAATTGAAAGCCATGGGTGACGGCCCGCGTCAGCTCATTTTCCTTACATCAGAACATAGCCGATAGGCTTCTTATGGCCCTCCGCGATTGTATTGTCTGAGCCGGGTTTGATGACGATCTGTGCCCGTCTAGTTGTGTGTGGGGCCATTCTGCGTTCAGTACTTCACGACGCAGTGTGCCGTTGAAGCGCTCATCGTCTCCGCACTTCCAGGCGTAGCCCGGCAGGCGATTTGGCGAAGCTAAATCTGCCCAGAGAGGGCCAGCCTTCGATCCGCAGCAGTTCCGAAACCTTACGTTGATCAGCGCTTGAGCGGCAGACGCCGGACGGCGCATATTGTGCGAGCTTGGAAAAGCAGAATGCAGCATAATACCTAAATCCGATACACACTAGGGGTTGTTGACGTTCAGGATTCCCACATCACCTGACTTCTGATTCAAGGTTGCAAACAGAGGAGAGCAGCCT
>CANMAI010000018.1 GCA_947495795.1 uncultured Paracoccaceae bacterium | reverse complement strand
ATCTCGTCATACGCCTTGAAGTCACCAAACTGCTTCGTAATAGCCGCCGTCAGCGTCGTCTTGCCATGATCAACATGGCCAATCGTACCAATGTTAACATGCGGTTTCGTACGCTCAAACTTTGCCTTCGCCATCGTCCATACCCTCCTTAGGGAAATTAATATTCAGTTGCTTCCGACCAGCGCGATACGCGCCCGCCGCATGAATTCCTTGGCCATCTGGGCCACTTCCACATCTCTGTCCTCAAGCGAGGCCGCTCCAATCACGCCGCCCAGTACATACCCACCGCCACCGGCGGAAATTTTCTGCGGCGCCACAATCGTGGCCCCTGTTCTCGCATCCACCAGCGCCACCGTACCGCTCATCACACTCTCACCACCCAGCAATACCGCCTGACCGGCGGACAGCACGTTGACGGATGCGATCTTGACAACCGCCCGGGTGTTGGACGGGCCACCTGCGAAACGCAACTGGCCAGCCTCGGCTTTCAGCGCAGCTTCAACCCGCGCTGCGGGCACTGCGCGGCCCTCGGTCTGCGCCCCGATGGCAGATACATCCACGGATGTGTCCACAATCGAAATCTGCGCTATCGTCTCGGCAGGCAGCACGGCCTTGGTTGGCGCGCTACCGGCACAAGCACTCAGAACAAAGGCACAAACAGCCAGAACAGATATAGTCTTCTTCATCGTTACTCAGTCTCTTAAGCGAATTTGGCTTGAATCTCTTCAGAGATGTTCTGCGGCAGTGCTTCATAATGCGAGAATTGCATCGTGAAGTTTGCACGGCCAGAGGACATCGAACGAAGTGTGTTGATATAGCCAAACATATTCATAAGCGGCACATTGGCATTGATTGCGATGGCGTTGCCGCGCGTATCCTGCCCCTGAACCATACCCCGGCGAGACGTCAGATCGCCGATGATGCCACCGGTGTACTCATCCGGGGTGACAACCTCGACCTTCATGATCGGCTCAAGCATCTTGGCGCCAGCTTTCTTAAGGCCGTCTCGCATACCCATGCGGGCTGCAATCTCAAAGGCCAGAACGCTACTGTCCACATCGTGGAACTTGCCGTCGATCAACTGCACCTTGAAATCGATCACGGGGAAGCCAGCCAACGGCCCGCTATCCATGACGGACTGGATGCCCTTTTCCACGCCGGGAATGTATTCCTTGGGAATGTTACCACCCACGATCTTGCTCTCGAAGGAATAACCTTCGCCAGGCTCTGTCGGCGAGATGATCATTTTCACCTCCGCGAACTGGCCCGAACCGCCAGACTGCTTCTTGTGCGTATAGGTGATCTCCGCTTCGTGAGAGATCGTCTCGCGGAACGCCACCTGCGGTGCACCAATGTTGGCTTCCACTTTGAATTCGCGCTTCAAACGATCCACGAGGATATCGAGGTGAAGTTCCCCCATCCCTTTCATGATCGTCTGGCCGCTCTCCAGATCAGTTTCCACGCGGAAGGAAGGATCCTCCGCCGCAAGCCGCTGCAAACCCTGAGACATCTTCTCCTGATCGGCCTTCGTCTTCGGCTCAACAGCAATCTCGATCACAGGGTCCGGGAACGTCATCGTTTCCAGAACCACCGGATCGTTCACGGCACAAAGCGTGTCACCCGTTGTCGTATCCTTCAGGCCCGCAAGCGCGATGATGTCACCGGCAAACGCTTCCTGAATCTCATCCTGCTTGTTGGAGTGCATCATCACCATACGGCCGATGCGCTCTTTCTTGCCCTTGGTCGAGTTCAAGAGGTTGTCGCCCTTCGCCATCTTACCGGAATAGATGCGCGTGAAGGTCAGCGTACCCATGTAAGGATCGTTCATGATTTTGAACGCGAGGCCCGAGAACGGCATTTCGTCATCCGCGCGACGCGGAATGTCACGCGTTTCTGTCTCATCGCCCGGCTTGAAGCCCAAGTAATCAACCACGTCGAGCGGGCTCGGCAGATAGTCGATCACAGCGTTCAACAGCGGCTGAACACCCTTGTTCTTGAACGCAGATCCACAGAGTACGGGGATAAACGTCATTTTGAGCGTTCCGGCCCGGATCAGGCGGCGCAGCGTTGGCACGTCCGGCTCGTTGCCTTCCAGATAGGCTTCCATGGCGTCGTCATCCATCTCGACAGCCATCTCGATCATCTCGTTGCGCATTTCAGCGGCTTTGTCAGCCAGCTCTGCACGGATCGGGCGCAGTTCCCAGGATGCGCCAAGGTCTTCACCGGCCCAAACCCATTCCTGCATGGTCACAAGATCAACAATACCTTCCAGCTCCGTCTCGGCGCCGATCGGCAACTGAACGGGGCACGGGCGGGCACCTGTGCGGTCCTTGATCATGCGCACACAGTTGAAGAAATCAGCGCCGATCTTGTCCATCTTGTTCACGAACACGATGCGTGGCACCTTGTACCGGTCAGCCTGACGCCAAACGGTTTCTGTCTGAGGCTCAACACCCGCATTGGCATCCAGCACAGCAATCGCACCATCGAGAACCGCCAGGGAACGCTCAACTTCAATCGTGAAGTCCACGTGGCCCGGTGTGTCGATGATGTTCATCCGGTGCTTTTCAGTTTCCGGCGTAGCACCGTCCTCTGTCCGCTCCCAGAACGTTGTTGTCGCAGCAGAGGTGATCGTGATCCCACGCTCCTGCTCCTGCTCCATCCAGTCCATCGTGGCCGCACCATCATGCACTTCGCCAATGTTGTGCGATTTGCCGGTGTAATACAGGATACGCTCGGAACAGGTGGTTTTACCTGCATCGATATGCGCCATGATGCCGAAGTTGCGGTAGCGGTCTAGGGGATATTCGCGTGCCATGGTCTGGTCCTCAGATCCGAATTTCTTACCAGCGGTAATGGCTGAACGCTTTGTTCGCGTCGGCCATCTTGTGTGTGTCTTCCCGCTTCTTCACAGCGGAACCACGGGAGTTCACGGCATCCATCAGCTCACCAGCCAGCCGCTCTTCCATCGTGTTCTCGTTGCGGGCGCGAGACGCGTTGATCAGCCAGCGGATGGCCAGCGCTTCGCGGCGCTCGGGGCGCACTTCCACAGGCACCTGATACGTCGCACCACCCACGCGGCGCGAACGCACCTCAACGGAAGGTTTGATATTTTCCAGAGCCTCATGGAACACTTCCACAGGCGCTTTCTTCAGCTTGGCTTCAACCCGGTCCATTGCACCATAAACGATGCCTTCAGCGGCAGATTTCTTGCCGTCGAACATCAGGTTGTTCATGAACTTGGTCAGAACGCGGTCGCCATATTTGGCGTCCGGCAGAACTTCGCGTTTTTCGGCGCGGTGACGTCGTGACATCTCGTGCTCTCCTTACTTCGGACGCTTGGCGCCGTATTTCGAACGGCGTTGCTTACGGTCTTTGACGCCCTGGGTATCCAGAACACCGCGCAGGATGTGGTAACGCACACCCGGCAAATCCTTCACACGGCCGCCACGGATCAGAACAACGGAGTGCTCCTGAAGGTTGTGGCTTTCACCGGGAATGTAGCTGATCACCTCGTAACCATTGGTCAGGCGCACCTTGGCAACCTTCCGCATGGCCGAGTTCGGCTTCTTAGGCGTTGTTGTATAGACGCGCGTACAGACACCACGTTTCTGAGGGCAACCCTCAAGGTGGAGCGACTTGGAGCGCTTTACTTTGGGCTGCCGCGGCTTGCGGATCAGCTGTTGGATCGTTGGCATTCGGATCAAACCCCGTCTAACCGTTTCAATTCGTCGAGCCCTCTGCACCCCGCGTGCAAAACGCCAATAGTGCCACGACAGGTTGCCCGGCTATCCGGGCCCGTCGCAGCGAAATTCCAGAGGACCGAGGGGCGAACCCTGGGTCGTGAGCGCCAATCTTGGCTTAAGTTTTACAGAAGTTTTTACCCTCCCGTGAGCGGGCGGAACCTAGGCCCATGCCGAGCGCGTGTCAACAGCCGAAAACAGCTTTCCTGAGACTAACGGTTTTTCCTGCTTTTTCAGGGCTTTTAGGCTCCAAGGAGGGTGCCGAAAGCAATGCTCAGCGTTGTCTCTGCCACGGGATCATTCGCGCCGCAAGCCGCAACACCGGTTTGCGGTACGGCAGGGCCGACTCGTCTCAGACGTAAATGCGCAAAACACCAAAAACGTCTTCATTTTGCCACGAACCTTGGTAAAGCATATCTCATGGATATCTTCAGCTTCATCGCCCGCAGCCTCGTGCTTGCGATCTGGGTTTCGTTCCGGCTTCTGCCGATTGCCATTTTTGTGTACGCCATCATCGGGGTTCTGATTTTCGCAACAGACAATGCAATCGTGATCGGCATGATCATCGTTCTGCTCGGCACTTTTGGCACGACGTTCATTTACCTCACCGGCATCCGCGCCGGTCTCATGTCGCTCCGGGCCACCACACCGCCCACGGCCAACGGCCTCTTCGGGGCAACGGTCAAGTTGTTCTTCGTACATCTTCTCCTTCAGCTCCTGATGATGATCGTGCTCTACGCCGTAGTGATTGCGTTTTTCCACTTCGTTCTGATGCCAGCATGGTTCCCGGAAGTTCAGGAAACCGTTGCAGGTGTACCCGGGCTTCCCGGAGGTGTCGGCATGATGCTTACCGTCGGCATGTTGTCTTCTCCCTTTGCCGATCTGGCGGGCGTTGGCAGCCTTGTCGGCCCCTCTTTCCTCTTTTTAACGGTACTCTCGATATGCGGCGGCATCTGCCTTGGAGTATTTGGTGTGCCCATGGCAGGCCTCGCGGCGAATGCTGTTCAGCACAGCCCGCGCAACGATCTCGTTTTCGGTATGGGCAGCCATTTTCTGCACCAGTTCACCCTCTACTTTATCGCGGTGGCCCTCCCCTCCATGGCGCTCTACGCTGGCTACCCCGCTTACATTGCAATGATGCTCGATGCGCCCTCACTGCCTTTCATTATCGGCAGTCTAATCGGTGTGGTCGCAATCTCCTTCTACATTTACTGCATTCCTTTCGCCGGTATGGCCCTGGCCTACCGCGGAACACGCGAGGCCCAGGCCGCCGAACGCCAGTTCGAGGCAGCACCTGTTGTAGATGTGGTGGAACAGGAAGCCTCCGTCCGCAGCCTCCGCCAGCAGCGCCAGTCCGGCTCCGGCGGTGCAAGCGTCTATGTACCGGAGCGTCAGCGTGCATCCCGCCCGACGGAAGACGATAATTCATACGAATAAACCGGCGGGCAGCCCAAGAAACACTTGCCCGTCCGCAAAAGCAGTGCTACCAGCCCGCATCTCATTTGAGCGGGGCGACATGTTACCGGCGCAAAGGCGGCCGCAGCGTGTTCAGTCCCGCAGACCCAGAGGACAAACCGATGAAAAAAGATATCCACCCCGCCTACCACATGATCGATGTGAAGCTCACAGACGGCTCCATCGTCAAGATGCGCTCCACCTATGGCGAGCCGGGCGCCACCCTGACGCTCGACATCGACCCTTCCGCGCATCCCGCATGGACAGGTGGCAACACGCGCCTCATGGATACCGGCGGCCGCGTGTCCCGCTTCCAGAAAAAATACGAAGGTCTTGGCTTCTAAGCCTTATCCTTTCAGTATATCGAACACATGGCGCGCACCTTTGCAGGGCGCGCCTTTTTTCTGACCAAAGGGCAAGCGAATGGCGCATATCATAGTGCTGGGAAACGAGAAGGGCGGCACCGGCAAATCCACCACCGCCATGCACGTTACCACAGCGCTTCTCCGCTCGGGCTACCCGGTCGGCATCATCGATCTGGATCTCCGGCAGGAGAGCCTGATGAACCATGCCCGCAACCGCGATGCCTTCTGCGCCCGCGAGGGCATCGCCCTGCCGGTGCCCGTCAAGGCAGACCTCGCGATCAGCACCGCCGACACCCTCTCGGATGCGCAGGCAGAGGAGGAGGCAACCTTCGGCGAGGCGCTCTCAACCCTCGATCAAACCTGCCGCTTCATCGTCATAGATTGCCCCGGCGCGCATACCCGCTACGCCCAGATGGCCCATTCCGCCGCGGATACCCTGATCACCCCGATGAACGACAGTCTTGTCGATCTCGGCCTTCTCGCAAAGCTGGATCCGAACACGGGGAAAGTTGCAGGCCCCAGCATCTATGCAGAGATGGTCTGGGCCGCCCGCAGCCTCCGCGCCTCCGCAGGTCTCACGCCGGTCGATTGGGTGGTGCTCCGCAACCGCATGTCCGTCCTCCACGCCAAGAACAAGCGCCGCGTGGGTGACGCGCTTCAGGATCTCGCCAAGCGCATTGGCTTCCGCCTCGTCCCCGGTTTTTCGGAACGTGTGGTCTTCCGCGAACTCTACCTCCAGGGCCTCACCCTGCTTGATTTGCAGGATGCGGACCAACGCAACCTCACCATGTCCGAGATCGCAGCCCGACAGGAACTGCGAGACCTGATGCGCGCCCTGAAACTCCCAAATGTCGAGCTGAGCATATAAGACAATGCTTCTGTCCGGGGCATCACCAGCCCACCACGGCGCCTCAAAAACAGGTCGAAACGCTGTTTAACCTGCCCGGCTCACCTCATAGCGATGGCCGAACCCGTCAGCTACCCTGAACGACAACCTCGCAGGCCGTCTGCCGTGCGGCCAGCCGCGCACAGGCCGTCTGGGCCTCTCTCGCGGAAAGCCCAACGAACTGCGCCTTGAACCAGCCCTTCTGGCCTGTCGGCGCCAGACGGCGGCTGGAACCTTCCAGTGCCTCCATCTCCTGCAACGCCGTTGTCAGCAACAACCGCTCCGCATCACTCCGGTTCAACTTGCCGCCCAACTGAACGATATATTTCTGCATGTCCGGCGCATCCGCCGCAGGCACTTTGGGTGAAGCGCTCGCCATCCGGATCGTCTTGGGTACCGGAAGGCTCTCGGGCCGCAGACGCGGGGCCACGATCTTGAAATCCGCAGGTGAATAGTCGGCAATCACGTCCTCAAGCGGGATAATCGGGTCAGTCGCTGCCTTCGCCGTAACCGTCGTCACCGCCTCATCCACGGCTGCTGCCAAGGCCACCGTTTCCGCGGGGTCAGGCTGCACGGGCACCTTCGGAACATCCGGCCCAACAGCGGCAGCCACAGGCGCTTCCTCCGCCACAACCGGGGCCGCCTCTGCAATCGCCACAACAGGCGCACCGGCAACCGGCCTCGGTGCTGGCCGCGAACTGGTCCGCAAAGTCATGGGCCGCCGGGCCGTGCTCGCAGACGCCACGGCCCTTCCGGGCGCGCCAAGCGCAAGCCGCGCCGGTTTGCGCGTCTGCGCATAGCTTGGCATCTTGCGGAAGCCCAGATCCATCAGCTTGGCCACCCGCTCGTTCCGCCACGCGGTAGAGCTCCCGCCGAATACCGAAACAATCACACGCTCCTGCCCCCGCCGCGCGGAAGACACAAGGTTGAACCCCGCAGCATTCGTATATCCCGTCTTGATTCCGTCCGCACCCGGATAGGCATTCAGCAAGCGGCGGTTCGTGTTGCGCACCGTCTTTAGCTTGGCATCCGTCGAACGGCGGCTGAACAGGTTGTAGTATTCCGGAAAATCGAAAAACAGCCGCCGCCCCAACACCGCCATGTCCCGCGCCGTGGAAAGATGCCCCCGTTGCGTCAGGCCAGAGGCATTCTTGAATGTCGTGTTCCGCATTCCCATCGCCCGCGCCGCGGCAGTCATCCGCCGCGCAAATTCAGGCTCGCTGCCGGAAACGGCCTCCGCAAGCGCAGCGGCCGCATCATTGGCCGATTTCACGGCCGAAGCCCGGATGAGATACTTCAGTTCGATACTCTGCCCGGCCTTCAATCCCAGCTTGGAAGGTGGCTTGGAGGCCGCATAACGCGAGATCTTTATTTTCTGCTCCGCCGTCATCCGGCCCGCACGAATCTCTGTGAAGACGAGGTAAAGCGTCATCATCTTGGTCAGCGAAGCCGGATGAAGCCGAGTGTCGGCATTCTCCGAATGCACCACCTTACCGGTCCGTGCATCCATAACCAAAGCCGCATATGGTGCAGCGTAAGATGTGATACCCCACATCATGAGTAACATCGCGAGCGCAAGCCCACGTACTGCCTGAAAATTCATCGGTTGCTCCGCCGATTGTATGTCTCTGCCTCAGGGCCGATCTTGCGCCGGTCCACTGTAATTCCACAGGCCTACCACTTTTTCCGAAATCCGAAAAGCCTTTATTTTCAAGGCATCACAGATGTTTCTTCAAAGCATCAAACGGAGCGCACATTAACTTTTGACGCAGTGCAACAAAAATTCTTGACGCAGTGCAACATAGTCCCTATATCAATCCCAGAATGCAAACGCCTAAAGCAAAACAGACACACCTTGAGAGAGGAACCCGAGATGACAACGAAAACGACCAAAGCTGCGACTGCAAAAGTTGAAGAGTTCACTGCAGACGCGCAGAAAACGATGAAACAAGGAATGGAAAAGATGACCAAAGGTTTTGAAGACATGAGCGCTTTCGGCCAGGAAAACATCGATGCGATGACAAAATCCTCCGAAATCGCAACGAAAGCAGCCGAAGGTATCACTTCCGAGATCACAGCCTTCTCCAAAAAATCCTTTGAAGACGGTGTTGCCGCTGCTCAGGATATGGCTTCTGCCAAGACCGTAACCGAACTGATGGAAAAGCAGACAGCTTTCGCTCAGTCCGCGTTCGAGATGATGGTTCAGCAGACAACGAAGATGAACGAAATCTACGCATCTGCAGCAAAAGAGATCACAGCGCCGCTCACAGCACGCGTATCTGCTGCTACAGAAACAGCGAAATCCTTCACAGCCTAAGCTGTTCTGGAACCAGACTATTTTGAAAAGGGGGCACATGCCCCCTTTTCTCGTTCCCAGACTCCAATATATATACCCCTCTGTGGTCGCTTGTTTGCAAGGGAACGAGATTTTGGCATTTCTCACACCGAAAATGATGGCCGATCCGCCCGAGGATGATGGCAATGATGATGGTGACGTAGGCGTCGCCACCAAAACCCGTACAAAAACGGCCAAGCCACCGCTCTACAAAGTGCTTCTGCTGAACGATGACTACACGCCAATGGAATTCGTCGTGCATGTGCTCGAGCGTTTCTTCGGCATCACCCATCAGCAGGCCGTCGATATCATGCTCACTGTGCACAAGAAGGGCGTGGCAGTTGTAGGCGTATTCTCTCACGAGATCGCCGAAACAAAGGTCACGCAGGTAATGGATTACGCACGCCGCAACCAACACCCGCTTCAGTGCACCATGGAAAAAGAGTAATCTCATCTCCGGTCATCGTTTTCACCTGCCGTTCGAGGAAGGGCTGATCTCCGTTGTATCGGAGCCCAAGGTCCTCGCCTTCAACCCCCCGCTCGATTTTGCAGACGGTCTCCTTGAGGGGGCACCGATTGCTGCCATCACCGCCGATAAAACCCATTTCGATGCACTGGCTGCCCGTGGCTACAGCACGGAGCCGGAGGGCACGGATTACGATATGGCGCTCGTCTGCCTCGGCAAGCACCGGGGGGCCAACCACGCCGATATCGCGGCGGCACTCAGACATCTCAAGCCGGGCGGTATCCTGCTCGTCGATGGGCCCAAAACGCATGGCGCGGATAGCGTTCTCAAGCTTGCGCGCACGCATCTCGAAGTCGCGGGCGTGATTTCCAAGGCGCATGGCAAGGTCTTCTGGCTGGAGCGGCCGAAAGAGCTGCCTCCCCAGATCAAGACATGGGCGCAGAACGCAGCCTCGCAGCCCAACCGCGATGGCTTCATCGCTGCCCCCGGCATGTTCAGCCACGAGGCGATCGATCCGGGCACCGCCTTTCTGGCCGAACATCTCGACCCAAAGCTAAAGGGCCGCGCCGCCGATCTCGGCGCCGGATGGGGCGCCCTCACCGCCCTCCTCCTCCAGGCCTGTCCGGATATCACGGAGCTTGATCTCTATGAGGCGGACAGAAAGGCGCTCACCGCCGCAGAGGCCAACATCACAGATGCCCGTGCCCGCTTTCACTGGGCAGATGTCACGGCCCTTCCCGCCGATACCTACGATGTAATCGTGGCCAACCCGCCCTTCCACACAGCCCGCAAGGCAGAGCCCGAGCTTGGCATCGCCTTCATCAAGGCCGCCGCCCGCATGCTCGCCCCAAAGGGCACGTTCATGATGGTCGCCAACCGCCACCTCCCCTACGAGACGGCGCTGAACCAAAGCTTCAAAAACTGGAGCGAGACGGCAACCAGCGCCCAGTTCAAGGTGATCAAAGCCAAAAATCCCCAGCCAGAGCGCTGACAAGGAGGCCCCATGCCCCATTCTCTCGAAGGCAAATCCGTTATCGTCACCGGCGCAGGCCGTGGCGTCGGCCTCGCCATCGCCAACAAATTCGCATCCGAAGGCGCCCGCGTCATGCTCGCAGGCTCCGATGAGGAGCGGCTGGCCGCCGAGGCCGAGGCCCTCACGAAATCCGGGGCCGAAGCGGGCTTCTTCTGCGGCGATCTCCGCGAGAAGCTCACCATCGCAAATCTCATCTCCGCCACCGTCGATGCGCATGACAGGATAGATATCCTCGTAAATGCCAGCCGCGATGTGCAGCCCTCCGATCCGCTGGATCCGGACGACAAGACATTCGAGACGCTGATGCAGCAAAACGTCTCGGCCACCCTCAGGCTTAGCCAGTCGGTTGCCCGCAAGATGATCCAGATGACAGGCGAGGAAGATATCCGCGATGGTATCGGTGCGATCGTCAACGTCACCTCCATCGCCTCCCGCCGCACCCTGCCGGAGCTGATGGCCTATTCCGTTGTCAGCGCGGCCCTCGATCAGCTCACCCGCTCAATGGCCGTGGCCTATGCGGGCAAGGGCATCCGGGTGAATGCGATTGCCCTCGGCTCAGTGATGAGCGCCACACTCAAAAACGCGCTGAAAGACAGGGACGGCCTGCAGGAAACCCTCACCGCCGTCACACCCCTTGGCCGCATCGGCGAAGCCGAGGAAGCCGCCGAGGTCGCCGTCTTCCTCGCGTCAGACGCTGCCAGCTTCGTCACCGGCCAGATCGTGGCGGTAGATGGCGGGCGCACAATGCTCGACCCGATGGATCAGCCGGCGCACTAAAGAAAAAGCCGGAAAATCCTCTCGGATCTCCCGGCCATCGCATCATTCACATCCTGCCGGTATTCACCCCGGCTGCTCATCCTTGTCGTCCTTGTCGGCCACGTCCGGCTGCTCATCCTCATCATCCGAAGCATTCGGCAGATTGAAGAAGCTGTCCGCATCCAGGGGTGCTTCCTCGCCGCGCGGGTCGGCCCCACGCGGGTCCTCCCCACCAAGCACGGAAAGGTCCTCCAGCCCGGAAACATTGGATGGCAACCGCTGCGTATCATCCATCGCAAGCGATTGCTCGGTGGAAACCAGCTTGCGCCGCTCATCATCATTGATCACTTCGCCGGTCTTGGCAGCCTTCGCCGCCGCCTTGGCCACGGCCGTATCCAGCTCGCCCTGCTTGCAAAGGCCCAGCGCCACAGGGTCCACCGGCTGAATGTTGTTGATGTTCCAATGCGTCCGCTCGCGGATCGTCAGGATCGTCGGCTTCGTCGTCCCCACCAGCTTGGAAATCTGCCCATCCGACAATTCAGGATGAAACTTCACCAGCCACGCAATCGCCGCCGGTCTGTCCTGACGCTTGGAAAGCGGCGTGTAGCGCGGCCCCTTCCGCTTCGTCTCGCCTTCCGCGGCGGGGTTGTCCCACAACTTCAGCCGCGCCTTCGGGTCATCCTCGCAACGCTTGATCTCATCCTGCGTCAGCTGCCGGTTGGCAATCGGATCAAACCCCTTGATCCCCTGCCCCACCTCACCATCGGCAATCCCGTTCACCTCCAGCTCATGCAGCCCGCAGAACTCCGCGATCTGCGTGAAGGTCAGGGTTGTGTTATCCACCAGCCAAACGGCGGTCGCTTTCTGCATCAGGGGCAAAGCCATCAGGGTTTCCTTTCGATCAAACACGCCTCATCCCGGGCCGAAAACGCGGGCCTTGGCCAGATTATGCGGTTTTCGTGGGAGAATCTGAAGCGTATATAGGCTCAAATGAACGCCGTGAAAAGGGGCAATCCAATGTGGCGCATCCTCGCAATCCTCCTTCTCTGGCCACTTGCCGCCGCTGCCGAAGGCGAAACCGCGGGGGAGTTTGATTACTACGTCATGGCCCTCAGTTGGTCACCCAGTTGGTGCGCGCGCGAAGGCGATGCCCGCAACTCCCCCCAGTGCGATCCGATCCATGATCACGGCTTCACCCTCCACGGCCTCTGGCCTCAGTTCGAGCGGGGCTATCCAAGCAATTGCCGCACCACTGCGGCCGATCCAAGCCGCCGCGAAACGAGAGAGATGGCCGATATCATGGGCACCGGCGGCCTCGCCTGGCACCAGTGGAAGAAACACGGCCGCTGCACCGGCCTCTCGTCCCGCAATTACTTCGCCCTCTCCCGCGAAGCTTACGGCAGCGTCACCCGCCCCGAGATCTTTCGCAAACTCCCCGAAAGCTATGATCTCCCACCAAAGGTGATCGAAGAGGCATTCCTCGAAGCCAACCCCACGCTCCTCCCCGCGGGCGTCACCATCACCTGCAAATCAGGCTTTCTCGCCGAGGTCCGCATCTGCCTCAACCGCGATCTCACCCCCCGCAACAGCGGGCGAGACGTCCAGCGCGATTGCAGCGCAGTTGCCATCACGATGGATCCGATCAGATGAAACCGAAAGAGGTGGTCGAGGCCTTCTGGAGCACCATGAACACAAATGATTTTCACGCCGCCGCCCGCCATCTCACCGAAACCTACATCTGCCACTGGCCTCAGTCGGGAGAGACAATCCACGGCCCCGCCAATTTCGCCGCCCTCAACACTGCCTACCCAACCAACGGCCGCTGGGTTTTCGAAATAGAGCGTCTGATGGCCGAAGGCCCGCTCGCCGTCGCGGATGTCCTTGTCTCCGACAGCGCAGGCACCGATGCCCGCGTCATCAGTTTCGCCACCACCGAAGGCAACCGGATTGCCGCTCATACCGAATACTGGCCCGATCCCTTCGCACCGCAAACATGGCGCCGGAAATGGGTTGAGATCCACTGACGCCCCAAGGGCAGTCACCACATTGCCAGAGCAAGCGCGCCATTGAGGCAGCGCGGGGCCCAGACTTTTTCGCAGAAAAATCGGGGGGAAAGGAAACGGCGCGCCAGCGCCTCATTTGGGTCACAGGTGGCTCATCAAACTGCGCCAACCCCCAATTCCTTAACGCCCAATATCCGAGCAAACCTGTCGCATTACCAAATCCATACCGAAACCATACCAAACCCAGTTTCCGGACCCGAAACGTTAACGCCTCAGATCGTCAGCACGATTTTCCCGATATGGGTAGAGCCTTCCATCCGCGCATGCGCCTTCGCCGCGTCCTCCAGCGCGAATGTCTGGTCCATCACGGGGCGGATCGTACCCGCCTCGAGCAGGGGCCAGACCTCGCGCCGCAAGGCCTCCGCCATCCGCGCCTTGGCCACATCCGATTGCGGACGCAGCGTCGCCCCCGTAATCGTCAGCCGCTTCACCATCACCTGCGCGAAGTTCAGCTCCATCTTCGGGCCCTGCAGGAACGCAATCAGCACCAGCCGCCCGTCATCGGCCAGCAACCGCACATCCCGGCTGATATAATCCGCCCCCACCATGTTGAGCGAAAGATCAACACCACCAACGGCTTTCTTCAGCACTTCCAGATAGTTATCCTCGCGGTAGTTCACCGCAATCTCGGCTCCAAGCTCCACACAGGCCGCGCATTTCTCCGCTGAACCGGCGGTAGTAAAGACGCGCGCGCCCCGCGCTTTAGCCAGCTGAATAGCCGTCGTCCCGATCCCGGAAGAGCCACCGTGCACCAGAAACCGCTCCCCAGCCTGCAAACCGCCCCGCTCAAAGACAGTGGACCAAACCGTAAAGAACGTCTCACAAAGCGCCGCACCCTCAACCATGCTAAGCCCCTGAGGAATAGGCAAAACATGCGTAGCAGAGCATGTCACATACTCTGCATATCCGCCGCCGGGGAAAAGCCCGCAGACCGCATCTCCCTCCACAACACCGGAAACACCCGCTCCGATCGCAGCCACAACACCTGCCCCCTCAAGCCCCGGCAAATCGGAAGCGCCCGGCGGCGGATCATAGGCCCCCGCCCGCTGTAAGGCATCCGGCCGGTTCACCCCGGCAGCCTCCAGCTTGATCAGCACTTCCCCTGCACCGGGTGTCGGAACAGGCCGGGAAACCAGCTTCAGCACCTCCGGTCCACCAGGCTCTGAAATCTCTACGGCCCTCATTTCATTGGGTAAATTCACAAGCTCACTCCCTCATGCGCGTAAGCCCAGTAAAGCTCCCGCGCCTTCCGCGCCACCGGCCCGTACTGCAAATGCGCATCTTCAAACCGCGTCACCGGCATCACCTTGGAGGCGTTGCCGGTCAGAAAGATCTCCTCGGCTTCCACAAAATCGGAAACCTCCAGCGGCACTTCGTGCACCGCCAGCCCCTCACGCCCCAGCAGATCGATTACCCGCGCCCGCGTGATCCCCGCCAGAAACGTGCCATTGGGCACCGGCGTAAACACCTCACCGCCGCGAACCATAAACACGTTGGTAGAGGCCGTCTCCGCAACTTTTCCTTCCAGATCAAGGCTTAGCGCGTTGTTAAACCCACGGCGCTTCGCCTCTGCCACGATCCGTCCATTGTTGGGATAAAGGCACGCGGCCTTCGCCTCCGTCAAAGCCGTATCCTGCCGTGGCCGCCGAAAGGGAGAGACCGTCAGCGCCATCTCGCCCGGCATCGGCATCGGCATCGGCAGTTCCTCAAGGCAAATCGCCACCGCTGTGCTCTCGGGCTGAGGATCAATGATCGCAGCGGACCCTTCGCAAGACCACATCATAGGCCGCAGATAGAGGGCAGCATCGGGCGCGAACCGCGCGATCCCTGCGCGAATTATCTCTTCAATTTCAGCGGCTTCCATGGGCGCTGACAACCCCATTGCGGCGGCGGAGCGTACAATCCGTGCGCAATGCAGATCCAGATCCGGCGCCACACCCTCAAAAAACCGCGCACCATCAAACACCAGTGTTCCCTGCCACGTGCCATGATCCGCCGCCCCCATGACAGGCAGATTGCCCTCATGCCAGCGCCCTTCGAACCAGGTCGCGATCTTTCCACCAAGCGCCATGTGCCCTCCGCCCTACACGTCTCCCGGCACCGTGGCAGGCGCACCGGCAGGCTGCAAGGGGGTGGCTGCCTTCTCGGCAATCACAACGCGCGCAGCCTTTGTCTGCACTTCGCCCGTCCAGAACTGCATCGCCGAAAGCTTGGCGAAGATATTGGGCGGCAAAATCGTCTGGCGTTCCTGATATTCCACCTTAGCCCGCACGGTATGCAGCCCGGGCGTGTTCAGGGCAGCGTCAAATTCTTCCTGCATATATTCAACGTTATCAAAGTCATGGCGGAAGTCCGGTGCATCGATAAATTTGTAGATGGCAGAAAGTGCCTTATCAGGTGCCACACACAAGGCCCGGTAGTCCACCAGCATCACCCTATGGCTGTCCTGCCCGAAAACAGCTTCTTTCAAATGCCCCAAAGGCCCCCCGATAAAGCCATCATGCCCCATCATCGCCTCGGCACGCCCCTCAATATTGGAGCCGGGCTTGACCATGGAGCTTTGGCGGATCGGGTTCTTCCGGATGATCGTCTCCACACTGTCAAACACCCATGCCGGGTCCCGCACCGTAGCAATCAGCTTGGCCTCCGGGAACAGATGCAAAAGCTCCGGTATCCGGCCGGACCATCCTCGATTTGTGTCGAAAATGATCTCCTTGTCTTGATGATCCGAGTAGTAACCATCGAAAATCCCGCGCAAAATCCGGCCTCTGGCTGGATCATCTACCAGCGCCTTGATCTCGGTATTCTGCGTCATCATGATCCGCAGCGCATTGGTGATCGAGCCCACAGGGCTTGTCATCCCCGCCGTGCAGCGCGGGTTTTGCCTCAGGATCGCGGAGAGCAAGGTGGAGCCGGATCGTGGCAATCCGGTGATGAAATAATAGCGCGGTCCGTCACTCATGACGCAGCACGAACTCGGTTTCGAGCATCATAGGCGCCGCCGCAGGCAAGGCCGCAACGCCCGAAATGGAGTAGGCAGGCCCCTGCCCGAACACACTCATCATGATCCGGTGTGCGGGCATGTAAACAAGGCCCAACCGCTCGAAATTGGGCCCTGTCCGCACCGTCAGGCTTGCCCTTGTGCAGGCCTTGATACGGTCCAGCCCGCCAGCGGCTGCAGCTGCAACAGAAAGCGCACGCAGCGTTGCAAGCCGCGTGCCCATCAAAGCCCGTTTCAAAGGATGCGCCTCCCCCAGATCATCCGGATCAAAGCTCTCCGGATCGACATTTGCATCCTGATTGAGGCGCGGGATCGGAGCATCCGCATTCACGAAAGGAGCGAGAGCCGATATCAGCAGCCGATCCCCGTGCAGCGAAAACGGGGCTAGAAAAGGCTCTTCGGGCACTTCATATGGTGGAAGCTCAAAGCCCAAAGCCGCAAGTCTGGCGGAAGGTGTGGCATCGTCCTGCATAATAACTGGTCCTCTATTGGGGCAACCGCTCGATCAATTCACAAATCCCCCAAGTCGTGCCAGTCACTTAGCCGGTTTTCAAGGGCGTTTCGGCCACCACCCCGGCAGATCTTCCCGCATCGCGTCCGGTGCGCGCACCCGATCCAGAAGCCTCCCCGGCCCCGCCTCGAACGCGCGGCCAAGCGGTGAACTGCGCACAGCAGATTTCACCTTCTCGAATTGCATCACATTCTCGATCCGACGGTCGATAAACTCGCGGGTCGACTGCCAGTCCGGGCTGTCATCGCCCAGCCAGTAAAGCACAACGGAGGAATATACGGCCGAGAGGGTCATCCGCTTTGTGTACCAGTTGATATCTTCGCTGGAATCGCCCAGCCCCTGCCAGATCGTATCCGCCGTCTGCCAGATGGCCCGCGCCCCATCGGCCGCATGTACCGGCAGCGCAAAGAGCGCCACGGCCCGGCGCACGGCTTCCCGCTCCGCTGCGATAATCTCCAACCGCATCTCGATGGCGCGCGCCACGCGGTCCGAGTAGCGCAGATCCGTGAGATCCGCCTCCTCTAGCCGCTCCGCCAAAGCACGGTCGCCCGCATTGTGGAACGCCAGTGCCAGATCCACCCCTCCCCGCGGGAAAGCCATCCGCGAAAGGCCCGGATCCACACCCGAATCAAGTACGGCATCTGCAAGTGTGCGATCCGTCCATCCGTCAAACACCACCAACGGCAGAGCCGCCTCCAGAACCTTCGCACGTGCCTCGGCGATATGATCGCTCTCGTTTTTCCCGTTTTCCGTCATAAAAACCTCATTCTCTCTTTAAGCAGATCGCATTCCCGGCCGTCGCAAAGCCAGCCAAATATGCGCTCGCGGGAGTAGACACCCCCGCGTCACGTTGCTATATAGCGCGCTCCTGCGATTTATCGAAACACACACACAGGAAAGGTGGTGACTATCCGTGCAGGTACAGGTTCGCGATAACAATGTCGATCAGGCGCTCCGCGCTCTGAAGAAGAAGCTTCAACGTGAAGGCGTGTTCCGGGAGATGAAACTCCGGCAACATTTCGAAAAGCCATCCGTGAAGAAAGCCCGTGAAAAGGCTGAAGCTGTGCGCCGCGCGCGCAAGCTGGCGCGCAAAAAAGCGCAACGCGAAGGGCTTCTCTAAGCGACACCGCGACTTTTAGGATACAGGCCAAGCCCCGGGCATCGCGCGGGGCTTTGTCATGTCTGGAGGAATGATCTTGAGTACAGAAAACCGTCGTATCTATGCCATCGGCGACATCCACGGGTGCCTCGGCGCACTGACCAATCGCTGGGCTGATATACATGCCGACCTCGCTGCCCGCCCCCATCCATCACCGCTCGTGATCTTTCTTGGCGATTACACGGATCGTGGCCCTTCCAGCCGCGATGTGCTCGATCAGCTTATCACCTACCGCGACCAGCCCGATATCGAGACCATTTTTCTCTTCGGCAATCACGACAAGCAGTTTCTGGATTACCTGCAAGATCCGCTTGTCTGGGTGACGGACCGCTACCATTGGTTTCACACACCGCTCGGTGGCGCTGTCACGCTGGCTTCATACGGTGTGGCGAATGCCAGTCCGGAAGATCCCGCTGCCACGCATGCAGAATTCGTGAAGCGCGTTCCTCAACCGCATATTGATTTTCTTAAGGCTGCTCAGCTCACACATCAGTTGGGCAAGTACCTCTTCGTCCACGCCGGTATCCGCCCGGGCATACCGCTAGCAGAGCAGGATCCGAACG
Source organism: uncultured Paracoccaceae bacterium (assembly GCA_947495795.1). Lineage (GTDB taxonomy): Bacteria > Pseudomonadota > Alphaproteobacteria > Rhodobacterales > Rhodobacteraceae > Algicella. The sequence continues at coordinate 41,700 of CANMAI010000018.1, read as the reverse complement.
ATCTCATCTGGATTCGCTCGCCCTTTCTGGAAGATCCCGGCGATCACGGGCATATCGTCGTCCACGGCCACACGGTCGTGGAGAAGGTCGAGCACCATGGCAACCGTATCGCCATAGACACCGGTGCCGTTTTCGGCGGCACGCTTTCCTGTCTTGTATTGGAGGCGGAGGACATCAACCTCCTGCAAGATGGTGGCCTTTCACAGCTACGCTAACGTGCGCCCCGCAAGGTATCGAGAAACTGGGCGATGTCATCGCTCGCACCGTAACGGCCGAGATCGAGATGGTCGCCCCGGCGGTAGATCTTGGTGAATTTCGGCTCCTTGGCTTTCAGAAAAAGATCCCGCCCCATCGCAAGGGGTACGGTGTCATCCTCTGCGCCATGCAAAAACAGAACTGTTGTGTCTACCTTGTCGATCAGCAAGTCGCTCTCATAGCGCTCGGAAGGCATCATCCGGCAGGCAGGCAGGATCACCACATGCTTCTGCACAATGTCGCACATGCTGCTGAAGGGCGCCTCCAGCACCAGCGCCATTTCGTCCTCTTCCGCCGCCAATCGCACAGCCAGCCCAGTGCCAAGCGAATACCCGTAAATCGCACGATCAGACGCCGGAATTTCTCTGCCGAGAAGATCATCCAACTGGTCGTAGACCCGCTTTGCATCCCGGTAGAGACCCGCTTCCGAAGGCTCACCCGGCTGCCCGCCTCCACCACGATAAGCCATCGCCGCGATACCGAAGCCCCGCTCCGCCAAAGCCCGTAATCGCGGCTCATGCACAGAAAGCGCGCCTGAATTGCCCATGAAATAGAGGATCACCGGCTTACCAGGGAGCGGCTGCGTTACCCAAACCTTGAGGCGTGGGGCCTCAAAAGCTTCCGGCAAATACTTCACCTCCGTGCGCGGCATGTCTGCGGGCGGCACGCCATCGTCCACAAAAATATAGATGAAATCCTTGTAGAAAAGGATGAAAGTTGCGGCAAACAGGCCGTAGATAACGCCCAATACCAAAAAAAACCGGATAAACTGGCCCATCAGTTCAAGGGTACTGCTTTCTCAAGATCATTTTCATAAACATAGCTGTCCACTACGCCGGGGTACTTTGCAATCTGGCGTCGTAGGTTTTCCGGGAAAAAACCCACACTTATATACGAAAATTCGGGGATATCCTTCAGGATTTGCCCCGTATGTATCGTACAGAACATTTTGGGCGAAGGGCCCTGCGCCTCTGTTCTCCGCAAAATCCGCTCCGCCTGCTCGGCTGTCAGGTAAATCTTCTGCGTGTGCACGAAATGCGAAAACCGGGCGTGGTAGCGCTCGTAATAATCCACCATCCGGTCCGTCGCACCGTAGTGGATATCACCTCTTTCCACCAGATCCCGGTGCTGGAATGTGCCTGCCGGATCATAGATGACACGCTGCGAAGCATTGATGATCATCGCCGTATGCGCCGCTCGCTGATCACTCCGGTCTACCATGTTCACGATGGCAATATATGGGGGCTCTTCGCTTCGATGAGCCACTCGCGAAATCTCTTCAGAGCTGGAAGCTACCTCGCGGGCACATCCCGTCAGACCGATGAGCATCATCACCAGAACAACCAATTTCACAGGCACTAGGCTCTCCCTCAGGTTCCGCCCGCAGATCGCGTGCATTGCGCAACGATCCGATCATAATCGGAACCGAAAGCCTCGTTAAATGAAACAATCGTGGGGTCATCAAACTCCGCCCCGCGCGAAAGAACCGCCATCAGGTCCATCACAGCACTTACGCCGGAGCCACCATGCCGCGCTTCCATATCGCCAAGTATACACTCGGCACGCTTGCGGCGTTGTGGATTGGAGAGGGAAAGCACAGAGGAGCGGGGCAGCTTCTCCTGAAAGGCGTTAGATCGCTGCACAAACTGGGCAATCTGCCCTTCCGTTACAGCATGCCCCGGCCCGGCTAGGGGAAGAAGCAAAACCAGCAGAATCAATGCACGTTGAGCGAACGTCATACAGTTCAGGAGTTAAAGATCGCCAGGAAAATCAGGATGCCAGCGCTTACTGCAAAAAGCCATATCCAGAACTTCATAAAGCCCTCAAAGGTCTTTTCCTGCTCTGTAATATCCATCTTTCCATGGTCGTGATCGGCCATCTGTCTCTCCTGCGTCAGCACATGTCACCGGGTGACTTTAACGGTTTGATGTCTGAAATTCCAGACACGCATTGATGTGCTGAATAAAGTTAATGGAACGTAACCACAAGTGGCGGAAAAGCCTATAATGCCTGCCAGTTCCACGCATCGTTCTCGCCCCGCCAGCGGTGGATCCGCCCAGCCTGATGCAGATGGTTGAGATGCGCAAACGCTTCCACAAGCGCCAATCCGTATTCGCCGCTGCCGATTTCCCGTTTGAAAAGAACGCTGAAACACCCCGCAGCGGTGCGTGGCTCAGACAGAAAAGCCTCCAGCCGCTCCAACGCACTGTGGTGGTTATCGATCAACTGTTGCAACCGCAGCACCAATCCCCGAAATGGCAGTTTATGGCCGGGCAGCACCAGATGCCGGGGCTCGGCCAGCGTCAGCAACCGTTCGCAGCTTTCCAGCCACTCCCCCACAGGGTCAGCTTCCGGCTCGGTCGGATAAACGCCAAGATTGGGCGAAATGCCGGGCAGTATCTGATCGCCTGCCAGAACGATGCCATCATCGCTCCAGAAGGTGGCATGCGCAGGCGCATGACCATTGCCGATATGCACCGTCCAGTGCCGCCCGCCCATCTCCAACCGATCATGCTGCTTTAGGCGCTTGAACCCGAGCGGAATGGGATAGACCGCATCCGAAAAGTTGAAGGGTCGGCTTCCTGCCCGCTCCGCATAAATCTTCTCAGCCATGCCTGCCGCCCGGTAAAACGCAAGGCTCTCCTCAGTGGGCTTCGCCTGCTCGTCCAGCGTCAGCATCCGCGCCATCAGCCAAGCCGTCCGTGTGGCCCAGATCTCGGCTCCGCGCTCAGCCAGCCAACCGGCCATGCCCACGTGATCGGGATGGTGGTGGGTCAGCACCACGCGGCCTACGGGCTTGCTGCCCAAGGCTCCGTCCAGCAGCCCCTCCCAGATCGCCTCTCCGCGTTTGGAATGAAAACCAGTATCCACAATCGTCCAGCTATCGCCCTCATCCAGCGCATAGATATTCACGTGATCCAGTTTCATCGGCAGCGGCAATCGCAGCCACAAGATACCGGAATCCACCTCAATGGCCTCGCCCTCACCGGGCACATCCTCAAAAGGAAAGGCGATCAGTTCGCCAGCGCCATCCATATCTCAGGACGCCAGCGCATCGGCATCCAACGCATAGAGGTCGTCTGCCCCCTCTCGCGCTGTCTGGCAAAGCCCCGGCACCTGCGGCAAAAGCTGGCGGATCATGAACCGTGCCAGTGCCATCCGCGCAGCGGAACCATCCGCCAAAGCGCCCTTCATAAGGTAATGCGCGCCCAGCGTCAGCCCGAATGCCCGCAGGAAGGGCGAGGATCCGGCAAAGCGATCATTCAAGGCCTCTGTACTCAGCATCCAGTCCACCGTCTCGGAAACGGCGTCGAACGCCTCTCCCAAAGCCGGTCCGATCTCTGAAGGGGCCGCCGCAACCGTCTCTCCAATCTCGGCCAGCATCGCCCGTGCCGCCACGCCGCCATCCATCAGCTTCCTTGCCACAAGGTCCATCGCCTGAATGCCGTTGGTGCCCTCGTAAATAGCGGTTACCCGAGCATCGCGATAAAACTGCGCTGCCCCCGTCTCCTCAATATATCCCATCCCGCCATGCACCTGCACGCCCAGTTCCGCCACCTGCATGCCGACATCCGTGCCAAATGCCTTGGCAATCGGTGTCAGCAGCGCACCACGTGCAGCCCAGCGTTTGGCCTCATCACCCTCCGATGCCCGGGCCATATCTAGGCTCAGCGCTGTATCAAGGCAGATCGCCCGCACTGCTGCCGTCAGAGCCTTCATCGTCATCAGCATCCGCCGTACATCGGCATGATCGGCAATAGTACCAGTGCCACCCTCCACGGGCACACGGCCCTGCTTGCGCTCCAGCGCATAACCCAGTGCCTTCTGATACGCTGCTTCCGCCTGCGCCAACCCCTGCACACCCACACCGAGCCGCGCATTGTTCATCATGGTGAACATCGCGGCCATCCCACCTTCGGGTGCACCGATCAGCCAACCCGTCGCATCATCATACTGCATCACGGCGGTCGGGCTTCCGTGCAGCCCCATCTTGTGCTCCAGCGAAACAACCTTAAGCGAGTTGGCCACACCTGGCTTCCCGTCCTCTGTTGGCAAATACTTCGGCACCATAAACAGGCTGATCCCCTTAGTGCCCGGCCCACCCTCCGGCAACCGTGCCAGCACGAGGTGGCAGACATTCTCCGCCATGTCGTGATCGCCCCAGCTGATGTAGATTTTCTGCCCCGAAACGGCATATGTCCCATCCCCGTTCGGCACCGCCTTGGAACGCAACGCCCCCACATCGGAGCCTGCTTGCGGCTCCGTCAGGTTCATCGTGCCCGTCCATTCGCCCGAAATCAGCTTCGGCAAATAGAGGCTCTGCAACGCCTCAGAGGCGTGATGCTCCAACGCCTCAATCTGGCCTTGCGTCATCAACGGGTTGAGCGAAAGCGCCAGACAGGCACCGCTCATCATCTCGTTCACACAAGTTGTCAGCGTCATCGGCAGGCCAAGCCCACCATGCTTCGGCGCGGCCGAAATCCCGACCCAGCCACCCTCGGCAATCGCGCGGTAGCCATCCACGAACCCGGGCGAAGTGCGCACCACACCGTTCTCCAGCTTGGCCGGGTGCTGATCACCCGCCCAGTTCAGCGGAGCCAGAATATCATCCGCCATCCTTGCTGCTTCTGTCAGGATCGCGTCCACCATCTCACCCGTCGCCTCAGCAAATCGTTCCGTCTTCGCCAGTCGCGCACCACCCAGCACATCGTTCAGGTAAAACTGCATTTCGCGTACAGGGGATTGGTAGCTCATCGGGCATCCTCCGGGGTTTGCCCCTTGTGGCAGGGGGCGCATCATCTTTATAGAGTTGCTCTCAACGTAAGGCTCCACCCCCGCTCCGGCAAGAAAAACGCAACCCGCAAGACGCCACGTCATGACCCTCGACAAAAACACCATCCGCCTATCGGCGAGCGAAAGGGGCCTGCGTGCGGCCACGGCGCTCCTCCGTCAGGGCGGGCTTGTGGCTTTTCCAACCGAGACAGTCTACGGCCTCGGCGCGGATGCAACGAACGATACGGCCGTCGCGGGCATATATGCCGCAAAGGGCCGCCCAAGCTTCAACCCGCTGATCGTTCATGTGGCAGATCTTGCAGCAGCCCGGGCACTCGCAGAGTTCACATCGGAGGCCGAAAGCCTCGCCGCCGCCTTTTGGCCCGGCCCTCTCACGCTTATCCTGCCCCGCAAAGTCGAGAGCCCCATCAGCCAGCTTGCCTCCGGCGGTCTCAACACCATAGCCATTCGCGTGCCCGCGCATCCGCTCGCGCACGATCTCCTCACAGCGTTCGGCGGCCCAATCGCGGCCCCCAGCGCCAACCCGTCCGGCCGCATCAGCCCCTCCAGCGCAGATCACGTGATGGAACATCTCACCGGAGAGATCGACGCCGTTCTCGATGGCGGGCCATGCAGCGTGGGCGTCGAGTCAACGATCGCCGATCTCTCCGGCCCAACCCCCATTCTCGCCCGCCCCGGAGGCTTGCCGGAAGAGGCGCTTGCAGATGCTCTAGGCGCCAACCTCGCTAAGCCGGGCAAAGCGATCACCGCACCCGGCCAACTGGCCTCGCATTACGCACCAAACACAAGGCTTCTTCCCGCACCCCAGCTCTCGGATGCGGATGCCCTCTGGCTCGCCTTCGGCCCTCTGGGCGCGCGGCAGGGCCTTAGCCTCTCCGAGAACGCAGATCTCACTGAAGCGGCCGCCAACCTCTTCGGACATCTCCACATACTGGACAAGATGGCGCAAGAGGCAGGCACCACGCGGATCTACATGGATCCGGTGCCGGAAGTGGGCCTCGGCCGCGCCATCAACGATCGCCTGCGCCGCGCGTCAGCTCCAAAGCCCTAAAGAAGGCGCTTTCCCTCGGCATCAATCAGCATCTGCCCATCTTCCTTGGCAAACGGCCCGGGCGGCAGCGTCTCCAGAAAATCGAACACCGCCTCGCACGGCCGGCACAGCTTCACCCCCTTGGGCGTACACACAAAAGGACGGTTCACGAGGACCGGATGGGCAATCATCGCCTCGATCAGCGCCTCATCGGTAATGCCCGGCTCCAGAAGCCCAAGCGCCTTCGCCGGAGATTTGGAAACACGCAAGGCGTCGCGCGGTGTCAGACCCGCCACAGCAAAAAGGCCCAGCAATTGCGGGCGCGTCCATCCAGTCTCCAGATAGGGGATAACGGTATGCTCAGCACCGGTTGCCGCGATGATGGCGAGCGTATTGCGCGAGGTTCCGCAATCGGGGTTGTGATGGATCACGATGCTCATCGCATTACGCAACCCTCATCCCGGCCGACCATACAGCCTCCAGTGCAGGTGCGTTTTCCCGCAGGCTGAAGCGGATCACATCCGCCCGATTGCCAACCGCAAGTACGCCCCGATCATCCAGCCCTACAGCCCGCGCAGGCGCCTCTGTCACGGTCGCAATCCCCCGCGCCATATTCCCCCACACATCACCCAGCCTCACAGCGGCCAGCAGCAGGGCGGCAGGAACATAGTCGGAGGAAAGAATATCGAGGCAGTCCAACTCCGCCAGTTCAACAGCTGCCACATTGCCCGAATGAGAGCCACCGCGCACAAGGTTCGGTGCCCCCATGATCACATCGATCATTGCGTCTTCACAGGCCTTGGCAGCCTCTACCGTCGTAGGGAACTCCGCCACCCGCACCCCGTGGCCACGCGAGGTCTCCACCTGCCCGGCGGTCGTGTCATCGTGGCTCGCCAGCGTGGCCCCATATCTCTTGGCAGCAGCCACGGCACCCGCCTCATGGTGTGCGCCCAGCCGTGACTGAAGCTCATACAGAAATTCTACGTACTCATCAAAACCCTCGGCCGAAAGCCCATGCTTGCCCCGCACGTAATCCGAAAATTTGGAGATGTCGCGGAACTGCCGTTGCCCCGGCGTGTGATCCATCAAGGATACGATCCCCACCCGGTCATCCACCCCAAACTCATCAAGCTCCTCCAACAACGTTTCAGAGCATATCTCCGCCCGGAGGTGCAGATGATGGCTGATTTTCAATGCGCCAGCACTCCGCATTGCCAGGATCTCATCCGCCATTTTTCGCGCATACTTGCCGTAACGTTTGCCAGCATCGGAGATGATCGAGCCCACGCGGATCGCATCGAAAACCGTTGTAATTCCTGTCCCTGCCAATTCCCTGTCATGGGCCACGATGGCAGCCTGATGCGGCCAATCCACCTGCGGGCGGGGCTTGAGGTGGCGCTCCAGATTATCCGTATGAAGCTCAATCAACCCCGGCGCCACGAAATCCCCTTCGCAATCCGTGGCTCCTGCTGGAACGCTGCTGCCAGTATCCATCGAAGTGATCACGCCATTCCGGATGCTCAGGCTGCCGTGCAGCACCTCGCGAGGAAGGATCAGCTTGGCATTCGCAAGAACAAAGTCATGTGTCATCTGTCAGTCACACCTGTCTGGTTTGGAAATGATGGAAGTTCAGGGCACTGCGTCATCGAGCGGCCTGCGCAGAGCTCTCGGGATAAAGCAGCCGCAGCGCCTCCGTTACCGTCTCGTCCAGCGATCCACTGTTGTCCAACATGATCGCCGCTAAACCATCGGGCAGCCGCTTCCCCACATGCTCCAACTGTGCAGCAATCGCCGCAGCACTCTCCCGCCCGCGCATCGCCAACCGCTTTGCCAAAACGTCTTTCTCGGCATCAAGAGAGATCACCTCTAGCCGTTCGAAACGCTCATTCGCGGCCTGAAGCGCACCCCGCGAAAGATTGGCCAGAACATCTCTCCCCTCAGCCAATAGATCATCCACAGTGGCCGGGATGCCGTAGCAAAGCCCATGCGCCGACCACCAGAGCGCGAAATCATCCTTCTCCCGCATAGCCTCAAAGGTCACGAAATTCACACTCTCGAAATCCTCGCTCCCTGCCGCCTGAGGTCGCGTGATCACACGCCGCGCCCGCATGATGCTTGGCGTCCGCGCAGCCATCGCCTCCATCACGCTGTCCTTCCCCACACCAGAAGGGCCGACAACAGCAATAAACCGCCCGCTCACTCTGCACTCCCGATAGTCACGGTTATGATATCACCCACAACCAAAAATTGAACAATATGAATATTTAATAATCCCTTAGGAGAGTTTCGGCTGGCATCCATTCTTTGCAAAATCATTTGCAAGAAACCGGTTTCCCTCATTTTCTGGTCACATTTCTTTGGTGGATAGGCCCCGAGAAGAGGGAGAGCCCATGGAACTGAGCTTTGGAATGACTGTTTTTCTGGTTGTGGTCAGCACTGTCGTTGTGCTTGCCGCGCGTACCTTGTTTTTGATGCGCACACCAAAAAAGCCGCGTCACAAGCCAGGGGATGAAGGCAACCGTTTGCGCCGACACTAAGCTCATTCCGCTAACCCACTTTCAGGCATACCAATCTGGTCGGCGTGCGTCTTTGGTACGATTTCTGTCGGCAGAGAGCGTGCCAATTCCCGGGGCCGCAGTTGGTCTGAGCACATCTCCATCTAGACACCTTTTGAGTCTGTCTATCAATCTATACAACTAGATAAATTATACACATCCAGCCTCTACTTCAGCAACACCCGTTCTGCAAAAACTTCCGTTACACGCGCTTAATCCGGCGCTGGATCGCATAGAGGCGCTTTCCCCGCCGAGCGCTTTTAAAGCCGCCAGCACAAAACTGTTGAACTGGCCCCTAGCTGGTTCGCAGAGGGCCGAGTCACCTTCTCCATCAAGTTCGACCGAAACGGAGCCCAAAAAATTATGAGGCAGATCTTTGATTTTTACGATAGCCTTGGGACATCACAACAACAGGCAACGCACCGATGTCCATCCTCGCACTGCTAATCACGGGGCTGATCGCCGCACTCCACGCCTTCATAGCATGGTTTGAGATGTTTGCCTGGGAGACACGCGGCCCGAAGGTATTCAAAAATTTTCCGAAGGAACTCTTTGCCCCCACCAAGATGCTCGCCGTCAACCAAGGCCTCTATAACGGGTTCCTCGCGGCAGGCCTCACATGGTCGCTTTTCATCTCAGATCCGCTCTGGCAGATGCGTGTTGCAACCTGTTTCCTGCTCTTTGTCGCCGTCGCAGGCCTTGTCGGCGCGGCCACCGCCTCACGGCGGATCCTCTACATTCAAACGGTTCCGGCCATCATCGCTCTAGTGCTGGTCAACCTCGCCTGAACAATCCTGACAACTACGGCCTACGCCCGCCCGCCTTCTGCTGAAAGCAGACGCGGATCAATCCCGATCCGCCCAAGGGCCGCGGTCCAACGCTCCGTGCTGATCGTATCGAAAATCAGGTCTTCATCCGCATCGCAGGTCAACCATCCGTTCTGCTGCAATTCACTTTCCAGCTGCCCCGGGCCCCAGCCTGCATAGCCAAGGCACAAAAGCGCCTCGCGCGGGCCGGTACCATCTGCTATGTCTCGCAGAATATCAATCGTCGCCGTCATCCCGAAGGCCGCACTTACATTCATCGTACTGTCTTCCACCTCATAATCCATCGTGTGCAGCACAAACCCTCGCCCATGTTCTACCGGGCCACCAAAGAACACATCCGTGTCATGCATCAGCGGGCTCTTGTCGATCTCCAGCTGCTCCAGCAAATCGGCGAACCGTAAATCCGGCGCCGGCTTGTTCACCATCAGCCCCATCGCACCCTCATCGGAATGCGCGCAAAGGAAAATAACAGAGCGCTCAAACCGCAGATCGCCCATGCCAGGCATCGCAATCAGCATCTTTCCGTCCAGAAATTCGGCTGGTTTATCAGTCATATTCCGAAAGATGGGGCAGCCACTCGGCCAGTGCAAGCAACAACTCTCGCCAAACCGTGAGTTCCAAGTGTGGTACGATGAATATATGTTACAGCCATGAAAAGATCATTTACCCCCGTTTTGGCCATCTTGCTCGGCCTCTCGCCCTTCCCTGCAGCGGCGGGGGACTTTTCGTTCATGCGCCTCTTGCCCGGTTGGCAGACGGAGGAGGGCACGCAGATGATAGGGGTGGAGATCCTCCTCAATCCCGGCTGGAAAACCTATTGGCGCGCGCCCGGTGCCGGTGGCATTCCTCCGCACTTTGATTGGGCGGGTTCACAAAACGTGGCTGGTGCGAAAATCCACTGGCCCAGGCCTGAAATCCAGCATGCATACGGCCTCACCACGCTCGGCTATTCAGATCGTGTGGTTTTCCCGGTGGAAATTCTCCCACAGGATCCCGACGCCCCGGTCGATATCAATCTCGCGCTTTCGTATGGAGTATGCGAGGAGGTGTGCATTCCCGCCCACTCGACGGACATGCTGCCAGCCTCTCGCCAGCCAAACGAGACGGCCACCCGCTCAATCGAGTCCGCACTGGCCTCCCGCCCCCTCGACGTCACAAATGCAGGCATCACCAACATATCCTGCACGCTCACCCAAATAGGTGAAAAACCGCAACTGGCAGCCGAAATCACGTTTGCCGCAGCGCCCATCCAAACCCCGTACACAGTCTTTGAAACCGGCTCGGAGGTTACATTTCTCAGCGCCACCTCAACAAATATCTCCGAAAACACACTCAACATCGCCGCCCGCCTCGATCACTACGGCAACACCGAACCTGAATTGAACCTGGAATCCCTTCGCCTCACCCTGCTGGACAGCTACACAGCCATAGACATTACGGGCTGCCCGGAAAGCTGAGACGCGAGCGGTACCAAATATCGATTTGAGCTGCATTGAGCCTTTCGGATATGATTTGCTGAGCATGCACCCAGATGAGCACTGGCGATAAGAGCGCGCGCATCAGTGTTAACGCTGTGGTAACGGGCTAGAAGTTCAAGGGTTGCCGTGGAACTTCAATACTTCCAATTCTCCAGCCCGAAAGTTCAGACAAAGTGCCATCCGGCAGAATCAAAACACTGTTGCGGTTGAATTCCCACACGAACCAGGTGCCCTGCTCGGAATGTGGCGCATCCGATAAGAAGATCTGTCCGCTAAGGAACAGATTCAGAAAAACTGTGGGGGGAGCACCATGGGTCCGCTGTTAGTTGCTGTAAGTCGCTGAATGAAGGGCACAATCCGGGCTTTCGTATCGTCCGAGCAGGCAGACCGGACGCTTACGTCTTCCGCACCACCGTTGGGGATCGCCTATTGCAAGCCGCACTCGAGAGGTTCCTCAGCATCTCGCCCCAAAATTGACTTTTCAGCAAGTACCCGGCGGAACCGCATGGTAGCGCAACGGCGGTTTCACACTAGACCTGTTCAGCCGCCGTAACGCGCCCTCGCGGTTGCGTAACCGCCGCTGCAAGCCATCCAAGCAAAAAGATCGCCAGAAGGCCCAGCACCAGAAGCCCAAACGCGACCGAGGCACCCTCCGGCATACCAAACCGGCCCGCAAACCCGGCAACCGGGCCCCACATCGCTCCTTGCACCACAAACGCCCCAACCGTTGCGGCCAGCACACCAAGGCTGGCAACAGCGCTTATGCCCAGCACCAGCCGCGCTCGCAGCCCTACAGGCCGCACAGCAGCACGCCGTGTGGAGGCCCTGATCCGCGAAAGATCGGCCTGCATCACCACCAGCGAAGGCACGATCAGCAGAACAAGGAACATGCCCACACCCAACCCATAGGCCAGCGTAATCACGGTGGGCTTCAGGAACTGCGCCTGCTGCGAGCCTTCATAGAGCAGCGGTGTCAGCCCCAGAACCGTTGTCAGCGTCGTCAGCAGCACAGGCCGCAGCCTGTCCACCGTTGCATCCACCACGGCCGCCACCAGCCCCCGCTTTTCCGCATATTCATCAATCGTCGTGATCAGCACGATACTGTCATTGATGATGATCCCGCTCATTCCGATCAACCCGACAACTGTGAAGATCGAAAGCGGCACATCCCACACATAATGCCCGTAGATCGTACCGATCAGGCCGAACGGGATCACCGCCATCACCACGAAAGGCCGCGTCCAGCTGGAGAAAATCCAGCAGAGCGTCAGGTAAATCCCCATCAGGCACAGCGCAAAGCCCAATGCGGCATCATTCAGGAAAGCCCGTTCCTGCTCGGCCAGCCCGCCCAGCACATAGCTCACCCCCCGTGCACTTTCGATCCCCGGCAAGATCTCTCCCCGCAGGCTTGCCATGATCTCCTCGGCCCGCACCGGATCATCCTCTGAGATATCGCCGCTGACCGTGACCACCCGATAGCCGTTTTCTCGCCGCACGGTGGAAAAACCGAGCGTGGTTTCCACCGTCACAATCTCGGAAAGCTGCACATAGGCACCGTTGGGGCTTCGAAGCCGGGTGACGTTCAGAAAATCAGCCGTCAGTTCTTCCTCGGCGAGGCTCACCTCGATCTTGCCCTCTCGCACGCCCACCGGAAAGCTCGCCGCCTCGATCCCCGCCAGCCGCTGCCGCAACTCGCGCCCGATCCCATCAATCGTGAACCCCAGTGTCGCACCCAAAGGCGTCAGTTCCAGAACCAGCTCCGTCTTGTCATAGGCAAGCGTATCCTCAACCGCACTCACTTCCGAGAAGGTCGCCACAGCTGCCTTCAGGTCCTCCGCCGCTGCCTTTAGCGTGGTCGCATCCGCGCCGTAGAACTTCACATCCAAGGCATCACCGCCCGGCCCGCTGCGCCAACCGCGAAAGCTCAGCGTCTCCAGCAAAGGATGCCGCCTCACTTCATCCTGAAGCTCGCCGAGAAACGCAAAGCTCGAATAGGGCCGCAAATCCGCATCAATCAACTCGATGGCGATGGAGCCGAGCTGATCCGGATCCTTCGCCTCCTGCCCCGAAAGCCCGCGCCCCGTTGTCCCACCGACCTCTGCCAAAGCAAACACCACCGGGTTCGCCCCATGCTCCGCCTCATACCGCGCAGCCACAGTATCCGTCGCCCGCTGCAACTCGCGCACCATCTCCAGCGTATCGGCTCTGGTGGAGCCCGGGAGCATCCCGATATTGCCCGAAATGCTGCCCCGCTCCGGCGCGTTGAAAAAGCGCCACGTTACGTCACCCCGGAAAAACAGGGCGGAGGAAAAGGCCAACGCCAACACGGCTGTCGCCAGCGCAGGATAGCGCATCGCGATCACAAGCTTCATCAGCGGGCGGAACACCACGCGGCAAAACCACTGAAAGCCACGGTTGAATGTCCGGCTCGGCCAGTCGTACCACCGTTCTTTCCCTGCACTCACCAACGCATGCGCCATGTGGTTCGGCAAGATCAGGAAACATTCGATCAGGGAGGCCAGCAACACCACAACCACCGTGAAGGGAATATCAGCGATCAGGCTGCCGAACCGCCCGCCAACGGCTGTCAGCGCCACAAAGGCCAGTACGGTCGTGATCGTGGCCGAAAACACCGGCAGCGCCATCCGTCGGGCAGCATTCTCCGCAGCAACTACCGGCGGTTCTCCAAGCACCCGCGCCCGGAAATCGGCGTGTTCACCCACCACAATTGCATCATCCACCACGATCCCGAGGCAGATGATCAGCGCAAACAGCGAGATCATGTTGATCGTCAACCCGAAGGCGAACATCAGCGCGATTGTGGCGATCATCGCCACAGGAATGCCCGCCGCCACCCAGAAGGCGGTGCGTGCCGAAAGGAAGATGAACAAAAGCCCCACCACAAGCGCCAGGCCCAGCAAACCGTTATCAAAAAGAATATCCAGCCGGTCGGTAATCGCCTCCGCCCGCGTGCGAATCAGTTCCACCTGCACACCAGCGGGCAGTGTAGCCTCCAGTTCGGCGGCCACCTCCTCCACCATCCCCTGCATCTCGATCGCATCGCCCTGATCAGATCGGTCCACCCGGATGGAAACAGCAGGGTTCTCGCCCTTGAAGTAGGCCCTCCCATCCTCCGAAGAGTTCACGGAAATCAACGCAATATCAGAAACATAAAGCTTCGATCCATCGGGATTGGAGCGCACGACAATGCCCGCCACTTCCTCCGCCGTCCGCTTCTCTATGCCGGTCCGCACGCGGGCAGAGCCTCCGGCCACATCACCCGCAGGGCTCGCCTCAGCCTCCTCGCCAATCGCATCCGCAATCTCACGCAGTGAAACATCATGCTGCACCAGCCGCGCTTCGGGTGCCCGCACATGAATGATCGGCGCGGACACACCGCGAATACTGGTGCGCGTCACCCCCCGCTGAAAGAGCCGCGCCACGAACTCATCCGAAAAGCGCCCAAGCTGTTCGCGGTCCACCGGGCCGTGGATCACCACATCCGTCACCCGGTCGCGCCATGCATTCCGCCGCACCACCGGCTCATCAGCCCCCTCGGGCAGGCCCGTCACGCCGTCCACAGCAGCGGCCACATCATCGGCAGCCCGGCTCATATCCCAGCCCGGTTCAAAATCCAGTACGATCCGCGCAGAGCCCTCGCGCGCAGTAGCCACGGAACCGCTCACACCCTCAACACCCCTCACCGCAGGCTCCAGCACCGCGACGATGCCGCCATCCACATCCTCAGGGCCCGCACCATCCCAGCTGACGTTCACGTTGACGGTGGAAAGCACGACGTCAGGGAAAAACTGGCTGCGGATCTGCGTGCCCGCCACAAGGCCCAGCGCCACCATAATCACCAGCAAAAGGTTCGCCGCAGTCCGATGTCGTGTGAAATAGGAGAGGATACCTGTCACACCTTTGGGCTGCAAAGCCATAGCCTAGCCCCCCATCCGGCTCTCAAGCCGCTCCACCATGCCAAGCGGCACCTCTTCCTCGTCAAGCTGCGCCAGAAGCCGCGCCTTCACATCCTGCGGCATGCCGGTATTGGCCTCCACGAAAGCCTTCAGCCGCGCGCGCCGCGCAGCATCAAGCGCCACCGTCTGGCCCGAGGCCTCTGCAACACCCGTTGGCGCACCACCCATCCGCGCTTCAAGCCGCGCCACCATTTCTACAGGCACCTTCGCCTCTGCCAGCTGCTCCAGCATCCGCGCCTTCCGCTCCTCTGGTATTCGCGTATTGCCCTCAACCGCCGCGATCAGCCGGGCCCGCCGCTCGGGCGCCAGCTCGATCATCTCCGCTTCCTGCATCCCGTCGCCTGCCCGGACGGGCCGCACCTTCACGCCTGCGCCCAGCTGAGGCAGTCGCTCCGCCACATATTCCCGTCCGAAGGGCGCTTCGCCCACAATCAGGTCATTCCCCTGCCGTCGCAGGATCTGCACAACCGCCCCCTCCAGCCGGTCTTCCGCGCCCAGCAGCAGGATCCGGCCCGCCGTATCAGCGGCAGTCGCCGGGATCACGGCAACATTCTCAAGCGCGGGCTCCACGATCTGAACTTCGATGAAATCCCCGGGTCGCAAGGCCCGGCTGCCCTCAACATCAAGCCGCGCGAACAAAAGACGCCCAGTCTGGCCCGCACCCACCTCCGCATCGGCCCTGTCCACAACCCCGTTCACAACAAGAGGAATGCCGTCCAGCATCAGTGTCGCCGTAATCTCCAGCCCTTCCAGCCGGCCCGCCGCGATCAGCCGGGCAAACTCCGCCTTGGAGATGCGAAAGGCCACCTCAAGCGCATCCGGGTCAATCAGCGTCGCCACACGCTCGTTGTTTGTCAGCAAACCGCCGCGCACCACATCGACAGCGCTCAAAAGCCCGTCAAACGGTGCGCGGATCACCGTATCCGCCAAGGCGCGTTCGGCCTCCGCCAACTGGATCTTGCGCCGCTGCAGGGAGATAGCCGCCCGGTTGATTCGAGCCTCCGCCTGCGCCAAAGCCTGCCTACGCCCCACCAATGTCTGATCGGCGGAGGAAAGTGCCAGTTCCGCCACTTCCACATTCGCGGCAGTTCCGGCCCCCCGCGCCTGCAAATCCTGCTGCCGCGCAAAGGCCCGTGCCCGCAGATCCCGCTGCGCCTCGGCTGCCGTTGTCTCATCCTGCGCAAGGATCAGCGCCGCATCTGCCTCGCTCACCTCGGCCTCGGCCTCGGCCAGCTCCGTCTCGGCAAGCTGCTTGGCTGTCTCAGCGTCCGCCCTGTCCATCTGCACCAGAATATCGCCCGAGCGTACGCGCCCGCCATCGCGAAATGCCTCGGCCAACTCAACCACCGTGCCGCCAACCGCCGTGCGCAACTCCAGCGTCCGCCAGCTTTCCACCTCACCAAAGCTGGAAATAACGGGCCGCACGCGCAGAGCCTCGAATGTGGAAACGTTCACCGCGAACTCGCGCTCTTCACCGCTTCCGCGCCGCCCGCCAAAACCCTCGTCCTCAGCATTCATCGCCTGGTATACGGTGCGCCCCGCCAGCCCCAGTAGGCCGAGCGTCAGCGTCAGCAGGAAAATCCCCAGCAAGCCACGTGTCAAAAACCGCATCAGATATCCGCCATCACAAGGTTGCTCACAGTCTCACAGCTGCCGGGTTTAGAGAATAGGGGCGGCAATCACTTTATCCACAGCCTTGTTACGGCCCTGCTCACGCTTTCCGTCGTTCCGCCAGATAAGCCTGCAAAATAGGCTCCGTGAAAGGCACCACAGCAAGCGCATCAAGCTGCTCTTCCCTGAAAAACGCAAAACCCGCACCCTCGGAAAGCCGGATCTCATCTGCTCTCACAGTCCGGGTAGAGCGGAACGTGTAAAATCGCGGCCGCGTCTCGGAAGGAGAACATACCCAGCGAAAGGGCTCCAGTTCATCCGGCTTCAGCGCGATATCGAGCTCTTCCTCGATTTCCCGGCAGGCTGCTTCCGTAAGGCTTTCCCCAACCTCAACGCCCCCACCGAAAAAGCTCCAGTACCCGCCCCACGCCACCTCTGGTCGCGAATCCCGAAGCTGCAAAAGCACGCGCCCGTCCGCATCCTCCAAGATAACAGCCGCAACCGCCTGCTCACCCGCCGCGGAAACATCGCCGATGGGCTCCCACCCATCCATCATTTCCGCCGCTCATGCTCATCAAGCCGCGGCATGATCTCCACGAAATTGCAGGGCATGTGCCGGTAATCCAGCTGATGCGCCAAGATCCCGTCCCACGCATCCTTGCATGCCCCCGGAGAGCCGGGCAGAGCAAAGAGATATGTGCCGCCTGCCACACCCGCCGTCGCCCGGCTCTGCACGGCAGATGTGCCAATCTTGGCCATGGAAACATGGGTGAAGACCGTCCCAAAGGCATCGATCTCCTTCTCGTAGACGTCCCTGTGCGCCTCCACCGTCACATCCCGCCCCGTCAGCCCTGTACCGCCGGTGGAGATCACGGCATCCACACCCTCATCCGCGATCCAGCCCCGCAGTATATCGGCAATCTCCGCGCGCTCATCGGCCACGATCTTCCGATCTGCCAGCACATGTCCCGCAGCCTCCAGCCGCCCCACCAGCACATCGCCAGAGCGGTCCTCCGCCATACTGCGCGTGTCAGATACGGTCAGCACCGCAATCCGCACCGCAATGAATTCCCGCTCCGCCATGTTCCCTCACAGTTCGAAAAAATTGGGCTCAGGCCCAAGATTGATCACGCGCGTCGCGCCAATCTGGCCCTCAACGCCCCAACTGTCGTGGATATGTCCGCAAAACACCAGTCGGGGCTGGACGCGTTCAATCGCCTCATGAACCGCAAGCGACCCTACGGATTGCCCGGTCGAGGCGACATCCGCCACACCCTTTGGCGGCGAATGGGAAATCAGGATATCCGCGCGCTCGCAGGGGGCAAGCATCGCCGCGGCCTCTTCCTCCGTCAAATCGCAGGACCAGTCTCCGAACGGTGTGACCGGCACACCATACCCCAGCCCGAAGAGTTTCAACCCGGCCACCTCGCAGCCCGATCCGTGCAGCACGGTCATGCCCTCATGCGCGGCATCCGTCAGTTCGTCCAAGCTCTCCGCATTGCCGGGCACCATCACGAAGGGTCGCGCGATATTGGCCAACAAGGACATCGCACCCGGCGCATTGTCCCGCATGTTGCAGAAATCACCCGCACCAATCACCAGATCCGCGTCCCTGCTCGCGGCCACAAGCGCCTCCGCCCGCCTGCGGCTGTGATGCAGGTCGGAAAATGCCAGTATACGCACCTTGCCTTACCCCCTCTCGATCATCTGATCCGCCAGAAGGCCGATCAGCGCATCCTCGTCCTTTACCGTGCCCATCCCTGCATCGGCCTCATATGTGTGGTCGGCGATCAATGTTGCCCCCGGCTCTGGTCGCCGCAGCACCACGGGCTTGTTGAAGCAGGCAACCGGCTTGCCCAGCAGTGCATGGAAAGAGATCTGTTTCACGATCCGCCGCGGCCCGCGCTCCTCATAGGCGCGCCGCGTGGCAAAAGCCCCGATCTCCTCTCCGCCGACCGAAAGTGCAAAACCTTCTCCCGCCGGCGCACTGACAAGCACAGCCGCCAGAAGCCGCCCATGCACCTTCACCTCAAGCTCCTGATCGAAAGGGAAAGTCTGCGTGCGGATGATCCCTGTCTTGAACTCAACGCTTTCCGCCCCCGGAAAGGCATCGACAGCCACGATCCGGCGGCGCGGATCCACCAGCATCGCCCTATCGCCATGAAATGTGGTTTCGCGGATCTGCGGCAAACGCTGCGCCACCATCTCCGCCAGTCCCTGCACGATCTCTCCGTTCGGCAGATAGTGGAAATTGTCCTGAAACATCTCTTCCGGAAAGCGCGGCACATTCAGCTTTGCGCGAAATGTCTGGCTGATATCCATATAGTCCACATCATGCGTCGCAAAGGTGAAATGCAGCTGCGCCCGGTAGGCGTCGAACTCCCGCTTCACCTCCTGCACCTTTGTGGTGAAGATGATCGGCAGAAGCCGCCCACCCTTCTCTGCCACCAGCCGGATCAGCGCTTCCACATGGCTCATCAGAACGGGAAGCTTGTGGCCATTCCGGTAATGCCCATGCTCGTTCAAGGCATATTCCCAGAGGACGATATCCCCGGGCTGGATATTGCCCTGCGTCAACAGCCGGAAAAGCCCCATGACAGAGGTTGTGCCGCCGATCGCCAGATTGGTAACGGATGTGCCCTCGGGCAAAAGCGCCTCGAAATGCGGGCGCCAGCCGCCGCCCAGCAGCGTGTTCGACCCACCTGTGATAACAATCCGCATAGCGCCCGCCCGATCCGTTTGGCCCCATCATGTTTAAAGACAAGCGCTTAGCAAGGCAGAAAAGCCGCAAATTCAGTCGGTTCAGCCTAACCGCGCTCGAATGGCCTTCAGGTCGGCCCAGGCTTCGCGCTTTTTCAAAGGGTCGCGCAGCAGAGCGGCGGGATGGAACATCGGCAAAAGGGGAATGCCGTTCCGCTCTGACCAATTCCCCCGCATCCGCGTGATGCCGGTGGTCGTGGCAAGCAACGTCTTGGTGGCCGAATTGCCCATCGTGACCAGAATTTCCGGCGCGGCCAGCGCAATATGACGCTCCAGAAACGGCATCATCATTGCAATTTCATCTGACGAAGGGTCGCGGTTCTGGGGCGGACGCCACGGGATCGTGTTGGTGATGTAGAGCGCGTGGGTCGCGTCGTCTGCCTTCCGGCTCAACCCGATAGCCGCGAACATCTTGTCCAGAAGCTGGCCCGAGGCACCGACAAACGGCAGCCCCTGCTGATCCTCCTCCCGCCCCGGCGCCTCGCCCACGATCATCACACGCGCACCCGGAACGCCATCGGCGAAGACAAGGCTCCGCGCACCCTTCTTCAGCGCACACCCGTCAAAAGCGGCCATCGTCGCGCGAAGGGCCTCAAGATTGGCGCATCCGGCCGCCAGCGCCTCCGATGCAGCCCCCTCCGGCGCTGGCGCGGGTTTCACCGATGCAACAGGGCTTTCAACCTTGGTGGTCGGAACAGACGCAGGCGCGGAAAACCGATCCACCGGCCCCTCCCCCAAAGCCTCATCCGCCCCAAGCTCCACCTGCCACGCCAATGCGGCGAGCGCATCTTCCGGGGTCAACTGATCTGCACTCCCTGTCATGCACCCTTGATAGCGCTTCCAACCGACAGAGAAAAGCGCTGGCCGCCGTCAGTTGAAAGCGAGCACACCGGGAAAGCTGTCGTATGCGCTTCCGTTCCAGACGGAGATCTTGCCGACAAGAGTTCCATCTTCCTCCAGCTCAAACCGCGCCCGTGTGCCCCGATCGTAAATCAGGGTCACCGAACTGTCGCGGGAACTCACCTGATAGCTCGTGTGGCATGTGCCATCGCGCGTGTTGTAAAGACTCACGCAGGACGTTTCATAATGCTTGGCCGTGATCGGAAACGTGGCGGTGTAACCCTTTTCCACAAGCGCCGCGCCATCTTCCGTCAATGCCGGATTGCGTTTCAGCGCGTCCGCATAAGGCAGGGCGCGGATCGTTACGGAATTGGCCCGGATCATGATGCACTGAAGTGAAGCCGCCCGTACCCCGCCGTGAGCGGAGGTCATTCCCTGCCGGATCGCCTCATCCAACAGTGGTACATTCCGGGACCGCAACATCTTCGTATACGCACCCAGGGCAGAAAGCCCGTCCTCTGCCGCACGGAATGTCTCCGCCTGTTCAAAAAACTCCTCATCCGCAATCGGCGGGGCCTCCGGATCGCAGGCAAGGGCGGGCAGCGCAAAACCCGCCGCCATCACGAAAGACAAAATCCGCACACCAATGAAACTCATTTCTCAATCCTTTTCTCTACACGAATGGTCGCCGCCATCACCTCACGGGTGACCGGCTCTATCTGAGGGGCATGGATCCGGCAGGTCTCCGTCAGGCTGTGCGGAAAGACATCGATCTTCGCACCCCCCACATAAGCTGTTACGAAATCGCTTCCGGCAACGCCCGGCGTATAGTCCCGGCGCAACGCCACGGAAACGCCCGTCCCACAAGGGGTGATCCGCCCCGGAACGGACGGTGCCCGCACAACGTTTTCCTCCCACAGAAACGCCGCCGACCCCTCCACGGAGCTTGTATCCCGCCGCGCCCCGGCAAACTCGACCGACATGTCTGCCGCTGCGGCAGCAGGCATCAGGGGTGCACGCGAAAACGGCCTCGCGCTGAACTGGGGAAACGCTTCCGGCAGGATGTCGCTCTGCCTGCCCGGGTCCGGCAGAAGCGGCGGGAAGGGATGCAGGTAAGGCCCGGCGGGCAGTCCAGCCACATCCTCCGGTTCCTCCCGACCGCTGCCAACTTCCATATAGGCAAGCACCGCAACGATCACACCCAATGCCGCCACCGCACTGCCGACAGACCAGCGGAACGGCTCCCGCGTCGTCTTCAGAAAACGCAACACGCGCCTAAATGGTGCCCAAACGGAAAACGCCATTGCTGAAATCGCGACCTTTGAAATTGATACCTCAAAACATATTCCAAATCTAAAGCCGCCTTCATGAAATCTGCAACAGGGGATTTCCCAGGTCCCAAACACAGATGCCGGCGGGGGATGGACGCAGCACCGCCTCTCACGCTATCCAGCCCCAACCGAAACGGAGCCCGCATGTTCACCCACCGCCATCTTCTCGGCATCGAAGGCCTCAACCAGACAGATATCACGACACTTCTGGATCTTGCCGATCAGTACGCCGCCCAGAACCGCGGACCGCACAAGCACGGGCAGGCGCTTGCTGGCCTCACGCAGGTCAACATGTTCTTCGAAAACTCGACCCGCACGCAGGCAAGTTTCGAAATTGCGGGCATGCGTCTCGGGGCGGATGTGATGAACATGGCGATGCAGGCCTCCTCCATCAAAAAGGGAGAGACGCTGATCGATACGGCCATGACGCTGAACGCCATGCACCCCGATCTCCTCGTTGTCCGCCACCCCCATTCGGGCGCGGTCAACCTGCTGGCAAGCAAGGTGAACTGCGCCGTCCTCAACGCAGGCGACGGCCGCCATGAGCATCCCACACAGGCGCTACTCGATGCCCTCACGATCCGCCGCCGCAAGGGCCGCCTGCATCGCCTGACCGTTGCGATCTGCGGCGATATCGCCCACAGCCGTGTCGCCCGCTCCAACATCATGCTGCTGGGCCGGATGGAGAACCGCGTCCGCCTCATCGCCCCGCCAACGCTCATCCCCTCCGGCATGGATCAACTCGGCGTCGAGATCACGGACGACATGCGCGAAGGGCTGAAGGGCGTCGACGTCGTCATGATGCTTCGCCTCCAGAAAGAACGCATGGACGGCGGCTTCATCCCCTCAAGCCGCGAATACTACCACCGCTTCGGCCTCGACGCCGAAAAGCTCAAGCACGCCAACGAAGACGCGATCGTGATGCACCCAGGCCCGATGAACCGCGGCGTGGAAATCGACGGCACGCTGGCAGACGACATCAACGTCAGCGTCATCCAGGAACAAGTAGAAATGGGGGTAGCTGTGCGCATGGCCGCGATGGATTTGCTGGCGCGGAATCTCGGAATCGTAAAGCCAACGATCTCCGATGCTTGAAGAGCATCTGAAAGAGGGGGAAAAGATCCTCTGGCAGGGCCGTCCAAACACCTCCTATCTGGATATTGGCCCCCGCAACTTCATCCTCATCATTGGCGCTGCCGCGTTGTCCCTCTTCTTTATGATCCCCCTCGTTCAGGAAATGAACGGCGTCAACACAGATCTCGGTAAGCCAAAATGGGTGCGGCTTACCGGGGCTGTTGGCTTGCCCTCAGTGGCTGTTGTTGGGGCCTATCTTATGATCCTCGCAGATAAACTTGATCGGCAAAGGATGATCTTCGCGATCACCAACCTTCGCGCTCTCACACTCCGCACTGGCGGTCGTCACAAACTGGCCGAAATCTCTCTTGGTCCAACTGTAAATGCCTGTGAGGTCGGGCGGTATACACTTCGTATTGTTCAAACCAAGGGATATTTTGCAACGCGTTCCGAGAAGCGAAATGGGTTCTCTCCGCAACTTGAATTCACAAATGTCGATTCGCCAGAAGATCTCGCCCGGCTGGTCACATCACTTTGCGAAACCTCACCTGCAGCATAACCTCAAGACCATCGCACCTGTGAATGATACATGCGCTACGACTCCTATTGGCGTTGAGGATAGGGAGATCGGAGCATTCAAAAAAACGTCACACAAACTTCATAAAGAAGGGGCACGAGAGATTCTCCCTAGAAAGGAGTGCGATCCCAAACAAACTCCACGTAGCCAGCACATTCTCTATGTAAATACGGAGTTTCTTGCATGCCCCGCATCATCAATCCCGATCACGCCGTCAAAACAGAATCCCAGAACTGGGAAGACTATTTCGAGCCCGGCGAAAGACTTCTCTGGCAGGGTCGGCCCATTCCGGGCGGTGGACGTCCCGGCCATATCTTCCTCTCCCTCTTCGGAATGCCCTTTCTCGGCGCGGGCCTTTTCACGTTCAAGGAAGGGGTCGATCATCTGATCGGCAGTGCCGTGGACCTGACGGCGAATTTCGACTTCATGTTCCTCATTCCCTTCTCCCTGCCCTTTCTGGCCATCGGCGCAGGCCTCGTCTTCGGCCCGTGGGTTCTGCCGCGCTACATGCTGAAACGCACCCGCTATGCCCTCTCCGACAAACGTGCCTATATCGCCAAGACGGCCTGGGGCCGGTCGCTGGAAACCTACACCATCACCGCGGATGCCGATATCGAGATCGAAAGCCGCCGACACCACACGGTTTCCTTCGCCACGCGCGTCTCCAAGGACAGCGACGGGGACAGGGTCACAACCAAAATCAGCTTCGAGAACATCGAGGAAGGAGAGAAAGTCTATAAACTCCTCCGCCAGGTCCAGCAAAAACTCACGGAAACCGGCTGAGGACGAGTGCAAACGTTTCCCGCAAAACAGTGCAATCCCGCCCGGTCCGGCATGAATTTCAGGCACTGAGATCCACGCGGCAGGCCCCGCTTTAAGGCCCGGAAAAGAAGCACCCAATGCCAATGAAGACAATTGGAGACAAGATCTACCCCATGGGCGGAACCTGCCCTTTTGTCGATGCGATGATGAACAGCGGCATGCACAACGGAAACACTATCTACGCACATCTTCGTTCTGTCCTTCAAGATCACTGTCACGGTGGAGGATGCTCTCATTACAAATACAGGCCCGTTTCGCGAGATCATCTTTCGCGGCGACATAGACTTTCGGCAGCGGAGCAATGCGCTGATGCACTATGCGGGCGTCAACCGTTTCAGGGATAGCAACTATTTCCGGTGAAGGTCGCTTCCGCCTGTCACACAACAAGCCGCTTCTCGTAGCGCCAGACATCCAGCATGAAACCACCTTGGGACGTTTCCACCGAAATCGGCTCCGTTCTGGTATTATGCCAGCCGCATTTTTCATAGAAACGCGCTGCCCGAAGGTTGCCGACAGAACAGGCGAGCCATGCTGTCTCCACGCCCGCTTCCACAAGCCGGGCCTCCGCATCCGCAATCAGCCGCGCGGCCAGCCCGGTGCCCCGCGCGGCACCTGCCAGATAGAACTGATAAAGCTCATCGCCCGCCAGCATGTACATCCCCAGCAGGGCATCACCGTCCACCGCTACGACGGTGTCGGAAAGCCGCGCCGCTACCCGCGCATCGAAGCTGCCCTGCCCCCGCATCGCCACAAGCGCCGCCGGAACAATCGCCGCATGTGCGTCGTGCCAACCCTCATGCCAAAGGTCCGCAATCGCGCCAATATCGGCGCTCTCGGCAGGTCTCAGATCACTCTCCATGGGCCAAGTCATGCCACGCCGCCCACCACCCCGCAAGACGATCCGCAGAGACCCGATTGACACGCCCCGCCCCGATCTGTCAGCAAGCACGCATGACACAGCACACCCATCTCGGCAGCCTGAAACGGATCCCGGATATCAGTGGCATCTGGCCCGATGAAGCCAGGGACTTCACGCCCTGGCTCGCCCTTCCGGAAAATCTCGCACTTCTGGCGGAAGCGCTCGGCATCGGCCCGGACGCCAAAGGCTTCCTGACGTTTCTGGAGCAGTCCCGCGCAGACATCGAGGAGGCCTGCGGTTTCTCGCTGACTTGGGACTATATGGAAGGCCGAGACGGAGGGCGCGCTACAGTCGAGCGGCGGGGCGTCAGAATATCAGATGAGGCACAATGGCCAGATCAGCACAGATGGCTCTTCTCGAAACTCGACAGCATGCGCCGCGCCTTCCATTCACCGGTGAGAGCGCTTGACCCGGATAGCTTGGCTCTGATCTGACATGAAATCCCTCTCCAATCTCCGCCTGATTAACCCGGAAACAGATAGCGTCACCGAAGGCTGGATCACCTTCGGTGAGACAATCACAGAGATCGGCACCGGCACGCCTCCCAAAGGGGCGGAGGATTGCGGTGGCCTGCATCTTGCGCCCGGCATCATCGATATCGGCGTCAAGATCTGCGAACCGGGGGAGCGGCACAAGGAAAGCTACCGGACGGCCGGGCAGGCTGCTGCGGCAGGCGGTGTGACCACCATGGTCACGCGCCCCGACACCACGCCCGTCACCGACACGCCCGAGATGCTGGAGTTTGCCAACCGCCGTGCCCGCGAAGCCGCTCCCGTCCACGTCCTCCCCATGGCGGCGCTGACCAAGAGCCGCGAAGGCCGCGAGATGACGGAGATCGGCTTCCTTAAAGATGCCGGCGCCGTCGCCTTCACCGATACCGACCACCCCATCCGCGACACCAAGGTCTTCCTCCGCGCCCTCACCTATGCCAAAGGCCTGGACGCGCTGATCCTCGCCCACCCGCAGGAGCCCATCCTCTCCCAGGGTGCAGCCATGACCTCCGGCCCCTTCGCCACCAAGCTCGGTCTCCCAGCAGTCTCGCCACAAGCCGAACGCCTCGGGCTCGAACGCGATCTTGCACTGGTGGAGATGACAGGCTGCCGCTACCACGCCGACCAGATCACCACCGCCTGCGCTCTTCCCGCGCTGGAACGCGCCAAGGCCGCAGGCCTCCCCGTCACGGCGGGCACCTCCGTCCACCACCTCACGCTCAACACCTTCGACACGGATGACTACCGCACCTTCTTCAAACTCAAGCCGCCATTGCGCAGCGAAGACGACCGCATAGCCACGGTTGAGGCCCTCGCATCCGGCCTGATCGACATCATCTCGTCGATGCACACGCCTCAGGACGAAGAGAGCAAACGCCTCCCCTTCGAGGAAGCCGCCTCCGGCGCCGTCGCCCTCGAAACGCTGCTCCCCGCTTCCCTCCGCCTCGTCCACGCAGGCCACCTCACCCTGCCGCAACTCTTCCGCGCCCTCTCCCTCAACCCGGCGAAACTCCTGCGGCTCCCCGCAGGCCGCCTGAGCCCCGGCGCCCCGGCAGACCTCATCCTCTTCAACCCCGACACCCCCTTCGTCCTGGACCGCTTCAAACTCCGCTCCAAGTCGAAGAACACGCCCTTCGACACCGCCCGCATGCAAGGCCGCGTCACGCGCACCTATGTAAGCGGAAAACCGGTCTTCGAGTCAGATTGATGGCGCAAGGAGTGTCATAAAGAGATCGTGCCTACTGTGCCGGACGAAGCTGTCATTGCTTAAGTTGAAATAAATGTTGACTAAGCGGCATAGTTGTTGAGTCCCGGCATCTGGTTGATCAGATTTAAGATGAAATGATCTGGCTCTGAAGTTCAGGTTTTGCAGATGTATTCGTAAGGCCGCCGAATGTCCTAAGCCTGCGGGCGAAATTGTAGGCTGCCATGAAGTTGGTGAGGTGCACCGGCAGCTGATCATGATCGTCGTAGTGATACCGTTTGACGGTGGCGTCCTTGGTTTTGCGGTTCATCCGCTCGACTTGGCCGTTCTTCCAAGGATGGTCGGGCTTGGTGAGCCGGTGCTCTATCCCGCTGGCCTCACAGATCATGTCAAACTGCATGGGTCGAGAATAGATTGTATTCCCGTTCATTGGCTGCTCGGCGAACTGAATGCCATTGTCGGTCAAGATGGTGTGCATCTGATAGGGTACGGCTTCGAGCAGATGTTCAGGGAACTCCCAAGCTGTCTTACGATTGGCCTTTTCAACAAGCTGAGTGACGGCGTACTTGCTGGTCCGATCAATGCCGACGAATAGATTGAGTTTACCCTCAACGGTCTGGATCTCGGCGATCTCCATGTGAAAGAAGCCTATTGGATACCGCTTAATCCGCAGTCGCTTTGGTTTATCCCCCCAACATCAGGCACCGATGCAATGCCGACCGCGTCAGGTGCGGGATCGACGGCTGAAGGGCATAGGGACAATCATCCAGCGGCGGCAAAGTATGTCGACGGAACGCGACGACCATTGCCTCCTCCGCTTCGCTGGGAACAGTTGAACGAGGCTATTTCGGCCCCGTTTTGCGATCCTCAACAGTCTCGTGCTTTCGCTACTTGGCAACAGTCTTCGGGTTGATCCCAAGTTCCTTACTAAGCGCCGCGATCAAAGCCCGCGATAGCTGTATTGCTGCTCTGACAGCGTGCGTAATCGTGGCGCTCCCATGACGAACTTGTCCCATAACGTTTCCTTCCATTCCAACGAAAGGATCACACCATCAAATCGGGGGATCAAATACCTAGGCCGCGCCGCTTCGGATACCGCCTTCCGACGCTTCCGACGGAACCAGAGCTGCCACGAGATCGGGCATCGTCAATGATCCGATTTTCTCGCCGTCCTTCATGACATGGAACACACTTCTCGTGTTCCCTCTTGCCTGCGCCAAAACGGATTCCAAGGTCGCATCCGCATCTACTTCTCCGGCAACATCGAAAGCGTCGCTGCCCGCCCGCATAATTGATCGGGCGCGCAACACGCGCGCACGGTTGATGTCGCTGATAAAGTCAACGATGTAGGGGTCATTGGGGTGAAGGAGGATGTCCTGCGGCTCGCCTTGTTGCACCACCGCTCCATCCTTCAGGATCACAAGGTGATCGGCCAGCTTCATGGCCTCATCCAGATCGTGGCTGATGAACACAATTGTCTTGTGCAGCTCTTTCTGAAGCTCCAGCAGCAAGTCTTGCATATCGGTGCGAATAAGGGGGTCGAGCGCCGAAAATGCCTCGTCCATGAGCATGATCGGGGCATTTGACGTCAAAGCCCGCGCTATACCGACACGCTGCTGCATGCCACCGGAAAGCTGATGGGGGTATTGATGCCCCTGCCCGCCGAGCCCGACACGCTCCAACCACGTTTTCGCATCTTTTTCGTATTCGCTTCTGGTAATTCCGCGTACGGCTTGGGCCATCCCGGCGTTTTCAAGAACGGAGCGGTGAGGCAAGAGCGCGAAGTGTTGAAAGACCATCGACATCTTTGTGCGCCGCATCTCGCGCAACCGGTCTTCATCATGGTTAAGTACGTTCTCACCATCGATGATGATTTCACCGGATGTGGGTTCGATCAACCTATTGAAATGGCGGATCAGTGTCGATTTCCCCGACCCGGACAGGCCCATGATAACCGTGATTTCGCCGCTTTGCATATCGACGTTGATATCCTGAAGACCAAGCACGTGACCGTGCTGTGCCAGAAGATCCGGCTTGTTCGCGCCAGCCCGAACATGTTCCAAAGCCTGTTCCGGGCGCGCGCCGAAAATCTTGTACAGCTTGCGGACGGAGATGCTTGTTTCCTTGTTCATCATCTCGTCCGTCAGTGCCGTGGTACAGAATTGGCCGCGTTCACACGCGCAAGCGCAGCCTTGGTCACGCGGTCCAGCATGATTGCGATCAGGACAATACCCAACCCCGCAATCAAGCCCACGCCAAGCTCAAGGTTCCGGATACCGCGCAGGACCAGAACACCAAGACCGGGCGCGGAGACGAGTGACGCGATGACCACCAATGCGAGGGCCATCATGATTGTCTGGTTCACACCTGCCATGATGTTTGGCAAAGCCAATGGGATCTGTACCCCATAAAGCTTTTGACGCTTCGTCATGCCAAAAGCATCCGCCGCCTCAATGACCTCCCGGTCGACCAATCGAATGCCGAGATCAGTCAGACGAATGACCGGCACAATTGCGTATAGGATAATCGCGATACCGTAGAGCTTCGATTCAGTCACCGAGAACAGGAATATCAGCGGGATCAGATAGACAAATGTCGGCAACGTTTGCAGCATGTCCAGGATCGGAGTGATGAACCTTTGCAGCCTGTCACTTCGCGACATCGCAATGCCTATCGGCACGCCAAAGAGGACGCACAAGACTGCGCAGACAAAGATGATCGAAAGGGTCTGCATTGCAAAACCGAAGTGGTCGATGACAGCCAGAAAAAACAGGGTGGCGGCAACACGAGAAACGAGTTTCCAAGACTTTGACGCCCAATAAACAACCAGCGAGAGTACGATGATCGTCAACCACCATGGCGTGGCCTCGGCGAGTGCCAGCGCACCGTCAAGAAGCCAGCTCAAAGGCTGGGTCATCGGGTCCAAAACGACATTGAGCGGGTCTTTGGCAGCAATGAAGCTGGCCTCGACAGCTTCGGTCATGTCCCGGGTGCGCGCAATGGCCGGACAAGCTTCATTCAGATGATCAAGGGAAGGTGGCGGAAAATTCCAGATGTCGGCGAAGCTGAAACCCGTATCGGCGTCAGAGCCTGCATTCTTTCCGCCCGCCAGAAGCTCCGCCATTGTCATGGGCGCATCTCCGGTTTCCCGGGTTCCGCACCAGTCCCTTAGGCCCAGCCGATCAAAGATGAAATCGTAGGTTGCCATTTTACACCGCCATCGGAATAAGGCGGGCGACCCCCAAGGGAGCCGCCTTGCCATTTGTTGGTTTATTGGAAGATGGCACTCAGCTTTGCTGCGGCGTCTTCATTCAGCCACCCCATCCAGGTGTCCTTGTTTTGGGTAAGGAAGTAGACAGCGGCTTCTTCGTAAGACGCGCTATTTTCTTCCTGCCACGCAAGCAACTGGCTGACGTCTGTCGAGGAGAAGCTGATGTTCTGCACCAGTTTATAGACCTCGGGATTGTTCTTGGCGAAGTCCGTCGTCACGACTGTCAGAACAGGCGCAGCGGGGTACGAAGAGATGCCGGGTGTCGCACAATCCGTCGTTTGGTTGCAGGCATGGATGTCTGCATCATGGGGCCCCATGTCGACGGCCACCATGTTATACCGCCCCAGCACCGCTGAAGGACCATATTGATACCCAAAGAACGGCTCTTTTGCTTCGTAGGCTGATGCCATTGCGGCGGCCAGTGTTTCACCGGACCCGTGATTGAAAACTTCCATGCCTTTGCCTTCAAAATCGAAGGCCTGAACAAGGTTGTCATTCGCAGTCCGGCAACCCCAGCCGTCAGGGCAGTTGTGGAAACGGCCGCCAACCAATTCGGGGTTCGCCAGGATCCCGTCAATGGTGGCCAGTTCCGGATGCGCTTCCACGAGGTAGTCAGGCACATACCAGTTCTCAACGCCCCCGTCCGAGAAGACGTTTGTCGCGATCTGCGCTTTGCCTTGGGCTTCCAGTTCCAGGAACAGAGGTGCGGAATTGACCCACAGCTCCGGCACAACGTCCGGTTCGTTTTTCTCCGCAAGGGATGCGACCGCAGTTGTCGTTGCCGAAGGAACCAGCGTGACGTTGCAGCCATAGCCCTGAACCATCAGAAACTCCGTGATCTTTGTAATGATCGCGCCTGATGCCCAGTTCATTTCAGCGACGGAAACGTCGCCGCATTCATCCGCCAACGCGACCCCCGGGGCCATCAAGGCAGCAAATGCTGCCGCCAATGCAAATCTCTTCATTTTCTTCTCCTGTTGGTAAAGGTTAGAGCGGTTTTCGCCCTCTTTTGGATGACGCAAGGCCATTGGTTTCATTGTGCTTTCGTCAGTCATTGTCGGAACCGGTGCCACCAGCGCGCGCCTCTGACGCGGCTGTCGCCGGGACAGTCATTCGCAAAGCGATCGCGCTCAATTGCGCATAATCGTCGTTCGAGACGACCGTTGTGGTTTGAACCTGTGCTGAATTTGGGTCCGGCGCATCTTGGGTGGCGCGCAGCTCAAACCTCGACATTGCAGTTCCGTTAAGCCCTGGCTCGATCTCCGCAACTGATTGGGCTGATAGCGCGACCCACGGTCTGTCATTCAGGGAGCAACAAATGGAAAACCCGGCGAGTTTTGCAGCCCGCGACGCAAACGGCAAAATGAAGAGTGGATCAAGAATGACGCCAATCGCGACGCCAGCGGGGCCAAGACCTTCGCGCAACGTCGCGAAATCCGCGAGCGTGGTGCCAGCATAAAGTGAGCATACCGGCCCGTCAGCTTTCCACTCACCTGGCGCAGGCGCCACGTCCGCGCCCCGATCTCCGTTCAGGCGACGGATCAGGACAGGTGCCCAGTCAAATCCATGCGACGCGAGCCAGGCCGCAGCATGCCCGCATTCCTCTGATACGCCCCACGAATACCCAGCACCGCGCGCCGCGCGGGTGCAAAGCGCGTCAACCTCGGGCAAAGACAGAACGACATCATCGGCACTGACTGCCCCGATCTGAATGTCGAATTTGTCCATCATCATAACCCACTTTCCTCAGCAAGCGCGTCAGGATACGGGCAGTTCTGGAAGAGGTTGATGCGCACCCAGCGGTCCGAGCGCGGATCAAATCGGGACGCCCCAAAGAAAGCCAGTTTGCAGCGCAGCATATCAATGGGGAGCAGATCAGACGAAATCAGATTGTCCCGGATCTCGGCAAACGGACGTGACATGGTCATCTGCACCCGGCGGACCATCGTGCGCTGTGACGGGTCAGCCAACAAAAGCCGGGCGATCGGTTCATTGTCAGCGCGGGTCTGGGCAACCTTCCAAAGGGCAGCGGCCCGCCTGCCTATGTCCAGTGGCAATTCAAGCTCGCCACCGGGTTCGTCGAAGCGTTCCCCCAAACGGGGCTCCAGCTTGTCCTCGGATATGTACCAAAACCGTGCGCAAGCCGATTGATCATTGTAGTCGGGTCGCAGGGCCCACGCATAGTTTTCAGCAAGTATCTCTTTCATCTCGCCAACGGTCATTGCGCCGTCGATTGCAAAGACGCTTGCTTCATCGGCTTGTAAACACTCCGCCAACCCATCGATCAGCGCGCCATGCGGCTCAAGCATCAGGGCCAGCAATGCCTCCTGCGCTTCCCCTGGAAGGTTTTCTGCCCCCCACAACCAAAGCGCGTCCCAAGGATGAGGGTCGCGGTATTCCCAATCCTGCGCGACATAAACAGCTATCGCCGCAAGCCCCTCTCTCAGATCGGAAAGCCGGTCCACTTGCACAGGATGATCGCTTTGCCATTTTTCCGCGTTGTCCCGGGCTGCATGAAGGGCCGCCAGAAAACCGTCTCGCGCGGCCGCTCCAACCTCCCTTTGCGCGCGGACACGCGCCAAGGCTTCTTCGCGAACCATCATCCAGTTATTGAGCAGTACCGGGTGCCGCACCAAAAATGGCGCCATTCCCAGGCCGGTCGAATTCCCCACACCAAGGGTACGCTTCAATTCCGGGTCAAGGGCGACAGCCTTCTCCCCACCAATCCCGCGCGCGATATGTTCGACCAGATCAACAGTGAATGTTCGGATCAGCCAAACCGTCAGCATTTCGGCCTGAAATGGCGCAGAGACTTCCGGACGATCCGAAATGCTGGCATGGGACGCCGCGCCAAACTTGCCCGATCCGTAAACAGCCGTTGTGCGCATCAGATAGCCAGTCGTCGCAAGCGCATCTGCGTCGGGTTGGCGACCGTTCGAGAGGGCCTCGACCACATGTTCGAACAGGCGAACCGACTTGTTCGCGCGGCTCAGCGTCAGTTCCGATGACGAGACGCGCCCCGCCTCCTGAACTGGAACATTGGCGGCCAAACGATCCAGATCGGCGTCATTCGGCACCCCGTCAAACAAGCAGAACGTCGCATCCCAAGCCGTCGCGATCACACGATCAGACCGCATATCCGGCGAAAGATGATGTCCAAAGGCCACAAGACTATAGGTGCGGTCAGGCCCTTTCGCGCAATACACCGCGCGTCCGACACCCTTTGCATTCAGGTCGAAAACAGGCCGGGAAAACACCCACCCTTCTTGCCTCATGCGTCGCAACAGGATGCGCAGAAATGACAACCGTGTCGGGTGACTGACGCCAAGCCGCTCCAGCCGCATCACCTCGTCAGGAGACCTGCGGTACCGCGCCGCTTCGGGCACCGGAGAGAGCGTCGCGCAGGTCATTCAGCGGCCTGCGCGAGTTTTCCGGTGGCAGCGCCAAAGCTGTCGCGGAAGAACCTGAACCAATTGCCGCCCATGAGTGCATCAACTTCAGCATCGGAAAATCCGACCGCCCGCAGGCCGGATGCAATACTTGGAAAATCGGCGTTGCTGCCAAACCAGTCAGGCATGGGCGGGAAGCCCCGGTTCTGTGCTGAGCCTTCGCCATAATCGACCTTCTTGGTCCAGGTGCCCATCCGCATCCAGTCGACAACGCTGTCAGGTTGATCCTGACAAAGGTCACTGCCTATCCCGAGGTTGCCGACACCATAAGTCTCCGCAGCACGCGCAACCATTTCGCAAAAACTTGTCAGCGTACAGGCGCCGCCATCCTTCAGATGATGCGGGTAGATGGAAAATCCGAGCATGCCGCCCGTCTCGCTCAGCGCACGCAGCACGTCGTCGGGCTTGTTGCGCTTGGCCGGATGCCATGCCGACGGATTGGCATGGCTGATCGCGATAGGTCGGGAGGAATGTTCAATCGCATCCAAAGTGGACCGATCGGCGGAATGGCTCATATCGACCACAAGGCCCACGCGGTTCATTTCCGCCACCACCTCGCGGCCCATACGGGTCAGGCCCGTATCCTTCGCCTCATAACAGCCGGTCGCCAGCAGGGACTGGTTATTGTAAGTCAGTTGCATGAACCGCAGGCCAAGTCGGTGCAGCACCTCGACCAAGCCTATGTCGTCTTCGATGCACGACGGGTTTTGCGACCCAAAGAAGATCGCCGTCCGCCCGGTTTGCTGCGCCCGCGCGATATCATCGGCGGTGAAACCCTGAAAGATCAGGTCCGGATGGTCTTCGAAATAGCGGTTCCATTTCTGAATCACCGCGACCGTTTCACGAAAATCCTCATGATAGGTTATGGTCACATGAACCGCATCGACGCCACCCGCACGCATCTCTTTGAAGATCTTAGGCGACCAATTCGCATATTGAAGCCCGTCAATGACCGGCGTCATGCGGGGTTGCCCCCGGACAAGTAGGTCGTCTTGACCGAGGTATAGAATTCGACCGCATATTGTCCCTGTTCACGCGGGCCAAAAGAGGACGATCCGCGTCCGCCAAATGGCACGTGATAGTCTGTACCCGCCGTGGGCAGGTTGACCATCAACGTGCCCGCCGTTGCGTTGGCGCGGAAATGCGTCGCACGGGCAAGGCTCTGGGTCATGATGCCCGCCGTCAGACCAAACTCCGTATCGTTTGCCGTCGCCAGCGCCTCGCCATAGCTGCCCACCTTGATGACGCAGGTGATGGGCGCGAACATCTCTTCACGGTTCACCCGCATATCGTTGCGTGTGCCCGCAAACAGCGTCGGCGCCATGTAAAACCCTTCCGTCCGACACGCGACGCGGCCTCCACCGCAAATCAGCTCAGCACCTTCGGCCTTCGCGATATCAACGTAGTCCAGATTACCCTTCAGCTGCCCTTCGCTGACCGCAGGTCCAATCTGTGTTCCTTCATCCAACGCATGACCGATCTTGAGTGCCTGTGCCGCAGCAGACAGCTTTTCGACAAAGGCATCATGAACGGCTTCATGCACGATCAACCGCGATGCAGCGGTGCATTTCTGACCGGTGGCGCCAAAGGCCGCATTGCAAGAGTGGGCGACAGCAAGGTCCATGTCCGCATCGTCCATGATGATCATCGGGTTCTTCGACCCCATTTCCATCTGCACCTTGGTCATGTTCGAAACAGCTGCCGCTGCAATGCCCCGCCCCACGGATACCGACCCGGTAAAGCTGATCGCCTTGATGCCGGGGTGTTCGACCATGAGTTGCCCGATCTCTGCTCCGGGGCCAGCCAACATCGACAACAGCCCTTTGGGAATTTCCTGACGGTTGACGATGTCCGCGACGGCAGCTGCACTTGCCGGTGTCAGGTTGGCGGGTTTCCAGATGACGGCGTTGCCAAACGCCAGCGCTGGCGCGATCTTCCACGACGGCGTCGCAACCGGGAAATTCCAGGGAGAGATGATGCCGACGACGCCAATCGGCTCGCGACGGACATCAATCTCTATTCCCGGACGCACGCTTTCGGCCTGATCGCCGATTTGGCGCAATGCCTCAGCGGCATAGTAGGTGAAAAACTGGCCCGCGCGATAGGTCTCTCCCTTGCCCTCAGCCAAAGGCTTGCCTTCTTCACGGGAAATGATTGCGCCGATTTCTTCGGCGCGCGCCATCATCTCTGTCCCAATCGCCATCAGGACATCGTGACGCTTCTGAATGCCTGCAGCCCACCACTTGCGCTGCGCGTCTTTGGCCGCGGCTACCGCATCATCAAGTTGCGCCGCGCTCGCCTGCGCGTGATGGCCCAACAGATCCGACACATCAGACGGGTTCACATTGGCAATCGTATTTGCCCCGTCCACCCAATCCCCGGCAATCAGGTTACGTGTTTCAATCTGCGTCATGCCGCTTGTCCTGCTGCCCTGATACGATCCATGAGAGCGTCATCAACGCTCACACCTTCTTTTTCGATCCGGGCGCGGTTGTTCGCACGGCGAGCGCCGGGAAGACGCGCCCCGTCCTGATCTGTGATGGAGGCGGCCAACCGCGTCATTGAGGCCTGAAAGGCAGCGCCGGCAAAGGCATCCGGATTGATGGCGATAAAGAACTGCCCCGTCCCAGGGGGACCACCCTTTGTGCCAGAAAACGGGCTGGCTTCCGTGCTGAGATTGGCACCTGCCAAAGCCGCAGCAAGTATTTCGACCATGAGGCCAACACCGAACCCCTTATAGCCGCCAGAGGGCAGCATTGACCCGGCAAGAGCGGCGTCCGCATCGGTTGTCTCGTTCCCGTCAGCATCCAACGCCCAGCCAGATTCAATATCCCTGCCCTCGCGACTGCGAAGAAGGATTTCAGATTTGGCAATCGCGCTGGCTGACTGATCGATCACCAGAAGCGCGCCGCCCTTTCCATTGGGCGTCGCTACAGCGAATGGGTTCGTTCCGACAACAGGCCTTCTGCCGCCAATCGGTGCAATGGATGCAGGTGCATGCGTAAAGCACAGACCGATCAAACCATCTTCGGCGAGCCGCTCTGCATGATGGCCCAACACACCGCAATTGTAGGAGTTGTGGATACTCATTGCCGCGACCCCATGATCGCGCGCCGCCTGCGTGAAGGTCCCCCAGCCCGCGTCAATCGCCGTATGCGCAAAGCCTGAATCCGCATCAACCCGCACCGCGGCATTCTGCGTCTTTGCCACGGTCGGCTTTGCAGCCTTCGATACCTTTCCGCAAACCAGGTGTTCTGCGTAAATGGGAAGGTACAGCAAGCCGTGGCTGCGTATGCCATCACGCTCTGCCAATCGCGTTGATCGCGCAACTGCTGCAGCCGCAACCTTGTCAGCACCGGCCGCGCAAAGCGTATCACCTGCAAGCTTCTCTACATCGTCAAGTGTCAGTGTGATCGTCATTCAGATTCCCCTATGGCTTAGGTTCGCACTGTGATATGCATCAGACAATCGAATACTTCTGAAGCTAATTTCAGATATTCTGAAGTAAAATGCGATGATTAAGCTTGATCTTCTACGTGCATTTGTCACCGTCACACGGCACGGACGGCTGAAAGACGCCGGAGAAGAACTGGGGCGCACACAGTCCGCAATCTCGATGAGCTTGGCTCAGCTCGAAGAACAACTTGGCGGACAGCTTTTTGAAACGGATCGCAAAAAGGAACTGACCGATCTGGGGCGCTACGTACGAGACCGCGCAGATGAGTTGCTGCGAGAAAATGATCGCATTCAGCAGTTGATCATTGACTATGCGCAAGGCCACTCCGGGCGTTTGCGCATTGCATCGGTCCCATCAGTCGCGGCCCTGCTGTTGCCAACTATCTTAAGTGAT
This sequence comes from uncultured Paracoccaceae bacterium, assembly GCA_947495795.1. Classification (GTDB taxonomy): domain Bacteria; phylum Pseudomonadota; class Alphaproteobacteria; order Rhodobacterales; family Rhodobacteraceae; genus Algicella. The sequence continues at coordinate 4,585 of CANMAI010000018.1, read as the reverse complement.
TTCATGGGGATTCACCCCGCGGCAGAGATCGAACTCACCGATAGCGACAGTGCAAGTGTGCGATCAATGGTCGATCAAGGATATGCCGACATCGGCATTGCAGGTCCGGCAAAAACGGGCCAATCGCTGCGGAAGACAGCCTTGTTTGAGGATCGCTTACACGTGGTCTGCCATGCCGGCTCTCCATTGGCGACCGCATCCGGGCATGTGCGCTGGCAAGACTTGCAAGGGGCAAAACTGATCGCCAACGAAACACTGACTGACATCGATGCATCTGCTGCACGGGACCTCTTGCGCAAGAGCCGTCTCTCAGCGCGCAACGTTTCATCGCTATTCGCCATGGTGCAATCCGGCTTAGGATACACCGTCTTGCCAGGTCTCGCGACCCATCAGCTGAGTGAAGGGCTGATCGCCGTGCCGATGAAGGGCAAGAGTTGCGACCGCGAAATCAGTCTGCTGACCGACGACGGTCGAACACTCAGCCCACTTGCGCGCGCGTTCCAGGCGTTTCTGAACGAGAACATTCCGACTTTGTTATCGCAGTATCATTTGGCGGCAACCGATGTCTAAGCCAGAGTGATGCTCCTCTTTCTTGTCACGGGGCTCCAGCGAAAGGAGACAGCTAAAAATATCGAAAGGAGGCGACAGACAGTGGGGGAGGGTCAAGCATACCCCACGGTCCGCACCGTAGCGGTTGGCCAAACCAACTCTACATTGTCATTTTGGCATCAGTCAGTGCATATTTGTCTAGGGACAATGGCTGGACTGGCGAAAAATGATGGGCCAAAGCTCACTGGCAGGTAAGAAGCACTCTGAAGAACTCAATTTTTCCGCTGCCTGTGCGCTTCTTCGCGATGGTCTCGCAGAAGCAAACGCAACTGTGCGCGGATATGATACTAAAGCTCAAATTGTTGGCGTGGGATACATCTTTGCGCTTGGAGTGATCAGCCAAATAGACGGATTGCTCCCTACCACTCGAGAATTTAGCGCGATTAGCCTCTTGTTCGCTTGGGGTATTGTGATCGTGCCAATTCTTTTGTTTGGATATGTACTGTCACCTACTCGCAAGTCCGCACCGAAACTTGTGGCGAACGAAGACACTGCGGTTCAGCACATATTGTATCTCGACTCATCCAAAGGACCGTCCAAAACTGTAGTGAGTGTGCGAGATGCAGTGCTGAGTGCAGATCCTCTGGCGGAACTGAGCTTTGAACTTCTTACCGTTTCTGGACTCCGCGATATCAAACGCAAACGCTTTTTGCGCGGCCTCTACACGGCAGCACTTTCGTTTCTATTCCTCTTCTCAGCACAACTACTCCGGGTCCTGTAACTGTGTTTGGCAAGCGCAAAACCATTGCCAAAAATACAGCCTTGGGTAACTACCATTGAACTTGTCTGTGAAAGTGGGGCCTCTTACAGGCTGTACGGATATGCCTTCCTGCGGAGAATGGTAGATGCCTTTAGTCTTTGAATTTGTGGGAGACAGAAGATCGCTTCTGTTGCTGTCACTCAAAACGGCGTGCCTGACGATAATCACTCTCGGACTGTACAGGTCCTGGATGAAGACCCGGCTACGCCGATGGTATTGGTCCTCCATCAGTGTCGGTGGACAGTCGTTAACCTATACCGGTAGCGGCGCCGAGAAATTTCTCGGGTTTCTTGTCGCTCTCTCGTTCCTGGCTTTCTACATCTCATTTGTGAATGTGATCCTTATGTATGTGAGTATATCGCTTCTAAATACCAGTTGGGGCGCGTATTTCTTGGCTTTTGTTGGTGCTCTACCCGTTGTTTTTTACGGGATGTATGAAGGGCGCAAGTATCTAACAGGCCGGACCCAGTGGCGCGGTATTAGATTTGGTATGGAGAACGGAGGCATCGCGTTCTCCATACTTGCGCTCAAGCACTTTGCGATAGCGCTGGCAACACTCGGATTCTTGTATCCTCTGATGTCGTTTGTGCTTACGAAGTATCAAAATGAGCGAACTTGGTTTGGTGATCTTCGACTTGAGCAAGGTGGCGATTGGGGCATGCTTCGTGCCGCCTGGTGGCCATGCCATATGGCACTCGTGGGAACGGTGTTGGTATTGCTTTCTGGCGCATTTCTCTATGAGGTATTCCTTTATGGGCTTTGGATAACAATCCCGCTCACCATCGCTGGGTGGTCGTACTACCGAGCCGAGCGCTTCCGGTTGATGACAAACCATCTAAGCGCCGGAAAGATAACTCTGAAGTCGGAACTGAATGCTATGGTCGTGGCGAGAAGGTTCATGATCGGGAGCACGATCGTCTATGGGGTACTAGGCGGCGCAACTTGGCTCGTAAGATCGAGTTATGAAGGGGCATTTGATGGGATGGCCTACAATGAGCTTCTCGCATTCTACGTGGATGAGGCGGCACAACTTGCGGTAATTGCCTCGATCTTTCTGGTGTCCGCAATAATCTATTTGGTTTGGAGCGTCCTCGGGCACCTTCTTGTCCGAATGCCCATGCTGAAAGCCTATGCCGAGAGCGTTGAACTCTACGGGGAGACATCGCTGCAACAAGCAAGACAACGAGAGAATGTGCGAGTGCTGGGAGCCGACGGCTTTGCCGAAGCACTAGATCTTGGAGCAGGAATATAAGATGACACCTACTCTCAATAAGGGACATTGCGGAGCAGTTTTCTATGATGGGAAAAGGCCCGTTGCTCAGGATGTTGTGTTTGCGATTCCAAACGATGGTGCGGAGTACTTGACCTTTCGCGATGACCAATCACGGGAAACACTTTGGCCATTGGCCGATCTGAGAGGACAAAGAGATAGGCCGGCTCGTGCCGGAATGGAAATCAGACGCCTGGATTCAGATGAACTGCTGTACTTCGAAGAAAAGGAAGCAATGGATCAGTTAGTGGATCTTTGCCCCGATCTGTTTGCGTCATCCGCACTCGCCAACCCCCGAAGGTACTCCGCGTGGATCGTCGCTTCACTAGCTTCAATACTTTTCTCGTATTTTTTGCTGCTACCGCAGATGTCAGCCGCTTTGATTTCCACCATGCCTATAGAGACTGCGAACAGTTTGGGCGATGTTCGCTTGCGAATGCTTCGGGAGAGGTATTCTTCGGAGGATGGTGTGCCAGCGCGGGTTTGCTCCACGGAAGAGGGAGACAGAGCATTCGAACTGCTGCTTGAACGGCTGCTGGGCGACGTCGATCTTCCTTATCCCCTGCGCCCGACGGTTCTGGATATCGGAGATATGAACGCGGTCGCTCAACCCGGAGGACGGCTGACGGTTATGAAGGGAATCTTCAAGGCGGCGGAAACGCCTGAGCAACTTGCCGGGGCTCTTGCCCATGAGATTGGCCACCTTTACTATCGTCACGGCACGACCAGAGCCTTGCGGGAAGCGGCCTCTACAGGAATATTGGACGCCGTGCTTGGGTCCGTTGGCGTGAACAAGATCGTAGAGGGTCTGTCGGAGCAAATGATCTTTTCGAGCTACCGGCGCGACATCGAACGCGAGGCGGACCTTTTTGCGCATGAGGTGCTTCGGCGCCAAGGCATTCCTCTTACAGCAATGACCGATCTTTTTACTGTTATGTCCATGTTCGAGAACGAGCAAACCGGTGTCATGAAGTATCTTCGAACTCATCCCGGATTTGGCGAGCGGATCACCGCTGCCGAAGGCTCTTTACAGGCTGAGAGTACCCTCGCCCCTGTCCCGCTCTTGAGTGACGAGGAGTGGACCGCCCTCCGTAACATCTGCCACTAGGCCCTAAACATGCGCCCGCCAGTTGACTTGCTTGGTCTTGCCCCCTGAAACTGGTCCGAACTGAGTGCGAAATTTTGGGTACATTTCTGGCAACAGAGGAGTGTCCCGATGCCAAAGAGACGATTCAGCGACGAACAGATTGCCTTTGCCCTGAGGCAGGCGGAAGTGGGAGCGACGGTCGGCGAGATTTGCCGTAAGATGGGGATCGCGGAAGCGACGTTCTATCGCTGGAAGAAGGTCTATGCCGGGATGGGCGTGTCTGAGATCCGGCGACTGAAGCAGCTCGAAGACGAGAACGGCAAGTTGAAGCGTCTGGTCGCCGACCTGACGTTGGACAAGACCATGCTTCAGGATGCACTGCGAAAAAGTGGTGAAGCCTGTCCGACGTCGCGAAGTTGTCCGGCACTATCAGGATGTGTTTGAGGTGTCGGAGCGTCGGGCTTGCAGAGCTATGGGCTTCGGGCGGGCTTCTCACAGATATCAATCCAGGCGCGCCCCGGCGGTCGAGTTGCGGATGCGGCTGAAAGAACTGGCCGAGAGCCGCGTGCGGTATGGATATCGCCGTTTGCACATTCTGCTGCAGCGCGAGGGCTGGCACGTGAACCACAAGCGCCTGTACCGGCTATACTGCGAAGAAGGCTTGTCGATAAGGACCCGCAGCCCGAAGCGGCGTCGCGCCTGCCGGTATCGATCCGGTCGATCGGAGGCCGACGGCATGAACGACGTCTGGGCGATGCGCTGCCCGGTAGGCGAATGCCTGCATTCGCCGTAAGGGGATTTTATGTCGGACCGCTTGTTCGACGAGAAACCGTTCCGGATCCTGACCATCGTGGACTGC
>CANMAI010000017.1 GCA_947495795.1 uncultured Paracoccaceae bacterium | reverse complement strand
GGGACACTCCTCTGTTGCCAGAAATGTACCCAAAATTTCGCACTCAGTTCGGACCAGTTTCAGGGGGCAAGACCAAATGCCAGCTTTCTCCATCACCACTTTCACCCAGCGATAGGCAGTGGAACGGTTGATAGCGCGGCCCTGATGTTGTCAGAGCGCACGCCCTTCGATGACAAGCGGATCCATTTGCGCAGTGATCAGACAGAACGCCGCTTTCAGCTCATCGACCGGCTCCTGGGGAATGGGCACTTCGCGATACGTCCGTTGGCCCCGGCTCTTGAGTGAGCGCGGCGTCAGGGTGCGGGCATAGGTCTGCACCTGGGTATGCGTGAGGGCCAGTGCTTCAGAGACGCTGCAGCCGGTATAGAAGAGCGTCAGACAGAGGGTGCGCCGCCGGGCCGGTTCCAGCAGGGCCGCAGACAGAAACCGCCGCCGTTCCTCGGCGTTGAGATAGAGCCGCTGGCAGCGTTTGTCATAAAGCTGCATGCGCGCGCGTGATGTCCTGGTTGATCCTCCCATGAGCGCTTGGCTCTGACGTTGCAACAGGGGTACTAGCGCCCGGCTACGCCTATCGTGGCGTCAATGCAACAGAATTACCCATTCTGGTGCAGGCCGCAAAAAGCCAGCCAGAACAGCGGGTTGAACGCCTTGGTGCCGCGCAAGTTACCCCATCCGCCCCGCATAGCACGGCCTAAGCCCCTGACATACCTAGTATGCACCAGAATGGGTAATTCTGGTGCAACACAGCTGGGGATATCGGCAGCAATTGCCATCGCATTTTGACGATAGAAAGGAACCTTCGTGCACAAGACTTCACTCGCCATTCTCGGCGCCACATTTTTCCTGCAGGGCTGCACTGGCTTGGCGCTCACCGCTGCCACCACCGCCTCGACCAATCAGGCGCTGAGTGACCGCCAGCGCTATCCATCGATGTCCTGCGAACAGCTGCGCACTGAGTTTCAGAAGAACTACAAACGCGCCCGAGGTGTCACCGCGTTTGTGGATCCAGGAGCCACTACTGCTGAGGTGAATGTGCGCGCTATTGCGCGGCTGTTGGTGGATAAGAAGTGTCGGCTGCCCAGGGAGGTGGAAGTGGTGTGAGGTTTGGCGCTACAATAGTAACAGAAGACGGCCTGGCAGTCAGTATGGGCGCTTCTACCGCTACCGCTACCAGTACTGCGTCTTGGCTTTCCACTGCGAATTTAGCTGTGCTTCAAACGGCAAATGGTATCTGTGCTGAGAAGTCTTCGCTTTGAAGCGACTATGAGCAGCTCGTGGAGCATTGCCTTGAGTACCCAGATTCCAGTTGGATTACAAATAGATATGATCGGGTATGCCAAGATACTTTGATGGTGGAGAGGCCTAAAGTCTTAATATTCTGTTAATTTTCGGCGTAAAGACTTGACAAAAATGTGATGATTGCGCTCCTGTGGTTTATAGAGTGCCGGGTTCTTTTTTTTGCGGCAACTGTCCCAATTTATATAAGCCACTACAGACAAAAGGAAATTCACATGTTTACAACACTTTCTTCCTTATGGCGTAGCGTTCTGAGCATCACATTTTTTTTCGCAGCATTGCTGTGCTTTGTAGCCGGCAGCGCTCATGCGCAAGCTTCCTATGGGAAGGGGAAGATTGTGTATGGCGTATTGGGTCCTATGGGGCCGGGAAATCAGGGAAAGACATTCGAAAGCCCTGTAGCGGCATGCCTAGCTCTGGACCCGGATTATTTCGATGTTTCTGGGTTTTTCTACTATGACCTTTTTACGCGTGTAAAAAAAACCTCCGATTCCACGTTTGCTTGTTTTAGTAGAGCCGATGGTGATGATCCAAATGATTCTTCCTATGTCGCCTCGGCCAATTACACGGGCGGAAGAACATATTGCAAAGTTCCTGGAGACGACACTGCCTACCTAATTGGTTCAGACGAAGCTGTCCGCAATTGTCTTGCACCGTGTCCTGATGATTGCCTTGTCGGCAATCCAATGTCCGTTACCAGCGCGACTAAGTTTGAACGGCATGAGGACTGGCGTTCACGGATTGATCCCCGTTTCTTTATTGCGCGTCAGTATAGCTCTTCTCAGGCAGGAACAGCGTATGTCGAGAAACTGCGCCAGCCACTGGCCGGAGGATGGGTTGGTTCTTGGGAATTCTATATGAAAAAGAGTACACTTGGGGATGATGACAGGAGGATTTTCACCCCTACAGCAAGACGTTTGGTGACAGATCACGTAGGAAGTCTGTGTGGCGGCTCTACTGCTGATTATCTCGCCGAGCCCGATTTCGGATACTCGTTCCGCTGTGCGCGGTTAGCCGATGACCCCTATTCCCCGGACAGATCGCCTCTCGAAACAACGCACAGACTGTCATACAAGGATGGAACGCGGTTTGAATTCTTGTTACATTCCTCGGCAAAAGAAGATCCGATATTTCTTGAGACGAACGGAAGTAGTGGATACCCCACGCGAGAAATATCAAGGATACTCTTTACTGACGGCTATGAGATTAATTACGTTTATAGCGACGAAACTGAAGAACTTATTTCGATAGAGGACACCAAAGGTCAGAGGGCGGAATTTTATTATACAGCATCAGATTCCGATACAAACCACCGACTGCTAAGCAGCATTCAAATTGATACAGATTATGACGCGGGCAGCGGTATCTTTTCCCCGGAGGTAAAACTTGATTATCAATACGAAGTGGTCTGGAGAACCGGATTTGAACGTTTGCCAAATGGTTCCGACAGGAACGTCGCCCTTTTTACATACAGCAACGCTTCTGGAACAGGCTCGATATTCGGGATGCAAGCCGTATCTTACGCCGCTACCGAGCAAGCACTGACAAGAGCGTCAATTTCTGATCTTACACTTGGTACAACCGAAATACTCTGGGATTACGAGTACCACGAGAACCACTTTGATTTGATAGTGACGGCAGAACACTGGAAGATCTATACACCGCAAAGGATTGTTGCTCTCTCAGGAACTCCACTTAAGGCTCCCCTGTTGAAATCGGTCCGGCGTGGCGACGCCAGCGGACAATTAAGCCTCAAGGGGACGTACGAGTACTATTTCGACTACTATGCTGCCAGAAGCAGTGGTCCTGGCGGAGTGGGGCGAACTGATTTGAGTCTTCCGTACCGCCTGGTTCAGTCAATTCCTGAGTTCCCTAGCGTCGGCTTTACAACCACGGAAATCACCACTTCAAGCAGCAATATCGACTATTCAATTCCTGTCAGTTATACCGCATACACAATTGATGTGGAGCCACGAATCCCAACTGCCACCAACGCAGCCGGGCTTAAGACCACCTTCACACGCGAAGAGTTGAACCAGAAAAGTCGGCTGTCTGGTGTCACGACTCAGGCATTTTCAAACAATCCAGAAGCTACAGTTTCCCTAGATTATGTTGGTATCTATGCCGACAACCATCAGACTGGATCTATACGAACTGAGTTGCGTCACTACGTGGAACGCATAACCAACAGGAACAGCAGTCAAACGTTGTATGCTCGCGACTATAACGGGCGACCGGTCAGCATAGTTGAGGATGAAGGCAGCTCCGATGAGCGAACAACCACTCTAACTTACCGTGCTGAGGAACCTGCTTATTCACGAGGTTATGCAGAAGACTTGGAACAGCTTAAGTCGAGGGAAACATCCTCGATGCGGGAAGAATTTGAATATATTGATGTTGGACTTATTGACTGGCCGAATCCGTGGGTCGAGGATCCCCATGGGCTTCTATATCGGTACAGGCAAATAGACAACCTGACGCAGAGCCCGAACAGGGTTTGGGAATACACCTATAGCGAGCCGGTTGGCGGCACAGCTCTCAGACTCATTCAGAAAGTTGATGGCCCGGGAAGACCAGAAGACGGTGTGTTCGACATCACTACGTACGAATACGACACCTTCAGCCGACTCCAAAAGATCCGGGTCAATGTCTTGGGGCAGGGTCTCGTTAGCGAAAGCGAAGACGGAGATCTTATAACCGAAATCTTATCGCGAGATCGTTTCGGTAACCCGGATCTTATTCGAGGGCCCAATCAAACCGAGTGGCAGTTTGAATACGATATGCGAGGAAGGCTTCTTGAATCGCGAAGAGACCCGACTGGAGACAATGCCACGGTGACATACACCTATGATGGCTTCGACAACATCCGAACCATGACGGATACACGCGGGAATACTTGGACCTACGACTACGATGCAGCTCAAAGGCTTACACTTGTTACCGATCCTCTCGGTAGTCAGATCGCATATTCCTACGATGCTTTGTCGAACGTCACGCGCACAGAATATCGCAAGAGCAATGGAACAATCGCGTTTTCAGAGGCAGAGGATTTTGACGCGCTGTCGAGGCTCGTTGAGACAGTACGCGGCGCCGATCCGTCGGCAAATGTCTGGTCCTATCAATACGACGTAGAAGATAACCTGATCGTCACCACAGATCCTCAAGCACGCACGATTACAAACACGTTCGATGCCCTCAATCGCATCACCAAAGTGCGGGATGAGAACAACAAGCCGTCGGACTATACGCTCAACGAAACCGGTCAGATGACCAAATTTACCGATGCGCGCCAGATCGAGACTGAATTTGTCTACAATGGCTTCGGCGAGGTTATCAGGGAAATTAGCGCAGATCGCGGCACACGTGATTACACGTACAACAATCGCGGTCTCGTCTCCTCCATGACTGACCCGCGCGGTATCACCACAGAATACCTGTACGACAATAGCGGTCGGCTGATTTCCAAGTCGTTTGGCGAAAACCATCCGGAGAACGTCACCTTGTCGTATGACAGGATCTTCGCGGGCAACACCGACAGTGTGGGCCGCCTGACGGATGTTACCGACCAGAGCGGCACGACCAGAACCAAATATCGATCAAAGGGGACGGTTCAGTGGCAAGAGCAGGAAGTTGATAACTTTGTTTATCGCGTAACTTACAATCACGACGACAATGGCAATCTCACCTTCATGCGCTACCCGTCAGGTCGTGAAACCGTCATGCTCTACGATGCAGCCAACCAGCTGAACCGCCTGCGCATGCGGCCAGTTCAAGGCGCGGTGCTGGAGGATGTCCTCACCGGGGTCAACTACCACCCCTTCGGACCGATGAAGGAGGCGACGCTTAACGATGGTTCCGCTCTGACGGAAGACTACGATCAAAGCTACCGCCTCATTCGGCAACAGGATCTGGGCCCAATCGCCGCGTTGCGAGATATCACATATGGCTACGATAGCCGGGATGATCTCACTTCTGTCACCAACGCGCTCGATCCGTCCAACAGCGAAACCTTCACCTATGGTAGTCGGCCCTTCCTCAATGTCGCCAGAGGTCCTTACGGAAAAATCGACTATGACTACAACGAGATCCGTGACCGGACGAGAAAGGAAACGACGGTCGACGGTATTGTAGAAACCGAAACCTATCTCTATCCCGCACTCAGCAATCGCCTCAGCCAGATCAACAGAACAACGGGCGTTGCGCGCAGGTTTACCTATGATGCGGCCGGAAATGTCACCTGCAGCGCTATCGGCAATGTAAATTGCGAGGGCACTAACGCAGACGGCGATTACAGCTATACCTATAATGCGGCGGGCCGGATGGAGACGGTCTCGAAAGACCAGGTGCTGCAGGCGCGTTACACCTATAACCATCTCGGTCAGCAGGTGAAGCGGGAGATTGCTTCGGGCATTGTTACTCCGGGTGTGATCGATCTCGTGATCCACAATGTTTTCGATCTCGACGGCAACCGGATCGCGGAATACGAGGTTGGCGGCACCGCTGGGCCCCAGCTCTTGCGCGAATACATCTGGCACGATGGTGTGCCGATAGCCGTGGTCGAAAACGGCCAGACCTACTACATCCGCACCGATCATATCGGCCGCCCGGTCTTTGCAACCGATAGTACGGGCGCGAAGGTCTGGGAGGTCAGCTATCTGCCCTTCGGCGGCGTCCACACAACCTCCGGCCTCGCCTCCGAGAACCGGTTCCCGGGCCAATGGTTCCAGGCCGAGAGTGGTCTCCACCAGAACTGGATGCGCGACTACGATCCGACGACGGGGCGATACCTGCAAGCCGACCCCCTCGGCCTGATCGATGGCGCGAGTGTGTATGGGTATGCCCGGCAGTCGCCGTTGCGGTACACCGATCCGACCGGGGAATGCCCATGGTGTTATGCGCTCGGCGGAGCGGGTCTCGCAGGTGGTGCGAACCTTTGGTACCAGCTTGAAACAAACAATTGGGACTTCCAATGTGTAAACTGGACAGAGGTTGGCTTGTATGCCGCAGCAGGGGCGTTTGGGGGAGGGTTTGTTGGGCACGCACGGAAGGGCCTGCCGGTGTTAACGCGTCTCCGTGATGCGACAGCACGTTCAAAATTCCGAAAGGCTTATGGAATTACCGGTAGAGGTACCGAGGTGGGTCATGCACTGTTTCCAGCCCGCGGGCTCAACGGAGCTCGGATCAAAGGACCTTCATGGCGCCACCATCCGATGAACTTTCGGGCAACCCCTACGAGCGTAAATCGACGGTTCTTGGGAAAGTGGAAGCGTAAACCTAGATTTAAGCCTTGGCAGAAAGTGGCATATGGTATCGCTTACGCCCCCGAATGGGCGATAGTGGCCGGAGGAAGCATAGGAGCAGGAACGGTTGTCGAACTCGCCGATTGAAATTCTTGAGATACGAGACCTCTCCTATCCTATTCTGGAAGTTTTGCCTGAGGGACTGGATGTAATAAGTCGGCCATTCGAATTCGACGTTGTTGACCGAAGCTACTACCAGAATGGTGAGGGAGACGGCGCTATTGTCTATGACGCGGAAGGACGCCAATGCACCATCGTTGCCACGCGCATATATGACCTCTCGCCCTTAAAAAGTACCTTGGAACGCTTCCAATATTTATTTCTCTCGGAGGAATGGAAGAATTCGGTTCGAGCCGAAGTTGAATGTCAGGTTCACGCAAAGCTTTCTTTGTCAGAGGTCAAGGCTGAGCTCATGGAAACCCTGTTGGCCAACAAAGACTGGTGGTACGACATGACGGAGCACGACATCCGGAGCATTTTTGACGGATGCGATACCTTCAGGAAGGCTTTCAAGTCGATTGCTCGCGTAGGTATCGACTACAAACCAAAGCCACAGCAAAGATCCAAGATTTTCACGGATTTGACAGTACGACAAAAGCTGAAATGACGCGATACCCTTCACTCACGCAGATCACGCGTCATTCCACGGCGATTTAAGCGGTCTAAGGGAAGATGGGTACCAGATCGTATCGTGAACTCTAGGTTAAATAGGATGGGTGACGGGTTGACACGCGGTCGACAATATGAACGTCACTATCAAGGTGACCGCGCTTTCCATGGGGCCAAAGGGTGGAAAGGTTTCGATATTCCGGGCACTGAACGTTGGATGCGTCCATTCAACCTCTGTCCGGCTGCACCAAATTGGTTGCGGGAAGCCACTTTGGGAGGTGCCTTAGGAGGAGGTCTCGGTGGGGGTTATCGAGCCTATGGAAATTAGCAAGTCCGCAGTATTTGAATGCTCTGCATCCCTCCTGAATCCTGGGGCCGAACTGGACGATGAATTTGTCGTTCCCATAGGTGAAAATCTTGCCAGAACCCTACTCGACAGAATTGGGGATGGATCTGAACCGCTGGAAGTTTTCAGCGACTCGGGCTGGATTTTCTCAGTTAAGAATCCGCGCTACACTGAGTTCAGGATGTTTGTTCTCGATGATTTCACCATACTACAGGTCCATATGTACAGGAAACTTCCTGAGATATTTTTTAATAGACAAAAGATAGTCAGCGATATGGAACAGATTCAGGAAAAATTGTCAGAAATCTTTTTAACGGTGCCAGAGATATCGACATTGCGCTGGATGACAACAGAGGACGCTTGGTCGAGTTACAGTCCGACATAACCGCTTGACCGCTCCTGCGCCATTTGCCCTCGTTTAGCGCCGGGTAGATGGTGAGCAGCGTCCTCAAACGGACACCTACATTTACCTAGTCACCAGCAACCGTCTGCAATAAATCAACAGCACCGCAGGCCCTACCTGTCACTTCACCTATGATGAAATGGGCAATGTCATCTGTGCAGCCTTCGGCAATGCGGCCTGTGACACGAATGCGGATGGGGATTTAGGCTACACTTACAATGCCGTGAACCGGATGGGAACGGTGTCGAAGGATGTTGTGCTTCAGGCGCGCTACACCTACAACCATCTCGGCCGGCAGGTGAAGCGCGAGGTGGATAGCGGCATCATCGGCGGCTGCATCACCAGCCTCACCGGCACGCCCTTCGATCTCGATGGCAACCGGATCGCGGAATACGAGGTCGGCGGCGCGAGCCCTGTGCTGTTGCGCGAATACATCTGGCATGAGGGCAAGCCGGTTGCCGTGGTCGAGAACGATCAAGTCTACTATGTCCGCACCGACCATATAGGCCGCCACGTCCTCGCCACCGACAGCACCGGCGCCACTGTCTGGCAAGCCACCTACCTCCCCTTCGGCGGGGTGCATACGAGCAGCGGAGACCTCATGAACCTCCGCTTCCCCGCTCTCGCGGTTTGTCCCAAACCGCTGCCGCGCAGTGGGCCAGTGGTTTCAGGCTGAGTCCGGCCTCCACCAGAACTGGATGCGCGACTACGACCCGACAACTGGGCGCTACATCCAAGCCGACCCGCTGGGGCTCGTTGATGGCGCGAGTGTGTATGGGTATGCGGCGCAAAGCCCGATGCGGTATACGGACCCGACGGGGGAGTTTATTCCGGTGGGCTACGTCGCCGCAGCAGTTCTTGGGGCGGGGATTGGTGTGGTAACCGGATATGGCTAGACATGACTCTTGGCGATGGTTGCTACACTTGGCAGGAAGCGGCAACAGACGCAGCATTGGGCGCAACCGGAGCGGGGCTGGGCGCGCGCTGGGCATGGCGTTACGGACCAAGATCTCTGACGCGTGTCACTGGGAAGGAATGGTCCCATGCTATTAGTCGAAAGATGGTAGAAAAATATGCTGATCTCGCTCGAGATTACGCTAAGAGACATGCCAACAGCTACCCGAAGGTTTCCGCTGCGGCCAAACGTGCTATCGACCGTATGGAAAAGGCGATGAACAAGCGGGGTGGGATTAATGGAAGCTGGGCTAGCCCAAGGCGGCATTATCGCCACGATCCGAGACGGTTTCCAAGGGGGTGGAGAGAAATGGGTGAACGGCTTAGACCAACACTTCAAAGCCTAGATCGTATTCCGGATTGGATCAAATTGTCTATCGGTGGCGGAATCAGAGGTGCTGCCGGTGGTAATATTGCAATGGATGCAATACCTTAGAGGATAGGAGATGGAATGCCAGTTCCCGTTTGGCTTAGGAAGCTGAACCATCGCTTTGGACACATTTTGGAGGGTTCCGGCAGTTGGTCCGTGACCGAGCTTGAACGGTCACTGATTGACCAGGTTGAAGCGAAGTTGGAACCCTCGACACGGACATTGCTTCACCGGCAACTAGCAGAAGAATACCTCGTTGATCGTACGAACGACCGTATCAGTTCGATCTATTTCTACCGTCTGCCAGAGGCGTTGCTGATCCCCGATCCGGACTTTCAGGATTTGCTGTTCAAGGTCCGGATGAAAGTTGATGGCAGGACGCAAACGAACAGGGTGACCTTTTATAGGGGGCGGATCTTCGGCGTTGAACTTCGCAAGCCACGCAAGGATTACGCGGATGCCGAGATCGAGGTTCTCGACGTCACAAGGGGCGAGCCGAAGAATACCTTGACCTCCGTTATTGACCGCGCCGCCCACGGAAAATCCTGAGTGCGTAGGAGTGGACCATATTGGCGGGTGGTAGCCTGACTGCGGCGGCGTTGTTGAATACTTTATCTGATGTGCTCGAGATCAGGCGCCTGCGCTATCCGATAAAGGTCATCACTTCATTGCTCAAAGACACAAAGTGAGCCGTGCCGAATCAGATAATTGATTCAGGAGCGAAAATAATGGGGCAAGGGATGACCTGTGGAAGACAGTACGAAAGGCATTTCATGGCGGATAGATCGTTCCACGGTGCCAGATTCCCTCCTGCAATTGGTGGCAGTTGGAGCGGGAGACAGTCGGGGCGGGCTAAACCAGGGCTACCGTTGAGTTTATGGTACGGTGCACCAACTTGGATGCGAAACGGCTTCTCCGGTTTGTCGGTTGGTGCCGCATCCCAGACTGTATCCAGATCGGGCGCTTATGATTAGAAACTATGTCGTTTTCAGAAGCACTCTTCCGGATGATCTGATTGTAGAAACGAACGGGGAAATAGAGAGCCCATCTGGAAAAAACGTTTTGGAGAGCATTTTTATAAAAATTGAGGGTAAAGACAGAGGGATTTCTCTATGTGACGACTACGGCTGGGAGCTTGATTTTCGGCCATCAGATGGCCCACTGATGCGAGCATTGATACAAGGAAAAGGGCGCTTTCTCATTATTGTTAGTGTACAAAATGCGATGTTTTCTTCAAAAGAATCAAAGCGCAGCAACTTAGAAAGGGCTATATCGATTGTGGATAAAGCCCTGACATCGCTTAGTGAGATTTCAAACTGTCCGTCGTCAGAGTTTTGCAAACCAATCGCCTCAGCACCTCACTAATTGCTGACGCCGACATTTTGTCCGGAAGCTCACCAACAACAATTCCGTCAGCATCGCTATCGTGCTTAAAGATCTTCCAAATCGCCATGGTATTCTCCAAAATTCCAGTTTCGTTGCTGAGCATGCTGAGACCAAAAGCCGCCTCAGCTGAAACCTCGGGTCCACACACCGATAGATTACATATAGAGAGGTGGAAGTCGCTCACTCAATTGCAACCGAGGCATGCCAAAAGTGCCGAGTGGCCAGTTTCGGCCGAAGTTGCTAGACGAAGTACTCTTCCAGGAGAGCCGTTGTAGGTTCGTCGAGCGCTGCCACTTTGTTGTGTGCTTGCCGATACAGCATTCGCGCTAGTCCCGCTATCGGTGAGCCATCCGCTGCATCTCTAAAGGGTGCGATTGCGGTGAGATCAAAAGGGCGCCGAACGTTTGCCTCTATGAGAATATCTGCTGCCACACGAGAACCTGTAATTTCGAGGCTAGTGACGCTTCCGACCGCGATGAGTCCTTGGCACCCAGAAGCCCAGATGAAGATCCGTTCGCCGACCGATATAAGGTTGCCACCATACATCGCGCGTTCATCGATCTGTACATTTTGTCCAGGTACCATTTCGATAGGAGCAATTTTCGCAACGAAAGCCATTATCATCCCTTGGTCTGGTTTCAGTTCGTGACGATATCGGCACGAAGTACATGAAGGCAACGTGGCACTTAGCTCGAATGTCAGCTTCAGTGATGCTACGCTGCACCGTTCATACATGTGTCAACGGCAGCAATGGGCCGTCCTCTCACAAATCGCCAATAACCAATCTGCTGTGGTCTTCGTCTCTCAACTGCCCTGTGCCATCCTAAGGCATGTCTGCATATGCTTTCAGTATCCTCGGCGAAACACGCGGACGTCCGCCTGCGCAGTGCTTTGGTATTCCGCCCGCCGACCGGCTCCTCCATCAATTCGTGATTGGGCAGACCGGTACAGGAAAATCCAGTTTGCTCCTCAACCAAATGCGCCAAGATGCGGCTAATGGGCAGGGTTTCTGTCTGATCGATCCCCATGGAGATTTGGCAAGTGCCGCTGCCGTGGAAGCGGGCAAAGACACCTTGGTTTGGGACGTCGCCGACCCAGCTTGCCCGCTTGGATACAACCCCCTCAGTCATGTCTCAGCTGCCTACCGCCCACTAGTGGCCTCTGGCCTGATTGAAGCCCTGAAACAGCAATGGAGTGATGCGTGGGGCGCCCGCATGGAGCACCTCTTGCGGTACGCGTTACTAGCACTTTTAGAGTTACCAAAAGCCAGCCTGCAGGACGTACTGCCACTTTTTATAGACAAAGAATTCCGCGCCACTGTATTGGCGCAGGTCACCGATCCGCAGGTACAACGTTTTTGGCGGGATGAGTATGCTGCCATGCGATACCAGACGTCGATTGATGGCGTGGCGCCAATTGCGAACAAGTTGGGAGCCTTTCTGGCGCATCCGGTCGTCCGTGAGGCCGTATGCGCCCCTCGGCAGCCCCTGCGGTTCCGCAAGCTAATGGATGAGGGACAAACGCTGATTGTGAACCTTGCCAAGGGCCGGGTTGGAAGTGACGTAGCGAACGTCATCGGCGGATTGGTGGTGGCGAGCTTTGCCCAAGCAGCCTATAGCCGCCAAAATCTCCCTGAAGCAGATCGCAACCCGTACTTCTTATACATTGATGAGTTCAGCACATTTACCACCGGTGCGTTTGCGGGCATGCTCTCAGAGTTGCGCAAATACCGTCTGGGCATGGTGCTCTCCACCCAATTCCTAGCTCAGATGCCAGAGACAGCCCGGGAAGCTACCTTTGGAAACGTCGGAACGTATGTGGTGTTTCGTGTTGGATCGCCTGACGCGGACATTCTAGCCAGGCAATTGGGCGGCAACATCCCCTACGCACGTGATTTGGTGAGCCTCGATAACTACGAATGCTTCGTTCAATTGATGAACGCCGGACATCAAACCAAAGCATTCTCTGCCCGAACCATTCTCAAATAAGAGACTAGAAAGAGACTAACGCCTCATCCGATTTTCGCTAAGTATCTGATTTTTTTGGTGCCCGGGGGCGGATTTGAACCACCGACACGCGGATTTTCAATCCGCTGCTCTACCCCTGAGCTACCCGGGCATGGGTGAGGAACTCCTCGAGTGTCGCGGGTTTAGGACAAGTGGGCGGGGCTGTCCAGAGCGTTTTTGGTCTGATCAGTGAGGGTGGGGCGCGGGTGGTTCCTCACCGGTGTCGCCACCTTCTTCATCCGCCACGGGGATGGTGTAGGTTTCGTTCATCCAGCGGCCAAGATCGACATCTGCGCATCTTTTCGAACAAAAGGGGCGATACGCGCGCTCGCTCGGCTTCTTGCAAATCGGGCAACTCACGGCAGCACCTCGCGCAGCGGGCGGCGTTCGCGCTTTCTTTGCAGTTCAATGTTCCCCAGCGGGGTCCAACCTGCGAAACTTGTCTCGATCGGGTCAGCCTTCAGGGCTGCACGCAGAACCTGTTCCAGCACCTTGCGCTCCTTTTTCGGGTAGGGTGCGAGATCAATCACGATCTGGCCGCCAAGGCCGCGCACCCGCAGGGCGCGGGGAAGGGCGCGGAGTGCGGCGATATCCGCCTTCAGGCCCGCCGCCAGGGAAAGATCCCCACCGGTGTTCACATCCACCGCCAGAAGCGCGCGGGTGGGCTCCACACTCATCCAGGCACCCTGTCCCAACGCCTCGCGCGGGCCCTTGGCCGTCTCAATAGCGTCCCACAGGCTCAGCTCCTCGAAGGAGCCGTCGCGATTGCGCACCTCATCAGGGGCAGGATCCACCCATTCGCGCCAGGCAAGCTCCGTTGCATCCGGCGCTTCCAGCAGAAGGGCAGGGGCGTCACTGTCTTCATCGGCCATTATGCGCGTCGCCAGATCCCGCATATCTGCGATGTCAGAGGCAACACTCTCACCGTCCGCACCCACACAGCAGGAGCGCAGGATAAGGCCGAGCCCGTCGCTTCCCTCCATCGCGTCTTCGGCGATATCCGAAAGGCGCACGCGCTCTTCTTCATCCCGGATGCGCCGCGAAAGGTTCAGCCCCGCACGGCCCGGTGTGATGATGGCATAGCGGCTCTTGAAGAGAATGCGGGCCGTAAGCGGGGCCGCCTTGCCCGGTTCCGCAGCAGTGGTAACCTGAACCAGCAGCGTCTGGCCCGGGGCCAACCCCTTTGCGTCCCGCAGAAAGCCGGATTGCCCGTCGCCAAGGGCCACAAAAACGCCCCCCATCCCCTTAATCTGGCGCTCCACAACACCGCGAAACAGGGCACCGGGCTGCACCGGGCCGAGGTGCTCGGGTGGGTCCACGATCAGGTCTTCCAGCACGCCATCCACAAGAAGCGCCGCTATTTTCCGGCCATCGGGCAGTGTGTCGATGGCCGCAACGCTCCCCTTCATTCCGCCACCCCACCAAACCGAATGGCATATCCTGCACCCGAAAGGCTCCCCACCGTTTCCGCAAGCGGCAGGCCTACGACTGCGGAATATGAGCCGCTGATCCAAGGGATGAAAGCCGCAGCCATGCCCTGAATGCCGTATCCGCCCGCCTTGCCGCGCCACTCGTCGGACGCAAGGTATTGGTCCTTCTCCTCTGCGGAGAGGCGTTTCATCCTCACAGCTGTCTCCACCTCCCGTGCGTTCACACCATCGGCGGTTCTTACTGCAATCGCGGTAATCACCCGATGCCTGCGCCCGGAGAGAAGATCGAGGAACATGCCCGCTTCCGCACGATCCGAAGGCTTGCCGAGAATGCGACGACCGACCGCCACAACCGTATCGGCGGCAAGGATCACCTGGTTCGGGCCAGCCTCCAGAGCATCGGCCTTCTCGCTGGCCATCCGGCGGGCATAGGGCCGGGGCAGCTCGCCCTTCGCGGGCGTCTCGTCAATATCCGCCGGCCGGATCTCATCAGGGATCACCCCGATGCTTGCAAGCAGTTCCTGCCTGCGGGGGCTGGCAGAAGCCAGTATCAGCCGCATCTCACTTGAAGCGATAGTTTATGCGCCCCTTGGTCAGATCATAAGGTGTCATCTCAACCTGCACCTTATCGCCCGCCAACACGCGAATACGGTTCTTGCGCATCTTACCTGCGGTGTGGGCAATAATCTCATGGCCATTTTCGAGCTCCACCCGGAATGTCGCATTGGGCAGAAGCTCGATCACGACACCTGGGAATTCTAGAAGCTCTTCCTTCGCCATGGTCTCTCCGATCCTTGTTTCGTCGCACTGCGCAGCTTGTTTGCAGTGCGCGCGGAACATGTGTGCAAATGCGGGGGATTTCAAGTGAATTCGATGATCAGCAACAGGTGTCGGATTTATGCCACGATAATAACGCCATTTCGCTAATGGCATGCGTGGATTTTTCTGATAATAAGCGCGTTTATGAATATAATAAGGCTACGGCCAAAGCCCCAGGAGGGAAAATTCCATGAAGTCCAGACTTTGGTCTAAACTGTCGGCGGTCCTTTTCATGGTGAGTGTCGGCAGCGCTTCCTATGCCGAGCTTGTTATACCGTCACTGACGTATCGCACAGGGCCTTATGCCAGCAGCGGCATTCCCTACTCCGACGGGTTCACCGATTACCTCACGCTCCTCAATGAGCGGGACGGGGGCATCAACGGCCAGCGAATCGAGGTTGTGGAGTGCGAGTTCGGATACAACACAGAGAAGGGCGTCGCCTGTTTCGAGGAAACACTGGCCAAGGGCGCACTTGTCTATCATCCGATGTCCACGGGCCTCACCTACCAGATCATCCCGCGTGCCCATGAAGAGGGTGTTGTGATCCACACGATGGGGTACGGGCTAACGGCTGCCGCCGATGGCGCGATGTTCCCCTACACGTTCAACTTCCCGGCGCATTACTGGCACGCTGCCTCTGCCCAGATCCGGCATATCAAGGAAGTTGAGGGTGGTTCGCTGCAGGGCAAGAAAATCGTGCACATGTTCCACAATTCGGGCTACGGCAAGGAACCGATCCCCACGCTGGAGGTTCTCGCCCAGCAGGAAGGTTTTGAGCTCGTTCTCCAGCCGATTGATCACCCGGGCGAAGACCAGTCCGCCATCTGGCCCGTGGTCGAAGCCGCAAACCCCGATTACATCCTTCTCTGGGGCTGGGGGGTGATGAACGAGGTGGCCCTTGGCGGCGCTCTCGATATCGGCTTCCCGCTCGATAAGGTGATCGGCGTCTGGTGGTCCGCCAACGAGAGCGATATCAAACCCCTCGGAAGGCTGGGCGATGGCTACAAGGCCGTCTCCTTCCATGCGGTCGGCACCAGCTTCAAGATTTTCAACGATATGAACATGCTGGTCTATCAGACAGGCAAGGCACGCGGTGATCTCCGCAATCTGGGCGAAGTGCTCTACAATCGCGGTGTGATGGCGGCGATCTTCGCCACAGAGGCGATCCGGCTCGGCATGGAAATTCACAACAGCACGGACGTCACACGCGATATGGTGCGCGACGGTTTTGAGAAACTGGCCATGTCGGCTGAAAACTTTGAGGAAATCGGGATGGAAGGCTTTATCCCCGATGTTTCGGTTACCTGCGAAAATCACGCTGGCGCGGGCCTCGTGGCCGTGAACCAATGGGATGCAAGTGCCCGGCGCTGGGTGGAAATCACGGATTACTACCAGCCCGATGAGCAGTTGATCGCGCCGCAAGTCAGATCCGCCTCCGCCGCCTTTGCTGAAAGCTCGGGCATGAAACGCAAAGGCTGCTGAACAGAGGAGAAACTGCGGCCCCCGGAGCGGGGTCGCAATCACCTTGAAAGACGGTCTCGTATGGTGTCTGTGCCGCGCATCGAAACCGGCTGATCAAAACATTGGACCGGCGCATCCCATGCGCCGTTATCCTGCCAAATTCACCTGTACTCTGGGCATCCCAAAACCGATGTGAAATAGGTGAGGGGAACCAGAGAGTACCGAAAATCCAGTGTTGAACTCCTTTTTCAAATCCCTTTTCCACAAGCACATGGATATCCGTGTGGCCGCCGGCAAAGGTAATGAGGCCCATATCATCGAACGCCCGGGCCTCTGGATGGAGGCGGATGCGTTGGCGGCTCTCTCAGCCGATCTGGTGGAGGTAGCATCGAAAACACTGCCAAAAGGCAGCCTCACCTACGGTGTTTTCTCGGGCGATCAGGAACGGCTGGAAAAAACCATCATCACTCTCGTCCGCCGCAAGGCAGATGGCCACCCCATAGCCTTCAACTGCCTTGCGGTGATGGATATCGATCTCGGCGACCGTCCGATGGAGGTGCTGCATCTCGGCCTCGTCATGGTCGATCCGAACGAGAGATCGCAGGGCCTGTCCTGGGTTCTCTACGGGCTCACCTGCATGCTGCTCCTCTTTCGCAACCAGCTCCGCCCGCTCTGGGTCTCCAATGTCACGCAAGTGCCCGCAATCGTCGGCATGGTCAGCGAAACCTTCGATCAGGTCTATCCTACGCCCGATGCGGATCAACCCCGTTCCCTCCGGCACCTCCTCATTGCACGCCAGATCATGCTGCTACACCGGCACGTCTTTGGCGTCGGCGCAGAGGCAGGCTTTGAGGAAGATCGCTTCGTGATCACCAACGCCTATACCGGCGGATCGGACGCGCTCAAGAAAACCTACGAGGATGCGCCCAAGCACCGCGATGAGATTTACAACAGCTTTTGCGAAGACCAACTCGACTACACAAGAGGCGATGATCTTCTGCAGCTCGGCCAGATCAACCTGGCCACCACACGCAGCTATCTCCGCGAAAGTGTTCCCCGCGCCTCCCTCGCCGGGCTGGCGATGACAATCGGTTTTGTCACGCTGCAAAGGTTGCTGCTCCCCGCCGTCCACTGGTTCGACAATACCAAACCTTGGGGCATACTCAGGAAAAGCGCATGACCAAGAACAGCTTCTCATACTCCGAATTCACAACCCGCAATATCGGCTTCGTGAGTCAGGCCGAGCAGCAGATGCTGCAGGATGCCACGGTCTTCGTGTGCGGCACCGGCGGCATGGGTGGGGCCTGCGTGTTCGCTCTGGCCCGCGCCGGAATAGGCCACCTGATCCTTGCCGATATCGATGCGTTTGAAATATCAAACATGAACAGGCAGGCCTTTGCCTTTCTCGATACGGAAGGTCAGCACAAGGCCGAAGCCACGCGCGATATCTGCCTCAAGATAAATCCCGAACTGAAAATCACGGTTTATAAGGAGGATTGGACAGCTCATATCGACGAGATCATCAGCGCAAGCGCAATCGTTGTGAACGGCACCGATGATCTCGGCGCCTCGCTGCTCCTCTACCGCACGGCCAAGGCCGAGGGAAAGGCCGTGATAGACGCCTACGCTTCGCCGCTCCCCTCCATCTACGTCACGCAGCCCGGTGATCCGATGCCGGAGGAACGGCTCGGCTATCCAACGCTCGATACTGCATGGGATGGCCTCACGGATGCGCAGCGAGGGGAGGCATTTCTCTGTGAGGCGGAACATGTCGCCCTGCATTCTTCCTCCCGGCACCATATAGATTTCGAACTCGCCGGAGAGGTGGCCGCCGGAAAGCGCAGCCGCATGTCCTTCGCGCCGATGGTCCTTACAACCGGCAATCTCATGGCCTATGAGGTCATCGCCGGTGTGCTCGGCAAATCGCCCGGGGCCGATTATCGTGGCTGGTTTCTCAATCCGCATACGGGCCGGGTGGAGCGCCCGCGCAATGCGCTCACAGCAATGATCCTCAGGCCCTTCGTCCGGCGGTTCCTCCGCCAGATCATGGCGGACTGACGATGCCGCCGCATCTCATCGCCGATAGTGTCATCTCCATCGCGGCGGTTCTCGGCCTGATCATTCTCTACCGCGTGCTGAAAGCCAGCGAGGGCCGCTCGCCCCTCAACCGCCGGTTTCTCTTTGCCATCATTGTCATCGGCGCGATGATCTTCGCCCGTGTCCTCCAATGGTTTACCGGCATCGGCGTTTTCGGCAACTTCACATTCCTTGCAGCAAGCCTTGTTCCGCTTGCCGCACTCCTGATCACAGAAGGGGTTCTGCGCCGCCACGCGCCCCGCCTCGTCAAGCTCTGGGCCGTCGCAGGCACCGCGATCCTCATTCTCTTCACGTTTCTGCCGTGGGGCAACGGCTCTCTTATCCCGCTCCTCTCCCTCGCGGCCTTCCAGATGCTCACCTTCCTGATCATCGGCTATCTCGTCCTCACAAGAGATCGCGATACGCTTTCCGAGGCGGAAAACCTCATCGTCACCCGGCTTGCCCTGTCCCTCCTCCTGATCCTGCCCTTCGCCCTCAGCGATTTCCGAACCGATTTCCTCGATCCGCCCGTCCGGCTCTCAGGCGTGGCAATACTGGTCATGTGCTGGCTCGTTGTCAGCCTCGGGCGCGGCACCATCAGCCATCTGGAAATCATGCGCACCCTTGGCGCACTCGCCTTCAGCGCCCTCGGCGCAGGCATCTCCGTCGCTTGGCTCGCCGATATGGATTTCCGCACAACCGTCCAGACAATCGCAATCGTCCTCAGCGCCGCCCTTCTTGTCACACTCTTCAACGAAGCCCGCGCCCTCCGCAGAGACAGGGAACGCGATAGCCTCCTCGGTTATCTCGCCAGCGCCGACTGGTCCGATCCCGCGCGCTTTCTGCATGGCCTCCAGCGTCTCGCAATGGTGCGCGGCGCTCTGGTCCTTTCACCGGAAGATCTCAAGGATTTTGATGAGGCCTTCTTTGCAGCACTCACAGCGCAGCCCATCCGCCGAAAATCTGCTCTCAACACCGCGTCGCAAAATGAGGTGGAGGATCAGTTTCGCTGGTTCTTCGAGAAATTCGGCGTAACCCACGCCCTTCTGATCACCCAACAGCCCGTCAGAATTCTGGCGCTGAACCTACCCCCGCTTGCCGCGTCACAGGCCGCAGAGTTTGAGCTGCAGGTCACTCAGAAAGTCGCCCAGATGCTCTCCAGCAGTAGGGATGCAAGCCATGATTGAGATCCGGGAGCGCGATTTCACATCCTTCTTCGATGTGCCGTTTCAGGCTTATTCCAGCGCGGAGCCTTATGTCTCCCCGCTCAAATCCGATCTCAAGCGCTTCCTCACAACCGGTGTGAACCCGCTTTTTGAAACAGATGATACCTACACCTACTACACTGCCCTCAAAGAGGGGGTGCCTGCAGGCCGCATCGTTGTTCATGTCCACAAGGCTTCCAATACGGCGTATGGTATCAACCGCTGCTCCTTCGGGTTCTTCGATTGCGTGGATGATCCGCAGGTGGCAAGGGCCTTGCTCGACGAGGCCGAAAGCTGGGCCCGCCAGCGCGGGTTTTCGGAGCTCGTGGGCAATTTCAATCTTACCGCGATGCAGCAGATGGGTGTGCAAACCGATCATTTCGATCACCCCGGCTATACGGATATGGTGCTCAACCCGCCCCATATTCCGGCCCTCCTGGCCGCAAACGGCTTCACGCCCTTTTTCCCGATGACAACATACGATCTCGATCTGGCCGAAGCCAACGTCCCTCAGAACCGCCTTGATGACGCAGCGGGCCACAGCTTTGCCCCTATCAAACGAAAGGTCTTTACCGAGCGCATGGAGGATGCCCGCATCGTCCTCAATGATGGCTTCTCCGAAAACCCGATGTTCGTGCCGCTCCTGCAGGCCGAATTTCAGTTTCAGGCAGGCGAGATGATGACAATAATGGATCCCCGCCTATCCTCCGTCCTCATGCAGGGCGGCAGGCCAGTGGGCGTGGTGATCTGCATCCCCGATCTCAACGGCTTTCTGCGCGCCACCCGCTCGCGTTTCAACTGGCTCACCCCGTTTCACTATCTCCGCTTCCGGCTTCGCCGCCGCCGCGCGGTGATCATCTTCTATTCAGTGATCCGCGAGCAGCACGGGCAGGGGATCATGGGGGCCATGCTGGCGCGCACGCTCACCATGCTGCGCGGGGCCGGGTACACCCGGCTCGGCATCACGTGGATCGCCGATGAGAACCGCGCAAGCCTGCGCCAGATGGAGCGTATGGGCGCCAAACCGCTCCACCGCCTGCATCTTTTCAGAAAGGATCTGGCATGAGCCCCGAGCGCTTCCATCGGTTGGTCGCAAAGGCATCGCTGGCGCCCAGCGTGCACAACGTCCAGCCCGCAAAGTGGCGGCTTGAGGGGGATAGAGTAACGCTTTTCGAAGATGTTCGGATGCGCCTGCCAGCAGGCGACCCGGAGGGCCATGATGCGGCAATCAGCCTTGGCGCGGCCTTCGAAGGGTTCTGCCTCGCCGCTTCGGAAGAGGATACACGCGTCGTCTCCATCGGAGAAAACGGGGCAGGGGATCAGGGGCATCTCCGCCCCGTGCGCGAACTGGAACTGCAAAAGGGGTCCACCGCCGATCCGCTGGCAAAGGCTGTCGCAAGCCGCCAGTCATGGCGCGGTGCATTCACAGCCCCAACGGAGGAGGACCGTCAGGCGGCCCGCACACTTGCCGCAGAGGATTGCCATCCCGTCACTGATCCGGAGCGTGTGCGGGAGATCGCGGGTCTCTGCGACACCGCGAGCTTCGGTTACATGAAAGACAAGGCCTTTCGCACAGAGCTTCTCTCGTGGATGCGCCTCAGCAAGCGCCACGCGCGCTGGTCGGTGGATGGCCTGAACGCGGAGGCAATGGGCCTCGGCCGGGTGGAGCGCATCGGCGCGGGCATCGTGATGGGCAGGGCCTTCGGGTTTTTCAACGCGGTGGGCCTCGCGGCACCGCTTCTGGCAGAAGCCGGTAAAACGGCAGGGGCCGCCGCGATCCTCATCTTTTCCAGACCAGCCGATGAAGACCCGTTTGAAAGCGGCCGCGCATTTTATCGGGCGTGGTTGCATATCGAAGCACAGGGCTTTGCAGCGCAGGTTCTGGCCGCACTGGCCGATGATCCTGCCGCCGCCGCACAGGTTCACACGATGGCCGCGCTGCCCGCAAACCACCGCGTTGTCTCCGCCTTCCGCATCGGCCGCCCCACGGCCCAAAAGCCATACCCCCGCGCCCGCCGCTCGGTTGAAGAACTGATCGTCTGAAGCAAGGCCGCAATCTGGTTTGGTTCAAACCAGAACAGCACCCGCCCCTCTCGCCAAAAGCGTTCCTTCTGCACGAAAGTCCGCGTAACAACGTTCCGATCGGAGGAAACGCCGACGACGGACACGTCAGCAAAATCTGGTATAGTCTTCGCACACAGGATCAAAATGGATTTTGCCAAGCTCTAATTCATGAGGAAAAACTCCCTCAGGCCCGGGCCTTGAAGAGGCGCGGGCTAAGTCAAGACCAGAACACGGAGGCCGATCAATGCGCAGTAAAAGAATACTGATCCTTTCGCTTCTTGTTGAAGCCGGATTAATGATCGCCGGTTCCGCAATGGCCGAAACACCGACGCTACCGAGTGCGGCGGCAACGCTTTCGCCGGAGGAGTTGCGGCCGCTTCTGGAAGCCCATGATGGCCCGCTTCCATTCGACAAGTTCAAGGACGAGGCCGGCATGACGGTTGGCCATCATGCCGCGCTCAATCTTGAGCATCCCGAAGTTGCCCTGTTGCTCATCGAGTTTGGCGTCAAGTTTGCTGCCATTGACAACGACGGGTACACACCGCTTGCGACCGGGGTTTTGAATGACAACGTCTACTTTGTTTGGAATGTCACTCAGGAAGCAACGGGCTGGTTTTCGATCGAATCTGCGGAGAAGTCTGGCAAATCACTGTGCAGGAAAAGAGTAGTGAGCAATCCCTCATGCAGTGTCTTGTTGCAACGTTATTCAAAATAGCCGCATTTAAGGAGAGTTCCGAGACACCGTAACCAGGCTACAGAACTGCCCAAAAAGCCGGGGCCACTTCAGGTCGCCGTCTCCAAACCAACAAAAAAGCTGACGTCGCGACATGATCCTGATCTAACACTGATGAAGCGCCGCTGCGAAAAAGTACACTCAAATGAAACTCAGTATTTGGATTGATCCGGCGGGTTCTGGTCATGACGACATTACGTTTTCGATCCCTGCTGTGGGGGTCCGGACACGGTGCGACACATATTACTACAGGCTGGGCCTTCAGGATCTGGATCTACCGATAAACGAAACCAGCATTGCACAAGCTGTCGCGTCGTTGCTGAATTATTGGTCGGAACATACCTCTGCCAGCCAGTCAGGCAATACACTGTACCTCCCGTTTGCGTTTTGGGATGAAGGGATTGAGTGCCTGGAGGTTAAAAGAAAAGACATCTCTCTTCACATGACTTATGGAATGATTCCGCTCGGCGGCTGGTCGGTGAATCCACTGAAACTCGGTGACTTTTGTAATGAAGTCAAAGACTTCACGAAGTTCGAGCACGATACCTTTGAGGTCACGCAACAGGACTTTCTAGCGGCAGTTCAGAGTGCCATTTCAACCCTTGGTAACGGACTGAATTGATCGTGGCTCCATGCTCTTTGTGTATGACCGTGTTGGCCTCAAAGTTAGAGAGACCAACCAGACTCGGAACGATTTAGCGGTTATTTGGAAAGCCAGTCGCCCAGCTATTTCCTGATCCATGTGGCGTTCGTTTTTTCGTCAATACTTGTCAGAGCCCGTTGCATCTGAGCCTCGCTCCCACCTAAAAGGGAGGTCGACCGAAGAACCACTCCATCGGCCGCATTGGAGATTTCCAGCAGCCCACTGTCTTCATCGACAATATAAGAGAGTTGTTCGTGTGGGATTTCCTTGTTCAGCCAGAGGAAGAGTCCGCGCTGGTGATAATGTGATGTCGTCAGGACATCCGCAGTCAGATAAACCAATGCAACGGCAAATAGATAAATCCCGAATGTCCAGAACGTTACAGACCGCAACCAACTGTGGGCATCGCCTGACACACGGTAGTTGCCATCATCATCGATGAAACCGCTATTCACGAACTCTACGAAAAGGCTCGATCTTGTTGACGTGAAGGGTATTGCTGCCAAACGCGACAGCTTGATAGCGATATACAAGCCGATTGTGAAGGAAAGGATGATACCGGGCAACAACGCAAGAAGCCAAACCAAGGTCGGTAATTG
This sequence comes from uncultured Paracoccaceae bacterium, assembly GCA_947495795.1. Classification (GTDB taxonomy): domain Bacteria; phylum Pseudomonadota; class Alphaproteobacteria; order Rhodobacterales; family Rhodobacteraceae; genus Algicella. The sequence goes on along the minus strand of CANMAI010000017.1, from coordinate 44,444 downwards.
CAGTACAAAGTCAGGCCAGTGTTGGTGAAATGCTTGGCTATCCATGATCAATGGGAAACACAGGCCTACGAAGATTGGCAGCATAATCAAGATGGCGGCCAGAAGCTGCGCGTCACGAACCCGTGCCCTCCAGTTTGATGGCACGCGATTTGCCGTATCAACCATATCCTGCAGGTCGTCATCGGTCAGCGTCAGCGGTGCTGAAGCCAGACGACGAATTGAGTGCTCAAGAAACTGTAGTAGAACAACCAGGCATACAAATCCCAAAGCTGCGTTGAAATAGGTTTCCATGGTACTGTGAAGGCTCCGTGTTCCTACCAAGTTCAACAGCAAATACCAAGGATTGCAATGTTGACAGCAAGGTTGGGCGGGTTTCAGCTTTTGTCAGCCACAAGGGGCAGGCTGAAACTCTGAGCTGCTCCCCATTTGTTAGACTGCCAAAGAACATCGCTGCAACTGCGAGAGATTGTTGCGGCAGCAATAGCTAAAGGTGCATAAGTCCGGTTGGTCCCGCACTGCCTAACCTGGCGCAATATACCCTTCCGGGGCCATGCGAGGCCCTATCCTGCTGCGGTTTCAGGGCATGGAAATCCACCCCTTCGGATTTCGAACAACCTGTTGGAATACACCCCACATTCAGCGCCCTACAAAAGCTTCAGAAAGGCGATCAACGCGCTTCTCTCTTCCGGTGTCAGCGAAGCTCCGAATGTGTGGCCCCCATTGCCTTGTCCCAAAGCGCGCGTATCAAACAGAACCGGAACCGAGAACGGGGTATATCCCGCCGGATAAGCGCCATCCTCCGCCAGCCGTATGCCCATAGCGTCAAAATCCAGCGCATGTCCGCCAAGCTGGAACTGCACGGGTCGGATTTCTGGAGAGAGGAGCGCCCGCAGTGTCGGCACGGATCCATTGTGCAGATAGGGGGCCGATGCCCACAATCCGGTCAACGGCGGTGCCGCGTACTGCCCCGTGTGCCGCGCCGCAATGCGCGATTTGTACACCGTTGCCTCAATGCGCTCCGCAAGTGCTGTCGTGAAGGCCTGCGCTCGCAACGGATCTGTTCCCACATCGCCCAGCCAGTTCGGAAACGCCACAAGGCGCGGGCGATCGCCCGGCCACGCGTAGGTACCGTGGCACTGGCTGCAATCCTCTGCATAAAGCACAGCACCGCGCCGCGCCGCCTCCGGCTCCACCGGGCCGGGAAAGGGCTGGGGCTGGTAAGCCTCTTCCAGAAAGGCAAAAATGTCCGAGGTCTCGTCAAGATAGGTGATCGCCTTCTCGGGATGCACCCCCATGCTCGGCACGGTGAAAAACGCGGTGATCGCCGCAAGATTGTCGCGCCCCGCGGTACTCAGATCGGCCTCTGCGACGGCAGCCTGCCGCGCCGCCCCCGGCACCGCATAGGCGCCGTCCACCAGAAGGCTGCTCCGCCGGTATCTGTCTCCAAGATCGGGGATGGATACGATGCCCGCATCACCCGCGCCACCCCCTTCCAGCGGCAGGCCGAACTGGAACTTCAGCGCCGCCACCCCGTTCGTGCTGCCGGGCACCCCATTCGGGAACGGCAGGGGCCGCGCGGCCCCCTCCAAAGCTCCAAGCCTCTGGCGCACCAGCGGCATAACCAGCCGGCCGAGCGTCTGCCGCTCCCGCCAGCCCATCTCCGGATAAAGCTGATCGAGCATCCCGAACAGCGCCTCTTCCCGCTCCAGCGCATGGTTCAAGGCCCGAAACACGGATGTCGTGTAAGCCTCGAGATTGAGCGAGGTGTTGGGCATGCCAAGCCACGCACGCTCTGGCACAGGCATACCCTCCGCATCATAGGTGGTGCCCGCGTGGCAGGCAGTACAACCAAGGTTCGAGACCCGCACCACCGCACCCCCCACAGGTGCCAGATCGCCAAAGGTAAAGCCGAGCGGCATGTCATGCGCGGCGGGCAGGATCCCCTCTGGCCGGTTGGCCACCTCCGCATCCGTCAGAAATCCGAAGCCGGAAAGGATCACCGTGAGCGTTTCGCGATTTGCGGGAAGTGCAGGATCACGCGATTGCGCCTCCAGAACCAGCGCCGTCGCTACCAACTTCCACGGCAACGCATGCGTCTCCATCGCATCGAGCGAGATCCCCCCGAACGCAGAGCCCTCAAATGCCGCCGCCCCGCGCGCCGCAGCACCCGCCTCCGCGCGTACATCTCCCAAGGCAAGCGAGGCCACCTCATGCCGTGCCGTCAGCCAGAGGCTGGCTGCCGCAATCAGCAAAACCCCGATCAAAACGAACAGTTTCTTCATGAAATCAGCCCTCTGAAATCTGGCGGTCAAATACACTCGCTTCCATTGGAAGGTTACGCGGGCAGGGGTCAATCCCAATCTTGCCCAAACGTCCCTATGCCGCCGGGCCCTTAGAGAAACGGCAGCGCCCGATACGCAGCATGGCGTTCGAGCAAAACCTCCGCCCAGTCTTCAACAGGCGTGCTCACCGCCACCGCCCGCCGCTCTTCAGCCAGAATGGCATCCCGCTCAGCCGGGCAGAGGGCCGCTTTCGCAAGTCTCGCGGCCCCTAAGCAAGCCGAGATATGGCCGTCTTCCGGCAGCGTGATCTCAACATTCAGCAGGGTTGCAATCAGATCCACCCAAAGGGAGGAACGCGTGCCGCCACCCACCGCCCGGATGCTTTCGATCGGCACATGCGCCGTCGTTTGCGCCAGATAGCAATCGTAAAACTGAAACGCGACACCTTCGAGCACCGCATAAGCCAGATCCGCCTTGTCAGAGACGGAGGAAATTCCCCCGAAAGCGGCCCCTGCATCAGGCCGGTTATCCGGCGTGCGCACCCCGGTGATGCTCGGGCGCGCGATGGGCCGGCCCACGATCCCGCCCTCTGTGATCCGTGCGGAGGCAAGCCCGGCGAGCTCTGCCGCAGATGTGCCGGTCAGTGCACTCAGCCAATCCAGCGATTGCGTCGCACTCATCACAACACCCATGGAAAGGAACGTGCTCGGCGCTGCGTGCGGTGTTGTCAGCACCGCATGCTGGGGTGCGGGATGAAAATGCGCATCCACCGCCGAGAGCACCCCCGATGTGCCGATGCTCAGCGCCGCCCGCCCGGGCAGGGAAGCCCCCACACCCAGCGCGCCCGCATAATTGTCGCCGCACCCCGCCGCCACCACAACGTCGTGCGGCGTCTTCCATCGCTGGCAAAGCGCGGGTCGCAAGCCCCCCGCCACGTCGCAGGAATTCAGCAAGGGGGGCAGCTTCGCTCGCTCCCAACCAGCCGCTGCAATCAGCGCATCGTCCCATGCGCGCGTCGCGCAATCCATCAGCATCGTGCCCGAAGCATCGGTCACATCCGTGGCCCGTTCGCCCGTCAGGCAGAGGCGCACATAATCCTTGGGCAGCATCAGCGTCTCGGCCCGTGCCAGCACCTCCGGCCTGTGCCTTGCCAGCCACAAAAGCTTTGGCGCACCCAGCCCCGGATCAGGTTGGCCATTGGTGCGCATCCCGATATCGGGCACGCGCTCAAGCAGCGTCGCACATTCCGCCAGCGCGCGCTGATCATTCCAGAGAATGCAGGGCGTCACAGACACATCCGCCGCATCCAGCAGCACAGGCCCCAGCATCTGGCCGGAGAGCGAGATCGCCGACAGCCGCGCCATCAGTCCGGCCTCCCGGGCTGCCAGTTCGTCAAATATCTCGCACACGGCGTCCCACCAGATGGCTGGGTCTTGCTGGCTCCATCCTGGATGGGGCCTGTCCACAGCGCAGGCCCGCGATGCCTCTGCCAGGCAGGTGCCATCCTCTCCCACAAGCGCTATCTTGATGCCGGACGTCCCAAGGTCAATTCCGGCATGAAGCGTCATGGCGCAGCCTCTACCAGGGCCGCCGCCGTCGCCTCATCCGTCACGATCATGTTGGCCGCAGCCCGGCGCAGAAAAGCCCTCAGGATCGGCAGTTTCGATGTACCGCCCGCTGCAATGATCACGTTCGGGATATCGTTGAGATCCTCCAGCTTGATGCCCAGCACCCGCGCATTGATCTCGTGATCGATCAGCGCACCGTCCGCATTCAGAAAATACCCCATTATATCACCCACAGCCCCGCAGCGCAGCAGATCCTCCGGATCAATGCCCTCCGGCAATCCATCCTTCAGCAGAAGGGAATTCTCCATGTTCCCCGCCGCCAGCGCCAGACCGTCTGCACCGCGTATCTTCTCGATTGTCGTCTTGAAAACGCCCTGCGATTGCAGCAGATCTCGGCTTTCCTCGCTGCCTGCATAGATGGGTGCCGTAAAATAGCTGTGGCTGGCATTACAAAGATCGCCCAGCCGTGTGGTAATCTCGTAGCTGTTGATATCCGATCCCGTCGCCAGCCCACCCATCACCGAGATGATCTCCAGATCAGGCCGGTCGATCGGCTGCATGAACCGGGTCGCCATGTTCAGCGTGTTGCCCCATGACATGCCGAAACGCTTTATGTCGGGCCGGTTCAGAAACGTGGCCAGATGCTGGCCAAGGGCGGAGCCCAGCATCGTGTGAAGATCAGAGCGTGTGCCCGCACCGGCCACAGGCACAACGCTGGCCGCATCAAGGCCGAAGCGTGTGCACAAAGCCGTCTCCAGCGCAGCACAGGGTGCAAAGGCGGAGTTGATGGCGATCCGCACAACACCCTTGGCCCGCGCCTCGCCCAGCATCTTGTTCACCTTCAGCCGCGTCACGCCGAATTTTGCAGCGGCGGCGGCCTGCGTCAGCCCCTCGACCTCGCAGGCCCATGCAAGGCGGACCATCAGTTGCTCGTCGGCATCGACCTGTTCGATCTTGGGGGCGCGTGCCATCGTCAGCTGCAACCTTCCTGCTATTTCACGGCGCCCATCGTCAGTCCGCGGACCAGCTGCTTGGAGGCCAGAAGCGCAAAGATCAATACCGGAATAACGATCAGGGTGGAGGTCGCCATGATCTTTCCATAGGGCAGGTTGTACCCCTCCATGAAAGAGACGGCCATCGCGGGCGCGGTCTTGGCGGTGGTGCGTGTCAGAACCAGTCCGAACATCAGCTCGTTCCACGAAAAGATGAAAGAGAAGATGGCAGAGACGGCCACCCCGGGCATCGCCAACGGCAGGCAGATCCGCGAAAGGATCGTGAATTGCGACGCCCCTTCCAGCCGGGCTGCCTCGTCCAGATCATAGGGGATGGACCGGAACTGATCCGTGCAGATCCAGATCACGATTGGCAGGTTGAAGGTCAGGTAGATCAGGATCAGCGTGATATGCAGATCCAGCATGCCGAGATTGCGCGCGATCAGAAAAAAGGGCAACGCCAATACGATGGGGGAAATCATGCGGTTCGTGATGAACCAGAACCACAGATCCTTCTTGCCCCGAAATTCAAACCGCGCCAAGGCAAAGGCCGCCGGAATACCGAGGCAGAGCGCCAGCACTGTTGTGCAGACCGCGATGATCAGCGAATTCAACAAAGTGCGGAACACCCCGTCCTCGAAAAGGGCCTCGCGGTAGTTGTTCAGCGTCGGCTCGAAGAGCCACACGGGCGGGCTCTCCAGTGCCACGATCTGGGTCTTCAGCGATGTGGTCACCATCCAGTAGAACGGGAACACACAAACCAGCATGATCAGCGCCAGAAGCGCTATCTGCGTCCACGTCGAGCGGCGGGTATAGGCAGCAGCAGCCACGCTCAGACCTCCCGATAGAAGACGCGGATATAGATCTGCGCCAGAATGATCGTGATGATGAGCAGTATGATCGCCTGTGCCGAGGCCAGCCCCTGATCAAAGGCGCGGAACCCAACGCGCTGGATCATGAGAGAGATCAACTCGGTCGAAGATCCCGGCCCCCCACGGGTCAGCGTGAACACCATATCGAACAGCTTCAGCGTATCGGCCGTGCGCAGGATCAGCACCGCCACAAGGCCCGGCATCAGGAAGGGCAGCTGCACATAGCGCAGGATCGTCCACCAGCGTTTCGTCTCCAGCCGCGCGGCCTCCTCAACCTCGCCGGGCACCATCGTCAGCCCGGCCAGCAGCACCAGCGCCACAAAGGGCGTCCACTGCCACACATCCCAGAACACGATCATTATGAACGCGTTCGAGCTGTCACCAATCCAGTTGATACTGCCGCCGCCAAAGGGGGATAGGAACTGATTGATCACCCCGAATTTCTGGTTGAACATCACCTGACCCAACAGCCCCACCACCGCATAGGTCGTTGCCATCGGCAACACGAGGCTCAGCCGCGCCAGGGTCTTCAGAAGCGTCAGGCCCGGTTTGTGCAGGATCAGCGCAATACCCATTCCAAGGGCAAGCTGCAGCGGCAATGACAACGCCAGCAGATAGAACGTCCGCCCCATCGCCTGCCAGAAAGCGCCGTCCGTCAGCACCTCCCCGTAATTCTCCAGCCCGATGAATTTCACCCGGCGAAGCTTTGTGAGGTTGAAGAAATGCAGGCTGGTCCAGAGCGCGTAGAGCAGGGGAGCGATCCCGATCAGCGCCAGGGCAATCACGGACGGCCCCAGAAAGGCGAAAATGGTTTTACGGGAAACTTTGCCGCGCATCGGGTCCGTCCTGAATTGAAGCAGGCGCGGCGATCACCGCACCTGCTGGCCTGAACTCCGCGCGCTTACTGCGCGAGAGGCTTGTCGCCGCTATAGTAGCCCGCGTCTTCCAGCACGGCCTCCATCCGGGTTCCAAGCTCCTCGGCACCTTCCACCGTGGAAACCTCGCCCAGCATGATCTTCGTACCCCATTCCTGCACGATCTCCGTGATCTCGGGCCATTCGGCAAAGCGCGGGCGGAACTCCGGCACGCCGTCCTGCCAGCTTTCCACCAGCGCGGGAATGAATGTGTAGGTCTCCGCAAGGGCAGGATCCGCATAGGCCGATTGCCGTGCAGGCACACCGCCCCGCTCCAGATACTCACCCGCATTGGCCTTCGATGTGGCCCACTGGATAAAGAGATATCCCGCGGCCTGCTCCGCATCATCGGCCTGCGCCGCCACCGCAAGAGAGAAGCCTCCAAGTGCCGGCTTCCGCCCCGCAGGGCCCATCGGCTCCGGTGCAATCGCCACACAATCGGCCACCTTGGATGTCTCGGGGTTCACCACAGTCGAGTAAAAGGCCGACCATTCGGTAATCATCGCCACGTCGCCCTGCCCAAACGCGTTTACCGTCTCCGCATGGTCATACGCCACAATCCCGTCTGGCATGTACTGCATCAGATCCTGCCGGAATTGCAGCCCCGCCTGACTCTCTTCCGAAAGCAGGTTGGACCGGAAATTCTCATCCAGGAAAGAGCCACCAAAGGGCCAGAGCACACGGGCGAAACTGTCCGCAGATTGCGTCTCGTTCCGCTTGGATTGCAGCGCATAGGCGTATTTCCCGTCCTTGGTCAGTGCCGGGCCATATACATCCTTCAGGTCTGCCCATGTCTCGGGGGGCCCATCGAAACCAGCCTCTTCAAGCATGCACGTATTGTAGAACAGCAGGCCGGAATAATTGTCGAAGGGCAGGCCGTAGATCTCTCCGTTCCAGCCTCCGAACGCGTTCAGAACAAGCGGAAAGAAATCGTCCATGTCCAGATCCGGGTCGGCCAGCGCCGGGTCGGAGGTGAACTTGCTGATCGGTACGATCCACTCGTTTTCCGCGAAATTGCCAATCCAGACCAGATCGATCAGCGCGATATCCAGATCGCCCCCGGCAACGAAATCGCGCACCTGTTCACCCAGCGCGTTTTCGTAGGGATGCTTGATGATGTTGATCTTGATGCCCGTCTCTTCCTCGAATTCCGGCAGCATCGCCTCGATGGCCTCATATCCCGGCCGCAGCAGGAAAACGACATCGACCGTCGTGCCCGCATAAGGAGCCGCCGCTTCCTTCAAGGACCACGCGGACGCCCCCGAAACGGAGCCGAAGGCAAGGCCGAGCGCAAGCGCCGTCGATCCCAGCAAATCTCTGATTTTCATGATTCCCCTCCCATCAGTTTCTATTGACATTCATTTGTATCATACAGCATACAAATGTTAAATCAGGGTCGGATGTCAACACGAATTTGCGCTGGGCACCCCCGATCAGACGGCAAAAGACGCATTGGAGAAGACGTTTTGGCAACGGTAGAACTGAGCGGAATATCCAAGTTTTACGGCGCCGTTCACGCGCTCAAGGATGTCTCGCTCACCGTGGCAGATGGCGCGTTCGTCGTCTTCGTCGGCCCATCGGGCTGCGGCAAGTCCACCTTGCTCCGCGCCATCGCCGGGCTGGAATCGATTGATGACGGCCAGATCCGGATCGCGGATCGCGACGTTACCCGGCTGGAGCCTGCGGATCGCGGCCTTTCCATGGTGTTCCAGTCCTACGCGCTCTACCCGCATATGAGCGTGCGGGCGAACATGGAGTTCGGCATGAAGGTCAACAAGGTGCCGCCGGAAGAACGCACCCGCAAGGTGGAGGAGGCCGCGCGCATCCTTCAGCTTACCGACTATCTCGACAGGAAACCGGGCCAGCTTTCGGGCGGCCAGCGCCAGCGTGTGGCCATCGGCCGCTCTATCGTGAAAGACCCCAAGGTTTTCCTGTTCGATGAGCCGCTTTCAAACCTCGACGCCAAGCTTCGTGTCCAGATGCGCGTGGAACTCGAAGCGCTGCACAAGGAACTGAACGCCACGATGATCTACGTCACCCATGATCAGGTGGAGGCGATGACGATGGCAGATCAGATTGTGGTGCTGAACGACGGAAGGGTCGAGCAGGTGGGCGCGCCGATGGAACTCTACCACACCCCGAAAACGGAGTTTGTCGCCGGCTTCATCGGCTCACCCGCAATGAACATCCTGCCCGCCGCAAGCTCCGTTGCCGCCAGCCTGTCCCTCGACCCCGCCGCCACCTCATTCGGCATCCGGCCCGAACATATCACGCTCACAGCCCCCGCCACGGGCACGCTGGATATGAAGATCTCCGTCAAGGAACAGCTGGGCGGCGAAAGCTATCTCTATCTCTCGGCAGAGGATGGCACGCGCCTCGTGGTGAAAACGCTGGGAGAGGATGCATCGGCCCCCGGCCAGACGGTCGGCCTGCACCTGCCGGCTGACCGTATCCACCAGTTCGCCGCAGATGGCGTTACGCTCTCCAACGGATCATAGGCCCATGCCGGATTGGAAAGCCCAGATTGAAGCCCTGATAGCCCCCGCGGTAGAGGCCTCTGCCGTCACCGAAACCGTGCTGATCGACCGGGGCGCAATTCGTGAAACGGGCACCATTGCCGCATCTCTAACCCCGTCCCGCCGCGCCATCCTCTTCGCCGATACCGCCGGATATAGCGCCGCAGGCGCGCCCACAACCGAAAGCCTCACAGCCGCCGGGTTCCAGATCGAAACGCTGGTCCTGCCCAATGCTCCACTGCCCAAAGCGTCCGTGGAGGAAGCGCAGCCCTTCGTCGAAGCTCTCCAAAACGCGCCCGATGCCTTCCCCGTTTCCGTGGGCTCCGGCGTGATCAATGATCTCGTCAAATACGCGGCCTTCCAGACGGAAAGGCGCTATCTCTCCGTCGCCACCGCCGCTTCGATGGATGGCTACACCAGCGCCGGTGCGCCGCTTGCGCAAAACGGCTTCAAGGTCACCATCGCCACCCGCGCCCCGATCGCGCTGATCGCGGATCTCGATGTCATCGCCAACGCGCCCTCCGAGATGACGGGCTGGGGCTACGGCGATCTCGCAGGCAAATCTCCGGCGGGCGGAGATTGGATCCTCGCCGATCTTGTGGCGGAAGAGCCGATAGACACTGTGGCCTACCCGATGGTGCAGGAGAACCTGCGCGGTTGGCTTGGCGCTCCCGATGCTCTGGCCGCCCGCGATTTCGATGCCACCGCCCGCCTCTTCATCGGCCTCACGGCCGTGGGTTTCGCGATGGAGTTCCACGGCACCTCTCGCCCTGCCTCCGGAGCCGATCACCAGATCGCCCATCTATGGGAAATGGAGGGGCTGGAATGCGAGGGGCAGAAGGTCTCCCACGGTGCCGCCGTGGCCGTGGGCTGCGCACTCACCCTCGGCCTTTACGATTGGCTGCTGAAGCAGGATCTCACGCAGCTGGATGCAGATGCACTGATCGCCAACGCGCCTCCACTCACGGCCCATCACGCCCGGATCGACACGCTCATCCCCGATCCCCGCATAGCAGAGCGCGCCAAGGCCGAAACATCAGCGAAGTGGGCAGGCCCAGAGATCCACGCCGCGCGCCTTGCCCGTATTCGCGAAGGCTGGCCCGCCACCCAAACCCGTCTGCGCACCCATATCTTTCGCCATGCCGAGATGATGGACATGCTCCGCCGCGCGGGCGCACCCGCCACGCCCAAGAATATAGGTGTCACCAAAGATCACCTTGCCCGAACGCTCCGCACAGCAGGCTACATCCGCAGCCGCTACACGATCTTCGATTTCCTGCAGGATACCGGCAAGCTTGATGCCGCGCTCGCCTGCGTTCTGGCCGATAGCGAAACCGCACCCGATAAAGGAGCCGCCTGATGGATCTCTCAGCGCTTGCCCAAAAGGCCACCCAAGAAGTGGCGGCCGTCCTCGCCGAAGCCCTTCCCAATGCGGCACAAACAATGGCCCCACCCATCCTGAACGCACAACGCATCGCGCTCTACGGCGTTGGCCGCGAGGGGCTGATGATCAAGGCTCTCGCGATGCGTCTGTTCCACATGGGCCTCGATGTGCATGTGGTGGGCGACATGACAACACCCCATATCGGCACCGGCGACCTTCTGATCGCCAGCGCTGGTCCCGGACACTTCGCCACCGTGGAGGGCCTTATGCGCCGTGCGCGCGAGGCGGGCGCACAATCCCTCCTCCTCACGGCCGTCCCTGATAGAAAACTCTCCAACATAGCCGATCACATCGTTCACCTCCCCGCACAGACCATGGCCAGCGATCAGAACGCGCCCGCCTCGATCCTCCCCATGGGGTCTCTCTATGAAGCGGCTATGTTCATGTTCTTCGAGATTCTCATCCTCCATCTCCGCGAAGTGAAGGGCGTCAGTGCCGAGGATATGCGCGCCTTCCACACCAATATGGAGTAACCATGCCAGACTGGACCGAGCGCTTTTCCCTCACGGGCAAGACGGCACTGATCACCGGCGCCTCTTCCGGTATCGGAGAGACGATTGCCGAAGTCTTTGCCGATGCAGGTGCCCGCGTGCTGGCCTCGGGCCGCAATGCCAAGAAGCTGAGCGCGCTCAAGGCCAGAGTGGATGATGCGGGCGGCCAATGCGCCACGTTCACGGCGGATCTCGGCAGCGCGAAAGCAGCGGAGGAGCTCGTCCGCCAAGCGCTTTCCTTCGCTGGAACGGTCGATATTCTGGTCAACAGCGCAGGTACCGCCCTCACGGGCCCCGCAATCGGCTTTGATATTGCCGATTGGGACGCGACTATGGCGCTGAACCTCCGCGCACCCTTTATCCTCTCCAAAGGCCTCGCTCCGGCCATGATCGCCGCGGGCGGTGGCAAGATCATCAACATCTCATCCCAGACGGGCGTGATCGCCCTTCCTGATCACGCGGCCTACACCGCCTCCAAGGCCGGGCTCAACGGCCTCACCAAAGCCCTGATGGCGGAATTTGCGCCGCATAACGTTCAGGTCAACGCGATCTGCCCCACCGTGGTTCTGACGGAGATGGGCCAGAAACTCTGGAGCCCACCGGCCAAATCTGCACCCTTTCTGGCAGCCACGCCGCTCGGCCGCTTTGGCGAACCGGTGGAGATTGCCGACATGGCGCTCTATCTCGCATCGCCCGCATCCGATCTGGTAAACGGTGCACTGATGATGATCGAAGGGGGGTATTCAAGCGTCTGATGAAGGGATTTGGTGTACATACAAGCATGTGGACGATGCAATGGGATCCTGAAGGAGCCGAACGCGCCATCGCTGCGGCGGCGCATTACGGGATGGATTTCATAGAAATCGCCCTCCTCGATCCGCCCTCGGTAGATGCCGCGCACAGCCGGGCGACCCTGCAGAAGGCAGGGCTTCCCGCCGTCTGTTCTCTCGGTTTGCCCCAGCCGGTCTGGCCCTCACACAATCCAGAAGGTGCCATAGCCTTCCTCAAGCTTGCCATCGAGCAGACCGCCGCGCTCGGCGGGCTCGCGCTGACCGGTGTCACGTATGGCGGCATCGGAGAGCGCAGCGGCCTGCCGCCAACCGAGCAGGAGCTTGATGGCGTCGCCCGCGCCCTTGCTGCCGCATCCCGCCTTGCGAAAGATGCCGGCATCCTCTTCGGGATCGAACCCGTCAACCGCTACGAGACGCATCTGATCAATACGGCAGCACAAGGGGTCGCGATGATCGAGAAGGTGGGCGCGGAAAACCTCTTTCTCCATCTCGATACCTATCACATGAACATAGAGGAAAAGGGCGCAGGCAACGGCATCCTCGATGCGCGGGAGCATCTGCGCTACATCCATCTCTCGGAAAGTGATCGTGGCACGCCGGGTGAAGGCACCTGTGATTGGGATGAGATCTATGCAACCCTCGCCGCGATTGGTTTTGAAGGTGGTCTCGCAATGGAAAGCTTTATCAACATGCCGCCAGAGATCGCCCACGGCCTTTCCGTCTGGCGTCCCGTCGCCGCCAGCCATGCAGAGGTGATGGAGAGGGGCTTGCCCTTCCTGCGGAACAAGGCCCGCCAATACCGGTTGCTCGGCACCGGATGAGCTATACCAACACGCTGACAACCGAGCAGGCTTTCGCGCGCTATGAAGAGGTGCGCCACCGCTTGCCCGAAGCCCGTTTTGCGAAAACCGCAACACATCTTCCATCGCTCTCAGAGGTTGCGGATCATGTCGACGCCTTCATTCTGGATGCCTTCGGCGTGCTGAATGTCGGGCAAAGCCCCATTCCGGGTGCTGTGGAGCGCATCGCGGAGTTGCGCAGGCGCGGCAAACGCATGATCGTCCTCACGAATGCCGCAAGCGATACCCGCGACGCGGCGCTGAACAAATATCGCACCCTCGGTTTCGACTTTTCAGACGATGAGGTTGTGGCCAGCCGAGAGGTGTGCGCAGCCCGGCTTGGCCAGCATCTGCCAAAGGGTGTGTGGGGTGCCGTCAGCACCGATATCGACAGCTTTGCCGATATCAATGCAAGTGTTGTCCGGTGGACAGCGGCAGAGCAGCCGGATGTCGATGGCTTCCTCCTCCTGTCCAGCGCAACCCTCGATGATGCCACAGAGGATGCCCTGACAGCCGCACTCCGTGCCCGCGCTCGGCCCCTCGTCGTGGCCAATCCCGATATCGTGGCCCCACGGGAGGACGGCCTCAGCTGCGAGCCCGGATTTTTCGCGCATCGCATTGCGGATAGGGCAGGGGTTGCACCTGCATTCTACGGCAAGCCCTTCGGCCACGCTTTCGAGGATGTTCTGACCCGGCTCCCCGGTATCGCCCCAAGCCGCATCGCGATGGTTGGCGATACACTCCACACCGATGTTCTGGGCGGTGCCGCTGCAGGGCTCAAAACTGTCCTGATCTCCGATTTCGGGCTCTTCGCAGGAAGCGCCGTGGAGGCCTATATCCAGCGATCGGGCATTCGCCCCGATTTCATCTGCCCGACGACCTGAGCCGCCTGGATCCTGCATGCCGCATCGCGCCAAAGAGTTCGGCAAAGGCGCACAAGGCGCAGAGTCCGAAACCTATTACCTCTGAGGTTATCGGATCCATTACCTCTGCCGCAAAAGCGCGTTTCCGGCAGTCAAACAGCTCTGATCCGGGAATTTTGCATTACCAAACCCGTACCAAAACGGTACCAAACCCAGCTTTCAATTGATGGGCTCACAGGCCGTTCAACGGCACCTTCAAAACGGGGTTCCCGTTCTCGTCCTTTGGCACATCACCAGCCCGCATATTTACTTGCAGGGAAGGAATAATCAGCTTCGGCATCGCAAGCGTCGCATCCCGCTCCTCGCGCATCCGGATAAATTCTTCCCGCGTCTGCCCACCGGCCAGATGAATGTTGCTTTCCCGCTCCGCACCCACAGTCGTTTCCCAAGCGATATCTCGGCCACCCGGGCCGTAATCATGGCAGATGAAAAGGCGCATCTCATCAGGCAATGCCAGAACTTTCTGAATGGAATCATAGAGTTCGCCCGCATCCCCGCCCGGAAAATCCGCGCGGGCAGAGCCACCATCGGGCATGAAAAGCGTGTCCCCCGCAAAGGCTGCATCACCGATCACATGCACCATACAGGCAGGCGTATGCCCGGGCGTGGACATTGCAAAACACCTCAACTCGCCAATCTGATAAGTATCACCATCCTCAAAAAGCTGATCAAACTGGCTCCCATCCCGCTGAAATTCCGTGCCCTCGTTGAAGACCTTGCCGAACGTATCCTGCACGATCATGATCCCCCGGCCAATCCCGATCCTGCCCCCCGCCTTCTCCTGCAAATAGGGTGCCGCGGAGAGGTGATCTGCATGCACATGCGTCTCGATTATCCACTCAAGAGAAAGTCCTTGTGCGTTGATTTCATTTAGAATTTTATCTGCATGGGTATAGGTGATCCGGCCAGCCGCATAGTCGATATCCATCACGCTGTCGATCACTGCACAGGCGGTACTTGCTGGGTCGCGCACCAGATAACTGATCGTGTTGGTCGCAGGGTCAAAGAAGCCTTTCACCTCAGGTTTCTGGCTCATATCAACAGGATAGCCCGCCATTTCAAAACCCCTTCCTTGTTTGCCCGCAGCAAAGTCTAGTCGCGAACACGAGTTCTGGGAAATGACTTTTTGAAGCACCTGAGAAAACCATGCGCGCGCATACTGCAAACACTGAAATCATTCATGTTTTCAGTCAAATCTCGCAGTTTCGTGCTAGATTGACGTTGAGTTCGCTCTTGCGAAATCGGGCTTGAGGTTTCATCGTGGCGAAAAAGAAAAGAACAAATTCAGGGAAGGAAAACGGCGTTGGCAGAAGCTAAGGTGCAGATAAAAACCATCGATGATAAGCGGGCAATTGAGCAGGGCTCCTCTGCCGACAAGCTTGTGAATGCCTCGACGATCTATGAGCAACTCGTTGAAACGACTGCTAGTTTTCCCAATCGCCCGGCCATCAGCTTCCAGATCAAATCCGGCCAGAATGATAAAAGCAAGACGCTTAACTGGACGGAGCTCAAGGCCAAGGTCAGCCAGGCCGCCAACCTTTTCCGGCGCCACGGCATCGGCGAGAAGGATGTCGTAGCCTATATTCTTCCCAACTGCCTCGAAGCGCCGATCACCCTTCTTGGCGGTGCAACCGCCGGGATCGTAAACCCCGTCAATCCGCTGCTCGATCCAGAGCAGATCGGGGCTATTCTGCGGGAAACAGGAGCAAAAGCCGTTGTCACGCTCGCTCCCTTTCCCAAGACTGACGTGAACGAGAAAGTGGCGCAAGCCGTTGCTCTTGCGCCAAGCGTGAAGACAGTGCTGGAGGTTGATCTCAAGCATTATCTCTCCCCCCCCGTCAGCTGGCTCGTGCCCATCCTCCGCCCGAAACCTGTGGGAGGGCATTCCGCTAAGGTGCTGAATTTCAACACGGAACTGGCGAAGGAAAGTGAAGTGCTAAGCTTTGCCGAAACCGGCGGAGACCGTATTTGCACCTACTTCCACACCGGCGGCACCACCGGCATGCCGAAGGTTGCACAGCACCGGCACTCCGGCATTCTCTACAACGGATGGTGCGGACATGCCTACATGTTCACAGAAGAAGACGTTCTCCTCTGCCCGCTCCCGATGTTCCACGTGTTTGCGGCCTATCCGGTGTTGATGAGCGTCCTCAACTCCGGGGCCCATATGGTAATGCCAACCCCCGCAGGATACCGCGGAGACGGCGTTTTTGATAATTTCTGGAAGCTGATCGAGCGTTACGGTGTCACCTTCATGATCACCGTGCCAACGGCCGCAGCCGCTCTGATGCAGCGTAAGATCGATGCAGATGTGTCTTCCCTTCGCTATGCGCTTTGCGGCTCCGCACCCCTGCCACTGGAGCTCTTTCGCAAGTTCGAAAAATCGACTGGGGTGACCATACTCGAAGGCTACGGAATGACGGAGGCAACCTGCCTTGTCTCGATCAATCCACCGCATGGAGAGCGCAAGGTTGGGTCTGTGGGAATTCCATTCCCGCATACGGATGTACGTATCCTCATGTGCGATGCCGAGGGCAACGTCACCAAGGATTGCGACATAGATGAGATTGGTGAGATATGTGTTTCAAATCCGGGTGTTATAGTGGGATCCACTTATACCGAAGCAGATAAGAATGTGGGCCTCTTCGCGGATCAGTCTTTCCTCCGAACAGGCGATCTTGGACGGCTTGATGCAGACGGATATCTCTGGATCACCGGTCGCGCCAAGGATCTGATCATTCGCGGGGGCCACAATATCGATCCGGCATTGATCGAAGAAGCTCTGGCCTCTCATCCCGATGTTGCCTTTGCGGGTGCTATAGGCCAGCCAGACGCGCATTCAGGCGAGGTGCCTGCAGCCTATGTTGAGCTTACGGCGGATGGCACGGCGAGTGTCGAAGACCTGATGGCTTATGCCAATGAACACATCGGAGAGCGGGCAGCGCACCCCAAGTTCCTGAAAATACTCGATGAACTCCCCAAGACAGCCGTGGGCAAGGTGTTCAAACCCGATCTCCGCAAGGAAGCTATTGCCCGAATTTACAGTGCTGCCCTTGATGAGAGCGATCTTGATGTGACCGTAGACCACGTTCTCGAAGATAAGAAGCGTGGGCTCGTTGCAGTGCTTAAGTCCGGCGGCCAAACGGTACCGGATGAGGCGATTAACGGTGTTCTGGGCCGTTTCGCTCGGCCGTGGATGTGGTTACCCTGATACGGCAACCTCGTTTTGAACAGGGGGCTTTCTGCGTTATCAGGCGCTTAAAGCTCTTTTCTAAACCAATTCGGCATCCGTCATGATCTCAATGAGGCTCGGCCCACCTTTGTGAGCAAGCGCTTCACTCAAAGCCTGTTTCAGATTCCCCAACTCGGTAACCTTAGTGCCCTGGCCACCGCAGAGGCGGGCGAAGGCCGCGAAGGACGGGTTCACAAGATCGGTCTGCCAGACGGTAAAGTCTCCGGCTCGCTGTTCCTTTGTAATCTTTCCAAGCTGGCCGTTGTTGAGAAGGATATGGGTGATATCCATCCCGTGCTTTACAGCCGTGGTGAATTCCATTGCGTACTGCCCAAAGCCGCCATCGCCGGAAATTGAGATCACCTTGCGGCCCTTGTAAGCCTCATAATCCTGCGTTGCAGCCCATGCACCCATCCCGGCCGGAAAGCCGAAACCGATGGAGCCGAGATAGCCGGACATGAGCACATCCTGCCCAGATGCCTCGAAATACCGGCCAAAGGAATAGGTGTTGTTGCCCACATCCACTGCGATAATGGCATCCTTTGGGCACACGTCGCCCAATGCCGCGAATACAGAGGCAGCACTGATGCCCTCTCCCAGATTGTCGCTTACCCGGCTGGCCTTTTCCTCCCGCCATATTGCCCATCGGTCGGCCAGTTCTGCAGCCATATCGATTTTTATTCTTTCAACTCGGGATGTTAGGTCCTGAGAAAACGCACCGATCTCAGCCCAGATAGGGAGGGCCACAGGGTGGAATTTGCCAAGCTGCATGCGCTCGTAATCCACTTGGATGATCTTCTTGCCGGGCTCAATGCCTGTATGGTTGGAGAAAGACGCTCCAAGTGAGATGATCAGATCACACTCGTTCATGAACCAACTGGCAATGGGAGTCCCGGAGCGCCCCATCACACCTGCGGCGAGGGGGTGCGTATCGGGGATCAGCCCTTTGCCCTTGAACGTTGTGGCTACCGGTGCGCCAAGCTTTTCCGCAAGAGCGATTACGTCACCGACGATGGGCTTAGCTCCGTGTCCAAGCACGATCATGGGGCGCGATGCTGCGGAAATCATCGCGGAAGCAGCGCTGAGATCTTCTGCAGAGGCGCGGATTTCAGCACCACTCATCCTTCCTTCCGGCCCTTTGGCGGGCGCATCGGAAGGGATCGTCTGAACATCGTCGGGGAAGATAAGATGCGTTACATCCCGCTCTACCAACGCGTTCTTGCAGGCCAGGCTGGCCAATTCTGAAAGGTTGGAGGAAGGCAAGACCACCTGGCTGAAACGGCTGACAGCTGCAAAGGCCGACGAAAGATCGATGTCCTGAAATGCTCCGGGCCCGAATACTTGCGTCTGCACCTGCCCTGTAAGCGCGATGACAGGTGCTCTGTCCACCTTGGCATCCCAAAGCCCTGTAAGAAGGTTTGTCGCTCCCGGACCTGCGATTGTAAGGCAGGCAGCGGGCTTGCCTGTGAGTTTACCGTATGCAGAAGCCGCGAATGCAGCGGCACCTTCATGACGAATGCTCGTATACTCCATTTTTGCGGAAATGGTTTGACGTCGTAAGGCATCCGCCAGCCCCAGATTGGAGTGGCCCACCATTCCGAAGATACGCTTCACGCCCCAGTTCACAAGAGTTTCAGCGATCACATCGGATGTGGTTCGGGGGGCCTCGGGTTCGGGCTCGATACCCACGAAGATCTCCTCACCCCTGATTTCGATGGGGTAAGTCTTCTGGCCCGTATCCTCATGCCCTCCCGGAGGCGCACCTGTAAGCGGATCGAAATCCCATCCGTGCCATGGGCAGCGTATCCAGCATTGGCCTTCGACACCGCGCTCGATCGAGCCTTCGCCAAGCGGACCGCCCTGATGGGGGCAGCGATTGTCCATCGCAGCCCACTGACCATCAAAGTGTGAGAGGCAGATTGATGTTGTGCGGGCCGTGACTGTCTTCACCCGCCCCTCAGGAAGTTCCCCCGTTTCGCCAACCTTTATCCAATCCAAATGCGTATCTGCTGGCATGTTTTTCTCCCCAAAAGGCAAACGGCGCGCTGTTTCCGTCAAAGTGTTATGCAATTCCCGCACATTAGCCCAGCTTTTCGGCGCATCCGGCACCCCAAAAAAATGTGAGTTGCCCTTCCGGCGATGCTCATGGATGCTTGTGCCGTGTTTCCTTTGGTACAGTAAAGTCTTACGAACAAACTCCGCGCAACCTCTCCCAACAGTTTATAAACTGATCTTGAGAATCAGATAGTCCGACACCAAAAAGGCGTTTCATGCAAAAGACTTCCATCTACGAACTCGCAGAGCTTGAAGACCGAAAACCGGAATATGCTATAGTTGGTGAGGTGGATCTCGTTGTTGTTCGGTGGGACGATGATGTTTCGGTCTTTTATGGGCGCTGCCTGCATCGCGGAGCACTGATGTCAGATGGCTTTGTGCGCGGCCCCAACCTGATTTGCGGTGTGCATGATTGGGATTATCGCCTGGATAGTGGCGTTTCTGAATACGCAAATGATGAGAAGCTGCCGAAATTCGAGAGCTGGGTGGAAGATGGTAAGATCTTTGTAGATGCAGATGAAATCGGAGCATGGGCTACCGCTAACCCTCAGCCTTACAATAGGGACGCTTACCTCGGACTTTATGCCGATCCCTCGCATGGCGCGTCGGAGGAGGCTTATACCGGGCTGATTCAGCGTTATGCCAAATCCGGCCTCAGCAAGACAGGGCACCACGGTACGGTGGATGCTATGGGCGTGCCGCGCACCGAATTGCCCGATTGGGATGATATCCAGCTTCTTACTGCTCAACTGCATCGTGCGCCGCTTCTGGATGACGCGGCTGTTGGCACCGATGTTGTGATCGGGCCCAATGCGCAAAGGCCGTTGAAGCTAAAGATACCGCTTTTTGTCTCTGATATGAGTTTTGGCGCACTTTCTGAGCCCGCCAAGATTGCGTTGGCACGGGGGGCCGAGCTTTCGGGCACCGGCATCTGCTCCGGTGAGGGGGGAATGCTGCCTGAAGAGCAGGAGGCTAATTCGCGCTATTTCTATGAGCTTGCGTCCTCAAAGTTCGGGTTTTCCTGGGACAAGCTCGAAAAGGTGCAGGCGTTCCATTTCAAGGGCGGGCAGGGGGCCAAGACCGGAACCGGTGGTCATTTGCCCGGTGCGAAGGTGAAAGGCAAGATTGCAGAGGTGCGTGGGCTTGAAGAGGGGCAGGATGCGATCTCTCCGGCAAGGTTTCCGGACTGGACGAAACCCTCTGAAATCAAAGCTTTTGCGGATGAGGTGCGAGATCGCACAGGTGGTATCCCCATTGGGTACAAGCTATCTGCGCAGCATATAGAGAAAGACATTGATGCCGCCTTGGCGGTGGGCGTGGACTACATCATTCTCGATGGGCGCGGCGGAGGAACGGGTGCTGCCCCTATTCTTTTCCGTGACAATATATCGGTTCCAACCATTCCGGCGCTCGCGCGGGCGCGCAGGCATCTCGACCTGCTCGGACGTGGAGATGTCACGCTTGTGATAACAGGTGGTTTGCGCAAGCCCGCTGATTTTATAAAGGCTCTGGCCTTGGGCGCTGATGCAATTGCCCTCTCCAACGCGGCCATGCAGGCGATTGGCTGTATCGCGATGCGCGCATGCCACACGAACAATTGCCCGGTTGGCATCGCAACGCAGAAGCCCGGCCTTGTAAGCCGTCTTGTTGTCGAAAAATCGGCAAAGCAACTGGCCAATTTTTTCGATGCGTCGACGGAGCTGATAAAAGTGATGGCCCGGGCTTGTGGTCACAGTCATATCCGTGAGTTCAGTGCGAGCGATCTCACGACGTGGAAAAAGGAGATGCGGGACCTGACGGACATCCAATATGGAGGCCTTCAATGACGCACCCCAAAGCGCAGAGCAGAGGTGCGGTCTAGATGACTGCCGCAACTCTCCTCACCATTGCAGAATACTGGTTGATCATTGGTGCCATATGCGCCGCTGTGTTTCTAACTTTCGGCATCGACCGCATCGATGAGGATGCGCGCGGCTCCTACATTTTCCGCCCTCTGCTGGTGCCGGGAGTTATGCTGATCTGGCCCTTGGTGCTCTGGCGCTGGCAGGTGCTGGAGAGGGAGCGTGACAATTGGAAATTACGGCACCTGCCAGAGCGTAAGGCGCATACGGCCATATGGTCCGCTCTCTGTCTGGTACTACCGCTGATCGTGTTGCTTGGACTTGCCGTTCGTCAGACGCCCCCAGATGGGGCGCCTATAAAACTGGAAGAAGCGCGATGAGTCCTGAGAGTTTCTTGCCGTGAGCGTCAAGTATATTCCCGTTCAGTGGAACACCAATAAATGGATCTACGACATTGTCCTGATCCTTTCCGTTGGTATCTATCTCTGGATTTTCATTGAATGGGGTCCGGTCTTGCTCGACCATGGCAAGCCGGTGACACCACAGATCCATAATGCCAGAGCTTTCGGTTCCTGTGCGTTCCTAATGCTCACCCTCATCCTCTGCATTGGCCCGGCAGCGCGGCTCAACCAGAAATTCCTGCCGCTCCTCTATAACCGCCGGCATTTCGGTGTGCTGACGTTGTTCGTCGCACTTACGCATGTGGGCTACATTCTGGATTGGTATTACGCGTTCTCCCCAACGCCCAAACTGGAGGGAGTGCTGACTGCCAACACATCCTTCGGGCGTGTTCTTGGCTTTCCGTTTGAAGTGTTCGGGATCTTTGGTCTTGTGGTCTTACTGCTGCTGGCCGTCACGAGCCATGATTTCTGGCTGAAATTTCTGACGCCGAGGCTCTGGAAGCGACTGCACATGTTGCTCTATCCGGCCTATGCGGCACTTGTTGCGCATGTCGCCTTGGGCGCATTGCAGGATCAGACAAGCCCTTGGCGCGCCATCTTTATTTTGTTTTCGGCGGGTGGGGTGACCGCATTGCATGCAGCTGCCTTCCTGAAGGAAGCGCGTAGCGAAACCACGGTTTCTCTCAATGATTGGATTACGGTGTGCGACGCAGATGATATAGAGGACGGCTTTGCCCGTGTCGTTAGGCTGGAAAACGGAGAACGAGTTGCTGTTTTCAGAAGTGGCGAGAGTTTCTCTGCCATCTCCAACGCATGCGCGCATCAGAATGGCCCCTTGGGCGAGGGCAGGATTGTGGATGGTTGCGTTACGTGCCCCTGGCACGGCTTTCAGTATCGTGTCAGCGACGGGTGCTCTCCAGAGCCATTTACCGAAAGAGTTCCGACCTACAATCTTGCGCTGGATGGAGCCAAGATCATGCTCAATCCAGATGCCAACCCGCCGGGTACACCCACCACGCCTGTTTCGTTGGGAGAGAACGGTAAATGAGTGAAAACCGGACTCCATTCTTCGTCGGCTATCTCTCTGCTCCCAAAGGTCTGCGGAGCTTTCTTCTGGTTTCAATCGTTTCGATGCTGCTCTTTTTTGCGGGTGTCGGATGGTTGCTGGCGACAACTCAACCTGATCCGGGTAGTGCGGGGTTTCTGCCCGGCAGGCAGACACTCATCGGAGTTCTCGAGAACAAGCCTTACCCAATGCTGCACGTAACCGAAGGTTCGAACCGGATTTCAACCGGCACAACAGTCCTTCTCTCTGGTGGTGGCAAGAGAGGAGTGCAATCTCGCGGGAAAGATTTGGAAGGTGCAGTTGTCCGGATCTCGGGCCAAGCTCTGGCGCGCGGAGACCTCCAGATGATCCAGCTCAGGGGCGGGATGCAGGGCCTCGCGGATATGTCTGATACCGAGGCACCGGGGATAGATGTGGAAGATCTTGGCAAATGGCGGTTGCAGGGTGAGATTTGTGACGGAAAATGCCTTGCAGGTGCCATGCGGCCAGGAACCGGCCTCGCTCATAAGGCTTGTGCTAACCTATGCCTCACCGGAGGGGTGCCACCTGTCTTCGTCTCATCTCAACCGGTTGAAGGGTCGGAATTCCTGCTGGTAGGGAATGCAAATGGCGAGCCACTTACGGAACAACTTTTGGATTATACAGCGCTTTTTGTCGAAGCAGAGGGGCGGATTGAGCGGCGGGGCTCGCTTCTGGTCTTCTTGATGGACCCTACAACAGTGAGGCCGCTTCCGTGAAACGTGGAATTGGGCTCTTTCTGGCAGTGATATGTACGGGTATCGCTTTCTATTCTTCGCGGTTTTGGCTGTTTCGGCTGTGGCCGCGGGATGGTTTACTGAATATCGAATTTCTGAGACCGCAGGGTAACATTCTTTCTGTCGTGTTGCGCGGCACGGATGCACGCCCGTTCGAACTCCTGATCTGGGCAGTTTTGGTTTTTCTCTCCCTTACTCTGTTGCAATGGCTATGGAACAGATTTTTGGGATAGCATTCGTGGCCCTGCGCCTCTGAAAGTTCAAACTTTAGAGCCGGTTTGTGGCAGTTTGCGATGTGCTGAGGATACTGCTTAAGAAGTTGTGTGAGGTAGGAGATATCGAATGGGCAAGCTGAGCTGCTTTAAGAGTTATGATGTGCGGGGCAGGCTCGGCGACAACCTTGATGAGGATATCGCCCAGCGAATTGGCAGGGCTTTTGCAGAAGCGCTTAATCCCGGCTCGGTGGTGGTTGGGCGGGATGGCAGAGAAAGCAGCCCGGTGTTGCAGCAGGCATTGATGCTTGGACTCCGGAACGGTGGTGTGGATGTTCTCGATATCGGACTTTGCGGTACTGAAGAGGTTTACTTCGCGACGGATCATTTCAACGCGGGTGGAGGCATCATGGTTACAGCCTCTCACAACCCGATAGACTATAACGGGTTTAAATTGGTGCGGGAAGGTGCAAGACCACTGTCTCTTGAGAATGGTCTGGGCCAAATCCATGATTTGGCTTTGATGGATAATCTCCCTGTGCTTGAAAAAGCTGGATCGTATACACGCACGAGCTGCTTGAAAGAGTATTGTGAACGCGTGCTGTCGTTTGTCAAACCGGCAAAAATCGGTCCTCTGAAGATCGTGGTAAATGCCGGCAACGGTGTCGCGGGGCCAACATTTGACGCTCTGGCCGTGGCCTTGGAGCTGCGAGGGGCTCGCGCAAACTTCGTAAAAGTACATCATAATCCGGATTCAACCTTCCCAAATGGGATACCGAATCCCCTTCTGCCCGAGAATCGGGCTTCCACCTCTGAGGCGGTTCTCGCGCAATCGGCGGATTTTGGCCTAGCCTGGGATGGCGATTTTGACCGGTGTTTTTTCTTCGACGAGGCTGGTGATTTTGTAGATGGCGAATATGTGGTGGGCCTTTTGGCTGCAACATTTCTGGAAAAGTCGAAGGGTGCGAACATTGTTCATGATACTCGGGTCATGTGGAATACTGTGGATGTCGTTCAGCGTGCGGGGGGGCACGCCATCCCCTCCCGTACCGGTCATCCGTTGATGAAGCAGAAGATGCGTGACGTCGATGCTGTCTACGGTGGAGAGATGTCCGCGCACCACTATTTTCGGGACTTTATGTACTGCGATAGCGGTATGATCCCTTGGCTTCTGGTGGCGGAGTATCTCTCGATATCAGGTATGAAACTCTCGCAACTCATAGGCGGAATGAAGGAGAACTTCCCGTCTTCGGGTGAGATCAATTTTCAGCTTGAGGATCCGAAAGCCGCGATCGCGGCCTTCGAGGAAGTATATCTGGAAGATGCGCTGAGCGTGGATCGACTTGATGGTGTCAGCGTCGTTTATCCCGATTGGCGCGCCAATCTTCGAGTGTCCAACACGGAGCCCTTATTGCGCCTAAATGTGGAGACCCGCGCTGATGGCGATCTGCTCCGAACACAAATTCGCCACATCTCAGATATATTCACTTTTCGGTAGTGGATATGGAAGCTTCAGCGGGAATGTAAGAAACACGGCTAAAATGAGGAAAATTAATCATCTTTTTACGTCTGTCGTGTGTAAAGTAGATATTTCCGGTAAAGTGGTGTACCACAAACATTCAACGTTAACGATTCGACCCCCAAGTTGTCAGCATCAAACATCGAGTGTGCCATGAAAATCTCCAAACTGAAAAGCGCCTTCGCTTCTGAGGCGGGCGCGATAATGCCCTTTGTTGTCATATTGTTCCTGACCATGGTTGTTATGGCAGGGATGGGTGTAGATTTTATGCGCCATGAGGCCGCACGAGCGGATCTCCAGAACGCTTTGGATCGCGGTGTTCTCGCGGCGGCAGCGCGAACACAAACTCTTGCGCAGCAGGAAGAAGGGATGTCGGACGCGGAGTTTCGTGAGGCGAAGGAAGAACTGATTGCGAGCTACATGAAGTCTCGGACCTTCCGATCTGAAGAACCTAGGCTCGATGTTGAGATACCGGATGACTTGGACGACGATGAAACTGCGGTTGAGGCGTCAGCTCGCTATGATATGAACACGTTTTTCCTGAAGATTGCCGGGTTCAACCAGATGGCAGTTCCGGCGCAGAGTTATGCGGAACAGCGCAAGTTGGATCTTGAAATATCGCTCGTTCTTGATATTTCTGGATCAATGGGAGACCCGGACAAAAGCGGGGAAAGAACCAAGTTAGCTGCCGTGAAAGAGGCCGTGTATGGGTTCATCGATCAGCTTTTAACTTCTGACACAGTAGATCAGACGCTTATTTCGATAATCCCCTATGGCAACCAGGTTAATACAACTCCGTTGATTGCCGACGTTTTCAAGTTGGAAGCATTGGCCGGCTTTGTTCAGAAGCGTAACGAAGGCGACGCTGAAGTTAACAACCTCCACCCTTACTCGTACTGCTTTGATTTCTCGACAGAAGGAAGCGGTTCCAACACCACTGTTCAGGACAATCCGGATTTCAATCAGATCCCGATCCAAGGCAGTGGAACGACGCTACGGCAGTACCAACACCTCAAGCAGGGCTCAAGATTTGTTTGCCCAAGTGCCAACAACTCAATTCTCGCATATTCGAATGATTCAACTGCGCTCAAAGAACATGTTGCAGGTCTTACTTCGGGGGGGTGGACAACCACTTTCAACGGCATCAAGTGGGGCATGGCGCTTCTTGATCCAAGTTCAGAAATTTTGACCTCTAGAATGATTAAAGACGGCAGCTTGGCTTCAACGTTTGAAGGACGTCCAGCTTCCTACAATGAAAACAATATCAAAAAGTATCTAGTTGTGCTGTCCGACGGAAGGAACACGAACCAAGTGCGGGTTGCTTCAGATACTGATTATTACACTCCAACAGAAGGTGCCACGACCGAAGAGTTGCTTTCGGAGCAGTTGGCCAGGTTGCAGTACTGGAATGACACTTCGGACGGTTCCAGCTATGTTGTAAACTCGAGAGAAGGCGATACTCTTACGAATGCGATTTGTGCGGAAGCGAAGAGCGAGGGTGGCACCGGAAACCTGACGATTTTCACGATCGGTTATGACTTGCAACCTGGTGTGTCCGGCACTGCTGAGGCAATTGCGGTTCTTAAGGGGTGTTCATCGGACGAGGCAAAAGACTTTTACAATGTCTTGGGTAATGATAATCCGGCGGATGCCTTTGATGCCATTGCCGCGCGGATAAACCTTCTGAAACTAGCTCAGAACGAGAGGTGAGATCATGCAGTTGATGTCTGTTCTCAGAAAAAAGCGGAAGAGCGAGGAGGGCGGCTCAACTGTTGAATTCGTAATAGTCTTCCCGGTTTTTATAGCCATCGTTCTTTCAATGTTCGAATCCGGCTGGCTGATGACCAAATACATGATGCTTGACCGCGGTGTGGATATGGCAGTTCGCGATCTCAAGTTGGGCATAATGATAAACCCAACGCCTGAGGAATTGCGCACGCAGATTTGCGAGTACTCTGCGATTTTCAATAATTGCGAGCAGGAGATGTTTCTTGAACTGAGGCAGTACACGGTTATCGCAGGAGACGCCAATTACCCTCATCGTCAACCGGCTTGCTACAATCGTAATGAGACCGCTGAACTGCAACCCGTAATGACGATTGCTGGCAGTACGCGCGGCGAAATCGTCTTTCTCAGAGCTTGTATGTTGGTAAATCCAATTTTCCCTGGCCTTGGGCTTGGAGCATGGCTACCGAAAGCCGAGCTTGATGAAGATGCGATCGCGGCGGGAGTGAGATCAGGCCATCAGATGGTATCCTACGGCGTTTTCTTGAACGAGCCGAGCTAACGAGGTGGTATGATGACAACCGTGAAATCAAAGCTGGCTGAATTGAGGCGTAAGGTCTCTTGCGAAGCTGGTACCGTAACGCTCGAGTTCGTTCTTCTGTTTCCACTGCTTGTCGCATGGTTTCTGGGCAGCTTTATTTACTTTGACGCCTATAGATCAAACGCGCTTACAGCGAAGGTTTCGTTTACTGTAAGCGATCTGATAGCGAGAAGCGCCAGCCTTACGGAAGCCAGACTTGGTGAGTTTTATGACATCCAAAAGCGCATGCTGCCGAGCCGCATAGAGCAATCTTGGATGCGGGTAAGCAGCATCTGCTATCTTGAGCGCGAGGTTGCCGGTGGTGAAACGGAAGGTGAATATCGTCTTCATTGGTCGACAACTTTTGACTCGTTCTACGATGAAGATGCCGGTGAAGAGCCTAACATACTCAAGTTCACCAAGGATGAGGAAATACCGGTGGAGTTGATGCCGCTTATGGCAGACGGCGACACCGTCATTTTCACTGAGGTGTTTGGAGTGTGGACTCCGATTGCTGAGCAATGGTCTGGTTATGTGGGACTGCGCGAAATGACTTGGGCCAACAGGCTCGTTGAGCGACCTCGATTTACGAACATAATCACCCACGCGACGGAAAATGACTCAATTTCGTGCCCGACCCCAACTTGGGAAGGTATATGAAGTTGGTAAGGTTGTACTGACTTACGACAAATAGGTATGGGTAATCTATCGTCCTGCTTACGGTTTCGTGGACACACCAATGATGTGTCTATGAAACTGTGAACCAGAAGCGATCTATAGAGCATACGGTACGCGAATGAAAACGCGATGCGGATCCGTTCACGGTTAGGCGTAACGTCAATTATCTGGATTTTTATGCCACGATTTTGCGAAGGTGATTATCCGAATCGAGTCAGATTGGTCAGACACTTTTTGCAGCGAAGTCCAATTCAGACCGGATAGCGAGGAGCTTTGCAGCGACAGGCTGCTTCTAAGTTCATCCTATCATGCAATCCGTTTTGAGTGTCTGAGCACTAGAAGCACGACATGCCAAGGATTTTGATCTTTGTGCAAGACGTGGGTCTTACTGGCGGAGAGACAGGGATTCGAACCCTGGGTAGGCTTGCACCCACAACGGTTTTCGAGACCGCCCCGTTCGACCACTCCGGCACCTCTCCAAAGGTAATTTGCAGCCGTCGGGTGTGTTTAGGGACAGCTGTTGGGACAGGCAAGCCCAAAATGAGCATTCTGGCCTTGACAGCAAGGGCGGGGCTGAGCATAAGGCGGCTTCACTCGGAAGATATGCGTCTTCCGAGTATCTTTTGACTATACCTTCTCGGAGGTACGCTGTTCGAGGCGCGGAAAGACATCCCGCACAACACCGCAGAGGCGGGGCCACAGGACGCGCGAGATATAAGGAATACGCGGATGTTCGCGGTGGTGAAGACTGGTGGCAAGCAGTATAAAGTTGCCAAAGATGACACCCTGAAAGTGGAAAAGCTTGCTGCGGATGCGGGTGAGACGATCCAGTTCAACGATGTTCTGATGCTCGGCGGTGACAGTGTGACGGTGGGTGCGCCTCTGGTTGTCGGCGCTGCTGTGCAGGCAGAAGTGCTGGATCAGATCCGCGGGCCGAAGACAATCAACTTCAAGAAGCGTCGGCGGAAGCACTCGTCCCAGCGCAAGAAGGGGCACCGCCAGTCGCTGACAGTGATCCGGGTGACGGATATTCTGGCCTCTGGTGCGGAGAAGACGGGTGTGAAGGCTGCACTTGGTGCATCTTCAGCTGCTGTTGCAGCACCCGCGCCCAAGGCAAAGGCAGTGGCCAAGCCGAAGGCGGAAAAGGCAAAAGCAGAGAAGAAGACCGCCACGAAGGCAGAGATCCCCGCAACCGAGGCCGCAGGGAAGGAACCTGCCAACCTGCTGAAGTCCGCCAAAGGCACGGCCGATGATCTGAAAAAGATCTCTGGCGTGGGCCCGAAACTGGAAGGCACACTGAACGAGGTTGGGGTTTACCATTTCTGGCAGATCGCTGAATGGGGCACAGAAGAGATTGCCTATATGGACGACAAGCTTTCGTTCAAGGGCCGCATCGAGCGCGACGACTGGATCAAGCAAGCGAGCGAGTTCGCCGCTGAAGCGAAGTAAGGAGAGAGACCAATGGCACATAAGAAAGCAGGCGGTTCATCCCGGAACGGGCGCGACAGCGCCGGGCGCCGTTTGGGCGTGAAGAAATTTGGTGGTGAAGCCGTGATCCCCGGCAATATCATCGTACGTCAGCGCGGCACGAAGTGGTGGCCGGGCGAGAATGTGGGAATGGGCCGTGATCATACGATCTTCGCAATGAGCGAAGGCAATGTGACCTTCCACAAAGGCTTCAAGGGCCGCACGTTCATTTCCGTTCTCCCGGCAGCGCAAGCCGCTGAGTAGACCGACGCTTCAGAAATGTAGGGAGGGGCTCGGTCGGATAGACCGGGCCCTTCGTGCTTTCAGGCCTCTGAATGAAGCTTTGCCGAGGGACAACAACCGGATGACGTGGCTATGCATCTGAAGTTGCGTTCACAGATGGGAAAGGGGCTGAGATATGCCTGAACCTGAATTGAAGACTGAGCGGCTGATCCTGCGCCCGCTAAGGGCGGCGGATGCACGCCACATTGAACTCTATGTGAGCGACAAGCGCGTTGCCTCTATGACGACGTCCATTCCCCATCCATATCCACCGGGCAGCGCTGAAAGTTTTATTGCGCGTACTTTGAGTGAGGATGAAGAAATCTGGGCGATGGAACATGTGGGATCCGCAGCGGGGGAACTCGTCGGCGTGATCACATTGCGCCCGAATGGTGAGATTGGCTATTGGGTTGGCGCGCCCTTCTGGGATACAGGCTTTGCGACGGAGGCTGTTGAAGCCGTTGTGGCATACGCTTTTGCCAATCAGCGCGACATTCTGAGGGCCAACGTGTTTCAGGACAATCCAGCCTCGGCTAAGGTTCTAACGAAGGTTGGCTTTTCCTTCATCGGTGAAGATGAAAGTTTTTCGATCGCCAGAAATGGTGCCGTACCCGTTTGGGTGTATGAGCAAACACCACGTGCCAACTGAGCGGCCGTCGCGTCGCTTGAGGCGGCACAGGCGATACGGTAACGATAGGCTGAAAACTGGATTGGACCGCTTGATATGAAATTCCTAGATCTCGCAAAGGTCTATATCCGCTCCGGAACCGGGGGAAGCGGCTCAGTAAGCTTTCGACGTGAGAAATATATTGAATATGGCGGGCCGGACGGCGGCGATGGCGGCAAGGGTGGTGATGTCTGGGCTGAGGCCGTGGAAGGGCTAAACACGCTTATCGACTATCGCTACCAGCAACACTTCTTTGCAAAGAACGGGCAGGGAGGGCGCGGCCAAGGGCGCACGGGCAAGGGTGGAGACGAAATAGTCCTTAAAGTGCCGGTTGGAACCGAAATTCTTGATGAGGATGAAGAAACGGTGTTGGCTGACTTGGCAGAAGTGGGGCAGCGCTTTCTGATCGCAAAGGGCGGCAATGGAGGGTGGGGCAACCTTCAGTTCAAATCCTCCACCAATCAGGCACCGAGAAATGCCAACCCGGGCCAAGAGGGCATTGAGCGAACAATTTGGCTGCGGCTTAAGTTGATTGCCGATGTGGGGCTTCTTGGCCTTCCAAATGCGGGAAAATCCACCTTTTTGGCGGCCACCTCCAACGCGAGACCGAAGATTGCAGACTATCCATTCACGACACTACATCCAAATCTCGGAGTTGTAGAGGTTGATGGCACAGAGTTCGTGGTTGCCGATATTCCAGGCCTTATCGAAGGTGCACACGAGGGTAAGGGGATCGGGGATCGGTTCCTTGGCCATGTGGAGCGGTGTTCGGTGCTCCTCCATCTCGTGGATGGTACATCGGTGACGATAGCAGAGGATTATCGGACTATTATCGGCGAGTTGGAGGCATACGGTGGTGCTCTCGCGCAGAAACCTCGGATCACTGCGCTTAGTAAGGTTGATGCGATGGAACAAGAGGCCTTGAAGGAGGCTCTCTCAACTCTGAGAGAAGAGTGTGGCGGGGCAGTTTTGAGCCTTTCTTCGGTAAGCGGCATAGGCGTGAAAGACGTACTTCGCGCTTTGCGTAAGGTGATGACGGGAAATGCGGACGAATTGGTCGAGGAAGGTACATGGACGCCCTGAACGCCGCCACGCTTCTGGCTGATGCACGCCGCGTTGTGATAAAGATCGGCTCTTCTCTTTTGGTGGATCAGGAAAGCGGAGCGTTGCGCACCGGGTGGTTGGCCGGGCTTGTGACGGATGTTGCTGCACTGCGTGCAACTGGTAAGGATGTGCTCATCGTCTCATCTGGCTCCATAGCGCTTGGCAGGCATATGCTGAAGCTGGGTAGTGGGCCGCTGCG
Organism: uncultured Paracoccaceae bacterium; assembly: GCA_947495795.1. Lineage (GTDB taxonomy): Bacteria > Pseudomonadota > Alphaproteobacteria > Rhodobacterales > Rhodobacteraceae > Algicella. The sequence goes on along the minus strand of CANMAI010000017.1, from coordinate 13,029 downwards.
GTTGGAAAAGAGCCAAGCGGCGGCTTCTGTTGGGCAAATCCGGCTCGCGCAATCCTATGCGTCTGGGCTGGCGGAACACGGACTTGTGGCAGCGCAGGTGCTTGTGACGCTGGAGGACAGTGAAAACCGCAGACGCTACCTCAATTCCCGCGCGACGCTCGCGACCCTTCTGGAACTCGGTACTGTGCCTATCGTGAACGAGAATGACACGGTGGCGACGGATGAAATCCGCTATGGCGACAATGACAGGCTGGCAGCGCAAGTCGCCTCTCTGGCCGGAGCGGATGTGCTGGTGCTGCTCTCCGATGTTGACGGTCTTTACTCTGCCAATCCGAGGCTTGTGCCTTCTGCACGGCATATCCCGCTGGTAACCCAGGTTTCGGAAGAGATTTTTCTGATGGCGGGCGAGGCGGGTACTGCGGGAGCCAGCGGCGGCATGAAAACAAAGATCATGGCGGCCGAGATGGCCTTGCAGGCGGGATGCAGCATGGCGATAACGCTGGGCGATGTCTTTCGCCCATTGAATGCATTGAAAGATGGTGCGCGTGCCACATGGTTCCGCTCTGATAGTACACCGAAAGTGGCACGCAAGCAGTGGATTATTGCGATGAAGCCGCGTGGCCGTGTAGAGGTCGATGCGGGTGCTGCTGCGGCCCTGGCACGGGGTAAATCGCTTCTGCCTGCAGGAGTCTCGGCTGTTCTGGGCGAGTTCTCTCGTGGGGATCCTGTTGAGATTGTCGGCCCATCTGGGCAAATACTGGCACGCGGGCTCGCCAGTTATGATGCACCGGAAAGTCGTGCGATTATGGGCTGTCGTTCGCGCGAAATTGCCGAGCGACTGGGCCATCCGGGACGGGCGGCACTGGTGCACCGCGATGATATGGTAATGTGAAAGGGGCGAATGATGGATGGACAGGGAGCGGATATTGTTGAGATGATGCAAGCCCTCGGGGTTGCGGCACGCGAGGCCTCGGTGGTTCTGGCCACAGCTTCCGCAGAACGAAAACATGCTGCGCTGATTGGCGCGGCGGAAGCTGTCTGGCAAGACAGAGCATCCATTCTTGAAGCCAATGCGCGGGATATGAAGGCGGCTGAGGCCAAGGGGCTTTCCCCCGCAATGCTTGATCGGCTGCTTCTGAGTGAGGATCGACTGAGGGGGATTGTGGAGAACCTTCGTTCGGTCGCGGAGCAGGCGGACCCTGTGGGCGCGGTGCTGGAGGAGTGGACGCAGCCAACGGGCCTCCACATCCGTAAGGTTGCGACGCCGATCGGCGTCATCGGTGTGATTTTCGAGAGCCGTCCCAACGTAACAATAGATGCCGGCGCACTTTGCCTGAAAGCCGGTAATGCTGCGATTCTACGGGCAGGATCGGAGAGTACTCACTCTTCTCATGCGCTTCATTCCTGCATGTCCAAGGGGCTCCGGGCCGCCGGTCTACCGGAAGCTGCGATCCAGCTTGTGCCGACGCAAGACAGGGCAGCGGTTGGGGAGATGCTGGCAATGGTGGAACATATCGATGTCATCGTGCCTCGCGGCGGCAAAGGGCTGGTCGGGCGGATTCAGGCGGATGCACGGGTACCTGTTTTCGCGCATTTGGAAGGTATCGTGCACATTTATGTTGACGCGAGTGCAGATGTTGAGACGGCCAGCAAGGTGATCGTGAATGCCAAGACACGGCGCACCGGTATATGCGGAGCAGTGGAGTGCATCCTTGTGGACAGCGCATTTTATAGCGCAAATGGGGCACCGTTTCTGGATGAATTGGTGGCCGCAGACGTGGAACTGCGTGTGGGCAGTGGCCTCAATATTAAGAGTGCGGTGCCCGCAAAGAATAGTGACTGGGGACACGAGTACCTTGATATGATCGCGGCGGCCAAGCTTGTAGAGGGGGTGAAGGGAGCGATAGATCACATCCGGCGCTACGGCTCAAATCATACAGATTGCATTATCGCTGAAGACGATGCCGTGGCCGACACTTTCTTTCATGCGCTGGACAGCGCCATTCTGATGCGTAACGCCTCAACTCAATTTGCGGATGGAGGCGAGTTTGGTATGGGCGCGGAGATTGGGATAGCAACAGGCAAACTGCACGCGCGTGGGCCGGTTGGGGCACAGCAGTTGACGAGCTTTAAGTATCTTGTGGTGGGTGAGGGTACGGTGCGGGCGTGAGAAGCGCCCGCATGTTTAACCGCGCCACGTGCGCACAGGACCGCAATCCATATGCACGAAGTTGGAGCGGCCATATTTGCCAACGCCACCCGCATTGCAGGCCACCGCTGCCTTTGCCATCTGGCCGATTGAACGAGATTTCAGCTTCAGATCAGCCGCCATCCCCTTCATATGATATGAATTCCGCGCGACACCGCGATTTGACCGCCCAAGCATAGCGTTGGTTCTCGGGCTCCGGTAACCGGATACCACGTGATAGGGTTCTTCCGTATCCATTAGGCGAAGAGTGGCAGCAAGAATATCGATATTGCGACGGTCATAGCCAATGGCTTCATTCTCGCGCCAATCGCGCATGAACCAATTTATCTCGGCCAGCGCTTCTCTCACATAATTGCCTTCGACCCAATAAATCGTATCGACATATTCGCCTGTTCGCTGCGATCTGAGACGGATACGGCGGATGTCGCCACCTCCCCTCAGGAAACCAGCTGCATTGGCGTAGTAAGGCGCTGCCGATGTTGCGACGAGGCCAAATACACCACCGAGAAAGGCCCTGCGGCCAGCTTCAGGTAAGGATTTTTTGATCATCTGCCTGCTTCACGTCTCTTTTTTTGGCATCTTACGGCCGTTTTGCAACCTTGCGAGAGCTGCTATGTAAAGGATTATGGCAAACAACACATTAACTGCCAAGTTTTTGATGAGTCCGTGAGCAATTTATGAGCGGTTTTTTGCCGAATCGCCACAGTGCAGCCAAAACCACCTGTGAAAGTGTTTCACATCGGTGTGAATGCGGCCAAAAGCACACGTTTTTTCAGAATTGCGATCGGTGCACGGTCTGTGTCTGTTGGACGAGTTAGGGATCTATTAGGGTTTAATCAAAAGAGTGATGAAGGATAGAGGGGCAACGTGCCGTGAAATATTTGTCGAAAATTGGTGTTAAGGTGCCAGGCGGACTAGCTGTTTTGAGCTTGGCGACAGCACTGTCCGGTATTGCCGCCCATGCCCAACCTCTCAGGACTGCGGACCTCACTCCACTCGTAACTGAAGCCGCAATTGTCGCGGAAATTCCCCTTAGTGCTGAAGCCTTAAAGCTCAAGGCAACCCTTGAAAACGCTGGCGCCGATGCGGAAAGCCTGCGGGATTTTTACGCGACTGTCGACTATGCGCCCATCTGGGATGATGTGCGCCAGGCGGCGTTGCTGGATGTGCTGATGTCGGTTGAGGAACATGGTTTGCCTCGGGCCAGATACGATATTGCCTCCCTCGCAGATCTCCTTGCTGACACCGATGCTCCAGTGGATGCAGTTGAGCTCGCGGCCAGCCGTATTTTTCTGAAATACGCTCGTGATGTGTCTTCCGGACTGCTGGAGCCGCGCAAAGTAGATCGGGATATCGTTGTGAAGCCACCGCGCCCGGACGAGGCGACGCTGATGCTCGGCCTCAAAGAGACCGGGGACGTTGGTGCTTTCTTTGCGGCACTCGCCCCGTCACATCCCCAATATGCGCGCCTGCAGGCAGAAATGGTACGACTGAAGGAGATTATCTCGGCGGATGCCTGGGGTGAGCCTGTTCCTGCTGGCAAAACCTTGAAGCCGGGCCAGACTTCTGAGCGCATTGTTATCATGCGAGAGCGTCTTGGCCGAATGAATGGTGCCTTTTATGGCTCTGAGCCCCTCTATGACGATGAATTCACTGAAATTGTGAAGGCGTTTCAGAGACAGAATGGTTTGAACGACGATGGCGTGGCTGGCCCGAAAACGCTGGCTGCAATCAATGCGTCGCCCGAGCAGAGATTGCAGCAAGTTCTTGTCAATCTGGAACGGCAGCGGTGGCTGAATGTGGAACGGGGCGCCCGACACATTTATGTAAATCAGGCGGATTTTTCTGTTTCCGTCATCGACAATGGCGAGGTTACGTTCTGGTCCCGCACGGTGATCGGTAAGAACAAGCACCGCACCCAGGAATTCAACGACACGATGACCCACATGGTCGTGAATCCGACCTGGCATGTGCCGCGCTCCATCACGACGGAAGAAATGCTGCCGAAACTGAAGCGGAACCCTGGTGCTCTAGGGTCATCCTTCCAAGTGATGACGCGGAACGGTACACGGGTAAATCCGCGTTTTGTGGATTTCTCGAAATTCAGCCAATCCAGTTTTCCGTTCATTATCAAACAGAAGCCGAGTGGACGTAATGCACTTGGCCGCGTGAAGTTCATGTTCCCCAACCAGTTCAATATCTACTTGCATGACACACCTTCCAAGAGCCTCTTCAACCGGGATGCCCGGGCCTACAGCCATGGATGTGTGCGTGTGCAGAAGCCGTTTGAACTGGCGCATGTACTACTGTCCCCGCAATCGGACAATCCAAAGGGGCTTTTTCAGTCGGTGCTTGGCGGTGGCAAGGAGCGCCAATTGAACCTTAAGGCTCCTGTTCCGATTTATCTGACCTACCATTCGGCATGGGTGGACGATGAAGGGCAGCCTCAGTACCGCGATGACATCTACGGCCGCGACAAGACGGTTTTCCGGGCTCTCAGCAATGCGGGCGTCTCACTTGGTGCGGTTGAAGGCTGAGCTCTTTTCCACTAGATCAAAATTGGAGGCGACGGGCGCAAGTCTGTCGCCCTTTTTGACTTTGGGTTGGGAGCGCGCGTGATGGGATATTCGGTCAAGGAACTGGCGGAGGCATTGGGCGCGGAGGCGGCGGGTAACCAGAGCCTCATGGTGGACGGCCCAGCGGAGCCTGCCACCGCTGGCCCGCAACATGTTGCAATGGCTATGGAAAAGCGATTTGCAGAGCAGCTGAGGGACGGTGCTGCGAAAGTTGCTATTGTCTCCGAGGGGGTGGATTGGCAGGGCTACGGGTTGGAGGCGGCCATCTTTGCCCCTCGTTCCCGCTATGTGATGGCGGGGGTTGGCAAAATTTTTGAGCGACCGCTTCGGATTGCACATGGCATCCATCCGACTGCAGTGATCGAGGAAGGGGCCGAGATCGGCGCTGAAGCGGCGATCGGCCCGTTTGTGCATGTGTCGGCCGGTGCCAGGATTGGTGCGCGGGCGAGGATTGCGAGCCACTGCTCAATTGGCGAGGCGAGCGTCATTGGTGAAGATGTGCTGCTCTTTCCCGGTGCCCGGATCGGAGCGTTTGTGAAGATCGGGGCACGGTTTATCGGCCATCCGGGTATATCGATTGGTGGCGACGGGTTTTCTTTTGTGACGCCAAAGCCTGGTTCGGTGGAGGAAGCACGGAGCACAGGCAAGATTTCCGAGGCGAGCCGAACGCAGGGCTTTGCCAGGATCAACTCCATGGGCGGTGTGGTGATCGGTGACGACGTGGAGATGGGTGCTAACTCGGCGGTGGATCGCGGCACGATTGCGGATACGCGGATTGGCGATGGCACAAAGATCGACGGGCTGGTGATGATTGGCCATAACGTCTTGGTTGGAAAGCATTGTTTGCTCTGCGGACAGGCCGGGATTGCCGGCAGTTCTGAGATCGGAGATCGCGTCGTTCTTGCCGGACAGGCGGGTATCGCCGATCATATTACCATCGGTTCGGACGTCATTATAACGGCGCAGACGGGTATCAATGCGAATGTGCCATCGGGGCGGATCATGATGGGCACACCCGCTATGCCTATGGATGTTTCGATAAACGTGTATAAAGCGACACGGCGGTTGCCGCGTGTGTTGACCAAGCTGCAGGAGGCCGAAAAACGGGTTCCAAAGACTGATCCGAAAGAGTAGATCAGAGCTGGAAGTGATAAGAGGGACTTCATGACAGGCGCTGTGAAGGACAAGGTTGTGGCGATCATTGCCGAGCAGGCCGTGCTGGAACCGAATGAGGTTTCCATGGACGCGACGCTTGAGGAACTGGGGCTGGATAGCCTTGGATTGGTGGAGGCTATCTTCGCGATCGAGGAGCAGTTTGACGTGTCTGTACCCTTCAATGCAAACGATCCTTCAGAGTCCGAGTTTGATATTTCCAACGTGTCTTCAATGGTTTCCGCGGTTGAGACCCTTATCGCGAACAAGGGCGCATAACGCTGAACATGCATCGCGTAGTCATTACCGGGCAGGGGGCAATTTGTGCGCTGGGGCGATCTGCGCCTGCGGTGATGAAAGCTATGGCGGAGGGCGTTTGCGGGATAGGATCGCTTGATTTTCAGGATGTTGATCGGCTTTCGATCTCGATCGGAGGCCAGATCCGGGATTATGCGCCGGAGGATCACTTCAGCCGGCAGGAAATTACGCTCTACGACAAGTTCACGCAGTTTGCCTTGCTGGCCGCAAAGGAGGCGATGGCGCAATCCGGCCTGACGTTGGATGAGGATCTGGCCGGCGAGGCGGGGGTTGTGCTCGGGACAGCCGGAGGCGGTCTTCAGACGCAGGACGAGAATTACCGGAGCGTCTATGAAGCTGGCAAGAACCGCGTGCATCCCTTTGTTGTTCCACGATTAATGAACAATGCGGCGGCCTCTCACGTCTCCATGCGATACAACCTTCAAGGCCCGAGTTTTGCTGTGGCGACGGCCTGTGCATCCTCCAATCACGCTATGGGGCAGGCGTTCGGGCTGATCCGATCCGGGGTCAGCAAGGTGATGCTGGCCGGGGGATCCGAGAGCATGTTGTGCTTTGGAGGGATCAAAGCCTGGGAAGGGCTGCGGGTTATGTCGAAAGACGGTTGCAGGCCTTTTTCCGCGAACCGGAATGGGATGGTTCAAGGCGAAGGGGCTGCGGTTTTCGTGTTCGAGGAATATGAGCATGCGAAGGCCCGGGGAGCCGAGATACTCGCGGAAGTCATTGGATTCGCTATGACTTCTGATGCATCTGATATTGTTATGCCCAACAAGAAAGGTGCGAAACGCGCTATTCAGGGGGCTTTGAAGAATGCCGGTGTGGCCCCGGAAGAGGTGGGTTACATCAATGCGCATGGCACGGGGACCGCAGCGAATGACAAGACGGAGTGCGCGGCGGTGCGCGAAGTGTTTGGAGCTCATGCGGATAACCTTTTGATTTCAAGCACTAAATCCATGCATGGACATCTGATCGGTGGCACCGGTGCTGTGGAGATGTTGGCCTGTGTTATGGCTGTCCGCGACGGAATTGTTGCACCGACGATCAGCTATGAGGAGCCGGATCCGGAGTGTGATCTGGATGTTGTGCCAAACGAAGCGCGAAACGCAAAGGTTGGTGTCGCGCTGTCAAACGCTTTTGCATTTGGTGGCATGAATGCCGTTCTGGCGGTGCGGAAAATCTGATCTGAGCCTGCTTTGAGAAAAGGCTGGGTTTGGTATGGTTTTGGTACCGGTTTGGGAGTGCAAGATTCCCGAAAATGGCCCGATCCGGCACATCGAATGAGTCGTTCGGGCGCCTGAAGAAGAAATTTTACCAAATGATCAAATTTTGAGAGCCTTCCGCCGGGATAGGATTTTCCGGCGGAAGGCTTCCCGCTTTGGGAAGGTTACTGCTCTCGCTCGGGCAGTGAGTCGAAGGCGGCGGTGAAACCGGTGAGTGACACGTTGAGCGTGATCGGGCGTTCCGGCGCGGAGACGGAGGCGAGCTGCATGATCGCCCTGTTGCCGCGCTTTAGATTGGTGATGTAATCTGCTTCCAGCCCGAACCTTGCGAAGCAGCCGGAGCGGGTGCACCAGCCGTAATCGTATTTCCGGGCCTGGCCGCTATCTACCTGGATGATGAGACCAGCATTGAGGAGTGTGCCGAGCGGTGTGACGATGGTGGCACCTGCGAGGGCACTGTCACCCTCGGGCAGGGTAACGATTGTGACCTCTGCCACCGGGTTGCCAGCCTGATCGCGGGCGAGCTGGTAGATGAAACAATTTGTTTGATCGGCCGTGCAGCGTTTCTCCCAATCGCCGAATTTTTCTGTCACGATCTCCGGTGCGGCTGGCTGCTCCGCTGCGGGAGCCTCGGCGGCTGGTGTCTCTGCAGCTGGTGTCTCTGGGGCAGGCGCTTCCGCTGCGGGGGCTTCGGGCTCGGCTGCTGGCGCTTCTGCGGCCGGAGCCTCCGGCGCCGGTGTAGGTGCTGGTTCCTCTACCTGAAGTGTGGGTACACTCGCCTCGTTTTCCTGCGCCGCGACGGGCAGGGCCGCACTGGCCAGAAGGGCTGCGACAGCGCAGGACGAAATGCTGGGGATTATACGGGAATAGTTCACGACAATGCCTCATATAGCTGGAATTTTGGCATCTTGGTGTCAGGAACCCGTGGAACTGTCAACGCAGAGAAACGTGAGCGGGTGGGCGGGCGCAAGATCGCGCCAAGACAGAGAGCCGAAACGCGGCCCTGACGTTGTGCGCGGCCAAAAAGATCAATTCTGCGCCGCTTCGGGCAGCAAATCGGGCCAAAACGTGACGTAACAAAAGAAAAAGGCACCCCATCTGGATGCCTTTTACTGGCTGCTTTGCAGCTCTCTCCCCGTTGGACCGGCCAACTTGTGAAAAAGACGCTAGGCCTTGTGAGACTCTGCGTCAAGCGCCTGATGGGTCAAATCACCAATTTTTTAAGGGAATTTCGATCAACTGGTCAAAAAAAAGCCGCACCCGAGGGCGCGGCCAGTTCAACAGGGAGGAAGTCTACAAATCGATCCTAGAACCAATTTGAGATTCCTTTATGGCGAGAAAGAGTTAATTTTGTATGTTGCGATCATCACAAAAGAGCAGGGAATACATAAATGAGCGAACAGGATCGGATTTTTCTAGGCGGTGGTGGTGCGGATTACGGTGATCCGCAATCCCTGATCCTGAAATACGCCAACAGGCACGGGCTTATTGCCGGGGCAACTGGCACCGGCAAGACGGTAACTTTGCAGATACTGGCGGAAAGCTTTTCCAATGCGGGTGTTCCGGTGTTTCTGGCCGATGTGAAGGGTGATCTTTCCGGTCTGGCGGTGCCCGGCTCCCCTCACCACAAGCTGCATGAGAAGCTGGTATCGCGAAGTGAGACGATCGGGTTCAGCGATTTTGCTTATGAGGATTTTCCGGTCGTGTTCTGGGATATGTTCGGGGAGAAGGGGCACCCCGTGCGCACAACCATCAGCGAGATGGGGCCTTTGCTGCTTTCGCGGCTGTTGGAACTGACCGAGGCGCAGGAAGGGATTTTGAACATCGCCTTCCGGATGAGTGACGAAGAGGGCTTGCCGCTTCTCGACCTGAAGGATTTGCAGGCGCTGCTTGTGTGGCTGGGGGAGAACGCCAAAGATGTGGGGCTGCGCTACGGGAACATTTCCACGGCCTCCATCGGCGCCATTCAGCGGCGGCTGATTGTGTTGGAAAATCAGGGCGCTGCGGAGTTCTTCGGTGAGCCTGCGCTGGAGCTTTCCGACATGATGGCTGTGAGCGGGGGCGGCAAGGGGCGTGTGAACGTGCTGGCGGCCGACAGGCTGATGGGCAGCCCGCGGCTTTATGCGACGTTCCTGTTGTGGCTGCTTTCGGAGTTGTTTGAGACGCTGCCGGAGGTGGGCGACCCGGATAAGCCCGTATTCGTTTTCTTCTTTGATGAGGCGCATCTGCTGTTCGAGGATGCGCCCAAGGCGCTGGTGCAGAAGGTGGAGCAGGTGGCGCGACTGATCCGTTCCAAGGGGGTGGGCGTCTATTTCATCACGCAGAACCCTGATGACGTGCCGAGCGACATTCTGGGGCAGTTGGGGAACCGGGTGCAGCATGCGCTGCGCGCCTATACTCCGCGCGACCAGAAGGCCTTGCGGGCGGCGGCGGAGACGTTCCGCCCCAACGCGCGGTTCGATACGGAGGATGCCATTCGCGATGTGGGCGTGGGCGAGGCGCTGGTGTCCACCCTGGAGAAAAAGGGCGTGCCGAGCGTGGTGGAGCGCACGTTGATCCGCCCGCCATCTTCCCAGCTTGGGCCGATTGGGGACAGCGAGCGGAAGGCGGTGATGGGTCGCTCTCCGGTGATCGGGCTTTATGATGCGTCGGTCGACCGGGAAAGCGCGTTCGAGAAGCTGCGCGCCCGGGCGGAGGCGGCGGCTGAGGAAGCGGAGCGCGAAGAGGCGGCAGCAGAGCGGGCAGAGGAGGAAGAGCGGGAATTCAAGGCCGCGCGACGCTACGAGGGGCGGAGTGCGCCGCGAAGCAGCCGCAGCCGCTCCGGCAGCGATTCCATCGGCGAGACGCTGGTCAAAAGTGTCATCAAGACCGCCTCCTCCCGTTCTGGCCGGAAGTTTCTGCGCGGTGTGATGGGGAGCCTTTTTCGCGGGCGTTGAGGGCTTTGTGAGGATCTTCACTGATCGCGAAACGGTTGGTCTCTAGCGTGGCTTGAATTGGCATGCCGCAAGCGCTGGGGTTTTAGATGAGTGACGATTTCTGGTGTACCGCCCATGTGGAGGAGGGCGCGCGGCCCGCTTCCGGGCTGTTCGTGACAAAAACGCAGCCGCTGACGGGGACGGCATCGCTCTTCTGGCCAGTGAGCGCGGTGCTGGATGTGGCCTTCATGAACGGGTCCGCTGTCGAGCAGGACCGTGTGTTGCAGATTGCCGGAACATGGTCCGAGCATGCGAATGTGCGGTTCAGCAAGGTGGAGAACACGACGGGCGCGGGCCCGGACATCCGCATCGAGTTTGATACGGGTGGGCATTCCTCTCAGCTTGGCACGAACTCGCTTGCCGAGATCTCCAGGGGCAACCGCTCCATGCGATATGCAACGTTCGCGCCTGCGAACAGGCCCATCCTGCACGAGTTTGGCCATGCGCTGGGATTGCAGCATGAACATCTGAACCCCGATGCTGGTTTCGACTGGGACAAGCAGGCGGTTTATGATTTCGCGCAGGTCAATTTCGGCTGGGACAAGGATACCACGGATTTCAATATCCTCGATCCGCTGGAACGGGACAGCCTGAATTATTCGGAGTTCGATGCGGCTTCCATCATGGGATATCACGTCCGGCCAAGCTGGACGCGGGACGATGCGGGAACGGTTCCGGCGCTGGAGCTTTCGCCCACGGATATATCCTATATCGGGGACTGGTATCCGTTCGGTCCTGCGATTGCAGCAGCGCGGGTCGGCAGCACGGAGCGGGTGCTGGCGCTGGCCTCCGGCGCGTCGAAGCGGATGTTTCAGCATCTTTGGGACGGGAGTGGCTGGAAGCAGGACAGAGACTGGGACTTGTCGCTGGAGGGCAAGATCACCGGGACACCTGCCATAGCATCGGCCGTGGGCACGCGCGATATTGATGTGATTGCCCGGCGGGAAGGGGACGGCTCGCCCGTGCTGGCGCATTATGACGGGGCGGAGTGGACCGGCTGGACGGATCTTGGCAGCACCATCGGGGGATCGCCGCTGATGCTGGCCGCGCGGGACACGCTTTGGTGTTTTGTGCGGGATGCGCAGGGGCGTCCGGCCTACAAGATGCGGGAAAGGGGGACGTGGGACAGGACACCCGCGGGCTGGGTGAAGCTGGGCGGCACGATCACGGGCGAGATCGCGGGGCATGTCTTCAATGATCAGGTGATCGCCCTTGCCGCCCGGAACGACCGGGGCCATGCGGTGATCAAGTGGAGCGCGAGCGACAGATGGCAGCCGGGGCTGCGCCAATGGGTGGATCTGGAAGCGGATATTGCCGGACGACCTGCTGTGGTGGTGCATGGGAGCGAGATCCATGTGGTGGCCAGATTTGCGGGCGATACGCTGCACCACCTGATTTTTGACTGGAAGCGGAGCCGGATAAAGCAGGGTTGGGAAAGGCTGCCGATCGGAATGATCGGCGGCCCGACACTGGTGGCGGGCGAGGGTGACGAGATGTTCCTGCTTCTGCGCACAGCCGACCAGCAGCCCGTCATGCGGCGCTATGTGGGCGGTTCTTGGGAAAACTGGGTGCCGCTGGGTGGCCGCTCCAACGACACGCCGGCCGGTTTGTTCATGCCGGACAAGGAGGGCGGTGCCCTGCATGTGTTCGTCGCGGGTGCAAGCAGTAACGGCGGCTTTCACAAGACGATCCGGGGCGGACAGATCCTGCCGAGCGCAACGGGCTGGACACGCCTTGGCGGCAAACTGGACTGGCGGGGCGTGTGAGGCAGGTTAGACGCGTGGTGGAGATCATGCGCACCCGGCGGATTGACATGACCGGTGCTACAATTGGGCGAGGTCTGGTGCCGGGCCTCGTCAGATAGCGGCCCTTGGAAAGGGCATGGTTTAAGGTCGGGTGTGCGGGACTTTGCTGCCGTTCCCCCGAAAGAACGCGATGGCTGCTTTGAACAGAAAAACTCATTTTGCGTAGCGTGAATTCACTGGAACAAAGTCAATACCCAAATCGGCTACCTGAAATGACCTTGTTTGTTCCAAGTTGAGCTGAGTGACATGCACGGCGCGAAGACTATCCGCGAGCTGGGTGGCCTCCGGCCCGATAGTCCGATGGACTTCGGGTACCAAAACGCACTCATACGGGCCCATCCAATGTTTCCAATCGAAAATGAAAAAGCCACGATCTGCCATTTGACGCCATTCTATGCACTCCCCTGGCCCTGAACCTTCAGTCTTGTGCCCTCCAATCGTTGGCATCTGTTCGACGAGTTTGGGGATTTCATTTATGGGTAGATTTTCGTCCGTTAGGCCATCCAGCACCGAAACTGGCACTTCACCAAAACCGGCCGAGCTGCAGAGAGCCACTCGTTTCTTACCGTCCACCAAGAACCAGTCAAACTCGCCGCCTTCGTAGTCGTAAAGTTTATTTGGCATGTCCTAAAGCCCTCGCAGATAAACAACGCGTTTTGGTTAGCAGACATTCGTGCAAACCGCAGCATCAGTGACTATATCGTCTTGCCCCATTTTAGTGGATCGTTCCAAAAGATCCGGCTGATCTCTCTTCGAAGTCAGCCGGGCTTACGTTGC
>CANMAI010000016.1 GCA_947495795.1 uncultured Paracoccaceae bacterium | reverse complement strand
TGGCTGCGCAACAATCTGACTGCGCCGCAGCGCGGCACGCCCGCTCTGAGCCCAAGTTCTGGATGTTATACAGCATACGAACGTTCGCTACCACTCAGCAGCATTCCATCGTTCATATTGGTCGGTAGCATCCTTCATATCCGCCCAAAGCCAGACCATCCGATCGCAGAACCACAGCTTTGCAATCGTCGCAGCGTGCCATGCGGTAAACGCCAGCCAAAAGTCTCGCCGAAGGAATGCCAAAAGCACGATCAGAAGGAATACGCCAGACGTTCCCGATGTTAAGAATGCTGCATTTCGATGATGGAGCGGGATCGGCACCTCGGCACGGTTGATAAATGCCCTTTCCCCCAAGACGCCCTGAGTAGCCCAAGTTTTTGTATGCCGTGGTGCGGGAAAAATACGTGGGTTCAGCCATATCCAAAGCAGAGCGGTAAGAATGATTGGAGCGCCCCAATAACCAACCCAGAACGGGCTCCACAATGCAAAGAACACCAATGTTCCACCGATAGCCCTGCTATACACGCTCCATGGGTTGGCGTGCCGAGCCCAGGCAGCGTCGGTCATTGCCATCGTCCTTTTTGAGAGTTCGAAGATATCGAGCTTTGGCATAGTTTGAACTAGAACGACCAATCTGCCTCTTGTCGAGACACTGTCTTGTTCCCGTGGTGTGGCCGCATCACGCACAGACAATTTGTGGCGAAAAGAAAGCAGTCATTGGTTTATTTCTGGCCGACGTCAACTTCGATCGTACGCTACCAAAATCCGGGCACTTTGCCGAGAAAGTCTTCAGTTAGCCCGTTTTGACCGATGCTGCACGTTACTCGAACGGCTGGTATTCGGACAGACCTTCTTGGCTGTCCCAGTCAATCTCGGGTTGCTGACCGACTATGCCATTTGGATTGTGGTCGCCATCGTTGACATAGTAGCCGTATCTGATCTCGTCGAAATCAACTGTTTGTCGAATTCCGGGCTTGTGAAAAATACGGCGTGTAAACCGCCATAAGCGCGGGTAATCGACCAGTCGCTTACGCGTACAGCGAAAATGCGTGGCATAGACCGTATCGAACCGAACAAGCGTGGCAAACAGCCTTATGTCGGCAATGGTCAGATCTTTTCCGAATAAGAAGAGGCGATCGGCTAATCTGTCTTCCAGTGTATCCAGTGTGCTAAATACCGTGTCCACGGCATCATCGTACTCGTCCTGCCGCTGCGATTTACCTGCCCGATAGACAGCGTTAGACAGCCCGTCGAAGATGTATTCCAATAAATGGTCAATTTCATTCCGCAATGCGGTTGGTCGGAGGTCGGTCTTTGAACTTCCCTGATCTAACATAGCCATAATGTCAGCAGAAGAGTTGGAAAGAACCTTGCGATCTACCGCATCCCAAAAGATCGGCACTGTTGAGCGGCCGGTGTAGTCAGGGACTGTGGAGGTATAGAACTGATGAACATGCTGAAAATCCGAGCGGTTCGGAAGCGGTCCGCCCGGCAAAAGGCCATACCCCTCGCGACGAGGGCCCCCGGCCCATTGTATCTCGATGATGTCTTCGAGACCCGCGAGAATAAGCGTGACGACAGCGCCGTGCGACCAGGGACAACTCGCAGAAGCAATGAGAAAAAAACGTCCTTTAGTGTTGCCAGCTTCGTTGAGAAAATTTGCTTCGATTGAGGTTGGAAGTGCGCTTTGCTCGCGTCGATATTTGCCTGACACCATCGACTGGTCGGCAGTAGGCTCCCATTTTCCGTCAATCAGCATACCCATTCTTTGTTCTCCGCCATCCGTTTTTGGATGTTATCAAGGAGGTCAGGGCACCGAAAGCCGACCTAAGCGCAAATGCAGTTTAGCGCTGCAACGCTCAACGTTCCTCTGATGATACGATCCTGCCGCCTCCCAGAAGCGATCCCCTCTAAGTCGCTTCATCTGATGGCCGAGAGTGCGGGTCTTCGAGCGCTTTGGAATTACCAGCGAGCGGTCGCCTGCATCCCTGTTTGCCCATTTTGGCCCATGGTCCAAAGTCCCATCTCATCCGCGACAGTGTCGGCATTCAGGGAAACATCACACGGGCCATAAAGTGGTGCGGTGCTGCGGAACCGAAATGCTTTCATTGGTTCCTTACGTAAGTCAGTTGCGTAGAGGCAAAGCATTGTCGCCTGGAGCGGGCCATGAACAATAAGATCTGGATAGCCTTCCTCCCCCATGGCGTACGGTTTGTCATAGTGAATTCGGTGTGCGTTGAATGTCAGTGCAGAATAGCGGAAGAGCAGGGGGGTGCTGACATTCATTTCGCGTGAGTGTGAAGCTATCTGACCGTTGTCTGAATGAGGAGCTGAGGGCTTTTTAGGCTCTTGAACGTCGGGCATCGCTCTGTGCACGATGTCTTGTTTTTCGACGAGGGCAATGGCCCCATCACTCAGAATTTTGTGCTCTACCTTTACAAAACAGAGTATGCCTGACTTTCCAGTCTTCAGCGTTACGTCTTCAATAACAGAGCGCCGCTCGATCATAGAGCCGATAGGCAGCGGCGCATGAAATTCAATGGAACTCCCTGCCCACATACGGCGTGGCAGTGGAACCGGCGGCAAGAATCCACCACGCTCCGGGTGGCCATCTTGGCCAAGGCGTGCCGTAGGCACTGCAGGTTGAGCTAGGCAAAAATGAATGAGTGCCGGAGCAGCATCACCGTCATTGAGCGATGACTTGCGATCAAAAGTGGCGTTGAAACGCGCCACCAAGGACCGCGTGAGTTGCTCACGCGCAATTTCCTTTGTTCCGATCCAAGAGCGCAGGTGCTCAAGATCGAAGTCGGTAGTCATTGTGTTTTCCGAAATCAAGGCAGTCTTCCCTTGCGCGTTTCTGAGTTCAGAAGGACCTAGGCATGCCAAGAATGCGTTCGGCCACATAGGACAAGATCAAATTAGTTGAGATTGGCGCTACCTGATAAAGACGCGTCTCGCGGAACTTTCGTTCTACGTCGTATTCGCATGCAAAACCGAAACCGCCGTGAAATTGCAGGCAGGCGTTCGCTGCTTCCCATGAAGCCTTTGCGGCAAGGTGCTTCGCCATATTAGCCTGAGCGCCACATTCCTCACCCGCATCGAACCGCCGGCACGCTTCGTAGCGCATCAAATTTGCCGCCTCAACTTCAATGAAGGCTTCGGCGATGGGGAACTGCACACCTTGATTCTGACCGATTGGTCGGCCAAATACATGCCGATCGGACACATATTGAGTCACTCGATCGGTAAACCAATAGCCGTCACCGATACACTCCGCAGCAATCAAAGCACGTTCGGCGTTCAAACCGGTCATAATGTATTTGAACCCCTTGCCCTCTTCGCCAATTAGGTTCTCTTCCGGTATTTCGAGGTTATCAAAGAACAGCTCGTTCGTTTCATGGTTCACCATGTTGGGAATTGGACGCGCCGTCATTCCGGATTTCATTGCATCGGCAATGTCCACGATGAAGATCGACAAGCCTTCAGATTTTCGCTTTACGTCTGCCAGAGGCGTGGTCCGCGCTAGCAAGATCATCAGATCTGAGTGTTGTACGCGGCTGATCCAGACTTTCTGGCCGTTGATCACATACTTGTCTTTGCGTTTCACAGCAGTCGTTTTGATCTTCGTCGTGTCAGTCCCTGTCGTCGGCTCCGTCACGCCCATGCTCTGAAGCCTTAACTGTCCTTCCGCAATCTGAGGTAGATACTTCTTACGCTGCTCATCTGACCCGTGACGCACCAACGTGTTCATATTGTACATCTGGCCGTGACAGGCACCAGAATTCCCGCCGCATCGGTTGATTTCTTCCATGATGACAGACGCTTCTGTCAAACCAAGTCCAGAACCACCGTACTCCTCTGGCACCATGGCCGCCATCCAACCTTCACGTGTCAGGGCGTCAACAAAATCGTCGGGGTACCCGCGTTCGTCATCAATTTTGCGATGATATTCATCAGGAAATTCTGCGCAAACGGCTCGAATACCCTCACGAATCTCCTCGAAAGGCTCAGATACAATCGGAATCATGGTCAGACCTCATTCATTTTAGTCGGACTGTATGACTACATTGCTGCAAGTGCAAACGCTTCGGACTGGATTAGAGAATGAATTTCCAATGCAGTAACAAGTCTCGACCACGCCACAAAAATGCTCGATGCGACCCAATATGGTGAAGGTTGTGGCAACGTCGTGCCGTGCCCAACGATCTGAGGTGGACTAAATCATGGTTGGATATATAGTAGGATTGTCGGTCTGACAGGCCAAATCATACCAATCGGCATCAGCTGGGATGGCGTGCAAAGGACTGGTGAGATATTAGGCTAGCTAAACAACTTCCAAGTGGCAGGCGGAAAAGCAAGGAAAAAAGGCCTCTGGGGCGACGTAAGCCAACCAGTCGCAGAGTTAGCAAGGACTACAAGATCATGGAACAATCGAGCATTTTGCAACCCATTCAGTCTGAGCCGGCATATCGGCTTGCTGCTCAGGCAATTCGAGAAAAAATCCTAAGCGGTGAGATTCCCGTTGGATCGTCGCTTCCCTCAGAGATGGCGATGTCTGACTCGTTGCAAGTCAATCGCTCCACCGTGAGGGAAGCAATTCGCGTCCTTGAAGAAAGCGGCATGTTGGCTCGCAAGCCTGGTGGAAAAAAACTCTTTGTTTGCGTTCCGCAATCTGCGGATGTGAGCAAGCGAGTCACGACGACCATGCTCCTGCAAAAGATCACGGTCCGCGAACTGTGGGAGGCTATGCTAATCTTTGAACCTGCTCTCGCAGTTGCGGCTGTCGACAACATCTCCGCAGACCAGCTGGCTGCGCTCGAAGAAAATCTTAGTAAGACAGAAGCAAATCTGGATGATCGTAATTCCATCTTGATGCTCGACTTGGAATTTCACGAGCTCATAGCGCAAGCATCTGGAAATCGAGCATTGCAACTTTCGCGTCAACCGATGGGTGAATTGTTCTATCCGGCATTTGAAGCAGTATTCCGACGTCTCAACACAGGCGCAAGGCTTCTTCAAGCGCATCAAGAGATTGTGGCGGGGATAAGGGCGGGCAACAAAGCACATACCGAAGAATGGATGACCAAGCACATCGTCGACTTCCGACGCGGCTACGAATTGGCGGGACTGGACATCAACACCCCGGTGAAAATCATGGAAGCCGAAAAGAACTAAATCGAGACATCAACCGGTGCAAGCATACAGTCAGATCGGCCGTTCTGCTGATCAATCAAACCGGTACAAACCCAATTTTTGCTGAGAGCGAAGAAGCCGCCTTGCACGTGAGTTCGATTGAGGCCTTCATCACCGTCCCTTGCATCGTACCTTCCGTTCCTGCAACACCAATTGCCGCAATTGGCTGCCCTGTCCAGTCGAATACAGGCGCGCAAACGGAAACAACATTTTCAATGCTTTCGCCGTTGCTAACGGCGTAACCTTGCTCGTTCGCTTCTTCTAGTGCCCGCTTTATGCGTGTAGGCTCATAGATTGTCCGTGTGGTGATCTTGCGAAGATCGGAATGGGCAAGAGTTCTGTCTACTTCAGATTCTGGAAGCGCGGACAATATTGCGCGACCTGCTGCCGAACAGAACATCGGACCACGGTGCCCGATTTGAAGAGAATGCGTCAGAAGAGCAGGTTGGCTTTCAGCACAGATGATCACGTAATCTGGACTTTGTGGCACAGCAAGAACTGAGAACAAGCCAGCATCACGATAAAGCGCCGCGACAATTGGTGCGCCAATTCGAACAAGATTGAGATTACGAAGATAAGAATTGGCGAGCGACAGAATTTGAACACCAATGGTCAAACGCCCACTTTCAGGGTCTTGTTGAACGTAGCCTTCTTCTTTCACCGTTGCGAGGAGAGCGGTAAGACTGGCTTTCGGAATAGAAAGTGCTTTGGCAATCTCGGTATGCGTCGTTCCGGCTTCCCGTGTCGCGATGAACTCGAGTATCCGCAGAATGCGCGTCGCCGATTTGGGTAACTTGGGGCTCAAAGGCGCGTCCTTGCTATCACTGCTTCGTAACCGGCTTAGTATACAAATGAGTTCGGCGAAGTGAACTCCAGCCTAGCACTCGGACAATCCTGTCTTTTCGGCTTCCGAAAGCATAAAAATCTGTCGGGTTGAAACCAATGGAGCCACCTTCTCTGCGTAGCGCACCATATGTGCCGCATTCATGTGTGCTTTGAGAGCGTCGCGATCACGCCACTTTTCCACGACGACAACAGTGTCCGGACCTGCAAGTGTTTGTATTCGGCTGGAACCTTCCCGATCAATGGTCGGACGATACTCGATGCAGCCATCTTCGGCCAACACCATAGGTAGATTTTCTAGCATGGCCTCAAGAAGACTCTCTCTTTTTTCGGGATGCGCGGTGATGAATGCGAGCAGAACGATCATATCAAGTCACCATTGGCGTTGTCTTCGATAGGAGAAAACGTCGGCACTATCAGGCCGGGCTTCAGTTCTTCAAAACCTACTTCGACACGCATCCCTACACGCATGTCCTTGCTGGCTGTGTCACGTATTGAGCTGACAAGCCGGGGCCCTTCGTCCAACTCTACAAGGACCACGAGATATGGAACCTGGTCAGAAAATCGGTTTGAGAACGCCATGTGGTACTCCACCCAGCTGGCGATCTCGCCTCGCCCGCTCGCAGGTTTCCATTCGATCGTGTCGCTGAAGCAAAAGGGGCACACCGGACCAGGGGGCAAATGAGCCTTTTTGCAGGTGGCGCACACCGGCAACTCTAACTGCCCCCCCTTACAGGCCGCCCAGAACGGTGCGCTGTCTGGCGAAACTCTTGGCGTTGGAAGATGATTGGTGTCAGACATTTCCTGCTTCCTACATCGGTGTCAAAATCGCGGAGTCGCCCCAGGGTGTTCCCCAGTGTAAGACCTCAGAGCGTGGCAGTTGACGTGGCCCGGCTTGTCCGCGGATCTGACGAACCATTTCGATGATGCAGTTCCAGCCGGACACATGCGCTTCGGAAAGAAGACCGCCAGAGGTGTTCACAGGAAGAGAACCCCCTGGGCCGATACGGCCATCCTGAACGAATGCTGCTGCCTCACCACGTCCGCAATACCCAAATCTTTCCAGAGAAAAGAGGACCAGCGGCGAAAACGCATCGTATGTATAGAAGGCATCTACATCCTTGATCGTGGCCCCGGCATATTCAAACGCTTCATTTGCAAGGTCGTAGGTTTTTGTTGGTGCAAATGTCTGCTGCGCGATGCCTAGATGGGGTGGCGCAAATACAAACTCTTCGCGCCCTGCCTGAATCCCCTGAAGTCCAGCAATCCGCACCGGAGGTTGGCGCAGGTCGCGGGCGCGATCCGAGGAGGTCACCAGTACGACCACCGCCGCGTCAGACAACAAGCAGAAATCGTAGAGGCGCAATGGGTCTATTACTATCCGTGCAGACTGATGATCTTCCAAGGTCAATTCGTTTTGCATGATGGCTGCCGGGTTCTGGCAAGCGTGCGACCTTATGGAAATGGGTACCGCTGCGAGGTCCGCGCTGGTCACTCCATATGTTGCCATGTAGCGTTGCATAGCCATCGCAGCCCCACTGCCAGGTGACTCCAGCCCATACAGTGGTGCCTCTCCGTGGCTTCCGCCTTCTTCTCGGTTTGCCTCATGGTCACCTTCGCCTGCTAAAATGGCGCGCTCACGGCTGAAACTAACCGAAGTGAAACAAGCGACGACATCAGCCATGCCGCAGGAAACAGCCATGGCGGCATGCTGCAGGGAATTGGTGACAAACCGACCATGCAGCCAAGATTGATTGACATAGTGAAGTTGCAAGCCGAGTGCGCTCGCGACACGATCGTAATCCACTCCTAGGGGAGATCCTTGATGTATCGAAATGCCGTCCACATCCTCGCGGCACAATCCTGCATCCTCGAGTGCCTTTTTGAATGCAACAGTGCCCATAGCCATCTGGCTGTCAGGAAGGCCTCGTCCGAACTTTGAGGCCCCAATGCCCGCAATCGCCGCGTCGATCTTCATGCGCTTTTTCCTGGTGTGAGCTGGGCTGTTGCAACGCCAAAAAAGGTTTCACCAACCTTGTTACGTTGAATTTTGCCGGTCGTTGTGAGTGGAAAGTCTGCTTCTTTCGCCCCTACAAATCTTCGAGGTACTTTGTAGGACGCTAAGTGCTGTTTGCAAAACGCAATCAGAGCCTCCTCGGAAAGCGCGCGCCCAGTTTCCGGAACAACAACAACGGCGAGAATTTCGTCGCGCGCTTCATCCGGGATACCAACAACAATTGCCAGCCGAACATCGTAGTGCTTCATGAGTACCATTTCGACTTCGGCGGGCGAGACCAACATTCCACCTGTCTTTACGACTTCTTTCAATCGACCCCGATAGTGCAGGTATCCTTCATCATCCAGAAATCCGAGATCGCCAGTTTTTAAAAAGCCCAGTTCGTCATATGCTTCAGCTGTAGCTTGTGGGTTTTTGTAGTAACCGGGCGTCGTGAACCCCTTGAGACGAATTTCACCAACTTCGCCTACGGCACACTCCTCGCCAGTTTCTGTATCGACGATCCGTCCTTCAACTCCGGGCAGAGCTTGGCCAACAGACGTCATCCTTCGCTCCAGTGGCGCCTTATGGTCGGTGACGTAGCAATTCCCGTATATCTCTGTGAGGCCGTAAATGTTGCATATCTCTGAGGCACCCAGTTCAATGACACGCCGCATCTGTTTCTCGGTCCCTAGCGCACCGCCGCTGCGCAAGCTTGACAGGTCTCTGTGGGGCCTATCCGGATGCTCAAGCATAGCTTGTGCCATATTTGGGGTTCCATAGAAGAGCGTGCAGCGCTCTTCCTCAATCAAGGTGAGTGCTTCAGCTGCATCGAAAGACTCCTGCAGAACAACGCAGCCGCCGTGAGACAACATGTTTGGCCAGGCATTCGAGCACCCGAAGCCCCAAAAAAGCGAAACTGCGAGCCAAAGACGGTCACTCTGATCTGCGCCCTGTCGCTCTCCAATGTTCCAAGTGTTTGTGATGAGCTTTCCATGAAGAAGCTGAACGCCTTTTGGACGCGAGGTCGAACCAGATGTGTAAATCAGGAGCGCAACATCGTCGGGGTCCACTGCGCCAGCTGCCGCATCGATCGTAAGACCGTCTGCTCTGCTTCCCAGGATGATAAGTTGATCAAACGGCATCCAGGTTGCTGGCTTGCCTTGCGATTTCACCGAAATCACCTGATTCAATTCCGGGAGCTTGCCTTCGTCGCGCAGCGCCTCGATCATTTGTCCGAAGTCTTTCTTCAGATAGACCGGATCCGCGATCAAGACCTTTGTGTCAGAGTGGGACAGCAAGTATTCGAGCTCAGACTTGGTAGACCAAGTATTGAGGCCAACTATCACTGCACCGAGGGTGGTGATGCCAAGAGCGCTTACGATCCATTCGGGACAATTTCCCATTAGTATCCCGACCTTGTCTCCCCGACGCACTCCAGACGCATACAATCCCTTTGCCACTTTGCGGGCTTCAGCCGTCAGTTCGGCATAAGTCAACCTCGTGCGAGCCCCAACAATGGCTTCATTGTTGGGAAGAGCCTCAGCGACCTCCTGTAGTAGTTTCGGCAAAGTTCGACTTCTGGGCGTAAATTTCTTCATCTCGAACCTCAGGTTGACAAGTTCTCTTACATAAACATACTTCCTATATACGAACAGCACAATGTCGTTCCTTTAGGTGCAGGTGATGACGAAAGTGAAGCTACTCACACCCGGCCAATCCATGGCACTTGGTGAAGGCCCAATTTGGGACCCAAAGCGGGATAGCCTTTGGTGGGTTGATGTTGCGGGTGGGATGCTTTGGCGACGTGATCACAACGATGCGCCTTTACACTCGTGGGCTATGCCGAAACGCCCCGTCTCGCTGTGCCTACTCCAAGATGGCAACCTGTTGGTGGTTTTTCGTCGGCAGATTGGCGTATTCGACACAACCTCAGAACGCACTGCTTTCCTTGAATGCGACCAGGTTCTGCTGCCGACCGAGCGCTTTAACGATTGTCGGGCCCGATCTCATGACGAACTTTGGGTCGGATCAATGGATATGAATCAGTCGGATCCAGTTGCGAGAGTATTTCGTGTGCGGATTGGGGAAGACTCTCTCGATATCGAGCCGTATCTTGACGGATTTTGCGTCAGCAACGGCATGGCTTGGAGCGTAGACGGGAAAGAAGTGTTCGTCGTTGAGTCGTCAGAGCGTCAGATACTCTCATTTCCGACAGCTTCGGGTCTTACTCACAAAAGACAGGCGAGGCTCGTCAGGCAGTATACAAAATTGGAAATGCCCGACGGCCTGACGGTAGACCAGATGGGGAACATCTGGGTCGCTGTTGTTGGGCCTGGTCGGATCGATTGTCTTCGACCTGACGGCAGCGTTCTCAAATCACATCAACTGGGGATTTCTCACCCGACGAGTTGCACGTTCGGTGGGTCTGATTTGGCGACACTCTATGTGACCAGCATGCACAATGACTTGTCCAACCCAAGCATAGTGAGAGAGCAGAACGCTGGTTGTCTGTTCGGCTTGGAGCCTGGCGCGAAAGGCTGTTTGGAAAAGATCATCTCAGCAAAATTCACAGCCCATGTCACTAAAGGTGGAACGCTATGAATGAACATGATTTGCGCCGCCATGTCTCTCTTGACCAGCAATGGCGGTCAAAAATTCAAAACGCAGGCAACTGCGTTTGCTGGGAGGCAAGATGGGGATCATGAAGCCAGACATACTTGTACTCTCAGCAAACCCTGGAGGCTTGTGTGCCGCAATCTCGGCTGCGCGCAAAGGCATGAATGTTTTGGTACTGGAACCGACAAGTCTGGTAGGGGGCATGAATGGCAATGGTGTTTTTGGGTTTGATGCGACGCGCCGAGCGGCTCTGAGCGGCTTGGCACTGGAATTCGAACAGATCGTAAAGGATCATTACAGAGACCTCGGTCAGGATGACCCGGTTTTCCACTCACGGTCCGATCAGGTGTGGGAGACGTTTGCAAATCGGGAGTGCTGGCAAAAGTTCATTGGGTCCACAAGAAACCTCAAAGTGTTGACTGGCGCTGTCCCGGTAGACGCAGTTGTGGAAGATGGACGCATTTCACAAGTGCATTGGCAACCTGCAACTGACGTTTTTGGCACACCTGATACCTCTAGCGTGCCGAACATCGTCGCACCTCGCATCGTTGTTGATGCAAGTTATGAGGGCGACATTCTTGAATGGGCAGGTGTCCCATACACCATCGGTCGAGAGCCACGTTCCTGGGATGAGCCGCACGCCGGAAAGATCTATACAAGCGACATGGGGCAGGCCCCCAATGGCTTAATGGCACATTCCGTGCTCCCAGGGAGTTCCGGCGAAGGCGATGGTGGCGTTTCCGCATTTGCAATGCGCCTGCCGTGCAAATGGTACGAAGACACATCAGACGATGCCACTCATCGTATCAAAGAACCACCCCGCGGTTACGACCCATCTGAATTCGCTTGGAGGCCGCAGGCGATTGACGAGGATGGAAATCCAAAGTGGTTCAAGGGTCTGTACGTATTGGTTGGCGACAAGTTTCTCGTCAACCGCATGATCTTGGGCAATGATATCTCGGGTGCCGCGCGTGACTACATCCTTGCCCACCCAAAAGATCGCCCAGCATACCGGCAGGCGATCATGGACTACTCCTGGAGTTATCTCTACTACATCCAGACGGAAGGCGGCACGCCTCAGCTGGGTCTGGCACAGGACGACTTTCCGGAAAATGGCGGCATGCCATACCTCCCATACATACGTGCAGGTCGCCGAATAGAGGGCGAGTATGTCCTGACAGAGAGTGACGTAAACCCTTTCATCAAGGGGGACGGGTTCCGACCTCCGAAGAAGTCCGACGCAGTTGCGATTGGTGACTGGATTTTTGAGTCGCATGCCTGCGTAGATCAACTCGAGGACGGATACAGTTTTCCGGAAGGCTGGCTGTTTAGCCGGGTAACACAATGCCCATATCAAATGCCCTATGGCTCATTGTTGCCCAAAGCGGTGGATAATCTTCTGGTCTGCGGGTCAATTTCCGCGACCCATATAGGTTTCAGCGCCACGCGCTGCGAAGCGTTTAGGATGCAAAGTGGCATTGCCGCAGGGCTAGCAGCCGCTCTCTCGTTAGACGCTGCTTGCGACCCTCGCGCATTGCCAGTTGAGCAACTTCAGTCTGAGATTGTCGAGCAGGGCGGCAAGTTAGTTTATTTCGGAGACCTGGACCAAGAACATCCAGACTACGCGGAAATCCAATGGGCAGGGCTGCATGGATATCTTCCCAAGCACGACCTTTGGTATTTCCTACCCTCTCATCCAGTATCATGGTCCGAACTGGTCCAATTGCTCGTGACTGTGCTGGGGTTGCCAATCAGTGTTACTGGAGAGCATTTTGAAGGGGTCGGCAGGCGAGATCCGATTTTTCGCTATGTTGAGTCGATATATGATCTTGGGACGCGATCGGGCGTTGATATTTTTGATGCACGCGATCTAAAGCACGAAGATCCGATGGTCGCCATTCTTAGGCTGTACCCGGCGTCTCGCCTCATCCCATTCTCCAAGACTGGCGTTCCGACAATGACTGAAGCGGTTCAGTTTCTGATGCGTGTCGAAGAGGCCCTTTTTGATGGCAGACCATCACGGGTAACTTCCGTCATCGACACCGGAGAAACGCTATTGAGCAGAGCGGAGTTTTGTCGCGCGCTTCATTCATTGCGTGGGCTGGCCGATCTTCGTCCGCACGAAGCAATTGCAAGACGTCATTGAGGTTACGGAGAGCGAACATGGGTATTCTTGTTGGGTGTCGTGTAAGGTTTGGAGCAGCAGATGGACCGGGCGAATTTTTCGTCCAATTCATCCGAAGTCTCATCATCAACGCTGAGAGAGTTTGGCCGAATTGCTCAGATGGGTCTCGAAGGGAAGATCAAACCAAGCCACCCATGCACGTTACTGGCAAGTGTTTGAAGCCATCAACGGTTTCATTTCCATGATCGAATCTGTGCAAGTTCCACTCTTTGTTCCAGCGAACAGGTCGGAGAGGTTTGAGAAAGCTGCCGTGTCCGGAGCCGACGCAATCATCATTGACCTCGAAGATGCTGTACCGCCTTCGGAGAAGATATCCGCGCGCCAAAGCATCAACACGGAATTTACCGACAAGCCGGTAATTGTACGCATAAATTCGGAACGAACACCTTGGATCGCCGACGACATTGCAGCCGTTTTAAGTCATCGGCCCGGCGCCGTGATGATCCCCAAATCGGAATGTCCCGACTCTATCGCTCGCATCGCAAATGAGCTTGGTGGCATCTCGGTTGTGGCGCTCATCGAAACTGCACAGGGTCTTTCAAATGCCCGTCAGATCTCAGCTGTCCCCGAGGTTGTACGGCTAGCTTTTGGTTCGGTTGACTTCTGCGCAGACCTCAACTGCGAACACCGTCGAGATCTGCTCCTTCCTGCGCGTCTCGAGCTCGTACTGGCGTCACGTATCGCCTGTATTTCTGCACCGCTCGACGGTGTCACGCTCAGCATTAAAGACGAAGGCTTGGCAGGTGACGATGCAGCTCATGCGAGGAGCATAGGCATGTCAGGCAAACTCTGTATTCACCCCAATCAAGTCGAAGCTATTAAGGGAGCATTCGTACCGACTTCAACCGAGCTAGAGTGGGCTCGTCGCGTCCTTAGCGCCAGTGATAGCGCTGCCTTGGTGGACGGTGAGATGGTGGATGCACCCGTGAAAATCCGCGCACGTCAAATTCTGGAGATATTCGACCGAACCAGTATGAAATAGAAGCAAATCCGCTTCCAAGGTGGATAGTAATTTAACATAAAATGACTTATGCGTTTTTAATAACTACCTGTTTTTATTATAGAGTTTATTGAGATGCGGCCCCTAGTTTGAGGTTTTGCAGAAGGTTTGATCAACGTCCCCTCATAGCAAAGGATAGCTGTGCTAAAGAAACCCCAGACACTCCAAGAACCACTCGATGCAATTCAATTGTCGACGGAGCCGGCCGTACTGGCCGTGATTGCTGGCGTGGAGGGTCCATCCTACGGACCAGTCGGTGCAATTATGGCAGTGTTCTCGGAAACGCACCGTGTCGGAACACTCTCTTCGGGATGTATAGAGAGCGACATTTCCCTCCACGCCTTGGACGTTGAAAAATCCGGTGAACCGCGCGTGCTGCGCTATGGCAAGGGATCTCCGTTCGTTGACATCCAACTCCCTTGTGGCGGCGGTCTTGATATAGCGCTACTGCCAAATCCTGACCCTGACATTGTCTCTGAGGCTATTTCGAAACGAGATGCAAGGGAACGCTTTTCACTCCAGTTTGACTTGGTCATCGGTACTTTGGGTCTTGCGCCAGCGACACCAACTATTTTGGACGGTAGTCACCTTTCAGTTTTGTTTGAGCCAGAGATAAGGTTCCTTGTTTTTGGGAAAGGACCTGAAGCGAGCACCTTTGCCGGACTTGTTCAGTCCGCAGGCTACTCAAACCTTCTGATATCGCCAGATGCTGAGACTTTGGCCAATGGTGAGGCGGTCGGATGTCAGACGCTCCACATGACGTCGCATGAATTCCCGGCAAACTTGGACGTCGACGACCGCACCGCAATCATACTCTTTTTCCACGATCATGACTGGGAACCGCCAATTCTGAGTAAGGCGCTTGACACTGAAGCCTTCTACATTGGTGCACAAAGAAGCCAAAGAGCGCGGGATGCGAGACATCTTTCTTTGGAGAGCCTAGGTGTCGACAAATCCGTTCTTAGTCGCCTTCACGGGCCTGTAGGTTTGATCCCGTCAGCAAGAGATTCCAAGACGCTCGCCGTGTCAGTGCTCGCTGAAATCCTGAAGAAAGGGATGCATGATGTCATATGAAGCGGCAAGCTCAGCTCTTCTTGCTGGTATGTCGACTTGTGATACCGCCTCCGCCTTCCTCCCCGGCGGAATTGACCCGGTGCGCTGCGCGTGGAAACCGCATTGCACCGGGTCTTTTTCATTCACTGCACAGGCGGTCCGCACATGTCCCTGACCCGTCGATCTCTGTCCGAGCGCATTTCAGTGCGGCACGGTCTTTCGCTTCGTGAAGCCCGGGCGCTCGTCGATTCGATTTTTGATGAGATGGCTAAAGCGATCAGCGCAAGGGAAACAGTCAAACTTGCAAATTTCGGGAGCTTCTCTGTGCACCAGGCCCCTGCCCCGCCGCGTCGAAACCCCAAGACCGACGCGCACACCGATATCACTGAGCTCAAGCGCCTGACGTTTAAGCCGTCAAGGACATTGCTCGAGCGCGTGAAGGATCAGGCATGAGTGAGACCACCTCTCTTCCGATTTCGATGACTGCGGCAGTCTTCACCAGCGGTGTGATTGCCTCAAACCTGACACCATTCTCGCAGAAAGGAACGGTAGAATTCGACGCCATCACACACCAAGCCCACCGTCTGACGAAGATCAAAGGCATCCTCGGCATCGCCGTCAACGCGACCATTCGCGAACGGCAGTCGCTGAGCCAGACTGAGCGGTTCGAGATCATCAGGCGGACGCGAGAAGCACTCAAATCGGATCAACTGCTGCTCGCCTGTGTCGGAGCCCTCTCCGTCGACATGGTGGGCGAAGTTGCCGCCAGTACGAAAGTCGGCGCAAACACGGTCATCACGTTCCCACCGAGTTGGTGTGTAGGGCCTGACGCGTGGGCTTTGGAAGATCACCTGGCTCAGTTGAGGCACCTGGCAGACAATCTCCCCCTGCCCGTCATCGCCGCAATCGGCGAAGGGCACCCGCACGGCGATAGCAAACTCAGGGTCGAGGTGATGCTTGAGGCATGTGCTGAAGCACACGGCCTAAGCTCATGTGCGCTCCTCTACTTCAATGCGTCTGGGGCTGACCCCGATCGTCGAACGGGCGCGCGGCATGATCCAGAAAAACACTTAGTCCCATTGGTCATACAGACCGCTCTCGGTCAGCGTTCCGAAATCAAGATCTATGGAACTGACTACGGCACGCCTGATGGCACTTGCATTCGTGACCATAATTATGTCCGTGAATTAGCGTCCGGACATGTGGCTGCCGTCATTCGCACTCAAGACCAAAACCTGAACAGAGCTAGCCTGAATTAGCGGACTCACAGGGGAACAGGTCATGGCCAATCAACCAAATTGGGAAGGGCGTACAGTTGCCCGCCTCCGAAATTCAGAAACGTCAGAGGCCGTCGGGTTCATTATTTTGACCGACGACGGCGGTGTTGCGCGACTCTGGGTTCGTCCAATCCCCAAGACAATCACCGTGGAGGCCGTTGCAGGAGAAGACATTAGTGGACTGGATTTAGGGTTTTGACACGCCGCCCTGTTTCGTTTAAGAAAGTCACCTCATAGATATATGATAATGCCACAAAATATATTAATGTCGCATGTTTGAAACTGTTCTCTAGACCGCGAGGGTGCGCGCATGAAAACTACCGCTCTTATTCTAACAACTGTCATTGCACTGATCGTCGCATCGCTTCCTGAGCGCGTGCGCGCGCAAAGCTATCCGATTGATTGTGCCATCCTTCTTTGTCTCTCTGGTGGATGGCCAGCGTCCGTTCCTTGTGCGCGCGCACGGGCCGAGTTAATTCGACGCATTACACCATGGCCGGTTGAACCGCCTCTGCAGATCTGGCGCTGTCCCATGGGGGCGTCGTTTGAAAGGAAACCGAACCAGGACACACCTGCGCGTCTCTACGACATCGTCTTCGGGTCATCCCCTCCCCTGCCCCGTCAGAGCTTCCCAACCGGCGGCCGCATTGAACACAATCACATCGACGCAATCGGCCGTGATCTCTCACAATTCACATTCGGACCAACCACGCCGAACGGTAAGACCAGTCGTCTCCCGGTCGCGGTCAGGCCGCTTCAAGCGGTTGTTCGAACCTCAGACGGTGCCCCTTCATCTCTCCTCGATGGGTTCGCCGTCTACCTGACACAGGATCGCGCCGACATCGACATTAGCGGACCAGAGTTCAATTTCGTGCGGTCTATTCGGGTATATGATGTTCGGGCCAGACAATACGAAAGTGGACGTGATGGCGACTGTAATCATTACCAGTCGGTCCGTTTCGGGTCCTATGGCACACAAGGCGACTATCGGTGGTCGAGGTCCTCCGTCGCCGCTCTCCCGGCTGCTTTCGTGGGCCTGGAGAGATTTGGTAGCCACTGCCCCTCAATCTCTGTGCGCGCGGTTTTTGTGGATTGGAGTGACTATGAAGGTAATTACGGCTGGGAACGTGTAGATTATTGAGCTCTGGAGGTATCTTGCTAGCTGTAATCGTTAGAGCTGATTGCACGGCATTGTACCGCAAGTAGACTAAACCACAGACGCCATGCCCCAGGCACCAGCAGCCAACTTCTCCTACAAGTGAGGGAACCGCTGGTTCCCCCACGCAAGCCATTCCGGTCTGTGGGGAAAGTGGTGTCCCCGACAACGGTCCTTGCGGGCTGCGTTGCCGGGTGATCCCCCTCCCCTTTCCCCCCAGACCTCCAGGCTGGCGCGGGCCCCCCTCCTGCCCTCGCCGGGCGGCAGGGTTTCAGGAGAAGGGCCGCGTGCCGCGGTCCTTTCCAGAATCCCCGCCCGATTTTGTCCGGGGCAGCGATCGGTGGTTTTGGAGCCCCCGGGGTCAGTGCCGTAAGCTGGAGAAAAGGAAGCCAACATGACGAAGCTCACAAAATCCATGCACCGGGTCTGGAAGTCGGCACAGCTCTATATTGGGTTCCATCGGGATCCAGAGGGCAAGCGTCGTGATGCTCCTAAGGTCTGGCCGCCGAAAAATGCGCGCGCCACCATTCACAACGACCCCGCTGAGCAAGAGGTTTTTGTCATGCTCAAGAGCGTAAATGGAGACGACGCGCAGGACGTACAGATAAAACTGCGTCCCGACATGATCGTATTGCGCCGAGACTGCTGCGACGCCTGGGACGGGATCATTGCTGACCAATACTCCGTCAAAGTGAAGGTTGGAGGTGTCTCAATCCGCGTGAATTACGATGGATCGATTGCCCGCGAAGATGAAGCCAGTACGACCTGGGTGGAAGCCGATGGCGGTGTCCTGAAAAAGACAGAGTTCGTCGAAGCCGCAATGTCGCCCGACGGCTCGGAGCTAACGCGCCGAACCCCGGACAATTTGACGGCCATCACGCAATCAGGACTTGTCTCAAAGGATCGCTAGTGAGGGTCCGTCGGGTGGTTGCTCGCAGATGTCGGCATAAACCCGAGGTAGCGAAGCGGTAACGCACCCTGCTCCGGACGCAAGCCGCATACATCAGATCTATCAGAAAAGAAAAGGCGCCATCTCGGGAGGAGAGATGGCGCCCAATTCTTGTCGGACGTGCCGCGGGAGGAGGTGCAGCAACATCCGAAACTTGCAGCGACTTTCCGGGAGGAGGATGGAAAGCCAACTGCCTATAGGGGTAAGATAGGTGTCTCGCCGCGCTGCAACAATAGTCTATGCTGCAACGCAGCTATGCTCGCGGTGTAATGCTATATTTTATGCACAAGGAATATCTTTCTGCTGGATTTCTGTGCGGCGCATGCAAGACTACTGTATAGCGTCGAGCCCTCATGCCCCCTGCCCCTTCATCTTGCCAAGAGTATACCCCGTCGACCTTCGGCCTACATGTTGGCGCAATGGTAGCATGGGCAGCGGACGTGAAGTCATCAGACACCGGAGAGCTCAATGCTGCACCTCGTGCAAATGACTGCTTCTTCAAAGGATGCCAAGTGAGCAACAAGCTCGTTGAAATTTCTCAAAATTTTCTAGAGCGTTGGTTTTAAAGGGGGCTCAAAATGGCAAATTGCGGGTATAGAACCGGCGTAATTCACGACTCTTCACGCTCCGACTGGCATAACAATTCTGAACGGCCAATCGCATGGTCAGCGTGGTATCCAATAGATGATATAGAGAACGGGAAGCAGGCTTCCGGGCAGTTTTTTAAGCTTGGCGATGTTACCTTAGATGCCGCACTGACTGCCAAGAAGGAGTTGCCGGTCATATTGCTATCGCACGGCACTGGTGGCACAGCCGAGAGTCTCGGATGGCTGGCGCGATCACTTGCGTGTGAAGGCTATGTGGTCTTGGGTGCAAATCACCATGGCAATACTGGTTTGGAACCGTATCTCGCGGAAGGCTTTCTTTGCTGGTGGGAACGAGCGACTGATTTGTCCGTGATGTTGTCGTCACTTGGGGCGAACGGGTTCTTCGCAGACAGGTTAGATTTCCATCAGGTATTTGCGGCCGGGTTTTCTCTAGGGGGTCATACGGTTATGGCCCTAGCAGGAGCGCAAACCTGTTTGGATGAGTTTGACAACTGGCGCAGCGCAAATAGGATTACTGAAGGCGGCCCGAAAGAGTTCCCAGATGCGGCGGAAAGCGTTCCTAGACTGATGGAAACCTCAGGTGCTTTTCGTCGTTCTTGGGCAAAGCACGGACATGACCACACCGACAAGCGGATAAAGTCGGTGGTCGCGATTGCTCCAGCAATACCAATCCGATCCTTTGTTCCGCAATCAGTCGCCGAACTTCAACTACCCATTGTAGTCCTTACCGGCGGAGCGGATGACGAAGCACCATCAGAGCACTGTGCCGACTGGCTCGTCCTGCAGAACGACCAGTTTCAGCACCATGACCTAGGCAAACAAGTGGGACACTACACATTCCTAGATTTTCCCTCGGACAAGTCACTCATTGGAGAAGCAGATATCTTTTCCGATCATGAAAGCGTTGATCGGAATGAAGTGCATGAACTGGCCGCAGAAATCGTAATCCAAAGCTTCACGGTATCTAATGGACAAGGCAGTGTCTGACGATCCTTGGCCAAACAGATTGTGCGTGACGACCGAGGATACGATCGAAAGCTCGCCGTCATACACCGACAAACTCGTCATAACATCTGGGTGCTTGTCCCGTTCCGTCAGCACGAGGACCTCATCACCTATATGTTCCACAAGAAAGAGGTCGAGATAGTTGCCCGAAAAGGCTGCCCGAACCGAACGGCCGGTGAACGCCCCAATCTGTTTCACACCAAAAAAAAGGCACGAATATTTGTCGTGAATGTAGAAAGCCACCCTAAGGAACGACCGCGGACGAGACATGATGATGTTCCATGCCTCCAACGGATTTATGGCGCGCGGCAAGCGAACTCTCTGGAAATCCAAGCAGTCAAGTTGCTCAGACTGCTTCAAGATAGCGGCGGCGTGTTCCCGGCAGGCGTTCCATGAGTTTGATCTATGTTGGACGCCCCTGCCCCACAAGAGTTCCGGAACTTTGTAAGTATGGCGAGGTTCTGTGAGCTTGTCGTCTGCGGAGGCATTAAAGAGGCATTGGATGTGAACCCCGCGGGCCATGAGGTAAATGCGGTCTCGAACGAAGACGTCCTGCAACTTTGCGACATTGCGGAAGATCAGACGAGGCTCCACTCATCGAGATATTCGTTGGTGCCGGCGGGTATTATTTGACATGGCGCATCAGCGCGAACCTTTGGTCCCGTCCTGATCTGTACTCAATAACGGTGGACCGCAAGACAGGGGCTTACAAGGTATTGGTTGGATAGCTTGTGTCAGCAATGATCGGGACGCATTGCAAACGTCCACATACCAAGACCAGAAAACCGCATACATCGATGGATGGGTGAAGCGAAGCAGAACGACGGCACGGTGATCTCTAAAGCTGCAGCAGGTCTGTAAAGGGCGCTTGCGTCATGTTCGAGGCGAGCGGATCGTTTGATGATTCCGCTTCGAGATTGACCGTGTGTGAGGTTTGCGCGCCGTGGTTTATGGTAATGGCTTGATGGACCTTAATGAAGAGAGCGTGAGTTTTTGCACGCGTGCAAAAAGGATCTTGTGCACACTTTGACAGCTCATTCTAGCCCATATTGTGCGCTGAAAACTCATAGGCGTACAGTATCTGTACAAAACACCGAAAACCGTGCTATTTTTCTGCTGAAGCGATTCCGCAAGAGAATCGATGGAGAGCGGTGACAATGGGCGGCAGCATAGAACAGTTCCTTCAAGAGCTGGAACGAGGTCTAGATCGGACACTCGTATCAGTAAACAAAGAGCTCACGCTAAGAGAGCGGATCAAGCGTTCGTGGTCGATGAGGCAGTGCGCCCGATTTCTCGGAATCAGCCATCAGCACCTAACCAAGTTTGCCAAAGACAATCCTGACTTCCCTGCCGGTAAGCACGTGGGACGTGAGCGTGTGTTCACGCTGACCGAGCTTATGCATATTCGGGCACTCATGGCAGCAACCGCAAAAAAACCTGACCACTTTCTTGCTTGGCGCAAAGCGGACGATCCACTGCCCGTAATTTCTTTCGCCAGCCAGAAAGGTGGAACAGCGAAATCCCTCAGCGCGGCGCATTTTGCTCAATACCTGAGTCTGCATTATGGGATGCGGGTTGGTGTCATGGATGCTGATCCACAAAGCACTAT
Organism: uncultured Paracoccaceae bacterium; assembly: GCA_947495795.1. GTDB lineage: Bacteria > Pseudomonadota > Alphaproteobacteria > Rhodobacterales > Rhodobacteraceae > Algicella. The sequence goes on along the minus strand of CANMAI010000016.1, from coordinate 59,993 downwards.
CACTCTGTACTTTGTCGGCGGAGAAGAGATGCCGACATTGCCCGATGAGAACACGCCCACAATGGTCGACTTCGCAGGCTTGTTTCAGACTGATGAGAATGTTCCATACACCGACTATGATGCACAGACCCTAGACGGTTTCTTTAAGAAAACGTCATGGCCTGGCGTGCGTCTTGTTCCCGCACACGGTGAGACTTCTGAAGGCGAGATCCAAATCGCACGCATGTTGCGCAGCGAAACGCCCGGCAAGCGGTTCTACAGATTTCTTAGAGATGCCATAGAACGCTGGAAGGAAGGCAATGTTCCTGTCACTCGGCCTGACGAGCTTGTGGAGAATGGAAAAGTTGACAAAGCCAAACTAGATTCCGCCCTTTCCGAGACTTTGGACTGTGTAATCATTGACTATCAGCCTGCATTGACCCTGTTTCAGCTCAACAATGTTATGGCCTCGACATCGTTGATCATTCCCCAAACAATGAAGGGCTTCGACATCGCAACGCTATCAACTTTCGTGACCGGGTTGTTGACGATGCTACGCCACATTTTTGCGACCGATCGCATAGATATGGGAGGTGGAGCGCATATGCTCCTCCCCACAATCGTTCAGCGGACAAATGAGCAAGACCTAACGCAAGTAGGCAACCTACTTGAGAACTGTCCAGATGAGGTTCTTCCAGTTTTCTACTTGCGGTCCGACGCGATCTCGAACGCATCCGACGTCTACCAGTCCGTCTACGAGTACGAACCGGACACACCCGGCAAGAAGAAGGGCATCAACAGATTCATTGAGAACGCGGACGCCGTAAATGACGCCATTGTCGAGCGACTGTGGCCAGGCCGAGAGCGTGGCTATGCCAAGGAGTGGATGGAAGAGTTCTATAATTTTGAGGAGGACGAGGCATGAAGCGCACGTTGAGCGGATCCATTCTCAAAAAGAAGCCCAAAGATGAGACTATCGAGGCCGAAGCTACCTTAGAGCCTCATCCGCAAGCACCTGATCTGGGCGATCAGTCTACTTCGGGTGTGAAGCCTCGCCTAGGTGGATCAGGCAGTGCTTGGAAGGCCGGTGCCTTGAACGACGCTGAAAAGCTGTTGAAGGAAGAGCGCGCACAGGCAGTCGAGAAGATACTTAACGGTCAGCAGGAGCTCACTCTTTCTCCCGACCAAATTGTCGATGTTATTGGCTCCGACCGACGTGATGATTGGCGCGATCAGGAAGCGTTTGCCAAGCTGAGGGCGAGTATCGAAGCTCATGGCCAGGATACCCCGATCACCGTATGGCCGGCGGATCCAGACTGGCGGCCTGACGAACGAGAGCCAGGCAACGTTGAGGGCGTTGAGTTTCATCTTATTGTTGGGCGTCGCCGTCATCACATCCTTGAAACTCTGAAGCGCCCAGTGAGAGCGCTGTTGGGTCAACAAAATCGGCGGGGCACAAACGAAGAGCAATTCGAAGCTCTCTTCATGCGTTTTCGTGAGAACGAAGAACGGGAGAACTTGAGTGCTTTCGAACAGCTCGCTGCGATCGGCGAAATGTTCGAGCGCCTTCAAGAAGCCGATCCGAGCGAGACGATCAAGGCCACTGACTTCGCTCAACGCGTCGGGATACACAACAGCGCAGTGTCACGAGGGAGAGCAGTTTTTGCGGCGCAGGAGCAAATTTTGCACGCGTGCAAAAACCCATATGAACTTAGTCACCGTGATCTAGAAAAGTTGCTCAAGGAGATCACCGGCAAGCCTAAAAAGCCGACTGCAAGAGGCGCTGCGCCAAAGTCGATCCTAGTAGAGCGAAAAATCGGAAACAACAAACTGTCGGTGGCAGGGAAGGGGGGGCGACTGACGGTGTCGGCCTCTGGTCTCACCCTCGACAAAAAAGTCTTGAATGGACTGAGCGACATCATCGCTGAGTACTTGAATAAACATGGGTCCAATTAAGAGGCAGGGGCTGCAACGACAGCTCGACGGACCCTCATACGAGGTTAGAAACAGGAACAAACATGCAGTGATTTAACGGCAAAAGAAAAGCCCCCCACCTTGCGGATGGAGAGCTCATCTATCTGTGTTGCAGCTTTTAGATAGCACCTCTCGCAAATCGTTGTCAACGAAACACCGATTCGGTGAACGCAATTCTTTTGCCTTCTTTCGAGCAGAGGAGGTCAAGAAACAACATGACACATACAGGTTGGCGCAAGCCGACACCGGGTCTTCTGATTGCAGAAATGCATGCAGAAGCCGGTGAACAGTTAGCTATACCGAAATCTCAAGCGGTTGCAGCCATCAAACGCGTTGCAGCTTCACTGGGGCTCAGGACAGGGGATATCGTGGTCCTCGATACGCTATGTGCGTTTACACAGGCTCAGGACTGGGAGGCGGGCAGGCGGCCGATCGTCTGGGCTTCCAACGCGTACCTCGAGGAAAAGACAGGATTGGTCCTGCGGAGCCTTCAGCGGCATGTGAGGCGGCTGTGTGAGGCCGGCATCATCGCGATGAAGGACAGCCCTAACGGCAAACGCTACGGGCGCAGAGACGACGATGGCTACATCGTTCAGGCCTATGGCTTTGATCTCGCACCACTTGCAGCCCGCGCTGAAGAGTTTGAGGGGCTTAACGCGCAGCAAATTCAAGAGCGTGAGGCCTGTGCTGCCCTCAGAAGCCAGATCACGATCAGCCGGCGTGTGATCCGCGCCAAAATCGAGAAGGCGCGTGAGAGCCAGCTGAGAGGCCCTTGGCGTCATCTTGAGGCAGAGTTCGCAGAGCTTCTCCAGAGCCTTCCAGGACGGTCTGTGGCGCTCGATACGCTGAATTATGTCTCCGACCTCTTTGCAACGTTCAAGGAGCGGGTCGAGGAAGCTTTCACAGCGGCCTTCGACTGGCCTGAACAATCAGATGCCCAAACCCCCTCTCAGGAGCTTGAAACAAGCGCTGATGTTGTTCCTTTTACATCAAATATGTCACCCAAGGATGACTCACCTGACACGCACATACTAACTACAAATGAACTTAATCCTGTAAAAAGTAATTGCTTTGAAAAAAAGCACGCGGCGGGCACAGCACCTGGAACCCCAACCGATGAGCCTGTGGAGGGGGCAGGGGATGTTGATCTTGATATCAACTGGAGCACCCATACCCGAAAACGCAAATCAGACGTGGATATGCCGATGATCATGATCGCTTGTCCACAGTTTGCCGAGATGGCGCGATCGATGGAGAACGGATATCTCAAGGATTGGAACGATTTCCATCGCGCAGCGGGCAAGATCAGGCCGATGATCGGAATCTCAGAGGATGCCTGGGGCGTTGCAAACAAGGTATTGAGTCCACCTGTTGCAGCAGCAGTGGTCGCTTTGATCTACGACAAGCAGTCAGAAGGGCAGATCCAGTCGCCGGGGGGGTATCTCCGTGCATTGGTTGAGCGCGCACAGGCTGGCGAACTGCATTTGGACCGGACTTTCTTTGGACGGCTAAGCGAGGCGAGGGCAGAGTGATCCTATGAAAACACAATACAGAAACACAGATCTGGACCTGATATCGGCCGGTGCACTAGATCAACTGAACCACCACCTCGAAGCCGCAGGAATGGCCCTCCTAGGTCACCATCAGATTGGGGAGGGAGATTGGACTTCGGTGTTTGAAATCATTGGCGACGAAGAGGACAGATTTCACGCGAACGTCGACGCCACGGTAGTGGCTATGTTGGATGTGTTGGAGCAACTTCCGCCGTCGGAGCGGCAGATATTCGACCAGTGCAGTCTGCGGGAGTTCAATGCGGCCTATGATGTTGGGGATGAACCACTGGACTTTAACCAGGGTCTGAGCGCGATGACAATTTCACGAATGGCCGCCCTCAAAATGTCGCTAAGGATTACGCTCTATCCAGGCGATGAGTGACGTAGCGCAAAGCTTCAGAGGCCGGCGGCTTTGGTCAGATTGACTCGGAACCGGTCCCGTCGCCGCTGATAGCGTCGGGTCATCTCCGCCGAAGCATGCCCGAGTTGTTTCTGAACATGGCGTTCATCTGCTTCTGCATAGGACGCAAGGCCTGCCCGCAGAGAATGGCCTGAGAAGAGGGCGAGGCGCTCCTTTTCGGGAACATCAGATCGGATCCCCGCACCCAGCATCGTCTTCTTGATCAGACGAGCGACGTGTTTGTCCGATAGCCTGTCGTCCTGAACCTTGGAGTTGTCCCGCAGCACCCGCCGGAAAACTGGCCCATAATCGATCTTCGCATAGTGCAACCATTGCTCCAGTGCGCGGACCGGGCAGGAGTCGTCTGAGGAACCGCGGCCAATCGCAACCTCTTTCCACCCCGTCTTGGTCTGCAGGATCACAACAGCCCCTTCGTCTTCGATCTCGATCCATCCCTTGCCGTCGATGGTGTCATCCCGACCCACATCCAATGCCACGATCTCTGAACGCCGGAACCCACCCGCATAGCCGATCAGCAGAATAGCGCGATCTCGCAGGTCGCGCAGGCTGAAGGACAAGGTGCCCACCATCTGAAGCAATTCATCAGGGGCGATCGGTTCCTTTTGCAGCGGCGGCTTTGCATGGGCCCGTTTGATGCCGGCGAGGACGGTCGCGATATGGCGATCCTTGCGATCCAGGACCTTGCCACGCTGCTGGTAATTCCAGGCAAGGCCGGACAAGCGACGTTCGATTGTCGAGAACGCGAGGGCAGGGGAGGCGTCCTGAGGAGCGGTAAGTTCGGTGATGTAGAGTCCGATCAGCTGCGGGTCCGGCGTGAACTGGTCGGCGCCACGCCGTCGACACCAGCTTGAGAAATGCTTCCAGTCGGCCAGATAGGCTTTGTTGGTGTTCTCGGCCGTTGCTTGTTCGGCGTAGTCCCGGGCGGTCTCGACCAGCCGTTCAAGAGAGCCCGAACTGGCGATCAACACTGGAACGCTGATGGCGTTCTCCTCAGAACTGTCTCTCTCGTCGAGCTCATCGAGGTTTACGAGGGCAGGGGCCTCTGGGCTCGATTTCTCGCTGTTTTGGCTCGGTTTTGTGGGCATATCGGGAGTGTATCTCTTTGTGTCCGATAATGCAAACTTATTGGACATAGAAGAGAACCGCAGGGTGGGGCGGTTTCTACAGTATATGGTAGGCAAAAGCGCCGCGACAGGATAGTCTTGTGGCATGACCTATGCCGCTGACAGCTTCGAAACACTACCCCGGATGCCGTCGTGGGTCACCTCAGCGCGGTCTGATGTCCCTGAAGATGTGGTGTTTTTGTCAGGCGCGGCGCTCAACCATCTGCATCTTGTGTTGAACCAAGATGCAGTCCCCCAGACCTTGCTCCGGGCGCGTCTGGCGCTGCGCGCGGCGGAGGCCTGCTTGGTACAAACTGGGCGTCCAGAACGGATGCCGGATCTGCGGGATGCCATGGCATTCCTGCAGTCCGGTGACAGTCCGGGCCCTGCCGGGGAGGTTTATCAGTCTTGGCGACGGGCGATCGAAAGACCTTTGTCAGTCAATGCGCTTCACCGCGCGTTGCCTGATCTGGAACCGGAGCAGATTGCGACCTGGCTTGACGCGGGGCAGGGGGCGCCGATCTCGCGGGCTGCGGCCGTGCTGCAGGCAGCTCTCGCAGACCGACCCCGCGACCAGACCGCCGCTCTAGTCCTTGCCGACGCGGCTTTGGTGCAGGCGCTCGGATGGTCACATGTGTCGCCATTTTTGGGGCTTGGTCTGAAGCGTACCGATCAGCGGAAGACGGGCGAGGCGTTGCGGATGGCCTGCCATGGGGTGATCGCGGCCGCAGCGGTCGAGGTAACACGGGAGGCCAGCGACCTTGCTCGACGTACGGCCCGCTTGAAGGAGGTCGCGCCGAAGCTCCGGGCGACGGGCGCCGACGAGGCGGTAGCGCTGCTCCTGAGCCGGGATGCTGTAGCGCCAACGGCTCTGACGTCGCTTCGCTCCGATCGGGCCGCGCGCCGTTTCTGTGACCGGTTGGTCGCGCTCGGCGCGGTGCGCGAGTTGACCGGGCGCGACACCTTCCGGCTCTACGGGGTTTGATTGATGGCCAAGGTTCACAATGAGCCCGATCTGGACAGAAAGCTGGAAGAGCTGCCCGCAGACTTGCGTTGGCGTGAATGGGTGCGCCGGATTGAGGCGGTGCTCTTTGCCTCCGCCTCGCCTGTGCCGCGCGAGGACCTTGCGCGCGTAGTGGGGCAGGGGGTCTCGGTCGATCTGTTGATTGAGGACCTGGTGGCTGATCTCGAGGGGCGGTCGTTTGAAGTAGCGAAGGTGGCGGGCGGGTGGATGCTGCGGACGCGGCCAGTCTATGCGGCGGCAATCCGAGCAGCGGCGGATGTGGGTGATCAGACGCTCGATTTGCGCGAATACGATGTCGCTGTGCTGGCCGCCATTGCCTATCACCAACCGATCACACGGGACGGGCTCAAGGACATCTTTGGTAAGGAGATCAGCCGCGACTTGATTGGACGGCTGCATGCGCGCGGTTTGATCGGGACCGGCCCGCGCTCGCCGCGGCGCGGAGCACCCTACACCTATGTGACAACCGAAAAGTTTCTCGTGGCGTTCGAGCTGGAGTCGCTCCAAGACCTGCCGGACCGTGAACAGCTGACGGATGCGGGACTGGCTGCAGAGTGACAGGCCAGCGGCAAAAATCGCGATCTATCGCTCAAATTTGGGCCGTTCATGAGTTATAGAACTGCATCCTATAACTCATGACCATTTGCTGGCTTGGCGGTCGAAGCTCTAATGACTCTCAATCACCGGGCTCCTGACTTCCAATCGCCAGGCTTTTTGAGGTCAGGCTGCGTTGATCTCCGCCTCCAGCGCCGCAATCGTGCTCAGCACATCATCGAAACTTGGTGCGTCGCCCATGATCATCTCACGCATACCGGCATAGTCCCGACGGAGGGCGGCCTTCAGGTGGTCGCCCGGGCTCAGGCGTAGCGATCCCGGTTTTGCATCTTCGTACCTAGCCCACGCCGCCTTGAAGAACACCGATTTGTGGTGGCCGACCTCACTCAAGAGGTCGAGATTGGCCAGGGCGCGCGTCTTGGCGTCATGTCGGGTCAGTTGTGCCATGTCGTAGTAGTGCCGAGACATGCGGTCAGCGAGCGGTTTGCTTGCGTCTTGATGAAAAAGCATATGCAGGATCGTCGCCTTTTCCCAGAACGTTCGCTCGATCCCGAGAGTGCGCACATCGACAGGGGCAAGGCCGGGCAGATCAGGAAAAGCTTGTTGGATATAAGTTGAGAGTGTCCGTTGCTCGGCGGGGAGCTGTGCGCCACGCGCCCCGAATTCGAACCGCACGACTGGTTTGATGTAGCCTGGATCATCGCTGTTTAGAGATGGGTAAGCGAACAGCACTGTCTGGGGGTCGCTCTCGTCGATCTGGAGGGAGAACGGTTGCTCCAGGCTCGCATAGAAGGCGGTGTTGATTTCGTCGAGAAGGGGACCTGCGACAGCGGCCTCGGCGGCCTCCTGAAGGTCTTGCAGCAGGGATTTGCGTTTGCCGCCTGAAAGGTGGGGGTTCTCAGGATCACGGTCTCCTTCAAACCCGAGCTGTGCACGGTCTAGAGACAGATCGACGTCCTCGGAAAACCGGTGGATCACATCGTAGGCCTTCGAAAGCGACGTGCCTCCCTTGAAGATCAGGTGATTGCCGAAGGAGGTAAGGGCAAACAGGTGCTGCAGGGACCAGCAGACCCAGAAGTCTTTCTCGACAACCGCCTTTGCAAACCCCAGCTCCGCCGCGGCTTGCCGAAAGGCTTCATCTCGGTTTGCAGGCTTGTCGTTCGCGAAGGCGTCCATGCTCAGGCGTGTGCCACGATTTGCTGCACGACCGGATGCATCCAGGCCGGAACGTGTCGGCTTTGTTTTGCAAGCTGCGCCCGATCCTTGGCATCCAGCGTGCGGGCGATCTTGCCGATCACCTGATCGTCGACGCGATCCTTGCCGACATAGCGGAGCGCCTGGAACACAGTGCCCGTCTTAGACCCGGCGCCGACTAATGTCTTCGGAGAGGCATTGCGGAACTGGATGACCTGCCGCCCGATCCTCTTCGTTCGCGTTGGCCCGTCAGTCATATAGGTCGGATTGGACGGGACCTGGGTGGACAGACCCAACTGGTTTGCCGCCATCGCAGGCGAAGGCTGCAGAACCTGGTTGTCCTTCCGCGCAACCGCGCGGGCGATGTCATCGGCGGATGGCGCCAAGAGCCCGAAACGCGTGCTTTGCTTGGGATAGTCGTAGAGCCCACGCGTCAACCGCCGGATCACCCGCTGATCCGCAAGGCGCGATAGCGCCTGATCCACGCTTGCGCGCGATCCAATGTCGAGGAAGTCCGACGGGGCGAAGATGGCGCCTCGGCCCTTTCCAACGATGCGTTGCTTGATTTTTGACGTGATCATGGTTCAACTCCATGTCAGAAAATAGGATATGTTTTTCTGAATGTCAAGATGGAGAGGCTTCGGTCGGGTGGGCGGAAAGCTGTCATTCGCTGCAGATGCGCTCAGCAAAGCAAGGGTTCGCAATACCGGACATCCTTGAGTCAAAGACTATCGTCAATTCAGGTTAGTTTGCTCTGTGGTTTCTCAAGTAGTCGAAGACTCCGCAAACAATGCACAATAGAAATAGCACCGCCAGAAATACGGAGGCGACTAAGGGGCTTTGCTCGGGATTGGCGGTGAATTTCCAAAAGAAAGGGAAGGGAGCAGTACGCCCATCAACGAAGAAGAAGTAGCTGACGCCGAAGTGTGAGCCGTACAGTATTGTGGCAAGAAGCGCCATCGAGAACGCTCTTCCGTAGCGGTGCTGGTGGTTGAAGTACGTCGCCAGGCCAACCACGATAGCTGCAGCTAGCGCACTCAGCGATAGTAATTGGCCGGCAGTCAGGTCTGTAAAGTTCCAGAACAACAATGCAGATATCAGAAAACTACCACATCCGGTCAGTAGTGGTTTGCTAACTTTGGCCAAGAACCGTTGCTCTAAGCTTTGTGCAATCTTCCTGCGGTTCATGTTGCTAATGAGCTTCTTAAGCGCGGAAGCAAATTTCGGATTGCTGTCTCTGATCTCGCGAAACACTCGTCCTGGAAGAGCACGTGTCCTCAGTCTATCTGAACTTGAAATCACAGATGCAGTTCTGGGTTGACCAGGTTCGTCTGCTGCCAACTCTCCGACTGTGGAGGGTGTACTGAGTGTATCCAACTTTCCTTTGTCTTTTCGGATCACCACCACGTCGCCAAAAAGAAGAAAAAATACATCGTCAACTTGATCGCCCTCACCAATGAGCTGACTACCCTTACTAAAGGTGTGGACATCCGAGTTTTCCAGAACTAGCCACGCAATATCTTCGTCTCCCGCAACGAGTTCGTTGCGCTTCAGCGTTTCCAAGTCCCGTTCGATTTCGTCATCGGAAAGAACGGAATTCGTCTGAATTTCTGGAGGTTGTCTTAGTTTCTTCGACGCAAACATTCCTCTACCTCTTTGGAATTCAAGACCTCAAGTTGGAAGCTACTAACATTGCGCATCATGCCGTCATCCTCTCGATCGTAGGGATTGAAGCCATATTGACGCAGTACGTAGAAGAGCATCGCCTTTGTCGTGGGCACCTCTAGCGTCCCGTTCTCCATTTCATATTCATGCTCAAGCTGCTGTCTACGCCACTCATTGAGAGTGGATGCCGCTGACAACGTCACCGTGATTTCTTCGTTCCATTCATCGTCGGGCGGTATGGCCTGATCAGGCTTTGCCACCACCCTTGGAGTCGCCATGCGCGTCAGTACAAAATCGGAGAAACGCCTTTTCTCTAAGTCGTAGGCTCTGACGTGCCAGCGATGCCCGTCACTGACCAGCGCGGTTGGAACCAGCGTACGCTCGCTGTCTATGCCGGAATTGATGGATGCATATACACAGTGCAATGCGGAATCTGTCGTTATCGCTTGAACCACTGTTCGAACGATCCGCTTGTCGAGAGGACGTGAAGACACCGACACCGTCGAAACTTCTGGAAGTTCCTTAATCCAAATTTCTTCCTTGGTTCTGAAGCCTCTAGAGAACATCTCAAGATGCATGAAATATTCAGATGCTTCGCCTGAAATCAGTTTGGGCTTGAAGCCTGGACTGGTGACGTACGCACGTTCCCTAGGGTCATATTGCATGTTTCCAGGGCAGCCGTCCAAATAGTTGGTCAGATCATTCGTGGCTTGCTGCGGCGAAATTCCAAACTGATTCTGCAGTTGTGGGCGACCAACGTGCCCACTCCAATTGAGACAAAACTCGATGAACTCGAAACGTCGTCTGATACTTGTTTTTAGGTCTTTGAATGGGTTCAAGGCGGTTTCCTCCCGATGTACCAGAGTGTAGCACCTTGACAAAAAGTACTGAAGTCCTAATTTCTGTGGTAGACATACAAATTTACACCGTCTTGTGCTGCGCGAGGCGTCTTGAACAGGAGCTGCCATGCCTTGGCGACACAATGTTGCGCAGAAGCGCATAACAAAACTGATTGATGAAGCGCCCGCTATCGAAGTCCAGAAGTTCCATGAAGACTACCTTCCCCAGTTTTTGGAGAGCCGCAAAGCGTTGCTAGCGGAGGGTCATCGGGGAACTCCTCCGCTGTACGAACTGCCCAAGGGCCGCGCCGTGGTTGTGGATGCGGTGCATGTCTATGTGACTTTGGTGAACTACGACGACTACCGAATGGAAGAGCGCAGGGAAACGGAAGCATCGCATGCGAAGGCGCTGAAGTTCCTACATCTGCACTATAGCGCTTGCGACCGTGCGATGGAACACAGCCCTGCTCAGCGGGTGGATTTTCACGGCGGCCGGATGCATGCTGTCGTAGTCGCGGAAGGGGAAAACGGCGTCACCGAGGAAACTGTGTCGAACGCCTTGGCCTTCGTACGAGACCTTCGTTATGTCGCTGAACAGGCTAACAAAGAACTCGCCGATGGTGAGTTCGAAGCACGTTTCCGTATCGGAGTGGATGCAGGACGCTGCGTTGCGATCAACAATGGGACCGGGCACGAGCAGGAGCCTATGTTCTTGGGCAGTCCAGCGAACCATGCCGCCAAGCTAGCAGACGGTGACGAACCCGGCATCTATCTTTCAAATCGCGTGAGGACTGCAATAGGCCAAGCTGAACTTAGTTCGAGCTTTGAATCCCTGCTCCAGTTGGACGAAGCGACATATGGGCGTCTTGTCGCGTCAAGGGATATCCGTGAGGGCATCGAACTTGGCTTCGATCAGATGCCGCGCTCACTAGACGGGGTGATCAATGAATGGCGGACGGCCATCCAAGCACGTTCAGTGCCCGATCCCACCAATCCGAATTTTGTATTTCACTACAAGCGCCCGCCGCTTGCTGAGATTAAGTTCGAGGACATCTCTCCGAGCAAGTCGATTAGGATGCCGCTTACATCAATCTATGCTGACCTGTCGGGATTCACGGACTACATCGACCGTGCTATCGCGCATGGTATGATTGCCGATGCCGTCAAAGCCCTTCATGTGATCCGAGAGGAGTTTCAAAACGTTGTTCATGACGACTTTGGCGGGCGCAAAGTGCGTTTCATTGGAGACTGCATTCACGCATTGCATGCGGAAGGTGATCACCGGGAGACAAACTCTGAAGAAACCATAATGGAAGCAGCCAAGTGCGCTGGCGCAATCCGGTCTTCGTTTGATCTATGCAAGTCGGCTTTGATGGGAGTGAACGAATTGGGATTGGCCATTGGTGTCGAGTACGGTCAGACACCGATCTCCAAGATCGGAATACAAGGTGACCGCTCGGTTCGTGTTGCATCAAGCAAAACTACGAGTGTTTCTGAAGCTATGCAAAAATCCTGTGCTCATAACGAGACGCGGTTTGGACCAGAGGTGCTCAAACTTGTTCCTGTGGCCTTGAACGATCTGATTTCAAGTGACGGGATGGCCGGAGATCTTCAGTTTGATGATGTCAGCACTGCCGTGAGTACTCCGGCAGTCGCAGAAGTTGCCGCACCGTACGCGCGAGCCCACGCACCGTCGGTTGTTACGGATACGCGTGCGCACCTTGAGAAGAAATGAGCTCACTCGATGAACTATTCCAACAAGTACCCGATTGGGTTGAGGTCGAGTCCAGAAAATTAAAAAGGGCAGTAATCAGCGCCACCTGTGTTCGCGACAGCGGAGCGCTTGGCGACGTCTATTCCCTCGTAGTCGAGCAATTGGCTTCTGATCGAATAAAGATCTATGAGACCAAGGCCGAACAGAAGTTGCCGAAGTGTTGCGTTGAGCGTCACATCAACTCCGACTCTAGCTTCTGCCTACATTTAGACTCCTCGAAGCCAGTTGGGAGCCCGATAGCCGCGCGCGATTGGTGGAAAAGTCTGGCGAGGTATCTCTCCAATCAAGAGTACGCTGCCAGATTTGGCCGTTGGCCCATCCATCAAGGTTTAAGCCACGGAGATGCGGCCATCACTCAAGTTGAAATGGAACGCGTAGCAGACACTGTTGGTTGGAAAGACGAAGTCTTAAGCTCGATTTTTCGAGGGGCGGGGTTTCTACACGATGCGCCGCTCCGGTTAAGCAAGGACAAGTCAAGATTTGTGAACCTGAGAACACCTTGCCCTCGCGGCTGCAAGAGGCTTCATTTTCCGTACCGCAAGAGGTCCTGTGAGCGCCACGAGTGCAAAATCGATTGCCAAAAAGACCATCGTCCAATTTTGCGCGCAAGTTGCCCGAACCGGGACGTTATTGAGAGCCTCAATCGTCTTGAGATCAAACGCCGATCCCAAGAACAGGAGTTACTGAACGATCTCAAGCAGTCAAAAACGCCCTGTTGCGGGACCATGAAGGATTGTCCTTTGGCATAGCCGTGGTCCGAGCAGGCTGTCTCTCAGCAACTGAGCGCTCTGCCGAAAGACCGTTTTGGGCCAACAAGAAAGCCGATGTTCTTCATATTTTTTGCCTCAATGTTCTGCTAGGGATGCGAAAGCCCGTGGAACTGGGGCGATGTTGAGGTAGCGGCCCATAGTTGCCATTTATCCAGTAAGCGGAGTGCTGCGGCGCGGCCCGTCAGACCGGTCGTTCGCTGCAAACGCGAAATCGGGTTGTGGGCAATTTAACAGATCTCGGGACTAAGCGTCGGCTATCTGGCTGGCCGGTGGGTGGGGTTAGGCTCTCGATAGAATGCAGTGCTTGCTACAATCTGAGTAAGACGAAACGGACTACTTTGTGAGTTTGGACGTGCCAGTACCGTCGATATGGCGATCGCCCACTTGGGCCCGAGGCTATCATCCAGATGGACCAGGGGCCAGCCATGCGCTAACTTCCAGATTGGACCGTCCAAGTGGCCAATCAGAATCTGTCGCCCTCTTCCCATTCGCCATTGCCAATAGGTGTAAAGGGGGTCCCTTTGGTATCTCCGACCAACACCAGGCGAACAATTGACCGCAAAGTCGAAAGTTCTTCTTTGCTAACTGAAACGCCTGCATGCAGGAGCTTGCCACGCTTACGGTAGGCATCCCTCGCGCTTTCGGAGAACGTCTTAGCAACCTTTTCCTCACATCCCGCTGCCCTTGCCGCTTTCGAAACCAGTTCGAAGATTGAAGTCCCGATTGACTCCGACCGCATCAGATCCAAGGCTTGCGCAAGGTCTTGTCGTTTTGCCTTCATGGCATCTGCTTTCCATTTATTCAGCAACTCCTGAGCTTGTTTGTCCCTTGCTTGTCTCACAGAGAGCAGCTCCAGGATCGTGGACAGAAGAACAAACTTACTGTCTGGCGTGGCTTCAAAATCGACGTCAGAAAACATTCGGGACGCGCCGGCATTGTCGTCTACTGACAAACCTTTGCCAAGTGCATCGCTGAACAGCTCGACCGACAACCCAACTTGGAAACTCGAACTTCTATGTTGCACCGCTGGCGTGCCTCCAGACGGGATCGCACTGAGCCGATCCAGGTCTGCGCGTTCGCCATTGGAAAGCACGGTCAAGGGTGGCGATACCGGTCTCATCGACACATCAAGAGCGACCGAGGCCCGGGCAATCCTTAGGAAAATGGTCGGCAGGAGTTCTCGCATCCGTACAAGAGGCAGGCCGAGCCTCAAAACAATGTAGCGGATCTCACCAAACTCGTGGAATGAGGCGTTCCAGGTAGCGAAACGAAAGGCAGTCTCGTCATTGATGCCTGGAGCACGGCTGTGGGGGCCAGCATTGAATGTTGTCTGCTTGGGCATCTCAAGCGGGACAAGTAGGTCGTAGGTCTGTTCGGGCTTTGCCACCTAAATAACCTCGCCCGGCTCACTCAACCCAGCGGATTTGAACCAAGCGCACGTCCGCCTCTCGGCCAACGGGTAATCTCAGGAAGACCGCGTAACGGTACCCAATATTCTGCTTGAGAGCTGTAAGCTTCTCGATGTCCCGGTTATCGGGCGCCGGGTTGGATGTCTTCTTTGCCTCGATCACAAGCAAGTTGTCACTGTCGTCGCCCAGATGATGAACTATGATATCCGGCATTACCCTTTGCAGGGTTAGAACACCGTCGTTATCTGGCAGTTCGACTTCTTTTGGATCAATACCGTGTCTGTTGTATTCGACGGTAACATCATACCCTTCGATTCGATCTTCTATGTATCTCCCCAGTCTGCCTGTAATCGTCCTCTCATTCGCGTCCCGTTCGAGCATGCCCAGGTCCCTCACATAGAGTTCCCTCAGTGAGTCGCTTAGCAATATCTCCAGTTTCTCTCGGTCCATTTCCGGTCCTACAATTTCTCGGTCAGAGGCCATACAGTAAAATGCATTGTCTCTTGGGTGCATGCGCTGGCGGTTATTTCGCTCCTTATTCCTCCCTGGCTCGAAGCTTTTTCAGACGCCTGGCAGCGGCGCACAAACGGCGCAACAGCCGATCAGCAACTCGCGAAAGCCTTTTGGAGGAATGATCGGCCTCCGGCAAGCGAAGGTGTCCCGACGCAAGCGCATGGGACAGCTCGTTTCGTTTCTTCGTCCATCGTCGCATGATCAGCACATCACTACGCCTCAGTGTATGAAGATGAGGGTACTTCGGGATCTTTTCTTTCTTTCCACGCACTCTGACGGGCCGCCCGTTGACAACTTTTGCGACCTTGGCGTCATGACGTTCGAAGATGAGCACAAGTTTCTCCGACATACTGCCGCCATGTCCCAGCCCATCACCGGAGTTCGATACGATGCTTCGGGTTCGGTCTTCCATGATGGCGTATGCAAACCAGTTTGCTTCGTAGAAGAAGCCTGCCTTTGCTGCAGCCTCATACCTCTGAAGCAGGTCTTTGTAGATTGCTGTCTTGCGGCGTCCCATGTGATTACTCAATTCTTTATCGCCAGGATGCGGCTTTGAGGCAAATTGATCCAGCCTCTGGCAAAAAATACGGCTGAATAACTTCATTTGAGAATTGCTAAGGCGTCGGCCCATTCCAGACCTTGGACACTCAGTCAAGATGCTGCGCCCGCAGCCCGCATAGCCGCCATTCGCCGCAAGTGCGCGATCTGGAGATATTCGAACTCATGGCCTGCGGACAATCATAACTGCCCAGAATTAGTTACGGGCTCCAGCATCATTCAGTAGCATCTTGAAGAGCGCCTGCTGGGTCAAATTGAAGCCGCTGATAAATGCGCGTTGGCGATCTTCCAAATTGCGTTTGCGCCTCGCGTCGGTTGCGCCATGTACGACCGCTGAGCGAACATCATAGAATTGCTTGATCGCGGTTCTTATGTCGTCCTTGTGCGCTTCATCGACACCCAGCAACTCGGCCATCCCGTCTTGGAGTTTTCGGCTTATCCCTCCGCCTTTGGGCCTGAACATCAATTCCAAAGATTGCGAAACATCCAGAATTCGATCGTTGGCACCAAAACGCCCCAAGCGCGCCAAGGCTTCTGAAAGCCGATGAATGATTGGTGCAAGGCGTTCAAATTCCTCATCGCTTCGTTTGCTAAAGGCTTCTTTGGCCAAATCGATCGAGCTGTCCCGGAGCTGTGGAGGGGTTCGAAAAGGATCGTACCGACGTCCGACGAGACTTATCGGTTGGTAGCCATCTTGACTGTGAGCCAACCCCAACAAGCCATGTGCGGATCGATGCACACATCCGTGCATCAACATGAAAGGTAAGATCGCAGTTTGGTTCGCGATGGACAGGATCTCCAAAAACGTGAGAGCGCCATCCTCAAATCTTGGTGGCCAGCTGGGATGCTCCTCCCGATAGTCAGTTTTCCTCCGGAACGCAGGTCGCCATTTGAACGGTCGCACCACAGCGCCGATCTGCCGCCAATCACGTCGATCCATCTCCTCTGGCACAAAATCCCGGATCCATTCGCGATCCAGATAGTCTG
This sequence comes from uncultured Paracoccaceae bacterium, assembly GCA_947495795.1. Lineage (GTDB taxonomy): Bacteria > Pseudomonadota > Alphaproteobacteria > Rhodobacterales > Rhodobacteraceae > Algicella. The sequence goes on along the minus strand of CANMAI010000016.1, from coordinate 43,675 downwards.
AGAGAGCGGCAGCGGGTTTGACGACTAAACCCTCCTGAATCTCAAATTCGTTGCCAATTTCGGGACCATGGAAGAGCAGTAAGTCGTAGCCCAAATCGAGCCCGTTTGGGACATCAACTTCTAAGGTCGTCGAACTCAGATCAAGGATCGATCCAAGTTCGTTTGCAGCTTTCCTATACCCGCCGTCTCCATGGTCGTGTGCGCGCTCCAGAAGCCCAGCCACCATCTGTGTAAGCCAAGTGAGCGACGTCCCGTTGAATATTTTGACGTGAAACTCGTCATTACCGATGCGCGTCCCAAGTGCCCTAGCGAGTGATGGGTGTGACCTCAGGATACCTCATACCGGGTCAAGCACTTCGCAAAGCGGCTTGTAGTGTTTCTTATCAGCGGATCGCGAGGCCATGCGCGCGAGATCATATAGATGGGCAATGTCATCCTTTGGAAAGGGTGTTTCATCCACTCCGTTAAATGTGACTCGTGTCGGGTAACTGTTCACTTGCCAGTATTCCTCTAGAAAGGGTTCTTGTACCTCGGCGAGCTGGCTCAGTGCTGGTCCCAAACGATCGCACCATGTGTTCAAAGTGTATGTCATCAGGATCATTTAGCTGAAAATGGTGGAGATGGCCCAGCCCAAAGCCGCCGTCTACGTGCCAGCCGCAATGCTGGGATGCGTCACAGAAGAGGAGACGTCCGTTGCAGTAACCGCTAGCCTGTGCTGGATGGTTACCAGACGGCGGGAAAACAGTTTCATGACGAGAGAATTGCCTTGGGAACCAAGCAGCCCGATTGAAGTGACGCCTTCAGAATATGAAAAACAAGTTGTCTCATGGCTTGAGGAAGCTGAAGGGAAGCTTGCTGGCTTTTCTGTTCAGCACCTTGAGACATTGCCTGGCAGCGGGGGCGAATATGTCATTGATGCCGTGGCGAAATTCAAGATTTTTGAAGGTGCAGAGATAGCAGTTCTGGTTGAATGCAAGAAACTGAAGCGTCCAGTTGAACGTGATGTGGCAATGATCCTTAAGGGCAAAATTCAGGAGACTGGCTCGCACAAAGGTATCATCTTCTCAACGTCTGGGTTTCAACGTGGTGCCATCGAATTTGCGGCAGAACATGGGATCGCGTTGATCACTTTTGTCGATGGAAGACACACTTACGTCACGAGGAGTGCAGAAGAAGTCCCGCATGCATTTCTTCCTTCTGATTTGCCAAAATACGCAGGTTTTTGGGTGACCCCGACGGATACAGGGCTAAGCATCTCAACGATTTCAACACAAAGCGTTGATAAATTGAGACAATGGTTAACGCTCTAAGCGCTGCTCTTTTCAGCTGAAACAGGTTGTTCATTGAGCGCCATCGGTACTGCGCTGCGGCTGGCAAAAGCCGCCCACTGCAGCCGGAGAGAGATGACTGCATGAGCCGAAACAAAAGAAAATTAGCACGAATTAAGCAAGCGGTGTTCAGTACAAGAAGTAATCGTCTGTCTCGTCGTCATCAGGATCAAATTCTTCATAATCGAGCTCCGCATCTAAATCGTGATCACTCGGGTTGAAATCGTCTTCATCTAGGCCCCATTGGAACGCGGATACTCCGAAAGCGGCAACGTCGTAAAAGTGGACCTCATTATCCTTCATAAGCTTGAAAAATTTGTTGGGGTCGTCGGATGTACCAATTTTACTTGTGCCGGTTACCGCCTTCCATCCACGAACCTCAGTCTCATAGAGGAACAACCATGATGAAGTACTAAGAGCGACGTTGGCGTACCGCCCAGAAGCCTCGGCAAACCCTCCCTTCAAGAGCGAATTGTGGTCCGCGTGTGCCAAGACAAGGTCGACCAGTACCGACTCGACCTCGAAGCATAGTTTCTTGTGAGCCTTTGACACCTTGAGATCAAATTGAATGTGGAGGTACAAAAACCACAACAGCGAGACAACATCATGCCTTCGCGAGCACTCCTCCAAGCCCCAGCGTAGCATTCTTTTTTGTGCTCGATCGAGGTCATCCCCACCCTTAAGGCCGACAAATAGTGGAGCCACCCAGCTGACAAATCGTGGTGACGAATAAAGCAGTGTTTGAAGATGACGCAAGGAAAGGTCTTTGTCCGAGCAAGAAGCAATTTTCTTCGCAAACCTACTCAAACCGTAGCCTACAATATTCGACCCGGGATGAGCCTGTCGTTCACTAGCCAGTAGCGCAAACAGTCCATCTAGGAACTCAGTTTCCTCTAAACCATTCAAAAGATTGAACTTGGGCTCCCAACGGAGGTTTTCAGGTAGCTCGCCAGAAAAAACTGCTGTCTTTCCCTCGTGGCTCCTAAGCTCGAACTGTCTGATCTCTTTTTCGAACCGTGCGATGACTCTGTCCGCATCCGTGGTCTTTTCCACCCCAATCTCGTAGTCATCAATGTTGTGAAAAACCTGCCTTTTGCGCAGGCCAGGCCCATTTTTCTTCAGTTCATGATCAATACGAGACAACACGAGCTCGGAAACTACCCGTGAGGTGTCCGGACCGATTGGGATCCCGATTGTTTGGTTGCGGTTGCAAGCTCTAACTAAGCGATCAAGTTCCGCACTCCAATGCGCGTCTAGCTTCTTCGCCTTGTGCTGTTTCAAGGCTTCAGGCTTTCCAAGTACCGCCCAGGGAATTGAGTGCGAGTAGATGGAGCCGTAGAATCTGTTAATGTCAAGGTGGACAACTGACGGGTACGCACTGGATAGGTATGCCTGTTTCTTGAGCTTTCCCGAAAACGAAGACCTCTGGAAAGCTCTCCCCCCGACCGCAACGTTATTTGGAAACACGATCTTGAAGGCAGAAAAGTTGCTCAGGTCCATAACGTTTTCAATCTGAGGCCAATTATCCGCCAAAAACTGCGAAAGTAGTGCATAGTTGATCGGATTGATGACGCCAAAGGTCCTATGGTTACCTTGAAAAGTTGCGCCATCAAGGAAAGCAATCTCACCTGAGAAGTCTTTTTGCGGCTTGAGGTATTCCGGCTTCGAAGCAAGCAGGGTCCCGAACTTTACGGTTCTGAAACAGGGAGGCAATTCACGAGGATAGAATCCCCGTTCGAGTAGTCTTTGGAAAATTACACTCTTGCTTGCCACGAAAAAACATCCCTTACCAATGATTGGTCTTTGACTAAATGCATTCGTTAGAACCTATCAGCTAGGTTTGCCGAAGTAACGGTTGTGGAAACCGCAAAGCCTTACTTGGAGCTCCAATGACGAGAGAGCGAGTTGCGCGTGAGATCGCCACATAGAATAGCTTCGCCTGAGCTTGCTCCTCAAAATTGAAATGCGGCGCATAGGGGATCACGACGTCCTGAAATTCCAACCCTTTCAAGAGAAGTGGAGTGGAAACGGTTCGGCGAGGTAGTTGCCGCCCAATATGATTGCTCCTCTGGCGAACGACCTCCGCAGCTTCCGCCATTGTTGAGCACCTACCATTTACAACCTCCGATATGGCGCGTTCACAGTCCCGCCAGAGTTCGCTTCTAAACAGCCGCCACCTGGGGTGATCTCTGGCGGCATAGAGCAACCCACTTGCCGCTAGTGCTGGCTCCGCGCCAGACAATTGCTTGACCAACTCATGCATCAGTTGCTCTACAGCCGAATGATCCTCTTCCAAGCCATCAGCAGATTTCTCTTTTTGGCGAAAACAATCGGAGAAGAGCCCGCGGATCACTTGATCATACGCGCGATCATGCGTTGAGTGATCCCAATCGCGAGCAAATTCTTGCATTCGGTTAGCGGCTAATTCTTCGATCGCCTGGAATGCACCATTTGTTGCCCGTGCTAAATTTATGCACGTGCCCTTCCTACAGTGAATAGCAGCGACTTTTTCTGCTTCGCGATCCAAACCTTCGAACAACACACCCATGTCGAAAGCATCACTGCTTTGCCTCCATTTGATCCGCTCATCATCAAGTTCGATTTCATGCCCCGCGATCAGCCGTTTGCGGGTATCGCTTATCCATTCGCCCAAGCTTCGATTGTGCTTCTCCCATCTATGCGGAGTTTTGAGCTCCGCTATGAGCGGAAACCGTGGGAAAATCGTTGTTTGCCAGTCGAGCGAGGCTCCCGCAAATTCGAAAATACCTTGCATGGGGTCGCCAAATATCGTCGTTGGAACAATCGTGCTAAGGGCAAGCGCCGCCTCATGCTGATGTGGATTACAGTCTTGGTACTCGTCAATGAGAATTCTGTCGTAAGATGCGGCCACAATTTGCCTTACCGCAGCGACCTCTAGAGCGTCTCTTGTTCCTTTGTAGAGTACGTCCCACTCCCCTCCCTGGGGAAGTGAACCTGGCGGTTGAGCCGTTTTCGGGAAGCTGTTGGAGTATTTCATGCACCAGCCAGCAAACGTATCGACACTCGCACGACCATGGGGGACTTCTAGCTTCCGAAGGCGGGCACGGACAGCTTGCACGCCTGCATGCGTATGGGTCAAAATCAGCGCACGTCGGCAATGGCCTGCGGCCTTCGCTATTGTCTCCGTTTTGCCGAAGCCAGCTGGCGCGATTACCGAACTGTTTTCGCCCTCAACAACCAGTCGATCTTCAGCCATAAAGCCAGTTCTCGACCTTTGAAACAGTCTTAGCCAGATCGCTTCCTTTGTTAGCTTGGATGCTTTTCCATACCAAGGGAGACACCTCGCGACCCAACCTAAGCTCTTTGAACCATTTCTTTTTGTGTGCGACTTCACCAACCAGTTTCCGCAAGTCTTCCTGACTGATCTCTTGCGAGAACGTCCACTCAGAGTGAGGCGACTGTGCGTTCACCGGCGTCAAACCATCGATTTTGCTTGCAATACTGGAGGCGACGGCTTCTGCTCCATGCTCGGCCATTGCAAAGTCGAGTAACTCGCCAAAACATGCGTCATCGGCTGCCATAAAAATGGCTTGCTCTGTGTTGCACGTGCCCGCGTATTGAATGACTGGGATGCCTGCGGCTTCTAGGCTTTTTAGTTCCTGCTCCCCTAAGGCGCTATCAGAGTCTCGGAATAAACAAGCGGAGTAGCCAAGCTCTCGAATAGCTTTTGCGATGCTTGGAGCCTGATGCCCGTTGCCGTCTACCAAAGCCGCACCAAGTTGTTCAATTGGTTTGCCTTCGTGCAATTGAGGCCAAAATTCCTTTATTCCATGAAGTATTCCAACTTCGGTGTATCCTTCGATTACAAGCACCCGCTTTGCTAGCAGGGCACGAGGCGCGAAACGAAGTATTGGCTTAAGGGTATCGGCGGTCTTGGGAGCAAGGATGTTCATCTTTCGCGTGTTGTGATCCCTTTGAACAATCCGAAGGCTAGAGCCGCCAGCCTCTGCAAGTGCTACGTCGGAATGCGTCGTCATAAGAATCTGGCCAGTTGGTGCATTCGCATTCGTTGATGATCTCTGATCGGACTTAATTTGAGAAATCGCTCCGATAATCCGATGTGGCTCAAGGCCGTTCTCAATCTCGTCGATCAGGATTATCGCGCCTGCTTGTATTCCTGACTTTTGGATTGCGAGCGTTGCAAGCCTTTTTGTGCCAAGCCCAGCTTGGCGCAATGGAACACCTGAATCGTGCAACGCTATCGAGCCAGAAGAAAACCCGGATCGACCGAGTTCGAGACCAGGTTGATATTTTCCGCTGACATATGCTCCCAGCTCTTTGGCCGACTTCTCAGCTTCTCTCGCCGACCCGGATAGCTCTTGTATATCACTGAAGTCTGCGCCTTCCCGAGCTCGCCGATAGGCTCCGGCTAGGCGGAGTGCAGTTTCATCCGTGTTGTCGGTCAGCCTTGCTAAAACGGATCCTTGGCCCCAGGCCAGATGTCGAGCGTCACTTCCCGAAAGCCTCACCAAACCAAAGTGCGAGCGATCCCGGTTTGAAAGTGTCCTTGGTCGGTCTGATCGGTCACACACTAGTTCCCATACAGGTTCCAGTGTCGCATCGACCGACAGCCTGACAGTCAGAACTGGTTGATCGTCGCCAGCGGGTTCGTCGCGCACATCGCCTGAGCTAGTCCAACCTCGGGTATAGAGACCAAATCGCTCGTCCGATTTTAGTTCGGTCGATAATTCACCAATTGTAACCTCAACTAGTATTTCATTGCTGGTGTCACAATCGACAAAGTCTGCTTCAGCGAAGGTGATCCAACGTGTGGACAGCGTTGCTTCTATTGCGTCAAGAATACTTGTTTTTCCCACATCTCCCGAACCAATTAAACAACAGAAAGCGCTATCCGGAGTCCACTTCAGCGTTTTGATGCCTTTGAAGTTTTGGATCGAGATATGACGAATCTGCATGTCAAAGTGCCTCAGATGCTAGAAATCGAAGTCATTAAATCGGATTGGCTATGAAACTACTACCCGACGCGTTCGCTTTACAGTCAGTGTAGGGCACTGATTTGCATTAACGACCAAGACCCGCCCTAGTTTCTTAGGACTTCCAGAATATCCGCCCGCTCCAATGCGCGTCGCAGCGCATGGTTCGAAACCCGCACATATATTTCCGTCGTCTTGAGGTTTGCGTGTCCAAGGAGCGCCTGGACCATACGAATGTCGATACCCTCTTCGATCAGGAGCGTCGCGGCCGAGTGCCGGAAACGGTGCGGGGTCAGATGCGGTTCAATGCTAAGGCGCTTGGATAGCGCTCGCAGCCGCTTTCGGAAGGTGGCCGCGCGGAGCCGGCGCCCGGCCATGTTGAGGAACAGTGGCGAGGCAATCGAGCCGTCTTTGGATCGTATCTGACAGAAGCGTTGAAGCTCCTCCTGCAGCTCTCGGTTCGGCACGAAGACGATCCGTTCCTTGCTGCCTTTGCCTTGCACGAGGATTTCGCCGCCGTCCGGCGAGACGTCACGGACCTTCAGATTGGTGAGTTCGCTGATGCGGAGCCCCGTTACGATCAGTAACTTGATGATCAAGATCGTAACGGCATTTTGCGCGTCTGGTACCGTGTGGTTTGTGCCTGGAGTCGACAGCGGATCAGTTGCGCAGTCATGGGCCTGAAGAACTGCCCTTAGAGTGTCGCGATCGATTGGCCGCGGTAGGCGCCTTGGGAGCTTCACAGTTATACGGACATCGGCGAATGGGGAGGGCAGGGCATTGTTCCGCTCTGCCCTCCAGGCGAAGTAAGACTTGAGGGTTACTAGGCGCCGCTCGATGGTCGCGGGCTTGGCGCCCAACTCGTCGCGCAGATGCCGGTGGTAGGCGAGGACGTCGTCTCTCGACAACGGATCGGTGAGCTGATGGGCCCTGCTAAAGCGCGCGAAGGTGCGCAGATCCTGGGCGTAGGCCCGGAGCGTGTGGTGGCCGAGGCTGCGCTCATCGCGGCGCGAATTGACGAAAGCGGTGTGATCGAGATAGGGCATGCTGAACTCCTTTGGGTGAGTTCAGGCAGTTCAGCACAGGCTGGTCATAGCTCCGAAATCGCCTGCCGGTGCGGTAACGATAATGGAGCTCCATATCGTTGCTCATAGGTGGGGGAGTCAGTGAATCCCACAAGGGAACCAATTCTCCAGGAGATCCAATTCGAAGGCGTCAGTCCTCGGCAACTCTACACAGTGAGAGTGCCCAATCGCCCATAGGCGACAGAGCACTCTCCAATGGTTAAGCGTTCTGCGGAAACAGAGCCTTTTGCGTTTCTTCATCGAAGTCCTGCTTGAACTCGAATTTCTCTTTCACCGCGTTGACCCGCTGTGCGGCGGGACGGGCTGAAATCTCGTTGAACAGCCGCTCAACGTTCGGGAACCGCGAAAGCCCGTCGTCGAAGATGTAGGGTGCAAAATTCATCCAGCCCCACGCGCCGATATCTGCAATCGAATAGTCCGTGCCAGCGATATAGGGGTTCGATTTCAGACGTTCGTCCAGGATCGCATAGTGACGTATCACTTCCTTTTCGTACCGGTTTTTTGCGTAGGGAATATCCTCCGGGCACATTTTAAGGAAGTGCACGGCTTGACCGGAAAACGGCGAGAGACCTGTTGCAACGAACATATGCCAGCTAAGCACCTGCGCCTTCCCGTCAGAGGACGCGGGCAGAAATTGGCCATGCTTGTCTGCCAGGTAAAGCAGAATGGCGTTTGAATCGAACACGGTGACTGCGCCGTCCTGCAACGCAGGCAGTTTGGCATTTGGGTTGACCGCAAGAAAGTTCGGCTCGTGTTGTTCGCCCTTGAAGGTATCCACGGGCTTGACTGCGTAGTCGAGCCCGAGCTCTTCAAGCATCAGTGCAACCTTCAGTGGGTTGGGGGAGGGGTGAAAGAAGAATGTGAGATCAGCCATGTCTTACTCGCTCGGCAGCGTGATGCTGAACACGTCGTACGGATGGAACTCTGGCGAGGACATCGAGAAAGCCTGCGCCAGATCAGGCAAGGACCCGGATTGCAGCGCTGTGACGACGGCGTCGACAGAGGCAACGTCATCCCATTGTGCGTAGTTCAGCACATAGCTGTTGTCGCGGCTGACATGCACCGACGCGCTACGAAACCCCGGCATCTTGCTGGCGTCATTTTCCATTGCTGCCGTCAACTGTGAGGCCAATTCATCAAGTGTCACACCGTCATTTGGGGTCATAATGTTGACGAAAGTGACGTGGTCGCCGGTGGTTGTCAGGGTCGCAGTTGCCTCTTGAGCCGACGCGAGCACAGGTGTGAAGATCAGAGCGGTGGCAAGCAGAGCGCCTTTCAAGGAAGGCAGATTTGATGTAGGGGACATTTGGAATTTCCTTCGGTTTTGACAAATCAGTTGAAACCAGTGGGGCAACTGATTAATGTAGTGACTGTTACTAATATAAGCGAACCAGCGTCAAGAGAATAATGTAATGACCACTGCAAAAAAAAGATCTAGAGGCCGACCCCGGAAATTTGACGTGGATGTGGGTGTTGTGCAGGCCCAAGCCCTATTTGCCGGTCGTGGTTTCGACACAGTGGGGATGAGTGAAATTTGCGAAACGTTGGGGGTCACGCCAACATCACTATACGCCGCTTTTGGCAACAAGCTGGGCCTCTACACACGTGCGGTGGAAAACTATGCCAACTCGACTGGCAAGTTTGTCAGTGCTGCACTTGCTGCCGCGTCGACGCCCTTTGAGGTCTGGGAGAAAGTCCTGCGTTCGTCCGCCGAAGTGTATTCATCTGGGGACATCAAAGGGTGCATGGTGCTGAATGGTGCGTTGATGTCACAGGATGCAGAAGCCAACGCACTTGTGGCCGCGCAAGCGGAGGCGACTCAGGCGGCAATAGCGGCGAGATTGATGGAACTGGGCGATCCAGACCCGAAGGAGTCAGCGGCAAGTATCCTCGTCCTGATGCGCGGGCTTTCCGTTTCTGCCAGGACGAACGCAAGCAGGAATGACCTGGATTCCGTTGTCGATCTGGTGCTGTCGGCCAAGCGTTAGAGGTCCAGCTTTGATGGGAGCGCATAGGCCGTTCTAACCGCGGTCCGGTTCGCGACTCTGTCATGCCATTTCGACACATTTGGAAAATCATTCAGGTCGATGCGTTGCCAGTCATGCCGCCGTACCCAGGGAAGGATCATCATGTCGGCGATGGAATAGGCCCCCGCAACGTATGACTGCCCGGTGAGCTGGCGTTCCAACACCCCATACAGATGCTGTGCTTCGCTGTTGTATCGATCCCGCGCGTATGTTGCGTCTTGAGGGGCTTTGCGGTTGAAGTGATGCGCTTGACCAAGCATCGGACCAAATCCGGCGGCTTGCCAAAACAGCCACTTCAACACGTTCAACCGTTCCGCTGTGTCATGCGGCAGAAATTTACCTGTTTTTTCAGCGAGATAAAGCAAGATCGCCCCGGATTCGAAAAGTGTTTGAGGTGGCACATGGTCGTGCGGCGCATGATCGACGATCGCGGGTATCTTGTTGTTCGGATTGATTTCCAAGAACGCAGGTGTGAACTGTTCGTCTTTCTGGATGTTGATCTTATGCACCTGATAGTCGAGCTGCATTTCTTCCAGACAGATCGCGACCTTGTGTCCGTTCGATGTGTTCCAATAATACAAATCAATCATCTTTCACCCCGAAGACGCTGATCAGATTCCCATCTGGGTCGCGAAAAAGGGTGGATACCGACCCTGTATCATCCAGCACCAATTCGCGCCAAACGACATCGACATCCTGGGTGTCCAGATGTGCGGTAAACCTACCCAGATCAGGCACCTCAAGAACGATGGCCTTGAACCCTTGAGTAAGGAGATGATCCGGCGGTGCCGCATCCAGTTGTTTCAACCGCGATGAACCCGTCACTTTCAACAGTTCGAGTTGCAGCGCGCCGGAGGCGATGAATGCAACATGCGCTGATACAGGTTCAAAATAGGTTCGGGACGTGACGCTAAAGCCCAGAACCCTTTCGTAGAAAGCGATGCTGCGGTCAAGATTTGCCACGGAGATGGCAACACTCTTGAAGGCCAGTTTGGATGTGGCATCAGTGTTGGACGCGGCATTTGCAAAGTTATCCTGCATAATCTCCGGTCCTCAATTTTGTTTCTGCAAGGTGCACGACGTCAAACGCGGGGCGTTTCGTCAGTGCTTCAAACCAATCCTCGACCACGGCTGGAAATTCATACTCCGGCAGCATCGTCCGTAATCTGCTGATGCCGACGGCCAAGGGTATGTCGCTCAATCGCAGGCCTTGATCCAAGGTCTGCAAATCCGTCAGCCGATTTTCCGCGAGCAATGACATGTTGTGATCGATGCGCGTGTACAGCGCCTTTGCCTCACCAGATTCAAAGCGCAGGATCTTATCCCGCCATCCTTCCAGGAACAGGGTCCTGATAGGTGGCCAATAGACGTTTGAATGCCAGTCTAACCAACTGTCATCAAAGGACCGCGCCTCTGGATCTGTCGGATATATGCCAGTCGCGCCGGTTTTCGTCGCGAGGAACCGCAGGATGGCATGGGACTCCCAGACAGTAGCCGTTCCGTATTCCAGCACGGGGATGGTGCCGTTGGGGTTCAGTCGTCGGAATTCCGGCGTATCGAGGCCGCCAAAGGGGCCACCCACCTGCTGATGATCTACCGACAGCCCCAATTCCGCAATTAGCCAAAGAACCTTCTGTACGTTTGTGGACGTGTCACGCCCCCATAGGCGGATCATGCGGGCGGCTTTCCGCGCCGCCAATCAAAGGCGTGTATTTCAAGTGATGACCAGACCCCCGCCTGCGCAAAAGGGTCCTGATTCATGAAACGGCGAACAGCCTCGGGCGTTTCGGCCTCATAGATAAAAAACGACCCTTCGGGCTCTCCGTCCAATCCGACAAGGGGGCCACTTATGATGACCTTGGTGTCTGCCCCTGCCGCGTCCAGATGGGCCTTGTGCCGGGGATGCAAATCGCCGCGGGTATTTGATACTCCGGGACGGTCGAGTGCTTTGGCAATGAAGTACATAATCCCGGTTCCTTACGTGTTGCGCACAAGCGAGATGACGTTGTGCACGTGGTAGAAAGGATTGGGCACACCGTATTCCTTTGCGCGCCTTTCATCGTCAATCAGGTCGAAATCGCGCACCAGGCTTTCCTTTACGCCAAAGACGACATCGGATTCGATGTAGGGATCGCCCTCTACGAAAAGATGGCTGGTGATTGGTTCATGACCTTCAGCCATCCCGATGAAGTGGATATGTGCGGGTCTGTTGGGGTGGCGGCCTGCAGCCAGGACCATTTCTCCGACCGGACCATCTGTCGGGATCGGATAAAAGCTGGGTAGAATGGAGCGGAACCAGAACGAGCCGTTCTGCTGGGTGGTGAACAGCCCACGCAGGTTCAGGTCGGGCAGTTCCCCGGGCTTTTGAACGTCATAGAATCCGTCTTCGTTCGCTTGCCAGATGTCGACTTTGGCGTCTGGCAGCACGTTACCGGCGGTGTCGGTCACCGTACCCGTGACGACCAGTGCTGCACCACCGCCGTGACGCGCAACGTTTTCACCGTTCGGGTAGGCGGGGCTCTCGACCATATGGAACGGCCCCAACACAGTGGATTCTGTTGCTTCTACAGGTTTGCGGTTGTTGATCGCATCGACAAGCGTGGAGACGCCGAAGACATCTGACAGCAGAATGAATTCCTGCCGCTTGTCATCGCATTTCTGTCCCACGTCTGTGAGAAATTCCAAAGCCTGCATCCATTCTTCCGTTGTCGGTTCGACTTCGCGGATCAGTGCATGCAGGTGGCGCACGATTGCTTCTGATACCTCCTTGAGCCGCGGGTTTGGACAATCTGCGTAGCGGCTCAGGACTTCTTCAGTTGCGTTTTCCTCGGTGAAATTTCTGGTCATTGGAGTGTTTCCTTTTGTGGGATGGAGGCAATTTCGCGCTTAGTGCGCAGAATTTCTGTAATGTCTCGGGAAGCCGCCTGAAGCATCGGTACGATGCTTTCCCGGAGCCTTTTTGACGGGTATCTTGTCGGCGTGGAACTGAAGTTCAGGGCGCTCAGAACGGCTCCGTTCGGGGCTGTGACGGGAACGGCGACCGAAATGAGACCTTCTTCCAGCTCTTGATCAACAATGGAGAATCCATCGCTGGCCGATGCCGAGATCGCGTCGCGCAAGCTTCTGCTCCCGGAGATGGAAAACCGTGTTCGACGCGGCAAGTCGACCATGTCCAGAAAATGCGCAATTGCGTCCTGGGGTTGGCTGGCCAACATCACGCGGCCCATTGACGTATGTGCGGCTGGTAGGCGGCTGCCGACTTCGAGATGAACGGACACGACCCGTCTGCTGGGCGCGCGGGCAACATAAATGATATCGTGATCAACCATGACCGACATCGAACAGGCCTCGCCGGTCTCGTCGGCGACGTGTTTCATAGGTGGCAGTAGCGTGTTCCAGAAGGTGCCGTCGGCGATGGGTGTATCGGCCAGCTTGCTGATTTTTGGCGTGGGCAAAAAAAGGCTTTGGCTTTGCCGCAAGTAGCCTTCGTCACAAAGCGTGAGCAGGAAGCGCCGCGCCGCCGCACGGCTGATCTCAACTCCCAGTGCAACTTGCGAAATGGTGCAGCCCTCTGCCTGAGGGGCAACAAACCGCAGCACCGCCAAACCCTTTGTCAGGGTCGAGCTGCGTTCTGAACCGGATCGGGACATCTGCATATCTCAGAACTTGCCGAACCGGAACGTCAGAACGCCGCAAAGTACAAGGCAAAGACCAAGTAGGCGACTCATCGTGATTGGACGTTCCTGACCCCCGAAAAGAGCGAAATGATCAGCTAGTGATGCCGCGACAAGTTGCCCGGTCACGACGATCATCAAGAACAGAGCGAAGCCAATAATTGGCGCAACCGTAATGCCCGCCGTGACGAATGCCGCCCCAGCCAACCCACCGAGCCAGACCCACCATGGGGCGCCTATAATCGCTGCGAGAACCGGTTCGCGCTCCTGCCACAGAGCGAATGGCAGAATGATAATGATGCTGATCGCCAGTGAGAACAAAACAGCGGCAAAGGGGGATGCCAACCGGCGGCTGATTTCGGCATTAACGGCGGGTTGAATACCCATCAACAAGCCGCAGACAAGAGCAGCGCTTGCACCAAAAAGAAATAGCATGACGGAGGTTCTCTTTTTTGTTGGAATGACTGTCATGGCTGTAACCAGAACAGTGAGATGGTAGGGAAAGCCGTCAGTATGATCATCACGATCGCCATGATGCCGACATACGGCAGGGCACCCTTGAATATGTCGATCAGGGTGATGTCATCACGGTCCAGCGTCGCCTTGACGACATAGACCGTGATGCCAAAGGGGGGCGTCAGCAGGCCGATTTCGACGGCAATGATCGTGACGATCCCAAACCAGATCATCGGATCTCCGACGACAACGCCTTGGGTGATGTCCGGCACAATCCCGATCACAAGTGGAACGACAATCAGGATGATCGAGGTCGAATCCAGAAACATGCCCAACAAGATGATCACGGCAAAATAGCCGAGCATGAAGCCCCAGAACGACACACCTTGTTCCAGAAACATCGAAACGATCGCATTCGGGATACCCGACATGACCAGCATCTTGGTGAACGCCGAAGCCGCAACGATGAGCATGAGGATCGTGACCGAGATGACGCCGGTTTCCTTCATCACGCGCCACAGGCTGCGCCACGTGAGGGACCTGCGCAATACTGCGACCACGAGGGTTGCGGCGGCACCGACCGCGCCTGCCTGGGTCGGGGTAAAGACACCACCATAGATGCCGCCCATCACGATAAAGACCAGAAACAGGATCGGAAAAAGGGCCTTGAATATCTCACGGGCCGAAACCGGTGAAATATCATCGGCGATTGCCGGGCATCCGACGCGTTCGGGTGCGAAACGTGCCGCCAGATAGATGAACAGACAAAAGGATGCAGCAAGTAGAAGGCCGGGCAGGGTGGCCGCGATAAACAGGCTGCCGACGCTTGTTTCGGTCACAAATCCATAGATGATCAGCAGCAGACTTGGCGGTATCATCATACCCAGCACCGAAGACCCGGCCACGGTTCCCGCTGCAAACCCCGGAGAATAGTGATGTTCTGTCATTTGAGGGACAGCCACGCGCGTGAACACAGCCGCCGACGCGATGGAAATGCCGGTGATGGCGGCGAAGACCGTGTTGGCGGCGACTGTTGCAATGGCCAGACCGCCATAAAGTCGGCGCAACAGTGCGGCCATGACACGGTAGGCGTCTTTGCCCAGATCGGACGCATCGACAAGCAGGCCCATCAGCACAAACAAGGGCACGACACCGAAATCGAACTTGTTGATGGAACCGGTCGCGGCTGAGCGGATCGTTTTTACGGCGAGCGTAGGGTTGTCGCGGATCAACCAGACGCCGACCAGCGCTACCAGCATCATCGCGACCGGGATGTGCATTCCCAGAAGAATCATCGCGACCAGCGCACCAACGGCGACTGTGCCGATCCAGACACGGTCGGGATCGGTCGAAACGGCAATGGAAAGGATGATCGCAACAAGTACGACGGACACCAGCAAAACTGATTTCCGGGCGTGGCCAGCCGTGATGTCACGCAACTGGTGGATGGATTGAAAGGCAAATTCGATCGCCGTCATCACGACGCCCAACAGGATGATCGCCTTGATGGGCCACACCTGCATCGTGAAGATGCCCTGGGTGCCGATGAATTCTCCATTCAGCAGCGCGGATGTGGTGTGCGCGATCAGGGACCATGCGAGCGCGCCGAAGATGCCAAGACCACAGAGACAAAAGATCAAATTTAGCGCGGCGGCGAACGAGGGCGTGCGGATTTCCAGGCTTGAGATCAGGAAGTCGGCGCGTGTCATGCGCTTTTCAAACAAGGTGTGAGGCAGTTGTGCAAAAACGACGGCCACAATGGAGGCGGCTGTGAGTTCAACAACGCCGTAGAGGGGTCGCGAGAACACTTTGAGGCCGATCACATCGGCGCATATCATCACCATGATCACGAATATCCAGGATGTCGCTCCGGCTGCGAGAAAAGCGGCGCATTTTGAAAATACGATGTGCAGGCGGTCAAACCAGCTGCGTTTCCGTGTTCCTTCGGGATCGTCAGCATCGAATCCACGATGCAAAAGGGTTGGTGAGCGCGACATATCTATTCCTCCCGAGTGCCGGCGTGCCCCGCGGCAGGATGTGCCACGGGGCTGCGTCTAAGTCGCATTATTGATCCCAGTTGCGACCTGGCTCGATTCCGGCCTTGCGCACGGCACTCATGAAGGCGGCGAGGGTGTCCGGGCCCGCTGGATGGCGCGAGGCCCAGTCACCGGCCAAGTTTGGAAGTCGGTCGATCCACGCTTGCCGATCCGTCTCTGAAAGTGTTGTGACGGTGACAGCAGGATCATCACGCATGGCCTGAAGCGCGGTATCGTAGCGGACCTGCACCTGCTCTGCGTGAAGTGTTGCGTATTCCGACCCCAATTCGCGCAGGACGGTTTGGACATCGGGGGATAACCCGTCCCAGCTATCTTTGTTGACGGTCAGCCCACCGGTGTATTGTGCGCCAACACCGACAAGGGTCAGGTAGGGGGCAACTTCGTGCAGTTTGTTGGGATAGGTGCCGGTGATGATCGAGATGACACCGTCGGCAACGCCCGTCTGCAGAGAGTTATAATACGTTGGCAACGCGCCATTGACAGGCACGGCGCCAATCGCGGACATCCAGTTGCCTGAGGGACCCGGCGCAAGGATTTTACGCCCCTCCAGATCAGCAAGTGAAGTCACGGGAAACGTGGTCAGCAGATGGTAGGTTTCCACGCCTGAAGACCCGAGAAAAACCTGATTGTGCGCCTCCCATGACTGCGCCATGGCCGGTACGGTTGCATTGAGCTCATTCATGATGCGCATCAGTGTTGGCTGATCATCAATGACGAACGGTGCGTAATAGGTGATGGTCTGCAGTGGCATCTTGGACTCCTCCCAAAGCCCAGCACCGACCCATCCCGCATCGACCAACCCGTCTTCGACGGCTTCGAGAGTATCCTGAAACCCGAACAGGGCCCCGCCATAGCTTTCGGTCCATTCAACGCGATCTTGCGACCCCATCGCTTCAAGACGCGCATTTGTCTGGCCGACCACGTGATCGGACAAGACGCCAACCCATGGAACCACCGTTGGATGGCTCGATCCCATCGTCAGATTGAACGTCTCGGCCGAGGCCGTGTGAGCGGTCAGCAGAACGGCTGCCGCCAAAGCGGGTTTGAGTAACATTATTTCCTCCCATGTTCGATAATCGAACGAAAATTAGTTTATGTAATGATGTTGACAAAAATAAAGACAGCCGTCAAGAACGATTACTACAAAAATATGTGCTTCCGGATCACCTTCCATGCAGGTCGATGTTTCAGAGGTTCGATAATCGAACAAAAGTAAGGAAAAGCAGATGGATACAGACACACTTGATGCGAACGCACGCGCCGATGTCCGCGAAGCCCGCGCCCGGATTACCAAAGCAGACCCGGCGACGCTGGACCTGCTTTTGCGGGATGCCAGAACGCATTATGGGTTTTCCGACAAGGAGGTCAGCGATGACGTTCTGAAAGAGCTTTACGACCTCGCCAAATGGGGTCCAACCAGCATGAACCAACAGCCTGCACGTTTCGTTTTTGTGCGTAGCGCTGAAGCCAAAGAGCGTTTGCGTCCCGCTTTGATGGAACCGAACCAGGTCAAGATGATGTCTGCCCCGGTCACAGCGATCATCGCGTTTGACACCGCGTTTTTCGAAAAGCTGCCTGTTCTGTTTCCGCCAAACCCCAAAGCGCGTGACATGTTCGCGGACAACGCCGAAATGGCCGCCGGAAATGCGTTTCGCAACGGCTCAATGCAAGGTGCATATTTTCTGATCGCGGCGCGGGCACTGGGCCTTGATGCGGGGCCAATGTCGGGCTTTAATCCTGCCGCCGTCGATGAGGCGTTCCTTGCTGGAACCACATGGAAGTCTAATTTCCTGTGCAATCTTGGGTACGGCGACGAAGAGAAGCTGTTCCGACGTTTGCCGCGCTTGGACTTCGACGACGTCGCACGAATCGTCTGAAGCACAGATGGCGACGTTCACCACATTATCGGACGCCATACGAGACAACGTCTCGAACGGGCAGTCTATCGCGATGGAGGGGTTCACTCACTTGATCCCCTTCGCCGCGGCCCACGAAGTCATCCGTCAGGGCGTCGAGGACCTGACGTTGATCCGAATGACGCCGGACATCATCTATGACCAACTTGTCGGAGTGGGCGCCGCGCGCAAGATGGTGTTTTCTTACGCGGGCAATCCCGGTGCGGGCTTGCTTCACCGGGTCAGGGATGCGGTAGAAAACGGCTGGCCCCGTGCGCTCGAGCTGGAAGAGCACAGCCATGCCGCGATGGCGAACGCCTATCACGCAGGTGCCGCCAACCTGCCGAGCGCCGTGTTCAGAGGGTACCGCGGGACGGATCTGACAAACGTCAACCGGAATATAAAATCCGTCATCTGCCCATTTACCAATGAAAAACTGGCCTGCGTGCCCGCAATACGTCCCGATGTGACGATTATTCATGCACAGCGCGCTGATCGGAATGGCAATGTTCAGATCGACGGCATCGTTGGTGTTCAAAAAGAAGCAGTTCTGGCGGCCAAAGTGGCCATCGTGACCGTTGAAGAGATTGTCGACGACCTTCGGGCGCTGCCAAACCGCAACGCGAATACCTGCATCCTGCCAGGTTGGTGTGTCACTGCGATCTGTCATGTGCCCAAGGGAGCCGCTCCGAGCTATGCCACCGGCTATTACCCGCGCGACAATGATTTTTATCTGGAGTGGAGCAGGATTTCGTCTGATCGAGACAGGTTTCTGGCGTGGATTGAAGAACATGTTCTGGCGCATCCATTCGACGCTTCAGTGCAGGAGGGTGCCCGATGACCACCATTTCGCCCAAGGAATACATGACGGTTTCTGCTGGTCGTCTGTTGCGCAATGAAGATGTGTGTTTTGTCGGCATCGGTGCGCCGTCTGCCGCCTGCAATCTGGCCCGCCTGACACATGCGCCTGAGATCACCCTGATCTACGAATCCGGTACAATTGCCACCACACCCGATCGGTTGCCGCTGTCCATCGGCGACGGAGAGCTGCACGATACGGCACTGACAACGGTGTCCGTTCCAGAGATGTTTCAATACTGGCTTCAGGGTGGGCGGATCAGCATTGGCTTCCTTGGCGCGGCACAACTTGACCGGCGCGGTAACCTGAATACGACGGTCATTGGCGGCTATGATGCCCCCAAAGTGCGTTTGCCGGGTGGCGGTGGCGCGCCCGAGATCGCGACGCAGGCGCGCGAGATATTCATCACAGCCGAACAGTCCAAACGTACGTTTGTCGACAAGATCGATTTTCTGACAAGCCTTGGCCACGGCCAATTCGGTGAAAGTCGTGGCACGTTTGGTGTTCATACAAAGGGTCCCACGCAACTGGTTACGGATCTGGCCATATGGGACATGCTGGACCCTGACGGGCTCAAGGTTTGCGATCCGGACTTCCAGGCACAGACGGCGGAATTTGTCGTTGTCTCGCTCCATCCTGGGGTGACGCGCGATGATGTCGTAGCCTCAGTCGGGTGGACCGTTCGATTTGCGCCCCACCTCGGGGTCACGCCCACTCCAACACCGCTTGAACTCGAAACACTGCGCGCCTTGCACGCGCGGTCAGCCAATACCCAATAGAAAGAGCCAAGTTATGCGTGCCTTCACATATGAACCCCAAAAATCCCGTGTTCTCTTCGGCTCTGGAACGATAACAGAAATCGAAAGTGAAGCCGAGCAGCTTGGCGTCAAGCGATTGCTGGTGCTGGCGACGCCAGAGCAAGCAGATCAGGCGGGGCAGGTTGCACAACAGGCGGAAAAGCGGGTCGTTGGTATGTTCGCAGGCGCGACAATGCACACACCGACCGATGTCACCGAGAAAGCCATGACATCGCTCAAGCAGCATGATGCAGATGGTATCCTCGCTATTGGTGGCGGTTCGACAATCGGGCTTGGCAAAGCAATTTCCGTGCGCGCGGGACTGCCGCATATCGCTGTACCCACCAGCTACGCCGGATCGGAAATGACCCCGATCTTGGGTGAGACGGCGGATGGGAAAAAGCTGACCCGTCGCGACCCAAGCATCCTGCCTGCGACCGTGATCTACGATGTTGATCTGACTCTCAGCCTGCCATGGTCAATGACGGTCACGTCCGCGATGAACGCCATGGCGCACGCGGTGGAAGCGCTTTATGCAAAAGACCGCAACCCCGTTGTCGAAACGCTGGCTGAACGTGGCATCCGCGCTTTTGGAACGTCGCTTTGCGTGCTCAAATCAGCCCCGGATGATCCAGACGCTCGAAGTGATGCATTTTTTGGTGCATGGGCGTGTGGCACTTGTCTCGGCCAAGTCTCAATGGCGCTGCATCACAAGCTTTGCCATGTTCTTGGTGGCACGTTTGATTTGCCTCATGCTGCCACACACACCGTTATCCTGCCACATGTAACGGCCTTCAACGGGATGGACGGTCAGCTTGCTGCGATTAACCGTTCGCTCGGTGGGAGCAAGCCGGGCCAGGCGCTTTTTGATCTTGCAGCAGATCTTGGTGCGCCACTTAATCTGGCGGATCTGGGTTTTTCACAAGGTGACATTGCGCATGCTGCGGACGTTGCCATGGAAAGTCCGTATTGGAACCCAAGACCATTTAGACGCAGCGATATCATCGCTATTTTGAACGCTGCCCTGCATGGCGAGCGCCCCGTAGGATGAGCATGCGGGACGTCTATATTTGTGATTACGTGCGTACGCCCATTGGCCGGTATGGTGGCGCGTTATCGTCCGTTCGCGCGGATGACCTCGCGGCGATTCCGATCAAGTCTCTCATGGAACGCGCGCCTCATATTGCCCCCGCAAATCTGGGAGAAGTTGTTTTCGGGTGTGCAAACCAATCGGGTGAAGACAACCGCAATGTTGCGCGTATGGCGCTCTTGCTGGCCGGTGTTCCTGATTCCGTTCCGGCAACAACGCTCAACAGGCTGTGCGGGTCCGGGCTTGATGCTGTTATGTATGTGGCACGCGCCATTCAGGTCGGCGCTTATGACCTTGCAGTTGCAGGTGGCGTAGAAAGCATGTCGCGCGCGCCTTTTGTGATGCCAAAGGCAACTTCCAGCTTTTCAAGATCTGCTGAGGTTCACGATACGACTATCGGCTGGCGCTTTGTTAATCCGGAGATGAATGCCGCTTACGGTGTCGATTCCATGCCGGAAACGGCTGAGAACGTTGCAGAAGACTTTGGTATTTCGCGTCAGGATCAGGATGCGTTCGCCCTGCGATCTCAGGTACGGGCGGCCGCTGCACAGACCAACGACAGGCTTGCTCAGGAGATCATCCCGGTTCCGATAGAAGATCGAAAGGGCAATGTCACCCTGGTCGACACGGACGAACATCCGCGATCGGCGACCATGGAACAGCTCGCTGCGCTAAGGGCACCATTCCGGTCGGGCGGCAGCGTTACGGCTGGAAATGCATCGGGGGTGAACGATGGCGCTGC
This sequence comes from uncultured Paracoccaceae bacterium, assembly GCA_947495795.1. Classification (GTDB taxonomy): domain Bacteria; phylum Pseudomonadota; class Alphaproteobacteria; order Rhodobacterales; family Rhodobacteraceae; genus Algicella. The sequence continues at coordinate 22,692 of CANMAI010000016.1, read as the reverse complement.
GGCTCTTTTGCTTGCGTCTGGTGGGGCGGTAAGAACGCATGGGTTGAATCCCATTTCCAGAGTTGTAGCGGGTGCAACTGCTGGCGTATCGCCTAGAATTATGGGCATGGGTCCCGCACCAGCAACTCTCAAACTTTGCCAGCAGATCGGGATGAAACCGACAGATTTTGATGTGATCGAACTGAACGAAGCCTTCGCGAGTCAGGCCTTGGCGGTTCTGCGCAAACTCGGGATTGCGGACGATGCCTCTCACGTCAATCCCAATGGCGGCGCGATCGCGCTTGGACACCCCCTTGGAATGTCGGGAGCGCGGCTTGCCGGCACTTTGGCGCTGGAATTGCAAAACACGGACGCACGTACTGGGCTCGCCACGATGTGCATCGGGGTCGGTCAAGGGATTGCCTTGGCCTTACAGAGGCCTTGAAAAGAACGCTTAGTATAAATGTCTTTGCGTATGCAGTAACGATAATCTCCAGCTATCGTTACTTCGCGCATCGCCAGAGCGGTTGGTAGGCTGGTCACAATGGTGGAATGCGCCTGTAGACATCGTCAGATTCAGACTACCATCTTGATGATCGCGTTGACGAGAGGAGCTTCATCCCCGGCGAAGCTTGATATCATGGCATTCATTAACTCGTCCTCCTCTATGTTTTCCTCGACCATCTCAAGGCCGGCGACCTGCATGAGGATATCGAGCAACGTGAGTTGGCAACGCCCATTACCCTCGCGAAAGGGATGGACGGCGTTGATGTCAGCGATGTAGTGGGCCGCGCGCTCAGCGAAATCTTGAACACTGCTGGTGTCAGCCAGGTGGTTCTCTTCAGAGAGTTCGCGAAAGATCCTGTTCATCTCGGCATCGATGTACTCTGGATAGCAGAACCAATTCCCACCCTTAGCGGTTCGAACTTGTCTCGCTTGTCCCGCCCATGTGTAGACGTCTTGGAAGAAGTGATGATGGATCGCTCGATAATGCATATAGTCGAGCGCACCTTCCGGCAGCGGCTCCTCAGACCGAGTTAAGAACATAAGCTGCTCGAACTGATCAAGCTCGTCCTGATCGGTTAGGTCGGCCTTGTTCCTCAGAACGTTGGTGTCGGGATAACAGAGGGGATCCTCAGTGACGTCGTACCGGCTCATTTCCCTTTTTTGTTGGTAAAGGTACCGGTGATCGCCGAACGAAGTGCGTCGCCTTTGAGGCCGCGATCGGAATAGGTCTTAAGTGTTTTGGCAGATTTCGAGGTGGTGGTTACACCCTCGACCTTGGCAAACTTGGTGGCCTTGCTTTTGCCCAAAGCCTTGGTCACGAAGCGTCCTGTGGTCGCCGATCTCTTGAGTGCGGTGCTCTTGCTCATAGGTCTAACTTACCACGCTCCGTATTGAATGTGTATGAAGATTTCGCTCGGTAGCACCACCATCGTGACGGTGCAGGTTGGACCATTGAGAAGCCTTCTTTTCGGGCGATGGGCACTGATGAGCCCGTCCGCCAGAGCGGTAACGATAATGGGACCCAATATCTCCAAGGCGGTCATTCAAGTTCGCCGCGCCTGAGTCCGGTGTGCGGACTGTGCTGCCATCCAAAAGTAGAATTCGAGTGTCCGCTTTCACATTTCAGGTTAATGTCTGGCGTCATAAACCAACTGGATTAGACATCATGACACAAGACTTATTCGTTTCGGCTAGCGTTGAGGAGCAGGAAATGATGTCTGCGCCCATTCCTAGAGGCGCGAGTTGGGGGATCGACTGGCATAAACTCAGTCAGATGTGGCTTGCCGCTCTTGTGGATCGGTCGATCACCGCAAAAGGCTGGGCAATGTTTATGAGCGTAGACACGAGCCATCCAAAGTTTGTGACGGCACGACGAGATTTTGATGTTTTTCTGTTAAACCAAGGCGAGCATCCAGTCTGGTCGCCACATTGTACCTATTATTCCGTACTCAATTCGAGCGAATGCCCTGGTTGGGTAGAATTTTCAGCAGAACTGGATACGTTTTATCAAGAGCAACCGAACGATCTACCTTTTGGCTTCAAAGATGACGGGGAATGGTTCGTAGACTGCATGGTTAATCGAATTGCACTTGAGACAATGCAAAAAGTGGATTGGCGACCGGGCAACTTAGTCGGGAGCCACTTTTTGTCCCCAAACACAGGCCAAGACATCATTCTGCATCCTCTACACCCGTCGGGCGGACAATTGTTCGCTGCTACGCGCGGTTCAACCTATGAAGAGGCTGTCAATTTTTCGATCATGCATTCACAAAAAAAAATGGTGCAGGATTCTGCCGCTGAATAACTTTTCTAGTCACCAAAGCGGTCATGCATGCATTTCGCAGCACCTGTCACTTTGGGCTCTCAAGCTGCCGTTGTCCGCAGGACCCACCGATGTCCGAAGGAAATTGAATAATACTTCGGGGCTATCGTTTCCGCATGTGGCCGCTGTTCAGTGACTAGTTGAAGAAGTTTGAAGCGAGACGCCGAACTTCTCGCTTTGCTCCAAAAGCGATTTCGGGTCTGAGCGTTTCTCCTCATTAAAGAGAAAGTGTTCTTTTTGTCTTGGGACTCACAGAATTGTCCTTTCGGGGGTGTTTCTGAACAGTCCGGGCCGGTTTCCGGCCTGTCAGTCCTGACGAAAGTCCTTCCCATGAAGACAGAAGTTTTGCGCGCGTTGCGCGCCTCCGCTGCCGCGTGGTGGCGGCACAAAGAGCTGCGCCGTAGCGGTCAGGTTGACTTGGCGCGCAAGCTGGAACGCCCAACCATCCAGCGCGATCTTGGCTATCTCCGTCTCGCAACCACGCTTTCACAGGCGCATGTCATCTGCAGTCACGGCGGCACCTTCCTCCATCTTGGGTGGACCACCGTATCAACAGCGGCACCAATAGAACGGTTTTCACTGGCAGCACTGGCCGTCGGCCTCGGTACACCCTTCATCGATCTACGTCCCATTTCCGATCTTGTGAGCCTGCTTGCGCTGCCGCGCGTCGACCAGGAGGAAACGACTGATCCGGCGCGCGCTGCTCTCTCTTCGAAGGTGTCATTGTCCACCTACCTCGACCTCGTCGAGCCTCTGGGTGCGCGCATCCTGAACGATCCTCGCGACCGCCAGTCCTAGCACAACACAAGCCACACCATCGAAAGGGAGGCTAGCCATGGCCCGATCCCGCTCGTCCAAATTGGACGCCTCAGACGCCATCACAAACGAACTCATTCGCATCATAGAGCGTGGGGTCTTGCCCTGGCGCAAACCCTGGATCGCTGGAGCCAGTTCCCGGCCCCTCCGCGAAAACGGCGCGGCATACAAGGGCATCAACAACTTCCTGCTGACGATGCGGACCCAGCTTGCGGGTTATGCGTCGCCCTATTGGATGACATTGCTGCAAGCCAATCAGCTCGATGCAAAAATCCGGAAAGGGGAGCGATCCTCTCTCGTCGTCTATTATGGGCAGGCCTACAAACCTGACGCGGCAGACGGTAGCGCCAAGGAAGAAGATGACGACAAGGGCTACAGCTTTCGGTTTCAAAAATCTTATCGGGTTTTCAACGCCGACCAGATTGAGGGCTTGCCGGATCGGTTCCACCCTGAGCCTGAGCCGCTTCCAGACCTGCCTGCGCATGAACCCATCCCTCACATGCAGGCCTTCTTTGATGCGATCGACATCCACACCGCCTTCACAGGTCGCGAAGCCTATTACATGGGCACGGTCGACAAGGTCTATATGCCCGAGATTTCTCGGTTCGAGGATCCGAGGTCCTTCTATGGGGTTTGGGCCCATGAACTCGCCCATGCGACAAAGGCACCACATCGGTTGAACCGCACCTTCGGCTATTCGCGGTTCGGAAATACCGCGTATGCGCGAGAGGAGATCGTGGCTGAACTGACGTCTTGTTTTCTGGGGCAGGAGCTTGGCTTTTCAGCCTACACGCTCGAGATGAACGCGTCTTATCTTGAGAATTGGCTGCGGGTCCTGCGGTCAGACAAGTCCGCCATCTTCAAACATGCAGCCGACGCGCAACGCGCCTACGATTGGCTGGTCGCCGCGTCCAGCGCAGGGCGGTCTCAGACCTCAGACCTGGCCGCCTGAGATCTGGTCTCAGAACTCCCGCAGTCGCCTTCACATGACCCGAAACCAGCAATCATTCCTTTGGTGCAAGGCCAAAAGGGAAAGGGGGCTTTGGGAAGTTGTGTTTCCAATGCATCAGAAAGGATGACCCCATGACGCAAGCTCAGGCTCTTAATGACCGCCCCAACCCCACAACGATCGCATCACAGAATGACGGTTTCCGCAGGTTTGCATGCCTCGGAGAAACGCCGCAGGACCCTCTGCAAGGCCGTCTTGTGGTCACGCATTCTGTTGCTGAAGCAGGTGACGGTTTTGCGCTCATGGCCGTGAAGGCCGTCGGCGAGTTCGACAGGTTTGAACCAGACAATGACCCGAACGGATGGCATGACTTCGGATCATTTCAACTCCAAGGCGAGACGCTGTTCTGGAAGATTGATCTCTATGAGACGTCGTCGGATTTCCGTTTTGGTGCGGAGACCCCGGAAGATCCATCAACGACCACGCGCGTCCTGACCATCATGATGGCGCGCGACTGGTAGCTCGCCCGTTTCCAAGTTCTCTCCCGCCTGGCCCACCGACCCCAAAAGGGAAAGTGGGCCTTTTTTCTTTTGATCCCCGGAGTTGGGGATTGGGTCGGCCCTTGAGCGGTCGGCGAAACGCATCAAAAGGAAACATTATGACACAATCCCTACAATCTCAATCCGTTGCTATCGCGGATCTCGTCCAACACCCCGCCAACGTGCGCGCAAAATCTCCGGAGACATATGCCAGCGAAAACATCGCGCATCTCAAGGCCAGCATCGCCACTCTTGGGCTGCTTCAGCCTCTTCTGATCCAGAAGATCGATGGAAAATACGGCGTGCTCGCCGGCGGGCGTCGTCATGCCGCTCTGCAAGAACTTGTCGCAGATAAAGCGGCGAAAGGCTTCACCAAGCGGACCAAGATCGAGTGTCGTCTCGTCGCAGAGGACTGCGATGTCACAACAGCACTCTCGCTTGCCGAAAACATCACGCAAGCCCCCATGGGTGCTATTGACGAGTTCGAAGCCTTCGCGCGCATGATGGAGGTCGACGGGCAGACTCCAGAGACTATTGCAATGACCTTCGGCACCACAGTCGCTGCCGTCAAAGGTCGGCTGCGGTATGGGCTCATTCACCCAGACATCCGAGATGCGGCACGGGCCAAATCGATCACGCTCGACACGATGAAGGCGTTCGCAGATCATCCAAGCCAGGAGGTGCAAAAATCGGTCTTTGATGCGCTCACATCCGAGGACAGCTATCTTCAGGCCTATACCGTCCGCCAAGCCCTCAAGGCGCGTGGTGTCCAGGTCAGCGATGACATCGGGGCCTTTGTGCGTGAAGATTATGAGGCCCGGGGCGGGGCCATCGCCGCTGATCTGCTCGAAGAGCATTCGGTCCTCGAAGATGCGGATCTGGTCAACACCATTCTTTTGGAGAAGCTGACCGCCGCCGCCGAGGAGGCCCGCTCTCAATCCGGATTTGCCTGGGCAGATGCCGTGATGCGTTTCGATTACGCTGAGATGTCGGACTATGGCCGCGTCTATCCAAGCCCAATTGAACCGGACGAGGCGGGTCAAAAGCGTCTCGAGGAGATCACAGCAGAGATTGAAGCGCTTCAGCTCGAAATGGAAGACGAAGACCTTGATGATGACGCCTATGGTGCACTGTCAGAGAAAGTGGACGATCTCGAGGAGGAAATGCGCGGGCTGCAAGAGGCCTATAGCGCTGAAGATCTCGAGCGGTCTGGTGTCATCGCTGCATGGGCCCATGGGCAAGTGCAGCTCCATGTTGGCTTGGTACGTCCAGAGGACAAGGCGGCGGAGGCAACCACGTCAGAATCAGGCGCCAAAACGGCCACCGGGCCGGACTCAAGCGATGAGATCGTCTACCCGAACTCTTTGGCAGATGACCTCAACACCGAACGCGCGATGGCTCTTGGCGCAGCTATGGCTCTGCATCCGGAAGCCACTTTGGACCTCACTCTCTTCAAGCTGGTCTGTGATGTCCTGCGCAGCGGAATGAGTGTGACCCATGCGATCAAAGTCTCGGCGAGCACGGCCTATCGCACGCATGCCAAAATGGAGGAAATCGACACCACCTCGCTTGATCAATTTGGCGAAGCCCAAGATGCGCTCGATCTGTCCTGGGCTGATGACACCAAATCACCTGCAGATCAGTTCCAACTGTTCCGCGCCTTGGCACCAGCCGAGAAAGCCAAGCTCGTCGCCTTCGCAACGGCCAGCACCACGCAGTCCTGCTTTGCACGTAACCCCCAAAGCGACAGTCTGATGCATGATTTCGAGGTGGAGATCATGCCGGATATCCGCGCCTATTGGACGCCGAATGCGGCACTCTTCAACCGCTTCAAGAAAGCCTGGCTTCTCAAAATCCTGAACGAGGACTTGGGCCTCACGCAGGAGGCGGTCACCTTGGCATCCTCCAGCAAGAAAGAGATTGTCGCCTTCTTCGACAAACTCTTTGCAGAGCCATTCGCAACACTCACCGACGCGCAACGGACAGCCGTTGCGGCTTGGTGTCCACCGATGATGCAGACGGCGGGCGTGGTGTCCGTGACGGATGAGGACGCCCAGGCCTCTGCCGAGGAGGCAGACCTCGCTGACGCCGCCTGATCTCGTTTGCGCCTCGCGGCAGGGTTTCACCCTGCCGCGAGGCCAGCCCAAACTTCTCACATCTTGAAGGAGCCTCTCATGGCCATCCTCACGTTTCCTGCGTCCGCAGTCGCGGACCAAATCGCTCATGCCCGTTCGTGTTCCGTCTTTCTGCCCAACTGGAATGGGCCTTTCGGTTCACCTGCCTTGATCCTCATCGTCGGCAACGGCGTCCATCTCCGCTCAAACGGGATTGATGGGTCGACCACGCGGATCGTCACCACTGCCAAAGCCGACCCAAGCTTTGCCTTTGCCCAAGGCATCAACCCATATTGCGACACAGATTGGATGGCAGCGCGTGCTGCCGCATTTCGCGATCTGACCGGACAGTTCTACACGGACATTCTGGGCGACGTGCAGATGCTGATCGACCGCGGCAAAAAAACCATTCGTCTCACCACCGACGGCCACACGATCCGCGTCTTTGTCCAGCGCGCGGCTGATTACCTCATTGGTGGCGCGTATGACGTCCCTTCGGGGCTCGGGGGAACCTTCCGCGTCATCCTGCAAGACGCAGATGACAGCTCAGCTATCGTCCAGAACCAAGGCAATTGCGAAGACTTTGACGAGATGCTGCCCTATCGCGTGCCTCTTGATGCGCTCATTGAGATTGATGACAGGAGGGCAGCGTAGTGGGATGGCTCTTCTATACTGACGCCCGGGTCAAATGCTATGCCGACGAAAAGGCCGAAATCACCCGGCTCTGCACCTTTGCCACGGAGACGCGACAGACAACCCTCGTCAAAGCCAGCAAGGTCGGGTCCACGTGGTACGCGGCCGCTCGTGTCTCGTCGCTCGACGGCACGCCGATTGAGGATGCGACCTATGTCACCGACAAGGACGGGTCCTTTACGTTCGGAGCAGTTTTCCTCACGAAATACGATGGCGGATGTTGGGGCTACAAAGACATGGAGGAAAGCGCAGGCCCGGTCCAGTCGCAGGCTCCCCTCGGTCTCTTGGCACTGTTATCCGCGCTCAAGGATCCCGACAGCTATGCGCACGCATGGCGCCAGCGAAGTCGCGACTGGGCTGCGATTCCTGACTATGCCGAGGGCGACCGGGTCCAACTCGCCAATGCAGTAAGCCTGACGGATGGATCATCCTGCGAGGTCGTCACCGTGACCCACTATCGTCGCGGGCGGCAAAAGCGGCGTTGCTATCGGAATGTGGAAACTGGCGTGCTTGTGCGTCTCTCACGGCAAACGCTGGCTGGATCCAAACTCATCTCTTCGGCAAAGGCCGGTGCAATTCCGGTTCTCACCGAGTTCTTCGACAGCTTGCAAGACTAGCGCTCATACCCACCCGTCGGTCCACCTGGCTCCCTTCGCACCCACCAAAGTGCAAAGGGGGCTTTTTGTCATGGCAGATCACCCCTGACATGAGGACCACCCAAATGGATATCACATCGCCCGACACTCCGGCTCCAACAACAGCACAGCTGTCATCTGCTTTATCTGCCGTCTCGCAGATCATTGCCGAGCGACCGCTGAAGAGCTCAGCTCTCGCGCAGGTCATGCGAGACGCCCTGGGCGGAAGCGATGCGTCGGGAGCCTGGACCTGGCGGATGGCCTATGACGTCATGCAAGCGGCCGCGGTGCGGCATCTGCTTGTCGCACCACGCTCAGCTGATGCCAAAGATGCCCTCGCAGTTGCGTCGCGCCTTCTTACGGAGACGCGGCGATCACAGCAGCAAATCCGCCTCCAACAGTTTTCGACACCACTTCCTTATGCAGCTCTGGTGGCGCGCGCAGCCGCTTTGCGCTCAAACGATGTTATCCTGGAGCCCTCGGCCGGCACCGGCGCTTTGGCCGGATTTGCGCATGCGGCTGGCTGTTGCCTGATGTTGAATGAGATCGACCCGTTTCGGCGTGCGCTTCTCGATCTTGTCTTTGGGAGCGCGGCAACGGGTTTCGACGGCGAGCATCTCGACGACCTCCTTGAAGACAAAAGGGCGCCCACTGTCGTCTTGATGAACCCGCCCTTTGCGTCTTCTGTCGACCGGTCTCGCGACAAGCACATCGCCGCCAAGCACCTGATCAGCGCGGCGAAACGGCTCGCACTCGGTGGTCGCCTTGTCGCCATTATGCCGATGGGCTTCACGCCCGAGCGGGAAGGTGCACATTGGTCACGACTGGCAGGGATCGTGAAACCACGTCTCGCTCTCCAGATACCCGGCCAGATTTACCGCAAACTGGGAACCAGCGTTGAGACGCAACTCATTGTCTTCGATAAGACACCTGACGAGGTGGTCTTTGAGTGCGCACCTGCTGCAAACCTCGATGAAGCCCACGAGCATGTCGACGCCGTAGCCTCATCGCGCGCTGCGACCAGTGAGAACATTGCGGACAAGCAGACACCGACTCTTCGTGCACGCCCGGGCATGTCGCCCGTATCTGCGCGAAAGCCTGTTACGCGCTCGTCGTTGCCAGCATCGCGTCATGCGGCCATCCCCTTGGCCTTCCAGGGATTGGTCACGCCCCGCGAGAATATGCCGGTCTCAGATATCTACGCGCGCTACCGTCCGCAGCGTCTGGACATCGCAGCCGCCCAGGCGCATCCGACCCCATTGGTCGAGAGCATCGCCATGGCATCTGTCGCGCCACCACTGCCGCAGGCCTTGGAGCCAAATCATCTGCGCCTGCCTGCCCGTCTGATCAAAGAGGGCCATCTCTCGGAAGCACAGCTTGAGACCATCATCATGGCTGATGATGCGCATCGCCGTGACCTTCCTGGTGCTTTCATGATCAACGATGATCAGACGCGGCTCACGCGGTCTGACGATGATCCTGAAGCCCAACGCTACCGCCTGGGCTACTTTCTGGGCGACGGCACGGGATGTGGCAAAGGCCGGGAATGCGCAGGACTCATTCTGGTCAACTGGCTTGCCGGGCGGCGCAAGGCGGTCTGGATTTCCAAATCTTCCACGCTGATCGAAGATGCTATCCGCGACTGGACCGATTTGGGTGGCTCACCCGCCGACATCCAATCGCTCTCCAAGTGGAAACCCGACCAACCCGTGGCCATGGGGGATGGGATCCTCTTTGTCACCTACGCCACGCTGCGCTCTACGGGCAAATGCGGGTCCACACGGCTCAACCAAATTTTGGATTGGTTGGGAGATGACTATGAGGGTGTGCTGGCCTTCGATGAGGCCCATGCCATGCAAAACGCCGCTGGCTCGGAAGACGGGCGGGGCGCAAAACCCTCCCAGCAAGGATTGGCCGGGCTTCGATTGCAGCTGGCCTCTCCGCGCGCGCGGGTCTTCTATATCTCCGCAACAGGGGCGACGAGCGTTCAAAATCTTGCCTACGCCTCCCGCCTGGGTCTTTGGGGGCAGGGGGCAGAGTACCCCTTTCCCAGCCGCGAAAGCTTTGTCTCCGCGATGGAGGCTGGTGGCGTGGCTGCCATGGAGGTTGTTGCGCGCGACCTGAAAGCGCTTGGTCTCTACACGGCACGTGCCCTGAGCTTCGACGGTGTCGAGTACGACGTTCTCGAACACGCATTGACCCCGGCTCAAACACAAATCTACGACGCCTATGCGGGCGCGTTCCGCACCATTCACCACAATCTAGAAGCGGCGCTCACGGCCACAGGTGTCAACGACGCTTCAGGCAAAACCAACGCGTCTGCAGCAAAAGCCTCCGCCCGGTCGCGCTTTGAAAGCACCAAGCAGCGGTTCTTCAACCATCTGCTTCTGGGCATGAAGGCCCCATCGGTGATCGATGCCATTCGCACGGATCTGCAAGAGGGATATGCCTGCGTGCTCCAGGTGGTCTCCACAGGCGAGAGCCTTCTCAAGCGCCGCCTTGAGGCCATGGACCCCGATGATGCCTTGGTCGAAGGCGCGTTGACGCCGCGGGACTATGTGCTCGCCTATCTCGAGCAGGCTTTCCCGATCCATGCTCAAAAGCTCGTTGAAATCGATGGGAATATGGTCGCAGAACCCTTGCGCGATGCGACAGGGGCCTTTGTGGTCTCAAGGGAAGCGCTGGCGCTGCGTGAAACCGCGATGACCGAGCTGATGACACTCGCACCGATCCCGTCCGCGCTCGACCAAGTTCTATGGGCCTTTGGCGATGAGGCTGTCGCCGAGGTCACGGGTCGATCTCTTCGCCCGCTCAAATCGGGCGACGGTGTCCTCTATATCGAAAAACGCGTCGTGAGCACCAACTCCGCTGAAACGCAGGCGTTCATGGATGGCGACAAGGACATCCTCATCTTCTCTGACGCTGGCGGCACAGGACGGTCCTACCATGCCTCTCAAACAGCAAAGAACCAAAAGCGTCGACGTCACTATCTGCTTGAACCGGGTTGGCGCGCCGATGCGGCCATTCAGGGGCTTGGGCGCACGCATCGCTCGGCGCAAGTAAGCGCGCCCTTCTTCCGGGTCTGCACCACGGACGTCCACGGCGAGAAACGCTTCACGTCAACCATTGCGAGGCGATTGGACCAACTCGGTGCGCTCACCAAAGGCCAGCGCGAAACCGGCGCGCAAGGTATGTTCCGAGAGGAAGACAATCTCGAGAGCCCTATCGCGCGCGGTGCTCTGCGCGGTTTCTTTGCCGATCTCGCGGCCGGAACCGCACCCTCCATGAGTTACGAGACTTTCACCGATTGGACCGCGCTGCGCTTGATCGACAAGGACGGCGTACTTCTAGAAGACTTGCCCCCTATCCAGCGCTTCCTCAACCGCGTGCTCGCTTTGCCAATCGCACTTCAGAACGCGCTCTTTGAAGAGTTTACGACCCGCATATCCGATCAAACCGAGCGCGCTCGGGCGGCCGGGACGCTTGATCTCGGCGTTGAAACCTTACGCGGAGAGACGATCGCGCAAACCTCAGTCCAAGATCTTTGGACATGCCCGCGCTCAGGCGCGGTCACGCGGATCGTGGGGCTTGATGTGACTGATCCAGTGATCTTCTCCACGGCGTCCGAGGCACGCCGTCGACACCACCGGAAAATCCCCATGGTGAACAGCGCTTCAAGGCGCGCCGCTTTGATTTCTGCGGAACCGATGCAGATGTATGACGAGGATGTGGTCTCGCACATGCGCAAGGTGGTTCGGCCAACCGGTGCCACCTACATTGACGAGGCCAAGTTCAAAGCCTCGGCCTGGGAAGAGATTGAGCGCGACACTTTCCTGCGGCATTGGGACGAAGAGGTCGCGAGCCTCCCCAAGACCACGACAACCAAGCTCTTTCTTCTTACGGGCCTGCTGCTGCCCATCTGGAAGGATATCCCGTCCGGCAACGAGCGCATCTATCGTGTCACGCCAAACGGTGAGGCGAGCATGATCGGGCGCACCGTCAGCGAAGACGGCGCTGCCGCACTGCGCGCACGGTTTCTCGTCGGCACCCCACGAACGCCCGAGGACATGCTGACAGCCGCGCTTGGCTCAACGGCCCCGGTGCAACTTAGGCGCGGTTTGACGTTGACGCGCAGACGTGTGGCTGGCAGCCCGCGCCTTGAGATCGACGGTGCGGATGCGGGGTCCATAGAGGGTCTGAAGGCGCTCGGCTGCTTCACGGAAATCATCGCCTCCCAGCTTCGCGTGTTTGTCCCCCATGGGGATGGCGTCGATACGGCAATCATCCTGTCCAAGATCATCGGCGGAGATGCCGCGCAGCTGCAGACAGCCGCCTGACCCAAGCAGGCAAACACATTCCAAATCAATCAGCAAAGGCCGCCCGCTCTCGTCCGAGCGCGCGGCCGCAATGGCCCATGAAGGAGGTCCGAATGACCCTTGATCAAATCAAATCCGCAGTGGATGCAGGCAAATCGGTGCATTGGTCCAATGAAGGCTATCTCGTGCACAGAGATGCACTCGGCCAGTACCTGATCACGTTTCAGCCCAATGCCCATAGCATTGGACTAACTGATCGGTCGGAAACGCGATTGAACGGTGCGGAAGACGCGTTCTTTGTGTCGCGCCCAGACCTTGGTGAGACGCTCCATTGCAGTGACTGCTCCAGCGAGGACGTCCAGCGTGATTGTTGGGCAGCCTGGAACGCAGAGTTGCAGACCTGGGAGGTTGTCAGCGTACACGATCATGCCTGGTGCAATACCTGTCAGGGCGAAGTGAAACTGACCACCAGACCCATTCGAGACTATGGTGTCGGGCACGATGGACAAGCGGCGTCCTGAGAATGGGAACGTTCGACTTTGCTGCAGATCGGGTGGGGAAAGAGGAAAGCAGGCTTTCTGGTTTGTGATCCCAACAAGGGGTCGAGAGCAACCCGCCGGATCAGGCCACGCGCCAGAGATCGGCATATCAGAAAGGAAATCCCATGTTCGCAGGAACTCTTACAAAAACCGCTGGAACCAATGCCGTGATCTTCACAGGCATGATCCATTCGACGCGTTTTGACATCGCGATCCAGCTTGAGACGCGTGCAAAAATGTCGGAGCGCAGCCCGGACTATGATGTCACCGCCGTCAACAAATCCGGCCGCAAGGTCCGCATCGGCACTGCGTGGAACGAGACGGGCAACACAACAGGCAACCCCTACATCTCGATGCAAATGGATGTGGGCCTCGGTCCGTTTCGGGTAAATGCCGTACAGTCGAAAGAGGCGCTGGAGGCCAAGAGCGATCAATTTGAGATCATCCCGCTCGTCTCAACCGGCACAATGAAATCCGGGTCCATCTCGGGTGAGTTGACGGCGATGGATGCGGACAACGCCTTCGCCGGCTATGTGGCGAACATGATGTTCGACCTCGACTTCATGCTCATCGAAAATGACTACAAGACCGATGAGAAACATCCCGACTACCGGATCGAAGTCAGCTCTCCCAAAGGCACGCCCATTCGGGTCGGGTCCGCCTGGATGGCCAAAGGCATCCGTACCGGCAACGACTACGTGTCGATCCTGATCAACACGGCCGATGGCGATTTGCGTGTGAACGCTGTGCAGAACGAAGAGCAACGCGGTGGTCAGACCTTCTCGATCATCCCGTTTGTCGAGAGCGGTGAGCAAGACCAGGGTGACAGCGCCGGACTATCGTTGGTCGCCTAAACCTCATCTTCGCCGAAATAAAAATCGAGCAGGCCCGGCGACACTTCCATCGATTGGGCAAGGGAGCCAGGGAAACCTGGCTCCCTTTTCTTGTTTCAACGCGGCGCGCGAGAACGCGACCAACGCATCTTATCTTCTGTCCGGTTTTGCGGCGGGTTTCTCGTATCGCAACTCAAGGGGTCGGCCTTTGACAGCCATTGAGACCACGAGGTCCTGCTGCACGTTGTCTAAGACGCTCATTGCCGATCCACCCATTTGAAGGTCTCGGCCAAAAGGGCCTCTACGACGTCAGGATGCTTGTCTCGAAAGAGCTTCAAGTCATCGGCAGTGTTGGCCAGAACCCTTGGATTTGGATGCAAGCTTTGCAGGGCTTTGGCCAGAGCAAGTGCCGCGACAGGGTTCGGCGGGCCAGCGCGCTCGTCCAGCATCTCACCAATTGCAGTCATGCCTTCTCGCAGTATTGCGTTGATGTCCATCAAACGGTAACCTTCTGTTCGGTCGAGTTCATTGCGTCCGGAACATCCTCCTTGAGGACTTCGCCGCTAAGCGCCGGAAATGCCGTCGTCATCATGATCATCTCCCAGTGATAACCCACAATCTCTACGTCGAAGGTGTCTTCGCCTTTCGGTTTGAGGCAGATCCACCATTTCTGGCTAATCCGAATTGAATACTGATCCTGTCGGTCGCCAGCAAGCTTCTCAAGGCGGCTGGACGGAACGACTTGACGACCTTCTATCGTCTGCGCCACGCTTGGTTCAGCTCGACGATCCAAGTCAGGTCGAAATCTCTTGAGGGAAGCGCAAGAAATCAGCTTCTCGGCGAACCGGCTCCTTGGTTGAGATCGACGACATCAGGGGGCGTCGCCTTCAGCGACCAGCTCTAGTCGGCTCCGCCGACCGGAGCCCAAGGTCTCCGCCCATGCGGGTCACGATCTTCGCCCGGGCGCGGGCCAGACGTGCATCGCTTCTAACTCGAACGACGCAGCGAGTGCGCGACCTTTCTCAAAGCAGTCATCTTTCTCCTTCTGGCAAGGGCCAATCCTGCGCCCTGACGATGACACACCGTCGTACGCCTGCAAGGGCTGCGCCCTTCTCCACTGCGTTGCGACCCGCGTGGGTGCGGCCTCTCTCCTTGGTGCGTCACCTGGGCTGCGTCATTCACCCAAACCAAAAGGAGACCACCATGACAAAACTGTTGAAGAAAATTCGCGCAATCCTGAACGCCCTCGGCACACAAGCCAAACTTAAGCTCAGCGTCGTTCTCTCAGTGTCGCATATTCTCAAAATCGAGATCGACATTGAAACGACACTTGCGCCGCCGGATCAATCCCGGCCGGTCTAGAGGTCAGGGTCCGTGCGTCAGCGCGGGCCCTTTTCCTTTTTGTCGCGTCGGTGACAGGAGACAAGACCGCCAGCTGACGTGTTGGTTCAGCCTTCCGCCCATCTGGTTTGCCTGACGACCTCACCGGCTCGGCTGCGCGTGTCGCAGGTGAGAACAGGCTCATGGCCTGTCGCGCATTCGGCCATGCGGCCTCACCGCGGCGTTGTACCCGGCATCCCGGCGTGCCCGCCTCGCGAGCGCGCCGCGCCTTGGCCGCTCCGCCGGATTGCGCTCTGGTCTGTTTTGCCAAATGGCAAAACGATCCCGCCACTTCATCCGTCTGTCGCGTCCAGTCCCGGCGCTTGCCTGCTCGGGTCGGTCCCGCCTCCCGTCACCCCACACACACATGAGTGCGGAAGCATATCCTCCGGATGGCCCCCAAATCAGCCCGCCTCAAGGATCGCAAAACTTTTCCGCAACCCATGCGCTCGTTGCCCGGGTGCGCCAATCGGTGATGCCGCGCTTGCCTAGGCCCGCGCACGCAGAAAACTTTTCCGCCCGGCCCGCCGGCGGCTGCGCCGTCCCTGACCCGCTCAGATTTGGAAACCGAACGTAGGGCCATGCCACCACCCTCACGTGGTGGCCCATCATAAAAACTGGAGAGACCACATGGCTTACGATCAAGCGACGACCTATGAGACAATTGAACTCTTTGGGCTAACCGAAAAGGACGCCCAGCTTCCTATCCCCTCCGATGACATCCTCAAGGACCAGATCATCCGAGAAACCTTTGAGAGCCTTTTGGGCCAGTTGCGCAATACAGGTCTTGAGGCCGAGATTGAGCCGCTTGCACATGGGCTCGCCACAGTCTTGCAGCGCCGCAAAGTTGCAATCGCGAATGAGCTGGACCGCACCGCAGATAAGATCGGTGCCCTCGCAAAAAGCCATGACGGCTCAGAGATCAGCGAGACCTCTCTTGAAGAGGCGCAGGCGCGCTTCCTCCAGCTCCGGGAGGTCGTGGGCGCTATCGAGACGATGAGCGAAGCCGCCGCTCAGTGCTACGAGGGAGAAACAGGCCATGCCTTCATACCAGCCTCAGGGTCCCGTGCGAGCGCACGCGCCAAAGAGACGGGCGCTGTCTTTGAGGCCAAGCAACTCCTCGAACAGCATGATCGCGAGACGGCCGAGAAATCGAAAGTCCAGGGCGTTCCGTTGATTGTCTCGGGTGCTACAGACTGGACCGATATCGATGTCATCTTCTCGACCCTTGACAAGGTCCGCGACCGGATCAAGCAGAACCGCAATCAGGACATCTTCATCTGCCACAAAGGCGGCAAGAACGGTGCCGAGATGATCGCAGCTCGGTGGGCCCGGGCGCGCGGCGTTGCACAAGCGCGCTTCGATCCACGCTGGTCAGCCCATGGTCGCGCAGCTCCGTTCAAATGCAATGACGAGATGCTCGACGATAAGTTCGCCCCAACCGGGGTCGTGCTCTTCGGCGGCAATGGGGTTGCTCTCAACCTCGGACAGAAAGCCGAGGCGAAGGGTCTCACCGTGATGCGCGTCAGCGACAAAGCCAAGTCCAAACCAGAGAGCTAAGCTTACGAGGGTCGCCTTCGGGCGGCCCTTTTCTTTTGTCTCTCATGCAGGGGTGTCTCACCAACCGTCTCTCCGAAATCTGTCGCGACGCGCGGGCCACCCACCGGCGGCCAAGACCTCTCCGAAGGAAGCTCGGCGTGCCCAGCACAAGGCAGGAACATCACCAGTTCGAGGCCTGCGATCCCCAAACGACCAGTACGGCAGGAGTGTCCATCGTCGGCGGTTCTGGATGAGAGACCCCGGCGCACAGCGCGCGTTTCGGTCCGTCCGGCCTGGCAAAAATCGGATACATGACTGGCCCGTTGCAACAGCGCAAATCTTGCACATCCAGGTCTCTCCTTTTTTGCTCATTGATGCGGATCGCACGGGGTCGTCCGGGTCGTTCCCTCCGCTGCGCTCCGGCAAGGACAAATACGGTTTCCACGGCGGTGCCGCGGACCCTCCGCATTTGCCCTTGCGCCCCGTCCTCAGCCCCCGTGCTGGTAGATCCTCATCGCAAAAAAGGAGAGACCCAAATGACCAATCACTACGTTGCAACAGTTCCCGTCAAATACACCGACAACGACGGCCAGGAGCGCACCCGGTTCCAGCGCGTCGACGCCATGTTCCGCAACACCCGGAACGGAGACGGGTCGGAGTTTTTCAGCCTCAAGCTGGACTTCCCCGTCGCGGTTCAGGAGCTGGTAATGTTCCCACCCAGCTCCCGCGAACACGAAGAATAAATCCTCTTTGAGGATGGGCCGCCTGCGGGCGGCCCTCTCCCCGTTCCGCAGACGCGACAAGGGTCGCGGTGTGGGTCCACTTGCGGGCCAATTTTGGCGTTCGAATTGAGGGCGGTTGAAGGTCAAACTCCGGGTCGGCTGACAGGTGAAACCCGGGTGAAATTTACCAGTTCGCTGACGCTCGCTTGGGAGCAGCTGGATTTTGGAACTCTTCGATCTTCGATGGGTGATTTGTCGATTGGTTTCTTCATTTGCGGATCACAAATTCAGACTTCGACGACCCCCGACGAGACGAGACCAGGAGCCGGTTCCATTCTTGAAAATTTGGTCAGCACCAACGCCGTCAAGCTTCAGCTGGAGGAAGTTGCAATATGGGCGAAAAAAGCGGCCTCGCGCCTTTGGCGCTCGGCAGAAACGGAATTTAAGGTCGCCTCAAGGGCTGATTCAAAGGTATAGCAATTGACTCGATACTATAGTTATGTAGGATGAAGGGTGATCTTAAATGAAGGTGGCAGGAAATAGGGGGGCTTTCTTCCGCATGTCCCAGGCGAAAAGACTGACCGATGCAGAACGCATGGAGATCGTCCGCGAGGCGCAAGCGGGTGTGTCGACGGCCGAGTTGGCCAAGCGGTTTGGCGTAACGCCCCGGGCGGTGCGCTACACGCTGAAGGCGGACGTCGAGCGGCAGAAGGATGCGGCTGTGGCAACGGTCGGTGTTACCGTGAAGTTGACTTTGGACGAGGCTGATGCCTTCGAGGAGGTTCTGAGTGCCGCGGGTATTGAGACCCGCACAGAGGGGCTGAGACGGCTTATCCAAGGTGCTGGCGGGACCTTCGTTCCGGATGCTGATTTGACCGCTGAGATGGCGCGCTACAGAGAAGAATTGCACCGTGTTGGAAACGGGGTCGCGCAGCTCACCAAACAGATGCTTGAGGCCAACCGACGAGGGCAGGGGCCAGCAGATGAATTCTCAGATTTGCGGCTTGCGCAGATGCGGGGTTTGGCGCGGTTCGTCCTGGATACTGCGGACGAAATTGACCTCCTAGTGCGGCGTCGCCGCGACGCCATGAAGCTGCAGGCGACAGCCGCATTGCGGGAGTTTGCTCATGCGGCTGAATGATGCTGTTGATGCGGTCACCGGGGAGATTTTCCGGGATGGTTGGAGCCGGATCCGAGGCTCCATGCAGGGGTTGCATACGTCCAAGCAAAAGCAGCTCGTCCGGGCTGCGGCGGGGCACCGCGCGGCCGTCTTCAAGGCCATCCGTGGGGGTGGGACGCATAGCAAATCGCAGCTTACAAATCAGCTCGAATACCTCACCACGAAGTCCACCCATATTGTGGATTCAAGCGGGTTTCTGGACGGCAAAGCGCGGCTTGAAAAAGGTGAAATCAAGGATCTCTCGGAGCGCTTTGCGAAGCGCTGGCAGGCCGGATTCAAGCCCAAGTTGGGGCAGACCACCCACATGCTTTTGTCCTACCCAATCGGAACCCGGGGAGAAGATGTCCGCGACATCACGGCGAAGGTTGCGGACCGGTTCTTTCAGACCGATGAAGGACATTTTGATTACATCATCGCGGTCCATGAGGACCGCGATCACCCGCATGCCCACATCGTTTTGAACCGCCGGTCGCAGGAGGGCGAGTTCTTCTATCTGGGTCGGGATCACCGGTTCAACTACGACGATTTCCGGCTCGCCATGGTCGAAGAGGCCGAGACCTATGGGGTGCGTTTGGAGGCCACGCGTAGGCTGGATCGGGGGGTTGTTCACTACCCAGCCAGAACCCGCGAGGTCTACCGCGCGAAGGAGGAAGGACGTCCTCCTGCGGTCCGGGCACGGGTTGGTGCAGACCTTGAGCGGGCGCTCGAAGAGATCGCCAACACCCGCGCCGTTTATCATTCACTGGCTGCTGAAGCCTCATCCGAGAACCGCGAAGATATCGCGGACGCGCTGTTCCGGGCGGGCGAAGTTTTGGCGAAGGGCAGCAGGCTCAATTTGGAAGGAGATGTTTACATGGCCGAGGAGCAATCATTCGACGATCTCCGCACACGCTATGCCGATCAGGTAACGCGCATCCAGGGTATGATTGACGACAAGCCGGACGTTGAACGACCGCGTCTTGAGCGCAGCCTCAATGAAATCCAGGCGCGTCTTGCGCATATGCAACCGCTCGGGTTGCGGTCGGTCACGCTCACTGAGAGACCCTCGGATGGGGGCGTCTATTCGGAGGCCAATATTGACCGGGACGAGGTGGAGCGGCTACAGGATCCAAGTGTTCGTGCCCAGGTTGATACGGCGCTGCGCGGAACAGGGATCAGCTCCTCTGTGGTGATCGCTCGGATGGAAACCGGGGCGCAGAATGCAGCGCTTGAGCGGCATTGGATTGCAGATGATTTGTCCCGCGTTGCAGAGACCGACGGGTTGAACCTGGAACGCCGCGCCGATTTGGAAACCGCGCGCGATAGGCTCAACACGGCTCATGTGCAGCTTGGGATCACGCTCGAGAGGAACGAGGTTCTGCGGCAAGATGGGCTCGTGGCAGAGACCCGAGAGGACATCGTAGAAGAGCACGATCGGGTGACGACAGAGGCACAAGCCCCGATCACATTGGAGCGTGGAGAGGTGGCTGATGCGGATGTCCGGCGCGTTGTCGCGCATGAGCGCGATGGCAATCTGTCCTCCCCGTTTGCCGATGCCGAGGAGCGCCTTCTCTATCGCGGCGCGGTGGAACGCGACCTTGAAGACGACGAGATTGATCGGCTGCGGGACGGCGATGTCGACGTTCTGGAAAGTCAAATCGAGGACCGTCTCGATCGGCTCTATGCCGCGAAGGTGTATCTTCAATCAAATGCTGAGACGGCGAACAGCGAAGCGGCACGAGCCGTTGTCGAGGAGATCGCCGACCGGGAATACGAGCTCAATCGTGCCGATCTTCGGGACGGGGACTCTGAGCGTGGGGAGACGCATTGATGGGCCGTGAGCGCCTCGCGGTTGGCGTGGTTCTGATTACGCTTGTGGCGATCGCTATGGGTTACATGGTGGCCTCTGCGGTGCTCACCTTCAAAGACCTTGGATTCCAGTCTGACATTGATTTCTACTACATCGCGCAAAACTATCTGGCGATCCGCGCCATCAGACCGGATGCTTTCCAGCTGATCAACCTGATCATGGGGGGCGCAGGAACTGGCGGTTTGATGGTCAGTCTGGCCCTCTCTGGCTCCGCGCTGACCCGCTTTGGGTACACCCATTGGCAGACCCGCCGCGAGTTGAAACGGAATGGGTTCTTTGGCGCCCCGGGAACAGGCTTTGTGATCGGCAAGCTTGGCAAGCCGACATCGCGCGGCCAGTTTCTGTGTTCCAAGACCTATCCGCATGCCTTGATCGTGGCCCCAACCGGGCGAGGCAAGACGATCGGCTTTGTCATTCCCAACCTGCTGACCTGGCAGGGGTCTGCGGTCGTTCTCGATGTGAAGGGCGAGTGCTTTGAGGCCTCAGCACGTCACCGGGCGGGGCAGGGGGATACAGTCTATCGTTTTGCGCCCACGGACTGGGAGGACAAGCGCACGCATCGCTACAACCCGCTCTTGCGCATCTATGAGTTGGCTGACCCGGCCCGTCAACAAATGGAATTGCAGCTCTTGGCAACGCTCTTTTTGCAGAATGACAATGATCGCGTGCAGGGGCTTTTGAAGGGCGGGATCGATCTCTTTGTCGCGGCGGGATTGCTGGCGTTCCAGCGCAAGCGTCCAACCATTGGCGAGATCTACCGGATTGCGGCTTCAGGCGGGAATAAGCAAAAGGAGTATCTCACGCGCTGTCATGAGGTGGATAACGCGGCGGCGAAGCTGATCTTCACGCGATTGGCGTCCACCAACAACGACACGCTGACCTCTTATGTGTCGCTGTTGATGACTTCGGGTCTCGACCAGTGGCAGAACCCGGCGATAGACGATGCGACCTCTGTCTCGGACTTTGACTTTCGGACGATCCGCAAGAAGCCGTTCAGCGTATATCTTGTGGTCCAGCCGTTGATGGTGAAGCCACTGGCACCGCTCATTCGATTGTTCTTCTCGGACCTCTTGTCAGCCCTGCAGGACAAAGAGCCAGGTCCCGATGAGCCATGGCCGGTGATGATCATGCTCGACGAGTTCAACCGGCTGGGCAAGATGCCCATCGTGGCTGAAAGCATCGAGGTGCTGAGGCATTACCGTGGGCATCTGGCCGTGGTCACACAAACGATCCCCGCTATTGACGAAATCTATGGGGAGAACACAAGACGCGCCATACAAGGCAACGCGGGCGTGAAGCTCTACCTCACCCCATCGGATGAAAAGACGGTTGAGGAACTCAGCAAAGCCGTGGGAAAAACCACAAAGACAGTGGTGACCCGTTCGCGCGCGGTCGGCAAGAATCCCTTCGAGGGGCGCAGCCAATCTGAGCGGACAGAAGAGACGCCGCTGCTCCCGGAGGACGAAGCGCGCCGGCTGCCGCTCGACGAAATCGTTGTCGTTGTCGATGCGCAGATGCCCGTTCGGGCAAAACGGATTGTCTATTTTGAGGATCCGTTCTTCAAGAACATTCATGCCGCGCAGCAGGGGGACTTGCCGTTCCCGGCAAGTCCTGCTCCGCAGCCAGATGCAAAAGTCCCTCTGAGCGTCCAGGCTACACCAACGTCTCCACGAGGCTCTGGTTTGTCGGAACGGGATTTCGAGGCCAGAATGGGTATTGACGAAGCGAATGGACAGGCGTCCTTCAGTGACGACCTGGCAAATGGGGCGCCACGTGCGCGCGCAGCTGTAATTGCGGATGATCAGCGGCAGTTTGAGTTGGACTTTGGCGAACATGCCGATCTTGAAGTTGATACGCCCTCTGGCGAGGATATTGCGGAAGTCGAAAACGCGCTGAGCGATTTGGACGTTCTGGAAGGTGAAATCGGTGGCGTGTCCGTTGCGCGGGTTTGAGTGCGCTTGGCAGGGAGTTTGATCTTAGTCCGGCCGTATCATGAGCGGCGTCAAGTTGTTGACTTGGGCATATTCTCGGAAGGTGATTTTTCGTGACCGGGCCTGCTTCAAGTTTGTTTGAAGGGGGCGCAGATTGCCGTCGAACCAGCCGTTAGAAACTGCGCTATCAACCGGCGATATGCGGGACGAAACGGGCATTCGCCGTGTTCGCACGACCGTTCGCTTAGGATTTCGATCACAACAAGACTTCGACAGAGTGCTGCCGGGTTCAGTCGGCTGAACGCCCCTCTGGTTTTGGCACACCGTCTAGATTGAACTTGCGCAGCCG
>CANMAI010000015.1 GCA_947495795.1 uncultured Paracoccaceae bacterium | reverse complement strand
CCAGACCAAAAACGGGGTGAGCTCCACCAGTGCCAGAAACTCTAATCAGAAATGGCCCAGTACTTGGGGGCTAGACAAGCGGGATACCGAGCGCCTTGGCCTTGTCGGCGAGATTGTCGGAGATGCCAGAGCCCGGGAAGACGATCAGTCCGATGGGCAGGGTCTCGAGAAGCTGATCGTTGCGTTTGAACGGCGCGGCCTTGCCGTGGCGGGTCCAGTTCGGCTTGAAGACGATCTGATGACACTTGCGATTGTCGGCCCAGCACGCCGCGATGCGTTCGGCGCCCTTGGGCGAACCGCCATGCAGCAGGACCATGTTATCGTGCTTGGCGCGGACCTTGTCGAGGGCCGCCCAGATGGCCTGAGTGTCGTTCACATCCTGTCCGCCGGTGAAGGCGATCTTCGTTCCCGTCGGCAGGAGTGGTTCAAGGTCGGTCTTGCGTTTGGCGTCGAGATAGTCGCGGCTGTCGATCATCGCGGCGGTCATGTGCTTGTGGTTGACCTGCGAGCCCGAGTGTGGGTGCCAGGTCTGCCCGAGATGGGCCTCGAAGAGATCGGCCGTGAGATCGCGCATGCACTCGTAGGCGTTGCGTTGTTCGGTGAGTGTGAGCCCTTCGGCGACCAATTGCTCCAGTTCAACCGACCGAACTTCCGAGCCATCCTGGCTGCGTTGGCCGCGCTTCTGGGCTTGCTCATTGTCGTCAAGCTTCCGGTAGATCCGAGTGGCCATGCGGTGGAAGACGTTGGTCGTAGACCAGAGCAGGTCTTCAAGATCGGGTTCCAGCCGAGTGTCTCCGAGGGCGACCACGAGGGCGTCGAAGGTGTCCGTCATGGCGGCTTGGACAGTGTCCGGTTCAGGCAGCGGCCTCGGATCGGGTTCGTTCGAGAAGGGCCGATGTCTGAAGAGCTGCAATTCGTCGAGCACCAGGGCGGTTGTCGAGCGGGCTTGCGGTTCGTGCAAGGTCATGGGTTGGTCTCCTTCGCTGTCTGACCGCGCCTCGCGCGGCCTTCACGGGCGACGGGCAAGCGGAGGCCGATCGGGCTTGCATCCCGCGTTCGCGAGACCGAAGCGTCAGCGGAGGATGGCGAAGGCGGCGTCGTTTTGGCTCGCGATGCAAAGCCGAACCTCTGGTTCGGCGGCGGAAAACGGGGCCGCCGCAGCCATTGCCGGACCGGGCGGCCTGCGCTTCGTCTCGCCCCTCTCGGAAGGCCGTGGGCGCAGCTCTTGATGCAAGGTGAGCGATACTCCTCTGGCTCGAACGGCGTGTTCCCGTTGAGATCAGCCGGTGCGCTCAGGCACTCGCTCTGGAGTGTCGCTGCTCGCCAGTTGCGCCCTGAGATTATCGCGCAGCCGGTCGATGCCGAGTGCGCGGAGATCGCCGTTGAAATCGCCGCGTGCGGGCCGCAGCATGATTGTCTCGATACCCGCTTCAGACGCCCTGTCGCGCAGTCTGTTCGCAGCAATACATCCCGTCTTGTCGGCGTCGACGGCGATATAGAGACGCTGCACCCAAGCTGCGGGTTGGTAGGCCGCAAGATGATTGCCGGAGAGCGCCGCTGCGACTGACATTCTCGGCAAAACCTGCCGCAGCGACAGCATGGTCTCGAGACCTTCTCCAGCGGCGACCACGCCGCAGGGTGGACCGATATGCACGGCGTTTCCGAGTAGATTGCCCATCGCCTTGCGGTTCGGATCGAGCGGGGCTTTCGTGGCAGTGTCAGGATCGAGCCAGGTCCGATGCAATCCGGTAAGCGTTCCGTCCGTGTCAGTGATCTTGGCAATGAGTGCTGGCCATATCTGACGCTCAAGCTGTTCTGCAGTGGCAGGCAATTGATAGTAGCACCGGGGATGGAACCGGAGCATTGGTAGTCCCTGCAAGTCTGCGATGCCTCGCTGATTAAGATATCGCTCGGCCAATGTGGCTGTGATCGGTGAAGAGATAGCCCAGAGCCGTCGTGCCGCCTCTGGTGAGCCCGTCGGTACGGGCGGCAGTGTCTCGTGCCGAGGAGGATCGGGTCTCGGCAAGCTGAGAAACCGTCGCGCTTCGTCGAGCGTATCTCGAAGGGTCGAGAGATTGAGGTTGGCGGCAATGAGGTCCAGCAGATCGCCGTGCTCGCCTGTGGCGGCATCGGTCCATTTTCCCGCGGCGGCGGGGCCGGATGAAGGTCCGGTGAGCCGGACATAGAGACTGCGCCCCGGCGTGTTCTGGACGTCACTGACCAGCCAATAGCGACCATTCTTCCTGCCGTTCGGGAGATAGTGACGGCAGACACTTTCCGCCTCGCGGCTGAGCTTCTGCGAAAGGTCTGCGGCGGGGCTGTCCATGGTAGTCTCCTGGGTGATGCGCAGAAAAAAGGGCCTGCCGCGTCCGACAGGCCCCAGGTCGAGGGAGTTTGGGGGGAAGACATCCCTCGGTTAGTGGTCGCTGGTTTCCGAGAGGGTTGGGCGAAGGTGGCCCCGGCGACAGTCAGATCATCGCCCAATCGGCTGAAGTCCACCATCGACCGAGGGGCGCCGGACACCTGTCGCTATGCGACTACTCTGCAGCTTCGAGGGCGACTGCCTTGTCGTCCGCCGGTTCTGCATCTGGCGCAATGTCGCCATCATCGACGATCTCGAACTCCGGCTCATCGGGCTGTTCAACTAGCGGCGGGGTGCGCAGCGGCTCGGGCAACCAATCAATTCCGGCGAGCAGCTCTTCGGCGCTTCCACCATGTCGGGCTTCTTGAACCCGGCAATCCGGTCCGCGTCCTTGTCGCCTTTCGCTTCGCGTACCGCGGCGAGGATCTGCGCCTTGGTCACGCGGCCCAGATAGCTGTCAGCCGTCGGTGTCTAACCTGCCTTCGCCATGTCGAGGCCGAGCGTCGCGGCGAGCACGTCCGCATGGGCGATCTGGCGCGGCTTGCGGTAATGCGGCTCCTGCACCGCGTTTACTGTCATCGCCACGCAATGGGCGAAGAGCGCGTCCCGGCTGTCGCTGTCCCGCTCGGTCAGCGCCTCCCAGAGGTCTTCGGGTGCCTTCGGCAAATTGCCTGCCCAGGTCTCGATGCCCAGATCGATCGACTGCACATAGGGCATGTCCGCGAGGCCTTCTGCCTGTCCGCCGAACTGTGTGCTCTTCGGCGTGACTTCGACGCAGCTGTCCTGGCCGTAATGGTAGAAGAGCTACAGGACCATCGCGTGGAGACAGGCGAGCATCGCCAGCTGCGGATCGTTTGCGAGCGCATCTCGCAGCCCAATCGTGCGATGGACGGTCAGTTCGCAGACGAGCCGGTCTGACAGCGGCTTGGTGCCGTCGTCATCCTCATCTTCGTCGAGATGTGCTTCCGCACGGTCGTCGTCGATCTCGTCATCTATGTCGGAGACAGCCGATGCGTCGCCGCCAAGCTCGTCGGTTTCTTCGACCGGTTCGTCCTCGGGCCGGACATAGCCACGCTCGACGCGCAGACCGCCGGAACTGTCGATGCTGACGAAGGCGCCCGCGATCGCGTAGTCCTCCGCCTCGAACCGGATGGGTCGGTTTTGCAGCGCTTCCATCGCCGTCTCGATTTCGCCGAGCCGTTCGTCGATCTCCTCGGGAAGTTCATCCGCTTCGGCATAGTCGTCTTCGAGCTTTTCGTACTCAGCCTTGAGCGCGGTGTAGGTCTTGTCCTCGTCCCCGCTCATCGGCTCAGCCTCACCGTGAATACGCCTCAGGTCGTAGGTGTGGCCGTAGGGAAAGTTGGTCGCGACCTCGATCCACTTCCAGCCTTCGGCGCGGATCGCTTGGGCCTCCTCGTTCAGCTTCTCGGTGACCATGGTCTCCAAGAGCGCTGCGTCCTGCAGCCAGCCACCATCGTCGGTCTGGAACAGATCGCGCAGGACTTCGCCCCCGGCTTCGACAAAGTTGTCGAGACCGACGAATTGCGCCCGCCGGTCGGAGGCGCGGACGGCGCCCTCGGTCAGCATACGGCGGATTTCATAGGGCTGCTTGGAATAGTGCTGCTTGAGAGCCTCCCAGACCTGTTCCTGGCGCTCATGGTCGGGATTGACCGTGAAGGCCATGAGCTGATCGAGGGTCCTCTCCTCCTCGGCATAGGCGTCGAGCAGTGTCGCCGAGACGGCGGCCAGCTTGAGGCGCTGCTTGACGACATTGACCGAGACGAAAAAGGCCGCGGCGATCTCTTCTTCCGACTTGCCCTTCTTGCGCATTGCCTGGAAGGCGCGAAACTGGTCGAGCGGATGCAGCGGTGTGCGCTGGATGTTCTCGGCGAGACTGTCCTCCTCGGCAAGACCCTCCGTGCGCACCATGCAGGGAACGGGTGCGGTCTTGTTGAGGCGGCGCTGCTTCACGAGCAGTTCGAGCGCGCGATAGCGCTGGCCGCCGGCCGGGATCTCGAACATGCCGGTCTCCGAGCCATCATCGTCGAGGACCGGGCGGACCGTGATCGACGAGAGGAGCGTGCGCCGGGAGATGTCCTCGGCCAGTTCCTCGATCGAGACGCCGGCCTTGACCTTGCGAACGTTGGACTGGCTGAGCACCAGCTTGTTGAAGGGGATGTCGCGCGAGGCGCTGAGGGTGATTTTCTTGGACTTCGTCATGGGATTTCTCCGCGACGGGCGGTCCCGAGACTCTCTCTGACCTCCAAACCCGTCACGAAAATCACGGCCCACCTCTTCCTCTTGAGGGAGATGGACCGACCTTTCCGGTAGAGAACCTAGATGCAGGAAATTGCCGGCCCGGTGCGGGACCGAGCCGGCATGGCATTCGGCTTAGGCGAGCCCCTTCCAGAACACGACCTTGTCGTCGCCCGCGTCCCAGAAGTCGCGGATACGTGCTTCCTCACTGTAGCCGCTCTTTGCGTAGAACCGGCGCGTGAGCGCGAAGGCGTCGGTGCCGGACGTGTCGGCGATCAGCACGCGGACGCCCTGTGATCTGAGATCGTCTTCCAGACGTTTCACCAGAGCGCCACCGACGCCATCGCCCTGGTGTGCGGGAAGGACCGCGAGCGCCAGCATGTTCCAGGTGCCGTTGGTCAGCTCTTCGGGCACTGCGTAACAGAGCCCGACGGGGACGTCGCCTAGGTGAGCTGTGAGCCAGACCGCCTCAGCTTCGCCGCCAAGAAAAGGCGACAGCATCTCCGGCAGCATTTCGCCCGGGAAGAGCTCGGTTTGATCGACGACGGCCTTGAGCGCCGGGATGTCAGCAGAGGTGGTCGGTTTGATTGCAACGTCTTTCATCGGTTTGATGTCCTTATCGATTGTCGAGTTGAGAGCGAACGGAATGCAGCCCTGACCGCGTCACGCGGTAGGGCTGACCGTTCCTCAAGTGGATGAAACGCCGCTTCTTGAGGCGTTCGAAGACCTGCATCGTGCAGTCGGACAGCACGTGGCCGTCCCGCGTGAAGCAGGTGATGTCGCGGATCTTGCCGTTCTCCGCGCGTCGGTAGGCGATGCCGCCACCCTGCGAGAGGACGTGCAAGACACGCTGTTCGTGTCTTGAGATGTTCATTGATCTGCTTAAGAGATTTGTAGTAAGCACAAAGGGTTGTCCGGCATCACGTGCGGACAAGCCTAGGGTTCAGGCGTTCCAGTCGAGTGGAACTAGCGGTTTCCCGCAATCGTAAACATCAAATCTCCATCGGTGAGCAGACGCGCTCTCCATGTAAACCGAATACGGCCGATTGCGGGAATTGGCAAGTCAGACCAACACTTAGGCCGCAAGCTCCAGCAACTTCTTGGCGCGGGTCTCCATGGTCAGCCGCGCGTCCTGCTGCGGCTTGGACCGGGCGACGGCGGTGATGCCTTGGACGAAATCGAAGATGCTCTCGGGCGGATGCCCTTCTTCGGCCAGGACAGTCTCAACGATCTTGCCGGTCTCTGCCTTCGAGAACCCGCGCTTACGCAGAAAGTTAGTGCGGTCCTCGTCGCAGCGCGCGACGATCCGTTCTCGCGCGGAGCGGATGCCCTGGATGGCCTGCGCGGCGAGGAGTCGGCGAAGTTCGTGAGGGCCGGCGCCGCCTCATGCGCGAAGCGGTTGGCGGCGTATTTGGAATGGCGGATCGAGATCTCCTGGAAATCCTCAACACCCCAGAGATTGCGGTTCTGGCAGACCGCACGGAGGTAGAAGCTGGCGATGCCGAGCGTCTTCGCGCCGACCTCGAAGTTCCAGCAGTAGAAGCCGCGGAAGAACAGGTCGGGCGAGCCGTCGGGCAGCGTCCCGGCCTCGATCGGATTCAGGTCGTCGACCAAGAAGAGGAAGACGTCGCGGTCCGAGGCGTAGAGCGTGGTTGTGTCCTTGGTGACATCGACCATCGGGTTGTAGATGCCTGTCGACCAGTCGAGCACGCCCGGCACCTTCCAGCGCGTGTCGCCGACGCCATCGCCGGCGATGCGTTGGACAGCCGAGACGAGTTCGTGGTCGTAGATGCGGCCATAATCCGGGCAGGTGACGGCGCGCAGTTCGGTGCGGCCATTGGCTACTTCCATCGTCTTGACTTGCTCGGCGCAGTGGTTGGTGAGGCCGTATTGCAGGTTGATCCCAGCCAGCGGTGCCGGAAGCTGGCGCAGATAGGCCGCCGGTGCGCCGACCAGGCTGGCGAGTTGGCCGAAGCTCCAATGGGTTGGTGCCGCTGGTGCCTCGGAATCCGGCAGGACGAGCGCGAGCTTTTCCGGATCATCGCGATGGGCCTCGACGCGGATGGCGGAGCTCTCGACCGTTCGCGTACGGCTCCGCTCAGCGCGGCCTTTCACCGAGGCGTAGAGGTCTGAGAGGGAGAGGTATCGCTCGTCGTCGGGCCGCGCAAACCACTCGGACGATACGCGCCCGTTGTGTCCGCCGCGGGACACATCCACCTTATAGCCGCCGCTTTCGGGACGGCCTTTTATGATCTCAATCGTTGTCATGGCTGATCTCCATGACGGGCGGTCCGAGAGCCTCTCTCTCGACCTCCAAACCCGTCACGGGCTCTGACCGTGTCCCTTTGACTCTTGGATCACTCGGCCGCCAGGTTTCCGGACGGGAAGGGCGCGCGCGACGCAGCAAGCCGATGCAGGGCTTCGGGCCGGATATGTGTGTAGCGGCGCAGCATCTTCCAATCCTTGTGGCCGGTGACGAGGGCGACCTGTTCGATGGCGAAGCCCGCCTCGAACAGGCGGCTTGTGCCTTCGTGGCGCAAGTCATGGAAATGCAGGCCTTTGACACTGACATCCACGCAGGCGCGCCGGAAGGCCGTTCCGACCGATCTCGAATTGTAGGGAAAGATCCGGCCTTTTGCGTGCTGTAGTTCTTTCGCCTGTTCCGTGACCAGCGCCCAGGCGTCGAACCAGGTGGCGGCGAAGAGCGGGATCCGTTGGTCGTTCCCGGTCTTGTTGCGCGGGTCCTTCCTGTCACGGATCAGGAGCATGCGGCGGTCGACATCGAGATCGGTCCATTCGACGCGGCAAATTTCGTCGAGCCGCATGGTGGTGGCCACGGCGAACTTCACGATGCGTGTCATCGGTGTCGTCAGGCGTTCGTTGTCATCGAAGCAGCGGAAGAGGCGGTCAACTCCTCCGTGGTGGGGCGACGATCCCGCTCTGTTCCTTTTCCGATCAGACCGAGCCGCTTGAGCGCGACGCGCGCCAGATCGACGGGTTCCGGAGAGATGTCGAGCCCGTGAACGGCCGCCGCATGGGCGATGATCATCTTGATCACACCGATATCGATCCCGAGGGTCACCGGTCCCGCGCCTTGCTTGGCCCGCATTTTGCCGTAGTCGATCAGTTTCTGTCGGTCGAGGTGCCCGACCTTCTCACTGCCCAGATCGCGCTTGAGCGTCGTAAGCGTGGCGACCTTGCTGCGACGCGGCGGTTTCCCTACCTCGCACATATCGGTTATATGAAGATCGATGAGGTCACCAAAGGTCTGGAGGCGGGAAACGGACGACTTGTTCGGCGCCAGCCCCTGATCGACCCGGGTCTCCGCCTGGCGGGCCCAACGATGGGCGTCGTCGCGGCGGAGGAAGGTCTCGCTGGCGTAACGGCCCTTGCGTCTGATCTGGACCCGGTACGCGCCGGAGGGGAGCTTGGTTATGGAGGCCATTTTTGTGTGCGCTGTGTGTGCAATGAGTCGTCGTAGAGGGGAAAATTCGGGGATGTCAGGGCGTATTCTAGCGTAGCAGCATTCGCCGCCAACAGTTTGAAGATACATAAAATATGCAAATAAACCAACACGCTAGATTGTCTATTGCCCCGATGATGGACTGGACCGACAGACACTGCCGAATGTTTCACCGGCAGTTTACCCAATCTGCACTTCTCTACACGGAGATGATAACATCAGCTGCGCTCGTGCGTGGCAGTGCAGCGTACTTGCTCGAGTACTCCGAAGCTGAGCATCCTATCGCACTGCAGTTGGGAGGTTCCGATCACGCTGAACTTGGTGAGGCTGTTCGTATTGCAAATGATTTTGGCTATGACGAAATCAATCTGAATGTTGGCTGTCCTTCTGACCGTGTTCAATCGGGTTGTTTTGGTGCAGTGTTGATGGAGCGACCGGAACTGGTTGCGGAGTGTGTCTCGGCGATGATCGCCGCTTCCGGTAGCGCGCGCATTACCGTCAAGTGCCGTATCGGGGTCGATGAGCAGGAGCCTCGCGAGACGTTGCCTGTCTTCCTGGCTGCGGTGCAGAATGCAGGTGTGAACCATGTGGCTATCCACGCGCGCAAGGCCTGGTTACAAGGGCTCAGCCCAAAGGAAAACCGGGACGTGCCTCCTCTGGATTATCCGTTGGTGCGGGATATGAAAGTTGCTTTTCCGACAATGGAAATTGCGCTCAATGGCGGGGTCAATTCGCTTGATGAGGTTGAGGCGCATCTGGCTTCCGGATTGGATGGTGTTATGGTGGGACGTGCCGCTTATCATCACCCAAGTGACCTTCTAGGCGCTGCGGACTCGAGAATTTTTGGCAGCGGTCCAATTGTTTCAGCGGAAGATGCTGTAATAGCGATGCTTCCATATATAGAAGCTGAACTCGGAGACGGTACACGCCTGAACCAGATCACGCGGCATATGCTGGGAGCTTTCTCAGGGCGACCTGGGGCGCGGCAATGGCGGCGCACGTTATCCGAGGGGGCTCACAAGCCGGGAGCAGGGCCAGAGTTAGTTCTCGAAGGCTTGAAGGCGGTTATGGCTCAGGCGGCCTGAATTTCCTTACCAACTCCACTCAGGAAGAGCGTCTTGCGGAACGTCCACCCTTCCGATGCCCTTTTATCAGAGGAGTACGAGTGGTTAGGGTTTCCATGATCTCCCTCCGTTGTTCGGAAGATAGGCGGGGCCATGCAGCGATTTCTTCACCAGAGCGCAGGCAGCCAATGCAAAGCTTGCTTTCGGGATGCAGCACACAGATTTTGATACAAGGGCTTTCGACCTGCTCGCGCCGCCAGATTTCATCGGTCACCCACTTTGCTCCCGTGCAAGATGTGCCAGTCTATCTAGAAATCCCTGAAGTATGTAGCTGGCAGCCACGTGGTCGATAACTTCGGCACGGCGCTTGCGCGATGTATCTGCCTCCAGAAGGGCGCGCTCGGCAGCGACGGTAGAAAGGCGTTCATCCCAAAAGCCGATGGGCAGGGAAGTGAGCTTTTCCAGATTGCGAGCGAAAGCTTCTGTAGACTGGGCGCGTGGGCCCCGTGTGCCATCCATATTGAGCGGCAGGCCGAGAACAATGCCGGCGATACTGCGCTTTCCCACAATATCGATCAGGCCCGCGGCATCACCGGTGAATTTGGTGCGACGGATCGTTTCCAATGGGGTCGCGACGCTGCGTTGAGTATCTGAGACCGCGACGCCAATGGTTTTCGTTCCGAGGTCAAGGCCCATAAGAGCTCCGTGTAAGGGCAGATCTTTGGAGAATGCAGGGGGCTCAACGAAAATCATTGAGCAACTTCCGCGTCTTGTGCCGCCTGTCGAAGGCGAGCCAGTGCAATGGTGTCACCCGCGAAAGCGGCCTCGGCCTCCCGCCATGCGGCGCTGGCCTTCGCGGTTTCTCCGAGAACACCATAGGCGCGAATGAGGCGTTCCCATTCCTCGACAACGCCACCTTCTTGCGCCAAACGTTCGGCCAGACCCGCAACCATTCCTTCAATCATCGCGGCTCTGTCTTCAGGGCTCATCTCTTCGGCATCCGCAATATCATCAGTATCCGGACCTCTTGGGACTGGCCGACCTGCACGGAGAGCCACAATATCGATTTGAGAGCGGATGGCCTGAATCCACGGTGCAGTTGGTGGGCCCTCATCAAGCAGGCGCGCCCAGAGGTCGTATGCGATATCGGCACGACCGGCTTGAAATGCTGCCAGCCCGGAATAGTAGCGGGCGCGCGGCTCGTTTGGATCGACTTCTAGCGTATCCGCGAGAGCCTCTTCGGCTTCCGGTGATATGTAACCATTAACGGCGAGGATCTGGTACTCCGCCAGAGAAAAGTAATCATCTGAGCCAGCGGCGTCACCAAGCAAAGAAATGACTGTGGTCTGTGTTCTTGCGGCGCGGGAAAAAAGGCCAAGATTTCCGAGGTTTCTGGCGAGCAGTCGATGGCCGCGCAGATCGTTTGGACGCTCTTCCAGAATACCAGAAAGTCTATCAACCAGAGCGAGTTGTTCCGGATTGACCTCCGATTGCCGAGTTTCAGCCTGAGCCTCGGCTACTAGAGCTTCTGCTTCGACCTGGCTC
Organism: uncultured Paracoccaceae bacterium; assembly: GCA_947495795.1. Classification (GTDB taxonomy): domain Bacteria; phylum Pseudomonadota; class Alphaproteobacteria; order Rhodobacterales; family Rhodobacteraceae; genus Algicella. The sequence goes on along the minus strand of CANMAI010000015.1, from coordinate 82,279 downwards.
GGCCTGTCTGCGCGGCGTTCGGCCTCCGCAGCTAACCGCGCGGTGAGGGGTTGATCCGGAAGGGTGGGAACGCCAATTTGCGTGTAAGTTAGAAGTCCGCCTAACGATACCACCATCAAAATTATCAATGTCGCTAGCCACGAGCTTGGTGCACTGCTCTCAACCAAGGTCTGCGCCGCCGCATCAGCAGAAAGCATTCGGCGGCTGATCTCTATATGCAGGTTATTCGCCTCTGCTTCCGTCAAAGTGCCACGTGCTGTGTCGCGGGCAATCTCTTGCAACTGATCCCGATAGACATTGATATCGGGATTTTCGGCACCTTGGGTCATAGCAGCACGTTGAAGCAAAGGGCGCAGCAGCGCGACCGAAACCCCAAAGGTAACAATAATTGCTATGCCCCAGAAAATCAAAGTGTCGCACCCTCTTTGTTCTTGCGGACACTAGCGCTGTGGGGGCTTTAGCTGCAATGTCAAAACGCCTGATAAGGTGTCGCTCGCGAAAATGTCGCGAACTGTGAATGGTGTGCCGCTGGCCGGAAGGGACGGTGGTTTCTTATGAGGCACAAGATGAGAGTGCGAGGCAGGCGCTTCGGGAGAACTGGGATCTGAGATGAAGCGTTATTCTGTCTTTGCCATCGCTCGTGAAGCTGCCCGCTATCATAGTGGATGGGAGCGGGCATGGCGATCACCTGACCCCAAGCCTGCCTACGATGTGGTAATCGTTGGTGCAGGTGGGCATGGTTTGGCAACGGCATACTATTTGGTTAAAAACCATGGAATCCGTAACGTTGCGGTGCTGGAGAAGGGATGGCTCGGCGGAGGCAATACCGGGCGAAATACGACAATTATTCGCTCGAATTACTTGCAGGATGAGAGTGCGGCGATTTTCGAGAAGGCTCGGAGCCTCTATGAAACGCTGAGCCAGGATTTGAACTACAACATCATGTTCAGCCCGCGTGGGGTATTGATGCTTGCGCAGACGGAGCATGAACTCCGTGCCTGGAAGCGGACGGCGCATGCCAACCGGCTTGCGAACATCTCCTCCGAGATGGTGAGCCCGCGCCGGGTGAAGGAAATTGTGCCGATCATCAATATCGATGGTCCGCGCTATCCGATCTTGGGAGGGCTGTGGCAGGCTCGCGGCGGCACCGCGCGGCACGATGCGGTTGCCTGGGGGTATGCGCGTGCAGCATCCGCTATGGGAGTGGATATCATCCAGCAATGCGAGGTGACAGGTGTAGACCGTGATGGCGGCAAGGTTGCGGGTGTGCAAACAAGCAGGGGCAATATTGCCTGTAGCAAACTTTGTATTGTTGTTGCGGGCAACTCTGGTGTGCTAGCCGATATGGCGGGCTTCCGTTTGCCAGTGGAAAGCGTTGCCCTGCAGGCGCTGGTGAGCGAACCGATAAAACCCTGCATGAATTGCGTGGTGATGGCCAACACAGTGCATGGCTATATGAGCCAGTCCGATAAGGGTGAGATGGTGATTGGTGGTGGAGCCGATGGCTTCAACAATTACACACAGCGCGGCTCGTTCCAGCACATTGAGGAGACGGTGCGGGCGCTGATTGAGACCTTCCCAATGATTTCCCGCCTCAAGATGCTGCGCCAATGGGGTGGGATCGTGGATATGACTGGGGACCGTTCCCCCATTATTTCAAAAACGCCGGTGGATGGCGTTTTCATCAATTGTGGGTGGGGCACGGGAGGCTTCAAAGCAATTCCGGGCTCCGGTTGGGCAACGGCGGAGATGTTGGCCGATGGTGCGCCCCGCGCACTTGCAAGCTCCTTCAGTCTTGATCGTTTTGCAGAGGGTCGGATGATTGACGAAAGCGTTGCTGCTGCGGTGGCGCACTGATGTTGCAGGGTGCTTTGGAACCTAAAACGGAAAACGCAGCCACGAAGGCTGCGTTCCCGGTGGTGATTTGGAACGATTTGCGGGCGCTACGAATTTCGCCCGTAATCATATTCCGTCGGCTTTCGGTATCTCGGTTGCGGTGCCGGCTTGGAGATCCGGTAGAGCGCAAAGGCGATTACAGCCAGGAGACCGTAAAGCGTGACACTAGTCAGCATCGGCGAGGCTTCGATCCCGATCGGCGCATAAAAGAACTCAGCGATAAATTCCTTGCTGGCTTCAGACGCCGCGATCAGATCTTCTTTAATTGTCTCTGTCGTCATTTCTCCGCCCCCACGAAGTGGCATGATTACGTTAGTCAACTTATTACTGCCCCTATTATGACACAAGTCTGTGGTGAAGGGTGTGTTAAAAGTTACAGACTGCTTAAATTGATTTTGAAGAAATTGCGGTCCATCCCGAGTTGTATTCATTTAACTATATGGGATCTAAAACCGACTGATATTTATAACGATTTTTGGAATTCACGGTGGGAGAGTTCGGGGAGAAGTGCTGTTAGCGGACGCAACCTTACGTTCACGTCAATACGTGCTTGCCTTGTCTTAACGGTCACCTTTCTCGGCATCTTTCCGCCGAAGTTGAACGAATCAGTTTGCATCCATCAGTTGCCAAAAGCCCCATACCATCGTGGCCGGAGGGCCTTACCATGTTGATCTTATCGTGTCCCTGCTGCGGAGTGTCCGCTGAAGAAACGGAGTTTACTCCTGGAGGAGAGGCGCATCTCAAGAGGGAAGGGCCGGGTTCGGAGGACGCGGCCTTTCGGGATTATCTCTTTCAGCGGAAGAATCCGAAAGGGGTACATTTTGAGCGATGGCGCCACGCTTTCGGCTGCGGAAAGTGGTTCCATGCCGCTCGATGTACGGTGACGCTTGAGGTGTTTTGCACATACACTGCACAAACTGCCAATGTTCCTAAGGAAGTGATAGACACGATCAAGCTGCGGCGACCCGAGTGGGAGTTGAACCAATGAGCACCCGGCTTGCCATTGGCGGACTTCTGATTAATCGGGACGTGCCAGTTGAATTTACGTTCAACGGGTCAAGACTGCGAGGATTCAAGGGAGACACGCTGGCCTCTGCACTTCTGGCCAATGGGGAAAGCTTTATCGGGCGTTCGTTCAAATACCACCGTCCACGAGGTATCGTAGCCTCTGGAGCGGAGGAACCCAATGCACTCGTGAACCTTGGCAAAGGTGCACGCGCAGAGCCGAACCAGCGTGCCACGACGACTGAGCTTTTTGAAGGGTTGGAGGCGCGGAGCCAGAACCATTGGCCAAGCCTGAAATACGACGTTGGAGCCATTAATTCCAAGCTGTCCCACCTTTTTCCAGCGGGTTTCTACTACAAAACCTTCATGCACCCGCGATCTGCCTGGAAACATGTATTTGAGCCGTTTATTCGGCAATCTGCGGGCCTTGGAGCTGCGCCTGTCGAGAAGGATGCGGATCGCTACGAGTATTTTTACGCGACAGTTGATGTGCTCGTTATCGGCGGAGGCATGGCGGGGCTTGCAGCGGCACGACAGGCTGGTGAAGCCGGTGCCAAGGTTTTGCTGTGCGAGCAGACACAAGCCTTCGGCGGCCGCGCGTTGGTTGATGAACTGGAGGTCGACGGGAATAACGGTCCCGAATGGGTTGCTTCAGAGGTTGCCGCTTTGGAAAGCATGGAAAGGGTGACCCTGCGAACGCGGATGATGGGGGCAGGTGTCTACGATCATGGGTATGTTCTTGCGTATGAGCGATTGGGCGATCATGAGTTGAGCAGCACCGGCCCGCGCCACAGGCTTTGGCGAATCCGGGCGAAGCAGGTGATCACCGCAACAGGCGCCATCGAACGGCCCCTTTCTTTTGCGGGCAATGATGTGCCGGGTGTGATGCTGGCCGCCGCTGTGCGCGACTATGTGGCTCTGTACGGTGTCAGTCCCGGTGATCGTACTGTGGTTGTTACAAACAACGACGATGGCTATCGAACAGCTATGGCACTGCATGCCGCCGGGCTTGTTGTTCCTGCTGTGCTTGATGCGCGAACCGAGGCGACTGGAGCGCTGCCGGAGGCAGCCCGCGCGGCCGGCCTGCGTGTGGAAACAGGTCGGGGAATTGCCTCCGTAAAGGGAACTACCGGTGTTGAGGCTGTGGAGGTATGCGCACAGGCGGGCGAAGGGGCCGTGCTGGAAGCAATATCCTGTGATTGTGTGGCCATGTCTGGTGGTTGGTCTCCTGTTGTTCATCTGTGGTCCCACTGCGGAGGCAAATTACTCTGGGATGAGGGTCAGGCACTGTTTCGCCCGGACGCGAAACGCCCTCCAACCGGTGCGGGCGGAGAAGGTTTTGTGATCACTGCCGGTGCAGCCTCAGGTGCGCTGCAAGCCAATGTCGCGCTGGCAGATGCGCTGGACGCCGGGAAAAACGCTGTTGCCGCTTTGGGGGGATCTGCTTCAGGCCGCGCTCCCAAAGCGGTAGTGCCAGCGGAAGAACCGGTCGCGCCCGTTTGGCGGATGCCGCAGGGGGCTGGATACAAGCTCCGCTCAAAGGCGTTTCTGGATTATCAGAACGATGTAAAGGTTTCCGATGTGCAGCTTGCGGCACAAGAGGGTTTTGAGAGTGTAGAACATGCCAAACGCTATACCACTCTCGGCATGGCGACCGATCAGGGGAAGCTGAGTAATATTAATGGATTGGCGATCCTTTCGGATGCTCTCGGCCAGCCTATCCCACAGACGGGCACGACGACGTTTCGCCCGCCATACACACCCATTTCAATGGGCGCGATTGCCGGCGAGGCGCGCGATGGCCTGTTCAAGCCCATCCGCAAAACTCCAATGGACGGCTGGCATGATGAGAACGGTGCGCACTGGGAGCCGGTAGCTGATTGGCGGCGACCCTACACTTACAGAGGTGCTGGCGAGAGCGTTTCCGAGGCTGTGACCAGAGAGATCCTGAATACCCGCACCGCCGTCGGTCTGTTGGATGCCTCCACACTTGGCAAAATTCTTGTCAAAGGGCCGGATGCCGCGATATTTCTCGATCTGATCTATACCAACATGATGTCCACTCTGAAGGTCGGTCGGTGCCGCTACGGCTTGATGTGCACGGAGAACGGGTTTCTGTTTGATGATGGGGTGGTAGCTCGGCTTTCAGAAGATAGCTTTCTTCTTCATACAACATCTGGCGGATCGGATGGTGTCTATGGCTGGCTGGAGGAGTGGCTTCAGACCGAATGGTGGGACCTGAAGGTGCATTGTGTGAACCTTACCGAACAGTTTGCGCAAGTGGCCGTTGTTGGGCCGAGAGCGCGCGCTGTGTTGGAAACACTGGGCGGCATGGACGTGAGCCCGGATGCGCTGCCTTTCATGGGCTTTAGGGATGGGCTCCTGGGCGACGTACCGGTCCGGGTGTACCGGATTTCGTTTTCCGGAGAGCTTTCTTACGAGATTGCGTTGCCGGCAGGGCATGGGCTCGCCTTCTGGGAGGCGTGCCTTGCGGCGGGAGAGCCCCACGGCATTATGCCGTATGGAACCGAAGCGCTGCATGTAATGCGTGCCGAGAAGGGCTTTATCATGATCGGGGACGAGACGGATGGAACGGTGACACCGCAGGACCTGAACCTTGGTTGGGCCGTTTCAAAGAAGAAGACAGATTTCATTGGCAAACGTGCACAGGAGCGAAGCCACTTTCAGGATTCCGAACGGAAACAACTTGTTGGGCTGGAAACGCTGGATCCCGGGGCCCTTTTGCCGGATGGCGCGCACGCGGTGGAGCCGGGACTAAATGCTTATGGCGCGGCCCGCACGCTCGGGCATGTGACGTCCACCTACCATTCGCCAACCCTCGAACGTTCCATTGCGATGGGGTTGATCAATGGCGGTTCCCGGCGGATGGGTGAAGTGCTGGATTTCCCGGTGGATAAGGGTGTGACCATCCGAGCACGGGTGGTCGATCCGGTGTTTCTTGATAAAGATGGAGAGCGCCAGAATGTCTGAAACTGTGCAAGTTGCCCGGCTGAATTCGCGCGGAATGATCACGCTGAAAGGGGATCTTGCCGATCAAGACTTCCAGGATGTTGCTGTGAAGATAACGGGCCTCAGTTTTCCGAGCCAACGCGAGATCCGGTTGAGCGGCGAGATGGGGCTTGCCTGGATGGCAGCGGATGAAGTGTTGTTAATGCTTCCTGTAGAAGATGTAAGCGCGGCGATTGAAACAGCAGATGAAATGCTCAGGCGTGCGCCTGCCGTCGTAGCGAACGTAACCGATGCGCGCGTGCTCTTCAGCCTAAAGGGCAAACGATCGCGAGAGGTTTTGGCCAAGCTTGCACCAGTGGATCTTTCGCGCGAAGCCTTTCAGCCCGGGCAAATCCGGCGCACACGTTTGGCTCAGGTTGCGGCCGCGTTCTGGATGCCGCAGGAGGCCCAGTTCGAAATCATGTGTTTTCGCTCCGTTGCCGACTATGTTACTGAATTGCTGGAGATGAGCGCTGCCCCCGGGACAGTGCCTGAGTATTTCTGAAGGAGACCTCTTGATCAAACGATCTTGCCGTCCAGAATACGCCAGCTGCGGCCGGGGCGTGTGGCCACTCTGTTTTTACGGCCGTCTTGCGGCACGCCCGCCAGTGTTGCCACCACATCGGTAATCACCTCTTTGCGGAGCCTGTAGTATTGATGCCGCCCGTGGCTGATGCTTGTGCCACTTACGTCCTGACAATCGATCGCAATCACCCGTTCGTCGAGCAAATCCAGGTTTTCCGGTCCATGTGCGCCCATCCGGTTCGGGTTGCCCTTGGTGGAGTCACTCACTTCAAGCGCACGGTCATCGCGCGCATGATAAACATGAACATAGTTTGCAAGCTTCAAAAGTTTCGCGAGTTTATGCTCTTCTCGCAGACTGTCCGCATCATCGTCAGCAGCCATCAGGAAGCAGTGGTCCACGATGCGCGGTATCCGCCCTTCATTCAACTCTGCAAACCGGTTCACGGCATGGCGTAAGGCCCAGTTACCCATAGAGTGTGCAACGATATGGATGGAGCGGTTACATTGCTTGAGTTCCTCCTCATCCGGAACGCGCCCCTCACGCTGAGCATCGATGATCACCTGACGGTCCTCGGCGCGCAGATGCTGCAGGAATTCCACCAGTTTCATCAGCGTACGTGCCATGGCCACGCCGGAAAGGGAGGCATCGTCCCTGTCGGAGTGATAATTGTAGCTGCCGAAGACTTTGCCGTTTGAGGGCCAGGAAAAGGCTACCACAATTGCCGACTTTCCACTGTCGCCATAGAGGTGCTCAAGCGCTGCAGTCCTCTTGGCCGTATTTTGGAAATCATTGGCAAAACCGTGGATGTAGATGATCACATCTCGGTTCTTTTCCTTCAGGATCTGGCGGAGATCGGCAAACATCGCGGCAGAGCCAAGCTTTGCCCCGCCTTTTTGGCGGGAATTTAATGTTTCGGAATAAAGGTCTGTGCGGCCAACCTCCCATGCATCGTCATCCAATGGATCACCTTTGAGCTCCACCTCGGTCCGGCCCAGCCGAAACATCTGTGGCCCGCCTTCATTGAAGCGCGTGCCGAAATTATTGGAATTCTTGGATGTCTCGTATTTGACGTCGCGATTGGTTGCGAAGAAAATCTCAGCCATACTGTCCCCCATCGTTAAAGCCGCAACTGGCGCGAAGTCTACTTCTGGATCGACGGGGGTTATGTGATGTTTACAACATTGGTTGGAATTGTTGTTCTGGTCTTGCCAGCTCTGGTATTTCTCGGCCTAACGCTTATGGGAAACGCGCCTGGAGAATGGGGGCGGGGTGCGCTGACGGCATGGATGGTACTTGCCTCTGTTTTGATTGCAGGGCTTTCCTTGGGGCTGCTCGGCGGGTGGATGGTTCTGGCTGTACTTGCCGGTGGAATGATCGCGATTGTCACTGGCGGTGGTGGAACAACTGGTCTTGTGCTCTCCGTAGTGATCGTTGCAGCTTTGACGACTGGACAGTACATCGCCGGACCATATCCAATTCACGCAGCAATTTTGCCTGTTTTGGCAGCAGTTGGGTTGGTGGCAGCTCTCCATACCCTGTTTCTTTGAGCGGTTCTGCCGTGCGGTTCCCCTTGACGGGGCCGCATGTGTCGTTCACGTTTTCGCGGACGATTTTTGTAACGGGAGATGAGTGATGAAACCGATTTATGGCGCGCTGATGTTGGTGAGTTTTGCCGGTTCCGCAATTGCGGCGGATTTGAATATCTGTGTGGAAGGGGCCTACCCCCCGTTCTCCTACACGACCGATAGTGGTGCCGTGGAAGGCTTCGATATTGAGATTGCAAACGCGCTTTGCGCGGAGATGGGCAAAAGTTGCGAGATGGTGAAAACCGATTGGGACGGTATTATCCCAGCCCTGCTGGAGAGAAAGTGCGATGCCATCATCGCTTCGATGTCTATCACCGATGAGCGCAAGAAGGTAATCGATTTCTCCACCAAATACTACAATACACCGGCGAAGTTCGCTGCAAAGGAGGGTATGGAACTATCTGATCTTGAAGGTAAAACTGTTGGTGTGCAACGTGGTACGATCCATCAGGATTTCATGGAAGGTGAGTTCTCCGGCGTGGAACTCAAGCTTTATGGCACGCAGGACGAAGCATATTTGGATCTCTCAGCGGGCCGCGTTGATGCGATCATGGCAGACAGTATCGCGACGCTTGATGGATTCCTGAAAACTGACGCTGGGGCGGGTTTCAGCTTCTTTGGTCCAAATTACTCGATCCCGCAGTACCACGGAGTAGGTGCTGGGATCGGCGTGCGGCAGGGTGAAGAAGATTTGCGCAATGCCTTCTCTCATGCGATCGGAGTGATCAGAGGAACGGGCCAGTATCAGACGATCAACGAGAAATACTTCGATTTTGACATCTTCGGTGGCTGATTGCACTTGAACAAGAAGGGCCGCGCCTGAGGAGTAACCTTAGGCGCGGTTTTTATATGGATCAACTCGTTCCCTACATACCGCTTCTGTTGCGCGGCGCGCTTGTTACGGTTTCGCTTGCAGTGTTGGCACTGATGCTTGCGACAGCACTGGGCGCGATCGCGGCGGCAGGGCGCCTTGCGGGTGGTTGGATCGGGCAGGGTGTGGTGCTTGGCTATACTTCGCTTGTGCGAGGTGTGCCGGATCTCGTGTTGATATTGCTCATCTATTTTGGCGGTCAGAGGCTTTTGAACCAGATTGGCAGCGGGCTTGGCTGGGAGTATGTGGATCTTTCGAAGTTCTGGGCGGGCGTCCTTTCCATTGGTTTCATCTATGGCGCCTATCTTACGGAGACCTTTCGGGGAGCGTATCTAACGATCCCGCGTGGTCAGGTGGAGGCGGCTAAGGCCTTGGGTATGCGCCCTCTTTCGGTACTTTGGAAAATATCCATCCCACAGCTCATCCGCTTCGCTTTGCCGGGCTACGCAAATGTTTGGCAGGTATTGGTGAAAAGTACGGCCGTTGTATCTGTAATCGGGCTGGAAGATCTTGTGGGCTTGGCAAACGACGCCGGAAAATCGGTGCGGCAACCCTTCCTTTTCTTCATGTTCGTTTTGCTTGTTTATCTTTTGATTACATGGGTTTCGACAACCGGCTTTAACTGGGCTGAGCGGCGCTACGCGGTACGATCCCATGCGCGTTGAGCTTGTTCTGGAAAACTGGCAAATGTTTGCGGAAGGCGTTTGGATGACGCTTCAGTTAACCGGCCTTTCTCTTCTCATCGGCTTTTGCATCGCACTACCTGCTGGTATCGTCAGGGCACGCCGCGTACCCGTCCTTTCCCCTATCATCAATGGCTATGTTTATCTGTTTCGAGGCACTCCGCTCCTTGTTCAGCTTTATCTCGTGTACTATGGGCTTTCTCAATTTGAGGCCGTGCGAGAAAGCTTCGCCTGGCCCGTTCTGCGCGAAGCCTACTGGTGTGCTCTAATAACCTTCTCGTTGAACTCGGGTGCCTACGCGACGGAGATCATCCGTGGGGCGGTTGAGACAACGCCGGAGGGAGAACTGGAAGGCGCACGCTCACTCGGCCTTTCGCCCGGGCAGGTGACACGTCTTGTGTTGATCCCTTCCGCTTTGCGCCGGGCTTTGCCGCAATACGGCAATGAAGTTGTGTTTATGCTCCATGGTTCCGTCGTCGCGAGTATCATAACCTTACAGGATATTCTGGGTGCTGGGCGCACCCTTAATGCGCGCTATTATCTTGCCTATGAAGGGTTTTTGACCGCTGCTGCTCTTTACATGAGTATCACGCTTTGCCTTGTGCTTGTTTTTCGCGGGCTGGAAAGGAAGTATCTTGCACATCTCGATATTCAGGCGCCAAAAGCCAAAAAGATGAAGTTTGCGTTGCGATAGCCATGCGTCTCCCGCAATTCGGGGTTTCGCAATTGTGCGGTGCAAAAGTTGTTCGAGTATCTATCTTGTTTGTCAGAAACCGGGATCGCCGGATGGACAATTGAGGATAGAGAGATGACTGCTTATCACGTACCGACTGCGGAAGAAATTGCGGCCCTTGAACAACGTGCTCACGAACTTCGTGCAGCTGCAATTCGGAAGAGTTTTGCTGCGGCCGTACAGTTCTTTGGAAGCCTGCCGCACAGCATTGCGCAGCTTTTCAGTTCCAAATCTGCCGCCTGAGATTTCAAGATCTTTAAAAGCAAAGCCGCCCCGTAAATGGCGGCTTTTGTTTTGTGCGGGGCTTGGTTAGGCAGTGGTCATGACAGACATTATGCCAACCATCAGACTTCTCCCCAAGCAATCACCCTTGCCGCTGCGCTATGGTGCGCCATGGGCCTATTCTGATCAGCTTGTTCTGGATCGCCGCACAAAAGCCCTGAGCCCTGGCCGGATCGTGGCGCTTGTGGATGGCGAGAAACGTTTTTTGGGAGTTGGAGCGTTCAATCCGAATTCCAAGATTGCGTTTCGGATGCTTGAGAGAGCGGAAGGGACGGAGATTAATGCGGATTGGCTACGCGGGAAGATCTCCAAGGCATTGGAGTTGCGTGGACAATTGTTCGATACGCCATTCTACCGGTTGATCCACGCGGAAGCAGATGGCCTTCCAGGACTTGTTGTGGATCGGTTTGGTGATCTTGCCGTTCTACAGCCCAACGCGGCCTGGGCGGAGGTGCTGTTGCCTCAGATTGCAGCGACGCTGGTGGACGCTGCTGGTGTGAAGGCCGTATGGAAGAACGCTTCCGGTCGGACGCGGGCACTTGAGGGGCTCGGTGATATCTCCGAAGTGCTGGTTGGCGATGTGCCTGACACTGTCGATGTACCTATGAATGGGGCAGTGTATCGGGCCGATATCCGTTCTGGACAGAAAACCGGGATATTTTTCGATCAACGTACAAACCATGCTTTTGCGGCCCGTTTGGCGGCAAACGGCACTGTTTTGGACGTATTTTCGCATGTTGGAGGGTTCGCACTGGCGGCCCTCGCTGGCGGCGCCAAGCGAGCGGTGAGTATTGATAGTTCTGCGCCTGCATTGGCTTTGGCAGAGGCTGGGGCGGAGAAGACGGGTGTTTCGGAGCGGTTTTCCACCCGGCAGGGGGATGCCTTTGCCGAGATGGAGGCTTTGGCTTCGAAGGGAGAGCTTTTTGATACGGTGATCTGCGACCCGCCTGCGTTTGCCCCTGCAAAGCCTGCGCTGGAAGCTGGTTTGAGAGCTTATGAGCGCGTGGCGCGGAGGGCCGCTTCGTTGGTGCGCTCTGGCGGGTACCTGGTGCTTTGCTCCTGCAGCCATGCCGTTGATTTACAACGGTTTCGAGAGGTTTCGTTGCGCGGCGTCAGCAAGGCGGGGCGCGCTTGCCAGATCGTGCATACCGGGGCTGCAGGGCCGGATCATCCGGTGCATCCGAGCTTGGCCGAAAGCTCCTATCTCAAGGCGATCTTTCTGAGGCTTTCGTGAGCCGGGTTCTGCTTGATGCGTGCGTGCTCTACCCTACAGTGCTGCGCGAAATCTTGATCGGAGCTGCGAAAGCTGAATGTTTTCAACCGCTTTGGTCGGCCCGTATTCTGGAGGAATGGGCGCGTGCAGCGGCGGCGCGGCTTGGCGCGGAGGGAGAGGCTGTGGCGCGGGGTGAGATTGCGCTGTTGCGTGCCGCGTGGCCTGCGGCGGAGATACGCTATTCCGCTGATCTGGAAAGAGAAGTAGCGCTGCCTGATGCGGATGACGCGCATGTTCTGGCTGCAGCGATTGCCGGTGAAGCGGCGGAACTGCTGACCTTCAACCTGCGTGATTTTCCGGGCCGGGTGCTTGGCAAATACAGTATTTTACCCCGCGATCCGGACGGGCTTCTGCTGGAACTCTACCATACCAATTCAAGATTTCCCCAAGTACTTGAAGAGGTTAGGCGCAACACGGAAGTTATTTCGGGGCGCGAGCAACCGATGCGACCGCTTTTGAAACGCCTGCGTTTGCCGCGGCTCGGTAAAGCAGCAGCCTATAGCGCTTCGCCTTGAATCTGAATCGTCTATCGCTGCCTGAAATCAAGGATTTCAACAGGATAGGCGATAAAGGGTGTTTGAGGTCAAAGACGATGCGCTTTAGGATTCCGTTATGTTTACGGGCTTATTCGCCCCCCAATTTGCAGCCAGCTTTTCGATCGCGGCGATGCGCTGAACGGACTTAGGATGGCTCATCATCCAGGCGGGCATACCTGTGGTGGGTGCCATTTTATCCAGCTTTTTGAACAGGTTGATCTGGGGGGCCGTACCAATGCCTGCCTTCGTGAGAAGAGCTGCGGCGTAGGCATCGGCCTCATATTCATCTTGCCGCGAGAGGCGGGAACCGATGAGTCCTGCGAGGAAGTTGGCGATGTAGACACCGACAAAGGGAATGAAGCGACTGAGGATCATCACGAGCACGACGCGGATGGCATTCTGCCCTGAAAAATCGATCATCCGGCGCTTGGCATGGCCGAGCGCCACATGCCCCAGTTCATGTGCAATAACGGAGGCGATCTCCTCTCCCGTGATCTCATTAACCTTGTATTTGTTGAGGAATCCACGCGTGATGAAGACGCGACCATCGGGGGCCGCGAGGCCATTCACAGGCTCTATCTCGAACACATTTACCTTGAGGCCGGGCAGATCGAGCGCTTTGGCAAGCTTTGCTGTCAGTGCCATCAATCCCGGCTCCGCAAGAGCGGTGGATTGTGCATCCAATTGGCGCTTGAGGCGCCAAGAGGAGACGAGATACATCACCAGACCGGTGGCGATGGCAAGAAGGATCGGCGTAAGTTTCAGCATGATTTCCAAAAGCTGGGTTTGATACCGTTTAGGTAGTGTTTTGGGAGTGCAAAAAAACCCTTCAAGACGGATTTGAGTGAATTTGGAGTGTTTCGCCGGACTTCGGACGCGAACGAGCAGCCGGGACGTAATGGAAATGATTACTTCGCGGTTGCGGGATGCTTTACAGCAATGGGCGCGCTGAGTGTTGCATTCTATGCATGGCTCGTACCTCTTGGCGCGCACTCTACTCTCACACTATTCGCAACACTTTCGTAATTCTCCGATGGCATACTTATGCGGAGTAGAGGTGTAGGTGATCATGATTGTCGGTGGGCTGTATTTTGATATCTCTTCGCGACGTATCGTGGTTCTGATCGTTGTGCTGCTGACGGTGTTTACAATGCTTGTCGCCAACATCGTCTATCTACGAGTGCTCCAGTGGATTTATCTGGGTGTAGATTCCGTGCGGTTGGATGACCCACTGATCCCCTTCCTCATTTCGTTTATCACCTTCGTGCTCGCGCTTCCTATTTTTGCTGGCTTTCTGACCCTTACCCACCGCAATGCCGCGTTGCAGGAGCGACTGAAGGAGATCATTCGGCGCGATCAGTTGACGGGTGCGATGTCTCGTGAGGCTTTCCTGCAGGATTTCGCTGCATTGCATACGGAAGAGGGGCGAGCCCATCCCGGTGCGTTGTTGGTGGTGGATGCTGATCACTTCAAAAATATCAATGATACCTGGGGCCATGAGGTTGGGGATCGGGCTCTGGTGGGAATTGCGCGTGCCCTACAGGCTGGGATCGGCGCGGAGGATTTTCTAGGCCGGATCGGCGGGGAGGAGTTTGCGATTTTTCTCTCGGATGTGTCGATTGAGAAAACGCGACAGATTGCAGAGCGGCTGCGCGCTGGGGTGGAGGCTATGTGGGTGAATGTTGGGGCGGAGAGGGTGCCGGTATCGGTGAGCATCGGTGGGGTGCATTTGCCCACGCCACAGACTTTCAAGAGCGCGTTTTCGGTGGCGGACCGACTGCTTTATGATGCCAAGCACAACGGGCGTAACCGTGTGGAGATCGAAGCTGCGCCGGTGCGTCGCCCGGTGCGAAGTTCTGGCTCGGACGCAGGCGCGATCTTTGGTGGAGCCATTCCGCAAAACTGATGATTTGTTGGAGTGCGCGGGTTTGCGTAGCAGGCTGATCTTGATTTTTCGCCAAATGACGCTTATATTGACGTCAAATGACGATAATTAAAAGGAGAGCCTGATGAGCCTTCAAGCCTATGCAGATCCTGCGGGGATGCCTGCCAATGAGGCGATGCGCGTGGCGCGGCTGCTGGCGATAGATCATCCGAATGTAACGAGCGATGTGGATCTTGCGCGGCGTGTTTCTGCCGGGTTGCAGCCGCAGGCGGCAACGGCACTGGGTGCTGTACTCGGGAGTAACCGGGTTGTCGGGCCCGTGGTGCCCGAGGCGACGCTGCGGCGGGTGCGGAAATCGCGAAAACCGCTTTCCAAGGAGCTGAGCGAGCGGTTGTACGAAGTGGGCCGCGTGGTGGATGCCGTGAGCCGCGCCTATCACGGCGATGAGGGAGCGATTGACAGTTTTCTCAATCGGCCACATGCGATGCTGGAGGGAGAGTCTCCATTCGATATGGCGCGCTCCAGTTCCGCAGGGGCGGAAGCGGTGCTGAACCTTCTGCGGCGTGCAGAGGCCGGGACAGCGCTCTGATGGCCCACCGGGTTCTGGCCAAGGCGCTGCGCGCTTATCGGCTGGGCGATCCGGCGGGGCAGTACCCGGTGTGGAGTGCGGAGGGCGCGCGGAGGGTTTCCGGCCGCTGGCATGAAGCCGGGGCCGAAGTGATTTATGCAGCCGAGCATTACTCCACCGCGATGCTGGAAAAGCTGGTGCAGTGGAACGGTGCGCTGCCGCCGAACCAGCATTCCATCGAGATCGAGGTGCCGGTGGGGGCTTCCTATGAAGTTGTGACGACCGATACTGTGCCCGGCTGGTACACACGCGACGGGGAGGCTGCGCGGCGTTTCGGGCGGGCGTGGTATGCAGAGCGACGGAGCCTCGTGCTGATCGTGCCCTCTGTTGTGGCGCGGATGGAGAACAACATCGTGCTGAACGCGGCGCACCCGGAATTTGAACGGGTGACGGTGGGGCTGGAGACGCCTGTATGGTGGGATGTGCGGCTGTTCGCGGGTTAGCGAGATAGTCGAGGAAAGTATGAACCTTTTAGCGCCGTGGGCTACAGGCAGGCCCTGCCGATTTGGAGCAACGTAGTTGGATGAGGTATTGTCGGCGAGCGGGCTGATCGTTCAGCGAAACTACGCGTGACCCTTGGCTTTGCGTGTTCTCATGGGCTTGGCGTAGTGAGCGATAAGATCATCCCACGGGATATCGAGCCATTCACCGTCTTTCGGCCAGTCTGATACGTGGATTGTCAGGTCGTGTGGATCTGAGAGTTCAATTGGTGTGCCACTGAAGGCAGCGGAGAGAACGTGGCGGGAGGTGACTCCCATCGCTACGGTAAGCTGGGTGGCTGGCTGATAGAGACTTGGCTCGTGGTCGGCTTCATCCTCCTCCGTTATTGTGTTCGCGTAGTCATATTGTACCAGAACGCGGTCGTCGGCTGTTCGGAGCATATAGATCAGCATCTGGTGTTCGGGTTCTCTGAAGCGAATGGCTTGCGTGATTGTAAGTGTTTCTTCTTTGACGGACCGGCTTTGAATGTCGGCCAAGAGTGCGGGCCGTCGTTTCGTGCTCGGTTTGTGCATTTTCCTGCGGCGTTTGGCTTCCGGGATCAGGAAACACATGAGCAGAACAGAATAAAGTATCCAGAAGTGATGCATCGAAAGTTGAATTCCGACGGAAAATTTCAAAACATAAAACGCGGGGATCCCGATGATCACTGTGCAGAGCGGAGCTGCCAGAATGAATATAATGAGGATTTCCGGGAAATCGACTTTGGTGACAGGGTGGGCGGCCCAGGTCAGGTCTGCGACTTCTTTGGGGGTTGCCTGCCTGATCATTCAAAGCCTCTTTGGTATTCAGCGGCCCAATATCCGCACGCCCTTGTCGATGCCTTCCAGCGTCATAGGCACCATGCGATCTTCGAAGATTTCGCGGATGAGTTGGGTGGAGTGGGTGTATTGCCAGTGCGGTTCGGGGGTCGGGTTGATCCAGAGGGTGGCGGGCCACTGTTCGCGGGCGCGTTGGAGCCAGAGGGCGCCGGGTTCCGGATTATGGTGTTCGTTTGCACCGCCGGGATAGAGGATCTCGTAGGGAGACATGGCGGCATCGCCGACGAAGATGCATTTGTAGTCGGAGCCAAAGGTGCGCATGATCTCGTGAGTGGGGGTTTGCTGATCCCAGCGGCGGTGATTGTCCTTCCAGACGCCTTCGTAAAGGCAGTTGTGGAAGTAGAAATGCTCCAGGTGCTTGAATTCGGCGCGGGCGGCGGAGAAGAGCTCTTCCACCACTTTTACGTGCGGATCCATTGACCCGCCGATATCGAAGAAGAGGATGACTTTGACGGCATTGCGCCGTTCTGGCCGGGTGACGACATCCAGATAGCCGTGTTCGGCGGTTGCGCGTATGGTGCCGTTCAGATCAAGTTCCTCATCCGCGCCATCGCGGGCCCAGCGGCGGAGGCGCTTGAGGGCGACCTTGATGTTGCGGGTGCCAAGCTCGACTGTATCGTCGAGATTGCGGAATTCGCGTTTGTCCCAGACCTTGACGGCTTTCTGATGGCGGGATTTATCCTGTCCGATGCGCACGCCTTCCGGATTGTAGCCGTATGCACCAAAGGGGGAGGTGCCCGCTGTGCCGATCCATTTGTTGCCGCCCTGATGGCGTTTTTCCTGTTCCTTCAGGCGCTCGGCGAGGGTTTTCATCAGTTCTTCGAAGCCGCCGAGGCTTTCGATCTTCTCGCGTTCTTCCGCTGTGAGGTGCTTTTCAGCAAGTTTGCGCACCCAGTCTTCCGGAACTTCGACGGTGTTTAGAATATCTTCCGCGGTGCGGCTTTCCAGCCCGGCGAAGACGGTGGAGAATGCGCGATCAAAGCGATCGAGATGGCGTTCGTCTTTCACCAGTGTGGTGCGGGCGAGGTAGTAGAAGCCCTCCGGATCGTAGAGCACGACCTGCGCATCTAGGCAGCCGAGAAAGCTGAGATATTCGCGGAGGGAGACGGGAACAGATGCGGCGCGAAGTTCGGCGAAGAGGTGGGTGAACATCGGGCTTACATCGGGGGCGCGGTGCGCACGATAACAATGCCGATGAAGAGGCCCAGCACAAGGAATGCGATGCCGTGGCCTGCTGCATATTGCAGCTTGTCGAGCGTGTTGCCGCCGCGTTTGGCAGCGCGCATCCAACCCCAGATGGCACCGGCAATGCCCATGATCAGGGGGATCATTGCACGCTACCCCTTTTGGAGGCGGGTGGCACGATACTGCCGATCAGTTCCAGCTCTGCCTGCTCGCGCTGGATGGCACCGTTGATATCTCCGAAGGCGTAGCGGGCCCATTTGAGACTGTCGATTCGCATGGCGCGGGCTTTCACGTTCTCTCCGAGACCGGAGAGAGCCTGCGCCTGCACGGCAAGAAGCCCGGAGAGGAGAACGGCGTTTTCGCCGCGCTTGGCCGCTGCTTCTGCATTGCGGGCGATGCTGAGCGCCTGATCGAAATCACCCCGCTTCAGCCCGAGAATGCTGAGGTGGAGGGCGGCCTGCGAGGTGCGAATATCGCCAGGGCCGAGGCGGGAGGAAAGAAGCTGGTAGGCGTTGGCGAAATCCACCGCTGCCTGTTGCGGGCGGGAGCGGAAGGTAAGCCTGCCGCGCGTGATGAGAGCCACGCCGAGCCGATGATCCACCGGGCGCATTGCGCCTGCGATCCGCACGGCCCTGTCTGCCGCCTGCATGCGGCCGATACGGCTGTTGCGACGGGTCATTGCAGTTTCGATCTGGCGCTTCCATTCGGCACTTTCCGGCGCGCGGGGCTGTGCGCCCACGCCGCGCCCGGATGGATTGAGGCGATTGAGCACTTTCGGAACCACACGCGCGGCAGCAGCGCGCGGCAGGCCGGAGCGCAACTCGGGGCTATAGAGAACGCGCAGCATCAGCATATCGAACGGTGTGAGGATGGCGTGGAAGTTATCGTCGTTGAACACGCTGTCTGGCAGGCGATAGACATCATTTGCCGGGCCGAGGGCCTGGCCGACCTCTTCGTGCAGGCAATCGCGGATATCCTGAGGCGTGCTGTCTGTGGGGACGAAGATGCCGGTTTGGGTGAGCGTTGTCTGATCGGACCAGCGCAGGCGCCCGCGTTTGCTGCGGAACTGGTTCCACGACGTTACGCCGGGGATGATGAAGCAGGCAGCACCGGGAAAGGCGCGCTGGATCTCGGCAGCGGGGACGCCTTCGATATGCAATTGAGCCTGCTGTGGATTGTTGGTGCTGCGGATATTGATGCCAGCCTCGTTGCGGAGCCTTGCGAGCAGATTTTCGAGATCGCGCCGGTAGGGAGCGAGTGCCGGACTGGGCATGGAGACGCGCACCGGCCCTTCATAACGCAGGAGGCCCGGGAGCTGCTGGCCGCTTTCCAGAGCATAGGTAAGATCCAGGAAATCCTGTGTGAGGATCGTATTGGAGCGCGTGACGCCGCGCGGCTGGCTGCTGGCAGGAAAGCGCACAGCCTCCACCGGGCGCGTGGCATCGGGTGCGCGGGAGACGCTGGGTGCCGGGGGTGGAGTGCAGGCCAGAAGCGCAACAGACGAGACCGCCAGTGCAACCGGTTTAAGAGAGAAAAGTTTCAGGACTGCGGCCTCCGCTGATATTTTATGAACGATGTCACATCCGCCACATGGTCGTAAAGGCGGCGGGCCTTCACATTGTCGGCCTGTGTCAGCCAATAGACACTGGGTGTACCTGCGGCATCGGCGGCGTTGTAGACGGCCTCGATCAGCGCTTTGCCTGCGCCTGTGCCGCGGGTTTCGGGCGAGACGTAGAGATCCTGGAGGTAAACGACATCTTCCAGCCGCCAGCCGTGGCGGTGCGTGATGTAGTGTGTGAGGCCGATGGGCATGCCGTCCTTCTCTGCGATCAGGCCCGCGAAATCGGTTACGGAGGGATCGGTGAGGCGGGCGAAAGTGGTTTGGTAAATTTCCGGAGGCAGTGTGGTTTCATAGAATTCCAGATAGCGCTGCCAGAGGGCGGACCAGCTTTCGGCATCCTTGGATGCGATTGGGCGGATTTTCAGCATTCGTGAACCTCTGAGGGCTAAGCGGCCAGCGCAGTTTATCGCTGTTGGTGACGGCGATATCAAGATAGTGGTTTCGAGAGGTTAAAGCGTTTCCAAAAGTACTTGAATCGCTGAAGCCCTGCCGCGCCCCGGTTTTTGAAGACATGTTGTCTGAGCCCAATTTGGAAACGTTTAGGTTACCGTCTTTCAACCGCCTCGGGATTTGCGGGTTTAAGCACGAAATTGTCTTTCGGGATGATATCGTCGTTTTTGACGAAAACGAGATCGATATCGCTTATGTGGGTCATGATGTAGTTTTCGAAGATGGCCTCTGGCGGCTGGTTCCCTTGCGGATGCTGATAGATGAAATCGCCCCTGTAGCGCAGGCGGGCATCGCGGTACTCACCCCGGAAGATGATCTGATCGTTCTGGACGATTTTCTGGACGGATGCCCAGCTCCACCAATCCACCCCGCCGATCCGCACCAGATGGTCAGGGATGGGTTCGCCCCAGGCCGTCTCGACCGCTGCGATCTCATCGGGAAATGGCTCGTATTGGGCAACGTCGGATGATGCGCTTGCAAAATCTTGAGACATTTCGGTTTCTCCGGTTTGAGTGTTGAGCCAGATTACCCCGGCGGCCAAGGCCGTGCCCAGCATAAGCAGAATGGCGAAGCGTTTTTGCCGGGGGCGCTGCTCATGTTGCATAGGGCCCGGGCGGAAAGGCAAATTCGCCGGATATCGCGCCGCCGCTTGTCACATCTAATGCAGTGTAGCGTGTTTGCAGATAGCGCATCTGGCGGGACGGCAGTTCTATCGCATTGCCTTCGGGCGGATCTACCCGCGTGCCGATGGCCGAAACAAGGATCATTTCCAGATCTTCGGCGGCCGAGACATTCGCGCTGACCCCGGCGCTGGCCGCCACTTCGAGCGCGAAGGTGAAGCAGTGATTGCTCTTCACATCATATTCGGCCGCCGTTTGTGCGCGAACGGCCTCCATACGCTCTTCGGCGAAGGTCTTCATCACATGGTAGGAACCCATG
Organism: uncultured Paracoccaceae bacterium; assembly: GCA_947495795.1. Classification (GTDB taxonomy): domain Bacteria; phylum Pseudomonadota; class Alphaproteobacteria; order Rhodobacterales; family Rhodobacteraceae; genus Algicella. Next base: position 61,852 of record CANMAI010000015.1, on the reverse strand, counting down.
GGCAGTTTCACGAAGACTGCCTCAAACCCGTAGGGTCCGCCATTCGTCTTGGTGAGGCTGCTCAGCAATGCCTGAAACGGCCCGGATTCGGGATTGTCGTCTTCATCGAAGGAGAGGTTTGGCATGGAGACAGGGCGAACGGCCCCAAAATCTCCGCCATAGCGACCGTATTCGTAGTAGGCGACCTGTCCGGTCTCTCCATTGTAGAAGGCGACGCCGGCATGGCCGAGACCGAGAACCCGCACCTTGTCTGCGTCGGCTGAGTGGATTGAGAGCGGCGGAGAAGCGTTGGGCCGGGTGAAAGTGCGGCGGACGGATTCGACCTCGTCGATAGCGGCGCGTTGGAGTATGTTCATCTCACCTCGGATGGACTTGTAGGGCACGGCGATCGGCTGGTTCGGGTACACGATCGGGATTACCGCATCGCAGGCGATAGGGCAGCGGGAGACAGGATCTTCTACATCATCTTCCGCCATAGCGCGCACCCTCCGGCTCTTCGTTGCGGAGGCGGGCAAAGCGCACGGCCTCCGGCATGGACTTACTGCGATCAAGCGAGGCTTCCACCCAGGGTTCTCCTGCCAATCCGGTTTCTCGGGCGATGGCCCATTCCGCAAGATCGGATATAACGCTGCGGGAGGAGAAGCCAAAGCCCCTTATTGTTTCGATCAGGCTGTCGAACTGCGGCCTTGGCATGGGGGTGGCGGCGGTTATCTCATTATAGAGGCGGTGAAAGAACTCCGTTTCCGCCGTTTTTGCGAAGATGAGTGTGGTGTGGAGATCAAGCTGGAAGCTTGTCGCATTGGGCGGCTCTCCGCCGAGGGCCTCTGCTTTCAGGCGATAGCTGTGGAGATTGCCCTTGAGAGGCACGTGGAAGCTGGTGATCTGGCGGTGCCCGAAGAAGCGGAGGAGGTTGGGCAGGGTGGTGTTTTCCAGAAAGGCGCGGAAATAGACCGCTTCCCAGAAGCGGAAATAGTACCAGTTCTCCTGATCATCCATCAGGCGGGTGAATTTCCTGAAATGGCGCCTGAGGTCTTCCAGCGCGTGGGTTGACCGTATGTAGATGCCGGGATCCTTGTTCCAAAGAAACCACGCGATAGTCTCGTCTGCGGAAAACAGGTTGCGGGTGAAGGGGTTGTGATCCTCCAACCGGACGATTCACGGGGCGACGTTCTTGAGGCCGTCAAACGCTTCCCTCTGAAAGAGGCAGCGATGTTCGAGCTTGGAGCCTGCCAGCAGTTCGGGAAGGTTCGTAACCTTGGCCGCATCGAGCAGGGCGTAGGTGTAGTGCGGAGTATCCGAATCCGGTTGGCTGAAAAGGGCGCCTGTAGCGTTTCCGGCACGCATTGCTTCGGCTCCACGCCGAACTGATCGTCGAGCGGGGTTACGCCCTCTATTGTTTCTCGCTTGAGGTGGTTTGCATTGCCCTCTCCTCCGTCCGGTGCCGGCATGTCACCCGCGCCGTGCCATGAACGCGAGGCGCTCGAAGAGGTGGACATCCTGCTCGTTCTTCAGCAATGCGCCGTGAAGCTTGGGGAGGGCGTCCTTCGCGTCGCGCTTGAGATCCATTGCATCGAGATCCTCCGAGAGGAGGAGCTTGAGCCAATCGAGCACTTCGGAAGTGCTGGGCTTCTTCTTGAGGCCCGGCGTCTCGCGGATCTCAAAGAACTGCTCAAGTGCCGTGGAGACGAGGGATTTCTTGATGCCGGGATAGTGGACATCGACAATCTGTGTGAGCGTTTCCGCGTCGGGGAACTTGATATAGTGGAAAAAACAGCGGCGGAGAAACGCATCCGGCAGCTCTTTCTCGTTATTGGAGGTAATGATGACGATGGGGCGGTGGATGGCCTTCACGCTTTCGCCCGTCTCGTAGACATGAAATTCCATCTGGTCGAGCTCTTGAAGGAGATCGTTGGGAAACTCGATATCGGCCTTGTCGATCTCGTCGATCAGCAGGACCTGCCGCTCGGGGGCTGTGAACGCCTCCCACAGCTTGCCGCGACGAATATAATTCGCAACATCGTTAACGCGGGGATCGCCGAGCTGGCTGTCGCGCAGGCGGCTGACGGCATCATACTCGTAGAGGCCCTGCTGCGCCTTGGTGGTGGATTTGATGGCCCATTCCGTAATCGGCACGCCCAAAGCGCCCGCCACCTGCCGTGCAAGCTCTGTTTTTCCTGTGCCGGGCTCGCCCTTTACCAGCAATGGCCGCTCCAGAGTTATTGCGGCATTGACCGCCACTTTCAGATCATCCGTGGCGATATAGTCGGCGGTTCCGGTGAATTTCATGGTGGTTTGTCCTGCTCAATTCCCAGCTTTCATGCCTAGCCCATTGATATGAGGTTTCAAATAGCGATTGGGTGATTTGCCCTGATCTTGGGCGTGACAAGATGATCCAAAGGGGATAGACGGAGCGCAGTGAAGGGTTGGGGCCTCGGGGCTTTGCCCAAAGGGAGACAAAATGGTCAGGGGTAACGCTGCGATGAAAGCAGAGAATAACTTTGATGCCGATTACCGTCCTGCCGAGGACGAGCCGTTTATGAACGAGCGGCAGCTTGAATACTTTCGTCAGAAGCTGCTGACATGGAAAGCCTCCATTCTGGAGGAGAGCCGGACCACCATCGAGGATATGCAGGAAGGCACGCGGAACATTCCCGACGTGACGGATCGCGCCTCGGAAGAGACGGACCGCGCGCTGGAGCTGCGCACGCGCGACCGGCAACGCAAGGTGGTTTCCAAGATCGAAAGCGCGTTGCGCCGGATCGAGGAAGGCTCTTACGGCTATTGCGAAGATACGGGGGAGCCTATCAGCCTGAAGCGGCTGGATGCCCGCCCGATTGCCACGCTGAGCCTTGAGGCACAGGAACGGCACGAGAGAAAAGAGCGGGTACATCGCGACGACTGAGCTTTACGCTCGCGACTTGCGGAATTCGCTTGCAGAGGGGCCTTCGGGCCCCTTTTCTGTGCCGGAAGCTTATGGGAGTGCGTATGGCGGGGAAACCTTTGACGGGTGTGCGGGTGCTTGAGTTTGGCGCGCTTGGGCCCGGGCCGTTTGCAGGGCAGTTGCTGGCGGACATGGGCGCGGATGTTGTGCTGGTGGATCGTCCACAGCGCGGTGGTGTGGGGCTGGAACATGCGGTGGAGCGGCGGGGCAAGCGCTCTATCGTGCTGGATTTGAAGAGCGCCGCCGGGCGCGGACTGGCGCTGGAGCTGGCCGGGCGGGTGGATATGCTGATCGAGGGGAACCGACCGGGCGTGATGGAGCGGCTGGGGCTGGGGCCTGAAGATGTGGCGGCGGTGAACCCGAGGCTCGTGTATGGCCGCATGACGGGTTGGGGGCAGACAGGGCCTTATGCGCGGATGGCGGGGCATGATCTGAATTATATCGCTCTTACCGGCGCATTGGCTGCGATGGGCCCGGCGGAGGGGCCACCGATGCCGCCTCTCAATCTGCTGGGGGATTTCGGCGGCGGTTCGATGTTTCTTATCATGGGGCTTCTGGCGGGGTATATAGAGGCGCAGCGCACCGGGCGGGGCCGGGTGGTGGATGCGGCGATTGTGGATGGCGTGAACACGATGATGGGCACTGTGCATTCGCGGGATGCGGCGGAGCGCTGGGGCCCTGAGCGGGAGGCGAATATGCTGGATGGTGGTGTGCCCTATTACAGGTGCTACCGAGCGGCCTGTGGGGGCTGGGTTTCCGTAGCAGCCATCGAGCCGCAGTTTCATGCAGCATTGTTGCGGCTTCTGGAGATCGATGTGGCGGAGTATGGCTGCCAGCATGACAAGGCACTGCACAGCGGGCAGTCAGCCCGGCTGGAGGCTGCTTTTGCCACGCGGAGCCGGGACGATTGGGCCGGACTTTTTGATGGCAGTGACGCCTGCGTTGTGCCGGTGCTGCACTACCAGGAGGCTGGGGGCCATCCACAGAATGCAGCGCGTGCTGCCTACACGGAGCGGGAGGGCCTGACGCAGCCCCGACCTGCGCCGGTGTTTAACGGTGATTTCGAGGATCATGCGGCACCTGTTGCGGTGCCTGACTCTGCGCGGGAGGCGCTTATGGCCGAACTTGGATATGACACTGCGGGCATTGAGGCGCTGGCCGGTGCGGGCGCTTTCGGAGCGGCCCGCTGATGCGCTGCGCGGTTGTGGGCGCGGGGATCGGCGGGGTGACAGCAGCGGTAGCGCTGGCCCGCAAGGGGTTCACGGTCGAGGTTTTTGAAAAGGCCGAGGCTTTGGGTGAGGTCGGGGCAGGTCTGCAGCTTGCACCGAATGCGGTGAAGGTGCTTCGCGCTTTGGAACTGGATGAACTGGAGGAGATTGCGGAACTGCCCGAAGCGGTGGAGATGCGGGGTGATCGCCGTGGACAGAGGATTGCGACGATACCGCTGAACCCAGAGATGGAGGCGCGGTTTGGCGCGCCCTACTGGCAGTTCCACCGCGCGGATCTGTTGGCGGCGCTGGTGCGGGCAGCTGAGGCTTCGGGCGTTACTTTCCGGCTGGGGCAATCGGTGCAACGCCCGCCAGAGGCCGATCTCGTGGTGGGGGCCGATGGCATCCGCTCTGGCTTGCGGGAATTCGTGGTTGGCCCGTCCGAGCCACGTTTCATGGGGCAGGTGGCGTGGCGTGGATTGCTTGAGGACGCGGACCTGCCCGAAGCGTGGCGCGGACGCACGCAGCTGTGCCTCGGCCCGGGGCGGCATATCGTGATGTACAGGCTGCGAGGTGGCACGTTGCTGAATGTGGTGGCTGTGCAGGAGCGGTCGGACTGGCAGGCCGAGGACTGGAGCACCAAGGGTGATCCGGGGGAGATGCGGGATGCCTTCAGCGATACCTGCCCGGAGATAAGGGCGGTATTGGCTCGGATCGACGAGACGTATCTCTGGGGCCTTTTCGGGCATCTGCCGCTGCCGCTCTGGCATCGGGAGCAGGTGGTGCTGCTGGGCGATGCCTGCCACCCGATGCTGCCTTTTATGGCGCAGGGCGCTTCGATGGCGATCGAGGATGCTTATGTGCTGGCGGAGGCTGTTGCCGAAAGCGGGGTGCCGCAGGGGCTGGTGCATTATCAGGATTTGCGACACCCGCGCGCCAGCCGGGTGCAGGCGGCCGCCACGGCGAATGCCGGTGTCTATCACATGCGCCGCTCGCTGAAACGACAGGGGCTTCATATGGCGATCAGGATGCGGGCGGCCTTGCCCGGTGGCCTGCTGACCCGCCTCGCATGGCTTTATGGCGGAGATGTAACCGACCCACGCCATCTGGCCTCTGCGGAGGACTGATTTTTAGCCAAAAGCTTTTGTTTTCATGAGCTGAGCCTTGGAAGGCGCGTGCTTCGTGAATACCTCTTTTCGGAGAGGAGACGTTCATGAAAACCTTGCTTGTTGCAACAGATCTATCCCCCCGATCCGACAGGGCCGTGCGCCGTGCGTTCGCACTGGCCGAGGCACATGGTTGCAGGCTTTACGTGGTGAATGTGGTTGATAATGCCCTGCCGATGGAGCTGGCAGACGAACTTCGGGAGAAGACGGAAAAGAACGTTCGCGCCTTTTGCTCCACAGTATCTGATCACCCTTTTGAGGTGCGTGTGGTGGTCGGGGATCCGATCCTTCGGGTGAACGCATTGGCGGAAGAGCTTGAGGCGGATCTGATTGTACTCGGCATCCACCGGCGGCGGCCTTTCCTTGATCTTGTCACCTCCACAACGATGGAGCGCCTTGTGAAGAGCGGCGCAAAGCCCGTGTTGCTGGCGGCTGAGACGGGTGAGGCACCCTACGCGCGCGTTCTTGCGGGCGTTGATCTCTCACCTGCTTCGGCCGCAGTGATCAGGCTGGCCGCGATTGTAGCACCGGAGGCCGAAATACATGGGTTTCACGGGGTGCATATCCCTTACCGCAAGCTCTCGGCACCGCATGGCACGGCTGCGCAGCTGAAGCCCTTTCTGGATGATGCGGCGCGGGATCTTGAGGCGTGGAGAGCCAAGGAGGATCTGCCAGAGCGGTTTCTGGAACCTGTTCCGATGCCGCTTGGCCGGAGCGGCGCGCTGGATGCAGCGATGGAAGCCGTGAAGCCCGATCTTCTGGCCATCGGGGCGCATGGGCGCGCCACCTTTTCGCCAACCCTTCTGGGCAGTTTCACGGAAGAGCTTCTGCGCGACCCGCCCTGCGATTTGCTTGTTGCGCGGCGCTGAAGCGTTTGCGTTGTGTCCGCAGCATTTTGTGACTTCTCCCGAAAGTTTGGAGATGTGCTTCGGATTGACCCAGGGATGCTTCAGTTCAGGGGAAATGCCGCGAAAAAGGCTGCTTCGCCTCTTGGCGAAAAGGCGATGATCCGGCTGCCCTTTACGCGGTTTGCCCAGCCGAGTGTTTCGATCCTCGAGAGATAGGCGCGGCCAAGGCTACCCGCGAGATGGGCGCGCCGCGCGCTCCAATCGAGGCAACTGCGGCAGAGGGGTGCGCGGGATTTGGCGAGTGTATCAACGTTAATCCCAAAGGTTTCAGCGGCTGATTGGCCGCTTTCCGTAAGGCGGATATCCTCCTCACCCGCGAGATGCCCTTGCGCGCGAAGACTATCGTACAGCCGGATCCCCAGCGAACCCGCAAGGTGGTTGTAGCAGACACGGGCCTTGCGGAGTGCCGGGTCTTTGGGGCCGGTGCGGGTGCGCAAATGGCCAGAGGCAGCGGCGAGGCCCATCAGTGTTTCCAGCGTGTGTCCGACAGCATCGTTGGCCAGTGTAAGGTACTTGTGGCGGCCCTGTTTTCGGCTGGCGATGAGGCCGCCTGCCTGAAGTTTTGCAAGATGGGTGCTGGCCGTGGCCGGTGTGATGCCCGCCTCGGCCGCAAGCTCGGTTGCTGTGAGGGCCTTGCCGCTCATTAAAGCCGTGAGCATGTTGGCGCGAGCAGGGTCGCCGATGAGGGCGGCGATGCGGGCTATATCGGGGCCGTCTTTCATGATCCTGTTTCCATAGTTTGACCGTAGCCAAAGCATGGGTTGATTTCAATGCGCTAGAAGGCAATGGCAAAGAGGAGATTTGACCATGCTGACATGCATCATCCGCTACCATATCGATCCAACGAAGCGCGCTGAGTTTGAGGCTTATGCCCGAAACTGGAACACAGCCATACCGCGCTGCGGGGCAGATCTGATCGGGTATTTCGCACCTCATGAGGGCTCCAGCACCTTGGCCTACGGGATTTACAACGTGGCGAGCCTTGCTGACTACGAGGCGTATCGTGGGCGCTTGGCGGATGATCCGCTGGGCAGGGAGAACTACACGTTTGCGCAGGAAGAGCGGTTTTTGCTGCGTGAAGATCGGACGTGGCTTAAACGGGTGGAGTAGGGCTTCAGGCGTCGAGCTCGATCCAAACGGGCACGTGATCCGAAGGTTTTTCGCGGCCCCGGATTTCACTGTCGATGCCACAGTCCATCAGCCTGTCGGCGGCCTGCGGAGTGAGGAGGTGATGATCGATGCGGATGCCGTTGTTCTTTTCCCACGCGCCCGCCTGATAATCCCAGAAGGTGTAGGTTTCCGGCGCGGAGGTTGTGGCGCGAAGTGCATCTGTGAAGCCGAGATTGAGGATCTCCCGGTAGGCCGCGTGGCTTTCCGGGCGGTAGAGCGCGTCGCCCTCCCATGCCTTTGGGTTGGCGCAATCCTCTGCTTGCGGGATGATATTGTAGTCCCCTGCCATAAGTGCGATTTCTTCCGATTTTAGAAGATCTTGCGCGCGTTTTTTCAGGCGATTCATCCAGCTGAGCTTGTAATCGAACTTTGGCCCGGGCACCGGATTTCCGTTGGGAAGGTAGAGGCCGCAAACCCGCACGGCCTGATCGCCCATAACGGTCGCCTCGATCCAGCGGGCCTGCTCGTCCGTCTCGTCGCCGGGCAGGCCGCGGGTGATATCTTCAAGCGGTAGACGAGAGAGGATGGCAACGCCATTGAAGCCCTTCTGGCCGTGCGTTTCCACCGTGTAGCCGAGATCTTCGATCTGTTCGCGCGGGAAGGCCTCGTCAACGGATTTGATCTCTTGAAGGAGGGCGACATCGGGTTTCGCCTCCTCGAGCCACGTGAGGAGAGCGGGCAGGCGGGCCTTGATACCGTTGATGTTGAATGTTGCTATTTTCATGGAGCCCTCCCGCTTTGAGCGGTGCTATCATCGGGGCACGCTTAAGCCAATGTTAATCGCGATTGGCGACGGTACGGTATGAGCGATGTGATCATCAAAGTGTTCGGAGAGCGCAATACCGGTACGCGCGCGGTGAGCCTTATGCTCGCGCGGATGCCGCATGTGCAGCGACGTGTCGGGCAACGGGTGAGCCCTTTGATAAATGGACAGGTGGAAGCCGCCATTCTGGCGGAGATGCGGGGCAGCTGGCGGCGGCTTTATCTGCATGCTCTGCGTGATGAGGCCGCGGCCAGGGAAAGTGCCAAGGATCCGTGGAAGCACGCAGCACCTGTGCTTACGCCGGAAATGGCGGCGGCGGGTGTGCGCACGATTTGCATGCACCGTAATCCCTATTCGTGGTTTCTCTCGTTTGCACGACGGCCTTATCATCTTAAAGGCCCGCCTGCGAACTCACTGGACGCTTTTTTGCACCGGCCCTGGATGACGGAGCGGAGGGAGGGCGTGGGGGCCGTGCTGGCCTCGCCAATGCAACTCTGGACCTTGAAGCTGGCGGCAGCGGAGCGGTATCGGGTGGCGGCGTTGGATGAGGATTTGCCTTGTGAATTCATAGCATTCGAAACTTTTGTGCAAGATCGCCGGGCCGTGCTTGAACAGGTACTGTCTGACATGGATACTTGCTGTGAGGGGCTTGCGGATCTGGAAGAGAATACAAAGCCCGGCGATGCAAATCTCGACACCTTGGCAAAGTATTATGCGAAAGAGGCCTGGAAACAGGATCTGACGCAACCTCTGGTGGCGGGCATCAACGCCTTGGTGGATTGGGATCTCGCGGGGCGGCTGGGATATGAAGCCCTCGATGCGGCGGCCTTCCCGCAGCATCTTTCGGAGGCGCGGCTGGCACAGATCGCTCATGAGATGTCGAGCCTTGGTGTCGCGACGGCCCGCAATATAGCATCTGTACAGCGGACGGGCTGACGTTCCTGCTTCTTGCGGTGTGTCTGCATCTTAAAAGCGCGCAAATTGTTTGACAGCCTGATCGTACCCATCTTCATCGGAGGCACGATGCATGTGGTGGAAGCTGGGTTTGTTAATGAAGTTGCTGTGTACAACAACCATGTCTACTGCGGAAAGCGGGCGCCCTTGACCTGATTAATCGTGCCAACATCGAATAACAGCACTCATTGAAAAGTGGTGAAGAAGATGTCCTTGCGGGCTCTTGTCGGCCAGCCGCGCTAATTCGCTTTGGCCAAGAGGGAGAAAATGTGCTGCCTCTTCCTCCACTGCCGATGAATGTACCTGGCTCTACATTCGAGGTTGAAGAGCTTGTCTGGTACGTTCCGGATGAGACTGGAGCGGCGCTTGACGAAATCTTGGAGGGTACTGCCGGTCCTCTCTGTTGGTACGCTTGTTCCTTAGAAGACTGATATGGTTGCTTAGATGCTGGCAAGCCCGGTTGCCGCCGGGATCCTTGAGAACTGGCTTATCGCATTGCTGCGCGCACGGGCGCAAATGCATCCGGTTGAGCCCGACCGAAGCTCAGATGCTGTGGGAGTTCCTTGTCTTCCTGTGCGTCCGCCAGAAAGAAGACGGCCTTTGGCGTTGGCCAGACCCAGACGAAACCGTGCCAGATCCTCTCTGGTCCCGATCAGGACGTTGCGCAACCCTGCAGGAGATCCGCTTTTGGCGTCGCGGGCATCTTTGCACTTTTGATCATTACCTCGTATCGGCCGATAATCTCCTGAAGATCGGGTTCATTCGCCGGAGGGGCGGGCTCGATGGCGGATTGGACTACGGCCTCGAAATCGCCTTCCGAAGCGGCGACAAAGCGCGAAAAGAGTGTATCGAGATCGTCAGTGATCCCCCAACTCCAGATTGAGACGTTCATCGATTTCAGATCGAAAAGGAGGTGCCACAACCACAGCTTGAGGTGGCGTTCGGGTTGTTGATGATAAAGCGGGCACCGATGAGTTCTTGCGTGTAATCGATCTCTGCATTTGTCAGGAAAGGGAGTGAGATCGGATCAATCAGAACGCGCTGGCCTTCGCCCTCGAGGATAAGGTCGTCCTCCTCGGCGTTTTCCTCAAGCTTGATCTCGTATTGAAAACCGGAGCAGCCACCACCCTCAACCGCCACGCGCAGGTATTTCGTCTCTCCGGTGCTCTCGGCAATGGCTTTGAGTTGGGCGAAGGCGCGGCTGGTGACGCGGGGCGGAACTGTCAGGTCCATCTTTTGTTCGCCTTTCGTGGTTCTCAGGGGCTGCTATAAAGCCAATGTAAGGCGTGAGCCTCTCGCCAACAAGACCGGAGGTGCCATGCCTTTAGCGCCATATGCAACCAAGCCTGAAGAAAGCCGGGGGCGGCTGGTGGCCGAGCCGCCATCGCGCCACCGCTCACCCTTTCAGCGAGACCGGGACAGGATCATCCATTCCAGCGCCTTTCGACGGCTAAAGCACAAGACGCAGGTTTTTGTGGAGCATGAGGGTGATTACTACCGCACCCGGCTGACGCATTCGATCGAAGTAGCGCAAGTCGCGCGGACTTTGGCCAAGGCGCTAGGGTTGGATGAAGAACTTACAGAGGCGGTGGCTTTGGCACATGATCTTGGCCATACGCCATTCGGGCATACGGGTGAGGATGCGCTGGCTGATGTGATGGCACCTTATGGTGGATTTGATCACAATGCACAGGCGTTGAAGATCGTCACGTCGCTGGAGACGCATTACGCGGATTTCGAGGGGTTGAACCTGACCTGGGAAAGCCTTGAGGGAATCGCGAAGCACAATGGCCCGGTTGTGGGGGATCTTCCATTTGCCCTGGCGGAGTACAATGCCCGGCACGATCTGGAACTTCACACGCATGCCAGTGCGGAGGCGCAGGTGGCGGCGCTGGCCGATGATATCGCCTATAACAATCACGATTTGGATGACGGGTTGCGGGCCGGTTTCTTTACTGTTGAGGAAATTGGGGAGCTTCCCGTGATCGGGCGAGCCTTTGTCTCCGTGGACGCGGATTACGCCGGTCTTGCGCCACGCAAGCGCCGGTATGAAGGGCTGCGGCGGGTGTTCGGGGCCATGGTGGAGGATGTGCTGGAGACGAGCCGGGAGTTGCTGCAGGGTGCTGAGGCCGCAAGCGTGGCCGATATTCGGCATCTCGGGCGACCGGTTATCCGGTTTTCCGATGCGATGTTTGGCGATTTGCAGGAGATCCGGGCCTTTCTGTTTGCGCGGATGTATCGGCATGCGGAGGTGGCGAAGATGCGGGAGACATCGGACAGGATCGTGCGGGATCTCTTTGCGGCCTTTATGGAGGATGTGAGCCTGATGCCAGAGGATTGGCATGCGGCAGCAGATGCATGTGCACCGGTGGCCCGCGCGCGTATGGTGGCGGATTATGTGGCGGGGATGACGGACCGGTTTGCAATTGATTTGCACGGGCGGTTGGTGGCAGAGGGGCGTGCTTCTGTCAGCCCTTGAAGGGCATTTCAGAGAATGAGGACGCCGCCTAGGTAAATACTTCAGAAGTATCTGCGGGCGTTGGGGGATTGAGGACGCAGAGCAGGATGAGTGCGAGGCTGAGGGCGCCGAGTGTGGCGCTGCTGACACTCGCGGCAAATTGGTGGCCTGCGAAAACCTCTGGATAGTCAAAGTAATCTCTTGGGATGCCCATCTGGCCGACTGAGGCGTAGATTGCAGCATTTGTGCTGCCCAGACCAAGAAACATGAACGGGAAGCTTATGTTTGCCCAGACTGGGAGCTTCGCATCTGAGGCGATAGCCCAGAGGCAGGGGAGGGCGATGGCACAGGCGGCGACGAGGGGAGCGAGTTCGTAGTAGGTGCCCGCGAGATAGAGATCTGGCTCCCGGAGCAGTCTGAAGGACAGCCTGAGGCTGACGAGCATAGACGCAGCACCTGCCAGAGCAAAGAGCCGGGATTCGGGCAGTTTTCGGGCGCAGTGTGCAAAGAAACAGGCGAGGCCAGCTCCGCTTGCCAGCATCCAGATGCCGGATGGGCCGGGCAGGGCATAGACATACCAAAGCGGAAGAAAGACGAGCCCGGTGCCGCCTGAGAGGGCGGATTTCAGGAAGATGACAAGCGATACGCCAGCCAGTATCAGGCTTTGGGATGTGCTTGCGCCCAGCCTGCGCGCGGAACCGGCGAGGCTGAGCGCAAGTGCCAGGCTGAGGGCGATCAGCGCGGAGACATTCAGGACACTGAAAACGCCTCCTGCCGAGATCTGGCCAATGAAGCTCATGCCCGGATAGGCAAGTTCTGCCCGGAGGAACAGCACGAGGGCCAGCGCGAGGAGGCCCGGGACAACGGCTGCAAAGGCAAACTGGCGGGATGTCATGCATTCCGCTTAGCAGGGCATGATCGCTGCTGGAAGCCATATTGGCTCTGTGTTATGCGGCAACCAGATGCTTTGAAGGGCAGAGATAATGAATGTTTTCGCGGAAATCCGGGCGGCTGTGGTTGCAGCATTGGAAGGGATGATGGCCGAGGGCGCTTTGCCCGGGGGCCTCTCGCTTGACAATGTGACGGTTGAGCCGCCGCGCGATGCGGCGCATGGAGATATGGCGACGAATGCGGCGATGGTGCTGGCCAAGCCTGCAGGCATGAAGCCGCGCGATATTGCGGAGGCTCTGGCCACACGGCTGGCGGATGCGGAGGCTATTGCCTCTGCGGAGGTTGCCGGGCCGGGCTTTCTGAACCTGCGGTTGAAGCCCTCGGTTTGGGCAGATGTGGTTCCGGCTGTTCTGGCGGCTGGCACCGGGTTTGGCCGCTCCGATATGGGGGGCGGGACGAAGGTGAATGTGGAGTTCGTGTCTGCCAACCCAACTGGCCCTTTACATGTGGGCCATACACGGGGTGCCGTGTTCGGTGATGCCTTGGCGAGCCTTCTGGATTTTGCCGGGCACGCGGTAACGCGGGAATATTACATCAATGATGGCGGCGCGCAGGTGGATGTGCTCGCCCGGTCCGTTTATCTGCGGTATCTGGAGGCGCACGGGCAGGAAGTGGCCTTTCCCGATGGCACCTACCCGGGCGATTATCTGATCCCCGTGGGCAAGGCGCTGAAGGAAAAGGTGGGCGACCAGTTCGTCGAGATGGGCGAGCAGGGTTGGCTGGCAGAGATCCGGGAATTTGCGACCGAGGCGATGATGGGCCTGATCCGGGGTGATCTGGAGGCTTTGGGGGTGGAGATGGATGTCTTCTACTCCGAGAAGTCGCTGTACGGCACGGGACGGATCGAGGCGGCTATTGCGGCGCTTGATGAGAAAGGACTGATCTACGAGGGCACTCTGGAGCCGCCGAAGGGCAAGCTGCCGGAGGATTGGGAGGCGCGGGAGCAAACGCTTTTCAAGAGCACCGCGCATGGCGACGACGTGGATCGGCCGGTGAAGAAATCCGATGGCAGCTGGACCTATTTTGCGCCGGACATCGCCTATCACTATGACAAGGTGGAGCGGGGATTTGATGCCCTGATCGATGTTTTCGGGGCCGATCACGGCGGCTATGTGAAACGGATGAAGGCTGCCGTTTCCGCATTGTCCGACGGACAGGTGCCGCTGGACATCAAGCTGACGCAGCTTGTGAAGCTTTACAAGAACGGTGAGCCGTTCAAGATGAGCAAGCGTGCGGGGACGTTCGTGACGCTGCGCGACGTGATTGACGAGGTGGGCTCGGATGTGACCCGTTTCGTGATGCTGATGCGGAAGAATGATGCGCCGCTTGATTTCGATTTTGCCAAAGCGACTGAGCAATCGAAGGACAACCCTGTTTTCTATGTGCAATACGCGCATGCGCGTGTGGCGTCCGTCTTCCGGAAGGCGGGGGGTGAGAATTCGGATACTGCCTTAGCCAAGGCGGATCTCTCACTTTTGGCACATGAGGATGAGCAGGCGCTGCTGCGCAAGCTGGCGGAATGGCCCAGACTGGTGGAGGCGGCTGCAGGCGCGCATGAGCCGCACCGGGTTGCCTTCTACCTTTATGACCTTGCCAGTGCGTTCCACAGCCTGCAGCATCAGGGCAAAATGGACCCTGATCTGCGGTTCCTGCGGGAGGATGCACCCGCGCTCAGCCAGGCGCGGCTTGCGCTGATACGTGCCGTCCAGCTTGTGATTGCAGCGGGCCTTGGTATCTTGGGCGTGACCCCGGCTAACGAAATGTAACCATTTTAGTGTTACGCATAATATTTCGGGGTTGGAGCTGAGGTAAACACAAGATAGTGTGTGTTCGAGCAGAGGCACGCCGGTTATGCAGGATATGGTATATAGTGATTCCCCCGAAGACGGGCCCGCAAGCGGGGCCGCCTATTGGGCTGGTACAATCGTAAAATGGGGTGGAGCGGCGCTCTCCCTCGGGCTTGTGGTCCTGCTGATCGTTTGGGCTGTGCGGCTCGGCACGCGGGACGCGGGCGAGGTGCCGGTGATCAAGGCGATGGGCGGCGCTGTGCGTGTGGCACCAAGCGATCCCGGTGGGCGAACGGAAGGAAATCAGGGCCTTGAGGTTAATGAGGTGCTGGCCGGCAATGAGGCTGGTACGCCTGAGCAGGCAGAGCTTGCGCCAGCGCCGGTCTTGTTGAGCGAGGAAGACGGGCCGGGGCCCGTGACTGTTGATCCTGCACCTGCGGAAACACCTGAAAGCATTGTGACAATTGATCCTGCGGATCTGTTGCGGGCCGAACCGGAGGTTGAGACAGAGACGCTTGTGGTGGACGGTGATGTGGAGGTGGAGCTTCCTGTTGATCCGGGAACCGACCTTCAGGACCTGATAAATCAGGCCGTGAATGAGGTGGCAGGAGAGGCGGACGTGCCTGCGCCGCGCCCCCAGCCGCGCCCTGCCGATCTGGAAGTCGCCGCACTTGCGGCGGCCGTGAATGCGACGCCGGTTGAGCCCGTTGCCGATCCGGCGCCGATATTACCAACAGTCGCCGCTCCAGCCATTCCGGATGTGCCCGTGAAGACAATGCCCGTTGGCACGCGGACGGTTCAGCTCGGCGCATTCGACAGCACGCGTGATGCGCGCAATGAATGGATCAAGCTGACACGTAACCACGGCGATTTGCTGAATACGCGGGAGACATATATCCAGCAGGCGCAATCGAATGGGCGCACGTTTTATCGCCTGCGGGTGCTTGGGTTCGAGACGCCCGGTGAGCAGAACAGCCTGTGTGAGGCTTTGGATGCCCGCCAGGTTCCATGTATCGCGGTGACGGTGCGTTGACGGCGCGTGCTGTGATCTTTGGCTGCGAAGGGCCTGTGCTGACGGCATGGGAGCGCAACTTTTTCGCTGAGGCCGATCCTTGGGGTTTCATTCTTTTTGCGCGAAATCTGGAGACGCCCGAGCAAATACGGGCGTTGACGGCGGAATTACGGGCGTGCGTGCGCCGCGATGCGCCTATTCTGATCGATCAGGAAGGTGGGCGCGTCGCACGGCTTCTGCCGCCGCGCTGGACAGGGTGGGAAGATGCCCTGCCGTTCGTGTCCGGTTTCCCTTCGGAAGATGCTGCGGCCGAGGCGATGCGGCTGCGCTATCATGTGATTGGCGCGGAATTGCGTGATCTTGGCATCAATGTGAACTGTGCCCCGATGGCAGACATCGCGACGGATACCACGCATGCCGTGGTACGCGGGCGGTGCTACGGCACGGAGGCCGGGCCCGTTGCACGGATCGGGAGGGCGGTGGCCGAGGGGTTGGCTCTGGGCGGTGTGCTGCCGGTCTTGAAGCACATTCCAGGGCACGGGCGCGCGGATCTCGATAGCCATGCGGATCTGCCGGTGGTGGATTTGCCCCTGGAAGTGCTGGAGGCAGAAGATTTTTCCCCCTTTCGAGCACTTGCCAATCTGCCGATGGCGATGACAGCACATATCGTTTACCCGGCGATTGATGCGGGCGCGTGCGCCACATGGTCGCCAGATGTGATTGCGCTCATCCGTAGCTCCATCGGGTTTGATGGACTGCTGATGAGTGATGATATCTCGATGCATGCGCTGAAGGGGCCTATGGCTACACGGGTGGCCAGGGCGCTGGGCGCGGGCTGCGATATGATCCTGCATTGTAATGGCAAGCGGGATGAGATGGAGGCAATCGCCGCCTCTGTGCCGCGCCTTGAAGGGCGGGCGCAGGAGCGTGCTAATGCGGCGTTGGCGGCCCGAACCGCTGTGACGGCGATTGATATCCCGGATGCCCTGAGGCGAATTTCCGAATTGCAGGAGGCAGCGGCCCATGCCGGATGATCATTTCGATGTAGCGGCCTCTGCCGAGGAACGGCTGGCGACGGAAGCGCTGGTTGTGGATGTAGATGGCTACGAGGGGCCGTTGGACCTTTTGCTGATGCTTGCCCGGACACAAAAAGTGGATTTGCGGCGGATCTCTGTTCTGGCGCTGGCCGAGCAATATCTTGGATTTGTAGAGCAGGCCAAGAAGCTGCGGATCGAACTGGCGGCGGATTATCTGGTGATGGCGGCGTGGCTTGCCTTCCTCAAGTCGCGGCTGTTGCTGCCGCCGGATCCTACGGAGGAAGGCCCATCCGGTGAGGATTTGGCCGCACATCTGGCGTTTCAGCTGGAACGGCTGGAGGCAATGCGAAGGGCGGCGGCTCAGCTGATGGGCCGGGATCAGCTGGGGCGGGATTTCTTTGCCCGTGGCGAGCCGCAGGTGGTGACGACGAAGAAGAAGGTGGAGTATTCTGCCTCCGTTCTGGATCTGATGCAGGCTTATGCGCGGATCAAGACGCGAGACGATTTTGAGCCTTTCCACCTGAAGCGCGGGCCGATTTACACGATGGAGCAGGCGCTGGACAGGATGCGCGGGCTGATCGGGCATGCGGTGGATTGGGCCTCTATTTCGCAGTTTCTGCCCGAGGGCTGGCAACTGGACCCGAAAAAGCGACGCTCTGCTATGGCCGCGACCTTTGCGGCGAGCCTTGAGTTGGTGAAAGCGGGTAAGCTGGAGATCCGGCAGGAAAACACTTTTGCGGATCTCGAATTGCGCCGAAAGGCCAGTGAGGCATGAGCGAGGAGACCAAGGACGAAAGCATTGCTTCGCTCTTTGAGGCCCCGCCCATGGCGGAGCAGGAGCGGATGGTGGAGGCGGTGCTTTTTGCCGTGCAGAAACCGATGACTCTGGCGCAGATAGCTGCGCGAATGCCGCATGGCTCGGACCCTGCGGAAGCCCTGGTATATCTGCGCAAAAGGTATGAGGGCCGGGGCGTGACGCTGATGAAGATCGGCGATGCCTATGCGTTCCGCACGGCGGGGGATCTTGGCTTTCTGATGAGCCGGGAGACGGTGGAGCCGCGCAAGCTTTCTCGTGCCGCGATGGAGACGCTCGCAATCATCGCCTATCACCAGCCGGTAACGCGGGCCGAGATAGAAGAAATTCGCGGTGTCTCCGTTTCCCGCGGAACGATTGATCTTCTGCTGGAGCTGGAATGGATTCGCATCGGGCGGCGGCGGATGACGCCAGGACGGCCAGCGACGTTTGTTGTGACCCAAGGCTTCCTCGATCACTTCGCGCTGGAAAGTGCACGCGATCTGCCCGGTGTGAAGGAGCTGCGCGATGCGGGGCTGCTGGACAATCGCCCGCTGCCCGGCAAGCCGCAGGATGAGGATGACGCGGCAGATGAGGGCGATCAGGACGATATGTTCGAGTGATCCAGTGAGGCTGCGCTCACCGTCTTGATCAGTCTTAGGTATTCTCCTTCACATCTTTATGATTGTCGAAGGCGGCGGTGAGAATGGCCCGTCTACCCGATGTGACCTCCTCGAACTTATTGCGGCTGACATGCCAATCGGGGTGCTGCTCGTCGCGCGATTTGCCGGGGGTGGTTTCGTAATCGCTTAACCCTGCTTCACCTGAGAAACGGTAAAGTATTGTGGTTGTGGGGCGGGGATTGGCGGGAGAGGGGAAACTCAGAGTATTGACCGAAATGGCCGCATCAACCTCTCTTGAAGCGATCAACGCCGTAGGGGGCTGGCGATGTGAAAGGCGCTTCACCCGTGATCATTTCGGCCAGCAATCGCCCGGTCGCGGGGCCGAGGGTGAGCCCGAGATGGTGGTGGCCGAAGTTTGCCCAAAGGCCGGGTTGGCCGGGGATTGGGCCGATCATCGGCAACATGTCGGGCAGGCAGGGGCGGGTCCCCATCCACGGCTCTGCGTCAAGCTGGCTCTCCAGGGGGAAGAGTTTCTTCGCCAGCGGAGTGATCTGGCGAAGCTGAACCGGCGTTTTGGCGGCCGTCTGCAAGGCAAATTCAGCGCCGGTTGTCAGCCGAATGCCGCGCGCTTGCGGAGCCAGAACATAGCCATGCGCTTCATCCACGACGATCCTGTTAAGGACGGCGTTGCCCTTTGTGCTGAAATGCATGTGGTAGCCCCGTTTGAGGCCAAGTGGGACGCGGATACCTTGCCGCCTCAATGCATCGCCTGACCAGGGACCGAGGGCGATGATCGCGTTAGGAGCATCAATCGAGCCACTTTCCGTTCGCAGCCTCCAGCCGGATCCGGTGCGCTCCAGGTTTTCGGCTTTGCCCGGCATTAAAGTGCCTCCGCGATCCGCAAAGAGGTGCGCATACGTTTTTACCAGCGCAGCAGGATCGGGGATGCTGGCAGGATCGGGCAGGTGGATGGCTCCGGCGAAATCCGGGTTCAGGTGAGGTTCGAGCTTGGCGGTCTCTTCAGGTGTGCAGGGCGTGAAGGGGATGCCGAAGAGGGATTTTACCTTTGTTTGCGCCTCAAGAGCTGCTGCGAGCCTCCGTTCCGAGCGGAAGAGGCTGAGGTAGCCTGTGCGGCGGAGGCTTGGGAATGCGCCAGCGGGCCGCATCAGTGTTTCGTGCTCCGCCAGTGCGCGGGTAACGAGCGGGGCGAGGCCGTTCGCGGTGGCCATCACACGGGCAGGTGTGCCGTGCCGGTAGTATTGGAGAAGCCACGGGGCGATATGGGGGAGGGCGCGCCAGTGGAGGCGGGCCTCAGTGGAGCGGCCGGTAAGGACCGACAGAATGGCGCGGAGATCGCGTGGGAAGGAATAGGGCATCACAGCCTCGGTCTGGATGAGGCCTGCATTGCCGAAGGAGGTTTCCTCGCCGGGTGCGCGACGGTCTATCAGTGCCGTGGATTGCCCTCTGGCCTGAAGGTGGAGTGCCGTGCTGACGCCGACCATCCCTGCGCCAAGGACGATGCTATCGTAGCTCATCTCAGCTTTTGAAGTGCTTGGAAAGCTTCAGGGACTGGCCTTGATAGTTGGATTTCATGTCAGCGCCATAGAGCCTGTCCGGGCGTTCGGCCATACGTTCGTAAACAAGGCGGCCGACGATCTGGCCGTGTTCCAGTGCGAAGGGCGCTTCGTGGCAGCGCACCTCGAGAACGCCGCGTGAGCCCGTGCCGCCGGTGGCGGAATGGCCGAAGCCGGGATCAAAGAACCCTGCGTAATGGACGCGGAACTCGCCAACCATAGCGATATAGGGGGCCATTTCAGCCGCATAATCGGGCGGTACATGCACCGCTTCACGGCTGACGAGAATGTAGAAGGCGCCGGGGTCGAGGATGATGCGGCTTTCCGGGGCGGTCACCGGTTCCCAGAAATCGGAAATCGCATAGTGGCCGATTCTATCGAGATCTATCAGGCCGGTATGAGGTTTGGCGCGGTAGCCGACGAGTGCATCCTTTCCACGATCGAGATCAACGGAGAAACCGAGGCCCGCATCTATGTGGGCGGGGCCGTTGACAAGAGTTTCCGCGTTATGGAGGGTGCTGAGCTCTGCATCTGAAAGCGCAGCACGCCCTCGGTGAAAACGGATCTGGTTGAGCCGTAGGCCCGGGCGGGCGAGGACGGAAAAGGAGCGCGGGGAAATCTCGGCATAGAGGGGGCCGGTATAGCCGGGCTCTATGCGGTCAAACTCCGTGGCACTATCCGTGATCAGGCGGGTGAACAGATCCAGCCTGCCTGTGGAGCTTTTCGCGTTGGCGATCGCGGAAATTTCTGGCGGCAGATTCAGCGCCTCTCGCAATTCGACGAGATAGACGCAGTTTTTTTCCAGCACCGCGCCGCCTGTGAGATCGATCTCGTGCATCGCGAAATCGGGCAAGCGGCCAGCCATCGTGGCCCCGTCACCGGGCAGGAAGGAGGCGCGGACGCGCCAGGCTTTGGCTCCGAGGCGGAGATCAAGAGAGGCGGGCTGGATCTGATCGACGTCTGCCGGGTGGGTAAGCGTAATCTCGCCAGATTCAATCATGGCGGCCAGAGTTTGAGAGGGCAGCACGCCTTGCGCTTTGGTCTCTAACATGGCTGGCATCCCCTCTGTACGCTGTGAAAAAGGCGCCGCGAACCCATCGGTTCTGGCGCCTTCTCTAAGTGTTTGGTCGGGCTAGCGAGATTCGAACTCACGACCTTTCGTCCCCCAGACGAACGCGCTACCAGACTGCGCTATAGCCCGCCGAACCCCGTGTATACCCGGTTTCGGCCGGTGTGCAAGCGGGTTTCGCCGCGCAATTATGGAGCTTCGCGGTGCTTTGCCATACGCGCACGGAGGCGCACAAGCTTGCCCAGAATTGAGCGAATTTCATCCACCTTGGCTTTCTGGCGTGGATCGGGCGGGAAGGGGCGGCGTGATTTATCGGCCTCCATCGCGAAGAGATCGTATTGCGGATCCTCGGCAACCTCTTGCGCGGCTTCATCCGCACGAATGCGGAAGGGTTTGTGCTGGTGGGTTGGTTTGGGCGCGGGGGCTTCGGGCACGGCCTCCGCCTTTGCTTGAACCGGTTTCGGAGCCGGACGCGCAGGGACTTCAGCCTGGAGGTTGACACTCGCCAGAGCCGCGATGTGGCGCACTCCGTGTTCCTTAAGCTGCTTTTGTACGCCCTTGATCGTGAGGCCGTCGTTGTGGAGAAGCGTTTGGATGCCGGAGAGGAGGTCGATATCCTGCGGGCGATAGTACCGACGCCCGCCGCCGCGCTTTATAGGCTTGATCTGGGAAAAACGGCTTTCCCAAAACCGCAGCACATGGGCTGGTACATCCAAGATTTCGGCGACTTCCGAAATGGTGCGGAATGCTTCCGACGATTTCTTCTTCAGTGCCATAACCGCGCCTCAGCGCTTGTTTCCGGCGTCCACCCTGTCTTTCATGAGATGAGAGGGGCGGAAGGTGAGAACGCGGCGAGGTGCGATGGGCACCTCTTCGCCTGTCTTCGGATTCCGCCCGACACGCGCTGTTTTGGTGCGAACATTGAATGTGGCGAAAGATGAGATTTTAACGCTTTCGCCAGCCACCAGTGCATCGGACATGTGCTTGATCACGGCTTCCACAAGCTCGGCACTTTCCTTACGGGAGAGGCCCACTTCCTGAAACACAGCTTCGCTCAGATCCATCCGCGTCAGCGTTGTTTCACTCATCATGCATTCCTTACATCGAATAAACTATTGATAACGCTATTTGGATTCGGGAAAGCGAGTCAATATCAGGTGCTTGTACGAGGTCGTTCAGACGGGTTTTTCGCCAAAAATCGCCTACCAGCGGAGGGTTGCGGCACCCCAGGCCAGCCCACCGCCAATGGCTTCCATCAGCAAAACGTCCCCCTCATGGAATCGACCTGCCTGATTTGCGACTGAAAGTGCAAGAGGAATGGAGGCGGCTGACGTATTGCCGTGATCCTGAACAGTAACGACGATTTTCTCCATCGGGATGCCGATCCGCTGCGCTGTTGCCTTGATGATCCGCAGATTTGCCTGATGCGGCACGACCCATGTGACGTCTTCTACACTGAGCCCCGCCTTCTCCAGCGACTCCTCCCCTGCTTCTGCCAGTTTCTGCACAGCATGGCGGAACACCTCGCGCCCCTGCATCTTCAGAACACCCGTGGTTTGCGTGGTGGAAACGCCGCCATCCACATAAAGCAGATCATTATACTGACCGTCCGAGTAGATGTTGGTGGCAAGAACACCACGATCTTCTGGCTCACCCTCGCCCTCCTGAGCTTCAAGTACCAGCGCACCTGCGCCATCCCCGAAGAGAACGGACGTCGTACGATCTTCCCAATCCATTATGCGGGAGAAGGTTTCTGCACCAATCAGAAGCACGCGCCTGGCCTGGCCGGAGACAATGAGGGCATTGGCGTTGGACAAGCCGTAGATGAAGCCTGCGCACACGGCCTGAATATCGAAAGCAAAGCCGCCGGACATGCCGATGGCGGTTTGCACGCGGGTGGCCGTGGAGGGGAATGTCTGATCTGGAGTTGCTGTCGCCACGATGAGGGCATCGATGCTTGTGGCGTCTACTCCGGCATTCTCCAGTGCCATCTTTGCGGCTGCGATGGCGAGATCAGAGGTTTTCTCATCCTCAGCGGCGAAATGGCGCCGCTCAATGCCCGAGCGGGAGCGGATCCACTCGTCGCTTGTTTCGATTCTCGCTTCAAACTCCGCGTTTTCAACAACGCGTTCGGGGAGGTAATGGCCGGCGCCTATGGCGACGGCACGCAGAACTGTCATACTCGGTTGGCCTCTGGCGTATCTTCTTGTGGTTGTTCTTGTGCTGCAGTCTGGCCTGACGCAACGTCAGACGCAAGGCGTGCGGCAACCCTGTCCGAAAATCCGTTCTTGGCCAGAATGAAAGCAAGCTTGATAGCGGCGGAAACCCCTGTGGCATCGGCTGAGCCGTGGGATTTGATAACGGTACCGTTCAGGCCCAGAAACACACCGCCATTTACGCGGCGCGGATCTATACGCTTTTGCAAGCGGCGAAGCGAAGTAAGGGCGAAAAGCGCGCCAACCCGGCTGAGAGGCGAATGGCGGAAGGCGTTGCCAAGGAGTTCGCGGATGAGCGAGGCAGTGCCTTCGGCCGTTTTAAGCGCGATATTGCCTGAGAAGCCATCCGTTACAACGAGATCGACATCCGCAGAGGAGATATCGGAGCCTTCGACGAAGCCCACATACTCGTAATCGCCGTGAACAGATGCTTCCTCAATCAGCCGTGCGGCTTCATGCAGTTCCGTCCGTCCTTTGTGCTCTTCGGTGCCCACATTGAGGAGGCCGACGCGCGGGCGCTTTAGTTCAAGACCGTGGCGCGCATAGGCTGCGCCCATGACGGCGAATTTCAGAAGATCAGCGGCATCTGCTTTGATATCGGCACCCACATCCAGCACCACATTGTAGCCCGCCGGGTTGCGTGAAGGCCAAAGCACGGCAATGGCGGGGCGATCGATTCCCGGTGCCTTGCGGAGGCGGAGCATGGCCATCGCCATGAGTGCGCCTGTGTTGCCGCAGGAAACGGCCACGGTTGCATCGCCGTTCTCAACGCTTTCCAGTGCGTTCCACATGCTGGAGCCTTTGCCCTGACGCAGCGCACGCGAGGGTTTCTCCGTCATGGAGATAACCTTGCTCACGTCCTTGATCTTTGTACGAGCCTCAAGCTCTGGGCGCTTTCGCAGCAGCGGCGCGAAAGTCGCCTCGTCTCCGTGCAGAATAAATCCCACCTCGGCATTCTTCTGCGCCGATTTGGCCATGCCGCCTATAATGGCGTTCGGCCCACCTTCGCCGCCCATAGCATCGATGGAGATCCAGACGGATGTATCGGAGCTCTGGGCTGCGCGGGCGCTTTTCATAATGGATCAGCTGATGGCTGTGTTATGCGGCATCTTCATCGATGTCGATTTCGTCGACAAGGGCCACAACTTCACGCTCATCATAATGACCGCAGGCACCGCAAATGTGGTGTGGACGCTTCAACTCACCGCAGTTCGAACATTCGTTCGGGTTTGCTGCAGCAAGCGCATCGTGTGAACGCCGCATACCGCGCCGTGAGCGCGTGATCTTACTCTTAGGAACCGCCATGTGTTCAACCTCAGCTCTGTGGGCATCGTGCCCGTCGGGTCGGCGTATCAGGCTGTGTGCGCGATGTCACGCCGAAACCCACACTCCGAAGCCATGAAATGAAGCGCGGACAATACTCAGAATTGTGTTCTCCGCAAGCCCTTTTTGGTGGGTAAATGGCGTTCCGGTGCGGGTTTTTGCGGCAAGGCGCTAAAACGTGATCGCGGCGCGGTGATCCCTGATTGCGCGCACAAGGCTCATGGCGGCAAGCGCGGATGTGCGCGGGTTGTCGGGCAAGGTGCTGCCCTCGATTTGAAATGTGAAGTTGCCGAAGCTGCCCATGGCATGAATTTCGTGGATGTTCTCTGTAATTGAGGGATCAGCGATCAGTTCAACACTGGTTGCATCAAAGCCAATACCGGCAAGAGCAACCGCAGCGGCAACATTCGCGTTCTTGGGATAGAGACGCGCGGCATCCCGAGCTGATCCTTTGAAGTGAGACGTTGGTTCTGTGATGTTGAGAAGATCCACTTTGTCTTCAGCGGCACTTCCGAGCCAGCCTTTTGGGGGCTTGCGGCCGGTGTAGGTAACGCTTTCGAGATCGCCTGTCTGCGCAGAAGAGAGCGCATCAAGGGCACCTATTGCGCCGCTTGCAAGGCAGAGCCGGGTTTTCCCCTTGATGGCCGCTTCTTTCAAAATGTTGGCGAAAGCATCGTCTGCCAGCGCACCTACGGAGACTGTGAGAAGGGGAATGCCCGCTTCAAGAATCGCAACACCGTGATCCCGCAAACCACCGTGGCCTGCGCAATCCACGATCAGATCGGCCTTGAGCGGAGCGTTCTCAATTCTCGTGATAACGGGAATGCTCCGGCCGAGTGCGCCCATTGCGGCGCTTTCCCGGCCCGGACGCGCAATGACGAACGCCAGCTCTGCAGAGGACTCCGGAAGGGCTTTTAAGATATGCTGTGCGATGGCTCCGAAACCGATCAGACCGATTCTCTGCATGTGAAGGTCTCCCGGGTTAATCTTCGGGTTTTTCCATTTTGTCGCGCAGAGCAGCGAGGGCTGCAAAAGGGTTCTCACGCGTCTCGGGCCCCGGATCCGCCGGATCCGTTGCGGCATTTGGAAGTTCGGCTTCAGGTCGTTTGGGATAGGCGGGCAGGGCGAGCGCGATCTCTTCCACGGCGATCTCTCCCAGATCGAGCGCCGCGGGAAGCGGCTCAATGTTTATGTCGTCCTCCGGGCCGAGCTCTGCTCCGTCTGGCACAGGTGCCGCACTTGCGGAATATAGACGGTTTACATCCGTGTCGATCCGCGTTGTCACCGGCTCAAGTGTTACCACACAAGGCTGGCTGACAGTTGCGCCAAGGTTTCCGCGCAGCCGCCAATCTCTCTTTCCAACGGGCTCCAAGATGCCATCAAAGCGTAGTTTCTTGACTGAAAGCGCCTCAAGATGAGTTGCAATTGACACGCTCTCCGCTGTATCCGCCACTTCTGAAAAGCTGTAGGGCTCGCCAGGAGTGAGACGGTTCAGCATGACGGAGCGCTGAAATGTATGAAGGCCTTGGGGTGGTTTAGGCTCTGGCATTGGCGGGCTATTCTCTTCCGTGATTTTCCCTCGGGCTCGTCCAAGCTTTGGCTTGCACTTTGAGGTTCGAGAGTTGAATTTAGCGCAATGCCCGGATAGGGAACAGGGGAATTAAGGTCGGTCGCCTCTGGCCGTCAGGAGGATGTGTGTCGCGTTTTGGCTTGGTTGGTGTTTGGAGTGCGGCAGCACTCGCCCTTTCGGCCTGCGCGCCGCAGGTAACGGTGCACGGCTTTACGCCGAGCGAGGAAGAGCTGGAGCTGATCGAGCCGGGCGTGGATACACTCGATACGGTGCGCGATAGAATCGGGCGGCCCGCAAACTCCGGCCTTCTGCGCGGAAACACGTGGTATTATATCCAAAGCCGGATGGAGCAGCTGACCTATAATCCGCCCCGCGAGACGGAGCGGGAGATTGTGCGGATTGTCTTCACCGAGGAGGGCTTGGTTGAGAGTATTGACCGGTTCGGGCTGGAAGATGGCCGTGTGATTGATCTCAACACCCGGGTGACTGTGACAGATACCGGCCAGTTGGGTATCTTTGAGCAGCTCTTTGGTAACATCTTCAATTTCAACGCCGAGAGCATCATCAACCGATAGAAAGGTGCCCTGGCCGTTGCCCGGGCACTTTTCGCTCAGGTCCTCTCGTCAAAGGTCAGCGCGACACCATTCATGCAGTAGCGCTGTCCTGTGGGCTTCGGGCCATCCGGGAAGACATGGCCCAAATGCGCGTCGCAGCGGGCACATACCACCTCCGTGCGCTTCATGAACCAGCTGTTGTCGCTATGCTCTTCCACCGCTTCGGCGGAGATCGGCTGAAAAAAACTGGGCCAGCCCGTCCCGCTCTCAAACTTGGCCTCTGCATCAAACAAGGGTAAATCGCAGCAGACGCATTTGAACGTTCCAGCTCCTTTCGGAAAGTTATCGTGTGTTCCGGCGCGCTCTGTGCCTGCTTTTCGCGTGACCTTGTAGGCAAGATCGGAAAGCTGCTCCCGCCATTCGGCCTCTGTTTTAGTGATTTTATCCATGTGTCACCCACTCCTCGACTGCCGATTTCAAATGACACTTTGGCATTTCCGCGCAATCGGTCATATATCGTACATAAGTTTGCTTCATCAGTGCGCATTTAGGCGGGAAGTGGGAGAGAACAATGGCTGGTTTTCTCAAGGCCAAGTACAAAACACGCTTTTCGGAGTGTGTGGAGGATGTGAAGGCAGCCCAGCGGCTGCGCCATCACTGCTTTCGGGGCAGTGACGGGCTGGATGAGGATGCGTTTGACGCCGCATGTGCGCATGTGCTGGTGGAGGAGGTGGCAACCGGACGTCTGGTGTGCTGTTTCCGGCTGCTGCCTTTCAAGAACGGGTGTGAGATCGGGCGATCCTATGCGGCGCAGTTTTACAATCTGAGCAAGCTTGAGGCCTTTGACGGGCCGATGGTTGAGATGGGCAGGTTCTGCATTCTACCGGGCCTTGTGGACCCGGACATCCTGCGGCTGGCATGGGGGGCGATGGCCTCCTATGTGGAGGAAAACGGGGTGGAACTGCTTTTTGGCTGTTCCAGTTTTCAGGGTACGGAAGCCGACGCCTATAATGACGCCTTTGCGCTTCTGAAGGAAAAACATCTGGCGCCCAAGCGTTGGTTGCCGCGGGTAAAGGCACCGCGCGTGTTCCGCTTTGCCAGCCGGTTGCGGTTGCGCAAACCCAATCTGAAGCTCGCAATGAAAGGGATGCCGCCGCTTTTGCGTACTTATCTGGTGATGGGTGGCTGGGTTTCCGATCACGCGGTTGTGGATAATGACCTGAACACCCTACACGTATTCACGGGGTTGGAGATCAAGGCAGTGCCGCCTGCGCGGAGACGACTGCTGATGGGTGCATCCTGAGCTTGACGTTTTTGTCGGTCTGTCTAGCATATTAGAACGGTTCTAAACTGTTCGGAGGGCTCTCCCCATGTTGCAGCGCGTATTCGGCATTGGCCGGCGCCGGTTCGCCGACCTTTCCGAGCAGGAAATACTGGCGCTTGCTATATCTTCTGAGGAGGATGACGCACGGATTTACCGGGCTTATGCGGATGGGCTGCGGGAGAGTTATCCCGATTCTGCAGCTGTATTTGAGGAAATGGCGCTGGAGGAGGATGGCCACCGCCAGCGGCTGATAGACCTTCACAAGGAGCGGTTTGGCGACCTGATCCCGCTTTTGCGGCGGGAGCATGTGAAAGGCTATTATGAGCGGAAGCCTGATTGGCTGGTGCGGCCGTTGGGGTTGGAGAAAACACGCGCGATGGCACGCGATATGGAGGCACAGGCCGCGCGTTTCTATGAATTGGCAGCGGGCCGCACGTCTGATGCGAACACGCGGAAACTGCTGGGTGATCTCGCAGCCGCGGAGCGCGGCCATGAAAACAAGGCGCAGGCTTTGGAGGCCAAGCATCTTGGAGATGGGGCCGGTGCGGCGGAGGAAGGCGAGGAGCGGCGGCAGTTCATCCTGACTTATGTTCAGCCGGGGCTGGCGGGACTGATGGACGGCTCGGTTTCAACACTGGCGCCGATCTTTGCGACGGCTTTTGCCACAGGGGATACGTGGACGACATTTCTCGTAGGGCTCTCGGCATCTGTCGGGGCCGGGATCTCCATGGGGTTTACAGAGGCCGCAGGTGACGACGGCAGAATTTCCGGACGCGGCTCACCCGTAGCACGAGGACTTGCCTCCGGGATCATGACAACAATCGGCGGATTGGGACATGCTTTGCCCTATCTGATACCGGATTTCTGGACGGCCACAATTGTGGCTTTCGTAGTCGTATTCCTGGAGCTTTGGGCGATCACGTGGATCCAGAACAAGTATATGGAGACGCCCTGGATCAGGGCAGCATTGCAGGTGATTGTCGGCGGTGCACTGGTGTTGGCGGCGGGCATCCTGATCGGGAACGCATGATCCTTTGAGAGTGTGCCGCCACGCCGGGCCATTGAGGCCTGTCGTTTCGGCTTTGGTGCTTGTCAACGGGATCTGTGCTTCTTTGTCGGGGAGAGTTTTTGCCGAGAGGCGATTCAGGGGCAGGTTTGCACTGAATGCGCCATTGCGATTTTAATTGTGCGATTCGCATCCGCCTCAAGGGCAAGCCCCTGCTGGGTGGCTGCGCCATCCCTGACCCGAACCCGAATTACGGTGTTTCAGGCCTTTTGTTTGAAAAGTAGATCCTGGGCCTTTTTGTCTGTTTCGAGATTGGAGCGTTTTTCGGCAGCCACCGCGCGGCCCGCTTCTATGCCAGGGCGGGCGGCGCAGCGAGCCAGCCACGCCTCCATATGCGGAAACTTTGCGATGTCCTGTTGCTGGCCTTCCCAGAGGCTGGCCCAGGGCCAGATGGCCATATCGGCGATGGAGAAGAAATTGCCGGCGACGAAATCACGATCTGCAAGGCGTTTGTCGAGAACGCCGTAAAGGCGGCCCGTCTCGTTTCGGTAGCGATCTTTCGCATAGGGCAAATCATTGGGCGGATCCATCGCTGGGGCATATTTGAGGAAGTGATGCGCTTGGCCTGCCATCGGGCCAAGGCCGCCCATTTGCCACATCAGCCACTGCTCAACTTCGATCCTGTCCCGCTCCGTCTCTCCGTAAAACTTGCCGGTTTTGCGAGCGAGATATTGGAGGATGGCGCCAGATTCGAAAAGGGAGACAGGCGCGCCATCCGGGCCTTCGGGATCGATGATCGCGGGCATCCGGTTGTTGGGCGCGATTCTCAGGAATTCTGGTTTGAACTGATCGCCCGCGCCGATATCGACAAGGTGAAGAGTGTAGGGCAGGCCCATTTCCTCCAGCGCTATCGAGATTTTCCAGCCATTGGGGGTGGGCCAGTAGAATAGATCTATCGGATCGGTCATGCGCGGGCTCCTGTTCTGCGATTGAACGTAGCCTGACCATTGACGCGCATTTGGCAAGCGCCCTGCGTTCACGCTGGCGCGATACCGCCGGATATGGGCCAGCCGAAACGGGAGCCGGGTGTGGCGGGGGCCGCAGCCTGGGCGGTCTGCAGATCCAGAGGAGACCAGAGGTGGCGCTCGCGGAAGATGGAGGCATAGAGGGGCAGGGCGCCCTCGCGAAGATAAAAACTCCAGTGGCAGATATAGGCCTCCGAGCTTGCCAGGCAGTGGCCGCGCCCGCGCAGAAGGGCCGCTGCTGGTAGCGCGTCAAGATCAAGGTCTACCGTGCGCTCTGCCAGCCTTGCCAGCCCCCGGCCGAGCGCCAGCCCGGATTTTGCCGGGGCGAAGCGCTGAAAGAGGTGGTCGTAGAGGCCATTGGCGCGGGACGTGACATTGTAGACTTCAATAGTGCCCGGATGACTTTCGATGCAGGCGGCTGCCTTTTCCCGGTATTCCGCGCCGCCCATCAGGACCACACGGCCGAAATTGGTGGCAGCGCTGCATCGGATCGCCTGAAGGGCTACACGGGCGCCCAGAGAGTGAGCGAGGATATCCACTTTGCGTGCCGGGGCGATACGCGCGATGTCTTCAAGGAGGTTTGCCAGTGCGTGGCCTGCCTCTGCCGCGCGATCGTATACTTTGGCAAAGCCCGATCGACCGAGAGCGACCTCACCGAGATTGGCGCGGGCGGTGCCTGGCCAGGCGAAACCGATGGCAAGGCCATCTTTTGTGCCATGCTGCGTGAATCCGAGCCCCTTGGGCCAGCTGATCAGCTTCCAGTGCGCGCGGGCAGGTTCCATTGCGTAAATCAGCGCATGCGGATCGCGGTGCGGGCGTTCGGGTGTGAAGCGGTAGCCGTGGATAAGGATGACAATGGGCGCATTGCCCGGAAGCTGCGCGATTTTCGCCCGCAGGGCCTGCTCCGGATCGGAGCCATCCTGACAGGTGATGCCTTCATCTCGCAGGGAAAGACCCAGGAGTGCCATCTGCTCGCGCCATATCTTGTTTTTTCGGAAAATTCGTGACGATATCTATGCCAAACCCTTTACGAAACCGTGAAGACTTGGTGACGCGCAAACAGCGTACGGTGCGTTGACGCCTCGTGAATGCTGGCCTAAGACAAACCTCGTGGCGATTTGTTACCGGATTGCGGGCCACGTAAAACATTCCGCTAAAAGGTCTTGGCCCATGAGCCCTGACCTATCGGTTGGGGCTTTTTTTGTGGGCTGCATGAATTCGGTGCGCCCTTGGGAGATAATAATGCATGATCTGAAAGCGCGCACGAAACTGGTGCATGGGGGCGTGCGGCGAAGCCAGTATGGCGAGATGTCGGAAGCGATCTTTCTGACGCAGGGATTTGTGTACCCTTCGGCAGAGGCGGCTGAGGCACGATTTCTCGACGCGTCGCGCGAGGAGTTTATCTACGCCCGCTATGGCAATCCGACGGTTGCGATGTTCGAGGATCGAATTGCCGGGCTTGAAGGTGCAGAGGATGCCTTTGCCACGGCATCCGGAATGGCGGCTGTGAACGGTGCCCTGATGTCAATGCTTAAGGCGGGCGATCATATTGTCTCTGCTCGGGCACTTTTTGGCTCCTGCCTCTATATCGTCGAGAACATCCTGCCGCGCTTTGGCATTGAAGTTACGTTTGTGGATGGCAAGGATCTTGATGCCTGGGCCGAGGCCGTACGGGACGATACGAAGCTGGTATTTCTTGAAAGCCTTTCTAACCCGACGCTGGAAATCGTTGATATTGCGGGCGTTTCAGCAATTGCGAAACGTGTGGGCGCCCAGGTAGTGGTAGACAATGTGTTTGCGACACCCATTTTCCAGCGCTCGTTTGAACTGGGTGCGGATGTAGTGATTTACTCTGCCACCAAGCACATAGACGGGCAGGGCCGGTGCCTCGGCGGTGTGGTGCTCGGCTCTCAGGATTATATTCGCGGCACTCTGGAGCCCTATCTGAAACATACCGGAGGAGCGCTGAGCCCTTTCAATGCCTGGGTGATGCTGAAAGGCATGGAAACACTGGATTTGCGATGCCGGGCGCAGGCTGAAAGTGCCTTGGCCTTGGCTGAAGCTCTGGCAGCGCATCCCAAGGTCACGAAGTGCCTTTATCCTGGCCATTCGGATCATCCTCAGCAGGCCCTGGCCATGCGGCAGATGGAGGCGGGCGGAACTGTGCTTTCGTTCGAGGTTACAGGCGGGCAGGCGGGAGCCTTTGCATTCCTCAATGCGCTCGAAATTGTGCTGATCTCAAACAATCTCGGTGATTCAAAATCCATCGCCACGCATCCGGCCACGACCACTCACCAGCGCCTTGATGATGCTCAGAAAGCCCTTCTCGGTATCACACCCGGGCTCATCCGGCTTTCGGTAGGGTTGGAGGATAGGGGCGATCTTATTGAAGATGTGAAAAAGGCGCTGACAGCCGTCACTGTCTGAAAGGTGTTACAATTTCTCGCCCCTGGGTGAGAAAAGTTTTCTTGGTTTTTTGCCAAAAGAGGCCCATCTGTAGGGTCCCGGAAGGGAAACTGATCGAAGCAAATTACAGGAAAGCCCTGATGAACATCCATGATCCGAAGATTAAGACCGACCGCGAGGCCGGCATCTCCGTTCCGCGCCCAACACGCGCGGAAGCTGAGGATGCTGTCAGAACACTGCTCCGTTGGGCGGGTGACGACCCGACGCGGGAGGGTTTGCTGGATACGCCTGGCCGTGTAACGCGCGGCTATGAAGAGTGGTTCCGGGGCTATGACGAAGATCCCGAAGCGATGCTTCAACGCACCTTTGAGGAAGTCGAGGGCTATGACGAAATGGTCGTTCTCCGCGATATCCGCTACGAAAGCTATTGTGAGCATCACATGGCACCGATCATCGGAAAGGCGCATGTGGGGTATATCCCGACGGATCGTGTCGTGGGCATCTCAAAGTTGGCTCGTGTGGTCGATGCCTTCGCAAAGCGCCTGCAGGTGCAGGAGAAGATGAACGCACAGATTGCAAACACGCTGCAGGAGGTATTGCAGCCTCAAGGTGTGGCAGTTGTGCTTGAGGGCGAACATCACTGTATGTCGACCCGCGGTGTTCACAAGCCCGGTGTCAGTATGGTGACCTCCACGATGCTCGGCGTATTCCGGCAAGACCGTGAAACACGCCGCGAGTTCATGGCGCATATCGGCAATCCGACTAATCGCGGGTGAGCCTATGGCCGGTCCGTCAGGGACCGGCCCTTATGTGTGCCAGAGAGGCGCGCACTCCATAATTGTACAAAACTTGATCAAAGGAGCGGCGAAGCGCCGCCAGAACGTATTCAAAATAAACTTAAAGTTGATTTTAGTTGAATCGTCGCCTAGCTTCTTCTTTGTCGATTGTGTGTGGGTGGGGTGGTTGTGTTTATCAATTTTGAGATTTTGGCTGCGTCAAAGTGAGCCCTTTGGGTTCCGCTGAGCGCCACAGATATTCCCCTGCCCTTTTTTGTCTTGGCTGAGTTCACCCGAACCCTGACTTGGAGAGAGATATGGCGGAATATGATATTACCATCGCAGATGTCGGAGCGACTGCCCCGAACTACTCTAACGGCAATGACGACACCATAAATGTCAACATTCTCGACAGCGCTAACGGCTCGCTAGCCCTTAACGGTGATTTTCAGGCCGCACCGGCCGTTGATACATGGAACATCACAATTCCCGTTGGAGCCACCTACACACTTACTAGTTTGGGGACAAATTTTTACAGCCTGTATATCAACTTCGATAACGGAAATTCTTTGACCAGCACAATAACGGGTGGAGTTGGTGGTGTTTCGGTCGTCTGCTTCACAAGAGGTGCGATGATCCGCACGGCAGATGGGCTTCGGAAGATCGAGACTCTGGGTGAAGGCGACCTTGTGGAGACCAGGGACGGCAAACTGAAGGCGATCCGCTGGATCGGCTCTACGCCATTGTCTTCCGAGATGTTGGCGCAGTTTCCGGATTTGCGGCCAGTGCGCATCGCGGCGGGAGCTTTGGGCGAACATCAGGAAACTCTTGTGTCGCCCCATCACCGCATGCTGCTGAGCGGTTGGCGCGCCGAGTTGCTGTTCGGCGAGGCCGAAGTGCTTGCCGCTGCCAGATCGCTTGTAAATGATAGTACAATCGCGCCAGCCTATGACGTTGAGGATGTAGAGTATTTCCACATCCTTTTCGATGATCACGAGATCATAAATGCGGATGGCGCGTGGTCCGAAAGCTTCCATCCTGCGGCCCTGAACATTGGCACGGTTTCCGAACCTACGCGCGACGAAGTGCTGACAATGTTTCCGCAACTGGAAACCGAAGGCGCAATGCGTGCTGCGGCTCGCCCCTCTCTTAACGCCTCGGACGTTCGCCTGCTCGGGATATAGAGAGCGCGGCTATTCGCGCCATATGCAACCATCCTGCGCAATATCAAATTGCGCAGGATCGCGCGTTCAGATTGGGCCTGAGGTGATCACCAAGCCTTGACACCCGCCCGCTCCCCCGCCAACCGTTCGGATATGCTGGATATCCGCCCTGTCGGTTACGTTATTGGTCTCCTCGTTGCGGTGCTTGGCGCATCGATGGTGGTGCCTTTCATGGCCGATGTGATCGAGGGGAAAGGTGCTTTGGGCACTTTCGGCCTCTCAGCGATGATCACAACGATGACGGGCGCGATGGTCACGCTGGCCTGCGCAGATGAGCGCCAGCAAGGGCTGAGCCTGCAACAGACGTTTCTGCTGACAACCGGCACATGGCTTCTCTTGCCGGTGTTCGGTGCCTTGCCCTTCTGGATTGGCGCGCCCAACGCAAGCTATACGGATGCGTTCTTCGAGGCGATGTCCGGCCTTACCACCACAGGGGCTACAGTCTTCAGTGGGTTGGATGACATGCCCGCGGGCACGCTCCTGTGGCGGGCACTTCTCCAATGGTTCGGTGGCGTCGGGATCATCGTTGTAGCGTTGGCCTTTCTGCCTTCACTGAAGGTGGGTGGCATGCAGATTTTTCGCTCCGAAGGCTTTGATACGTTCGGCAAAATCCTCCCGCGCGCCGCCGAAATTGCAGCCTCGGTCAGCTGGATCTATCTTGGCGTCACGCTCGCCTGTCTGCTCGGCTACACATGGGCAGGCATGAGCGGGTTTGAGGCACTGCTCCACGCGCTCACCACCGTATCGACGGGCGGGTTCTCCAATCATGATGCTTCAATCGGGCACTATGCGGGCAATGTTGAATACGTGGCGGTTGTGTTCATGCTGATCGCGAGCCTTCCCTTTGTGCGGTTCGTTCAGCTGATATCTGGTACGGCGCAGCCTTTGCTCCACGATAGCCAGATCCGTTCATACTTCATCGTTATCGGCGTTGTGGTCGCGTTGCTCACGCTTCATGTCCGCTTCTCGGTGGGAGAGGAGTGGGAGGTGGCCTTCCGGCAGGTGCTTTTCAACACGGTCTCCATCGTCTCCGGCACTGGCTATGCCTCCACCGATTACCAGCTCTGGGGGCCGTTCGCGATCTCCATCTTTTTCCTGATCGGTCTGATCGGTGGGTGTGCGGGCTCCACGGCCTGTTCCGTCAAGATCTTCCGGTACGAGCTGCTCTTTGCGGCCCTCCGCAGCCAGATCCGCCGCATCCACAACCCTTCCGGCATTTTCACGCCGCGTTATGAGGGGCGGCCGATCTCGGACGATATCATGAACTCGGTGATGGCATTTTTTGTGGTTTTTCTGCTGTCGCTCGGCATGATTGCGATCGTTCTGTCTCTGATGGGTCTGCCACCCGTAACTGCCGTCTCCGGTGCTGCCTCGGCCCTTGCCAATATCGGACCAGGCTTGGGTGAGGAGATCGGCCCGGCGGGTAACTATGGTGGCTTGCCCGATGGTGCGAAATGGGTGCTTGCGATGGCAATGCTGCTTGGCAGGCTGGAGCTGATGTCCGTCTTTGTGCTTTTCACTGCCGCATTCTGGAGACAGTAGATGCGACCCTTGGGTGTAGAGATCGCCGCACGGCTGGCTGATCAGGGTGTGAGCCATGTGTTTGGCATTCCGGGAGTTCACAATCTGGAGCTTTACCGTGGTATGGAAGCGGCGGGCCTTACGCATGTTCTGGCGCGGCACGAGCAGGGCGCTGGTTTCATGGCAGATGGATATGCGCGAGCCACCGGCAAGCCTGGGGTTGCTTTCGTGATCTCCGGGCCTGGGCTCACCAATATCCTCACGCCGCTTGGGCAGGCTTACTCCGACAGTGTGCCTCTGCTGGTGATCTCCGCTTGCCTCGATCGCGCAGATCTCAACCGTGGGACAGGGCGGCTCCATGATATGCCCGATCAGGAAGGGGCTGCCGCGAGCGTCACCAAATGGTCTCGCACGGCATTTACTCCGGAAGCGGCATTTCATCTTCTGGATCAAGCGTTTACCGAATTTTCTTGTGCGCGACCAAGGCCGGTGCATATCCAGATCCCGATGGATGTACTGCAGATGTCTGTTGAGGTTTCCCCTATTTCACCGACCGTTCGCAGCATGTGCGCGCCTTTTGCAGATGGTCTTCAGGAGGTGGTTGAGAGGATCGGCGGCGCAAATCGCATCCTGATGATTTTGGGGGGCGGTACACGGCATGTTGGTTCAGGCTTGTCGGAACTGGCCGATCAGATTGGAGCAGCGGTCTTTACCACTTATGCCGGGAAAGGTGTGGTGCCAGACAGTGCCCCCCTTTCGCTCGGCCCTTATCTTGCGCGGCCAGAAAGCGCTGCGCTGATCGCCAAGGCCGATCTTGGGCTTGCGATTGGTACGGAGCTTTCCGAAACGGATCTCTGGCGTACTGAGCTTGGCCATAGGGCCCCCATGATCCGTGTGGATATCGACTCGGCGATGTTTCGAAACCTAGGCCCGCATGATCTCCCGGTATTGGCTGATGCGCACGATTTTGTGCAGGCAGTCCGCAAGGCCTTGCCGGAAAGCCGGGATACGCTGTGGAAGCCTGCAAAATGCGCGAAGATGCGCAGCGCTTTCAGGGCTTCCGCAACTGCGGAGCGCCCGAGAATAGCACCGTTTATCGATGCTTTGCGCGCATCCCTTCCGGCCGAGGCAAGGGTTGTCTCGGACATGACGCAGTTCGCCTATCTTGCCAAAGAGATATTTCCTGTGGACATGCCGCGCCGCTGGTTTCATCCGGTGGGGTTCGGCACGCTTGGCTATGCCTTGCCCGCTGCGATCGGGGCGAAGATTGCAGATGAAAACCTTCCGTTGATCGCAATTGCCGGGGATTACGGGTTTCAATACACTGGGCAAGAGCTCGCGGTTGCCGTTGAGCTTGGTCTCAACCTGCCGATCATCCTTTGGGACAATGGTGGTCTCGGAGAGATAGAGGCGAGCATGCGAGGCGCGCAGATGGAGCCTTGGGCGGTGACGCCGCAAAACCCGAACTTTCAAATTTTAGCAAAGGCTTATGGGGCTAAGCTTTCGTATATCGAGGCGCCGGAGGAGTTGGGGCCTGCCATGGCGCGTGCGTTGAGCGTGGAAGGGCCAACCCTGCTGCATGTCGTTCCAGCAAAGCGCTGAAAGCCCGCGTTGACCCGCCCTCATGCCTTTCGTAAGAGAGGCGCGAACAAAAGCAAAGGCAGCAGCATGGCCGAAACATCCCCGCCGAAGAGCTTTCAGGAAATCTTGCTCCGCCTTCAGGTCTATTGGGCTGGCAAGGGCTGCGCCGTGCTGCAACCCTACGATATGGAGGTGGGCGCAGGCACTTTCCACCCGGCCACAACGCTGCGCTCTCTTGGGTCGAAACCCTGGGCTGCAGCCTACGTACAACCCTCACGCCGCCCTACGGATGGCCGTTACGGCGAGAACCCCAACCGATTGCAGCACTATTACCAGTTTCAGG
This sequence comes from uncultured Paracoccaceae bacterium, assembly GCA_947495795.1. Lineage (GTDB taxonomy): Bacteria > Pseudomonadota > Alphaproteobacteria > Rhodobacterales > Rhodobacteraceae > Algicella. The sequence continues at coordinate 24,570 of CANMAI010000015.1, read as the reverse complement.
TACTGATAAAGCCGAGCCCGCCCGATTTACAAGAGCTCTATCTCGGCTCGCTGGCGGCTATCGGCGTCGATATGCAGGCCCACGACATCCGTTTTGTGGAGGACGATTGGGAAAGCCCGACACTTGGCGCATGGGGTCTCGGCTGGGAAGTGTGGTGCGACGGGATGGAAGTTTCGCAGTTCACATATTTCCAACAGGTCGGGGGGCAGGATTGCCACCCCGTCTCGGGTGAGTTGACCTATGGGCTGGAGCGGCTTGCGATGTACATTCTCGGGGTCGACCATGTGATGGACATGCCCTTCAACGATCCGCAAACGCCGATAGCGCTGACTTATGGTGATGTGTTCCGCCAGACTGAGGAGGAATACAGCCGCTGGAATTTTGACACGGCGGATGTAAGCACATTGCTGAAGCATTTCGAGGATGCAGAAGCCGAGTGTCGGCTTATTCTGGAACAACCGGCGGAAGATCCTAAAACGGGCAAGCGGATCATCATGGCGCATCCAGCCTATGACCAGTGCATCAAGGCGAGCCATATCTTCAATCTGCTCGATGCACGCGGCGTCATTTCGGTGACGGAACGCCAGGCCTATATCGGGCGCGTACGGGCGCTGGCAAAAGCCTGTGCGGAGGCCTTCGTTCAAACGGAAGCGGGCGGCAAGGCTGCCTGAGCGCCTAGCGCTCTTCCTGTCTGTCGTCGCTATCAGAACCGCCCCGCAATGCCAGCGGATCCTTGAACGTCAATGTCCGATAGGGAAACGGGATTTCGACCCCTGAATTATCCAATGCCGCCTTAACCGCGGCTACAACCTTATCGCGCGAGCGGCGAATATCCACAGGGCGTGAGCCCGTCCACCACGTCACTTCGAAATTGATGGAACTGTCCGCAAACTCCTGCGCAAAGATTTGCACGTCTCGCACGTCATTGCGTACGCTGTCTACCGAACGAACCGCTTCCTCGATGATATCGCGTGCTTCATCCACATTCTCGCCATAGGCCACACCACATATAATTGTTGTTCGCCGTAATTCGCCGGATGTGCGCACAGTGACAGGATTCTTGAAAAACATTGCATTGGGTGCCACCACCAGTTGCCCGTCCGTCTGCCGGATATGCGTGTCGCGGATGGTGATTACCTCCACCTGGCCCTCGATCCCTTCGCACTCGATGTAATCTTCCACCGAAAAAGGTTCTCGGATCAGAAGGAGAATACCGGCCAGAAAGTTCTCAAACACATCTTTAAAGGCAAACCCGATGGCCACGCCGCCAACCCCCAGCGCAGTAAGCGCTCTGCCCGGCGTGATCGTGGGGAACGCGATGGTAACCGTCACGAGAAACGCAAAAAGCCAAAGGCCGACAATCACCAGCATCATGATCACAGCAACAAGCGCACGCCGCAGACGTGCCCGGCGGAGTACACTCGGCAGAACGCGCTTGATTACTGCGATCGCAATCATTGCAAGGGCAAGGAACACGAACGCTGCCACAAGTTGCGGCAGCAGTTTCCAGAACCCCGTCGCGTAGCCTTCCAGTTGCACCCGCATGGGTTCCGGGAAAAACTCCCAGATCGCACTCAGTACTTCTGCCATGTAATCTGTCCTGCTTTGCTTGACCGAACTAAACACCCGGAAAGAGTTTTGGTTCCCTATTCATCTCTTGCGCTTGGATGCGGCTCGCTTAGTTTGGCGCCCAAGAGGAGGGCCGAGGATATGACACTTCACTCAGCAACACCGATTATCCGCACGGACAACTATCAGAAATCCAAGGCGTTTTATACAGACATCCTGGGTTTTTGCTGTGTGCAGGAGGCGGGAGAGCCTGTCACAGGCTTCGGTATTTTCATCCGGGATAACGCGCGGTTATTCCTTGAGGCATGGATCGGTGCCGAACCCGCGCATGGCCGCTGGCGTGCTTACTTCCACGTCACGGATTTCGAGGATCATCTCGCGGAAATCGGAACAAATGGCGGCACGCCCTCTGATCCGGTGCTTACAGAATACAACATGCGCGAATTTACCATTGCAGATCCAGATGGCAATGTTCTCTGCTTCGGGGCTGATCCATGAACGGTAAGATCGTGATGTCCGTCTTTCTTGGGGCTGCGCTGATCTTTGGCGGGGCGCTCTATTACTTTCAGGTCTATGCCTATTATCAGCCGATGGAGAAGGTCTCTTCCATCAGTGTCGGCGATACGGAAATCGCAGTCGGCTTCTTTCAGGGCATAGACAGCGACACATCACCCAACAAACTGCGTGCCTGTTTTGAGGTGGATCCGGAGGCGTTCGAAGGGCAGGCATTGGCCGAGAACCCGGAGCCGCTGACGCCCCCATCGTGGTTTGACTGTTTCGATGCCGAGGCGATGTCCGCTGATATCGAGGCCGGGCGTGCGAAGGTATATCTTGCGGAAGACGAGACACCGGAAAGCGCGGTTGGCTACGAGATCCTGCGTTTCGTGGCCGTCTATCCGGATGGGCGTGCCTATCTCTGGCGGCATTACCGAGAGGCGGAATAGGTGGATCTCGCCGCGATCCTTCGCGAGATCACGGAAGAGATGCGGGCAGAGACCGATAAGGGCAGGGTTGCAGGCTATATTCCGGAACTCGGCTGTATTGATCCCGATCAGTTCGGCATAGCGGTCTGGCAGCCAGAAGGAGAAGTGCTGGTCTCAGGGGATGCTGATACACCGTTTTCGATCCAGAGCATCTCCAAAGTTTTTACCCTGACGCTCGCGATGGAAACCCTCGGCGAAGCACTTTGGCACCGAGTGGGTTTCGAGCCCTCGGGCGATCCCTTCAACTCGATTGTGCAGTTGGAGGCGGAGCGCGGAAAGCCACGCAATCCACTGATCAACGCAGGCGCGATTGTCGTTGCAGATTGCCTGCTGGCGGGCCGCACGCCAGCAGAAACAATGACCGAAATCGAGAGCTTTGTGCGCAAGGCGGCCAGCGACACCTCGATCACGACCGATCCCGCCGTCGCCCGATCCGAGACGCTGACAGGCCAGCGCAACCGCGCGTTGGCGAATTTCATGGCAGCAGAGCGCAACCTCCAAACATCGGTGGAGGATGTGCTGGAGGTCTATTTCACTCAATGCGCGCTCGCGCTCTCGTGCCGCCAACTGGCGAAGGCGGGCCGCTACCTTGCGATGAGTGGGTGTGTGGAGGGCAAGGCGCTGATCCCGGCGCACCGGGTGCGCCAGATCCTGGCACTCATGCTCACTTGCGGTCACTATGATGGTTCAGGCGCTTTTGCCTACCGTGTGGGCATTCCGGGCAAAAGCGGGGTGGGCGGTGGCATTCTCGCCATCGTGCCAGGCAAGGCCTCCATCGCTGTCTGGTCTCCCGGCCTCGGCGCGAAAGGCAACTCCCTTCTCGGCACCCGCGCGCTGGAGCGTCTTGCCGCCCGCACCGGCTGGTCCGTCTTTGGGCCTTGACCTTCACGCCTGCATCCGCTTTCCCCTGAGCGCAGATTTGCGTGAAAGAAAAACCAATGCCCGACCTTCTCCTAGAGCTCTTCTCCGAAGAAATCCCCGCCCGCATGCAAACCCGTGCCGCCGAGGAACTGAAGCGGCTGATCACGGACGGTATGGTGGAGGCGGGCCTGATCTATGAAAGCGCGGGTGCCTTCGTCACGCCGCGCAGGCTGACGCTTTCCGTCGAGGGACTGCTGGCCGCATCGCCCACCCTGCGGGAGGAGCGCAAGGGTCCCCGCGTGGATGCGCCGGAAAAGGCCATCAAGGGTTTTCTCCGCGGTGCCGGGCTCACCCGTGATCAGCTTGAGGTGCGTGATGACAAGAAAGGCCAGGTCTATTTTGCGATGATCGAGACACTGGGCCGCCCGGCATCGGAGATTATCGCCGATCTTGTGCCGCAGGTCATCCGCGCCTTCCCATGGCCCAAATCCATGCGCTGGGGCGCGGGGAGCCTGCGTTGGGTGCGCCCGCTCCGCTCCATCCTCTGCATCCTCAGCGACGAAGCGGGCGCGGAGGTTGTGCCCTTCGAGGTGGAGGGTATTGCGGCGGGTGCCAGCACCGAAGGTCACCGCTTCATGGCCCCGGGCCGGTTCGAGGTCAGCGGGTTTGACGATTATCAGGCCAAGCTCCGCCGCACGCACGTCGTCCTTTCGGCAGAGGAACGGGCCGAGATCATTTGTGCTGATATGGAGACAGCGGCTTTCGCGCAGGGCCTTGAGATTGTGGAAGACAAGGGGCTGCTGGCGGAGGTCGCGGGTCTGGTGGAATGGCCCGTCGTGCTGATGGGCGAGATCGGGGCCGATTTTCTGGACTTGCCGCCCGAGGTGCTGCAAACCTCGATGAAGGAGCATCAGAAATTCTTCTCGGTCAAGAACCCGAAGACGGGTCGGATCGAACGCTATATCACTGTTGCCAACAACGAAGCGAAGGATGGCGGTGCGCTGATCCTCGCGGGCAATACCAAGGTGCTGGCGGCCCGCCTGTCTGACGCCAAGTTCTTCTGGGAGAACGACCTGCGCGTGGCGAAGGCCGGAATGGGCGAGTGGCTCGAAGCGCTGAAGAATGTTACCTTCCACAACAAGCTTGGCAGCGTGCATGACCGGATTGAGCGGATTTCGGCCCTTGCAGCTGAAATCGCCCCGATGGTTGGCGCCGACCCGACCGAGGCAGCCCATGCCGCCCGTCTCGCCAAAGCGGATCTGAGTTCGGAGATGGTGTACGAGTTTCCGGAACTTCAAGGGGTTATGGGGCGTTATTATTCAGAGGCTGCGGGACACTCGTCGCGCGTTGCGGCTGTAAGCACAGACCATTACGCACCTCTTGGACCTTCTGATGGAGTTCCAGTTGGGACACTTTCAGTTTCGGTATCCCTTGCGGAGAAAATCGATCTTTTGGTAGGTTTTTGGTGGATTGGAGAGAAGCCGACTGGCTCCAAGGATCCGTTTGCATTGAGGAGAGCCGCTCTGGGTATAATCCGGCTCGTTCTTTCAAATTCTCTTCGACTGCCTTTGTTTGTCCCTATCCAGAAAGGTATCGAAGAACACAAGAGTTCTGAGATGTTTAACGTTGTCTCAGACTTAGGTGAAAACCTCATTGAAGTGCTTGAATCCAAAGCTGAGCTAATATCTGCCGCTGTAAAGGGAAACCAACTCATCGGCACATTGAAAGCGATAGGAGAGATTGATCCCGACTATCCCGTTCCTGAAGATGAAGAACCTCTGTTCCTGCAAGACCAAGAGAAGGACCCAAGACCGACAAATCCTGACAATGAAATTAATGACGGGGGACTTGGAGAATCAGACTTTGATCCTGGAGAGTTACTTTCCTTCATCGCCGACCGCCTCAAGGTCCATCTCCGTTCCGAAGGTGTCCGCCACGATGTCATCGACGCCTGCTTCGAGCTTGGCGGTCAGGACGATCTGGTCCTTCTCGTCAACCGTGTTAAAGCCCTGCAAAACTTCATCGAGACGGAAGATGGCGCCAATCTCCTTGCAGGCTATAAGCGGGCCAACAACATCCTGACTGCGGAGGAAAAGAAGGACGGTGTCGAGTATTCACTTGATCCGCAAGCCAAGCTTGCCGAGCCGGGCGCGGAAGCCGAACTTTTCGCGGCGCTCGATACCGCAGAAGCCGCCATCACACCAGCACTGGAGGCGGAGGATTTTGGGGCTGCCATGTCCGCCATGGCCAGCCTCCGCGCACCCATTGATGCCTTCTTCGACAGTGTTCAGGTGAATGCCGAAAGCGGCATCATCCGCCGCAACCGCCTCTGCCTCCTCCACCGCATCCGCACCACGATGAACACGGTTGCCATCTTCTCCGCCCTCGAAGGCTGAGGCTTCAGCTTTCCAGAAATATCCTCGCCGAAGGCTCCAACCGTTTGGCGGGGCACCACATTTTGCCGCAAGGCACATGCATTATAGCATCTTTGCTGCACTGCAAAAGCAGGCTAAGCTGCTGCCAGAATGCAAGAAATCAGCTATCATATGCTCGACGCCACACTGCCGGAGACGGCAGAAGTGGGCATACGCGCCCGGCGCATCACCCGGATGCGGGCAGCCGGCCTGCCCATACCGCCCGCCATAGCGCTCGATTTTGCGGCCGTTCGCGCATTGAACGGAGGCGCGGTCTTGCCGGATCTTCCGCCCACCATTGGCCCCCTTACATCCTTGCGCGCCTCGCCGGGAGATCCGGCTTGGGGGGGGCCTCAGGCGATGCTCAATATCGGGCTCGGTGCAGAAGTTCGGGCCAAACTGACGGATGAGCGCGGCGCACTTGTCGCAAGCGAAATTGAGCGGAGGCTCATTCAGGCTTACGCGACGCGAGTGGACCATCTTGATATCGAGGATTTCGAGAACCTTTATTACGACCAGCTCAAGCTGACGCCGGAAATGGGCGAAGAGGATCTCGCGTCTGTTGTCGCGACCGCTCGCCAGTTCTATGCGGCGGAGATGGACGCAGATTTTCCGGATGATCCTGCGCAGCAGCGCCAGAAAGCATTGCACGCAATGGCGCGTGAATGGCTCCGCCCGACTTCACAGATGCTGCGTGAGGCCAAGGGCGCCCCCGCCGAAGCAGGGCTCGGTCTGATTCTGCAAAGCATGGTGATGGGGCTGGGTGAGGGAAGCGGTGCAGGTAGTTTTCAGGCGGTGGAAAGCACATCGGGCAAGCCCACCCGCACCGGGCGCTTTCTGCCCTATGCGCAGGGCACGGATGCGCAAAGAGGCGCCCGCACCCCGCATCTTATCTCGGTGGAAGAGCGGGAGGCGGCGGGCCAGTCTCTCCCCGCGCTGGAAGAGCTATTCCCGGAAGCCTACCGCGACCTTCTGACCAGAAACGCAGAGATCGCAGCGCTTTTCGGCGAACATATGGCGCTGAGTTTCACGGTAGAGCAGGGCAAGCTCTGGATCCTCGATGCAACGCCCGTCCGCCGCAACCCTCAGGCCGCCATTCGGATTGCTGTGGATCTGGCGAAAGCCGGCCACATCACGCGCGAACAGGCGCTCTTGCGAGTAGAGCCGCGCAACCTGAGCGAAACGCTGCACCCCCAGATTGATCCCGAGGCGCAGCGCGATGTGCTGGGCACAGGGCTTCCGGCAAGCCCCGGCGCCGCCACCGGGCGGGTCTGCTTCTCCTCGGATGCGGCAGCTGCACTCCACGCGCAGGATCAGCCCAGTATTCTCGTGCGGGTGGAGACGAGCCCTGAGGATATTCGGGGCATGCATGTTACTGCTGCCGTTCTTACCGTACGGGGCGGGATGACGAGCCATGCAGCGGTGATTGCCCGCGGCCTTGGTGTGCCCTGCGTCGTTGGTGCATCAGATGTGCAACTGAATGCGCGGGATGGTGTGCTGACAGCGTCGGACGGGCGCATTTTTCGTGAAGGCGACATAATCACAGTGGACGGCACTACGGGCCAGGCGCTTGTGGGAGCCTTGAAAATGCAACCTGCCACCACATCGGATGCGTTGGATACATTGCTCGAATGGGCCGATCAGACACGTACCCTCGGGGTCCGGGCCAACGCGGATACGGCGCAGGATGCCGATGTTGCGCGACGTTTCAAGGTGGATGGCATCGGTCTCTGCCGCACAGAGCACACCTTCTTTCAGGGCGAGCGGATCACAACGATGCGTGAAATGATACTCGCGCAGGATCTTGATATCCGCCAAAGTGCGCTGGATCGGTTATTGCCGATGCAGCGCGAAGATTTTGAGGGGCTTTTCGAGATAATGAAGGGCCTGCCCGTCACGATCCGCCTGCTCGATCCACCACTGCACGAGTTTATGCCGCATTCGGCAACAGAAGTCTCCGTGCTGGCCGAAGCGATGGGGCTGCCGGAGCGCACGCTAACCCACCGCATCGAGGATATGGCGGAGTTCAATCCGATGCTCGGCAAGAGGGGCGTGCGACTTGGCATCACGATGCCCGAAATCTACGACATGCAGGCGCGGGCAATCTTTGAGGCCGCGCTGAATGTGGGCAAGCGTACCGGCGCAGAGATTGTGCCCGAGATCATGATCCCGCTTGTATCCGCGAACCGTGAGGTGGAGCTGGTGAAGGAGCGTGTGGCAGATGTAGCGCGGGCAGTGGAGCAGGAAAACCAGGCAAGCGTGCGCTATCACCTTGGCGTCATGGTGGAAACGCCGCGTGGTGCGTTGCGGGCGGGAGATCTTGCCAAGTCTTCCGCATTTCTCAGCTTCGGTACCAATGATCTGACGCAGATGACATATGGCCTCTCCCGCGATGATGCCGGGAGGTTCATGCGGGACTACGTTGCCAAGGGCGTCTTTGCAGAAGATCCGTTTCACACGCTCGATCTTGAAGGTGTGGGCGAGCTTCTGCTCATGGCGGCGCGGAGGGGGCGGGGCGAGAACCCGGAGATCACGCTTGGCCTTTGCGGCGAGCATGGGGGAGATCCGGCCTCCATCCGTTTTTGTAACGTTGCGGGCTTTGATTACGTTTCCTGCTCTCCGTTCAGGGTACCTGTAGCCAGACTGGCAGCGGCACAGGCAGCGATTCTCTCGCGAGAAGGCGAATCGTAGTCCGAAAGTCGTAGATTTTTGCGCGCCACACTGTTGCCACAATTGGACGGAGTGATTTTTGCGACATTTCTACGAAGGTTAGGAACCTCTCAGGAACTGTTCGCATGCTCTTGGAACCATTGGCTTTCTGTTTATTACCCGCTGGCCTTAGCCCTGCGACCAAATGGCTCTCGTCCGCAGAAAAGCGTAGACAGAGGCGTCATCTCCGGGGCAAAACCCACCCGTCTTCGTTGTAAGACGACCGAATATCGCGGTGTCGCCTCAAAATACACCGCAATGGGGATGTGAGGTTTGTCGATGTTTAATCTTGAGCGTGCGCGCACTTCGGTGCGGCGTACTTCGCATTTTTTAGCCGTGGCTTCCCTTTCGTGGGTGGTTTCTGGCCTTGTGCCCGTATCAGCAGAGCGGACCATCATTGCGCCGATTGAGACGGCGGAGCAGGTTTCCCTGCAGATTTCGCAGATGCTCTCTCAGGAGCGTGCAACACTGCAGAACATCCATGCCAATCGATTGAACGGGCTGGAGCTTACACAGCCGCCCCTTCAGCTGGCGAATGTTCTCGCGCACGAGGTTCCGAAAGCACCCATTGCGCTGATGTCAGCCTCAACCGATCTCAACACTCATGAGCGACGCGCACTGAGCCAAACGGCCACTGCGCAGCTTTTCCAGAGCAGCTTTGACAGCGAGCAGCCGCACGGCTTTGACGTCGAGCATCTCGATGAGATGCCGCAAATCCAGGGCGATGCGGAGTGGGCGTGTCTAACGGAGGCTCTCTACTTCGAGGCCCGCGGCGAGACGCTCAAGGGCCAGTTGGCTGTGGCTGAAGTGATCCTCAACAGAGTTGATAGCCGCAGATATCCGGACACCGTATGTGGCGTTATCAGTCAGGGCGCAAAGCGCATGAATGCCTGCCAGTTTTCGTTCAAATGCGATGGCCATCCGGAAAAGTTCTCCGAGCGCACGGCCTATGAGCGCGTCGGAAAGATTGCGCGGCTCATGCTGGAAGGTCGTGAGCGGCTGCTGACAGATGGTGCCACGCATTATCACACGCGCCATGTGTCCCCGTCTTGGGCGCGCAGGCTCACGAAAACGGCACAGATCGGCGTACATCTTTTCTACCGCAAGCCGAGCCGTACCGCGAGCCGCTGAGACTCCGGTCGCAACCAACCTGTTATTTGCCGTATCCCAGATTGCCTGTGGCGTGCGCTGTTGATATGCGTCGGGCGGTCAACAGGGATACGCTGGAATGGATGAACTGTCTCAGGCTTTTGAGTCCCCTGCCGTTCGCGCGGCGGCAACACAGGGCAATGATATCTGTGATAGGATTTCGGTGCGCGATTATGTGCGCGAAGTGGAGATCGGTGCCTTTCGGGCTGAGCGGGGTACCACACAGCGTATACGCTTCAACGTGGTTCTGGAAGTATCAGCCCATGTGGCTGCGCGCGATGATGACGTGGACAAGGTTCTTTCATACGATACGATCACACAGGCTATTGAAGCAGAACTAGCTGCTGCGAGGATCAACCTTTTGGAAACGCTGGCAGAACGGATTGCTGCTCGCGTACTTCGAGACAGACGAGCATTGCGAATTTTTGTTCGTATCGAAAAGCTGGATCGTATTCCAGGTGCCCTTGGCGTCGAGATTGCGCGCGTTCGTCTGAACGATGATACGGCTGTCCTGCCAGTTGTATCTGAGGTCAAGGTCGAAGCGGCACCAGCGCCCGACATCCTCTACCTCGCGAATGCAATCACCCATGACGGCCCAATTCACGGTTGGCTTGCGGTGTTGCAAGAGCACCGCGTAACGGTGCTGCTGGCCCCTATGCCGGACTTCTCGGTGGATGTGGAGGGAGAGGCCGCCCGGCAGATGATGCTTCTCTCGATGGACCAAAACGCGGTGCGTCTTGCGGCCCTTCACCAAAGCGTTGCCGTTGTCGATAACCTGACGGAGCTGGATTGGGCGCTGGAAGAAGGGCTGATACCCGCGGTTGCTCCCCACCGCATAGTAGCCGCTGCCGCCAACCAGCCGGAGTGGGACATAGATGCACCCGAGGCTCTTGCCCACTGGCTCGCAACTCAATTGAATGCAGGTCGGGTTACGCTGGCAGGTGCCACGAAGCCTGGATTTTCATTCGGCGCAGATGCGGCGGAGGCTTATGGCGCGACTCATCTTTGATCTCGATGGCACTCTGGTGCATTCGTTGCCCGCGCTTTGTCGCGCTGGCAATGTTTTGCTGGCAGAGCTTGGCCGCGCGCCCGTGGATGAGGCGACCTATATGGGCTTTGTCGGGCGCGGGATGGAGGCACAGGTGCGAGATCTCCTGATCCATTCGGGTGGCATTCCGGAGGCGGGGTTTGCCCGTTGTCTTCAGGCTTTCCTGACCGCCTATGAGCGTGATCCGATATCAGGCTGCACACCTTATCCCGGCGTTGTCGATGCGCTTGCTGTTCTGGAAACCAGCCACAAGCTCGGCGTTTCAACGCAGAAACATGAGACAGCAGCCCGCTATTTGCTTGAAGAGATGGGGCTCTTGCGGTTCTTCGGCGCGATCACCGGAGGGGACACGCTGAATGTGCTAAAGCCCGATCCCGCGATGCTCTTCCACAGTGCGGAGGCTCTTGGGCAAGGCCAGATACTCTTTATCGGTGATAGCGAGGTAGACCGCGCAACCGCCAGCAACGCCGAAGTACCGTTCTTGCTCCATGAGAATGGCTACCGGAAAACGAGCATAGAGGCTATCGCGCCGGACGCGCACTTCAACCACTACGATCACTTGCCCGGCCTTGTCTCCTCGTTCATGAAAACCTTCGCATGAGCCGAGCCTACTATCGCCCGCTCCTGCGCTCTGATCGCGCGAGAAGTGCGGAGGCCCGCTATCTGGCAGGAGGGCCTCTCTGGTTCGATCATCTGGAAGTGCTTTCCAGAGGCGGCGAAGCGGAGATTGTGCGTGTGGCAGATCTCCCCGAAGAAGCCATATCCGTGTTCACAACACCGCGCCCGCCGCTTGCAGGGCTCGATTGGTCTCGCCCTCGGCTGATGGGCATTCTGAACGCAACGCCAGACAGTTTCTCCGACGGTGGCCAGCATGAGGGGGCAGAAGGTGTGGCCCATGCTGCCCGGATGATCGAGGCGGGGGCGGACATCGTGGATATCGGAGGCGAAAGCACACGCCCCGGCGCAACCTTCGTGCCCGCAGAGGAGGAATGCGCTCGCATCTTGCCACTAATCACCTCGGTACGGGCCGCTTATCCATTAATTCTGATCTCTGTGGATACGCGCAAGGCAAGTGTTGCCGAAGCAGCGTTCGAAGCTGGCGTTGATCTATTCAATGATGTCTCGGCACTTACCTTCGACCCAGAGAGTACAGGTACCGCTTCAAGCGCCAAAAAGGCGGTTTGCCTGATGCACGCGCAGGGTGATCCGGCGACAATGCAGGATGCGCCGCAGTACGAAAATGTCTTGCTCGACGTCTATAATTTTCTGGAAAAACGGATTGCCGCAGCACAAGCAGCGGGTATACCGCGCACCCGCATCATGGTCGATCCGGGCATCGGTTTCGGAAAGACGGAGAGCCACAATCTTACGCTCCTGCGCGGCCTCAGCCTCTTTCATGGCCTGGGCTGTCCGATTCTCCTCGGTGCTTCCCGAAAACGGTTCATTGGTCGGATCGGCGGGGCTGAGCGGGCGGCGGATCGCGCCCCTGGCTCCATCGCCGTAGCGCTGGCGGCTGTGCAGCAGGGCGTGCAAATGCTGCGCGTGCATGATGTTGCAGAAACAGCCCAAGCGGTTAGGGTGGCGCAGGCATTACTCTAGACGGGCAGGGCAGTATGGTGCGGCAGTATTTCGGCACAGATGGCATTCGCGGGCGAGCCAACACACATCCGATGACAGCGGAGCTAGCCCTGCGGCTTGGCGCTGCGGTGGGCCGCTACTTCCAGCAGGGCCAGCACAAGCACCGCGTTGTGATCGGCAAGGATACCCGCCGCTCCGGCTATATGCTTGAAAACGCGCTGACGGCGGGGCTTACCAGTGTCGGCGCTAACGTTCTCCTCTTGGGCCCTGTGCCCACGCCCGCTGTCGGCATGCTCACCCGGTCCATGCGCGCCGATCTTGGCATCATGATCTCCGCATCCCACAATTCTTTTGAAGACAATGGTATCAAGTTTTTCGGGCCCGATGGCTTCAAGCTCTCCGATCAGGCCGAGCAGGCCATCGAGGCGCTTCTGGACGAGATGCCAGCGCTCGTTCCACCTCAGGAAATAGGCCGAGCAACGCGGATCGAGGGCGACCGTGCGCGATATGTTGAGATTGCCAAGCGCACCTTGCCGGGTGCACAACGCCTCTCCGGCCTTAAAATCGTGGTCGATTGCGCCAATGGCGCGGCGTATAAAACCGCCCCCGAAGTGCTCTGGGAACTTGGTGCAGAGGTTATTTCGGTCGGCGTTACCCCCGATGGCTTCAACATCAACAAGGAGTGCGGCTCCACCCACACGGCCCTCGCCGCCGAAACCGTGGTGGCGCACGGCGCTCACGTTGGCATTGCGCTGGATGGCGACGCAGACCGTGTGATGATCCTCGATGAAAAGGGGCAGCTCTGCGACGGTGATCAGCTCATGGCGCTCATCGCCGGGCTTTGGGCCGATCAGGAACGGCTCGCCGCCAACACCCTTGTTGCAACTGTCATGTCCAATCTCGGGCTGGAGCGGCATCTGGAGGGTAAGGGACTGACGTTGAAGCGCACCGCTGTGGGAGACCGCTATGTGGTGGAGGCCATGCGCAAAGGCGGCTTCAACCTTGGGGGCGAGCAATCCGGCCACGTGGTGATGACAGACTATGTCACAACCGGAGATGGCCTGATCGCGGCGCTCCAGTTCCTCTCGGCAATGGTCACGCATGGCGAGCCCGCAAGCGCACTCTCCCGCTCCTTCGAGCCGGTACCTCAGATGCTGACGAACGTGCGATATGCCGCTGGCAGCGCTCCGCTGGAGACGGACGCCGTGCAAGCCGCGATTGCCAAGGCGGAGGAACGTTTGGCGAAAACGGGGCGCCTTCTCATCCGCAAATCCGGTACGGAGCCTCTGGTGCGCGTGATGGGGGAGGCGGAGGATCAGGCGCTGCTGGCCGATGTGGTGGGCAGTGTGGCGCGGGAGATCGAGAAAGCCTCCTGAGAGGCGCTCACAAAAAAGCCAGCCCTGCTATGGGCTGGCTTTCGACATCCGTCCAGAACAATCTCAGCTGCGAAGAAGCTGAGCCTCACTGCTTCTCAGCGTCGCGCGCGCGTTTTCTATCTTGAAGTCTGGCGCTCCCAACTCAGGGAAGATCGCAAGAAGCTCGGCGCGTGTCCGGGCATCAAGTGTGTCCGCAGCTTCAGACGGGTTGAAGCTTTCACTCGGCGCACCTTCCGCAAAAATGATTTCGTGACGGTCAAACATCACGTGGAAGTATTCAACCGTACCGCCTTCGCGCACAGCCATACCATCATTCTGGCCAACAAGATCACGTGCTGCCACCAGCACTTCCTGAGAGCCAACCATGGCCTCCGCACGCCAGTCATTCAGCATCATGCGGTGGCAAGGGGAAACAACCAGCTCCCCAGTATTGCCCAAGGCACCTTCGCGGATCACCACAGGTGCCAACGTGCCCGCAGCAGCAACGGTGCGGGAGCCGATCCAGCGCACGGGCTGAGGCCCGTGATCGCGCGTCATCACCATATCGCCAACCTTAAGATCCTCAACACATACATTGCCCGAAGCAGTTCGGAGCTTAGTGCCATGCGCAAAGCACGCGATCTCGATACCGATGTCCCCATAGGCGAACCCTTCGGCATCGGTATCTGGCGTGTTCACAAATGCCGTTACGGTTACCGTGACACCCGGTGGCGGAAGCAGGCCGTCGGCGATCATGTTGCTCGCATCTGCGCCGCTCGTCTGGTACTGCATCAAGCCGAGGTTCACCGTCTGAGTTGCACCCTCAGCATCTGTCCATTCCAGAGTCCAGGTTGCCTCCAGCTCCATAGGAGCATTTGCAATGACAGTTCCATCAGACAGAGTTACGGAAGCGTCAACATCCGGGTAGAAATCCTCAAGAAATCCATCATCGGATGCGTCGTCCGTTGTGGCAGTTCCGATACCAAGCCCGTCATAGAAATCGGAAGTGATTTCAATCTCACTACCAACGCTTGAAGAGCCAAGCTCGATGCCGAACAACGCTCTAGGATCGACCTCGAAAAAGTCAAAAACAGCCATCTCTCATCTCCCGCGCAACGCCTGACAGATCCACAACCAGACCCATCAAAATCAAAGGAGCAAGCGTTTGCCAACGCTGCTCCCAACTTCGACGAGTGTATGACGTAAAAGTAATGATTCCGCAATACATTGACGCGCTGTACTGGCTTCAGCTTTTAAGAGTTGGTTAACAATACACTCATTGCGAGAGTTCTATGCAGACAGCTTTCCCAACTACTTCGATCCCCAGGACAGTCTTCGTTGCTCTGGTGTCAATCCGGAGAGTTGGGTTCTGAAAGTGTACCTCGCACCGTATTCCCTTTAAAACAAGAGTGGAATGGCTGTGTCATGTTTTGAAATAGCCCGCTCCGGCTTTGGGCGAAGTGCACGCTCCAGTGTGCTTTTCGGCATCTCTCAGTTCGTTGAAGATCCAAAGATCGCAAGATGACTTGTGCGGCAATTTACCGCCCAAAGCGCTTTCAAATTGCTGTTCTGTAACGTTGGACCACCAAGTACAGCTGATTCCATGTCCGGTTTCGCAGAGTGGAGGTGTGGAGTGGCGGAGCCGATGCGCAAATTCATCACCGGCATGGACTTGCTGGAGAAGCACCGCCTGATGCAAGGTGCCGTGAAACGTGTTTCGAAAGGTGTTCCCTTGCGCATTCTGATGATCTTGCTTTTGTTCGCAGCAAGCGCCGTGCCGCTATCGGTTTTCGCTCAGGAAACGGAAGGTAATGATCAGACTATTGCGGCCGATCAGGATGCACGCGATGACGCAGAGATTGCCCGGCGGATCCGTGCGATTTACGGCCAGATCGACGGGCTGAGCGATATTTCCGTTTCCGTCCGCGCCGGAGTGGTGACACTGCGTGGCACGGTGTCAGAGGCGCAGATTGGAGATCAGGCGGTGGATCTGGCCCAGCGGGTGGCCGGGGTTGTCGCTGTTTCCTCCGAAGTGCTGGAGGAAACGTCTGTCTCGGAACGCCTCGTTCCCGTGGCCGAGCGCCTTACAACGCGCGCCAAGCAGACGCTGAACTACCTGCCACTCGTTTCAGTTGCCATTCTGGTCTGGGTGCTTGTTACGCTGCTTGGCTGGTATCTTGCAGGCCGCCGCTGGCCGCTCAACCGTATCGCTCCCAATGCCTTCATTGCGGATCTCCTCCGTCAGATCATCAGGCTGGCCTTCTTTGTGGGCGGTGCAACGCTGGCGCTGGATATTCTGGGTGCCACAGCTCTTCTGGGTACAATCCTTGGCGCAGCCGGTATCGTGGGCCTCGCCATCGGTTTTGCGGTGCGCGACACGGTGGAAAACTATATCGCCTCCATCCTTCTTTCCATCCGCCAGCCTTTCCGCCCAAAGGATCTCGTGACAATCGAAGGCTTTCAGGGGTTCGTCATCCGTCTCACATCGCGTGCCACGATCCTGATGGATCTGGACGGAAACCACATCCGTATCCCCAACTCCACCGTTTTCAAAAGCAACATTACCAATTTTACCAGAAATCCCGAGCGGCGCTTCAGCTTCGATCTCGGCATTGCGTCAGATGCTGATATCGACAAGGCGCTGAGCGCATCGCTTGATGTGCTCGAGACACTGGAATTTGTGCTGGAGGATCCTGCGCCCGGAACGTGGATCAAAAATATCGGTGCCTCCAATATAGAGATCACGCTGTCCGCATGGATAGACCAGACTGTCACAAACCCTGCCAAGGCCCGTTCGGAGGCGATCCGCGTCGCCATGCTCAGAATGGAAGCGGAGGATCTGGAACTGCCAGAGCCGATATATCGTCTGCGCTTTGATGGTTCACCCCCATCTCAACCACCTCAGCAGGTGCGCCAACGCCCCCGCAAGTCCACGCCTCCACCGGAAACCACGCTCAATGATACCAGCGTGGATCGGTCTGTCACCGATAAGGTGGATCAGGAACGGGCGGAAAACACCGAGGATGATCTTCTGCGCGATGATGCGCCCGATGAGTTCGGCACAGCGCAACAGTAAGCGTCTTCCTGCGCGGCAAAGCCGGAGCGCTTCTCAGGTGCGCTCTACATAATAGGAAACTCTGCACCTTGCCATCCGCCTTACGTCGGTGCCCGAAGGGATGCCGCGTACAATGCCGCCCGTTGTGTATCTCCCCAAAACGCTCAGCCCGCCAAAATCGCAGACTACCATTAGATCAGGCGTTCGCAGCGGTACGGAATGTCCCTCTATCGCTTCACAACCCGCCGATCCTGAAAATCGGATAGCGCTCTATCTCTCGCATCTTGCCCCTCCAGCATCCCCATTTGCGGCACGCCTATCTCGCGGATCAGTTTCTCCTTCATCGCCCGCCCGTAATCCTCAAAGTCCCGCGCCTCAATCACAAAGGCCCCCGGCCCCCGGATCACCAGGTTCTCGAAATAGCTGGTCAAACCATGCGTTTCTTGGCCGATAACAAGCGCATTTACGGTAATTCCGTCAAAATCCCGCCACTCATACAGGTTCTCCGGCGGAATCCCGTCATTGTTGCGCCCGTCGCCCGACACGTCGATCTTGAATTCAAAACATGTCTCCACATTCGCAAAAGCCTTGCGGCCAAATTCAAGCGCCGTCCCCAGGGCCGTCGGCCGGTTGGCGTTGCGCGGCCAGTCTTTCCGCAGATTGGCGGCAATTCCGTCCAGATGCCAGGCTTCGCTCACCGCTATCCAGTCCTGCAGCACCCGGTGATCGTATTGGCCGGACCATTCATAGACGAAGAAGCTAATCGCAGTCCCCGGCAATCCCAGAACGGCCTCGCGCACCTCTCCGTCCTCAAGCGCTGTCGCCAGCCCCTCAAGTTGCAGCCTTCGCTCGTCCTGATCGACGCTGGAGGAGGTATCGAGTGCAAGCGCAAGCGCGAGGCGGCAGGGCAGTGCCTGCCCTGAAGCCACGGTGGCGGCAAAAGTGAAGCCTGCGAGAAGTACTGTGCGGAGATGTATCAAAACGCAGGCTTTATCACTTCCGTCAGCAGCTTCTGGCGGATGGCGCGCGGATAGTCGGCATAATTCGCGGCCGTCTGCACAAAGGAGCCCTGACCCCCCGCCACTTCCTCCCGAAAATAGAGCGTCAGCCCGCGGATCGAGGTCTCGATAGCAAGACCGTTCACCGTGATGTTCTGTGCTACCAGTGCATCACGGGCGTGAGAGACGGCAAGTCCCTCGTTCGAAAGTCCGTCACCCGAAACATCGATCACCCGGCGCGTGCAATCGGGCACGGCCTCGAATGCCTTCCCGGCAAAAAGCAGCGCTTCACCGATCGCCGTTGAATACACTTTCCATGCACGGGGGATCTCTTGGATCTCGGCAGAAAGGGCAATCATATCAGCATGAGATGTCACCCGAACCCAGCCAAGAGAAATGCTTTGCCGTCCCGTACCGGACCATTGCATCAGCAGAATGGCAGCACGGTTGGCCGTCAGCGCTTCGGAGATTTCCGGATCAAGCAACGCAGAGGCCAAACCCTGCATCTGAATTTCGTATTCCGTGGGAGAGATGGAGGCGGAGACATCCACAGCAAGGGCAAGCGCCAGATCACACGCCGCAACAGGGCGCTGCAATCCAAAGAGCGCCAAACTTGCCAAGATGAGTTTCAGCGGGGAGCCCCGCATCGCAGTCTCCTGTCGAAAGCACCGATCAGAGGCAGTCTGCGAGGGGAACACCCGCCGAGCAAGCTTTCATTTGCCAGGCCAGGTGACGTTCTGGTGAGAGATCCGCTAAGACCTTCCCTTCAGGCCAACGCTGAACCTACCAGGAACCGGTGTTTTCCATGCTGGCCCAAGGCTCAGCCGATGCCAGCGCATCGCCACGCTGGAGCAATTCAACCGAGATGTTGTCAGGGCTGCGAACAAAGGCCATATGCCCGTCACGGGGTGGG
Source organism: uncultured Paracoccaceae bacterium (assembly GCA_947495795.1). Classification (GTDB taxonomy): domain Bacteria; phylum Pseudomonadota; class Alphaproteobacteria; order Rhodobacterales; family Rhodobacteraceae; genus Algicella. The sequence goes on along the minus strand of CANMAI010000015.1, from coordinate 5,938 downwards.
CGGTTGATCACGACACCATTGTCCATCAGGTGCTGGCACGTCTCATAGATGTTATCCACCCGGTAGGCGAGATGGCCAAAATGGCGGCTGTCGGATGGCAGCCCCTCATCACCGTCCCAGTTATACGTTAGCTCCACCGGGCATTCCGGCTGGCCCGGAGGCGCCATGAAAAGCAGGGTGAAGCGCCCGCCCTCATTTTCCATTCGCCGCGTCTCCTCCAGCCCCAGAAGCTTGTAAAAGGCAACGGATGCGTCAAGGTCCTTCACGCGGACCATTGTGTGAAGATACTGAATGCCCATCGAAGGCCCCCTTTGGTTAAGCTGATCTGCCCGCTGCGAAAAGCGAACCGGGCAAAACCTTACATACGTGCCTGCTCCCAAAAGGAAAGAGGCCTGAAGGGCGAAGTGCCGCTACTTCGTCTGAAAACCTGCCGAGATCGAACGCGTCAAAGCAGATGCCATTCCCCGATTGCGTGCCCCAAATTCCAAAAAGGGTGTAGCAGCCACAAAAACTACCCGTTCGCGGCCAAAGCGTGGCTCGCCCAGAAGTCACGAAGCGAAGTGACAAGCTCCCGCATCCCGTCCTGCGAAGATGGTTTCACTAGATACGCATTCGCACCGCTATCGAAGGCACGCTTTACATCGCTGTCATTGTCAGAGGTTGTCAGCATCACCACGGCAGGATAGCCGCCTTCCCGCTTGTCGCGAAGCTGCTCAAGCACCTCGAAGCCGTTCAGGCCAGGCATGTTGATATCCAGAAGTACCAGATCGATATCGCCTTCCTGCACCCTCTCCGAAGCGCCTGCGCTTCCCAGATGTGTCTCAAAGGAAATTTCGGGGGCGGTCTTTGCGAAACTTCGCGAAATCAGCCGAATATCCATCGCGTCATCATCTACCAGAAGCAATCTGTCCATCTTGCGTGTCATGAAATGCGCAATTCCTTATGCTGGGCAGCGCTAAAGATGGCTCGGCAATTCCACGTGAAATACGCTGCCACCATCCTCACCGGCATCAACCCAGATTTTGCCCCCGTGAGCTTCAACAATCCTTTGAGCAAGCGATAAACCAATACCATTCCCGGGGTAGAAGCTATCCGGGCTGTGCAGTCTGGTCAACGGATCAAAGATGCGTCGCCGAAAAGCCGGACTTATGCCAATGCCGTTGTCCTGTACCTCCAGCACCCAGCTTGCTGGCAGCTTTTGCGCAGTCACTTGTATATGCGGGCGCGTCTTTGGTGCCACATATTTCAGAGCATTTGCCAGCAGGTTGTCAAACACACGCTCTATCAGAACAGCGTCGCATGTAATAACCGGCAACTCTGCTATCTCCATTTTGGCTTCACTGGCGGCGATATCGTCTGCGTGTGTTTGCAGCACCCGCTCCATCACCTGGCCAAGATCCACGCGTCCCGGCGTGATCGAGTGATCGCTCGCAACGGAGAACTCCAGAAGGCTCTGCACCATGGAGGCGAGGCGATTGGCGCTTTCCCGTATCACATTAACATCATCTGCCACATCGCTTAGTCCTGCAGCCGTTACGGCGCGGTTCACCTCCTCGGCGAACAGCGAGATATGGCGCAGCGGCGTGCGCAAATCATGCGCCGCGATCCTCGCAAACTGCCGTATCTCGTCGCTCCGGCTCTCCAGCCTTTTCTGCGCCCGGTTTCGCGCCGTCACATCGTCAAGAATGACAAGAAGATTCTGTCGCCCCTTAGTGGCGTTCACAATTGCAGAGAGTTCACATTCGACCAGAGATCCGTTTTTTCCGCAAAACCGGTAAGGCGCCCGCTTGCATATACCGTTGCTGACCACCTGATCCATCAGCCGCGCCGCTTCGTTGCGGTCCGGCTCCATCAGAAACTCTGTCCAGAGATGCCCCAAAGCGTCAGCCCCAGACATTCCCAACCTCACCGCAAGCGCGTCGCTTATATTCTCGATCCGCCCGTTCTGATCTGCAGAAAAGAGCATTGCCGGTGTTTTCCTGTAAAGCGCTTCCAGCAGCGCACGCTCCGCCTCCAGCCGGCTGACACTTTTTTCTGCATCCGGCAAAAGAGCGTCGAGATCGTGAATGCGGCCGGCAAACCCGTGGACCTCTCCCGCCTCATCCAGCAACCGAATGGCCAGTGTGCGTGCGTTCAGTATGCTGCCATCTCGCCTTTTGTAACGCTGGTAGAGCACGTTCTCGTCCGGAGTGGACGGCCCTTTCTCGGAGAAAACACTTTGCCCGGTGGTCTCGAAATCGAGCGTGTCGGCATAAAGAACAGACGTCGGTTGGCCTTCAATTTCGTCCAGCGTGTAGCCAAGCAAAGCAGTAAAGGCTGCGTTTATATCCACAATCCGCCGCTCCTTATCGGCGATCACAATCCCTTCAGGCGCTTCCTGAAACAGTGCACGCAAAAGCCTGTCGCGGTTCTTTGGCATAGGCTCTCCTCAGGCGTGGTTACGCACGGCACACAACTTTTGCGGGAAAGTATTGCTAAACCGGAAAAATGTCATCCGATACTTCTACGTCGCCTATCTGGTTGTTTCGCGCGCAGACCTCACAATATACTGTGGGGGAGAGACTCACATCAGACGAAAGAGCGCCCCATGCCCCTCAGCCCGGAAGAAGAAGCCGCAATCGCCGCCCAGAAGGCCGAAACGCACACGACAGCCCGCGCCACCGTGCCGGGGATGGAGGCACATCTCTATACAGCCAAGCCCGTGCTCGATCACGGCTTCATTCGCGTGATCGACTATATGGGGGACGATTCAGCCATCACTCAGGCGGCCCGCGTCTCCTATGGCAAAGGCACCAAGGCCGTCTCCAATGATGAGGGTCTGATCCGCTACCTCATGCGTCACTGGCACTCCACTCCGTTCGAGATGTGCGAGATAAAGCTGCATGTGAAGCTGCCCGTATTCGTCGCCCGCCAGTGGATCCGTCACCGCACAGCGAACGTCAACGAGTACTCCGCCCGCTACTCGATCCTCGACCGCGAGTTCTACATTCCCGCGCCGGAAAACCTCGCAGCCCAATCCAGCACCAACAATCAGGGCAGGGGGGCCACGCTCGAAGGTGCAGAAGCGCAGCGTGTGCTCGATCTTTTGCGAGACGACAGCACCCGCGCCTACGACCATTACGAGGAAATGCTGCAAACCGAAGGCCAGCAGGGCCTCGCCCGCGAACTCGCCCGCATGAACCTGCCAGCCAACATCTACACGCAATGGTACTGGAAAGTGGATCTCCACAACCTCTTCCACTTCCTGCGCTTGCGCGCCGACACCCACGCCCAATACGAGATCCGCGTCTATGCAGAAGCGATCTGCGAAGTGATAAAAGACTGGGTTCCAGCCGCCTACGCTGCCTTTGAGGATTATCGTCTGGGCGGCGCGCAACTCAGCGCCAAGGGCCTCGCCGCCCTGAAGCGCATGCTGGCAGGCGAAGACATGGACGCCGAGAAAGCCGGGATGAGCAAAGGGGAATGGCGGGAGTTTGAGGGTGTTTTGAGATAGTAGTGTTGTGATTGCGATCAGCCTGACCAACATGACCCGAAAGGGAATATGGAGTGTTTCTGAGATTGGCCGTGATCGCTCTTTGCCTATCGATGTTCACTGCGTGCAAAAATGATGAACAGAGCGCCTCCTCTTCATGCGTGAAGCGCGGGATTGTGTATTTCAAGGAGATTGGATCGTTTCCGAACTTGTCTGATGGAAGGGCAGCGTTGGAAGTCGCGTCGGAGCGGTGCCAGAGAAGCGACATTGCCTTTCCGGACTGACAACCTGAATGAGAACGATTTGAGGGCTTTGTCGATGTCTTTGTCAAACCAGATAAAACATCAGAGCCCCAGTCCAAATAGTGAGTGCCGAAGCAGTGATGTTTCTCGTTTTTGCGATACGGGCGCTTGTGGAGCATTCTTTCTTCTTTGAGGCTTGTACGATGCCTACCTGATCATGGCGATTTCGAACGGGATGCCACCTTTGGGCCGTTCACTTCCAGAGCAGACAGCCTGAGAGCTTCCCGGCAAATTACCCTTTTGTCCCCAAAGCGACACCGGGGTGACCGGAAACCTGCGATACACGACGGGTTAACAGCTCTGTGAGGTTTGGCGATGACATCGATTTACGAGTATGCCCTCATGGCAGATGCGGTCTATCAGGATACGCCGCAGGTGCCCGGCTGGGCCTGTGTCAATTTCCGGGCCGGGCTCGGCTCCGGTCTGCAGGCCGCCGTCTTCTCCAAGGGTTCGGCCAAGGTTGTTGCCTTCAAGGGGACAACGCCGACGCAGGGCAGTGATATCGTCGCCGATCTCAAGATCGGCACCGGCATGAACACCTCCTACTTCTCGAATGCAGAGACCTATGTCGCCCAGTTTGCCAACGAACCTGGGGTTGTCGTGACCGGGCATTCGCTCGGCGGCGGGATCGCTCAGGTGGTCGGCAACCGGCGGCGTCTGCCCTTTGTCTCGTTCAACGCGCCGGGCGTGGCGCTCATTGCCTCGCGCAATGTCGCCACGGCCAATCCGATCATGAGTGCGGTGCGTGTGGTTGGCGGTGCCGTCAGCGCTGTGCGCCATCCGATGCAGATGGCCCGCGATATCAGTTCGGCGTTCCACACCTCGCTCGGTGTCAATTACCGGCTTTCGGGCGATCTCGTCAGCGAGATCGGGCTTCACTACGGCAGCATCATCTCGCTGGTGGCATCGGGTGACCCCCTGACCCAGCACAAGATGGGAACGATGTTGGAAATCTTGGGCTCATCCTCGATCAAGGACGTTCGTTTTCCGGGTTAAAGCCGGGTGGTGAGCGGATTTTGTTGCGGATGGCTTGTCAGGGTCAATCCCGGCTGGCCAAGCCCTCCGGGTCGTGTAATCTCTCCCAAACCAATCGGAGCTGCACATGACATCCCTCACTCTCTATGGCCTGCCTACCTGTGATACCTGCAAGAAGGCGCGCAAGGCGCTGGAGGGGGCAGGGCATGAGGTAGCTTTCCGCGATGTGCGGGCGGAGCCGCTCTCCGAGGCGGAGTGGGCCGTGTTGCTGGTCGAGTTCGGCGACAGGCTGGTGAACCAGAAATCCACCACATGGCGGGGCCTTTCAGATTGGATGAAAGCGTCGGAGGCCGAGGATCAGTTGCGCGAACATCCCGCTCTGATGAAGCGTCCTGTTCTTCAGTCTTCGGACCGGCTGACACTGGGCTGGGATGGTGATGTTCAGGCGCAGTGGGGTGTGTGAGTCGCGACGGACCTGGTGCGGAAATTTTGCACTCCCAAAACGGTACCGAACCCATACCAAATCCAGCCTTTGATTTTGGCGCTTTTCGTGCGGTCACATTCTTTTCTTATCAAAGCGACTTTGAATGTGTTAAATCCGGATTAACGTAACCGCAGCATCAGGCTGCGGAGCTATAGAACGGGGACTAAAATGCGTGTTTTCAAAGCCTTGCCAATTCTGGTTTTTGCAGTTTCAGCCTGTACTGTGCCCACGGGCACCACAACGGGCCCCGCGGCGAATACACCGGTGGCGCCTGTTACATGGAAAGAAGGCACACCTCGTGCGACAAGAAATTATGACATTACTGAGTGCGAATTGGGTGGAAGAGGGCTCGATTTCAGTGCAACGGAAGAACAACTTGCGGCCGCCACAGCATCCGTGCCTCAGGCGCAAGTAGCGACCTTCGTAAAGCGTTGCCTTGCGGCGCGCGGATACACGCAAACGGAGCTTCCCGTGTGTACAAGCAGTCAAGTGGAGCAGGGAACACTGCAGCAACTCCCCGAATTCTTACCGCCGCTCAGCAGCGTAAAATGCGTCGTGGTCGGCAGAGGTTTCGTGGTTTAGCCCTGTTTCGAGGGCTGACTTCAGGGAAAGCGAATTTTCGAACCTTTTTCTCATTTTGTGTCTTGCGACTCTTGTTGTGTATATGTAGGTAACGCTTCACCGGCTTGGTGAGGTAGTTTGCTG
>CANMAI010000014.1 GCA_947495795.1 uncultured Paracoccaceae bacterium | reverse complement strand
GGCTCATTGCGGTCATCTGAGCGTATAAGTCAGCTCCCTTCGGCTTCCTGAGGTCCTTTTGGGGTCGGGCACGGTAAACGAAACGAGCATTCGCCCCGGGCAAAAGCACTGCGAAATCCGCTAAGATAGTCCGTTTTTTGCCATCTAAGCGCCGACAGTGCATCAAACGTTGATTGTTGCTGGATAGTTGTTGAACATCCTAACTCAACGGCATTTGCTTTTTCAGGGAACGGCACCGATGGAACGCACCAGCATATTCTTCCGCTCGGATTTGTTTCCACCTGACCAAGATGAAATTGACTACGCTTCACGTGAAGAGCATCCGGAGTTCATTTTCACCAACGCCTTGTGTAATTTCTTAACCAAGGAGCTTGCGAATGATGGATACAGCGTGCTGCCAGGGGAAGAGGACCAACGCGGCATCTACGGAGAAAGATGTCAGTATCTTCCAGTTGAACATGAGAAGCCTTTCGATTTGGGCATCTTTTGCGGGAGCTACTTGGACGGGCACGGTATTTTGGTACACCCTCAAAACGCTTATACTTGGAAAGGGTTTAGGCGTTATCATGCCGAGCCTGTCGCGATGCCGCTATTTACGGCTATCGTAAAGTTGCTAAATGAAACCGAGGGTGTTTCCGAGTTGGAGTATGGATTCCGAGGATAACCTGATGCGAAGTCGATGGATCATCAAAGCCACCATCTGCACCAAAATTGGACCTTTTTTGGCAATTGGTTTACGTTGAATTCGCGACACTGCCTACGCTTCAGGATTGCTTTGGACGCAAATCTATTTTTGCGTTGTATTATACCCGGACTATCCCTGGCGAGGCAGACGCTTATCAAGTTTCGGCGTCAAGCGGTTTGAGCCTACACTGCAAGCTTTTCTGACCCAGACTGGACCTTTTGTTGAGGACACATCATGGCCAGGTGTGCGGACGAAACTGCCGTTCTTCGATATTCATCTAAGGTCTGATTTTCTGGGTCGCTGCGCCTTGCTGAACGATCCGTCAGACCCGCCCCGAAAGCGCTTTCGGCTTCCATCGTCTCTCGCCCGAGCGGCGCTGCCCCATCAAGCCTGAGGCCAGTGCGATCCGCGTTAGCACCAGCGCAAGACCAAGCAAAAGGACCGGCGTGATCGCCACAGCTACGGCGAAAATCGTTGCTGGCAACGCACCGACACAGCCTCCCTGCCCTTCTCTCTTTGCAAGAATACAGCTCATCCTTTTGGGCGGACTGTGTTGATGATCGCTCGTCTCGCCATGACGCGGATCAACGCAGCGCGATAGTCTGCGGCGGCGTGTATGTCTGACATCATGTCGACGTCTTCCATTGGGCAGTTCTGAACACTTCGCTCAGAGAATTCATCAACGAGGGCTTCCTCCGCAGCATGCCACCTGAATACTCCGTCAGAGCCCGCGCCAGTGACGGCCACTCGGACCGAACCGTTGGCAAATTCTGCAACAAAGACGCCAACAACGGCGTAGCGAGATGCCGGGTTCGGAAACTTCGCATAACTTGCTCTGTTCGGCCGCTCGAATTCAAAGCCCGTGATCATCTCACCGTCAGTCAGCGCGGTCTCGAACATACCGACAAAGAACTCATCCCCGCGAATGGTACGCTTGGATGTCTCGACAATTGCGTTCATGCCGAGGATCAATGCTGGGTAGTCTGCGGCTGGATCATTGTTTGCAACTGACCCGCCAATTGTCCCTCGATGACGAACTGCGGGATCCCCTATGCCACCAGCAAGAGTGCCCACAGCTGAGCAAAACCCAGACACGACTTCTGAAGCGCTGACTTCGAAGTGAGTTGTTGCCGCGCCAATCCAAAGCCCTTGCTCGCCGCGGGGTTCGATGCCGCGCAGACTCTCTATGCCAGTGACATCAACAAGGGTTGATGGTGCTGCCAGTCTTTGCTTCATCGTCGGGAGCAGCGTCATACCACCTGAAAGAAAGCTCGGATCATCTGCTTCTGTTGCAGCCTTCAGCGCCGCCTCGACATTCGGTGGCTTGAAATAGTCAAATTCGTGCATGGTGCCCTCAATGTGAGCTGTCCAATTGTTATGGGGTTTGGCCAGACATGTCCTTGGCTGCAGCCTTGATGCTCTTGACGATGTTTACGTAACCTGTGCAGCGACAAATGTTTCCCTCAAGGTCATGACGGATCACGTCTTCGGTGAGAGCTTCACCGTGACGCCTGATCATATCGACGGCACTCATGATCATACCGGGCGTGCAAAAACCGCACTGCAAACCATGGTGTTCTTTAAACGCAGCTTGTACGGAATGTGGACCATTTCCCTGTGCTAGGCCCTCGATGGTTGTCACATCGCTGCCTTCCAATTGGGCAACGAGCAAAGTGCAGGATTTCATCGCTTTCCCATCGACATGCACCATGCAAGCGCCACACTGGGTTGTATCACATCCCACATGCGTTCCGGTTAATCTCAATTGCTGGCGAAGATAATCGACAAGCAAGGTGCGGCCTTCCGCTTCACATGTCACTTGTCGGCCGTTCACTGTGAAACGCGTCTTGTTCATTGAAGTACTCCCAATCTTCGCCTGTTTAGACCTCTATTTTTGGCGCCATCTCATGTTGCTCTGAAGCCAGGCGTTCGAAATTCTCAAAGAACTGATTTGCCAATTTCCGCGCCGTTGACTCAATAAGGCGACTGCCAAGTTGGGCGAGTTTGCCGGCTACTTTGGCGTCGGCATGATAGCTTAATTCGGTGCCAGAGTCGGTCGCCACGAGTTCGACATCTGCGTGTCCAGTGGCCATTCCTGCCACTCCACCCTTGCCGACGCCGGTCAGGCGAAACCGGTTTGGCGGCACCGCATCGACCATTTGAACATCACCTAAGAACTTAGCCTTCACTGGCCCAACCTTGAGCCGGACGACCGCCTCGAAATGCCCTGCGGACGTTTCGGTGAGCTCCTCGCAGCCCGGAATGCAATCGCGCAGGACAGAAGGATCATTGATCAGATGCCAAACACTTTCGATGGGCATGTTGAGCGTGTAATTTCCCTCAATGTTCATATGATTTCCCCTTTGACCAACAAATCAATTTCTGTCCGACAATAGGACCGTAAATAGCAGAGTGGCGGATTGCAAGAAGAACAACGACAGGAGCTGGTGAAGCACAATGGACTATCCCGGCTTCTTTCCGAGACCATCCAAAACCCGTGCAGCGTTGGATATTTTTTTTCGGAATGACTGGAGTTGCACATCTGACGTCATCGAGGATTGCAACGCCCTGCCGGCTTGAAAAAGGGCCGCCACATTATGTGGCGGCCAGTCAGGGAGGTTCGCTTGATAGGTAGAAGACCTTCGCGCAGGACTAACGTGCAGCAAGGCTATTGTTGGTTAGAAAAGAGCGGGCTTCGCCCGGCCAGCTGAATCTGCCCGGACATCTCATGGGATTGATATGCGGACTCCAGTTTTGTCAGTGCCTCGACATCAAGTGTGATATCCAGAGCTGCAATCGTATCATTGAGATGTTCAAGCTCTGTCGCCCCGGCGACGGGCGCGGTTACGTGTGGTTTGCTCAGCACCCAAGCATAGGCAATCTGTGCTGTGGTAACACCATAGTCCTTTGCGACCTCTTCGACGGCGTCGAGGACAGCGTAGTCCGCGTCACTTCCGAAGTAGCTGTTCAGGACCTTGTCCTCCTCGGCGCGGCCACCTTTTTGTTTTTGATTTCGGGGCTTCAACCCCGCCAGAAACCCTCGCGCAATCGGTGACCATGGCACCATAGCGATCCGTTCGTGCTCGAGGTAAGGGATCATCTCACGCTCTTCTTCGCGGTAAACAAGGTTGTAAAAGTTCTGCATTACCTGGAACTGCGCCATACCGTTCGCCTTCTGCATCTCTCGCAGCTTCGCAAACTGCCAAGCCCATGCAGAGCACGCACCAAGGTAGATGACCTTTCCGTCTCTGACCAAAGTGTCGAGAGCCGATAACATTTCCTCGACTTCCGTATTGGGATCAAAGCGGTGTGTATAGAGTACATCGACGTGATCGGTCCCCAGCCTTCTGAGAGAAGCGTTGACGGACTCAATGATGTGCTTGCGCGACAAACCAGTCATGTTTCGGCCAGTCCCCGTCGCGAAGCCCACCTTGGTGGCAATGACAACTTCCTCGCGCCGATAATACTTGCGTACCGCATTGCCGAGAATTTCCTCGCTCGCGCCGTAGCTGTAGTGATCCGCAGTATCAAAGAAGTTGACCCCCTTTTCGGCCGCCATTTTGAAGAACGGATCAGCGTGATCTTCATCCATCACCCATGGATGAACATCCCATCCTGGCTTGCCGTAACTCATGCATCCGAGGCAAATCCTGGAAACGGTCGCGCCGGTGGCGCCCAATCTTATATACTCCAAACTATACTCTCCCTTGGAAAAGGCTGGTCACGGACGAATAGGCCAGCTCCTCGGCCGTGACACAAAGAGTCCGCAATTTGATCCCCGCCGAGGTTCATCGTTCTTCTGCGCTCTGTATGGCCCGCCAGACCCTGTGCGGTGTCGCTGGTAGATCGAAGTCTCGCACGCCATACGCCCGATAGAGTGCGTCCACGATGGCATTGGCGATCGCTGGTGTTGCGCCGATCGTGCCTGCTTCTCCGGCACCCTTGATCCCCATATCGTTCCAAAGACACGGGACATCACGATTGTGGAGTGTGATGCTGGGAATGTCGGTGGCCCGCGGCATCGCATAATCCATGAACGAAGCAGTCAAGAGCTGTCCATCTCCATCATAAACAGCCGCCTCCATCATCGCTTGACCGAGTCCTTGAGCAACTCCGCCCTGAATTTGACCTTCAAGCAAAACCGGGTTCACGACGACGCCAAAGTCGTCAACTATCACTAAGCTTTGCACCGATGTTTCACCGGTATCCGGACACACTTCGACTTCACAGACATGCGTTCCGTTTGGATAAGTCGGCTCCGGTTGCACACAAGTCCCGATGCTATGACGGTCTTGTTCTTGCATTTCTGCGGCAAGATCGGTGAATGAGATGGTTTTGTTCGTACCATCAATTCGCGCAAGCCCATCGGACAGCGTTACATCTTCCAAGGCAACGTCGAACTTTTGGGCAACATGAGCTCGTATGGCTTGCGACAGTTTCTCTGATGCTTCGCTCACCGCAGGAACGCCAATTGGAATGGAGCGCGATCCCGCTGTACCACCACCCTTCTCCAACTCATCGCTGTCGCCCTGACGTACCTCAATGCACGAAAGTTCAACTCCCATGATTTCAGCAATCATCTGTCCATAGACCGTTTGATGCCCCTGGCCATTGTTTTGAGTGCCTATTTTCAAGGAAAACTGGCCATCCAAAGTAAGACTGAGATGTGCATCTTCAGAGCCCGCGAAGGCGCAAGCCTCGATGTAGGTGGCGATTCCGATACCCCGAAGCTTTCCCTTGCGACGGCTTTCTTCAAGGCGGTCAGCGAAGCCTACCCTATCCGCTGCTGTCAAAGCAGCATCCAGCTGCAATTCGAATTCGCCTGAATCATACCGTCGGCCTGTACCGTTATCGAAAGGCATTTGTTCGGGGCGAATATAGTTGATACGTCGGATTTCTTCCGGCTCCAGGCCGCAGACCCGCGCCGCTTCGTCCATTAGTCGCTCGACGGTCAAGGTTGCCTCGGGACGACCGGCACCGCGGTATGCATCAGTCGGCGTCGTATTCGTATAGATCGCGCGGATGACGACATCAGACGCCGGAATGTTGTAGACACCCGGTGCCATCGTCGCCCCATTTTCCGGAACGTGTGACCCGTACTGGGACATGTAAGCACCGAGGTTTGCCAACCACTCGCTTCGCATTCCAAGTATGCGTCCGTCATCGGTCAGGGCCATCTCCGCGAACACCACCACGTCTCGCCCATGGGCGTCCGCCACAAAATGTTCCATCCTGGTCGCCGTCCATTTCACGGGCGTGCCCAGTTTCTTCGCAGCGAATGCTACGAGCGGGTAGTCACGGTAGGCGAAATATTTGGGTCCGAACCCTCCGCCGACGTCATAGGTCCTTACCCTGATTTTGAATTGATCAATTCGTAACGCTTCGGCGATCATCTCGCGCATGACATGGACGCCCTGGCTCGGCAGTATCAACGTGTAACGGTCAGTCCCGGGATCGTAGCTTGCGAGAACCGCGCGCGGTTCCATGTAGTTAGAGATCAAACGATTGTGCCGAACACAGAGCTTTGCGGTCTTGCTGGCTGCGGCAAAGGCTTTGTCCGTCGCTTCCTTGTTCCCTAGTCGCGACTCGCAGGCCTGATTGGTCCCAAATTCAGGCCAGACAAGTGGCGCGTCAGATCTGACAGCCGTTTCAACGTCCGATACAGAAGCCTTGGGTGAATAGTCAATCTCAATGGCTTCTGCAGCATCATGCGCTTGAGACTTTGTTTCGGCGACCACCATTGCGACAACGTCACCAACCTTACGTACTTCACCCTCGCAAATGAGCGGGTACTGGCTTTCGTTGAAACTGGTCCCGGGCGCTGCGGGTGCGCGCACTTGAACAGGGACAGGACCGAGTTCGGCAACATCACTTGCCGTTAAGATGAGCCTTACACCATCCATGGCGCGCGCAGTCTCTACATCACTGATGACAAAGTCCGCGCAAGGATAGTCGGAGCGCACGAACACGGCATGGAGCTCACCGGCAATGGACACATCGTCTGTATAGGTGCCACGTCCGCGCGTGAGCCGATCATCTTCGACACGCCGGTGGTTGCCACCTACTCCAAATTTTTTGACCTTCGATACCATGGCGGTGACGCTCGCACTCCTAGTCCTTTAGCAGTTCCGGCAAAAAGCTCACAATACCCGGGAACATCGCGAGTATCGCCACATTTAAGATCAACAGGGCTGCAAATGGCAGTGCGCCCAGAATGACTTCTCGCAATGGAATTTCTGGGAATAAACCACGCAGAACGAACAGGATGATACCCACTGGTGGTGTGATCAAACCGACTTCCACCATGATCATCAGCGCAACGCCGAACCAGATAGGATCGTAGCCCGCCAGAACGACAATCGGTAGAGTGATGGAGATTGTCATCAGCATCATCGAGATAGGGTCAATGAACATGCCTAGGAAGACATAGAACAAAGCGATGAGAGCCAAGAGAAGCCACGTCGGCAAGCCGAGCGCCTCTACCCCACCAACGATTGTTTGCGGAATGTGTGCGTAGTCCAAAACCCAGGTCAGAATGGACGTCGCCACTACAATGAACAGAATGCCCGCACTCAGCTTTGCAGCCTCGGTGGCAGCTTCATATAGCATTCGCAAAGACAGCCGACGATACGCTGCACTGAGCACCAACGACGCAATGACACCAAGTGCACCTGCTTCTGTGGGTGTGACTATGCCTGTATAGATCGAACCTAACACTGCCGCGATCAGCGCAAGAAAGGGCGCAATCGATTTCAGGCTTGAAAGTATGTCCTCAGAGGAGGCTTCCACCTCTTTGGGTGCAGCAGTTGGGACAAGTTTTGACCAGATGAAGACCATGATCATCATGCTTGCCAAGACCATCAGACCAGGCAACATCGCTGCAGCAAACAAGGTGGTCACGGAAGCTCCGACAGTTGCTCCATAGACGATCATCGGAACACTTGGCGGAATGAGAATTCCCAAAGTCCCGCCGCCGGCAATCGAACCCAAAGCAAGTCGCTTGGAGTAACCACGGTTCATCATTTCTGGGCCCGAGACTTGTCCGACGGTTGCGGCGGTCGCCAAACTCGATCCTGAAACAGCGGCAAACAGTCCGGAGGATGCCAGAGACGCGTGCGCGAGCCCTCCAGGAACTCTGCTCAACCACGCGGCGATACCGCCAAAGAACGAAGCCGACACGCCGGATCGGATCAGAATGCTGCCCATCAAGACAAACATCGGAATTGCCGAATATGTGTAGGAGTTCAAAGATCGCCACGGACGTTCGGCGAGTAGGGTAAGCTGGGGCACCGGGAGCATGAAGTACAGCCCCAGAAGTGCAATCGCTGCAATGGCTATGCTGACCGGCATCCCGGACAATAGAAAAACCAGAATCGCGACGCCTATGAAGACTCCGACAGAGGTTAGACCAAGGCTTGCGAAATAGAATGCTAGCAATGCAGCGACAACCAAAGTGCCGACCCAAATCACTCCAAACCGAACGCCAGAGATAAGGCATGCGGCGAGCGCGGTTGTTCCCAAAATGGCGATGGTGCCAAGGTCCGCCTCTCGATCCAAGATTAAGACGGGCCGCTTTCCAAGCGTCCACAAAAACACGGCGAGAACAGCAACGAGCAACAGCGCAATTGTGATACGAATCCTGCTCTGGTCTGGCCGCTGGCGAATGGCGTCCGAGAGCATTGCTAGAGCAAATCCGAATAGCCCGAAGAAAACAGGAGTTTCAGGAATCCACAAGGGTACACGCAACAAGCCCCAGTCGCGCATGCCGGAGTTATAGTCGCCGATCAATTGTATAGCGAATTGCCAGCTCATCATTGTGACGATGAAGAAACCTGTCCAAAGGCTGAACGATCTCAGAAAGAACTTCGACTTCGATGATAGCAAGCCATCGAGTATTTCCACTCGGATGTGAGCACTGTCGAGTTGAACTGCAGCCAGCGGCAGAAACGCGGTCGCTACAACGAGGTAGGTCACAACCTCGACACTCCAAGGCGTCGGCGAGTCAAACACGTTTCGAGATATTACCTCGAAGAACATGATGCCCGCGATAGAAAGTACGCCCAGAATACCAACTATTGCTAGTGCGCGGCTAAAGCCATCGAAGACGGAAACGGACGCATGGTTCTCGGACGTCAAGCGACGATCCTCATGCGAAGATGAGACGGTATCTACCATGGCAGCCTCGGACAATATGTGTGTTTGGACCGCTCAGTTACGCACAGACCATGACGGTTTTTGTGCAAAGTGAGCAGAAGCCAAGCCGAAAGTTACGGCTTGGCCTCAAGGTCTGAGAAGGAAAGGATCAGTTCAGAGACTCGCGCGCTCTGGTGACGAATTCTTGACCGTCAAATCCTTTCTCGGCGGCACGCTCATACCAGTCATCAAAGACTGGCCCAGCCTGATCGAACGCCTTTTGCTTCTCTTCGTCGGCAACGTCAATGATCTCTACGCCGTTCGCGGCGGCCCGTGTGAAGCAATCTTGGTTCATCGAGTAAAACAGCTCCCACATCTCATCCTCGACTTCCTGTCCGACTTCTCGCATCAGCGCTTGCGTTTCGGAGTCTAGGCCGTTCCAGACGTCTTTGTTGATTACAATCGTCCATCCAGCTTGAGGAGCGATGCCCCAGTTGTTGATGTATTCGATCGTGTCTTCAAAGAAGCCGTTTGCCTCGACCCAGCACACAGCGGTGAAGAAGCCGTCAATCACCCCTCTTTCGAGGCCTGTCATGATTTCGCCAGCAGGTAGAGGGACCGAAGTTGCACCAAGCTCGGTGATAAATCCTCCGGTTTCAACGTTGGAAACCCGAAGCCGTTTGCCTTCGAAATCCTCGACAGTACGAATCGGAACAGTTGTGTAGAGGGTTACGGGTGTCCAGACGCCTTCAACCAAGGGGATCCCGTTCCACTCTTCTTCCCAGAGCTTTGCCCATTCCTCACCGGCAAAACCTTCGGCAAGGGCACGGTACTCTTCAGGAGTCGAAGCGATACCCGGAAGATTGGCCAGGCCAAACCGTGGTTCGGCCGAAGAAAGGTACGGATATGTTGTAACCGACATTTCAACGCGGCCATCTCGGACGCTCGGGGCCAACTCGGGGCCAGTGATGAGTGAGTCGTTGTATACGATCTCGAAGTCTTCACCTGCCCTCTCTTTCATCTTTTCTGCAAATAGCTCACCAGCCCGCGGGACAGTTTCACCTGGCACAGGCATAGTTGCGAGTGTGAGACGAATGCTCTCCGCTGAAGCGGCGAGCGGCAGCGAAGCGATAACTGCAGCTGCCATAGTGGTTCCAAGACGTGACATTTTCATTTTTGATCCTCCCTTTCCACTGCTGTTGAATCTTCAGTGGTGCAAGATTTCTAAACGGAATCTTTTTCGCTGTCTACATTTTGGTTGGACAAACCGACAAAAATGGATGTGTCAGGGTCGTTCTCTCACGCCCGACTGCTCACTTTGAAGCCGCTGTGGGGCGATCCATACCGACGGGCACGGAAAGTGGATGAATCGTTTGCCGGTGAATTCACTCGACAACACGTTTTCAGTTCAATTGAAGAAAATGGCCTTTTGAATGGCCCAGCATCCTATCCATTCTAATCGCTTGGCAGGATGACACCTTTTCCGCCTGTTTGTTTGTCAAAGCTCTCGTAGGCAGCTTTGGCATCATCAAGTTTCCAGGAATCTGTGAACAGCTGATCGACGTCTATGCCTCGTGATGCAACAAATCTGGCACATTCGAGTTGCTGAACCGTCGAAAACACCCACGAACCCATTATGGTTGCCTGCCGCCGGATGATGTCATTGCTCACATCAAAGGTTACGTCACCGCCCTCGCCGACGTAAACACAACGACCCCAAGGACGAAGGCTCAGAACGGCGTCCCGACGCGCAACGGGAGAAGCAGTCGTGTCAACAGACGCATTTGCGCCAAGCCCACGTGTCAGGTCCCGCACCGCTGCAGGCAGTTCTTCGTGTTGTAAAGGGTTGAGGGTGTGATCAGCCCCCAGTCTCTTGGCATATCCAAGGCGTTCATCGCTGAGATCAACAGCGATAACCTCGGCACCAAATGACTTTGCGAACTGTGTTACCGAAAGTCCAACAGGGCCCTGCCCAAATACAACAATTGAATCCTCGCTCTTCAGTTCGAGCCGTTTCAAAATACCCCACGCAGTGCCAGTGCCGCAGGATATTGCAGCGCCTCCCACGAAGCTGATTTCTTCGGGGAGTGGGACAAGTGTTTTCGCTGGGACCTTCATGTAGCGTGCATGAGAGCCATGGTGCGTCGTCCCCCATACATGTGTAAGACCGACCTCGCAGACCTGCGGCCAGCCTGTGGAACATTGTGGGCAAGATCCACATCCCAGATAGTGATGCTGCATCGCACGCATGGATACTCGCGCCTGGGTCGACGGGACGTTCTTTCCAACCTCAACTACGACACCACAAGGCTCGTGGCCGGCTATAATGTCACCTGCACCTCCAAATCCTAGGGCCGCTTTTGCCTTTGGCAGATCCTCGGCACGATACCATTTTAGGTCGCTCCCACACATGCCGGAGGCCTTTATCTCTAAAATTACATCATCAGGCCCGGGCGTAGGATCCGAGAAGTCAGTAATCTCCAGCTTTCGATCTCCCCGAAAAACGACACCCTTCATGCTTAATCCCTCCCTATGTCTGCGGCCCGCGTGAGCTGTGTGCGAACAGACGATGCAGCAAGTTGGTCCGCATCTGGTCTCAAAACGCCAATTCCATTTTCGGTCGGACAATAAGTCCAAAAGTCTGCTTGTCAATTCTTCTCGACATGGAAACAGAGGCGGTCAAATGCGGTGCAACTATCCTTGTTCCAAGCGAGCGCTTGTTGCCGGATAGGTTCCATTAAACCTTTCCACTCAGGTAGGTCGTCCACTGTTCTGAGCTCCGCTCCCTGAGAGGACATTGCCTGCAAGATGCCAAGATCATCACGATACATATCTCCCCATCTCAAAGTCACTTCAGCCTCTGCGATCCGGCAAATGTCCGACGTAAGACCAGCATCAAGGTTCCGAAACCAGTTTCGTTTGACGACGAGCAGATAGGTAATCACCATCAGGCCAGGCACGCGCAACGCGTATGGCATTCTCATTCCAAGCACTGTTTTCCAGCCGCCAGGCGACGTAAAGATCGTGTCAAACAAGTTCTCGTCAAAGCCCTGAAGCAGCTCTGGTATCGGAATCGGAAGCGGATGACCTCCCAGCGTTCGAACAATAGTCTCATAGATACCCGGTCCAGCGACACGAACAGGTCTATTTTTGATCGCAGCGGTTTCGACAAGTTCCCGGCGGGCACTGGCAAACAACTGATCAGCACCCCGCATAACGCCCAAGACTGCCAAGTCGCTACTTTTGCTGGCCTCGTCGAGTTGCCGAACCAACGCCGGTAGTTTCCCGGCATTTTCAATCCAGTTGTCATCGATCTGAAATGGATGATTGAGACGGGCGAAAATTGGGTGCAGCGTTTCGAGATGAGAACTGTTTATCCAGGCCATCTGGGCATGCCCCGAACGGACAGCATCTAGACTATTCTTACCTGCGAAAGCGGCATCGGATTTGAAAGTAGCACCAGCGCCCTTTCGGTTCAGCCGCGCGATGCACTCGGTCACACGTTGAAGATACGGCACGCGATGGTGCGCAACAGGTATGTCTGTCACAGCAAGGATCTTGCCGGAATCAGTCATCTTCAGGAGTCCGCAATGCATTTTCGCTGATGTTTCGAAGTGCCTGACACATGGCCCCATGGGTCAGCTGCTCGTTCTTCCAGTCAATCGTTGTCGGTGGACATGTTTCCAGTGCTTCCGCCAGCAATCGAATGAACCGACTGCCCGCCGCTTCTGTAATCAAATCATTTGGCCTTAGTGGGATGAGACGGGGCTTCACGTCACCGCGTAGAAAGTCAAGAAACAAGTCGCCCTTCAGTGTCTTTACTCCAAAAAAGTCGATGTCTTTGCTTGAGCCGAAGTCGTAGAGAGCTTCAAAGTAGCGAAACGCACGATCTGTTCTTTGAAGATGCTCGAAGTGACGACCGCTTACGCTGATGGGAATGCGCAACGTTTTGACAGCGGCTTCGGCGATATCGGCCCAAGTAGCGGGTCGATCAGGAAAAAATCTCCATGCTTCATCGTAAGGAACATAGCCCTTCGATCCAGCCCATTGGATAGCTCGAAAGTGAACAGCATTACTTTCAACATCGGAATACAGAACCAGCTTTGCGTCGATTTCGATAAGTGATGATTGTAGCTGGGAAACCTCAATGTCGTGTGGGTCGGAACCATTCCTGAGAGCCAATCCGGCAGCGATCCCTGCTGCCATTCCAACATGCAGCCGAGTCGCTTCAGTACGAAACCCGCAAAATGCGGCGCTTGTAGTACTGATTGCTCCAGCCACGATGAGGTTGGAAACGTCCGGGCTGAGAAGCGCCCCATAAGGTATCTGATATGGTGCCTGGGCGATGCGGTTGAAAAAGAACCCTTCTGGGTAGGGTTTGCCAGGTTCGAGTTCGTCCTCGCAGCCATGAGACTCAAAAGTCCAGTCTCCACTGGCGATCGCATCCGTCTTGAGAGGCGCACGTATTCCGTCGCCAGCGATGAAGGGGTTCATGTCCTTCTCAGTAAGCGTCTGAACGCCATTTAGCCTTCGCCCGGATCGAACGTAGATCCGGTAAGGGACATTCCCGTTATCTTCGAACTCATCGTGAGCCAACCCAAGCTGGGGATAACCACCTTCTGTCTGGACATAGTAGAGAAAGCAGAGCGCATGATTTACGAATTGCTGAAATATTTCATTCCGTTCATGGGGATGAGCCTCGATGTAGTCGCGAGAAACCGATGCGAGGTTGTTACCCTTGACCAAGCGGTTAAGGCAGTACTTACCGTTCACCAAAACATAGAGTGTGTTAAAGTACTCAGGCGTCCCGTCTGCTGAGGTCGCAACAGGCGTCCACGCAAAATCATCTGGATTGTATCCTGGCGGTGGAGTTGTGATCCGGTGTTTTGCGGTGTCCGATGTATCGTCATAGAGCCGACAATGAAGTCGCGACGCAAAGGCCATGATGTTATCGCTGACTTCGCCAGTACTTCCGGGAAGCACTGAATTGGCAAGCCAGCCTTCGGGCGATGGCGTGAGGTTGTTGGTGTAGATGATCCCACCATGAGGATCGGAGAGGCTTCGGCCCTCGCGGCCAAGACTGTAATTTGCGCCCGACCATGCAACCAAATCCGCTTCATAGCTGGCATCTATGAATATGGATGCACTGAGAGTGTGTTCTGCGCTGTTGGGATCCACTTTGCCAGTTGGATCCACCGCAGCTTTCCATCCAATTGAGACGATGCCTTCGCTTCCAGTCTTGGTGCTGGTTAGGACTGCGCCAGTCTTGATCGTCAGCCCGTCTGTTTCTTCACAGAGTTCTCGCCAGACCCGTGCGGCAACATGGCTCTCCCAAACCTGATCTTGGCGAAGCGAGAAGACGGGATCATCCTTGAGATCTGAATGATCATAGTAAGCCTTGATCCGTGCCGCGACTTCCTCTGCGACTCCGGCCAGAGCTTGCGGCGACGCTGCATCGAAACCGAATGCTCCGCTTGAATTGATGCCTCCCAGTGTAGCGCTTGCTTCCAGCAGGGTAACTTGTGCACCCATTCGCGCAGCACATATGGCTGCTGCGCACCCACCCGTGTTGCCTCCGACCACCACGATCTCTGTCTTTTCCAATTCAGTCCTCCCCCACGGCCGTTGTCGTCCGGAGCTTATTGGACACCGGTAACGGTCACCTAGCGATTAGAATTAGGTTGTTTCGGTCCGACAGTCCAGTTATATCGAGTGACCAGGAGGAGATTACCATGACTGAAAAAAAGAGTTTTGAAACTGCGTCCATCACGCAAGATGCAGCCAACCAGCTGCTTCAAGAGGCTACGAAAGCGGCAAAAGAACACGAGTTGCTACTCGCCTTCGCCGTGACAGACGCATCGGGCCTACTGAAGGCATTCGTTCGGATGGATGGTGCGCCTTTCCTAGGCGTCGATCTTGCAATCGACAAAGCCTGGACCGCTGCATCTTATGCAACTCGCACTGATGGCCTCAACGCCTTCTTGCAAGCTGACGCCGGCGTGGCACCGCTTCACAACGCGGATCGAGTGCTTGCGATTGGCGGTGGCTATCCACTGTTCGAAGACGGCAAGCTCGTCGGCGCAATTGGCGCTTCTGGCGATCATTATCCCAATGACATGAAGGCGGTCGAAGCAGCCATGACCGCCTGTGGCTTTGACATCTAACCCTGCAACATTGAATGAGGAGAAGTCCAATGGGTAGACTTGATGGAAAAGTCGCCGTGATTTCTGGAGCAAGCGGCGGCATCGGTGCCGCTGCATCGAAACGTTTCACGGCCGAAGGCGCACATGTGATTGGTGTCGATATTGCGGACGAAGGTGGCAAGAAACTTGAGAAAGAGCTGAAGGATCAAGGTCTGAGTTTCGAATTCATGAAGCTCGACGTAACTTCTGGCAAATCTGTTTCTGCAGCATTTGAAAAGATCGGCAAGAAGCACAACCAAGTTGACGTTCTGTTCAACAATGCCGGAACGATCATGAGCAAGCCGTTTCTTGATACAACCGAGGAGGACTGGGACCGAATCCAGTCGATCAACCTCAAATCGGTTTTCATGATGATGAAGGCATGCATTCCGCTGATGAAGAAGGGTTCAATCATCAACGTATCGTCTACGGGGGCGCATATCTCCTACCCGACGATGAGCGCCTATGGTGCTGCCAAAGCGGGGATTATTCAGCTCAGCCGCGTTGCGGGCGCCGAGTTCGGTCCAGATATTCGCATCAATTCAATCTGTCCTGGTGTTACCGATACGGCAATGCCCCGAAGCTTTATTGCGGGGCTCGACAACCAGGAAGAGCTTTGGGCGTCTTACGGCGAGCGTACGATGGCAAAACGTGTCGCGATGCCGGAAGAGGTGGCTTCGGTTGCGCTGTTTCTGGCCTCCGATGATGCGTCATACGTGTCTGGCGCATCTATCATGGTAGACTCGGGTAGCACCGTGCTTTGAGTTCGTTGGATCCGACACGATAGACCAGTGCCGGATCCAACAACAAATGACCTTAGGGCCGTTTCGACCAGGTGTTGAGCCTGACAACCATTAAAACTCTCTTACATTCGAACAGATCTCAGATGGTGCTGGCATCAGCTCGGAGCCATGCGCACAGCGCCGTCAAGGCGAATGACTTCGCCGTTAATCATTTCGTTCTCGCAGATATGGCAGACTAGCGAGGCAAACTCTTTGGGGTCCCCTAGGCGGGAGGGAAACGGGATTTGTCTCCCAAGAGACTGTTGAACCTCGTCAGGTAAGCCGCTTAACATTGGCGTCAGGAACGGCCCAGGCGCAATCGCAGCTACCCTAATTCCGATTGCCGATAAGTCACGTGCCATTGGGAGTGTCATGCCTGCAACTCCCGCTTTTGACGCCGCATACGCAATTTGTCCAATCTGGCCATCAAATGCAGCGATTGAGGATGCGTTGATTATTACACCACGTGTACCATCAGGGTTGAGCGTCTCCTGCGTGGCCATACCAGTTGCCGAAACAGATGCGGCAAGAAAGACGCCAAATAGATTAACTTGCAATGCTTTCATGAAGAGCTTGGGATCGTGTGCTTGACCCTTCGAAACCGTTCGCTGTCCAGGGGCAATGCCAGCACAATTGACAAGTATTCTTTCTTGTCCATTCATCTTTCTAGATTGCTCGAATGCTGCTTGGACGCTGATTTCCTGCGTCACATCCACTTCGCAAAAGTACCCATTTATCTCCCTAGCAACTCGGTTGCCTTTGTCTGCGTCAAGATCGAATATCGTGACAGCCACACCCTTCGCCGCTAGGGCTCGTGCCACTGCTTCTCCCAAGCCGGAACTACCACCAGTTACAACGCCTTTAATGTCTTGAGACAGTTCCACTTACGACTCCATTTTTTGAATTACACGTCTATCGCGAGCGCTAGTTTCCTGCTGTGTCGCGCAAAGCTCGCCGCAGAATTTTGCCTGTTGGCCCTTTCGGCAGAGCATCAACAAAGGCCATTTCGCGCGGATACTTGTAGGGGGCGGTGATCTCCTTGACGTGAGCTTGAAGCTCTTTTGTCAGTTCCACGGACCCATTGTGGCCTGCCGCAAGTACAACGTAAGCCTTGACCACTTGACCACGGTCAGGGTCTGGAATGCCGATTACGGCGCATTCCAGAACCGCAGGATGCTCCTGCAATGCGCCTTCAATTTCAGTCGGACCAATGCGGTACCCGGATGAATTGATCACATCGTCTTGCCGACTGTGATACCAGAAATATCCCTCCTTATCGCGCCACCCGAGATCCCCGGAAAGAAACCATTTGCCGTCGGGGCCTTCGACGAAGGACTGTGCGGTCTTTTCAGGGTCGTTCCAGTACCCCAGCATCAGAAGCGGGTTAGGTGCCGCAACTGCGATGTTCCCAATATCGCCGTCCGACAATACGCTCCCTTCATCATCCACAATTCTCATATCCAAGCCGGGAGCCGCCTTTCCCATGGAACCGTGCCGAACTCTCATGTCAGGGCGCGAAAGTGCTGTCATCAACGTTTCGGTCTGCCCAAAGGCTTCCGCCACCTTGACACCGGTTGCCCGGTGCCAGTCTTCACCGATTGCGGCATTCACGGCCTCGCCAGCAGATACAGTCCGCCGCAACGCTCTCAAGTCATATTTGCCGATCTCATCCGCCAAAATCCGCGCCAACTCTGTAGCGGAAGCGCAAAAGACTGTGACCTTGTACTTTTCGAGAAGCATGAGCCGGGCGGTTGTGTCGAACGGTCCGTCATAGAAAAATGCGCAGGCTCCACGTGACCACGGCCCGAACAGAACGCTTGTCCCAGCTTTGGACCACCCTGTATCCGCCGTGCACCAAATCGTGTCTTCTGGACTTAGATCTAGCCAGTACTCCCCAGCGTTGCGCCAAGCAAAAAGAGCTCGCGATGCATGCACGACACCTTTGGGCTGACCAGTCGATCCCGACGTATAGTAGATGATCGCCGGATCCTCTGCCTTCACGATTGCTTTTTCGACCTCAACATCCTGATCACGCGTTTTGGCAGCATCGATCCATCCATCCCGATGACCGATGCAAAGGCGAATTGCGACTGCATCGAGCCCCTTTGAGATTTTCGGCACGTGCTCACTGCGGCAAATCAATGCCTTGGCGCCCGCGTGTTCGACGCGATAAGCAATATCCTTGGCTGTCAACATCTCGATGCACGGGATGGGCACCGCACCGATCCGAAGTGCCGCAACCATTGCAATTTGCCACTCAGGTATACGAGGCATCACTACAAGGATGCGATCACCTTTCTTGATGCCCTCGCGCAAAAAGACCGCAGCCATTGCCTTGGATTGCATTGAGATGTCTTTGAAGCTGAACCTGCGTTCCTCGCCTTTCTCATTGGCCCAAACCAGAGCATCCCCGTCTTTTTCTTCTGCCCATCTATCCACGACGTCGGTTGCAAAATTGAATGTATCAGGGACATCCCAGATGTGCTTTTTTTCACTGTGATCCAAGATCAATCCTCCTCAGATAATTTTCTGCTTTCTGAGTTCCTCTATCTCTGCCTCTGAGTACCCTAAAGTTGCCAGCTCGCCTGCGGAGTGCTCTCCAAGCATCGGCGGAGGCGAGTGGATCTGGCACGGTGTTCCGGTCATTTTTATGGGAAAGCCAAGCTGAGGGATTTTACCTTCAACAGGGTGATCGACTGACATGAGCATTTTCCGGTGAACGCTGTGTTCATCCGCGAAGGCTTCGCCAACGTTCAAAACGGCGGAAAAAGGAATGTCGACGTCTTCAAGTCTTTCTACCCATTCGTCGCGTTCCATCGTAGCAAACAGCTTCGACAGTCGCTCGAATTGCAAGTCGGCTCGCGCCCCCTCTGGCCACTGCTCTGCCTTGAGGTCTTCTAACTCGACAGCATCGCAGAAGCGCTCCCAAAAGTGCTTTTCGATAATTCCTAGCGCGACGTGCTTGCCGTCGGCACAACGGTAGACATTGTAGCTAGGAGCTTGACCGATGAATGGACGTTCCCCGCCCTTTGGCTCAACATTTCCAAACAAATAGTCGGCCCCATGATAGGAAAGCCAAGACATCGCACCGTCTGTCATGGAAATGTCGATGGATTGCCCTTTGCCCGAACGAAATCGTGCAATCACTGCGGCAAGAATACCCGTAATTGCGGGCATCGAGCCACCTCCAACATCCGCAATCGACAAACCGGGTACAATTGGGTCTTCGCCTTTGCGCCCGAACAGCGGTAGGACCCCCGCTAGCGCCATGTAGTTTAAGTCATGGCCTGACTTCAATCGATACGGCCCATCTTGTCCAAACCCTGAAATAGCGCAATAAATCAACTTTGGATTGCGTTCCTTGAGGACGGAGTATTGCAAACCAAGTCTGTCCATCACACCCGGTCTAAAGCCCTCAACAACGATGTCCGCATTTTCGACCAATGCGAGAAAAATCTCTTTACCTTGGTCCGACTTGAGGTTGAGCGTCATGCTTTTCTTGTTGCGGTTCAATAGAAGGAAAGAGCCCGACTCTTCTTTTGCCAACGGCTCAAACGAACGGTTGTAGTCTCCGCGCCCGGGCTCCTCAATCTTGAGGACATCTGCACCAAGATCTGCAAGGATCTGAGTACAGAACCCGCCTGGTAGCAGGCGGGTCAAATCAATGACGCGAAGACCTTGTAGAGCACTTTTACCAAGAGACGAGTCGGTCATGTTGCATTCCACCCGCCGTCTACATAAAGAGTCGTGCCTGTAATATAGCTCGCAGCATCTGAACACAGAAACACGGCGGCATTGGCGATTTCTTCGGATTTTCCGAAGCGTCCGATGGGTGTGCGGTTTCTGATTGCATCTCCAAGCTTTGCGTTAGCCTGAATGCCAGAGGTCAGGTCAGTTTCAACATAGCCCGGCGCAATGCAGTTGACCCTGACGCCTTTCTTTGCCCAGTCCACGGCCATTGAACGGCTCATGGCTTCGACACCGGCCTTTGATGCGCAGTAAGCCGCAGTTCTACTTAACCCGCTTGCACCAGCAATGGACGTGATGTTCACAAACGCCCCTGCCGCACGCGCCAGCATCGGGCCGACAAACTCTCGAATACACAAGAAGGTTCCCGTCAAGTTCACATCAATGATTTGGTTCCATTCCAAGTCTGTTGTGACTTCGGTGGCTTTGTAAAACGGATTAACGCCCGCATTGTTTACTACAATGTCTATCTGATCAAAGCATCGCTGTGCTTCGGAAGCCAGCCGCGCAACGTCTTGCGGAGAAGACACATCAGCAGCACACCAGAAGGCGCCGTTTCCCAGCTCTTGCGAAGCAGCTTCAAGCCGCTCTTCAGAGCGACCCACGATCATCACGCGTGCGCCATGTGCCAAGAGCTCTTGCGCAATACTCAAACCAATACCGCGACCGCCGCCGGTTACAACAGCCACTTTCCCAGCCAGGCTCAATGTTGGAGCCGTGTCAGTCATGAGCCTTGCCCAACCGCGGCAGCGCGCTTAAAGATCTTTCGGCCCAGGGACCATCTGTGTACTTCAGAGGGTCCGTCATAGATCCGAAAACCGCGGACTTCCCTGAATATGCGTTCCACTGGCGTTTCCCGGCACAGCCCAAGCCCGCCCAGAACTTGCAGTGAATTATCAACAACCTGCCAAATCGCTTCTGAGCACTGTACTTTGGCCATCGAACTCTCAGTCCCCCCGTCACCTCCTTGATCAAGAACCCAGGCGGCTTGCTGCAGCGACAGTCGCGCACTCCGGATGGCGATTTCGTTGTCAGCCAGCATGAAACTTACACCTTGATGCCGTCCAATCGGTTCCCCGAAGGCCATCCTTTCGGTGGCATAGGTTGCTGCAACGTCATGCGCCCTCTGCGCAGCACCAAGCCAGCGCATGCAATGGGTTAGCCGCGCAGGAGCGAGTCTGACCTGCGCGTACTTGAAACCTGCGCCAATTGCACCAAGGATTGCATCCTGGCCGACCTCAAGACCATCCAATCTAACGACGGCGTGGCCCCCGGCAAAACTGCTGTCCATTGTATCCATCTGCCGTTCAAGGCTAATGCCATTGCGATCCATTTCGGTCAAAAACATGGTCGCCTCACCATCTTGTTCACCACCAACCATCTTGGCCATGATGATCGCAAACGACGCACCTCTAGCGCCGGTGATCAACCACTTCGTTCCGTTAATTACGAAGCGATCATCCTTCAATTCTGCTGTGGTCTGCATGAGGAGCGGGTCGGAGCCGGCACCATTGGGCTCGGTCATGCAAAAACAGGATCTCGCCCCCTTGGCGAGGGGTTCGAGAAAGGCTGCCTTTTGTGCATCGTTGCAGACAACTTCAAGCAGGTGGGTGTTGCCTTCGTCAGGCGCTGCACAATGCAGAGCAACGGGGCCAAGGATCGAATAACCTGCCGCTTCAAAAACGAACGATCTATCCAAATGACCCAAACCAAGCCCCCCATACCGCTTGGGGGCATGTGGTGCGAACAGGCCTTCCTCCTTTGCGAGGCCGTTGAGTTCAAAGCGCAACTCATCGGTTGGCCCATGCTCTGTCCAGCGCGCGTCGTTTTCAAACGGAATGATCTTGCTCTTCACAAACTCCCTGGTTCGATCTGCCAGCTCTAGAACTTCTGCTTTGGGTGAAAAATCCATTGGCACTTCCCTATCAGATCAAACCGATTTTGGTTTCGGTGTATTCAAGAATGTCGACGCCCAGCTGCTTGAACCGTGCATATTGTGAGTCCCCCAGGGCCCCGTTTTGCCATCTTTGATGAAGTTGGAGGAAAACTATACCCAGTTTAAAAAGACAAAGAACGTGAACAATTTCAATGCCCTGAACTGACCGCCCTGTCGCTTCAGAATAGGCAACAATCATCTCATTTTGGCTGGGATAGCCCACCTGCCACGTCGGCATTTGGCCAAGGTCTCTCAAACAGGAAGGGCAGTCTGGCTCCAGCCAGTAGCTTAGAAGTGTACCAAGATCGAACAACGGGTGACCTCGAGTGGCCATGTCCCAGTCTAACAGAGCGACCGGTTTCAGCTCATTTTGAGCAAAAACGAGGTTGTCGAGCTTTATGTCACAGTGAAGCAAGGTCGACGGCTGCGCCGGCACGTCTGACAATGCGCGCTCAAGCCACCCCGATATCTGGTCTACCAGCGCGATAAGGACTCTGTCCTCTGCTACATCCCGGCCCCGCCGACTCCATCCCGCCCCCGTTCGCTTCAGAAAGTCTTCTGGTCGCCCTAAATCGCCCAGACCGCAGTCTTGTGCTGATACGCCATGGAGTTGTCCCATGACCCCCGCCAGGATAGAATGCAGATTGGCTGCTAGATCTGGTTCAGAAGGAAATTTGTCCCCGGTAAAGATCCGACCTTCCTTAAACTCAATAATCTGGAACGGAGCGCCGAGGATCGATCTATCCTCTGTCAAATGTAAGCTCTGAGGTGCCAAAGGAAAAACGGGTGCGAGACCTGAGAGAACAAAGTGTTCACGGGCCATGTCATGCGCGCCTTTTGGGATATCCCCGGAAGGCGCGACACGTAGTACGGCAGCGTGCCCATCAATGGAAATTCTGTAGTTAAAGTTGGCCAGCCCTCCAGATAGCTTGACGGGAGGACAATCTGCATCCACGCGAACACCTTCTGCTGTCAAATGACGCACCAGCCGAGCATAGTCGTCACGTGTAATATGCTCGTCTAACACCTTGCTTGCGCCTCATATTGATCAACTGTCCGACCATAATATCGGTTTTGAAGCTTGCTACAACCGATTTTCTGCCAAGCAACGCGGGTAGTTTCTCTTCAAAAAATCTCTCTAAGACTCTGATAGAGATAAAATAAATCGGATAGATGATCGCCCTAGCCCAAGTTGCTCATTGCATTCCGATCTATCTTGTAGCCAATATTGTCCGACTGAAATGTGGTTCGGAGAAGAACAAATAATGTACAAAGCTCCAAGAGTTCTTGGTTGGGCGCATACTAAATTCGGGCGACTTCAAGACCATACGCTTCAAACGCTGGTCGAAACTGTTTCCCTTGAGGCAATATCGCACGCGAAAGTGGATCCGTCGGAGATTGATGAAGTTGTGATCAGCCACTTCAATCAAGGTATGGACGCCCAAGGATTTCCGTCGTCTCTTCCAATCGAGGCAGTCCCGGCATTGAGGTTTAAGCCGGCGACCCGTGTAGAAAATGCCTGCGCAGGTGGCTCCGCGGCCGTACATATGGCAGCGCGCTCTATAGACGCCGGCGACGCGCGATGTGTGCTGGTGATAGGCGTTGAAAAAATGACTAGCTCGGCTCCGGACATCGTTCGCCAGTCGCTCGTTTCGGCAAGCCACGTTGCGACACAAGCGAGGTCCCAAGATTCTAGCTTCGCCGGGCTGTTTGCCGAAATGACAAGAGCCTATTTCGAACGATTTGGCGAGCAGTCCTCAGCGCTGGCACGCATTGCGGCGAAGAACCACAAGTTCGGATCTAAGAACCCGCTAGCTCACATACAAAAAGACTTAGGATTCGAATTCTGCAACTCGATCTCCGAGCACAACCCAATGGTTGCGGCCCCTCTGAAGCGGACCGACTGTTCATTGGTATCTGATGGTGCTGCTGCTTTGGTTATCGCGAGGTCAGATAGCGCTCGGGCTGACGGTTTCGACGTTCGCCTTCACGCTCGTGCACAAATTAACGACCGGCTTCCATTTGCAGATCGTGACATGACTCAGCTCGAAGGGTGCAAACGGGCTTGGCGCAAAGTCTTGACCTCTGCTGGCATCACCCTTGACGATCTTGATTTCATCGAGACACATGATTGCTTCACAATCGCCGAGCTAATGCAATACGAAGCAATGGGCCTGGCAGAGCCAGGCAGAGGATTTGAGGTCCTGGAAGACGGCATGACCGACCTGGGAGGTCGACTTCCGGTCAATGTCTCGGGCGGCCTGAAATCAAAGGGGCATCCAATCGGAGCAACAGGCGTTTCAATGCATGTTGTCGCAGCTGCGCAACTAGCAGGTGAATTTGCAGGAGAAACTCTCCCAAACGCTGAACATGCAGGGATCTTTAACATGGGCGGCGCAGGAGTGGCGAACTACTGTTCCATTCTGGCGCGGGTGTCTTAAGTGCGAAAGAGTCATAGCGCTCTAAAGGGCTTGTGAGTTTCTTGAATGACCAGGAGCTCATGCAGCACAGTTTCAGTTTCCAGCCAGAGACCGAGAGCCATTCAGTGACGGTACCACGACTAAACCACTTCAGGAGAACAAGAGCTACTTGTTCACTCCCAAGAGCTCAAAGAACCGGCCCGTGTTTTCGAGCGTATCAAAGCTGTTGATCATTTCGAGCAAAGCGCTGGCAGCTGACGCGTTCAAAGCTTCGGTTGCATTTGACAGAAAGCGGTTCTCGACTTCCGATATCGTCATTGAGCGGAAGTCATCCAGCTCGGCTTCTATAATGTTTCCGTCGTGGAGGTGTACGACGACCTTTGTGCCCATACGTTCGGAAGAGGCCGCTTCCAATTTTGGGTCAATCAAGACTCTTGAACGTGAGGCTACCTTAGCAACTTCTGGCGCTTCGAAGTCTGTGGCAAAATCCGGCCGGATTTCGGCCGCGCGCAGCAGAGAGACCACACTGAGTTGCAGGCTCATGCGGGCTGGCAGCAAGTCGCTGAAAGGTCCCGCATTGTCGCAGCCCGGATATTTTGCGGCGGCTTCTGTGACATGGATCTCAACCCAATCAACTTCTTCGAATTCAAAATGGTGCTCTGCACCTATCTTGGCAGCTAGTCGGCATGCATCTTGGGTATAAATGCAGGTGGGCGCTGGTTTGAAGACGGTCTTCAAGATCCCATAGGAATCACCTGGATTGCTTACTAGTTCTGTTGCGTGATCTTTCCTGCCAAACGCTGCCAGCAAACCGGCATCGCCTTCAAGTACGCTCGGAGCGAACCGGATACCGGCACGTGCCAATTCTACGGCCGTCAATGCGCTCTTGGCAGCATGCGAACTGTGAAAGAGCACCTCTGCACTGCCGGTCTCGGCCCAAGCGTTGAAGCCACCAGCGGCGTTCGTCGCCTGACTGATCGCATAAAGACTTTCATCGCGGGTGAGGTTCAGCAGTCGACTAAGGGCAGCGGCCGCCGAGGTAGGCGCAAGCAATCCGGTGGGGCGAAAAACCTTGGCCAGGTCTGGTATAATCAAGGCGTCGCCAAGTCGAGCCATGATTTCATACCCTACGACCATAGCTTCAATGATTTCTGGGCCTGTCTTCTCGTCTCTTTCCGCGATGGCCAGAACCGGCGGCAAAATGGATTGGCCCGGATGGCAAGAGGAAGAGATGAACGTATCTGTACAAATGACTGAGGCCGAACGTGCTGAATTGATGAAGCTCGCCGTCTCGACTGAACTCAACAACTCCGTCCCGTAGATGCGCGCCTCTTGCCTGTCAGAGGGACGAACCAGCGCGCCGACGCAAGCGGTCGTATCTCCAGTGACATCAGAGGCGAGTGTAGAGCCAAGAAAATCAATCAGGCAAACCTTCGCCATGGATACGACATCGTCTGGGAGCTTGGCGAACCGCTCTTCTGCAACATATCTCGCCAATGCGTTGGCAACGGTGGATGTTGTCATATCTGCCTCCGATGTCGGCTATGATTGAACATGAGATGCCTCAGTTGGCTTCCCGCGTAAAAGTGGATCCAATCCATACGTCTTGCGGAAAATAGGAACGTCATTGCTCGCCGGGTATGCATGAAAGCTGCCTTTGCCAAACACTCTGTGCGAGCGGCGCAGCCGTCAACGTAGCATTGCTTCTTCTGATTAATTCACATATGGAAAGTATGAACATATATGTAAACATGGATCATTCAGTTGTGAAACGCAATGGACAGTCCTGATCGAAGGTCATCCTTAGGACGACAATTCATTCACCCGATCAAAAAACGGTGCGTGTGGCGCTCACACGAATGTTGAAGCTCAAGGCACTCTAAAAGCAGCACCGATGTGCCCGACAGAACTAAGGAGACCCCTGATGGAAACTACATTTTCTGCAAAGAAGAAATTTGCGACCGTTCACGGGCGACAGATGGCCTTCTTGCAGGAGGGGCACGGTCAGGACGTTGTGTTCCTTCATGGCAACCCGACGTCATCTTTTCTATGGCGGAATGTCATCCCACATGTTTCATCCGTCGCGCGCTGCACTGCACCTGACCTTATTGGAATGGGGGACTCCGAAAAAATCGCCAACAGCTCTGACGCGTCATATAGCTTTTCGGAACACCGAAAACACCTCGACGGATTCTTAGATGCGGTTGGCATCGATCAGAAAATCGTTTTGGTGGTGCATGACTGGGGATTGGTCCTGGGGTGCGATCTGGCCCGGAGATATCCGGAACGCATCGCCGGCCTAGTCTACATGGAAGGAGCCGTCCGTCCAAGAACATGGGATCAACTCAGCGACGTCATGCGCGACAGTATCCGGCGTTTGCGCGGACCCGAGGGGGAGCAAATGGCTCTTGAAGAAAACTACTTCGTGGAAAAGCTCCTGCCCGCTGGCATCTTGCGTGAACTCGAACCGGCTGAGATGGAAGAGTATCGTCGACCTTTTGCGAATGCAGGTGAGGATCGACGGCCTACCTTGGCCTGGCCACGTCAGATCCCTATCGATGGCGATCCCGCAGATGTTCACGAGGCAGTTGCGCAATACTCGGCATGGCTTCCAGACTCGGCCTTTCCCAAGTTGTTCATCAACGCAGAGCCTGGGAATTCCATCACCGGCAAACTTCGTGATTTCTGTCGCACCTGGAGCAATCAATCAGAGGTCACGGTCACCGGTCGACATTTTATCCAAGAAGACTCGCCTGATGCGATAGGCAACGCAATATGTGATTGGCTCAACGGCACGTTACAAATCAAGGCGGGTTAGATCACCAAAAAGGCCGATTGTTTGACGATCGAAAAGGTTGCCAATGCTGAGGATTTTGACGCACTAAGAAAATGTGGATGTCACCAAGGACTTAACGTCCTTAGACGGTGAACAGCCAAACATTTTCGCATAGTCCCGGAAAAACTGTGAAAGGCTGACGTATCCGACAGCAAACGCAGCTTGTGTCGCGGTTGTATTCCGTCGCACCATATGGCGCCTTGCTTCGAGAAGCCTGATCCGCTTTTGGTACTGAATGGGACTTAGACCGGTTGCGGTTTTGAACCGTCGGTAAAACGTCGCTTGGCTCATGTTGGTGAGCGCAATCAATTCCTCTGCCGGAATTGGTGCATCATAACCGCTCCTGATGCGCTGAATGGCCGCTTGCAGGCGATCCAAGTCTGATGAAATGCTGGCGAAATGTCCAACCGACTTCAAAAGGGGACCTTCCAGCACCAAATACAGGATCTCCCTTTGTATTGCAGGCCCAAGTTGGCCAATCCTATCTGGGTGATCAAGGAGCCCCAAAAGGCGTTCCAAAGCAGCCATTAGGTCCTGTGTAGCTGTTCCAACCTCAAGCAGGGGGTGGCTATTGTGACCACTTTGATCCTCAGATCCAATGCTCTGAGCCATCTCTCGGATGTCGGCAGGATCGAATTTCAGCTGGAGGCACAGATATGGATGCGAAGTCGTAGCTTGAGTGATTTCCCCATGGACTGGGAGAGAGGCTGAAGCCGAAAGAAACTCTCCAACTTCGTAGTCGTGCGTCATGGCACCCGACGTCACGCGCTTTGCACCTGCCAAGATAAAGCAAAAGGACGGCTCGATCACTGAATGAACCGCTGAAGGCGACCGCGAACATCGGATCAACATCACATTTTCAATAGCAGTGGCGTGTACTCCGTCGCTCTGAATATGCCGCGCAATGGTGTCTTTGATCTTCCAAGATCGATCAGAATTCCCTGCCCTCATGCAACTGTCTCCCGCGCTGTCTGTAGCTCACCTCCCAACAAACATGGAGGATTTCAGTCCGACAAAAAATAGGAGTGCTCCAGAAATATGATAGAATCGAGCCTAAAACCGATAGGAACGGGCCTATTTGACGACTTTGTTTCGAGATAGAGTATTTTTTGGTTGGGCTGAAAGCGTCGAACGCGCGAAAACCTTAGGCGCGGTCCCGCTCGGATAGATCAAAAAAAGATAGAAACAAGCGCTTGTACTGGGAGGATCACGTGCAACTAAAAATCAATGGAAGAGATACCGAAGTCGACGTGCCCGCAGACACGCCTTTGCTTTGGGTGCTTCGGGACAACCTGAACATGACCGGCACAAAATTCGGCTGTGGTGCGGGCGTTTGTGGTGCATGCAGCGTGCAAATCGACGGTGTCTTGAACCGTTCATGCCAGGTTGCGATCGGCGACGTGTCAAACACAGAGATCACGACAATTGAGGGCATTTCGGGCAAAATCCCTGCTGCCCTGCAAAAGGCATGGCTTGAGCTGCAAGTCCCACAATGTGGATATTGCCAGTCCGGGATGCTTATGGCCGCTGCTGCATTGCTGAACGAGAACGCCCAGCCAACTGATGACGACATCGACGCAGCAATGACCAATATATGCCGATGCGGCACTTACCCGCGCGTTCGCGCTGCCATCCATCGCGTCGCAAGCGAAAGCTAGGGGAAAAAATATGAACAAAATTGTTAATCCCAGCCGCCGAGGCTTCTTAAAAAGCGCCGTCGTTGGTTCGCTTGTCGTTTCACTTCCTTTGCCGTCAAAACTTCTCGCCCAAACCGGGACAGCAAACGGAAAGTTCAATTCCTTCATCTCTATCGCGCCGGATGGTCAGATTGATCTGTCCGTTCCTACTTTTGAAATTGGCCAAGGTGCGCATACATCCCTTGGAATGATCTTGGCCGATGAACTTGGCGCCAATTGGGATGACGTGAACGTTCTGACACCAAAAATTGACCCCAACATGAACGTTGCGGGATGGAATGCTCAGATTGTCGCGGGTAGCTATTCCGTTCGCCTTTGGTATGGACCGTTACGGCAAGCTGCCGCTGCCGCGCGTGAAATGTTGGCCGCTGCGGCCGCTCAGGAATGGGGTGTCCCAGCTGGAGAAATCCAAGTGTCCGGATCCCAGTTGTCACACCCGGGTAGCAGCAACAGCGCGGCATTCGGCGACTTCGCAGAAGCTGCGGCTGGTTTAGCAGTGCCGACCGAACCTGCCCTTCGTGATGATCTGCATTTGATCGGAACCTCCGTCCCTCGGGTTGATCTTGCTGGCAAGGTAAATGGCACAGCAGTTTATGGAATCGATGTTCGAGTGCCAGGAATGGCGTATGCCGCGATCCGCCACGCACCCACTTACAAAGCGTTGATTGAAAACATTGATCGCGGATCCCTGGAGGGGCTTCAGGGTGTGATCGATGTCGTCGAATTGCCTCATGCAGTTATGGTGGTCGCTGAGACATTCTGGACGGCCAAGCAGGCAGTTGATGCACTGGACGTCACGTTCTCCCAGACGGAGTTCGACGGCGTGGATACCGACCAAATCATGGCGGAACAACGTGCGCAGTTGGAACGAAAAGATGGTGGCATCGCCTTTAACGAAGGGGATGCGGAAACTGCAATCAGTGCGGCGGCAGGGTCGAACGACGCGCAACTTGTTGTCGCGGACTATACGGTACCATTTCTCTATCACGGACCCATGGAACCGATGACCTGTACTGCCCGCGTTGACGGCGACACCTGCACGGTTTGGGCCCCTACCCAGGACCTTACAACCGCGACCAATACTGCGGCCGCAGCCGCGGACGTTTTGGTAGAAAACGTCGAAGTGAATGCGATCTACGCAGGAGGCGGTTTTGGCAGAAAGTATGAGCAAGACTTCGTCGAACAGGCTGTAGTCGCGGCAAAACAGGTCGGGCGGCCGGTCCAGTTGATCTGGAGCCGGGAAGAAGACGTCCAACATGATTTTTACCGCCCGGCGGTTTCAGCTCGGATGCGGGGGGCACTTGGTCCAGATGGCAACCTCGATGCCTTGGCAATCCGGCTGGTCGGCCCCTCGGTGATTGAGCATTCCTTCGGTGTTGCGCTGTTGGATGGTGTCGATCCTGTAACAACGATTGGTGTGTCGACCGAGACAGGTAACGCTCCGGGAAAGATCCAGCAGTACTCGATTGAAGCTGAAAAGCTGGAATACATCCATCAACCGACCCATGTGCCGGTCGGATATTGGCGCGCAGTCGGTGCGTCTCACAATGGTTTCTTTATCGAGAGCTTCATTGATGAACTCGCCCATGCCGCAAAAGCGGATGCATATCAGTTCCGACGTGCTCTGTTGAAAGACAGTCCAAGGGGACTTGCCGTCCTTGATCGTGTGGCATCGGCAGCCGGATGGGGCCAGCCTTTGCCTGACGGGCATTTTCACGGAATTGCATTCTCGGAAGCCGTTGGAAGTCTGCTAGGCTATGTCGTAGAAGTGTCTGTTGCTGCAGATAACACCCCCACAGTCCACAAAGTCACGATTGCAATCGACTGCGGCATTGCGATCAACCCCGACAGTGTAGAAGCACAAGTCGTAGGTTGCGCGATCATGGGCCTCAGCGCAGCACTGAATGAAGAAGTCGTTATCGAAGATGGGCGCGCCCGCCACGAAAACTTCTACGACTACGAGATCTTGCAGATGGGTGACATCCCAGAGATTGAAGCAATAATCGTAGAAAGCGGGGCTGCGCCTGGCGGGGTCGGTGAAGCCGCTATCCCGGGCATTGCACCAGCACTCACAAACGCAATCTTTGCAGCCAACGGACAGCGCATACGGTCGCTTCCCATTATGTCAAACTTAGGCTGACGCCATTTCGGGGACCGCCAGTCAGTCACCTGTCTGGCGGCCCTCTGAAAGGCAACTTGGATACATCCTCTTGCTTAGTCCAACCCCTGTTACATGCGGTCTGGATGTGCCCGTTTTTGATGAAGAGCACTTTTGGCGAAGGCTTCGTTAGCGGTGAAACCAACCGTGTGTGGGAGCAGCTGGAGGGAATATCTGCAAAGGATGGCGGGAAGGAGGTTCCGCAATTCGACGCTTAGGAAAGATCGGGAGGATCAAATTATGAGAAGACAAACACTTCCACTGCCGGAAGCCGTACGAGCGACTGAGGGTGCGCTCGCAAACGCGGGGCAAGCAGCGTCAGACAAAATTGTCAGGAACCCACAAACCCAAACCTTTGCTGTCGGCGACATCAGAGTGACGGTAATTTCAGATGGATATCTGAACATTGAAGCGGATGCTTTGATCGGGGTCGACGAAACGACATATTCGTCTGGGTTGAAGGCGGCCCGTTTCCTCGGGGATGTCTACACAAGTGCGGTCTCAGGCTATTTGATCGAGATCGGAGAGAAGCGAATTCTGGTTGACACCGGCACCGGTCCATCCTTTGGGCCATTGCTTGGGAACTTTAATGCAAACCTGCAGGTACTGGGCATCGATCCAAAGCAAATCGACATGGTTTTGGCGACCCACCTGCATCCGGATCATATTGGTGGACTGCTGACCGATGCCGGATCACTGTTGTCCGGGGCGAACTTTGTCGTATCAGAAGCCGATCGCGCATTCTGGACGGATGAAACTATTAAGTCACAATCTCCTGATCACCTGCAGTCGTTCTTCGACATGGCATCCGGAGCGATTGAACTTTTTGGCGACTCTGTCACTTTTTTCTCGGGTGAAAGTGAAGTCACACCTGGTATTACATCAATCCCCCTACCCGGTCACACACCGGGCCATACAGGCTTCATGCTTGAATCTGGTGGCGAACGGCTCTTGATCTGGGGCGACATTGTGCACGCCGCGCCATTTCAGTTGCCAAATCCTAATGTGGGAGTTGCTTTCGACGCGGACCCAGACCAAGCCGTCGCAACAAGAAAGAAGACTCTCGATATGGTTGTCGCCGATGGGCTTCGCGTCGCCGGATGTCACCTGCCATTCCCTGGTGTCGGCTACATCGAAAAATCAGGAGACGGATATCTCTTCGTACCAACGCACTGCGAGTACTTCTGAAACCGCTGACTTAGAGTTTGAGACTTAAGCCGATGCAATGCCAGATGTTGCATCGACTTATCCTCAAAGCTGGAAAGCACTTGAAAAGACGCGCCGATGCAAAGCTTCCAAATGCTGTTGCGGGGAGCCTACAGCCCCCTTGGGAAAAAAGCTCTCCTTTGCTGTGTCGGTCGCCATCCTCCGAAACACCTATGATAAGGACTTCAACGTGATTTATGCCTACGTCAAGATCACAGTCACTGTCCCGAGTGCACTTGCGCAATACCGAGAGGTGGCCGAACAGGCGCTCGCGAAACACGGCGGCAAGGTTGTCAGTGTCTCAAGCGAATTCACCGTCTTGGACGGCTCCCCTGACGAGCCAGACGTCGGTGCGGTCCTGAGCTTTCCGGATAGAACTTCTGCTATCAAGTGGGCCAGTGATCCTGAGCTCAAGGACATTCACGAAATGCGGCGGAGCGCGGGGGGTTCAGACATTTTGCTGTTGGGATAATGGTAATCCAGCCAGTCTCGTCTGGTTCATTGTTGGATCAATCTGTCCGATCGGCAGTCAGAATTGGGCCGAGAAATCGCGTCAACAGCAGTCCTGATGCGTTCAGCTCTCGCTAGAGAAGGTCCTGACTGAATTAGCGCGCTGTGAAACTTCTCGAATGGGCAGTCTTGAGAATTTCACTCAAATGATCGCTCGACCCACACCGTCCCGTCGAGGTTTTCCTGCCAAAAAATCGAAACGATTTTGCAAACAGATTGCGACGGACCGCGTCCTAGCGGCTAATCCGTTCGACTGCCGCCATGGTTTCTTCATTGATCTCTTTCGTCATCGCAGAGAAGGCCGCCACGAGCGCTGGATCGGCACGTTCAGGCGTTCCACAATCAAAGGGCGGAGCGGGGTCATATTCCATGCCGAGCTGCGTCATCTGCGCAACCATATCACCACGTAATGTTGCCAGAAGCGTGAGGCCGAAGTCCAATCCGGCCGTGACCCCACCGCCGGTTATCCGGTTCCGATCGATCACAACCCGTTCACGAGCGACCTCAACCCCCATCGCTGCCAATGCGTCATGCGCGCGCCAGTGTGTCGCTGCGCGATAGCCGTCAAGCAATCCGGCGGCCGCCAGAATCAATGCTCCGGAACAGACGGAGGTGACATATTTAGCATCTGCTGCCTTCATGGTCAGAAACGCCAGGACCTCCTCATCTTCCATCCACTGCGCTGTCTGGAATCCGCCAGGAACGAAGAGAACGTCAAGGTCATCTGCACAATCCTCAAAGGTATGGGTTGGGATCACCGTGACACCACTATCAGTCAGAACTGGTTCTCGGTTTTTCCAAGCAAGGTAGGTTTCGCCATGCATGCCGAGCGCAGATTGAGGTCCCGCCATATCCAGCAATGTCATACCTGGATAGATGAGCATAGCGATCCGCAATGGTTCGGGAATGTGCTTTTCACGCGCTTGTTCCCCAAGACTGGAGGTGGTTGGATTCGACATTGTAAGTCTCCCTTCGTGTTTGAATTGAGCGCGCTGTGCCAAGCCCATTGGCAATTTCAGATGGCCTTGGTTGTGACCAACAGAACGACCACAGCTGTCAGCAAGAGGCCGATTGGCAAAATCCGTTGCATGATCTGATCGGGTTCTGGGTTCTTTTGGGAAATGCGCTTTCGGAGCCGCCCCGTGATCATGCCGTGAAGGCCAGATAGCCCAATCACAAGCATGAGCTTCGCCCACAACCAACCGGACCCAAACCATCCCCCTTGCACGCCCAAAAGGATACCAAAGCCCCATGTCAGCAGCATCGCTGGCGTGGTCACACTGCGGTCGAAAGACTTGATCATGGGGAGCACGTCATTACCGGAATGGCGCAATGACATCGCGGCAACGGTCATCCCTGATATCCAAACAATCATAGAAAGAATATGAGCCGCCTTTGCGATTTCGTAGAGCATCAGCTGGCCTCCCCCGCCGTTTGGCGTCGCAACCATCTTTCGTTCACAAAACCGCCAAACGGGATCATCGCACCAACGAACAAGCGTGTAGCACCTATCCTGTCGATCAGACCTTCGGCCCAAGACCGCACCAGCACCCAAAGGAACAGTAGAAACATCGCCCCATGGACCGGACCCATAACGGAAACCAGTTGAGGCACACCCGCCAGATGTTTGAGAGGCACCGCAATGCACATCAGCACGACAAGTGTCACCGCTTCAGCGACAGCTGCGTAGCGGAGTTCTTGCGCGCTTGTCATTCGACTTCGCGCAACATCGCTTCGAGATGTGCCACGCGCTTCTCTAGGTCGCGCGATTTTTCATCCAGCGCCGCCAGCTTAACATCAGTTTCCGTAGACTTTGCCGCCTCTGCGCGATCCCGGATAAACTGAGCGCCATACTTCATGGCAAACACCAGCAGTATCAGGGCTAGGATCAGAAGCGTTATCGTAAAAGGCATGGTGCTGTTTTCAGGCATCGGGGTCTCCATCTTTGCGGTTTGCGAGCGACGTTGGGCTTGGACGTGCTTCGGCAATCAATTCGGGGGTCAGGGGAAGATTGAACGGAACGATCTGGAAAAAATTCGCGGCTTTGCCGTTTTCTGCGGTACCAATCTCACTCGAAACGAGCTTGGTATCTTCAAGCTTGCGAAGGTGCATCTTTAGTAGCGGGCGGCTGATACCGGCTTTGCGCGCAAGCTCGCTCACGTATTGAGCCCCGTTGCGATGCAGTTCAGCGACGATCCAAAGCCGAACTGGATTGGCGAGCGCTTGCAGTTGCGAAAGGATTTGGTCAGCGGCGGTCATGGCTACTCAACAGTTGCGTTATATTTTTCTTACATGAAAGAAAAAAATTACGCAATAAGCAAAGACGCCTACGCTCCACTGGGCGCGCAAGGTCGACCGCCACTACTGCCAGTCAGTCCGTGAATGGATTCCGATGTTGATCTTGAACGAGCCGCTGCTGTGCGTTGGACGCATTAATCAAGGCCTAGAAGCTGAAAGGAATCTCTCGGCTGGCTTAGGCATGCAGCGCTGCACAATCTGGAATAAACCATGCAGCGCCGTGTAACTTAGATGTGGTCAATGATCGGAAGGCTTCGAATGCGTTTTCCCGTCGCAGCAAAGATTGCGTTGGCCAAAGCCGGCGCCGTGCCTGGTATTGCAGCCTCACCGACCCCGCCGATGTTGTAGTCACTCTCCATGATATGAACCTGAATGTCAGGTGTCTCTTCCAGTGTGAGGACTCGGTAGTCGTAGAAGTTACTTTCCGCGCAGTGCCCGTCTGTGATTGTGATTTTTTCGTAGAGAGCGGAACTGATGCCCATAATGATGCAGCCAACTGTTTGGGCCTCAACACTGTCGGGGTGGATCGCTTTGCCGCAATCAATTGCACAAACCACGCGGTGGACTTTTGGTTCGTCGTTTTCCATGGAAACTTCGACAGCTTGAACAACGATGCTCCCGACCGCTTCGCTAAAGGCGATACCTTTGAAGTGACCTTCCGGCAGTTCGGCATCCCAGTCAAACTCCTCAACCACCCGGTCAAAAACGGCAAGACCCCGAGGGCTATCGCGTAGCATAGTTCTGCGGAACTCAACGGGGTCTCTCCCCGCTTCGTGGGCAAGCTCGTCGATAAAGGATTCGATGAAGAACCCGTTTTCAGATGCTCCAACACTACGCCAAGAACCTACCGGAACGTGAGCTGGTTGGTAGATGATTTCGGCAAGCAGATTGTCTAACTTGTACTGTTGCAGCTTGCCGGGAGCGCTCTCGGTCTCTGTCGTGATCCCAAGACCGGCGCGGAAGTCAAAGCCATTTTTGAAAGGAATACCGTTGCGGAATTCTGGAATAGAGGGACCTACCAAGCGGATGCGCATGGCTTCCGGTGTTCCATCTTCCGCAATGGAGGCAGTCAAACGCGCTGTCATCATTGGTCGGTAGCGGCCGTGTTGAACGTCTTCTTCCCTTGTCCAGATCAACTGAACGGGTCTGCCGACCTGTTTGGCGATCTTTGCTGACTGGTCAACGTAGTCCATTTCAAACTTGCGACCGAGTCCGCCTCCCATATGTGTGGTGTTTACGATCACCTGTTCTGCCGGAAGGCCACTGACTCTCATCCCGACACCTCTGACGGCACTGGAGTACTGCGTCGGAACCCAGAATTCGCACGTGTCATCGGTAATGTGGGCCGTACAACACATTGGCTCCATCGTCATGTGGTGCAAGTACGGGACATCGTAGTCAGATGAGTAAACGTTTGAAGCATCGCGGATCATCGAGAATGCGCTACCTTCGTTGACCGATGCCACGGCAAAGCGCGTATCCAATTGCAGCTTTTGCGACTGAGCGATGTCTTCCGTTGCGAGATAATCGTAGGTCGACTTCGCAAATTCCACATCAAGAGCTTCGACTGCCTGCTTGGCTTTCCAGAAGCTGTCGGCGACGACGGCGACAGCATCCTCTAATTCAACGACTTCGATAATGCCGGGCATTCCGTCCAGCGCACTCGCATCGACGGACACCAAGGCTGCCCGGAAGACAGGGGCCTGCCGAATGGCTGCGTAGACCATTTCTGGCACACGTACATCGATCCCGTATATTGCGGTTCCGTTCGTCTTGGAGGGAAGATCGATGCGCGTCACATTTGATCCGGTCAGTGGATTGTCGTCTCGTAGCGCAGGCGCCTCGGGCACTGGCAGTTGCGCAGCGTCCGAAACGATGTCTGCAAACGGCACGCGGTTCCCAGAGGCTTTATGAATTACAAATCCGTCCTGAGTTCGGCATTCTGCAACAGGAACATCCCACTGTGACGCTGCTGCTTCTGTAAGCATGGTTCTGGCCTGCGCGGCCGCCAAACGCAGCGGCGCATGCCAGCGGCGCACAGCCTGGCTGCCAGCCGCGTATTGCACCGGTGTACCGGGCACGTTGTAGGCTGGTGCAACCGGGGCATTGACCACCTTGATTTTGTTCCAATCGGCGCCCAACTCGTCAGCGACAATCAAGGCAAGCCCACTTAGACTGCCCTGGCCCATTTCGAAGGTCGGGGAGACAAAGGTAACTTCGCCTTCGGGTTCAATCCGGATGAAAGCCCCGAGGGCATTGGGATCGACATTCTGGGCAACCGCAATCTTTGGTGCTGCGACGGTGACGACTAGAGCGGCTGAAGTCGCAAGAAACCCTCTGCGCGAAACTGAAAAATTGTTAGTCATTTTATGATCCCTCCTTAGCCCATTTCCGCTGCGCGATGAATTGCGGCACGCACCCTTGGGTAAGTTCCGCACCTGCAGATGTTCGTCATAGCGCTGTCGATCTGTTCGTCTGTTGGCTTGGGATGCTCGGCCAGCAAGGCGGCGGCGGCCATCAACATGCCGGACTGGCAATAGCCACATTGCGGAACTTGCTTTTCAATCCAGGCAATCTGCAAGCGATGTTGATCCGACGTCCCTGCCAGCCCTTCAATTGTTGTAATCTCAGAACCCACGGCGTCACCGACGCTTAGCTGGCAGGATCGAACCACCTCGCCATCAACATGCACAGAACATGCACCGCAAAGACCTACCCCACACCCGAACTTTGTTCCCGTCATGTCGAGTTCATCTCGAAGAACCCAGAGAAGCGGAGTGTCGTCAGCCAGATCAACTTCCTGCTCAATTCCGTTGATAGTCAATGCTTGCATCTCTTTCTCCTCCAAAATTATGCTGCACGCATTCAGACGACCTACTTTTCAGAACCTCAGATCCGAGGCGCGTACGTTGGTCCTTGAACTTGTCGGATACTCTAGGGTTCGTGACAGTGGATGAGGCATAAGAATTCTTCGCCTGATCATAACTGATCGTTTGGTCACACACGTGAGGTAGGATTGACCGGCGGGACGCACTACCGGCAGGTCATAGCGAAACGCTATTGGATAGCGTCGAATTACTATTAGTGCTGCTTCGCCACCTCTCCATATACTTCGGATGTCCGGAAGGCGCCGAAAAAAATGCGCCCACCGAACTTATGGGAGGATATCAAATGAAATTCACATTCGCTGTTGGCGGTCTTGTCTTGGCGTGCGCGATGGCAGCACCTGCACTTGCCGACAAACTTGAAGAAGTTCGAGAGCGCGGAGCGCTCATTTGTGGTGTCTTGGGCGGCTTCGAACCGTTCGGATTTACTGATCCGGCAACTGGTCAGTCCGTCGGATACGAGCCTGACCTTTGCACCGCGTTTGCAGAACACCTTGGCGTGGACATCGAACTCAAGGTCGTAACCGCCCAGGGCCGCATCCCAGAGCTGCAGCAAGGACGCGTCGACATCGAAGCGGCCTTGCTAGGCTGGGCGAAAAAGCGCGCAGAACAGGTGGACTTCAGCGACGTCTATGCCACCGTGGACTCGCGCATCATGGTTCGAACCGACTCTGGCATAGTCAGTGGAGACGAACTGGCGGATCAGAAGATCGGGGTGGCAAAGGGCTCCTTGTTGGAATCTGTTGCACAGGAAACCTTCCCCAATGCCAATGTGATCGGCTTCGACGATACACCTGCGACCTATCTGGCGCTTAAGAACGGGCGCATTCAAGGCATGCTGATGACCGAAACTACGCTTGCGTCGCTTCGTGCTCAAGACCCAGAGGGTGCAGAGACATTCTCGATCATGCCCGAAATCTACCGATCGTCGCAAATCCCATTTGCCGTGCGTCAAGGTGAAGCTGCGCTCTTGGCCGAAGCAAATGCGTTTCTTGACGCCTATGAGGCCTCTGGCGATGCACAGGTGCTCTGGGACAAGTGGTTTGGTGCAAATTCAATGCTGGACAAGGAACGCACCATGTTGATGGGCGATCCGGTCGTTCCGCACGATTGAGCTGCATTGATTTATCATCTCTTTGGGCAACTCATGATGCCCAAAGAGATAATCCCGGAAAGCCGCCTGAATGACTCTCGACTATAGCGCCATCCTTGAAGATCGATATTTCGACTATCTGGTCAGCGGCGCGATAACAACTTTTTCTTTGGCTCTCGCAGCTTGGGTTGCTGCAATCATTCTGGGGCTTTTGATCGCCGCGGTAAGGAACATCGATTTTCTGCCCACGCGCTGGTTTTGCATCGTGTTTGTGGACTACCACCGCTCGGTGCCACTCTTGGTTCAGCTCTTTGTTTGGTATTTCGCTCTACCCGAATTGCTGCCCCAAGCGTTCACCCAATCAATCAACCGTGGTAACCCGGAAGTCTTCTTTGCAT
The DNA here is from genome assembly GCA_947495795.1 of uncultured Paracoccaceae bacterium. Taxonomy (GTDB): domain Bacteria; phylum Pseudomonadota; class Alphaproteobacteria; order Rhodobacterales; family Rhodobacteraceae; genus Algicella. The sequence goes on along the minus strand of CANMAI010000014.1, from coordinate 62,124 downwards.
GGGTTTCGCTAACCCTATACTCGGCCTCTTACATGTCGGAGGATATTCGCAGTGGCCTGCGTGCGATCCCTCCTGGCCAATTCGAGGCAGCACGCACAATCGGCATGAACTATGCCAAGATGATGAGGTGGGTCATCTTCCCGCAAGCTTGGCGACTATCGTTGCCGCCATTGGTCAACCAAGCATTGATCCTTTTTAAGGGAACAAGTCTGGCCTCAGCAATCGGCGTAGCGGAACTCTCGTATCAGGCCCGAAGCATCGAGACACAAACGTTTCGAGCGTTCGAGGCGTTTTCCCTCGTCACGCTCATATACATGGTCGGAACGATAATGATCATGTTCTTCGGGGACCGCTTAGTTGCCCGATACGCACTGAAGCGGGGATAGCAATGATCGAACTGCTTGAACAATACGGCCGGCTCTTGTTGGTGGGGCACTACCCCAACGGGCCACTGGGCGGTCTGGCCATGACGATCCTGACGTCTTTGCTTTGCCTTGCCATCTGCTTTCCTATCGCGACTCTTCTGGCTCTAGCGCGGACTCATGGCAACAAGACGTTGGCACGCTTTTACACCGGCTACATCTATTTCGTGCGGAGCATGCCCCTGCTTATGTTGATCTTTTGGATCTACTACTTTCTGCCTTACGTCCTCCCCTTTTCGTTGTCTCCGTTTGTGACAATCGTTCTGGCGATCACGATTTTTAGTTCGGCCTATCTGGCCGAGGTCATTCGAGCCGCGATCGAGGCCCTGCCAAAAGGACAGTACGATGCGGCAAGTGCCCTTGGCTTTCGGTATTGGCAGACCACGTTTTTGATTGTTTTGCCGCAAGCCCTGACAAACTGTATTCCGGGCCTGGTAAGCCAGTTCATACTGATCATCAAAGAGACATCCTTAGGCTACATTATCACGTTCAACGAGTTGACCTACGTGGCCCATGAATTGAACAAGATTTTGCTGGTTAAACCCGTCGAGATCTTCACGATCCTCGCAATTTCTTACTTCGTGCTGTGTTCGGGTCTATCCCAATTGGGTGGCCAACTTGAGCGCCGCATCGCACGTGGCAGGCTTTCCAATGACAGTGACCAATGAAGACCCGATCTTGCAGATAAAGGATGTGCACTGCAAGTTCGGCAATTTCGAAGCCCTCAAAGGCATAAATGCGCAGCTCGAGAAAAACGAAGTTGTCGTTGTCTGTGGTCCTTCCGGTTCTGGCAAGTCCACTCTGATCCGAACGCTAAATCGGCTCGAATCCATTAGCGCGGGGCAGATACTGTTTGAAGGTCGGGACATTTATGAAAAGGGGATGTCGGTCGAAACGCTCAGAACCAAGATCGGGATGGTCTTTCAGAGCTTCAATCTCTTCCCTCACCTCTCAGCCCGGGACAATGTTGCTCTAGGTCTCATCAGGGTCCTGCACCGGCCAAAAAAGGAGGCTGAACAGACCGCGAGCGAGCTGCTGGCATCAGTCGGTTTGGGAGACGAATTGCACAAAAAACCCATGGAGCTCTCGGGCGGTCAGCAGCAAAGGGTGTCCATCTGTCGTGCAGTTGCTCTCGAACCCACTGTGATGCTCTTTGATGAACCGACAAGCGCGCTTGATCCGGAGATGGTTGGTGAGGTTCTTTCCCTCATGAAGACTCTTGCTGGTCGTGGCATGACGATGCTTTGTGTCACTCATGAAATGGGCTTCGCCAAGGAGGTAGCCGATTCGATCTGGTTCATGGCTGACGGTCAGATGGTGGATCGCGCGCCGGTTTCTGACTTCTTTTCCGGCGACATCAGTGATCGTGCCAAGTCGTTCCTGAAAGCGATCCACTGATCGTTCTTTAGGTGGCCGTGCTACCGCCGCGAGAGACCTCAGTCCCCGCCCAATGTTCCAAATGCCGGATGATGGTTGCATAGTCACTCGGGCCGTCGCCTTGCGAGACCGCAAATGTCAGAAAATCCCTCACACGACTGACAACACTCATTGTCGCGCCGTAGTGCTCCGCTTCAGACAGCCCTAACTTTACGTCCTTGAGCAGAAGTTCGGTGGCGAAGCCTGGTGGGAAGTTCCGGTCGAGGATGGAGCCAGAGACCTTCTCCATAGTGACCCAATTGCGACCAGAGGAGACGTTTATGACCTCAAGCATCCTTTCCGCATCAAGTCCAGCCTTCGCCCCAAGAACGAGAACTTCGAAACTTGCAACGGCACAAGCTGAGATCAGCATGTTGTTGACCAGCTTCATCATTTGACCTTGACCAGGATCCGGCCCGATCAGGAATTGCCTTGCCGAGAAGGTAGCAAGCAACGGTTTGATGTTGTTGAATGTCTCGGTACGTCCAGCCGCAATGATTGTAAGGCTCGCGGCTGCGGCGCCGGTGCTTCCGCCGCTGACTGGCGCGTCGAGATACTCAATCCCTCTTTCATCAGATATTGCGGCCATTCTTACCGTCAAAGCCGGCCCGGTTGTGGAGAGATCAACGATCGTAAACGGGGGCGAAGCGCGAAAAACGCCAGCCTCGCCGGTTAACACCTCTTCCACCGCCTCGGGTGTCGGTAATGATAAAAAGACGACGTCTGACTGTTCAGCGATTGCCTTTGGCGTTGCAAAGACCTGTGCGCCTAGTTCGTTCAACAGCGCACTCCGCGTCGCGTCGGTATCGCAGACATTTAGGGGACTGGCACGTACCAGGTGTCTTCCAATTGAAGCCCCCATGTTTCCTAAGCCAATGAGCCCGCAACGTTTCACGACAACCCTCATTCAATCGTGTCGACTGCAGTGTACCTCGCTGTCAGGCCGGTACGAAATCAAAGTAAAACCTCAACCAATAGCGTTCGCTTATAGAAGCACCCGAACCGTAGGTCCTTGACAGGACGATTTTTGGTGGGACAATGGGACTGTCTTGCCGATTGGGAGGTTGGCTAGCACTCGACAATCGCTTTTTTGATACCGAAGCAGCAAGTTTCGTCAGCCAGCGCCTGTCCGAAGTGTGATGAAGATCAAAAATAGCAGAACAGACGTGTGGGGAGGACACTTATGAAGCTGCATCAAATGAAGTCCATCGTTGCTGTCGTCAGCAGCGAAATGAACCTCACGCGGGCTGCCGTTGCATTGAACGCAACTCAACCCGGTGTCAGCGCTCACATCAGAGCTGTCGAAACCGAATTGGGGGAACCTCTGTTTGTAAGAGACAAGCGGCGGTTTGTCGGGCTGACGCCACTGGGCGCTACGCTCATCCCCGATATCATCGACGTTGTACGGAAAGCCGAAGATCTGGCTGATAAGGCGCGTGCTCTTACCTCACCTATGGAAAAGCCTATCATCATCGCCAGCGGACCGACACCTGCTCAAATTCTCATGCGAACCATTGGTCAATTTGTCACCCGATATCCCAAGACCAAAGTAGAAGTGCGCAACTTTTGTCAGAGCGCAATCATGGAAGAATTGACATCAAGCCGCGCTGATATCGGTTTGTTCTCTGATACTACGAACGCCCCATCCTCCATTGAGACGTACCCCTGTTATTCGCTTGGTTGGATTGCGATAATGCCTGAAGACTGTCCGCTGGCTACTGAGACAGACTTTTCACTTAGCGCAGTTGGTATGTACCCCCTCATCACCTACGATAAAAATTTTGCATCGAGCGAAGTGATACGGACTGCGTTTCGCGCAGCAGGTATCAAGTTGAACATAGCTCTGGGCATTGGTGACGTTGCTTCCATGAAGCGATTGGTACGCTCGGGCGTGGGCGTCGCAATCGTAAGGAGCGGCAACTATAATCCTGACCGGGATACCGGCATTGTTGCGCGTTCGCTTGATCATATGATCCCGTCATCACAGATCCACGCAGGTGTCCGCAAGGATCTCGTCATGAGTTCTCCTTTGCGGAATATCATGGAATTACTGCGGGCGCCTTTGTCGCAACCCGAAACACTTGAAAGCCCCATTGTCGCCTAGTCGACTAAGGCGGCAGACAGAATGCTTGCTGGTTGATCAGGTTCTAGGTTCCACAGCGTTTCTAGCGCTCTGTCGCAGCCCGCCAACGATAAATTGGCTGATGCTCTATCGCGAAATTTTTGCGCAAGCTTGTCATCGCTGAGTGGGTTGTCGCTATGTCCTTCAGGGGAGGCGACATGCGTAACCAAGGTGCGATCACCCATCAATTCTACCGTCAGTCTACACGGGGCGGAGGTCGGGTATTTGGATGCCAAGTCTTCATCGACCGTTACATCTGTTACATCCATGAGCCGCTTTAAGGCCGGGTCACTCAGACGATCTTGCACGAATGAGTCTTCTGTCACGTCTCCGTAGTGTAGCGCTGTGGCCGTTACGAACGGCAAACTGTGGTCGGCTGTTTCCCTGGTCTGCGGTGCCCACCGATTTGGCTCTCCAGCCATGTAGGTATGTGCTTGTCGGTAGGTTTCTATTTTCACCCGCCGTATCTCGGCTCCATCAATGTCGCCGCGGATGGAAAGGGCCGCCTGAATGGCTCCTTGTCCATGATAACAAACCGCATATTGCTTGATGTGTGTGCCATTAATCCTTGGAGAGCCTTGTCCTATCGTCCAGGTTTGTTTTCCGAGAACCCGCCAAAGACCGGCCGCTCCTTCAAATGCCTCCTCCGGGCCCTCAAAGCCAGCCTTTGCCAATACTGCAGCATAGAGGCCGTTTCGCGCTGCGTTTGCAGCTGCGGCACCTTTCCAGTTGCAGATGTTACCCCTTCGTGTCTGAGCAAGCGCCATGTTTGGTGTGATCGCCAGCGCAATCGCCTGCGCAATGCGCTCAGGGTCGAGGTTCAGAACTTTCGCGGCACCGGCTGCACTCGCCATGACCCCATAAACCGGTTGGTCCCACCCTTGCGAGTTGATGTCGACTGTTTCGCAGAACGTGCAGTAGACTTCGTAAGCCGCGACGATTGCCAGGATTGCGTCGCCCACTGTTACGTTTTCCACCTCACTCATTGCCAAAACTGCCGAGATGACGTCACTCGGATGACCACCACTCTTGACGCGGTACATGTCACTAAGGTCGAGTTCACGCAGCATGACTCCGTTGGCGAAAGCGGCAGCCTCCGGTGTCGTGAATGTATCGGTTCCCCAAATCCGTGAAGCGTTTGATGACAATCCTTGTGGAGCGATTTCCCGTGCTGACCGACTCAATGGAGCATCAAAAGCACCCAACGCGCAGGCAAACCCGTCTACTAACCGTCGTTTGGCTTCATGAACTGTTTTTTCGTCCAAGTCTTCGAACGTAAGCGCATCGACGTATCGTGCGATACTGGCAAGGGTGTGATCCATTTTGTCCTTTCAACAGCGACTTCACAAAGAGAGCGTCCGCTCAACCGCCGAACAATCTCTGCACGTTTGATCCCGTCATCTGATCTATTTGTTCGTCCGAAACGCCAAGCTCGCGCAGGCGAGGTAGGATCCGCGCTGTCATGTTGAAATAATGCCAATGCTTGCGCGCCGGGTCGGGCGTGGTGCCAAGATCACGGTCGCTCCAGCTATTGGAATCGTGTGATAACATCATCTGCTGGGCATAGCCCTCGGCGGCGAGCTTTGCGACAACTGCACATCGCCTGTCATCACTCAGTGTGCTTTCAATACCAAACCGGTCCATGCCTATGAAGCTGCCCCGCTCCATCAAACCGCGCAGATAATCCAAATTTTCCGTATCTCCGCTGTGGCCGATCAAGACACGTTTAAGATCTACGCCTTCCTCCGCAAAAATGTCCTGCTGAATGTCGCCACTACGGCCCTCAGCAAACGTGTGGGTGGAAATGGGAACGCCGGTTTGGATATGAGCCCGGGCGCAGGCTCTCAGTATCTGCTCCAAAGGCTTTTCTAAACCGGCGCGATCCAGTGCACATTTGATGATCCCCGCTCTGATCCCCGTGTGCGCCACGCCATCCTGAATGTCTCCTGTAAAGAGGGGCACCATCTGGTCCGCAGGCCGTTTCTGGAACCAACGTGGCGCCAGCATCCAAATGCCTGTCGCGGCGACAATCCGAACACCTGAACGTTCTGAAATCCGTTTCAGCAGTGCGACATCACGACCAATGTCAAAGGTCGTATGGTCGATAAGCGTGTCCCAACCCTCAGCTTTCACTCGGCTCAGCTTCTCCACACAGATTTCTTCGATTTCCTGCAGATCGGGCAAAAGGTCTGGATAGTTTGTGCGCAGACCGTTGGTCCCCAAAACCACATGCTCGTGCGACAGCACCCGACCAAGATCGGCAGCATCCATCGGGCCCGTGACGGTTATGACCTGAGCCATGACTTTTCCCTCACGTTTTCATCACGAACGGATCGCGCACCTCTTCAGAGAGGTCGATCATGACATTTTTGGTGTGGGTGAACTCATCAAAGCCTTGCTCGCCCCGCTCACGTCCATATCCACTTTGCTTCATGCCGCCGAACGGGGCCTGAACAGCTGGTGCGCGGTAAGTATTGACCCACATCACACCACTGTTCACAGCGCGGGTCATCCGAAGCGCACGCGTGATGTCTTTGGTCCATATGCCGGCCGCCAGACCATATCGAGTGCCATTGGCAATCTCGACGGCCTCCTCTTCTGTATCGAAGGGGATGATCGATAGCACCGGACCGAACACTTCTTCTTGTGCGATCGACATATCGTTGTCCACATCGGCAAAAATTGTTGGTTCTATAAACAGCCCGTTGCCCAAGTGATCACCTTGAGCAGGTACGCCGCCTGAGACCAGCCGGGCGCCTTCGGTCTTGGCGGCTTCAATGCGGCGCATGATGGCATCGAACTGGGGCTTGTTCGCGACCGTCCCCATCTCGGTTTCCAGATCAAGCGGATTTCCCAGTCGGATATGCCGCGCTCGTTTCGACAACCCATCGACCATTCGATCATAGTTGCCGCGTTGCACAAGCAAGCGCGACCCGGCGATGCAAGTCTGGCCTGTCGCCGCAAAGATGCCTGCCATTGCACCGATCAATGCGCGGTCGAAGTCCGCGTCGTCAAAGACGATGTTGGGTGATTTGCCTCCCAACTCCAGAGTGACAGGGATGAGGTTTTCGGCAGCGGATTTGGCAATTTGTTTTGCAACCTGGGGGCTTCCGGTAAAGCTGATGGCATCCACACCATTCGCGGTACAGAGCGGTGCGCCAGTGCGCACATCGCCCGTCACCACATTGAAGACACCGGGCGGGAACCCTGCTTCCTCAACCAATTTAGCGAATTCCAAGGTGGAAGCCGACGCGTGTTCGGATGGTTTCACCACAACGCAGTTTCCTGATGCCAGAGCCCAAGGCAACTTGTTGCAGAGCAGGGATATTGGAGAATTCCACGCTACGATCAGGACGCACACGCCCAAAGGCTCACGTGTGACGAAATCGAACATTTCTGGATTGTCTAGCGGTAAGACCTGACCAAACAATTTGTCAGCATACCCTGCCGCAAACCGCAGTTGTCTACCGCCAAAGATCATCTGCGTTTTGGTCTCACGCAACACCTTGCCATTGTCAGTGGTCTCGATCTCACCCATCTTTAACGCGTCGCGTTCGAGCAACTCTGCCAGCTTAATGAGGAGTTCCCCGCGCTTGACCCCCGGCATCTTTGACCAGGAATCAGAGAATGCTGAGCGCGCAGCCGCAATCGCGTCGTCCACATCCCGTTCGCTGGCCAGTGGAATATTGGCCCAGTCTTTGCCCGTAAACGGGTTCGTAGTAGCGAAGGTTTCACCGCCCGAGGCGTCGCGCCATTCACCATTTATGTATAGTTGGTAATTTTTCATTGTTCCTCAGGGTCTCAAAGGTCGTTCGTAAGGCGCGCAATCATCTCATCAACTGCATCAAGTCGCTCAAATTGGATTGTCGATCCATCTCAGCAACCAAGGTCTCGACTTGGCGCATGGACGTGACATCGTACGCTCTGGTGAGGTCGCGGAATTTCCTGAATAAATCGTCCGCAGGGATCGGGGTTGCGAGCCCGCCACGAACTTCAGCAACAGTATGCGACCATTCGGTTCCATCCTTGTGAAAAACGGTCATTTGTGCGGGCATTTTTCCAATCTGCAGCGACGGCTCCACTCTGTACTCCAACAGTCTGGTCCAGTCTGGCAGCTGTGGCGCATCGAGGTATTTTTCTGAAAAAGCATCGACGCCGGCCTGTCCCGACATCAACGTGACAGCGACAGCGTAAGGAAGGCTAAAGCGGGTGTCATATGCAGTTGCGGGAGTCTTCTTCTTTTCCCACGGTTCGCACACGGTGTGGATCGCACCTTCGGGAACGGCAAGTTCAATCTTCTCGATTTTATCGGGGTCTGACCCGTGTGTGCGTACATATTCCAGAGCGCAATCCAGGTTCGCATGGATCGGGTGACCGCAGGGATAAAGCTTGCTTCGGATAGCAAGCAATTCCCAATGGCTGCCAAGAGGACCCTTGAATGCCTCAGGCTCAATGCCGTTCAAGAAGGCATTGAAAACGCCTAGAGGCCCCTCAAAAATGCTGCTTGGCCCTGTAAAACCAGCCTTATGCAAGTCCAGGGCCATGAGGCCGCAGTGAGCGGTCCAACCCGGATGCATTTGTTTGGCTGATGCCCCTGCTGGGACACATTGCATGATCCCTGAAGGCGCCACACTCCCGGCAAGACCGATCACGTTGGTGGTCTCCGCCTCGGACAGTGCGGCGCAGCGTGCAGCAATCAACGCAGCGCCGAAAGAGCCCGCCACAGCGCTGGTTTGAAAACCCCGCCGATTGAGCTGCTGTCGCGCCATTTGAGCCAGTCGCAGTGTGACTTCTGTTCCGGCAACAAATGCGACCAACGCGTCTTTTCCGGACGTGTTGTTGGCTTCAGCGGCGGCAAGCAAGGCGGGAACAAGCACACAGCTAGGATGAAGCAAAGTTTCGATATGCGTGTCGTCGAAGTCAAATGCGTGAGCCAAACTGCCGTTTGCAAAAGCCGCCGCGTGCGGACTGAAGGACCGTTTTTGGCCAAGAACTGTGGCTGTCCCGGTTTCTCCAAGGACCGCAGCAGCGGCGGTCGCCATGGCCGCGGAATCATCGGCGGCAGCACCTAAGGCAACGCCAATTGTGTCGAGGATCAAGAGCTTGGCTTTCTCCAGCACCTTTGTTGGAATTGCCTCAAAGGTCAGACCTGCTGAAAAAGCCGCAAAGACCTCCGCAAGATAGATTTCGGGTGCTTCGCTGACTGGGTTGGCAAGATCTTTGAGCATTTGGACAACACTGCTGTTCTGTTAATGATCAACACAACGTTAGCGGCAGAATGCACAAATTTGATCCACCGCTTCTTTGAATACGGCGATGCCGAAATTGGATCATTGAATGGCGGCCCTGCCCCGGAAGTAGCAATGCCATCGAACAGAAACAGTTTGCCAGAATCGAAGATAGGCAAGTCCGGCTAGCCGCATCTTCATAATGTTATTGAATAGGTTAGACAGATAACATGATTGGACCTGCCCCCCCTTCTGAGAGATCGTCTTTATAGTCTAGCGAAGGAGGCGAGCGTGGACTTCAGACAGCTTCGGACGTTCGTCCATGTGGCCGAACATGGTAGTTTTCGGGCAGCCTCCGCGCAGCTTAACACAGCGCAATCTGCCCTAACCCGCCAAATCCAACTTCTTGAGGCAGATCTGAACGCACGGCTTTTTGACCGCCATGGTCGCGGGGTCACTTTGACGGCTCGAGGCACCTCATTTCTTCCGCGTGCGCGCCAAATTCTGCTTGACGTAAACAACGCGAGGTTGGACGCGAGATCTGACCCGTTGAAGCTTGGCGGCACTGTGCGGATTTCGCTCCCATTCGAAGTTGCCACTATCGTCGCGCCGAGATTGATGGAACGTGTGTTGGTTTCCTGCCCACAAGTGCAGCTTGTCTTTCGCACAGGGATGGGTGGTGAAGGGCTAGGGTGGCTACATCAGGAACATGTCGATCTTGTCATTCCATGCCACAGCATGCGTGGGAATCTCATCCGTTCAAGGACGCTAGGGTCGGAACGACTGTTGCTTGCCAGTCGAACGACTCGAAACAACCACACTGTGCGAAGCTTATCTGCCGATAGTATACTTCCCTTAGATAGGCTCTTCGAACTCCCGTTAATCCTCCCATCGGCTTCCAATGGACTACGACAGCTCATCGACAGTGCAGCAGCCAACGTGGGTCACCCCATTTGCCCGAAAATAGAAGTTGATTGCTTACAAACTGCGCTTTCACTTGTCGAAGACGGGTTTGGCCAAGCAATTGTTCCAGAGTGTGTTTCCGAAACACTATCGAGCAGACAGAACATTACACTAACGGGTGTATCGCCTCTTCGACGCAACATAGACCTCGTACAACCTATCGATCGACACTTGGAACCTGCGGCTTTGCATGTTTCCGACATTCTCGTCGACGAACTTAAGAAGGTGTTTGGTGCTTTGCCTGCGTCGAGCATAGCTGTCAGCGAAAAGTATCGTGACGCCTCCGGTAATTTGTGTGCGATCTCGAAAGCTGCGGCCATTTGATCCCAGAACACGTCTCACACCAGGCGATACGCAACTGTGAAGTCTGGTTTCGCACGATACGGCCACCCGTCATTGATTGTTTTGCTTATTCTCCAGCTAGACAACTTGATTTGGACTCTAGATGACATCTCCCGCAATTCTAACAGTGGCTATCACTGGATCTGTCCCGCAGAAGGCCGACAACCCGGCAGTACCGATCACACCTACCGAGCAGATCGAAGCAGTGCGAGAGTGCTATGACGCCGGCGCAGCAGTTGCGCATATTCATGTGCGCAATCCTGACGGCAGTGTTAGCGCATCTCCAGATTTGTTTGCCGAGGTTCAGGAAGGCGTCCGTGAGGCGTGTCCAGACATGATCGTGCAGTTTTCAACCAGCGGCCGTCGCCAGGACCAGGCGCGACGCAGCGATTGTCTCGTGCTTCGCCCCGATATGGCTTCTCTGGCAACCGGAACACTCAATTTCGTTCACGGAACCTATGAGAACGATCCCGACCTCATTCGTGAGATGGGAACGCAAATGGTCCAAAATGACATCAAGCCTGAAGTGGAGATTTTTGATCTTTCACATCTCTACTCAGCAGTCCGATATGCAAACGAAGGTGTCATCGCGAACCCCATGCATGTTCAATTCGTGTTGGGCATGCCAGGAGGACTGCCTTTTCGACGTGAGGTGTTTGAGTTCTTACTGTCTGAGCTGCGTGTGGCAGCACCCGACGCCACTTGGGGCGTCATGGGCATAGGGAAAGATCAACTGACTGCCAATAGGTGGAGTCTTCGTGAAGGTGGGCATGTGCGTACCGGGTTGGAAGACAATATCCGCTTTGATGCATCCAGACTTGCCAGCAGCAATGCTGAGCTTGTCGCCAGACTGGCAAAGACCATCGCAGAGGAAGGCCGCGGATTGGCAACGCCGGCCGAAGCCAGACGCATTTTGGGCCTGAAGCCGGGAAACAAAACCTAGTCGGAAATTGCAAAGGTCGAGGAATGATGTGCCGCCTTCTGTGGACAGGACCGCCATAGCTCTGGTTGCTCTGTCCGTCTTCGATTGATCCTGATAGTATGCCGCTTTGGCATAGAATTAAGCGGATAGAGGCAAAAATCGGTAGCTGTTTTCTTTCACGCGTTAGAGATGGCCAATACCCGGGAAAGGCCAATGATAGGAAAAAACCAGGGCTCCTGTCCGAACGGCATCTTCAAAAAGTCTCAGGCGCGTGCATACGCATTGCACCGGATCAAAGTCGCCGACAAATTTCCACTCCGGATAGACGACATTGAGGATGCTATGACGTGCCGCATCGCCAAAATGCAGAACGTCCCCTGCTTCGGTTTTTATCCGATAGGCGGTGTGCGTGATCGTATGACCAGGCGTCGGTATTGCTGTCACACCGCTGTCTTTCAGGCCCGGGTCAGAAGCAAAGAGTTTCAGGTTTTTGTCGACAGCGGAGAAAACTGTCCGTGCTAGGCCACAATCGAATGCCCACGCTGGACCTGTTCGGATTGGATCTGTCCAGAAAGCGTGCTCTTCGAATGGCGCATAGACTTCAGCATTTGGAAAACGAGGATTGCCAATCTCATCGATGAGGCCACCGATATGTTCGCCATGCGCATGGGTCAGCGCAATCCGATCTGGCGCGTGGATCGATCCAATGCGCATGTTGTGAAAAGCATCACCTGCCGCGCGGCCCCATGCGGGAGGATTGGAAACTGGGCCGAGACCCGCATCGAACATAGTTCGGCTCCCGTGGCTTTCAGCGATCAGAATGTTGGCTGCAAAGTCCAGCCGGTCATGTGGAAGGCCATGGTTGTCTAGGATTTTGTTGACATATCCCGCATCCGCATGTGGATGTGTTTTTTCAGGTGGACCAGACACCACCGCACCGTCAGAGACGATTTCAAATGACACACCACCCATTTCGAAGTGTGCGACTTTGCCGGGTACGATGGTTTGAACCACTGGTTCGAAGGTCATGACGATCTGGGTTCTGAGCCTACAGCTTGAGTTCCCCCATAGCATACCTTCTTTCCGATCCATTTGGCTTCAGAATAGGAGAATACTGATATCTCCATATTGATGCGGCTTTGGTCATCTTGCCCCGGTACTTTGACGGCATCCCGAACACTCAGGCTGGCAGAATGCGACGTATATTACCCCCGCAAAGCGACAGGATGACGCCGGACCAAAGCGAAGCCTACGAGGCAATTCGAACTGGCCCGCGCGGCGTCGTACGTGGGCCCGTTGCGCTTTGGCTGCATAGCCCGGTGTTTGCGACCCACGCTCAGAAGCTCGGCGCATTCTGCAAGTATCAAACATCCTTGCCCACCCGCCTTTCGGAACTGGCCATCCTCTGCTGTGCAGTTCATTGGGGTGCAAAATATGCGATCAAGGGTCATATTGGCCCTGCCAAGGTCAACGGGCTGACCGAGGCATTCATACAGCATGTGGTTGACGAGAAAGAGCTCCCGGCAGATGGCATCCACGCCCAAGAAGACGAGCGGGCGGTGGTTGCATTTTGTAGAGAGGCTTTGCGAGCAGGCGGTGTGGCGGACGATACTTTTGCGGTGATACGTGAGACTCTTGGTGAAGCGGGTGTCATCGAACTTCTGGGAATCCTAGGCTATTACACGATGATATCCCTTACCGACACGATCATTGGCCTCGATCATTCAGAGTTGGACGGGATGTCAAATGCTTTGGGCGAGAAAACTGACCGCTAGCTACTGATGGTCTCATATCAATGGATTCCCTGCCTCGAGGATCGGTAGCAAGGATCGAATCCGCCAACACTTCGATGTCTTTTATTGGCGGCAAACCAAACTGCCGACGGTATTCGCGGCTAAATTGCGATGGGCTTTCATATCCCACTGCAAATGCCGCCTGCGCCGCCGACTTCTCTTCGAACAGCATCAGCCTACGTGCTTCCTGAAGACGGAGACGTTTGTGATATTGCAATGGTGACATGAGCGTTACAGCCTTGAAGTGCTGGTGCAAAGCCGAGGGTTGCAAATGGGCTTCTTTGGCCAGTCGGGCCATTTCAAACGGCTCCCGGTAGTTTTTTTTGATCGAGGCGATCACACGAGAGATCTGCTTCCCCTGCCCCGGCCCATAGACACTGCGCAACACGGCCTGTCCGCCCGGCGCACGGATAATCCGGTAAAGCAACTCACGCTCATAGAGTTTAGCAAGCGCGGGAATATCGTCGGGCGATTCAATAAGTCTGACCAACCGCATCGCGGCATCCACAATATCCGGCGTTGTTTCACCAAGAAACAAACCTGGCCCTTTTGACGGTGCTTCATCATCCCAAGGCATATCCACAGCAAGATCGGACAGGACTCCCGCATCAATACCAATGCGAATGCAAAGATAGGGTTCTGCAAGGCTGGCGGACGTGATCTGCCCGACAATGGGGAGGTCGAAAGACACAACCAGGTAGTTTGCGGGGTCGTAATCATAGATATGATCGCCAAGCATCACCCGCTTTGCACCTTGCACTACGATACAAAGTGCCGGTTCGTGAACCGCATGCAGGTCTTGGGTCTGCTGCGTGCTGCGGATGAGATCCAAACGAGGAACCGGAGTTGTATGAACGCCGTCAGATCGCACAAATTGGGCAACCAGCTTCGCAAGATCTTCCACCGTTTCTGTCATGGTTTTTTCCACATATCATAAGCAAGCCGTGCGGCTGCATTGCATAACATCTAGGCTGAGATAAGCAGTTTTCCCACCTTCACGGAGAATTAGGCAATGATCCCGTGGGATCGTGCTACCGCTTAGAGCACGGGCGTCCACATATCTCTTGCATGAGCGACGGCCCCGATCATGGGGCCAACGACAGACAGGAGGTCGATATGACAGATAGCAAAAAAGTATGGTTCGTAACCGGAGCTTCACGTGGCCTTGGTCTTCAGATTGCAAAAGCGGCTTTGGATGCCGGTGATCGTGTCGTAGCGACCGGGCGGGACGCGGATGCTGTCAAAAAAATACTGCCGGATACCGACGACGCTCTCGCACTACAGCTGGATGTAACAGACGCTAGCCAAGCCGATGCCGCCGTTGCCAAAGCCGTTGATCATTTCGGACGCATCGATGTCCTCGTGAACAATGCAGGCTATGGGCAGCTTGGCGTGTTCGAGGAGATAGAGCACGAAAAGATCGTCCGCCAGTTCGACACCAACGTGCATGGCACGATGCACGTCACCCGCGCCGTGCTGCCGGCCATGAGATCGCAAAAGTCGGGCCACATCTTCAACATTTCGTCCATTGGTGGCGCGCTCGGCTTCGACATTGCGTCGATCTACTGCGCCACAAAATTTGCGGTCGAAGGGTTCTCGGAATGTCTGGCCCTTGAGGTAAAACCATTCAATATCGGCGTCACCATCGTGGAGCCCGGCTTTTTCCGCACTGATTTCCTCGATGAAAGCTCAATCCGATACACAGATCAGCCGATTAGTGACTATGCCGAATACGCCAAGGCGACGCAGGGCTTCTATCAATCGCAGAACCATGTGCAGGCCGGCGACCCCGCGAAGTTGGGTGCGGCGCTCGTGCGGCTTTCGCGAGATGAAGATGCGCCCCTGCGCTACGCCGCTGGCTCGGATGCCTTCGAGTATCTGAGTGGTGCCTACGACGCCCGAAAAGGTGAACTGGCCAAGTGGCAGGACTTGTCCAAATCGACAGACGGCGCAACCGCATCTGCCGCCTGACCACAAACCTCACTCTGTGCTGAAGAGGTTCGAGTTTGAATGTCTTCGGTACTCAGCATCAAACAGAAGGATACTGCCAATGTACAAGACTACCCTTTCAGCCATCGCGGTTGCGACCAGCCTCTCGATGACTCCCGTGAACGCGCAATCGAATGAAGGAAGCACCATGCCAGACACGACAGAAGAGCGGCTTCAGCTTGGTGCTGATGTCATTCTCAAGCTGAACAACGGCGTTCCTCAAACCACGCTGGAGAACATGCGTGAAGAATTCCCGTTCTTGGCTGAAGCAACCCAAGCCTATGCCCTGGGCGACGTCTGGACACGTCCTGGTCTTGACGACCGCACGCGCCAGCTTGCAGCTGTGGCGGCCTTTGCGGCCATGGGAGAGCGTGGGTTGATGAAGATCCACGCAGGCTATGCTCTCAATGTCGGTGTGACCGAAGATGAACTGAAAGAGATCGTCTACATGATCACCGTGCCAGCAGGTTTTCCGAAGGCGATCCTCGCCTCGCAGACCATGTCGGAGCTGTTTGAAGAGCGGCGCAGTGCTGGAACAGACCAGTGAGGGGGATTGGACATGGATTGCTTGCCAAGGTTTTCGCAGTCGGATTGGGGGTCATCATGAGTGGCACGACCGCTGGCGCGCAGCTTGTCACCACCGATTTCCCCCGCTCACCGCGTCCCGAGTCTCCGACTGAGCCGCAAACGCATGAATTCGTCGGCATGTGGGTGACAGAAGACGGCCATATCCGCCACGATTTACTCCCGAACGGGCGTTACGATGAGGCACGCGGTGACCGGGAAAGTGCCTATCAGGGTCGCTATCACGTCACCGGCGACATCATCCAATATTGGGACGACACCGGCTTCTATGCCGATGGCCAGTTCCGAGATGGTGTCCTCTATCACGGCGGTTACGTTTTCTATCGCGAGCAATAGCGCCCCTCCCCAATCCACCGTGAAGTCAACGGCATATGAGACCGGAGATCAAAATGGCCAAGACCTACCGACTTACCATTCTGCGTGGCTTGAGCCTCGTCGTTTGTTTGATGCTAGCACTTTGGTTTTCTCCCAGTGCCGCTGAAGACTCCTCGATGGAAGAAGAAAACCGACAGATTGTTGGTGACGCGTTCAAAGGCTGGGAGGCGGGCACAGTCAACGTGTTCGACCTCCTAGCCGATGACGTCATCTGGACCATCACAGGTTTCGATCCAATGGTATCGGGAACGTACCACGGAAAAGTAGACTTGCTCTCCCGCACGGTCGAACCCTTCAGCGAACGCATGAGCGAAGGTCTCAGCCCCACCGTACACAGTGTTTGGGCAGATGGTGACGAGGTTATCATTCATTTCGATGGCGAAGGAAGAACGGCAGCCGGTGATGTTTATAGAAACAACTACCTCTGGATCTTCAAGATGGATGGTGGTGTTGTCACAGAGGTCATTGCATTCCTAGACACGGCAGCTTTCTCAGCCCTGCTTTCTCGCGATCCGGGATAGCCGCGCGGTCAAATTCTCTGAACTGCCAATTGTTGAGTAGATGGATCGGCCGGTCTGCTAGGCACGCAGCAAGCCAAGCGCAGACAGAGTGGCGTCGCGCGCAGTAGAAACAAGCCAAGCTACGAAAGCGTGCGAACCAGTGCAGGCCTCTGGATGAAGACAGAGCGCCAGATCGATATGGACCTCCATGTCCCATGGACAAATCGCTGCCGCGCGGACGCCCGGGATTGGGGCAACATTGGTCAGTGGAAGTGCAGCAAGATCCAATTCTCCTGCCAAGAGCTTCCTCATAGGTTCTCCCCCTTGCAACGGTATCACGCGGTTTCGCATTTCTTCAGTTAGGTCCAGTCGATCCAATAGCCGAGCAAAAGTCTCACCACTTGTTCCGGCACCCGTTACTCCGATCCGTTTCGACCTGTGAAGCAGCTTTGAAATTTCGGCCTCATCGGTTGCTGCCTTCCTGCCTTGGCCCAACGCACCAAACGCGAGAGGTGATCGCCCAAGGGGTAGAATTGGTCCGCGTTTGCCAATCTCGATCTCCTCCAGATGCCATGGGTTCGACGCTGCAAGAGACCAAGGTGCCCCATCCAGGATGTAGGTTGGTACCTCTGGGTTAAGCATGATTGAGAGTTCTAGTCTGTAACCAGTTGACCGCTCAAATTCAGGAGCGATCATTTTGATGACATCAATAAGCGCCACCGGAGTGACAAATCGAGTTACATCAGTCACGACCTATCTTTCCAATTTTGAAACAAGTTCGGGCTCACTACAGCCTACGTTTTGAACAAGCGAACACTCAAGCAAGAGTATTGGCAGTCCGCTTCGTCCCGCAGACGCCTGCCGTTACACGAAGAACCTGACAGAAGCTGTCAGATGACCGCTGCGAGCCCAACTTGGTCGTTCTTCAGGTTGCAGCGAATGACCGGTCCACGGAAGCAATCGCTGCAATGCGCAAGCAAGCAAGCGGCCTTTCAATATCGTTCTATGGAGCGATGGGCCTCATGCTATTGCCTGATAGCAATGGAGTAGACTCGGCCAGTGTGAACCATCCCGCATCTGAATTGTGCGAGTCACTTGAGTTTCGTTTCGTTGAACAAAAAGTAGCAAGGTGGAAAGGGTACTTGACATCTCTCGGAGAGCCAATATGTAAAGTAAGCTTTCCATATTAAAGGAGAAACAAGGTGACAACAGAACTCGCAACCCGCCGCTATTTCAAGGTATTTTTCCCATCTATCGTTGCGTACCTGGTAGGTTCGGTGGGCACAATATGGGCTTCCGAAAACCTGGCCCTGTCTCCATATGCGCTCTATGGTCTTGCCGTCGTTCCCATTGTCGCAATGGTGGCGATTTTTTGGGCCCACTGGCGCTTCATCAATGAGATTGACGAGTATTTGCGCCTTATCCAGATCAAGGCTGTTCTTTTCGGCATTGCCAGTGTCATGGTTGTGGCTACAGGATGGGGAACACTGGAGATGTTGGTTGACGCGCCAAAGCTACAAGTCTTTTGGTTGATGCCCATCTTCTTGACTACTTACTCGACCTCGGTAGGGCTCATATCCAAAAAAGAAGGCACGTTCTGATGAAGAACGTTCTTAAGGCTCTACGTACAGAGTTTGGTTGGTCACAAGCTGTACTAGGAGAGAAGCTCGACGTGTCTCGCCAGACCATCAATGCAATTGAGGCGGGGCGTTACGATCCATCGCTACCCTTGGCATTCAAGATTGCCAATCTGTTTGAAAGACAGATCGAGGATATCTTCGACGGAAGCCCTGATCGCGGCCAAGATCACTGTTTGGACGCTTGATGTATTGTGTTTGCGCAGGCTTAACTATGCTGCTTGACATAGCGTCGCTGTCATGACGCTAAGGGCTCACCGAAAAGTCTGACATTGATCGCGTCTTCCAGGGCTCTTGCAATTCCAAAACCGGTAGTCTCGCGGCATTGAATGAGGTCCAGACGCCTCTTCGCCCCGCGCCGACGCAAATTTTCGCCGAATTCACATTGCGGTCTTGAGGTGGATTGCCTTCCACGCCGCCAGACAAAATATGAATACCATTGCCAAACAAGAACAGAAGAGAGCATTGATTGGAAGATAACAAGCACTTACTAGACGGCATGGTGTTGTTCTGCGCGGTCGTCGAGTTGCAGAGTCTTACTGCAGCAGCAAGCCGCCTGGGACACACAACTTCCTATGTCAGCAAGGAGCTTACGCGCCTTGAGACACGGCTTTGTTCTCGGCTGCTTAACAGAACCACACGCAAAATCAGTCTGACAGAGACAGGACGGGTCTACTATGAAAACGCGCGACGCATCTTGTTGGACGCAAGGGTCATCGAGACAAAACTTCAAACCCTCGGTGACCGGCCCTATGGCGAGTTGAAAGTGAGTGTGCCGGTGATCTTTGCGCAGGGATGTTTCAGTGCCTGGATGCCAGAATTTTTGGAGAAATTCCCAGACATCACACTCAATGTCGACGTATCAGACCGACATGTTGACATGGTGGCCGAAAGCTATGATCTGATCGTGCGAATTGGCCAGTTGCCCGACTCAAGCCTGATCGCGCGCGAGCTCTTTAGAACTTCGCTGCCGACAGTCGCCACGCCGGGTTACCTGGCCGAACATGGGGTGCCCCAGCACCCGTCTGATCTGTCCGAGCACCATTTGATCACGTTCGCCAGCCACGACATTGTCAACAATTGGGACTACTCGCAAGACGACGGCCGGTCGATCAAAATCGATGCACCCATGAAGGTTAGATGCAATGAAGCGCATATGGAAAGAATGCTGGTCATGGGTGGACGTGGGATTACGCGGATACCGGAATTCGCTTATGTCGCCGAACTGAACTCCGGTGAGCTTGTCCGCGTCTTGGAAGAGTTCGAGGTGCCCCCACTTAGTGTCCATGCGATGTACTCAAATCGGGAATACCTTCCACCTAAAACACGCGTGATGAAGGACTTCCTTGTGAATAAAGCAAAGTCGGCGTTTCAGACGTGACAAGTTGATATAGATTTTCGACTGATCTACCCTTTAAGAAGCACGCATCGGGTCATTTGCGCGAGAGAGAGAAATCCTCCGTAATGCCATAACTTCCGTCTATACGACGCCCAGCTAAGGTTCTAGAGAGCCCAGATTGACAGAAGCTGCGCTGCGCACCATTTTCGGCACTCGGTTCCTATTCTATGACTCTATAGGTTCTGATGCAAAACGGCTTTGCGCTCTTCGCCTTTGATGTCCCGTAGAGCATAGAGCGTAATTTTACTACTCACACCCATCCTTCTGAGATCAACGACATAGGGCAGAATTTCTTCTCTATGCCATCGCATAAGATCACGGAGGCACCAACCAACGCCGGTTTGCACCAAGTGTTCAGCATCACGGATCAAGACATCGCAGTGGCGAAGCGCGACGTCTTTGAACAAGCCCGATTTCGCTACCTTGCGCGTGAATAAAACGACGCTCGCTCGGCGCAACCATCGGTCACCGTGGGTATTCCAGCTGCTCAAGAGTTCGATCATTTCACGCTCATGCCGTTGTAGAATACTTGGCAAAAACAACTTAGTAACACCGTCGATTTTGCTCCAGCCATGAAGGCCGCTTACGAGGTCTTCCAACTGATCAAATCGCCCCGGTGTAAAGTATTCAGGCACCTCCTCAAGGAGAGCCAAAGCTACACTCTTTTGTTCGCCATACCCCGAAGCTATGAGGTTCGTGGCCAAGTTAACTTTCTGTTCTGTGTCCAAGGCGGCAAAGTCAGGCTTCAGACTGGTCAAAAAACGCTTCATCTCGGGCGCCCTAACGCCGTATCCAAGATAGCGCGGATCAGGTTCATTCGCATCGGCGGCGTAGGGCGTTGTCTCTCCCAAACAACTCAGCTTGGAAGAGATCGCATGTTGCAGTGCATCGACGTTTACCAATGGCGGGCGGCTCATGATTTTCCAAAGCTGATTTCAGAGTAGATCTGATCTTTTTCGACCCGTGCCAAGACCGGGGCATTCCCTTCCAAGTCGATAGACTGGCAGCCATCAGCTTTCGAGACAAGGCCACACCCGATCAACATGTTTCACAAACTAACGTTTGAGATCGGACCAAAATACCTGCCACACACGACGAGATATCCGTATCTTTTCTGATATCTAGATCTACATAGCTGAAACAGTCGGCCAAGTGACAGCCAACATACGGCATAACGAAGGATTTCAGACTATCTGGAATTCGACCCCCTAGCGTTCCTTGGTGTATGGGATGCCTCCTGCAGCAGATGGTGTTGCTTTGCCAACGAACCCTGCAAGCACAATAACTGTCATAATGTAAGGAAACGAGGCTTCCAGGAACTCGACAAGAGTTGTGAGCCAACGATTATCGATTTCCACGACTCCTTCAATCTGGAAGCCGATTGCCTGGACAAATCCAAACAACAGACAAGTGAACAGCGCAGCAAAGGGGCGCCATTTCGCAAAGATCAGCGCCGCCAACGCAATGAATCCTCGGTCTGCAGTCATGGCTTCCGTATAGCCGGCTGATAGAGCAATCGACAGATGAGCTCCGGCGATCCCGCAGAGAACACCGCCAATTGCGACCGCATAGTATCGAACACGGGCCACGCTGATGCCTGCTGTCTCGACCGCGTCCGGAGCCTCGCCAGCGGCTCGCAGGCGCAGGCCAAACCTTGTCTTGTAAACCAGCCACCAGGTTCCCAAAACGCATCCAAAGGCGACGTAAACTATGGCGCTATGGCCCGAAACGACATCACGATAGATGACGCCGAGGTCACTGTGAAACGGCAGGCATAGGTTGCTGAAGCGCTGTTCGCTGGTGAGGTTCGGTGTGCGGCCGCTCAAGCCGAAAAGAGCTGAACCAGTCAAACCCGCGATGCCAAGAGCAAACATGTTGATCGACACCCCTGATATCAGTTGGTTTCCTCGCAGCGTGATGGAGGCAAACCCATGCAGCAACGCGAAGGCGAGAGATGCAGATATTGCGGCGCATAGGCCAAACACTGGGCTTCCTGTCAGGCTCGCCGTTGCAGCAGCGGCGAAAGCCGCAATCATCATTTTCCCCTCAAGACCGATATCAAGAATGCCTGCCCGTTCGGAAAACAATCCCGCAAGGCACGCCAACAGGATTGGGGTCGCCAGGCGCGTTGCTGAGGCAAACACTTGCGCGATCAGATCTAGATCCATCGACCGTTCCTGGTTCTGAACATCGTTAACAACGCGACCGTTGGATAACGGATGAGGTTTTCCATCGCGCCGACAAACAGGATAACCAGGGCCTGAATCACAATAATCATCTTGGTAGGGATAGCCGGTATCTCGAAGGAGAGTTCTGCTCCCCCCTGGAACAGCGCACCGAATAACAAGGCCGCAAGAACGATACCCAAGGGATGTGATCGCCCGATCAAGGAAACCGCGATGCCTGTAAATCCGGCCCCGCCGACGAAGCCCAACGAGAGTTGATGCTGTTGACCCAAAACGGCGTTGGTTGCCATCAACCCTGCCAGACCACCTGAGATCGCCATCGCGATCATTGTGATCTTGAAACTTGATTGTCCCGAATAGTCGCTGACGCTGTTGCTATGCCCAAACATGCGGACCTCGTAACCAAGCCGTGATCGATAGAGAAACAGCCAAACGCCCACTGCGGCTAGCAGCGCAACCAGGAAGATGATGTTGGCCTCTATGCGGGCAATGTCGAACCCCCACCAGTTGATAACCTGGTCCAGGCGTGGGACGTGGGAGTCTTGTGCAAACTGGCGTGTTCGAGGAGCATCCGAGCCCGTAGGTTTGAGGACATTACTCAACAGAGCAACTAACAGGCCTGCAGCAATGTAGTTGAACATGATTGTCGTGATAACAATGTTCGATCCGCGCGTTGCCAAAAGGAACGCCGGAACGGCCGCCCAAAGAGACCCAAAGGCTATTGAGGCTCCCAGGCCAATAATCAGAACGATGATCCAGTTCGTGCTATCGAGCCACAGGCCCGCCAAGGCCGCCCCGATACCTCCAAACAGGGCCTGTCCTTCTCCGCCAATATTGAACAAGCCGGCGTGAAAGGCGACTGACACGGCCAGTCCTGTAAATATGAAATTCGTAGTGTAGTAGAGCGTAAAACCAAAATTGTATGGATTGCCAAACGCTCCATAGGACAGGACTTGAACAGCCTGCAAAGGCGACTCTCCAATTGAGAGAACCGCCAGAGCCGAGAACAGAACTGCCAGCCCGACACTCAGGATTGGAACGAGGACGTTTTCAGCCCATCTTGGGAGTTGTGGCATGCACGCCCTCACGATTGTCAACGCCACCCATCAATTGCCCAAGGTCGCTCTCGTTGGTTTCGCTCGCCAACCTGGTGCCGGAGATCCGACCGTCGAACATCACCGAAATTCGATCTGACAGGGCGAGGATTTCATCCAACTCGACCGAGACCAGCAAGATTGCCTTTCCCGCCGCCCTCAACTCCAATATCTGGTTGTGAATGAACTCGATTGCGCCAATATCGACACCTCGCGTTGGTTGGCCGACCAGCAGCAAATCTGGATTTTCGGCGATCTCTCTTGCAACGACTATTTTCTGTTGATTGCCGCCGGAGAAGTTCGCGGTTTTGAGGAATATGTCGCGAGGACGAACATCGAATGCCTCAAACTTAGCCCCTGCATCCGCCTGCATTGAGGTGATGTCCATCAAGGGTCCGCGTCTGAACTCTGATTTGCGGTGATGGCCAAGCGCACAATTTTCCCAAGCCATGAACGGCGCCACTAGTCCATGCTTGTGACGGTCTTCGGGAATGTGGCCGACGCCAGATGCCCGAAGAAATCGAACGAGAGATGATCCCGTCGCAGCAAGCGATTGTCCAGACAGTATGATCGAACCATCGTCTAAAGCCCTCATACCAGAGAGGCATTCGAGGAGTTCTGTCTGGCCATTTCCGGCAACGCCGGCGATCCCCAAAACCTCACCGGCTCTCACTTCGAGATCGATATTCTTGAGGCGTGCTACACCGTCCACTTTCACTGAAGCGTTGCGAACGCTCAGGACGGTCTTCCCAATGCGAGCTGGGTCCTTTTCGCGTTCAAATTGAACAATACGGCCGACCATCCGCTCGGCTAGTTCGGGGATACTGGTTCTTGACGTTTGAATAACCTCAGACATCTCGCCAGCGCGCATGACTGAAACGGTATCAGTAAGTTCGATAATCTCCCGCAGCTTGTGGGTGATGAATATGACCGTCTTTCCGCTGTCGCGCAGCCCGTTCAACAAGCGAAACAGATGGTCCGCTTCTGAGGGGGTCAAGACGCTGGTTGGCTCATCAAGGATCAACAGATCCGCTTTGCGATAGAGGGCCTTGAGAATTTCGACTCTTTGCTGCGCACCGACGGGTAAGTCTTCAACAACGGCATCCGGATCAACGTCCAGACCGTACTCCGCGGTAATTTGTTTCAGTAGTGTCCGGGCTTGCTTCAAAGCATTGCCAAGAAATGGTCCGCCCTCGGCCCCCAGAACAATGTTTTCAAGTGAGGTAAACGGTCTGACCAACATAAAGTGCTGGTGGACCATGCCGACACCAGCGTTGATCGCGTCAGTTGACGAAACAATGCGACGCTCCCTTCCATTTATGAAAATGGATCCGCTATCGGCCTGATAAAACCCGTATAAAATGGACATCAGCGTGGATTTGCCTGCGCCGTTCTCACCGACGATCCCGTGAATGGTGCCGGGCGCGACGCTCAGATTGACATTCCTGTTGGCTTGTACAAGGCCGAACGCCTTGTTTATGCCCTTAAGCGAAATTGCTGGAGCGGTTGGTTGCAACCGCTCCTTTGTCGACAATATTTGATCCATTGAATTGCGGTCAGGACGGACAGCTGTCGTCTGTGCGATAGTCATGGACAACGATTTCGCCAGAAATGATGGCCTCTTTAGCCTCTGTAACGGCGGCTCTCATCTCGTCCGAAATGAGCGAACTGTTGTTTTCGTCGTCTGCCCAGTCGATGCCGCCCTCAGCAAGTCCAAGAGAACTTACACCCGGCTCAAATGCATCCTGATCAGCGGCCATCAATGCCGAGTAGACTGCCACATCGACTCTTTTCAGCATTGAGGTCAGAACCTGCCCAGGGTGGAGGCCGTTCTGATTGCTGTCGGTGCCAATTCCTAGAATACCGCCATCTGCGGCCGCCTGAAGTACACCAACTCCCGTTCCTCCGGCCGCTTGAAAAATCACGTCTGCACCGCGTCCGATTTGGGCTCTTGCCAATTCGCCACCTTTGACCGGGTCTGACCATGCGGCCCCAGTTGTCCCGGTCATATTCTCCAGAATTGATATGTCCTCATCAACTTCGAGCGCACCTTGGCGATAACCACAGGCGAACGCGCGGATCAGCGGGATGTCCATTCCGCCCACAAAGCCAATGGAACCCGTTTCGGACGCCAAGGCCGCGAGCAAGCCAACAAGAAATGAACCTTCATGCTCTTTGAATACAAGTGACCTGACGTTGGGCAGTTCTACCACTGAGTCGATGATCACAAAACTTGTATCCGGATATTCTTGAGCTACCGTGTTGACCGGTTGTGCAAATGCAAATCCTGCTACGACGATTGGGCTTCTTCCCTCCTGCGCAAAGCGTCGTAATACCTGCTCGCGTTGGGCATCCGACTGAAGCTCGAACTCACGATAGGCGGTACCTGTCTCCGACGTGAATCTTTGCGCCCCATTATAGGTGGATTCGTTAAACGAGCGGTCGAACTTGCCACCCAAGCCGTAAATGACGGCCGGTTTGCTTTCGGCTAAGGCCGCACCGCCAACTGACGTGCAAAGCAACAAGCTTATTAAGGTACTCGAACAGTTCATACTTTCTTCCTTTCGGGTTTCCAACACCGGTCGTTACCGGATCACAAGCCGGGGCGAGAGACGCCGCGCAAACGCATTCGTTGATGCAGCGCAGCCCTGGCCGCACAATCAAATTGAGGTGTTTTTTTCAGTCTCTGACGACGGACCTACAGCCCATCAGAGCAGACCTTAATCCTTCATTTAGAAAGAGATTTATTCCTCTGGGATCACAATCGGTTCATTGAAAACTGAGCGATCAGACGCCAGGGATTTCCCCATTGAACAAAGGCGTCACATACTCATCCTTCGCGGTGTTCATGCTCAACGAGCTGACATGCCTATCACGGCAGCGATTCGAACAATTGCGCTGCCACAAACGAATTTTCGACGGATGATGGGTATCTGGGATTCCATCGAGAATGCGTTGATAACGCCTCAAGTCATAGGTAATTTCGGAGCCAGTTCTTCGATGTAAAAAGACAGGATGTCTCCAGTCGATTCTAGGGGATTGGGGCCACCCGAGGAACTACTGGAAAGCATCTCTGAGAGTGTACTCTCAGATCCGCCGTCCAGCTGACTGTCGATGACATCAGACACCACACCGCACTGAACTGTCCTGATAATTCGGGCCTCGCTGTTGATGCGCGAGACGGCATATAGATGTGCAGAGTCGAGGTTGACGACATCGCATCCGGCGTCGCCAAACTGTTCCAGCATCCGATCATCTTCGCGATAAATCGCGTCACCGGTCGCCGCTGACACACATTTTAGAGCCTGTGGTCGGGTTGCTTGCCACAGATCAACGATCTGCCGCATCAGCTCCTTATCAGGTTTGACGGTGGGACTGGTGGTGTAATGCGGCGTGGTTCCGTCGGCGACGAAGGCTTCTTCGACAAGGTAATATGAACCCATGGCCAATCCGGCGCTGAGGCCTCCGGCAAGACCGTAAGCAAGAATGTAATCGATGCCGTAATAGGCCAGTTCTTCCACAGTCGAAGATGCCACCGGCCCGCCATAGACATGCGATAAGGACAGAAAGGATCGTCCTTGATGCTTCAAGAGCCTTACGCTGCCTGGTGAAACATGAATGAAATGCTGATCATACACCCGTTCTGGAGCGTAACTCAACAAGTGGGACGGGGGAGGACAAAAGCCCATCAGCGCGATTTTCACGTCACCAAAGATGTCGGACGCAAATCTGGTGCCAATGAGGTTCTTAGGAACTAGATGGTAATGATTGGCCAAAACAGGAATGAACCTCCGTATGTGGCGTGTAGAGTAGCCGAGGCAGACCACCGTCTATTGATCCACTTCCGTTGCATTCAGAAAGGTTCGCCACGCAACGGCTCATCGAGGTAGAAAAGGATCGACCAAGGACGATTGCTACAGCTCCTGATCCCTACAGTCATCTGACGTCCATGATTGCTGTATGCACAATGAGCCACCTGTCGCCCACGCGCTCAACAACCAGATGAATGTGAGTTCTTCGCCTTTCTTGGTCGTCGCTTCGAGGCGAGCCGCGATCGCTGTCAGTGTAGAGATGTAAGACAGCACCGTTCGCCCCAACATAGCGCTTGGAAATTGTTCTCATGTTGCTGACTTCGCGCCGTGAAACATCGTCATCAAACTGCGGGAAAAGTCTACCCGTAAGGAAGTCACCCAACGCAACCCGTCCCCGGAGTATTCTACCATAGGCGTTGATCCATTCGGCATCCGGTGAATGCAGCGCCAACAATGCGTCGGTGTCTTGATCGTACCAAGCTGCCTTGTAAGCCTCCAACAAATGGGTGATCGCTACTTCGTCCTGTGCGGCTTCTGCGGCACCAATTATGATGTTGTCGGGGATTTCCCGTCGCTCTTGTGCGAGCATATCTTCGCAAAGAAACACTGTAAGAACACTTGCTGTGACAATCTGCCAGAACATCCAGTATGCACCTCACCTTCCGGTCAATGGCCGGAACGTGACGCCGTACCACGAAACCTGACCGCACGATGAAGCCTACACGAGTAAGGCTCTTGATTTGTGATCCATATGGAAAAGGTCATTTTCTGGAAGTCAGCTGGTGGACTTGCGCTGGCCCGGGCGGAAATGAGGTCTCTCTTCCATTTCGCCGATTGCGGCGCGAACGTCGGCTTCTGAAAAGCGAACGACCGCTCTTTAAGCGATACGGCGCAGGATCAAAGGGTTGATCCTGCTTGTTGATGGCCGGTACTACTCAGCTCAACCCAAGGTGCGGATACATGAGCGTTGGACGGCTGTGAGCGCAACTTGATCATTCGACGGAGTGCGACGAAGGACCGAGTTTGTGTTCAACAGCATCTTTTGAATTGGGCTCCGGCGCTGACTTGCGGACCGCACGCCGATCATCACGAGAGCTACGCCAAGCAGATCGATAGCGTTCGGAGTCTGGTGTGGGACAATAGCTCCGATTATGGTCGCCGTTGGTGGCAGAAGGGCTGGTAGGAACGC
The DNA here is from genome assembly GCA_947495795.1 of uncultured Paracoccaceae bacterium. Taxonomy (GTDB): domain Bacteria; phylum Pseudomonadota; class Alphaproteobacteria; order Rhodobacterales; family Rhodobacteraceae; genus Algicella. The sequence goes on along the minus strand of CANMAI010000014.1, from coordinate 34,150 downwards.
AACGCTAGTCCTTGGCAGTTGCGCCATCGCCAGATGATCGGGGACTGCGGATGGACAGATTATCCCAGCCAGCAACAGCACGGGCGCATCAAAGGCGTCGAGAGCTCGCAGAAAACCGATTGGCATGACGAAGATGAAGGCAGCTGTCATTGCTGCATCCAAACGCTCAATTCTGCCGGACGCGCCACCTTCGGATATTCTGTAACCCGGGATGACGAAGTGGGCGAACACCACCCCGTTCAGCGCAGCCCAGAACAGACCCGGTAGATCGGAGGTCTGCTCAGAACCGTCTGCATCCAGAAGTGACGGTACGTCGATGAGCGCTTGGTCGGACTCTAACTCTCTGCTCGATTCACGACCTTCTGCCAGGCTCTTGAACTAGACGTGCACCATCATCGAAGAGAATACCTCAACAAACTCCAATAGTACTATTTTAATGACTATATCCGAAAAATCTGCCTTCTTGTGAAAACATACCACTCGTCTAGTTTCCAGCGAGTTCGCGGGAAGAGATCATCCATGTGATCCGTCCGCTTCTCTCAAACTCAAAGGAAAGAGACAGATCATGTTACTTGAAGGAAGAACCGCATTGGTGTTCGGAGCAGGTGGTTATCTGGGCAAGCACATTGCCGAAAGGTTTGAACTGGAAGGGGCAACTGTTTTCAGGTCTTCCACCAGCGCTAAACCGGACCAGCCAACGCTGACAGTAGTTGATGCGACAGATGAAGACGCGGTTGACGCTTACATCGACGGTGTTTCCGGTGATGCCGGATCAATCGACATCGTGGTGAATATGTCGGGTGTCGAGCCTGGCCGTTACAAACACGGAAAGCCGGCAAGCGAGGTGTCACTTGAACAGTTCATGATGCCGCTCACCGTCGATACTGCGGCCCAATTCATCACGGCGAAATCAGCGTTTCGCCATATGTCGAAACAAGGTAGCGGCGTGATTATCGTGAACACATCGACCTTGGCCAAAGTCGGGTCTCCATGGTCACCGGCACTGACCGCCTCACATGCGGCAACCGAGGGATTGATGCGCTCACTATCCCATGAGTACGGCCCGGCAGGTGTCCGGGTTCTCGGTGTCAGATCGGAAGCCATGCCGGATTCACCGACAATCGAGTATACGTTCTCGACCATGGGCGCGAATATGGGGCTGAGTTTTGGCGAGATGAAGGATTTCATCGAGAAAAACAAAACGGCGCTCAAGAAACTTCCAGAAGCCAAAGACACGGCGGCGGTCTTTGCCTTCGCCGCATCGGATATGGCACAATTCATGGCGGGGACGATGCTCAACAACTCAGCAGGTCACATTGTAGACTAGACCCTTAAGGCAGGCGGTTTACCCGTCTGCCTTGAGCCACCAGTTGTGCATGGCGTGAAACATCTCTTCCAAGTCCAAGGCCCGCTGCGTGGCCGTATATTCGACCTTCGGCGGAACTTCCGCATAGACCTTGCGCGTAATCAATCCGTCACTTTCCAACGCACGCAACTGATTGGTGAGCATGGTCTGAGTGACCCCAGGGATCATACGTCTCAGTTCATTGAACCGTTTGGTCCCTTTGAAGATCAGAATTTGCAGAATGATGAGCTTCCACTTTCCGCCTATGAGCTTCGCGATATCGGGCATCGGGCAGAGATCAGCCAATTCAGGATGTCGCTCAAGCGCCTCGGCTTCAGATGTCGTCACCATGTCCAAATCTCTCCAATAGTATCAATTTCAATACTATATCCGAAAATACTGTCTTCTTGCAATGGGATACTAAGCTTGTATTTCCAATACCAGACGATCGCGCTGATACCATCCTGAACAACACCCGGAGCCACACAATGATAAAACCACAAAGACTGGCCTTTGCCGGTGCCTTTTTAATTACAGCCTGCTTTGCCGTTTTTTGGCACGTCATTCTGTTCGAGCAGCAATTCCTGACGTTGGGCGTTTTCACCCGTATGGATGACCCTCTTTACTTCTACGGTGTGACTGCATGGGCGCTGGAAGCATTGGCGATTGTGTTGATATTTTTCCGTACAGACTGGCAGAACGCGTCAGTTTTCGACGCGTTACAGATCGCCTGGCTCGTTGGACTATATTCCGCTGCGTCAGCTTTGTTCGGAATGGCTGCAAAGGTCAGAATCGATGATCTGCTCCTTTGGTTCTTGCTTACTGGCGGCTTCATCGTGCTACACACGACCCTCTTGGGACTCTGGTTGGGCTTTGTTTCAATCAAAGCGAGGCGCACATAAGACCAGTGGCCATATGAGGTCGCGCCTGGCGGGTAAGTATGAAACAAAAAACCAATGTCCTGATCATCGGAACCAGTGGCACCATCTCTTGTATTGCCGCCGCGAGGGCGGGCATCTGGTGGCGCCACGAAAATGCGTGCTCGGGCCATCCATGGCAGAGCACAATTGGGTTGCCTCTGTTCTCCTGATCCGCCTCAAAAACCTCAAGTGTGACGTCATTCAGCGAGATGAGCGTGGGGGCGGGAAAATCGGTAATAGTGGTCACTTCGGTGTCTCCAGATGGGTTGTTGTGTCACTACGCCTAGTCCCAAAAGGTATCAGAAACTGACACCTTTGTGTGATAGGGTCGCATCATGAGGAGCCAAGCCAGACAAAACGCCATCCTTCGCAGCCTCCGCCGCCGTGGGGCGATCACCATCGAAAGCCTTAGCGTAGAGGTTGGCGCATCGCGCAGTACAATCCAGCGCGACCTCTCGAGCCTTCGGGATGAAGGTTACGTGATCATCGCCGAACAAGGGCGCGGCGGCGGCTTGTACCTCGACCCAGGTTCAGTGCAAACGACGGCCAGACTCTTGGTGCCTGAAGTCTTCGCTCTGAAAATTGGCATATCGAGCATGCGTGCTGCCGGATCGCTCCCTTTCGCTGGTCTAGCCGATCGAGGGCTATCCAAAATCGAGAAGGCTCTGCCATCCGACAAGCTACGAGATCTACGGAAACTATTGGACAGCCTCTATGTCGGGCCACTCGCCCCACAAGTCGATGTCTCGAGTGTCGGAGAGACCCACAGTGATCTGCTCCCAGCTTTTGAGCGGGCGTTTCTCGAACGTCTGCATATGACGTTCGATTACACGGACGCAAAGGGCGCCCTGTCCAAGCGCAGGGTTGAACCTCAAGCCATGCTAGTCTTGCCGCCGCTTTGGTACTTGGTTGCGTGGGACCCAAGTCGCGCGGATGTCCGGCATTTCCGAATGGACCGGATCAGCTGCCCCGAAGTCTTTGATGGTCCGCCATTTCGAAAGCGGAGCATTGCATTTGATGCAGGTGTGCAGCCCGTAAGGTATGTTTAGCGGCCATTTGAACTTCGTGCAGCATTCGCTCTCTGGGCATTCCAGGCGCTTTCGCCGCGCGGTGCATGAATTCCAGAAGAATGGCTCTTCGCTACGACCTGCCGGAACTCAACAGATGCGGATGGAGCTACCATTGATATCTCTGAGGGGATGCCTTGGTTTGTCTTCCTAGTTCTGCAACGCAGCGTCCGAAGCACGTCTATATCTCTATTCGTAAAATGCAGGGGCCTGACGCAACCCTGCCCATTGTTCGCTATCATGCCCATAAACGACCAGCGCAGCACCTTCGCGTGAAGCGACATCTGCAATCTTCTGTGTGCTGGCTCGAATGCGTTTTTCGTCGTCCATGTCCGTTACAAACATCTCGCGGGTCTTAGCATCAGCCATTGAGCTGTGCATGATGGCATCCGCCGCGAGTATGACCGGCCCAGTTTCCGGCAGACGAACAAGGACAGACTGGTGGCCTGGGACATGCCCGCTCGTCTCCAACAGTTCTAACCCTGGGACGAGTTCAACGTCCCCATCGACCATTCGGTAGCGAAGCGAGGGATGGTCCCAAATGTCACGATTGGCCGCAAAGCGTTCGTGCCCGTTCTTGGCAAGTTCGTACTGTTCACGCTGAACAATCAGCTCTGCGTTGGTGAATAGATCATGGTTACCCGAGTGATCATCATCCAAATGCGAGCATACGAGGTAGTCAATATCTGAGGGCTCTAGTCCGATCGACGCGAGGCGGGCGACGACGGTCTCTTCCGGCTTTATCCTGACTGTCATTCCCGGTGGGTTCTGCGGGTCATTGACGAAGGATCGCGGAAACCCCGTGTCGACGAGGACGTTGATCCCGTCCTCCATCTGAATGAGATAGCCCGCAACGGGTACATCTCCGGGCTGAATAGTTCCGAGGTTCAGTAGATATAATCGCATTCGCCCGGTCCTTTTTGTTGTTCCGTCCTGTCACTTTATCAACGCAACTAAGTGACTGTTAAAGCAGTAGTGTGTGGTCGTTAAAGCCGTTCTGTTTCTCACCGCGCTAGTACAAGCTGCCGATCAGAGGAGATCGAGGAACTAGTCGCAGCTTCCAACAATCAGCGGCAGATCAATATCTCAGGTTCCGGCGATAAGCACTTTCTGAGCAGCACAGGCGGCGGTGCGGTGTTGAAACGCCTCGCGGTAGGCCTTGTCCTGATAAAGATCGAGGAAAGCCTGCTGATTTGGGTAAGCTCCGATGGCAACAAGATCCCAATCTTCGTCCACACCGATCAGGGATGCCTCAAAAGGGGCGACGAGCAGGAATTTTCCGCCCACACGCTCCATCGTTGGAATGCTGACGACCGCATATTTGTCGAAGGCTTCTTTGCCAGAAATTCTTGCATCTTCTCCAGCATAACTCGCAGTTTCGCGGAACTTGAAAAAGTTGATCAAGTTGACACCCTCGTCCGGCGCACGCTCCAATATCCGCGCCCATTGCTCCGGTCTTGGTACGGCCCCATCAGAGCCATCTCCGTACCAGGATATTAGGGCATTCTTAGCCACATCAGTGTTCATCAATCGGTTCCTTTGTTGATGGTTCAGAAGGGCTCGGACCAATTACTGCTGCCAGTCGGTCGAGCACCTGTTCCCAAAATTCTTGTTGGTTCGGTCGAGGTACTGAGACTGTCGTGCCAATATCGTCGACTTCACACATGTGGCTTGCCCGTTCCGGTGTCGAGATAGGCCTTAAGGCTGTCGACAAAGAACATGTCCCAACCTGCTTCGCAGATATCGAAACACAAAAGATCTGGGGTCAGGCCATCATGAACGAAGTGAATTTCTGTCCCGTCTTCGGTTTCCTTGATGTCCCAGATCGCCCGTGTGCCGAGCCATTCCGTTTCGATTTCCTTGGGCATCCCCTCATGGATGTGTAGCGCCTCGACGCATTCCAGTTCGATGCGATGTGGGTCCAGAGATATGGCTTTGAAGGTCCAATACCCATTCCGTTCGCTGAAGCCGAACTTGGCGACATCGCCGGGATTTTGGAACATCCCGGCCTCGCTGGTCCACCATTGCGTGTACCCAGTTGTTAGCGCGGCATAAACGTCAGCACTGGTGGCAGTCGTCTGGATGGTTCTTTCGTAGCTATTTTGAGACATAAAAATTCCTTTTCAATTGGAAGCCGCCCAGTGAGGCGGCACGGTTGCTGCGTAGTCCGGCAAGGCTGTAATGCGGTCACGCCAGCGGGCGAGGTTTGGAAATTCCTGGTCAAGGTTATCGAAGCCCAAGGCCGACATGGAGGCTGGCTTGGTTTCAATCGCACGCATGATCCGCCCGATTTCAGGGAAAGCGACGGCATCAGCGGCACTTGGGGTTTCTCCGCACAAGAACGCGCTGTTCGACAGGTCGCGCTCCAATTCCGCCAATTCGATCTTGAGCAAGTCGCTTGCCAGTTCGAGGCGCGGTGCATCTTCCTTTAGCGCTTTCGGGGCTCCATCGGAGCCGCCAAAAACCGGGAATACGACATTACTCGTAGATTTCAGTAGATAATCGCTGTGCCTGGTCGCACAGGCCCAAACAGCGGATATCTCCTTCTCGGTTTTCCCAAAGAGGGGGTGTGCGGGAAACTGCTCATCGAGCCAGCCAAGGATTGATAAGGATTCCCGCTGAAAAACGCCGCCATACTCCAGAACGGGAACCTTCCCATGTGGGTTGATCTGCAGGAAAGCATCTTGCTTGTGCTCTTTTTCCGATCCGCTGAGGTAATAAACCTTGTGGTTAAGCCCTTTGAAGGCGAGACCAAGCAGAACCCGCCAGCCCATCGGTGAGCCGCTGATATTGTAAACTGTGATGGTCATTTCATTACCCTCCGGTCAAAGGCTGCTCCATCCGCCATCCAGCGTCATGATCTCGCCGGTCATGAAGGAGGAGTCGTCGGACGCCAGAAACAGCACCGCTTTCGCGACTTCCTCGGCCTGACCAATACGTCCCATAGGTATGGTTGTTGTAAGTTGTTCCATCAGCCCTTGAAGCTCTTCATCACTCATGCCCAGTTTGCCCATGCTCGGTGTCTCAACCGGTCCTGGCGCGACAGCGTTAACGCGAATGCCCTTGGGCAAGAGTTCGGCAGCGAAAACGCGGGTGAGCGATACAAGAGCGCCTTTGGTCGCTGAATATGCGCTTGTCGTCGGAACCCCTAACCCCGCGAGGTTGGACGCATTAATGACCACCGTTGCGCCACCAGAGAGTATGGGAATGAGTTTCTGAAGCGTGAAAAACGGACCTTTGAGGTTTGTCCGATATAGAAGGTCAAACTGATCCTCTGTCACAGCCTCCATCGGCGCAGGGAGCGTGATACCGGCATTTAGAAACACGGTATCAAGCGACCCAAAATCATCCGCAATCGCGGCAACCATGTTGTCGATCTGAGCCAAGTTAGCCTGGTCGCACCGCAGAGCTAATACGTCACCATCCAACGCTTCACTAGCCTGATTAAGTCGTGTTGGGTTCTGTCCGGTGATCGCCAGCCGTGCGCCCTCAGAAATAAAGCGCTGTGCGGTCGCGAACCCAATACCAGTCGTGCCGCCAGTGATCAGGGCAGTTTTGTTTTCCAGTTTGCTCATTTGGTGCTTCCTGTTCGGTCATTTTTTACTGTGTTGGGACTGAATTAGGGGGGCCGGTATTCTGTGGCAAGAAGGCAGAGTTTCCGGCTATAGTATGCTTTTTGATACTGTTCAGTTGACGCGGCGTAAGTACTAATTTGCGTACTCGCTTTGGAATTTCTGCCTTCTTGCATAGGCAGACCCGCCCTTTAGGTCTCTTCCAGAAAAGGAGACTCAGATGACACTCACCCTGACGACAATTAGCGGTTCGCCGCGCGGATGGCGCGTCCTGCTTGGCCTTGCCTTCAAAGGTCTGACCGTTGAGATCAACGAACTCAAACTATCCAAGAACGAGCATAAGGCGGAGCCGTTCATATCGCTCAATCCGCGCGGAACGGTGCCGGTGCTGGAAAGCGATGGCATTGTTATCCGGGACTCGATGGCAATCTTGGCTTGGTTGGATCGAAAGTTTCCACAGAAGCCATTGTTTGGTTCGACCGATGTGGAAGCGGCCGAAATTTGGCAGGCGACAATGGAATCCCGCCAGTACTTGCGACAGGCAGCAGCCGATTTCCTCACACCGATTTTCTTTCAAGGTGCGTCCCTACACGACAAAGGCACGCCCAAATGGGAAACGCTGCTAGCAGCGTCAGATGCAATGCAGAGTGAGATGCGGTTTCTTGATACCAAGCTCAGCGATGGACGCGACTTCCTTGTCGGCGACGACCCGTCCGCAGCCGATGCGGTATCCTGGACAGAAATCAGACTCGTGCAACGGGCGTCGGAAACTAAACCGGACCTGATGGCCGAGCTGGGTTTCGCAGAACTTGCAAACACGCTTCATCATCTGGAAGCATGGAAGCAGCGTGTCTTTGAACGCCCGGGCGTCGAAGCGACGATGCCCGGTCACTGGTAATACCCTTCTTAGGATCACCCCAATGCAATTACCCAATTCCGAACTTGTGTTCGATCACATCGCAGTCGTCGCCCGCTCACTTGAAGAAGGCGCGAACTACATCGGTGATAAGTTGGGAATTGAGATGCCGCCCGGTGGCTCACATCCAATAATGGGGACGCACAATCTGCTCCTATCATTGGGGTCAGACTGCTTTCTGGAAGTCATTGCCATTGATCCGAAATCCACTGCTCCCAATCGTCCGCGCTGGTTTGGTCTCGATGGTTTCGACGCAGAACCACGTATCGGCGCGTGGATACTTGGGGCCAGCGATATCCGCAGTTCTTTAGACGGCATTCAGGAAACAGCTGGCTCCATCATCGAAATGACGCGCGGCGATCTGACTTGGCTGATGTCGGTGCGCGAGGACGGAGCAGTGCCACACTCAGGTGCATTTCCCAAAGTGCTTCAATGGCCCATAGGGCCACATGTGGCTTCTAAGATGGGGCAGCGGGGGTGTAGCTTCACATCACTGACGGTTGAGAGCCCGAACGCCGACAACATCAACACTTGGCTGGATGGAAAGCTGGATGACCCTCGCATCAAGATTGGCTACGGTGAAACTCGCCTGACGGCAGTGATTGAAACGCCGTCAGGCCCGAAAGTGCTAAGCTAGTCTCGTGAAGGCGTTTGAGCCGCTCCTAACTCCATCGGTTGTTGTTGGCCCGCACGCAGCGGGGCGGGCGCTGAGTTAGCTGAAAGCCTCTATACCGTTGCCAGTGATCGTGTAGCTGTTGGACGGCAAAGCCTCGGGTCGACCCAAGAGCTCGACCACATGATCTGCGATGCCTTTGGCGGTCAGCGCGTTGTCCCATTGCGACCAAAATTGATCCAGTGGTTTTCCAACCGCTGCCGCATAGGCAGTTGCGGCCGCCAGACCCTTCTCTGTTCCCTGCACCAATTGCTTTGGGATAATCGACAAAAACCGCAAACCTAAGTCGAGATTGTCGGCCTCGCGCTGTGCATATTCGGTAAGGAAGTGCTGCATCCGTTTTGCACCGGCGTAGCCGCCTGACAGGCGTGATCCGCTCAAACCAGCCCCGCTCGAAAAACTGACAATTGTACCTCCCGAGGGCATAGGCTGGTTCAGCGCTGCGGACATGAAGTCGTGCGCTATCTTCATGTCTGTGTTCCAAGCTGCGCTGAACTCGTCCCATGCCTGAGATTGAAACGGTGCCATACGGGGCGTTACTCCGGCGCTGAGGACTAAAAGATCAGGACGCAATGCGGCAAGCAGATCATCCGCCACGCCGTTTTCCGAAGCATCCTTTGTTATGGTGTGGATGCCCGGGGCCTTCTCCCTCAGACGCTTCAGATCGTTTTCGGATCGCGCAACGACATGTGTTTTTGTGCCTTGGCCAGACAAGGCAAGTGCTATCTCAAGACCCATCCCTTTGCTGCCGCCAATAATCAGTGCCGTGTCATATGTTCTATTCATTTCTTGGTCCTTTTCTAGCTGATTGTTGGCGTCTCACTGAGGGGGAGGGACGTAGCCAAACGCGGCGAGCATTTCGGAGTCCCGGTTGAAAATCTCCGCGTTGCCTTTGATGCCGTGACCATCAACCAGCCTGTTGAAGAAACTAAACAGGCATACAATTGCGATCACGTCTTTCAACATGTCCTCCGAATGCCCTGCATCCAGAACGTTCTGCCGGTCAGCCTCGACGACTTTGGAAGGCGAAACTGTCAATTTGCGCGCAAAGGCAAAAATGGATTTTTGCTCATCTTCAATGCTGGCGTGGTCGTCGCTGAGCAACAGATTCGCAAGAAGCGACGGATCGACACCAAATCGTTTGGCGACATCGGTGTGTACACCCTGACAAAACGTGCATTCATTTAAGCCAGAGACATAAGCCGCCAGTAGTTCTCGTGTCTTGTGGGGCAAAGCGCCGTCGCTGCGCATGGCATCTTGGGCGAACGCCAGGATCGGAGCGTAGCGTTCAGGGTCAGAAAAAAGTATGTCGCCGATGCTGGAATCGGCTCCAAGTTTCGCAAATATTGTCATGATCTTATCCTAAATGTGTGACGGAAAGGGACTGATGACCCTCAATGTCGAAAACACCTAAGTGCATGCATAACTATTTGAAAGAAGGACGAATATTCTAACTTAGTATCAAAACAAATACTCAGTTCGCTTGAATGTATTGCTTACGTTCGATGGGCCGAGCAGGATTGCCCACAACTACCTGCCCCGGGCCGACATCTCTGGTAACAACGCTTCCTGCGCCCACAACAGCGCCTTCACCGATTGTAACGCCGGCAAGGATGATCGCGCCGCCGCCTACCCAAACCCGCTTGCCAATATGAACGGGGCGGGCGATCTCCAATCCATTAACGCTGCGCTTGATCGGGTCATGGTGATGTTCGGCACAGTAAATTTGAACATTGGGGCCGAGTTGGCACTGGTCTTCGATGGTGACCGTCGCGCAATCCAATATCGTGCAGCCCGCATTCAGAAAGACCTGATCGCCGAGCCGAATATTGATCCCGTACGCACAGTGGAATGGAGCCTCAATGATGGCCGATCCCGCGCTGATGAGGTTGCGCAGCTTCGGACCAATCGCGCCGCGATCTTCCGGAGCGAGAAAATTGTGCTCGTGCACCGCCGAACGCGCAGTGACACGAAGCGCTTCAAGCTCATCATCCAGGCACGTGTACCACTCGCCGGCTATCATCTTTTGCCGTTCTGTCTTTTGCATCGACTTTCCTAACGTGTCGTCAGTAGCGACCAGTTTTCTGCACTCGGTCTGGGACGCCCGGCCAAAGGCTAGGTTAACGAACAGCCAGAAGAAGGGAAACTCAATCTACGTCGCGGAGTTGGGCGAGCCAAACGGTTTGTTCGTTACAATTCTGATCCTCTATGATGTGATCCATTAACTCAAAACCATGCTGATCTAACAGCTCTTGGTATTCGCTCGGGTCCAGACTTGAATGGTAGAGAGCCTCACCTTCAAATTCACCCATTGCTTCACCGCAGGCCGGTCCGCTCGTAAACATCAAAGCCGTACCGGGAGCTGCGTGCTGTCTGAAAATAGGAAACATCCGGCGCTGGTCATCCGGAGTTAGATGAAAGGTGCTGTTCCAGGCCAGTAGGCCATGAAATTGAGTGCGCAGATCAAGACCGCGCATGTCTACGCTTATCCAAGTAGCTGATGGCAGACTATCGCGTGCGATTTCTAGCAGTTCGGGACAAGTGTCCACTCCTGTTAAGGAGCACCCACACTCCAGCAAATATCGACCGATTGGTTCTCCGGACCCGGATCCGATGTCCAGAACCGATGGTGTGTCCGGCTGCAGCTCAAGAAACTTGTCGAGCCACTGGCGCTCCACCAATTGCTTCCCTCGCTGCCGGGTCCATGCAGGTGCATGACGGCGATACAAATCAATGATTTTGTCGGCGTCTGAGGGCATGTTCAATTCTAGCCGGTGGTTTGACGGTGGCAAATAAGTGGGAGCAGTTTCCGCCGATTGGACCTGACCTGCAACAGGTGTTCGTGCCTTGCCTTTCCGTTGGCGTGGCTTCAGGTTCAGAATACAGCGTGCTTCTTGGATATCAGCAGTCTGGCTTGCCAATTATGAAAATACTATCATCTCTCAAACACTGACACGGCTTGATCGCCGACTGTGCTGAGAGTGGAGATTGACACATGCTGAAAGGAACTTGCCACTGTGGCGAAGCTGGCTGGACCCTTGATACGATGCCAAAGTCAGTCACGGCCTGCAATTGCACAATTTGCCGGAGATACGGCGTCTTATGGGCCTACGGATACTTTGGCGATGACATTCAGACGACCGGAGAAACCGGTACCTATCGACGCCGCGATAGCGGGGATATCAATTTTCATTTCTGCGCAACTTGTGGGTGCGTAACGCATTTTGTCGTGTGTTCCGAGGATGAAAGCGGGCGTAAGCGGACGGCCGTCAATCTTCGGATGTCTGACCCCTCTCCAATTGGCCAGATTCCAATCCGCCACTTTGAGGGGCACGACAGCTTCAAAGAACTTCCAAGTGATGGCCGGACCGTGACGGACATGTGGTTTTGAAGCATTTCCAGAAGGCTAGCATTGACGCATTTGAGATCAAAAGCCGCAAGGTCCTGCACAGCAGACGGTAACCTACTGCGATCCCAATTCTGTTTCGCGGCCACAATTGGCAAGTACTCAATCTTACCACCGGCGATATCGACCGTTTTCGCCGCCTCGATCTAGTTCCTGCCAGTCGTTCATCACGCGGCGAAAGCTATTGAAGAACTGATCGTCAAAGATGTCGCCTTGGGCAAAGTCAACGTTTGCGATTTTCGCTTTGGCCGCTTTGCCTGTCGCGATTTCAATCATTCTCGCGGATATATCAATCCCCTGAATTTCCTTCACGTGACCTGCAATTTCGCAGGCGGTCGTGCCGGTGCCACACCCATAGTCTAGAACGACATCCCTATCCTTTAGGTGTTCCTTGGCAAGGTCTCGGCTCCGGCTGTGGATGTACTCAAATCGCTCTTCAGTCTTATCGTAGTTGTCGGCCGATTGGTCCCAGAACTTTTCAGGCTTGCTCATCTTACCGCGGGGCATTCGCCAGTTGATCGTCTGGTAGGTCCCAAGGTTGCGCCGCATCGCCAAAAACCACAAACGCTGGTGTAAAGTTGGAAGGTTCGTCCATTGTGGCGGCATGTATGTATATGCGCTCGGGAAACCTCTCGGTGCGGCTGGTCATTGGCGATCCGCATTTTGGACAAAAACCGGCGTGGGTGATTGCACCGTTGTCACTTGAGGAAGCAAATTCCCTAATCGTCCCAGAGCACCTGAACTCAGCCTTCAGAACCGCGAATGCCGAAGAATGACCTGCGCCAGTCGCTCTCTGGCACTTCCGACAATGACAATTGAACGAGAACTCAATTTCAGCGCGAACTTCATACCTCACGGCGCCACAGGCACAGCCCCCATGAATAATCTCAGTCATCCCGCTTCCCTTCCAAAAGTCGCCGCAGTTTCGGCATGCCACTCGACCATCCAAATTCGAGAGCTTGCTTTGCCTGGGGTGTGGGAAGTCGTTCGTGCACCAACGTCACCCGTGAACCCCCCGACTCCGCATAAAAATGGACACTTACGTGCGTCTCGCGCCCTTCTGTCAGGTCACTGTCTTCTTCGCTTTCCCAAGTGAACGACAGTAATTTTTCAGGTTCGATAGCTAGATACCGACCTCGATGATGGGAGACATCTCCGGACTGCGAGATCATCTTGAAGCGCCAGCGACCGCCGATCCTGAAATCCATCTCGAGGACTTCGGCGCGAAAGCCTTTGGGGCCAAACCATTTCTCTATTTCGCCGGGGTCAGTCCAAGCAGAGAATGCTTGGCGAACACCCACCGCGTACCAGGCCGAAACTTTGACTTCATCGACATCAGATGCATCATCACTGCTCATCGGATTTCTCGCGCATTAGGAACTCTCCCAACGACTCCAGATTGGCACCCCAGAATGCTCCATACTTTTCCGCCCAAGTTAGAACCGGTTTGAAGCCTCTTTCGTCCAGTTCGATGTGGTGTTGCCGACCATTCAACGTCCTGCGGATCATGGCTGCCTGCTCAAGCACCCTGAGGTGTTGGGAAATCGCTCCCGGAGATATGCTATGATTTGCGCCAAGCTGACTCACCGTAGCCGGTCCATCCAGAAGTCTATCCAGCATCTGACGCCTGACAGGGTGCGCGAGTGCTGAGAAAGTCGCGTCGGTGCTCACAATATTTTATTTATCCCTAAACTGTTTAGAATAAACTAAACTAACTTGAGCGGAAGTCAAGAGGGCGTCTGAGCAGGAACTCAAACCAGACATTGGGACCGACACTTCCAACGGCAGCAAAGTCCGCAAAACGGACAAAGGCTCTCTAAATTGTCACTTTGCACAGGCCGCAGTCCTCTCCGGGATTCCCGATCATGACGAGCAGGAACTTGCCGTTCTTGCAACAAATGAACACACATGAGTTTGACGGGCTCTCTAACGTATCTTATGAGCATGCTTGAGATGGGATTCCAGTCTTGTCTCGACTTCCTCAGACAAGAAGGTTCTCCGTTATGCTCGCCAATCAACGTATCGTTTTCGCTGCTATCATCATGGCAGGTCTCGCCCTAAGCCAAGTATCCGACGCTCAAGAGTCCAAACAGGAGATGCCGCATCAGCATCTACAGCCTGATGTTGCCGCCATGATCAATCTTTTGAAGGACGGTGGACATGTCCTCGTCATCCGTCACGAGCGAACAAATGCCTGGCTTCCCGATGACGCAGACTTCGACATCGCGAATTGTGCAACGCAGCGCAATCTGTCGGTTGCGGGTGCAGCGAACGCGACCGAGAATGGCGGTGTCATCCGGTATCTCGGCATTCCGATAGGCGATGTCTTTGCCAGTCCGATGTGCCGCGCACTCGAAACAGGACGCCTCATGTTCCGCAACGTTGAAGCGGCACCCGCTCTACTTGGCTATATGCAAGAGCAAGATGAAGTCCGTGATGGCTTCACCGACCTCATCTTGGCAGGCGCGGGCCAAGCGGAAAACACCGCGCTCGTAACCCATCTTGGGACATTCTCGTTCATGTTCGGAGGACATCTGGCCGAAGGTGATGCTGCAGTATTTTCAGTCGAGAATGGCGAACCACACCAACTTGGCGTCATTCCGGCGAACGCCTGGAACGATGCAGTCATCGATGCCTCGATCCGCGACCGTGCCAAATCAGAGCAACATAGCGAACACGAACACGATCACAATTGACAGAAGATCGGTGGCAGACGCGTATCTTGCACGTCTGTCGTCGGTCACAACTCACGATACTTGCGTCATCCGATCAAGGTTTTCGATGACACGCAGGACCAGCCCTTCAAATTGCTCTGCTTCCATCTCGCTCAGACCGGTCATTGCCTCGCGATTGCCCTCTACGAGAGCCTCAATCGCCATGGGCATGCGCTCCAAAGCCATTGGTGTGAGCGATATCTTCTGGCTACGACCATCCTTGGGATCAGGCTTGCGGTCGATCAACCCGTCGCGCTCCATCCGGTTCAGCATCTGTGCCATGGGCGGCTGCTCAATCTTCGCAAAGCGTGCAAGGTCACGCTGCGTGTCCGCATGACCATCTCGCAGAGCCACCAGAACCGGCAGATGACCTGGCGCAAAGCCTAGTGGTTTTAAGCGCGCCTCACTGAGCCGCGCGAAGCTGCGTGCAGCCAAGCTGATCAGATGCCCCGGTGTCGAAAGCACATCATCCTTGTCGTCAGTCATTCTTGCGAGCCTTGTCAGAATAATACATACGTACATATATAGATTCGCTTTGAACCTGCCAACCGCTAACAGGCGACCATCAATGACAGAAGGCAACAAAGACCTCACATCGCTCTTTCACATGCTCTTTGCAGCATTCAATGCACGCGATGCAGACGCCATGCTGGCCCATTTCGCGCACGACATTGATTACCCCGATGGCGACAAGCGCCTGCGATCTCATGACGCAATTCGCCACTACTGGACCGAGCAATGGAAGCACATCGACACGAAGGATGAAGTGACAGATGTGCGGCGCCTCGCTGACGATCAGTGGGTCGTTTCTCTCAGCCAAGTTGTCCGGAATATGCACGGGTCGGTGCTGTCCCGCGGTCGGTTCGAATACGTCTTTCACATGCAAAACGATCTCGTCCAACGCATGGATATTCACCCCCTTTAAGCCACCCGAAGAAGGATTCAGATATGCCCGAAGAAAAACTCGACCTCTCAACGCAAGACGGTGAGTGTCCGCTCTTTATCTACACACCAAGCGATGGCGGCGGCGGCCCTGCCGTCATTTTCTACTTTGACGCCGGGGGCATTCGCCCTGCTGTAGCGGACATGGCGCAGAAACTCGCAGACGCCGGATATGTGGTTCTGCTGCCAGATCTCTTCTACCGCCACGGCCCATATGGACCTTTCGATCCAGTCGAAGTGCTGGCGGGAGACATGATGGCCATTCTCGGTCCGCTTCTCATGACGACGAACAATGCGAAGGCTGCAGAAGATACCGGCGCAATCCTCGACTACCTCGGGACGCGAAGCGACGTCTTTGGAGACAAGGTGGGCACAGTTGGGTTCTGCTTTGGCGGTGGCATGGCCATCACAGCCGCCGGAACCTATCCCGATCAGATTGGGGCCGCGGCGAGTTTCCACGGAAGCAATCTGGCCAGTGACGCGCCTGACAGCCCGCATCTTCTTGCGTCGAAGCTGAAGGCCGAGCTCTACATCGCCGCCGCAACCAACGACGAACACTATCCTACTGAGATGGCGAAGAACTTTGAGGCGGCGCTGGACCAGGAAGGCGTGGCCTACAAAGCTGAAACCTATCCTGCGGCGCATGGTTGGATGAAACCGGATTTCCCGGTCTATGACGCGGTCTCAGCCGAGCGTGGATGGAAAGAGATGATCAGCTTCTTTGATCGCACGTTGAAAGGAGGTGACGCATGAGCCGGCATATTTTCCTCAGTCTCTCCTGCTCGCTCTTCGCTTTCGGCGTTGCCGGACCCGCCATGGCGCAGTCGGAAGACGCCTGTACCGCGTTGCAAAACCAATCGTTCCCTGGCGGTTATGTGACATCCGCCCAAGTGGTCGAGGCCTCCCAAGACGGGCCATATGGTTCACTTCCCGCCTATTGCGAAGTGCGCGCGACGGCACTGCCGGCAATTTCTATCGAAGTGCGGTTGCCGATGGAGGGCTGGAATGGCGGTCTATACCAAGCCGGATGTGGTGGGTTTTGTGGCGAACTCGGCCGCGCAGACGCAGGTGGCTCGATCATAAACTCGATGGGACCAGGTCTTGCCCGTGGCTATGCGACAGCGACGTCAGATTCCGGACATCACGGGTTGTCGGTGGTGGATGCATCCTGGGCACATGAAAATCCGCAAGCCGAACGCGATTGGGGATGGCGCTCTGTCCCTGAGACCAACCGTGTCGCCAATGTTTTGATGAGCGCCTTTTATAACGAAACGCTGGAAACGTCGATTTTTCAAGGATGCTCGACCGGTGGACGCATGGCGATGCGTGCTGCCCTAGACACACCGGAGATGTTCGACGGCATCATTGTTGGTGCCCCGGCGATGGATTACCCAGGCCTCGTCGGCTCGATGCTTGCCTTTCTGATACAGACGAACACAAGCCCGACAGGTGAACGCATTCTTGGCCCAGATGACTCAGCATTAATTGCTGAGGCGGTCTTGGATCAATGCGATGCAGCTGATGGATCGTCAGATGGCGCAGTTGCTGATCCTGCGATGTGCCAGCCTGATTTGTCTGCCTTGATGTGCGACGGCGCTGACGACAATTGCTTGACCGATGAGGAGTTGCAGGTTCTCTCCAGTTGGCGTGACGGCCCGCGCAACAGTACCGGAGAGCAGCTTTATCCTGGCGGCATTCCTGCCGGTTCGGAAGCGTTCTGGCCTTTGTGGTTGGTTGGCGCACCAGATGGCTCTCCCCCACTCATGGAGTTCTTTGCGGCAGGCTTTCTGGGGCATATGGCGTTTCCGGAGGACCCGGGTGCGAGCTACAATCCGAGAGGGTTCGACTTCGATTTGGACCCGGAGCGGATGAGCCAGGCCGCAAGCACCTACAATGCAGACAACCCGGACATCTCGGCCTTTCACGAGGCAGGGGGGCGCATGCTCGTCTGGCATGGGTGGGCCGATCCGTTGGTCACTCCGCAGAAAACCGTGGAATGGTACGCAGCCGTTGGGGAAACTATTGGCACGGACGCGCGCGCGGAGGCGGTGTCTTTGCATATGATACCTGGCGTCGATCATTGCGGTGCGCAACCTGGACCAGCAGGTGTCACGCAGGCTGATCTTGATCCGTTGACGGCCTTGGAAGGATGGCTTGAGACCGGGACACCGCCACAAGACATCAGGCGATAGGAGGCGGTATCAGATATCAAGCGCTGTCGGCGAGGTCAGCGACGGTCACTTTTCGCAAGGATTGCTCGAATTGTGTTCGGGCTGCACTTAACGCCTCATCGGTCGCGATATAGGCCGCTTTGGCAAGAATACAGCTTGGGTTTTCGTCGTCATTGCCGATGGCAAAGAGCTTCGGGGATCCAAGCGCCTCATGTATTGCAAGCAGGGTCACATCCTCCAAGGGCTTGGCCAACGACCACCCGCCACCATGGCCCTTTACAGAGGTCACGACCCCAGCCTCGCGCAAGCCGGACATTGTACGACGGACCACCGCTGAGTTCGTTTGCAACATTTGTGCAATCTGTTCGGAGGTCGCGGGTCCATCCATTCCGTCCAGATGTAGAAGGGCGTGCAGGACCCGGGAAAGCCGATTGTCTTGTCTCATTCGGTGGTTTCGCCCCGCTCACGTAACTTTTAAACACACAAGAGATTGACTCTTGCGATCTCTTGATACATTTAGTGATACATGAGTATTGCATCAAACACCAGCTTGCATCCAGATACTGCCCATTCTTCTCGATGGGCAGCCCTTGCGGTGCTGTTTCTCGCCAGCTTCATGAACCTAATCGACGTTAGCATCGTGAATGTGGCCCTGCCGCAGATACAAGCCGATACCGGTGCCACGCCAACGCAGCTCGAATGGGTCGCGGCGATTTATGTCCTCGCTCTTGCGGTTGGTCTTCTGCCATTCGGGCGCTTTGGCGATGTCTTCGGTCGGCGACGTTTGTTCATTTGGGGCCTGATCGGCTTCACTGTGTCTTCCGCTGTCTGTGGCCTTGCACCGGATGTAACAACCCTGATCGCCGCGCGCGCGGTCAAAGGCATTGCAGCGGCGATGATGGTGCCACAGGTTCTCGCCATCGCCCATGTGATCTTTCCGCCCGAGGAAAAGTCACGTGTCTTCGGCCTCTTTGGCACCGTGTCGAGCCTAGCGGTCGTAGCAGGACCCATCATCGGCGGCGCGCTGATCTCAGCCGACATTGCCGGTCTCGGCTGGCGCTTGGCGTTTCTGATCAACATCCCACTTGGTTTCGCGGCGTTGATCGGTGCGCGCATATTCGTTCCCCCACTCGATGCCAACAGCGAAGCCCGCCCAGACTGGTCCGGCACGGCACTGTTCACCGTGGCTGCGGTGCTGCTGGTGCTGCCCTTGATCGAAGGACGTGCACTTGGCTGGCCGTGGTGGTGCTTCGCCGCATTGCTCGCGTCGATCCCCGCAACCCTTCTCTTTGTTTCTTTTGAACAACGCCGCAGCGCGCATGGCCACTCAGCGCTGATGCCACCCGGCCTTCTGTCGAACGGTCCCTATCTGCGGCGGCTTGGGCTGGTGACACTGTTCTTCAGCGGCGTCCCTGGCCTGTTCCTCGTGCTCGCGATCTTCCTGCAATCAGGCTTTGGGCTGACCGCCTTGCAAAGCGGCCTTGTCACAACCCCGTTCCCGGTTGGTGTTATGCTTGCCTCGATGACGACAGAGCGGTTTGGCACCCGTTACCTCTCGGCGCGCATCGCGGGCGGAGCCGCGTTGCTCATGACCGGCATGATTGCGCTGCAATTTGTGATCCGGTCCATTGGGGCCGACCTGAACCCTTATGCCTTCACCCTACCGCTTCTCGTTTGTGGCTTCGGCATGGGCACGGCGATCATGTCACTGTTTCAAGTCACCATGTCGAGGGTGGAGCCACAGGATGCAGGCGCAGGGTCGGGAGCGATGCAGGCGTTCCAACAGATCGGCGCAGCCCTTGGCATCGCGATCGCGGGTCAGATCTTCTTTGGGCTGCTTGGTGAGAACGGCATGGCTGCAGGCGCCGCCACAGCACCCCGCTTTGTCGAGGCCGCTGCAATGGCCACAAGCTATTCCATCGCCGTTTTCGCGACACTGACACTTCTGGTTGGCGTGTCGGCATGGCGCACAAGAAAGGACACGACATGACAATGCCACAAGCCCATGAGGACGCGGCGCAGTTTTGGGAAGGTCACTATGCAAAGCTGACCAAGCCCTCTGGTGGTCGCCCCTCGGCCATCCTGGTTCGCTTTGCTGGGAGTCTTGTTCCCGGAAGGGCCCTCGATCTGGGTTGCGCACGGGGGGACGACACGATTTGGCTCGCAAGGCAGGGATGGGCGGCCACGGGCGTTGATGTGGCGCAGTCAGCAATTGATGCGGCACAAAAGGCAGCGGAACATGCTGGCGTTGCAGAACGCGCAATCTTCGCGCGTCACGATCTGAATGTCTCTATCCCAGATGGCGCATTTGGGCTCGTCTCGGCCATGTTCCTGCATTCACCGGGCAAATTTGACCGCGTATCGGCGTTGCGGCGCGCAGCGAATGTAGTTGCACCGGGAGGCATGCTTCTGATCGCAGCCCATGGGTCACGCGCTCCCTGGTCCTGGGCTGATGCGGACACGGTCTATCCCACGGCAGAAGAAGAACTGGCCGATCTCGAACTCAACCAATCCGATTGGCGCGAGGTCTTCATTGGACCCATTGAACGGGTCGCAAACGGCCCGGGCGGCCAAACGGCTACGGTGATCGATACGGTCATCGCTCTCGAACGACAGACTTAAACACAATCAACCGAAAGGACTTTCCCATGAAAACGACCCACCGGGTCGCACTTCTGGCTGCGACCACCATAAGCCTTCTGACTGCGGCACCGCTTTGGGCGCAGGAAACAGAAATCACCGACCAAACCATCACCGTCGAGGATCAGACGTTTCGATATCTGACCGCAGGAGACGATGGACCTGCCATCGTACTCTTGCATGGATGGCCGCAAAGCGCAGATGAGTTCCGTCACATCATGCCTGATCTTGCCGAGGACTACAGGGTCTTTGCGCCTGATCTCAGTGGCATCGGCGGTTCAACCAGTCCCGATCAGGACTGGACGAAACAAGCGCTTGCCAATGATATCCACGGCTTTGTCGGCGCGCTTGATTTGGAGAACCCCCTTGTCGCGGGACACGATATTGGCGGCATGGTGGCTTATGCCTACGGGCGGCAATACCCTGACGATTTGGCCGGACTGATCGTCATGGACGTGCCCCTCCCCGGCTTTGCTCCATGGGACTGGGTGGTCAGCATCCCGAACTCGTGGCATTTCGATTTCCACGATCAACCCATCGCCGAAGAACTCGTGGCGGGCCACGAGGCGGCGTATATCCGGTACTTCATCAACCATGTGGCCAGGCACCCGGAGGCGATTTCCGACGCGGACGTTGCCATTTATGCGGAGGCCTATGGGACACGAGACCGCTTGCGCGCGGGTTTTGAGCTCTATCGCGCCTTCGATCAAGATCAGGTCCACTTTGAAGCCATGACGGGTCCTTTCGATGTGCCGCTGCTCTTGATCGGCGCCGAAACCGCAATGGCCCCGGCGCTCGAAACCATGCGTGAAGCGCTGGAGGCGGGTGGTGCCACAAACGTGGAGACGGCGGAGATTGAAGACTCAGGCCACTGGATCATGGAAGAGCAGCCGAGTGCGACCGTGGCGCTGATCGAGGCATTTGCAGATAGGGCGTTCATGGATTGAGAAATCAGCAAGAGGAGTGCCGGTCGTCGCGCGGAAATTGACCGAAGAGATCTGCGGTCTTGGACCCTATTCTGTCCACCTAGGACCGGTACAGTAGCGGAGCGAAAACCGTCGGATTTGCAGTCTCACTAATGAAAATTGCTAAATATTGGATTTCACAAATGAGCCGGTCTCAGCTTTTTCGAACTCCAACAATGCTGGCACTTCGCTTGTCTATGGACCGTCTGGTCCTTCGCGCTGTTGACGCCTGGATGGAGCGCTTGCCCTCACGGTTTGAGTTTAAGGCGCACTGCCAAAATGGCATTCCCTAGCGCACCGCTGTTTGCCCAATATTGTTTTCCAGTCTCACGAACCACTCACTTCCGCTTGCAGCTCGTTTGCAGCTTTCAGAAGCCCGCGATCCCTTTTCGCCCGTTCATCTGGAGTATTCACCAAACCTTCAAATCGTGCAGGGCTGAAAAGAACCGAAGTACTAAACACCTCCTCCGCATCATCACTGCTCAGGGCATTTGTGTAGTCCATCACACGAATAGCCATGCTCTCTTTCAAATGACCCTCTTCGATTTCACATACGTGATCTAACGCCTGGAGCTCAACGCGGAAGAACTCCCCATTGCTGATCAAGCGCCCTTTGGTATCGAGAGTAGAAGCTGGAACCGACGTGGTTATTGCGTCAAGCAAGGCTGGATTGGACGCTATCGGCTGACCGTAGAGATTAGCACTGCCACCAAAATACAGGATCATCCAAGGGAGGTTCCTAAGATGTGCGCCTGTATACCTATGTCCTTCAGATGAGAGCCAGCTCTTGAGCATTTTTAGCGCAAACGGTCTCAATGGGCTGGTGCAAGAAAAAGCAAACACAGCGGGAGCCATAAGAACAAGCGAAATTATAGCTAGTGGCACAGCATACAGTTTCATGAGGGCACCATCCAACCTGCCTATTTTCTTGCCTGTAACCCCCTCTCAGTCGTAATGGTTAACGAATGGGAGAAACTCCGTAAGCGACGAAACTATAGCTTGCGTAGCGTATTTATATCATCGTATGGTTGTGGTGTCCATGGGGGACGCTCGGTCATACGATGTCAAACGAGGACGTGACCGAGGTGATAGATTTAGAAAAAGAAGCACCGAATGTGGTTACGGAACCGAGATTCAGGGACTTGGTCGAAAGCGGCTATCAAGCAGAGGTTGTGTGTAAAGTCGACGCTCACAAGAAAGGGCCATCCTGGTATGGCTTGTGGATTGTCCGAGCGGTCAGCGACGAGGGTATGGAAAAACTGCTGGTCACCGCGCGCACGCGCACAACCTTCAACGACATCAAGATCCGCGAGTTCAAGACGGTTACTGGGGTTGTGTCCTTCCTCATCGGCATGGGGTTCCGTAACGCCAATATCCCTCTCGAAGAGGGTCAACGCACAACGCACAGGTTCACACCGAAGGCTGATTAGAGCCACAGCTGGCGCACTCCTTGCCCTCTCGCTTGCGAGCCCATTGGCCGCACAAATGGTGCTGGTCATGGAGGACGATGGCCGCCTCCGGCCTTCGCAATCTCAAAGCGGCTTTTCGCGCAACTATCGGGACGGCGTTGCTGTGGGCAGCACAGAGCGACCTCTCGAGATTATTGGCGCGCAAAAGGATGCGGCGCTTTCAACAAGATCCTCTCCACAGATTGCCGCACCGCGCGTGCCGCGCCCGGAGATACTTTCGGCAATAAACGAGACCGCGTTGCGTTACGCGAGTCATTCTGGCCTGCGGCGCGCCGACCTTTCCGTGACGGATTGGCTGCATCTTTTTCGCGCAAACATTGAAATCGAAAGCGCTTACAATCCGCGCGCTTTGAGTTCGGCAGGCGCGATAGGCTTGGGCCAACTCATGCCAGGCACAGCCAAAGAGCTCGGCGTCGACCCTCACGATACGCGGCAGAACCTTGACGGTTCCGCCCGCTATCTGGCGCTGATGCTGGAGACCTTCGGCGATCGGCGACTGGCGCTCGCTGCCTACAATGCTGGCCCCGATGCCGTGGTCGCGCACCGTGGCATCCCCCCTTATCGCGAAACGCAGAACCACGTTGTCCGTGTGCTTTCCGTATTTGAACGGTTGGAAGGAGAGAATTCATGAACAGGGCATTACAACTGGCTTTGGCGTTGATGGCGCTCGTCATTGTCGCCGCAGAGCCCGCCATGGCGCAAAGTATCGATCTGTCGCCCATCCAAAGCCTGCTGCAAGGGATCGTGGACGCGCTGACTGGCCCCCTTGGTGTCGTCATCGCCACCCTCGCTGTGATCGGCGTGTTTCTGAGCTGGTTCTTCAACATCATTGACCTGCGCCAGGCCCTCTGGGTGCTTGTTGGGATCGCCGGTATTGCCGCAGCACCCACGATTGTCGCCGCCGTGTTCTCGGGCGGGTAATTCCCTGATGGCGGAGCGCTCTCCCCTTTTTCTGGGCCTTGTGCGCCCGCCAAAGCTTTTTGGGCTTCCGATCATGTATGCCATGGTCTGGCTCTTTGGCTCGGTTCTGCTCTTCGTGTGGATTCAGAACATTGTTGTCCTTGGCATCGCAGCCGTCCTTTACCCAGTCCTGTGGAAGGCGGCTGACTGGGATCCGCGCTTCATCGATGTGATGATGACCGTCTTGCAAGAGACACCACCCACCCGCAATCGCTCGATCCATGGTGGGGACAGCTATGCCCCGTGACGACACCGTGGATCACCGCACGCTCCTACCGGAGTGGTTTGAACGCGAAAGCAGGCTGGCGCACATGCTGCCCTATGTCAGCCTTGCCGACGATCAGACTGTGCGTACGCGGGTCAACGAGCTTTTCCAATGTGTACGACTGCGCGGCGTGAACAGCTATACAACTGACGACAGTCATCTCGATAAGGTCCGGGCCCTTTTTGCCCGCCTCATTGCGCAGCTCGGTCCGGAGTTCAGCTACTACATCCACAAAGTCTCGAAGGCCATCACACCAGACTTGAGCCCTATCTCAAGCGACGACTTTGCTGGGGCCGTGGACGCCGAGTGGCGCAACAAGCTCTCGATGTCCGGCTTGCGCGACAAAACCTTGACGCTCACGGTTATTCATCGACCTCCACCAAAGAGCGCCCTGCCCTTTCTAAACCGCAGCAATCCAAACAGACTCAAAGAAGAAACCCAAAAACGTATCCGACGGTTGAACGAGGCTATCGGTGTCTTCCTGTCCGGGCTGTCTGAGATGGACCCTCATGTCCTTTCGGCGTCCTCGGGTGAGCTTGTTGGTTTTCTCGGGGCACTCAACACAGGCCAGGAGATGCCACTCTTCCCGGCGGGTAAGTACGGGTTTCTTTCCTACAATACTTCCAATACCCGCGTGACCTTCAAAGGCACGCATTTCGAGCTTTCCGAAGGTGTGGTCGGACAGCGCTACGGTAAGAGCTTCACCATTGGTGAGTATTCCGAGCAAACGAACTGCACAATGTTCGATATGCTGAACCTGCCGGTCGACATGATCGTCACCCACTCCTTCACCCCGATCAATTCAAATCTCATGGCTGGGCGCATCAAGCGCCAGAAGCGGCAAATGCAGGCGTCTCAGGATGCAGCCCTTTCGCTCCTCGAAGCGCTCGACATTGCGCATGACGACCTAGAAGCCAAGCGGCAGAGTTTCGGCGAGCATCATATGGTCGTGACCGTCTTCTGCGACACATTGGATGAGCTGGAGACCCTCGGGGCCGAGATCGTCAACGCGGCCGCTGCCGAAGGCATCAAGATGATCGGCGAGCGTGCTGCCGCCAAGAGCCACTACTTCAGCCAGCACCCGGGCAACCAGCCTAAGCGGGTGCGGGCCAGTGCGGTAACAAATCGGAACTTTGCCGATTTTGCCGCCTTCCATCGCACGCAGCTCGGCAAATCGAAAGAGCATCTGCCATGGGGCAAGGTCATTTCCATGTTCCCGACGCCGGAGCAAAGCGCTTACCGTTTTTCTTACCACGAGCAGGGATCGCCGGATAAAGAGCCTACGAGCGGACATACCCTGATCCTCGGGCGACCGGGATCAGGGAAATCCGTTCTTTCAGCCTTCCTAATGACCCAAGCGCGGCGAACCGATGCCAGGGTGTTCGTCTTCGACTATCGCGCGGGTATGGAAATGGGCGTTCGTGCCAATGGTGGAACCTACACTGCGATCAAGGCGGGCCAGCCAACGGGTCTCAATCCACTTTGGACAGAGACCGACGAACGCGGCACGGCCTGGCTATCTGACTGGCTTGGCAGCCTTCTCTACAGATCAGATCGCCCGCTCACACCGGCTCAGACCAATCGCATTCAGGAAGTTGTGCGTCAAAACGCAACGGCGGCTAGTCCTGAGTTGCGGAATTGGAAGGATTTCTCATCCCTCTTTGTCTCCACGGACGACGAGGGCGATCTTCACGAACGTCTTCAGGAATGGACCCAAAACGGTCGGTATGGCTGGATCTTCGGCCAAACGCTTGAGGACACATTCTCTCTGAAAGGTGACACAGTCGGGTTCGATCTCACCGGCATTCTCGACAGTGAGAGCGAACGCGAACGCATGGCCGTCCTGAGTTACCTCTTCCGCCGTGTTGAACGTGAGATCGAAGACCGCCGTCCAACGATCATCATTATCGACGAGGCCTGGAAGGCGCTCGACAATGTGTATTTTGCTGAGCGCCTGTCAAATTGGCTAGTGACGGCAAGAAAGCAAAACACCGTCGCCGTCATGATGACGCAATATGCCAGCCAGCTAGAACGCACCCGGACAGGCAAAACCATCATAGAAGCCGTCCCGACACAAATCCTTTTGCCCAACATTCGCGCGCACGCATCCGACTATGCGATGTTGAACCTCTACGAGAAGGAACTCGATGTCCTTCTCAATACCGGCAGCGACAGCCGCCTCGCGCTCATTCGCGACGACGGTGGTTCAGTGGTTGTTGACGCCGATCTGTCTGCTCTTGGCCCCCACCTGACCATTCTCGGTGGCATGGAAAAAGGTGAGGCGCTTGTCGGTGCCGACTATCGAGATCGCCCCGAATTTTGGAGACTCTCATGATCCGTATCGTTGCCAAGATTGTCCTGTTCGCCGTCTTCCTCGCAGGGTGCACGGAGTACCGCGAACCACAGGCCAACTGCTTTAATTTCGTCGCTCCGGCTCCGGGCGAGAAAGACTGCAACTTCAAACCACTTGGCGGACCGTTGGATGGAACGATAGAGATTGAGTAAGCTCGTCCATATCCTTGCGGTACTTGCGGCCACCTCAGGCATCGCTGCCGCGCAAGGTGTGCCCACAAATGACAGCGGGTTAACGGCCCGTGACATTGTTGAGACCGGTGACCGGGAGATCGATCTCGCACTACAGGCCGACAAGCTGGCAACCCGGGAACTCTTGGCCGCAATCAAGCGCGAACAGCTGGCCACGCTGCAAGCCATCCTGGATGCGCAAACGAGTTTCGACGGTGCCGGCGTTGGCCCTTTGGTCACGTCCCTTGAAGGCGGGAGTGGCTCTGCTGATCGATCCGCAGAAGCGGTCTATGGCACAGCCGAGATTGACCCCAATCCTGGTGGGCAGCAGATGTTTGGCGACGCGGCGCAAAACATAGAACAGCTTATCATTCAGGTGGCGCAGGAGACGGCAGGGTTTTCAGGCGTGGGTCGTGCGAGCCTCTCCGCCGTGCAGTGGCGCGCCCTCCTCCAAGCCCTCATCTGGCAGGAAAGCCGATTCACGATCGGAGCCCGCTCGCCCGTAGGTGCTTTTGGTCTCACACAAATCATGCCCGGAACGGCCAGCGATCTCGGCATCAACCCGGAGTACTACAACAGCCCCTATTTGCAGGTGCATGGCGGTGCGCGGTATCTCTCAGCACAGCTTGATCGGTTTGATGGCAAAATCATCAACGCTTTGGCCGCCTATAACGCAGGACCGGGCCGCGTGATCGAGTATGGCGGCGTGCCGCCATTCAAGGAAACCCAGCACTACGTCACCGTCATCCCGCAAAAATACAATGATTACCTTGCGCGCATCGGTGGCATCGAAGCTCTCGGCACCATCGACCCCACGCTACTCGCCAATGCCAATCTCTCAATGACCGGTCACGGGGCCGCCTTTTATGGGAGCAATTCACCCGCAGCCATCCGGCAAGCGGCGCTGAGGATCCGTGACATCGTAGAACGGATCGAGACAACCAGCGACGTCCAAGAAAGCGTCGCGCTCAACACCTATGCACGCGCGGAACTGGTCCGCCTTATCGCGGCGCGGCTGCGCCTCAAGGCAGCCCGTACACAGCCATTGAGTGCCGCGCAACTGGCGCAAGCCTCGGCGCGCATGGCCGAACAAGAGTTCATGGATTTCACCCTGGAGGAACTGGATTGATGTTCAAACGCACAGTGAGACGTGCTCTCTTCACGAGCTGTATGTTTGCAGCAATCCCAACCACGATGATCGTGCCAGCTTACGCACAAGGCGTCCCGGTCGTCGACACGCAGAATATCGCTCAAAACATCCAACAGCTGCGCCAAATGATCGAAGACGAAATTCTTCAGAATGAGCAGCTCACGCAGCTTCGCGAGCAACTGGCCACACTCACAGAACAGCTCGCGGAGTTGCAATGTACCTATGAAGCGCTGACACGCTTGGCTGAGCTGCCGGAGATCATTCGCACACAGATGGAAGACGAATTGAACGGGCTGCTCGATCAGGAATTCGGAGACATTCTCGCGACCATTGATGCGATCAAGACAGGGGACTTCTCGGGCTTGACCGGCTCTGGTGCAAGCGAGATCGAAACCCAGATGGACCGTGTTCTGGCTGATTTGGGCTTTGACGAAGACACCTTGAGTGAAATGGCCCGCAGCGGCAATGCCGGGGCTGAGCGCATCGCAACGCAAGCCACAACCGGCGCATTGGTCTCTGCTGCGGCCCAGAACAGTTACGAAGACGCAGGGCAGTCGCTGCAGCGTGTCGACCGGCTTGTTGGCTTGATCGACGATATGGACGAGCTCAAAGAGAGTGTAGATCTCAACACACGCGTGACAGCCGAGCTCGCGATCGCGCTCGTCGCCATGTGGCAACTCGAAGCGGTTCAAACGGTTGGAGACGGCACCGGCGGCGTCATTGATGCCGCGACAATCGCCGAAGAACAGCGGTTCATGGAGTTCACCTTGCCGGACTTGCGCGCCGAGTAATGAGAGTGAGGTTAGTGGGTTGTGAGTGACGAGCAAGCAATCATAGAAGAAGAACTTGTCTACGGGGCGCTTCGACGGGAGCGTCTGTGGCAACGCCTGGCGCTCGTCGGACTGGTCTTTGGAGTCTTGGGATGCCTGAGTGCGGCAGCCGTGGCCATCCTCGATGTCGATCCACCTCCCGTCGTTGTCCCCTACGACCCAGAGACCGGATTTGCGCTTCCCGAAGCCTCTGTCGGCGCAACGACAGTCACGTCAAATCAAGCGATAATTGAAGCCGAAGTCTTCCGCTATGTGACCGATCGCGAGGTCTACAATCAACTCGACAACGATGTACGGGTCCGTAGCGTCTTGCGCAGGTCGGATGCTGCTGCCGAGGCTGGCGTTCGGCAGATTTGGAATAGCGCCAATGAAAACTACCCACCGACGGTTTATGGACCGAATGCCCGGTTAGATGTCGAAATTCTGAGCATCAATCTGATTGGTAATAACCGTGCCACTGCCCGCCTTCGCAAGCGCCTCAAGTCAATCAACGGCGTTCAGGCCGGTCTCTTCACTGCAACCCTTCTCTTCGAATTCCGCCCAGAAGAAAGCCGCTCCATCGATCAGGTTTGGACCAATCCGTTCGGCTTCACCGTGACCGAGTATTCGATCCGTTCCGATAGATTGGAAAACTAATGCGCCCACAACAGTACCTCCCTAACTGGTTGTCGCCGATGTACCGACCCCGTTTGGTGCATCGGAACATTGGCGGCACCGCTTTTTGGGGCAAGTGGCGTGCCGCGGGCAACCTCACCATCCTGTCGTTGTGCTTTACGCTGATTGCATCAACAGTCTTGGCAGAGGCGATCCCGCGTGGCGGGCCACGCGATGCAAGGGTCAGGGTCGCCACGTACCAGGAGGGTCAAGTCTATCGGCTGAGTGTGTCGCTGACGCATGTCACAACTGTTGAGTTTGGTGAGGGCGAAACCATCCGGTCCATCATTGCGGGCGATACGGAAGGATTTGAAATTGACGGCGTCCCCGGTGGTCGGGCCTTTGCCATCAAACCGCTGGCACGCGCGGTACACACCAACGTGACGGTCTACACCAATCGTCGCAGCTACTACTTCAACGTCAAGGAAGCCTCCCAACCGACGTTCTATGTGGTTCAGTTCAGATACCCTGAAGATAATCGGCGTGCAGCAAACGCCGTCGCGGCCCAGGCACCCAACTACAACTATGGGGCCAATGAGCGGGTCGAAATCACACCCACGCGCGTGTGGGATGACGGAACATTCACCTACTTCCAGTTTGGTAGAAACGCCCCGGTGCCTGCCATTTTCCTTCACTCCAATGGGCGCGAACGCACGGTCAATACCCAACAAGTGCAGAATGGAGTGATCCGCGTCTCGGGCGTGAATTCAGAATGGGTATTACGCCTTGGTGAAGCCGTTGTCTGCATCAGCGTAACACCCCCTGCTGGAGTGACATCCTGATGGCCGACAAATCTGACAAGGACCTGGAACGCCGGCTCGCCGCCCTAGAGCAAGGTGGAGCTGCAGCGACGCCCGCACTGCAGCAACGCTCACCGGCTCTGGCGATTTTTGTTGTTGTTCTCATCGCCGGTGCCGGGACAGCATTGTACCTGTTGAACCAACCTTCCGAGGAAGTCGCACTTCCGACGGCAACTCCCGATGAGTTCCAGCAAGAAGGCGATGGCTTCGGAGAAATTGAACCATTTGTCCCTCCACCAACACCTCAACCTGAAATCGTAACCGTCACCCCGGAGCCAGCTGAACCCAATGCAGACCTCATCGCGCAGCTGGCCGCGTTGCAAGCTCAGATCGATGCGCTTCAAAACGCACCCGAGTCAGTGCTCGAAGAGGACACCAAGGCAGCGGAGGCCATCAACGCGCTGACCGAGCAAATCGCCGCGCTGCAGGCAGCCTCTGAAGACGCGCAACGACAGTTCCAGGAGGAGCTGTCAGCAAGAGACACAGAGCTTGAGAAGTTGCGAATGGACCTCGAGCTCGCAATACTCGAAGCCTCGGCACCTGCCCCTGCACCGCCTGGTCCGACAGAAGAAGAACTTCGGGCGCGAGAGGAGGAACGCTTGCGCCGCGAGTTGGAAGCCCGCCGTTTCGCCGAGCTTCAACAAAGAGCCGAAGAAGAACGCGCGTTTCAGGAACGCCGCATTGCCTCCCCGACGATCGCCTTCGGTGGGAGTGGAACGGGGAACGCCACCGAACTTGCGGAACGCACCTTTGGCGACGTGACAGACTTTGTCGTGAACGGCGCACTTCCATCGACGGTGACGCAGGCCCAAGTCATCGCCAATCCATCCAACACAGTTGTTCAGGGAACCATGATTCAGGCGGTCATGGAGACAGCACTGGACAGCTCGTTGCCCGGTCAAGTGCGCGCTCTTACCTCTGAAGACGTCTACAGCTATGACGGCGCGCGCCTGCTTATTCCGCGGGGATCACGCCTCGTTGGTCGATATCGCTCCGGCGCTGAAATCGCTCAGAAACGGGTCACGATCGCCTGGGACCGCATTATCCTGCCAACCAATCAATCCATTCAGATCAGCTCCTTTGGTGGGGATGAACTCGGGCGGTCCGGAGTGACCGGATTTGTCGATACACGCTTTGCGGAGCGTTTTGGATCTGCGGCGCTTATTTCGATCGTCACGGCTGCGCCGAGCGTTGCGGCCTCCAATGTCGAAGACGATGCAGCAGCCGATGTTTTGGAAGATGTCGGCGACGATCTGGCGGATGCCACGGATAGCGTGATCAGCGACTACCTCTCCATCGGCCCGGTCATCTATCTCGATCAGGGCGCGCGCGTCACCGTTATGGTCGACCGAGACCTGGAGATCTTTTGAGCCATGTCTCTGAGCTATCTTCAAGCTTCACTCGACAAACTCGAAGACGCCGCACGCGATGATGTGATTGAGATTTGCATCAACCCGGACGGATCTTGTTGGGGTGAATTCCATGGTGATCACTTCATGCGACCTCTGGGACAAACCCTGACTGAGACCGAAATTAAGGACCTCGGAAACCAGATCGCCTCAGATGCCAGCACCACGATGAGCAAGGATCGCCCAATCGTTTCGGTGTCCATCACCTATCGCAGCAGACACATCAGGGCTCAGGTTGTCACACCCCCGGCTGTCGTATCGGGCATGTCAATCAGTCTGCGGTTTTTCTCGACACTGCCGCTTGAGAGCATTCAGCTGAAGTACCTTTACGGCAAAGAACGCAAGCTGGAGGAGCTTCGCAACGAGACCAATCGCCAACTTCGCGAAGTCGTTGCGCGAGGCGAAATTGATGACGCACTGGCCTTTTGCGCTCAGCGAAAACTTAACATGATTGTGTCCGGCGGAACATCGACAGGAAAAACCGTCGCCGCCCGGAAAATCTTGTCTCTGGTTGGGGATGAGGAACGCATTGTAACGATCGAAGAGGCCGCAGAGCTTCTTCCCAGGCAGCCAAATGCCGTCACGCTTATCGCAAATCGCGACGCCCAGTTACAAACGGCTGATGTTCTGCTCACAGCAACGCTGCGCATGCGACCGGACCGCATCATCCTTGGCGAAGTCCGGGGTAAGGAAGCCATGACCTTTTTGGAGGCGATCAACACAGGTCACGGCGGCTCTATGACAACACTACACGCCGAAACACCGCAATTGGCGGTACAGCGCCTAGCCATCGCCGCTCTAAAGACAGAGATTCCAATGACTTACCAAGACATGGTACTCTATATTGAAAGCTCCATCGACGTCATCATTCAAGCCGGGCGGAAGGATTCCGAGCGTGGGATCACCGAGTTTTACCTGCCGGGCGCAAGCCAATCCGAGGAGGTTGCCGCATGAAGAAGTTTGAGCACGAATTTCGGTTCTTTGAGATCAAGAAACAAAAACACTATGACGCAATGCATGCGAGCTTAAACGAAGCCGGAGCGAACGGTTGGGAGGTGGTGTCCTTTTTTCCTGAAACACACGGTATTTCCCTAGGATATAGCGCGTTTCTCAAGCGAGAAGTGTCCGCTGCAACTGTTATCGGGGCAGGCTCGTGAAAGATTTTCCGACAGCCATTCTTCTCGGGTTGGTCATGATACCAACCTCCGTTCATTCAGAGCGTAATCTTGTCCCAACTTTGGAAAACACAGCCGATTTTTGCATCGATAGGCCTGAACTTCCTGAATGGGTGCAAAACATAGACATCAAGGAAGCACACAAAGGAGTGCTTCTACAGGACATCTATCGCTTCCAAAATATGCAGCGCATCGTCGAAGGTGAAGAGTGCTCTTGCGGGACTCAGTTTCCAAGCTGGGACGCTGCTCAAGAGGTTTACTTTGAACGATACGCCAGTTCCGAACGCTGGGAGATCATTGAAGCTTCTTCTGACTATAGTCGAAGAGCCAATGAGCTAAGACGAACGGCCAAGCCGATCTGTGAAGCTGAAGGCAACTGGTGAACTAGCAAATGAGCGTTGTCACGTATTTCGTTGAAACATCACAAGGCTATCTCGACACGGCAGGCGAAACCCAATTTGGCGCAGTCGCAGCTACGGTCGGAACGATGCTCGTTCTTGGAACCACACTCGCGGTAATATTCGTCTTCGTAAACATGATATACCAATACCGCGCTATGGACGGGCGAACAGCGTTCTGGTTGGCGGTCAAGATCGGCTTGATCGGAATATTTGCGACGAATTGGGTGCAATTCAATGCGTTTTCGTCAGCTATTCTAAGCGGAATCGACAGTATCGCTGGCTCACTAGTCGCCTCAGTTGGCGGAGGAACCCCCGGCCCTTCGGGTACGTTTGCGGAAGAATTTGACAGGCTTATAGCAGAACTAGGTGAGTATCTAAATGCAGCTGGCTCTGAGCTCAACTGGATGGCCGGCGCTCTCCTAGATGTGCTTGGCGTCTTATTGCTTTCCATACTCGGCGGGTTGGCCGCATTTGTTCTTGTCGCATCGAGATTAATGATCGCGTTGCTGATCGGCCTCGCGCCGATAATGGTATTCTTGACACTCTTCGATGCCACAAAAGACTACTTTGCTCGCTGGCTTTCCGCCCTTGTGTCATTCGCACTCTATCCTGTGATCGTTGCTGGGGTGTTCGCCACAATTACTGGTGTAGCCTCCGCCCTTATTCTTGAGCTGGGTGATCCAGAGGGAGCTTCGAACATAGGCGCATTGATACCATTCTTTATGATGGTCCTCATGGCTAAGGGGTTCATAATCGCGACGCCGTTTATTGTACGTGCCATCTCCGGAAACATTATGATGCCAGCAATTACGGGCGGACTTGGGGGTGCATACGCGTTCGGCAGAGCCGCTATGGGTTCTCCGCTGGCCCAAAATCGTTACCTCGTTGGTTCCGCTACCGGTTCGGAGTACGCGGGCCTACGCGCAAGGCAATACTTAGGTATCGCACCAATGCCTGAACGTGGTGGCGTTGGAGCAGGTTCCTCGCGTCCACCCCCGCCCAATGCTAGTCAGGGGACAGGTACCGGCGCTCAGATGCTTGCTCAACTTGCAAGACTAGGCAGGCTTGGGCGGCGGTAGTTTGATTTCGAGTCCCACGCTACCTTTCCCGCACTTTCGAGTGCTCAAGGGGGCCAGGCTAAGCCGCCATTCGTCCAGAACGCGGCGGATTCAACAAACGAGCA
>CANMAI010000013.1 GCA_947495795.1 uncultured Paracoccaceae bacterium | reverse complement strand
AAGCGAATTTGCGGCCCAACTGAACGAAACCCGAAAGCTCGCATGAAACCCAGACCAAAAACGGGGTGAGCTCCAGTCCTCCGCTTTCCTAACTATAGGGGCGGACCACTTCAAAGGGGGAGGCTCAGCCATGGCCATCTTCGTGCTTTCCGGGTGGCGCGGATTTGATGAAAAGGGCTGTTAGGTTCCCCAAGAATATATCCCCCAATACGTATAGGATTTGTTGTGACGGCGCAAGTTTCCCTGAGAGCATTGGATCAGGAAAATCCATTTTTTACAAACAGATATGGCATTACATGGGGCCTGCTGAGACTGGAGTGCCATGCCACCCCCAGGCACCATTAAATCGAAAACTTCGGTGGAGTTGAATGAGGCGCTAGCCTATTTCCAGTCTCCAAATCGAGAATAGTTCGAGCCGGTGTGCGTTGACTGTGCGTTGCGACAGCAGTTTGTGGAGGTCTTTGGTGGTTTGGCTTTGTCATGTCAGTCGGGCCAAACATGAACAGCGAAGATGTGCTGGACGCGCTTGACCCGATGCTGCTGCGACTTGGGCAGCCTGAATGTTTTCTGTCTGACAGGGCGTCTTTTTCGCGCCCATTTGTCTGTGATCCGCCCTCTACTCAAACGGATTGGTGGTGGAGTTCATCAGGATTGCCGCATCAACCAAACCTTCGCCAATCGATGATTTGAACTGGTCCCACACGGGTTTGAGTTCGGCGCGCCATTGGGCCAGCTCTTCCGGCGTCAACGTGACGATAACGCCATCATCATCCAGAATATCCTGACGGCGTTGTTGGTTGATCTCAAAGGCAAACCGGTTCCGCTCATGGGTCGTAAGCTTCATGATGTCCTGCAGAGCCTGGCGAGTTTCCGGATCAAGACTGCTCAAGAAATCCTGCGACGTGACAACGATATATCCGATATAGGTATGATTTGTTTCGGTCACGGCTGCTTGCTGGAGGTAGAACTCCTTGGTCTGGATGTTAGCCCATGTATTCTCTTGCCCCTGCACCTCACCCGTTTTCAGCGCATCATACACTTTGCTGAACGAGAGCTTTTTCGGTGTGATCTCCATCCGGCGCATCACCTCCGCAGTCACGGGCGAGCTTGAGGACACCCGGAACGTCAGCCCTCTTGCATCCAAGGGCAGGCGTAAAGGAACGGTAGCAGA
This sequence comes from uncultured Paracoccaceae bacterium, assembly GCA_947495795.1. Taxonomy (GTDB): domain Bacteria; phylum Pseudomonadota; class Alphaproteobacteria; order Rhodobacterales; family Rhodobacteraceae; genus Algicella. The sequence goes on along the minus strand of CANMAI010000013.1, from coordinate 130,292 downwards.
CATTTGGCGCATACCGTTTGCCCAGTAGCCCATCCCCACAAATCCATGATCCGTCAAACCTGCTGTCATCTCCGCAGCAACATCGCTGTTCAGAAATTCCATCACATGAAGTGGGCCATCGAATAGAAACGGCAAATTGAAGAGTTCAAATTGCTGAGTATATTTGCCGAACTTCGTAACACCTGGCGCCGCAAACTGCACATCTCCGTTGAGTATGGCATCGAAGACATCAGTATCATTGTAGAGTTCGCTATTGCCAAAGACCTCTACGCAAAGCTTGCCATCCAGTTCACTGTTTACGCGATCAGCGAAAGCAAGGGCTGCCTCTCCCTTGGGATGCCCCTGCAGCGAAGTTACAAGGCTAAACTTTGTCACCCGTTCACCCGGGTCGCACTGCGCAAAAGCCTGTGCCGGGAAGAACGCGACAGCTGCCGCGACCAGTGTGTTAAGAACTCTCATCAAGCTTGTCCTTGTCTCAAGAATACTGCGTAATGCTAATTGCCTGTGATGGCCGTCTGCGCCATTTTTGGTTTACTGAAGTGGAAGCGGCACCTAGTTGCGCACCACGACGTCACGTGCCCAAACCTCTACACGACGGTTGATCCGACGACCGGTATTTGTCTCGTTACATCCGATAGGTGAAATCTCGCCGTAACCCAGAGCCCGAAGACGGACTTGCGATTCCAAGGCGGGGTTTTCATCTATGAGAGACTGAAGAACCTGCTGTGCGCGTTGCTGAGAGAGCTGGCGGTTCAACTCGGGGTCACCAACCGAGTCTGTGAAGCCCACAAACGTTATCTCCTTGTTGCGATAGTTGCTTTTGGTCAGCAGATTTGCCAAACGGCCGACATCGCTTTGGGCACGTGCATCCAATTGGGCCGAGCCAGTCTCGAACCGAAAGGTGGTAGACAGCCGGTCGGATGCTATCAGAAGGCCAACCATTTCCTGCAACTGCGGGAATGTTGCAAGGTCTCGGTTGGCGACGACAGCCGACGCCAGACGGAGCCCCTGCGATTCAATTGAAGCCGCACTGATCGATTGATTTACAAACCCTGCGCGAACCACCTGATCCTGCGCCTCTTCGGAAACAGCAAACTCCAGCAATCCTTTGGCATGAACAGACATCGGACGATCAGCGTTGTACATATAGAGAAGGCGGGTCAGCGGATATTCTTCCGTTTTAATTGCAAAGGCGCTGGGAGGTGTCTGAAGACCGCAGACCCCTTCAATTGCCAGGGCTTTCGTGTTTTTCCGGCTCGCAAAACTGGTGAACCCCAGCCCGTTAGGGTCATTTGCAACTGCGTCCGCAATAGCTTCGTCGCTGTCTACTTCAATCACCCGTCCGCCAAGCTGCAATCCGGAAGGCCTCAGCAGCAAGTTGTCGAAAACCTCACGGGTGCCGGAGTTCGCGCCGCGCACATAGAGATTGATTGCGGCATCCGGCCCGCCAAGCTGGGACCAGTTTGAAATTTTGCCTGAGAACGCGAGAGCAACATTTTGCTCCGTTATTGCGCGCACCGGATTGTCTTTGGAGGTCACAATCAACAAGCCATCAAGGGCGACGATATGCTCCTGTTCCGGGGCGCGAATTGCGCCAAGGCCTGCCTCACCGAAAGTTCTCGCCTCACGGTTTCGCGCCGGGCGGGAGGACAGGGCAAATGCAGCGTTCCCGTCCAGAAGATCAGTCAACCCGGCGGATGAGTTACTCGGAACCACCTCAACGGCAGCCATTTTGTCTCCGTCAAACGAGGCAAGCTCGAAACTTGCTTCACCATTTGCGGAGGCCGTCTGTACCAGATCTGCATCCAGCTTGTCACCGTATCCAAACAGCAGTTCGGGTATCAATCGCTCACCCAAGGTGCGAGCACCCGAAATTCTGAACTCGGAAAGCAGCATTTCCGGAGGCGGGCATCCCGCCCCGGTGCAGTTTACCAGATCTGCACTTATACTCATGTTACCCAATCTGGATTCAATTGAGTAAGTCTTTCCATCAAAAGACAACAACTCTCCGCTCAGTGATATCGACCCATCGGTAGTTGTAAGAGTGACTGGTTCAGCAATACTGGGCATTGCGGCAAAAGTCGCCAATGCTGACGAAACGAATAATAGTTTTAACGGTACTCTACGCATAAATAAACCCCTCGCAAAAACACTTACGATTTATGCAATCCCACCTTAGAACTGCACTCCTGCTGAAAGTTTTCTTTGCGTATGGTGTTCGAAATTTGTCAGGAAACCTAATAATCGGCTCGACTGATGCAAATAGCGAAAGATTAATATTGTTTTAATGAAGGGTATCAGGGTTAACTTGTGACGCTCAGGCTTTCGAAGGCACTCCTCATGCAATCAACGAAAACCTCTGTCGCGGTAGACGCTATGGTGCCAGAGGGCGTCAGCACTCCAAACTCCAATGGAAATTCCGGCACTATGGGGCGGGTTGCGATCGGCTTTCTGATAATGGAAGCGGTAAAAGGATCAGTGATCGTGTAACCGAGCCCCTGCGCGGCCAGGTTACAAGCTATGAGGGAGCTTGATGCTCTCAGTCCGATCTTAGGCACCTGTGCCGCCGTTGAAAAAATGGCTTCAATCTGCTGCTGAAGAAGAGTGTCGTGTGTCAGAGCGATAAGCGGCTCTTTCACAAGGTCTGCCACGCCCAAGACATCTTGCCTGGCGAACGGGTGTTCTGCAGGCAAAACAGCGACGGCCTGGGTACTGCCGAGCGGACGCACATCCAATTTGAGGTTATTGATTGGCAAGGCTCCGAAACCCACATCGAATTGCCCGCTGGTCAGCCACCTCCCCATCTCCCGGCGATGATGCGTCTCAAGCGTCAGGGCAACGTCGGGCATAACGGACATGAACTTCTGTGTCGCAGGTGTCAAAATACTGTTTGCAAGGCGCGACATCGCAACCACACGCAATTGACGGCCCGTGCCCAGTCTTATGTCTTCGGCGACACTGGAGAGTTGATCCATTCCCGCGAGAACGCGCTCTGCTTCGCGAAAGAACAGTCGTGCCTCTTCTGTCGGCGTCAGCGTTCGCTTATCTCGGTTGAAGAGCCCGAAACCAATCTCGTATTCGAGGTTCGAGATCAGCCGGGAGACAGCCGGTTGGCTGAGGTTCATATCGTTCGCAGCCGCGGCAAGCGACCCTCGGCGCATGATCAGGCAGAAAGCAGAAAGAGCTTTGGGAGTCATTACTCACTTTACTCATTCGAAAGACTTTTGGGCAATGTTTCGTCTTTTGCAAGTTTCGGCTGGTTCGTGGCAGACAGTTCTCTCCACTTTGACCACCGCATCATCGGGATGCGACCTTCGAACGCTTGATTGACTTAAAGGTTTCGCTGGGCGCTTCCCGGAATTCAGCACGGTACAGTTTGGCAAAGTGGCTCACACTGGAAAACCCGGTGGAATATTAGGCGTACTACCGACATTGCTGATCATTCGAAGAGGAAAACCACCCGCACCCAAAGTACATCGTTTCGGAAAAATGTGTACACAGATTGGCCAAAATGCCGGCCCGGTATTCCAATCACCTCCCCCCCACATGCCCTTGTTCGTATCAGGCCAGTCTACGGACCTAGCGAACAACAGAACGAAAATTGTGATATAGATGAAATCTCTGTTGGAGCTGAGCAGCCGGGGCCATGATCGTTCCCGAGCACGGCTCCTTGCATCGAGATATCCGCCAGCTGCACCAAACGCCAACTTTTGGATTCCCAGCCATGGCAGGCTGGTCACACCACGAATCAAGCTTGCACGGGTGCTCCTCAGTATAGGTCAGGGCCTCATGGATTATTCGAACCACACATTCATTAGTTGCAATACCTCAGTTAAGCTCGCCTAAACATCATAGTATTTGACCTTAAGTGGTCGCGAAATACATCATCTGGTCAATTTTTTGCCGCAAAGGAAAAATAATGGTGCTTGAATGCTCTGTGAGCAGGTGTATCGCGACCGTGCTTAGTAAACTATTGAAGGTATCGTCTTAATGATTGTTTCGCGCCGATCCATGTTAGCTGGCGCCTTGGTTGCCAGTGCAACAAGTTTCCGCTTTGGGCCTGCGCTTGCGCAGGGGCTCAGCAATGCCGCCAGTCTCAAATACGAGGAAATAGACAGCGTTCGGAATGGCGCGACCCTTCGCGGCACATTGAAGTACGATGGCCCGCCGATAGAGCCCGTGAAGATGAAGGTTATAAAAGACACCAACATCTGCGGAGAGGGCTTTCGCACTGTCGTGCCAATGCGGGTTGGAAATGACAGCGCGCTCGCCGATGCGGTGATACAGATACGCGGCATAACTGCGGGCAAATCATGGGACCCGGTCTTTGAAAGCGCAAAGATCTATCAGACGAACTGCAGTTTTCAGCCTTTTGTGCAGATCGTGCGAGACTCGGCAGAGGCCGAAATAATCAACTTTGACCCGATCCTGCACAACGTGCACGCCTATGAGGTCTACAAGGGTGTCCGCCGCTCGATGTTCAACTTTTCGCAACCGCGTGCTGGTCAGGTTGACGTTATTTCCCTGCGGCTTCGGAGAGGCAATCTCGTCACGATTGATTGTAACGCGCATAACTGGATGGCCGCGTGGATGTATACGTCACCAAGCCCCTACCTTTCCGTGACATCCGTGAACGGGAAGTTCGAGATCGGTGACATTCCTCCGGGTGAATACCAGATCAGCGTCTGGCACCCGGCTCTCGGTGAGAAGTTCACCGATTTCACAATCGGGCCGGGCGAAGTTTTCGACGCCGACCTCGTGATGTCCTAGGCGAAGAGGAATATGGCCATGTTTTTACGTAATCTCTCCGCGCTCCTTTGCATGACAGCAACGGGCGTTGCTGCGCAACAATCGGCTGATACCGCCTCCTTTACACCGATGAGCGCACTTTCCCGTCCGACTGCAGATGCAGAAGTCTCAGAACTTGGCAAGATGCTGTTCTTCGATCCCCGCCTCTCCGGCGACTCCTCCACCTCTTGCGCGGAATGCCACGACCCGAGCGCCGGTTGGACAGATGGATCAGACCTTGCACGCGGATATCCCGGAACAAAGCATTGGCGCAATTCGCAGACAATCGTGAATTCAGCCCTTCTCGGGTCAGGTCTTCATTGGGATGCCAGCCTCGGATCGCTTTCCGATCAGGTGAGTGACGCCATGGGTGCGGGCTTCGTTGCCAATATTGACATGCTCCTCGCCGAAGAACGGCTGCGCCAGATCCCGGAATACCGCAACAGATTCCTGTCGATCTGGGGAGAAGAGCCGAGCAAGGAACATCTGGCTGAGGCCATTGCCGCATACGAAGGCACGCTCATTTCTGACGATAGCCCGTTTGATCGCTATCTTGCGGGCGATACGGGTGCCATGCCTGCCGCAGCACTGCGGGGAATGGATATCTTTTCCGGCAAGGCCAACTGCACGGCGTGCCACAGCGGCCCGCTGCTCAGCGATGGTGCGTTCCATAACATCAGCGTGCCCGTGAACCCTGAATTTGCCGAAGATCCGCTGCGTCAGGTTACGTTCCGCTATCTGATGCGTATTCGCGGGCTGGACCAGAACGTATATGATAATCTGGATCGGGATCCCGGCCTGTATTCGACGACAGACGATCCGGACGATCTCGGGGCATTCCGGACGATCTCGGGGCATTCCGAACGGCCCCGCTGCGCTACCTGAAATATACTGCCCCCTACATGCACAATGGGGTTCTCTTCACTCTGGACGAGGTGGTGGAGTTCTACAATATAGGCGGTACTCAGGACGTCTTCGGAACGAAATCCCCACTGATGCAGCCACTTGGCCTTACACGGGAAGAGAAGCAGGATCTCGTCGCTTTTCTGGAAAGCCTCTCGGGAAGCGAGATACTCGCCGAAGCGCCTGATCTGCCTGACTATGAGGTGATCGCCGGGCCAAGCGCTGATGCTGTGATCACGGCGGCCAGGCTTCGGGGTGCCGACCTTGCAGCCAGCAAACCGACCTCGGCGTCGCAATCCGGCCTGCTTCCCGATGCTCCGCCGGGTATCAGGATCGAGACGCCTGCCAGCAAGGAAAATGGCCTCTCTCTCGTTCCTCGCAGATCCACGGAACCGGCAGCCTCCGACAGCGCGCCTGCTCCTGCAGAAGGATCCACATTGCGGCTTAATTATCTGAGCACAGGTGCTGATGCCGGGCGTTTTGAGATGGTATCCGGCCAGCGGGTTGTTACGGTGCGGAGCGGCGATACGCTTCGAAGCCTGGCAGAACTCGCTTATGGCGATCAGAGCCAGTTTCAGAAGCTCCTTGATGCAAACGTCGACCGGATCTCCAACCCCAATATCCTGATCCTCGGTCGCAAGCTCAGGGTTCCGGAGTAATCGGCCTTGCGTGCGATGGTGTGTGTTTACGAGTAACAGGTTTGCCTCGGCAAAGATGTGGCAGCCTGACAGGTCGAAACGGGATCTGGCACAGGCCGATCTCCGAGCCGATGTGGAGTTTGAGTGATGACGGTTAGCTACAGTGTGAGAGAACGACTTTTCGCCTGTGTGGGGTCTCCAGAGGCTCCTGGCAGAAGCCGTGACCGGCAAGAGGGCGAAGCCATTGTCTTCGCCACCTGCCCACCTGTTCGATCGGGCGGCATATTCCAGCGGACAATGATCGCGATGACCTTTGCTTTCGGTTTGACAGGGGGTGGGCCTGCGGCAGCGCAGGACGTTGAAATCGACCGGGAACTGTTCTCCACGGGGATGGCTCTTTATATTGATAACTGCGCAGTCTGCCATGGCGAGAATGGCGACGGCAAAGGTTCGTTGGCGAGTGGTTTCTCCCCTCGCCCGCGGGATCTGACCGTGGGCGTGTTCAAGTTCAGATCGACGGAAGTGGGCGAGTTTGCCACCAAGGAGGATCTGTTTGCGACAATCCGCAACGGCATAAAGGGGTCCTATGGCCAGACGATGCCGCAGTTCCGGCACCTGACAGATGATGACCTGACCGCGTTGGCCGAAGTTATTCGTGTAGCGTCCGACGCTCCGGGCTTTGGCACCGCGATAGTCCCGCCGCCACGCCCGGTAAACGCGGATGTCGCGCGGGGCGAAGTGCTTTTTCAGGAGTTCAACTGTGTCGGTTGTCATGGTGAGAAGGGGGATGGGCGCGGTGTGCTTGCCGCTGGCCTTGTCGATTCCGATGGGCTGAGCATCATGCCGGCGGATCTCCGGGTTGGCCAGTTCAAGGGCGGGAACGAACCCGAACACATCTGGATGAGACTTTATACCGGTATAGACGGTACTCCGATGCCCAACTTCGGGCGCAATACCCCGGGTGAAGACCTCTGGGCACTTGTCGAGTACGTTCTGACCTTCAGCAACAGTGGAAGCTAGCAATGGATAAACTCAGAGCTCTATCTCTTGCGCCGCTGAAAACCTGGTTCGAAGATCGTCGCTTGTCGCGTGTAGACAGCAGTTCTCCGGAATGCGCCTGGCCGGTTTCCCGAGTGATCGTACAAAGAGACCGTGGCCAGTCGACCGCATTTGCACACACACAGTTAAGGTAGCGTTTTATGTTCAAGATTTCGCGTAAGTCATGTGCTGCAGTCGCAATTGCATCAGGAGCGTTCCTTTCGCTGCCCGTTGCTGCCCAGGAAGCCACGCTAAAATCCCACGACGGCAGTCTCACGATGGCTGTTGAAGTGCTGAGTTTTGACGATGAGACAATGCGTGTGTCAAGCGACGTTGGTGAGTTCGTAATTGATCGTGATGCGGTGTCTTGTGAAGGCCCGGGATGTCCGCCGCGTCAGCAGGATACTCTGTCTGCACAAGGCGAAGATGATACTGTCACGCTGACAGAAAATGGCGGATCGGGCGAACTCGTCGGGCGATTGCTGGAGTTTACCGGGACAGAGTATATCGTGGAAACGGCGGCTGGTACGTACCGGGCGCGTGCAGACTCTGTTATGTGCTCAGGTGCCGCCTGCCCGCAACCGGCATCCAAAAGTGAGGGTTCAACCGCCGTTGCAGCCGATGATGGATCGCAGGCGGAGAGTGCTTCGAGTTCGGTGGTAACACTCACGACCTATGTGGGTTCAGTGGAGATCACGGGCGAGCTGCTGCGGTTCACCGGCTCTGAATACGTCGTGCTCACACCGACCGGTGAATTCCGACTGAAGGCTGACACTGTAAAGTGCTCTGGCGCTGGCTGCTCTGCTCCAGTCACGACCGAGACAGCTGCGCTGGTTGAGCCAGTGCAGCAAGCGGCTCAGCCGGAGCCAACCGAAAAACCAATGGTGGCGCTGACGACCAATGTGGGTGCTATTGAGATTGCAGGAGAGCTGCTGGATTTCACCGGCACTGAATACATAGTGCTTACCCCGACCGGAGAATATCGCCTGAAGGCCGATACGGTTACCTGCTCCGGCAACGCCTGCCCGGCGGTGTCCACCCAGACAGCCACCGCCCAGACTGCGCCCACGCAGACTCCAACAACACAGACAGCAACCAAAACGCCAAATGTGCAATCGACAGACCAACCAGCGGCCGAGACAACCGTCGCGGCGGCAGAGCAACGGCCGCAACAGGATCTGAGCACGGCTCCTACCGTTACTCTGACAACCAATGTCGGCGCGATCGAGATCACCGGTAAGCTGCTGGAATATACAGGGACAGAGTACGTGCTGTTCACACCAACCGGTGAATACCGGCTACAGGCTGCAACAGTGTCGTGCTCCGGCGCTGCTTGCGCCCCTTCGGAGGCAACGCCTGCCTCTGTCGCGGTCGTGGAACAAGAGGTTGCCCCTGAATTCGAGGAGTTTGATCCAGCGCGCGCTGATGTGCGGATTTCGGGTGCCGATGCCGTCGGTGTTGGCCTCCTGCCGTCGTTCTGGAGGGGCTATGCCGATCAGCGTGGGTTTGAGCAGGAACTCGTTCAGCTTTCCGATACCAAAAGCCTGAGCCGCTTCATCGGTGGTTCCGGCCAGGCAAAAGAACTGCATTACCTGGAAGCACTCAACTCGGCACGCCCGTTCGACGCGCTGATCGATAAGTCAGCAGAGTTCGGTATGGCATCACGTGTGCCCAATCCACGCGAGGCTGCCGCATTGCGTTCCGCCGGCGCAGGCGATGTGATGAGCCCTGAGAACAACACCGTGGTTGCCGTCGAAAGTGTTGCGATGATTGTTCATCCCAGCAATCCGGTCAACGCCCTGTCTCTCGATCAGATCGCCCGGATCTATCGTGGCGAGATATCCAACTGGGCGGAAGTCGGCGGTGCAAATGCACCGATCCTCGTGTTGTCTCGCAACGACGACTCAGGCACGCGGGATGTGTTTGATCAGGTGGTCGCCAACGGTGGCAGGCTGCGTGAGGGCCCACTTACCGTCTACGTGCGCGGCGGCAGCAGTGGAATGCAGAATGCCGTTCTGGCATCTTCCAATGCGATAGGTTACGTCGCCTTCGCTGCGGCAAAGGAAGCCAAACAGCTCAACATTTCCGGCAGCTGCGGGCTTACCTCCGTTGCCACGCCCTTCTCCGTCAAAACGGAAGAGTATCCTCTCGTGCGGAGGCACTACCTTTTCTCGCGCGCAGATAATATGACGTCTGAGGCACAGAGCTTCCTCGAGTACATGCGCTCTCCCGCATCAGAGGGATCGGTTGCTGCCTCGGATCTTGTGAACTTTGCCCTCGAAATTGAACCGGAAGATGTTGCGCAGAGCCGATACAGTGCCGTTCAGAACGTCCGGTACAACAGTGAAGAGCGTGGCCTAGCGCGCATTCTGGAAAATGATCTGCGAACCTGGAACCGGCTCTCCACGACTTTCCGCTTCGCCACCGGATCGAGCAGGCTCGGCACAAAGGAATTGGCGGATATCCAACGCCTTACCGCCTATTTTGGCCAACAGGCCGCAGGCACCGAGATCGCAGTCGTCGGCTTTGCAGACAGCGTGGGTGATTTCACTGCAAATCTGCGGCTCTCCAATGTGCGGGCATCCCTCGTCGCGAGTGCCATCGAAGCTGAGGGCAGCCAAGCACTCAACGGTATACGGCTGACAACGAAGGCCTTCAGCGAACTTGCACCCGCTGCCTGCAACACCGACGAAAATGGCCGCCGCATCAACCGGCGCGTCGAAATCTGGATCCGCAGCCCAAGGTGACTTTCCCGGTATCCGGGCCGCAGCCATAAACAGGGCAGTGCTTACCCTATCCGATAGGATAGGACGATATTGTAGTGAGCCGCCCCAGTTTTACCTGAGACTGTTTAGTTAAGAGCTATTGGGAGAGCTCTCAAAGTCCAGAGGTAGGTATTTTCCAAGCCTCTGAGAGAACTCAGCAAAGCTTTCCGATAGCCGCATTGGAAAAAGTATCTGGCGGAGAGACAGGGATTCGAACCCTGGATACGGTCTCCCGTATACACACTTTCCAGGCGTGCGCCTTCGACCACTCGGCCACCTCTCCGCTGGAACCCGGGTTATACAAAACCGGTGCAAGATGGCAAGAGGCTGTTTTGGGAGTGATGCATGCTGTGCAGCGGCTTTGTCCATGCGGGAAACCGCGCTGGCGATCCGGCAGTAAGAGGGGCGATACCCGCCTACCGGAGCGGAGAATGATTACCGAAACACTCTCGAAAACACGCTTCAGCTCTCTTCTTGCCTGAATGCCTTCAGCGCGCTGGCAATGTCCTGCGGGTTTCGCAGGTTGATATCGCGCTGAGCAAATGGAATTTCGATGCCTTCTTCCGCGAAGCGTTTGTAAATTTCAAAGTTCATCTCTGATTTCACGCTGAGCATATAGTTCACATCCCGCAGGATAGCGCGGATCTCGAAATCCAGACTGTCGGCCCCGAACCCCATGAAAATCACACCCGGTGGCGGGCGGCGCAGCACCAGCGGATGGCCCTCTGCAACTTCGCGCAGGATGCTCTCGACCTTTCGTGCATCGGATCCGTAGGCCACGCCTACAGGCACGATCACCCGGCCGTTCATGGAGCCGTGTGTGTAGTTGAGAACTGTTCCGGCAATCAGTTCCTGGTTAGGGACGATCACGTTGGAACGATCAAAGGTTTCGATCTCGGTGGACCGCACGGAGATCTTGCGCACGTAGCCGGAATACCCCGCAACCTCGATCCAATCCCCCTGTTTAATGGGGCGTTCGATCAACAAGATAATGCCGGAGACGAAATTGGAAACGATCGTCTGGAGGCCAAAACCGACACCGACAGAAAGAGCACCGGCGACAATCGCAAGGTTGGAAAGATCAAGCCCGGTGGCAGTGATCGCCACGAGGGCTGCCAGAAAGATACCGAGGTAACCCACGCCGGTTGTCACGGCATTCTGTCCGCCGACGTCAAGGCGCGTGCGCGGCATTACCGTCCGGCGCAGAACGGATTGCAGGAACCGGGTGAGCGTATAGCCAATGGCGAAAACAACTACCAGTGCCAGAAAATCCGTCAGTGAAATCCGGCTGCCGCCAATGCTCACCCCATCGCGCAGCCAGACCCAGATTTCCACCAGATCGCTTTGCCGTGCGCCCCAGATAAGGGCAAGAATTGGCAGACACACGAGAAGGATCAGAAAGCCCCCGATTACGGGCAGAAGGCCGTAAGGATCCTTGGCGGAAGATTCTTCCTGTGGCGATGTAAAGAGCGCTTCAAGAACCTTCAGGAACGTTGCGAAAACGACAAAGGCACCTCCGGCCAACCCAATGCTGAGGGTAACCGAGAACAGAAAGTATTCTGCCAGTGCCGTGTATCCAACCGCTGCGAGTACCGGGCAGATCACGGCGACAAATACCGCTATCCGGCGGCTGATCCGGATCAGATTTACACCCAGTGCCTCGGAGGTGGTGCTGTCATCCTCGCTTTCGACAGCCTCGGGCTTCAGCAGGGAAATCCTGAAAATCGCGGCGAGCCGCCACAGGCTGACCGCGGCGAAAACTATGATCGGGAACATCAGGACAGAGGCGATTTCCGCCGTTGCATCCTGTTCTTCGAGAATGTTCATCAAGAGGAGATGCAGCGCCGTGAAGAAACCAAGCGTCATTGTCCAGCGGGCGCCTGTGCGGGCAACACTGTCCTCGATGCGGATCAGGCGAAACTGAGCCAATCTAGGAGCAAAGACTGAGTGGCCAACCCAATAAGCCAGAATCAAGATTGTCGCGCAGGCTGGCAGGGCATCGATAACAACCTGCCCCGTGCTGCGAAAGAGACCGAGCGTGTCGAGCCCCGCTATCAGCGCTCCGGCACCAAATGTGGGCACAGCAAGCCGTGCAAGGTTGAGAATGGCCCCCGCCCATGCACCGGATTTTGCGCGCTGATCGATCTTCAGAAATGACTCGACCCACCCCACAAGCCGCTGACGGATGCCGAAGAGCAGCACAAGACCGACAAAGATAAGAAGCCCGGCAAAGGGCAAACGCTGCATCAGCCTGTCTCGCGCAAACCGGCTGTCGAGCGTCGATCTCGCCTCTCCCTCAAGTGTCGTGAAGTAGTCGAACATGGCGCTAAGCGCAGGCGGCCATCGTTGTGGCAAAACCGGCGATGGACCAAGGGCAATCAACCGGTTTGAGAATTGCGTACGCACGCGCGTATCAATCCGGTCAAGCGCATCCTCCGTATCGCTGTAGGCGCTCTCTGCTGCCAGCAATTCAGCCTGCGCCAGTTTCAGTTCGGAATTGATCTCACTTCTTCGCTCGGTAACTGCCGAAGCCTCGGCTTCGCCTTCCGCCGGAGCCGGGCCCAGAGCTTCAAGATCGGCCCGCAGTTTTGCAACCCGCGCTCTGGCTGCATCCTGCCGTGAAAGCGCCTCGCTTCTTTGCTCTGCCAGCTCACCGCGCAGAGCATCGATTTCCTCTGAACGGACGCTCTCAAGCTCCAGCATCCGATCAGCCCGGTCGATCTGGGCCGCCCAACGGGCATCGAGTTCTTCCAGAGCCGTAGTATCCTGAGGCTGGGCGTGCGCCAATGGCGCCAGTAGCAGGGAAAAGCAGGACAGAAACAGGATCAGAAACGCAGAGGCTCTTTGACCGCAGGCGCGAAACACGAGGCTAGACATCTTCAAAAACACTCGGCAGATCAGAGGCTAGGCGTTCCAGAAATACGGGAATCGGTAAATCCTTGCTCCGCAGGAAATCCGCGTTGTAGAGTTTGGATTGATAGCGCGTACCATAATCGCAAAGGATCGTAACGATTGTCTTTCCCGGGCCGAGATCCTTGGCAAGACGCAGAGCCCCTGCGATGTTCACCCCGGAGGACGCGCCAAGGCAAAGGCCCTCCGTCTCCAGAAGATCAAAGATCAGCGGCAGAGCCTCACGATCGGGAATGTTGTAGGCGTAATCCACCTCCAATCCTTCAAGATTGGCCGTAATGCGCCCCTGCCCTATGCCTTCTGCAATCGAAGACCCTTCGGATTTCAGTTCGCCGTGCGTGTAGTAGCTGAAGAGCGCTGCGCCATCCGGGTCGGCAATGGCAATCTTCACGTCCGATTTTTCCGCCCGCAGCCCGTCCGCCACTCCGGCCAATGTACCACCGGAGCCTACAGCGCACACAAAGCCATCCACCGCCCCAGCGGTTTGCGCCCATATTTCCGGTGCGGTTGTATCGATATGCGCCTGCCTGTTTGCCGTATTGTCAAACTGATTGGCCCAGATCGCTCCATCGGGCGTGCTTTCATTCAAAGCCCTTGCCAGCCGCTCCGAATATCGCACAAAATTGTTGGGGTTCTTGTAAGGTGCCGCCGGCACTTCCACCAGTTCCGCACCGGCGATCCGGATCATGTCTTTCTTTTCCTGGCTCTGCGTCTCAGGGATCACGATCACGGTGCGAAACCCCATCGAAGCCCCCACAAGTGCCAGCCCGATGCCGGTATTGCCCGCCGTTCCCTCAACGATCACACCGCCGGGCCGCAATTCTCCGGCAGCGATGGCATGGCGGATGATGCTGAGCGCTGCCCTGTCCTTCACCGACTGGCCCGGGTTCATGAACTCCGCCTTGCCAAGGATCTCGCAGCCCGTGATATCAGAGGCCTTGTTCAACCGGATCAGAGGTGTGTTGCCGATAGCATCAGCCAGATTGCGACGAATGTTCATGGGGGGCTCTTTCAGGATGGCTGCTTCTGGCTAAATCGTAGTGCCGCGCTGATACTCCTGCAAGCGCAAAGGCCTTAACGCTCTGCGTCGGCCCACGCCGCCTTGAGCGCATCGCGCCGCGCCGCCAGTGCCTGCAACAGGATCACAAGAGGTGCGTTTGCCGCCTCGCCCGTCGCCAAAGCCTCAAGCGCCTCTTCCACCGGAAGGATCATGCCGCGAATATCCTCTGCTTCGCTTTCCAATCCGTGCACCCCGGCAACCCCGCCAAGATCAGCCTCGCCGATAAAGCTTGTCATATGCTCCGTCAGCGCGCCGGGAGAGCTATAGTAGGAGGCTATCTGCTCCATCCTGCCAAGGCGCAGGTCAGCCTCCTCCAAAGCCTCCCTTCGGGCCGCATCTTCGGGGCTCTCATCCCTGTCCAGAAGGCCGGCAATGGCCTCAAGGCTCCACGGGTTGCGGTCTCCCCGTGCAATGGCACCGGCCCGCACCTGCTCGATCAGCAGCACCAGATCGCGTTTCGGATCCCACGGCAGAACGGAAACGGCATCGCCCGTCACAAGCACTTCGCGATCCACTTCTTTGGATGTGGCGCCGGAAAACTTCCGGAACCTGTAGCGCAATGTTTCAGCCGAAAAGAAGCCAATGAAATTGGAATGGCGGGAGAGGCCGGTGATCCCCGCCTCCCCGAAATCGGAGCGCAAGCGAGCTGGTATCTGTGCATCCTGGCCCCGCATTCGGGCAACTGCCCGCCGCAGTGCCCCCATACGCAAAACGCCGTCGCCCCGCGCTCCTCCATCCGGATAGAACCGCATGATATCCTTTGTCATCTCAAGGAAAAGGGGCTTGGCGGTGGCCTGCCAATCCTCCAGCGTCCAATCGATGTCGGTGAGTTCCACGCCGCCCTGCGGCCTGAATATGAGCGCTGGAACACCGCCATCTTTCGTATTCACGATCACCGGCACCAGATCGAACGCAAAGGCGCCCTCGAAATAGGTCAATCGCGCAACGGCCTCAGCGGAAAGGCCCATTAAAACGGCTCCGATCGCCTGAGAGGCGGCATTCTCGACAATTCCCGGAAACGGCCCGCCCTCTGCTCGGGCCACCCGAAATCCGGCAACAGCGCCCTCGATCAATGTCGTTTCTGATGCGAGCGGACCCAATACGGCCTTAAGCACATCGGCATCGCGCAGGGTGCCATATACAAATATACTGTCCGACTGCATCATATCCTGCCCAAAACCTTGCCCGATCCGGCTTTCGCCTTACTGTTTGGCGGGTCAGAAATAAAGCGTCTATTGGGTGATCCAACCCACCCTTAGCTGCGTAACCGGTATAAGCAGTTTCGTGCAGGACAGAAAATGATCAATTCACACCCATCAACAGAGCAGTTGGCGGCATATGCAAATGGAAGTCTGGCGGATGGCATGAGCCTTCTGATCGGCTCGCACATGACGTATTGCCCGGCATGCCGAAAATCCGTTGAACAGTTTGAGGCGCTTGCCGGCGCTGTTTTTCAGGAGACGCCAGCGGAGATGACATTGCCTTCGCTTGATAAGGCTTTGGCGTTGCTGGATGAGCCGGAGGTTGAAGAAGAGATTTTGGCGGAAGCCGGAAGCCCGCTCCCCCTGCCCGTTCAGAAAGAACTTGGTGTCAAGCTGGACGATATTCGTTGGAAATTTCGCCTTCCCGGCGTGCATGAGCATGTATTTACCGGGTTTGACGGTGAAAGTGTAAGCCTGATGCGTGTACGACCCGGCCGGACGATGCCGCATCACACGCATGAGGGAGAAGAGGCAACTCTGATATTCTCCGGCGAGATGGAGGATGATGGCCAGTCATTCAAGCGCGGCGATGTTGCGATGGCTGATCACAACCACAATCACCACCCCCGCGTTGTGGGAGATGAGGTTTGTTACTGTCTGATCGTGCTGACCGGCGCGATGCGTTTCACCGGGCCTGTGAGCCGGGCCCTGAACCTTCTGACGAGGTAGATATGACACTCCAGAGACGTGATTTCCTGCGCGGCGGCGCCGCTGCAGCAGCCCTTACCGTTTTGCCAGCAAGTGGTGCCTTCGCCGCAACCTCCCGGCGTGTGTTTGACCTCTATCGTGGCAAATCCAAAATCGGCGAGCAGGTGATATCCGTCCGACGCCAGAGTGGCAGTGTTCAAGTCGATATTGACGTCGATATTGCTGTCCGCATCCTTGGCATTCCCGCATATCGCTACACTCTGGCGAGCCAAGAGGTTTGGCAGCGCGGTGCACTAAGGTCTCTTTCTTCCAGATGTAACGACAACGGCACCGCGAACAGTGTTTCTGCCGAGGCCGTATCGGGTGGTGTACAGGTGTCTGGCTCTGCCTTCAGCGGGCTCGTAAGGGGTACTCCGGGCACCACGACTTACTGGACGCAAGAATTCTTGCAACGCCCGGTCTGGATCTCCACTCAGGATGGCCGCCCGATGAATATCAGCGTGCAGCGTGCGGGCAACGCATCCATACCAGCGGCAGGCGGAAGCATTTCTGCGACCAAGTTTGCCTGCCGCGGCGATATTGGGCGTCTTGATCTCTATTATGATGCCAATGGCGAATGGGTCGGCTCGGAATTTGACGCAAAAGGTGAGACGGCACGCTTCGTTCTTCGCAACAAGGGCGCGGCAATGTCTCCCCTTTGGGTTCGTGCGTGAGCATATTCGATAAGATCATGCGGCCCAAGGATGGGGCCGCATGGATTACGGGCGCAAGTGGCGGTATCGGGCGGGCAGTCGCGCTGAAACTCGCATCAGCAGGCTGGACCGTTTATGCGACGGCCCGAAGCGAAGACGATCTCAATACGCTGGCCGGTGAGGCCGAGACGCTGACGGGCAAGGTTATTCCACTCGTCGGCGATGTAACGGACGCAGAGCGAATGAGAGCCTGCGTAAAAGAAATCACCGCATCCCACACACTTGCGCTGACGATCCTGAACGCGGGTATCTACACCCCGATGCGGGCGACGAACTTCAAGGCAGATACTGCCGCGAAGATGTTGCGTGTAAATCTTGAGGGAGTAACCAACGCGCTCGACCCTTTGCTCGAATACCTTATCGATCGGGGCAGCGGCCATGTGGCTATTACAGCCTCTGTCGCGGGATATCGCGGGTTGCCTGATGCGGCAGTGTATTCAGCAACAAAGGCCGGCCTGATTGCGATGTGCGAGGCCCTCGCGATGGACCTCGTCGATCTTGGCGTTCGCATCTCCGTTATCAATCCAGGTTTTGTCGAGACAGAGGCGACCTCCGTCAACGCGTTCGAAATGCCCTTCCTCATGACACCGGACGAAGCTGCTGCGAGGATCGTTAATGGGCTTGGTAAGCCGGGTTTTGAGATCGTTTTCCCCCGTCGCTTTGCTTTCCTGATGCGGGTGATCGGATGGTTGCCCAATCGCGGCTATATCTGGGCGATCCGCCGCATGCTGGGCTGGAAAGCTTCAGCCTAAGTCGCTTCGATTTCGGCGCGTAATTTCTCTTGCGCGGCTCTATCGAGGGGGAACTGCCACATCATCGCTACAGCAACCAGTTTCAACACGATCGGAGCCAGCGCATAGAGGAATGAGAGCGATGTCAGTACGCCAGCGTCATTCGCTTCCCCTGTCTCAAAACCGATCACGCCGAGAATGATCAGTGCGAGCCCACCCGTGATGGCCAGCGAGGCCTTGGTGGCAAGCGACCATAGCGCGAAGAAAGCTCCGGTCCGCTGCTGCCCGTTCCTAGCTGTATCAAAATCCACCAGATCCGCCTGCAGGGCAGACGGCAGCGCAAGATCGGCGCCAAGCGCAAGGCCGGAGAGAACGCAAATCACGGCAAACCATCCTACATCTCCCTCGCGCAACAAAAGCGCTGCCCCAAACACGAAACAGGCATAGATCATTGCAAAGCACCAGACGCGATGCTTTGGCATATAGCGCACGGCCCAGCTCCAGAACGGTGCGCCGAGAACGGCCGCACCAAAATAGACCACAAGCAAGGGGCCGCCCCATTCGGCAGCGCCCAGTCTGTCGCCAACAAAGAAGAGAAAGAGCGTGGCGGGCAGCGCATTCGCAGCACCATTGATCAAATAGGCAAACAGCAGGCGCAGAAAAAGCGGCTCGCGGCGGAGGACACGAAGAAAAGCCTCAGGCTTGGCCGTTGTCTTCCGTGAGTAATCCTTCGGCTCCGGGACACGCCACACGCAGACAGCGACACTTACCGGAAGCAGTATCACGATCATCGCCGCAATCAGCATCATTCCGCCCGCTTTGTCGGCACCCGCATTGTAAAGCACTGCAGCCAGAATGGTGCCCACAAGGCCCGTTGTATCACGCCAGATGGCAACACGCGCACGTTCGGTGTAGTTCCCGCTCAATTCGGCAGCCCATGCGAAATACGGGGTCAGCATAATCGTCCAGCCCAAGGTCAGCAGAAACAGGAAGCCGACAAACCAGAGAGCGCCAGCAGACGCGGGTGGGGCGAAGAGACACCAGGCGCCAAGCATCACGAGCGGCGCGCCAAAGACCAGCCAGATCCGCCTCCGCCCCCAGCGCGTTTTCACCTTGTCCGAGATGACGCCCATGGCTGGATCGCTCACCGCATCGAAGAGCCGCACAAGGATCAGCGCCGCCCCGATGAACCCCAATGAGAGATCCCGCTCCGCGGCATAGAACTCAGCCAGAAATACGTAGACTGGAAAATAAAGGGCTGCGAGCGGCAGCGAAGGCCCGGCGAAAGCCGCAAGTGTTCCAACGGGAAGCCGCACTATAGGCGGCACCCGAAAAGCGGCCCTATCAATCCCAGCGCTTCGCCGCGTTTCGTGTCAGTACACCGCACAAAATGCCCGTTGCGCCAAAGATGACGAACAGCATCGGTTGCGTCATCAGGACGAATGCGAATTCGCCAAAGGCCTGAAACATATCGATGATGGCCTGCATCGGCCGTGCACCCGCCAGCTTGGCGTCGAGGATATCGTCCACCACTTTCGCAATGGCGCACATGAAGAGAATGGCGATTGTGACGGTAATGGCAGACCGGATGCCGAGGAAAATGCCGCTCCCCTTCTCCTTGTTCGCCCTTACGCCCAGGCCCCACCAGCCGTGGATCGCACCATATATTCCGAACACCCAGAGAAAGCGGGTTTCGTACCGCTCCAGTCGTTCCTCCGGCAGATAGGCGATCACAACGTAAACCATTGCAAGTAGGGCGAAACTCACAGTTATCGCCGCCACAAGCCTTGCCGCCGTTGGCATCCCAATCCCGCGCTCTACGCCCATTCCACGCCTCGCTCTTCAGTTTCTCAACGCGGATCATTAGCACGTTCAGGCCGGCCGTGTCACGCTGATCTGCGTCACATCCGTTGTGCCAGACATAAAGCAAGCCGCACAAGAGGTGAGATAGTAATTCCACATTCGCCGGAAGCGCTCATCAAAGCCGAGATTGGCGATTTGCGGCCATCTTGCGTTGAAGTCCGCGTGCCAGCGTCGGAGCGTATCCGAATAGCTTTGGCCAAACTCATGGCTGCCACCATAGGCCAGCCCCGCGCGCTCCACCTCGGATTGAAGCACGGACGGGCTCGGCAACATGCCTCCAGGAAAGATGTATTTCTGTATGAAATCAACACCTTTTCGGTAGCCATCAAACAATCGGTCTTCAATTGTTATGATCTGGAAGGAGCCTCGCCCACCCGGTTTCAGCCGTTCCCTCACCGTATCGAAATAAACGGGCCAGTATTTCTCCCCGACGGCCTCAAACATCTCGATCGATGCGATACCATCAAAGCTCCCGCGCTCATCGCGGTAATCACGCATGACGATTTCCACGCGTTCATTCAACCCGGCCTTGAAAATCCGCTGTTGCGCATAGTCGAGCTGCTCGCGGCTGATTGTAAGCCCTGTTACCTT
Organism: uncultured Paracoccaceae bacterium; assembly: GCA_947495795.1. GTDB lineage: Bacteria > Pseudomonadota > Alphaproteobacteria > Rhodobacterales > Rhodobacteraceae > Algicella. The sequence continues at coordinate 110,343 of CANMAI010000013.1, read as the reverse complement.
CGCACCGCGCGTGCCTGCCGCATATTCGGCAAAACCACCCCAGCCGCAACCGATCTCCAGCACGTGATTGCCCTCGATCACACCGATCTTGTCGCACATTGCCGCATACTTGCGCTGCTGAGCCGTCACCAGATCTTCACTTGCCGTTTCAAAAATGGCTGACGAGTACGTCATCGTGTCGTCGAGCCATGCGGAGTAGAAGTCGTTCCCAAGATCGTAGTGGTGGGAAATGTTCTTCTTGGCCTGATCTTTCGAATTGGAGCGAAGCCAGTGCCTCAAGCGCTCGTAAGCCCGCACCATTGCCAATCCCGGCATCGCCCGTGCAACCTCTGCGTTGGAAATCATCAGGACATCCAACAAAGCCTGGAGATCCGGCGTATCCCACCAGCCATCCATATAGGCCTCCGCGAACCCCACATCCCCGTCACGCAGGATCCGGCCAAAAAGGCCCGTGTCGCGGATCAGAATTTGCGCCTGTGGTCCAGGCTCGCCTCCTTCTGCGCGAAAAACGCGGCCGTCAGGCAAAACGCTATCCACACGCCCGGCCTTCAGTTGGCTCATCGCCGCAAATGCTGGCTGAAACCAGCGCGGCAAATCAGTCTGCCCCCGTGTCGAGGTCAAAACGGTCATTTCACTCACTCCATCACCCTGCTCTGCGCCACCCGGCACAGCTTCTAATTTTGTGTCGTCTCAGACAAACGCTTCGGAAGCGCCATGTTTTTTAGCTTCAGAAATGGCACGCCCTTTGCGAAAAGCCGCAGCGCATGCCAGTGGATCAGCCACATCACGCGAAAGCTCATCAGGGGGTAGGCCAGAAGCGCCCGCGCCAGCCCCCGGTTGCTCAGGGGCTCACCCTGCCCTGTCAGCGATGCTATCAACGTCTCACCCTCCGGCCCGGCTTGCCGTATGCGCAGCGCGAGCCGTTCATCTGGTGCATTCAGCGCAAAGCGGTAAATCTGATCGAGATCGATGAAAGGGGAGACATACATCTCCTTCCCCTGCCGCTGACGATACGCCCCACCCGCCATCGGCCCGGCTGGCACAACGTAAGCCACCTGATCACCAAAGGTGTTTTTCACCTCATAGATCAGCGATTGAAGCGTGCCATGGGCATCGTAGCAATAGTAAACCGTCAACGGATTAAATCCGTATCCGAACATCCGCGGAAAAGAGAGCATCTCGACCCGTGTGGCCTCGGGCTCCCCCGCGCGTTCAAGTTCGCGATCCACCCAAGGCCGCAGCGCAGTACCATCTCTGGGGCCGTGATCCTTATCCATTATGGAAAGCAAGCCAAAGCCGTTGTGTTTCAAAAGGGAAGCATTGGCAAACACCTCTTGCATGCGATCAAGATCCAGCAGAACGGAAAACACGCGATAGCGAAACTGATGTCGCTTCGGGATCAGGCGCATGTGCATCACATGGCCACGGTAAATCCGTGCTGCCGGATTTTCGGTCACTCCGCAGCCTCCGCCAGCGGCGTGCGCGCAGGCTCGGGCAATGCCTTCGCCCATTCTGGTGCAGCACCGAGTGCCACCGCGACTTTCAGGCCCGCCTGCAATCCATCCTCGTGGAACCCGTATCCAAGCCATGCGCCAGCATACCACAGCCCGCCCCGGCCCTGAATGGCCGCGATATCCTTCTGCGCTGCGAATGCACCCACATTGAACATCGGATGCGCATAATCGAACTCCGCGTGTATCTTCGCGGGATCAATCTCATTACTGGGATTGAGGCTCACAAACAGCGGATAACGCTCATCAATCCCCTGCAGACGGTTCATCCAGTAGGTCACCGGTGCCGGCCTGTCCAGATCAGCTTCTCCGCCACCCGAAAGGAAATTCCAGCTGGACCATACCTTGCGCCGCCTGGGCATCGAGGCTGCATCGGAGTGCAGGACAGCCCTGTTCTGGCTCGTCTGGAATTGCCCCAGAATGTCGCATTCCTGAGGGTCTTTCCCGGCAATCAGCGCCGCTGCCTGCGGCCCGTGGCATGCCAGTATAACTTCATCAAAAACCGCCGTGGAGCCATCTGAAAAACGGAGTGTCGGCGCTGCTCCGCGGGTGATTTCAACAACACGTGCGTTTCGCTTGGCCCGATCCCCCAAACCGGCGATCAGTCGGCTTACATATTCGCGAGAGCCGCCATCCACTGTGCGCCAGCGTTGCATCGGCTCCATACCGTTCATCAGATCATGGTTGCGGAAGAAAGAGACAAAGTTCTCGGCCGGAAATTCCAGCATATCGCGCGTGGGCGTCGACCATATGGCACCGCCAAACGGCAGCACGAAACAATCCCGAAACCAGCGCGAATACCCTTCGCGTTCCAGCCACGCTCCGAGGGAAAGCCCCTCCATGGCACCGGAGTCCATCTGTGCCGGAGCCTCGCGATTGAACCGCAGGATCTGCATTAGCCCCATGATATGCGATGGATTGAAAAGGTTGCGCCGCTGCGCAAAAAGCTGATCGAGATTGTCGCAGGCATATTCCACTCGCCCGCCTTTTACCGAAAGGCCAAAAGACATATCAGACCATTTGGTGGGCACCCCCAGATGCTCGAAAAGCCCCGTTAGATTGGGATAGTTGCGGTAGTTGTAAACGATAAAGCCCGTGTCCACCGGAACAGCGGTATCGCCGAACTCTGCATCCACAGTATTAGCATGGCCGCCGAACCTGTCGGATGCCTCAAAGAGCGTGACATCATGTATATCTTTCAGCGCATAAGCCGCGCCCATCCCCGCTATACCGGAGCCAACGACCGCAATCTTCATTCACTTGTCCCTGCTTTGGTGGGCGATCTCATGCCGCCGTTTCCGCCTTGTAATTTTGATACGCGGCCAGTGCTGCCTCGCGCCCGGCCTTCAGCTCAACCATTGGCTCGGGATACGCATCCGTAGCGGCCAGCCCCCAGCTTTCTGGAACGGCCTCATAATACTCGAGCGCTGTCTCGGGCGGCGCCTCTGAAAGCTCCGCGGCCCATGCCTTGCGATAAGTGCCTTTGGGGTCGAACTTCTCGGCTTGTGTCGCCGGGTTGAAAATACGGAAATAGGGGGAGGCGTCGGGCCCACTTCCAGCCGCCCATTGCCAGCCCATCGCGTTGGATGCCGGATCCCAATCGATCAGGCACTCCTCAAACCACCTGAGACCCACCTTCCAATCTGTCAGCAGATGCTTGGTGAGATAGGAAGCCACCAGCATCCGCGCCCGGTTGTGCATCGTGCCTGTCACATACATCTCACGCATGGCCGCATCGATCACGGGCTCGCCCGTCCGCCCCCGCCGCCAGCGCTCGGCAGCCTCGCCATCGCCGCGCCACCGAAAATCATCCCACTCCGCGCGCCAGTTTCGCTCCACGATATGTGGCGTGTGATGCAGAAGGTGATACGCAAAATCGCGCCAGACGATCTCTTTCAGAAAGGTTTCCGCACCCGCCTTGCCCTCATGCATTGCCCGCACGCCTGCAAACCAGCAAACGCGCGGTGATATTTCCCCAAGCGCAAGGTTCTGGGAAAGCCGGGACGTGCCGTCCATATCCAGCCTGTCCCGGTGATCATCATAGGCCGCAACAGAATTCTCGATAAAGGCATCCAGGCGCATCTCGGCGGCTTCGGTTCCAACCTGAGCGTACTTTTCCACAACCGCCGCACCGCGGCGCATCGCAGCTCCGAGCGCCCAATCATCGAGCGTGTCGGTCTTCGGCCAAGCCTCCGGGGCAGCAAGATGCGGCACCGCCAGCGGCTCTGCAATATCCCTTCCTCGAACGGCTTTCCAGAAAGGCGTGTATACTTTGTAAAATCCCCCCGAACCGGTCTCAACCGTCCACGGCTCAAACAGAACATGCCCGGCATGGCTTTCGGCCTTGATCCCATGATCCCTGAGTGAAGCCTTTACTGCCGTATCCCGCGCCTTGGAGGCAGGATCATAGAGGCGGGACCAGTGAACGGCCTCCGCGCCCGTTTCGGCTAATACAGCCTGCAACACATCCAGCGCAGGCCCCCGCCGCAGGATCAGTTTGCTTCCTGCTGCGGCCAGCGTTTCCACAAACACACCCAATCCCTCGCCAAGCCGCCATTTCGGTGCTGCGCCCAGGGCTTCCGTTTCCGGATCAAGAATAAAAAGTGGGATTACAGGCTGGCCAGCCGAGAGAGCCGAAACCAGACCTGGATGATCAGATAAGCGCAGATCGCGGCGAAACCAGAAGATAAGTGGGGCAGGCATGGATCGGCGCAAACTCTCGGTCAAGGTCTTCAAAAGAGTATACGCACAGGTTCTCGGACTGGATCAATAAAATGCCATCTTTTCAAAACTATGCAGCCGCACCCAGAACGACATCGAGTGCATCGATCAGCCGAGCCACCTCTGCTTCTTCCGTATAGTGCACAAAGCTCAATCGCAGCACACCATGCGCAGGATCTTCGCCCAGCGCTTCAAGAAGGCGGTTCGCATAAAAATCCCCGCCTCCGGCGATGATGCCTCGTGCGGCCAGAGCCTCGGCCAGCGCTTCCCCCCGTACCTTGTGAGAAAGCGCTACCGTTGGCACCTTTTTTGCGGGCTGAGACGGGCCCAAAAGCCGGATATCGTTGCGTGAGCGAAGATACTCCATCAGGGGTTCGAGCAGCTTCCGCTCTGCCTCAGCCTGCAGATCATGCACCTTTCGGCCCCGTTCCGAAGGCGGGGCAGAACTACCAAAGTGATGCGCATAAACAGCATCCACGTAATCAGCCATACCCGCACAGGCCGCTATCTGAGCATGATCCGGCCCAGCTGGTGTGAACCGCTTGTAGCGTGCGCTCGCGTTGAAGTAGTGGCCCTGATTGGGCAATCTGTCTGCCAGATCGCGTCGCACAACCATCACCCCCTGATGCGGCCCGAATGTCTTGTAGCTGGAAAAGAGATAGATATCCGCTTCCAGCGCACCCACATCCGGCAGGCCATGCGGAGCATAGCTGACCCCGTCTACACAGGCCGCGGCACCTGCTGCGTGGATCTCGGCCACCCATTCAGCCACCGGATTGGCAACCCCTACGATGTTGGAGCAATGCGGAAATGCCACCAGCCGCACCTTTCCGTCCAACAAACGCTTCAACTCTGACAGATGCAGCGCACCTGTCTCCCGCTCCACCGGCCATACACGCACCTCAATACCCGCAGCCTCCAGCCGCCGCCACGGGCCAGAATTGGCCTCATGATCCTGATCCGTCACAATGATCGCATCACCGGGCCTGAGGACCTGGCGAAAAGCCTCGGCCAGTACATACGTATTCTGCGTGGTGGAGGGGCCGAATGAGAGTTCGTCGGGTGCGACATTCAGGATGGCCGAAAGCCGCGTCCGCGCCTCATCCATCTCCTCGCCACCCAGCCTTGTGGGCTCTGCCGGACCATAGGGCTGCATCTTTCGGCTCATATAGAAACGCGTTAGTCGATCAATCACTTGTTTGCAGGAGTAAGAGCCTCCCGCATTTTCGAAGAACGCCCAATCCTTGAGAGCGGGATCAGAAAAGGCAGGGAACTGGGAGCGGATGAACTTGGTATCGAGATCAGGCATGCGGTTATCCAAAAAGAAACCCCGGCAAAGCGCCGGGGTTTCAGTTTTGCATTAAGGCCGCGATCAGGCCAGCCTATTCAGCGGGTTCAACCTGTGATGCGCCTGTTGAGACACCGAGCGCCTCCCGCCTGCCATCATTATAGATCGCCTTCACCAGCGCGACGCACATCAGCACCATCACAAGTGAGAATGGCAAAGCCCCGATGACCATCGCTGTCTGAATGGCCTTGAGGCCGCCCACAAGGAGCAAGGCTGCAACCACCGCTCCCAGAGCAACACCCCAGAAGATGATATGCGGGCGCGCCTTTGGTCCCTCATCACCCGCCGCGTTGATCGTGTTCACGATCAGCACCGCACTATCGGCAGAGGTTACAAGATAGGTCATAAGCAACACCACGATCAGCACGGCCATCAGCCAGCCCAGAAGGGGCGACAGCATGAACTCCGTCATCGCGAAGATCTTATCGCCGTCGGGGGCTGCATTGATGATACCATTGGCCCCACCATTCAACTCCAGATCGATCGCAGTTCCGCCAGCCCAAGTGAACCAGACAAAGCACATCAGCGACGGCACGATCATGGCACCCAGCACGAATTCCCGCACGGTGCGGCCTCTGGATATACGCGCAAGGAAAAGGCCGACAAACGGTGCGAACGCAACCCACCATGCCCAGTAGAAGACGGACCAGCCGCCCTGCCAACCTGCGAGTTGAGTAGCCACACTGCCTTCAACACCATCAGGCCGCCATACACGGAACATCATGCCCGGGAAGGCGATCACATAGTCCCAAATCCCAACCACCAGTGCTGTCAGTCCGAACCACGTGGAGCCGAAGAGAAGGAAGAATGTGAGCAGGAAGATGCTCAGTACCATGTTGATGTTGGACAGCCACTTGATGCCCTTGCCGACACCGGAAAGAGCCGAAAGCGTGGAAGCGCCCATGATGATCACGATCGCAACGATGATCCCAAGCGAGTTGGCGGTTCCGGCGATGCTATCCCCATCGCCATTCACAGTGCCCTCGGCATGGGTCAATCCTCCGATACCAATACGCGCGAGACCGGAGACAAACTGTTCCACACCAAAGCCCAATGTTTGCGCCACGCCAAGGATCGTAGCGACCACGGCCACCACATCAATCACATGGCCGAAGGGCCCAGAAAGCGCCTTGCCGAACAGAGGTGTCAGTGAAGAGCGGATCGTCAGCGGCAGGCCACGGCGATAGCTGAAGAAGGCGAGCGCGAGGCCCGCAATTGCATAACTGGCCCAAGCCCCGAAGCCCCAATGCAGGAACGACCACTTGTAGGCGTTTCGGATATTGTCTTCCGCACCGCCCGTTGCCAGCCCCTGAATAACCTCCGGGTTATTCCCGAAATGATAGACAGGCTCGGCTACGGCCCATGTAAGCATGCCGACACCGATCCCCGCCCCAAACATCATCGAAAACCAGGAAAAATTGGAAAACTCGGGCTTGTCACCCGGCTGCCCAAGGTTCAGCCGCCCGGCCGCAGGCCAAAGCGACAGACCGACACATACCATCACGAAAAGGGCGATAACCCAGATGTACCAACTGGCAAAATTTGAGAGGATAAATGAATTAAAAGCATTCAAAATAGTCCCTGCCTGATCCGGAAAAGCAACGGCCCAAATAACGAGCCCTCCGATCAGAAACTTAGCTGAAATAGTCACGTCCTTGCTGAACCCACGATAAAAACCGCTATCAGCGGTTTTTATCGGCAGGTCCGTCATTGGCGGTTGTATGGCCATTATAGTCTCCCTAGCAGAACTGCTTTTTATTAATTATGGCAGCAAGTGTAGGGGAGGATGGCCGTATCACCTAATGTAAAGCGACACAATTCAGTCAAGATTCGCCGGGTATGGCCAAATTGTCTTACATTTAAGGCGTGCAGAAGGGGCGGAGTCCGCCCCCTGCCTGCCCTGCCGGGTGGGAAATCAGTCCTTCACATTCACGACCACACGGCCCTGCACCTGCCCTTTCAGAATGTCTTTTCCGAGTGCCGGTAAATCGCCAAGCGTTGCGGGCTGTATCATCGCTTCAAGCTTGTCCATTGGCAGGTGCTTGGCTATTTCGCCCCATGCTCGCACCCGGTTCTCGTAAGGCTGCATTACGCTATCGATACCGAGAAGGTTCACGCCGCGCAGAAGGAACGGAATAACGGTGGCCGGAAGCCCGGCACCGCCCGCAAGCCCAACAGCCGCGACCGATGCTCCGTATTTCATCTGGCCGAGAACCCGTGCAAGCATCGCCCCGCCCACTGCATCCACACAACCTGCCCAGTTCTCGCTCTCAAGCGGGCGCTTGACCGTTTCGTTGATCTCCTCGCGCGCCACGATCTGGCTCGCCCCGAGATTTTTGAGGTAATCTGCGCTCTCAGGCCGCCCCGTAACACCGGCCACCTCAAAACCCTTGGCCGCCAGAATGGCCGTGGCAACGGAGCCGACGCCGCCAGCAGCACCCGTTACAAGAACAGGCCCCTGCCCCGGCTTCATCCCGTGATCTTCCAGGGCCATCACAGCAAGCATCGAGGTAAATCCGGCGGTGCCAACCGCCATGGCCTGCCGCGTTGTCAGTCCCTCGGGCAGCGGTACCAGCCAATCGGCCTTTACCCGCGCCTTCTCGGCATAGCCGCCCCAATGCGCCTCGCCCACGCGCCAACCCGTCAAAACCACCTTGTCGCCGGGCTTGTAGCGTGCATCATCGGATGCCTCTACGATACCGGCAAAATCAATGCCTGGCACATGTGGATAATTCCGCACCAGCCCGCCACCAGGGCCGATGCAGAGCCCGTCCTTGTAGTTCACGGTCGAATACTCAACCGCAACGGTCACCTCGCCCTCAGGCAGGCGATCTTCGGTGATCTGCTGCACAGATGCAGAGGTTTTCCCCTCATCGTCCTTCTCGACGATCAGTGCATTGAAGCTCATTTTCTCTCTCCTATTTGCCCGGCCCGTGCCAATCAATCGGGCAGATCTCCGCAGACTTGCCGCTGAAATCCCACACCCGGCCCTTGTCTCGCACACGGCTCTTTGTGCCGCGCGCCACAAAGATATCCGGCCCCATCCAGTAGCGTGTGTTTTTCACCACCACCGGCTGATCTTCATGGCCCAGCACATGCTCGATCTCGCCCTGTATCTTCTTGCCGATCATGATCCGCCGTTTGTGCCCGTCGCGCTCGATGATCACCGGTGCCCGCTCAGCCCCGATCACTTCGCTCACCAACATGGAGAGAAGCCCCGTGGTGCCACCCGCCTTGCCAGAGAGGATTTGCGCGATCCCGTCAAACGCCACATGGCTCGCGTTCTCATCCACATAGAGGCCAACCTTCCAGTTGCCCTCGCCCATCCGGCCCGGAATATCCACAAGCAAGCCGATGCTCAGCCCCGAAAGATCCTCCGACCCGTAATTGCCCTCATCGATGATAATCGCCATCCAGGCATGGCAATGCCCTTCTGTCGGAGGATGCGCCCCAAGGCTCACCACGCAGGGGCAGAAAACCGTGCAGGAGCAGTTCAGAAACAGCTCCCCCTTCATCGTCCATTCCACATCCGGTTGCGGTTCAGGGCGCGTACCCGGCAAGCGGCTGTCGATCTTCTCAGGCGCATTCAGTTTCTCAGCCATCACCCGTTCTCCCTAAAGCAGTTTCGTTATATGCCAGAGCGCCGCACCGAGGAAGGCAGCCCCCAAAGGCCGCGTCATCCAGCGTCCGATATCGGGCAGTTTCTCCAGTGTCATGATAAGCGTGGCAATCCCCATCCAGAGAAGGTTCATCGCCCCGCCTACAAACCCCAGCGACATGATCGCCCAGCAACAGGCAATGCAGTAAAGGCCTATCCGCCCGCCCATCCAGGCACCGCCACCAAATCCGTTTCGCCATCGGGCCATGAAATGGATCATCGGGCTGCGGCAATACTCAAGGCACCTATCCTTGGTGGCGGTAAACTGGAAAATTCCTGCAGCCGCCAACAGAAGGGCCGAAAAGAGTATTGATTGGCTGGCCCCCATGGCGTTGAGCAGATCGAGCCGCAAAAATGCCGCATGAGCCAGCGCGATAGCCGCGCCGAAGCCGAACCAAACACCGAGATACCCACTGATCAGCCCCAGAAAGCCCGCGCGCGTGCCAACGCCCGTTCCGATCAGATCCTCATAGGTTCGCGCCGTGGGCACAAAGGTCGGCCCCATCATGGCCGCCATCATGATCATCCACATCGGGATCAGCACTCCCAAGGATGTCATGCCTTGCATCATCGGCATTCCATCCATGGACATGGCATCCATCATCGGAGCAGCGGCGGCAGGCATATCCATCCCATCCGGCGCAGGCATCGCCTTATCCTCGCCCATCGGCGATTGCATTTCTCCGGCAACAGGCATCGACATGCCGCCCGTCAGGGTCATTCCCATATCCATCGCCATGGCATACATAATCCACCATGCGCCCAGGATCAGGCCAAAAAAGGCAAGCCAGGCGAAAGAGCGAAAAGGAAAAACCGTTGCGTGCATGTGATCTCCAGAGAATGAGCGAACCGTCTCAAATCCCTGCGAAAAGTCAATTGGAAAAATGTCAGACAATTGGCAAGGTGCGGCCATGAAAGTCTCTATCAAGCCCGATCCTTCCAAAAGCCTTGCACCCCAGATTGCAGATGCCATTCAAAGCGCGATCGTCGAGGGCACTCTGCGGGTGGATACCCGGCTGCCGTCCGAGGCGGATCTCGCCATAAAGTTCAACGTCTCGCGCCCAACCATCCGCGAGGCCCTCAAAAGACTGGCCGCACAAAACCTTATCCGCACCACACGCGGTGTAACCGGCGGCGCCTTCGTGAACCGGATGTCCTGGGAGGAGGCCGAGGCACAGATGGTAACCAACACCACTCTGATGATCACGCTGCATGCCGTCGATTTCGCCACAGCCAGCAAGGGCCGTTTCGCGCTGGAACGCGCGACCCTTGCTCTTGCAGTCCAAAACCGGACGGAAGAGGATATCGCCAGATTGAAAGCAGAGATCGCACGCCAGAAAAGCGATACGCTTACTGATGAACAGTTCTGCGCCTCAGATGTGATCTTCCACCGCACCCTGATATCCGCCAGTGGCAATCCCCTTCTCACTCTCAACGCCAGCTCCGCGGTTTCAGCCATGCAACCCCTGATGAACATGATCACCTACCGCGCACGAGACAGGGCGGAAATCTGCGCGAGCCATGAAGCGCTGGCGCATGCAATAGAGGTGCAGGATGTTCCAGCCGCGGAAGCAGCGCTGGGTGAGATTGAAGCCTATACACTCACACTCGCACCAAGCGGCCGGTAAGCAAGGCATCACAAACGGCGGATAGGCCCGTGCAGCTATCTGCCCGTCAGCAAACTTTGCAGACGCTGGCGAAGAGGTTTTTGTTTGGGCTTCTTCGCTGCTCTCTGCGCCAGTTCAAGTTCCCGGTTTTTGTCCGTCGCCCGATCAAACTCCCTGCCAAGTTCAGCAGCCCGTTCAGCTGCCGGCTCGAAACAGGCGGCATTGTCAAGCTTGTCGCGGCCCTGTTTCAGCAGCCGCTCCGCGCGTTTCAATGCGCCATCTTTCTGAAGGGCTCGGGCCTTGAAATAATCAATTTGCGCCCGCGCCAGATGCAGGTCGGCATTAAAACGCTGCACGACAAATTGAAGAGTTGGTCCTAGATCACAATCATCGATAAGATCCAGCGTTCCAACCTCGGGGTATCTGTCCCAATCGGGTGTCAGGTCACGCTCGGTAATCTGAGGCCAAATCTCTGATAGTTCGCGGTTCATCTCAACAAACCGCTCATGCACGCCGATGGCAAAATCCCTGCTGAGGGTCAGGGGCTTGTCGAACGGAAGGTCTTCCACGTAAAACTGCCTGTTCGGGTTTATCCGGCCATTTTCCAGAAACCGCGTCATACGAATCTGATTGGTCAACGCAATCGCCCGGTAATCCAGAGCTGTGTTCATGCGCTGCTCGGGCGCATAGTCCTCCCGCGTCAGGCCCATGAATTCCCGAAAGAACGCAACGCTGTTTTTGTTCCGCTTGAACGGCACCGGCAACACATTGTCTTTGCCAAAAGCTGATGCCCAACGATCCAGAAGCCCTTTAAAATTATAGTAGTGGCCCTTCGCATCGAGCATCTCGAATTGCTGGTGCTGGATTTTCAATCCAACCCGGGAACCGGTTGAGGAAAGGGAAATCGCCGTATCCACCTGCGGACGCAGGAAGCAGATCACCGAAATCTCTTCAAATTGCGGCTTCAACAGTTTGGCGACCCGCTCCACCATCTGCAGTGTGAAAAGCCTGCTTTGCAGCTGTTCACTGCTTATGAGAAAAATCCGCATACCCGCTTCCCGCGCTTCCGCGATATCGGCTAGCAGATCTACCCGCACCTTCGCACGAAAAGCGGCGTGATCTTCTTCGCTTTCAATTCCGAAATGGAGAAAACTGTCTTCCCGTTTATCCGCATCCCGTGCAAACACCGGAAGCGCCACATTGTTCGGCACATTCAGGGTTTGCGCGGGCCACACACCTTCAGAGCGCAGAATGTCACGATTGTCCTGCACCCATACCTGAAAAGAGGTCGTGCCCGTTTTCTCCGTTCCGATATGAAGAACAAGTTTCATGTCACCTCAGCACGAAATCAGGCACGTATACGCGGTGCGCCCGCACTCAATGCGTCCAGGCCGCGCGCCGGTTGTGGGCGAAATTGTCGCCATATCCTCCGGGGCGGATGATGTGCTTGCGTTTTTTGGGCTCGGCCACGCGGTGCTCAATTCCGTTTCGCTCGGCATAGGCAATCGCCGCGTCCTTTGTGTCAAAGCTCAGCCGCACCTGCGTTTGCGTATCGCCAGAGCTTGTCCACCCCATCAACGGATCCACACTGCGGCTCTCGCTTGGCACAAACTCAAGCACCCATGTGTCCGTTTTGGCCTGCCCGGATTGCATAGCCGTTTTTGCGGGTTGAAAAATACGTGCGATCATCTGCTGCTCCGAGGATGTTTGGCCAAGTTATCGGAGAAGTGGAGCATCTGCGCAAGCCCCGTGCGCCAAGAGCTGTTGCGTAAGAACGCCGATTTTGAGGAAAGATGTCGTCAGCCGGGTGCAAGGGAGTGAGGGGTGGGGTGGGTGGTGTTGCACCCGGATGACGACGGTCTTGCTGCTTGCCTGTCTTTGGTAGCGCGGACATATTCCAATCACAACAGTTTATTCTCTAAAAAGAGGAGTTTTATTTCAAGTTCGCAACCTATGGTTTTAACTATTTATTAACCTTGAAATTCCACCGCACCTGATCACCTAGTTGAAGGACAGGGAGAATGAGATGTCCGAAACAGCCCCACTCGTAGCGGAAGATCGCAGCAAGGTTGAAAAGTTGGATGGCGGTAAGCGCCTGACAATGAAAACAGAATTCAAGCCAGCCGGAGATCAGCCAACAGCGATTGCAGATCTTGTGGAAGGCATCGTCGAAGGTGAGCAGAATCAGGTTCTGCTCGGGGCCACCGGAACGGGCAAGACATTCACCATGGCCCAGATCATAGAGCAGACGCAGCGCCCCGCCATCATTCTTGCGCCCAACAAGACGCTTGCGGCTCAGCTTTATGGCGAGTTCAAAGGTTTTTTCCCGGATAACGCGGTCGAATATTTCGTCAGCTATTACGATTATTACCAACCGGAAGCCTATGTGCCCCGCTCCGACACCTATATCGAGAAAGAAGCCCAGATCAACGAGCAGATTGACAGGATGCGCCATTCCGCCACCCGCTCGCTTCTGGAGCGGGATGACGTGATCATCGTAGCCTCTGTCTCCTGCATCTACGGTATCGGCTCGGTGGAAACCTATACGGCGATGACACAGAGCATCGAAACCGGCAAATCCTACGATCAGCGCGCCATCATGGCCGATCTCGTCACCCAGCAATACAAGCGGAACGATAACGCCTTCCAACGTGGCAGTTTTCGCGTGCGCGGCGATAGCCTCGAGGTTTGGCCTGCCCACCTTGAGGATCGCGGCTGGAGGTTCTCGTTCTTTGGTGATGAGCTTGAGGGGATCACGGAATTCGACACCCTCACCGGCCAGAAGACTGCTGAACTCGAAAAAGTGCGCATCTACGCCAATTCCCACTATGTCACTCCACGCCCCACGCTCCAGCAGGCAGTTATCAATATCAAGAAAGAGTTGAAGCTCCGCCTCGACCAGCTTGTGCAGGAAGGTAAACATCTTGAAGCGCAGCGCCTTGAGCAACGCACCACCTTCGACATCGAGATGATCGAGGCCACCGGTGCCTGCAACGGTATCGAGAACTATTCCCGCTACCTCACGGGCCGCGCTCCCGGCGAGCCGCCCCCTACCCTCTTCGAATACATCCCCGACAACGCAATCGTCTTCGCAGATGAGAGCCACGTCTCCGTCCCCCAGATCGGCGGGATGTACAAGGGCGATTTCCGGCGGAAGATGACGCTCGCAGAGCACGGTTTCCGGCTGCCCTCCTGCATGGACAATCGCCCACTCAAATTCGAGGAGTGGGACGCGATGCGCCCGCAATCCGTCTTTGTGTCCGCCACGCCGTCAGCCTGGGAGCTTGAACAAACCAGCGGCGTCTTTGCCGAACAGGTCATCCGCCCCACCGGCCTTCTCGATCCGCCGGTAGAGGTGCGCCCCGTGGAATCCCAGGTGGATGATCTCCTCGACGAGATCCGCCGCGTTGCCAAACTTGGCCTCCGCGTCCTGGCAACCGTGCTCACCAAACGGATGGCCGAAGACCTTACCGATTACCTCCACGAACAGGGTATCCGCGTGCGCTATATGCACTCAGATATTGATACGATCGAGCGTATCGAGATCCTGCGCGATCTCCGCCTCGGCGCGTTCGACGTACTCGTCGGTATCAACCTCTTGCGCGAGGGCCTCGATATCCCGGAATGCGGGCTCGTGGCGATCCTCGATGCCGATAAAGAGGGTTTCCTCCGCTCGGAAACATCCCTTGTGCAGACGATAGGGCGCGCAGCGCGAAATGCGGATGGCAAGGTGATCATGTATGCGGATAAGATCACCGGTTCGATGGAGCGGGCTATCGGAGAAACGAACCGCAGGCGCGCCAAACAGGAAGCCTACAATATCGAACACGATATCACGCCGGAAACCGTCAAGAAGAACGTCTCGGATGTTCTGGAAGGTACATTCAAGGCCGACACAGATATGAGCCGCGTGACCGCGACCATCGAGAAACCGATGATCGGTGCAAACTTGCAGGCCCATCTCGATGCCCTGCGCACCGAAATGCGCAAGGCTGCAGAGAACCTCGAATTCGAAGAGGCCGCACGCCTGCGCGATGAAGTGAAACGCCTCGAGGAGGTGGAACTCACGGTCGCCGACGATCCGATGGCGCGGCAATCGGCCATTGAGCAGGCGGTCGAGGATGCACAGAAATCCGCGGGCCGCTCAAAGGCTGGCCAGGCAGGCACACGGGTCGTGCGGGGGAAAAGCAAGCGCAAGTGACGGCATCACCACCGAAATGAAACGCAGCCGGTAGGGTGGGCAATCTTGCCCACCATCCCAATCACCTCACCACATGCACCGAGCATTCGGCGTGCCGCACCACCCGCGCCGCCGTGGATCCGAGGAAATAATCCTGCATTCCCGGCCTGTGAGACGCGAGAATGATGCAATCCACGCCCGTACGCTCCGCATAGTCAAGGATCGTGCGGCCAGAATGCCCCGACACAACATCCACGACGATGCCCTTCCGATCGCCAATCACCCCACCAAGATCCCTCTCCCGCTCTATCATTGCGGCAGCGGCATGCCCGGCTGGCAGATGATCGGCCACATAAGCAGGCACCTCTTCAACCACGTGCAGTGCCGTTACTTTGCCGCCCTCTCCGGCCAAAGCTTTGGCCACATCAAGCGCCCGCGCGCTGTCGCGGCTTTCCTCCAGCGATATTGGAACGAGAATGTTGGAATACATTTGTCTGCCCTCCTCTTTCGGATTCTAGAATGGCTGAAGGAGCGGGTCAAACCGTTGATCCAGATCACACAAAGCCGATTTTCACCAATGCGCCGTGCCGGCGCCACCTTTCACGATCCCGTCCAGATTATCCGTCACCCATCCACCGTAGAAGTCTCCGGGCTGGGGCCGCACGGGCAATTCACCCACCCAGGCAGAAAGCGTACCGACATAAAAGGCCAGATGCCCGGCAATCTCATCAAAGGCAGCCGTCGGCTCGGGATAGCACCATGCCGCCCTCAAGGCGGTGTCCGCGCCGGTTACCACATCGAAATACGCGGCACGCCCCTTCCATTCGCAAAAACTGCTGCCGGATGCAGGGCGGAGAAGACCCGGTTCAATATCCTCAGGTGGCAGGTAGTAGGTGGGCGCATGATGGGTCTCAAGCACCCGCCATCCTCTCTTCGTTTCGGCCACCGGATCAGCACCAAAACGGACCGTCAAGGAAAACCCCACCCGCTCCAATCGGGGCGGGCGGGGATAATCCTGTACGTTTTCGCGGGGCTGGCTATCCATCTTTCTTCAGATGGCCCGGCCCGGCTCCGCGTCAAGCATGTGTTCAGTCCTCCGCCAGATCGCACCGCGCCCGCACCTGAACAGTGCCGACAACGGGCGTGGACCAACGCACCTGCACCTGGTTGTCCGCTGATCCGTGCCGCACATTCACCCAAGGATTATCGTACACATCCGTGCCTCCGGATGTCTCAATCTGTGAGTGTGCAACAATCCCGTCCACTCCCAGAGTAAAGCCACCGAACGGCAGATAATTGCCAAACAGCACCACCCAGGCAGCATTGGCCGTTGTCTGCGTATGGCTTATCGTCACAGGGTTTTCTGTCTTGTCGCGCACCCGCTCAAAGCTGTTGCCTGTGAAGGTGACATCGCGCGTCGCTGCATGATTGACACTGCCAAAAGAGGTATCAAGCTCGTCGATCCGGTCAATCGTGGAGCCGTTGAACATCTTGAACGTATTGTCCGTTACCGTAATTCCGTTCAGCGTCCAGCCATTCCCGCGGACTCTCACTTTAATGAATGTGAACCGGTCCGGAACAAGCTGCGCCGTAAAGATATTCCCGGTAATCGTCAGCTTCCCGAAACCGGCACTGTTGATATTGCCGTTCGGCGCATGCTCGTTCGTCATCTCGATGGACATGTTGTCGATATAGTTACCGGTGATCGTCGATTTGCAACTCGGCCGCGTAAACACAATCCCGGCTGTGTTTTCACCATCAGCATCATTGTCCAGCTGCCAGAAATGGTTTCCAACAATCAGGTTCCCGCCACCGTTCAGAATGCAGAAATGCTTGAACTGAACGCAGCGATTGTTGCGGATTTTCGCATCGTTCGCGTTCACATTGAATGCGGTCGAGTTCCTGTCTGGCACCAGTACATCATCATCCGGCGCGATGAACTGGTTCCGATCAATCGAGATCCCCTGACACGCCTTGCCCGGCGAAGAGATTGCCCGTGTGCGCGGCCGCGTGAACCAGCAATCACGGATGCCCCAGGTTATGCCATCATCCGGCAACAGGATGCCATTGGCCCGCCGGTTGCACAGAAACTCGACATCATCGATATTGAACGCATTGATCCGCTGGATACCGTTGAAATCGAGCAGATACTTGTACCGCGTGAACGTGTAGGTCTGCAGCGCCTGCGCCCGGCCCAGCGGATTGCTCAGCGTCAGGGTTTGCGCCCCGATATCGCGGGCGCGCACATACACATCGCGCCCCACACCGAAACCCTCGATCAAGGATCCCACGGGCACAGAAGCAACATTTGCCACGTTGGTCAGTTGCAGCGGGTTGGCGTCGCTGTAGTTCGCGTTGGAGTTCACAATCTCCGGATCCCATCCGGCACTGTCAGTCGCCTCAAGCTGCCCGTTCCGGATCGCCCGGCGATTGCCGAAGTTGGAAATCGCGGGCACGGCCGCCGCCACATCGATCGGTTCGCTCAACTGAATGCGCCGACCGCCCAGATTGAGGGATTCGTGGTCGGAGAAGCCAAACAGCGATTGCAGGGCCTTCATCAGCGCTATGCGCTCGTCGCCAAATGCATCCACATAAGTCGGATAGTCGAAGTTGGAGCGTAGAATGAAAGCGTGGTTTGCCGCCTGAACAATCGTGCCTTCAAACCTCACGCGCGAAAGCATGGTGATATTCTTGCCAAGGAAATAGCTGCCCGCAGGCACAATCACATCACGCCCATCAGCCGCCGCATCCGCTGTCTCAAACGCCGCAGCATCGTTGGTAATCCCGTCGCCGATGGCGCCATAATCCCGCACATCCACCCAATCCATCAGCTTGCGATGGAACACAGAGGTCATGTCCCGGATCTCGATGCTTTCCACGCGCACCACGGCACCGTCGCTGCCCTCGATATCCAGCCCGAAATGGCCATAAACAGGGGTCGTCCCCCACACCATGTCCACGCCCGTCCGGTCGCCAGAGCCCACAATCGCACGCACAGTGTAAACGCGGCCGTATTGATCAAGAGATATCTGGGGGCCGCTGCGGTTCACCCCGTTCAGCGCGTCGCCATTCACATCGCCCGCAAACGCAGAGATGCGCACCGTCGGGAACGGCCCGCTGATCAGCTTCACCCGAGCAGTCACTTCCAGATAACAGCCGGGCAAAATGGGCGTCTCGCCCGCATAGCGCAGCCGCTGCGGGCTTGCTGCCTTCACGATTTCGATGCACGGCCCGAAATCCTGATCGGAGGCAACAAGCGTGCCGTTCGGATCATTGCTATACCGCACCGATCCCGGCGTTCCGTCGCCGCTGGACCATACACTCAACCCGTCAATGAAGGCGGGCGGCATGAAATCCAACCCTTCGGTAATCGCCTTGTTCATCGGTTCAAAACCCCTTTTGGCACAAATCCCTGCCAGCCGCCCCCGTGCACCGCACGAAAGCCCGATCCCGCAAAATGGCGGAACACATCTGGCTACATCTCATGAGAAACCGCTGGCCGGTTGAAACCCGACGCAACATGGGAGTGAGTATCAGGGAAATGCGGTTAAGAGGCTCTTAACCATAAGTTCGCACGGAAGAGGGGAGCCTCAAGCGCCGAGGCAGGTTGGCGGCCGGAAATACACGCCATTGATCAGCCAGCCCGTGTCTGTCTCGATCATCTCGTAGTCCAGGCTGTGCTTCTTGCCGCCCTCATCCGTGATCAGCACGGATTGATAGAACTTGCCCTCCCGCTCTGTCAGGCAGGTGTAGGAAACAGCCTCAGGCCGCCACACCATCGGATAACCGCGCTCCACCATCTGGCCAAAACGTTCCGGTGAACCGAACATGGATTTGATCATGGGCGACGCGAAGGAGAATGCCTCCTCCACATCATTGCTCTGAAACGCTTCAAACTGGCTGGCGATCACCGCCTCGATCCGCTCTCCAGAACTCTGTGCCGCCGCAGGAAAGGCACCGCACATCAACAAAAAAGCAACAAAAACAGCCTTCATCAGAATATCCTCCCGAACCGTTGGTCAAAAACTAGCGCAACAGTTGTCAAGGGAAAGCCCCTCACTTGGGCTTCAGCGCCTCCGCATCCGCTAGAAAACCGGTGGCCTCCACATCAGCTTCCAACACCGCATGGGGCAGCGGCGCATACCCGTGCATCACCGAACCATATTGACCCACAGGTCCGGTGCCGTTTTCCGCTTCAACGGCCGCCCCTTCCTCCACGCCCAAACGCACGCGGACACGGCCCTCCGGATCGACGAAGGCAAACATATTCCCGTTGATCACAGTGTACCGGCTCTTCTTGCCCCGAGCGGTAAACCCGGGCAGCGCTGCGGCCAAAGCCACATAGCGCGCCCGGTTATCTGCCACAGTTTAGCCAGCCTTGTCGAACACAAGCCGCAGCGTCACGGGTGCCACGCGAGTGATACCCGGCAATTCCGCCAGCCCCTTCAACGTGTCAATGCCAGCGTCGATCTCCAGCTCTTCCGTGCCGATCATGATCATCTCATCGGTTGTCACCAGCGCCTTGCCCTCACCCAATCGGGCCACAAAAAGCTCCGTGAAGATCTCAAGTTCCTGCCCGGCAAAGCCAAGCTTGCCCTCAATGTCCACCACGTCGGTATCACCGGGCGCCATGGCTTCCAGTGCGGCCATATCTATCCCGGCCGTCAGCGTGGCCTTGGGGGATGCTGCGAAAACATGCTCCCGCATCCGTTCATTGCGAATATCAATCCATGTTTCAACGGAGGCGAGATCAATCTCCACCGTCACAAGGCCTTCACCATCCACACTGCCCGAAACCGATGTAAAATGGTTCACCTCGCCAATCCGGTCTTTCTTGATGGATCCGTAGGCCACCTTGGAGGCATCTCCATCCAGCACCCAAACCGGCTCCGCCATCACCGGCGCCGCAATCATTACCGCCGCAACACAAGCCAAAACCGTTTTCATCATAGTCTTCCCCATCTCTGTGCCCTCAGACGCACTTCATGTTTCGGAAACCAGCCAACCCGGCTTCTCAGAATCCAGATAGCGCAAAAGCAAATTGCTTCTGTTCACAAATGTAACAAATCGGGTGTGTCGGCGCTACGCCGCTGGCAGCCTTGCAAAACGGGCGCGCGCGCCCCGTTCAATCGCTGCGGCATGAAGCCTGTCAATATTTAGTTCAAAGCGAATTTCTTCCAGCAGTCGCAGCTCAGCATCCTGAGCATTTCCGTCCGCCGCCACCACATCACAGGCCAGCGCATAGGATGTCTCATAAAGATCATCCGGCAAAGTCTCCCGCACCAGCCCGAACAATGCATCCAGCCCATCCTCAACTTCAAATAGGTCGAAAACCGTGCGCGAAACCGCCGAAATCCGCTCCTTGTCGTAGCCTTCGAAAATCGGCAGGCTCGCCACAATCCGCACAATCGAAAGCAATTCCCGCGTCGTCACCGTCTCGTCCGAGGCAGAAGCCGCAACCATCACGGCCACCAGCGCGTCCTGCGGGCTCAGCGATGGGGGGATGTCGTCACGGTCAGTCATCAGGAAAATCCTCAATTATACGGGGCCTCTCGCTGCATATATTGACGCGGCCCTCCCCCCACAATAGGAGGAGCCACGTTCCCTGACCAGAAGCGAGTTGCAACATGTCCAACCTCCGCGAAGCCGCGATGTCTTCCAAAGCTTGGCCCTTCGAGGAAGCGCGCAAACTGGTCAAGCGTTATGCCAAGGCCCCGCCCGAAAAGGGCTATGTTCTGTTCGAGACGGGCTATGGCCCTTCTGGTCTTCCGCATATCGGCACCTTCGGCGAGGTTGCACGCACCACAATGGTACGCCGGGCGTTCGAGGTTCTTTCGGATATCCCCACAAAACTCATCTGTTTTTCGGATGATATGGATGGCCTCCGCAAGGTCCCCGATAACGTCCCCAATCAGGAGGCGATGGCCGAACATCTGCAACGCCCGCTCACCTCCGTTCCCGATCCATTCGGCACAGATCCAAGCTTTGGCGAACACAACAACGCCATGCTCCGCCGCTTCCTTGATGGCTTTGGCTTCCAGTATGATTTCATCAGCTCGACGGAATACTACGCCTCCGGCCAAATGGACGAAATCCTTCTCCGCGCCGTTGAGCGCTACGATGACATCATGAAAATCATGCTCGCCTCCCTCCGCGAAGAGCGCCAGCAAACCTACTCCTGCTTCCTGCCCATATCGCCCACCACGGGCCGCGTGCTGTACGTGCCTATGAAAAACGTCGATGCCAAGGAAGGCACAATTACCTTTGATGATGAGGATGGTACAGAAACCACCCTCCCCGTCACCGGCGGCAACGTCAAACTCCAGTGGAAGCCCGATTTCGGCGCCCGCTGGGCGGCACTCGGTGTGGATTTTGAGATGTATGGCAAGGAACACGCAACCAACACCGCCATTTATTCCCGCATCTGCAAGGCTCTGGGCGGCCCCCCGCCAGAGATCTTCTCTTACGAGTTGTTCCTTGACGAACAGGGGGGCAAAATCTCCAAATCCAAGGGCAACGGCATCTCGATGGAGGAGTGGCTGGCCTACGCGCCCGCCGAAAGCCTCCAGCTTTTCATGTTCCAGAAGCCCAAAACCGCCAAGCGCCTGCATTTCGATGTGATCCCGAAGATGGTGGACGAATACCACCAGCATCTCCGCGGCTATGCCACGCAGGATACGGCTCAGCGCCTCAACAATCCCGTTTTCCACATCCACGGCCACAATGTGCCGGCTTCCGATATGGAAATCCCCTTCGCGATGCTGCTCAACCTTGCCTCGGCTGCGGGCGCGGAAAGCAAGGATGTGCTCTGGGGGTTCATACAGAAATACGCCAACGCCACGCCAGCAACACATCCGGGCCTTGATGCGGCAGCCGAATACGCCGTGCGCTACTATCAGGAGCGTGTCAAACCCACCAAGACCTACCGCGCCCCAACGGATCAGGAACGGGCAGCCCTCGCCGATCTCGCTGCGCGCCTGCGCGCGTGGGATGGCCCGCTGGAGGCTGAGGAGCTGCAAACAATGATCTTCGCCGTCGGAAAGGATCACGATTTTGAGCCGCTCCGGGCATGGTTCACCGGGATCTACGAAGTTCTCCTCGGCGCCAGCCAGGGCCCCAGATTCGGTGGCTTCGCAGCGCTGTTCGGCACAGAGGAAACCGCTGAGTTGATAGACAAGGCTCTTGCACGCCCAATGTGAGCCCTTCAGCCCTCCAAAGAAATATGGGACGATGAAACCAGATTGGATGTGGCTACGAGGTTACAGCCCAGCGCGCGTAACCCATAATTAGCGGTTTTCCGGGAGACTTCTTCCACCCCTTCCAAAAGGAGTGAAGCGCAATGTCTCAGACAGCCCTAACGCAACCGATGCAAGCGGTTGTAACACCGCTTGTGCCAAGGATCCTGGTGGTGGAAGATGAGCTGGGTGATCGGCTAATCATCATGCGTGAATTCAAGCGGATCAATCGGCGGCTCACACTCGAGTTTGCCCATAACCTCAACGAAGCCCGCATCGCAATCCGCAAAGTGTCCTTTCAGGGCGTGATACTCGACAACTCTCTGCCCGATGGAAAAGGGGCCGACTTCGCTCTGGAACTCGCGAACTACAAAGCCACCGCCCGCCTTCCAGTCTTTATGCTGAGCGGTTGGCCAAGCCCCTTCATGGATCACAAGGCAACCAAGGCCAATGTCCGCGCCGTCTATTCCAAGGAAGAGTTTGGCGCGCGACAGGCCCATCAGATTTTTTCCGCTGTATAGGAAGCGCCTATAGTGTTTCGACTTTAACTTGAGACACCCCTCATCGCTTTTCGCATTCGAGCCAAAGGCGAGAGACAGCAAAAAGCGACTCAAGTTAAAGTCGAAACGCTTTAGGCCCCGCGTGCCCGGGCAATCCCATAATCAACGTGGAACTTCATCAGAAGCCCCTACTGCACCTCTAGAGATAGGCCCTGCTCCACGTCCGCAGCAAAGCCATTTCCTGACGCCGCGCCGCATTGCGCCAAGAAACCGCGCCGCGCGGCACTTCTCCGGCTCCGGCTCTGATGGCGGCCCGCGCTTCCAGATCGGAGGTGAAGATCGAAAACGCAAGCCGCCTTCCGCCCGCACCGTCCATATACCCCGCAAGCCCACGCGTGAAATTGAGCGTGCCCGTCTTGGCCCGCACCCGAAGCCCCTCCATCCGGGTCTTGCTTCCCGGTGCAGTGTTCACGGCGATATCCTTCAGCAGATCAGGCAAGGGCCCGGCAGCGGCGATGTCGAGCACCTGCACCATCTCTTCCGCCGTCATCCGCGTCTGGTCCGTCAGCCCGGAATGATTGACAAAAGTAGCCCGATGAAGCCCATACCGTGCCCTCAGCCAGCGCGTCATCGCAGCACTGGAAGCCGCCAGATCAACCGGGTTCTCGCCGCGCCGCTGGCTCGCCCGCAGCCCGGTCACCTCCGCTGTCAGATTGGTCGAATATTTCAGCATGTCCCGCAACATCCGCGCACTGTCCACACTCGCCACCCGCGCCAGAACCGTACCCGCGGGCGCTGCGTCCGCCAGCTCGCAAAAGGGAAGTCTTACGCCGAAGCTGCGGGCAAGTTCGCGAAACACCTCGCCCGCATACTCGCCGGGGCTGCGCACGGGCAACCAACGGCTTCCCTCCTTGCCCAGCGCGCTGGAAGCCACGCTCCAGGCGTCCCGCCCCTGATCATTGCGGTAGGCAAAGACCGGTGCCTTCCGCCGCGCCACAGCCATCTGTATGCCCGCCACCGCCGGATCATACCGCCGCCCCCGCGCAGTCATGTTCACAGCATAGCCCTCGGAGGAGCGGCTCCACTGAAAATGCACACGGTTGAAGTTGAGGTTCAGCCCCGAGATTGCAGGGTTGTACCCCACATGCACAGGCTGCCCCGGATCAATGCTCTTTTGATACGGCAGCCCGCTATCCACCACGAAAGCGCGGCCCGAAATTTCCCGAATACCAAGCGTTTTCAAATGGCTGGCAAGCTCTGCTAAACCATCTGTATCCAGCGTCGGATCGCCCCCTCCCACCAGATAAAGATCCCCCATAAGCCGCCCAGCCTCCACCGGCCCGGTGCCAATAATCCGCGTTTCAAAACGGTAGTCGAGCCCCAGTGCGTCAACCGCATAAAGCGCCGTGATCACCTTGGCCACGGAAGCTGGCGGCAGGCTGAGGAAAGGCTGATGCGCTTCCAGCACCCGGCCCGAGGAAAGATCGCGCAACGCAAATCCGGTGATGGTGGAAAGCCTGCCGGAAGAGAGCACATCATTCGATGTTGGCGCCCGCAGCCCATCCCGCCGAAGTCGCGGCCGTTCCGCCCGCTCAAGCGCCGCCGCGCCAACCGGCACCGAAGCGCCAAGCCCGGCCAGAAAAGCGCGCCTGTGCCAAAGTCGCCCGTCAAACTCCGCCATCACAATCGCCCCATACTCAAACACGCCCGCCTGCTCGCGCGGTCACTTTGATTTTGGATCAAGTATACGCTCTTTTTTAGGCAAAGCGGAGTTAAGAAACGGAAAATGTGATCAGCGGGTGCAGATGAATCACAGCAACACTACCGCTGCCAGCTGCCAGCGGCCCGAATGGCGGAGGAAGATTGCTCCAGCATCGGCCCCGTCATCAGGCACCATGCGGGCGCTGCGCGCAAAGGCAAAAGCCGCCCCGCCCCGGCGGGCAGCCGCGCATTTGCATACAGCCGAGCAGCAGGCGAAAGGGCGGCATGCAATTGCTCGCCCGGCCGCGAAAGCACGCCAACAGGCACCGTTTCCAGTATCGTCTGCCAACGATCCCAGCGGTGGAACCCGGCCAGATTATCGGCCCCCATCAACCACACAAAATGCACGCCCGGGTAAACCAGCCGCAGACGCGCCAGCGTCTCTGCCGTAAACCGTGTGCGAAGCCGTACCTCCAGCGCGGTCACCTTTACCCGTGGATGGCGCACCAGATTCCGTGCTGCCACCATTCGCCGCTCCAGTGCAGCGGGCGGCTCCGGCTTCAGCGGATTGCCGAGAGAAACAAGCCACCAAACCTGATCAAGCCCAAAGCGACGCAGTGCACGCCGCGTGATCAGCAGATGTCCGCGATGCGGCGGATCAAACGATCCTCCCAGAAGTCCGATTTTCAGCCCCGGCGGCGCATATGGGAAACCCTGCAAGATCAATCACCTGGCCCGTTTCGAGGCGCATAGCCCCGCATCCAGCTTGTCTCCGGCGGGGCGGCATTTGTCAATCTTTCACCTCCCGTGAACCAACTGGGACAAGATGGAGGGAACTTAATACATCCTTTCAGGTTGTGGGCTACCTCTCACCCAGCAGAAAAAGGGGCACAAAAATGGAAACACTCGCGGCAATTGCGGCACTCGTCTGTGCTGGCTTTCTGCTCGGTGTTTTCTGCACGCGCCTTGTTTACAAGGTGCTGCGCCGCATCAGGGCGCGGCGCGCCATCACAATCAATCCACGTGATGCGCTTCAGGTTGCCGCAAAATATGCGAGCGACGGGATCCTCATTCAGGATCTTGAGGGCCATGTGGAGTGGATGAACCCGGCCTACACCAAGATCACCGGCTATCATCTCGATGAACTTCAGGGCAAGAAACCTCAGAGTTTCCTGTTTCCGGCGAACAAGACACCAAGCCCGGATCAGATTGCAGCCTTCCGCTACGATCCCGAAAGCGAGGAGTTCAACAATCTTCAGATCATGCGCAACCGCCGCAAGGATGGCACGGAATTCTGGAACCAGATGAATCTAGCTCTTGCAGAAGTTTCAGAAGGGCTGCCCGCCAAAGTGGTTCTCGTCTGCCGGGATGTCTCCAAGCAGGTCCAGCGGGAAGAGTCGCTGCGCATTGCGGAACGCCAGTTGACCGCAGAGACGGAGCGCGACAGCCTCACCAATGTGGCCAACCGTGTAAAGCTCAGCAGCTTCCTTGAGGAGGCGCTGCGCGTCTCGCAAATTGAAGGCGGGCGTGTGGGCCTGATCGCTCTGGATCTCGACCGTTTCAAACAGATCAATGATGAAATCGGCCATGCCGCAGGGGATGCCGTGCTGGTTCATGCCTCCACAATCATGTCCAACGCCGTCTCAGTGGATGATCTCGTCTGCCGGATCGGCGGGGATGAGTTCATCATCATCTGCCCTGGCGTGCGCGGCTTTTCCGATCTTAAGCAGATCGGCACGCAAATCCTGCATGAAACACGCCAGCCACTGCTGTGGGAGGGGCACGAGATCAGTTTCGGTACGAGTATTGGCGTGGTGTTATCCGAGGACGGGCAAAACGACATTGATGAGTTGCTGCGTCAGGCCGATATGGCTCTTTACGCCGCTAAGGAAGACGGTCGTGGCCAGATCGTCTGCTTTGACGAGCAGTTCAAGGCCCGCACGCTGGAACGCAAGCACGAAGGGATCGCACTGAAAACATCGCTTCACGAAGAGGCCTTCGAGATGGAGTTCCAGCCAATCGTCGATGCAACCACGCTTGAGCCGTGCGGCTTAGAATCCCTGATCCGGTGGCAGCATCCGTCCCGCGGGCTTCTGCCGCCAGCAGCGTTCTTCGATATGGCCGAAGAACATGACATGATGGGCGCGCTGGATGAGATCGCGATCCGCAAGTCACTTGATGCGGTTGTCACTCTTCATAGTCTCGGAAAAACCGGCCTGACGGTCGGGATCAACATATCACCCACAACACTCGCACGCCCCGACTTTGTGGATCACCTGAAATGGGAGCTGGATGCGCGCAACATCGCCCCGGAATCCATCGTGGTGGAGGTGCTTGAATCCACCATCATCGATCAGGGCGATGAAGGTGCCGCGCTCACAATCGCTGCACTGAGTGACGCGGGCATAGCAATCGCTCTGGATGATTTTGGCACTGGATATGCGGGCCTCGCCCACCTCGCCCGGTTGAAACTCGATTTCGTGAAAATAGACAAGTCTCTCATCGCCGATCTTCTGGAAAACAAGGCCGAGCGCACGATCTCTGAGGCGATTGTCGATCTCTGCCTGCTGCTTGGCCGCAAGGTCGTGGCCGAAGGCGTGGAGACGGCAGAGCAGGCCAGCGTACTCAGAGAAATGGGGGTCAGTGTCTTCCAGGGGCACGGCATAGCCAATCCGATGAGCATGCAAGAAGCCCTGGATTGGATTGAAAACGGGCATGAACCCGCGTTTGACCGCAGCGTTTTCGAGCTACGATACAAGAAACGCGGCTGAACCTGCCGCGCCTCCAAGCTCAGCGTTTCTCAGCCGACGTCAGAACAGAAAATCACCCGCATCCAACGCGCCCGCCTTATCCGCAACCGTCAGCATCCCATCCCCACCGAACGCTGTAAGATCAATCACCGCATCCGCGCCCGAAACACCGATTGCCGCCTCCAGCGCAGCCGCATCCGCCACCCCCAGCAGGCGCAGATCAATCCGGTCCAGATTGTTTTGAAACCCTTCGATCACATCGCTGCCCGAGTCCGCGCGAAACCGGAAAGTATCCGCCCCTCCGTTCCCGAAAAGCGTATCCGAGCCTTCGCCACCATCCAGCAGATCATCGCCGCTGCTTCCGCGCATGGTATCATCGCCTGCACCGCCGAAAAGGACGTCGTCACCGAAACCGCCCTTAAGCTTGTCATTGCCATCCCCACCGAAAAGACGATCATTCCCTTCGCCGCCCAGAACCACATCGGCACCACCTGCGCCGCGAAGCACATCATCTCCGCCGAAACCTGCCAATCGGTCATCTCCGTTGCCGCCGTTCAGCATTTCTCCAAGGGCTCCGCCCAGCAACCCGTCATTCCCGTTGCCACCGAAGACAATGCCGGAAACCGTACCGTCCTGCCCACGATACGTATCGTTCCCGGCTCCAAGGCGCACATCTCCTGCAACAGCGCCGCCATTCTCCACCAGATCGCGCTGCCAACTGCCAAGCACTGCAATATTGCCAGCTCCGGTTTCAGAGATCGTACCTGTGTTGATCAGAATATTCCGCCCCGTCGCACCGGTGAAAGCCACACCAGCATCACCGCCTGAAATATCACCGGCCGTCTCCACCACATTGTTCCGCCCGCCAATGGTCACACCGGCAACGGTGCCCAATGCCTCGCCGGTGGTCGCAATCACCAACCGGTTATTCGCACTCTCCGGCCCGAACCGCACCCCAATGCCCGCCGTTGCCTCTGCCGTACCCGCAAGCGAATAGCTGCTGTCGTTAAATTCCCCGAAATCAAACGCCACATCATCATTGCTCACCGTCTGGCTCTCAAGCGTCGCCCAAACCTCGCCATCGGCTCCAACGGCCACACCGGTTGCCGTGTTGCCAGTGATCATGATCATCGGCGCCACCACATCAGGCCCTTCCAGCAAAGGCTCCAGCAGCTCCACCGCATTCTGGCGAAAGGTCGTCCAGTCGTCGTTCAGGATCCCGCCCGTATCACCGGAATTGGGGTTCCAAGACCACCATGCAAAGCTCATGCCACCATCGCCATCGGGGATATCCACGATACCGTCACCGTCGAAATCGCCCTCCAGATACGCTGTAATCGCCTCCGCCCAGGCTCTGTCCGCCGCCGTCTCCAAACGGGATCCGAACTCACCGAGCAAAATGGGCGCAATCCCCTCCTCGTAGATAAATCCCCAGGCCTCCCGGAATACATCAAAGAGGTTGGAACCATCATTGAACCACGGCTGATCGAATACGGAGGCCGGATAATCATGGGGCGAGTAAACCAGCCGTCCCGGCACATCCAGCGTGATGGGTCGGTCTCGCACCCCGGCCAATTGCCCGCCCCACCAGTAGTTGGCACCCTCATAGTTGCTCACCCCCTCCACGAGGATCAGCCAGTCCGGCGCCACATCCAGAACGGCATTGCCAGCAGCCTCCGCCGCCCGCGCCCAATCGTTCGTGCCACCACCGCCCCACTGGCCGGAATGCGGCTCATTATGCAGATCCGCGCCGATCACGGCGGGGCTGTCGCCGTAGCGTGCGGCCAATGCTTCCCACATCTCGATCCAGTCCGCCTCGGAATACCCGTCCGTGTACCAGAGCCCGTTCCCGTTCGGCCCCGCACCAGCATCACTCCGGTGATGGTCAAGGATCACCCGCAGCCCGATCTCATCGGCATAGTCGATCACACTGTCCATGATCTCCAGCGCCGAAAGCCCCTGCAGGTCAGCGTTCTGCCCGAAATCAATCCCGTTGCCCGGGCGGGTGGCCGCATCGATCGCTTCATGGCTGAACGGAAGGCGGATGGTGTTGAACCCCACCTCCACCATCTCGTCCATCATGTCCTGCCAGTTCCGCGCCCACAGCCCATGCGGCGTCATGATATCTGTTTCCAGCCCGAACCAGTTCACCGCGCGGATCTCCACCGCATTGCCTTCGGCATCGATAATCTGGTTGCCAGAGGTGCTCAAAGCCCCCGCTGCGAAATCTGCGCCATCACCGTTCATGAGGGTCTCCATGCGAATCCGGTTGGATGTATACGTTAGACGTAGCGCCCCCTACCGTATTCGCAAAGACAGAATGGGAGGAGTGCGATCCAGCGGCAAAGCCCTGCGCATTCCAGGCCCGCCAAAGAGAAAACCGCCCGAATTGCTCCGGGCGGTCTCTTCAGTCGCGCAAACGCACAAGGTCTTTCATCAACCCGTCCGTCCCGTTGTGGATTGTCAGCGTATCCACTTTCGCGGCGATCCCTTCCAGAGCCTCAAGCTCCTTCAGGCGCAGCATCACCGGGTTCTCGGCCATCACCTTCGCCGTGTTGAGCAACGAGCGCGTCGCGTTCGTCTCTTCCCGGCGCCGGATCACATTGGCCTCGGCCTCTTTCTGGGCAGCCACAACCTTGTTCAGGATGTCGCGCATCTCACCCGGCAGGATCACGTCTTTCAAGGCGATCTCACCAACCTCGAGCCCGATCTCCGCCATCTGGCTGCGCACAAGTGCGGCAGCCTCGGCATCCACGCTCACTTTCTCCGCCAAAAGCGCATCCAGCGTCAGCGCTCCAAGCGTTTTGCGGAAGGCAAACTGCAAGGCCCGGTGCAAGGCTTCCTCGAAATCCTTCACCATCGTTACGGCTTTCACCGGATCCGCCACGCGGAAATCGGCCGCAAGGTTCACCCGGATCGTCACCCGATCCTTGGTCAGGATCTCCTGCCCCACAACGTCATGCACCCGACGCCTGAGATCGACGAGCTTCACGTCGATCTTCCGCGCCACGGCCCAAAAGCGATGCGTCCCGGCCTCAAGCACACGGTCGAAGGCCCCTTCAAGGCTCATCAACCCAACATGGGCCTCCGGCACCTCAAAAGTGGCAACCCGCGCCGTCTGCCCGGCCCGCGCCAATCGCGTGGCCATACGCGCATCAACGTCAAGCGTCTCGCTTACATCGATACGCTCCACAGTCCACGCCCCTGCATCGGTCCAGAGCACGGCTCGCATCTGCGGCCCCATCACATCATGAATGCGCCCGTCCCGCAGCACCACGGCCACCTCATCCTCTCCGGTCTCGATCAAGGTCAGATGGTCAGTCGCCAGATCCGGCCTTTCCATCACAAGCGCCCGCTCATAGGACGAGACAAACTCCGCACGGCTCAGGCTGTGGCTCTCCACATCCGTATCTTTCCGGCGCAGCCAGTACAGGCCCGGCTTCAGGATGCGCGACACTTGGCCATTTTCCAAAACAACGGCGCGCGTGTTCTCCATCACAATCACCTTCTCAAACCCGAGAAGCATTTTCACAAGATTTTCCATCTCGTCCTCCTTTCCGCCGGCGATCCGGCTAGTTTTTTGGGGCACAATCACCCCCGGATAATCCGGCTTACAACCGGAATTGAAATGCAGACTTCGGAGCCGGCGAAGCCGCCACACACACGGGCAAAAGACGAGAGGGCGTTGGACCCACAGGCAAAGCCGAAGGGAGCACCCCGAAGCCTTGCCCACCGAGCGGAGCCTCGAAGCAAAAGCCCCAAAGCCAGGCCCGCCGGGGCCGCAACCATCAGTCCTCACCGGCGCACATGCCGGGCAAGCCGAGCCTTTCAAATGCACCCGAAGGCACACCCGTCCGGGCCAGCCTGCACGCCAGCCCCGAAGCCCTTTAGTCACATGTAGCCAGTACCTAAAACTGGTGCCTATTTGGCGAGTGATGATGGGAATCGAACCCACTACACACGGATTAATGGTCCGTTGCTCTACCAGGATGAGCTACATCAAGGGTGGTCAGACAGGATTCGAACCTGCGTCCTCCGGGAAACCCCGGCGCTCTACCAGACTGAGCTACAAACCCAATCCCGCCGTTTCATCTCGGCCCTGGCATACGGTTCGGCAGAGCCTCCCGCACCGGCGGAGATGCATCTCCAACCGCAAGGGTCCGGTCCGTCAGGACGGGAGCCTTCCTCTACGGCAACCACTCGATTCGATGCGAAACTATATTTCAAGACAGCGCAACATGTAGCAAGCTCGCAACACTAGTCTCTGGGCCGCACCACATCCCCCAAGGCAATCCGCCCCACCTCCAACACGCGCGCCGTCACACCCCCATGCCCGCGCACAGCCGCATAGCCCCCATGCCCGAAGGCGGCCTCCATCCGGCTGCACGGCGCACACGGCCCCGTCACCTCAACAACAGCCCCACC
Organism: uncultured Paracoccaceae bacterium; assembly: GCA_947495795.1. Taxonomy (GTDB): domain Bacteria; phylum Pseudomonadota; class Alphaproteobacteria; order Rhodobacterales; family Rhodobacteraceae; genus Algicella. The sequence goes on along the minus strand of CANMAI010000013.1, from coordinate 78,707 downwards.
AATCTCCACAACGCGCCCCCGCAGGCTCAGCAGATTGATCCCGGAAACCACAACATTCCGCCGCAAATCCTCCGCTGCCACCGGCCCGCACCCAAGATAAGCCCCGATCACCGCCAGATGTTCCGCCTGCACCAAAGTCAGCGCCCGCTTCTCACTCGTGCCGTGATCCCCCTCAAGCCCACGAAGCCCCAACTCCGCAGCCTCCACAACCCGTACCGCTCCCTTACGCACAGGCCGTACTCCAAGCCAGTCCACCCGCCCCGGCTGCGCCACCCGCGCAATCAATTCCGATAACCGTTCCATTTCCCACACGCCCGATTGCACCCTCCGCAACCTATCGCTACATCTCCCCCAACGCACGCAGGAGGATGCAATGGCCGACAACAAATTCGTCTACTTCATGGATGGTGTCTCCAAAACCTATCCCGGCGGCAAGAAATGCTTTGAGAACATCCGCCTCAACTTCCTCCCCGGCGTGAAAATCGGCGTTGTCGGCGTCAATGGCGCGGGCAAATCCACCCTCATGCGCATCATGGCGGGCATGGATACGGAGTTCACGGGCGAAGCCTGGGCCGCCGAAGGTGCCCGCGTCGGCTACCTTCCGCAGGAACCCCAGCTTGATGAGAGCAAGAACGTCCGCGAGAATGTCATGGAAGGTGTCGCCGAGAAACGCGACCTCATGGCTCGTTACAACGAACTCGCCATGAATTACTCCGATGAGACAGCCGACGAGATGGCCGCCCTGCAGGACCAGATCGATGCGCAGAACCTCTGGGATCTCGACAGCCAGATCGACATCGCGCTGGAAGCCCTCCGCTGCCCGCCCGATGAAGCCGAGGTTTCCACCCTCTCGGGCGGCGAAAAGCGCCGCGTCGCCCTCTGCAAGCTCCTGCTTGAAGCACCAGATATGCTCCTCCTCGACGAGCCCACGAACCACCTCGATGCAGAAACCATCGCCTGGCTGCAAAAGCACCTGATCGAGTACAAGGGCACCATCCTGATCGTCACGCACGATCGCTACTTCCTCGATGATATCACCGGCTGGATCCTGGAACTCGACCGCGGCCGCGGTATCCCCTACGAGGGCAACTATTCCGCCTGGCTGGAGCAAAAGGCCAAACGCCTTTCCCACGAAGCCCGCGAAGACAAGACCCGCCAGAAAACCCTTGAACGCGAACTGGAATGGATTCGCGCAGGCGCGAAAGCCCGCCAGACCAAGCAGAAGGCCCGCATCAACGCCTATAACGACCTCGCCGAGCAATCCGAGCGCGAAAAGGTCGGGCGCGCCCAGATCGTCATCCCCAACGGTCCGCGCCTCGGTGCCAAAGTCATCGAGGTCGAAAACCTGCAAAAGGGCTACGGAGACAAACTCCTCATCGACGGCCTCACCTTCGCCTTGCCGCCAGGCGGCATCGTCGGCGTCATCGGAGCCAACGGAGCAGGCAAATCCACCCTCTTCCGCATGCTCACCGGGCAGGAGCAGCCCGACGGCGGCACAATCGAGTTCGGCGACACGGTAGAGCTGAGCTACGTGGATCAAAGCCGGGATGCGCTGGATGGAGACAAGAACGTCTGGGAGGAAATCTCGGACGGGCTGGATATCATCAAACTCGGCGACGCCGAGATCAACTCTCGCGCCTACGTCTCCGCCTTCAACTTCAAGGGCGGCGACCAGCAAAAGAAAATCGGCCTCCTCTCGGGCGGCGAACGCAACCGCGTGCACATGGCCAAACTGCTCCGCGCAGGCGGCAACGTATTGCTATTGGATGAACCTACCAACGATCTCGACGTCGAAACCCTCCGCGCCCTCGAAGACGCCATCGCCGATTTCGCAGGCTGCGCCGTCATCATCAGCCACGACCGCTTCTTCCTCGACCGCCTCTGCACCCACATCCTGGCCTTCGAAGGCGAAGCCCATGTGGAATGGTTCGAGGGCAATTTCGAGGACTACGAGGCCGACAAGATCCGGCGCTTGGGGCCGGATGCGGTGGAGCCAAAGCGGATCAAGTATAAGAAATTCGCGAGATAGTTTAAGACAACTCAACTATCGCTCGCCCAGGCCGTACCGTTCCATTCGCAAGGACCCGTCCTTTTCGCCTTTCACCTTGCCGATGACAAAAAAAGGTAGTGCGCCTCTCTCTGCTACTGAACAGTGCGCCATCTGGCATTGATTACCTATGCTAAGGCCACCAGAAGGATCTGCCAATGAAAATGGTGTCGTTCGTGCGCACGTCGAAGCAACAACCTCTGCACCCGCACTTTTCGAACCCGAGACAAACGAGGAAAATGAATCAACTTTATAGATTTGAGTCACTACTACCCAGTGTGGGTTCCAAGTGAGTTCCCCAATACCGATGCGTTCCAGAATTGCTTTAAACAACAAATCCATTTCAACCTTTTCAATCACTCCGCCATGAGATTCAAACGAAACGCAATGCTTCTTGCGAAATGCAAGCCTAGCCGAGGCTGGCGTCGAACTACGCAAATCAAATTTAACATCCACAGAACCGCCACTCCGTGTTGACTGAGACATAGGAAGGTTTTCAGAAAGTGGAGCGAGATTCACACCGAAGCTCGAGAGATTCCCCTGCCAATCAAATGACACCCTTCTACCATTGTAAAAGCCGTAGTCCCCAAGCTTTACTGGTTCATTTGCTGGCCAATTGAGAAAATAGTCTTTAGCATTCTTAACTTCTCTAGCAATTCTTTCGTAATATGACATCGTAACTCTCCCTTAAATCGAACTCATTATTGCGCATACACTTTTTGAGAAAAATGTCCAGACGGATGGACTTAAGCTGTGCAGTAAATCGGTAAGCTGGGTGAAACCCACTGCTCCAAACGTCTGCCTCACTCCCCAATCGTCTCAAAGTCTTCAGCGTGTCCGGCCTAATCTGCCGCAACCATCCCTCTCCGAACATCCCGTTGAAAGGATGAATACAGCCAATCGGCCACACTGCGCACCAGCCCATGTTTCACCGGATTGATCCAACAATACTCCACATGCGCCGCGAAATCCGCCTCATCCCGCACCAGATGCTCCCAAAACCGCCGCTGCCAAACACCCTTTTCACCTTTGGCCCGTTTTGAATAACTCCTTGGCCGCTCCAACCCTGTGGACTTTGTGAAACTCTCCTTCAAACGTTGCCAACGGCCCGAGAAATCCCGATCCCCAGGCGGCAAAGTCCACACAGCATGCAGATGATCAGGCAAAACCACCATTGCATCGACCTGAACGGGCGCATCCGCGGTAGCCTTCAAAAAAGCCGCGCGAAGATCGTCAATCCGATCCACCAAAAGCGCGGAGCCACGCTCCTGCAATGCAACGGTGAAGAAATAGGTGGCTCCGGCAGCCCTGGCGCGACGGTAATTCGACATGGGCGCAACGTGACGGGCCTTGGTAAACGGTGGGTTAACACCCACCCTACGCGCTGCCTGTAGGGTGGGTGCTAACCCACCACCCCATCCCGCTTCACCACCGGCAATTGATCCGACGCGCGCCCTTTGCCCTCTTCCTCAAGCCGGAAACCCACCTTGTCATAACGACCAACGTCTTTGCGCGGGCCGCCACACATGTCACTGGCAATTCCCCGCAATTCCCCTAAAGTCGTGCAAACAATAACAAGCAAGCCCAGCACACCCCTTTTCATGACGATTGTCTCCCCCACACTTCCCTCCCGCTTTTTCAACGATGTGCGTGCCGTCAGTCTGGGCGATAAGGCCAGTATCTCCCTCAAGCTGGAGGAACTGGGCGAGATTGCCTCCGATATCTCGCTCCTGGCCGAATTCGTCGATCGCTATCACAGCTTCTCCCAGAACCCGGAGGCGCAGCGGCTTGTCACCAACATCTTCCGCGCCCTCATCCGCGATGATCAGGAGCGTCTGGATCAGGCCAGCACGCGGATGACAACCATCGATTACTATATTGGCCGCATCTCCACAGCCGCCACAATCGGCGGTGGCGGCGCATTGCTCTACGGAGCCGTTGCTTCCGGTGCAGCGGCCGCGCCGGGCGCAATTCTGCTGGCCATCGCGGGCATTGTCGGCACGATCACCAGCATCCACGGTCGTTCTCGCCTCGCGCGGGAAGGGCGGAAAATCGCAAAGCGTAAGCAAAGTTTTGAGGATTTGCTCGCACAACTTGAAAACAAGGGCCGTTAGAGGCATATTAGGGTCATGGAACAGCTCATCACCACGTCTGATATCGTGCTCGGCGTTCTCGCCGCAGCGATTGCCTTTGGCAGCCTTTACGGTGTGCGCAAGCTGACTGTGCCCGTACCGGATGAGACAACGGATCGCACGTTGGCCTCCGCCTCCACCGCGATCCGCTCAAAGGTCAAAAATACCTGATATATCAGGCTACTACAGGACAAACCTAAAGCACGTCAACGGCGCGCTTCAGCGATCGCCCGCTGGATCCGCCGGAGCCTGTCCGACGATGGCGGATGCGTGCCGAGAAACTGCCGCGTGCCTGTTTCCACCCGCGTGAACGGCTGCGCCCCTTTAAGCGGATCGTAGCCCGCCTCCATCGAGATAAACACGGCCTGCCGGTCCGCCTCGAACTCGAATTTCTTCGAATAGGCCCTCCGACCGAGAAATGCGCCAAGCCCCGCCGCCTGCCGCACCGATTGCTCACTCGCATTACCCGAGGCCGCCAGCAACCCGCCCAGAAGTGCCGCACCCAGTTGCTGCTGTGCCGAAGCCTTCTGCAGATGCCGCGAGATCTGGTGCCCCGCCTCATGCGCCAGCACAAACGCCACCTCATCGTCGTTGCGCATCACCCGCAACAACGCCAGCGTGAACGTCACCTGCGGCCGCCCGTCCCGTCCGATGGATTGGAACGCGTTCCGCCCCAGCTTCGGGTCATTGCTGATCGCAAACCGGAAATCGCAGGATCGCGCCCGAAAATCAGGGTTCTTCGCACGACATCTGCGCTCGGCAATCGGCTCAATCCGGCGCACACTCCGGCGGAAGGAATTGGTCGCCGCCTTGGAAGAGCGCGTCACCTCCGCAGCAGTCGGCGCAGGCGCCGGGCCTGTGGACGTTACGGGAACCACTTCGCACCCGGCGAGCAGCACAAGAAGACATAAGGATCGCACTATCATCCGCACATGATAGCCCGCTCAAAACGCTGAGAAAAGAGAGGAGATCCAAAGCCGCGAACCTCCGCCGATCTCACTCCAAGGGGCCTTCGAACCGGGCGGAGTTGATCCGGTCCGAAACGGGTCCTACCACCAGCAAATCCTCCGGCGCAGGCACCATCAGCCGCGCAGCACCCTTGCCTTCCTCGCCAAGCCACAGCCCAAACTTCTCCGGCGAGATGATCACCGGCATCCGGTGGTGATACTTGCGCATCAGCTCATTGGGCTCACAAGTCAGCGTCACGAAAAAGCCGTTCTCATAAATCCCGGCAAAGGCCATCAGCCCCTGAACAGACTGCACACGCCACGCCCGTTTGCCATCCCGATCCGGTGTCCACTCATACCAGGCCGTCGCGGGCACAAGGCATCGCCGCATCCGTGCGGCCTCGCGAAACATGGGCTTCTCCGCCACCGTTTCGCTCCGCGCATTGATCACGGGGGCCAGCTTTTTCTGCCCCGGCCGCCCGGGCGGCTCCATCCCCCAGCGCAGCCGCTCCAGCCGCCGCCCCGGCATGGCAACCACCACCTCCTGTGAAGGTGCTATGTTCCATCGCTGTCCCTCGCGCTCAACAGCCGCTCCGTCAGAGGCCATCCATTTGGCAACCTCTCCAATCGGCGCAGTCAGGGCAAAACGTCCGGGCATGGCCGCACTCTCCGCAATCAGGCACCTGCCCGCAACCCCAACACTTTGCCTCAAATTGAGAGGTTCGCCACACTTGCCCCCAGCCCCAAGTTCAGCGAGCACGAATACAATGCTACCCTCCGCCCATTACATTAGGAGGTAAGTATGAGTTCTCTAAACTGGAAATCCATTCAAATCCGCCTGCAGAAAAACGGGTTCAACCCCGGCCCGATAGATGGCATCCGCGGACGCAATACTATCAACGCGGTCAAACGGTTTCAGGAGGCGCGCGGATTATTGGTCGATGGTATCGTCGGCCCGCAAACCTTCAAGGCGCTGTTCGGAGAGCCTGCACCCGGCGAGGCCATGTCCTTCGATGCGATGCCGTGGTTCGAGGAAGCCGTGCGCCTGATCGGCACGAAGGAAACGCCGGGCCCGGGTGATAACCCGCTGTTGATGGATATGGCGAAGGATCTCGATATCGATTACGCGGGCGATGATGTGCCGTGGTGCGGCCTCTTCGTCGGCCATTGCGTGGGCTCCATGCTGCCGGGTGAGGCGCTGCCCAACGGTCTTCTCGGCGCGCGCAACTGGCTCAAATTCGGCACGGAATGCACACCGCAACGTGGCTCCGTTCTCGTTTTCTGGCGGCATCGCAGATCGGGATGGCAGGGCCATGTGGGCTTTTACCACGGCGAAGATCAGGGGGCCTATCACGTTCTTGGCGGCAATCAGTCCGATCAGGTCAACGTCACCCGCATCGCCCGCAATCGCCTTCTGGGTGCCCGCTGGCCCACCACAGCGCTCTCTCCCACGGGTGAGGTTGTGCTGGCGGGCGAGAGTGGCGAACTCTCCACAAACGAGCAATAACTGCAGATCCGGCCGTGCAATACCAACTCACGGCCGGAAAAATACTCCTTCCCAAACCCTTCCCTCCAGCCTGATATCCCCGCACAGCAAAGAATGCGGCACATGCCGATGTGAAGAAAGCTGCTCAAACAAGCACCCTTTCAACGTAAAGGGCCCACCAAAGACCCTCTGCGCGAAACGAAGCTGCGTATCTCAATTCGGCCGCGCAATTACCTGCCCAAAACCAGCAAAAATTGCCGCTTCATCGCGCGGGAAAACCTTGCCCTGTATGCGCAACAACCGTGCAACTCACCACATTCCTGCCCGATTTATCTTGCTTTTCAGCCAAAAAACCCCCACATGGGGCTTGCTACGTTACCTCTATCGACCCACTGTCTCCGGTCTTCGGCCTCAGTTCTCGATCTTGCGCTGACTACGCCGAGCTGCCGCACTCATGCGGGCAGCACAAAACTGAGGAGACTTCACTATGGCCAAGGGCACAGTGAAATGGTTCAACGCAACTAAGGGCTTCGGCTTCATCCAGCCCGATGATGGCGGCAAAGACGTGTTCGTACACATCTCTGCTGTAGAGCGCGCAGGTCTTTCCGGCCTGGACGACAACCAGAAGGTCACATTCGACCTCGAAGCCGGTCGTGATGGCCGCCAGTCCGCAGGAAATCTCGCACTGGACGACTGAGCCGTTAAGGTAACAAGAACCGGCGTCGCGGGTTTCCGCTGCGCCACTATCGCCTCACGCACCGTTCTTTCGGGCATCCGAAAACAGCGCGATGTCAGAGAGGCTCTCCCTTCCAGTCGACATCCTTCTGCCCCTTGACCTCCTTGCAGAGGATCGAGAGCATATACGTGCGCAGCACCGCATTCACCCGCGCCTGATAGCCCCGCCCCATCGCCTTGAACCAGCGCAGCACTTTCGTATCCAAAGAGATCGTAACCTTCGTCTTCGGTTCATTCACCGGGGCGCGGTCTTCCATCTCCGCCCAGGCTTCCGGAATGTACCCCTCCTTCAGCCGGAACTGCTGCATCCACAAATCCATCTCCGCCAGTTCCACCAGCAGCTCGGAATGCGCCTTCTCCTCAACCTTTGTCCGCTTCGCAACCATTAAAATTCCCCTAAAAAATTGCTGAAAAAGGGGAAGTGTGCACCTGCCTGTCTTAAGAACAGGTTGCACTACCGAACCGGTATCAAAACCATACCAAATCCAGCGCCCGTTTCAGGGCTCTCTCACTGCGTCGATCTGTACCAATCCATTCTCGGCAGGCACCAACAAATCGGCGCCCGCCCCACCACTCAGCCAGCGCGGCACATCATCCGCCCCAAGCAGTGCCAGCATCCGGTGGTGGATCTCCCGCACATCGTCATTCGGCTCCACCGTCAGCGTCGCGAACTGCGCCACCTCCACGCCGCCCGGCCCCTTCCAGACATCGTAAATCGCTGCAAAAAGAAGGGCTTGCGCACCGGGCACTGTGATCCGCCACCGTTGCTTGCGCCCACGTTTGCCCGTCCATTCATACCAGCCGGAAACGGGCAGAACCGCCCGCTTCACGCCTTCAAAAGCGGATTTCTCAAAAACGGTCTCGGATCGCGCATTCACAATCGTCTCCATCACAGGCCGGCCCCGCGCATTCCGGCGGCCAGACATCACCATACCCCAGCGCATCAACGTTAAAATACCAGGCGAAGCCTCTGATAAAACAAGAAATTCTTCTCCAGGTGCTGCATCAACCCGCGCTTCTGGAACACTCGGATCAGCCGCAATCCCACCAAGATCCAACCCAGCATCTATGAAAACACGCCCCGGCATCTGCCAAGTTTAGCACAGGCCACATCATCCGAAACCTTGCGTTTTACGTCTCTCCACACCACTCTCACAGAGAACACAATATTTTGGGGGACCCATCATGGCCTTGCGCATCAACGACACCGCACCAGACTTCACAGCCGACACCACAGCAGGCGAAATTTCCTTCCACGAGTGGGTCGGCGATGGCTACGCCGTCCTCTTTTCCCACCCCAAGGATTTCACACCCGTCTGCACAACGGAACTGGGTGTTATGGCAGGCATGGAAGGCGAGTTTACCAAGCGCAATACCAAGATCCTCGGCATCTCGGTAGACCCTGTTGAAGATCATATGAAGTGGAAGTCCGATATCCAGAAATATTCCGGTAATTCAGTAGATTACCCGATGATTGGCGATCCGGATATGAAGGTTGCAAAGCTCTACGACATGCTTCCTGCAGAAGCCTCCGGCGATCCCGCCAACCGCACGCCGGCAGACAACCAGACGGTGCGTTCCGTCTTCGTTATCGGCCCCGACAAGAAGGTGAAACTCTCGCTCACCTATCCCATGACAACAGGCCGGAATTTCGATGAGATCCTCCGGGCTATAGACAGCATACAGATGACAGCTGAACACAAGGTTGCCACCCCCGCCAATTGGCAGGATGGCGATGATGTCATTATCACAGCAGCGGTTTCCGACGAAGAAGCCAAGGAGAAGTTTGGCGACTTCGATAAGGTCCTCCCCTATCTCCGCAAGACAAAGCAACCAGGCTAACCCCTTGCAGCGCCGCATCTTTCTCATAGCGGGAGGTGCGGCACTCCTCCCTCAACCAGCGGCAGCGGCAACACTCGCGGATGAGATCTTCACACTCACAAACACCGCGAGAAACCAACAGAACCTCCGGCCGTTTGCAAGATCCGGCACGCTGGAAAGGCTGGCGAAAAGCTACGCCAAAGTGTTGCTTCGCGCAGGAAGGCTTTCACATTCCGCCGATGGCACATCTCTCACGGGTCGCCTTGCAAGCGTCGGCTATCGCTACAGGCAAGCCGCAGAAAACATAGCCTTTCAGAGCGGGGAAAGCTCTTCCAATCTCGCAGCCACCCTCCTGAAAAGCTGGCTCACTTCAGAAGGCCATCGCCGCAACATCCTGCACACAACCCTCACAGAAATCGGCGTGGGCACCGCCACCAGTGGCCGCACAACATACGCCGTTCAGGTCTTCGGAACACCGCGCTGAACCCGCCCGGCGCTTCGCCCGGGCGGGGGGCGGGGCGGGCGGGTGGGCGCCCCGGCTGAGGGAAGCGCCGGCCGGGTTACCGCCGCAAGTGGAAAAGCTGCATCACCCGCGCACGGCGCGAAAACACATCCCGCTCCCGCAACTCACCAGGATCCTGCCGCGCCATCATGCGCAGTGCCAACACCCAACTGATCATCGCGAAAATCACACCTCCGGCAGCCTGCCCGATCAACACTCCCGGTGCATCAAAAGCCCACCCCCCCAACGCAACAAAGGGGATCGTGCCAAGCGTGTTTCGCCCCCAGTTTATCGTGGTCGAGTAAAACGGATGGCCCAAATTGTTGAATGCCGCATTGCCCACGAAGATCACCCCATTGAAAAACCAAGCCAGCGCCAAAGGCCCGCAGAAGAGAAAGATCAGGCTCCGCGTCACGCCGTCAGCATCAAAAAGTGCTGCAATGGGTTCTCGAAGAAGAAACAGCACAAGCGCCGCTAAAACCACGTAAGCACCTGTAAACAACAGCCCGTTGCGAAAGGCTTCGCGCACGCGATCAGGTTTCTGCGCTCCGTAATTCTGGCCGATGATCGGCCCGATCGCCCCTGAAAGAGCAAAGATCAAGGCAAAGGTTACAGGCGTCAGCCTGCCCACAATGGCCATCCCGGCCACAGCTTCTTCGCCAAACTGCGCCATTTCCCGCGTCACATAGGCGGCTCCGACAGGTGTTGCCACATTGGTCAGCATGGCCGGAAAGGCGATACCACCGATCTGGCGCACATCTTTCAGAAACGGTCCAATCCGCACAGGTGCGAAGCCTCCATAATACCATAGAATTGGCAGCAAACTCACCACCATGATCGTCAGCCGAGCCGCAACAGAGGCGAGTGCCGCACCCTGCAATTCCAGCCCCAGCCCGAAAATCAGAATGGGATCGAGCACAGCGTTCACCGCGCCGCCCGCCAGCGTTGCCCACATCGCCCGCTTTGCATCACCATGCGCCCGCAGGATCGCACCGCCGACCATGCCGAGCATCAGAAATGGCATGGAAGGGATGATTATCGAGAGGTAGGAGACCGCGAGGTCCAGCGTCTCTCCCTCCGCCCCGACAAGCGCGGCCAATGGTGCCAAATTCCACCAGACAAGGGCCGCAAACACCGCCGCAAGCCCAAACCCCGCCACCATCACATGGCTCGCCAGCTCCCGTGCCCGTGCAGCTGTTCCAGCCCCCAAAGCGCGCGCCACCAGAGCCCCGGCCGCGATTGCGAGGCCAATGCTGATTGAGGTCGTGAAAAACAGGATCGCCCCGGCATAGCCAATCGCAGCCGCCAGTTCGGCCTTGCCGAGCATGGAGATGAAAATCATGTCCACGAAATCGACAATGAAAACAGCCATCAGCCCCAGAGAAGACGTGGTGGACATCACCACCACATGCCGCATCAGGCTCCCTTCAAGGAACTTGGCCTGCTCGCTCACCGTTCAAGGGCCCTAACAGTCTGCAAAAGTGGCATCAAAGCACCCATATCCGGCCCATGCGCCTGCCCGGTAAGCGCCTTACGAAGCGGCATGAAGAGAGCACGTCCCTTGCGCCCGCTGGAGGCCTTCAAGGCTCCCGTCCATGCGCCCCAGGTGCTTTCATCCCAGGGCTTCTCCGGCAGTGCCGCCAAGGCCTCTGCCACAAATTCAGCATCCTCCGCCTCGATCACTGGCGCCGCTCCGTCCCGGCAAAGCGCCCACCAATCGGCCACCTCGCTCATGCGGCCGATATTCTCCCGAACCACACCCCAGAAAGCAGCGGCGATATCTCCGGGCACGCCGATCTCCGCCAAATGCCCCGCCACGTCCTCATAGGCGGTCTCGTGCAAGATCCTCGCCGTCAGTGGGTCAAGGTCGGCCGCATCAAATTTGGTCGGGGCGGCGCCAAAGCGCGAGAGATCAAAGCCCTCGATAACCTCATCCATTGCACCGCGAAGCTCCACCGGATCGCCCGAGCCGAGCCGCGCCATAAGCGAGACAATCGCCATGGGCGCAACGCCCCCATCCCGCAAATCCCGCAAGGCCAGTGTCCCCAGCCGCTTGGAAAGCGCCTCGCCTTGCGGCCCGGTGAGTAATGAGTGATGCGCAAAGGTGGGGCAACCGCCTCCCAAAGCTTCGATAATCTGGATCTGGGTGGCCGTATTCGTCACATGGTCGGAGCCGCGCACAACATCCGTAACCCCCATCTCCGTATCATCCACAACGGAGGCCAGAGTGTAGAGCATCTGCCCATCTCCCCGGATCAGAACCGGATCAGAAACAGAAGCTGCATCAATGGATTGCGGCCCGAGAATACCGTCCACCCATTCGATCCGCTCGCGCTCTAACAGGAACCGCCAATGGCCACCGCGCTCTTCCCGCAATGCATCTTTCTCTGCGTCAGAAAGCGACAGGGCAGCTCTGTCATAGACCGGCGGCTTGCCCATATTCAGTTGTTTCTTGCGCTTGAGGTCCAGTTCCACCGGTGTCTCGAATGCCTCATACAGCCGCCCATCGGCCCGCAGACGCTCCGCCGCCGCCTCATAGACACCAAGTCGGGTGGATTGCCGCTCCTCCCGATCCCAATCCAGCCCGAGCCACTCAAGATCAGCGCGGATCGCATCCACGTAGCGCTCTTCCGAACGCTCGGCATCCGTATCATCAATGCGGAGAATGAAGGTGCCACCAGCCTTGCGCGCGATCAACCAGTTGAAAAGCGCGGCGCGCATGTTGCCGATGTGAAGGTAGCCCGTGGGCGACGGGGCGAAACGGGTCGTGGTCATCAGGTGCTCCTAGAGTGCACCTTTTCCCTTCCACAGCGCCCATGCTTTGTCCACTCAGGATCAGCCGTCGGCCTACACCTTGCGGATCAAAATCCGAGAATACGTTCCCGATATCTCACGTTAGAAGAGCAATCCCTTGTCTTCCAGAGATCCTATGCTTGCGGTTCGCTGCGGCAGTTTCGCCGTCGCCAAGCGCGCCAGAACCGTACGGTAATCCGCACGCTCCTCGGCAGAAAATCTCTTTTGCGGACGTTCAGGCTGCTCGCCCTGGCCTCTTGTATTCTGGTCGCTTTTCTCAGCACCACTCATCGCCAAACCCTCCGGCTTTCACACACCCTTGGCTCAGCGCCGGGTGTCTGAGCCAGAAACTGGCCTTACATGCCCACCCCGGCTATAAACCGAGGGTTTATCGGGCCACCGCACGCCCGGCCTGGTGCGATGTATACCTTTAGATTAGAACCTAACTCCCATTAAATAACTGTAATCAAGACAACATTATGTGAAAATGATCACCTGAATGTGGTTTGTACGCCACATGAACAAGGCCTGAACGCCGATTTTGGATTGATCCCGGATAAGAACCGGTCTGTTCATCACGCCTCCGTCAGTGGACGAAGGTGCTCGTCCGCTTATATCTTCACCTATCATCAACCGGAGGATACAACCGATGAAGCTTTCCCGCCGCAACGCTCTTCTCACGGGTGCCGCCGCCCCTCTCGCAGCAGGGTTGGCCGCCACTTCGGCAAGTGCCAAAGCAGAAATGAAGGGCGCAAACTCTGCCAACTTCAACCGCTTCATGCTCGGCTCGATGGAAGTCACCACACTGATGGCGGGCAACCGCACCGTCGAAGAGCCGCAGAACATATTCGGCATGAACACGTCTGCCGAAGAGTTCGCAGAAGCCTCCGCCGCCAATTTCATTCCCACCGACAAGGTCCAGTTTTTCTTCACACCCACTATCGTGAACACCGGATCAGAGTTGATCCTCTTCGATACAGGGCTCTCCGGCACCAGCATAACCACACCGCTGGAAGCTGCGGGCTATTCGGCGGATCAGGTCGATACTGTCGTCATCACGCACATGCACGGCGATCATATCGGCGGCATGATGAGCGATGGCAACCCGACCTTCGCTAACGCCAATTATGTCACAGCCGCTGCAGAGTTCGATCACTGGAAAGGGGCCGATAACGATGGCTTCAAGAGCAATGTCGAACCGATGGCCGAGAAGATGACGTTCCTGGACGACGGCGGCTCTGTCACCTCAGGCATCACGGCGATGATGGCCACAGGCCACACGCCTGGCCACACCACCTATATGCTCGACAGCGATGGTGCGCAGCTTCTGATTACAGCCGATCTCGCGAACCACTATGTCTGGTCCCTCGCCTATCCCGACTGGGAAGTGAAGTTTGATATGGATAAAGCCGCAGCCGCAGCCTCTCGCCGCAAGGTGCTCGGTATGCTGGCTGCGGAAAAGATGCCCTTTATCGGCTACCATATGCCGTTCCCTGGAATGGGCTTTGTTGATACTCGCGGAGATGGCTTCCACTACGTACCCGCCAGCTATCAGATGATGCTCTGATTGATCTGAAGGTTCAGAAAAGCGAAGGCCCCCTTCCGGGTATATCCGGAAGGGGGCCTTTGTACATGTCAGGTAAACCGCGGCGTGATTACAGCGGGCAGTCGATCCCGTAGGCATCCCGGTGTCCGATAGCTCCGGTTCCCACCGTCTTGTTGGTTATCACATCCCCGATCTGCACAACCTCACGGGCGTAGATATTCTGGATTGGATGGTGATTTCTCCCGAACTTGAAGTCGCCTCGCGTGCTCTTGAAATCCGCTCTTTTCAGTGCGGATCTGAAAGCATCCATATCCGATACATCAGCGCGCTCCATCGCAGAGATGATCAGGTTTGCCGTATCATAGCCCTGACTGGCGTAGAGCGAGGGCAACCGTCCGTATTTCGCCTCAAAGGCTTCCACAAACGTCACATTGGCCAGATTTCCGAGATCATTGCTCCACTGGGAGAAGTTGACGATGCCAAGTGCAGACGCGCCCACCGCCTGAAGGATCCCCTGATCAAACGAAAAGGCAGGGCCGATTACCGGCAAATCCATCCCACTTGCTTCATACTGCTTTAGGAAGTTGATCCCCATCCCGCCGGGAAGAAAGAAGTAAACACTGTCAGCACCCGAAGCGCTGATCTGCTGAAGCTCAGCCGCATAATCTGTCTGGCCCAATTCCGTATAAATCTCGCCGGCAGGTTCTCCCTCATAGAAGCGTTTGAACCCTCTCAGTGCGTCTTTGCCAGCGGCATAATCGGGCGCCATTATGAAGGTGCGGCGGTATTCAAGCTTGTTCGCATAGGGTGCTGCGGCCTCATGCAGATTGTCGTTTTGCCATGCAACGTTGAAGTAGTTGGCATGACACCCCTCGCCCGCAAAGGCCGATGGGCCAGCGTTTGGCGAAAGGTAGAACACATCCTGTTCAACGACCTTCGGAACGACCGCCAGTGCAAGATTGGACCAGATGATGCCGGTCAGAACGTCAACGTTGTCTTGCCCCATCATCCTGTCGGCCAGCGCAACGGCGGTGTCCACACTGCGTCCGTCATCCTCAATCAGCACAGTCATATCGGTGCGTCCGGAAAGCTCAACCGCCAGCATGAACCCATCCCTGACATCAATCCCAAGCGAGGAACCACCACCCGAAAGTGTGGTGATCATTCCGATCTTGATTTCTGCCGATGCCAATGAAGAAAAAGCCGCCAAGGCAGCAGTCGTTAGAAGGGTCGTTAGTCTCATAGTAACTCCCGTTTGGTTTTGCGCACCCTAACGGCGAGCTTTTAGAGAAGAAACTGTCCAAATATCAGTCAATCGTTCCGCTAACTGCGGAATCAGGCAAATATGAGGCTCGATCAAAACACTGGCGCGAAAATATCACACGCTCAGTCCGGTCAACCGTTCCAAACTGTCAGCAGAAGCAATAAAATTATATTGCTATTCTACGGATCTCAATCGCTTTAATCTCGGTACGGCAGCGAACGAACGGCGAATTTCCGCCTACCGGCCAAAAAAACGAAGAGGGTTTGGGCATCGAAGACCAACGCAGCCGGTGATCTGTTTTGGGCTGCCCGCCAGTCAGCAAGAAACCGGTAAAATCTGGTCGATGATCCACAGGATCATCACGCGCTCTGAAGATCTCCAGAAGCCGCCACCTCAAATCCGGAAACGCGCACTCCCGCTGCAATCGCCGCCGAGAGGCATTCGCGCAATGCGGCCGTGTTCTGCCAACGGCCCAGATACTTGATAGCGACCGGCCGCGCAGTTCGCGCGCGCCAGAACTGGCCCTGATAGGATGGCATTGCACGCGTCACATCAGCCCCCTTTCGCACCTCGAACCGTAGCCCCCACGCGGTGCGCTCCAACTCGGCCAGATCGGCCCATTCCACGAAAAGCGGGCGCTTCACGCTGTCATAGTGAAAGATCAGCCCACCGGAATGCAATTCCACCCGGCTTTCCCGGCGCAGCAGCAGGCGCGGCACACATGCCAGCAAGGGCGGCACCTGAGCTATGATGAAGGGTGAGAACAGCAGAGCCCCGAAGAAAACCGCGTGGGGGCCAATTGCGGAGCCGTCGGGCGTCGGCAGAAAAAGCGCATATTTGTAAAGCTGGCCGAGGGCGAGAAACAGGAACATCTGCATCCCGAAAGACATCTCCCGCACTTCAGCAGACGTGAACACCCGAGAAGCCAATTGCTGTTTCCTCCTGCGCGGTAGCCAACTCCAACACACCGAGGGTTAAATCTAGCACAGCAGGCCCGCACGCCAAATCACAGTCGCGCACTCCACTCACCCGGGGTCGCGCCACCGGTTCACAATCGGATAGCGTCGGTCCAGCCAGAATGCTTTCTTGGTCAGCCGCGTACCGGGCGCTGCCTGAAACCGCTTGTACTCCGAGATATAGAGCAGATGCTCCACCTTCTTCACCGTCTCTCGGTCAAACCCGGCAGCCACAATCTCCGGAACGCTCGCATCCTCCTCGATCAGCATTTCAAGGATCACATCCAGCACGTCGTAGGGTGGCAGACTGTCCTCATCCTTCTGATCTTCGCGCAATTCGGCAGAAGGCGGCTTTTCGATCACAGAGACGGGGATCACCTCACCCGAAGGCCCCATCATCCAATCGCGATGGTTGGTATTACGCCAGTGGCAGGTCTCGAACACCCGCGTTTTATAGAGATCCTTGATCGGGTTATACCCCCCCGCCATATCTCCATAAATCGTCGCATAGCCCACGGCCACCTCCGATTTGTTGCCCGTCGTTAGCAGCATTTCCCCAAATTTGTTGGAGATCGCCATCAACAACAGCCCGCGCAAGCGGCTCTGGATGTTCTCCTCCGTTACCCCTGGCTCCGTACCCTCGAACAAGGGCGCCAGCGTCTCCAGAATGGCCGCGCGCCCTGCCTTGATCGGCACCGTATCCAGCGGGCAGCCAAGCGCCTTGGCCACACCTGCGGCATCATCAAGAGATGCCTGACTTGTGTATTCCGAGGGCAGCATCACACACCGCACATTCGCAGGCCCGATTGCATCGGCAGCGATCGCGGCCACCAAAGCCGAATCAACTCCGCCCGACAAGCCGAGGAGAACCTTGGAAAATCCCGACTTACCGAGATAATCGCGCAGGCTCTCCACCATCGCGCGGTAATCCTGCTCCCAGGCATCGGGCTGTGGCGCACGGGTTCCAGGCTCGCAGCGCCAACCATCCGCTTCCCGCCGCATCACAATATGTTCATAAGCCTCCTCAAACGGCGGCAGTATCACCGCCAGTTCCCCCCCTGGGTTCACCACGAAGGAGGCACCATCGAAAATCTGATCGTCCTGCCCGCCCACCATATTGAGGTAAATAACAGGCACCCCGTTCTCCACCACGCGCGCCACGATATGGCCCATCCGCAGATCCAGCTTGTCACGATGATAAGGAGAACCATTCGGCACGATCAGAAATTCCGCCCCGCTTTCCGTCATCGTCTCGGCCACATCACCATGCCAACTGTCTTCGCAAACCGGGCAGCCGATGCGCACATTGCCCACGTTGAAGGGGCCGGAGATATCACCACTGGTGTAAAGCCGAAGCTCATCAAAAACCGCATTGTTGGGCAGGTGATGCTTGCGTGCAACGCCGTCAATCCGCCCATCCCGCAGCAGAAAATAGGCATTGTAGTGCTTGTCCGCCTCCCAAAGCGGCCCACCGATCAACATCACCGGGCCATCCTTGCAGCGCAGCGCCAAGGCCTCGACGGCTGCCAGCGCATCCCGTGCAAAGGCAGGCTTCTGCACGAGATCCTGTATCTGATAGCCGGTGATAAACATCTCCGGCAAAGCCACGATGTCCGAGCCCGCCTTCTTCGCCTCTTCAAATGCCCCAAAGGCCTTGTCCGCATTCCCGGCCAGATCTCCCACCACCGGGTTGAGCTGTGCAAGCGTGATTTTTAACTGATCGGACATTCCGCACTCCCATTTCCGGCCTGCTCGCGGTATACTGAAGCGCTGTTGGGGGCAATAGCGTGAGATCGCCGCAGAAGCGTTACGGTCTTGCCATCGGCTGGCCATAATTGATGATAAAAAGCGTTGTCATGAATTTTGGTTGCCCATAATCTCTGCAGCCGAGGGTTTTGTGTTTGGTAGTGCGCGCGTATAGCAGAGAGAATGGTCAAACGCCGAGTGCCGGTAGGATGCCAAAGGTGGAACGAGGGAACGCAGTGTTGAAAATGAAAAATATATCCTTTGTGATTGGTACTACACTTGTCACAGCCGTAGCGGCTTCCGCACAGGAAGGCGGAGTTCAGACCAAGCAGTACGATACGGGCGGGGTCTACACGGGTGAATTCAAGGACGGTAAACAGCACGGAACCGGCAAATACACATTGCCCAACGGCTATGAGTATGAAGGCGAGTGGATCGATGGCCGCATTGAAGGCCAAGGCGTTGCAAAGTTCCCGAACGGCTCTGTTTACACTGGCACATTCGTAAACGGACGTCCGGAAGGTTCAGGCAAGATCGTATTCTCCGATGGCGGCACCTATCAGGGTGAATGGGTCGCAGGCAAAATCGGCGGTCGCGGTCTGGCCGTTTACGCCAATGGCGTGCGCTACGAAGGCGAATTCCAGGAGGCAGTCCACCACGGAACCGGTACAATGACCTCGCCAAACGGTTATGTTTATACCGGCACATGGGTGAACGGCATCAAGGATGGCGAAGGCAAGATCGTGTATCCCGATGGTGCCATCTATGAAGGCCAGATCTCCCAGGGCGTACGCGCGGGCACAGGCACACTCACAATGCCCGATGGCCTCACCTATACGGGCGCATGGGCTGGTGGGCAGATCAACGGAACAGGCGTTCTGATCCAAGCCAATGGCGACAAGTATGAAGGCACCCTGGTCAATGGCCAGCGTGAGGGCGAAGGCATCGCAACATACGCTTCCGGCGATGTTTACGAAGGCACATTCGTGGCCGATCAACGCTCCGGCACAGGTGTATTCACAGGCACAGATGGTTACCGCTACGAAGGTGAATGGATTGAAGGCCGCATCGAGGGCACAGGCAAGGTAGCTTACCCAGACGGTTCAACCTACGAAGGCGATTTCCGCAATGATGTTGCCCACGGCGAAGGCAAGATCACCTATGCCGATGGCTCCTCGTATGAGGGCGGATGGGTAGATGGCGTGATCGAAGGCAAAGGCATCGCGAAATACGAGAACGGCCTTGTTTATGAAGGCGAGTTCAAGAACGCACGCAACCACGGCTTCGGCACGATGACGTATCAGGACGGATTCACCTATTCCGGCCAGTGGAAAGACGGTCTTCGGGACGGCGACGGTACAGCAACCTATGCAGATGGCACAGTCTATGAGGGCACATTTGCTCAAGGCCAGCGCGAGGGTGCAGGTACCATCACAATGGCAGATGGCTTCAAGTATCAGGGCGGCTGGAAAGGCGGCGAGATTGATGGTGAAGGCACAGCCACCTATCCAAACGGCGATAAATACCAGGGCTTCTTCACCAAAGGCCAACGCCAGGGCCTCGGCAAAATGATCTACGCTTCGGGCGAAGAATATGATGGCTACTGGGCCCGCGGCGAACAGGCCAGCAAGGATGAAGCTGAAGCCGCCGAGGCAGAAGACAGGACCGGCGCAAACAACTAGATTTTTTCCATCAAGTACATGAAAGCCGGGCGGGTTTGCCCGGCTTTTTTGATTGGATTGTCTGGTTTGCGCTCAACGCTTTGTCAGGATGCAAACCTGTTTGAGCAATTGCTGAGTGCGCGGCCACTTTGCCCGTCGTTTTCTGCAGCTCTGAAAACAGCCGGCCCATTTCCACAATGGCGATCACGTCACGCGATTTGGAAGTGTTTCAGACTGCCTGGCTTCGCCGCAACCTCACCCATACTGAAACAGTCATGGAGAGCCGCCATTTATCGGTTCTCCACTCTGAGACGTCTTACCTCCAGATGTCCAAGAGCGGGGCAAGATTCTGACGCTCCAATTTCTGAGCGAAACGTCATAAAGTTTCAGATTGAAAGCAAAAACCTCTAGTCTGAGAATAGCTTCCGCTGACGAAAGAAAGACCAGTGCAGTGCTGACAACCCTTATCCCGAACTTCGAATCAGAAATTGAACAAATTCACGAGCTTGCCCCCTCCGGCCTATTTCTGATGTTCGGGTTCTCGTTCTGGGGGCCGGAGCATGTGTACCAGAATTATCACCCCGAATGGACAGAGATCTATCAACGACGCAACTACTATTTTGCAGATCCGGTCTTTGCATGGATTCTCTCGAACACCGGATCGAAGCGATGGTCGGAGATCCGGCTGCCGGATGTTCGGAACGTGATGAAAGAAGCGCGGCGCTTCAACATGAAATATGGTGCCGCTTTCTCGCAGAGACATAATGCGACAACATCCACTTTGACCGTCACCCGTTCGGATAGGGAACTGACGGATGCGGAGATTGACTTTGTCGATGCAAAATTCTGTACGTGGGGCCAGTTGGTTATGAACAAGCCACCCCTCACAGCCGGAGAGTTGGATGTGCTGCGTGGCCTGAAGGACGGGCTCGGCCAACGCGAAATCGCCACACAACTTGGCATATCGGAATCCACGGTGAAGCAGCGGGCCATCAAGGCATGCGGCAAGCTGCACGCCAAAACCCGCACACAAGCTGTGGCCATCGCGGTGCAGAGAAACTACTTCCTGACAACGTAATTGGTTGATACTGCGATCAAACGCCGGGTCCACAGGTCAATACAAATCGCCGGTCAGCCATTCCTTAAACCCTCTCTTACTTGCAGGCACTTACACGCAAATGTCCGGGTTGCGGGCCAGTTGCACAAATCGACGTCCGCTCGGTCTAGCATGTGGCGTTCTCTTCCAAGGTGCTTCACTGTACAGGCGGGAAATACGCAGACTTGAAGGGGTGCGATGCAGCTACAAATTGTTCCGGGTCCCATCAAGGTCTTTCTCCGGCGTCTCGTCGGAGGCTTCCTGTTCGTACCCAGCATCATTGCAATCGGCGGCGTGGTTCTGGCCATCGCGGCCGTCTGGATTGATCGCGGCGCAAAACTGGAACCTGTCTTCGAATTTGCACAGTTCCTGAACATCAACGCAACTGGCGCTCGCTCCGTTCTCAGCACCATCGCGGGTGCCATGATGACGGTGATCAGCCTCGTCTACTCCCTCACGCTCGTGGTGTTTACACTCGCCGCTTCCAATATTGGCCCGCGCCTTCTGGAAAGCTTCACAGACAATCGCGTGAACCAGACAACCATTGGCCTGCTCGGTGCCACCTTTCTCTATGCGCTGATCGTGCTTTACATCGTCGGCGATGAAGAGGTGCCAAAGCTATCGGTGGCCATCGCCATCCTGCTGGCGACAGTCAGCCTCTTCTGGCTTATCTACTTTGTGAACAACGTGGCCCGCAGCGTAAAAGTGGATAACGAAATCGCGCGCACCCAGCACGCGCTCCGCGCAGCCATCCACGAACAGATGCGCGATGAACCCGATGATCACTCCGAGGAGTCCGAGTATACCCCCGAGAGCGAAGGCATACCGATCAAAGCTCCCAGCGCCGGATACATTCGCGGCGTCGATATTCCAGCGCTCAAGGCAATCGCAGAAGAAACAGGCGGCTTTGTGCAGATGTGCGTGCGGCCTGGCGACTATGTAGTGGCCGGCAGCCCGCTTGCCCGGGTTTTTGATGGCGCGACAGAGGCGGACACGTCAGCTATCCTCGCCACTATCCTGATTGGCGATACCCGCGCGCCGGAGGGCGATATCCGCTTTCACATGCACCTCGCAGTAGAGATAGCCCTTCGCGCCCTCTCTCCCGGCATCAACGACAGCTACACCGCCATCAGCGCAATCGATCATCTTTCAGGTTCTCTCGCCACCATTCTCCAGCGCGGTGTTCCAAGATCTCTTCACTGCAATAACGAAGGTACGCCAAGGGTCTGGATGGAAATAATGGGGATGAAGGAGATCGTGGGTGTCGTGATGCACCCGCTGCGGCGTGCGGCACGTGGCAATGTTCTGGTAACCCTTCGTCTGGTTCAGGCCATCGGCATGATCGCCTCGGTTGCCAACAAACGGCACGGCCCCATCCTGCACCGTCATCTTCTCCTCATCGCAACGGATAACAACACATCAATTACCAATCGCGACGACCGGCGCGAACTGGCGAGTGCAATACGCACGGCGCGCATGAGATAGAGATCCTGCCATCCAACTGATGAGGTCCTAGGCCTCGGGAAGGGGAGAAAACACTCACCACAGCGTTTCACCTTAAACCTGAATCACCTATCGCTGCCTGAAATCAAAGATCTCAACGCGTGAGGTGATAAGTAATGTTTCAGATCAAAAGCCAAGCGCTTTTGGCCAGAGCAGCAGACAAAAGCACTCACTTGTTCTGAAAAGAGATCTTAGCGGTTCGCGGCATCTCCCCCAAGGAAGCTCCGGTAGTTTTGCCAGCCCTTCTGGTGCTGCTCCAGAAGCCCCCTGAAATGATTGTAGAGCGCCACGTCTTTCTTGTTTTTCGAAGCGATCAACGTGCGCAGTTCATCATCCTCGACCACCTTGTTTTCCGGGCGGTCCTGAGTCACCCGCACAGTGTATTTCGGCATGACGTTATGCCCGTGCATGAGCATCAATGTATTGCATGAAAGGTCGTAGAGCTCGGTGATGCCAACAAAAGCATACTTTTCTTCCGCCAAAGCGAGGCCAGCCTCGATATCATCCTCTTCGCCCACCATAAAGAGCCACATCTTGTTCATCTCGCCCTGCCCGTTCAGGTAATCCTGTATCGTCGGGCAGCGCTCTATGAATTCCTTGTATGGCGGGTGTTGCGGTGTGCATTGATAACGATAATCCGAGATCACACGCTTAACCGGATCGCGCAGAAAGGTGATGACCCGCGCCCCCGGAATGGCTTCCATCAGCCTGTTCACTTCCGGTCCGAGAAGATGGCCCGAAGCCGTCCGGCGGTCCTTCGGATCATACTCCGCAATGAAACGCTCCACTGCAGAAGCCAGAAGATCCCTTGTGCTTTTATTCTCCGAAACGTCGTCCCAGTTGATGTTTATACCGCGATATCCACCGATATTGCGCCCAATCTCTGTTACAAGTGAACTGCCAGCGGTCTTCGGAATGTGCTGAAATATCGTGAGATCCGCAGTTGCCTGCGCGCGTTCCACGAAAGCGGAGTAACTTGTCTCCCTCCACGCCTTCATGCTGACAGGCTCCTGCGGCAAACGCACCGGTGCCTCGGGGCGCTCAATTGCCTCTACGATTTCTGTCCATCGAGAGGCGTAGGCATCCAGAAAGAGAGGTCGCGCCATGCTCTCCTTTTTCGCTTTCAGGATATCCACATCGCCGTAAAGAGACAGAAGCTGCTCACGCAGCGAGGAAACATCCCCCACCCGAAACTGCGCTCCCATATCGCGGCCCTTTTCCGCCATTCCCCCGATGTCGGAGGTGAGTACCGGGGTACCGGCCGCCCGTGCTTCCTGAATGATGAGGGGCGAGTTCTCCCACCAGACGGAAGGCACCACGATCCACCCATAATGGCGCATCAAGCCGACGCAATCCTGTGGCGCATAACGCCCCTTGAAGGAGATGAACGGCCCCACCTCAACACTCGGGTAGAGCTTCGCAAACTTCTCGGCTGTCACACCGTAGACATCGACCACGATATCCATCGCAGGGTTTGTTGCGGCAATACTTCGGGCCGCTTCGACCAGTATATTCAGGCCCTTGGTGGGTGTTGCCTGCCCGAAGAACGCGAACCGCCGGGCTTTATGCGCAAGCTCGGCATCATCCTCCATTGGAAAGTCGGGCGTCGTCGGCAAGCCGTTTTCCAGCACCTCGATCCGGTCCTCCGGAAGGCCCCAATCCACAAAACGCTGCTTGAGAAAGTCGCTTGGCGAGATCAGCGCATCGAACGCATCGAGCATGCTCATCATCCGCATCCTGCGAAGCTTGAACTCCATCGGCGACTGCCCGGGAAAACACCCCGCACAGGCAATTGGCTCTGCGCGGTAGCAAAGCTCCCGCGTGCCAGCTTTCACCATCTGGCCATGATTGGCACAAATCGCCAGTAACTCGTGCAGCGTACAGATCATCTTCGCGTCGGGCCGGGCCTTCCGCAACCGACGGATCGCACTCGCCCCAACTTTCCAGAAGTGATGGAAGTGATAGACATCAGGATTGAGCTTCAGGAGAAAGTGCACGAGCCAGTCTTCGCGGGCAATGTTGCCATGCTCCATTGTCAGGGAATTCATGCCAAAGCCACGCACGCAATGATCGCCTTCATCGAATGTAACGGCATTCTGGTTTGGTCCGAAAACGCGCGGGCCGTCCTTCTCTTCGCTCGTCAGCCCGACGAACCGCACGTCATTGCCACTCCGGCGCATGTGTTGAAAAAGCTGGTAAGCGGCCAGCTCACCACCGCCAACCCGAACCGCCGGGTGAGAATGCGCAACAAACACCGTCCTCATGATAGCATGGCCCCAGTTCGGCCGACTTTTCTCAGCAAGGGTGCGTCACTCGCGGCCGCACGGCGAAGCTCTGCCGCCTGCTCTGGCGGCACTTCTGCCTCTCCCTGAAAGAAGCTCAAGCTCCGATCAAACGCAAATCGAGCCAGTTCAGCTTTTAGCAACATACACAAAACAGCACGTAGTCGGCCGTCCAGCGAGGCAAAACCGTTAGGGATCTTCTCATTGACCTCACGAAACACATCTCCGTTAAATACCGCGAAAAGTGGGAAGTTCGGATTCACAAGATTGGTCACGGCATCCAGTTTCGCAGGGGCCGCTTCGGAAAGATTGACCATCTCGTCATGCAGGATCAGAGACGCAGCCACACGCTTCGCCCTCAAGTCACTCAAGGCTGTTTCCACCCCGTCGAACTGTAGCAAAGTAGAACTTTGGGCAAAGCACACAATCTCTGCTCCGCGCGTCAGCGCCACCTCGTCTTGATTATCAGCAGGCTCCAACATCTCGATCCAGTGCTCAGGCGCATCGCGCAGAGCACCGGTGAGGGCAGCGCGGAGTTTGGAGGAGGGTGAGTTCCGCAGAACATGCAATATCTTAGGCCCGGGCAACCGTGCGCTGCAAATTCTCAGGATCTCACGCAGATCGGTGTCAGGTGCATCATGAACAAGGATGAGCAGAGTTGTCGCGGAGTCCCCCACTGGCCGGATTGCCTCCGACTGCAAACCAATCGTCATACCATCGGTACTGACCAATGTGTCCAACCGCTCGGAGGCGTGCACAGATCCCATCAGCTTCTGAAGTTTTTGGATCCGCGTCGTCATCACAACCGGTTCCACCACTTCGGCCTTGATCGCCACCCTGTGACAGCGCCCCGGTCGCTTCAGAAGCCCGACCACGAAAATCGGTCCCGGCGAACTGCCGCCGAGAGGTAGAATTCCGCAAAACCCATCCTTGGAAGTCACGGGATATTTGGGTTTGAAGCGCTCAAGGTCTGATCGGGGAACGGATTTCAGAAAAAGCTCCACAGGAGCGGCGGAGGCGGGCCCAACGCACAGTAGCGCGGGCTCTGATGTGCTCTCCCGGCAGGCAAGGTGCCATCCGCCAACCAGCCCCGCGTCCTGCCCATTCACCACCATTGCCGAGCCGATGTTGATTGCAGAATACTCAAAATCCCCACGCATCTGGTTCCTTCCAGCCATCCGCCCGTGCAGGGCGACAGCCAGATCCGGAGACGGCTGGGGCAGATCGCCAGCAGCAACCCCGTAGAGCAGATGGTTGAGCGCGTTTTCCTTGGCTTTCTCTCCAAACTTCGCTCCATCCGCACTCAAACGGTTGGAAGACAGTTTTATCGTCTTGTGGGCCGCCTTCAGCTCCATATTTCGATCAAGATCGAACCCCGGCTCATTAAGAAAAACAGCCATAAACGCTTTGGCCTTCGGATTCTTCAGGCCCTGACGTTCAAACCACACTGGCGTCGCCTTAAAACCAGAGCCCTTGGGAGACGAAAGCTCTAGCACAGCCAGCATGTCCGGATCAGCAGTTCCGAAAGCGCATATAGCCTTGGGCGTCAGAAAAAAGCAGAATTCAATAAAGAACATGTCGTTCAATCACAAAGGTCATTCCGCCACTTTCGTCTCTCTCGGTTCACAAGCCTCGCATCTTTTGTCCGACATCCGCCGAAAACACAAGCGGGTGAACACAGCAGCCGGCGCACTCGGCCCGGACTTACACGCAGGAAGTCAAGTGGAGGCGCGCCTGAGCGCCATGTGGGACCGCGTGCCAAGAAATCCGACAACACATACAGCGATCAGTACCGCCTGCCAGTCTGCTCCGGGCCAGAGTATCGCCGAAGCCGACAGGCCCATCAGCGCCAGTTTCAGCGCAATGCCCAAACGCGCAGTAGTCGCTGCAACAAAAACAAAGGTCGTGAGATAGGCCGTGGCGATCTCCATCCAGCTTCCCAGCATCAGCAGCCCAGGCGAAAGTGCAATAACGAAGGGGATCACAAAAAGTATCCAGCCAAAGCGCATCGCGGCAAACGATGTCGCGGTGAAATCGGATTTTGCAAGCGCGCTGGCCGCCAGTGAGGCAAACGCGATGGGTGGTGTGATCAACGAAAGGATGCCGCAATAAAGCACAAAGAAATGTGCTGCCAGAACGGGAATACCAGCCTCGATCAACCCCGGCGTCAGCAGCGTGGCGGCCACGATATAGACGCCAACGGTTGCCACTCCCATCCCCAGTACAAACGCGGAGAACCCGGTAAGAAGCAGCGCCAGCAGCAAATGCTCCTGCCCGATCTTGCCGATCATCACGGCACCAGCGACGGTAAGCCCCGTGGAATAAAGCACGCCCAAAAGCAGCCCAACGGAGGCCGCAACGATCACAAGGTTCACGACGCTCAGGATCAGGCCCGCCATCTTGTTGCGCAACAGTCGCAATGTCGGAATAAGGCCCTGCAGCGGCACCGCGATCAGAAGGCAAGTAGCCGTGCCCGCGATGGCTGCCAGAGATACAAATGCGCTCGATTGAAGAAGGAGGGAAATGATCGCGGCAGGCGGCAGCATATAGAGAAGCCACACAGCACGCAGTGGCTCGGGAGCCTCCGCGCCGTCCTCTCCGCCAGCGTCCAGTGGCACCAGATCTGCCTGCCTGAAGAAGGCGTAATAGCAGGCCAGCGCAGGCCCGATCGAGGCAATGACGACGGTGGAATATGCCACTTCCGCCAGTTCCGCCAGAAAGAAGGCCGCTGCACCGAGAACGGGCGGCATGATCTGCCCGCAAGTGGAGGCAGCCGCCTCGATCCCCGCCGCCGTCTCATTGCGCACTCCGATGCGGCGCATGCTGGGGATGGAGAATGTGCCGGATGTCACCACATTGGATGTGGCGGCACCGCTGACAGTACCAAAGAGGCCCGATGCAATCACGCAGGCCTTTATCGCGTTGGCCCGGCTTCGCGATGCACAGCGCAGCGCGATATTGGCAATCACCCGCCCGCCGCCTGCCACCTCGAAACAGACACCGAAAATCACGAAGATCAGCACCAGGTTCGTGATGATATCAAGCGCACGCCCGAAGAGCCCGTCCGAGCCGTAGGAGAGATACGTGATGAAACTGGGCAGGCTAGTCGGCGGAACAGTGGCCCCGAGAAAGGCAAACTGGCCCAGAAAGCCGAAGGCCAGAACACTCGCCACAATTGCGATCAGCGGCCAACCAGCCGCACCGATGCCCGCGCCGAGTACCAGTAGAATCGTGGTCACCCCGAAGCCAATCACGGGCGCCGTTGGGGTGAGAAATACAGCCTCCACCGTTCCAAAGAAGCGGATCATCCAGAAGCCTGAGGCAAAGGCCGCTCCGGCCAGCAGAAGCGGCCCGAGGATATGCAACCATCGCTTCCCAAAGGATGCGCGGCGCGCCCAGAACGCCAGCAGTGCAGCATGCAGCTCCAGCGCCAAAAACTGCTCCAGTGAAAGCACACCTGTCAGAGGGTTGCCCGGCCAGATCTCGCGCAATACCGGGCCAACAAGGGCCACCGACCCTGCGAGCAGAAAGAGCGCGTTCAGCCAGGCCTTAGAGGCCGTCATTTCGCATAGAAGGCCTCAGCCGCCGGATGAAACGGCACGCCAATATCCTGATACATCGCCTCAGGATCAAAGTCCCGGAAATCCTTGCGAATGCGGATCAGCTCATCCTTGCCCTCCGTCAGGCTTTGCAGCAACCCGGTCACCGCCGCATCCGGTGTGTCCTTGTGCGCGAAAAGCCAATAGTCGTATTCAAGTACTGTTATCGGCTCAAGAATACCGGAAAGCCCCTCACCGGGCTCCACCACAGCAAGACGGCTCGACGGGAATTTCTCCTGCAAACCGGCCTCAACCCCGGGCCCATCCGGCAGCGAAATGCCGCGATACCCCTTCACCAGCTGCTCATAGCGCGCCGCAGAGCCTGAGCCCACAACCAGCCCGCCCACATCCAGATTGCCACGCACAAACTCCTTACCCAGCGCCGCCCAATCGGAAACCTTTACCTGATCAACATCAGCATAACTCAGGCCCGCCGTGCCGAGAAGAGCATCGTAAAGCCGTTCCCCGAAAGCTGTGGAATCGAAACCTGCCGGAAAACGCTTACCGCGCATATCGGCAATGGTGCGGATATCAGAATCCCCCTGCACGCCAAACGTCACCTGAAAGGGGATCAGCCGCGCCACAGCGCGCAGGTTTTCCAGCCGCTTGCCTTCATAAAATTCCTGCCCAAGATACGCCTCACGCAGAATAATCACGTTGTGAAGCCCGAAATCCACCTCACCCTTGTTCACGAAAACAGCACCCTGCCCCGCCGACTTGTAAGGCCTCGGGCGCAGATCCAGACCCGCCACCTCATCGCTCGTCTTCGTCAGCGCCAGAGCGATGTAATGCAGCGAGGTTCCCTCTGCCGTGGTGGCGATAGTTGCCGTATCTGAAAAGACTGCACTTCCAGAAAGAACCAGAGAAAAGACAATCGATGATAAAGATCTGAACATTCAGTATTTCCCTTACAATAGTGAAGTGTTTACATCTGCATGAAGATCAGGGCTAGCATATCGACGGGCCGGTTGTGAAACAAATGTTGGGGAGTTTCTTGTGGAAAATTTAGCATTTGCAATCTTAGAGCACAGAAGAACACGCCCCGAACAACCTGCGGTACAGTCCGAAACACGCGTCCATACTTATGCCGAGCTGGAGGAGGCCGTGAAGAAAGCAGCCTCCGCACTTCAAGCAATGGGCATCACGCAGGGAAGCGTCGTGGGGATGGCACTGCGCGATGCGCATGAAGGCCTCATCGTCATGATCGGCGCCTGGATGCTCGGTGCCACTTGCAACACGATAGATTTCCGCACTCCCGCCGCCGCCCGGGAAGAGCTGGCAAAGACCTTTCTCCACGATGTGTTCATAGAGGACACCGCGGCAGAAGGCGCATATCGCAGCGTCTCGCATGCGGAGTGGGATAGCCTCATCGCCTCAGCCCCAGTGGCAGAAATCACGCCATGCGAAACGCCAGCCGCCGCCTCAATCCTTCTCACCTCCGGCAGCACCGGCAAACCTGCCGGTTTCAGAATTTCGCACAGAGCGGTTTTTGCACGTTACGGAGTCTGGCGCGGCACACCTCTGCCCCAGGCCTACACACGCGTGCTAAGTGCCGCACCTCTGTCTTTCGGGGCCAATCTCGGCTGGGTGAAAAGCGCCCTTCTCCACGGCGGCACCATTGTATTCTTCCCGCCTGTTTATCGCCCGCAGGATCTTGCGGCGGCCATCCGCAAACATCAGATTACCGGTGTGCCGCTTGTCCCCACTGCGCTACGTGATCTCCTGGCCTATGCACGCGAAACGGGCGAAACCATCACAACCCCGACCAACGTACCCTTCCTCACGGCATCAGGTGCTGCAATCTCAAGCAAGGAGCTTGAGGCCTTGCGCAAATATCTGTCTCCAAATGTGGTGCAGGTCTATGCGAGTTCACCCGTAGGGGCCGTCACCGCCATTTTCTGTGATGAGCTGGACCGGAAAGGCGATACTGTGGGCCGCCCGCTCTCCGGCGTCGAAGTGGAGATCGTGGATGACAACAACACTCCCCTCCCCCCAAATTCCATTGGCCAGATCCGCGTGCGCACGCCCTCCAGAGCGGATGGCATCATCGGCCGCGATGCTAGGAGTGCCGGCGATCGTTTTGAGGGCGATTGGTATTACCCCCATGATGTCGGCCTCATCGATAGCGAGGGTTACCTCAAGCTGATGGGCCGCTCCTCGGAGGTGATCATCAGAGGCGGTGTCAATATCTACCCGCAGGAACTGGAACACGTCATTGCCACATGTAAGGGCGTGAAAGATGTGGCAGCCATTGGGTATCCCGATGCCCGCGCAGGCGAGGAGATCGCGATTTTCGCTGTTGTGGAGCCCAGTCTTACCGCAGAGGATCTGCTGGCCTTCTGTCGCAAGAACCTGACGGCAGACAAACGCCCAAAGCGCGTTCTGATCGTAGCCGAGTTTCCGCTCAACCAGAACGGCAAGGTGATGAAGCGCAAGCTTGCGCGCCTTCTCGAGATCACGGAAGAAACAGAAGCCTGAGCCAGCCCTCAGCCTTCCTTTGAGAGGGCTGAGCGAATGCCCTCAACCACGCCACCGATATACTGATCGCGGAAAAACTGTCCATGCGCACCCGCAATGGAAAGCGCATCCGAGGCGGGGAATGTCTCGTTCAGCTGTGCAAGGCTCGGTACGGTCTGCTGCAGTTCCGCCACGAAGCTGTCTTCCCCTGTCAGGAAGGTCGTAGGCCCTCCGTAACCACCAAAGTCAAAGAACCACTCCATCATCACAAGCCTTGCGGGCTCCAGCCCGATCTGGCGCAGCCGCTTGGCCAGCGCCAGCGCCACAATGGCCCCCTGGCAGTTCCCGCCGAGGTAAAAGCGCCGCCCACGGGCCATCGCCATCACTTCCCAGAGATAACGGTTGGCAATCTCCTCCAGCGCATCGTGGCTATAGTGCTCGATCACGCCAACGGCGGAGCGCATGGCATAGATCGGCTGATCCGGCCCAAGTTCCTCAGCCAGCTTCAGGAACGAGCTTTCCGATTGCAAAACCCAGAAGAGCGGTGCTTTCGAGCCTTCGAGGTTCATCCCCCGCAGCATGCTGTCGGCAAAGGGTTTCTCGCCGCGCCAGAGCTGCATGAAGTCTGCCATCTTGCGCATATGCCCGGCACTTTCCGGCAGCGCCACATCCACTGAAGCGCGCGCGCCCGCGCTTTTCTGAAGGCAGTTGCAAAGCCCGGCAACGGTCGGAACCTGAAAGAAGGCCTCAAGGTCCACCGATTGCCGGAAAAGCGCTTCGGTCTCCCCCAGCATCGTGGCGAGATTGAGCGAGTCCCCGCCCAGCGCAAAGAAATCGTCATCTCTTCCGGGTGTCTCTTCAAGCTCCAGCGCTGTCTGCCAGAGCAGGGCAACCTTCGCCTGCAACTCGGCAAGCGAAAGCGTCTCAACCCCGTCAAAGGCCATGCTCGGTTGAGCGGAGGCGATCAGCTTGCCCGCACGCACCAACCGCGCCAGATGCACCCGCCGGATCGTAAGGTTGCTGTTGAGCGTAAACATCCGCTCCCGGCAATGAAAAACCTCCGCCTGTAAGCCGCTCGCCGCCAGAACCACGCTGAAAATCTCCGAAGCAAGGCGCCGAACCTCCGCGCTGGTGTTTTCCAGCGCCGAAAATACGATCACAAGGCTCGGCGTTTTGGCAGGCGGACGCACGAGAGAGAGCGCCGCTACCATACCCGGTCGAATGCCCCTGATGCGTGATAAGCGCGCCTCGATGTCGGAGAGTTCAGTCACCCGCGCAGGCACGAACAACCGCGCATTGCGCCGGGTGGTAAGGGTCAACTCGCCCTCATCCAGAAACCCGATATCGTTCGTATCTATCCAGCCCGTTGTGTGGCCAAGCCCGGTCAGCGTACCGTCCGCCTCCACATTATGCCGCGCCACACCCTCGCCCCGCCGTACTTGCACATGGCCAATCTCATTGTCATCAAGGCGTGTGAACTCCCGGTCCACAATCCGGATTTCCGTCTCGCCCAACCCGTGCCCAACGGCCACATGCATACCGCGCCGCACAGTAGCGGCAAGATCCTCAAGCGGTATCAGGCCCGTACTTGAAATCAGCCCGGCCTCTGTAGTGCGATAAGCAAATTCCACCCTCAATGCATCCGCCCCGGCGGCCTTCAGCAACTGGCCAAGAGCCACCACATCTTCCAGCAATATCTTGCTACCAGTCACCGTCAGCGCCCCAAGACCCGAAAGCGCCCCTCCAAAAGGCATGCCCTCAAGGAAGTGCAAAAGCCGCGCAACATATCCCGGTGTGAGGTGCAGGTGCGTCACCCCCTGCGCTTCCGCAGTTTCCAGGATTCGCAATGGCTCTTCCGCTGCAATTCCACCATTCAGCAAAACAAGGCGCTCCGCTCCGCCGCCAAACCGCTCAATCCCCTCAGCCGTATCGAAAGCTGACAGCATGAGATGCACGCCGCCAACGCATCCCGCACTCGCAGCCCGCGCCCGCAGATCTTCAAGCGTCAGCGCAATCGGCTTTGGCTGGGCCAGCGTGCCGCCTGTCTCCATGTAAATCAGAGTGTCAGAGTTCGGAGCGGCTCCCTCAGCATCCGGCAGGTCACCTGCCAGATCCACCTCCAGAACATCACCAAAGGCCGCAAGATCTTCAGCAGAGAAGACAGAGCGCGCGCCCGGGCTGGTGATTAGAACCGGCTTGCGCGCGAGGCGTTTCAGCCCTTCGCACCGGCGGCGCAACTCTTTCCAGTCAGACCATTCGCTGGTGAACTGCCAGGGCTGAACGGGCAGCCTCCGGGCTGCGGCGGCTTCCAGTCCGGCCCTTGCCTCCCAGAAAGTCTCAAAGCAAAGCACCACACGCTCCGGCGGGGTGGCCAGCGCATCCAGCCGCGCCCCAACAAGGGCCGCCGCCCCGGCACAGCGGCGGGCATCCGGGCACAGCGCCACGCCATCAGGGCCGATCTCAACCAAAAGCGCACCCGCATCTTCCGAAACCTGAAGCATTCACACCCTCGCCAGAAACTCGCACCAAAGGAACAGGCAATCCAATTCTCTGTCTATCACATCGGGGACGTTTTTCTCAGTTTGTGGCTACAAACCGGGCAGCCATGTGGCGAGTGGGGGGTAGAGGATCAGAAGCCCCACAACCGCCAGAGAGCAGAGGATGAAAGGGATCGCCGAGAGGTAGATTTCGCGCATGGTCGTGTCGCTCGGTGCCACGCCCTTCATCACGAAGAGCAACAGCCCGAAGGGCGGCGTGGTAAAACTGATCTCCAGCGCCAGCAGCATGATCAAGCCGAACCAAATCGGATCGAAACCGAGCGAGAGCGCGAGTGGGAAGAAGATCGGCACCGTCAGAAGCATCATGGAAATCTGCTCCATGAACATGCCGAGAACAAGCAGCACCGCGAACATCACCAGAAGCATTGCGATCGGGTCGAGATCAAAACCGGTGGCCCAGGTGATCAGCCCGCGCGAGGCACCGGAAAAGGCAAGCAACTGGCTGAAAGTGGCCGATCCGAAGACAATCAGATAGGCCATCAGCGTCACTTTCAGGGCCCCGGTAATGGATTTGCGCAAGGCTTCCAGAGTCAGACAACGGAATATGGCCGCCAGTATCAGCACGCCCAGCGCCCCAAAGGCAGCAGCTTCCGAAGGCGTCACGATCCCGTTGATCATCATCCCAACGATCGCCACCATTACGCTGATCATCGGCACCACATCGGTAAACAGCTGGCGCAACTTTTCGCCAAGGCTCTGCGCCTCCACCTCATAGGCAGGAGCAGCATCCGGATCCAGTCGCGTCTGCAGCCAGATCGTTGCAATATAGAAGCCTGCAAGGATCAGCCCCGGAATGATCCCGGCAATCAACAAGGCGCCCACATCAATCTGCGCCAAAGTCGCCAGCAGCACCGCCAGAGCCGAAGGCGGGATGATGATGGCCAGCCCGCCCGTGCCCAGAATAGGCCCGATGCTCATATACTTCTTGTACCCCCGCTCCGTCATCTCCGGCACCATCAGAGAACCGAGGAGCGCGGTGGAGCCCATCGACGAACCAGACAGCGTCGAAAATCCGGTGCCACCCAGAACAGTCACATAGGAAAGCCGGCCCGGCAGCTTGCCCAGAAGCCTGTCAATCGCATTGAACATCCGCCCGCCAAGCCCCGTATGAAAGAAGATCTCCCCCATCAGCAGAAAGAGCGGTATCGGCACCAGCGCGAATTTGGTGAGAGAGCCGAGCCCGTTGTTCAAAAGCTGCCCAACGCCCCGCTCGCCGCCCATGAAAACCCATGCGCCAATGATGTTGGCCGCCAGAAACGCCAACGCCACCGGCATTCCGATCGCCATCAGAAAAACGATCGTGCCAAGCAGCAGGGCCAGCGCCTCGTACCATTCCATCAGTCGTGTATCCCTGCCTCGCCGGAATGCATCAGTTCCCGCCCGAAGACGAAGCGCGAAAACTCCACCGCCATCAGCCCGAAGCTGAGGGGGAAGGAAATGGTGAGCAGCCAGCGCGGAAAAAAGTAGGCGCGCACGTCATAATCCCAGCGCTCGATATTGGTGAGGAAGAGGTCCGCCCCCTTCCAGGCCAGCACCACGCACACCAGCACACAGGTCAAAGCCACTCCGCGACTCACGATCTGGCGCAGCATCGGGGTCAGCACCGCCGTCACCAACTCAATATGCACATGCCCCTTCTCACGCACCAGCCAGGGTGCGCCCAGCATCGTCATATACAAAAGCCCGTATTCGGCAGATGTGAAGAGCCAGGCAAAAGGCTGCAGCCCGAGGTTGCGCATCACCACGGAGGTGATCACAGACACCATAAGCCACACAAGCATCGCACCTGCTATGAAGGCCATGGTGTAGAGAAGCGCCGAATAGCCGCGCACAATCAGAGACATAAAGACGCTTTCATCAGGAAACTGCCCGGCACGAAGCTTCCGTGCCGGGCAAGACTATATCAGTTTTTCGAAGCGTCGTAGTAAAGCTCCACCAACGCGTCGTAATTTGCCGAACCGTCCGTCTGCTCTTCCATCACGCTCTTCATACGCTCCAGTGTCGTACCACGCGCGGCGGCCAGATAGTTTGCCTTGGCTTCTCCTTCGAGGGAAACAACTTTCATCCCCGCCGCCTCAAGCGCCGCGAAATCCTCGTCCCGCTTCGCACCCAGCGCCTCCACGCTGTCTTTCTCATGCTGGATCGCCACATCCTGCAGGATCTTTCTGGAGGCATCGCTCAAGCTGTTCCATTTCTCAAGGTTCACGATCACACCAAGATCGGTGGAGAAGAAGTTGGGCTCGATCCGGTAGTTCAGGAACTCGTTCCACTTCAGATCAATCAGGCCGATCTGCGTCCAGCCCGTTGCGTCCACAACGCCGCGCTGAAGCGCGGAATAGACATCGCCCGTGGGAAGATCGATCACCTGTGCCTTGAGATAGTTGGAGAAAAACGCGTTATAAACGGCGTTACCGCGCAGCTTCAGCCCATCCACCTTCAGGTTGCCCGCGTCGTCGAACTCCGGCGCGTTCCGCGTCCAGAGGTTGTAGCTCACACCGCTGTCGAACCAGCCGAGATAGTAAAGCCCCATCTTCTCCTGATGGATCTGGTTCATCAGATCTGTGCCGCCATTCGCCCGCGCTTCCACAGCCGTGATGTTGGAGGTCACCATCGCGTCCTTCTCCGGCAACGCGCCACCATAGAAGGAACCGGGTGTGTAGACCATATCCACAATCCCGTCGCGCACCGCATCAGGCTGCTGGAACATGCCAATCGCCTCTGGCCCGCCCCGCACCTCGATCTCGATAACACCCTCACCGGCCGCATTCACCTTATCCACAAAGGCAAGGAAGCTCTTGGTGTAGATCAGCGTCTCCGGGAACGCATGCACCGCAGTAATCTTGTCCTGTGCAGTCGCCACAGCGCCAATCAGGGTGGCCCCGATGGCAAGGCTGCCAAAAAAGCTCAATCGCCCAAACTTCAGTCCCATAGTCTTCTCCTTTTTAAGCGGGAAAGCACGTTGGCTCCCCTCCCTGTCAATGTCCGTCACTTTGCCAAGGCCAGCGCCTCAAGCATCTTCTTCCCTGCCGGGCCAAGCCCATGGCGCTTGATCCCTGTAAGCCTTGCGAAAACTCCTGATCGCAGGCTGGTGCTGGTCCGTAAGGTCAATATCATCCCATCCGTTGATCAGTTTCTGCTGCCACGCAGGATCAAGGAAGAAGGGAACTGTCCGGCCCTCCACCTGTATCTCACACGCCTCAAGATCAATCTCCGCTGTTCCTTTCGCATCTGCCAACCGCTCCAGGAAATCAGTGTCAATTCGTGCAGGCAACAGGCCATTGTTCACAGCATTGGCCGCAAAGATATCACCAAAGCTCGGGGCCACAACGGCGCGAATGCCAAAATCCACCAGCGCATATACCGCGGCTTCCCGTGAAGAGCCGCAGCCGAAATTGCGCCCCGCCACAAGGATGCTCGCACCCGTAAGCTGCGGCGCCGCCTCGGGCACATCATGAAGCAAAAACGATCCATAGCCCGCACTCCGAGGAGCAGACATGAACCGTGCCGGAATAAGCTGATCCGTATCCACATTCTCCATCGCCAGATGCGCGATCCGGCCCGTGTGCCTGCGCCACCCGCTCATAAGGGCCTCCCTTCAAGCATAGGCCGCACATCCGCAAGTGCACCGGCCACGGCAGCTGCCGCCACCATGGCAGGAGACATCAGATGCGTCCGCGCGCCTTGCCCCTGCCGCCCCTTGAAATTGCGATTGGTAGTGGAGGCACAACGCTTGCCGGGCGCCACCAGATCGCCGTTCATGCCCACGCACATCGAGCAACCGGATGCGACCCATTCCAGCCCCGCCGCCTCAAAAACCTTGTCCAGCCCCTCTTCCTCCGCCTGCGCCTTCACCAGCGAAGACCCGGGAGAGACGATCCCCGGCACCTTTGCCTTCCGCCCCGCCAGAACGGCGGCAGCAGCCCGCAAATCCTCGATCCGCGCATTGGTGCATGAACCGATGAACACCTGATCCACGGGCGTTCCCACCAGCGGCCTGCCGGGCACGAGCCCCATATACTCCAACGCGTCGCGTGCATGCGCAGAGCTTGTTGCATCCGGCACCATGCCCGTGATCGGCAATGCATCCTCCGGGCTTGTCCCCCATGTCACCACCGGGGCGATCTCATGGCCGTCGATCACCACGTCCTGATCAAAGCCCGCATTCCTGTCGCTCGCCAAAGTCAGCCAATCCTCCGCCGCACGCGCCCAATCGGCACCTGCGGGCGCAAAGGGCCTGCCCTCCAGATACGCCAGCGTCACCGCATCGGGTGCCACCATTCCGCAGCGCGCTCCGCCCTCTATGGAAAGGTTGCACAGCGTCATCCGCCCCTCCATCGAGAGTGCTTCAACCACCGGCCCTGCATACTCAATCGCATAGCCCCGCGCTCCATCGGCGCCGAGCCGCGCGATCCAGCCCAAAGCCACATCCTTGGCGCCCACACCCGGCCCCAAAGCCCCATCCACGCGGATCCGCATGACGCGCGGCTTGGCCTGCCAAAGCGTCTGGGTCGCCAGCACATGCGCCACTTCCGTCGCGCCGATCCCAAAACCGATGGCACCAAAAGCACCATGCGTCGAAGTGTGGCTGTCCCCGCAATTGATCAGAACGCCCGGCACTGTCAGCCCCTGCTCAGGCCCGATCACATGCACGATCCCCTGACGCGGATCTTCCAGCCCAAAGCAGGTAATCCCATGCCCCTCGGCATTTTCCTCCAGCATAGCGATCATCCGCCGGATGGCCGGGTCCGCGATCCACCCTCTCTCCCGCGTCGGCGCATAGTGATCCACCACACCAAAAGTCAGCCCGGGCTCAGCCACACGCAACCCTCGCTCCGCCAGCCTTGCAAATGCATGATGAGAGCCCTCATGCACGAAATGCCGATCCACCCACATCAGCGCAGCACCATCCGCCCGGCGCAAAATCTCATGCCGCGCCCAGACCTTCTCAAAAAGCGTGTGCGGCCCGTTCATTCCGCAGCCTCCTGCCCGGCCAACCCGTCAATCACCGGTTCCCAATGCCGCTCGCTCTCCGCGCCCACCCGGCTGAGGCTCATCTGCAGGCGGAACATATCCGGCCGATAAAGTGCCGCCAGATACTCCACCCCCTGCCCCTCCGCATCATAGACAATGCGGTTGAGCGAGAGAAGCGCAGAGCCCACCGAAACACCCAGCGCCTCCGCCACATCAGGCGAGGCCAGCGAGGCAGTAACCGATTGCGAGGCGGTGGCAATCTTCACCCCACTCCGCTCCAGCAGCCGGAAAAGCGGCGTCGTCGCCAGATCGCTCTCCGAATAATTCTGCGCAATGCTCTCCGGCACATGTGTTGTAAGATGGGAAAACGGCCTGCCACCCGAAAGCCGCACCCGCACCGCACTCTGCACCCGCGCCGTATCCGGCAGCCGCAACGCATCGGCCACAAGTCGGGGCGGCACTCCATAGAAAAAGGAGAGCAGCCGTGCCGTCGTCTCCCGCCCCATCTGCTCGATCTGCGGGATCAGCGTCGCAAGATCCGCCGCAATCGTGGCACCGTCCAGCCCCGCCGGCCGCACGATAGAGCCTGCCCCTGTCCGCTTCTCGATCAGCCCATCCGCTGCCAAGGCCTCCAGCGCGCGCCGGATCGTAACACGCGAGACCCCATGCATTTCGCCAAGCCGCTGCTCTCCCGGCAGGGTCACCCCATCGCCATAATGCCCGTTCGCAATCTCGTCCCTCAGCAACAGATAAACCCGGCGCGCCTTGCCGCCTTCCGGTATCTGTCCTGTTTCCTGATCGCGCACGCCGCCCCCTCTTTGCCGCCAACCTTCCGCTGGGGAAGGTGCTTTGGATTCGCTTTCCGGCAAGAACTTATTTTGCATCCAATATCGTTTCTTGACTTTTTTCAATCAAAAATCTGTACTACAGAAAATACAGATTACCTGTGAGGCAGAATGCCGATTGTCGAAGTTCATCTGATCGAGGGGTATAGTGCGGATGCAAAAACCCGCCTCGGCACCGCCCTCACAGAGGCGGTGCAGCGTGTTCTCCCCGCACCGCCAGAAGCCATCACCATCCTCACCCACGAAGTGCCACCCGCCAACTACATGCGCGGCGGCACCGCCCGCATACCGGCCCCCGCACTGCCAGATGCGGAAGGGATCGTGCGCGCCTTTCTCGCAGCACTGGAAGCCCGCGATCTGGAGGCCGCACAAAGCCACCTTGCCCCAGGTGCCACCCTGCACTTCCCCGGTGCCAAGCCTTTCACAAAGCTCGAAGAACTCGTCACATGGGCCAAGCCCCGCTACCGTTTCGTCACAAAAACCTATGCGGGTTTCGATACCGCACAATCCGGCGCAGAAACCGTGCTCTACTGCCACGGCACACTCAGCGGCGCATGGCCCAATGGCACGGCCTTCGAGGGGATCCGTTTCATCGATCGCTTCACCCTGAAAGCAGGCCAGATCACCCGGCAGGATGTCTGGAACGACATTGCCGAGGTAAGGCCCCATCCATGACAGAGCCAGCCATGACAAAGCCAACCAAAACAGAGATAGACCCGATCACCCTCGCCGTTCTCGCCGGGCGGATGGAACAGATTGCAGACGAGATGGACGCCACGCTCTTCCGCTCCGCCTTCAATCCGATCATCGCAGAGGCGCATGATGCCTCCCACGGGCTCTATCATGCGCAAAGCGGCGATACGCTGGTGCAGGGCAAATCCGGCCTGCCCATCTTCGTGGGCGTCATGGCCTTCGCCGTAAAGGCGGTGATCGAAAAGGCGGCGGAAAACGGCGATCTTTCGGATGGCGACATCTACATTTTCAACGACGCGCATATGGGCGGCACGCATCTCAGCGATATGCGCCTCGTGCGTCCCTATTTCCGCGATGGCAAGCTCTTCTGCTACCTCGCCTCCGTAGGCCACTGGCACGATGTCGGTGGTGCCGTGCCCGGCAACTACAATCCGGCAGCCACCGATGCCTTTCAGGAAGCGTTCGTGCTGCCGCCGGTGCGTATCGCGCGCGGGGGCGTGGTGCAGACGGACATCATCGACATTCTGATGCGCAACACCCGCCTGCCGCAATCGGCCATGGGCGATCTCAACGGCCAGCTTGGCGCGCTGGATCTTGGCGTGAAGCGGCTTGATGAGTTGATGGATGAATACGGAACGGAGGTGATTAGGGCTGCACTGGACGCTCTCGGCAACCGCGCTGAAGCCCTTATGCGTGCAGAGCTTTCAGCGCTCCCTGATGGCCGCTGGGAAGCGGAGGATTATCTCGACAATGATGGCATCACCGATCAGCCCCTGCCCATCCGCGTGGCGCTGGAGATCCGCGAAGATACTCTGCTGCTCGATTTCTCAGGCACAGCCCCCGTTACCGCAGGGCCTGTCAACATCGCCCTCCCCACAGCCGTCGCAACAGCCTATGTCGCGATCAAACACATCTTCCCCAGCCTGCCCGCCAATGCCGGCGTCATGCGCCCGATTGATGTCCGCGTCCCCGAAGGCTCCCTCCTCTCCGCCGAATTCCCCGCACCTGTCGGTGGCTATACGGAAACCATCCTGCGGATGATCGACGTTATCTTCTCGGCCGCAGCGCAGGCTGCCCCGGAGCGCGTGGTCGCCAATGCCTACGGCACAATCAACGCCCTCTCCATCGCAGGCAAAAGGGCCAATGGGGCACCTTGGGTCATGTTCAGTTTCTATGGCGGCGGTCATGGGGGCTCGTCGGAATGCGACGGGCTCAACCACGGCAACGCGCCGATCTCCACAGCCACGATCCCACCCTTGGAAATCCTCGAAGCCGCCTACCCGGTGATGTTCCGCCAATGGGCGCTGCGCCCGGGTAGCGCCGGTGCAGGCACGCATCGTGGTGGGCTGGGTGCGGTGTACGAGATTGAATTGCTTGAGGAAAAAGCGGAAGCCTTCCTCTTCGGAGAACGCGGCCGCTACGCGCCCCAGGGCATCGCTGGTGGGGAGGCCGCGGCCCTCAACACCTTCGCTTACCAGCAGGCGGATGGCTGGCACACGCCGCCCCTCACCTCAAAAATGCGCGGCATGAAACTCACCAAGGGCCAGTCCGTCCGGCTGGAAACTCCCGGCGGCGGCGGCTACGGCCCGCCCGCAGAGCGCCTGCCTGCCGCCGTCGCCCGCGATGTCGCCCTCGGCTATCTCAGCGCGGAAATGGCCACCGCCACCTACGGCCCCGCATGGGAGAGCGCCACATGAGCGGCAAGATGGTCGGCGTCGATGTCGGCGGCACTTTCACCGATGTCTTCGTGCTTGATGAGGCGACGGGCCGTGCCCGCGTCGCCAAGGTGCCCACCACACGCCCCGATCAATCGGGCGGCTTCCTCGCAGGCATCGGCCAACAGATAGAGGATCTCTCCGAGATTGCCGTCGTCGTCCACGGCACCACAGCAGGCACCAACGCCCTTCTGGAACGCAAGGGCGCCAAAATCGGCGTCATCACCACCCAGGGCCTCGGCGACATTCTCGAAATGCGCCGCCGAGATCGCCCCCGCACATGGGGCCTGTGCGGCGATTTTGAGCCTATCGTCCCTCGCAACCTCCGCCTTGAGGTGCCCGAACGCACACTCGCCGATGGCACCATCCGCCAGGAGGTCGATCTCGATGCCGTGCGCCGCGCCGCGCACACCCTTCTCTCCGAGGGCTGCGAAGCCATCGCCGTCCTCTTTGTCAACGCCTACGCCAATGCGGAAAACGAAGCGAAGGCCATGGCCGCCGTCCGCGCCCTGTGGCCCAACGCGCATGTTTCCTCCTCCGCTGAAATTCTGCCCGAAATCCGCGAGTTTGAACGCTTCTCCACCACCGCCCTCAACGCCTATCTCCAGCCGGAAGTCTCAGGCTATCTCGACCGTTTGGAAGCCGCCCTCACCACCGGCGGCTTCGGTGGAGAGTTCATGATCGTCCAGTCCAATGGCGGAGTGATGGGCGTGGAGACGGCATGCAAATTCCCTGTCCGCACTGCCCTTTCCGGCCCCGCCGCAGGTGTTATCGCCGCAGGCTACATCGCGGAAACAGCAGGCTTTCCTGATGTGATCACAGGGGATGTCGGCGGCACCAGCTTCGACGTTGCCCTGATCGCGGGCGGCAAATCCATGCTCAGCCCGCAAACCAGCATCGATTTCGGCATGGTCATCCGCACCCCGATGATCGAAATCGCCACAATCGGCGCAGGCGGCGGCTCCATCGCATGGGTCGATAAAGGCGGGCTTCTCAATATCGGCCCCGAAAGTGCGGGCTCCGATCCCGGCCCCGTGGCCTACGGGCGTGGCAACACACGCCCCACCGTCACCGATGCCAACGTGGTGCTGGGCAGGATCGATCCCGAAAGCCCCATTGGCGGCACGCTCAGCCGCCTCGATGTAGAAGCCGCCGTCCGCGCCATTGATGCGCATGTCGGCCAGCCCCTCAACCTGGAGACCACGGCCGCCGCAGAGGCGATCCTGCGCGTTGCCAATTCCCGCATGGCCGGTGCGCTCCGCCTTATCTCGGTGGAGCGTGGTTTTGACCCGAAGCGCTTCGCCTTCATGCCCTTCGGCGGCGGCGGCGCACTCCATGCAGGTGCCATGCTGGCAGAGGTTGGTATCGGTCGTGCCCTCGTACCCCGCTACCCCGGCGTCACCTCCGCCATGGGTTGCGTGATCGCCGATATGCGGCAAGATTTCGTTCAGACAATCAATGCTTTAGCGGATGATCTTGATGTTAAAAATCTTACTGCGCTCATGCAAAGCCACCACGACACCGGCATGAAAATGCTCGATGCCGCGCAATCCGGCTTCGCCAGCCGAGAAGCCATCTTCGAGCTCGATATGGCCTATATCGGTCAAACCCATACCGTCTCTGTGCCGCTCCCCGTAACCGTTGCCCAAGGCAAGGTCACCCCGCCGACCCGCGCCGAAATTGCGGCGGCGTTTGATGCGGCCTACCACGCCACCTATGGCCGCCTTCTCAGCAACGGTGTGCGCCGCGTCATGAACCTCCGCAGCGCCATCATAGGCCGCCGCCCGAAATTCGATCTCGCCACACTCGCCCCCACCACCACCGGCTCCCCAGAGGAAGCCCGCACCGGCACTCGCCGCGTGCATTTCGGCGATGCGTGGCATGATACCGCCATCTACGCTCGCCTCGATCTGCCCGTTGGCACGGTCATCGAGGGCCCCGCCATATTGGAACAACCCGATACAACCATCCTCATTGAACCAACGCTGAAGGGCACAATCGATCCCTTTGGCAACGTCCTGATCGAGGCCAAAGCATGAATACCCCAAAATCCATTGATCCCGCCAAAACTGCCCTCCTCACCATCGATCTGCAAAACGATTTCCTGCATCCCGAAGGCGCCTACGGCCGCGCAGGCCAGGGCGCACCGGCCATCGCCGCCCTGCCCGCGCGTGTAAAACCGGTAGCCGATATCCTGCGCGAGAAGGGCGGCACCTTCATCTCCGCTCAGTTCACACTCGTCCCCGGCCCGGGAGGCGAACCCCTCATAGCACCTCACCTCAAGGCCCTCCGCCCGTTCCTTACCAAGGGCGATTTCGCGCCCGGCAGCTTCGGCCACAGCCTTGTGGACGCCCTCGCGCCCGCCGACTACACAGTTGAAAAGGTTGCCTATTCCGCCCTCTATCAAACGCGTCTGGAATATATCCTCCGCGCCCTTGGCCTCGATACACTGATCATCGGCGGCATCGTCACCAATGGCGGTGTCGCCAGTACCGTGCGCGATGCGCATC
This sequence comes from uncultured Paracoccaceae bacterium, assembly GCA_947495795.1. Taxonomy (GTDB): domain Bacteria; phylum Pseudomonadota; class Alphaproteobacteria; order Rhodobacterales; family Rhodobacteraceae; genus Algicella. The sequence goes on along the minus strand of CANMAI010000013.1, from coordinate 34,842 downwards.
TCCGCAATATCGAAACAATTCTCCTCTCAGATGGTTGCGCCGCCTTCGACGCGAAAGTCCACGAGGCCACGCTCATCTCGCTCGGCAGCGTCACGCACATCACCACGTGCGCCGGGGCCACAGCCCTGATCGGCGGTGCCGCATGAGCCTCAAGGCCCGTCTCTCCCAGCCAGATATCCTAACCGCTCCCGGCGTCTATGATGGCCTTACCGCTGCCCTTGCCGCTGATGCAGGGTTCGAGGCGCTCTATCTCTCCGGCGCAGCCGTCGCCTATACTCGCCTCGGTCGCCCCGATATCGGCCTGAGCACCCTCTCGGAGATGGCCGACACGATGGCGCTGATCCGCGATCGCGTTGATCTGCCGGTGATCATCGATGCTGATACGGGCTTCGGCAACGCACTCAACGCCCAACGCACCATGCGCATCTACGAGCGTGCGGGCGCAAATGCCTTGCAGGTGGAGGATCAATCTTACCCCAAGCGCTGCGGCCATCTGGCAGATAAATCGCTGATCCCGCGGGCCGAAATGGTGGGCAAGATCAAGGCGATGGCGGATGCCCGCGCCCATGAAGAAACACTCATCATCGCCCGCACTGATGCCATTGCCGTGGAAGGCTTCGAAAGCGCGATGGATCGGGCGGAGGCTTATACGGCGGCCGGAGCCGATATACTTTTCATCGAGGCCCCTCGCAGCACAGAGGAAATGCAGGCCATCACCACAACCTTCGGCCCCCGCATCCCGCTTCTGGCCAATATGGTCGAGGGCGGGGCCACCCCCATCAACAGCGCCACAGACCTTCAGACAATGGGCTTTTCCATCGCGATTTTTCCCGGCGGCATTGTCAGGGCACTCGCCCATGCGGCACAGGATTACTATGCCAGCCTCAAGGCCAATGGCTCCAACACACCTTTCGCCGCCCGCATGTTCGATTTCGATGGCCTCAACCGCGTGATCGGCACAGAGGAGATGCTTGCCAGGGGCCGCACCTACGATGCGGCAGAAGAGTGAGCGTCCTTGGCGCCACACCCTCCAGCTTTCCCGTAAGCGTCCAGACGTTGATCATCGGGGCCGGAGCCTGCGGCCTTACTGCCGCCCTCAGTGCTGTGGAAGCAGGGCAAGAGGTGCTGGTGCTGGAGCGGGACGCAACACCCTCTGGCTCGACAGCCCTCTCCGCCGGCCTCATCCCCGCAGCAGGCACAAAACTCCAGCAGGCGGCAGGCATCGAAGATGATCCCACCTGCTTCGCCGCCGATATCCAGGCCAAGGCTCATAATCAGAACGCCCCTGCCCTCGTCTCCCTCATGGCCCGCACCGCCGCCCCCGTGATCAACTGGCTTACAGAAACCCACGGCCTCCCCTTCTCCCTCGTGACCGATTTCGACTATCCCGGCCATTCCCGCAGGCGGATGCACGGCCTGCCCACCCGCGCGGGCCGCGAACTGATAGATGCGCTCCGTACCCGGGCAGAGACACAAGGCATCGATATCCTCTGCAACGCCCGCGTCACCTCACTCTTTGCCACCGGCAAAACTGTCACGGGCGTGGCAGTCACGCGCCCCGATGGCAGCACAGAGCACATAGGCTGCACCCGCCTCATCCTCGCCTGCAATGGCTTTGGCGGCAATCGTGCCAAGGTGGCAAAGCACATGCCGGAGATAGAAACCGCACTCTGGTTCGGCCATGATGGCAACACCGGCGATGCGCTCGATTGGGGTTCGGCCCTCGGCGCGCAAACAGCCCATCTCGGCGCCTATCAGGGCCATGGCAACGTCGCACACCCCCACGGCATCCTGATCACATGGGCGGTGATCACCGAGGGCGGCGTGCAGGTGAACAACACGGGGCAGCGCTTCTGGAACGAAGCCCAAGGCTATTCGGAGGCCGCGCGCTCCGTACTTTCCCAGCCGGGCGGCGTGGCCTACGCCATCTTCGATGCCCGCATCGCCGCCATCGCCCGTCAGTTCCAGGATTTCCGCGATGCAGAGGCACAGGGTGCAGTCAAATCAGCCAATACGCTCCATGAGCTGGCAAAGAAGCTCGATCTTCCCCCCGAAACACTCGCGGAAACCATCACGAACCTGCCCCGTGGCACGGATGCCTTGGGCCGCAATTTCACAAATCCCCCCCTCACGCCCCCCTTTTGCGGTGTCCGCGTCACCGGCGCGCTTTTCCACACGCAGGGCGGCCTCATGGTCGATGATCAGGCCCGCGTTCTCGATCAGGCAGGCACCCCCTTCCCCAATCTTTTCGCAGCGGGCGGCGCTGCCTGCGGTGTCTCCGGCTCGGGCGATAGCGGCTATCTCAGCGGCAACGGCCTTCTCTCCGCCGTCACGCTCGGCTGGATCGCGGGCGAATCCGTCACGTAACCCCGCCTTGTTTCCTGCCCGAACACCCCCATTCTAGAACCACATCCCAAAACAGGAGCACGGCCATGACCCTGCCTTCCAAGATGACAGCGCTCATCCAGTCCCACGATGGCTATTCCGGTACCCAGAGCGGCCCCTCGATGGAAAGCCTCGCACCTTATCTAAGCCGCGAAACGATCCCCCTTCCCAAACCCGGTGAGGATCAGGCCCTCATCCGCGTCCACCTCGCCGCCGTGAACCCGTCCGATATCCATTTCATCAAAGGCGAATACGGCCAGCCCCGCATCAAAGGGGCACCCGCCGGGTTTGAGGGTGTGGGCGAAGTGGTTGCGGGCGGCGGGCCGCTTCTGGGGCAGCGCGTCAGCTTCTACGCCACCGCCTCCGGCACTTGGGCCGAATACGCGATGACAGATACAAAAGGCCTCGTCCCCTGCCGCCCCGATCTCTCGGAGGTCGATGCCGCAGGCCAGATCGTGAACCCGCTCACCGCCATCGCCATGTTCGATATCGTGCGCGAAGCGGGGGCCGAAAGCTTCATCCTCAACGCCGCAGGCTCCCAACTCGGCAAGCTCCTCATCGCGCTTGGCCGAGATCACGGCATCAAACCCATCGCGGTTGTTCGCCGGGCCGAACAGGCAGAAGCCCTGCGGGCGCTGGGTGCAGCAGAAGTGATCACAACAAGCGAAACTGACGCGCTCGAAAAGGCCAAAACCATCTGCGACACTCTCAAACCCCGCATCCTGCTCGATGCCGTGGGAGATCAGACAACCGCCGATATCTTCTTCGCGATGCCGTCTCACGCCCGCTGGGTCAACTACGGCAAGCTCTCATCAGAAGCCCCGGGCCTCACGGAAATGGGCCAGTTCATCTTCCGCCAGAAACAGATCGAGGGATTCTGGCTCACCCGCTGGATGCAAACGGTAGAACCCGCCCGCATTCCTCAAGCTTTCGGCGAAATTCAGGAGCGTTTCGTCAGTGGCAAATGGAAGACCGATGTCGCGGGCATAGTCCCCCTCTCCGAGGCGATGGATAAGCTGCCCGCCGTGCTGGCGAGGCCGGATGGCAAGGCCTTCATCGACGCACGGACTTAGGGCCGGACCCAACTCGCCCGGAATCAAGGCCGAAGGCCGCCGGGCAGCGCCAGCCCGCCTGAACGGGCTGGCGCTTGGCGGAGGCAAGTGCTTCAACTGGGCCAATGTCGGTCGGAAGTGGACGAATGCCCATATCCCCGCCTGCTTCAGCCTCTCGTCAACTCAGCACCCTTTGCCCATCCCAGCCCAGCCTGCTCCGCAAAGCGGAACGGGCCCGCGAAAGGCGCGAGGTGATCGTGCCCTCGGGTAAATCCAGCTCCTCTGCCAGATCCGCATAGCTCATGCCTTCCACGCCGATCTGCCACAGCAAATGCTTCTGCGTCTCGGGCAATGTGTCCAATGCGGCCAACACTTCCTGCAACGTCATCTGCATCTCCTGCGCAGGCGGCACAGCCTCCTCTATCTCCGGGGCCTCGCCCGCGCGCTTTCCGACACGGATCCCGTCGATGTGAAGGTTGTGTAAAAGCCGCATCAGATAGGCCTTCGGGTTCTCTATCTCCCGCCCCTTGGCCCGCGCCTGAAGCGCACGAATGAAGGTTTCCTGCACCAGATCATCGGCCTGCGCCTGCGCACGGGTAAGAGACATGGCATAGCGGTAAAGCAAATTCTGATGGTCCAGCAGTCTGCGATCTTCGCACGCGGTATCGCGTGCGGAATGCACCATTTGCATGGTTCCGGTACCTTTAATAGTTTCCCCACTCAGCGGTACATAAGTGGCACCGCGTCATGCCCTTAAGATGAGCCTCGCAACCCCGATCTTCCAGACCCAGCACTCATCACGTCATGTTTCAGCAAGTTTCGGCTCAGCAAAAATCCGCTGAGGAAGCATTTGTATTCCGATACGTCTATCTATGTGAAAGCGCCACTCTGGCCTTTCCGGCGCAGCCATACCGCAGCGCCGACTTTGACAGAGAGCAGGAGATTTCCTCATGAAACGCACACTTGGTTTTGCCGTACTGGTTGGCACATTCGCTATGGGATCTGCAGCATTTGCAGATTTCGCAGGTGCCGATGCAGACGGTGACGGCATGCTGTCCGCCGAAGAGTTTGTGGCAGCCTTCCCCGATGCGACAGAGGCAACGTATCTCGCAGCAGACACGGATGCCGATGGCATGGTCTCCGAAGAGGAGCACACAGCCGCTGTTGATGCGGGCATTCTGCCGGCTGAATAAGCTCGGCGATTAAAGCCACAAGCCCCAGCCTCCCCGGGGCTTAAAGGGGCCGGCCGCTCAGCGGTCGGCCCCTTTCTGGCCAGCTGCCAAGGCAGTCACGCCTCCAAAATCGTCTCGAAGCCGCCAAAGATCATCCGCTTCCCGTCAAACGGAAAGGGGTTGCCCTCCAGATCCATCTCCATCTCTTCCAGCGCCTTGGGCATGCCCGCATCGCGCGCGGCCTTGGATGGCCAGAGGATCCATGAAAACACCACCGTCTCATCCGGCTTGCACTGCACAGCCTTCGGGAAAGACGTCACATCCCCCTCCGGCACGTTATCCCCCCAGTTCTCCATCGTCTGCAAGGCACCGTGCCGCTTGAAGGCCGCCGCAGCCTCCCGGCACCGCGCTACATACTCAGCCTTCTTTGCTGTCGGCACCGCCACCACAATCCCGTCCACATAGGTCATCCCACCCTCCTGTTCCGGGCCTCATCATAGCACATCCAAAGGGTCCGATCCTCGGCCCATAACTCAGGCCCGCGGCGGCAGTGTAAGCTCCTTGGCCAACAGATCAAAAACCAGCCGGATACGGCGGCTGGTGTGCAATTCGCGGTGCGTCACCAGCCAGATTGGGATTGGAAACGCAGGTACATCCGTCAGCACCTGCTCCAGTTCGGGCATTCGAGCCGCCATCTCGCGCGACAAGACACCAATCCCGATCCCCTCCCGCACGAGTTCCCGGATCACGGAACTGCTTGCCGAAGACACCTTGAAATTGTCGCGCGTCACCGGAACGCCAAGCTCATTGAAAAACGGTACAAGCCGATCGGTCGTCTCGAAGCCGATAAACTCCGCATGCGCTATATCGGTCGGCGAAGCAGGCCGCCCGAACCGCTCCAAATACTCCCTGGAGGCGTAAAACTGCCCCGTGGTCTCACCAAGTTTGCGCGCAATCAGCTCCGGTTGTTCCGGCCGCGCGTGCCGGATGGAGATATCCGCCTCGCGTCGCATCAGATCGCGCACTTCGTTGGAAGCGATAACATCCACCGTAATCCCCGGCGCCAGTTGCCGCAGTGTCTTCAGGATGGGTGGCAGGCTGTCCATCGCCGTAAAATCCGTTGCAGTGATCGTCACATGCCCCTCAATCGCCTGCGATCTGCCCGAAGCCAGCAACGAGATCCGCGCCGCCGCCTCGGCCATGCTGCGAAAATGCTCCAGAAGGTCCATGCCCCCTTCCGTCAGCACAAGGCTGCGCCCCACGCGCTCAAACAGTGCGATGCCAAGATCTTCCTCCAGCCCCGCCACCTGTCGGCTCAAAGTGGGTTGCGTCTGCCCCAACGCGCGGGCAGCAGCGGAAAGAGAGCCCTCCTCCGCCGTTGCCAGAAACGCACGCGCCTGATTCCAGTCAAATGCCATCGCCTGCCAGTTCATGCATTTTCGTATATAGGAAACACGAATTTCAGCAATTCTTTTCCACCGGCCAGCGGGCTAGAGCGTCTGCAGATCGCTGGCAAGCCCGCTTCGCAGCCATTCACGGCTGCACTCAGCAACAGCCGAAATGACGATCAGAGCAAAGAAAAAGCGCCAGATTGAGCGAAAAGAAGGAGTATACAATGCAGGTCGAGGCTCGGAACCCTCTTCAAACAAGCCCCAGCAGTCTGGTGCCCGTCTGCACGGCCCGCTTTGGCTCGTGGCATCTGGCTCTTCAGCGCCGTGCGCTCACCCATACGCAAATCAGAGATAACTATGAAGCCGCAGCTTCAGCATGGCCGCGCAAGGCCCGCCGCCTGAACTCGCCCGAAGCCTACGGCACCTTCCTTGCCGCAGCGCTCGGCGCCCTCCCTCCAAAGCCGCTCACGGTGCTGGATTGCGGCATCGGCTGCGGCGCGCTCTCCGCCGCGATGGCCGCAACATCAAGGCAGCCCCTGACCTTGCACGGGATAGATGCCTCGCCCGCAATGCTGGCCGAGGCCCGCAAACATCTCGGCGCCATCCCCGCCACCCTCCGCGAGGGCGATGTGCACACTCTTCCCTATCCGGATGCCGCCTTCGATATCACCATCGCCGCCCATCTTCTGGAGCATCTCGCCGATCCCGCAACAGCTTTGGCGGAAATCGCGCGCACCACGCGCCCCGGTGGCCTCGTCCTCCTCTGCCTCACGCGGCGCTCACTCACAGGGCTCTGGGTCCATCTCCGCTGGCGCACGCATCTCTTCTCGGCCCCGATGGCCAATGCACTCATCGAAAGCGCAGGCCTCCAGCCACTCCACACAGCCCCCCTTCCGGGCCGCAGGTTCTCACCCCATCCCAGCCTTGCCTGCATCGCCCGAAAACCGTTCTGATCTCGCCGCCACACCGGAGCCCTCCAATGCCAAGATCCCGCCTCTTCTGGAACCTCATCGCCAAAAGCTACGCCCAAAAACCCGTGGAGGATGAAGCCTCCTACCAGCGCAAGCTGAGGGAAACGCAGGCCCTCCTCCACAAGGGCATGGATGTGTTGGAGGTCGGGTGCGGCTCCGGCTCCACAGCCCTCACACACGCGCCCTTCGTGCGCCATATCCGGGCCACGGATTATGCGCCGAAAATGATCGAGATCGCACAAGCAAAGGCCAGAGCGGCAAACATCACCAATGTCAGCTTCGAGGCCAAATGCCTCGAAAGCCTTGAAGCCACCAAGAGCCGCTACGATGTCGTCTTCGCCCTCAGCCTTCTCCATCTTCTGGAACACCGCGCAGCAGGCATCTCCAGGATCCACCGGCTCGTCAAACCGGGCGGCTTGTTCATCTCCAGCACCGTGTGCGCGGGCGAGATGAAGGGCATCGCCAAAACCCTCCTACCTCTGGGCAGCGCCCTCCGCCTCCTGCCTCTTGTGCGCGTCTTCACAGCAAAGGATCTTGCGGCAGACCTTCAAGCCGCCGGTTTCGAGATAGAGACCAAATGGCAGCCCGGCCCCGGAAAGTCTGTCTTCATCATCGCCCGCAAACCTGCCTGAACCATCCTCAGCGCCGGGCGATGACACGCAACTCGACGATCACATCGGCCGAGGCGAAACCGGCCACCTCTATCGCAGTCCAGGCCGGGTAAGGCTCCCTCATGTATCTGGCCCACACTGCCCTGAACTCCGAAAGATGGTCTCGCAGCCCGACATGATAGCTGGTCACCTCAACGATGTTGGCGGCATCCAGTCCGGCTTCCGCAAGCCCCTGAAAAACCTGTTGAAATGCTGTATCGATCTGATCCGACGGATCAAAGGAAAAATCCCCGTCCAGCGGCATCCCGTTAAAACCGGTGAGGAAGACAAAACCGTCAACCTCAACCCCCGGAGACATTTTCCAGTCCTCATGAAGAGAGGTCATCTCTTCGGGAATGGTTGCCTTTTTTGCAATGCCCAAACCTGCTCACAGAATGCCAGATCTCGCAAGCATGACAGCTCAGTGGAGATAACCGCCGATCCGCACAACGCATAAATGCTGCTCACCCCCTTCCCGTCTCCCCGTGCCTCCGCTATCCCTCACGCATGAGCATTTTTGAGCAAACTCGCGCCGCCTTCGCCCTGCCCGAGGGCATAATCTATCTCGATGGCAATTCCCTCGGCCCCCTCCCAAAAGCGGCAGAGGCGCGCACGGCCTCCCTTCTGCGCGATGAATGGGGCACACAGCTCATCCGCGGCTGGAACACCTGCGGTTGGATGGCCCAGCCCGACAAAACCGGAGATCGCATCGCCCGCCTGATAGGGGCCGCCCCCGGCACGGTGGCCGTGGGCGATACACTCTCGATCAAGGTCCATCAGGCACTCCATGCCGCCCTCCAGCTACAGCCGGACCGACGCGAAATCCTCACCTGCTCCGGCAACTTCCCCTCCGATATCTACATCGCCGAGGGCCTGATAGAGACGCTCGGGGGCGGCTACACCCTCAAGATCGCAGCCCCCGAAGAGGTGGCAAGCGCCATGAGCGCCAAAACGGCCGTGCTGATGCTGACAGAGGTGGATTACCGCACGGGCCGCCTCCACGACATGCCGACCCTCACCGGTCAGGCCCATGCCAAGGGCATCACCACCGTCTGGGATCTCGCTCACTCAACCGGCGCCATTCCGGTGGATCTCGAAGGCGCAGATGCCGATTTCGCCGTGGGCTGCACCTACAAGTACCTCAATGGCGGCCCCGGCGCGCCCGCCTTTATCTACGCCAAACCCGAACTGGCAGAGCGCATCATGCCATCCCTGCCCGGCTGGCTGGGCCACGCCGCCCCCTTCGCGTTTGAGGAAAGCTACCGCCCCGGCCCCGGCCTTACCCGAATGCGCGTGGGCACGCCTCCCATCATCGCGCTCGCGGCGCTGGAAACGGCCCTCGACATCTTCGAGCAAACGGATATGGCCACCATCCGCGCCCGGTCCATCACCCTCTCCGAACGTTTTATCAAAGGTGTCGAGGCTACAGCCCCCGCCCTCAGGCTCGTCTCTCCCAGAGATCCGAAAGCCCGCGGCTCCCAGGTATCCTTCGCCTTCAAGGAAGGCTACTCTGCCATGCAAGCCCTCATCGCCCGCGGCGTCATCGGCGATTTCCGCGCTCCCGATATCATGCGCTTCGGCTTCGCGCCCCTCTACAATACAGAAGCGGAGATCGACCGGGCGGTGGATCACATAACCGAGGTCATTACCCAAAACCTCTGGCAAGCCCCCGAATACCAGATCCGCCACGCCGTCACCTGAAGCACAACCATCCAGGCTGCCGGTAGGGTGGGCAGTTTTTTGCCCACCGTCCAAACTCGAAAACGCGCGCCAACCCGCCGCCCCATCTAGGATTACGTCAGCATGCTCGCCAGAACCCTGCTGTTCCATTGCACCCTCTTCTTCCTCTCAGCCTGCGATTACGGCATTCTTTGGCAAGATGATCCCTATATCGTGGTCTGGATAGATGCTCTCGATACAGCGAGCGTCTCCTGGGAACTCGAGAACGGAAACTCGATAGGTCGCATCCCGGAAACAGTCATCGCAGTCGGCTCCGACGAGCGCTTCATCGTAGCGAAACAAAAGAACCTGCGTTCCGACAAAATCAGCTACTTCATTCTCGACAGGAAAAAGGATCACAAGCTTGCCGACCCTTCGGTCAGCGTAACCGGTTCCCTGACAAAAGAGGAATATGATGCCTTCGCCAACCGTCTTAACCTGCCACAAATGCAAGATCTCCTAACAAACAAGCTGTGATGTCAGCTACAACACGTACGATGGGCAATCTGCCGACCGCACGGGAAGCTACCCATGAGCATCTCGCAGCCAGAGCAAAATCCAGCACGCAAACTTGCAACCAAGACCCAATCCTCTGCGTTATAGCGTTTAGCCTTTGACCTGAATCTCCTATCGCCGCCTTAAATCAGGAATTTCAACGCGTTAGGTGATAAGGGCGCTTTAGGTTAAAGACGGATACTTTAAGTGCAAAGAAAGGATCCCGATGCACCCACCCGAAGCTTCCCTCCAAACCCATGCGATCTGCCTCGATTTTGATGGCACGCTGGTTGAGATTGCGCCGGAGCCCGACGCGATCACCCTGCCCGCCGGCCTTCCCGCACTGCTGGAACACCTCCATACCGCCACAAGTGGCGCCACGGCCCTCATCTCCGGCCGCAACGTCGCCAATCTCCGCCGCCACCTCCCCTCCTTCCCCGGCACGATCATCGGCAGCCACGGCGCCGAGCGCAGCGATGGCCCGGACGCACGGATCGCACATCCCGACCTCCCCGACGCCACCTCACTCATCCGTGAAATCAAGGCGCAGGCCGCAGGTCTCCGCGTCGAGGAAAAGCCCCACGGGGCCGTCCTCCACTTCCGCGCGGATCGAGGCCGTGCGAACGAGGCGAAGGCCATCATGGAGAAGATCGCCGCCAGTCATCCCGGCTTCGCCCTCCATCCCTCCAAAATGGCCTGGGAACTCCATCCCGAAGGCATCTCGAAGGATCGCGCGCTCAAAACACTCCTTCAGGCCCCACCTTTCGAAGGCCGAACACCCGTCTTCGCGGGCGATGACACCACAGATGAGCCAGCCCTCGCGCTAACTGCCCAATTAGGCGGCATCGCCATCCGCGTCGGCGGTGGCAAAAGTGCTGCCCCCTTCCATCTGCCCGGCCCGGCTGACATGCTGCACTGGCTCGAAACCCTCACCAAAGGGCCCTGATGCCGCGTCTCATCGTAATCTCAAATCGCCTGCCACTTGGCGATGCGCCCTCCGGCGGGCTTGTCGTGGCGCTGGAAGAGGCGCTCACCGCATCCGGCGGGCTCTGGATCGGCTCCTACGGAATAGCGAAAGCACCAGCCCCCGCGCTCACCAAGCATCCGGGTGCCAATTTTGAGCGTGCCACCTTCGATCTCACTGAAGCCGAGCACGAAGGCTACTATCTCGGTTACGCCAATTCCGTCCTCTGGCCCATCTGCCACGGTCGCGCCGACCTTATCGAGATCCAGCCCGACCATCTCGATACCTACCGCGCCGTCAACGCCCGCGTCGCCCGCCTCACCGCCGAAATCCTTGAGCCGGACGACATCATCTGGGTGCAGGACTACCACTTCCTCCCACTGGCCACCGAACTCCGCAAACTCGGTGCCCGGAACCACATCGGCTTTTTCCTCCACATCCCCTTCCCCTCGCCTCAGGATCTCGCCACCCTGCCCAACGCCGCCGAAGTCCTCAACTGGCTCGCCGATTTCACCCTCATCGGCCTCCAGACCAACCGGGATGTCTTCAACCTCCGCGATTGCACCCGTCAGCTGACGGACGCCGAGGATGTCGAAGATGGTCTCATCCATCTCGGCCACCGCACCCTCAACGTCGCAGCCTTCCCCATCGGGATCGACGTCGCGGCCTTCACCAAAGATGCCCGGAACGCTGATCCGGATGATCGCATCCGCTTCCTCACAGGCGCCGCCCTGATGATCGGCGTCGACCGGCTCGATTACTCCAAGGGCCTGCCCCAACGCTTCCGCGCCTTCGGCCAGCTTCTCGAAGATCATGAGGAACTGCACGAGAAAATTGCCTTCCTCCAGATCGCCCCGCCCACCCGAGGCGAGATGCAGGCCTACCAGGACATCCGCGAGGAAACCGAACATCTCGCAGGCCGCATCAACGGCCGCTTCGCCGCACTCAACTGGACGCCGATCCGCTACATCCACCGCGCCATCCCGCGCGAGGTGCTCGCCGGCCTCTTCGCCCAGGCCCGCATCGGCCTCGTCACCCCCTTGGCCGATGGCATGAACCTCGTCGCAAAGGAATACGTCGCAGCGCAAGACCCCTCAGATCCAGGCGTCCTCATCCTCTCCCGCTTCGCCGGTGCGGCCGAAGAAATGGAAGCCGCCCTCCAGATCAACCCGCACGACGCCTATGAGACATCCGAGGCCATCGCCACAGCCCTCAAGATGCCGCTGGAAGAGCGCCAGCAACGCCACACCGCCCTTCTGGAGGCCATCACAAAGCACGACGTCAAATGGTGGTCCAGAACCTTTCTGGAAGCCCTGGCAAACACGGCCTAGGATCGACGAAGCCGTGCCAGCACCTGCCCGTGGGGTGGCGCTTCCGACCTATGGTCAGAGCGTTTTATGCAAGCCCAATATCTTCACGCCCAATCATCACACCAACAACAGACAGAGCGCCAGCCCGCCGGGACGGGCAGGCGCTGGCACGGCGGCCTTCGGCCTTGATTCCGCGCCGGGAGCCCATACCACCGCACCCAAGTCTCAGAATTTGGGCAAACCAAAGCGGCCTCTCGATGCTACCTCCTGCTCATGTCCACTCACCGCCCGGAACCACAGCACCTTGATCTGAGCTATCATGGATAAAAGGGTACAACCGTATAGCTGGAAAATCATCAACGCAGTCATTGAGAACACCGCGCTCGACAACCTGTGCAAAGACACAGACCAAGTTTTGGACAACAACACAGCGCCAATTCGCAGGTCCTGAGAAGGTATTTGTGTTCATGAGACATTTCAATGGGCCGGGGCCTGACCCGAAAAAGTCACTTTGCATCTCCAAGACGAAGCGTTTTTCAACGATGAAAGGGACATTGCGTGACAACCAGTCGAATATCCTGCCGGGCCTCAAAGCCCCATCAACCGATCAAAATCCCCGGGCTCATACAAAATCACACCCTCCTCCGCACTCACATCAAAGAACCCCACCTCACATCTCAACGCCGCAAAAAACACCGCCTTGTGTGCGGCGTCTGAAAGGGACCATGCGAACCCCATGTAAATCGCACTCTCGGCAATCGAGTAGTCCGTCAGCTCAGGCGCATCCTCATCCCAGACCTTCTCACCAGCACCGCCAAGGAGCCGCGCAAAGAAACCGCGCTTGGGGCGGGAGATGGCTCCGCCAAACCTGGGCGCATCAGGCCCGTTCATCGGCGGAAACGCCGCGCGCATTGTCTCATAGAACAACGGCAGATTTCCGGTGGCCCCCGCAATGCGCGCATAATCCCGCCCCGCACGCCACTCGGTCACATCGCGGTACCATTCCAGAAATTCGCCCCGATCCCGCGGCGCCACCGCCGGATCAAACACCATCAAATCGTAGCTCATCCCACCCACTCTCCGTCATCAAAAACCAGACGCTCACAAGGCTGTCCGTAGGGTGGGTGCCAACCCACCATTTGGCCACCGACGCCCTCAAAACCTTCGGTAACGAAAACCACGACCTCAAAGGTAGTAAAATCCGTTACCTCTTCCAAAACGCCCTCCCAAACACTTCAGAACAAAATTACTCACATTACCAAACCCATACCGAACCCGTACCAAACCCAGCTTTCGAATTACCCCAACATCGCCTCCAGAGCCTCAATCCGGTCCGCTTCCCCCGGGGGCTTGTCCCACCGCAACCGGCTGATCCTTGGGAACCGCATAGCCACCCCTGATTTGTGCCGTGAGGATCGGTTCAGCCCCTCGAAAGCCACCTCGAAAACCAGCCCGAAGTCGGCCTCCGCACGCACCGATCTCACCGGTCCGAAACGCTCCACCGTATTGTCCCGCACAAATTTGTCGATCTCCTTAAGCTCCTGATCTGTAAAGCCAAAATAGGCTTTCCCAACAGGCACCAAAGCCCCCTCCGGCGTCCAGACCCCAAAGGTATAGTCAGAATAAAAGCTCGATCTCTTCCCATGCCCCCGCTGTGCATACATCAGCACCGCATCGATGATATACGGGTCCTTTTTCCACTTGAACCACGGTCCCTTCGGCCGCCCCGGCACGTAAACACTGTCCCACCGCTTGAGCATCAACCCCTCGATCACCGCCTCGGGCGGGCTTGCACGCATTTCCGCCAAGGCACTCCAATCATTGAATTTTATCAGTTCAGAGACATCAAATCGCGCGTCTGAAAGGCTCCCCACAAACGTCTCCAAACGGCCTCGCCGTTCCGCAAACGGCAATGGGCGGAGGTTCTCATCGCCATCCTGAAGAAGATCGTAAGCCCTTATAAACGCAGGAAACTCCTCCATCTTCTTTTTGGAAACGGTCTTCCGGTTCAGTCGCTGCTGCAGATCAGAGAAAGATCCAACCACCCCCTCCCTCACCACCAGCAATTCCCCGTCCAGAGAGCCCTCAAACCCCATATGTGCCACCACATCCGGGAACGCACGCGATATGTCGTCCCCAGTCCTCGAATAGATCCGTCGCTCACCTCCCTCGGATGTCGTCTGCACCCGGATCCCATCCCACTTCCATTCCGCAGCAAAATCAACGGGTTGCATCTCTTCCAAACTCGCTTCATCCAAGGGTGAGGCCAGCATCACAGGCCGAAACGGGCTCAAGGCCGCCTGCTCAGGCTTATCCGCGCGCCCCTCCAGCCAGGCAAAAAGCGTCTCGTAGGGCGCCTCTAACCCATGCCAAAGTTCTTCAATTTCAGTCACTTCCACGGATCCAAACCCCGCCAGAGCCTGCTTTGCCAACCGCGCGGAAACCCCGATCCGCAAACCTCCCGTCGCAAGCTTCAACAGCGCATAGCGCTCGGATGCCCCAAACCTGTTCAGCAAATCCACCATCACAGCAGGTGCATCAATCCGGCTAACCTTTTGCAATATATCGACAATATCGCACAACCGAATATCTTCGCCACCGTCACCCTCCCAAAGCAGAGAGATCGTCTCGGCCATATCCCCCACATAGTCATAGGAAAGCCGGAACAGCTCCTCATCAATCCGCTCCGCCATCAGGCCCCGCAGCATTGCCGGTTTCACCATCCGAAACTCCAGATCCCGCGTGATCGCAGCCAGCCCGTAACCACGATCTGGATCGGGTACATCCCGAAAGTAATCCTTCAAAAGCCGTATCTTACCATTCCTGGCAGGGGTCAGAACCAGCCGATCCAACAGGGAGGAAAACGCCTTCATGGCCAAAACCCTCTTTGTGCGGTGAGCAGGCGGTGGCGGGGTGGGTGGGTGGGCGCCACCGACGGTTCACCGCACAAAGAGGGTTTACTCAGCCTCATCTTCGTACCCCACAAGATGCAATGGCCGCGCGGCCATCCCCTGTAGCTCACACCAGCGCACCAAGGCCTCCTCCCGCCCATGCGTCACCCACACCTCATCGGGGTTAAGTTCTTCTAATGTATCGGTTAATTCTCGCCAGTCCGCATGATCCGAAATCACCAGCGGCAGCTCCACCCCCCGCTGCCTGGTTCGCGCCCGGATCTGCATCCACCCACTCGCAAATGCAATCAAAGGGTCGGGAAACCGCTGCGCCCATTTGGCCGCAAAGGCCGAAGGTGGGCCAAGGATAATCCTGCCCGCAAACTGATCCTTCAGGCCCTTGTCCACGGTCGCGGGCGCCAGCGGGCCAAGCTCGATCCCCTCATGCACATAATAGTCACAAAGCTTCGCCAAAGCCCCGTGCAGATAAATCACGTCACCATATCCTGCATCGCGGATCAGTCGCAAAACCCGCTGCGCCTTGCCCAGAGCATAAACGCCCACAAGGTGCGCTCGTTCCGGGAATTGTGCCCGTGATGTCAGAAGCTTACCGATTTCTTCCAGAGGATCTGGATGCCTGAAAACCGGCAGGCCGAATGTGGCCTCTGTGATGAACACATCGCAGGGAACAGGCTCGAAAGTTGCCGCAGTCGGATCCACTCCTCGCTTGTAGTCTCCGGCCGCCACGATCCGCATGCCCTTGTGCTCAACCCTGATCTGCGCGGAGCCAAGCACATGACCCGCAGGATGAAAGGAAACCACCACGCCTCCCACATTCACCTGCCCCTCAGCAGCCTGCACCGCCCCCGCAAAATCTGCACCATAGCGCAGGCCCATGATATCCAGGGTCTGCTGCGTGGCCATCACATGCCCATGCCCCGCCCGCGCATGATCTGCATGGCCGTGCGTGATTAGGGCGCGCTCCACAGGCCGCACCGGATCAATGAAGAAATCCCCCACGGGGCAATACAGCCCCTCTGGGCGCGGATGCAGTAACTCGTCGGCCTTCATGCATCAAACCTAATGCCTTGGCATCATCCGCCAAGTCCTCAATCTGGCTCTAAGAAAAACCGATACCAATCAATTGACAGTACCAGACCCTTGTTGCACGCTCCCATCACTTAAAAAACAGGCGCCCGACCCCCTGTCGAGGCGCTTTTGGGAGGACAGTATGAAACCACGCTTTTTCCGGGCGCTCGCAACGAGCGTCGTCATTGCGGCTGCGACCGCCACCACAGCTACAGCGGCCGAATGCATCGCGCCGGCCAACCCCGGCGGTGGCTGGGATTTCACATGCCGCCAGATCGGCAAGATCATGTATGATATCGGCGCGGTCGATAAACCCATTCAGGTCACCAACATGGCTGGAGCCGGTGGTGGCCTTGCCTACAACCACGTGGTCGCAGAGCGGAACACGGATGCCGATCTCATCATCGCGGCCTCCTCCGCCACCTCCACACGTCTTGCCCAGAACGCCTACGCAGGCATGACAGCTGATCAGGTCCGTTTTGTCGGAGCGATTGGCGCCGATCCCGGCGTTATCGTGGTGGCGAATGATAGCCCCTACCAGTCTCTTGGTGATCTTGTCGAAGCCATCAAGGCCGAGCCCGGCTCGGTGGCCTTTGCGGGCGGCTCTGCTGTTGGTGGCTTCGATCATCTCAAACCCCTGATGATCCTTCAGCGTGCAGGTTTCACCGATATCAAGAAGGTGAAGTATATCGGCGTTGATGGTGGCGCAGATGCAATCACGCAGACTGTAGGTGGCTTCACACAGGCTATGACGGGCGACATGTCCGAGGTTGTAGGCTTTCTCAAAGCGGGCGAAGTTCGGGTGATTGCGGTTCTCACCGAAGAACGTATCCCGGGATTTGACGATATCCCGACAGCCAAGGAACAGGGCTTCGACGTTGTAGCCGTGAATTGGCGCGGCCTCTACATCCCAAAGGGTGTGAGCGACGATGTGTTCAACACCTGGGCCGACAAGCTTCAGCAGGTTGCCGACAGCGATGATTGGAAGGCTGCGATGGAAGCCAACGGTCTTGCGCCCTTCACCAAGGTTGGCGGCGATTTCCAATCTTACGTCGATGATCTTGTGGTCGAGATCAACACGCTTTCCAAGGAAATCGGAGTGATCCAGTAATGGCAAGCGACCGGATTTTTGGTCTGGTCGTGCTCTTTGTGGCGCTCGCATACATCGCGAGCGCCACGCAGATCCAGACAAGCTTCCTCACCGATCCCGTGGGGCCAAAAGCATTCCCCATCCTGATCGGGGCAGTAGCGGCCCTTTCCAGCCTTGTCTGTATCTTCCGCCCTGATCCCGATCCGGATTGGCCTGCGCTCCGTACATTCGGCGCGCTTGGTATCGCTGTGGTCGTGCTCGTTGCTTACGCCTATATGCTGAAACCCTTTGGCTTCATCATCCCCACGGCCATCGCTGCCGGTATTCTCAGCTACCAGATATCGCCCCGCCCTTTGCCCGCCATTGCCTCCGGCATCGGCCTCTCGGTCGGGCTCTTTGTTCTCTTCAAGTTCGCCCTTGGGCTTGGGCTGATTGCCTTTCCCAAAGGCTGGATCGGCTAATTCAATGGAAATGCTTGCTAATCTAGCGCTTGGTTTCAGCGTCGCCCTCACCCCCACCACATTGATGCTCGCCGTCATCGGTTGCTTTCTCGGTACGATCATCGGAGCATTGCCGGGCCTTGGCCCCTCCAACGGTGTGGCCATCCTCATTCCCATTACCTTCACGCTGGGCCTTGATGCCACCTCCGCCCTCGTGCTGATGACATCCGTCTACTACGGCGCGATGTATGGCGGCCGCATTTCCTCGATACTTCTCAACATACCAGGCGATGAACCCGCATTGATGACAACGCTGGACGGCTATCCGATGGCCAAACAGGGCCGCGCAGGCGATGCGCTCGTGCTCTCCGGCGTCGCCTCCTTTGTTGGCGCATTCCTTGCAACCATCGGCCTCATGCTCCTCGCACCAATGCTCGCACGCGTCGCCTATCTCTTCGGCCCGGCAGAGTACTTTGCCCTCTACCTTCTCGCCTTCTGCACGCTCGGCGGCATGGCGTCCAACAACCAGGCGAAATCCGCCATCGCGTCCTGCATCGGACTTGGCATTGCGATGATCGGCGTCGACAATTCCTCGGGCCTGCCCCGCCTGACCGGCGGCAATCTGCATCTGAGCGACGGCATTGATTTCCTTGTTGCCATAGTCGGCCTCTTCGCGATTGCTGAAGTCTTCTTCTTCATCGAAAGTCACGGCAAGGGGTCTTCCATAGGCGTGAAGCTGGAGAAGGTGACGATCCCGTGGCGTGATATCGCGGCTACGAAATGGACGATGATCCGCGCCAGCGGCGTCGGCTTCGTTGCGGGTATCCTGCCAGGTGCCGGGGCCTCTCTGGGCAGCTTCCTCGCCTATATGTCCGAGAAATCTATAGCCGGAAAAGAAGGCGGTTTCGGCACAGGCGTCGCCAAAGGCGTAGCGGCCCCGGAAGCTGGAAACAACTCAGCAGCCGGTGGCGCGCTTGTGCCGATGCTTACACTCGGCGTGCCGGGCTCCGGCACCACAGCCGTACTCCTCGCCCTTCTGATGACACTCAACATCACTCCTGGTCCGACACTCTTCACCGAGCGGCCAGAGGTTGTCTGGGGCCTCATCGCATCGCTCCTTATCGCCAATGTTGTTCTCCTGCTGATGAACGTGCCGATGGTGAAAATCTTCGTTAAAATACTGATGGTGCCTGCATGGGTACTGCTGCCCGGCGTCACGATGATCTCCTTTGTGGGTATCTATTCGCTCTCCGGCAGCTATTTCGACCTCCTGCTGATGGTGGCCTTCGGCGCACTCGGCTACTTCCTGCGCAAGCTCGATGTCCCCACGGTTCCGGTGATCCTCGGCATCCTCCTGGGCGGCAATATGGAGGATGCGCTGCGCCGCGCGATGGTGCTCTCCGACGGAGATGCGATGTTCCTCTTCTCCACACCGATCGCCATTGGCCTCTGGGTCGCGGCCATCGCAGGCTTCATCGCTCCGATGTTCCTCCGCGGCCTTCTCGCAAAGCCCCAACGTGTCACAGATTAGGCCTACACGCGTCCTCGTGCCTTCCGGGGCGCTCGGATTGAACTACGATCCAATAGCGCTGGAGCGGGGGCTGGCGGCGAAGCCTGACATCATCGCGATAGACGGCGGCTCCACCGATAGCGGTCCTGCCTATCTTGGCACAGGCACTTCCAAATATGCCCGAAGTTCCACGAAAGTGGAATGGAAGGGATTGATGGAGGCGCGCGCCAAGGCCGGTGTTCCGCTGGTGATCGGTACCGCCGGAACCTGTGGCACCGACAGTACGGTAGAGTGGATGCTTTCCATCACCCGGGAAATCGCCGAAGAGCTTGGTCAGAAAGTGAAAGTCGCCACGCTCCGCAGTTCCCAAAACCCGGAGCACATGGCAGAGGCCTTTGCGCAGGACCGTATCACACCTCTGCCCAATGCACCGGTTGTCGACGCTGAAACGTTCGCCGCCTGCACAAACATCGTCGCCCTTGCCGGAGCCGAACAGGTGGCCACAGCGCTGAATACGGGTGCCGATATCATCATCGCAGGCCGCACAACCGATGCGGGCATCATCGCTGCCCTGCCCATCATGAACGGTTGCCCGGCAGGGCCAGCTTGGCATGGCGCCAAGATCGGCGAATGTGGCGCCCTCTGCGCCACAAATCCACAATCAGGCGTCATCCTGATCGACTTTAATGAGGCTGGATTCACCGTTACACCAACCGCAGATGGCGCGCTGGCCTCGCCCCATACAGTCTCTGCGCATATGCTCTACGAGAACAGCGATCCGTTCATCCTGCTGGAGCCTGGAGGGCATCTGGATGTGCGTGAGGCTGAGTATACGGCTGTTGACGAACGGAGCGTGCGGGTCACCGGCTCCCGATGGGTTGAGACTGAAAGCTATCGCGTGAAGCTCGAAGGTGCCCGTAAGGTTGGCTATCAATGCGTTCTTCTATCCCTTCTCCGAGATCAGTGGTATGTAGAAAACGCCAGCGCTTGGGCTGAGGACATTGTCGAGAAATACCGCACCAAGGCAGAGGCGCGGCTTGGCCTTAGGCCGGAGGATTTCACCATCGAGATCCGCCTCATCGGCCAGAACGCCACCTTTGGAGTGCTGGAAAATCGTGCAGAAAAAGCAGTTGAAGTCGGCGCTCTGGGGATTGTGACAGCCCCAAGTGAGGCGCTGGCAACCGAATTGGGCAAGATGCTCAATCCCTATCTTCTACACCATCCCCTCACGCAGGAAGAAGAACAGCCAACCTTCGCCTTCCCCTTCTCGCCTGCAGAAATGAACCGAGGCGCTATCTATGAGTTCTGCCTGAACCACGTGCTGGAACTGGGTAGTCCGATGGAAGCATTCCGGCTGGAGGTACATAACGTTGGCTAGTCTAGGTAAGGTTGCTCAGAAGGTTCGCAGCAAGAATGCGGGGCCATTCTGGCTGACAATAGACATCTTTTGCAGCACGCTGGAAGCCTACGAGATCATCGCAAGCGGCCTTTCCACAGACGCTGTAGCGGAAGTCTTCAAGACAGAGCCCAGAACGCTGAAGCGCTTTGAGATCCCAGACCTCAATGTCCTCAAATTCAGCCTACCCCGACCAAGTGTACAAGGCGCCGTGGACGACAGAGATATGCACGGGGCATCCTGGGCTGCAAAGCTCTCAGAGATCGAGTTGCGCTGATATTTCGGCAAACGTCCGAAAAACCAAACATGGGCCCCATTTTCGAGGTATAAGAAAACGCCTGGATTTGCGATCAACAGCAAAACATTTCAGAGCGTGCCCCGGCACACTTATCCGGGGCACACCCTTGGGGGTTCTCAGAAGGTGGAGATATCATCCACCGTGAGTGCTGTTCCGGCACCGAAGCGGGCCACCATCTCAAGGCCTGCAGCATCGCCGTTGCCGTCAGCGTCATAGTAAAGAACGCCTTGCGCTTGGTTGTAGATTAACCTGTCGTCAGCCTCCAGCGCACGGTTGCCCGTTACAAAGGCCTCATTAAGGTTACCGAGATCAAAGACTGTTTCGTCAAAGGCCAGCATATCTTCGCCAGAGACGAAAAAGCGTACACGATCCGCGTTTTCCAAGCCGAAATGATCGAACATCATGGTATCGCGGCCTTCGTCGCCGCGCAGGATATCTCTGCCAGCACCGCCATTCATCACATCATTGCCGAGATCACCTACAAGTATATCATCGCCTGTGCCGCCAAAGAGCGTATCGTGCCCCCAACCACCAGCAGCAAGATCATTACCCGCACCACCGTAGATGGTATCGTTGTGACCGCCAGATAGAAGCGTGTCGTTGCCGTCTTCACCATGCAGGGTATCGTGCCCATGATGGCCGATCAGGGTGTCGTCGCCCCCCCCACCCATCATGATGTCGTTTCCATTCCGCCCATACATCTGATCATGCCCACCAAGGCCCTGCATAAGCTCGCTGACGTTTGTGCCTTCCAGGATATCAGCCCAGTTGTTCCCCACGATTGTGGGCAAGTCCATCGCGTTCGCCGCCGTTATCAACATGGATGCGTCGCCATCGAATTCATCCAGAAGAATGGATTCAATTTCAGTGATCCGTCGGCTGAGGAAGGTTACGTTTTCAATGGTCCCGTCAAAGAACCACTCCGCGTTGTCATCATCATCGCGACGACCCCGGCTCGAACCACCAATAAGCATATCCTCGGTGTTGCCGCTCATACCACCGGGCACACCATCTTCTACATCAACCAACTCGCCGTTCACATAAAGTGAGAGTGTGGTTTCATCGAAAGAGAAAGCAATGTTGTAGTCCTGGCCGGCCTCGATCCGCTCGTCGTGGTACTTTAGTTCGCGGGACATTCCGTCGCCCTGCATCCGCACCCGAAGGAAACCACTCTCGTCGATCCATATTGTCAGGTGCCCACCATCGCCGTAGCCAAGATGGTCCTTGGATACGAGCGCCATATGATCATGGCCAATCCTGTCCGCATTGAAGCTTAGAGCGATTGTGCCTGCGGCCCTTGCCTGCCCGGCTGTGTGGGCCAATGTATCGTAGCCGCCACCGTAGAAGATGCGCCCCGGATCGGATGCGACAACCCACATAGGCACCGATTGGCCTAGAGAATTATCCGGCGCGTTCCGCAATATCGCTGCAAGATGCGGATTGGCAGAATAGGCTTCGGGGTCCGTACCGATCGGATTGCCATCGACATCACGGCTGTCATACCCGATCAACGGCGTGCCGTCCGGCGCAACGGCTTCTCGCGTCTCACCTGTCGGCGCGACAGCCTCCTGAATCTCATCAATAGTCTCAACGATACCATAAGTTACGCGCGGATCCGTGATGATGTCTTCCTCACGCACAAGATCCCCGTGCACAACGATATAGCCAAGATTGTCTTGGTCATGTGCGCCGCCGTTCCCCATTTGCTGGGAATAGACCTCGATTATGGAAACCACACCGTCCTCGAAACCGTCTCCGTTGGTGTCAATGGATTCGTATGTAACCCGCACATTGGCTGTGTGGCCGATCACGCTGATCGTATCTTCCGCCGCATTGTAATCGGCAATCACCTCAATGCCGAGACTGTCCACCCAATGGTCGTGGAGATATGTGTTCTCGCCTGCGACACCGGCCCAATCAATCGTCCGGTCATCGTTGACATGTTCCATGATGATATCAAGCCGCGCATTGATCAGCGTCTCGAAATAGAAATGGTCGCCGCCGGCACCGCCCACCAGAACATCGTCGCCAACGATTGGTTGATCCGCCCAGTCGCGCAGCATCAGGCGCTCCGGATCGATTGTGCCGGGATCTTCCGGGCGTGTTGGATCGCCCAGCACGAGTTGGCCTATTCGCTGCTCACCTGCATCCGAGCGGGAAATCAGAATATCATTTCCGCCGCCGCCCATCAGAAGATCAGAACCGCGGCCACCATCCAGTACATCGTTGCCGATGCCGCCATTCAGAACATCGTCACCGTAGCCGCCATCCAGCCGGTCGTTGCCCTGATTGCCCAGCAAGCGATCATCGCCGGCGCCACCAAAGAGGCTGTCGCTGCCCAATCCTCCGGAAATCTCGTCATCCCCAGCCGCCATTGGCTGCGGTCCGGAAGGCGCGGTAAGGGCCGAACCCGGGCCATTGGTGATCAGCCGGTTGAGCTGCCAGTTGTTGAGTGCGTCATCGGGGGAGTTACCACCCCAGATGCCGAACTCTGCAATCGCACCGTCAAAGGCGTTGTCCAGCCTGTCATCATCCGCAGCAAAGGCCTGAGCGGAGTCGTTGTTTTCGGACCGGTAGCTGTCCGTCCCAAGCAACCACGGCTCCTGATTCATCGTCAGATACGCTTCGGTATAGGCGCCCGGGCTGCGGATATCGCATTCCACCGGAGACCAGAAGCTGTCCGGCACGGCCACACCGTCGAGGAAGACCGTCACACCGTTTTCGGTAAAGGAGAAGGCAACATGCGACCATTCGCCTTCCGTAAGAAGGTTGCCGCGTGTCTCCCAACTTACGTTCGAACCACCGTCGCCTTCCGCCATGCGAAGGAAAAGGCCACCACTATCCGTGTGGCCAAGGCGGAAATGTCCCCCGTCACCGGAACCACGTGCGTCCTTGGACAGGAAGATGCTGTCATCATCCAGATCATCGGGGCGCACCCAAAGCGCTATCGTACCCTGACTTATCTCATACGCAGGATCATGCGCGATGTATGCGAACTCATCCTCACCATTGAATTCGAGTGCGGGCGTGCCCGGCCGTGGCCCGGCTGCGAACCCTTCGGTCCGCAGCAATGCCTGATTTTCATATAGCGTGTAGGAAAGCGCCTGTGGTCCGCCACGGGCATCCGAATAGCCGCCATCGCCCTCGCGCGCGAAATTCCAGAAACCCAAGGCTCCCGGCATGCCCTGTGCCTGTGCAGGCTCGGCACTTATGGTGTCGTTGCCATTGGTACCATGAATTGTCTGCCCTTCGACCTCGACCGTTCCAAGCTGCTCGAAATTCCCGCGTGTCGGGTTCGGAATGTATTCACTCGGTGTGCCGATCTCCATCTCATCGAGATAGGGGTTGATCACGTTGTCTTCTGGCGCACCCGTCACACTGCCAAGATTGCCGTTAGCGTCGCGCGTGTCGTATCCGTAGGTGCCATCGGGTGAGATCTGCACCTCTCCGATCGGCCTTAGTGCCTCTGCAACATCAGCGATGGACTCCACGATCCCGTAAGTCACGTTGGCGTCGGTGATGATATCCTCGACATCCACCAGATCGCCGTAAACGAGGATCTGGCCGAGCAGATCCTGATCATGTGCGCCGCCGCCGCCATGCTGGCGCGAGATCACGGTGATCACGCTGTCCATAATGCCATCGTCGTTGAGGTCGCGATGCTCCACTTCAACATTGGCGGTGTGACCGATTACGGCAATCGTATCCTCGTTGGCGTTGTAATCAGCAATGATATCAATGCCGAAACTGTCGACCCAGTGATCGTGCAACTCGTTGTTTTCGCCAGCAACGCCTGCCCAGTTGATCGTGCCATCACTGCGCACGTGGCGCTCTATGATCTCAAGTTTTGCATTGATCTGTGGAGAGAACAGAAACGTGTCGGAGCCTGCGCCGCCGACCAGAATATCGTTGGCCTGAAGAGGCTGGCCCTCGTAGCCCCGCAGCATCAACCTGTCGTAATTCACCTCGCCGTCGGGATCCTCCCGTGTCGGGTTTCCGATGGCAAGCTGACCGATGACAGGGATACCCGCATCCGAGCGGCTGATCAGAAGATCGTTGCCGTCGCCGCCGATAAGCATGTCCGAACCGCGTCCGCCGTCCAGAACGTCGTCCCCTGCCCCGCCTTCGAGACGATCATCGCCATAGCCGCCGGAGATGTTATCGTCTCCGTTCCGGCCGGAGAGATGATCGTCTCCGCCTTCACCATCCATGACATCCGCTCGATAGGTGCCATGCTCGTTGTCATCCCCATCCAACACATGCTCCCCGAGGAAGAAGGAGGGATGATACTCATCAAACGGTACAATCACTGTATCGGCAGGTGGATCGGTGAACTCTTCCACGGAATTGAAGAAAGCGGAACTGTCGACCGTGACTCCATCGATACGAAGTTCAAGCGTCTGACCACCGCCCTGATCAAAATACAACATATCAAGCGAATAGAGACCGCCCTCAAAATTGGCCACGCGGGCGGTGCTGTCCGTTGCCCGGGAGTTTTCATATTCAGAGAAATCGACGCCGCCAAGCTGCAAAGAAAAACCATCGTCCGAGACAACCTCAATCTCGTGCATACCGGGAGGGATATATATAAACCCGGAAAGGACCATGCCAGATGGTCCCATCTCAATCGCATCGCCGTTGCCGCTGAGACTGTCAGCGTCGTTACCGATAAAATCTGCCACGGTCGTATTGCTGCCGGTACCGCGGTAGTTCAGTTGCGTTGCAGTGAAAAGAAGATCCGGATCGCCCACATCCGCAATCACCTGCTCCAGACGCTCAATCGTATGAATGTAAGTGCCGGGCGCGTAAACCGCACCGTCCAACCCGGTTCCGGAAAGAGGTATCCCACCCGGTGCATCTGCATGCGTGGCAACAGGGGAAAGGCCAGCCGGTGTATCAACATCTGCAGGATCGAAGAAAATAGTGTAGTCGTTCATTACCAGTCTCCAATGGCCGCAGACAGCACGGTGCGGCGTTTAGCTCTCGTCTTGGGAACAGATACACTTACGAACGTTCAGGCTTCTTTCCCCAGCCTGTAAGCTCAGATACATACCCCACAGCACATCCGTTCTCACTCTTGCTGAAGAATACATAATCTTTTGTTTTGGCCAGCCCGCTTTCTTCTTACAGTTTTAAATGAGCGGGCGATTGCCGAATACATATAAAGGCCACCTCGTCGCCACAATTCGCCACATTTACTTATATTCGATCCTGAATGCGAACGGGTTTACGCTGGGTTAGAGAGCGGCGCTATCAAATCTGTAATATATTGAAATATTTAACTTAAACTGTATGGAGAGAGGCGACGCCAAAGCTATCAACCGTGACACTCTGCTATCAAATCCAAGTATTCGCGTTAAAGTTGAGCCAGTCGCATTTTGGCTGCCTTTTTCGATAATGCGGCTTCCAGCCGTCCAAAATCAGACGAGAATCGGCAAGTCACTGCGGAAGAATGAGCTCACTATCTGCATCAGAGCAGCAATGAAATCTGGCTGAGGAACTAGCCCGATTAGACACCGGCCGCAGGTTTGCCAGAAGAGAACATTCTCAAGAGAGGTTTGAGCAACAGGGTTGTAACAGGGATCAGCAGTAAGCCCAATCCAAGCCCCAAGATCCCATCGAGCGCAGCCGTCGCGAACCATCCAACGAAGCCTTCAGCCGCGCCAATCGCGCCAGCTGCCATTTCCGAGAGATCATGGACTGTATCATAGGGCCAATGAACGCCCAGTGTGTGCAATCCATGAACGACGATATTGCCACCGACCCATAGCATTGCTGCCGTACCCATGGTGGAAATCACTGTCATCACACTCGGCATGAAGTGCACGATCCCGCGCCCTACAGCCCGCGTCGTGGCCAGCCGCCCTGCCCGGCTCATCTTCAGCCCCGCATCGTCAGCCTTCACCAACAAGGCAACAGCACCATACACCAGAGCCGTGATCCCGATGGCAACGACTGCGAGTGCCATGCCCTGCATCCAGATGGAATCCACTTCTATCGCCGCGAGAGAGATCGTCATGATTTCTGCGGAAAGAATGAAATCTGTCTTGATGGCCCCCTTCACCCGCGTCTCTTCCAGATGGGCTGCATCCAGCGTCTCGGCATCCTGCGGGCCGTGCTCCTTATGTGGCACAATCAGATGCCAAACCTTCTCAGCCCCTTCGAAACAGAGATACGCTCCGCCCAGCATCAGAAGCGGCGTCAGCAACCACGGGAAAACCGCGTTCAGCAGCAGCGCAGCCGGAAGCAGGATCACCAGTTTGTTGAAAAAGGATGCACGCGCGATTTTCCACACGATCGGAAGTTCGCGAGCCGCTGGCAGGCCCGTCACATATTTTGGCGTCACCGCGGCATCATCAATCACAACACCCGCTGCCTTGGAGCCTGCTTTCGCCGCTTGGGCTGCAACGTCGTCCAATTGCGCCGCCGCCAATTTGGTTATGGCTGCAACATCATCCAGAAGGGCCAGCAATCCGCTCATGTTTCGTCTCCGTTCCAGCAAGGTGCAAACCGATCACACAGCGCTCTACATATCGCAATCAACAAACAACGTCAGCCAAACAAGCTGCTCGACCAGAAAAAGGAAACGCAGAAATCTGGACACGGTTCCCTGATTTCTACATGCTTTGCAAATCCTTGGGAAAGACATTTAGGAGAAGACGGCTTTGAACCGCCCCATACGTCCAGGAAGGCCCGTCTGGCTGGAATTGAATGCACAAAGGGTAACGCAGGGCATCTCTTTTTATGAGACGCTCTTCGGATGGGGTTCCCGGCCTCTCCATGTGCCTCCGTGGGGTGCCATCCCCAATATTGCCAACGGCTCCCGGGTTTTCGGAAACCAGTTCATGGCAATGGGCTCGTTCGCGCCGCCGAAGTGGAACATATGGTTCTCCGCCCATCTTGAGCACGCGGAAACGGTTGTTAGGGATGCAGGTGGCGACGTTCGTAAGGGAATCCATACGCTGGGCAATCTCGGCCAGATGCTGAACATCCGCGATCCTTTTGGCCAATCCTTTGCAATGATCAGGCTTAGGGAGGATCCTCCGGTTTCAGACCAATACGGGGATCCCGTTCGGGCTGAATGCTGGGGCGAGTACTCCAGCGAGCGCGTCGATTTCTATGCCAATCTGCTTGGCTTAAGGCGCACAAATACCACAACCGGCGCCATGCTCGCAGATGAAGACGCACCTCGGCTTTTCTTCCGTGACGTACCATTCGAAAGCCACGCCCCAGGCTGGATTCCCTATTTTCGAACCGCCAGTACCGGTGGTGATTGCGAACGCGCGCGCCGTGTAGGAGCAATCGTGCAGATCCACCCTGAGGAAGTTGAGCACCTCGGGGAACTGATCATCCTCTCAGATCCATCGGGCGCGTATTTCGGACTGGTCAACACCGGTGAATGAGCCAATAGATCGCCAAATAACTACTCAATGACAGCTATGAGGTTTCGCTTCGGTAAGGCGGGATCAGCGGGCAGTCCATTCCTACAGCATTTCGCCTTTAGCCTGAAATCTCCGGTATCACGTCGAAATCATTGACTTCAGGCAGCGATAAGCGATTCATAATTAGGGGAATCTCCTTAAAAGCGGTCCTTGATACGCGACGCGATCTGATCTCTGCTCTGCCGGTACGCAGCAAGCTTTTCTTCGCGCGTCTCACCCAGCCCCGTTGGGTCAAACACCGGCCAGTATTCCACATCAATCGCATGATGACGAGTGTATTCCTGAGCACGCCGCAAACTGGCGGGGCTCAGCGCCACGATAAGATCATAGGCATCAATCTCATCCCCCCATTCCTCCATTTCCTCAAATGAGCGGCTCTTGTGGCGTGTCAATTCCACACCGATTTCATCGCAAACTGCAATCGAGAACCCGTCAATCTCCAGTTCATGGCGCACACCGGCAGACTGAACATAGATCTTCTTTCCATGTAATTTCTTCATAATGCCCTCCGCCATAGGAGAGCGCACAGAGTTGTAATCGCAGCAGAAAAGAACGGATGTGGGTATCCGATCCACCATGCAATCAACCTTTGAAATGCATGACGCAGATGAGTGTGAAGAGGCGGCGGGCCGTATCGAAATCGATCCGCACCTTACCCTCAAGCCGCTCCTCCAATACGCGGCTCCCCTCATTGTGAATACCACGCCGTCCCATATCGATCGCTTCGATCTGGCTGGGTGGCAGGCGCTTCACGGCGTCGAAATAGCTTTCACAGATGAGAAAGTAGTCCTTCACAACCTGGCGAAATGGGCTGAGAGAGAGGTGAAATTGCGCAGCGGGAATATTCGACGCCGTCGAAACATCAAAAACAAGGCGGCCCTCCTGAATGGAAAGCCTCAGCTTATAAGGCCCCGCCGGGATCAACTTGCCCTCCCGCTCTACCAACTCGAAACTGTTGTCCTCCAGCAGATCAAAGATCGCAACGCGACGTTCTTGCTCAATCTCTGGCGTTGGTGCCGGCAACCCGCTGTCATCGAGATCTACATCGCTCAGGCGGTTATTGGTCATCAGGTTTTCTCGTTAATCTGATCAAGGCGCAGCCGCAGAGAAAGCCCGTGCGCCTGCAGTCCTTCTGATATGGCCAATGTTTCGGCAGCACCACCGATGGCCGCAAGGCTGGCCGGACTCATCTTTGCCAACGTGGTTCGTTTCATGAAATCGAGCACGGAAAGCCCGCTGGAAAAGCGCGCAGACCGTGCTGTGGGAAGCACATGATTGGGGCCGCCGATGTAATCGCCCACGGCCTCCGGTGTCCAGATCCCCAGAAAGATTGCACCTGCATGCTTGATTTTACCACTCAAGGTTTCGGGATCGGCGACGCACAACTCCAGATGTTCAGGCGCAATGCGGTTGGATATTTCCGCGGCCTCATCAAGGTTGCGCACTGTGATCACAGCACCAAATGTGCGCCAACTCGGTTCCGCAATCGCCGCCCGCTCCAGAGTGGCAAGCCGCCGTGCCACTGCATCTGACACTGCCTGCCCAAACTCTGCATTGTCGGTCACCAGAATGGATTGTGCGCTCTCGTCATGCTCCGCCTGGCTTAGCAGATCCACTGCGATCCAATCGGGATTGTTGTCTGCATCCGCGATCACCAGAACTTCCGAAGGCCCGGCGATCATATCGATACCAACCCGGCCGAACACACGACGCTTGGCGGCGGCCACAAAGGCGTTACCAGGGCCGGTAATCTTGTCCACGGGTGCGATCGTTTTTGTACCGTAAGCCAAGGCACCCACGGCCTGTGCGCCCCCGATCCGGTAGATCTCATCCACCCCCGCAAGCTTCGCCGCGGCCAAAACGAGAGGGTTCAGAACACCGTCCGGCGTGGGAACCGCCATCACCAGCCTCTCAACCCCGGCAACGCTGGCCGGGATGGCGTTCATCAGAACGGATGAAGGATAGGACGCGAGCCCGCCGGGAACATATAGCCCTGCCGCATCCACCGCAGACCAGCGCCAGCCAAGGGTAGCCCCTGTTTGATCGACCCATTCCGCGTCTTCCGGCAACTGCCGCATGTGGTACGCGCGGATACGAGACGCCGCGAGTGAAAGTGCCTCAAGCTCATCAGGAGATACCTGTGCCGCAGCGCCGTCAATCTCCGCAGCGCTGATCCTCATCTCAGATGCGACAAGATCAATACGATCGAATCTTCGGGTCAACTCCAGCACGGCGGCGTCGCCCCGCGCCTCAACGTCGGCCAGGATGTCGGAGACGACCGCATCCACATCAGCATCGACGTCCCGCTTCAGGGCCAGAAAACGCCGGAATTGCTCATCAAATTCGGGATCGATGGTGGAGAGAAACTGCGGCATCGGGCACCTTGGGACACTTTAGGTTGATCTAGCCTGCCACTGCCTAGGCCTCAAGCACTTAAGGCGAACTCATCTGTGCTCAACGGAAAACAGGCATTCAGAGTCGGTGATCAGGCTCTTTGCCCGACACCGCTAGATAGGGCTTTGACACATCTCGCAGATTGACGTCGAGGCACTCAACGTCGAGGACGATCTCACCATCTCCTGCAAATGTCAGCAAAACCTTTCCACCGAGATCGTCCGATGGCTCAAAAGTTACGCTCAGAAGAGACAGCACTACATCTTTCTCCCCTGGCCGGATACCGCGTGAGGCAACCTTAAGAACGCTATCGGCATGCAGGAGTGTCCGTACGCGCTCAAAAGGTCTTTTCTGAGTTTTCGCGGCATCCCTGTCTTCCCAGCGGAACCTGTTTAGCAGAAGCGAAAACCGCCGTTGTTTCGGGCGCCAACTGATATCTTCCGCATCAAGAATGCTGTCTTGCAAAAGAGATGAGAGTACCAAAAGGTCCTCAGCAGTCTCGGCTTTCAAGCGAAGGGCTCTCTCCGATCCGTCCGCAAACGTAGCATCACTCATATCGTTTCCCACACCAGCCAACTCCGACATCACTCCACCATCACTTCTTGAAAGACATCCCTTGCCTCAGCAGAAAATCGATTATCCCCAGTTTTCACAAGCGTATGTGAAAGCTTTGCCCCGATTGCAAGCTATAAGACGGCAATAAACAAACACGCATCTGTCTCATATTTGAAATACACTGGATTGGGTACTCTATTCACCTTCCTTCAATCCGGCGGGTGCATCGCCCACGCTGGTTTTGCGCGCACGGTCTTGTGTCCTACGTTTCCTCAGGTTTTTGCGAAGGGCTTCGGCCAATCGCTGCTGTCTTTTGGCAGCCGCCGCAGCTTTTTCAGCGTTTTCAGGTCCGTCCTTCGTCATGAGGTATTCCTACTGAAATCAGTGCAGAGCGTCCAGTCTCTGTAATGATAGCTGGTGTTATCATAGCGCTCCTTTTGGCCGGCAGGAGCTTTGGAACATTAGCTCTTGCACCCTCCCCCAAATCGGCTACAACGCCGACAACTTTAGGCCGCTGTAGCTCAGTGGTAGAGCGCACCCTTGGTAAGGGTGAGGCCGGGAGTTCAATTCTCCCCAGCGGCACCATTACATCTGATTTTTCCATTTAAATACAAATAGTTATTGCATCACAAAGTGATACAGCCCACCTTTTAGACCACCTCAAAAGATTTACTTCTGCGATCCGTTATGTTGCTGCTTGGTGATTTCACCATACTCGGCTAGCGTGTTTTTACCTAGGCACCGTCAACCCTGGGCATTGCGATGCTCTTCAATCATGGAGAGATCGTGATGAGGATACTTTCAAAACGCCAGCTAAAGGAGTTGGTTCTGTACTCGCCGCAACACATCGCACGGCTGGAAAAGGCCGGTCAATTCCCCAAGCGGGTAGCGCTCGGTCAAAACAGAGTGGGATGGGTCCAAAGCGAGGTGCTGGATTGGCTGCAAGAACGGCTGGACCGTCGCGAATGACCTGACCGACACTCCTGATCTCAGGAGTTGGATGACCGGGGTTGCAAACCCGGTCATCCGCCTGCCTCGCATGACAATCGGCTGGCTAGCTCTAGGAGGGTTTCGCTGGCCGGTTGCCGGACGAATGGTGTTGAAAAGCTTGCTGTTGGAGTAGTCGTTTTGGCCTAATTCAATCCTTTCAAGAACAAGGACGATTGGACTGATGATGGGGCCGAGGCAGGTTGCGCTGGAGGCGCTGCTCTACGAGTTCAGCATCTGGGATCATGTTCCGGCGGATTACGGAGGGCGTGGTCAGTGGTGAAGTCTCCGGAGTGGACGCTTCCATTGTGAAGTCCAACGTGAAGCGGTTGAACAAGGTTGAGGCTGCAGACTGGACGCCGGAGCGGCACCGACGAATACTTTGATACGCTTGACGATGCGGCCTTCGGCGACGGCGCCTACCCGCGTGAAGAGACCGGCTAACCCCTTAGCTCGTGGCCCTCTGTTGCGCCGCAACCCATTACTATTTCAACGGAAGGGGCGGGAAGCCGACCTTCGCTGCACGGCGAACCCTGTTCGGGGAAAGAACCAAAGCGGACATTGGAACTTCAAGTCATCGATAGTTCAACGGTACTATTTGAAGCCGCGGGCATGTAACATTCGAGTATGAAAAAAATCGACCTGCATATACACACGGTTGCTAGCGCTTCAGACGCACCCTTCGAGTTCGACCTAGATAAACTGCTGAACTATGTTTTCGATGCGAAACTGGACGCGATCGCCATTACTAATCACAACCTATTCAGAAAAGAGCAATTCTCTGAAATCTCTTCAAAGGTTGGCATTCCCTGTTTTCCTGGTATCGAGATTGATCTCGAGAAAGCACAAATCCTTCTCTATGCAAATGGTAGTGATCTGGATTCGCTTGCCAGTCGGTGCGACCAGATCGAAAGCCACTTTAGCGCCAATGACCACTCGACATCATTTGAGCAGCTTAGAGCCATCTACGGAGACCTATCCGAATACCTGATAATTCCGCACTACGACAAAAAGCCCGCGATCCAACCTGATACGTTGAAGAAGTTTGGAGATTCCATCACCGCTGGCGAAGTAAGCAGCGCAAAAAAGTTCATTTATAGCATTAAAGATCGAGAACGGCTTGTCCCCGTCTACTTTAGCGATTGCCGGATTTCGGATCAGCTGATCTCATCGCCCACACGTCAAACTTTTATCGACTGCGGACAGATAACTTTTGGGGCGATACGCACTTGTCTTTCTGACAAAACAAAAGTTGCACTATCAGCCTCCGATGGAAATTCCCTGTTTCAGGTCTTCGAAGATGGCCAAATGCTGTCAACTGGACTGAACGTCGTTCTTGGAGAGCGTTCTTCGGGAAAATCACATACCTTGCGGCGTTTGGCCAAAGCTTTCGAACAGGTGAAGTTCATTGAGCAGTTTTCAATCGTCTCAAGGGACGAGGAGGAGGACAAACGGAAGTTCAACGAGCATCTAAGTCGAGGTAATAGCTTGCATTCACGGGACTATCTGGCCCCGCTGAGCGTGGTCATTGACGACGTGCTTAATGTCGATCTCTCTGATGACGAGCGTCGCGTAGAGGCATATCTGGAGTCTTTGCTGAGATACGCGAACGAAATTGATAAGCTGGATACTTTTTCCCGAGCGGCTTTGTATCAAGAGGAGCCGTTCGATGAAGTCGAGCAAACAGGCCTAGCTGACCTGATCAAATCCACCAAGAATCTTGTTCGCAATGAAGAATTTCGCGATGTCATCGAACGGCACTTGAAGCCAGACAGCTTGAAGGCTCTCTATGTGGAGCTGATGCAACTGTACACGCAACGTCATAATGAGCTGCAAAAGAAGCAATGGGTCAACGAATTGGTCCGGGAGATAAAGGGCAAGTTACAGGTTAGAAGTGCGACACCGAGCGTTGCCGAAGTCGATTTTTACCAGACCGCAATTAACCGGAGAAAGGTAGCTAAGTTCAGTCGCATTGTTCAACAAGCACGAAAGGAAAGGGAAATTTCCAGGAAGCCTCTGAGAGGTTTCGAAGTTGTCGCTTCGGTTGGCCCCTTTAGTGGTGCCGGAGAGCTGAAAGCGGTCAGCAAGTCGCAAGTAGCCTTTAGTGAGGCGTTCAAGTCTTACGCAGATCCATATGCTTTCCTGCAGGCGTTGAAAGACATCGACGACCGGGTGCCTGCATCGGATTATCACAAGTACTTTGTTAGCATTGACTACAAGATCTTGAACAAGGATGGGTTTCCTGCGTCGGGTGGCCAACGCTCCGAGTTCTTCTTACTTCAGGAAATTGAGGATGCGAAGGACTCTGATATCCTGCTTATCGATGAACCAGAGTCTTCCTTCGACAATCTGTTTTTGAAGAATGAAGTAAACGCGATCATCAAGTCGCTGTCTCAGACCATGCCCGTAGTCGTTGTCACACACAACAACACCGTGGGTGCGTCGATACGGCCAGACTGAGCAGCCCCACTTGAGTGGTCCATGTTATAAGTTAGTGCATGATTGGCCTGGAGCTCACCCCGTTTCTGGTCCGGTCTTCATGCGACCTTTCGGGTTTCCTTCAGTTGGGCTTCACGCAGCGAGTAGAAGATCTCGCCGTTTAGCAACTCGTCGCGCATTCGGCCGTTGAAGCTCTCGCAGT
>CANMAI010000012.1 GCA_947495795.1 uncultured Paracoccaceae bacterium | reverse complement strand
ATCTCCCGCATCAATACCGAAATTGAATCAGCGATCAGCACACTAAACAAGCAGAGTTTTTCAACACAATCAGCCCATACCGGCCATTGGCCGCACACGGACGCCCGCCAGTCAGATCCGCTTTTGACGCAAAGTCGAAAGCGATCTGACGTTTCCCACCTGACCTTGCTGTCCCTTACATTCGCCGCTCAACCATCATCTTCTTCACCTCGGCAATCGCCTTGGCCGGGTTCAAGCCCTTGGGGCACGTCTTCGCGCAGTTCATGATCGTGTGGCAGCGGTAGAGCTTGAAGGGATCTTCCAGTTCGTCCAGCCGTGCGCCCGTTGCCTCATCCCGGCTGTCGATGATCCACCGATAGGCGTGCAGCAGTGCGGCCGGGCCGAGATACCGGTCCCCATTCCACCAGTAGCTCGGGCAACTCGTTGAACAGCAGGCACACATCACGCACTCATAAAGCCCGTCCAGCTTTTCGCGATCCTCCACGGATTGCTTCCACTCCTTCGCGGGGCGGTTCGTGGCAGTCTCCAGCCACGGCATGATGCTCGCATGCTGGGCATAGAAATGCGTGAGATCAGGGATCAGATCCTTGATCACAGGCATATGCGGCAACGGGTAAATCGCCACATCGCCCGGCACCTCGTCCAGCCCGTAGATACAGGCCAGCGTGTTGATGCCCCCGATATTCATCGCACAAGAGCCGCAGATCCCCTCCCGGCAGCTCCGCCGGAAGGTCAGCGTCGGATCAATCTCGTTTTTGATCTTGATCAGCGCGTCCAGCATCATCGGCCCGCAAGTGTCGAGATCGACGAAATATGTGTCCACGCGCGGGTTATCCCCGCTATCGGGATCGTAGCGGTAGATCTTGAACGTTTTCACGTTCGCAGCCCCCTCTGGCTTGGGCCATGTCTTGCCCACCGTGATGCGCGAGTTCTTCGGAAGCGTCAGTTCTACCATATCGTCTCTCTCTTACTCCGCTCAGCCCTGTGAAACAAACTGCGTGAGCGTCCCGCCTTGCTGAATGAACAGCAGAGCATCGCGCTTTGCCTCATCCCCAAGACTGTTCCATATAACCAGTTCATCTCCGGTAAACTGCACAGGCGCCCCTTCGGAAACCTGCGGTGCAAGCCCCGCCTCAGCGCTGGCCATGCAGCTGTCAAATGTAGGGGAGGGTGCTATGTTGCGCACCAGCCCATCCACTTTTGTCAGCACCACAAAATCACCGGTCTGCTGGGCGCGCACCAACTGCTTGGCGTCGCTGTTTCCCAGCGCCGCCTTCGCCTGCGCGTGGCAGGCCCGTTCCTTGTCGGAACGAAAGGCGATCTGCTCTTCTGCAGCACAGCCCGCCAGAACAACGGCACCTGCGCACGCGATCACTGTGATCCGCATACTCATATCCTCACACCGCCACAAATTGGGTCAGCGTGCCGCCGTTGCGGATAAACTCCGCTGCCTCGCGCCGCGCATCTTCCGTCAGCGAGTTCCAGATCACCCGCTCGTCCGCGCTCAGTGAAGCAGGTCTCGCTACCCCGCCTGAAGCCTCGGCACTCGCAGCACCTGCGGTGCTGCTGCCATCCGCAGCCGTTTCGGCGGGCATGTCGCAACCGGCAAGGCCCAGAAGGGCCACCCCTGCGATACACCACGAGAACCCACCCAATCCCGTTTCCGTCTTTTGTGCCACGTTAGATCTCCTTACCAAACTGCAATGTGCCGAGAATAGCCGAGAACTGCATCGAAAAGCGAACCCAAATGCGTCTACCGTATGCGTAAAGTCTCGCACTCACTGGCCAATCTCCGTTCTACCCCGTACGGAGCCGCCTACCTCTTTGCTTCCGTGGCTCACAGCCGCTTGCCCAAGTATATAGGCGTCCGGCACCGCTATCCGTCCGCGCATCTGTCTGTTGAGCGCGCGTAACCTCTGTGGTCCGCCGTCCAGCATCTCGCTCACACCAAAGGCGAAAAGCAGCCAATCGGCATGTTGAAGCATCTTGAATCGCGCAAAATTGTCCAGCATCTTGCGGGCACCTGCAGGGCTTACCACGTAGCCATCACCACCCGGCGCGCCCGGCAGTACAGCATCCGGCGAAAGTCGGGGTGTCTCAAACGCCTCAGCCGGATACTCCTCCATCATGGCGCGGCAAAAATCGTCCACCTTCAGCAGATGGCCCCGAAACTGCGTTTTGTCCAGCAGAGCCCGATATCTCTGCATACGCTCGTTCACGAACACGATGTCAAAACTGTCTAGGGCAAAGATATGCCCGACCATCGCCGCCACATGTTTCGTTAGCTTGGCGTCATCCTCAAGGATCAGCACCGGCTCGTTGCCTTCAGCCGCGATGTGCCAGCAATGGGCGTGGCTTAGCACGCAGCCAATCATCCCGCGCTTCTTAAGATTTTCGGGCAGAGGGCTATCAAAATGGATACCCGGTGGCAGGCTTTTTGCGACGCTGAAATCAGGCTCAAACGCATCAATCGCCGCGAACCGTTCCAGCGAAAGCGCGGGGTGTTTCGCCACCTGACCCTTTACATATGCCAGTCGGCCCACATCCTTGTCCCGATTGATCACAAGGGTTTTCAAGCGCGGGCCCCGTCTGAAGGCCCGGCGAAGCGCGCGCCAGATCATGCCATGCCCAAAAGGCGCAGCAGCGGGTTCTTTCGCACCACGGATTGGCGGTGGATATCAACAAGCTCAAAAACGCCCGCAGCCCCAAGGCGCTTCAACAGCGGATCGAACCCCTTGGAAAGTTTGAAGTCCATTTCCTCGGGATAGAGCAATACCAGCCCATAGAAGTTCAGCCAGTCTCCATCTGGCAGCTGCAGTCTCTGGAACGCGTCGGGCAGCAGAGAAGAAAACACAAACATCGCACCGCTCAACCGTGTATCAGGCGCGTAAGCCCCACCATCCAGCGAAGGTATCGTGTGCCCGTCCGTAAACCATGTTGCGGCCTGATGCGGATAGCGGGCCAGCCATTTCATCAGGCTGATGGGCCAGAACGCCGCTTCAGGATCCTCTCCCTCCAGCGCGTCATCCTCTGCAATCCTGTCACCCCAGGCGCGGGGCAGGGCGATGATCAGCTCCCCCCGTCCCCATTCGGCAGCGTCCAATCCGTCCGGCACCTCCATCCGCAGATCACCCATGCCGGAGGTGACATACACCCAGAAGTCCCGCTCCGCATTCGGCGGGAAGGCCAGTACATCCAGATGAACGATATCGGATATTATCTCGTGAAACACACTGGCATTCTCGCCGAACACCGGTTTCAGATGGTCCTCGATAAGCTCACAATTCTCGGCATAGCTTTCGGGCGGCTGCCAATCGTCGGGCCTCTCTTTCCCCTCAATAATCCGGGAACCGCCGGCGGTAATATCGCCTTCGCGGTAGTCCTGTTCGTCAGTCATCGATAAGCCTTAAACCTGGGCGAAAAAATGCCCTTAGCCTCAGTAAACGCGCGCCTTCGGGGCTACCTTCTGCAAATCGATCCCACCTTCATTATGGCTGGTCAGAGGATCAAGATGCACATCGCGGTAGCTCAGCTTCACATTGTTTTTATCATCCACACGCGCAAGCGAATGCACGCGCCATTTCACATCATCCCGATCAGGGTGATCCTCCTGCGCATGGGCACCCCGGCTTTCCTTCCGCGCCTCGGCACTGACCACCGTGGTCAGTGCATTGGGCATCAGGTTGTTCAGCTCCAGCGTCTCCATCAGATCCGTGTTCCAGATCAGGCTGCGGTCCGTCACGGCGATATCGGCCATTCCGTCGGCCACATCCTTCATCTTCGTGGCGCCCTCTGCCAGCGTCTTGTCGGTGCGGAAAACTGCAGCATCGGCCTGCATGGTCTTTTGCATCGTCAGCCGCAGCTCCGATGTTGGCGTGCCGCCGCTCGCATTCCGCAGCGCATCGAATCGCGCCATGGCCTGATCCACGCTCCGCTGGTTCAACTCCGGATTGGCCGAGTTCGGGTCCACAACCTCACCGGCCTTTATCGCCGCAGCCCGGCCAAACACCACCAGATCGATCAGCGAGTTGGAGCCGAGCCGGTTCGCCCCATGCACGCTCGCACAGCCTGCCTCACCCACGGCCATCAGCCCGGGCAGCACGCGATCATGGTCGTCATCCGTCGGGTCGAGCACCTCGCCCCAGTAGTTTGTGGGGATACCACCCATGTTATAATGCACCGTCGGCAGCACCGGGATCGGCTCTTTCGTGACATCCACACCCGCAAAGATTCGCGCGCTCTCGGAAATCCCCGGTAGCCGGAGCTGCAACGCCTCTTTCGGCAGGTGATCGAGATGCAGGTGAATATGGTCGCCCTCAGCCCCCACACCGCGCCCTTCGCGGATCTCCAGCGTCATGCAGCGGGAAACAACATCGCGGCTCGCCAGATCCTTGTAGGTCGGCGCATAGCGCTCCATGAAGCGCTCGCCCTCGGAATTGGTCAGATATCCGCCCTCGCCGCGTGCACCCTCGGTGATCAGGCAACCCGCGCCGTAAATCCCGGTGGGATGGAACTGCACGAATTCCATATCCTGAAGCGCCAGCCCCTGCCGCGCCACCATGCCACCGCCATCACCCGTACAGGTATGCGCCGAAGTGGCCGAGAAATAAGCGCGCCCATACCCGCCCGTCGCCAGCACCACCTGCTTGGCATTGAACCGGTGCAGTGTCCCGTCATCCAGCTTCCACGCGATAAGCCCCTGACATACACCATCTTCGGACATGATCAGATCCAGCGCGAAGTATTCAATAAAGAACTCCGCATTGTTCTTCAGGCTCTGCCCGTAAAGCGTGTGCAAAATAGCATGGCCTGTCCGGTCCGCCGCAGCACAGGTCCGCTGTACCGGCGGGCCTTCTCCGAATTCTGTCGTGTGCCCACCAAAGGGCCGCTGATAGATCGTGCCTTCCTCCGTGCGCGAAAACGGCACCCCGTAATGCTCCAGCTCGTAAACAGCCTTCGGCGCTTCCCGCGTCAGATACTCCATCGCATCCATATCGCCGAGCCAGTCCGACCCCTTCACGGTGTCATACATATGCCACTGCCAGTTATCCGGCCCCATATTGGAAAGGCTCGCAGCAATCCCGCCCTGCGCCGCCACCGTATGGCTCCGCGTCGGGAACACCTTCGTCACACAGGCCGTCTTCAGCCCCTGTTCCGCCATCCCCAAAGTCGCCCGCAAACCGGAGCCACCAGCGCCAACAACCACCACATCATAGGTGTGGTCGATAAACTCATAAGCTGCCATGTCTCTCTCCGATCAGGCGCTGAAGGCAATCTTGGCGACGGCGAAAACGCCCGTCAGCCCCAAGGCCCAGCAAAACAAGATATTCAGCAACAACGCGGCCGTCCGCGTCAGCTTGCCATGCACATAGTCCTCGATCACCACCTGCAAACCCTGCTGATGGTGGTACAGCCCCACCGCAATAAACAGGATCGCCACAATCGCATTCAAAGGATGCGCATAAATCTCCCGCACCGCCGCGTACTCCCCGCCCAATGCCTGCACGAAGGGGAAGATAAAGAGCAGCGTCAGCGGAACCAAAGCCGCCGAGGTTATGCGCTGGCTGACGAAATGCCCCGTACCTTCCTTGGCCGAACCAAGCCCATTCACACGCTGCCGATCTGTCCGGAAACCCATGATCCCGCCTCCCCTAAAACGCAACAATCAGGGTGATCACCGTCAGCAGAACCGACGCGCCGATCACCACATAGGAGGAACGATCCACCTTATCGAGCTCAAAGCCAGATCCCGTATCCCAGTACAGGTGCCGGATGCCTGCGCATGTGTGATACCAAAGCGCCCAGAGCGAGCCGATCATCACCAACCCGCCAATCCACGAATTCAGCACACCGTTCGCCAGCGCGAAGTATTCCGCATCCGTCGAAAGCGCCAGAAACCACCAGACCACCAGCACGATCGCAAGGCTCAACCCAATGGCCGAGATCCTGCTCAGGATAGACGTCATGGAGTTCAACTGCGGTTTATAGATCGTAAGATGCGGGGAAAGCGGGCGGTTGCCGCGATTGACGTCAGCCATGAAAAGCCTCTCTCTGGTCTGGCAATGGGCGGCACGCGCCCAGCTACTCCGTTAACCTAAAGAAGTTTTTCTCCCCTTCCCAGCCCCGAATGCAGGACGTGATGCCGCGTTTGCCGTCAATTTTAAGCGATTGGGTCCAAATGTGATCACGCCCAAATTTTTGTGATCACACCGTAGGGCAATCAGACCACGGCCTTCATCTTTGTCAAAAGAGCGCTCAGCGCCTTTATCCGGGCTTCGGTCTTCTTGGCCGACATCGCAAGCTCAATCTCCGCAAACTCACCAACTTTCTGCATCAGCAGGGTGGTGCCCTCAGCAACCAGATCCTTAGCATTCTTTTTGGTCTTCGTATTTGTAGTGGTGCCAATAATGTTCTCAAGGCGGGCGATCTCAGCGCGCAGTTCCCCTTGTACCCGCAACCGTTCCGCGGTTTTGGCTGGATCACCGGAATCATCGCCACTGGCATTTGTCGAAGCATGCGAGCGTGCCCCGAAGTAGAATCCCACAATGGTCGAAAGTGCGGTTGCGATGATAACCAAAACTTCACGTGACATCTGCGTTGCTTCCGCACTCTCTCGCACGGAGATCAACACGCCTGTCGCTACCACTGAATATGAACCGGACGATCCGTTGGACGTTCCGCCAATCGTGATTTTTTCCTGAAGATCGGGAGCTGAAAGAGTGTCCCTCAGACTGTCGAGTTTAACTCGAAGCTTGTCCAGGGCGTCCACATGTGAATCAGTCTTCGTTTCCCCAGTGCCTTTGGCAGCCACCGGCCCTCCGACGATGAATTCCTGTCCACTAGCGGTATCAATCGCCAAAAATCCAAGTGATCCAAAAAGAAGTGTGAAGGCCAAAGCGACAATTGCACGAACGGAGTGGCGTGGCAGCCCAAGAGCATAAGGATGCGCGTCCAGGCCTTGCTTCTTTAAACTTACGGCTGAACTAAACAGGAGCAGTACAAGAACGAAAAGCGCCAAGGTGCCAAACACTGCGGGTGAAGAAAAAAACTCTCTCAATGAGTCAAGGAACGTCATACTGTTCACCATGAAAAATATTAAACTTGCAAACTATACATTCAAAAATTAGCACGAATTGGCGTTGCCCAAAATAATGCGTTGGTCGAAAATCGGTGAAAAATCACGCTGATTTGTAAAATTTTCGAGTAATGGGATCGGTTACCTTCGAAGTAGTGGGATTCATTACCTTTTGGCAGAGTTAGTCGTGCGGGCACTGATCGGCTTCGAATCTCGGGAATTTTGCACTACCAAACCCATACCAAAACGGTACCAAATCCAGCCTTTTTCTAGCCCCGTCGCGGAACCAGCACCCAGATATCGAGATCCAGCAAAACCGAGGGCAGGTATTTGCCTGCCTCATCACGCAATTTTCCAGCCATATCGCGCTTGGACGAGGCCACAAGCCGCACTCGAAGCGCGCCGATATCAGGCCTTACGGTTTCTGCCACCTCCAGAATTTCGCTCCAGGCAAACACCGTCATCCCCGCATGCGCAGGGTTCGCATGGGCGCCTGCATTGATCCCGGCGATCATCTGCGCATTGCCTAACCCATTGAAACTCAAGGCTCTTGCAAGACTGATGATGTGCCCACCATAAATCAGCCTTGTACCATCCGAGCGTAGCGTCGCATCGAAATGCACCTTGGCAGTGTTCTGCCAGAGCCGCGTGGCCATCATGTGCTCCGCCTCTTCCAGCGTCGCACCATCCACATGATCGATGATCTCGCCCGTTGAGTAGTCTTCCCAATAGTGCGGAGACCCGGCTAGTTCCGTATTATACGCTGTAAAATCAAGGTCTTCCGGGATTACGAGATCTTCCACAGCAACCCCGTTCGAGAGCAGGGGCACCACCGCTTCCGGGGCAGGCGAGGCCGCATCGCGCTTCCTCACCATCACCCAGCGGCAATATTCAAGCACGGGTGTATCGGCACCATCCAGCCCGGTGGTCCGCACCCAGACAATTCCTGTTTTCCCGTTGGAATTTTCTTTCAATCCAATCACTTGGCTCACGGCTCGCAATGTCTCGCCAGCATAAACAGGCCGCAAAAACCGCCCTTCAGCGTAGCCCAGATTGGCCACAGCGTTGATCGAGATATCCGGCACTGTCTTGCCAAAGACCATGTGGAACACCGCCAGATCATCCATGGGGCTTCTTGGAAGACCACAGGATTGTGCAAACAAATCAGAGCTTTGCAGCGCAAATCGGCTCGGATAAAGGCTGGCATAAAGCGCGCGATCGCCCTCTGTAAGCGTCCGGGGCGTCGGGTGGGTAATCTCCATACCCACTTGATAATCCTCGAAAAACCGCCCCGCATCCGTCTTGTTCATAGCCGTAGTCACTGTTCACCCAGCTTCATTTCGGGCGCGTAGTCACCTTCAATTTCCTTCGTCACAGCCTGACCGCACATCATGATTTTTCGATCTGAATCAAAGGCATAGGTAGGTGCTCCATACAGACTCCACCCGGCCGCCAGTGCAGCTGTCACCTTGTGGCAAAAGGCGGAGCTGTCTTCCTCCGTCAGCAGTCGGTACAAAACCGCCATTTCACCCTCCGAACGGCCAGTAGCCGAGCCACGTATGAATGCCAGCAAAGACCGCGTAAAGTATTGCGCTTATTACCAAAAGCTTCACGTCACCCTGCGCTGATCCGGGCTCCGGTCGCTCCCAGACAGGCTCTCGTGCATTGATCAGGAAAATTGAGACGATCGCCCACATCAACAACCCCCCAAACAGAACCAGCGAGGCAAGATCCCCGTTCACCAACAGGTGCGCCACGGCCCAGGTGCTGAACCCCAGTAACATCGGATGCCGAAACCAGCTCCGCATCCGGCCCTTCGAAGAACCCATTCCAAAGAGCGCGATTGCCCCAAACATCAGAAGGTTGTTGAGATGGGTCGTCCAGCTTGGCGGGCCGTAAACATAAACGAAATCAGCATCCCGATAACCTATCACCATCAGCACAACAGAGGCCAGAATAGCCAATGCAAACAAGCCTTTGGAGGCATCGCCCATCCGCTCGGCAAGCGCCGAACGCGCGCCGGGGGCCGCTCGCTTGAAGAGGTGTGAAATCCACCAGAGAACAACACCCGAAACCAGCAATCCCATATCCTTCTCCCCCTACCGTGCGGCAATCGCCTTCGCCCGCGCCAGCAAGCGCTGTGCGGCTTCGACATGCAAGCTTTCCACGATGCGCCCATTCAGCACAGCCACGCCGCTACCCTCCTCCTCAAAGGCTGAAACCAGCTCTTTTGCGGCGGCAATGTCATGGTCTGAGGGGCTAAAAACATCATGCGTTACAGGAACTTGCGCCGGATGGATCAGAGTCTTGCCGTCGAACCCCATATCGCGCCCCTGTTCGCATTCAGCCCGCAATCCAGCATCATCCTTGAACGAATTATACACACCGTCAAAACACAAAAGCCCGGCTGCCCTCGCAGCCATAAGACAAAGCGAAAGGCCCGGCAAAAGGGCCATTCTGTCCGGGCGAAACCGGGCTTGCATGTCCTTCAAAAGGTCGTTCGTGCCAAGAACAAACGCTTCCATCAAAGGCGAAGCATCCGCGATGTCCTGCGCGGCCAACATCGCTCTCGGCGTTTCCATCATAGCCCAGATTCGGATGCTACCATCCTGCGGTAGAAAACGCGCAACCTCTTGAATGATATCCGGTTTTTCTACCTTCGGAAGAAGTATTGCATCCGGCTGACCGCCAATAATTGCACCCAAATCCGCGCGCCCGCCAGCCGTTTCCAACCCATTGATCCGCACCACAACCCGCCGATGCCCAAACCCACCGGCCGACACTGCAACCACCACCTGGTCCCGCGCCACATCCTTCTGGTCTGGCGCCACAGCGTCCTCCAGATCGAGGATTACAGCATCCACATCCAGTGTCC
This sequence comes from uncultured Paracoccaceae bacterium, assembly GCA_947495795.1. GTDB lineage: Bacteria > Pseudomonadota > Alphaproteobacteria > Rhodobacterales > Rhodobacteraceae > Algicella. The sequence continues at coordinate 175,335 of CANMAI010000012.1, read as the reverse complement.
GCGCCTTTTCCAGCGCCCTTGCATTTGAGCCGGGCATATAAAGTACGGATCGATGAGGAAGATCTGATGACAACATCTTTTGGCAATCTCCAGCGCAATAATGTTGCGTGGCACCTTACCCAATTGCGGCAAGCCGTAAAGCCAAGGTTTTAATTTTACAAACAAATTGCCGCAAATATGTCCAAAAGGCTGACCAAAAAGTGTTGAGTGCGGGCCGGGGGTGGGTACGCGCAGTTAACCATTTTTTGCGGGTTCGCCCGCAAGATTAGGATCACAAGGCTCTCTGCGTTAGGGAGGCCGCCGAAGGTTTGGCCATCGGGAAGGCGAAGAACGCAACAGAGTCGGTAACGTTGTGCGACCCGCGGGGCCTGCCCCTTAGCAAGATGCTAACGGCCAGGTGCAAGCTCCGCCTCAGTATGAGGTAGACTGGAATGAAACGTCTTTTTGGAATGACCGCGATTGCTCTGTCCCTTTCGCTCCCGATGATGAGCCTCTTTGCAGGCTCGGCGGCTGCACAGCAAAAGCCGTGCGGTGAGCGTGATCAGATCGTCTCGCGCCTGAACGACAAATACGGCGAAGCCCGTACATCGCGTGGCCTGAGCCACAACAATGGGATGGTTGAGGTATATGCGTCCGAGGAAACCGGAACGTGGACAATACTGATTACCCTGCCTTCCGGTGAGACATGCCTCGTGGCAGCCGGTGACTTCTGGGAAGACGCGCCTGTCGAACTCACGCAATCCAAGCAAGCCATCTGAGACACTGTTCCTGAAGCAGACCGTATAGCGTTTTGCTTCAGACAACCTGCGTCCCCCTCGAGCGTAAATGTTCGTTGGAGGCGCTGTAGGTTATGTCAACGCATCGAAGATTAACTTCAGCCCAGTGAGTGTCAGGAAAATATAAGCAAGACGAAAGAACAGCCAAGATGGTACATGCTGGTGTGCCCACACGCCCAAGAGCGTGCCAAGAATTGCGATTGGAGTGAGCGTCACTACGGCTTTGACTGTACTGAGGGTAAACAGTCCCATCGCGAGATAGATTCCGAATTTCAGGGCGTTGATCACAGCGAAGAACAAAACGGATGTCGCCTGAAAGACTGTCTTCTCCAGGTTCCGACGCAGGAAATAGACGGCGGATGGCGGCCCGCCTGCGTGGCTGACAAGGCTGCCGAAGCCGGAAAGGCACCCCCAAAAGAGCGCTGACACAGGCGTGGCCTTGCCTTTTCCCAAGGTAATCCAGCCGCGCCCAACGGTTATCTGAAATGCAACAAACCCAACTGCTATGGCGCCGATGACCAGACGAACGATATCCTCATTGATTGAGCGAAAGAGAAACGCGCCGATCGCAAGGCCTGGCAATGCGCCGATGAGCAACAGTTTCAGTTCGCTCCACTTCCATCTCCGCCAATAGGCTCGCAATGCGGTTGCGTCCATCACCATCAGAATCGGTAGCATGAGCGCAACAGCCTGAGTGGGGGGCACAACCAAGGCAATAAACGGTGCGGCGGCAAAGGTTGGTCCGTTTGCAAAACCGCCCTTGGAGATCCCGGCAAATACGACGGCGGGAATCGCAAAGAGGTAGAAGGTAAGATCCAGCTCCAATTCAAACTTCCTTCATCTCTCTACACATATTCAACGCTCACGATCACGCGCCGTGCACTTGCGATAGCCCGCAGAACTGGATAGGCCAAGGCCCGTGATCATGCCTCAAAGGAGAGATTTGATATGGCACGTGCAAAGATTGCTCTGATCGGGGCAGGCCAGATTGGCGGAACCCTCGCCCACCTGGCCGCTCTGAAAGAACTGGGCGATGTCGTTCTTTTCGATATCGCTGAAGGCACCCCTCAGGGCAAGGCATTGGATATCGCGGAAAGCGCGCCCGTTGATGGATTCGATGCGGTTCTAAAGGGCACTAACGACTATGCCGATATCGCTGGTGCAGACGTTTGCATCGTAACAGCGGGCGTGCCGCGCAAGCCGGGCATGAGCCGCGATGATCTTCTGGGTATCAACCTGAAGGTCATGAAATCGGTTGGCGAAGGGATCGCTGCGAGTGCGCCCAACGCCTTCGTGATTTGTATTACTAACCCGCTTGATGCCATGGTTTGGGCGTTGAGAGAGTTTTCTGGCCTTCCACATGAGAAGGTGTGCGGGATGGCAGGAATTCTCGATTCAGCTCGGTTCCGGCATTTCCTTGCGGAAGAGTTCGAAGTTTCCGTAAAGGATGTTACCGCCTTCGTTCTTGGTGGTCACGGCGATACAATGGTGCCTCTGACACGTTATTCTACTGTTGCAGGCATCCCTTTGCCCGATCTGGTGGAGATGGGCTGGACAAGTCAGGAAAAGTTGGATGCCATTGTTCAACGAACCCGGGACGGCGGAGCGGAAATTGTTGGCCTCCTCGGCAACGGCTCGGCATTTTACGCGCCAGCGGCATCTGCCATTGAGATGGCCGAAGCCTATTTGAAGGATCAAAAACGCCTGCTGCCGTGTGCCGCTCATATTAAGAATGCGCTGGGTGTGAAGGACTTCTACGTAGGTGTACCCACGATTATCGGCGCAGGCGGCATTGAGAAGATTGTCGAGATCAAGCTCAACAAGGACGAACAGGCGATGTTTGATAAGTCTGTTGGTGCTGTGAAGGGGCTCGTAGCCGCTTGTAAGGAAATCGACGGAACACTTTCCTGAAACCGTGAAACTATCGAATAGGGGGGTGCCATGAGGCGCTCCCTTTTTCGTTTAAACGCGAAAGTTTACGCCACGTCGCAGAACAAATAGCTTGATCAGACAACACTTCACCAATATGAACGATGTTCATGAACAAAGTTCAAGCATTGATTGCAACCCTTGTTTTCTGGTCCACGCCTCTGCTGGCCCAGGAAACAATTCACTCCGCCTCAGCCATGATCGGCGAGGAGGGACTTTCCGCAACGGAAGAAATGTTGGCAGCAATTGAAAAGCCGACCCCTGAGGATCTGTTTGTCCTCGGCGGCATCCGGTTTCTTGGCGGTGTTGAGCGCGCCATACAGACGCGGTGGAAGTATGGCATCACGACGGAAAGTAGCTCTCTGCCGCTTCTAAGAATGCCCATTCCGTCGAACCCGGACCCAGATCCATTTGAACCTCAGCTCATATCGGATATCTTCCGATCTGCCCTGGAAGATATGGCTGCTGCCAACGAAGCCCTCACAATGGTTGGCGATGTACCTGTAAAGGCTACGCTTAATCTGGATGATATATGGTTGGACCTAAATGGAAATGGGATACGCGAGCCGCAATGGGAGAACGTAAGTAACTATCTTCCTGCTAACTTGGGCACTGGCGAGGGTGCTCCTTCGTCCCCGTTGGTCACGTTCGACAGCGCAGATGTTGCGTGGTTGCAGGCCTATACACATTTGATTTCCGGCATGAGCTCTGCCGTTCTCGCCTACGATCCAACCGATGCCATCAAGCGGATTGGTGATGCGCGCGCACAGATGATGGAATTCGGGCTCTCTCCGGACTGGTTTGGCGACCAAGCTGACCTGCTGGACTACATTGCTACGGTTGTTGCTGCATTGGATCAGGAACCGGACGCTGAACTTTTACAGTCGGGCCACTCCCACATGCTGAAAATGGTCGGCCAGAACCGTATCTTCTGGCAGCGCGTTGCGGCAGAGACAGATGACTCAAATGAGTGGATCCCATCTGACAGTCAAAGCTCTGCACTCGGTCTCGAATTCCCGGAAGGTATTGGAAATTCATGGCTCGAGGTGCTCACGGAGATTGAGGAAGTTCTGGAAGGCAAGCGGTTGATCCCTCATGAGCTGATGGGCAACACTGGAGGCATCAACTTTCGTAAGGTGATCGAGAACCCGGCTCCTATAGATGTCCTTGCGTGGCTTCACGGTATCGATGCCTTGCCGTATTACGAGCTTGGCCCAAGGATGTCTGGCGAAGCGTGGTGGAGGTTCAATCAGCTTGTAGGGCGCCGAAACGGCTTTCTTTTTGCCGTCCTGCTGAACTGAGACACCGGCGAAGCCTCTGGAATTCAGTGATTCTTTACACAATCCAAATTTTGTGATCACATCATTTTTGGTGTGATCACAAATTGAGCCTTTTGCTTCAAATGCAGCACAATTGACAACTTTCCCTTTGCCCTTTGTGTCCTTTCAGCCTACCGGTGAATTGACAGCGTGCTGTTCTTGTACGCCGCTCTGCCCAAAGCAAAAGGGACGTTGCCAGATGAATATCCATGAATATCAAGCCAAGCAGCTTCTGAAATCATACGGAGCTCCGGTTTCCGACGGCCGGGCAGTGCTGCGCGCAGAAGAGGCAAAATCTGCGGCGGGCGAGCTGGATGGCCCGCTTTGGGTGGTGAAGGCGCAGATCCATGCGGGCGGGCGCGGCAAGGGTTCCTTTAAGGAAGTTGAGGCGGGAGAAAAAGGTGGTGTGCGCCTCACCAAATCCGTGGAGGAAGCGGCGGAAGAAGCCGAGAAAATGCTTGGCCGCACATTGGTCACCCATCAGACAGGCCCTGCTGGCAAGCAGGTCAACCGGGTCTACATTGAAGATGGCGCAGGTATCGAAAAGGAGCTGTATCTGGCACTTCTGGTGGACCGCGTAACGTCCCGGGTTTCTTTTGTTTGCTCTACCGAGGGCGGTATGGATATCGAAGAAGTTGCCGCGTCTACGCCGGAGAAAATAACTTCATTTTCCGTGGATCCCGCTTCCGGCATCTCAGGCTTCCATGGCCGTCGTGTAGCCTTCGCCCTCGGGCTGGAGGGAGTGCAGGTAAAGCAATGCGTCAAACTGATGAACACACTTTTCAAAATGTTCGTCGAGAAAGACATGGAGATGTTGGAGATCAATCCACTAATTGTCACCGACAAGGGCGATCTCAAATGCCTCGACGCCAAGATGGGTTTTGACTCGAACGCCCTCTACCGCCAGCCGGACGTGATGGCGCTGCGCGACGAGACGGAGGAGGACCCGAAGGAACTCGCCGCTTCCAAGTTTGACCTCAACTACATCTCCCTCGACGGAGAGATCGGCTGCATGGTCAACGGCGCGGGCCTCGCGATGGCCACGATGGACATCATCAAGCTCTATGGCGCCGAACCCGCCAACTTCCTCGATGTCGGCGGCGGTGCGACGAAGGAGAAGGTGACGGAAGCGTTCAAGATCATCACCTCCGATCCAAACGTGAAAGGCATCCTTGTGAACATCTTCGGCGGCATCATGCGCTGCGACGTGATCGCCGAGGGTGTGGTGGCTGCCGTGAAAGAAGTCGGCCTCCAAGTGCCCCTCGTGGTGCGTCTCGAAGGCACGAATGTCGAGAAGGGCAAGGAGATCATCAACACATCCGATGTGGACGTGATCGCCGGAGATGATCTGGCCGATGCGGCAGCGAAGATCGTGAAGGCGGTTAAAGGCGGAATGACTGGAAAGTGAAACCGTGGCTCAGCGCTGTCTGATTTTGACCTTTGACTGAATTTTCGGGACGATGGAGGCAACAATACTAGGATGAACAGGAACCTCGACTTCATTGTCTTTGGTGTACCCAGAAGTGGGACGTCCGCAGTCGCAAGATACCTCGGAGCGGTGCCGCAAATTCACTGTGGTATGGAGTTGTTCCCAAATGTTTTGGACCACTCAACGCTGTCCGTTCCAGACTCGTTTCTCAAGCTGCCCGAAGATGGGAAGCCAAAATTCAAGCATCTCTATTCGAAGAAGGATGTCTCTGAAAATCGTGAAGTCATTATAGCATATGGCAACAAAGCCCCTGCTTACTTTTATCGTCTAAATGGTATTCTTTCGGAAACTGGCGTAAAAAAAGTGCTTATCTGTGTGAGAGATCTGCGGGAGTGTACGCGCTCCTATTCTTCCCGTGCTGAAAGTGAAAGCGATCCGTGGAATGCAGGGCGTGTAGGAATATTTGCTGTTTCGGACATGATGCTATTGATTGATCAAGTTGCATCCTTGGAAACGGATGTGGAGATCATGATCATACCTTATCCTGCGCTGTCGAGGGACTGGCGCAAAACCATGACAAAGGCCGCCGAATTTATCGTTCCAGGGATTGAAATCGAATATGACAAAGATCGCCTAGAGTGGACAGAGAAGGCGCGAGATAAAGCAAAGGGTAAAACACGCGCGGAACTTACCGATTTGGATCTGGAGGCACTCGCTTTGATCGACTGCGACCGAATTGAAGCGCTTTTCTTGAAGGACGAGCCTTTTCTTCTGTCGACAATTGTCGAGGAATTGCGCGCCCTTCGCGACGACCTGCCCCGACAGCCGCTCGAACTTCTGGCCGATCTGGCAGCGCGGCACAAATCACCTGAAGCTGCGGAGTTCATGAAACCGTATCAGAAATGGACCCGTTTTGCTGTCACAGACTATGAAAAGCGAAGGGCACAATGAAAGTCTCTACGTTTCGATCCCGCCTTCCAGCGGAGTGTTGTTTGATTTCGCGGTGCAAGGACGCACCAGTCTCAGGAGGCTAGCATGGCCGTACTCGTAAACGAAAATACCCGCGTGATTTGCCAAGGGCTCACAGGCTCTCAGGGCACGTTCCACTCTGAACAGGCCATCGCCTACGGCACCAAGATGGTCGGCGGTGTCACGCCGGGCAAAGGGGGCTCCGAGCATATCGGCTTGCCGATCTTCAATACTGTGCATGAGGCCAAGCATGCCACATCGGCTAACGCCACAGCCATCTACGTGCCTCCGCCCTTCGCGGCGGATGCGATCCTTGAGGCCATCGATGCGGAGATGGAACTGATTGTCTGCATCACGGAAGGTATCCCGGTGCTCGATATGATGAAGGTTAAGCGCGCGCTCGAAGGCTCGCCTTCCATCCTTATCGGCCCCAACTGCCCGGGCGTCATCACACCCGATGCCTGTAAGATCGGTATCATGCCCGGCCACATCCACAAGCGCGGCTCCGTCGGCGTCGTCTCCCGCTCCGGCACGCTGACTTACGAGGCTGTGGGCCAGACGACTGCGGCGGGCCTCGGCCAGTCCACCTGCATCGGCATCGGCGGCGATCCGATCAAGGGAATGGAGCATATCGATGCGCTGGAACTTCTCCTCGGCGACGATGAAACCCAATCCATCATCATGATCGGCGAGATCGGCGGAAGCGCGGAAGAAGACGCCGCCCAGTTCATCAAGGACGAGGCTAAGAAGGGCCGCGCCAAACCCGTCGCCGGCTTCATCGCCGGCCGCACAGCCCCTCCCGGCCGCCGAATGGGCCATGCTGGTGCCATTGTCGCGGGCGGCAAGGGCGGCGCGGAAGACAAGATTGAGGCAATGAAGTCCGCAGATTTTGTGGTGGCAGACAGCCCCGCCGGGTTGGGCGAAGCCGTTCTCAAAGCCATCGGATAATGCTCATGGTTCGCATCCTCGCCATTCTGCCTCTCCTCATCCTACCCGCCTGTGAGCGCACGAGCGAGGCGACCAAAGCCTCCCTCGGCCGCACGATCGTCTACAAATATGCCGCCGGGCAGGATGATGCCGCGCAGCGAGCCGCCATTCAGAGTATATGTGGGCCAAGTGCCGCGATCACACGCCTTAGAGGACCTGTGTCCTCTTCGGTTCCGGGTGAGTTTGAAAGCACTTTCCGCTGCGAGTACTGACAGGAGGCTGCGCCCCAAAAAATGGTACTGGTTTCGCATACCTATAAGTTCATCTTCTTCAAATCGAAGAAGACGGCTTCAACTTCTGTAGAGGCATATTTTGAGCCGTTTTGTCTGCCTGAGAATATGCGGCACCTCGATACACCAGTTGAGCAGCACCGGGAGGAGTATATCGGCCCCACAGGCATTATCGGTTGCCGACTGGGCCGGCAGGAACGCGCTGCAGCAACATGGGAGGCACATATGCGTGCCTCGCGCATCTTGCGCCTGCTCGGCCCCGGAACCTTCTTTCGCTATTTCCGTTTCACCACGGTGCGAAATCCCTTTACCAAATATCTCGCAACCTTTCGCTATCTGATGCGCAACCAGCCAGACGTGCTGAACGCGCCTTTTGCTGAGCATCGCGCGGCCTTCAATAAGTGGATGCGAGACGGCAAAGGGCATCCCAAAGATCACAATACGTTCAGTGTTGGCCCGTTTCGCGTCGCAAATGCTTATATTCGTTCTGAATATCTGATTGATGATATGAAGAGCGTATGCAGACAGCTTGGCCTGCCCTTCAATCAAACTGCTTTGCCCCATTACAAGAAGATGGCTCGACCAGATCGCCCTTATTCAGACTATTTTGACGAAGCGGCGCGCAAGATGATTACACGCCGCCACAGCTGGGAGCTTAAGACCTTCGGCTACAGCTTCGATACGTCCGTCCCACCCGTCCATCGCCCGGACCTCCACAAACTGCAGAGCGGAGAAACAAAATGAACGAGATCAGCGGAAACAGCGCCTTCCATTCTTCATCTTTTCTGCAGGGCCACAATGCGGAGTATGTGGAGCAGCTTTATGCCCGCTTTGCTTCGGACCCTGCGGCTGTAGATGCCAGTTGGCGTGCTTTCTTCGAGGCCTTGGGGGATGACAGCAGTGATGTGCGTCACGAGGCTGCCGGACCCTCATGGGCGCGGGCAGATTGGCCTCCTGTCCCCAATGATGACCTTACGGCCGCGCTGGATGGCCAATGGGCGGAAGATCCTGCGGCCAACGTGGAGAAAAAGGTTGGTCTGAAGGCCGCACAGAAGGGTATTTCTCTCTCTGAGGCACAGCTGAAACAGGCCGTTACAGATAGCTTACGTGCTCTCATGATCATTCGCGCCTACAGGATCAGAGGGCACCTTGCTGCGGATTTGGATCCTCTAGGTCTTGCAGAGAAGACACCACACCGCGAGCTTGAGCCGGAAAGCTATGGCTTCACGGAAGCGGATATGGACCGCCCCATTTTTATAGACAATGTGCTAGGCCTCGAAACAGCTTCGATGCGAGAGATCCTTGCAATTCTGAAGCGCACTTATTGTGGCACCTTCGCTCTGCAATATATGCACATCTCCAACCCGGAAGAGGCTGCATGGCTGAAGGAGCGGATTGAAGGTTACGGCAAGGAGATCGCGTTTACCCGCGAGGGCCGAAAGGCCATTCTCAACAAGCTGGTTGAGGCCGAGGGTTTCGAAAAATTTCTGCATGTTAAGTACACCGGCACTAAACGTTTTGGCCTTGATGGCGGCGAAAGCCTTATCCCTGCGATGGAGCAGATCATTAAGCGCGGCGGCAATATGGGTGTGCGCGACATTGTGATTGGTATGCCTCATCGCGGCCGACTTTCGGTACTGGCCAACGTTATGGCCAAGCCCTACCGTGCTATTTTCAACGAATTTCAGGGTGGCAGCTTTAAACCGGATGAAGTTGAGGGTTCGGGTGATGTCAAATATCATCTCGGCGCCTCTTCAGATCGGGAGTTTGACGGTAACACCGTTCATCTCTCGCTCACCGCCAACCCCAGCCATCTGGAAGCTGTGAACCCGGTTGTGATCGGAAAGGTGCGCGCCAAGCAGGAACAAGTGAATGACACCGAGCGCACCACGGTTCTTCCTATTCTCCTGCACGGTGATGCAGCTTTTGCAGGCCAAGGCGTGGTTGCGGAGTGTTTCGGTCTTTCGGGCCTACGCGGCCACAAGACAGGTGGCACTATGCATATTGTGGTGAACAATCAGATCGGTTTCACCACAAGCCCGCACAATTCGCGTTCCTCTCCCTATCCCACCGATATTGCGCTGATGGTGGAGGCACCAATCTTCCACGTAAACGGCGATGATCCGGAGGCGGTGGTACATGCGGCGAAGGTCGCCACCGAATTTCGCCAGATTTTTCATAAGGATGTCGTGATCGACATCTTCTGTTATCGTCGGTTTGGCCATAACGAGGGTGACGAGCCAATGTTTACCCAGCCTCAGATGTACAAGCTTATCAAGGGCCATAAAACGACTCTCCAACTCTACACGGAGCGTCTGATCCGTGATGGTCTTATCCCCGAAGGGGAGATCGAGGATATGAAGGCTGCGTTCCAAGCCTATCTTAACGAGGAATTTGAGGCGGGTAAGGAGTTTCGTCCGAACAAGGCAGATTGGCTGGATGGTCGCTGGTCTCACCTCGACAAGGAGGGCGAGAACTATCAGCGCGGTGAAACGGCAGTGGATCCGGCGCGTCTGAAGGAGGTGGGCGCTGCACTTACACGCCTGCCCGATGGCTACAAGCCACACCGCACGGTAGAGCGGATACTTGCAGCGAAAAAGACCATGCTTGATACTGGCGAAGGGATCGATTGGGCCACCGCCGAGGCATTGGCATTCGGCTCGTTGCTTACAGAGGGTTATCCGGTTCGCCTTGCAGGGCAGGATTCAACCCGCGGCACTTTCTCTCAGCGCCACTCTGGCATCATTGATCAGGAAACAGAGGAGCGGTATCTGCCGCTCAATCATATAAAGGCTGGCCAGGCGAACTACGAAGTTGTTGATTCCATGCTTTCGGAATATGCTGTTCTGGGCTTTGAATATGGATACAGTCTTGCCGAACCGAACGCTTTGACGCTCTGGGAAGCGCAGTTTGGCGATTTCGCCAATGGTGCGCAAATCATGATCGATCAATTCATCTCATCAGGTGAAAAGAAATGGCTGCGCATGTCCGGCCTCGTTCTGCTGCTGCCACATGGCTATGAAGGACAGGGACCGGAACACAGCTCCGCCAGGCTGGAGCGCTTCCTGCAGATGTGCGCAGAAGACAACTGGATCGTGGCCAACTGCACGACCCCTGCCAATTATTTCCATATTCTTCGCCGTCAGCTTCACCGGAGTTTTCGGAAGCCACTGGTAATGATGACGCCGAAATCCCTGCTGCGCCACAAGATGGCCGTGAGCCGGATGGACGAGCTCACCACTGGCTCCAGCTTTCACCGTTGCCTCTGGGATGACGCTCAGCAGGGCAACTCTGATACCAAACTGAAGGCTGATAAGGATATCAAGCGTGTCGTGATCTGCTCAGGTAAAGTCTACTACGATCTTCTGGAAGCGCGAGACGGGCGTGGGCTTGATGACGTCTACCTTCTCAGGCTTGAGCAGTTTTATCCGTTCCCGGCCCAAAGCCTTGTGGCTGAACTGAAGCGCTTCAAAAAGGCGGAAGTCGTCTGGTGTCAGGAGGAGCCCAAAAATCAGGGTGCTTGGTCGTTCGTGGAGCCGAACATTGAATGGGTGCTTGGTCGCCTGAAGTCAAAATGGAAGCGCCCTGCTTATGCCGGGCGTGCTGCAGCGGCATCGCCCGCCACTGGGCTGGCAAAAAGCCACAAAGCACAGCAAGACGCACTCGTTGAAGATGCGCTCGTCGGAAAGAAGGACTGATCTGATGGCAGAAATACGCGTACCCACGCTCGGTGAAAGTGTAACGGAAGCAACCGTTGCCACATGGTTCAAGAAACCGGGTGACAGCGTGGTGATCGACGAAATGCTCTGCGAACTGGAGACGGACAAAGTAACGGTAGAAGTACCCTCCTCCACTGCGGGCACATTGCAGGAAATCGTTGCTGCCGAAGGCGCGACAGTCGGTGTCGATGCACTCCTCGCCACTATCTCGGAAGGAGAGGCCGCTTCTACACCAAAGGCTGACAAACCAAAGAAAGCTACCGCGGCGCTGGACGCGGATGCTAAATCTGTGGACGTCATGGTGCCAGCGCTGGGCGAAAGCGTCACGGAAGCAACGGTCTCTACATGGTTCAAATCTGTTGGTGATCAGGTGGCGGCGGACGAGATGCTCTGTGAACTCGAAACGGACAAGGTCAGCGTGGAAGTCCCTGCACCAGCAGCGGGAGTGATCTCCGAGATTGTTGCAGGTGATGGTGTGACGGTGGAAGCCGGTGCAAAACTTGCCGTGATCTCGGGATCGGGCGCCATTGCGGCAAGCGCCGCACCAAAAGCATCTGTACCAGCGCCGGATACGCCGAAAGGTAAGGATGTCGAAAACGCACCTTCAGCCAACAAGATCATGGCCGAAAAGAGCCTTTCTGCCGACAAGGTGGAAGGCACGGGCCGCGATGGCCGCATTATGAAGGAGGATGTGCTGAAAGTGATCAACACGCCTTCCACGGCTGAACGTACCGCAATTCCAAGGGCACCTGTCCCGGCAGACGATGCCTCCCGCGAAGAGCGTGTGAAGATGACACGCCTGCGACAGACCATCGCCCGCCGTCTCAAAGAAGCGCAGAACACTGCAGCAATGCTCACCACCTACAACGAAGTTGACATGACCGGCGTGATGGAGCTGCGCAACGAGTACAAGGACCTCTTCCTAAAGAAACACGGCGTGAAACTCGGCTTCATGTCTTTCTTTACTAAGGCTTGCTGTCACGCGCTGAAGGAAGTTCCGGAGGTTAATGCGGAAATCGACGGTACGGATGTCGTCTACAAGAACTACGTCCATATGGGCATCGCGGTTGGCACGCCTTCTGGTCTCGTAGTGCCGGTGGTGCGCGATGCAGATCAGATGTCTTTCGCTGCAATCGAAAAGAAGATCAATGAGCTTGGTGCGCGTGGTCGTGATGGCAAACTCTCTATGGCAGAGATGCAGGGCGGCAGTTTCACGATCTCAAATGGTGGGGTGTATGGCTCTTTAATGTCGTCTCCGATCCTCAATCCGCCACAATCTGGCATTCTGGGAATGCATAAAATTCAGGAACGACCAATGGTCGTGAACGGTCAGATTGTTGCGCGTCCGATGATGTATCTTGCACTCAGCTATGATCACCGGATCGTGGATGGCAAAGGGGCCGTAACCTTCCTCGTGCGCGTCAAGGAAGCTTTGGAAGACCCACGCCGGCTTCTCATGGATCTTTGATCCATGTGGAAAACGTCAGTTGCCAAGGATTTTTACCTCAAGACATCGCCCTGCGTCGGACAGCGGTACGAGGAGTTTCTCGGGTGGAGTCAGAGCAAGTCAGCAGCGCGGCCGAAGCGCGGACGACTATGGCAAGAAGCGCCCGTATCTAACGCACGCTTCTCAGTTCAATTGCACACAGAACGCATGCGCCGACTAACAGCATCGAAGGATGCGCGCCTAGCTGAAGAAAAACGGCTAACGCCATCAGAAAAACTCCATCTCATTGCGGTCTTTCAGAAGAACGACGCAAAACCAAGTAGAAGAACGGGTCAAAGAACTGAAACGCTTAAACGCGAAAAAAGCTCGTCTCATAGCCAACCTCACCCGTACTCACAAAACTTAGTGTGTTACTCAAATGAAGCGAAACTTGGCGGTGATTGTGTTCCAACAGTGAATGGTCGCCGAAATGGCCATATGTTCGCAGTGGGCTGACAATGCTCGGTTTTGCTTATCTACACTTTTTTTAGCGCTACAAACGCGCGCCGAAGGAGAAACCTATGGCCAACTATGATGTGATCGTGATCGGAGCAGGGCCGGGCGGCTATGTATGCGCAATCCGCTGCGCACAACTCGGGCTCAAAGTGGCTTGTGTCGAATCCCGGCAAACGCTTGGCGGAACTTGCCTCAATGTTGGCTGCATTCCTTCGAAAGCCATGCTGCACGCTTCCGAAATGTATCATGAGGCTCACACTCACTTTGATACGATGGGTCTTGTTGGTGCGTCTCCAAAGGTCGATCTGCCAAAGATGCTCGGATACAAGCAATCGACTGTGGACAGTAATACATCCGGCATTGAATTTCTCTTCAAGAAAAACAAGGTGGACTGGTTGAAGGGCCACGGTACGATAACAGCTCCCGGTAAGGTTGATGTTGCAGGCACGGAGTATGGTGCAAAGAACATTGTTGTCGCAACAGGCTCCGAGGCCGCAACCTTGACAGGCATCGAGATTGATGAGGATCGCATTGTTACCTCTACCGGCGCTTTAGAGCTGAAATCGGTGCCAAAAAAAATGGTGGTCATCGGGGCTGGTGTCATCGGCCTTGAAATGGGCTCTGTCTACGCGCGTCTTGGCTCAGACGTCACCGTACTGGAGTTTCTAGATCACATAACACCCGGGATGGATTCGGAGATATCCAGAACCTTCCAGAAGCTGCTGACAAAACAAGGTTTGAAGTTCAAGCTAGGCGCTGCCGTAAAGAGTGTCGAGAAACTGAAAACTAAGCTGAAAGTTACGTATCAGGTTCGCAAGGACGAGAGTACAGAAACGCTTGACACTGACGTTGTGCTGGTTGCGACGGGACGGAAGCCCTACACTGAAAACCTTGGCCTCGCCGAAGCGGGGGTAGAGATGACGGATCGAGGTCAGGTAAAAACGGATGCGCATCTCAATACGAATGTACCCGGTATATGGGCTCTTGGAGATGTGGTCGCCGGGCCGATGCTCGCCCACAAGGCAGAAGACGAAGGTATGGCTGTAGCCGAGAGTATTGCGGGCCAAAGGGGCCATGTGAACTACGGTGTTATTCCCGGAGTGATCTATACATCTCCAGAGGTTGCCTCGGTCGGCAAGACTGAGGAGGAATTGAAGGAAGAGGGTCATGCCTACACCGTCGGAAAATTTCCCTTCATGGGCAATGCGCGGGCCAAATCCCACTTTGCCGGAGATGGCTTTGTGAAAATCCTTGCAGACAAAGCAACGGATAGGATCCTTGGAGCGCATATCATTGGCCCGATGGCGGGAGATCTGATCCATGAAGTGTGCGTTGCTATGGAGTTTGGAGCCGCCGCGGAGGATCTGGCACGAACGTGCCACGCGCACCCCACCTTTTCGGAGGCCGTGCGAGAAGCCGCACTCGCGTGTGGCGACGGGGCAATCCACGCATGATTTCGTATTGCTGTTGCTGGCTTACTGAACCAGCAGCCGCAAACCGTTTGTGACATCGGCCCTTATCGCAAGCCGCAGCCCGGGCTCATCGCCACCCCGCAACGCATCGAGAACTTTCGTGTGTGTATGAGTTCCCTTCAGACGGCGATGCTCCTCATAAAGCAGACGCATTGTCGGCCCTAGCTGAAGCCAAACAGTCTCCACGAGTGCGAGCATTGCCGGGGCCTGTGCGCGAAGGTAGAGAAGGCGGTGAAACTCCAGATTGAGCCGGACATAAGTCAATGCATCACCGCAGCGTCTTGCTTTCTCGATCTGGCGGTCCACCTCGCTCATCCGTTCAATCAAGGCGCCATGCGCACGTGGCATTGAGCGTGTGGCAAGTTCTGTTTCCAGCAGTGCCCTGATGGCCGCCAGTTCTTCAATTCGCTCGCGCGAGAGCACTGTAGTTGTGACCCGGCCTGAGGGTGAAAGCTTTAACGCACCTTCGGCGACCAGCCGCCGCACGGCCTCACGTGCTGGCGTGGTACTAACCGAAAACTCGGCGGCAATACCCCGGAGAGTTAGGGTTGCACCTGGTCGGGTTACACCTTGCATGATTCGTGATCGTAGGATGCGGTATACATGCTCATGCGCGGGAATACTGGGGTCAGTCGGACGATCGCCAACGTGCATATTGCCACCTTTAATTCACAGACTCGCGTATCAAGCCTTAGCGTTGCGAGCGAATCGGACTATACAGAGTTGAAACACTCTGTACGATTTGTTGAAAGAAGGTCATGTCCGAGTTCTTGTCAAATTTCTTAACCTACTCAACAGCATCAGTTTTTGCAGGTGCCTGCTTTTTAGTTGGTGCAGATCTTTCCGCCCCGCAGGGTCCCGAAGGGGATGTAGAGATTATATCTCGAGCAGCCGAAAACCCCGCCTATTTGACAGATCCACTTAAGTTTGGGGGGGGTGCTGGTGGTTTTGATGAGGCAGTGCTCGAGTCCGTGGTTTTCACCACGGCCGGTGTTGATCAAACCCCGCAGCCGGTTGGTATAAAGCGTCCCACCGGTACCGTAACCGGGGCATCCGTCAATCTGCGTGAGGGCCCAGGCACGAATTATACAATTGCAGATCGTGGGCGGCAGGGTGATAGTTTGCAGGTCACTGGCAAGCGCGATGGCATATGGTTTGAAGTGATCTCAATCAATACCGGGGAGCGGGTGTGGATTCATGGCAACTTTTTCAGCGCCCCTGTTGATGGCAGCGGCGCTGTTCTGGCCCAAAACTAAGCTTTGAACTTGTAGGCATGAAGGTGGGTGCCGTTTTGCCGCAGCCAGTTGCGTTCCCTGTCGAAACTGGGACGCAATTCGGCTACCAAATGCCAGAAACTGGCTCCGTGGTTCATTTCACGTAGGTGAGCGACTTCATGAGCCGCAACGTATTCAAGAATGTCCGGCGGAGCTAGAACAAGCCGCCAAGAATACATTAGCCGCCCAGCAGAACTGCAAGAGCCCCATCGAGATCGGGTGTCTCGGAGGGATAGCGCTGTATAGGATCTACCCACAGCTTTCGAATACTTATCGGAGGCCAGAGTGAGAGCAGCCCGCGCGGTTTCCTTGAGATACCCGGCAAGTGCTGCGCGATAAATGGCATCCTTACCCGGCAATGCCAAGACACCTCCCTGGCGGTTCAGTCTTGGCCCAGAACACAGCGTGACGGGCTCCCCAAGGATCTCCAATCGATCTCCCTTCGAGGGGTACAGAAACTCGGGCAATGCGGAGCGCCGTGCCGCGATCCATCCAGCCTGAGCTACGACAAATGCAGCTATCTCGCGCTGCCCCACTCGGAGAGGAGCGCTGACGCTGATCTCACCGGTGGTCTGGCGGACTCGAAGGGTTAGGCGCCTGGCGCGGGAAATACGGCGGACCTGAACAGTTCCGATCGGCTCCGCAAGCTGCAATTCCTCAGCCACCTGCAGCTCCTCACCTGACTTTGGCGCGATGTTTCCTGATGAAGTGGGCAATCTTGGGCTGAATTTTTTCCCGCCAGCGCGATCCGTTGAAGACACCATAGTGCCCAACTTTTTCCTGAATGTAATGCTCTTTCTTCTTGGCGGGAAGATGCGGCGCTAGCGCAAGGGCCGCTTCGGTCTGGCCAAGCCCGGTGATATCGTCCTTCTCGCCCTCAATAGTAAGCAGGGCGATATCCTTGATGGCGGCAGGCAGTACATGTGTGTTGCGGTAATAATAGGCACCCTCCGCCAGTAAGCGTTTCTGAAAAACGCGCTCGATTGTCTGGAGGTAGAACTCCGCCGTCAGATCCATCACGGCCATATACTCATCGTAGAATTTGCGATGTGCTGCAGCGCTATCCCCATCTCCCTTCACGAGGTGACGGAATTGCTGAACATGTGCATCCATATGGCGATCAAGGTTCATCTGCATGAAGCCCTGCAGCTGTAAAAAGCCTGGATAAACTCGCCGCAGAAAGCCCTTGTTGGGCCATGGTACCCGAACAACCACATTGTGCTCGAACCAACTCAGCGGACGGCTGGTGGCCAATTCGTTCGGTTGTTTGGGGTTGCACGCTGTATCAATAGGTGAGCCCATAAGTGTAATGGAAGAAGGCCGCGAAGGATCGTTTTCCATCGCCATTAGCGAAGCCGCCACCATCATTGGTACACCCGGCTGACAAACAGCCATAACTGCTGGCCGCTCTCCGCTCGCGCCCAGGAACTGGCAAAACTCAATCAGATAATCCGTATAATCATCAAGATCGAATTGCCCGGCCGTCAGCGGTACGTCCCGGGCATCTACCCAATCTGTAATGCAGACATCATGTTCTGGCAGCATTGCCTTCACTGTTCCGCGCAAAAGTGTAGCGTAGTGGCCAGACATCGGTGCGATAATGAGCACCTTCGGGTCCTTGCGCTTTGAAATATGTGCGCCCTTTCGCACGAAGCGAACGAGATTGCAAAACGGCAACTCTAGCGCTGTCTCTTCCACAATTTTCGTTTCAATCCCATCAACCAAAGCCGTTTCAAGCTCGAATTCCGGCTTCCCGTATCGCCGTGTAGCCGAAATAAACATCTCGCAAGCTGCAGCACTGGTTCGTGCGCCGTAAGTCTGCGAAAAAGGGTTCATGGGATTAGCCAGCATTTCCTGGCTCATCCGGGCCGCGGTCCTCATTGGACTGATCGCCGCATGAGTCATTTCGTACGCATGATACAGCATTAGAATTCCTTAAACCCGGCCCAACTCATTGCGGCGCACATTAGATTTTATTGTGCAGCGCATCAAGACGCTTCATTGTCATCCTCACATAGCGGGTGGTTTGGGCGTCAATATGGTACTATTGGGCATAAGTCTTTGACAAAGGTTATCAGCCTGTGGCAAGGGGCACAGATTGAATTTCCGTCAGTTCAGGAGACGCCAATGCCCAAAGAAGAGTGGGGCGTAAAACGGCTTTGTCCCAGTTGCGCAACCCGGTTCTATGACCTCAAGAATGATCCGATGACCTGCCCCTCTTGTGGTGCAGAGTTCGATCTTGAGAGTTTGACCCAAAGCAAATCCAAATCGGCACGCAGTGAAAAGCCGAAACCCAAGCCGGTCGTTGCCGCTGCTCCAGAAGTCGAGGCGGATGAGGATGATGTTGTTCTCGACGACGATGATGACGATGATGTAGCCGACGTCGATATCGATGATGCTCTGCTCGAAGATGATGAAGAGGAAACAGTCGATCTTGAAGAGATCGCTGACGTACCGGCGGATGACGATGACAGCTGACTGAAAACGAAAAGCAATCCGGCAGATCGGTTTTCACTTGATCTGCCGGAGGTGCCGACCTAAACACCTGTTTCTAAAGGGGCCATAGCTCAGTTGGGAGAGCGCTTGCATGGCATGCAAGAGGTCAGGGGTTCGACTCCCCTTGGCTCCACCAATCCTTCAGTCCATAGAAAACCCTCTAACATCTTGGAGGGTAAAGATTGCTTTCGGAGCTCAACAGTTGTTTAGTGTTAATAGATAATATGTTCAGAAAAGGCAAAACGGGGCGCCGTTTTGGCGTGGAAGCTTCAATACTCATTAGTCTGAATGTCGTTTTCGTGCCATTCAAAGTCCCTCTCTCGCGACCAATTTAATGGCCTCGTGTTACGTGGAATAGACAATCTGGTCTTTTGGTGTCCAGCGGCCCTGCCACGATA
Organism: uncultured Paracoccaceae bacterium; assembly: GCA_947495795.1. Classification (GTDB taxonomy): domain Bacteria; phylum Pseudomonadota; class Alphaproteobacteria; order Rhodobacterales; family Rhodobacteraceae; genus Algicella. Next base: position 156,395 of record CANMAI010000012.1, on the reverse strand, counting down.
TATAGCATTATTGTTCTCCAACTCGATATACGGATTTGAGCGGCGACTTTCTGAACGCGGCAGCAGGCAGCTGCCCGCAATACAGATCCTTCGTAGAGGCATTTTAAGGCGGATTGAAGAAATTGGAGCGGGCATCAGATTATTTGTCGGCGTGAAAGGAGACAGTGCGAACGGAATTTGTAGGGCAAAATGAGACTGCGAAACTCGCAACCTCGCTTCTTAGGCCTTAAGACCTGCCAAGATGGATTATTGAAAATGGTGGGGTGCCAAAGCTTACCGGGTGCATTTGCGTGTTTGGGCTAGTATACAGAGAAGCTCGAACATAAGCGAAGTTCCAAGCCAGGCCGTGCCACCGGATTGATCAAATGGAGGCGAGACCTCGACAAGGTCGGCACCGACTAAGTTGACGCTCTGCATCTCGCGGATGACCTGCTGGGCTTGAAAGCTGGTGGGGCCGCCGATCTCGGGAGTGCCGGTGCCGGGTGCGTAGGCCGGATCGACAAAGTCGATGTCGAAGCTGCAATAGGTAGGGTGCTGGCCAACGATTTCGCGAGTTTCCGCCATCACCTCTTTGATCCCGCGTTCAAAGAACTCCTCAATCATGATGATTTTTACGCCCTGGGCGCGGCCCCATTCGATATCTTCTCCATCATACATCGTGCCACGAATTCCTATCTGTACAACGCGTTTTGGCTCAAGCAAGCCTTCTTCTATGGCCCGGCGGAATGGGGTGCCATGCGTATATCTAAAACCGCCAAAATAGCTTTCAAATAAATCGGTATGCGCGTCGAAATGGATCATCCCCAGAGGAGCTTCAGAGGCAAGGCCCCGGAGGACGGGTAGAGACGTAAGATGATCGCCGCCTGCGGTGAGTGGTGTTATGCCACGCGATTTGATCTCCGCGTAAAATTTGGTGATGCGGTCGAGGCTGTCTTCGATACTGGCAGGATTGGGCGGCACATCGCCAAGGTCGGCGCAATTGGCTAGCTGAAAGGGGGCAGTGCCGGTGGCTGGGTTGATCGCGCGTATCATGGTAGAGTAGTCGCGCAACTGACGTGGCCCGTGGCGCGGGCCGGGACGGTTGGTGGTGCCCGCATCCCACGGAACTCCGATCAACCCGATCTCCACCTCGTCGATCCTTGCATGGTCAAAGGGGACGTGCGGCAAGCGCATGAAGCTGGGCACACCTGCGAAACGGGGAAGATCGAAACCGGAGACGGGCTGGAAGAACGGGTCTGACATGCTAGCTTTCTTTTCAGCGAGAGGAATTTGGCGATGCGGTTCGGACCTATCTTGAGTGTTCTGCTGATGGCTGCAAGTCCTTCGCTCGGCCAGATGCGCGTGGATGTGGAGCTTGTGCTGGCGGTGGATGTCTCCCGCTCCATGGACTTTGATGAACTGACACTGCAGCGGGAGGGTTATGCGGCGGCGCTTGAGCATCCTGCCGTAACCTCCGCCTTCGGGATGGGACCGGAGGGACGGATCGCGCTGAAAGTGTTTGAATGGGGTGGCCCGCGGCAGGCGCGCGTGCTTTTGGACTGGACTGTGATGGAAGGTCCAGCGGATGCAGCTGCGGCCGCCGATACATTGCGCGAGGTGCCAGTCGGCAACTTGCGGGGCACCTCCATTTCCGGAGCCATGGAAATAGCTGCTGAGTGGATCGAGACGAACGCCTTTATTGGGACGCGGCGGGTGGTCGATATCTCCGGCGACGGCCCGAACAATCAGGGTCGGCCGGTGGAGGTTGTGCGGGACGAGTTGGCGGCGATGGGGATTGAGGTGAACGGGCTGCCGTTCATGGTCAAGGCGCCGGGGGGCTCCTTTTCCATCAAAGACCTCGATTTCTACTACGAGGATTGCGTGATCACTGGTGAGAGCGCGTTCGTGATACCGATCCGGGAGATGGACCGGCTGGTCGCCTCCATCAGGCAGAAGCTGATCCTTGAAATCGCAGGCTGGCAGCCGGAGCGGGAGGCGATTGTGCGGTGGGCGGGCGACACGGATTGCATGATCGGAGAGAAGCTGCGGCGGCAATGGGAGTGGAACTAGAGCGGCGACCATAAAGGCCCTCTCCCCTTTCGAACGGCACGCCCACCCGCCCAACCCCTTCGAAACGGATGGGAGGCGGGCGCTGATCAGCGGCGGAGAAGGCGGAAGGCTTCCGAGGCGGCCCAGCCCGCGAAGAGGGCGACGGCCAGCGAGATGATGCCGTAGAGGAACGGGCGTTCATGTGCCGTGGTATAGATCAGGCGTTCCAGCCCTTCCTTTCGCACCTCGATCGCCTCTTCCGAGACGGAGATGACCTTGCGCCCACGGGTGAGAAACATGCGTGCGCGATAGGAGCCTTCGACCAGATTGGCGGGAAGGGCGACGCGGGTGGTGAAAAGCGTGTCCTGTGTCAGATCGACGATGCCGTCCTTCTGCACATAGAGGCCGTTATCCTGCCGGATACGGGTGACGGCCGCAGTAAAATCGCGGGGGCTGGCCACTTCGACCGGTGCGCCGACGAGACGGACGGCCTGATCGAAACCGATGCGGTGGCGCAGCCGCTCTGTCGCGCTGATAATTTCTTCGAGCGGGGCTGTGGTGGTGATCGCGTAGAAGCTGGGGGCCACGTCCACCTCTACCGCATCGCGATTGACCCAGATGCCGAGGGTTCGTTCCTTCTTGCGGACCGTCACGCGTTCATCAGGGCCGCGTATCGTGACAATCACGTGGAGTGGGCCCGCGCTTTGAGGGGCCGGTTCCTCTCGTTTCACGGCTCCGAAGACCCAGATTTCCGATCCGTTGAAATTGGCGGTGATGGAGACCGAGTTCTGGCTAAGTGCGCCCACGACATCCTCTGCCAGTGCCGGTCCGGCTAGGAGAAGGCTTATGAGAAGCGCGCGGATCAATGCCCGCCCGTCCCGAGAGAATAAAGTTCGGATGGGGTGGCGATGAGGTCGAAGGCGAGTTTGCCGCAGACGGCCAGTACGAGGATTGCCAGCAGGATCCGGAGTTGCTCCGCTTTCAGGCGGACGCCAAGCCGTGCACCGATCTGGGCGCCGACGACGCCGCCGAGGAGCAGCAGGACCGCAAGTACGGCGTCCACCGTCTGATTCTGAACGGCATGCATCATGGTGGTGAAAGCCGTGACAAAGATGATTTGAAAGAGCGAAGTTCCGACAACAACCTTTGTGGGCATGCCAAGAATGTAGATCATGGCGGGCACCATGATAAAGCCGCCACCGACGCCCATGATGGCCGCCAATACACCTACTGCCATACCTATGATGAAGGGCGGGATGGCCGAGATATAGAGCTGGCTTTGGCGGAAGCGCATCTTGAACGGCAGCCCGTGGACCCAGTTGTGATGTTTGCGCGGTTTTGGGGCTGTTGCCGGATTCTTGGAGCGGCGGATCGCGTTCAGGCTTTCGATAAACATTAGCCCGCCGACAACGCCGAGGAAAATTACGTAACAGAGGGTTACCAGCAGTTCCACCTGGCCCATTTCGCGTAGAATTTTGAAAACCTGCACGCCGATAGCGGACCCGACAAGCCCCCCTGCAAGCAGCACAAGCCCCATCTTTATATCTACGGTCTTGCGCCTAAAATGGGCAAGCACGCCGGAAAAGGAGGAGGCGACGATCTGGTTCGCTTCCGTGGCCACGGCGACGGCGGGCGGTATGCCGATGAAGAACAGAAGCGGGGTCATCAGGAAGCCGCCACCGACGCCGAACATGCCTGAGAGGATACCCACCAGCCCGCCGAGCCCGAGCAACAGAAAGGCGTTGACGGACACCTCGGCGATGGGAAGGTAGATCTGCATTTGAACCGGTACTTAGGGGCTTTTGAGGATCTTAGACGAGTGCGGGTGCCATTGCCAGTGGGCGGATAGACTGGCCCAAACGAAGGTCGAAACTGGTATCGTACGGCCTAACGTTCGGGTTGTACCGTGTTGAGCCATTCAAGAAACGGTTCGGACGCCGCCTGAACCTTTGCATCATGCGCCGCAAAGAGTGAGATGAGATCGTGGCCGAGACGTGTGACGGTGAGAACAGCATCATCCGTGCGGTTTTCGCTACTGAACAGCGGATCGCGAAAGCAGGCCTGAAGTGTATCAAGAAAGAACCACGCGCGGGTGGGCGTTATACCCATGGCTGCCGCCGCATCTTGGAGGCTTCCGCGCTCCGCCACGAGTTTCAGGAAGGCGACCTTCCCGCCGCCGATCATATCAGTGCCGACATAGATCTTTGTGCGAAGGGCGGGCCTGTCAAAGGGCGTTGGCATTCAGGCGAGGCCCTTTAGGTAGTGGCGGAGGATATTCTCCAGCTTGGTTGCGCCCACAGGCGCCATGGCCTTGGTATGCTCGTGGGACAGCACTTCGTCGGACATGCCGGCGGCCATGTTGGTGATAGTGGAGATAGCGGCCACTTTTAACCCTAGAAAGCGGCAGAGGATCACCTCCGGTACTGTGGACATACCCACAGCATCCGCGCCGAGCGTGTGGATGGCCCTGATTTCGGCTGGTGTCTCGAAAGAAGGGCCGGAATACCATGCGTAGACGCCGGACTTGAGGGGAATGTCGAGTGAGGCCGCAACCTCCGCCAGATCGTGGCGTATGGACTTGTCGTAGGCGTCGGTCATGTTGACGAAACGCGCATCTGAGGGTTCGCCGATAAGAGGGTTGCGGCCGGAGAAGTTGATGTGATCGGAGATCAGCATCAGATTGCCCGGCGGAATGTCCTTCCGGAAGGAGCCTGCGGCATTGGTCAGCAGGATCTGTTCCGCACCGAGGGCCTTGAGGGTTTCGAGCGGCAGGCGCATCGCATTGGCGTCGCCCTTCTCATAGTAATGCGCCCGGCCACCGAGGACGGCGACGCGGCAACCCTCCAGATCGCCGATGACGAGCTTGGGGTTGTGGCCCGAGACGCCCGCATGGGGGAAGTCGGGGAGATCCGCATAGTCGATGGCGGTGCCCTCAATCGTATCAGCGATGTGGCCGAGGCCGGAGCCGAGGATGAGGCCGACTTTTACTGGAGCGGTGCCAGCGCGGGATTGGATGTCTTGGACGAGTGTCATCAGCGCTCCTTAACATATGGTACTCCACCCGCTTTGGGCGGAATGGCTTTTCCGACGAAGCCTGCGAGGATCACGACTGTCAGGATGTAGGGCAGGGCCTGCATGAACTGGACGGGGATTTCGAAGAGGCCGATGTCGAGGCTCTGGTATTTGGCCGAGATCGCCTCCAGCAGGCCGAAGAGGAGGCACGCGCTGAGGGCGTACCAGGGGCGCCATTTGGCGAAGATGAGGGCGGCGAGTGCTATGAAGCCGCGGCCGGCCGTCATCTCATCGCCGAAGCCTGCGGCGGCTGTGGCCATGGAGAGGTAGCAGCCGCCCAGGCCGCAGAGGACGCCGCAGAGGATAACGGCGGCGTAGCGTTGGCGGGCGACGTTGATGCCTGCTGTATCCACGGCTCCGGGGTTCTCTCCCACGGCGCGGAGGCGGAGGCCGAAGCGGGTGCGGAAGAGGATCCACCATGTGAGGGGGACTGTGGCGAGGCCGACATAGACGAGGAGGTTCTGGCCGGAGATGACGTCAGCGTAGAAGGGGCCGACAAGGGGGATGCCGCGCAGGGTTTCGGCCAGCGGTAAGGTGATTTCCTTGAAGCGGGAAACGTCTGGCAGGTTGGGCGTCTGGCCGCCGAGATTGAAGAGGGTGACCCCGATAAGAACGGTGGCACCTGCGGCAAGAAAGTTGATGGCGACGCCCGAGATCAGCTGGTTGCCACGCAATGTAATGGAGGCGAAGCCGTGCAGGAGCGCCATGAGCACGGAGGCGCCGATACCTGCAAGGACGGCGAGGAGGGCCGCAGGCCAGCCGAGACCCCAGCCGGACAGTTGGCCGGGGAAAGGGTCTGCCAGCGGTGGCAGGCCCGCATAGGCGCCGACGGCGGCAGAGGCGAAGGCGGCAGCGAGCATTTTGCCTTCAAGGCCGATATCGAAGATGCCCGCGCGTTCCGAAAAGAGCCCGGCGAGGCAGGCGAAAAGGAGCGGTGTGGCAAGGCGGAGCGTGGTGCCGAGAAGCTGGTAGAGTTCTGCGAGATCCATAATTTAGGTCCTTGCCGTGGCGAGCCGGAACGCGGCGAAGGCGAAGAAGGTGCCAAGGGCGGCCTCCACCGGGCGGCGGGCAGAGAGATAGGCGCGGCGGATCGGTGCGGCGGAGAGCACCAGAGCCCAGAGACCATGCCCGCCCACGGAGTTTATAAAGGCCCCCGCCACGAAAAGTGCGATGATGGCGGCCGGTGCATTGCCGACGCCACCGATACTGGCCACTGCCAACCAGAAAAGGATGGCTTTTGGATTTGTCAGTTGCAGGAGGAAGCCGGAGAGCCAGAGACGCCGGTGACTTTCCGGGCGGACCTCCGCTATATTGAGCGACGGAGGTTCCATGGCCTTTCGGAAGGCGCCGTAGGCAAGCCAGGCGAGATAGGCGGCGCCGATGAGGCGGACGAGCGTCATCAGGTCAGCCATCTGGGCAAAGAGGACGGCAAGACCAAGGACGGTGGCCAGCGAGAGGATGATCGAGGCGCAGCCGATGCCAAAGGCGGTGACGAGTGCGGGGGCCCGTCCCTGAGCCGTGGCAACGCCGAGGATGAGGGCAACGGACGGGCCGGGAGACAGCACGCCGGAAAGCTGGATCGACCAAGCGAGAACGAGTTGCGGGAGGTATTCCATCACGCCTGCCTCGCTGCGCCGGTGCTTCCGGCCCCGGCGTCCCGTTGGCCCGAATGTCCTTGGATATTTTTGGAAAGATGAAGGGACATCAGGCTGTGCCCCTGTTCAGGCGCAGGAAGAGTTTCTCCAGCGGGAAGCGGACCATGTTTTCGAGAGACCCGGTGAAGAGGATGACGAGGGCCTGGATCGTAAGGATCATCTGGCTGGGGATGGACGGGATTTCGAATGCCAGTTCCGCGCCGCCCTGGTAGAGAACACCGAAGAGGAGGGCGGCGAGGATGACACCGATCGGGTGGGAACGGCCCATCAGCGCCACGGCGATGCCCACGAAGCCCGCGCCGAGAACGCTGTCGAGGACGAGGCGTTTTTCGGAGCCCATCACCGTGTTGATGGCCATCAGACCCGCGAGCGCACCGGAAAGGAGCATTGCGATCATGATGATCTTCACGGGTTTGATCCCGGCATAGACCGCGGCCTTTTCAGAAAAGCCGAAGGCGCGGATCTCGTATCCGATGCGGCTGCGCCAGATCAGGAGCCAGACGAGGAAGCTTGCCAAGAGGGCAAGGAAGAAGGAGATGTTCATGGGCGTGCGGGAAATGGACGCGCCAAACCAGCTTGCGATCTCGTGCATTGCGGGGATCTGGGCGCCTTCCGCGAAGCCGCGTGTTTCCAGCGCCATGGCGCCCGGCACTTTCAGGTAGTTGTTGAGCAGATAGATGATGAGGGCGGCCGCGATGTAGTTGAACATGATCGTGGTGATCACGATATGGCTGCCGCGTTTGGCCTGCAGCCAGGCCGGGATGGCGGCCCATCCGGCGCCGAAAACCGCCCCGCCCATGATGGCGAGTGGAAGGGCGAGCAGCCAGTGGGTCTGATCGACCGTCAGGCAGACAAGGGCGACGCCGACGCCCGCGACGCCTGCCTGTCCCTCACCACCGATATTGAAGATCGAGGCATGGAAGGCGACAGCCACGGCAAGCCCGGTGAAGATGAAGTTGGTCGCGTAAAAGAGCGTGTAGCCGATGCCATAGGACGAGCCGAGCGAGCCTTGGATCATGATGCCCATGGCGCGGATCGGGTCCTCGCCGATGAAGAGAACGACGAGGCCCGCGACGAAGAAGGCCAGAAAGACATTGATGGCGGGGATGAGGACGACATCCGCCCAGGTGGGGAGGGACTTTTTCATTGATTGGCCTTCGGATCTATCCCTGCCATGAGAAGCCCAAGATCGTTTTCGTCTGTCTCGGAGGGCAGACGTTCGCCGCTGATCTTGCCGTCGAACATCACGATGATGCGGTCGGAGAGGGCGAGGATTTCTTCGAGTTCCACGGAGACCAGCAGAATGGCCTTTCCCTGATCGCGGAGGGCGACGATCTGGTTGTGGATGAACTCGATTGCACCGATATCGACGCCGCGCGTTGGCTGGCCCACGAGGAGGACGTCCGGATTGGACTCGATCTCTCGTGCGATGACGATTTTCTGCTGGTTGCCGCCGGAAAAGTTTGCGGCCTTCAGATCGCAATTGGGCGGACGGACATCGTATTTCTCTATCTTGGCGCGCGCATCGTCCCGCATGAAGAGACGGTTGAGGAGGCCAGCCTTGGCCTGATACTCCGAGCGGTCATGATATCCGAAGCAGGCGTTTTCCCATGCGGAATAGGGCATGATGAGGCCGAGTTTGTGCCGGTCTTCCGGGACATGGGCGATGCGGCGGTCGCGGCGCTTTCCGGCATCGGCCTCATGGGTGAGGTCCATGGCCTCACCGTTCATCGTCACGGTGCCGGATGTCGCCGCGGCGATACCGCCGAGCACTTCGAGAAGGGCGCTCTGCCCATTGCCTGCGACGCCTGCAACGCCCAGAATTTCCCCGCGCTTGAGATCCATGTTGATGGATTTCAGACGCTCGACGCCATCCTCATCGACGACGCGAAGATCACGGATCTCCATCACAGTTTCGCCAACTTGGGCAGGCGCCTTCTCGATTTTCAGAAGAACGCGCCGCCCGACCATGAGTTCGGCGAGTTGGGCGGGGCTTGTTTCGGCGGTTTTGACCGTCGCCGTCATCTCGCCCCGACGCATCACGCTGACAGTATCGGTGATCGCCATGATCTCGCGCAGCTTGTGCGTGATCAGGATGATCGTTTTGCCCTGCGCCTTGAGACCTTCGAGGATGCGGAAAAGGTGGTCCGCCTCTGATGGGGTCAGCACGCCCGTCGGCTCGTCGAGGATCAGGATGTCGGCCTGGCGGTAAAGCGCCTTCAGGATCTCGACCCGCTGCTGCAGGCCCACGGCGAGATCGCCGACTATCGCGTCGGGATCGACCTCCAGCTCATAATCCTTGGCGAGGCTGGTCAGGATATCGCGGGCCTTGGCAAGCGACGGGCGGAGGAGCGCGCCGTCTTCCGCGCCGAGGACAACGTTTTCGAGCACGGTGAAATTCTGAACCAGCATGAAGTGTTGGTGGACCATACCGATGCCTGCACGGATCGCATCATCGGAATTATGAATGATCGTCGGTACGCCGCCGATTTTGATCTCCCCCTTATCGGCTTTGTAAAAGCCGTAAAGGATCGACATCAGCGTTGATTTGCCCGCGCCGTTTTCGCCGACGATCCCGTGGATCGTGCCGCGCTGAACGGTCATCGAGATATCCTTGTTGGCCTGAACGGGGCCGAACGCCTTGGAAATCCCTGTGAGTCCGATCGCAGGGGCGGTTGTGGTTGGGGCAGCGTCCGGCTGCCCCGTCACGTCTTCGGTTACTGCCACGGGATCAGGAAGCCGGGCAGGAATTATCGTCCATGTAGTTGTGGACCTTGATGTCACCGGAGATGATCTTGGCCTTCGCGTCTTCCACGGCTTTCATCATGTCTTCGGAGATTAGGGTTTCGTTGTTTTCATCCACCGCATAGCCAACGCCATCTTCGGCCAGACCGAGAACGGAGAAACCGGCCGTGAAGTTGCCTTCCATGCTGTCCTTGAAGGCGTTGTAGACGGCGACATCAACGCGCTTGAGCATGGATGTCAGCACGTTGCCGGGGTGGAGGTAGTTCTGGTTGCTGTCCACACCGATGCCAAGCTTGCCCGCATCCGCTGCAGCCTGAAGAACGCCGCGGCCTGTGCCCCCGGCCGCGTGGTATACAACATCAGCACCCTGATCCATCTGGCCCTTGGCAAGTTCTCCACCCTTCACGGGGTCGTTCCATGCAGCACCTGTGGTGCCCGTCATGTTCTGGAAGACTTCTGCATCGGGGTTGGCGGCTTTCACGCCCTGTACGTAGCCACAGGCGAACTTGCGGATGAGCGGGATATCCATTCCGCCGACGAAGCCGACCTTGCCCGTTTCGGATTTCATCGCCGCCATCATGCCGACAAGGAATGAACCCTCATGCTCGTTGAAGACAACGGAGCGGACATTGGGCAGGTCGACGACCATGTCGATGATTGCGAAGCTTGTGTCTGGGAATTCTGCGGCCACTGTTTCCATTGCGGAGCCGTATGCAAAACCAGCCACCACTATCGGATTATTGCCCTGTTCGGCAAAGCGGCGGAGTGCCTGTTCCCGCTGTGCGTCGGACTGAATTTCGAATTCGCGGAATTCAACATCGAATTCCTCCGAGAAGCGCGTTGCACCTTCGAAGGAGGCTTGGTTGAACGACCGGTCAAATTTGCCGCCAAGGTCGAAAATGACGGCGGGCTTAAAGTCGGCATGGCCATCTGCCAGCGCCAATGTTGCCGAACCGAGGAGCGCTGCCGCGCCCACAAGGGTTTTCAGGATATTCATGTGTTTACCTCCACTGGTGAACCTGTGCGCCGCGCTCCGGCCCTTTATGGCCCGGTTTGGCGGTTAATGGCGCTTAGTAAGGCTTAACGGTTTGGGGGGGTCAATGGGTTTTTGGCTCTGACGTAGTGCAATGGGCAGTATGGCTACTTTTGAGGCGACCCTGGAGACTTCGATAGGTGCATACTTATGAAAGCGGCAGTTTGCGCTTCAAGCAATAGTTTTTCGCAGGATAAATGCTGAGACTCGCTGGCCCTTGGGAAGTGCATAATAGTCCTTTCGGTGCCCAGCCTGTCGATACCCTGCGGCGGCATACAACGCACGAGCCGCGGAGTTTGTGCAGGCAACTTCAAGTATGATGACGGTCGCCTCGAGAGCCTGAGCCGTGGTTTCAAGTTCACTCAAAAGTGCGCGGGCCTTACCCTTGCGCCGCTCGGCAGGTGGAACGGCAATCGTTAGCAGTTCGATTTCCGGCCCGGCCTGACGGACCAGTGCGAACGCTTTGCCCTCGGTGAGGAGATATGTGCTCGGGCTCCGGAGAAGTTCGGCGAACTCTTCAGCAGACCATGGGCGCGGTGTATGTTCGAAAGACAGCGCGTGAAGTTTTGCAAGGGCCTCAGGTGTCATTTAGGATCTTAGGGGGCGGATCGCTTGGTGGGGCGGCATCTGCCTCGCGCAGATAGAGTGGCGCTGGCGCCGGGTTGGCTTTGCAAAGGCGAGTGAGAGCGATTTGGGCAATTGCTGTGGCGCTTGGCAGGGCCTCGGTACGGTGCAGACCGGGAAATTCGGTGGCCCGGTGACCCGCGATATTTAGGGAAGGTGGAAAAGCTTGGCCGGCAAGACGCTGAAACGGGAGCCTTACAGGAGCATCTGGCCCGGTTCCAAAGCCTTGGGCGTATATATAGTCGCGCTTTGCGTCGACGAGGGAGAGGGCCGGGCGTGGCAGATCATGCGCAAGGGCTTCAAGAGATGAGACGCCTATGGCGGGTATGCCAAGCGCCAGAGCGAACCCCCGGGCGGTTGAGACGGAAATGCGGACGCCCGTGAAGTTCCCCGGACCAACACCGCAGGCGATGGCAGTAAGATCATTGAAACCGATATCCGCCTCTGAAACTGTCTCCTGAAGAAGAGGCAAGAGACGTTCGGCCTGACCTTTGATCATTTCTTCGGTGTGCTCGACGAGCATCTCGTTATTCCGACACAAAGAGACCGTGCAATGCGCAGCGGACGTGTCAAATGCTAGTATCAAATTGTCTTTCATTTGCCGAGGAGTACTGCACGGCCAGATTTGGCTACCCGCGGCAGATTATCCGATACGTTCAGCCAAGGAAGTTGCTCGTCGCTGTGACAGTGCAGTCGGGGCGGCAGATCTGCTGCCTGATCGATGAGGCCGAGCGGGATGTAGAGTTGGCCGGGCAAGTAGTCGAAGGCGGCAGCAAGCGGGGATCCGCATTCGGGGCAGGTCCATCGTCTGACACCGGGACAAAAAGAGCGGGCTGATCCGTGCGACGGAGTGAATATCACACTGGCTTCAAAAAAGCTGGCAAAGGCAGCAACGGGTGCGCCTGTCCACCTTCGGCAATCATTGCAGTGGCAATATGCAATCGTTTCGGGCGCGTTTTCCATCTCGAAGCTGATAGCCGCGCAGTAGCAGCGCCCGGTCAGCTTTGTTTTAGGCGGCAACCGGGCGTACCTCTGTCACCTCTGGGATGTAGTGGCGGAGCAGGTTCTCGATACCCATCTTGAGCGTCATCGTTGAGGATGGACAGCCTGCACAGGCACCCTGCATGTGGAGATAAACCACACCCCGCTCAAATCCGTGGAAGGTGATATCGCCTCCATCCTGCGCAACTGCTGGGCGGACGCGAGTATCGAGCAACTCTTTGATCTGACCAACGATATGGCCATCTGGCCCATCATGTTCTGCGTGACCGACAGCGCCGCTGTCGCCTTCCATTACCGGCTGACCAGACTGGAAATGCTCCATAATGGCACCCAGGATCGCTGGTTTGATATGTGTCCAATCCGTCTCTTCCGTTTTCGTTACCGTTACGAAATCTGGGCCGAAGAACACGCCGGAAACACCCTCGACACCGAAAACGCGGCTGGCAAGAGGTGATGTGGTTGCAGCCTCCACGCTCGGGAAATCTGCAGTTCCCGCAGGCATCACGGCCTGACCGGGCAGGAATTTCAGAGTGGCGGGGTTCGGTGTGGATTCTGTCTGGATGAACATGGGACGCGTGCTCCGTTTCTGGAGTATGAAGATGAGCCTCTTGAGCAAATAAGTCAAGTAACTTGGAACGTTTCTAAACTGGGTTTCTGGCTGAGCCGTTCGGGGCGCTGTATTCTCTGCAGGCAACAATGCAGAGAATCGAATGCGCTTCAGTCTTTCAATCCTAGCCGGGATGCTCGCCTGTCTACCCGGCGACGTGATGGGGCGAGAGGATTTGCAGCCCTTGGCCGTGAAGGAAGAGGCTGCCATTTCGGCGGAGAAACGTCTGCGACCGAGGATGCGCCCCGAGGATTTGGGCAAAAAGAAAATCTGGTGCACGGCCGATCGTTGGGCCTGCATTTCCCGTGGGCGTTTTGTTCCGGATACTTGCCACGTTATCGAAAGGGTAGCTTCCCGCCACGCGCTGGATCCCCACTTTTTTGCGCGATTGGTGTGGAAAGAAAGCCTGTTTGATCCGGGTGCCGTAAGCCACGCCGGCGCCTTGGGTATTGCCCAATTTATCCCCGAAACAGCCAAGCGACGTGGCCTTAAAGACCCGTTCAACCCAGCACAGGCACTTGTGGCCTCCGGGGCTTATCTTGCTGACCTGAAGGCCGAGCTTGGCAATCTCGGACTTGCGGCGGCGGCCTATAACGCGGGTGAGGGCCGGGTTGCGGGCTTCATTGCGAAGGAACGGGAGTTGCCGCCGGAGACGCGGAATTACGTGTATGCGATCACCGGGCATTCGGGCCGGGTGTGGCGGGATGCGCCACCAGAAAAGGTAACTCTGGCACTGGAGGCCGGGCTGGAGTTTCGCGCCGCCTGCGAGGCACGTGTGGGGAGCCGACTTATGCGTGAATTTGTTCGCCCAGAGCCCAAATCTCTGTGGGACGTGATCTTGGCTGTGGTGAGTAAACAGGATGAAGTAGAGGTGTTTTATAGGCTCTTCGAGAGGAAAATGGCTAACCTTATGGGTTCGAAAAAGCTACTTGTGAAGTCCTTCCAAGCTCCTGTTGTACGTGAGGAACGGCGGTTTGCCGCGCAAATTGGCGGCCCCTCCCGGATAGAGATTGAGGGTTTCTGCGCGAAAATCCGGGCCGAGGGCGGGAGCTGCGTTGTACTGAGAAACTAGAGTCTAATTCTACCTTAGAGGCTCTGGCAGGGCCTCTCCTGCGAAATCGATGCGGATCGCGCGGCGCTCACTTTCGCTTCGGGACGGGGCGGAACGGTGGAGTGTGAGCATGTTGAGTACGAGTACATCTCCGCGTTTTGCCGCACAGATCTCTGTTTGGCAGTTTGCGGCCAGAGATGCGGCACTGCTTGCTGAAATCGCTCCCTGGAGATGGCTGCCGAGAGCGATCTCCATTGCGCCGTTGCCAGAATCGGTATCGTCGAGATGGAGGCGAACGAAGAGCATTGGTGCGAGGATATTGATTGGCGGTTCGTAATGCCATTGGCCAGCCTTTTGCGACCAGTTCGTATAGCCGGGAAGCTCTGCTTATTCGCGAACAGTGATCACCCTGTCCTGATGTAAGGGGGCGCTCCAATTGCTCGTGCTGGATTTGTTGAAGGTCACAATTCGGACAGGTTGAGCATTTGGTAGAAGCGGCTTGAGACGGGTGCCGAGGAGCGCAAGGACGGCCGTGAGACTGGAGTTGGAAAGGCGTTCGCCGGGGCGGTTTGACGTATTTGTGGCCGCGTCGCAAAGTTCAAGATCCTCCGGTGTAAGGCAACCGCGGAGCCAGTGGCGACCTGTTGTTGCGAAGGCTTCCATCAGTTGGGTTTTGCTTGTGAAATCAAGGCGTTTGCCGTTGCTTCCGGCTCCTCCTCGGCGATGAAATGGCCGCAATCTAGGGTGATTTCCTCCACGTTTCCGGCCCAGCTTTGCCATGCTGGGAGGAAAGGTTTGGCGGCGTATTGAGAGCCTCTGATGATGAGAAGAGGGCACGTGATCTGCTTGCCCTCTTCGCGGCTTTTGTGATCGATTTCCATATCGATTGTGGCGCCTGCGCGGTAGTCCTCCGCCATCGCCTCGATGGTTTTGGGGTTGCCGATGGAGGCTTCGTAATCGGCAATTGCTTCAGGCTTTAGAAGGGCTTGGCGTCCCTTCCACTTCTCCAGAAGGTGATGGAGATAGGCCTTTGGGTCGGCACCTATCATGCGCTCTGGCAGGGGTGCGGGTTGGGCCAGGAAGGGCCAGTGATAGGCTGAGATGGCGGCTTGCCAATCCATTGCTTCCCAGGTGTCGAGGGTTGTGGCGATATCGAGAAGCGTGAGCGTTTTCACCAGTTCGGGATGATCTAGCGTGAGGCGATAGGCGACGCGGCCGCCGCGATCATGGCCAGCGAGGTGGAAGCTATCATGGCCGAGCTGGTTCATGATTTTGCACATGATATCAGCCATTTGGCGCTTGGATTGCCCCCTGTGCTCTGCGTCTGGCGGGGGGCAGGTGCTCCGGCCGTAGCCGGGCAGATCGGGGATGATAAGAGTGAAGTGATCGGTGAGGCGCGGTGCTGCCTGCGCCCACGCTGCGCGGGTTTGCGGAAAGCCGTGGAGGAGAAGGAGCGGTGGGCCGCTGCCTGCTGTTACGAGGGAGGTTTTCTGGCCCTCCAGTTCTATCTCAAGCTCTTGAAAACCTTCAAACATTTTAGCTAACGGCAACGATATCATCTTTGGTGAGGCTGCCGGGAACGACCGTGATGGGCACCGGCATTTCGCCAGACCTTCGGCCCACAAGCTCCGATATCAGGGGGCCCGGGCCATCGCCGCGTGCGCCTGCGCCGAGAACGAGAACGCCTATCTCGCGGTCTGCCTTGATGTGGTCTATGATCTCTTTCACCTTCTCGCCTTCGCGGATGCTGAGCGTGGGTGAGATACCCTCCACCTTCTCCATTCTATCCTTAAACACTTGATAATGCGCCTCAATTTTCTCCCGGGCTTCGGCACGCATCACCTCGCCAACTCCGATCCAGTGCTGGAATTCTTCGGGTGCAACCACGGCCAGAAGCTCCACCCCGCCGCCGGTTTTGCTGGCGCGAATGGCGGCGAAACGCATGGCGTTCAGGCATTCGGGGCTTTCATCGAGAACAACGAGAAATTTGCGCATGGTTCTGGCCTCCCGGCTTTTCGGCTGAGTGTGTGGGATGGGATGGGACGGTGCAAGAGGGTTTTGTGCGCCGTTAACCATGGCTGGATTTGGTATGGTTTCGGTACGGGTTTGGTAGTGCAAGCTGGTTGAAGCGCAGGAAAGAGTTAACGTCCCTGTGGCACGTTAATTCTTTGTGGCGCCTGTTCGATGACCTCGACTGCATGGATCCAGTGCACCTTGAGTTTGGCGTTCTTGAAATCGGAAGCGAGGAACTCAGTTGCAGCGCCCCCTTCCGACAAGACATTCACCCGTCTCCTCTGAATAGACGGTGGAGTGGCCGGGACTGCCTGCCGGCATCTCTACCCCCTTGCCGAGAATGAAGCGCGCATGATGTGCGCCGTGGAGGCCGGAAGGGAAGCGGGAAAAGGGCTCCTTGATCAGAAAATATCCATCGTCGGTGCGCTCTATTTTCCCGGCGAGCATGAGCTGAATGAGGCCCGCATGGCTGGGGTAAACCTCGTAGGGTTCCGGCGTATTGGAACCCACGATATCTTCCAGCGCCGTCGCGCTCAGCCCATCTTCGTAGAACCTGAGTAAATCGGCTGTTACACGACCGATGCCTCTTGGATATCCGCTGTTCGGTTTGGCAAAGCGGAAGTCCTTCAATTGCCGTATCCCGTCCGGCCCAAAGCTGAATTCACCATCATCAAACCGCAGCGTGATGCCGCTGCTTCGTTTATTGCGCTGGCGGAGTTCGGCATCGCTCGGTGGAACGGGGAGTTGCCCTATAGTGCTTCTGGAAGCGATGAGATCCGGGCCGCGCCCGATTTTCGAGGCAAGCTCTGCCTTTGCGAGCTTCTGGTCTCCTTCTCTGCCGCCAGGAATTTTTGAGAGACACGCCTCTGCCTCGGTAAATGTGATCTTGGCTTCCGGAATGCCGACGATGCCGACGCCATCGCGGACAGTCTGATTGGGACGTTGGGCGACAAGCTTGCTGATCCTGTCTGTTGCGCCATCGATCTTCCAGATCATCGGGTTGCCGGACGCGAGGAAGAGATAGATGGGCACATCGCCGGGCTTGATGGTGAGATGCGCAACGGTCGTATCCTCATCCTGCCCGGCGAGGGTAACGGTTGAGAGCGCGGCGCCTCCGCTCGTGGCCACAAGAAACATCACTTCGCTATCATCTACAGCCGGAGCGGAACATGTGGCTTTCGCTGTGCGCCCATCCGTTGTGGGGGTGCGGCGCTGAGGCATGCCGGCGATTTCAGTTTCGCCAAGAGCTGCAAGCCCATCACGGACTTCCTTTGCCTCTATGGTTCCATCGCCATCGAGATCGAAAACGAGATAGTTCTCGCCGCTGCGAGCCCTTGCGCGCTGGCTGGTGCTACCTTCCGCACGTTTGCTTGCATATTTGCGCAATTCTTCCGGGGAGAGTGTGTCGTTCCCATCGGCATCACCTTCAAGAAACGCCAGCATTATTTGCTGAGATCGATTATTGCCGTTTGCGGCGGCAAGCGTTGCATCGCGTTCCTCCGTTGTGATCGCGCCATCGCCATCAAGATCGAATGCAAGGAACTGGCCCAGCATGGTGCCGCGTGACAGGGCGACCTGTGCCCGCTTCTGGCGGTTCACCGCCTCCCTGGTCAGGCGACCTTCTGGCGCGACGTTGAGAAACTGGGAAAGAAGGGAAGAGGCATTTTGCGCGGGGTTCTTGGAAAGCTGTTTGCGGAACTGCTGGAGATGCTGCGCTGCCTCCGGGCTGGCTTTGGCAGTTTCCTGGAGTTTCCTGCCGATCTCTTCGGTATCAGCGCTGGCTGTGGTTGCGAGAAGCGCTGCGATCAATGTGAGGGGGGCTAAATATTTCATCGAACCTGCTTTCCTGCTGAAAATCACAAGAAAGGTTCCACAGATGATGTTCCGGATCAAGCTTGGCTGGCAGCAAAAAGCCCGCTTTCGGCAGGCTTTTTGCCTCAGTTTTCAGATAGCCTCGTCGATCCAGCTTTGGAGGTTGGCCTTGGGCGCGGCGCCGGTTTTGTTGCTGACCACCTGGCCATCCTTGAAGAGGAAAAGGGCGGGGATGCCGCGGACGCCGAGCTGCATGGGGCTGGAGGGGTTTTCGTCGACATTGATTTTGACGATCTTCACCTTGCCGTCATACTCGGCGGAGAGTTCCTCCAGCGCGGGGCCGATCTGTTTGCACGGGCCGCACCATTCCGCCCAGAAATCTACCACAACAGGAATATCGGATTTGACGACTTCGGATTCGAAAGTTGCATCGGTGACTGCGACGGTTGCCATGGATTGTCTCCTCAGGGCCTGTGTTCAGGGGTAACGGGGAACGTAGGTGCGTGTAGGGATACCGTCAATACTTAGTGTAGCTTTGCAACGCTTCCGTCACGATGTTGTGTGGGATCTCCATGAGGCTTTGGGCTGCTGTCCAGACGAGAGCGGTGCGGATGGGCTGGCCGGGGAAAATCTCCGCGAGGGCTGTGTGGTAGAGGGCCATCTGGCCGATGAGGGCTTCGGGAATGTCCTTTGGGGTGGTGGGGACGGTACGGTTCGATTTGAAATCTATGGCCCAGATCTCTTCCCCGAGGATCAGATGATCAATCCGACCCCGCAGGATCCGGTGGCCCAGGGCTTTTACGCGGCCTGCCACAGGGACTTCCGAGAGGGCGTTTCCCGCCCATATCCAGGCAAGTTCCGGCGCGCTTCGGGTGGCGCGGGCCTCTTCTATCAGGGCGGGATGGGCCACCGGAGGGAGCAGCGGATCGGTGAGGAGGGCGGCGGCGGCTTCGTCGGAGAGGGCTGGTGTGTGGGCCAGATGATCGAGCAGGGTGTGGATCGCTGTGCCGCGCGCCATTGCAAGGGTGGTGTCCTCCCCCTCGGTGCCTGCGAGCGCGTGGGGGCCTTCGGCCTCCCGGGAGGGCGCTATAATGTCGGGTGCAGCGGGTGGTTTGGGGCCAGGCTGTTGCGACCACTCGGGGAGCGGGTTGGCTGGCTGGGCCGAAGTGGCGGCTTCGGCGGGTGCCAGTTCCCAATCGAAGGCAAGGGATTGCCCGCCTGCGGGGTGCGGGGTCGCGATCTCCCTCATCGCGTCTTCGACTGTGGTGTACCATTCCATATCCGCATCGTTCTTGCGGGGGCCGCCGCCGCAGATGATAAGCCAGCTTTCGGCGCGGGTGAGGCCAACGTAGAGGAGCCGCCAAGCCTCTTCCAGTTCGCGGGCCTTGCGGGCCTCTTCGAGGGGCGCGAGGGCTTTGGGGCGCTCTTCGGCGGAGATATAGGGGAAGATCTGGCCGCTTGCGGCGATGAGTTTCGGGGTTTTGGCGCCTCTGGTCGGATCATGCGTTTGGGGCAGGAGGACGATGGGTGCCTCCAGCCCCTTGGCGCCGTGGATCGTCATGACGCGGATCTGGTTGGTGGTGCCGTCAAGCTGGCGTTTTACCTCCGCCTCTGTGGCCGTGATCCATTCGAGGAAGCCGGTGAGGGTGGGGGCTTCGACGCTATCGTACTGGAGGGCGAGATCCATGAGCGCGTCTATCGCGTCACCCGCTTCTGCGCCGAGGCGGGCGGTGAGCTTCTTGCGGCCGCCTTGGGTTGTGAGGGCGCGGTGTAGAAGCTCGAACGGGCGGAGAAAATCGGATTGATTGCGGAGCCGGGAGAGGTGCTCCGCAAGTTCGGTGTGATGGGAATGGCGCAGGGCCTGCCAGAGCGTGCCCTTGCGGGGCTGGGCGAGGCTGTAAAGCTCGGCTTCCGTGAGGCCGCCGAGGGGCGAGCGGAGCACCTCCGCCAGGGCCAGATCGTCGGCCTCTGTCGCGAGAAAGCGGAGGAGGGAGAGGAGATCCTTGACGGCGAGGGCATCGGTAAGCTTGAGGCGGTCTGCGCCGGAGACGGGGATTTGCGCTTTGGTGAGGGCTGCGATGATGGCTTTGAAGATCGGGCCGCGGGAGCGGACGAGGATGAGGATATCGCGTGGCTGGATCGGGGTTGCGGTGCCTGGGAGGGCCCTGCCTGAGGCGAGGAGATCCTCGGCCCAGTCGGCGATCTCCTGTGCCAGTTCGATCGCCGGGTTGCCCTTGGGCGGCATATCCACCGGTGTATCCCACGGGGCGTCCTCCTCCTTTGCCGGGGCTTCGATAAAGGGCCAGAGATCGACCCTGCCGGGCTTGGCCTCCCGAAAGGTGGCGTGTTGGATATTCTGCCCGAGCCCGTGGACGGGTGATTGGCGGAAGACCTGATCGACGAGGGCGAGGATGGGGGCTGCGGAGCGGAAGGAATACTGGAGTTCGGTAGTCTCCAGGCCCATTGCGGCTTCGTCCAGCACCTTCGCATAGCGGTTGCGCATGCTGCCGAAGGCGACTGGATCCGCGCCCTGAAAGGAGTAGATCGATTGTTTTTCATCTCCCACCACGAACACGGTGCGGGGTTTCTCGACCGCCGATTGGCCCGCGAAGAAATCATCCGTCAGTGCGTTTATCACGGCCCATTGGGCGGGGCTGGTATCCTGCGCCTCATCGACGAGGATATGGTCGATCCCGTTATCCATCTTGTACTGGACCCAGGCGGCGGAGGGGCTGTCTTGCAGGAGGGTTTGGGCCTTCGTGATGAGATCGTCGAAATCAAGGAGATTGAGGACGGATTTGGCGGTGGCGTAGCTGGTGAGGAAGGCGTGGGCGAATTGGTGGAGGGCGTGAGTGCGGAGGGCGGCGGCTTCAGCGCGCTGGGCTTCGATGGCGTCCTGTGCCGCATCGGCGAGCGCTGTGGCGAGTTGGTGGGCCTCAGGCAGGGCTTCCTTAACAGCTTTCGTGGGAAACCCGCTTTTCCGGGGCTCGCCCGCCTTGGTGAGGATGGTCTGGGTGAGGGCCTTGAAGGTTTGGGCGGGCGGGCTTTCCGGAGTTTGCGCGATTTTCAGCGCTTGGAGGATATGAACTTCCGCTCCTTTACCGCCTTTCTGTTCGAGGGCATCCATCAGGGCAGAAAGATCGTTCGGGGAGATGGCTTCCAGAATAGAGAGGATGTGCTCGGCCGTACTTTGCCGTTCCTCCACCCCAAAGGTCGCCATCGCATCTTCCTCCGTCATCGGAGTGGCGAAGGCTGCGCGGTTGCTGAGGATATCCATCAGTGTCTTGTCCGGTGCATCGGCGGCGAGCCATGGGGCGTAGGCTGTGAATTCCGGGGTTTCCGCCATCCCATCGAGGATATCGGCGCGGAGTTGGGCGGACTGCCTGTCTTCCAGCATCTCGAAGCCCGGGGAGACGCCGGCTTCGAGCGGAAAGCGGCGGAGCAAGCGGTCGCAGAAGGCGTGGATCGTCTGGATCTTGAGACCGCCCGGGGTTTCCAGCGCGCGGGCGAAGAGAGTGCGCGACCGGCGGAGCTGCTCAGTGGTGATGGAGGCCTCGCGCTCTCCAAGTTCGCTGAGCTGGGCGCGGAGAGCAGCATCGGGCATCATGGCCCACTGGCCGAGGCGGCTGAAGAGGCGGTTCTGCATCTCGGCAGCTGCGGCCTTGGTGTAGGTGAGGCAAAGGATCTGCATAGGATCGGTGCCGGAGAGCAGCAGGCGGGCCACACGATCGGTAAGCACGCGGGTTTTGCCTGAGCCCGCATTGGCCGAAACCCATGTGGACCGCTGCGGCGTGGCGGCGCGGATTTGCGCCTCTGAGGCCGGGTGCTTACGGTCGATCATCGCGCTGGCCTTTGGGGCAGGCGGTAGGGTGGGTGCTAACCCACCTGTGCTGATGGCAGAGATGGTGGGTTAGCACCCACCCTACGGACAGCCTCATGGGACGTGCCCTTCCTCATACGGCGTACCATCGATCCATTCGCCGAGGCGCGAGAGGTGATCGTAGTCGCTCTCATAAGTGAGGCGGTCAGGCCTGAGGCGTGCGGGATAGGGTGTGCCTTCTGTCTGGTAGGTGGTGATCAGGGTGATGAGATCCGCCCATGTTTTGGCGGTCGCCTCGAACGGGTCCTTGATAATCCGCTTGTCGCCTCCGCCGCCGAGGCCGATCATTTCGAGGTGGATTGGATTCGTGGGACCGAACTTCTCAAAACCCCCGCGTTGGGCGATGCAGGCTTCGAGCTGGAGCTGTTGATTGAAGATCTTGAGCTGATCGCCCGAGGGAAGGCTGCCCTTATAATCGTAGATGGCGATGCCCGCCTCGCCGATATCTATCCTGTCCGCCCGCGCTTCGAGCGTGAAGGGGGCGGGCGTTCCGGGGAGTTCGGCTTTGCCCGTAGCTTCCAGCAGGGCCGGGGTGGCGCGGGCGCGGCGGGTGACCTCTTCTTCAAGGAACCACTCCGTCAGGGCGGTGAGGCGCGTTTGCCAAAGGGCGCGGATGGCAGGCCAAGGGGCGAGCTCCTCCATCGTGCTGGCCATGGTTTCGCGGAAGATTTCCGGCGCGTCTCCGGGAAGTGTTTCCCGGGTGGCACTGATAAAGCGCTCGAAGGCTGTGTGAAAGGCGATGCCGCGTTCGCGCGCGTCTGCATCCCGCCCCAACGGCTCCAGCGGGCGGAGGCGGAGGATGTAGCGGGCGTAGATGGCATAAGGGTCGCGGATCAGCTTTTCGATCTGGGTTGCCGGGAGTTTGCCAGGGCGTGCTGAGAGAGGTGGAACAGGGGCGGGCCGCGTGGCGGGCGGAGCGAGGCCTGTGCTCTCCAGAAGGGCGGATTGGGTGAGCAGCGCTTTGCCGCGCGTGCGGATTTGGGTGAGGGCGGTTTGGCCCTCCTCGCCGAGGCCGGAGAGCAGGTTTTCAAGGCGCAGGACCCAGCGGGAGGGAACGGTGGGGGCGTCGGCATCTCGTGTGGAGCGGGTGAGAATGACTTCGCGCGCGCCGAAGCCCTGCTGGAAATCATGCGCGGAGAGGCCGATCTGGCGCTCTGCCGGGGGCAGGCCGATCTCTGCGCGGATCGCACGGTTGAGCCATGGGTCCGGCTTGGGCAGGCGGGGCCATGTGCCTTCGTTGAGGCCGCCGAGGATGATGCGGGGGGCGGACTGGGTGCGCGCCTCCAGCGTGCCCCAGATGGCGATGCCGGGATGGGGGGTGTAGGGCGCGTCCGGCACATCCTCGCCGCTGAGGAGTGCAGTGAAGAGGGTGCGGTATTCGGCAAGGTCGAGCGGATCCGAGGCAGGCGCGGCTTCGGTGAGTTTCTCTATGGCTTTGAGAGCGGCTTTGCCTGCTTCGGCTTCCCAGAGGCCGGACGGGCCGGATGTGGGGCCTTGGGCGAGGGTTTCTGCCAGGGAGATGTGGGTGGTGAGGCGAGCCTCCACCGGTTCGGGGCCGGGTGCGAGCGGCGCCCCGAGGATTTCGACGAGCCAGCCCGCCCATGCAGGCCAGTCTTCACCCTTGGCTTCGGCCCATGCGGTGAGGCCTGTGAGTTTTCTTGTGGGGTGGCGCAGGATTTCCAGCTCCAGGGCGCGGACCTTCTCCATGTGGGGTGCGCGGGCTTCCGGAGCGCTGGACGTGAGCGGGTGTTTGAGGAGGCCGATGAGGGTGGGGGGCGGGGTCTCCCAGCCGCTGAGAGCGAGGGTGCGGCGCAGGAACACGCCGGGGGGGGTAAGAGAGAGGGGGCGGCCCGCACTGTCGTCGGGGGCTATGCCCCAGCGGTCCATCTCTGCTGTCACGCGGCGGGCGAGTGTTCTGTCTGGCGTGATCAGGGCTGTGGGCGTGCCTTCTGCGAGGGCCTGGCGGAAGAGGAGGGCGATGGCTTGCGCCTCATCGCGAGGCGTGGGGGCCTCGACCAGGGTGAGGTTTTGTGTTGCCTCTTCCAGTTCAGGGATGAGGGCGGGGCCTTCGGTGAGCCATTGATCGGTGACGGGTGCCGGGCGGAGGGCAAGTGCGGCAAGGCGGCCCCGGGCGGGATTGGGTGCGTGGTCTTCAGACCAATGGGGGATGGTTTCTGGGTCTTGATCGAGAAGCGCCGCGAGGCGGGCGAGGCCCCATTGTGGGTGGTCTATCGCGTCTCCGCCGGTGGTTTGGAGGTGATGCCAGACCTCAGGCGGGAGGTGCGGATCGAGGCCGGGCAGGATCACGGCGCCGTTGGGCAAGCCTGCTGCTGCTGCCATGAATTCGGGCGTGGCCCCGCGGGAGCCGGTGGAGCCTGCGATGAGGACGGGGTGGCCTTGTGGATTGGCTGTCCACTCCGCCGCCTGTGCGAGGAGGGCGGCGCGGCGGCGGGCCTCCGCGTCTTCCAGTTTGTCGGTGGGGAGTTCGAGAAGGCTGCGGATGAGGGTGAGGAACTGGAGGCTACGCTGCCAGTGGGTGGAGAGGGTTTCAGGATTGACCTTGGCGAGTGCTGCCCATGGCACGCCTTCGGACTGCATCTCTTCCATGAGGGTGGCGAGGCTATCCGCAAGATCGAAGGCCTGCGTGCGTGCGCCTGCATTCTCTGCCGTTTCCAGCAGCTTGCGGATCGGGCGGGCCAGTTCCAGCCTGCGTTTGAGCGGCGGGAAGGGCGGCTCTGCCTGGCCGATCTCGGCGAGGGTGCGAAGTGTTGGTTGCAGGCGGATCGGGCCGTCTTCCAGAAGCGCTGCGAGGCGGCGGCGGGCGCGTTCCGTGTTCAGGTAAATCTCGGTTTGCGCCCAGAGGAGGGGGGGCTGGCCTTCCATGCGGGTGGTGAGACCCTCAACGAGGGAAGAGGCGAAATCCGCACCGGGGGGAAGGGCGAAGAGGCGGGCGCCTTCGGATGGTGGGAAGAGGGCGTTCATAGCAGCGCCTCGGCAAGTGCGATGCTTTCGGGCTGGCCGACATCGCACCATTTGCCATCATAGAGCGTGCCGTGGAGGCGGCCCTCCGTATCGAGTTGATCCCATACTTTGTTGAGCGAGAAGGCCTTTTCGGGAAAGGCATAGACGGGGCCAGGGTGAAGGATCTGTGTGCCGGTATAGACATAGTCCGCCGTTGCACCGGGAGCTGGGCGGTGGAGGCGGCCCTCGGCATCAAGATCGAAATCACCTTTGCCCTTGTGGCCAATGGCTTGCGCCCGCGGGACGAGCAGGAGGAGCGCCCCCATGTTTTGTGGTTCCCAGGCACTGAGAAGCGGGAGGATGGGACTCTGGCCCTGCCAAACGGCATCGGCGTTGAGAGTGATGATGGGAGATGTGCCAAGGAAGGCGTTGGCGGCTTTGATGCCGCCGCCTGTTTCCAGAAGATCGGGCTCGTGGGAGAGGGCGATCTGCGGTTCCGCAATGCTTCTGGTATGGGCCTCGATCTGGGGGGCGCGGTAGTGTGTGTTGATGACGACATTGGGGATGTGAGCAGCGCGGAGTTGCGCGAGCGCATGATCCAGAAGCGTGGTTTCACCGATGCTGATGAGCGGTTTGGGCAGCGCATCCGTGAGCGGGCGCATGCGAGTGCCCTTGCCTGCGGCGAAGACCATTGCGGTGGAAACGCTCATGATGCGGCCGCCAGTTTTGCCTGGATTTCGGGTGTGGGGGCAGGCGTGTGTGCGCGGATCCATGCCTTCAGATCGGCGAGGGCCGGATGCTCCAGATCGTTCATCAGATGATCCCAGACGCGGGGCATGAGAGAGAGGTAGTTGGGTTTGCCATCGCGGCGGCAGAGGCGGGTGAACAGGCCGAGGATCTTGATGTTGCGTTGTGCGCCGAGGGTTGCATAGGCGCGGTGAAACTCCGCCGGATCGTCGCCGGTGGCGGCGAGGCTGTGTGCGATCATTGCTTCGCGCAGGGCGGGGCTGGTATCGCGGCGGGCATCTTCGAGCAGCGAGACAAGGTCATACGCAGGGTGGCCCGCGAGAGCATCCTGATAGTCGATCAGGCCCACGCGGGCGAGGCCCTCCCGCTCTGGCCGCCAGAGAAGATTCTCGGCGTGGAAATCGCGGTAGACGAAAGAGGGGTGCTGCTGGTCGATAGCGTTTGTTGCCTCGATGATCAGCGCATCGAAGTTGGCCTGATCCTTCGCGGAAAGGGGCGCGGCCGCAGCGGGGATGTACCATTCCGTGAGAATGCGCGCTTCGCGCAGATATGTGGCCTGATCGTAGGGGGGCAGGCCGTTTGTAGGGGCTTTGCGGAGTGCGGTGAGTACATCCGTTGCGGCGGTGTAGAGCAACTCTTCCTGCGCCGGATCTGATTTGAGGAGGGTGGCGTAAAGATCGTCTCCCAGATCTTCGAGGAGGAGGAAGCCTTGTTCAGGATCGCTGGAATAGATCTCGGGCGCGCTGAGGTTTTCTGCGCGCAGCAGGTTTGTGATGGCGATGAAGGCCTGCGTGCTCGTGTTGTTTTCGGGTGGTGCATCCATGAGAACGGCGGGATGATCCGTGCCTTCGGCGAGGCGAAAGTAGCGGCGGTTGGAAGCGTCGCCCGTGAAGCTGTGCACAGGAGCAAAGCGCCAATCGGTACTGGCGATGAAGGTATCGCGGACAGCCGTGCGCTGTTCGGGGTGGAACGCTGTGAGGGCTGCTTCCCATCCTCCTCCATTTGGTTCCGCCCGGATGTGGCGGAGCGTGGCGGCTTCGCGATCCGCATCGATATGGATATCGAGATGCCTTTCGGGCGTATCATTGCCCCACCGTTCCGGCCATTCGACGAGCAGGATGCTGGAAGACCGGGCGTCCTCCAGCCCCAGCTCGATCACATCGTCCGGGCCGGTGAGGCGGTAGAGATCGGCGTGAATCAGGATATCGGGGCCTGCATCATAGGTCTGGATCAGGGTGAAGGTGGGGGAGGGCACATCCTCTATTTCGCCGTGAAGCCCCTGACGCGCCTGGATGATCGCACGGGCCAGCGCGCTTTTGCCTGCACCGACGGGGCCGTGAAAGAGCAGGGTGTCTCCGGCTTGCAGAACCTTGGCGAGGCGGGTGCCAAGGGCCGTTGTTTCCGTATCTGAATGGGTGGTGAGAGAGGCGGACAAGGCGGGCCTTCAGGCTGCAAAGAGATCGCCGCGAGAGTGCCGCGCCGGGGCGGGCAGTGCAAGGGGGATCGGAGCGGCGGGCCTGATCAGGAGACGATCCTGAGCTTGGTGACTTCCGGGCCGGAATGGTGGGTGTAGAGGGGCAGGCCGAAGGTGAAATGGAGGAGATTGGGCGCTTCGCCCGGCTCTACCAGCACGTTGCCGCCAAGATCCTGCACCAGTTTTTGCAGCAGTGTGCGGCCTGAGAGGCGCGATTGCTCCGGCCCGATTGCATCTGTCGCCGTCATCGAGAACGCGATCTGGATCCAGCCGTCTTGCAAATGGCCCGACAGGCGCACATCGGTGCCTTTCACCGCGCCGTGCGCTGCGGTGAGCGCGAGGCACCAGATGATCTGGCGAAGTGAGACGTTCCAGTGCTCGTAGCTGCTCAACTCGTCCCACGCGCTGACATCAACATCGAAGCCGAGTGAGGTGAGCATTACGGCGACACGCTCTACCGTGCCATCGCCCGTGTCTTCTTGCAGCATATCACCGGGTATGTTGAGCGAGGCGAGCATGCTGACAAGGGCCAGGTCGTTTGGCAGGCCTTCTGGCATGACGGCGGTTGGGATCAGGCTGTTGGCGGATTTGCCGAACCTGTCTTCGAGGTAGGAGACGACGCAATTGTTGCCGTAGATCGCGCCCAGATCGGTCGGGGCGGGGGCAACGGGATGTGTGCGGTGGAAAAGCGCCATCGCCGACCCATCGGGCAGTGTGGTGAAGCGCGCCTCCAGCGGCGCACCTTCGAGCATGGGTATATCGGCTGTCCATGTGGTGCGGCTATCGGCGCTTTGCACGAAGCTGCGGAACCTGTTCCAGATTGTCAGGCAATCGCTGCGGGCTGCCATGTGATCGACCAGTTCCTTGATAGCCGGTGCGCCGAGGCTGCTCATGCTTTCAACGCCCCAGAGTTCCTCGAACGCTGTATTCGCAAAGATGAGCGATCCCGCAGTGTTGAAGACAGCGACGCCATCCTGCAGGCAATCGAGCGTTGTCTGGCTTGTTTCGATCTCTTGGCGGTAGCGGCGTTCCAGCATGATGCGGGTGGAGATATCATCGAACATGAAAACAACAGCGCCACCGGTGTGGTGGCGGGCGGTTACTCCGATTACTTTGCCTGAAGGAAGGGTCCAATCCTCCATATAGACGTTTGGGTACCCTTTCTGGCCTAAACGCAGCAGGGTATCGCGCCATTCCGTGAAACTCCGCATTTCCGGCAGCCGTCTGTGCTGACGAAGCGCATCGAGAAAGGCGCGTAGGCTGGGCTGACCCGCAAGTGCCACGGGATCAAGATCAAATAGCGTGGCGAGTGCGGGGTTGAACATGGTAAGAGATTGCTTCTGGCCAAACACTGCGAGCCCGACGGAGAGATGGGCAAAGGTATCCGCCAGAGTATTCATCAGAGTGCGGAGCGCCTCACGCGAGGCAACTTCTTCCTCCGCGGGCGCAAGAGTAAGGTGAGTTTGGCCCTCGGCACCCATCTCGACATTCGCGCGGACCCATCTTTTGCCATCCAGCTCGCTGGCACCTGGCCAGACAACCGGGCGATCCGGTGGCGATGCGATCAGGGCGCGCATCTCGGATGTCAGGTCATTCGCCTCCGTTATCTCGCGGAAGCGGGCGTTCGACCAGAGAGGCTCTCCTTCGTCATCCAGCTCTGCCATCGCAACCGGGACAGCGGCCAGCCGCGCTTCTGCGGCTGCGGCGGTTGACGCAAGTTCTCTGGCGCGTGCGGCCTCTTCGAAAAGCGTTTCCGTTTCCGGAGTAGGGTGTGCAACCTCCACTTCGGCCGTCATGCCAACGGGACGCCCTGATACCAGAACGGGTGTGCCATTGGCCAGACGTGTGACGGTCGAGAACCGCAGGCCCTTGTCGATCAGATCATCAAGATCATCGGAAAGGTCTTTGGCGCCATATTCAAAGAGAGAATTGAAATCTTCCCGCCGGAAATGAGCGGAGCGGCCTTCAAGCCATCCGTTTGGGCTTTCGGCCTCTGTCTGTTCCAGAATCCCCATCTGTGTATCGCTGAAGCGAAAACGCGTGGATGTGGAATTTATCGTTGCAAGGGCGGCCCTGATGCCTGCCGTCTGTCGCTTTAGCCGCCGAACCCAAAGCCCTGTGGCAAAGATGCCGACGATGCTCGCGATAACGATAAAAACCAGCGATATCTCCAGAACCGCCGGCGACACGCCCGGAAGGCCCACAAAAGCCCATAGCGCCGAAACGAGAAGAGGAGACGTGCCAAACATGCGTTGACTCCCGGTTACGTGCGAAAATCGCATGGCTCCGTTAACCAAAGGTTAAGAAGCCCTAAGAATTTGCTAATGCGGGATTTGTGCCGAGCGGCCCACGGGATACTTCGCGAGGCACGTCGAGAGAGCCGCGCGGCCAGATGGCTTCTACGATTGCGCCTGACGGCTGTGTCTTGTGAAGCGGCTCACTCTTCCCTTCAACCGGCACGCCATTGGCAAAGGTGAGGGACGCGCCTGTACGCTCCAGAAGGGTTTTTGCAATAAAGAGGCCGAGGCCCATGCCCTGATAGCCGGGCCGTTGCTGTTCACGATCCCGCGCGCCTCGGCGGCGCACGAACGGGTCTCCGATCCGACCGATGAGATCAGGTGGATAGCCGCGGCCATCATCGCCGACGCGCAGCTTGAGCCAGGTTTCCGTCCAGTCGAGATCGATCCAGACCGTGTGCTCGGCAAAGTCGACGGCGTTTTGTACGAGGTTGCGCAGCCCGTGAATCACTTCTGCACGGCGGGATATGTCGGGCTCGTCTGTTGTGCCAGGCTGATCGCCCGGCCCTCTGAGTTCCCCGTTGATTCGCAGGCAAACATCTATGCCCCGGTTCATGTGCGGTTCCGCCGCTTCGCCGACAACGGCGCTGAACGGGGCGAAGCGCATATGCGTATCCTCCTTCCCGATCTGGCCCATCGAGGCGAGGATATTGCGGCACCGCTCCGCCTGCGCCCTGATCAGTTCGGCATCTTCGCGGAGGAGTGGCTGGTCTGACAGCTCATCGACCAGCTCTGCGGAGGCGAGCTTTATGGTGGCCAGGGGCGTGCCAAGCTCATGGGCTGCAGCGGCCACGACGCCCCCGAGTGCTGTGAGCTTCTGTTCGCGTTCCAGCGCCAGTTGCGTGGCCGTGAGCGCTTCGGACATTGAATTGCTCTCCGTTGTCACACGCCGGGCATAGATGCTGAGAAAGACCACCGAGATCGCCAGGGCGGCGGCATTTCCAATCACCAGAAGAGGCGGGATGGAAAGCGTTTCGCCGCCAAGGGTGGCCAGCGGCTGGCTGTAGCGGCTGAGAAGCGCGATCATCAGAAGGGTGATCGCCCCGAGCAGAAGCGTGGTGCGCAGTGTGAGCACTGTGGCACTGATGATGGTTTGCGCCAGGATCATCACGGAGAACGGGTTGGCAAGCCCGCCTGTAAGGTAGATCAGCGCGCCCAATTGCGCGAGATCGAAGAGAAGTGTCAGCGTGGCATCGCGGTGGTTGAGGCGCTTGTTTTCCGGGTGGATCAGCGTGGCGCCGATATTGAAGAGTGCGGAAATGACGATGAGCAGCGCTATCAGATCCAGCCGGAGGGCGATGTTGAGAAACTCTGTCGCGACAACTACGGCAATCGTCTGCCCCAGTACGGCCAGCCAGCGCAGATAGATCAGCGTGCGCAGGCGCACCCAGTCACGGCGGGCACGGGAGGGTAGGAAGCTGGGTGCGGACATGGGCATGGATCGGCTTTATCAAGTTGCGCTCAGGCTGGCCAGCGCCCGTGCACGCAGGTGTGACATCGGGGCTGTTGCATTCGGCGTGGAAGGCCTGCACTCATTGAAAAAAAGGAGGCTTTCCATGACACGTATTTCTGCCCTCGTGGCGCTTGTGGCGACCTTGGTCGTTTTGCTTGGTTCCCTCGTCTACATCTATCTTGGTCGCAGTTCGGGTGATCCTTTCGCAGGCTGCCGCGAGGGTGTGGTGGCCGGTGGTGCAGCCGCCATCGGCGGGCCATTTGATCTGGTGCGCCACGATGGCCAGCGGGTAACGGAGGCTGATGTGATTACCGGGCCGACGCTTGTCTATTTCGGGTATACATACTGCCCGGATGTCTGCCCCATCGATACTGTCCGCAACGCGGATGCGGTGGCCCTGCTTGATGAACGCGGGATCGAGGCAACACCTGTAATGATCACCATCGATCCCCTTCGGGATACGCCGGAAGTGATGGCGGATTACACAAGCTGGATGCATCCGCGCATGGTGGGGCTTACGGGTACGGAGGCGGAGATCTCAGAAGCGGCGAAGGCCTACAAGGTGTATTACGCCAAGAATGGCGAGGGGGAGGATTACCTGATGGATCACCTGACCTACACCTATTTCATGGCGCCGGAGCACGGGTTTCTCGATTTCTTTCAGCGCGACGCAACGGCTGAGGATATTGCGGAGCGTGTTGCCTGTTTCGATGCTAAGCTCTGAGTGACTTAACGCATTGCGGATTTTCGGACGGTTGGGCCAGGTGCCCGCCGCCCGAAGGGCTCATAGGAATGGCGCGGAACGCGCCTCCATTGGGTTACAGAAAATTCAGCGCTACAGCGTTTCCAATAGGTGACCCTATAAAGCCCAGCCATGTCTCCGGCACTCTAGGGCCTTTTGCGTTAGGATGGGTGGTTGATCCAGAAACGCCTTAGATCAGGCCGACACGCGCGCGTATGGCCTCGTCACGCAGGCTCACATCCGTACCTGCAAATTCTGCGGCATCATCGGTTGCCAACCACATGATGGCCTGCGCCGGCCATTCTGCCGGGATGTGCGCGGAAGGATCCAGCTGGCTGACGGGGTTGATACCGGAGGCCTTGATCTTAATCTGCATGTCAGTGGCCACGGTGCCGGGGGAAAGCCCCACCACACGAACCTTGCCCGTGGCCTCCCTGTCCGCGCAGCGGGTGAGCATGGCGGCGGCGGCCTTGGCACTGCAATACATGCTCCACCCTTCCAGCGCGCTGGTGGCCGCACCTGAGGAGATGTTGACAATCACACCGGAGCCCTGTTTCTGCATCACCGGAAGGGCCGCGCGGATGCCGTAGTAGGTGCCTTTGTAGTTGATGTCTGCCGCATGGCCCCAAGCCTCGGGGTCGGAGCTGGCGAGCGGGCCAATCGGATCTATCACGCCGGCGTTGTTGACCATGACGTCAAGCCTGCCGAATTTGCGTTTGGCCAGTTCCACCAGAGCGGCCACTGAGGCCCAGTTGGAAACGTCCGTTGCCTGTGCGATCGCCTTGCCACCCGTCGAGTTGATGTCATCGGCCAGGGCTGCAATCTCGCCGCTGCTGCGTGCTGCCAGAACCACTGCCGCCCCTTCTGCCGCGAAGGCGCGGGCAGTGGCGGCGCCGATGCCTCGGCTGGCCCCTGTGATGATAACGGACTTCTGGGATGATGCTGGCATGTCGGAGGCTCCTTGGTTGGTTCAAGGATGCGCATTTGCGGCAGAGGGTGCAAGGGCGGGTGTCACCGCTGGCCTGAGACTTTGGGCCAATAAAAAGGCGGCCCGGAAGGCCGCCTTTGTGTCTGAAGCCGGGTTTGTGCGCGTCAGCCGCTCTTCTTCTTGTGCGGCGCCCAGAGCTTCTTGTTCGTGAGGTAGAGCGCACCTGTCAGAAGAAGGAGCCAGATCACGCTCCAGATTCCAACCGTCTTGCGGTCATCCAGCTTGGGTTCTGCTGTCCACATCAGGAACGCGGCGACATCCTGGGACAGCTGTTCTTGGGTCGCTTCCGTTCCGTCCGTATACTCGACGTCATCGCCGTAAAGCTGCTGACCCATTGCGAGGTAGCCTCCATACGCCTCGTTCTCGTAGAGAAGGATGCCCGCTTCCTCTTTGTCTTCGCCAGTGTAGCCCATCATCAGAGAGGCGATGTATTCTGCGCCGCCCATGCCCTTGAAGAGCTGGTTGATCCCAGTGCCCATGGGGCCGTGAAATCCGGCGCGGGCCTTGGCCATCAGGCTGAGGTCCGGTGCATTCTCGATCTGCGACATCGGGAAATAATCTGTGGGAACAGCCTCCCGCTCGTCGCCGAGTTCTGCATCAGGGCCATCATCGGGCACGAAGAAATTGGCAGCATAGGCGCGGACTTCTTCATCCGTGTAGCCGAGATCTTCCAGTGCGCGGAAGGGCACATAGCGCAGGCCGTGACAACCGGCGCAGATTTCCGTGTAGACCTGCAGACCGCGCTGAAGCTGATCCTTATCGTAAGAGCCGAACGGGCCTTCGAAGGAGAAGGCATAGTCGTCGACATGGCCGGCACCACCGGCGGCAAGGGCCGCTGGAGCACCTGCCACAAGGCCCAGCCCGAGTGCTGCGGATAGGAGTGTTATGCGTTTCATCAGTCTTTTCCTATTCCTGTCTTACTCTGCAGGTGTTGCAACAGGTGTGCCACCGGTTGCGCCATCATCAGACCCGCCATAATGAGACTTGAAGTCGTCCTCGATGGTCGCAGGCTGTGGCAGCGGTTTCTCGATCACCCCGAGGATCGGCAGGATCACCAGAAAATATGCGAACCAGTAGGTTGTCGCGATCAGCGAGATTGTTGCAAAAGGCTCTTCTGCCGGCATCGCACCGGCCCACATCAGGACGATGAAATCGACGATGAGGATGTAGAACCATATCTTGAACTGAGGGCGGTAGCGGCCGGAGCGCACATTGGAAGTATCCAGCCATGGTGCGAGCGCCATTACAACGATCGCCCCGAACATCGCCAGCACACCGAAGAATTTCGCATCGACAATGCCACCGGTGATGAAGCCGGTAAACATCACAATCCAGACCTCATCGGTGAAGGCCCGCAGGATCGCGTAGAAGGGCAGGAAGTACCATTCCGGCACGATGTGCGCGGGCGTGGAAAGTGGGTTTGCCTCTATGTAGTTATCGGGGTGACCGAGATAGTTCGGCATGAACGCCACCACGGCCGCGAAGATCGCCAGGATCAGCACGAGGGCAAAGAGATCCTTGATCACGAAATAGGGCCAGAAGGGGAGTGTATCTGCCTCCGCCTCTTTCTTCGATGTGCGCCGCACCTCGACACCTGTCGGGTTGTTGTTGCCCGTCGTGTGGAAGGCCCAGATGTGCAGGATCACGAGGCCTGCGATCACGAAGGGCAGAAGATAGTGGAGCGAGAAGAAGCGTGTGAGCGTGTAGTTGTCCACCGCAGGCCCGCCGAGGAGCCATGTTTGCAACGTTGGGCCAACGCCCGGGATCGCGCCGAAAAGGCCGGTGATCACGGTGGCGCCCCAGAAGGACATCTGGCCCCAGGGCAATACGTAGCCCATGAAGGCTGTGGCCATCATCAGAAGATAGATGAGCATGCCAATGATCCACGTCACCTCGCGCGGTTCCTTGTAGGAACCGTAGAAGAGACCGCGGAAAATGTGGAGATAGACCGCCACAAAGAAGAGCGATGCGCCGTTCATGTGGATATAGCGTAGCGCCCAGCCACCGTTCACATCGCGCATGATATGCTCGACCGACGCGAAGGCGTAGTTCGTATCCGGCGTGTAGTGCATCACGAGCACGATCCCGGTGATGATCTGAAGCGCAAGACAGAATGTAAGAACGATACCCCAGATCCACATCCAGTTCAGGTTCTTCGGAGTGGGGATCGTGAGGGTAGAATGCAAAAGGCCGAGGATGGGGAGGCGTTTCTCCAACCATTTCTCGGCGTTTGAATTAGGCTCGTAGCTGTCGTGGGGAATTCCGCCCATGGTCTCTCTCCCTTATCCGAGTTTGATGACCGTATCGGAGATGAACTCCGCGACCGGTACTGGCAGGTTTTCTGGTGCCGGGCCTTTGCGGATGCGGCCGGATGTATCGTAATGCGAGCCGTGGCAGGGGCAGAACCAGCCATCGAAATCGCCGGCATCCCCTAGGGGTACGCAGCCGAAATGGGTGCAAACACCAATCATGACCAGCCATTCGCCAGCCTCATCAAGCGAGCGGTTTGCATCTTCGGCGGAGGCATCCAGAATGTTTGCATTCCGTGCGGCAGTATCCGGCAGATCGGAAAGATCGGTATTGCGCGCGGCCTCTATCTCTTCCGTAGTGCGGCGGCGAATGAATACGGGCTTGCCTAGCCAGAGCGCGGTGATCTGCGAACCGGGCTCCAGATCGCCGACATCGACCTGAATGGACGAAAGCGCCTGCACATCCGCACTCGGGTTCATCTGGTTGACCAGAGGCCAAACGGCGGCACCCACGGTTACCGCACCTGCCGCTCCGGTGGCGACATAGAGAAAGTCGCGGCGGTTGCCGTGCTCTTCTTCCATATTGGCCATGGGCATTTCTCCTTGTTCTGCCTTTTGCGGCGTGATGACTTGGGCTTGGCTATCTAGAGCAAGCCCCGGTAATTGAACGCCAGCTTGGAGGGTTAACTAGATCACTCCCAGCCCTTGGTCCAGCGGACTTTGCGCCGCAGGGTGAGCGAAGTGAGGCTGTTGCACAACGATTTTTCTGCGAGAGTGGTAGAACAAGGATGATTAACGGAATGCTACGTTTATGTGCCTTTCAGCCTGATATTGCGCAGAATCTGGGGGCAATGATCCGGATCGGGGCCTGTTTTGATGTGCCGGTGGATGTGATCAGCCCCTGCGGGTTTCCCTTTTCGGTGAAGGCCTTGCGCCGAAGTGCGATGGATTACGCGGATATTGCAGAGGTTGTGCATCACGATTCGTGGGCAGCCTATCAGGCCTCGCGCAGGCCCGGGCGACTGGTGCTGCTGACAACGGCTGCGGATGGCGACCTTTGGGATTTCGAATTTCAGCACAGGGACACCCTGATTATGGGGCGCGAGAGCGCCGGCGTGCCAGCGGATGTGCACGGGGCAGTAGATGCGCGGGTGCGCGTGCCCATGCCTGGCGGAGGGCGCTCTCTGAATGTGGCTGTTACGGCAGGTATTTCTATTGCCGAGGCGATGCGCCAATTATCTAAGCGCAAATAAATATACTAATATTTACTTTAGTGAATATCGTATTAAGGCCAAGAATTGACCATTAATACACCCCCGAATAGATGCATTCTGACAAGATCCCGTCCCAATTTCGCCACGAGAAATGCCTCTCTATAGGGTGGGGCGTGCCTGGCTGCTGTGGCCGGTGTGACAAGTATCTGAGTTGCGGGTGGTAACGATATGAAGAGACTTATGCAGGCTTCGGCCTCCGAAGATGGTGCGATCATGCCGATGGTCGTCGTTCTTTTCCTTACAATGGTTGTTATGGCCGGTATGGGTGTTGACTTCATGAGGCATGAAGCTGCGCGGGCGGATCTGCAGAATGCGCTGGACCGTGGCGTGCTCGCGGCAACTGCGCTGACACAGACCCTGGCCCAGGAAGCGGAGGGCAAATCTGAGCGGGAACTTAATGACGAGAAGAAGGAATTGATACTGAGCTACATGAAGTCGCGTACCTTCAGAACTTCTGAGCCTGTTCTGGACGTTGTTATTCCCAATGATCTTACGGATTACGAGTCTGCTATTTCGGCATCTGCCTCCTACACGCTTGATACCTTTTTCTTGAAGGTTGCCGGATTCGGACAGATCGACGTTCCGGCCCAAAGCTATGCGGAGCAGCGGCGTCTGGATGTGGAGGTTGCGCTGGTGCTGGACGTCTCCGGTTCCATGTTGTCCGGATCGGCAGTGCCCGTTGATCCCGACAACCCCAGTGGGACAAAGAAAATTCGGCTTCAAGCCATGAAGGATGCTGTAACAGAATTTGTTGATGATCTATTTTTTGGTCAGGAAAAGGGTCAGACGCTTGTCTCTGTTGTTCCTTACACCTCCAATACATCTGCCAACGCCTTTATGGCGCAGCACTATGAGCTGCAGCCCGTGAAGGACTTTGGTTATGTTCATGACTATTCGTACTGCTTTCAGTTCAACACCGATGGCACTGGCGGAAACGCAGAAGTGAAAAGCAATCCGGATTACCTTACCGTGGATATTCGCCGGGCTTCAGGTACGTACAAGCATTTGCAGCAGCAGCACTTTCCTGAAGTTACCCAAGGCCAGGGCAACACCTACTTTGGCGGAGAGCACAGATACGGATGCCCGCAGCCGGAAAACCGCATTCTGCCCTATGCGGACAACGCGGCAGATGTGACGGCTATGGTAAATGCGATGGAAGCGGAAAACTACACGGCCACCTATTCGGGAGTGAAATGGGCTGCAGCGCTGCTGGATACGTCTTCCAAGAGCCTGGTGACGGCAATGGTTGACCACACAAGCGGCCCGACAGATCCGCGCGCTTTGGCGGCGCTTGATCCTCTCTATGACGGTTGGCCGCGGGATTACGATACGCCAAATGCTCACAAGTATCTGGTTATCATGTCCGATGGCCGGAACACGCGGCAGAGGCGCGTTCTCAACGATGCGGACTATTACTCGCCAACTGTGGGTGCGACTGACGCGGAGCTTGCGGAGGAGCAGGCGGAGCGTCTCTCTGATTGGAACGACGCATGGTACAACGTCAGCGGTGACGGCCTGGTCAACGCAGAAAACGTGGTGAACAATGTGGAAGGCGATACGCTGACAAAGATGATCTGTGATGCCGCCAAGACGAAGGCCAATGATGGTAACCTGACGATCTTTACAATCGCCTATGCTCTTTCGGATGACACTGCAGGGAACGCGGCACGATCTGTCTTGCAGCATTGTGCGACGGATTCGGCGACTGATTTCTTCGACATTGGTGCGGGTGCCGACCCTTCGATTGCCTTCGACGCCATTCAGGCGCGCCTCTCGCTTCTGAAGCTGGCCTTGTATGCCCCAGACTAAAGTTGGCACCTCGTGAGGCAGCTGATGGCAGCCAGCCGGTTTGGCTTGAGCTCTGCGCCCGTTTAGCAGGCTCAAGCCTTTTGCATTTTTCGAGGCGCTCTAGACGCGAACGTTTCGTGAGCGCAATTGCTGTACTGCCAGAAAGGCCGCGTTTTACGGATCGAAGTAGTCCGGGTGAGCATCTGAAATCGCCGCGATAGTGGCATCAAGACGTGAAAGATGTAGCATGCCTGCGGCTACTGCCCCTTCCGCGTCGTGGTTGCGAACGCTTTCTGTGATAGCCGTGTGATCATCAAGAAGCTGGGGCATGCGATTTTCCTTTGACAGGCTCAGCATGCACAGACGGTCCACATTGGCCTTTTCCTGTTTGATGACCTCGAATGCAAAATCGACTTTGGCGATTTCACAGAGTGTTTGATGGAATTGATAGTCGAGGGCTCCAAATCTCTCGTAATCACCGGTCTGCAGAACGGCCGCTTGTTGAATTAGATTGGCGTCCAATTGGGATGCCCCGATGGGATCGCATTCGGCAGCGGCTCTGCGCAGGACTTCCGCCTCAACTGCGGCACGCACGAACCGTGATTTGACGATCTCGCGCATTGAGAAGCGTTTCACTTCGGTGGCGCGTTGGGGCCTGATCAGTAAAAGATCGAGATTCTCTAAACGGCTGAAAGCATCGCGCACCGGCTGGCGCGAGACGCCGAATTTCGCTGCGATATCCGCCTCGGAGATCTTATCTCCGGGCAAAAGTTGAAGCGACGCAATCTCGTCATGCAGATGATCGAACACAACATCCACACTTGTGCGTCGATCCCGGATTTCGGTCGTGGTTGGCATGATGCAATCTCCGAGTTTGCAGGTAATTAGTAAGTTTGGGCGGCAATGGCCAGTTGTCTTGTTACTTTGATGTTCTTGTTTGCTGCCAGCGCGGCGCTCTGCGGACATAATCGTGAATGTATTTCAGTATTTCGTCAGTCTCGTCGCGATCTTGTACCATCGCGGTACTGTAGAGGGTGTGCAGTTCCGCAGCGGCCTCGTGATCCAGCTCTTCGCCAAGGCCGGGAAGATCGGGGATTTGCGGTGTGTCGTCCTTCAAGGTGGGTCTGCCGCCTTTGATGATCCCGAAAGCACAATCTGCACAGAATCCTTCCTGACGGCTTTTGTGATCTCTTCAAATTCGACGACCACGAGTTTCGTGGCCAGCGGCATGTCGATCAGTGCGGACATCGCCATACGTCTCCCCCAATCTGGTCAGGCCGCTACCGGTTGTGATCACGATGATCGCACGCAGGAATACCGACGTGCCCTTGGTGTTTGCCAAACGCAGGTCGGGTAATGCGATCGGCGTTAATTCCGCATGAGCAATCCTCATTGATTGCTTTCCTGGACTTCTCTGAATTTGATCAAACCGCAAGCGAAAAATCAATACTAGTATTCCAGTTACCAAACTGGCATACTAGTTTCAGTCGAGGCGATTCTAGGCACGCCTCATCTCAAAAAGCTGCGGAAAAACGCAACACGGGGAGATGGCCATGTCTGGCGTTCGATTGGAAAAAATCGTCAAGGCGTATGGCGCTGTCCAGGTTGTCCATGGCATCGATCTTGCGGTTCCAGAGAAAGAGTTTGTTGTGCTTGTCGAGCCATCTGGCTGTGGTAAATCCACGACGCTGCGGATGATTGCAGGGCTTGAGGATATTACCGATGCACAACCAATCATTGACGGGCGGGTATTGAACTGCGTGGCACCCAAAGATCGCGACGTGGCGATAGACTTTCAAAACTACGCGCCTTATCCGCATTTTGATGTGGCCATCAACATCGCGTTTGGCCTGAAAATTCGCAAGGAAAGAAAAGCCGATATCGCAGCATCCCTGGCGGAGATTGGCGGCATTCCGGGCTTGAGCGAATACCCTGAAGGCAAGCCGTGTGATCTTTCAGGCGGTCAACGGTAGCGCGTGGCTATGGGGCATCCGATTGTGCGCCGTCCGAAGGTGTTTTTGTTCGATAGGTCGCTTTCCAATCCTGATGCAAAACTGAGCACGCAAATGCGCGCCGAGACAAGGCGTCTACTTAGATGTCTCGGTGATACATCGATTTACGTGACCCACGATCAGGTTGAAGCGATGGCGCTTTCCGGCCAAACGCGTGTTGCATGACGACGGTGATAGAGATACCGCCGGGGCAAAGGCTGCGGTCTTTGCACAACGCGCCCGCGCCCAGCGGATCATTGACCACATTCGCCGGGAGTGGCTGCTGTGTGTGCCGCTTTTGCCAACAGTCATTTGGCTGGCCTCGGTCGCGGGTGTTTCGCCTATGCTGTACGAATCCGCCGTTGTCGATGGTGCTTCGCGTTGGCAGGTGATGTGGAAAATCACGGTGCCCTCGATCCGTCCCAGATTGAAGGCCTGCCTGTTGGTACCTGCCTGCGAGCGACGTTCTCGCAGGCCAGTCGCCACCGGATTGCGACGCTGTTTGTTCCACACCTGCTATCAGCGCCACGTCGGGTTTTCAGCTTTCTCGACGGTCAGGGATACGACTGCGATCTTTATTTCACTGACGCCGCAGATCGCAGCTTCAAGATCGTCATACCCAAAACATTCGATGTCGGCGTCTAGCTGACCCAGCCTTAAAACAAGAAGGAAACCTCATGAAACTTGCAGGCAAGACAGCCATTGTTACCGGCGGCGGGCGCGATATAGGCCGCGCCATTGCCCTTAAACTGGCGTCCGAGGGCGCGAACGTTGCGATCAACTACTTTGCAAGTAGCGAAGGCGCAGAAAGCGCTGTGGCCGAGATCAAGGCTGCAGGTGGCAATGCCTTTGCGCTGCAGGGAGATTTGAATGGCCAGAATGGTGTGGATGCTCTGGTTGAGAAGACGGTCACTGAATTCGGTGGGATCGATGTTCTGGTGAATAACACAGGCGGTTTGATCGCACGCAAGACAATATCCGAAATGTCGCTGGGGCACTGGAACGCCGTTATGTCCCTGAACCTGACCAGTACGTTCCTGATGGTGAAGGCTTGCCTGCCGCATCTGAGATCCGGTGCGATTGTCAATCTGGCGAGCCAGGCCGGGCGTGATGGTGGCGGGCCAGGTTCCATTGCTTATGCGACATCCAAAGGTGCTGTGATGACGATGACCCGCGGTTTAGCCAAAGAGCTTGGTCCGGACGTGCGTGTAAATGCGCTATGCCCCGGTATGATCGATACGGATTTCCATAACATCCACACGCCAGATGCCGCCCGAAAGGGATTTGAGGCTGCGGCCCCAGTAAAGCGCCAAGGCGTTTCAGATGATGTCGCCAATCTGGTGTTGTTTCTTGCATGTGACGATTCCGCGTTCATCACGGGCGCGAACGTAGATATCAACGGGGGTATGCTGTTTAGTTAAAATCACATGTCTGCCGCGCACCAGTGAAGCGGCGCTGCGACAGGTTTCACAAAGGGATGTGATGCCGCAGCAATCCGCGTCGAACGCGTGGCAGACTTTGAACGGATTACGGATATTCACCGCGCGGCATTTGGCTTTTCAGATGATGTCGCCAATCTGGTGTTGTTTCTTGCATGCTACGCCTAGCGCTCACAGCTTGAGAGGAACGTTGGTTTTCCGGCAGCATGATTGCGTTGATCTGCGAAAGTGAGGGCGATCACCGCGCCAGCCAGCCGCCATCCACATTCAAGACAGTGCCATGAATGTAGTTTGCGGCAGGTGACGCGAGGATTACAGCCGTCTCTGCGATGTCATCCGCCTTACCCCACTGGCTTTCTGGAATACGGTCAGGGATGGATTGATTGCGTTCACATTGATGCCTCTCGCCGCCCGTTCGTTGGCGAGAATCTTTGTCAGCCCCGCTACGCCGTGCTTGGATGCGGTGTAACTGGGAACACGAATTCCACCTTGAAACGATAGAAAGGACGCGATGTTGACGATCTTCCCATGGCCGCGTGGCAAGGATGCACTGGCAAAAGCCTGACAGGCGAAAAACACTGCCTTGAGGTTCACGTCCATCACATCATCCCAATCGGCTTGCGTGAAATCGATACTGTCACCGCGGCGGATGATACCGGCGTTGTTGACGAGGATATCGATCTGACGGTCCGTGAATGCATCGCGAGCGGCCATGGGATCTGCGAAATCCGGGGTCAACTGCGGACACGATCCGCTTTGCGCCCAAGATTGCAAGAACTGTTACTGGCCGGAAAGGCACGCTAGTACCGCTGCTCCTCAATCTGATCTCGCCCGAGGCAGCTTCGACAGGTCTGTTTGACTCATCGGCAATCTGAGAATACTAGTATACTTGTTCGCGATTTTGATCCGGCTATCTTCGTTCGGAGCAGGCACGCAGACATCAATTGCATCTGGGAGGATCAAATGAGTAAGGCTTTCACACTTAGCGGCGCAATTCTTGGTGGCTGCATCGCATTTTCTGCCACAACAGTTGCTGCACAAGAACTGCGTGGCTGGAACATTCATGTTGAGGATTATCCGGTTTCTATCGCCATGGAGTCTTTCGTAGCTGAGGTTGCGGAACGGACGAACGGCGAGATTACGGGCAAAGTATTTCACAACGGCGTTCTTGGCAGCCAGCCGGACGCAATTGAACAAATCCGCCTCGGTGTTATCGACTTTGGCGAGTTCAGCCTTGGCCCCATGGGAACCTCCGTTCCGGAAACCAATGTTGTATCGCTTCCGTTTATCTTCAGCAGTATTCCAAAAATGTATGAGTTGATGGACGGTGAAGTTGGCGACGCCATCGGTGCTGGCATGATCAAACGCGGTATCGTACCGCTTGGCTGGTACGACGCTGGCGCGCGCTCCTTCTACAATTCGGTAAGGCCAATCAACACACCGGCAGATGTTGACGGCCTCAAGATCCGTGTGATGAGCAATGATCTCTTCGTTTCCATGGTTGAATCGATGGATGGTAATGCGACGCCGATGGCCTTTGCGGAGGTTTATCAGTCGATCCAAACGGGCGTCGTGGACGGTGCGGAAAACAACCCGCCATCATACGAATCCACCAGCCATTATGAAGTCGCCAGATACTACTCGCTGACCGAGCACCTGATCATTCCCGAGTGTCTGTGCATGAGCAAGGTTGCATGGGACAAACTGACATCCGAGCAGCAGGAAATCGTTATGTCTGCCGGTCGGGCGAGCGCTGATTTGCAGCGTGAACTTTGGCAGGCACGAGAGGCGGCCAGCATGGAAACGGTGAAGGCTGGGGGCACTGTTGTGAACACCATCGCCGACAAAACACCTTTTCAGGAAGCGATGGCGCCGGTCTATGAGAAGTTCCTCTCGGCAAACCCTGACCTTGCTGATTTGGTCAACATGATCCGCGACGCGAGCTAAGTATCCGGGTAAACCAAGGGGCCCGTGTTCGCATGCGACACGGGCGCTCTTCGACCTCAAAGTAAGCAATCAACGGGGCCAGAATGAGCGGTCATAAGTCCATGATTGGCCGGGTCGAAGCAATCCTGCGTGCGATCCAGTGGGTAAGCATTTTTACGGCGTCGATTGCCCTGATGGTCCTTATCGTCACCTTTGGCTGGCTCGTTTTTGGCCGCTACGTTTTGAACGTCACACCGACGTGGGTTGAACAGCTTGCCCTTGTGCTGATTTGCTACATAGCCTTTCTCGGGGCAGCCGCAGGGGTGAAGGATGAGACGCATCTTGGCGTGACCTTGTTCAGAGACCAGATGCCGATGATCGTGCAAAAAACGACGATTATCGGCATTGATTTCATTCTCGCGGCTTTTGGTTTGGTTATGTTCCTTGCGGGCATCACACTCATGCGATTTGGCTGGGATTCGCTACTTCCCATGCTCAATATTCCGGAGAGCATCCGGACGCTGGCCATCACACTGTGCGGCGCTCTGATAGTCTTGAACGCGGGCATCCGTGGCGTCATTCGGATTGTGACCTTTTCAGAATGGAGCCCTGTGCCGGACTTAGAGGTGTCCTGAGATGGGTCTCGCCATTCTATTGCTCGTATTCGTCGTCCTGGTCGTGATGGGTATGCCGGTTGCATTTGCCATGGGCATCGCCGCGGCATCTGCCTTCTGGTATGAAGGCTTTCCAATGCTCATCACGTTTCAGCGCGCGACGGCTGGCGTCTCTGTTTTTTCGCTTCTGGCAATTCCGTTCTTCGTACTTGCCGGGGAGATCATGCTCCATGGCGGAATAGCCGTGAGGCTGGTCAAGTTGGCATCCGCACTCGTGGGGCACCTCAAGGGCGGCCTTGCCATGGTGAATATCTTCTCCAGTATGCTCTTCGGTGGTATCTCAGGCTCCGCTGTAGCTGACATATCGGCGCTCGGCTCGATCCTTGTGCCAGTGATGAAAGAGCGCGGCTACCGACCTGATTTTGCTGTCAATGTGACTGTAACTTCATCCATAGCGGGCATTGTCATCCCGCCGAGCCACAACATGATCATTTTTGCCGTTGCCGCCGGTGGTGGCCTTTCGGTTTCGTCACTATTCTTGGCGGGTGTTATTCCCGGCATCCTTATGTGCGTCAGCCTTGCGGTTGCTGCTTATATCCTGTCGGTCAAGCATAACTACCCTTCAGAACCGTTCCCCGGCTGGCGCGAGGTTGGTCGCAGTGCAGGCGATGCGATTCCCGGTTTTCTCACTGCGGTGATCATCGTTGG
The DNA here is from genome assembly GCA_947495795.1 of uncultured Paracoccaceae bacterium. Taxonomy (GTDB): domain Bacteria; phylum Pseudomonadota; class Alphaproteobacteria; order Rhodobacterales; family Rhodobacteraceae; genus Algicella. The sequence continues at coordinate 112,222 of CANMAI010000012.1, read as the reverse complement.
TGGTACGCTATCCGGCGTCTTCACCGTTACCGAATCTGGCGCATTTGGCGCAATCTATGCGCTTCTTCTAACAACCTTTTTCTATCGCAGCCTTAGTTGGAAATCATTTGTGCGGGCAGTGACCGGGACAGTGCGCACGACGGCGATGGTGATGATCCTTATCGCCTTCGCCAGCTCATTTGCCTATCTATTGGCGCTCTATCAGGTTCCCGAAAGACTCAGCCAGGCGCTTGTCACGATATCGGACAATCCGATCATCATTCTGCTCATGATCAACGTCATCCTGCTGATCCTTGGCATGATCCTGGACATGGCGGCGTTGATCCTCATCTGCACGCCGATTTTCCTGCCTATCGCCAAATCGCTTGGGATGGACCCGAACCAATTTGGAATCATGATGCTGATGAACCTCGGGCTCGGGCTTTGTACGCCACCGGTTGGAACCTGTTTGTTCGTTGGGTGCGCTGTCGGGAAGATCAAGATCGAAGACGCGCTCAAATCGATCTGGCCGTTCTATCTGGCCATTCTTGGTGCGCTGGTTCTGGTCACGTACATACCGGCTGTTTCGCTTTGGCTTCCGTCAATTCTATAGGCGCCGAAGCCGTTTGGCGCTTTCGTTACTGGCTGGTTCCTCAAATATCGGCGTCGCGTACATCCAACGCATCTCTCAGTGCATCGCCAATGAAGTTGATTGACAGGACGACGAGCATGATCGCGAGGCCGGGATATACGCCCAGCCACCATGCCTGACTGATAAAGCTGCGCCCGTCGGCCAGGATCAGGCCCCAGGTCGGGGTGTCGGCGCTGACGCCCAGCCCAAGGAAGGATAGCGACGCTTCTCCCAGAATTGCGTAGGATACGCTGACCGTAGCTTGCACGATGATGGGTGCCATTGCGTTCGGCAGGATGTGAAAGACCATGATCCTGATATCCGAGAAGCCCTGTACTCGTGCGGCATCGACAAATTGTTCTTCCTTCAGGGTGAGCACCATTGACCGCGCGATGCGTGCGAAATCGTCCAGAAAGGCCAGTGCGATTGCGACGATGACATTCAACAGACCGGTGCCGAATACGGCCACCAGATAGACCGCGATGATAAAATTTGGAAACGCCCATTGCAGGTCGATGTAGCGCATGATGATCATATCGATCCATCCGCCGTAGTATCCGGCCAGTACGCCAAGCAGAACGCCGAAAAACAGCGAAATTGCGACCGTTGCCACGCCCACGAATAGTGAAATCTGCGTTCCCCACAGGATCCGGGAAAAGAGATCGCGCCCGAGATCATCGGTTCCCAGAATGTGCTCGCCGCTCGGGCTGCCCATCATGTCGAGCGTCATTTCATTCGGGTCATAGGGTGCGATCAGTGGGGCCAGCAGCGCGCCCAGAATGAAGAGGCCCAGGACGATGATGCCGAACTGCGCCTTGCGGTCCTTGGAGAACACGCTTCGCATACGTGAGCGCTTCGGGGCCTGCGGGATGTCGGCTGGGATTGGCTCGAGCGTTGCGTCGGTCATCATGAATACCGGATACGCGGATCGATCACTGCATAGAGCAGATCCACGAGCAGGTTGGAGAGTACAAAGAATGCCGACACCACCAGAACTGCCCCCTGTACGACGGGGTAATCGCGGTTCTGAATACCCTGGATCAGGACACGGCCAAGCCCTTTGATGGCAAAAACGTTCTCGACTACGACGGCGCCCGAGATCAGGAGCGCAAACGCAATGCCGATCACCGTTATCACGGGGATCAAGGCGTTCGGAAAGGCGTGCCGGAGCAGTATGATGCGGGTGGGGAGGCCCTTCGAAGCCGCAGTGCGCATGTAATCTGCATTCAGCACCTCAAGCATAGCGGACCGGATCATCCGCGCGATAATGGCGGAAAACCCTGTGCCGATGGCAATCGAAGGTAGGATCAGGTGGCTGAGCCAGGGCCAGAGGCCTGCCGAAAGGGGCTCATATCCGATGGCGGGCAGCCATTGCAGGTTGGCTGCGAAGACGATGATCAAGAGGATCGCCAGCCAGAAATCGGGCATGGAAAGACCGAGGAATGCAAATAATGAAACGGCAGTGTCGGCGGCGCTGTTCTTGCGCGTCGCGGCAATGATACCGGCCGGGATAGCGATGATCAGCGCAATGACGAAAGACAGGAAGGCAAGTGATAATGTGCGGGGCAGTGCTTCGACAATGATCTTGGAAACCGGTTGGTTTGATCCGTATATTGAAGCGCCCAAGTCCCCCTGAAGCATGTTTCCGAACCACTTGAAATACTGGACGATCAACGGTTGATCAAAGCCCAGTTTGCGGGTCAGAGCCTCTCTGGCCTCGTCACTGCCAGCCTCGGCAAGCATGGCCGCGATGGGATCGCCTGGAACGAGCCGCAGCATGAAGAAAACGAGGGTGGCGACCGCAATCATAACCAATGCGGCTCCGATCAGGCGTCTGAGGATATAGGCTGCCATTCAATGCCGGGCCGGCCCTCTCGGACCTGCCCGCCTTTCTTTGTTTTTCAAGCCAGAGAGATGCGATCGAGCTCGTGCAGGCCGGGGATGCGGGCGTCTGCGGGCACGTTGACCGCATTGGAGTACACAAGGATATCGACCGGGTGGTAGAGGAACCCACAGGCAACCTTGTTGGAAGTGATCGCGTTGGCAGCCTGCACCAGTTCGCGGCGCGCCTCGGGACTGGCCGTTACCGACTGCTCATCGGTTGCTGCATCTGCATCGGCCTCGCTGAAGAAGCCAAATGGCATGGCTTCCTTGTCGCGGGTGGGGCCGTTGAACTTTGAGCTTGTCTGCATCCAGTCGACCAGGCCGTCATCCGGATCATAGTCGCCGCCCGAGCCGCCAAGGCGGAGGTCGAAGTCCATTTTCTGGAACTCCTCAATCCCAACGGAGAAATCCTTTGGATCCACGGCCACGCTGATGCCGAGAACCTGTTTCAGGATATTGGCGACGACCTGTCCGTCACGCTTCGTGTTGGGCGTGGTCTGCAGTTTTATTTCCGGGAAGCCGTCACCGCCCGGATAGCCTGCTGCAGCCATCAAAGCCTTGGCACCCTCCGGGTCGTAAGCCTGTTCCGATGTTTCAGCCAATGTTTCGTCGAAATAGAAACCCATGGCGGGGTTGATTGTGCCATGCGCGGGTACGCCATTGCCCAGCCGACCCTGCTGGATGAAGAGGTCGCGGTTCAGCGCCTTTGCAATCGCGAGACGCACCATGAAGCCCTTCTCCTGCTTCAATTCTTCGATTGGCTTGTTGAAATCGGTGACCTTCATATAGTCGCGCCAAGGGTTCATCCACACCGATTGAAAGCCCGGCCCAGGCTTCACATCAACGGTCAGATCGGAGTTGTTCTTGAACCGGTCGACAAGCTGCGCAGGCACCGGGTTGCCGCCGATATACTGGATGTCGCCCGCTTCCATCGCCGCGGCCAACGGTTCAACGCCATCGACCGGCGTAATGGTGATCTTGTCGAGCTTGGGGCGCTCCGGATCGTAATAGTCTGCGAATTTCTCCAGCACGAGGTTTTGGCCCTGCTGATGTGAGGTGACCCTGAAGGGGCCAGTGCCCACTGGAGTAAGGCCGTATTGCGCAAGCCCCAGCGCCTCTATGCCGCCACGCGATACGATGGTCATCGCGCGCCCCGAGGCACGCTCCAGCGCCTTTGTCAGGAATGATGCCTGCGGCCTCTTCAGTGTAAACCTGACCTCAAGGTCGCTCAGTTTTTCCAGTTGGGCAACATTTCCGATAACCCGGGAATGGATTGACTGTTCCGGATCGCTGGACCGGTTGAAGGTGAAGACTACATCATCTGCATCGAACGCATCTCCGTTGTGGAAGGTCACGCCTTCGCGCAGCTTGATCGTATACATGAGCCCGTCTTCGGAGACGTCCCAGCTTTCGGCCAGATCTCCCTGCGCGACAAGTGAATTGTCGATATGCATCAGACCACTCATGACGTTGGACGCTATCTGGAACTGGAGAACCTGATTGATCTGTGCCGGATCGAGCGTGACGATTTCGCCGACGCCGGACCATGCACAGTCCAATGCGCCTCCGCTATGGCCTGCCGCCATAGCTGCCCCGGGACGGAGCCCCGGCAGAACATGCGCCATGCTGAGCGCTCCACCAGCCGCTAGCAGGCGGAGGGTGGCGCGGCGGCTGATAGTGTCGCCTCGGATATCGTCACGGTTAAGGCCATATAATGGATCGCGGTGATCGAAATCATAGGCATCCTTAAGTTCTTCCATAGCGCGTTGGTGCAGGTCCTTATCAGTCATTTTATTATCTCCCGTTGGTCGTTGTCGTAGTCTCAGTTGTTGGTGTTGTGGCGAAACAAGCTGCCTCGTGAGCCTTCGTAACGCTTTCTAGCGGCGGTATCTCTGCGGTGCAGCGCTCCATGGCGATCGGGCAGCGTGTGTGAAACACGCAACCCGACGGAGGGTTGAGCGGACTTGGTATCTCTCCGCCAAGGCTTGAATGTGCGCGCGTGGCTTCGGCCAGAGGATCGGGATCGGGATCGGGAACGGCGTCTATCAAGGCGCGTGTGTAAGGGTGCTGAGGATTGGCAAAAAGCTCTTCCGAACCGGCGGTTTCCATCACTCTGCCAAGATACATCACAGCGACACGGTCACAGAGGTGCCGCACGACCGACAGATCATGCCCGATGAACAGATATGTCAGGTTCAGTTTGACCCGGAGATCTTCCAGAAGGTTAATGATCTGCGCCTGTATTGAGACATCCAGCGCTGAGACAGCTTCGTCGCAGACGATAAGCTCGGGTTCCAAGGCCAGCGCACGGGCGATGCCGACCCGCTGCCGCTGACCGCCTGACATCTGATGCGGATACAGATCGACGAAGCGGGGCGGAAGCCCGCAGATGTTGAGCAGTTCCTCGACGCGGGTGCGAATATCGCCTTTGTAGCGGTGAACCTGCAGTACTTCCGACAGAATGCGCCCGGCCTTTTGACGCGGGTTCAGTGATGAAAACGGATCCTGAAAAATTGCTGCAACCCGCTCGCGGTAGGGAAACAGAGCATTGCCCGACAAGCTGGTTATATTCTGACCGTCAAACCAGATTTCCCCTTCTGTCGGATCGATGAGGCGCAGGACGGTGCGGGCGAGCGTTGTCTTTCCGCAGCCAGACTCGCCCACCAGGCCAAATGCTTCGCCTTTCTGCAGTGCCAGCGTAACCTTCTCGACCGCGCGGACCTCTGCAACCTGACGCTGGAGCAGCCCTTTCCGAACAGGGAAGTGAACGGATACATCTTCTATGCGGAGCAAGGGTGTTCCCATTACGATGCGTCTCGCGATTCTTGATTTAAGGGGAAATGACAGGCTGCACCGGCCTCGAAGGCTGGCTTGGTTTCTCTGCAGACTGGCGCCGCATACGGACAGCGCGGGTGAAACCTGCAGCCTGTGATCTTCATAAAGGGATCGGCCGGGCTACCCTGAATTGGACGCAGAGGCTGGGTTCGGTCCTGATCCAGACGTGGCACAGAGCGGAGCAGGCCTTCGGTATAGGGATGCCGTGGCCTGTGATAGAGATCAACGGCGCGGCCAGCCTCTACGATCCGGCCACCATACATGACAGTTACCCTCTGAGCGTAGCGCGCCACAATTCCGAGGTTGTGTGTAATCAGTACAAGGGCCGTGCCATGCTCACGGCAAAGCCGGGTCATCAGCTCCAATATTTGCGCCTGAATGGTTACATCCAGCGCCGTTGTCGGTTCGTCTGCGATAATCAGTTTGGGATTGGCAGCCAGCGCAATCGCGATCATCACCCGTTGGCGCATACCGCCTGAGAAGTGGTGCGGATACTGCCGCAGCCGCCTTTCGGCATCTGCCATACCCACTTCCTGCAGTAGTTCGATAGCCCGTGTGCGGGCGGCAGACCGCGAAAACCCAAGGTTTTCCTCGATGCTTTCCATGATTTGCGATCCAATGGTCCGCACTGGATTGAGCGACGTCATAGGTTCCTGAAAAACCATCGACAGATCGCGACCACGGCGCTGACGCATCTCTTCGGATGAGAGCGAAAGAAGATCTTCGCCATCCAGCATGATCCGACCGGACGTCACCCGAAGTTCCTTCGCCAACAATCCCATGACCGAAAGTGAGGAAAGAGACTTTCCTGATCCAGATTCACCGACAATCGCCAGAGTCTCGCCCTGCTCGACCTGATAGGAAATCCTATCCACAAGTTGTGTTTCGTGCCCTTCGTCGAAAAGTGAGATCGACAAATTCTCGACAACTAGTAACGGCAAATTACTCGGTTCCCCTACGATTTTGCTGCCATACGCTGCCTTAGAAACGTACCCAAACGCCGCGGCGCATATGGTGCATTCACCCGCCTCACGAAAAAGAGTAGCTCAATTGTTAAAAAAAAAGTAGCAATTCTGCCGAAGGCGGCCTCCGAGGTGGGCGGATCGCTGTCAATGCCTGTTCGTTGCACACCTGCGAGGAGAAGCTGCGCATGACGTATTCGATTGTCGCCCGTGATACCCGAACCGGAGAGTACGGAGTTGCGGTGGCCAGCCGTTTTTTTGCCTGCGGATCTCTCGTTCCGCATGTGACTGCAACGGCCGCGATGGCCAGCCAGGCGTTCGTAAATCCTCTTTGGGGTACAGAAGGATTGGCACGGCTGGCAGCTGGAGAGACACCCGACGGGATCTTTGCCGACTTCATTCAACGTGATGCGGGCGAAGCCGTTCGACAAGCGCATGCCCTTGGGCCTGATGGGAGCATCGCCCAGCACACCGGTGCAGAGTGCGTGCCCTGGGCGGGCCACGTTTGTGGCCCTGACATTTCGGTCGCGGGCAACATGCTGGCCGGACCGGAAGTGGTGCGTGATACGCTTCAGGCTTTCCTCGACCGGCCTGACCTGCCCTTTGCCGATCGGTTGTTGGCCGCGATGCAAGCGGGGGAGGATGCCGGTGGCGACAAGCGTGGCAAACAGGCGGCAGGTCTGCTGATCCATGCCGGTCAACCCTATCCGGCACTCGATCTTCGGGTGGATGATCATGCTGACCCACTCGCCGAATTGCGTCGCCTCTATGCGGTGAGCGGTGAACGTTTCCGCTTGTTTGCCATGGGCATCGCCACCACTGACAATTTCTCAGGGATGGTTGACCGGGCACCGATTGACAGGGCCATCGCCGAAGACGAGGCGCGGCGAACTGCCGGAAACATCCCCTCGCAGTCTTTTGCCACGACCACTGGTCTCTAAAGGGTCCCCGATGCACCTGCGCAGCTCTCATCACTATCCCTCGCGCCGTTCTGCGGTTCTTGCCGACAACATGGTGGCAACTTCCCAGCCGCTTGCCGCACAGGCCGGTCTTTCGATGCTGGCTCGGGGTGGGAACGCCGCCGATGCAGCCATCGCGACCGCGATTACCCTGACGCTGGTCGAACCGACCGGAAACGGTGTAGGTTCCGATGCCTTCGCCATTCTCTGGGACGGAAATCAATTGCACGGCCTCAATGCCTCGGGCCGGTCGCCCGCAGCATGGACGCCTGAGCGCTTTTCCGGGCTTGATCAGATGCCGCAACATGGGTGGAATAGCGTCACCGTGCCTGGTGCTGTCTCTGCGTGGGTTGCGATTTCTGAACGCTTTGGAAAATTGCCTTTCGAGACCCTGTTTGAACCCGCCATCGGCTATGCCGAAGGGGGATTCCCGATATCGCCCAAGATAGCTGGTCTCTGGAAACGCGGCGGCGACATTCTCGGACAGCAGCCAGGCTTTGCCGAGACTTTCTTGCCCGGTGGCGTGGCCCCCGCAGCAGGAGCACGATTTGTTAATCCCGGGCTTGCAGGCAGTCTGCGTCAGATCGCTGAAACCAAGGGGCGCGCTTTCTACGAGGGCGCGCTGGCCGAAGCGATGGTATCCTTTTCAGATGCCCATGATGGTACAATGACCCTTGATGATCTTGCAAATCACAGGGTTGACTGGTGCGGTACGATCTCCAAAGCGTTCGACAGCACCACGCTGCACGAAATCCCACCGAACGGGCAGGGCATTGCAGCCCTCATGGCGCTTGGTATCCTGAGCCATACCAGCGTAAGAGATCTCGGCACTGACGACCCGTGTGCGCTCCACCTTCAGATCGAGGCGATGAAGCTCGCGCTTCGCGATACAGAAGCCTTCGTCGGCGACATCGACCACATGACGAACGTGACCCCGTCGGACTTGCTGGATGACGGATACCTGGCTGACCGGGCGGCCGAAATCGACCCTGAGAGAGCCACCGATTTCGGCTCCGGCGCGCCCAAGCAGGGAGGCACGGTGTATCTGACGGCTGCCGATGCTTCCGGCATGATGGTATCCTTTATACAGTCGAATTATGCCGGTTTTGGCTCTGGCGTCACCGTTCCCGGCACTGGTATCCATTTGCAGAACCGGGGGTGCGGCTTTTCGCTTGATCCTGCGAGCCCGAATATCGTTGGGCCGCGCAAACGGCCTTTTCACACGATCATCCCAGGATTTCTGATGGGCCGGGACGGGCCGCTGATGAGCTTTGGCGTCATGGGCGGTCCGATGCAGGCACAGGGCCATATGCAGATGGTGCTTCGAACGCAGCTTTGGGATCAAGACGTGCAGATGGCCGCCGATGCGCCTCGCTGGCGTGTAACCGAAGGCCTGGAAGTTGCGTGCGAATCCACCGTTCCCCGCAAGTCGCTGGAGACGCTATCCCAAATGGGCCACAAACTCTTGCTCGAGGAGCCAGACAGCGCTTTTGCGTTTGGTGGAGCGCAACTGATCCACTGTCTGCCCGGCGGTGGATACGCTGGCGGCTCCGATCCCCGGAAGGACGGAGCAGCCGTGGGCTTCTGAGAATGTGCTCTGATTGCCAGACCTAAGCTGGTCCCAAAGCCTCGGACAGTTTTCGTGGTAGTCTGGGCTACCTTTTGCGTCTGCTGATTGGATTCGGTTGTTTCGTTGCGCTGTTGATAGACCCAGAGGGCGGTTTGCCGCCATGCGTGGAATGAAGGCGCTTTTAGTCTTGGGAGCTCATCCATTTATCCTGCTGTTTTCACTCGAACCTTCTCTCCGATTTCGTTGAGAATTCTGCGGAGACCGTCAAAGCTTTCATGCCGGACGCGCATCCATGCGTTGGCCATGTAGCCGGCTTCGACGCCTTGGGTTGGAGTGCCGGGCTCCGGGAAGTGTTGGCCAACGATGTGGTGGCCATACTTGCCGAATATCTCTTCCGTTCCCTCATAACCGGAGATTCTGCCATCGCCCTCCGGGCGCAGGGCGATGATACCGCAGGCGTATTTGCCGGAAGGGCGTGTATCGGTGGTATGGTGGCAGACCGCGATGGCCCATTCCCGGTAGAGATCGAACTCGTTGCCCGCGCTGTAGCTATCCCATTGTCCGACGCCGGGCGGGCGGCAGCCAATTTCCGAGAACTTCAGTCCTTTGGGGCCGAAAAACCACTCCATATGTGTGGCAGACGTGGTGATCCCGAGGGCTGCAATCACGCGGCGCCCCATTTCCCGAACCTCGGCATAGCGATTGTGTTCCACCTCATTCGTGGAGACAATCTGCGGTGAAATCCAGCGGGTACGCATCGCCTCCAGAACGTTTGGATAATAGTGGCTGATGAACTCGTGTTTCACATTGCCTTCGACGGTGAGCGTGTCGTGGAAGCCCTCGTGGCCTTCCACGAATTCCTCAATGGCTGCGGGCGCGCCATCTGCGACGCCGGAGGCATGTGCTATCCGTTGCAATTCGGCCTCGTTATCGGCGCGAAACGTGCCCGCGGCACCCGCAGAATCCCTCGGCTTGAGGATGAGTGGATAGCCGACAGCTTCTGCAAAATTGCGGGCTTCCGATAGGCTGGCGACACCACCTGATGCAGCGACGGGAATGCCTTCCTTGCGCAAAGCATCTTTCATGGCCACCTTGTCACGGCACAAATAGGTTGTGCGGGCGGAGACGCCGGGGATATCGCAGCGCTCGCGGACATGCGCGGCTGGAAGTGTGTGCGCTTCAACCGTTGCCTCCAGACGGTCTACCCAGAACCTCGATTGTGCATCGCGCACGGCCCATTCCAGCGCACCCTCATCGGTGACGGACCTGATTTGCTGATAGCCGCTCAGCCAGTGCCGCGTTTCTTCATCGAGCCAGTCATAAGGCCGCTCGCCGATCCCGTAGACATTGGCGCCAATGGCGTGCAGCGCGCGGACGAATTGCCTCTGGTTGGCCGGGAAGGCCGGCTCGATAAAGAGAATGTTCATTGGGAGGGCCTCCCTTCAGGCGACGAGATCGTCGAGATACAATGGCAGCATTTCGCGCCAAGTGGGCCAATCGTGATCGTAGTCCGCGCTCCACGGATCTACACGATTTGGCACGCCTTTTTCGCCGAGCACGCTTGCCATATGCCAGCTTTCGCCCGGGTTTTCCCAGCGGCCCTGACCGAAGGGCATCACGATGAAGCGGTTGCGCAACGTGTCGAGAAGCGGGCCGTCCAGCCCCGGCAGGAAGGCAAGGGGCGAGGAGAAATAGTAATCTTCGTTGCCTTTGAAGCCCATAAGGCGTTCGAGATCGTAGGTGCCGCTCATCCCAAGGGCTGCGCGGAAGAGATGCGGATACCGACAGGTGACGGCCACCGCATTGAAGCCGCCGATTGAAGCCCCCGCTGCGACCACCTCTATGCCTTCGCTGCCGCAATCGGCCTGGATTGCCGGAACAACCTCGTGGGCGATGTAGGCGTGAAACTGGTTCAGCATCCAGCAGCGATGCTCGACCGAACCTTCCTTGGACGCCAACGCAGCGCCCGCAACGCTATCGCAGGAGTAGATCTTGATACGGCCTGCGGATAGCAGCGGATCCAGCGCGCGGATAACGAGCATCCGCTCAATCTCTTCCGCATCGCCGCCTGCGGTGGGGAAAAGCAGCACGGGCTGCCCGAAATTTCCCCAGCGAACCAGCGAGATCTCCCTTTGCAGACGGTCGGACCACCAGCTAGAAGCCTTCTTTGTCACCCTGCTGCCCCTCTTGGTCCCGCCATGTCTGGATGCGATCCCAGAACAACGCGGTGAACTCTTCATGCTCATGATCCGGAAAGAGAGCCTGCACCTTCTGGCGGATCGCATCGCGGAGCGTTTCGGTGCCGAAGAAATCATAGGCCAGCTCGTCCAGATCCTTGAGCTGGCGTTTGCAGAAGCGGCGGAACTTCTCCGTCTCGAACCGCTTGTTGGCGATTTTGGCGTATTCGGCCAACTTTTCAGAAGAGGACCGATCGCTGTCGGCGATCTTGTAGAAAGGTGCCCAATCCATGTTACGGCGCATTGGCCTGTCTGTCGCGGCACAGAACAGCGACCAGCGCAGATTGGCCTTGATCATCCACGGAAAGTGATAGTGCAGCGATGTTACCTGACTGTCGGGGCAGGCATTGGCAAAATCGATCGGATGCCAAATGCCATCGCGGCGGAGCGCCTCGCAGGAATTGAAATCCCAGCCGAAAAAGGCGTTGATCGTCAGGGTCATGTCTTTCAGCGTTTGCTGATCCTCTGCGTCGAGAAAGCCTGTGTCCATCCGGTAGCGATCATGCAGCGGTGCGCCGGGATCGTAGTTGACGTGGCGGATCTGGGGGCCGAGCCCGATGTTGCGCACGAAGAAATCATGCGGCAGAACCGCGGCCTGAAGGTTCATGACTTCGGTGCCGCTTTCGTCATACGCCTTGTGAAGATCGGCAGCGTTATCGATCTTGCTGACACCCTTCCAGCCGCCGCCGTGATAGGGCTTCATGAAAAAGGGATAGCCTATCTTCTCGCCGATCTCGTCGAGGTCGAACATCCGGGCATATTTACGGAGTGTCGCTTCCAGATCCTCGCTTGGCTCATAGGATTTCGGCGGCAGCATCCATGTTTCGGGCACATCCAGGCCAAGACGCATCATTGCGGCATAGCTGGTGTGCTTTTCGTTCGACTGGAGCGACCAGGGATTGTTGTAGACGTAGAGATCGTCCACGAGGATGCCCTTCTTGATCCACTCGCGGCTGGTTGAATACCAGTGGGTCAGGCGGTCGATGACGACATCGTATTTTACGGGTTGGCGCAGGCTGAATGGCTCGATGCTCACACGCTCTACCGCGAAGTCCAGCGTGTCGGAGCCCAGTTTGAGGCCGTCTTTGGTGAGTGCCTCGAACAGGCTTTCATAGGCAATGGGCCAGCAGATATCTGCGCCCAACGACAATCCGATATGTTTCTTCTTTTTGGCCATGGAACGCCCTCCCCGTTCCGGCATAGCAGGTAAACCCCGCTTTCGCCTATTCGTTTTGATCAGGGCCCAGAACCCACATCAAAGCATCCCGCAACTGATCGCGCCAGTTATGCCAGTGGTGGCCATCCCAGGAGCTTTGAAACCTGACAGCGACGCCCTGCTGACGGAGCGCATCGGCCAGCGCCCGGTTTTCATCGGCTAGGCCTTCCAACTCTCCGGTTGAGACAAAGGCGCGGGTAAAGGGAAGCGCTGGTGCCCGCTGCATCGCCTTCAAAAGGCGGGCGACACGGTGAAAAACGGGGTGCTCTCTCCCGCGAAGCTTGGCAGGATCGAGGATGAACGAGCCGGATTTGAGGATCAGGCCGCCGAAAACGCCGGGAAAGCGGAAGGCCGTTGCCAGAGATGCAACCGCACCGAGGCTCGCGCCCAGAAGGATACGGTTCGATGGCGCATCCGATACAGCGTATTGCGCCTCGATGGCGGGAAGAAGCTCGCCCACTATATAGCGGGCGTGGCGCCGACCTCTGGCGTACTCGCTCATCCTGTCGCCAGCTTCGCTGAGGACAGCTATCACGGGTGGGATATCTCCCACGGCGATCAGATTATCGAGTGAGACGGAAAGCTCCGCATAGTCATCGTAGTCACCGCCATCATGCACGAGGATCAGCGGGTAGGGCTGGTTCGGGGAATATCCGTGCGGAAGATAGACCTGCTCTCTTCGGGTTGTGCCGAAGACCTCGCTTTTGATTGCGATCTTTTCGAGCGAACCGGAGGGTGCGCCGCGCGGTATGCTCCAATCCGGTCGCTTGTATCCATGCGTCATCGCCACCGAGTTTTGACCGAACGGATCGGCCGCGCGTTGCGGGTTGCGCGGATCAAGGATCCAGTGTTCGCGTTGCGCTCCTATCACGTTCAGCTTGTATTCGAACCGGCCTCCATCCTGCACCGGGATGCGAAGGTGCCAGAGATCGCTGTTTGGCAGACGGATAAAGGATTGGGTATCGACACCTGCGTGGATCCAGCGCAGAAGCAGCACGGCCTGCGCTTCCCCCCGCCAGAGAAATGTCAACGCGCCCGGTTCCACCAGCGGAGAGGAGACCCCGGCAAGATAATCGTCCACTGCTTTCACGCCGTAGTCGCCGCGCTCCACGAACTCTCTCAGATCGGGGTGCTTGGGTTCGGAGGTCATTGTCGCAGGTCCTGAAGTGGCTCTTGGTGCCTGTAGTGTCATTTTTTTGTGTTCTGCCTCTGCCGGGGCGAAAGTGCCGTGGCCAGCGCGATACCTAGTGGTTCATATGCTGCAACACAATGACGATGGAAGAGTGCAGGTGCTGTGGCGCGTAGCCCGGAGAGCGCTAACCGGTGAGACGGGAGTGTGGCTGCCCGGTTGGATGGGCCGTGCTTTTCAGCGCTGGCGATTCGCCAGTTTGCGCCAATGCGCGGCGTATGCGGCCATTAGCGGTGTGTTCGGCGATTGTTCTACGGGGAGAGGTGAGGGGATGCGATTGCTGCGACCAAAGAGAAGGGCGGCACCTATGCTTGTTCCGGTTGCCGATTGGCTTTGGAGAACAGAGCGATTCGAGGCGGCTGCGAGCATGGCCAGATAGGGGTAATTGCGGGCAAATGGCCCTTCCACGATCGTCGGGCCGGTGGCGCCTGTCAGGCGGAGGCAGGTATCCGTCATCAATGCCAGATAGTAGGATACAGCCACTTCCCTGAGGCCCGAACCTACCGCTGGCTCGTTACCGATCCACTGCATGATCCGGCCTTGAAAGGGGCCTGTGGAGCCTTCCACGGCAGGCAGCAGCATTATGCCATTCTCGACAGCGGTAATGATGTCTGCATGCGAGGCCTCTGCTGATTTGCATTGCTGGATGACTTCGTATTCACGTCCTCCCATGAAACGGGCGGAGGGCACCGCATGGCCAAGCGCGTTGACGTTCACAAGCGTATCGCGCGCAGGATCGAGAGTGGCGTGTGCACCACCAACCGCCATCGCGATCACCCATGTTCCCGTGGAGATCACGGAGAAAGGCTTCTTCTGTGTCAGGATATGGGGAAAGAGGGAGGCGTTGGAATCGTGGATGCCGACGGCAACGGGGGTTGTGCGGGGTAATCCAGTGGCCGCAGCGATTTCGGGCAGGATGGGCCCCAGTGTATCGGTGGATTTGCGTACAGGCGCGATTTTAGCGGTGATCCCCATTTTGGAGACAAGACTGGAAAATTTGGCTTCGTTTGGCATCCACAGATCAGTGTGACAACCGATGGACGTAACATCGCTGGCCGCAATACCGGTGAGACGGTGCCCCCAATACTGGGGGTAAGGCATGATACGGGTTGTGCGTCCCAGGAGGCCCGGATCCTCGCGGAACTGCCAGAAAAGCTGAGCGCCCATATTCAGACCTCCTGCCAACCGCGGCGAGCCGGTTTCTGCAAAGGGTGGCCTGATCGCATCGTATTCGGCGGCCGTCTGCTCCGGCCCATCGTGTTCATAATCGAGGATCGGGGCTGCGAGCCTCCCATCTGCGCCCAGCAAGGCGACGCTTGCCCCATGTGTTGTAACGGATATCGCATCGACACCGTGGTGGCGATGAAACCGCCCCAAAGCCTCCAGTAGAAACGCCCAGTGCTCCTCGACATCGAAATGAGGCCAAGGCGGCCCCGACAGCACCGTGTTGGGACGTGTGACGACATCGATCTCGGAAAGTGTTTCGAGATCAACCAACGCCAGCTTGGCGTTGGTTTTGCCAATATCAATCACAGCTATATGGCGCGGTGGTTTCATGGCATGTGAAAGAGGCGCGGCAAGGCGCGTGCAACGGGGGCGTTGTCCGGCCCGGTTTCCATGATGTCGGCCATATGTGCCCACCATTTCTGCATCACTGGGTGATCGGGCAGTTCCTCCATTGTGTGAGTGTCAGCACGGATCATTACGCCGATGAGGAGGCCGGTTTCTTCATCGAGGTGGATGGAATAATCGCTTACCCCGGCATCCCGTAGTAGGTTTACCAGTTCCGGCCAGATGGCATCATGGCGGCGACGGTATTCAGCGGCCATACCGGCGTTGAGACGCATCCGAAAGACATACCGCTCGCTCATGCTTTCCTGCTTTGCGCGGCGATGGCCCAGAGGCGCGGCAATGCGATCACCCCGATTAGCAGCAGGCCGATGAAGATGGACATGACAATGCCGGGGACGTTGAGGAGGCCAAGGCCGAATGTGACAAGCCCCATGACGAAGGCTGCGATTACCACGCCGGGTATGGAGCCTGATCCGCCGAGAATGTTGACACCGCCGAGGACGACCATTGTGACGACCTCCAGCTCCATGCCCTGCGCGATGCTGGGGCGTGTGGAGCCGAGGCGGGATGTGAGGCAGATTGCGGCAACGCCCGACATGAGCCCCGTGAGAAGAAAGAGAATGAATTTTACTCGCTGCACCCGGATGCCGCTGAAGAGTGCGCCTGTGGGGTTGTTGCCAATGGCGTAAACCGCGCGGCCGAAGTTCGTTTTGTGAAGGAGCACGCCGTAGATTACCGCGATGATGACGAACAGGAGCATCTCTACCGTGAAAACCCAGTAGATATAGCCCTGCCCGAACCATGCGAAGCTGGACGGGTATCCGCGAAAGGCCTCGTCTCCGAGGATGATGTAGCTGATCCCGCGAAAGAGGCTCATGGTGCCGATAGTGACGACGATTGAAGGCAGGCCGAGTATGGTGACGAAGACAGCGTTGAAGGCTCCACAGAGAAGGCCGACAGCGAGGCCTATGGCCACCAGTTCCGGCGTTCCGGCTCCGTATTGCACGGCCAGCCCCATAGCGGTGCTGGCGAGCGCAATGATGGCCGCAACTGAAAGGTCGATTTCGCCGGAGATGATGAGGAGGGCCATTGCAAAGGCGATCATAGCCTTTTCGGTGAAGTTGAACGTGGCGTCGCTGAGGTTCCATGCGTTCAGGAAGTAGGGCGAGGCAAAACTGTTGACGATGAAGATCGCAACCGTAACCGCGAGAAGCAGGGCCTCCCAGCTTCGCAGGATGCGGAAGGCACGGCTGTTCAGGCGGTCGGGTACGTGGCGCGTTTGCACTGCAATATCGCTCATGACGGAGCCTCTGCTCTCTTGAGGATGATGCGGCCCTTGGAGCGCCCGGCGCGGACATTGAAGGCGACAGCGATGAGGATCGCGCTGCCGGAAATCGCCAACTGCCAGAAGGGCGAGATGTTGACGACGGGCATGGCATTCTTGACGACACCAAGAAAAAGTGCCCCCAGCACAGCGCCACCTACGGATCCGATGCCGCCCGCGATCGAGATGCCCCCGATGACGCAGGCGGCGACGACCTCAAGCTCAAACCCGCCAGCGATGTCCACATAGGCAACTGCATAGCGTGCAACCCAAAGGTAGCCCGTAAGGCCGGCGAGGGCGCCGGAGAGCAGGAAGGCGATAAACTGCGTTTTGCCCACATTGATGCCGGTGTAAACGGCAGCGTGAGGATTGCCGCCGACAGCGATGATGGACCGCCCGAGCGGGGTACGGGCCATCATGACCCCGAAGAGGGCAACCGCTGCAATTGCGACCCAGGACATCATGGGAAGGCCGAGGACTACGGCACGCGGAAAGCCTGTGAATGCAGCGCTCATTTCGTGGGAGTTTACCCATTTGCCATCGGAGATCAGGAAGATGATGCCGCGAAAAATGGTCATCGTGCCGAGGGTTACGACGATGGGCGGGATGGCGAGTTTCCATACCAACATGCCGTTGATCGCGCCCATGACGGAGCCGAGCAGAACCGCAATTGCCAGTATCACCGGAATGGGCAGGTCGGGCATCGCCACGTTGATCATCGCCACGACCATACCTGTGAGGGCCAGATTTGCAGCGACTGAGAGATCAATGCAGCGGGTCATGATCACCACCATCTGGCCGAGTGCGAGTATGATGAGGGGGGCGGTATCGTTGAAGACATTGACGAGATTTGCCGGTGCCACAAAGCCGGAGAAACGGGATGCGACGAGTATGAGCAGCAGCAGAATGGCGGCGGCAAGTACGGTTTCGCGCACGGGTATCAGACGTGGCAACATCGGCTACGCCTCCTGCAACTGGGGTGTGGTGGTGATGCCTGCAGCATGGCGCACCAGTGTTTCGGGGTGCAGATCCCTGCCTGATATCTCAGCCGCGATCCGCCCGTCGCGCATGACGATGACTCGATCCGACATGCCAATCACTTCCGGGATTTCGGAACTGACCATGATGATCGAGAGGCCCTCTGCGGCAAGCTCTGCCATGAAGGCGTGAACGGCGGCCTTTGAACCGATATCTATGCCCTTGGTGGGTTCATCTAGGATGATCACCTGCGGCTGGGTGGCCAACCATTTGGCGATGACGACCTTCTGCTGATTGCCACCCGAGAGGCTGCCGACATCCTGATCGAGTGATGCGGCGCGCAGATCGAGCCGCGTTGAGTATTCGCGTGCAAGTTTGAATTCCTCCGCGATCTTCAGAAAGCCTGATCGGGAGGTGCGACCGAGCGAGGGCAGGGTAATGTTCTGGAAAATCGGCAGGCCTATTATCGCGCCCTGCTTGCCGCGATCTTCGGGAACGTAGACGATCCCGTTGGCGACTGCGTCTGCTGGAGAGCGGATTACGCAAGGGGTGCCATTGATCCGGCAAGCCCCGCCGGAGGGCCGGGTGATACCGAAAAGTGATTGCATCAGTTCTGATCGCCCGGCTCCGACGAGACCGTAGAACCCCAGGATCTCGCCGCGCCTGAGGCTGAAGCTGATATCCGCGAATTCAGTGGGGTGTTCGTATGCCTCCACCTCGAAAACATCTTCAGCAATCTTGTGTTGCCGTGGGGGGAAAATCTGATCCACAGAGCGCCCAACCATCATTTTTACGAGCCCGTCCTCATCGATATCGGTGACCAGCCCGTCTTCGACGAAAGCGCCATCGCGGAAAACGGTATAGCGGTCTGCGATGCGGAAAATCTCGTCGAACTTGTGGCTGATAAAAAGGATCGCCTTGCCCTGCGTCTTGAGGGTTTCGACCAGAGCATACAGCTCCTCGATCTCCTTATGAGATAGGGCGGCAGTGGGTTCATCCATGATAACAACACGCGCATCGACGGAGAGGGCACGGGCGAGGGCGACGAGATGCTTATTGGCGATACCAAGATCGCGCAAAAGGGTATGCGTGTTGAGGGGGGCGCCGATTTCATCCAGAAGCTGCTGTGCGGCACTGTGCATTTCTGCCCTGTCGATCAGGCCAAGCCTTGTGCGTGGCGCGTGGCCGATGAAGATGTTTTCCGCGACCGACAATTCATCGAACAGCACGGTTTCCTGATGGATTGCGGTAATACCTGCGTTGGATGCATCGTTTGGTGTGGAGAGGGTGACCGGCTTGCCATCGATACGGATTGTTCCTGCATCGGGGCGGTAGATCCCTGTGAGAACTTTTACAGTGGTGGATTTGCCTGCGCCGTTTTCGCCCACCAGCGCTGTAACTTCGCCCGGGTAGAGATCAAGCCGTACCTGATCGAGAGCCTTCACGCCCGGGAAGGTCTTGGTGATTGCGTCCATCGACACGACGGGAGAATGGGCAAGCGCAAGACGCTCATTCATTTCGTCACTCTTTCCGGTTGCAGAACGGAGGTGTAGGTTGGCCCGGTGCCAGGAAAACGCCGGGCCAGAGGGGAAGACCTCAGAAGATCGACTTGAACGCGTCGATGTTGCTGGCGTCATAGACAAACGGATCAGCCATCGCGCCTTCATTGTTCTCATCAAGCGTCAGGCTGCCCATACGGCCCATCGGCACCTCTGCCCCAGGTGCTGCCTCGGCACCGTTCTGGCTCAATTCGTATGCGAGCATGGTTGCAGAATAGCCCAGATCGATCGGGTTCCAGATGGCGAAGGACTGGGACGCGCCGCTTTCGATGGCGCCTGCCATCTCGGAAGGGAGGCCAAGGCCTGTCACATTCACATCGCCAACTTTGCCCGCATCAACAACAGCCTGTGCCGCTGCCACGATGCCGACGGATGTTGGCGCGATGATTGCATCCAGATCGGGATAGGATTGCATGAGGCCGGTTGCTTCGCGGTAGGATTTATCCGCCAGATCGTCGCCATAGACAGTGGCCACGACCTCGATGCCGGGATAGTTGCCCATCACCTTGTTCATTTCCTCGATCCAGATGTTCTGGTTCGTAGCCGTGGTTGTGGCCGAGAGAAGTGCGACCTGCCCGCCATCGGGCAGATGATCGGCCGCGAGCTTGATGATCATGTTGCCTATCAGTGGATTGGAGGATGGATTCAGGTGAAGCTGGCGCCCCTCTGCGGCAACCCCGCTGTCCCAACTGATCACCGTGATCCCACGGGACATGGCACGCTTTAGGGCAGGCACGAGCGCATCCGTATCGTTGGCGGAAATGGCGATTGCGTCCACGTTCTGCGCGATCAGGGCATTGATGACCTCGATCTGGCCTTCAGCGGTGGTATCCGTGGGGCCGGTATAGATGATCTCGACATTGCCGAGTTCCGCAGCCGCTTCCTCAGCACCTTCGGCGGCGGCTTCGAAAAAGCCGATGCCAAGTGCCTTTACGACAAGCGCGATCCGCACGTTATCCTGCGCGAGGGCGGGTGTTGTGATCATGGCCGTGGCCAGCGCTGCGGTGGTCAGTACCTTCTTGAATACACTCATGGTTTCCTCCCTGTTGTACTCATTTTCAGGCTGGCAATGTTGCCACCCCTTCTTTTTGCGCCGCGCCGGATGGCACGACGATCAGTGTTACATCAGCCGATGTGAGCATTGCCGCTGTACGATCGTCGATGCGGTCGTCAGTAATGATCGTGTCGATCCTCTCCAGCGGGCAGAGAACAAGGCTGGAGCGGCGGGCGAATTTGGAGCTGTCGACCAGAACAATCAGTTCATCCGCTTGGCCTATCAGCTTCTGTTCTGCCTGGATCAGCAGAGGGTCCTGCTCCATCAGCCCCAAGGGTCCGATGCCCTGTGCTCCCATGAACATGCGCCGGGCGTAGAAGTTGCGGGTTACGTCATTGTCGAAGGGTGAGAGGATGATGTTTTGTTCGCGGTAGATGATGCCGCCGGACAGCATGACCGTATTGCGTGTGTTCTTGAGAAGGTGGTCGGCAATCGGAAAGGAATTGGTGAAGACCTGCATCCGGCGTGTGGCAAGCGGGTGCACCATCTGAAAGGTCGTGGTGCCGCCGTTGATAATGATCGCATCGCCGTCTTCGCAAAGCTCGACAGCGGCTGCGGCAATGGCCTGTTTCTCGCCTATGTGCATCTTCTCGTTGACGGAAAAGGGCCGACCGGCCAGGCCAACAAAGGGAGGCGTCGCGAGAGCCTCTGCCCCACCGCGCACGCGGCGCAGTCGTTTCTGCGCATCCAGCGTGTTGATATCACGGCGGATCGTTGCTTCGGAAGCACCTGTCAGCGCGCACAAATCCACCACTGTGACCAGAGGGCGATCCTGCACGGCTGACAAGATGATCCTGTGTCGGTCTTTCTCGTGCATTTGCCCTCCCAAGGCACTTGGTTGGCCAAAGGTGAGGCGAGTCGCGACATTATGTCAATCATTATTTGTCATTATTGATCATGAAACGATTAATGATGGAAATTTATGACCGTTCTTGATTGACTTTAATGTTTCACAACGTCAGCCTTCCGAACAGCGGGCATGCAATGCGCCGCCCCTTACGGAGAGACCGATGAGCACATCCACCACCCCCCAACGCCTTGAAAACAAGTGGGATGCTGCCCGTGCCGCCGAGATGAGCGAGCCGGAAAAGTTGCTCTATCGGTCCAATCTCCTTGGCTCTGACAAGAGAATCACGAACTACGGTGGTGGCAACACTTCTGCGAAGGTGACGCAAAAGGACCCGCTGACCGGAGACATGGTGGATGTGCTGTGGGTGAAGGGCTCGGGCGGAGATGTGGGATCCATCAAGATGGACGGCTTCTCAACGCTCTATATGGATAAATTGAACACGCTTCGGGGACTTTATCGCGGGGTTGATTTTGAGGATGAGATGGTGGGGTATCTGCCGCACTGTACGTTCAATTTGAACCCGCGTGCTGCAAGCATCGACACGCCGTTGCATGCCTATGTGCCCGTCAGGCACGTTGATCACATGCATCCGGATGCAATTATTGCGATAGCCGCCGCGAAGGACAGCAGGGCGCTGACCCGGCAGATTTTCGGGGATGCGATAGGCTGGCTGCCCTGGAAAAGGCCTGGCTATGAACTGGGGCTGTGGCTTTCGGATTTCTGTGAGAAGAACCCGGATGCGAAGGGTGTGGTGCTGGAGAGCCACGGGTTGTTTACTTGGGCAGATGATGCGCGGGACTGCTATGAACTGACACTCAGTATTGTCCAGACCGCGATGGATTGGTTTGCGGAGGAAACCCGCGACAAGCGCGCCTTTGGCGGCGTGAAACACCAAAGCCTGCCTGCTGATCAGCGCCGCGCCACTGCGGCCCGCCTGATGCCTGCCATACGCGGTATGGTTTCCGGCCAGCATCATATGGTGGGACATTTTACCGATAGTGAGGCCGTTCTTGAGTTTGTGAATGCAAATGACATGGAGCGGCTTGCGGCTCTTGGTACATCCTGCCCAGACCACTTTTTGCGTACCAAAATCCGCCCGCTCGTCGTGGATTTCGATCCTGCCAATCCCGATGTGAGCAAGACCCTCGCAGGGCTGAAAGAGGCTGTTGGTGCTTACCGCGAGGGCTACAAGGCGTATTATGAGCGCTGCAAGCGTGACGACAGCCCTGCGATCCGCGATCCGAATGCGGTGGTGTATCTGGTGCCCGGTGTGGGCATGATCACCTTTGCAAAGGACAAGGCGACGGCGCGTATTTCCGGTGAGTTCTATGTGAATGCGATCAACGTGATGCGGGGTGCAAATGCCGTTTCAGAGTATCAGGGACTGCCGGAACAGGAAGCATTCGACATCGAATACTGGCTGCTGGAGGAGGCGAAACTGCAACGCATGCCCGCCCTGAAATCCATGGCTGGCCGCGTAGCCTTGGTGACGGGTGGTGCCGGTGGCATCGGATCTGCCACAGCCGAACGGTATTTGCGGGAAGGCGCCTGTGTTATGCTTGCGGATATCGATGATGCGGCCCTTGAAGAGACAGCCGAGACCCTGATTGCAACATATTCGGCAGATGTGGTGCGCACGGTAAACATGAATGTGACTGATGAGGGCGCTGTTGCTTCCGCCTATGCGGATATCGCAGCCGAGTTTGGTGGCGTTGATATTCTGGTCTCGAATGCCGGCATCGCCAGTTCCGCCCCGATCGAAGATACAAGCCTTGAATTGTGGAACAGAAACATGGCGGTCCTTTCCACCGGGTATTTTCTTGTGAGCCGGGATGCGTTCAAAGTGTTCGGGCAGCAGGACATGGGGGGCGCGGTTGTCTTTGTCGCTTCCAAGAATGGCCTTGCAGCGTCTCCCAATGCCTCCGCTTACTGCACGGCGAAGGCCTCAGAGATCCACCTTGCACGATGCCTTGCGCTGGAGGGGGCGCCGATGGGCGTGCGGGTGAATGTGGTTAACCCCGATGCGGTGCTGAAGGGCTCCAAGATATGGCAGGGAGAGTGGCTGGATCAGCGGGCTGGCACATATGGAACGGATAAGGACGGGCTGGAAGAGATGTACCGAGAACGCTCCATGCTGAAGCGCTCCGTTTTTCCCGAAGATATTGCCGAGGCGGCTTATTTCCTTTCCTCGGACCTCTCGGCCAAATCAACCGGAAACATCATCAACGTGGATGCGGGCAACGTTCAGGCGTTCACCCGTTAAGGGGCGGTTCAATGATCAAGTCAGACATCATTCTTGAGAGCAATGAGGGTGCGGCTACCGGATTGCGGGCGGATTATGATGCCCTTGGCGAACATCTGGACCGGCGCGGCATCGACATCAAGGTGATCAAGGACAAGGTGGCCGGATATGGTGTTGCAATTCCAAGCTGGGGTGTTGGCACTGGCGGTACCCGCTTTGCCCGGTTTCCCGGGCCGGGCGAGCCGCGCGACATCTTCGACAAACTTGATGATTGCGGCGTTATCCATCAGCTGACGCAGGCTACGCCCTCCGTTTCATTGCATATTCCTTGGGATGCAGAGCCTGCGGCCGATCTCAACAGCAAGGGGCAGGAAGTTGGGCTGGCCTTCGACGCCATGAACTCCAACACGTTTCAGGACCAGCCCGATCAGGTGCACAGCTACAAGTTCGGATCCCTTTCGCACACCGATGCTGCCACACGCCAGCAAGCCGTTGATCATAATATCGCCTGTATTGAACTTGGGCAGAAAATCGGCTCCCAGGCGCTGACCATCTGGATCGGGGACGGTTCGAATTTTCCCGGCCAGGCCAGTTTTACCCGCCAGTTCGAGCGCTACCTAGATGCCACGCGGTTGGTTTACAACGCTCTTCCGGACGACTGGACCCTGCTGACAGAGCATAAGATGTTTGAGCCTGCTTTCTATTCGACGGTTGTTCAGGATTGGGGCACGAACCTGTTGATCGCTCAGCAGTTGGGCCATAAAGCAAAGTGCCTTGTGGATCTTGGCCATCATGCGCCCAATGTGAATATCGAGATGATCGTGGCGCGGCTGACCCAGTTCGGAAAGCTGGGCGGTTTTCATTTCAACGACAGCAAATACGGAGATGACGATCTTGATACGGGCAGTATCGACCCGTACCGCCTGTTTCTCGTGTTCAATGAGCTGGTCGAGGCGGAAGCGGATCCGGCATTCAAGCCGATGCATATGCTCGACCAGAGCCATAATGTAACCGATCCGATCGAAAGCATGATGGTTTCAGCCACCGAGGTACAGCGGGCCTATGCGCAGGCGCTTCTGGTCGACCGTGAAGCGCTGGCTGGATATCAGGATGCAAATGACGCGATGATGGCGACCACCGCACTGAAGCAAGGGTTTCGCACGGATGTTGAGCCGATCCTCGCAATGGCTCGGCATGAGGCGGGTGGCGCGATCGATCCGGTTGCCGCATATCGCGCCTCGGGCTACCGCGCTGCGGTTGCGGATAAACGCCCGACTGTAAGCGGGACGGGTGGTGGCATCGTGTAGTTAGAGCCGTGCGGTTGTTCAGTTCCTTGGTTATGCGGGCTGGGCACCCTTTTCCTCGCAACTGGTGAGCCACCAGAGGGAATACGCAGCGACAGCCATTCCGCTGATGGCATTCGCAATCGCGATGGCGAAGAATACGCCCCATGATTGCGAGAGGGCCGATGCCAGAAACGACAGCGGAACGTAGAGCAGCGCTGTGCGCGACAGATAGAAGGCCAACCCCGTTGATGACTTTCCAAGAGCGTTGAATGCTCCTGCCGCGATAATCACGATGCCGTAGCCCCAGACGCTTAGCGGAACGATTGTGAGATAAAGCGAGGCGGCCTGTATAACATCTGCATCATCTGAGAAGACGGCGATGACAGATTCCGCCGCCACCCAGAAGAAAAGGGCGAGCGCCGCTGCCCATATTGCGCAGACGGCGTAGGAGATTTTCAGGGCTCTTGTAATGCGACTTGTTTTGGATGCGCCCCAGTTCTGGCCCGTGAAGGGGCCGATGGCTGAGGATAGTGCCAGCATCGGGATGACGGCCAGGGATTCTATTCTGGTAGCCACGCCAAAACCGGCAACGACAGTATCGCCGTAAACCGCAATGATTGCCGTGACCACGGCGATGCCAATGGGGTTCACCGCATTGCCGACGGAGGCCGGAACGCTCACCAGTAGAATGCGTTTCCAGGATTGGTAAACATCGCTGAATGGAGGCACAGAGAGGACGAGCATTCTCTCCCGCAGGGCGATGAGGAGAAACGCGCCAACAAGTGTGAAGAGCCATGCGACCATCGTACCGATGGCAGCACCCTCGATGTTCATTGCCGGGATCGGGCCCCAGCCGAAGATGAAGGCCGGGGTGACGGTGATATTGATGACCGCAGAACCAACCATGATGGCGCTGGGCCAAAAGGCATCGCCTACTGCGCGGACGATGGAGTTGGCAACAATCGGCACCACCAGGAGCGGAATGGCGAGGAACCAGATACGCATGTAGCGACCGACCATATCAAGCACGTCGCCTGTGGCGCCCAGAAGTGCGAAAAGCCAATCAATCATCAGGTATCCGACGACCGCAACGGAGAGAACGAGTATAACCGCAAGGACAAGGCTATCGGTTGCCAACCTCTTTGCATCCTTACGGTTATCCGAGCCGATTGCGCGCGACACCATAGATGACGCACCTGCGCCCAGACCAATGGCGAGGCTTGATACAGAAAGGGTGACTGGGAAGGTAAAGGAGAGCGCCGTCAGCTCCTTGGTGCCGAGTTGGCCGACATAGTAGGTATCTACGAGGGAGACCGAGATTACGGCAATGATGCCCAATACCATTGGCCCGGCAAGCCGCAAAAGGTTGCTCCAGGTCGGGCCTGTGGTGAGATCTCTTGTTGTACTCAACTGAACTACCTCGCACATTCGCTTCCCCATAAACGCGGAGCGGCTTAAAAGGTTCAGTGTTTTCTATGGTTTATTACGGTTTCCGAACAGTTGCTTTCTGGTGCGGCTCATTGTCCGCCTGGGCGCTGGCCTTTTTTGGCCTTGAAATCAGCGGTCAAGATAGCCAAGCAGCCGCTGCTCGGCTTTCTTGAGGCCGTCCAAATCGGCCGGAGGCGGGAGTTTCGTGGCGCGACCGGCCAGTTCTATGACTTCGGGATGAATGTAGCTGTTGCGCGCAATGGTTGCAGTGTTGTGCAAGCGCCTTGATGCCTCGTTCGCCATAGCCTTGATTGTGGCGAAACCCGCCTCTGCCACTTCGAATGCGGCCAGCGTGCCAACCCAGGTGCGAAACGTCTTTGCAGTAATATCCTCCGTATCGGCGGCTTCTGCAATATAGCTGTTCAGGGTTTCTGAGCCGAGCGTTTGCGCGCGTCCTTCATCGTCCGTCCATGTCAGCAGAGTTGCTCCGGGCAAGTCGCCGATCTTGTTGAAGATCCGCGCGAGTGTGCGATCCGCCATCTGTTTGCGGACACTTTTGCCACCCTTGGCGACATAGTTCAGGATGATCTTGTTGCCTTTAAGTTCGACATGACGGTTGCGCAGAGTCAGGGCGCCGTAGCTGCCGTTCTCCCGCGTATAGGCCTCGTTTCCGACCCGCAATGCCAACCTGTCTATCATCGCGACGGCGCTTGCCAGCGCGAAGGCCTTGTCTCCCGCATCTCCCTCCAGATCACGCATTACCCTTCGGCGGATCCGCGGCAGAAGATAGCCGAACTCAACGAGATTTCTGAATTTCGTTTCGGCCTGTGCTGCCGTCCAATCTGGATGATAGCGGTATTGCTTGCGCTTCTTTTCATCCCGCCCGGTGGCGAGCAGATGGCCATTGAGAAGGGGGCATATCCACACCTGACTATAGGCCGGAGGGACAGCAAGAGCTGCCAGCCGCGCTCGCTCTGCTCTATCGTTTATCGTCGTGCCGTCCGGTGCGACATAGCTGAAGCCGCGGCCGCGTCTCTGCCGGCTTATCCCGGGTTGATTGTCTGGATAATAGATCAACCCCGCCATGATCAGGCCTTGGAGACTTCTGACGCGAGCTTGAGGACAGCATCGCCATCTTCCTGTTTGATGTAGAGCGCGTTGTCATCCTCTGATCCATTACGGGTGACCTCCGTGCCCCTGATTGTGCGGGTTATTGATTTTTCGTAAGTTTTCTCGACTTTGCCCGTGGCAGTGCCCTTTCCCCAGTTCCATTTGACGGTGTCGCCGATCTCGATTGCCATGGCTCAGTCCCTTTCTAGTTCTCTCTCCAAAACGCCTGCGATTGAATTCGGTTCCTCTTATCTGTTTGAGAAGTCTTGCTGGGAAGTGTCGCATTGTAATGTGCTGGACTCAAAGCCGAGGCAGGGCCAGAGAGTGACCTTTCCGTCCTATCGGCTTGTTTTCAACGTGATCAGCGGCGAATTGGCGCCGCGATATTTTGATCCATCTGCGAAAGGAGAAGCTCTTCGGCGGCCTTTGCAGACAATGCTTTGCCGAAAAGAAAGCCCTGCCCGACAAAGCAATCGCGTGCTGTCAGGAAGGCGGCTTGTTCCTCAGTTTCTATCCCTTCGGCAGCGACGCAGATGCCAAGGCCCTTTGCAATCGCGATGAAGCCTTCAATGATTACCTCGGCTGACCTGTCCACTCCAATTCCCTGAACAAATTCCATATCAATCTTCATCTCATGAACCTGGAGCTCTCGCAGATGCAGAAACGAGCCATAGCCCGTTCCGAAATCGTCCATCGAAAACTGGATGCCGCTTTCTCCCAGTTGCTGGATGGTGCTGCGAATTGCATCTGCCGCGCGATCAAAAAACACATCTTCCGTGATTTCCAGTGTAACCAGATTTCTGTGCGGGGTAAATTCCTGCAGCATCTGATCGATATCCTGTACCGCCTCGGGGGAAGCCAGAAGTTCTTCCAGCATGTTAACCGCTATGCTTGGGGTTGGCATATCGAACGTGGACCAGACTGCCTGTTGCTGAAGTGATCGCCGAAGTATCGCAAAGGTGAACTCACCCTGTAGGTTGTGCTGCTTGATCAGGGGCAGAAAAGCCGTTGGCTGGACTATCTGGCCATTCGGCTTGACCCATCTTGCCAATGCTTCAAAACCCTGGATCTGGCCGGTGCAAATATCCACTTTTGGCTGAAACCAGGGTTGGATCTGGCCTTCAGCAATGGCCTTTCGCAAGACCTCTCTAACGTTGAGATCAAGGATATCGCCAGCACTGCGCGCGCAGAACAGATTGTAGGCCGGGCCGCGGATCTCCTTTACTCCGTACATTGCCTGGTCGGCTGCACTCATCAGCTTGCTAAGTTGGTGACCGACAGTTTCGCTGAGCGCGATGCCGATACTGCCCGAAACATCAAGAGGCCGGTTTTTTACAGTAACGGGTTCGGAGAAGATGCGTATCAGGCGTTCGCCCAGATCACGGGCCTGCGCAGATGTTTTGACACCGCCGACCATCATTGCAAACTCATCACCGCCTATACGCGCGACGATGTCGTTGTCGCGCACAAGCCTGCTAAGCCGTTCGGAAATTTCGACCAGAACACGATCTCCTGCGGCATGTCCGTAAGTATCGTTGATAGGTTTGAAATGATCCAGATCAACAACGACAAAGGCTATAGAAGCGTTGTCTTTCAGAAAGCCAACGGATTCCAAATGCTGATCGAGACCTTCCCGATTGGACAGTTTGGTAAGTCTGTCTGTTCGGGCCAAAACCTCTGCCGCCTGATGCGCTTCGGCGAGTTCTGCGGCCCGCGAGCGCTCTACCTCCGCGACCTCTTCCGCCCGGAGCAGATCAAACCGGGCGCGCATCTCGACCATCCGCGCCTCTGCCTCCTTGCGAAACAGAGCCTGATCGAGCTTGAAATAGGTTTTGTAAGTTGACAATGCGCCGGATAAATCTCCGATTGCCTCCAATGTGTTCGATATTCCCAGTAGGAACCAACGCTGCCAGATGGGGTAATCAATTTCTTCTGCGATATGCAGCCCCTTGTTCAAAGTCTTCAGAGCGTCGTCAAAGAGTTTCAACTTGTGTTGCGCTTTGCCGAGAGCGTCGAGTGCCTGACATGTGACGCGTTGATCGTGTCGTTTCTCTCCAAGCTCTGCTGCATGGCGTGCCAGTTCTACAGCTTCTTCCGGTTGTCCGTTAGCCAGCCGGACAGCCGCAAGAAACTCGAGTGTATAGGGAAGTACAACGGCATTGCGTGTTTGCCGCGCCACTTTCACGGCTTCCACTGCCGGAAGTGCTGCGTCTTCAGGTTTGCCGATCCGCATCAGAATGCGCGCCTGAACGTTCAGTGCGTTAGGAAGTTGTTGTTCAAAACCCGACTTCTTTGCAAGCGTGATGGCCTCATCGATCAAAGTCTGGGCGGCTTCATAGGCACCGGAATAGGAGTCTATTGTTGACTGCACGACATAGAGATCAATGCGCGTAGGAATGGACTGCTCCGGGCCGAGATACGTCAGCGCTTCGCGTATGAGCTCCGCAGCCTCATCCTGACGGCCCTGACTGTAGAGCACAACGGCCTGTGCGGCCATCGCCTCGGCCTGCATCGGCAGATACTGTGGCATGTCGAGCAGTCTTAGCGCTTCGAGCATATGGTTCTGGGCTGCCTGAAAATCCCCTGTCCAGCGCGCATGCCAGCCCAGAACCCGCGCCGCCTGCCCCTGGATGATCGCGGCTTGGCCTGTGCCGAGAGCTTTCGCTTCCGAATACACCTGTTGTGCGGCACGGCTACTTTGCGCTGGCGCTCGCCAACGAAGGAGCCAGGATCTGTCTATCCTGGTCTGTAGTCTCCCAGAGAGAGGATCGGTCGGATTTGAGTGTGTCACCAAAAATCACCGGCACAAAAGGGTATCTCATCAGAGCATCCGTATCGCCTATTCCTTAACAGGTCGTGGCTGCATGATCTTGTTGCGGGAACAGGTTACCAACCACCATTTGCAGCATCGGCACTGGCGATACGCTACAATCGTCTACTAAAGTTGAGATTTGTGCAATTCAAAGTTGTGTCTGGGTGTTATTTGAGAGTTATACGTGCCCTTTAATTACTATTTTCGAAGCTTGTTTCAGCGAATCCATGCTTCTTGTTTCGGTCAGTTTTGTTCTTGGCCGTATCTATGGAAGCTTCACAGGATGATCGCTTAACCAGCGACTCCTTTCGAACAGTGGTGTTCTGGCTCAGGGGTATTGAACGAGTAACCGGCCTCGTGCAGCAAATACGGAAAGCTGAAGCGCCTGCTTCCTTTGCTGACACTTCCAAAATGTGGGCCTTGTTCCAAATGACATTATACTCCGGCGATCATTTGTGTCAGGCTTTGCCTACAAAATGCGAAACAGATGACCTGGAGAGATGAATGAGACTTCTCAAAACGGTGCCCGCTGCGGCATCCTTGCTCGCGCTTGCCTTCTCAACAACTGCTGCAATGGCCGATGATGTGGTGATCAACCTTGGTTATGCCGCCGCCGAAGGCAGTTCCTATGCCGTTCTGGCCAATAAATTCGAAGAATTGGCCGAAGAATACTCCGGCGGGACAATCGATGTGAAAGTGCGGTGTTGTGGCCAGTTGATGGGAGAGGACGAGGCCTTCAAGGCGATGCAGCTTGGCACCGTTGATATGCATGTCATCACCGGGAACAACGTATCGCCCCACTTTCCGCTGATGGATGCGTTTGTGCTGCCCTATATTTTCGAGGATAAGGGCCACGCCTATAGTGTATTGGAAGGTGAGGTCGGTACGAGTTTTGCAAAGGCGCTGCAGGAGGCCACGGGCGTTCATCTTCTGACTTTCGGCTTTGTTGGGGACCGCGATTTCTACAACTCGCGCAGCCCGATCACCAAGATGGAGGATATGGCGGGTCTGAAGGTGCGTGTACCCAAAAACCAGGTGATGATCGACACCTTTACCGAGTTTGGCGCAGCGCCAATTCCGCTCCCTTGGGCCGATACCCCCACGGCCTTGCAGACCGGAACGGTCGAAGGCGCGGATAATGGCACGTCCTTCATCAAATCGCAGAAGTTCTACGAAATCATGCCCTATTTCACGGCGCTTGAGCACTTCACATATTTTTCGCCACTTTTTGCGAGTGATCGGATCATGGGCAAGCTTGATGAGGCACAACGCGATGCTGTGATGCGCGCCGCACGGGATGCGGGCGTTTTTCAGAAGGAGGAAATGACCCGTCAGGTTGGTGAGATCCGCGCGTTTCTACTGGATGAAGGCGGCATGGAAAGTGCTGAATTCGACCGCACGGATTTCATAGCGGCCGGTCAGCGGGTGCAGGATAGCTTCGCTGCTGACAAGGGAGATGATTTCAAGGCGCTGGTCACGTCCATCCGTGCCGCCGCGAACTGACGCGGTTTCTCCCCGAACGTCTGGCCCGCAGCAATGCAGCTGCGGGCACGCCTTTCCCCCAAAGTGCGGAGTCTGCTGTGCTGGCCAAGCTCGATCGGTATTTCGAAGAAGTTCTGTGTACTCTTTTTCTCAGCGTCGTTGTCGGCTCCGTTCTGATGCAGGTGATCTTGCGGTTCTTCCTCTCCACGGCTGCGGTGTGGGCGGAGGAAACGGCTGTCTATGGGATGATCTTCGCTGTTTATCTCGGTGCCACAATGGCTGTACGTGATAGGGCGCATATCCGCATAACGCTTCTGGTCAGCCGCTTGCCGCGCCCGCTGCAGATTTGCTGCGTTGTGCTGGCTGATGCGCTGTGGGTCGGTTTTGTGATCTTCATGATTGTACAGACCTCAAGATATACACAACTTCTGTTCAAAGTGACGTATCAGACCCCGGGTCTCGGCATCGAGCAGCGTTGGATTCAGATGTTCATCCCCTTGCTTTTCGGCTTGATGCTGTTTCGCATTGTGCAGGTTTACTGGCGCTGGCGCGCGGACGCATTTCGGGGATTGCCGCTGTGAGCGGGGTTGCAGGCGCAAAATCCGGGCTCTCAGTTGTCCCGGTTGTCGTTTTGGCCGCGATGGTTGTCGGGCTATTGGTTTCCCTTATCGCCGGTGTGAATGGCCCCGTTCTGATGGCGGCGGTTTTTGTGTTTACCATGGCGATCGGCGTGCCCATCCCCTTCGCGGCTGGCATGGCCACCGTAGCCGGCTTGGTGATTGCCGATATCCCGATGACACTGATGGCGCAGGCTGCCTGGACGGCGTTTGAACCCTTCCCGCTCGTCACTATCCCGTTGTTCATTCTTGCCGGGCAGTTGATGGAGCAGGGGGGGATGTCTGAAAAGCTGGTCAATATCGCGCAAAAGCTTGTGGGCACCTACAAGGGCGGCCTCGGACTTGTGACGGTTGTGGCCTGCATGTTCTTTGCGGCCCTCTCGGGTTCCGGCCCGGCAACCACTGCTGCCATTGGCTCCATCACCATTCCGGCCATGCAGGAGGAGGGCTACCGATCACGCTTTGCCGGTGCGATTGCCGCCGCCGCGGGTGCCTTGGGCAGTATGATACCGCCTTCGAATCTTCTCATCATTTTCGCGCTGGTCACGGATGTTTCTATCCCGCGCCTTTTTCTGGCAGGGATAATACCGGGTATTGTATTGGGGCTGATGCTGATGGTGGTCGTCTCGATCATTTCGATCAGAAACGGCTACGGCGGAAGTGGCGAGACATTCCGCTGGGGCCCTCTGCTCGAAGCATTCTGGGAAGGCAAGTGGGCCGTGATGGCCCCGATAATCATTCTCGGTGGCATTTACGCAGGTATATTTACCCCTTCTGAAGCAGCGGGCGTGGCGGTGGCTTACGGCTTGTTCGTAGGCATGTTCATTTATCGCGGCCTTACATGGGCCAAGCTCTTTCACGCTTTCAAATTTACAGCCATCGTCATCGGAACGGTGCTGTTTATCCTTGGCTCAACCAAGGCCTTCGGTCAGCTTGTGACGATCTTTGATATCCCCGCAGCGGTGCTTGGCCTCTTTCAGGGGCTGGTGGAACATCCCTGGCTGGTGATGCTTCTGATCGGGGTTTTCTACATTATTGTGGGCATGTGGCTGGAAAGCATTCCGCAGATCATCATTTTCACAGCCGTCTTCTTTCCGCTCGTCACCAGTCTCGGAATTGACCCAGTGGTCTTCGGTATTTTCACGGTGATGACGTGCGAGATCGGGTTTCTCACGCCTCCCATCGGGGTCAATCTGTTTGTCGCCGCGCGGATCAGTAAGATTTCGATCGAGGAGATCTCCGTTGGCGTATTGCCATTGCTGATCCCCTATCTTGTGATGATTTTCCTTTTGGTGTTCTTTTCAAGCTGGGTGACTTTTTTGCCGGATCTTGTCTACGGACCGATGCTGTGAAGCCGCGCGCTACGGATCTGCCGCTGCTCGGATACGTGGACCGGCTCTCGGCCCGCCCGGGCCAGACGCTGGAGTTCAAGGTCTCTTCGGTTTCGAAAACGCCGTTCAATGCCCGGCTTGTTAGATCCATCAGCGCCGATCCAAACCCTGAGGGTCCGGGCATTCTGGAAGAGGATGCTTCACAGTTTTTTGCCCCCCAATCGTTTGCGTCTGTGCAGCGGCCTTTTGCGGCTGGGTCTTACGCTATTGCGCGGGATTTGGTGACGGCGTCCCCCCGCTCTTCCATTGTGCTCTCGGCCGTTGTTTATCCGACGCTGCTTACAGGAGAGGCGCAGACCATACTCGGCTTCGGGCGCTACACCTTGCAGATTGATGGGACAGGTGCCGCCTGCTTGAATCTGGACGGTAAGATAACCGCAATCGACCGGCCCTTGAAGCTGCGCGAGTGGTACCGGATTGAGGCGGAGATTACAGAAGGCGGCGCAACCCTTGAACAGCAGGCCCTCACACGCCGTGCTGGCCCTCCGGTTCGGGCCAAGGGCGAAGGCGTCAACAGCCTCGCGGCCTCTGCGATCCCGATAGTTGCGGCGCGGTTTGTCGATGATCAGACGGCTGAGCATTTCAACGGTAAGATCGAGGCTCCGTGCATCGAAATCGATGGCAAGGCCCTTGCCGCGTGGGATTTCAGCACGGACATCCCGACAACTTATGTGCGGGCGCTGGCGGGCCCCGACCTTTGGCTTGTGAACTTCCCGGCACGCGCTGTAACTGGATCCGCTTGGGATGGTTCAGAAATGAACTGGACCCACAAGCCGGAGCATTATGCGGCCATCCATTTTCACGAAGACGATATCTACGATTTCGAATGGGATACTGACTTCACGTTCACGGTGCCGGAAGATATGCCCTCCGGTGTTTACGTGATGCGGTTGGAGTGTGACGGCCATGAGGACGCGATACCATTCTTTGTCTGTGCACCGTTGCTGAAACCGTCGGCGAAGCTATGCGTCCTGATCTCCACCTTCACATATGCCGTTTATGGCAACCATGCCCGCCCGGACTATGACCCTTCATGGCAAGGCCGAATGGCCGATTGGAAAGCTTATCCCCACAATCCGGCGGAGCATTCACAATACGGACTCTCGACGTACAACTATCATTCCGATGGCTCCGGGATTTGCCACGCATCGCATCTCCGCCCACTGTTCAACCTCAAGCCCGGTTATCTGACCTTCGGGGCCACGTCTTGCTCGGGCTTGCGCCATTTTCCCGCTGATATGCACCTGATCAGTTGGCTGCACGCGGAGGGTATTGATTACGATCTGGTTTCCGACAGTGAATTGCACAATGATGGAGCGGCGGCCATTGCCGGGTACGCTGCTGTTACAACAGGTACACACCCCGAATACCACACGCCCCAAAGCCTTAACGCGCTTCGCGACTACCGCGATGGCGGGGGGCATCTGTGCTATCTGGGCGGAAACGGGTTTTATTGGCGCATCGCGATCCATGAGGAGAATGACAATGTGCTCGAAATTCGTCGGGCCGAAGATGGTATCCGCGCATGGGCCGCAGAACCGGGTGAGTATTACAATGCGTTTGACGGGGGGTATGGTGGTCTCTGGCGTCGCAACGGTCGCGCCCCGCAGGAACTGGTTGGCATCGGGTTCGCGGCGCAAGGTGAATTTTTTGGCGACCCATATCGCCGTGCCTGTACCGATCCGGACTATGATTGGGTTTTTGAAGGGATCGATGACGCACTGATCGGCGACTTCGGATTTTCCGGGAACGGCGCTGCCGGGTTCGAACTGGATCATATGGATCACCGGATCGGCACACCGGAGACCGCTGTTCTTCTGGCGCGTTCTGTCACGCGCGATATGGGTTTCATGCTTGTTCCCGAGGAACAATTAACCCATCTCACTAACCTGACAGGGGGCAGCGCTAAGGACGCGATGCACGCCGATATGATCTATGCGGAGTACCCGAATGGTGGCTCCGTTTTTGCAACCGGTTCAATTACGTTCTGCGGAAGTTTGCCTTGGAACGACTTCGAAAATAATGTGGCTCGCCTGCTGAGAAATGTAATGCGCAGGTTCCTTGATTGATGGTTTTTTAGCTCTTGTCAAAACATGCCGGCATGACGTGAGCCCTGCTTGCCATCGCCCTAGGCCTTCGTTGAGAATGGATCCTGTGGTGTGTGCATGCGCAGGTGACGCATGAAGGCTCGCGCGATTCTCGGTAGGGGCCTTTGATCGGACGTTGCGAAGTAGGTTAGGTAGCGGATGGGGGAAGTGAACGGCAGGAAATTAAGATCGTTGCTACGGTAGTGGATGAGTGGAAAGGGATTGATGATCGTGAGGCCCAGGCCTTCCTTTGCCATATCGGCGGCCGCAAACGAGGTGGAGACCTCGGCGACAATATGGGGTTTCGCCCGGACTTCGTTGAGAATGCGATCCAGTTGGGTGCGGCGGGCATGGCGGTGCGTGAGGGCGATCATATTCTGACCATCGAGATCTGAAGGGGCTATCATTTCATTCGTGGCAAGCGGATGATCCTTTGTCAGCGCGCAAACTGCCTGTGAAACTCGATAGGGCGCGAGTTTGAGACCGGCGCGGGAATGTTCCACACCGAGCAGGCCGAGATCGAACTGATTGTCGACAATGCCGCGTACCACCTCCTCCGACGTGTTGACCTCGAGGCTCACGAAGAAGTTCGGGTTGAGGGTAAGAAAACTGCTGATCTGGGAGACGAGGAACCGGTGGGCATAAGTTGGTGGTGCGATGAGGCGTAGCGTTTCCTTTACGGGATCCGTTGGCCCTTCGATCCTGTCGAGGGCGTCAAAGAGAGGGTCCAGCCTGAGGTTGAGGCGCACGGCCTCCTGTGTCGGCGTGAGACGGCCACCCTCCCGCTCAAAAAGGATGCGCCCGGTGCGATTTTCGAGGTTGGAGATCGAGCGACTGACAGCCGATTGTGACAGGCCAAGGCGCTGAGCCGCACCAATCGTCGTTCCCGCCTGCATCAACGCGCGCAGGGCCTGATATTCGGCCAATGAGTGCCAGGATTTGCTCTTCGTCATGGCATCGAAATCTCTTGAGTGACTAGATCAATGAGTTTTTAGCATAGCTTTTCTGTTAAGCCATGATGATTTTCGATGTAGGCTGATCTTCGAATGGGGAGTGTAGGTATGTCTGACACAAAGATGCCCGCCATTTTCGACGGGCATAACGATGTGTTGTCTAAGCTTTATCGCGCTGGCGGTATGGCCGCGGCGGAAAGCTTTGTGGCTGGACGCGATGGCGCACTTGATGCGGCAAAGGCCAAGGCTGGCGGGTTTGCGGGCGGCTTTTTTGCAGTGTATATTCCGTCGCCCTTCGATTTCGATGCCAAGTTCCACGAGATGACAAAGGCAGCATACGACATGTCTTTGCCGGAGCCCATCGACTGGGAGGACGCATTGCCCGTTGCGATGACGCAGGCTGCAGTGCTGTTTGATCTGGAGCGGCGCGGTGCCCTGCGGGTGTGCCGGAGCGTGGCCGATATTCGTGCCGCGATGGAGGCGGGCGTTCCGGCAGCGATCTTTCATATCGAGGGTGCAGAAGCGATAGACCCCGACCTTCATACGCTGGATGTGCTTTATCAGGCGGGCCTTCGCTCTCTCGGGCCGGTGTGGAGCCGGACCACGATATTTGGATCTGGTGTGCCGCTTCGCTTCCCCAGTGACGGGAATATCGGTGATGGGCTGACAGACCTTGGCCTGCGGCTTGTGGCGCGGTGTGGTGAACTGGGTATCATGATTGACCTTTCGCATCTGAACGAGGCCGGTTTTTGGGATGTGGCGCGGCATTCGACCAAACCACTGGTGGCCACGCATTCCAATGTACATGCCATTTGCCCCCATGCCCGTAACCTGACGGATGCACAATTAAGCGCCATTCGCGAGAGTGATGGCATGGTGGGGCTGAATTTTGCGGTGGCTTTCTTGCGGGAAGATGGCAGGATGCTGAATGATGTACCCCTAGAGCAGATGATCCGGCATCTGGATGCCCTGATCGACAAGGTGGGAGAGGATCGCGTTGGCCTAGGCTCCGACTATGATGGTGCTGTGATGCCTGAGGGGCTGGAGACGGTTGCTGATCTTCCGAAACTCCGAGAGGCGATGATGCGGCACGGTTACGATGAAGCACTGATGACAAAGCTTTGCCATGCAAACTGGCTGCGCGTTCTGGAGAAGACCTGGGGGTCTTGAGGACGCTGGAACAACAAGAAGAAAAACAAACTCAACAGAAGGGGTACTAACGATGAATGCCTTGAATCGACTTTTGACGGGTGCGGCCCTCGGCTTCGCCGTTGCGGTGACTGCTGTTCCCGCAGTGGTGGCGGAGACGCCGCCGAACATGCTGGTGATCGCGCACAGGATCGACGATTTGACGTCGATGGATCCGGCGGAAAGCTTCGAGATCGCGGCGTCTGACGCGCTGCGCAACATGTACGGCAAGCTGGTCAACCTTGATCCCGAAGATCTGAGCGCGGGCTATAGCCCGGACCTCGCCGAAAGCTGGGAGGTGAGCGAGGATGGCCGCACAATCACCTTCACGATGCGAGAAGGCATCACGTTCCATTCCGGCAATCCGGTGCGGGCGGAAGACGCGGAGTTTTCGCTGCGCCGCGCCATTCTGATGGACAAGACGCCCGCCTTCATCCTGAAGCAGTTCGGCTTCACGCCCGAGAACGTGGAGGAAACGATCAAGGCGGAGGGCAACAAGCTGTCCATCACGACGGACAAGCGCTATGCGACATCCTTTGTGCTGAACTGTCTGAC
The DNA here is from genome assembly GCA_947495795.1 of uncultured Paracoccaceae bacterium. Lineage (GTDB taxonomy): Bacteria > Pseudomonadota > Alphaproteobacteria > Rhodobacterales > Rhodobacteraceae > Algicella. The sequence goes on along the minus strand of CANMAI010000012.1, from coordinate 74,272 downwards.
GGCGACCATCGGCAGCATTGTCGATAAAGAGCTGGTTATGGCCAACGAGGTGGATGGCGATTTTGGCAACACATGGCTGAAGACAAACTCTGGCGGTTCAGGCGCCTACAAGCTGCAAAGCTGGAAGCCGAACGAGAGCATCTCTCTGCAGGCGAACCCTGATTTCTACAAGGGCGCACCAGCGATGGAGCGCGTGATCGTGCGGCATGTGGTCGAGAGCGCATCCCAGCGTCTGCTGCTGGAGCGAGGTGACGTGGATGTGGCGCGGAACCTGAACCCGGAAGATATCGCCGGTGCCTCCTCTGCCGAAGGTGTGGTGATCGAGGACGAGTTGCGCGGACGGCTGATGTATATGGCGCTGAACCAAAAGCATCCCGAACTTTCCAAGCCCGAGGTGCGGCAGGCGTTCAAATACCTCGTGGATTATGCAGGTATGCAGAACAGCTTCCTGAAAGGGCAATATACGACGCATCAGAACTTCCTGCCGAAGACATATCTGGGTGCTGTGGATGAGAACCCGTTCTCTCTCGACATAGAGAAGGCGAAGGCGCTGCTGGAAGAGGCCGGTGTGGGCGAGATGGAGCTGGAAATCGGCGTGCGTGAGGCGCAGGAGCGCATCGAGATCGCGCAGGCTTTCCAGAACAGCGCCGCGCAAGTCGGGATCAAGATCAACATCACCGTCGGCACATCCAAACAGATCCTTGCGCGGTACCGGGCGCGGGAACTGGATGTCTATGTCGGTGCATGGGGGCCGGATTACCCCGATCCGCACACCAATGCGGGTACGTTTGCCTACAACCCAGACAACTCGGACGAGGCCAATGCCACGGGCCTGCTCGCTTGGCGGAACGGTTGGGATACTGGGGGCCTTACGGAGATGGTAGATGCCGCCGTTGTGGAAGGCGACCGGGAGAAGCGGGCGCAGATGTACCGCGATATTCAGGCGCAGTTCCGCGAAACATCTCCTTTCATTGTGATGTTCCAGTTGACGGAGCAGATCGGGCGGCAGGAAAACGTAAGTGGTCTGAGCCTTGGCGGCCCGATCACCAATGCCGCCTACTGGACCGTGACAAAATAAATGGCGGATGCGCCTGTAACGACGGAGAGGCGCAGTACTGCGCCTCTCTTTTCTTGGGCGAAGCCCATTGTCTTCACGCTCGGATCCGTGGCCGTGACGATGCTGGGGCTTTTGTTTGTGACATTCATCATCGGCCGGGTGATGCCAATAGATCCGGTGCTGGCCGTGTTGGGAGAGCGTGCTTCGCAAGAAGCTTATGATGCGACCTACAAGGCAATGGGGCTGGATCAGCCGCTTCTTGTGCAGTTTTTCTATTATCTAACGGATGTGTTGCGCGGCGATTTCGGGATGTCGATCCTGAACGCGCGGCCCGTTTCGGAAGATATCGCCCGGGTTTTCCCGGCTACGCTGGAACTGGCCACAATCGGTATCATCATCGGTGTTGTGCTGGGTGTACCGCTTGGCGTGGTGGCTGCGGTCAAGCGCGGTTCCTGGATCGATCAGATCGCGCGGGTCGTGGCGTTGGTCGGGTATTCGATGCCCATCTTCTGGCTGGGCCTGATGGGCCTGTTGGTGTTCTACGGTATTCTTGGCTGGGTCGGCGGTCCGGGGCGACTGGACATTTTCTATGAGGATATCGTGCCCGCGCGGACCGGCATGATACTTGTGGACAGCGCGATTGCCGGGGACTGGAGCGTCTTCCGCAATGCATTCAGCCATATCGTTCTGCCCGCATCGCTGCTCGGCTACTACTCTCTGGCCTATATCAGCCGGATGACCCGTTCCTTCATGCTGGAGCAGTTGAGCGCGGAATATGTGACGACGGCCCGGGTCAAGGGCATGTCGGAATGGGCGGTGATCTGGGTGCATGTCTTCAAGAACATTCGCGTGCAGCTGATCACCGTGATTGCGCTGAGCTACGCGAACCTGCTGGAGGGTTCGGTGTTGACGGAGATCATCTTCAGTTGGCCGGGTATCGGCAGCTACATCACGACGTCGCTGTTATCGGCCGATATGAATGCCGTGCTGGGCGGGACGGTGGTGGTGGGGCTAGTCTTCATCGTACTAAACGTCTTCTCTGATCTCTTGTATCGCGTGTTTGATCCGAGGTCGAAATGAGTGATGTGCAGACGATGCGGGCGTGGCTGCTGACGGATACGCCAAGCTCCCGCCGCCACGCGAAGCTGGCGAGTCTTTATAAAGGCTGGCTGACGCTGCGCTCCAATACGATGGCGATGTTCGGGCTGGCGATCCTGGTGTTTCTGGGGCTGGTGGCGCTTTTCGCGCCGCTTCTGGCGCCCTATGACTGGATGGCGCAGGATCTCGGCAATAGGTTGCAGCCTCTTGGAGCAGAGGGACATCTGCTGGGTACGGACAGCCTTGGCCGGGATATCCTGAGCAGGTTGATCTACGGGTCGCGCATCACGCTTTATATCGTGGCTCTGGTCGCGTTGATCGCACCGATTGCGGGCCTTCTGGTCGGCACGGTTTCGGGTTATGCTGGCGGCTGGGTAGACGTTGTGTTGATGCGCATCACGGATATCTTCCTTGCTTTCCCGCGGCTTGTGCTGGCGCTGGCCTTTGTCGCAGCGCTTGGGGCCGGCATCGAGAATGCAGTCCTTGCCATTTCGCTTACCGCATGGCCGCCTTACGCGAGGATTGCGCGGGCGGAAACGCTGACGATCCGGTCTTCGGACTACATAAGCGCCATCCGGTTGCAGGGGGCGGGGCCGCTGCGGATCATCATGAAGCATATCTGGCCGCTGTGCATTTCGTCGCTGATCGTGCGGGTGACGCTCGATATGGCTGGGATCATTCTCGCGGCCGCGGGCCTTGGCTTTCTGGGCCTCGGTGCACAGCCGCCAAGCCCGGAATGGGGCGCCATGATTGCGGAGGGGCGGCGGTTCATTCTGGATCACTGGTGGGTGGCGACGATGCCAGGCCTTGCGATTTTCACCGTCTCGCTGGCGTTCAACCTGCTGGGTGACGGGCTGCGCGATGTGCTGGACCCGAAGGATGGAAACCAATGACCCTTCTTGAAGTGGAAGATCTTTGGGTGAAATTCCCGACGCGGCAGGGCATTTTTGAGGCTGTGCGCGGCGTCTCCTTTTCTCTGGGGAAGGAGCGGCTTGGGATCGTGGGGGAGAGTGGTTCCGGCAAATCCATGACGGGACGGGCGATCCTGCGACTGATCCGAAAGCCGGGCATCGTGGAGGCCGGTCATATCACGCTTGAGGGCACAGACCTGATGCAGCTTTCCGAAAAGGAGATGCGAAAGGTCCGTGGCCAGCGGATCTCCATGGTGATGCAGGACCCGAAATTCTCCCTAAACCCGGTGATGACGATCGGAGCGCAGATGATGGAAGCGTATCTTCTGCACAAGAACACCTCCAAGACGCAGGCGCGTGCCAAATCACTGGAGATGCTAAAGGCAGTTTCCATAAGTGATCCCGAGCGGGTCATGCGCGCCTATCCGCACGAGATGTCGGGTGGGATGGGGCAGCGCATCATGATTGCGATGATGCTGATCCCGGACCCGCAGATCCTGATTGCGGATGAGCCGACCTCTGCGCTTGATGTGTCTGTTCAGCGGCAGGTGCTGGACATCATGGACAGGCTGGTAACGGAGCGGGGGATGGGGCTGATTTTCATAAGCCACGATCTCAACCTCGTCGCCGAATTCTGCGACCGGGTCCTTATCATGTATGCCGGACGCGTGGTGGAGGTGTGCGATGCGGATCGACTGCACGAAGCAAAGCATCCCTACACGCAGGGTCTGCTGAATTCGCTGCCGCGTATTGAGGACCCGCGCAAGCACCTGGTGGCGCTGAAACGGGATGATGCGTGGGCCGAGGCACCCAGCGTTTCGGGAGTGAAGGCCGATGCTTGATATCGAAAACCTGAACGTGTGGTTTGGTGATGGCCGGGATCGGGTGGATGCAGTGAAAGCTGCAACCTTTTCCGTGAAGCAGGGAGAGAGTTTCGGGCTGGTGGGGGAAAGCGGATCTGGAAAATCCACCATTCTGCGGGCGATCACGGGGCTTGCCCCACACTGGTCCGGCAGGATCACCGTGGACGGCACCGACCTTGGAAAGCGCCGGGACCGGGCTTTCTACAAGAAAGTGCAGATGGTCTTTCAGGATCCCTACGCGTCGCTGCACCCCCGACATTCGGTGGATCAAGTTCTCTCCGAGACGCTTTATCTGCACGGGGTGGGCGATATCGACAAGCGCGTTTCGACACTTCTGGAGGATGTCGGCTTGGGTGCGCGGTTCCGCTTTCGCTATCCGCATCAGCTCTCGGGCGGGCAGCGTCAGCGCGTGGCGATTGCCCGTGCGCTGGCCGGAGAACCAAAGCTGTTACTGCTGGATGAACCGACGTCCGCGCTTGATGTTTCGGTGCAGGCGGAAATTCTGAATCTTCTCACGGATCTGCGAGAGGATCGGGGGCTTACCTACCTTATGGTTTCGCACGATCTACCGGTGGTGAGCCATATGTGCGAGCGGCTGGCCGTGATGAAATCCGGCGAGATTGTCGAGATGATGGGCGTGGAGACACTGCGGAAGATGACGCCAAGCCATCCTTATTCGCAAAGCCTCTTGGGAGCCTCCGTTTCCCACAAAATAACTGCCTGAGCCGGGTTAGGCGCCAATCTGACATCGGCGGAGACTGGCGGTTTCCCTCAACTCTTTCGTTGTGTCTGATTTTGTTCAACCTTGGCAAGGCCGCTCCTTTCCGGCTTTCATGTTCCGTTCATTTGGCGATCGGGTCGCATTCATGCCTGTCTCAAGCGTCTGCTGTAAGCCTTGAATAGACAGAGGGCATAGAGTTGAAACCCAAGAGGACCGCGACATGACAACCCCCCATCTGAACCTTACACCTGCGAACAATCCTGTGCCCGCTCACACCAAATGGGCTTTCTCCACACGGAGAGTGAAACATTCGGACGCCTGCGGCCTTTCGCAGGATTATGCGGCAGCCGTTCCCGGCTCTCTTCTTTTCGGAGAAATCACGAGCATCGGGCAGCACAAGAAAGTGCAGCTTTCCACGAGCCGCTATGCAGAGAGCTACAAGGGTGATCTTGTGGTAATGTCTGTGGGGGCTCGTTATGCGCCAGATCAGTTTGAAGGATTGGCCGAAGTCAATGCCGAGTGCGTGGATATGGTTGCGGGCGGCGGCGTTGTGGGCCGGGCTGTTGCCGCTCACAAAAGGATGCGAACGCCCACACAGGTGCGCCCAATCGGGTTGCTGACGGATGCAGATGGCGCACTCCTGAACCTTGCATCTTACGCACTGCCTGCGGCCAGCATTCCCAAGGAAGTAACGGTACTCGGCGTTCTGGGAGCGTCAATGAACTCCGGAAAAACGACGGCGGCAGTGAGCCTCGCTCATGGGCTGGCGCGCGCGGGCTTCAAGGTTGCGGGTGTAAAGGCAACGGGAACCGGTGCCTTTGGTGATTTCAACGCATTTCGCGATGCAGGCATTCCAGTGCGCGATTTCACGGATGCCGGAATGCCAACCACGTATCAGATGCCGATGGAGCGCATCGCAGCCGGTTTTGAGACGCTTGTCGGAACTGCGGCCGCCGAGGGTGCCGAGATTGTGGTTGTCGAGATTGCTGATGGCCTTTTCCAGCAGGAAACAGCGGCAATCATGAAAGAATCCTCTATCCGCGACCGAATGGATGGCATCATGTTCGCAGCTCCCGATGCGCTTGGCGCGGTTGGGGGCGTGCGGATCCTGCGAGGTCATGGAATTGAGCCTTTCGCGGTGTCTGGCATGGTGACGCTCTCTGAGCTTGGTCAGCGCGAGGCAGCTGCCAATACAGGCGTGCCCATCCTCTCTCGTGCTGCTCTGTGTTGTGGCGATCAGAGCTATGCTTCAATCCGCCATCTTCTGCGGGCCCCCCACCCGGATCTTGCGGCTGTCGCATGAGCCGCTTTCCAGGTTCTCTGGATGAGGGCCGCGCACGTCGCGTGGCCCTTATCGCCGTAACAGGCATCGCTGAAGCGGCGTTGGCCGGTGTAGCGGCTTTCGCTACACGGGATGTTTTCGCGGCGCTCCATACGAGTGCAGGCATGCCGATCCGCGCCTTGGCCATTCTTGGTGTCTCTGCCCTTTTTCTCGCAGGGCTCCGGGTTCTCAGCCGGACTTTTGCGGAAGCACTGGGCCAATCCTACGCTCGCGCGTTGCGGGCAAATCTCTACACGCATTTTGCCGGTATGTCGCGAGAGATCCTTCAGAGCCGCAGACAAGGGGCGCTGGCGCTGCGCTTTGTTGGCGATCTTACGGCTGTTCGCGGTTGGGTTGGCCTTGGAATCGCGCGCTTGGTCGCGGCTATTTTTGTTTTGCCCGGTGCGTTTCTGACGCTCTTCCTACTCAGTCCATCCCTTGCTGTGGCTGCCACGCCCGTCATCGTAACCTTTCTTATACTGATGGCCTTGTTTGCGCCCCGTCTACAGGGTTTGCAGGAACGGCTGCGCAGGGCGCGCGGCAGTATAGCAATTTCCATGTCCGAGCGTGTGGCAATGGCCTCCGAGCTTGATCTTTCAGGCCGGACCAGCCGAGAGCTGAGAATGCTCGATGAACGTGGCGCAGATCTGCAAAACATTGCTGTACGCCACCGCGTCTGGATATCCGCCCTGCGGGCCTTGCCGGAGATAGGGGTTGGATTGGCGGGTGTCGCCGTGCTGATGCGGGCCGTGCAGGCAGGTGTGCCCGCAGCCGAAGCAGCGGGTGCGCTTGCGCTTCTTGGTATCCTCATAATGCCGCTGCGCGACCTTGCGACGCTCTGGGACAGATATTGCGCATGGAAAGTGGCGCGTGCGAAGTGCGAGGCAATATTTGCCCAGCCGTCTCGTCTGCGCCGCCCGAGGCGCAGCGGGAATGCACCGCGAATTACCCTCAAGGAAGTACAGGTGGCCGGAGACCAAATAACTCGAGATATCCCGGCAGGGGAAATACTTTGGGTGAGTGGTTCATCAGCACCTGATTTTCTGGCCGTGGTAGCGGGTATAAACAGCGCCAGCAGGGGAAAGATCAGGTTTGATGGCAATACGCGCCGCCCGAGCACTGTTTATGTTGGTCCAACGCCAACCATTCTTCAGGGCAGCCTGCGCCGCGCCCTGACGCTCGGTATGATGAAAAGGCCTGCGGATCAGGAACTGAAAGATGTCGCAGAGGCATATGGTGTTTCCCACTTGATCAACGCTGGGCGGGGGCTGGATGGCAGAGTAGCCGAGGCCGGGCGTAGTCTTTCACCTGAGGACGCATTTCGCCTGCAAGTGGCCAGAGCCGCCCTAGTGAAGCCGCGTGTACTGGTGATTGATGCAGCTTTGGCAGTGGTCACTTCTGACCTCTTAAAGTGCTGTATGCATCTGCAATCTGAAACGGGCGCGACGGCGCTTATCTCCATTCCCAGGGTACCGGCGGGCTTACTGGGCGAAATACTCGCGCTGGGTACGCAGCACCCAGCCGATATACAAGCCGGCACTAGTTCTTGATCAGTTTAGCCGGTACGAAAGAAGAATGTTCGAAATGAAGCTTGCGACCACGGTATATATATTCTTTGTCTCCATGCTCGCCGTGTGTCTGGTTGGGACTGCCCTTGTAATTTGGAGTAGTGAACGTGCGAAGTTCCACATGGACAGGGTTAATCTCGCGCATGACAGTCAGGTTGCGCACAAATCCCTGTCTAACCATACGTATCAGCTTTTCAAACAGTATGGGGATGCCCTGATCATCGGCGATCAGGATCGGGGTGCCGGCGAAAGAGAGCTCACAGCGCTCATAAGGGCCGATATTTCCCGGATCCGAATACTGATCGGAAAAGAGATAGAGATGGTGGGGGAGGAGGAACTCGAAGAGCTTGAGGCGCTTGCCGAGATTGAGGCGAAGATCGAGGAGTTGATTGAGATACTGGAGGACATCGCTGCTGAATCCTCAGCAGAACAGTTCAGCTTTAACTGGCGGCGCCTGTCTGATGTGCTTGACGGTCGAATTGATGAAGATTTCCGAGTGCTGATTGAAGAAGCTCTGGCCGAGGAGGCCCGCGAGGTTGTGGAGACGCGGGCTCTGGCAAACGCGCAGCTCTTGCTGACCGAACGATTGGCTGCAGGTTTCGGCGTTGGTGCTGTGATCATTACCCTGGTGCTCTTGCGGACCATTCATCTGGGCTTAAGCAGACCAGCAACTACCCTGTTGCAAACCGCGCGGCAGTTCAGTGACGGCGATTTCTCATCGCGTACAGGGCTGGATGGGCAGACCGAGATTGATGAGATCGCACGTGCTTTTGACATTATGGCGGACCGGGTCGAGGCAAAAACCAATCAACTTTTTGATGAGAACACGGTTCTCGAACGCTCCGTTGCGGATCGTACCCGGGAGCTAGAGAAGCTTCTTGCCGATGCAGAAGCCAACACCCGCAACCGCAGGCGCCTCTTGGCGGACGTAAGCCACGAATTGCGCACTCCGCTTACGATCATTCAGGGAGAAGCGGACATTGCCTTGCGGGGTAAGGAAAAGACGCCTGATGAGTATCGCTCAGCCCTGGGGCGCACGCGGGATGCGGCAAGCCATACCGCCAAACTGGTAGATGATTTGCTCTTTGTTGCACGTGCGGAGGCGGAAGACCCGCGCTTGCGCGTAGAAGACACGGATCTTGTAGCACTCGCGAGTGAAACCGTGGCAACTTTCGGGCCGGACGTAGTGATCGACAGCGATGTCGAGAAAGCTTCGGTTATTGCGGATCCGACTCGGGTCCGACAGGCTCTCCTCATTTTGCTGGAGAATGCACGCCATCACGGTGGAGATGAGATTTTGGTGAGACTTCATCAAGGGGCGGGCGGTTACCGGATCTCTGTGGAGGACAACGGTCCGGGCATGAGCGATGTGGAGAAGGAGAACGCATTCCACCGCTTCTTCCGTGGCTCCAACGCGGCTGAGCGCTATAGTTCCGGCGCAGGTTTGGGCCTGCCTGTGGCGCGATCCATCGTTGAAGTGCATGGAGGCGAGATAGACCTGTCCGATCGCGCGGGCGGCGGGTTGGTTGTGGCCTTTATGCTTCCCCATCGTCCGAAACTTAAGGTGGTCTCATGAATATACTGCTGGTCGAAGACGAGGAGCGTGTGGCGGATTTCATCCGGCGCGGCCTGAAGGCTGAGGGATGGGCTGTGGAGCATGCCGGTGACGGGGAATCTGCGCTTGAAATTCTGAAGGACCGCAGTTTCGACGTCGTCATTCTGGATCTTATGCTGCCGGGCATTTCCGGCCAGGACGTTTGCCGGCGAATGCGGGCGCGCAGGGATCATACCTCGGTATTGATGCTTACTGCGCTTGATGCTTTGGATGAGCGTATCGAGGGCCTGAAGCTTGGTGCGGACGATTATCTCCCCAAACCCTTTGATTTCGATGAACTGGTCGCCCGTTTGGAGGCGCTCCACCGGCGTGTTCGGAACTTTGGTGCGGATGAGGCCAGCTCTATTCTGGCTGTCGGCAAGTTGTCTCTCGACCGGAAGGCAATGGCGTTGAAGGTGGATGGAAAACCAGTAGAGCTCACGGCAAAGGAGCGGGAGATATTGTTGCTTTTCATGCTGAACCCGGACAGATTGCTTAGCCGCGAGCGGATTCTGAATGCGGCGTGGGGCACGCAGGAGGATCCGCTGACAAACATCGTGGATGTCTATATCGGGCGGTTGAGGCGCAAGATCGCACCCTACGAAAACATGATCTCAACGCTGCGCGGTGTCGGCTACCGTATGAACATGCCCGACTGACCCTACTCTCTTTATAGGCTGTCCAGCCGCACCCAGCTTCCGTCCGTCTGGGAAGACTGGACGCAGGCTTCAATAAAGCGCATGCCAGCCAAGCCGTCGGCCAAAGTGGGCAGCAGACTGTTCTCCGCAAGCGGCTTACCATTGCGGAGCGCAAATATAGCGTCGGCAGCCTCCCTGTAGAGTGTCGCGAAACCTTCGAGATATCCTTCGGGATGGCCAGCAGGAATTCGGGAGACCTGCGCCGCTTCATCGCCAGCGCCGTTGCCGCCGCGAGTGATCAGGCGCTTCGGCTCACCGAGAGGTGCGTGCCAAAGGTAGTTGGGATCTTCCTGCGCCCACTCCAGCCCGCCGTTTTCACCGTAGAGCCGCAGACGGAGCGCATTCTCGTTGCCGGGGGCGACCTGACTGCACCAGAGCATACCCTTGGCACCCTCGGAGAAGCGAAGAATAACATGTGCATTATCGTCCAGTTGTCTGCCGGGAACGAAGGAGGTGAGATCGGCCGCCAGTTGCTCGACGGCGAGGCCGGAGACAAAGCAAGCGAGATTGAAAGCATGGCTCCCGATGTCGCCTGTAGAACCACCGGCACCAGAGCGGGCAGGATCTGTGCGCCAACCGGCCTGCTTCTGGCCGGTGGCTTCTAAATCACGGCTCAGCCAATCCTGCGGATATTCGACCTGCACAACACGGATGCGGCCAAGCGTTCCGGACGTGACCATCTCGCGTGCCTGACGGATCATCGGGTAGCCGGTGTAGTTGTGCGTCAGCACAAATAGGGACTTGGAGTCGCGTGCTATGGCCTCCAATTCCTTTGCATCGGCAAGACTGGAAGTAACCGGCTTGTCGCAAATCACATGGATGCCCCGTTTGAGAAAGGCACGCGCCGCCGGGAAGTGCATATGGTTTGGCGTGACGATGGAGACAGCCTCGATCCCGTCCTCTCGGGTGGCTTCTGCTTCGGCCATTGCATTGAAATCAGTGTAGATCCTCTCTATTGCAAGACCAAGATCCTCACCAGACGCAACAGCCTTCTCAGGCGTGGAGGAAAGCGCGCCTGCAACAAGCTCAAAGCGGTCATCGATACGCGCAGCTATTCTGTGGACGCCACCGATAAATGCATCTCTGCCACCTCCAACCATACCCCAGCGAACGCGAGCCTCTCTCATACAATCCCTCCAAAAGCAGCAACGGCGCCTCCCGGGCCGAAACCCGAAGAGACGCCGCCTTCACCTTTCACGGCCATCGGCTTCCCAGCCTGTACCGCTCTTTCAAATTTTCCGAAAAATCTTTCATCTTTCTTAAAATATCCCCGCCGGAGGCAAGGAATCTCCAGCGGAGCATTTGCCACAAGCAGAGCAGTGGATATTTTTTGAAAGATGAAGGTCATAGGCCGAGCATCTTTCGGTTGGCGTCATCGTCGGAACCGCTGTCGGCGAAATCATCGAAGGCGCGCTCCGTTACACGGATGATGTGATCTTTCACAAACTGAGCACCTTCTTTGGCACCGTCTTCCGGGTGTTTGAGGGCGCATTCCCATTCCACCACCGCCCAGCCTGCGAAATCATTTGCGGCCATTTGGGAGAATATTGCCTTGAAATCGACCTGCCCGTCACCGAGTGAGCGGAAGCGGCCCGCGCGGTCCACCCAGCTTTGGAAGCCGCCATAGACGCCTTGCCTGCCGGTCGGATTAAACTCCGCATCCTTTACGTGGAACATCTTGATGCGGTCCTTGTAGATGTCGATATTCGCCAGATAGTCGAGATGTTGCAGCACGTAATGGCTCGGGTCGTAGAGCATGTTGCAGCGTGGGTGGTTGTCTACCCGCTCAAGGAACATCTCGAACGTGATGCCGTCATGAAGATCTTCGCCCGGATGGATCTCGTAGCAGATATCCACGCCCATTTGTTCGGCATGGTCCAGGATCGGCCGCCAGCGTTTGGCAAGTTCGTCGAAGGCCGCTTCCACGAGGCCTGCCGGGCGTTGCGGCCAAGGATAGATATAAGGCCAGGCAAGCGCGCCGGAGAAGCTGGCCATTTCTGTGAGGCCCATCTTCTGGCTGGCAGTCAGCGCCATTTTCACTTGATCCACGGCCCATTCCTGACGGGCTTGTGGATTGGCCCGAACGGAGGGCGCCGCGAAGCCATCGAAAGCGCTATCATAAGCCGGATGAACCGCGACGAGCTGGCCCTGAAGGTGCGTTGAGAGTTCTGTGACCTCAACCCCGTTCTGGCGTGCCATGCCGAGGATTTCGTCGCAGTAACCTTGCGAGCCAGCCGCCTTATTGAGATCGAAGAGCCGGCCATCCCAGCTGGGCAATTGGACGCCGATATAGCCAATGTCCGCAGCCCATTTCGTGATGCTGTCCCAGCTGTTGAAAGGAGCCTCGTCGCTTGCGAACTGTGCGAGGAAGAGGCCGGGGCCTTTGAGGGTTTTCATGTGGCGGTTCCTCTCTTTCAGACGTAGCGGTTTACGATGTTTTCAAGCGCTTCCTGGCGGCCGGAAACGGGAGTCGGGTTGATGCCTGCCTCCACCTTAGCTGTGATTGCCTCAAGATCCATGCCTTTGAGTATTTCGGCACCAAGCCCATGGTCCCACCCGACGTAGCGGGCTTTGAGGGGTGCCTCCAACGCGCCATCTTCCAGCATCGCAGCGGCGGCCTTGAGGCCCCTCGCACAGCAATCCATGCCGCCAATATGAGAGAGCAGCAGATCTTGAGGATCCAGTGACTGGCGGCGGAGTTTGGCGTCGAAATTCGTGCCACCCGTGCCGAGGCCACCGTTTTTGAGGATTTCATAATAGGCCAGCGCCATCTCAGGCACGTTGTTGGGGAATTGGTCTGTATCCCAGCCGGATTGATAATCGTTCCGGTTCATATCAATTGAGCCGAGAATGCCAAGAGAACGGGCCATGTGCAGCTCATGTTCGAAGCTATGGCCCGCGAGGATTGCATGGCCTTGCTCGATATTCACCTTCACTTCGCCTTCCAGCCCGTGGCGTTTGAGAAAGCCGTAGACGGTGGCAACATCGTAATCATACTGATGTTTGGTGGGTTCTTGTGGCTTGGGCTCGATAAGGATCGCGCCATCGAAGCCGATCCTGTGCTTGTACTCCACCACCATGTTAAGGAAACGCCCTGCCTGTGCATCTTCCCGGCCAATGTCAGTGTTCAGCAATGTTTCATAGCCTTCGCGCCCGCCCCACAGGACATAGTTTTCACCGTTCAGACGGTGCGTGGCATCCATACAGGTTTTGACGGTCGCCGCAGCGAAGGCGAAAACCTCCGGATCCGGGTTCGTGGCCGCCCCGGCGATATAGCGGCGGTGGGAGAATAGGTTTGCAGTGCCCCAGAGGAGCTTGACGCCGGTGGCGGCCATCTTCTCCTCGAAGTAGTCGACGATGGTGTTCAGATTGGTGGTATTTTCGGCGAAATCCCTCCCTTCGGGGCGGATGTCTGCATCGTGGAAGCAGAAATAGGGTGCGCCGAGTGTTGTAAACATCTCAAAGGCCACGTCCGCCTTCATTCTGGCATGATCGAGTGTTTCGCCGAACCACGGACGCTCGAAAGTCTGGCCGCCGAACGGGTCCCCACCGGGCCAGCAGAAATTGTGCCAGTAGCAGACGGCGAAACGGAGGTGTTCGGCCATGGTTTTGCCCATCACCACTTCATCCGGGTTGTAGTGCCGGAAAGCGAAATCGCTTCTCGCGTCAGGTCCTTCGTATTTTACTGGGGCGATATCGCCAAAAAAGCCGGTGCTCATTGAGGCAGTCCTTTCAGGGCCGGGTAAAGGGCGCGGTAGCGCTGGTGTTGGGCTTGGTAGGCCTCCTTCAGGGCGGCATCTGGTGTGACGCTGCGCGCCACAGGCGGCGGTGTGCAGATAGCGGATGGGTTGGCACCGGTGGCAGCGATCATGCCAAGGCGGGCGGCCCCGAACGCGCCACCAAAATCGCCCTCTTCAGGAATATCGATGGGCAGATCGAGGAGGGTGGCCAGCATCTTGAGCCAGAGATCAGAGCGGGAGCCGCCGCCAACTGCCATGAGACGTTTCGGAGCAGCCCCTGCAGAGGTAAGTGCCATGAGGTTGTCCGCCATCGCGTAGCTGATGCCTTCCAGCACAGAGCGGGTAAGTGTCGCTTTGTCTGTCTCATGGCCCAGGCCAATGAAGCTACCACGAATGTTCGCATCGTTATGAGGCGTGCGCTCCCCCGAGAGGTAGGGGAGGCATGTGATACCTGTTGGCGCAGAAAGATCTGAGCCCAGTGCACCGACCAGTGCGCCCGCATCGCTGCCGACGATGTTGGCAAACCAGTTGAGCGTGTCAGTGGCCGAGAGGATCACGCCCATCTGGTGCCACTGGCCGGGGATTGCGTGGCAGAAGGCATGAACCGCACTTTCGGGATCAGGCGAGAAGGCCGCGTTGGAGACGAAAAGCACGCCGGAGGTGCCAAGCGAGATAAAGCCCGCATTCGGAGAAATGGTGCCCATTCCGATGGCGGAGGCTGCATTATCTCCTCCTCCGCCTGCTACCACTGCCTCTTTCATGCCGAAACGGCTTGCCAGTGCGGGGCGGAGCGTGCCGCTGGCCTCCGTGCCTTCGACGAGGCGTGGCATATGGCTTTCGGTGAGGTGAGTGGCCGCGAGTAATTCGCCGGACCATGTGCGACCACCAACATCGAGCCAGCTTGTGCCGGAAGCGTCGGACATCTCGGAAACGGTTTCGCCCGTCAGCCAGAGGCGCAGATAGTCCTTTGGAAGCAGGACGCGGCGGGTGGCTTTGAAAAGCTCAGACTCATGCCCCCTCATCCATGCAAGTTTGGGTGCCGTAAAACCGGGGAAGACGATGTTGCCGGTAAGTTTGCGGAAGGCCGGGTTGGCATCCATCTCTGCGGCTTCCTCTGCGGCCCGCGTATCATTCCAGAGGATGCAGGACCGCAGCGGCTTATCCGTCGCGTCAAGAGCCGTCGCCCCGTGCATCTGGCCTGAGAGGCCGATACCGGTAACTGCCGCGAGATGTCTGCTGTGGTTTTGTTGAAGATCCGCAAATGCGGCCTCGGCGGCCTCCACCCAGCTTTGCGGATTCTGTTCGGACCAGCCGGGATGCGGGCGGCTGACAGCGAGGGGAGACGATGCTGTTGCAACTACGCTCTGCGCATCATCTATCAGTATGGCCTTCAGGCCCGAAGTGCCGAGATCCAATCCGAGATACATTCAGCCAGTACCTTTCTCACGCCCGCCGAGGGAGGTTTCCGGAGGCATCGTATCGCGCAGAAAGATCTCCGTTCGGATCTCCGCATCCGCCGGATCGAACGGTGTTCCGTCGATCAGAGACTTGCTGAGCCTTATACATGCTCCGACTTCCTGGTAAGGGCTTTGGTGGAGAACCGCATCGAACAAGCCCTCTTCAAGCGCCGCGCGCGCCACGGTTGTGAGCTCGTGCGCCACGATACGGATGGGCGGCCCCTTCGCTTCCTTCAGCGCAGACACAACGCCGCGGTTTCCTGCGCCGAGCGAGTAAAGCCCCGCGAGGTCCGGGTGATCCTTCAGGCATCGTGAAAGCAGCTTGAAGGTGGTGTCCTCGCTGTCCTGTCCTTCCAGTACGGCGACAATCGTTACGTTCGGGAACTCTGCCTCAAGCACAGCCTGAAAGCCCTTCAGCCTGTCGCGGTGATCCTTCAGCTTCAGGGAGCCCGCCATCACAGCCAGTTTGGCTGGCGTGTTCTTCGGCAGGAAGCGCCCAAGCAAAGAGGCCGCCGCCCGCCCGGCGGCAGTGTTTGCAATGCCGATGTAATGCAGCCGCCCGCTGGATGGCAGATCTGAAACCAATGTGAGTGTGGGCACTCCTTCAGCCGCCAGACGTGCAATCTGGGCTGGCACATCCGGGTGATCCGTTCCGACAATCACAATACTGTTGGATGTTTTCTTCGAGAGCTCGGAAAGCGCCTTTGCGAGCGCCTTTCCGTCAAACTGAGGAACGAGCTTAAGGGAAAGTTCAACGCGCTCAGCTCGCAATATGGTCTGCCTTTGCTCAACTTCTGCACGGAGAGAAGAGAGAAAGCTGCTATCGGCGGAAGGGAGAATGAATGTGATGCGGTAGATCCGCCCACTGGCCAGATTGGCGGCCGAGATATCCCGGACATACCCGATTTTCCGAACCGTTTCCTCCACGGCCTCAATTGTTGCAGGCCGCACGCCCGCCCGGCGATTGAGCACGCGATCCACAGTTGCCAGACTGTACCCTGACACGCGCACGATATCATGAACTGTGGGTTTGCGCATATTTCTCCCTCTGCCGTGCTTGATTTCGGCAGCTGACCCCATTCTGAGGTACGTTACTCAAAAAATCAAGAGCGCGCACCAATTTCGCTTTCTGGCGCCGATAAACCGGCTATCCAGTCCGCGCGGTGCTTTCCCTTGGAGAAAGGGTGACGCCAAGGTCTTCGGAGTTGAAGGAGATATCCGGATCTTTAAGCCGGGCCTTGATCATCTCCATCGCCCTTCTCCCGATTGCGCGACGCGGGGTTCGAACGGATGTGAGCTTCGGGTTGGCGGCAGCCATAAACTCCACATCGTTGAACCCACAAATACCGAAGCGCCGCGGCACATCAAGACCTGTGCGCTGACAGGCAAAGAGAACGCCGAGTGCCAGGTTATCATTGTTGCAAAGAACCGCATCGGCCTTTGGATCTGCTTTCAGAAGTTCTTCCAACTGCGTGCCACCCAATCGAACGGAGGAACGTTCGGTACTGAAAAGAACGCGTGACGGATCAAATAGGCCTATATCTTCAAGTGCCTGATGAAAGCCCGCTTGCCTGCGCAGCGAGCGCGGATCCTGCCGGGCACCGAGAAAGCCAATGCGGTTGTAGCCCTGGTCCGCAAGGTGGCGGGCTGCGTGTGCGCCGGCCGCCGCATGATCAAACCCGACCATCATATCGATGGGATCCGGCCCGAGCTCCGTGATCTGAACGATCGGGCAGGGGGCTGTGCGGAGCAACTCCCGCGTCTCATTCGATTGATCTATACCGGTGATAATCAGGCCCGCAGGCTTTTGCGATAGAAAGATCCGAAGTAGCCGCTCTTCCTCCTCAGCGCTATAGCGCGAGTTGGCGATCTGGACTTGGGTATTATCCTCCTCCGCCACATCATAAATGCCGCGCAACGTGTCCAGAAACACCGCGTTGGTGACGGATGGCAGGACCACGCCAATCACATCGGTGCGTTTGGAGGCAAGCGCAGATGCGGCGGCATCGGGAAGATAATCCAACGCCTTGATCGCAGCCTCGACCCGTTCCCGCGTATCCTTTCGCACCCTGTCCGGCGTGCGTAAAACCCGCGAAACTGTGATGGCGCTGACATTCGCGGCCTTGGCCACATCCGCGATGGTCGGCCGACCGGTGCTGCGAGGGCGTCTACTCATGGGGGATCTTTTGTTAGCACTGTCACGGCTCAGCGTAGAGGAGCAGTTCCCGGCGGTAAAGCCTTAGCGTTCGCGCAGAAGCCGCGCTTTTTGGCGATTCCAGTCCCGCTGCTTCTCAGTTTCTCGCTTATCGGCCACCTTCTTGCCCTTGGCGATGCCCAGCTTCAGCTTGGCGATACCTTTGCCGTTGAAATATAGACTGAGAGGGATCAGCGTCATGCCCTCGCGGCCCACATTGTTCCACAGCTTGGAAAGTTCGCGCTTGGAAACCAGTAGCTTGCGGCGGCGGCGCTCTTCATGCCCGAAAGTTTTGGCCTTGTTGTAGCCTTCGATATGCGCATTCACGAGCCAAAGCTCGCCGTCCTTCACCTCCGCATAGCTCTCGGCAATCTGGGCATTGCCCTGTCGCAGAGATTTCACCTCGGATCCTTCAAGCATGATCCCGCATTCGAGGTCGCTCTCGATTGCATAGTTGTAGCGTGCCTTGCGGTTCTCCGCGATCGTACGCGCGTTGGGATTGCTCGGTTTCTTGGCCATAGCGGCTGATGTAAGCGCGGTGCTCTCCGAAGTCCAGATGGTGGATCAGATGCGGGTGGCTGCAACTTCGGCAAGCCCCCGCAGCTTGGGAGAGCCTTCTGGGCCTGCCACCACGTAAGCCGCGTTCTCCGTCCGCCATGCGACCATGTCCACGTCGTCAAACGATCTGTCGGCGAACCCATCGCTTGGGCCTTGTTCACTGGCGAGAAAGCAGAGTGCGAAGACGGTTCCATCGTCACTCGTGTAAAGAAGCTGCGCTACGGGTTTGCCTGCTGCCACAAGCAACCGCCCCCCCGCAAACTCAAGGCCCTGATCGGTAAGATCCGGGGTTGTGAAGGGTACACCGGTGCGATCCCCCATCCAGTTCTCGATATGCGCCACTTCGGTGGGCGGAACTTCGGCCAGATGGCGCGTTTCCTTGGCGTAAAAGCGGTGGTAATCTGCAACATCCGCAAGCCAGCCCCGTTGAGCTACCTGCACCTCCGCGGGCGCAAACGTGTAGCCAGCATAGCCGCCAATACTCCCCCCGACGATCAGGAGTGCAAGACTTGCGGCAATTGTGCCGAAGCCCCAGCCGCGGGGCGCGCTTGGCGTATTGGCGGCAGAGGGTATCGATGGTTCCGATGGTGTAGACTGTATCACCTGCGCCAGATGGATTGGCACGGGCTCTTTCAGCAGATCGTCGAACGCACTGAAAATTGCTGCATCCGCCGCCTGAAGCGCTTCCAGTTCCGCCGCGATTTCCGGATCTTTCTCGACCAGTATCTCAACAGCCTCCGCATCGGCAGAGCTGAGTTCTCCGTCGAGATAGGCGCTGAGGCGCGCGCGCAGGGTTTCGTTCATCTCGCTCATGATGCTTCCTTGGCGAGTGCGGTTCGCATGCGTTGCCGGGCCGTAGACATGCGGCTCATCACCGTACCCACCGGAATATCTAGTATATTTGCTGCGTCTTTGTAGCTGTGGCCTTCCACGCTTACCAGCAGCAGCACGCTGGAAAGTCCTTCCGGCAACTGAAGGATCATTGCGACTATTTCGTTGCCGTAGGCCAGCGCATGCCCATCAACATCGGTGCGCAATTCATGCGCTTCATCCGCGTCCACATGGCCTTGCCCAAGGCGGACCTTGCGTTTGCGGATCTCGGAAATCCAGGTGTTGCGCAGGATCGTATACATCCAGCTATCAAGCCGTTGCTCGCGCTGATACTGTTCCTGCCGTTCGATTGCGCGAATGCAGCTTGTTTGCACGAGATCATCTGCGTCTGCACTGTTGCGCGTCAGGGTCAGGGCAAAGCGCCGCAGCTTGGGCAAAAGCCCCGCCAAATCCTTGCGAAACGGATCTCCGCTTTGCATGCCCCTGTTCCACCCTCTGTGCCGTGAACACATTTCCCAACGGGGTTTAACCATTGTTGGGCTGAGGATGGCAACCGCCAGAACAGGGTTCTGGCGGTTTATTTCTGCGACAAGCGGCAATCCGCACATTCTGGTATCAGTACGTGCTGGGCTGGCCGCCGAGCGCCAGTTTCAGGCTCGCATAAGCCCATGTATCACGGCCGCCCCGCTGCTTGATCTCTCTGAGCTGCGCTTCGGCTGCGGCAAAGTCGCCCTGCTGAATGAAGGCCTGGCCCATATAGGAGCGGGCGAGGATGTAATCGGGGTTCCGCTCCAGAGCGGCCTGATAGTAGGACATACCCACATCTACACGACCCGCCTTGCGGTTGGCAAAGCCCTTGTAATTCAGGACGCGCGGGTCGTTCTGATCTTCAGCGGATGCCAGAACGATCAGCGCGTTCTCGTACTGCCCGGCATATGCCAGCTCACGCGCTGCGTTGTAGCGATCATCATCCGTCAGGCTGCTTTCCTTGGCATTCGTGCATCGGGCTGTTCTGGTGTCGAAGATCTGGCCGTTCGTGCATTCGGTTGTGGTAGCCGTAGGCTTTGGTGGCTTCGTGGAATCGGATCCTGCGGCCAGTGCGAATGTGGCTGAAGCTGTGAGCATGGTTGCAAGAAGGGCGGTTTTGGCGAGTGACATTGCGGTTCCTTTCAAAATGGGTGACAGGACGACCCTTGGGGGGTGTTGAGATGCGTGAAGCATCAGCCGCCCTGTCGGAAAGGATACGCAGAGGCCCCGCCATTTATTCGTGGCGGAGCACAATTTCTTGGAAATTCCCGGAGAAGCTCAGTTGATAAGCCCTGCGTGGCGCATCGCATCCTGCATCAGCGCCTCGGTTGCGGCCTCGATCGGCACCATGGGAGAACGCACTTCATCCGTGCACTTGCCCAGAAGCTTCAGCGCGTATTTGGTGGGGCAGGGGTTGGGCTCTGCAAAGGCCGCGCGGTGGAGCGGCAACAGCTTGTCCTGATAGGTCAATGCCTTGGCATAGTCTCCGGCCAGCATCGCCTCCTGAAACTCCGCACTGAGGCGCGGGGCGATATTGGCGATAACGGAAATGCAGCCCACGCCGCCATGTGCGTTGAAGCCGATAGCAGAGGCATCTTCGCCCGACAGCTGAATGAAATCCGGCCCGCAGGTTGCCCGTTGATCGGAAACACGCGTAACATCGCCTGTGGCATCCTTCACGCCAACAATGCGGGGGAGTTTTGCCAGCTCTCCCATCGTCTCCGGCGTCATATCGATAATGGAGCGTCCGGGAATATTGTAGATGATAATCGGCAGATCAGCGCAATCATGCAAGGTCTGATAGTGCAGTTTCAGTCCGCGCTGATTAGGCTTGTTGTAGTAGGGGGTAACCACAAGTGCCGCATCCGCGCCCACTTTTTCGGCGAACTGAACAAAGCGGATAGCCTCTGCCGTGTTGTTGGAACCTGCGCCCGCGATCACGGGAATGCGGCCGTTCGCCTGCGTCACCACAATCTCGATGCAGCGTTCATGTTCTTCATGCGTCAGCGTCGGGCTTTCGGCCGTGGTGCCCACCGGAACAAGCCCGTGGGTACCCTCTTCGATGTGCCATTCCACAAGGCACTTCAGCGCATCTTCATCCACCTTACCGTCACGAAACGGCGTGATAAGAGCGGGGAGAGATCCTTTGAACATGGCATCACCTGTAGATTGAAATCGGCCCTGATCGGGCGGCGCGACCCTAGCGACGATTTGAATGCGCCGCAAGGCAAGGGGTGAAGACGCGGGCCGAGGAGTGTGCTAAAAGGAGCGCAACAGAAAAACCCAAAAAGGGTGAGCAGTATGATCCGAACGTTGCAGCGCCTGACAGCGCTACTCTTATTATGCCTTCTTCCAGCAGGCGCCGGGGCGACCGATGGTGCGCGCATGGTGCAGGTTATGCAGGCCATCGGCCAGAGGGATTACCCACTGGCAGAGCGGCTGGCCAGCGGTATCGAGGGCCAGGTTGCGCGGGATATCGCCATCTGGCACAGGCTTCGCGCAGGCGATGGTGCGTGGCAGGAGTACACGTCTTTTCTCAGCCGAAACCCGGATTGGCCGGGGCTTTCGCTTCTGCGAAAGAGGGGTGAAGCCAAGCTTCCACCGGGCCTTTCCGCGAAGCAATTGCGTGGCTTTTTTGCCGGGCGCCATCCGCAAACCGGGCGAGGTGCCCTGTTGTATGCCCGTGCCCTTGGCGGAGAGGCCGGGCAAGCGGAGATAGTGCATGCGTGGCGCCGGTTGCCGCTGACGCAGGCCGAACGGGAAAGCTTTCAGAGCACATACGCAAAGCTTGTTCGCAAGCATACGCAGGAACGCATGAATGCGATGCTCTGGGCAGGTAGACCCGCGCAGGCTGAGGCGCTTCTCCCCTTTGTCTCCAAGGATCAGGCATTGCTTGCCAAGGCGCGGATCCTTTTGCAGAAGAACGAGAACGGGGTAGACGCGGCGATCAAGGCCGTACCCAAAAAGCTGGCGGATGATGCAGGGCTTGCGCATGATCGTTTTGCATGGCGTATGCGCAAGGATCTCTATGACAGTTCCGAGGATCTGCTGGTGGAGCGTTCTGTTTCTGCAGCCGCACTCGGTCAGCCCGAAG
Source organism: uncultured Paracoccaceae bacterium (assembly GCA_947495795.1). GTDB lineage: Bacteria > Pseudomonadota > Alphaproteobacteria > Rhodobacterales > Rhodobacteraceae > Algicella. The sequence continues at coordinate 52,540 of CANMAI010000012.1, read as the reverse complement.
CATGGGCCAACCGTCGCCGCTTGCTGGCCCGGCGTGCCATGCGGGAAGGCCGCCCGCGCAATGCCTACAATCTGTCAAGCCAGCATCACCTGACAGAGGGGTCGAACTACGCGGATCTTGAATGGCTCTCAGGTTACCTCGCCCTTACCAAGTTGAACGATCCGGATCGGGCCGTTCGCCACTTCGAGCGCTTCCGGCTGACCGTGGCCACGCCGATATCTCTTGGCCGGGCCGGCTATTGGATGGGCCGCGCCTATGAGGCTGCGGGCAATACGAATGCTGCGCGGGCCGCCTACGGTTTCGGAGCGGCTTACCAGACAAGCTTTTACGGCCAGCTTGCAACGGAGCGGGCGCGCCTGCCCGTGGATCCGACAATGGCTGCCCGCTCCGCTCTGCCGGATTGGAAACAGCGCTCCTTTGCCAAGTCTACGCCCGTGCAGGCAGCTTTTCTGCTTCGGGATGCTGGCGAGCACCGTCTGATGGAGCGTTTTCTCCTTCATGTTGAAGAGGGCCTTGATCTCGAAGAGAGCGCTTCTCTGGCGGGCCTTTCGCTGGCGCTGGAGCGGCCGTTTGCGGCGCTTAAGATAGCCAAGCGGCAAGCACGGAAAGGCGTGATCCTGCCCGCCGCCTATTATCCCGTCACTTCGCTTGCCCAGCAGGCAGGAACCTTGCGGCCCGAACTTGTGAAAGCCATCGCTCGCCAGGAAAGCGAGTTGAACCCGTTTGCGATCAGCCCCGCAGGTGCCCGTGGGCTGATGCAACTGATGCCGGGCACGGCCAAAAAAGTCTCCGCCGAGATTGGTGTGCCCTATGATCTGGCCCGCCTCACCGCCGATCCGGTGTATAACGCAAGGCTGGGCACCACCTATCTAGCCGAAATGCTGGAACGCTTCGATGGTTCGGTCCTTTTGGCGGCCGCTGCATATAATGCGGGGCCGAACCGTGTGGATATCTGGATCAGGGAATATGGTGATCCCCGCAGCAGCAGCGTTGATACGCTTTGGTGGATCGAGAACATGCCTTACAGGGAAACGCGCAATTACGTGATGCGCGTGCTGGAATCGCTTCATGTCTACCGGATGCGGATCCGGGGGGAGACGCAGATCATCGGGTTGAGCAAGGAGCTTGGGCTTTAGCTGTCGGCGCTGATCCGCGCCCGCCAAAGGGTGTAAAGGCCAGCCGATATGATGAGGCTGGCGCCCAGAACCGTCCAGAATTCCAGCTTTTCGTTAAAGAGCATAACGCCGATGGCTGACGCAAAGACAAGCTGGAGATAGGCGAAGGGTTGTACGGCTCCGGCCTCGGCCACGGAATACGTCTTGATCAGAAGAAAGTGGCCGAGCGCACCAAAGATGCAAAGGAGGCCCATCCACGCCCAATCGCCCGCCGTTTCCATCGGTGCCCAGAAGAAGGGTGCAACACAGGTAATTGCCACAGCACCGGCGATGCCCGTGTAAAAGAAGCTGGTTTCGGCACTATCTGCACGGGCCACATAGCGCGTGAGAAGGGCATAAAGCGCAAACATGAGCGCTGCCGCGATCGCAACAAATGCGCTGGGGCTGAAAACAGCAAAGCCCGGGCGGAGAAGGACGAGCACACCGAGAAAGCCTATGCCGATCGCGGTCCAACGGCGCCAGCCAACGGTTTCGCCAAGCACAGGGCCGGAAAGTGCCGCGACAATTAGAGGATAGGCGGCAAAGATCGCGTGCGCCTCCACAAGGCCCAGCAGCGTGAAGCCCAGCACCATGACGCAGATTTCGGCAGCCAGCAGCACCCCCCTGAATATCTGAACCCTTGGCATGCCCGTTTTGGCCACACGCCGGATGCCACCGGGTAGTGCTGCGCTGCGACCGATGACAAAGAGTGCGAAGAACCAGTAGCGAAACATCACGACTGTCATCACGTTGTAGGTCTGGGCCAGATGCTTGGAGATCCCGTCCTGCGCGGCGAAGACCAACATGGTGGCGACCATCAGGATGATGCCGAGGCGGATGTTGTTGGTCATGGCCGAAGGACGCCCCGCGTCATGTGGCGCTTGGTGCCATAGCCGGGCGCCCGGGTTATCTCGAAACCCGCGTGGGTCAGCTTTTCCCGCACGTGGCCTGCGGCGCTATAGGTAGCAAGCGTTCCGCCCGGTGAAGTATGCTGAGCCACCTCGTCGAGAAGGCTTTCCTCCCAGAGTTCTGGGTTTTTGGCGGGGCTGAACCCATCAAGAAGCCAGGCCTCCGCCCTGCCGTCCCACTGCGGAAGCGTCTCCCGCGCGTCGCCGGTAATGACGGTCAGTTCCAGATCGGGAGTGGAGATGCGTGTTTCATCCATGCCCCAAGCCTCAAGCAACGGCATGGCAAGCTCTCCCAATTCCGGGAAGGGGGCGAGGGCACGGGCCATCTCCTCCATGCTCAGGGGAAAGGCTTCGAAACTGGTGAAGGCAAGAGGCCCGGAAACCCCTGCTTCCTTCCAGCAATACAATGCTGCCAGCGCATTAAGGCCCGTTCCGAAGCCAAGCTCTGCGATATGGAAGCCGGGCCGGAACCTCTCTGGCAGGTCGTTTCCGCAAAGAAACACATGGCGCGTCTCGGCGAGGCCGTTGGAGAGCGTGTAATACGGGTCGTCAAACCGTTTTGAGACAGGCGTGATACCATCTCGCCATTCCAGCTCTGTCCGGCTCCCCTGTTTCACCGCCCCCGCATTCATGCTTAAACCCTTCCGTGATTGCGCCACCATGAGCAGAGGGGGAAGCGCTTGGCAACGCAGAAAGTGGATGTGGCTGTGGTGGGTGCCGGGATCTTCGGGTTGGCGGTTGCCGTGGCGTGTCAGCGCCGTGGGCTATGTGTGCGGGTTGTCGATGCAATGCACGCTGGTGCCGGGGCCAGCGGCGGGCTGGTGGGCGCGCTTTCCCCGCATGTGCCGGATCAATGGAACCCGAAGAAGGCGTATCAGTTGGAAGCCCTGTTAAGCGGAGAGGCCTATTGGGCCGGGATTGGGGATATGGGCGGGCAGCCCACAAGTTATGCCCGAACAGGCCGATTGATGCCGCTGCTTTCCGCCGAGGCGAGAGATTTGGCGAAAGCCCGATCCGCGTCCGCGGAAACGCTCTGGCAGGGAAAGGCGCGTTGGCAGGTTGTTGAAGCGGGCGCCTCGAATGGCTGGCTTGCCTCGGATGCAGTACCTTTTGGCCTGATCAGGGAAACCCTTTCAGCCCGCATCTTTCCTCAGCAGGCAATGCGTGCGCTTGCAGCAGCCTTTGATGCGCTTGGCGGAGAGCTTACTGAAAATTGGCCTGTCTTGGAGGGTTCGGTTGGCAGGCTCGCAGGTCCAAAAGGGCAGATCGAGGCAGACACCATTGTCCTTGCCGCCGGTGTCCCCGGCTTTGACTTGCTTGCTCCGCTTGTCGGTGCAAATGCGGGCAACGGGGTGAAGGGCCAGGCGGCAGTGCTTTCCGCCGATTGCGGTGGGGACGAACCGGTTATCTTCCATGATGGCATCTACATCGTGCCGCATGGGGCTGGGAGGGTGGCTGTAGGCTCAACGTCCGAGAATACATGGGACACTGCAGAGATAACTGATCAGAAGCTTGAGGCTGTCATTGATAGCGCTCGCGCAATCTGCCCAAGGCTCGCCGATGCGAAGGTGCTCACCCGCTGGGCCGGGCTTCGGCCGAAGGCCCGGCGGCGTGATCCGATGCTTGGGGCCATACCCGGACATCAGCGTCTTTACGCGGCGCTTGGTGGTTTCAAAATCGGCTTTGGTCTTGCCCCTAAGGTAGGCGAAACGCTCGCCGATCTGATTACAGGCACGCCGACGGATCTGCCCCATAGCTTCACCGTCTCCCATCATCTTTGAAAGGCGTCCACGATGCTCCAGATTTCCGGCTTCGATCACTTCGTTCTGACGGTTCGCGATATGGCCGCGACGATCAGCTTCTACACGCATGCGCTTGGTATGGCACATGCGCCCTTCACTGTCGCCGATGGATCAGAACGCCATGCGCTGAGCTTCGGCCCGCACAAGATCAATCTTCATCAAGCGGGACGTGAGTTCACGCCACACGCAGACAACCCGGCTCGTGGCTCTGGCGACTTTTGCCTTATCACAGAGGCTTCTCTCGAGGATTGGGCTGAGCATCTGGCTTCACTCAACATCACGATCGAAGAAGGCCCCGTAAAACGCACCGGAGCGCGCGGGCCGATTACCTCGCTCTACATACGCGATCCGGATGGCTGCCTCGTGGAGGTCGCACGCTACGACAGCTAAGCGCGTGTTTCCGCTTTCAGCGCCTGCATCAGGTCCTCAAGAAACTCAAAGCTCTTCGGATCCTTCAGTTGGCCCGCTTCATCGAATGCATTGCCGGCCCCGGCGATGGTAACCTCTGGCCCGGGCAAAACACGCGGGAAGAAAGGCGTGAGGCAGTGCCGCAGGGAATACTGCGCGCGTTCTCCACCAGCCTTGCCCGATGCTGCCGAAAGGATGGCGACGGGCCTGTCCTTCAACGGAGCTTTGCCGGTGCGGCTGAGCCAGTCCAGCGCGTTCTTGAGGCTGCCCGACAAGTTCTTGTTATACTCCGGGGTTGAAATCACAACAGCATCCGCAGCCAGGATCTGATCCGCCAGCGCCATCACTTCATCGGGCACCCCATGCGCATCCTGATGATCCTGATCAAAGAGCGGAAAGCGGATTGAACCCAGCGTGAAATTCTGTGGCTGAAAGGCACGGGCCGCCTCATGCACGAGTAGAGTGTTGGTCGATTGCGATCTCAGCGAACCGGAGATGCCGAGAAGAGTGTAGGAAGATGCCATGGGGAAGCCTTTGTGATGGTGTTCGGGATGGATATAGAGGGAAGCTGGCAGATATCAAAACACCAATATCTTGTGGATAACTCCGCCGATACCGCGATATTCAGGGGTATGTAGCTTGACTCATACAGCCTGCGGCCTGATCCTCGCAGCCAGTTTTGGAATCAGGCATACCGGGAATTCATGCAATTCACCAAGATCAGACTTCAGGGTTTCAAGAGCTTTGTCGACCCGACAGAGCTGATGATCGCGCCTGGCCTGACGGGTGTGGTGGGGCCGAACGGCTGCGGCAAATCCAACCTTCTGGAGGCGCTTCGCTGGGTTATGGGCGAGAACCGTCCGACAGCGATGCGTGGCGGCGGAATGGAGGATGTGATCTTCGCCGGTGCGTCCTCGCGGCCTGCCCGGAACTTTGCAGAAGTCACGCTCCACCTCGATAACGCGGATCGCCTCGCTCCGCCGGGCTTTAACGATGCCGATATGCTAGAGATCGTGCGGCGGATCACGCGCGATGTGGGCTCTGCATACAAGACAAATGGCAAGGATGCACGGGCGCGCGATGTGCAGATGTTGTTCGCGGATGCCTCCACCGGAGCGCATTCTCCGGCACTGGTGCGGCAAGGCCAAATCTCGGAACTGATCAACGCCAAGCCCAAGGCCCGGCGGCGCATTCTGGAAGAGGCTGCGGGTATTTCCGGACTCTATCAGAGACGGCATGAGGCGGAGCTGAAATTGAAGGGCGCAGAGACAAATCTGGCCCGGGTTGAGGATGTGACGGAAAGCCTGCAGACGCAGCTTAACGCATTGGCGCGGCAGGCAAAACAGGCGGCACGGTATAGGGAAATAGCCGCAGAGCTGCGTCGGGCAGAGGCCATGCTTTTGTACCGCCGATGGAAAGAAGCGGCGGAGGCGCATGCGGCTGCTTCGCAGGCCTTGCAGGAGGCTGTGAAAGCAGCGGCGCAGGCGCAGGGCGGCGCTTCCGAGAGAGCCCGCGCGCGCGCCGAGGCGGAGGAAAAGCTGCCTCCCTTGCGTGAGGAAGAGGCGATTGCAGGCGCCGTTTTGCAACGGTTGCTGGTGGAGCGGGATACGCTGACCGAGCAGGATAATCGGGCGCGTGAAACGATCGCCACGCTGGAAGCGCGGATTGATCAGCTTGCCAAGGACATGGAGCGCGAGGCTGGCCTGAACCGGGATGCCGGTGAAGTTATCGAAAAGCTGAACTGGGAGCGGGAAGCCCTGGAGAAGGCTTCCGACGGGCAGGATGCAGCTGTGGCCGAGGCACGGGAAGCCGCGCAGGAGGCGGGAGAGGCTCTGGAGGCGGCAGAAGCTGCTCTGGACAGCGCCACGCAGGATGCGGCCCGGCTTTCGGCGCGTCATCAGGCAGCGGAGCGGCGACGGGATGAGGCGGGGCATCAGCTCGCACGGCTGACAGAAGCGGTGGAGAAAGCGGCCGCTGCGGTGACGGATATTGAAGCACAGCTTGCGACTGCCGGAGCGCGAAACATTGAAGCAATTGAAGCGTTTGAGGCGGCCGGAAAGGCCGCTGAAGCTGCTGAAGAAGCCTTGGTTGCAGCGGAGGCCAACCGCGCCGAGGCGCAGGCCACGGAAGGTCAGGTGCGGGCGGCTCTGGCAGAGGCAGAGGGAGTTGAGACAACCCTGAGCGCCGAGATTGCGGCCCTTGAGCGCTTGCTGGAACGGGAGCGGGGTGATGGGCCTCAGCTTCTGGACGCGGTGCGGGCCGAGGCCGGTTTTGAGGCGGCACTCGGGGCTGCGCTGAATGATGATCTTAAGGCGCCTCTGGTCAGTGAAGCGGGCGCTTCCGGCTGGGTGACGTTGCCGGGCTATGACCAGAACAGCTCCTTGCCAAAGGGTGCTTCGCCGCTGGGTGCCCATGTGAAAGCGCCCGACGCTTTAGTGCGCCGTCTTTCCCAGATCGGGCTGGTTGACGCAGCTGATGGGGCAGGCTTGCAGGCCAGCCTGGCACCGGGCCAGCGTCTGGTGAGCCGCGAGGGTGATCTCTGGCGCTGGGATGGATATTGCGCTCGCGCAGAGGATGCACCTTCCGCTGCAGCTTTGCGTTTGCAGCAGATCAACCGTTTGGAATCCTTAAAGGTTTCGGGTGCTGAGGCGAAGGCTGCGGCTGATGTGGCGCGGCAGAACTATCAGGCGCACAAAGAGGCGTTGGAGGCCGCGCAAGGCGCCGAACGTGCGGCAAGAGAGGCCCGCCGGACAGCGGATGCGGCGCTGACAGATGCAACGCGCGCGGCTGGCCGGGCCGAGGGAGAACTTGGCACTTTGCAGGGGCGTTTGGAGACGCTGCAGCTTTCGTTGAAGGCGCGCCGGGATGATGGTGAGGCGGCGCGGGGCGCGCTGGCCGAGGCCGAAGCCGGTTTGATTGATGACGAGGCTTTGGCGGAGGGCCGGACCGCCGTTGAGGGCCATAAGGTGCGTGTTGAGGCGGCGCGTCTGGCGATGATCGCGAAGCGCACGCGGGCGGATGAGATGCGCCGGGAAGGTGAGGCACGGACGAAGCGTCGGCAGGAGATCATCAAGGAAGTAAGCGGCTGGCAACACCGGCTGAACTCTGCCCAGACGCGGATTGCAGAGTTTGAGACGCGCAGCGCTGAGAGCGCGGAAGCGCTTGAAAAAGCGAAACAAACGCCGGACGAGATTGCGGCAAAACGCGCTGATCTCGCGAGTTCGATAGAGACAGCGGAGGCGCGGAAGAAAGCTGCAGGGGATGCGCTGGCCTCTGCGGAAACGGCGCGGCGTGAGGCCGAGCAGGCCGAGCGGGATGCTGAGCGCGGAGCTGGGGAAGCCCGCGAGGCACGGGCACGGGCGGAGGCTGTGGCGGAGGCTTCCGAGGCGCGGATCACGGATGCAGCCGAGCGGATTGCAGAAGAGATGGATACGGTTCCGGAAGAATTACTAGAGCGAATTCAAGTGGATCCGGATAAGATGCCCTCTTCCGAAGCGATTGAGGCGGATACCGTTCGGCTGCGGCGGCAGCGGGATGCGTTGGGCGCTGTGAACCTGCGGGCGGAGGAGGATGCACGCTCCGTTCAGGAGGAATTTGACACGCTGACCACTGAAAAAAGTGATCTGGAACAGGCAATTGGCAAGCTTCGCGCGGGAATCTCCAACCTCAATCGCGAAGGGCGGCAGCGGCTGCTGGATGCCTTTGAGGAAGTGAACCGCAATTTTTCCATGCTTTTCAAAACATTGTTCGGCGGTGGCGATGCCAATCTTGTGCTGGTGGAAAGCGATGATCCGCTGGAAGCAGGGCTGGAAATCATGTGTCAGCCGCCGGGAAAGAAGCTGGCGACGCTTTCACTGCTCTCTGGTGGTGAGCAGACGCTGACCGCGTTATCCCTTATTTTTGCAGTGTTTTTGGCCAATCCGTCGCCGATTTGTGTCCTCGATGAGGTGGATGCGCCGTTGGATGATGCCAACGTGACGCGGTTCTGTGACTTGCTGGATGAGATGACCCAACAGACCGATACGCGCTTTCTGATCATCACGCACCATGCGGTGACGATGGCGCGGATGGACAGGCTTTTCGGGGTGACGATGGCCGAGCAGGGCGTGAGCCAGCTGGTTTCCGTAGACTTGCGACAGGCTGAGCAACTGGTGGACGCCTGAGTCTGACACAAAGGCTGGATTTGGTATGGTTTCGGTACCGTTTTGGGAGTGCAAAATTCCCGAAATCCTCTGTGTTTTGGCAGGTTTTCGGCTTTGCTCCACCGAGGTAACGGAATTGATGACCTCTGAGGTAATGGGTTTCGGAAAGTGAAACCATGCTGGCCAATTGCCCTGCCGGAGCGGTGGGCGAAACCGCCCACCCTACCGCGTCGAGTTGGCGGAAGTGCCGGGCTTTCGGCCGAGCATCAGCGGGACGAGGATCGTCAGCACGAGGAGGCGACCGACATGGGCGGCGGCGACGAAGCCGGGATTGGCCCCCATCACCACACCCATTGCGATCATTGTTTCCAAACCGCCGGGCGCGAAGGCGATGAGCACGTGGGCGAGTGGCATTTCCAGAAGCCGTGCGATGGGCCATGCGGTGATGAGCGCGGCTGCGGCACCGATTCCGGTGACGAGGATGCCAGCGGCAAGGCTTTGGCGCAGCATCGGGAGGGTGACGCCGGAGAAGCGTGTGCCGATCAGCGTGCCCATGATCGCGAAGGCGGGCAAAGCGAGCCAGGGCGAGAGGCCGCCCGGCGTGAGGCCCGAGACATGCGCTGATGTGGAGGCGAAAAGCCCGCCGAGAAGCAGAGGGGCTGGCAGGCTGATACGCTTGAAAATACGGCCGAGAAGGATGCTCGCGGCAATGAGAGCTGCGAGATGAAGGGGGCTCATTATTCCGGCGGTGCCCGAAAAGCTTGCCTCGACCTCAATCCCCAATGCAAGCGCCGCGAAAGGGACGACGAGGGTGAGGGCGAGCACTCGGACGGACTGGACGATGGAGATACGGGGAATATCCGCGTTGAGCTCCGCGCCCAGGCCAAGCACGTAGCTGAGATGCCCGGGCGAGGCGGCGAGGATTGCGGTCTGGCGTGTGTAGCCGAACCATCGGCTGAGGGCCGCGCGGCAGATCGCGAGGATCGCCCAGAGCATGATCGCGAGGGCCACGAAGGCGAGTGGCCAGCTGAGGAGCGCGGCGGTTGCCTCCTCCGTGACGCCTGCGCCGATGCTGATGCCGATCATGAGGAAGGCCGCATCGCGCACGGATGTTGCCACCTCCATCCGCAGGCCGGTGAGACCGAGAAGCGTGATGAAAAGTGCAGGCCCGGTGAGGATATAGACGGGCAGGCCGAGGAGATGGCCTGCGAGGGCACCGAGTGCGCCGAGGGCAAGTGTGAGTGCGGTGCGGGGGTAATTGGCGGGTGGCGCGGTCATTCCCTTGGCGGTATCAGCTTTCGGGGGGAAGGGCCAGCCGGGCTGGACAGAGCAGCGGAATGGCCGCATGATTTTGGAGGCGCGCGGGATCGCGCAGCCAGTTTGTGCCGAGTGCGGTTTTTCTGAACCTTTTTTGCGATGCGCCGGAGCCCTGGGCCCGGATGAATTCATATTGGGGGCAAATGATGCGGATTTTGGGATTGGCTTTGTTGGCGGCGGCACCTGTGATGGCGCAGGAGGCGCAGCAGCCGGAGGAGACGGTGGCGGTGGCCGTGCGCGAAAGTGTGGTGGCGGAGCGGTTCATGGTGGCGGCGGCCAATCCGCTGGCGGTTGAGGTGGGGCAGGATATTCTGGCGCGGGGTGGCTCTGCCGCGGATGCGGTGATCGCTGTTCAGTTGATGCTCAATCTCGTGGAGCCTCAAAGTTCCGGCATCGGGGGCGGCGCCTTTGCGCTTTATTGGGATGGATCTGCCGGGGGGCTGACCAGTTTTGACGGGCGAGAACGTGCGCCGATGGCGGCGGATGAAGGCTACTGGCTGGGTGCCGATGGAGAGCCGATTGGCTGGTGGGATGCGGTGATTGGCGGGCGTTCGGTGGGTGTGCCGGGCACACTGAAGTTGTTGGCGGAGTTGCATGCGCAGCATGGGCGTTTGCCCTGGGCGGATCTTTTGGCACCCACGATTGCGTTGGCCGAAGAGGGGTTCGAGATCTCGCCTCGGATGGCGGCGAGCATTGCAGGTGCGCAGGAGCGAAGCCTTGATCTTTTTCCGGCAACGGCGGCCTATTTCTTCAACGCGGATGGCAGCCCGAAGGCGGAAGGCACGTTGCTGAAGAACCCGGAATTTGCGCAGGCGCTGCGATTGATTGCGAGCGAGGGGGCCGCGCCGTTCTATACGGGGGCGATTGCCGGAGATATCGTGGCGGCCGTGCGGACGGAGAGCAACGCGGGGATTCTGACGGCCGAGGATCTGGCCACCTATGAGGTGATCGAGCGGGCGCCTGTGTGCATGGAGTATCGCACTTACGAGGTGTGCGGGATGGGCCCGCCTTCTTCCGGCGCGTTGACTGTGGGCCAGATTTTGGGGCAGCTTTCGGGCTTCGATCTGGGCGACGGGGCATCGACGGAGGCGTGGCATCTTTATATCGAGGCTGCAAAGAACGCCTATGCGGATCGCGGGCTGTACATGGCTGACAGCGATTTTGTGGATATGCCTGAGGGTTTGTTGGATGCGGATTATCTGGAGCTGCGGGCCGGGCTGATCGACCCCGCGGCGGCGATGGAGAGTGCCGAGGCTGGCGAGCCGCCGTGGGAGGAGGGGGCTTTGTGGGCGCCCGATACGCAGCTGGAGCGGCCGGGCACCAGCCATATCTCGATTGTGGACAGCTATGGCGACATGATCTCGATGACGACGACAATCGAGACCGGGTTTGGCAGCCGCGTGATGACGAACGGGTTTCTGCTGAACAATGAGCTGACTGATTTTTCACGCGCACCGGAGGCGGATAGCAAGCCCATTGCGAACCGGGTGGAGGGAGGTAAGCGGCCTCGAAGCTCCATGGCACCTACGATTGTGCTGCAGGATGGGAAGCCTGTGCTGCTGATCGGCAGCCCGGGTGGCAGCCGGATCATCAACTATGTGGCTGGCAATATCATCCGCATTCTGGATTGGGGGATGGATCCGCAGGAGGCACTGAATATGGGCCATGTGGTGAACCGCAATGGTGCCACCGACCTTGAGGAAGAGACGGATGCGGCGGAGATGGCGACAGCGCTGGAAGCGCTGGGGCACGAGGTGAATGTGCGCAATCTCAATTCCGGCCTGCATGCGATTTTGCTGAAGGATGGCAAGTTGATCGGCGCGGCGGATCCCCGGCGCGAAGGTGTGGCGCTGGGCGAATAGCGCGGGTTGACCGGACGGCCCCAAATGAGGGCCGCCCGGCCGGTGGTGTGTGGCAAAAGGCCTGAGAGTGACGCGGCGTCCCGGCGCTCAGCTTCCGGTATCCGCCTCCGTTTCAAAGCCGCTGACAAGAATGTCGGTGATTTTTTCAGGCCGCGTGGCGCGGCCGAAATACCAGCCTTGCAGCTGATCACAGCCCTCCTGCTCCAGGAATTCGAGCTGTTCCTTCGTCTCCACCCCCTCGGCGGTGGATTTCATGCCGAGCGATTTGGCGAGGCCGAGCACGGCCCTGACAATCGAGCCTGCCTCATCGCTTTGTTCGAGTTGGCGCACGAAGCTCTGGTCGAGCTTGATCTTGTCGAAATCGAAGCGTTGCAGATAGCTGAGGCTGGAATAGCCGGTGCCGAAATCATCCATCGCGATCTTCACGCCGATATCTTTCAGCCCATCGAGAATGGCCAGAGAGAAGTCCGTATTCTGAAGGAGAACGCCTTCTGTGATCTCCAGTTCCAGCCGCTCTGGCGGCAGACCGGTTTCGTTTAGGATTTCCCGCACTTTGCGCACCAGATCGGGCTGGCGGAACTGAACCGGTGAGAGATTTACGGAAACGAATATGTCGGGCCATTTGGTGGCTGCTTCGCAGGCGGTGCGCAACACCCATTCGCCCATTGGGATGATCAGCCCCGTATCTTCTGCAAGGCCGATGAACGTCCCCGGCAATACCTGCCCGCGCTGGGGGCTGTTCCAGCGAATGAGGGCTTCAACTCCGATCAGTTTCTGGCCCTTGGTGTCCACCATTGGCTGATATAGCACTTCGAACTCGGATTTGCGGATGGCCTCGCGGAGATCATGCTCAAGCTCCTTGCGCTCCTGTATCTCCGCATCCATTCCCGGCTCGAAGAAACGGAACGTATCCCTGCCATCATCTTTGGCCCGATAAAGAGCTATATCGGCGCTTTTCATCAGTTCTTCGTAGGTCTCTCCACTGGATCTGTAGAGGGCGACACCCACGCTTGCGCTGATTTGCAACTGATGCCCGCCGAGATCATAAACCCGCCCTATAGCGTCTACGATGCGTTGTGCGGCAGCCTCCGCATCTCTCGGCTGCTGATCGCTTGTCTGCACGATGCAGAATTCGTCTCCGCCGATCCGGGCCACGGTATCGGTTTCCCGCACCGCGCCGCGCAGGCGGCGGGCGGTTTCCACCAGAAGCGCGTCGCCCGTGGCGTGGCCCAGCGTATCGTTCACATCCTTGAAGTGATCAAGATCGATGCAGAGAAGCGCCACGCTCTTGTCCCCACGCCCGGCCGACTTTACAGCATGGTTAAACCTGTCTGCGAGAAGCAGCCGGTTTGGTAGCTCGGTAAGCGGATCATGAAGTGCGAGATGCTGCGCGCGGGCCTCAGCCTCGGATTCTGCGGTAATATCGCTCGCGGTTCCGCGAAACCCGAGGAAATCGCCGTTCTCGGAGAGTAGCGGCTTGCCCGACAGACGCCCCACGCCGCTTGCGCCTTCAGAGGTGATGTATCTGCACCTCAGATCACGAAAGGCCCGCCGTTCCTTCAGCGCCACATCCCACGCAGCCTCCTGCGTATCCGAGCCATCTGTCGCGAGGATATCTTCCAGATACTTGCCGAGTATGGCGTCGCCTTCCCTGCCTGTCAGTTCGGTGAACCGATCCGAAAGATAGGTAATCCTGTGCTCCTGATCGGTTTCCCAGATCCAGTCCGATGCGGCCTCCGCAATATCGCGAAAGCGCCGCTCGCTGATATTCGCAAACTCTACCATCTCGACGTTGCGGCGCATCAGATCCCGCAGATCCTTGGCCATATTCAGGAACGAACCGGTGAGTTTTCCGACCTCATCCTGTGATGTCACCCGAAGATTTTCCGGGAACTCACCCTTCGCAAAGAGGCTGGTTGCCCGCGTCAGCCGATCAATCGGATTTACAATTGTCCTTGCGGTGGCAATGCTGATCAGGGATGCCCCGGCCAGAACGAAAAAGCCTATCAGAAGAAGCAATTGCTGGCCCTGCCTGAAGGAGCTTGTCACCACCTCGCGATGCTCTGTCAAAATCTTGGTTTCGCGATTTATTTCATTTGTGATCGCAGTGAGCAATTCCTGTTCCGCGTCTTCCAGAACCTCTTTCAATTCCAGAAGTTCAATGGCGGGGATTGCATCTATCAACGCTGCCCGTACCGCAATTGCCGTCTCAATCAGGAACTCACCGCTGGTGCCGATCTCATCTCTTATGGCGGATCTTTCATGGAGGAACTGATCGACCATGGTGCTGTAGTCGGTGAAATAGGTCTCAAAACTCTCAATCGCTTCCGCGATTTCGGAGCTTTCCTCTTCGAGTGACTCGCTGATCTCCTCCATCGCCTCTCTCGAATTTCCTGCGGTGGAGCGTGACAGTGTCTGAATGAAGCCGAATTCACTTGTGGAGGATACGATCCGCAGGCCCGCAAAGCGTAGATCCTCCAACGTCTGGAAGACAGCCAACGTTTCATCCACGTGGATATGATACTCCTGCTCTATCGCCTTGGAGTTCTGGTAGGTTGGGATGAGAGCGAGCAGCCCCAGCGAGACGATGCCAGCCTGCGCGATGAATATCTTCACACCGATTTTCATGAACAGTTCCTCAAACCTACAGATTATCGTGACCTGCGGAATGAGTATGCTCCGCCCAGCCTTCTGGAATCCCGGAACCCTACCTCTTCAAGCATGAATATTGCCTAAATGCCCTTTGGCCAATGTATTGGAAGAGGCGTTTATTGTCGGTGCAACCCGTTAACCGGTTGCCCAGCCGTTCTTATGCAGTAATGTGCGTTTGATCCGAATAACCCATCGCGGAAAGTGAGTGACGAGTGCCTGAAAACAGTATCAGTGAGCGCCTTGAGGTAAACAATTTTTCCCCGACAGACGAGGCCGCGATTATCGCGGCGATTGCCTTTGCGGAAGCTGAGTCTTCACTCTTTGCAAATTTGGCGGAGAACTGGCTTGCGGCCAATCCGGATAGAAACGCCATTGTGAACAGTCTCGCCCTCGGCTCCATGGCCGTTTCGGATGCGGGTATCGTGTTTCTCTCGATGCGCGATATTGAACGAGGATACTACATCGACAATTCCGGAAATGCTGTTGCCGATAGCATTCTCTCGGTGGTTATTCATGAATTTGTGCACGCCTTTTCGACGTTGGGGGACCTTGAAGCTTTCGACACGGATGGAGACGGAACCGTGGATGATTTCGTAAACTTGCGAAATTATCGGGGGGAAACAGTCGAACTGGCCAATCAGATCTATTCGAGGGTCGGCGTCGAGCAGCAGAACTCCTATGTCGGGTTCAGCCTCCGGGGCGTTCTGACGGAAGGTTTCGATTACACCAATGGTGTTGGCATAGATCGTTCCTGGGTATCGAACGCCATTCTGGGAGAAGATATCTGGAACAGCTCCTTTGTCGGCAACTCGGACGACCTTCTGATCAGTGGTGCCCTCGACAGCATGCTTTCCGCCGGAAGAGGCGATGACTTTCTTTACGGACAAGGCGGGGACGACAGACTCATCGGCGGCCGGGGCCGCGATTTCCTATCCGGTGGGGCAGATGAGGACGTTTTGAACGGAGGAAACTCGCATGATATCCTGGTCGGTGGAGACGGTTTCGACAGGCTGAACGGTGGTAACGGGACAGACCTTTTGCTTGGATCTGATTTTGAAAGCCGGTTCGATACGGAGCAGGCCCCCGATAGACTGCGCGGTGGAGCTGGCGATGATGTGCTGGTCGCCTCTGCGGGTGGTGCGGATCTTTATGGCGATGCGGGCAATGATTTCTTATTCGGCGGTGAGGGCAATGATCTGTTAGAGGGCGGCGCAGCTGGCGACTATATATACACTGGTGGCGGTGTGGACGAGGTGCGGGGCGGTGCCGGAAACGACTGGATCAACGCCCTTGCCGAGGGCTCTCAGGCCACTGTTTACATGGATGGCAACAGCGGGCGAGATTACATCGAAACGGGTGAAGGCGGTTGGGATGCCAATGGCATCGAGGCCATCGTCTTTGAAGGTCTGAGCTCCGATGATGTCAGTATTTTCTGGGATTTCCAGCTCGTTTCTTCCCTCGAAGATGTCATTTCAATCGACGAAGGCACGGTTCTGGAGTCCTATCTTACCGAGATTTACACCGGCACGGCCTATTTGAATGTGACCGGCACAAGAGCAACGATCAACATCGGTGAGATCACGCTGGATCGGTATGCCCACTTCATCTATGAAAGCATGTTCCCCGGCGCGAATGGCCTGCAGGGCGAGGCGATTACTGCGAGGTTTGAGGGGAACACCGCGCTTGTGTTCGACAATGGCACCCTCAACGGTGGTTCCAGTCAGCCGATGATCGACTATATCGATCCCAGTCAGGTGTTGGGAAGCAACATACCGGGCCCCGCACGGGATGACGGATTTTTCCTCTGGGAGAACGTTTTCTATCGCTCGACCGCCATCTACGACAATGCGCCCGATCAGTTCATGCGGTGGTTTGGCAATGAGCATATTGACGATAGCGCCGACCTTTACGTGACAGATCTGGACCTTGGCCTGATCGTGACCGATGAGGTGGCGGGTATTCTGATCTGAAGCGTTTCCACTTGCTTCTGATACGCAAGGCGCTGCGGCCCGCACGCGTTTTGCGTCAAGAGGTGCTTCAAGTGAAAATCGAAATGGCAGGCGAGGTCAGTGCGCCTCCGCCCAATTCGCACCGGTCCCCGCATCCACCGTTAGCGGTACCGCAAGGTCCACTGCTGGATGCGAGGCGCCCTCCATCACGTCTCGCACGGTGGCGATTGTGGCGTCTACCTCTGCCTCCGGCACTTCGAAAAGCAGCTCGTCATGCACTTGCAGCAGCATCCGCGCTGGGCTGTTGCCAAGGGCCTCCGGGATGCGGATCATTGCGCGGCGGATCACATCTGCCGCTGTTCCCTGAATGGGTGCGTTGATGGCCGCGCGTTTGGCGAAGCCTGCATGGGGGCCCTTGGCGTTTATTTCGGGCGTATGGATCTTGCGGCCGAAGAGGGTTTGGACATAGCCGTGCTCCTTGGCGAAGCTGACGGTCTTGTCCATGTAGTCCTTGATGCCCGGAAAGCGCTCGAAATAACGGTCGATGAAGGCCTGGGCATCGGCACGAGGAATGCGGAGGTTGTTGGCCAGGCCAAAGGCGGAGATGCCGTAGATGATCCCGAAATTGATGGCTTTGGCCTGACGGCGGATCATCGGATCCATGCCTTCCAGCGGTACATCGAACATCTCTGCTGCCGTGAGCGCGTGGATATCCTGGCCTTCGTGGAAAGCGCTTTGCAGCTCCCTGATTTCGGCGATATGGGCAAGGATGCGCAGCTCGATCTGGGAGTAATCGAGCGAGAGGAGCGTGTGGCCATCCGCCGGGATAAACGCCTCGCGGATACGGCGGCCCTCCTCTGTGCGCACGGGGATGTTCTGGAGGTTCGGATCCGTCGAGGCGAGCCGCCCTGTGCTGGCACCCGCGATGGAATAGGAGGTGTGGACGCGGCCCGTTTCGGGGTGAATATGATCTTGCAATGCATCCGTGTAGGTGGATTTGAGCTTGGAAAGCTGGCGCCAATCGAGCACACGTGCGGGAAGATCATGGCCCTGCGCGGCGAGCGTTTCCAGAACGTCCGCGCCGGTGGTATAGGCCCCTGTCTTGCCCTTCTTGCCGCCCTCAAGGCTCATCTCGTCAAAGAGGATTTCGCCAAGCTGTTTGGGCGAGCCGACATTGAAACTGCGCCCTGCAAGCTCATGGATTTCCGCCTCCAGCCCGGCCATTTTCTGGGCGAAAGTGTTGGACATTCTGCTCAGGTGATCGCGGTTCACCTTGATGCCCGTCATCTCCATTTGTGCCAGAACCGGCACCAATGGGCGTTCCAACGTCTCATATACGGTTGTCACTCGGCTTTTATGCAGTTTCATTGTGAAAAGCTGCCAGAGGCGGAGGGTGATATCCGCGTCTTCAGCGGCATAGGGTGTGGCATCCTCGATCGGCACCTTGTCGAACGTGATCTGAGATTTACCTGAACCGAGAATGGATTTGATGGGGATGGGCGTGTGGCCGAGATACCGCTCGGAAAGTGCATCCATCCCGTGGTTGTGGAGGCCCGCATGGGCTGCATAGCTCATTAGCATCGTGTCGGCGATGGGGGCTACAGTGATGCCGTTGCGGGCGAGGATCTTGAGGTCGTATTTCATGTTCTGGCCGATCTTGAGGACCGACGGATCTTCGAGCAGGGGTTTCAGCATCGCCAACGCCTCGGCAATGGGCATCTGGCCCGGTGCATGCTCCGTTGCGCCTAGCAGATCGCCCGTGCCGGTGCTGTGGATCAGTGGAATGTAGCAGGCGCTGCCGGGCTCCACCGCGAGGCAGATGCCCACGAGATCGACGCGCATCTCATCAAGGCCGGTGGTCTCGGTATCCACAGCCACATAGCCCCGTGCATAGGCAAGCTCGATCCACGCTTGCAAGGCCTCCGCGTCGCGCACGGTTTGGTAGGCCGAGGGCTCAAAGGGAACGTCTGCCGCGGTGACGGCCGCGCCGGATCCAAGGGGGCTCGATGCCCCCGCGGATCCGCCCCCACCATCGGACATTTCGGGCATCTCTGCCCCCATCTTCTCGGCAATCCGCTTCGTGAGGGTCCGAAACTCCATCTGCGCCAGAAATCCAAGCAGTGCGTCCTCCTCCGGTTCCCTGAGATCAAGGTCTTCGAGCGGCTCCAGATCGGGCGTATTCTGATCGAGCGTCACAAGATCGCGCGAGAGGCGGATCTGGTCGGCATGGTCAATCAGCGTCTGGCGACGCTTGGGCTGCTTGATCTCCTCCGCGCGGGCCAGAAGCGCATCCAGGTCGCCGTATTCGTTGATCAGAAGCGCTGCCGTCTTCACTCCGATGCCGGGGGCACCCGGCACATTATCGACGCTGTCCCCTGCAAGCGCCTGAATGTCGATCACCCGGTCCGGCCCGACGCCGAATTTGGCCTCTACTTCTTCGGGGCCGATGCGCGTGTTCTTCATCGCATCGAACATTTCAACGCCGCCGCCGACAAGCTGCATCAGATCCTTGTCTGAAGAGATGATCGTCACCCGTGCGCCACGCTCCCGCGCCTCTCGGGCATAGGTCGCGATGATATCGTCGGCCTCGTATCCTTCCTTCTCGATACAGGCGATGTTGAAGGCCCGGGTTGCCTCGCGGGTAAGTGGGATCTGGGGGCGCAGATCCTCTGGCATGGCATCCCGATTGGCCTTGTACTGATCGTACATATCGTTGCGGAACGTGTGGGAGCCCTTGTCGAAGATCACGGCGACATGTGTGGGCGCATCCGGGCCCTTGTTGTCCTCGACCATCTTGAAGAGCATGTTGCAGAAACCCGAAACCGCCCCGATGGGCAACCCGTCGGATTTGCGGGAGAGGGGGGGCAGCGCATGAAAGGCGCGGAAAATGAAGGCAGAGCCGTCGATCAGATGCAGGTGATGGCCTTTGCCGAATGTCTCGTTCATGTAATCCCCCTCCGGTATGGTGCCTTTATCGCGCCTCTCTGCTGATTTGACCATTGCTGATCCGTAGAGAAGATATGATCTAAATGAAGCGCTGGCGCGCTTGGTCTTTTCTCCCCAAATTCACCCAAGGTGAATTTGGGGCCCCGCCGCCCTGCACCGAGATTGGAGCAAGGATCCGGCGTGAGTAGCTGGCGAGAGCCTTAGTTCGATTTTCGGCGTGCTTTGTAAGGTTCCAGCTTCGGCATCGCGCGGATCATGAAATCGTCGAAGAGGGGGACGGTGAAGGCGGTCTGGCCGTGGGAGGGGGAGAAGATCATGCCAGCATCTATGAGGGACTTTCGGACAGCGGCGACCTGGCGGCTGTCGGTGCCCAGCGCTTCGGCCACCTTGCCGGTGGCATGCGTGCCGGGGCCGAGTTCCGCCAGCGCGCGGAGATAGGTTTTTGCGAAATCGGAGCAGCGGTCGAAGCGGACGCGGAAAAAGCTCTGATCGAGATGGGCGATGGCGTCGAGTTCCGCGCGTTCGACGGTATCGGCATCAATCGGGCCTTTCTTTGCCTCGTCCCATGCAAATTTGCCCCATGTCTGGATGAAATAGGGGTAGCCGCCGGTTTGGGCATAGATGCGGTCGATGGCCTCTTCCGTGAAATCGACGCCCTGTGTTTCCGCTGCACCCCGCAGCGCGCGGGACGTGGCGGCGCGGTCTAGGGCGGTGATGTCGGGAAAGGTGAAAAGGCGTTCCGCGTAGGATTTCGCCTCTCCCGTTACGGCGGCGAGCTGGGGAAGACCTGCGCCGATGAAGAGGAAGGGCGCGTTGGCCTGCGCCACCTCGTGGCAGGCATGGGTCAGGGCGGCAAGCTCGGGCTTGGAGAGGTACTGAACCTCGTCGATAAAGAGTGCCACAGCGGTTTTGCGGGCGCGGGCGGCTTCGGCGAGGGCGAGGATCAGGTCTGGCAGATCGCTTTCCAGATCACCGCTATCTGCGGCGATTTCAGGGGTGTTGGCCCCGAATGTGAAGCCTTCGTATTTGACCTTGAAGATCGCAGCAAAGCTGCGGAGGAGAGCGCCTGCGCGGTGGAGTGTTTCCTCTGCCGCCTTGATCCGGTCGAGCCTGCGGAGCACCGTATTGGCGGCGGGGACGAGCAGTTTGGCGAGATTTTTGCCTGAATTATCCGGTACTTCGAACTTGATTGTCTCGATGCCCTTGGCCTTGGCAGAGGCGTGGAGCTTGGAGAGAAGCACGGTTTTGCCGACGCCACGCAGGCCGAGAAGGATGATATCGTTGGCAAAAAGATGGTTCTTGAGACGGTCGAACGCGATATCGCAAACCTCCAGAACGGCGCGGCGACCCGCAAAGGCGGTGGGCGGAATACCCGCGCCGGGGCTGAAGGGATTTTTGCGGGGATCCATGGTTTATCGGGTTTAGATAGGTTTATGGAATTTGGATAAACCTACCTAACCTTGATAAACCATGTGGGTCAAGTGCTGGACTGTGTTCCCGCGAACTTCCAGTCCTGCGCGTCTGTCCAGGCTAGGAAGGCCCGGATAGCCGCCTGTTCCATCTTGCCGGCCTTATCGCGGGGGCAGAAGATACGGACCTCGTACCGGATCTTGGCCAAATCGGTCGTGCGGACGCGCACTTCGGGGCCTTCCACGGGAAGCGTGATGCCGCTCCGGTGTTCCAGCATGCCGCGGTAGCGCTGGGAGACTTCCTCGAAGGGTTGGCTGGCTTCTTTCAGAGCGGCTTCGAGCAGGAGGCGCAGCTCGTCGATCCCGGGGTGGGGTTCTGTTGTTATGACGAACTCGTGGAAGATGTAGCGCTTGCGGAAGGTATGGTTGATGACGGCTGTGGAGAGAAAGAGCGAGTTGGGCAGGCTGATAATGCGGCCTGTATGCTCGAACTCCACCCTGTCGAACTCCTGAAGCTGGGTTGTGGTCGCGGTGATATCCACCACCTCGCCGGAATGGCCGCCGATCTCGATCCAGTCGCCCACTGTGAAGGAGCCCGAGGCGGAGCGCATGATGCCGCCGGAGAAACACATCAGGAGTTCCTTGGAGGCGATGACGATAGCAACGGCGAAGGCGGCGATGGAGAAGACAAAGGCTTCGAGTTCGTTGGCCCAGAGGAGGATGATCGCCGCGAAGGCCGCAAACGACGCGAGATTGCGGATCATGAGGATCGCGCGGCGCTGCCTGTCCGAGATGATCTGGCGCTGGCGGCGGACCAGTAGGATGAGGAGGAACCGACCGATGAAGATCGCGCCGATCAGGATGCCGGTGAGCAGAAGCTTGCGGTTGACCGGCATGGCCGTGAGATCAGCGGTGACACCGAAGGTTTCGGGGGAGAGGAAGGGTTCCATCCGTCAGCGCGCTTTTGGAGTGCCGTGAACCGGAAGCGGCCCTGCGCGTGTGCCTGGGGTGCGGTGCATCAGTGGCCGCTGGCGCCAGCCTTCAGGATATAGCGTTTGTCGCAATATCCGCATTCCACCCAGCCAATGGCCGGATCGATCTGGAGCCAGACACGGGGATGGCCAAGGGTGCCGCCATCGCAGGCGATGCGGGTGGTCTCCACCTCCTCCTGTTCGGGGGCATCGTGGCTGGGCTGGCTGGGCAGGTTCTCGGTCATGGGGCAGGCTCCGGCGTTTGAGTTGGCGCGAGAATAGGGGCTGGCGGTGGGCTGTGCAAATGGCAATCACAGAGCGTTTTATCGGGCGAGGTCTTGTATCAGCGCGTTCAGATGCGGCTGAAGGGGGGCGGCCTGTGCGCCGGGCAGGCCCTGGGTGATAGCGGAGATCACGGCGGTGACCCGAGGGCCTTGCGCGCCGGTGAGAAGAACGGGTGCGCCTGATGTGCCGGGATTGGCGTGACAGGTGACCTTGAGAATGGCCGAGACGTGAAAGAGTGCTGTGCAGCGTTCCTGAAGGCTCGGCACTTCGGCGCGGCCCTTGCCGTAGGAGATGACCGAAACGGCGGTGCCGGGCGGTGTTTCTGGGCCCGTAGCGATGGGCTGCGAGGGGGCGATATCGAGTGGTTCTGTAAGGGCAATGAGGGCGAGATCGGTTGCGATTGTCTCGTCCGTCGGGCGGGGCGAATAGGTGTAGTGTTCCGGTATGGCAACGGCCCTGGCGCGGCCATGGGCTATGTAATCACCTTTGCGCCAACCCGCGAGGAAGTGGATGCGATCGGGGCTGACGGGGCGACCCGAGACGGGATGGAAAACGCAATGTGCTGCCGTGAGAACGAGATCGGGCGCGATGAGGGTGGCTGTACAAAAGCCTGCGCCCTGGACATTGAGGCGGCCTATAGCGGCCCAAGGGTGAAGTGCGTCTTCCCCGAGAAGGCGCTGGAGGGGCTGGGTGAGTGCAGAGGTGGCAAGGCATGCGAGGATGAGTGCCAGTTTCATGATGTCGTGCATATCCACCCCTTTCGCACCGCTCCGCCGGTGGTTCCCACCCACCCGCCCCACCACCGCCCGAGCGGTGCGAAAGGGGCGGGGTGAGATCATATTTTTTGCAGGATACGGCCGAGTGGGCGGCCCCCGACGATGTGGACGTGGAAATGCGGGACTTCCTGAACGGCATCTTCGCCTGCGTTGCTGATCAGGCGGTAGCCGCCGCCTTCAGCGAGGCCCGCATCCTCTGCGATCTTTCCGACCGCGCGGGTGAAATCGGCAATCTCGGCATCGCTCGCGTGTGCCGCGAAGTGATCATAGGTGACGTAAGCGCCCTTGGGGATCACCAGCACATGGGTGGGGGCTTGCGGGGCGATATCCTCGAAGGCGAGTGTATGCTCGGTTTCCAGCACCGTTTTGTTGGGGATTTCGCCGCGCAGGATCTTGGCGAAGATGTTCTGATCGTCATAGATGTGCATGATGATGCTCCTTCAGATGAGGCCAGCCTGGCGGAACAGGTGTTTGATGTTGGCCTGCGGGCGGGGGCCGATATGGCCGATCACCTCTGCCGCGGCGATGCAGCCCATTTTGCCCGCGATCTCCAGGCTTTGGCCGGTGGCGATGCCATAGAGAAAGCCTGCGGCGAACTGATCCCCTGCGCCTGTGGCATCCACTGGTGTAACTGTGGTGACGGGCACTTCCACGCGCTCTGACCCCTTGATCAGCACAACATCCTCGCCCGAGCGCGTGCAAACGACGAGGCCGCAATCCTCTGCGGCTTGCGCGAGCGCCGTTTCCAGATCGTCCGTCTCGTAGAGCGATTCCCATTCGTGCTGGTTGCCGATGACGTAATCGAGCTGTGTGACGAGGCGGCGGAAATCGCGCCGGTGACGATCCACGCAAAAGGGATCGGAGAGGGCGATACCGGCCTTGCCGCCAGCGGCGCGGCAGGCTGCGGCGGCGCGTTCGAACGCTTCCTTGCCCTTGTCCTTGTCGTAGAGATAGCCTTCGAGGAAAAGGATCTTCGAGCTGCCCACGGCACCGTCATCCACATCGCCGCCACCAAGCTCTGCGGAGATGCCGAGATAGGTGTTCATTGAACGCTCGCCATCGGGCGTTATGAAGATCATCGTGCGCGAGGTGGGCAACTCGCCTTCCGGCACGGGCGGATTGAGAAAAGCGGTGCCTTCCTTCTCCATCTCTTCGGCATAGAACTTGCCAAGCGCATCATCGCGCACGCGCCCGATGAAGCCTGTGCGCAGGCCGAGCGTGCCGAGGCCCGCGATGGTGTTAGCCACAGAGCCGCCTGCTGCGTGGCGGCGTTCCGTCATCGCGGCGAACAGTGTCTCGGCGCGGGTTTGTTCCACGAGTTGCATGATGCCCTTCTCGATCCCCATGATATCGAGGAAGTTGTCATCCGAGGATGAGAGGACGTCGACAACGGCGTTGCCGATGCCGATCACGTCAAAGCCGGTGGTCATGTTGTTTTCTCCTCATAGGCGCAGAGATCGTTTATCAGGCAATCGGCGCAGCGGGGTTTGCGGGCAAGGCAGATATAGCGCCCGTGCAGGATCATCCAATGGTGGGCGTGCTGTTGGAATTCGGCGGGGATCTGGTCTTCGATGACGCGTTCGACCGCCACCACATCCTTGCCGGGGGCGACGCCGGAGCGGTTGCCGAAGCGGTAGATGTGGGTGTCCACGGCCTGTGTGGGCTGCTTGAACCACATGTTCAGAACCACATTGGCGGTCTTGCGGCCCACACCGGGAAGGCTCTCAAGGGCTGCACGGGAGGAGGGGACCTCACCCCCGAACTCATCCATGATCTTCTGGCTGAGCTTGATCACGTTCTTGGCCTTGTTGCGGTAGAGACCGATTGTCTTGATGTGTTCGGTGACACCTTCAAGCCCGAGGGCCAGCATCTTTTCCGGCGTATCTGCAATCGCGAAGAGGCCGCGCGTGGCCTTGTTCACGCCCTTATCCGTGGCTTGCGCAGAAAGGGCGACGGCCACGACCAGTGTATAGGCATTGGTATGTTCCAGCTCGCCCTTCGGTTCGGGTTCAGCCTCGTGGAAGCGGGTAAATATTTCCTTGATGGTGGAATAGGGAAGTTGCTTGGCCATGGGGTTTCTTGGCATGGGTTGTGGAGGGCATCAAGAGCGGGGTTGGATGTAGAGCCAGCGTATGCTGTGTTGCCCGCGCGGAATCAAGGCGAAGCCGCCGCGCAGCGCCAGTCCGCCCCATCGGGCTGGCGCTTTGCTGAGGATAGCGTGGCGATCATGATTGGAGAGATTTGGCTGGCATAAACGACGTCACTTCGGTGTCGCATGCGCCATCCCGCGGACTGGCGCTGCGCGGCTCATGTTCGGCTTGGGAACCACATTATCATGGCCTTACCCGGCAAAACCGGGTGTGCCCGTTCGATTTCCGCAGGTTTCGGGTGGCGATGTGGGGCGGTTATCCCCAGTATCATAGCCAACACGAGGAGAGAGGCTATGATCGAGACGGCAAGCTATCACTACGGTGTCATGGCCCGGGCGATTGACTATATCGGCGAGAGTGTCGGCGAGCAGCCGACGCTGGAGGATGTGGCGGCGGCAACCGGGCTGAGCCCTGCGCATTTTCAGCGCGTGTTCAGCCAGTGGGTGGGCGTCAGCCCCAAGCGCTACCAGCAGTATCTGACACTGGATCACGCGAAATCCCTGCTGGCGAACCGGTTCACTCTGCTGGATACGGCGGCGGAGACGGGGCTATCCGGCACCGGGCGGCTGCATGATCTGTTCCTCCGCTGGGAGGCGATGACGCCGGGGGAGTATGCGCTGGGAGGTGCTGAGCTGGAGATTGCCTGGGACTGGGTGGAGACGCCTTTTGGTGAGGCGCTTCTGATGGTGACGGACCGGGGGATAGCAGGGCTCGGCTTTTCTGCCGAGACGGGGCGCGACGCGACGCTTGCCGACATGAAGAGCCGCTGGCCCAAAGCGGAATTCGTACAGGACGGGGTGCGCGTGGTGCCTTATGCGAAAGCGCTTTTCGAAGGTGCGGGCGAGGCGCGGTTGCATCTGATCGGTGCGCCCTTCCAGATCAAGGTGTGGGAAGCACTTTTGCGCATTCCCACGGGCCATGTGACGACCTATTCCGAGATTGCGGGAGCCATCGGCAACCCCAAGGCCGTGCGTGCCGTGGGAACAGCGGTCGGGCGGAACCCGGTCAGCTGGCTGATACCATGCCACCGGGCATTGCGGAAATCGGGCGGGCTTGGTGGGTATCACTGGGGCCTGCCGGTGAAGCGGGCGATGCTGGCCTGGGAAGCGGCCCGGCTGGAGGCGGGTTGAACGCGGAGATGTTCGATATGCCCATCAGACCAAAGACCCGGATCAGCCTGAGTGGCGACCGGCCGCTTAGGAAGAGTGCAGATACCGAAGCGTTTCGCTGTGAACCTGAACCACCTGCCGCTGCCTGAAATCAAAGATCCAACCGCGTTGGGTGAAAACTATTGTTTCAGGGTCAGAGCAGAACGCATTAGAGTGTAGGATATGATTGATCACATCACTTTTGGCGTTGCGGATTTCGCACGCTCTACAGCTTTCTACGATCAGGCTTTTGCGCCACTGGGTGTCCGGCGCTTGTTTGATGTCCCCGAAGACCATTCTGGTGGAGTTAAAGTAACCGGTTATGGCGATGATCGTCCCTGGTTTTGGCTGGCCGAAGAAAATGCCACCACTGGATTGATGCACGTTGCCCTGCAGGCAGACAGCCGGGCCGACGTCGATGCTTTCCATGCCGCAGCCATGCGTGCAGGCGGAACAGACAATGGGCCACCCGGCCTTCGCCCGCATTATCACCCGAACTACTATGCCGCCTTCGTTCTTGACCCGGACGGGCACAATATCGAGGCCGTCTGTCACGCGCCAAATTCCTGAAGACCACAAGCTTTTGTCCAACAGGAGCTGATGTCAGCTCCTGTCGGGTCAGGAATGCTCGGCGTTTGCGCATATACAATGTGATATCGCCGCATCTTTGATTTCAGTAAATTCAGGTTCAAAAATCCCCGGAACAGGATCAACATGTACCCAAAGGGAGAGGTGTCATGCATATCGGAATGATCGGGGGCATCGGCCCGGCGGCGACGGATCTTTACTATCGCGGCCTCATCCGGGCGATGAAGGCGCGGGGTGCGCCGCTGAAACTGACGATTGTGCATGCGGATGCGGAAACGCTGGTGCGCAATTTCGAGGCAAAGGCCGCTGATGCGCAGGCGCTGATCTACCGGCGGCTGGCCGACAGGATGGTGGCGGCCGGTGCCGGGGCGATGGCGATCTCCTCAATTGGCGGGCATTTCTGCATCGAGGAATTTCGCAAGATATCGCCCCTGCCGATCATCGACATGATCACCGAAATGAACGCGCATCTCGTGCAATCCGGGCTGAAGCGCGTGGGGATGCTGGGCACGGATGCGGCGATGGAAACGCGGTTTTACGGTGGGGTTGATGCGGTGGAGATGCTGATACCGCCGCCGGATGTGATTCGTGAAGTGCACCGCGCCTATGTGGATATGGCGATCTCGGGCGATGTGACGGAGACGGGGCGGCAGATTTTCTTTGAGGCTGGCCGTGCGATGGCGGCCGAAGGGGCTGAGGTGGTTCTGCTTGGCGGCACGGATCTTTTTCTGGCGTTCGACGGGCAGGACCCGGGCTTCGAGACGTTGGATTGCGCCGAAGTGCATGTGGAGGCGATTGCCCGCGTGGCCAGCGGAGGGTAGGTCCGAACGGTCCGATCCTTGCCGTTTTGCAGCCGACAGCGCACCGCCGGTTGATTGTTCCGATGCATGTGTTCAACATTCCAACCTGGCTGAAATGGGTGAGGGGCTCTCAATATGCGCAGACTATCAACAGTTATCATCTCCGGGATTTTTCTGGGCAGCCCCGTTATGGCCGGAAACATCACGACCTCAACAGAGGCGCTTTCGCTTGCGCTGAGTGAAACAAACCTTGTCGAGTCCGACACAGCACGCGTTCAATCAATTGATAGTGCTCTTTTTCGAAATGGTTCTGTTGACTGGAATTTCGTGTTGAGGGACGGAGCGACGGTTTACGATGTCGAAGTGAAGCAGGATGGCAGTGTCACGGTAAAGACGGAGAGCGATCCGGATGGAGCTGCCCCGGCCTTTTGGGCAGAACTGCCGTTACCCACAGAGCTTGCAACGGTCGAAGACCATGTCGAACGATCTGAGGCCCAGTTGATTGAAGCCGATGATACGCTTGTTCCGCGAGACCAGTACATCTTCAACTACGACGTCTGCGACCCGCCCGATCCGGGTAAGGAGGCCAGAGGAGAAAACGGCTGCAAGCGGGAGGGTCCGCTGCAGAAATGGTCCACCATCTTGAGGGCCGATATCAAAGACACGGATGAGTGGAAAAACCGCGTCGTCATATTTGAGGATGATCAAATGACTGACATTTCCGGAGTTCGGGTCGGCGGCAACTGGTAGGCTGAACGGGAACGAGACATTCCAAGCCGTGTTCTTCAGGTCGGTGACCTGGAGCCGCCAACCAAAGCACACCGACGAGGCGACATGGACCGCACAAGCATATTTTTCCGATCCGATTTGTTCCAGCCAGACCAGGAAGAAATGGACTATGCGTCACGCGAAAAGCCTTCGGAGTTCATCCTCACCAACAGCCTGAGCCGCTTTCTGATCAGGGAGCTTGCGAAGTCTGGATACGATGTGCATTTCGGAGATGAGACCCAGGAGGAGATCTACAACGAGAGATGTCGATATCTTTTGGTTGAACATGACGATCCGTTCGACCTCGGGCTCTTTTGTGGAAGCCACCTGGACGGACATGGGATTCTGGTACATCCTGAGCATGCTTATACTTGGAAGCGGTTCAGGCGCTATCATGCCGATCCTGTCGCGCTGCCGCTGTTTGAGACTGTCGTAAGACTACTAAATGAAACCGAGGGTATTTCAGAGCTGGAATTCGGCTTCTCAGCTTAGACTGAAGCGATTCGTCTTTAACCTGAAATATCACTTATCACCTAACGCATTGAAATCATTGATTTCAGGCGGCGATAGGTGATTCAGATTTAAAGCGAAACGCTTTAATGCCAAAGCGTTCCGACCTGTTGTTGAAACGGAAAGCGCTTTACCTTTCCGGCAGGGGAATGTGCTCCTCCATATCGTCCACCGGCAGCTGGAATCGCCCGTTCTGCCAATCGCCCTCGCGCCACGCTTCTTTGGCGGCCTCTATCCGTTCCTTGGAGGAGGCAACGAAGTTCCACCAGATGTGGCGCGGCCCGCCGAGGGTTTCGCCGCCCAGAAGGATCAGGCGTGCCCCTTGCGGCCCCGCATGGAGAGAGAGCTTATCGCCTGGGCGAAACACCATCATCTGCCCCGCCTCAAAGCTCTGATCGCCGACCGTGATGCTGCCGGATGTCACGTAAACGCCCCTGTCCTCGTGATTGTCGGGCAGGGGGATGGCACTGCCCGGTTGCAGAACGGCGTCCGCATAGAACATCTCGGAGAAGGTCTTGACCGGTGCTGCCGCGCCATAAGCGGTGCCCATGATCAGCCGCACTTCCTTGCCCTCGCCCTCGATCAGCGGCAGTTCCGTCTTGGCGTGGTGGTGAAAGCTCGCATCCACATCCTCATGTGCATCCGGCAATGCCACCCATGTCTGGATGCCGAACAGGCTGCGCCCCGGTATCTTGCGTTTCTCTTCCGCCGTCCGCTCGGAATGGGTGATGCCCTTGCCCGCCACCATCCAGTTCACCGCACCTGGTTCGATCTCCATCTTCGTGCCCACGCTGTCGCGGTGGTAGATCGAACCTTCGAACAGATAGGTCACCGTGCCAAGGCCGATATGGGGATGGGGGCGGACATCCATTCCCTGATCGGTGAGGAACTCTGCCGGGCCCATCTGATCGAAGAAGATGAACGGGCCCACCATCTGACGTTTCGGAGCGGGCAGCGCACGCCGCACCTCGAATGCGCCGATATCGCGGGCACGGGGGATGATGAGGGTCTCGATGGCATCCACTTCGTTGCCTGTGGGGCAGTGCGGATCTAGCGCGGGGTTCCAGCTCATGTCGGTCTCCGTTGGTGTGGGTAACGCAGGTCCTTACTTAGGTTTTCCGGTCAGCTTTGAAAGCGGATCCGAAGAGATAAGCTGTTCCCAATTTTGAAACATTGGATCTGATGCGGATTAATGTATCCTCATGGGAAACAGTTTCTTGCGGAATGGCGGGCTTTCAAAAATTGAGCAATGCCCCAGATTGAACTGCAACCGAAGATCATTTTGAGGAGTTTGATCATGACAGCGCATATCGAAGGGCTGCACCATGTCACCGTCATCTCTGGCGCGGCGCAGGAGAATCTGGATTTCTATTCCAAGGCGCTCGGCCAGCGGTTCGTCAAAAAGACGGTGAACTTTGACGATCCGAGCACCTACCACCTCTATTACGGAGATGAGGCTGGCACGCCGGGCACAGTGATGACATCTTTCCCTTGGGCGGGTGTGCCAAAGGGCAGCGTCGGGGCCGGGCAGGTTTCCATCACGCAATATGCGGTGCCGAAGGGAAGCCTCGGTTTCTGGGTGGCGCGTTTGCCGGAGCATGGGGCGCGGCTGATTGCCGAAGAAGAGGTGTTTGGCGAGGCGCGTGTGGTTTTTGAAGATCCGCACGGGCTGATCCTCGCACTGGTAGAGGCGGATGATGCGCGCACGCCCTGGCTGGCTGATGGCATCAGCGCCGATGAGGCTGTGCGCGGCTTTCATGGTGTAACGCTTGCGCTGCACGAAGCCGCGCCTACGGTTGCCATTCTGACGGATGTTTTCGAGTATCACGAAGAGGGGCGGCAACCGCTGGGCAGTGGTGAGGTGATCCGCTACCGCGCGGGCCACGGAGAGAGTGCCGGGATTGTGGATGTGCATTTGGATCCATCCATGCCAGCAGGCCGCGATGGCGCTGGCACGGTGCATCACGTTGCGTTCCGCGTGGCGGATCGCGTGGCGCAAATGGAGATACAGCAGCGGCTGACGGCGGCAGGCCATCAGGTGACAGCGCAGATCGACAGGGATTATTTCTGGGCGATCTACAGCCGCACGCCCGGTGGCATCCTCTTCGAGGTGGCAACGGCAGAGCCCGGTTTCGATGTGGATGAACCGCTCGAAAGCCTTGGTGCGGAGTTGAAGCTCCCGCGACAGCACGAAGCGAAGCGGGCGAAGATCGAGGCGACACTCGCACCGCTGGAGATATGACGCTCTTCCTGAAGTGTTTCGGGTTCAACCCGAGACACGCCATATCGCATTTCGCGTCTGGCTCCCTTCGGGGCAGGCCGTGAAATGCGATACCTTTCAAAGCCGAAGCGCTCTGGCGCACCGCCGAGGCCTTCCCAAATCCGCACCCAAGCGTGACAGTTCTCACCTGCCCATGTTGCCGGAACCGCACTGGCGGAGTATCAGATACTCTGGTTGCAAACGAAATGGCGCCCCTGCCTTCCGGGGTATATTTGCCTGTAACAGGCACCAGTATTTCGTGAGTAGAGAGTAGGGTTGGGTGAGAGCGGAATGACCAGCACATCGCGGGCTTATCTCTATCTGGTGCTCGCAGCACCTTTCGGCCTCTTCCTCGCCTATATCTTCTACGCGGCCACGCTGGAAGATGCGCAGATTACCATCCGCTATTCGCTCCGCTTGGCGGAGGGCTATGATTTCGGCATGTGGAACCGCACAGGTGCGCCGGTGGAGGGCTTCACATCCGGGCTCTGGATGATCCTCCTCAGCCTTTTCGGGCCGGATGTGGACAGGATCGCCCATGGTGCCAAGATCCTCGGCATCAGCACGCAATTGCTGGTAATCCTCCTGTTCTTTCGCGGCTATCTTGCGCATCTGCGCGGCGATCTGCCGGGCTGGAGCCCGCTTCTGGCTCAGCGAGAGACAGCGGCACAGGCCTTCCTCTTCACAGCGCTCTACTTCTGCCTCTCCGTGCCCTATTTCTGGTATTCCTCCAGCGGGATGGAGACGATCCCGTTTTCCTGCCTCATCGCACTGGCCGTGTTCGGGCCGCTCTATCTACGCTCTTCCCTTCTGATCATCAGCATCGCCATCGTTCTCACGGCCATGCGGCCCGAAGGTGTGCTTTTTGCCGTCGCTACCAGCATCTATTTCGCCGCGATCTCGCGGGAGTGGAAGTTTGGCATTGCGGCGGTGGCCTCACTCGCCGTGTTCGGCGCGATCATCTGGTTCCGGCTTCAGTATTTCGGGCATTTCATGCCCAACACCTACTACGCCAAATCGGGCGATATCGTTCTGTTTCACATCCTGCATGGCGGCAAATATTTCATCGATGCGTTTGCCTACTACTTCTATTTCAGCCTGCCGATCATCGGTTTCGCGGCCTATTCCCTCATCCGGCGGAAAATGCCGAACCCCTTTCTGATCATCGCGATTGTGGGTGCCATTGCCTATTTCCTTCTGATCCTGAAATCAGGTGGCGACAACAAATCCGCCTTCCCGCTTTGGCGGCACTACATGATCCTGTTGCCGCTGATCGCGTTCTGCGCGTTTTT
The DNA here is from genome assembly GCA_947495795.1 of uncultured Paracoccaceae bacterium. Classification (GTDB taxonomy): domain Bacteria; phylum Pseudomonadota; class Alphaproteobacteria; order Rhodobacterales; family Rhodobacteraceae; genus Algicella. Next base: position 20,443 of record CANMAI010000012.1, on the reverse strand, counting down.
CATCGTGGGCGGCTTTGCACGCCGGGGGATGCCTGTTCTGCTTCTCGTAGCCGCCATCGCGCCCTTCATTCTGGATCTGCGGATGCACATCATCAACATGCATTACCAGGTGCAAAATCTCAGCCCCGCCAACCGGCTGGCCAATTTCTACTCTTACAACAGTTTCGTGCACTGGATGGCAGAGAACGTGCCGGAGGATGCCGTTGTGTCCACCAGCCTTGCGGGGCAGATCCCGCTTCTGGTCGATGCCGAACATATCGATGTGCTCGGCCTTAATGATGCGGCGGTGGCGCATTCCGGCAGCTTCGATCCAAACGGGCCGGTGGATTCCAAAAGCAACATGCAATCGGTGCTGGAGCGGCGGCCCGATATCATCGAGGCGTATTTTCCGCCCGAGGCCGCGCTCGATGCGTCCAGAACGCGGGAGATCATCTTCTCCCGCCGCACGAAGATGCATCTGGAACTGATCGAGAACCCGTATTTTCAGGAGAATTACCTGCTGATCACCAATGTCGATTATTCCACCGGATTTGCGCGGGCGCTTTTTGTGCACAGGGAGTTTCAGGCGCGGTACGGCGCTGTAAACGGATATGAAGTTCAGACGCTCGATACTTTGCTGAACGGGTTGAAAGCACCCTGAATCAGGCCCGCCGCTGCTCGTGCTCAAAGCGCAGTTTGGCCACTTCCTCGTTCTGGTTCTGGCGCACCTGATCCGTCATCGCGCGCTCGATGAAGCCAAGATGGGCCTCGACAGCGGCGCGGGCCTCTGCCGGATCGCGGGCCACCATCGCATCATGGATCGCGCGGTGCTGTTCCAGCAGATCGCGGCGGGTGGTGCGCAGGTTGAAAAGGGTCTGGCGGTTGTAGAACACGCCCTCCTTCAGCAGCTCGAACATGGAGCGGAGCATGTGCACCATCACCACGTTGTGCGAGGCTTCGATGATGGCCATGTGGAAATCCACGTCCAGCTCGGCTTCCTCCTTGGAGGAGCGTTTTTCGTGGGCCGCTTCCATCTTCGCAAAGATTGCGCGGATCACATCGATATCCGTGTCGCTTGCTTCGCGGGCCGCACGCTCCGCCGCCATGCCTTCGAGATCGCGGCGAAAGGCGAGATAATCGAAAAGCGCTTCTCGGTGGGTGGAAAAGAGCCGGACCAGAGGGGGCGCAAAGGCCGAACCGAGGACATCGGCGACAAAGGCACCAGCGCCGGGGCGCGTCTCCACAAGGCCGGAGCTTTCAAGCTCTGCGAGCGCTTCGCGCAGGGACGGGCGCGAGACATCCAGCTCCGCTGCAAGGTCGCGCTCCGAAGGCAGGCGTTCACCGGGGCGGAGCACGCCGCGCAGGATCAGGTTCTCTATCTGGCGCGTAATGCTGGAGGACACCCGTTCGGGCTCTATGCGGCGGAACGGCATGGTGCCAAATCCTTTGAAAAGGTGGGCGCACGCGCCCCTGAATTGGTTAGATTATATGACCGCTTCGGGGGCAGAGCAACCCGCAGGCAGCAAAAAGGCGCATGCGGCTGCATGCGCCTTTCCGTTTTCTGGCAAGGAGATCAGCCGCGCGGCGTGATCACGATCTCCACCCGGCGGTTCTGCGCCCGACCGTTGGCGTTGCCGTTGGAGGCAATCGGCTGTGTCTCACCCCGACCAAAGGAGACGATCCGGCTCCCCGGCACACCACCCTGACGCAGGAGGGAGGCAACGGCGCCTGCGCGACGCTCCGACAGGCCCTGGTTGAAGGAGTTTGTGCCGGTGTTATCGGTATGGCCGATCACCTGAACGGTGCTGTTGGGGTACTGCTGCAGGTTCCGCGCGATGGCGAGGATATCATCCTGAATGGAGGCGCGGACATTCGCACTTTCGGTTGCGAAGGTAATGGCTTCCGGCATCCGCACGATCAGCTGATCGCCTGTGTTGATGATCCGCGCGCCGGAGCCGCCGATATCGCGCTGAAGGTCGGCCGCCTGACGATCAAGCACATTGCCGATGCCTGCACCGAGTGCTGCACCCGCGATGCCGCCGATCACAGCGCCGCGCTTGTTGTTATCTGATACGATGGCACCGGTTGCCGCACCGAGGAGGCCACCGAGGGCAGCCCCTGTGCCCGTGCGGTTGGTCGTGCCATCCGGGTTCGTACAGGCCGCAAGGCCGAGGCCTGCCGCTGCTATCAGGATCATTGGGCGCTTCAAGCTAGCCATATTTATCACCTTATGTTTTTGAACGCTTAGTTAACGCTGTTTTTACCCTAAAGGTTTCCTTCGCCAATGAGAATCCCTTTCCCATCACGCAGAGGTGTGAAAATAGGCGGTTTCTTACCGATGGTTACAGGTAAGCCGGGTGCGCGTGTGCGGGCCGCAGCGCACCCCTTTCCCGCAAATCGTGTAAAGACAGTGCAGGCCTCACCTCCCGGTTACGACGAAGGCCCGGGTGCCCGGTATCCTATGGTCGCACGGACCCGGATTGGCCTGATACGCCAGTGCAGCAGGCGCCTGCCCGTCCTCCTTCAGCCAACTGGTTGAACCGGCCTCGCCACGTCTCGCAACGTTTTGCATCCCGCGCGTCATATGCGTGCAGGGCGTCTGCCGCGCTCAGATCAAACTCATCCTCATTGTCCTCGCCAAGGGCGGTCAGCCGCATTGAGTACCAGGCGGTGACACCGCCCGGTGGCGGTGCATTGAACGTCGGAAACTCCGGGTCGGGGCATTCACCGTTCAGCCACGCATCCGCGAGCGAAGGGTTCAGTACCATTGTACGTGCCAAACCTATAGCGTCTGCGGCGCCATCTGCCAAAGCCTCGACAGCCTGATCTCTGGTTTTGAACCCGCCGGTCAGCATGATTGGTATCGTCGTCACTTTCCGCGCGCGCCTTGCAAATTCGATGAAGTAGGGCCCGGATGATGACGTGCCTTCCGAGCTGGAGGCAGCACCGGGAAAATAGGTTCCGCCGCTGATATCGATGATGTCAATCGAGGTCCGGTCGAGGAGCTTGACCACTTCAATTGCGTCTTCTGGCGTCAGGCCACCTTCGAGCATGTCTGTGGCGTTGATCTTGATGCCAATGGCAAATGCCGAGCCGACAGCATGGCGGACAGCGTCGATCACCTCCCCAATCACACGGAAACGCCGTTGCACCGCCCCGCCATACCCATCGGTACGGAAGTTAAAGAGAGGTGACAGAAACTGGCTGAGCAGAAAGCCGTGACCCGCATGGATCTGAACGCCGCCAAAGCCGGCCTTCTGCGCGAGCGCAGCGGCCTGCGCGTAACTCCGGGGAAGCTCACCTATTTCTCTCAATGATATGCCGCCGCACTGAAGCCCTTCGATATCCAGGGGAGACGGCCCCTTGGGGGTGCTGATCGGGCGATGCGCCAGCGCGCCTGCATGGCCAAGCTGTGGCCAGATATGCGCGCCGTTCGCCGATCCGCGCCGCGCCAGAGCCTGCAGCGCGGGCAAATCGGCATCGGGCACCAATACGAGGTTCCCGGGCTTCTCGGGATAATGGGCGCTTGTCTGAACTTCGCCGATCAACGTCAGCGCAGCACCGCCTTCCGCCCATCGTTCATACAGCCGCATCTGTGTCTCGGTCGGATTTCCCGCACCGTCGCCGAGGCTGTCTGACATTGCCGACTTGATCAGACGGTTCTTCAGACGAACGCCGCAGGGCAGATCCAATGGCTGTGCCGCAAGGTCATTCGCGTCATGATTTCTGGAGCACATTCGCATTCCCAATCGCTATGTTTCGGTGCCGATTTCTACGGCTTCAGTAGTTCGTCCTGAACGGTCGCGAGGAACGCCCGCATGTTGTCCTGCTACGTCCTGTCACAGCCTCCGCGTATTCTCTATCTCCGGCATCACACTATCTCCCAACATAAGTAAAGGAGATAGGTCATGGATGCTCTTATCCTTGCGCGCATTCAGTTTGCCGCAAATATTTCGTTTCATATCCTGTTCCCGACGATCACGATCGCTCTGGGCTGGTATCTCGTGTTTCTGAAGGCGCGGTTTGCGGCCACGAAGGATATCGCGTGGATGGAGATCTACCGTTTCTGGGTGAAGGTGTTCGCGCTTTCCTTCGGGCTGGGTGTCGTCTCCGGCATCACGATGAGCTTTCAGTTCGGCACCAACTGGCCCGGCTTCATGGAGAAGGTGGGCAATGTGGCGGGGCCGCTTCTGGCCTATGAGATCATGACGGCGTTCTTTCTGGAGGCGCTTTTTCTCGGAATCATGCTCTTCGGCTTCGGTAAGGTTTCCAACTGGGTGCATACATCGGCCACGGTGCTGGTGGCGTTCGGGACCACCCTATCGGCCTTCTGGATCCTTGTCCTGAACTCTTGGATGCATACGCCGCAGGGCTTCGAGATGATTGACGGTGTGGTGCACGCGACGGACTGGTGGGCCATCATCTTCAACCCGTCGATGCCGTACAGGCTTGTGCATATGCTGATCGCCTCCGGCCTGACGGTCGCGTTTCTGGTGGCGGGCATCTCAGCCCTGCGGTGGCTTTGGGGCGATCGCAGCAAGGGGATCCGGCGGGCGCTGAAATCTGGGGTCTATCTCGCGGCTCTGCTGATCCCGGCACAGATCCTTGTGGGTGATCTGCACGGGCTGAACACGCTGGAGCATCAGCCTGCCAAGGTGGCGGCGATGGAAGGCAACTGGGAAACGGCGGGCAATGTGCCACTGCTGCTTTTTGCCCTGCCCGATGAGGAGGCACGGGAGAACCGGTTTGAGATTGGTATTCCGAACGGTGCCAGCCTGATCCTGAAGCACGAGGCGGCGGGCGAAGTGCCCGGGCTGAATGATTTCTACGCAGAGGATGGCACGAAGCTTCATCCGCCGGTCACGCCCGTCTTCTTCAGTTTCCGTATCATGGTAGGTATCGGCGTGCTGATGCTGCTGACAAGTTGGGCGCTTTCCGTAAAGCTCTTCCGCACCGGTGCGCCGGGTGTGTGGGGCGCCCGGGCGCTCGTGGCGATGACGTTCTCGGGCTGGATTGCCACGCTCGCGGGCTGGTACGTCACCGAGATCGGGCGCCAGCCCTGGCTGGTGACAGGTGTGTTGGATACGGCCTCGGCCGCGGCGGAGCATCCGGTGCCGATCCTCGGGCTTTCGCTCGGGCTCTATCTTACCGTCTATGCGGTGCTGCTGGCGGCCTATATCGGGGCGATCCTGCATATGGCGAAGAAGGCGAGCAAGGGCGAGAATGTGCCGGTGCCCGAAACAGCCACGGGCCCGATGCCCGTACCAGCGGAGTGAGTGCCATGGACTATCCGTTTCATGACTGGTTGCCGATGGCCTTTGCGGGCCTGATGGGCATTTCGATCCTGATCTATGTGGTGCTGGACGGGTTCGATCTCGGCGTCGGCATTCTCAGCATCCGGGCCACGGAAGAAGAGCGGGATATCATGATCGGGTCCATCGGGCCGTTCTGGGACGCGAACGAGACATGGCTGGTGATGGCTGTCGGCCTCTTGCTGGTGGCCTTCCCCGCGGCGCATGGGGAGATCCTGACAGCACTCTATCTGCCCACGACGCTGATGCTGATCGGGCTGATCCTGCGCGGCGTGGCGTTTGAATTTCGCGCCAAGGCTCCTGCTGAGCGGAAGGAAACATGGGATCGCGCGTTCTTTGCGGGTTCGCTGATTGCGGCGTTGACGCAGGGCTATATGCTCGGTGTCTATGTTCTGGGGCTGGATCAGAGCTGGGGCGGGATTGCCTTCGGGCTGCTGACCGCACTTTGCCTTGCGGCGGGATATGCCTTCATCGGTGCGACATGGGTGCTGGCCAAAACCGAGGGTTTCCTGCAGTTGAAGGCGGCGCACTGGGCGCGGGTGTTGATCTGGGTCGCCGCTCTCGGAATGGTGGCGATCTCGCTGGCGACGCCCTTTGCCAGCCCCGAGATCTTCGACAAGTGGTTCCGCTTTCCGGAGATCATCCTGCTCGCCCCCATTCCGCTGATGACGGCGGGGCTGTTCGTGGGGCTGGTGATGTTGCTCCGGGTGATGCCACTTTCGGGTGATGCCTGGGTATGGGCGCCTTTCACGATGACAACGGCCGTCTTCATCCTCGGGTTCTTCGGGCTGGCCTACAGCTTCTTTCCCTATGTGGTGCCTTCCCAGGTCACACTCTGGGAAGCGGCCTCGGCGCGCGAGTCTCTGGCGATTATTCTGGTGGGGGCGCTTGTGACGTTGCCGATTATCGGGGGCTATACCATTTTCGCCTACCGGGTGTTTGGCGGCAAGGCGACGGCGCTGCGCTACGAGTAACCCGCGCCCGCCCCGCCTCTGATCGGGCCATGGCCCACCCGCCCACCCCCACGCCCCTATCAGAGGCGGGACGGGCGCTACGGCGTTTTATTGTGATCCGGTTCGGAGTTCGCGGCCTCTCCAGCCTGCGGAAACGCGAAATGCGATACCTGGTATGGAACGTGGGACAACTTGGCTTTTCCGTCACGACATCGACCGGAACAGCCTGTCCCTCCTGAAGCTGCCCTACGCGATGATTACAGCGAAGGTTTCAAAGGAGCCTAATTTGACGGATGCTGCGGCAAGAACGAATGTCGGCAATTCTCTGTATGTTCAATGTATATATGCGCTTTGTTGCAAAACTGATTTGCGCTCTTCGCCTTTGATGTCGCGCAGCGCGTAAAGTGTGATCTTGCTGCTTACACCCATCCGCCTGAGGTCGAGGACATAGGCCAGTATTTCCTCTTTGTGCCATCGCATCATGTCGCGAAGGCACCACCCCACGCCGGTTTGCACCAAATGTTCTGCATCATGGATCAGCGCGTTACAGTGGCGAAGCGCGACTTCTTTGAACAGTCCTGACTTGGCTACATTGCGGGTGAAAACAACCACGCTCGCTCTGCGCAGCCAGCGGTCATTGTCGGCGTTCCAACGGTTCAAGAGGTCGATCATCTCTCGTTCATGACCTTCCATAATACTTGGCAAAAATAGCTTCGTAACACTGTCTATCTTGCTCCAACCGTGAAGCCCGCTTACGAGCTTTTCCAATTGGCCGAAATGCTCTGGCGTGAAGTATTCTGGGACTTTCTCCAAGAGAGCTATCGCAACGCTTTTTTGCTCACCGTACCCGGAAGCAATGAGGCGCGTCGCCAACTCCACCTTCTGTTCTGTGTTCAGAGCGGAGATTTCGGGTTTTAAACCCGCCAGGAACCGTTTCATCTCTGGCGCCCTTACGCCGTACCCAAGATAACGCGGGTCAGGTTCATTCGCATCGGCAACATAGGGCGTCCCCTCTCCCAGGGAACTCAGTTTGTTGGAGATTGCGATCTGAAATGCATCGATGTCGGCAAATTCTGTGCGATCCATAGTGGGGCAAGACTATTGCGGACATTCAACTTCAGCAAGTGGATGTCAGCAAAGGCCCGCACAAACTGCCTCAGTATGACAGTATATGAACGGCAGGTTTGAGCCGGATCTGGCTGACGTCGGGATGTGACTGTTTTACGGACCAGCATGGTAAGACTCTGTTAACCGGCTGCACAGATGCACGATTTTCTACAATACAGGATCCTTCAGGGTGAGCCTGTAATGCCTTCGTTGGCGTTGCGCTTTTCGATCCGTCTGCGGATGCGGCGCACCATGAACCAGACCAGAAGCACGACGGGGATCGTGATGCCCGCATAGACCCAGCCTTCGGACAGGCCGATATGCGCGCCGAGCGGTTTGAGGATGTTGGCGACGAGGTTCACGGCGTAGTAGCTTATGGCCACGACCGAGAGTCCCTCCACCGTTTCCTGCAGGCGCAACTGGAGCGCCGCGCGTTCATCCATCCGTGAGAGCACGTCGGCATTCTGCTGGGAGGAGGCGACATCCACCCGCGTTCGCAAGAGATTTGCCGCGCGTTCGGCCCGCTGGCTCAGCTCCACCAGCCGTTCCTGCGCAGAGCGGCAGGTGCGCATCGCGGGGTCGAAGCGGCGCATCATGAATTCGCCGAACGTCTGGCGCGATTGCAGGCGTTCCTCTCGCAGCACTTCGATGCGCTGGTTCACGATGGCCTCGTAGGCTCCCGCCGCACCAAAGCGGAAGGCGGAGGACGTGGAGAGAAGCTCGATCTCCGCGGCCATGCGCAGAAGGTGCTCCAGTGTTTCCACCTCGCCCCCTTCCTCACGCGCCATGCGGGCCACGATATCGGAGAGATCGCGGTTGAGCCCGGCAACGCGCCGCGAGGTTGCGCGGGCCACAGGCAGGGTGATCATCGCCGCGGATTTATACGTCTCGATCTCCAACAGGCGCTGTACGATCCGGCCGAGCCTGCGCTTGCCGGTATCCTTGCGGGCCAGAACGGCAAAGCGCACATGGCCCGCCTCATCGATCCGGAAATCGCCCGCAACGGCGGCGGCACCATCAATCACCGAGGAAATGGCGAGGCTTTCGGGAACAAACCACTTCACAAGATCCGTCTGGATCTTCTTGTCAGTCGCCCCCAGATCCGCCACCTGCTCCACCCGCACAAGGCAGGAGGTGAGGATCTGGCCCGGCGCATCCGCCAGCCATTCCTTGCTGAACATCCCGAAAATCTGGCCATCGAATGCGGTATCCGAGACGCCATCCGCGAAGATCGTGTACGTCACGAACTCGGTATGCTGCTCCCATTTCAGAAAGCCGCGCCCAAGGGGGCAGGAATGGTGGTTTGCACCCGGCGCAGGGTGTGCAGCGCCATAGCGATCCAACAGCGCCATGAGATGCGCCATATCCTCCTCGCGGTCCCGCTCCGCCGCGTTTTGCGGTTGCTTAATGGCAATGAAGGCGGCCCGGCAGGGGGCCTCAAGCTCCGGAAAGGGGCGGGCATGCAACTCGTTGGAGAGGGCAAACCTGTCCGGATAATCCCTCAATGCGCCTTCGGCCATCTGAGACCCTCGCTGTCAGCAACGTCAGAAGGCTAGAGTAGCGCCAATTCCGGCTGCGTCACCCACGTTCGATGGAGATGCGCTTAACTGCCGCGATTTGTGGTGCTGCCTCGTCGGGTGCGCTCTCGCCCTCGAATTCGAAATCCTCCAGCCTGCGGGCGCGGCCACCGGCCTTTTCGGCGGAAGTCTTGATCTCGCGGATATCCTTGGAGGCCTGCTCGAAATGACGGTCGAGATTGCCCACACGATCCTCCAGCCGCGCAACATCCTTGTAGAGAAGGCCAAGCTCGCGGCGGATGGCCCCGGCCTGTTCGCGCATCCGCGCGTCCTTCAGCACGGCGCGCATAGTGTTCAGCGTGGCCATCGCCGTGGTGGGAGAGACGATCCAGACATGGGCGGCAAAGCCTTCGCGCACCAGTTCGCCGAAATTGGCGTGCAGTTCGGCGTAAACCGCCTCCGACGGCAGGAACATCAGCGCGCCATCCGCCGTCTCTCCTTCTATAATGTATTTTTCGGCGATGGACTTGATATGGATGCGCACGGCTGTGCGAAGCTGGCGGGCGGCGGCTTGCGTCTGAGCGTCCGTTTCGGCGCGGACCAACGCCTCGTAGGCTTCAAGCGGGAATTTGCTGTCGATCACGATGGGGCCGGGCGGGTTGGGCAGGTGGATCAGGCAATCCGGGCGCTTGCCGTTGGAAAGCGTGGCCTGAAACGTGTAGGCATCCGCGGGCAACGCCTTGGTGACGATGTCGTTGAGCTGGATCTCGCCGAAGGCACCGCGCGTCTGTTTGTTGGACAGGATATCCTGCAACCCCAGCACATCGCCCGAAAGCTTCTCGATATTGGTCTGGGCCTTGTCGATCGTGGCAAGGCGGGTCTGCAATTCTGTGAGGGAGGCCGTGGTGCGCACGGTTGTGCCATGCAGGCTGTCGGCCATCGCCTTTTGCACCTGTTCCAGCCGGGCCTCCATCGTCTGGATCATGGTCAGCTGGGCCGTCGCCTGGGCTTCGGAGACATGGTGGAGACCACCCGCAAGCCGTTGCTGCCCGTCGCCAAGATTTTGAACGGTGGTATTGAGATTGACGAGATGGGCTGCCAACGGCTCCGTCGCGCGGGACGCGCGGGAGGCGGCGCGGACAGCAAGAAGGATGGCGATGAAGAACATCACTACGAGAACCGCGCCGATAAAGGCCGCGATCACATACGGGTCTTCTAAGCTGTATATCTGCCCGCCGATCTCTATCATGCGCCCTCCGTCATGTTCTTCCGAACAATCGCTCGATATCGGCGAGGCTGAGCGAAATATAGGTGGGGCGCCCGTGGTTGCACTGGCCGGAATGGGGCGTGGCCTCCATATCCCGGAGAAGCGCGTTCATCTCTTCAGCATTCATCCGGCGGCCCGAGCGGACGGAGCCGTGGCAGGCCATGCGGGACAGAACAGCCTCTATCCGGTCCATCAAGGTCTGGGTATTGCCCAGATCGGCAAGCTCATCGGCAATATCACGCACAAGCGCCGTGCTGTCACATGTCCCGAGGATCGCCGGGGTTTCGCGGACGCAGAGCGCGCCTGGGCCGAAGGCTTCGATCACAAGGCCCGCACGCGCGAGCGCCTCTGCTTCGCTAAGCACGCGCGCAAGATCATTCGCCTCCAGCTCGACGATATCGGGGATCAGAAGCGCCTGACGCGGAACGCCGTTTTCGCCCATACGGGTCTTGAGTGTTTCATAGACGAGGCGTTCATGGGCGGCGTGCTGATCGACAAGCACGATGCCGGTTTCCGTCTGGGCGACGATATAGTTTTCGTGAAGCTGTGCCCTTGCCGTTCCAAGGGGGAGGGAAAGTTTTTCGTCGGGCTCGGGCGAGCCGTCCTCAAAACTTGCGCCATGTTCCACATGGCCGCCCGCCCAGCCGGGATCTTCCGCGAAGCCGGGGCGTGCGGTGGCAAGGCTTGGGCTGCGCTCCATCTGGTAGACCGGGGCAATAGGCCGTTCCGGCTGGAAGGCACCGAGTGCCGCGTTGGAGACGGTTGTGGAGGCGCGGTGGCCCGCATTCGCCAGTGCGTGCTTGAGGCCCGAGACGATGAGCCCGCGCGCAAGGCCCGGATCGCGGAACCGCACCTCCGCCTTGGCGGGGTGGACGTTCACATCCACACGCTCCGCCGGGCAATCGAGAAAAAGGGCTGCTGCGGGATGCCGATCACGGCTGAGGAAATCGGAATAGGCGGCGCGGAGCGCACCTGTCAGAAGCTTGTCGCGGACGGGACGGCCGTTGACGAAAAGGAATTGCGCTACCGCCGCGCCGCGCGAATAGGTGGGCAGGGCCGCAAAACCGGTGAGGCGAATGCCTTCACGCTCCGCCTCTATGCGGATGGCATTTTCTGTGAAATCGCGGCCGAGGATCGCCGTGAGCCGGGCTTTCATCGCTTCCGGGCCGATCTGGGGATCGGCGCGGAAGACAGTGCGGCCCTTGGTATCTGCCGTAACATCGCGCAGCGTGATGCCCACCTCCGGCGCTGTCATCGCGAGGCGCTTGACGGTATCGGCAATGGCCTGCGCCTCGGCCCTGTCTGTGCGCAGAAACTTGAGACGGGCAGGCGTGGCCCGAAAGAGGCCCGCCACTTCCACCCGTGTGCCTTCGCTGCGGGCTGCGGGGCGAATGGGGCTGTGCTGTCCGGCCTCTACCGTAAGGGTGGCGGCTTCCGCAGCCCCTTCCGCGCGGGAGGTGATCGTGAGGCGCGCGACAGCGCCGAGCGAGGGCAGCGCCTCTCCCCGAAAGCCGAAGGAATGGATGTTGAGAAGATCGGATCCGTCGATCTTGGAGGTGGCATGCCGAGAGAGGGCAAGCGGCAGTTCTTCGGCCGGAATCCCGTGGCCGTTATCGTCCACCGAGATCAGGGTCTTGCCGCCTTCGGAATAGGCGATATCAATCCGGGTCGCCCCCGCATCGAGAGCGTTTTCAAGGAGTTCCTTTACCGCAGAGGCCGGCCGCTCCACCACTTCGCCTGCGGCGATACGGTTGGCAGCAGCGTCGTCCAACTGCGCAATCGGACGACGCGCGGTGGCCGAACTATCCATCATGTTGCGGTGAAGCGCTTCCATACCACAAGTTTTAGCATGAGCGGCTGCGATTCTGCCAGCGGGAAGGGTGGCCGCCGGATGAATGTGAGTGAGACCGAACAAGGCATCAATCTGTGCAGCCGTGAGCCGGGCGCGCGCCTTCCCGCGGGATGGCGTTGCGCGCTATGGTCGATGTGACTTATGTCAGCTTTATTCTCATTTGCAGTCGGGGCGCGGAACGTTGCCAAAGCGCCGTCCCGGCTACGCCTTTGGTCCTTGCGGGGCTCGGGGCACGTGAGACCGCGGGAGAATGTGAGGCACCTCCCGATAGCTTTCAGGATCTCACTGTGTTGCCGCCACACCTTCCGGCTGCCCGACGATCACGAACCGCAGATTCTCGGGCTTGTAGAGGCGAGAGGCGAGATCGTTGACCTCTTCCAGCGTCAGCGCATTGATCAGATCGTTGCGGGTATCCACATAATCAATCGGCAACTTGGCAAGCTGCATACCCACGAGGGAGTTTGCGATCCGACCGTTGCTGGTGAACCGCAAAGGATAGGAGCCCGTGATATAGCGTTTTGCCTTGGCCAGTTCCTCCGGCGTCACGCCGTCTCCGGCCATCTTCGCCCATTCCGCTTCCACCAGCTCGACCACTTCGGCCATTCGGTCATTGGCGCTGGCCACCGAACCCAGAACCAACGCGCCATAATCCGCACCGACAAGGTAGGAATAAATGCCGTAGGTCAGCCCGCGCTTCTCTCGCACTTCCGTGCTGAGGCGGGACGAGAAGCCGCCGCCGCCCATGATGGTGTTCAGAACGAATGCCGCGATGAATTCCGGATCTTCGCGGTTGATCCCGGAATGGCCGAATATGGCAACGGCCTGTGGAGTGTTCAACGGAACGATATGGGTGGCCGTGGCTTCGGCGACGGTCGCGCGGTCCGGCAGGTCGGGCCCGTCCTCGGGCAGGCCGGCAAGCAGCCTGTCGATCAGCGGGCCAACCTCTGCGGCTGTGATATCGCCCACCACACCCACCGTGGCGCGGGAGCGGACGAGGCTGCGACCGTGTGCTGCAATCACATCATCACGGTTGAGCGTCTCCACCGTTTCCAGCGTGCCGCCCGTGGGGTTGGCATAAGGGTGATCACCGAAGCTCAGCTCGCGAAAGCGGCGCTGGGCGAGGTAATTGGGATCGTTGAGATCGGATTGCAGATTGGCCACCACCTGCCCCCGCACCCGCGCCACCGACACATCGTCAAACGTCGGGTTGCTGAGGGCCGTGGCCAGAAGATCCACCGTGGCATCCCGGTTTTCGCTGAGCATCGTGGCGGAGATGGAAACCCCGTCACGCCCGCCATCGTAGCTGAACCGGGCGGCAAGCTCTTCAGCGGCGGAGGCGAAACCCACGGAATCCAGATCACCGCTGCCTTCCTCCAAAAGCCCCGCCATCAGCACGGTCGCCCCAAGCTTGTCTGCCGGATCCAGCACCGCGCCTCCCTTGAATTCGATCTCGATCGAGATGATCGGAATGGAGGGCTCCTCCACCAGCCAGATGGTTGTACCGGCTTCGGTAACAACCTCCTGAATATCCATCGCAAGCGCGTTGAGCGGCAACAGAACAAGGGCAAAAACCCTGAAAAAGAGGCTCATTGGGTGGCTCCCGTCATGTCAGCTTCGCTTTTCATCAGATACCCGGTAACAGAGCGGCGCTCGTCAAACACGGCGCGCGCGGCCTCCATCACCTGCTCTGCCGTCACGGCCTCCAGCACATCGGGCCAGTCGTTCACATCATCCACCGTCAGGCCAGAGGTCAGCGCCACGCCGTAATTTCGCGCACGGCCCTGCTGATCATCCAGCGCATAGATCTGTGCCGCCCGGATCTTGTTTTTCACACGCGCAAGATGCGCCGGATCGGGGCCTTCCTCCATGAAGCGGGCAAGCGCCGCGTCCAGTCGCGCCTCTGCCTCCACCAGCCCCACACCGGGTTTGGGTGCTATATAGATCGCGAAGGTTGTGTCATCGAGCAGCGATGAATTATAGGCGGCAGATGTGCTGAGCGCGATCTCCTCCTCGAACTGCAGAACCTGCGTGAAATGAGAGGTAATCCCGCTCCCCAGAAGATCGGCAAGGATCACCAGAGCCGCAGCCTCCGCCTGATCACCGCTCTGGCGGCTGGGCGCAAGGTAGGAGCGCAGCACATAGGGAGAGCCGACCCGCGGATCCACATATTCCACACGCCGCGGCGTAAGCTGGGGCGGCTCCTGCGGGCGAATGCGCTCGGGCAGGTTGGCAGAAGGCTCCAGGGGGCCAAAATGCTCTCTCGCCAGCGCCTCCACCTCTGCGGGATCCACATCGCCCGCAACGATCAGGATCGCATTGTTGGGCGCATAATAAGTCTTGTAGAATTCCAGCGCATCGGCGCGGGTCAGCGCCTCCATCTCGTGCCGCCAGCCGATGATCGGGCGCCCGTAGGCATGGTTGAGATACTGGGCCGCACGTCTGTGCTCTCCGAAAATGGCGTTGGGATTGTTTTCCACCCGCTGGTTCCGCTCCTCGATCACCACATCAAGCTCGGGCAGCACGATCTCTTCGGAGAGAACGAGATCCGTCATCCGGTCCGCCTCCATCTGGATCATCAGCGGCAGACGGTCCTTGGCGACGCGCTGAAAGTAGCCGGTGTAATCGAACGAGGTGAAGGCGTTGTCCTGCCCGCCATTGTCCGCAATGATCTTGGAGAAAGCCCCCTCGGGGATCTCATCGGTGCCCTTGAACATCAGATGTTCAAGAAAATGTGCCACACCGGAGCGGCCCGGCGGCTCATCGGCGGAGCCTACACGGTACCAGACCATGTTGGTTACAACCGGCGCACGCCGATCAACGATCACCACAGCCTCCAACCCGTTTTCCAGCGTGAACGTATGAACATCGTCTCGGGAAACGGCCCCCGCCTGAAGGGGCAGAAGCAGGGCGACCGTAAAGGCCAGAAACAATCGCATTGGGGGCACCTCATCTTTGCGTTCAGTGAAAGATAGCTGCAACAGCCGATTGCTCAACCCTTGTGGCCTGATGATCCGCCCGCCGCGACCATATCACTGCGGTGGATTGGGCGGCACCTGAAGGCCAAGGGCGCGCAAACGTGCTATCTCTTGGCTCGCATCAAGCAGCATTCCTTCGTAAACGAGGAAATCCGTATCGCGATCAAAGAGGCGCTCAAGCAGGCGGCCCTTGTTGTTCTCCTGATAGATCACATCTTCGCGTGCCAATTGTGAGCGGATGTCCGGCGTAACGCCCGACCGTGAGAGAGCCGCAATAAGCGCGCCATCCGATTGCACCGGCGGGGCCTTCGCATCGCGGCCCGAAAGGGCTACCAGCACATCCTTTTGCGGTGTCAGATCCGTTCTGTTCACGGCACCGGGGGTAGGTGTGGGCAGGTTGACCAGATCTTCCGGCAATTCGAGCGGTTTTTGTGGCAGCACGGCAAACTCGTCTGGCGATGTCTGATTGTTGGCCGAGATACGCTCCACAAACGAAGTGTCGTCTCCGCCGCCACCACAACCTGCCAGTGCCAGCGCTGCCATAAGGCCAAATTGCAAAACCCGCGTCTTCACGTGAACTCACTCCGTACCATGTTCGGATCGCTTTTAGCGAAGTTTCAGGGCGGCGTCACCCCGCCTTCGCATCCTTGCCGGTGAAGAGCATCAGGCCGATGGCGCCCGCGAAAATGGCCACATCCGCGATGTTGAATGCGAACGGGTTGGCAATGCCGCAACAGGACATGTTGAGGAAATCGGCCACCGCGCCGTATTGCACCCTGTCCCACACATTGCCGATGGCACCCCCGACCAGAAGGCCCGCCGAAAGCTGGATCAGCCATCCCTCGGCATGGCGCAGCCAGATCACCACGCCGGTGCAGATGGCGATGGCAACCGCGATGAGAAGCCAGCGCATCCAGTCCGCATCGCTGGCGCCGATCCCGAAATTTATTCCGTAATTCCACGCCATGCGCAGGTTGATAAAGGGCGGAAGCACATCGATCTGCCCGAGTGTCTTCAGGTTCATCCACTCGACGATCATGTATTTCGTGGCCCTGTCGAGCACGAAGATGATGGCCGCGATGATCCAGATGCGCTGCATATCAGTGCCGGAAATGCCGCATGCCGGTGAACACCATCGCAAGCCCCGCGTCGTCGGCGGCAGCAATCACCTCATCGTCGCGCATGGAGCCGCCGGGCTGGATCACGGCCTTCGCACCAGCCTCCACAGCCGCCATCAGCCCATCGGCAAATGGAAAGAACGCATCCGATGCCAACACGGCACCCTCCGTCGGCGGCGTGGCAAGGCCCAGAACATCAGCCATATCCTGCCCCTTGCGGGCTGCGATCCGGGCGCTGTCCACCCGGCTCATCTGGCCCGCGCCGATGCCCACTGTCGCACCATCGCGCGCATAGACGATGGCGTTGGATTTCACATGCTTGGCCACACGCCAGGCAAAGATCAGATCGGAAAGCTCGGCGGGTGTCGGCTGGCGCTTGGTCACAGTGCGCAGATCCTCCATCCCGATCCGCCCGGCATCCCGGTCCTGCACCAGATAGCCGCCTGCCACCTGCCGCCACTGAAGGCCGGGCGCGGAGACATCGGGCAAACCTCCGGTCACCAGAACGCGCACATTCTTCTTGGCTGCAAGGATTTGCGCGGCCTCCTCCGAAACGTCAGGCGCGATCACCACCTCCGAGAAGATCTTCACGATCTCCGTGGCGGTCTCTGCATCCAGCGCCTGATTGAGCGCGATGATCCCGCCGAACGCGGAGGTGCGATCGCAATCGAACGCGGCCTGATAGGCGGCTGCAAGGCTCGCGCCCGTGGCCACGCCGCAGGGATTGGCGTGCTTGATAATCGCGCAGGCGGGGCCAAGATCCGCATCGAACTCGGCCACCATCTCAAACGCGGCATCGGTGTCGTTGATATTGTTGTAGGAAAGCTCCTTGCCCTGAAGCTGGCGCGCGGTCGCCACGCCCGGGCGGGCTGTACCGCCAGTATAGAAAGCAGCACTCTGATGCGGATTTTCGCCGTAGCGCAGCGTCTGCGCCAGCGTACCTGCCACCGTGCGCCGCTTCGGCTTCTCCTGCCCGATTGCTGCAGCCATCCAGCTGGATACAGCCGCGTCATAAGCCGCCGTGCGGGCGTAGGCCGTGGCAGCAAGGGCTTGCCGGAAGACGCGACGCGTGGCTCCACCGCCCGCCTTCAGTTCCTCCAGCAGCGGTGCATAATCGCCCGTATCCACAACAACATTCACAAAATCATGGTTCTTTGCGGCGGCGCGGATCATCGCGGGCCCGCCGATATCAATATTCTCCACGCATGCAGCATAATCGCCGCCCCCGGCCACCGTTTCCTCGAACGGATAGAGGTTGACGACCAGAAGATCGATCCCACCGATCCCATGCGCCTCCATTGCGGCCACATGCTCGGCATTGTCCCGAAGCGCCAGAAGCCCGCCATGCACAGCCGGATGCAGCGTCTTCACGCGGCCGTCCATCATCTCGGGAAAGTCGGTCAGCTCCGCCACATCGCGCACCGCAAGCCCCGCATCCCGAAGGACCTTGGCACTGCCACCGGTGGAAACAAGCTCCACTCCCATCGCGGTGAGCGCCTTGGCCAGATCCACCAGCCCGCTCTTGTCCGAAACGGAGAGCAAAGCACGTCTGACGGGCACAAGATCGGGTCGCATGGTATCTCCGGGATGGCTCAGGTCTGGATACGCCGCCTTTTGCCCGTCCGGCGGGGGAGGGTCAATGCCCGATGGCGGCGATGCGGGCCTTTGCTGCGCGTGCGCCAAGGCTGGCTCGGAAGGAAAGCAGGAGGCACAAAGCCTCCCGCATATTTCTGCATTACGAGATCACATTGAACTCAGGCCCGTAGGGATAGCCTGTGATGTTCTCGTTTCCATTTTCAGTGATGATCAAGATGTCATGCTCACGATATCCACCCGCACCGGGTGTGCCTTCTGGAACGGTCAGCATCGGCTCCATTGAGATCACCATGCCCGGTGCCAGCACGGTATCGGTGTCTTCGCGCAATTCCAGACCCGCCTCGCGACCATAGTAGTGAGACAACACCCCAAAGGAATGCCCGTAGCCGAATGTGCGATATTGCAGCAAATCACGCTCGGCAAAGAAGGTGTTGATCTGTTCTGTCACCTCCGCGCAACTTGCGCCCGGCTTTAACAACCCCATGCCGAATTCATGGGCGGCAACATTGGCCTCCCAGATCTTCAGGCTGGCCGGGTCTACCGTTTCAACGAACAACGTCCGTTCAAGCGCTGCGTAGTAAGCGCTGATCATCGGAAAAGTATTGAGGCTCAGGATATCGCCCGGTTGTAACATACGCCCGGTCACAGGGTTATGTGCGCCGTCCGTGTTGATGCCGGACTGGAACCAGACCCAGGTATCGCGGTACTCAGCGTCAGGAAACTGTTTGGCAATCTCCAGTTCCATCGCGTCACGGCCCGCCATGGCAACGTCAATTTCGCGGGTGCCTGCCTTGACAACGTCCTTGATCGCATAGCCGCCCACATCAGCCACTTGCGCACAGGACCGGATCAGCGCGATTTCGGCGGCGGACTTGTGCATCCGCTGACGCATTGTCATCGGGGCTACGTCCACCGTTGCCTTTGGGGACAGGAAGTTGCCCATCAGATCAGACTGCGTGAGGATCAGGTGATCCGCTTCGTATCCGATGGTTTTGCCCGCGCCTGTGACGGATAGAACAGCCCGCCAGTAGTTGTTTCGCTGCCAGTCGGTGTAGGTGATGTTATCGCCATGACTGCGCCGCCATGGTTGGGCCGCGTCAATACCGGCGGCGATGGTCACATCTTCGGTTTGGGTCACGACCAAAGCATAAGGCCGCCCAAACGCACAGTAGAGAAAGCCCGAATAATACGCCACATTGTGCATTGAGGTGAAAACGCAGGCATCAATACCGCGCGTCTGCATGTCTGTCCGCAGGCGCGTCAGACGGTTTTCGTACTCTTGCGGCTCAAACGGAAGGGTCTTTTCACCCTGATGGAAACGATAGAATTCTGGACGATCCATTTCTGGCTCCTTCATGATCATGCGTCAGCGTGGTTTGAAGAAGACGACCTTCCTCAACTGCGCAGCAGCAAAGAAAAATCCCGGCGTTCAGGAAGGTGAAAAGGGTTTGCATGCAAATGCTGGCGACGCCATCGCCGACCCGTGGAGATCAATCGGCGAAAACGATTAACAAAAGCAAGAAAATTTTGACAAGCGGACATCCACGCCGGACGCAGCATCGGTCACAGTGGGCTCGAAGCGAACTACCGAGGACTCAAAGTAGGAGGCTCAGCGATGTCAGCTGTGCGGGACATTGCTGCCTTTCGCTGCAAATGTACCCATGTCCGGTTTCCAGTTTCTTGCAGTTTGATATTCCTAAGCTAACGTGTCGCCAGTGCCACCGATCATACGCCGCAACATCTCAGAGAATTGATCTAACTCTTCATCTTCCCATCTATTGCTGAAAAGATAACCTGCTCGCTTTGAGAATGTCGCAAGGCTTTGGGACAGCTTCTCTCTCCCTGTCACCGTCGCAACCACGAAGACCAGCCTCGCATCCCGGTCATCAACCTCTCGGCCGACGAGACCGATTTTCTCCATCGGGGCGGCCATGCGTGTGATTGTAGAAGCACTCACATGCATCCGCTTTGCCAAATCCACCCGTGACAGACGGTTTGCCGTTGCGCGCTCAAGGTGGAGCAGCAACAAAAACTCATTCACAGATATACCATGAACGGCGGAGAACTCACCGGACAAACCAGCCCGGAAGTCTTCAGCCACTTGGATCAAACGAAGTGCGCTGGTGGTGCATAAATCAGTCATGCAAATCATCTATTGCGAATCGCTTGCACATGCAAGCATTTTGCACGAAATGCGATTCAACGTCCTCTCACGCAACTAGGTACTAAAAATGCTCTTTGAAAATTTGTTCTCGCTCGCCGGAATTATTGCCATCGTAGGATGGCTGATGCTTCTTATCTCACCGCTGACGCCAAAATGGTCGGACAGGATCGCCGGGGTGTTGTTGCCGTTCGTTCTCTCATTGGGCTATTTGCTGCTCTTGATTGTGCCAGCATCCGCTAGCGGTGGAGGTTTTGGAACGCTAGCGGACGTGATCGTTCTTTTTTCCTATGAACAGGCTGCATTGGCCGGATGGGTCCACTTCTTGGCCTTCGATCTCTTTATTGGCGCTTGGGTCTGTAGAAAAGCGAGGTCAGAAGGCATAGACTTCATGCTAGTTGTACCTTGTTTGCCGGTGATCTTTCTGTTTGGTCCGGCGGGCTTGCTCGCATTCCAAACAGTTAGAGCGGTTCGAAACCGATTGAGACGAGAATGAACGCTGGAAAGCAGTCATCCATCCATTGCTAAACATCGGTCAATGTGGGCTGATTGTGTTGAAAAACTCGTCTTGAGAAGCGCCATGGTTTGCTCGTTTGTTATGGCCCG
>CANMAI010000011.1 GCA_947495795.1 uncultured Paracoccaceae bacterium | reverse complement strand
CGGGACACTCCTCTGTTGCCAGAAATGTACCCAAAATTTCGCACTCAGTTCGGACCAGTTTCAGGGGGCAAGACCAGAAGAACAACCATCCAAGGTCTAGACCAGGGCGACGCACAATTTCGCTAGCTTCGATTATTCACGGTTCCGGCGATAGAGATGACGATTGCGCGAAATGAAATCGCGGATCAGACGACTGGGCAATCCACTTTCCCTGCCTCTTAGATAAAGATAGCCGAAACCAGAGCCAATTGCGGCGCCTATCGCATCTATGATGAGATCGAGCATCGTATCGTTGAGGCCGGATTTCTGCATGTTTAGTCCAAAGGTGATATCCATCAGAAACTCAAAAATCTCCCAACCCGTGCCAATAGTGACAGCACAAGCAAAGGCGATGGCGGTCAATGCGAGAGGTGGTGCCGCGAAACGGTCTCCCTCAAAAAGCATGAAGATGAGTAGAAAACCGGTGAGCCCGAAGCTAACGGCCGATGCGCCATGCAAAACGACATCCCACCACCAGAACCGATTGTAGAAATCGAAGGCCTCGCCCATGAAAAGAGCGCTGAAGAGAAAGACCGTGATGAAAACGACGAATGGAACGGGAAGAGCCACATCGAAGCGGGCGGCAAACGCCGACGGCAACAAGGAGAGGGCAAGCGTGGCAGCAGCAACAAAACCCAAATCCCAGCGGGCAGTGAACAGCGCACCAATAGCAATCACGCAAAGGCCGAGCCTGAGGATGCGCAAAAGAGACCACTTTCCCGACCATACTTTCACAATGCTAAGTCTCCCTCACTTTCCGATGA
Organism: uncultured Paracoccaceae bacterium; assembly: GCA_947495795.1. GTDB lineage: Bacteria > Pseudomonadota > Alphaproteobacteria > Rhodobacterales > Rhodobacteraceae > Algicella. The sequence continues at coordinate 193,209 of CANMAI010000011.1, read as the reverse complement.
TCTACAATATGAGCATGGGCGACCCCATATCCAAGCTATGATTAGTGAATGCATCCAGTATCCGTTGCGCATTGGCAGCTACAACATCCGAAAGGCCGTTGGGCTCGACAGGAAGCGTGACCCTGCGCGCTCTGCCGCTGTGATGGCAGGGCTTGGTGCAGACATTGTGGCGGTGCAAGAGGTGGATCTGCGCCTCGGCCAACGACCAGCTGCGCTTACGGCAAAGGATCTTATCGAAAGTACGGACTATAAGCCTGTTCCTCTGGCGCGCAATGATGTGAGCCTGGGATGGCACGGGAACGCTCTTCTCGTTCGGGATGGAGTACGCACGGGCCAAACCTTGCATATACCGCTCACATCGCCCGATCCGCGCGGGGCCATTCTGGTAGAAATCGAAGCGCCGGTCAGGATGACCGTGGTAGCCGTGCACCTTTCGCTTTTTCGTTATGCCAGACGCCGGCAACTTGCTGAGATCCGACAGGTTCTGGATGCACGGCCGCCGCGCCCTTCGGTGATCGTGGGCGATTTCAACGAGTGGCGCACGAATTCTGGACTGGAGACTCTGGAAGGCGCCTATTCCGTCGTCTCACCAGGAAAATCATTTCACGCGGCGCGCCCGATTGCAGGGCTGGATCGGTTAGCGCTGGGTCGAGGCGTAGCCCTTGCAAATGCGGGGGTTGAGCAGGGCCAGTTGGCTCGGAGAGCGTCGGATCATCTGCCTATCTGGGCGGATATTTCCGTGACAGCGGATACGCCTGTAAAGACTTGACAAGGATCAAGTGGAGCGGTCGCAGCGCGGCTAAAATGGGCCAAATCCGGTGTAAGGAGTGGCCCAATGCGCAAGGCAGTAATCCTTTTGACAGCAGCCCTTTGGGTGACCCCTGCAACAGCAGAACCCGAGCAGACGAAACATGGCGGTGACATCTTTGTCAGTGGCTCCGGAACAGTGCACGGACTTGCGGCTGAACGAGACGTATTTGCTGGTGGCAACGCCGTTACCCTGACGGGGCGTGTGGATGAGGATATCCATGCCAGCGGCTTCAGCGTTAATATCGAAGCTGAAGCACTTGGCGACGTATATGCTGCGGGCGCCAATGTGACATTGCGCGCTCCTATAGGTGAAGATTTGAGCGCCCTTGGCTTCACTCTGCGCACCAGCACCACCGCTGTAGTGGCTGGCAATGCACGCCTTGCCGGCGGAACGGTGACAATCGATGGCCCGGTGAGGGGTGCGCTTTCGGTTGCGGGCGGCGAAGTTATTCTGAACTCCGTAATCGCTGGCGACGCTCAGATCACAGCCGCATCGATCCGCTTTGGGCCGGATGCAGTGGTGACCGGCCAACTCAATTATACAACGCCCAAAGAGTTGAGTGTACCAGAACGGGTGGCCGCACCTGATCGGGTGAGCTGGAAGGCGTTGGATCGCGCTGAAATGTGGGAAGAAGCCCGGGATAATTGGGATCGGCAGGAATACCCGGTGCTGCCCACCTTCCGCGCACTTCTTGCAAGCTTTTTCGTGACCCTCGCATTCTTCATTGTGCTCGGCGCAATATTCCTTGCATTCATACCCCGGCAGGTCCAACGGCTGCGTGAAGCTGCGCTGGCGCAGCCTGGGTTAACCTTGCTTTCGGGTGTCATCGGGCTTTCCATGCTCCTTGGAATGGTGCCAATCAGCGCACTAACCATCCTCGGAATTCCGTTCATACCCTTCGTTCTATTGGCAATAGTTGTGCTCTGGACGTTGGGCTATGTACTGGGAGCCTACGTGGTTGCAATGCGTTTCTGGCAATCCTTCAAACCTGAAGGAGAGCCCGCAATCGCCGTCCGTCTTATAGTGCTAGCGCTTGGGATCACGTTTGCCTCTCTACTGAACTTCGTGCCGTTTCTCGGATGGGTGGTCAATTTCACTCTGGTTCTCTTCGGGATTGGCGCCATCACACGCGCACTGTTTGACCGGTTGTTCGGGAGTGTTGACGCCGCGCTGGACGTGGACATGAAACCAATCGGCAACGGCAGATGAGAAGAGAGCGGAGGGCACAGAGATGTCGGCACAAGGATTGCAGGTCATAGACCACACGGTTCAGCTGACCCATGAGTGGATCAACGAACTGAGAGAACGATTGGAGTGGACGAGCGCACGCGACACGCTGCGGCTGATGCGCGTGACGCTTTCAGCAGTCCGCGACCATCTTGGTCATCAAGAGGCTGCGCAGTTCGCGGCCCAATTGCCCCTTCTGATCGGTGGCATGTTCTTTGAGGGTTGGAAACCTGCGGATACGCCAATCCGAGAACGCAACCGGGCAGGCTTTGTATTGCGAATAGAAGCGAATGTTGCGGATGTGCTGGATTACCGCGGCCCGGAAGATATTAGGGCCGTGTTTCAACTCTTGAACAACAGGGTTTCACACGGCGAGGTGAACGATGTGCGGGCCGGGTTGCCCGATGCAATCCGCAGCCTCTGGCCCCCACCTTGAGCCCCAGCTCCCCAAGGCAGAAGTCACTCCTCAATCGCGCTCACTGAGGTCTTGGAGGGCCTTACGATCAGGGACGACAACCTCTTGTGCGATCGGTAACTCAATAATCCCGTTCGCCCTCAGTTGGGAGAAGGTACGGCTGACAGTTTCATTCGACAGCCCTAGGAAATCCGCGATATCCGAGCGACACATTGGAAGAACGATGCGGGTACCTTCTTCGGTGACCGTTCCAATCCGAGATGCAAGAACATCAAGAAAAGCCGCAGTCTTCTCGCCGGCCGATTTACGGCCAAGCATCAGGAAGTGATCCTGCATCCCGCTGATTTCTGCCAGGGCCGCATTCACCATATAGCGATGCAGCCTCGGATTGTCCGTGCAGGCATCAAGGATGCGGGTAGAATGCAAAGCTACCTCGCCTGCCTCGATCACATCGCAATCGGCATGATAAAACCCCCGAGAGGGAAACCCCAGCACGTCGCCGGGAAACCCAAAAGCAATAACCTGGCGGCGGCCACTGACCGTGACCCGGCTGAGCCGAACCACGCCAGTTACAACCTCGTAGAGATACATTGCGTCGTCGCCTTCGTTGAACAGCGTCTGGCCAAGCTTGGTTCGCCGCCCGGTTTGATGATCGCCCGCTATCTCTCCTGCAGTCGCCGCGGCATCAATGCAATTACCGGCCGCAAAAGTGTCTGAAAGTGTCACGTACATTTCGAATCCCCACATATCCAAACGTCAGGGAAAAGTTGCAGCCGCATGTCGCAATCGTATCTGCGATTGCGTATGATAATGTATCAAAGTGTAATCGGGTAAATGACGGGATGTGAGACGAAGCCGCCAGATTTGGGCAGTACAGGAGGGGTTCAAACAATGTCGTCAAAAACGATTCTAGTCGTTGATGATGACGCCAAGATGCGGCGTCTGTTGCGTCGGTGTTTTGAAGGCGAGGGCTTCGATGTGGCAGAAGCCAGTACCGAAGTGGATGTTCTTAATGTATTAAGATCGAATGATATATGCCTGATCACGCTGGATATTTCGCTGCCCGGCGAAAGCGGGTTGGTGATTGCGCGCGATGTGCGCCAATCCTTTGACGTACCGATCATCATGATCACAGGAAGAGACGATGTAATCGACCGTGTAGTGGGCTTGGAGGTTGGCGCGGACGACTACATTACCAAGCCATTCCATGTGCGCGAAGTTGTGGCGCGTGTTCGGGCGCTGCTGCGCAGGGCCGAGGGCAAGACAGTTCCATTACAGAGCAAGCCGAAGCACGCGCCCAAAGGACGTGCAATAGCGTTCGACGGCATGTCTGCCGATCCCGATACATTCGAGTTGCGCGACAGGGATGGTAAGATCACAGATCTGACAAGCGGAGATTTTCAGTTGCTGACTCTGTTTCTCGATCATCCCAAGCGGGTGCTTTCGCGGGATCAGATCATGTCGATGCTGAAAGGCACAGAGTGGGCACCGCTGGACCGTACAGTGGACAATAAGGTGGCCCGGCTCCGCAAGAAAATCGAGCGAGACCCGAACCACCCCCGATTGATCAAAACCGTGCGCGGCATCGGCTACAGCTTTGCGGCAGACGTCTTTGTGGAGACGTCCGTTTCCTAGCTTTCTACAAACGCAGCTAAAAAGCGCGCCAGTTGTTCTTGTCGGTAAGGTTTTCGAAGCAACCGGAACCCCGATTGCGGTTCGCCCTGTCCGTCCAGCAGATCGCCAGCATAGGCTGTGGTGAGCAACACACCAATTTGCGGGTATTGGCTGCGGACTTTCCGGGCAAGTTCATAGCCGGTCATCGAACCGGGCATGATGATATCCGTGAAGAGGACTCCAATTTTCGGATTTTCGGCCAATATCTCCAAAGCCTCATCCGCATCTGATGCCTCAAGAGTACTGTAGCCCAAGGACCGAATGCGCTTCGTGGAGAGCCTGCGTACCGCCGGATCATCCTCAGCCACCAACACCAACCCGCCCCTACCGGCAGGTGCAGATCTCGGGCGCGTCTGCTCCACTTTCCCGGCCACGTGGCCTTCACCCTTCAACCGCGGAAAATAGAGGCTGATGGTCGTCCCTTGCCCCTCCTCGCTGTAGAGTGTGACGTGACCGCCGGATTGACGCACGAACCCGTAGATCAGAGAAAGGCCCAGGCCCGTTCCCTCGTTAGAGGGTTTGGTTGTGAAAAAGGGCTCAAATGCCCGCTTCCGGGTCTCGGAAGTCATGCCTTCACCTGTATCGGATACAGAAATCCGAACAAATTGGCCGGGAAGAATATCGATCTCCTGCGCGATGTAGTCATCATCCACTGTCACATTGCCTGCCTCGAGACGCATGTTGCCACCATCTTTCATCGCCGCCTTCGCATTCACAACCAGATTGAGGAGCGACGTTTGCAACTGAGTACGGTCCGCCAAAATAGGCCATACATCACGCGGCAATGCAGTTTTGAAAGAAATCTCCGAGCCAAGTGTGCCGCGAAGCATCTTTGTCATCTCTTCAACAACAACTGGGACATCCAGTTCTTCGGGCATAAGGACGCCGCGCCGCGCAAAAGCCATCAGTTGTGCGGTCAGCGTAGATCCAAGCTCTGCAGCCTCCAACGCATCGGCGATAATTGCAGCGTCGGCCGGATTTTCGTCCTGCATTTCAAGAAGTTCGAGATTGCCGGTGATGATCGTGAGAAGGTTATTGAAATCATGTGCCACACCGCCAGTGAGTTGCCCCATCGCCTCCATTCTCTGAGAGCGTTCGAGCGCTGCCTCGGTCTGCCTGCGGATGGTAAGGTCGTGCAGAATGCCGACAAAAATGTCCTGATCCTCTATCCTTGCGTGACCAACAGCGATGTGTACCGGAAACCGTGTACCGTCCTTGCGTGCGCCTTCCAGATCTCGCCCTGTGCCGATGATCCGGGCTTTGCCAGTCCGCAGATACTCCGCGATGTAACCATTGTGATGCTCTGAAACACCAGCAGGCATGAGACGATTGATGCTAAGCCCCTTTAGCGTGTCCCGATCATACCCGAAGATCTCATGCGCCGCAGGATTGGCCTCAAGGATCGTTCCAGACATATCCGTTATCATGATTGCATCAACCGCTGCCTCAAGGAGCGCTTCCAGCAAGGCTGCGTTGTCATTTACTTCGCGCATTTTCAGCCTTTTCGAATGGGCCGGTCAGGATTGTTGGTAAAGTTGTAGTGTTTCGCAATCGGCCCTCCAAGAACCCTAAATTCAGGTCGCTGGAACGGAGTTTCGCCTTTAAGAATGTGTTCGCACCCATGCTGAAATAACATCTCTGGCTGATTGCATAAGAGGTAGATCAAGGTCTGAGCCCTTCTTTTGGTGGAGCCCGAGTGCACCAACCAAAGCCCAGTAAGTGGAGGATTGTACTTCTCATGCACTTGAATGCGCGACCTCATCCATTGAAAAGGCCTCCCACGAAATAGGCAATGCTCGCCGCCAATGCACCGATAAGCAAAGTCTCCAAACCGGAACGCCACCAGGGCGCCAAAGACCAACAACTCTTGAGCGCGCCAATACACAAAAAGACTATACCAGTAAGCGCTGTGGGCGTGGTCAGCGCTTGAGTTGCGCCAAGGATAAAGGGCAACAGAGGCACAAAGCCCGCAGCCAGAAACGCGAAAAATGTTGCGAAGGCGGCGTGCACGGGGCGCGGGTCCACTGGCGAAAGCCCGTATTCCTCCAACAGCATCATATCTATCCATGATGCGCGATGCCTTGTGATAGCATCAGTGGCTTCTTCCAAAACCGCACCATCCAACCCTTTGAGCCTCAGGATCTCACGCAACTCATCGCGTTCGCCCTCAGGGATCTCGTCGATATGGCGTTCCTCAATGGCACGGATTCGGCGAAGTTCATCCAGCTTGGATTTCGTGCCAGAGTAGTTGCCGGCCGCCATTGAAAAGCCATCCGCAAACACATTGGCAATGCCAAGCGCAATAATGATGTTGGACGAAAGCCCCGCCCCTTCGACGCCAGCAACTATTGCGAAGGTCGTAACGGCACCGTCGATACCGCCGTAGACAGTGTCTCGCAAATTGCTACGCTTGTTCGGCGCAGCGATGCGGGCCGCAATCTCCGCATGGCTGTGCCCGTGTTCAATTTGCATCCGCCATACAACCCTCTCAACAGTCTCGGGAGTCAGCTGCACCCGGGCAGCCAAGGGTAGATGCCGAACATCGGATATGTGTTGATCGATATCAAAAACCTTCGAACTTGCGATCGGAGACATTCCAACGTCAAACTGAAAGTGATAAAGGGAGATTTCAGGGCCGACCCTAAAACCAGAGAGCCCTAACTTCGGAATTTTCTTGGAAGCCGACCGCTTTCACGCTGATGTCTATCTCTGCTGATTTTGCCAGTCAGGATGCATCCACGGCTGCCTGTTTGAGCGGGCGAGTGCGGGTTTTTCCAGGATATGATCTGCAGCCTTTTCACCCGTCATGATGGAGGGACCGTTGAGGTTGCCGTTCGTGATGCGCGGAAAGATAGAGCTGTCTGCCACACGAAGTGCATCGACACCAATGACCCGGCATTCTGGATCCACCACCGCCATTGGATCATCACTGCCACCCATTTTGGCAGTCCCGCATGGGTGATAGGCGCTTTCGGCGTGATCCTGGATAAAAGCATCCAACTCTGCATCTGTCTGCAAACCAGAGCCTGGCTGGATCTCCTTGCCCGCATAGGGCTTGAAGGCATCCTGCGCAAATATCTCACGCGTCAGCCTGATGCAGGTTCGAAAGGCAGCCCAATCATCCGGATGGCTCATATAATTGAATTGGATTCGCGGTGCCTCCGCCGGATCAGTTGAACGGAGCGTAATCGCCCCACGGGACGGAGAGCGCATAGGGCCGACATGGGCCTGAAAACCGTGGCCTTCGGCGGCGGCCTTGCCATCATAGCGCACAGCAAGCGGCAGAAAGTGATATTGGATGTCGGGGTAGTCCACGCCAGCGGCGCTACGGATGAACGCAGCCGATTCAAACTGATTGGAAGCGCCCGGGCCCGTTTTCGCAAAGAGCCATTGAGCCCCGACCCACGCTTTACCAAACAGGTTCCAGTATTTGTAGAGCGTCACAGGCTGCAGGCTCGCCATCTGGATGTAGAGTTCCATATGATCCTGTAGGTTCTGGCCGACTCCGGGCCTATCGGCCAGAACATCTAAACCATGCTCGGCAAGATGCGCTGCAGGACCGATGCCGGAGAGCATCAGAAGCTTTGGCGTGTTGATCGAGGAGGCCGCAAGGATCACTTCGCGAACGGCCCGGATAGTCTCAATCTTTCCTCCACGCTCAATCTCCACGCCCACAGCCCGTCCGTCCTGCACCACCACTTTCCGCGCGAGGGCCCGCACAATCGTGCAGTTGGGGCGCTTGAGCGCAGGCTTAAGGTAGGCGTTCGCAGCAGACCAGCGCTGACCGCGATAAACCGTCTGCTCCATCGGCCCAAAGCCTTCCTGCTTCTCGCCGTTGTAGTCATCCGTCGTCTGATAGCCTGCCTCACGCCCCGCCTCGACAAAAGCCTTTACTAACGGGTTATCCCGCTTGCCACGCGTAACATGGAGAGGGCCAGAGCTGCCGCGCCAGGCAGGATCTCCATCGTGCCCGGAGGCATCCCTGCTTTCCATCCGCTGAAAATAGGGAAGAACATCGGCGTAACTCCAACCCACAGCTCCACTTTCGGCCCAATGATCGTAATCCCGCGCATGGCCGCGCACGTAAACCATTCCGTTGATTGATGAAGAGCCGCCGATCACCTTGCCGCGCGGCGTGGCCAGCACCCGTCCGCCAAGATGCGGTTCCGGCTCACTCTGCAAGCCCCAGTCGTATCGCTTCATGTTCATAGGATAGGAGAGCGCACCAGGCATCTGGATCAAAGGCCCGGCATCTGTTCCGCCAAACTCGATGACAAGAACAGAGTATCTGCCGTCCTCGGAAAGACGGTAGGCCAGCGCACACCCCGCGGAGCCCGCACCCACAATCACAAAGTCTGCCTCCATCATTCGCCTCTCGGGAAGCGTTGACTCTCTTCCAGCTTGTTCAGATCCATATGGTTGCGCATGTAGCGTTCCGATGCTCTCTGCAACGGCTGATAATCCCATGGATAGTATTCTCCGTTCCGCAGCGCATCATAAACCACCCAGCGCCGAGCCTGGCTTTCCCGAACATCCGCATCAAAACGCCCAAGATCCCAGCGTTTCTCCGCCTCGACCCCAAATTCCGCCAAAACGTCCGCGTATTCCGGAAGTGCTGCAATATCCCTCAGCTCAAGCGGGTCTTCGCTGAGATCGAAAAGTTGGTCAGGATCGAGTGCGCAGCGCGTATATTTCCATTTCCCGGCGCGCAGGCACACAAGAGGCGCGTAAGAAGCTTCGGCAGCATATTCCATCGCAACAGGTGATGTGCGGGCCTCTCCATTGCCAAGGCTGCGAAGGCTCTCGCCCTCCACCCAAGGGCTAATCTCCTCCATCGAAATACCGGCCAGATCACAAATCGTTGGCGTCACGTCGATGTTGGAGACGGCGGCTTCCACTAGCCCGGGCTCCATATTCGGCGATGCAATCATCAGCGGCACGCGGGCAGAGCCCTCGTAAAAGCTCATCTTGAACCAGAGCCCGCGCTCCCCCAGCATGTCACCATGATCTGACAGAAAGAGGATGGTGGCCTGCTGTCGCGTATCCTCCAGCGTCTGCAAAATGTCACCGACCTTATCGTCCAAGTACGATATATTGGCAAAGTAAGCACGGCGGGCGCTGCGGATGTGATCTTCGGTGATGTCAAAGCTGCGCCAATCATTCGCATCGAAGATACGTTTTGAATGCGGATCATGATCCTCGTAGGCCATTGCCGACACTTCCGGCAGAAGATGTGCGCAACCCTCGTAGAGATCCCAGTATCTCTTCCGCGCAACATAAGGATCATGCGGGTGCGTGAAACTGGCTGTAAGGCACCAGGGTCGCGGATCCTTCGCCCGCCCCAGATCATAGAGCTTGGCACAGGCATGGTGCGCCACCTCGTCATCATATTCCATCTGGTTGGAGATCTCGGCGACACCTGCCCCGGTAACGGATCCCATATTGTGATACCACCATTCGATCCGCTCGCCCGGCTTGCGGTAGTCAGGCGTCCAGCCGAAATCGGCAGGGTAGATATCCGTTGTCAATCGCTCCTCAAAACCATGCAGTTGATCGGGGCCCACAAAATGCATCTTACCCGAAAGGCAAGTCTGATAGCCTGCGCGGCGCAGATGATGCGCATAGGTCGGAATATCCGAGGCAAATTCAGCCGCATTATCGTACACCCGGCTCCGGCTCGGCAGCAGGCCAGACATGAAGCTCGCCCGTCCAGGCGCACAGAGCGGCGATGCCGTATAGGCATTGCGAAACCGGGTGGAGCGGGCCGCAAGCGCTTTTAGGTTGGGCGCATGAAGCCAGTCAGCGGGGCCGTCCGGGAAAAAGGTGCCATTCAGCTGGTCGACCATAATTATCAGTATGTTAGGCACCGTCATTTTGCCCTCTTTGCCCGTAGAATCTGATCGATGTAGGTATTGATCAGTTTGATCGCCGCCCCAGCGTCAATCTGCGCTTTGCGGGATGCCTGACGGATGTAGAACCCGTCAATCATACCCGCGATGCTCTCGGCAATCGGCGACGCCTCATCTCCCATAAGCGGGCGCAGATTGTACACAAGGTTCGAATGCAATCTGCGCTGATAGAGATGCAAAAGGCGGCGGGCCTCCGTGGAGGTCTGGGCTTTCACATAGAAATTCAGCCAAGCGCTCACGACCTCATCATCAAAGTTGCACGGGGAAAAGCTGGCAGCAACAATCGCGGAAAGGCGGTCCTCCGGCGTTTGCGCCTCTCTCAAGGCCACGCTCACCTCGGCACCGAAAACAGTAAGAATGTGGCGCATCGCTGCAATGAAAATCTTGTCCTTGCTGCCAAAGTAGTGATGCGCCAAGGCACTGGAAACACCCGCCTTCCGCGCGATCTGGCTCACCGTTACATCGAGTGATCCGACCCGTCCGATCTCCATGATCGTGGCGGCAACCAGTTCACTCCTGCGTAAAGGCTCCATTCCGACTTTGGGCAAAATACACTCCTGCGCTTGCCAGATGATAGGAATTGTTTTTAATTGACTCGTCAATCAAGAAAAACAGGGAGCTTCCGAATGATCTTTCGCACTACAGCCCTTACATTCCTGCTCTCCGCAGGGATCGCCGCCGCAGATTGTGGCAAGGTCACCTTCTCGGATGTCGGTTGGACCGATATTACCGCCACCACCGCAGCCACAACCGTTCTGCTCGAAGCGCTGGGATATGAGACAGACATTAAGGTGCTCTCCGTACCCGTCACCTACACATCCCTTGCCGCTGGCGATGTCGACGTTTTCCTCGGCAACTGGATGCCCACGATGGAGGGCGATATCGCCAAATATCGCGAAGCGGGAACAGTGGATACGGTGCGGGCAAATCTTGAGGGCGCAAAGTACACTCTGGCCGTGAATGCTGCCGCCGCAAAGCTCGGCATCAATGATTTCGCAGATATCGTGGCCCAGAAGGATGCGCTTGAAGGCAAGATCTACGGGATTGAAGCCGGAAATGACGGCAACCGGCTGATCATGGACATGATTGAGGCTGATGCGTTCGGCCTCAGCGGCTTCGAAGTTGTCGAAAGCTCCGAGCAGGGCATGCTGGCACAGGTCGCACGCGCCGACCGCCGTGATGAGCCGGTCGTTTTTCTTGGCTGGGAGCCACATCCCATGAACGCGGCGTTCGATATGTCCTATCTCACCGGCGGAGATGATTGGTTCGGGCCCAATCTCGGCGGCGCGACCGTCTATACGAACACGGCTGCCGGTTATGCAACCGAATGTCCGAATGTCGGTGCGCTTCTTGGCAATCTCGAATTCAGTCTCGCAATGGAAAACGAGATCATGGGTGCGATCCTGAATGATGGCGAAGATCCCGCAGATGCCGCCACCGCATGGCTCAAATCCAATGCAGGCGTATTGGATGGCTGGCTTGCAGGCGTCACGACGAAAGACGGCGATGATGCCATGGCCGCTACAAAAGCAGCCCTCGGCCTTTGATGCCTCGCCCATGCCCGATGCTTTCGGGCATGGGCCTGCCGGAACCATGTAAGGCCGTATACCAATGATGGATTGGCTCACTGAGACGAAGATCCCTATCGGCAAAACCGCCCGTACCGTTTTTGACTGGCTCCAGGAGAACGGAGCATGGTTCTTCGATGGCCTCTCGGACGGGATGGAGGCCCTTATTGAGGCAATCCTCTGGGTGCTGCAAACGCCTCATCCGTTCGTCATAATCGCCTGTTTCGTGGCGCTCACTTGGGCCCTGCAACGCAGCTGGAAACCCTGCCTTCTAATCCTTCTCGGCTTCCTCTTTATCCTCAACCAAGGCTATTGGGAGGAAACCACCGAGAGTCTCACGCTTGTCCTGTCGGCCTGTGTGGTTTGCATGGCCATTGGCGTTCCCATCGGCATCGCCTCGGCCCACCGTCCCCGACTCTACGCGGCCATGCGCCCCGTCCTGGATCTGATGCAAACCTTGCCCACATTCGTCTACCTCATTCCGGCAATCGTGTTTTTCGGCATTGGCATGGTACCTGGCTTGATCGCAACCGTCATCTTCGTGCTTCCCGCACCCATTCGCCTCACGCATCTGGGCGTCAGCTCCACACCAAAGGCACTGCTTGAAGCCGCACAGGCGTTCGGCGCAACCCCGCGCCAGACACTCATGAAGGTGGAACTGCCCTACGCGCTCCCGCAGATCATGGCCGGCCTCAACCAGACAATCATGCTTTCACTCTCAATGGTTGTCATTGCCGCCCTTGTGGGGGCGGATGGCCTCGGCGTACCGGTGGTCCGCGCGCTCAACCAGGTCAACACGGCCCTCGGCTTTGAAAGCGGCTTCATCATCGTTGTGGTGGCCATCATGCTGGACCGGATGCTGAGAGTGACGCGCTGATGAGCACCGCCGTCTCCTTCAATAATGTTTCCATCGTGTTCGGTGAACGCCCGCAAGTGGCCCTTCCGCTTATGGACGAAGGGCTAGAGCGCAGCGAAATCCAAACACGATCCGGCCAGATACTGGGCGTTCATGATTGCTCGCTAAGTGTCGATGAAGGCGAAATCCTCGTCCTCATGGGGCTCTCCGGCTCCGGAAAATCCACACTCCTCCGCGCGGTGAACGGCCTAAATCCGGTTGTGCGCGGCCATGTGGAAATCAACAATGGTGGACAGATGGCCAACATCACTGCTGCAAATCCCCGGGATCTGCGCAACCTCCGGCAAACATGTGTCGCAATGGTGTTCCAGCAGTTCGGCCTCCTACCCTGGCGCACCGTTGCGGAGAATGTCGGCCTCGGGCTTGAACTCGCGGGTCTGGGGAAAGAGGAGCGGAGGGCAAAAGTCACGCAGCAGTTGGAGCTTGTTCATCTCTCCGATTGGGCGGATCGAAAGGTGGCTGAACTCTCCGGCGGCATGCAGCAGCGCGTCGGCCTCGCTCGCGCATTTGCAACCGATGCACCCATTCTCCTGATGGATGAGCCCTTCTCCGCCCTCGACCCCCTCATCCGCACACGTCTTCAGGACGAGCTGATCGATCTTCAGCAAAAACTAAAGCGCACCATAATATTCGTCAGCCATGATCTGGACGAAGCCTTCAAACTCGGGGATCGGATCGCCATAATGGAAGGTGGCAGGATAGTGCAATGTGGCACGCCTAAAGAGATATTCTCAGCACCGGCCAACGCATACGTGGCCGATTTCGTGCAACATATGAACCCTCTTGGCGTTCTGACTGCCGAAGACGTCATGCGCCCGATTTCAGGTCCACATCCCAATGCGTCTGTTGCGGCAGATCTTCCGGTAGTCGATGTTATGAAGGCGCTCTGTGGCGAGGATACGCAAATTTCTGTACAGCGATCGGGTGAGGCAGTCGGCCAAATCGATAGAGAGTCCATACTGGCCGCTTTGCTCGACCCAACGGGAAAGACCAAACTCTAAATCCTGCGACAAGTCGGTACGCCAAAGGGCGTCAGCCTAGTTTAAAGTCGTTTTGACTTCTCTCACAGAAGTTAGAACCCGAGATCCAACACAGGCTGCCTCAGGATAAATCCGAAACGCGTCAAAGATTTTCTTTCAACAGTATCTCAATCCTTATTCTTTCCTGCGAAGCAAGAAGTGGCCGTCTGTCGCAGCGCGCTCTCAGTATTCGGATAGCACTTCGGACCAGATGCCCGGAATCCTGTGTAATAACAGCATCCAGTGCTCCCGATTGCAACGCTGTCTCGGTAAACTTGGTGCGCTCATGGGCCAGGATGGTGAGATCATCACTTCGCGGCGTCTGCATAAGCGCTTCAAGGGGAATGCGCGCCTCTGAACTCATGATATAGACTCCTGCAACATCGGAGAAGTCGTGGATTGCCGAATGGATAATCTGTGCCGTCCGAGCAGGGTCACCGTAGGTTTCCAGTGATGGGAGCACCGAGAGATCTGGGAAATCGGCGATCACTACCGCATCGAAACCCAGCCGCCGCTCCAGATTGCCGCGGGATTGCATGCTGTCCCCGACGATCAGAATATTACCCTTCCGGAGGCGAAGAAAGTTGCCCATCAGGCGCCCAGCAGTTGCCCCGGCGGCGCGATTGTCGATGCCAACGAAAGCCTTGTCCATCTCACGGGACTGATCGGATATGAATGCAATAACGAAAAGTCCACGTGCTTCCAGCCGACTTATTGCATCTCGGATCTGCGGTGTTTCTGGTGCCATTATGGCAACCCCGTCGAACTCCTTCTCCGAGAGTTCCGAGAGCAATGCAGCCAACCCGTGCGGCTCGTTTTCATCAATCCGCCGCGCTTCGAGATGCACCATCTCCGACGCAAAGCCCACATTCGCCTCACCGATCCGAGCGAGAATTTCCTCCAGAAACAAGTCACCGGATTTTGGCAAGAGGAACAGGAAGTTGTAACGCCTTCTTCTTGCAAGATTAACGGCTGAGAGATTACGCACAAAGCCGATTTTCTTAATCGCTTCATTCACCTTCGTGACCGTCTTTTCCTTCACGCCAGGTCGGCCGTTAAGCACACGATCTACAGTGGCAAGGCTCACGCCTGCTGCCTCCGCAAGATCTTTTGCTGTCGGCCGCATTCTCTCTCCTTCTGGGTTTATTCATGCGCGCGAAATCGCACTTTGGTGAGATGTTTTGGAATATTATCACGCCCTACGCAACCATTTTGAGGTGCGCACCTCAAAAACCTCTTGCTTTGACGTGCGCACCTCAATTATCAAAGTTACAGAAACGAGTCGCTGCATAGAAGCACGGCCAAATGGGAGGACGACCTTATGAGAACGAGACTTTTGCAATCGGCTGCGATCACAGGCATAGCGGCTGCGCTCAGCGCCGGGGCCGCACAAGCCGATGAATTGACGCTCTGCTGGGCAGCTTGGGATCCTGCGAACGCACTAGTGGAGTTGAGTAAGGATTTTGAGGCACAATCTGGCCACAAGATGAGCTTTGAGTTCGTGCCTTGGCCGAACTTTGCGGACCGGATGCTTAACGAACTCAACTCAGGTGGAAAGCTCTGCGATCTTCTGATCGGAGATAGCCAATGGATTGGCGGTGGGGCGGAAAACGGACACTACGTCAAGCTGAATGACTTCTTTGATAAGGAAGGCATCAGCATGGACGATTTCGCCCCGGCGACCGTCTACGCCTATTCCACGTGGCCGAAGGGCACTCCGAACTACTACGCCCTGCCCGCTATGGGTGATGCCAATGGATGGTTCTACCGCAAGGATTGGTTTGAGCGGGACGACATTAAAGCAGCGTTCAAGGAAGAGACAGGCCGTGACTTGGCTGAGCCGAAGACTCAGTTGGAACTTCTTGAAATTGCGCAGTTCTTCCAGGGCAGAGAGATCGACGGAGAGACGCGTTATGGCGCAGCGATTTTCACCGAACGCGGCTCTGAAGGCATCACAATGGGTGTGACAGGGGCGCTTTATCCCTGGGGTTTCAAGTATGAAAACACTCCCGGCTCCTACGATATGGAAGGTGCAGTGAACTCACCCGAGGCGGTTGAGGCGCTGGAATTTTACAAGACCTTCTACGAGACGGCGACCCCTCCTGGCTATTCCGACAGCTACATGGAACAGGGACTTGATGCCTTCAAATCTGGCCAGGTTGCTATGGCAATGAACTGGTTCGCGTTCTTCCCCGGCCTTTATGCCGATCCGAATACGGGCGGCGAGAATATCGATTTCTTTGTGAATCCGCCACAAAACCAGGCCGGCTCCACGCTCGGTGGCCAAGGCATCAGCGTGGTCGCCTATTCGGACAAGCAGGATGCAGCCCTCGAGTACATCAAATGGTTCGCGCAACCGGCTATTCAGGCAACTTGGTGGGAGCTTGGCGGCTATTCGGCGCATAATTCCGTCCTGCAGGATCCGGGCTTCATTGATAGCGCGCCGTTTGCGGGAGATTTCCTCGAAGCGATGAACGATGTGCAGGATTTCTGGCAAGAGCCAGCCTATGCAGAGCTTCTGCTTTCCATGCAAAAGCGTGTGCACGATTTTGTAGTCGCCGATCAGGGCACAGCCAAAGAAGCGCTCGACAAACTGATCGAAGACTGGACAGAAGTTTTTGAAGATGAAGGCAAGCTTTGATCTTTGCCAAACGCCTCGGCTTCAGAGCCGAGGCACCCTGCCCCACCGTGCCTTAAGAAGGACGCTCTATGGCCTCCCCCATCAAACGAGCCAAAGGCCTTTCGGATCGCGCCATCGCATGGCTCTTCGTCGGTCCCTCGATCTTTCTACTGCTGGCGGTGAATATCTTCCCGCTGATCTGGACGATCAACCTCAGCTTCACCAATTTCAAAGCCAATCGAAATCGCGATGTAGAGTATATCGGGCTGCGCAATTATGAGCGCATTCTGACAGACAGCGATACGTGGCTGACGATGCAGGCGACAGCGCATTTTCTCTTCTGGACGATCTTTTTCCAGGTGCTGATCGGTTTCGCTCTCGCCTACCTCATCAACAAGAAATTCAAGGGAAACGATCTCTGGACCACGATCATTGTGTTGCCAATGATGCTTTCGCCTGCAGTCGTCGGCAATTTCTGGACATTCCTCTACCAGCCACAAATCGGCCTGTTCAACTACATGATCACATTTTTCACCGGCGGTGATCCATCCTCTTTCTCCATGATCGGCGAAGTTGCCCTCGCCCCCTGGGCCATTGTGATCGTGGATACGTGGATGTGGACACCCTTCGTGATGCTCATCTGTCTGGCCGGCCTGCGCTCCATCCCCGATAGTATTTACGAAGCAGCGGAGTGTGATCGCGCAAGCAAATGGCGGCAGTTTTGGACGATCACTATACCGATGGTCCTCCCTTTTTTGATGCTCGCCGTCCTCTTCCGCGGCATCGAGAACTTCAAGATGTTCGACCTCGTCGTCCAGCTTACCGGCGGCGGACCGGGTTCCACAACAGAGGTCACCTCGATCAACCTCAAACGTGAGGCATTCGAGAAGTGGCGCACAGGCTACGCCTCGGCTTACGCCGTCATCCTATTCGTCACAGTCTTCGGCCTCGCCTCGATCTATGTGAAAGCGCTGAACAAGGTAAAAGACAGATGAGCTTTTCCGTTACGGAACCCTCCCTCCGCCAGAAATGGATCGCGGGTGTACTTGTGGTGGGCTACGCACTCATTACCATCCTGCCGCTCATCTGGATCATCACCACTGGTTTCAAATCCCCCGCGGATGCCATCGCCTACCCGCCCAAAGTCTTCTTTGAACCGACGCTCGAAGGCTATGTAAATCTCTTCACAACGCGCACCCGCGTCACGGATGAAACACTGGCGGCACTCGGACCACCGACAACGTGGTATGATGCCATCGTTCGCCAATACGACATGGTCATCGCGGGCCCCTCCCGATACGGAGAGCGGTTCCTGAACTCCGTCATAATCGGCTTCGGCTCCACCTTCCTCTCCGTATTTCTGGGCACGATTGCAGCCTATGCCTTCTCTCGCTTCCGTGTACCGCTAAAAGACGATCTCCTCTTTTTCATCCTCTCCACCCGCATGATGCCGCCCATCGCTGTTGCCATCCCTATTTTTCTGATGTTTCGCCAGTTCGGCCTAAATGACACACATCTCGGTATGATCATGCTCTACACGGCGGTAAACCTGTCCCTCTCCGTCTGGCTTCTAAAGGGGTTCATTGACGAAATCCCTGTCGAATACGAAGAGGCCGCCCTTATTGACGGCTACACGCGTTTCCAAGCCTTCATAAAAGTCGTTCTACCGCAAGCCGCCACTGGCATCGCCTCTACAGCGATTTTCTGTCTGATCTTCGCCTGGAATGAATATGCCTTTGCCGTGCTCCTCACTTCTGGCACCGCTCAAACGGCACCGCCCTTCATCCCAACCATCATCGGCGTCGGCGGTCAGGATTGGCCGGCTGTCGCCGCCGGAGCGACTCTCTTCCTTGTCCCCGTCATGGTCTTCACGATCCTTCTCCGCAAACACCTCCTGCGCGGCATCACATTCGGAGCGGTACGCAAATGATCGGCTTCACCTTTCCCGAAATATCCAATCACAACTCCAGAACGGATGCCGCGCCAGAAAATCTGTGCCTTCGGCGAGGATATTTGGAGAAAGATGAAAGAGCGGCCCTATCATGAGCACTTTCATCTCCGGCCTCTTCCGTTTCCGCCGCGGCCCATGGGAGATGGTCGCAACTATTCTCATAGCGGTAGGCGTGCTTATGCTGATGCAGCCTTTCGTGCTCGCCCTCTACACCTATTCCTTCATCGTCACACTAATCGGCACGGTGATGTTCATCGTCGTCAGTCATTTTCCGGAGTAGCGCGTGGCCCAGATCGTTATCAAAGACGTCCGGAAGGAATTCGGCTCCTTCACCGCCGTCCAATCCTCTACCTTTACAGTGGAGGATGGCGAGTTCTTCATGTTGCTCGGCCCGTCCGGCTGCGGCAAGACAACAACGCTGCGCATGATCGCAGGTTTGGAACTGCCCACATCGGGTGAAATCTATATAGGCGGCGAGGAAGTCGGCCAGAAGCCGGCCTCTCAGCGCGACATCGCCTTCGTCTTCCAAATGTTCGCGCTCTATCCACACATGAACGTCCGCAAGAACATCTCCTATCCTCTTGTAAGCCAGGGGATGCCGAAGGCCGAGGTCCGCCGCAAGGTTGATGAAGTGGCCAACATCCTCGGCATCGAGAACATCATGGACCGCCCCGTCAGCGGCCTTTCGGGCGGAGACCGCCAGCGCGTTGCGCTTGGCCGCGCTATCGTGCGGGAACCCAAGGCTTTCCTTATGGATGAACCACTTGGGGCGCTCGATGCCGAATTCCGCGAACATATGGCCGAGGAATTGCGCGCGCTACACGACCGCATGGGCGCCACAACAATCTATGTGACGCATGACCAGCTTGAAGCCATGCAGATGGGCGACAAGATCGTCGTGATGAACCACGGCGTGGTGGAACAGTTCGGAAAACCGCAGGACATTTACGATTGGCCTGCCACCCAGTTTGTCGCCAATTTCATTGGCTCGCCGCCGATGAACTTCCTCGATTTTCATGGGATGGTCGGCACCGGCTCCAATCATGTGATACTGAGCGAAGCCGAGATCGCCATACCGTCATTGCTGGCCGGGGCCAATGGCGACCTCTCCCTAGGGGTGCGCCCCGAGCACCTCCATCTTTCCGACAGTGCCCCATACCGGGGCGAGATTATCGCCACGGAATATCTTGGCACCACGCAGATCGTCACCTTCCGCACGGCCAATGGCGACATTAAGGCGCGCATCCCTTCGGGTGCTCAGGCACAAGTCGGGGAGATCACGGGCCTAACTTTCGATGCCCGCACACTCAGCGTGTTCGACAAGTCCACCGGTCGCGCCCTTCTCTCGGATGCCAATACGGAGGTGCTGGGCGATGGCTGAGGTTATCCTCTCGAATGTCTCCAAACGCTTCGGCGCGGATGTGGCGCTGGAGAATGTGTCAATGAAAATCCCGGACGGTTCTTTCGTCGTCCTCCTCGGCCCCACCGGCGCGGGAAAGACCACCACGCTCCGCATGATTTCAGGCCTTGATCACCCCGATACGGGCGACATCACCATTGGCGGCCAATCCGCCAAAGGGCAAACACCCGCAGAGCGCAATGTCGCGATGGTTTTCCAGCAATACTCGCTCTATCCGCATCTCACCGTGCGTCAAAATCTGGAGTTCCCCCTCAAATCGCCTCTGCTCCGCACCTCAAAGGTAGACATGGAACGGAAGGTGGCGGAAGTCGCCGGAACGTTGCAGATCTCCCACAAGCTCGGCAACAAGGCGACTGAGCTTTCGGGCGGTGAGATGCAGCGCGTCTCCATCGGACGTGCGCTCGTTCGCGACCCAGCAATCTTCCTGATGGACGAGCCTCTGAGTTCGCTTGATGCCAAGCTGCGCTCCGACCTTCGCATCGAACTCAAGAGCATACAGGCCAACGCCAATGCCACGCTTCTTTACGTAACGCACGACCAGATCGAAGCGATGACAATGGCCACCCATGTAGGCGTGCTGGATCATGGGCGGCTTGTCCAGTTTGGCTCTCCACGCGAGATCTATGAGAACCCGGTCAGCATCTACTCCGCCAGCCGCCTCGGGCAGCCCCGCATCAATATCCTTCCAGCAGATGTCTTCGCGGGGGCTCCCAACGGAGCCAGTTCCATCGGCCTTCGCCCCGAGCAAATACATCAGGGAGAGGGCGAGGAAAGCCTTGTGCAACGCGTCGAGCATCTGGGCGATCAGACGCGCCTTCACCTTAGCTTTAAGGATCATGATATAATTACGGTATCCGATGCACATACGCCTTTGAAGTCCGGCGATATCGTCCGCATCCGCCCCCAAAACCCCTTCTATTTTGACGCCTCAGGCGCTCGCATCCTCTGAGGGAGATACAGACATGACCCAGTTCATCAATGCCAAGGAAAACATCGTGACAGAAGCCATAGACGGGCTCCTGATATCAAGCGGTGGCAGTCTCGCGCGGCTCGATGGCTACCCGCATATCCGCGTGGTTGTCCGCAAGGATTGGGATAAGTCCAAGGTTGCACTTGTCTCGGGAGGGGGCTCGGGCCACGAGCCAGCGCATGGCGGCTTTGTCGGCGAAGGCATGCTGACGGCGGCCGTTTGCGGCGACGTGTTCGCCTCGCCTTCAGTCGACGCCGTACTTGCAGGCATTCTCGCCGTAACTGGTCCCGAAGGCTGCCTCCTGATTGTGAAGAATTATACCGGGGATCGCTTGAATTTCGGCCTCGCTGCCGAACGCGCCCGCGCCTTTGGCCTGAGTGTAAGCATAGTGATCGTAGACGATGATATCGCCCTACCGGATCTTCCACAGGCGCGCGGCGTAGCAGGCACGCTCTTCGTTCACAAGATTGCCGGTGCGATGGCAGAAGCCGGTGCCGATCTGGCCACCATAGCAAAAGCCGCGAACCGCGTGATCCACAACACCAAAAGCATCGGCATGTCGCTTGATACCTGCACAGTACCCGGCTCCCAAAAAGAGGAACGCATTCCTCACGGAAAGGCTGAGTTGGGCCTCGGCATCCACGGTGAGGCAGGTGTTGAGCAGATCGATTTCAAGAACGCCGCGCAAGCTATCGCTGCCGCAACGGAAAAGCTTGGCTCGGCGATGGAGAGCACACCCCATATCGCCCTTCTCAATAATCTTGGCGGTGCAACAGTTCTCGAAATGAGCCTCCTTGCACAAGAGCTTGCCGCATCAAGCATCGGGCCGAAGCTCAGCCATATCATCGGCCCGGCGGCGATGATGACGTCTCTCGATATGCGTGGGTTCTCCATCTCTGTCTGCCCTGTACATGCAGCAGATATCGACTTGCTCCAGCAGCCGACACCTCTTACCGCCTGGCCCGGTTGTGCGAAGATAGCACCTTTACAGACCATTGATCTGCCGGATGGCCTCACTCCCATCCAGCCCATTCCCTCTGCCCACCCTCAGACGGCCGCGTTTCTGCAAAAGTGCTGTGATATCCTGATCGCCTCTGAGGCTGATCTCAATGCGCTCGACGCAAAGTCAGGCGACGGAGATACAGGGTCCACTCTTGCAGGTGCTGCCCGTGCACTCAAAGGCGCGATGGATCGGCTGCCGCTTGCAGATCACACACAACTCCACCGCGCAATCGGGCAGGAACTGAGCCAGACTATGGGCGGCTCTTCAGGTGTGCTGCTGGCAATCTTCTTTGCTGCCGCAGGTGATGGCGCCGCCAGTGGGCAGACCTTGCTGAACGCCCTGAAAACCGGCCTTCGCCGGATGCAGGAGATCGGCGGCGCTGAACTTGGAGACAGAACAATGGTCGATGCGCTTGCACCTGCGCTCGATGCATTGGAAGACGGCCTTCCTGCCGCAACTGCTGCTGCGCGCAAGGGAGCGGACTACACCGCCACACTGGTGCGCGCAAAGGCCGGTCGGGCTGCTTACGTCAATGCAGAGCATCTGCGCGGCCATGTGGATCCCGGTTCAGAGGCTATCGCGCGGCTGTTTGAGGGATTGAGCAGCCGATAGCGTTTAAGGACTATTTGCGCTTAATGCACTGTTATTTTCGCCGGGAGAGAGCCGTTTCCTTGTGCCGGAGTTCGCAAAGCCATGCGTTTGAGCGCAAACCCCACTGTCTGAGCAAGCGCAGTGAGACTTGGCGCAAGGTCCGCCCGCACGATCATCATGGCCATCAGCATCGCATCCTCCCGTTCGCCTTCCGTCGCAGCTCCCACGAAATTGGCAAAACAGGCTTCGTCCGCTCCAAGGCATCTGCACGTCACCTGATGGCGCATCAGCGGGCGGCGGCCATAGCGGACGCAAAGATCGCAAAGCGCCTCCAGTGCGCGGAGCGCAGTACGCCCCTTCTCCGGCCCGAGCGTTATGGAAAAATCGCGCCATACCTCCGCCTGCGCCGCCGGGCCATCGCTCCAAAGCCGCAGATAGAGCACCGCCGCAGCCTCCACATCACCGAGTTCGTTCAAGAGGCCAACCGGCGCACCCCCTCTACGGTCGTTCATTTTGTCAGGATCAGTTTGCCCGCACGGGTTATCCGCAGGGTATAGATCTTTTCAGACAATCGGATATTGGCCTGATCGCCGCCTTCAGTCAGTTCCGTTGCATCATGAAGTGGCAGTTGCTTAAGGTGAGGCCTAGTGGAGGCTTGGGCCTCTCCCTTTCCGGCAACTTCGGATTTCGGTACAACACCTAGCATTCTGATCTCGTCTGCTTTCGCAAGAGAAGGCATGGATCGCTCCTTTGGATCGGGAAGGATATGTTCTCTGGCTGCCCCAAAAGCATTTCGGGTTGGCTGGATGGTTTAATTCTGAGTGATTTACTCGGAATTGTCAATTCAAGTATTTTTGTCAGGAATAGCCTGCCCGAAAAACCTGCTCTCCAGCGCAATCCTATTCCGTCGAGGCTAACAGGCTCGCGTTCCCACCGGCAGCTGTGGTGTCGATACACAGATGCCGCTCCACCATGTAGCGGGCCGGTGCCAACACCTGCGTCTCCAGCGGGAGAATGGCCCCAACCCTGTCAGAAAGAGCAATCCGCAAATCCCGCATCCACTCCGATGCACCGACGGCAGCGACCATTTCAAATCCCATGAGGCCTGTAAGTGTTTCCGGATCAACAGTCCCGTCCAGCCCCGTCACTGGCACTCCCGCATCGACCAGCGGCTTCACGGCAGTAGATGCACCGGGCACCACAACCAGAGCCGCATTTCCAGCTCCCAACGCCTGTACAGCCTGCGCGAGCGCTATCTCCACGCTCACGCCAAGGCAGAGCACGGTGCCTCTGGGGTGGAGCGTCAGGCGATTGCTCTCACCCGTGGGGCCGGGCAGCGTCTGTGGCTCCATATCAAGTGCAGCGATGTTTGAAAGTGCACGGCGCACAATGCCGCCATGGCCGGAAAGCGCACGGCGAAGAACCGAAACACGCTCACTGCGGGCAGCCCAGTTGCGCGCATCGAGTGCGTTGATCGCTGCCGCCAGTTTGGCCTCCGCCACCGGAGGCCCTTCCGGTGTAGTTTGGTTGCCCGGCTTTTCGGTGCTGCGAAAGCGCGTAAGATAAAGCGGCCCACCTGCCTTCGGCCCGGTGCCAGAAAGCCCCTCCCCGCCAAAAGGTTGCGAACCTACAATAGCCCCGATCTGGTTGCGATTGACATAGATGTTGCCAACCTGAAGCCGCTCCACAATCTGCTGCACACGGTCGTCGATCCGGGTATGGAGTCCGAAAGTCAGCCCATAGCCCTTGGCATTCACCGCATCCACCACAGCATCAATATCGCGCGCCTTGAAAGAGGCGACGTGCAGGATCGGGCCAAAGATCTCACGCTCCAGATCTTCGATCCCACCTACCTCCACAACGGCGGGTGCGGCGTAAGTTCCACTCTCCGGCACTTCCATTCGTTTAAGCACCCGGCCAGCCTTTGCGTTGGCCTTTGTATAGGCTTCGATATCGCCTTTGGCCTCTGCATCAATCACAGGCGAAACGTCCACATCCGTCTGCCAGGGATCGCCGATCACCAGCGCATCCATCGCGCCATAAAGCATCTCCAGCAGTCGCTCCCGTGCCTCCTCCTGCACGTAAAGAAGCCGCAACGCCGAGCATCGCTGGCCTGCCGATTGGAAAGACGAAATCAGAATATCGCGCACCGCCTGCTCGGTCAGGGCGGTGCTGTCTACGATCATCACGTTCAGCCCCCCTGTCTCCGCGATTAGCACGGCATCAGGGCCTGCATTCCTCGCTACAGCCCGGTGAATAATCTGCGCGACTTCGGTGGAGCCGGTAAAGCAGACACCCGCAATACGCGGGTCAGAGGTAAGCGGTCCGCCAACCGTTGGACCGTCTCCGGGCAAAAGCTGCAAGGCACCCTCCGGCACACCCGCCTCGCGCAACAACTCCACGGCGCGGGCCGCGACAAGTGGCGTTTGCTCAGCCGGTTTGGCAAGCACTGCATTGCCTGCCGCAAGGGCCGCCGCAATCTGGCCACTGAAGATGGCGAGCGGGAAATTCCAGGGGCTGATACAAACGAACACACCCCGCGCATGGCCCGGCTCCTCTTCTTCCAGCCGCTCCGCCTCATCCGCATAGTAGCGCAAGAAGTCCACGGCTTCCCGCACTTCGGCGATGCCATCCAGCACGGTTTTGCCCGCCTCCCGGGTGGTGATAACCGTCAACTCACCAATGTGATCTTCATAGAGATCCGCTGCTTTGCGGAGAATACGCGCACGTTCTGCCACGGGTTGCGCTGCCCAGGCCTTATAGGCCGCTGGCGCCGCATCAAGCGCCGCGGCCACTTCCTCAGCCGTTGCCTCAAACACCTCACCCACTGTGCGGCTGCCATCCGCCGGGGAGACAACAATGCGGCACGCACCCTTCGGCTCGGGGTTTCCGGCGATCATGGGCGCTGCACGCCATGTACTCTCGGCGAATGCCGCCCGCGCTTCCAGCAGGGGCGTGATGGAAGCGGGTTCGTTCACACGAAACCCCTTTGAGTTCTTGCGCTCTGCTCCAAACAGAACACCGGGCAAGCGGATCATCGGGTTGGCAATCGCCTCCCCCAGTTCCGCCACCTCGTCTGCCGGATCCTGTGCGATGTCTTCCGCAGGGATGGAAGTATCAACCACCTGATTCACAAAGGAACTGTTAGCTCCATTCTCCAGAAGTCGGCGCACAAGATAGGCAAGCAAATCGCGGTGCGCACCCACTGGCGCATAAATCCGGCACCGCGTGCCTTCAGTGGATTTCACGATACCGTGCAGCGCCTCGCCCATCCCATGCAGGCGCTGGAACTCAAAGCTCTGCTTGTCGTTTCCTGCCATCGCAATCACAGCTGCACAGGTATGCGCATTATGCGTGGCGAATTGCGGGTAGATCCTGTCTCGCCGATCCATCAGCATCTTCGCGCAGGCCATATAACTGAGATCAGTGTTCACCTTGCGCGTGAACACGGGAAAGGCCTGCACACCAAGCTCCTGCGCGAGCTTGATCTCCGTATCCCAATAAGCCCCCTTCACCAGACGGATCATGATCTTGCGGTCCAGCCGCTCCGCCAACGCATAAAGCGCCTCGATCACCTGAGCCGCACGCTTGCCATAGGCCTGCACGACGATGCCGAAGCCGTCCCAACCCTCCAGCGCCGGATCCGCCAGCAGCGCCTCGATCACATCGAGCGAAAGATCCAGCCGTTCCTGTTCTTCCGCATCGATATTGAAGCCGATCTTTGCCTCTGCCGCCTGCCGCGCAAGTGCCGCCGCCCGAGGCACCAGTTCGCGCATTACCGTCTCGCGATGCGTGTACTCGTAGCGGGGATGCAGCGCCGACAGCTTTACCGAGATCCCGGGGCTGGACGTAACATCGCCCTTCGCCTGCTTGGAAATGGCCGCAATGGCGGCAGCATAAGCCGCCTGATAACGCACCGCATCCGCATCCGTGCGTGCAGCCTCGCCCAGCATATCATAGGAATAGGTGTACCCCTTCGCCTCCAGATCGCGGGCGTTGCGCATCCCCTCTTCAATCGTCTGGCCAAGCACGAACTGCCGCCCCAAAAGCTTCATGGATTGTGCCACAGCGCTCCGCACAATCGGCTCACCCAACCGCCGTACAAGCCCACGAATGGCCGCACCGGGTTTGCGAGGGTCATCATTGAGCACCTTGCCCGTCAACATCAGCGCCCATGTGGAGGTATTGACCATGGGAGAGGAGGATTGGCCGAGATGCGCGCCCCAGTTGGACGGCTCGATCTTGTCGTGGATCAGTTCGTCAATCGTCTCCGCATCGGGCACACGCAACAGTGCCTCGGCAAGACACATCAGGCCCACGCCCTCCTCGGTGGAAAGGCCGTACTCCGCTAGAAAAGACTCCATCATGGTAGGCGAGGTCTCCGCGCGCACGCGCTCGACAATCTGCGCTCCGGCACGTGCCACCATCTGGCGCTCTTCAGCGCTCATCGCGATTCGTGTGCGAAGATCAGCGATCACATCAGCCTCATCGGCTGCGTAGTGCGCCCGCACGGCAAGGCGCTCCGGCGTCAGAGTCTGATGTGCAGTATCCATTGGTTTTCCCCACTCTTTTCCTTACGCAAACAGCGCGCGGCTGACCGCACCTCGGAAGCGATCAACACAGAAGCCTAGTGACGCACCCGCACAACCGCAAACACTAAAATGCATTGCAAAAATTAACTTGGGCGAGCGAAAAGAAACTTTAAAAAAATACCGTACTCCATTGGCAAAATTGATGAAAATTGTATTCTTAACGTTTGTGTTGATTGAGAACGCAATCTGCGGCGGACAGTGATTGATATAATTCGCAAACAAACGTATCGTTTTGAAAACCTTGAGAGAGTCCTGCCTGCATCGCCTCGCTATATCAGATCCACCATAGCCGGCGAACCGGCCCTACTGGCAAGCGCTTCACGGCAAGCAAGCATTGGCTCTTTTCTGTCGGCAAACTCTGGCTATGGTCGTTCACAGAGCCCGGCAAAGGGACGAAGCGAAAACTGAGACCAAGAAAATCGAATTCCGCCAGTCATGAGGCTTGGTGGATAGCATTACCAAAATGACAGGGGAGTCATAAGAATGAAAACACTCAAAAGCTTGGCACTTGCGGGAGCGGTGGCACTTTCTTCCGTTGCTGCGCAAGCACAGGAAAAGTTCATCACTATCGGCACAGGCGGTCAGACCGGTGTTTACTTCGTTGTAGGCCAATCAATCTGCCGTCTCGTCAACCGTGGTACTGCGGATCACAATCTGAAGTGCACAGCACCTTCCACCGGCGGCTCCATTGCCAATATCAACGCCATTAAAGCAGGCGACATGGATATGGGCGTGGCCCAATCAGACTGGCAGTTCCATGCATACAATGGCTCTTCGCAGTTTGAGGGCGATGCTTTTGAAAAGGCACGCGCCGTTTTCTCTGTGCACGGCGAGCCGTTCACCGTCATCGCGCGGGCCGATGCAGGCATCACCAGCTTTGAGGATCTCAAGGGCAAGCGCGTCAATATCGGCAACCCGGGCTCCGGCCAGCGGGCCACAATGGATGTGGTGATGAACGCGCTCGGATGGACACTTGATGATTTTGCTCTGGCCTCCGAGTTGAAACCTGCCGAGCAGGCCGCAGCTCTCGGCGATAACAAGGTGGATGCGATCATCTACACCGTAGGCCACCCCAACGGCTCCATTCAGGAGGCGGTTTCAACCGTGGATGCAGTGATGGTTCCGGTCACCGGCCCGGCGATTGACGCGCTGATCGCAGACAATCCCTTCTACGCTGCGG
Source organism: uncultured Paracoccaceae bacterium (assembly GCA_947495795.1). Lineage (GTDB taxonomy): Bacteria > Pseudomonadota > Alphaproteobacteria > Rhodobacterales > Rhodobacteraceae > Algicella. The sequence continues at coordinate 165,343 of CANMAI010000011.1, read as the reverse complement.
CCACCATTCCGGGCGGAATGTACAAGGGCTCCGATGCCGATACCAGCACCTTCGGCGTGAAAGCCACCTTCGTCACCTCTGCCGATGTGGGTGATGATGTCGTCTATGAGGTGGTCAAGGCCGTGTTCGACAACTTTGATCGCTTTAAGCGCCTGCACCCGGCATTCGAGATCCTCAAGCAGGAGGAAATGATCAAGGATGGTCTCTCCGCACCGCTGCATGACGGTGCCGCGAAATACTACGCAGAACAAGGCTGGATGTAAGCCTTCTCTCTCTGAAGACGGGCGGCGCGGCAAACGCGCCGCCCGAACTGCGAAGAATGCAACAATAAAACGTGCGCAGGGGGTATTATGGTGGATAAGGATCAGCAACAGGCAGCAGCCGTAGAAGCGGAAGCTGCTGGCCGCGGGGGCCTTTCTCAGTCCGAACTTGACGAGATGGTGGCTTCGTCCGATACCGGTGGCCGTTCGCCCGCCGGGCCCATCGGCACACTGATCATGTTGGTCGCTCTGGCCTGGTCCCTCTTCCAGCTCTGGTTCGCTTCGCCCATTCCCTTCATCGTCGGTTTCGGCGTCTTCAACGATACCGAAGCCCGCTCCATTCATCTTGCCTTTGCAATATTTCTTGCCTTCGCCGCCTATCCCGCAGCCCGCACCAAATTTCAGCTCGGCCTCGGCGTGGTCGTGCCCCTCATCCTAGCCTATCTCTTCTTCGTTGGCGCCAAGGATGACACATCCACATGGTGGATCCCGCTCCTGGCCCTTGCAGTTGTCGCCACCGTTCTTCTGGGCTCTCCGAAAAACAGAATTCCTGTCTGGGAATGGGCTCTGGCCCTAGCAGGTGCCGCCACGGCGCTCTATCTCTATGTGTTCTACACAGATATTTCCGGCCGCGTCGGCGCGCCGATCCTGCAGGATTTTGTTGTCGCAGTCCTCGGCCTGATGTTGCTTCTTGAAGCCACACGCCGTGCGCTCGGCCCCGCTCTGATGATCGTGGCCTCGGTCTTTCTCGTCTACACCGTGCTTGGACCCAATATGCCGAGTATCATCGCACACAAAGGCAACAACCTTTCCGAGATCGTCAACCACCAGTGGATCACGACAGAAGGCGTGTTCGGCATCGCACTCGGCGTCTCGACCTCATTCGTCTTCCTCTTCGTGCTCTTCGGTTCGCTGCTCGACCGTGCGGGCGCAGGCAACTACTTCATCCAGGTGGCCTTCAGCCTGATGGGCCACATGAAGGGTGGGCCCGCCAAGGCCGCCGTCGTTTCGTCCGCAATGACAGGCCTTATCTCAGGCTCGTCCATCGCCAATGTTGTCACCACCGGCACCTTTACTATTCCGCTGATGAAAAAGGTAGGGTTCTCATCCGAGAAGGCGGGTGCTGTTGAGGTGGCCTCCTCTGTAAACGGCCAGATTATGCCACCTGTGATGGGGGCTGCCGCCTTCCTGATGGTGGAATACGTGGGCATCCCGTATTTCGATGTGGTCAAACACGCGTTTCTTCCGGCGGTGATTTCCTACATAGCACTCGTCTACATCGTGCATCTCGAAGCGCTGAAAGCGGGCATGGAAGGGCTGCCAAGGGCCTACACGCCCAAGCCCATCATCCAGCGGCTCGTGGGCATCGCCTTCACAGTTGCGGTGATCTGCGCGCTCTCCTTCGCCGTCTACTACGGTATGGGCTGGATCCGCCCGGCTTTCCCGGAAACAGCAGGCTATATCATATTCGCAGGCCTCACAGCCGCCTATGTCGGCCTCCTCTTCGTAGCCTCACGCGAAGAACCGCTGGAGCTCGATGATCCCAACGCACCTGTCACCGCGCTGCCCCTGCCGGGGCCCACTGTACGCTCGGGCCTCCACTTCATCCTGCCGGTTGTCGTCCTCGTCTGGGCGCTGATGGTAGATAGACTCTCCCCCGGGCTCTCGGCCTTCTGGGCTGCTTCCTACATGATCTTCATCCTCCTCACCCAGCGCCCGCTTATGGCGCTGATGCGGGGCGAAGGTGCATTGCCCACTGCCATCAAGGAAGGCGCTGCCGATCTTCTGGACGGCCTCGTGGTCGGTGCCCGCAATATGATCGGCATCGGGATCGCCACCGCCACAGCTGGCATCATTGTCGGCGCAGTCAGCCAAACGGGTGTCGGCTCAGCGCTCGCCGATGTGGTGGAGGTACTCTCGGGTGGCAACATCATGGCCATCCTGCTCCTCACAGCGATCCTATCGCTCATCCTTGGCATGGGCCTCCCGACGACCGCGAACTACATCGTCGTCTCCGCCCTTCTGGCCCCGGTGATCGTCACCCTCGGCCAACAGAACGGGCTGATCGTGCCGCTGATCGCCGTCCACCTTTTCGTCTTCTATTTCGGGATCATGGCAGACGTCACACCACCGGTCGGCCTTGCGAGCTTCGCCGCAGCCGCCGTCTCCGGCGGAGATCCCATCAAGACAGGTGTGGTGGCCTTCTTCTACTCACTCCGCACAGCCGCTCTACCCTTCCTCTTCATCTTCAACACAGAGCTTCTGCTGATCGGCGTGGGATGGGTGCAGGGCATATTCGTCTTCATTGTGGCCACCTTCGCGATGTTGCTCTTTGCGGCGGCCACGCAAGGCTGGTTCTTCGCCAAGAACCGCTTCTATGAAAGCATCGCGCTCCTCCTGATCGCCTTCACACTCTTCAGGCCGGGCTTCTGGATGGATATGGTCTCACCGCCCTATGCGGAAGAGCCCCCCACCGCCATTGTTCAGGCCGCAGGCGAAACGGCCGCAGGCGAGGAACTTCGCGTCCGCGTCGCAGGCGTCAACGATCTTGGGGATCCGATCGAGTTTGTTGCCATCATTCCCATTGTCGAAGGCGCATCAGGTGAGGAGAAACTGGAAACCGCAGGCCTCCTGTTCCGTGAAGAAGGCGACAAGATGATCATCGACGACGTCACCTTCGGATCCGCTGCGCAAAATGCGGGCCTCGATTGGGATCAGGAGGTGCTCCGTGTCCTCAAGCCCGTCCCTCAACCAAGCAAGTACCTCATGTTCCTGCCTGCGTTGGCCCTACTTGCGCTTGTGATTTTCCTGCAAAGAGGAAGGCCAAGCACTCCCCGAAAGAGAGAAGCTGCTGCCTAGAACGGCTGCTTCTTGACAAGCTCAAAGAATGCCCGCCCGAACAGGCGGGCATTTTTGCATCAGACGGAGAACACATCTCCGAAATCAAGACCGAGGATCAGCGGATCATGATCTGATGCTCTGAACACATCATCGTTAAAAAAGGCCGGGTTGGTGAAGCGGCTGGAATAATCTAAGAGGCCAGGCTCCTCTGCATTCACATGCCACTCCGTCACGCCTGTCACATTGTCGGCAAGTCCGTTGGAGGCAAATGCCTGATCCAAAGTGCCACGCTGACCATCAAAGATGAAGCTGAAGGCATCGGCCTGCCCACCCTCCACGAAGCTGTCGATCAGATCGGTGTAGCCGTCCGCATCATCCCGAACCACCTGTGTCGGGTCTTCCTCGGCATAGGCATTGAAATCCCCAAGAATGAGAAAATCATCCGCCACCAGTGCACCGGGGCCAGCAGCGGCCTGCGCCGCATCAAGGTAAGCCCCCTCCAGCCACTCCGTCACCTCACCCGCAGCATCGGCACGCGCCGCATTCCAGAAAGCCTGCCCATCGCCCTGATCATAGTTGGCATCCGCCACCAGTGCGTCGATATCAGCCTGCGTGATGTTGGTGTTACCGCCATCAAGCGCCGCCTGCGCCGCCTCCACCAGATCCTGAAGATTACTGTCTCCCTTGGATTTGAAATGGTTGGACGAAACGGTGAACGTCTCACCGCTCTCATTGTCCTGAAAAGTGGCCGCAACCGCCGGGCGGCTGCGCTGAAAATCGCCGACCTGATCACCGGCAGGGACTTCAGAGTTCAACACATCAGCCAGAGCAAAGGTCGCTGCAGCTGATGCCTCCTCGAACGCAAGAAAGTCGGAATAGACAACAGTCACAGCATTGGCATCGTAGATAAGCCCGGTGATGATCGCATCCGTCCCGATAAAGCCATCCGCACTGCCACCTGTCGGGTCCACAAACCGGTAATCGGCATCTATCCCCCGCACCGATGCCTCGGCGTTCATCGCATCCACAAGCGTAGAAATGGCAGACCCGGGCCCGAAGCCGTTGTTTTCCAGTTCCTGCAGCGCCATAACCTCAGCACCGGTTGTAAGCAGCTGGTTCACAATCGCATCCGTCTGCCGCTCCAGATCCTCTGCCGTGGTTGCACCGCGCGGGTCGAGATTGCCGGGACCGGAACCGCCACCGCTGTTGTCATCCAGCGTGGTGAAGAAGTTCAGCACATTGGCACTCGCCACCTGAATGTCACCGCCCACATCGTCGGGCATATCCTGCCGCGCGCCAGTATTCGTTTCCGGATCAATCGTGATCTGATCGTCTACCACCACGCGGAATTCGCCGCTGGTGCCAAAACCGTTATCCGTGAATGTCATCACGCCTTCCACAGCCTCGGTAATCACCGTTCCATTGCGCAGTGTCGGCCCTTCGCCTGTAAACGTGTCACCGGCATCTAGGAAACCATTGCCATTGTCACCTTCTTCAGGCGTCACGGGGATGTACTCAAAGCCATCCGGGTTCTGGGTAGTTGTACCGTCCTCAAGGATCAAACGGTTGCCCGCATTGGCCTCCTGTAGGGCCGCAATCGCATCCGCATCATCCTGCGCATCGAAGATCTGCGTCGGCTGCACTTGCCCGCCGGAGCTGATAGTGACCTGCCCGTAGCGTGCCAGGTTGAAATTCTCAATCACCGTCAGTTCCGCATCCACCTCACTGGCAACAGAAACACGCATTCCCTCCACGGCCTCATAGGCAGCCTGCGTCGTGGCACCCGTTACAATCACAGCGGCAGCGGTGGGCAGATCCAGATCACTGGCCACCAGTTCGGTGGAAGTCACATTGCTGATCTGTGTCTCGCCGCGGAATTCTGTGACACTCCCCTCCACGGTCAGCTGCTGGCCCACAGCCACGCTTCCGGTATTCCCGCGCCCTGTGAAAACGAAGATGCCCTCGGAGGTGGAGGCATTGCCATCGGCATCCGTGTCCTCTTCCTGAAGGAAGTATCCATCTTCATCCACATAAGTCACAATCGCCGTAACGGAAACGGCCTCGCCCACAAGGCCGCTTTCAGCCCCCTCGCCCTGGATCTCGGAAATAAGGCGTGGTGTGTTGGTTCCCCCACCTCCACCATCGCCACCCGCCGTCGGCGTATAGGCCCCGCTATCCGCAAACGGTGTGATCTCGAACTCACCTGCACCGTCCACAGTGCGCGCCGCACCGGGAGCCAGGAAATCCCCGTCCGGGCCGATCACGACATCCGTGTAGACAACCGGGCTGGCACCATCGACAAGCGCCACTTCGTCCAGCACTGCACCGAAGCTACCTGTATCCACCACACCGTCATCATCTGCATCGAGGTCGTCGCCCTCGGTCCCTGCAAACCCTTCCACCAGCAGATAAGTCGAGGATGCGTTGGTGAACGTGTTGTTGCTGAAGGTGATGTCTCCTGTCACGCCGAAGGTCGCTTCGGCCTGATCGCTTGCCGCAAGGAAGAAGCCGTTCTCCCCGATCTCCTGCCCTGTAAGATCAATCACCGAAAGCACTTCCCCGGGATTGAAGGAACCGCTCACCTGAACGAGCGAATATCCATCCAGCGACGTACCCGCCTCTCCAAAAAGCTCAACGAACTCCCAGTCCGCACCAGTGGTACTCATAGCCAGTTCATTGATGACAAGAGGCTGAGCTTCCGCATCATTGGCAGTGCCACGGGTCTCTTCTCGCGGGCCGTCCCAATCATCGTCCTCGCCCCGCTGAAGCGACTCCCCGATGGGTGTGTTGCCGGGCTCGAACACACCTATATCTGTGGAGATCAGCCCATCGGCTACACCACCGATACCGGTGAAAGCGCCCTCATAGCTAAGAAACTCGATTAGATCGCCATCATTGGAAAGCGCCATTCCGTCCGGGCTGCCGTTCTGGATGCCCGCCACCTCGATCACATAGTAATCATAGGTGCCGTCGGTGGAGGCAAAATCAGCCGTGGTCACAGCGGCTGTGATGTACACCGTACCGCCATTGCCGTTGTAAAACTCCAACAGGAGCCCGGAGACATCATCACCCGCATTGGTGCGGATCTCCACAAACTCACCCACATCGCCGGAAGCGTTGTCATAGTGAATCTCGTTCACCCTAGCCACGACCGGCGGTGTTTCCACCACGTCGGTCACGGTGACGGAGATGCTCTCAGACGCCGAGCCGCCATCGCCGTCGAGCGCCGTTACCGCCACTTCGTAGACATTGTCGCCATCGGCATCGCCCGGCGCTTCGAAATCGGGCGCGCCGATGAAGTTCAGCGCGCCGGTTGACGCGTCGATCTCGAAAAGCGCTGCATCCGCACCACCGCTGATCTCGAACGTCACCGCATCGCTGTCCACATCCGTAGCGCTGATCCCGGCATCCACCGCTGTGGAGTTCTCCTCAACCGTTACATCCGCATTTACGCTCAGCTCCGGGTCGTCATTTTCGCCGGTGATTGTCACCGTAACGGTTGCTGTATCCAAGCCGCCGTTACCATCGTCCACTGTATAGGTGAAAGTGTCGGTCGCGGTCTCACCTTCGGCCAGATAGTCGAACGCAGTGCCAGCATCGTAGGTGATCACACCGTTATTGATGGACACAGAGCCGACCGTACTAGTACCAGCACTTACACTGGTAATCTCAATAGCATCCCCATCAAACTCCCGATCGTTCCCAAGAAGATCGGCAGCGTTCAGTTCCAGCGGCGTATTCTCGCCTGTTGCAACCGCATCATCGCCCGCAAGAACTGCATTGTTCCGCCCGTCAAGGAAGAGCGCGTATTCCTCGGCTTCAAAGAGGATCACCTCAACACTGCGCAGTGTATCCCGCTCGCTTCCATCAAATGCCTGAACAACGGTCTGGCCAAACCGGCCGCCCCCGATGGAGATATCATAGTCGTCGATTGAACCTTCATAGAGAGCCGTATCGAAACCGCGCCCGCCAAAGATCACATCATTGCCCGCGCCGCCTCGGATGGAATCGTTGCCCGAGCCCGCGAAAATACGATCATCCCCAGCCCCAGCTTTGATGATATCGTCCCCCCGGAATCCAAAGATGTAATCGCGGCCATCACCGCCCTCCAGAATGTCATCACCGAATGTACCGAATACAAAACTACGAGGAAGAAAGCCCATTTCGAATCCCTTTCGCGAAAAGTCCCCACTTTGGCTCTGCTTTCGCAGATGCGTGTCTCACTTTTGTGCCCACACAGCCCGAATACCACCCTAACGAAAGAGAGCCACACGTCCAGCAACCATAAAGATGCCCTAGGGTCATCGGATTCCGGCTGTCGCCAAAGCCATCAAAACAGCGTCACACCATGTCCACCAAATCTCGAAGCGGCAATCGGCCTGTCTTCGGCCACCATCGAACAAGAGTAGCCCTTTGAACTCTCAACCAATTCAGAGAATTAGCTCGAGCTTCTCAATCGAACTTGAATGCTTTCAAAAATATGAAACGTTTCATATTGACAGATTGATTGTACCATGTCTCGATAGGTTCATCCGCTGAAGCAGGAACCAATCTTTCAGAGCGGACACTCATAAATGGGAGGATCCAATGAAACTACTCAAATTTGCGGCCACCGCCGCAACCGCCATCGCTCTCTTTGCCGGCACAGCACACGCCCAGGATAAACCCGTTGTCGGCCTTATCATGAAATCGCTGGCGAACGAGTTCTTCCAGAACATGCTGGAAGGGGCCGAGGCGCACGAGCAGGAGCGCGGTGATTATGTTCTCAAAGCCGTCGGCATGCAGAACGAGACGGACTTCGAATCGCAGATCAATGCGGTGGAAAACTTCATCACCCAGGGCGTCGATGCCATCGTTGTGGCCCCTGCCGACAGCCGCGCCATGGTGCGCCCCCTCAAGCGCGCGATGGAAGCGGGCATCGTAGTGGTGAACTTCGACGTGGCGCTGGATAGCGAGGCCAAGAAACAGCAGGGCATAGAGTTGGCATTCGTCGGCCCCGATAACCGTGGCGGAGCCAAGCTTGCAGGCGATGCTCTCGGCAAAGTGCTGGGCGAAGGCGGTAAGGTCGTGATCATCGAGGGTAATCCGGGTGCGGATAACGCCAATGAGCGGCGGTTGGGCTTCGAAGCCTCCGTCGCCGAGTACAAGCTCGATCTGCTCGACAGCCGAACCGCCCATTGGGAAACCGAGGAGGCCAACACCGTCTTCTCTACGATGCTCACCGCCAACCCCGATATTCAGGGCGTGATGGCGGCCAACGATTCCATGGCCATCGGCGTTGTGAAGGCCCTCGAATCCGCCGGGCGCGATGACATCGTGGTTGTGGGGTTTGACAACATCCCAGCTGTTGGCCCGATGATTACCGATGGCCGTATGCTCGCCACCGTGGATCAGTTCGGCCAACAAATGGCCGCCAACTCCATCGATCTGGCGCTTGAGGTCGTCAAAGGCGCGCCGAAGCTTGAAGGCTGGGTAAAAACACCCATCGAACTCGTCACCGCCGAGTAATACCTCAGATTTCCGCGCCTGTCCCCCAACAGTCGCGGAGCGTTTTCAGGTGCAACGCCATGATCGCAACCACCTCACCTTTGCCCGCAGGCAGGGCTCTCCACGTCGAAGGCTTGAAAAAGCATTTCGGCGGCGTCAAGGCGTTGGATGGTGTCAGCTTCTCACTTGAACGGGGTGAGGTTCACGCTCTGGTGGGCGAAAACGGAGCAGGCAAGTCAACGCTGATAAAGGTACTTTCAGGTGTCCACCAATTTGTGGATGGCACGATCACACTTGGCGGCAAAGCCTTCACACCCAACAATCCGCACGAAGCCAAGGCCCGTGGCCTTCAGGTCGTGCATCAGGAGTTCAACCTTCTCGGCCATCTCAGCGTTGCCGAAAACATCTCCATCGAAGCCATGCCGAAAACACGCCTTGGCCTTCTCGATAGAGCAGAGATGAACACCCGCGCCCGCACGGCACTGGACGCCATCGGGCTGCGCGATATCGACGTGCGGGCCCCTGTCACAAGCCTTGGCATTGCCCATCAGCAACTGGTGGAGATCGCGCGTGCGCTGCAATCGGAAAGCGAAATCCTGATCCTTGACGAGCCGACGGCGACACTGACCGAGCGTGAAACCCGGCGCCTTTTCGAGATCATCCGCGACATCAAAGCCAAAGGCGTCACTGTCGTCTTCGTCTCCCATCATCTAGAAGAGGTGTTCGAGATCTGCGACCGCGTCACAGTCTTCCGCAACGGCAAGACCATCGCAACCGAGATCATCGCAGAGACTACACCAGAGGGAGTGGTCCGCCACATGGTCGGCCGCGCCCTTTCGGGAACCGAGGCGAAAGGCAGCGGCGCAACAGGCGCGGTCGCGCTCGCCACCAAAGCCCTCCGCACCACGGCAAGCCCTCATGCGCAAGGCGTCTCCCTCTCCGTGCGCTACGGCGAAATCCTCGGTATCGCAGGCCTTGTCGGCTCGGGCCGCACAGAGCTTTTGCGGGCAATCTTCAGCGCAGATCCCGCCATTTCCGGCTCAATCGAGCGCGACGGCGCACCCGTCGGTTTCAAGGGCCCCGCCGATGCTATCGCCTCCGGCGTGGGCTTTGTAACAGAAGATCGCAAGGATGAAGGTCTCATCCTTCAGATGCCCATCGCCGCTAACATATCGCTTGCCAATCTGCGCAGCATCGCCGCACGCGGCATCCTGAACTTTGCGCGGGAAAGGCACCAAGCCGTGCAGGACGGCGCGCGCCTCTCCCTCAAATATGGCGCTGTCTCTGATCCTGTTTCCAGCCTCTCGGGCGGCAATCAGCAGAAGGTTGTGTTGGCAAAGTGGCTCGCACGCTCGCCCAGAGTACTGATGCTGGATGAACCCACGCGCGGCGTCGATGTCGGCGCGAAAGCGGAGATCTACGCAATCCTCCGGAGCCTCGCGGCCGAAGGCGTTGCCCTGCTCATCGTCTCGTCCGAGATGCCGGAACTGATCACCCTATCGGATCGCATACTCGTGATGAGCAACCACCAGATTGCAGGTGAACTCACCCGCCCCGAATTCTCGGAAGAACGCATTCTGAAACTGGCCTACGGTCAGGAAAAAACCGAAGGAGCCGCCTAGTGGCCACCGAGACAGATATCGCCCCGCGGCCAAGCGCCTTTTCGCTCCGCGCCATCATCAACAACGCGGGCATCGGGCTGGCATTGCTGGCTCTCATCGTATTCTTCTCACTCTTTACCGAGCATTTCCTCACACCCAACAACATCACCAATATCCTCACCCAGATCACGATCAACCTCGTCCTCGCCGTAGGCATGACCTTCGTGATCCTGATCGGCGGCATCGATCTCTCGGTGGGCTCCGTCATGGCCTTTGCCGCTGTGGTGGCGGGCAAGGCCATTACCCTGCCAGGCATCGGTCCGGCAGAGGCGATAGCGCTGGCTTGCCTCGCGGGCGTCCTCGCTGGCGTCGTCTGCGGACTTCTAAATGGAGTAATCTCCGCGTACTGGGCCCTGCCCTCCTTCATCATCACGCTCGGCATGCTGAACATCGCGCGGGGGGCCGCACTCCATGTCTCGGATGCCCAAACCATCTATTCCTTCCCGTTTGCGTTTGAAGAGTTCGGCTCCGCCCTCATCTACGGCGTACCCGTCGTCTTCCTGGTCGCCTTAGCCCTTGTGGTGATCGCCTGGTTCATCCTCACGCGCACCGTTTTCGGGCGGCTGCTCTACGGGATCGGCAGCAATGAGGAAGCGGTGCGCCTCGCGGGCCATCCCGTCTTCTGGCTCAAGGTCGCGGCCTTCACCATCTGCGGCCTAACCGCCGGGATCGCGGCCATCGTCTATATGGCCCGCCTCAACATCTCCAGCCCCATTGCAGGCATTGGGTTCGAGCTTAACGCGATCGCCGCCGTGATCATCGGCGGCACCAGCCTCAGCGGCGGCCGTGGCTCCGTGATCGGCACGCTTCTCGGAGCGTTCATCATCGGTGTGCTCGCCAACGGGCTGATCCTGATCGGCCTGAATGATTTCATGCGCCAGATGATCACCGGTGTGGTGATCATCGTGGCCGTCGTCCTTGATCACTACCGTGCAAAGTACTCCGCCAGATGAAACGCACACTTCTCCTCAATCGCCACCTCAGTGCACTCATTGCAACACTAGGCCACTTGGACGAAATCATCGTGGCGGATGCTGGCTTGCCGATACCTGAAGGCATCAGGGTAATAGATCTCGCAGTTTCCGCAGGGCTGCCCGGCTTCTTCGATGTACTCAACGCCATCAAAACAGAACTTGCGATCGAAGGCGCTGTCTACGCAGAAGAGGCCAGCAATGAACTGTCGGACAATGTGCAGAGCCTTCTTGACGATTGGAGCGTAGAAACCGCCAAATCCATCCGCTCCGGCACCATGTCCCATGAGGCGTTCAAAACCCGCTCCCAAACAGCCAAAGCCATCATCCGCACAGGTGAAACAACCCCTTACGCCAATGTTATTCTGATCAGCGGCGTGGTGTTCTGATGAGCGTCGCAATCGTCGGCAGCATCAACACCGACCTTACCAGCTATCTGCAACGTTGGCCTGAAGTAGGTGAGACGGTCCAAGCCGCGAAAACGGCCATCTCACTCGGCGGCAAGGGGGCCAATCAGGCAATGGCCGTGGCGAAGCTTGGCGTGCAGGCACATATGCTCGGGGCCATAGGGAAAGATGGCTTCGGGCAAGATGCAAGGGCGGCTCTCGCCATCCCGAACCTGCACCTTACGCTTGTCGAATGCGCAGATGTCACCACCGGCATGGCGTTTATCGATGTGGTGCCCTCGGGCGACAATATCATCCGCATCTCCAAAGGGGCCAACTGGGCACTCACGCCGGAGGCTATACACTCGAACGCCAAGGCCATAGCCGCTTGCAAAACCCTCCTTCTCCAGAACGAGATTCCGTTTGAAGCGTCTAGGGTCGCCGCAAAAATCGCCCGCACCGCAGGCGCAACGGTTATAATGGATCCCGCACCGGCCCCCAGCCCGGTGTGGCCCCGAGAAGACCTCGCCCTCTTCGACATCCTCACCCCCAACGCCCAGGAAGCAGCACTGCTCACCGAGGCAGAGCCGGAAACTCTGTCAGAGGGCCTCGCCGCTGCAAGGAAACTGCGGGACCGGGTGAATGGAGCAATCGTCACGATGGGCAGCACCGGCGTCGCTTGGTCCATCGGTACTTCAGAGGGCCAGATCCCAGCTCCCAGAGTTACTGCGACAGATACCGTCGGCGCGGGCGATTGCTTTAACGGCGCTTTCGCAGCAGCGCTATCCGAAGGCCAGTCCATAAAGGAAGCCATCACTCTCGCTGCCCATGCAGGCGCGCTGGCCACCACCCGCAAGGGTGCCTCCACCTCCTTGCCCAATCGCGACGAACTTCGCATTTTTATGGCCGAAAACAGCGTCTCACCGTGAAGCCGGGTTTGAAACCGGGCCCCAAACCCGTCTATACCGGCTCTCACCTCCAGAACGGGAATGCCGAATGCCAACCATCATCGATGTCGCCAAGAAAGCAGGCGTATCCGTTGGCACTGTATCCCGGGTGCTCTCAAACAACGAGACCGTAAAAGAGCCGCTCAAAAGGCGCGTTCTCTCCGCAGTCGATGCGCTCGGCTACAAGCCCAACCTCGCGGCTCGCGCGCTCCGCACCAACCGCGTAGATGTCATCGGCCTCGTGGTGCCCGATATTACCAACCCGTTCTTCTCCCAACTTGCCAAATCCATCGAAACGGAGGCTGCCCTGCGCGGCCATATGGTGATGCTCGCCAATTCGCACGACGACGCAGAGACGGAGCGCAAACAGATCTCGGCATTAATCGACCGTATTCCCCGCGGCGTCATTGTGATCGCTGCTGCCGAAACCGGACCGCTTGGCCAGGAAACAGACGTGCCGATCATTTCGGTGGACAGACGTTTCGAGGGTTTTCCGCTCGCCGCCACTGATCATGCGGGCGGCTCCGCTAAGATAGCCGACCATCTTTTTGGCCTGGGACACCGCAAAATAGCATATATCGCGGGCCCCCAGTCAACGGAGGTGGGCCGTGCCCGGCGGCAGGGCTTCGTGCAACGGATCGAAGCGCTTTCCAGTCCGCCTGATCCGGTGTCTCTCACCACGGTCGAGGGGCAGTTTCACTATGAAAACGGCGAGCAGATCGCCCGCGAGGTTCTGGCACAGGATCGTCCCACAGCCATCGCGGCTGCCAGCGATCAGCTTGCCATCGGCGTCCTCCGCGCGGCCCGTGATTTGAAGCTTGATGTGCCCGGTGATCTCTCCGTCGCAGGCTTCGACGATATAGATCTGGCCTCCTTGGTCGTTCCCCGCCTCACAACAATCCGCCAGCCCACCGAAGGCCTCGCCAAAGCCGCGATCCAGTACCTCTTTGGCGAACGCGCAGCAGCAGAGGATGCCGCCCTAGAAGGGAAGCTGATCATCCGGGGTTCAACGCAGGCTATCTGAAGCTTTTCGTCTTCAAGAACCAAAAATCTCTTTGAACTTGCCAATGCAGGCACGAAACCCGGCCTCAAAATCACCGTTGCCGGTATAATATACGCTCTCGAAGGAAACCGCCCCGTCATACCCGACACAGCGCAGGGCGTCAGCCATCGGCTGGAAAAGATCCCCAAGCTGGCCCTGCCCCATCTGCCGCACCTCCAGCGTGGCGCGCGGCGTGTCCACCTGCACGTCCTTGATATGCACATGGCCGAGATACCCGCCCTTCAGCTCATCATAGCCGTCCGGATAGGCCAGTTCGTGGCACCAGCAATTGTTGGCTGGATCCCACAGCACCTTCAGCACATCCTTCGCACCCAGATCGTCGATCAGCTTGCGCGCGGTGTAACTGGAATTGACCATTGTGCCATTCCCCGTCTCCACAACCAGCGTCACACCTTCCCGCCGCGCGAGTTCCACCGCCGGGGCGATCAACGGGAGCAGCGTCTCCCACGCGCCTTTGGCGACGTTCCACCTTTCCGCTCCGCCCGAACCCCAAAGGATCTGTTCCTTCTTCGAGGTCATGATCCGCACCAGTGGCGATCCCACGATCTGCGCCATCCCGATCACCCGTTTCAGCGCCTCCATATGCTGCCGGTGGAGCGCATCGTTCGGACGATTGGCCGTCGTCATCCCCGCGAAGATATGACGTGAAAGGCAGGAAACGGGCTTGCCCCGATCCCGCAGGAGGGCATCAATCTCGGCGATTTCAGCCGCTGAATGATCACCCACTTCCGTATCACCCACAAACTGAAGCTCCGCGTATTCAAGGCCAAATTCATCCATCACATCTACGGCATGGCGCAAGTCGCGGCTGATCCCGTCGCAGATCACACCCAGTTTCATCGGTGCAACTCCGCACCCACGATCTCCTCGATCACGCGGGTCACCACCCAGTTGTCACCCTCCGGATATTTCGTCTTGCCCGCATGGAACAACTGCATCGCGGTGGCGGCTGTGTGCATCGGCACGCCCAGTTGTTCGGCAAGACCGAGCGAGATCGTAAGGTCCTTGTGCATCGTCGCGATATGGCTGCCCGTGCCCTTGAACTTGCGGTCGATGATGTTCTCCAGCGACGTATTCACGATGCCGCATCCCGCGCTGGAGGTTGAGAAGACACTTTGCAAAACCTCACCCGAAACACCCGCCTTCGCCGCCAATACCGACGCTTCGAACGTCGCCGAAAAGATCGAGCCGATCAGCGATTGCAGGCAGGCTTTCACGGTCTGACCCATGCCCGCGTCCTCTCCGACATGGTGGATCGTGGCGGATACGGCCTCCATCACGGGGCGCGCCTTTGTCATCACATCGGGCGCGCCCGCTGCCATCATCGTCAGCGTCCCGCCCTGCGCGCCGGGAAAACCGCCGGAGACGGGGCTGTCGATCAGCGCGATGCTCGTGCCCGCCATGGCGTCACCGATCTCCCGGGCTTCCGCAGGCTTGATCGTTGCGGTCAACAGAACGATACCGCCCTCCGCCATACTGCCCGTCAGACCCTGCGGCCCAAGAATAATCTGCTTTGCCTGATCCCCGTTCATGACCATGACAAACACGGCGTCAGAGGCCGCACCCACCTCCGCAGCACTGTGCGCAACCGTGCCGCCCATATCCGCAAAAGCGGCCAGACGTTCCCTGGAAAGGTCCAGTCCTGTCACGGAAAAGCCGTTCGCAATCAGGTTCTTGGCAAGCCCACTGCCCATATCGCCAAGCCCGATAACTCCCACACGTGTCATGCCATTCCTCCCCTTGGCGGTGCCGTTCTCGCACGCAACCATTTGCTTCTTTTCGCCATGCAAAGGCCCGGTATGACCCATGGTCAAGCAAAAGATCGAAATGCTGTCCGCTTTGGGGCGCCGCGCCAGGCCCGTCGTCGCGCACGGAAAGGCGCATGATGCGTCCCGATACGGGAACTGGACAAGGCCAGGGACGCTGACAAGGCTTGATCCCCGGCGGAATAAGCCTCAACGTAAGGAAGGCCCGCCCTGCGGCGCGCCGAAAAGAACCGGGCCAGAAGTGGTGCAGAAACCGCCGTTCCGGATGATCAGATTTTTAGGGAGTGACCAAGTGCTGAGACGAACTATCCTGAAAGCGGCCACAGCCGCCGCCATTGCCACCACCACAGCTTTCGCCGCACACGCAGAGATTGACGGGCCTGTCAGCTACGTCATTCCCTTCGGACCGGGCGGCGAGTCCGATATTTCCGCGCGCCTTCAACAGCCCTTCTTCAAGGACAAGTTCGGCCAGGATCTCGTAATCTCCTACCAGCCGGGCGGTGGCGGTGCCGTGGGCTGGGCCTCGCTCAACGGGTTGAGCGGTGACGGGCAGACGATCATGGGCGTGAACCTGCCCCATATCATCATTCAACCCGCGCAGAAAGATGTGGGCTACACGACGGAGGGTATCAACGCCTTCTACATGTTCCACTACACGCCCGATGCGATCGTGGTGAAGGCCGACAGCCCCTACCAGACGCTGCAGGACCTGATCGACGACGCCAAGGTCAATCCCGCAGCCGTCACCATGTCCGGCTCCGGCAAGGCCAGCGCCAATCATCTGGCGCAGATCAAGTTTGACAACATGGCTGGGATCAAGACGACCTATGTGCCGTTCAAGGGCACGGGCGCTGCGGTAACCGCCCTTCTGGGTGGTCAGGTGAAGGCGGAATGGGGCTATTCCACCGTCGGTGCCAAGCAAGGCGATGCGGTGCGGATGCTCGCCGTCGCGATGGAGGAGCGTCACCCCCTCTTCCCCGACGTGCCCACCTTCAAGGAACTCGGCTTTGACATGGTAGGCGGCGCCTATCGCGGCATTGCCCTGCCCGACAGCGCCAGCGACGAGACGAAGGCGCTCTGGTCCAGCATGATCGGAGACATCAACGCCGATCCTGAGTTCCGCCAGAAGATGCTCGATGGCGGCTTTGCGATGCTCGATGTCGATGCAGAGGGCATGGATGCCTTCATGCAGGCCCGCATCGAGGAGTATCTTGCCGATGCCCGCGCTGCCGGGCTGATCAAGTAACCGTCTGATCCGAGACAGGCCGAACGCCACCCCGGCGTTCGGCCCGCATATTCTTACTCTGCAGGCCTTCCATGGATTTCGGCAGCTTTCTCTCCGCTCTCACACCGCTCAACCTCGCCTTTGCACTTCTCGGCGTGGTGGCGGGCACCGTGATCGGATCCATACCCGGCCTCACCGCCACCATGGCCGTGGCCGTACTGGTGCCCATTACTTTCAGCATGGAACCCGCCTCCGCCCTTATCCTGCTCGGCGCCATCTATACCGGCGCAATCTATGGCGGGGCCTATGCCGCGATCCTGCTCAACACGCCCGGCACACCCTCGGCCATCGCCACCACCTTCGACGGCTACCCGATGGCCAAGCGCGGCGACGGGGATCTTGCCGTGGCCATCGCCTGCTTTGCCTCCGTCACCGGCGGGATGATCGGCGCGCTTGCCCTTCTCTTCCTCGCCCCGCCCCTTGCGGAAGTGGCGCTGGCCTTCGGCCCGGTGGAGTATTTCTGGCTGGCCATTTTCGGCCTATCGCTCATCGCCTCTCTCTCGACCGGTAACCTGATAAAGGGGCTTGTGGGCGGGGCCTTCGGGATGATCCTTTCCACAGTCGGCGTGGGGGAGATATCCGGCGATATCCGCCTGACCTTCGGCAGCCAGACGATGATCGGCGGTTTCGGCGTGGTCGGCGCGCTGATCGGGCTTTACTGCATCCCCGTGCTGATCGATCTCGTCGCCGTGCCGGACAGGCACCTGAAGGTCGAGGACGACATCAGGTCCGTCCGGATCGGAGAGGCATTCGGCATAGCAATCCGCTCAAAGTTCAACCTGGTCCGCTCCTCCGTCATCGGAACACTCGTCGGCATCCTCCCCGGTGCGGGCGGCTCCGTCGCTGGGCTTGTCGCCTATTCGGAAGCGAAGCGCAGCGCCAAACCGGGCCAGAAATTCGGCGAGGGCGAACCTGATGGCATCATGGCCACGGAAGCCGCGAACAACGCAACCGTCGGCGGCGGTTTCATCCCGACGCTCGTCCTTGGCATTCCGGGCACACCGCCCGATGCGGTGATCCTCGGCGCATTGCTCGTGCAGGGCGTGCGCACGGGACCGACCCTTTTTGAAAGCAACGGCGCCATCGTCTACACCTTCATCTACGGGCTGATCATCGCAACCGTCCTGATGCTGCCAACCGGGCTTCTCATCGGACGCTACGCCTACAAATCCATCGTCAGCATTCCCAAGGCCGTGCTCGTGCCCAGCGTGGGCTTCATGACGATCATCGGCACATTCGCCATCCGCAACAGCATATCGGATGTGATCATCATGCTGCTTCTCGGCACATTCGGCTGGGTGATCAGCCGCTTCGGCTTCGCCGCATCCCCCATCGTGCTTGGCCTCATCCTCGGCCCGATTGCCGAACAGGGTTTCGTGCAGGGCTGGATCATCGGCGATGCTACGGGCAACCTTTTCGGCATGTTCTTCGGCCGCCCGCTTTCCCAGGCGATCATCGCCTTCACCATCATCTCGCTGCTCTATCCCGCCTTTACCGCGTGGCGGCGGCGGAGGGTCGCAACATGACGGCCCAACGCAGCCTTGGCTCCCTCCTCATCTCGGCCTTCTTCATCTTCGCCGGTGCGATGACGCTCTGGGATACGACGAGCTATTCCGACATAGACAGCAAGGTCTTCCCCCGCACCGTCGCGATCCTGATGATCATCTGTGCCACAATCGCACTCATCACCGGGCTCATCCGCCCGACGGCAGAGGAAGGCTTCGGCCACGGCACGTGGTGGCGGCGTATCCTGCTGGTGGTCACGATGCTCGCCGCCTGCTTCGCGATGCCCTATCTCGGCTTCCTGCTTGCCGGGGCCATCGCCTTCGCCGGCGGCCTGATTGCTGCCATGCATGACCGCTGGACACCCACGACCATCGCGCTCTACTGGGGCTCGGGCGCTGCCGTCATGGCCGCCTTCTACACCCTCTTCAAATACGCCCTCCTCGTCCCGCTGCCCTGATTTTTATGGCGCATCGGTTTTAGAGAGCCCTAGGTCCGGTCGGGCGGACTTGCCGTTTCTATCCGGACCAACGTTGACCGTGGCACGAAACAGTTGACGCAAGCCGCCAAAACCGCTCCCCTCCGCCCATGAAAATCCAAGTGAACCAGTACCGCACCGACAACCATGCGCCCGAAGGATTGGAGGGGATCCCCTTTCCCAGCACGGATGTGGATGCGGCACAAAGGCTCTTCGCCCGCTGCCCGAAGACCGGGGAAACCCCGCTGGCCGATGCCGGTTCGCTGGCCAGGGCCTGCAATATCGCCGCGCTTCATATCAAGGATGAACGTGCCCGGATGGACCTCGGCAGCTTCAAGGCGCTGGGTGCTGCCTATGTCATCGCGCATCACGCCCAGTCGGAGCCGCTCTCGGACGTCACCTATGTCACCGCCAGCGCGGGCAATCATGGGCTATCGATGGCGGCGGGTGCCAAGGCTTTCGGCGCACGGGCTGTCGTCTATATTGCGGAGACCGTGCCGCAGGCCTTCGCGGACCGCCTTGCATCGGAAGGGGCGGAGGTTGTCCGCGAGGGCACAATCTACGAAGACAGCATGAAAGCTGCCGCCAGCGCCGCCGATGAAAACGGCTGGCGGCTTCTCTCAGACAGTTCCTGGCCCGGCTATACCGAACGCCCCCACCGCCTGTTGGAAGGCTATCTGATCCTCATGGCCGAAGCGATCGACCAAATGCCCGAGCCGCCCACCCATATCTTCCTCCAGGCCGGTGTCGGCGGCCTCGCCGCCGCCGCGGCCGCCCTCGCGCGCGCGGCCTGGGGCGACGCGCCGACCATCATCGTGGTGGAGCCTGAGGTCGCCCCCGCCCTGACGGCCGCCATCGCCACGGGCACACCGCACGCGACAGAGGGTCCCGTCTCCATCATGGGCCGCCTCGACTGCAAGGAACCTTCGCTCATCGCCTTCCGCGGCCTCGCTCGAGATGCGGACCTCTTCGCGCTGATCACGGAAGAGGAAGCGCGGGACGCCACCCGCGTCACCGCCGAGCATGGCTTTGCCAGCACACCCTCCGGCACGGCTGGCATAGCCGCCCTTCTCGCATCCGGGGATCACCGCAAGACGCTTGGCCTCACAGCCACGTCCCGCGTCCTTACCATCCTCAGCGAAGCCGCATGAACCCGCCGCGCGGTTTCCCGGAGGAGGAGTACCGGACCCGCCTCGCCCGCGCCCAGACCATGATGGCAGCGGCAGATCTCTCGGCCCTGCTGCTCACGACAGAACCGGAGATCCGCTATTTCACCGGCTTTCTCACCCGTTTCTGGGAAAGCCCCACCCGCCCGTGGTTCCTGATCATCCCCGCGACCGGCATGCCCATCGCCGTGATCCCGTCCATCGGCGAAGCGCTTATGGCGCGGACATGGATCACCGATATCCGGACATGGCGGGCACCGGATCTTGACGACGATGGCATAACCCTCCTGTCGGACACGCTGCGCCAGGCTGCTGCGGGCTGTCGCATCTGCGCGCCTTCGGGCATGGAAACCCATATCCGCATGCCGCTGGCAGACTGGCAGACGCTCACCCGGACGCTCCCGATTACGGATGACGCCGATATCACCCGGCGCCTCCGCCTCCTCAAGTCGGAGGCGGAGATCGCCAAGATCCGCCATGCCTGCACAATCGCCACCCGCGCCTTCGCCCGCGTGCCGGAAATCGCCACATCCGGCACCCCGCTTTCGCAGGTGTTTCGCCGCTTCCAGATGCTTTGTCTGGAGGAAGGCGCCGATTGGGTCCCCTATCTTGCGGGGGCCGCCGCGAAGGGCGGGTATGCGGATGTCATCTCACCCGCGACCGAAACGCCCCTTGCCCCCGGCGATGTCCTGATGCTCGACACGGGCCTCGTCTGGGATGGCTATTTCTGCGATTTCGATCGGAATTACACTGTAGGCCCAGCCTCACAGGAAACCCAATCCGCCCATGCCCGCCTGATCGAAGCCACCGAAGCTGCCTTCGTCCTCGCCAAACCAGGCAACACAACGGCCGATCTCGCGGATGCCATTGCCAAAGTCACCGGCACAACAGATGCGGGTCGCGTAGGCCACGGCCTTGGAATGCAGCTCACCGAATGGCCCTCCCTCGTACCCGCCGATAAAACAATCCTCGCCCCCGGAATGGTCCTCACTCTGGAGCCGGGGATAGAGGTCGCTCCCGGCAAAACCCTCGTCCACGAAGAAAACATAGTTATCCTTGAAACCGGCGCCGAATATCTCAGCACACCAGCCAAAGCAGCACTTGTAGAGCTTCGTACATGAGCACGTTCCCCTACACCCTCAGCCCGCTTTCGCGCCTGAATATCGGCCTCATCGTTCTCCAACCCGACGCAACGATAGAGCCAGAGTTTCACAGCCTCATTCCGCCTGAGATCAACCTCTACACAACCCGCATCGAAAGCGGGGCCGAGGTCACTCCGGAAACGCTGAGCCAGATGGAAACGCACCTTCCCAAGGCCGCAAGTCTCCTGCCCATCTCCTTGCCCTTCGGCGCAATAGGTTATGCCTGCACTTCGGGAACCGCCCAAATCGGCACAGGCAGCGTGGCAAGCCTTATTCAAGGCGCAACCGGCGCCAGCACAGTAACCGAGCCGATTACAGCACTCACCGCCGCCTGCAGCGCCCTCGGCATAAACCGCCTCGCCTTTCTCTCCCCTTATGTGGAAAGCGTCTCCAACCGCATTCGGGAAACTCTCTCAACCAAGGACATTGAAACGCCCACCTTCGGTACCTTCAATGAAGCAGAGGAAGCCCGTGTCCACCGTATTTCAACGGGCTCAGTCTTTGACGCCGCCAAAAAACTCGCGGAGACCAAAGAGGCGGACGCCCTCTTCCTCTCCTGCACCAACCTCCACACACTGAGTGTGATCGAACCGCTGGAAGACGTCACGGGCCTGCCCACCCTCTCCAGCAATCTTGTCCTAGCATGGCACCTCACCCGTCTGACAGCACCTGAGTTGCACCTCCGTGGCCCGGGCAGGCTGGTCCGCACCTCCGCCACATAATCGTCTCACGCTCTGCACCTGCCTCCGCCGGTGGCGGGGTGGGCGGGTGGGCGCCACCGTCGGAGGCAGGTGCAGAGCGGGAAAGCAACATTTGATCCCCCGCGCGAGACATGCCAATCAGGGGGAAAAGGCCCCGAATGATCGACCTTCGCGACATGCAGATCCTCACTAGCCTCGACCGGCACCGGCATTTCGGCCGCGCGGCGGAGGAGTGCAGCATCTCCCAGCCCGCCTTCTCCGCCCGCATCCGCAATCTGGAGGCCGATCTCGGCATCTCCATCGTCAATCGCGGCAACCGTTTTCAGGGCTTCACGGCGGAGGGGGAGATTGTCCTGCGCTGGGGCCAGAAGATGCTCGCCGATCTCGACGGCCTGAAGCAGGAAATCGGCACAGCCTCCGGCACCCTCTCCGGCCAGCTGACCATCGGTGTCGTCCCCACCGCCCTCGCCTTTGCCGCAGCACTTCCCGCGCAACTCGCGGCCCGACACCCGGCCCTTCGTGTCAATATCCACTCCACCACATCGGATGATATCCGCCGCGGCCTCCAGAACTTCACCTTCGCCGCCGGGATTTCCTATCTTGAGCGCAATGACACGATGATCACCGAGACACATCTTTACGAGGAGACCTATCTCCTCATCGCGCCCGAAGCGCTGATAGAGCCCGGGCGCGATGAGATCCCCTGGGCAGAGGCCGCCTCCCTGCCCCTCTGCCTCCTTACCCCCACCATGCAGAACCGACGCATTCTGGAACGTATCTTTGCCGGTCAGGGCGTCACGCCCAACACGGTGATGGAAACCAACGCGCTCACCGCCGCGTGGCTGCAACTGCGCACCGGCAAGACAGCCACGATCATGCCGGAACGCCTGACCCTCGCCCAGCCTGCCCTCCCCGGCACGAAAACGCTCCGGCTGACGGACCCGGACATCTCCCGCCCCATAGCGCTTCTCCTGCCGCATCGCGAACCCGAACCGCCCACGCACCGCCTTCTCCGCGAAACGCTGCAAGCCGCCGTCACCTGAAAGAACAGGTCCTGCGCCGGACAAGCGCAGACGCAGAAGCCCGAAATGCATCCGCGCGCGCAATCGGAGGCGCTGACGGAAGGTCATCCGGCAGGAACCCTCAGAATGTGACTTTTCGGATATAACGAAAAGGCACTTTCCGCGCTTTACACTTTCAAATTACCCCGTTGCCGCTCACCGTCTCGGCAGAGTTGTTAACGATTTATCAAGGAGAGCCCGCGCCGCCGACCGCCACATCCGGCCATCCCGGACCGGAAACCTTCCCCAAACCACAGCAGATCGTTTCACCGTCCGGCAAGCGGGCGGGCAGAGACGGCATAGGACCCCCCATGCCCTTCACCGATATCGAACCCAGACTCAACTTCAGCGATAACTGGAACCCGACCGCGCGGCAAACCGTCACCGATGAGATCCGTACCGCCTATGAGAACTCCGACACGTTCCGCGGTATCGTCGACACATGGCTCTTCCCGGATGGCAACTTTCCCCTGCCACCCACGATCGATATTTACTTCATCCCGAACACATTTGCGGCGACGGCGGGCGAGGGTGAGATTGCGATTGATCCCGCCTATCACCTCCCCACGCTCTTTATCGATGATACGGGCACGGCCCGCAGCTACAGTCTCATCGCGGGTAT
This sequence comes from uncultured Paracoccaceae bacterium, assembly GCA_947495795.1. Taxonomy (GTDB): domain Bacteria; phylum Pseudomonadota; class Alphaproteobacteria; order Rhodobacterales; family Rhodobacteraceae; genus Algicella. The sequence goes on along the minus strand of CANMAI010000011.1, from coordinate 142,003 downwards.
CGTCCACGAACTGGTCCACGCCCTGACCGGTGCCCTTGATGATGTGACACTCGGCCCGGCGGATTTTCCCGGCTATCGGGGTCGTACGGTCATTCTGACAAATGCGATCATGCAAGAGGTTGCCGCCAACCAGCCCGACATAGAGCATTATGACAGGAACTCCTACATCGCCTTCGATATCGAGGGAACGGTGCTCGAAGAAGGCTTTGAATACACCAACGGAGTTGCGATAGACCGCTCCCTTGTCCTCGAAGACGACTTTCCCGGGGTTCGGGATTGGGATTCTTCGCCCACAGGAAATTCCGATGACCTTCTGATCGGCGACCGCTTCGACAACGTACTGACAAGCGGTAGTGGTGATGATTTCATCTACGGCAATCGCGGTTCGGATACACTCAATGGCGGGCGCGGAAACGATTTCCTGTCAGGCGGAGCGAATGGGTCCGACGCAGGCGTCAATATCGACACGCTCTTCGGCGGCCGTCACCATGACATTCTTGTGGGCGGCAGCGGTTTCGACGAACTGCACGGCGATGCGGGTCGGGATCTGCTGATCGCATCCGAATTCGTGGATCGCTTTACGGATCAGGACTTTGACAGGCTTTTCGGTGGCAACGGCGACGATGTCCTTGTCGGCAATGCAGGCCCAAGTATCCTCCATGGCGGACAGGGCAACGACCTCATCCTTGGAGGTTCCGGAGATGACACGATTGATGGCGGCTCCAACGCCGACTACATCTACTCCGGCGGCGGCGCGGACGAAATCCGCGGCGGTGCGGGCAATGACTGGATCAACGCAACCGCTCCAGGTTCCGCCGTCACCGTGATCGTCGGTGCCAATGAAGGGCGCGATTATATCCAGCAGGCCGAAGGCGGAGGCACGGACAACGGGGTCGCACGGATCGTTTTCGAGGGTCTCTCCAGCGGCTCTGCCCGCCTGCTTTGGAACTACAGCGAAACATCGACCCGTGTCACCGTGCTTGAAACGGCCGAGGGCATTCTGGAACTCACGAATGTCATGCTGGAAGGCCAAGCCTATATCCGGGTCGGCGGCACTGTCGTCAATATCGGATTCGCAAGCGGCGTCGCCACCGACGCGGTGCTCTATTCCGGCGATTATGAGGATACTTATGACGAGAATGATCCCATCGTCTCTTATGAATACGGTTCTGTCGGGTTCATCAACGATCACATTCTGGAATTCTCGAACGGCACAACCAGCACAACCAACCTTGTCGACGATTATGAAGATACTGATGGCCGCGAAAGCCTTGGCCTGATCGGCTGGGAAGACGTCATCTACACGTCCTCCAGCCGCTATGAAATCGCTCTGGATGCCTTCGCAGGCGGCTTCAGCAACCCTTACGTCCGCGAAGACGTGAACCTGCTCGATCCCGTCACGGATTACGGCCTGATCGGCACGACCGATGCGTTCGGGTTGCTGATCTGAAGCCGTCCGAGTCGCCGCTGTAAATAAGATCTCCCCAGCATCAGGAGCAAATCCATGTTTTTCGTAAACATCGAACCCAGAATTTTCTTCAACGACGCGATGAGCAGCGGCAACCGGGCCGACATCACCGCCGCCTTGCGCACTGCATATGAGGGGTCGTCGGTTTTCCAAAGGCTTGTGGACAGATGGTTGTCTGACGATGAGCATAGAATCGCTATCAACTATGTCCCCGGTGCACTCGCCGCGATCGGCAATTTTTCGGGCACGATCGTAATCGATCCCGCCGCTGTCGAGGACCTGCAGTATATCGACAATAACGGCACCGCCCGTTCGGAAACGCTGATCACGTCGCTTGTTCACGAGCTTATTCATGCGTTGTCCCAGTTTCAGGACAACGGCGTGAACGAAAATCCCAGCTCATGGGATTATCGCGGGGATACGGTCGCACGCTCCAATCTCATCTACCGCGAGCTTGGCCTGCCTGAACAGAATTCCTATGTCGCCGTTGATGGCACGGGCGGCCTTATACTGGAAAACGGGTTTGAATACACGAACGGCGCAGAGATCGACCGCTCATGGGTTTGGAATCCCGATGTTCTGCTCGCGAACGGTGCCATTCGGATGGACTGGGACACCTCCAACATCTGGAACTCGGACGATCTTCTGATAGGCGCTGAGCTCAGCAACGTCCTGACAAGCGGCGGCGGCGATGATTTCATCTATGGTGGTCGCGGCTTCGATACGCTCGACGGCGGGCGCGGCCATGATTTCCTGCATGGCGGTACGGGAACGCAGGTTCGTGACCTTGATGACGACCAGCTGACCGGCGGGCACGGCAACGACATCCTGGTGGGTGGCTGGGGCAGCGACACGCTAGATGGTGGCTCAGGCCGCGATCTTCTGATCGCCACCGATTTCGGAGCGCGTTACACCGATTTCTTTTCCAACACACTTATCGGCGGAACGGGGGACGATGTCCTTGTCAGCAGCGCCGGTGGCGGCGTGCTCGACGGCGGTCAGGGCAACGATCTCATCATCGGCGGCGAAGGCGATGAAACCATTAATGGCGGCTCCAACGCCGACTACATCTACACTGGCGGCGGGGCGGATATCATCAGAGGCGGCGCGGGCGATGACTGGATCAACGCAACCGCGCCCGGCTCTGCCGCAACAGTCATTCTGGATGCCAATAGCGGGCGGGACTACATCCAGCCCGGAACGGACGGTGCGCGCAACAATGGTGTAAGCGAAATCGTGTTCGAGGACATCTCCGTCGACGATGTACAGTTGCTCTGGAGCTACGACAGTATCATCTGGGAACTCGTTTTCGTGAACTACGAAGATCGCATTGACGACGAAAACGAGCCGCTTCCGATTGCCACCTATGTCGGCAACCTCTCCGGCAGCGCCTCAATCCGGGTTGAAAGCACCGGTGCGTCGATCAATATCGGCTCCATCTCGGGAAGCATCAGCCGCACCGACTATCACATTGGCAGGGAGCTGACGAGCGCGATCGACGCCCAAACTTTCAATGTATCTGCCCAGTTGCAGAACGACATGATCCTCACATTCGATGATTTTCAGTTCACGCAGAATGCTCCCGGCGGGTCCCCGGGTATTATCGACCTCTTCGAGAATTATCGATTGGCCGATGAAACCTATGTCAGAGAGGATACCGGCCTCATCGCCTGGGACGATGTGCGACGATCCAACTTTCCGCTATCTCCAACCGCCCCTGAAAATTTCGCAAACGGCTTCAGCAACCCCTATGTCCGCGACGACGTGAACCTGCTCGATCCTGTCACGGATTACGGCCTGATCGGCACAACCGACGCCTTCGGCCTGCTGATCTAACATCTAACCCGAAAAGGATATCCTTATGCCATTCTCAAATATTGAAGACAGAGTGACCTTCCCACCGACCCCGTTTCCTTGGAGCGCGGTCGATCAAGCGGCGGTTCTTGACGCAATACGGACTGCATACGATAATTCGAACCTCTTTCAGGGTTTTGTCGATGCATGGCTGGCACCGGCAGATGCAACCATCGACATCTTCTACGCGCCCGGTCAATTCAATGCCACCGCGGGCGGGGGCGAAATCGTGATAGACCCCGCTCACCATGCCAATACCCTGATCATCGACGAAACAGGCACCGCACGCCCCTATACGCTCCTGCGCGGCGTCGTGCACGAGCTTGTTCATGCCCTCACGGGTACCGAAGACGAGATCGGCCTTGGCAGGGCAATCTCTCCCGGCTACAGGGGCGAAACCGTCGAGTTGACCAACCTGATCATGGAAGAGATTTCAATCGATGTGGCAAGCGTCGAGAACTACGACCGCAACTCCTACATCGCCATGGATCTGAACGGTTCTATTCTCGAAGAAGGCTTCGAGTACACGAACGGCGCAGAAATTGATCGCTCTGTCGTTCTCGACAATACATTTCGCGGCCTGCCGCCTGTAACGGACTGGGATTCCTCACCAACCGGCAATTCTGCCGACCTGCTGATCGGCGACTTCAGAGACAACATTCTTACAAGCGGCAACGGCGATGATTTCCTCTATGGTAACGGAGGTTCCGACACTCTGAACGGGGGGCGTGGTCAGGATTTTCTGTCTGGGGGAACCAACAGTTCTTCCGAAGATCGGCTATTTGGCGAGGCTGGAAACGATATTCTGGTCGGCGGCGCGGGCGAAGACATTCTCGACGGCGGTGCTGGTCGCGATCTGCTCATCGCTTCAGAATTCGCGGATCGATTCACCGACACAAGCATTGATTTCCTGACCGGCGGCAACGGCGATGATGTTCTGGTAGGCGGCAGCGGCGGAGCCGTGCTGAGAGGCGGTCAGGGAAATGATCTCATGATCGGTGGCAGCAGCGACGATCTCTTTGAAGGCGGCATCAGCGCCGACTACATCTATACCGGCGGCGGCGCGGACGAAATCCGTGGCGGCGCGGGCAATGACTGGATCAACGCCACTGCGCCCGGCTCTGCCGCCACCGTTTATGTCAGCGCAGACAGCGGGCGCGATTACATCCAGCAGGCCGCCGATGGCTCGGGCATCACCGGGGTCGAAAGCATCGTCTTCGAAGGGCTTTCCGGCCAAGATGTCGAACTCGTCTTCGAGGTCCTGACCTCTGATATCTATGAAGAGCTCAATACGGACCGGGACGGCGACCCGCAGCTTCTCCGGGAAGGAGAGTTTACGGCGACCGCCTATATCCGTGTCGAAAGCACGGGCGCATCCATTAATATCGGCGAAATCACAATATCTCTGTTCGAGTTTTATCTCGGTGATACCGATGCGAGCCTTCTTTTGGAGAGGAGCGTGAGGGTCCGAATGGAAAATGAGCATCGCCTGGTCTTTGAAGACGGTGAGATCGATCCGACCAACGGCTCCCTGATCCGCAACAATTACGAGTGGAGACGCAGGTTCGATCCCGAAACCGGTACGTATCTCCCGGAGCCCATAAACGATGATGCAACCGTCCTCGCTTGGGACGATGCCGTCGAGGCGTCCATCAACCGCTACGACAACGCACCCAACAACTTCGCAAACGGCTTCAGCAACCCGTTTGTCCGGGACGACGTCAACCTGCTCGATCCCGTCACCGATTACGGCCTGATCGGCACAACCGATGCGTTCGGGCTGCTGATCTGAAGCCCACCCGATCAATAGCCATATGGGGCCCAGACAGCACGCAGCCGAAAGGCTGCACAAGGTCTCCCAAAGGCCCCATATCCTCCGCCCACTGCCCGTTTCGCACAGACCGGCATCGGGCGGAGGAGCACCACCCGACCCCATACGCGCCCCACGATAACCAAAACAAATCGCACCTTCGCGCATCTGAATTTGCCTCGCGGCCCCTCCGTCTGCCACCTTGCACGCCAGAGCCAAGGGAGAGTAGCGATGGCACCACTCGATCAATCCGGCGTCTGGAAACAGGGCAAGGGCAAGGGCAATCACAAGCCGAAGGGCCGCGCATTCGATGATGCCGCCCTGACGGAAATCCGGTCGCTTCTCGGCGACCGCTCCCGCCGCCGCGACCTCCTGATCGAGTTCCTCCATCTCATTCAAGACAAGCACGGCCACCTCTCCGCCGACCACCTGCGCGCATTGGCTGAGGAAATGCGCCTTTCACAGGCCGAAGTCTACGAGGTTGCCACCTTCTACGCGCATTTCGACGTGGTGAAGGAAGGGGAGGCACCGCCCCCCGCCCTCACCATCCGCGTCTGCGACAGCCTCTCCTGCGAACTCGCTGGCGCCCAACAACTCAAATCCGTGCTCGAAACCGGCCTCGACCCCGCCAAGGTCCGCGTCCTCCGCGCCCCCTGCATGGGCCGCTGCGACACCGCCCCGACGCTGGAACTTGGCCACAACCACATCGATCACGCGACGCCCGAAAAAGTTGAAGCCGCCATCGCCGCGGACGACACCCACACCCACATCCCGACCTACCAGACGCTTGGCGATTATGGCGACTACACGACGCTGAAATCCCTCCACGAAAGCGGCAATTGGGAGGCCCTGCAGGACAGGATCGCGCAATCCGGCCTCCGCGGTCTGGGCGGCGCGGGCTTTCCCTCCGGCAAGAAATGGGGCTTCGTGCGCGGCAACCCCGGCCCCCGCTACCTCGCAGTCAACGGCGACGAAGGCGAACCCGGCACTTTCAAGGATCGCTACTATCTCGAACGCGAGCCCCACACCTTCCTCGAAGGCATGCTCATCGCCGCCTGGGCCGTGGAAGCCGACCGCGCCTATATCTACATGCGCGACGAATACCCCGCCGTGCTCCACATCCTCGCCACAGAAATCGCAGCACTGGAAGCCGCAGGCATCGTCGAGCCCGGATACATCGACCTCCGCCGCGGCGCGGGCGCCTATATCTGCGGCGAAGAGAGCGCGATGATCGAGAGCATCGAGGGCAAACGCGGCCTCCCCCGCCACCGCCCTCCTTATGTGGCGCAGGTCGGCCTCTTCGGCCAGCCGACCCTCGTCCACAACGTGGAAACCCTCTACTGGATCCAGAAAGTGGCCGAGAACGGCCCCGAAATCCTGAACAGCACAGAGAAGAACGGCCGCACCGGCCTCCGCTCCTACTCCGTCTCTGGGCGCGTGAAAAACCCCGGCGTCCACCTCCTCCCAGCAGGCTCCACAATCACGGATATCATTGAATCCGCCGGCGGCATGGCAAACGGCCATAGCTTCAAAGCCTACCAACCCGGCGGCCCCTCCTCCGGCCTTCTGCCCGCAAGCCTGTCAGACGTCCCGCTCGACTTCGACACACTCCAACCCCACGGCAGCTTCATCGGCTCAGCCGCCGTCGTCGTACTCAGCGACAAGGACAGCGCCCGCGACGCCGCCCTCAACATGCTCAAATTCTTCGAGGATGAAAGCTGCGGCCAATGCACCCCCTGCCGCACGGGCTGCGAAAAAGCGGTGAAGCTCATGAGCGCCGACACATGGGACCAATCCCTCCTCGAAGACCTCTGCACCGTCATGGCCGACGCCAGCATCTGCGGCCTCGGCCAAGCCGCCCCCAACCCGATCCGCCTCACGATGAAGCATTTCGGGGATGAGATTTGAATGCTTAGCCAAGCAGCTTGTATTGGTTTTGCTTTCGCTTTGGCCGCTAATCCGGTGTTTGCGCAATCGACGAGCGACTATCTTTGCCAAGAGTCAGGTCTTTATGACATGCCAAACGAAATGCTCACAGATACAGAGACACATCGGCTCATGCCGGAGGCCATGCTCGTGGTGAGTTTAGCCAGCATAGCGATACCCTATGCCCATGTTTGCGGGATCGATACGGAATCTTATGAGCTCGAATTGTTCGCGTCAATTTCGCGCCTCAGCTGTTCCGCCAAATCAGGTCTTGGGACCCTCGCGAACTTAACGTTTGCCCGTCAGGGAGAGCCGTTCAGACGGGCGAGAGTGTCCTACAACACCGCATCGCTCTTCGAGGAAGAGCGCAGACAGATCTGCGCACGACTTGAGAACATTGATTTTTCGGCAGCGGATAGAACCTCCATGGAAAGCATAAGGCCCTTTACTGGAGTCTTCTCAAAAGTCTCCACCGATATGTGGGGACTCTATTCTAGAGCCCTAGAGAGCGAAAAGGTCGATTAGGATGAATAGGCACGGAACAATCGTCGTGGGCTGCCGTGGTGTTCCAGTGTTGCTGTGGCATATCGATGGACGGGCCATATCCACCACAATGGCACCCCAACCATTCACGTCGCAGGCTTAGACACCATGCGCCACCAAGGCCTCGACCTCATAACCCAACTTCTCGCGATCTTCCGCGCCATTCTCATCGCTGGCGAATTGATCTGCGTCCGCCTCACTAACGCCGAAAAAGCAAAGGAAACAATAGAGGAGCGTGCCAGGAATGTTTGAGCGATCACCAAATACACCCGCGTGTCTCAGTTTCCGTGTCAGAGCACGTCACCCGTTTTCCGCGCCGAAGCGAGGGGCCAGCCCCTCGCGCTCCCCGGGATATTTGAGGACACAAGATGAAGAGAAAGTGCAATCCATCTTATGTCCTGAAATATCCCCGCCGGAGGCATCTTCTGCCAGCCCCAAGCAATCACGCCAATCCCGTTTTACCGGAGCCCTGCCATGCTAGACGCAACAGCGCCGAAACTTGTCACCTTCACCCTCAACGGCGTGGAGACAACCGGCACGGAAGGCACCACCATCTGGGATGCCGCCCACGGCACAGGCCTCAGGATCCCGCATCTCTGCCACAAGCCGGAACCGGGCTACAAACCCGACGGCAATTGCCGCGCCTGCATGGTCGAGGTGGAGGGAGAGCGCACGCTCGTCGCCTCCTGCATCCGCGAAATCTCCGAAGGCATGGTCGTGAACACCAACACCGACCGCGCTGAAAAATCCCGCAAGCTGGTCATGGAACTGCTGCTCGCGGACCAACCCGAACGCGACGCTGCGCATGACAAATCCTCCCATTTCTGGGACATGGCGGATCTCAACGAGACAACCACCAGCCGCTTCCCCGCCAAAGAGCCGGAAACCATTCCCCTCCTCGACGCCTCCCACGTCGCTATGCGCGTCAATCTCGACGCCTGCATCCACTGCAATCTCTGTGTCCGCGCCTGCCGCGACGTGCAGGTGAATGACGTCATCGGCATGTCAGGCCGGGGGGCGGATGCGCAAATCACCTTCGATCTCGCCGACCCGATGGGCGATTCAACCTGCGTTGCCTGTGGCGAATGCGTCCAGGCCTGCCCCACCGGCGCGCTGATGGAGGCGAGCGCCGTCGAAGAGGAAACCCAGATCGGCGACAGCAAGGCCTATGACCGAGAGGTGGAATCCGTCTGCCCCTATTGCGGCGTCGGCTGCCAACTCTCCTATAAGATAAAAGATGACAAGATCGCATGGGTCGACGGCGTCGAGGGCCCGGCCAACCAGAACCGCCTCTGCGTCAAGGGCCGCTTCGGCTTCGACTATGTCAGCCACCCCCATCGCCTGACAAAGCCGCTGATCCGCCGCGAAGACGCGCCCGACAAGGGCCTGAATGTCGATCCAAACAACCCGCTCACCCATTTCCGCGAAGCGACATGGGAGGAAGCGCTGGAAAAGGCGGCGGGCGGCCTCGGCGATCTCCGCAGCTACTATGGCGGCAAATCCGTCGCGGGCTTCGGCTCCGCCAAATGCTCCAACGAAGAGGCCTACCTCTTCCAGAAGCTCATCCGCCAAGGCTTCAAGCACAACAACGTCGATCACTGCACCCGTCTCTGCCACGCCTCCTCCGTCGCAGCGCTGATGGAAAATGTCGGCTCCGGCGCCGTCACGGCGACGTTCAACGAGATCGAGAATGCGGATCTCGCCATCGTCATCGGTGCCAACCCAACAGAAAACCACCCTGTCGCAGCCACCTATTTCAAGCAGTTCACCAAACGCGGCGGCACCCTCATCGTGATGGACCCGCGCGGCCAGGGCCTCAAGCGCCATGCCACCCACATGCTGCAATTCCGCCCCGGCACGGATGTCGCCCTCCTCAACGGCATCATGAACGTCATCGTCGAGGAGAAACTCTACGACAGGAACTATATCGAAGGCTTCACCGAGGGTTTCTTCGAGTTCCGCGACCATATCCGCGCCTTCCCGCCCGAACGCATGGCCGAACTTTGCGGCATCGATGCCGACACCATCCGGCAAGTCGCCCGCGCCTATGCGGATGCCACCAACGCCATGATCTTCTGGGGCATGGGCGTCTCCCAGCACATCCACGGCACGGACAACGCCCGCTGCCTCATCTCCCTCGCCCTTCTCTGCGGCCAGATCGGCCGCCCGGGCTCCGGCCTCCACCCCCTGCGCGGGCAGAACAACGTGCAGGGCGCGTCAGATGCAGGCCTCATCCCGCAGGTCCTGCCCGACTACCAGTCCGTCACCGATCAGGGCACGCGCGAGCTTTTCCACCACCTCTGGAAAACGGAGATCGACCCCCAGCCCGGACTGACGGTGGTGGAGATCATCGACGCCATCTATCGCGGCGAGATCAAGGGCATGTACATCATGGGCGAAAACCCGGCCATGTCGGACCCGGATGTGGAACACGCCCGTCAGGCCCTGGCCAGCCTCGACCACCTCGTCGTGCAGGACATCTTCCTGACGGAAACCGCCAATTACGCCGATGTCATCCTGCCCGCCACCGCATGGCCAGAGAAGACCGGCACCGTCACCAACACCAACCGTCAGGTCCAGATGGGCCGCAGGGCAATCCCCGCTCCGGGCGAGGCACGCGAGGATTGGCGCATCATCGTAGACATGGCCAACCGCCTGGGCCTCGACTGGGATTACGACACGCCCCGCATGGTCTTTAACGAGATGAAGATGTCCATGCGCTCGCTCCACCATATCACGTGGAACCGGCTGGAAACGGAAGGCGCGGTCACCTATCCCTGCCTCTCCAACGACGATCCGGGCCAACCTGTCGTCTTCGGCGACGGCTTCCCCCGCCGCGCAGGCCGCGCCAAGTTCACGCCCGCCCGTGTGACGCCTCCGGCGGAGGTGCCGGACGAGACCTTCCCGATGATCCTCACCACGGGCCGGATGCTGGAACACTGGCACACCGGCTCGATGACCCGCCGCGCGGGTGCCCTCGACGCGCTGGAACCGGAGGCCACCGCCGCCCTCCACCCCGGCACGCTGAAAATGCTGGGCGTGGAGCCGGGCGAGATGATCACGGTAGAGACCCGCCGCGGCCAGATCACCCTCGCCGCCCGCGCCGACCGCGCCATCGCAAAGGACATGGTCTTCATCCCCTTCGCCTTCGTCGAAGCCGCGGCCAACACCCTGACAAACCCCCAACTCGACCCTTTCGGCAAAATCCCCGAGTTCAAGTTCTCAGCCTGCCGCGTGATCACAGGAGAAGCCCGCGTCGCCGCCGAATAACCCCGCTCCCGTAGGGTGGGTGTAAACCCACCACCCGACACCCCAATGTAGGGTGGGAGAAACCCACCATCCACGACAACCAAAAGCACAAGCCGTGCCAGCGCCTGCCCGTGGGATGGCGCAACTGCCTCATGGCCAAAGCACTTTATGCCAGCCAAATATCTGAATCCCAATCATCTCGCCTACGACAACCAAAGCGCCAGCCCGCCGGGACGGGCAGGCGCTGGCACGGCGGCCTTCGGCCTTGATTCCGTGCCATGCTTGCCCAAAGATCTAATCCGTGATTGCATTGAAGATCCCAACTTCTGATTATACCTCAATATAGGAGAAGTCTCTTTGATCTTTGTATTTGTGCTGGGCATTGTCGCGTTTTGCATCTCATCATACACAAACCGGATATTCACGCGAACGGCGGATGCCAGAAATAATTGGCTTAGATCAATATTGGTCGGAACCGTACTAATATCATTTGTGTGCCTTATGGTCCTAGGCTTCATGATATTCAGCTGGTGGATCCCAATTATAACTTTCCTGTTTTGAATGATGGTTATTGTCCCAATATTAGTAAATAGAGTAAATTCTCACTTTCATTTTGTGATTCAACCTCTCTACGACACCACCTGCACTGGTATTAATATTTATTTTGGCTTGCCTATCTAAAAGTCTTCTAAGTATTTAGTTACTCCAACTCTCTCCCACGGTCCCACGCCGCCTCATCTGCTTCACTCACGAGCCGTTCCACAACCCCGGTCTCCCGCAGCACACCCATCACCACAGCCGTGGTCGCTCTTTGCATCTCTTCGGAAAAACAATCTGAGAACACACCCCCAAGGGCCTGAATGCTTCGGGCTATGTCCACAAGCACGGGACGCAACTCATCCGATATCCACACCTTCTCTTCTCCACCCGATCACCCTAAAGCCCGGGCAAACGCCGCATCTCTCCATCCTCACAAACATACTCAACACCAACATCAATGATGTCGCCTTCCTCCATTCGCTCAATGCAGGGATCGCCCGCGAGGCGCAAATAGCCCGTTGCCGTCCAAGCAAAGTACACCAGCCACGCAATAACTCCCGCCCATATGAACGGAAGCACTCTATTTGCGAAACGTCGGGCCCGTCCCGGCATCACCCCAACTCTCTCCCCCGATCCCACGCCGCCTCAGCAGCTTCCGCAACCAGCCGCTCCAAGGCCCCCGTCTCCCGCAGCACACCCAAAGCGGCAGCCGTCGTCCCCCCCGGGCTCGTCACCTGTTCGCGCAAAACGTCCGGGCCGACATCTGCCGCCCGGGCCAGCGCTCCGGCCCCGGCCACCGTTTGCCGGGCCAACTGCATCGCCAGCGCAGGCTCCGGCTTCTCTCCGGCCGCTGCAAAGCACGCGACGAAGTGAAATACATCAGCAGGACGCGGGCCATCCATCACCATCAAAGTATCAACACCTGCCTCATCGCCCATCCGGGCGACCTCCCCCACGGTTCCAGTCACATGTCCGACGCTGTCCTCCAAGCAGACCAGTCACTCCCTCTCCGCCAGCTTGGCCCGCAGATCCTTTACCACCCGCCGATAGTATTCGTTCTCAAGCTGGATCCTATCCATCCGCTGCACAATATCGGTCAGGGTCTCCGGGCCCCAGACCGGGGCGGACACCACTGTCTGCGGCCTGGAAAACCGCAGGCCGAACTGCGCCTCCAGCGCCGCGATATCCTCCGCATAGACCTCTTCGGCCTGCGCCATCACCTCGGCCGATACACCGAACTTGGCTCCCCGGATCTTCTCCAGAATATGGTCCATCGCATTCGCCCGGTCGGTGCGCATCTTGCCGTCCTCCTCCGGCAACGCCGCGGCCAGCGCGCTTGCCAGCAGGAACGCCTCATAGCTCAGGCTGGAATTCGCCTTTGCGATCTCCAGCCCCGCAATCGCCTCCGGCGTCATCCCGATCGTTCACAGCAAATCAACGGTCACATCCCCGTCGATAAGCTGATCCCGCGCGAAGGGCCGCACGACGAGGCAATCTTCCGCGAAATGGCCCTTCAGCCGACCCAGCCATTTGGCAAAGCGCGGGCGTCCCCGCAACAGATCCAGCTGCGCCTCCGTCCGCTTGCCGACCTTCACCAGCCGTTGTGACGCGGATACTAGCCAGTCGAAGGGATGGCGCACATAGACGATCCCCACCACGCGCGGCCAGCGTGCCGCAAAAGGCCACCACCTTTGCCAGAACCGGGGAGTTCATGGTGGCGCCCCCCTCGCCAGACATAACGATGTCAAGCTCGGGCGCGGGCGCACCAAATCCTCGCTGAAATAGGTGTTCAGCTGCATGTGGTTGATCTCGGCAGTCGGATAAAGGTAGCCAGCCGACCGCAGCGCCGCCTTGTTCTACTGGCATGTCAACTGGATAGAGGTCGAGCCTGTCTTCGACAGCCCGATATGCAGATAGCACGTCCGGCTGATCGCCCTTAGCCGCAGCGGGCAGAAACAAGCGCGCCGCCATCCGCCTGTCGGTCAATCGAGATCTCGGCTATGCTCATCCCGTTGCGCGTGCAGACAGGCTCCACCAGAAGCGAGCGGATGTCGTCATCATCGAAATTGGCACCCGCATTGCCGGACAGCATCACACCGCCCTCCACGGCCTGTTCCGTTAGATTGGCCTCACTTGGGTTGCCGCCACCACCGATACCAGCATCGCACGCACCCAACACCAAAATCGCAGCAGAAGCCATCAAAGGCAGAACTTTCATGAACCCATCCTCCAAAAATTTGCGCCAGCCTAACAACGCGCAGAGCGGCGTCAATCGCAAACCAAGAGGGATGCCAAACCTGCACTTATCCGCTGGCAAACGCACACGTACCGCCCCGCTCTATGGTGTGGGTAATTTTGCCCAACACCCGTTTCTCACAGCCGTTCGTCTGCCGAACTAGGGCGCGGTCGGCCAGCAGATCAGAGCAGCCCACCCTCCGCGAGTAACCTTCCCGTGCCTCCCGGAATTCAGGCGAGCAGTCCGCAGGCTCAAGAGCATCCTCACGACGTCTAGAAGGTCACGGACAAGGGGCCAACTGGTGGTCGAGCGTGTTCAATCGGGAAGGCAGGTCATTTTACCGTCGCAAAACCCGGCTAACCGGTCGGGTAAGCCGTTTCCAATTATCCTAGTTCCCGCCCTCGGTTCCGTGCTGCCTCCGCCGCTTCTTCAATCAGCCGCTCCAGGGCACCGGTCTCCCGCAGCACAGCCAAAGCCGCCGCCGTCGTCCCGCCAGGGCTTGTCACCTGCTCGCGCAGCACATCCGGCCCCACTTCGGCCTCGCGAGCAAGCGCACCTGCACCTGCCACGGTCTGCCGGGCAAGCTGCATGGCCAGCGCTTCTGGCAGGCCCAGTTTCGCGCCAGCCGCCGCCAAACACTCGATGAAGTGGAACACATAGGCAGGGCCAGAGCCGCTGATCGCCGTTACTGCATCCATCAGGCGCTCGTCCGCGATCCAGGCCGTCTCGCCCACAACGCCCATCAGCCTGTCCACCAGCGCGCGCAAGTTCTCGTCGGCGCTCTCAGCATAACTCACGCTCATCCCCTGCCCGATCGCCGCCGGCGTGTTCGGCATGACCCGCACGATAGGCCGCTCCCCCACCAGCCCCCGCAAACGGGCCACGGAAACACCTGCCGCAACGCTCGCCACCGCACCCGGAAAATCCGCGAAATCGGGGGCCACCTTGTCCATCACCTGCGGCTTGACAGCCAGCACGATGAGATCCATCTCCTTCGGCACCGAGCGAACAGTATCGAATACCTCCGCTCCCACGCCCGCCGCCCGCTCTCTCAACGCAGCAACGGGATCGATTACCTGAAGCCTCAGCCCATCAGTCTCTCGGAGCCATCCGGAGAGCATCGCGAAGCCCATATTGCCCGCGCCAACCAGCAGAACGGTTTTTTGCACTACCAAACCCAGCCTTTCCCGCGCATTCGCGAATACTTGCTCTATTCAGCCTTGATATCCATCAACGCCTGGCCCGATTGCCCAAGGTCCGTCTTGGCAAACACTCCGCCATGGTGCAGCTGCGCGGGGTCCGAAGGGTCCGGCGTCTTGAGGTTGGCGAACACTTCGGCGGCAAAAGTCTCCGCGTTGTCATTGGGCTGGTAGCCCAGAAAACGCGCGCCCTCATTGTCCACGGGCACCCTGTCATTGTTGGACACACCGTAAATGATGGAGCAGCCGACAATCGGACAATCCAGAGATTTTTCAACCAGTTGCACAAGATCCTTCACGCTCAGCCAGCTCCCAAGCGAGCGTTCATTGTTCACCGCCGCGCACGAGTAAATTCGAAGATGAACACTCTCAATCCCGCGCTTCTCCCAGTAAAGCCGCCCCAAATTCTCTGCAAAACACTTGGAAAGCCCGTAAAAACTGTCGGGATGATGCGGCGTATCCACCCCGATCCGCTGCGTTCGCGGATACATCCCCACTGCATGGATGCTGGACGCATAGATTATCCGTTTGATCCCAAGCTGATAGCAGGCTTCCCAGACATTCCGGGCACCGACGAAATTCGGGCCCCAGATCTCGTCCCAGGGCGCTTCATCCGCGATGGCCCCGAAATGCACGACAACATCCGCGCCGTCCAGCGCGGCCTTCACCGCCTCGAAATCGGCCAGATCCGCCGCCCGAAATTCCTCGTTAGGCTGAAGGCTCTCCAGCTCCGCAATATCTGTCAGAATAACCTTCGAAGCCCTTGCCAGCATTGGCTCGCGCAGATATCCGGCCAGCCGCCCGGCAGCCCCTGTCATTGCAATCACAGTCATAAATCAACCTTTCCGAACGTTCGCCAGAAGCCCCTCGGCCCCACGTGCCACAAGCCCCAGATCACTTCCACAAGCGATGAACGTAAAGCCCCGGTCAATACATTCCCTGATACGCGCAACATCCCCAATCAGAGTACCCACCGGCTTTCCCAAGGTAATCACCTTCTCGGCGGCTTCAAAAATCACATCCCAAACCGCCTGGTTATTTATATCACCAATCTTCCCCATACTCGCCGCAACATCCGCAGGCCCGAAAAACACACCGTCCACCCCGTCCACTACTGCAATTTCTTCAACGTTCTCAAGCGCTTCCAGCGTCTCCACCTGCACCAAAACGCAAGTCTCCTGCTCGCATTGCGCAAAGTAGTCGCTTGCCCGGCCATACCGGTTGCCCCGCTGCGTCATGCTCACACCCCGCACACCGCGAGGCGGGTAGCGTGTTGATTTTACGGCGGAAGCTGCCTCCTCCGCATTCTGCACCATCGGAAACAGCAGCGTCTGCGCTCCGATATCCAGCAACCGCTTCACCAGCACGGTGTCATTCCAGTAAGGCCGCACCAGCGAAGAACACGTCCCCCCCTCCTGCGCCTGCAACTGCGCCAGAACGGAGGGAACCTCGTTCGGCGAATGCTCCATGTCCACAAGGCACCAGTCGTAGCCCGCATCCTTGGTCGCGTCCGCCACGATGTTGCTACACAGACTCAGCCAGAGTCCAAGCTGAACCTCACCCTTCAGGATCGCCCGCTTAAATGAGTTCTCTTTTACCGATGCGGTCATACCCACTCCCCAATGTTGTTTCCGGCACCGTTTCCCTCAGCGCGCCGAAAGTCAAGAAACCGCTACCCTATGCGGCGCCAGCAGATCCCAGCGAAACACAACCCCCGTTCCGGGCACATCCGGCGCCACAGCACGCCCGGCCTCCAGCACCAGCGGCCGCGTTGTGTAGGTATCAATCGGGAAAGAGTGCACCTCCAGAAGCCCCGCATTTTCCTGTGCGGAAACAAGGCTCACATGCAGTTCCTGCATCCCGTGGCTGCAAACAGGCATACCGAGTTTCCGGGCCTTCTCCGCCACCGCCAACCACCCCGTGATCCCCCCGCAATTGGAAGCATCGGGCTGGATGAAACTCAACGCGCCCATCTCGAAAGCAGCCGCAAATTCCTCCATCGTATGAAGGTTCTCCCCCTGTGCCAGCGGCACACCTGTTGCCTCGAAAATCCGTTTGTAGCCCGCATGATCCTCCGGAATAATCGGCTCCTCGAACCAGAGAATATCCAACGGTGCAAAGGCCTTGGCAGCCTCCATCGCTTGATCCACGGAAAGCGCATAATTGGCATCCACCATGAAATCCCGCTCCGGCCCGATCAGATCGCGCACAGCCTCCGCCCGCGCCACATCCTCGGCCAGATCGGGACGGCCCACCTTGATCTTCACACCCTCAAAACCGGCCTCCAGATAGCCTGCCACATTCTCCAGCAAACGCTCTTGCGAGAAGGCGAGATCAATCCCACCGGCATATGCCCCGCAGCTCTGCGAGGCCCCTCCAGCCATCTTCCAAAGGGGTTGCCCGAGCCTGTGCCCAACCGCATCCCAGAGCGCGATGTCAACCGCAGAAATCGCAAAGCCGGTAATCCCGCCCCGCCCCACATAGTGCAGATGCCAACCCATCGCAGCGTTCAGCCCAGCGATATCGCCAGCGTCTCGCCCCAGCAAATAGGGCTTCAGATCATGCTCCAGTACGCTCCAGATCGCACGCCCACCGCGCCCGCCGGTATAGGTATAGCCCACGCCGCGTGAGCCGTCCGAAAGGCCAACCTCCACCGTTATCAGATCAAAATGCGTGTGATCCCCGTGCTTCGCATCCACCAGCACTTCCGCCAGTGGCACGGCAAACAGCTGCGGGATCACTTCCGTTATCGCTAACGTACTCAATGTCTGTCCCCCTCCGAATTCAGTTGAACCATCGCCAAGGTCCTGTACCAAAGCAAGAAAACACTTTCCGAGGGGGATCACATGACCAAACCAGACATTCTGATCACAGGCACCTATCCGAAATGGGATATGGGGCCAATGGAGGAAAGTTTCACGCTCCACACGATTGAGCCCGGCGCACCCTCCTCCTCCCTCCCCCGTGATGTGGCGGAGAAAATCACCGGCATGGCAATGAAGGGCCATGCGCATGTAGGGCCGGATTATCTGGATGCTCTGCCCAATCTCGGAATGATCGCAAATTACGGCGTGGGCTACGATACAATTGACGTGGAGGCGGCGAGTGATCGCGGCATTCCCGTCACCAACACGCCCGATGTCCTCTCGGGCGATGTGGCCGATCTTGCCGCCGGTATGTTGCTGGCCCGCGCGCGCAATATGGTAGCGGCCGATGCCTGGGTGCGCAGCGGCAACTGGGCCGCAAAGGGTGATTTTCCACTGCAAAAAAGAGTCTGGGGCAAGCGCGTAGGCATTGTCGGCCTCGGGCGGATCGGGCGCGAGATTGCAGACAGGCTCGCCGCTTTCAAGATGGAGATCAGCTATTCTTCCCGCGCCGCCAAGGAAACGCCGGGCTGGACGCACTACACCGATCCTGCCGCAATGGCGGCAAAGGTCGATTACCTCGTGATCGCGCTTGCAGGCGGTCCGGAAACGGCGGGACTCGTCTCCTCAAAAGTGATCAATGCGCTCGGGCCGGACGGCATATTGCTCAACATCTCACGCGGTTCCACGGTCGATGAAGAGGCCCTGCTGAAAGCACTGGAAACCGGCGCCATCGCAGGCGCAGCGCTTGATGTCTTCAACAACGAGCCGGATATAGACCAACGCTTTCTCGCGCTGGAAAACGTAGTCCTCCAGCCGCATCAGGCCTCCGCCACGCAGGATACGCGCGAAGCCATGGGCGCCCTCCAGCGTGAAAACCTTGCAGCCTATTACGCGGGCAAACCGCTGATCACACCTGTGAACGAAGCCGGCAAAACCTTCGGAAAATAACATTCACTCATGGAAGGGGCACGCCACGAAGTGTCCCTCCGCAGGCTCCTCCAACAGCGGCTTTGCATCAGCGCACACCTGCTGCGCCTTGGGGCAGCGCGTACGGAAGACACAGCCCGAAGGCGGGTTGATCGGTGAAGGCAGATCCCCCTCTACCCCTATGGGCCTTTGCGCCTTGGCAACCTTCGGGTCCGGGATCGGCACGGCGGAAATCAGCGCCTGCGTGTAAGGATGGCGCGGATGTTCGATCAGCGCCTTTGCGGGCGCAATCTCCATCAGATTACCAAGATACATCACCAGAATGCGCGTGGAGATATGCTTTACCACGCTCAGATCATGCGCAATGAAGATCAGCGACAGCCCGAGTTCCTTCTGCAAATCGCGCAAAAGGTTCACCACCTGCGCCTGAATGGAAACATCCAGCGCGCTCACCGGTTCATCGCAGATGATCAGTTTGGGCCGCAGCACCAGCGCCCGCGCGATCCCGATGCGCTGGCACTGACCGCCAGAAAATTCGTGCGGGTAGCGGTTCAGCAGGTTGGGCAACAGCCCCACCTTGGTCATCATCTCCTGCACACGTTCCCGCACCTCTGCCTTAGGTGTCTCCGGAAAATGCGTCTTCAGAGGCTCCGCAATGATCTCCCCCACCGTCATCCGCGGGTTCAGTGAGGCAAGCGGATCCTGAAACACCATCTGCACTTCCCGCCGCTGGTCGCGCATCGCCTCCTTCGGCAGCACCAGCAGATCCTGCCCCAGCCACACCACCTTGCCCGAGGCGGGCACCATCCGGATCAGCGCGCGCGCCAAAGTGGATTTGCCGGAGCCGCTCTCCCCTACAATCCCCAACGTCTCGCCCGCCTTCAGCGCAAAGCTCACATCTGTCACGGCATGCAGCTTCAGCGGTTTTGTCCAAGGCCAGGCTCCCGATGGCATCACGTCGAACGTCACGGAAAGATCGTTCACATCAAGGATCGTCTCGCTCATCGCACATCCTCCACAGCCCGGTGGCAGGCTCGCAGATGCGCCCCGCCCTCCAGCACCGGCATCACATCCCGGCAGTTCTCCACGGCCAATGCACAGCGCGGCTCGAACGGGCAGCCGGGAGGCGCGTTCATCATGTCGGGCGGCTCGCCGGGAATGGTGGCCAGCGCCTCGTCATCCACATCAATCCGCGGCACGGCCTGCATCAGCCCCAGCGTGTAGGGATGCCGGGGCGCTTCAAAAATCGCCTCCGTCTCCCCCTGCTCCATCACCCGCCCACCATAGAGCACCAGCGTCCGCTCACACGCACCCGCCACGATGCCCAGATCATGCGTAATCAGAATGATCGCCGTGCCAAACTCCGTCTGAATGTCCGAAAGCAGCGCCATGATCTGCGCCTGCACCGTCACATCCAGCGCGGTTGTTGGCTCATCCGCGATCAAAAGCTTGGGGCGGCAGAGCAGCGACATGGCAATCATGATCCGCTGGCGCATGCCCCCCGAAAACTCGTGGGGATACATATCGATCCGCGCTGCGCCATCGGGTATCCGCACCGCATCCAGCATCCGCACAGCCTCGGCCCGCGCTTCTCCCTTGCCCATGCCCTTGTGCAGCATCAGCACTTCGCTCATCTGGTCCGATACACGCAGGTAAGGGTTCAGCGAAGTCATCGGATCCTGAAAGATCATGGAGATCTGATTGGCACGGATCCTGTTCAGCTCCGCCTCCTTCAGCCCCAGAATATGTTGCCCCTCAAAGCGCACATCACCCGTCGCTTTCCCGTTTCGCGCCAGAAGGCCCAGCATCGCAAAGGCCGTCTGGCTCTTGCCCGATCCGCTCTCCCCCACAATCGCCAGCGTCTCGCCCTTATCCAGCGAAAAGCTCACATCGTTCACGGCCCGCACTTCGCCGTCCGCCGTCTGAAACCGGACCGAAAGGCCCTCCACATCCAACAAAGCCATTCAGCGGTCCTTCGGATCAAGCGCATCGCGCAGCCCATCCCCCACAAAGAAGAAGGAGAAAAGCGTTATGATGAAGAAAAAGAGTGGGAAGAGAAGCTGCCAGATCGTGCCGTTGTTCATCTCCTGCGCACCTTCATTGATCAGGGCACCCCAACTTGTGTTGGGTTCCTGCACGCCGAGGCCGAGGAAGGAGATGAAGCTTTCCTGCAGGATCAGCAGTGGGATCAGCAAGGTGGCGTAGATCACCACCACGCCCAGCAGATTTGGCGTGATGTGGCGCAGGATAATCGTGAAGGGCCGCACACCCGTGGCAACCGCCGCCTCCACAAACTCCTTGTTCTTCACAGTCAGCGTCTGCCCCCGCACGATCCGGCTCATATCCAGCCAGGAGATCAGGCCAACACCCACGAACAACAGGATGATGGAGCGCCCGAAGATCACCAGCAGCAGGATCAGAACGAACATGTAGGGGATGGACATCAGGATATCGACAGTGCGCATCATGATGCTGTCCGTCCGCCCGCCAAAATATCCCGCCACAGCACCATAAAGCGTGCCGACGAACACCGCCACCATCGCCCCGATCAGCCCCACCATCAGCGAGATCTGCGTGCCCTGCACTGTGCGCGCATAAAGATCGCGCCCTAGCGAATCCGTGCCGAAATAGTGCCCCGTCTCAAAACTTGGTCGCCCGGCCTCGGCCACATTGCCGAGCACACTCCAGTCAATCTCCTCATTGCTCCAGGCCGCAAAATACTGCCCGAAGATCGCAAAGAGAACCACGAGGCCGAGCATAAACAGCCCGGCCACAGCCGCCTTGTTGCGAAAGAACCGCGCCCGCGCATCCGCCCAGAGAGAGCGACCCTTTACCGCTTCTGCTGCCGCTACGCCCTCAACTGTTGCTGTCGATGGATACATCTTCAGTACCTGATCTTCGGATCAATCCACGCGTAGAGGATATCCGCCAAAAGGTTCATCAGGATGGTCAGCGCGCCCAGCAGGATCGTGATACCCATGATCGTGGAATAGTCGCGGTTCAGAGCCGAGTTCACGAAATGCTGGCCGATCCCGCCGGTGGAGAAGTAAAGGTCGATCACCACCGATCCCGTCACCATCCCTACGAATGCCGGGCCGAGATAGGAGATTACCGGCAGCATCGAAGGTTTCAGCGCGTGTTTGAAGATGATCCGCCGCTGCGAAAGACCCTTGGCCTTGGCCGTGCGGATGAAATTGGTGTTCAGCACCTCCAGCATGGAAGATCGGGTAATCCGTGCGATCGAGGCCATGAAACTCGTGGAAAGCGCCACAACCGGCAGGATGATGTTCTGCCACGCCCCGCCGTTCCAGCCACCACCCGGCAGCCAGCCCAGCCAAAGCGTGAAGACCAGTACGAGGATCGGTGCCATCACGAAGTTCGGCAAGACCTGCGCCCCGATGGAGACGCCGACGGCGAAATAGTCGATCCAGGTATTTTGCTTGATGGCCGCCACAACGCCGAGGCTGACGCCCACCAGAACGGCGACAACGAACGAGATGGACCCATAAGTCAGCGTCACGGGAAAGCCGGATGCGATAATCTCGTTCACCGTCCGGTCCTTGTAGATGAACGAAGGCCCGAAATCGAAGCGGGTTACCACGCCGACCACGTAGTCGAAAACCTGCTTCCAGTAAGGCTGATCCAGCCCGTACTTCGCCTCGATGCTGCGCATCACTTCGGGCGGCAAGGGTCGTTCGGATGTGAAGGGCCCGCCGGGAGCCGCGAACATCAGAACGAAGCTGACGATGATCAGGACTAATAGCACCGGGATCGCCGTCAGAAGACGGCGGAAGATGAAGGCTGTCATAAGTTAACGGTCCTCAGTGGCCAAAAGGGTGCGTGCAAACTGCACTACCAAACCCGTACCAAAACCATACCGAACCCAGCTTTTCAGAAAGCGCTTTCGGCAAAAGTTAATGGCGTGAAACCGGAGACCGGTTCCACGCCATTGGCGGGGCTTATTCGGCCACGCGGTACATGTCGCGGCTGTACCACATCTTCTCAACATTGTCGTAAGGCCACCCCTTGATGGCCGGGTCGAGCATGAACGCAATCGTGTAGTGATAGATCGGGATGATCGGCATTTCCTCCGCCATGATCTGCTCAACCATCGTGTAGTTGGGCTGCGGATTGGCCATCGTCCGGCTCTCGGCCATCAGATCATCAACCTTGGGATTGTTGAACTTTCCGTCGTTGTAGCCAGACCCGGAGGTGACAAGATCGAGGAAGGTGGAGGCCTCGTTATAGTCCCCGCACCATGCTCCGCGGGCCAGCTCAAAACCCTGCTTGCCGCGCACATCGAGGAAGGTCTTCCACTCCATATTCGTCTGGGTTGCTTCGACGCCGAGCTTTTGCTTCCACATCTGCGCCATCACCGTCGCGATGGATTTGTGGCTTTCGGAAGTGTTATACATCATCTGGAATTTCAATGGGTTATCCGGCCCAAAGCCCGCTTCCGCCAGCAGTTCCTTGGCCTTCGCATCCCGATCAGCCTGGCTCCACTGCGCGTATTCGATGTCCGGAATCTCAAAACCGGCAGTCTTCTGGTGCGTGAAGTTGAAGGAAGGGTACTGCCCGCCTTGCAGCACCTGATCGACGATCACATTGCGGTCAATCGCGTAGGAAAGTGCCTGACGAACGCGCACATCCTTGAACGCTTCAGGCCCGCTATCAGAGAGGTTGAACGTGTAATAGTAGGAGCAAAGGCGCGGCACGGAAGTCGCCTCGTCCGGATACTCTTTCTTCAGCCGCGGGAACTGGCCAGCAGGCACCTCCGTAAAGTCCACTTCATCCGCCAGATAGCGCGTCAGTGCCGCGTTTTCATCATTGATAACAAGCGCCGTCACCTTCTCGATGATCGTGTTCTCGTTATCCCAATACATCTCGTTGCGCTCGCGCACGGATTTCTCGCTCGGCACATGTTCCGTCAGGATATACGCTCCGTTGGAAACCATGTTACCGGGCTTCGTCCACTCCGCACCCAGTTCATCAATCACCTTCTTGTTGGCGGGATAGAGCGTGTAATGCGTTGTCATCAAAGGAAAATAGGGAAGGCTGTCTTCCAGCGTCACTTCCAGCGTGTGGTCATCGAGCGCCTTGATCCCCATACTCTCGGGAGGCATTTCACCAGCGATGATCTTGGCGGCATTCACCACCGTCGTAAGTTCCATGAACCACGCATAAGGCGAAGCGGTCGCAGGATCCGCCGCACGCTGCCAGCCATAAACGAAATCACCGGCAACCACCGGATCCCCATTGGACCATCGGGCATCTGTCCGCAGCTTGAACGTGAACACCTTGTTATCATCACTAGCCGTAAAGCTCTCCGCCACACCCGGCACCAGATTACCCTTCGCATCCTGGTTCATCAGGCCTTCAAAGAGGTCACGCACGATATCGCCACCAACGGTTTCCTCAACCAGTTGCGGATCCAGCGTCGGAAACTCATCAAGAACCCGGTACGTAAACGTCTGATTATCCGAAAGCGCCTCCCCCGTTACCGGATGCTCAGCGGCCAGCACAGGTGCAGCGGTGGAAAGGGCGACGGCAAGCGCAGATATCTGGATAGTCTTGAGAAATTTCACGACAATTCTCCTCGGTTTTCTGTTGAAACTGCGAGTTTTTCGGCCAATCGATAAAATCGTCTACGAAGCAAACTCTCGCATTGATGCAGTAACCCTATCCAAGGATTCCGGAATTGCAATCGCAGACCGCCAAAGATCCCACCATGCACGTCTGCTCTCCATTGGCGAAGGCCGTTCTGCAGACCCCGCAAGCAATATCGAGCACGTTGCCTGCGTTACTAAGGCTTGGCTGATACGCCCCGCGCGCAATTTTCCTTCGCAATCAATAACCGGGCGAACAACTTAGAGACGATTTTAGCGAGTAGATACGACTTTTAAATCTGTTGGATCAAAAAGAGTTCTGCACAAGATCGGAGAACTTCATGAGATTCACACAGACACTTCTGGCGCTCGCGCTAAGCGCCACACCTGCAGTAACGCTCGCCGCGGATCAGGGAATCACCGAAAATAGCATCACCTTCGCACAGGTAGCAGCACTTGAGGGCCCTGCGGCCGCCCTGGGCATTGGTATGCAGCAGGGCATAACGGCCGCCTTTGAAGAGGCGAACCGGAATGGTGGGGTTCACGGGCGCATGCTGCAGCTTGAGAGCCTGAACGACGGTTACGAGCCCGATCAGTCCGTCAAGCACGTAAAGGCAATCGTCGCCGGAAACGCTCATATCGGCCTCATAGGGCCTGTAGGCACCCCCACAACCAAGGCGACGCAACCAGTCGCCAGTGATGCAGACATGCCGTTCATTGGCCCCTTCACGGGCGCTGGCTTTCTGAGGGATGCCTCGCACGGCAACATCTTCAATGTTCGAGCCACCTACGCAGCGGAAACCGAGGCTTGGATCAAGTATCTGGTGGATGATCAGAGCATGAAGAACGTCGCTATCCTCTATCAGGATGATGGTTTTGGTCGGGTCGGGCTTGATGGTGTTACCGCGGCGCTCGAACGCCGCGGAATGACTTTAAGCGCGACAGGAACCTACACCAGAAACACCGTTGCGGTAAAAACTGCGTTGCTGGAAATCCGAAAGGCCAAACCTGATGCAGTGGTGATGGTCGGGGCTTACAAGCCCATCGCGGAGTTCATCAAACTCTCAAGAAAGCTGAAATTCGATCCGACATTCGTGAACATCTCGTTTGTCGGCTCCAAGGCTCTGGCAACGGAACTCGGCGATCAGGGTGAGGGTGTAATCATCAGTCAGGTTGTACCATTCCCCTGGGATGCATCCACACCTATCGTCGCATCCTACCAAAGCGCTCTAAATGCCGTGGATCCCGAGGCCGAGCCCGGCTTTGTGACGCTTGAAGGCTACATTGTCGGCAGGCTAGCCATCGAGGCCCTTGAAAAGGCCGGAAGCGAATTGAGCAGAGACGCCTATCTCGCAGCTCTCAACAATATGGGCAGCGTTAATCTTGATGGCCTGACAATGCAGTTCAGCCCTGGAGACAATCAGGGCATGGATACCGTCTTTATGACGCGCATCGCAGCGGATGGCAGCTTCGCACCAATCGTTGCTGGCGGCGGCTCCTGAACACTATCGACCGGCCCGCCAATCCGGGTCGGTCATCCACATCTAAAGGAATAGCGGGATGACGATTTTTGCAGGGATCGGGAGCAAGGTAACATTTGCTCTGGTTTCAATGGGTTTGTTGACAGCCGCGACCGCTGGCGTGGGCCTGGTGGTATTCAGTAACGTGGCAGCTCAGGTCGAGGAGGTTACCGAAGCGCGTGTTCCGGAGATTCAGAATGCAACAAGGCTAATCATTTCTGCATCCAAACTCACAGAACTGCTAAATCAGATCGTAACCGCTCGTACATCGGAAGATGTGAGCCGCACAGAAGCTGATCTCCGGTCCAGTATCAAGACGATCAGAACTAATATAGGCTTGGCCGAAGAGGCAGTCAGCGCAGAGTTGGCGCGCACAATGGACGCAACCGAGCAAAATCTGATATCTTTGCGCAGAGCCAGAGAAGCCGAGTTCGACAATACTCAACGCATCACCGCGACAGTGAAACAGTTGGAAAACATTGACGTTGTCCTCTCCAAAAATCTTACGGAGCTTGTGGATGACGCCTATTTTCAGGTCGTTCTGGGAGGAGAGGAAGCAATTGTCTCAGTCGGACGCACTGTTAATCATCTCGTGGAAGTGGACTTTCAAAAATCGATCATCGCGCAGCAGATCCGAGCTGAAATGAATCTGATTTCCGGTATATACATAGCAATTCTTCAAACACGGGATCCAAGCCTTTCACCGATTTTCACTGATCTAGGGGTCGCCGCCACACAACGATTGGACCGTCTGACTTCTGAGCTGGAGGCATTTGACCTTCCAGAAGAAACTATGAAAAGCATATCCGGCGCAGCCTCATTCTTTGCCAACGGCCTCCTGTCCCCCCCACGGAATTCATCGTCCGGCATCTCCGAAAGTCTTTCAGCCAGGCAAACGGCCGATGCAGCGCTCTCTGGCCTGATCGACGATATGTCTTTCGAGCTGATGATCGATAGTGAAACAGCCCTCGAAACGAACTCCAAGACGATTCAGGGTCTTATGGATGATCAAGTGAGCGGCATTCAAAACCTTTTGTCGTTGCAGGTCGCACTGAAGGATCTCATGGGTATCGCACTCTCCAGTGTGAGTGCAGAGAATCCCGCTCAATTGGCAACACTGCAGGAGCGTCTCACAGCCGGCGGAAACGTTGTTCGCAAAGGGATGAGTGACGGGAGCAGCGTAATCAAAGATGAGATTGAACGTGTTCTGGAGATTATCGCCCCCGAAACGGGCATAGCATCTCTCCGGCTCGCCGAATTGAATGCGCAGGATGAGGCAGGCCGTGCCTCTTCTCTTGCCGTGCAAAGTGTAACCGAAATAGCCGATATGGCAGGTTCCTTGGGCATCATCTCTCTTGACAGGATCGCTGCCTCTGGAACCGCTCTGACAGGTGAAGTTTCAAGAGCTCGGATGGCTACAATGATTATTGCTGCAGTTAGCGCAGTGGTCTTTCTGCTTACCAAGTATCTGATCAGCCGTACGGTTGTCAGCCCTCTCAACAAGCTTTGCCAGACAACTGAACGATTGTCCGGCGGTGATATGGCGCTGATTGAGGGCCTTGATGGTCAGGCTGGAGAGATAGGGCGAATGGCCAATGCCCTCTCGGTATTTCGGGAGAATGCCCTGAAAATGGAACAACTCCGAGCCGACAGCGCTGCACAGGATGAAGCCGCGAAACAGGCTCAGCGTGATATGCTCAATCTACTGTCCGAGGAGATCGGCACGGTGGTTGGCGCAGGCTCGCGAGGCAATTTCTCGCACAGAGTAGAGCACGAATTCGTTGATCCTGAGATCGCCAGCCTCGCAAGAAATGTGAACGGACTGCTGTCAGCAACCGAGAGGGGCCTCAATGAGACGCGGAACGCGCTGCAGGCCATTTCCAACGCGGACCTTACACACCGGATGTCTTCAGATTTTGAGGGCGTCTTCGCTCAGCTCAGTGACGATGTGAACCATACGTCGCACAAGCTTACGGACATGATAGAAGGTATTCGGAGTGCTGCCCGCATTTCGGGAGAGCGGGTTCGCCAAGTGTCGGACGGTGCGAACACGCTGGCAAAGCGTGCAGAAAACCAGGCCGCGTCCATTCAAGAAACCACCGCCTCGATGGAGGTTATGGCCGAGGGTGTAAACGCAAACTCGAAAATGCTGACGGAAGCCGAAAAGCGCTCCACACTGGTTGCCAGC
The DNA here is from genome assembly GCA_947495795.1 of uncultured Paracoccaceae bacterium. Lineage (GTDB taxonomy): Bacteria > Pseudomonadota > Alphaproteobacteria > Rhodobacterales > Rhodobacteraceae > Algicella. The sequence continues at coordinate 114,070 of CANMAI010000011.1, read as the reverse complement.
AAAACCCAGGATGGCAGGGCAGCCGCGGAAGAAGCCGTCAGGAATGTAGAGGATATTGCCAAAATCTCGGACAAGATCACAGAGATCAACGGCGTAATCGAGGCCATCGCCTTCCAGACAAATCTTCTGGCCCTTAACGCTGCCGTGGAGGCAGCACGTGCGGGCGATGCAGGCAAGGGTTTTGCCGTCGTGGCCTCCGAAGTTCGCACACTTGCCCAAAGGTCTTCCGACGCTGCTGGGGAAATCGGCTCTCTCGTGACCAGAAGCGCGCAAAGCGTGAAGTCCGGAGTTGCAAGCGTGGAGGCTACCCGCGCAGCTCTCACAGAGATAGAAACATCGGTAGCACCGGTGGTCGATGTTTTACTCAGCGTGGCTCAATCCGGCCGAGAACAGGCCGCAAGCATCAGCGAGGTAAACGTCGCTATCCGCACTATGGATCAGTCTACACAAGAGAATGCGCAACAAGCAGAGATGTCTACCAGCCACGTGAAAGATCTGTTGGATCAAATTCAAGGCCTTGAGAAGCTTGTATCATCCTTCAAGGTCTCATCCCGCAAAGCCAGTTCGGGAAATGCCGGGAGAATTGACGCGGCCTGAAACTGCGGGTGCCATAACAGGTACCCGCTCCAATACTGTTGGCATCAAGGACGTAGCACTAGAACTACGCTGCCTTCGCGCGAGTGATCACCAGTTCCGCCCTCTTTATCAGTCCTGCCAATCAAAGCCGGGTTTAGAAGAACTTGATCACATCCGTTCGCAGCAGGAAATCTGAACAGATGTCAAAAGCTGCCGTTGAAGCGGCTCAGCGGGAGCAAAGATCTGTCCATCCTATGTTTTAGACTGGAGAATCCTAAAGAAAATTCATGAAATCGGCGCAATTCAGTCTAATACGAAACTTGAGGCATTGAGTGGGTGTGGGATTTTGGAAATGCGCAATTTGGTCAGGAGGGTGCTGGGCACACTGGATCCACGCCGAACATCTGTGCAACTGGATCTTGGCAGGCTGAACGAGGTGAGGAGCGGCATTGGAACTGACGCCGCCGAATACGTCCTCACAGGTCACAGTGAGATGGTTCTTTCCAGTTTGCATACACTTGGTGGAGGCGAAAAACTGGGGATTGCCAATCGATACCGAAACAGCACAGCAGTTGCGGAGACGGAGCGTTCCGCCCGGTTTCTAAGCGTAGATCCTTACGACCTTTCCCAGCTGGCGCGGTATGCGCGTGTTTTGGAGGCTGCAGCAACCAGAACACCGCCCGACGGTCTAGCTGGATCAGAGAAAGCGCCTTTATCACTGCGCATTCTTCTCTTTGAGGCATCCATTGCGAACGAGAGCTATGGCTTCGGAAGGGCGGATAACGAAAAGAAGCCCAAACTTGGGCTTACGCCGGACCATTTGACAAAGCTCGCCGAAGAGCTGGACGCAACAGCGACCGATATCTTTGACATCTTCTATTGGGACACAGGTACGTATGGAAGAGTGACGCTGAAGGCCCTTCGCAAACGTATCGATCTCAGCGATCTGGCGAACCAAAAGCCTGCAAACGTCGTTGAAGCCGCCGAGCGTCTACAAGCCAATGGTCGCGCAGCTCTTCTCAAGGATTTGAATACTTGGAAGTTTGCCGGGCAGTCACCGTTTATCGAACTGTTGGTCGCGCAAGCCGGAGAGAGCGCTAAGACGGTACGCGAGGCGGCATTCGCGATCTTGAAATCCCTGCCGGAAGAAAAAGTTATACCACTGGCAAAAGCTAACTTGGCAACCGGCAATGTTAACTTGCGTGCGGGTATGGTCAGACTTTTGGCTTCGATGCGGACAGCGGAAACGGATGAGATCCTCAGCACACATCTCAAAACGGAGAAAACGGCTCGGATTATCGCAGATATCGAAAACGCGCGCTCTACAGCAGAAATAGTTAGCAAGACAGGAACCGAAGACGATGAAAGCGGCTACATTGCCCTTGACGGTACCCGCGTTGAAGTTCCTCCCTTCAATCCTATCGATAGGGTTGAGCCGGTATCTTTTGGGCCAGCGTTGGAAGCCGAACTGAATGCGTTCATAATGAACGCAAACAAGCGCATAGAGGCCGAGAATGCTGAACGGCGCAAGACACGCAAGAATGCTTATCAGGCACCAAAATTTCAGCCCAAACTGGCAAAAGCAGCGATTAGACTTCTTTCCGGCGGTGCGGGCATCCAGAAAGAACGCAATATCACCCACCTGCTGAACTTCCAGATGGCGGATTTAACGCGCAAGGCATTGAAAGAGGTGCCACTGGATCAGAAACTGGCCATCTCGATGGCAGCGGAATATGCTCTCTCCGGCGTTTTGAGTTCCTACGTCAATACACCAACCCAAGAGGCGCTTGCCGAATACCTGTCCTCTGAAACAGCGGATCTTCGGGCGCTTGAAGCTCTCGGCTGTGACATCGGGATCAAATTCACGTTCGGTGGGTGGCGGAATCGGACTCAACGCAGCATGAAAAAGGGGGATTTCATGCGCGTATTGCTTCCAGAAGAAGCATACAACTTCATTCCACCTGAAACCTTTCCAAAGTCAACGATCTGGCCCTACATCGCCGCCAACCTCGATATCGTAGACGAAGCAATGGGCTTGCGCCCTGTCACACAGGAGCCGGTCAGCCGCGTCGCGGCTATCTGCTACATTGCTGTACTACCCAAGACGCCAAGCCGCTACTTCGGCCCGCTCCTGGAAGCCGCTACCGGAACGGCAAAAGCAGGGCGGGCCGAAGCACGTGCACTTCTTGAGGATGTACCGGAAGTCTCAGGGCAGCTGATCAGCCTACTGGACGATACGCGACAGGCCATCCGAGCTGGAGCGGCGGAATGGATCAGCGAGCGCCGGGACAAAGATGCCATTGATGCAATGAAAAAGCGCCTGAAGAAGGAAAAATCCGAGATTGCGCGCGCTGCCATCCTTACTGCGCTGAAATTGCTCGACGTGTCGCTGGATGATTATGTCGGACCTGCGGCGTTGATAAATGAAGCAGAGGCGGGCTTGAAGAAGGCGCGGTTCGACAAGCTTGACTGGCTCAACATGGATCATATGCCAGCGCTCAAATTTGCCGGTGGCAAGGCTGTTCCGGCCAATGTTATACGCTGGTGGGTTTTTCTGGCTTTCAAACTCAAGCAGCCCGGTGGAAACAGCCTCTTTGAAATTTGGCTGGATCAGTTGCAGCCAGATGATGCGGCCGCCTTCTCACTATGGCTTTTTGAGGCCTGGACGGCTTATGACACAGCCAAACCTTCAGATGAAGAAGCCAACGCCCACGCAAAGGCCAATGCCAAACAGCGGCTTAAAGCATGGGCACGGTGGTATGCGGATTGGACAGAAGAAGACCATTTCAACCAGCTAAGGCGCGAGTTTCTCAGCAACTACCTGAACTCCGGGGCTGCCTCTAAAGGCTTGTTGGGTTTGGCCACGCGCATACCGCCTCAGATTCTGGCGGACCGCGTGCGCACGTATCTCAAAAACCACGGATCGCGGAACAGTCAAGCCTCGGCCCAGTTAGAGCTCCTTGCGGCCAAGGGCGATCCGGTTTCGCTGCAGGTTTTGATTTCCGCCGCAACAAGACTGAAGCAAAAGGGCGTGCAGGCATTTGCCGGTGAACTCGTCCAGAAAGTCGCTGATCGGATGGAATGGACGTTGGAAGAATTATCCGACCGCACGATCCCGAGCGCCGGCTTGGATGATGACGGCATATTGGAACTGCCTTGTGGGCCTGATGAGAAGATGTATCGCGCTACACTTGCAGAGGATTTGACGCTGGTTCTCACGAACCCGGATGGCAAGGTTGTAAAAGCCCTATCGAGTGGAACCGACGACACAACCAAGGCTTCCAAGAAACAACTTTCCGCATCAAGGAAAGAGCTCAAGCAGGTCATTTCGATGCAGACCTCCCGGTACTACGAGGGTTTGTGCGCGCAGAAAACATGGCTCTATGAAGCATGGCAACGCGATTTTCGCGATCACCCCGTTATGCGTCGCCTGACTGAGCGGGTGGTCTGGGAGGGGCTGGATGCGGACGGTCAGCCGCTGGCGACGTTCCGGCCAACGGCGGAGGGAGAATATACAGACGCACAAGACGAACCCGTTGACCCAAGAGAGTTTGCACAGCTTCGGTTGACGCATGGGGCAATGCTGCCGCCAGATACGGCCAACGCATGGGAACAGCATCTGCAGGACTATGAGATCAAGCCACTCTTCGCTCAATTCGGCCGCGCGCTGAAGACTCTGCCATCCGATATGGCAGACGCAGACAAAATTGCGGATCGTGAAGGCTGGCTAACCGACACATTTACACTCAGGGGCGCTGCCACAAGGGCAGGCTATGAGCGGGGGGAGACAATGGACGGAGGATCCTTCGACGAGTATCGCAAGTCTTTCCGTAGTGCTGGGCTCACGGCAGTTGTCGGGTTCACAGGCAGCTATCTGCCGGAGGAGAACATCCCGGCAGCTCTAACCTCGCTCTCTTTCCAGAAAGGGAGCCGTCTCGGTGTCAGTGTGAAACTTTCGGAGGTTCCCGCCGTCCTGCTTTCAGAGTGCTGGAACGATTATCACACAATGGCCGCCAAGGCGGCATTTGATCCCGATTGGAAAAAGAAGGGCCTATGGTAGAGCGCATTCAGAGGGCTCCGGCCGAAACCCGCTACCGAGATGAACTGGATCGGTTAGCGACCGCCGACGTAGATCCGAAACCCGAGGGCTGGAGCCTTTCACCGCGCGCAGCGCGTCGGTTCATTCTGGGCGACAGCACACTTGACATATCGCAGAAATTCTTTGGCGACGACCCATTGGTAGACCGCTGCATCGTATCGCTTATGGGCTATCAGGGATTGATGCTGGTGGGTGAGCCTGGCACAGCAAAATCGTTGTTGTCCGAGTTGCTCTCAGCAGCAATATCGAACTCATCCACTCTGGTTGTTCAGGGGTCGGCTGGTGTAATTGAAGATCACTTGCGTTACGGCTGGAACTACGCCCTCTTGCTGGCGGAGGGACCAAGCGAGCGTTCGCTGATACCTTCCCCCGTTCTTCGTGCAATGCGCGACGGCAAGATCGTTCGCGTTGAGGAGCTAACCCGCTGCGCACCCGAAGTGCAGGACGCCTTGATTTCCCTTATGAGCGAGAAAACCATTTCCATCCCTGAGCTGGGTGCGGGCGAAGAAACACGCGCGAAGCCCGGTTTTAACGTGATCGGCACTGCCAACCTGCGGGATCGCGGTGTCCATGACATGTCGAGCGCGCTGAAACGCCGGTTCAACTTCGAGACAGTTCTGCCTATTGCGGATGCCGCCTTCGAGAAGGATCTGGTGCGAAGGCAGGTGGAAGAGCGCATGTCAGACCATCCGGTCAGCCCGGATCTTGGTGACGATGTACTGGATCTAGTAGTTTCGGTTTTCCGCGACCTCAGAACTGGCAAGACAGCCGAAGGTACGGCTGTGGCCATCCCGGAGAGTGTGATGTCAACCGCCGAGGCCGTAAATGTGACCCATGCCGCCATGCTGGAGGCCGCATATCTCGAAGGCGGCGGTGTAACTGGAGGGCAGATCGCCCGGCAATTGCGGGGGGTAGCGTTCAAGGATGATCCTGAAGATGCGCGCAAGTTGCGGGCCTATGTGGATCACATCGCCAAGCCAAGATCACGCGGCTCAAGGGTCTGGGCAGATTTTCACAAATCGGCCAAGGCAGGACAGGATGACAGATAAGGCAGCATTCGGCGCAGTTCGGAACACTCTGTTTCAACCGAAGCGCGGCCTCTATATTGCGCCGATCCGCCATCATTCACCCGCCTGCGCTTGGGCCGTTCGCGCCCTCATTCAGGAGATACGCCCTGCTCATGTGCTGATAGAAGCTCCCATCGACTTCGAGGCGCATATTCCGCTCGTCCTCGATGCGGACACAAAGCCGCCCGTCGCCATTGTTTCGCTTGTAGAGCACGAAGGCGAGACGCGTTCCGCCGCATACTACCCCTTTTGCGCCCACTCACCTGAATTTGTCGCGATGCAGGTAGCAGAAAATATTGGCGCAAAAATCCGCTTTATCGATCTGCCTTCCGAACAAAAATCACGTCAGACATTCAACGACCCTGATCAACTCACGTCACTAATTGATGAGCATAGTTTCGATAGCGGCGACTATGTGAATGCACTCGCGCATGCAACAGGCTGCCGGGACGGCTACGAACTGTGGGATCACCTCTTTGAAACGCGGCTTGGTTCGGAAGACTGGCGTGGATTTCTTGGCGACGTTGGCGTTTATTGTGCCGGTATTCGCGCGGCAACGCTCAAGGAACGGATCTCGGAGCAAGGCGATGACGCGCGCGAAACGCAGATGGTTGCATGCCTTCACGCAGCGCTAGAGAAAGGCGGAGGTGTTGTCGCAGTCGTTGGTGGCTTTCATGCACCCGCTCTCTTGGACGGGCTGGAAAAGGCACCTTCGCCAATCCAACCGAAAGGCCAGACCCGATCTTATCTGATCCGATACGGGTTCCGAGCATTGGATGCGCTGAACGGCTATGCCGCCGGTCTTCCTCAGCCCGGATATTACGACGCGCTCTGGAAGAGAGCGAACACCAGTCAAGGCCTCATGCCGTGGCGCGAAACAGCTCAAGATATGGTTGCAGGGTTCACAGCACATATGCGGGCAGAGGGGCATGCGGTCAGCCTACCTGCGCAGGTTGAAGTTCTCCGTGTCGCGGAAGAACTAGCCCGAATGCGCGGCCGCCCCGGAGCATCGCGACACGACCTGATTGACGGGGTGCGGGCAGCACTCGTCAAAGGCGAGACCGGTTTTGCTGAGATCTGGACGGAACGCCTTCTTAAATACCTGTGTGGTAATCGATTGGGTGATATTCCGGCCTCGGCAGGCTCGCCACCGTTGGTCGAGGATGCACGCGCCCTCGCACGCAGCCACCGGATCGACGTGAGTGATGGGCAGCAAAGACGGCGCAAACTGGATATCCGACGCAAGCCTTCGCATCTGGCCGCGAGCCGCTATTTTCACATGATGAGCCTCCTTGAAGCACGATTTGCGGAGCGCGATGTTGGGCCTGATTATCTGAACGACGCGCGCACAGAATTGCTGTTTGAGGAATGGCGCTATTCCTGGTCTCCGCAGGTGGAAAGCCGCTTGATCGAATTGTCCGCTCTTGGCGATAGGCTCCCTGCAGCAGCTCTCGGCCATATCCTTCGAACGCGAACGAGCATGGCAAACAGAGGAAGCGCCAACGACATTGAAAGTCTGATCGATCTGCTTTTTCGGGGTCTCCTCGCGGGTCTCGGTGCTGAACTGAAGGGCTTCGTGTTGGAAATCGGAGGCGACATTCAGAAGCACGGAAGCTTCCAAAACGTCGCGGGTGCGCTTTCCAGACTAACACAGATAAAGGCTTCGCGCGGTCCGCTCGGAATTCCTGACACACTCGAAATCAGCACAACAGTTGAGGCGGCTTACGCCCGGCTGCTGTTTCTCTGCGACACTCTGGCCGATACGCCGGATGAGGAGATCGCCCCGCGTCTGGATGCTATCCGCACAATCAACGAATTGCTGCGTGGACCTTTGGGAAAGAATTTGGATGCCGAGCTTTTCGATGCCGCAATGAACCGCGTCGTGGATATGGACGCCCCTCCTGAAATCTTGGGCGCTATTCTGGCCGTTCTGACAATCTCCGGTCAGCGAGACGAGCAGGATCTGATCACCGCGTTGGAGGGGCGTTTTACCGGTGCTGTGCTCAATGAAAACGCGAGGATAGGCGTCTTGCGCGGTATTCTGCATGCTGCTCCCGGCATTCTCTGGCAGGTAACGCCCGTCCTGGAAAAAATAGATACTTTCCTTTCCGATCTGGATGAGAATGTCTTTCTGGATCTACTCCCGCACCTGCGACTGGCCCTTACCGCGCTGAACCCCCGCGAAGTGGATCGATTGGCCGAAATGATCGCCGGGCGGCATCGGTTTCAGGCCGGTGAGATATTAACCTCAACAACCGCGCTAAACGAGGCTGACCTTGCGCGTGGGATTGCTGTGGAAAGGGCGTTGAGAGTGTCTGTCGCAGCAGACGGGCTTGAAGACTGGCTGCTGGAGGATCAGCTGTGAGTGACGCAATCGCTCGACGCTGGCGTCTCGCCCTCGGGCGTTATTCCGATCGCTCGCTCGGAGCTTTGGCGGGGACGGATGGGGAGATGGAGTCGGCGCTCGAATATCTCTACGCCCGTGAGTATCAGCGGCGCGGGATCAATAGAGACAAGGGACCGGGATCTCTCGATCCTACAGCATTGAATGCCGTTAAGTGGCTCGGCAAGGCGCGATCGCTCTTTCCGCAGTCCGTGTTTGAGACATTGCAGGATCATGCGCTGGATCGTTACGGCCTAACTGAATTGCTGAACGACCCCAAAACGCTTGAAAGCCTTAAGGCCAGTCAGGATCTGCTAAAAGTCCTGCTTGCTTTCCAGGGACGTGCGGACCCGGCGGTGAAGGAAAAGCTGCGGCAGGTTGCAGATCAGATCATTTCAGACATCATGAAGCGCCTGAAATCCGAAGTGTTGCGCGCGTTTTCAGGGCGTAGGAACCGGTTCCGTCGCTCCAACATGCAAAGTGCCGCCAACTTCGATTGGCGGGCAACGATCCGTGAAAACCTCAAGACCTACGATCCTGAGAAAAATCGTATTGTGGCGGAGCAGCTGCGCTTCAACAGCCGGGAAAAGCGCCGTCTGCCCTGGCGAGTAATCCTCTGCGTGGATCAATCCAGCTCGATGACGGACAGCTTGATCCACTCAGCTGTGATGGCTGCAATCCTGTCCGGCCTGCCAGGGATTGATGTACGGATGGTGTTATTTGATACATCGGTTCTGGACGTATCTGATCGTCTCACCGACCCATTGGAGACACTGCTATCCGTTCAGCTTGGGGGCGGAACAGATATCGGCAAGGCGATGACTTATTGCGAAACACTGGTGGATGATCCGGCGCGCACAATCCTCGCACTTCTGACCGATTTCGGGGAGGGAGCTTCGCCGCGGGCGCTCTATGCCTCGGTGGCCCGCCTCAATGAAGCAAGAGTACGCCTGATGGGGCTTCTCGCGCTAGATGAGGGTGGCATCCCCTCCTACGACGATACAATCGCACGCAAAGTTGCTTCTCTGGGAATGGAGGTTGGTGCCGCGACACCTGACAAATTCGCGCACTGGCTGTCCGGGGTTATGGGATGAGCCTCGCTGAAATGCTGGCCGCACATGACGATACTGCGCTTGAAGCATTAGCCTCAAAGGGTTTGGTTCGCAGAGCACGGCGCGATGCGGATGGCGGCAAGTTCCGGATAATACGGCGCGGAGATCAGGACGCTGAAGTCTGTGCCGACGGCGAGACCGTTGTAGTTCCGATGGCGGGAGCCAAGGCAGCATCCTGCGGCTGTACGGCAGTGGGTATTTGCCGCCACATCCTTCTGGCAATTATGGCGCTGCGCACCGAGACTGGAACAGAGCCTTCAACAACCGATGTGCGCGAAGAACTACTGACGATTGATGAGGCGGAACTGCGTGCCTTCGCCGGTGCTGATTTATCACGCGCACTTGCTCTGGCTCAAGCTTCTGAGAGTGCGCTGATAGAAGCGGAAGGTGGAACGCTTTGCGTGACACTGCCCGATGCACCTACCCCGGTTATCTTTCTGGCAGGCCAGGGCATGAAGGGCGTTGTTTTCAAGGGCCCGAAAACACGCGTCAGGCTCGTTGTCTCAGCTGCAACGATAGTTGTGCGAGCACAGGCCGGCCTTATCCAGCCAGAACCGGAAGCGGGGGATGCGGCTGCACCTTCGCTGACACAAGAGTTCCTATCTGAGGTTCAGGACGCTATCGCCGTTTCGCTGATGGCCGTCCTTAACGGCAATGCAATACTGGCACGCGACAGGTTGTTTGACCTTTCAGTTGCCGCACGAGCTCAGGCCGCTCCGCGATTGACCTCCTTACTCCGCGCTCTTTCGCGACAGGCGGGACTGACACAGTCGCGTGATATCGCCTTCGATGAAACCGACTTTCTGACAGATGCCGCATACTCAACGGCTCTGGCATGTGCACTGATGCAAGCACCGGGTGATGCAGCATTAACCGGTGTAATCACACGCACTTATCGGGACGCGCCTCCAATGGATATCGTCATACTCGGCGCAGGCGTTTGGCGCACGCCCGGCGGCGCAAGGGGCCTACGGGTATACGCCTACGATCTCGTTGGCCAACGCTGGCATGTTACCGGGCCGGCGCGTGCCGCAAGTGCGGATCCAACGTTTATGCCGAGGGCAGCCTATGATCTGCCGCTCTGGGCCGCCGCCAGCATCCGTACAGCAACTGGCGCACATATCCATCTGGCTGCACCACGTATCGCCGACGATGGCACACTGCCAACGAGCTTGACTGGCTCACTATCGCGCTCTGAGTGCGCGCTTTCCGATCTTATCGCGGCCAAAGCCTGCTACAGGAACTGGAACGCAGCCCTTGCAGATCTTGACCAACAGCTCGGAACAGGGCTCCATCGGGGCGGAACGCCCAAACCCGTGATGCTACAGCCGACCGCATTGTTGAAACCCACTTTTGATGATCTGAACCAGATCTACGAACTTGAGGTTCGGGACGCCAATGGTGCAAGTCTCTCTCTGACATTCGCAGCCGATAATGCCATGCGCGTTCAATGGCTGGCGAAGGCATGGCGAAAAGGTGATGCAATCCTGTGTGACGCTTTGCCGGAACATCATGGGGTGCGGTTGGCACCGTTATCCTTGTTGCGGTCCATTGATCGCGAGGGGATAACCAATTTGAGCCTCGACAGGATGCCGGGTGAAGGGCAATCAATGCTTGGACGTCTCCTCGGCAAGTTCCAACCCAGCCCCGCAAAGGGCGCAGGCATCATAGAAGATCCGCTGAGCAAAGCACTCAAGACAACAGTGGATGCCGCGATAAGCTGTCTGGTTTACGGCAAAAGTGAAGACTTGAGATCCGCCGGGGCCACGCTTGGATCGGCTGGCATGTTAACGCTGGAGCGCGCGTGCAACGCGCTCTCAGAAAGCAGGTCCGCCAATGATGCATTGCGGCTCGCCTATCTGATTGCCGAAGCACGTCGGCTCTGCGACAGGCCGGAGTAGAGTTCGCTTCACGACTACACAACACCATAGCACTCCCAGTCCTTTGATCATCTGGCATAGTATTTTTTCACTGGCGAGCGGCACCTCTCCCAAGGCACGAGAAAGCAAGTTTCAAGCAGCAACCAACCTGTTGAGGAGAACCGGAAGATCGTCATAGTGATCAAGAAGTGCGGCAGGTTTCATCGCCTCCACATTCAGCCCAGCCGGCCGAAAGCGAACGAGTACGCATGGAACACCTGCATTTTCGGCCGTATCGCGGTCTGTCTGACTGTCTCCCATTAGCACGGCCTGCTCTGGTGCGCCGCCAGCGCGAATGATTGTTTCCAGCAGATGCCGTGCATCCGGCTTTTTGAAGGCATGGCTATCCGCACCAAGCATCGAAGCGAACCGATCCCGAACACCCAGCCTTTTGAGGAGCTCTTCCGCCAGACCTTCGGGCTTGAGAGTACACACGCCGAGCGTCCATCTCTGCTCCGCCAGAGCATCCAGCGCCGCCTCGACCCCTGGAAAGAGCCGCGTTTCCCTAGCGAGATTCTCAGCGTAGTGGCCCAGTAGCGTTCGGTACATCTGATCTATCTCGGTCTCCTCGAAACCACCGTTCTTGCGTTCCAGGGCCAGCCGAAGCATCGCCCGACCGCCAAGAAAAGATGTCGCCTGATCAGCGGTGGGATCCAGCCAATCCCTGTCGAAGCAGGCGTTTGCCGCAGCAATCAGATCGCCGGATGTATCCGCAAGTGTTCCATCAAGATCGAAAATTGCTGCCCGCATAAGTCTGCCTTTCGTGTATCTACCGCTGGCATGCCACAGCACTGACATGAGTTGAAACCTTTTCTGATCCAGATGCGCTTTGCGATGGCGGCAGCAGCCTGATATGAGGGCAAAAAACCGGAGGCGGGTATGGGTACGGCGATTATCATTCTGGCAGCAGGCAAAGGCACGCGGATGCGCTCCGACATGCCGAAGGTCCTGCACAGGCTGGCGGGCGCGCCGCTTCTCTGGCATGCCATGCGGGCCGGAGAACAGATTGCAGCGGAGCGTACGATTGTCGTCGTGGGTCATGGGGCGGAGGCTGTTCAAGCCTCTGCCGAAGCACAGAATGAAGATGCTGTTTGTGTGGATCAAACGGAGCAACTGGGCACCGCTCACGCTGTATTGCAGGCGGCTGCTCCCATGTCGGATTTTGAGGGAGATGCAATCGTCGTATATGGCGATACACCCTTCATAGCGCCCGCCACATTGGAAGAAATGCTGGCACTACGCGCAGCGGGCACAGATGTCGTAATTCTGGGGTTCGAAGCTAAGGAACCCGGGCTCTACGGGCGGCTGATCATGGAGGGCGATACCCTTCTCGGCATAGTAGAGGCGAAAGATGCGTCCGGTGAGCAACTGAGCGTCTCGCTCTGTAATTCAGGGGTAGTCTGTGCCAATGCCGCTACACTCTTTTCGCTGGTAAAATCCGTTGGCAACAACAATGCGAGCGGCGAATACTACCTTCCCGATATCGTGGGCTTGGCACGGGAACGCGGGCTCTCCACCGGCGTTGTGATCTGTGAAGAAGAGGAGACGCTTGGCATCAACTCTCGCGGAGATCTTGCTGCAGCCGAAGCCGTCTTCCAATCCACGGCGCGGCGCGATGCCATGGAGGCCGGGGTGACGTTGACCCAGCCAGAAAGTGTTTACTTCGCCTTTGATACTGTCATTGGTCGCGATGTCGTCATCGGACCAAACGTTGTATTTGGGCCGGAAGTGACTGTGGAAACCGGGGCGGAGATCGGCGCATTCTGCCATCTGGAGGGATGCCATATCAGCGCAGGCGCACGCATTGGCCCATATGCAAGGCTTCGCCCAGGTGCGGAGATCGGGCCAGCGGCGCGCGTGGGCAATTTCGTTGAGATCAAGGCTGCAACACTGGCGGAGGGCGCGAAGGTAAACCATCTCTCCTATGTGGGTGATGCGAGCGTCGGAGCCGCCGCCAATATCGGAGCGGGCGTAATTACATGCAATTATGATGGTGTGTTCAAGCATCGCACGGAAATCGGAGATCGTGCTTTTATCGGCTCCAACAGCGCACTGGTGGCGCCGGTGAATATTGGGGCAGATGCGCTGGTGGGTTCTGGTGCTGTGATCACAAAAGACGTGCCGGATGGTGATCTCGCGTTGGCACGTTCCGCACAGGAGAACAAGGCGGGCCTCGGGAAACGAATGATGCAGCGGCTGCGCGCACTTAAGATAAAGGGAGCGCGCTGATGTGCGGTATTGTGGGTATTCTGGGCAATCACGAGGTCGCACCGATCATTCTGGATGCGCTCAAACGACTGGAGTATCGCGGCTATGACAGTGCCGGCATCGCCACACTACACGAAGGTGCGCTCGGTCGTCGCCGGGCCACGGGTAAGCTGATCGCCCTTTCTGATTTACTGGTGGAAGATCCGATCCGCGGCAAATCCGGTATTGGCCACACCCGCTGGGCAACGCATGGCGCGGCGACGCTTATGAATGCGCATCCCCACCGTTCTGCGCGTGTGGCCGTGGTACATAACGGCATCATCGAGAACTTCCGCCCCTTGAAGGCCGAACTGGAGGCAAAGGGGGCAAAGTTCGATACCGAGACAGATACTGAAACCGTAGCGCATCTGACTGAACAAGGGCTGGCAGAAGGACTCAGCCAGGTAGATGCAGTGAAGGCAACGCTCGAGCGGTTGGACGGGGCTTTCGCACTCTGTTTTCTTTTTGAGGGCGAGGAAGATCTGATGATCGCAGCGCGGCGCGGCTCTCCGCTGGCAATTGGCTACGGTGAGGGTGAGATGTTCGTTGGCTCAGACGCTCTCGCACTGGCACCCATGACCCGTCAGATCGCCTATCTCGAAGAGGGCGACTATGCGGTGCTGACGCGCACAAACGCTCAGATATTCGCAGCCGATGGCGAACCAGTAGAGCGCGAAATCCGTTTCGTGCAGGCAGAGAATGCCTATGCTGACAAAGGCAATCACAAGCACTTCATGGCCAAGGAGATGCATGAGCAGCCGTCAGTAATGGCCTTCGCCCTCAGCCAGTATACCTCGCCCGATGGCGCATCGGTTGTATTTCCTGATGTGGATCTGGATTTCGGAAGTTATGACAGAGTGGTGATGGTGGCCTGCGGCACGGCCTATCTGGCCGCCCATGTGGCAAAGTATTGGTTCGAGCAGGTAGCCCGCCTTCCGGTGGAAATTGAGGTGGCGTCCGAATTTCGTTACCGGGAGCCACCCATTGCTTCGCGAACGCTGGCCGTATTCATCAGCCAGTCGGGCGAAACGGCGGATACGCTTGCAGCCCTTCGCTACTGTTCGGGAAAGGCTTCCACAATTCTCTCCATTGTAAATGTTCCCACCAGCACGATTGCGCGGGAAAGCGATATTTTTCTCCCGATCCATGCTGGCATTGAGATCGGTGTGGCATCGACCAAAGCCTTTACCTGCCAGCTGACCGTGCTTGCCGCACTCGCAATTCTGGCAGCGCGTGTCCGGGGCGAACTCAATGCGGAGGGAGAAGCAGAGAAGCTGGCAGATCTTGGCACTGTTCCCGGCGCGATGGCGGAGGCACTTGCACTGGAACCGGAGATCAGCCGCATCTGCTGGGACCTTTCCAAGGCTCAGGATATTCTCTTTCTCGGGCGAGGGCCGATGTATCCTCTGGCTCTTGAAGGGGCGCTTAAGCTCAAGGAAATCAGCTATATCCACGCAGAGGGCTATGCGAGCGGTGAACTGAAGCACGGCCCGATTGCACTGATTGACGAAACCGTCCCAGTGGTTGTCATGGCACCCAGCGACAGCCTTTTCGACAAATCCGTAAGCAACATGCAAGAGGTGATGGCGCGGGGCGGAAAAGTGCTTCTGATCTCGGATGAGGCTGGAATTGCCGCCGCATCAGAAGGCGTTTGGAAAAGCCTGCGGATGCCGAGAGTGGACCCGTTTGTGGCCCCCATTCTCTATGCCCTGCCCGCCCAACTACTTGCATATCACACGGCGACAACCAAGGGCACGGATGTGGATCAGCCACGCAACCTCGCCAAGTCCGTGACGGTGGAATAGTGAAGCGGGAAGAGCACGAGAGCGAGGTTCTGAAGGCGCTGCGGCCTCTTGGCGTCAAGGATAAAGCGTTGGAAATGCAACGCTATCACAAGACAGAGCGGGAAACCCTTGGCGTTTCCAACCCGGAGATAGATGCGGCAGTTCGCAACTGGCGGGCAGAGAAAACTGTTCCCGAATGCATTGCTGAAGCAAATGCGCTCTGGACCTCAGGTGTTTTCGAGGCGCGGATCGCCGCCGCAAAGCTTATTACCAAGGCGCGATACGGCCAGGAAGAGGTAACAGTCTGGCAGCTCATTCAAAGCTGGGTGCCCGATCTTGATGGCTGGGCCATAGCGGATCACGTTGCGAAAGCCGGAGAGCGCCGGATTATGGCCAATCTCTCGCGGCTGGACAGTCTTGAGGTTTGGACGCGCTCGGACCATCTCTGGACCAAGCGGGCAGCGCTCGTCTTCACCCTGCCGCTTGCCAAGCTCAATAACTTGAAGCCCGAGCAAGCGGCGGCGCGTGCCCGTGTGCTGGAATGGGCAGCAGAGTATGTTTCCGATAAAGAGTGGTTTATTCAGAAAGCGGTCGCGTGGTGGCTTCGCACCCTCTCAAAACACGCGCCAGATGATGTGCGCGGGTTCATGGACGCGCATGGTGCCGGTATGAAGGCTTTTGCCCGAAAAGACGCTACCCGTCAGCTCGCCTCCGCTTCCTGAGGGCGTTTTTCTGGCATCAATGCCAGCACACGGTCCTGCGGCTGGGCCTTCAATTCCTGATCGCCGCGTTGAATGTCGAACTTGCCGGACTTTCGCAGAATGGCCCATATATCCGCTTCTGGCCGCTCTTCCATGTATCTTTCCAGCCCGTATTCCTCTGTAAGTGGTGTAAGGCGGAACCGCCAACCATTGGCTATCGCCTCATCCAGTGCCGCGAAGGTTTGCCCTTTGCCAACTGGCCGCCCGCCGAGCGTCACCGGTAGATCGCGTTCGTTTTTTCCATCCTGGAAACGGCCGATCTGCACCACGTTGTCCCGGCCGAACTCGGGCCCAAAGTCCGTACAGACGAGTGCGTTGTAGCCATCGTTATCGGTGGCCGCGATGAGGAGGCCATAGCGGTTCGTATCGACAGTGTGCTCCGCCGCCTCGGATAGTATTTCACCATGATACACAGAGATATCCGCCTGTTTGGCGCTGCGCAGGCGAAACCAGTTCCGATCAGCGATCAGGGCCGGGATTTCTGCGGTCCTCAACGTCTCAGCAAGGTTCACCACCCAAGGCGAGCCACCCACAATCAGCACACCCGGCTGCTCAGTGGAGGTGAGGCCCAACATGCGGGATAGCGGTACGATCGAAAAGCCATGTGCAACAACCGTTGCGGCAACCAAAACGAAAGCAAGAGGAGCAAGTTGCGCCCCATCCTCAATGCCCAATTCCACCAGCCGCGAGCCAAACAGTCCGGCCACCGCGACGGCCACAACTCCACGAGGCCCAATCCACGCGACCATGAACTTCTCCTGCTTGGAAAGACCAGTTCCCGTGAGCGCAAGCCAAACGGCAATGGGACGCGCCAGAAAGAGGATCGCGGCCACGAAAACCACAGCGCCAATATTCAGGCCTGCAACCTGTGCCGCATCAAGATCGGCAGCGAGGAGAATGAAAACGCCAGATACGAGGATAACCGTCACATGCTCCTTGAACCGACGGATCTCATCCAGGGAGGGCAAATGTGCGTTCGCGAGATAGACCCCCATTACTGTTACCGCAAGGAGGCCACTTTCGTGGAGAACACTATCCGTTGAGGCATAGACCACAAGAACCATCCCGAACAGCACGGGCACCTTCATGTACTCCGGCACCATGCCACGCTTGAACCCGGTCGCAAGAACCCACCCTCCTGCATAGCCTGCAATCGCCGCAACCGCGATGCCGATTGCAAGATGCTCTGCCGCCTCAAGGAAGGTTCCGGCACCATAGGCCGCCGTGATCACCTCAAAGGCCAGAACGGCGCTGAGCGCTCCCACAGGGTCGTTTACAATGGCTTCCCAGCGGAGGATGGCTGCGGGCTTGGGGGCTAGGCGAGCCTGACGGAGAAGCGGTATGATCACGGTCGGGCCTGTAACGATCAGGATGCCGCCGAGCACGGCCGAGCTTTCCCACGACAGGCCAGCCCCGTAATGCGCTGCCAAGGTGGAAAAGGCCCAGGCGAGAGGCGCACCTACGAATGCGAGGCGCCGCACGGCCAGCCCGGTTGTGCGCAGTTCCGCGAAATTGAGCGTAAGCCCGCCCTCAAAAAGAATGACGGCGACCGCGACTGAGACGATGGGGCGGAAGAGATCTCCGAAAGCTGCCTGAGGATCCACCAGGCCCGTGACAGGCCCCGCCAGAACGCCTGCGGCGAGCATCAGCACAATCGCAGGCATCTGCAAACGCCATGCCAACCATTGCGATCCGATGCCAAGAGCTCCGATCAGGGCGAAAAGCGGTACAATGTCCATATCAAACCAGTCCTTCAGTTGCCGGTATCGGGTTCCGGCTTGCTAAATGCAGCGATATCGCCCGAAGTTGAAGGACGACAAGGCCTAACGTAGCCATAGCACCCTTTGTTCCACCGGTACCCCACGAAGGATGCCGATATGCCATGCTGCGACACGTCCGAGATTGAAGGGCCATGCTATCGCCTCTCTGACAAGCATTCGAACGCTGCTGCCTGTGCGGAACATCGTAGAAACATGCGCGCCGGAAACCGAAACGCCTGCCCACCGCAGGCTCGTGATGGCCCGCGCCATATGGAAACCCTCCGTCACCACGATTACGCGTTCATGACCCCCGGCCTTCAGAATTGGTGCGCTGAAAAGAGCGTTTTGCAGCGTGGATGTGGAGTGCTCCTCAGCTTTCAGCGCGCTTTCCGGCACACCTGCCGCCGCAGCCAATCTGGCCATCTGCGCACCGGCAGTTGGCCCGCCCACCACGGCCGGGCCGCCGCTCGTCATGAGCACTGGCGCCAAGCCTTGTTCGTAGAGCGCCACGCCAGCCATCACCCGCGCGCTTGTGGCCTGATCGAGCGTGCCATCGGGCTTCATCCCGGCACCGAGCACGAGGATCGCGTCGGCCTCGGAAAGGGCACCTGCAACCCTGCCAAACCAAAGCGTGCTGGCAAGCACGGCGATGAGGAGAAGTGCCGCCGAGAAAACGGCCAGTTTGATCATGCCGACAAGCAACCCCCGCAGCATCTAACTGGCGCCTTCCGGCGCTCTCTTGAGCGCTCGTCGCATGATCTTTCCCGTTGCCGTCATCGGCAATGTATCGACAAACTCCACTTCGCGGGGAGCAACATGCGGCGAGATCCGGTTGCGGACATGGGCGATCAGTTCTGCCTCCAACCCCTCCCGCACGGCACCCTTCCTCAATGTAACAAAGGCTTTCACAACTTCTGTGCGCATCTCGTCCGGCACACCGATCACGGCCGCTATAGCCACTGCATGGTGGCCTGTGAGGCAATCCTCAATCTCCGTCGGGCCGATCCTGTAGCCGGAAGACGTTATCACATCATCCGTGCGGGCCGAGAAGAAGAAGTATCCCTCTGTGTCGATGGAACCCACATCGCCGGTGCGCATCCAATCGCCGATGAACTTCTCCGCAGTCTTCTCGGGGGCCTTCCAGTACTCCAGAAACATGGCGCGCGCCCCGCGCTTTATCGCGATCTCTCCCACTTCGCCCTGCGGAAGCGGCGCGCCCTCCTCGTCAATCACGGCAACATCGGAACCGGGAACCGCCAACCCCATGGAGCCCGGTTTGGGTGGCTGGATCTCGGCGCAATTGGTGAGCACCAGGTTGCATTCCGTCTGGCCGTAGAACTCGTTGATCGTAAGGCCAAATGTCTTCTGCCCCCAATCCAGCAGTTCTGCGCCCAAAGCCTCCCCGCCCGAACCGACGCTGCGCAGGCGCGGTTTGGATTTGAGATCAGCGTCGCGCATCAGCTTTAGGGCCGTTGGCGGCAGGAAGGTGTTGCGCACTTCCAGCTGTTCCATCACCCAGAAGGCATGCTCCGGATCGAACTTTGCCATCCGGTGCGCGATGAGCGGGACACCATAGGTAAGCGCGGGCAGCATCACGTTGGCCAGCCCGCCCATCCACGCCCAATCTGCCGGGGTCCAGAGGCAATCCCCCTTTTGTGGCAGGAGATTATGCGGCAGCTCAACGCCCGGCAAATGGCCGAGCAGCACACGGTGGGCGTGCAGCGCCCCTTTGGGCGGGCCGGTGGTGCCGGAAGTGTAGGAAATGAGCGCCGGGTCATCCGGCGTGGTATCTGCCATCTCACAATGATCAGCGGCCTTGCCAAGCTCCTGCCAGAAGCCGGAGGTTCCGCCCTCTCGCGCATCGATAGAAAAGATGGTTTCCAGATCCGGCAGATCACTGCGGATGGCGAACATCTTGGGGAGATTGGTGCTATCGGTGATCACGGCTTTGGCCCCGGAATGCGAGAACCTGAAACGGAGACCATCCTCGCCAAAGAGCGTGAAAAGAGGCACCAAAATGGCCCCGATCTTGTACGCGGCAAGATGTGTAAGGATCGTCTCGGGCGTTTGCGGCAGCAGCACCGCCACCCTGTCTCCCCGCTGAATTCCATGCGCTTTCAACGCGTTGGCGAAACGGGAGGAGGCACGGGAAAGCTGGATATAACTGTAATCGCGCACCTCACCATCGGGCCGGAGATACCGGAGCGCGCGCTTGCCCGGCTGGCTCCGCGCCCAGCGTTCACACGCCACCTCCGCGATGTTGAAGTGCGCAAGCTCCGGCCATCTGAAGGCCTTGCGCATCGCCTCCCAATCGGCCTTCCGCTCCACAAGTCTTTCGGGGATCATGCTCCACCTCTTTTGGGCGAGCCTATCGCGTCCCAAAAGGAAGGTCTATTGCTTGAAGTCCGCTCGTGCCGCCCCTAGTGTCTTCTCAACAGGGAGGGTTTCATGAGTGGTGCACCGCAGCTGATCGATCCGTTTGCACGGGCGATAACCTACCTTCGGGTTTCCGTAACGGATCGCTGCGATTTTCGCTGTGTTTACTGCATGTCGGAGAACATGACCTTCCTGCCCAAGGCCGAGCTTCTGAGCCTTGAGGAGCTGGACCGATTGTGCACCCGCTTTGTGGAACATGGTATCCGAAAGCTGCGGATCACGGGCGGCGAACCCCTTGTACGCAAGGGGATCATGACGTTTTTTGACGGCATGTCTCGCCATCTGGCATCTGGTGCTCTGGATGAACTGACGCTCACCACCAATGGCTCCCAGTTGCGCCGGTTTGCCCGGCCCTTGGCGGATGCCGGGGTGAAGCGGGTGAATGTATCGCTCGATACTCTGAACGAGGCCAAGTTCAAGGCGATCACCCGTTGGGGGCGATTTGCCCAGGTAATGGACGGGATTGATGCGGCGGTTGAGGCCGGACTGAAGGTGAAGCTCAATGTCGTTGCGCTGAAGGGCGAGAACGACGATGAGGCCATCAAGATGGTCGAATGGTGCGGCGCGCGCGGGTTCGACATCACCTTTATCGAGGTGATGCCGATGGGTGAGGATATGGGTGATGGCCTGCGGCTGGACCAGTATTGGAGCCTTGAGGATGTACGCCAACACCTTGAAACTGAGTATACTTTGACGGATATCCCGCTGAACACCGGGGGGCCTGCGCGGTATACCAGGGTGGAAGAGACGGGCGGCAAGGTGGGCTTTATCACCCCGCTTTCCCACAATTTCTGCGAAAGCTGCAACCGCGTGCGGCTGACCTGTACGGGCCAGCTTTTCATGTGCCTCGGCCAGGAAGATGAGGCGGATCTGCGCGAGGTTCTTCGCGAAAGTGAAGGGAATGAGCGGCTGGATAAGGCCATTCACGCCGCGATTGCGCGCAAGCCGAAGGGCCATGATTTCGACTATTCGCGCAAAGGGGTGGCGGGCGAGATGACCCGGCATATGAGCCATACCGGCGGCTGAACCTCTTGGACGACTGCTTGATTTCGCAGGGAAAAATGCGCGGTGGGTGTTGGCCATCGGCTCTCTGGTTGCTTTGTTTCTGCCAGCCCTTTCCGACTTTCTGCGCCCCGCCCTGCCCTTTCTCGTCTCTGTTGTCGTTGCCTTGGGCATGGCGCGGATAGATCTGGAAGCCACGTTTCGAGCAGCGATCCGGCCCAAGCGAATGGCATTTCTCCTGGCGGTCTCCGTTGCGTTCATGCCGCTAACAGCCTGCCTTTACTACGTTTTCGGGCTGTTTCTGCCCGCGCACTATCAGGTTGCACTGATTTATCTTGCCGCCACACCACCGATTGCCTCAAGCGCTGGCTTCTGTTTTCTCCTCGGTTTCAACGCCCGGTTGGCGATTGAGGTGACGGTGAGTGCGACGCTGCTCACACCGATCCTCGGGCCGCTGACCGTAGCGCTCTTTCTGCCTGATGCGGCAGCACTTGAGCCTCTGGAACTGGCACTTTCGCTTGGCTGGATGATAGCGCTTGGGGTTGTGGGTGCCCTTGTTTTAAGGCGTGTGATCGGGCCTGAGCGGATCCAGCGGGAGGCTTTGCGGTTCGATGGGATTGCCGCGATGACGATGCTGGTTTTCGTGATCCCGCTCTTTGCCGGTGTTACGGAAATTCTGCTTTCGCGCCCCGCTGATGCGCTTTGGATGCTGGTGTTTGCCACGCTTTTCAATCTTGGCGCCAACCTTGCCACGCGGGCTGGCTTTCTGCCGTTCACCCGAGCGGAAAATGCAGGGGCTGCGGGCGTGATGATGGGCAACAGGACGGTTGCGATCTATCTGGCGGCTTTGCCCTTTGAGCCTAATTTCGCTTTGTTTGTAGCGCTTTACCAATTCCCGATGTACTTTACACCACTCCTGATGACGCGGTGGAAAATCACGCCCCAGCCTACGCGGATGTGACAGGGGAGCCCATTGCGAAAGGGCGCGAGAGAGGATAATCCAAGGCGCATGTCACTCTGGAAATATGCCAATCCTGCAGAGTTTATGCGCGTGTCGGCGCCGGTGATGAGTGTTGCCTGGGTGCTGGCTGGCCTCTGTATTTTCGGGGGGCTGATCTGGGGGTTTTTCTTCACGCCGGATGATTACAAGCAGGGTTCGACCGTTAAGATCATCTACCTTCATGTGCCCTCTGCGCTGATGGCGATCAATGCGTGGATCATGATGTTGGTGGCTTCTCTGATCTGGTTCATCCGGCGGCATCATGTGTCTGCGCTTGCGGCCAAGGCTGCCGCACCTGTAGGCGCGGTGATGACGCTGATGGCCTTGTTTACAGGGGCTGTTTGGGGCCAACCGATGTGGGGAACGTGGTGGGAGTGGGATCCGCGGTTGACCTCGTTTCTCATCCTGTTCGTCTTTTATCTTGGTTATATGGCGCTTTGGGAAGCTGTAGAAGATGTTGAAAAGGCTGCAGATTTGACGGCGATGCTGGCGATGGTCGGCTCCGTTTTTGCGCTGCTTTCACGCTACGCTGTGCTGTTTTGGAACCAGGGATTGCATCAGGGAGCTTCGCTTTCTCTGGATGCGGAGGAGAATGTGGCGGATGTTTTCTACTACCCGCTGATCCTGACGATGGCTGGATTTGTGTTTCTTTTCATTGCCTTGGTGCTGCTGCGCACACGTACCGAAATTCGGGCGCGGCGGTTGGCAGCGCTTCAAGCGCGGGAGGTGATGGCGTGATGCCGGATCTGGGAGCTTATGCCGGGCCGGTATTGCTGGCCTACGGTGCCTCACTTGTTTTGCTGGGCGGGGTGGTGATCTGGAGTGTGGTACGCAATGCCCGTGTAAAGGCGGAACTTGCGCGACAGGAGAGGCATATCGATGGCTGAGACACGTGGTTTCAACCCGATCCTACTACTGCCGCCGCTGATATTCCTCAGCCTTGGTGCGCTTTTTTGGTTTGCATTTCAACGGGATAACCCGAATGAGCTGCCTTCAACCTTCGTAGGGCAACCAGCACCCGCCTTTGAGGTTTCGCCTTTGGGAGACCTGCCAGTCGCCGATATGGCGGCGCTGAAAGCGCCCGGTGTGAAGCTCGTGAATTTCTGGGCATCATGGTGTGGGCCTTGTAGGTTGGAGCATCCGTTTCTTGAACAACTGGCGGCCGAGGGCGTGCCGATTATCGGTGTGAACTACAAGGATCAGCCGGGCAAAGCGCTCGGGTTTCTGGACGAGCTGGGCAATCCTTACGTCTCTGTGGGTGCGGATGAGAAGGGGCGGACGGGGATTGAATGGGGCTTGTACGGGGTTCCTGAAACGTTTGTTTTAAATTCCGATGGTGACATTCTGGTGCGGTTTCCGGGGCCGGTGAATGAGACGGCTTTACGCACGCGCATCAGACCGGCGATGGAAGCCGCAGAATAGCCAAGCATCGTTAATGCGCGGTTAAGCCGTGCGGTGCATTAACTTTTGGGCTCTTCTTCCGGCTCTTCCAGATGCTTGCGCAGGAGCGGATACTGCGTTGCGAGAAAGCCGAAGGTGAGGGCCATCTGGCCTACGGTATCGAGCCAGACCCAGGCTTCCTCTCCCAATACACGCCAGACAAATTCGTTGAAGATGGCCATGAAGATGAAGAAGAACACCCAATTGCGGGTGAAGGCCATCCACCCCTCCTGCCCCATCGGCATCATCTGGCCCATAAGGTATTCAAGATACGACCTTTTTTGCACCCAGAGGCCAACGCCGAGCACAAAGGCGAAGAGCGAATAGACGACCGTGGGGCGCATTTTCGTGAAGGTATCATCGTTCAGCCAGACGGTAAGGCCACCGAAAACCACCACCACGATGGCCGTGAAAACGGCCATGCGCGGCAGCGCGCGGGTAAGCGCAAAGGTGATGCCCATAGAGAGCAGCATGAGCGGTACGAAGACGGCTGTGGCGGCCACAACGGCCCCGTATTCCGTGCCACCAATCGTTAACGGCGCATCCTGAAAACGC
Source organism: uncultured Paracoccaceae bacterium (assembly GCA_947495795.1). Lineage (GTDB taxonomy): Bacteria > Pseudomonadota > Alphaproteobacteria > Rhodobacterales > Rhodobacteraceae > Algicella. The sequence continues at coordinate 89,929 of CANMAI010000011.1, read as the reverse complement.
TTGTAGGCGAGGAGGTAGAGGCCGACGGGGCCAAGCTCCAGCACCAGTTTCAGGATCGGGTTCAGAGGTTTTTCAGCCATGGTTAACGGGCATCCTGACGGCAATTTCGGTTATGGGTTAGGTATGGTTTTGGTACGGGTTTGGTATGGCGCTGCATCGACTTTTCGGGCGTTAACGCACCGTGCGACAGAAATGTCGAGACCTGCGCCCGATTTTTGACCATTTGGTAAAATTTTCATCCGCCGAATTCCACGATGACGGCACCCAATGCGATAAGGCCCATCAAGCCCGCGCGAAGCCATCCGACCGTTTCTTTGAGGAAGAGCCAGCCGATGAAAGCGGCGAAGACGGTGGAAGTTTCGCGCAGCACCGCCGCCTCGCCCACCTTATCCAGCCGGGTGGCGAGCATAACACCGCCAAAACTGACATAGGCGATGAGGGCGGCGATAAAGCCACGGAGCAGAAGGGGGCGCGGATCGGGCTTGTTCTCGATCCTTTGCCAGCGCCGCCATGCGAGGAACGGGAAGGCGAGGCCATCGATCACGAAGAACCACGCAAGGAAGGTGAAGGGGTTCACCACGGCGCGCATCCCGTAAGCATCGTAGACGGTGTAGGTGGCCACGATCAGCCCCGTGATGAAGGCAATGCCGAGGGCTGTGAGAAGGAGCTGGCGATCCACCTTTGCCGTGCTGCGGTAATTCACGGCCGCGAGACCGAAGATGGCAGCGGAGAGGAAGAGGACGCCGAGCCATTGGGTGGCGGTGAAGAACTCGCCAAAGACAAGCCCCGCGATGACGACGGTGGCCAGCGGGCCGGTGCCGCGCACGACAGGGTAGACAACCGTGTAGGCCGCCCGCTCATACGCCATGGCGAGGAGGTACTTGTAGGCAAAGTGGATGACGAAGACGCCCGCAAGCAGCAGCCAGACAAAGGGGGTGGGCGGCGGTACGAGGAAGAGGGCAACGGGCAACGCCATGGAGCAATAGAAGACATCGATTGCGCCGCGTGTGAGCCACGGATCGAACCGCCACTTCTGCAGCGCGCCGAAGACGGCATGGGCAGCGGCGGAGATAAGCGCGAGGATCATTGCAGCGGTGTGGCCGGTGGGCGTGCCTTCGATGGCCTGCACCCAGTTGCTGAAATCGGTGAGGCTCACGAAGGGTATGCGTCCTTGCAGGGGGTGGGTGTTGGCGAATGCTGACGGCCCTTTATGGAGAACGTGATATGGGAAGGGGCGGTTGGGGGCAAGGCGGTGCAGTGGGGCTTTTGCCTGGTTGGCTCATGCTGGCTGCGTGGGGTATTGGCATATAGCAGGCCGCCCTTTGGTGGGTGGCCTGCTATGTGCGCGATGTTTTGTGTTGGCCACGTAGCCTTATTGTCTACCGCGCCCGGTTTGCGAGCGGACGCCTATAGCTATTCTGCGGCAGCACACCGTTTTGTCGGGCGGCGCTGCGCTCAGGCGTTGAAATGGGCGTCCTTCACGCATCCGCCATCATAAGGAGCCAGTTTCGGCCGGGGGAGCGCCACGCGCCCTGTGTGATGATCGGGCGGCTGGCTTTGGGCCGGAAGCCTTCGCGCGTGTAGAGGCGTTGCGCGGGGTTGGTATCCTGCACGATCAGGCTCAGATGCGTGTATCCGGCCGCTCTGGCCTGCTGGCGCGCGGCCTTGATCAGCTTTTTGCCGAAGCCCTGCCTGCGGTGGCCGAGGAACGTGGCAAGGACGTTGATGTACAATGTATATGGCGCCTTGTTCTCCAGATGCTGGAGTGGCTGGAACATCGGGGGCAGGCTGGCCACATCAATCTCGTCCGGCACGCCTTCAAGCGGGTAGCCGACCATTGCGGCGGCAACTTTGCCATCCTGCTCTATGATCGTTGCGTTGCGGTAGGAAAACGCCCCGCTTTCGCGGGCGGCGCGGCGCTCGCCCACCTGCCAGATCGTTTCTCCGGGGTCTGCCATATCAGCCCAGGCGACGCTGGGCATGCCTTCGCCGGCGATATCGACAAGGCGTGCAAGCGGGGCTGCATCCTGCCGGGTGGCGGTGCGGAGTAGGAGGGTATCGGCCATTCTGAATAATCCTTGAGGCGACATGTTCGAGAAAAGCGCCGCCAGTTGCGGCTTGTTTCCTGAATACGTTTGAGAGCGCCGGATTATTCAGCGGTGAGATTTTATCTTGGAGAGCGGGTGTATTCGACACCGAGGCGGAGGCTGGACAGCACGGTGTTGAGCGCGTCCGGCCCGGGATTGATGAGCATGGGCGTGAGGTTGGCAGCGCCGAAGCCATTTGGCGCCTCGACACGGAGGAACACCTTGCCCCACGGGTTCGGAAGATCGCCCAGGAGCGTGCCGAGGGCTTGACGGCTGCTGTATCCCATCAGTTCCTGCGGCAGGCCCGCCAAATGGGTGCGTGCCTCCTTGCGGAGCGCATTGATCTGAGGTTCCGGGTCTTCCTCCATATCTCCGACGCTCATCAGGAGGGGCAGGAAGGCGGTGCTTTCGAAGAGCCCGTGGCTTTGCACTGCCAGTGAAAGGCCCTGGAGGCGCATCTGGGTGAAGACGACAGGTGATGATGTGAAGGTTGGGCCGACTGTGAAAACGGTGTCGCTGAGGGCAATGCTGTTGCGCTCGGAGAGTTCAAGCTCCGCACGCTCCAGGCGAACGGTTTGCGTTTCCGCATCGAAGGCGGCGATCAGGTTAAACCGGCCGGAGGCGGGCTGGGACTGGATGCGAAGACCGTAGTCGAGAAGCGGCGGGCCGGAAATGGCATGCGTGCGGATACCCTCTGCATGGAGTTCGAGCCTGCCGCTTTCCGGCCATGCATTGGGGTTTGGCGAGAGGCCGGTGCGCTTCCAGCGGAGCGTTTCGACGCGGACGCGCAGCGTGGCGTCGCGATCATCCACACGGATATCGCGCTGGATGCACCAGCCATCTTCCCGGGTGAGCGGACGATTGCTGGTATAGGCCGCATTGCCCTTGAGCGCCTGTTCCAGAAGGGCCTTATCCGCCCGGCAGGCGGCGAAATCGGCCTCTGCTGTGAGGGGAAAGAGAATGAGGGCCGCGAGGGCGAGAAAGCGCATGTGACGTCCTGCTCTTGTGGGGATCCGGGGCGGTTGTTCCCTCCTTCTAGAGCGTTTTGCGCCTGATTTGAATTCCATTTCGCCTTCTGCACGCGGGAGCGCCCTGCAGGGAGCCGATGCGTGTGAAACGTTGGATGAATTCGGCCTTTGCGTCACGACACTGACCCAAAGGGCTTGTCAGATGGAAAGTGGACGTTCGTGCGCCATGCAGCGCGTGGCTCAACGCGGCTTAACCTGCCCGATGCAGCTACGCATACCAATTGCCGCAATTGCTGGACGGAAAAGATAATTTAGTTGTATGATACAACTATGGCTCAAAAACTTCCAACGCCCCGCATCGATAGAATGCGCTCTGCAGCACGGCACATCGTCCGTGAGCTTGGCTTCATGCAGAAAGGGCTGGCGGGGACGGATTTGTCCCCTTCGGCCGTGCACACACTCATAGAACTTGGCTATGGCACTGTGACGAATGGGAGCGGCCTCGGTAGCTTGCTCCATCTGGAAAAATCGAGCGTCAGCCGTCTTGTCCAGAGGCTGGAGAATGAGGGGTTGATCGAAGTCGGGCCCGATCTGACAGACAAGCGCTCCCACGTCCTATCGCTGACCCAAGATGGGCAAAGGCTTCTCGGCACAATCGAAGATTTCGCGCGGCAGCAGCTGCATGCCGCGCTGGATGTTCTGTCAGCATGGGAGGTCACCCAGATCGAAACAGGCCTTGCCCTGTTTGCAAAGGCTCTGAGCACGGGAAACCAGCCTGTTTTGGCTGCCTTGAATGATGTGGAGGTTCATGAGGGTTATCGTCCGGGAGTCATAGCGTCGGTCGCGCAATTGCACGCATCCTTCTATTCGGAAAACTACGGATTTGGTGCTGTTTTTGAGCGAAAAGTTGCAACCGAACTGTCCGAGTTCATGGCGCGGATCGACACTCCGGTGAACACGACATTTTCTGCCTATCTGGGGAGTAAGCTGCTCGGCTCCGTGTCCCTTGACGGTGAAGACCTCGGACAGGGTGTTTGCCATTTGCGATGGTTTATCGTCAGCCCGGAGGCGCAAGGCATGGGCATCGGGAAGCTTTTGATAAGCAAGGCCACGGAATTCGTGGATCAGCGGGCCTTTGATCGCACCCGACTCTGGACGTTCAAAGGACTGGATGCGGCTCGCTCCCTTTATGAAAAACACGGCTTCGTACTCGCCCGTGAGGCACCCGGCACACAATGGGGGACAGAAGTCATCGAGCAAGAATTTGCGAGACAGCGGGCATCTTCGCGCTGAAGCCAATGGGCAACTTTGTCCCGCTCTGCCGATCTTGAGTGGGACAGGGGCGAGTGGGTGGTTTGGGTCAAGGTTTCACGACAGGCCATGACCGCCTGATCCAGGAAATCGCCTGTATTGAACCAACTGTCAGGCCCGGGATCCAAGGCACGCTGGGCCTCGCGCCAGTGAAACGCCATTGACCGGAGCGGATCGTGCGCCTCATCCGGACCGTGCGGAACATGCGCCACAGTTCGGCCTTGCGCGCGCAGGGTATCAATCTGCGCGTGTTCTGAGACCTTTCCACGCGCAAGGGCCCAGACGCGACGGGCGGGTGCAGGAGGGCAGAAGGCAGTTGATCGGGCCACAGCATGGTTTTCCCGGCACCCCGGAAACCGATAGAGCCGTAACGGCCATCGGCAATCGTGCGGGCGCAACACTGCGGCAGCCTGAGGCGAGACCAGCAGAAACAGGCTTCATGCGTCCTGCCCGGTGAGGGCTTTTGCGAAGTCCTCCGGATCGAAGGCGGCGAGATCGTCTATGGCCTCGCCAACGCCGATGGCGTGGATGGGGAGGCCGAATTTATCGGCCAGTGCCACGAGTACGCCACCCTTGGCGGTGCCGTCCAGCTTGGTCATCACGAGGCCGGTGACATCGGCAACCTGCTGGAAGATCTTCACCTGCTCCAGCGCGTTCTGGCCGGTAGTGGCGTCGAGCACCAGCAGCGTGTTGTGTGGCGCGCTTTCGTCCTTCTTGCGTATGACGCGCACGATCTTGGCAAGTTCCTCCATCAGATCGCTGCGGTTCTGCAGACGGCCCGCCGTGTCGATCATCAGAAGGTCTGCGCCCTCCGCTTCGGCCCGTGTCATGGCCTCGAAAGCGAGGCTTGCCGGGTCCGAACCCTGGGGCGCGGTCAGCACCGGCACCCCTGCCCGCTCTCCCCAGACCTGCAATTGCTCTACCGCTGCCGCACGGAAGGTATCGCCTGCCGCGATGACAACGGATTTGCCCGCGGCCTTGAACTGGCTGGCGAGCTTGCCGATGGTCGTGGTCTTGCCGGAGCCGTTGACGCCGACAACGAGCACAACCTGCGGGCGCTTCGGGTAGAGCGGCATGGGGCGGGCGACCGGTTCCAGAATATCGGTGATTTCCTTGGCGAGCAGCGTCTTGATATCGTCGATGCCCAGCTTCTTGCCGAAGCGCCCCTCCGCCATGTTGGCGGCCACTTTCAGCGCGGTCTCCACCCCCATATCGGCGGTGATCAGAACCTCTTCGAGGGATTCGAGCATCGCATCGTCAAGGACGCGGACCTTCTGCGGGACCACGGAGCGGCCCAGCATCCGCCCGAGCAGGCCGGGTCTGCCGGGGTCTAGCGCCGGTTCCGGCGGGGCGGACGGGGTCTCCGGACGTGCCGGACGTGCCGGGGAGGGTTCCGGTTCGGGGATCTCGACCGGCACAGGTTCCGGTTCGGGGCGTTCGACGGGGGCCGGTTCCGGCTCGGGGGGCGCGATAGGCGCGGGCTCCGGTTCCGGGATCTCGACCGGTTGCGGCTCCGGCTCCGGGACTGGCACAGGTCGCGGATCGGGTCGGGGTGCGGGTTGGGGCTGCGGTTCGGGGGTCGGTTCCGCGATCTCGCCCCCCTCCTCCACCAGCGCTTCCAGCCCCTCTTCGAGTTTGGAGGAGGATTTGAAGAGCTTGTCTTTGAGTTTGCGGAAGAATGCCATGGCCTGCCTCGTCTGTTCCTTCCCACCTAATACGGTCACAGCGGAGTTGGAAGAGGCGGATTGCGCGCTGGACGGGACAGGGGTGCGTGGATAGAAGTGCGGAAACGCTTTTCAGGTGCCGAAATGTCCCAGCCCGATCATCCGCAGATCTACCTTGTCACGCCGCAAGTCTTTGAGTTGAGCCGCTTTCCCGATGCGCTGGCGCGGGTGCTGGATGCGGTGGAGATCGCCTGCGTCAGGCTGTCCATGGCCACGCAGGATGCCGACGAGATCGCCAAGGCGGCGGACATGCTGCGGGAGGTCGCGCATGCACGGGACGTGCCGCTGGTGATCGATGCGCACTGGAAGCTGGTGGAGCCACTGGGGCTGGACGGCGTGCATCTTGCCGATGGCAGCCGTCAGGTCCGGGAGGTGCGCAAGGCGCTTGGCAAGGAGGCGGTGGTGGGCGCGTTTTGCGGCGCATCCCGCCATACCGGGCTGACAGCGGGGGAGATCGGAGCGGATTACATCGCCTTCGGCCCGGTGGTGGCCGACCCGCTGCTGGGGGACGGCACGGTCGCGGAGGCAAATCTTTTCGCTTGGTGGAGCGAGATGATCGAACTGCCGGTGGTGGCAGAGGGTGGGGTGACTTTGGAGGCCGCGGCAGCACTTGCCCCGGTGGTGGATTTCTTTGCCTTGGGCGATGAGGTTTGGGGGGCGGAGGATGCCGTGGAACGGCTTCGGGAGTTCGTTGGCGCGGTGGCTTAGGCACCTGTCATCAGGTGCGCCCCCAGATCCGAAAGAGACAGACAACCCAGATTTTTTGGAACCGGTACGCCATGCCATTGCACGCGCCGCGATTTGCGCGCCACCAAGCCCTTGGAAACCTGTTTCGACACGAGCGGTCGGAGGCCTGATGGCTGTAGGCTTTGAAGAAGACACCGACATCGCCCTTATCGTATCCAGTGCAGGTCAGGGCGTCGTTGATTGCAATACGGGAGAGCTGATTTTTCGCAACAGAGATGACGATGGCTATGATGAGAGGCGTCTTCTGGGATGTCGTCTGGACGCATCAAAAAGGGCGCATGTTCCTATGGCGGGCATTCATGGAGGCGCCCTGAAATGCGTCACTGATGATGGGTGGCACGCCCAAGCGATAACACTCAAATGGCCGGAAACCTGTTATCTGCTTGAAAAGCCAGGCGCGAGCATCTTCTTCAGCCAGCTCAAATTTCGTGAGGCAGGACGGGACGGGTCGTTCACGCTTCTCTCCAAAGATGCGGAAACAAACGTTGCATTTGGATTTTCCTGGACAGGCAAGACCCTTGTCAGAGCCACTTCGTCAGACATCCAGATCTGGCACAGGCATGCAATGCCCTGATCGTCAACGCGTCTGAACAAGCACGACCGTCCGATGTTGCCATTCGACTTCCGGGGCTTTCGGAATTTGCAGGTCTACCCTTCCCGATCAGCGGCTCGCAAGATCGTTGGATGACACTTTCATGCCTGACACGGACGCAATCACGGCAACCTCTCGGGCGCTGTACTGTTGGCGTTGACACTCTTCAAGCCCTGTGGAAATTAGGGATCATATTTCTGAGATGTATTTTCTTTACGATTGCGAAATCCCCCCGTTCTCCGAAGGATATCCATCATGACCGATCCGATGCGCCCCCTGACCAATGGCGAGGAGATGCTGGTCGCGCGGGTCTTTGGCCAGGCAGATTTCAACTGGTGTCCGATCCGCATTGTCCGCGGGGCTCACCCCATGGCGCAGGGCCGGGGGCGGCAGAAGGCCCATACCTGGCAGGACAGGATGTATTTTCCGCTTGAGGAAACGGACTATGCCGAGGATTTCTCGCGCGCCTCGCCGTGGAAACAGGTCACCTTTATCCACGAATTCGCGCATTGCTGGCAGCATCTTTGCTCCATCGGGTCCAGCATCCGCAGCCGTGTCCAGAAGGCCATGATCGATGATGGTCTGCGAACGGGTTACGACAAGGACGGGAAGCATCACCGGAAACTGGGGCGGGATACATATACTAGGCTGTTGCTGGATGAGGCACGGCAGGGGAAGGCCGGTTGGACGGACGGCATCAGCCACCATACGAAGCGGCTGAACGGGTTTTTTGAGAACGACACGACGGCCTATTCCTGCGGGACGGGTGCGGGCCCTGCGCGCAAGCTGGGACGCCGCGAACTGGTCGCCTCCAACAGGGGCAATGCGGATTACAACTACCTGCACCACGATCTTCGGAAGATCGACTTCTTCGCGTTGAATGGCGAGGAACAGGCCGCGCTCGTCACCGATTATTTCTGCCTCGTCATGGGGTATGCGCCGGAGGTCTATTGCTGGTACATCTCTCCGGCGAAGCGGCCCCCGGTCGATGTCTACAAGGGCATTCTGCCATTCCCGACGTAATGTCGAACGGCTTGGCCCGGCGCGTCAGAGTATAGTCCGGATCAGATCCTGCCGTCGGCGCTTCAGGCGGTTTCCGACAGATTGGCCATCGGGCCGCGGACGGCCTCTTCACTGGCGATGGCGAGGGTTTTGCGGTTTTCCTGCGCGCTGACCCTGATCGGCGGGTGGAACGTCACGATGGCCTCCCCTCCCCATGAGAGGGCGAAGACGGCTTTCAGGTGTTCGCCAAGGCCACGTTCCCCCCACCAGCCATAGAAGTCCGGCGGCAGGTGCGGCGGCGGCTTGTAGGCCAGCGTCACGGGCTGGATCTGGACGGAGCCGGGCATGTCTTCGTGGAAGAAGACGGAGAAGAGGCTGGACTTGAAGGGGAGGACGCGCTGGCCATCGGTACTGGTGCCCTCTGGAAAGAAGGCGAGGCGGTGGCCGAGGGCCAGACGGTCGCGCAGCTGGGCCTCTTGTACTTTTGCGGCGGTGCGCCTGCGCTCTATATAGACCGGTCGCACAAGCTGGGAGAAGGGACCGACGAGGGGCCAACCGCGGACATCCGCCTTGGAGACGAAGTAGACATCATCGGCCGCGAGCAGGGTGAAAATGTCTATCCAGCCCGTGTGGTTGGCCACGATCGCGCCGGAGCCTTGCATCGGCTGGCCGATGCGGGTGAGGCGGAGGCCGCAGAGCCTGAGATTGATGCGGGCCCAGAGGCGAACGATGCGGCGTGAGGTGCGGCCGGGGATGTAGCGCTCGACCAGTTGGAAGAGGAGCACGAAGGGGGTGAGGAGGAAGGTTCCGGCCAACAGCGCTGTGGCGCGGAGCACCATGGCGATGCGCTGGAGCAGCGTGGGCCTGGGCAGCGTGGGCTGAGGCGCGCCATCCCACCGCATTGCGGGCGTAAGATCAGCCGGCATTTTTGGTGTAATAGTCTTTGTAGCGGGAGACCATGCGCGTGGTATCCATCAGAAGACATACATCTATCGTATTGAAATCATGATCTATAAAGGCGCCCTGCCCAACAAAGCCGCCGAGGCGGAGATAGGCTTTGATCAGGTTGGGTATCTGGCGCATCGCAAGCCTTGGCTCGATTTCCGCGAAGGGCATCGCGTCCAGAGGAACGGCGTGTTCGGAGAGCGCTTTCACGCGCAGATCGGTGGGCGCGAGATGCTTGTGGTGGAGGTAGGAGAGCGCTGGGGCAATCGCCGCCGGATCGGTGCCGTGAAAGCTTGCGACGCCGAACATGATCTCGATTTCGCGGGAGAGGACGTATTCGGCCAATGCGTTCCAGAGGAGGTGCATCGCCACGCCGCCGCGGTGCCCTTCGGCCACACAGGAGCGGCCAAGCTCCACCGACTTGCGGGTGAGGGCGTAGATGGGTGAAAGGTCGAACTCCTCCGCCCCGTAAAACCCCTGGCCCGCGCGTGCCTTCTCATCCGGCATCAGGCGGTAGGCCCCGACCACCCTGTCCAGCGGATCGGTTACGGTTTTGTCGATCAGAATGAGATGATCGAAAACGGCATCGAAGCTATCGCATTCGAGCCTTTGCGTATGATCGGCCTCTGCTGCGCGCGCGCCCATCTCTTCCACGAACACGCGGTAGCGCAGGCGCTGCGCGGCGCGGATATCACTCTCATCCTGGGCCAGCCGCACAGTGAATCGGCTGCGATCATATTGCATCAATCGGGATCCGACAGAGGGGGCGCGTTGGGGCCGGTTACGTGCGGCTATTTCTTAGTGAAATCGGAACGGAGTGGCAACCGCGCCCTGCGCGCCGCCGGGAAAACAAGTAATAGATGTGGAGTGCGCATTAATCTCCCGTTAAGCTTGTTCCCATTCAATGCGGCCATGGTTCAGCCTGCGTCGTAAACCGGCTCCAGTTGGACCTCTTGTGAATTGATGGTTGTTTTGCCCTGATGCTCAAAGTTTACTGTCACCCGTGCACCGATAACCGATTGCACCTGACCGAGGCCCCAATCGGGCTGGGTGGGATGGCGGACGAGCATGCCCGGCTCTAGGAGTGATAACATGATGCTTGCCCCTGCGTTGCCTGAAGGAAGCCTCCAGATGAATGACGAAGATCTCTCCGCGCTTGTCAGTTCGCGGATCTGCCACGACCTTATCAGCCCTATTGGCGCGATCAGCAATGGCGTGGAACTGATGCAGGAACTGGGTGGCAAGCTCTCGCCAGAGCTGGGGCTGATCGGCGAGAGTGTGAATTCCGCAAGTGCCAAGCTGCGGTATTTCCGCATTGCCTTCGGGGCGACGCCCGAGCATTCCAAGATACAGCTGAGCGAGTTGCGGCTGGCAACGGATGCGATGTTTCAGGGCCGCACGATGGTAACGCTGGATACGGCTGCGAATGAGGTGCCGCGGGTGATGGCGAAGCTGCTGTTGCTGACGCTTCTCTGCGTGGAGAAATCGCTGCCGCTGGGCGGCGACATTCAGGTGGCGCTCAACCCGCTGAGTTTTGCGGTTGGCGTGCAAAGCGACCGGGTGAAACCGATGGACGCGCATTGGGCGCTGACCGATGGCGGAACGTCGATGGAAAAGCTCGCAGCCTCCGACGTGCAGTTCCTGCTCTTGGGCAATACGCTTGCGCTGCACACTGTGCGATTGAAGCGCCAAATCACGGATCAGGAGATCCGGCTTTCATTGTCAGGGTTGAGTGGGTAGGCCAACCGGCATTTAGCAATATGCATTCAGAGGCATTTGGCAGAGGCATCGGATCCACCCGAAACGTTCCATTACTCTTGCGGTGGCGGTTCGGAACCCGTTCCATGCAATCTCAAACAGCCTGAAAAAGTGTGTACGCGCCCTTCGGTGCTGCGGGAAAGCCGCGCGTCCCGGAAGTAACTTTTCCGGCTCTGCATGCCTGATAGGGAGGGGAGGCAGTTGTTACCAGCCAAGCCAACTCTACAAGGAGCATTCCGATGCCAAACGAGGCTTTCAAACAGTTTTCCGGCCTTTCCTGTGGGGCGGCCTGCCTGATGGTTGCTGCGAAGGAGCTGGGTGTCACCCATCTTCCGAACCTCGCTGGCGATAGAGAGAATACCGACAGTTGGATGGGGCAGCAGCTCACGCTTTCCAATGGGTGCGAACGGGCGATCTACACCGTGACGGCGAACGGAGCCGACGCCTATTCCATGCCTGATGGAATTGCCTTGGCGGCGCAATATCTCGGAATGGATGTCAGTGTCTCCATGAGCGGTTGTATCGTACCAAAGGCGTTGCAGTGGAAGTATCCGGGTGTCCGCGACCGGCTTGAGGGGCTTGGGGTGGAGATAGAGAACGGGACCCCTGCGCTTGCCGAAAACCAACGTATGCTGGTGGCTGTGGCTGTCGGCATACTGGGGTTGCACTGGGTTTTGTACCGTCCCGATGCGAGCTATATGGATCCGGCCTACGGCAGCAATCACAATGGGACCCTATGGGGGATGGGCCAACTCGGCGTGCTGCGCTATGCCGATACCGGTATCTACGTCGTTGTAGATTATAGTCCGGTGTGACGCGAGACGCCGCTCATCCCTTCAGCATCGAGGGTGTGAGGCCCTTTCGGTAGCGGCGCATGTTGGCAACGTAGCCTTCGGCGGTTTTCCGGAGGGCAGCCTGTTGGGCATCGTCGAGGATGCGGATGACTTTTCCGGGGGCACCCATGACGAGGGCTCCGGCCGGGATTTCCTTGCCTTCGGTAACAAGGGCAGAGGCACCGATGAGCGCGCCTGCTCCGATCCCGGCACCGTTTAGGATCGTGGCGCCCATTCCGATCAGGGCACCGTCTCCTATTGTGCAGCCGTGAAGCATGGCCTTGTGGCCGATGGTGCAGCCTGCACCGATGGTGAGCGGGTAGCCCGGATCTGTGTGAAGAACGCAGTTTTCCTGGATGTTGCTGCCTTCGCCGAGGACAATCGGCTCGTTATCGCCGCGCAGCACCGCGTTGAACCAGACGGAAGCGCGCGCCTCCAGCCGGACATTGCCTATGAGGCAGGCGCCGGGTGCTATCCAGCAATCCCCGTCTTCGGGCAGATGCGGCGAGATGCCGTCAAGATCAAAGAGGCCTGTCATCGGATCCTTCATGTCTTCATGTGACCGGCGGTGTCAATGACCGTTCCGAGCCCAATTTTGCCATATGCTGTGCTGCGCCAGAACCATTAACGAGTATCTGCCGGTCCGAACGTTTACCCTTCGAATTCTGCGAAAAGCACCACCGATGAAATGAATGACAGCCGCGCGGCGGCATATCCCGCATGGCATTCACCTGTGCCCCCATCTGCCGCAAACGGGCGGCGGCCTTCGATCGCGCAATCCAGCTCTTGAGAGACCAACCAACTTGCCTGAGATGCCTCTAGTTTAGGGCCGACCGTGGCGTCATAGTTACCCTCCAAGCGCAGCACTGCATCTTCGAAAGCCTCTTTTACCAGTTCGTTCCAATATGCATTTTCGGTGCGCCAGCATGCAGTTACGTCTTGGTTCGGATCGCAAGTGCCATCGGCAATCTCAACATCGCGGATTGTGCCAATGCAGACCTCCGGCCCGGTGCTTTCGGAAAGAAAACGCAGGCAGCGTGACAGCGGATCAAGGTGTGATCCATCAGTCAACAAAGTCAATTTTCCGATACCTTGGAATGGGTCGGGCGGCGTAACACTGCCCGGATCGCAGGAAAGCTGTTGCGTGGTTCCATTCGGCAGAGTGATCGTGATGCTGCCGGTTGTCACAGCTTTGCGGTCGATGCGTCGGCGAGAGCTTGTGCTGATTTCATAACTGGTGTTGCCATTCATGAGGGTCACGCTTTCGAATACAGTGCCGGTCGCTGCTATGCGTGGGCCGAAAGTGCTGCCCTCAAAATCACGTTCCAGTTCCAGTTCGGGCAGCGCAAGGTCTGACCCAAAACGATAGATGATCGTCTCGCCAGACAGGCAGAGCCCGACTTGTTTGGTGCCGTCATCGAAATGGCAATGCAATAGAAGCTCTTGGTTGACATGACAGGCGGTTGCCGGTTGCGCCGCAACTGAGCTGATGCCTTGACCTGCGATCATAGCCAATATCCCGAGCCATGACCTGATCAATTTCTGCATTGCGATACTCCTCAAAGTATTAGTGTGGCCGTTTTCCCACGACCGGGATGAAACCCGGCAAACCATTACCAGTCAACATATGGCTGCCCGCATTCAAAACCGGACGTTAGCGCCCTTGCGGCGAAGGCCGTAGTCCCGCTCAGCAGACCTTCAATGCGCACTAAAGCCGCGCCTCAAACTCGGCATTTAGCCCTTGGACGAAGTTGGACAGGGCCGTGCGGCTGTGCGAGAGGCGCAACCGTTCCGCCTTGATGATGGAGGTCAGTTCCGCCTCGCATGTCGCGAGATCCTCGTTGATCAGCACGTAATCATAGGCGTCCCAGTGGCTGATCTCGTCGCGGGACTTGAGCATCCGGTGCGCCACAACCTCCGGACTGTCCTGCCCACGCGCCTTCAGCCGGTCCGCAAGGGCGGCGATGGAGGGGGGCAGGATGAAAATGGCGACGGTCTGGCTGCCAAGGGGCGACGACTGGATCTGCTGGCCACCCTGCCAGTCGACATCGAACAGGATGTCCCGGCCCGCATTCACCGCCTCTTCGACCGGCGCGCGGGGGGAGCCGTAGGAATGGCCGAAGACGGTGGCGTGTTCCAGCATCTCGCCATTGGCGACCATGGCGGCGAATTCTTTCTCCGACTTGAAATAGTAGTGGACGCCGTCCTCCTCTCCCGGACGGGGCGGGCGTGTGGTGGCGGAGATGGAGAAGGCGACATTGGGGTCAGCCTCCAGGAGGCGGCGCGACAGGGTGGTTTTGCCTGCGCCTGAGGGCGAAGAGAGGATGATCAGGAGGCCGTTGCGCTGTATGTTGGGCATCCGCTTACTCCACATTCGCCGCTTGTTCGCGCAGCTGATCGATCACCACCTTGAGATCGAGCCCGATATTGGTGAGATCGGGCGCGCCGGATTTGGAGCAGAGCGTGTTGGCTTCGCGGTTGAACTCCTGCATCAGGAAATCGAGCTTGCGGCCCACTGGCTTTTCGCTTGTGAGAAGCTCGCGGGCGCTGGCGATATGGGCGTCGAGCCTGTCGAGTTCCTCCGTGACATCGGCTTTCACCGTGAGAAGCGCCAGTTCCTGCGCGAGGCGATCTTCATCCACACGGTCCGTTGCTCCGAGAAGGGCCGCAACGCGGGATTTGAGGAGTGCGCCGGAGCGCGCGGCACGGGCCTCTGCACTGGCGGCGGCGGCTTTCGCAAGGCGCGCCATCTCGTCTATCTGGGCGATCAGGATGCCGTGGAGTGCCGTGCCCTCGGCTGTGCGCGCGGCGTCAAGATCCTCCAAAAGCTGGGGAATACCGGCCGCGAGCTTCTTGTAGATGGACAAAAACCGATCCGCCATGCGGCCCTGATCGGTGGTGGCGCGGTGGTTGAGAAGATCGCCCAGGCTGAGAGGGGCAAGTGTGAGGCCCGCAGCCTCCGCATCCTGCTGGAGCCTGTTGGCCGCTTCCAGCACCGCCTGCACACCATCAGGGTTGAGCGCGAAGCCGGTATCCACCTCGGATGCGTTGATCCGGAGCGTGATGGAAATGCTGCCGCGCGTGAAGGTTGCCGGGGCCCGTTTGCGGATATCGGCTTCCAGCGCCTCACCCGCATCGGGCACACGCACCCGAAGATCGAGCCCGCGTGCGTTGACGCTGCGTGCCTCCCACACCCAATCCAACCCCTTCGCGGAGCCGGAGATGGAGGCATATCCTGTCATGGATTTAATATTCACGCAGTGAGCCCTTCCTGTTATCGCTTGTATTGCAACACTTTAGGGCACTCTGTACGGTGGCTGTTAAGCAATCTCTACCAAAACCTGCGACAATTGTCTAAAATGCTATTAAATTCTCTTTCAACGCTTGGGGGAACACATGTTTTGGTGTTCTTGCGCGGTAAGAGGAGAAACAGGGTGCTGAGACATCAGAATATGAAATCGGATATGATATCCAATCTGCGAACCTACTGGGAAAGCCTGCGCAAGGGGCGGCTGGCGCCGTATCGTGCGGAGCTTGACCCGCGCAAGTTTGAGGATGCGCTGGAGCATATGTTCATCCTTGAGCAGTTGAACCCGAGCCAGCTGCGGGTGCGGCTGGCGGGCATGGCGCTCTGCGAGATGATGGGCATGGAAGTGCGCGGCATGCCGCCCGAGGCGTTCATGGATGCGGCCAACCGCGCGGCCTTCACATCGCATATCAATGCTGTTCTCTCCTCCCCCGCTGTGGTGGAGCTGGAGCTTCTGGGCCGGGGACAGGATGGGCAGGAGACCAAGGCGCGGATGATCCTGATGCCGCTGCGCAGCGATTTCGGCGAGGTGACGCGCGTGCTGGGCTGTGTGGTGACGGAAGAGAAGATTGCGCAGGCACCTGCGAATTTCTCGATCACCGGTGTGAAGATGAACGCTATTGTGGAAGACGAAAGCTCCGAGACGCGTGAGCTTGTTCCGGGGTTTGCGGAAGAGGCCAACCCTTACACGCCGGCTCCGGCTGCTTCGCCAAGGCTGCGCAGCGTTGAGGGCAACCCCGAGGCCGGACGCAGCGAACCCAAGCGCGGGCATCTGCGGATCGTTTCCTCTAAGGACTGAGCCTCGTGACATCGTGAGTGATACATGCACGCCCGCGCGAATGCCGGGCGTGTTTTGTTTTGCATGCTTTGTTTTGTCTGGAGGCCCTGAAGCGTTTCGACATCAAGTCGAAACGCTATATCAGCGCCAGCACGGCTGTAAGATCGGAGTGGTTGAGACCCGCATCGGCTTCTGCGGCCACCGCCGGTTTCGCCTTGTAGGCAATGCCAAGGCCTGCCGCGCCGATCATGGCGAGATCGTTGGCGCCGTCGCCGATGGCCACGGACTCTGCGGGTGTGCAGCCCAGCGTTTGGCACTGCGCGTGGAGTGCTGCGAGTTTTGCTTCACGGCCGAGGATCGGCAGCGTGACACGGCCTGTGAGGTGGCCATCTTCCACCTCAAGCGTATTGGCTTGGTGGCTTTGGAAGCCCAGTTCCCTGGCGACCCGTTCGGAGAAGAAGGTGAAGCCGCCGGAGACGAGCGCCGTGGCGATGCCCGCGGCATGGAGGCCTGCGATCAGCGCATGTGCACCGGGGCTGAAGGTGATGCGCTGATTGTAACACTCCTGAAGGGTGGCGACAGTCAGCCCCTTTAGCAGGGAGACACGTTCTTTCAGGGCCGCCTCGAAATTCAGTTCGCCCTGCATGGCACGTTCGGTGATTTCCGAGACCTGTGGCTTTACGCCTGCGTAATCGGCCAATTCGTCGATGCATTCGACCTCGATCATGGTCGAATCCATATCGGCGATGAAGAGCTTCTTCGGGCTGCGGGTGACGGTGTTGATGTCGAGACCAGCGGGCGGCTCGATTGCGATTTCGCCGGCAACCTCGACAGCCGTTTCGGAGAGGCGTTTTACCGGACCAAAAGCCTTTGCCCAGGCCATATGTGTATCGCTGACCCCCTTGGCGGAGGTCAGCAGTGTAATGGCGGTCATTAGACCGCTGCGCGTTGCTGGCTCTGGCGGCGCTGATCCAGTTCCTCGGCCACGAGGAAGGCAAGTTCCAGAGACTGGCTGGCGTTGAGGCGCGGATCGCAGGCGGTGTGGTAGCGATCAGAGAGGTTCTCGTCCGTTACATCGCGCACGCCGCCGGTGCATTCCGTGACATCCTTGCCCGTCATCTCGAAATGCACACCGCCCGGATAGGTGCCCTCCGCGGCATGGATCTGGAAGAACTCGCGTACTTCGCGCAACACACTCTCGAAAGGCCGGGTTTTGTAGCCGGAAGCCGCCTTGATCGTGTTGCCGTGCATCGGATCGCAGGACCAGACAACCTTGCGGCCCTCGGCCTCGACCGCACGGATGAGCTTGGGCATATGCTCGCCCACCTTGCCCGCGCCGAAACGATTGATGAGCGTGAGACGCCCCGGCGTGTTTTCCGGGTTCAGCGTGTCGATCAGCTTCAGGAGATCATCCGTGCTGATCGACGGGCCGCATTTGAGGCCGATGGGGTTCTGCACGCCGCGGCAGAATTCCACATGCGCGCCATCGGGCTGGCGCGTGCGATCGCCGATCCAGATCATGTGGCCGGAGCCCGCGACAGGCTTGCCGGAGGTGCTGTCGACCCGGCAGAGCGCCTCTTCGTATTCCAGAAGCAGCGCCTCGTGGCTGGTGTAGAAATCGACGCGGTGCAGCGCATCGGAGGTATCGCCATTCACGCCAGCAGCTTCCATGAACTGGAGGCTTTCCGAAATGCGGTTGGCGAGGTTCTCGTACCGCTCATATCCATTGCCGTTCTGGGTGTAGCCCAGTGTCCAGGAATGGACATGCGCGATATCGGCAAAGCCCCCCTGGCTGAAGGCGCGGATCAGGTTGAGCGAGGCGGCAGCCTGTGTGTAGGCCTGCAACATGCGCTTCGGATCGGGAATGCGACTCTCTGGCGTGAAGCCGATATCGTTGATGATATCGCCACGGTAGCTGGGCAGTTCCACGCCATCCTTGGTTTCGGTGGCGGCGGAGCGCGGCTTGGCGAACTGGCCCGCCATGCGGCCGATTTTGACCACCGGCAGTTTGGCCCCGAAGGTGAGGACCACAGCCATTTGCAGCATTACCTTGTAGGTATCTCGGATGAGATCTGCGGAGAACTCCTCAAAGCTCTCGGCGCAATCGCCGCCCTGCAGGAGGAAGCCCTTGCCCTCTGCCACTTCGCCCAGTTGGCGGGTGAGTTTGCGTGCTTCGCCTGCAAAAACCAGCGGCGGATAGCTGGAGAGCTGCTTCTCCGCTGCGGCCAGAGCGGCTGGATCTGTATAATCCGGCATCTGGATCCGCGTCTTGCTGCGCCAATCGGATTTTTGCCACTGAGCGGTCATCTCTCTTATCCCCGTGAGGTTTTGCGTTGTGAAAGCGGTTTA
Source organism: uncultured Paracoccaceae bacterium (assembly GCA_947495795.1). GTDB lineage: Bacteria > Pseudomonadota > Alphaproteobacteria > Rhodobacterales > Rhodobacteraceae > Algicella. The sequence goes on along the minus strand of CANMAI010000011.1, from coordinate 71,528 downwards.
TAGGGGCAAGTGCTGCCAAATGCCAGCGGTGTAGCCGGTAAATTCGCAGTGCAGCATCAGCTTTTCCGCTTGACGCACCGGGGGGCGGCATTCCAGATCAGCCAGTGATACTTTTGCCGGAGGTGAGAGCCTTTGACCGACGCCGAACAGCGCACCCAGAAATTCGCCTTTCTGTTGCTTGAAAACTTTACGCTGCTGGCGTTTTCCAGCGCGATAGAGCCCCTGCGTCTGGCCAATTACAGTGCCAAGACGCAGCTCTATTCGTGGCGGGTCGTGGGTGAGAACCGGGAGGGCGTGCAGTCCTCGGGGGGACTGGTGATCAAACCCGATATCGGGCTGGACGAGCTGGACCGGGATGAGACGATTATCGTGGTGGGCGGGCGCGACGTGAAGCATTCCACCACCAAGCCGATCCTGACATGGCTGCGGCGGGAAAGCCGGAAGGGTATGACGGTGGGCGCGGTGTGCACGGGCGCGCATGTGCTGGCCAAGGCCGGGCTGCTGGAAGGGCGGCGCGCGACGATCCATTGGGACAATCGCGACAGCTTCACGGAAGAGCACCCCGAGATCGAGCTGAGCCAGAACATCTTTGTGCTGGATGGCAACCGCATCACCTCTTCCGGGGGCACAGCACCATCGGACCTGATGCTGAAACTGATCGCGGAGAAGCATGGGCCTGAGTTGGGGAACTCCGTTGCGGATATGATGATCCATACCTCCATCCGCTCAGACAAGGATGAGCAGCGGCTTTCGATCCCCACGCGGATCGGAGTGCGGCATCCGAAGCTTTCCAATGTGATCCACATGATGGAGGAGAATATCGAGGAGCCGGTCTCGCCCTCTTCGCTGGCCTCCGATGTAGGCATGTCTACCCGCCAGTTGGAGCGGCTGTTCAGACGGTATCTGAACCGCAGCCCCAAGCGCTACTACATGGAACTGCGGTTGGGCCGCGCGCGGAACCTGCTGATGCAGACGGATATGAGCGTGATCAACGTGGCTTTGGCCTGCGGCTTCGCCTCGCCCTCGCATTTCTCGAAATGCTACCGGTCGCATTTTGGCACAACGCCCTATCGGGAGCGGGGAACGCAGGGGGCTGTGGTCTGAGATTGCCCTGAGGCTTCTTTTCACCTCTGCAACTTGGCACGGCACAAGCCGTGCGAGGAAGACGACGAGGCCGTTTCTGGTTTGCGTTCCACTGCCGTCGCAATCACCAGAGTGGCCCTTCGCGATTGTGCTTTCGCTTTGGAACGCCGCGGACCCGCATATTCAATCGTGTTGGATATTTCTCCTTACACCGTAGGGTCACCCGATTTTCGAATGGGCAACTGCGTCGCTTTCGATTGGGGCTGAGTTGGTTGATTTAGAAAAGAACATATGTTCACTTAATAGGGAACCATGGGAGGAGCCTCATGAAAGATCCAATCGTAATCGCAGGCGCGGCGCGGACGCCGATGGGTGGGTTTCAGGGCGCACTTTCAGGGGTGTCTGCTTCATCTTTGGGGGGCGTGGCGATTGCGGCGGCTTTGGAGCGGGCTGGGGCCAAGGCCGCTTCCGTCAGCGAGTTGCTGATGGGCTGTGTTCTGCCTGCGGGTCAGGGCCAGGCGCCTGCGCGGCAGGCGGGATTTGCCGGGGGCCTGGGCGAGGCAGTACCTGCGACGACGCTGAACAAGATGTGCGGCTCTGGCATGAAAGCCGTGATGATGGGACATGATCAGCTGGCTTTGGGCAATGGGCGGATCGTGGTGGCGGGCGGTATGGAGAGCATGACGGAGGCGCCGTATCTGCTGCCCAAGATGCGCGGCGGGGCGCGGCTGGGGCATAGCGCGGTGATCGACCACATGTTTCTGGACGGGCTGGAAGACGCTTACGACAAGGGGCGGCTGATGGGCACCTTTGCGGAGGATTGCGCGAAAAAGTACCAGTTTACGCGGGAGGCGCAGGATGCATATGCGCTCGGCTCGCTGAAGGCAGCACTCAGCGCTAATTCCGCCGCCGAGATTGCGCCGGTGACAGTAAAGAGCCGGAAGGGCGCGGTCGAGGTTGTGGAGGATGAGCAACCGAAGACGGCGCGGCCCGAGAAAATTCCCACGCTGAAGCCCGCGTTTCGCGAGGACGGCACGGTGACGGCGGCAAATGCCTCCTCGATCTCCGATGGTGCGGCGGCTCTGGTGTTGGCGCGGCGGAGCGTGGCGGAGGCCGAAGGGCTTGGCATTGAGGCCGTGATCCGCGGCCACGCGAGCCATGCACAGGCTCCGGGGTGGTTTACCACGGCACCGGTGCCTGCGGCGCAAAAGCTGCTCGCAGAGATCGGCTGGAGCGTTGAGGATGTGGATCTCTGGGAGGTGAACGAGGCCTTCGCGGTGGTGCCTATGGCCTTCATGGCCGAGATGGGCGTGCCACGCGAGAAGCTGAATGTGCGGGGCGGGGCCTGCGCGCTTGGGCATCCCATTGGGGCCTCGGGCGCACGGATAGTGGTGACGCTGCTCGGCGCATTGGAAGAGCGTGGGCTGACGCGCGGGGTGGCAGCGATCTGCATCGGTGGCGGCGAGGGCACGGCGATTGCGGTGGAGCGGGTGTAACGCCCTTTTGCGCAAGATCTTCAATGGATTGCAGACCCTTGCATGGCCGTGTGCCCTTGACGGCACGCGCTGGCTGCGCTCACTTGGCAGATGACGGCTGGCGAGAGACCGGCATGTGTGCTGCGGACATTGCGCCGCGGCCTTGGAGAGGGTAAATTGGTATGCGGATTGGTGGAAACAGCCCGGCGATCGTAACCGGCGGGGCCTCTGGCCTTGGGGCCGCCACGGCGCTGGCGCTGGCGGACAGGGGCGCGGAAGTGGCCGTGCTGGATATCAATGCGGATCTTGGACAGAGGGTTGCAGCGGATATCGGCGGCGTGTTTGTGCAGGTGGATGTCACCGATGCCGTCTCTGTTGCCAAAGCGCTTGGGCAGGTGGCGGACGAGATCGGGCCTGCGCGGATTGCGGTAAACTGCGCGGGCATCGCCCCCGGCGAGCGGACGGTGAAGCGTGACGGCAGCCCCCATGATGTAAGCGTGTTCGAGCGGGTGATGGCGATCAACGTGATGGGCACGTTTCATGTGGCCACACAGGCGGCGGCGGCGATGGCGGCCCTTGCGCCTGTGGGTAAGGACGGCGAGAGGGGCGTGATCGTGAACACCGCCTCGATTGCGGCCTATGAGGGCCAGGTGGGCCAGATCGGCTATGCCGCTTCCAAGGGCGCTGTCGCCTCCATGACGCTGCCAATGGCGCGTGATCTGGCCAAGCTCGGCATCCGGGTGAACGCGATGGCCCCCGGCCTTTTCCGCACCCCGATGGTGGATGGCCTGCCACCCGAAGCGCAGGAAAGCCTCGGCGCAGCGGTGCCCTTCCCGCAACGGCTGGGCGACCCTGCGGAATTCGCGCGGATGGTGATCGAGATTATCGAGAACCCGATGATGAACGGTGCGACGCTGCGGCTGGACGGCGCGATACGGCTGGCACCACGATAGAACCCAACCTTTCGAAAAGAGCTGAGGTGCATCAGAAATGTGCCTTCGCATCCATGCTATGCTGCGCTCTTGCAATTCTTCGTCTGTAGCGCTGTTGAAGGGATGGATTTTCTTGCTGTCCTGATGTTGATCCGAAGCAGGGCTTGGGGCTGTTGGCAGTGCTCATTTTGCCCGGTTTTTACAGGGTTTGGGCCGTTGCTGCGCGTTCCACACGGCCGCGCCATCGGCTCTGACCGGGCACGCTGCTGGATTAAGTTCTTGCGACTACCCCATACAGAGTGACACTTTTTGATCGCTGCAGGCTGCTGTCCTGTGAATGTAGGCTTCGCGATAGGCATCCAATTCAAAGAGTGAAAGCAGCGCACCGGGGTTTGGGTAAGACCCGATCGCGACCAGATCCCAATCTTCTGCGGCGCCGACGAACGTATTGCCGAATGGTGCGACCAACAGAAATCTGCCTCCGACACTTTCAAGGCTTGGCATGCTTACGGCTGCATACCGCTGAAATGCTTCCTCTCCTGAAATGCTGCCTTCGCCCCCTGCGGTGCCCGTTGGATAAGATGCGAGATCTCGCATTTTGAAGAAGTTCACCAAGGTAACGGGCTGGTCGCCCGGGCATTTGGCCAGAGCGTTCCAAGCGCCCTGGCTTGGCAGTCCACTCTGACCAGCCCCCCAATTCGCGAAAATGCCTTCAATACGATTGCTCAGGCCAGTTGCTTTTGTCGTCATAGCTGTATTTTCCATCTGTTAGACCGTCGATGTTGACGGTTGCGGGGTAGCTACCGGAAAAGTACATTTCTACAAGTAGGCAGTATTTTTTGGGGTAGTATGTTTTTCTGTACTAATGGACTTGGAGACCGAACATGACCACCACCCATCAACCGATTCCACCGACGGCTGCGGGTTTGTGCCAGCTTCCGTGCCCAATGCCGGACATCGTTTCGCTTGTGGGCGGCAAATGGAAACTGATCATCCTGCAAATACTTGTATTCGACGGAACGCAGAGGTTCGGCGAACTCAAAAGACGCTTGGACGGCGTGAGCCAAACCATGCTGACCAATCAGCTGAGAGCGCTTGAGAACGATCAGCTTATTACGCGCAAGATCTATGCCGAAGTTCCGCCACGGGTTGAATACAGCGCAACACCGCTTGCGAAAGATATGGAGGATGTTTTTTACGCCATGCGTGATTGGTGGAAGAGAAACCACGCGGTGGCTGAGTGACGCGCGCATAGCGCGGCGTACGCATTTAAACACACTCTGAATGTGATGGAGGTGGTGAAACACGCCACACTGGCCTTATGGCAGATGACCGCTTTTTGGATGTTACGGCGACGGTTTCAGATTACGTCGCGGTCATATTGCGAGACGGTCTGTACCTCAGGTGTTCCCCACCCATCCGAAGCTATGCCCGGAGGTTTGGGACCTGCACGTTCGGCTTTTGTGGTGCCGCATGCGCGCCATTTGCGCGGTGTCTCAAATCAAAACCGAAACGCTAAACTCCGGTATTTGGTTGAAATCCGTGCGGTTTTGCGGTCCAACGCCTCACTGGCAACAGGGCTTCAAGTGAGATTGCGAGGATTATGGACAGAGTGACCGCCGAGACCGTTTCCTGCGTGAGCTGGAATATTCATCGCGGGCGGGGGAGTGATGGGCGGGTTGATCCGCAGCGCACGCTGGATGTGCTGCGCGATGAGGTTTGGCAGGCCGGGGTGGACGCCTTGTTTTTGCAGGAGGCCGATGAGGAGACCCTGCCCCATCGCGGTGTTCTGGATATCGCGGAGGTGGAGGCGCTGACGGGGTTGCGCCATATGCAGGGCGATCCTGCCGCCCGCTCCAGCAGCGAAAGCCACGGATTTCTTGGGGTGATTGCATATCTGCACCCGGATTTCGAGATTGAGGCGGTCCGCCTTGTCGATCTGCCTGGGCTTTGCCCGCGGGGGGCCGTGTTTGTGGATGCGGAGCGTATGGGGCGCAAGTTCCGCTTTGTGACAACGCATCTTTCGCTTTCGCAGGCGCTTCGGGTGGTGCAGATGCGGACCATTGGCCAGCACCTTCAGCGGTTCGATGAGCGGCAGGTTATACTCTGCGGGGATCTGAACGAGTGGCGGCCCTGGGGCGGGCTTGCCCTTTCCAATAAGGTGCTTGGACGGGCGTATCATGGCCCTGCCCCGGCCACGTTTCCGATCCGCAGGCCCTTTTTGCCACTGGACCGGATCATGACCACGGCACCCGGCCGGGTGGAACATGTGGAGGTGCTGGACGGGCCCGGCATTCGTATGGCATCGGACCATCGCCCGCTTCTCGCGCGTGTTCGCATGGCACCTTAGGCGGTTGTGAGGCCATCGTGCGCCTGATTGGTTTCGCCCTTCCGGCCGCACGCGTTTTTGGAAGGCAAAGTGCTTTAAACGCCGCCGTCGCGCTTTCGTGTCCAGCGGTGGAGCCAGAGCGGGCTTGCCGCCTGCCCTGCTGCATCGCGGAGAAGAAGACGCAGTTCCAGCGCCTCGGCCTCTTGGGGGGCCAGCAGGAAGGTTGCGCGTGTGCCGCGCCCGTCTGGCAGCGGGAAGAGGCTGAGCCCGAAGAGGGCTTCGGGTGCTGCTCCGAAAACGGAGAGATCCGGTGTCAGCCCTTCGGCCGCTCCATCGAAATCGACAATGAAACGGCGCGCGCCGGGGCGATCATGCTCCCGCCCGCTGCGCGACTGGACGACCGATGCGAGAGCCTCTTTGGGCGGTGCGGATCTTGTCCAGGACAGCTGATAACCGAACCGGTATTCGCCGTTTGCTTCCAAAGGGGCTTCGGGCCGCCAGAAAGCCACGATGTTATCCAGAAATTCGGTGCCTGTCGGGATCTCGACCAGCATGACAGCGCCTTTGCCCCAATCGCCGCGTGGCCGGACGATGGCCGAGGGGCGATCCTGATAGCGGGCCTCGGTATCTTCGAAATCCACATAGCGCCGCGCTGTCTGGTAAAGGCCGAAGCTGATGGGCCCGTCATCGGCGAAGGCAGAGGTTTCAACCCGCGTGGGGTTGGCAATGGGACGCCAGAGCCGCTCTCCCGCGCCATTTTCGATAAAGAGCACGTCGCTATCATGGACGCGAGGGCGAAAATCATCCGATACGGCGGCGTGCATCGGGCCCTTGAGATACATCGAGGTGAGCGGGGCTATGCCGATTGTATCGAGCCTGACCCTCGGGAAAAGGGTGATGGAGACATCCATGCGTGTCTCGGCCCCGGGAATGAGGGTGAGGCTCAAATATCCGGTAAGCGAAGGGCTGTCGATCACACCCTCGATAGTTATGCGACCTGCCTCGCCCTCATGAAGACGGAGATGGGTGAAGCGCGGGAATTCCTCCGGTTCGGCCCCGCCGGTGCCAAGGGCCACGGCCCGCGCCGAAAGGCCGTAGACCATCGCCTTGCCGATGGCGCGGAAGTAGCTGGCGCCCTGAAAGACGGCCACTTCGTCCAGAATATCGGGCGTATTTAGCGGGTGGCGGAGGCGGAGGCCGGAAAATCCGGCACCGGGTGACGTTTCGGGGATCTCGCCAAAATAGCGCGCCTGAAACTCGAACAATTTGGGCGAGAAAGGCTGAGGCTGCCAGATGCCATCCACTTCGCGCTCTATCTCTACAGGATCTGGAAAGTAGAGGCCCGGTGGCAGAAGATCGACTGCAAAATCAGCGCCTTGCGGCAGCATCGCCGCCTTTCCGGCCAACGGGCGAATTCCGCGAAAGGCGTTGTAATCCAGACCGGCGAAGGGCGGAGGCAAGCTGCCGGATGGCGGCGTGTGGGGCTGAGCCGACAGGCGGCGGGCGGCATCCAGAAGCGAGGGTGGAGCCACGGTTTGCGCGGAAAGCCGGGCGGGACCTGCGGCCAAGCCTGCTGCGAGGGCGGCGAGAACTGCGCGGCGATTGATCATGCTGGTTTGCTCGTCGCTTGCTGTGGCTGGACCGGCAAAGAGCCAATTTTGGTATTTATTTCAGTAGGTTGCATCGTGGCTCATTTACGGTTTGGGCTGCGGCGGGCTATAGGGCTGGCGCTCTACGCCCTATTCGGCCTGCCCACCGGCCTTGGGCCACATACGTGAGAAAACGCCATCACGCTTGATGATACCGTGGTGGAGGGCGGCGCCGATATGCATCGCCGCCAGTGCCGCGATAGCCCAACCGCCGTAAAAATGCACGGCCTTGGCAAAATTTGCCACAGCCTCGGACTTTTGCACGAGCGCCGGAATGCCCATCGCATCGAGAGATTCGATCGGGAAGCCGCCAGCCTTGACACGGATATACCCCGCGATCGGCATAATGACCAAAAGCCCGTAGAGCGCAAAATGGGTGAGGCCTGCGATTTTGGCCTGCCATGCGGGAAGGTGCGCAGGCTCGGGCGGGGCGGGGTTGCGCCAGCGGTAGAGCAGCCGCAATACGACGAGGAGAAGGAGAAGAACGCCGACGTTCTTGTGAAACACGAAGAGATTGTTCTGGAGGGAGCGGCTCAGCCCCTCCTGTATCATGATGAAGCCTGCCGGGATCATTGCGAGGATGAGCAGCGCCATCGACCAGTGGAGCCACCGGGCCGGGGCCTTGTAAGGCTGTGTTGGCATTGTCATTTTTTGCTCCCTCGCTATAAATAGATACTAAGTTCAACAAGCTGCCCTGTCCATTTGCGTTTTGATACGCTGGCGCGGGTAGCGGCAAATTTTCCGAGCAGCACATGGTTCCAATGAATAAGACCCCGGGCGCGGAAAATGCAACACGCCGCCTCTCGATCTGGCCGATCACACGCCAGAGCCCGGCAGCGCAGTTTCTGAGCGTGGGGCTTTTCGGGCTGGTGGGTGTGGTTCTGCTTGGCGGGGCGCTGACGGGTGGCATTGTGACGCCGGGGGTGCTGGGCGCTACCGGATTTTACGGGTTGGCTCTTTTGGTGGCTCTTTTTGCCCTTCGTCGGAGCTATCCGCACCCTGCTATCGGATTTTGCAATGCTGTTACCCTTCTGCGCCTCATGTTTGTCTCGGCGCTTATTGCCGGGCTTGTGACGCAATCCGTGGGGCCGTGGCCAGTTTTTGGGGTGGCTGCCGTGGCGCTGGCGCTTGATGGTGTAGATGGCTGGCTTGCGCGGCGCGAAGGTTACGTTTCGGATTTCGGTGCGACGTTCGATATGGAGGTGGATGCGGTACTGGCGCTTGTGCTGGCGTTTCATGCTTATTTCGGCGGGAGTGTTGGTGCCTATGTGATCATCCTCGGCCTGCCGCGCTATCTCTTTCTGATCGCTCAGTTCCCCTTGCCTTGGCTGAAAGCTGATCTGCCGCCGCGATTCAGCCGGAAGGTTGTTTGCGTCCTCCAGATCTCTGCTCTCATCGCGGTGCTGCTGCCAGTGATCCAAACGCCATTCTCGGATGCGATTGTCGTCTTTGCCGCCGCAGCGGTTATCTGGTCGTTCTGGCTGGATGTGCGGTGGCTCTGGCAGGCCCGGCCATGAATGCTGTGCGAGGGCGCGGGGCCCTTTCCCTTTTTGCGGCACTTATGGCCCTGCATCTCGTTCTGATACAGCCTAACCATCCCGAGGCCATGACCTGGGGCGCGCTTCTTGTCTTTCCGTTGGAATTGCCCGCGATCCTCCTGGCGCTCATGGCGCTTGGCCAAAGCCGTGTTGCGTCCATTCTGCGCGTTGCCCTGACGATTATGCTGACGCTGATCGCTGCGCTGAAGGCTGCTGATTTCGTGAGTTTCAGCGCGCTTTCGCGGGGGTTCAACCCGATCTCCGATCTGCCGCTGGTGGAGGCCTTTATCAGGCTTCTGACAGGCACAATGGGCCCGGTTCTGACGGGCGTTGCCCTTCTGGGTGCAGTGGCAGGTGTTGCACTGCTGGCGGCAGTTCTGTGGTGGGCCACCGGCGTTTGGGCACGGGTTGTAATACCTCTTCTGGTGGCACGCCTCGCGGCTCCTGCGGCGCTTCTGGCGATAGCGCTGGTGGTTGCGGAAGTTGGGCATGCGATGGGGCGTTGGGTGCTGCCCGCGACACCACCCGCTGCGGCTTTCACAGCCCGCGTGGGGGTTGAGCGGATTGTGATGGCACGCACCACCCTTTCAGAGCTGCGCAACTTTCGTGCAGCCGTGAGGGAGGATCCTTTTGCCGGTGCGCGCGGCCTCTTTGATACGATTGACCGTGATGTGATTGTGGTGTTCGTTGAGAGCTATGGCCGCACGAGCATCGACACACCTTTCTATGCCGAGCTTCACCGGGAGACGCTGGCTGCATATGAGGAGCGGCTGACCGGGCTCGGGCTCTCGGTGCAATCGGGATTTCTCTCAGCGCCGACGCATGGCGGGCAAAGCTGGCTTTCCCATTCGACATTCTCCAACGGGCTGTGGATCGACAACCAGATCCGCTATGGCGCGGCTTTGTCGAGCGGGCGCGAGACGCTGTTTCATCATGCTGCGAATGCGGGATTCCGAACGGCAGCAGTGATGCCGCAGATTACGCTGGATTGGCCGGAATCGGAGCGGATGGGGTTCGAAACTGTTCTGGTGGCCGACGATCTCGGCTATCGCGGTTTGCCGTTCAACTGGGTGACGATGCCCGATCAGTTCACACTCGCCGCTCTTGATCGGTTGCTCCGGCAGGGCGATGACGAGAGGCGGCTCTTTGCGCAGATAGCGCTCGCCTCCTCGCATGCGCCCTGGGTGCCGGTGCCCGAGATCATTCCGTGGGAGGCGATTGGGGACGGGCAGATCTTCAACGATATTGCGGCCTCGGGCGATCCGCCCGAGGTGGTTTGGCGAGACCGGGAACGGGTGCGGTTCCAGTATCGGTTGGCTGTAGATTATGCGCTGCGCACCGTTTTTGAGTATGCGGTACTTCATGCCGAGGAACCGCCCCTTCTGATGGTGATTGGCGATCATCAGGCGGCGGAGTTCATCGGGCTGGACGGGAGGCCGGATGTGCCGATCCACGTGATCGGGCCGGAACATCTGGTGCAGCCGATGCACGAGGTTGTACCGCATTCCGGTCTCATCGCCGGGGATGACGTTCCGGTGATCGCCATGGACAGATTGCGCGATATCCTCTTGAACGTCTATTCAACGCCGACCGACCAGAGGACAACCAACTGAACATGCGCTTGCGAATGTCTCTCCCTCGACGGCTGATACGGGCCATGCAGATCGCCGTTCTCATTGGCCTTGTTGTGCTGATCTGGCGGGCTATCGATGTGCGGGAAGCGCTGGCCTTCCTTTCGGGCGCCGATCCGCGCTGGCTGTTGGCAGCCGCATTGGCGCTTACGCTTCAGACGGTGCTTTCGGCGCAGCGGTGGCGGATTACGGCCGCGCAGCTTGGGGTCGCGATCCCTGCGGGCACCGCCCTGCGGGAATACTACCTTTCGCAGGTCGTGAACCAGTCTCTTCCCGGCGGGATGATCGGTGATGCGGGGCGGGCCGTTCGGATGCGCGGTGATTCGGGGCTTCTTGTTTCCGGCCAGGCCGTGCTGTTTGAGAGGCTTTCGGGCCAGCTTGGACTGCTTGGCCTTCTGCTCACCGGGTTTGCGCTGACGCTCTTCGCCCCGGTAGGGTTCGACTGGCCACAGCAGGGGGGTGCGGCACTTCTCGGCATTCTCGCGGTATTGGCGTGCGTTTTGTTCGGCACGGCCGTTCTGATGGGGCTTTGGGGATCTGCGAACCATGCCTTGCGACGTTTCGCAGATGCCTTTGCGCATGCGGTTCTGGCACGCGAGGTCCGCGTCCAGCAAGTGGTTCTCAGCGTCGGGACAGCGCTTTGCAATGTTGCGGCATTCGCCTTTTGCGCGGTGGCTCTCGATGTGGCGTTGCCTCTGCTGGCGGTGGTCACGCTTGTTCCACTCATCCTCTTTGCAATGATCCTGCCACTTTCGGTTAGCGGATGGGGCCTGCGCGAAGGGGCTGCTGCCCTGCTTTTCCCAGTGGTCGGAGCAACCGCGAGTGCAGGGCTGGCCACAAGTGTGGCCTTTGGCCTTGTCTTTCTTGCAACGGTATTGCCAGGAGTGGTTTTGCCATTGATGCGACCAAATACGCCTGTCGCCCGCCCCCGCTGAACGCGCTATGTTTTTTTGCACGCGGGTGTGAATAAACGCGAGGGCCAAAGCGTATAACCAAGATGTACCCACTGAAAGGACCTTAGAATGAACACAAGAACAGGGATCACCCGACGCCACCTTCTTGCCACGGGCACGGCGGCCTTTGGTGCAAGTGCGGCACTCGGTCTTTCTTCGCGCCGTGCCCTGGCCCAATCGAAGGTCAGCTTTCAGCTTTCCTGGCTGCATTCCACCCAGTTCGCCGGAAGCTATATAGCACTTCAGGAGGGGTTCTGGCGCGAGGCAGGGCTGGATGTTTCACTTCAACCCGGGGGGCCGAATGCACCGGTGGAACCACCCGTTGTCTCAGGCTCCGCCCTTATTGGCATTTCCGCCGCCGATTACACAGCCGCCGCCGTGGAAGAGGGCGCACCGTTCAGGATTCTTGGTGTGGCGATGCAGAAAAACCCGTTCGTGATCGCCTCGCTGGCGGGCAATCCTGTGAACGTGCCGGGCGATCTGGAGGGAAAGCGGATCGGAATGGCGCTGGCCAATACGCCGGTTTTGCAGGCGCTCTGCACGCTGAACGGTGTGGATATCGATGCAATCGAGGTGGTGCCGACCCAGTATTCACCGCAGCCGCTTGTGGCCGGTGAGGTGGATTGCCTGCTCTGCTGGGAAACCGATTTGCCGGTTGCCATGACGATCCAGGGTGTCGACAACGTGACGATGCTGATGGCCGACCATGATTACGCCGTGCATTCCCAGACCTACATCGCAACCGAGGATAGCCTGGCCAACCGCCGCGCCGAGATTGTGGCGTTGATGGCCGGTGAGGTACGCGGGTGGGAGGCCTACCGCGCGGATACGGATGCAGCCACGGCCCTGACGCTGGAAATGTTTCCGGATGCGGGGCTTGATCTGGAAACGCAGAAGCTGCAGGCCGCACGGCAGGTGCCGCTGATGTTCTCTGATCTGACGGATGCAAACGGGTTTGGCTGGTGGACGGACGAAACCGTTGCGGCCAACATTGAGACGCTGGCTCTGCTGGGGCGGACGGTGACACCGGATCTCTGGGACAGGTCCATCCTCGAAGAAGTGCACGGCGCCTGAGACGCGGGATGTCTGTACCTGTTGTCTGTGCCGGGCTTGCCAAAACCTTCGGTGGGAATGTCGAGGCGGTCCGACCGACCGACCTCGCGTTCGCGGCTGGCCAGACGACGGCACTTGTTGGCCCGTCGGGCTGCGGGAAATCCACGCTTTTGCGCATGGTCGCCGGGTTGGAGGAGCCGAGTTCAGGTTCTGTCACAATCGACGGCTTGCCGCCGACGGATATCCTGCGCAAGGCAGGCCTTTCCATCGCGTTTCAGGATCCTTCCCTTCTGCCCTGGCGCAGCGTTCGCAAGAATATCGAGCTGGCACTCGATCTTGCGCGCCGCCCCAAGGAGGCGCGCAAGATCGAACAGTTGATCCATCTGGTCGGCCTCGACGGTTTTGCCGATACGCGCCCGGCGGAGCTTTCCGGGGGAATGCGCCAGCGCGCGGCCATTGCGCGGGCTTTGGCCACGGAGCCTGCACTTTTGCTGCTGGATGAGCCTTTCGGTGCCGTCGATGAACTGACGCGGCAGCAACTGGCGAACGATCTGCCGGGCATCTGGGAGGCCAGCGGAACAACGACGCTTCTTGTGACGCATTCCGTCAGCGAGGCGGTGATGCTTTCGGATCGCGTCGTTGTTCTCTCTCCCCGACCTGCGCGGATCGTGGCCGATATCGCCGTGAATCTGCCCCGGCCGCGCCAGCCGGATCTGGCCCGCCGCCCCGAATTTGCCGAGATCGTGGACGAGGTTTTCGCGGCACTTGCAGAGGGTATCGCCGAGACGCTGCCCAAGGCTGCGCAATGACCACGGCTGCCGCCTTTGCCACCCCGCGCCTGCTAAGTGGTGTGTTGCGCGGCTCTCTTCTTGGGCCGTTGGCCGCCATTCTGCTCTGGGAGCTTGCCGCACATGCGCTGACGGGCGCATTTGTTCTGGCGGCGCCCTCGGCCATCCTTGTTTACCTTTCTGAAAACTGGGCGCTGATGGGGCGGGCGCTTGGGGTGACACTGGCCAATGCGGGGGCGGGCTTCCTGATCGGGAACCTTGCCGCGATTGTACTGGCGACGATTGCCATCGTTCTGCCAAGGAGCGATGCGCTGATCCGTGGCCTTGCCCTTCTTGTCTTCTGCTTACCACTCGTTGCCACCGGGCCGATCCTGCGTGTGGTGTTTGGCCCGGGCCCGTGGCCGCAGATTATTCTCGCGGCCCTTGCGGTTTACTACACAACACTGATCCCGCTGCTGGTGGGGCTGCGGGCGCTGCCCTCGGGCTGGCTCGACCTGGTGCGCAGCTACGGGCGTGGGCGGTTGGCGGCACTTGTGCATGTGCGGGCGATGGCAGCACTCCCCTATCTGATCGCGGGCCTCCAGATTGCAGCCCCTGCCGCTTTTCTGGGGGCGATGGTGGGTGAGTTTACTGGCGCGGAGCGGGGGATGGGCGTTCTGACAATCCGTGCGATGCGCGGAATGAATGTGGAGATGACTTGGGCATTGGCAGTTGTGGCCACGGCGGTGGCCGTGATCGGGTATCTCGTGATCGGCTGGGTCGCGCGGTGGTTTCTGCGCGATGAGCCTCCGATTATCCTCGCACCGCCGCCTGCACCCGGCCGGAATGGCAGGTGGTTTGCTGCTCTGATAAACGGGGTGGTGATCACATGCGCTGCCCTTTTGCTCTGGTGGGCGGGGCTGAAGCTTCTCAACCTGAACCCGTTCTTCGCCAAGGGGCCTTGGGATGTGGTGACGGCCTTGTTCACAGCGCCCGATGCCGCTGAAACTCGGAGCACGCTGGCCGGGGCGCTTGGAGAGACGGCTGTTTTTCTCGTACCGGGTTATCTGGCGGGGCTTTTGGCGGGGGCCGCTCTTGCCATGCTGATCATCCTCGTGCCAGCGGTTGCGGGCACGGCAATGCCGCTTGCCATAGCGCTTCGTTCCGTGCCCATCATCACGACCGCACCCCTTGTCGTTCTGATCCTTGGCCGCGGTGCGCTTGGCACTGTGGTTCTTGTGGCGATCATGGTTTTCTTCCCCACATTTGTTGCCTGCCTCCACGGGCTGCGGCAGGCCCCGGGGCGGATTATCGATGTACTGAACAGCTATGCTGCCGGACCATTTGAGCAACTGATCCGGGTGCGCATTCCCGCAATGTTGCCTGCCTTCTTCGCCGCGGCACGGATGAACGTGCCTGCATCCGTCCTCGCCGTTACGGTGGTGGAGTGGCTGGCGACCGGCAACGGGATCGGGAGCGTCATGGCTTTATCCGCCTCGCTCTCGGACTATGACATGCTGTGGAGCGCGGTTGCTGTGGTCGCCATCCTCTCGGCGCTTGGCTATGCGGGTGTCGGGCTCTTGGAGAGGAAAGTGCTGCGCGCCTATGCGCCGGAGCAGTTGCTGTGAGCCCCTGCCCCGCCGCCTTTGCCATTCCGGGCGATATAACCACCGTGACCGGGGGATATATCTACGAGCGACGCCTCTTGGAGGGCCTTCGCGCAATTGGCCATGATGTGCAGCATATTGAGCTTGCAGCCTCCTTTCCCGACCCTTCGGCCAAAGATATGGCGGATGCGGTGAAAGCTCTGAAAGCGCTGGAGCCCGAGCGCACGCTGATCCTTGACGGGCTTGTTTACGGTGCGATCGAGACGGCAGGGCTGGAGGAGGTTCGTGCGCCGATTGTTGCGATGATCCACCACCCGCTGGCGCTGGAAACGGGCCTCGATGCCCCCCGGCGCGCCCATCTTTTAAAGACCGAGCGAGACAATCTGGCGCTGGCGGCACATGTTCTGGTGCCAAGCCCGCATACCGCGCATATCCTGACACGCGATTACGCTGTTGCCCCTGATCGCATCACGGTCGCGCAGCCGGGGACGGACAGACGCTTGCGCCAGCGTGCGCCAGCGGATCCGCCACTGATCCTTTCAGTCGGCATCCAGCATCCCCGCAAGGGGCACGATACGCTTCTGCACGCCCTTTCGGCTTTGCAGGATCTGGAGTGGCGCGCGGTCATTGTCGGCTCCGCACATGATGCGGCATATGCAGAGGATCTGGCCCGGCTTCTGGAGCGCCTGCAGCTTCAGGAGCGTGTGGTTCTGGCTGGCCGCATCCCGCAAGCAGCGCTGGATTCGCTTTACGGCCAAGCCTCGATTTTCGCGCTTGCAACGCGGTATGAGGGGTATGGAATGGTCTTTGATGAGGCGCTTGCCTGGGGGCTGCCGATTGTGGGGTGTAACACGGGCGCTGTGCCTCAAACGGTTCCAGCGGATGCCGGCCTGCTTGTGCCGCCCGATGCGCCGGGGTACTTTGCAGATGCCATCGCGCACCTTCTGGGGGATGAAGAAACGCGAGTACGGATGGAAGCGGCAGCGCGGTGTGCGGGCGAGGCCTTGCCGGGCTGGCAGGATACAGCGCGCATTGCAGGGCAGGTGCTTGACGATCTCACTCAGGGGCTCCCGGATGCCCTTTAGGCCGAAGAAGGCCGCGGGGCCTTTCCGTTTCAGGCTGCCAAGCGAAGGATGAAAGATGCGATCATCGCGGAAGACTGGCCGGGCAACAGACACCACGGGGGGGCAAGGTACGACGGCTGCAATCGGTCGCTCACTCGATATCTACTACCGCGACAAGGCGCGTACGGAGCGGATGGACAGGCTGAATGCGGCTTTCGTTTCAAGCGGCGGGCTTGCTTTCGATATCGGGGCGCATGTCGGGGACCGAACGGCGAGCTTTCTGCGCCTTGGTGCCTCTGTCGTGGCACTTGAACCGCAGCCGCGCGTCTTCCGTGCGCTACGGTTGATCCACGGGCGCGCACCGTACGCAGTGCTGAGATGCGAGGCGGCGGGTGCTGAACGGGGCGAGATCGAGATGCATCTGAACTCGAACAATCCGACCATCTCAACCGCCTCTACCGATTTAATTGCGGCGGCACCTACTGACACCGGATGGAAGGATCAGATCTGGGACAGCACCATCCGCGTGCCGGTGACCACACTTGATCTGCTGGTTGCGGAGCATGGGATGCCGGATTTCATCAAGATTGATGTGGAGGGGCATGAGTTGGAGGTGCTTCAGGGCCTTTGCACGCCGGTGCGGGCGCTCTCTTTCGAGTTTACAACGATCCAGCGTGATGTTGGCCACGCCTGCATTCACCGGCTGAGCGATCTGGGCCGCTACGAATTCAACATCAGCCTTGGTGAGGAGCATCGGCTACAACACGGTGAGTGGATCGGGAGTTCGGACATGCAGGATGAGCTTGCACGGCTGCCGCAATCTGCGAACTCGGGCGACGTTTACGCGCGGCTTGTGTGATCTGCCGATAACGCTAGAGGGGCCATGATCGAGGCGGTGCCCTGGGTTTGAGACCTTGGCTGCCTATGCCTCAGAGCGATCGGTGGTCTCCCGGTCGCGATCATAACTGCGTTTGAGCGGAAACGGTGGCAACCATGCCTCGCGCCGGGTGATCCAGCTTTCGTAGGTTGGCTGCAGTTGATCCGGCGCATCAAGACTGCCCAGATGCACTTCGATCTCATCTTCGCTGCGTGCGAAAACGGACGAGCCGCAGCGAGGGCAGAAAAAACGCCCGGCATAACTTTGCGTTTCGCCCTCTATCGTAACGGCTTCTAGTGGAAACACGGCGGAGGCGTAGAAAAGGGCCCCGTGATGCTTGCGGCAATCGAGGCAGTGGCAGATGCCAACCCGGTAAGGGTGCCCTGACGCCACCAATTGGACGTTGCCGCAGAGGCAGCCGCCGGTAAACCTTTCCATGCCCTGTCTCCTCCACGCCCGGCCCGCTGCGGAGACAATGCTGATGTTGCTTCGCTGCTGCAAGCTTGTACGGCCTCCCTTGGGGCCGGATTGCGCTTCGTGTTTAACCGGTATTGCTAAGGGACCGGAAACTGGCAGATGTGGTTGAAGATGCTTTTGCCAAACTGCGCAGATAGGATCATATGAACCGAAAGGGTTGCTTGGGAGGTAAGCACAGATGTTGAAACTTGACCACATCACGGTGATCGCCCCGACGCTGACCGAAGGGGTGTTGCATGTTCAGGAGTGCCTCCACCTTGAAGTGCCTTTCGGGACACGCCATGACTATATGGGCACCCACAATCACAGGCTTCAGCTTGGCAACGGGGTTTATCTGGAAATTGTGGCGCTGGATCCAGATGGTGCCGCGCCCGGGCGAGCGCGCTGGTTTGGCCTCGACAATCCCGATATGGTGAGAGCGGACTGGGATGACGGGCGGCGCCTGCGGGGCTGGGTTGCGAGCACAGACACCATTGATGCCGTTATCTCAACGCATCGTAGTACATTTGGCGATGCAATTCCGCTTCCACCCGCCAGCCCCGCCTTCGCCTTTGCCATTCCCGAAGATGGCGCGCTGCCCCTTGATGGGGCTGCCCCCTCGCTTATCGATCACAAGGGCGAGCCCACTTCGATGGCGGAAATTCCGGATATGGGTGCGCGCCTCCGGTTGCTGACGCTTGAACATCCCAAACCGGAGGCGATGAAGACGCTGTACAGGGAGCTTTCGATCAACCCTCTGCCTGCAATTGTGCATGGCCCCGATGTCCGCTACCGGGCGGAAATCGGGACGCCAACCGGAGTGAAGATGCTGATATAAACTTGCGCCAAGGCCCCGTTGGTAAGGTGGGATAGTCAGATTAACCTCGTGCAGGCGGTAAGTCTGGGCTTTGACAGACAGGGATGAGATATGCCTGGCCAGAGCGCTTTAAATGTACCCGTCGCCGCCCCCCGAGAGCGCCGTCACGGTTTTGCGACAACACCTCTCATGTTGATTTGGAGCGCCTTATGCCGTCCGCCTTACGGCCTCCTCCGCACGGATGAGCCAGCTTTGAGCCAACTCGTTCTGAGAATTGTGTTGGCAATACTCCCGCAGATACGGCAGCGCCTTCTCGAACTGGCTCAGTTTGGCAAGGCAGATCCCCAGGTTCAATCCAATTTGGAACGTGTGCCCCCAACGGTCGCGTGCATTGCTCAGCACTTCAACCGCCTCTGTGTCGCGCCCTGTCTGCCTGAGCAACATCGCATAATTGACCTCCAGATCCCTTATTGGCCGGGATTTTTGCCTGGCGGTTTCGATCTCGACCACAGCGGCTTTCGGGGATTTCAATTGCTTCAGTGCATGGGCGCGGCCTGCATGCCAGGCCAACGCAGGTATATCCGCAGGGGGCGCGGCGGGAGTTGTGTCGATCCAGTCTGAAAGCAATGTTGACCGGTCCTCTCCCATCTCCGTTGCCAACCTATCCGCAACAAGAGCCGACCAGGGGTGGATCAGGTGTTCCCGGGACGCCTGACACAACACATCAAGTGCTGCATCAAAGCGTTTTTCGGCAATCAGATGTGCAACACGCCGCCTGTCTGACGCACCGGGCATGGGTTTTACGATGGCATCGGGTGAGGAAGACCCAAGCAAAGCCTCGGATGTCATCTTCGCGCGATCATTCAGCATCTGCATGTGATTGCCTGACAGGAGATGAACCGAAATCTCTCCGGTTGCAAAATCCTCCCAGCCATAGGCGATCATCGCCAGAGAGATGAGTGTGGGGCGATCCCCGCGCACCAATCGGATATCTCCGCACCAGGCCTGAAATGCGTGCGCCCGGCGGAGGTGCTCCATGGCGAGCCCTCGCGCCCGCATGTTTGGTTTGATTTCCGGCAATTTCGCGAAGATCGGGCTGGTGTCTATGATCGTCAGCCTGGGCTTCGGGGCGCCCAATGCTGCAAGCTGTCGTGCCGTCTCAAAAGCCTCCGCTCCGCCATAGGAAAAGCCTGCCAGATGAAGGCTCGTTTTGGGGAAGCTGGTGTGTAGTATTTTGGCAAATTGTCTGGCCTTGTCAGCGAAGCTGCTGTTCGGCTCCGCGATAGAGTGTGCCGATCTCTGGAGAGAATAGACTGTCTTGTCGTCCGGCATGCTTTGCAGCGTATCGTTGAGGTTTGGCCCCGTCATCGGAAGGCCGGGCAGAAAGACCAGCGGATCTGCCCCCGAACCTTCCCTGCTTACAGCCAGATCCTCGTGCAATTCGAGCGGGATCGCGGTTGCGAGCAACCGGTCGATGCCGGTTGGTGTGGGATCAGCAAAGGCATCCACCACGGAGAGGTGACATTTGGTCTGATCCCGGATAGCGGCGAGCAATTTGATCATGAGATGCGAGTTTCCACCCGCATCGAAGAAGTTCTGATCCGCGCTGGCCGGGGGCTGGCCCAGGGTTTGGGCCCACGCATTCCGCAGCGCGGGCGCGATCGGGACATCCGCATTTTCCGTTTTCGATTCTTCGCTCAAGGCATGCGTGGCCTGGCGCCTCAGAGCCGCCTTATCCTGCTTGCCCGATACGGTGAGCGGAAATGCATCAAGCGAGACAACGATGCCAGGGACCCAGGCCGAGGGCAGATTTGCCCGAAAATAGTGCCGAACCTCTGTCTCGGTTGCCTCACCTTGCGGCACAAAGAAAGCGCAGAGTACGTTCGTGTTTCCGATTTCCGCTGATAGCACGGAGGCAGCCTTTGCCAAGCCACTTTCGACGATCAGATTTTCAATCTCGCCCGGCTCAACCCGTTGCCCGCTGATTTTCAGCTGTTCATCGACCCGGCCTGCATAGCCGATGGATCCATTATTCAGAACGCGGCCGAGATCGCCGGTTTTGTACCACCGCCCCGGTGCTGGCGTGCCCGCCCCGGATACAAAGCTTTTGCGCGTGCGTTCCGGCGCCTTGTAATAGCCTGTTGCAATTCCCGGGCCGGACAGCCAGATCTCGCCCACTTGGCCGGGCCAGACGGGGACCCCATCGGGGCCGACAATGGCGACTGAGTAGCCCGGAAGCGGGCGCCCGATCGGATGGCCGGATGTGATGTATGGGCGCGCCGGTTCCTCTGATGAGTGAACTGCGCACCAGGTTGAAAAAACGGTGGCCTCGGTGGGGCCGTAGACATTGAACAGGCGGCCGACCCGGGGAAGGACTTTGGCGCCGAGCCGGGGGCTCAGCGCTTCACCACCGATCAACGCGTTGAGGCCCGGAAGATCCGGCAGATCGGCCTCCAGCAACATCTGCCAAAGAGACGGTGTGGCAAAGAAATGATTGGGGGCCACAGTGCGCATTTTCTCTGCGATGTGCCACGGATCCTTGCGGAACACCTCTTCGATCATCACTAGTTTTCCCCCGGTGGTAAGGGGTATCAGAAACTCGTAGATCACACTGTCGAAAGTGGGGCTGCTTGCGGAAAGCATACGGTCCCCGGTCTTGGGCGAAAACACTTCGCAAACGCCCGCCAGAAGGTTCGAAAGAGCGAGATGGGGAATGGCCACGCCTTTGGGCTCGCCCGTTGATCCAGAGGTGAACATTACGTAAGCCAGCTCTTCGGGTTGCCATTCGTATCGTGGAATGGCTGCTGGCGCTTTGGGTGCGAGAACCGGAAGGCCAAGCGCCTTGCCAAGTTCTGCCGAGCCGATGACATGCTTGGGGTGCGCAAGCTCCAGAATGCGCTTCAGCCGGTCTGGCGGATCGGCCGGTGAGAGGGGCAGGAACGCCCGCCCGCTCCGCATGATCCCGATCAGCGCTGCGATGAACTCCGCGCCGCGCGGCAGGGCGAGTGCAACGAGATCTCCGGCGGAGCCCGGCGCATCGATGAGTGCGCTGGCCCATGCGGAGCTTGCGGCCTCCAGATCCCGGTAGCTCCATTCCTGATCGCCTGCGCTGAGCGCAGGTTCGCCTGCATGATCGGCAAAGGCCTGTTCGAGAAGCTTCACCACTGGCAGAGAGGAATCGGGGGCTGGCGCGCTCAGAATTCTGCTGGCACCAGCTTGCCGAGCGCTTTCCACTGGAGCGGCGGGTGTTTGAAGCACGCGTTCCAGCGTGGCATCAAGCTGATCGGCGATCCGCTGAGCGGTTTCTTTGGAGAAAAGCGCTGAGTTCCAGACCAGTTCACCTTCGAAGCCCGCATCGCAACGCTCCAGTGTGAGAACCAGCTTGAACTGCGCGCTCCGCGAGGAAAGCGGCAACGGCACAGCTTCGCAACCGGGCAGAGCCAGATCCCGCGTGGAGTAGCCGCGGAAGTTCAGCACGACGTCAAAGCCGCCGAGAGGCACCACCTCATGCCGCTGCTGCCACGCCTCCGGGCTTTCTGTCAGAGCCCCGACATCGCCTGACAACGCGGAGCCGATGGTTTGGTGTGCCTCCCTGCAAATCTGCTCGAAACTCGCGCCCGGCGTGAGGGATTGGCGGATTGGCATGGTTTTGACGAAGGGCCCGACCATCGATTGCAGATCCGGTGCGTTGCGGTTCATCGCGGTGTTGCCAATGCAGAAATCCCGCTGCCCGGAGATTTCGAACAGCGCCACCCGGAATGCGCTCATCACGACCGAAATGGGCGACACATGCAGGTGCCCGGCCAGCGCCTCTATCCGGCGGCGGCTCTCCAGATCTATGGCAATGGCCGTGTTCCCGGCGTTGAAGTCTGGCTTCTTTGGAAGCGCATAATCGTAGGGCAGTCTGAGATCGGGGGACGCCTCCAGAACCTTGCTGTAGTGCGCCAGAGCCTGCTGCGGTGCGAGCGCACTTTCCTCGGACGCGAACTTGCGGGCGTAATCGCCAAAATCGAAGGCCGGCCTTTCTGCGGAACGCGCAGGATCCGCATAGAACGCGCTGAGTTCCCTTTGGAACTGGCCGAGCGACCATCCATCGAGGATCGCGTGATGACAGACAAGCAGAAGCATCCAATCCCGTTCGCCCACACGGTAGGCACGGGCGCGTATCAATGGCCCCCTTTCCAGATCGAAGCTCCGCTGGCGTTCCGCCGCGAACGCCTCTTCCCATGATCCGGGAGAATGGCGAAGATCCGTTTCCGTGGAATCGGGGGCCTGCTCTTCGCGTACCAGCATTTGCAGCGTGCCATCGGTTTCCAGCAGGGAGCACCGCAAGCAATCATATTTGGCTATCACGCGCCCCATTGCCGTGCGAAACCGCTCCGCATCGAAGCGCCCCGTAAGCCGCCAGGCACGAGCAACATCCACAACGGCCTGCCCCTGAGCCAGCTGATCTATGCACCAGAATTGATGCTGGGCCGGTGTTGCGGGCACGGAGAGATTGCCCGCGGGGCGGCGGGTTTTCTGTGGTTGGTGGGCTTCCGAATTGCCAAGGAGATCCCGAAGGCGCTGCCGCCGTGCGATATACGTACTATCCATGGTTAAATACTCCACTATCCAAAGCGCCATCACGGAAGGACGCCATCGGGACCGATATGACTGTTGGCCCTTCAGCTTGCAGCGCTTGCTCGATTGCCGCTTTCAGGGCTGTCTCACCGGCGGCAGTGAGACCTTCAGCGCCCCATCCGCGCGCAACTTGCGCATAGTCTACCCGGGTGCTGTATTGCGTTACGCCCGGAGCGTCCCGGGGGAGGTGGCGATCCTGTATCTCGCCGCCATTGATGCCGCCATTGTCTGCGACCACAACAATGAAGCTGGCGCCGATGCGATGTGCCGTTTCCAGTTCATGTGCGGCCAGACCGAACCCGACATCGCCGACAAGCGCCACAACCGGGCGCCCGGGTTCTTGGATGGCAGCCCCCATTGCAAGGGGGATGCCCCGGCCCATTGTGCCGTTCTGGCCCGGCGTGATGCGGGAGAAGGGATGCCTCACAGGCCAGAGATTGTGACCGCTGGACAAGGCCAGTCCGCTGTCAATTATACTTAGGGTCTCTGCCGGAAGCACGTTCGACAGAACCTCGCAGAGCCGGTTCATGCGCCTGTCTTCGCTTGACGGGGCGGCCTGATCGCGGAACTTCTGCAGACCCTGCTGATGGGCCTTCGCCAGGTGGTGCACCCATGGCGCGCGCTCAGGTCTCGGCTGGCATTGATCCAACAGCATCACCAAGCCCTCCAGATCCGGGCTGATCCTTTGGCGCGGAACATCGTCTGCGACGCCGCCTCCGCCGTGAAAACGCCAATCCAGTTCCGCGCCACAGAGCAGCACATAGTCGCAATTTTCCAGGGCATCGCTCTTGGCAGTGAAAACGCTGTTGGGATGTGTATCATCCAGTATTCCCCGCCCCATCGGCGAGGCCAGAACCGGCAGGTTCAGCGCTTCGATCAGCTCTTGCAGATGCGCCGGGCGGGGCCCTCCCCAACACACGCTTTCGCCAAGCACCAGAATTGGCCTCTCCGCTGCGTCAACGAACGTTGGATCAACGGTAGATGTGCTGGTTGTTGCGGGAGCGGTGGCGCAGGTGGCGTCTTGCGCCCGGGCGTTCAGGACCCCTGCCCCCACTTCCACAAAAACCGGCCCCGGGGGTGCCTCGGCCGCGAGGTTCAGTGCTGCGCCGACATTGGCCATCATACAGCTACGATCCGTTATCTGGATCGTGGCTTTGCAAACGGATTCTACAGCTTTTGCACCATCAAAGCTCTGAAACCCGGACGACTTCTTTTCGGTATCTTCCATCACGCCGCCGATCAGCAAGAGCGGCCATTGGTGAGACAGGGCATCTGACAAACCTGTAACCGAATTGGTAACCCCGGGACTCGGCGAGCAAACCACAGCCGCCTTGAGCGCACCGGCCCGATAGTTTTGCGCCATGGCAGCATTCATGGCACCATTTTGCGAACGGCAGCCAACCACCTCCAGCCCCGCCCTGAAGCAGGCACCCAAGGTGGGGTACATGGGGTTTCCGGCAAGCGAATAGACATGGCTGATGCCGTGCGCCTTCAAGGCAAGGGCAATCGCCTCATAGCCGTTTGAGCCGGCGTCTTGAGAAAGACTCACGCGCAACGCTGTCCTTCGGTGCCTCAATGCGTTCAGGTTGCCATCTGCCGTCATATCGGTGCCGCCAGGGCGTCTACCGCCGTTTCCAGCCGATCCAGATCGTCAGCCGACAGGAGTTCATGGGCAAAGCTTGCCAATGCGGCTGGGGTCGGGTGCCGGAATACGGCTGTCGGCGGGATGTGGCAGCCAAGCAGTTCACTTAGGGATACGGCCAAGCTCAGACCGAGGATGGAGTTTCCGCCGCAATTGAAGAAATTGTCATCCAGCCCGACCTGCTCCAGACCCAGGACCTCTGCGGTGAACTCACATACGATCAGTTCCACCGCATTGCCCGGCGCGCGGAATGACGTGGTAAAATGCCGTTTCAGGGCATCATAGGTTTGCAGGCGCTGGCGCTTGCCTGTGGCTCCCACCGGGATCCTTTCAACAACGACAATCTGGCTCGGCACCTTGTAGTCTGCCAGACGCTCAAACAACATGCTTCGAATATCCTCGGGTTTCAGATCAGCCCCGGTGGCCGGAACAACTGCGGCAACAAGGTCTTCGCCGAGGGTTTGGTGCGGCTGGGCGAAGGCGATTGCGTCACTTACGCCCTGAATGTCGAAAAGCGCCTCGTCGATTTCGCGAGGAGAGATCTTGTGGCCACCGCGGTTTACGATCTCCTTGCTGCGCCCTGTGAGTGTGAGGTAGCCGTCACCGTCCATTCTGCCCAGATCGCCTGTCCAGAAAAAGCCTTCGCGGAACGCTTCCGAATTGGCCTCCGGGTTTTCGACATATCCCTCTGTGACAGCCCCCCCACAGATGACAACATTGCCCTCGATTTCGGGGGAAAGTGGTGCACCCGCATCATCGAGAATGCGAATGTCGCTGCCGGTCGCCAAACCCACAGTTCCCGGTTTGCGTCTTTCGGGGGGCAACGGATTGGACGCGATCTGATGTGCGGCCTCTGTCATGCCGTAGGCCTCGATCACGGGCGCGGAGAAATGCTTTTCAAGCCGTGTGATAACAGATGGGGGCAAAGGTGCCGATGAGGAGCGAATGAGGCGCAGATTGTGCTGGGGCGGGGCTTCACGCGCTTCCAGATAGTCGATCAGGGCAATGTGGATGGTGGGCACTGCCGAATACCAGCTTGGGCTGTACTTCTCCAGACAATCAACAAACTGCTCCGGCTGGAATTTGCCCGCGAGAACCACGGAACCGCCTGCCAGCAAGGCAGCACAGAGATTGGCCATCAGGCCGTGCACGTGAAAGAGCGGCATCGCACAAAGCGAAACGTCGTTTTCGGTCAGCTTGAGGCTCTGTGCGATATTGAGGCAGGACGCAGCTAGGTTTGCCTGCGTCAGTTCCACCAGTTTCGGGCGTGCGGTGGTGCCTGATGTGTGCAGAACGAGCGCGGGAGAAGACGGCTGGGAAGGCTGGGGAAGAGTGAAGCCGCTTTCTGTAGTGGTGAAAACATCATCTGTGATCGTAAGGTTGGGAATGCCGCATTGCTCCGCAGCGGCCCGTGCCCCTGCACTCGCCCCTTCGCCCAGAAGCACAAGCCCCGGTTTCAGATCACGCAGATAAAACAGAAATTCTTCCGTTGTGTATTCCGGGTTCAGCGGAGCCGCCACATGGTTGTGAAAACTGGCCAGCAAGCCGATTGTCGCGTGGAGGGGATCCGAAGAAATGATCGCGATGCGCGCGCCCGGAGCAATATCCAGAGCGACGATCCGCGAAATGACGCTTTTCAGGGCAGTGCCGCAAGTGGCGCGGGAAAGTGCGCCTTTCTCGGGACAAACCAATGCAGTTTTCCCGGGATGCTCTTCAAAAACAGCAAACAAATCCGCACCAAAATGTGCCATCACGCTCTCCGCTACAAACGTTAACAAAATTAACTTTTCCTTCTCCTAGTCGGCGTTATGAGGTAAAGCAAGGCTCCGCTTTTGATCTAGTTTACCCAACGTCAAATTCGGGCTCACCAATCTCAAATTGTCGTTATTTGCCTCTTCTTTTGGCACCGAATCTCATCAGACTTAATAGCGTTGGATCTTGTAAACATGATGGCGGCCTAGCGATTGCAGCTTGGCAATGCGCGCATGAGGCCAGAGCCGAACACATTGTCTGCGCCGGGGGAGCCGAGATCTTCGGCGCTTTGGGCGAGGGCCGCGCGAATTTCAGGTGCGGTCCGGCCGTGAAGCGCCGGGTCCGTTGCGATCCGGGCGGTGACGAAGGGCACGGCCATCGAGGTGCCGGTGACGAAGCGGGTCT
Organism: uncultured Paracoccaceae bacterium; assembly: GCA_947495795.1. Lineage (GTDB taxonomy): Bacteria > Pseudomonadota > Alphaproteobacteria > Rhodobacterales > Rhodobacteraceae > Algicella. The sequence goes on along the minus strand of CANMAI010000011.1, from coordinate 44,875 downwards.
GGTTGTTGAGGGCCACGGGAATGTCGACACCCGGCGCCGCGATGTCGACATGGCCGCCCCGCACCGCATTGCGGTAGATCCTGCGGTTCGCATCGACGGCTGTGACCGCGATCACATTGTCGAGCGCTGCGGGATAGCGAGGCGGTGCGGTGCCACCATCATTGCCGACAGCCGCGACGATCACCATGCCGTCGCGGACAGCCTCCCCCACACCCTTATCAAGGAGCTTGTTGTAAGGGCCGGCAAGGCTGATATTGACGACGCGAACACCTTCCTCGGCCAACCAGTCCAGCGCCTTCAGAATACTATCCACGCCCGCAATCTGCTGACCATCGGCAGTTCGTTGGATGACGGCTGCATTATAGAGAGTGGCAGACGAAACACGCCGCGGATCCATCAGCACAGAGGCGACATCGGAGCCGTGCCGCGTGATGCCCTGGCTCCCGTTCACAAAGCTTCTTGAGATAACGGTGCCGCCCGATGTTTGCGCCACACTCTCGCTGACGCCCGTGTCGAGCATGCCGATCGGCCCCTGTGCGCGGCAGCCGCCCGCGGGCCAGTTCATCAGGTCGCTGGCGTAATCAAAGCGGCTCTGGTCGCCCTCGGCCGCGGTTCGGTAGATGTGATTTACACCTGCGGTCGCCGACGCATCGAAAGCTTCGAGTTTTGCGATGGCACCCTTGCCGTCGAGGGGTGGCGGCACATCGAAGCGGAGCATTCGGAGGCCAAGCCCATTGAGCGTGGTATCTTCGAGCAGACGGAACTCAAGCGCTGCTGCGCCTGCCTTGAGCGTGCGCACATCACGAGCGGCCGGAATGAGTGCGATCACCTGCTGGGCATCAAGCACCTCGGCCGCACGCGAAGGCCCGGCCGGGGGAGGATTGCCAGACAGATCGGCGCAACCGGCCACGACGATGCAAAAGAGCGCAGCGTGGAAAAAGCACCGCGCGCACCAATACAAACAAGAAACACCTGAAAGATGCTTCGTAACACACTGCGTGATGATCATTCCCTTACCCCGGACGCCCCGATTTTTACACAATTCCACAGGCCCGTTGTAACAAGCGTTGTAACGGGCGTGGTTTTTAAAAAACCGCTCCATTGCAACGTTGCTCTCGGCAAGTTTATCTGGCTTTAGGGCCGCAGCGTTCGCTGCTGCGGCTCGCAGCGGAGATCAAGTTTCCGATTGCTGAGAAGATGGCATGGGCAGAGCGCTGTGTGGGGGCACAAGTTGAGGAGCATGGTGATCCATGGAGAACGACGATGACAAGCGTCTTCTGGCCAGGGTGGCGCGAGGCCAGACGCAGGCGATGCGCCTGCTTTATGAACGTCATCACAGTGCTCTTTATGCCTTCATCATAAGCCGTGGCAGTGACGGGACCGCCGCTGAAGACGTTCTGCATGATACGATGCTGGATGTCTGGCGGCTTGCGAGCCGGTATCGGGGAGCTGCCTCCGTGCGCACATGGATCTTCTCTATCGCCCGCAACAAGCAGGTGGACAGGGTAAAGGGTTCGGCCCGCCTTACGCTTGTAGCGGAAATGCCGGACACGGTGGATGCCGCGCCGAATGCAGAGACGGTGATAGAAGCATCGCAGGACGCCGAGAAAGTGCGCGCCTGCCTCGACAAGCTCAAGAATGTGCAGCGCACGGCCATAAGACTCGCCTTCTACGAGGATCTTTCCTACGAAGAGATCGCGGAGATTGAGGATGTGCCTGCTGGCACCATAAAATCCCGTATTTTTCACGCAAAACAGGCGCTTATACGATGCCTCGGGCAATCCGGCGACCTGACGATCAGGGCCGCGAAACCGTAATCACCAGATCGGAACGATCTGCGAGCAGCGCTTCTGCCTCCGCTCGGGCAGCTTCGTCGGGAAACTCCAGCGTGAAGAGGCCGACGGCGCTTGGGCCATCGGTGATCACAGCGCCCGCTGCGCTGAGCAGTGCCGTGATATCGGCAAGGCGTGCATCATCGGTGAAGGCTATACGCAAGGTTGGGCCCGCCGTGCTCTCGCTCACCGGCACAAAGGCCGGATCCTCGCTGCCCGTGAGGAATGGAACCGCGAAAAACTGCCACGCCACGACCGATGCCACGGCAAACCCTGCCGCCTGAGCGAAGGAAGGGCGCCGGTTCTGGTTGGCAGGTGTTCTCATCTGTTCGGCCTCGATTGACCGGGAGAGGCGCGCCCAGCCCGCATCTTTCGCGGCCTCATCCGGCACGTCCTTCGCCATGACATTCGCAACAGCGCTCAAAGCTGCCAACTCCGCCTGAAGGTCAGGGCTGCGGGCGACGTCCGCCTCAAAAGCCGCTGCACCAGCTTCATCCAGACGGCCCTGCATATAGGCAAGCAATCGGTCGTTATCGTCCATCATACCGCGCCTTCCCTATCAGTTTTGCGGCGGCCCGGAGAGCCACCAGTTCCGCCTGCAGATCGGGCCTTCGGGCGAGATCTGCCTCAAATGCCGCCACGCCAGCCTCGTCCAAACGGCCCTGAGTATAGGCGAGCAACCGGTCCATATCATCCATCTTTACACCCTTTGTCACCCAGTTGCGCGATCCCTTCCAGCCGACGATCCTTCCCGCCAGTATCCAACAGCGCAGAGGCACAAATGAAGTGTGACGATCCGCACAGTCAAGGATTTGTCTTGCCAACAGGCTGTTTGGTTCAAAAATAGTCTCTTCGCCAATTATGTTTCATAAAAACAGCAGGATAGGGTCTTACAGGAACCGCACTTCAGGATGGCCCGAGGCCTTGAATTGACGTTGATGCTCTTACAATGAGCTTCGTTGGCAGTCTGCGCGAAACGACTTCTTCTTCACGCTCCACCGCATCGATCAGGCTGTTGGCGATGCATTCCCCCATTCTCTCAGTGGGTACGTCCACTGTTGTAATGGCGGGCGATAGTTCACGTGCAAGCGCCAGATTGTCGAACCCGGTGATGGCCAGATCACCCGGCACGGAGAGACCGAGGGCCAGGGCCTCGAAAACCGCGCCGAACGCGATAACGTCATTGCCGCAGATGAGCGCGGTAATATCTGTTTTCAGCACCGGTTTCAGGGCAGCGCGGGCGTGCTCTACAGAATATGGCACTTCGGCAACCTTTTTGGGCAGCAGGGCAAGGCCGTGATGGGCCAACCGTTCTTTCACACCTATCAGGCGATCCCGCGCCCGATCATTCATCGTACAAAGGCCCGCCAGCATGCCGATGTTCCGATGTCCGGAAGCGACGAGGTGATCGACTACGGGAAACATGGCTTCGCGATTGGAGAACCCGACATTTGCCATTCGCAAAGCCGGATCATGCGTCCAGCCGTTCACAAAGCGGACACCTGAGTTTCTGAGCAACGCGAAGGCCTCCGGCGCATGCTGGTTGCCCACCAGCATAAGCCCGTCCACCCCCCGCTCCACCATTTTGCGGACGAGCATAACCTCGCCCTCAAGATCGTAGTTGGAAACAGAGATCATCAGCGTGTAACCGCGCAATCGTGCGGCCTGCTCCAGCGCGTTGATCCCTTCGGCGAAGATCGCATTGTTCAACGTGGGGATGATCGCGCCGAGCGTGCGTGTGCGCCTCATCACCAGAGCGCGCGCCTGCTCATGCGGAACATAGGCAAGGGCTGCTATCGCGGCCTCCACCCTCTCCCGCACATCTGCACGCACCAGCGGGGAGCCGTTCAGCACCCGGGAGACGGTGGCCGTGGAAACCTGCGCATATCTGGCAACGTCGGTCTGGGTCGGGTTTTTGCTCATGAGGCTCTTGTACGAATTATCTTGATTTTTGGCAATTGTATGCGCATTCAAAGTAAATGTAAGCGCATACAATTGCGACTCGCGAACCGCCTTCAGGTGGACATACAGGGGAGAGACCGCGCGATGGAGTACCTCAAGAAAGCACCAAAGACAGCATCTACCGGTGAGCGTGATGTGCGGGACACCGTGCAATCCATCCTCGACGAAATCGAGACAGGCGGCGATGCGGCTGCGCGGGCCTACGCCAAGAAATTCGATGGTTTCGACGGCGATATTCTTGTGGGGCCGGAAGACCGGGCAGCAGCGACCCACAAGGTGAGCCAGAAGCTGAAGGACGATATTCGCTATGCGCGGGATAATGTGCGCCGCTTTGCAGAGGCGCAGCGTGCCTCGATTGTGGATACTGAGTGCGAAGTGGTGCCGGGCCTGATCGCCGGGCAAAAGCAGATCCCTGTTTCGGCAGCCGGCTGTTACGCGCCGGGCGGACGCTACAGCCACGTGGCTTCTGCGATCATGACAGTGACAACTGCAAAGGTGGCGGGCGTGGGCCATATCTCCGCCTGCTCACCCCCGCGCCCAGGCGAGGGCATGAACCCCGCAGTTCTCTACGCACTCGATGTGTGTGGGGCGGACAGTATCCTGAACCTTGGCGGCGTACAGGGCATTGCGGCGATGGCGTTCGGCCTTTTCAACACACCGCCTGCGCGCGTTCTGGCAGGCCCTGGCAACCAGTTCGTGGCAGAGGCCAAGCGTATTCTCTTCGGCCGCGTTGGCATCGATATGTTTGCGGGCCCGACAGAAAGCATGGTGATTGCGGACAAGACCGCCGATCCAGAAGTCGTGGCGTGGGATCTCGTGGGGCAGGCCGAGCATGGTTACAACTCTCCTGTCTGGCTGATCTCCCTCGACCGTACCTTGGCTGAAACCGTTGCAGCGCGCGTGCCGGAACTGATTGCCGAACTCCCCGAGCTGAACCGGGATAATGCCGCTGCGGCATGGCGCGATTATGGGGAGATCATGCTGTGTGACAGCCGCGAAGAGGCGGTACGCGTTTCTGATGAATACGCCTCGGAGCATCTTCAGGTACAGACGGAAGATCTGGACTGGTGGTTGGAAAACCTTACAGATTACGGCTCCCTTTTCCTTGGAGAAGAAACCACCGTTGCTTATGGCGACAAGGTATCAGGCCCTAATCACGTGCTGCCAACCAAGGGGGCGGCGCATTACACGGGCGGGCTTTCCGTGGGAAAGTTCATCAAGACCGTTACATGGCAACGTTCCACCCGTGAGGCCAATCGCGATATCGGGCAGGCCTGCGCGCGCATTTCTCGCCTTGAAGGGATGGAGGGCCATGCCCGCACGGCAGATGTGCGGTTGGCCAAGTACTTCCCCGGTGAGAATTTCGATCTCTCCCCTCTGGATTGACGTTATCGAAAGCCGTTGTTTCTCGCCGCGCTGGAAATGCCACCGGCGGGAAGCACCAATCCGGTATCTGCCTCTGCTGGCCATGCCAGCTGAGCGGGTTTTCTGCCGAAACTCGCGAATACCTTCTTCTCGTCGAGAAAATGCACCTAAACCCTGGTTTATGCTCTTCTGTGCAAGGTTTGTTTGACTGCGGTTAAACGCGAGGAGAATAGCCCGAGCATCTCTATCAAGTCACTTTCCGAGCAGCAACGGGGCCAGACAATGCTGGCCGGAAAGGATGACCCATGAGAACTCTTATTATGATACTTTGGATGTGTTTCGCAGCAGGCGCTGCACTGGCCCAGAAGCAAACGCTTTCCGGCGTTGTTCATCAATTGGAACAGGAGGGCTATGAAGATATCTATGTGGAAATCCGTCACAAGGAAGACATCATCCGGATCAGGGCTTGCGGCAGAGATGGAAACCGCCAGATCGTCTATGAGGCATCAACGGGCACCCTGCTTGAAGACACCGTTCTGGAGAACAGTAGCACACCTGCCGCACGTGATGATAAAATCGACTTCAACAAGGTCGATTGATATGGCAGAGATCTTTGATATCCCGGAAAGGCGCGCTGTAACGCAGCATGCAACCACAGGAAGAGGCTCGAATTTGCAGATCCGCCGGACGCTGACAAAAATTCTGAAGGGGAGCCTGATCGTTGCTGTCATGGCCTTCGGAACACCACCGCAGATTGCGGCGGCAGCATCGCCGCAGGAACAGATCACCCGGCAGCTTACCGCACAGGGTTTCAGAATTCGCTCGGTCAATCGCACCTGGCTTGGCCGGGTTCGGATTGAGGCGTGGAATGGCCAATATGAGCGAGAGGTTGTGTTCGATCCCACCACCGGCGAGGTGCTGCGGGACTACTGGGATGACCAGCCAAGACGGAACCGCAGCGACCGGGACAGTGACCGTGACCGCTCAGATCGTGGTGGTGGGCGCGGCGGTGGCGGCGGCGATGATGACGATGACGATGACGATGACGATGATGATGACGATGACGATGACGATGACGATGACGATGACGATGACTGAGAAGATGCGGCACCCCTGAATACAAGGCACGTTTATGAAAAAGTTTCTTGCCGGATGGGCTTTGTGGATCATCGTTCCACTGCAGCTCTTCTCGGCATCGTTTTTCATTTGGGATATCGGGGCGAGCCTTTTCGGCTTTCGAACGAGGCCGATCAGTTGGGCCTTGCGGGAATTCATCGAGATCAGTGCCGCCATCGGGCTTATTCTCGGCCTCGTCATCGGTGCCATTGCCCTTTCGCGTGCCCTCAAGCGCAACCGCCTTGTCGAAAACCAGCTTCGCGCCGCATCCGGGGCGCTGGCGGAACTTATGGAAGAGCGGTTTGTTGAGTGGAGTCTGACGCCTGCGGAGAGGGACGTTGCGTGGTTCACGCTCAAGGGCTTTTCCAACGCAGAGATCGCGCAGATGCGCAACACGAGCGAGGGCACAGTCAAGGCGCAGAGCAACGCGATTTTCCGTAAATCCGGTGTGACCGGCCGGACGCAGCTGATGAGCCTCTTTATCGAGGATCTGCTGGGGGAGAGGATCGAGGCTGCAGAATAGAACTCGCACCTATCAGGCGGCGCGTTCCTTCAAACGACGGGCAGCAACAACGATTTCATCTTCCGAAGGCAGGGTTGCGGCATAAGCGGGGCCGGTTGCGATGAAGCAATCATCCGCCACCACACGCGCAAAGGGAAGCGTGGTGCGTTCGGCCACAAGCGTTGCCAGCGCTTCGGATTGGCTGCCCGTGCGGCGACACTCATCGACGATGAGAACACTGGCGCATTCCGATATCTCTTGCAAAAGAGCCTCTTCCGCCAGCGGTGCCAGCCAGCGAAGATCGATGACCCGCGTGCCAATCCCCTCTTCCGCAAGACGTGCACTTGCCCTTTGGGACAGATAACAGCCGTTTGCATAGCTGATGATGGCCACATCCTTGCCATCCCCGGAAACGCCGAGTGCGCCGGGCAGCAATATCTCAGACGGTTCAGGGTAGGCATGCATCCACCCACCGTCGCCTTCGGCTCCGAGATCCCGCGTCTGATAAAGCGCTATCGGCTCCACGAAGACGACGACGCGTTGCTCCTCCCGCGCCAGTTTCACAGCCCCCCGCAGCATTCGCACAGCATCTGCACCGTTGGAGGGGCAGGCGATGACCACACCGGGAATATCGCGGAGAACGGCGAGTGAATTGTCGTTGTGAAAATGCCCGCCGAAGCCGCGCTGGTAGCCGAGCCCCGCGACCCTGACAACCATCGGATTGGTGAACTGACCATTGGAGAAGAAAGGAAGCGTAGCGGCCTCCCCCCGGATCTGATCTTCGGCGTTGTGGAGATAGGCGAGAAACTGGATTTCCGGTATCGGCAGAAAGCCTGTTTGCCCGAGACCGATGGCGAGGCCGAGGATGGATTGCTCGTCAAGGAGTGTGTCGATCACCCGATCCGCGCCGAAGCCGCGTTGTAGGCTGCGGGTGACGCCGTAGACACCGCCCTTCCTGCCGATATCCTCGCCCGCAAGAATGATTTCGGGATGCTCCAGCATCAGGTCTGCAAGGCACCAGTTGATCAGCTTCGCCATCGGTTGGGGCTGATCCATCAGAGCGAAATCGCGGCCAAAGGCAGCTGCGCGATCTTCCGGGGACGGTGCGTTTCTCGCGGAGGTTGGGCGGGGCGGCGGAATAAGGCTTGCTGCAACCTCTGCACCGGTTCGAAGCTTTGGGCGTGCCGCGACCTTATCTGCCAGCTCAGCGCAGAGATCGCCAAGCTCTGTGTAGGCGGCAAGCGCCTCACCGGCAGAAAGCACCCCTGCCCCGCAAAGCTGCATGGCGGATGTGAGCAGCGGATCGCGGGCTTCATCGGCTGCAAGCTCGCCCGGTTCGCGATATGCAGCCTCCACATCGGAGCCTGCATGGCCGAAGAGGCGCACTGTTTTGAGATGGAGAAAGGCGGGTTTGCGGGCAGTGCGCACGAAAGCTGCCGCCTGCCGCGTCACCTCCTCCGCAGCGCAGATATCCGCGCCATCACAGGCGAAATAGCGCAGGCCCGGGCGCGCGCGAAAACCGGCCTCTATCCAGCCCGCCGGTGTTCTGACGGAAATGCCGATGCCGTTATCCTCGCACACGAAGAGGATCGGCATGGGCGCATTCTGATAACTGGCCCAGCCTGCAGTGTTGAAGGCCCCCTGCGCGGTGGAATGATTGGCGGAAGCATCGCCGAAGGAGCAGACGACAAGGCCTTCGCGCTCGGCCTGCGCGGCCCCGGGCAAGAGCCTGCGGCTGAGACCGAGCGCGAAAGCGGCCCCGACGGCCTTGGGAAGATGACTGGCGATGGTGGAAGTTTGGGGCGGTATGTTGAGCCGCTTGGAACCCAGAACCTTGTGCCGCCCACCCGAGATGGGATCTTCCGAGGAGGCCGAGAAACTCAGCAGCATATCCCACGCAATCTCGCGCTCCGTCATTGCAGGCTCAACCTGCTTGGCCCTCTGGATCTGAAACGCGGCATCGCGGTAGTGGAGAAAGGCCATATCTGTGGGCCGCACAGCGGACGCAACAGCCGCCATCCCCTCATGCCCGGAGGAGCCGATGGTGTAGTAGCCCTGCCCCCGCTTTTGCAGATCGCGCGCGGTTTTATCCAGCTGGCGGGATAGGCATTGGGAGCGATAGAGGCTGATCAGAAGCTCAGGCGTTGTTTCCGGCTTTCCGGTAGCGGGAAATCCCCCCTTGCGGAGCCGCTCCACAAACGCATCGTGCACGATCTGAACACGGTCCATCCCTGATCCCCACTCTTTTCCACCGAGATTGGAAGCGACCATGCCGCTCCGCTTCGCAGACAGCAAGTGCCATAGCGTTTCGCGCTTGATCTGAGACGTCCACATCACACAACACGCTGAAATCCTTGATTTCAGACAGCGCGGTGTGATTCAAGTTTGCTGAGAGCCGTTAGAGTGCCAACGCTACGGCTGCCGGAGGATGAAGGGCGCCATGTCTTCCACGATGGCCGGTACAGGTTTTGCGATATCCACCGTCACAGCGCTTTCGTCCGCCTCGGGCGGCTCCAGCGCTGCAAACTGGCTGTCGAGCAGTGCTGTCGGCATGAAATGACCCTTGCGTGCGCTCATCCGTGCCTCGATCAATTCTCGCGTACCGGCGAGATGGAGGAAAGTGACCTCACCGCCTGCTGTCTCGCGTATCCTGTCTCTATACACGCGCTTCAGCGCTGAACAGCCAATGATAATGGGCGAACTGGCCTCCGCCAAGGCGGACCCTACCTTTTCCAGCCACGGCCACCTGTCTTCATCGGTAAGCGGCTGCCCCGCTGACATCTTGGCAATGTTGCCAGGAGGATGGAGGGCATCGCCATCAAGGAAGGCGGCACCCGTATGCGCGGCCAGCGCTTCGCCGATGCTGGTTTTGCCGCATCCGGCGACGCCCATGAGAATGAAACGGGGCATGCGTTAAAGCGAGGCCGTAATGCCGCCATCCACGTAAAGTGTGTGGCCGTTCACGAAGCTGGAGGCATCTGAGGCGAGGAAAACGCAGGCGCCCACGAGTTCCTCCACCTTGCCCCAGCGCCCGGCGGGCGTGCGCTTTTCCAGCCACTCGGAGAAGGCCGGATCCGCCACAAGGGCTGCATTGAGAGGTGTATCGAAATAACCCGGTGCGATGGCATTGCATTGCAGCCCGTGCTTTGCCCAATCGGTCGCCATGCCTTTGGTGAGGTTACCAACAGCGCCTTTGGTAGCCGTATAAGGTGCAATTCCGGGGCGAGCTAGGGCCGTTTGCACCGAAGCGATATTGATGATCTTGCCGTGCCCGCGTGCAATCATGTGGCGTGCGGCGGCTTGCCCTACGTTGAAGACGGACGAGATGTTGGTACGCAAAAGCCGCTCAAATGCGTCCGGCTCAAATTCCTCCAAGGGGCCGCGATGCTGCATACCTGCATTGTTCACAAGGATCTCAATTGGGCCGGTGCTGGCCTCGAACGCGTCAACCTCGCGCCGGGCGGCCGCATGATCCGTGACGTCGAACACGAGTGTGTGCACCTCGTGGCCCTTGGCTTTCAGCGCATCGGCCGCAGTGGAAAGCTTGGCGGCATCACGGCCGTTCAGCACGATCTTCGCACCCGCGCCCGCCAACCCATCGGCCAGCGCGTATCCGATGCCCTGCGAGGACCCTGTGACAAGGGCGATCCGCCCATCGAGATTGAACATGCTGCACCCCACTCTGATTTTGCCGAAATGAGCCTCGACAACCTGTGACAGGCCTATAAGGTCGGGCGTGCCGAGGCAAGTGAGGCCGGGCACAGAAATACCGAATTATGGCCTGTGATCAGGGCCTTTGGCGGGGGAACGTGACATGCAAGCAATCGTGATACATGACGCCAAGGATTTGCGGATCGAGGAGCGGGAAAGTGCGGCACCTGGTGCTGGCGAGGTTGCTATAAGACTGGCTGCTGGCGGAATTTGCGGATCGGACCTGCATTATTACAATCACGGCGGCTTCGGAGCCATTCGCCTGCGGGAGCCCATGATCCTCGGGCATGAGGTTTCCGGCCATATCACGGAAATCGGTGCCGGTGTGTCAGGGCTGGAGGTTGGCGCGCTTGTAGCAGTCTCCCCTTCCCGGCCGTGCTACGGCTGCGGCCAATGCGAACGGGGGCTGCACAATCATTGCGAGAACATGCGCTTTTATGGCTCCGCCATGCCCTTCCCGCACATTCAGGGTGCGTTCCGACAGAGCCTTGTGGCCGACGCGCGGCAGTGCGTTTTGGCCGATGGCTTGAGCGCCGGGGAGGCAGCTGTGGCCGAGCCGCTTTCGGTTTGCATTCATGCGGCGCGGAGGGCGGGTGATCTGGTAGGCAAGAAAGTGCTGATCACCGGCAGCGGACCGATCGGAACGCTCTGCTGCATTGCCGCGCGGGCGGCTGGTGCAACCGAGATTGTGGTGACAGATCTGGCGGATACAGCGCTTGGCTTTGCGAGGAGTGTCGGCGCGGATCAGACGATAAATGTGGGAAGTGATGCCGCTCAGCTTAGCGCCTATGCCGAGGGCAAGGGCACGTTTGACGTGCTGTTTGAGTGCTCCGGGTCTGAGGCGGCGCTGGCGGCGGCGATCCCCACGCTCCGCCCCCGCGCGGTGGTGATGCAGCTTGGACTGGGAGGCGATATGACGCTGCCGATGATGCTGATCACCGCCAAGGAACTGGATCTGCGCGGCTCATTCCGGTTTCACGAGGAGTTCGAGACAGCCGTGCAGATGATGCAGCGCGGCATGGCCGATGTGAAACCTCTCATCTCCCACACATTTGCGCTGAAGGATGCGGTAGAAGCGTTTCAAATGGCGGGAGATCGCTCTCAGGCCATGAAGGCGCAGATTTCATTCTGAAACAGACCCCACCAACAACAGGCGAAAAACACATGTCTTTCTTTGAAGCCCATGCTCCGATTTTCAATACTTATGTTCTGGGCAATGCACCGGTCAAACAGTTGGCCACAGGGTTTGACTGGGTGGAAGGGCCCGTGTGGTTCGGAGATGCAAACTGCCTTCTCTTTTCCGATATCCCCAACAATCGCATTCTGCGCTGGACGCCGGGAGAAGGCATAAGCACCTATCGCGCACCCTCCAATTTTGCGAACGGGCACACGCGGGACGGCCAAGGGCGGCTGATTTCCTGCGAGCATGGCACACGGCGGGTGACGCGCACTGAGTATGATGGCTCCGTTACGGTGATCGCGGATGGATTTGAGGGAAAGCGGCTCAACTCTCCCAATGATGTGGTGGTGAAATCGGACGGCACGATCTGGTTCAGCGATCCGCATTACGGGATCAAGACAGATTACGAGGGGCATCGCGCAGATCAGGAGCTTGGCTGCCACGTGTATTGCTATGATCCGGCAAGTGGGACGTTGAAGATCGCCGTGGACGATATGAACTGCCCGAACGGGCTCGCCTTCTCACTTGATGAGAAGACGCTTTACGTGGCCGATACGGGCCGAATGTTCGGTGACGACGCGCAACACATCCGCGCCTATGATGTTGGGGAAGGGAACACGGCAACGAATGGCCGCGTGTTCCACAAGATCGCAGACGGGGTGGCGGATGGATTTCGCCTCGATACCGATGGCAACCTCTGGTCTTCGGCGGCGGACGGGGTGCATTGCATCAGCCCGGAAGGCGTGCTTCTGGGCAAGATACTGGTGCCGGAGCTTGTCTCGAACGTCTGCTTTGGCGGGCGGGCGAAGCATCAGCTGTTCATCACCGCGACAACCAGCGTCTACGCCATCTCCCTCAACAGGAACGGCGTGTAACATCACTGTTGGAGTGGTCGGGGCGCCCAGATTCGAACTGAGGACCTACGGTACCCAAAACCGTCGCGCTACCAGGCTGCGCCACGCCCCGACTGCGGCATCTTCTAGAGAAGCATTTGGCCGATGGAAAGCGGAAACTGCGTTTCAGAGCGTTCCGCCTTAAACTTGAAACGACGAAACCCGGCCCGCGCCTTTGACGCTTTCGGGCATTTGGCAATCTGGCGTCTCAGGCTAAGGCAGAGCGATATAGAGCATGTTGCGTTCAATTGAATTCATCGGTAGCGGCGAGCGCACACGAAGTGCAAACGCAGCCTCCCTGCGGTCGGTGAATGCCGGAAGCAGATCAATCGCGGCATACTTCCATCAGGCGGCCCTGCCATCCGTGAACTGAAGCCGCGCTAGGCGGGCGTAAAGCCCGCCACTGGCCACAAGTTCATCATGCGCGCCCGTAGCGATGATACGCCCGCCCTCCATCACGATGATCCTGTCTGCCTTCTTCACGGTCGCCAACCTGTGCGCAATAATCAGGGTGGTGCGATCCTTGGAAAGCGCTTCCACCGCTTGCTGCACCGCCTGCTCGCTTTCCGCATCGAGCGCGGATGTCGCCTCATCCAGAAGCAGCACGGGTGCATCGCGCAGGATCGCGCGGGCTATCGCAATCCGCTGTTTCTGCCCGCCTGACAGCATGACCCCCCGTTCACCCACGAAGCTCTCATACCCATCGGGCAGCGCCGATAGAAAATCATGGGCAGCAGCGGCACGGGCGGCTTCTTCCACCTCCGCGTCCGTGGCAGCGGGGCGGCCAAAGCGGATATTTTCGCGGGCCGTTGTGGCGAAGATTACGGGATCCTGCGGCACCAGTGCGAAAGCCTGGCGGAGATCTGCGCGGGCAAAATCCTGAAGCGGAATGCCATCAAGCGTAATCTGCCCGTCATCAGGATCGAAAAACCGCATGAGAAGCTGAAAGATGGTGGTTTTCCCTGCACCCGATGGGCCGACAAGCGCTATCGTCTCGCCCGGAGCAATCGTGAGAGACACGCCCTCCAGTGCTGGAATTGTTGGGCGGGCGGGATAGCGGAAACCAACATCTTCAAAGGCGATGCGGCCCGTCGCCGGCCCTGCCGCATCAACAGGATGCTCCGGATCCGAAAGGCTATCCTGCAAGCTCAGGAGTTCGGCCAGCCGCTCGGTGGCTCCCGCCGCGCGTTGCAACTCTCCCCACACTTCGGAAAGGGCGGCAACAGCGCCTGCCACCATCACCGAATAGATCACGAACTGCACGAGTTCCCCGGCGCTCATCACGCCGGACCGGACATCGCGCGCGCCCATCCAGAGGACACCGACGATGCAGGAGAATACGACAAAGATGACAATCGCCGTCATGATCGCGCGGGTTTTGATGCGCTTGCGCGCAGCGTCGTAGGATGCCTCTGTAAGGTTACCAAACGCAGCCCGGCTGGCCGCTTCATGCGTGTAGGCCTGTACCGTCTGGGCGGCGAGCAGGGTTTCAGAAGCCTGGCCGGAACTCTCCGCCACCTTGTCCTGGCTCTCCCGGCTGAGAACGCGCAGCCTGCGCCCCAGCGTGATGATCGGGATCAGCACAAGCGGCACGACCAGAAGAACCATGCCCGTGAGCTTGAGCGAGGTGAACAGCATGAAAACAAGGCCGCCTGCCAGCATCAGCACATTGCGCAGGGCGATAGAGACCGAAGAGCCGATGACAGACAGAATAAGCGTTGTATCGGTCGTCAGGCGCGAGAGAACCTCGCCCGTCATGATCCGCTCAAAGAAAGCGGGGCTCATGCCGATCACGCGATCATAGACGGCGCGGCGGATATCCGCGATCACCCGCTCCCCCAACTTGGTGACGAAATAGAAGCGCAGCGCCGTGCCGATGCCGAGTGCAGCCGCGATCAGCACCGCAGCCCCGAAATAGGCATCCATCTGCGCGAGGCTTCCCGCGGTGAAACCATCCACCACACGGCGCACCGCAAGCGGGAGGATCAGCGAAAGGATTGCGGTAACAACCAGGGCCGCAACAGCGAGGAGGAGAAGGCCCGTATACGGGGCCAGAAAGGGGATCAGCCCGCGAAGTGGTGAGAGTGCGCGCGATTTCGGGCGATCATCCGTCTCGCTCATCGGTTTTCAACTTTCGATCGTGAAGCTTTCTGTGTTCTACGTCGATGCAGCCACTTGCTTCAAGCAGCATCACCTGCGGCGTGAGGCAGCAGCTTCAATTCAGCCTTACAGCTTCACCCTGGTAGCGATCTTCACTGGAAAAGCCTGATTGGTTCAGGATCGCGTTCGCCCCTACCGCGATCACGATGGTTGCCAGAAACGCTAACATCATTGCCTTCATTTTCTCATCTCCGCGTATGTGTCTGCAGATAGTCTACCAGATCCGCCCGATCTTCTGCCCGCACAATCCGCTGCATTGGCATCTTGGTGCCGGGAAGATAGTGGTCGGGGCCGATCTCAAAAAGATCTGCAACCGTCTTTTCTGTCCATACCAGATCAATACCGGTGAGCGCATCCGAATACGTATAACCCGCCACACTTCCCGCCTTGCGGCCAAAAAGGCCCATCAGGGAAGGCCCTGCCCTGCGCTTGCCGTCTTCTTCCAGCGTATGGCACACGGAGCACTTGCGCTTGAACTGCCGCTCACCATTGCTCATCGCCTCTGGCGGCATGAGGAAGCTCCGCTCCGCACTGGCCATCAGCGTTAGCGGACTGTTCTCCAGATCGAAGGCCTGGGCACCATCATCGATTCCCCCCGCAAAGAGGCGGCTTTTGCGCTCCGAGTAGGCGAGCGCCCAGATCGGCCCGCGCTCTGCCGCGCGGAAATCGCGGGCAATTGTCCAGCCATCCGTTTCCACCGCCATGATGAACCCCTCACCATCACCCACCGAGATCTCGCCGCCATCACCGCGCCGGTCCAGCGCCAGAATGGGCCTGCGGTCTGCGCTGAGATCTGCAAGGATCGCTCCGTCGTCGGTACGCACGACGCGGGTGCCACCATCCAGCGCTCCATATGCTATCCAGCCCGCTTTTGTATCGAGGGCCATCACGTTTATACCAAACCCGTGGCGTGCCACGATGCGCAGCTCTTCCATGCGTGCAACGTCCCATTCGCGGATCGTGCCATCATAGGACGCACTGAAAAGCCGGGTGCCGCCTTGCGCAAAGGCAATATCGTTCACCTGCCCCTCATGCCCCGCAAGCCACCCGATATGCGCGCCATCGTGTGTGGACCAAAGGCCAATCCGGCCGTCCCAACTGGCGGAGGCGATCATTCCCGGTACGGCATCGAGGTTCATTATCTTGGCGGTATGGCCCTCCAGGGCGTGCCTCTCCCCGCCAGCCTCATTCCAGAGGCGCAGGGAATTATCATCTCCGGCAGAGGCAAAGCCGCCCTCGGGCAGAAAGACAACGGCATTCACAGCGGCGGTGTGGCCTTCCAGCCAGCGCGGCTGGCCTTCCTCCAGATCCCACAACCCCACCGAATTGTCGAAACTGGCAGTAAGGGCCCGGTCCCCTTCCACCGCGATGGCCTTCACCGGGCCACCATGCCCTTCGAGGCGAAACACCTCTTCCGCCTTGGCTGGCGCAAGTATCATGCAAAAGCATGCCGCCGCCAAACCTGATGACCCGCGCACAGCTTGACCTATTCGGCCGGTGTCGCATCCGCCGGAGCGGATTGCGCCTTGGCCTGCTTTTCCTCGACCCACAGGCTGTGATGCTCCTTGGCCCACTGAAGATCCACCTGACCGGAGCCCATCGCATCATACGCGCCCTCCATACCGAGCGAGCCGATATAGATATGCGCGATGATGATCGCCATCAGAACAAAGGAAACGATGGCATGCCAAAGCTGGGCGTATTGCATTTCTTCATGCGGGGCGAGCACAGTGGGAAAGGGCTCCATCCCAATGAGGCCGGGAATGCCGAACGCATTTAGCTTCTCAAATGTGGCCGCAAACATCGGCATCTCGAACGGGAAGAGAAGAGAGAGCCCGGTGAGGGAGATAGAGCCGCCGAGAAGGATGACAGACCAGAAAATCATCTTCTGACCGGCGTTGAACTTCTTGGCCGGTGGATGTGAGTTCTTGGAGAAAAGCCCGCCGCCTTTCAGCATCCAGCCAATATCCGTGCGGTTCGGAATATTGTGGATGACCCAGAAGACAAACACCATCACGAGCGCCAGCATAAAGGCCCAGGAGACGTTGTTGTGGATCCATTTGGAACCAAGCGCGAGCCAGGCATTTACCTCCTTCCCGAGAAGGGGCTGAATGAACACACGGCCGAAAAGCGTGATCAGGCCGGTGATGCCGAGCAGAATGAACGAGCCTGCCAGCAACCAGTGTGCGAAACGTTCCACGGGTTTGAAACGCTCGATCGTGGTGCCTGCCTTGCCGCCATCGATGCGGATACGGCCCCGGATCAGGTAGAAAAGGGCCAGAAGCCCGATCGTGCCGAGAAGCAGGTAGCCGCCATAGGTACGAAGAGGGCCCTCGCGCCAGCCGACCCACAGCATGCCTCCATCCTGCACGAGCACCGTGGCCGCCGGGCCACCAGCCTGTGTCGTTATATCGGCAGTGCCAAAGCGCAGACCTTCCCAGAGGAGGCTATCGGATGCGCCGCCGAGTGTGCCGAGCATTCCGCGCGCCTGTTCTTCGGCGCTGCTGCCCTCAGCCGCCCGGTTTGTCCGCTCCACATCCTCGCCGCGCTGGCGGGCCAGAATATCCTCCAGCGTGGTCGCATCACTGGCAGGTGCATCGGGCGCATCAACCGCTCCCTCGCTTTGGG
Organism: uncultured Paracoccaceae bacterium; assembly: GCA_947495795.1. Lineage (GTDB taxonomy): Bacteria > Pseudomonadota > Alphaproteobacteria > Rhodobacterales > Rhodobacteraceae > Algicella. Next base: position 27,526 of record CANMAI010000011.1, on the reverse strand, counting down.
CCAGCGCCGGGTTTGTTCCCAACAAAGCGATCAAGGTTACAACAGCCATCAGGCGCGTCAGCATAGGAGGCCCTCCCCAAAGGTTCGTTACAGAAAAGGGCGGGCATGTCGGCCCGCCCTCCTCAGTATCTCAGTAGCGTTGATCCTGAAAGGGATCAGCCGCCTTTCTGGCCGTAAGCCGTGCCCCAGCCCCACGCGCCCGAGCCGAAGCCACGGGCCACCACACGCTCGCGGTAAACGGCGGAAACATCATCGCCATTGCCCGCCAGAAGCGCTTTGGTGGAGCACATCTCGGCGCAGATCGGCAGCTTGCCTTCTGCGATCCGGTTGCGGCCGTATTTCTGGAACTCCGCTTCGGAATGCGTCTCCTCCGGGCCACCGGCGCAGAAGGTGCATTTGTCCATCTTGCCGCGCGATCCGAAATTGCCGGCCTGAGGGAACTGCGGCGCACCGAAGGGGCACGCATAGAAACAGTATCCGCAACCAATGCAGAGATCCTTGGAGTGGAGTACCACACCGTCATCTGTCTGGTAGAAGCAATCCACCGGGCAGACGGCCATGCAGGGCGCATCCGAGCAATGCATGCAGGCCACGGAGATCGACCGTTCACCGGGCGATCCATCATTGATGGTCACTACCCGGCGGCGGTTGATGCCCCAGGGCACCTCATGCTCGTTCTTACACGCCGTTACACACGCGTTGCACTCGATGCAGCGCTCGGCGTCACACAGGAACTTGGCTCTTGCCATCTCTCTTCCCCCTTACGCTGTATAGATTTTGCAGAGTGTGGCTTTGGTCTCTTGCATTTGAGTGACCGAGTCGTAGCCATATGTCTGCGCTGTGTTGGTGCTCTCGCCGAGTACGTATGGATCGGCGCCCGCCGGGTATTTGGATCTGAGATCCTCTCCCTGGAAATGCCCACCGAAGTGGAACGGCATGAATGCCACCCCTGCCCCGACACGTTCCGTGAGCATGGCCATAACCTTGACCTTGCCGCCTTCAGGCCCTTCAACCCAGACCTGCTGGCCATCGCGGATACCGATATTGTTGGCATCGCGCGGGTTGATCTCCACGAACATGTCCTGCTGAAGCTCCGCAAGCCAAGGGTTGGAGCGGGTCTCGTCACCGCCGCCCTCATACTCTACCAGCCGTCCGGATGTCAGGATCATGGGATAATCCTTGGAGAAATCCTCTTTCTGGATGGAAGCATACATGGTCGGCAGGCGATAGAACTTCCGATCTTCATAGGTCGGATAATCAGCCACCAGGTCCCGCCGGTTGGTGTAGAGCGGCTCGCGGTGGACAGGAATTGGATCCGGGAAGGTCCACACAACGGCCCGGGCCTTTGCGTTCCCAAATGGCGCACACTCATGCTTGATGGCCACCCGCTGGATACCGCCCGAAAGATCGGTCTTCCAGTTGGTTTTGGGTCCAGCGACTTCTTCAATCTTCGCCCGCTCATCGGCCGTCAAATCGCCATCCCAACCGAGGTCCATCAGCATCTGCATCGTGAATTCAGGGTAGCCATCCTGAATTTCAGATCCTGCCGAATAGACACCTTCCGCCAATAGATTGTCCCCATCCCGCTCCACACCGAAGCGAGCCCGGAAGGTCAAACCACCTTCGGAGACCGGCTTTGACATATCGTAGAGGTTGGGTGTGCCCGGATGCTTCATTTCCGGTGTTCCCCAGCACGGCCATGGCATACCGTAGTAATCCCCGTCAGCCGGGCCGCCGATCGCTTGTAGCGTTGTGCGGTCAAACGTGTGCTGGTTCGCCATGTGGAGTTTCATCCGCTCCGGGCTCTGGCCGGTATAGCCCACCGTCCACATCCCGCTGTTGAACTCGCGCGTGATGTCTTCGACATCGGGCACATCGCCTTCCATCGCGATGTTGCGGAACAAACGATCCGCAAAACCGAAATGCTTGGCGAACTTGGCGATGATCACTTCGTCCGGCAGGCTTTCGAAGAGCGGTTCAACCACCTTGTCGCGCCATTGGATGGAACGGTTGGAGGCCGTTACAGAGCCGCGTGTCTCGAACTGAGTACAGGCTGGCAGCAGGTAGACGCCATTCTTCTTGTCGCTCAGCACTGCGGAAACGGTGGGATAGGGATCCACCACGACCATCATGTCGAGCTTCTCCATCGCCGCCTTCATCTCGACCATGCGGGTCTGAGAGTTGGGCGCGTGGCCCCAGAGGACCATGGCCCGCACGTTGTTGGGCTGATCGATATTGTCCTTGTCTTCCAGAACACCGTCGATCCAGCGGGAAACGGGAATGCCCGTCTCGTTCATCAGACTTTTGTCTTTGCCATCAGCGCCCTTGACCGTCTCGAACTGGCCTTTCAGCCAATCGAGATCTTCGCCCCAAACGCGCGCCCAATGCGCCCACGAACCGGCGGCGAGGCCGTAATAGCCAGGCAATGTGTGGGACAGAACGCCAAGATCGGTGGCACCCTGCACGTTATCATGGCCGCGGAAGATGTTCGTACCGCCACCTGATGTGCCCATGTTGCCCAGCGCAAGCTGAAGCACACAATAGGCACGCGTGTTGTTGTTCCCATTGGTGTGCTGCGTGCCGCCCATACACCAGATCACGGTGCCGGGGCGGTTGTTGGCCATCGTGCGTGCAACGCGCTTGAGCTGCGAACCGGGCACTTCGGTCACACGCTCTACCTCTTCCGGTGTCCACTTGGCCACTTCTTCCTTGATCTGATCCATGCCCCAAACGCGGGTACGGATGAATTCCTTGTCTTCCCAGCTATTGTCGAAAATATGCCAGAGAATACCCCAGATCAGCGCAACGTCGGTGCCGGGGCGAAAGCGCACATACTCATCGGCATGGGCCGCTGTGCGTGTAAAGCGCGGATCGCACACGATCAGGGGCGCATTGTTCTCTTCCTTGGCCTTCAACACGTGCAGTAGCGAAACGGGATGCGCTTCCGCCGGATTGCCACCGATGATGAAGATCGCTTTGGATTTGTGAATGTCGTTGTAGCTGTTCGTCATGGCGCCGTAGCCCCATGTGTTCGCAACACCCGCAACGGTGGTGGAATGGCAGATCCGCGCCTGATGGTCCACGTTGTTCGTGCCCCAATAGCCCGCGAACTTCCGGAAGAGATACGCCTGCTCGTTGTTGTGCTTGGCAGAACCGAGCCAGTACACCGAATCCGGCCCGCTCTCTTCGCGGATCTTCATCATGCCATCGCCGATTTCCCGAATGGCCTCATCCCAGGAAACGCGCACCCACTCGCCATCGACCAGCTTTGTAGGGTATTTCAGGCGGCGTTCGCCATGCGCATGCTCCCGAACAGCAGCACCCTTGGCGCAATGCGCGCCGAGGTTGAAGGGGCTGTCCCAGCCGGGCTCCTGGCCCACCCACACGCCGTCGGAAACCTCCGCGATCACCGTACAGCCAACCGAGCAGTGGGTGCAGACGGATTTGATCGTCTCCACGGCTTTGCCCACAATCTGCTGGGCATTCGCCTTGGTTACGGTTCCGGCAGCGCCGAGGGCTGCAAGCCCGCCGACCGCGAGGCCGGATGTTCTGAGGAATGCACGGCGATCAACTGACGTTTCAGCTGCCCGTGCCAGGATGGATCCCTGCTGGGGGCGTCGCGCAACCCCGCTGGTTTTTTTCCTGAGCATGTTAATCTCCCTTGCTGGACCCACTGGATCTCGCTTGGTGTTGGTAAAAACATCCTTGGCAGTCGGGCGTCACGCAACCAGTCGCCGGATGGCAGTCATATGCGTCCGATCAGAACCGGGCGCTGTCGAGATAGGCTTTCACATGGGCTGTCTTGCGCAGGCCTTCGCCGGCCGCTTCAAGCTCTGCCGCCTCGGCTTCCGCCGGGCTGATCGTTGCCGCGGCAACCGCTGCAGGCGCAGCAGCACCGGCCAGCTTCAGAAAATTACGCCGGCTCTCATCCGGCTTCGCATCACTCATACCAGTTCTCCCTTTTATACTAATCATCTTCACTCTCCGCATCCATCACGCCTCGGCCTGATCCAGGCCAGACATTCGAAAAGCCTCACGCTCGATCTCCATGAAAGCACGGCCCACGGCCCCAACTGGCGCGTAAAACACAGATGTCTTCGCCCCCTCCAGATCCGAAAAGAAATGGCCAGCCCATGGGCCTATATGCGCATTGAAAAACGTTCTTTGTGCTGCGAGGTCAGCGGGTTGGCCAAAGCGGCCGCAGATCAGCCCGGCCATCATCTCGCACAGGCTGGCAATATTATCCTCGGGCTCGAACACGTTGTCGGCCCGCGTCATGCCAAGCCGCGCCATATCACGGCGCAGGCCCGCCAGCGGCTTCTCGTTCAAAAATCCGGTGAGGTAGTAGCTTGCATAGGGCAACAACTCACCACGCCCGAGGCCGACGAAAAGACCGTTGAATTCCCGCTCCGCCGCCTTTGTCGTGCAGTTTCCGCCCAGCCGCGCCAAAGCGGCCACGGCTTGGCCAAGATCCGTCTGATCACCAGTGAGGCCTGAACATGTCTTCAAAAGACGTGCATCCGGCGGACCTGCAAGCAAGGCACCCAGAAAGTCATAGAGATCGGCGCGCAGCCGCTCTTCCTCAGGAACTGAACTGTCGATAGCGAGCGTGCTCACTTGCTCTCCCTAACACGCGGATGTGACTCCGTCTTACCCGTTACACTACGGCAACTGACACCTTGGTCAACTCTTTTACACTTCAAATCCGACTTAGGTCTAAGCCTCTTCCGCCTTGTCGAAATGAAATTGCATGCGGCGCGATGGTGCAATTGCAGGGGCCGGATCCTCCGATTGGGAAATCTGAACGAGACCGTCTTCCTCTGTATCTTCCTCCGGCACCGGCTCATCCGGCAGCTCTGCGCTCTCGGACGCTGCCTCACTTTCAGATTGCACATCCTCCGCATCCAAGGGTTCAGGCGTCTCCGCTTCAGGCTCGGCCAGGCGCTTTACCATGCCCCGCCCCACCTCATATACCGTCTCAAGATTTTCTACGACGGTTGCGGCATCGGTAAAATCTTCCCCGTAATCAATCAGCCCATCGAGGTTGGCAAGTGCCGGATTGCCGAGCCAGAGCTTGCGCAACGCCTTGTTTTTCAAGCGCGCAGGGATTGCGGCCTTCATAAACCCGGTAATATCATCGCCCGGCTGCAAGGCATCCGGATCCGGCAAGCCGTGTTCCGCGAGAATTTCCGCATCCGTCTGCTCAGGGGCGTCCTCTACCTTAGGCAACACGCCTTCCACAGCCTCGGGCTCGTCCTCCGCCTGCTCAAGCTTTCGGGAAGACCATCGCTGCAAGAACGGTTTTTCGGTATCACTCATTGCAGCCTCTTGGTCCGAACGGGGCCCGGAGCGCGGTAGACATCGGCCGTCTGCCGCACACGGGCATCGCCCTTGCCGTCTTCCTTGAGGTCAACGCGCTGCCGGTCTCGCCGGCGCTTGATAAAGACCTCATCCTTGTGATGAGCCTCCACAAATTCCTTGATCCACGCCACAAGACCCTCGGGCATCGGCACCTTCTCAACCTCTTCCTCTCCGCTGTCGAGATAATCCTGCGCCTCATAGGGCGACGCTGTAACCTTGTGAAGAAGCGGAGTATCACCGCTGCCGTCGCGCAGGATCACATAGATCGAAGGCACGGGATCCGTGAGGCCATTGAGGTAGGCTTCCGTATCCGTGCGGAAGAGCTCAAGCGGCAGCGTACCCGCATGATATTCCACAGCCTCACTCTCTCTGCGCATCTCCCGCCAATCCGCCGTATCGGCCCCTGGCAGCACGGCGATCGCCCGCCAAGACCACGAGGCCCAACGCGTCACGCCCGGTGTCTTTCGCACGACAACCCCGAGAGGCATCGATATCATTTTCTCATCTGCCAAGCGCACGGCCTCCCAACCGATCTTTACGATCTGTTCTCATTCTGCATAAGGTCGGGGCAAGACTAAGCAGGGCGCTCTTGCGCGTAAAGCCCTGCATCAGGGAGTTTCGAATGAAAACCAAGCTGATCCTCTGCGATTGCGGTGGAACGCAAAGCCTCGACAGTGCTGCGTTGGAGGCAAGTACCGGACTTGCGACAAGCCGGGTACATACCGCGCTTTGCACGGGAGAGCTTGGCTCTCTTGAGGCCGCGATGAGCGAGGGCGATGTGTTGGTTGCCTGTGCGCAGATGGAGGCAACTTTCACGGCACTTGCGGAAGATCTGGAAAAGCCACACCCCGGAACGGTGGATATCCGGGATAGGGCGGGCTGGTCTGATGAGGGCAAGAATGCCACGGCCAAGATGGCGGCACTCGTGGCCGAGGCGCAGCTGCCCCGCACCGGCGCGCGGCTTTACGATCTGAACTCGGAAGGCCGCTGCCTCGTTTTCGGCCCGGCAGAAGCGGTGTTGCCTGCGGCCCGCCGGCTTGCGGAGTATCTGGCCGTAACAGCCGCCGTAACGGACGGCATTCCCGATCTCATAGCACCGGAAGCTGGCTTCGATGTGGTGATCGGTACACTGAAAAAGGCAAGCGGAGCCTTTACCCGTTTTGCGGTGGAACTGGATGGGTTCGCGACACCGGAGCCTTCGGGCCGCGGTGCGCCAACTTTCTCAAACCCGAAGGACGGCGCAAAGGCCACATGCGATGTGCTGGTGGATCTGAGTGGCGCACAAGCTCTCTTTCCGGCCCATGAGAAGCGGGACGGGTATTTTCGCGCTGCACCGGCAGATCTGAAGGCTATCGAGAGCGTGATCCTTGAAGCCTCGCATCTTATCGGCACCTTCGAGAAACCCTTCTACATCCGTTTCGAGGAAAGCCTCTGCGCCCATTCCCGCGCGGGTCAGCCTGCCTGCAACCGCTGCCTGAATCTCTGCCCTACCGGAGCCATTACGCCCAATGGAGATACGGTGGCGATCAATGCCGATATCTGCGCGGGCTGCGGGGCCTGCGCTGCCGCCTGCCCTTCGAGCGCAGCCTCCTATGATGCACCCCCCGTGACGGACATCTTCCGGCGGCTGAACACACTTGCATCCACGTACCGCAAGGCTGCCGATCATCCTCCCCGTCTTCTGGTACATGACGTCGAGGAAGGGCGGGAGATGATCGCGCTCTCTGCCCGCTACGGGCGCGGCCTGCCTGCTGATGTTATCCCGTTCGAGATCACAGAAATGGCGACCTTCGGCCATGCCGAGCAGCTTGCGGCACTGGCCACGGGATTTGGTGCAGTCACTCTGCTGGCAACCCGCAAGACGGAGCGCGAGGGGCTTGGCATGGAGCTTTCCATCACCGAAGCCATCGCGGGCGAAGGTGCCGCTCAGCTGATTGATCCTGAAGCGCCCGATCAGATGGAGGCGCTTGTCTGGCAGAAGACGCCAAGCGTTTTGCCCGAAGGCTTCGCGGCGGTTCTACCTCTTGGCGGGCGCCGTGAAACGACACGCCTTGCAGCCAAGGCCCTGCATCCGGGAGCAGATACTCCGCTCCTCCTCCCGCAAGGCGCACCTTACGGTGCTGTGGTGGTGGATAGGGATGCGTGCACGCTCTGCCTCGCCTGCGCCGGTCTCTGCCCGCCGGGCGCACTTTCTGATGATCCGGATCATCCCCGGCTTCTCTTCCAGCAGGATGCCTGCCTCCAATGCGGGCTCTGCGCCAATGTCTGCCCTGAAAACGCGATCACGCTGGTGCCGGAGATGAATCTGGCAGACAGCGCCCTGCGCGAGCAGGTGGTGAATGAGGAAGAGCCTGCGGACTGCATCGAATGCGGACGCGCTTTCGGCGTGAAATCGACGATTGACCGGATCATCGCCAAGCTGGAGGGCAAGCACCCGATGTTTATCGGCTCGGACAATGCCCGCCTGATCCAGATGTGCGATGATTGCCGCGTGAACGCGCAGTATCACTCCGAAGCCCAGCCCTTCGCCTCCACGCCACGGCCACGCCCGCGCACGACCGATGACTACAATTGAGGCGGGCTACTTGGCGACGACAGCACCACCCAGATCCTTCACCGGGATCTGGGAGACATAGGCAAGGATCGCCTCGTAGTCCTCCTCACTCATTTCCACCGGCGCAATTGGCGGCGGATTTGAGGGCGCAAAAGGCTCCGTCAGCCCGGTGATCTGAGTAAAGGATGGGTGTGGGTTCAGTGTGAAAAATCCGGCGAACTTGGCCTCCCAATCGGGAAAGTTCTTCATGGCTCCGAAAGAGGGCGTGGAACCAATGCCGCCCATCCTGTTCTTGTCACTCACCACATGGCAGCGCCCGCAATGAAAATGGGCGAGCTTATCCCCCTCATGCGTATCGCCTTCCGTTTCCACAGCGGCCTCCAGCACTGCTTCGCCATCCGGAGGAAGGAAAGCCGGCGCACCCTCCGGCTGAAATGCGGCAAGCGTGTTCTGCCCGATATCCGATGCAAGCCAATCCACAAACTTGCGCGAGGCTTGCGAGGCGTTCCGCTCCGATAGCCGCCATGTCTCGCCCTGCCATTTGAAAACGGCGGTGTCACCGCCGGTCAGCAACTCCAGATCACCCTCCTCAGCCAATTCAATCCGAACCTGCGTTTTCAGGCGAAAGCGCGGCAGGATGTAATCGAAAACGCCAGTCTCGATCATTTCAGCAGGTGCTGCCAGCCGAAGCGGTGCCTCCTCTGCCCGCACCGAGGCCCCAAAAAACAAGACTGCCAGAACTGTCAGAACACACCGCATACCGGTTTCTCCCCCCGCGCTCCACCGGATTATTGCAGCGGTCTCTTGCCACCGCCCGGCTTTTGCACAACATAAGGCCCAACATTGAAATCGGGCAAGCCGATTGGGCAAAGGCCAGAGTGAGGTGAGTGATGGACGACGCGATCAACATGTCTCTGAGGAAGTTTCTGAAGCAGGTGGGCGTGACATCCCAGCAGGCCATCGAAGCCGCGATCCGAGATGCTGGCGGGCTGGATGCACCAGTGAAAGCGCAGGTGGTCCTGACCGTAGAGGGCCTGGATCTTACGCATACAATTGAGGGCGAGATTGGCCCCGGAGGCAGTTCGTGAGCGTTACCCGCGAAGCCGTTCTGGCACAACTGCGCCGCCTTGAAGATCCTTTTTCCAAGAAGGATCTGGTAAGCGCGGATCTTGTGCGTGCACTTACGATCGAGGGTGGTGCGATCCGCTTTGTGATGGAAGTGGCAGAGCAATCGCAAGCCGTGGCGATGGAACCGGTGCGGGTTGCGGCGGTGGAGGCTCTCGAAAAGATGGAGGGCGTTGAGAAGGTGACAGCGCTTCTGACAGCGCATGCAACACCCAAACCACCCCCCGATCTGAAGATCGGCCAGCATCCCACAAAAACCGCAGGCCCCGCCAAAGTACCCGGCGTGGATCGGATTCTGGCGGTTGCCTCGGGCAAGGGTGGTGTGGGCAAATCCACCGTTTCTGCCAACCTCGCCGTGGCTCTGGCGGCAGAGGGCCGCCGCGTCGGCCTTCTCGATGCGGATGTTTACGGCCCTTCCCAGCCTCGAATGCTGGGGATTTCGGGGCGTCCCGCCTCTCCCGATGGCAAAACCATCCTTCCCCTGCGCAATCACGGTGTCACACTGATGTCCATCGGTCTGATGACAAAGGAAGACGAGGCGGTTGTATGGCGTGGGCCGATGCTCATGGGCGCGTTGCAGCAGATGCTGGGCCAGGTCCAATGGGGCCAGCTTGATGTTCTGCTGGTGGATCTGCCGCCCGGCACCGGCGATGTGCAGATGACGCTCGCGCAGAAAGCGGAGGTAACGGGTGCCATCGTTGTCTCCACCCCGCAGGATGTGGCTTTGCTGGATGCGCGTAAAGCACTGAATATGTTCGAAAAAATGAATGTGCCTGTGCTTGGCATGATCGAGAATATGTCCACGCATATCTGCTCCAATTGCGGGCATGAGGAGCATATTTTCGGGCATGGTGGGGCACGGGCCGAGGCCGAGAAGCAGGGGCTGCCCTTCCTTGGAGAGATCCCGTTGCATCTCGATATCCGGCTTGCATCCGATGGCGGCGCGCCCATCGTCGCCTCCAAACCCGATAGCCCCGAAGCACAAACCTATCGCCGGATCGCGCGGCACCTGATCGAAGACGGCAAGGCGTGAGCGAAGAGCCCACCTTTCCGCCGCTCCTGCGCGGCGAGGCCGTAACGGCGGGCGCTGATCCCTTTGAGAAGGCAATCAGTTCAGCAATGCTCGGCACAGATCCCGGATTGCTGACCTACCGTCTGGATCTGGATACGCTGCGCGCCGCCATCGTTCTGGCACCAGAGGCCCCGCTGGAAGAGGCGATGGCCATGATCTTCGCCGCCAGCCTGGGGTTTGGCGATGCGCTTGGCGCTTTGGCACCGCCGGAAGTGGGCGTGCATTTCGATTGGCCTGCGGCCATTCGCATCAATGGTGCACGCTGCGGAGAAATGCGGGCGGCGGCCTCGACCGCCGCCGCTGGGCAAGAGCCTGATTGGCTGGTGATCGGCCTCACGCTTCCGATCTGGTCCGAGGAGGAACCGGGGGCGGAGCCCAACCGCACGGTGCTTTTTGCCGAAGGCTGCGCAGATGTCTCTCCGGTGGCGCTTCTTGAAAGCTGGTCGCGGCACATGCTTGTCTGGGTCAATCGCTGGCTGGACGAGGGTATGGCCCCCCTGCATGCGGACTGGCGCGCGCGCGCATTCTCGATGGGCGAGGATGTGGATCTCGAGATCGGCGGCAAGGCCCTTTCCGGCACCTTCATGGGGCTTGATGAGAGGGGTGGAATGCTGTTGCGTAAAGATCAGGAAACCAGCCTTATACCCCTGAGCAGTATGCTGGAGACCTGATGCTGAAACTTGCCCGCACCATCCGCTTCGATGAAAGCGACCAGAATGTCTTTTCCCGCCCCGCCCTTCCTGGCGAATGGGCGATCCCGGGCGGGTTTGAGTTCTCCAACTGGACAGAGGGTGATCTGACAGGCAAAGCCCGCCAGGCCTTCGCAAATGGCTGGCTGGGGCTCGACAGCTTTGGCCGCTCCACCTTCGTTGCCGTGGCCCAGATCGAGCCGGACGAGCAGGAAACGCTGCTGGCCGCCCTTACGAAGCATTTCATCGAGCTTTACGGCGCCCCTTCCCATGACGCCGCTCACGAGGTGGCGAAGGCAGAGATCGCCTTCATGCAGGATCTGGCCGAGGACCACGCCCCGAACACGCTGCTGACAGTTTCCCGCGCACTAACGGAAGCGGGTGTAAAAGAAGAATTTCGCGCCATAACACCGGCCGAAGCCGAGATTGATATCGTCGCCGTCCACGGCTCGATGGACTGATCACTACTGCGTTTCGCCTTTAACCTGAGACATGCAGTATCGCCTACAGCGTTCAAACCGTTGATTTCAGGCAGCGTTAGGTGATCGATGGTTAAGGACAGGCGCTTTAGCGTGGCTTGGCGTTTGGCGTGAAAAGCTGCTCGCCATCCACGCGATAGCCCGCAATTGCCGCCTGCCCATCCGGCCCCAATAGCCAATCCAGAAACACCGCAGCCCCCTTCACGTTCACATGCGGGTGGCGCTCGGGATTCAGCGCGATCACGCCATACTGGTTGAACAGCGCCGGATCGTCTTCGACAACGATCCGGTAATCGCCCTTGCCCTGAAACGCTATCCATGTGGCTCTGTCCGTCAATGTGTAGCCGCCCATCTCAACCGCCACGCGCAGCGTAGCCCCCATCCCGGAGCCTGTTTCGCGGTACCAGCTCCCGAAAGTGTCCGGGTCCCGCCCGGCATCCGCCCAGAGGCTCCGCTCCATCTTGTGCGTGCCGCTGTCATCCCCGCGAGATACGAAGATTGCAGCGCCTTCGGCAAGCATCAGCAGCGCATCCTGCAACACGCCTGCATCCGCAAGGCCCGCAGGATCATCCAGAGGCCCCACAACCACAAAATCGTTATACATCACATCAAACCGGGTAATCCCGTGCCCCTCGGCAACAAAAGCCTCCTCCGCCGCCCTGGCATGAACGAGAAGCACATCCGCATCACCATTGCTGGCATTCCGGATGGCCTGCCCGGTGCCCACCGCCACAACGTCTACCCGGATGCCTGATGCTTCCCGAAAGATCGGCAAAAGGTGATCATAAAGCCCTGAATTCTGCGTGGATGTCGTCGATTGCACCAGCACCCGATCCTCTGCCGCCAACGTGGACGACCCCCAGCAACAGGAAACCAGAAGCACCACCACAGAGAGGAATTTGCGCATGTCTCAACCCGGTATTTCGTGTGCAACCATCACGTACTTCAACGCTGAAATCGGCGAAGACACGCGTCGAGCAGGTCGCGGTAAACCTGTCGGCGCCTTTGGCCTGCAAGGCAATCGATCAAAACACATTGTCCGACAGTGTTTCAGGTTGCTAGCTCTCAGTCTGCCGTTGCTCCGCTGGCAATGGGCCAGAATTGTTTATTGGAGCGGGCGGAGGGAATCGAACCCGCGTCATCAGCTTGGAAGGCAGCAGACCATATCGAGCTTTCCTGTATTTTTCCAAGCAGTTAGTCAAGACATCCACTCCATTTTGTAGGCTATTTGTCGGACATAATTTCTTGGAGCGGGCGGCGGGAATCGAACCCGCGTCTTTAGCTTGGAAGGCTAAGGTCTTACCACTACACAACGCCCGCGACGAACTGTTGTCTATTTGAAGCGACACATATGGTCAAGTGACCGATCGAAGCGTAGGTTCGTTGGCAACATGCAAGTCGGCGTCCAAGCTCCGATCGTGGCTCACAGCCAGGGCACGGGAAACGACAGACTTGATTTCCAACGAGAACCGCCCACAAACATCTCATTAAACTGCACTTGATGCTGATTTTATGCCCCCGGAAACATGGAGACTTTTCTTGCCAATTCGTCACTGATTTGCCTGACGTTATCTCTTATGGGTCCAACTAAAGGTATTTTGTAACAGAGTGTTTCTGGCTGTCTGACGTCAGCGTCTATGGGTCCAAATAGGGTTATTTTCTAAGTGAGTGTTTGTTGCTCATCGTAGCCACCAGGGAGTGGACGATGAGAAAGACAACGAAGAGCCCAGGCGAGAAGATCGTCAAAGACATCAAGCGCGCCACGCGCAAGCATTATTCATCTGAAGAGAAGATCAGGATCGTGCTGGATGGCTTGCGTGGCGAAGACAGCATAGCCGAGCTTTGCCGTCGTGAAGGCATATCCCAGGGTATCTATTACAAATGGTCGAAGGACTTCATGGAGGCCGGGAAGAAGCGGCTTGCTGGTGAACTGAAGGCCACTAGATGGGGCTGCTCGGCGTCGCGTATCCCACTCACATCTATCAAGCGGACACCGAGTGCAACGTAGAAAGCCGGGTCCACGAACGCGCCCACACGGTTTTCAGCTTGAGACACCCGGGCGGACAAGCGAAGTGCGGGGTCTTCGGCCGCGGCCACGACAGCGGTCAGCGCTGGCGCAGGGGATAAGTCACGCATCTGTTGGGCAAACACCTCAACCGCGATGTCCGGTTGCAAGAGAGCAAGCCCCCTTACACCAGCGCGTGGTGATTGTCCTGCTCGCGCGCGCATCGTGAGCGTTTCCATCGCGAGAAAGGCTCCAAGGGAGTGCGCGACCAGCAGGATGTCACCGGGCCAAATCGAGGTGAGTGTGTCGATCAATTCTGAGAACGGCTGCCGGGCGTGCAGCACGCTATCCCGGTCATGAACGTAACCTCTTGCTGTCGCGGCATAGGGCCAGACAAAGGCTACCTGAGGACCAGTAAGGCCCGCATCCACTGCCATCTGCGCCTGACGATAGATCGCCTCGGCACTGGTATTGTTGTAGCCGTGCACCCACAGGGTCAGCGGCGCGCTGCGGTCCATACCAGACAGAGAGGCGGCAAGCGTGTCTCTGTCTGGAAGCGGTCCGAGATCCGTGATCGAAAACGCATCTTCCCCACTCACGGGGACAGTACCAACCGCCCGATCTTTTGGCACAGCCACGTCAACATCGTAGAACGACAGGCGGTTGCTCCGCTGTGCACTGTTAAGGGTGATACGATTGGTGGCCGCAATGATCTTTTGAGATTCAAACGGACTGCCGCCCGAATAAGCTGACAATGTCCCCCGCGCCACACACCCCGAAAAGGCGGTGGCACTGGCACCAAGCAAAAGCGCGGGACGATGCATCCTCATTCCGCAGGTGTCGGTGACATATCTTCGGCATAAGCCCGGCTGTTGCGCCACGTCTTGAGGTCGGCCCAATCGAAGTAAATCGTCAGAGCGGAGGGAAGGACGAAGATCGTCAGGATTGTTGACGACAGCAATCCGAACGCGACGGCGGTCACCAGCGGCACCATGGTCTGCGCCTGGGGCGACGTCTCGAAGATGATCGGCAAGAGTCCCACAAAAGTCGTGGTGAAGCTGAGGATCACTGGCCGGAACCTGTGGCGGACAGCTTCGATCGCTCCTTCCATGGCGCTTTCTTCGCTTTCCATATCAAAGAACGTCAGGAACAGGATAGCGTTGTTCACGACGATCCCGGCGAGGGACGCGAAGCCCACGAAACTTGGCACAGCAAGGTCGATGCCCACGATCATGTGCCCCATGATCACGCCAATGATGGCGAAAGGGATAGAAAGCATCACAACGAAGGGCATCGTGTAAGAATGGAATTGATAGGCGAGGATCAGGTAAACACCAATCAGTCCCACCAGAAGTGCCGTGATGATCGAGTTTTGGGTTTCCTGCTGCGCCTCTGTGGCGCCACCAATCCCAACAGTCACATCAGGATAGGCCTGCATGATGAGCGGCGCGTATTCATTCAGCACCACGCTCGAGATCGCGGTCGATGTCGTGGCGCCCCGATCAATCTGACCGATGATCCGAGCAATCGCTTCTCCATTCTGGCGCGTGATCTGCGTGTAGCCTTCGACCGCAAGAATGTTCGCCACTTGGGCCAAGGGTGTGCTGCCACCGCTGGGCAAGACAATGGGGAATTGCTCAAGCTCTGCGATGGTCGGGACGGTATCAGCGATTTCGACACGGATCGCGATGTCCGAGAAGCCTTGTGAGAATTCGTCGGTCTCTGAGCCAGAGAATGCGGCACGCAGCTGACCGGTGAGGTTCTGCGGCGTCAGCCCAGCCGCGGCCCCGAAATCATTGAGGCTGAGTTCAATCTGGGATTGGCCGCCAGAGAAGTCATTGTAGGCCCCTGTGACATCAGCTCGTGAGATGAGCCGCGCGAATAGATCGGCGGTCGCCAGTTCCAGCTGCGTCAGATCGCGGGAAGACAGCTGCACATCAAGATCTGAGCCGCCGGGGGTGCCAGAGGTCTGGATAAAGCTCGATTGTGCGACATCTGGCAGTGGGCCCGAGGCCTGTTCCCACAAGGCGGCAACCTCGTCGGCTGTGACACTACGCAGGGCACTTTCCAGCAGGTCGACGGTCACGGTCACCGTATGCGGGCCGTTGGAGCGTACATCTGGATTGGTCGCAAAGCGCACCAGCACTCGTTCAACGAGCGGTGCGCCGTTTTCAGTCAAGGGCGTGCGTTCCGCGTCTACCTCTTCGATCCCGGCGAGCAGTCGGTCCACGACCGCCTCGGTCCTCTCAAGCGGTGAGCCGGAGGTGAGGGCTATCCGCGCTTCGACCGTGTCGCCTTCAGTCGTCGGGAAGCCCACAACCTTGATCGTACCGGATGTGATCAGGCCCACGCTGGCGATCAGCACGCCAAAGGTGAGGCCAAGGGTCGCGTAGCGCCATTCTACGCAAAGCCGCGTGATCGGCAGCGCGACCTTCTCCGCCAAGGCTTCGATCATGCGGGGGACGAAGCGCCTGTTCTGGCGCTCGCGGTCGGCATGGACGTGGCTTAGGTGATTAGGCAGCACGAGAAAAGCTTCGGCCAGGCTGACGGCCAACACGATCAAGAGGACGATTGGGACGACCTCAAGAATGGATCCCAACTCACCTGACAGAAACATCAACGGCGTGAACACGCAGGCCGTCGTCAGGAAAGACGAGAACACACCCGGCGCCACTTCGGCCGCGCCTTTGTAGGACGCTTCCTTGTCGCTGCCACGGCCACGCCATTTGTCGATATTGTCGGCAATGACGATGCTGTCATCCATGATCAGACCCACAGCCATCAGCAATGCGATCAATGAGATCATGTTGATGGTAATCCCCATCGCATTCATGATGAAGAATGTGCCAAGGAAGCTGATCGGCAGGGTGGCCGAAATCCAGAAGGCTTCCCGCAAAGAGAAGACCAGAGACATCACGACCAGAACCAGCACAAGGCCGATCATCGTGTTTTCAACGACGACTCTAATGCGATCCTGAATGTTTTCCGTCTCGTTATTCACGATCGTGATTTCGAACGGATCGGGCAGCCGCTCTTCTTCCCTTACAATTAATTCCTGTACCTGAGCGAAGGCGTCGATGGCATCGGCAGAGCGAGTTTTCAGAACTGCGATTGTGGCGGCATCCGCACCGTCAATGATGGATCGAAGCTCGGGTTGGGCATTGATAAGTCGCACTTGTGAGACGTCTGACACACGGACGAAGCCGCCTCCGGGCGTCTCACGAATGACGATCTCTTCGAGGCTTGCTGTGGACCGGCGCACCCCCTCATATCGGAGTGTGACGTCCAACGTGTCGGTTTTTGCAGTGCCTAGGGGCTGGTTAAAGGACCGGGCGTTGATAGCATCCACCACATCGCGGGCCGACAACCCGTAGCGACGCAAAGCCGCTTGGTCGAGTGCGATGCGAAACTCTTGCTCGCTGATGCCGCCAACGGTCGCATCAGAAACATTAGGCAATGCTGTGAGTCTGGATGCCAATTCATCGGCGTACCGCAACAGCCCGCCAAGTCCATCAATCCCAGAGACGGCGAGCAGAACAATTTGCTCTTCCCGGCCCGAGATCGAAACTGTTGGCTCTTCTGCATCGGCGGGCAAACCTTGAATGGCCTGCACCTCTGACAAGGCATCATTGAAGAACTGCGAAATCTCAGCGTCCTCTGACATTGTGAGGGTCAGTGTGGCGCGCCCCTCGGTGGACTGACACTGAATATCGTCCAGTTGGGAGAGGCCATTGAGCGAAGAGTCAAGTTCGGCGCAGACCTGTTCATCCACGTCAACGGCGGAGGCTCCGGGATAAACGACTGCGACAGTGACACGGGACGGCGTGAACTCTGGAAAGCTCTCGCGCTCAATCCCGGTGATGACACTAAGTCCCAGAATACAGGCCGCCAGCATGAGGATGTTGGCGGCAACTGGGTGCAGAACGAAATAGCGCATCATTGCTCGGCCACCTCAGCTGAGCCTTCCGCTTCCTCTAACACTGGCGCAAGGAATGTCCCCAGGATTGCAGGTTCAGGTGGTGTCAGAACAACAGTGTCGCCTTGTGCAAGACCGCTTGAGATGACCATGTCACCTGCGCTGCGACCAGCGACAGCAACCTCGCGGCGCTGAAGACGCGTGTCGCCGTCC
The DNA here is from genome assembly GCA_947495795.1 of uncultured Paracoccaceae bacterium. Lineage (GTDB taxonomy): Bacteria > Pseudomonadota > Alphaproteobacteria > Rhodobacterales > Rhodobacteraceae > Algicella. Next base: position 10,112 of record CANMAI010000011.1, on the reverse strand, counting down.
ACAACATAAACATAAGCACTGTCCTCTTCCTCGATCAACGCAGTGCGGGGCACTGTGGCGAGTGCCCGCTCGGTTGATCCTTGGAAGAGGATAGACACAAAGGCGCCGTTCGTGAGTGGTGGTCGCCTTGTCTCCAAGTTCGGGATGCCTGCGCCCTGGACCTGGACAACGATGCCGATGGTTCCTGTTGTGTTATCGACGGAGCCGTCGAGCCGAACGATTTCGGCTTCATAGCGATGCTCGGCTCCTTGTGACAGTACGACCGTTGCGGTGATACCTGCAGCGTCAAGTGCACGTATGGCTGCGTCCGTTTCAAATGGGTTGAAACGTTCGATTAGATCCGTTGCGTCTGGGACAAGCAAAGACAAAGCATCTGACATGGCTGCTGGCTGGACTTCAGCAACAACCTCGACTACTTTAATTCCGGCGATCGTGAGCAGTTGGTCGCCCGGTCGGATATAGACGCCATTGGCGGCGTTTTCTTCCAGAATGCGCCCGTCAAACGGGGCGATTATCCGCGTGTTGGCAAGGTTTCGCTCTGCTTCTTCGACATCCACACGGCGCGAGGCCAGTGTTGCCTCCGCGCTTTCGCGCTGAACCGTGAACAGGGCGAGCGCATTGGCCAAATCTAGGACACGCCGCTGTTGACCGATCAGATCCCTTTGTGCCTGTTCCAGAGATGCAATCGCCGTTGAACCGCTCTCGACTAGCGCCGTCCGGCGATCCACGTCGGCTTGCACAACCGCCTCAATCTGCCGTTCAAGGGCCAGTTGCTCGGCCGTATTTTCTTCTTGCGCGTTCAGTTCTGCCAGCTGCGTTTCCGCGATGGCGAGGTTCGCTAGCGCGCGGTCTCGCGCAATTTCGTAGTCTCGAGGGTCTACCTCGATAATCACTTCTCCGGCGGACACAAACGCGCCAACAGCCAAGCCATCCGCAGTGGCGATGATCTGTCCGTCAACTTGGCTGATCGCCTCCCAAGTCTGGACGGGTTCAATCCGTCCGTAGCCCGTCACGGTGACTGTCACGGGTTGAAGGTCAACTTCAGCCGCGCGGACTGGGACCAATGCGCGCGCGCCGTTGCTGGTTGCGGACTCTGGCCCACCTCGATTAATCAGGACAAACGCGCCGAACCCGACGGCGATGGCCGGGATGAACAGAAGAATACGCCAATTCATTTTATTGCTTTCAGAATCCGATGCATTGGATAGATCGCATCGATGATTTCGGGGACCCGGTCGCCTAAGCGATCCCAGCCCATTGCTTTTTTGGTGAGAACGTCCGCCGTGAGGAAGAACGCCGTCTGGCCGATAATGCCCAAGGCACGTAACCGCGCAGCCGACCCTTTCGATGGCAACCCCTCGGCACGGATAAGAAGTGCCGCCATGACATCGATGTGCGCGTTCAGCACCTCGCTAAGGAAAAGATCGACCCGTCTTCCGCTCATCATGATTTCGCGCCGCATGAACTTGGTTTCAACCTCGGTTTCCGGTCTTTGGGCATCGCGGATGGCCGCGCCGATGATGACCCGGATCGCACTCCGGGCTTGCTCGGGTGTTAATTCACTTGGATCGCTGGCAACGACGTCCAGCATCTCGCCGGGTCCTTGTGAGGCAATGCGATTGGCGCAGGTCTTGACGCACGCGTCATAGAGTTCTTCCTTCGACCCGAAGTGATATTTGATCGACGAAATATTCTGTTCTGCATCGCCAACAATCGCGCGCAAAGAGGTGGCCTCAAAGCCATGTTCGCCAAAATGCTCAAGTGCCGCCGCAATCAGCGCCGCTTTCGTTGTGCCGTCTTCGACTTCGGCGTCACCAAGCTCGATTTCGCTCATGTCATGGACCTGTTTCAAACAAGTGTTTGACATTCCTTACTCCGCAATCCTATTTCAATCAAGTGTTTGAATTGGAGATGCCAATGACCCGAAGACTTCTGATCACCCTCTGTCTTTCTACGCTGCTCGCGCCGGTTTCCGTCGCAGCGCAAAGCGAGGCGGAAATCCGGTCCCACATCACAGGTAAAGCGTTTGAAACGCGCCGTATGGGTATGACTGTTCAGATGACCTTCATGAAGGCGGAACGGTCGCTCTTCAAACGCCGATGGGCGCACGTGAAGGGGCCTGGTCGCTGTCAGGGTCCGAGATGTGCATGACGACTCCGCGCGGCGGCGAACGGTGCGGACCGGTGTCGATTGCTGCAAACGGCGGTTTGAGTATGGGTAACGGGCAGACCCTCAATCCCGTTCAGTAGAGGAGACCGGACATCCAAGAGGCTTCAAAACAGCGAAAGTCTCTGGACACCGCCGCAGAGCTTTGACTTGCAATTTTACCGCCAACGAAGCGACCGAAGGGTTCGGTCCAAACCGGACTCTAAGGACCTTATCGGATGCTGCGATCGCAGCCCGCATTTGCGGTCATTCGCTGCAAGTGCGAACTCCTGGCTTCGTCGAACTCACACTTCGCGGGACAAAGCATGGGTAATCGGGCTGACCAGATAATGGGGTCAGGTTCTTGATAGAGTTGCAGAGTATTTCTGCAATTTGAGGAGAACGAAATGGATTACTATGTTGGACTGGATGTGTCGTTGAGAACTGTCGCAGTTTGCGTGATTGATACCGATGGCAGGCTGGTTTTTGAACGCTCCGTCGCTTGCGAGATTGAGGATATCCTCCACTGTTTGCGGGACTTGCCGAAGTCAGTGATGCAGATTGGCTTTGAAGCCGGTGCGATGAGCCAGCATCTTTTCTTTGGCCTACGTGGGGCTGGTTTTGACGTCGTCTACATGGAAGCGCGACAGGTGAATGCAGCACTGTCGGCGATGCGCAATAAGACCGACAAGACAGACGCCCGTGGGATCGCACAGGTGCTGCGCTCTGGCTGGTATAGCCCGGTCTATAATAAGAGCAGAGAAGCGCATGCGCTCCGAGCGCTGCTGAGTAGCCGGAAGGCGGTCCAGAAGAAATGCATTGATCTGGCAAACGAAGTGCGTGGCCTGTTCAGAATATTTGGTCTTCGACTCCCATCCCGTGTCGATCAGGGATCATTTGATGAACGTGTCAGACCATTGATTGAAGCCGATGATGATTTATCACACGCGCTTTTGCCGTTGCTTGATGCGCGGGCGGTGCTTTACCGGACCTACCGCGAGCTGGATCGGCGCGTGAAACAGGCCGCAAGCAATGATGAGACGTGTTTGCGCTTCATGGCGATTCCGGGGGTTGGCCCCATTGCAGCATTGACGTTCCGCGCCGCAGTGGATGATCCATCACGGTTTACCAGCTCGCGCACAGTTGCTGCTCACTTTGGGCTTACGCCGAGGCGATACCAGTCTGGTGAAATGGATAATCCAGGCCGCATCTCAAAGGCGGGTGATCCTGACGTTCGGGCGACGCTCTACAGCGCCGCCAACGCGATGATGATGCGATCTGTTGCCAGTTCCAAGATCAAAAGTTGGGGCCTACGTTTAATGCGTCGTAAGGGCCGTCGACGTGCGGTCGTCGCTGTTGCCAGAAAACTTGCCGTCATCATGCATCGCATGTGGGCAGACGGTACCGAATTCCGTCATGAACCATTGAAAGGGGGCCACATGATCTGATCGACCCCTTCCAATCATGATTGACGGGTTCGTCCCTCACCGGACGAGGTCTGTGAATGACGCCGAATAATGGTGCTGCGACTGACAAGCGCGAGACAAAGCGGGGCGCTTCACAACCAATCCGACACATGCATGCAGCAGCCCAACCGAACCGGGCTAACAATGACTGCGAAGAGAAGCGTGACCCGGATGAGAGACAACGATCCCTGTAAGAGCGAGATGATGACGATGATTTAGACTTGACCCAAACGCCCGATTAGAGAAGCGCCATTCCGCTGCGTCTGCGCCAAGGGCCGCTTCCAAGTAATTCCCCTTAGCGAACTCGCAAAAATGGCGATTTGGTAGATGCCTAAACGTATGTATTTGACACCGGCTATATCAGGGGGCCAAGATTGAAGCATACCGCCTAGTTCGCAGCAATATGCTGTCTGATCAGGCCAAGCTGGGCTGTTGGCAATCGGTAAAACCCGCCCGCGACCCAACCGCCTGTCGTATTCAGTTCAGTGTAAACCATGCCTACCATTTCGGATTTGGTTCCACTTGGTGTCAAAAGCCCAGAAACGGATACTTAGTAAGGGCTCTTGTCTTTGGAAAAACGTACGTCGCGGTTCATGTGAAACATCGTTTTCCCACTTCCTTCAAGCGGGAGCGGGCCATCAATCAAACCGTTTCAAACATGCTCAAGCATCTCGTCAAAGGGAGTCTAGCAGTGCGTTTTATGTCTGCTTTATGTACATCATACCAGTCTTTGGTATTGTTCTGCGAAAGCTGGGCCAACAGGTCAAACGAAGCGTCAGAGATCAGGGTCGTGGGAGGGCCGTCCTTTGCTGCGTGCAGGCTTAGGTGTTGCTTCATGCATGCGTAAGATCGTGGCCACTGCGCGCGTCGTGCGCTTTTCGACGTCGATGTACGGCACCTTGATGACCCCCAATTGTACGCGCACCATCCCCAGACCTTCGAGCAGACCCATCAGGTCTTCGGCGATATCCATCGGATCTGTTGCGTCTGACAAAACGCCATTGGTTTGTGCCAACTGGAACATCAAGGCAAAATCCTTTTGGGTCTGACCATATGCTGCATCAAAGAATGTTTGCCCGATATGGGGATTGCCGCGTGCCTCTTCATGCATCAGGCGCGCAAATTCCATCGTGTCGCGGGCGTTCAAAAACGTCAAAAGCTTGGTACCATACCGGACCAGTGCCTCGCGAAGTTCCGGGATCGTTTCGGTTTTGGGCGGGGTCACTTCACGGAATTTTACTGCCTCGGCTTCGGTCACGCAGCGTAGGATATCGGCCATGTTTTCAAAGTGCCGGTAGATTGACGCTTTGGATACTGCCGCCTCGCGCGCGAGCAGATCCGTGGACACTTTTTCAAAGCCGTGTTCGAAAAACAGCCGACGTGCCGTGTGCAGAATGCGGTCGTATGATGGTTGCTTACTCATAATACACACCTATGCCGCGCGCTGCGAAAAGAAAAGTACGGCTCCGTACTCTTTTGACTTGCCGTCTTGGTGGCATGCTCTAGGTACGGCGCAGTACCCATGCAGAAAGTCGACAGATGAGACCGACCATCCTATTCGCTGCCATCCTTTCTTTGGCCGTTCCATTGCACGCCCAAGACACCGAAGATTTGACCCCGTCGGGCGACCCCGCGCCTATACGGGCGGTTAAGCTGATCCAGGGGGGGGGCGGCGCTGCGCAGCTTGAGCGCGTGTTTTTCGGTCAGGTAGCGGCGCGCGAAACGGTTGATCTGTCGTTTGAGGTTGGTGGGCGGTTGATCATGTTTGATGCCCAAGAAGGCCGGTTTCTTGAGGAAGGGGTCCAAATTGCTGCAATGGACTTGGCCCCATTTGAGCGCGCAGTCGAACGTGCGACCCTACAGCTCGCACAAGCCAATCGTGATCTGACGCGCGCCCAAACGCTTGTCCAATCGAACGCGGCCTCAGCAACGCAGGCCGAGAATGCCGAAACGGCGCGTGATCTGGCCGCGGTGGCGCTGCGCGAGGCGACAGATGCGCTTGAGGACGCAGCACTCCACGCCCCGTTCCGCGCGCTGGTGGCATCTCGTCTGACGCCCAATTTCGCCAATGTATCGCCGGGCCAACCCATCGTGCGATTGCATGACATGTCTGAAGTTCGCGTTGAAATTGACGTGCCAGAGCGGCTGTTTCAAAGTTTATCTGATGTTGAAGGTATCAGTTTTGTCGGCAAATCCCCTCTATTTGAGGGCGAAGTGCCATTGACCTTGCGGGAATTCAACGCAGAGACGCAAAGCATCGGCCAAAGTTACCGTGTCACACTTGCTTTGCCGTCCACTCAGGTGTCCACGGCGATTATTCCGGGCGCTTCAATGACCGTAACCGCGCGTTTGCGGGGCAGCGATGCAACGGCGATAACGCTGCCGCCATCAGCCGTTACGATGACCAACGATGGTGCGCAGGTCATGGTCTACACCCCCAATGCTGACGCTGAAAACGGCACAGTTGATTTAGTGCCTGTAAATGTGGCTTCGGCCAATGGTGCGCAGATCACTGTTACGGGCCTTGGATCAGACCAGTGGATTGTTGGTGCGGGCATTCAAATGCTGCGCGATGGCGAAACCGTGCGCCCCTTCACTGGCATGAGTGTGGAGTAGGTTGATGAAAATCGCGCGTTTCTCAATTGAATATCCAATCTACACGTGGCTTTTCATGGCCTTCGCCCTGATCGGTGGCGCGGTAGGGTACTTGTCGGTAGGCAAGCTCGAAGACCCCACATTTACTCTCAAATCCGCTTTGGTGATCACCCCCTATCCAGGCGCGACGGCGGCAGAGGTGGCGACAGAAATATCAGAAGTGCTGGAAGCCGAAATCCAGCAGATGGATGAGATCAAGACAGTCACATCGCGCAACACCCAAGGCAGTTCCGTGATTGAGGTTGAGGTCAAAGACCAATTTGGCGGCGATGAACTGCCGCAAATATGGGACGATCTGCGCGACCGCGTGGAAGATGCCAGGGCTGCACTGCCAAATGGTGTCTTGCCCTCCATCGTGAACGACGACTTTGGTGACGTGTTCGGCATTCTATATGCCATATCGGCGCCGGGGTTTTCGGACGCCGAAATATGGGACATCGCAACCTTTATGCGCCGCGATCTGCTGACCGTCGAAGGGGTCGCAAACGTCGAAATTCAAGGCCTCCCGGAAGAAGCGATCTTTGTCGAACCATCCTCGCAGATCGTATCATCCCTTGGCATTGATCCGGGGCTGATCATCGGAGCGATCAGCGCGTCAACTGCAATTAATCCAACAGGATTTGTCAGCAACGGAAGCGCCAATTTGCGCATTCAAGGCCCATCTGCCGAGGATAGCGTAAGCGAGATCAGCGGCCTGACGTTTGGTTTTCAGGGCGAGGTTTTGAACCTGCTTGATATCGCCGAAGTCAGCCGCGGTCGTGTTGATGATCCCGAGCACATTCTGCGCCACAACGGTCAAGAGGTGTTTACCCTTGGTGTGTCTGGCTTGCTATCTGAGAATATTGTGACTGTTGGGCAGAGGGTAGAGGCGGAGCTCAAGGTCCTGGAAGATCTCTTGCCGGTTGGCGTCACGGTCACGCCAATCTACGAACAACATCGCGTTGTGGACGATGCCAATGGCAGCTTCCTTGTGTCGCTAGCGATGTCTGTAGGTGTTGTGATTGGGGTTCTGGCGCTGTTTATGGGACCGCGCGCCGCTGTTGTCGTTGGCGTGTCGTTGTTGCTAACTGTCACATCCACCTTCTTTTTCATGTATCTTTTTGACGTCAAAGTCGAACGTATCAGCCTTGGCGCGTTGATTATCGCGATGGGTATGCTGGTCGACAATGGCATCGTCATCGCGGAAGGCATGCAGCAGGAAATGCGCAAAGGGCGCTCCTCGCGCGAGGCTGCGGATACTGCGTCAAAGAAAACCCAGATTCCACTGCTGGGGGCGACGATTATTGGCATTATGGCCTTTGCTGGGATCGGTCTGTCACCTGACGCAACGGGCGAGTTCATGTTCTCGCTTTTTGCGGTGATCGCAATCTCGCTGTTGCTGTCATGGTTCGTCGCCGTGACGGTGACGCCGCTGTTGGGTCACTATTTGTTCAAAACTGGCGGTCTGGTCGGTGATGATACCGGCTATGACGGCCCTGTCTTTCGCGCCTATGGCGGTGTCGTCCGCTGGGCGCTCAAGCTGCGATGGTTGGTCATTGCTGGGTTGATCGGCACGACTGTCGCCTGCGTGATGGCCTTTGCCCAGGTCAAGCAACAGTTCTTTCCACCCGCAACAACGCCGTTGTTTTACCTTGAATATAAGGCCGCCCAAGGCACCGCGATTGGCGAAGTCTCAAATGATTTGAAGGTCATCGAAGACTGGCTTTTGGGCCGCGATGATGTTGCAGCTGTAACGGCAACCGTTGGCCAAGGTCTGACGCGGTTTATCCTCACCTATAACCCAGCGCGTCGCGACAGCTCTTACGGGCAACTGGTTATCCGCGCCACATCGCCAGAGGCAATCCCCGCGTTACGCGCCGAGCTAGACCAGTTCGGGATCGAAGCGCTGCCATGGGCGGAACTGCAAACGAAACGTATCATCTATGGCCCGCCCGTCAGTTCCGATATTGAAGCGCGCTTTTCAGGCCCCGACCCCGACGTGTTGCGCCAACTCGCTGCCCAAGCCACTGATATCCTGCGTGATGCCACGCCGCTTCTACATAGTGAACACAGCGACTGGCGCGAACGTGAGATCATAACTCGCCCCCTCTATGCCGAAGACCGCGCACAAGCCGCCGGGATAGCACGCAGCGACGTGGCAAATGCCATTGCGCTAGCCACGAACGGGATACCCGCAGGCACTTACCGCGAACGAGACCGCTTGATCGACATTATCGTGCGCACGCCACGCGAAGAGACCGCACGTGACGGGCAACTTCTGGACCAGATTGTTTATTCAAACGCCATCGGGGGCTATCTGCCCTTAAGCCAAGTCATTGACGGGTTTGCAGTGGTGGCTGAAAACCCGGTAATTGAGCGGCGCAACCGTGTCCCGACAATCACTGCGCAAGCGAACGTCATCGACGGGCTAACACCACCAACCGTTTTTGGTGAAATCCGCCCCCTGATCGAAGCGATTGATCTGCCCGTTGGCTACCGCCTTGAATGGGGTGGCGAGTTTGAGAGCGCGGGCGAGGCACAAGCATCGCTTGGCCGCCAAATGCCATTAGCCTTCGGAACCATGCTGCTGATCACCGTTTTGCTGTTTGGCAAACTGCGCCAAACAGCGGTGATCTGGACGATTGTGCCAATGGCGATCAATGGCGTGGCGCTTGGCCTGCTTTATGCAAACCTTGCGTTCAGCTTTACGGCGATGCTGGGGCTGTTGTCCCTGTCTGGCATGTTGATCAAAAACGCCATTGTGCTGGTTGAAGAGATCGATGCGCAGAAAGCAGAAGGGTTGCCGCAGGATAAGGCGATCATCACCGCAAGTGTAAGCCGATTGCGGCCCGTTGTGCTGGCTGCTGGGACCACGATCCTTGGAATGCTGCCGCTATTGGCGGATGGTTTCTTTGCGGCGATGGCTGTGACGATCATGGGCGGTCTCGGCTTTGCGTCCATCCTGACGCTGATAGGCGTGCCGGTGCTCTACCACACATATCTGCGCAAAGAACGACGCGCAGACAAACGCGCTGCCAGCGCACTGGCAGTGGCGTAATGGCCGGGATCGCAACGGACCGTTTTGAGAAGGTGCAGGTCAGCTCTGTTTCAGAGCTGCGCGATTGGCTCACCGCGCATCACACTCAGCCGGAAAACGTCTGGCTGGTGACGTTTAAGAAAAGCGTGCCTGACAAGTATGTGTCCACGCAGGATATTTTGGATGAGGTTATCGCTTTCGGGTGGATCGACGGAATTCGCCGCAAACTGGATGATGATCGGACAATGCAAATCATCGGACCACGACAGACCCAAGCTTGGGCCAAAAGCTATAAGGATCGTGCTGCGCGGCTGATTGCGGATGGGCGAATGACCGATGCCGCATTAAGATCAATTGCAGCGTCCAAGAAAAACGGGCTGTGGGATTATTGGGCAGATGTGGATGCACTGATCGTGCCTGATGATTTGCGTGCAGCACTTGATGTCACACCGAATGCGGCGCAGAACTTCGATCAAAGTGCGCAGTCTTACACGCGTAATTTGTTGCGCTGGGTGAAGCTGGCCAAGACATCACAAACACGGAACAAGCGGATCGCGCAAATTGTTGACTACATGGCGCGGGACGAGAAAATCCCGCAGATGTAGTGTCATCTGCAGATTTCTAGTTTTTCTGGCAATCCAATGAGACGATAGACTTTGCTAGTCGGACGCGCAGTTGATTTTTCGTTAACGCCTTGGTTGTTGATGCCGAAGCCGACATTTATGCACACTGCAGCATCGGTCATTGTGGGCTGATTGTGTTGAAAAACTCTGCTTGTTTAGTGTGCTGATCGCTGATTCAATTTCGGTATTGATGCGGGAGATTGATCG
>CANMAI010000010.1 GCA_947495795.1 uncultured Paracoccaceae bacterium | reverse complement strand
TCGGGACACTCCTCTGTTGCCAGAAATGTACCCAAAATTTCGCACTCAGTTCGGACCAGTTTCAGGGGGCAAGACCACCCCACCCACATCTCGAAGACCACAGGACAGTCAGATCGAACAACTGATGGAGTGTTATCGAATGTCCCAAGAGGATGATACAAAGCCTTACAAAGTAAGTCAGAGAAAGGGCACTACCAAATATAGAAACCATTTTCATACGTGACCGTATACTGTCCTCATGTGCTTTCCGTAATGTCCAGAAGCTATTTTCACAATGAGGTAGCTTCCTTTAAGGGCTGTATCCAGTCTGTTTTCGAGTGACTTTGACCCTTGAATTCTAGCGAAAGTCTAGCTGGTACCTTTGAACCCTTTGCAAAGCCGACGCAAAGACTTCCAGACCTCATGATCTTTGCGGGCACCTGGTTCAAAGAAGGAGGGATCGAAGTTACCTAATAATTCCTCGTTGAGAACACCTTGCAAACTGCCAGGGTTTACCACAAGCTTTAATTCAATGACGATCTTGTCAACAATGGACCCGTATTTATTTTGATCGTATTCTGACCGAAATACCTCCAATAAAAATTCATCAATGATATTATCATCTCCATCTGGGTAATATTTATTTTCAATTATTTCTTGCTCATCGTACTCCGAAGCAAAGAATCTAATAAATAAATCGATTTTAGAATTGTCATCCTCTACTCCCTCTGAAACCGAACGGCACGACGATTGCATTTTCTCCCTCCCCAAATTTGTATTTACTTCCTGCAAGCTTTACTCTCGAATTTCCGACAAAAGCATCTGTCTAAATGTGAAAAGGCAGAGGACTTCACCAGAAAGCGCGCAAGCATTGCAGGCCATTTACTAGACCGAACCGACCTACCATCGATTTTGAACCAATTTAAATTATGACCTTTGAAGGCCTGATGTCAGCTGGAATTGTAATTCACAGACCATCTACATGACCTCCACCCCGTTCTGAGCTGGGAGTGTCACTCCTCCTCCCGTGGTAATCCTCCCCTTTTTAGAGTGGCGCATCAGTAGCATCTAAGCTGCTTCTAGTTTCTGTATCGGGGTCATCCCGCCGATCCCCATGTTTGGTCTTTCGTTGTTGTAAGTCCAGAGCCAGCGCGTGGCGTGTTCCTGCACCTCCTCGATGCTGTTGAAGTGATATCGCCCCAGCCATTCCGTCCGGACTGTTCTGTTATAGCGTTCGACATAGGCATTCTGTTGCGGCTTGCCGGGCTGGATATAGAGCAAACCGGTCCCGGCTTCCTCCGCCCAGTTCTGAAGCCTGGCACTGACATATTCGGGGCCGTTGTCCACACGAATGGTGAAGGGTTTACCGCGCCACGCTATAATTTGGTTCAGCGTGCGGACAACGCGCTCTGAGGGTAACGAGAAGTCGACCTCAATGGCCAATCCCTCTCGGGTGAAGTCATCAATGACATTCAGCGTGCGGAATGAACGACCGTCTGCAAGCTGATCCGCCATGAAGTCCATCGACCAAACCTCGTTTGGTGCCTCCGGCACGGCCAAGGGTTCAGGCTTCTCCCGTTGCAGCCGTTTCCCAGGCTTGATCCGCATGTTCAGCTTCAGCTCGCGATAGATGCGGTAGACCCGCTTGGGGTTCCAGCCAAAGCCTTTGACGTTCCGCAAATGCAGAAAGCACAGGCCGAACCCCCAGGCCTTCTTGGCGTTCGTCAGCGCGACCAGCCAATCTGCAATCAACTCATTCTCATCGCTGAGCTGCGGCTGATATCGATAGCATGTCTCGCTGATCGAGAACGCTCTGCATGCCAGAGCGATGCTGGCGGATCGGTAGCGCACCGCCCATTCGGCCATCTCGCGTCTTTGAGACGGCCTCACCACTTTTTTCCTAAGGCTTCCTTCAACAGATCGTTCTGCATGCTCTTCTCGGCATACATCTTCTTCAGCCGCTTGTTCTCTTCGTCCAGCGCTTTCATCCGCGAAATCAACGACGCGTCCATGCCGCCGTACTTGGAGCGCCACTTGTAGAAGCTCGCACTGCTCATGCCATGCTCGCGGCAAAGATCAGCAACCGGCACGCCGTTCTCTGCCTGCTTCAAGATCGCCATGATCTGGGCTTCGCTGTACTTTGATTTCTTCATCAGAAGCTCCTCATTCACCTTCGAGAAAATTCTACTTCCGCACATCCCTAAATTTCGGCGGGATTACCGAGTCTCCATGGTATTCTTCGAAGGCGTAGCCAAGCGATGGTAAAAAGGAAGAGTAGAACCGTTCTGCGCTTACCATGTCATCGGCACCGACTGTGACATAGGCAATCATTTAGCGTACTCCTCTATGCAAAACTTGGACCGCTTGTCGGTAGTAGGCCAGTTCTGACCCACTGTCACCGCTCTCGTAGCAGACCTTCACAGCACCGACGCTGAACGTCGCCAGTGCGGAGATAGTGTTTAAGAAGTCCGTTGATTGGCTGGTCTGTCGCTGATTCACTCGTTTTGAGAGTGGAGGACATGGCGATGATGGGTCCGAGGCAGGTTGCGCAAGGGGCGCTGTTCTACGAGTTCAGCATTGAGGATCACGTTCCGGAAGATCACCTGTTGCGTAAGATCGACCGGTTTCTAGTCCGCGGCTTCCTCGCTCCTTACTACAGCCATCAGGGCCGCCCCTCGATTGATCCTGAACTGATGATCCGAATGCTGTTGCTGGGCTATGCCATGGGCATCCGGTCTGAGCGGCGGCTTTGCGAAGAGGTACATGTCAATCTGGCCTATCGGTGGTTTTGCAGGCTCGATCTGGCGGATGCGGTGCCTGACCATTCCACATGATGTGATTGCGGCGGTCGCTCTCAGGTGGCGGACGAGGTCCTGTAGACTGGCCTCATGGAATTTAGCCGTGAGGAGAACGACCATGAAGTGCTTTGCAGGTTTGGATGTTTCTTTGAAAGAGATTTCCATGTGTGTTGTCGATGACGAAGGCAATGTCGTCTTTCGTAGAAGCTTGCCTTTTTGTCCGCTGGCCGTCCGGGATGCCTTGGATGGGTAAAGGATGGTGCCGCAGAGGATCGTGCATGAAAGCGGTCAGATATCGATCTGGCTTCAGCGGCAACTTGAGGACTTGGGGCTACCAGCCATCTGCAATGATGCGAGGTCAGCCCACAAGGTGCTCTCAGCAAAACTGAATAAATCCGATCGTTCGGACGCAGAAGGATTGGCTCAATTGGCCCGGATCGGCTGGTTTACGGCCGTTCACGTCCGCAGCGTGGATGCCGATCGCCTTCGTACGATCATTGGGGCTCGGGATCGTTTTGTGCGTCTCAGAATGGAGATTGAGGCCCATATGCGGGGGATCCTGAAGACATTTGGCATTCGCCTGACCACAATCGGCAATGGGCGGCAGCGACAACGGTTCAGAGATCAGCTGTCAGTTGCGCGGCAATCCGATCCGGCGCTGGCTGTCATCATCGATCATGTTCTTCCCTCGCATGAGGCGGTGTGTTCAGCGGCGGCTGCGCTTTAGGACGAGATCGCCGCGATTGCCAAGCGCCATGATCAGTCGCGTAGATTGATGACCATCCCGGGCGTAGGCCCGGTTATCGCCTTGAGCTTTCTGGCATTGATCGAGAATACCGAGCGATTTCCTAAAACAACAAACGTTGGAGCGTTCCTGGGCTTGACGCCGAGGCGATATCAGTCCGGTGAGGTCGACTATTCTGGCCGCATATCCAAACGTGGCGATGCTGCCAGGCGTCGCCTTCTGTACGAAGCAGCCAGTACGCTGATCAGTCGTGTGAAGCGATATTCGCCTTTGAAGTCGTGGGCCGTCCGACTCGCAGCGAGGCGCGGTTTCAAAAAGGCCGCGGTTGCTACAGCCCGGAAACGCGCGGTCCTCATGTTGACGCTTTGGAAAACAGGAGAAGAATTCCATTGGACCAAAGAGGCCACCACCTGATCTAGATACCCACCGGAAACGGTAGGACGCGAAGTCCCTGCGGGACGGAAGGCAGATCGATCTCGTTCGAAAACATGGGGCAAAGCAAACCCCGCATTCGACATATGGAGACGTTCAGCCCCCGGAAGCCATTATGAGGCGGCAAGTGCCGACCTCGGAGAGAACCGTGCTCCGCAGAGACAATGCCGACTTCTGTTGACATCCCCGCAATCAGAGAGCCTTTTCAAAAAACCGACATGCGTTGCCCGGCAGGCGATGCTTGCATCGCCGAGAGGGGTCGCTTTCGTGAGAGCGGATTATTCCGTCACCTATTCGAAACCGTTCTGATGCGCTGCATTGACGAGGGTCTTGTCGGGGGCGAGAGCTTTGGCGTTGACGCCAGCCTGATCCCTGCCAACGCAAACCAGACGCGTAGCATTGATGGCAAAGAGGGCCTGCCGCCCGAGCTGAAGACGCGCGTGGTTGACGAATATCTCGAAACACTGGATGACGCCGCATTCGGCGCATCAACCAAAGTCGTTCCAAAATACATCTCACCGGTTGATCCTGCTGCTCGCTGGACCGGGGCAGATGGTAGGGTCGCGTTCTTCGCATATTCCACCAACTACATGGTGGATTTGGACAATGCGGTGATCGTTGATGTTGAGCCATCGGTTCCAATCCGGACCGCAGAGGCGTTCGCAGCACGGCGCATGATCGACCGGATTGCTGACCGCTTCGATATGACACCAGACAAACTGGTCGGCGATACGGGCTACGGATCCGCGGAGATGCTGAGCTGGCTGGTCGAGGAACGGGGCATTGCCCCGCACATCCCGGTCTGGGACAAATCCAAACGAACGGACGGCACCTTCTCACGCGAAGACTTCGTCTACGACCCCGCGACCGATAGCTACACATGCCCCGGCAACAAAGAACTGCGGACATATCGCCGGAACTTCTCCAAGCCGCGAAAGCCCAACGGCGGTAAAGACGGGTTCATCCGATACCGCGCCTCGAAGCATGATTGCGATGCCTGCCCGCTGAAGCCGCAATGCTGCCCAGGAGATCCGGGACGACGCGTGATGCGGTCAATCCACGAAGCGGCCCGAGACGTCGCCCGCGATATCCGCAAAACAGACGCCTACATGACCTCGTTCATCCAAAGGCGGAAAGTCGAGATGCTGTTTGCCCATCTGAAACGATACATCGGCGTCGCAACGATGCGGCTGCGAGGACCCAAAGGCGCATACGAACAGTTCCAACTCGCCGCAACAGCACAAAACCTCAGGAAGCTCGCAAAACTGGTCCCCAAAGCATCGCCAGCGTGAAGGGGAACGAGGCTGGCCTGCTTCTCGCTCAGCATCAAGCTGGCCAAAACAACGACTTATTCAACTGTATCCGGACAAAACTGCCACTGGCATTCTATATTCGAATGGCTGTTTCAGCTTGAACTTTCCGACAAACGTGAACCGGAGCGATGCCGGACGGGCTTAGCACGTCTGTCTGTCTAAAGCCGTCGTTCGAGTGCAATCACGGTGTCGATTACTGTGGTGGTCTGGCCATCTGGTCCATGTGCCACCCGTTCGACGGGCCCCACGAAGACCTCCCGCCATTCGGACTGGTCTAGATGAAGGTCGGCCAGTTCTTCGTCTGCTGTGGGATAGACCGTATCCGGATCAGCCCAGGACCAAGGTGCGCGTGATCCGTGGGCTGCAATCAAGAGCAAGCCGCCGGGCGCGACAACACCCGCTGCCCGTTGTAGTGCCGCTGCCCGGTCAAATCTGCCGGGCGAATGCAGGAACATCGCCGAGACGAGATCAAACTCTTCATCCGGAATGGAGACATCCAGGTCGTGACACTCAAAGCATGTGCGCTCTTCCACGCCAGCATTTTCCGCTGCCCACCGCGCCGCATCAATCGCCGACTGCGCAATATCGACGCCCATCGCGCTCCACCCCCGTTTTGCAAGCCAGATCGTATCATCACCGCGTGCGCAACCAAGGTCGAGCGCCCGCCCTGGGGTAAGTTCTTCTGCGAACCGAACGAGAATGGCAGAGGGACGACCGCCTGAGGGCTTCGTCAGCTTTGCGTAGTGACCCTCCCAGAACCGTGTCGCGTCTTCATGCGCTTGTGGCATCGTCATGTCGTGTCCTTTCTCGTTTTCCATGCCGACACGCCGACCAGAAGTGTCAGTATCGCGAAGACGGCGATGGAATAGGTTGTTGCCATGGCGGCGGCTTCGACAAAGCGGTACGCGTTGGCCGCGCCTGGGGCCATTCCGCCTTCTCCCAGCAATCCGAAAAAGATCTGGCCTGCGATTGCAATACCGAGGGCCGCGCCAATTTGCTGAAACGCCTGCATGGCTCCGGAGCCTGCGCCTGCCTCCTGCGGCTCCACGCTCGACATCGTGACCTGAAACAGAGACATGATCGCGGTGCCCATTCCGAAGCCACAGACAAGAAGCGGCAGGGTAAAGGCATATGGGTTCAGCTCCGCACCGATGGACCGGATCACCAATTGCAGCGCAATCATTCCAACCACCAGCAACGCAGCCCCACCAGCGATGCGGGCGGAGAGGTGACGGTTGCCAAACCGTTCTATCGTCATCGAGGCCAGCATCACACCAACGGGGAACGGCGTTGTGACAAGGCCGCTTTGCAAGGCGGTCAATCCGAAGCCTGATTGCAAAAAGATCGCGAGAACGAGGAAGAGACCGGGCACACCGCTGAAAAACAGCGCCACCAAACCAAGTCGCCGTAGATAAGGACCGTTTGAGAGAAGGCCGGGGGGCATGAGGGCCGACAAGCCGCTTGCGCTGCGCCGACGCTCAAAAGCAATGAAAGCAAGGGTTGCGGGGATCGACGCGAACAAGGCGGCAAAGCACCACAACGGCCAGCCAAGCGCGCGGCCTTCGATCAATGGCAAGACCAAAAGCACCGCAGCCAAGATGAACAAGCCCGTGCCGATCCAGTCTGGCCGTGCGTCGCTGTCCGTATCAAGGACAGGAACAAAGGTGCGTGCGCCGATCAGCGCAGCAATGCCGAGCGGGATGTTGATCAGAAACGCCAAGCGCCATCCGAGACCGGCAATATCTGCCGAAATCAGCGCACCGCCAATGATTGGGCCCGCGACGACGGCCAAGCTGGATACCGTACCGAAGAGACCAAAGACACGCGACTTTTCCTCCGGTGGAAAGATGACATGTGCGATTGCCAAGACCTGCGGCACCATCATCGCAGCCGCGATGCCCTTGACAGCGCGCGCAGCGATCAATGTCACCACATCCGGTGCAAGACCGCAGACAGTGGAAGACACGGTGAAGCCGATCAGGCCCCAGATGAACAAGCGCCGCCGCCCGAAGACGTCACCGAAACGTCCGAACGGCAAAAGGCCGACCGCAAGGGCCAGCACATAGATCGCCGCGACCCATTCGAGCTGCGTTGCGGTCGCACCGGTATCGGCTTGTATCTGCGGCAGGGCCACGTTCACGATGCTGACGTCGATCAGGTTCATGAAACTGGCAAGAAACAGAACGGCGAGGGCTGCCCATCGGTTTGAACGGGCAGTTTCCGGACGCAGGCTGGCGTTTGATGAGATGCTCATGTATCATCAAATGCATCAAGGGATCGCCGGAGTCAATGTCTTGTGCGCTCAAATGTTACATGACCGGAGGAAATCTGCGAAATGAGACAGGACAATCGCCTTTCCCGCGTGCTGCACGCCCTTTTGCATCTGGACGAAATGGATGGACCTGCGACCTCCGAACAAATTGCGCAGATGCTTCAGACAAACTCTGCCGTCGTGCGCCGCACCATGTCCGGTCTGCGCGACGCTGGCATCGTGACGTCAACAAAGGGCCATGGCGGGGGGTGGTCACTCGCCAAGCCGTTGAAGGACGTGACCCTTCTTGCAATATACGAGGCGCTTGGGTCACCGAAGCTCTTTGCCATCGGCAATGATGAAGACGATCCAAGGTGCTTGCTCGCAAAGGCAGCCTACGCTGCAACCGATGACGCGCTGAGCGCCGCACGTTTGCAGTTTCAGGCATCGCTGAACGAGATCACGGTCGCGCAACTGACAGAAGGGTGGAACGGCCCGACCGCAAACTGCGAACGCGCAGAAGAGGCTTAGCCGCGCCCGACAATACCCACGCAAGCCTCGACCCGTATCAACATCAGCCTGTCGGCTTCAAAAAGAGTGGAAAATCGCCGTCTTTGGTTCTGATAGCAAACTGTTCTTCGGGCCTGTTGAGAAGCCTTTGAAGGGCTGTTTCAGGGTCAGCGGGCCACTGCAGGATCGCGTGAAAGAAGAGCAGCAAATGCTGCCGTGTCGAGGAATGCTGTGACTTCGGTGACGACACCATCATCCATCTTGAAGATCCAGAGATAGCTGTTCCTGTAGACATCACCGGCTGCCGTTCTCCCTTCACCGTCGAAGTGAATGATAACGTCTTCACCATCCGCCCAAACACGATGTACCGTTGGGCTCAGGCCTTCGCTCATGCGGTCACTAAAGGGCTCGACCGTGCGGGACAGCAGGTCTTCTTTGCCATGATAAATTCCCGACACGACGGGATTAAAACCGGTAATGGTCCAAACAACGTCGTTGTCCAGCAAGTCGAACACATTGGCTTTGCCCGCTTCCCAACCTGCGAAAGCGTCGCTGACAATCTGCCGGTTTGTCTCCTCCATCGCAGAGTCCTCTGCAGCATTTGCAGAAAGACCGAGCGTCAACGTCAAACAAGCGGCGACGCTTAAGCTAAGTATTCCGGTACGTAAGCGGTTCATGGTCATTCCAAGCTCCTTCTTCGTATTTCTTCGGCTCCACGGTGAATAAAAAAGAGCCGCTATTCCTCGCGGTAGAAGACGTACCCACCGTGATAGAGTACGCCATCCCGAAACTGCCCATCGGCATAAAAGCCCGTGTCATCCCAATACTGGATGATGTCGCCGGTGACGTGATAGCGCCCCTGATAGGCGCTCTTCCGGCTGCCGCGTGCCTCATCGTAGCGCCCGTTGGGCAGAAGATCGTGGCGGATATGCCCGTCCTCCGTCACCCACATGCCGACGAACGCGTGGGTCTGAGGCTCCGTCGCCGCCTCGGGGCGGGGAGATTGCGGGAAGTCGGTGGTGACAAATTGCCCCTGCGCTATGGATCCCGTCATGACCACAGCCAATGTGGCGAGAATTCTTGCGTGCAGTCCATGTCCAATTCCCCTCACTGGCCTGTTCCGGAACCTGCAGCGCGCCGCTCTTCAAAAAGCTCCGACATGGTCTGTGAAGCGAGGATTGCCTTTGGAAAGCCCGCTGGCACGGTGATCATATAGACGATTTCCTTCAATTCATCTTCTGTGACACCAACATTAAGGGCGTAGCCTGCATGGATCTTCATCAACCCGCGCTCGCCCATTGCAGCAAACGCCGCGACGGCAGCAAGCTGGCGCGTGCGGTCATCGAGGCCAGGACGGGTCCAGACATCGCCCAGAGCATAGGCCTGGGTGGCGTCAGCCAGGAACGGGAATTCTTCACGCATGTTTTCCAGCGTGGTTTGTGGCACGCCATTGTTCAGTTTGAGAATGACCTCCGCACCCAGCTGAAGCCGTTCTTCGGTGGTATCGGGCATTGTGCTTCCTTCATCAGCCTGAGCGTTCGCAGGGGACATCGAGAAGCTGATCGCAAGCGCGATAGCTGAAAGGGTAAACTTATGCATTGTCATGGTCCTTTGGCTCTATGTTGATCGCTGGAAGGCACCCGGTATCGAATGCCTTCAGTTCAGTGGCGGCTGTATGGTCAGGCCGCAGACGCGGTTTCGCCGTCAGTCGATTTGGAGAGGTCTTGCCACTTGGACAGCTCACTCTTTCGGGCGTCGTAGGCACCGCTGAGATATTCAAAGGCATCTGAACCAGCGGCATAGCGCAGTGGCGCATCATCCTCGCGCGAAAGCCGCACCAGCGCCGCACCGAGCTTTGCGGGGTCTCCGGCCTGCACATGGTTCTGCGACTGATAGAAGCCCTGTGTCGCCTTGGCGTATTCGGCATAGTCACTGATGGGCTGATCCGCGAACCGGATCGAGCTGTCATCCAGAAAATCGGTACGGAAAAAGCCAGGCTCCACAATGGTCACGCCGATATTGAACGGCTTCACTTCCAAGGCCAGACATTCCGAGAACCCCTCGACAGCGAATTTCGTAGCGCAGTAGATCGACGCAATGTCGAAACCAAGCGCACCGCCGATGGAGGATATGTTGAAGATGTGGCCTGACTTCTGGGCTCGCATGCTCGGCAACACGGCGCGGGTAACATGGAACGTCCCATGCACGTTGGTATCGAATTGCCGGACAATCTTCTCATGTTCAATTTCTTCGAACACGCCGAGCTGTCCGTAACCTGCGTTGTTCACAAGGACATCGATACGTCCAAAACGGTCAACGGCTTTGGCCACAGCCGCGTCCGCTTGCGTGGGATCCGTGACGTCCAGCCGCAAGGCCAGTGCCTCATCCCTATCCGGCAGTGCCCTTGTAACCGCATCAGCATCCCGCCCGGTGGCAACAACCCGGTCGCCAGCGTCCAAGGCAGCCTTTGCGATCTGAAGACCGAGGCCCCGTGAAGCGCCGGTTATGAACCATACTTTCCTATCATCCGTCATATCGACCTCCAATTCATCAGCGGCCTCGTGATTGAGGCCGCCCCTTATGCAGCAGATATGTGGATGCCAGTGCTTACGGCGGTAGAACAATCCCACGGGATCATTGCCTAATCCTCCGCGAAGGTGGGAAAAATGTTTATCGGGGCTTAAGTGATATGCGATCAAACGGCGCAGTTTAGCGAAGGCACAAGAGAAAAAAACATGACAGAAACGGTTGATGACCTGGCGAATATGGTTGCCCGATTTGTGCGATCTGACGGCGTTCACACAACACCAGTCCCCCGATTGGACCTTATCCGCAGTTTGCGGCCAACCCAGGATCTGCATACGGTACACGAGCCTGCGCTGTGTCTTATCGTTCAGGGCGCGAAACGGGTCATGCTTGCCGACCACATTTATGACTACGATCCCGCGAAGTTTCTGGTCGTGTCCTTCGACTTGCCCATCATCGGCCAGATCACGTCCGCCAGCGTGACAGAGCCGTATCTTTGCATCCGCATTGGCATTGATGCCGGCGCCCTGTCCGATCTGGCTATAGATATGCCTTGGGACGACGAATTATCGTCAAAAGGGCCAGGGTTGTTTCTGGGCGAAACCACACCGGATATCCTGAGTGCGGCCACAAGGCTGGTGCAATTGATCGAAGCGCCCGACGACATCCCTGCCCTTGCAAAGCTCTATGAGCGCGAATTGCTCTACCGGATCATCCGTTCTCCGGGCGGTCAGGCCGTGCTGCGAAGCGTCTATGGGCCGGGGCAGGGAAAGCAGATCGCGCGTGTCATCGCCTCGATCAAGAAAAACTACCGCGAGCCGTTCGAAATGGCCCGACTTGCCGAAGAAGCCCATCTGCAACCCTCAGCCTTGCACCAGCACTTCAAGGCCATGACACTCATGTCTCCCCTTCAATATCACAAGCGTCTTCGTCTTCAGGAAGCGCGCAGGCTGATGCTCTTCGAAGACCAGACGGCCGCCCAAGCTGCATTTTCCGTAGGATATGAAAGCCCATCACAGTTCAGCCGCGAGTATCGCAGGCAATTCGGGCTGCCCCCCATGAAAGATGTTGAGGCTTTGGCGGGGTCAATCCTTGCAACGGAACCTCAACGTGGAGAAGCGGGAGGCGCAAGATCAACATCAGAGACCGTTCACTGACTATCTGAAACTGCTGTTCGCGTGCAGCGCAGCATCCAGTAAAAAGGGCTCACTGCCGTCGTTGGGGCAGTTGCAGCATCCGGCCATGCAACCGATGAAACCCAGACCAGGACGGCCCATTTGTATGTACCGGCTACTGTTCGCAATTGATTTCTTCGCATGTTCTCGGAAGTCGCCCATATGTATCCGGCCTGTTGATCGACACGCGGGTCGTGGCCTTGTTTCAGACGCAGTGCTGATCAAACAGCCATGATAGACCCAGCCTGGATCGTAGCTCTTGGCGGCGTCCCAATGCAGTAGTGCCGACTGGTCAGAGTGTTTAGCCCCCTGTTTCGGTACCACTGATTTGAGGTTTCTCTACCAAGGTTTCAGGTACTGGTGGCCGCATGTTTAGGGCGTGATGTGCTGGAAGGAGCGTTCACGGACCACCTGCGCCAGCTACAGCCTTCTGAGAAGTTGATTGCGCTCACCAAAGCGATGTTCAAAAGCGCATGGGATCAACGGATTGAACAAGCGCAGGCCGGAACGGTGTCCCTCAAGCGCGAAGTCACCAAGATCGAGAAGCAAATCGAGGGGCTTCCGGATCGCTTCGTTGATACCGGCCTACCTTCTGTCATCACAGCCTACGAAAAGCGCCTCGCCACGCTGGAAAGAGAAAAGCTGGTAACGCAGGAAAAACTCGGAAAACGAGCAGAACCTACCCTTGGCTTCGACCAATTGTTCGAACTCGCCTGCGCATTCCTCGCAAACCCTTGGAAACTATGGGAATCAGGGCAACTGACACTACAAAGAACGGTACTCAAACTGGCTTTTGCTTAGCGTATTGCCTACTGCCGAAAAACAGGACTTCGAACCCCAGAAAACACCCTGCCGTTCAAGGTGTTAGGAGGCTCTACAGGTCAGAAATGGTAGGTGGCGGAGACGAAGTCCGTATAACTCGCGTTTTCATGCGTTCGCGGATATGCGTGTATGTCCAAAATAACTTATGTTTATCATATAGATATATTCATTCACGCCCATTGAAGTTCGCGCCTGTCCGCCTTAAGTCATGGAAAAATGTGGGAACAAATGTGGGAACGGTATGATCTTGAGCGCGCAAAAAGTGAAGACGGCAGGCCCCGGACGACATGGCGATGGACGCGGTCTTTTCCTCTATGTCAAACCATCCGGGTCGCGATCATGGGTGCTGCGCTATCAGGTGCAAGGGCGGCGGCGTGATCTGGGCCTTGGGTCTTTCCCTGACGTGACCCTCGCCATGGCCCGGGACCGCGCAACTGAGGCGCGTCGCCTTATTGCCGAGGGCGAAGACCCCATTGCCAAGAAACAACAAGCCAGGCCCAAGACCTTCAAAGATGCCGCGCTCGAACTGATCGAAAGCAAACGCCCCGGCTGGAAGAATGCCAAACATGCGGCGCAATGGACATCGACGCTCGAAACCTACGCTTTCCCCAAGATCGGGCAAGTTCAAGTTGCCAAAATCGAAACTGCCGACGTGATTGCTGCGCTCACCCCGATCTGGTCTACCAAGCCCGAGACCGCGAACCGTGTGCGACAACGCGTTGAGGCGGTACTCGACTACGCTTCAGCGCTGGGTATCCGTACCGGCGACAATCCGGCTCGTTGGCGTGGGCATCTGGATCACCTGCTACCCAAGCCCACGAAGGTGCGGGCAGTCAAACACCATCCCGCCTTGCCTCATGCGGAGATCGCGGACTTCATGGTGCAATTGCAAATCCGCGAGGGTGTAGCGGCGCGCGCGTTGGGCTTCACGATCCTGACAGTGGCGCGGTCGGGCGAGACGCGCGGCGCGACATGGGCAGAAATTGATCTTCAAGCGAAAACCTGGACGATCCCAGCAAACCGTATGAAAGCAGGTAAAGAGCACCGCGTCCCGCTTTCCAAAACGGCGCTTGCTTTGCTTGGCGGCAAGCGAGGCGACGACAAGTTGATCTTCGAAAGCGAGGCAAAACCCGGCAAGCAGATCTCCGATATGAGCATGACCGCCGTTCTGCGCCGTATGGGCCGCGACGACATTACTGTTCATGGCTTCCGCTCGACTTTCCGCGATTGGGCAGGTGAAACCACCGGCTTTCCCCGCGAGGTGATCGAAGCAGCGCTGGCACATGGGATCAAAGACAAAGCCGAAGCGGCTTACGCGCGCTCGGACCTGTTCGACAAGCGGCGGAAGTTGATGGAGGCTTGGGCGCTGTTCTCAACTGCACAAAAAGACGAGGGAAAAGTCGTTGCGTTTTTGAAATGATGCCCAGCAGACTATTGATGAGCCTGCCAGCGCAAGAGCGTCTCAGCTTGGCTTAAGACCAAGTTGATAGCCGCAGGGGCCAAGTCTGGCGGGTATCCGTATTTTTTCAAAATGCGCCGGACAAGTATCCTCAACTTGGCGCGGGCGCTTTCCTTTCGTTGCCAATCAACAGTAACGTTCTTCTGGAGTTGCTCCACAAGCACGTGGGCAATCTTGCGCAATTCTTCATTTCCGAGCACTTCCTTCGCGCTTTGATTCTGCGCCAATGCGTCATAAAATGCCAACTCCTCTTCGCTCAGTCCGAGATCATCGCCGCGATGCGCAGAGGCTTTCATGTCTCTCGCCATGTCGATCAACTCTTGGATCATCTCAAGGCTGGTAATGGCGTTGGCGTGGTAGCGGGCCAAGGCTGCCTGCAAACGTTCTGAGAACGCCTTTGCCTCGACCACGTTGCGCTGTTGCCGTGCTTTGATCTCTCCCGCCAAGAGTTTCTTCAGGGCTTCCAAAGCGAGGTTTTTCTGATCCATGCTTTGGATTTCCGCCAAGAACTCTTCTGAAAGGACGGAAATCTCTGGTGATTTCAAGCCCGCCGCTGCCAAAACGTCTATGATACTCGCGTCGGCGATTGCTTCGGATATAAGTTGACCAACGGCGAACTCCTTCTCGCGTTTGCTTATGCCAGTCTTGGGCGAGGACTTGGACAAAGCCGCGCGGACAGCTTGGAAAAAGCCGACCTCTTCCTTGACGGATTGCGCGTAGTCGCTGGCAGATGCCAAGGCAAAAGCTTTGGAAAGGCTAGCAACCAGATCGGCATAGTAGTTCAGCTCAGCCTTCTTGGCTTTTTCATCGGGGGCGTCATCGGCCCGCGCTTTCTGTTTTTTCAAAGCCCATTCAATGGCTCCGGCGAGGGCCTGCAAGCGCTCCTGTGGTTGTCCATCCATCCCGGAGTGATAATTGAAGCCCGAAAAGAAGTCCCGGCATCGTTCGACCAGTTCTTGAAGAGCCGCCACCGCCTCCTCTTCGTCAATGCCGGTCTGTTCCCGATCCGTCGCGGTGTAGTTTTGAAGGGCTTTCTTCAAGTTCTGGCCGATCCCGATGTAATCCACCACCAGTCCGCCCGGCTTGTCTTTGAAGACCCGATTGACGCGCGCTATTGCCTGCATAAGGCCGTGACCGCGCATCGGCTTGTCGATATACATCGTGTGCATACTTGGCGCGTCAAAGCCGGTTAGCCACATATCACGAACAATGACTAGCTTGAGTGGGTCGTCAGGATCACGCGCTCGCTTTGCAAGAAGATCACGTCGCGCCTTGCTGCCGATGTGCGGTTGCCAGTCCAATGGGTCAGAGGCCGACCCTGTCATCACGACTTTCACCGCGCCTTCTTTGTCATCCTCGGTATGCCAGTTGGGGCGCAGCGCGGTTATCCGTTGGTAAAGGTCCACGCAAATTTCACGGCTCATACAAACAATCATGCCCTTACCGGCCAATGCTTCCAGCCTGTCCTCAAAGTGGGTGACTATGTCCTGTGCGACCTTCTCAAGCCTCGGTGGCGCGCCGACTAGCCGTTCAACAGTCGTCCAGCTCGATTTGGCTTTCTCTTGCTCCGAGAGGGTCTCGTCGTCGAACAGCGCGTCCACGGCGGCATCAATCTCTGGCAGCTTTTCCTGCTCCAATTCGACGCGCGCGAGGCGGCTTTCGTAGTATATAGGTACTGTTGCCTTGTCCTCGACCGCACGGCTGATGTCGTAAATATCAACATATTGGCCGAAGACCGCTGGCGTGTTCACGTCGGCGGCTTCAATGGGCGTCCCGGTGAAGCCTGCGAAAGAAGCGTTTGGCAAGGCTTGGCGTAAATAATGCGCATATCCATAGCGCCGCGCACCTGTCGAACGATCAAGCTTGGCGTCAAAGCCGTATTGGCTGCGGTGCGCCTCGTCGGCAATCACGATGATGTTCCGCCGATCTGACAACATGGGGAAGTCTTCCTCCCCGGCCATGGGCGAAAACTTCTGCAGCGTCGAAAAGATTACTCCCCCGGATTGACGGTCCAGCCTCTGACGTAGGTCGTCGCGGTCTTCGATCTGCTCGGGGGTCTGTCGGATCAGATCACGGCACAAAGAAAATGTGCCATAGAGCTGATCATCCAGATCGTTTCGGTCTG
This sequence comes from uncultured Paracoccaceae bacterium, assembly GCA_947495795.1. Classification (GTDB taxonomy): domain Bacteria; phylum Pseudomonadota; class Alphaproteobacteria; order Rhodobacterales; family Rhodobacteraceae; genus Algicella. Next base: position 201,585 of record CANMAI010000010.1, on the reverse strand, counting down.
TCACGACAAGGATCGTCGGATTCTGTAATTCTGGCGCACGCACAAGAAGCCCTGCAAAGAACGCCATCAAGAAACTCTTGCCAGACCCTTGCGTGTGCCAGATCACACCGACCTTGCGGTCACCTTCAAGGCCGACCGCGTCCACCGCGCTTGCAAGCGCCTTCCGCGCACCGTGGAACTGGTGATACCCCGCAATGATCTTGAAGACGCCATCGCCCTTGTCGCCAAACACCGTAAAGTCGCGCACCAACTGCAAAAGCCGCTCAGGCTGCATGACACCGCGCAACAGCGTGTCCATTTCTTTCGGGCCTTCCGGCGTGAAGTCGTCCTGCGCGCCGGTCACAGTGCGCCACGGCATAAAGCGGTCTTCTCCGCCGCTGAGCGAGCCGACGCGCGCCAGCAACCCGTCGGAGGTGATCAGCGCGGCATTGGTGCGAAAGAGCGAGGGGATTTGCGTCTTGTAGGTTTGAAGCTGATTGAACGCGTTCTCAATCGTAGCATTTTCGTTGGCGGCGTTCTTCAGCTCGATCACCACCAACGGCAGGCCATTCACAAAGGCGACCACATCCGGGCGGCGGTTGTGGCCGCTTTCAACCACGGTGAACTGGTTTGTCACCATGAAGTCGTTGTTGGCGGGGTTGGCAAAGTCGATCAGCCGCACTTTGTCGCCTTTGATCGAGCCATCGGGCCGGCGGTATTCCACGTCGATCCCGTCCACCAAAAGCCTGTGGATGCGGCGGTTTTCTTCGATCAGAGAGGGTGTTTCGGTGATCTGGATTTGCCGCAGGGCGTTTTGCAAAGCCTCGTCGGGAATGCCGGGATTGAGCCGCTTTGCCGCGGCCTCCAGCAACCAGCCCAGCACCACATCCCCGTTGGACACCCGCCGCTTGTCCGGCCCATCCGGCGCAATCAGAACCGGGTCTTCGTAGCGCCAGCCGATCTCTTGCAGGATGCCAAGGGCGACTTGTTCAACGAGGTCTTCGGTGAAGCTCATACAGCCGCCTCCGCGTCATTCAGGCGGATTTCGCCGGACATTAGTTTGGGCAGGAGGAGGTCGCGCATCTCGGCGAGAGTTTGGTTTTGCTTTGCGTTGCGATTGCAACCGTCGATCAACGGCGACGCAATGTACGAGAACTTCGAGAAAAGGCCAAAGTCATCCGGGCATACAATCGAAATGGATTTCATCGCTTTCTGATTCAGGCCGGGTTGCGCAACTCCAGTAGCAAGCTCGCGCATCTGCCAAAACGCATCGTCAGTTGTAAGCGCGCAGTATCCTGTTACTTGCGGTATCCGGTCTAGTCTCAGCCTGAAAACATGCTCGTTGATGCAAAACTCTTCAAACGGGAAACCGTTACTCACATAAGAAACGGCGGGGCGCAGTTCGCCGGGTTTGCCACCGTCTTTGTAAATAAGTATGTCGCCATCTTTAATGTGGCCTAAATTCATGGCTTTGAAAAACTCGCGTGGTACGTATTTCGTTTTCCCTACATCGAATACGCCAACGCGTTTGATACTCTCCGCTCCGACGGAGGGAACACCTGCTTTGATACCTTTGACACCGCCCTTGGGCCTTCTCCCGGTCTCCAGAACATCGACGAATTCGCCGATTGCTTTTCTTTCCCACCCCTCCGGCAGGCCATCGTCGCCCAGTTTCGCGGGGAACAGGGGGGCGAGGGTGGTGGCTTTTTCGGGGGGGAAGGCGTGGCCCATGATGGCGGCGGGGTCGGTTGCACCTTCCATCTGGCGGCGGGTGGGGCCGAAATCGACAAACCAATCCCGAAACAACGCCCGCGCCATCTCTTCCAACGTCTCATTCATCCGCCGGTTCAGCTCGATTTTGTCGTCGAGCGCGCCGAGATATACTGCGATGCTTTCTTGATCCTCAAGTGAGGGTAAGTCGAATTCGTATGACTTGATCTGACCTGCGCTAATATGAGGAACCGCCGTACCAGTTTGAACGCCTAGCACATGCGCCGTGAATGCTTTGCTACCAATGAGGTAGCGCAGGAAGTCAGTCCGCAGGCGTTTGGTGCCTCGCATCCTCGCGACCCGCTGCACGAGAAATGCTGGAAGATCGTGTTCGGACAAGCACGCGAATTTTAGGCCAGCCTCGATCCAAGGGCGGTCCATCGCGAGCACGACGTCACCGGCCTTTAGTGCATACTTTTTCAGTCCGTCAGATTTGCCGATGGGCCAACGTTTTGCATTGTCCCAACGCAGCGTTCCTTGAGCTATATTATCGCCTCTAAGTAGCTTTGGGTTGTCTTCACCTTCAACGTATTCGGCGCTTTTGAACGGGTTGCCGGTCAAAATATCGACGACGTCGCCAAGCGAAACGGAGTTGCATTCAACCATTGGAAACTGTCCTAGCCAGCAGTTTCCTAATTTCTTTGGACAAACCGTCAGCCTGTTCGAGTTGGTCCAACAGGTTGTCACTCAGCGCCGCAAACTTCTCCTCAAACGACACGCCATCATCCACCACATCAGCCGCGCCAACATACCGCCCCGGCGTCAGCACGTGGTCAAACTTGCGGATGGTCTCCAGCCCTTCGGATTTACAGAACCCCGGCATGTCGGCGTAGGCCTCCCAGCCTTTCTCCTCCAGCGTTTCGGGCTTGGCGCGCCAGCGGCGGTAGGTGCTTGCAATGGTCTCTATGTCGTTGTCAGATGGGTCAATCGAACCATCCGAGAACTCGCGCCGCACCCGGTCCACCATATGGCCCATGTTGCGGGCGTCGATGAACAGCACCTCTCCGCGCCGGTCGCGCAACCCGTTGGCGGACTTGTCCCGGCTCAAAATCCACAGGCAGACGGGAATTTGCGTGGAATAGAACAGCTGCCCCGGCAGGGCGACCATGCAATCGACGCGGTCTTCCTCGATCAGGCGTTTCCTGATCTCGCCCTCACCGCTGGTCTGGCTGGACATCGACCCATTGGCCAGCACCACCCCCGCATGGCCGCGCGGGGCCAGATGGTGGATGATGTGCTGTATCCACGCGAAGTTGGCGTTGCCCTTGGGCGGGATGCCGTATTGCCAGCGGTCATCCTCCAGCAGCCGGTCGCCGCCCCAGTCCGAGATGTTGAAAGGCGGGTTGGCGAGGACGTAGTCGGCCTTCAGCCCCGGATGCGCGTCCTTGTGAAAGCTGCCCGCGCTGTCCCATGCAATGTCGGCGTCGATGCCGTGGACGGCGAGGTTCATCTTGGCCAGCCGCCATGTGGTGTGGTTGATTTCCTGCCCGTAGACGGACAGGTTCAGCGGGTTGCCGCCGTGGTCTTCGATGAACTTCTCGGACTGGATGAACATGCCGCCCGAGCCGCAGCAGGGGTCATACACGCGGCCCTGGTAGGGTTCGAGCATTTCGACCAGCGTGCGCACAACGGAGCGCGGTGTAAAGAACTCGCCCCCGCGCTTGCCTTCAGCGCTGGCAAAGCCCGAGATGAAGTATTCATAGACCCGGCCCAGCAAGTCGCGCGCACGATCGGCGCTGTCGTGCATCTTGATGTTGGAAAAGAGGTCCACCAGTTCGCCCAGCATCGTTTTGTCCAGTGTGGGGCGGGCGTAGTTCTTGGGCAGAACGCCTTTGAGTGTTTCGTTGGTGGGTTCGTCCTCGATAGCCTCCATCGCGTCATCGATGATCCTGCCGATGTTCTCCGACCGTGCGTTTTGCTGGAGGTGGGACCAGCGGGCGGCTTCGGGCACCCAAAAGACGTTTTCGGCGAGGTACTCTTCTGGGTCTTCGGGATCGGCAAGGTCATCTTGCGCCAGTTCCTCATGTTTGGCTTGGAACGCTTCAGAGATGTACTTCAGGAAGATCAGGCCCAGCGCGACGTGCTTGTATTCGGACGGCTCCAGCCCCCCGCGCATCTTGTCAGCGGCTTTGAAGAGATCGGCGGCAAAGTCTAGATCAGACTTGCGGGAATTGTTGACCATCAAATGATACTTTCAAACGCGAATTTTCATCTACAGCTAGCAGAGCCATCCCAGCCTTCACAATGGGGCTGGTTCAACTTTGACGGGATCAATGGAACAAGAGCAACTTGTACGGAACGAGAGCGCACCCCATATTTGGGCAAAACCACTACTGCGGGCTCTATATATGGCTTCATTCAGCGGCTTCATTCGAAAGTCTACTGCCGAACGGCTTCAACGCTATTTCGAATCCCGGCACGTGTCTGCGCCCGATGATTTCGGTTGGACCAGCGATGGACGCGGGACCGAATTGGTGCGCTCGATTGAGCAACTGATCGCGGAACTGCCCGAAAAGCGTCAAGACGCCATCAAGGCTGAACTCGACTTGTTGGCAACCCTGTCGGACAAAGTTGGGCTCATCGCAGCAGAACAGGTTTGCACCGGCGAAAACATCAACATCGAAGGCTTGCATGGCATTCAGGACATATTGCTGTTTCTGGCTACTGAACACCCGATCCTGATCAACCGAATTGAGGTGCAGGCGTCGATGTCACGGCGGCATGGCGGGCAGCATTGGTCGACTTTTCAGTTTGATAACGATGGGAAGCCTTGGACTCTGGGCAACGAAGCCGCACGCGCCACTTTCCTTGCCGATACGCTGGCGGTGCTCGAACTACCCAAGCAGCGGAAACACGTTGCCGATTGGTATGAGACTGTGCGCACGCACGCTGTTACCGGCGAGGAGTCAGCCTTTACCCATGCGACGATCTACGTTGAAGAGCGGGCCGAAAGCGAGTTGGGGTTTGGGATGTCAGACACTTTGGAACGGCAGATTGTCGCGAAAGTCTTGGAGGTCGGGATCGCCTGTGATCCAAATTCACGCCTTGTCGAGATTTGCGCGCGCGGCGGCAAAAAGGTGCGCGACCAGTTTTCGACTGTTTTTTCCAAGAACTTCGCGCCAAATTCAAAGCCACCTCTCGAAGTCCCACGTAGGGATGTGCGTTTGCACCTCTTGAAGAGCAAGCCTGATTTCGAGGTTTTGCCGTCAGATGGCATCGCGCGCGTAGAAGTCTCAGCGCTAGATTTTGGCGATGTGAATGCCGGTATCGCAAGATTTGAAAAGCGTGGTGAAAGCGAAACCATTTATGGGTTTCTTGATCATCGCTTTGGAACAACATCACCTTTGCGTGCAGGCGGGTGGACAATTCTTTCGGCGACGATCCGGATCACTCTCGCCGCTCAGGAAGGCAAGCGGCAACGCACCCTGACTGTGACCTTGCGCCTGCCAAACACGACAACCTCACCGAACACCACCGAAGGCGATAGGCAGTTCATCTTCGGACTGCTCGAGCGGTGGGGCCTTCTTGCGCCCGCTGCCGAAGACTTCAACGTTTTGGAGGCGGAGTAATTGCAAAGGATTGAATTGCTTTGCGAGATCGCTGCACAGAGGAGGAGGGTCGCCGCTTCCGCTTATTCGCATACGCCATGCTTCGCAGCCCTCTTGGCGCAAGGATTTTTAGAACGGGCCGGAGTGATTCAGTCCATCGCTTGCCTGAACTGCAGCGCCCCACACGATGCCGAGATCGTGCATCAAGGCAGGGTCTATGGGTTCTATTGCCCGGAGATGGGCTTCATTCCAGTCGCAGAGGACGAGATCGATGCGGTGCGAGCGAATATGACGAAGATCATCGACGCACTGGCCGATGCATTGGATTGCCGTGCTCGCAAGTCCTCGCCTGTCGCGGGCGAAACATGGCGCGTCGGGAGAGTCAGCAGCGAAGCAGGTGATATTGCGATCTACTTCCATCCCAAGTTGCAGACCGAACGTGATGCAACGGACCTTGCGGCGGCCCTGGCACGAGAGCCGGGATCGACGTATCGGCTGATCCTTTCGGCGGCAGGCTCGTTGCAGGGCAGGGGAACAGTGACTCTGCCGCTATCGGAAGTAGTGGAACTCGACGGGTGTGGTTCGGAGTTTCAGTCCGTCGCCGATCTGCGCGACTTGGTGGACGCACCGCGCAAGAACCTAGGTGGTGCACCAAACCGTTACGGCGAAACGCTCTCCGCATTGATTATGCAGAGAATTTCAGAAGGCAGCGCCTTAGCAGGGCGCAATGAAGAAGCCCGCGCTGTTTTGAATGAATTCAAAAGATCAAACCCGCATCTGAAACCACCATCACTGTCTTCCGTTCAGGACTACGTCACCAAAGTTCGCGCTGAGCAATAACTGGTCAGGAACCTCGCTTCTGTTTCTGCCCGAACCGCGTCCGGCATCGTCCGCTCATGCTCTTACAAAGGAGAATGAGCCATGACGAACCCTGTTGAACCGAACCGCCCGCTGCCCCCAATCGCTGTTTCGCCTGACGAGGCCGCGCGGCTTGCCAGTGTGGGGCGCACCACGCTCTACGCGGCCTTGGCCAAAGGCGATCTTCCCAGCATCAAGATCGGCACGCGCCGCCTGATCCGGGTGGACGCGATCCGCGATTGGCTGGCCCGCAACGAAACCAGCCCCAAATCGTAGGGGCAGGCCAGATGGCAAGTACCGCACGCATCAACGCAATCAAATCCTTCCGCTGCTACACCATCCGTGAAGCAGCGGAGATCACTGGCGTCTCCACACGCACAATTTGCACTTGGATCAAAGCAGGGCTGCCAGTGATGGATGATCAGCGTCCACATCTCATCCGGGGCGATGATCTTCGCAACTTCATCCGGAGCAGGCGCAAAGAGCGTAAGACCGAAACCAAGCTGCACGAGTTTTTCTGCCTCCGCTGTCACGCCCTGCGTTTCGCAGCAGGCGGTTTTGCAGAGTGTCACATCGACGGAAACCGTGTGACGGTCAAAGCGCTTTGCAGCGTGTGCAGTACAGTGATGAACAAACCTGTCGCTAAGGCGCGTTTACACGAATTGGAGGGCAAGCTGGAGTTGCTGGATTCGGAGGAAGGGGGCGCTTCAATGTTTGAGACCCCATACCCCGAAACCGCGCAGAACCTCGGCAAGAAACGGTAACACCACAATCGACATTAAGGTTGCGGACACAGTTCCCCCTAAACTTCCACTTCTAGCCCCCATCCATGAAGCAGCTTTTTGCCGCCTGAAATTGGCGCAGGAAAGGACACAAAAATGGCCAAGAGACCGAGTGAAAAGAACGAGCGAATCAAGCGGGACTACATGCACTATCGCAAGCACGCGAAGCAACGCTCCCCGAAGACCCTGGACGGGGAAATCGCTGCGCTAGAACGCTTTGATGTCTGGAACGGGCGCAAGGATTTCGGTAAATTTCACATCAACTGGGCGATGGAATTTCGAACTCATCTGGAACGGGCGAAGACTGCGAGTGGCAAGCCGCTGTCCAAATCCACTCAGCGCGCGATTATGGCAACCTTGCGTGAATTTACGATTTGGCTTTCGCAACAAGATGGGTTCCGCCGCCGGATCAAGGTTGAACATGCCGAATACTTTCGTCTTTCCCTGCGCGACGAGGCCGAGGCACGCGCCGCTCCTGAACGCCCAGCGCCTAGCATCAAGCAGGCAAAACACGCGCTGGCCATGATGCCGGAAACGACGCCTCGCGAGTTACGTGACAAAGCGCTTTTGTCCCTACTTTGCCTGTGCGGGCCGCGTGTTGGCGCGATTGCGACGCTCCGGATCAAGCACATCGATCTTGACGAGAAATGCGTGATGCAAAACCCGCGCGAAGTTGCGACCAAATTTGGCAAACCCATTGATAGCTTCTTCCACAAGGGCTTTCCTGAGGCTGAAACCGTCCTGGCCAAATGGATCACATATCTGGACGAGGTCGCGCTTTACGGCTCGGATGACCCTCTCTTTCCGGCAACCGCCATTTCCGCGAAAGGAACTGAAGGCTTTAAGGCAATCGGCTTTGAGCGCCGCCATTGGTCAACGACCGAACCGGTGCGCAAAATCGTCAACGCGGCGTTCAAAAACGCGGGCCTTGAGGCATACGGACCACATTCATTCCGGCACATGCATTCGCGTCATATCTCCCGGACCTGCAAGAACGTCGCCGAGTTGGTCGCCGCCTCCCAAAATCTAGGCCACAGTGATGCATTAATGACGCTCAAGCACTACGGACAAATCAGCCGCGAGGATCAACGTAGGCTCATTACCGGCCAAGAGCGCAAAGAAGAAGACGACTAAGGAGCGGTTTCATCACAACGTAGATGTGGTAACAAGTGTGGGAATACATATATCGAAAGTCAAAATATATCAATTATAACAATATTTTAGATAAAAATTGTGGCGGATAAACCCCGTCGAACCTTCTCCACTTGTAAGTAATTGTTCTTAAACACCTCATAGATGGTGACGTCGGTAGTGTCCCAACCCGTGGTGTAAGGAAGGTGCTGCTGAACGGAAGCGTCTTATCGCCGATGGAGTGTCGAGGCTTCAGACACGCAAAGAAGGCGGATCGCTGCGATCAAACACAGTTTCAATGCGGGAACGAGTATGGGAGCGGAAAACAGAGTTCGAAAATTATTCGAACAAAATCAGTAAGCAAATTTGAACCGATGGGGGGTAAAGCGGCCCCGAAACCTGACCACCGGTTGCCGATCAATGCGTCTAGGAGCTCAAAGCAACCAGTAGCCCGAATTGCTGTCAATCGGCGGGCTGCTGCCCACAACCCGGCAATGCCGTTCTCCAGCAGCACCAATTGAATAGACCCGCAAACTGTCGCTCTTTGAAAGGACTAAACGCAATTCCTCCAACAGTCTTTCAGTCTGTCGCAGACTCAATCTCCCCTCAAATACCGAGAACTGCACCCTAGTCATCACATCTTCAAGTTGGCGGGCGACCCGCCGTCTGCGTTTATTGTCAGAAATATCGTAGCTTATCACCCACAACTTCTCGCTTCGGCTCATGGCTCAACGCCTCCGTCAAATCGGAATGGTTGGAAAAGCCTTGGTGCGTTTGCGTCAAGAGCAGACGCAAGAGACCTGGCCTGGTGCAACATCATTGCGCGCCATCCAAGCCGTCCCTTACCACTTGGTTTGGCAATTCGCTTTGCGACGGCAGTCTCATAGCCCACAATAATCGCTTCGCGACCAGCTTTCGAGATAGTGGCACCGCCATCCTCGAACATCTCGTCGCGCAGGCGCTTCGCCCTGAACAGAAAAACGGCCAGCCCTGCATTCAGCGGGGCGCGAAAAGGCTCCATCAAATCAAAAACCAATCCATCGTGACGGTCCCGACTGCCGTGCAAGAACGCGAACCCTAGGTGAAGCCCGGCTGTCTGCGCAGCCGAGCGAATGTCGCGCTCAAGAATGGCCGTCAGATAGTTGATCGTCGCGTTTAAGGCATCCTTGGCGGGGCGGCTTCGTTTGAAGGGCGCGCTTGCATCCGGCGCGTGCAAATAGCCAATCGCTTTCCAATAGTCTGCCGTTGCCGCGCCTTCGAGGCCCAGAAGACCTTCGACAGTGTCCACCTCCTCCAGCCGATCAGGGTAGTTTTTGAGCCGCTTCAAGACCTCTTTGACGTATTCCTGTTTCTGCCGCCGGTTTAAACGTGACAACTGCTCTCGCTGATTTAGCAGCCTGGCGTGCACAAGGCAGCGCGCAAAAACCATCCGCGTGGGGTGATCCAGAACCGCCGCTGCCTGCTTGAGATGCAGTTTACCGCGCCGCGATTGCCGCCCCAAAAGGTTACCCTTTGTCTGTCCAAAACCATCAATCAGAGCAAGGTCAGTGCCCGACGACATTGCCAGCTCCATCGCTTTCTGCGCGACCTGAACACCAGGGCCGACTTCGATCCGGCCGACGCGGCGGTTGGGAATAGCAATCAATTCGTTACCGTCTTCGCGTGTGACCGAGAAACTGCGGTTGCGCACGCCCAGCGAGTGTTCTTTATCCAGCACGTACAGCACTCGGCCGCCCTGATCGAACCGAGAGCCGTCTTGTTCCAACTGAATGATACCCTCATCAGTCACCTCGGATTTTAGCGCCGTCCTGTTCTTCCTGGCTTGTGCCGTGGGTTTTTCCTGCAAGGCCAGACTGCGCACAAACAGATACCCTATAAAATCGAACCCTTTTTCAAAACTCACGATGCGCGTCCCATCCTCGTGCAGGCTCAGCCCATGCGTGCCTAGCACTTTGACAACGTGGTCAAGAACTCGGCTTGCCTTCTTCTGAGATTTGCAGAGCACCACGAAATCGTCGGCAAATCGCACGATCTTCACACCAAGCGCGTCGATCTCTTCATCTAGGGCGTCGAGGTAGAGGTTTGACAGCAACGGCGACAAGGGCGACCCTTGGACAAGACCCAAACCGGGCGTGCCAAGCGCCTTGGCCTGATCCTCAAGAATGGACCGCAAAAGGGTCGCCAAAGCGTCAAACCCCGGCATCGCGCCAACAATCCCTTCGATCTTCTCAAGCAACAAATCGTGTTGGATGGTGTCAAAGAACCGGACAATGTCCGCTTCGATCACAACATCAAAGCCTCGCTCGCGCCAGTGCTCGATCCGCGCAACCGCCTTCTGAACCCCACGCCCTTTGCGATACGCGAACGAGCTTTCTTCAAAGATCGCCTCGAGATGCGGCTCGAGCGTTTGAGCAATCGCGGTGTGCACAATGCGGTCTCGGATAGAGGGGATCGTCAGAATGCGATAGCCGGGCTTCTTCTTGGGCACGCTGACTTTTCGAAACGGGCGCGCGCGATAGGCCCCGCGTAAAAGGTCTGCACGCAACTGGTTGAGGCGGGCAATGACATCATCGCGGAATTCCTTGCGGGACACCGCGTCACCACCGGCCGAGCCCTGATTCGTATCCACCTTGATCCATGCCCGTTGAAGGGCCTCGAAGCCGGTCACCTGATGCCAAAGGTCATGGATGGTCTCAGACATATACTTCTCCTCTTTTGAAACGAGAAATCCTTGCCAGGCAAAGCCTTGGTCGCGGTCTGCCGTGAAAGAGGCAGCTATGCGGAACGCTGAAAAGAAAGGAAAGTTCTATGAATGATGTGTCGCGGTCTGCCGTGAAAGAGGCAGCTATGCGGAACGGTGTAAATAAGGAGTGAAGTAATTGAGAAGTCGCGGTCTGCCGTGAAAGAGGCAGCTATGCGGAACAGTATCAACCATCCAAAAGGATCATGTCGCGGTCTGCCGTGAAAGAGGCAGCTATGCGGAACAGTTCTAGCGCAAATTCGGAGACGACAATGGTCGCGGTCTGCCGTGAAAGAGGCAGCTATGCGGAACAGCAAAAAGCCGTGGGGGCTGACACTTAAAGTCGCGGTCTGCCGTGAAAGAGGCAGCTATGCGGAACCAAACGCAATTTCCTATCAAATCAAATATGGTCGCGGTCTGCCGTGAAAGAGGCAGCTATGCGGAACATGAGCGACTATTCAACCGCGTTTTACCGGTCGCGGTCTGCCGTGAAAGAGGCAGCTATGCGGAACTGCCCGGTCTGTAACGCACTGAGATAATTGAATCAATAGGCCTCGAATCCGTAGCTGATTGGAAATCAGCGATATTTGGCAGCATTTTTCGCAAACCTCCTGCATTTTGCGGCTATTTTTTTATTTTATCACAATCACTTAGCATTTTTTCGTAGCTGATTGGTTATTCTCGCCTCGGTTTCAAGCTGATTTTGCTAGGCTTCCCGTGGGTGGATGGGGGCGTTTGCGCATCCAGTTCTCGCATGTCCAGGGCGTGCTCCTCGTCTGACCACCCCATGTCAGTGTCAATCGAGGAATTTCAATCATGTCCAAACTTTTGCACAATGCTTCGCAAAGCTACACCGAAAAAACAGAATACAAAGAATTGGGTCGTGGGCTTGCTCCACCACCGGAAAAGAAGCTCCCCAAAGAACTGCCCGATCATATGGCAAGCGAACGCAAGTTGGTGGTGCGTCAGGCAATTGCCCTGCTTGACAAGACAATCTCAAAGTCACTCTCGTTGCGCGGGATCACGCCCGATATCTACCTGCATCGGCACAAATTGGGTGGCGCACTTTGGGCTTTGCTCCGCGACCGATTTGAGCAAGCCGGTGCCGCCCGCAGCGAAATTGGCGACCTGCGCCGCAAATGGGACGCAAAGGTGCATCCCTATGCGCAAGAAGATTTCGACCTGTCCGGCTCTTACGACGACAAAAACCACAAGAAGCTTGTGAGGTGGCAAAACGCAAAGTTGGCGGCTGGGCGCGAGGCCGCAAAAGCAGCAGGGGGCGACCCGAACGACACTCAGCCGCCTGCGTTTGAAGACGCACTTCGGAAATGGGGGCATGTCTTTTGGCCAAAGGATGGCGGGCCAATTGGCTACAAAGAGATCGCGAAAAAGATGTTGGCCCATCTTTACGATCAAGAACTTACGATTGAGAATGGCGAGGCGCGCAAGGATCGAAAAAAGAGCCTGTCCGAACCTGAGGAAACGGGGACGGGCTTGATGGAACGCCGAGGCGAGATCACCGCAAACTCGGCCAATGACCCCCGTTCCCCATCAACCCGACTGAAACGCGGTTGGGCCGACGATTGCACTCGCGCGTCGAAAACCACGTCTGCCACAAGCGCGTATGATGACGACACACAGGCCTTTATCGACTACTTTTCCCCCAGTGACTTGGCCGCGAAAATCCAGCGCGAGTTGATCGGGGCCATTAAGAACGAAGAACCCATTTTCAACGCCTGGTTCGGCAAGCGCACGCATGAGCATTTTAGGGCTGTCGGAGAGGCAACGGGTATCCCGAAAGATGAGGACAAGCGGCAGGCACGCTGGAATCTGCATAACGCCATCCGAAATTATTACAAGAAGCTCGTCAAAACGGAAAAATTCCGCCGTGTGGTTTCGGACCTGAAAGCCCATCTGGACAATCAGGGATCACCTGCGTTCACGTCGGCCGAAGCCCGGCTGAAAGCCCTCGTACCCGGCAACAAAGCCCAACTGATGGCGCGCCTGTCAGCGGGCGTCGAAAACGCTGACATGAGCCAGGCTGTGCGGCTAGGGAAAATGTTGGTGCACTCAGCGATCACGACGGACTTTGATAATGCAAATTCGTTCGCGGAACGGATGGATCATTTCGCGACAAGCGATGGGCAGAGCGAAATCAAACGGATCGAGACATTCGCGCGCGTCTGGCGGCAAAGCAATGCGGCGGCGATGAGGACTTTGGCGGGGCTCACTGACGTTCACGACCAGGACCTTTCCTTAACCGAGCCTTCACGGGAAACTGCTGCGGGGGGCTCTTTAGACCGGGTTAGACAACAACTGACGGTTGTCTTTGGCGAAAAGGACATCAAAAATCTGAGCGAACGGGCCTCACGGGTCCAAAACCCAAAAGATGACGCACAACGAGAAATTCTCTGGGCTCTGCTGCGTGTTTCTGCAGGCGTCCGAAATGCCGTCAATCACTATAACGTTCGCTCTAAATTGCTTACTCTTATCAATGATGGGATAGTAAAAGTTCCCTCAAATCTTCGGCCGCTGAAAAAGCCCGAACAGTCCTCTCTTGATCCAAGAAACGGCAAAGAAATCAGTGCGGATGCTGATAAAGCCTTTTGCGACCTCCTCGACCACGACAAGCAAATGCGTGTTATCGCGGCAAGTGAGGAGTTGCGTGCCATCGAAGCGCATAATTTCCTTTCGCTTGAAAGCCTCAAACTGGTCGTCAAAGAACTTGGGAAAGGCGCTCCGTTTGACGCCCTCTCGCCTCCGCGCTTCACCGCCGTTTTGAGCAAACTCCATGCCCTTGACCAAAACAAGGACACACGTGTGCATGCCGAATTGGCCTTGTTGTTGAGCGTCAAGAAAGATGAACGCGGCCTCATTGGCGATAAAGACAATATGTGTCGCAAGGGGCTATTCCAGATGCTCTATCAGTCAGGCTTTCAGAAGTGGTTTGGCAACATGGCGAAGGAAGAAGGCAATGCACACTACCGCGAGGTCATCGACATCGTCATCAGACAAAAGAACGACCGCGCGGAGGCCTTTGGAAAGTCAGCTAACAAGAAGAAAATCCCCACGGTCTCGGAACTGGCCGAGAACCTTGGCATCGAAAATTACGATTGCTTTGAAGACTTGTTCAAGGCGCTGGCGGAACAGGCGATCCGCGAAACCGATCAAGATATTCGTTACCGGGCCATCAAGGGTGTCCAGCAAGAGGTGTCCAGCCGCATCGAGAAATTCCGGCAGGAGGTCTCTGCGCATTTGTTCGCCAGGTACCTAGCCGAGAAGGCCCTCGGCTTCATCGCCGAGATTAAAGACAAGACCGAAACCGACAAAACCAAACTTGACGAAGCTATGACCGCTTTCGTCGACAGCAGTATTCAAGAGCCCAAACCCTGGCACCATCGCTTCTACACTTGGCTCTATCTTGTGCCCCCGCTGCAGGTGTCGCGCCTACGTCACCAGATGAGGAAGTCCATTGCTCTTGAGCCTGATGCCGAAACGGAAACTGAAGACGACCTTGAACACGATCCAATTGAAATGCTGAAAGACATGGACGCCCTCATGGGCCTCTACACAAAGGTGCAGGCGGCGGGTTTCACCGACACGGAACATGAGGTCGACTTTTTGAATAGAAAGATGAAAGTCAGCAAGCTCAACCGCCGCATGACGCCTGCCGAGTTCCTATACGAAGACCCGGCTGCCTTTGCCAAAACCCAATCGGACGAGGAAAAAGAGGCCGATAACGACGTCCCAAAGACCGTAGATCAATCCATTGCTGGAACGAAACGAGGACTTCGGCAAATTGTCAGGTTTGGGGACGCAGATAAACTGAAAGACCTATTTTCCAGCCATGCCGTCACCAGCACGGAAGTGCAGGCGTTAAAGCTTGGTCGCGAGAGTGGCACGGACGCAATGTTCAAAGACTATCACAAACTGCGCGCCGAGATTATGGAACTTTCCAAACTCGATCCCTTTGAAAGTGGAAACAGGAACAAACAGAATGAGGAGCTGCCCGATAGAATCTCAGCCTACCGCAAACTAGCTTTTAAGGTCGCCAAACACGACTTCGATGCCAATGCCGCGCGCCTTGCCGACCACGTCAAATGCCACCGCATTCTGATCTCCATTCTGGGGCGGCTTGCCGACTATGCGGCCGTCTGGGAACGCGATGTGATCTTCGCCTTCTATGGGATGCTGTATCGCGACCTTGGGCATGCTGACCTAGTGCCAGTGCTCGACACAGACAGAACAACAAAAGAAGACGCCTTTGGAGAGGACCGCATCGGCTTGCGAACCTCGAATGCAGACAAGCAGAGGCAGCTGGCTTCTGTTCCAGGTCACCGACCAGACTTCATAGGGTTAGTGAAGACAAGAATTGGCTTCTTAGACAGCTACATTGAACCAAAGAAGGCGAATAGCAAGTCCTTGTCCGACCTTCTTTCCTCGGCCGACAGGGATCATTTCCTACGTGCGTTTGGGGAAATTGTTGAGAACCCGGCCGATAAAAGGGCCCGCGAAAACGCGAAACGTAGAGGGGACAAAAACCGCGACGTGCCTTATGGCGATCACCGGAAAAAGCGCAACATCCGCAACGACCTCGCACATATGAGCCCGATGCAAACCGGCAAGCCCCTCAAACTCACCTACCTGATCAACGCCACGCGCAGCCTGATGGCCTATGATCAGAAGCTCAAGAACGCCGTGGTCAAGTCGGTTAAACGTATCCTTGCCGATGAGGGCCTGACCATTGAATGGCGCATGGCCGAAGACCGGCTGACGCGGCCCCAGGTTTATCCGCTAGTTGAGCAGCACTTGAAAATGCTGCCGCGCGATTTTGCTGAGGAACCGATCCTGATCCCGCGCGCCTCCGTTCGCCTGACCTCAATGGTGCAGGCGCTTTTTGACTTTGGAAACAGTGGCTATGGCGAGGAAGTCGGGTCAAAGAATGGGCGCGAAATCAGCTATCCTGCCATTTTCTTTCAGCGTACAAAGGTATCGGAAGAGATGTGGAAAGAAGCGACAAAAATAAAAATCAGCTACGTAAAATGAGTAAGATCATGATTTTAAATATAAAAGTATTTGAGGAGTGGTGAGAACAAACGCGCTAACTCGAGGGAAATAGGATTCTGGGGATCGGCTACATCTTGAGCCCGTTTTATTTGCGTGTTATCAGACCCTTCCCGGAAGGGGAGTTCCGCATGACTGCCATTTTGACGGCAGACTGAGACCCTCCTAAGCTAAGTCTTTTTTCTGTTTTGTTCCGCATGACTGCCATTTTGACGGCAGATTGAAACCGCGGCGCTCCGGAGCTAGCCTACTTCCGCGTGGCAGGATGTGAGATGTCGCTTGGTTCAGTCTTTGCGCGGCAAATGCCGTGCAATGCGACTGAGCGAAAGAGCGCGGACAGCCCGGAATTGTGGGCTGTGGCGGGGCGTCATTTTTCGCGCAACGAAAAAGGCCAGAACTGCGATAATCGCAGACAGCAAGAGTGCGATCCAATCCGCCACAAGCACATCCGGTGCTCCGGTTGCGTTGGGAAAGAATCTGTCGCGAATACTCTGGGCCGGGAGGCCGCCAAACGACCGGGCGACCAACAGCACGACGTCTTTCAGGATGGTATAGGCTGTCAATCCCGATAAGGCCGCCGTGCCGAAACTTGCCACGGCCCCAAAGGCCGAGGCCCGTCGTGCCGCCGCTTCGGCTTCCTGGGCGGCGGCGTCCGCCTCACGCTCGGCCTGCGCGGCCCGCAATCGCACTGCCACTTGCTCAGCAGTGCGCTGCAAGTCCGAGAACTTCGTGTCCAGTGCAAGCGCCCTTCGGATGGCATCCGACATACGCTGGTGCATTGAAATCTGGCTGACAGAGGGGAAGCGATAGAAGAGTCCGAACGACACAGTGTCATCCACCACCCGCTCCAGATCGTCAAGAAGATCGGCTTCCGATGCACCGCGCGTTGCCATCCGATTTCGATCAGACAGGAACCAGTTTTCGTGAAGAAGCAAAAGAAACACCGGCAAGTAGGCTGTTTTCAAGGCATTGTTCTTCCAGTTCCTGGAGAAATCCGTTTGCTCCCCGGCCTCCGTCGCACATTGAAGCGTAGCTACGCCTTCGGTGGTTATAGCGTGGCGGACGTCGTCAAAGTCGCGTAAAATTTCCAGGCCAGCATCTGTATGGGCAAATTTATAATCGCTGGTGTATCGGCGCGCCAGAACCGCCGCTTCGTGTTCAAGTTCCCTGGGGTCAAGCGCCTGATCCAGAATAGCATAGGAATAAGTCGGCACCCGCGTAAGCGGGACAGACCGCGCTGGATGGCTATCGCCCAGGCCCTGGATAAGCTGTCCCAGTGAGAACTTCGCAGTTCCGATCCTCTCTTGAGTGGCGCGGTCATACCAGCCGCATTCATTGAACCGCGACAAGGCGTGGACGGCTTCGCGAAACTCGATAAGCGAGAGTGTCTTGGTCGTCTTTCGATCTGCTTGGACAATCCGCTTCAGCGAGGCGTTCACGTTGATGAAGCGCGCGCCGGTGCCGAAGGTGACGTATTCCACATCTTCGAGATCAATCCACAAGGGCACGGCGTCGACACCGGAACCGCCTATCCGTTCCTTGGCGCGAGGGCCAAATTCAAGGCACATAACGGCCTTCGACAATCCCGCTTCGAACCGTGAGGGCAGGTCGCCATACCGAAGCGCGTGTTGCAAATCGGGATTGAGTATGTAGCGGCTGAGGCAGTCACGCCGTCCGCCCGAAATCAACTCGCGAATAGGATCGGCCAGATCGACAGAATGCGGAAGAACGAGATTTGGATCATCAGAATTTGCCGTATGAATGCTTTGCAGCCAAATCGCATCGTCCTTCAGATGATGTGTCAATGCCGCGCCGTCTCTCACCGGAGCGCCGCGTCCTTCCATTAGCGACCCGACCTTTCGGTTCGAGACATCGCGCTTGGCACCTTCGCCGAGCCAATAGAAAAGAGAAATCTGGTTTTCTCTGAGTTCAACAGCGTCCATATTCGTATCTCAAATTAGCGTTCGACCCCACACATCTACCCCTAGGCCGCATGGCTACCAACATTTGTCCTGTCAAAATGCTCCGATGTTTTAGGGGAAAAGCTACCAAGAGATTCTGTGGGAACAAAAGTGGGAACGATATCTGTCGAAATTTGCTTTTACTCACAATTTCAAAGTCTTAAGTTGGCTTTATGGCGGAGACGAAGGGATTCGAACCCTCGAGACAGTTGCCCGTCTACTCCCTTAGCAGGGGAGCGCCTTCGACCACTCGGCCACGTCTCCGCTCACCGGTATATGGATCGGGCACGGGGGACACAAGGCAGAATCTCCATGGCTTGACGTTTCGGCTTCCGCCTGCGGCGTCAGGCGACACGCTTGCCAAGTCATACCCTCAGGCCACGCCCTTCAGAGCCTCACAAAAACGAAACGCCCTACCCGAAGATGAAGTGGTCTTGCGTGAACTGCGAGACGTCAATCGGCCCGCCATCCGCGCTGACAAGCCGGATCACCTCTTCGCCCACAAGGATCGCGGCGCCTGCCAGTCGCGCACCGATTGTGAGATCCGCGAAGAAGTAGAGGTTGTCGAACGCGGAGAGATCGATCCGATCCTCGCTGAAATCGAAATCCAGAATGAAATCGTTGCGCCCATCCTCCACGAACTCGAACACATCCGCGCCAGCGCCGCCTGTCAGCGTATCACGGCCCCGGCCATCCACCAGTCTGTCATCGCCCGCACCGCCGAAAAGCGCATCACTCCGGCCCATGCCCCAGAGCGTATCATCACCCGCCGTGCCCACCAGTTCATCCACCACCGCGCCACCCCGGATCTCGTCGCCCGAGCGTTCGAGATCCACGATCAGCTCGGTCACCCCATGCTCGGAAGCGGAGCCCACATAGATATGCGCCGTCGTCCCCTCTACCTCGATCTCCAGCGCCGATACGTTGCTCAGCGTTGTACCGAAATCATCCGCAATGCTGGTCAGATGATGCAATTGCCCGCGGTAATCCAGTTCCAGAATGGCGATCCCGTCATCCGCACCCCCGGCCACCACGAACACCCGTCCGGCCGCCTCGATCACCTCAACCTCCGTCACCCCGCCAAACCGGGTGAAGCGCGTGTCGATCAGATGCTCCACCTGATTCAATTCTCCGCCTGAGGAGACGCGCAACACCGTCAGGCTGTCCGTTTCCGAGGACGCCACAACCAGAAACGCGCGATCTCCGTGCTGCACGGGTGCCACATCGGTGATGCCAAACAGCCCGTCGCCATCTCGCGGCAGATGGCGGCCTGTCACCCGCGCGTTGCCGTTATCAAACAGGTCAAAAACCGTCACGCCTGTGTCGATCCCGGAAGCCGCAAAGAGAAACTGCTGCCCCTGCAGTTCGGCATATTCCAGCGTTGTCACATTGTTCAACGGAGCCCACCCCCCCTCGAACACGCGCTGATACTCCACCGTTCCATCATCGTAGAGCCGGTGCAGCTGCACCCCCGCAGTTCCGAAGGTGGCAGAATAGATCACCGTATAATCGCGGAAATTCTGGGCGGTGGAGGCAAAGCCTCGCTCCAGCGTGCCGTCCACATCCCGCAGCGCCTGCGAGAAGTTCAGCGCGCCCCCAGTGGAGATATCGTAGAGGCCGTAATTGTCGTCATACCGCCCCAGCGTCAAAATCTGCGGGCCGCTATCGCCGTCCACGATCGTCAGATCGGAAAGCGTTGCCGTACCGCTATCATCCGTGAAATCAGCACTGGAGACACGCACCGCCGCACCGCCCGCCAAAGAAAATACCGTCAGCGAGCCTGTCGCCTCCGATCCCACCACAAGATAAGGCACCCCCGCAAGTGATACTCTTACTATATCTGCAACGCCATACATCTGATTAAGACTGTCACTCAACGCAACAAATCCCGTTCTTACAACAACGGACATAAATCACCCCAATATTTAAAAGACGAACACCCATTCGTCTCTTCACCACCGGGGTCATTAATAAACAGGAGGGGCTTTATAACTGGATAACAATGATAGTTAACGCTTCTCTTGCGTTCATAAACCTCAACTTAATACCTTAATACTCTGGTAGGCCATTAACTCGGCATTTACCCTTTCCGCCCCTTCCCTTCCCGCTGAGATGGCTTAAAGCTGAGCCGATGAGCACGTCCGATCTCCGCCCCAAATTCTGGGAAACAACGCCGATGAGCGAGATGACGCAGCCCGAATGGGAAGCGCTCTGCGATGGCTGTGGCAAATGCTGCCTTCTCAAGCTCGAAGATGAGGATACAGCAGAGGTGGAATACACCAATATCGCCTGCAAACTTCTCAACACCGATACCTGCCGCTGCACCGATTACCCCAACCGCAAAGCCAAGGTGCCCGATTGCGTGATCGTCGATATGGCCGCGCTGGAACGGATCAGCTACTGGATGCCGCGCACCTGCGCCTACAGGCTGCTGGCCGAAGGCAAGCCGCTGGAACCCTGGCATCCCCTTGTCTCTGGCGATCCCACAAGCGTTCACAAGGCGGGCATTTCCCTTGCGGGCCGCATGGTGCCGGAAGATCATGTGCATGAAAACGATCTGGAAGACTATATCGTGGAAGGACTGGAATAATGTGGTTCACATCCGATAACGCGGCCCCCGCCCACCCCTCGGTGCTCGAGGCACTGACCCGCGCAAATGAGGGCTACACCGCGTCCTACGGTGCCGATCCAATTATGGAAGCCGTCACCGCGCAAATCCGTGACGTGTTCGAAGCGCCCGATGCCGCCGTCTATCTCGTGGCCACTGGCACGGCCGCCAATGCGCTGGCACTCGCCTGCCTCTGCCCGCCCTGGGCCACCGTCTACTGTCACCGCAATTCCCATGTGGAAGAGGATGAATGCGCCGCGCCAGAATTCTATACCGGCGGCGCGAAGCTCACCCTGCTCGAAGGCCCGGATGCCAAGATCGATCCGCAAAGCTTCCGCGATGCGCTCGGTTACACTGCCCGGGCCGGGGTGCACAACGTGCAGAAAGGGGCGCTTTCGATCACCAACACCACAGAGGCCGGCACGCTCTACACGCTGGATGAAATCAGGGCCCTCACAGAGCTCGCCCATGCCCACAACTGCCCCACGCATCTCGATGGCGCGCGCTTTACCAACGCGCTGGTAGCCCTTGGCTGCACACCCGCCGAGATGACCTGGAAGGCAGGCATCGATGCTGTCTCCTTTGGCGGCACCAAGAACGGTCTGATGGGGGTTGAGGCGATCATCCTCTTCGATCCCGCCAAGGCGTGGGAACTGGAACTGCGGCGCAAGCGGGGGGCGCATCTCTTTTCCAAGCACCGCTACCTTTCTGCCCAGATGCAGGCCTATCTGAAGGATGATCTCTGGCTGAAGCTCGCCGCCGATTCGAACGCCCGCGCAGCCCAGCTCTCCCGCGGGCTGATGCAGATGCCAACAGCGCGGCTGATGCATCCCACGCAAGGCAACGGCGTCTTCGCTGGCTTCCCGCGCATCGCCCACCGCGCGGCACAGGAAGCAGGCGCAAAATACTACTTCTGGCCCTTCGATCAATCCCTCGACGGCCCGGACGAAGAGATCCTGACAGCACGCCTTATGTGCAGCTGGTCCACCACAGAAGAAGAGGTGGACAAGATGGTCTCTGTGGTGAAATCGGCAGCCTGAGGCGCGCCCTGCTCTAACTCGCCCCAGAACAGAAGCAAAACGTCAGCAGCCCCGGCTACCACAAAAAACCCCGTGCTTTGCTGGAGATAGCCCGCACCGCGAAGATCAGCCGCCAGCCTTGCATCCCTGAGCATAGGCACACAGAAAGATCCGAACACTCTCACCTGCATGCGCACGCAGCGCATATTCGCCCGGTATCCCCTCATCGCCCAGAAACATGGCAGCGTTTGTCGGAGCGCCCATCACGATCCAGTTGAACTGTGTTGCTGCCACCACCGGGTCAGGCGTCTCAAGCTGGCCAATTCGTGTATAATGCTCAAACGCCCGCGTCAGCCTGTTGATAGAGCGTATCGGCCCGTTCACGTAAAGGGATCGTCCCAATGCGGGGAACCTCTCAACCTCCCCGATCACCATCCGGCGCAGTTGCATGAGCCGTGGTGTCAGAACGACAGTTAGCTGATCCACCGCCACGTCGATCAGGTAATCCGCCACCGGCCGGTCATCCAGAACCTCCTCCACATCCTCCCCAATCTCCCGTGCGGCACCTCCCGTCATTTCCTCGACAACCTCGATAAACAAGGCCTCCTTCGATCCGAAATGCGCATAAACGGTCTGCTTGGAGACACCCGCGTTTTCCGCAACTGTATCCATGCTCGCCCCCAGAAACCCGTTCCGCAAAAAGACGTGCTCCGCCGCACCCAGTATCTTCTCCCGGCTTCGGCGGACGCGTGTGGCAGCTCCATTCGACATTCTCTGGCCCTTGCCCGATCTGAGGAACAACCTTAGCACGCCTTCTTGACAGATCAAACTGGACGGTACAGTCTAATTAATAGGGATTGGAGGATAGAATAATGGCCCGGCAAGAAACGGTGGCATGCAGATGCGCAAGCGTAACCCTCCAGATCGACGGCCCTCATATTGCAACGGTGGAGTGCCTGTGCAGCAGTTGCCGGAAGGCCGCAGCCGTTCTGAATTCCCTGCCCGACACATTCCGGCTTCCGGATAAAGCGGGCACCCCCTTTGTCATGCACCGCAAGGATCGCCTGCGCTTTCTCACCGGTATGGATCGGCTGAAGGAATTCCGTTTGTCACCCGATGCAGGCACCCGCCGCGTGATCGCCACATGCTGCAACACGCCGGTGTTCCTCGAGATGAAGGGCGGGCACTGGCTCAGCCTCTACGCGCATCTCTGGCCAGAAGGCGCGCGCCCCTCATTGGAAATGCGCACGATGACATGCGATTTTGAAGGCCATGAAGACCTGCCCGATGATGTCCCTAACCTAAAGCAGCATTCCCTCGCGTTCTACGCCCGCCTTTTCGGCGCATGGGCCCGAATGGGGTTTCGCAATCCAAAGATCAAAGTGGAAGGAGAACTGAATGTCTGATGCAGCCGACAAAATCGAGATTGAGAGCATCACCTCCCCGCATCGGACAGAGCGGGTGGATCGTACCAAATACACGGCAATGCGGGAAGCGCTGTTGCCGGTTCTGCCCACCACACCGCCGGGCATCACTGTGGCAGCGGCAAAGGCAGCCCTTCTCCTGAACCTCCCGGAAGAGGTATTCCCGGGCGGGGAAAAGGCGGGCTGGTGGCTCAAGGCGGTCCAGCTCGATCTTGAGGCAAAAGGATTGATTGCACGCGGATCCGCCAAGCCCGTCCGGCTCTACCGCTGCAAATAGCAGGTTTCCCGAGTGCAGCGCACGAAAGCCCTCTCTCACCCCCGCGCCGAATGCTCCTTCCAGAAGCTGCGGAGGCGCAGCGCCACCTTGCCGGGATGGGTCAACGGCACCATATGCCCCGCCTCCCCGATCTGCCCGGCCTTAGCATCCGGCACCTTGCCGATAATCACCCGCTGGATCCGCCGGATCACCGGCTGTGTCTCCCCACCCATAATCAGCTGCAAGGGGCAAGCCAGTTGCTCCAGATCATCCAGCCGTACCCGCTCCTTTGTCTCGGGCTTCAGGATCGCAGGCTCCGTCGCCCGGATCAGCGGCATCATCCCGGCCATTTCCTTCTGCTTTGCCTTTGGCAACGCCTCAAAAGGCCGCTCCCCCCACATATCCAGAAAAATCCGGGCAGCCGTTTCCATATCATCCGTCTCGAACGCAGCATCAAAATCACTCATCTCGCGCAAATGCCGCTTGAACATCGGCTCACCCGCGTCATGCAGCAACACGAAGTATACCGGCTCGATCAGGGTGAGGCTGCGCACCTTGCCCGGATGCTCCAGCGCCATACGCAGCGCCACCGTTGCGCCGAAGGAATGCCCAACCAGATGCACCGGCCCGCGCTCCACACAAGAAAGTGCATCCTCCAGCGCCTGCGTCTGAAAGTCCCGGCCCTCATCGTAACGCGTGCGCCCATGCCCCGGTAAATCCGGGCCGGAAAGCGCATAGTTCTGCAAATGGTTCCATACAGGGCTCCACATCCGCGCAGAGCCAAGCGCCGCATGCAGAAAGAGCACAGGCGCCCCCGCAGGATCACCCGCACGCTCCACATGCAATCCACGTATCAGCATGGGCCTCAGGCTCCGAGATACCTGTCGAGATACGCCAGCCTGTCCTGCCCCCAGAACACCTCTTCGCCCACCACATAAGTGGGCGCACCAAACACCCCGGCCTCCCGTGCTTCATCGGTAAAGCGCCCGAACGTCTCCACAGCCGTCAGCATCCCGCTGCTCGCCATCTCCGGGTCACAGCCCGCCGCACTCAGGCAGTCCCGCACAACGTCCTCATCGCCGATGTCCTTCTCCTCAGCCCAGCACGCCCGCATAAGCCCATGCACCAGCGCCCCGATATCGCCACTGCCCGCCGCTGCCGCCGTGATGATGGCACTGCACGAAGGCACCGGATTCGCAGGCCAGAAGGCTGGCTGCAGAGTGATCGGCAGGCCCGCATGATCCGCAATCCGCCGCAACTCCTGCAGCCGATATTTCTGTCGGCTCGGGTGCCTGTCCTTCGGCGGCACAAAGCCCGTTTCCTTGCCCAGCTCCATCAGGTTGAATGGCTTGTAATTCACCTTGGCCCCATGCTTCGCCGCAATCTCTTCCAGCCCCAGCCCTGCAAGGTAACTGAAGGGGGAAATCGTCGTGAAATAGTAGTCAATCTCGGCCATGTCAGCCCTCCAAATCCGCTCTCCCAAAATCCTCTATCACACCGCCCCGGTATACTCACCCCGCGCCGGATAGTTTTTCGCAATCGCGAAATCGAGCGCACCCACAAGCTCCGAGAAATGCGGCCGCACAAACGGCATCGTCTGCACGGAGCCATAATAGAGCGCGCGCTCCGGCGTTACCATGAAGAGCCCGGGCTCAGAGAACTTCGCAGGCTCCTCGATATTGATGGAGGTCAGCCCGCGCCCCTCCGAGATGTAAAGCCCCCACTCCCGCGCGCCCGCAAGGCT
This sequence comes from uncultured Paracoccaceae bacterium, assembly GCA_947495795.1. Lineage (GTDB taxonomy): Bacteria > Pseudomonadota > Alphaproteobacteria > Rhodobacterales > Rhodobacteraceae > Algicella. The sequence goes on along the minus strand of CANMAI010000010.1, from coordinate 176,701 downwards.
CAGATCATAGGCAAACCGCAACCCCTTCGCATCAATCTTCTCGGCCATCGCCGCCGCCCGCTCCTCACCGTCGGAGCTCACGGCAATCGTCGTCACCCCGCGCTCGGCAAAATCCGCCACCCGCGCCTCGAACTCCGTGAGGTACTTCGCACAGATCGGGCAATGCAGCCCCCGGTAAAAGCAGATCACCGTTCCCCGCTCAGAGCTTTCCTCGGAAAGCGTGAATGTGCCGCCGCCCACCAGTGGCAGAGAGAAATCGGGGGTCGTCTTGCGGGGAATGAGCATCGGAATATCCTTTTGGAGCGTTGAAGTCAGGAACATCCTAATGCTAGGAAGGCACCGAAAAATCCGAATTATCAGATCAAGGCTCCGATACATGGAACAAGATCGTCTCTCCGCCCTCCTGCGGGCCTTCTCGCTTTCCGTCCGCCCAACATCGGAGGAAGACGCGAATTTCCACATTATCGCGGAGGCCACAGACCAGCCCGGCTGCATCCTCATTACACCCCGCACCGCAGCACCTGCCACCACCACCATCCTCTTCAGCGCCGAAATTTCATGGGGAGGTGCGCAAAACCCCCTCTTCGCCGCCCTGCCGAAAGAGATCCGCTACCCCGTAGCAGAAGACCAGGAGGCAGAAGCCGTCGTCCGCCTTCTTCTGGCAGAGGCCGCCGCCAAGCGCTGCGGTTCCGCCTCCGTCCTCAACCGTCTGGCAGAGGTGCTCGTCGTCCGCGTCCTGCGCAGCCTCATCGAGAATGGCGCCGCCAGCCCCGGCCTTCTCGGCGGCCTCGCCGACCCGCAAATCTCCCGTGCGATCACAGCGCTTCACGAGGCCCCGGGCCGCGCGTGGCAAAATGCCGATCTCGCCACAATCGCAGGCCTCTCTCCCAGCCGCTTTGCAGAACGGTTTGCGCAAGCCGTGGGCCAGCCTCCCGCCGCCTATCTCCGCCACTGGCGCCTCACTCTCGCGCGGCGCGATCTGGAGCAGGGCACCCGCGTCGATACTGTCGCCCGCCGCTACGCTTACGGCTCGTCCGAAGCGCTCGCCCGCGCCTACCGCCGCGCTTACGGCACCAGCCCCACGGGCCGGGCCGCGTAAGCCAACGCAGCCTCCAGCCATGAAGTCGTAGGGTGGGTGTTAACCCACCATTCCTCCCTCAATTCGAAATCCATTACCTCTCAGGTAACGAAATCCATTACCACCACCTCGCCCCGCCCCGAAAATCGACAAAACACCCAGATCCCGGGAATTTTGCACTCCCTAAACATTACCAAACCCGTACCAAATCCATATTCTCCAAATCCCCTCCCTGCCCCTATGCAAGTGCGGCGCACAATGCTAAGCGAACGCGCACGTGGTGGGCGGTTTCAGAGGACAGATGATGAACGCAAAGCAACCCAAGCTGATCTCCGGCAATTCCAACATGGTGCTCGCGGAATCGGTGGCCCGCCGCATGAGTTTCCACAGGGGCGAGAAGGTTCAGCTTTGCAACGCCCGCGTCGAGCGGTTCAACGATGCCGAGATCTTCGTTGAAGTGTTCGAGAATGTGCGCGGCGAGGATATGTTCATCATACAGTCCACCTCCAATCCCGCCAACGATAACCTCATGGAATTGCTCATCATTTCCGATGCGCTCCGCCGCTCATCTGCCGCCCGCATCACCGCCGTGATCCCCTATTTCGGCTACGCAAGGCAAGATCGCCGAACCAAGGCCCGTACACCGATCAGCGCCAAGCTGGTGGCCAATCTGATCACCCAGTCAGGCATAGAACGCGTGCTGACCCTGGATCTCCACGCCGCCCAGATCCAGGGTTTCTTCGATATCCCGGTGGATAACCTCTATGCAGCACCTGTCTTTGCGCTCGATATCCAGCATAATTTCAATAACTTGAAGGAAATCACTGTCGTCTCTCCCGATGTCGGCGGCGTGGCCCGCGCACGCGAACTCGCAGAGCGTATCGGCGCAGATCTCGCCATCGTGGACAAGCGCCGCGCAGCCCCCGGAGAGGCTGCCGCGATGAACGTGATCGGCGAGGTGGAGGGCCGCACCTGCATCGTGATCGACGATATGGTCGATACTGCGGGTACACTCTGTAAGGCCGCGGAATTGTTGAAGGAAACGGGCGCCAAGGAAGTGCACGCCTATATCAGCCACGGCGTCCTCTCCGGCCCGGCGGTGGAGCGGATCTCAAGTTCGGCGATGAAATCTCTGGTCATCACAGACAGTATTGAGCCCACCCCCGCCGTCCGCGCCACCAAGAACATCCGCATCATTCCAACGGCACCGATCTTTGCGCAGGCGATCCAGAACATCGCAAACGGCACCTCCGTCTCATCCCTCTTCGATCTCTCCACCCTCGCCCCGATCTACGAGGCTGCCTACCCCGCCGCCTGAAGGCCGGTAGTATCAGCCTGATCGATCCTTCAGCCGCTTGTGCGCTTGCTTCAGCGCCCAGAAGCGCTTGCGCAACTCCCGCGTCTCCTCAACGGAACCCAGAAGGGCCTTCCCGATTGATGCAAGCGCCTGATCATCAAAGATAATATTCCGATTCATTTCCACCGGCCGCAACTCAGGCTCGGGTAAAGTAATCCCGAAAGTCGCTTCCAGATAAGCCAGATTCTCCTCGATCCGAGGCCGTAAAGGCGCGATATCCGCCGCAGAAAGCCCCAGCTTAGGGCCCTCGATCTCCGCCAGCAAATCCACCAGAGCCTTGTCATGCCCCTGCACCGCTCCCGTGCCATTCAAGGCGCTCTTGATCATCACAGCTGCCGCCGAAAGCCCGTCATTCTCCCGCACCACATCCAGCTTCGGATAGAGAGAGGGTGCCTCAATCGCATGGCAGAAATCGCAAACCGGGCTTCCTTCCGGCATGGTGTCAGGCACAAACGAGCGCACATCCAGCGCCTCATTCCCGAAGCTCGCAATCCATGGTGCCAGCACGGATCGGTAATCCTCAACCATCCGCTCAAGCCCCATGCCCAACCGCCCACCGGCGGATTTGACAGCTTCAGTCAGCACCGATGGCAACCGGCTAAGTGGATGACGAACATAGTAAATTATCACAACCCTGCGGCTCAGTCGCTTGAAGAACACCGCCATTTCCGCAACCTCGGCAGCGCTCAGAAACAAAGCCTCCTCGGTACTGAAAATGGCATGCTGCACGGCAGAACTCTCCGCCGCAGCCTCCATTCCCGCCACCGCCGCAAGCCCAAGCCGGTCCACCTCCTCCCGCCCGCGCCGCCGCACCATATCGGGGTGGATACGCGCAGGATTTGCCGCAAAATGCGTCAGCACATGCGCCCGCTCGGCCACGAACCAGTAGCCCGCATCCGAAAGCACGGATGGGCTGGCCAGCAGAGAACGCTGGATAGAGGTTGTTGCGGTTTTGTGAGAACCGATATGGCAGTAGAGCGTCTCAAACACAGAGAGCCGCTCCACCGCCCATGCGTTCAGCCCATACGGCCCATCAGGTCGGAAATATCGTTTACGCGCTGGCCCATAGCGGCCTTGGAAGCGTCATCAGCGCTTGCCAGCGCCTCCTTTGCACTGGCAAGAAGCTCCTCAAGCATCTCAGTACCCGCTTCGCCACGCGGCACAGCCTGCTCTGCCAGAACGGAAGTGCCAGCTGCCGAAATCTCGGCAAATCCACCCGTTACCACAAACTCCTCCACACCGTCGGAGCCCGTCACGGTCAGCACGCCGGGGCGCAACGTCGTAATCGTCGGCGCGTGGTTTCCCATCACCGCCATATCCCCTTCCATTCCGGGGATCTGCACCATGGAAACCTCAGCAGACATGAGCTGCCGTTCGGGTGTTACGATATCAAGATGCATGTCGCAGATTCCTTAGGCTTGGGGTCGCGGACTATCAGGCCGCAACAGAACGTATTGAAAATAGGGCTCGACCGCAAGTTCCAACCCTGCTTCGGCAACAATCTCGTCTACAGCACGGCGAACGCCGGGATGAGACTTGTTACCTTTTGGATAATAGTCATCACCGAGGATCACACCATCCGGCTTGACCACGCGCAACGCGTTGCGCAGATCTTTGATAACCGAGTCGTATTTGTGGCTGGCATCTACATAGATCCAATCCAGTGTATTGTCGCGCAGGCTGGCAAAGTACGTGTCTACAAAGGTTTTATGAACCTTCACCACATCGGGATACGCCGCTTCCAGATCCAGAGCCGCCTGCATCGCATCGGCCGTCTTGAGCTTGCCGAAATTCGTGTAGTTTTTCCAGCTTGGGAAAGTCTCGCCAAACAATAGGTCCCACCCGTCCACCAGATCCAGCCGAGATGGCTCTGCCTCCTTCAGAAGACGTTCTGAGAAATGTGCCCAGAACACTCCGAGCTCCGCTCCATGACCGCCCTTGGGGAGATACTTTCCAAGGCTCTCGATTCTGCGAGCAGAATGAAAAACCTCACGATGGTTTTCGCGGCAAAAAGGCAGGTTCTTCCAATTTTTCGGCGTCGGCCCCACCGTCTCGGAGGCCGAAGCGAAGCGGGCGGCATACTGCTTGAAAAGGTTCACCGCCCCGATCCGATCAGGCTGCGTCCGCAGCCATTTTCTCGGCTTTGGCTTTCACTTCGTCGATGCCGCCCACCATGTAGAAGGCTGCCTCAGGCAGGTGGTCATACTCACCGGCCACAACAGCCTTGAACGAGGAAATCGTATCTTCCAACGGCACCTGCACACCGGGCGAGCCGGTGAAAACTTCAGCCACATCAAAGGGTTGGCTAAGGAAGCGTTGAATTTTCCGGGCGCGTGTCACAGTCAACTTATCGTCCTCGGAAAGCTCATCCATACCGAGAATGGCGATGATATCCTGAAGCGATTTGTACCGCTGCAAAATCCCCTGCACATCACGAGCAACATTATAGTGCTCCTCACCCACAACCTGCGGATCGAGGATCCGAGACGTGGAATCGAGCGGATCCACAGCCGGATAGATCCCCAGCTCGGAGATCGCACGGTTGAGAACAGTCGTCGCATCAAGGTGGGCAAACGATGTCGCAGGTGCAGGGTCCGTAAGGTCATCCGCAGGCACGTAAATCGCCTGAACGGAAGTGATCGAGCCCGCTTTCGTGGAGGTAATCCGCTCCTGCATCTGGCCCATGTCGGTGGCCAACGTCGGCTGATAGCCCACGGCGGACGGGATACGGCCAAGAAGTGCCGACACCTCGGAACCGGCCTGCGTGAAGCGGAAGATGTTGTCCACGAAGAACAGAACGTCCGTACCGGACTGATCCCGAAACTGTTCGGCCATCGTAAGGCCCGACAGCGCCACACGCGCACGCGCACCCGGAGGCTCGTTCATCTGGCCATACACCAGCGCCACCTTGGATTTCGTCAGATCGTCCGCGTTGATCACGCCGGACTCGATGAACTCGTAATAAAGGTCGTTCCCCTCACGCGTCCGCTCGCCTACACCCGCGAACACCGAGTAGCCGGAATGCACCTTGGCGATGTTGTTGATAAGTTCCTGAATAAGAACGGTTTTACCAACACCCGCACCGCCGAACAGGCCGATCTTACCACCCTTGGAATAGGGCGCCAGAAGGTCGATGACCTTGATCCCCGTCACCAGGATGTCGGAGGAAGTTGCCTGCGCTTCGAAGGAAGGGGCCTCGGCGTGGATCGGTCTGTATTCCGTCGCCTCTACCGGGCCCTTCTCGTCAACCGGATCGCCGACCACGTTCATGATCCGGCCAAGCGTCGCATCGCCAACGGGGACCTGGATCGGTGCATCCTGATCGGTCACTTCCTGACCGCGCACGAGGCCCTCCGTCGAGTCCATCGCAATTGTACGCACGGTATTTTCACCGAGGTGCTGTGCCACTTCCAGCACCAGCTTGTTGCCGTTGTTGTCCGTGATCAAAGCGTTGAGGATCTCGGGCAGATGGTCGTCGAACTGCACGTCGACGACCGCGCCGATCACCTGTGTGATTTTGCCTTTAGCGTTTGCCATTTATCGTCTCCATTTGGTCCTTTGTGCTCCCACCATGACGCGGGGCTCGTTTCTCTCTAGCGCAAGTCCAGCGGACGGCAATCGATCTTGTACGGTTTGGCCCCGTTAGCCTTGCTGAATGCAGACGCGATTGATGCAGTCTGTTCCACCAATTCTATCTGGAGAAGTTGGCCCGAAAACGGATCATCACGATCAAACGCATCCCGAAGATACATCTTGCGAACCTCCGATATCGGCATTCCCATCTCCTGAGATCGCTCTGCAAGCATCTGGTATCCTACAGTGAAATCGCTTGCATCAGCATTTTCATGTTCAATCGCCCTAAGGGCATTGGTTTCCACACACGCACAAAACTGATGCAGCGTGAGATCATCCAAGAACTCACGATGTATATAGTCATCATCAACACTCGTGTTTACGCAAGCGTTATAGATCTCCCCAAATATTTCTTTTGTAGCCGACGCCGTGGTCCCTGCAAAAAGCAAAAAGGCGAGAACAAGCACTCTCATCACAGCGCCTCTGCGCCCGAGATAATTTCGATAAGTTCATTCGTAATCGCGGCCTGCCGCGAGCGGTTGTACTGGATCGTCAGCTTGTCGATCATCTCACCCGCGTTGCGCGTGGCGTTGTCCATCGCAGACATCCGCGCGCCCTGCTCGGATGCCGCGTTTTCCAACAAGGCCGTGAACACCTGTGTCGCTACGGAACGCGGCAGAAGGTCGGCGAGGATCGCCTCTTCCTCCGGCTCGTAATCGTAGCTCACGGAAACCGCTTCTTCGGTCTCTTCAAATGTGGTCGGGATCAGCTGCAATTCCGTCGGCACCTGGCTGATTACGGATTTGAACTGGCCATAGTAAAGCTTGCACACGTCAAACTCGTCTGCGCTAAAGCGCGCCAGCACATCCGTCGCAATAGAGGCCGCGTGGTTGTAGCCAACCTTCTTCACCTCGGAAAGATCAACGTGATCAACAAGATGGTCGCCAAGATCGCGGCGCAACTGTTCGCGCCCCTTCTTGCCAACAGTCAGGATTTTCACAGTCTTGCCAGCCGCCAGCAGCCGCTGCGCTTCCCGGCGCGCCAGCTTCACGATGGAGCTGTTGAACCCCCCGCAAAGACCACGCTCGGAAGTGGCCACAATCAGCAGATGCGTTTCGTCCGCACCAGTGCCCTTCAGCAGCTTCGGTGCAGAAGGGCTGTTCGCGGCCCCCTGCGCCAGATTGCTGAGCACAGCATTCATACGCTCTGCATAAGGCCGCGCCTCCTGCGCCGCTTCCTCAGCCCGGCGCAGTTTCGCCGCGGCCACCATCTGCATGGCCTTCGTGATCTTCCGCGTGGATTTCACGGTTTCGATCCGGTTCTTCAGGTCCTTAAGGCTCGGCATGTGCCGGTCTCCCTAGTCTGTCCGAATTCAGGCGAAATCTTTGGTGTAATCGTCGAGCACACCCTTGATCGTCTCTTCCAGATCACCGGCAACCTTACGATCATTGTTGGTGATATCGGCCAGAAGATCGGAATGGCTGCCGCGCAGAAGCGTCAGCAGGCCCTTCTCGTAGCGGCCCACATTGTCCACGGCGATCTTGTCGAGATACCCGTTGGAGCCCGCGTAAATCACGATCACCTGCTCGGCGGTTGTCAGGGGTGAATACTGCGGCTGTTTCAGAAGCTCCGTCAGTCGCGCGCCACGTGCGAGAAGGCGCTGCGTTGCCGCATCAAGATCGGAACCGAACTGCGCAAACGCTGCCATCTCGCGGTACTGTGCCAGTTCCAGCTTGATCGAACCCGCCACCGACTTCATCGCCTTTGTCTGCGCCGAAGAGCCCACACGCGAAACGGAAAGGCCGGTGTTCACAGCCGGACGGATACCCTGATAGAACAGTTCCGTTTCAAGGAAGATCTGCCCATCGGTAATGGAGATCACGTTCGTTGGAATAAAGGCCGAAACGTCGCCGCCCTGCGTCTCGATTATCGGCAGAGCCGTCAGAGAGCCCGATCCATTGTCTTCGTTCAGCTTCGCCGAACGCTCCAGCAGGCGAGAGTGGAGGTAGAAAACATCACCCGGATAGGCTTCGCGGCCCGGCGGGCGGCGGAGCAGGAGCGACATCTGGCGATACGCCACGGCCTGCTTGGAAAGATCGTCGTAGATCGCCAGAGCATGCATGCCGTTGTCGCGGAAATACTCGGCCATCGCAGTCGCGGAATAAGGAGCCAGATACTGCATCGGCGCAGGCTCGGAAGCCGTTGCCGCCACAACGATGGAATATTCCATCGCGCCCGTCTCTTCGAGCTTCTTCACCAGCTGTGCCACGGTGGAACGTTTCTGCCCGATGGCGATGTAAACGCAGTAAAGCTTCTTGCTCTCATCATCCGTGTCGTTCACGGATTTCTGGTTGAGCACGGCGTCCAGCGCAACGGCAGATTTCCCCGTCTGACGGTCGCCAATGATCAGCTCGCGCTGGCCACGACCGATCGGGATCAGCGCATCAATCGCCTTAAGGCCGGTCGACATCGGCTCATGAACAGACTTTCGCGGGATGATCCCCGGCGCCTTCACATCGGCCACCCGGCGTTCCGCAGCTTCAATCGGGCCCTTGCCGTCAATCGGGTTGCCAAGGCCATCCACAACGCGGCCCAACAGGCCCTTGCCCACTGGCACGTCCACGATGGAGTTCGTCCGCTTGACGGTGTCACCCTCTTTGATGTCCCGGTCGGAACCGAAGATCACAACACCCACATTGTCGATCTCAAGGTTCAGCGCCATACCCCGGATACCACCCGGAAACTCAACCATCTCACCGGCCTGCACGTTGTCCAGCCCGTGCACACGCGCAATCCCGTCGCCAACGCTCAGCACGCGGCCAACTTCGGCCACCTCCGCATCCTGACCGAAGTTCTTGATCTGGTCCTTGAGGATCGCAGAAATCTCTGAAGCTTGGATCGCCATATTATCCGACCTCTTTCATAGCATTTTGAAGATTGTTGAGTTTGGAGCGGATCGATGTGTCGATCATCCGCGAGCCGACCTTGACCACCAGGCCACCGATCAGGCTTTCATCCACTGTCGTCTCGATTTTTACTGTCTTGCCCTCGGCCTTTTTCAGCGTCGCGGCCAATTCGTCCATCTGCGCCTTGCTCAAAGCCTGCGCCGAACGCACCTCGGCAGTCACCTCACCACGCTCCCGCGCAATCAGCCCCTGAACCGCCTTGATCAACCCGGGCAGCACGAAAAGCCGCCGCTTGGACGCCATCAGCGCCAGAGTGTTGGCCACCAGAGAGCCGAGCCCCATCTTGGCGGCAATGGCCCCCATGGCTGCGCCCTGATCGGCCCGGCTGTAGATCGGCGAAGAGATCAGATCGCGCAACTCAGCGCTCTCATCAAGAGCGGCAGACAGCGCATCGATATCGCTTTCCAGTCCGTCTATCCCGCCAGCATCTTTCGCAAGTTCAAACAACGCCGTCGCATAGCGGCCCGCAATACCAGAAGTAAGAGAAGCGGTATCTGACACGTTCACCCCGTCTGTGGTTGGAGCCCGTTTGTGTGCACAAACAGGCCAAGCGGATGTGAGAGCCACACCCGATGAAATCGGCGCGGTGATAGCAGAGCCTCCCCCACGTGGCAAGCGGCCTTACTGCGGTGCGACAGAAAGATTTGCTCAATATTCCAACCGTTTTGGAACGTCCGGCCCAGCCCCTGCGACGCTTTGCGCATTTCAAAGTGTTTCAGACAAGGTGATCAGGGCGAATCTCGCAACTATACCCCTTAAGTTGAATATGTGGCGCCCGCCATTCGCCATGGCCCGTGGGCCGCGTAACTGCCGGGTCACGCAGCGCGAAACAAAAGTTTCGAAGAACGGGCATGAAACTGAGACGAATTGGAAGGGTTTGTCGTTCTTCAGACACTGGCGTCACAAAAACGTCGCATTTTTCTCAAAAGCTAAATATTCATAAAATTATATAACTGAAGTTTTTGGCCAGTTTTTCGTCTTTGCGCGCCCAAAAGCCGCGCATCTGTGTATCAAGTGTAGGAGCAATCCAATGAAGTGCGTACCCGATAGGAATATCACGAAGCTTGCATCAACCGTCCTCGCCCTTGGCTGCGGTCTTTCAGCAGTCAGCGCTACGGCCGAACCGGTCAAGCTTGTCAGTCAGGATGGCAATGTGCAGATCACCGGCGATCTGCTCTCGTTCGAGAACGAAATCTATCTGATCAAAACCGCTCTCGGAAACATGCGGGTCAGTGCTGCCGATATGGCTTGTGAAGGCGGAGGCTGCCCGGATCTCGGGCCAAAGGTTATCATCGGTGAGATGGTACAGATGCAGACGCCGGACGGCTCGCTGACTGTCACCGGAAAGCTTCTGGCGTTCGAGAATGATCAGTACGTGGTCGAAACGTCTCTCGGCAAGATCCGCGCCGGTGTAAATGAGATGATTTGCAGCGGGCCAGGCTGCCCGTCGTCTGGCGCTCCCAAGGAGACACTTGTGGCCAGCATCGCGCCTACGGCACCTTTCGATCCTGCGACGGTAGACGTGCGTTTTGCAGGCTCGGATACCGTTGGCCTCGGCCTGATGCCATATCTCATGGAAGGCTACGCAGACTATCTCAATGCCAGGGATGAGAGGATACAGGTCTCCGAGATCGAGACACTGGATCGCTTTGTAGGCAACAACGGTTCCGGCCGTGTGGTAAGCGAACATCTGGTTGTGGCCACCGGATCCGGCGATGCCTTCGATGCCCTCGCCGTAAAGGCAGCTGAGTTCGGTATGACATCACGCCGCGTTAAATCGGGTGAGGCGGCAGAGATGCTGGCTGCCGGTGCGGGCGTGATGACGGACCCGGACCATGAGACGGTGATCGCGGTGGACAGCCTCGCCGTGATCGTGCACCCCGACAACCCGGTTACCGGCCTCACGTTTCAGCAAATCGGTGGCATGTATCTCGGCCGTATTACCAACTGGGCGCAGGTCGGCGGCAAGAATGCCCCCATCACCGTGATTTCCCGCGAAGATGGCTCCAGCACACGCGGTGTTTTTGAAAAAGCCGTTTTCTCCGGGCAGGAGCCACCGCTCGCGGCGCGTGTCGTTTATCCCGAGGGGGACAATCCGGAAATTGCGGCTGCTGTCCAGAATGACCCAAACGCCATTGGCTATGTGGGCTTTGCCTATTCCGAAGGCCTGAAAAGGCTCGACCTCACAAGCTCCTGCGGCATCACCTCGACGGCCACACCGTTTGCCGTAAAAACGGAGGAATATCCCCTTGGCCGCAGGCTCTACCTCTACCACCGACCGGATAACATGCCGCAGGAAGCGCGCAATTTCCTCCAGTATGTCCTGTCTCCCGAAGCAGATGATGCCATCGCCAGATCGAGCTTCGTGAACTTCGGGGTGGAGCGTGTTTCCCAGGCCGGGAACACAAGCCGTGCCAACACTCTGTTCAACGGGCTCAACGGCCAGACAGAACTTGGACTGGCGAACGACATGCTGAACGATATGCGCAGCTGGGACAGGCTCTCCACAACTGTCCGTTTTCCAACCGGCTCCAGCGCTCTGGGCCAGAAAGAGCTGAACGATGTGGATCGTCTGGTCTCCTACCTTGAGGGTTTGCCAGATGGCTCGCAGGTGGCCATCGTCGGCTTCACGGATTCCGTAGGTTCATTCAGCCGCAATCTCTTCCTCTCCAACCAGCGCGCACTCTCCGTCGCGCGCTCCATCGACCGGGTGGCAGGATCACGGCTCACCAACGTGGAATTCCAGACAAAATCCTACAGCGAGTTGGCGCCTTCCGTCTGCGAGATCGACGATAACGGCCGCGCCATCAACCGGCGCGTGGAAGTCTGGGTGCGCAAGGCTGCCTGATCCGAAAGCGATAGAGGGCGGTGTAGGAAACAACACCGCCCTCTGTTTATCAACAGCGCCAGCTTTCATGCGGCGCGAAGCGAGGCTGGCCCTTCTTCGGAAACCACCAAACAGAAGCCGCCAGACATATTTGCTGCAAACCCAAAACCCTCCCCTCAACCGTTCGCTAAGCCGACAAAGTTGCCATTCGAAAAACCTTCGGCACCAACGGCTTTCCGCACCGCAATGTTGGCTTTCAGCTCACGATTGGTCGATACGCAATTGGAACTTCGAAGGATTTTCTTCCCAGTCTCTGACCCGCACGCGAAGATCCGCGACATAATCATTGAGAAGTTGAACGCGTCGCGGCCGAAAGCATTCCTCCAGTGTTGTCGCACGGATGATCTGCGTCACATGGAACTTCCGGTAGTCATTTCGCAGATGACAAAAGGCAAGAAGCATTACTGCCCGCTCAAAATAGAGAACAGCCAGCGGATATATACGCCGTTCCGTTTCGCAACCCTCAAGGTCGCGATAGTTGAGCAGCATAGCGTGTTCTGACCAACAGGCCTCACGGATTACGGTCATGTCGACCTCCGATGCATCGTTTTTTGTGAATCGATAGACTTGGCTCACCGCATGCAACACATCGCGCTGCTGGCTTTCCTTGAGTGTCGCCGTTATTTTGGCAAATGCATCGCGGGCAGCATCAGCCAGTTTCGCATCACCCCTGAACTGCACCTCAGCCAGCCCGATAGACAGGGCTTCTGTTTCCAGTCTGGTCAGGGTTTGCGGGGGCAATGCGATATCTTCGACGAGTGTGTAGCCCACCCCCGCTTCTCCATCGATACGCGCTCCAACAAGCCGAAGCGCATCTATATCGCGGTAAAGCGTCCGTTTTGAAACCTCCAGTTTCTCTGCCAATGCTGCTGCCGTCACTGGTTTCGGCAAACTCCTGAGAAGCTGGATAAGGCGAAGGATACGGTCTGATTTGGCCATTGCTCAGAGTAGCATCTTGTTGCTGACAATAAATGGCAACAGTGCTGTGACACGATGTTTTCAGAGATCCACAAGAGGAAAAACCAATGATAAAACTTTACCATTCCCCGCAATCCCGTTCGACCAGCGTGCTCAGTTTACTGCGCTTGATGGGAAAAGAGACCGAAGTACAGGTCGAAACCGTCCACATTGTACGTAAGGGCGGTGTCGGGAAATCCGATCCACGAAACCCGCATCCCGAAGGAAAAGTGCCTGCTCTCGAAGTTAACGGTCAGGTGATCAGAGAACGCGGTGCGATCATGCTGTGGCTGACCGACCATTTTGATAGCGCCTTGGGTCGGGGCATATCATCGGCCAGTCGCGGAGGCTATCTGTCGTGGCTCTTCTACTATGGCAACGTGATGGAGCCAATTATGTATATGAGCTTTCTTGAAATAGCCGATAACCCGATGATCAAGTCATGGTGTCGAGACAATGCTACAATGTATGCGGCTCTAGAGGCTGCGTTAGCCGATCATGACTTTCTGGTCGACGATCAGATTTCAGCAGCGGACATTCTGGTAATGTCACCCTTCACCTGGCTTCCTGACATGATCCCAGACAGCGCGCCAATCCGAAACTGGATTTCGCGATGCGAGGCGGCGCAGGACATGGCATTCATCTCTGATCTGGAAAATGCAGAACTGAAGGCATTGGGATTGCCCGGTATTGAAGAGCGTCACTCTTCATAGCCAATTTCGCTGAGACGCCGGTTGGTAGGGCTCGCCAAATTTGGTGCAAATGCAATCCAAGTCTTCATCAGAGCAGCTCAAGAAAATGGGAATCGATTGGGCGAGCAGACATTCGTCAGGTCGCAAAAGGTAGACTATTTTGGCTAGTTGGCCATTGCCGGTCCGGTTTTGCGATCTAGGCTATGTCGCGAGGAAAAAGTGCACGACGATTGACGTCAGTCAAGCCAATTAAGCGCGCCCAATTTTCTCACAACGGAAGAGACCGGTAGCCGATCAACTCGATCCCAAGACGCTTCACTGCCTCCCGGACCGGCGCACTGGCAAGCACCGCCAGACAAGCCGCACGATCTTCGGCGACATCGCGGTAGCCATCGTGGCCCAAGGCCTGCGTTTCCTCCGTCAGCGGTGCCGGATGATCCAGGAAAATATGCGTGCCATTCCGCAATCCCTCAAGCGCGCGGATGAACTCAGTTTCGCGCAAAGCGGGATCTCTTGGGAACTTCGGGTAGCCATCAATCCAGTCAAGCGTGTCTCCAAGGCCGTCATCCATCAGGCCAAACTTCGTGCAGAGATCAGAGATCAGCACACCGAGCAATGGATCGAAATCCTTGAAATGGCGCACCATATGGCTGCTGATATGGCTTGCCTGCGAAAACAGTTTCAGCCCCAGCGCAATCTGCGCCTCAAACTCGGCGGCCACATCCTCAAGTTGCCACCCGCCGTTCTGCACGCATTCCGCATCGCCTTTCCCTATGGCAAAAAGACGCGGCCAAAAGAAGCCCTGCGCATCAACAAGGCTCGCCGCCCCCGTCAGCGGGCGCCATTTCACCGCATCCCATTCGCTGGTCAGCGTCAGGTGGATGCCCACATCGATATCCGGATGCCGCCCGAACCGCTCCGCCGCATGATGCACCCATGCTCCCGGCATCATCACCTCAACACTCCGGGCAATCCCCTCAACACAAGCCGTCAGGCAGCCTTCGTTGGAGGCGAGGCTCGTGCCTGCATCGTCCACCCGCACCAGCAGCCGCGCAGCCTCTGCCACTACACCCGCCCCAAGGCTGGCTTGGGCTTTGGCTTCGTCAGCCCCTCCAGCACCTCCAGCGGCCCCGGCACCGTAACCGGCGTACCGCTCTTTGGCGTCGCATATACCTGCTTGGTCGCCTCCACCATCAGCGCACCCGCAATCAGCTGTGCATCCATCCGCGCGCCAAGGCTCTCCCATATACCACTCGTTCGCAGCCAGAACCGCCGATGGCTTGGCGGGCCGTAAAGGGCCGCCGCATGACGCTCGGGCAGAAACTTGTGGTTGCGCAGCAACGTCTCAACCTGCCCGAAACTGTAAGGGCGCCCGTAGCCAAAGGGCGTCGCATCGCGCCGCGCCCAGGCCCCGGCCCTGTTGGGCACGATGAAGATCACATGCCCGCCCGGTGCCAGAACGCGGAAAATCTCACTCAGCAAGGCGCTGGCCAATTCGCAGGTCTCCAATCCGTGCGCCACAATCAGCCTGTCAACCGATCCAGCCGCCAGAGGCCAGCTTGTCTCCTCCACCAATGCCGAGTGATTGGCCTCTCCCGAAGGCCAGGGCATCACGCCCTGCTGGTCCGGCATCAGGCACATCACCCGCGCGGCATCCTCCAGAAACGGGCGCAGAAAGGGTGCGGCAAAACCAAAGCCCACCACGGTCATACCCTTCGTATCCGGCCACAGCCGCCGCAACCCGGCCTGCAGATTGCGTTGCGCCACGCGCCCCAGCTTGGTGCGGTAGTAAAACGCGCGTAAATCCACTACGTCGAGATGCATGAAGCCCTCACCCTGTCCCAGCCGAGGAAACCCCGATGCCAGTAGAGATCCTAACCGTCCCATGCCGTTCCGACAACTATGCCTTCCTCATCCACAACAGCGAAACCGATGAAACTGCACTGGTGGATGCGCCGGAGGCGGCTCCCATTATCACTGCTCTGGAAGGCAAGGGATGGTCGCTCAACACCATTCTCATCACCCACCATCACGATGATCACATAGATGGGGTTGCGGCGCTCAAATCTAAATATGGCTGCGTCATCGTGGGCGCTGCCACTGATGCCCACCGCCTGCCCCCGCTGGATATGGAAGTGGCCGAGGGTGATCCGCTCAGCGTGGCAGGCCACAGCGTTGAGGTGATCGACGTCTCGGGCCACACCGTCGGCCACATCGCCTTCTATATCCCCGATGCCAACGCCGTCTTCACCGCAGACAGCCTGATGGCCCTCGGCTGTGGCCGCCTGTTCGAGGGCGATGCGCCCATGATGTGGAAAAGTCTCTCCAAACTGGCAGCACTCCCCAAGGAAACGGTCGTCTGCTCCGGCCACGAATACACCGCGGCGAATGCGAGGTTCGCTCTCACCGTCGACCCCGCCAACGAAGCCCTGCAAAAACGAGCCGCAGCCATCACGGAGGCCCGCGCCGCAGGCAACCCTACCGTGCCGTCCTTCCTCTCGGACGAGTTGGCTACCAACCCGTTTCTGCGCCCCGCAGATCCGGCAATCCGAAGCAATCTCGGGATGGAAGGCGCGAGCGATACAGAGGTGTTTGCAGAGATCAGAAGCCGCAAAGACAGGTTCTGAAACCCGACACTCAGGCTGAAGGCTGCGCCCTTCAGCGGCCCAGCTTCTGATTGAAAAGCTGCACGAGGATGCCGATCACCAGCCCCCAAACGGCGGCACCAAGGCCAAAGATCGTTATGCCGGAAGCGGTGGTCAGAAATGTGATCGCCGCAGCTTCCCGATGATCGGCAGCCTCCAGCGCAGAGGCGGCAGAGCTTGCGAACACCCCGAGCAACGCCACACCCGCAAGCGTGCCAAGAACGAGAGGCGGCGCGGCTCCGGCAAAGGCCGTAATAACGCCCGCGAACACACCGAAGATACAGTAGATCACCCCGGCAATAACAGCAGACCAGTAGCGCCGCCTCTCATCCGGGTCTGAATCCTCATTGGCGCACATCGCGGCCGTGATCGCCGCAAGACATGTGGCCGGTGCTCCAAAAGGTGCAGAAACCACGCTCGCAGCCCCCACACCGGCAAAAAGCGGCCCGGGCGGCGGGGTGAAACCGTACCCCTTCAGTACAGCAATCCCGGGAATATTCTGCGTGGCCATCGTCACGATGAACAGCGGCAGCCCGATGCCGAGAAACGCCGCGAGAGAGACCACAGGCTGCACCAAAACCGGCGATGTCAGCACGCTGGAAGGCATTGGCACCTGAAACCCGGTGCCAAACAGCGTCACAAGCGCCGCCGCAATCACGGCTGCCGGAACCGCGAACAATCTGCTGAAGATGCGAAAAACGAACCATGTCAGCACAATGGGAAGCGCCGTAAGCGGTGTCTCTCCGATGGCCTGAAACGGCACAATGCAAAGCGGCAGCAGCACACCCGCCAGCATGGCCTGTGCAAGCGGTGCAGGGATGGATGCGGCAAGGCGGGCCAAAGGCTTCCAAAGCCCGGCAATCACCGTCAGCGCCCCGGCGAAGAGAAACCCTGCCACAGCGCCACCAAAACCAGCCTCCGGCAGCGCCGCTGCGGCCAGAAACGCAACACCGGGGGTGGACCATGCAACGCTGACCGGCAGTTTCTTCCACAGGCTCAACCCAATACCCGCCAGACCCATCGCAAGCGCTGCAAACATCAGGCCCGATGCCGCTTCCTCAGCACTCGCACCCACCGCAGAGAGCCCTTTCAGAACGATTGGAAACGAACTGAAAAAGCCCACAATGGCAACAACGAGCCCGGTAGAGGCTGTCTGGAGAGAAGGATAGGTCTGGCGCACGAAATGCCCTCTTCAAAAATGCATTTTTTTGGCGAATCCTAGGGGGCTTCGTCCGATACATCAATCAGCCTCGCGCAGCTGCCGTGGGGTGTGGAAAATCTGAGGAAAAAGGGGCCGCCCCCCTTGTCCTGCCCCCCTCAGCACCACATATCTCCGCCGAACACCGGGACTGCCCGCTTTAACCTTCTGTTAAATTTTACGCCACCCAGCCTGAAAACATGGCAAACTTTTCCCTTTTGGGGCGCGCGCACAAAAATTTGCCTTGAAGCGGGCGGAATAAACCCGAAATTATATGTTGAGGTCAAAGAATGACCCGTCGCCGGAGGTATCTCCCCCCTGCGATGAGAATGAGGACAGAAGCCATGCCTTCTTTTTCGAGCACGCTGGAATCCGCAATTCATCAGGCGCTTGGCCTTGCAAACGAGCGCAGGCACGAGCTTGCGACCCTGGAACACCTTCTTCTGGCGCTCATAGACGAAACGGATGCCGCCCGCGTGATGAACGCCTGTGGCGTCAATCTGGATGAGCTGCGCAGCACGCTGACGAAATTCCTCGATCAGGAACTGGAAAGCCTCGTGTCGGATATCGATGGCTCCGAGGCCGCACCCACCACGGGCTTTCAGCGCGTGATCCAGCGCGCCGCGATCCATGTCCAAAGCTCCGGCCGCACGGAAGTGACAGGCGCGAATGTGCTCGTCGCCATCTTTGCAGAGCGTGAAAGCCACGCCGCATACTTCCTGCAGGAGCAGGAGATGACCCGCTACGATGCCGTCAACTACATCTCCCACGGGGTCGCGAAAGATCCCAATTTCGGCGAAAGCCGCCCCGTACAGGGCGCGGAAGACGTGTCGGAGCAGGCCGAATCCGGCGGCAAGGAAGCCGAAGAAACCGCTCTCCAGAAATACTGCGTCGATCTCAACGCCAAGGCCAACAAAGGCGATGTCGATCCCCTGATCGGCCGCGATCACGAGGTGGAACGCTGCGTGCAGGTGCTCTGCCGCCGCCGCAAGAACAACCCGATCCTCGTGGGCGATCCCGGCGTCGGCAAAACCGCCATCGCCGAAGGCCTCGCGCACAAGATCGTCAATGGCGACACACCCGCCGTTCTGGCGGAAACGATCATTTACTCGCTCGATATGGGCGCCCTTCTCGCGGGCACTCGTTACCGGGGCGATTTCGAGGAGCGTCTGAAAGCCGTCATGAACGAGTTGGAGGAGCACCCCGATGCCGTTCTCTTCATCGACGAAATCCACACCGTCATCGGTGCCGGTGCAACATCCGGCGGCGCAATGGACGCCTCCAACCTCCTGAAGCCCGCGCTTCAGGGCGGCAAGCTCCGCTGCATGGGCTCCACGACCTACAAGGAATACCGCCAGCATTTCGAGAAGGACCGCGCGCTCTCCCGCCGCTTCCAGAAAATCGACGTGAACGAGCCGACAGTGGACGACGCGATCAAGATCCTCCGGGGCCTCAAGCCCTATTTCGAAGAGCATCACGATATCCGCTACACGAACGAGGCAATCAAATCCGCCGTGGATCTGTCCGCGCGCTACATCCATGACCGCAAGCTGCCAGACAAGGCGATCGACGTGATTGATGAGGCAGGTGCCGCGCAGCATCTCGTGGCCGAAAGCAAGCGCCGCAAGACGATCGGTGCCAAGGATATCGAGGAAGTGGTCGCGAAAATTGCGCGCATCCCTTCCAAGAACGTCTCCAAGAACGACAGCGAGGTCCTGAAAGATCTCGAAGCGGGTCTCAAGCGCGTGGTCTTCGGCCAGGATACGGCCATCGAGGCGCTCTCATCCGCGATCAAACTTTCCCGTGCGGGTCTGCGCGAGCCTGAAAAACCCATCGGCAACTACCTCTTCGCCGGGCCAACGGGTGTGGGTAAAACCGAAGTGGCCAAACAGCTTGCCGACACACTCGGCGTGGAGCTTCTGCGCTTCGACATGTCCGAATACATGGAGAAACACGCCGTCTCCCGCCTCATCGGCGCACCTCCGGGCTATGTCGGCTTCGATCAGGGCGGGCTCCTGACCGACGGTGTCGACCAGCACCCACATTCCGTCCTCCTGCTCGACGAGATCGAGAAGGCGCACCCGGATGTCTACAACATCCTGTTGCAGGTGATGGATCACGGAAAGCTCACGGATCACAACGGCCGCACGGTCGATTTCCGCAACGTGATCCTGATCATGACATCCAATGCCGGTGCCGCCGAGCTTGCCAAATCCGCCATCGGCTTCGGTCGGGATCGCCGCGAGGGCGAGGATATGGCTGCAATCGAGCGTCAGTTCACACCCGAATTCCGCAACCGCCTCGATGCGGTGATCAGCTTCGGCGCCCTGCCGAAAGAGGTCATCCTTCAAGTGGTGGAGAAATTCGTGCTGCAACTCGAAGCCCAGCTGATGGATCGCAACGTCACAATCGAGCTCACAAAACCAGCCGCCGAATGGCTGGCCGACAAGGGCTACGACGACCGCATGGGCGCCCGCCCTCTCGGCCGCGTCATCCAGGAACACATCAAGAAGCCACTGGCGGAAGAACTTCTCTTCGGCAAACTCGCCAAGGGCGGCGTGGTGCAAGTCGGCGTAAAGGATGGAAATCTGGATCTGCGCATCGAAGAACCCGGCGCGCCGCGGATCTCAACGAAAAAGCCGCCTTTGCTGACGGCAGAATAGCAGGATCGCCCCGCCTCGACGCAGTTGAGGCGGGGCGTTTCTTCTCTCCTACCTCAAAAATCACTCTGTTCCCGAGAAAACGACGCAATCAACGCGGGTGCGGTTGGCGGGAGGGCCGCTGTGGAGCGAAGCTTCGCAGTCGGGGCCCCGACACACCCACCCCCGCAAAGAGCCGCCCCCGAACACCGGGTTCAGGGCCTTAAAGGTCCCTACCCCATCGCCCAGGGCCCATGCTGCCCCGTCCGCCCGTCAAACCTTTCAAACCCGTGCGCACCGAAGAAATCCCGTTGCCCCTGGATCATGTTGGCCGTCCCGCGGCTCGTTCGCATCGTATCGAAATAGGCCAGTCCCGAGGCCAGCGCCGGTACGGCGATGCCGTGGCTGGCCGCAATGGCTACCACTTCCCGCAACGCGCCGTGCTGTGCTTTCAGATGGTCCGCAAAAAGCCCCGCGAACATCAGATTGCGCCCCGCATCCTCCCCAAGGGCGGATGCCATGTCGTCCAGCATGGCGGACCGGATGATGCAGCCTTCGCGCCAGACTTTTGCAATCTCCGGCAGGGGCAGCGCCCAGCCGAACTCTTCGGATGCCGCCGAGATCATCGCAAAGCCCTGCGCGTAACACAGGATCTTGCCCGCGATCAGCGCGCCCTCCAACATCTCCAGATCCACACCACCCGAAATCGCCCGGGGCCCTGCGCTAAAGAGAGCCTCTCCCGCCGTCCGCTCCTCCCGCCGCGAGGAAAGATTGCGCGCCATTACCGCCGCCTCGATGGCAGGCACGGGTGCGGCCAGATGCTGCGCCTCGATCACCGTCCACCGGCCCGTGCCCTTTTGCCCGGCTGCATCCACGATCACCTCCAGCATCGGATCACCGCTTTCGGGATCGGTGGCCTTGGCAACCTTACCCGAAATCTCGATCAGGTAGCTCTGCAGGACACCCTCGTTCCACCCGGCAAACACATCGCCAATCCCTGCGGCCTCCATCCCCAGCCCATCGCGCATGATCCCGTAAACTTCCGCGATCATCTGCATATCGGCGTATTCAATCCCGTTATGCACCGCCTTTACAAAATGCCCGGCCCCCTCCTCGCCCATCCATGTGGCGCAAGGCGTACCCTCGTGCTTGGCGCTGATCGCCTCCAGAATATGGGCCACCCTGTCCCAATAGGCCCGCTTGCCACCACCCATGATCGAGGGCCCGAACCGGGCGCCTTCCTCCCCGCCGGAAACTCCGATGCCCAGAAACGGCAAATCCCCCGCGTCCCGCGCCCGCCGGTTGGTATCGTGAAAATTCGCGTTCCCCGCATCGATGATCAGATCATCCGGGCCCAGCAATGGCCGCAACGCCGCAATCTGCGCGTCCACCGCCTCACCCGCCGGTACCATCAGGATAATCGCCCGGGGCTCCGCAATCGCCGCCACAAGATCCTCAAGGCTCTCCGTCGGCACAATCCTCTCAGCCAGCTCACCCGCATCAGCATGAAAGCTCTGCGTCACAGAAGTGGTGCGATTGAACACCGCCACGCGAAAACCGTTATCGGCAATGTTGGAGGCCAGGGCCGCACCCATCGTTCCAAGGCCGATCAGGCCGATTTCTGCTGTGCTCATGGGGTGCCTCTTTCTGAAATTCAAACGCTATCGCAGAGAACACCACATCTGCGCCGGGATGCCAAACGGCTTTGACACCACCACCCGCATCGCTACACTTTCACCCGGCGGCGGCCTCTCCAAGTCTGCCCGAGGGCGACCGAAGGGCACTGCGGGGCATCCCCGTGGAGGAACCATGAGCTTGGCACACATGGCGCAACCGATGCTGGGCTTCACCCAGGTCCGGTTACGCATCACGAAGACGGGTTGGAGAGGCCGTTTGCCCAATGTCATCTGAGAACAATCTCTCAAAAGCCCGCTGCCGTGATCTGGCGCGCATTCTCGCGGCCACTCTGGCGCGAACGGATTGGCGAGAGCCTGCGCTGGAGGCCGCTCTCCGCCAGCGGCTGCCCAGCATCACGCATGAACACGCCCCAAAGCTGGCCCGGCATCTGATCATGGCCTTCCCCAAGGCGTATGCCCCACCGGCAGCCGCTCTCGCCAAAGAGCTTGCCAGCCATCCGGCCCTGCGCCACATCCAGCGCCTTTGTGCCGCCTGGAAAATCTGGCCGGAGGAGGATCTCGCCGCGCCAGTGATGCAGCCCACCCCGGCCTTTCGCGATGCAGAAATCCCGAGCCTGCCCACAGAAGGCGCATTGGCTGAATGGCTCCTCCTCACGCCCGCCCGGCTTTCATGGTTTGCGGACCTTCAGGCCCACGCCGCGCGGGCCGACGATATGCCGCTCAACCACTACTTCCCCTGCCTCCTTGCCAAGCCAAAGGGTGGCCACCGCCTGATCGAGGCTCCCAAACCCGCGCTCAAGGCACTCCAGCGACGGATCCTCTCGGGCATCCTGAACCAGATATCCACACATCCGGCGGCTTACGGGTTTGTCAAAACCCGCAACTGCTGCCAGTCCGCAGCAGTACATGCGGGCGAGGAAATGGTGCTGCGCTTCGATATCCGCGATTTCTTCCCCTCCGTTCCGGCCAGCCGCATCCACGCGCTCTTTCGCTGCCTTGGCTATCCGCACCGCGTGGCCCGCACGCTCACCGGCCTCTGCACCACGGCCACACATCCCAATATCCTCGCAAGGCTCCCCGCGGCCCAGCGCCAGACGCTTGCGCATCCGCACCTGCCGCAGGGTGCGCCCACTTCACCGGCCCTCGCCAACCTCACCGCCTTCACTCTCGATAGGCGCCTCACCGGCCTCGCCCGCAGTCTCGATGCGCAATACACGCGCTATGCCGATGATCTGGCCTTTTCGGGCGATGCGGCAATTGCCCGCCCGCTTCTGAAAGCGGTGCCCGAGATCCTCACCTCCGAAGGTTTTTCCGCAAACCCTGCCAAAACACGCGCGATGCCCTCCGCACAGCGCCAAAGCCTCACCGGCCTGACCGTGAACGCCCACGTGAACCTGCCACGGCGGGAGTATGACAGGCTCAAGGCCGCTATCCACGCCCTGAAATCCGCACCGGATCCCGCGAAAGCAGCCCGGCTCGAAGGGCAGATCCAGTGGGCGGAGGCAATCTCTCCCAATCGGGGCCACCGCCTTCGTGAGCGTTTTGACGCAGCACTTGGCCAGAACTGAGAAGACGCCAACTTTACTGCCCGCTCAGATGCTCCAACATGTGGCACGCAAAGGCCTCTGAACCATCGCAGGCCTTGGTCAGAGCTTCGGTGGCCCGGGTCAGAACTTCCACAGGCGCATCTTCGCCCCACCTGTATTGGGAATAGAGCTTCTGCCCATACTGCAAACAGCCTTCGCCTTGCTCCAGAATACAGGCCCGCTCCAGCCATGGCATCCGCGCCTCTCGGTCCACAAGATCACCGACAGCCATGCAGGCAGGCCCGTTGCCCTCCTCGCAAAAGGCTCTCAATCGGGCCGGTCCAACCTGCCTTATCGCCAATTCCGCCTCCCGATCAGGTTTCGTGGCACCCAGAGGCAGGATCGCCCAACGCGCGTCATCACAAGCCTGCGCATCCGGCTCACCGCATCCCGCCAGAAGGGCGTCGATTACAGCCGGATCCCTCCTCGGCAAAAGCCCATACTCTTCCTTCAGATCAGCCGCCCGTGCGCAGGCCACACGGTCTCCCGCCGCACAGCCCAGATCCAGCACCCCGGCTTCTGCCACAGCAGCCTCCTGAAGGCGTTTCTGCCAAAACCGGATGTCCTTCCCCAAGGCGGCCCTATCCACGGCCGCATCGCCCGACTGCAACTGCTCCAGCACAAAGCGATTGCGATAGAATTGCCCCCGCCAGTAGCAGCTTTCCGCCTGCCCGGCATCGCATCCCCGCTCGGTTGCGTTTCGAACCGTGTCCATCATCGCCACCACCATATCAGGTGCCGCCGGTTCCGGCAGGTATTCGAAGGCATGCAACAAACGCCAACACGCCTCTGCGTCCGAAGCATCACATTGTTCCGCCAGTCCCACCACGCCCTTCTTGAACAAAAGGGCGGCGCGATCAGGATCCTCCGGGAAAGGTGGCAGCGCAGTGCGGTAGGCATCAGAGATACGCAAACACTCCGAATACTTGAGCGGGTTGCACGCATCCACTTCCGCCGCCCAGGCAGGAAGCAAGGGTGCCATCAGCGAGGCCATGAATAAGAAAACCAGCCGTAAAGCCACAATAAGCCCCTTCAATGAAACTGTCTTCCTCTCTTGTCCCGGCAGCCAGTGGCAGACAAGCCCAATGCGGCAAATCACTGGTCCGGAAAAGCACTCACGGCCGCAAAACCATCAGAACTTTACCCCCCCCCGCCACAGACCAAAGGAGGTGGGCCCAAGGGAGTGAAGCCCTGCCAGAGCCCTGCCCAGCCGCCTTCAAGGCTCCCTTGGCGGCCAGAATCCCTTCTGGACAATACGCGCCTCGATCCTGCCCAGCGCTTCGGGAACGCGCGGGTTGATGCAGCAATCCCGCAAGAACCACGTCAGAAAACGATCATGATGGAAGGTCGTCGTCTCGATGCGATCAATACAATCACACAGCTCAGAGGCGGATCGCGCGGTAAGAGTGTTGTGATGGAAATCCGTCCGCCCCGTTAAAATCGCAGGCTTCCCTAGAAGAAAGCCCTCAAAACACGCCGCAGACCCGATAGAGATCGTGAAAGCCGCTGCTTCCAGCAGATCAAACAGATTGGCATCCACCACATGCACCCCGCGATCGGGGGCATGAAAGCTCCGAACCATCTTCAGCTGTTCCTCTCTCTGGAGAGGGTGGGGCTTGATATAAACCCTGCGCCCCTTGGCAGCCGAGATCACGGCTTCGAGCATCGGGGCCGTCTCCATATACACCGTCTGACGATGCCCGGGCCGCAACTCCTGCGCAAAGACAACGATGGAACCCTTGTCCAACGCCGTTACATCCCGATCGGGCTGCGGCCACTTCGTCCGTGCATTGCCCAGAACCTGCTTCCGCACCCTGTCGGCAAAGGCCTTGGCCCGGTCCTCTGCAATCATTCTCGGCAGAAATGTCTGCAACGCGATACTGGAGCTTTCACGCTCACCAAGCTCGTCGAAGTACCAGAAACCGGGCACGTAGGTCGGGCAGGCATGAAGGATGGAGCGGCCATAAGCCGGAAGGCCGCCCATCAGGATGTTGAGGTGATGCGAGTCTCTCAGCTCACTTCTGTTGATCGGCAGATGGCGCACCACATTGCACGCAACATTTCTGCGGTTCGCAACCGTCTCGACATGGCGAAAGAAATCCATTTTGTCAGCCGCGATATTTTCACAAACCTTGCGCTCCGCATGCACGAACACTTGAGGCGTGGCCTTTGAAAGAAGGGATCGCGGAGGTAAGAACCGGCGCTTCTGCTTGTAAAATTCCATCAAAAGCGCTCCACCACCGCCTCCGTCTGCTCTCCCACTCAACTCATGGCCTGTCAAGCCACAGCCCCGGCAGAAGGTGGCCAGCCGCTTCATGCGTCGGGAATAAGCCGCATCACGCCCAGACCTCAGCCGTGCACAGCATCACAACTTTTCATCGCGCCACCCACAGGCTAAGAGGGGCGAACCTGAATGAGAGTGAAGCGCATGTCCACCAACGCCCGCCAGAGCCCGGCCCCGCAGCCCGGCATCCTCGATATCGCACCCTATGTGGCGGGCAAGGCGCATGTGGAGGGGGCCAACAAGGTCACCAAGCTCTCCTCCAACGAAAATCCCCTCGGCCCCTCGCCCGCCGCCAAAGAAGCCGTGCGCGCGGCCGCAGAGACGCTGGAGCTTTACCCTTCCTCCGATCACGCCACCCTGCGCGAAGCCATTGGCGAAACCTACGGCCTTGATCCTGCCCGCATCATCTGCGGCGCGGGCTCGGATGAGGTGATCGCCTTTCTCTGCTACGCCTATGCAGGCCCCGGCACAGAGGTGATCCATACCGAGCACGGCTTCGCGATGTACGCCATCTCGGCCCGCGCAGCCGGGGCAACGCCCGTGGAAGTGGCGGAGAAAGAGCGCCACACCGATCCCGCAACCATTCTCGCAGCGGTCACGGAGGCCACACGCCTCATCTTCATCGCCAATCCCAACAATCCCACCGGCACGATGATCCCGCTTGCGGAAATCGAAGCACTCGCCAAAGCGCTCCCGCCCACCTGCCTTCTGGTGATTGATGGCGCCTATGCCGAATACCTGGAAGGCTATGATGGCGGTGCCGCTCTTGTGGAGGCACACCCCAACGTGGTGATGACCCGCACCTTCTCCAAAATCTACGGCCTCGGCGCGCTCCGCATCGGCTGGGGCTATGCCTCGGCAGAAATCATCGACGTGCTCAACCGCATTCGCGGCCCCTTCAACGTCTCCGCCCCGGCTCTTGCCGCCGCCGAAGCGGCCATAGCCGACCAAAGCTATATAGAAAGCTGCCGCGCCGCCAACGCCAAATGGCGCACATGGCTGACAGCAGAACTCCGTGCCCTCGGCCTCGCAACCGATGATGCCCACGCCAATTTTGTCGTCCCCCATTTCGCCAGCGCAGCGGAAGCGGAGGCCTGCGACGCCTATATCCAGCAGCACGGCTTCATCGTCCGCCGCATCACGGGTTACAAGATGCCCACCGCCTTGCGCATCACGGTCGGGGACGAGCTTGCCTGCCGCCGCATCGCCTCCCTGATCGGCGATTTTCTGAAAGAAAACCGATGATCGTCTACAAGCATATCGCCCTTATCGGCCTCGGTCTCATTTCGTCGTCCTTCGTCCACGCGCTCCGC
The DNA here is from genome assembly GCA_947495795.1 of uncultured Paracoccaceae bacterium. Classification (GTDB taxonomy): domain Bacteria; phylum Pseudomonadota; class Alphaproteobacteria; order Rhodobacterales; family Rhodobacteraceae; genus Algicella. Next base: position 149,889 of record CANMAI010000010.1, on the reverse strand, counting down.
CGGGCTGAATACACGGGCAGGGTCACCGGCACCGCCCGCTCTGCCGACACGCGGGCGGAGGCAAAGAGGCTGGGGCTCTGCGACGCGATCATGGACACCAACGCAGAGACGGTGCAGGGCGCCGATCTTATCATTCTCTGCACTCCGGTCGGTGCCATGGGCGCCGTGATGCAGGAAATCGCGCCCCATATCGCGCCGGGTGCGACCATTACCGATGTCGGCTCCGTCAAGTTCGACGTCATCCAGGCGATCCAGCCGCACCTGCCCAACGGCACGCACTTCATTCCGGGACACCCCCTTGCGGGCACGGAACAGTCGGGCCCCGCCTCCGGCTTCGCCGAGCTTTTCGACAATCGGTGGAGCCTGCTGACCCCCGTCGAAGGCACGGATCCGGAGGCTCTGCGGAACCTCACGGCGTTCTGGCAGGCCCTCGGCGCAAATGTCGATCATATGGAGCCCGCCCACCACGACCGCGTGCTCGCTGTAACCTCCCACGTACCCCACCTCATCGCCTACACAATGGTCGGCGTGGCGGATGATCTGAAACGGGTCACGGAAACCGAGGTCGTGAACTACTCCGCCGCCGGGTTCCGCGATTTCACCCGCATCGCCGCGTCGGACCCAACCATGTGGCGCGATGTCTTCCTTTCCAACAAGGAGGCCACGCTGGAGATCCTTGGCCGCTTCACGGAAGAGCTTTTCGCCCTCCAGCGTGCCATTCGCAAGGGCGACGGCGATCACCTCCACGACTATTTCACCCGCACCCGTGCCATACGCCGGGGCATCATCGATGCGGGCCAGGATACCGATGCGCCAAACTTTGGCCGCATGCCCGAAGTAACCGCCCCGAAACCAAAAGCGGAGCCCTGAATGCGCCTTCTCATCCTTCTCTTCCTCATCCCGCTCGCGGCCTGCGGCGGCAACCGGGATGACGAAATCCTCGCCCGCGCACTCAACCTGCCCGCCGATGTCGGCACGATCTGTGATATGAAGGGGCTTCTTGGGGTGGAGATCGACGATATCAGCGGCGGCTCGGGTGGTGGCTGCGGCGTGTCCGATCCGGTCAAGGTCTACGCGGTTGGCGGCGTAAAGCTGCAGGCCCAGCCCCGCATCAATTGCAAAACCGCTCTGGCGCTCCATTCATGGGCCACCAACGAGGCGCAGGATGCCGCCCGCAAAAGCGGCACGCTGATCACCGATATGCGCGTGGTCGCGGGCTATGCCTGCCGCAATCGCAACAGCCGCAGCGCTGGCCGTCTTTCGGAACATGCCAGGGGCAATGCTGTCGATATCGCGGCCTTTACCCTCTCCAACGGCGATACAGTGAGCGTTCTGAAAGACTGGAACAGCCGCAAATACTCAAAGCTCATGCGCCGCCTCCACGCCAGCGCCTGCGGCCCCTTCGGCACCGTCCTCGGCCCGCAATCGGACAGACACCACCGCGACCACTTCCATTTCGACACGGCAAGCTACCGGCGGGGGCCGTACTGCAAATAGTCGTACATGCATCAACATGATGAAAATCGTGCGCAACCGCCTGACCGCTGCAGCAACGGAGATCCGCCAATCCCGCTATCCCGATGCGAAGGCGGTTTTCATTGCAGGCTCCCTTGTCCGCGGCGAAGGAACAATAACGTCCGATCTCGATATCGTCGTCGTATTTGAACGCGTGGAACACGCCTACCGCACGTCTTTCATCCACGGCGGTTGGCCGGTTGAAATCTTCGCGCACGATCCCGAAACGCTGGAATACTTCTACGAGGAGGTGGACCGCCCGCGCGGCATCCCTTCCCTTGCATCCATGGTTTCCGAAGGGCTGGAAGCACCGTCAACCACTCCCTTCGGAGCCGCAATCAAGGCCACGGCAAAGCGCCACCTCGATCGGGGCCCCATCGCGTGGACACAGGAGGAGATCAACGCCTCCCGCTATGCCATCACCGATCTGATCGAAGATCTCAAAGCACCAAGATCAGAACAGGAAGCCAGAGCCACGCTCACTGCGCTCTACCCGCAACTGGCCACTCACTATTTCCGCAGCCGCACCCTTTGGACCGCATCGAGCAAAGCCATTCCAAGGGCTCTCGCAGCGCACAACCCCGAACAGGCCCAGCGCTTTCTCTCCGCCTTCGATACCGCTTTTGAAGGGCTGGACATTGCCACTGTCATCACGCTTGCGGCAGAAATTCTCGAACCCACGGGCGGCCCTCTTTTCGAAAGCTACCACCGCGCGGCTCCTGCCGCGTGGCGAAAACCGGGGCCAAAACAAACCTGAGGCAGTGCAAACGGTCGAGATTACCATATACATCGCCCCGCTTACCCCTTAACGAAGCACCCTTGCCCGCAACAGAACAGGTGCCCCAAGTGATCGAAGCCCTCTCCCTCGCGCTCCAGCAACAAGGCTACGAGGCGCTCACACCCGTGCAAGAGGCCGTCACCCAGCCGGAGCTTGAGGACGCCGATCTCCTCGTCTCGGCCCAAACCGGATCCGGTAAAACGGTGGGCTTCGGGCTGGCCATTGCCCCCACGCTTCTCGGCGATGCTCCGGCGTTCGGGGCCGCAGCCGCCCCCCTCGCCCTCATCATCGCCCCAACGCGCGAGCTTGCCCTTCAGGTCCGCCGCGAACTTACATGGCTCTACGGCAAAACCGGCGCCATCGTCACCTCTTGCGTCGGCGGCATGGATATGCGGGACGAGCGGCGCGCGCTGGCCCGCGGCGCCCATATCGTCGTCGCCACGCCGGGCCGCCTGCGCGATCATATCCAGCGCAACTCGATGGATATGAGTGCACTCCGCGCCGTCGTTCTGGACGAGGCGGACGAGATGCTCGATCTCGGCTTTCGCGAGGATCTGGAGTTCATCCTTGGCGAAGCGCCTGAGAGCCGCCGCACGCTGATGTTCTCCGCCACGGTGCCGCGCGCCATCGCCAATCTGGCTCGCAGCTACCAGAAGGACGCGGTGCGCGTCACCACCAAGGGCGAGGCGACGCAGCACACCGATATCGAGTACCGCGCGCTCAATGTCGCCCAGCGCGATGTGGAAAACGCCATCATCAACGTCCTGCGGTACTACGAGGCCAAGAACGCCATCGTCTTCTGCAACACCCGCGCCACCGTCAACCGGCTCACCACCCGCTTCACCAATCGCGGCTTCTCCGTCGTGGCACTTTCCGGAGAGTTGACGCAAACTGAACGCACCCACGCCCTTCAGGCCATGCGCGATGGCCGCGCCCGCGTCTGCGTGGCCACCGATGTTGCCGCCCGCGGCATCGACCTGCCCAATCTGGAGCTTGTGATCCATGCGGATCTCCCCACCAACGCCGACACGTTGCTCCACCGCTCGGGCCGCACGGGCCGCGCCGGACGCAAGGGCGTCAGCGCGCTGATCGTACCCGCCAAGGCCCGTTCCAAGGCGGACCGCCTGCTGAGAACGGCCAAGGTTACCGCAGAATGGGCCAACCCTCCGTCCGCACAGGAAGTTCTTGCGCGGGACGAGGAACGCCTGCTCGCCGACAGTTCCTGGACCGATCCGATCGGCGAGGATGCAGAAGGTTTCGCCGCAAAACTCGTCGCCCGCTTCAGCCCCGAACAGCTCGCCGCAGCCTACATTCAGCTCTACCGCAGCCGCCAATCCGCCCCGGAAGAACTCTCCGCCCCCGGAAGCATAGAACCCCGCGCCAAGGACAGCTTCGGCCCAAGCACATGGTTCTCCGTCTCCGTCGGGCGTGCCAACCGGGTAGAGGCCCGCTGGCTCCTCCCCCTTCTCTGCCGCAAAGGTGACATCACGAAAGACGATATCGGGGCCATCCGCATCCAGCAGACGGAAACCTACGTACAGATCCTTGACAAAAGCCTTCCCGGTTTCCTCGCCGCCCTCGGCCCCGGCATGGCGCTGGAAGATGGGGCAACCCTCCAGCAGATGGACGCCGAACCGAAGCTCGACCGCAACGCCCGCAAACCAAAAGGCAAGCGCCCGGATCACAAGCAACGCCAAAAGGCGGAGCGCCCCGGCAAGGAACCTTCAGGGAAGCCACGGCAGGAGGCCACGCCCGAACCTGCACCTCAAAACCCGGCGAAGCAATCCAAACCAAAGTCAGAGCAGCCGGCGCAGCGCCCGCCCAAAGGCAGGCGCCCGCCCAAATCGCCCAAGACGGAGCGGAGCCCGATGAAGCCCGGCGCAAAACCCAAAGCGGCAGCGGCTGATCATGGATCCAAAGCCACAACAAAGCCCCGCCCGAAAAACGCGGGCGATCCCTCCAAGCGCGTCGGCCCCAAGGGCTCCGGCAAGCCACGCGGCAACACCAATGGCGGCAACGCCTTCCCAAGGCGCGGCAAGGGCAAAGCCACCTGAGCGATGCGGTAACATCACATGCGATACCTCAAACACACAGCCCTGGGCCTCGCGCTTGTCGCAGCCATCTTCTTCACTCCGCTTGCCTATCTCACGCTCACCACCCCCATAGTCACGGTGAAAACCGCACAGCCCGCAGACACGGCGATCATCTTCGGGGCCATCGTCAGAGACGGCAATATCTCCCCCCTGCACCGCGAACGGCTGGAAGCGGGCCTTGCGCTTCTCCAGCAAGATATCGCACAGACAATTACCGTCTCAAACACACAGAAAGCCGCCACGATTATGAGCATCTGGCTCTCGGAAAGGGGCGTTCTACCGCAGAAAATTGCAGTCGATGGTTCCGCGGTCACAACATCCGATACCTGCCGTGCTGTGAAAGGGTACACGCCTGGCGGCGGCTACATCCTTGTAAGCCAGCGCTTCCACCTGCCGCGCATCGCCCTCCAATGCCGCGCATCGGGCATCACCGGCCAGTACCTCGCGGCCGATAACGCAAACACACCAGAACGCGCCACCGCTACACTATGGACAAAGCTGCGCATCCGCAGCTACCGCCACACCCGCGAGGCCTTCCTCGTCTGGTCGGTCCTTATCGGCAATGATATCTGAAGCTTACAGCACCGTCCGCACACGCCACAACTCGGGGAAAAGCTCTACCTCCAGCATCCGCTTGAGATAGGATACACCGCCGGTGCCACCCGTACCGCGCTTGAAGCCGATCACCCGCTCCACTGTCGTTACGTGGTTGAAGCGCCAGCGCCGAAAGTAGTCCTCAAGATCCACCAGCGTCTCGGCCAACTGGTAAAGCGGCCAATGCTTTGCCGTGTCCCGATAGACCTCCGCCCAAAGATCCACGATCCGCGCGTCTTCCACGTGCATCGCCGAAATATCACGCGCCAGCACATCCTTCGGCACATCAAGCCCTGCGCGGGAAACGACCCCCAGCACGACCGCGTAAAGGCTCGGCTCCGTCAGTTCCGCTTCCAGCGCACTCACCAGATCGGGCCGGTGCGCATGCGGCTTCAGCATGGCGGGGTTCCGATTGCCCAGCATGAATTCGATCATCCGGTACTGATGGCTCTGAAAGCCGGAGCTTTGGCCAAGCGCCTCCCGAAACTCCGTGTATTCGCTCGGCGTCATCGTGCGCAGCACGTCCCATGCGCCGTTCAACTGCTCAAAGATGCGCGCCACCCGCGCCAGCATCTTGAACGCAGGCTGCAGATCATCCCGGCTCAAGGCCGCCCGCGCCGCGCGCAATTCATGCAGAACCAGCCGCATCCACAACTCAGATGTCTGGTGCTGGATGATAAACAGCATCTCGTCATGCGCTTCCGAAAGCGGTGCCTGCGCGCTCAGAACAGCATCCAGCCCCAGATAATCGGTATAAGACATCCGGTCCCGAAACCGCATCTCGGCCCCATCCGTCTCCGGATTGTAAGGATCACCCATAGCACCCTCTTCTCTCACCGCTCAGGTGCGGAGCCCCACTCCAGCCACCGCCGCGCGCCCTCTGGCAGCAACGTCTCCATCGCCGCATCATAAGCCGCAAGCTCCGCCTCAGAAAGCCGCCCCGACCATTTGCCGCTCGACCCGCTGTCAAAAAACGCAGCGTCCGAAGCCCATACCCCAAGCCCCGCGCTCGGCGCAAAACGGTCCGCATTGGCCTTCATGTTGTCAAACGTCGCGGCCTCCACCAGCGCCGCCATCCGCTCTGCATCATGCAAAATACCCATCGCCGCCGCCATCCGGCCCATCGCTCCGGCCAGATCCCGGCTCATATCGGCATAGTGGAAGAGATGCACATTCTCCCGCGCTGCCAGAGCCCGCGCACAGCGATAATGATGCACAATACCTGCCAGTCCCGGCATATCGATCCCGTCACCATCCGCACCCAGCCCCAGAAACATCTCAAAACTTTCCGAAATATCCTCCGGATAAAACCGATCCAACGCATCCAGCTGCATATTCTCCACATGCCGTCGCATCGAAAAATGCACATCCAACGGGTGGCGATACACACCGAAATAAATGCAATCTTCCCGCACCGGCACCCCGTCCAGCGGCGTATGCGTCTTCAGATAGCGCTTGCGCGTCTGCCCCTCCAGCTCCTCCAGCATCGGCCCAATCTCTCTCAGCCGAATGTCCACCCACGGAGAAACAACCGAGTTCTTTGCATCCACGCCCGGATCGCCAGAGATCAGCAAAGCACAGATCGATTGCGTCCATGTGGTGCCGGATTTCGGCGGCGTGGCCACCACCACATCGCCCTCGCGCGCAGCAACCTCCACCCAGCGCGCATTGTCCGTCAGCGGCCCGTCATAAAGCGCAAATTCCGCCACGCGTCAGCCCTCCACCGGCTCCCAGTTTTCCATCAACGTCATGGCCTCGTCCGCCGTTTCCACAAACCGGAAAAGCTTGATATCCTCGTCCGAGATGGTGCCCGCATCCGCCAGAGCCTCCCAGTTGATGATGCTCCGCCAGAATGCCTCGCCAAACAGCAGAATGGGCAACGGTGCCATCCGCTGCGTCTGCACCAGCGTCAGCGTCTCGAACAGCTCATCCAGCGTCCCGAATCCACCGGGAAACACCGTAATCGCCTTCGCCCGCATCAGAAAATGCATCTTCCGGATCGCGAAATAATGAAAGTTGAAACACAGCTCCGGCGAAGCATAGGAGTTGGGCGCCTGCTCATGCGGCAACACGATGTTGAGCGAGATGGATTTCCCGCCAGCCCGCTCCGCCCCTTTGCAACCCGCCTCCATCACGCCCGGCCCACCACCGGTGATAATCACATCCTCCGTGCCGCCGGTCTTCAGGCTTTTCAGCGTGCAAAGCCGCGCAAACTCTTCCGCCTCGGCGTAGTAATGCGAAAGCCCCGCCAGCGTCTCCGTCCGCGCCGTCGCCTTCTCCTCCGGGTCCGGTATCCGCGCCCCGCCGAACATCACAATGGTCGAGGTGATGCCCGCCTCCGCCAGCGTCATCTCGGGCTTCAGCAACTCAAGCTGCAACCGCACAGGCCGCAACTCGTCCCGGCACAGGAACTCGTCATCCGCAAAGGCCAGCCGGTAGGAAGGCGCCCGCGTCTGCGGCGTATCGGGCACACCCCGCGATTGCCGGATATCCTCATCCGCCTTAGGGAAACGATGCTGCGCTCTGTCACTCATGCCATGTCCTCAGTCTCAAACTTCAAGCCCTCAGTCAGACCACAGAGCGGGACCGGATACCATGAAAAACCTCACACTCGGCCCGTTGCGCGCGGCCGCTGCATCCACTATCCCTCCCCGCAAACTTATCAGGGGACACGCCATGGATACCGCCGCACTGGAAACAGCAATCGAAGCCGCATGGGACGCGCGGGATCAGATCACCCCCACCACCACGGGCGAGACGCGCGAGGCGATCGAGGAAACGCTGAACGCGCTCGACAGCGGCCAGCTTCGCGTTGCGGAACGGCAGGACAGCGGCGACTGGCATGTCAACCAATGGGCCAAGAAGGCCGTCCTCCTCGGCTTTCGCCTGAAGGATATGGAGCCGCAATCAGGCGGTCCGCAGGGCGGCGGCTGGTATGACAAGGTGGACAGCAAGTTCAAGGGCTGGGGCGACAACCAGTGGAAGGCCGCGGGCTTCCGCGCCGTCCCCAGCGCAGTCGTCCGCCGCTCGGCCTATATCGCCCCCGGCGTCGTGCTGATGCCCAGCTTCGTCAATCTCGGCGCCTATGTGGATAGCGGCACGATGGTCGACACATGGGCCACCGTCGGCTCCTGCGCCCAGATCGGCCGCGATGTCCATCTCTCGGGCGGCGTCGGCATCGGCGGCGTGCTGGAGCCGATGCAGGCCGGCCCCACCATCATCGAAGACAATTGCTTCATCGGCGCCCGGTCGGAGGTCGTCGAAGGCTGCATCGTCCGCGAAGGCTCCGTCCTCGGCATGGGCGTCTTCATCGGCAAATCCACCAAGATCGTGAATCGCGAAACAGGCGAGGTCTCCTACGGCGAGGTGCCCCCCTATTCTGTTGTCGTCGCAGGCTCCATGCCCTCGAAAAACGGCGTCCACCTCTACTGCGCCGTTATCGTCAAACAGGTCGATGAAGGCACCAGAAGCAAAACCTCGATCAACGACCTTCTCAGAGACTAGAGCGTTTCCGGAACACTCGAAAACGCTTTGAGCCCGCACCCAACGGTCCTGGCAAAAAGCCGAAACACCAAGGCAGCCCCACTGCCCCGATTTTGCCGAAGGCGAAACCGGGGCTGAAGGAAATGGCGCGGCACGCGCCTCAATTAACCAGCATCCCGCCACAAATTCGCCCCGCTCCGGCATTACCTTGGTCTCACATCACCTTGTTCGGAGTATTCATCACATGAGCACCGCCCCGTCCGACCCGCAAAAAAGCGCCCTCGCAAAACTCGCAGCCCTCGCAAAGGCAGAACGTGAGATGCCGCAGGCCGCAGGCGATGCTCTTCGTATTGAAATCCAGACCGAAAGAGCCGAACCAAAAGCGCTCCGCCCGCTTGGCCCGGCCGGGGCGGAAAGAGCCCCCATCACCTTCAGCGATCTCCCGGCCGATCAGGCCAGCATCCCAAAGGTCGATCCGATGCACGCGCCCCATAACCGTCCACCCTTACGCCCGCGCCGCGCCGGTGCTGGCCGCTGAGGCTATCCACGCCTGTCACGGGATCAGCCGAGGCGGCCTGAACACGCAACCCTGTCTTGCGCCCGCAGCCGCCGCGCACTAGCGTGCGGCTCGGAGGAACCCGATGCTCAACCTGATCACCTTTTCCGGCCGTCTCAGCCGCTTCGGCTGGCTTTTCAACCTCGTGCTGATCGGCCTCGTTCTCTTCTATTGGGTCTGGCCCCGGCTGGATAACCTCTCGCGTCTCCCCGGCCCCTACAGCCTTGAGAACAATCTCGAAATGGAGATCCTGCTCGGCACGCTTGCCGCCCTCTACGTCCTCATCTCCTCCGCAATACGCCGCCTGCGCGATGCCGGCAGCCCGCTCCCCCTGCTGGAGCTGATCTTGGGCGCACTCATCCCCGGCTTCGGCCAGCTCTGGCTCGCCATCCGCCTTTTCCTCTGGGGCCCAAAGAAAGAACAACACCCGCTCAACGTTCCCGCAACAGATCACAAGACGCTCCGCCAGTTGCAGATGGAACGCGAGGAAAACACCCGCTTTATCGAACCCGAGGAAGACCTCACCCGCCACCAGATCTACGAGCAGGAGCGCGCGGAAAAGGTGGCGCAGCACAAGAAACGCCATACCGATCGCAATGCCAAACATGCCGCCCGGCAAGAAAAGCTGAACCCCCACCGCGCATCGGATGACCCGAGGGAACAGGTAAGCCGCATCCGCAAAACCGGCGCCACCGTGCGGCGCAGCAAGCGCAAGCTCTTTAGTGGTCCCCGCCAGATAGGCTTCTGAAATGGCAAAGGAAAGCCGCCAGCAGGTCTTCACGCTGCTGGTCGAAGTCGGCCGGAAAAAGGGCGATGGCCTGCCCAAAGGCAGCACCGGCGCCGCCATCCTCTGCTACGCAAGCGGCATAGACGAGGCAGAGGCCGTGCGCGAAACCACAGCCGTTCTCAAGGCAGCCGACATGGCCCCCCTTGATATCGAGGGCTACGGCACACTGGAAGAACAGAAGGCGGAGGGCGTTGAGATCGGCGCGGAAGAGATCGCCCTGATGCAACGGGCCAAGGATGAAAACGCCGTAATCGTAGTGCAGATCACACCATTTGAAGACTAAGGCGGTTCCAAATCAACCCAAGTCACTAAAAACCCGGGAGCGCCAAGGGCGCAGGCTCCGATTCTGGCGATGCGAGTAACTTAAGAAGCTCTTTAAGTTGCTCTGAATTTATTCAGAATTACATGTATTATTGTGAGGCGAGGCAACGCCTGCCCTTGCAAACGCACGCTCATCACAAAGCTTTCCAGGCAATACAAAACATCATAACAATCTGATTTTATTCATATTTAACCGCAACCTTACAACCATTCATCCAAGATTTTAAACTGCATACCATTGAATACTAGAATTATATTATTACGTATATAATATACCGAAACAACAATAAGATACCCATGGGACCCATTAAATCCGTCAAATCATGCATGTTCAAATTCGCCGATATCAATGGCCGAGCGACACGTTCCGAATATTGGTGGTTTTACTTATTTATTATTATCGGAACCTTCACCTCTGCGTTCATAGATTTCGGAACCATCGAGATCTGGAAGGAACCCATTGAACTTCCGCCCGTAACGGCAACCTTCATACTGATCACAGCCATCCCGTATCTCGCAGTTACCATCCGCAGGCTGCACGACGCCGGTCTTTCCGGCTGGTACTTCTGGGTGATCCTCATCCCGTTTGTGGGCGGCCTCGTCCTCACATTCCTGATGATCCTGCCCAGCACCGGGCGCAACAGGTTCGGCGCACCCCCGGCCTACGCTGCCCCGCGCCCCAGCAAAAAAAGGCTGGCCGAGCAGCAGGCGAGTGCGGAGGCCGCGCGGCAGGAATTCAAGGATTACTACCGTAAGAACGTCTCCAGAAAGCCATAGAAGAGGCCCAGCCTCCCCATCAGGGGAGGCACCGGCCACCTAGGCCTTACTCCCATAACATTACTCTCGCCTTATTGTGATCTCGCATACGCACTAACCGCGCTATATCGCAGCACAACAAGGCGGATGAATACATGCTCGAACTCCTTTTTGCCTACGGCGCAGGCCTCCTCACGCTGATCAATCCCTGCGTTCTGCCGGTCCTCCCCATCGTGCTCGGCTCGGCCCTTCAGGCAGACAGGCGCGGCCCCCTCGTGCTCGCCGCAGGCATGAGCGTCAGCTTTGTCGCTTTCGGCCTGATCGTGGCCAGCATCGGCCCCGCCATCGGGCTCGATCAGGAACGACTCGCTCAGATCGGCGCACTGATGATGCTGGTCTTCGGGGCCATCCTCCTCACCCCTGCCCTTTCCAGCCGGTTTGAGCTGGCCACTGCCGGCCTCTCTGCCCGCGCCGATACCAGCCTCAGCCAGTCCAGCGCCAGCGGCCTTCAGGGCCAGTTCCTCGGCGGTCTCCTCCTCGGTGCCGTCTGGTCTCCCTGCATCGGCCCCACGCTCGGCGGTGCCATCGCACTCGCGAGCCAAGGCGAAAGCATGCTCCGCGCCACCGCCATCATGGTGGCCTTCGCCCTTGGCGTCTCCACCCTCATCATAGCCCTCGGCTGGGGCACCGCCACGGCCATCCGGGGCCGCACGCAATCCCTCCGCGGTCTGGCCGAACGCTCGAAGCCCATCCTCGGCGCGCTCTTTATTGCCGTCGGCCTCATGATCCTCTTCGGCGTCCATCACATGGCCGAAGCCTGGGCCGTTCGCAACCTGCCCTACTGGTTCCAGGATCTCTCCATCGCCCTCTAATGAAAGGACATTCCCCGATGAACCGCCGTACCTTCCTGCTTGCCACAAGCGCCACTCTCATCGCCGCCCCAGCCTTCGCAGGCGGAGCCAAGACAGCGGATTACAGGCCGGGCCTGATCCAGCAGGAACTCGCCGCCAGCAAAACCCTGCTTGTGGACTACGCAGCCGACTGGTGCTCTACCTGCGCCCGTCAGGAACGTATCCTCGGCCAGCTTCGCGCAGAGAATCCGGCCTATGATGAGGCCATCACCTTCATCCGCGTCGATTGGGATGATTTCAGCCGTCACGAGGTCACCACCTCGCGCAACATCCCCCGCCGCTCCACCCTGATCCTCCTGCGTGGCGACGCCGAACTCGGCCGTCTCGTCGCCGAAACCCGCACCGATCAGATCCGCGCCCTTCTGGATCAGGGGCTTACCGCCACCTGAGCCCTTGACCACGCGCCCCCAACCCCCGAAAGTCTGCCCGACCTGAAGGGGGGCCGGGCCATGCCGACAGCACTGTTGATCATCGACGTTCAAAATGATTTCTGCCCCGGCGGCGCGCTCGCCGTCGAGGGCGGCGATGATACCGTCCCCCTCATCAACGCGATGATCCCGGAGTTTGACAGCGTTCTCTACACGCAGGACTGGCACCCTGAAAACCACAGCTCCTTCGCCGCCAACCACGAAGGCGCCGCCCCCTTCACCCAGACAGAGATGCCCTACGGCCCGCAAACCCTCTGGCCCACCCACTGCGTTCAGGGCACCAAGGGCGCGGAATTCCACAAGGATCTCATCCTCACCGGCGATATGATCCTCCGCAAGGGCTTCCGCCCGGCGATAGACAGCTACTCCGCCTTCTTCGAGAACGACCGCGAAACCCCCACCGGCCTTACCGGCTACCTCCGCACGCGCGGCATCACCAGCCTCACCCTCGCAGGCCTCGCTCTGGATTACTGCGTCGCCTACTCCGCGATAGATGCCGCAAAGGAAGGCTTTCGCGTCACCGTGATGACGGAAGCCTGCCGCGCCATAGATCTCGAAGGCTCCCTCACCAAAGCGCTGGATGATATGGAAGCCGCAGGCATCACGCTCCTCTGATGCTCGGCCCCGCCTCTCCCTTTTTTGTCACCGCCGATATCCCGCAGGCCCTTGCGTTCTACACAGCAACTCTTGGGTTTGAGATCCGCCACGAAACGCCCGTCTTCGCCATCGTGGGCAAAGGCGACGCACAGATCATGCTCAAGCATATCAACGCAGAAACACCGCCCCGTCCCAACGCCACCCGCCACCCCTGGGCGCGCTGGGATGCCTTCATCTATACGCCCGATCCAGAAGCCTATGCTGCCGAAACGGGCCACACTGCCCGGGAAACAGAAGACGGCCTTACGGGCTTCGAACTTGCAGACGCCGACGGATACATGCTTTTCTTCGGTCGCCCAACCGCCCCGGAGGCCCCATGATCGACCTCGCCAAACGCGTTCACGACCACACATGGAAGATCGATCCGATCGTCCGCTCCCTCCTCGACACAGATTTCTACAAGCTCCTCATGGCGCAAACGGTGGAAAAGCGGCACCGCGATGTCACCGTCACCTTCTCTCTCATCAACCGCTCCAAGGATATCCCGCTGGCCGATCTGATCGACGAGGGGGAATTGCGCGAGCAGCTCGATCACATCCGCACCCTCCGCCTTTCCCGCGGAGAGATCACATGGCTGCGCGGCAACACCTTCTACGGCATCCAGCGCATGTTCACCCCCGCCTTCATCGATTGGTTCGAAAGCTTCCGCATGCCGCCCTACCATCTGGAGCGGGTAGGCGATCAATACGAACTCACCTTCGAAGGCCCCTGGCCCGACGTGATGATGTGGGAGGTTCCGGCACTGGCCGTCCTGATGGAGCTGCGCTCCCGCGCCGTCCTCCGCCACATGGGCAAGCTCGAACTTCAGGTCCTGTATGCTCGTGCGATGACCCGCGTGTGGGACAAGATCCAGAGCCTCGCAGAACTGCCGGATCTGCGCATCGCCGATTTCGGCACCCGCCGCCGCCACAGCTTCCTCTGGCAGGATTGGTGCAATGGCGCGATGATCGAGGGACTGGGCGAGAAATTCCTCGGCACTTCCAACTGCCTCATCGCCATGCGCCGCGAGGTGGAGGCCATCGGCACCAACGCGCACGAGCTTCCGATGGTCTATGCCGCCCTTGCAAAGGGCGATGAAGCTCTCGCCGCCTCCCCCTACCGTGTGCTGGAAGACTGGCATCAGGATTACGACGGCAATCTCCGTGTCATGCTGCCAGACACGTTCGGCACCAAAACCTTTATGGATCGTGCGCCGGATTGGCTGCGCGAATGGACAGGCATCCGCATCGATTCGGGCGATCCCGCCACCGGAGGCGAATACGCGATCAACTGGTGGAAATCCAAGGGCGAAGACCCGCGCGAAAAGCTCATCATCTTTTCCGATGGTCTCGACGTCGCCAAAATCACCGAACTTTATCAACAGTTCCACGGCCGCGTAAAAATGGGCTTCGGCTGGGGCACACTGCTCACCAATGATTTCCGCGATCTCACTCCGGAAAACACACTCGCTCCCTTCAGCCTCGTCTGCAAGGCGATCCGGGCCAACGGCAACGCCACCGTGAAACTCTCGGATAATGTCGCAAAAGCGATGGGGCCGGAGGCGGAGATTGCGCGCTATAAGCAGGTGTTCGAGTTGAAGGAGCAGACAGCGGATTTGCCGATTGTATGAACACGTGGCGGTACGCACGTCCTGCAAGTATCGTCAAAAGTTAACGGCAGTACCTGAGCAAACCAGTCGCATTACCAAAACCATACCGAACCCATACCCAATCCAGCCCCTCTTGCGAGTGTGTTAACGGGCGGATACGAGAGGCCCCATGCAAGCAATATTTCTCGATCTCGACGGCACCCTGATCGACCCGAAGGAGGGCATCACCCTCTCGATCCAGCATGCCCTCCGCGAACTGGGTGCCGAGGTGCCCACACAGGATGAACTCACCTGGTGCATCGGCCCGCCGCTCTGGCCGAGCTTCGAGGTTCTCCTCGGCCCCGGCGCGGATCTCGATGAGGCCGTCGGCCTTTACCGCGAGCGCTATACCGAGGAAGGTCTCTATGAGGCAGACGTCTATGACGGGATCGGCGAGATGCTGATGGATCTGCGCGAAACCGGCGCTGGCCTCTGGATCGCAACGTCCAAACCGCACGCCTATGCCAATACAATCATTGAACATTTTGGCATCGCAAGCCATGTCGATGGCCTCTTCGGCTCAGAGCTGGACGGCGCAAATTCCGACAAGACGGACCTCCTTCAGCACGCCCTCAACGAAACGGGCGTCGATCCCGCGCAATCCATCATGATAGGCGACAGGCGTTTCGATATAGATGGCGCCCGCAACAACGATATCCCGACCATAGGTGCCCTCTGGGGCTACGGCGAAGAGGGTGAGTTGCACCGTGCGGAGGCAGACGCGCTGGCGGGGCACCCGGAGGAAGTGCTTGAAATTGCACTGGATTTGATGGGTATAGAGACATGATTGATCCGGTAGAGCTTACCGCAAACCTCGTGAAATGCCCCTCCGTTACCCCGGCAGAGGGCGGCGCAATCAAACTGCTGGATACACTGCTCAGCGCCCACGGCTTCACCACCACACGCGTCGATCGCGGCGGCATCGCCAACCTCTACGCCCGCTGGGGCACGCAGGGAAACACGCGAACCTTCGGTTTCAACGGCCACACGGATGTGGTGCCCGTGGGCAATGAGGCGGACTGGGCGGACCCGCCCTTCTCCGCCATCATCCACGATGGCCGCATGTACGGCCGGGGCAGCACAGATATGAAATCCGGCGTGGCCGCATTCGCGGCGGCAGCCATTGATTTTGTTACAGAAAGCCCACCTGACGGGGCCGTTGTCCTGGCAATCACGGGCGATGAAGAAGGGGACGCGGAACACGGCACCACAGCCATTCTCGATTGGATGGCGGAGAACAGCGAACGCATGGATGTCTGCCTCGTGGGGGAGCCGACCTGCCCAAACCACATGGGCGAGATGATCAAGATCGGCCGACGCGGCTCGCTCTCCTGCCAGATCACCGCAACAGGCGTTCAGGGCCATTCCGCCTATCCTCACCGTGCCCGCAACCCATTGCCAGCGCTGATAAAACTGCTCGATACACTCGCCACCACCACCCTCGACGAGGGCACCGATCATTTCGATCCTTCCACCCTCGCGATCACAACGGTTGATACCGGCAACCCGGCCGGCAACGTGATCCCGGCCAGCGCGCGAGCGAATATCAACATTCGCTTCAACGATGCGCATAAAGGCGAGGGTCTTCTCGCATGGATCCGGGAGGAAGCGGAGAAAGTGGAGAAAGTGGAGGGCGTTACAGGCGTAACCTTCTCATTCAAAACAAAAATTTCCGGTGAAAGCTTCCTCACTCCACCCGGCGATTTCTCCACCCTCGTCACGCAGGCCGTCGCTGCTGAAACAGGGAGAATGCCGGAGCTTTCCACGTCCGGTGGCACGTCGGATGCCCGTTTCATCAAGGATCATTGTGCAGTCGTTGAATGCGGCCTTGTCGGCCAATCGATGCATGCGGTGGATGAGAATGTGGAGGTGGCGCAGATCGTGCAACTCAAGGCGATCTACCGTCGTATTCTTGAAAGCTATTTTGCCTAGGATGCGGAAACGCGCTCAGAGGGTCCACCGGCAGCTTTACATCATGGTCAAGGAGCCGCGCCCCGGCCGGGTCAAAACCCGGCTTGGCAGGGATATTGGCCATGTCGCGGCGGCATGGTGGTTTCGCCATCAGGTGCAGAGGCTTTTGCGGAGGCTCGCGCGTGATCCACGGTGGAAGACGATACTCGCGGTAGCACCCGACAGTGAGGGGCGGGAAAGCCGTGTATGGCCAAATCACATTGCCCGCCAACCGCAAGGCGCGGGCGATCTCGGTGCGCGGATGCGCCGGATTTTCAGGCATGCCCCTCCAGGGCCAGTGGTTATCATCGGTGCGGATATTCCGGGCATTTCAGCGTCAGATATCGCGGAGGCTTTCGGCAAACTCGGTGCCGCCGATGCCGTTCTCGGCCCCGCGCCGGATGGTGGATACTGGCTGATCGGGCTTTCCAGAGCCAACAATCCCTGCCCCTCAGGTCTTTTCGAGAACGTAAGATGGTCTAGCGCGACAGCGCGTGCCGATACGATATCCAGCTTTCCAAAGACCGCCAGAATAGAGTTTCTGGCCTCTCACCAGGATGTCGATACAGCGCAGGATCTGGCATGCCTGCAGCGCGGTTGCAGCGGCTCACCTTGAATATAAAGGCGTCTATAGCTGCCTGAAATCAAGTATTTCAACGCGATAGGCGATACCAGATACCTCGCCTTGGATCATTTGTGATTCTGATGGAATCTCCAAAACCCCGGCCCGCGCCTTCGGCGCTCTCGGGCTTTTGACTATAGAGTGTTTCCGGGTGTTCCGAAAATGCCGTAAGGGCTGAAAGCTATAGCACTTCGCATTCATTCCGCAGCACATTGCGCTTTGCGCAACCCGGCAGCACTTTTCGCTGCAAGCCCGCTAACGCCGCGCCCCATCTTCAGCCGGTGGCCGCTGTCTCCAGCCGCCCCAACCGCTCCTCAAGCTGGGCCTTCAGATGCGTTACCGCATCCTGCGTGCCACCGTCAAAATCGGTCGCATCCATCAACACCCGCGCGTCAAGCTGCAGTCCCCGATCCTCCAGCATCACCGCGATACTGGTCACAAACTGCGCTGCGTAAATCATCCCTTCCAGATCTCCCTCGGCTTCCGCCGCCTCAATCAATCCCAAAGCGTGGGAAAGATCGTCGGATTTTACCTTCTGCGTCAGCAACGCACCGGAGGAACCAATAGAGGAAACCTTGGCGGGCCGCTGGTCGCGATCCGGCAGAACGGAGAGCACGCAGGTCTGGAAAATTGCGATACTGCCGATCGGTTTGGGCATAAGCGCATCGGCCCCGGCTGCGCGGGCCTCAGGCCCCCATTCATCCACATCGCCCCCAGAAAGCGCGATGATCCCAGGCCGCGCACGATCCGTTCTTGCCATCTTTTCAATGAGTTCAAGGCCACTTCCATCCGGAAGACCGAGATCCACGATCACCACATTGGGCCGGTAAAGCGAAAGATGACGCTCCGCCGTCAGCAGCCTGTCTGCCCTACGCAGGCGAGAGCCGCTGGCCACAGCCATCAAGCGCAATGCCTCGGATGCGCTGAGACTGTCTTCCACCAGCGTGATCGTCACCCCAAGCAAACACTTGCGGCGCGATGAAGATCCACCGGTTATCTGGAGAGAGTAGATATCTTCCATTTTATCACCTGCACTGGTTGCCCGAATTGGAACCACTAGAGCGTGACAGGATTAATGCCGTCTTAAGAGCGTATCAAATGCGAGATAAAAGAAGCTCAAGCTCTATCCTCATCTCCCTGCGGCATCGCCACGCTTGAGTTCCTTGCCCACGCTGCACTAGAACCAGCAAAATCCTTTGGGAGAACGCGCCATGATCGGCAAACTGAACCACGTAGCCATAGCCGTCCCCGATCTGGAGGCCGCCGCCGCGCAGTATCGCGGCACATTGGGCGCAGAGGTCGGCCCGCCTCAGGCGGAGCCGGATCACGGGGTCACGGTCGTCTTCATCACGCTGCCCAACACCAAGATCGAGCTTCTCCATCCACTGGGCGCGGGCTCGCCCATTACCGGTTTTCTGGAAAAGAACCCCTCGGGCGGCATCCATCATATCTGCTACGAGGTGGAGGATATTCTGGCCGCCCGCGATAGCCTGAAAGCGGCGGGTGCCCGCATTCTGGGCGACGGCACGCCCAGGATCGGCGCGCATGGCAAGCCGGTGCTCTTTCTGCATCCCAAGGATTTCACCGGAACCTTGATCGAACTGGAAGAGATATGACTATTACCGGCGCAATCGTCCTCTTTGCCGTCATCTGGTTCATGGGGCTCCTTGTCGCACTACCACTCCAGCTCACCAGCCAGGAGGAGGCGGGTGAGATCGTGCCCGGCACACCGCCTTCCGCCCCCACAAATCCGCAGATAGGGCGCAAAATCAAATGGGTAACGCTCGTTACCATCGCCCTTTGGCTGCCCCTCGTGCTGGTCATCGCCTCGGGTTGGATCACCATTGAAGACATCGATTTCTGGGGCCGGCTCTGAACCGCCGCATGAAAAAGCTGGACGCACGCGCCAAACCGCCTAACCTCTAGGGTGCAGAAACCAACGGAGAGAGACATGAAACTGACTGCTTTTCTGACGACTGCACTTCTTATGATTGCAGGCTCAGCCTTCGCTGGCGGTTGCAACTACGGGCATTCAAAGGAAACAGTGGCCGAGACGCCGCTGGTCCCGCTGCCGGTGGAAGAGCCTACAGCTGACAGCTGATAGACCGGAGAGCGGGGCTCGTGCTCCGCTCTCTCACTGCCTGCCCGAGAGGCGATGATACTGGTGCGTGAAGGCCGCCACACCCAGAACCGGAACCAGCAGGTTCACACCGGGAATTGAAAGCGGCACCGCCATCAACGCGCCCGTGAACCATATCTCCAGAAAATTCCGCCGGAAAAGCGCCCGCGCCGCTTTCGCACCAATTCTGCGTGCGGCCACAAGGTAAAAATACTCGCGCCCCAGCAAGAGCCCGTTCACGGCCCAGAATACGAAGGGTGCGAAGATGGTTGCCGCGAAATAGAAAATCAGCGCCACACCGTTTGCAAGAATCATCAGCACTAGAAATCTGACGGTATCGAAAACGATCTCACCCAATGGCTGCCCGGCAACATCGGGCAGATGCGGATAATGCAGATCTTCCACTGCGTCGGCCACCTCTTCCACAAAGAACCCCACCAGAAGCGAGGCCAAAGGCACCATCAGGAAGACGGAAGCCACAAGGGCCAGCCCCAGCATCGCCCAGGAAAGCCACGCTGCCTGAAGGGAGATCTCCCCGATCCAGGGCAGAGACATCGCATCCGGCAGGATGAAGCCGAAAAGCTGCACTGTAAGCCAAACAAACCCCACCAGCAGCAAAAGCGTCACCAAAATCGCCTTGCCGAGAACGCCCAGGAACCGCGCATCCCCAAGCTGGCCAAGCGCCCGCGCGATATCGCTCAGAATCAAAGGTCCACCCACCGTGTCAGGGCGGCCACATCCGGGCGCGGCCGCTCGGGCGGCGGGGTGGTTTCCGTGCCCAGAACGATGAAGCCCGCCGCAAAATCCGGCGCGGTAATATCAAGCGCTTCTTTAAGAAAGGGCGCATCCACCGCCAAAGGCCCCGTCAACCAGTTGGCCCCCCAGCCAGAGGCGAGAGCGGCGTTCACCAGCCCAAGGCACACGGCCCCCGCGCTCAACACCTGCTCGCCCTCTGGCACCTTCTCGGTGGGGCGCGGGGCAGCGACAACCGCCACAATCAGTGGTGCAGAGGAGAACATCATCGCCGTCTTGGCAACACGCTCGGGCGCAAAGCCCATGGCCTCCGTCCGGGCAGCCGCAGAGGCCGCCACTCGTGCAAGTGCTGCCCCTTCCAGAACCACGAAGCGCCACGGCTCCAGCTTGCCGTGATCCGGCACGCGCGCCGCCGCCGTCAGCAGCACCGTCAGGGCCTCCCGGTCGGGACAAGGAGCCACCAATGTCTTTCCCGGGCGCGAGCGCCGCGTCAGCAGAAAATCCATTACTTCAGGGCGCGGTGTCAGCATGGGACCCTCCAAAAATGCCCCCTTCTTCCACGCGGAACCACGGGCTTTGTCAAGCCGAACCGGCGACTGTGAAATTCTGATCATCTCCGGCTGGCACGGCACGCAGGTTCCCGCGCCACCACAGTCATGAAGGTTTGGCGCAAATGCGGAACAGACCCCCGATACTGCAATTCGCAAGCTTTGCAGACATCGACGTGATGCGCGACAAAACGGGCCGTCGCAGCGGGCGGCGGAATATCTGGTTCGGGAAGTGATCTGCAAGATGTCTTGCATAACCAAATTGTTTGTGCAACTATACTTGCAGTTCAGTTCGGGTTATGCATGTCACTCATCGAAAAAATCTCCGGCAAGGCGACGACGCTGACGCCAAGCGAGCGGAGACTTGTAAAGAATGTAATCGAGAGTCCGACGACAGTGGCGCTGGGCACGGCAGGCGAGCTTGCCAGGGCGGCCGGTGTTCATGAAGCGACAGCCTCGCGGCTTGCAAAGAAACTGGGCTTCGACAGTTACGCGGCCTTTCGCGACGCCTTGCGCGACGAGTTTATCGCAACCCGAGAGACCGCCACCCGGTTTGAAAAGACAATAGCCGAAAACACGTCCGATACGATCCTGGGCAAACTCTCACGCGATGAGGCACAGGCGCTTGGTGGTATCGAGGAATTCATCAAACCTGATCAGATCGCAAGTCTTGCCAGCATACTGATGAAGGCCAATCGGATCTTCATCTATGGCTACGGCAACGCTGAAGTGCTGGCCCTTATGATGGTCAAGCGGTTCCGCCGTTTCGGCAAAGAAGTCCAGCAGCTCGATACCGACCCGAGGGGACTGGCTGAACAGATGTTGGGTCTTCAGGCCCGGGATGTTGTGTTGAGCTTTGCGTTCCGCCGCCCGCCACGGGGCTATGCAGCGCTCATCGAGACGGCACGTGAGGCTGCGGCAACAACGATCATTATTTCGGGCAAATCGGGAGCGCTGTTGACGCCCCGTCCCGATCATATTCTGGCCGCACCGCGCTCTGGCGATCCGGACGCGTTCCAGACACTGACGGTGCCGATGACAGTCTGTAATGCAATTGTCATCGCTGCAGGTCTTACTGCGAAAAACGAGTCACTTAAGAAACTTGATCGATTGGGACAACTCATCGAGCGCTTCGAATAAAGCGAAATCCAAGGGAGGATCACATGACATTTTTCAAAGCAGCGCGCCTCGGCGCGGCAGGTATTCTATTGGCTTCGGCAGCGATGGCCGACGGGCACCTCAGTGAAATGGGCACGGAAGAGCTGCTGCCGCTGGCTCAGGCAGAGGGCACTGTAACGGTTTATTCGTTCACCAGCCGCATCGGTAAGGTGGAGAAAGCCTTCGAGGAGGCATATCCGGGCATCGACCTGCAGGGGTTCGACATCTCCTCGACCGAGCAGATCGCACGGCTGCGGGCGGAAGCACAGGCGGGCATCACCAATGCTGATGTCATCTACATATCGGACACGCCGGTGGTGCTGACCGAGCTGTTGGAGACAGGTATCATCGCGCGCTACGTGCCACCACGTGTGGCCGAAAGGGTGGCACCGGAATTCCAGAACCCGCTTCTCGCGCAGCGCCTCTCGACGAAGGTTCTCATGTACAACGAAGAAGCCAATCCCAATGGTGCGCCCGTTACGAACCTCTGGCAGCTGACAATGGATGAGTGGAGCGGACGCGTGGTGATGGTCGATCCGCTCCAGCGCGGCGATTATCTCGATCTGATGACCGAGATCGTGTTGCGGTCCGACGAGATGGCGGCCGCATATGAAACGCAATTCGGCGCGGCGATCAACCTCGATGGTGCTGCAAATGCGGGCGAAAAGTTCATCGCTGATCTTTTCGCCAACGACGTAATCCTGGTCGGCTCAACGGATGATGTGAATGCCGCCATCGGTGCCCTCGGGCAAGACAATCCACCGGTCGGCTTCACCAGTTATTCGGATCGGCGCGACAACGAGGAAGAGGGTTGGGCCTTGCAGGTCGCAAATGGTGTAGAGCCTGCACCGGGCATCATTTTCCCGGCGGTGCTGGCGCTTTCGGCCGAGCCAAACAACCCGGCTGCGGCACGTCTGGTGATCGACTTCCTGATGGGGGATGAAAGCGAAACCGGTGGGCCGGGCCTGGCACCGTTTTACGTCGCCGGAGACTACGTGACACGAACGGATATCCCGCCGCACCCCGATGCGGTTCCACTCGATGACTTCACAGCATGGCGGATTGCACCAGCGGAGACGGCAACGATACGCGCCGAAATCGGCGATCTTATCCTGACGCTCCAATAACAATCCCCCCGAACCGGAGGCAGGCGTGGAGGCTCACCTGCCTCCGCGTTATGATTGCTCGAAAGACGAAGGATAGTTTCGATGGCGGATACTGCCATGGGCGGACAAGGACGGCGTGTGTTCTTTCGGCAGGGCACGGTGCTCAAAGCCTTAGTGCTGGGCCTGCTGATCGTCCTGATTGTTCTGCCCCTGATCAAAACGGTGCTGTTCACATTGCAGCCCGATACGATCAAAGCCTGGTCCGACGTGCTGACGGGTCGGCTTTCAACCAATCTCTTCTACAAACCGCTGGCGAATACATTGCTCATCGGTGGCGTCGTGGCGACAGGCTGCGTGCTGCTTGGCGGCTTTCTCGCATGGCTCGTCGTGATGACCAATGTACCGTTTCGCAAAACCATCGGCGTCATGGCCACACTGCCCTTCATGATCCCGTCTTTCGCGGCGGCATTGGCCTGGGGATCGCTCTTTCGAAATGATCGCGTTGGCGGTCAGGTGGGTTGGCTGCAAGGCATGGGCTTTGATATCCCGAACTGGCTGGCATGGGGCATGGTGCCGACATTGATCGTGCTGACACTGCACTATTTCAGCCTCGCATTCACGATCATCGCGGCAGCCTTAGCCACCGTAAATTCCGATCTCGTGGAAGCTGCGCAAATCGCGGGAGCAAAGGGCCGGCGCATCCTGATGGGGATCATCCTGCCGGTTACAACGCCGGCTCTGGTGGCCGCAGGGTCGCTCTGTTTCGCAGGCGCAGTGTCGAACTTCGCGACACCCGCACTGTTGGGATTGCCGGTGCGCATGCAAACGCTATCCACCCGCCTTTTCGGCATGATCGAGGTTGGTCAGGTTGGCAGAGGTTACGTGATCGGCATCCTGCTGGTGCTGATTTCCGGAGCATTGCTATGGGCGGGAAACCGGATCGTGTCGGGGCGCCGCTCATATGCCACCATCACCGGTAAGGGCGGACGGGCCAAGCGGTTCGATCTGCGCGGGGCACGCTGGCCGCTCTTCGCCGTCGCCATGGTGATCCTGCTCAGCTCCACCGTGGTTCCGGTGATTGTGCTGACCGCATCAAGCCTCGCCCCCTCCTCGGCAAACCTCTTCTCCGGCTGGACGCTGCACTACTGGTTCGGCCAGAGTGATCCGT
This sequence comes from uncultured Paracoccaceae bacterium, assembly GCA_947495795.1. Lineage (GTDB taxonomy): Bacteria > Pseudomonadota > Alphaproteobacteria > Rhodobacterales > Rhodobacteraceae > Algicella. Next base: position 125,959 of record CANMAI010000010.1, on the reverse strand, counting down.
CCTTCGCCCAGGGCATTCCCGGCATCGCCTATAATGAAGACATCGTCCGTGCACTGGCGATCACGCTGGCGCTCGGCCTTGCGGTGGCCTTCACGGGCATGATCGTGGGCCTGCTGGCATCTTACACCACCGCGCGTTTTCGCGAGGGCTGGATGTCGGCAGCGATCACGCAGATCAGCTTTCTGCCGCTTCTGGTTCCGGGTATCGCCTTCGGTGCGGCGTATATTGCGTATCTCGGCGCACCGATCGGGCCGTTTCCCGCACTTTACGGCACCTTCGCACTGCTGGTCATCGCTGCCACCGCCTATCTGCTGCCCTTTTCGGTGCAAACCGGGCGCGCAGTGATTCAACAGGTCGGCGGAGAACTGGAGGAAAGCGCGCGCATCACCGGTGCCGGATTCTTGCGCAGGCTTGCGGCGATCACCGTGCCACTGGCACTGCGTGGCCTCTTCGCAGGGGGCATCCTGATCTTCGTCAAGATCATTCGCGATCTGTCGCTTGTCGTCCTGCTCTTCACGCCCACGATGCCGGTCCTGTCGGTTCTGGCATACCGCTATGCCTCCGAGGGCTTCGGGCAATTCGCCAACGCGATCACAGTCGTGATCCTGTTTCTATCCATCACCGCCACCTTGATCGCCAACCGGCTGCAATCAAAATCGCAGCCCTGGCTGCAGAATTGAAGGGATCCCATGCTGGAAATCCGCAATCTCACCAAACGCTTCGGCAACGTCGAGGCAGTCAGGGATGTCTCGATCTCGGTTCCCGACGGCGCGTTCCTCGTCCTGCTCGGCCCCTCGGGCTGCGGCAAGACAACGCTTCTGCGTATGCTCGCGGGGCTCGAACTGCCTTCCAAAGGCCAGATCGTCTTCGATGGTCAGACAGTCTCGGACGGCGACAGCCATTGGTCAGTTGATCCCGCGAAACGCAATTCGGGGCTGGTGTTCCAGTCATATGCGCTCTGGCCGCACATGTCGGTGCGCGGCAATGTCGAGTGGCCCCTGAAGGTTGGCCATATGCCGAAGGCGGATCGCACCGCGCGGGTTCGCGAGGTTCTGAAGCTGCTCGATATCGATCAGTTGGCAGACCGTTATCCAAACGAGATCTCGGGCGGACAGCAACAACGCGTCGCCATCGCACGCACCATCGCACCCGAACCCTCGGTGCTTTTGTTCGACGAGCCTCTGTCGAATCTCGATGCGAAACTGCGCGTCGAGATGCGGACGGAACTGATGCGCCTGCACCGCGCAACCGGAGCAACGACAGTTTACGTCACCCACGACCAGATCGAGGCGATGACAATGGCAACACATGTCGCGGTTATGAATGAAGGTAAAATGCAGCAATTCGGAACACCCGCCGATCTGGTCGACAATCCAGAAACCGCCTTTGTGGCAACCTTTGTCGGCACGCCCCCCAACAACATGATCCCTGTCGTCAAAAACGGCACGGGGTACAAGGTTGGTGGGCGGCACATGCCACTCACCCCGCCAGCCGATGATTGCCTGGCCATGTACCGAGCCGAAACATTGACGCTGAGTGAAACCGAGGGTGAGACCACGCTACCGATGGAGCTGGTCGAAACAAGTGCCATAGCTGGCCGCACAATGGTGACCGGACTGTTGGACGGCCTGCGCCTGACTGCCATTGTGGACAGCACGATCAACGCCCGAATTGGCGATAAAATCCAGTTTTGCTTACCGCCCCGGCCCGACAGCTGGTTCGGTCCTGATGGCGAGAGGATCGGATGATGCGTCTACTTCTGGTTCGTCACGGTCAATCAAAGTGGAACGCCACGCGCAAACTTCAGGGGCAGGCGGATGTCGGCCTTTCACCGTTGGGAATGGCGCAGGCAGATGCGCTTCGCCCGACAATCGCGAAAATCGGTCATTGCAGGGCTATCTCTTCCGATCTGGAACGCGTGCGCGAAACCGCACATCGGATCGGAGCCGACAACCCTCCGCTTACCGAAGGGTTGCGCGAAATCGATGTCGGCGATTGGACAGGTCGTTCAATCGACGACATCCGGGCAGAAGACGAGACCGCCTATCAAGGTTGGCGCGCGGGCACGGTAGCGCCCCCCGGCGGGGAGGCGTGGGAGGATTTCGTCGCAAGGGTCACCGGCGTGATCGAGGCAGAACGCCACGTGCCCTGCGAAAATCTGCTCGTCGTTTGCCATGGCGGCGTCATCCGCGCGATCTTGCAACGCTATATCGGTCTCGACCCTGCGCATATCATTCCCGTAGCCCCCGCAAGCCTGAGTGCATTTCGTCTGGGCATGGGGAAACCCCCGCGTCTGGAATTGTTCAACTATCTCCCCGGCAATCTGGATTTCGCCGCACCCGATTGAGGCCAGTCGAAGCTGTGATCCTCTCCGACACATTTGCCGTGCGCGCAGTCTGGGCCACGCACACAAGAGTTGCGCGATTGAGGCTGAGGCTAAAGCGTGTGGCCTTTAACCTGACACATGCCTTACCGCCTAATGCGTTGAAATCTTTGATTTCAGGCAACGATAGGTGAGTCAAGTTTAAGCCACACGCTATGAACCGTCGCTAACTCACACTGGCTTGCAGCGTGCCGCGATAGCGCGGTCAGTTTCAGATTTGGCCCCTGAACTGGTCGATCGCAGATGAAAAGCCAAGGGTCTCCGGCGTTACACAGCCCTCCCGGCACAAAACCAGCGGCAGCACCCCACAGACGAGGAAAGCGCCAAGGCCGGGGCGGGCGGGCTCAATGCCCGGCCGTCCCGGCACCCCCTCAAAGGGTCAGGCCAGCAGGCGCGGGTCGGTGCCAAGATCAACGCCCGGGAACACCGTGCGCTCCAGATCGCCCTTCTCCAGTGAGAAGAGATCGCGCATCGCCCAGGCTGCGTAGCGGCGCACATCGTCGGTCGGCATCAGGTCGCGCTCACGGTAAAGATCCGCCGCCGCCAGCCCGGGCCACTGTCCGTGCACCTTGCCGCCCCGCAGCGCACCGCCCGCCATCACCATCGCACCGCCCGTGCCGTGGTCCGTGCCCCGGTTCCCGTTCTCGCGCACCGTCCGGCCAAACTCGGTCATGCACACGACCACGGTCTTGTTCCAGTTCGCCCCGAGGCCCGCCTTCAGCGTCAGAAGCGCTGTCTGCAGCTCGCCCAACGCGCGCCGGATTACCTGCGGCTGGCGCACGTGGCTATCCCACCCGCCTATGGAAAATGCCGCGATCCGGCTTTCGAGGTTCAGCCGCTCGGCCGCAAATTCCGCCAGAGCCTCCGCACGCGCCGCCTTCTGCGCCGTCATCCCCTCCGGCGCATCACGGCTTTCGGAAAGGGAAAGCGCCAGCGTGTTGGCCTCCGCAAACAGGGGATCATTCCTGTAGATCGAATTCAGAAGCAGCTCCGCCTGCGGTGAGAGATCAAGGTCACTCTCAGGAGACCAGCTTGCCGTCCGCGCGGCACCTTCAAGGATCAGCGGCTGATCGCGGCCCACCGCCAGGGCCGTCTCCGTCGTCGTTCCCGGCACAAGGCTCAGCACCCTGTTCAACCACCCATCCTTGCCCGGTGTCAGCCCGCCATCGGGCGAGTTGCCACCGTTTTCCAGCAGATCCTGCCCGTCAAAATGGCTCCGCTTGTCGCGATATGGGGTTGAAACAGCATGCGCGAACGCGAGTTCCCCGCTCTTCCACATCGGCTTGAGGCCTTCCAGCCCGGAATGCAGCGAGAAGAACCCGTCCAGATCCGATGCACCCGCCGCCTCTCCTGCAATCAGGTTGGGCCGCCAGCCCGCAAGGTTGCTGTCGCCATAAGGCTGCACCACGTCCAGCCCGTCCATCGCACCCCGCAGCACGATCACCACAAGGCGGTTGTCCCACGGTGTCGCGGCAAAGGTCATCGGCGTGATCAGCGGGTTGGCCGCCGCCGAACAGCCGAGAAAGAGGGCGTTGCGCAAAAGCGTCCGGCGGTTCATCTCAAGATGTTTCATCTCTGGCCTCTCTCCGGTCAGCGCCGGTTGAAATCTGGCGAGGCAAGCGTGATCGCAATGCCTTCGTGTTTCGTCTCCGCGCGGGAAACCGCAAGCCGCAGATCATCGGAGCTTGCATCGCGCAGCGCCTCCTTCAGGAACTTGCGCGGGTCCGAGCTCTTCGCGTGGCGCTGCGCCAATGCATTGCCCCAATGGATCCGCGCTGTCAGCCCGGCAGGCGTAATCCAGTCCGCCGGATCTTCCGACCATCCGTCCGGCCCATTGGGCTGCATCAGTGGCTGGCCCATGTTTATCAGCGGCTGGATGAAGAACCGGCGGTACTCCCTCAGCTTGAACTCCCGAAAATGCTTCTTCTTCAGCCCCACGGCCCGCAGCGACGAAACGATGTAATCAAAAGGCTGCTTGGCCTTGCGCAGTTCCGGCACCCAAGCCTCGGGATGGTCCAGAAAGGCGCGGTAGGTGGCCATCAGATCCCCCTCGGAAGAGAGATAGGCCTCGGCAATTGCGTCCACATGCTCTGGCACGGGTTCGCCCCCGATGAAATGCACGATCAGCTTGGTTGCCAGATGCCTTGCCGTCTCTTCGCGCAGGCTGAGATCGCGCAAAGCTGCCTTCACCGCAGCAAGGTCTGCCGCCTCGCCGCCATAACTCTTGCCAAGCACTGTCTCCGCGCCCGGTTCCGCAAACCGCTGCCGAAACCGGAACCCGTCCTTGTCAAAGGTAAATCCTGTCAAAAGCTCGGCAAACTCGCGCACATCAGCCTGACTGTAGCTGGCCGAAACCCCAAGCGTATGCAGCTCCAGCACCTCGCGCGCAAGGTTCTCGTTAAGCCCAACGCCGCGCCGCTTCCCGGCAACGGAGCCCGGCCCAATGGAATTGGCCTGGCCCAGATAGATCAGCATCGCGGGGTGTGTCACCACCGCCTCCAGCATATCGCCAAACCGGCCCGCAACATGCGGGCGAATGGCGTTTTGCAGGTAATCCATCATCAAAACGGTATCGCGGTTCACCCGCATCGAGACGGTAAAGTGATCGGCCCAAAAGGCCATCAGCCGCTCGCGAAACGGCACCCATGCCAGCACCGGCTGGCTGAAAAGCGCCCGGAAATCCTGCACGATGATCTTCTCACGAACGCCCCGCGCATTCTTCAGCAACTCCTTAGCATTCGCTGCCTGCTTGGATCGGGCCTTGTTCGCTTCGGTCTGCACCTCCCGATAGGCAATCCGTTCCGCGAACGAAGGTATATCCGTCTCCGTCAGGTAGGGATCCGGCTTGGCAAGGCCCGCAAGTAAAGCGTTTGGCCCGGGCGCTGGCTTGCGATCAGGGCGGAACCCGTAGCCATAGCGAATTTCGGCCAAAGCGGCCTGTGAAAGGGTCATACATGCTCCATTCTCTCTGCCACGGGTAAGATACGCAGCCTCCCGCAGTTTCTGTCTGTTTATAGCAACAATGCGGGGAAAACCCCCCATAAATTCTCTGAAACAGGCTGTAATCCAATTTCCGCCGATCAGCGCTTGCCGCTTCCAGGGGATGACTTTTTGCACAATCCTCCCAAGTTACGCCTTGTAGCCCGGAACGCACTGGCTAGCCTGCAGAAAACAACGCCCCGAGGACACCCGAACATGGCCGATGCTTACGAAACCCTCCTCTCCTACACGGCCCGCAGCATGGCACTGGATGAGGTTGCGGGCCTCATCGGCTGGGATCAGGAAACCGTGATGCCAGCCCTCGGCGGCCCGCAACGCGAAGAACATGCTGCAGCGCTGGAAGAGGCCAGCCATGCCCGCAACACCGATCCCCGCATCGCGGAATGGCTGGATGGGATCAATGAGGCCGGCCTCCCGCCCGATCAGGCCCGCAACATCGCCCTCATCCGCCGCCGATACGAGCGGGCGATCGCGATCCCCGCCGATCTCTCCATAGCCCTCGCCCGCCAGACAACCGCAGGCCAGCGCATCTGGGCAGAGGCCCGCGCCGCCAACGATTTCAGCCAGTTCTCCCCCGCCCTCACCAAACTCGTGGCCCTCAAGCGGGAGGAGGCCGCCTGCCGCCGCAAAGGGGAAGAACCGCTCTATGATGTCCTCCTCGATACCTACGAGCCCGGCATGACAAGCGCCCGCCTGACCCCCCTCTTCGAGCGCCTGCGCGGCCCCCTCTCCGATCTCCGCGCCGAGATAGCGGAGCGTGGCCTGCCCTCCGCCAAGCTCTCCGGCCACTTTCCAAAAGCCGCACAACTCGGCTTCGCCCATGCGCTCGCCGACACGTTCGGTTACAATCTCTCGGCGGGCCGGATCGATACGGCCGTCCACCCCTTCTCCTCCGGCTCGGGCCGCGATGTGCGCATCACCACCCGCGTCGATGAGGAGGATCCGGCAGGCAACATCTTCTCCACGATCCACGAGATGGGCCACGCCGTCTACGAACAGAACATCGCAGGCGAAAACCACCTCCAGCCCATCGGCGCCTACGCCTCCATGGGCGTCCATGAAAGCCAGTCACGCCTGTTCGAGAACCAGATCGGCCGGTCCAGAGCCTTTGCGGAGTGGCTCTTCCCCGCCATGAAGGATGCGTTCGGCGATTTCGGCATCCAAAGCCCCGCAGGCCTCTTTGCCGCCCTCAACCACGTGGAAACCGGCTTCATCCGCACAGAGGCGGATGAGGTCCATTACAATCTCCACGTCATCCTCCGTTACAATCTGGAACGGGACATCATCGAGAACCGCCTCGATGTCAGCGATCTCGAAGAGGCCTGGAACACCCGTTTCGCAGAGGATTTCGGGCGCAAGGTGCCCAATCCCGCCAAGGGCGTCCTGCAGGATGTTCATTGGTCAGTCGGCTATTTCGGCTACTTCCCCACCTACACAATCGGCAATATCTACGCGGGCGAGCTCTACGCCACGATGGCCGCAGCCCACCCGGAGCTGGAGGCCGATATCGCCCGGGGTGATCTCTCAAAACCGCTCAATTGGCTGCACACCCACATCCACCGCCCCGGCGCCACGAAGCCGCCCGAGGATCTGATCACAGATCTGATCGGACACGCCCCCACGGAAGCTCCGCTGATCAGTTATCTGCAAAACAAGTTCCGGGGGCTCTACGCAACATAGCAAGCGCATCCTACATATAGCTCGGCACCACACAGACCGACCTTGAGGAGGCAACATGCCCGCAACCATCCGCACCGCCGAACCGGCTGACCTCGAAACCATGACAACGCTTCTGGTTGCAGATGCCGCAGAACGCAACGCGGCGGATCCCGCGCTGTGGAAACCCGCCCCAAACATCCGTGAGAAGGTCTCGGCTGGTCTTCAGGCCGCTATGGAAGCTGAAAATCCGCCATTTCGCCAGCACTGGCTGTTGGCGGAAGCTGGCGGGCAGGTGGTCGGCATTACACACTCTATCCTCCTGCCCGTACCCCCGATCTACGCAGGAGAATTCGGTCCGCCCGGTCTCATCATGGAAGATTGCTTTGTCTCCCCGGATGCACCCGATGGCACGGCCGAAGCCCTTCTGGAAGCCGCCGAAGCAGATCTCCGTAAAGCCGGTGCCAAAATCATCCTCGGCTCATCCATCGCAGGTGGGGCCTGGGAAGCGCTCTACGCAAAGCAAAACTACCAGCCACTGACGCTCTATCTCGCCAAGTCAGGGCTCGCCCCGCCGCAAGCATGTGAAGGCACACGGGATGCTACCGAAGCCGATCTTCCAAGCATCGTGGCGTCAAGCGCCGAGAATCGGCAGATCCTGTTCGATCTCGATCCTTTCTGGAAGCCTCATGAAGAAGCAGACCAGCGCTTCGGCGCATGGATGGCCAAAAGCCTCACCCTGCCGGACCGTGATATGTTCATCTCCGAAATCGGGGAAGACTTTCGGGGCTACGCAATTTCACACCCCGCAACACCCCTGCATTTCCCCGCACCTCACGATATCAGCGGCATCGGCGTGATCGATGACTACTTCCACTCCGATTTCGCTGATCCGGATACTCTGAAGAACTCGGGAACCGCAGCTGCCAACCTCCTGCAATCCGCCGAAGCCGCGCTGCAAACCCGCGGCAACGAAGCCGCACTCATCGTCTGCCCCGCCGCATGGATCTCGAAAATCGCTCTTCTCGAAGGCGCTGGCTACACCACCGCAATATCTTGGTTCATCAAGCGCTGAGGCTTGTCCAAATGAATCGCAAACAGCCGCCCGATGCGGCTGTTTGCCATTCCGCAAGCCATCTGAATGACCCACAAGTGAAAATGATCACGAAACTAAATTCTTCCTGTGACTATTCGTTCGTAATTTTATTGCGCTGGTAATTCAAATCCGCTACCCTTGCTGCAGCGCAATATCTCGCCCGCAAGGAACGCACCATGCTCGATCAACACCGCCACAATCTTCCCACCGGTACAATCTGTATTGAAGATCTGGCCATTGGCATGGCTCGCAGCCTCTCCAAGGAAATCACGGATCGGGATATTGCGCTCTTTGCCGAGATCTCGACCGATCACAATCCGGTCCACCTGGATGAGGATTATGCACAGGAAACAATCTTCGGCGGTCGCATTGCCCATGGCATGCTGACCGCATCCCTCATCTCCGCCGTGATCGGAGAGCAGTTGCCCGGCCACGGCACCGTCTATCTCGGCCAGAACCTCCGCTTCATGGCCCCGGTGCGTCCGGGCGACCGTGTAACAGCCGAAGTCAGCGTCCGCGAGATCGACTACGCAAAGCGCCGCGTCACCCTTGATTGCCGCTGCACGGTAGGCGATACGGTGGTTCTGAAGGGCGACGCGCTCGTACTCGCGCCAAGTGCCAAATTTGACTGAACAGGGCCCGCGGCCCGCATGATGGGCCTATGCACCGCCACAAGAACCCTCTCACCCTTCCCGACATCCACCGTGGCGCATCCGTCGCCATGGGCAATTTCGACGGTGTTCACCTTGGCCACCGCTCGGTGATTGATCTCGCCCGGCGAAAAGATGCCCCCCTCGGCATCATCACGTTCGAGCCGCATCCCCGCACCTTCTTTGCCCCCGATGCCCCGCCGTTCCGCCTGATGAACGCGGAAACCCGCGCTCACCGGCTGGAAAAGATCGGCGTCGATCAGCTCTACGAGATCCCCTTCACGCAAGCCCTCGCCACTCTCAGCGCAGAGGCCTTTGTCGATCAGGTGCTTGTCGGCCATCTCGGTATCAGCCATGTGGTGATCGGAGCCGATTTCTGCTTCGGCAAGGGCCGCGCCGGCACCGCTGAAACACTTGCCGAAATGGGCCGCGCCAAGGGGTTCGATGTCACCATCGCGCCCCTCATCACCAACGGCGATACACCCGTTTCCTCCACCGCCATCCGCAAGGCCCTTACCGAAGGCCGCCCGGAGGACGCCAAGGAAATGCTCGGCCACTGGCACCGCATGGATGGCCCCATCGTCCACGGCGAAAAGCGCGGCCGCACGCTCGGCTATCCCACCGCCAACCTCGCGATAGATGGGCTCCACCTGCCCCGCTTCGGCGTCTACGCGGTGCTTTTCGATGTGCTCACCGGCCCCCACACAGGCCAATATCAGGGTGCCGCCTCCCTCGGTGTCCGCCCGATGTTCGGCACCAACACCCCAAATCTCGAAACCTTCGTGCTGGATTTCAAGGGCGATATCTACGACGCGGAGGTCTCCGTTGCCCTCATCGCCTTCCAGCGCCCGGAGCTGAAATTCGACAGCCTCGAAGCCCTCACCCAGCAGATGGCCGAGGATGTCGCGGCCTGCCGCAAAAGCCTCGCCCCACACTTGCCCGCAGCCTGAGTTGCCGCTTGCCCCTCTCCACAGCCCGCCGTAACCTCCCCGCAATGCAGCAAAGAGGCAGCCTTTCATGCTGAACGGGCGCAAGATACTTCTGATCATCGGCGGCGGCATCGCGGCCTATAAATGCCTGGAACTGACCCGCGAGCTGAGAAAGCGCGGCGCCGAAGTCGTTCCAGTCCTCACCCGCGCGGCGGAAGAGTTCGTCACTCCCCTCAGCGTCTCCGCCCTTGCCGGTCAGAAGGTCTTCCGCGATCTCTTCGATCTGACGGATGAGGCGGAGATGGGCCATATAGAGCTGTCCCGCGCCGCCGATCTCCTCGTCGTGGCCCCCGCCACAGCCGATCTCATGGCCAAGATGGCCCATGGCCACGCCAACGATCTCGCCTCCACCGTCCTGATGGCAACCGATACGCCCGTGCTCATCGCACCCTCCATGAATGTCCGCATGTGGCAACACCCAGCGACGCAACGCAACCTCGCCACGCTCGCGGCGGATGGCATCACCGCGGTCGGCCCGAATGAGGGCGACATGGCCTGCGGCGAATACGGCCCCGGCCGAATGGCAGAACCGCTGGAGATTGTGGAGGCCATCGCGGCAAGGCTCGCAGCCGGGCCCCTTGCCGGCAAGCGCATCCTCGTGACATCCGGCCCCACGCACGAGCCGATAGATCCCGTCCGCTACATCGCCAACCGCTCTTCCGGCGCGCAGGGCACGGCCATTGCCGAAGCCCTTGCAGCCCTCGGTGCGGAGGTTCGCTTCATCACCGGTCCCGCCACCGCCCGCAGACCGGTTGGCGTGACGATAACAGAGGTGGAAACCGCAGCAGAAATGGCAAAGGCCGTGGCGGACGCCCTGCCCGCGGACGCCGCCATCTGCGCAGCCGCCGTAGCCGATTGGCATGTGGTCGGCGCGGGCGCTTCCAAGATCAAGAAGGATGCCAAGGGCACCCTCCCCAGCCTCACCTTCGCGGAAAATCCGGACATCCTCGCCACGCTTTCTGCCCCGGGGCCGAACCGCCCCGATCTCGTGATCGGTTTCGCCGCCGAAACCGATGACGTGATCGCCCACGCCACCGCCAAACGCACCCGCAAGGGCTGCGATTGGATCCTCGCCAATGATGTCCGTCCGGAAACCGGCGTGATGGGCGGCACGGAAAACGCGGTCACCCTCATCTCAGCCGAAGGGGCCGATCCGTGGCCGCGCATGACCAAAACGCAAACCGCCCGTAAATTAGCCGCATTGATCGCCGATCAACTGGGGCAACAGACGAATAAGACGGACAAGATACAATGATCAATGCTCAACCCACCTACCAGGTCGCCATTGCCCGCACGAAAGAGGCCGATACCACAATCGCCCTGCCAGGCTACGCCAGCACACATGCCGCAGGCATGGATGTGCACGCCAATTTCCGCCCCGCCAACCGCGAGGAAGGTCTCCACCTCGCGCCGGGCGAACGCGCACTCATCCCCACCGGCTTTTCCATAGCCGTCCCATCGGGTTTCGAGATGCAGGTCCGCCCCCGCTCTGGCCTCGCCCTGCGCTATGGCATCACACTCGCCAACGCACCCGGAACGATTGATGCCGATTACCGGGGAGAGGTGGGCATCATCCTGATCAATCACGGGTCCGAAGGCTACCGGATAGAACATGGAGAGCGGATCGCCCAACTGATCCTCGCACCGGTCCTGCAAGTGAAATGGGCGGAGACCAAAACCCTCGGCACCACACGGCGTGGCGGAGGCGGCTTTGGCTCCACCGGGCGATAATCCTCCCGGCCCATGATCGGCATACTGCTCTTCACGGCTGCCGTTCTGGCCCTGCTCAAATGGCGCAAGGCACCCGCAAGCCTCACGGTCGGCACAAGCATCGGCGGCGTGGCCTTCGCGGCCATGATCGGCATCACGGACCCAGCCACCCGCCCCGATACTGCCGCCCTCATCGGCTGGGCCCGCGCGCTCGCCATCCTCGGCCTCATCGCGATCCCCATCCTCGCCTATGCCCTCCTCGTCCGCCGCCTGAAGCAAAGGAACGCGCCGCCAAAGCCCAAGGCCCCGGCCCATCCCACAGGCTTCGTGCTCATAGAGGATGACGCAGCCCTCACGCAGGAAGCGCTGGCCAAACTCATCGCCGCCAACCGCAAGGCCTTCCCGTCGGAACGGCAGGAATTCTCCATCGCCCACCGCGATGAGGCAGGCAAAATCACAGCCTCCGGTAGGGTCAACCTCCATATGGGCCTCGCAGAGTTCCGTCGCATCTGGGTAGAGCCAGAGGCACGCGGGACAGGCCTCGGAAGCGCCATTCTCAAACAGATGGAGGCGGAAGCCGTATCCCGAGGTGCCACCCGTGCTGCCCTTGATACCTTCAGCTGGCAGGCCGAAGGTTTTTACACCAAACTGGGCTACACACCCTACGCCCGCCTCGCATATCCCGCAGGCCCTGAACGGATTTCGCTGCAGAAAGACCTGGCATGAGCCTCTCGGACGACGAACTGGAACGCTACGCCCGCCATATCGTGCTGCGAGAGGTGGGCGGCTCCGGCCAGAAAAAGCTGAAGGCCGCAAAGGTCGCTGTCATCGGCGCGGGCGGCCTCGGCAGTCCTGCCCTCCTCTACCTCGCAGCCGCAGGCGTGGGGCACCTCCGCGTGATAGATCACGATACAGTCAGCCTCTCCAACCTCCAGCGCCAGATCATCCACAAAACAAGCGCCACCGGCCGTCCCAAAGTAGAAAGCGCCAGAGAAACCCTCGCCGAGATAAACCCGCATGTCGCGGTCGATGGCCGCAACACCCGCATCACCGAAGCAAACGCCTCGCACCTGCTCGACGGTGTCGATCTCGTCCTCGACGGCTCCGACACCTTCGCCACCCGCACCCTCGTCAACGCCACCTGCGCCGCCGCTCAGATCCCGCTCATCTCCGCCGCGATGAGCCAGTGGGAAGGCCAGATCAGCCTTTTCGATCCCGCAAGGGGCGGCCCCTGCTACGCCTGCATCTTCCCCACCCCGCCCGCACCCGGACAGGCCCCGAGCTGCGCCGAGGCCGGCATCATGGGCGCACTCGCGGGCGTCATGGGGGCGATGATGGCGGGCGAAGCACTCAAGCACATCACGGGCGCAGGCCAGCCGCTTCGCAGCGAAATGCTCATCTACGATGCGCTCTGGGGCGAAACCCGCAAAATCCACACGCGCGCCCGCCCCGGCTGCCCCGTCTGCGGCGGCTGATACACGAACGTTCGAAAGGTACCGGAACCGCCAGAGGCAGCCGGTAGGGTGGGCAATCTGCCCACCATCCGAGCCGTCCCAGGCGTAGCGGACATTTGCAAGGCGCCGCGCCGCCCTACCTCCGCCGCGTCTTCGGATGCAGCGAGGCCGCAAGAATATGGTCCGAACCGTTCACCAGGGCCTCCGCCTGATGAAAGATCTTCGGGTCAGGCGGCCCGGCCACACTCTCATCCTTGTCCGGATAATCCAGCTGCCAGAGGAAATGCTTCATGCAGGTCAGCCGCGCCCGCTTCTTGTCGTTGGAGCGGATCACCGTCCACGGCGCATCCGCCGTATCCGTATAGAAGAACATCGCCTCCTTCGCCTCGGTATAATCGTCCCACTTATCAAGGCTTGCCCGGTCAATTGGCGAAAGCTTCCACCGCTTCAAAGGGTCCGTCTCGCGCGAGGCAAACCGCCGCTTCTGCTCATCCCGCGTTACCGAAAACCAGTACTTGAAAAGCCTGATCCCGCTGCGCACCAGCATCCGCTCGAACTCGGGCGTCTGGCGCATGAACTCCAGATACTCCGTCGGCGCGCAGAAATTCATCACCCGCTCCACACCGGCCCGGTTGTACCACGAGCGGTCATAGAGAACGATCTCCCCCGCCGTCGGCAGATGCTTGACATAGCGCTGAAAGAACCACTGCCCCCTCTCCTCATCCGAAGGTTTGTTCAACGCAACCACACGCGCCGCACGGGGATTAAGATGTTCCGTAAACCGCTTGATCGTCCCCCCCTTGCCCGCGGCGTCACGGCCCTCGAACAGCAGCACGAATTTCTGGCCCGTCTCCTGCACCCAGTGTTGCACCTTCAGAAGCTCCACCTGAAGTGCCGCCTTCTCCGCCTCGTAAGTCGCGCGGTCCATCCGCTCGGCATAAGGATACTCCCCCTGCTCGAACCCGATAATGGCGGCCTTGGGTCTCTCTTCCCGCTTGGGTGTGTTCTTGATTTCCGTTTTCAGCATTCAGGGCCTCCGCAATACTTTTCGGGTTCTTCGCGAACCTCTGATATTACTGCGTATTGTCCACAAATACCTTGACGTGAATCAACAATAGCGCCCGCGCAACAGACTTCGGACACCCCCGCGTCAATAGCCCGTTTCGGCAGTTCAGGCCGCACCGGATTCTGAAAATGGTAGCTGAAAAGGGTCTCTCACATTTTCCAGGCGGCAACCCCCGCTTGAGGAGGTTGTCATGATGGATAAACCGGTCCTGACACTCAAAGATCTGTCGATCGAATTTCCCACGCCGCAGGGTGTTGTCCAGGCCGTCAAGCGTCCGGGATGATGTCTTCGGTGTCGCTCTGCTGAACGATTGCAAATACGGCTACGATGTATTGAACGGCACCGTCCGCATCACTCTGATCAAAGCCGCGACAGCACCGGACCAAAATGCCGATCAGGGGCACCATCAGTTTACCTACGCGCTTCTGCCCTTCGATGCTGAGAACCCCGAAGAACTGGATCAGGAAGCCTACGATCTGAACGCACCGCTCCGGGTGCTTCCGGCCACCACGTCTGGCCACACACCAGCTCGGTTCAGTGTGGCAACATCAGCCGCAAATGTGATCATCGAAACAGTGAAGCCGACCCGGGACGGAACAGGGATCATTTTGCGGCTGTTCGAGACGCAGGGGCAACACACCAACACAACCGTGTTTCTGGGAAAAGTCGTTGAAGCTGTAAAAACCGCAACGATCTTCGAAGACGAGATCGATACACTCGGAACAGACTGTGAGGCCGTCAGTATCGCTTTCAGTCCGTTCGCAATTGTCACCCTCATAGCGTTTGGCTTTTGACCCGCAACACGCCTTATCACCTAACGCGTTGAAATCCTGGGGTTCAGGCAGCAATAGGTGAGCCGGGTTTAAAGCGAAACGCTGTGGCGCGGCGCGGCGCAATCCGAATGCAGCCGCCAAGGCCCGTTCCGGTCAACCGACAGATTTAGTCCTGTTCAAGTTATGTCTATGACGGCCTGCCTCAGATAACATGAGCTCAGTTCGGCCATCCGAAGGTTGGTCCGGCTTAGCGACGGTTCCGCCTGGCAGAAGTCCGTCAAGCAGACGTTGCTGCCGTTTGTAACTTCGCAAGCAAAGACCGCAGTCAGCCCAAACCGGAAGTTTATTGTGGCGGGTCAAAGACCAACGGAAATTCCGGCTGGCCGATCAAGCTCACAAAGTCGTCTGTGTCCTCAAGATAGCGAAACCCCCAAGGACTAAGGGTCAACAGACCTTCTGTCTTGGCAACATGCTCTCGCACATCCCATAATTTCTGCGCTTCGATGTCTTTGACAAGCTCAGCAAACCTACCCTGACTAAGATCGACTTCGGCCGGATCAAAACCGTGATCGGCAAACCCTATGTCATAGGGATCGCCAGCGCTGTTCTCCCGAAACACGGCCAGAACGCGGCCACCAAGATACTTGTTGATAGCCTCCTGCGCCAAATACTCGGGTGATGTCATAGGACCAGGCGAAGAGCAGCTAATCGAGAATGCGCCAGTCTCAGGATCGTAACCGACTGTGGTTGGCATTGGTGGGTTTGCACTGAAACGGCCAATGATCTCGCGCGGCGGATGAAAAGACTGAACGGCCGAGCGGCGCAGCTCTTGTAGCGTTTGAAAGAAAGCTACACCAATCCCCACCAAATCTGACACTTCTCCATATTCCAAGCGCGTCACATGCCCGCCATTTCTTTTGCGCAGGCGCAGACCATCGTCCCACAGGACATAATCGGCATGACAGATGCCGTTACGCACATCGTCCCGAAAAACACCCTCAAGGGCCAGGGATAGCCCCGTCATTCCAATCTTGTGCGCATGCGCCGCGAGGTCTCGAAATGTAGCGTTAGCGTTCGGGCCGATAACACGTTTCGGGTTTTGCCTTACGCGAACCAGACCTTGAAAAGGCCAAAGGTTGTACGGCGCGCTTTCAACAATACCCATCATATTCTTTAGGGTTTCGTAGACGCCACCGGCCTCAGATAGCTGGCTATAGAGCAACAGAATTATTCGCATGTCTGCGAGGGATTCTACGCGCCCCGTTGCCAACCGTTCAGACAATTCTTCGAACACCTGCTCAGCAGTGATCGTAGTTGACCATCCGGCATCCTGCGCGCCCCTGAACTCACCGCTAAGCGAACCGGCAAAATCTAGTTCGCTCATCCGACGAACGAACTTGAACAAAAGTCCAACCTGGCAGGCTGTATCATTGATGACGGCGGTGGGATCACTCATGGCGCTATGCTGCTCTTTGCTTTTCAAAAACCTACGAAAGGGTAGCGTGGAGCACAAGAAACGCCTCGAATATGCGCTTCTTGCTGTGTGGGAGTTCAGCATTTCTCGCGAGTTCTCTTTAGCTTTGGTGTGCGATCAATCGAGGTTCAATGACTTTGCAACTTTGCAGTGTCTGCTATCTGCGCTTCGCTGCCATTCGAGCGAGATGCAGCTTTCGGCAAAAGGGATCACTCCCGCCTTTCCCGGTGTGAGCCGCGAAAGCCTGTCTGCCGGCCAACAGGCCCTTGGGTCATTTTCGCGGCCGATGGGTCATGACCATCTGACCTTTCCCAATTTGCGGTTTTCCAAGATCCATTACCTCAGAGGTAATCAATCCCGTTACGTCGAGCGGGTTCGGGGCCGGAGCATCGTCCAGGCAGGGCAAATCCGGGAAAAGTCGACCTCTTGCACTCCCAAAACGGTACCAAACCCGTACCAAACCCATACACCGGTTTGGCGCTGACTTTTGGCCCGTTCAAAGCTTCGGGCCGGCCTCCCCGCCCCGCACAAACCGCGTCCGCATCCGCTGCCCCAATTTGGCCGATCCGCGTGTGCCTTTCACATGCGCCCGCAGGAAATCCGCCGCCCTGTAAAGCACTTCATAAGCCTCCGGCACACGCTTTCTCATCAGCGGCAGCGCATGGGGCGCATTCACCCACATATCGCGCGTCACGTCGCATCCTTGCGCCTTGGCATGGGCTGCAAAGCGGATCGCGTCATCGCGTAAAATCTCGGTAGTGCTGGCCTGAATGTAGAAAGGCCCACAGCCCTCGAAATTTCCGAAAATTGGCGAATTACAGGGGTTTAGCGGATCACCGTCGCCCAGTGTCATGCCTCGGATTTCCTCGATCCGTTCACCCGGCAGCATCACATCATGGGGTGTGTTTTCGCGGATGGAGGGGCTTGCCAGGGTCATATCCACCCAGGGCGAAAACACCGCCGTACAGGCCGGGCGGGGCAGCCCCATCTCGCCCAGCAGATGCAGAAGCCCAAGCGCCAGACCACCCCCCGCACTGTCCCCCGCCAGCCCGATCGCCTCCGGCGCATAACCCGCCTCCAGCAACCCGCAATACGCCGTAAAAACGTCCTCCAAAGCCTCAGGATGCTGATGCTCCGGCGCCAGCCGATACTTCGGCAAAACCGCCCACAACCCCGTAATCTGAGACAACCGCCCCGCCAAATGCCGATGCGTCAAAGGGCTTCCCATCACGTAGGCGCCGCCGTGCAGATAGAGCAGAACGGATTTTCGGTTTACAAAGCGCCCGGAAATCCAAAGCGATTCCAAGCGCTTATCCCCATGCCGCAACCAGCCCCATTGATATCGCGAATGCGGGTGCACCGGAAAAAGCCGCAGAAACCGCCGCTCCATCCGCGCCCGCGCCTCCACAGGCTCTTCCACCCGCGCCATGTACCGGCGATCATAATACCGCAGCACCAGCCGCGTGAACCGCATCCGCCAGCTCGGCCTCATTTTCTGCGGGCCTCAATCGCCTCCCAGATCTTCGCCGTGACATTCTCCCCCGAGAACCGCTCAAGCTCCATCAGTCCGGTCGGAGACGTCACATTGATCTCTGTCAGCAAACCGCCGATGACGTCAATTCCAACAAATATCTGGCCCTTTTCGCGCAAAAGAGGGCCAATTCTCGCGCATATCTCCACATCTCGATCCGATAGCGCCACCGGCTCCGCCCGCCCGCCGACATGCATGTTGGAGCGTGTTTCCCCCGCCGCCGGCACGCGATTGATAGCGCCCACAGCCTCGCCATCCACCAGAATAACCCGCTTGTCTCCCTCCGCGACGGCAGGCAGAAACTGCTGCGCAATCAGAGGCTCGCGGTTGATCCCGGTAAAAAGCTCGTGCAGCGAATTAAGGTTCCGGTCCGCCGGATCAAGCCGGAACACACCGGCCCCGCCATTGCCGTACAAAGGCTTTAGAATAATGTCGCCATACTTGTGCTTGAACCGCTTCAAAGCATCGAGATCACGCGCAATCATGGTGGGCGGCGTAAGATCGGGAAAATCCAGAACAAGCAGCTTTTCCGGGTAGTTACGTACCCAGAACGGGTCATTCACCACCAGCGTATCGGGGTGGATCCGCTCCAGCACATGCGTCGTGGTAATGTAGCTCATATCAAAAGGCGGGTCCTGCCGCAGCCACACCACATCCCAATCGCCGAGGTCCACCGTCTCGGCTGCGCCAAAGGTCACATGCGCTCCCTCCACGCGCTGCACTTCCACAGGCCAACCCTCGGCCATCACACGGCCTTCATCGAAGATTAATTTATCCGGTGTATAGAAGAAGAGCTGGTGCCCGCGCGCCGCCGCCTCTTCCATAATCCGGAAGGTGCTGTCACCCTTTATGTCGATCGCGGCAATCGGGTCCATCTGGACGGCAACTTTAAGGGGCATGTGTGGGCCTTCCGGGCGTTGAATTCCGAGTCTTTGTGGCAGGCCCCCCCTGCCTTTGCAAGACATTCAGAATGGAGATAAAACGACTCTGACGGCCAGCTTACGCGCCATCAAAACTGAGCGCATTCTCGATGATTTCCGCGCCGCCGTCGCGGTCCGTCAGCACAACATCAAAGCGCATATCGGCACCCGGCGCATGCTCTGCCATCCAGATCTCCGCCGCAGCACCAAGCCGCGCCATCTGCGCCTTGCTCAAGGATTCGGCCGCCGCATCGCGCGCCCGACGTGCTTTTACTTCAACAAAAACAACAGCTTCTCCCTCACGAGCAATCAGATCGACCTCACCAGCTTCGTTCCGCATACGCCGTGCCAGCACTGCCGCACCCCGCGCCTCATAAAGCCGCGCGGCCACATCCTCCGCTGTCAGCCCATGCAGATATGCGCTACGTCCCTTCGCTTCGCGCCCACTCATTCCGGCCCTCGCGAAAGCTCAAGCGCCCGCGCATAGGCACGCTTGCGCGGCAGGCCCAAAGCCTCTGCCACCTCGGCCGCAGCATCGCGTACCGAGCCACTTTTCAACGCTGAAAGCAGCGCTGTATCGATATTGGCCTCGCTCGCCACCAGTGCCTCCGGCGGGGCCACCACGATCACGATCTCTCCCTTGGGCGGCGCATCCGCATAGAGCGCTGACATCTCAGCCAAATTCCCACGCCGCACCTCCTCGAATTTCTTGGTCAACTCTCTGCAAACGGCCACCCGGCGCTCTGCCCCGAAAACCTCTGCCATCGCCGCCAGACAAGCCCCCAAACGGCGCGGAGACTCGTAAAACACAAGCGTTGCAGGCACTGCCGCCCATCCCGTCAGAAAGGCCGTCCGCGCCCCAGCCTTGGGCGGCGAGAACCCCGCAAAGAGAAAGCGATCCGTCGGCATTCCGGCCACGCTCAACGCAGCCAGCAAGGCAGACGCACCCGGCGCGGAAGTTACCGGCAAACCTGCCGCGATCACCGCTTCAGACAGCCGATATCCCGGATCCGCAATCAATGGCGTCCCCGCATCGGAGACGTAAGCCACCGCCTTTCCCTCCTCCAACGCTGCCAATATCCTTGGCCGCATCTGCGCGCCATTATGATCATGGTAAGGCACCAAAGGTCGTCCATCCAGCGCAACACCATGAATTTCCAGCAATTTCCGTGCCTGTCGCGTATCCTCGGCGGCCAGCATGTCGGCATCGCGCAGTATATCGAGGCCCCGCAATGTCATATCGCGCGCACTGCCAATCGGTGTCGCTACCAGATAAAGACCCGCCGCCAGCCCTCTTGCCATCAGATCCAACCTTCCAGGCCCTTGCGGCCTCTGTTTACTTGCCCGCGCTCCCACCATATTGTGCGCCCAAACAGCATGGGGCCACAAGCCCCTGCCAAGGGGCAGAAGTGATGCGTAAAAGAAGTTTTCTCCGGTTCGGCCTTCTTGGCCTCAGCCTATCGGCCCTTCTCGGATGCGCGGGCTCCCTCGCTCCTGTCGGCACGCCTCTGGCAGAGGACGAGCCGGTGATGGTTGCACTTCTGGTGCCCACAGGCTCTGCAGAGGAAAATCAGGAACAACTGGGCCAGAGCCTTGTAAACGCTGCTAAACTTGCCAATACGGACCTTGCGTCGCTTAATATCACGCTCAAAACCTATTCCACTGCAGGCGATCAGACGACAGCCGCGAATGCGGCCAACATGGCGGTGGCTGACGGCGCGGATATCATCCTCGGCCCACTCTTCGGCGACGCCACAACCGCCGTTGCCCCAATCGCGAATGCCAAGGGCCTCAAGGTTCTCAGCTTTTCCAATAATCCGCAGATCGCGGGTGGCAACACATATCTCCTCGGCCTCACATTCGACAGTGTGGCCAATCGCGTCACACGATACGCGGCAGCGCAAGGGCTGACACGCATCGCCATTGTGCATCCCGCCGGGCTGGAAGGTGAAGCGGCAAAGGGCGCTGTACGCAGAGCAGCCAATACCGCAAATGCCAGTGTCGTCGCCGAAAGCAGCTACAAGCTTTCGGTAGAGGGGATCACGGAAGCTGCCAGCGGCATCGCCAACCAGCTCAAGGCCTCCGGCGCGAACGCTGTGGTGCTGACAGATGGCCCAACAGGCGGCCTGCCCTTCATCACCGAAAGCCTGCGCGGCCTTGGCGTGCGCCCCAATGCGGCACAGTTTGTGGGCCTCCAGCGATGGAACACCAGCAAGGAAGCCCTTGCCCAACCTGGCCTTCAGGGCGGCTGGTTCGCTGCTCCCGATCCCGCTCTACGCTCCCAGTTCGATGCACGCTATCAGGCAGAGTATGGCAGCAAGCCTCACCCGCTCTCCGCACTTTCATACGACGGTATGGCCGCTATCGGAGCACTGATCGCAGAAGCACGCGCCGAGAAGCGCAACGATCCGTTCTCAACGGCCCGTCTCACAAAATCCGCCGGATTTGCCGGTGTTAACGGCGTATTCCGGTTCCTGCCGAACGGCCAGAACGAACGCGCTCTCGCGATATTCGAGGTTTCCCTAGGTGACGCACGCCCCATCGATCCAGCCCCCCGCAGCTTCGCAGCTCCAGGCGGCTCCTGACGCCACTGCATGGCCGCGGCTCGGCCTCACACAATCGGCGCTTTTGGATAAGGCCGCGCTGGAGGCTCAGATATGTGCCGAAGCACCGGAAGATATCCGCGAAATGCTTGTGGCCCATCTCTCTGGCGCTCTCAAGGCCGCACGGGAAAAGATAAGGACGGGCCTTCAGAAAGATCCCTTCGCCACCAGAGAGGCGATAACCGCCTATAGCTACCTCACCGATCAGATCGTCGTACTGACTGTGGAGAGGGTGATCGCCCACCTTCATCCCAACCCCAATCCAACCAGCACGGAGCAGATTGCCGTGATCGCAGTCGGCGGTTGCGGACGGGCCGAAATGGCCCCGTTCTCCGATGTCGATCTCCTCTTTCTCACGCCTTACAAGCAAACAGCATGGGGCGAGAGCGTAATCGAAAGTGCGCTCTACATCCTCTGGGATCTCAGGATAAAGCTCGGCCATTCCGTGCGCACAGTGGATGAATGCCTCCGCCAAGCCAAGGCGGATATCACCATCCGCACGTCTCTTCTGGAGCATCGCTACCTGATGGGAGAGAAAGCATTGGCAGAAGAGCTCGATACCCGTCTTTGGGAGGAGCTTTTCGACAATACAGGCCCGGAGTTCGTAGAGGCAAAGCTGGCAGAGCGCGGCAATCGCCACAAACGGAATGGCGGCTCGCGTTATCTGGTGGAACCCAACGTGAAGGAAAGCAAGGGTGGGTTGCGTGATCTGCAAACGCTCTTCTGGATCGCCAAATACCTCAATCACGCCAAATCCGTGGAAGAGCTGGTGAATATCGGCGTCTTCACCGAGGATGAGGTGGCGATCTTCCGCGAGGCGGAAAACTTCCTTTGGGCCACCCGCGTCCACCTTCATCTTGTTACCGGCCGCGCGACCGAACAGCTTACGTTCGACACGCAGGTGGAAGTGGCCGAAGCCCTTGGTTTCAAGGATACAAGGGGCCAGCGCGGAGTGGAGCGCTTCATGCAAACCTACTTCACCCACGCCAAGCGCGTCGGCGAACTCACCCGGATTTTCCTCGTGGCGCTGGAGGCGGAGCATGTCACAACCCGCCCGTCGCTCACCCGCGCCATCGCCCGCACATTCTCTTTCGCCACGGACCGCACGGCGGAGGGCTACAGGAACGTGAACGGCAGGCTGGATCTTGAGGATGAGGAGGCGATTGTCCGCGATCCGGTGAACATCCTGCGCACCATGCAGGAGGGGCTGCGCACCGGGCTGTTGCTGCACCCCAACGCGATGCGGCTGATCACAGCCCATCTCGATCTGATCGATGACAAGATGCGCAACGATCCGGTGGCCAATCAGATATTCCTCGATCTGCTGCTCGATACCGACGATCCCATCCGCGCTCTCCGCCGCCTGAACGAACTGGATGTACTTGGCGCCTTCATTCCAGAATTTGGCAAGATCGTCGCGATGATGCAGTTCAACATGTATCACCACTACACAGTCGATGAGCACACGCTCCAATGCATTACCCAGCTCTTTCAGATTGAGCAGGGCCAATTGGTGGAGGATCTGCCCGTTGCCTCCGGCATCCTCGAACGCGGGGTGAACCGCCGCGTTCTCTATGTTGCCCTTCTCCTCCATGATATCGGCAAGGGTCGCCCCGAAGATCATTCCGTGATCGGGGCCGAAATTGCAGAAGGGCTCTGCCCCCGCCTCGGCCTTCCTGCGGAGGAATGCGAAACCATCACATGGCTCGTGCGCAATCATCTTGTGATGTCCGATTTCGCCCAGAAGCGCGATCTCTCCGATGCCCGCACCCTGCGCGACTTTGCAGCCATCGTGCAGACACCGGCACGGCTCAAGCTCCTCTGTGTCCTCACCGTCTGCGATATCCGCGGCGTCGGCCCCGGGGTCTGGAACAACTGGAAGGCTATGCTGATCCGGGAGCTTTACGCCCGCACGCTGGAAATACTGACAGGCGAGATGGACCCTCAATCCACCGGCGAGCGCATCGCCGAAGCCAAGGGCCGCTTCGCCGCCGCACTGCCGGATTGGCCCAAGGAGGCCATCGAAGCAGAGGCCGAGCGTCACTACGATGCGTTCTGGCTCGGCCTCACCCCCCGCATTCAGGCCGTTTTCGCCAACCTGATCAAGAAAGCCACCAACACCACACCCGCGATCAGCATCGACCCCGACGAAGACAGGGACGCAACCCGCGCCTGCTTCACAATGCCCGATCATCCCGGCCTTTTTTCCCGCCTCGCAGGCGCATTGGCGCTCGCAAATGCCAATATCGTCGATGCCCGCAGCTACACCACATCAGATGGCATGGCGACTGCCGTCTTCTGGATACAGGATGACGATGGCAGCCCGTTCGAGGCTGCGCGCCTCCCCCGTCTGCGCAAGACCATTGCCCGAACATTGGCGGGCGAAGTGGTGGCGCGAGACGCTTTCGCCACCAAGGATCGCCTCAAGAAACGCGAGCGCGATTTCGAGGTGCCGACCGAGATTTCCTTCAACAACGAAGGGTCCGAGATTTTCACGATCATCGAGGTGGATACCCGCGACCGCCCGGGCCTCCTTTACGATCTCTCCCGCACACTCACCGATGCAGGTATCACGATTTCCTCCGCGATCATTGCCACATACGGGGAGCAGGTGGTGGACAGCTTCTACGTGAAGGATCTTTTCGGCCTCAAGATCCATTCACAGAACAAGCAGGAGCAGATCCGGAGGAAGCTTCAGAACGCGATCCGTCAGGGCCGGGAACGGGCCGAGCCTTGAGCCGCCCGATCCGCCTGCTCCCTGCATTCATGACGGTAGGTGTCTGGACGCTCGCAAGCCGTATCCTCGGCTTCGTGCGCGATATCCTGATCGCAGGCTTCCTGGGCTCCGGCCCCGTGGCCGAAGCTTTCCTAATCGCCTTCTCGCTCCCTAATCTCTTCCGCCGCTTCTTCGCGGAAGGGGCGTTCAACATGGCTTTCATCCCGCTCTTCTCCAAGAAACTGGAAGCTGGCGAGGGAGCGGAGGATTTCGCCCGCGATGCCCTCTCTGCCCTCGCGACAATCCTTATCATCCTCACGCTCGTAGCGCAGATCGCAATGCCGGCGCTCGTTTACGCCATGGCATCAGGCTTCGCTGAAGATGAGCGGTTCACGCTCACCACGGCCTTCGCCCGCATCACCTTTCCCTATATTCTCTTCATCTCGATCGCAGCGCTTCTCTCCGGCGCACTCAACGCAATGGGGCGTTTCTGGGCTGCCGCAGCAGCGCCCGTCTTCCTCAACATCGTGCTCATCGCGGCCATGCTGCTGGCCACCACATTCGGCTGGGATATCGGCTGGTCTCTCGCCATCGCCGTTCCCATCGCAGGTATCGCACAAGCGGTCATGCTCTGGCAGGCCGCAGCACGGGAAGGTCTGCGCCTCACGCCCCGCATGCCGCGCCTCACACCTGAGCTCAAACGCCTCGCCATCATCGCAGCACCCGCAGCGCTGGCAGGCGGTGTTGTGCAGATCAACCTTCTGGTGGGCCGCCAGGTTGCCTCTCATTTCGAGGGCGCCGTGGCCTGGCTCAACTACGCGGACAGGCTCTACCAGCTTCCTCTCGGCCTTGTCGGCATCGCCATCGGGGTCGTGCTTCTACCCGATCTCTCCCGCCGCCTTGGCGCAGGCGATCGCGAGGGTGGCATCCATCAGATCAACCGCGCGTTCGAGTTCTCGCTCGCGCTCGCCCTCCCCTCGGCGGTAGCCCTCATCGTCATTGCAGGCCCGCTCACCTCCGTCCTCTTCGAGCGTGGTGCCTTCACCAGCGCACATGCAGCCGCCACCGCCACAGCGGTGGCCATCTATGGCGCAGGCCTCCCCGCCTTCGTCCTCCAAAAGGTCATCTCACCCGTCTTCTTCGCGCGGGAGGATACACGCCGCCCCTTCCACTACGCCCTTGTGTCGATGGTGGTGAACGCGGCACTCGCTATCGGGCTCTCTCCCGTCATCGGCTATCTCGCGGCCGCCGTCGGCACCACCCTAAGCGCGTATGCGATGCTCGCCCTTCTATGGTACGGCGCTCGCCACCACGAAGGCGCCATACAGTTGGACAACCGCCTGAAATCCCGCATCCCAAGGCTCGCCGTAGCCTCCGTCATCATGGGGCTAGCCTGCTATGGCACGGCTCTCGTGCTCGCAGATGCACTCATAATGCCAACGCTCCGCTACGCAGCCCTCGCAGCGCTCATATTCGTCGGCATGGCAACGTATGCCGCATCAGCCTACGTGCTCGGCGCTCTCCGACCATCAGATCTCAAAGCCGCCTTCGCAAAACCCCGCGGGGCCGATACCTAAACATACGCGCGCTCCCTCAAGGCAAACCTGTTAACCAAAGACTCTTCTTGATTTGCAGAACGGGCCAACCGGTTTCTACTCGGGCCTATGCATTTGGAAATAGCAATACTGCCAAGGAAGGGAAATCGGGCGCAGTACAGGTCCAATTGCCCTCTGGAGCGAGATCCCGCTCCTGCGCCGCTCCATACTCGGTGGCGCGCGCGACAAATGCTGTCTGCAATCCGGCCTTGGCCGCTGCGTCCAGATCATCATTATGGGCGGCGACCATCATCACAACCTCAGGCGGCAACTGCAGCGCTGCACAACATGCGTGGTATACGGCAGGCTTCGGCTTGTAATCCTGCGCTATATCAGCACCAAGAATACAATCCCACGGCAGCCCGCCGAACTTCGCCAACCGCGTCATCAGGGCAATCGATCCGTTGGAACAAGGCGCGATGATCCTCTGCGCCTTCATTGCCCCTAGTCCCTGCACAACATCCGCCCAAGGCACCAATCGCTCCCACACCCGCGCCAGCGAAGCCGGATCGGCAGGCATCACCCCAAAGCGCTCCGCCACGATATCCAGATTCTCCCGGTGCAGCACATCCAGCGCTACATACCCTCTGTCGCCATCACGGATCCGCGCCATGGCAGGCTGGTACTCTGCGCGCCAGGCATCGGCAAACGCGAACGGATCAACATCAGGCAAAGCAGTTGCAACCTCACCCGCTACGGATGTTCGCCAATCCACGCAGGTTCCAAACACATCGAAGATAAGCGCAGAAGGTTGTGTCATCTCATGGTTCCAGCATCGGAAGATCAGTGGCTTCAGGTTCAGTGCCAGCTGCTGTCAACATGGCATGAATCTGGCCACGGTGATGCGTCTGATGGTTGAAAAAATGGATGGCGCAAACCGCTTTGGGTTTCTTTACTCTCTTGTCCAAACCGGCTGGGTACCATGCCAAATCACCGGTCAGATCACTCTCGGCCAACCCATGCGCCCAGGCTTCAATCTCGCTATCCCTGCGTTGCCGCGCAGCACAGAATTCGCTCCAATCAGCCGGATCGCGCAGGGAAACGGAAATGCTGTCCTCCGGACGCTCGTTTCCACCGAACCGGGCCAGCCAAAGGGCGTCATCCCACAACAGATGATTGAAAGTAGCCGCAATTGAGCCAAAGAAGGCACCCCGATCAGCCCACCGATCAGTGTCACTCAAGCTGCAGGCCGCATTCATCAGAGACGTGTTTTGCCATCGATTGTAGCGGGCCATCATTTTGCAATACTCAGAGGTAATCACGGCAATCCTCATCAGTTTGGAATCTGGTTATCGGAAACCCTAACCAATCTTACCCCGGTTCTCCCCCACCTGCCCGCGATGAAGCAAAATATGGTCCAGCAGTACGCAGGCCATCATCGCCTCGCCTACCGGCACCGCGCGTATTCCCACGCAGGGATCATGCCGCCCTTTCGTCACGATCTCCGTTGGCTCACCCGCCTTTGTAATCGTCGTCCGTGGTGTCAGGATGGAGGAGGTGGGCTTCACCGCAAAACGCGCCACAATGTCCTGGCCGGTAGCAATGCCACCCAAAACACCACCCGCATGGTTCGTACTATAAGAAGGGCCATCAGCACCCATAGAAATCTCATCGGCATTTTCGATCCCCGTCAAAGCGGCAGAGCCCATCCCTGCTCCGATCTCCACACCCTTCACCGCGTTGATGCTCATCATCGCCGCCGCTATGTCGGTATCGAGCTTGGCATAGATGGGCGCACCGATACCGGCAGGCACACCGGAAGCCGTCACCTCGATCACTGCGCCCACAGAGTTCCCGGATTTGCGCAGATCATCCAGATAGCCAGCCCACACCTCCGCCGCCCCGGCATCCGGCACCCAGAACGGATTGCGCGCAATCTCGTCCCAATCGAACCGGCTCCGATCAATCTCCTTCGGCCCCATCTGCACCATATATCCGGTGATTTTCAGCCCCGGCACCATCTCCGCCAAAACCGCGCGCGCCAAACCTCCAGCGGCCACACGCGCCGCCGTTTCCCTTGCGGAGGAACGTCCCCCACCGCGCGGATCACGTATCCCGTATTTCTGCCAATAGGTGATATCCGCATGGCCGGGCCGAAACTTCTCGGCAATCTCGGAATAATCCTTGGAGCGTTGATCCGTGTTGCGGATCAAAAGCTGTACTGGTGTCCCTGTGGTCTTGCCCTCATAAACCCCGCTCAGAATCTCCACAGCATCCGCTTCTTTTCGCTGCGTGGTAAATTTCGACTGGCCGGGTTTCCGCTTGTCCATCCAAATCTGCAGATCCGTCTCGGTAATTGGCACACCCGGCGGGCAGCCATCCACCGTCGCACCCAAGGCAGGCCCGTGGCTCTCCCCCCAAGTCGTCACGCGGTAAAGATGTCCAAATGTATTCATACTCATGGGGCCGGGCTCCTTCAGCCTTCGGAGATACCGGGGCATGGGGATGATGCCAAGGCCAAATGGGTCAGGCCAGCACCAGCGCCTCCATCAGCGCCGCCTCGGAATAAGTAGCCTGCCCACCCGCCTCTGCCGCCTTGATCAGGCGCACCAAACCAGCATTCACCGGCGCGTCCACACCCAGCCGCTCGGCCAGCCGCACGATCTCCCCGTTGATTGCATCAATCTCCGTCTCCCGGCCAGATGCAAGATCCGACGCCATAGATGTCATGCTCCCCCGCGTGATCCCCTGAACCCGCAAGACGATATGGCGAAAGAGGAAATCAGGCCAGCGCAGCACCCGCACAGCCTTCTCCGGCGCGGTTGGTCCTACCTGCGCAGGGCGGATACCAGCCGCTGCGTAGACCTGCATCGCCTCCTCCACCGCGCGCGCAAAGATCTCCCGATAGCCTCCGCCGCACAACTCCGCGAAAAGCGTCTTTCCCGAAAGCGCGTTGATCGGATTGTTGAGGTTCAAAAGCAGCTTGCCGTACTGCACCGCCCGGATATCTGCGCCTACCGTCACCGGCACACCACTCCCAAGCACACGCTCGGCCAACAGCGCGGAGGCCGGAGCCCGCGCCAGCGTAACCTGCCCGGCACCCGAACGCTTCAAATGCCCAGGCCCGTCCCACACCACGTTAAACGGTACCATCCCCGCAATCACCGGATGGTCTGGCAACGCATCCGCCAAAGCCACACTCGGCCCCACACCATTCAAAAGGCTCACCACCGCAACCCCGGGCGGCAGATGCGCTCGAATGTCCTCGATAGCGCCCGCCAATCCGGTCGCCTTCACGGCCACTACGACCATCCCGGCACCTGTCAGCACAGCCGCATCATCCGTCATCTGCAAAGCACCGAGCGGCAGTGCACGCCCCGCCCCACTCAGCCTCAACCCGCTACGCGCAAGCTCTTCCAACCGTGCTTTCCGGCCCAGAAAAACAACCGGCACACCCTTCGCAGCCCAATGCCCGCCTACAAAAAGACCAATCGCGCCCGCACCAAGAACAACCACGGGGCCACTCAGATCCGTTTCGATTTCACTCTTCAGTGAGGCCGCCATAGCAAGACTCCAAACCGTTCAGAATTGGCCGCTTAGTCACCTGTTGTTGGATCAGATTTACCCTCATGTCACATTTGGCGGGATGCGCGTCAACACGCGTCACAGAGAGCTGTTCGAGACCATACATGACGACTTAATCTGATGTGATGAACTTTGCCCGAAGGGCGAAAACGAGTCTGAGGCTGTAATCATGCCCTCCGGCCAGGTCTGAGGACTGAAAAAGGGAAGCTTGAGAGCCAGACAGGAAAGTCTATCATTGATGGCAATCACTTTCGCGTCTGCGCGTTATAAGGCGGAGGCTGGCGAGATAGTCCCATGCTTGTGGGCTTTCGATTAATTTCTCCCGATCTTTGGCCAATCGTCCGCATCGTCCGAGCCATTCAAAGGGCCGCTCACTACCCCACCTTCGAATTAAGATCATGAAACCTTGCGCGGTCGGACGGACGGATGACTTCGATCCTCCGGTCGCCGTGGCCCTTCATCGCGTCGCGCAATTTACGTCCCGAGTACCCGACGATCGAAAGCGCATTTTGCAGATTTCAGCGGATCCCTGGTATAGCGCTTCGCTACGCTGCCAGACTGTTCCTTTATGGAGCAAAGTTCGATTGCAGAGACTTCTTCGATTTTCCTATATATAAGCTGTGCACGGACTGTGCTGCTGCGCGGTAAAACGTACGCTCGGCAGTGTAAGCATCGAAGGATGACTAGGTGAGATTGTTCTTCTTCGGATTTTTGTTCGTTCTTGCGGCTTGCGGTTCAAGCGGTCCGATTTTTGAAGACGATATCGCCGACCCGCCGGTGCTTTATACCAACGGCGACATCGATCCGTTTCGCGGGCGCGTTCCACAGGACCGGTCCATTCTCTATGCAACCGAACGTGAGCCCGCGACCGACCGCCCCTACGGCGACACCTCTGCAGGCATCCTGCGTGTCGGCCGGGCGTCGATGAGGCTGGGGCTACCCGATCTGTCCACCGCCGATCTTATTCAGTTTACACTGCAAGAGAACAGGCCGAGAGTTCTGCCCGTGCGGGTAATCGGTGTAGAGGAATTTGGTCCGCTCCAGGCGTCCCGACATCCGGCCGCAGATCCGGCTCTCTTTGCCGGCGACGCCTTGGCCGTGGATCGACGCTTCGCGGACGCAGTGAATGCGCGGATCGCTGCTGCCCCCGGCGATGACATCGTGATCTATATCCACGGCGCACAATCGGATTTTCAGAACCCACTGCTTGTGGCGTCCGAAATGCGCCATTTTTCAGGCTACGCGAACACGTTCATCGGGTATGCTTGGCCTGCAGGTACAAGTCTGTTCGACTATCTGGACGACACCGAAGAGGCGAGCGTCGGGGCCTTCCAGCTGCGACGCTTCATCAAGTATCTCGCTAGCGAAACGAATGCACGTCGCATTCACTTGGTTGCCTATTCTGCCGGGACCAGGATGGTAACAGAGGCACTGGGTCAATACGGGCTGGAGTTCAAGTCGGCATCCGCCGCTCGGATCAGGCAAACCCTGAAGCTGGGACAGGTGGTTCTGATCAGCAGTGATGCCGACCCGAAACGTCTGGGGGCCTATCTGATTGACGGGGCCGACCGCATTCCGGAACAGTTGACTCTGTATCAATCCACCAGGGATCTGGCACTCAACCTGTCCAGCTTCCTGTTTCGTGGAAGCGGGCGTCTTGGCCAAAGTAGCCGCACACCGCTTCCCCCGCACATCCAGACCTTCCTGCGCAGTTATCCGAACCTGACCCTGATCGACGTCACTGATGCCGAGCGATCCAATACCGCAAACGGGCATCGGTACCTGCGCGAAAGCCCTTGGGTTGCCAGCGATCTGATTGCATCCCTGACATTTGGGCTGTCAGCGGAAGCCAGGGGCCTCGTGCCAAGCACGGATCTCACCCGCTGGGTGTTTCCCGCCGACTATCCCGATCGCGTACGCCGGGCAGTGCTGGATGCAAGGCCTGACCTAAGGCGCTCGATCAATTAGGGACTTGGACAACAAAGGCTCCAGGTCCGTTATGTTGGTAACCAAAGCTGTCGGTCGCAATAGTCGATATCTCAAAGGCAACGACGCCGCGAATGCGGTTCAATCATGTCCCTCCCAAAACGAGTGTATGAGCGGAAAACCAGTTCAGAGCCGCCCACGGGAAGACAAATAGAAAGGCGGTCTTTACGGATAGTGTCACACATGTACAGTTCGGCGCTGACTTAGGGGGGAAAGACGAAGTGAACTTGGGGCGACGGGTGTCAGAGGCACCGAATCTGGGAAGACTATCGAGGTGACCCGCGCCAGGCTTTTGCTGATCATGTCGCTGACGACCATCGCAGGTATCGGTGCCTGGGGCGTGCTGGCGCCCGACGCGCTTGTTCGGCTCGCCTCCGCTGTGGTGGGGCAATACTTCCAAAGCCGGGGCTGGTTTGTCATGCTCTCGGTGTCGGGCATGCTGTTTCTGTGTATCTGGCTGGCGCTTTCCCGCTATGGCGAGATCCGGTTGGGAGCCGATGAGGACCGGCCCGAGTTTTCGACACCTTCCTGGATCGCGATGCTGTTCGCAGCAGGCATGGGCGTCGGCCTGCTGTTCTGGGCGGTAGCAGAACCGCTGACGCATTTCTCCTTCGCGCAAGACATGATGCCGCCTCCAATTGCAGCACAGCAGGCACTCTTAGCGACCAACTTTCACTGGGGTATACACGCTTGGGCTATCTATGGAGCCACTGCACTGGCTATTGCTTACTTCACCTTCCGGCGCGGCGCGCCCATGCTGGTCAGCGCACCCATTCAGACGCTGTTTCCAGATGAGACCTGGGCAAGGATTGTCGGTTTCTTGTGCGACTTCATGGCCATCGTTGCCATTGCCATCGGGGTCGGCGGCTCAATCGCGATGGGAGTGTTTCAGGTCGCCGATGGGGTTGACGTGATGATGGGCGGGGAGAAAGCGGCCGGCTGGCTAATAGCTGTCGTTTTTGCGGTCATGGTCGCAGCCTACCTGCCGCCCTTGCTGGTGGATCTGGGCTCTGGCATGGCGCGGCTGTCCAACACGGCCATGCTGATCGCCATCGCATTGGTTCTCTACACTATTGTCCTTGGCCCGACAGAATTCCTACTCAACTCCATAGTCAACAGCTTCGGCGACTATGCCTTCTCTGCCATCCCGCGCGGGTTCCAGACACTGACATTTTTTGACGATGACCTCTGCGCGTGGTTTCAGGACTGGACCCTGACCTACATGGTCTGGTGGATTGCCTGGGGCCCGTTCGTCGGCGTGTTCATCGCGCGGATTTCCAAGGGCCGCACCATTCGGGAGTTCGTGTTCGGCGTCCTCGTCGGGCCAACCGTTTTCTCGGTGATCTGGTTCGGAGCCTTCGGCGGTATCGGCCTCTTCGACGCGCTGCGCGGTTCCGGCGATCTGCTGGCCATGACCGGCACGAATGTGGAGCGGGTAACCTTCGCACTCCTCGACCGCCTGCCGTTCCCGATGCTTACGACTTTCGCCACAATCCTTGCGGCCTTCCTTTTCATCGTCACAAGCGTGGTCAGCGCGGCCTTTGTACTCGGCACCTTCTCCACCGACGGCGATCCAGACCCTAGCCCGCGGATCCGCTTCATCTGGGGCATCCTGCTCGGCCTGCTCGGGGTCGTGATGGTTCTCTCCGGTTCCATCGAGGCGATCAAGAAACTGATTGCCATCGGCGCATTGCCCTTTGTGTTCGTCTGCGTACTGCTGTGCGTATGCCTCGTGCGCGGCTTGAGAGAGGAGGTCAGAGATGCTGATCGGTGAACTGGTCGACACGCTTCTCAACCTCAGCACCTTCTTGTTTCTGGGCGCTATGGTCTGGCTGTTCGTTCGGAAGGGGTAGCGGTGCTACCGATCCTCGAGCTGCAGCGACATGTTCAGTACCTTCAGAACCGCCCTATCCCGGCCATAGATGTCTGGATAGAAGCGCGCGACCTCGGACGTCGGGTCTGCCGTCCAATACTGAATGACGACCGGAACGGTCCGGTCCAGCAGCACCCGCGCCCCCTTGCCGGAGGCGACGACAGCACCTATCCGCGCAGCATCCCGGCCCTGCGACGCCAGCAGGACTTCGGCCAGTTCCAGCGGGTTCTTTGTCTGAATGTAGCTACGGCTTAACGTGCGTGCTGTCCTGTCAAACAGGCCCCGGCATCATTCGGTGCTCAATGGAATGATGATCGCGCAAGGCGCACTTCAACTGGTTGCAATGCGGAAGGGACGGGCGCAAATTGTCAACCACATCACCCAACAATCCAAGTTCCTGCGCGATGTTTGAGTCGACGCGTTTCTGGCCAAGACTACGTCCACCACTTGTACGGCTTTCAAAATCTTGAACCCTGATCGCCAGATATCGGCAGGTAGCGAATTCTGGCTTCAGCATTGCCGCTTTGGTTTCAGAGGGATACCAGTGCTTGTTGTAATCGGTACCCTTGGCGCGGTTCACTCGGGATATGTGGGCAGAAGCAGCCTATGGCCGCATGCCCTCGAAGGTCATGAGATAGGCGGACCCCAGACAAAAGGCATTTCAAGCACGAAAACTATCAATCACCTTCCCCCCAAAAGCGCCTTCTCCATTACGAATGTCAGAATAGTTTAATATTAAACTATTTCGAGGCAAAAATGCACTTCTCTCTTGCCCTTCATGGCAGAAATCTCTACCGGTTTCCTCACCTCGGGGTGTCCTCCACAGGGCTGAGATGCGTCATGCGAACCCGTAGAACCTGAACCGGCTCAAACCGGCGTAGGGAAGGTCAGAGTTGCTACCCTCTGCCTGCCTCACGTCGCAGTACTCAGAGGATGAAATGAACACACTCCTGAAAGCTGCGGCCCTCACGCTCCTCGCAGGGAGCGTCGCGGCCCAGACCGAAACACCCACCCTCACCATCTACACCTACGATAGCTTCGTGCCCGAATGGGGCCCGGGCCCCAAGATCGAGGCGGCATTCGAGGAGACATGCGCCTGCGATCTCGTTTTTGTCGGCGCAGGCGATGGCGCGGCTCTTCTCTCCCGCATCCGCCTTGAAGGTGCGCGGTCCGAAGCCGATATCGTGCTCGGCCTCGATACCTCCCTTACCGAAGCTGCCAAAGCCACCGGCCTCTTCGCCCCACATGGCGGCTGGGATGTCGAACTCGATGTCCCCGGAGAGTGGACGGATGAGGTCTTCCTCCCCTATGATTGGTCCCATCTCGCCTTCATCTACGATAAAACCAAACTCGCCGAGCCGCCCCGGAGCTTCGAGGAACTGGCGGCCAGCGATCTGTCCATCGTCATTCAGGATCCCCGCTCTTCCACCCCCGGTCTGGCACTCGTCTTTTGGGTGAAAGCAGCCTACGGAGAGCGTGCAGGCGAGATATGGGAAGGCCTCGCG
Organism: uncultured Paracoccaceae bacterium; assembly: GCA_947495795.1. Taxonomy (GTDB): domain Bacteria; phylum Pseudomonadota; class Alphaproteobacteria; order Rhodobacterales; family Rhodobacteraceae; genus Algicella. The sequence goes on along the minus strand of CANMAI010000010.1, from coordinate 91,454 downwards.
CCCCGCGTTCTCACCGTCACCAAAGGGTGGACGGAGGCCTACAACATGTTCCTCGCGGGCGAGGCGGATATGGTCCTCTCCTACACCACATCCCCCGCTTACCACATCATCGCAGAAGAGGATGATACAAAGGTCGCTGCGGAGTTCCGTGAAGGCCACTACACCCAAGTGGAGGTGGCAGGCATCCTCCAGGCCTCGGATCAGCCCGAGTTGGCGCAGGACTTTCTCGATTTCATGCTGACAGATGCCTTCCAGTCCATCATTCCCACCAGCAACTGGGCCTACCCGGCGGTAAAGACGGCCACGCCTCTGCCAGAGGCGTTCAATACGCTGATCAAGCCCGATCCAGCACTTCTTCTCTCAGCAGAGGATGCGGAAACGATGCGCAAGCAAGCCATCACCGAATGGCAGGGCGCTCTGTCGAGATGACCCTGCCTGCGGCCAGCATTTCCCCCCCACGGTGCTGGCCGCTGTTCTCCACGTGCCTCCCGGAAAGCTGGCCATCCCCTTCATCTTTCCAAAAATATCCAAAATACAATGCTTCAAACGGGCTCCACGGGCCCCCAGAACGCTCCAGTCTTCGTTTTCGCAAAGATGCTCCTGCCGAAGGCACCCTTTCTCATCAAGCGTTCTACACTATCAGCAGCGCGCAGCGCGCCCAGACCCAGCGGGCAGCAGCGGCACCTCAACTGCAAACAACGCCAGGGCCCGCGCCATGGTGATTATACGGTCCGCGCCCGGCCCCATCGTCCTTGCGCTCATTCTCACGCTTACCTTCGGGGCCACCGCGGCTCTTCTTACGGTCGATGGCTCTGGCGGTCTCACGGCATCGGATTGGTCTGCGGTCCGCTTCACGCTTCTCCAGTCCATGCTCTCGGCCGCCATAAGCTGCGCTCTCGCCATCCCCCTCGCCCGCGCGCTCATCCGCCGCCGTTTTCCGGGCCGGGCCGCCACCATAGCGCTCCTCGGCGCCCCCTTCCTCCTGCCCGTCATCGTTGCCGTCCTCGGCCTTCTCGCTGTCTGGGGCCGGGGCGGCATCATCAATGATATCATCACCCCGTTCGGCATTCCCAAACTCAACATCTACGGCCTCCCCGGCATCCTGCTGGCCCATGTCTTCTTCAACCTTCCCCTCGTCACCCGCTTTCTTCTGCAAGGCTGGGCGCAGATCCCGGCCACCCAGTTCCGCCTCGCAGCCCAGCTTGGCCTCACCCCATCCGCCCGGTTCCGCATCATCGAGGCCCCCATGCTCCGCGCCATCATCCCCGGCGCGTTTCTCCTCGTCTTCCTCCTCTGCATGACAAGCTTCGCCACGGCCCTGGCCCTTGGCGGCGGCCCGAAGGCCACCACCATCGAGCTTGCCATCTACCAGGCCATCCGCTTCGAGTTCGATCTCGGCCAGGCCGCACGTCTTGCCCTCACACAATTCGCACTCTGCGGTGCCGCAGCCCTCCTAGCCCTCAGCCTCACCCGCCCCCAACCCATCGGCGGCACCATCGCCACACCTGATATCTGGCCCGCACACTCCAGGGCCATACGCACGCAAGACGTGGCGTTCCTCGCCCTCCTCATCCCCTTCCTCGCCACACCCCTCGCGCTGCTGGGGATCAACGGCACGGCAGCCCTCGCATCCGGGCTGCCCACAGGCCTTCCGAAAGCGGCCCTCACCAGCCTCACCATCGCGCTCGCGTCAGCCACAGCGTCCGCCCTCATGGCGCTTGCCTTGGCCCTATGGCTTACCCGCCTCTCCCGCGTGCAAGGCGTCGTGGTAGAAGGTCTCGGCATCCTCATGCTCGCAGCCTCTCCCTTCGTTGTTGGCACAGGCCTCTTCATCCTGATCAACCCTATCGCCTCCCCCTTCGCCCTTGCCCTGCCCATCACCGGCATCCTCAACGCCGCTGTAGCCTTGCCCTTCGCCCTCCGCACCCTCGTGCCCGCCCTCCGCGAGAGCGAGCAGCGCTTTGGTCCCCTCTCCCAAAGCCTTGCCCTCACCGGCTGGTCCAAGTTCCGCCTCGTCACATGGCCCACCATCCAGCGCCCAATGGGTTTTGCGCTCGGCCTCGCCGCTGCCCTCTCCATGGGCGATCTCGGCGTCATCACACTCTTCGCCCCGCCGGGCATCGAGACGCTCCCCCTTTTCATGTACCGCCTGATGGGGGCCTACCGCATGGCAGACGCTGCAGGAGCGGCCCTCATCCTGATGGCCCTCTCCCTCGCCCTCTTCTGGGCCTTTGACCGTGGAGGCCGCCTTGGCACTCATACTCGATAATGTCGAAATCCACCGCGGCAGCTTTCATCTGAACGCAAATCTCACCCTGAAGCCGGGAACCAGCACCGCCATAATCGGCCCGTCAGGCGAGGGCAAATCCACCCTCCTCAACACTGTCGCGGGCTTCATCACGCCCGCCGCAGGCCGCATTCTGGCAGAGGGCAGTGACATCACGCAAAGCCCGCCTGCCGGCCGCCCCCTCACAATGGTCTTTCAGGATAACAACCTTTTTCCCCACCTCACGCTCGCGCAAAACACGGGCCTCGGCATTGCTCCGAACCTGAAGCTCTCGCCCGCCGATAAGTCCCGCATCACCCAAGTCCTCACCCGCACCGGCCTCACGGGGCTGGAAGGCGCATACCCGCCCAACCTCTCCGGCGGCCAGCAGAGCCGCGCCGCCCTCGCTCGCGCGCTCCTCCGGGGCCGCCCGATCCTCCTTCTGGATGAGCCTTTCGCCGCCCTCGGCCCCGCACTACGCCAGGAAATGCTGGATCTGGTGCAGGAGATCTGCGCGACCGAGGCCCTCACACTTCTGATGATCACGCACAATCCGGATGATGCGCTGCGCATCTGTCCGCAAACCGTTCTCGTGGCCGAAGGCACGGCCCAGCCGCCACACCCCACGCAAGACCTGCTGCAAAATCCACCCACAGCCCTCAAATCCTACCTTGGTATCTGAATGCCCTTCTTGGAAAACCGCTGCCCACGCGATAACTCTCGCGGGGCAGGAGGATCAGACGTGGATCAAAGAATAGAGCCGAGCCGCCTAACGGATCTGGTGGAGCAGATGGAAGCCGCCGTCGGCCAAGGCCAATGGGAAGCCGCCCACGCCTTCTTCACACCGAATGCGCGCTATCAGGTTGGCGCACGCGCACCGGTTTTCGGCCTCGACGGCATCAAAACCTACATGGGATGGCAGGCAGAACGCGTCCGCTGGGATGGCCACGATCTGCGCATGAAGTTCAGCCGGGGCAACACCGCTGTATTTGAGGTCATCTCGCATTTTACCCGCATAAGCGACGGCACGGAACTGCGTCTTCCTTGTACGGACATCTACATGTTCGAGGGGGAAAGGATCGCCGACTGGCGCGTCTATGCGGATATGACGATCTTCGACGGCTGAGCTTGCTCAGCTATCGCTTTCAAAGACATAGTGATCATCCCGCACAACCACATTGGGCGGCACGCGTGTTTCCTCAAACGCCAGATAGCCTTCCTGCAGGTTCTCCCAGAACCCCAGCCACTCACTCCCCGCCTCAGCCGCCAGCCGCGCCTCCGTCATCCGGAACGGAAACGCATGGACACGAAAAAATGGCTGCCCGGCCTCCAGTGCTGCCTCAGCGATCACATAGATCTCCTCGATCCCTGCATCCGTCATGGCGTAGCACCCGATGGAGAGGCAATCGCCATGCACCATCAAAAAGCTTCCGGTGCGGTCGCGTGCCCGGTCATACGGATTGGGAAAACCAAGGTTGAAGGAAAGATGATAGCGGCTGTTCGGGTTCATCGCCGAAGCACCGACATAGTAGAAGCCCTCCGGCGATTGCCGGTCCCCTTCCTTCAGTTTCGGCCCGAGACTGCCGGAATAGTTGCAGATCTCATAGCTGCGAAACAGCGCGAAGGCGTCTCCCCGCTCCACCCAAAGTTCCAGCACGCGCTCCTCTTTGAAAACCCGCATGAAAACCGGTGCGCCAAGCCTCAAACCTGCCTCCGCCAACGCCCGCTCCAGTCGCGGCGTCACCCGCGCCCGGATCTCGGCGATATCGCGGCTGCTGTCCGGCCTGATGGTCACGAGCGGCCCAAGCTGATCCTTGAAAGCAAAGCTGGCAGCAACAAGTCCCACAATCACAAACGCGATGATGCCGAGAATGCGCTTCAGCTTCCGGTGAACGTCATCCATCCCACTCAATCCATGTGCCATGCGGATGCGCTACAGCCAATTGCCTGCGCGCATGCCCCGGCCACAACTGCAAAGTCAGTACCGGCTGGTCCGAGCCTTCCATCTCAAAGGCGAGCCATGCCAGCGGGGCCTCCCGCGTTGCCTCTGCTCCAGCCTTCTCCAGGGCCGCGCGTACCCGCGCCTTCACCGGCTCCGGGAAATACTGATAGGCAATCGTGTGCATCACCACGCGCGTCACTCCGGGTGTCGCAGGCTCTGCCAGACGCTGTTCCAGCCAATCCGCCGCATCTCCGGCGTCCAGCTTGGGCAGCTCCGCACGTGCCACCTCAATCGCCGCTTCCAGCCGGGCCAGACGCTCCGGCTGATCGGGCCATCCGTAAGAGGTCAGCCGTGCCACAGTCGCCTCATCCGTCAGATCCAGCGGGTTCAGGTCCACCCCGCGTGCCTTCACAATTTCCGGCTCCGGCCCTTCCGGCCACGGGCCGCGCCAATCGGGCCGGATCTGCACGGGAGAGGCGCTATTCCCGAGTGAAACACTCGCATTACCAAACCCATACCGAAACAGTACCAAATTCAGCCCCGCGCTCGCCCCCAATTCGAGCAGTTCCATACGCGGCCCGAAAGCATGCCCGATCACCATGAGGCCGGGGTAAAGAATGCCGGAGCGCCCCACCTCATTGGTCTGCGGCGCGTGATCAAGCCACGCCAGAATTTTCGCCTCCGCTGCCTCCAGGGCATCGGCCAAAGCTGCTTTCAACACAGTATAATCCGGAGTTTCAGCAGGTGGGTAAAGCGTTGATAACAAGGGTAATTCACCCGCACGAACGGCTCCATGCAACGCACCTGCCAACCGCAGCGCTAGCGCATCTCCACGCGGCTCAGGCTCTCCCAGCCAATCAAGCACACGCCGCCCAACTGCTGTTTCACGGCCAAGCACTTCCGCCGCCGCATCAATCACCATCGTGGTAAAGGGAGCCTGCAACTTCCGGCAGATCACCGCCTGATCCACAAAAGCCTGTCGAACCCGGTCTTCACTCAACCCTCTGATATCCTTCTCAAAATAGACCCGCTCAAACCCTTCTTCCCGCCGTCGATCAACTTCACTGTACCCCAGTTTCGGATACCACGTCAGGTTTCCAGCCATCGCAACATTCGTATAGAGCGCGACCCGTGCAAGCCCCAGATCACCCGCTCGCGCCTCCACCGCCTCGATCACAAAGCGGCCCAATCCAAGCCCCTGAGCTTCGGGCGCCACCGCCACGGCATCCAGCTGCAAAGCCGCACCGTCAGGGTAGGTAACAGCATAGGCCTGAACTTCCTCGCGATCCGGAACAGATACCCAACCCTTTGAAATCAAATCAGGAAAATCCGGATACATCGGTGCAGGCGGCTTGCCGATCGCCTTCACATATTGCGTGAAAGCGGCCTCCGCAATACGGGCCAGAGCGGGCGCATCCGCGCTCACTGCAAGCCTCAGCCTACTCACCGGCTGGAAACAAAACCCATGATATCATGGGTTTTTTCCAAGATCGGGTCCGCAATCGCGGCAGCCTTATCAGCCCCCTTGCCCAAAATCCGATCAATTTCAGCAGGTTCCGCCAAAATCCGCCGCATCTCATCGCCGATATGCGCAAGCCTCGCCACCGCCAGATCCGCCAGCATGGGCTTGAACGTGCTGAAGCTCGCGCCCCCATGCTCCGCCATCACCGCATCCGGCGAAACTTCCGCTAAGGCCGCATAAATATTGACTAAATTCAGCGCCTCGGGCCGCCCTTCCAGCCCTTCCAGATCACTCGAAAGCGGTTCCGGATCCGTCTTCGCCTTACGGATTTTCTTGGCAATCGCATCCGCGTCATCCGTCAGGTTCAACCGGCTCTGATCCGAGGGATCCGATTTCGACATCTTCTTGGAGCCATCCCGCAAACTCATCACCCGAGTCGCGACACCCTCGATCAAAGGTTCCGGCAGCGGAAAGAAGCCTTCAGCCCCAAAATCGAGATTGAACTTCGTGGCGATATCTCGAGCCAATTCAATATGTTGGCGCTGATCTTCGCCCACTGGTACGTGCGTTGCGTGATAGAGAAGGATATCCGCTGCCTGCAAGGCAGGATAGGCATAAAGCCCCAAACTCGCCCGTTCCGCGTTTTTACCAGCCTTGTCCTTGAATTGCGTCATGCGGTTCATCCAGCCCATGCGGGCCGTGCAGGAAAAAATCCAGCCAAGCTGGGAATGCGCGGCCACCTGCGACTGGTTGAAGAGCACTGATTTGTCCGGGTCCAACCCGCAGGCCAGAAACGCCGCTGTCAGCTCCCGCGTGGCAGAGCGCATACCCTCCCGCCCGGCCCAACCCGCTGTAATCGCGTGTAAATCCACAATGCAGTAGATCGCTTCCCAGTCGTCGTTCTGCATCTCCACAAAGCGCTTCACAGCGCCCAGATAGTTGCCGAGATGCAGATCGCCCGTAGGCTGCACGCCGGAAAAGACGCGGCGGGTATGGGTGGCTTCGGTCATGGAGTTCTGGCCTGAATTCGGTTAGAGACGGCCTCGCTTATCGCGCCCCGAAAGGGCAACGTCAACCGGAGGGCATATGCTCGATCCCGATCACAATGCATCGCCACTGAACCCCCTGCCGCCGGTGCTCATTGCGCTGGCAATTGTGATGGGCTTGATCGAGATTGCGTTCCAGCTTGGCACACGCGGCCTCATCGGCGGCCCACAGGCAATCGGGTGGCGGCTGGAAGCCGCGCAGAACTTCGGCTTTGTCGATGCGCTCTGGCAGCAGGCCCTTGCCACGCAAACCTGGCCCGTAGACACCATACAACGCTTAATCACCTATCCGTTTGTCCATCAAAACGCCACGCACGCGATTTTCGGGATCGCCCTGCTGGTGGCTATCGGTAACTTCTCGGCCAAGGTTTTCTCAGGCACAGCGCTCATGGTCGTATTCATGGCCTCATCCGTCATCGGTGCCATAGCCCACGGCGTTATCATGAACACACAATGGGCCCTTCTTGGTGCATATCCTCCTCTTTATGGCTTTCTCGGCCTGATGACATGGACCCTGTGGATCATTGCAAGGCGCGAGGGCACCAACCCTTGGCTCGCCTTCCGTCTCGTGGGTATTCTTGTTGCCCTACAGGTGTTTTTCTATTTTGCCTTCGGTGGGGCGAACACACTTGCCAGTGAAGTTGCAGGCTTTCTGACAGGCTTTACCCTAGCGCCCATCCTCATCCCAGGTGGGCTTTCCACCCTGCGCACAAAGTTGCGGGAGCGATGAACTTCCTCTGGCTCTTGCGCATGAAAAGGTGGGTACAGCACCCACCCTCATGGGGCAGGGTAAAGCTTGTACTTGGCGTCGTTGCTCTGTGTATCACTCTCGTGACGATAGAGCATATCTGGGGCTGGCCGGACGCACTCACGCCAAATGTCGGCCAAAGCCGTACCCCACGCCTGTCTCCCTAGCGCCGCAACACCGACACGAGTTCGATGTGGGGCGACCAGCGGAACTGGTCAATCACTTGTACCCAGTCCAGCCTGTACCCAGCCGAGACCAGCACCTTCGCATCTCGCGCAAATGTAACCGGATTGCAGGAAACCATAACGATCCGCGCGATCTTCGAAGCCGCCAGAGCCGCAACCTGCGCTTCTGCGCCTGCGCGCGGCGGGTCTACAACAGCGGCACCAAAGCGTGTCAGCTCCGGCCCGAGAAGCGGCCTGCGGAAGAGATCCCGCACCTCCGTTGAAACCGCCCGCATCCTCGCCGCACCACGCCAGCCGGTATCCAGAGCCTTCAACATAGCGGAATCGCCCTCTACAGCATGCACCTCCCGGCTGCTCGCCATCGGCAGCGCAAATGTGCCGCATCCGGCAAAAAGGTCGAGAACAGGACCGTCTGAGCCCTCAATTGCATCCTTTACTCCGGCAACCAAAGCCTCCTGCCCTTCTACCGTAGCCTGGAGAAAGGCACCGGGGGGTGGCACCACCTGAGCGTCGGCCATCGAGATTATCGGAGGACGTGCCAGGGCAATCACCTCATTGCCCCATGAAAGCCGCGCCAGATCCATTTTTCGCGCTTCAGTGGCAAGCAGGGTGCGCAAGGCCTGATCGAGTAGTTTGCCATCGCCAATACTCACATCCAGCCCCGCCTCGCTGGCCGTAACCTGCACGCGCAGCAAGCCTTTACGGGAGGCGCCTGCACGCACGAGTGGCTCCAGCTCCGGTATAATTGCAAGGATCTCGGGGCGGAGTACGGTGCATCCTTGCAGAGATACAATCTGGTCTGAACGGCGGCCATGAAAGCCGATCTGAACGCCCTTCTTTGTGCGCCGCGCGGCCAAAACGGCACGCCGGCGGCTGGCCAGGGGTGATGTATGAGCAGGCCGAAACCGGGCTTTGAGCCCCTGAGCGCTCAGCGACCGTTCAACAACTTCCTGCTTCCAGGCAGCCAGAAACGCATCGCTTGCATGCTGCAAGGCACACCCACCGCACATCTCGAATTGCGGGCATGGGGCAGCAACACGCGCTGGTGATGCCGCAAGCACCCGATGCGGCGCTTCAGCGGCCACCCGCTCTCCCGGCAGAGTAAACGGCACAAAGCCACCCGTCTCCAGAATGCCATCACCATGATGGCCAAGGCGTGTGATCAAACTGCTTTCCATGGCCCGTCTTATCTGTGCGCATACCCGCTGAAAAGATGAAACCGACTGTTTCTGTTTTTAAACCTAAACCAAACATCCGAAATCATTATTCTAACTATAGAAACAAAGGAGTTTACTATGACACCAGAACGTTCAGCCACCCCTGCCGCGAGCCTCTGCATCGGGCATGTCCACCTCCGGGTCTCGGATCTGGAACGCGCAATCGGATTCTATCATGGCGTGCTCGGGCTCGATGTCGTACGATATTACGGTACTGGTGCTGCCTTTCTGTCTGCCGATGGCTATCACCATCATATCGGGCTGAATACGTGGGAAAGCCTCGGTGCCACACCGCCTCCGCCAGGCCATACAGGGCTCTATCACACCGCTTTTCTCTACCCCTCGCGCACGGATCTCGCAAAAGCGCTGAGGCGGGTTCAGGAGGCTGCCATTCCCTTTGATGGTGCCGCTGATCACGGCGTCAGTGAGGCTGTATATCTACGCGACCCGGATGAAAACGGAGTAGAGCTTTACAGGGACAAGCCCAAAGCTGAATGGCCCATCACCGACGATGGCCAGCTTGCGATGCAGAATAAGCGTCTGGATCTAGCCGCGCTGTTGGCGGCGTAACCTTGCGCGCGGCCAGCAGGTATTCCTGATTGCCATCGCCCCCGGTGATCGGGCTTGGGATCACCCCCTCCACGTCCCAGCCCTCGCCTGTTACAAAAGCACGAACGGCATCGCAGGCTTCGTCCCGCAATGCCTCATCCTTCACAATCCCACCCTTGCCGATTGCAGCGGGCGAAAGCTCAAATTGCGGTTTGATCAGGATTACCGCAACAGCACCTGGCCGGGCAAGCGAGAGCGGTACCGGCAGGGCCTTCGCGACCGATATAAAACTGAGATCGGCAGTGACCCAATCTGCCATGACCACCTCATCGGTCAACCGCCGGGCATCAAGCCCCTCCAGCGAAATCACGCCCGGATCATGCTTTATCCGCGTGTGCAACTGCCCGCGGCCGACGTCCACGGCATAGACCCGGCGCGCGCCCCTCTGCCTCAGCACCTCGGTAAAGCCACCTGTGGAAGCCCCGATATCGAGAGCCACTGCGCCCTCTGGATCAAGGTCAAAATGGTCCAGAGCCGCTATCAACTTTAGGGCGGCGCGCGATACCCAGGGCATCGGATCACCTTCCAAAGTGATCGCTTCATCTCCGACCATCTCGGAGGCCTTGTCTGCAGGCTGCCCATCCACCCGCACGACGCCTGAACGTATCAGCATCTGCGCCCGGGTGCGGCTGTCTGCCAACCCCTGAGACACCATGGCCAGATCGAGGCGGATGGGCTTTTTCATCTTTGCCCGACATCTGCGCCCGATGGCGCCTTTCGAATGCCTTCGGCGAGGATATTTAGAGAAAGATGAAAGTGCATCATAGCCCGGGTGTATTCGCCTGCTCCGGATGTTGCCGCAGGTAAGCCTGTTTGATCATCCGGCTGGTTTGACGGCTGCCATCATGGCTCCAGCCCGGCGGAGCAAGCGCGTAGTTGATACGCTCGCGCAGTGTGAGGCCCGGCCGGACGATATCGCGAAACATCGCGATCCACTCATGAAACGCCACGCGGATCGGGTTGAACGTGCCGATATTATGGACAAGCCCGTATTGCACCGTCTCTTCTTCCAGTTCCGGCACGAAGGTTCCGAACAATCGATCCCAGATGATCAGTGTTCCGGCATAATTTGCATCCAGATAGCGCGGATTGCGGCCATGATGTACGCGGTGATGAGAGGGGGTGTTGAAAACAGCCTCGAACCAGCGGGGCAGCCTGTTGATAGCTTCGGTGTGGATCCAGAATTGATAGATCAGATTGATGCCACCAACGAAGATCACCATCGCCGGATGGAAGCCCAGAAGGATCAGCGGTGCGCGCAGCACCCACATGAACGTGAACGTGCCCGTCCAGCTTTGGCGAAGTGCAGTGGTGAGGTTGTAGTGTTGCGAAGAGTGATGGTTGACATGCTCCGCCCACACCCAGCGCGAGGTATGTGCGATCCGGTGATACCAGTAGTAGCGCAGATCATCGAGGATGAAACAGAGGGCTACCACCACGATGCCAGTACCAAGATCGAACAGTCGAAATTGCCAGAGCCAGGTGAAGAACCCGTAAGCAATGAAACCAAGGGCGATGCCCGCCACCACATTCCCAGCCCCCATCAAAAGCGAGGTCAACGCATCCCGGGTCTCGTAGCGGCCCGCCCGTTTCATCCAGCGGATCGCGGCGATCTCGGCCAGTATAACAGCGATGAAGACCGGCACGGCGAGCATTACGATATCGGGGTAGGTTACAGTCTCGGTCATGCCACCTGCTTCTCTTCGTCATCCGTCAGCCAAAGACGGCGGGCATCCCCATCTGCCAGCCGCACAAAAAGATGCGGCGCACCCGGATCATCAAAGCGGATGCGAAGGCCGGTATCCTTCTCTGTAATCCGCGCAAAGCCCGGCTCCAACGGGCGCACAACAACATCTGCGCCAAAGCACCACACTGCACCGCCTCTCCCACCGCCAAGCCGCAAAAGTGCTGCCCGGCCATCATCGGCCAACACCACACGGTGGATCGCCGCCTCAGGCTCCTCCGCCAGCCAAGCCTGCCGGGCTGCGCCGGTATCCAGCACACGCCGTGCTGTCCATCCCATCAGATGCACAAGTACCACTATGCCAAGGATACCTCCCAAAACCAAAGGCCCAAGAACACTGAGCGGCATGTTGTTGATCCCCCAAAAAATCGTGCTAATGATGAGCCAGATGCACATCTGACGTCAAGGTTAAGCCAGCAAGATAACGCTCTGTTTCCGCCGCCGAGCGGAGATGCACAAAATTCATGTGTGCGGGCGGATCCGCCTTGATCGCTGCGGGTTTCAAGCGCCCGGTTTGGCGGGTTGTCCAGATGAACGATATAAACTCCCAGGTAAACCGCTCCGGGCATCTCTCCGGCAGCGATGGCCTGTCTTGGCCTAGATGGCGAAGGGTTCGCAGGAACACGCGCCACAGCCGGAGCGCGACGGGAAGATCGAGCCAGATGCAGGTATCGGCCCGCCCAACCCTCTCCCCATATGTCGCCGAATGGTTGCCCTCGAAAATCCAGGCCTTCTTCGCATGCACCTCCTGGGAAAGCCGATCCTTCTCAGGGCGTTCCCGCTCCACCCAGCCGGGCAGCCAGTGGATATGATCCATGTGATACACTGGCAGCCCCGTGATCTCCCCCAGCCGTACCGCCAGCGTCGTTTTACCCGATCCCGGCCCACCGATGATCATAACACGCTGCACCGCTTTCTATTCCGCTGCCTTGAGGTCGAGGAAACCGCCCGATTGCCGCTGCCAGAACCGTGCATAGAGCCCGTTCTTGGCCAAAAGATCCTCGTGCGTTCCCTCTTCCTCGATCCGGCCCGCCTCCATCACCACAATGCGGTCCATTTCCGCGATTGTGGAAAGGCGATGCGCGATGGCGATCACGGTCTTGCCTTGCATGACATCGCTCAGGGCCGCCTGAATTTCGGCCTCCACCTCACTGTCGAGCGCAGAGGTCGCCTCATCCAGTACAAGCACAGGCGCATCTTTCAGAATGGCGCGGGCAAGTGCGATCCGCTGCCTTTGGCCCCCGGAAAGCTTCACGCCCCTTTCTCCGAGATAGGCATCATACCCGCGGTTTCCGTGTAAATCCTCCAAGTCCAGAATAAACTCATGCGCGCTCGCCCGTTTGGCCGCCGCAATCACCTCTTCATCGGCGGCCTCAACACGACCATAGCGGATGTTCTCGCGCGCCGAGCGATTGAACATCGCGGTTTCCTGCCGAACCACGCTGATCTGGCTGCGCAGGCCATCCTGTGTGAGATCGCGGATATCGTTGCCGCCAAGCCTCACGCGCCCATCCTCGACATCGTAAAGGCGCAAGAGAAGGGAGACGACCGTGGTCTTGCCCGCCCCGGATTGGCCGACCAGCGCCACTTTTTCTCCTGGCTTGATGTCGAGATTAAAAGCATCCAGAGCCACGGTGCCCTCGCGCCCGTAGCCAAAGGAGATTCCTTCAAACGCCACGGAAGAGTCCTCTGGTGCTGGCAGCCCCGCATTCGGCCTGTCCTGAATTTCGTGTGTGGGCGAAAGCGTTCGCATCCCATCCTCGATCTCGCCCATATTGGCGAAAATTCCCAAGGCAGTGAAGCTTACCCAACCCGACATCTGCGCCAACCGCGTGGCGATCAGCCCAGCCATCGCAATGTCTCCTGCGGTTGCCATATCCTGAGACCAGAGCCAAAGCGTCGTGCCGATCAGCCCTGCAGGCAGGAATCCGGCCATAGTGAACAGGGAGAGGCGGAACCAGACGACCAGCTCACCGAAATCCAGACCTTTCCGCCGGTACTTCGCAAGCGCCTTGATCGCCCCCTGATCCTCGTGGCCACCCTGAGCGAAAAGCTTCACCGTGGCGATGTTCGTCACCGTATCCACAATTTGCCCGGTTACCATTGCGCGCGCAGATGCCCGCGCCCGCGCCCGCACGCGGATGCGCGGGAGGAACCAACGGATAAGGAAGATGTAGGCGAACAGCCAGACGACCAGGATCGCCGTCAAACGCCAATTTACCGAAGCCATCAGCACCATCGCACCGCCTGCAGACGCAATAGAAAAGCCGAAGATGTTGCACGTCTCCACCACCACATCCGCCAGCGCCTTCGCTGTCTGCTGTGCCTTCTGCGCAATCCGCCCCGCGAAATCATCATCGAAAAACTTCATGGATTGGCCGATGGTATAGCGGTTCAGCCGTGTCAGGATCAGCGGGTAAAGGTTCGGGCCGAGCGCAACGGATGTCATTGCAGCATTCAGCGCCATGAGACCGGGGCGGAGCAGGATGAAGAAAAGCGCTATTGCCGCCAGCGTCCATGCCTGATCAGCCAGAAAGCTCGGGCCCGTGCCCTGCGCCGTATCAATCGCCCAGCCCACCAGAAACGCCGCCGCAATCTCGGAAAGGCCGACGATGACGGAAATGGCAAGTGTCAGCCAGATCGTAGGGAACGTACCGGCAAGGCACCAGCGCATGAAAGCGCCGAGTTTCTGCGGAGCAGGGCCATCCGCATGGCGGAAGGCGTTGATCATGCTGGCTATGCGCTCGATAGCTTGGTCTCCCAAATCTGTTGCCGGGCGGGCGGCGCTATTCTGCCGCGTGCCCGATAAATCCGCCCGATTGCCGGGCCCAAAGTGTGGCATAAAGCCCACCGTTGGCCAGCAACTCATCATGCTTGCCAACCTCCACAACGCGGCCCCGATCCAACACCACGATCCGGTCCATCTCTGCTATGGTCGAAAGGCGGTGCGCAATCGCGATCACCGTCTTGCCCTCCATCACACCGTAAAGCGTTTCCTGGATGGCCGCCTCAACCTCGCTATCCAGCGCAGAGGTTGCTTCGTCGAGTATAAGTATAGGGGCGTCTTTCAGAATGACACGCGCAATCGCAATTCTCTGCCGCTGGCCACCCGATAACTTCACACCGCGCTCGCCTACATGCGCATCGTACCCCTTGCGCCCCTTCTGATCCTCCAGGCCTTTAACGAAGCTGTGCGCCTCTGCTTTCTTCGCAGCCGCCACCAAATCGGCATCTGCAATGTCCCGCCCAAAGGCAATATTGTCCCGCACAGAGCGATGCAGAAGAGAGCTTTCCTGAGAGACCATCGCGATACTGCGCCGCAGGCTCTCTTGCGTCACGGCGCAAACATCCTGCCCGTCAATTTTAATCCGCCCCGCCTCAAGCTCAAAGAACCGAAGGATAAGGTTCATCAGCGTCGACTTTCCGGCCCCCGAGGGGCCCACAAGGCCCACCTTCTCTCCCGCAGCGATCTCCAGCGTTATATCGTCCAGCCCACCAACCATCTTGCCGTAATGGTGCGAAACCCCTTCAATGTGCAGCGCTCCCCCTGCAATCTGCAAGGGCTTAGCATCTGGCGCATCCACGATCACCAACGGCTCGCCCACAGTCTTCAGCGCCTCGCGCAATGCGCCAAGGTTGGCAAATATTCCGGCCACCGCATCCAGAAACCACTCGGCCATCGAGGTAATCTTGAAGCCAAGCGCCAATGCCGCCGCAACAAGCCCAAGCGAAGCATCTCCCTGCTGCCAGAGAAAAATGCCGTAACCAACAAGCCCCACCAGCATCAGCCCTTCAAGAACCGTGATCGCGACGTTCAGCACGACCTCTACCCGCTGAAGTTCGAAGTACCGCTGGCGCATCGCTTCAAATTGCGCCTTTTCGTCGGCATCTCGCAGCGCCTTATCCGCAAACAGGGCAACCGTCGCGATATTGCTGTAGGTATCCACAATTGTGCCCGTCAGCGCAGAGCGTGCCCCCTGATAGGCCTCCGATGCGCTCCTCATCTTTGGCACAACCATCACCATCAAAAGTGCATAGAGCGCCATCCACAGCAGCAGCGGCAGCGCCAGGCGAATATCCGAAGAACTCATCAGGATGATGATCCCAACAAGATAAATGCTCACATAAACGAGCGTGTTGATCACCCGGTAAGTCCCGTTGGAAACGGAGGCGCCAATTTCCACCACGCGCGAAGCAGTCCGGCCGGAAAGGTCATCCTGAAACCAGCCGACAGATTGTTGTGAGACGTGGCGATGCGCCCGCCAGCGCGCAAGCGTTGCGGTATTGGGCCGAAATGCAAGATCATTCAGCCCCTCCCGCGCAAAGTGAAAAACAGGTCGCAAAACAAGCATCATTAGAGCAACGCCGATCAGGGTCGCTCCATGCGTTTGCCAAAGGTCTTCCCGCTGAACCGCCACGAGCGTGTCAATCAAGCGGCCCGCATAGCCGATCAGCCATACCTCGATGCTGCCTGCGATCACGGCAAAGAAGATGCTCAGCGCGATCACCTTTCGCATCGGTTTCATCGTCTGCCAGAGATACGGCCACACATCGCGCGGAGGCTGGGAGGATGCGGGCACAAAAGGGTCTACAAGGCCCTCGATCAACTGCGCTATATGCAGGCCAGGGGCTGCTATCATTCCGCAGCCTCCCGCCCGATAAACCCGCCTGATTGCCGCCGCCAGAGGCTTGCATAAAGCCCACCTGCCGCCAGTAGATCGTCATGCGGCCCGTCCTCCACAACCCGGCCTTCGTCCAGCACCACGATCCTGTCCATCGCAGCAATCGTAGAAAGGCGGTGAGCAATCGCGATCACCGTCTTGCCCTGCATCACGCCGTATAGGGTCTTCTGAATTGCCGCCTCAACCTCGCTATCCAGGGCCGAGGTTGCTTCATCGAGGATCAGAATAGGCGCATCCTTCAGGATCACCCGCGCAATTGCGATCCGCTGGCGTTGGCCACCGGAAAGTTTCACGCCCCGCTCGCCGACATAGGCATTGTAGCCGGTCCGCCCCTGCGGATCTTCCAGATCCTGAACGAAGTCGTGCGCCTCGGCCCGTTCCGCAGCCCTCATCATCTCTATCTCGGTTGCATCAGGCTTGCCATAAAGGATGTTGGCCCTCACCGAACGGTGCAGGAGGGAGCTGTCTTGTGTCACCATGCCTATGGATTGGCGCAGGCTGTCCTGCGTTACTGCCCCCACATCCTGCCCGTCGATGCGAATGCAACCCGTCTCTGCATCTCGGAACCTCAGTAGCAGATTGACA
Source organism: uncultured Paracoccaceae bacterium (assembly GCA_947495795.1). Lineage (GTDB taxonomy): Bacteria > Pseudomonadota > Alphaproteobacteria > Rhodobacterales > Rhodobacteraceae > Algicella. The sequence continues at coordinate 74,968 of CANMAI010000010.1, read as the reverse complement.
AGGCTGGATTTGCCCGCGCCGGAGCGCCCGATCAGGCCCACCTTCTGCCCAGCCGGGATCACGAGGTTCACATTATCGAGCCCGCCACTATCCTTTCCATAGTGATGGGAGAGCCCCTCGATACGGATTTCGGCGTCCTTCACCTTGAGTTCAGGCGCGCCCGGCTTGTCCACCACCGCGTGCTCCACGGCGATGGAGCGCAGACCCTCCCGCATAACACCCGCATGCTCAAAGAGCCGGATCACAACCCACATGATCCAGCCGGACATGCCGTTGAGCCGGATCGTCAGCGCAGAGGCCGCTGCCACCTCCCCCATGCTCACGATACCCTGACCCCAAAGCCAGACGGCAGGGGCCATCACGCCGACCAGCAAAATCCCGTTGATCGCGTTCAACCCGAAGGAAAGTTCCGTCATAAGCCTCAAGAACCGTTGAAACCGCAACCGGTGCCGCTTCATCGCAGACATCGCATAAGCCTCTTCCCGCGCACCATGCGCGAAGAGCTTCACTGTCTCGATATTGGCATAGGCATCCACCACGCGCCCGTTCACGAGGCTTCGTGCGTCGGACCATTTTTCCGAAGCTTTCGCCACCCGCACGGCAACGTAGCGCACATAGAGGCAGTAAATTCCCAGCCAAATTGCCATCGGCAGGCCCAGCCGCCAGTCAATCTGCGTCAGCACAAGGGTCGCACCAATCACATAGGTGCCCGCATACCACACCCCTTCGAAGAACATGTACGTGCTGTCCTCCACCGCCGGGCCCATCTGCATAACGCGGTTGGAAAGCCTTCCTGCAAAATCGTTCTGAAAGTAGCCCATGCTCTGGCCAAGCATGTGCTTATGCGCCCGCCAGCGGACCTGATCCTGCATGTTGCCCGCAAGCGTCTGCTCCAGAAACAAATGGTTCAGCCCGATCAACAGCGGCCTCGCAAATAGGAGGAACAAACCAACCATGATCAGCTCAAAACTATGGCGACTCCAGAAAACGTCCTCACCGGCCGCACTCATCAAATCGATCACACGCCCGGAGTAGAAGATCAGCCCGCTTTCCATTATGGCCACAATGATCCCAGTAAGCGCCATGATGGGCATCCAGCCCCTGAACGCGACCCAATGCGTTGCGAGGAAAGGAAAAAGCTTCTTGGGCGGAGTCTCCGCCTTGAAAGACGCAAATGGGTTTACAAGATTTTCAAATCGCCGGTACATCGCCCCAGCCCCTCTGCTCAGAATTTTCGTCAGACGATTTGCGGAGATCCTTCTCCGCAAATCGCCTCAGCTTTTGATGGCCGCCCGCGAACCGCCCCAGACAGCGCGTCGGAGGGCCGTAAAGAACCCACCGCCAGATGCCTCCACCGATGCGTCGGCAGAAATGCCGGGCTCCCGTGGCTCAAGAGGCGGAGTGCTCAGAGGCAGATGAGGCCCAAGGCCGCGCAAATGGAAGCTGTCCAGCCCTGTCAGAACACGGCCCATATCTGGGCTCGTCGGCACAGGCGCACGGCCCCTGCGCACAGGGGAATAGTCGCGGTATTCAGTTTGCAAATATTTTGATAAATCGCTCATGGTGCCCTCCCAACGGGCTATAAGAAGTCGGATGTCAGTGATTTTGACTGCGCAGGGCAGCCCTATTCGGACCGGCCCTTAGGCGCTGGTGTGAATGGTCCCGAATAGCATCATTGACGACCCTCCTTCTTCATGAGTCGCGCTTGATATACATCAATGCCGCTTTGCTGTCAGCCCGTTCTATGTCAAAAAATGATGACAGGCCCATTCGGGCCCCGAAGTGACAGGAAAAAAGCATGACAGCCCACGACCCGTTCGATGCCCGGAAAGCCCGTGCAAGTGCATGGTTCGAAGATTTGCGCAACCAGATCTGCGCGGCATTCGAAGCGCTGGAAGACGCGCAGGATACCGGGCCATTCACCGATCTGGAGCCCGGGCGCTTCGAGCGGAAAGAAACCCATCGCGCCGGTGAAAAAGGCGAAGATGCAGGCGGCGGCGTGATGTCCGTGATGCGCGAGGGCCGCGTTTTCGAGAAGGTGGGTGTCAATATTTCAACGGTTTACGGGAAGTTGGCTGAGCGTGCGCAGAAAAGCCTGACAGCCCGCAAAGAAATCCCGGGCCTTGACGCAGATCCGCGTTTCTGGGCCGCGGGCATCAGCCTTGTCGCCCATATGCGCAGCCCGCATACGCCCGCCGTCCACATGAATACCCGCATGTTCTGGACACCGGGCGCATGGTGGTTCGGTGGTGGTTCCGACCTTAATCCCATGGTCGAGAATCCGGAAGACACAGCCTATTTTCACCACGTCCTCAAAGAGGCGTGCGACAAGCACGATCCCGCCTATTACCCCCGGTTCAAGGAATGGGCAGACGAGTACTTCATGATCAAACACTGGAACGAGCCGCGCGGGGTGGGCGGGATCTTCTTCGATGATCACACAACGGGCGATTGGGAGGCTGATTTCGCCTTCACACAGGATGTGGGCCGCGCCTTCATCGATGCCTTCGTGCCGCTGGTAGACAAACACATGCGCCGCAGCTGGACAGATGAAGACCGCGAAATCCAACTGATCAAGCGGGGTCGGTATGCCGAGTTCAACCTTGTCTACGATCGCGGCACCATGTTCGGCCTGCAAACCGGCCACAACCCGGAGGCGGTTCTGATGTCCCTCCCCCCTGTTGCCAAGTGGCCCTGATTTGAACGGCCCCGGCCGTGAACGCCGGGGCCGAACCTCTCAAAGATCGAGAAACTCGGCCATGGACGCGATGATCTGATCATGCACAGCCTCTCTGTCCGCATCCTGTGGATCATCGCAAACGGGATCATCCTCCTCATCCCTCAATATCGCCGCGCCTGCGGGTTTGCAGATGGCGAGAAACGTAAAGTGGTTCGCTGGCGCCACCTCCACATAATCCGCTTGCGGAAACTGTGCTGCCACATCATTGCCGCGCGGTCCCATGTCCACCGCAAGCCAACGGTCTTCCGGCCCGCCAAGATTGAATATCTGGAGCGGTAGATCCGTGCCAGCCACACTCTCCTGGGTGAATGCCCAACTCAGGCCCGGATCAATCACCATGCCACCGGAAATCCTCTCATCTCTCAGGGATCTCTGGAAAGCCTCCTCTGGCAGAGCCGTCAGATCAACACCGCCCTTGGCAAAGAAAATACAATCTGGCGCGCGTTCTCCCATCCTCTCGCAATACTCGACATATTGCGCCTTGCTAACGCGCACACCGGCAAGCTGCAGAGCCGTCAGCCCTCCCATGGAAAACCCCGAGGCGTAAATCCGATCCGTATCCACAAACCGACTCAGCTGAGGATCCGCCAGAAGCGTGTCCAAGGCAGCACTGGCATCAGCCGCCCGTTCCCAAAATCGAATGGAGCGGCGCGGAGAGCTGTCGCCCGATGTGCTGCCCGGATGGTTCACCGCCAGTACAATCGCGCCCTTATTCGCGAGCGCAGATGAAAACCAGCTCAGGCTGTCCATATTTCCGCCAGACCCATGAGACAGAACAACCAACGGATGTCGCCCCTCTGCAACGCCTGCTCCCACATAAGCAGGTGTGCCCACAAAAACGGCATTGTCCCCGATCACATTCCGGTAGGTCTTGGTGCCCAGAGGATACCAGATAGAGCCCTCCATAGGCGCTGCGCGATGCTTGGCCTCAACTGTGAGCCTGTCATATCCGGCTATTTCACCAGCTTCGGCCATTCCGCCCGCTAGGCACAATGCCATTATTGCTATCAGATTTTTCATCGCTCAGGTTCCTTTCATTCTTGCAAAACCTGAGCCCTTCCTGCCGTTCATCAGCCAAAAAAACGTCCTCAATCCGGATATAGGTCGAGCCAAACCGATCTTAGGTCTAGAAAAGGACGTCAGCAGAAGAGAAATTCATGCCCGTCCTTCCCATACCCATGGTTGTCGCCCTCATCCTCGGCTTCCTCGCAATCCGTTCCGCACTCCGCCGCGAAACGCATTGGCTGTTTCTGGCACTCATCTCAGCATGCGCCGTGCAAAGCATCCTGATGTCGCTAAACTACCACTACGGCTTCACCGGCTTTCGCTACATACAGCCCACCACAGCAACCCTTATCCCGCCGCTCGCATTTGTCGCGTTTCAGGTTACCGCGATCCGCGCGTTCGATCCCACACGCGATCTCCCGCATCTGATCGTCCCGGCCTTTACCGCGTTTGCCACACTCTTTGCCCGCGAAACACTGGATTTCATCGTTCTCAGCACCTTCATAGGCTATGGAACTGCACTCCTCGTGTCGCTCCGCAAGGGCGGCGATGCACTCCTCCATACCCGCTTGGCATCTGGCGAGATCCCACTCTTTATCTGGCGCATCATTGGTATCTCCCTCTTGGTTTCCGCGCTCTCCGATACCCTGATCATCCTCGACATTGCCTTCGGTCACGGCACTTTTCGGCTCTGGATCATCGGCATTTTTTCCTCGCTCAACCTCCTGATGCTCGGCGCTCTTAGCCTCTCGCAAAGCCTGGAGAGCATCGAGGCCCCGAAAGAAGCTCCGCAACCCGCGCCCATTGCCGAGGAAGACATCGCTCTTGTCCAGCGGCTCGAAGCCTTGCTCAGGGATCAGCAACCCTATCTCGATCCAAGCCTCACCCTCGCCCAGCTGGCTCGCAAACTGCGGGTGCCTGCCAAGCAGCTTTCCGCAGCCATAAATCGCGTGCGGGGCGAAAACGTCTCCCGCACCATCAATGCAGCCCGCATCACGCACGCCTGCCAGCTGCTCGCCGAAGGGCAGAACGTAACGGAAGCCATGCTCTCCAGTGGCTTCAACACCAAATCGAACTTTAACCGCGAGTTCCTGCGCCTGAAGGGCGTGGCTCCGCGCGCTTGGCAAATGGCCAACATAGGTTGAGCACAAAAAGTCGCATGGCAGGACCCAAGCACGCTCCTAACTCTTTATGCAAAGGAGCTCAAAATGCTGTTCGATCTAATAGATTTTCTCGGCTGGCCTTGGCTTGTCGCATTCCATCTTATTGCCGCAAGCCTCGTTCTAGGCCCCTTTGCCTATATCTGGCTGCGTGAGTGGTTTGTCAAAAAGCGCGATGAGCAGTGATCGGCCTCAAAGCTTGGCACCCATGAACCGCACGCCCTGAATAGGGTTTTGGTAATAAGGTTCGATATCTTCAAACCCAAAGGCTTCATACAGTTTCTGGGCTGGTGCCATAAACGGCCCTGTATCCAGCACCGCCCTGTCATATCCGGCACTCCGCGCCGCATCCAGAACCCGCGCGACAAGGGCTCTGCCAAGCGCGTTTCCCCGTGCGTCCGGCACAACGTAAAGCCGTTTCACCTCGCAGATATCGCCCTCAAGCGGGCGGATGGCAATGCATCCCCAAAGGGCATGCTTCGGCCCTTCCGCCAGAAACAATGCACCCTTGGGTGGCGCATATTTGCCGGGCAGTGCCGCAAGCTCTTCCTCAAAATTCTGAAACGCAAGCGAGATACCGTGGTCCGCCTCCAGCCAAGTGGCATAGGCCAGAAACAGTTCTCCGATCCGCGCAATATCTGCGGCACTTTCCGCCGCTCTGATCGTAAATGCAGGCACGTTCAATTCCTTTCAGGGCAGGCATCCAAGCCCGCCCCGAATACTTATCGCGCGTGCCGTCTTAGTAGAAGAACTCTTCGCGCATAATCTTCCCATCTGCATTCGTCGTGTAAACAGCCACTTCCTTCATCTGGCTCCGCTCGCCAGACATCTTGTTGGTGGTATCTATCTCAAAGATTACCGAAAACCGGTCATCACCATGCAGATAAGGCCCCTGTACATCACTGCCATGCACCTCGAAGTTCTCGCCCCACCAATCGTGCTTTCCCTTGATACCATCCACTCCGGTAATTTCCCGGCCGTCCGTGCCGGGCATCGCCTGAGCTTCGACAGAAACACAATTCGGGTCGTATAGCTCGTCCAGCCCCTTCGCCTCCTGATGCGTCTTGCAGTACTCCACAAGCGTGTCAGCAGTTCTCTTCAGAGTTTCAACAGACATCCCAATATCCCCTTTGTTCATGAAATGTTCCAAATTCGTATCAAATTGAATCGATTCGATCAAACCCTCTATCGAAAGATCAAAAGGGCAGATGCGGCCAGCGCCAGAGCCATCACTGTCATGAACCCACGCCATATTGCAGGGCCGCGCAATACCTGCGCCAGCCCATGGCCCGCAAATGTCCAGAAAAGACAGACAAAGAGGTTGATGCCGGAAAATGCCAATGCCAGCCGCACGCCCTCGCTTACGGCACCACCGTCTCCTGGAAAACCTGCAGCAGCAGCCATCGCGATCGCCCAGACTTTGGGATTCACCCACTGAAACAGCACCGCTTCAACAAACGTGAAGGGCTGGGCCTTGCCCTCCACCTCGGCCATCCGTGTGGATTGAAATAACCGCCACGCAAGCCAGAGTATCCAGCCTGCCGCAATCAGCTTCAGCACCAGTGTCAGTACCGGCAGCTGTGCAAGCAGAGCTCCAAGCCCCAGTCCTGTCAGCCCGGCCGTAACTGCCACACCGGCGGCAACCCCCAGAATATGCGGCAAAGTGGGGCGAAAACCGAAGCGCGCACCGGAGGTAATCAGCATCACCACATTCGGCCCCGGCGAAAAGAGCCCCGCGAAGACGAAGAAGTAAAGCGGATCCAGCGTCACCACTCGACACCCTTGATGATCAGGTAGAACACACCGATCAGGATCGTTCCGGCCATCGTCAGATTGAACGCCCGCAAGCGGCCCGGTGCCGCAAGCACACGTTGCATGGCGTGGCCAAAGCCTGTCCAGCCGCTGGCCGATGTCATTCCGATAAAGCAGGAGAGGACAGAGATGATCAGCGCATCCTGCACCACACTTTCCTCCCGCACAAAGAGCGAGACAACCGAGATACACATGGCCCACGCCTTCGGGTTCACCCATTGAAAGGCGGAAGCTTGGAGAAATGTGAAAGGCTGTGATTTCGCCCCCGCCTCTCCCGGTGCCTTCATCGTGGCAATCTTCCAGGCAACCCAGATCAGGAGTGCCATACCAGCATATAGGAGAACATCTTTCAGGATCGGAAACCGATCAAAGATCGCGCCAAGCCCCAGCCCAACCACCAGAAGCATGGCTCCGAACCCCCATGCCACACCCAACAAATGCGGCACAGTCCGTCGAAACCCGAATGTCGCTCCGGAAGCAGCCAGCATCGCGTTGTTCGGCCCCGGGGTCCAAACGGCAGCGGCGAAGATGCCGAAAAAGGTAAGGAGTGTGTCGAAGGGCATGGAGATGGCTCGCATAAAAGGTCAGTAATTGCGACCCTTTCAAACAGCCGTATCCCTGTCAATTGCCAACAGTGCCGCCTTGTCCGGTCGAAACTCCTCCGCAATCCAATGTGCCTCCAGAGATTTCAGTGCCGCACCCAAAGGCGCTCCAGGCCCGTAGCGCTCCATCAAGTCGGCAGCCTTGAGCGGGAAGACCTTCTCGGCAGCTCCGGCAATCAAGCCCTGCCAATCCGTCGGCATTCCACCTGAAGAGGCGCCGCGCACCAACGCGACATCAAGCGCCACCTCCGTACCCAGCCGGTAGGCAACCTCCGCCAGCCCGCGATCCTCCGCCAATGCCCGGCGCACCTCGTAAAGATGACGTCCTTCACCTTTCGAGAGCCGAAGCCGATCCGCCCAATCCTTGCTGCCCAGCACCGCCAACCGACGCTTCCAGCCCGGAGAAAGCCCCGCCTCCGCTTCAAAGTGCACAAGCGGCCCTAGAAACTGCGGATCGGCACCGGGCAAGATCCGCGCAAGCACACCAGAGGCCGCCATTCCGGCAACGGCTGGGGCTATAACAGGTGCCGAAAGCAGGCCTTTCATCTCGGCTCCCACGCGCTCGCCACTCAGGCGATCAAGCCCTTCAAGATGGGTTGCCACCGCAGCCAGACCATCCGCATCAAGCCCGACATCCGCGTTTCCATACCAGGCATAAAAGCGGAAGAATCTCAGACTGCGCAGATAGTCCTCCTCGATCCGCTCTGCAGCATCGCCAATGAAACGCACATGCCCGGCAGCCAGATCTTCAACACCCCCCAGCGGATCATGTACCCGCCCTCCGGCATCTGCATACAAAGCGTTCATCGTGAAATCCCGCCGCGCTGCATCCTCGGCCATATCCCTGGAGAAGGCGACAACCGCCCGGCGGCCATCTGTCTCAACATCGCGCCGATACGTTGTCACCTCAAAGGCTTGGGCATCCGCAATTACAGTTACGGTGCCATGCGCGATCCCGGTTGGCACCACCCGCAAGCCCGCAGCCTCAGCCCGTGCCGAAACCTCCTCGGGTAAAAGCGGCGTGGATATATCGATATCCGCGGCAGACCGGCCAAGCAGCGCATCCCGCACGCAGCCGCCGACAAAATAGGCTTCGCCAAGCACTTCCATCACCCGCACCGTGGCGGGTGCCTTAAGCCAATCGGGCGCAATGCGTGTCATGTTCCTTCCACCAGATGGTCGCTGAAGCCCTTCAGCATCCGCGCTGTCGCACCCCACACATAGTAGGGCCCATATGGAATGGCGTAATACGCCCGCTCAGCCCCTTGCCACACACGAGCCTGCACCTGAAGGTTGGCTGGATCCAGGAGAAAGCCAAGCGGCACCTCGAATATCTCATCCACCTCGCCCACCTCAGCTACACCCTGAAAATCCACCGGAATACGCGCAACAACGGGCGTCACAGTGTACCTCGTGACAGTGTGATGCGCAGGCAACGCTCCGATCACCTCCACATGCCCCCGCGGCAGGCCAATCTCCTCCTCAGCCTCGCGTAGGGCCGCCGCCTCCGCAGAGCCATCACCCCTGTCAATCTTGCCACCGGGAAACGCAATCTGCCCTGGATGATGCCGCAAAAACCGGGAGCGCCGCGTCAGCACCACAGAAAGCCCGGCGTCACGCTCAACCAATGGCACAAGCACAGCAGCCGGTCGCAGCTTTGCCGGATCCAGCCCCCGCAACCCGGGGATCAGATCAAAATCGGAGGAAGGCGGCGCGCCGGGGCTTGCCAACCGCCGCGCCACATCCTCGATGCTGAGCCCTGTAAAATCCATATCTGCCACGATGGCGGCCTGCCCGTGATTGGGCAAGCGCCTAACGCTCCGCCTCAAAACCCAGCGTCTTGGGGTCAAATGCGTAATGCGCCCCGCAGAACTGGCAATCAGCGGTAACTTCACCCTCATCATTGGTCATATGCCCAATGTCCTTGGCTGAATAGATCGACATGGATTGCACCACTTTCTCCGGCCCGCAGGTACAGCCAAACTCCACCGGCTGCGCGTCATAGACCCGTGGAGCTTCCTCGTGAAAGAGGCGGCGCAGCAACTGATCAGGTGAAACATGCGGCCCCACCAGCTCCGTTTCCTCCACCGTTTCCAGCAGCGTCACAGCGCGAACCCAGTTATCCTCATCCTCACCGTCGAGCATATCTTCCGCCGCCAAGAGCCCCTCTTCCCCGCTCGCATCTTTCTTGGCAAAAGGCGAGGCCTTGGGCATGTGCTGAACCATCACGCCACCGGCACGCCAGCGCAGCTTCTCTCCCGGCTCCGCCGCTTCGCCCATAGCAAGTGCGAACCGCGTGGCAAGCTGTTCGGATTGCGCAAAATATGTCTCGGCACAGGACGCGAGCGAGCCACCGGCAAGAGGCGTGATACCCTGATACGGCGTTGTTCCCTTACCCTGATCAATCAGAATGGCGAACATGCCCTTGCCAATCATGGCAAAAGGCGTGCCGGAAGCCTCGGCCAGCCGCTCCTCATCATAGCTTGCATAAGCCCGCAGCCGCGCAGGCTCACCCTCCGCCTTCGGCCCAAAATAATCCGTCGCAATCAATCGGATCGGCCCGTCGCCCCGGATCTGCAACGAAAGCTTCCAGCGCAGATCAATCGTCTGCCCGATGAGGCCGGTCAGCAGAACAGCCTCTGCCACCAGCGCCGCAACGGGTGCCGGGTAATTATGCTGAGAAAGGATCTGCTCCAGCGTCTTGTCCATCCGCGCCACGCGGCCCCGAATATCGGCCCGGTCCAGTTGGAAGGGCAGAACGGTGTCGTCCCAAAAATCTCTGGTCATTGCAGTCTCCTTTCCGGGCATGGCACACACGCCCTGTCGCTCAAGCCGCTTCACATAAGCGCTCGCCGCCTGAATGCAAACCCTCTCAAACGAGACGTGCATTCACGGCAGAGATGTGGCACCGCTGGCAGCATGAGACGCTTCGGAGATCCTCCCCTCAGAGATACACGCTACACCGTCCGGCCCGGAGCCTATGCGGTGATCCTGCGCGCGGGCCAAATGCTGGTAACAGAGCAGGACGGAGACCGCTTGCCGGAACCCGAAATCCAGCTGCCCGGCGGCGGAATAGACCCGGGCGAAAGCCCCGTCGGCGCTCTCCACCGTGAGGCATTGGAAGAAACCGGATACCGCCTGCACGGCCTCCGCCGCCTCGGGGTTTATCAGCGCTTCACCTTCATGCCGGAATATGATCTCTGGGCCCGCAAGATCTGCCATATCTACGCGGCCTTCGCCGGCCCCCGCCACGGTCCGCCGTCAGAGCCAGGCCACCGTGCCCTATGGCTTGCCCCGGAGGAGGCCATCCCCGCGCTTTACAGCCCGGGCGATCAGTTCTTCGCCGCGCGGGCGCTTTGGCCCGGTGGTCAGCCCCCGAAATAGCTGCGAATAAATCCGAGCCCGCCAAAGCCAAATGCCGCCAGCATCAAAAGCCAGGCAGCGGTCGCCATCAGCGCCTGAACATCACTCATGGGTCGCATCCGGCGCTTGGAATGCCCGATCTGGCCCAGCGCCTGAAATGAGAAAAGCGCCAGAAAACCAATAAACAGGGAAAAGCTGGCAACCGCGAGCAGGGCGATCAGCGCCGTCATCCCCATGAGTACGAACTTGGTGATCTTCGGCGCGTATTTCCCGAAGATCACCCAAAAAATCTTGCCACCATCCAAAGGGTATATCGGAAGCAGGTTGAAGAAATTCAGCGCCCCGGTGAACACGGCGAGAAGGTAAAAAACTTGTCCGAAGAACGGATACATGCCCAAAGGTCCAAGCGCCATCAGCCATGCGAAACACATCAGGATAAGGCAGATCCCCGGCCCCATGATGGTGATGTACCAGTCGTGCAGATCGCTTTCCGGGGATTTGCGCGAACTCGCCACACCGCCCAGCAACGGGATCAGCCGAAAGGTCGCATCCGGGTGCCCCGCCACACGAAACGCCGCCACATGGCCGAACTCATGAACTGCGATAGAGAGCGTGAGTGCAATACCGCCCTCCAGCCCGAAGAACCAGATGGCAGCCCCCAGCGCCAGCAGGCCCATCAAAAGCGCATCGCCCTTGGGGCGCATGTCCAGATGCGCCACGTCCAACCGCCAGCCGCCGCGCAGAACAGCCCATGTGAGCCCTGCTACAAGCGCCGCCAGCGCCCATTCCGTCACAGATTTTCCACCTGCGCCATTCCGGTGATGTGATAGCCGCCATCCACGAAGATGCACTCACCCGTCGTGCAAGCTCCCATATCGGAAAGCAGATAAACAGCTGTGCCGCCCACCGCTTCCAACGTCGCGTTGGAGCGCAGGGGCGCGTTCGCCTCACAATGCTTGTACACCCGGCGCGCGCCCCCAACAGCCGCGCCGGCAAGGGTTCGCATCGGGCCGGGGCTGATCGCGTTTACCCGAATACCTTCAGGCCCGAGGTCGTTCGCCAGATAATGCACAGCGCTTTCAAGTGCCGCCTTCGCAACGCCCATCACGTTGTAGTTCGGTATCACCCGCTGAGAGCCCATATAAGTCAGCGTGATGATGGAACCGCCCTCTTTCATCAAGGGCGCGGCGCGGCGCGTAAGATCCACAAGGCTGTAACAGGAGATATCCAGCGAGTTCAGAAAGTTCGCCCGCGTTGAGTTCACAAACCGCCCTGTCAGTTCCGATTTGTCGGAATAGGCGATGGCGTGCACCAGAAAATCAATCCCGCCCCATTCATCCTCCAGCCGCTTGAAAACCGCATCAAGCGAGGCCTCATCCTGCACATCCGCAGGCAACACAAGCTTCGCGCCGATGCTTTCGGCCAAAGGCTCCACACGCTTGCCAAAGCCGTCGCCCTGATACGTGAAGGCCATCTCGGCCCCCTCGGCCGCCAAAGCCGTGGCAATCCCCCAGGCGATGGATTTCTCATTGGCAACACCCATGACAAGCCCACGCTTGCCCTTCATCAAATCAGCCATTGGTCAATCCTGATACCGGCTCAAGGCGAGCGTTGCGTTGGTTCCGCCAAAGCCGAAACTGTTGGAAAGCAGCGTGTCATGCGCCACATCATCGATCCGCTGAAGCGCAATTTCTTCCGGCTTCAGGGCCGGATCAAGCGTGGTGATATTCGCACTCGCCGTCACAAAGTCGTTCTGCAGCATCAAAAGGCAGTAAATCGCCTCCTGCACGCCTGTCGCCCCCAGCGAATGCCCTGTCAGCGATTTGGTGGAGGAGATGATGGGCGTCTGCCCCTCACCAAACACCCGGCGAATAGCCTCAACCTCGGTCACATCGCCAACGGAAGTGGAGGTGCCGTGGGAATTGATATATGTCACCTTCCGCTCGCCAATCGTGCCCATCGCAAGCTTCATGGAGCGTTCTCCACCTTCCCCCGAAGGTGCTACCATATCGTAGCCATCGGATGTCGCTCCATATCCGGTCACCTCAGCATAAATCTTGGCACCCCGCGCCTTGGCGTGCTCCAGCTCTTCGAGCACAACAACGCCGCCGCCGCCCGCGATCACAAACCCGTCCCGTGTCTCGTCATACGCCCGCGAGGCGCTTTCCGGAGTGTCATTATACTTAGAACTCATCGCCCCCATTGCATCGAAAAGGCAGGAGAGCGTCCAATCCAGCTCCTCACCACCACCGGCAAACACGATGTCCTGCTTGTTCAGCTGGATCTGCTCCACACCGTTGCCGATACAATGCGCAGATGTCGAACAAGCCGAGGTGATCGAATAGTTCACGCCCTTGATCTTGAAAGGTGTGGCAAGGCAGGCGGAGTTTGTCGAACTCATCCCCTTCGTCACCATGAAAGGCCCCATGCGCTTCGGGCTGCCGGTCTCCCGCACGATATTATGCGCACGAAAGAAACTCTTGGTCGAAGGTCCGCCAGAACCCATCACCAGCCCTGTACGCTCATTGGAAACATCGCTCTCTTCCAGCCCACTATCTTCCACAGCCTGCTGCATCGCGATAAAATTGTAAGCCGCTCCATCGCCCATGAAGCGCAGGTTGCGTTTGTCGATATTGGCCGCAAGATCGATATCAGGCGCGCCGTGCACCCGGCTGCGGAAACCATGCTCCGCATAATCCTCCGCAAAGGAGATACCTGAGCGGCCTTCCTTCAGTGAGGAAAGCACCTCATCCGCATTGTTCCCGATTGAGGAAACAATCCCCAACCCTGTCACAACCACACGTCTCATGTCCGTGCCTCCCTGCTTCCGTCTTCGTATCCTGATCGCATACGTCTGTTGCCGCGCCCGGCTTTACAAGTGTTTTGTGGGCACAACACGTCTTTTAGAGGTTTGCCGCAGTTAGGATGAAAATCCCTTTCACTCCTGAAACAACCCAACCTTCATATCCGTCGTCGTGTAGGCAATCTCGTCATCCGCCATCACAACACCGTTCGCCACGCCCATCTTCAAACGCCGGTCGATTACGCGTGTGAAATCCACATGGTAGGTCAGCCGTTTGGTCTCCGGCGTCACCATCGCCGTCAGCTTTACCTCGCCCACGCCAAGCGCCCGGCCTTTGCCCGTCATGCCCCGCCAACCAAGGTTGAACCCGGTCAACTGCCACAACCCATCCAGCCCAAGGCATCCCGGCATTACAGGGTCGTTTGGGAAATGGCATTCAAAAAACCACCGGTCCGGGCGGATATCGAACTCCGCCACCACATGGCCCTTGCCGTGCTTGCCGCCATCGGCCGAAATATCCGTAATCCGGTCCATCATCAGCATCGGCGGTGCTGGCAGCTGCGGGTTGCCCGGCCCGAACATCTCGCCCCGCGCACATTGCATAAGTCCTTCAAAATCAAATGATGTGGGTCGGTCGGTCATGCGTCGCGTCTTCCTGTCTCAAAGGCGGGCCGTCTCAGAGCCCTGTCCAATCGCGCCTTTTGGCGTCCGGTTCGTCCTATCAGAGGCACGCAAAGGGGCGCAAGTCTACGCAAGGGCACGAAATGCGCGGCTCTGTCGCAACAACATCACTATCTAAACGCTGAGAAAGACTCGCCAAACCCATGATTTCTGCGCTATATCTCGCACTATGAGCGAGCAACTATTCGACAAGACGCAAGCAAAGTCCCGCGCCACAACATGGCTCTCGGGCGCAGGCCTGCGCCCTACGCGCCAGCGGCTTACGTTAGCCACTTATCTCGTAGGCGACGGCCACAACCGCCATGTAACCGCCGAAAGCCTGCACGAGGCGGCAAGCAAAAGCGACGAGCCCGTTTCTCTGGCCACCGTCTACAACACGCTGCGCGCCTTTTGTGACGCTGGGCTGATGACAGAAGTGACGGTTGACGGCAACCGCTCCTATTTCGATACGCGTACCGATGATCACCCTCACTATTTCTGGGAGGATGAGGGCCGGATCACCGATGCCCCTACAGATAGCGTGCGCATCGAAAGCCTGCCCACACCGCCGGAAGGTTCGGAAATCTCCAAGATCGATGTCGTGATCCGCCTCCGCAAGAAGCGCTGAGCCGCAACAGCGCATGCCCACGGCCCTCCTGTCTCACCCTGATTGCCTCGGCCATGTCACGCCGCCCGGCCACCCCGAACAGGTGGCCCGCCTAGAGGTGATCATGGCCGTGCTTGATGATCCCACATTCGAACCTCTGATGCGCGTCGAAGCGCCCCTCGCCGAAGACGCGCATATCCTCCGCGCCCACCCACACTCCCATATCGAGCTCATCCGCACGACCAACCCTGCCGAAGGCCGCGTCTCCCTCGATCCCGATACGCACATGTCCCCCGGATCTTTCGCCGCCGCAGCGCGCGGCGCCGGTGCTGTGGCCAGGGCAGTAGATCTCGTGATGGAAGGCAAGGCACAAAACGCCTTCTGCGCAATCCGTCCCCCCGGGCATCATGCGGAGCGCGAGATCGCAATGGGGTTCTGCCTCTTCGGCAACGCCGTTATCGCAGCTCGCCACGCGCTGGAAGCCCATGGGCTGGAGCGCGCCGCGATTATCGATTTTGATGTACATCATGGCAACGGCACGCAGGATCTCGTGTGGGAAGATGCGCGCATCCTCTTCGCCTCCACCCACCAAAGCCCCCTCTATCCGGGCACCGGCAGCCCATCCGAACAGGGCGCGCACGGCCAGATCGTCAACGCCCCTCTGCCCGCCAATGCCGATGGCCAGATGTTCCGCCGCGCGTTCGAGCGGCTGATCCTTCCCGCAGTCGATGCTCACAAGCCCGAGATTGTCATCATCTCCGCAGGCTTCGATGCCCATCGCGCCGATCCGTTGGCCAATCTCAACCTCACAGAGGAAGATTTCGTCTGGGCCACCCGTGAGATTTGCAGACTGGCCGATACGCACGCCCAAGGTCGCGTTGTCTCCACCCTCGAAGGCGGCTATGATCTTGCGGCACTGGCGGCGTCCACCGCCGCCCATATCAAAACCCTGATGGAGTTCTCCGCGTGAGTGATACGCCCATTACCGAAATGTCCTTCGAGGATGCGATGGCGGCCCTCGAACAGGTGGTCGCCCAACTCGAATCAGGCTCCGTCCCCCTCGAAGCGTCCATCGCGCTCTATGAACGCGGCGCAGAGCTGAAAAAGCATTGCGAAGCCAAGCTCGCGTCTGCCGAAGAAAAGGTGGCCCAGATCACACAGGGGCCCGACGGCAAGGCAACCGGTGCCAAACCCGTAGAGATCGACTAGACTTCATCTTTCCAAAAATATCCCCGCCGGAGGCAAAACCCTCAAGGCGCAAGGCAAGAACCCGAAAATGGATACCGAAGCCCTTCACTTCCATGCCCTTCTGAGCCAGACGGCGACAGAAACCGAAGAGGCGCTCGAAGCCCTTCTGCCGCCGCCCGAAAGCCCGCTCGCCGAGGCCATGCGCTACGCCACACTCTCCGGCGGCAAGCGCCTTCGCGCATTCTTTGTGATCGAGACGGCCAACATTTTTCAGGTCCCGCGCACTCAATCCGTCCGCGCCGCCGCCGCAGTCGAATGCCTCCATGCCTATTCGCTCATCCACGATGATCTGCCGGCGATGGATGATGATGATCTCAGGCGGGGCCAGCCAACCGTCCACAGGAAGTGGGACGATGCCACCGCAATCCTCGCAGGCGACGCGCTCCAGAGCCTCGCCTTCGAGATCCTCGCCCACCAGAAAACATCGCCCGATCCCGCCGTCCGCCTCAAGCTCATCAGCCGGCTTGCACAGGCTTCGGGCGCGGCCGGCATGGTCGGCGGTCAGGCCATGGATATCGCGGCGGAAAGCAGCAAAACGCCCCTCAGCCTTGAAGAAATCACGGAGCTTCAGGCCCTCAAAACCGGCGCACTGATCCGCTGGTCAGTGGAAGCCGGTGCAATCCTTGGCAAAACCCAGACGGATACCCTGGCTCAATACGCCGCAGATATCGGCCTCGCCTTCCAGATCCAGGATGATATCCTTGATGTCACCAGCAGCGCGGAAGCGACGGGAAAGGCCACCGGCAAGGATGATGCAGCAGGCAAAGCCACCTTCGTTTCCCTCCTCGGCCTCAAGGGCGCACAGAAAAAAGCACGTGACTTAGTGTCAACTTCATGTGACACTTTGAGTCCCTACGGATCAGCCGCAACCAATCTGCGGCGCGCGGCAAATTTCATTGTCAGCCGCGAAAAATAGGCCCTTCAGGGCATAGAAGACGGCACCACGCCGGGAGAGCCATCATGACGATATCCCCATCCACTCCCCTCCTCGATAAGGTGCATTTCCCCGCCGATCTCAAAGCCTTCTCCGACAGAGAGCTGCGGCAGATAGCCGACGAGCTCCGCGCAGAGACAATCGCAACAGTCGCCGAAACAGGCGGCCATCTCGGCGCAGGCCTCGGCGTGGTCGAACTTACCGTTGCCATCCATGCTGTTTTCAACACCCCGCGCGACCGTCTGATCTGGGATGTCAGCCACCAGTGCTACCCTCACAAGATCATCACCGGCAGACGCGACCGTGCCAAAACCCTACGCAAGGGCGGCGGCCTCTCAGGGTTTACCAAACGCACCGAAAGCCCCTACGATCCCTTCGGCGCAGCGCATTCCTCCACCTCCATCTCATCGGCCCTCGGCTTTGCCGTCGCCCGCGATCTCGGTGCCAACCCGGAGCACGGGGTAGGCGACGCAATCGCCGTGATCGGAGATGGCGCAATTTCCGCTGGCATGGCCTATGAAGGGCTGAACAATGCGGGCCACCTCAAGAAGCGCCTCATCGTCATCCTCAACGATAACGAAATGTCTATCGCCCCTCCGACGGGCGCAATGTCCTCCTATCTCTCCCGCCTTTATGCAGGCGCCCCGTTCCAGGAATTCAAAGCCGCCGCCAAAGGTGCCGTCTCCCTCCTGCCGCCGCCCTTCCAGGAAGGCGCGCGCCGCGCGAAGGAGCTCGTCAAATCCGTCACCGTCGGCGGCACGCTCTTCGAGGAACTCGGCTTCTCCTATGTCGGCCCGATTGATGGCCACGACATGGATCAGCTTCTGAACGTCCTGCGCACCGTCAAAACCCGTGCAGACGGCCCGATCCTGATCCACGCGATCACCAAGAAAGGCAAAGGCTACAAACCGGCGGAAACAGCCTCCGACAAAGGCCACGCCACCGCCAAGTTCGATCCCATCACCGGCGAACAGAAGAAGTCACCGTCCAACGCGCCCAGCTACACCAAGGTCTTCGCCGAATATCTGATCAAGGAAGCAGAACAGGATCCGATGATCACCGCCGTCACCGCCGCCATGCCGTCGGGCACCGGCCTCAACCTCTTTGCAGAGCGCTTCCCAAACCGCACCTTCGATGTGGGCATCGCCGAACAGCACGGCGTCACCTTCTGCGCTGGCATGGCCGCAGGCGGGCTCAAACCCTTCTGCGCCATCTACTCGACCTTTCTCCAGCGCGGCTATGATCAGGTGGTGCACGATGTCGCCCTCCAGCGCTTGCCCGTCCGCTTCGCTATAGATCGCGCAGGCCTTGTCGGTTCCGATGGCCCCACCCATGCAGGCAGCTTCGATATCGCCTATCTCGCCAATCTCCCCGATTTCGTGGTGATGGCTGCGGCGGATGAAGCCGAGCTTGCCCACATGGTCGCCACAGCGGCAGCCATAGATGACCGACCCTCCGCCTTCCGTTTCCCGCGTGGTGAGGGCGTGGGTGTCGAGCTGCCGGAGCGCGGCACACCGCTTGAAATCGGAAAAGGCCGCATTGTTCAGGAAGGCAAGCAAGTCGCCATCCTCTCATTCGGTGCACGCCTTTCAGAATGCCACAAGGCTTCAGAAGCCCTCTCGGCAAAAGGCATCACACCCACAATCGCGGATGCCCGCTTCGTCAAACCGCTGGATGAAGATCTCATCCGCGATCTCGTCGCCAACCACGAAGCCCTCATCACAATCGAGGAAGGCGCCATCGGCGGCTTCGGCTCGCATGTTGCCCAGTTCCTCGCCACGGAAGGCCTGTTCGACGCAGGGCTCAAATTCCGCTCAATGGTTTTCCCGGACACATTCATAGATCACGACAGCCCGGCCACCATGTACGATGTGGCCGCCATGAACGCGCCGGATATCGAGGCCAAGGTTCTGGAAGTCATGGGTGTCGCAACACTCGGTGCCGAG
The DNA here is from genome assembly GCA_947495795.1 of uncultured Paracoccaceae bacterium. Classification (GTDB taxonomy): domain Bacteria; phylum Pseudomonadota; class Alphaproteobacteria; order Rhodobacterales; family Rhodobacteraceae; genus Algicella. Next base: position 56,088 of record CANMAI010000010.1, on the reverse strand, counting down.
CGCCGCGCCTGAAATATCACCGCTCCGGCAAGAGGCCAGGGCGCTTTAGATCAAGCCCAAAACACTTTTCCGGCGGAGCGGAAAACCCAGTCGAACGCAGCATCTCATATAGCGTTTCGACTTTTGTCTGTGGCATCTCTTAGCGCCAAACGCGTCCAATCCTTGGACAGTGCGGCAGCGCTTCACGTGTCAACAACAAGTCAAATCGCTTCAATAGAAAGAAATGCTCCTTCACTTTTCCAAAAATATCCTCGCCGAAGGCTTTGGGCCTGTATCGCAAACACCTCATAACACCACCGGGCGCTCCGCCAGACCACGCCCCAAAACCACCTGCGCAAACCCAAAGGCAATCATGCCGCAAAACGCAATCGCAGTCGTCACCACCAACTCCCTGCAGCACGCGGAATGCAAACAGCCAACCCAATGGCAATGAAATAGGCTGTCAGCGTCTCTGTACTGTCGCCACGTCGGCCCGCAAACTAGCTTCAATCGCAGGCAGGGCCGACAAATCCATATCAATTGCAAAAGGCCCAACAGCTGCCAAAAGGCCAGAGATCGCAGCTGTAGGGGGCAGGGAATGGTCTTTCATGATGTGCTTCCGGAAAGGCACAAAGGCACTCTCACTCCGTAAGAGATAGCATCAAAAACATGTTCAAAACGAAAACCCGATGCCAACATTCACTGCATTCGTCAGTATGTCCGTCTCCAGGTTACCACCCCCTGCAAGATCGGCATTGTTCTGCGAGTAGGTCCCACCATACTCCCCAAACACGGACCACCGCTCCGTAATCGCGTAGCTCGCACCCGCATACCAGCGCACGGCAGGCCCAGTAAGCTGATATTCGAACGTCTCGGCACCACCGGGTGTCGTGACCTCCACATTGGGCACGGAAATGCCAACGCCAAGCCCTGCATGCGCTGTCCAGCGGTCCGAAAGCGCAAAGCGCCGGGCCGCATTCACCGTGATGATGTTGATACCATCCGTGAACTCCAGAACATCAAAGCCGCTGTCGGCCAATGTCTCATCATTGGCATAAACCTTGGCATGCGTGAATTCGAGGCCGAAACCCCAGCCGCTCTCCTGCCAGCGTGTAACCCGCGCACCATAATAGGGTGGTGCCTCGAAAGAGCGTCCATCCCAACCCGCCGTGAAAGAGAAGGGCGTGCCGTTCTCATCCACACCCGAAACATCCGAATGCGGAGCAGTCTGAAAGCCCGAATAGAGGTTGATCTCATACTCAGCCGCCGCCGCAGGCAGCGCGGCCGACAGAAAAACAACGGCAAGTGCAATTTGCTTCTTCATAGCAGTCTTAGCCTCAATAGCCCTTCCGGGCGCATTCCGATCCGTCGCTTATCAGCCATTCGGCGGATCGCGACTGTTACATTAAGTGCACCTCTGCCGGTTTGAAACATCAAACCCGCTAGAACATCAACTCGTGAACAGCCCTGGCCCCAGCTCTCCGGCTGATTTTTGCCCAACGAACACAACCTGCAGATTAACAACATCAACGCGAACACGACTCAGGGGTGCAAGCATCAGAATCACTTCCGATTTCGAGAGCCTCAATAGCAGGCCTAAACATCGTTGAGCGCCCAATCATAGCCAAATTCACTGATACGCGAAACACCGTTCAGCCCCCCAGCCAACTCGCTTGCGGCATAAAGCTTCATATGGGCAATCACGCCCACATCATTGCCACCAAAATCGGCCTGAAACCAATCATAGATCGAGGATACAACAAGCTTCCCGGCAGAAATCCGCGCACCTCTGGGGTGATTGATATACCCTCGTGCACCCGTATCAAGCATCGCCCCCAACCTTTTGGAAGAATAGGCGCGGCCGGCAAGATCAGGGCACCCGATGGAAGCGCAGTTCACAGCATAATGCACCCGCGCGTCCCCCCAGACGGGCCGCAGAATTCCGTGCTCGATATCGTCAAGAGAGAGATCTTGCCCGGCCACCTCAACGATCTTCGTCCGCCACGGTCCGCCAGAAAACAGCCCACCTCCGATATCCCGAATGGAACGCACCGGATAAGCGCTAAGAACAACTTGAACCGTTGCTGCGTTGTAAAGATTGACCCAGTAGGCGAATGCCGCCGCCGCACTCAGAGCTGTGGGATCCACTGCCGCAAGTCGCGCAACATACCCCTCCACTTCGCCTTTGGATGTGCCGCGATAGTCGAATCGCGCCACCCCGTCGCGCCCGGCCTTCACGCTGCGCCGCAGGATCGTCTCCCAAGCCCCGTGGTCAGGGTCACTCCCTGCACCAAAGCTGCGCCAGCGCCTGTCAATCAACCGGGAGCGCGGTGCAGCAACCACCCCACCCGCAAATACAACGCCGGTTAAAACGCTTGCTCCCGCCAGCACCGCGCGCCGCCCAATATCCGCCATATTTGTCTCCGACTAAGGTAGCGTTATATTTGTGGTAAGTGGGTGCGCAGGCAACCGGGTTTAACGAGGACGTGACCGACTGTTAAAGGCAAACTTTAGAAAACCATAAGGAGGTCATCTCCCCCCTATGACCTGGCTACTTGCAATACCGATCGCACTTATCGGTGCCTTCATCTGGCTATACCGCATCCATACCGCTGGTTTGGAAGATGACGGATCGGTGAATGGGCCGGACGATGTGCGTATTGCTGCAGTCAGACTGGGCTATATGGGCAGCAGTGGCATCCACCCGATTGAATGCATCGAAGATGAGCGTATCGCTGCAGCAGGTATTGTTCTTGCGGTGGCCGAACGGGATGGTGCTGTTTCCAAACAGGAAATAATGGTCGCCACCTCCGCTCTCGCAGGCGCATTTGAACTGGAAGATGAAGAAGCAGAGATGCTGGCAACATTGGCGCACTGGATCGCTGCGCAATGCACCCCCGCATCTGCGTCGGCACTGCGCCTCAGCCAGCGCCTGCGCAGCCTTTCAGGAACACGGCTCGCTGCCAAGGTCATAGAAATGGCGCGAGAGGCAGCTACGGCAGAGACAGGCCGGATCAATCCCGAAGTCGCGGAAAAACTTGAGGTCGTTATCACCTATTTCTCGGAGCCCGGCAGCAAGGGCGCGCGCGCAGGCCACAAAAACCCGTTGCGGCCTCTATCAACACCTCCCCTGTCGCGAACAACTGTCTGAAAGCATCACCGCGATCACCACAGTCCACACCTGAAACAAAATCAGATCAACCCTGCCTTTTCGTCTTTGCATCGCTCGGATTTGAGGACATCATCACGCCAGATTTGAATCGTACGGTGCCACCACAAGCAACTACTGCCGCCCTCGTCTCAGATTTCAGGGAGCGTAATCATCATGCCCATCCTCATAACCTTTCTGGGCCTTCTCGCCGCAGCGGGCTATTGGTATTTCCGGATCCGCGATGCAGGCGGCACAGTGCGCGATCTTGCAGATGCAGCAAATGACGTCCGCCTCGCCGCCCGCCGTTTCGGCTTCAAGCGCCGGGCCAATGTCCACCCGATCGATTGCATAGAAGATGCGCGCATGGCCGCCGCTGGCATCACTCTGGCTGTAGCCGAGATGGATGGCGCGCTCACGCAGGCGGAAATCCAGACAGCAACAATCCAGTTCCAATCCGTCTTCGATGTGAACAAGACCGATGCGGAGGAACTGGTCACGTTTGGCCGCTGGATCGCCGCGCAATCCGGCACGAAATCCGAGGGCGTTCGCCGCATGTCCAAGCGCCTCCTGGGTCTGGCCGGTGCAGAGGCAGGTTCCGATCTCGTGAAACTTGTCACCGCAGTCGGCACTGCCGATGGCAGCACACTCCACGCCGATGCGGAAGACGCGCTCCAGACGATACGACGATACTTTCCCGAAGCCTGAAGGATTTCAAATGATCGAACGACACAAAACCACCGACCGGATGAGCCAGATCGTGCGGCACAACGATACGATCTATCTTGCCGGTCAGGTGGGCAAGGGCGATACCGTGGCAGCCCAAACCGCTGATTGCCTCGATTGCGTCGATGCGCTGCTGAAAGAGGCAGGTTCCAGCCGCGAGCATATCCTTCAGGCCGTTATCTGGCTTGCCGATATGGCTGATTTCGCAGAGATGAATGCTGTCTGGGATGCCTGGGTGCCAAAGGGCCATGCGCCGGCCCGGGCCACCGGCGAGGCCAAGCTGGCGACACCTGACTTCAGAGTTGAAGTTATCGTTATCGCCGCCGTGGCGAACTGAGCAACCGCCTGCACAAAGACGATCGCCCCTCGCGTCTCATTCACGCGAAGGGCGAACCGGCAAGCCTCCGCAGCCTATAGCGCTTCAACAGCTATAGCCCTGCCTACTTACCTTTCGTTGCCACCAGCAATTCCAACCGCTTCACCTCCCGGATCACCCTGTCCGCCTGCATTTGCGGCGCGAGACTCAGTTTGAGCTGAATGGCCATCAAAGCCAGAACCGCGCCCGAAAGCCCCCATTTCAGCGCTGGCAGCATCTCCGCTGCCCCAAAAAACCGGATCCCGCACCAGACAGCGGCGAGAAACATTGCGCCCTGGAGGATCATGATCACCCATGTCACCCAGCCCAGCTTGCCACCGAACTGGCTGAGGCCGAGCGCGAAGTAGCCAAGCTCCCCCGTTTCCGCGAAAACCCTCTTGTCTTCGCCCTCCAGCGCCTCCTCGATCATCCGGTCGAGTTTGGTCATCTCACTCTTGCTCATAACTCTCTCCTTCCAGAGTTGCCTTCAGTTTTGTCCGCGCATGCATCAGCCGTGTCTTCACGGTGCCACGCGGCACATCCATCGCGAGGGAAACCTCACCCACGCTCATATCTTCGAGGTAAAACAACGCAATCACAGCCGCCTGCTCCGGCGGCAAACTTGCAATGGCCCGGCGCACCAAAACGGCCTCGGCTGCGTCAGGCCCGCTGTCCTGAACAGCCTCCTCACCTTCCACAGCAACACCCTCTGCGATCACCCGATGCCGCTGCTTTGTTCGGATCAAGCCCGCACAGCGCCGGGTTACAATCCGCGTGGCCCAGGCCGGAAAGGCCTGCGTGTCACGCAGGCCCTTCAGCCCTCGAAAAATATCGACCCATGCATCCTGCACGCAATCCCGCGCTTCCTCAGCGTCACCTAGCAACCGCACAGCGTGTACGAACAGGCGGGGCCCACGCAACTCGACAAGCCGGGTCATGGCTGCCTGCTCCCCCAATCGGGCAGAGGCTACCAGATACTCCTCAAGCGCACGTTCCGAGCGATCCAACACCATCTCCTTGCATCAACTACTGGATAGAGGTGCGCAGAAAGGTGCAATCGGTTCAGTTCTGATGCAAAAAAGCAAACGGCAGGAAGAGATCAGAAGATCAATCCCCGCCGTTTGTGAAGTCAGGCGCCGGAAAACCGGCGCACTGGTCCGAAGGTGCTCAGCCCCCGGTAGACTGTGCAAGCTTTAGAAGCGTCAATCGCGTCTGAATGGCGTCAAAGGCAACCGAAGGGTCATCGCCCGCACCAATATCGAAAAAGTCGGTTTCAGCGTCGGATGCACAATCCTGCAGAACGTTTCGTGCCTTGTTCCCCGTATCGTCATCGGAAAGAGCGTAAGCAATTGTAAATACGGTCAGGTTCCCATCACCAGCTTTCGCCTTGATCGCATCGCAGGTCATCTTGTTCAGCGTGTCGCCCTCAAGAGTGTTGACCACATCCTGAGCATCAACGAGTCCATCATTGCTGTCGTAAGACCAGGCCTCATTCCACTGAGACAAACGCGCCGCCTGCTCGTCTGCAAGCTCCGCTTCGGTCGCACCGGGTGTCGGCGTGTAGTAATCCGCATCACGAACGATCCGCTTCTGCCGCGTGTTGCGTCCGTCAGACATTATGATGAGGTATTTCCGCGTGGTCGGTACATCAAAGTCTCGCGGCCAGCCGTCATAGGATGCGTCCAGCGCTTCTGAGGCCCGTGGATCGGTTGGGCCAGTTGTATGATCCACCATTGCAGTCACAAGGCTTTGAGAGGAGGTATCCAGCAAGGCCGCGCCCCACTTTACGCCCGAATAGGTGGCCGTGAAGTTCTCCGCCTCCATCGCAGCCACCATATTCGTCACATCCGCTGCATTGTCGGCATAAGGCAGTATGCGGTTCACCGGCAAAGGGCAGCCATAGCGGTGCTCACCGTCAAAATAGGTACTGCCCTGCCACGCGCTGGCCTCCGGAAAATGCTGCTGCTGCACGTGCTGGTGCGTCCCGGATCCCCTGCGTATTTCAACCATACTGTAATCAGGGTTGTTCTTCACTTGATTACTCGAACCGCTTCCTTCGACATCGAACTGGAAACAATATGAGTAATCATGCAGCGCCAGAAAATCCTTCACGGGCTGCAACTCGTAGTGCTGAGCCATAAAGGCATTGGCCGATGTGTTGGAAGTATATGGCACAACAGAAACAAGCGTCTGCCCCTTGCTTTGGTCATTGAACAGATTGCTCGCGAATTCCGTTACCGCATCCTTCATCGCTTCCAGACGGATCTTCTTTTCGCCTCCCGGGTTTCCAGGGTCGACGGGAACGGCGGACGAGAGCAGCATCGAACCGGAAACATCCAGCACCAACGCCACCTCTACGTCCAGCCGCCGCTGCTCAGCATAGCTTCGCGCCGGAACTTCCAGTTGTCCGAAACCAGCAACCTTCAGAAAGAAAGTATCCATCGAATATGTCGCGGATGCTGAAACGGCGGATTCGTAGTCTTCGAGATCGTCGGGAATACTTACTTCCACAACAGGCCCGGAAGACCGAAAAGTCCGCGATTTCATGTAGCTGAGGATCAGTTCCTTTTTCTCTTCCGCAAGCTGAGCATCCGATTTGCCAGCTTCCTTCTGAGCCAAAGTCTGCGTCAGCGCTGTTGCCGCAAGAACGCCACGATCCAGCGCATTCTGCAGATCCGCGCGTGCAGCCTCATGCCGCATAAAATCCACTGCCATGCCGGACATCACAACCATTGTCAGAAACAGGACAACGACCATCGGCATTATCGCCCCTTCTTCCGAGGCCAGTCCCTTGCTCAGTCTGTTCATATCGTGACCACCCGTAACTCAACCAACTTGGCACACCCGCTTCAGAAGCAAGGCACGCCCACCCAATTCACAAATCAACGGTCCGATCAGACCAATAACTTGATCTAATTGTTATAGTCATTCGGTGATTAATTATTTATTACTTATATCATTGTGGTATTTATTAAGGTTAATAATTCCTAAATAGATTTTTACTTAAGTTGCGCTGATCAAAAGAGATGGCAGAATGCGATCAACGTGGTTTTAGAGCTGTCTTTAGGTTCGATCCCACTCCGCTCAGAAGATACCAGCTAAAGCTTCCACTTCAGCGGAACCCAGCCAATCCAAACCGGCCGTTCAGCTCCCGCGACCGGGAGGGTAAAATGACAAAAATGATCAGAACGCCCGTCATTCAAGGCGCCAAATGTGGCGGCCGCAATTCCAGAACCGCCCTATCTCCAGATCAGAAGCGCGGCTTCAGGGCCGCCCCACATGCTGATCCACCAGCACCGGGTTGCCATCCGGATCCGTGATCACGAAACTCGCGGGGCCCGTGCCCTCCGGGTCCGCCTCCTGATCAAACGCAACACCATCCGCCTTCAGCCGCGCCTGAATGTCCCGCACATCCTCAAAATCCTTGAGCAGTTCGGCAGATTGGCCCCAGCCGGGATTGAACGTCAGCATGTTCTTGGAAAACATCCCCTGAAATAGACCGATCACGGTATCCCCGCTCTTCAGCATCAACCAGCCCTGCTCCATCGTACCGCTATGCCCCAGATCGGAGAAACCAAGCTTCTCATAGAACGCTTTGGAAGCCGCCAGATCCTTCACCGTCAGACTGATTGAAAATGCACCAAGTTGCATGCCAAAACCCTCCTCTCAAACCATCAGGATCAGTATATCCCAAAACCGGTGACGTTGGAGTAAAACTCTACAGGGAGAAGAAACGGCCAGCGCGTAGGTCCGCAACCACAGCCAGAGGCCCAAAGTCTCATGGGAAACGCCCGAAAACCTTGACCTTCGCGTCAAAGTTTCTCACACAGAACAGATGTCGTGTGCATGCGGCGAAGGTCTCGAAAGAGCCCAAAGCGACGGATGCTGCACGTAGAACCAACGGCGGCTATCGACCCTCTTGATCGCTCAAGTATGAATCGGAGAAATTGAATGTCGTTCGTACGTAATGCCGTGCCAAAGCCCTCATAATTTCAGCCGCAACGGCTAGCCTGCGCGTCTCGGAGTACGTATCGACATCGGACGCAAATTTTTTGGAGGCGTGTGCAGCTGCGACGCGACAATTCTCATACACGTATTTTTCAACCGTTTTTTCCTGTCTGTCTTCATCGAAACGCTTTAGGCGCTCCGGTAGGACATCCTTGCAGGCTTCGACAAAGACTTCCTTTATCCATTCGCGGGTCTTTGGCCCAATTTCTCTGCTATCGAAGTGTTTGAAACCTGTCTCAAAGACTTTGAAGAAGCTCAGCACTTCCTGCGATGCAATTTCGGCCTCGGCTGCATTTAACCCTTCCCGGTAATAGGAAAGACAATTCAGCAATGCGGCATCCTCTGGCATTGTGCGATGGAACATCCAAATCATCATTATAGAGGATGCCATGTCGCGCCTTGGCACCGGTACAGGTAAGGGGTTTCCCGACCAACCATCCCGCAGGATAGCGGGACGGTCATCACACCAGGAAAGAACACTCAAAAAGCGGTTGAGAAGCGTCATGGCGTCTTCTGCGTTGATACGCTCGCTTTGTAGGTCAATGCTGATTGAATGTGAGTTTTCCTTGGTTTTTGGGAAAAGCACAAAATTATGGCCGCCGAACTCAACTCGCGTCGGTTCTTTTGGCCAAGTGACAGTTGTCTCTACGCCAAGGTTCAAAAATGTAGACCCTCTGCGTGCACCGAGGCGCTTGTGGAAAGCGTTGCGCTCTTCCTCTGTTTTATATTCACGCCAATCGGTTTCCAGTGGTCGGTCCCAATGACGAGAAACATCGACTTCACGCCTTAACTTATGAAAGAATTCTCGGTTGAGGACGAGTTGGCGAGTATTGGTCGACAAAGGTCGGTCATGATCGAAGTTTTCTTCTGCGTCTACCGCTCCCAGAGTCAGAGCATTTTTCGAAACGTAGGAAGTAGTGTTCCGTTGTCCGTCTTCCTCGAAAAGCAGCTTTGCTTGGTACTCATCATTCCCGGGAACTCGAGCTATGGATAGCGTAAGCGACACGAGGGCATTGCAGTTTTCATCTTTGCTGAGCAGAGCAGCCATCGCCTCGTTGAGAGAGGCCGCCCCTCTAAATGACGCAGAGGTGCCTCCAACGGGGCGAAGATCACCCATTATCAATGCCACATGCCCAGCCCATCCGCTTTGTGTGGGCACATATCCCAAGACTGCTCTTGAAATCTCATCGTCGGTAAGACGTTGGGCCGCTCTATCTCGCCCACGCGGAAGCTGTCCGTACCCGCGCAGGTTTTCAAATCGTTTCAGTGTTTCGTCGTAAGATCGCGATTCAGAAAGCTCGCGATGAAGAAGCAGGGAGAGATTTTTTGCATACATAGTTGTTGCTTAGACTGCCGTACATCTGCCATCAACTCCACAAAGCGGACGTTCGCTAAATCTTCGCGAACGCCCGCTTCGTCCCGCTTTGCTGCCATCGGGTCAGGGTGCTTGACGTTTGGGCCAACACAACATCACGAGCCTGTGCGTGCTGATCCGGAAAGTCTCTCGCATCAAGTGAAAGAGGCGCGACGTTCTTGATCTCCGCAAGCGTCAGCCCCTTCAGGACAACCGCATCCCGCTCTCTACCGGATCTCCAGATCCGGCATGGATTTTACCAGATCATCCAGCGCCTTCATCTGGCCCAGAAACCCTTCCAGCTTGTCCAGCGGCAAGGCGCTTGGCCCATCGCATTTCGCAGTGTCCGGGTCCGGATGCGCCTCCAGGAACAGTCCGGCAATCCCCACGGCAATCCCGGCCCGGCCCAGCTCCGCCACCTGCGCCCGCCGCCCGCCGGAGGCACCGGCACCCGGGTCGCGCATCTGCAAGGCGTGCGTCACGTCAAACACAATCGGCGCATCGCCACTCACATCCCGCATCGTGCGGAAGCCCAGCATATCCACCACCAGATTGTCATAGCCGAAACAGGCGCCCCGCTCGCAAAGCATCACCTGATCATTGCCGCATTCATTGATCTTTTCGACAAGATTGCGCACCTGCGGCGGGCTCATGAATTGGGGTTTCTTGACGTTGATCACGGCCCCCGTCCGCGCAATCGCGGCAATCAGGTCCGTTTGCCGCGCAAGGAAGGCCGGCACCTGAAGGATATCACACACCTCCGCCACCGGGCCAGCCTGCGCCTGCTCGTGCACATCCGTGATCACCGGCACATCGAACGTCGCCTTGATCTCGGCCAGAACCTTCAGCCCCTCCTCCATACCGGGGCCCCGGTAGGAATGGATGGAGGACCGGTTGGCCTTGTCGAAAGAGGCTTTGAAGACGTAGGGCATTCCCAGCTTGCCCGTCACTTCGACAAAACGTTCCGCCACCTGCATCGCCAGATCGCGGGACTCGATCACATTCATGCCCCCGATCAGCACCAAAGGCCGGTCGTTTCCGAATGTCCGCCCCCGCACCGCTACTTCCGCCATCACATCATCTTTCTTTCAAAACCGGGTCCTGCACCCTTTCCAGCAGCCATACCCGATTACCGCAGGCCACCGCCAGCCCGTGCATCCTGAAAGCCGCGTTCAGCATAAACTGGCATCTCGCCCCGGTCACGCCACGACTGCCCCTTGGCAATCACTGAAAGCTGCGCTGATATATAGTGCGAAGCGTTGCGAGCATCTGCGGCGATGACAAGGCCACGAGATGGGAGGTCGTTGCATCGTCGATCCCGGTCAGATCTACAGCCCGGAACCCCTCTGGTACGGAAGCGGGACTGTTGCCGACCCGCCCACCGGTCCCGGCCAGCGTTCCCGACAGTCTCAGCGCCCTGTCGTCCTGCGCCAGAACGACGACGGAGCGTGCTGGAAGCTGTCCCACATCGCGCACCTGCTCGGCAAAGACATCCGGGTCGATGTCCGGCTGCAACAGCAACAGGAAATCGATGAATTGCCGCAGCGGCTTTCCACCCCGCGTCAGCCGCCCAAAGCTCTCCATCGCAAGGAAAGCCCCCAGCGAATGGGCGACCACCAGGATTTCCCCCGACCACCGCTGACGAAGCGCCCGGATCACCTCTGCCAAAGGCCGACGCGCGTCCAGGACACTGTCCCGGTCGTACAAATACCCACCGGCCGTGCTCGCCGATGGCCAGACAAAACTCACCTGCGGGCCGGTCATGCCGATATCCTCGACCATCTGCACATGGCGATAAACGGCTTCGGCCCGCGTGTTGTTGTAGCCATGCACCCAGAGAACGAGGGGCTGTTGCGCGGGCAAGCCGAAGGATGGGGTGCCGGGAAGCTCCACAAGCCGCTCCGTCCCGAATGCGGACGGTCCCGATACAGGCACCGTACCTATCTGACGCGTCGACGGAACGGAAACGGAGACATCAAACCACCGAATACCATTGCCTCGCCGTTCAAAACCCGGACCGTCCGCATTCGTCGCCATGGTGATCTGCCGGAAGGAACGACCTCTGCCACTGACCGGGGCAAATGCTCCCCTTTGCGCGCAGGCAGTCAGGGCATATCCCGACAGACCCCACATCAGCACACGCCGATGCATCATCGCGCTGGTGCCGAAATTGCAGAAGCATCACCGGCGGTCTCCCGGCTATCACGCAACTTTTCCAAGCAATCCTTAAGCAGGTACCGCAGAAACCCCACCATCCCCCGAAACCCCCACTTGTTCCGTCAAAGCGAACGCTATATGCCGCGATCATGCTTGATGATACCAACGAAATCCACCCGCTCTTTCGCGGCGCGCCCACCACAACGGAGTTCAAGAAGCTCCGCAAAAGGCTCGTGCGCAATACCCGCGAGGCTATCGAGCAATACGGTATGATCGAGCCGGGCGCGCGCTGGCTCGTCTGCCTCTCCGGCGGAAAAGACAGCTATACGCTTCTCGCCATTCTCCATGAGCTCAAGTGGCGCGGCCTCCTGCCCGTTGATCTTCTCGCCTGTAATCTGGATCAGGGCCAGCCGGGCTTCCCCGCCACTGTCCTCCCCGCATTCCTCGAGGAACGCGGCGTGCCGCACCGCATCGAATACCGCGATACCTATTCCGTCGTGATGGACAAGATCCCCGAGGGCCGCACCTTCTGCTCGCTCTGCTCCCGCCTCCGCCGCGGGCATCTCTACCGCATCGCGCGCGAGGAGGGCTGCTCCGCCGTCGTGCTCGGCCATCACAGGGACGATGCGCTGGAAACCTTCTTCATGAACCTCTTTCACGGCGGCAAGCTTGCCTCCATGCCGCCCAAGCTGGTGAATGATGAGGGCGATCTCTACCTCTACAGGCCCCTTGCCCATGTGGCCGAAGCCGATTGCGATAAATTCGCCAAGGCGATGAACTACCCTATCATCCCCTGCGATCTTTGCGGTAGCCAGGATGGGCTGCAACGCCAGCAGATCAAACAGCTTCTCGATGGGTGGGAGGCCAACCACCCCGGTCGCCGTCAGGTGATCTTCAAGGCGCTGACCAATATGAATCCGAGCCACCTGCTCGACCCGAACCATTTCGACTTCGCAGCCCTCACACGGAAATCAAGATAATTTGCAGGCCTTTACGCTGCCTTAGCAAATATCTCGCACAACGATATGCACTCCCAGCGTGGAAAGAGCGTTTGTGCATCACTTCATCCGTAAGGTTGTTCAGTCCTACAAGATAGCACTCCCGGCTCTCGGGTGCCTGCTCATCCTGCTCCACGGGCTCACGGTCACGCGGCTCGAGCAGGCGCGTCATATCTCGGAATTTGCGGATAAAGTCACGCAGCAATCCGATCTCATTCACCGCATCGTCGCATCCGCACACCTGTTGCAGCACGACCTGGAAGATACGCAAGATCAGGGGGAAGAGTTGATTGCGAGGATCGAAACCCTTCAGAAATCACTCGATGCCAAGCAGGCAGAATTTGTTCCCGAATCTCTCACGGGAATGGAGGCGCTCAGCCAATTCATTTCCAATCAGCTGTCCGATCACAAACTTGAAGCATGCGGAGAGTTGGCCAGCAGACGCCTGACCCCACGGATCAAGAGGTTCAGCGCCGGAATTGATCAACTGCTGGCAGCAAAAACGCAAGCTGAGGTTGATGCATCAGTTGAGCGATTGACAGCGATGCGAGACACCGGGCTTGCAAGAGTGATCCGCGAGATCAGCGCGCATTTTGCGGAGGATTACCGCACAACGCATAGAATCACCCACATTATAGAGACGGTCAATCTCGTGATTGTCCTGATCACGCTTCTCTTCATCGGGCTTTTCGTGTTTCGGCCCCTGCAGCAGCGGCTGTCCGAGAATCAGGATCGCCTGTCTAATGCAGAGGCAGAAATACAGCAAACAGCGCTGCGCGACCCGGCGACCAATCTTCCGAACCAGCTTGGCCTTCACCAATTCCTGCGCGGGTTGCAGGAAAGCACTCCAGAGGGCGCACCACCCAAAATGGCGCTCATGGTTCGCTTTCTCTCCCTCAGCCAATCCCGCCAGATACCGGATGAGGCCTTCACACGCGAACTTACGGCTGCCCTCGCACTGCATATGCAGAGAGAGAAGCACGACGGAGTTTTCATGGCCCATCTCGGTCAGGCGCAATTTTTTGTCGTGAGGGATCATGTCCAATCGGCAAGCGAGTTGCCCGATTGCATCAAAGAGATCGAGCAGAGCTTCGAGGCCCCTCTGTCTGTCGCCGGCCACCGTATCCAGCTGCGCGTTATCACAGGCTTTCACGTCTTCACCGGCACGGAGGATACCGATCAGACGCTTTCGGCGCTGCAATTGGCCCATGACCAAGCGCTCCTCTCGCCCACTCACCCCCATATCCGCTATTCGGAAGAGCTCCGCGTACGGCACGCTGAACGCCAGAAACTGGCAGAGGATCTTCAGTGCGGGCTGGAGCGTGGCGAGATCCGCGCCCATTTTCAGCCTCAGATCAACATGCGTACAAACCGCATCACCGGGTTCGAGGCGCTGGTACGCTGGTACCACCCGACGCGCGGGCTCCTCTCACCCGGTATGTTTCTGCCCATCGCCGAAGATCTCGGCCTTGATGATCTCCTCGGCGAAAAAATGCTGGAGCAGAGCCTCACAGCCCTTCAGCAGTGGGACAAGGCGGGCTACGGCATCTCGCAGGTGGGTATCAATTTCTCAAAGGCGCAACTTCAGAACACCAAGCTGGTGGAGTATCTCAAGTGGGAGTTGGACACGCACAATCTCACGCCCGAACGTGTGGCGATAGAAGTTCTCGAAACCATCCATGTGGAAAACGATCAGGATCAGATCGTGCACACCGTTCAGGCGCTTTCAGACAACGGCTTTCGCATCGATCTTGATGACTTCGGCACCGGGTCCGCTTCCGTCACCGGCCTGCGACGCTTCCACGCGCACCGCATAAAAATAGATCGCTCCTTCATCACCGATATCGACAAGCGCAGCGACAATCAGCAGATGGTCTCGATTATGATGCATCTCGCCCGCAGTCTCGGCCTCGATATTCTCGCCGAGGGCGTGGAGCGGGAAGAGGAGGCAGACGCCCTGCGCAAGCTCGGCTGTTTCGCGATCCAGGGCTATCTCTTTGCCAAACCCATGGCTCTGGAAGACACGCATGACTGGATCGAGGCCCACAACCTCCGCACTCGTGATCAACGCGGCTCGCGCTCCATCGCTGTCTGACCTGCACCTGAAGCGTTTGCAAATCAAACTGAGACACCATTCGCAGGAACCGCGAGGGCGCAGATCCAAGTTTCGGCGATTCAGGTGCTTATCTTTGGCCCAGCACCTCACCCGATTGCCCGAGCCCGGCTGTCTCACCAGCATCTTACCAAAGGAAACTGATCTGCATCTTGCCACCCTCGCTTACACGCTCCACAGGGCCAATGGCCCTTGACCTTTCCGCCCCAGCCCTGTTGAACGCTGCAATGAGTTTGGAGCGGTGTGGAGCGTCTGATGGACGATCAGAATAAGAACCTGATTTTGGCAACGGCCCTGAGTTTTCTGGTCATCCTTGTCTGGTTTGTTCTCTTCCCGCCACCCAGCGGCGAACAGCTTCAGCCCACCGCGGAGGCACCCGTCGTCGCCCCCGATGGCACGCTGGTACCGCCTAGTGCCACAGGCGAGGTCCAGGTGCCTGGCGCCCTTCCCGCCACACCCGAAGAAACGCGCGCGGCAGCCGCCGCCCGCACCGAGCGCGTGGAAATCTCCACCCCTCGCCTCACAGGGTCCATATCGCTCACCGGCGGCCGGATAGATGATCTGCGCCTCACCGATTACCGCGAAACCCAGGATGAGGACGCGGATATCGTCACCTTCCTTTCCCCAGCAGGCGGCCCCGATGCCTATTACGCTGTCCACGGCTGGGCTGGCGCAGGCGGCCTCGCTCCGGAAGATGTGCCAGGCGCCCTCACCGAATGGCAGATCGAGGGGGCCGCCACGCTCGATGAGAACACGCCCCTCTCTCTCATCTGGGAAAACGGCAACGGCCTCACCTTCCGCAAGACCATCGCGGTGGACGAAGACTACATGTTCACCGTCACCCAATCGGTGGAAAACACTACCGAGGCACCCGTTCGCATGTTTCCCTACGGCATCCTCGCACGTCAGGGCCTCCCCGATCTCATCAACTTCTTCGTCCTGCACGAAGGCCTCGTCTCCGCCGCTGATGGCACGCTGACGGAAATGCATTACGATGATATCACCGACCTTGAGGTGAATGTGGCCGAAGGCGGCCCCGTCGAGAAAACACCCTTCACGGAAACCGGATGGATCGGCTTTACCGATCAATACTGGATGGCGACACTCGTCGCGCCGAAAAACACACCTGCCAACGCCGTCGTCAAATACACCGGCGCCAACGACACGTATCAAACGGAACTCCGCTACAACGTCGTGGAAATCCCGGCAGGCGGCAGAACGGAAACCACATCCTACCTCTTTGCCGGTGCCAAGGAATGGGAGACCATTCGCGGTTATCAGGAAAACCTCGGCATCAACCAGTTCGTCGATGCGATCGATTGGGGCTGGTTCGCCTTCCTCACCAAGCCGATCTTCTGGGCGCTCCACTATCTCAACCTCTGGATCGGCAATATGGGCCTCGCCATCCTCGGCCTTACACTTCTGCTCAAAACCCTCCTCTTCCCGCTGGCCTACAAATCCTACGTCTCCATGTCGAAAATGAAGATGCTTCAGCCCGAGATGGAGAAGATCAAGGAACGCGCGGGCGACGACCGCACGAAACTCCAGCAGGAGATGATGGCCCTCTACAAGAAAGAAGGGGCAAACCCCGCCTCGGGTTGTCTCCCTATCCTGGTTCAGATCCCGATCTTCTTTTCGCTCTACAAGGTTATCTTCGTCACGATCGAATTGCGCCATGCCCCCTTCTTCGGCTGGATCAAGGATCTCTCAGCACCAGATCCCAGCTCCTTCCTCAATCTCTTCGGCCTCCTGCCCTTCACCCCGCCAGAGCCGGGCTCGCTCTTTGCCATCTTCTCCATCGGCGTTCTGCCCATCCTCATGGGCGTCACGATGTGGATGCAACAAAAGCTGAACCCGTCCCCCACGGATAAAACGCAGGCCATGGTCTTCGCATGGATGCCCTGGGTGTTCATGTTCATGCTCGGCACCTTCGCCAGCGGCCTCGTGCTCTACTGGACGGCAAACAACGTCATCACCTTTATCCAGCAATACACAATCATGCGCAGCCAGGGTGCCAAGCCGGATGTCTTCGGCAACATCATAGCCAGCTTCAAACGCGACAAGAGCGCAGAATAAATGCACCTCGCCCAGATTTCCCGCTACCCGATAAAGTCCGTTGGCGTTCAAGATCTCGCAGAAGCGCTGCTCGAAAAGGGCCGGATCCTCGCAGGAGACAGACGATGGGCCGTCGCCCACGAAGCCGCGAAACTCAGCGATGGCTGGTCCCATTGCAGCAACTTCATCCGCGGCGGAAAGGCCCCGCGGCTCATGGCCATCACCTGCGAAGGTGAAGGCGATCAGCTCACCCTCCACCACCCTGACCAGGCAAGCCTCGCCATCTCACTCCCGGGCGATGCAGAAGATCTCATCGCATGGCTCACCCCCCTTACGGAAGCCAATCGCGCCGCGCCAGCCAAGCTCGTACCAGCAGCCACAGGCATGACAGATAACAAAAATCCCTGGCTCTCCCTCCTCAGCCAGTCCTCCCTCGACGCTCTCTCCCATAAGGCGGGCAAAGAATTGGAGCGCCGCCGCTTCCGCGCCAATCTCTGGCTTGAAGGCGCAGCCCCCTGGGAGGAATGGAACTGGATGGGCAGAACCCTCCGCATCGGAGAGGCCGAGCTCAAAATCACCGACCGTATAGAGCGCTGCACCGCCACAATGGCCAACCCGGCCACCGGCAAGCCGGATACGCAAACCCTCAAACTTCTCGAAGAGAACTGGGGCCACAAGGATTTCGGCGTCTTCGCAGAAGTCACAAAGTCCGGCCCCATCAGGCCCGGAGATCCAATCACACTGATCTCGTGAGGCGCAGATGTCAGCCAAGCTATCAGCAAGGCTAAGTCATCGCTCCTGATATTCCGGCCGTTTTGCAACGCCCAACCGGTTTTCAAACTCCGTACACACGTCTATGCAAGGCACCAACCGCTTTATCTTTGCGCCAGCAAAGGGAAAGCTCATAGAAACGCCGCGCCAGCGGCTCATTTTAACAGCAGGCCGCGCCCCATGTCCGCCGAGATCTTCACCATCGCCGAAGAGCCAGATGCGCTCGCCACCGAAGCGGGCCGCCACCTCTTCGCCCAAAACTCGGATTTCCTCAAAGGCGTCGTCGCGATGGATGGCCTTCCAGAAGCAGACCGACTGGAGGTCTGCTTTGCTGGCAGGTCAAATGTCGGAAAATCCACCCTCATCAATGCGCTCACAGGCCGCAAAGGCCTGGCCCGCGCCTCCAACACGCCCGGCCGAACGCAGGAGATCAACTTCTTCACGCTCTCGGAAATCTATCTCGTCGATCTGCCGGGCTACGGCTACGCAAAGGCACCCCTCAAAGTCGTGGAGAAATGGCAACGCCTCCTCAAAGCCTACCTCTCCGGCCGCCCAACACTTCGCCGTGTCTTTCTCCTGATAGACAGCCGCCACGGCGTGAAAGAAGTGGATCAGGAGATCATGAAGCTCCTGAACACCACCGCCGTCACCTTTCAAGTGGTGATGACAAAGACGGACAAACCAAAGTCCTCCGAGCTAGAAAAGATCATGAAGGGCGTCCGCGAAGCCCTCGCCAAACACCCAGCCGCCTATCCGGAGATCATCATGACAAGCTCCGAAAAAGGCTCGGGCATCGCGACGCTCCGGTCAGCCATCGCGACATTGGCAGCGTCGTGAGAACGGTGGGTTAACACCCACCCTACAACGAAGAACACCCCTCTGAGCCTCTGAGTAAGGTGGGTGTTAACCCACCGCCGCTCAAGGCCAGGGCAGCCGTGTTACGGTATAGACGGAGGTGAGGTCCGCCAACCGCGCCAGCTGTTCCGCACCCCGCCGCGCCTCCACCGTCTCCAAAGGCCCCACAAAAACCCGCCGCCCGACCTTTGGCGCACCCACATCACGCACCCGGTATCCAAGATCGGTGAAAAACCGCTTCAGCACCGCAGCCTGCCCGTTGGAGCGCACGAGTCCGGCATGCAGGTATTCCGGTTCCGCCAATCGCCCCGTCCCGGCCGCATTGAACCGCTGCCCAAGCCGCGCCGCCTCCTCCAGCCCTTCAAGGCTCTCATAGCACCGCAAGGTCCGAAGTCGGCTTTCCCGCACGCTCCGGAAATCAGGCCCGATATCCACATCACCTACGACCCGCCGCACAATGGCACTCTCCGAGGGCCGGTCCAGTATCACTTCCCTGTCATACCGCTGGAACGCCTCCACACACTCCGCCCGCCGCTCCGTCTCGCTCATCTCCTGCGTGCAAGCCGCCAGTCCCGCCGCAACCACCAACCCCAGAATCAAGCGCATCCCATTCTCCATAAAGCCCACCGCACTTTATCATCCTTCCCGCATTCCACTAGCAGGCATCTGATTTCCCGGTTAAAACCCGGCGACCACGAGGGAGAAGACAATGGAGAAATCCGCCGCCATGAACAGAGACTGGCTCGCCACCGCCCGCACCCTCTCCGAAGCGCTCCCCTATCTCCAGCGCTACGACGGTGCCATTGTCGTCATCAAATTCGGCGGCAACGCCATGGGTGATGATGCCGCAATGGAACGCTTCGCCCGCGATATCGTCCTGATGAAACAATGCCGCCTCCTGCCCGTCCTCGTCCATGGCGGCGGCCCTATGATCAACCAGATGCTCGAACGTCTGAACATCCCCACGGAGTTCAAGGGCGGCCGCCGCGTCACAACGCCAGAGGTCATGGAAGTGGCCGAAATGGTCCTCTCCGGCTCGGTTAACAAGCGCATCGTGCAGGCCATCAACACACAGGGCGGCAAAGCCGTCGGCCTCTCAGGCAAGGACGCGAACCTCATGATCTGCGAGCGTCTCCCCGGCCCCGATGGTGAGGATATCGGCCTCGTTGGCAACCCCGTGAAGGTCGATCCGGCTGTCCTGCGCTCGTTCCTCGATTCGGATTTCATCCCCGTCGTCGCCCCCCTCGGCACCGGCGCAAGCGGAGAGACCTTCAACATCAATGGCGATACCGCCGCCGGGGCCATTGCCGCTGCGATGAACGCAGATCGCCTGCTCCTCCTCACCGATGTTGCTGGCGTGAAGGATAAAGAGGGCGATGTCATCACACAGCTCACCGCCGATCACGTCCGCGATCTCACCGCCGATGGCACCATCGCAGGCGGCATGATCCCCAAAACGGAAACGGCCCTCACGGCCCTCGAAGGCGGCACCCGCGCGGTTGTCATCCTCGATGGCCGCACCCCCCACGCCTGCCTGCTGGAGCTTTTCACGGAACATGGCGCAGGCACGCTCATCCGCCTCTGATACGCTTGAAATCGCTCCTTCCCATACCGATCTGCAAAGGGGAGGCCCATCATGCGCCGCAAGACCCTGCTCTGGATCGCAGCGCCCGCCATCGCCCTGATCGTGCTCGGCCTCGCTGCACTGCAAGGCCTCGCGGATTTCGACATCAGCACCCGCACCAGCCAAAACGTCGCCTTCCAGTCCGGCCCAAACACACTCGCAGGCACACTCCTCCTGCCCGAAGCGCCCAACCCTTCCGTGGCGATCTTCGTCCATGGCGACGGTCCTCAAACACGCTTCTCCGATGATGGCTACCTGCCGCTCATCAGCACCCTTCTCGATGCCGGTATCGGCGTTTTCACCTGGGACAAGCCGGGAACGGGCGAGAGCACAGGCAACTGGCTCGATCAGTCGATGGAGGCCCGCACAGCCGAAGCGGAGGCCGCGTATCAGGCAATCCGCGCAAAAGGACATCTCACAGGCTTTCTCGGTTTCTCACAAGCCGGCTGGGTCGTACCCGAAGCGGCATACCGCACCCGCCCGGCCTTCTCCATCCTGATCGGCCCCGCCCTCAACTGGCGCGATCAGGGTGCCTACTATCAAAAACGGAGGCTGGAGGCGGAAGGCCTGCCACCAGAGGACGTGGCGCGCCAGATCGCCCGTACGCGCGCCAGGAATGACGTAGCCTTTGCGGAAAACGCAATCTCGTCGCCACCCGGCATGAGCCCGCAGAGGCACCACTTTGTACAGCGTGCCTACACGGCGGACGCCTCCGATGCCCTCAAGGCGATGCCCGGCCCGGTGCTCGCGCTCTGGGGAGCCGAGGATCTGAACGTCGATCCGCTGAAGAATGCAAATGCGTACCGGCGCCTGCTGCCCGGCGCGCACGCGCCGGCAGTTATCATCCTGCCCTAGGCCACCCACGGCCTGCTCAAGGCGGGCACTTACAACCATCAACTCACAACGGACTGGCCCCGCACCACAAAATGGCGCTTCGCTCTGGAAGGTCGCCGCGCCTATGCCCCCGATGCGCTTGATCTCATCACGGAATGGATCAACGCCGTTACACCGGGCGGTGCATCTCCGCCGACGAACTGAACCCGAAGATGTGCCGCAACAGCCCAAGCCGCGTCTCATCCACGGCCCGAAAGCCCCGCCGCTCATATAGCGCCCGCGCGCGCGGGTTCGTGTCAATCACATCAAGCCGCACAGCCGCAAGATCGCGCCGCACGGCTTCGGCCACTACAGCCTCCAGAAGTGAGGAGCCAACACCCCGCCCCCGCGCGGCCGGTGTTACGAAAATTCCGTCCATCAGCAAAATGCCCGGCACACAGTCGCGTTCCAGAATGCTCAGGGTGCCTGCCCGCCATGTCGCACTGATCCGGCCATATATCGCAACAAGATCCGCCCATTCGCCGCCTACAAATCCGCCCTCAGGTGTCTTGAATCCGGCCACGCCAAGAAGCGCGCCCTCTCGATCTACGGCACTCACCGCATAAGCCGGATCCATCACCCTGTGAAGAAAGGCCTCTGCCTTCCTGTCGGGCCCGAGCGCAAAGCCAAGCTTGGCACCAAATGCCCCCCAGAACAGCGAAGCCGCAGGCGCAAGATGGGCCGCACGCACTCCCCTCTCAATCGAAAAATCATGTTCCGGCATGCACATCCTCCCAGAAACACATCGCCATCCGGAGTGCCATGTTCAAGCCCCCGTTTCGAGTTCGGGTTGGGGGTGGGGGTGGGTGGGTGGGCCGTCCCCAACCCGAACTCGAAACGGGGGCTCCGAAATTTGCCCTCGGCAGGATCACTCCTGACACAACGGTGTCAGCAGCCCCCTTCTAAACCTCGGTCAGCGCCACTCCCGGCGCCAGACAAAGGAGCACTCACATGCCAACAGTTCTCGAACAGGTCCAGTTCCGCATCAAGCCTTCCGCCACACGGCCTCAGTTTCAGCAAGCGATGGATCGCGCCCAAACCTGGATACGGGCCCAGAAAGGCTTTGAATTCAGCACCGTATCGGCCGATGATAAGGATATGACACATCACGTCTTCTGGGCCAGCCAGACCGATGCCGATGCCGCCTCGGCCGCCATCGGCCAGGCGGCGGAAACCGCCGATCTTCTGTCGGTCATCGACCACTCCACGATCAGGATGAACCACTATCCCATCGTCCACGCCTTCGGCCCCGCCCCGGAAGCCGCACACGAGATGGCATGAGCCGTAGGGCAGATCGCCTTTTCCGCCTCGTCGCGGAACTTCGGGGCCGCCGTCTGGCGGTCACCGGAGCCACCCTCGCCGAGGCGCTGGAGGTCAGCCCCCGCACGATCTACCGCGATATTGCGGATCTCATCGCCTCCGGCATCCCCATCACAGGCGAGGCAGGCATCGGCTACCGGCTCGATGCAGGCTTCGAGTTGCCCCCCATCATGTTCAATCGAACGGAAACCCTCGCCCTTCTCACCGGCACCGCAATGGTCCGCGCCTTCACGGATCCCGGCATGGCAAAGGCAGCCAAATCGGCTGAAGCCAAGATCCGCGCGATCCTCGATGATACAGCCCTCAAGGCGCTGGAGGCCCAGCCTTACCGCATCCCGCTTCTCGAGAAAGACGATCCGCATCGCGCCCGCCACCAGTTGATCCGCGAGGCAACGGAAGCCCGCCGCAAACTCACCTTTACCTACACGGATGAGCGGGGGAAAACCTCCACGCGCACCGTCTGGCCGCTCGGCCTCATCGGCTGGACAGGCTGGTGGACCCTCCTCGCCTGGTGCGAAATGCGCGAGCATTACCGCAATTTCCGGTTTGGCCGGATGCAGGCCCTGGCCACCCGGGAAGAAACCTTCCCCGCAATCGAAGAACGCTCGCTCCACCACTATCTGGCGAGCATCGCAACGCCAACACCAGGCCGCTAGCACTCCGCAGCTTTCCTGGGAAAGCCCCCGTTTCCCGCGCTCTGATCGGCGGGAGGGGGTGGGCGGGTGGGCCGCACGCCGATCAGAGCGCGGGAAACGGGCCCAAAAGAAAATGCGCGACCCAAAGGCCGCGCATTCCAGAACTCAGAACCAGATCAGCCAACCAGCGCGTTATCATCCCGCTTCACGGCAATCACCGTGGAACGCGGCAACTTGCCTTCACCATCCGGGAAAGGCGCTCCCGGATGCTGGATCCCCACAAACATCGTCCGCCGATCGGCAGACCATGTCAGCCCCGTCACCTCGCTGCCCTTCGGCCCGGTCAGGAACCGCTCAATCTGGCCCGTTGCCGGATCACCCGCCAACATCTGGTTGTTCCCCATACCCTCGAAATCGCCTGTGTTGGCGTCGTTCCCATCGGTCTGGATCCACAGCAATCCGGTGCTGTCGAACATCATCCCGTCCGGAGAGTTGAAGAGGTTCCCCTCGTTCACATTGTCGGACCCTCCGTAGGCGTCGTCATGCACGGTCGGATTGCCCGCCATCACATAAAGATCCCAGCGGAAGGCAGGGTTCGCGTGATCGTCGTTCTCCGGGAACCAGCGCACGATCTGCCCGTAATGGTTCATCTCACGCGGGTTCGGCCCGTTCACAGCCGTATCATCCCCACCCGCATTCGGCTTCACACCCCGATTGCGGTTGTTGGTCAAAGCAGAGTACCCCTCCACCGCGACGGGATTCACGGCTACCCATTCCGGGCGATCCATCGTCGTGGCACCCACCTTGGAAGCCGCCATCCGCGTATAGATCGCGATCTCGGCTTCACTCATGTCGGTTGCCTCTGGCGTCAACGCCACCCACTCACCCGTCTGATCGTCGTTGAACCTCGCCACGTAAAGCTGGCCCTCATCCAGCAAGGTCGACGTTTCACCGCCGGGCGTATAAACCCCGGTGGAGACGTATTTGTACATGAACTCGCCCCGCTCATCGTCGCCCATATACACAACCACACGCCCGTCGGGTGCAATCACAGCCGCCGCATTCTCATGCTTGAACCGGCCCAGCGCCGTGTGCTTCACAGGTGTGGAGGATGCGTCGGAAGGATCAATCTCCACGATATAGCCGAACCGGCGCGGCTCGTTCACGTTCTTGGAAACATCATAGCGCGGATCGAACTTCTCATAGGCATAGCGCCCCTCAAGCCCGATGCCGTAGCGCAGGTAATCATCAGGCCGCTTGAAGTCTTCATCGGTAGAGCCGAAATACCCGTTGAAGTTCTCCTCACAGGTCAGATACGTGCCCCACGGCGTTTTACCGGCACCACAATTGTTCATCGTGCCCAACGCTTCCAATCCATCAGGGTCCGCATCCGTTTTCAGCAGATCATGCCCCGCAGCCGGGCCCGCAATCCGCATCGGCGTGTTGTGCGTGATCCGGCGATTCAACGGGCTGTCGAGCACAATCTCCCAACCATCGGCACCCTCGGCCACCTCCATCACCGTCACACCCTGCAGGTTCTGCAACTTGCGCACATCCTCGGCGCTCGCAGGCACGCCACCCTCATTCTGCGGCAGGTTGATCTTGGTGTTCACATATTCATGGTTCACCGCGATCACCTGACGGGAACCGATCTGGAACGCTTCCATCCCATCCGTGTTCTCGCCAAACACCCGTTCGGAGCTTTCAAAGCTGCCGCCAACGGCATGATCAAATTCCGGCGCGTCAGAGAAAAGCGGCTGGCCCCACTTGGCAACCGGTTTCCAGCTGTACCCCTCCGGCACATGCACCGTGCCATCTGTGGCAATCGGCAACGGCGTGAAGCCGAAGCGAGAGGCCGCCTGTGCCTTAGCCGACGTCGTGCTCAGCAACGTACTCGTGCCCATCACTGCGGCACCCGAGCCAAAGGCCAGCACACCACTCATAAAGCCACGGCGCGAAATGGCGGCTTCCACCACCGCATCAAATCCGTTCTCTTCAGGGCGCGGGCTCTGCAACTCATCCCAATCGTCCCAAGACAAATCGTACGTATCAACATCTTTCATAATCTGGCTTCCCCATGCTGGATTGATTTACCGAGAGGGACGCTATGGGCTGCCCTTATCACTTTCGTGACAAAGCGCCCGTTTCCCCCCGCGACAAGCCGCCACCCCTGAACGCAACCAGGTTGACGCATGAGGGGCACCACTCCACTTTTGCAGAATGGAAAACGAAGCCCTCATTCGCGTCACAATATTTCTCGGCCTTTTCGGCATTCTCGCCGCCGCAGAAGCTTACGCCCCACGACGCGCGCGAGTCTACCCACGCAGCCGCCGTTGGATGACCAATTGGGGCATCGTCATCGTCGATACGCTCACCATCCGTGCACTCGCAATCGCCATGCCACTGCTGGCCGTGGGGGCCGCAATAGACGCGGATGCGAAGGGTTGGGGCCTCTTCAACGCACTCTCGCTGCCGCTGTGGCTGGAAATCGCGCTGACAATCCTCATCCTCGATTTCCTCATCTGGGGCCAGCACGTCATCACCCACAAGATCCCGCTTCTCTGGCGGCTCCATCAGGTCCACCACGCAGATCCGGATTTTGATGTTACCACCGCCATCCGTTTCCACCCGCTGGAAATAGCGCTGTCCATGATCCTCAAGATCGGCGCCGTCTACGCGCTCGGCCCGGCGGCACTGGCCGTCATCCTGTTCGAGATACTGCTCAACGGCATGGCCATGTTCAATCACGCCAATCTCCGCCTGCCCCTCCGGCTCGATGCCGCACTCCGCCGCATCATCGTCACCCCGGATATGCACCGCGTCCACCATTCCGTACACCGCGCGGAACACGATACCAATTACGGCTTCTCCCTCTCCATCTGGGATCAACTCTTCGGCACGTATCGTCCTCAGCCCGATGGCGGGCATGAGGGCATGAAAGTCGGCCTCCAGTGGCAGGATGCCCGCCCTACCCGGCTCGCGTGGTCGCTTCTCCTCCCCTTCCGGAAATGAGTCTTTCGGAAGGTCTCGCGCGGCACGGGCTGGAGATCGTGGCAACATGCACCCCAACGCCGGAAGATGCGCTTCCCGTAAGCACCGAAACGCTCGCTCTTATCGGCCCGAATGGCCCCGATTTCTGGCACGTCTTCACCCACTCGCCGGAATACCAGGATGGCGCGGCCAATCCGCTCAACCGCTGGTCCGTCCGCATCCTCACCGCGCTGGCCGGGCCGCACAACGCAACCGCGCTCTTCCCCTTCGGCGGGCCGCCATGGCACCCCTTCATCCGGTGGGCGGTAAGTTCAGATCAGATCCATCAATCCCCGGTAGGTCTCCTTGTCCACCCACGGCACGGCCTCTTTGTCTCGTTCAGGGGGGCATTCGCCCTGCCCGAAGTATCCGGACGGGGTAGCACGCCCTCTCCATGCGAGCCCTGCCCAAAGCCCTGCCTCACCGCTTGCCCGGTTGGTGCCCTCACTTCAAAGGGCTATGACGTACCCACCTGCAAGGCGCATGTTGCCAGCCCAGAGGGTGCGGCCTGCCGCACCGGCTGCCTCGTCCGCCGCGCCTGCCCCGTGGGCCCCACCCTCCGCCTGCCCCAACAATCCGCCTTCCACATGAAGGCCTTCCTCGGAGACGCCTCGTGAAAACCCTTATCCTCATGCGCCACGCCAAATCCGATTGGTCCGCCGGTCTCGAAGATCACGCCCGCCCCCTCAACCCGCGCGGCAGGGAAGCGGCGAAGGCGGTGGGACAGCATCTCCGTGATACGGCACCTTCGCCCGATCTTGCCCTCATCTCGGATGCCACCCGCACCCGCGAGACGTGGGAGCGGATGGGCTGGCGGGCAGGCAAAACGGAATTTCGTCCCGATCTCTACCACGCGAGTGAGGGCACTCTTCTTGATCTGATCAAGGCGCAGGATCCATCGGTTTCCGTCCTCTTTCTCCTCGGTCACAATCCGGGATTTGAAAGGCTTTCAGCCGTGCTCACCAGCGGAAATCCTGACCAAACAGCTCACATTACCAAACCCGTACCAAACCCATACCAAACCCAGCTTTCCAAACCCTTCCCCACAGCCGCCACCATGATCCTTGAGGCGGAGGTGGACACATGGCCTGAAATCAGCTCTGAAACCTGCGATCTGAAAGCTTACCTGACACCAAAGAGCCTGCCTGAGAATTGACGGTTCGCCCGGTCAGAGCCACGTGCGAAAGGCAGAACGCTTCAGCCACTCATGGTAAAAGAGGCCGCGCTTCGGAGATCTTTGCCAAAACCTTCGGCACTTCAGAACCGGGCATTTCCGCCCTGTCATCCGCCAGCCAGTCCAGGCGTATGTAGTAGCGCTCAACAAGATAGGAAAGAAACGCATTGCGGCTCTCCGCATCAAAACTCAGATCTTGCGGAGCAGCAAAAATGCGTTCCAGATCAGAGGGTTCCGGGGCCTCCAGCGCAACACCGGGCAAAGACCAGAAGCACTGGCCCGCTGCGATCACCGGCTTGTCATAGAACATCGCCTCCAGCCCGACAGAAGAATTCACCGTCAAAACCGCCCGGCTTTTCTGCACAAGCTCAAATGTGTCTGTGGCATTGTCCAGATAGACACGTCGGCCCGTCGCCGCCCTGATCCGCTCCGCAAAAGATATCTTGGCTGAGGGATGTTCCTTGATCCGCACATGCCATCCATCCGGCAGATGTTCCGCCGCACCTATCACCGCATCTATCAGCGCTGGCACTGTCTTGTAGGCCCCACCAAAAAGACGAAGCTGACTGTCATTCGGCACCTGCAACGGCACAAAGATAAAGGGTTCCGCCAAAGCCGGAAGCTCCTCGGAGCGTTCAAGCGCACCCCCACCTTTCCGCTGATTTATCTCACCTCCAACACTCCGCCAACCGTCTGCTGGCACGCCTGCCTTTTCGGCCCAGTCCAGAAAGGGTGCAACCGTCCGAGGCAGTGCGTTTCGGAAATTCACGCCACAAGGATCCACGGTGATCCGGCCCGGTAAGGGTGCCAATTCAAAGAACAATCTCCGCGCACCGGCATCCTGTGCTCCCTGCATGAACACATATCTACTGCCGTTCAGGCCGTTCCAGCACGCTGCAATCACGCCTGTCTGCCTCTCAAAAAAACGGCGCGCTCCGTTGTACTGAAGCGCATAGAGCTTGCGTTTCGCAGCACGCCCCATCCACCCCTTCTTGGGCCTTATCGCAGCCGCGAGTGCCGCCTCGGCCACGGCCTCGGTTTCCGGATAACCGCCGAGCCGCATGGGAACCGCTTTCAGAAAAGCGATCTCACCAACCGGCCCGATAACCGCCTCAACGGCCGCTCTCTTCCTCTTTCGGGGATCAAGGCAGATGAAACGTGGTCTGGACATGATAGGAGCCTGCGTCGTCATCCAAGAGGGAACAGGCTGGTCCTATACCAGCCCTCCCACAATCGACAAGCTCAATCGGCGCAACCAATCAGTGCCCGAGGATCTGGCTCAGGAACAGTTTCGTCCGGTCGCTCTGAGGGTTGTTGAAGAAAGGTTCCGGCTCGTTTTGCTCAACAATCTGCCCCTGATCCATGAAGATCACCCGGTTGGCCACCTGCCGCGCAAAGCCCATCTCGTGGGTTACGCAGATCATGGTCATACCTTCCTGCGCAAGCTCGATCATCGTATCAAGCACTTCCTTGATCATCTCCGGATCAAGCGCAGAGGTCGGCTCGTCAAACAGCATGATCCGCGGCCTCATGCAAAGCGAACGCGCAATCGCCACACGCTGCTGCTGCCCACCGGAAAGCTGGCCTGGATACTTGTCCGCCTGCTCCGGGATCTTCACCTTCTCAAGGAAGTGCATCGCCGTTTCCTCGGCTTCCCTCTTGGGCGTCTTGCGCACCCAGATCGGAGCCAGCGTGCAGTTCTCCAAGATCGTCAGATGCGGGAACAGGTTGAAGTGCTGAAAACACATCCCCACTTCCGAGCGGATCTTGTCGATGTTCTTCAGGTCGGAGGAAAGCTCCGTCCCGTCCACGACGATGGACCCTTTCTGATGCTCTTCCAGCCGGTTGATGCATCGGATCAATGTGGATTTACCGGACCCGGAGGGCCCGCACACCACGATGCGCTCTCCTTCATAAACCGTCAGGTTGATATCCCGCAAAACATGAAACTGGCCGAACCACTTGTTCATATTGGTGATCTGGATAGCGACCTTGTTGCCGACCTTCATCTGGCTTGTGTCACTCACTATGGCTGCATCGGACATGTGCAAACCTCCCTATCTGTGATCGGTCTGAAGCTGACGCTCCAGCCATTGCGAATACTGCGAAATTGAATAGCAGACGACGAAGAACAGAAGCGCTGCGAAACCCCATAGCTCCCAGTAGACCCCATTCCAATCCGTGGAGGCCAGAATGGGCCCCCGAATCATGCCCACGAGGTCGAACATGGAGATGATGGAAACGAGCACTGTATCCTTGAAAAGGCCGACCGCGACATTCACGATGCCGGGGATCGAAATCTTCAGAGCCTGCGGCAAGATGATCAGCCGCATTGCCTGCGGATAATCCAGGCCCAGACTGTCTGCAGCCTCATACTGCCCCTTTGGCAAGGCAGCCAGCCCGCCCCGGATCACCTCCGCGATGTAGGCAGAGGCAAACATCGTGATCATGATGATCACTCGCAAAATAAGATCGAAATTCGATCCCGGCGGCAGGAAGTAGGCAAGCACAACGTTGGCAACAAAGAGCAGTGTGATTAGTGGCACGCCACGAATGAACTCAATGAAGACAATGCAGATCCACTTGATGACGAACATGTCAGACTGGCGGCCCAGCGCCAGAACGATCCCGATCGGAAGGCTGAGCGAAACGCAGACAACACCAAGGATCATGTTGAGCATGAAGCCCCCCATATCCCGAGACACGACCTCCCGCAGAGCCAGCACATCGCTTCCTGCGTCAATGGCAAACCCGGCAAGCCACCAGGCGATGGCGGCAGCTGTCAAACCGCCAAAGAAGCCTGCGGCAAAATTGCTCGCCACAAGTTTGCTGTAGACGACATAACCTACTACGGCGCCTGCAAAGAGCAGAATGGGTGTCAGAACAGTGCCACCCCAGATCAGCCAGTAGGCTACGAACGGATAAATGATTGTCAGGATCAACATTTTCCGGGGTGCTCGCGGAAAGAGCACCGGGAAGACAGAAACGATCAGCAGGACGAATGCCAACGTCGGCCGCCAGTATTCCTCACGCGGGTAAGCGATACCGAAAACAAGCTGGTTCCATCGCTCCGAGATAACCGAGAAACATCCCCCCGTGGCACCGGCAAGCAACTCCCGGCACTCACGGATGTTTTCAGCACCCCAGACCCCATTGGTGATCCACGGGATAACGCCCGACAAGACGGTGTAGATCGCCCAGAGAGACAAAAGCGTCAAGATCGCATTGGGTATCGTGGCAAAAAGATTTTCCCGCATCCATTTCACAATACCCGTCTCTGTCACCGGCGGCGGCGCCGGAGGTAGTGGATCATGACGAACGAAGGCCGTTGAGGCTGCATGTGTATCAGACATCTTCAACGCTCCTTCAGGGTTACAGAGTTGTTGTAGAAGTTCATCACCATCGAGATGCTGAGCGAGATGACCAGATAGAAGAGCATCAGCAAGAGAACAGACTCAATCGCGCGTCCCGTCTGGTTCAGTGTAATCCCACCCAGCGTTGCCGTGATATCGGCATATCCTACCGCAATCGCGAGGGAGGAGTTCTTGGTAATGTTCAGATACTGGGAGATGAGGGGCGGAATGATCACGCGCAAGGCCTGCGGCAAGACCACGAGATTCATGATCCGTCCCGGACGAAGGCCTAGCGCTCCAGCGGCTTCGGATTGGCCCTTGTTCACGGCCTGAATGCCCGCGCGCACGTTTTCCGCGATGAAAGCGCCAGTGTAGACAGAAAGCGCCAGCCAGAGAGCAATCAGCGGCCGCTGCACCTGCAACCCACCCTGAAAGTTGAAGCCCTGCAATGCGGGGTAATCCAGGGTAACGGGGCGGCCCATCACGAAATACGCAAGGATCGTGGGAACGAAGAACAGTGCGACGCTTGGCCAAAATGTGGGCAACAGTTTCCCGGAACTGTACAGTAGGTTCTTCGCATAGCGTCGGTAAGCGAAGATACCGACGATAGAGGCAAGGAAAACCCCCACCACAATCAGGGAGCCTGAACCCCAGACGGGTGCCGGAAAGTAGATACCACGGTTGGTATAGGCAATCATTCCGAACAGCATCTCGGCATCCGGAGTTTCCCCACGATAGGCGCGCGGCGCCGGAAGGGTGATGACGATTGTGTTGATGATCAGGATCCAGATCAGCACCGGAACGTTACGGAACGCTTCGACATAAACGGCCATCAGCTTGGCCACGAGCCAGTTTCCGGAAAGGCGCAGCACCCCGGCTACGACCCCAAGGACGGTCGCCGTCAGACAGCCCAGAAACGCCACAAGCAGCGTATTCAGGATCCCGACATAGGCTGCGGCCCTGTGCGTGGACTGGCTATCATACTCGATCAGGCGCTGGTTGATATCATAACCGGCAGGCTCGGACAGGAAGCCATAGGATATGTTCAGCCCGGCCGTGGCAAGGTTCTGCACAAGGTTCATGCCAAGATAGGCCATGAAAACGATCAGAAGTATCAATGCGATGAATTGGAAGGTTAGCGAACGATACCGCGTATCGTTAACAAGCATACTCAGACGGAAAGACGGCTCCGTCTCGTCACTGATGGCGGACATACCGCACCCCTCTCTGTTGTTGGTCCTCTTGCCGATATCCCAGCGGCCCGGTTTCTCCGGTCCTGCCGATCGCAAAGGGTTGTTTGGTCTGCACCAAAAAGCCCAAGGGGCGCCGGATGGGCGCCCCTTGGAATTCGGATCAGCGGAACGGCGGAGAGTAGAGCAGGCCGCCCTGCGTCCACTGTGCGTTCAGCCCGCGGGCCAATCCAATCGGTGTGCTTTCACCAATATTGTCCGCGAAGATCTCGCCATAGTTGCCACCCGCAAGGATCGCATTCTTGGCCCAGTCAGTATCCAGCCCAAGCATTGCACCCAGTTCACCCTCTGTGCCCAGAAGACGGTTGATCTCCGGGTTGTTGGTGCCACCAGACATCTCGTTGATGTTCGTCGATGTAACGCCAAGCTCCTCAGCAGAAATCAGAGCGTTCAGCGTCCAGCGCACGATATCACCCCATTGGTTGTCGCCATGGCGTACAAGCGGGCCAAGCGGCTCTTTGGAGATGATTTCGGGCAGAAGCGTATGTGCATCCGCATCCTCGAACGTGGCGCGTGTGGCCGCAAGGCCGGACGCATCCGTCGTGTAAACATCGCAGGCACCCGCAAGATACTGCTGCTGTGCTTCAGCGTTGGTCTCGATCGGCACCGGCTCATAGGAGATGCCGTTTGCGCGGAAGTAATCCGCAAGGTTCAGCTCGGTTGTCGTCCCTGTCTGAATGCAAACAGTTGCGCCATCCAGTTCTTTCGCGGAAGACACACCCAGATCCTTGCGCACCATGAAGCCTTGGCCATCATAGTAGTTCACGCCAATGAATGTGAATTTGAGATCCACATCGCGGGAGAATGTCCACGTCGTGTTCCGCGCCAGCAGATCGACTTCACCGGAGGCAAGTGCCGTAAAGCGCGTTTTGCCCGTTGTCGGAACGAACTCAACGGCTTGCGGATCGCCCAGCACAGCGGCAGCAACAGCGCGGCACACAGCCACGTCGAAGCCTTCCCAGTTGCCGTTCGCATCCGGCGCAGCAAAGCCGACCAGACCAGTGGTAACACCGCATTTCAGCGTACCGTTGGCCTTCACGTCATCCAGCGTAGCTGCAGATGCGAGACCTGCCGCAAGACCAGCCGCCGCCAGCGTGCCGTAAAATACAGTTGTTTTCATGGAAACCTCTTCCTGTGTTGGCCCGCAATTATACGCCTGCGGCACCTCGTTTATGACAACTAGCCCGGAAACGTTCCGAACTCGCGCCACAACAATGAGAACTGAGCGGAAAAGGTCAAGGAAACAATGGAATATTCCGGGTTTGTTCACGTAAGGTCGCGCTTCTCCATGAAATTGGAGGGCAAGAGCATAGGCATGCCGGAGTGGAGCCTACCCAAAACTACGCAGAGCCGCTCCCCAATCCCCAGTTCCTACAAATCAAGCACGATGCAGGTGGTGGAACCTGTCGCATAGACACGCCCATCCTCAAGGCCCACAAGACGGCCCTCGGCAACACCCGTCTTCCGGCCCACATGCACCACTTGCCCAATAGCCTCCACATCCGAATCGCCATGCCGGAGCGCGCGAAGGATGTTGATCTTGTATTCCAGAGTCGTGTAACCGCACCCCTTGGGCAGCATTGTCTGAACGGCGCAGGCCATGCAACTATCCAACAGCGTGCCGAACCAGCCGCCATGAATCGTGCCAAGCGGGTTGAGCGCCGAGAAATCCGGTGTACCGCGAAACACGACACGCCCCTCGCTCGCCTCTGTCATGCGGTAGTTCAGCACCCTGCAGATGGGTGGTGCAGGGTATTTACCGGCGGCGATCCCGCTGATGAATTGAAGGCCACTCAACTCCGCCATCTCGGCAGGCGTCATCAACTCGGCTGCGCTTTCCACAAACTTCACTGCCTCACCCCGTGCTCAAGCTCTCAAGAAACCGGGCGGCCGCGAGAAAATCAGCACGCTTCACCTCAGCCATCTCCGCAGCTTCTTCATCCACACCCCACTGCTCCGCCTGCCAATCCTCATCCAGCCGGGAAAGACGCCAGGCTTCTTCTGCTCCAAGATGGCCCTCCAACACGGCCAAACCGAGCACAAAGGAGCCGGAAAGCACCACCAGATCATGCAGACCGGTGATCTGAAAGGGAGACCAGCTTTCGGTGTAGGCGCGAAAACAGGGCACCACATCAGGCGGCTGAGGATGGTGGATTACCCCTGCCACGGCGATCATCTGCACCCCGAATGTCGCCCTTATCCAGTGAAGGCACGGATCCCATTCCTTTGTCTGGCGGGCAACCAGCCCCTCCGGGCTTTCCGCGCGGTAACAAAGAAGATCGGTATCACAATACTCAAGTAAAAGGTCGAGCACGGCCTGCCGTTGTGGCTGCACCTTATCAATAGCGGAATTCACGGCCCGCGTGATCGGCATGCTGTCCGGCCTCACATGCCCCTCTTGCGCAGCCCATTCCTCTGCTGCCGCCTCCGCCAGGGCCCGGCTTGGGATCTCAAAGGCAGCCTTCGCGGGGGTCTTGATCACGCGACCATCCAGCAACACCTGAAAGCCCGAATCAGAACCCTCGATCGTCACCGCATCCCAGAAGCGCTTCTGCCGCCACTCCGCCATTCAAAAGCTGTCCTCGCCGAACGGATTGGGTGCAGCGTCCCGCTCTTCCCAGCCAAAAAATGCCCATGTCCGCGCCATATGCTCCGGCAAAGGTGCGGTGAAAGAAAGTGCCTTGCCCGTAACAGGATGCTTCAGAAAGAGGCTTCGCGCGTGCAGGTGCAGTTTGCGGCTGATTTCACCGCCCAGCTGCGCGCCCCATCCATCGCCCTCATTAGTCTGGCTGTTGGTGCCGTATTTGCCGTCGCCAACAATCGGCGCACCCAGTTCCGCCATATGCACCCGCAACTGATGCGTGCGCCCCGTAATTGGAGAAAGCGCCACCCAGGCAGCGCGCTTGGCTGCCGAAGTGATCACCTTGTAATCCGTTGTCGCGCGCTTGGCGCCCTCTGTTGCGGCCACATCGCTCGGATGGATCGAGATCATCTTCTCGCCCGCCCCGTGCGGCCCATGCCCGGGCGCCTTGATCAGCCCGGTCTGCAATGTGCCCTCAGCAGGTTTCGGCGTACCGGCAACAGCTGCCCAGTAAATCTTGGTCGTGTCGCGCGATTGGAACGCTTTCGCAAGGCCAGCCGCAGCACGCCCGGTGCGGGCCAGCAAAAGAAGCCCCGATGTATCCTTGTCCAACCGGTGCACCAGCTTTGGGCGCGCGTCCACTCCGAATTTCAGCGCCTCCGCCAATCCGTCCACATGCCGTGTCTGGCCAGAACCACCCTGCACCGCCAACCCGGGCGGCTTGTTGAGCGCGATAATATGCTCGTCCTTGTAGATCACGGTTGCGCGGATCATCTCCGCATCAGCCTCTGAAATACGTGAAGCAGAGGGCTTCGCACGCGCCTCGCCCGCGTCCGGCAATGGCGGCACCCGCACGGATTGCCCTGCTTCCAGCCGGGTGGAACCCTTCACCCGCTTGCCCTCAACCCTGATCTCCCCCTTGCGGCACAGCTTCTCAACCTGCCCCTGCCCGATATGTGGAAATACACGCTTGAACCAACGGTCCAGCCGCTGATCCGCCCCATCGGCATCAACCACGAGTGTTTGTACCCGGCTCATGAGGCAACCCCCCTGCCGAGCAAAAGGCCCAATGCCAAAAGTGCGATGGAAACCCCAACAGAGGCCGCGATGTAAGTAAATGCGCTGGCCATTGCACCCCGTTCAATCAAACGCATCACATCGAGTGAGAAGGCCGAGAATGTGGTGAACCCGCCCAACAAACCAACGGTCAAAAACGCCATGGGCCCGGCGGAAAGCCCGCCAGCCCGCGAAGCCGCCCAAGCCACAACAAGCCCCATCAGGAAGGAGCCCACCGCATTCACCACCAGCGTGCCAAATGGAAAACCGCCCGGCACCAACAGGCCGATACGCTGCACAACAGCGAACCGCAAAACGGCCCCGATCGCACCTCCGGCAGCTATCTGAAACAGTGTGAACATCGCGGCCTTGGGGTCGCACCCCTTCTCCCGAAGGTCAACACAAAACGCCTTCCGGTCCTTGATCAAACCAGAAAGCTCCGTATCGATAACAGACGAGAGCTCATAGAGACGTTACTTGCCGGAAAACTGATCCCTGCGAGCCCGGTAAGCATCCAGGCTAAGAACATTCCCCGCCTGCGTCTTGCGCAAGCCGGAAAGCCTCGCTACCGGGCGCTCATGCTGGCCAAGATACTGCTCAAATCCCATCGGCCGCCAAGCGTCGAACTGCCTCTTATCTTGCAGAGAATACCGCGTCACCGCCACTCTCTTGTGACGGGGATCGGCAACAATGGCCGCAATAACGGGCGACATAACGCCCAGCCGCCCCTCAATGGTCTGTTGAAATCTGCCATCATCAAAAGTCAAAACGCCGGTGATCTCGCAGGCTCGATTTATTTCACGGATCTGCTCAACCATATCCGCGCACTCATCCCGGCTCAGGCCATCCGCCGCGAGCGACGAATATGCGAAAACCAGTAACGGCTCCCGATCTCCTGACGTTCGGGAAAGATTGGCATTGCCGACCATTCTATGAATCCTTCATCTCAAGCCGTGGCACTGAGGCGTCTCGCCAGCGCATCCGCGAACTGGCAGGGATGCGACTCCGCCATTCTGCCATCAAGACTCTGGCCCAGATCTCCATAAAAGCAATTCACAAAGCGCCCTTCTTCAACAATCGCCTCTCTCAAAACCGTAAGCTGCGGAACGCACGTCGCCATAATCTCTTCCAATCGCGAGATTACCACACTCGTCGGCCCCTCGATAACACCAACAAACGTCTCACCAAGAGAAACCAGAAAGCCGGTCAACCCCAGCATGCTGTTTGCCTGAACGATCTCCTGACCGATGCGCTTGATTTCAGCCCCCCCGATCGCGACATCAGCTGGGCTGTGAAAGACGACTTGAAGGTTTGGTTCGGAGGTCATTAAATCTGTCTCATAAATGATTTCGGAGAAAAATAGTCTTTTGCAATCGCGCCCGGATCTACTTAAGTGGTTGCCGCTTTCTAGAGAAGAATTCTACCCGTTTTTTCATCTCTCTTTCGAAACCTCTCTCAACCGGATTGTACAGCGATTGCTGATCTAACTCAATTGGCAGATAGTTTTGCCCAGAAACACCATCTTCCGTGTCATGGTCGTAGATATAGCCAGCTCCATACCCTTCCTTTTCCATCAGCGCAGTCGGCGCATTCAGGATATGCTTGGGCGGCATGAGCGAACCCGAAGATTTCGCCAGACGCCGCGCATCTTTATAGGCCATGTAGGCCGCGTTGGACTTGGGGGCAAGCGCGAGATAGATAACAGCTTCCGCAAGGGCCAATTCCCCCTCCGGGCTGCCAAGCCGCTCATATGTCTCCCAGGCATGAAGGCACAGAGCATTCGCCTGAGGATCGGCAAGCCCGATATCCTCAACGGCCATACGGGTGATCCGGCGGGCGAGGAAACGCGGGTCTTCGCCGCCCTCCAGCATCCGCGCGAACCAGTACAGTGCTGCATCCGGGTCCGATCCACGCACGGATTTGTGAAGCGCGGAAATGAGATTGTAGTGTTGATCTCCCGATTTGTCGTATTTTGCCGCCCGCCGCATCAGCCGCTGGCCCAGCTTTTCCACATCAAGCGGCGGACCATCCCATGCAAACACCTGCTCGGCGAGATTGATCAGTGCCCGCCCATCCCCATCCGCCATTTCCACAAGGCTGGCGCGTGCGGCGGACTCCAACGGCAAAGCCACACCCATCGCAGTCTCCGCGCGCTCAAGGATCTCTGCCAGATTTTCCGGCGAAAGCGCGTTCAGCACCAGAACCTGCGCCCGCGAAAGAAGCGCCGCGTTCAACTCGAACGAAGGGTTTTCGGTCGTCGCTCCCACCAGCACAATCGTGCCATCTTCCATATGCGGCAGAAAGCCATCCTGCTGGGCCTTGTTGAAGCGGTGGATCTCATCCACGAAGAGAAGCGTTCCCGCCCCGTTTTGGCGCCGCAGCTTAGCTGCTTCGAACACCTTCCGCAAATCCGGCACACCGGTAAAAATTGCGGAGATTTGCACGAAGGAAAGATCGCTCTCTCCCGCCAGCAATCGTGCAATCGTGGTTTTCCCAACTCCGGGTGGCCCCCAGAAGACAATCGAACTCAGATTGCCCTCGGCCAGCATACGCCCCAAAGGCTGATCGGGCCCAAGCACATGATCCTGCCCGATCACTTCAGAAAGTGCCGCCGGGCGCAGTCTGTCCGCCAGCGGGCGCGTCCTGGGCTGCGCCTCCGGTTTTCCGGCCTCCGATTGCGAGAACAAATCAGCCATAGGAAAGCTTACGCCCTGCCGATGTAACTGTGTAGTCAGAGCGCACAAAAAAGCCACGCGAAACGCTGTTTCGCATGGCCATCATCTTCAGCATCCGGGCTTTATTCAGCAGCCGCTTCCTCAGCTTCCAGCCGCGCCTTGTCGGCAGCACCCTTGGCAGCTGTATCCCGGTCCACCAGTTCCACAATCGCCATGGGCGCCATGTCACCGTAGCGGAACCCGGCTTTCAGCACGCGCACATAGCCGCCGGAGCGGTCCTTGTAGCGCGGGCCGAGCGTCTCGAAAAGCTTGGCAACCGCAGCATCCTGCTTGATGCGCGAAGCCGCAATACGGCGGGAATGCAGATCGCCCTTCTTGCCGAGTGTGATCATCTTGTCCACGATCCGCTTCAGCTCCTTGGCTTTCGGCAGCGTTGTCTTGATTTGCTCATGTTCGATGAGCGAACACACCATGTTTGCAAACATCGCCTTGCGATGCTCATGGGTGCGGTTCAGTTTGCGGTATCCGTTACCGTGACGCATGTTTCTTATCCTTCAGCTTTATACTTTGTCCGGATGGCCTGCGCAGGTCCATCTCTCCTTGGGGCGGGATTGCCCGGGTCGTCTCATTTTCCGGCGGGGCGCTGGTCGAGGGCGCGGGGTGGGCGGGCGCGGCCTTGAGCAGCGCCCCGCCGGAAAATCCTTTAGAAGTGGTCTTCGTATTTCTTGGCCAGCTCTTCAATATTGTCCGGCGGCCAGTCCACGATATCCATGCCGAGATGCAGGCTCATGCCGGAAAGCACTTCCTTGATCTCGTTCAGCGA
Organism: uncultured Paracoccaceae bacterium; assembly: GCA_947495795.1. GTDB lineage: Bacteria > Pseudomonadota > Alphaproteobacteria > Rhodobacterales > Rhodobacteraceae > Algicella. The sequence goes on along the minus strand of CANMAI010000010.1, from coordinate 17,175 downwards.
TTTCCGCCCGAAGTTGGGCGTCCGCAGCATCTCTGCCTCCGTCTTCTGGATCAGATCGCCGATATAGACGATATTGTCATTCTTCAGGCAGTTCGCAGACCGCACAGAAAGCTCCAACTCATCCACTTTCTTCAGCAGAAGCGGGTTGAACTCCAGATCGTCCTCTTCATCCGCGCGGCCGGCAGCTTCCGGCTCGTCGAAGTTCACGAACACACCCAGCTGGTCCTGCAAGATCCGCGCCGCATAAGCGATCGCATCTTCCGGCGTGATGGAGCCGTCTGTCTCCACCTTCAGCGTCAGCTTGTCATAATCCAGAACCTGCCCCTCGCGGGTCGGCTCCACCTGATAGGAGACCTTCTTCACCGGCGAAAACAGCGCATCTACGGAAATCAGGCCGATCGGCGCATCTTCAGGGCGGCTCTTGTCTGCTGCCACGTAACCCTTGCCGGTTTCCACAGCCAGTTCCATGAAAAGTGACGCACCATCATCCAGATGGCAGATCACATGATCCTTGTTCAGGATCTCGATGCCGTTGGATTCAGAGATATCGCTCGCCAGAACCACGCCAGGGCCGGTTTTGGAGATGGAAAGCCGCTTCGGTCCCTCCACTTCCATGGCGACCGCAACGCCTTTGAGGTTCAGCACGATATCGGTCACATCTTCACGCACGCCCTCTACAGAGGAAAATTCGTGAAGCACGTTGTCGATCTGCACAGATGTGATCGCCGCACCCTGCAGCGAGCTCATCAGCACGCGGCGCAGGGCATTTCCGAGCGTCAGGCCAAAGCCCCGCTCCAGCGGCTCGGCCACAGCCGTTGCCAAACGCAAAGCATCCGCCCCGGGGCGGATATCAAGTGCGGTTGGCCGAATAAGTTCTTGCCAGTTTTTGTGGATCATGAGGTGGCCTCCATTCTCGCATTCAGCCCGGATCCGGATATGGGCAGATGCACTCGAGGGTCGTCAAAACAGGTACGTCGCCGGGCAAGCCATGCTCCCCCGGCGGCAGAGAAGTATCGTGTCAAACGCGGCGGCGCTTTGGCGGGCGGCAGCCGTTATGGGCAATCGGTGTCACATCACGGATCGCCGTGATCGTGAAGCCAACGGCCGAAAGCGCGCGCAGCGCGCTCTCACGGCCGGAACCCGGGCCCTGCACCTCAACTTCGAGTGTGCGCACACCGTGCTCCTGTGCCTTCTTGCCAGCATCCTCAGCCGCCATCTGTGCGGCATAAGGTGTAGATTTCCGGCTGCCCTTGAAGCCCATCGTACCAGCAGAAGACCAGCTGATCGCGTTGCCTTGCGCATCTGCAATCAGGATCTTCGTGTTGTTAAAGCTCGCATTCACATGCGCAACACCGGTGGAGATGTTCTTTTTGACTTTTTTCTTAACGCGGATCTTTTCACGTGCCATGAACCTGCCCCCCTATTTCTTCTTACCGGCAATGGCCTTTGCGGGGCCTTTGCGTGTGCGGGCATTTGTGTGTGTGCGCTGTCCGCGAACGGGCAGGCCACGGCGATGGCGCAGGCCACGGTAGCAACCAAGATCCATCAGGCGCTTGATGTTCATGCTCTTCTCACGGCGAAGGTCACCCTCAACCATCAGGTTCTCATCGATGTACTCGCGCACTTTCAGAACTTCCGCATCGGAGAGCTCATTGATGCGGCGGGAAAGGTCGATCCCTACGCTCTCGCAGATCTCCATAGCGGAGCTGCGGCCGATCCCGTGGATATATGTCAAAGCAATGTGAACCCGCTTCCCCGTGGGAAGGTTCACGCCAGCGATACGTGCCAAATTGGTCTCCGATCTCTCATTGCGGTTCCGTAGTGCCGGAACCTTTTTTCACAACGAAACCCACCGTCGCAAAAGCGTCAGGTGGGCCAAGTAAACTCTCTCATCAAAACAGCGGAAAAACCGAGTCGCAGCCAAGAGAAGCGTGATTTATAGAATCACGCGCTCCAGCGTCAAGCCTTAAATCAAAGTTACTCCGCCAGAGCACCTTCCACCCGGCTTGCAACCGCCTCGATCTCTCCAAGGCCATCAATACTCCGCAGCCTCTTATGCGCATAATAGTAGCCGATCAGAGGCGAGGTTTCGCGATAGTACGTCATCAACCGCGTCCGCATGCTCTCTTCATTATCATCCGCCCGGCGCTTGAATTCAGAATTGCCGCACTTGTCGCAAATATCGTCCTTGGCGGTCGGCTTGGTCTCGTCGTGATATACCTCACCGCAATTGCCACAGGTAAATCGTCCGATCACACGCTTTACCAGCGCGGTGTCATCCACGCGCATCTCCACCACGGCATCCAGCGTCTTGCCCTTGGCACTCAAAAGCTCGCCAAGCGCATCGGCCTGCGCGAGCGTTCGCGGGAAACCATCAAAGATAATACCGTGGGCCCCTGCATCGCCATCCAGCTGTTCTTCGATCAGCCCAATCACGATCTCATCGGTCACAAGCTCACCCCGGTCCATGATATCGGCAACGCGCTTGCCCATCTCCGTCCCGGAAGAACGGGCCGCCCGCAGCATATCGCCGGTGGAAAGCTGAACCATGCCGCGCGCTTCAACTAGGCGATGCGCCTGCGTCCCCTTGCCCGCACCTGGCGGGCCCAACAGTATTATATTCATACTTTCTTCTTCTTCCGTCCCTTGCCGCGCAGTTTTGATTTTTCAATCAGCCCTTCATACTGGTGCGCGAGCATATGGGACTGGATCTGCGTAATCGTGTCCATCGTGACGGACACGACAATCAAAAGCGATGTGCCGCCAAAAATAAAGGGCACAATCGGCAGGTTGGAAAAAAGAACTTCCGGAATGAGGCAGACAAGGGCGAGATATCCGGAGCCGACCACGAGGATACGCGAGACAACATAATCCAGATAATCCACCGTCTTGGCCCCCGGCCGGATGCCCGGCACAAAACCGCCCTGCTTCTTCAGGTTATCCGCCACGTCCTCCGATTTGAATGAGACGTTGGCCGTATAGAAATACGTGAAGAAGACGATCATGCCCGCAAAGAACAGTAGGAAGAGCGGCTGGCCGCGCCCGAGATAGGCGTTGAGATAGGAAAGCACGCCCGTACCGTCATTGGCCGAAAAGGTAGAAATTGTTGTCGGCAACAGCAGAAGCGCCGAGGCAAAAATCGCCGGAATAACGCCCGCAGGGTTCAGCTTGATCGGCAGGTTGGAGTTCTCGCCCCCATACACCTTCATCCCCACCTGACGGCGCGGATACTGGATGGTAATCTTGCGCAGCGCCCGCTCCATGAACACGATAAACAGCACCAGCACGATGGACATGGCGAATATCGAAAGGATGAACCCTTCGGAGATGATGCCGGAGCGATACTGGCTAAAGAACTGCGCCAGCGCTGCCGGTGTCTCGGCCACGATGCCCGTAAAGATGATCAGCGAGATACCGTTGCCGATGCCACGCGCGGTGATCTGCTCACCCAGCCACATCAGGAACATCGTGCCGCCCACCAGTGTAATTACCGCAGATGCGCGAAAGAACCAGCCGGGATCAAGCACAAGGCCCTGCCCCTCAAGGCCGATGGAGATGCCGTAAGCCTGCACCGTCGCCAGCGCCACCGTACCGTAACGCGTGTACTGGTTTAGTTTCTTGCGGCCGGCTTCGCCGTCTTTCTTCAATGCTTCCAGCTGCGGCACCATCGCCGAAAGCAGCTGAACGATAATCGAGGCGGAGATATAGGGCATGATGCCGAGCGTGAAAATCGCCATGCGGGAAACCGCCCCGCCGGTGAACATGTTCAGCATGCCCCCGATGCCGCCGGCCGCCTGTTCAAAGAACTGCCGCAGCTCGAGCGTATCAATACCGGGAACCGGAATGTAGGTACCAACGCGGTAAACAATCAAGAGCCCGAGTGCGAACAGAATGCGTGCCTGCAGCTCTTTGGCTTTTCCGAATGAGCCCCAATTGAGATTGGCGGCCATTTGTTCCGCAGCTGATGCCATACGCGGACCCTCCCATGATTGCGCCGCCAAAGCTTGGTTTCAGCTCGGGCGGCGCCAGAATTTGACTAGATTTATGTAAGCCCCGCCCGGGAGGCCTACAAGCCTTATTCAGCCGCTGCTTCCGCAGGGGCCGCCAAAGTCACCGAACCACCGGCCTTTTCAACCGCCTCAACAGCCGCTTTGGAAGCGCCCGTGATTGTCAGGTTGATCTTCGCTTTCAGCTCACCCTTGGCCAGCAACCGCACGCCGTCGCGCTTGCGCCGCACAAGGCCGGAAGCCACCAGCGCATCCTCATCAACGGCAGATTTCACGTCGATCTTGCCTTCGTCGATGAATTTCTGAAGTACGCCGAGATTGATCACCGCGTGGCGCTTGGAATTGATGTTGTTGAAACCACGTTTCGGCAGGCGCTGGTAGAGCGGCATCTGGCCACCCTCGTAGCCATTGATCGCCACACCCGAACGGGATTTCTGGCCCTTGATGCCACGGCCACCCATCTTACCGGTGCCGGAGCCGGGGCCACGGCCGATGCGTTTACGGGATTTCGTTGCACCGGGATTGTCCCGGAGTTCATTCAGTTTCATATCGCTTCTCCTCTGCCGGAATTGACCCCGAAGCGAATTTGGTCAAACACGGCTTTTGCAATTGATAGGCTGGCGGGCACATCACCCGATCCACCGAGCGCAGATACACGCTCACACCATACCTTTCAAGAGAAGAACTGGGCCGAAGGCACGCTATCTTCGCTTTCACCTCGCAGCAGCGCGGATTACCCTCAAAGCTATGACCGAGATTCTTACCATTACCGTCAATCCAGCCCTCGATATCTCCACCGAGGCACCGGTGGTGGTACCAGATCAGAAACTGCGCTGCTCCGCACCTCAGGTTCATCCTGGCGGTGGTGGCGTCAATGTCAGCCGTGCCATCGCCAATCTCGGCGGAGAAAGCCAGACGCTCGTGGCCTACGGCGGCCCTACCGGCGAGATGCTGGTGGAGTTGCTGTTGGAGGAAGGCCTGCATCCCCAGTCCCTCGGTGTCCATCATCCCACCCGCCAGTCCATGTCCGTCATGGATCAGGCCACGGGCCTCCAATATCGCTTCATGACCCCGGGGCCACCCTGGACGGATGCGGATTGCGCCGCAGCCCGTATGGCCATTCGCAAGGCCGTAAATCCCGGCGCGCTGGTCGTCCCGTCCGGCTCCCTACCCCCTGGGATGAGCGAGGATTTCTTTCTCGATCTCAATGCAGAGATAAAGGCGGATGGCGGCCGCATGATCCTCGATACATCCGGCCCGGCCCTGCTCCATGCAACAGAAAGCCCGGCAGGCCTCTATGTCCTTCGCATGGATATGGCCGAGGCAGGCGAACTTGCAGGCCGCCGGATGGCCAGCACGGAAGAGATCGCAACCTTCGCGCGCACCCTCCGCGACAAAGATACAGCCGAGATTGTGATGATCGCAGCAGGCGCCCAGGGCACCGTGATTGCCTGCGACACCTGGTGCGGCCTCACCCGCCCACCCGTCGTGGTGCCGCTCTCGAAGATCGGGGCGGGAGACAGCTTCATAGGCGCCTTCGCCCTCGCCATCTCCCGCGGCGACGACCCGGTAACAGCCGCCGCCTGGGGCACAGCCGCGGCGGCCTCGGCGGTCACGACCGAGGGCACGGAACTGTGCGCCAAGGAGGAAACAGAGCGGTTCTTTAAAGAAGTCACGCGGACGGCACTCTGAGCCAACGCCTCGGAAAGCCGTGCCTGGTGTCCGAGAAGGATGGTTCGCCTCCGTACTGACGGACCTCAAGTGAACAAAAAAATGCGCCCGAAACCTCCGAGCGCATTCTTCAATTCCGAAAGAAAGGCTGACTCAGCCCTTCTCCTCGATGATCTCGACCATATGCGGGATCTTGGCGACCATGCCGCGCACAGCGGGTGTGTCCTCAAGCTCACGCGTCTTGTGCATCTTGTTCAGCCCCAGGCCAATCAGCGTCTGGCGCTGCTTTTCAGGGCGACGGATCGGGCTTCCGATCTGTTTTACAACGATTGTCTTGGCCATGACTTACGCCTCCACCGGTTCGGATTCAGCGGCAGGCGCCGCATCCGTCTTCGGCAGAATGTCCGCAACCTTCTTGCCGCGACGCTGTGCGACCATACGGGGCGAAGACTCTTTCTTCAGCCCGTCAATCGTCGCACGGATCATGTTGTAGGGGTTCTGCGACCCGGTGGATTTCGCCACCACGTCCTGCACGCCCAGCATCTCGAAGACGGCACGGCACGGACCACCGGCGATGATGCCGGTACCCTGCGGCGCTGTCCGCATCACGACCTTGCCAGCGCCATGACGGCCCTGCATGTCGTGGTGCAGTGTGCGACCTTCGCGCAGCGGCACCCGGATCATGCCGCGCTTCGCCGCTTCCGTCGCCTTGCGGATTGCCTCGGGCACTTCCTTGGCCTTGCCCTTGCCAAAGCCCACGCGACCCTTCTGATCGCCCACAACGACGAGCGCTGCAAACCCGAAGCGCTTACCGCCCTTCACGGTCTTGGACACACGGTTGATCGCAACCAGGCGATCTGCAAATTCCGGGGCTTCGTCGCGGTCGCGGCGATCCCGGCGGTTGTCGTCTCTTGCCATTCTCTCCGCTCCTTAAAACTTAAGCCCGGCTTCACGAGCAGCGTCGGCCAAAGCCTTCACTTTCCCATGAAACAGGAACCCGCCACGGTCGAAATACACATCCTCAACACCGGCCTTCTTGGCCCGCGCCGCGATCTCGGAGCCAATCTTGGCTGCCGCTTCGACATTGTTCTTGCCCACCAGTCCAAGCTTGCCTTCCAAAGTGGAAGCCGAAGCCAGGGTCACGCCCTGCACATCATCGATGATCTGCACCGAGATATTCTTGGAAGAGCGGTGAACGCTCAAACGGGGACGGCCATTCGCCGTCTTCCGCAATTTGCTCCGAACGCGCATACGGCGCTTCTGGAACAGTTGTCTTTTACTGTTTGCCATAACTTCGCGTCCTTACTTCTTCTTACCTTCTTTGCGGAAGATAAACTCATCTTTGTACTTGATGCCCTTGCCTTTGTAAGGCTCCGGCGCACGCCATTCGCGGATCTTCGCGGCAACCTGGCCAACAACCTGCTGGTCAATGCCTTCCACCGTGATCTCTGTGGGCTTCGGCACAGTGATTGTCACATCATCAGGCACCGGGAAATCCACATCATGGGAGTAGCCGAGCGAAAGCTTCAGGGTCTTGCCCTGCAGTGCCGCACGATACCCAACACCGTTGATCTCAAGCTCTTTCTTGAAACCCTCGGTCACACCCTGCACGCAGTTTGCCACCTGAGTGCGGCTCATACCCCACTGCTGGCGCGCGCGCTTGGAAGATCCGCGCGGCATCACCGATACCGCGTTGTCTTCCATCTTCAGGTCCACATCATCGGTCGCGCGGAAACTCCGCACGCCCTTGGGGCCCTTCACTTCCACGGTCTGGCCAGACACGGTGGCTGTAACACCCCCGGGCAGCTCGACCGGCTTCTTACCAATACGAGACATTCTGACCTCCTCAGAAGATTGTGCAGAGCACTTCGCCGCCGACATTTGCCTGACGGGCCGCCGCATCGCTCATCACGCCCTTGGGCGTGGAAACGATTGCAACGCCGAGACCCTGACGGACCTGCGGAATGTCTTTGACACCAGAGTAGACGCGGCGGCCCGGTGTGGACACACGCTTCAACTCGCGAATAACAGGCTCACCATCAAAATACTTGAGGCTGATTTCCAACGCAGGGTGGCCATCGGCCCCCGTCGTCTTCTCATAGCCGCGGATGTAGCCTTCCGATTCCAGAACATCGAGCACCCAGGCGCGAAGTTTGGAAGCCGGCGTCATCACCGTGGATTTGCCGCGCATCTGAGAGTTACGGATCCGGGTGAGCATATCGCCGATAGGATCGTTCATTGCCATGATATGTCCCCCTTACCAGCTGGACTTGACCATACCGGGGATTTCTCCACGGCTGGCCAGATCGCGAAGTGCGATACGCGACATTTTGAGCTTGCGGTAATAGGCCTTCGGACGACCGGATACCTTGCACCGGTTGTTCAGCCGTGTGGCGCTGGAATTGCGCGGCAATTTGGCGAGTTTCATCGTCAACTGCACACGTTCTTTCAGCTCCAGCTCGGTGCCCTTGGCAAGCTGCTCTTTCAATGCCGCACGCTTTGCGGCGTATTTCTTCACCAGACGCTCGCGCTTTTTCTGGCGTTCAATCATGCTGACTTTGGCCATTACGCTGCGTCCTCATCTTTTGAAGCTTCTTTCGGGAACGGCATGTTGAATTTCTCCAACAGGCTCTTCGCCTCGTCGTTGCTCTGCGCTGTCGTGCAGATCACGATGTCCATACCCCAGATTTGATCGACCTTGTCGTACTCGATCTCTGGGAACACGATATGCTCTTTCAGGCCCATGGCGTAGTTGCCACGGCCATCAAAGCTCTTCGCCGAAATCCCACGGAAATCCCGGATCCGCGGCATGGCGATCATGATCAGACGGTCGAGAAACTCGTACATCCGGTCACCGCGCAGCGTCACTTTTACGCCCAGCGGCATTTCTTCACGCACCTTGAAACCCGCGATGGATTTCTTGGCTTTCGTGATCACCGGCTTCTGGCCCGCAATCGCCATCAGATCGTCATGGGCGGCCTTGATCTTCTTGCTGTCCGCCACCGCTTCGCCAACACCCATATTCAGCACGATCTTGTCGAGCCGGGGCACCATCATCATGTTCTTGTAGCCGAACTCTTCTTTCAGAGCGGCCTTGATGGTCTCGCTATACAGCGCTTTCAGGCGGGGCTGATAATTTGCATCATCAAGCATCGAGGACCTCCCCGGATTTCTTGGCGTAGCGCACTTTCTTGTCGCCATCCATTTTGAAGCCAACGCGTGTCGGGCCACCCTCTTTCGGGTCAACCAATGCAAGGTTAGAAAGCTGGATAGGCATATCCTGCGGGATCCGGCCGCCCTGCGCGTTCTGGCTCTGTTTCGTGTGGCGAACAGCGGAGTTCACACCCGTCACAACTGCCTTGCCGGCCTTCGGCATCACAGCGGCAATCTCGCCCTCGCGGCCCTTGTCCTTGCCGGCAAGCACAACAACCTTGTCACCTTTGCGGAGTTTCGCAGCCATTACAGCACCTCCGGCGCAAGTGAGATGATTTTCATGAAGTTCTTGCCGCGCAGTTCGCGAACCACAGGGCCAAAGATACGCGTGCCAACGGGCTCGTTCGCGTTGTTCAGGATCACAGCGGCGTTCCTGTCAAACCGGATGGCTGTGCCGTCTTCGCGGCGCACTTCCTTGGCAGTACGAACGACAACGGCCTTGCGCACATCGCCCTTTTTAACGCGACCGCGCGGGATCGCTTCCTTTACGGATACAACGATGATGTCACCAACAGAAGCGTACTTCCGTTTGGACCCACCGAGAACCTTGATGCACTGAACCCGGCGAGCACCGGAATTGTCAGCGACATCCAGATTGGTCTGCATCTGGATCATTTGGTTTCTCCCGACCTATGGGGACGTGCCCCCATGGTTTCGATTAAACCGGGTGGTTAAAGCCTATTCGGCAATAACCTCCCAGCGCTTGTTTTTGGAAACAGGTGCGCATTCCTGAATGCGCACGCTATCGCCAACCTTGAAAGTGTCGTTCGCATCATGCGCACGATACTTTTTGGATTTCCGGATCGTCTTTTTCAGAACCGGATGCGTGAAGCGACGCTCCACGGAAACAGTAACAGTCTTGGCGTTCGCGTCAGAAGTGACGGTGCCCTGAAGAATACGCTTAGGCATGGATCAAGCCTCCCCTTCTGCGGGAGCCGCAGTCTTTTCCGCAGCAGCGTTGGACGCCACTTCATTCAAAATAGTCTTCACACGCGCAGCATCCCGGCGGACAACTTTCATCCGCGCAGTGTTCTCAAGCTGCCCAGTGGCCTGCTGAAACCGGAGGTTGAACGCCTCCTTCTTCAACGTCTCGAGCTCGGTCTTAAGCTCATCGGGCGATTTCGCCCGCAAATCAGCGGCATTCATGGCCAGTCTTCCTTCTATCAACATCACCGGAGAGCCCCAAAGGGTCACCCTGATTCCAGTGGAGGTGTGGATGAGAGCGCTTGTTACGGGGAATAGTATTGGGTTGCAAGTGTTATTCCCTGCGAACAGCGTAATCATCCGCTGCCTCATAGAGGATCATCGCGGTTTGTTTAGGACCAATCGTTTTTCGTAGCTGATTCAAAGCTGCGGTGAGAAACCCTTGTCCAATTTCCTCTCCAGTGACGCCATTATCAGCGAGTCTAAGCGACAAATGATGAGCTTCACAAAAGGCCATCTCTTCCCCCGCAGTCAAATCATCATCTTCTTCAAATTCCCTTACCTTCGAGATCGGTTTAGCTGTTTGCGATCAAAGCCTCCCAATCCTGTTGAACATTCGCTATCCGAATTATCGTGAGGAGCTCCTCGGCACGATAGATGATATAGTGTGAACGATAGCGTTGCAGACGCACTGGTGGAAAAATTTCCAAACGCACTCGCGCCATTTCTGGATTGGAACAGAGAACCTCAACCATCGAACTAAGCCCACGCAAATAGCTCTCCGCCTGAGCTTCCCCCCAGACGCGCGCCGTGTACTCCCAGATACCGTCCAAATCCGCCAAAGCGGCAGGGGTGAACCGGGCTTCAAGCGCCACGTTTGCGGGCTATATAGGCGTCCATATCGAGCGGCAGAGCTTCTCCGCTGTTAAGCCCCTCATCCACAAGGCTCTGGATTTCCGCAATCGCACGGCTGCGCTCCTGATCCCGCCTGATCAGGTCACGAACATAATCGCTCGCGTTGCTGTAGCGCCCGCTATCCGCTTGATCCTCGACCCAGGCTTTCATCGGGTCCGGCAGGGAAACGTTCATTGTTGCCATGGCCACCTCCTCAGCAAAGATGACATAGATTGGCAAAGCTTGTCAAAAACGAAAGGCCCCCCGCAAAGCGAAGGGCCTGTATCAGAGTAGTGGGGTGGGTGTTAACCCACCGTCCTTACCAATCTTCCCGCGTCACAAACCGGCACTTCACCGGCAGCTTCATCGCGGCCAGACGTAGCGCTTCTTTCGCCACATCCTCGTTCACGCCGTCGATCTCGAACATGATCCGGCCGGGTTTTACCTTGGCCGCCCAGAACTCGACGGAGCCCTTGCCTTTACCCATCCGAACCTCGGTGGGCTTCTTGGTCACGGGCACATCCGGGAAAATCCGGATCCATACGCGGCCCTGGCGTTTCATGTGGCGTGTCATCGCGCGGCGAGCCGCCTCGATCTGACGCGCGGTGATCCGCTCCGGCTCAGTTGTCTTGAGCCCATAAGTTCCGAATGTCAGGTCGTAGCCGCCTTTGGCCTCGCCATGGATCCGGCCCTTAAACTGTTTGCGGAATTTGCTGCGCTTAGGTGAAAGCATTTTTTCTCTCCCAGAAAGCTATCCTCAGCGGCGCTGAGGACGGCCTCCCCCTGATTCCTGCAATTCTGTCTGGCGACGGTCGCGGGCGGATGGATCGTGATCCATGATCTCGCCTTTGAAAATCCAGACCTTGATGCCGATGATGCCATATGCCGTCAGCGCTTCGTAATGCGCATAATCGATATCGGCCCGCAGCGTGTGCAGGGGCACACGGCCCTCGCGATACCACTCCGTTCGCGCGATCTCTGCACCGCCCAGACGGCCAGCGACGTTCACACGAATACCAAGCGCACCCATGCGCATCGCATTCTGCACGGCCCGCTTCATGGCCCGGCGAAATGAGACCCGACGCTCCAGCTGCTGCCCGATATTCTCGGCCACCAGTGGCGCATCGACTTCCGGTTTCCGCACTTCAACGATGTTGAGGTGCAGCTCGGATTTCGTCAAAGCCGCGAGGCTTTTCCGAAGCGTTTCGATATCTGCACCCTTCTTGCCGATGATCACACCGGGGCGGGCTGCATGGATCGTCACCCGGCACTTCTTGTGCGGCCGTTCGATGATCACACGGGAAATACCCGATTGTGCACAGTTCTTCTTGATGTACTCACGGATCGCGAGGTCTTCGTGCAGCAACTGCCCGTATTCCTCACCATCGGCATACCAACGGCTATCCCATGTGCGGTTGACCTGCAGGCGCAGACCAATCGGATTGACCTTATGTCCCATTACGCTTGCTCCTCAATCTGGCGCACCTTGATTGTCACCTGGCTGAACGGCTTCAGAATCTTGCCGAACCGGCCACGTGCGCGGGGGCGCCCACGCTTCATGACGAGGTTTTTCCCGACCCAGGCTTCCGCGACGATCAGCTCGTCCACATCCAGCCCATGGTTGTTCTCGGCATTGGCAATCGCGGATTGCAATGTCTTCTTCACCTCATCAGAGATCCGCTTCTTGGAGAAGGTCAGATCCGTCAGTGCCTTCTCCACGGATTTTCCGCGGATCATCTCGGCAACAAGGTTCAGCTTCTGAGGCGATGTGCGCAGCATGCGGCTGACGGCCATCGCTTCGTTATCCGCCACGCGGCGGGGATTCTTTTCCTTGCCCATGGCTTATTTCCGCTTCGCTTTTTTGTCAGCCGCGTGGCCGTAATAGGTGCGCGTCGGGCTGTATTCACCAAATTTCTGGCCGATCATTTCCTCGGTAACATTTACCGGGATATGCTTCTGACCGTTATAGACACCAAATGTCAGGCCCACGAACTGCGGCAGGATCGTCGAGCGACGGGACCAGATCTTGATGACTTCGTTTCTGCCGCTTTCGCGGGACTTTTCGGCCTTTTTCAACACATGCGCGTCGACAAAAGGGCCTTTCCAGACTGAACGTGGCATATCTTAACGCCCCTTCTTCTTGGCATGACGGGAGCGCAGGATGTACTTGTCCGTCGTTTTGTTTGTCCGGGTGCGTTTGCCCTTCGTGGGCACGCCCCAAGGCGTTACAGGGTTACGACCACCGGATGTCCGGCCTTCACCACCACCATGCGGGTGATCGACGGGGTTCATCACGACACCGCGCACAGAGGGGCGGATGCCCTTGTGACGGTTGCGGCCCGCTTTGCCGAGATTCTGGTTGGAGTGATCCGGGTTGGAAACGGCACCCACAGTCGCCATGCATTCCTGACGCACGAGGCGAAGCTCTCCCGAGGAAAGCCGGATCTGCGCATAGCCACCATCACGGCCCACGAATTGAGCATAAGTGCCAGCCGCGCGGGCAATCTGCCCGCCCTTGCCAGGCTTCATCTCGATATTGTGGATGATCGTCCCGATCGGCATGCCGGTGAAAGGCATGGTATTGCCCGGCTTCACATCAGCCTTGGCCGATGCCACAACCTGATCGCCGATCGCGAGACGTTGCGGTGCCAGAATGTAGGATTGCTCGCCATCCGTATAGCGAATGAGCGCGATAAACGCGGTCCGGTTGGGATCATACTCGATCCGCTCAACCGTCGCTGTCACGTCCATTTTCCGCCGCTTGAAATCAACGATACGGTAAAGGCGCTTCGCCCCGCCGCCACGGCGGCGCATCGTGATCCGTCCGGTATTGTTCCGGCCCGCTTTCTTGCTCAATCCCTCAGTGAGAGACTTAACAGGGCGGCCTTTCCAAAGCTCCGAACGGTCGATCAGAACCAGCCCTCGCTGGCCCGGCGTCGTTGGTTTATACGACTTCAATGCCATCTTGCTGTCTTCCGTTTGCTTTGCGGGGGTTAACCCCTGCTATGTGTGTCTGGGTGGCCCAGAAATTCGTCGGCAATCGATGTTCCGAATGCCGATGCGGGTGGCTATCAGCAAAGGTCAGACGAGTCCAGCGCCTAGCGGCAAAAAAGCAAAGAAATAAAGCACCAAGCCGCGCATGGGCATTCAGGTCATGTCGCGGTAACAACGGTCTTCGGTATTGCCTATGTCGGCGTGCCTTCGCCACTACGCTTGCGCTGCTCGCGCAATTTTCGAAAATCCTTCTCGGAGAACTTTCCAGCCTCGGCACTTTCTGTCTGAACCGCTCTGACGCGCGCCATTTCCCTTTCCCAAGCCAGAACAGCAGTTGCAAAATACCAACTGGACGCCAAAGTCATCAGCAACGTCGCACGGAGCAGCGACCACGGGCCGAGACTAAACGCGAATGATGGCTCCCTTCCTTGCGTAATGTCCAAAAGCGCAAACACAAGCAGTCCAAACGCAGACCACACTTCACCAAATATCGCAAAGAAGTGCCCACAATAGAGCCAGACGCCCGAAACCAAAATGAGGCTGGCAAAACCGGAGGCAATCCCAAACAAGGGCTTGGCGCGTCCGCCACGCGGCGTTGCTGTATGTGCCGCCATCGTAATCGGCACAGCGAAGATAGCGGCAAAAATCGCCTTGATACCAATTGTCGTTAGCAATAGTAGCTGCCACCCGCCTTGCTGCACAAGCACGTGACGAAAACCGGCTTCATCAAACCCTGTCGCTTGAAGGATCTTTCCAAAAACGAACCAAGGTGCGCCTTCCACCAGCAAGACCAGGCCGAAGAAAACGCTGAAAAGCAGGAGTTGCGTGCGATCCAACTCATTTCCATGCCCCCGCGCCCGGAGGGCACAGCGCATCCCCAAAATCAGAAGAGCGGCTCCTACCGTTCCCGGAACGAGAGCGCCCAACAACGGTATGATCTGGAGCAATGAAAAAAAGAAAGCGGCCACAGCCAGAATGGGAAGCAACAATAGGTAGCGCCAGAAGGTATGAATTGTCAAAGGAAGCGCCTGGAGGAACAGCGGCATATTATTTTCAAAGCCTCATTAAAACGATATCTGAAATAGGGGCGGCCCTGCGATTTTTTCACTTCCCAATGAAAATTGCAACAAAATGGGTTGAACTTCAGCGCCGCAAAAACGGCTGTCTCGTCAAAAGAAAACCCCGGCCTCGCTCAAAGCCGGGGTTCTAGCAGTCTTTTCCAAAGGCGCCTCAAATCAGGCGCCGCTTACCTTCAAAGACCGGTCGTCACATCAATCGTGTTCCCGTCTTCAAGCGTCACATAGGCCTTCTTCACGTCTTTCCGGGTGCCGAGGCGGCCCTTGAAACGCTTTACCTTACCCTTGGTGATCGACGTGTTCACAGCCTTCACCTTCACACCAAAGAGGCTCTCAATGGCCTCCTTGATCTGGGGCTTGTTCGCATCGATCGCGACCTCAAACACCACAGCACCGTTCTCGGAGGCCATCGTGGCCTTCTCGGTGATGATCGGCTTGCGGATCACATCGTAAAGCTCTGCCTTGTTCATTTCAGTCGAGCCTCCAGAGCTTCCACACCGGCTTTCGTCAGCACCAGCGTGCGGGATTTCAGAATGTCGTACACATTCGCACCAACACTCGGCAGCACATCGATGCCATCAAGATTACGGGCGGCGAGCGCGAAATTCTCGTTCACATCCGGTCCGTCGATCAGAAGGGCCTTTTTCCAGCCAAGCTTCTTCATCGCATCGGCCAGGATCTTGGTCTTGCCATCAGCAACCTCGGCACTTTCCAGCACAACCAGTTCACCCGCACCAGCCTTCGCACTCAATGCGTGCTTCAGGCCAAGCGCCCGGAACTTCTTGTTCAGGTCATGCGCGTGGCTGCGCGGCGTCGGACCCTTGTAGACACCACCCGAACGGAAGATCGGCGCATTCCGGGAACCATGGCGTGCGCCACCTGTGCCTTTCTGGCGATAGATCTTCTTGGTCGAATAGCTGGTTTCCGTCCGCGTCTTCACCTTGTGCGTACCTGCCTGCCGCTTGGCAAGCTGGTAGCGCACCACCCGGTGCAGGATGTCGGCACGGGGCTCAAGGCCAAACACATCGTCGGAAAGCTCAATGGAGCCTGCCTTGCCAGCGTCGAGTTTGATCACATCGGTCTTCATTTGTCGTCTCCCTCAGCCGGAGCTTCCGGAGCCGCGTCACCTTCAGATGCAATCTCAGCCTCGGCCTGCTCCAGAGCCGCTTCCTGCTCTGCCGCTGCCGCTGCTTCTGCCGCCAAGCGTGCTTCTTCTTCCGCAGCAGCCGCTTCCGCCGCCGCAGCTTCCGCCGCCTTCTTGGCTTCTTCGCCAGCAGATTTCAAAGCCGCAGGCAGAATGGCATTCTCAGGGAACGGTTTTTTCACCGCGTCCTTGATTGTAACCCAACCACCTTTGGAGCCGGGAACAGCGCCCTTCACCATGATCAGGCCACGCTCGCTGTCGGTGCGCACAACCTGAAGGTTCTGCGTTGTCACACGCGCCGCACCCATGTGCCCGGCCATCTTCTTGCCTTTGAACACACGGCCAGGATCCTGACACTGCCCCGTGGAGCCGTGCGAACGGTGAGAGATGGATACACCGTGCGAAGCGCGCAGCCCGCTGAAGTTGTGCCGCTTCATCGCCCCGGCAAACCCTTTACCGATCGAGGTTCCCGCCACATCGACGAACTGCCCTTCAAAGTAATGATCGGCGGTGATTTCCTCACCAACACCAATCAGGTTCTCAGGGGAGACGCGAAACTCCGCGATCTTCCGCTTCGGCTCAACCTTGGCTGCCGCAAAATGCCCGCGCATCGGCTGGGAAACATTCTTGGCACGCGCCTTGCCCGAGCCAAGCTGAACAGCCGTGTAGCCATCCTTGTCTGCCGTGCGGTTGGCCACAACCTGGCACCCTTCCATCGCCAGAACCGTCACCGGGATCTGCCGACCGTCTTCCATGAACAACCGGGTCATGCCCAGTTTCTTTGCGAGTACTCCAGAACGCATCATCATGCCTCCCTCAGAGTTTGATCTCGACATCCACACCAGCCGCGAGGTCGAGCTTCATCAGCGCGTCCACCGTCTGGGGGGTCGGATCAACAATGTCTAGCAGACGCTTATGCGTCCGGATTTCGAACTGCTCACGGCTTTTCTTGTCCACGTGGGGGCCACGCAGAACCGTAAACTTCTCGATCTTGTTCGGCAGCGGAATGGGTCCGCGCACGCGCGCACCTGTCCGCTTGGCTGTCGAGACGATCTCGGCAGTGCTGGCATCCAGCACCCGGTAATCGAACGCCTTCAGCCGTATTCTGATATTCTGGCTCTGCATAACTGGCCTCTGAGCTGTTGTAGGGTGGGTGTTAACCCACCGCGCGTTTGATTACTCGTGTATTTTGGAGACGACGCCTGCACCGACGGTGCGGCCGCCTTCGCGGATGGCGAAGCGGAGTTTTTCT
>CANMAI010000009.1 GCA_947495795.1 uncultured Paracoccaceae bacterium | reverse complement strand
TTCAATCCAGGGCCTCGCTCCCCTCAAGGATGGCGACGTTATACTCATCCCAGAACGCGGGCTCTTTGAATGAACCGTATGTCCGTTCAAACCCAGATAGTGGCAGTGTTGAGTATCGCCACACTTGCCACAACAACCCTCGCTCAGACCCGGCCAGAGCCCACGCGCGAGGGTGGGCAACGCCTGATCGGCACAGTCACCCAGGCTTTTGAAGCAGACACAAACTTCGGGCTCACACCCGGTGGTGAGGATGTTTCTTACTTCTCCACCACAACACTCGGCCTCGCCTATATCACCGAAACCCGCAGCCAACGCTTCGCACTGTTCTCGGATGTGGAGTTGCGTGGCATAAGCCGCGACGGCGATGCGGTCGATTTTGTGGCGACAGTCCCAAGCCTAGCGCTCGAATATAGCCGCAACACGGCGTCCAGCAGGCTCGAAACCGATGTCTCCTTCCGCGAAACCTCGCTGCGCGCGCGCCGCGGAGCCGAAGGCGCGTTTGGCCCGGGAGGCGGCTTCACGCCCCCCGGAGATCTCACTCCGGAAGATGGCACGGGCCGCAGACGTGATATCAACGGCAACTTCGCACTCAATTTCGGTGATAACGGGCCTGTGCAAACCCGGCTCAGCTTTGGTGGACGAGAGACGACCTATACAGGTGCAGGGACGGATCTGAACGACAGCCGTGAGGTTTCTGCTTCGGCTGGCGTAACGTTCCGCATCAACCCTGTTCTCACGGGCGATATCAGCGCAAATGGCGCGCTCAGCGAGATTGACACAACCGATGAGGATAGTCGACAGACAGCCGATATCCGTGCTGGCCTTGAATACAGCATCAGCGAACTCCTCTTACTCTCCTCAGGCATCGGCTACCGGTTTGACGAGCGGGAAACGCTGATCACGCGCGAACGGCTGGAAGGTCCCACTATAGATGGCGGCTTCCGCCTGTCTCTCCGCCGCACCAGCATCGGCGGTGGTGTCACAATCCTCTTCCCGGACAATCGTGATCCGCTCTTTACCGGCACACTCGATATCAGTCGCGAGTGGCAGCGCGGCGATGCCTCCGCCATATTCGCTTTGGAAACCACAGAAGGCGGCGAGACGATCACCACAATCACGCTCGAAGCCAATCGTGAAATTGGCCGCGGCACCCTCAACTTCGGCGCAAGCCGCAACCTCCAGGTTTCCCGAACAGGGGATGATCTCCTGGTCACCGCTGCAGGTGTTGCATATTCACGCGATCTGACCGAGCGGCTCAACTTTCGCATGGAAGCCGCCGCCGCCCAAAGCGAGAACCTCGACACGAATGAAACAGATCGCTCTCAGCTGCGGCTCTCTGTCGGCACCGAGTACGAGCTGTCGGAGCGCGCAACACTCTCCGCCCAGTACAGCCACCGCCGCCAGAGCATTGATGATGAGGCAAACGGCCATTCCCTGCGCGTAGCAGTAGAGATCCCCTTCGGTCGCTAAGCTTGCGCAATCGCACAGTTTGCCCCCCGCACAGTCTATGCAGCAGGGGCTGAAACTCGTAGAAAAGGCGCATAAACGCTTGTAGACGGGGATAAAGTTTCATGATCACTCCAGTCATTCTCTGCGGCGGGTCCGGCACCCGGCTCTGGCCCCTCTCCCGCAAATCCTATCCCAAGCAGTTCTCCACGTTGCTCGGAACAGACAGCCCGTTTGTAGCCACTTGTCGAAGATTCTCAGGCGATGGCTTCGATGCCCCGATTATCATGACAAATGCGGATTTCCGGTTTCTCGTTACAGATCAGCTCTCATCACTCGGCTTGGCTGACGCCAAAATCCTCATAGAGCCCACCTCGCGAAATACCGCTCCCGCGATCCTTACCGCCGCCCTCAGCCTTGAGGAAACACCTGAAGCCCTCATGCTGATAGCGCCGTCCGATCATCTCATCGGGGACGAAGCAGCATTCCACGATGCCATAGCCAAGGGCGCGAAGTCAGCGCAGGAAGGCCAGCTTGTCACCTTCGGTATCACGCCGGACAGGGCTGAAACAGGCTACGGCTACTTGGAGCTTGAGAGCGGTGGTGAGGCCCACACCGCGCAACCGGTAAAACGTTTTGTCGAAAAGCCCGATCAGGCGAAGGCGGAAGCCATGCTCACGTCTGGCAATCACCTTTGGAATGCAGGCATCTTTCTCTTCCGCGTCAAGGATATCCTCGCAGCCTTTGAGAAACACGCCCCCGATCTCATAGCACCATGCCGCAAGGCGATGAAAACCGGCGCCCCCGATCTCAACTTTTTCCGCCTGGGTCCAGAAGCCTACGAAGCGGCTCGCGATATTTCTATCGACTATGCGGTAATGGAGCCGTCCGATGATATCTCTGCCGTTCCCTATGCCGGCGGCTGGTCCGATCTCGGCGCATGGGATGCCATACTCGATGCGCTCCCGAAGGACGAAAACGGAGTTGCACTCTATGGTCCCTCCACGGCGCTCGATTGCGAAAACACGCTTCTCCGCTCGGAGGACGACGCAATCCAGCTTGTAGGCCT
Source organism: uncultured Paracoccaceae bacterium (assembly GCA_947495795.1). Lineage (GTDB taxonomy): Bacteria > Pseudomonadota > Alphaproteobacteria > Rhodobacterales > Rhodobacteraceae > Algicella. Next base: position 271,428 of record CANMAI010000009.1, on the reverse strand, counting down.
CGGCCTGAAAAACGTAGTCGCTGTGGCGATGCGCGATGCTGTATTGGTGGCCGATATCGGTGAGGCACAGAAAGTCAAAGAACTCGTCTCCGTTCTCAAAGCCAAGAAAGTCCCGCAAGCCGTCGATTTTCCACGCTTTCACCGTCCGTGGGGTTGGTACGAGACGCTCTGCATGGATACGCGCTTTCAAGTGAAACGTATCATGGTCAAGTCTGGCGGTATCCTTTCACTCCAAAGCCACATGCACCGCTCCGAACATTGGGTAGTCGTCGCCGGAACCGCAAGGGTCACGATTGGCGAGGACGTGCAACTTCTCTCCGAAAACCAATCCGTCTACATCCCACTCGGTGCAGTGCATCGCATGGAAAACCCAGGCAAGGTGCCGATGTACTTGATCGAAGTTCAAACCGGCACCTATCTGGGTGAGGATGACATCATTCGCTACGAAGATGTCTACGCCCGTACCTGAGCAACCTTCTCTCGGATCAGACGCTCGGCCGTTTCACTCCACGCCTCCCAATTAAGCGCTTGCTCATAGTAGGCGCGCGTTTGTGCCCGCAACGCATGATACCCCTCCGGATCATCCCGAAGCGCCATGATCCGTTCGGCAAAAGCATTCGCATCCGCACCTTTCGGCAGAGCAAATCCGTTCTTGCCATCCACAATCGGCACTCCGCCCACGCGCAGGCACAGCGATGGCAGCGCATAGGCAGATGCTTCACAAAACGCGAAACCATAGGATTCAAAGGAAGGCATCACCATGAAATGAGCGTCTCGGTAGAGCCCTTCAAAGATGGCCAACTCTTCTGGGTTACTCTTATTCAGGCTTGGGTGAACAGTCATCGCATCCCGCATATGGAAATCCGGAGGAACGCAGCCAACAACAGTGAGACGCGCATTCACGCCTCTCCTCAAAAGCGTGTCCAGCACGTCAACAGCCAAAGGTCCGCCCTTCATGAACCAGTCACGGCCCACCAACAGCAATCGAACTTCATCACCCATAGTATTGTCGAACGCGAGGCTCTCCAACGGCGGCCGCTCAATCCCCGCTCCCCAAGGCACCACAGCCGTTTGAGCACGTTCCAATCCATAAAGCTGCTCAGCCTCATCCCGCAACCACTCCGATGGCCAAAGCATCAGATCCGTGCCACGGAAAACCTTCTTCTCCGCCCCCAAGATCCACGGATCCAGTATCCGCGATAGCGAGAGGAAAGATCCAAAGGCCGCGCCTACCTCCGACTGCTTGTAAACCGTCGGCGTTGCATCCGAGGTGAAGACTGTCAGGATGTCTTCCGGCACCCCAAGGTTCAGCAAGCTGTGAAAGCTGTAGGCAGCAAACACCACATCGTAGTCGCCAGCTGCCAATTCCCGCCTTACACCCCGCGCAATAATCCGCGAAAGCGCCATGTGCATTCGAAACCGCAGCCGCAGCGTCCAGGCCTCCGGCATCGCCTCTACCATCCGGCGCACCATCTCGGCCCCATGCCACCCGCTGCTCAGCACGGTCACATCTGCAAAACGCTGAACGCCCGCCAAAAGGCGCGCGTTTCCGCCGGAATAGCTCCAGCTTTCCAAAGGACTTATGTCGCTGAGATAGGCAATTTTGAGGGGGCGGTCTTTGAAACCGGCTAACTCACTACTGCACACGCCGCCCCCCAAATTGGCTTCCCGAAACTGAAACGCTCACTCGAACTCTTTACTAACGCGCCCATACAAACCGGGCAAACTTGATACGCTTAACTACTCTTTAACGTTTCGGATCGTGACAAGCGAAGTTATGCCGAAAATCGGAATCAGGTTCTGTGCGATGCGTCACACTTCTCGCATTCAGCCAAAGTTTTTCAGAACCCCAGCAGATTGGCTTCCACAATGCCCTTCCGCACAAATTCCGCTTCATCTGCCTCCGGCGCCCAGCCCAACACGTCTTTCGGCTGGCTGTTGTCAAATGGCGTGAAATGCGCTCGGCTTTGCCAGTCCTTCAGCGAGGCCCGCGTCAGGCCTTTCCGCCCAAGCACCCTGGATTTCAGAAAATACTTAAGGCTCGCAGAGAGATGGAATATCCGCAAGTTACCGGGCCGGACATCAATCTTTGCCCCAAGCGCCGCGTGAATAGCCTTGAAATACCCGCGGGCGGAGAACATTCGCTCACCCACCAGATTGAAGGAATTCCCAAGCGCGTCATCGTTATCCATCATCCGGATCAACCCGTCGGAGACATCGTCAATCAGCACGAATGGCAGGATATTGTTGCCGTGCCCCCAAATGCGCACGGCGCCCGCCCCATGCCAGCGCCCAATCCCCCAATGCTGCAAGGGTCCACCCGGGCCAATCACTATCCCAGGCCGCGCGATAACCAGCGGCAGGCCTCTTTCCCGATGTAGTGCCATAAGCCGCGCCTCGCATTCGGCTTTGGAGCGGGCGTACATGTTCCGGTCGCTTAGATCATCGCCGAAACTCACATCCTCGGTGATCGTCCCAAAAGGCTTGGACATATCATAAGAAGCAATCGTCCCCGTATAAATCAGCCGCTTGACGCCCGCATCCATAGCCGCCTCGGCGATGCCCACCGCCACGCCAACATCATTTTCAAGTGCTGCTTCCCAGGTATCATCCATCGACTTTGCAAGATTGAAGACAACCTCAATCCCGTCCATCGCCTTTCGCAGGCCTTCACCATCCTTCAGGGAAACGCCAACCGTCTCCACACTGTCCACCAAATCCGGGAACGGGCCACTGCGCCCGCGGCTCAACACACGCACATCATGGCCGCGCTCTACTAGAGTGCGCGTAAGTTGCCGCCCGATAAAACCCGTACCTCCGATCACCATCACACTCGGCTTGGGCCTCCGCGTAGCTTTCGGCGCGACCGGCACATGTTCCGGCAGCAGTGCAAGCGTCTCGTCAATCGCGGTCATCACCTTGACGGCTGAGGCACCGGAGTACCGTGCATCCAGCGGCTTTTCTGTCCGTATAGCCTCGTAAAATGGCCCAATCGCACCAAGAAAACTCAGCCCATAAGGCGATTTCTGGTTCAGCGTACGGGTCTGAAGGAAAGCATTCCCGAACGCTTCTTTTAAGTTCTCCACCCCAAGCCCTGCAGCCCGCCGGAACGGATTGAGAATGAGGTCGGACGCATTCTCCCGCGTCACCACCAGAGTATCGTTCGCATAGTCCAGGACAGCCATTCCAGCCGAGCCGAGAACGGTAACACTCCGGTCATCAAGCGTTTCCACAAGACTGATCTGGAACGTTACATCCACACCACCAGCGCTCGCCATGATCCGCCAACTCTGATGACGGATATCATCGCCCGGCAACGCCACAGGTTTGGAAAGCCGCAGTGTAAAATCCTGCGGCTTACCAAACAAATCCACACAGAATGCATAGAGATGGGGGCCAAGCTCCAGCAGCAAATTCTTGGGCTCCCGCAGCATCCAAAGCGTGTAGGGGCCGGAGCGCATCGGTGCCAAAGGAAAGCGCCAGTTGATCTCAGCCGATGCAATCCGCCCCAATTCGCCGGACGCGACAAGCCCTTTCAATCGCACGTATTTTGGCGTTCCAAGAAAGTTATGCCCCGCCGCAAATACCTTGCCATGCGCCTCTGCCGAAGCCGCCATTGCAGCCGTATCCTCCGCGGAAAGTGCCACCGGCTTTTCCACAAAAGCATGCAGGCCGCCTTCGAAAGCCTGAATGGCCAGATCCTTGTGTATTTGGGGTGGCGTTACGATATGCACCGCGTCACAGATATCGGCCGCAATCAGATCATCCAGTGAGGTAAACGCCTGCGCACCATAAGCGCTCGCCAAGGCTTCACCGGCAGCGGGCGATGTATCACACACCGCTGTCAGCTCCACCCCGGGCAACGCCTTGATCGTGTTCGCGTGCCATGTGGCGATGTATCCGGCCCCAACCAACCCTGCGCGAAGTGTTTTGCTCATAGCCTCAGCACCCTTACTTATATTCTATAATCCGCATTGCGCTGCCACGCATCTGCCGCCAGTAAAATGTCAGCATGCCCTTCAGGTTCGGAAACTTCGAAAGAGAGAGAAAGACAGCGTGTCGCTGCGCCTCTTCGGCTGGCAATCCCTCCCCCACCAACCCCCGAACCGTGCGCCAGTAGGAAAGCCCGTAAACCGCAAGTACCAGAAGCAAAACCAGCACAGAGACAAACAATACACCCAGCAAAGCAACCAGCGGCAATACGCCACCATAAAACCAGACGCGCCTGCGCTCTCTCGTAAAATACTCCCGGTGCAGCCAGCCCACCTGCGCAAAGCCATGTCCGCTTCGCACCGCGCGCTGCCACCATTGCCCAAACGTGGTCATCGCCGCATCATGGCGCGTCATCTCCAGGGGCAGCCGTTCCATTTTCCAGCCCGCACTCCGCACGCGCACACAGAATTCATCGTCTTCGGCCGCAATCACTGTGTCGTCAAACCCGCCTGCAGATTCAAAGGCAGCGCGTCGTACCATCATATCACCGCCACAAGTGGTGATTGGCCCAGCAGGCCTGCGCCATTCAAAGTCACACAGCGCATTGTAAATGCTCGCATCCCGAAAGATTTCTGAGCGCCAACCGGTCACAATCCCCAACTGCGGATCAGCCTCTAAAGCCGCCTTTGCCTCCGCGATCCAGCCTTCCACTAAGGCGCAATCGCCATCAACGAACTGCACGAACTCAGCCACAATCCCCTGCCCCACCAAGGCAGCAAATCCCGCATTTCGCGCCCGCGCAGCCGTAAAGGGTTTGCTCATATCAAGCTCCACAATTACAGCCCCGGTCGCGCGTGCCGCATCAACGCTCCCATCGCTGGAACCGGAATCCACGTAAATCAGTGCCTCCGCCGCACCTTTCATAGAGGCAAGACATCGCACCAGACGCTCGCCTTCGTTCCGCCCTATGGCAATCGCGGCAACACTCATGGCCGCAACCCCGGTTTGGGCCCATCACTTACGTAGGCAACCAACAAATCCGCAAGCCAGGGCACTTCATGGGCTAGGTTGAATTCCGCTTCCACTTTGGTCCGGCCTGCCGCGCCCATTGCAGCCCGACGTGCGGCATCTCCAACCAAGTCGCGCAATGCCCCGGCCAACGCTTCAGTGTCGCCCGGCGGCACAAGTATACCGCTTACGTCATCTTCCACGAGTTCCGGTATCCCGGCCACATGGCTGCACACCACGGGCAAACCAGCCGCCATTGCCTCCATCAACACCACCGGCACGCCTTCCGCAAAGCTGGGCAGCACCAGAAGATCCACCTCCGCCAACGCGTCGGCCACTTCCGTCTGAGAACGGTACCCTAGAAACTCAACGCGATCCCCGATGGCTGCTGCCTTGGCTTCCAAAGCAACCCGCTCCGGCCCATCGCCAATCAATGTCAGCGAGACCTCGGGCACGTCTGCCATTGCTTCCAGCAATACGGGCACCCCCTTTACTGCTGCCAATCTTCCGATAAATAGCGCCCGCACTGGGCCATCGCCCCGCCGCGTCTCGACATATCGTGCAGGCTCGACGCCACAATGGACGATGTGCATTTTTTCCCAATGCACCGGATCGGAGAAATTCATACCCTGGCTGCGACAGAAATGGCTGATACACGCTACGAATTTCGCCCGCGCAATCTTCTCGTCCAGCCGCCAGTGTTCCGGCGCATAGAAAATATCCGGGCCATGCATCGTAAACGAATACCCAATTCCGCTCACCTCCTGCATCAGCATCGCCACAGTACAACTTGCCTTGGCGATATGATTATGCAGATGCACGACACCCTTCGCCCTCAGATGCTCTCCCAAAAGCACTGCTTCAACGAAGTAAAACAGTTGGTAGAAAAGCCCTTTCACACCCGCAGGTCGTGTTGCCAATGCCAACCGCAGCCCCCGAAAGTACCGCCCCGGCGCGCGCGTCAACGCTGAAAAATGCGCACGCACAAGCCGCAAAGGGCTCTTCGCAGACTCCAGCACATAAAACGTGGCCGCAGCCTCCGCCTGTTGCTCCGGCCCCACCAGATGCTCCTCCCCCGTCTTGCGGATAGAGCATGTCAGCACCTCCAGCCCGACAGCCCGCAGCCCGGCTACTTCGCGCTGAATGAAGGTATCCGTCGCGCGGGGGTACTCCCCGGTGAGATACGCAATGGGCCCGCCAATCTCACGCATCATCCAACGCCCGCGCCATCGCATCCTCAAAGCGCTCGGTCTGTCTCCAGCCCAGCCGCTCCCGCAGCACCCTGTTGGCATAGCGCAGTGGCCGCATCCGCGCATCCAGCACCGGCCAGCGCAGAAGGCCTGGCAGCCGCAGCCAAAGTCGCTCAGGCAGGTAGCCCACAACCCACGCCACAGTATTCAGCAAACCAAACGGCACCCGCACAACGCGCTTGGGCCACCCACTCTTCTCAACCGCCGCAACAAAGGCCGAGCGATCGGGCAAATCGCTTGCCACCACATTGCAAATCTCTATCGCGTCGTTCTTTGGCGTCACTTCGGCGGCCAGCACCAATGCCTCCGCGCAGCGGTCAACATGTACAACAGGCACTTCTCCGCCCGCACCTACCTGCACCAGCAAAGATCCGACACTCATCCCCAGATGTGCATTCCATACGCGCCCGGGGCCGTACACAGCACCCGGTCGCATCAGCCAAAGCGGAAAGCCGTGCTTTTCTGCCGCCTTTCGCACCAGATCTTCCTGCGCAAGCTTGCCCCGGCAATAAGCATCCCGCGCCTCGGCAAAGTCCTCCAAGGGCGTGCGTTCATCCACCGTGTCGCCCGAAGCAAGGCCAGAAATCCGGTAAACCGAAAGCGAACTCACCAAAACAAACCGGGGCGCAGCCCCCTCTCGTCCGACCATTGCCGCCAGCAAGGCTCTGGTTCCTGCCAAGGTGTCCTGCGCCTGCACCTTGTCACTTCCTGCAAGCGAGGCGGCCGTGTGTATCACCACATCCACAGACTTCATCGCTTCGATCAGCAAGGCTTCCGCACCGCGCTCCGTCAGGTCCGCTACCACGATGCGAATGTTACCATCAGCCCCCCACTCCGGCAGAACCGAGGATTCCTTCCGCACCACCGCAACCACACTATGTCCCCGCGCCCGGGCAGTGGCCACGGCCAGCGCACCGATAAAGCCCGAGGCTCCTGTGATCATCACGCTCATACCGCCCATGGCATAGGCTCCATAGCAGCGCAGCGCGTTTCCATCTCCTGCGCACCCATCACACGGCCCGCATTCTGGATGGCAAGCGTCACCTCATTGAGATGCAAGGCGAAATCCGCAGAGAGACGGGAAGGTCGGCCTTCCTGCCCAGCCGCCAGCATCTCCATCGGGCCCAGCGCAAAATTCATAGAGGCAGCTCCCCAACGCCCCACCTTCGGATGGGTCTGCCGCGTCTTAAGCCGATATCTCCGCCCAATCGGAAAATCCACCAGCCGCCGCCGCACTCTGGCCCGCCGGTGGAACTTCACCGCAGCCGCATTGTTCCAGGCTTCCTGCACCGCCAGCACGCCTTTGTCTCCGATCACCCGGATCCGGTGATCATGCGGGGCGATGATCGTACAGGTCAGCCGCGCCACTACACCGCTCTCAAAAAACAGCGTCGCAACCGAAATATCAGGCGCTACATCCTCGCCGGCCACCTTATCGGGTATCTGCCCAGCAGAGGCGGCCACCACTGTCTCCACAGATCCAAACATCGCCATCAGCCATGTGAGGTAATAACCCGCATGTTCCAGAGTGCAGCCAACACGGAACTCATCCTCCGCAGGCCAGGATGCACCGCTGGCACTCAGCCATTTGGCGTACGGTGCCTGCGGGATGAAGCCATCGTCCAGTTCCGCGTAAACCAGCCGGGGCACGCCAACCACACCTTCTCGCACAGCCGCCGCCAATGTCTGCGCCGCTTCGCCCAGTACACTGCATGGAGCAGAAGCCAGCATCCGCCCACGCTCTGCCGCCAATGCATGCAGCTCTCTGGCCTCGCTCATTTCCATCGCCAGTGGCTTCTCGGAATAAACATGGAAACCGGCCTCCAAGGCCGCCTTGCTCACCTCGAAATGGGCGTCCGGGTTGGTAAGGTTCAGCACAATTCCATCTTTGGGCAAGTTTGCAAAAAGTGCATCCCGGGAGGCTGCTGCCTCCAGCCCCCAATGCGTGCAAAATACCTTCAGACGCGCGGCATCGTGGTCATAAACACCCACGATTTCTGCAGCCGGCATTGTCTCAAAGGAAGCCATATAGAGATCGGCCACAAAGCCGCAACCGATGATAGCAAATCTGCTCATCCACCCACGTACCAATGCCTGAAAAGCCGCATAACCCCAATCACCCGTATACACTCACTTTACAAATACATCCCGCCCTTTAGCACCGACGCCCCCAACACCGCAACGCCCCCGGCTCTTGGAAAACACGCTTTCTTCCGTCTTCCTAGATGACTGCCTCTTTAGATGTCACATCCGCTACAGTCGCGGCAGAGATGCCGCTGGCATGATCACAAAGATATGCAATTCGTCACGGTTTTTCGGATCTTCGGGTAGATTTCCGGCAGTTCTCCCCCGATAAGATGAGCGTGTAGAGTGAGTATCTCCGCTGCATTGGAAATCGCAGTGGGCAGAGGTGGAGTAGGTTTTGGATTTTCGATCTGGTGATCATGTGGTGCGCGTCAATGTCGCTTCAAAAGAAGCTTTGATGCGCGAAGTCGCCGCCCGTTTTGCCTATCGTGAAGGGTTTGCGCTCGCCACGCTCAATCTCGATCATCTGGTAAAGCTCGCCAAATCCTGCACTTTTGCAAAGGCCTATGCCGCACAGGATCTCATCTGCGCAGATGGCAACCCGATTGTCTGGCTCGCACGCATGGCCGGTCGAAAGCTATCGCTCATGCCCGGCTCCGATCTCGTCATACCTCTTGCCGAGCTTGCCGCGGAACGCGCTGTGTCAGTTGCCCTGATCGGCAGCACGGACGAAGCGCTCGCCGCCGCGGCACAGGACCTTTCCACCAAGGTCCCGGGCCTCCGGATTGTCTACACAAAGGCCCCACCCATGGGGTTTGACCCTGAAGGACTCGCTGCAGAAACCATACTCAAGGAACTTAACGCCTCCGGTGCACAGCTCTGCTTCCTCGCCCTTGGCGCACCAAAACAGGAGATGCTCGCCGCACGCGGCCGCAGCTTGGCCCCCGAAACAGGCTTTGCTTCCATAGGCGCGGGCCTCGATTTCCTCGCAGGCTCCCAAACCCGCGCTCCCAACTGGATGCGCAAACTCGCTCTTGAATGGGTTTGGCGAATGCTCTCCAGCCCGCGCCGCCTTGTGCCGCGCTATGCGCAATGCATCGCCATCCTGCCCGGTCAGATCCTCGCTGCACGGCGTCAGCGCTGACAGCATGGGCCGCTTCTCCAATATCCTGAAGGACAACAGCCTCTTTGCCCGCGCCATGCGCAGCTCGTTCTGGACGATCTTTGGATACGGCTCATCCCAGGCCCTTCGCCTCGCGTCCAACCTCATCCTCACACGCCTTCTGTTCCCGGAGGCTTTCGGCATCATGGCACTGGTCATGGTCATCATGCAGGGCCTCGCCAATTTTTCAGATGTCGGCATTGGCCCCTCGATCATGCAGAACAAGCGGGGCGACGATCCCGACTTTCTCAATACGGCATGGACGTTGAACGTCATGCGCGGAGCTGTCCTCTGGCTCGGAACACTCGCCGTAGCCTGGCCCGTGGCCAATTTCTACGAAGAACCGATGCTCGCCGACCTCCTGCCCGTGGCCGGGGCCACCCTCCTTCTCGCGGGCTTCAACCCCACAAGGCTCGAAAGCGCAAACCGCCATCTCATTCTTGGCCGCGTCACACTTCTTGAAACCATCATCCAGATAATCGGTATCGTAGCCACAGTTCTCTTTGCCTGGGCTACCCACTCCGTCTGGGCACTTGTCTGGGGTGGTCTCATCGGGGCCGTCTCAAAGATCATCATCATGAATGCCTTCCTCCCCGGACAGATGAACCGTTTCAGGTGGGAGCGGGAGGCCTCCCGCGATCTCGTCAATTTCGGAAAATGGATCTTCCTATCCACGGCGTTCGGATTCCTGCTCAGCCAGGGTGATAAGATCGTGCTCGGCAAATATCTCCCCCTCGATGAACTCGGCGTCTACAATATCGGCTTCTTCCTCGCGAGTTTTCCAATGCTGCTCGGGGCGTCGGTAATCTGGCGCATCCTCATCCCAATCTACCGGGAGCGCCCGCCCGGAGCCTCAGCCGATAACTTCCGCAAAGTTCGCAAGATGCGCTTTGCCCTCACTGGTGCCGTCATCTCCATGCTCCTCTTCACCGGCCTCTTCGGCGTGCCGCTGATCGAGTTTCTTTACGATGAACGCTACGCAGCGGCCGGTGCGATGGTCGTCGGTATATCGATCATGCAAATCCCGCTCGTTATCACCATGACCTACGATCAGGCCGCCCTGGCAGCAGGAGACTCGAAACGCTACTTCGTCCTGGTCGCCACCAAAGCCCTCCTGCAACTCGCAGGCCTGATCATAGGCATTCAGACAGCCGGGCTTCTCGGCGCCCTCGCAGGCCAGGGCATCGCAATGATCCTCGCCTATCCCGTAGTGATCTGGCTCGCCAAACGTCAGGGTGCTTGGGATCCATTACACGACGCTAGCTTCGCGGGCATCGGTCTCGTTTTTGGTGGATTGGTCATCTGGAACAGCTACGCGGACATCCTGTTGCTCTTGCAAATCGGATGAAGCCTTAGGGGTGAAACCCACAAGGGGGAGCAATTTCCCGATGTCCGGATAAACACAATCACCGACCCACTTCTGTCGCGATCAACTTGATCTTCACCCTCAATCCCAACTCTTTGAAGATCGCACGATACCTGCCTTCAGAAGATCAGCCGTTTCATCAGTGTCAAATCCCAAATCACCGAGTATCTGATCCGTCTGCTGGCCCAGAACAGGAGCCTCGCAAGCCAGCGGCGGGGTGTTTTCGCCATCGTATCTGAAAGGTAAGGTTGGAACCGGCGCGTCAGAACCTGAAGGTTTTTGAATGTAGTTGCGAGCAACCACGTGTTCCAGCCCCAGGCTTTCCGGCAGCTTCCGAACCATCGCAGCCGGAACTCCGGCCCTTGCCATAACCCCCTCCCACTCTTCCGCAGACCTCGCGGCAAGAGCGTCCAGAAGCTCCGCCTCCAATTGAGCCGAATTGGCGTTGCGGGCCGATGAAGATGCAAAGCGCGGATCTGTTTTCCAGTAGGCACGTTCCAAAACCTCTGCCAAAGCGTTGAATTGGCTCTCTTCGTTGACACCAAGGCTCAACGTTCCGGCTTTACACGGAAAACTACCGGCAGCAGGGCTACGGCTGTTGGCGGCATTTCCACGCTGCTCAGGCGCGTGACCGGTTGCCAGAAAATCCGTGATGGTCGAACTCATCAACGTAAACGCCGTCTCGAGCATGGAAACATCAACAAAGCTGCCTTTCCCCGTGCGGTTCCGTTCATTGAGCGCAGCGCAGATGGCAAACCCCGCAGCCAGAGCCACGCTGTAATCCATGATCGGTGCACCGGTACGCGTCGGCCCCGTTTCCCGCGTTCCGGTTAAAGACATCAAGCCGCTGGCAGCTTGAATGTTAACGTCATAGGCAGGCATGTTCTCCCGGTCACCGCCCCGGCCATAGCCGGTCATCGCACAGTGGATAAGACGCGGGTTCAACATCCGCGTCCGGTCTTCCCGCAGGTTTAGCCGATCAAGCGTGCGAGGCAGATGGTTCTCCACGAAGATGTCGGCAGATTTGAGCAGCCGCTCCATCACCTCCAACCCCGCTGCTGTTTCCAGATCAACGGCGATGGATGATTTCCCCGCACCCTGAGTAAGATAGGCTGTGCTCATACCCGCAGCTGCAGCCTCCTTGTCCGTCCCGCCCCTGTGGCGCATGGCGTCACCTTTGCAGACAGATTCCACCTTGATCACCTCCGCCCCCACCAGTGCCAGAAAGTAAGAGCAGGCAGGCCCGGCAAGAACATGGGTAAAGTCGATCACACGCAGGCCAGCTAGAGGTTGAGACATATCAAGCCTCCTGCAAGGCTGCGGCACGCGCCTGCCGGTTCAGACTGCGGGCCCGAACAAATAGCGCGGCCAACCCCAACAGGAGGAACAGCAGCGCTACCGGGCGGGTAACAAAGATCGCAATGCCGTTGTCAGAAAGCAAAAGTGACTGCCGGAATGTCTCTTCCGCACCGCCAGCCAACACAAAGCTGATAACAAAGGCGGCCGGGTTGAACTCCAGCTTGCGCATACCCCAACCCAGAAAACCCGCAGCAATCATAATGTAGATATCGAAGAGATTGCCGCGCGAGGTATAGGCCGCCACAAATGCGGTGAGGAAGATCACAGGGTAGAGCACCTGCGTGGGAATACGCGTGATGAACCGGCCGACAAAGGCTGCTCCGTAAAAACCGATGATGCCGTACATGACGATGCCGATCAGCCCGCAGGCAAAGAGAGCGTAGACGAGTTCGCCATTGGTCAAAAAGAGCGTCGGGCCAATCTGGATACCATGGATCAGGAAAACACCGATCAGGATCGCTCCGATAGTCGATCCCGGTATTCCCAGAGTGAGCAGCGGCGCCATGGATGGCCCGCTTACGGCGTTGTTGGCAGCTTCGGGCGCTGCGATGCCTTCCAGCGCACCCTTGCCCCAAGCTTCAGGGTTCTGGGCGCGCCGTTTACCTTCGCCATAAGCCACGAAAGCAGCAATAGCGGAGCCCAAGCCGGGCAACATACCTATAAACGCACCAATAAAGGAGGAGCGAATGACATGTGGCATACAAGGCCGATACTCAGCCCATGTCAGGCGATTGCGGCCAACATCCGATACATCTGTCTCCATCATTTCAGAAGGTTTGCCACGCTCCTCGATCTGCGCAAAAACCTCTCCTAGCACAAATACGCCGATCATCAGGGGTACGAGCGAAATGCCGTTGCTCAGATCAAAGGAGCCGAACGTAAACCGTTCCGTCGAACTGATGGGATCAAGCCCGATCATGTTGACCAGCACCCCCAGAGCCGCCGATGCCAGACCGCGCGTGATGGATTTACCAATCACGGAACCGATCACCACAAAGGCAGCGAAATAGACGGCAAAAAGCTCCGGTGGCCCAAGTCTCAACGCGATGGAAGCGATCCACGCGACCCCGACAATCAAGAGAATTTCGCCGATAAAATCTCCGATGACCGATGAGACAGTAGCCACCTTCATCGCCTTGGAGGCCATCCCGCGGCGCGCCAGCGGATACCCATCTATCTGCGTGGCGGCAGACGCGGCAGTACCGGGCGTATTGAACAGAATGGCCGCGATAGAGCCGCCGTACCGGCCCGATTTGCCGATAACGTACAAAAATGCAAGCGCAGGCAGTGGCTCCATATAAAAAGTCAGCGGCAGGAGCATCGCAATTGCCGCAGAGGCCGTGAGGCCCGGGATGGCTCCGACAACCATGCCCACAATGGCGGCCAGAAAAACCCAGCCCAGCAGGATCGGGTCGGTGAGGACGGTGCTGAGAGCGGCAAAGATTTCCATGCTCAGTTAACCTGCAACACATCAAGCAGGTCAAACCAGTCGCCATAAGGTGGAAAGACACCAAGGGCCACAAAGAATACCAGATGATAGATAAGAGGGCAGAGTATTGCAGCCACCACCAGCCCCCAGATGTTCCGAATTCCGAAGATCCAAAGCGCGAGTGGTGCGGCGATACCTGTGCTGATCAAATAGCCGACCCGTCCCATCACCCAGACGTAGGCAACAGACAGGCAGAGAAGTGCGACAATGGCCGGCAGGCTGGAACTATCTTTTCGCTCAGGACGCGCTGCCTGCCCGCTCCGCAGCTCAATCACCCCCAGAATGAGAAGCGATAACGAGCCTGCCAAAGGAAACACACGCGCGCCCCACCGCCCGTACTGATCAAGCGCAATGTTAAATGAAGCGGCCGTTGCGCCGATCCCAAGCAGGATCAGCGCGGCCCCGACGGCCAACGGGGCGGGGGGGCGCGTATGTGACAATGCTCAGCCTTCTTGCTTCAGTGCATCGATGACCGGCTGTGTATCGGCCTGCATCTGACGGAGGCGGGCAATGGTATCCGCACCACTGAGAAATGCCGGAACATTGCCGCGTTCCCGCATCATATCCGCAAACTGCGTTGTCTCCGTAATTGATTTCAGCGCTGCCTCCATCCCGGATACAATTTCGGGATCAGTACCTTTCGGCGCAAAAAACACAATCGGCGAAGATACAGCAACATAGTCAAACCCAAGCTCTGGCAATGTCGGCACATCATCCCGGATTGCATCGCGCTCAGGCGCGGCCAGCGCAAGCACACGCAGTTCATTTTCAAAACCGGCGGCCTGCTGAATGCCGACAAATGCAAAATCGACCTGCTCGCCGATCACAGCGGCGCGGGTCGGCCCACCACCTTTGAACGGAACGTCCTGGGCCTGCAATTCATTGCGATTGAGGAAGCTTTGCCCGGCAACCTGATGAAACCCGCCACGCCCATTATGGGCCCAACGCAGGCTGCCGGGGTTGGCCTTTGCGGCGTCCACCAGATCCTGCACGGATTGAAAGGGGCTGTTCGCGGGCACAATCACCGCAGGCGTCAGGTTGCCGATCTGGGCAACAACCTCAAAGCTGTCAAAGGGGTTCACCTCGGTATCGCGCAGCATGGATGTCAGCAGGAAAGAGCCGGCGGATGTAACCATAACCGTATTTCCATCCGGGCGGGCGGCCGCCGCTTCGGTTGCACCGGTTATTCCGGATGAACCGGGCTTGTTCACGATAACAAGAGGCACAGGCAGGATGCCCTCTGCCGAGGCGGCTGCTGCCCGGGCCAACGCATCCGTGCCACCACCGGCCGAGTACGGCAATATCGCGTTTATCGGTCGGCGCGGCTTCCACTCTGCCACGGCGGCGGAACCGGAAACCAGCGTGAACGTTGCGGCCACAGCCGAACTTTGCAGAAAATCTCTGCGTTTCATAGATATCCTCCCTTGATCGAGAGCTTGGCTCATTTTCGGCCCAGCTTCCACTGGCGCAACGCTACACAATCACATAACATCTGAAAAACTCAATTATTGGAACTTAAGTTCGAAAAATTGGAAGATGAATCTCAAGAGCCTGAAAGTGTTCACGTTTGTAATGGAGGAAGGCTCGCTTGCCGGAGCGTCTGCCCGGTTGAATCTCAGCCAATCGGCTGCCAGCCGCTTGTTGACCTTGCTGGAAGATGAATTCGAAATCAGCCTGTTCCACCGCGATAAGAAGCGGTTGATCCCCACACCGGAGGGTGAGCAGTTCTATCCCGAAGCCCTTCGCATACTTTCACAAGTTGCAGAAATTCCAACATTGGTCGGGCAGATCAAATCCCAGACGGCACCTCCAATGCGGATCATATGCCATTCCCGGGTTGTCAACGGGCTGGTCCTGCCAGCGATGAAACGCCTCGCCATAACGCAACCAGAGCTGCGTATGAAACTGGACATCCACCCCCGCCGCGATCTGACCCGCCGAACACTGAATGGCCTGTTCGATATCTGCGTGTCGACGTTGCCTCTGCCGATCGAAGACATCGAGCCACATGTTCTGGCTTCGACGCACCTGCATGTCGCGGTCAGTCGGGAGCACCACCTGGCAGACAAAGAGAGCCTCGCGCTTCGTGACCTCGTTCAGGAACGCTACATCGCGCTTGATCAAAGCACCGTTTTGCGTCACCTCGTTGATCAGGAACTGGCGCGGAAGGGCTTGTCTCTGACGGTCGCGCATGAGGTCTCGGTTGCAGCCGCCGCTCACCGACTGGTCGAAATGGGGCTGGGCTTCGCATTCGCAGACCCCATCGCCCTCGATCCGGAGCTTGCGGACAAAGTATCCTTGATACCTCTTTCTCCGGCAGCGCGTATAGAGTTCGGGTGCTTTATTCCAAACTCAGATCGCCCGCACAGCGCAACAACCGCTTTCGAAACCGCTATGAAGGAGGTCTGCAGAATGCGCCTAACCGACGGTCCTGAAGATCACTGACCAACAACACCGCGTTTCGCCCACTTCAGACCTGACAGCCGCTATGGACCACACCGCGCGAAACAACAGCAACCTCAGATGCCTGCCCAAGGCGCTAGTAGACGCCCTTCTTACCTGAAACACCCTCGGCCATATTAAGCACAACACCCAGCAACGGCACCTTGCCGTCCAATAAACGCTCCACTTCGCGGATCTCCTCAGCCTTTGTTGTTTTGCCGCCAGAGACCACCAGCACCGCATCCACACGCGGCAGAAAGGTACGCACGTCTTCAAATTGCAACATGGGTGGCATGTCGAACATCACCACATCGGGCGTCAGCGCCTCCTGCATTTTTGCAATCGTCGCCTCCGTCCGATCATCTGCCAGAAGATCCGAAGGTTCCGCCATCGCCCTGTCATTCAGCGCCACTGCCAGATTGTCCTCCACGCGCAGCAAATGCGCCTCGGGCGGCTCGATGTCGTAGAGATATTCGCCAAAAGGCCCGGGCGGGCGCACGCCCAACACGCCTGCAAGTTTGGGATTGCGAAAATCCATATCAAACAACACACTACGCAGCCCGGTCTGCCGGGCACAGCTCATTGCCAGATTTGCTGCTGTAAACGTCTTGCCACACCCCTTGGTGGGAGACGTGATCGCCACGCGGCTCCAGCCATTATCGCGCAGCGCCTTGATCATTCGGGCACGCAGGGTATCAAACGTATCGCTTGCAGCACTTCGCTTGGCACCCGTCAAAATGCGCTGACGTGCCAGATGCCGCTTGTTCAGTTTGACAATTGTCAGCCCGTTCCACCCGGCCCCGTTATTGGCGCTCGCATCCAGAACAGGCTGCGTAGAATGGCCCAGAACAAAGGAGCGCACACGCTCAGCATGGGAGACATCCTTTGCCTCCTCCGGCTCACCCTGCTGGCCGCGCGGAGTTGGGCCCTGCCGGTTCTGATAGGTTCGTCGTCTCTCTGCCACAGCCACCATTCTTCCCACTCTCACTCGTTCCGCGCAAAAACCAACCAACAGACAAGCTGTATCCAAGCGTCGGAACACTACACTTACTCAATAGGGATCTTACCCCGAAATACACATATCCAGTGCAAATACACCTAGGCACGCCACGCCGCAATGGATAGCAGGAACCACACACTTGTCACAGATGCCGGATGGCCAATGTGCCCAAACTGTGCGCTCCCGCACAGAATACCGGTCTATTTGGCTCTCGCTTCCGTCCAAACGGCCCATTTCTTCTGGGCAGCCACCAACCCCATGGAACGCGCGATCAAAAATGCACCCGTCTGGCTTACTGGCCGCACCATCACCCTGCCGCCAAATGCGCGCCGCGCCTGCTCCTGGCCTGCACGCTGTTGCTCAAACCGCTCCATCGTCATACTGAGCAATGTTGTTCTGTAAACCTGCAGTTGCGCCAGATAGGCCCTTGCCTGTTCCGGCTCCCGGCCCGGCTCGCTGGTTTGCAGCATTGTCAGCGCGGCTCGGCAATCGCGTGCCAAACCCATCCGAAACGTCTCATACCCGGCACGTGCCTTATCGTTGAAGGCAATTGCTTCAAAATATGTACAAGTCTGCTCAAAGCGTTCAGCCGCCGCCGGATGGGCTGATCCCAGCGCAAATCCCAGCACCAAAACGCCCACCACCTTTCTTTTCCACGCCATTTTGCGCCTCCTGCCTTCACAGAGGCTAGCACGGAACAGTCATAAAACCGTTACAAAAACCACAAAACAGCGCGGCCGGAGTGCCCATTTAGGCGCGATACTCCCTTCGGGATAGGCTTCAACCCTTGCCAAAGCGCCCTTGCTGTTCCATGTGCTGGTTTCATGAGTACGCCATCGGATAATCCGGCCGATCCCTTTAAAAAGGCCCTGACAGAAGCGACCAAGGCGCTCGCCAATGATGGTGAGCTGGCGGTCAGCTATTCCGTCGATCCTCCAGGCCTGACGAATGACGCAGCACGGCTTCCCCAGGTCACCCGCAGGATGACGCGGGAGGAGGTTCTGCTCGCCCGCGGCACAGCCGATGCCTATGCGCTCCGCCATCGTTTCCACAACCCGGCCACCCACCGCCGCTACGCACCCGAAGGCGAAATTGCTCAAGCCCTATATGAGGCAATGGAAACCGCGCGTTGCGAGGCAATGGGCGCGCGCGCCATGCCGGGCACCGCAGGCAATATCGATGCCAAGATCGATGCGGAATGCAAGCGTCGCGGCTATGCACAAATCAAGGATGCCGCCGAAGCTCCACTTGCCGAAGCAGCGGGCTTCCTGATCCGCCACCTCGCCACAGGCCGCGCACTTCCCGAGGGTGCCCAGAACGTGATGGAGCTCTGGCGCGGGTTCCTTGAAGGGGAGGCAGGCGAAACGCTCGCCAATGTCGATGAGGCCCTGAACGATCAGCAGGCCTTCTCCAAACTTGCGCGCCAGGTCATCTCCGATCTCGGCTACGGCGATCAGCTTGGCGATGATCCCGATCTCGAAGATCCCGAAGACAATGCGGACGATGAAGAGGACGGTGACGATCAGTCCACCGAGGATGGCCCGGAGGAGGACGCCGACGCGGAGGAGCAGGAAAGCTCCGACGAACAGGAAAGCGCCGAGGCGATGGACAGCCAGCAGGCGCAGGTCAGCGTTGAAGATACGGACGATGCCGAAATGGGCGAAGAGGTGGAAACCGATGATGGCCAGCCCCCGACCGATCGCCCACTGCCTCCGCCGATCTCCGATGCTGATCCGAACTATATGGTGTTCGAGACCAAATTCGATGAGGAAATTTCTGCCGAAGAGCTCGCCGATCCGGTGGAGCTGGAGCGTCTCCGCGCATATCTCGATCAGCAACTGGAGCCTCTGAAAGGGGCCGTAAGCCGCCTTGCGAACCGCCTCCAGCGCCGACTTCAAGCGCAGCAGAACCGCAGTTGGGATTTCGATCTTGAAGAAGGCACGCTTGATGCGGGCCGCCTCGCCCGTGTCGTGGCCAACCCCACGACACCGCTTTCCTTCAAACAGGAAACAGATACCGAGTTCCGCGATACAATCGTAACCCTGCTTCTGGATAATTCCGGCTCCATGCGCGGCCGCCCGATCTCCATCGCTGCCATCTGCGCCGATGTTCTTGCCCGCACGCTGGAACGATGCCAGGTAAAATGCGAGATCCTCGGCTTCACAACCCGCGCGTGGAAAGGCGGCCAATCTCGCGAGCAATGGCTGGCCGAAGGGCGGGAGCCTCTGCCCGGTCGTCTCAACGATCTTCGCCACATCATCTACAAATCAGCCGATGCTCCCTGGCGGCGATCGCGCCCCAATCTCGGTCTGATGATGAAGGAGGGCATTCTGAAAGAGAACATCGACGGTGAGGCGCTCGAATGGGCTCACCGACGCATGATCGCCCGCCCCGAAGCGCGCCGCATTCTCATGGTCATCTCCGATGGCGCCCCGGTGGATGACAGCACTCTGTCCGTGAACCCCGCGAGCTACCTCGAAAAACACCTCCGCGATGTGATTGCGCTCATCGAGAAGCGCCGTGCTGTCGAACTGATCGCCATTGGCATCGGGCACGACGTTACGCGCTACTATGATCGCGCGGTCACTATTACAGATGTGGAGCAGCTTGCAGGTGCGATGACAGAGCAGCTTGCTTCGCTTTTCGCATCCGATACCGCACGCGGCAAACAGAAGCGCCGCGCCTGAATTTGTCAAAGAACCTTAGATAGAACGCTCAGGCGTCGCGATCAGCAGTACCTGGCAGCTCTGTAGGTCGCGCAGATGCGCATGGCACGATCCCAAGATAGCGCAGGCTCATACCCTGCGCAGCAAAAGGACGCACGCTCAAGGGGCCGTTGTCGGAGGCCTCAAAGAAGGCATCCAGAACTCCCCAATATCCACTATTCGATGCAACCGCTTCCGGCTTGCGCTGCGTTTCAGGCCCCATACCGCAGCCCTCCGCAGCACTCGCACGTCTTCACGCATTCCGGCATGACACACTCCGTCTTACACAATAAAAACCCAGCTTTCCGGGCAACACTGGCTTAATACTACCCGATTTTCACAGTTTACGCAAAATTATTTGAAGCAGTGCCGCATCAGGCCCTTCGCAGGATTGCCGCCCCGATCCGCCCATCAATCGCGGCGAGCCCCGTTCCAATCAGGGCCATCCCTGCGATGTGCCCAAGCGTCAGCACCTCACCCAACACCGCACTACCAAGCAAAATGGCACTTACCGGAACCAGGAATGTCACCAGCAGAAGGTTGGTCGCACCAGCAACAGCCAATAGCCGAAAATAGAGGATATAGGCCAATGCAGTGGAAAGTGCCGCCAACGCAACAAGCGATGCAGCAACCTCCAAGCCCGGCCACTCAAGCTGCCATGGGCGATCAATCAGCAGCGAAATCGGCATCAAAACAAGGGTAGAAGCCGTCACCTGCCCCGCCGCTGTTACCACGGGCGTCACCCCCAACGACTGAAATCGCCGCCCGAACACACCTGCCAGACTGTAGCTGAACGCAGCGGCAAGCACCGCCACAAATCCCCATATCCCCTGCCCCGGCGCAAAGACGGCTCCCCCCATCATGATGCTCACACCTGAAATTCCCGCCACCACTCCAAAAAGCCGCGCCGGCGTTATCTTTTCGTCCGCCGTCAAAACATGCGCCACCACCACCCCAAAAAGCGGTGTCGTGGCGTTGAGGATTGATGCGACACCAGAGGAAACTTCCGTCTGCCCCCAGACGATCAGACAAAACGGGATCACATTGTTGAGGATACCCATCCCGAGAAAGGCCAGCCACACCCGGCGCTCTCTCGGTATGGCCGCTCCGAAAAAGCCTACAACCGCCCAGAGAATAATCGCCGCCAGCCCCACCCGCACCAGCACAATCGTCAGCGGCGGCACATGGCCAACGGCCACCTCCACAAAGAAAAAACTTCCCCCCCACAGGATCGAAAGCACGACCAAGAGGCCCCAACTCTTCAGCGTCATCTGGCGTTCCATACTCATGGGCCAGACTATGGTCGCAACGGCCACACTCTGCGACCCGAAACTTGTGCCGAAATCGCTTCAGTGTCGCAAATCGCTGAGAGCAGCCTGCGAATCTGATACATCATCAAAGAGCGTACCCAGAAGTGGAGCCCAAATTGATCCCGATCCTCGACTACACCCGCTTTCAGGGCACCGACCGTGCAGGTTTCGTGGCCGATCTCAGCCGTGCCTGCCGCGATACGGGCTTTCTCATCATCTCAAACCCGCCCGTGCCGAAGGATCTGCGCGCCCGTGCGTTCGAGATGAGCCGAGCCTACTTCGCGCAACCCATTGCGGTGAAGGAGGAAATGGCGATCTCCAACTCTCCGCACAATCGCGGCTACAGCCAGATCGGCGAAGAGTTCCTTGATGAGAAAAGTGGCATCCGCGACAGCAAGGAGGCCTTCAACATTGGCCTTGATCTCAGCGAAGACGATCCCCGCGTTCTGGCCGGAGAGCCCTTTCGCGGCGTAAATCTCTGGCCCACGCTCCCGGATTTCAAGGAAACAATGCTCGCCTATTTCGAGTCGGTGCACGCCTTCGGTATTGCGCTTCACAGCGCCATCGCCCTCGATCTCGGCATTGAAGAAACCTTCTTCGACAAGCATCTAGACCAGCCGCTCGCCACGCTCCGCCTCCTCCGCTATCCACCAGCCACCGGCGCACCCGGAGAGATAGGCGCAGGCGAGCATACCGATTACGGCACGATCACGTTGCTCACCACAGATGGCGTGCCCGGCCTGCAGGTAAAGCCCCGCACGGGCGATTGGATAGATGTACCGCAGGTCGATGATGCCTACATCATCAATATCGCCGATCTTCTGATGCGCTGGTCAAACGATGTTTATGTTTCCACACCGCACCGCGTGCTGCCACCGCCGAAGGAGCGGTACTCCCTCGCCTTCTTCCTCGATCCCAACCCGGATAGCGTGATCACAGCGCTGCCCGGAACCGGAACGCCGAAATATCCGCCCGTTACCGGGGCGGATTATCTCGCAAGTCGCCTCAACGCGACTTACGAACACACATTCGGAAAGGGATGAAGGCTCAGGCCATCTCGCCGTGCCGCATCGGCTCGGCTTTGCGCCGGATCACGAAGAAGAAAATCGCGAGAACCAACAACATCGGGGCCAGCGGAGCGCTCAGAAATGTCACCAGCGCAGGGTCCCAGAGCAAAGGTGTTTCCAACCCCTGCGCCCATACGCTGATACTCTCCAATGTGCCTGGGCTCAGGCCTAGCCACACGGTTCCCGCATTGGCCATTGCAAGGTCTTCACCTTGTGCCATCGTCGCTTGCCAGTCGATATATCCACGCCACGCAGCTAACACAAAAAACACCAGTGCAAACATTGTCCGCATAAAATTGCCCTCCAAAGGCTTGTATCGGCACGTTATCCCCGCACATTATGGCCGGAAAACGGCACGGGAAAATCTCGCCCATGTTCACCCCCTCAACTTGCAGAAAGACGCCTATGTTTCAGACATTTATTGCCTCTACAACGCCTGAAACAGGCAAAAATCGGGTTGCCTCATTGCGGTCAGAATTGGCGAGAAACGGCCTATCGGGCTTTCTCGTGCCGCGTTCAGACGCACATAATGGCGAAAATGTGGCAGATCGGGATGAGCGACTCGCATGGCTCACCAGCTTCACCGGCTCCGCAGGCCAGTGCATCGTTCTGGCCGATCATGCTGCCATTTTCACGGATGGCCGCTACACCCTTCAGGTCCGAAATCAGACGGATGACGCCGTTTTCACCTATCGTCAGATCCCGCAGGAAAGCCCCAAAGACTGGCTTCTGGAAACTCTCGCCAAGGGCAGCAGTCTCGGCTTCGATCCCTGGCTCCACGGACACAAGGAAATCGAGGATCTGCGCAAGGCGCTCAGTCTGAAAGACATCACCCTGAAGCCTCTTTCAGAGAACCCGATTGATACAGTCTGGCAGGATCAACCCGCGCCACCCATGGGCAAGGTCTCCATTTTCCCGAAGGAACTTGCAGGCAGATCCCACGCCGAAAAGCGCTCCGAGATTGCAGGAATTCTAAAAACGGAGAACGTCCAGGCCACCGTCCTCACCCTGCCGGACAGCATTGCATGGCTTCTCAACATCCGTGGCTCCGATATTCCCCGGATGCCCGTGGCCCACGGCTTCGCGATCCTGCATGCCGACAAAACCGTCTCCCTCTTCATGGCATCTGCCAAGCTGAGCGACGAGATCCGAACGCATCTCGGCCCTGAGGTCCGCATCGCCGAGCCGGAAACCTTCGCCGAAGCGCTAGCCGCTCTTACCGGTCGCATCGCTCTCGATCCTACAACCACACCCCTTTATGTCCAAAGCTGTCTCTCCGATGCAGCAGAAGTGCACTGGATGCGCGATCCCTGTATCCTTCCCAAAGCCTGCAAAACCGACGCCGAACTAAAGGGCACGCGCGAGGCCCATCTTACCGATGCTGCTGCAATGGCCCGCTTTCTCTGCTGGCTCGATCAGGCCGCTCCGTCCGGAAAACTCACGGAAATTGATGTGGTCAAGGAACTCGAAGGCTACAGACGGGCCGCCAACACATTGCAGGATATCTCGTTCGAGACGATCTCCGGCGCAGGCCCAAATGGGGCCATCGTCCACTACCGCGTCACGGAAGAGAGCAACCGCCCGGTCACCCCGGGAGACCTTCTGCTTGTCGATAGCGGCGGCCAATACCTCAACGGCACCACCGACATCACCCGCACAATCGCCACAGGCCCTGTGGCGGAAGACGCGCGCCGCGCCTTCACTCTCGTGCTGAAGGGCATGATCAATCTCTCCCGCGCCCGCTGGCCCGAAGGCCTCGCAGGCCGCGATCTCGATGCGTTGGCCCGCATCGCCCTCTGGCAGGAGGGCATGGATTACGATCACGGCACAGGCCATGGGGTCGGCGTCTATCTTGGCGTCCATGAAGGCCCACAAAACCTCTCGCGCCGCGGCGCGGAACCGCTCAAACCCGGCATGATCCTCTCGAATGAACCCGGCTACTACAAGGAAGGTGCCTACGGCATTCGCATCGAAAACCTCGTGGTGGTAGAGTCCGCAAGCATACCTTCAGGCGGCGAACGCCCTATGCTCGCCTTCGAGACGATCACCTTCGCCCCCATTGACAGACGGCTGATAGACCCCACCTTGCTCACATCGGCAGACCGGAAATGGCTCAACGCTTACCACGCCCAAACTGCCAGCCTCATCTCCCCTCGCGTAGATGATGCAACCGCCACATGGCTCAAACAGGCCTGCGCCCCACTCTGAGGGAGCAGAACCGTCACCAAGACAGCAAACGGCATCGGCAAGGATGCACAAAAGTCGTGCCCGCCGAACCGGGCCATCAGGAGGAAAGACGATGACAGACGCCTATATCACGATCACCAAAGCCCCCGGCAAATGGGTTGTGCGCGCTGCAGGAGCAGTCATCGGCGAAAGCTCCAGCGCCCTCACCCTGCAGGAAGGCAAATATCCGGAGGTGGTCTATTTCCCGCGCGAAGACATTGAGATGGCTTTCCTGGATTCCACGGACAAATCGACCCACTGCCCCCACAAGGGCGATGCCAGCTACTTCACCATAGCAGCCAAAAGCGGCCCGTTGGAAAATACTGCCTGGTCTTACGAAGCCCCAAGGGAAGATGTCGCCCGCATAAAGGATCACCTTGCCTTTTCCACAGGGGAAAAAGTGACGGTGGAACAGGTCTGAACAAGGTGGTTTGAGGGAGCAAATCAGCCACCCATCCGCTGCCTTCCAGCAGCGGATGGATTCTCTGAAGTCGCTGGTCAGGCAGGCTCAGGAATGCGTGCAATCACCTTGATCTCGAAATCAAAGCCAGAAAGCCAGGTTACCCCCACTGCTGTCCAGTTCGGGTAGGGCTTCTCACCTATCTCCTTCAGCCTAACGGCCGAAACAGCTCCAATCTGCGCCTCCGGGTCCGTGTGGAAGCTGGTCACATCCACCACATCGTCAAAGGTGCAGCCTGCTGCCTTCAGCACATCTTTGAGGTTGGCAAAGGCAAGCTCAACCTGCTTCTCGAAGTTCGGTTCCGGAGAGCCATCCTCCCGGCTGCCCACCTGTCCGGAAACAAACAGAAGATCATCTGAGCGGATCGCAGCCGAGTAACGGTTGGTTTCATAGAGCGCCTGCCTGCCAGCAGGAAAAACAGCGTCACGTTTGTTCATCTCTCTAATCCCTTTCTGATTTGTTCTATCGCTTACATACGCTTCGTATGTGAACAGATATTGACATACGAACCGTATGTCAATAGAGATACGTAGCGTATATGGAAGTTCAGGAGAGGTTATTGGCGGCAAAGCGACGTTCAGAGATGATGGAAGAAACCCGTGCCAAGCTAACTAGGGCAGCACGGAAAGCCTTTGCGGCCAAAGGCTACGCCGCATCCTCGATGGATGATCTCACAGCAGATGCCGGCCTGACGCGGGGCGCGCTCTATCACAATTTCGGGGATAAGAAAGGCTTGCTTCAGGCCGTTATCGATCAGATCGATGCAGAAATTTTGGAACGGATGCGCATCGAACAGGAGAAAGCCGAAACACCGTGGCTTGGGCTCCTCGCCGAACAGATCGCGTATATCGAGATGGCTCTGGAGCCTGAGATACAGCGCATCATGCTTCTGGACGGGCCAGCCGTACTCGGCGATCCGTCGCAATGGCCAAATCAGAATGCGTGCCTGAGCCGGACGACACAGACAATCCAGGCACTCATCGACGAAGGAACGGTCTGCCCGGTAGATGCGGAGGCCGCTGCCCGCCTCCTCAACGGCGCAGCGCTCAACGCCTCACTCTGGATCGCGGCAGCGGATAATCCTCGCGCCGTCTTCAAAAACGCGGTCGCGGCTTTCAAGCAACTCTCAGCGGGCTTGCTGAAAACGAAACAATGATTGCAATGCAGGGCTCGCGTTCGACGCCGGAAAACAGCCCTTTACAGTTGCTCTACTTGCTCCGCCCTGGCAGCATACGCTTGATCAGCCCGTCTTTCAGAACAAGCTGATGCCGCAACACGACAAACAGATGGCCGACTATCCCGGCCAGAAGCGCATAGCTTGCGACGATATGGATCCATTTCGTGATGAACTCCAACTCTTTCCATTTGCCAATCGGGTTGTCGAGTTTCCAAACTCCGAAAAGCTGCACGCCGTACCCACCTGACATCACATAAAGATATCCGCTGATCGGCATGATGAACATGGCGAGATACAGGATCTGCTCATCTCGGTGGATAAAGCGCTGCTCACCCTTGCTGAGCGTCGGTGCCCAATCGGGGAGCCGACCCATATGGCGATTGATGAGGCGAAAAATGGCGATGGCCAGGGCGACCAGCCCGAGGGATTTATGCCAGTTGTAGTAGTCTCCCTGCGACAATCCAATAACCGTCTCTCCCCTCTCAACCCGGGTCATGATGTTTGCGCCGACATACTGAAGCGCAAACAGAATAACGATCAGCCAATGAAAGAGTTTGGTGAAGGCGCCGTAGCCATCCTTTGTGTTTCGCATACTCACTTTATCGTCTCCTACTGTTGGCCAATTACCGGATGAGAGAGAGCGGCCTTTAGGAAGGAAGCGCCCACCCGTATGAACGAAGCCTCTTCATATCTAATACACTACAGCATTGATCACATTTAGAAATTTCCATATCCACTTCCCGCTCATATCAAACAGACTGCCGCTCGCAATCTGCAGACACCCCTTAGTCTCTCCTTGGCCCGGAGTGGTTCAAAGAAATTTTGACTTTCTTGGGAGGCAGTTTACGAGAATGCGGCTGCCGACCTTCAAGGCCGAAAACACTGTCATGAATGCTCCTCGCGCGCCGTTTCTGCCAGCGCCCGATTGTAAGCCTTCAATGCATCAAGATGGAAAATCGCACCGATCAATTCATCGCCATCCTCGCCCGCCGTCACCACCGGCAGGAAGCTCTCCCCCACCCGGTCCAGCATCGGCAATGCCGTCTCAAGCGTATCGCTTCGCCGCAAAAACACGCCCTGCTCGATCAACTCATAGCACAGCGTGTCAGAGGCAGAGCCCTCCCCGCCCCGCAGCCGTGTCAGCCGCCCCACAGAGATCGTGGCGGGCAGATAAGCCTGCGGCCCGGCTGCCAGATGCACCCCCCGCCGCTCGATCTGCGCAAGAAAGAAGCTCCGGTCCACCAGCCGCGAGCAAAGAGAGGAGGAAAGCGATACCGCCACCATCACCGCCAGCCCCGTCTGCCAATCCCCGGTCAGCTCGAACACAATCAGCGTGGTGGAAATCGGCGCGCCCAGCACAGCGGCCGCCACAGCCCCCATCCCGGCCAGTGCATACAGCCCCACTGCACCGGAAACGGTGGGAAAGATCGCTGTCGCCACATAGCCAAAGGCCAGTCCCGTCAGCGCACCCACCATAAGCGAAGGTGAAAACACACCGCCCCCCATACGCCCCGCCACAGTCAGCGCCACTGCGATGATCTTGATTACAACAAACACCATCGCCTGCCAGAGCATCAGGTCGCCTGTCAACGCATTGCTCGTCGTCTCGTAACCAACCCCGATGATATGCGGAAACCAAATGGCCAGAATGCCCAGCAAAGCGCCTGAAACCGCTGGCCGCAACCAGCGCGGCATCCTCGTTTGCTCCTGCACCAGATCGCCCAGATCCTCCGCCGCAAAAATCCCCCAGATCATCACGGCCGCCACAAGGCCCGAAAGCAGCCCAAGGATCATGAAGGCAGGCAACTCCACATAGAAGGCAAGCGTCGGATGCGGCAACATGAATTCCGTCACATCCCCCACCAGAAGCCGGGACACCACGGCACCGGAAACAGAGGCAATCACAATCGGCGCAAATGCATGCACCGCAAAATGCCGCAGGATCACCTCCAGCGCAAAGAGCGCGCCCGCAATCGGCGCATTGAACGAGGCAGATACTGCCGCCGCAGCCGCGCATCCCAGCAAATCCCGCCCGGTAATCCCGTCCGCATTGATCCGCTCGCTCACCCAGCTGGAGATCACCGCCCCGATATGGATCACCGGCCCCTCCCGCCCGGTGGAGCCACCCGTGCAAAGCGTGATCAGCGATGCGGCGGTGGAGGCAAGCCCAGCTCTCCGCTCCACCCTTCCGTCGCGCAACGCAGCCCCCTCGATCACATGAGCAACAGAGCGTGCCCGGCCATCGGGCGTAAAAAGATGAAGGATCCATCCCACCACCAGCCCGCCGAGAATGGGGATCGTCACGATCCATCCCCAATGCAATCCGGCCGCGTGGCTCGCCAGTGCAGTATCATTCTCGCCGTAAATCAGTTCTTGAAGAACGACAATGGCCTGCCGGAACCCCACGGCACCAAGGCCCGCACAGGTGCCCACCACCAAAGCAATCAGCCAGAATTGAACCTTGCCGGGCCCCCGCCCCCGTAGCGTTGCCCATCCACTCGCAGCGCCGTCACACCCGCGCGACCAGGATCCACTCAGCCACGTGGCAAGGGCGCGGCGCACCGCTCAGCCTTTCCGGCGGATGCCAATCCGCTGGCCCATCTGCGAAGGCCTTGGCAGATGGGCATGATCCGCCGCCATCCGAGCCGCGCGCGCCTGCGCCCAATCAGGGTAAGCCGTGCTCCGCCGCGCCTCCAGATCCACATTCATCAGCATTTCTTCGCAGGTGGCCGCCAACGTGCCCTCTGCATCCCGCATCTCCAGCATCAGGTGAAGCCGCTTGGCATCATAATCCACCAATTGCGCGTCCACAGTAAACTCAGTGCCCTCAAGCAACTCGCCCAGATAGCAGATGTTCGATTGCAGCGCATAAGGCCCCTGCCGTGCCTCCGCCGCGAAACTCTCTCCGATCCCAAGCTCCGCTTCCAGAAAATGGTCAACCGCCTGATCGAAGGCCATCGTGTAGTAGGCCACATTCATATGGCCATTATAATCGATCCAGTCTTTCGGCACGCGCCGTGCGGGTGATTTCAGAGGTGCGGCATAAGGGCCATCATGCCCATGGCGGGGGAGCGACAACATTCAAACCTTTCAATCGCCAGTCACTCGGGTAAAACCAGCCCGAGAGAAGGGACAACATGAGCATTGAAACCGCGATTGAAGCTCTGCGCAAGGCACTCGGCACCCGTTTTGAGACAAGTGCGGCCAGCAGGTCGCTTCACGGGCAAAATGAGAGCTATTTTGCCGAAACACTGCCAGATGGTGTCGCCTATCCGGAAAACACGGAGGAAGTGGCCAAGATCGTGAAGATCTGCGCGGCAGAGGGCTGCCCTATCGTGGCCTGGGGCACCGGCACCTCGCTCGAAGGCAATGCACTCGCGGTTCGGGGCGGCATTTCTCTGGATATGAGCCGGATGAACAGCGTGATCGAAGTTCTCGCGGAAGACATGATAGCGGTCGTCCAGCCCGGCGTCACCCGCGAGGCGCTGAACGAGGATCTCCGCGCCACCGGCCTCTTTTTCCCCGTGGACCCTGGCGCCAATGCCTCCCTTGGCGGCATGGCCTCCACCCGCGCTTCCGGCACCACGGCCGTGCGCTACGGCACCATGCGCGAAAACGTGATGGCGCTCGAAGTTGTCCTCGCCGATGGCCGCATCATCCGCACCGGCTCCCGCGCCCGCAAGTCTGCCGCTGGCTACGATCTCACCAAGCTGATGATCGGCTCTGAAGGCACACTCGGCATCATCACCGAACTGACCGTCCGGCTTCAGGGTCAGCCGGAGGCGATCTCAGCCGCTGTCTGCGCGTTCCCGGATATACCATCGGCCGTTAACACCGTGATCCAGACAATCCAGATGGGTGTGCCGATGGCCCGGATCGAGCTTCTGGATGAGATCTCGATCCGCGGCCTCAACACTCATTTTTCCGCCGATATGCCGGAGCAAACGCATCTCTTCCTCGAATTCCACGGGTCCGAAAGCGCCGTCGCCGAACAAGCTGAACTGGTTGCGGAAATCGCTTCAGAGCATGGCGGAGACGGTTTCAAATGGGCAACAAAGTCGGAAGACAGGAACAATCTCTGGAAAATGCGCCACCAATCCTATCTCGCCACCAAGGGCCTCCGCCCCGGTTGCCAGGCGCTCACCACCGACATCTGCGTGCCGATATCCCAACTGGCCAGGGCAATCGCGGATACGCAAGCCGATCTTGCGGAAAGCAGCCTGATAGGCCCGATCCTCGGCCATGTGGGCGACGGCAACTACCACACCGCGCTCCTGGTGGAACCCGGAAACGCGAAGGAACTTGCTGAGGCCAAGGATCTCGCGCACCGCATGGCCACCCGCGCCCTAGCGCTCGGTGGTACTGTCACCGGCGAACATGGCGTAGGTCAGGGCAAGATGAAATACATGGCTGAAGAGCATGGGGCCGCCTGGAATGTGATGGGCGATCTCAAACGCACACTCGACCCGCAAAACATCCTGAATCCCGGCAAAGTTGTGCAGATAAACTAACCTCACGCAGCAGTGAATTGCACACGGCGGAGCAACATGATTTTGTCATGCCAAATTTCAAGGAGCGAGCACCCTTATGACCCTGACACGCCGCAGTTTCACAATCCTCGGCCTTGCCAGCGCAGGCGTTACTCTGGCGGCTCCCGCAATCGCACAAACCGCCGACCCAGCACTGGAGCCTGTGACGGAAGGCATCAAGCGCCGCGTCTCCGGCTTCAAGCTGCAAGATTGGCGCGATCACTTCGAAAACCTCAAGGGCGGCGCCATCCTTTGCGATACGCAGTCGCGCACCGTCTTCTACTGGTCCGAAGATGAGAGCATCACCCGCGTCTACCCAAGCTCCGTCCCCCTCACGGATGAGCTCACACGCCGCGGCCGCACGGAAGTCACACTCAAGCGCGACGGGCCAGAATGGCGGCCCACACCGTCCATGCTGAAGCGTAACCCGGATCTGCCCACCTATGTCGGCCCCGGGCCGCAAAATCCGCTGGGCACGCGGGCTCTGAACCTCAGTTGGCAGTATTACCGCATCCACGGCACAAACGATGTCCGAAAGATCGGCCGCAAATCCTCCAACGGCTGTATCGGCCTTTTCAACGAACACATCGAAGAACTGTTCGAGATGGCAAAGATCGGAACACAAGTCGTTCTGCTCTGACAGCGAGAGCAGCTCGCATTTGACTTGCGACGCGGCAACCGGGGCTAACGATGAAGCTCTCGGTCGCCTAGACCCACCGCATGCGCATCAATCCGATCCGCG
The DNA here is from genome assembly GCA_947495795.1 of uncultured Paracoccaceae bacterium. Classification (GTDB taxonomy): domain Bacteria; phylum Pseudomonadota; class Alphaproteobacteria; order Rhodobacterales; family Rhodobacteraceae; genus Algicella. The sequence goes on along the minus strand of CANMAI010000009.1, from coordinate 240,178 downwards.
CCCCGCTTCGGCGGTGGCGTGGGTGGGCGGATGGGAGCCGACGGCGAAGCGGGGCGCGGATCGGATTACCGCCCCAGCAAAGCCCGCGCCGCAGATCGGGCCTCATCCGTGATCACGTCGCCCGAGAGCATCCGCGCAATCTCATCGACCCGCGCACCGGCATCCAGCGCCGCCACATGCGTTGTTGTCACGCCACCCGCCTCGGATTTTGCCACCTGAAAATGATGCGAACCCAAGGCGGCCACTTGCGGTGAATGCGTCACCACCAGCACCTGCGCGCCCTCCGCCACGCTCGCCAGCCTGCGCCCCACAGCATCTGCCGTTGCACCGCCAACGCCCCGGTCGATCTCATCAAAAATCATCGTCAGCCCGGAAATTCCCCGCGTCAGGCATACTTTCAACGCCAGCAGGAACCGCGAAAGCTCCCCACCAGAGGCGATCTTGTTCAAGGGTCCCGCCGGGGCGCCCGGGTTCGTCGCCACAGTAAACGTTACCAGATCCAGCCCCTCGGGCCCCGGATCGGCCGATCCCATCACGGTGGAAAAAACGGCCCGCTCCAGCTTCAGCGGGGCGAGTTCCGCCGCCATCGCCTTGTCAAGCTGCGCTCCGGCCTTCACCCGCGCCGCACTCAGCTTCCCCGCAGCAGCATCAAATGCGGCCCTTGCGTCCTGAACCGCGCCTTCAAGCGCCGCAATGTCCGCGTCCCCGGCCTCAAGAGCAGCCACTTGCGCCGCAAAATCCTCTGCCAGTGCAGGCAGGGCATCCGGCACCACATTGTGCTTGCGCGCCAGCCCCCGGATCGCGAAAAGCCGCTCTTCCACAGCTTCCAACACGTGCCCGTCAAACTTCAGGCTCTCCGCAAAATCGGAGATGCTGCCCTGGGCCTCATCCAATTCCACCAAGGCCCGCCCCAGCGCCTCAATCGGCCCGTCCAGGCCGCCCTCAGCCCGGTCCGCCACACTCTCCAGCCAGCGGATCGCATCACCAATCCGCCCTTCCGCTCCTTCAAGCCCCAAGGCCTGATCCGCACGTACCACATCCTCGGCGATCTTCTCGGCGGCCTGCATCAGCCGACGCCGCGCATCCAGTTCCGGCTCCTCCCCGGGCTCCGGTCCCAGATCCGCCAACTCTTTTGCGGCATGCTTCAGATATTCCGCATCCCGCGCTGCCTCTTCCAAAGCTGCCCGCCGCGCAGCCAAAGCCTTCTGCGCCGCCGCCAACCCGCGCCATGCCTCCCGCACCGCCCCCCGCAAAACCTCTGTTCCACCAAAGGCATCCAGCAAGGCGCGGTGTCCCTTGGGGTCCAGCAACCCGCGATCATCATGCTGCCCGTGCAGCTCCACCAGCACAGCCGAAAGCGCTTTCAGCACATCGCCAGAAACCCGCCTGTCATTCACAAAACCACGCTTGCGCCCATCGGACGTATTCGTTCGCCGGAACAATAACTCATCCTCAACGGGCAGGTCCGCAGCCTCCAGAACGGCCCGCGCAGGATGATCAGCCCCAAGCTCGAACTCTGCCAGCACCTCACCCTGCGCTGCCCCGGCGCGCACAATATCCGCACGCCCACGCCAGCCCAGCACAAAGCCCAAAGCATCCAGCAAGATGGATTTGCCCGCCCCCGTCTCACCCGTCAGCACGTTCAGCCCGGGCGTGAACTCAAGCTCCAGCTCATCGATCAGAAGCACATTGCGGATCGTCAGGCTGCGCAGCATGCGCCACCCCGAGTAAGGATCAGAGCCATTTGCCCTGGATCACCTGACGGTAGATCCGCGTCAGCCAGCCCTGCCCCTTGGCCTCCGCTTCCAGGCCCTGTGCCGTCAGCAAGGTAAAGCTGTCCTGATACCAGACAGACCCCTGATAATTGTAGCCAAGAATGGCACCTGCCGTCTGCGCCTCATCAAAAAGCCCGAGCGAAAGATACGACTCCACCAACCGGTGCAACGCTTCCGCCGTGTGCTGCGTTGTCTGGAAATCCTCAACCACAACGCGGAACCGGTTAATCGCAGCGGAGAAATGCCCCTTCTTCAGGTAATACCGGCCCACCTCCATCTCCTTGCCGGCAAGATGGTCCAGCGCCAGATCAAACTTCAGCGCCGCAGATTTGGCATAGTCGCTGTCCGGATAGCGCTCGATCGTCTCGCGCAATTCCTGCAAGGCATCAAATGTCGTCGTCTGATCCCGGCCCACATCCACAATCTGATCGTAATGGCTGAGCGCAATCAGATATTGCGCATAAGCCGCATCCTGATCCGCAGGGAAGAAGTCGAGATAGCGCTCCGCCGCTGCCCGGCTTTCCGAGAAAAAGCGCGCATCATAGTACGCAAAGGCCGACATCATCATGGAACGCTTGGCCCATTCCGAGTAGGGATAGAGCCGCTCCACCTCATCGAACAGCCGCGCCGCGCGTAACGGGCGGCCTTCATCCAAATCGAACTCGGCTGTCAGGAATAGCTCTTCGGCAGAGCGCGATTCCACTGGAATCTCAGGCTCGCCAAAAACACCGCAAGCTCCCAGCGAAAGCAACAATGCTCCGCAAGCCAGCCCACCAAAACCTCTACGCCACACAGACATCATCGAGACAAAGCTTCCCCGAAAAAAGAGAGGGGTGCCGGGTTGCTCCGGCACCTTCCCGATGTGCATAGCACAGGTCGAAACGAGAGTGGAAGAGGATCAGCACGCAAGATACGCGACTGTGTTCAGCCAACCTTCGCAAGATCGGCAGCCCGGATGCCAAAGCCGGGCAGACGGCGCACCTGCTCTTCCGAACATTCCACGATCTCAAAGGCTTGTGGCGTGGCAAAAAGCTTGCGCAGCAGCCGGTTGGAAGGGCCGTGGCCCGCCCGTGCACCAATGTAATGGCCAAGAATGGGCATCCCGGCAAGGCTCATGTCGCCCAGCGCATCCAGCATCTTGTGACGCACGCATTCATCGGCCCGGCGGAACCCCTCGGGGTTTACCACAGCATCACCTTCCACAACCACGGCATTCTCCAGCGTGCCGCCCAGTGCAAGGCCCGCTGCCTGCATCGCATCCACATCCGAGCGGCGGCAGAACGTGCGGCAATCGGAAAGCTCGCGCACGAATGTACCGTTCATCATATCGAAACAGGCATCTTGATGGCCGATGGCCGCATCGGGGAAATCTATTTCAAAGCTGATCTGGAAACCGTCAAAAGGCTCCAGTCGCACCTCAGCGTCACCTTCCATATGCTCGATGGGTTCCAGAATACGCAGCGCCTTGATCGGCGCATTCAGCGTTATCAGCCCCGCATCCAGAATGTCGCGCACAAACCGCTTAGCACTGCCGTCCATGATCGGCACTTCCGGCCCGTCAATATCCACCAGAACGTTGTGCAGCCCCGTACCGGCCAGAGCCGCCATCAGATGTTCCACAGTGCTCACCGAAACGCCCACAGCGTTGGAAAGCCGGGTGTTCAGCCTTGTATCAGAAACTGCGTTGTATTTCGCTTCGATCCTATTGTCCCGGTCACGGATATCCGTGCGGCGGAACCACACCCCGTGATCGGCACTTGCAGGGTGAAGCGTCAGCCGCGCCGGGCGGCCGGAATGCAAACCTGTACCAACGAACTGCACGTCGCGTGTCAAACTTGTCTGCACTGTGTTTGCCTCTTTTAACTTTTCCGCATCACTTTTGGCGCAAATCCCGTAAGGTAGGTAACCACTCGTTTACTATTCTGCGTCAAACCTGAAGAGACACGGATGCTCTTTTGGTGCTCGGATCCCCACGATCCTTCGCATTCGTAATGTAGTGCGCGGCCCATACCCGAACAAATCAAGCTTTGTGTCCCTTTCCTACAGTGTCGTCACAAACCGTCACCAGCCCGTAACGCAAGCGGGCGGCCCCAAGGCCACCCGCTAAAGCATTGCAAAACATGCTGTTTTGAGCCACCGGCTCAGTTCGCCTGCCGCCGTAGAAAGGCTGGTATTTCATTCCGGTCGCGCGGATCGGCTGAAGGAACGTCCTGATCGTGATGCTGCGTTGGCGCTGTCAGCGGCGGATTGGCCACGCGCGGCTGCGGTGCCCGCTCCTCCCGCTGGGTCGGCTGGCCCGTCATCCGGTGGATCAGGCTGTTGATCGCAAATCGGCCACTGTCCTCGGCCTGAGGGCGGGCCGTATGCTGAGGTGCTACCGGCGCATCGGCGGCCGGAACCTTTGCAACAGCCGCCTGCAAGCGTTGTAGCGCTTCGGGCGAAGGCTGCCCCGGACGACGCGGCCGCTCGATCTCGTCACCCGGCTGATGGGGCGCAGGTGCTGCCGCCACTTCAGGCTCGGGTGCGGCTTCTTCCTCAAAGAAATCGGGCTCGGCGGGCGTCGATGCCACATGCTGGTCCACGAAAGCCGGGCCAGCAGGCACTTCAGGCTCCACATACTCGGGCTCGGCCACAGGTGCGGCAACCCGCGCGGGCGCTGCCTCCACCACACGGCGGTGCGAGGAAGGCACATCCTTCTCGCCTTCCAGCACATCGATCCCTGTAGCCACGACGGATACCCGCATCTTGCCGTCCATCTCCGGATCCAGCGTGGAGCCCACAATGATGTTTGCATCCGGATCCACCTCACCGCGGATACGGTTGGCGGCTTCGTCAAGCTCAAAGAGCGTAAGATCCATTCCACCCGTCACGTTGATCAGCACGCCCTTGGCACCTTTCAACGAAATCTCATCCAGCAGCGGGTTGGCGATCGCCTTCTCGGCAGCCTGAATGGCACGATCTTCGCCATCCGCCTCGCCCGTGCCCATCATCGCCTTGCCCATCTCATCCATCACGGAACGCACATCCGCGAAATCAAGGTTGATGATCCCGGGCCGCACCATCAGATCCGTCACGCCCTTGACGCCCTGATAAAGTACATCATCAGCAAGGGAGAAGGCTTCGGTAAAGGTCGTTTTCTCATTGGCCAGCCGGAAGAGGTTCTGGTTGGGAATGATGATCAGCGTGTCCACGACTCGCTGCAATTCCTCCACACCAGATTCAGCCTGCCGCATCCGCTTGGCACCCTCGAACTGGAACGGCTTTGTCACCACACCAACCGTCAGTACGCCCATTTCGCGCGCAGCCTTCGCAATAATCGGTGCCGCACCTGTCCCGGTGCCGCCCCCCATACCAGCGGTGATAAAGCACATATGCGCGCCCACCAACTGGTCCACGATTGCCTCGATACTCTCCTCGGCCGCCGCCGCGCCGATCTCCGGACGCGCACCGGCGCCCAGCCCCTCGGTCACCTGCGTGCCAAGCTGAAGCTTGGCCGTGGCCTGGCTCTGTGCCAGCGCCTGGGCGTCCGTGTTCGCAACCACGAACTCCGCACCCTCCAGGTTTTTCTCGATCATGTTGTTAACGGCGTTTCCGCCAGCCCCACCCACACCAAACACGGTGATGCGGGGGCGCAAATCATGCTGCTCGGGCATGCTCAAGTTCAAAGCCATGTCTGGTCCGCCTGTATCAGTTTTTTATTGTGCTGCTTTTGTCGCAGCTTTCGCTTTTCTGCCGATTCGGAGTGTACCGAATGAATAGCCAACCGTCACTAATTTAATACACATGAACCGCTATATATTGTGAGCTGCCACAAAATAGGCGGATTCGTGCCCTTATCGCGCTAGGCGCACGAATCAGGTCTGCGGTCAACTCACCAATTCTGGCGGAACCAGCGCAAAGCACGGCTCACGCGGCGGTGGCCCAGCCTGTCGGCGGGCATCTCGAAATCCCAGCATTCGTCCTGCGGATGGCTTGCCAGCAGCGCCAGCCCCACCGCTGCGGCAAAGCCTGTGCCCGTCGCCGCCTGCGGCAATCCCTGCACGCGCAGCGGTTTTCCGATCCGCACCTGCCGCCCCAGCATCCGCTGTGCCAGCTGTTCCAGCCCCGGTATCTGCGCAGAGCCGCCCGTCAGCACCACACGCTGCCCGGCCAAATATTCGAACCCCGAGGCATCGAGCCGCGCCCGCACCTCCTCCAGAATTTCCTCCATCCGAGGCCGCATCACACCGATCAGCTCGGCCCGCGTAATCTGGCGGCGATCACTCTCGAATTCGTCATAGGCCGAGGGGATCTCGATCAGGTCCCGGTCATCCAGCCCAGTCGCCATCACCCCACCATGCAGCGTCTTGATCCGCTCGGCGGTGGCCATGGGAATATGCAGACCCTGAGAGATATCCGATGTCACGTGCTGCCCGCCCATCGGCACCGCATCCGCATAGATCATCTGGCGCTTGGCAAAGATCGAAACACCCGCCGTGCCGCCGCCAATATCCACGCAGGCCGCTCCAAGCTCCTGCTCATCCTCTACCAAGGCCGAAAGTGCGGAAGCGTAGGAGGAAACGGCCAATCCGGCGAGTTCCAGATCACACCGGCGAATACAATGCAGCAGGTTCTGCACCGGAATGCCGTCCACGGTCAGCAGATGCATATCCACCGCCAGTTTGCCGCCGATCTGCCCCCTCGGGTCCGACAGGCCCGTGCGGTGGTCCAGCGTAAAGCTCACCGGCAACGCATGCAGCGCCTCCCGGTCATCGCCATATTCCGGCACATCGCAAGAGGCGAGGCAATGGCCGATATCGGCCTCTGCCACCTCGCCGTTTTCCACCTGGACCTCGCCGATCAATCCGTAAGAGCGCGGCGCACCGCCAGAAATGCAGGCGATCACATGATCCACCCGCATCCCTGCCATCTTCTGCGCGGCCTGCACGGCGGTGCGGATGGCCCGCTCCGTCTCGTCCATCGCGGTAATCTCACCGTAGCGCACACCGCGAGAGCGCGTGGTCGCCGCCCCGATCACCCGGAACGCCCCATGCGTCAGCCCCCGTTTCGGCGCATCCGCCTGCTCCGGCGCAAACTGCAACACAAGGCAGGCAATCTTCGTGGTGCCGATATCCAGTATCGCCACCAATCCGCGCCGCAGGGCGGCCTCGCGGCGCTGGCGCATCGCGCGCTGGCTTTCAAACAGGGTACTCATGTCTCTTCCTCGTCACTCGCGCTTTTCTGCGCGTTGAACTCATCAAGCGCGGGCGCACTCAGCCGCACAACAGGCCGCGCCCCATCCCGCAAATCCACCACCACAAGATCCCGCTCCAGCAGTTGCTTGGCATCATCCAGCCCAAGCACACGCATCAGCGCCGCCGCCGGCCGATCTTCCGGAAGCTGGATCACCTGATCCCGGTCCAGCACCAGATCCCACCGCCGCTCGCCAATCCGCACAAGGCCCCGCACACGCTGCGCCAAAGGCTTGGCAATCCGCAGGATGGCAAGGCCCTCCTCCACTGCATCTTCAGCGCCGGAGCCTGCCATCACAGGCAAATCCGCCCGGTCCGCCCGGGCCGCGATTGTATCCACCCGCGCGCCCGTACCATCCACAAGCGAAAGGCCATCCGGCATCCGCCAGATCGCCACCGGCACCCGCTCCACCACCTGTACCGCCAGAGTATTTGCCTCCGCCACACGCACCCGCGCTGTCAGCACCGGCTCCAAAGCCACCACCTGATCGCGCAGATCATGCAGGTCGAGATCCAGCGCGCTCACCGGCAATTCCATCGCCAGAACAGCGGCCACCCGCGCCGCAAGATCAGAGCTTGCGCCCCGTATCTCGATCCGTGAAATCGTAAGCTCCGGCCGCGCCGCAACGGCAGCACGAACCTCCCCCGATTTGGCCACAACCCAATGCCGCACATCTACATCCGTCGCCAGTCCAAGCGCTGCCGTCGTGACCAGCATCAGGGGGAGGCCAGTGCGAATGAAACGCCGGAACGAGGGCGTCAGCCACAACCGTTCCAGCCGGTATTTCAGCCGTGTGGGTGCCGGATCGGGGCGCCTTACCGGGAGCATGAGGCATCCTCCACCATCCAGCGCACAAACGCTCCGAACGAAATTCCGAGCACACTCGCCTGCTCGGGGGCCAGTGAAGTGGGCGTCATCCCCGGCTGCGTGTTGGTCTCCAGCAAAATAAGGCCCTCAAGCCCCTTCGCCTCATCCCAGCGAAAGTCCGTCCGGCTTACACCCCGGCAGCCCAGCGCCTGATGCGCCCGCAGCGCGTAATCCATACAGGCCGCTGAAATCACTTCAGGAACATCAGCAGGCACCACATGGCGGCTGCCACCTTCCCGATACTTCGCGTGATAGTCGTACCATCCGTCGGTGATAATATCCGTCACGCCCAAAGCGCGATCTCCCATGACGGCGGTGCTCATCTCGCGCCCCGGCGCATACGCCTCCACCATCACCGTTTCCGGCATCGTTTCATCCAGTGCGGGCGGCCCATTGGCAGCCTCATGCACAAGGTAAACTCCGACGGAAGACCCTTCATTATAGGGCTTCACAACATAGGGCGGCGGCATCAGATGGGCGGTCTCTACTGCCGTCTTATCGGCCAGAAAGCTCTCCATCACCGGCAATCCGGCGCGGGTGTACACCTCTTTGGTCCGCTCTTTGTCCATCGCCAGCGCAGATGCCAGAACGCCGGAATGCGTGTAGGGCATTTTCAGCCATTCCAGCAGCCCCTGCACGCAACCATCCTCGCCCCAGCGGCCATGCAAAGCGTTAAACACAACATCGGTGGCGGCAGCGCGCAGCCGGTCGCACAGGTCTGGGCCTGCGTCGATCTCGACAACATCAAATCCTTCGCCCCGCAACGCCGCAGCACATTCCCGCCCGGAAACGAGCGAAACCTCACGCTCGGCCGAAGGGCCGCCCATGAGCACTGCAATGCGGGAGTTTGCCCTGCTCGACATAACCCGCCTCATATTCCCGCCCAGTGGCCATTATCGGCTCTATCGGGCGGTATTCTCTTGCGTCAGCTTGTGGCCTTCCACTCACCGACGCGCATTATCTCCCACTCTAGTCTTACGCCGCTGTGTTCAAAAACCCTTTTCCGAACCATCTCGCCCAACTCTTCAAGCTCTGTGGCAGAAGCATCACCGTTATTGACCAAAAAGTTAGCATGCTTCGGGCTCATCTGCGCGCCCCCAAGCGAAAACCCGCGCAAGCCCGCATCCTCGATCAGTTTCCACGCCTTCATGTCATGCACATCAGTCGCCTCCCCGGTGGAAGAGAAACCGGCCGGGTTGCGAAAGGTGGAGCCGCAGGACCGGTCATCCACCGGCTGGCTCGCCGCGCGTTTTTGCACTATCTCGGTCATCCGCGCCTCAATCTCGGCAGGCTCTCGGTGCGGCCCTTCCAGCACCGCCTCCAGCAGGATCAACCCCTCAGGCATCTGGCTGGAACGATAGGCAAATCCCATCTCGCCGCCCGTCAGTTTCACGGTCTCGCCATGTCGGGTCATGGCCGTCGCCTCACGAAACACATCCGAGGTGTAGGAGCCGTAGCACCCCGCATTCATCGTCACCGCCCCACCGATTGTGCCCGGAATGGTACGCAGGAAGGAAAGGTCAACCCCGGCTTCCGCCGCCGTAGTCGCCACCCGCCGGTCCAGCGCTGCAGCACCCGCCCGTACGCGGTTGCCCTCCACCGAAATACCGGCAAAGGCCCGGCCCAGCCGTATCACGACACCGCGAATACCACCCTCCCGAATAATCAGGTTAGAGCAGACGCCGATGGGGAAAACGGGCACATCCGCAGGGCATTCCCGCAAAAATGCAGCCAAGTCATCCTGATCCTGAGGTTGAAACAGCACTTCCGCGGCTCCACCAACGCGCAGCCAGCTCAGATCCGCCAGCCCACGCTCGGGCGTCAGCCGTCCCCGCACCTCCGGCAGGCGCTCCATAAGGCTCACAATCCCGCCTCCTCATTCCCCAGCTTCCGCCGCACCCAGCGTATAAGATACCGCACAGGCCAGCGCAGGATCGAAAGCCCGCCAATCAGGGCGGCAAACCCGGCCAAAACCCCATGCTCATACGTCACGAACACCAGAAGCGGCGCACCGATTATCATCAGAGCATATGCCGCTGGCCAATGGCTGTGTCTGGACGGAAACATCGCGATCACATTCGCAAGGATCAGCCAGCAGCAGACAAGCATCAAAGACAGCATCAGTTCCGAAATCCAAGTTTCCGCCCGGTCCAATTTACCAGAAAAATCGCCGGGTAGCGGTAAATTGAAAGCCCGCCAAGAAAGAGCAACATCGCGAAGATCCATCCCCACTCAATCCAGATGGCCGCCATCAGAAACGGAAAGAGGATCAGCATGGAAAGCGCATAGGGCCTGTGCTGCGGATAGGGCATCATCGCCACGATGCTCACCAGAATGATCCACACAAAGCCAAGCCCCAGCGTGATCATCAGCCTACCTTTTTCGCCCTCAAGGCCTCCGGCAAGGCGTTTGCCCAAGCTGTAATCGTTCCGGCACCAAGGCACACGACCATGTCACCCGGTCCCGCCTCTGCCTTCACCAGCGCGGGCAGGTCCGCCGCATTCTCCAGCGCCAGCGCCCGCCGGTGTCCATGCGCCGAAAGCCCGGCCACAAGCCCGTCGCGATCCCGGCCCTCGATCGGCGCTTCGCCAGCCGCGTAGACATCGGCAATCGCCACGACATCGGCATCATTGAAACAGGTGCAAAACTCTTCGAACAGATCATCCAGCCGCGTGTAGCGGTGCGGCTGATGTACCGCGATAATCCGGCCTTCGGTCGCCTGGCGTGCCGCTTTCAGCACGGCTGCAATCTCCACGGGATGGTGCCCGTAATCGTCGATGATGGTCACACCGTCGACCTCGCCCACACGGGTGAAGCGGCGGTTCACACCGCGGAACCCGGCCATCGCCTCGCGGATATTGTCGTGCGAAATTCCCAGATGCCGCGCCACAGCCACAGCCGAAAGCGCGTTGGAGATGTTGTGATCCCCCGGCATCGGCAGTTGCAGCCCTTCGATCACATCACCCTCCGCGCTCAGCACCACATCAAAACACGCGACGCCGTTTTCATAGCGCAGATCCACCACCCGCACATCGGCCTGCGGGTTGAACCCGTATGTCACAACCTTGCGGTCACTGATCCGCCCCACCAGTGTCTGCACTTCCGGATGGTCAAGGCAGCACACCGCAACCCCATAAAACGGGATGTTGGAAACGAATGTGTGGAATGCATCCCGCAACGTGTCGAAATCGCCGTAATGATCCATGTGCTCGGGGTCGATATTCGTGACAATCGCAATTGTCGCGGGCAGCCGGTTGAATGTGCCGTCACTCTCATCGGCTTCCACCACCATCCAGTCACTAGCCCCCATCCGCGCGTTGGAGCCATAGGCGTGGATGATCCCGCCATTGATCACCGTGGGGTCGATCCCGCCCCCATCCAGCAGGGCCGCAACCATAGAGGTCGTGGTTGTCTTCCCATGCGTTCCGGCCACGGCCACATTGTTCTTCAGCCGCATCAGTTCGGCCAGCATCTCCGCCCGCCGCACCACCGGCAGTTTCAGGGACCTTGCGCAATCCAGTTCCGGATTGCCGTCCTTGATCGCGGAAGAGATCACCACAACCGCGGCCCCCTTCAGGTTCGCCGCCTTCTGCCCGATGAAGATCTTCGCGCCCTGCTCCGCCAGCCGCCGCGTGATCGGGCTTTCCTTCAGGTCCGATCCCTGCACCGTGAACCCGTGGTTCATCAATACCTCGGCAATGCCAGACATACCGATCCCGCCGATCCCCACAAAGTGGATCGGCCCTATATCATGCGGCAGGTGTGTCTGATCGTTCATGGTTCTTTTCCTCAAAGGCTATCTTGCCAACCAGATCCGCCAGCATCTCCGCCGCATCCGGTTTTCCAAACGAAAGGCTCGCGGCAGCCGCCGCATTCGCCCCTTCAGGTTCGCCAATAATTGCCGCGATATGCCCGCTCAGCACCTCCGGAGTCAATTGGCTTTCGGGTATCGCAAAGGCTCCCCCGGCGGCAACCAGCCCGGCGGCGTTCGCCGTCTGGTGGTCCCCCGTGGCATGAGGGTACGGGATCAGGACCGAGGGGCGGCCGATCACCGTCAGATCCGCGATGGACGACGCCCCGGCGCGGCAGATCACCAACTGCGCCCGCGCCATCCGGTCCGGAATATCATCGAAGAACGGGCGGATATCCGCCCGCACGCCAAGACTGTCATAGGCGGCCCGCACCTGCGCGGCATCCTCCTCCCGCGCCTGATGCGAAACGGTCAGAAACGAAAGCAGCTCCTCAGGCAGATAGGCAAGCGCCTCGGGCACCTTCATCATCACATGCGCGCCCTGACTGCCACCAAACACCAGCAGATCCATCGGCCAGTCGCCGGGCGTGATATAGGGCGCACCGGCCCGCGCCTTCACGGCACCCCGCACCGGATTGCCCACATGGAAGGCCTCGACACCCTCCGGCAGGGCCGTCGGCCATGTCCCGCAGGCCACAGCCTCCACCCGCTTCACGAAAAACCGGTTCACTCGGCCGAGCACGCCGTTCTGCTCATGGATCAGGCGCGGGATGCAAAACACCGTTGCCGCGATCAATCCCGGCAAGGCCGGGTATCCGCCAAAGCCCGCCACCACGGCAGGCCTGTCCCGAAACATCGACCAGAGCCCCCCGAAAATTCCGACCAAGATCTTGAACGGCACAAGTGCCCGCTGCAAAACATTGCCCTGAGAGAAGCTGCCCGAAGGCAACACGACCCGCTCCACCTCTGCCGGAAAACCACCTGCATAACGCGCGCCCCGCGCATCGGTGGAAAGCTTCACCCGCCAGCCGCGCGCCAGCATTTCCTCTGCCAGCGCCTGTGCGGGAAACATATGTCCACCGGTGCCCCCGGCGGCGATGATCAGCAAGGGCTCACTCACCGCCCGCGGCCTATGATCTCAGAAAGCGTGTCCTGCGGCCGTTCGCGCGTCAGCGCAAGCAACATCCCCAGCGCAATGCCCGCCGCCAGAAGTGAAGAACCACCATAGCTCACAAACGGCAGCGTCATCCCTTTTGCGGGCAACAGCCGCACCGCCACACCCATATTGATCAGCGCCTGAAGTCCGAACATCGCAGCCAGTCCCGTACCGGCCAGCCGCACGAAAGGATCCCGCTCCCGCACCAGCCGCACCATGGAGCGGATGACGACCGTGCCGAACAACAGAATGATCACAAGGCACATCACAAGGCCGAATTCCTCGGCTGCCACTGCAATGATGAAATCCGTATGCGCATCCGGAAGAGACCACTTCACGGTCCCCTCGCCCACACCCACACCCAGAATGCCGCCCTCCTGAATGGCGTTCGTGGCAAAGCCAAGCTGCGTGCGCGGGTCGAGATCGGGGGACAGGAATCCATCAATCCGCCGCGCCACATGGTCCGATGTCTGATAGGCCAGCACACCGCCCACCATTACCAAACCTGCCAGTACAAGCAAAAGCACCATCGAGGCGCCGGCCACAAAGTACATCAAACCCCATGCGCCCAGTATCAGACTCGCCTGCCCGAAGTCCGGCTGCAGGATCAGCATCACGACCAGCACCACAGCAATCCCGAAAGAGATGGCCTTGCCCGGCGGCCCGCCAGCTTCATAGTTTGCGGCCATCAGCCAGGCCGTCAGAATAACGAATGTGGGCTTCAGAAATTCCGACGGCTGCACCGCCGCAAAGCCCAGCGAGTACCAGCGCGTGGCACCCTTGCCGAAATCAGTACCGAAAACGGGCAAAAGCGCCAACGCGATGAACGCCCCCACAAACCCGACCACGGCAAGCCGCCGCAACAGCTTGGGCGGCAGCATGGAGGTGAAGATCATCGCCGTCAGCGCCAGCATCCCGAAAAACGCCTGCCGCGAAACGTAGTGAAAAGGGTCCAGCCCGTTGCGCGTCGCCAAAGGTGGCGATGCGGCAAGCCCCAAGGTTAGCCCCACCGCGAAAAGCCCGACAATCGCCAGCAAAGTCCATGTATCCACAGTCCGCCACCAACGCGGCAACAGTGGCTCACCAGCCTTCGCCGGTACCACACCAAACACCATCTCCGTCATCGGGAAACCGCCTTCATTCTGCCTACTGCCTCAGTCCGCCCGTCATTTATTGCGGGTCAGATCATTTGTTCGGATCAGAATAGCGGGTTTTGCGCCCTCACGCCAGCATTTCAATGCGTGTCACTGGCGTGAAGGCAAAGCTTCGCCTTAGATCAGAGGCGAAAGCGCGTTTTCAGAGCCTCGACCGTCACCCGGTAACGCCCCTCCGGCGTTGCCGTCCCCGTGCCCCGACAAGTTGCCACGCCATTCGCCAACTCTTCTGCATTGGCGTATTCCGTGAAATGCCGGGTGCCGCGGTAAACCTCGACACCGTTCACCTGAAAGCTGCGCGTCGCCTGCGCTTGCAGGGTCAGGCTGCGCCGCGAAAACCCTTCGAAATAACCAGCACCACAAATATAAAGCCCGCCGTCGCGGTCCACGGATCGGTACACTCCGCTATAGCCACCACGATTGCCCCGCCAACTCACCCCGACTGTTCCAAACCCATCCGTTATCGGAATCGTGAACGTACTGCGGCTCGCGCTCGCACCCGGCTCCTCACAGGCTGACAATCCCAATCCCATTGCCGCCAAAAGAGCCGCCTTCGCGTATAATCCACTCATTTACTATTCTCCTTTGGCACGCTCAAATCTGTTTTTCACTGTGAGGTTTCACCAGAAGCTTCCGTAAAAAGGTGTCCGCGCCACCCGGCCAATGCCGGATGGCACGCACCCGTTTTCCTATCGCTCAGGTCTGGAACTGGCTCTTTGTTGCCAGGACCTGCACTGTATAAGGACCCGTCGGCGTCGGAACTCCGGTTCCCCGACACGTTGCCTGAGAACGAACAAGCTCCTCCTCGTTCGCAACCTTCTTAAAATGTCCGGTACCGCGGTAAATCTCTCGCCCGGCAATGCGGAAACTGTGGGAGCGAAGCGCTTCATTCGTTGCACCGCGACGTTGCGAATCTTCGTAGAATCCGACACCGCAAAGATGAAGTTCGCCGTCACGATCAATCACATCCCAGAGATAGAAAAAGTTACCCCGATCATCGAACCACCGCACGCCAAATCCCTCAAAGTCCTGAGTAAGCGGAACCGAGAACGTTGCCTTGCCACCGGCAGCGCCGGGATCTTCACATGCGGAAATGCCAAAAGCCAATGCAGCAAGTCCAACTGCCTTTATGAAACCAGAAATCACAGAATATCCTTTCACCAGAATTACCAATTTAAACGTCCGGCCAAGCAGTCATTGTGTCAAGAGTTAGACTCACGACAATTCAGCGCAACTTTTCCGCCAGCCAGATGGAGTGAAAGTTGCAATCGGGATCGCGCGGGATAAACCGCAGCACATTCAGCCCCTCTGCCGCCATTTCCGCCCGGTACTCCTCCGGAGAAAGGGACGCGTGATACACCGCTTCTCCATCCACCGTGCCCGTCACCTCACCATCCGCATCGCCAGATGTAAAAAGCAGCACGCCACCCGGTTCAAGATGCATCGCAAAGGTCGCGAACATGGCCCGCTGTTCCTCCCTGTTGAGATGAAAGAAGCTGTTCCACGCCAGTATCGCATCAAATGTCCGGTCAAGCGCCAGCCCCCGCATATCGGCACGCAGCCAATCGCCATCAGGCCAGCGTTCCCGGCAGATCTCCAGCATGCCTTCGGCAAAGTCCACGCCTGTTACGGCATGCCCATGCTCCATCAGATACCGCGCCATCGGCTCGCCCGAACCACATCCAAGGTCGAGCACGCGGGCCTTCTCCGGCATCAGCACAAGCATCCTGTCCATCCAGATCTTCTCAAAGAAGGCACGGTTGCGCTGGCTGTCCCAGGCGCGCGCCCGGGCATTGTATATGGCCTCCGTCCGGTCATGCAGGTCAGCCATCGCCCAACTCCCGCGCAACCGCTGCCTCAAAAGCATCGCCTCGTGCCTCGAAACTTGCAAACTGGTCAAAACTCGCCGCCGCCGGAGCCAACAGTACCACATCCCCGGCCTCGGCCTCTGCCGCCGCTGTCGCTACGGCCGCTTCCACCGTACCGGAAATCTCATGTGGCACTTCGCCAAGGGCCACAGCAAAACCCTCTGCCGCCTCCCCGATCAGATAGGCCTTCGCCACCCGCCCGAAATGCGGTGCCAGGGCATCAATCCCGCCTGCCTTGGGCTGCCCGCCCGCAATCCAGCGCACGCGCAGGAAAGCCAGCAAAGCCTTCTCCGCCGCATCCGCATTCGTCGCTTTGCTGTCGTTCACAAAGCGCACGCCGTCCCGCTCCGCCACCACCTGGCACCGGTGGGGTAAGCCCGGATACGTGGCCAGAGCGCCCTCAATCTTCCGCGGTGCCACAGCAAGGCTCCGCAAGGCCGCATAGGCCGCACAGGCATTCTGATGGTTATGCGCTCCCGGCAGTCCCTCCATTTCCCGCAGATCGATGGAGGCCATCTGCCGCCCCTTTCGCCACTCCGCCAGAAACCCTTTCCGGGCGAAAACGCTCCACCCGCCGCTCAGCTTCTGCCCGGAGGAGATGCGGATCACCGGATCACCGCCCTCCGCCTCCTGCCGCATCTCGGCCGCCAGATATTGCCCTTCCACCTCATCCACACCGATAATCGCCCGCTCTGGCCCACCCTCGGCAAAAAGCCTGCGCTTGGCCGCGAAGTACCCACCCATGCCACCATGCCGATCCAGATGATCAGGGGTAAGATTGAGGAAGAGGGCAATATCCGGCGCCAGCGAACGCGCAAGCTCGATCTGATAGGATGAAAGCTCCAGCACCACCACCTCGCCGTCTCGCGCCGGTTCCAAATCCAGCACCCCCCGCCCGATATTTCCGCCCATCTGCGCAGGCACGCCCAGCGCCTGAAGGCAATGATTCAGCAGGGCCGTCACCGTTGATTTTCCGTTGGAACCCGTCACACAGATCACCCGGGGCGGGCGCTCCATCAGGTTCCAGTCTTCCGTTGCAAAACTGCGAAAGAAAAGCCCGATATCATTGTCCACAACCGCCCCATGCGCCCAGGCCTTGGCGACAATCGGGTGTGGTGCAGGGTAAAGATGCGGAATTCCGGGTGAGACGATCAACGCCGTCACGCCCTCCCACGCCGCATCCCGCGCAAGATCGACAATGCCGAACCCCTCGCGCTCTGCCCGCGTCCGGGCGTCGGCACCATCATCCCAGCACAGAGCCTCCGCTCCACCGGCGCGCAACGCCCGCGCTGCCGCAAGCCCGGAGCGGCCAAGCCCCAGCACCGCAACCTTGTGCCCATCATAGCCCCGAACCGGTATCACCAAAGATCTCCCACGCGCGCCAACCCCTGCGGAAGCTATCCCGCAAGGCTGGCGAAGGTGCAAGCCTGTGAAAGAAACTTATCGGGTCAGCAGAAAGGCATCCGCCACCAGCTCAGGCGCATCCCCGGGCTTGATCGTCTGGCTGTAAAGCGCCTGCAGAAGCGCAAAATCGGCGGAGCGGTCCTCAGGGTCCAGCACCCTGTCATTGAAGGTGAAATACTTCGAATCCACAGAGTCGTTCAACATCCCCAGCGTATGCATGAACTCCTCGAACAGGCATGCCTCCACCCGCTCCTGGCTGTTGCCACTGTTGATGAATACCATCCCATAGCGCAAAATCTCGTTCAGCGAGCTTACCTTGTAATAGCAATTATTCGGGCCGCCCTCGGCAAATCGCCGGTGCAGGGGCCCACCGGATTGGGTGAGAGCACCGAAGAACAGCCCCGTCGGAATATCTGTCAGAAACACATAGATATCGGCCAGTCCCACCCGGCCCTCATCGAACACAAAGCCCGAATCCACCAGCGTCCGCCCCTCGATTTCGCGGCGCTTCACGCGAAACCGCGTCTTGCCCACAAGTGGCTCCTGAAACTGGGTGAGATCCAGATATTCAACCGAATTGAAACCAGGAAAATTGGGCGCCTGTCCGCTGATCCGCGCCATCAGCCCTTCGATGAAATCCTTGTGCGGCTCCCGATCATGTATCACCAGTACACGCGGCGCCCGCATCCACTTTCGCACCGTGGCCTTCTGGGAAGAAACAATCTCGATCACCTGTTCGCGCACAGGCTTCTCACCGGCAGCAGAAGGGAGGGCTCCAAACCCGATACTCAAACCCGCACACACACAAAGACTTGTCAAAAAACGCATGAAACCCTCTCAAGCTTATCAGCGGCAAAACCCGCACCGGCCATCTTCCGCGCATAATCGGCGCATACCATTAAATCACTTGACTGGAGGTTGCGTATAGTCACTTCCGGGCAGAAATATGGCTCCGAGATCACAATGTATGCAATAATTTGAAAGATTAAGGGCGACACATCGCGATCCGTACATCAGACGGCAAGCCAGTGCTGCCTCTCACGAACGTCAAGAGCATCCAGACAATGCAAGAACCAACCCTGTGGACCATTCGCAAGCGTGTCTGGTGGATGAAACTTCACTCAGGCCCGTTCACCACAGCCTTCATCCTTGCAGGCCTTGTTCTCATAACCGCCCTCGCGCTCCCGAAGGCTGGCCACACTATCTCCCACTGGCTTTTCGGCCAGGATGTGAACGCGCTGATTACCGAGATCAAAACCTCCGGCAGCAGCAAAGACAGTCACTCAGTCGTCACCGTCTCCTTCACAACACCGGACGGAAGCGCCATTCTGGCCCGGGAAAGGGTCAGCCTCGGCTTCGCCCGCACTCACAGGCCAGAGAGCAATATCTCCATCACATACCTGCCCGAAAATCCGCAATCGGTAGAGGTGGAGCCTCCGCGCATCTGGCGCTGGTCCAACTTGCCCTATGCACTTCTGCTCTTTGGCTGGGGCATTCTGATATACGCGGTCCTTGCCTACCGGCAGCAGATGAACCGGATCCTGCAGGTCCGGGCAAACTGCGTCCCCATCAAGGGTCAGGCGGTGGAAGTTCTGACGATCCGCTCCCCGAATGAGCGCAGCCGCTACCAACTCGTCTGGCGCGATTCTGAAGGCCGCTTGAACAAGACCCTCTGCCAGCGCGACGGCCATGTGTTTGAAGAAATGCTCCTCCACAAGTGGGGCGTCAAAGCACGCAGAGACCCTTCAGACCCAGAAACAGCAATTTGGGAAGGCGATCTTCCGGTGGGCTGACACCCAACTTACCGCAGTTTCAGTGTCGCAAGCCCGATAATCGCGAGGATAACCGAGATGATCCAGAACCGGATCACGATCTGCGGCTCCGCCCAACCCTTCTTCTCGAAGTGATGGTGAATGGGCGCCATCAGAAACACGCGCTTCTTCGTCCGCTTGTAGTAAAGCACCTGGATGATCACGCTCAGCGCCTCCACCACGAAAAGCCCGCCGATAATGGCCAGCACGATCTCGTGCTTCGTGGCCACCGCAATCGCGCCCAAAGCACCGCCCAAAGCGAGGCTTCCGGTATCGCCCATAAACACAGCTGCAGGTGGTGCATTGTACCACAGGAACCCCAGCCCACCGCCGATCAGGGCCGCCGTGAAGATCGTGATTTCCCCGGTTCCCCGCACGTAGTGCACATCCAGATATTCGGTAAAATCCGTCCGCCCCACCACATAGGCAATAATCCCGAAAGAGCCGCCCGCGATCATCACCGGCATGATTGCAAGGCCGTCCAGCCCGTCCGTCATGTTCACCGCATTGGCCGCGCCAACGATCACGATCATCGCAAACGGCACAAACAGGACGCTCAGATTGAGCAACGTATCCTTGAACACCGGAAAGGCCAGCCGCCCCGAAAGGGCCGGATCAGACGTCAAGGCGTCATTGATCCCGTGCAGATACATCGCCCAAACAGCCGCAATCGCGGCCACCACAAATCCGATCCCCAGCCGCACCCGGCCCGAAACCCCATCCGTGTTATTCTTGGAAACCTTGGCATAATCATCAGCAAACCCGATCAGCCCGAAGGCCACCGTCACGAACAGCACAAGCCACACAAATCCATTGTCCAGTCGCGCCCACAACGCCGTTGAAAGCACCAAGGCCGAGAGGATAAGCAGCCCCCCCATCGTCGGCGTCCCGGCCTTGGCCAAAATATGGCTCTCGGGTCCATCTTCCCGAATGGGCTGGCCCTTCTTCTGCTTCTTCCGCAACAGGTTGATCAGCGGCTGCCCGAACACAAACCCGAAAATCAAGGCCGTCAGAAACGCGCCACCAGCCCGGAAGGTGATATAGCGAAAGAGGTTGAAAATGTCCCCGCCATCCGAAAGCTCGCTTAAAAAATACAACATCTAGGGGGTATCCTCCGCCTTACGCATATCCGTGGCATCGCCCAGTTTCTTGATCGCGTCAACCACAACGGCGAGATTGGAGCCGAGCGAGCCCTTCACCATCACCACATCGCCCGCATCCACCAGCCGTGGCACGCGGGCCGCCAGCGCATCCGTATCCGGGTGCCATTCGCCGCGCTTCTCCGGCGGCAAAGCGTCGTGCAGAGCCCGCATCAATGGCCCGGCGCAATGCACCGACGTGATATCCTTCATCGCCGGATGCTCCGCCAGCGCGCCGTGCATCGCTGCCTCATCCGGGCCCAGTTCCAGCATATCGCCCAGAAAGGCCACACGCCGCCCAATCATCTTGCGCCCCTGCCCGTCCATAGGCTTGGCCTGCACGAAAACTTCAAAGGCGGCACCCATCGCCAACGGATTGGCATTGTAGCTCTCGTCAATCAGCAGAACGGAGCCATCGATCCCCGCAGGCCCCAGCGCGATAGACCAGCGCGCACCCCGCCCCTCGGGCGGCACCCATCCCGCCAGCGCCAGTGCGGCCACTGCAATATCCGCGCCCAAAGCCTCCACCGCCGCCAAAACGGCCAGCGCATTCATCGCCAGATGCGCCCCCGGCGCGCCCAGCTTGAACATGATGGGCACACCCGAAAGCTCCGCCTCTGCCGTCGTGCCAAGGCTTTGCAACCGCACCGGCCCCAGCCTTGCGGCAAAGTCACCGGTGCCGAATTCCACAATCCGCGCATCCGCAGCCTCCGCCGCTGCGCGCAAAATCCCGGCCGTTCCGATGTCCCCGTTCAGCACTGCCACACCGCCGGGCACCAGCCCCTCGCAGATGGCACCCTTCTCCACGGCAATACCCTCAAGGCTGTCGAATGCGGCCAGATGCACCTCCGCCACCGTTGTCACCACCGCCACATCCAGCCGCGCAAGCTTGGCCAGGGGCGCGATCTCGCCCGGCGCATTCATCCCGATCTCGATCACCGCGAAATCCGTCTCGCGCGGCATCCGCGCCAACGTCAGCGGCACACCCCAATGATTGTTGAAGCTCTTCTCCGCCGCATGGCACAGGCCCTGCCCGCTCAGGGCCGTCCGCAACATCTCCTTCGTGCCGGTCTTGCCAACCGAACCCGTAACCCCGACCACCTTGCCCGAAATCCGCGCCCGCGCAGCCCGTGCCAACGCGCGCAACCCCTCCAGCACATCTGGCACCAGAAGCAGTGGCGCATCCGCGGGCACACCGTCCGGCACATGAGAGACCAGCGCCGCCGCCGCCCCTTTGGCCAGCGCCGCCTTCACGAAATCATGGCCATCCCTGATATCCTTGAGTGCGACGAAAAGATCGCCCGGCTCGAGCGTTCGCGTATCAATCGAAACACCCGTCGCCTTCCAGTTCGCAACTCCCGCACCGCCCGTGGCCTCCAAAGCCTCTGCAGCGGTCCAGAGGCTCACGCGCCCAATCCCTCAAGCGCCGCCACCGCCACGCTCGCCTGTTCGGCATCATCAAAGGGCAGCACGTCATCGCCAATAATCTGCCCGGTCTCGTGCCCCTTGCCCGCAATCAGCAGTGTATCGCCGGGCTGCAAAGCATCCACACCGGCCAGAATGGCCGCCGCACGGTCGCCGATCTCCACAGCCTCCGGGCATCCCGCCATCACTTCGGCCCGAATGGCCGCCGGATCTTCCGAGCGTGGGTTGTCATCCGTCACATAGGCCACATCCGCAAACTCGGCGGCCGCAGCACCCATCAGGGGCCGCTTTCCGGGGTCGCGGTCGCCGCCGGCACCAAACACCACGATCAGCCGCCCCATCACATGGGGGCGCATCGCCTGCAAGGCCGTGGCCAGCGCGTCGGGCGTGTGCGAATAATCCACGTAAACCGCAGCGCCGTTGCCGCGCACCGCCGCCCGCTCCATCCGGCCCCGCACGGTCGTGAGGCTCTCCAGAGCCTGCGCCACATCGCCCATCTCAAAACCGGAGGCCAGCGCCAAACCGGCGGCAACCAGAGCATTCGAGGCCTGAAACCCGCCGATCAGGTTCAGCCGCGCCATATACACCTTGCCCTCAAAGGAGAACCGCAGATCCTGCCCGGTGGTATCGAACCGCCGCCCCAAAATCTCCAGATCCACCAGCCCGGAACCGACGGAGATCACCTTCTGCCCGCGTGCTCTGGCCATCGTCTTCAGCCGCGCGCCGCCGGGATCATCCGTGTTGATCACCGCTATGCCGTCCTTTGGCAGAACGCGCGTGAACAACCCGGCCTTGGCCTGAAAGTAGTCTTCGAAACTGTCGTGATAATCCAGATGATCGCGGCTGATATTCGTGAAGGCCGCGGCCCGCAGCCGCACACCATCCAGACGCCGCTGCACCAACCCGTGGGAGGAGGCCTCCATCGCCCCGTGGCTCACACCCTTGGCCGCAAGATCGGCCAGCAACCGGTGCAGCGTGATCGGCTCGGGCGTCGTGTGGCTCAAAGGGGCGGCAACCGCGCCCTCCACGCCGGTCGTCCCGAAATTCACCGCCGATGCGCCAAGCTGCTCCCAGATCTGGCGCGTGAAACTCGCGACAGAGGTCTTGCCGTTCGTCCCGGTCACCGCCACCATCGTCTCGGGCTGGTCGGCAAACCAGCGCCGCGCGGCAATCGCCAGCGCCATGCGCGGATCGGGATGGACGACCACCGGCACATCGATTGGCCCGCAATCCCGCTCCGCCAGCGCCAAACCCTCGGCATCCGTCACCACGGCAGCCGCGCCCATCCGCAGGGCATATTGCACGAATTCCCCGCCATGCAGGGTGCTGCCTGGAACGGCAAAGAAAAGATGGCCGGGCTTCACGGTGCGGCTGTCCACGGAAAGGCCCGTCAGCGCGGCCTTGCCCTGCCAGCGCCCGGCCCGTTGCGCCCCGGTCAGAAGCCCCAGTTCTTCCAGTTCCTTGACCACACCAGCCTCCGTCAAATCTCAGCCCTCTTTAGGCTGCGGGTGCATGTTCATCAACGGCGCAATCCGGCGGATCATCTCTGCCGCCACAGGTACCGCCGTCCAGCCTGCCGTCCGTTTCGGGTCCCGGCCCAGCTGTATTTCCGGCTCATCCAGCGTCACGATCAGCACATATTTCGGATCTTCCGCAGGAAACATGCTGGCAAAAGTCGCCATCACCTTGTCGTCGTAATAGCCGCCCTGCGGGTTGGGCTTGTCCGCCGTGCCCGTCTTGCCGCCCACATTATAGCCCGGCACCTCGCCGAGAGAGGCCGTACCCTCCGTCACGACAGCCCGCAACATGCTGCGCAATTCGGCGGAGGTCTTTTCGGAAATCACCCGCTCTCCCACTCCCCCACCGCCCTTCACAAGGCTCGGTGTCACCTTCATGCCGCCGTTGGCCACCGTCGCGTAGCCCGTCGCCAGATGCAGCGGCGTGATCGCGATCCCGTGCCCGTAGGAGATGGTCATCGTCGAAAGCTCGCTCCAGCGCGACGGCAACAGCGGCTTGGACCGCCGCGCCTCCGGCAATTCCACCGGCACCGGCTCAAGGAAACCCAGCTTGCGCAGATAGGCTTTCTGCCGCTCTGCCCCCGCCTCGATCGCGATCCGCGCCGTCCCGATATTGGAGGATTTGACGATCACATCCCGCAGGCTCAGCAGCGGCCCATAATCGTGGAAATCGCGGATCTTGAACTTGCCCCAGACCAGCGGCCCCTTGGTGTCGATCATCGTCGAAGCCGCATAAAGCCCCGTCTCCAGCCCCATCGCGGCCGTGAAAATCTTCAGCGTCGATCCCATCTCATAGACACCCTGCGCCGCCCGGTTGAAAATCGGGCTTTCCGCCGGGTCGGCTCCGGCCTGAGGTCGCTTGTTGGGGTCAAAATCCGGCAGGCTCGCCAGCGCCACGATCTGGCCGGTATCGGCCTCCATCAGTACCGCTGCAGCCCCCTTGGCATTCATCAGCACCATGCCACCGGCCAGCACCTGCTCCACCGCCGCCTGCACGGACAGATCAATCGAAAGCTCCAGCGGCTTGCCCGCCTCCGCAGGATCACGCAGGAACTTGTCATAGGTCAGCTCCACGCCGGCCATGCCGATCACCTCGGCCGCATGCACACCCTCCTGCCCGAAACGCGTACCGCCCAGCACATGCGCCGCAATCGGGCCATTGGGGTAAAGCCGCATCTCGCGCGGGCCGAACAGCAGCCCCGGCTCGCCCAGATCATGCACCGCCTGCAACTGCTCAGGCGAAAGCGAGCGCTTGATCCACACAAACTTCTTGCGCTTCTCGAACTGCGCCAGCATCCCCTCCGCCGTGATATCGGGAAAAATCTCGGCCAGTCCGTTCGCTGCCGCAACCTTGTCCACCATCATATGGGGCTGCGCGTAAAGCGAGTTTGTGCGCAGGTTCGTCGCCAGTATCCGCCCCTTGGCATCCAGAATATCGGCCCGCTGGTTGGCGATATGCGCTGCCGCATAGCCGTTTTCCGGCTCCACCGGATCGCTTGCGGCCAGCACGCCCATGCGCCCGGCAACCGTGCCGAAGGCCATCAGGAAAGTGGCCGCCAGCAGCCAAAGCCGCCGCTCGGCCCGCTGCCGCTCCGCACGCAGTTTCGCACGCATCCGCGCCGCCCGCGCCTCGGCCTCGATCCTGTCCGGATCCTCGCCATTGGCGCGCGCGGTCAGGATCCGCGCAAGGGGGCGCAGCGGCGCGCGGATCATTCCGTGACCTGTGCCGTGAAGAGAAGCCGGTCAATCTCGGACCCGAGAAGCGGCAGATGCTCATCCGGCGGGAAGGGCAGCAGGGCCGCATCGCTGAAATGTGCTGCATCCAGCGGCATCAAACCGAGATCTCCGAAATGCAGCTCCGCCAGTTCGCGCAAACGGTCGGGCCGGTTGAGATACGCCCACTCCGCCCGCAGCATCGCGATTGTCGCCTTCTCTTCGGCGATCTCCAGCCGCAGCGCCGCAACCCGCCGCTCCGCATCCTGCGTGGCGTAGTTCACGCCGTAAGCCCAGAAGGCGAACGCCACCACAAGGGCCACAGCGCCGATTGTCATCACCGTCTTCATCGTCTCTCTCCTGCCAGATCCAAAGGTGGCAACCCCAGCTTGCCCATATCCACCGGCCCCGCCGGTACGTCCCGCCGCCGCGCCAGCCGCAACTTGGCCGAGCGTGCGCGCGGGTTCGCCGCCATCTCATCCTCATCCGCCACCACGGCCTTGCGCGAAACCAGTTCGAACCGCGCCTCGTCCACTGCCACTTCGGGCGCATATCTGTTGCCCTTGGGTGCCGCACCGCTGCGCTGCTGAAAGAACCGCTTCACAATCCGATCCTCCAGCGAATGAAACGTCACGACCACCAGCCAGCCGCCGGGGGCCAGGGCCCGCTCCGCCGCGATCAGCCCGCGCACCAACTGCCCCAACTCATCATTCACCGCGATCCGCAACGCCTGAAAACTGCGCGTTGCCGGGTGCATCTGCCCAGGCCGCGCGGGTGGCAACGCGCCCTCGATCACCTTGGCCAAAGCGCCCGTCCGCGTAAGCGGCGCATTCGCCCGCGCCTCCACGATCCGCCGCGCGATCCGGCGCGAGGCCCGCTCCTCGCCATACTGATAAAGAATATCCGCCAGCATTCCTTCA
Source organism: uncultured Paracoccaceae bacterium (assembly GCA_947495795.1). Classification (GTDB taxonomy): domain Bacteria; phylum Pseudomonadota; class Alphaproteobacteria; order Rhodobacterales; family Rhodobacteraceae; genus Algicella. Next base: position 214,446 of record CANMAI010000009.1, on the reverse strand, counting down.
TCGGCCGTGTTCACGATATCGGCCGCCGAATGCCCGCTGCCGCTCATCCGCATATCCAGCGGGCCATCCTTCTGAAACGAGAACCCCCGCCCCGGCTGGTCGATCTGCATGGAGGAGACGCCAATATCCAGCACCACCCCCGCCAGCGGCACATCCACCAGGGTATCCAATTGATCGAACGTGGCCTCCACCAGCTCCAGCCGGTCGCCGTATTCACTGGCCCAGCTTGCCGCCCGCTCGAAAACCTCGGGGTCGCGGTCCACTGCAATCACCTTCTCCGCCCCCGCATCCAGAAGCGCACGCGTATATCCCCCGGCCCCGAAAGTGCCATCCAGCCACACGCCCTCCACCGGGGAAATCCGTGCGAGAATGGGTTCCAGAAGTACGGGAATATGCGGGGCAACCATGGCATCAACCATCTCCTACCCCCCGCTGCCTGCCCCAAGCCGCGCCCGATCCAGAAGAGCGAAAGGATCCTCCGCCTCGTCCTGATCGTTCAGCCAGTTGTCAATCTGTGCCTGATCGGCCTCATAGGCAGCGGGCTCCCAGATCTGGAACTTGTCGCCCATCCCGGCCAGCACCGCCTCCTTCGCCACGCCAATCTTTTCGCGCAGCTTCGCAGACAGCACGATCCGTCCGTTCTCATCCACCTGAACCTGGCTCGACTGGGTGTTGATCATCCGCTCCAGCGCTTCCCGCTCACGGGAATAGCGCGGCAGGGCAGCGATCATATCGTCCACCTCGTCCATGGAGCGGACGGAATATCCCTCGATGCAATTCTTGTTCTTCCGGCCATAAACCAGCACGAGATAGGGGTTCCCCTTCGGCTCGAAATCCGGATCACCTTCCTCCAGAGCACGCCGAAAGGGCGCCGGAATAGACACCCTTCCCTTGGCATCCACCTTGTGGACCCATTCACCTCTGAACCGTCGTGCCACTTGCGTGTCACCCTTTTGCCTGCGCCGCCCCGGCTCCAGCCTCTTTCGGGCCGTAAAAAAGGCGAACCGTGCCGCCTCTTGCACGATCCGCCTCGAAGCCGTGTTGGCCTTTTTCCAGCTGGGGTTTTGTCTTCGTGCCTGCTCGCACCCTCAGCCGGGTTTAGTCTTTTTGTGGAAGGGACGGGCCTGTACGAAACCTGCCGATTAAAACCTTGGAGGTGGGTCTTGCGCCCAAATTGTATTTCCGTCCCTTCCGATGCGTAAGGTATTACATGGGAAACCGTGCAAATCAATGGGAAACTATGCACATTAGCGAAATCAAGGGTGATTCACGCGATGTTCAAGAGTAATTATCTACCGTGATCAAGGCCAGTTTTGGCACATATAAACAAACTATGAGAATAGAACACTATATATAGCGTCTAAATCGCTATCCCATCACAGCCCATAAAAACCCAATAATTTTCTTGATTATCGGCAATTTCGGGCCAAATTTCAGGTTTGACCACAGGGTTATCCACAGCCAAGGTGGCGATTCATGGCATCCAGCCATTGCAGAGCGCCGCACCCCGGCTATCCTGCCCGGCGGCATTTCGCAGACATTCAGCCGTAAGGGAGGCAGGCAGACAATGGCGTTTTCGTATCAAAACCTCGGCCCAGAGCACGCGGAGGATTGGCAAGCGCTCCGTATCGAAGGCGTCCGCGACTACCCGATGGGCTTCCTCACGACGGTCGAGGAAACCGCCTCACCAGGCCCCGATCGCCTGAAAGAGATCCTGAACCACGGCACCATTCGCGGCGTCTTCAACGGCGAAACGCTCATCGGCTTCTGCGGCTATCGCCCCCAAAAGCTCGAACGCACCCGCCACCGCGCCGAGATCGGCCCCTTCTTCGTCAGCGGCAAATATCACGGGTCAGGTGCAGCCCACACTCTCATGCAAGGGCTTATCGAGGAAGCGCGGGGCGCTGGCATCGAACAGTTGGAATTGTTCGTAGATACGGAGAACCACCGCGCGATCCGGTTCTATGAGGCGCATGGCTTTAAAAACGTCGCAACCCATCCCGATGGTGTGCGCATAAATGGCACATCGCGAGACGATCATTTCTATATCCTTCGGCTCGGCCACTGAGGCCACCCCCATACTGTTCGGCGAACCGGCGCCCGAACCAAAGCAGAATCACACCAGCCCAAGGAACACCGAAAGCCCGAAATCCTCTCTTCACCGTCGCCACCCCTGGCGAAATCCCGCTGTGGATTGCACTTACCCGGCGAACCGTGAAATAGAGAGGGTTGAGCAGAATGTGCGCGGCGGGACCCTGCCAGACCGCACCAAAAACAGGCAAGCGCGCCTCCCATCGCAAGGCAGGGGAGGCCGCAGCGAGACGGAGGCGGAGCATGGCCAATTTCATCGTCAATGGCGGGCGCCCGCTTTCGGGCACGATCCGCCCCAACGGCAACAAGAACGCCGTCCTGCCGATGATCTGCGCCTCACTGCTCACCGATGCGCCCGTCCGCATCACCAACGTCCCCGACATCACCGATGTCGGCAAACTGGTGGATTACTTCCGCTCCCTCGGATCAGACGTCACGTATGACACGCAAGACGCCACCCTCACCCTGCACCACAAGGGACAGATCGACGCAAAGGCGATCGAGAACCTGCCCCTCGGCATTCGCTCCGCCATTCTGCTGCTGGCCCCCGTCCTTATCCGCCACGGCCGCCTGAAATTCGATATCGACGCCAAGGGCTGCGCACTCGGCATCCGCGAGATCGACCCGCATATCAACTTCCTCCAGACCTTCGGCTGCGAAACCCTGCCCGCGCAGGGCATCGACATGGTGCTCAAATCACGGCCTGCACCACAATCCATCTGGGCCGAATACGCCTCCGTCACCGCGACCGAGACCTTTCTGATGATCGCCAGCGTGGCCGACGGCACCTCCGTCCTGACCAACGCGGCCTCCGAACCGCATGTTCAATCCCTATGCCACATGCTCGCCCAAATGGGCGCAGGGATCGAGGGCATCGGCACCTCCCGCCTCACCGTCACCGGCACCGATAAACTCGGCAGCGCCGAAATCCGCGTGCCGGATGATCACCACGAGGTTGCGACCTTCCTCGCCCTCGGCGGGGTCACCGGCGGTCAGGTCACGGTGGAAACGGACATCCTCAACGAGATGCCCCTCATCCTCGACCAGTTCGCCAAGCTCGGTCTCAAATTCCACGAAGAACCCGGCAAAATCACCGTCACAGATTGGACGCGCGAGGTAACGCCCCCCCTCACCGCCCAGATGACGGCAAAGATCGAAGCCGCCCCCTGGCCCTACTTCCCCGCCGATCTGCTGCCGCAGGCCATCGGCGTCTCCGTCGGCTGCCACGGGGATGTTCTCTTCTGGAACAAGGTCTACGAAGGCGCGCTCGGCTGGTCGGGCGAACTGGCCAAACTCGGCGTCCGCGCCCACCTCTCCGATCCCCACCGCCTGCTGGTCTTCGGCAACTCCAAGCTGAAACCGGCAGAGGTGGAGGCGCCCTACATCATCCGCGTCGTCGTCGGCCTTCTGATCGCCGCGATCCAGATCGAGGGCACCTCGCGCATCCTCAAGGCCGAACCCATCCGTCGCGCCCACCCCAATTTCATCGAGAACCTCAAGGCGCTCGGCGCCGACGCCCATTGGGAGGAGCCCTAAGCCCCGGATGGACGAAGCCGCCGTTTCTCTGTATTTCTAACCCTCGGGGGGGTTAGCGAGTCGTATCCGGGTTCTGGCACAGGTTGCACAGCCCCGTCCGGAGAGTGTGATGGTAGATGATGAGGAGATAATCGCCCAACGCGCCTACGCGATTACATCCCTCACGCCGCCGATGATGACGGCCAATATCGTCAACAGCTTCGCCGCCCTGCTCGTCTTCTACCTCGACAGCCAGCTTCTACCGCAGGCCGTGCTCTGGGCCGCGGTCGTCATCAGCTTCTCCGCCTACTCGCTCTGGCGCTTCTCCACCTATCGCGGCAAGCCCTTTCCCAAGCGTCTCACCCGGCGTTCCTACCGCCGCACCAACATCCGCGCAGCCGCTCTTGGCCTGGTCTGGGCCTTCCCCGGCGCGGTGATCCTGCCCGTCACCACAGGCGTCTCGCAGGCCTTTATCATCGCCCTCGCCGCCGGCACCGTTTCAGCCGGCGCCATCACACTCTATCCTATGCCTGTCGCTGCCCTCACCTTCAGTGGCATCGTTGCGATAGGCAGCATGGCAGGCTTTGCGCTAACGGCCAATTCCTCCATCATCGGCTTCGCGATCTGCTCTGTTGTCTTTTACTTCGTCATCGCCAGCAGCGTGCTGCGCCACGAACGGATATTCGTCTCCGAATTCAAGAACCGCCGCGCCCTCGACGAGAAAAACCGCGAGATAGAAAATCTTCTGGCCGAAGCCCGTGCCGAAGCCATTGCAGAGCGCAAGAACGCGGAAAAGCGTCTCCTCCAGGCTCAGAAGATGGAGGCGATCGGCCAGCTTACCGGCGGTATCGCGCATGATTTCAACAATCTTCTGGCCACCATCCAGGGCCATGCGGAGCTTCTGGCGCTGGAGCCGGGAACAGACCACCACCTCACGGATCCGATCTTGCGCTCCACCAAAAGCGGGGCGGAACTTACCCGCCGCCTCCTCGCCTTCGCCCGCCGCCAGACGCTGAAGCCGCAAGCCGTGGATCTTGATCACCTGATCAAGGATATGGTCGAACTTCTCCGCCGCACCCTGCGCGATGATGTGAGAATTGAAACCGAGCTGCCACCGGATCTCTGGCCCGTCTTCGCGGACCCGAACCTTCTGGCCAACGCAATTCTCAACCTCGCCAACAACGCCCGCGATGCAATGCCCCGGGGCGGAAAGCTGCGCATCTGCGTGGCCAACCTCCCGCGGGAGGGAACGCCCACCAAAGCGCGGGATTATGTGCGTATCACGGTCTGCGATACCGGCACCGGCATGAGCCCGGAGGTAAAGGCCCGCGCAACCGAGCCCTTCTTCACAACCAAGGAGTTCGGCTATGGCAGCGGCCTCGGCCTCTCCATGGTCCACGGCTTTGTGGAGCAGTCCGGCGGCGAGATGATCATCGAAAGCACTCCGGGCGAAGGCACGCGAATAGAGATCCGCATCCCCCGCTCAATGGAAGCCGCCAAAACCGTCACCAAGCCCGCCATCGAAAAAGTGCTTGGTGGCAGCGGAGAGCGGATCCTGATCGTCGAGGACAACAAGGATGTCCGCGTCACCGTCAAGCGTCTGCTCTCAAGCTTCGATTACCGCGTTCAGGATGTGGAAAGCGTGGCCGAGGCGCGCAAGCTTCTCGATACGGTAGACGCGCCCGATATCATCCTCTCCGATATCGTGCTGCCCGGCGGCACCTCGGGCGTGGAGTTCGCCAAGGAACTTGCCGCCACACGGCCGGAGATCGGCGTCCTCCTCATGTCGGGCTACACCAATCTCGAAACCACCCGCGCCGCAACACTCGGCACGGATATCGAACTGCTCCCCAAACCTTTCGACAGTGCCGATCTTGCCAAGGCCATCTACGCCTGCTGCCAGAGAGCAAGAGTGCCCCAGGAGCAAACCCTCCACTAAAGCGTTTCGCCTACCGTTCACACGCCTTGAAATCCGTGTGTTCAGGCAGCGATGGGTGGATGCGTGCCCAAAGCGAAACGCAATAAGGGCCGCCCCTGAACACGCAGAAAATCCGGAAAGCCTCTTCTTCTGGAGCAACACAGAGGCTCCCGGTGTCGTTCCTGCGCCCGGCATAAATGGTGTAGTCAGGCACCACATGACTTTGACCTTTGTGTCAACAACTGACCCAAACATCCAAGACCGGACGTTCGGACAAAACGCAATGGATGCCCGGTTTGAGCCCGCTTCGACCGATGCTGCGGGGGGTCGGAACGTCCGCTATGCTGCGATGAAGGAAAGACCTTATGTTGCACTCATACTGTTGATCTCATAGACACTTTTGAAGCTGCATGATCTCAATTTTAGACAGGCAAAGGAACTCAATTATGCCCATGTTTCCTGCAACTCGACACTTAGCTTTGATAGCAAGCCTTTCCCTCTCAACCACCACCGCAGCTTTGTCTCAAGAGGCAGCATCATCATCTGAAGATGATGGACAGGCTGCGGGCCAAATTGATATTTCTGGCGAATTGATCACCACAGAGCAAGCTCTGCATTTTGCGCTGTCAGAAGATCGCGTTCCAAACGCGGACACCGTAAAAATTGAACGGATCAAAACGCAGTTTTCGGCTCGTGGAAACCAATGGACGTTCTTGTTTAGAGATGAAGACAAGACATACGAGGCAACTGTGCGCCAAGATCGTGAATTTGATCTGGAAAAAGAGTTTGATGAAGATGAAGAGAATGCAGCGTTCTGGGCAACGCTGCCTGATCCCAGAGATGTGGAGCTTCCTGAAACCTACTTAGAAAGATCCATGCAAATCGTTGAGGCGTTCAACCCAACATTTATAGCAAATCCGCGTGCGATCATTGAATATGAAGTTTGCGACCCACCAGAACAAGGGACCGAAAGCGACTATGCGAACGGGTGTCGTCGAAATCAAAACAAGGAGCATTGGGAGGTGTTCATACATGTCAGTGCTGAGGTGCGTGGTGAGGAAGAAACGTTCTTCAGAGCTATCAATTTCCGTGACGGTCACCCAACGACAATTAAAGATGCAGTTGTGTCAGGGCGTTGGTAGGAAATTGGAAAGGGAATGGAACCATGACTGCGAGTGACTATGGCAGGCTGGTAGGAAGCTTCCTGCCAGCGGTTTACCTCATTTTGGTTGGGATGGGCCTAAAAATAGGGCCTGCACGTATTGTGGGACGAAAAATCTGCATCCTCATCGGTCTCGTATTGATTTTGGCTGTAATTGCACAGAAAGCTACTGCACAACCAAATACGCCTGAAGAAAAGGCAGCTTTGCTTGGCACCCAGCTTGAGGGATACTTTGGTGAGTTGCCCATCCAAGTGAATGAGCTGGTGCGGTTCGACGAAGTCTCTGTCGAGGAGACACGCGTTATACTCCACGCTGTATTCACGCATCCGGCTCAGGACCAATTCAAAATGTCAGTTGCCCCTGTGCAGGAGGGTGCACCACAGATTTTTTGTGGCGACCCCTTAATTTTGGATACGCTGCGACAAGGCGTAACACTGGAAATGAGGTTTCAGACTTTGGACAAGAGCCAATCCGTTTCCAGCATCGTCACCGGCGACTCATGTGAGTGATCTGGGGTCAGGACCGTAAGGCAATCCTGCAGAAATCCTGAACACGAAGCGAAAAATCCCGTATCAGGCAACGGTTGAGGCAATCCGCATCATGGCAGAGACCATAACACTCTATATTCAGCGGTGGGAATACGAACGAGGGAACTATCAAATCGTCTGGGAAAATGGAGCTAACTTCGATTTCTATAGTCAAGAACGTCTGACAGTGAACGGAGAACGAGTAAGGGACCGCTTTAAGGTTAAGCAAGCTCTATTCTTTTACACAAGCATATTCAAAGACACGATTTTAGATGGAGCAGGCGAATTGAGCGTCAAAGTTCAATGTAGATCGGGATTATATAGAATCCATTCAAGACTACTGATTGATAAGAAACAGCAAGACTGGACGGACTATTGCAGCATTAAGTGGGTGGGCGTGAAAGGCGAATGGCCTGAACCTTCGGAGTATGAAGCGCACCAATAAGACTGTTTTGATGGTAGTTATGTCGGAAGCGACCATTCACTGAAAAAAGTTCAAAGGCAACTTTGTCCGCCAAGCAGTCATTGACCGATGTCGAGATGAAGGTCCAGTCTGGGTCCGAATTGCTTGAGGTTTGGGTTGATATTGCAGGATGCAGCGCGTTGATAGGGTTCGGCAAATCCGTCGCATCGCGTCAAAGATGCGTGGCGTTCCACAGGTGTTGCCTGCACGCACACAAGGCACGCTGGCACTCATTGGGCGGTACTCAAGCGGCTTCCGGGGAACACGTTTTCCATCTCGTCCAGACGCCCCCCGCCATTAGACAATTTGGACGCCATCCACTCCGGGCGAGGAATAGAGAACCGAGTTTTTGCACACGCGGCGGATAGCCCGGCCCGTTACAGTGGCAATCCGTGGCCTTCAAAAGAGACGGTTATAATCCGAAGCACCCGCCTTCAGCGCGGATGCTTCAAAGACCAGCCGAATAGCGCGCCCTATTGCTCCAGATAGTCCGTATCAAAATGCCCCACATCCGGCGAAGCACTTCTCAGCCTCAGATAGCCCAGCACGCGGCCCTCCCGCTTGGGGTCCACCACAAGGATCTCGCCCTCATAGACGCGAAAGTCGGTCAGCTCGTCTATATTGGTGTAGTGGCTGATCATCAGCAACGGCCCGTTGCCGCCACTGCCCTCCCAGTTCTGCACAAGATCGCGCATGCCCGAAACATTCGGTGCACCCTGTAGTGAAAGCAGCAGGTTCAATGCCGGTTCCGTCTCCACTTCCAAACCATCTGCATACGCCGCATCCACGGCCCCAAAGCCCTTTTTGAGATACTCCACAGTCTGCTGGTTCCGGCACCACTCACTCACCACGATCCGCGCGGGTTTCAGGTCGTTGGAAGCCATCAGGATCCCGAGGTTTTCCACATCCCTCTTGCCCTGCGGGCTCATCACCCGCTGGTTGGCGCAATCGGTTGGCGCCACATCCTTGATATCCAGCTTGCTCCAGTCGGTGGGCCCGTGCCGCATCAGAAATACCAGATCATCGCGCACGAACATCTCATCAATCATCTGCCACGGCTCAAACCGAAGGGAATCCTTCGGCTGCCCCGGCTCCGAAGGCGCCTCGATCTCGGCATACATCTCCCCCATATGGGTGGAAAGCTGCCGGATCTTCTCCTCGGCCACCACACTCGTGGCCATCGCCGCTCCACAAAGAAGCGATCCCCAAAAAGTGCACAACAGTCTGTTCTTTGAAATCATCATCAGCGTCCCCATAGAGCCGGTTGCAAACCCTCAAAGCGGTAATTCGCATGAAGCTGCTGGCCATTGGGTCGATGTAGTACGGAAAATTCAGAAGGGAGGAAAGAACGCGACAATCACAACAAGGTGTTCGCGGGAGCGGAGACCCGCAACACCCGCCGCGCCCGCCAAACCATGCACCCACGCCTGGCGCAGGATCGTGATCACCTGTCCAAAACGGATCAGATCGGGCCGGGAAATCAGCCCCCGGTGGACGCCGAAGATACCCAATTATTCATCTGGCGCCCCCGCAGTAGCTTCACGCAATCGCCACGAAACTGTCGCCCGAAGCCACAATGCAAAGCGCGCCCTCCCCGGCCGCAATCTGGGGGAGCGGCCCTGCGGTCATACCACCGCAACCCGGCCATGTGTTTAGGCCACTTGTACACAGTCTATGCGCTAATTACGTCTGCTTCGAACGGCACTGTTTAAGGTCTTTTTATGCTCGCCCACAGCCTTCGCGACCTCGACGAAGAGGCGCCAGTCATCCTCTATCTGCACGGTCTTGGAATCGCAGGTTGGAGCTGGGATACGGTCACTGCGGATCTGGCTGAATACGGGGCCCTTGTTCCTGATCTTCCGGGCCATGGTGCAAGCCATGAGACGCCGTGGCGTTCATTGGCCGATACTGCCGCCCGGGTGGCCGAGGTGGTGGATACCCTACCTGCACAAAGGCCACTCCATATCACCGGCCATTCGCTCGGGGCTTATGTCGGCCTGTTTCTTCTCACCTTGCGGCCAGAGCGCTTCACGACAGCCCTTCTGTCCGGCTTTCACATGTCTTCGCCAAGCCATCGGACGCTGTTGAAGCTCGCATATGTAGCCAACGGTCTCGTCTTTCGGGCCCCGCCGCTTCTGCGTCGTTTTGCATCGGTGTTCGGTGACGAAGCGGTCAAAACACGCTTTATCGAAGGTGCCAAGGTCATCAGGTCGAGCACGATCAGAAGAGCGGGCATCCAGGTCGTGGATTTTGAGCCGCCCGCCGGTCTCGACGCCTTGACCTTGCCGATCACGGCAATTGCAGGGGATGGCGAACCGGAAGGGATCAGATCCGCACCCGCCAGGCTCGCAGAGCGATTGCCAGACGTGCATCCAATTGTTCTTCAGGGCCGGGATCATCTTTGGCCTCTCAAAGAGCCTGGGCTTTATGCCGAAACGCTAAAGGCGCACATTGCAAGCCACGCCGGGCCTCCTGTCCGTGTTTGACCGTTTGTGTCACCGCCAGACAGGAACCTTTAAGGGCCCGCCGCTAAGGCGATCATTGGCGCTGTCCCGGCAAAGGTCGGTATTGTCCCGCTGAGCGGCCATCTGAGCCCCTGTCTCGGAGAACGCGCCCGACAGAAACTTTCAGATGTCTGCTTCGAGCCCAAACTGTCGGATGCTGCGCCCTCTGCGAATTCCAGCTTTGCAGAAAAGGCAACTAAGTTTTCAGCTAGGACGAATTGTTCTTCAATGATTCAGCACGGGCTATCGCTTCTGCTTGAATTTGAATTTGCTCTTCTCTTTCTATTGCTGCGCGTTGATCTGCGTTTTGGTTGATAGCGTCCTGCAGCGCTGCATTTGTTCTACGCGACCACCAAATCATACCAAGCCCGGTAGCAAGCATGATAAGGCCAACCGCGATCCCAACAAATTGGGGTTCATCGTAGGCAAGAAAGCCAAAACTTATCGAGAACAGTCCCAACAAAACGTAGAACCAAGTATAAATCTTGAAGAAAACGGAGCCGATGCCACGCCCGAACATTTTACGAGAGTGTAAGTAACAAAGAAGCACTGGGAACCCTATTCCCGCAAGTATGTTGCTCGCGACCAGATCAATTGGTGCTGGCAAGAATGATGTGATGGAACCAACTACCGCAAACGGCAATATGAGCGCTAGAACCGCGCCAACAATCAACATAAACCACGTCGAGAGTGGCAATGAGACACCATAGTACATCATGTTTTTTCAACCCTTTCAGTTGCAGGCTAAGTTGCATCAAGCCTCAAAGAAAGGCAACACAGTGACCTGATGGGGCTCGCACAAAATCTTTGATACGAGCGGTCGATCATCGAGAACCGTTAGGTGGTGCAATCGCAGCGAATGCTAACTTTGTCCCGCATCTGCCCCTGCCCCGTGTAACGAAGTTCTGGAGTTGTCTACGTCAGAATGGCGATCGGATTTGCGACCGTATGAAAACCATTACCTCCAAGGTAATCGAACTGATTACCTTTCGCGATTTCGGCATCAGGTCGTCGTCAGCCCCGCCGGTTTCTCCGAAAAGTCGACCTCTTGCATTACCAAACCCATACCAAAACGGTACCAAACCCATACGCGGTTCTGGCGCTGACTTTTTGCGGGCGTTCAGTGGGGGCATAATCTTCTGCGGATGGCCTGTAAGCCGGATTCTGTAAGGCTTGCGCCCTGATGATCATTCATCTTAACCCATTGTTGCCAAAGGGTTTATGCTGCCAACCCGGATCTGCTGGGGGTAAAGCGCCCCCGGGGCCGAGGCCCCGCGCGATCCCTATTTGGCATTGCTCCCGGCGGGGCTTGCCGTGCCGGTCCGGTTGCCCGTCCCGCGGTGGGCTCTTACCCCACCGTTTCACCCTTACCCATTGTAATCACACAGAAATTCCATGTGAAAGGGCGGTCTGTTTTCTGTGGCGCTGTCCCTCAGCTTGCACTGGCCGGGCGTTACCCGGCGCCGTTTCTTCATGGAGTCCGGACTTTCCTCAGGGTTTCCCCCGCGACCATCCAGCCATCCGCAGGCCTTTGATTTATATAGATAAATCGCCCGCGTCAAGGCATGGATATCGCATGCTTAGGTCCCGTATCACAGCCAAATCGGTGCTCTGCAACGGCATATCCCGCGCCCAGGGGCGAAACCGCAACCGAAAGGCCGAAAGCACATGCGCAAACGCCCCGCGATAGCCAAACCGTTGAGCACACTGCATAAATTCCGCCTCATCAGGAGCACAATCCCCTTCGAAAACCTCCGGCCAAACCGCCAAACCCCGCTTCGCCAACCGCAACCAGTCAAACCGCAAACCTGGATCAATCTTCCGGTCCGGCGCCAAATCCGAATGCCCGATCACCCGTTCAGGAGAGACGCTCCAACGCCCCAAAACCCCTTGCAAAACAGCCTCCAGCCGCTCCATCTGCGGCTCCGCAAAGGGCTCCAACCCATTGTTTTGCAATTCAATTCCGATGGAGTGCGAATTCACATCCTCAACCACGCCCCAACAGCCGCGCCCCGCATGCCAGGCCCGTTTATCCTCTGCCACCATCCGCCAAACCCGCCCATCCGGCGCGATAACATAATGCGCCGAAACCTCAAATTCCGGTGCCGCAAGCCGCTCCAGCGAGGCCTCGGCACTTTCCATCCCCGTATAGTGCAAAACCACCATATCCGGCGGCCCACCATGGTGACGTGCATTGAAATTCGGCGAAGGGTATTCCAGAATATTCATATTTTCCAAACTGATAAGGCCTGCGCCAATTGTCCACCCCCCTGCAAAACCGCGTTCTCCCGACGGGCGAAATAATCGCTCATCCAGCCCGTGGCACTCTCATGGGCAATCGCGGTGGGCGATTTCATACGCCCGACCGAACCCTCATGAATTCTCGTTGGAAATCAAAGCAGTGGATCTTTTGCACGCTTTGCTTCAAGTCACGCCACCGCCGTGTCATGGGCCAGAGCTACACAGAACTCTTCTTTCTCGACACCCCCACCGCCCTCGCCGCAGGCCACCGCCCCTGCTTCGAATGCCAGCGCGCCCAAGCACTTGAATATGCAAACGCTTTTCCGGGTAGCGGCCGTACTCCAGCACCCGAAATGGATGCCATCCTTCACAAGGAAAGACGCGACACCAGAACCCAAAGCACATTCACAGAACTTCCCGACGGCGCGATCGTCAAAGCCGATGAAGTGCTTCTCAAGTGGCGTGGAAAGGCGCTGGTCTGGAGCATCTCCGGCTACACGAGATCCGTTGTCCCACCCAGCGGACGGGTCGCGCTTCTCACCCCGAAAAGCACATGTCGCGCTCTCGCAAGCGGCTATGTCCCGAAACTGCACGAGAGTGCCAAAGCTTTATTTTAAATGTGTATCAATGCTTTGCATCCCGTCGCACAACCCGTTTCACGCGTGGCTTCTGCGCTGGCTTTGACGGCCCTGAATCTGTTGGATCGCGTTTGATCCCAAGCTGATCTCGCAAAATCTTCGGCCGAATTTCCTCCACTGCCCCGCGTGCCAGATCACCCAACTGAAACGGCCCATAGGAAATGCGGATCAACCGGCTGACGGAAAAACCAACCGTCTCCAACGCCCGGCGGATTTCCCGGTTTTTTCCTTCTTTCAACCCGATAGTCAGCCAGAAATTCGCTCCCTGCTGCCGATCAATCTCCACGCTCATCGGCCGGAAAGCCTGGCCATCCACCGTCACGCCTCGGCGCAAGGGTTCAAGGTCCTCATCCTTCGGCATACCCTTTGCCCGCACCCGGTACTTGCGCACCCAGCCCGTGGCCGGCAGTTCAAGCTTACGCTTCAGATCACCATCATTCGTCAATAAAAGAAGACCTTCGGAGTTCAAATCCAGCCGCCCTACGTTCAAGACACGCGGCAGTTCCGCAGGCAGCCTGTCAAAAATTGTTGCCCGGCCCTTCTCATCGGACGTCGTCGTCACCAGCCCGGCAGGCTTGTGATACCGCCACATCCGCACGGGTTCCGGCGCTGCGAGGGGCTTGCCGTTAACCAGAATAACATCTTTTTCAGAGACATTGAGCGCCGGGCTGTCAATGACCTTGCCGTTCACGCTCACGCGGCGCTCGCCAATCAGGCGTTCCGCCTCTCTACGAGAGGCGACACCGGCCCGGGCGATACGTTTTGCAATGCGTTCCTGTTCCATGGCGCCTGCATAGTGGGGTTGTGTGCCGGGCCGCAACGGCTAATACCATTCGGGATGCCATACACATCTCATATGGATCTTGCACTGGAGGAAGCGAAAAGAGCGGCCGAACGCGGCGAAACACCCGTTGGTGCGGTGATTGTGGAGCCGGAAACTGGAGAGATCGTGGCACAAGCGGGCAACCGGACACGCGAGCTCTCGGATCCGACAGCCCATGCCGAGATCCTGGCAATCCGGCAAGCCGCTGAGCGCAAAAGTTCGGAACGCCTTCCCGGCCTCGATCTCTACGTAACTCTGGAACCTTGCCCGATGTGCGCGGCCGCCATATCCTCTGCCCGAATATCTCGCCTCTATTACGGTGCGTCAGATCCCAAAAGCGGTGGTATTGAGCTGGGCCCCCGCATCTTCAGTCACCCGCAATGCCACCACACACCAGAGGTATATGCGGGCATCGGGGAAGCAGCCTCCGCAACACTTCTGAAAGCCTTTTTTGCATCCCTCCGCTAGGCGATCTCGTGGGCCCGCATCACATCCAACTGCAGAACCTCGATATCCGGTAGCGCCGCCTTCAGCTCCTCAACATCCTGTGCCAGCACAGGGAAGGTTTTGTAGTGGCATGGTACGATCGTCTTGAAATCAAAGAATGTTTTGGCAGCATAAGCCGCACGGTGTTGATCCATTGTGAAATGGCCGCCAACGCAGAGGATACCGATATCGGGTTGGTGCAGCGCTTCGAAAACAGCCATATCCGCCATCACATCCGTATCGCCAGACACATAGATAGTATGCCCATCACCCTCAATCATGAACCCGGCTTCGGAGCCTGCCACCTTGAAGCCATCCGGCCCATCAAGCGTGCTTGAATGCACAGCGTTCACCAGCGTAACGGCAACGTTGCCAAGCTTTACCGTGCCACCCCTGTGGAACTTGGCGGTATCGACACTCTCCGCCCTCTCCCAATGCTCCATCAGATCGAAAACGCCAACCAGCGGCGCGCCCGTTTCCCGCGTCAGCGCAAGCGCATCACCTGCATGATCCCCATGGCCATGAGTGATGAAGATGGCTGTTGCCCCCGGCAATTGCCACCTCCCTGCTGTGCCCCGCGAACATAGGATTGTCCGTAAACCACGGGTCGATCAGAAGCACCTGATCCCCGATTTCCATGCGAAAGCCTGAATGCCCCAGCCATGTCAGTTTCATCGCTTGCCCTTCCCTCTGATTTGGCGCAACTCAGTATAGTTCAGCCGCTGCAGATAGGGTAGAAAATGAATTGGGAATACCTGACGGCAAAAGTCGATATCTATTGCGAGCGGATGGATGCCTCCTACTGGTCCGAACCGTTGAACGCGATCACCAATGGAGCATTCCTGATTGCAGCCCTCATCTGCTGGCGCATGCTGCAGGGAAAAACCGATTTCGGCGCGAAGCTCCTGACCGCAAACCTCGCGTTGATTGGTATTGGTTCCTACCTCTTCCACACGCACGCAACTGAGTGGGCCCAACTGACCGATGTAATCCCTATTCAGGCCTTCATCCTAATCTACGTCTACTTGGCCACAACCCGATTGCTCGAGCTGCCTTGGTGGGCGGGTGCAGCCTCAGTGGTGGGTTTTTTCCCTTATGCAGCAGGCCTCGCCATCCTGATCAACGGCCTGTTTGGCTCACTCAACGGGTCCGTGGGCTACATCCCCGTCGCTATTTTAATCGCAATCTATGGCCTCATTCTCCTTGGCAAGGACAAACACACCGGATTGGGTTTGCTCATCGGTGCAGGCATTCTCTCTCTCTCACTTGTTTTTCGCACGATTGATGAGACGGTTTGCCCAAGCCTTCCTATCGGTACGCATTTTCTCTGGCACACGCTCAACGGCATCATGCTTGGCTGGATGATCTTTGTGCTCCATCGCGCGCCCACAGCCCTTGCACGCAACACAACCGCTCGCTAAACCCGGGCGCGTTATCAGGAAGGACATCCCCTATGTCGATCGACAAGGATACAGCGCGCCGTGTGGCCCATCTGGCGCGCATAGAGGTAGCCGAGGACGCTCTGGAAGGGTTGGCAGCAGAGCTTTCAGGCATTCTGGGATTCATGGAGCAGTTGATGGAGGTGGATGTAGACGGCGTGGAGCCAATGACATCCGTGACACCTCTTGATCTGCCTCGCCGCGCCGATCAGGTGACAGATGGCAACAAGCAGGCCGATATTCTTCGCAATGCACCCGATGCGCGTGAAGGTTTTTTCGCCGTGCCAAAGGTAGTTGAATAATGGCCGATTTGCAGAAGATGACGATTGCAACCGCACGGGATGCGTTGCGGAAGGGCGACTTTACGTCTTTGGAACTGACAGAAAGCTATCTGGATGCATCCAGCAGTGCTGCTGCACTGAACGCCTACATCGCGCATACGCCCGATCTGGCGCGAGATCAGGCCAAAGCGGCAGATGCGCGTATTTCCTCCGGAGATGCCCCGTCGATGTGCGGTATACCGCTCGGCATAAAGGATCTTTTCTGTACGCGTGATGTGCAGACGCAGGCCGCATCCGCCATTCTGGAAGGCTTCCGTCCACCTTATGAGAGCACCACGACCCAGCAGCTTTGGGATGCGGGTGCTGTTATGCTGGGCAAGCTCAACATGGACGAGTTTGCCATGGGCTCCTCCAACGAAACCTCCACCTATGGCCCTGCCGTAAGTCCATGGCGTCGCGCGGATGGCGGTAACACCGATCTCACGCCGGGCGGCTCCTCCGGCGGTTCAGCATCTGCCGTTTCCGCTGATCTTTGCGTTGCCGCCACCGGCACGGACACCGGCGGCTCCATCCGTCAGCCCGCAGCGTTTACGGGCATTGTTGGTGTAAAACCTACCTATGGGCGTGTTTCGCGCTGGGGGATCGTGGCCTTTGCCTCCTCTTTGGATCAGGCTGGCCCTATGACGAAGACGGTACGCGACGCGGCGATCATGCTTGAGGCGATGGCCGGGCATGATCCTAAGGACAGTACGTCCGCTCCCATGCCGGTTCCGGACTTTGAAGCGGCACTCACGGGTGATATTCGAGGGAAGACAATTGGCATTCCGAAAGAATACCGCTTGGAGGGAATGCCGCAGGAGATTGAGACACTTTGGGCAGATGGCACGGCGATGCTTCGCGATGCAGGTGCAAGGATCGTCGATATTTCGCTGCCCCACACCAAATACGCTTTGCCTGCCTACTATGTGATTGCGCCAGCAGAAGCCTCCTCCAATCTAGCGCGTTACGATGGCGTGCGCTACGGCCATCGTGCCACGCTCAGCCAGGGCGAGGGTGTTACGGAAATGTATGAGCGCACTCGTGCGGAGGGCTTCGGCAAGGAGGTGCAACGGCGTATAATGATCGGTGCCTATGTGCTCTCCGCAGGCTATTACGATGCCTACTACAAGCGTGCGCAGAAGGTTCGCACCCTCATCAAACAGGATTTTGAGCGGGTTTTCGCGGACGGTATTGATGCCATTCTCACACCCGCCACGCCCTCCGCATCTTTCGGGATCGGCGAGATGGCCGATGCAGATCCGATCAAGATGTACCTCAATGATGTCTTTACGGTCACAGTGAACCTTGCTGGTTTACCCGGCATCTCAGTACCCACGGGCCTTGATAGCCAAGGGCTTCCGCTAGGCTTGCAGCTGATTGGGCAACCCTGGGGAGAGGCAGAAATGCTGAACACGGCCTATGCACTGGAAAAAGCTGCCGGTTTCGCGCATTATGCCCCCAAATGGTGGTGAACGCCGTGCAAGTGGAATGAGGCAGAAAATGTTGAAACCGATTTTCGGATTGGCTCTGTTGCTCGCTGTGGCAGCATGCACTGAAGAACCTGCAGGTGGCAGAGGGCCTTTTGACCCTCCCTCGCCGCCCAAAATAAATTCGCCGATATTCGCCTCTCCGGGCGTGCAGGATTTTCAGCCGTTCCCACAATCGGGGCTTCGGCCTACACCTCCTGCAGATACATCTGCGCAATTGGCTGAAGACGTGACGGCAACGCTACGCACCACACCGCCTCCTCCTGGCACTCCGGGTAGCATCGTGCCGTCAACCGGCCCTGCCGTGAGTACAACACCTCAACAAACCGGGCAGACGGTATCGCCACAAACAGCCGGCAATGGTGCCCTGCCCTCAGACATCGGCATCAACCCAAATGATCAATCGATCAATCTCGCCCTTTCCACTCAGGAAGAGCAGAAGCGCCAGCGCGATATCGCGGAGCAGCGTAGACTTGCGGCGCAACAGCGGCTTGTAGTGGTGCAGCCGGAAGCGGTGCCGCAACAGGATGTGAATGCGAATGTCGTGAAGTTCGCACGGGAGACGACGCATCCAAAGGGCACAAAGGTTTATAATCGCCCTGCATTCCGCGACCGTGTTCAATCCGCTTCTGTCTGCCGCCGATTTGCAAGTAATGATGAGGCGCAGCGCCAGTTTCTGGCCAATGGCGGGCCGACGACCGACCGATTCAACCTTGATCCCGATGGAGACGGCTTCGCCTGCCGGTTCGATCCTGCGACCTATCGGAACCTGAAATTCTGATCTATGCGCCGCTCTTCATTTTGGTGGGCAGAGCGGTCGATTGTCCTCGAACGCAGGCGCGCGTGAACCTTAAACCTTCAGTTCACCTGCACTCTTGCGGCCGTCGCGGCCATCCACCAGTTCAAACTCGATTGGTTGATTGTCGGCCAGAGTTGTCAGTCCAGCGGCCTGCACAGCAGTGATATGCACGAAAATATCCTTGCCCCCATCTTCCGGCTGAATAAAGCCGTAACCCTTTTCAGTATTGAACCATTTTACAGTGCCTTTGGGCATTCCTAGCAGTCCTTCTTCAGTCATGACCGATGCAGCGTACACCGGCTTCTGCGATGGCCTGACCCAGGGTGAGCCTGCAAATATAGAACATTCCACCCACAAGGATCCCAAACCCTCGTGGCCCAATCATACCGCGAATCGTTGCTTTTGAACACTTAGAAACCCCTGATCCGTCAGCTCTTCGAGTTCAGGGTTGATGCATCGGAAACCCTGTGCCTTTGTCCAGCCAACTCAATATTCAGGGAAAACCTACAAATGGCCGATCTTTTCACGATAGCGAATATGGGCAATCTTGGTGTGCTGATCTTTCTACAAGCCGTGTTGGGATTTGATAATCTTCTCTACATTTCGATCGAAAGCCAGCGTGCACCTATCCACCAACAAAGGGCGGTACGTCGCTGGGGGATCATTATTGCTGTGGCCCTCCGGATCATTCTTTTGTTCACGATGATCCAATTAATCAGCACACTCAAAGCTCCGTTTTTTTCACTTAATTTTCCCGGAGTTGTTGAAGGTGATTTTAATTTTGCGGTCTGTGTTTTTCTATTTGGTGGCGCTTTCATCATGTATACGGCGGTCAAAGAGATCAGCCATTTGCTCTCAATGGAGCATTTGGAACATGGGCTTGGCTCGGAAACGCGTAAATCCGCAACTGCGGTTGTGGCTATGATCGTGCTCATGAACCTTATCTTTAGCTTTGACAGCGTGTTATCAGCCCTTGCCATCACGGACGTTTTCCCGGTGCTGGCAGCAGCCATCCTGATATCGGGCGCTGCCATGCTGCTGCTTGCAGATACGGTCTCCGACTTTATCAAGAAGAACCGGATGTACGAAGTGCTAGGCCTTTTTGTGCTTCTCATCGTCGGCATCGTTCTCCTTGGCGAAGGTGGGCATGTCGCGCATCTCAAACTCTTTGGTTATCCGGTGGAACCTATGGCAAAGTCGACCTTCTACTTCTCGATTGCAGTTCTCTTTCTGGTGGAAATCATCCAAACAGGCTATCAACGCAAACTCGCAGCAGAGCGCGCACTAGAGCAGGGGGCCCCCGGACACGGAAAATGACCTAGGTTTGCATTTCCGATCATGGTAACCACCTAAAGCAAGATGGGTTTCAGGGGATCGCCTATGAGCGAGAACACACTTCAGGGGTTTGCCGCACTGATCGTTTTGGTGATCGTGCTCTTCACGGCGTTTTCCGCTTTCGGCGGAGCCCTGAGCTGATGGCCCAGCGTTTTGGTGGAAAATACAGCCCTACGTCGGGGCAATCCTCACAAGCTCCCGGCGCACCGCCTCTCTCTCGGTTTCGGGGCCGCCGGACGGCTGGGATAAGCATATTTGCCCGCTTGATGTTCCTTGCTCCTCTGCCATTGCTCATGGCGGGCCTGGGGGAAGTAATGTCGGGAGCCGCCATTGGTGCTCTGCTTGAATTGGGGGCGTTCGCGATCCTGATGCTCGCAGCCTGGTTGTTGAACGAGGGGCTGAAGGCACAGGCGGCCTATAACGACAGAAAAATTGCGCGGCCTCCCGGCTTTCCGCGCAAGCTCGCAGCTGCGGTTCTTGTTGGCCTTGGCGTATTTGCTGTTCAAGGGATCGGGAACGAAAACCTGATCTCCGGCATCATCTTCGGCGGTATGGCAAGTGTAGCGCATGTTTTTGGTTTCGGGCTCGATCCCATGCGCTCCAAGGGGCTTGAGGGTGTAGATGAGTTCGCAACAGACCGAGTTGCCCGCGCGATTGAGGCGGCTGAGGAGCATGTTGCGGATATCATCGCCGCCGCCAAGCGTACGGGAGACCGGGGAATTATCGCGCGTGTTGAAGACATGTGCGCAACAGCTCGAGAAGTGTTTCGCACAGTGGAGGATGATCCGCGAGACCTGCCAAGAGCCCGAAAATTTCTCGGCGTGTATTTGAAGGGCGCACGCGATGCGACCGTGAAGTTCTCGGAAGTTTACGTGCGCAGCAACGATCAGGGCTCCAGAACTGAATACATGGCGCTGTTGACGGATCTTGAAACCAGTTTCACAAAGCATCGCAGCGATCTGTTGGCTGATAATCGCACTGATCTCGATGTTGAAATCGAAGTGCTGCGCGAGCGATTGCAGCAAGAAGGCCTCAAGGCCTGAGCAAATGACCCAAAAGGATCTCAAAGAATACGCACGGCATATTCCAAGGCGCAGCATTTCCCAAGAGGACGCGGATCAACTCCATCTTTGGTCTCTCGGGAGTTGGGGAGCAGAAAGCTCCGCTAAAACTGTAAAACATGTCGAAAAAGAGCATACCACAATTGTCGTGGAGGCCGCATCCTCTCCACAGGAAAAGACAGGTTTTTTTCACTATCTTACGAGGCTCTGGGCGCGCCTCACCGGATCGGACAGCAGGCCGGTATCGACGACGCAGCACCTGACGGTAAGCCATGAGAAGTTGGATGCCTTTTTGGGTGAGCGGTCAGGCAGCGAGAGTTTTCGTAAAGGTCTGTTCGAAACAGCCCGCCTACAAATTGCTGAGATCAGGACCAGCGCACGGCAGATAGGCGAGTTGGGAGATCGACGTCTGCGTCTGCGTATTGAGGAACTCGCCGATCAAATGAGAGGTATCGTGGGACTCGTAGAGGATGATCCAAGGGACATGTCTCTGGCGCGCCCTTTTCTCTCCGTGCATTTCAAAAGTGCGCGGGACGCGACGGCACAGTTCACGCGGCTCTACAGGGAGCAGCGCCGTGAAACGCTCCGGACAGACTATGAAGAATTGATATTGGAACTGGGCGATACCCTTTTCGAACTCAAAACCAGACTGCTTGAGAATGATGAAAACGATCTTGCAGTTGAAATGGATGTGCTGAGAGAGAGACTGCAGCACAGCACATCAACGACTTAGCCGAAAGTGAGGAATAGTCATGTCGGAAGATATTCGTTTGAAGGCTGAAACAGCCTTGAAGGAAGTGGAAGAAGTAACGGCGAAATTGCTGCCCGAGCCCAAGGGGGAGTTGATTGTGATCGACGCTGCCAATGCGGCTGAGCAGGCCGAAATCCAGCGCCGGGTGAGCGAATTGGATATGGCAAACACACAATCCATCATTCAGTTTGGCTCTGCAGCACAGGCCGAGTTGCAGCAGATCAGCCAAGAGATGCTGGCAGGCGTGCAAAACAAGGATGTTGGGCCTGCGGGCGGCGCATTGCGAGAAATGGTCGGATCCATTCGCGGCTTCTCCGTGGATGAATTGAACCCAAATCGTAAGCTCAGCTGGTGGGAGCGGCTTTTGGGAAAAGCCAAGCCGATCCACGAGTTCATGGCGCGCTTTGAAACAGTTCAGGGCCAGATTGACAAGATCACAGGAGAGTTGCTGGAACATGAGCATGTGCTTCTGAAGGACATAAAATCCCTCGATAAACTCTATGAGAAAACACTGGATTTCTATGACCAACTGGCGATTTACATCGCGGCTGGCGAGGAAAAGCTGAAGATGTTGGACGCGACGGAGATTCCGGCCAAGGAAGCTGAAGTTCAGGCGGCCCCTGAAGATCAGGGAGTGATCAAGGCGCAGGAATTGCGCGATCTGCGCTCTGCGCGGGATGATCTGGAGCGACGTGTTCACGATCTCAAGCTTACGAGACAGGTAACCATGCAATCCCTTCCTTCAATCCGGCTTGTGCAGGAGAACGACAAGAGCCTTGTGACGAAGATCAATTCCACACTTGTGAACACAGTGCCCCTCTGGGAAACGCAACTGGCACAGGCTGTAACGATCCACCGCAGCCGCGAGGCAGCGGGCGTGGTGCGGGAAGCAAATGACCTCACAAATGAACTGCTGAAGTCCAATGCTGAGAACCTGAAAATGGCAAATGCCGAGGTTCGCAAGGAGATGGAACGCGGCGTCTTTGATATTGAAGCTATCAAGGAGGCCAATACCAACCTGATCGCCACAATCGAGGAATCGCTTCAGATTGCCGATGAGGGCAAGGCCAAACGCGCTGAAGCCGAGAAAGAGCTTCAGGCGATGGAAGCTGAGCTGAAGCAGACACTTGCGGCAGCAAAGGCAAAGGGCACGGCCTCGGGCCACAACATGGGCGAAAGTGTTTGACAGCAGTGCGCGCCGTTAGGCGGCTCGCACGCTTCTGTCCTTTTGTGAAAATGGAGAGGATCCATGGGGATTTTTGATTTCTTGTCCGGCCAGTTCATTGATGTCATCCATTGGACAGATGACACCCGCGATACGCTTGTCTGGCGATTTGAGCGGCAGGGCCATGAGATAAAATACGGTGCTAAGTTGACAGTGCGCGAGGGACAGTCCGCTGTATTCGTGCACGAGGGGCAACTGGCAGACGTGTTCACGCCCGGGCTCTACATGTTGGAAACCAACAACATGCCGATCCTCACCACGCTTCAGCATTGGGATCATGGCTTCAAAAGCCCATTCAAGTCCGAGATCTACTTCGTAAACACCACACGATATCAGGATCTGAAATGGGGCACGAAAAATCCAATCATCTGCCGCGATCCGGAGTTTGGTCCGGTGCGCCTGCGCGCCTTTGGAACTTACACTATACGCGTTACAGATCCGGGCAAGTTCATGCGCGAGATTGTTGGCACTGATGGTGAGTTCACAACCGATGAGATCAGCTATCAGATCCGCAATATCATCGTCTCAAAGTTCACCCAGACAATTGCAAGCTCCGGCATTCCTGTACTTGATATGGCGGCAAATACCACAGAGCTTGGCAAGCTCATCGCTGGGCAGGTTAGCCCGCAACTGGCAGAATACGGACTTGAGATGCCAGCTTTCTTTGTGGAGAATATCTCGCTGCCTGAAGCCGTGGAAGCTATGCTCGACAAACGGACATCTATGGGCATCATCGGCGATCTTGGACAGTATACGCAGTTTGCAACAGCTGAAGCACTGCAGACAGGTGCGGCGAATCCGGGCGGAGGCGGTGCCATGACGGCAGGCCTCGGCGCAGGACTGGGGATGGCGATGGCCGGACAGATGGCAAATCAATCAGGGCCCTGGGGCGCCGCGAGCGCACCGCCCCCTCCTCCACCGATGGAAAAGGTTTGGCACACGGCTGCAAACGGCGTGAGCGACGGCCCTTTTTCTCGTGCTGATCTTGGGAAGAAGGCCGCTGACGGCGCCTTGGATCGGGATACAATGGTGTGGACAGCTGGCCTCGATGGCTGGAAGAAGGCTGGAGACATTGACGAACTGGCGCAGCTTTTCACTGTGATGCCTCCGCCCCCACCACCTCCTGCGTGAGCGCAGAGAGCATTCGATGTCGGACCTGATTGAGGAACACCGGTTTCCCTGCCAGACATGCGGAGCAGATCTTCGGTTCCAGCCCGGCACAGATCGTTTGCATTGCGATCACTGCGGGGCAGAGGAGACCATTGAGGGTGCTGGCCCTTGGGGCGGCAGTGCCATCCGCGAGTTGGATTTTCGAAAGGCACTGGATCAGGAACTTCCGGCGGCGGAGATGGAAGAAACCCGCGTACTCACATGCACGAACTGCGGTGCAGCGGTGGAGTTCGATCCCGATACCCATGCGACGGAATGCCCGTTCTGCGCAACTCCAGTGGTGACCGACACGGGAACCCATCGCCATCTGAAGCCAAAGGCCGTTTTGCCGTTCGTGCTGAACGAAGAGGCCGCGCGTTCTGCAATGACAAAATGGTTGGGCAATCTGTGGTTCGCACCAGGCGGTCTGCATAACTACGCACGAAAGGGCCGCCGGATGGAGGGGATATACGTCCCCTATTGGACGTATGATGCTGATACAAAGACCAGATACCGGGGACAACGCGGAACGGTTTACTACGAGAACCGACGTGTCCGCGTGCAAGTGAATGGACGTTCCGAAAGCCGCAATCGGCGTGTTCAGAAAGTACGCTGGAAGTCTGTCAGCGGCCGGGTGACACGCTTCTTTGACGATGTTCTGGTGCTCGCCTCAAGATCTCTGCCCAAGCGGTTCACAGATGCGCTTGCACCTTGGGATCTTGGTGGGTTGGAGCCCTATCAGCCGCACTATCTGGCAGGATTTCGCGCCGAAGCGTATCAAATCGAGTTGGAGGAAGGCTATCAGGAAGCTCGGGTGATAATGAACGGCATCATTGCGCGAGATGTTAAGTTTGACATTGGGGGTGACAGGCAGCGTATCGACGGGCTTGAAACCGATGTCGGCGCAATAACGTTCAAACATATTCTCTTGCCGGTATGGCTGGCGGCCTACAAATATCGGGGAAAAACATATCGATTTGTTGTGAACGGCCGGACAGGATCTGTTCAGGGTGAACGGCCATACTCCGCTATCAAAATCGCGCTTGCGGTCGTCTGTGGTCTGATCGTTGCGGGTGGAGTTGGATACTTAATTGCGCAACAAGAGCTGGGTGGCTGAGATCCCGCGCAGACCCGTTATTGAACCAACTGGTTCGATGTGGAGTGTAAGCACGCACAGGGGAACTCGTTACACAATCAGGATACTCGGGACACTACTTCCCCCCCCTGTACGCAAGGTTATACTCGCTTCGAATTGAGGCCTGATCTTGGCAGCTTGGAGGTGTTTTTGCGTGCTTGTCTCTCAAATCATATAAAGCGAATACAACCCTCAAGGTATCATTAACTAATGATTAACTATTTACTATCATTCAACTTTACACAGCACTATCCAACTATTTCCGTTCCATTTACTGAAGCCACTGATAAGGCGTGGTTAATTGCCCAATGGCTTACAATTATGGTTTTAGCATCAGCCTCACTGCCCCAACAGTGAGATGAGCGCCTGTCGTCCGCAACGGGGCCCCATCTCACAAGAGAGATGAGGCCAGTCATTGGCTATTTTTTTGTAATTCGATCCGCCACATAGGGCGTATAGGGAAGGTTTGCTGCCAAGTACTCGGCAGTCACATCGGCAAGATCTGGGCCGAAATCGTAGACATTCATGCTATCCGTCTCGAAAACATCGTAGCCGTCGCCACCGCCCCTGACATAGTTGTTCGAAACAACCGCATAGATCTTTTCCGGATCAAGTGGCTCAAAGCTCCCATCCGTTTCAACCATCACTTCCACGATGCGGCTGCCAGGCTCGGCGCTGGAATCCCATGTGAACTTCATACCCGCAACCTGAGGAAAACGGCCCGCCACTTCCTCAACCTGGCTCACACCGTTTTCGAGGGCGGAAAGAATACCTGCACCCTTGATTTCAAATGTTGAGAGGGTGTTCTGGAAAGGCAGCACTGTTAGCACCTCCCCCATCGTCACCTCGCCCGCATCGATGGAAGATCGCAGACCACCGGAGTTGGCGATGGCAATCTGGACCCCTTGGCCTTTCACCCGATCCAGCATCGCATCCGCCACGAGGTTGCCCATCTCACACTCCTGAACCCGGCAAACAGAGCGATCCCCTTCTACTGGTGCCGCAGTCTCGGCAACAATCTTGTTGCGGATCTCTTCAAGAGGCTCTGCTAGCGTTGCAATACGCTCAACAGTCGGCGCATCTTGGGCAACCCCTCCGTCCAGAGTAAGCGGCTCACCGGTCGCGGCAGTGACAACACCTGCATCATCGAATGTTACGTTCAACTCACCAAGAAACTTCCCGTAGGCATACGCCTGAACAATGGCTGTGTTGCCTACCATTGTGGGGTACGGACCAGACGCACGATCGGATGTGTTGGAGAGATACGTGTTGGAGTGCCCGCCAACAATCACATCCACTTCAGGTACAGCCGCAGCAACAGCCTGATCCACATCATAGCCGGAGTGGCTTAGGACGATTATCTTGTTGACGCCGTCTGCACTCAGCTTGGCAACTTCGGTCTGCACCGCAGCAATCGGGTCGGAGAAGGTAATATTTTTGCCCGGGCTTGCCAAGTCATCCGTATCTTCGGGAGTGAGCCCAATCAGGCCAAGCTTTTCGCCACCTCGTTCAATGACTATCGATTTCCGCAGAACATCTGCCAGCAGTGGCTCCGCCGAGACATCAGCGTTGGACATCAGAACTGGGAACTCAACGGTGTCCATGAAACCGCGCAGAACTTCTGGCCCATCGTCGAACTCGTGGTTACCCACGGTCATCCCATCATAGCCGAGCTTGTTCATCATCTCGGCCGCAACAGCGCCTTTGTAATAGGTGTAAAACAGCGTCCCCTGAAATTGATCACCACCATCCACAAGGATCGAATTGTTGGAGCGTGCGCGCGCATCGGCAATCGCCGTTACCAGACGCGCCGAACCACCAAAGCACTCGCCTGCTGTGTTGTCTTCAGCGGAGCATGGGCCGTCATACTTGCTGATCGGCTCGAACCGCGCGTGAAAGTCATTGGTGTGCAGGATGGTAAGCGAATAGTCCGCCGCCGCCATTCCAGTTGAAAGGCCGATCAAGGCGGCCGTGGTCATAAGAGTTTTTGTCATTTTTGAGTTTCCCTGTCAGAGTCGCAAACTGCCAAGATGCTAGCGAAGGCGTTGCCTGCTGACCAGCCCGGAGAAAGCGGGGTTACGCTACGCGAGTGAAAAACCCCAAGGCTCAATACCTACAATCTTTTGTTGCAGCTATCATCTTGCTCATCTGCCCAAGCCGCAGGCAACTCGTTGCAGAAGCCCTGTTCCCGTGATTTGGTGGCGTAATTAATGGGAGGCGCCACCGTGAACACGATCCTGACAAATATGCAGCAACGCGACGCTGAAGCCTTGCTGCATCCTTACACGAATGCCGTTGATCTCCGGGAAAACGGGGCCCACATCATCGCTAGCGGCAAGGGTGTGCGTGTGTTTGATGATGCAGGCAAATCCTATATCGAAGGGATGGCCGGGCTCTGGTGTTGCGGCCTCGGGTTTTCCGATCCTGAGCTTATCGATGCTGCCAAAGAGCAGATGGATAAGCTCCCCTACTACCACCTCTTCGGGGGGCGCAGCCATGAGCCGGCGATGGAACTGGCCGAGATGATCAAGGAGAAGGCACCTGGCAATATGGCCCGGGTGATCTATCAATCCTCTGGATCAGAGGCGAACGACACGCAGATCAAACTCGTCTGGTACTACAATAATGCAATAGGGCGGCCTGAAAAAAAGAAGATCATCAGTCGCATCAAAGGTTATCACGGGGTCACCATTGTCTCTGGTTCGCTCACCGGCCTGCCGTACAATCATCGCGATTTCGACTTACCGGTGGATCGCATTCTTCACACGACCACGCCTCATCACTGGAAAGAGGGAAAGCCAGGCGAAAGCGAGGCAGAGTTCGTGGCCCGTCTAGCAACGGATCTGGAAGCGCTGATTGAGCGGGAAGGGCCGGAAACCGTCGCCGCCTTTATCGCGGAGCCCGTGATGGGTGCGGGCGGAGTGATCGTACCGCCTGAAGGATATTTCGCAGCCATAGAGCCTATCCTTTCGCGCTACGACATTCTCCTGATTGATGACGAGGTGATCACAGGCTTCGGACGTACAGGAAACTGGTTCGGTGCAGAAACGCTCGGAATGAACCCCACTTCCGTTTCTATGGCCAAACAGCTGACGGGTGGGTACGCACCGCTTTCCGCCGTGGCGATCAACCGCGAGGTAGCGGAGGCAATTGAGGCCAACACCGGAAAGATCGGCACTTTCGGGCATGGTTTTACCTATGGCGGTCATCCCCTCGGCTGCGCAGTTGGCATAAAGGCTCTGCAGATCTACGAGACGCGCAACATCGTCGGCCATGTGCGGGACGTATCACCAGCATTGCACCGCCTTCTGAGAAAGGCGGAGGAGCACCCGTTGGTGGGTGAGGCCCGTATGTGCGGCCTGATGGGATGCCTAGAGTTGGCACCCGAAGGGAGAAATGGCTTTGAAGCGCCCGGCAAGGTTGGCGCCTACCTTTCCGCTGAATTGCTGAAGCGGGGCAGCATCATGCGAGCGCTTGGCGATATCATCGCCGTCTGCCCCCCAATGATCATAACAGAAGACGAACTGGAGGAGCTTTTTGCGCCTATGGAGGCAGCGCTGGATGCTACGCTGAACTGGGCCAAAGAGGAGGGGCATCTTAGTTGACCTTTGGCAGCCCTGAACACTACCGGGAGCAGAAACGATGGCGATGAAGCGCCTTTTGGTGGAGTTTGGGCTGGGCACATCTCTTCGCAGGGGTGACTACACTGAGGCCGCAATTCGCGCCTTGCGGGATGCGCTCTGGCACAATTCCATTTCACTGGCTGAAGCGTTCGGCGCACCGAAGGACAAAATGCAGATCAGAGCCGAGATCGGCGTGCAGAGCCCGGATGCTGTGGACAAAACCCGTTTGAAGGCGGTTTTCCCCTACGGGACGGTGGAGATTGAGGTGTCTAGTGGAGGGCTGGATGTACCCAAGCCAGATGGCTCCGGGATGACGATCATGGCCAACGCCGCAATTATCGTTTCACTCGATCTCGAGACTGAAGAATGAGCCTTCACCGCGTTATCATAGAGGTGGGCACAGGCAATGACCTTTACGGCCAGGATTATACAAAGGCCGCCTGCCGCGCCGTGGAAGATGCTTTACACCATAGCTCCATCACACTCTTTCGGCATCTCGATATCAGCCCGGATGAAATGCGCATCAAGGTAACGATCGGCGTGCAAAAGCCTGAAGAGGTAGACAGGGCGCGGGTCACTAATGTTTTGCCGCACGGGCAGGCAAGCGTGCAGGTAAAACTCGGCGGTTTGAACGTGGCAGATGAGGCCGATGGCACGGTCCATATTGTCGCCACAGCCGCTGTGGAGGCTCATATCCCCCAAACCGCCCTCTCCCGATGGAAGTCAGTAGGCTGAGTAAAGGCTCTGGCAATCAGCAAAAAGCGCACCTAGGGTCGCGCTGAAAGGTTGTCCATGTCCACACTGCCCTCCATCGGCCTTAAAATCCTCTCCGTTGCCTGTTTCATGGCCATGGCGACATGCATCAAATACGCGGCTGGCACAGGTGTTCCGCCAGGTGAGAGCATCTTCTTTCGCTCTTTCTTCGCCATTCCGGTAATTATTGTTTGGCTTCTGGTACGGCACGATCTCGCACATGGATTGGAGACAAAAAATCCCTTCGGTCACGTATGGCGGGGGCTGGTGGGTGCAAGCGCGATGGCGTGTGGCTTCACAGCGCTCGGGCTTTTACCGCTGCCAGAAGTCACAGCTATCGGATATGCAACACCCCTTCTTATTGTGATCTTTGCGGCGATGTTTCTAGGAGAGGAGGTGCGGATCTTTCGCCTCACCGCCGTTTTCATAGGTCTGATCGGCGTGATAATCATCCTCCTGCCGAGGCTCTCCGTCTCGGGGGTCGAAGAGGTCTCCGAAGGAGAGGCGCTTGGTGCGATTATAGCTTTGATGGGAGCTGTTCTGGCGGCATTGGCGCAGGTCTTTGTGCGCAAGCTTGTCAGGTCTGAAACAACCGCGGCGATCGTCTTCTATTTCTCGCTCAGCACGACACTGCTGTCCCTCACAACGATCCCGTTTGGTTGGGTATGGCCGGGTTGGTGGGTATCAGTTGTGCTCGTGCTGTCAGGGCTCTTCGGGGGGCTCGGTCAGATTTTCCTTACCAGCGCCTATCGTGGGGCACCAACATCCGTGATCGCTCCTTTCGAGTACGTTTCGATGCTGATGGCGCTGGCACTCGGCTATGTGCTCTTCCAGGAGATCCCGACAAGTCAGACGATGGCAGGCGCGGGCCTGATCATGGTGGCAGGCCTTTTCATCATATGGCGCGAACGACAGCTTGGCCTGGAACGCGGCCGAGCACGCCCCGCCATGACCCCACAAGGGTAACGCACATCCAGACAAGACGGATAGATAACACATGTTGATATACAAGATTTTCCGAGGGCCAGAGTGGGATGCTTTCGAAGCTGAAGGAAAGACTATGGGCGCCCCGATTGACGTCATGGATGGCTTCATTCACTTCTCCACTTCAGAGCAGGCGGAAGAAACGGCAGCGAAGCATTTTGCGGCGGAAGAAGGCTTGGTATTGCTGGCAGTGGAGAGCGAAGGGTTGAGCGGGCTAAAGTGGGAACCTTCACGCGGTGGAGCGCTCTTTCCACATCTTTATCGCGTCTTGAAAATTGATGACGTGCTTTGGGCCAAACCCTTGCCTTTGAGCGACGG
Organism: uncultured Paracoccaceae bacterium; assembly: GCA_947495795.1. GTDB lineage: Bacteria > Pseudomonadota > Alphaproteobacteria > Rhodobacterales > Rhodobacteraceae > Algicella. Next base: position 183,698 of record CANMAI010000009.1, on the reverse strand, counting down.
CACCCATGATTTCTCAGGCTTGTTGTGAGGGATCTTATTGAAAGAATGGGGCTTGCCGCACTCCGACAGCTGGATCCTGAACGTGCGCACACTTTGGCAATCACAGCGCTGAAGGCAGGTATTGCACCACTTCCCTCACCTCTCCGCAGGCCGCGCCTTGAAACCAAGCTCGCGGATCTCAAACTGCCCAATCCCCTCGGTCTTGCCGCCGGGTTCGACAAAAATGCGGAGGTCATCCGTCCGTTGATGGCCGCCGGGTTCGGATTTATCGAGATCGGCGCGGTTACCCCCCGGCCCCAGCCGGGCAATCCGAAGCCACGGCTCTTCCGGCTTACTAAAGACCGCGCGGTCATCAATCGGTTCGGCTTCAACAACGAGGGTATGGAGTTCGTTGCCGAACGACTTGAGCAGCGCCCCAAGGGCGGTGTGCTTGGTATTAATCTCGGTGCTAACAAGGACAGCGAGGACCGCGCTGCTGACTACGGGAAGGTCCTTACGCGCTGTGGCGATCATGTGGATTTCGCGACGATCAACGTATCTTCACCCAATACGGAACAGCTGAGAGACCTACAGGGAAAGGATGCACTACGTGCTGTGCTGACTGTTGCATCAAATGCCAATGCTGCTCTCACCAACCCGGTTCCGTTGTTTCTCAAAATTGCACCTGATCTCGCACTTTCGGATCTGGATGATATTGTCTCTGTATCGGAGGAGGCGGGACTTGCGGGAATTATCGCAACCAATACAACGCTGTCCCGCGAGAACGTCATTGACCGCCAAAGAACAGAATCCGGAGGACTATCCGGAGCACCGCTCTTTCGTCGATCAACGGAAGTGCTTCGCGCCCTGAATGCGCGGACGGCATTGCCTTTGATAGGCGTCGGCGGGATATCCACAGCCGAAGACGCCATTGCAAAACTCGAAGCAGGGGCGACAGCACTCCAACTCTATTCCGCTCTTGTCTATGAAGGGATGCGCCTCGTGCCCCGCATACTCAAGGGCATTGACGCACATCTCGCCGCCAAGGCGGGATAGAACTACTTGGTGCCAAACATCCTGTCTCCAGCATCGCCAAGACCCGGAAGAATGTAGCCCTTCTCATTCAGACGTTCATCCATAGCTGCGGTGATGATGGGAACATCCGGATGCGCTTCTTTCATCCGCTCAACTCCCTCGGGCGCCGCAAGCAGACAAAGGAAGCGGATGTCCGTTGCTCCCGCACCCTTCAGAAGATCGACTGCAGCCGCACTCGAATTACCCGTCGCGAGCATCGGATCGACAGCGATCACTACGCGAGACGAAAGCTCACCCGGCACCTTAAAGTAGTACTGCACAGGCTTCAGAGTTGCCTCATCGCGGTAAAGGCCAACAAATCCAACCCTAGCGGATGGAATGAGATCCAGCACGCCATCCAAAAGTCCATTGCCCGCCCGCAAAATGGATATAAGTGCGAGTTTTTTGCCCTTTAGCGTCGGCGCTTCCATTTCCACAAGCGGGGTGTCTATGGTCTTGGTGGTGGTCGGCAGATCACGTGTCACTTCATAGGCCAGTAGATGGCTTATCTCCCGCAACAGCTGCCGAAAGACAGCAGTAGAGGTCGCCCTCTCGCGCATCAGGGTAAGCTTATGCTGAACCAGGGGATGATTTACGATTGTCAGATGCTTGGGCATTCTCTCAGGCTCCGGTGAGGCGTGTGATCATGGTGCTGCGGGTTTGTTCATCGCAGAAAGCAGCGTGTGCGGCAGTCAGGTTCATAGCCAGAAAATCTTCACTGTGCCATCCAAACGTCTGAGCCAGCATCTCGTATTCACGTGGCAAATCAGTATGAAAATAGGGCGGATCATCCGTAGAAATTGTTACGGGCACACCTGCATCTCGCAGATGCTTGACTGGATGCGCGGTCCAATCTTCAAAAACTGAAAGGGCTATGTTCGAGCCCGGGTTCACTTCCAGCACAATGCCCTCCTCCGCCAGTCTTTCGACGAGCGCCGGATCCTCTATAGCGCGCACTCCGTGCCCTATTCGGCTGACCGGAAGATGGTCGAGGGTTTCCGTTACACTCGAAGCACCGCACAACTCGCCTGCATGGCTGGTGATACCCAGCCCAGCCTCCGCTGCGATGGCGAAGGCTTTCACAAAGTCCTGCGCCGAGCCATTACGCTCTTCCCCGCCCATACCAAAGCCCGTCAGCAGCCCGCCGGCCGCACCGGCCGTAAGACGTGCGGCGTTTTCCGCCGCCTCCGCCCCGTGATTCCGGATGCATGTTGAAATGAACCGCGCCGCGATACCATGTGCCGCCTCGGCATTTCGTGCCGCCTGAAACAATGCATCAAGGTATTCACGCCATGCCACGGCATCCCCCGCACCGCAGATATCCGGGGCAATGAATATCTCCGTATAAACGACACCATCTGCCGCAGACTTGGCAAGCACCGCCTCCGTTAGCCGCCTGAAATCCTCCGGGCTTTTCAGAACCTCGCAAGCCGCTTCATAGGTTTTCAGAAACTCAGCAAAGTCAGTCCACTTATAAGCCCCATCCGCATCAAATACGCCCGAAAGGTCAACCGACTTCTCCGCCGCCAACATGCGGATGAAGTCCGGTTGTGCTGCACCTTCAAGATGGAGATGCAATTCTGTTTTCGGGAGTTTCGACCAATCTGTCATAGCAAGTTTTTTCCATGTGCACCGGGCTCCAGCTCCAGGTGAGCGGCAACACTTTCACCGACATCCGCAAAGCCGCAATGTCCTATCTCTCCGGCGGAAACGCTTCCTGTCATCAGAACAGGAACGCGCTCGCGGGTATGATCGTTCCCCCGCCAAGTCGGGTCATTCCCATGATCAGCAGTAAAGACCAGAAGATCGCCCTCTCGCAATTTCGCAAACAGCTCCGGAATGCGGGCATCAAATTGCTCCAGCGCTCTGGCATAGCCCGCAACATCCCTCGGATGACCATAGAGCGTGTCAAACTCAACGAAATTGGCAAAGATCAAATCGCTTGACTCAAGGGTGTCAAAGGCTTGCAGCAATTCATCAAAGAGGCCCATATCGTTCGTGGCCTTGCGCACTTCACTGATGCCCTGATGAGCAAAAATGTCTCCGATCTTTCCGATGCCAACAACACGCCCACCAGAGGCCACCACCCGGTCGCAAAGTGTAGGTTCCGGTGGGGGGATAGCAAAATCGCGGCGGTTTGACGTTCGCTCGAAGGTATCAGGACTTTTGCCCAGAAACGGGCGGGCGATCACTCGGCCAACCCGCATTGGATGCACCAGTTCTGCTGCAATCTCACAGAGATCCAGCAGGCGCTGAAGGCCAAATGTCTCTTCATGGGCTGCAATCTGAAAAACACTATCTACAGATGTGTAGCAGATGGGCTTACCACTACTGATATGCTCTTCGCCAAGATCTCGGATGATCGGCATTCCTGATGCGTGGCAATTGCCCAGAAGGCCGGGAAGCTTGCCCCGCGTAATGAGGGCATCGGTTATCGAGGTGGGGAAGGTTGGAACGGTTTGCGGAAAGTAGTGCCAGTCGAACGGAACGGGCACGCCGCTCAGTTCCCAATGGCCCGAGGGTGTATCCTTGCCGTTGGAAAGCTCCGTTGCCGCGCCCCACAATCCTTCAGGCTGTGCGGTCAGCCCCGGCGGTTGAAGGCCCGATGCGAGGGCGATTGCGGCACCGAGGCCCAGCGTATCGAGATTTGGCACGTGAAGCGGGCCTGAGCGGCCTTCATCTGCCTGACCGTTTGCGCAGGCTTCGGCGATATGGCCCAATGTGTTCGCCCCAGCATCGCCAAAGGCATCTGCATCGGGTGCTCCGCCGCATCCTACAGAATCCAGAACACAAAGTATGGCACGCCTCGTCACGCAATACGCTCCGCTATCAGAGGCCGTTCTTCGGGTGGCTTTTCGCTTATCGCAATCGCGCCGATGATATCTGCCTTCGCCTTTTCAGCTGCATCCGGGCTTGCCGCGTGGATGCGCGCCACCGGCGTTTCTGCATCCACAAATCGCCCGGTTCCCGCGATCCAGTCGAGGCCGACTCGATAGTCAATCCTGTCGTTGGCCTTCTTGCGCCCGCCACCCAGCCCGATCACGATCAGGCCAAGGGATCGTGTTTCCACCGATGATACAAACCCTTGATCTGGTTGATAAATTTCCTCAACAACCGGAGCCTCATGAAGATGGTATTGAGGTTTCTCCAAAAGGTCAGAAGGCCCGCCCAGCGCCGTTACCATCTGCCCAAACACCTCCGCCGCCTTGCCCGATTGCAGTGCGGTCTGCATCATCTCTGATCCGGCTGTATTATCCGTGGCCAATCCGGCGGTTGTCAGTGCCTCTGCTCCGAGCGCCACCACAACGTCCCAGAGGCGCGTGTCGATCTCCTCTCCTCTGAGGAAATCGACCGCGTTTCGCACTTCCAGCGCATTGCCCGCGGCCGAAGCGAGTGGCTCATTCATGTCGCTCAGCAATGCGCTTGTCTGGCAGCCCGCATCGTTGGCAACTTTTACGAGGGCTTCAGCAAGGTTTTTGGCTTCCTCCTGATCACGCATAAACGCCCCGTTACCAAACTTCACATCCAGCACCAGCGTATCAAGGCCAGCCGCAAGCTTTTTTGAAAGGATCGAAGCAGTAATAAGGTCGATGCTCTCGACAGTTCCAGTAACATCGCGGATCGCATAGAGGCGCTTGTCGGCCGGTGCAATATCGGAAGTCTGACCGATGATCGCACAGCCAACTTCCCGCGTAACCTTTTGTAAAAGATCAAGATTTGGCGTTGTTTGATAGCCGGGGATAGCGTCGAACTTATCCAGCGTGCCCCCTGTATGGCCAAGGCCACGCCCGGAAATCATGGGGATGTAGGCACCGCATGCAGCCAGCGCGGGGCCAAGTATGAGGGAAACGTTATCGCCCACGCCGCCGGTGGAATGCTTGTCAATCACCGGGCCCGGGAGGTCCCAAAAGAGGACGGTGCCGCTGTCTCGCATGGCTTCGGTGAGGTGCACGCGCTCCGGTTGGGACATGCCCTTCAGGAAGATTGCCATGGCCATTGCCGCGGCTTGGCCTTCGCTGAAGGTTTCGTCCACGAGGCCTTTTGCGAAGGCTTCGATGGCTTCGCGCGGCAGGGTTTTGCCGTCTCTCTTTAGGGCGATGATCTCGGCGGGCAGCATCAGTAGCCTGCTGTTTCAACGGGTGTATCTACCCCATCAAGTGTTGCGAGAAGTGCTGTGAGAACGCCGGATGCGCCGATGCGGAATGTGCTGGGCGACGCCCATTCTCGCCCCATGATCTCATCACATAGTTCAAGGTAAGCCGCTGCATCTGCTGTATTTTTCACGCCACCCGCAGGTTTAAAGCCAACCGGCTTGCCACTATCCCGGATAGCCTCCAGCAAGAGCCTTGCAGCCACGGGAGTAGCGTTGACAGCCACTTTGCCGGTGGAGGTTTTCAGGAAATCTGCGCCCCCTTCCAGGGCCTCTTTGCAAGCCTCTTGGATCAGTTCGGCGTCGCCGAGAATGCCTGTTTCCAGAATGGTTTTTACGCGGGCGTTGCCGGCCGCATTGGTGACCCGGGAGACGAGTGCCGAGGTGAGCTCGGGGCTGCCTTCCATCAGAGCTTTGTAGGGGATTACCATGTCGATCTCGTCAGCCCCATCGGCGATGGCTTTCTCTGTCATATCAAGCACTTGTTCTGCCGGTTCGTCGCCGCCAGGGAAGTTTACGACCGTTGCGATACGGATACCCGTGCCGAGGAGATGGCCCTTGGCCTCCTCTACAAATTGCGGCCAGATACACACTGCGGCGGTGGGGCCGTGCCGGGTGTTTGCCTTTTGGCACAGAGACTTAACGTCCTCTGACGTGCAATCATCATTCAGGTTCGTCAGGTCAAGGCACGCGAGCGCGCGGGCGGCTGCGATTTTGAGATCAGACATCGCGATCCTCCAGATGGTGCGTGGTGAAAGCGCCCGGAAGGAGGGCTGCCACCGTTGTTTTCGTGCGGGGGCCGTGAAGATCCGCAAGGGTCACCGGAACGTCGCCGGATGCGAATTCCGCAAGCTTCTGGCGGCACCCTCCGCAAGGTGGGATCGGATCAGAACTATCTGCAATTACAAGCACTTCCACCACTTTTCGCCCCCCCGCCACTGCCATTGCAGCAAGCGCCCCGGCCTCTGCACAGGTGCCTTCGGGATAGGCCACATTCTCTACATTGCAGCCTGTAAAAACCTCTCCCGCATCCGTTCGGACGGCAGCACCCACCTTGAAATTGGAGTAGGGTGCATAGGCGTTTTCTCTTGCGGCTTTCGCGGCTTCAAACAGGGTCACTCAGGATCTCCGATGGGGTGATTTGGGGACTATCGCGCGGGTTTCGGGGTGATGCAAGCGAAGCCAAAACGAGAGGCTGGATTTGGTATGGTTTTGGTACCGTTTTGGGAGTGCAAAAATCCCCAATTCAGCGCCTTTTCGCGGAAAAGAGAGCACGTTTTTCCTGAGGTAACGGATTTGATAACCTCTGAGGTAATGAAAACCGTACAGCCCGCAATTTGAGGTAATGGATTCCATACAGTGCCAGCAGAGGCCCAGTGGCGATTGTCACAGGCAGCCCCCAGTTTTTCGACCTAGACTCCGCGACTATCATATCGCCACAGCAGCATATTTGGTTCAGGAGTTTTAACGATGGCACGATCACACGGGATGAATGCGTTGCACGGGCTGGAGGCCTATTGCAGCCGGGACCATGCGCATGCGGCGGGAGACAGGTTCGGGCGACTCTTTCCAGAGGCAGCACCGCTTTTCACCAATCCGATGACGCTGGAGCGGCTGGGCGCACCCGGTGGCGCGATGGATGATGGCGGCACCACGCGGCGCACGCATTCCGTTGCCGTGGGGCAGGTGTTCTTCGGGCAGTTCGTGGATCACGACATCACGCTTGATACCACTTCCAGCTTTGAGCGGGTGAATACGCCGGAGCACATCCAGAACATGCGCACCCCGACGCTGGACCTCGATTGTGTGTATGGCACGGGGCCGGAGGCGATGCCCTTCATGTACCACACATCTGGCGACTATGCGGGCGTGAAGCTGCTGACGGGGGCAGAAACGGCAGACCACGCCTTTGCCGCCGATGATCTGGCGCGCGTGATGGGGCGGGCTGTGATCGGCGACCCGCGTAACGATGAGAACCGGGTGGTGAGCCAGATCCAGCTGGGCATTATCCGTTTCCATAACCGGCTCTGCGAGGATCTGAGCGGGCTTTACGAGGGGCATGCGCTTTATGAGGAGGCGCGGCGGCTGACCACCTGGCATTATCAGTGGTGTGTGGTGCATGATTTTCTGGAGAGCATCTGTGGGGCAGGTGTGGTGCGGCGTGTGCTGGCGGAGGGGCGGAAGATCTATTGCCCAAAGGTGCCCTACATGCCTGTGGAGTTTTCCGTGGCGGCCTACCGCTTTGGCCATTCCATGGTGCCGATGAAGGTGCAGATGCAGAAGGGCGCCAAGCATTTCGAGCTGTTTGGCGATGTGATGGGCAAGGGCTTCTCGGCCGTTGGAGATGCGCGGGCCGTGGCGGATATGTACGAGCTCTTTCACACCCATGCCGGGCGGAAGGTGCAGACGGCTGAGAAGCTGGACGGCAAGCTTGCGAGTGACTTGCTGAAGCTGCCGATGGACGTGGTGGGGCTTTCCGAGGCCTCGCTTGCCACACGCAACCTCGTGCGGGGGCAGAGCTTTCTGTTGCCATCGGGTGAGACTGTCGCAGGCCTTTGCGCGCGGCCTGAAGACGAGATCGAGCGGATCTCGGATGCGGCGCGGGCGGATGAGCCGGGGCTGACGGGAGGCACGCCGCTTTGGTATTACCTGTTGAAGGAAGCCGAAATTGTGGGCCGTGAGGCGGCAGACGGGCGCTTTGAGCCCGGTGAGGGGCTGGGGCCCGTGGGGGCGCAGATCGTGGCGGAAGTTGTGATCGGACTGATTGAGCTTGACCCGCGCTCATGGTTGGGGGCCAACCGTAACTGGCGGCCAATGGAGAACGGTGATCATGCGGGTGTGATGCTGGATACAGTGGGGCATATCCTGAGCTACAAATAGGTAAATACTCTTGGGGAAGGGCCGCCAGCGTGCGGCCTCTTTACCCTAATTTAGCCTCTTTTGTGCAGGATGACGTTGTTCCCCCCGAACCTTTCCGGTTCATTCTTTTGCAAGAGGCATGCGCCATGCATCATGGCCGGACAGGCACGATGTGCGCCGTTTTCGCGCACGATCCGAAGGCAGCGCGGATCGCGGCGCTGAGTGCCGCCTTTCTGGAAGCAGGGCCCGAAGAGCGGGCGCTTCTCGCGGCAGAGTATGAGGCTTTGATGGCAGGGGTTCCGATACGGCTCTCTCCCGTGAGCAACGAGGGCCGGCTGTGAGCCATATTTGACCAATACGACTCTGCATTTGAATACTGGCGAACACGCCCGATAGACCGGGCGCAGAACTGCCCCGCAAGATAAGGGATCGAGGGCCAGAAACAGATTCAGATGCCGGGAGATCCTGCCCGGCGGACGCGTTGATCTGATGGGCGGAGCATACCGTTTTTTCATCAACGAACGAGGTGAGATCGGGCATTGCGATCACGGCAGGGGAGCGTAGGCGGATATCCCGTCCGGGGGGCATACGTTAGATATGGGTCTGGTCCACACCAATCGCAGTCTGAAATCGCTGCGCCAAAAGGGTTCGATCACGAAGGCGAAGGACTGTGTTCGGCTTGAGAACATCGAAACGTTGATCGAAATTGCGGAACTCAACCCGGACTATCTTTCAAAGTTCGAGATTTGATCACGGGCGTTGAGCGCCCTTTTGGACAATTTGGCAGGCGAAGATTTTCTGGGGCGCTGACCTCAAGTCTGGGTGCAAGACGTCTGGGTTTGGTGCTTCGTATCTCAACACTCCATCTTGGGAGAAAGGACGGAATTGGTGCAACCACCAGTTCAATCCACACCGCAGTAGGAACGTTTACAGCCCGTTCCGCGAGGTAGAGCTTTGACATTCAGATTAAAACCGTCTGCCGCTTCAAGTTGGGCCAAGTGGTGGCGACCGCAAGCACCCTATATCTGCGGCCCCAATGGCAGCAGAGTCTCATGGCGTTTGGCGGGCGCGCATCAGCCTCTGTTGTTGCGGCAGCCTTAGTGGTGCTGCAACACACTGCCTGCGCCGTGGCACACAGGGCATGGCATCAGTGTTTCGCTGATCGCGGCGGCCAGCAGCTGGCTATCGGGGCGGGAGACACGCCCGGTGCCGATGCAGCGCCCGCACATCATGCGGTCTTCCACATGGGCAGCCAGTGGTGTCGGGGGCCAGCGGCGTGAGGGTCTTTGTACAGGCCAGGAACGCTTGAACATCGCAACTCTCCTTGACTGTGAAAGGTGAGCCCTGATCATACCACAAAATCCGGGCTCTGTCCGGGGCAAAGCGCGGCGCCCCCTTTTCCGGTGGCTTGTGCAGGCCTTGCCAAGAGCTATCGCTTGTGGCCCGCCCTGTTACTCCGCCGCCACATAGCGTTGCAGCACCAGCCGCAAAAGGCCGAACCCACCGCTGCCCTCGCGCCCGATCCCCACCAGGTAGCGCCCGGGCTGCAGGGGGGCGGCCAGCCGGGCATTCGTGCCGAGGCCGCCATCCGTATCGGCGCCGATCCTGCGCCCCACCACATCGAAGAGCACGATCTGCGGATCCACCGGGCCCACACCGAGCCCCTCCACCAGCATCAGGCCCGGCGCCTGCATATCGAAGGCAAACCACGCCATCTCGCTTTTGGCCACGAAATCCCTGCTCACAATCGTCTCCACTGCGCCGAGATCCGTGATTGGGTAGCTGCTGTCTATCTGCGGGCTCGCCTCGCCTGACGCATAAAGCCGCCGCGCGGCTGCTGCGATGTTGAACGCCGCCACGCTCACCGTGATCGGCACCGCAGCATCGGAAACGGCGCGCACAGCAAGGCAGTAATCCCCCGCCGCCAGCGCATCGGGCAGCGATATCCGCGCATTCAGCCCGTCTGCATCATCATTCTCCGCCACCAGCGTGCCTGCTCTATCGAAAAGCCGGATCGCGGGATCCGCATCATTGCCGGTGGCCGTGATCGAGAGGGCGGAAGGTTCAGGCAACGTGAAGCGGTAGGCCGAAACATCCCGCGCGGGGGCTGTGCCCGCCACGCCTGCGCCCTTCAGATCGGCAGCATTGACAATTGCCAGCGTCTCCGCCTCTGCGTCCGGCCTGCACGCCTCGGATCCGTCGCTCCCCCCGCCGGAACCTGCCGTCAGAGCATCATGCTCCTGGCGGCCGATCCGCACCATGGCAGAGATCGCATCGTCGCCGATGGCCCGTGTGATCAGGCAATAGCGCCCGGGCTCGAGCTCCGTTTCGATGCGGGAGGTCAGTTGCCCGCCGCCATCATCATCCTCCGCCAGGGTCCGCCCCTCGGCATTCCGAAGTGCCAGCACCGTATCGCCACCGCCAATGCCCGCAGCCTCCAGCCGCAGGCTTGCCGGGGCACTCAGCGTGAACAGCGTGGCATCCGCGCCGTTGGCCACCACCGCCACCTGACGATCAACAAAGGCTTCGGCCACGGCAATATCGGAGCTTTCCTCCGCACCGGAAACCCAGATGCCCCCTTCGCAAATGGCCTGTGCAAATGTGCTGGTTCCCAGAAGGCAGGCGCCCAGAGTGAGGGGAATGGATCGGGCAAGCATTTTGAACTCCGTCTCTGATTGCGGGCTTTTGATCTGGTAGCACAGCCCACCGTGAAAGAAACCGTTAACCATCAGCGCGGGCCTTGACCCCTGCCCCGGAACGCCCCACACCGGGCCCATGAAACAGACGCTCGCCCTCGCCACATTCGTCGTGCCGGACTACGACGCGGCCATTGCGTTTTTCACGCAAACACTGCGCTTCACGTTGGTCGAGGATATCCCTCAGGGCCATAAACGCTGGGTTGTGGTGCGCCCTTCAGGCGGGGGAGCGGGGCTTCTTCTGGCTGAGGCCACGAGTGCGGCCCAGACCGCCGCCATCGGCAAGCAGACAGGCGGGCGCGTCGGCTTCTTCCTCCAGACCGATGATTTTGACAGGGACCATGCCGCCATGCTGGCCAAGGATGTGAACTTCCTCGAAGAGCCACGTGTGGAGCCTTACGGCAAGGTCGCCCAATGGGCCGATCCGTGGGGCAATCTCTGGGATCTGATCCAGTACAAGGACTGATCGCGTGGCAATGCCACCAAGGCCGCCTGTAGGGTGGGCGATTTCGCCCACCGCCCCGCCAAATCCAAGGGAACTGCCCTCAACCTGTGCCCGTTATTCGCCGACTTCCCGGCAAACTGATTGATCTCAACGGCCCGGTTTCCCGTCAGTTGGCAAAAGACGAGGCCACCCTTGCCATCGTCACGCCATGCAACGCCCCTGCCATCGATGGTCACGCCCCTGAACCCGATTGGAAGATAGGGCCGAGCATACCAGCGGTTGACCGCTGCCAGCGCCCCCAATGCCGAAACTGAAAGCTATGCACTGCCCCATGGGGCCCGATCGCAAATCAGTTTCCGGTACACGGTGGATCCCCTAAAGGCTGCAAGCGCCGATGTTCGAAAACTGACCAGCGGCTGTCAGCAGGCGGTGAAGCCGCCATCGATCGGGAGGGCCACGCCGGTGATCATGGAGGCGGCATCGCTCAGGAGGAAGACGATGGGGGCTGCTATTTCGTCTTCGGTGGCCCAGCGGCCGAGGGGCATCTGGCTGAGGAAGGGTTCTGCGATATCGGGGCGGCCCCAGTAGAAGGCCGACATTTCCGTCATCACGACGGTGGGGTGCACGCCGTTGACGCGGATATTGTGGGGGCCGAGTTCCATTGCCGAGACGCGGGTGATGTTATCGAGTGCGGCTTTGGATGCGCCGTAGGAGATGTGGCCCCTGAGCGCGACGAGCGACGCCTGACTGGAGACGTTGACGATAGCGCCCCCCTTGCCGAGCCGGATCATCGCGCGGGCGGCATATTTCGTGACGAGCAGCGCGCCCCGGGTGTTGATCGCAATCACCTTGTCGAAAACTTCGATGTCGGTCTCCATCGGCGTGGCGATCTCGCCGCCGAAGCCGCCGCAATTTACGACGCCCCAGAGATCGAGCCCTTCCAGTGCTGCCTTCACGCTCTCTTCGGAGGTGAGATCGAATGCGAGTGTGCGGCAGCCTGTTTCGTTTGCCAGAGCGTCCAGCGCCTCGGTGTTGCGGCCGCTGGCGATCACCGCGGCGCCTGTATCGCAGAGTTGGCGGACAGTGGCGCCACCGATCCCGCCGCTGGCGCCGGTGACGAGGATGGGGCCTTTATCGAAGGTCGGCATGGAATGTGTCCTTGTTGTTGGTCTCGCCTTTGGCGCGTCTCTTCAGTCCGCGTAGAGGGCGAGGCCGGTTTGGGCATCGAAGAGAGGGGCGTTTTCAATGGAGACGCTCAGGGTGCAGGCGGTGTTCTGCGTGACATCGGTGCCTGCGGGAAGGCGGGTGACCAGCCTTTGGCCCACCATTTCGACGGAGGCGTAGATATCGGGGCCAGTGGGCTCGATCAGATCTATGTGGCCGGGCAAGGCCACCCTGCCCTCCCCTGCGCCGCCCACATCGAACCATTCCGGGCGGAGGCCAAGCTTGACGGGTGTGCCGGGTGGGGGGGCAGCTGCTATGGGCGGTATCGGCACGCGGAGATCGCCGAGGGCCAAAGCAGTGCCGCTTTCATCCACCACCGCATCGAGCAGGTTCATCGCAGGCGAGCCCATGAAGGTGGCAACGAACGTGTTGGCGGGACGATCATAGATCTCGGCCGGTGTGCCGAATTGCTGGACGATGCCGCCTTCCATCACTGCGATCCTGTTGGCCATTGTCATCGCTTCAACCTGATCGTGGGTGACGTAGATGATCGTGGTGCCAAGCCGCTGGTGCAGGCGCTTGATTTCCGTGCGCATATCGACGCGGAGTTTCGCATCGAGGTTGGAGAGGGGTTCATCGAAGAGAAAGAGCTTGGGATCACGCACCAGTGCGCGGCCCATTGCAACGCGCTGGCGTTGGCCGCCCGAGAGCGCTGCGGGTTTGCGTTTGCGCAGATGCTCGATCTGCAACAGCGCGCAAACCTCGCCGACCTTTTGCATCTGTGCGTCCTTGGGCAGGCCTGCCATGCGCAGCGGAAAGGCGATATTTTTCTCCACGCTCATCGCGGGATAAAGCGCGTAGGACTGGAAGACCATCGCGATGTTGCGATCCTTCGGTTCGAGATTGTCGATCCGCTGGCCATCGAAGCTGATCCGCCCGCTGGAGATGCTGAGGAGCCCCGCCACCATGTTGAGAAGCGTGGATTTTCCGCAGCCTGACGGGCCGACAAGCACGAGGAACTCGCCTGCCTCGATCTCGATGTTGATGTCGCGCAGAACCTCGGCCTCGCCGAAAACCTTGCCCACACCCTCGATGGAAAGCGCTGCCATGGGTTATCCTTTCACTGCGCCGGAGGTGAGGCCGCGCACGAAGTAACGCCCGCCCACCACATAGACGAGGATCGTGGGCAGGGCCGCGATCATCGCGCCGGCCATATCCACGTTGTAGGCTTTGGTGCCTGTTGAGGTGTTGACCAGATTGTTGAGCGCCACCATGAGCGGGCGCGCATCTGCCCCGGCGAACGACGCGCCAAAGAGGAAATCGTTCCAGACATTTGTGAACTGCCAGATGATTGCCACAACAAAGATAGGCAGGGAGATCGGCATGAGGATGAGAAAGAAGATCGACCAGAAACCGGCCCCGTCAATCCGGCCTGCGGAGATGAGCTCATCGGGGATGGTGACGTAAAAATTGCGGAAGAAGAGTGTGGTGAAGGGGATACCGTAGCAGAGATGGACAAAGATGAGGCCGTGGAGCGTGCCTGCCATATCGAGGAAGCCAAGAAGCCGGGCCATCGGGATCAGCACGATCTGGAACGGTATGAAGCAGCCGAAGAGGAGCATGCCGAAGATGATGTTATCCCCCCGAAACCGCCACTTGGCCAGAACGTAGCCGTTTATCGCGCCGAACATCACCGAGAAGAACACCGCGAAGACGACCATCACGATGGAGTTCCAGAAATAGCCGCGCAGCCCCTCGCATGCCACGGCGATACAGGCCGATTGCCATGCTGTGCCCCAAGCTTCCGTGCTCGGAGCCTGGGGGGGCGTGAGGATCGTGTTGCTCTCGAACCCGGCGGCTCCGGTAATCTCCGGCATGGTTTTGAGCGAGGTAAACACCATCGCGGCGAGCGGCATCAGGAAGAAGAGCGCTGCAAGAAGGAGTACGGCGTAGATGAGGACTCTTTGCAGGGTGCCGGGGGTGCGGGCTGCCTCAACGGTCATTGCGCAGCTCCGAATAGAGGTAGGGCACGATCAGGACGGTAACGAGGATCAGCATCATCACCGCGCTGGACGCGCCGAGCGCCATCTCGTTCCGCGAGAAGGTGAACTCGTACATGAAGGTGGAGGGCAGTTCGGTGGAATAGCCTGGCCCGCCGCGCGTGAGCGCCACAACCAGATCGTAGCTCTTGATGGCAAGGTGGCCCTGCACAACGATGGCCGTGAGGAAGGCGGGACGGAGTGCCGGGATGATCACGTGCCAGTAGATGCGGGGCGCGGAAGCACCATCCATCCGCGCAGCGGAAAGGATCTCCGGGTTGATGCCGCGGAGCGCTGCGAGAAAGAGTGCCATCACGAACCCGCTGGCCTGCCAGACTCCGGCGATCACCACGCAGTAGATCGCCATATCGGATTGCTTGATCCAATCGAAGCGGAAGCTTTCCCAGCCCCAGATCTGAAACGCGCGTTCGAGCCCGAGATCGGGCGCCATGATCCATTGCCACGCGACGCCGGTGACGATGAAGCTGAGCGCCATGGGGTAGAGGTAGATGGTGCGAAGCGCCCCTTCGGCCCGGACGCGCTGATCGATCAGAATGGCGAGCATCAGCCCGATGAGCATCGTGCCCCCGATATAGAGCACCCCGAAAATCGCGAAATTCTCCATCGCGACTTCCCAGCGGGGGTGGTTCCAGACCTTGGCGTAGTTGGAAAAACCCTCCCACCGATCGAAGCGGGGCAGCATTTTGGAGCGTGTGAGAGAGAGCACCACCGTAAGCGCAATGAAGCCGTAGACGGTGACCGCCACGAGGATGAGGCTGGGCAGCAATGTAAGCTGAGGCAGGTAGCGGCGGAGGGTTCGCATGAGGGAAACGCCAGTGATGCGGGTGCGAAAGCCCGGGCGGCGCGGTGCCGCCCGGATTGAGTGTGGACTACTTCGCGGCCATCACGCTATCGGCCAGTGCGGCGGCGGCATCTTCTGCGGACATATCCGAATTGAAGTGCTGCGTGACCACATCGAGATAGGCGGCCTGAATGGCGGCGGGCTGGCCGTGGCCATGCGCAAGGGAGCCAAAGAGCGTTCCGGCGGCTGTCGCCTCTGCCAGATCGGCCATCGACTTCTGCGCACAGGTATCGAACTTGTCACCGGGAACATCCGTTCGCGCAGGGATAGAGCCCTTGGCAAGGTTGAATGCCTCCTGGAACGTCACCGACATTGCCGATGCGGCCATGTTCTGTTGAGCGGCCGCCTTATCGCCGCCGACATCGAACATCGCGAAGAAATCGGTGTTGAAGAGGAACGCGCCTTGCGTGCCCGGGGAGACGCCACAGAGCACTTCCACACCCGGTGTGAGGCCCGCATTGATAACCTCTCCCTTGGCCCAATCGCCCATGATCTGCATGCCCGCCTCGCCATTGATGACCATCGCGGTGGCGAGGTTCCAATCGCGCCCGGCGAAGTTGGGATCCACATAGCCGCGGATCCTGCGCATGATCTCGAAGCTTTCGACGATCTCGGCCGAGCGGAGTGCATCTTCATCGGCGTCGATGATCGCGGATTTGTAGAGATCGGGAGAGATGCCGAGGACGACGGCCTCCCATACGGTGGCCTCCTGCCATGCCTGCCCGCCCTGCGCC
The DNA here is from genome assembly GCA_947495795.1 of uncultured Paracoccaceae bacterium. Taxonomy (GTDB): domain Bacteria; phylum Pseudomonadota; class Alphaproteobacteria; order Rhodobacterales; family Rhodobacteraceae; genus Algicella. Next base: position 167,696 of record CANMAI010000009.1, on the reverse strand, counting down.
ACGGCGACATAGCCTGCGGCTTCCATCGCATCGGCTGCGGCAAAGAACTCATCCCATGTGGCGGGAAGTTCGAGGTTGAGTTCCTCGAAGATCTTGGCGGACCCCCAGATCCAGTGGGGGCGGTGCATGTTCACCGGTGCGGCGACCCAGTTGCCATCATACTTGCCGAAGGCCTGTACGGCGGTTGGCACCACATCATCCCAACCTTCTGCGGCAGCCACTTCGTTGAGGTTGCCGAGAAAGCCCTCATCGGCCCATTCGCGCACGGACATGCCGAGCATCTGTGCGGCTGTTGGCGGATCGCCTGCGGTAACGCGCGCACGCAGCGTTGTCATCGCGGCATCGCCGCCGCCGCCCGCAACCGCCATATCGACCCAGCCGGTGCCTTTGCTTTCCAGATCATCCTTCAGCACGGAAACGGCGGCGGCCTCGCCGCCGGATGTCCACCAGTGCAGCACCTCCACCTCATCGGCGAGTGTGGGTGTGGCGAGCGCTGTGGTGCAGGCGATGAATGCCATCTTGCTTGTAAGTTTCATGTTTTCCTCCACGTTGACGTTTGTTGTTTTTTGCTTTTGTATTTCCAGAATACAAAAGCAGTGCACCCGACAAGTCAATAGCGCACAGGGCGGCCCATTGGAATTTGAAGCCATCAGGAACGAGACGGAGGCGAATGTGCTGCGCGTCCTCGCACGGGAGGGAGCGCAGAGCCGTGCGGATCTGGCGCGCAAGCTGGGGGTGATGCGGTCCACCGTTGGCACGCAGGTAAATCGGATGTTCGGGAGAGGGCTGATCCGGATCGCCAAAACCGCGGATGCGGAGCGCGGACGGCAAGGCATCGGACGCCCCGGCGAGGCGGTGGAGCTGGACCCGGCCTATTGCAGCTTTATCGGTGTGGATTTCGGCGTGGGCCATTTGCGGGTGATCCTGACAGACATGCAGTGCAACCCGCTGCGGCAGACAAGCCTGCGTATCCCGCCAGAGGAGCAGGTGCCCGCGCATATGTGCGCCCTGATCGTGGAGCAGATCCGCGACCTCGCGCGGGGCCGCGTCGATATCGCCGGGATCTCCATCTCCGTCCCCGGTATCGTGACGCGCGAGGGTGTGGTGGTGCGCCTGCCCCTTCTAGGCTGGCGCGATGTGCCCCTGCGCGAAATGCTGGAGCAGGCGCTTGGGGAGCACGCGAACATCACGCTCGACAACGATGCGAATATCTTTGCGCGGGGCGAGTTGATCCGCAAGACCGTGACGGCGGAGAGTGCGGTATACCTTTGGCTCGATTCCGGGATCGGCGCGGGCATCGCTTTCGATGGGCGGCTGCTTTCTGGCTCCAGCGGGCGGGCCGGCGAAGTGGGGCATATCTTTGTCTCCTCGGGAGATCAGGGGCAGCCGGTGCGGTTGGATGACGTTGTGGGTAAAATCGCGATACTGCGGCGCCATGCGGCGCTCGGCGGCAGTGCCGCGAATTTTGCCGAGTTTGTGGAGGCGATCATGGCAGGTGCTGCCCCGGCCGCCGAGGTGATGGAAACCTGGATTTCCGTGATGGGGGCAGCCCTTTCGACGCTGACCAGCCTCTTTGATCCCGAAGCCTTCATCCTTTCCGGCCCTCTGACGGAGGCATTGGCCCCGGTTGAGGCAGAGCTGGATGCGGCTTTGAGCGCCCATCTGTTGCATGGCACGCGAAAGCCGGAACTGCTGCTGCTCCGCCACAGGCAGGACATGCTGGCCGAAAACTGCGCCTACATCATGCGCTCGGATTTTCTTCAGAAGTCTGAAAAAGCCTGAGGCGAGCCCGAGATTCAATCTGCGGTTCGGCTTTGTTCTGTGGAGAACGGTTTGGTGGCCCCTTCTGCTCTAGAGATTTCAGATATTTAACGCAGCCGTGCTTTGCGACGCTGTTTTGCCAAACGTCGCGCAACCGGAGCACGCTATCATTTTGGAGACTTGACATGCCGTTCAACCGCTATCCTCCCCCGATGCCCTTACCCCCTGCAACGTGGGATGACAAAGGCCTGACGGGGGGCTCGCAGGCTGAGTGTGTTTACGGGAAATTTGGCGACGGCAATTCCACGGCCCACCAAATGAAAACGCCTGCGCAGCGGATAAAGCCGGTATCCGATAAGGACGGCATCAAGGTCTTTTCATCCGGTGGGATGAGCTGTTGCAGCGCCGTTTTCCTGCGCTGCCCGCATGCACACGGTACGATTGGCGCGGCGATCCATTTTGACGGGGGCGGCGACCCGGGGGCGATGTTCCAGAAAGTCCTTGGATACTATAACATGAACAATGCGGCCGGGATCGCGGCATCAAGCACCTATCTGGTGCTCAGTGCCAGTGTGGATATGACCGCGCACGCGGCCTACAATTCGCTGGTGGCAGCCGGATTTGTCGTGGCAGGTCAGTTTGCGCATAACGGTGCCGCCTGCATGGATGTGAACGGGCGGGTCTTCAACCAGTATTTGTGAGCCGCTTCATACCGGAGACGGCGGCACCCTGCCGTCTCAGTTTTGCGCGTATCCAAGTGTTTGGAGTGCTTCGCGCATCTCGTCCAGAATGGCCGGATCATCTATTGTGGCGGGCATCTTGAACGCCTCGCCATCGGCAATTTTTGCCATGGTGGCGCGGAGGATCTTGCCTGAGCGGGTTTTGGGGAGACGATCCACGACGCAGGCGAGCTTGAATGCGGCGACGGGGCCTATTTCCTGGCGGACGCGGGCAATCGCGTCTTTCACCACATCTGCATGGGGGCGGGTGATGCCATCGGTAAGGCAGAGAAAGCCCATGGGAAGCTGGCCCTTGAGCTCATCCTTCACACCGATCACGGCGCATTCGGCCACATCCGGCAGGCCCGCGAGAACCTCCTCCATCGCGCCGGTGGAGAGCCTGTGGCCCGCGACGTTTATCACGTCGTCTGTGCGGGCCATGATGTAGACATAGCCGTCCTCATCCACCATGCCTGCATCGCCCGTCTCATAATAGCCGGGGAAGTTGGTGAGATAGGATTTTTTGAAGCGGTCCTGCGCCTGCCAGAGGCCCGAGAGTGTGCCCGGTGGCAGGGGCAGCTTGGCCGCGATGGTGCCCAGCGTGCCCGAGGGCACGGGGTGGCCCGCCTCGTCCAGCACCTCGATCCGGTAGCCAGGCATGGGCACGGTGGGGGAGCCGATCTTGACGGGCAGAGGCTCCAGCCCCATCGGGTTGCCGACCATCGTGTAGCCGGTTTCCGTTTGCCACCAATGGTCTATCACCGGCACACCGAGCCGGGCTTGCGCCCATTCGATGGTATCGGGGTCTGCGCGTTCGCCTGCGAGGAAGAGCGTGCGGAAGTGGGAAAGATCGTAGTTGCCGATAAAGCTGCCATCGGGATCGACGCGTTTGATGGCACGGAAGGCGGTGGGCGCGGTGAAGAGGGCGACGGCCTTATGCTCCGAGATCACGCGCCAGAAGGTGCCTGCGTCGGGTGTGCCGACCGGTTTGCCTTCGAAGACGATGGTGGTGGCACCATAGATCAGAGGCGCGTAACAGATATAACTGTGGCCGACGACCCAGCCGACATCGGATGCGGCCCAGAACACCTCTCCGGGTTTGATGTCGTAGATATTGGACATCGTCCAGTGGAGCGCCACGGCATGGCCGCCTGCGGGGCGAAGCACGCCCTTGGGCTGGCCGGTGGTGCCGGAGGTGTAGAGGATATAGAGTGGATCGTCGCCCTTGGTGGCAACAGGGGCTGCGTGCGGCGCATCCTGCTGGAAAGCGTTCCAATCGTGATCGCGCGCGGTCATATCGGCGCGGCACTCTTCGCGCTGGAGGATGACGCAGAACTCCGGATTATGGGCGGATTGTTCTATGGCATCGTCCAGCAGTGGCTTGTAGGGCACGATGCGGCCGGGTTCTATGCCGCAGGAGCCTGCGATGATGGCCTTGGGTGTGGCATCATCTATGCGGACGGCCAGTTCGTGCGCGGCGAAGCCGCCGAAGACAACCGAGTGGACGGCTCCGATCCGGGCGCAGGCGAGCATGGCGACGAGCGCTTCCGGCACCATCGGCATGTAGATGATCACCCGATCGCCCTTGGCCACGCCTTTGGCCTGCAGCGCACCGCCAAGCCGGGCGGTTGCCTCCTGCAACTCGGCATAGGTGAGGGTGCGCTTGGTGTCTGTTACCGGACTGTCGTAGATGATGGCGGCCTGATCACCGCGCCCGTCCTCCACATGCCGATCCACCGCATTGTAGCAGGTGTTCATCTCGCCATCGGAAAACCACTGGTAGAAGGGTGCATTTGCATCGTTGAGGGCCTTGGTGGGTTTTTTGGACCAGCTGATCGCCTCCGCCGCCTTCATCCAAAAGGCTTCCGGATCGTCTTGCCACGATTGATACGTCTCGCGGTAACCCATGACATCTCCCCTTCTACAACGCTTTTTCTTTTGCGTTATTTGCACGTTTGCCACGCCCGAGCGCAAGCAGAGAAAGGTATTCTGTGCCGGTTGGGAAAATGCGGAATGCACGTTATACGTGTATGAACGCGTAGTGCATATACACTGTGGAGTGTTTTCGAAGTGAAACCCGATTATCTGGCGCAGGGTGAGCCTGCGAGATTGTTCCCGGTGCTTGCGACCACCTCCAAGGAGGGGCGGTGCACCTCGATCGTGCTGGCATGCCTTGTTCATATCGATGAGTTTGCCCGTGAATTGCTGCATTCTCTGGGGGCGCGTGCCGGAAAGCGGAGCCGGATCGAGGCCTTTACGGAGCCCGTTTTCCGCGAACAGGCCCCGAGCCACGACCGGCCGGACGGGCTGATTGTGCTGCAATCGGGCAAGAGCGAATGGCGGGCGCTGGTGGAGGCGAAAGTGGGCAATGCCACGCTCGACGCGGATCAGGTGGAGCGGTACCGTGCGTTGGCGAAGGCGCATGCAATAGATTGCGTGATCACAATTTCAAATCAGTTTGCCACGCGCCCCGAGAGCCACCCTTTGCCCGATATCCGCAAGAGCCGCTCGCGCATTCCCGTCTTCCACTGGTCTTGGATGTATATCCTGACGATTGCCGATCTTCAGTTGGCCAATGATGCGGTGGAAGATCGGGATCAGGTGATGCTGCTCCGGGAATTGCGCCGGTTTCTCAGCCATGAAAGCACGGGCGTGCGCGGGTTTGACAGGATGCCGCCCGAATGGTCGGAAGTGAACCGGCTCGTCTCTGCGGGCGGCAAGATCCCCTCCAGATCCGAGGATGCGGCGGCAGTGCTTGGTGCCTGGCATCAGGAGAGCAAGGATCTCTCGCTGATCCTTTCACCACAGACGGAAACGCGTGTGACGGAGCGGCTGGCCCGCAAGCATATGGCGGACCCGGCACAGCGCATGAAGGATGAGCTGGCCGAGCTCTGCCAATCCGCGCGGCTTCTCAGCACGTTCCTGATACCGGATGCGGCGGCACCGCTGGATGTGGTGGCGGACCTTGCGCGGCGTACCGTTGATGTGGGCATGACGCTGCGCGCGCCCGAGGATCGGAAATCCTCCAGGGCGCGGATGACATGGCTGCTCCGCCAGCTCAAGGGAGAGATGCCGGACGATCTGCAGATCCGGCTCAACTTGCCCGGGCGGAGCGAGGCGACGCAGTTTGCCTGCAAGGATCTTGCTGCAGAGCCCGGGCTGACAGAGCAGGGAAAGGCGGGCTTGCAGGTGGCAAGCTTTCACGTCTTCATCTCGCGCAGGCTCGGCGGGCGTTTCACACAGCAGGTGAATTTCATAAGCGATCTCGAAACCGTGGTGCCCGAATTCTACCGGGCAGTGGGGCAATCGCTGAGCGTCTGGCAAAAGGCCGCGCCAAAGATCAAGGCGGAGCGGGAGACCGCGGATGATGTTTCAGTGGAAGCTCTGACCGAGGCGGCGGCAGCAGACGCAGGGGACGCTGAGCAATAGACCAACACCGACGCTCCAGATGTGGTGCACTCCGCCGGCACAGGGCACCGGAACCCGCGCAAGCGGTGTGACGCGGAGGAAGGGGGGCTCAATGCCGCCCTTTCTCCGCTCCCCTTTGCACAGGCTCGATACAGCGTGCAAAGGCTGGCACCCATGTCTGAGGTTTTCGTGCCAAACCTGATGCGCTAGGGTGTCTCAAGACAGAAACGACAGGCGGGAACCACTCATGCGCAACACAAGACGGCAGTTCGCGCTCGGCATGGCCGCACTCGGCCTTTCCGCATGCAGCAGCAGGACGCCCGAGCGCATCTCCGCCCCGCCCAGCCGGGTGCCATCGGATCTGCTGCCCGTTCCCAATGCAGGCTATGATACCTGGATTTCGGCGTTTCGCAGCCGCGCCAGTGCCGATGGCATCGCACCGGCAACACTTGCCTCAGGGTTTCGCGGTGCGGGCTACCTGCCCGGCGTGATCACACGGGATCGCAACCAGACCGAATTCAAACGCAGCCTTGAGGATTACCTCTCCATCGCCGCCTCCGATGAACGCGTTGCCAAGGGCCGCGCAGCCTTCGCCCGCCACGCGTCCACACTCGCCGCTCTCGAAGCCCGCTACGGGGTCGATGCCGGGATCATCACAGCGATCTGGGGGCTGGAGAGTTTCTACGGTGAGCGCCGGGGCAATGTTCCGGTGATCTCCGCCACCTCAACACTGGCCTATGACGGGCGGCGCGGTGCCTTCTTTGAAAAGCAGCTGATCGCAGCCCTCAGGATCCTGCAGAACGGCGATATCACAGCGGGCCGCATGGTTGGCAGCTGGGCCGGTGCGATGGGGCACACGCAGTTCATCCCTACCTCCTATCAGGCATATGCCGTGGATTTCACGGGCGACGGGCGGCGCGATATCTGGTCTGATGATCCAAGCGATGCGCTGGCGTCCACGGCAGCCTATCTTGCACGGAGCGGCTGGACCCGCGGGCAGCGCTGGGGCAGCGAGCTTGCGCCCGGCACTGCGGCACCGGACGCCCTTCAGCCCCAGCCCGGCGGCCCACGCTTTGCCACCACCGGCAATTTTCGGGCGATCAAGCGCTACAACAACTCGGATGCCTACGCCATCGGCGTGGGCCATCTGGCAGACCGTATCGGCGGAGGCGGGCCGCTCCGCACCCCGTTCCCGCCCGATGAAAACGGGTTGACCAAGGACGATCGGAAGGCGCTTCAGGAACGACTGACAGCCCGGGGCTTCGATACAGACGGAGCCGACGGCGTGATCGGCCCCAACACCCGCAAGGCTATCAGCGCCTATCAGGCAAACCGCGGGCTTGCCGTGACGGGCGAGCCTTCGCTGGCGCTCCTGCGCAGCCTTGGCTAGAGCCGTTAGCCCTCGCGCGGCACCCGAGGAGCCCCCGAAAACCTTTTTGTCAGCTTCGATAGAGATGGCTTGTTTTCAATGGAAATGCCCTGTGAGGGGTCTGCTCTGGTAGGGGGCATGATAGTACGTTAGCGAAACCAGCCGTTCGCGCGGATCGCAGCGAATGGAGGGTGAGAGCCCAAACTGCTTGACGCTACGCTGTGCACGAATGTCAGCGAAGATCACGTAGGTGCCGATCCACACGCCGCTTCAATCTGCCATCTCTGACAGAGGCTCCATCTTTGCATTGCGGCTTGAAAAGTCACTAAAAGGCGTTTTAGGCTTAACGTTAAACTTCACATTCCGATTTTGGCGTTTGATCGAAGGTAGAGACAGCAAAATGCCGGTTCAGGTACTCCGCGAAATTTCTAGTGGCAATCAAGCGTCAGGTAGGCTCGCTCGAACCGCGTTGCCCGCAGATCTTCTTGGTTGATCAGCAGGTTCAGCATGCCAGCATCACCAAACATGAAGTGGTCATCTGTCCCCAGATGAAGCAGGACGCGGTCAAGGTGGTGTTCGTCGTCATCACCGCGAAAGTCACCTTGCGTAAAATTGGGATGACCACCAACCCAGTGGGTGCCGTGCATCGCCATAATATCGTCGTTCATCTGTCCCCAGCCATCCAGAATTTCGCGCACCTCTTCATTTTCAGGGTGTCGCTGGACCAAAGACAAATCAACCGCTTCGTCAAGCGGCCAATGGTAGCATGATGCCCGCGCCACATCATGTTCGGGCCGCACCGATAGCCCGACCCTTTGCGCGGCTTCAGTTTGAAAAAAACTTCGTTTCTTTGGTTTCGGTAAATTTGCTGGCAGGGAATGCTGCAAGGTGCCTTTTGGATTGGGATACCAGCGCAGCGTATGCGCAAGGCCGCCATCATCTTCTTCGCCAAACGGGTCAAAATCCGCGAAAAACAGCTGCAGGATGCCTTGTGACGGAAAATCAGCTATCTCGGGCATCTGGGCAAAGTTGATTTGCGCCAGAAAGGACAACGGTTCTGCATTTTTTGTTTTGGGCCATTTTTCATCTTCCGACGGTGACCAGGGGTGCCCGCCGATTTTCGTGTCCAGTGGCCCGGGCTGGCCTTCGGTCACAACCAGCCGGGCGAGCGGCAATTTCAAGCTCTCCATCCGATCCAGCATCGCGTCTACCTCGGCCTTGGTAATAGGTGGGGCGGTATCCATTTTCCGCTTATCACGCCAAGACGCATAGGCGGCAAGCAAGACAATAGTGACCGCCCCGATACCAAGTAGGATCAGCGTAAATTGGAGTCCGGAAAGGTCTTTCAAAGCATCTGACACGCGGTCTCCATGTAGGCCATCGCGGCAAAAACGATAGGTACGCCAGTCCAACTTCTCAAGCGCAATCGTGACGGCTCCGATGCCGAGGCTATACCGTTGCACATATCCAAGGCGCATAGCCTTCAGTTGCTTGTCGAAGGACTCTGAGTGACCGAAGCTGCGATTTGCCCGAATGACAGGGATAGCGACACGTACTACGCGGCTTATACGCTCATACGCCCGCTACATTTTCTAAAGAACGAGACCTATCTCAAGGTCAGACATTTCTGGAGAAGACTTCACAAAGTTCACTTTTGCCTTCACGACTTTATTCTGTTCGGTCAACACTTCCTTATTGAAAAAAAGCGCCCAAAAGCCTGGCTTCTTCATATCGATAGTCAGGTGACACTCTGCAGTTTGCCGGATGTCTCTAGCATTGGCCCTGATTCGAGTTACCGCAATCCCATATATTCTGTCATCATGCAGTAAGCTGAAGTAGTACCCGAAATCTTCCTCAAAAGGGTCACAAGCATCAAATCCGGCTGCCTTCATTGCGGTTTGAACTGCGGTCGCTAACACTAGACCTTCATTTTCATTCATATGCTGGGCTATCACATCTTCTGGATCTGCGAAGGCATGCGTGTGAAACTGCATATGGAGCATGTTTGGATAGTGAGACATTGCTGATATCAGCGGAACCTTTCGGGGTTAAGGTATCTTCGCAAATAACAAAAGCTACCGCAAGCTAGCCATCGAAACACTCGAGTGAGTTCAGTTGCTTGCCCCTACCCACGCCGCGGTAAATTTCGCAAAGCAGACCTCCATGCTGAATCGACGGATGACCGCTAAGTCCCGCACTGGCGACGTTCAGCGTCGGTGCTGTGAAGGTCTGCTATAGGGAACTTGTATTGAGGAAAAAGGGCTAATCACCGATTCAACCATGGGTGTGTTTCAATGAGCTATGATTCGCCAAGAAGGCCAAAATCACTGACTCGCGACACTCTCGCGACACTTATGCACGGCGTCTCGCCGCCTGCTCTGACAGCGCTGCTTCCAGCCGATCCTGCGGCCACCCCTCCGCCAGCGCCCTGATCAGCAGCGCTTGTTGGGAGGGTGGTGCAGTGCTGCCAGCGGGCGGATCCGTATCCAGATTGGTGGGAAAGGCATAGCCCTCGGCCGTGCAGGCGATGGCAGCAGCGAGTTGCGCGGGCGGCATACCCGAAGCCTTTGCCGCCTTGAGCGCAGGGAAGACGGCGGCACTCATCGCATTCCGGTCCACGTTTTCCATTGCCCGGCCGAACGCGCTGGAGATCTGAAGGAGGTTGACCATGCGCTCGGTCTCCGCGCTTCGGTTCTCGCCCGCTGCATGGAAGAGTGCGGGATTGAAGAAAAGCGCATCCCCCTTCTGAAGGGGTAGCTGGATGTGATGCGCCTCGAAATAGGCGCGAAACGCGGGCTGGTGGAAGGCAAGGTAGCCGGGGCCAAAAAGCTGAGAGAAGGGGAGCAGCTTGGTCGGGCCGGTCTCCACGGGCATATTCACATGCGCGATACCGCCCTGCAGGGTAAGCGCCGGTGAAAGTGCATGGATATGAGCGGGGAACCGGGCGGCCTCTTCGGCGGACTGGAAGCCGAGGTGATAATCCCGGTGCGCATCCTGCGCCGCTCCGCCGGGACGCACGAGGTTGATCTGCGCTGTCATCTGAAACCCTGGGCCAAGCCAGGCTTCGGCAACGGCCGTGACGGCCGGATTGCCAAAATAGGCCGTAAAAACCTCCGGCGCCCGGAGACACAGCTTCTGAAGGGCGTTCCAGATGCGCGCGTTGGAACCGGCCCGGGCAAAATGATCTCCTCCACCCTGCCCCGCTTCCTCCGCGATGATCCGGTGGTAAATCGCTGTGGCAGCATCCAGAGGGCCGGTCTCCGGCAATGCACGTTTCAGAACGAGCGCACCGCTTGAGCGGCCCAGAACATGCGCCCATTCCGAAAGAAGTGCCGCCCGTTGAGGCCCTGCAAGCACGACATCCAGCGCGGCCATGTCGTAATACGGTACGGCCGCTTCGATGCCTGCCGCAAAGGTGAGACCCTGAGGATGCGGCGTCTGCTCACAGAGCGCCGCAAAGACCGCTAGATCACAATCGGATTCGCCGAAATAGCCGGAAGGGCTGGCCACGTTGTCCTTCATGCGCATCTCCCATTCCGTAAACTCTGCCACAAACTCTGCCACTCTATGGGCTAGTTTGCCGGGGCAATCGCGCCCGTGCAAGCCCGTGGCCATGCCATTGCCCCGCGGCCCGCCCCAGGCACCGGAACCGCGGCACGCGTGTGACGCGGAAGAAGGGGGGCTCAATGCCGCCCTTCTTCCGCCCCCCTCAGCCGTAGTGGTGGACGGGCGTTCCTGCGAGTGCCGCGATGTTCAGCAGTCCGCGTGCCGTGATCGAAGGGGTCACGATATGCGCCTTGTTGCCCATCCCCATCAGGATCGGACCAACCTCCAGCCCGCCCGCCACCATCTTCAGAATGTTGCGCACACCCGAGCTTGCATCCGTATTGGCAAAAATCAGGGTGTTCGCTGGCCCGTCAAGGCGGCTGTTGGGGAAGATGCGGTCCCGCAGATCCTGATCGAGTGCGGCGTCCGAATGCATCTCGCCCTCATAGATGAAATCGCGCGGCCGAGCATCAAGGATCGCGAGTGCAGCACGCATCCTGCGGCCCGTATCCGTATCGAGATTGCCGAACTGGCTGTGCGAACAGAGCGCGATCTTGGGCTCCACGCCGAACCGCCGAACGTGCCGTGCCGCGGCCACCACCACATCGGCAATCTCTTCTCCTGTCGGCACCGGATGCACCTGCGTGTCCGCAATAAACAGCGGCCCGCTTTCCTGGATCATCAGAGAGAGCGCGCCGATGGGGTGCAGCTTGCCCGGCCCGCCGCCCAGAAGCTCTTCCACATATTTGAGGTGCCAGAGATACTGGCCGAAGGTGCCGCAGATCATGCTGTCGGCCTCATCGCGATGCACCATGATGCTGCCGATGGCCGTGGTATTGGTGCGGATGATCGCCCGGGCAAGATCGGGCGTTACACCGCGCCGCGCCATCAGGCTGTGATAGGTGCCCCAGTATTCGCGGTAGCGGGGGTCGTTCTCGGGGTTCACGATCTCGAACTCCCGGCCCGCCTTTTCCGGCAGCCCTGCCCGTTCCAGCCGCATATCGATCACTTCCGGCCGCCCGATCAGGATGGGCACATCGCCCGTGTCTTCCAGCATCGCATGCGCGGCCCTCAGCACGCGTTCATCCTCCCCTTCGGCAAAAACGATGCGGCGGGAGGCAGACAGCGCGGCCTCGAACACGCGGCGCATGATGAAGGCGGATTTGAAGACGGAACGGTCCAGCTCCGCCTTGTAGGCCTTGATATCCGCAATGGGCTTGGTGGCAACCCCGCTTTCGCAACCTGCCTTGGCCACAGCTCCGGCGACGATGGCCAGCAGCCGTGGATCGAAGGGTTTGGGGATAAGGTATTCCGGCCCGAAAACCATCTTCTCGCCCTGATAGGCCGCTGCCGCCTCTGCGGAGGAGGAGGTACGGGCAAGAGCCGCGATGCCCTCAACGCAGGCGATCTCCATCGCGTCGTTGATCTCTGTTGCGCCGATATCCAGCGCACCGCGGAAGATGAACGGAAAGCAGAGGACATTGTTCACCTGATTGGGGTAATCGCTGCGGCCCGTTGCGATGATTGCATCGGGGGCGACCTTGCGCGCCTCCTCCGGCATGATTTCGGGGTTGGGGTTTGCGAGCGCCATGATGATGGGTGCCTTGGACATCTTCGCCACCATTTCGGGCTTCAGCACACCGCCGCCCGAGAGGCCGAGGAAGAGATCGGCGCCGTCGATCACATCATCGAGTGTGCGCAAATCGGAGGCCTGAGCAAACTCCGCCTTTTGCGGGTTCATATCCTCCGCGCGGCCTTCGTAAACCAGCCCGTGAATATCGCAGAGCCACACATTTTCACGCCTCACACCCAGCTTCAGCAGCATGTTGAGGCAAGCGATGCCCGCCGCCCCGCCACCGGTGGAGACGATCTTGATATCCTCGAAATTCTTGCCCGCAAGCTTCAGCGCATTGAAGGCAGCGGCGCCCACCACGATGGCCGTGCCGTGCTGATCGTCGTGAAAAACGGGGATGTTCATCCGCTCGCGGCAGAGCGCTTCCACAATGAAGCAATCGGGTGCCTTGATATCCTCGAGATTTATCGCGCCGAAGGTGGGCTCAAGGCTCGTGACGATATCGGCCAGCTTCTCGGGATCGCTCTCGTTCACCTCGATATCGAAGCAATCAATATTGGCGAATTTCTTGAAAAGGACAGCCTTGCCCTCCATCACCGGCTTGGAGGCCAGCGCGCCTATATTGCCGAGGCCCAGAACGGCCGAACCGTTGGTGACAACAGCCACCAGATTGCCACGTGTCGTGTATTCCGAAACAGTCGCGGGATCGGCCTTGATCTCCAGACAGGCCTCCGCCACGCCGGGCGAATAGGCCCGCGCAAGATCGCGGCCATTGGCCAGCGGCTTGGTGGCGCGCACCTCCAGCTTTCCGGGCTTTGGGTGGCGATGGTATTGAAGGGCTGCCTGAACATTTGGGTCGGTTGAGCGATCGGTCATGGTGGATCCTGAACAGAGGGACACGCCCCGCACTGGACAGCCCGAGGTTCGTTGACCTTACGCAAGCCTTTGGGCTCGCGCAATTATTGCATGACGCTGATTTTCGCAATCATGTGGATATGCTGGCTTTGGCTGCGGTTTCTTATCCGGGATCCGGAGGTTTGTACTGAGCTCAGTTTGACCGTTTCAGGGCTTGGACACGGTCACCAAGGATTGGTCAGCCTTGCCATGTGCCAGCGAAACATCTCTATACTGTTTTGCGGCAGAACGGCCCCGCTCTCAATCACGACGGTTGCTCTAATCAGTTCCGGATCCAACCCTTCTTCATGGTAGAAGAAGGCAATCTCGATCTCCTTTCTTCCCGTCATTTCAATATCAGAGCGAAAGCCCGTTAATGCGCCACCGCGCATGCCTGTCGGATCGGTTCGAACGCATCTTCCGGTTCCAAGTGTCGTAAGTTGTGCACAGAGCAGTTTGCGTTCTGCCAGAAACCGTTGCCCCAAACTTGCATGGTTTTCGGATGTATAGGGGGAAATGACCTCGACAATTGCCTCAACCTTTCCACCACACTTCAAACAAGTATACTCGATCCTTGAAGCGGAAACCTCCGCTGTCCAGTTCCCGTCTCTTTCAAGGCTTTTGATCAGGTGCGAACCAGCCAGACGGCTCACACGGTTTTCTTCTGCGAAACCGGGTTTTGGCACTAACAGGACGGCCATAGCCAACAGTGCGGCAAACGATGCTATTGTCGATCCTTGACCGATGCTCAGAAGAAATTGGTTCAACATGATGAACGCATGTTAGCGCCGCACCGATATCTGGCAATGTCCGTTCTATCCGCGCGGCCGGACTGCCATTTGGGACGAAGAGATGTGGCGTTCGCATCAGATCCTTTGCATTCTGGCAAACGCTAAGTGGCCCTTGTCTTTTCCTTCTTGTGCAACAGATGATTAAGATATGCGGCGTAAGCTGGGCGAATACGGACACGAGGAGCGGACGGATGGCGGAAATGAAAGCACTGATTGTGCGGAATTGTGTGGCCGGTTTTGCTTTGGCTTTTGCCGCGATGGCGGCGATCCTGATATTTGATATCGCGCATTTGCGGGAATTGCTGCTGGGTTCCGATGCGGGCCTGATGGCTGGCGCGCTTCTCACGTTCTTCCTTGGCCTTACATTCTCTGCCGCTCAGATCGGCATTGCCGTTATGGGGTTGGGCGAGGAAAAGCCTGGTGGGCGCGATGACGGCATCCGTGATTGGGCTTTCGGGCAGGCACCTGAGCTTGTGCCGGTACGGGTGGAGCGCGGTGATATGCGGGGCCCGCACAAGCGCATGTGACCCTTGAAGGCGGAGAGGCCGGTTCAGTCCTTTCGAGCGCCTTTTTCGGCGGATTCGAGTTTTGCAGCGAGGCGTGCCGTGAGACCCTGCGGAGCGGATTGAAGGCCAAAATGGCCTTCTTGGTCACGCTTGATGAGGCGGACTGCCTGATTTTGGTAGTAGCCTGCCCGGCGATATTCGTTGAAGCCCATGCCTGGAAGCGACCCTTCTGAGGCGAGAAAGGGGTAGGCCTTGCCGACGGTTGCCACCCATTCGAAATCCAGTTCCCGTTCTTCGAGGAAATCAAAGAAGGCCAGAAGCTCATTCTCGGCACATTCTGCGTAGTTCAAGAGTTCGTCGAATACGAGAATATCAGCGGGTTGCAGCCACGGCCCGATTTCGCGGAAGACGGTTGCGGTGGAGGAGTAGATGTCGCAATCGATGTGGACGAGGGCGAGGCTGGGCGGTGCTGTGAAGCTGCGGGTGAAAGCGGGCAGCGTTTCCTCGAAATAGCCTTGGTGAAGGGTGACGTTGGGGGGCACTTCCGGCAGCGCTGCCACTCTGAAATCAACCTGCCAATCGTGGCGCCCATCGGCTGGAAAGCCTTCGAAACTGTCGAACCCGTGGAATTTGCTGCCCGGCCGTTTTGCGGCCATGTGGCGAATTGAGCGCCCCTCGAAGACACCGAATTCCAGGATCAGGCCCTCAGGACGGGCGGCTGCGAGGGCCGCATCCAGGATCTGGCTCCACGGTTTGGCATCTGGCGCACGGCCCTTGAGGCGGCGAAGAAGGCCCTTCGTGCCATGGTTCGGATCCGAAACCCGCGTGCCCGTGGCCGCCGCAAAGCTTTCGTGGAGCGAGACGAGAAACGCGGCGTAGGCGGCGATATCGCGGGGCACAGGCGTCAGGCGGCCGTGCTGCGGGCGGTGGCGATGAGCCCGAGGATATCCTTGGCGGCGGCGGGGATGTTGGTGCCGGGACCAAAGATGGCCTTCACGCCTGCCCGCTTCAGGAAATCATAATCCTGCGCGGGGATGACGCCGCCGCAGATCACGAGGATGTCTTCGGCCTTGGCCGCCTTGAGCGCTTCGATGAGCTTGGGCGCAAGCGTCTTGTGGCCTGCAGCCTGAGAGGAGATACCGATAACGTGGACATCGTTGTCGATGGCATCCTGCGCGGCTTCCTCCGGCGTCTGGAAAAGCGGGCCGACATCGACGTCGAAACCTATGTCGGCAAAGGCTGTGGCGATGACTTTCGCCCCTCGGTCGTGGCCGTCCTGCCCCATTTTCACCACGAGCATGCGGGGACGGCGGCCTTCTGTTTCCGCGAAGGCTTCCACATCTTTCTGGATCTGGGCGAAACCGGCATCGCCTTCGTAAGCCGCACCGTAGACGCCTGCGAGTGTTTTGACTTCCGCGCGGTGGCGGCCAAAGGCTTTTTCCATGGCGTCTGATATCTCCCCTACTGTGGCGCGGACGCGGGCGGCGGTGACGGCAAGCTCCAGCAGGTTGCCGGTGTTGTTTTGCGCCGCCGCCTCAAGCGCTTCCAGGGCTGTTTCGCAGGCGCTGGCATCACGAGTTTCCCTGATCGACTGGAGGCGCGCGATCTGGCTGCCGCGCACAGCCACGTTATCGACCTCGCGGATCTCCAGATCATCCTGGCGTTCCAGCTTGTACTTGTTGACGCCGACAATCACCTCTTCGCCGCGATCCACAGCCGCCTGACGGCGGGCGGCGGCTTCCTCTATGCGAAGCTTGGGCATGCCGGAGGCGACGGCCTTGGTCATGCCGCCCATCTCGTCCACTTCTTCGATCAGCTTCCATGCGGCTTCGGCCAGATCGGCAGTAAGCTTTTCGATATAGTAGCTGCCCGCAAGCGGATCGACCACTTTGGTGACGCCCGTTTCCTCCTGAAGGATCAACTGCGTGTTGCGTGCGATGCGGGCGGAGAACTCCGTGGGCAGCGCTATCGCTTCATCGAAACTGTTGGTGTGGAGTGACTGGGTGCCGCCAAG
This sequence comes from uncultured Paracoccaceae bacterium, assembly GCA_947495795.1. Lineage (GTDB taxonomy): Bacteria > Pseudomonadota > Alphaproteobacteria > Rhodobacterales > Rhodobacteraceae > Algicella. Next base: position 151,115 of record CANMAI010000009.1, on the reverse strand, counting down.
CACCGCGGCCATCGCCTCATAGGCCGTGCGAACGATGTTGTTGTAAGGATCCTGCTCCTGAAGGCTAACCCCGGAAGTTTGGCAATGGGTGCGGAGCATGAGGCTTTTGGGATCTTTGGCGCCCTCGCCTTCCATGATGCGCGTCCAGAGGAGGCGGGCGGCGCGCAGCTTTGCGGCTTCCATGAAGACGTTCATGCCGATGGCGAAGAAGAAGGAGAGGCGCGGGGCGAATTTGTCGATATCCATGCCGCGAGCTACGGCGGCGCGGACGTATTCCTTGCCGTCGGCCAGGGTGAAGGCCAGTTCCTGCACGAGGTTCGCGCCGGCTTCCTGCATGTGGTAGCCGGAGATGGAGATGGAGTTGAATTTGGGCATCTCGGCGGCTGTGTAGGCAATGATATCCGAGACGATGCGCATCGAAGGTTCGGGCGGATAGATATAGGTGTTGCGGACCATGAACTCCTTCAGGATGTCGTTCTGGATGGTGCCGGAGAGGGCCGCGCGGGGCACGCCCTGTTCTTCACCTGCGACGATGAAGCTTGCCAGAACCGGGATGACCGCGCCGTTCATCGTCATCGAAACGGAGATTTTTTCCAACGGGATGCCGTCAAAGAGGATCTTCATGTCTTCGACTGAATCGATGGCGACGCCCGCCTTGCCGACATCGCCCTCGACGCGGGGATGATCTGAATCGTACCCCCTGTGGGTGGCGAGATCGAAGGCGACAGAGACGCCCTGTTGGCCTGCGGCGAGGCCCTTGCGGTAGAAGGCGTTTGATTCTTCGGCCGTTGAGAAGCCTGCGTATTGGCGGATCGTCCATGGGCGGCCGGTATACATTGTGGCGCGGGGACCGCGAACAAAGGGGTTCTGGCCCGGCATTGCGCCGAGGTGATCGAGGCCATCCAGGGCTTCCGGGCCGTAGACCGGCTGGATGGGCAGGCCCTCGGGCGTTTGCCACACAAGGCTTTCCACCGGTTTTCCGCGGAGTTCCTTTTCGGCGAGGGCTTTCCAATCTGGGTCGGTCATCGGGCTCTCCTGTTTTCGGGGCGGCTTCCGGCCATGAGAGACATTCCGCCTACACGGCAGGGGCTTGTTTGCGAGAAGCGGTGCATTGGCGCTAGCCTGAGGCGGGGGCCCAGACTGAATGGGTGGGACTTGATGGACAACCTTCTGCTGGACGCGATTCGCCTGGTGCATTTGGTATGTCTGGCGCTTGGCATCGGTGTTGCCGCTCTTCTGGAGATTATGCTGCTGCGCGATCCTTTCGCCGTGCTTGGCCGGGCGCAGCTTGGCATGATCGCCGCGGGCCACCGGCTTGTGCGGTTTGCGCTGGCAGGGCTTTGGGTAAGCGGGCTTGGGCTTTTTGTGATGCGCAACGGGCTTTCGGTGGAGGCGTTCACACCGAAGCTGATGGCGAAGTTCTGCGTGGTGGCGCTGCTGACACTGAACATGTTTGCCATAGATGCGTTGTTGATGCGCCGCCTAGCATGGGCGGAGGGGCGCACGATACTGGATCTGCCGTTTCTGGAGCGCACGGCGATTGGGGCGGTGATCGGCATTTCCGCCGGATGCTGGGGATCCGCCATGTTGCTCGGCACGATCAGCGCGTTTCGGGTGATGGAAGGGCACATGCTTTTCAATATCTTCGGGACGATCATTCTTGGTGCGGCTCTGGTGGCGGCGACGCTGGCGGCCTGCCTTCGGCGGCGGCGGCTACTCCGCCACGCATAAACCGCCCGATCATCACCAGAAGTTGCTTCTCCCCCTTCTCGTGGCGTTTGAAACGATTGAAAACACACCATATGTTCTGTGTATCGGTTGAGGGAGAGGTTGATGGAAAAAGTACTGTCCGTTCTGGCAATGCTGGGGGTTGCGGGCTTCGCGAGTGCGGCGGATCTTTCGGTTTCCGATGGGGCGAAGACGCTGGATGAGCTGAAATGGGTGGCGCGCCCGATTGTCATTTTCGCGGACAATGCCGCAGACCCGCGTGTTCGCCAGCAGCTTGATATGCTGGAGGACCGTGCTGAAGAGATGGCGGAGCGGGATGTTGTGGTGGTTGTGGACACGGATCCGGCCGCGAAAGGGCCGATTCGATCAGCTTTGCACCCGCGCGATTTCCAGTTCGTGCTGATCGGCAAGGATGGGCAGGTGAAGTATCGCAAGCCCGACCCTGTGCCCGTGCGCGAGATCATGCGGCTGATCGACCGGATGCCGATGCGGCAGCAGGAGATCGAGGCGCAGCGCTCGGGCGGGTAAGCTCTCATTCGAACTCCATGATCACATCATCCACGGCCAGCGATGCGCCGGGGGCAGCATTGATTTTGGTGACTTTCGATTTCCTCTCGGCGCGGAGGACGTTTTCCATCTTCATGGCCTCCACGGTGCAGAGCGTTTGGCCTTCCTGGACCTCTTGCCCCTCCTCCACCGCGATGGAGACGACGAGGCCCGGCATTGGGCAGAGAAGCATCTTGGAGGTGTCGGGCGGGAGTTTTTCGGGCATCAGAGCCGCGAGTTCGGCCTGGCGTTCGGTGTATACCTTGACGTTGAGATCGGCGCCGCGGTAGCGGATGCGGAAGCCATCGGTGCGCTGGTCCACCTTCAGGATGGCCATAACGTCGCCCCACCATTCGGCGTAGGCGAAGCCACTTTCGTCCGCCTCTGACCGGTTTTCGGCGTGAATACGGGCCAGCGTCTGTCCAGGTTTCCACGCAATGTTGATGTCAACGCGTTCCGATCCCACGATCAGGTTTACCAGATCGGGATGTGATGGATCCTCGACCGGCGAAAAGTAGGCGTCAGGCTCAAAATCGACGCGGTATGTGGATGTATGGTCTCCGACCTTGACGACATAGCTCCGCTCGATGTCGGAACCCTGCGGACGCATCCGGCCCGAGATCCGCAGATCCCTGTCGTCGGATATGGACTGCATGGCAGCTGCGTATTTTGCGATTTCGGCGAGGATCACGGAAGGTAATTGCGCGCCCTCAAACCCCTCGGGATACTCCTCCGCGATGAAAGCCGTTGTGATGTTGCCGGAGCGGAAGCGTTCGTGGCCCATCACGGCCGAGAGGAAGGGGATGTTGTGGCCGATGCCTTCAACCTCGAAAGCGTCGAGGGCGTTCTCCATCTCGTTGATCGCGGTCAGGCGGTCAGGCGCCCATGTGCAGAGCTTGGCGATCATCGGGTCGTAGTACATCGAGATTTCGCCGCCCTCATAGACGCCGGTGTCGTTGCGGACGACGGCGGTTTCCGTGGCGCTTTCCTCTGGCGGGCGGTAGCGGGTGAGGCGACCTATGGAGGGGAGGAAGTTGCGGTACGGGTCCTCGGCATAGAGGCGGCTTTCCATGGCCCAGCCGTTGAGTTTGATGTCGTCTTGCGTAAGCGAGAGGGGTTCGCCTGCGGCGACGCGGAGCATTTGCTCCACGAGGTCGATGCCCGTGATCAGTTCCGTCACGGGATGTTCGACCTGGAGGCGGGTGTTCATCTCAAGGAAGTAGAAATTGCGGTCGCCGTCCACGATGAACTCTACCGTGCCTGCGGAGGCGTAATTCACCGCTTTAGCGAGCGCCACGGACTGTTCGCCCATGGCCTTGCGGGTGGCCTCATCAAGGAAAGGGCTCGGGGCCTCTTCGATGACTTTCTGGTTGCGGCGCTGGATGGAGCATTCCCGCTCGCCCAGATAGATGCAGTTGCCATGGGCGTCGCCCAGCACCTGGATCTCGATATGGCGGGGTTGGGTGACGAATTTCTCGATGAAGATGCGGTCGTCGCCGAAACTCGACTTGGCTTCGTTCTTGGAGGACTGGAAGCCTTCTGCAACTTCGGACTCGTCCCATGCGATGCGCATCCCCTTACCGCCGCCGCCTGCGGACGCCTTGATCATCACGGGGTAGCCAACTTCGCCCGCGATTTTCACGGCCTCGGCGGCGTCTTCGATCAGGCCCATATAGCCGGGCACGGTGGAGACGCCTGCTTCGGCTGCAAGCTTCTTGGAGGTGATCTTGTCCCCCATCGCCTCGATCGCGCCGGACGGTGGGCCGATGAAGGTGAGGCCCGCAGCTTCCAACGCTTCGGGAAAAGCCTTGTTTTCTGACAGGAAGCCGTAGCCGGGATGCACGGCCTCGGCACCCGTTTCCTTGCAGGCAGCGATAATCTTTTCGATCTGAAGATAGCTTTCAGCGGCGGCGGGTGGGCCGATGTGGATAGCCTCATCAGCCATTTCCACGTGGAGGGCATTGCGGTCCGCGTCTGAATAGACGGCGACGGTGGCGATCCCCATTTTACGGGCGGTTTTGATGACACGACAGGCGATTTCGCCCCGATTTGCGATCAGGATCTTGTTAAACATCGATTTGTCCTTTGGAGAGAGGCGTTGTGGCAGCCTGCGCGCCCGCCCCCATGCGGGGCGTGGAAGGCCAGCCTGATGGCTGGCCTTTTTGGTATGTATGCGTGTCTTTAGCGGCGGATATCGTCTGAAATGACACCCGCAGCGCCGCCAAGAACGGCCCCTGTGACGACATTGCCGCCGAGAAGTTCGGCTGTGACGGCCCCGGCTGCTGCGCCCGTGGCTCCCCTCTCCAGATCCGTATCGCCGCAGGCGGCAAGGGTGAGCAGAAGGGCTGCACCGGCTGCAAATTTGTAAGCAAACATGATCTCACTCCTGTGTTTGACGTGCCTCTGTTTTTATTGTCGGCAGTACACACATGGAGATCACGCGGCGGTGATTGAAGAGGATCGGCGGAAAGGCGCTTAGATTGCAACAGGTTTGACATTATTCCGTGACCTCAATGGCATCCGGAAAGCTGGCCGCAGCAGCCTGAACGTCGATTTTCAGAAGCGCGTCATAGGATTGCGGATCGAAGGGATCTTCGGCGGGAATGACCTCTCTTCCGAAGAGCCAGCTGAGCCTACCGGCATCGAGATTGCCGCGCTGAAAAGGCTCCTCTCCGAAGTAATCCCAAAGGGCACCGAGAAAGGCTTCGTCGGCACGCCTGTCTGCGGGGCGACGATCGCGGAAACGTTCGCGGTGGGAGAGTTTGGTAGGCGCATCCTTGGCCGGACGGCGGATTGTGAACTGAAAATCCGAGCTGGGCATACGGCCCGGAAAGCCCTTGTGTTTCAGCATTGCGCGGCCCTCCAGAAGCAGGGGGCAACGGGTGTTTGCTGCCGGCCGCCCCTAGAAGGCGCGGCCGCGCAGCGAAATTTAGGCTTAGGAGCCTTTGCCTGTGAATACGGGCTCGGGCGGGATAACCGGTGCGGGCTCCGGCTCGGGAGCGCGGGCACAGGCTGCGAGGCCGAGTGCGAGTACGATGACGCTGAATTTAAGCGCAGTTGCCATTGATGTGTCCTTCCAGGGAAGTTGTTATTAAGCAGGCAGCGGCGCTTGAGCACCCCACCGCTATTAACCGTAACCGCTTGACCACAAAAATCAATCACCCGAAGTGCATTAGCCATGACGCGTTTCCTTCAGTCTTGCAAAACGGCACCAGCGGAGACGATTGGCGGGCTTTTGCAGCACCTCTTCAATCGTCTTTTCCAAGTGTGCTTTGGCCGCGTTGGGGATTGTCAGCATGCCGCCTGCGGTAACCTTCAGGCTGTCTGGCTGCAGAGCCACACGCACAATCGGCGAGAATCCGCGCTGGCGGCGCAAAGCGCGCCAGATATCCTGCCGGATCTGATGGGCAATTCGGGTGAGGGACACCGGCCCGGCACTGGAGAGTTCCGTTTCTGCGGACACATCCAACCGCGTACGGCCGGGCCGCGAGAGCCGCAACGCATTCCGCTCGCGAGAGATCTGCCATGCAGAATGGGATTTCAATTCAGCTTACGGCGCAGTTGCAGTGCGCCGCCCTCCAGTTTCTCGATCTCCCAAGCTTCAGCCACGCGGTAGGTGAGTGTATCTGCAGCGGTTCCGTAAAGGCTCCGCATGGCCGCGCGCGCGATGGCGATATTTTCCGCATCGCTCAGGATCTCGGCGTTGCGTTCCAGCGCCTGTGCAGGGGGCGTTCCGGCAACCATCGCTTGCAGCACGGCCTGAGCGTCCACCCGCGCGCTCGGGAAGATGATAACGCTGTTGGGTGTAGCGTCGATCACTGTGGTGCCCGTATTTGCAGCAAACTCGGCTCTGGTGCGGAAATCTGAGGTTCTGGCATTCACGCGGGCCCGCACAAAGGCATAGCGACCGGGTGCAGCGAGAAGGCTGCGATGAACAGCATAGGCTGTGCCATCAAGCGTGACATTGCGGCTGGTCGTTTGCCCCGGCGTTGGCACGGCATCACGCGTGCGGCAATTGGCAACGCGGCCAGCACCATCCACCGGACAGAAGCGGGGCACAGCGCTTTTTTCAGGGCGCAGAAACCCGGCGCTGAAAGTGGCGACACTGTTGATTACGTAGACTTCGCCCGAGCTCACGGGAACATCAGCCAGCGGATCGGTGCAGGCTGCGAGGAAGGCCAGGAGAGGGAGAAGCAGCAGCTTTTTCATGTGCGCGTGGCCCTAAAGCGGGATGTTATCATGTTTCTTCCACGGGTTCTCAAGGCTCTTGTTGCGGAGCGATGCGAAAGCGCGGGTGATGCGGCGGCGGGTGGAATGGGGCATGATGACCTCGTCGATGAAGCCCTTTTCGGCAGCAACGAAGGGGTTGGCGAAACGGTCTTCGTATTCTTTGGTGTGGCCCGCTATTTTGTCGGCGTCGCCCAGATCCTGGCGGTAGATGATCTCCACCGCGCCCTTGGCACCCATTACCGCGATTTCAGCTGTGGGCCAAGCGTAGTTGAAGTCTCCCCGGAGGTGTTTGGAGGACATCACGTCATAAGCGCCGCCATAGGCTTTGCGGGTGATGACGGTGACTTTGGGAACGGTGGCCTCGCCATAGGCAAAGAGGAGTTTGGCACCGTGCTTGATGACGCCGCCATATTCCTGGCCTGTGCCTGGCAGGAAGCCCGGGACGTCGACGAGCGTGAGGATGGGGATCTCGAACGCGTCGCAGAAGCGGACGAAGCGGGCGGCTTTGCGGGAACTGTCGATATCGAGGCAACCGGCCAGCACCATGGGCTGGTTGGCGACAACGCCCACGGTGGACCCATCGAGGCGGATGAAACCGGTGAGGATGTTTTTGGCAAAGTCCTTCTGGATCTCGTAGAAGTCGCCTTCGTCAGCGGTTTTCGTGATCAGTTCCTTCATGTCGTAGGGCGTATTCGGGTTATCGGGGATCAGCGTGTCGAGGCTCATTTCCACGCGGTCTGGTGCATCAAACACCGGGCGCGAGGGGGGCTTTTCGCGGTTGTTCAGGGGGAGAAGATCGACGAGGCGGCGCGTTTCCAAGAGGGCTTCGACATCGTTCTCGAAAGCTTCGTCCGCGACGGAGGATTTGGAGGTGTGCGTCTTGGCGCCACCCAGTTCCTCTGCCGTGACAACCTCGTTCGTGACGGTTTTCACAACGTCGGGGCCGGTGACGAACATGTAGGACGAGTCGCGGACCATGAAGATGAAGTCGGTCATCGCCGGAGAGTAGACCGCCCCGCCCGCGCAGGGGCCCATGATGACGGAGATCTGCGGGACGACACCGGAGGCGGTGATGTTGCGCTGGAACACGTCGGCATAGCCTGCGAGGGATGCGACCCCTTCCTGAATGCGGGCGCCGCCGGAATCGTTGAGACCGATGACGGGCGCGCCGTTTTTCACGGCCATATCCATGATCTTGCAGATCTTTTGGGCATGGGTCTCAGAAAGCGAGCCGCCGAGAACGGTAAAATCCTGTGAGAAGACATAGACCATGCGGCCATTGATGGTGCCCCAGCCGGTTACGACACCGTCGCCGGGGAATTTGTGCTGGCCCATGCCGAAATCTGTCGCGCGGTGGGCGACGAACATATCGAATTCCTCAAAGGAGCCTTCGTCGAGCAGCACGTCCAGCCGTTCCCGGGCCGTGAGTTTGCCCTTGCTGTGCTGCGCGTCGATCCGCTTTTGGCCGCCGCCAAGGCGAGCCTGATCGCGGCGGGTTTCCAGCTCTGCGAGGATGTCTTTCATGGAGCGCTCCCTGATTTTGCGCAACTCTAACGCTGATCAGGGTGGGCGCGAAGGTGTTTTTGGTGTATTTGCAAACTATTGGATGCAAATATATTGCGTTTTGCAAAATTGCGGAGTTTGAGATGAGCAGAAAACTATATGCCGGTGTGGCGCTGCGGGACGTACGCCTCGCCTCGCGCCTGACGCAGAAGGATTTCGCGGCGCGGCTTGGGATTTCGCTTTCCTATCTAAACCAGATGGAAAACAACGCGCGGCCGACCTCTGCGGCTGTGGTACTGGGGCTGGCGCGGGAATTCGGCTTTGATGTGGGTACGCTGGCCGTGGATGAGGCGGACCGGATGGTGGCGGATATGCGGGAGGCACTGGTGGACCCGGTATTTGCCGGGGCTGGGCCGACATTGGCGGAACTGCAACTTGTGGCGACAAACGCGCCGGGGCTTTCCAGGGCATTCCTTGACCTTTACCGCACGCATCGGCAGCGGGTGGAGCAAATCGCCTCTCTATCCGATGTGCTGGGTGAAGAGGGTTCCGGCCTAGCGCCGCAGCCTTGGGAGGAGGTGCGGGATTTCTTCCACTATTGCGACAACTATATCGATGCGGTGGACAGGGCGGCGGAGCGTTTTGCCGAGGGCTTGAGCGGAGCGCCGGTGGCGGCCCTTGGCAGCGCCTTGGAAGAGCGGCACGGGGTGACGGTGCGGATCGCCTTTGGCGGGCGCATGCGGGCCTATGATGCAGAGGCCGGTGTGCTGACTTTGGCGGCGGAGGCGGGTGCGGCGACGCAGGCCTTTCAGATCGCGCATCAGATTGCGCTTATCTCGCAAAGGGAGTTGATCGAGGCAACGCTGGATCTTGCCGACTTTCAGAGCGCACCCGCGCGGGAGATCTGCCGGATCGGGCTGGCCAACTATTTTGCAGGGGCCGTTACGTTGCCCTATGGCCAGTTTCTGGAGGCAGCTGCGGAAACGCGGCACGATCTGGAGCGGTTGGCAATGCGGTTCGGCGCTTCGCTGGAGCAGGTGGCGCACCGGCTTTCCACTTTGCAGCGCGTCGGCAACAAGGGAGTGCCGTTTTTCTTTGTGCGCGTGGATCAGGCGGGTACGATCACCAAACGCCATTCGGCCACACGGTTGCAATTCGCGCGTTTCGGCGGGGCCTGCCCGCTATGGAATGTGCACCGTGCGTTTGAGACACCTGGGCAATTTTTGCGGCAGGCGGCAGAAACACCCGACGGAGTGCGCTATTTCTGCCTTGCGCGTGATGTTTCCAAGCCGGGCGGCAGTTTTGCAGCGCCTGTGCGGCGCTATGCCATCGGACTTGGCTGCGAGGTGCAGCATGCAAGTGCGCTGGTTTATGCCGATGGAATGGATCTGGGCTCGGATGCGGCCTTTGAGCCCATCGGCATCTCCTGCCGCATGTGTGAAAGGCCCGATTGCCATCAGCGCGCCCTCCCTCCGATGGATCGCAGCGTTCGGGTGGATCCTATGGGCCGCGGTGTTTTGCCTTACTCGCTTCAGTGAGGTTGCGTTTTCGAAGCACCCTGACTATGCCTTGAACCGCGTTCAAGGAGACATTGCATGAGTACCAAGGACAGGCGCGCCGCTTTGCGGGAAAACCTGATTGAGGCGGCCACCACACGGATAAAGCAGGATGGGCTGAACAGCCTGCGGGCGCGCGACCTTGCGGGAGATGTGGGCTGTGCTGTGGGCAGTATCTACACGATCTTCAAGGATCTGGAGGCGCTGGTGCTGGAGGTGAACTCCGCCACCTTCCGGGATCTCGGCGCGCATGTGATGGGTGCGGTGAAGGGTAAGCCAAGGGATGCTTTCAAGGAACAGCTTGTGGCGATGGGGCTGGCCTACGCGGAGTTCGCGGCTTTGCATCCCAAGCGCTGGTCTGCCGTTTTTGATATCGAGATGTCGCGCACGGCGGATGTGCCGGAATGGTACAATGATCAGGTGAAGCAGCTTTTCATGATCATCGCGGTGCCACTCTCTCAGCTGCGCACGGATCTGGACGAGGCGGATATCAGGCTTCTGACGCGCGGGCTTTTTGCCTCCGTGCATGGGATCGTGCTGCTTTCGGTGGAAGACAGGATTTCCGCCGTCGCCAAGGATGATGTGCCGAGGGTTATCGAGCTGCTTGTTGGCTCTTCAGTACGGATGATGTGAATACCCAAAATTGCCGTTGACGTTACGTAATATTGAACGGTGTTCATTTTATTGTTGAACGGCGTTCACGAATTCGCTATCTCTATTTCATGAACAGCGTTCAAGGCGCTAAAGAAGAAGGAGACGGGGATGTTGAGAACACTTAATACACTGATGCGCGGGGCTGCCGCACGGCAGGAGGAGGCGCTGACGGACCGCTTTGCCGTCGATCTTCTGGATCAGAAGGTGCGCGATTGCGAGACGAACCTGAAGGCCGCAAAGGCCACTCTGGCCGCGCTGATCCAGAAGCAGCGCACGGAAGAGCGGCAGTTGAACTCGGTAAGAGCGCAGGTGAAGGATATGACCCAGCGCGCCGAGGAAGCGCTGCAGGCCGGTGCCGAGGAGATGGTGCTGAAGGCCGCGCAGGTGATTGCCGATCTGGAAAACGAGCTGGCCACGCGGCAGCAATGCTATGACAGCGTGACGGCACGGGTGGAGCGGATGCGCCTTTCGCTGGAACGCGCGCATCGCCGGGTGCTGGATTTGCGGCAGGCCGCCACGCTGGCCCGCGCGACGGATCAGGAACGCCGCGCGCAGAAGCGCTTTTCCAACACGATCATCCGGACATCGGACATGACCGAAGCCGAGGAACTGGTGGAGCGGATCATGGGTGCGAGTGATCCTTTCGAGGAAGATCAGATCCTGACCGAGATCGATTCCGGGCTGACCGGCAAGGGTGCGCGGGACGATCTGGCCGCCGCCGGGTTCGGACCAAAGCTGAAAACCAGTGCGGATGATGTGCTCGCCCGCCTTAAATCCAAGAAAACAGACTGACTAAAGCCCCCAAAGAGGAGAAGACCCATGAAAGACGAATCCAACGCAATCTACGTAACATTCAACATGGCTGGTATCGCAGTGGCTTACGGCATGCTCGCCCTGTCCATCTGGCTGGCGCCGGTGGATCTTTCGACCAAAGGGTTCTGGGGCATGGGTGTTTTCCTTCTAACGCTTTCCCTCGTGAATTTTGTGAAATACCGCATCGATGACCGGGCGTCCCGGGATCGGATCAACCAGATCGAAGCGGCCAGAACTGAGAAGATGCTGGAAGATTATGTAGCCGACAAATGAGGGGCGTGGCACCCGAAGGGAGCCCCTTGAGTAAAGAGTAACCAGCGTGTGGTGGGGTAACAATGCTTTCCGAGTTTCCCTGAGTGGGGGGTAATGAGCTTTAATCTGTCGCTTAACGATTGCTCGTGTAACGCACGCATCAGCACTTCACAGGCCGCCATCCGGGGATACCCGGGTGGCGGTTTTTTGCTATGGAGGGGAGGGCAAACGGGAGGTGACAATGATTGACGGGACGTACGTGAAGATGATGAGCCGGTATTGCGTCTGGCAGAATGCAGCGCATCTATCGGCGATGGCGGCGCTTTCGGACGATGCGCTGGAGGCCGAGCGGGGCGGCTTTTTTGGCTCGCTCTTCAAAACGGCCAATCATCTCCTTTGGGCGGATCGGATCTGGCTGAGCCGGTTTGCGGGCACGCCAAAACCTGTTCAGCCCTCAATTACCCTGAGTATCGAAGAGACAGTGGATCGTGCCGCATTCGAGGTGGCGCGGCGCGAAGTGGATGCCGCAATACTTGCTTGGGGGGAGCAGGTGACGGATGCGGATCTGGTCTGTGATTTAACCTGGTTCTCTGGCGCATTGGGGCGCGAGGTTACGAAGCCCACGGCGCTCTGCGTGATGCATTTCTTCAATCATCAGACGCACCATCGCGGGCAGATGCACGCGATGCTGACAGCGGCGGGCGTGAAGACCGAAGACACGGATCTGTTCGTGATGCCGGGCGTTTGAAATGGCAGGCTATTCCGGCACACCGCTTGCAAAAAAGCTGAGCCTAAAGGACGGGATGCGCGTGCGTTTTGACGGGATGCCGCAAGCGGTGCGCGCGGAGATTGAGGCATCCGGCGTGGTGCTGGAAAACGCGGATGCCAAGCCGTGGGATACGCTACACATTTTTACCGAAGACGCTGACGCGCTGGAGGGATTCCTTTCGCTCGGACGGCACGAGATTGCGCAGGATGGCCAGATCTGGGTGAGCTGGCCCAAGAAGGCCAGCAAGGTGCCCACGGATATTACCGAGGATGTCATCCGCACTCTCGCCCTGCCCCTTGGACTGGTGGATATCAAGGTCTGCGCTGTGGATGCTGTATGGTCTGGCCTAAAGCTGGTTATCCGCAAGGAATTGCGGGGGCATTAGAGTGGTCTGCACACGCCGTCACGCCTTGCCGAATTCCTCGATCAGCTGATCCACCACAGCAGTCTTGCCGCCCTCGGCGAAGGCCTTGCGCTGACGGTCGGCAGAGGTGCCGTTGCGGGCGATCTCCCGCAGATGGCGCAATTCCGCTGCGCATCCCAGCAATTCGGCCTCAGGGCCTACCATATCGATCAGTTCTTCGATCAGTGCCGTGAAGGGTGTGAGCGTTGAACGCCCGTGATCAACCAGCTTGCCGGTCGCGCCGTAGCGCTGCGCCCGCCAGCGATTTTCCATTATCATCGTGCGGGGGTAGAGCCGCCAACGCTGGTTGCGCGCCTTGAGACGGTAGAGATATGCCATGAGCGACTGGTAAAGAGCAGCGATGGCAGCGGTGTCGGCCAGCAGCGGGCAGACATCTGTGACGCGCTGCTCCAGCGTCGGGAACTTGTCGGAGGGGCGGATATCCCACCAGATCTTGGTGGCGTCCTCGATGCAGCCCGCATCGATCAGGTGGCCGACAAGGCGGCGATATTCGGCATGCGAGTTCAGGAGGTCGGGGAGGCCCGTGCGCGGGAGCGCATCGAAGACAGTGAGACGGTAGGAGGCCAGTCCCGTATCCTCGCCTTCCCAGAAGGGAGAGGAGCAGGACAGCGCCAGAAGGTGCGGCAGGAAGTAGGCCATCTGATTCATCAGATCGATGCGAAGATCATCGTCATCCACCCCGATGTGGATATGCATGCCGCCAATGAGCATGCGCCGCACGGCCTGGCCAAGATCCGACTTCAGGCCCTCATAGCGTGGTTTCTTTGTATTCGTCTGATCACGCCACTGGCTAAAAGGATGCGTGGAAGCCGCTATGGGTGCGTAGCCAAACGGCTCCGCTGCCTTGGCGACACACGCGCGCAGATGCGCCAGTTCGCGCACAGCATCGGCCACCGAGCGATGTGCCTTGGTGCCGACCTCGACTTGACACTGCAGAAATTCATTGGTGACCTGGTCCCCAACCTCGGAGTGGCACGCCGTGAGGAATTCGGGATCAGGTTCACGCACCAATTCGCGCGACGTCTTATCGACGATGAGGTATTCTTCCTCGATCCCAAGTGTCAAAACCGGCCTGTCGCCCATACATCCCATCCCCTTTTCAACGAGCCTAGCGGTGGGGTTGGCCTTGTGTCACGCAATTTTATTGTTCGAAGGGCCCGTTACTTTGCCGGAAGTTCCATATACCACTTGGCTGCGAGCTTCGAGAGCCGGTCCGCGCCTGAATCGTTCACATGCAGCGGATCGACAAAGAATGTGTGCTCCCAGAAATGTGCGTGCTCGACGAGATGGACGTTCTCGAAAGGCGCCGCAATTTTTGTGATGATCTCGGTGTAGTGCGCAATCGTCGCAACATCGTGATCCGACTTCTGATATTCAGGCCAAGGATATTCGTAGATAATGATCTCGATATCGTTTTCGCGAGCCATCTGCATGACACGTTGCAGATAGCGCAGGTGTAGCGGGTCTGCGAGGCCGGGATTAAATATGGGACCTATCTGCTTGGTTGTCGGGCCGATATGGCTTGGCCCCCGGGAGAGGAAACCACCGGTTTCTCCGTCATAAAGCGTTGCCTCGACCCTGTGATGAAAATTCAGCCCCTCCTTGATTTCGGAAACGGGGCTTGCCCAGAGATTCATGAAGACGCTCTTAAAGGGCCAACGGTACTGGAGCAGGGGCGTGCGCGTGCGCAGGTTCCACATGAACGCCTGCCACGGGTTTTGCAGGCCGCTTCTTACGCTATCGACTGTCTGATCCCACGTGGGCGTGAAACCGAGGAAGTATATCTTATCCATCCAGTCGCGCCCGTGAAGAAGGTAGTAACTGACATTCATGATCAGCACCTTCGGCTTCTTTTCCGTCGTATTAAGGTAGTTTTGCAGCGCGTAGTAGAAAAACGGGGTTTGCATGCCTGGCCTGCCGAGATTGACCGCCGTGAGCTGCTCGCCTGTGCTTTCACGAACGGCCGCTTCGAAGGTGCGGGGGGAAAGGCCTTGATGGGTGCGGCTATCGCCCATGAAGATCACATCGCCGTTGTGGCCGATATGCTCGATGCGGTCGCTGAGCGAACGGGAAAGTTCGCTGTTCCCCTCAATCGGTTCAAAAAGGACGTTCGCGCCAATGTTGAGCGCGAAGATCACTGCGCAGAAGGCCAAGATGCGAAGAATGGGTTTGAGCATGTCCGCCTCCTAGAACTGAAAGTAGATGAACTGCTGCACTTCATCCCCGCTGAGGAGGTACGAGGCGGCAACAAGGGTGAACCAGAACATGAGCTGCACGTCGCGGGGCCATGTGGCTTCGAACATGTCGTCAGCATGGCGCGCGCGCCAGATCTGCATGGCGACGAGGGGGCCGCAGAAGAGTGCAACGGCGAGGCCATACAGCGCTGGCTGGATAGAACCGCCAAAGCTTGGGAGGGTGAGGCTTCCGAACGCTCCGGTGAGCATCTCAAGGCCGGGGACCAGATGGGCGGGGCGAAGATCGGCCAGGGTGGCAGCATAGGCCGTGAGTTGCGAAAGATCCTGACAGCGAAACACGATCCATGTGAGCGTGATCAGGTGAAACACAAGGATCGCACGAAGCCATGCCGGGAGTTTGCCGATGATTGTGCCGATGGCAGTGGGTTCGAGCGCTCTTTCAGCGCAGATCCAGACGCCGTGCAACGTGCCCCAGATGATGAAATTCCAGCCCGCACCGTGCCAGAGCCCCGAGATCGTGAAGACAATCAGGATGTTGCGGTAAGTGGTGGCCACCCCTGCCCGGCTGCCGCCCAGCGGAATGTAGATGTAATCGTTGAACCAGCGGTAGAGCGTCATGTGCCAGCGTTGCCAGAACTGGCGCACGCTGGTGGCCATGTAGGGCAGGTTGAAATTGAGTGAGAGATTGATGCCCATTGTCTTGGCGATACCTCGCGCCATATCGGTGTAGCCCGAGAAATCGCAATAAATCTGGAAGGAGAACGCGTAGGCGGCGAAGAGGAGCGTAAGAGGGTCATATGCCGCCGGATCAGCGAAAACCGGATCGACGAAGAGCGCCATGTTGTCGGCGATGACAAGCTTCTTGAAGAGCCCCATACAGAAGAGGCGGGCGCCGTGATGCATGTTAACCCACGAGAATTCTTGCGGTGCCTTGATCTGGATAAGAAGATCGCCCGCCCGCTCAATCGGGCCGGCCACAAGCTGTGGAAAGAAGGCGACGAAAGCCGCGAAGTTGACGATGCTGCGCTCAGCCTTCTGGCGGCCGTAGTAGACGTCGATCACATAACCCAACGTCTGAAATGTGTAGAATGATATGCCTGCTGGCAGGATGACGTTGAGAAGAAGCGTGTTTTCCGCAGAGATGCCAAAGAGGGCCGCGAAGGATGTTGAGAAGAAATCAAAATACTTGAAAACACCCAGCATTCCGAGATTGGCCGCGATGGAGACCCAGAGCCAGCGGCGCGCACCTTGTGTGCGGGGCCCTGCCCGCTCCACCCGATGCGACACGAGGTAATCCACACAGGTTGAGATGAGAAGGAGGGAGAGAAAGCGCCAATCCCACGCACCGTAAAAGATGTAGCTGAACAGAGTGATCAGGAGAGGGCGGCGCTGTGGTGTGAGCGCCCAGTAGGCGGCGAAGAACACCGAAAAGAACAATACAAAACGGGCTTCGAAAAAAAGCATTCTGGTTCGGCCGCCTGTTTCATAACGCCGGGCCGGGGCCTGGCTGTATTATCGTTCTGTTGGGTTTCCCCGGCTGCGGCACCTTTGGTAGATTTGGAATGTGTCTTTTCTTTGAAGAAATGCGCCTCTTAAAGCTGTGCCATCACCTCATCGGAAATCTCGAAATTGGCTGTGACTGTCTGAACATCATCGTCGTCTTCCAGTGCATCAATCAGGCGCATCAGTTTTTCCGCTCCTTCAAGATCGAGCGGGGTGGTCGTCTGAGGTTTCCAGATCAGCTTGGTCGTCTCGCTCTCACCCAGGTTTGCTTCCAGAGCGTTTGAGACATCGTTGAGATCTGTGGCCTCACAGAATATTTCGTGGCCCTCCTCACCGCTTTCCACATCCTCGGCACCTGCTTCGATTGCGGCTTCAAAGACGGCATCGGCATCGCCAGCCTCAGCCGTGTAGACGACAAGGCCCTTGCGATCGAACATGAAGCTGACGGCGCCGGTCTCGGCAAGATTGCCGCCGGACTTGGAAAAGATGGAGCGGACGTTTGAAGCTGTTCGGTTGCGGTTGTCCGTCATCGCCTCGACGATCACGGCAACGCCTTCGGGCCCATATCCCTCGTAGCGGATTTCATCATAGGTCTCCGCATCGCCACCTTCGCTTTTCTTGATTGCACGCTCGATCACATCCTTTGGGACGGACTGCGATTTGGCTTCCTTGACGGCCAGCCTGAGGCGCGGGTTTTTCTCCGGATCAGGATCGCCCATCTTTGCGGCCACCGTTATCTCTTTGGAAAGCTTGGAGAAGAGCTTGGATCGCGCTGCATCCTGCCGGCCCTTGCGGTGCTGGATGTTGGCCCATTTGGAATGCCCAGCCATGTATCCGATCCTTCATGAGTTCTGATTTCGGCCGTTTATAGGCCATGGCGAACGGGGCTTTCAAGATAGGGACTGCCAGATTGACCGGGCCGATTAAGCTCTGGTTTACCCAGGCTGTTTAGAAGTTTTTGAGAAACGCTTCAAAAAATGGGTCTGTAGCACTCACATGGCTGATCTTGACCTTCGAAACAGCTCAGACGTGATGATTGAGGAAATGGACGATTCCTTCACCATATCTGGCAGGGAAGAAGGTGCCGCAGCACAGACCCCGAGCAAGCTCAAGAGAAGCGGCTTGCCGATCTCCATCGTTGTGTCGTTGGTGATCCTTTCCGTCTTTCTTCCGATGGCCATCCTACTGGCAGGACAGATACGACAGACTGCGGACGCCCTGATCGCAAAGGATCGCGCTCAGGTGGAGGTGATTTCCGGCAATTTCCGGGTACTTTACAGTACGATCCAACAGGCGAGCTTTCGGCGGCTGGAAGTATTGGCAAGCGTCTTTGCGGGCAACGATCCGGCCTCTTGCCAGACGAACTTTGCCGACATGCTGGCAACCGCCGACGAGCTGATCAATATTGTAGCCGTTGATCGCGATGGTGACGTGATCTGCGAAGCAAGGAGCCTGGGGCCGAGTATAAACATATCGGACCGTGAATATTTTCGGCGCGCCGAGCGAACTCCGAGAGCGTTTGGCAGTAACCTCCTTGTTGGGCGTGTATCGGGGCAACCCCTTCAAATGCAGGTTCTGCCGCTGCAAGATGCGCAGGGAAACTTTGACGGCTTGATTGTTGCGGGTCTCAAGCTGGATTGGCTGATCAGCAAAGTGCTGGAAACCAAAGACCTTCTCTTACTGGATGATGGAGAGATAAACGTAAGCCTCTTTGACAGCTTCAGCCAGAAGACCCTGACAACGCCGGACCCCACTGCCTGGTCTGACGCGCTGATCAATGCTGAAATGAAACCTGAAGCAGTGACCGCGCTGGAGCTTGCCGATACAACCGGGAGGATGCGCATTTACGCGACATCCGTGCTGGATCCTGAGCAGAATATCTTTCTTGCTGTCAGCATTCCTGAAAACAAGATGACGGCGCAGGCGCGCTTTGCCAAAGACAACAGCTCGCAATTCCTACTTTTCGGAGGCCTGCTCGCACTTGGCTTCAGCCTTTTTGTGGGACACCGCATACTTGTGGTTCCCATCCAGCGCCTGAAAGACGGCGCAGACGGCATCACCAGCCTTGGTGCTGTGGAGATCGGAACCCTCCGCGCGCCACGGGAAGTGAACGACCTTCGCGCATCTATCAACAAGCTGGCCGCCTCTCTTGCGCGCCGGACTGAAAACCTATCTCAAAGCAATGCAAACCTCCGAAATGCCAATGCTGATCTCAGCGCGTTCACCTACGCTGCGAGCCACGATCTGAAAAGCCCCGTGAATTCCGTGGATATGGTTTTGACCGAACTGGCTGAGACAAAGGATCTGAACCAGATGGAGGCGCAGGAACTGATCGGCGCTGCCCGCGGAGCACTCGCCCGAATGCAGAACATGATCCGGGATGTTCTGACATTCGCCCAGATTGTCGGAGACAAGAAAGCCTCATATGAGGTCGAGCAATGCGACCTGAACGATGTGCTGTATGACGTGCGCGAGGATCTTGCCAATCAGATACAGCAAGCAGACGCCAGTATTCACGTCTCGCCCCTGCCGGTGATCACCGGCAATCCGACGCTCTTGCATGTGCTGTTCCTCAACCTCTTGTCGAACGCCCTGAAATACAGGCACCCCGAAAGACAGCCAGAGATCCGTGTCTGGCATGACGATGGAGTGAAGCCAGGCTGGAGCGTGATCAATGTTGGGGATAACGGAATTGGCATCGAGCCAAAATACCATGACCGCGTGTTCGAGCTGTTCAAAAGACTGCACAGCCAGGATGATGTTGACGGAACGGGAATAGGGCTCGGCATCTGCGCACGTGTCGCGATGGGACATGGCGGACGGATTGATCTTACCTCAACGCCTGGGGAGGGATCGACTTTCCGCTTCTGGTTGCCCAGCCATTTGGAGAAGCACTGAGCAGCGTGATGGTGGTGCGCAATGATGCACCGCAGCCCCTTTCAAGGCGCAGACAAAACCCGGACAGCCTGCACTCAGGTAAGGGGCCAGAACAGTGGTATGAGCAGGCTGGCCAGCAACCCTACGGTGAGATTGAGGGGAATACCGATCACCATGAAATCCGTGAACCTGTACCCGCCCGGGCCATAGACCAGTGTGTTTGTCTGATATCCGATCGGCGTGGCGAAACTGGCGGATGCCGCGACCATGACAGCCACGACAAGTGGCCGTGGATCCACCCCCAATGCGGTGGCGATGCCGATGGCGACGGGCGTTACCACCACGGCCACCGCGTTGTTGGAAACAAGCTCTGTGAGAACCGATGTAAGAAGATAGATTGCCCAAACCAGCAGGGGTGCTGGAAGAACCGAGAGGACGGGAGCGAGGGCGGTTGCGATCAGTTCCACTGCGCCCGATTGCTCCAGCCCGATACCGATTGTGAGCATCGCGAAGATCAGGACAAGAAGGTGACCGTCAACGAAGTTGAAAGCCTCATCCGCATCGATGCATCTGGCAGCCAGCACCAGAACCACGCCCAGAAACGCGAGCGTGAAGATCGAAGCAATCCCGGCCGCTGCAAAGAGGACGATACCGGCGAGAATAGTGAGAACGAGGGGGGCATGCGCCCGGCGGTAGGAGCGGGCTGTGGGCTCCGTGATATCCCCGAGATCCATATCGAGCGCCAGCCTGCGAATATCCTCCGGCGCGCCTTCCAGAAGGAGGGTATCGCCCACACGTACTACTACATCATCCAGCTGGCGGCCAATATTCTGGTTCTTGCGATGCACGGCAAGCGGGTAGACCCCGTAGCGGCGGCGAAGGCGCAAGGCGCCGAGGGAACGGCCGATCATGCGGCATCCCGGCGAGATAAGGGCCTCGACCGTCGTGGTCGAGCGAGAGGCCAGTGCATCGACCATGTTTACATCGCCCGACTCTTTCAAGCCCAGAAGTTCGCCCACCTCCGTGCGCAGCACGACACGGTCGCCCTTTTCGAGTGTGACGTCCGGGAAGCGGCGACGGAGGGATTCGTCACCCCGCAGCACATCGATTACCCGGATGCCCGAGCGCTGGAAAAGCGGGACGCCAAACACAAGCTCGCCCACGAGGGGAGAGCCTTCGGGCACGGCGACTTCCGTAAAGTAGCGCATGTTTTTCCTGTCCGAGAGAAGGTCGGCCATGGTTTCCCTGTCGGGTAGCAGGCGAGGTGCGAAGATGCGCAGATAGATCAGGCCGTAGATCACTAGGCAGAGGCCGAGGGGCGTGACCTCGAAGAGGGTGAAGGGGGCAAGGCCGTTCTGGCGGGCGACGCCATCGACCAGAAGGTTTGTCGAGGTGCCGATGAGTGTGCAGATGCCGCCGAGAATGGCAGCATAGGAGAGCGGGATCAGCAGTTTCGAGACCGATATGTTCAGTGATTTGGCGAGTTGCACGGCGATCGGGATGAGCATCACCACAACAGGTGTGTTGTTCATGAAAGCAGAGGCCGCAACGGTCAGAGCCGCAAAGCCACCCAGAACAAGCGCGGGCCGCTCGGCTGCGTGGCGGCCGACAATCTCCGTCAGCCCTGTGAGAGCGCCAGTGCGCACCAATGCGCCGGAAATCACGAACATGGCCGCGATTGTCCAGGGTGCGGGGTTGGAAAAGACAGAGAGGAGGGCCGGTGTATCAATCACGCCGGTGACGATCAGGATGGCCGCCCCGATCAGCGCAACCACTTCCGTGGGATAGGTTTCCCGTACGAAAAGCACCAGCATAGCCAGCACAACTGCCAGAGTGAGTACGGCTTCTGCATGGGCAAAGGGGATAAGGTCAATCACGAACGGTCACTGGTCCTTTGGCCGTCGTTGGCTTTGAGATCAAGCATGGCGCATAGCGCGAGGCGCCTCAAGCGTCTTCTACACGGAGGGTTTACGCAGAACGCTCCTGCCTACCCGCGGCTGCACGAGAGAGAGGCCCGCAAGCATGAGGAACAGTGCGATCCAGATCGTACTGCTGTACCGCTCGCCCAGAAGAAGCATAGACCAGAGAACGCCCGTACCCGTAACGGTGTAAGCCACTTGCGATGCAAAGACGGAACCGGCGCGCCCGATCATCCAGATATATCCGACATAGGCAAAGGAGTGACAGAGACCGATGCCGAGGATCGCCCATTCCGGCGGCCCCCATGGCTTGAAAGGAGAGATGGCCTGCCCCGTGCCGAAGGCAAGCGGAATGGAAAGGGCGGCGGCCAGAAGGCTTGCACCCCAGAGGGTTGCGACGGGATCTATACCGGTTTCGCCACGCCAGGAAAGGTAGTTGCCCTCCAGCGCGTAGCAGAAGGGCGCGATCAGCGCGATGGCGATCCAGATAAGGGCGGTTTCAGGCGGAAGGCCCGCCGATGGCCCAAAGAGGAGCGCCACTGCACCGGCTCCGAGTGCAAGGCCAATGCTGCGCTGCCATTCAAACCTGTCCAGCCCAAGCATCGCCGCTATCGGCATGGCAAACATCGGGACCAGAGCTATGACGATCGCGAGAATACCGCCGGGAAGGTGACCCGCCGCGAGATAGGAAAAGCTGTTTGGCAGAAGCGTGCCGAGGAGCCCGACCACAAGAAAGAGCTTGAGATGCTGGCGAATGCCGGGAAACGATTGCTGGCGAAGGAGCAACGTGGCGGAAAGGACCACAACACCGATACCCGTCTGCCATGCGATCAGGCCGTAGGGCTTGTACCCGCCTAGAACGGCGATGCGGTTGAGCGGAACTGTCAGCCCCCATGCGAGGCCGATTGTGAAGAGGATCAGCAGGAGGAAGGCCTTGTTCACAGGTTCGGGCCGCTTTCCGAGAGCCTGCCACCAACCCGCACCGGAACCACGCGCTCCGCCAGGCCTGTTCTGTCATTACTTTCCACATAGATGCCAGAAAGGGTTGCCTCTCCTGTTGCGGGTGTGAAGCGGCCTTTCGGCATGCCGGTGATAAAGCGGTTCATCGGCTCGGCCTTATCCATACCGATGACCGAATTGTAATCGCCGCACATGCCTGCATCCGTCATGTAAGCTGTGCCGCCCGGCAGGACCTGCGCATCGGATGTCGGCACATGGGTATGGGTGCCCACAACGAGTGTTGCCCGCCCGTCGCACCAGTGGCCCATCGCCATTTTCTCGGATGTGGCCTCGGTATGAAAATCGACGATCACGGCGGAGGCCAAGCCGCCGATTGGGGCCGTTTTCAACCCCCGATCAACCGCGCTGAACGGATCATCATAGGCGCGCTTCATGAAAACCTGACCGAGGACCTGAACCACAAGAACCTTCGCCCCGCGTGCGGTGGTGAAAAGCCGCGATCCTTTGCCCGGCGCTGTTTTGGCGAAATTGAGTGGGCGGATTACCCGCTGCTCCTGCTCGATAAAGCCCATCATGTCACGCTGATCGAAGGCATGATCGCCCAATGTGAGGCAATCGACACCAGCATCGAGCAGCAGTTTTGCATGTGCGCCGGATAGCCCCATCCCGGCGGAAGCATTCTCGCCGTTCACCACGACGAAATCGAGAGACCATTGCTTTCGAAGTTCAGGCAGCCGTTCCACAAGAGCGGCGCGGCCGGAACGGCCGACAATATCGCCGAGAAAGAGTAATTTCATGCAGGACTGCTAGAGCCAGCAGGCGCTATTTACAAGTCGCGATGGAGGAGGAGGCGATATTTTGATCGCAGGCACCGCTCAGTATGTCGCTTTCTCCGTAATAATGGCATCGAGGCGCTGGTCTGTCGCTTCACGCGGTACGCTTTCTAACCTCTGGGCATCGTAGGCAAAGCCGATGGCGTAGACCCGTCGCTCTTGGCCGAGAAGAGCGAGTGTTCGATCGTAAAAGCCGCCGCCATAGCCAAGGCGATACCCGCTTTGGTCGAAAGCCAGCAGAGGCGTGATGAGCGCCTCGGGCTTCAGTTGCATATCGGCTTCGGGAACCAAGGCCCCAAACGCACCTTCCACCATCTTGCAGCCGGGCATCCAGGCCCGAAACACAAGGGGAAGGCCCGCGCCCACCACCACGGGCAGGCACACACGGTAGCCCTCTTCCACAAGCGCCCGCATTACGGGCAGCGGGTTTATCTCGGTGCGGATGGGCATGTAACCGGAGATGACGTCCACACATGCCAGCGCGCGGAGATGGCAGAGCAGCCTGCGGTTAGCTTCGGCCTGTTCACCCAAGCCATGCGCTGCCTTGCGAACTGTGTAGGCGGCTTTGCGACACGCAGCCTTCTGGCCCTTTATGCTTTCACCGGTGTTCATGCGGGGAAGTTTGCACGGCGAAAAACAGGGTGCAAGGTGGCGGGCCCGCAGCAACCGTCGAGGGATCTTATCCTTGAGAGCCTGGAAAACCAGGTGGGCGCCAGGTGCGATAGGCCAGGGCCAGTCACAGAGCCAGCTCCCTCAAGAAAAATTAAGGCCACTAGGATGTTGTCCTCGTCACGAGAAGAGCAGCACCCGCCGAGAAACAAGTTAGGTATTAAAGGATAGATTTGAAAGGGGCTTCGTGCTGGCAGGTAAGATAAAGGCGGTATTAACCGGTTTTGGAGCATCGTGTGCATATGTTCCTCTTGCGATTCAACAAGCCAGCGCGCGCCAAACCCAATGCAACTTGCCGCCGGTTGCGTGCGATCTGGCTGGTCGGCAGTTTTTCGATGACGGGCGCGGAGTTTCCCCGCCATGCCGCCCAGATCTCGGCGATGGCAGGTTCCATTGGCTTGAGGTCTCTTTTTGTGGGCTACGGGCCGCGCATCTTTTGCCAGGAGTATCTTGGCCCTGACCTCTCGCGCACGGGGGCTGATGCGGGCCTTGTGATCTATCTTCGCAGTGTCACGCGGCCGCCGGGGCTGGCTCAAGCATCCGGCTTGCGGCGGCTTCGCACGCACCTTTGGCGTCTTTCCCACCTCTGGCGCCTGCTTCGCCAGCCCGGGCCGGTTGTGCTTGTACGATCTCCGTTCCGGTTTAGCGCTGCTGGCATTGCGGAATGGGCATTGGAGAGCACATTGCGGCTTCGCTTTGGCAACCGCATTTGCGCAGTTGGAGCAAAGCCGGATCCATCGCGCGTGATTGCGGCGCTTACCGGAAAGTGGCCAACGCCCGTTCAAGGATCACGTGCAGAGGAGCAGGCTTTCCAGCAGATACTCTCGACAAGACCGGAAGGACTGCGGCTGAGTGAGGGGCATATTAACCGCGCGATAGACGCCCTTGAGAAAACGTGTGACGAGGCGGAAACGGAGTATTTTTCTCTGCTTTACAGAGACTTGAGACGTTGCATGTATATCGCAAACGCCATCGGACGCACGCGAATGGAGCGGATGCTTGCGAATATCCGCCTTGAAGACATAGATGCCTCCAGAGCCATCAGAGCATGTATTGCGCCCGACCCGGATGATCCATCATCTACGCGGCTAGGACAGCATCTGCGGATGATCGGACTGGCCAAGCTGGCAAGACAAGCCTTCACCAGAGCCACTGAACCTCAAACCGGTAATTCTGATGTTTTGCGCGTGCAGAGAAGGCTCGCAGGCGTTGATACCGATGGGTCTTCCGGTCTTGATAGGCATTTGGCCGGAGATGACGGCAACCTGACGGAGCTTGAGGCTGTGGTTCTCTTTGCGCTCCGTACGCGGATGCAGAGCACAGAGGCATTCCGTGCGCCGTGGCGACGATCAGCTTGGCGGGAGGTTGTTGAGCGATTGCTTCCGGAGGGGCACCCGGCACGCCCAGCGGACCGGGGCGAGCGCCACACAAATCGTATATCCGTTCACGGATTTGCATCAGATGGCACGGGGCTTGGCAAGAACATGTGGATGAGCATGCAAGCTCTGAAATCCTGTGGGCTACCGGCAGAGCTTTGCCCAGTTGACGGATCGTCCACAACATCGCTGCCCACACTCGCAACGGCAAATCCCGAGTTGTTGACCAGAGATGTCGCCCTCCACCACGTCAACGCTGATCGGATACCGCTTACGATTTTCGAAGCCTATCGCCATCGGCCTGCCTATCAGATCGGGTTTCTGCTTTGGGAGTTGGACAGGATACCTCAGGCACATCGGTTGGCCCTTGATATGCTGGATGAGATCTGGGTGCCTTCGGCCTTTCTTCAAAAGATCTATCAGCCTGCATTTTCGGGCCGGGTGATTCTGATGCGAAAGGGCATTGATGTGCCTGACGTGGCAACAGAAGCTTTGCCTGCGGACCTGAAGAAAAAGGCTGGTGTGACGCGGTTTGTGGTGGCGTTTGACGCCAACTCCTCCGTATCTCGCAAAAATCCTCTGGCGGCAGTGCGCGCATTCCGCCAAGCCTTTGGCCCGGAACGGCACGACGTCGAACTGATCATCAAATCCACACCCGTCGCGCAGGAGCATTGGGGCGATCCTGAAGGGCAGATGGCCGAGATCGCGGCGATTGCGGCAGAAGACCCGCGTATCAGGCCCGTTTGCCGATACTGCACCTTTCCACAGCTTTTGAAGCTAATCGCAAGCGCGGATGCCTTGATCTCTTCACACCGAGCTGAAGGCTTTGGCTATCTTCCGGCCTATGCCCTGAAGCTGGGCCGTCCGACGATTGTAACAGATTACTCGGGCACGCGGGATTTCTGTACGGAGAACACTTGCATACCTGTGCCCTACCGTCTGCGGCGCGTGCCTCGCCAGCATTCCATCTTGCCAACATCAGGCGCGAGATGGGCCGAGATTGACGGTGATGCCCTTGTCGAGAGCCTTCTTTGGGTGAAAGAGAACCCGGAGGCCGCGCTGGCACGCGCGCGGCACGGGCGAAAGCTGATGCAGAGTGAATACAGTATGGAGGCGCAGGCTACGCGCTACCGGCTCAGGCTGGAACAGCTTGGCCTCGTTACCGGAACTCAGTACTTTGAAAATGGGCGGGAGCAGCAGGGCGCTTGACCAGATGTTCTCCTATTGTTCATACTGGCCTGTATGAAGACAGTTCTTGCTACACCCACTCTGTTGCCCGGCCAGATCCTTGCCCGCGGTGTCTGCCGTCATCTGAGCCGCATTGGGCATGCCTGCCTGACGGAATTTATGCCAAGCAGGGGGTTGCGGGTGGACGTCCTGGCACTCGACAGGACAGGAGAGATCTGGGTTGTGGAGTGCAAATCAAGCCGTGCGGATTTTCAATCGGATCATAAATGGGGCGGTTATCTTGAGTGGTGCGACCGGTTTTTCTGGGCTGTAGATGCGAATTTTCCGCTGGAGCTTCTTCCAGAGGAGACCGGCGTGATTTTAGCCGATGGGTACGATGCAGAGGTCATTCGTGAGGCTCCGCTGGAAAAGCTGGCGGCGGCCCGGCGCAAGGCCCTGACCCTGAAGGTCGGGCGGACAGCTTCGATGCGGCTTGGCCAGTTGCTTGATCCAGGTGTTGCCGAATTGGGGATCTGAAGCGGGTACTGCAGGGGAAGGAACGAGCGGTCCAAAGACCTTGCGGCTTTACTTACGTGCTCTGGCAGCGGCGGCGCGCAACTCCTCTGCTATTTCTTCGGCTTCCTCAGGCTCAAAATCCATCGGCAGATCAACGCCCTGCCCCTTTACGTAAAGGCGCACCATGCCCTCTGTCGTGGGGCCGATCTGAAGCTCTGTTTCCTGATCGTTCTCTGTATTGATACCCATCCGAGCCTCCTCGTTTCGCCTTTCGACTAGCCCCACAGAACGCAAAGATCAAGCGATCTGGGGCTTGCAATCATTGGGGTGAGGCGGTATCTCCCCGGCTACGGTGCCGGCTTAGCTCAGTAGGTTAGAGCGCTTGATTGTGGATCAAGAGGTCCCCCGTTCGAGCCGGGGAGCTGGTACCATTTCTTCAAAATCAGGTTTTGATGCGCTGTTCTACTTCGGCAAAGAGCGCTGAGCTGCCACAGAGCGGATGGCATCCCGTGTGTGATGGAGCGCTGTTTTTGCGAAAGACCGCATGACCCGCACGCGAAAACCGCCCTCGATTGCCGTGATGCTGGCCATCATATGGGCAAACTCGCTGCGGGCTGTTGCGCTGGGCGGGAAGATTTCGGCATCGAGATCCAGCGGGCAGAGACGTGCCATCACGGCTGCGGCGTCCGCCCCGGTCAGATCAAAAGTTGCCCATGCATCGGACTGATCCGTTATGGCCGCGCGCTGATCGATGGCGCGGGCCGCTCTCTTCGTATCGACATTGACCAGGAACCAGATCCCCTGCCCCATCCAGAGTGCACTGCCTGCCTTGTGAGGTTCCAATGAGGTATCGAGTGTCTTCTTCAGCGCGCCGGTAACCGCCTTTTCCTGGCCAGAGAAAGGCTGGACAGAAAGAAGCTGTTCGGGAGGTGGCGCGCTGAGTGTAGCCTCTCCCGCAGAGAACGGCAGGCTTTCGCTTGCGAGTGGATCAAGCGCCTGGAGGGAAAACTCAGCCACGCAACTTCCCTCCTTCGGGATCAACGAACGGGATGGGCACGATCCGGCACAGCGTTTCTCCCTTCTGACGCATAAAATCAACGGCCCTGATCTCTTCACCCAAACGCGCCCTGCCATTCTTGGCAAAGCCGAGTGCGATACGGTGACCAAGTGTGGGTGAATAGCAGGCCGAAGTTATGTAGCCTTGGTGATGAGCGCGCGTTGCAGGCTCTCCAGGATTTACCAGATGCGCACCAGCAGTGAGTTCTGCAGCCAGATCAACCGGTTGCAGG
Source organism: uncultured Paracoccaceae bacterium (assembly GCA_947495795.1). GTDB lineage: Bacteria > Pseudomonadota > Alphaproteobacteria > Rhodobacterales > Rhodobacteraceae > Algicella. The sequence goes on along the minus strand of CANMAI010000009.1, from coordinate 123,336 downwards.
CCCACCAGTTGCGTGCGTTCAGGGCCGTGCAGCCCCGGGCGCTGGCTCATCACCTTGCCGATGCAATCCTTCCTCGGCGAAACCATGCGCGCGAGACCAAGATCATCTGCCGTGGTGCGGCCATGGAGTTCTGCATGAGTGAGAAGGCCCTTCTCAATGCGCAGCACATTGAGCGCTTCCATCCCGTATGCTCCGCCACCCATTGCCTCGGCTCTCTCCACCAGAGCACGGGAAAGTGCATCGCCGTAGCCAGAAGGCAAGGCAAGCTCGTATGCCCGCTCACCCGAGAACGAAATGCGGAAGAGGCGCCCCGGTATGCCTGCGACCGTGACGGGCATGTGGGCCATATACGGAAGTTCGGTATCCGAGATGTTTTCCGCAATCATCTCGCTCAGTAAATCGCGGGAGAGAGGGCCGGCAATTGCGAATTGTCCCCATTGCTCGGTGACAGAAACGAGCGCCACGTCCAGTTCCGGCCAGAGGCACTGGGCACAGAATTCCAGATGGCTCATCACCTGACCCGCAGCTGCGGTGGTGGTTGTGATCACGAAATGCGTTTCGGAAAGGCGGGCGGCGGTGCCATCGTCCATCACGAAGCCATCTTCGCGCAGCATCAGCCCATAGCGCACACGGCCCGGCCTGAGATTGGAGATCATATTGGAATAGACATGATCAAGAAAGGCCGCCGCATCGGGGCCTTGCACATCTATCTTGCCGAGGGTTGAGACATCGGCGATGCCCACTGTGCTGCGCACCATTGCCACCTCCCGGTCGCAGCTTTCGCGCCAGTTGGTCTCGCCTCCCTGGGCAAACCATGCGGCACGGTGCCAGAGGCCTGCTTCCACGAAAGTGGCATTCAGTTCCTGCGCATGCGCATGGCTGGCGGTGAAACGTTCCGGTGCGAACCCCTTTCCCTCCGCCCGCGCGCCGAAAGCACCGATCTGCACGGGGCTGTAAGGCGGGCGGAAGGTTGTGGTGCCGGTTTCCGCTATCGTCTGGCCCGCCAGATCCGCCAGAATGGCGAGCCCCCCGATGTTGGATGTCTTGCCCTGATCGGTGGCCATCCCAAGCGTGGTGTAGCGTTTCATGTGTTCGACGGAGCGGAAATTTTCCTGATGTGCAAGCTTCACATCCTTTACGGTGACATCGTTCTGGAAATCGAGCCATGCCCTTCCCGGCGCATCGACAAACCAGAAGGGTGTTATGCGGTAAGGTGCATCCTCCGCATCCGGGAGGGTGATGTTCGATGTGGAAAATCCGAGAGTTTTGAGCGCCGCATCTGCCGAGCTACGCCCGAAGACCAGCGCGCCATGTGTTGAGAAGATGCCGTTCGCCGCACCGGTGGGGGAGAGACCCGGCACGGCTCCCTCCGCCGGAACAAAGGCAGCAATGCCGGATTGCCACTTCGGACGGCCATTCAAGTGGCATGTCAGATGTACGCCGGGGTTCCAGCCGCCGGAGACTGCGAGACCTCCAACGCGGAAGCGGGCCTCGCCCGATGGCGTGCGCACGGTGATGCCGTTCAAGCCCAGCCGCCCGCGTGTTGCGATTACGGTGCCGCCCGCGATGCCGCGCCATGGGCCTTGCGGTACGGTGACGTCAGCGCGTGTGTCTATCAACGCGGGTACTTCAACACCAGCGTCCACCAGATCGTGAGCCGTGCGCCAACCATCATCATTGTTGGTGAACACGGCCATCTGTTTCGCCGGGGCCACGCCAAACCGGTTAAGATAGCTACGCACGGCACCTGCCATCATGATCCCAGGCCGGTCATTCGCCGGGAAGGCGATGGGGCGCTCTATCGCGCCGCCTGCAAGGATCGCGCGGCGGGCCGTGATCCGCCAGAAGGTTTGCCGGGCACACCCATCCGGTGGGCCGCTGATGTGGTCGGCCACCCTTTCCAGTGCGCCGAAGGTGCCGGTATCGTAAGCGCCAGTTACGGTAGTGCGGCGCATGATGCGCACGTTCGGCATGCCACCAAGCCGTGCCGCCGCCTCCGCGGCCCAATCGGCTCCGCGCATGTCGTCTACGCTGTCGCGCTCGGAGAGAAGCCGCCCGCCAAGATGGAAATCTTCATCAGCGAGGATCACTCTGGCACCGGCTTCACCTGCGGTGAGGGCCGCCATCAGGCCCGCAGGCCCGCCCCCGATAACGAGAATGTCGCAATGGGCGAAAGCACGATCATAGATCGCGGGATCAGCCTCTCCTGAAAGCCGCCCGAGGCCTGCAGCGCGGCGGATAATCGGTTCGTATAGCTTTTCCCAGAATGTTTTGGGCCACATGAATGTTTTGTAGTAAAAACCCGCGCCAAGGAAGGGCGCGAGGAGATCGTTGACCGAAAGAGCATCATAGCGAAGCGAAGGCCAACGGTTCTGGCTGCGTGCTTCCAGCCCGTTGAAGACCTCCTGCACTGTCGCTCGGGTGTTTGGCACGCGGTGTGCGCCCCGCCCCACTTCCATCAGCGCATTCGGCTCCTCGGAGCCTGCCGTTAACGCACCGCGCGGGCGGTGATATTTGAAGCTACGCCCCATAAGACGCACATCGTTCGCAAGGAGGGCCGAGGCGAGTGTATCGCCGGGATGCGCCGGATAACTCTTCCCATCGAAGGAAAAACGGATGATCTTTTCGCGGTCGATCAGGCCGTCGGATGGCAGGCGGCTCATCGGGCCACCCCGGATGCGAGTGACACGCTTTCGACAACATGTGTGCGGGTATCGCGGACAACATGAAGCCATGCGGAGCAACCCATCACATGCTGCCACAACTCGGCATTCGGCCCAGCCGGGTTTTCGCGGATATGAAGATATTCGTGAAAGGCCTCTGCACCTGTGTCACCCGCAGGTCGGTCCAGCAATTTTGCTGAGCCGAGATAAGTGAATTCACGCGCGTCACGTTCACCGCAATGGGGACAGGTCAGGCGCATATTAGCACCCCACGCACGGGGCCACAGACGCCCCTAATGTCTGTTCGGTTGCGCACCGGTGCCCTCCTCATCCAGCACATGGCCCGTTTCAAACCGGTTCATCAGAAGCTTGGTGGCATGGGGCGATGGGGTTCCGGTTGCGATCAGATGCGCAAAACACCAGCCGGAAGCAGGCGTTGCCTTGAAGCCGCCATAGCACCAGCCGCCGTTGAAAAAGAGACCATCCACCGGCGTTTTATCGATGATCGGGGAGCCGTCCATGCTCATATCCATGATCCCGCCCCAGCTGCGCAGCATCCGCGCCTTGCCGATCATCGGCATCAGGGCCATGCCCGCTTCGCACACATGCTCCAGCATCGGCAGGTTGCCGCGCGCGGCGTAGGAATTGTAGAAATCGAGATCACCGCCGAACACCAGCCCGCCCTTATCGGACTGGCTGATGTAGAAATGCCCCATCCCGAAGGTGACAACACCGGGCAGGATGGGCTTCAACCCTTCCGTCACAAATGCCTGCAAAACATGGCTCTCAATGGGCAAGCGGAGCCCCGCCATCTGGCCCACCTGGGAAGAACGCCCCGCGACCGCCATGCCGATCTTGCCTGCACGGATCGTGCCGCGCGTAGTTTCCACGCCCTTCACCCGGCCATTGTCAATCTGAAATCCCGTAACTTCACAGTTCTGGATGAGATCGACACCGCGCAGATCGGCACCACGGGCATACCCCCAGGCGACCGCATCGTGCCGCGCTGTACCGCCCCGACGCTGAAGAAGGCCACCGTAGATCGGGAAACGTGCATTGTCATGATCGAGATAGGGATATGCAGCGCGCACCTCTTCGCGGCCCAAAAGCTCCGCATCATCGCCCTGCATGCGGATCGCGTTGCCCCGCCGGGCGTAAAAATCCATCTGGCCGTCAGAATGCGCAAGGTTGATGACCCCCCGCTGGCTCATCATGGCGTTGTAGTTAAAATCCTGCTCCATCCCTTCCCAGAGCTTGAGAGCATGGCTGTAGAATTCGGTATTGCCATCAATGTGGTAGTTGGCCCGCACAATCGTGGTGTTGCGGCCCACATTGCCGCCACCGAGATAGCCCTTTTCCAGCACCGCAACGTTGGTGATGCCGTGGTTCTTGGCGAGATAATAAGCCGTAGCCAGCCCGTGACCGCCGCCGCCAATGATAATTACATCATACTCCGGGCGCGGCGCCGGGCTGCGCCAAACGGGCTTCCACCCCTTCTGGCCGGTGAGCCCGTTTTTCAGAATTTGCCAGGCAGAATAGCGCATGTGGCCTCATTGTTGCTGAGGCAAACAAAGCGGCCCAATCCAGCACCCGCAAGGCCTTAACCGACTCTTCCGCGTCGTTTTACGGGCACAGGTCACATTTTGGTCGTATCCGGGCACTAGACGCGCGACACTCGCCAAAGCAAGCATACCGGGGGCACATGACTGAAGCAGACACCCAAGACCAACCCGCCGCCACTCCGGCATCGATACATGATCCGATCCCGGCGCCGATGATTCTGGCGTGGTTTTACGCTCTGCTGCCTGTAATTGGCGGGATTATCTGGCTTGCAGCCGGCGCGGATTCCAAACTCAGAACCTCAGGCATGCCGATAGATATGCTTCCGGTGATTTCTCTGATTGCGTTGATTGCGGCTTTGAGAGCACAGCTTTCCCGCCACAACTTCCTTCGCCTGCCTTCAATCTGGGATCGCAGTGCGCTGATCCTGTTTCTGGCTATCACGGCTTACGGCCTGGCATTCGTTGCGGTGGATCCGATGCACGGCGTTGCCGAACTTGGAGAACGGGCGCTGACGGTTTTGACAGCGGCACTGCTCAGCTTCCTGATCTACCGCGCCGGCCAGAAATTTGAATCCGGGTTGAACTGGGCTGTTTTTCTGCATGTCGTGTTACACCTGCCTATCTTGGCCGTTTTCTACGTCTACTTCATCGATGATCCCCGTCTGAACTGGAAAGGCGGACCGATTGGTTTCTGGCATGTACGCATCTGGGGGATGTTTCTTGCTGTTGGAATTGTGATGGGTGTGGGGCTGATTTTGCGCAGCGAAACCGCAACGCGCAAAATCGTGCTCTGGGCGCTTGTCGCCGTGTTGATCGGCCTTCTGTTCTGGTCCGGCTCTCGTGCATCAGCACTGGGAATGATCGGCTCTCTGGTTTTTGCGACCGTCCTGTTCCCCAAGCGGATGCTGCCCGTATGGCCACCACTTGCGCTGGCGGCAGCAGTGGGTATCGCTCTCTCGTTTGTGCCTGAAATTCCCAACTCCACTTACGGAATTCTCAACAGCCTCGCCGAGACTGTCGAGTCTGAGAACCTTGATGGCACTTCGGGCGGGCGGCTTACGATGTGGCGGGATGCGCTGACCCTTGTTGAGCAACGGCCTTTGCTGGGGCATGGGTTCGACCAATACCGTTTCGTCAATTTCGGCCGGTTTGAATGGGCATTGCAGCCCCACAACGAAGTGATCAATATGCTCGTTCAATCGGGTGTGATCGGGCTTTTTCTGATCGCATTCCTGATGTTTCGTTTTTGGCTGAAGGGCTATCTCAGGATCCGCCGCAGCATGAGCGTGGCACGAATGGGTGCTTTCATGGGCCTCAACACTCTGTTGATCATCAGCCTTTTCGATGGTTCGCTCTATCATCCGGAACCTTTGATGCTGGCAGCCATTCTTTCGGCAATCCTGCTTCAGCCGGGCGCAGATATGGACAGCCCCGACGCTTCGCAGTATGACCCGCCAAAACCTGAAACCAAGGGAGCTGTGGATGCCCAAGATCAACGGCAATGAAATTCGGCCCGGCAACGTGCTGGAGCACAACGATCAGCTTTGGGTGGCTGTGAAGGTCGGCCATGTGAAGCCCGGCAAGGGCGGAGCTTTTGCGCAGGTGGAGATGAAGAACATCCGCAACGGCTCCAAGCTGAATGAGCGTTTTCGCGCAGCGGATAAGGTAGAGCGCGTGCGGCTGGAGCAGAAGGATCAGCAGTTTCTCTATGAGAGCGATGGCAATCTCGTTTTCATGGACAGCGAAACCTACGAACAGATCGAACTGCCCGCAGACATTCTGGGGGAACGGCGCCCGTTTTTGCAGGACGGCATGACGATCACCGTGGAGTTCCATGAAGAGGAAGCGCTTTCCGCTTCGCTGCCGCAGAAAGTGACATGCACGATCGCCGAAACGGAACCAGCCGTGAAGGGGCAGACAGCAGCAAACAGCTTCAAACCTGCGGTACTGGATAATGGTGTGCGTGTCATGATCCCGCCCTTTGTGGGCGAGGGAGAGGCAATTATCGTCAACACGGAAACTATGGAGTATTCAGAGCGCGCCTGAACTCCGTGTAAGCTCTGCACTCTCGTTTTCGTTCATCTGGCCGTAAATCACATAAACGCGCTGAAGCTGATCAAGCTCAAGAACGAGGAAGTTGGTTGCGGCAAGCATCATTCTGTCTCGACCTCCGCTTGTTCGGGTACGGTAAAGCTCTTCCATCAACTGGAAAAATGAGCGCTTTATTGCGCCAACAACCCATATCACCCAGACTTTGTGGTGGATGAAGAAGAGTGCAAGATCCTCAAGTGTGCTGAAATAATCTTCTTCGAAGCGGCCAGCCACTATGGCTCTTGCATGCGCCTTCAGTAGCCCATCAAGTATTTTTATCTTCTCCTCAGGCACCCGCTCTGAAAAATTCCCCATCTTCATGAGTTCGAGAAGAACCTGATCAGGCCAGCGATGCATCTGCGCCCGCAGGAAGTAGCGAACCGCCCCAAATTCCAGATGGAACCGCTCATCAAGCTCTAGCGCAGCACGAACACGATCAATCAATCCATCCGGCCGGATCCTTGTCTTGTTTTCGTTTACAAAGGCTCTAAACGCTTCCACCGCTCTTCCCGCTCTCAAGCAACATCTCTTGAAAACACAAAAAAGGTGAGGAAACGCTTAAGCACAAATCGGAATATGAACCAACTTGAAGCTTTCGTGCTGCCTCGTCAGGCTCCGAGGGCCTAGTTGTCCAAGAACAATCGATACTTGGTAAAACCATCGGCTCCGTCGCCTGCTGCTTCAATTTTTACTGATTTTACTCCTTCAAGATGCGCGGAGCCTGCGGGGCCTGTCTCGAACAATACTGACGTTTTCTCCTGTGGCACAAAACTCCAGTTTGCATCTGCAGAAGGGTTGATTGTGCCTTTTTCCACGATGTAGCGCACGATCACATCGCGGTTGGTATCGGGTGCCACGAAGATGATTGTGGAGCCGTCAGCGCCCGGAAACGTACCGCCGCCGCCTGCGCGGTAATTATTGGTGGCCACCACAAATTTCTGGGCCAGATCAATAGGTGCATCCTGATAAGTCAGGTTCACAATCCTGTTGGCATCAGCGTTGATCAGATTGCCTCCGGGATCGTATTTGGAAGGCTGGCTGAGATCGATCTGGTACGACACGCCATCAATCACATCAAAATTGTAGCTGGGGAAATCTGGGTTGATCAACGTGGCATCCGAGGCCCCCGGTGCCACCTGATTGAAGATGCCGGCCGAGCGTTCCAGCCAATCCTTCACGGTGGCACCGTCGATCAGAACGGCGCGGGCTGTGTTGGGGTAGAGATAGAGATCTGAGACGTTCTTGATGGCCACCGGGCCGGGTTTCACATCCGTATAGTATTCCGGGCCACCCCGGCCACCGGCCTTGAAGGGAGCAGCGGCGGAGAGGATGGGCAGGCCCTCCCATTCGGTGCCCTTCATCATCTGCTCAATATACCAGGTTTGCGCCTGGCTCACGATCTGGACAGAGGGATCATCGGCCACCAGTGCAAAGTAGGAATGAAGCGGTGCCGAGGTTTCGCCGACAGCGCGGCGGACATAGGCCAGCGTTTCGTCATGCGCCGTCTGTGCGGCGGCCAGAACGGGCGCATAATCCTCAACGCTTGGCGCATAGGCCCTGCCATCGCGCGTATAGATGGCACGTGTCTCGGAACCCGAACCGGCAATGCGCCATGCGCCCGCATCCTGCTCCAGCATCAGATCGATCACACCGAGATGGCTGCCCCAGAAGCCGCCCATCGCCGCAGGTTTGCCCATGAGCGTGCCCGCAGACGGATCCAGCCCCTCGGCCGCTTCGTACCCATCGCCCGGGAAAACCCGGTGGTGGTGACCGGTGACAATGGCATCGATACCCTCAACGCCCGCAAGATAGAGCGAGGCGTTTTCCATACCCTCGGTTTGCGGTTCCGTGGAGATGCCGGAATGGCTGAGTGCCACGATGATATCGGCCCCCGCTTCCTTCATTTCAGGAACATAGGCCTTTGCAACCTCGACGATATCGCGGGTATTGGCGGAGCCCTGCAGATGGCGACTGTCCCATGTCATGATCTGAGGCGGGCAAAAGCCGATGAGCCCGACCCTGATGGGTGCGTCATTGCCGTCTCCATCGGTCAGCATTTTGTCGACAATCACATAAGGCTTCACAAAAAGCGTATCGCTACGCGGCCCCGCGCTGAGTGCTCCTTTGACAACATTGGCGGAGACAACCGGGAAGTTGGCACCCGCAATCGCCTTCATCAGGAGATCGAGCCCGTAGTTGAACTCGTGATTGCCGAAGGTAGAGGCATCATAGCCTAGCACATTCATTGCGGAAATAATGGGGTGCATGTCCCCTTCTTTCATGCCCCGCTCATAAGCGATGTAATCACCCATCGGGTTACCCTGAAGGAAATCACCATTATCCACCAGCATGGTGTTGGTGGCCTCCGCACGTACCGCATCGATCAGGCTGGCGGTGCGGGAGAGGCCGAGGGAATCGCTTGGGCGATCCGCGTAGTAATCATACGGGAAAACGTGAACATGGAGATCCGTGGTGGACATGAGACGCAGATGCGCGGTGCCGCCCGCTGCCCTCGCGCTGAACGGATGGAGCAGGCTGAACGTGCCAGCGGCTGCCCCGGTTGCAAGAAAAGCGCGGCGTGTGGGTGAGATAAAGCTGGCCATGCGAACCCCCTGTTCTGGCGTGATGAGTGGCGCTGATACTGTGCGCCGAATACAAAACTGTGACGCGGGGCTCATACTTCGTGGGTGATCGTCTCCACGGATGTGATCATCGGCAGGTGCTCTGCGGCAACATTCCAGTGATCGCCCCCATCGCGGCTGGCAAACACGGTGCCGGACGCTGTTCCGAAATAGACGCCCACATCGGCGCATCTGTCAACGGCCATCGCCTGACGCAGCACTGTAAGATAAGCGTGGCTCTGGGGAAGACCTTGCCGAAGATCCTGCCATGAGGCCCCACCATCCTCCGTCCGCCACACGGCAGCCTTTGCCTCGGGCATGTAGCGGCCGCCGATATCGCTGTTCATGGGAACATACCATGCCGTTTCCGCGTTGTGGGGGTGCACAGCAACCGGAAAGCCGAATGTGGAGGGCAGGCCCTTTTCGATACTTTCCCAGTTCCGCCCGCCATCTGCGCTTTTGTACATGCCGCAATGGTTTTGCTGGTAGAGGATATCACCCTCGCCACTGGCCCGTGCAATCCCGTGGACGCATTGGCCTACTTCCGGATAACGCTGGCCCTCCGGTGAATAGTCCATTCGCGTGCCCTTGTTGCGCGGCTCCCAGGTTGTGCCGCCATCCTCGGTTGCGAAGACACCGGCAGTGGAGATGCCCACCCATAGCTTCTGCGGCACTTCGGGGTGGGGAACGATGTGATGGAGTGTGAGCCCCGCCCCTCCGGGCTGCCAATCCTTTCGGGAGGGGTGATCGTTGAGCGCCTTGAGATGCTCCCACGTTTCGCCGCCGTCTCTGCTTCGAAAGAGCGCTGCGGGCTTCACTCCGGCATAGAGTGCATCCGGCCCCGCCGCCAGAGACCAGACGGCCTCGATCTCCCCGTCTTCCACAGCGATGCCTTTGCCGGAGCGGGACCAGTTTTGCCCGTGATCAGCGCTCCGCCATACATCCAGGCCATGCCACGGAGAGCCGCCAGCTGCATAGATGCCGCCCGCTGCGTCACTCGCCACATGATTGATCGGCCATGCTTCGCAAAACGGGCCATCCACAGACCAATCCGTTCGCGCCGCATTGCTTTCCAGAAAAAACGCTCCCTTGTTCGTACCGAGAAGCAAGGTAACCCTCATACCATCCCCCAAAGATTTTTATGGAGCTTAGCATAAGATCGAGTACAGCGCCCGCCCAATGCCCGCTTTCCCTTGGCTGCGGATGGGGCTAAGAGGGGCGCGCAATCAGAATTCGAGTGGTTTTCCCATGTCTCAGGCCTCCGCCAACCTCAACATCATGATAAAGGCTGCCCGCAAGGCCGCCCGCAGCCTTGTGCGCGATTTCGGCGAGGTGGAGAACCTTCAGGTGACCTCCAAATCCGCCGGAGACTTTGTGAGCCGGGCCGATATCAAGGCCGAGGAGCTGATCCGTGAAGAGCTTACAGAGGCCCGCCCGAATTACGGCTGGCTGGCCGAGGAAAGCGCCGAAGTGAAAGGGGAAGATCCAACGCGGCGCTGGATCGTGGACCCGCTGGATGGCACCACGAATTTCCTGCACGGCCTGCCCCATTGGGCAGTTTCCATAGCTCTTGAGCATCGCGGCCAGATCGTTGCTGCCGTGGTGTACGACCCTCTGAAAGACGAGATGTTTACCTCCGAGAAAGGCGCGGGCGCATGGCTGAATGATCGGCGCATTCGGGTGACGAACCGGCGCGAGATGATCGAATGCATCTTCGGCACAGGTATCCCCTTTGCGAACAACCCCACATTGCCCGTTTCTCTGCGGCAAGTGGCCAAGGTCTCGCCCACCTGCGCCGGTGTGCGGCGCTGGGGCTCCGCCGCTCTCGATCTCGCCTATGTGGCGGCAGGCCGCTACGATGGGTACTGGGAAATGGGCCTGAACCCCTGGGATATCGCGGGCGGCGTACTTCTTGTGAAGGAGGCCGGAGGCCTTCTGGAACCCTTTACCGAAGGTGCGGATCTCATGGCGCAGGGCGGTATAATCGCCGCCAATGATCAGGTGTTTGACCGGTTCAAGACGCTCGTTCGCGAAGCTTGATCCGGGCCTCCCCCGCTGTCATAGGCTTGGTTGCCCTGTCAAAGCGAAGATGTGCGAGGCCGGCTCCCTCAAATGCCGTGAAGAGTGTGCCCGCAGGCTTGCCTTCCGCAAGGATTGCCGTGCCCGACGGCGGTGCAGAGCCTTCAATCTCTACCTGAGCAAGGCCCTTCTTCAGCTCCGTCTTGTGCTTCATCCGGGCCGTCACTTCCTGCCCGACATAGCAGCCTTTGCGGAAATCGACGCCATGAAGGGCCTCAAACCCCGCTTCCAGAATATACGTGTCATCGGCGATCAACTCGATCTCCGTTTCAGGGATCATGTGCTCGATACGAAGCCTCATCCAATCGTCTTCGGTGGCAGGCGTTATCCCTGCCAGACTGTCCGCCAATTGAGGGCCATAGATACGCCAGCCAAGTGCCGCATGGCGGGGATCGGCAAAGATGAGAGGCACTTCAAGCGGAGAGCCAAACACCTGTGCCACCTCAAGATCCGTGGCCTCGATACTAACCTTTGCCCGCAGCCGATACATGCCGAGGCGCTGTGCCAGCGCCGCCGCCCTGGGCGTTGCAACGTCGACGAGCAGGCCCTCGCCCTCACGGGCCACAAAAAAATCAAAGAGATATTTACCCTGGGGCGTCAGCAAGGCCGTGTAAACCAGCCCATTCTCCAGCCCTTCAAGATCGTTGCTCACCAAATCCTGCAAAAAGCCGTAGTGGTCCGCATCGCCCAGCCGCAGAACGGTTCGATCTTTCAACACGCGCGCCGTCTGCGTTCTTGTTTGCATTCTCGCAATCCCCTTTCCGCTCACATATAACCACGCTCAGCAGAATTCACCCCCTGATCGGATCACAATGGCCGCCCCGCTCTCCATTATCATCCCGACACTGAACGCCGAAGCAAGCATCGGCCCGACACTGCATGCACTGGCCGATGGAATAACAGCAGGGCTGATTGCTGAGCTTGTGATCTCCGAAGGTAGCGGCTCTACCGAGATGGAGGCCGTGGCGGAGGAAGCGGGTGCTCTTTTTGTGACAGGCTCAAAAGGAAGGGGCGGACAATTGAAACGAGGAGCGCAGGCAGCACGGGGCGAGTGGCTTCTCTTTCTTCACGCAGACAGTGTACCACAGCCCGGCTGGGCCGAGGCTGTGTGGCAGCATATCCGCAGTGAGAACGGGCGGGCCGGATACTTTTATCTACGCTTTGATGCTAGGGGCATTTTCCCCGGCCTCGTCGCCCGGTGGGCCAACCTGAGATCTCGCGCACTCGGCTTGCCCTACGGTGACCAGGGGCTTCTGATCTCTAGGCAACTCTATGAAAAAGTTGGCGAATTTTCCGAACTACCTCTTATGGAAGATGTGGAAATGGCTCGAAGACTGCGGGGCAATCTCGTGCCTATTGGGCATATCGCCCGAACCTCGGCCAGCCGCTACATTCATCAGGGTTGGCTGCAGAGAGGCAGCCGGAACTTACTGCTCTTGATGCTCTACTTCGCCGGGCACAGCCCGGAGAAGCTCGCACGGAGCTACAACGGGAAGCGCTGATCTCATGGAGATCGTCAGGCGATACGCTTACCCGCCTTCCACGAGCCATTTTCCCTTTGAGCCCGGGAGCAAACCGACTTAACGTCCGATTTATCAACAGGAGCTTACACAGATGTCTCTCGCCGCTGGTCGCCATACTCTAGCAATCCCCGGGCCATCCGTGATGCCGGAGCGTGTCTTGCGCGCAATGCATCAGGGTGCGCCCAATATTTACGAAGGTGCGCTGATCGACACGACGCATAAGGTGTTCGGCCAACTGAAAGACGTTGCGCGCACCGAGGGCTCTGTGGCGATGTATATCGCCAACGGGCATGGAGCGTGGGAAGCTGCTCTGGTGAATACGCTGGCCCCGGGCGACAATGTGCTCGTACTCTCCACCGGGCGCTTTGCAAAGGGCTGGGCTGAGATGGCCGAGCGTCTGGGCATTCATGTGGAAATGATTGACTTCGGCACCGCATCCCCGGCGAATCCGGCTGTGGTGGAAGAACGCCTGCGCGCGGATAGCACTCATAGCATCAAGGCTCTGATGACCGTGCAGACGGATACCGCCTCCTCCATCCGCAATGATATCGCGGCTATCGGCCGTGCAATTGCCAGTGCAAAGCATCCAGCGCTCTACATGGTTGATTGCATCGCCAGCCTTGCCTGCGAGCCGTTCGAGATGGATGGCTGGGGCGTCGATGTAATGGTTGCGGGGTGCCAGAAGGGCCTGATGGTGCCGCCGGGTACGAGCTTTGTGTTCGCCAACGAGAGGGCGAAAGCGGCGCGTGAGGCGCTCCATCAGGTTTCTCCCTACTTTGACTGGAAGCCACGTTTCGAGCCGAAAATGTACTACCAGCTCTTTTGCGGAACAGCACCTACGCACCATATTCTGGGCCTCGATGTGGCGCTCGATATGCTTCTGGTAGAGGAAGGGCTGGAGGCTGTCTGGCAACGCCATGCCACGCTTGCCAGCGCCGTCTGGGCCGCCGTGGAGGCATGGGGCCAGCGTGGTGCACTGCGGGCCAATGTCGCGGACCGCGCCCATCGCTCGATCGCCGTTACCAGCATTCACACACATCCCGGAGATGCAGGCCGCCTGCGCCACTGGTGCGAGGCGGAGGCAAATCTCACGCTCGGCATTGGGCTCGGGTTGGAGGAAGGCTCCAGCGTTCCAAAGGGCGAGAGCCTCTTTCGGATCGGGCATATGGGGCATCTCAATCCACCAATGATCCTTGGCGCGCTGGCCACAACGGATGCCGGGCTGAAGGCTCTTGGTATCACCCACGGACAAGGCGCACTTGAGGCTGCAACGCGGGCTGTCGGCCAGGCCTCTTCCTTGGAAATTCGGGAAACGGGCTGAGGTCAGGCGATGCTCTTTATTTCAGCGATTGCAATGCCTTGGGCAAAGCATCGCGCAGCACCACCAGATCCTCCGGCCGCCCTGCGCTGACGCGAATACAACGATCCTGGGGGGCGACAAAGGGCATGCGCACAAAGACCCCTTGCTCCGCCAGCGCCGCTACGAGCGCACGGGCGAATGTGCCATTCCGGCCGCAATCCAGTGTTACGAAATTAGCAGCCGACGGAAGAGCCTTCAGGCCCAGAGGCTCCGCGATGGCTGCTATTTCTTCCCGCGCGGCTGCCACTTTCCCGATCGTCTCGGCAAGATAGGCTTGATCTTCCAGCGCAGCCAGTGCCCCTGCTTGAGCGATACGGTTTACGCCAAAGTGATTTCGGATTTTTTCAAAGGCGCGTATGGTATCGGTGTGGCCAATTGCATACCCGATACGTGCGCCCGCCATGCCGTACCCCTTTGAAAACGTGCGCATTCTCAACGTGTTGGGGTTGGTGATATCGAGCGTTGGGATCGCGCCTTCCGGTGCAAAATCGGAATAAGCCTCATCAAGGCATAGGAGGGTATCTGCCGGAAGTGCCTTGATGAGCTCTTCGATTTTCTCTGCTCTGATCCAGCTTCCCATCGGGTTATCCGGATTGGCGAGGTAAACAAGTGCCGCGTCGGTCGATTGTGCGGCGTTTGCAAGGGCTTCCGGATCTTCCGCGTCCCGGCTGTAGGGCACTTTGGTGAGCGCGCCGCCGACGCTGGCAACGTGGTAGTTAAAGGTCGGGTAGGCGCCATCGGAGGTGACGACAGGGATGCCGGGGCCTGTGACGAGGCGCACGAGGGTGCCGAGAAGGCCGTCTATGCCCTCTCCGACGACGATATTTTTCGCTTTGATTCCATGGTGTTGCGCGAGAGCATAGCGAAGGTCGTGGCTTTCCGGATCTCCGTATTGCCACGACTGGCTGGCCGCTTTCTGCATCGCTCTGATAGCTTTGGGGGATGGGCCGAAAACGCTTTCATTCGCTCCAAGGCGCACCCTGAAGGCCCGATTCCGTTGGCGCTCCTGTGCTTCCGGCCCCACGAAGGGGACGGTTGCGGGGAGGCTTTCGACGATCTCTGTCCACCGTGGCATCAGATTTTTTTCGGTTTCATGTCAGGGCCTTACTCCATCTCCGCCAACCGTGACTGCGCCGCGTTCAGCTTATCGATCTCTGCGGTGAGCTCTTCCAGCCGTGTTCGCGCCTCTGTTACCACCTCTTCGGGTGCATTGGCCACGAATTTGGCGTTTCCAAGCTTGCCTGCAAGGCCCCCGCGTTCCTTTCCCAGCTTGCCCAAAGCCTTTTCCAGGCGCGCTTTTTCTTCCGCGATATCAATTACATCCGCGAGCGGGAGGCAGAAAGTGGCACCGGGCATAGGAAGAGTTACGGCGCCCTTGGGTGCTACCTCTCTGTGTTCGAGTTCCGAGATGCGGGCCAGGCGTGCGATGAGGGGCCAGTTACGCTCCAATGCGCCCTGCCCAGCTGCGTCGAGATCGAGCTGGATGAGCGGGATCTTAGCACCCACGGGCACATGGGTTTCCGCCCGGAGTGAGCGAATTTGTTCAATCAAATCAATTACCCAACCCATTTCACGGTCTGCCTCCGCGTTGGCCAGTTCGGCCTCCGTATAGGTCGGCCAATCTGCGTGGACGAGCATTTTGGCGCGCGGCATCGTCTCTTTCCAAAGCTCTTCCGTGATGAAGGGCATGATGGGGTGGAGGAGAATCATGCACTGATCGAGTGCCCATGCCATCGTGACACGGGTTTCTGCAACAATTTCAGCATCTTCCGATTGCAGGAGCGGTTTGGCAAACTCCACATACCAATCGCACACCTTCTTCCACACATGATCGTAGAGCGCGTTGGCGGCATCGTTGAACCGGTAGTTGGCGAGCGCCGCATCCACGGTTTCGCGAACCCGGGCCGTTTCCCCCAGAATCCATTTATTGACCGTTTGGTCAACTTCTGGGTTTGGTACGGGTTTGGTACCGTTTTGGTAGTGCAAGTGACATTCGTTCATTTCAGCGAAACGGACGGCATTCCAGAGCTTCGTGCCGAAATTTCGGTAGCCCTTGATGCGGTCCGTCGAGAGCTTCAGATCGCGACCCATCGCGGCCATGGCCGTCAGCGTGAAGCGGACGGCATCGGCACCGAATTCGTCGATCAACTCCAGCGGGTCCAGCACATTGCCGGTGGACTTTGACATCTTCTTGCCCTTCTCGTCGCGGACGAGCGCGTGGACATAGACGGTGTGGAATGGGATCTCCTTCACGACCTCAAGCTGCATCATCATCATCCGGGCTACCCAGAAGAAGATGATGTCGAAGCCCGTGATCAGAACATCGGTGGGGAAGTACTTCTTGAGCGCCTCCGTCTCCTCAGGCCAGCCGAGCGTACCGATGGGCCAGAGGCCGGAGGAGAACCATGTGTCGAGAACGTCGGGGTCGCGGGTTAGTGTTATCCTTTCTATGCCGTCGGCAAGCGAATACCCAACACGACCGTCTTGTGAAATTACGATTTCGGCATCGGCTCCGTAGAGATCTTTCGCCATTTCTATCGCTTCAGCTTCAGTGGTCGCGCAAAAAACTCCTAGTGACCCACCTTCAATTATGCTCTCGGCTTCGCTCGTTCCAATAGCTCTTCTGGTAACATCAGGCCCATACCAAACCGGAATCTGATGCCCCCACCAGAGTTGGCGCGAGATGCACCAGGGCTCGATCTCGCGGAGCCAGTTGAAATACACCTTCTTGTGCTGCTCGGGCAGGATCTGCGTGCGGCCATCCTCGACGGCCTCGATAGCCGGGCCAACGATCTTGGCGGTATCGACGAACCATTGATCCGTCAGCATCGGTTCGATGACGACCTTGGAGCGGTCCCCGAAGGGCTGCATGATTTTCTTCGCCTCGACGAGCGGGATCTCCGCAGGTTCGGTGGGTGAACCCGTCTCTTCCGAGCCGGAACCACCCACCCTACGCGCCGCCTCTGCCTCATCTGGTAGGGTGGGCGATCCGCCCACCGCGGCCTTCGGATTGTCGACCATAACCGCGAGGCCTTCCGCCGTGATCTCTTCAACGACCTTCTTGCGGGCCTCGAACCGGTCCAGCCCGCGCAGGTGTTCGGGCACGAGGTTGATCTCGGTGACATCTGCCGGGGCTTCCGCGCCTTTCGCAATCGCGCTGGCCTTCTCGGCCGCCTCTGTGTAGGGCAGCCCGTCAGCGCGCATCGCGCCCTTTGTGTCCATCAGCGAGTAGAGCGGGATGCCGTTGCGTTTCGCGACACCGTAATCGTTGAAGTCATGCGCCCCAGTGATCTTCACGGCACCGGAGCCGAAATCGGGATCGGGATAGTCGTCGGTGATGATCGGGATCAGGCGGCGGTGTTCTTTCGGGCCGACGGGGATTTCGCAGAGTTTACCGACGATGGGTGCATAGCGCGCGTCCGACGGATGTACGGCGACCGCGCCATCGCCGAGCATCGTCTCGGGCCGCGTTGTGGCGATGGAGATATAGTCGCGCGTCTCGCGGAGGGTGACGTTCCCCTCTTCGTCTTTCTCGACATATTCATAGGTCGCGCCACCGGCCAAGGGATACTTGAAGTGCCACATATGGCCATCGACTTCGATATTCTCGACTTCGAGATCGGAGATGGCGGTTTCGAAATGCGGATCCCAGTTGACGAGGCGTTTGCCGCGATAGATCAGCCCCTTGTTGTACATTTCCACGAAGACCTTGAGGACGGCATCGTGAAAATTGGCGCTGTTCTCGTGGCCTGTGCGCGTATCCCCCTCGGCCCCCGACATGGTGAAGGCTGTACGGTCCCAATCGCAGGAGGCTCCGAGGCGCTTGAGCTGTTCGATGATCGTACCGCCCGACTGCTCCTTCCACTCCCAGACCTTGGCGAGAAAATCGCTGCGCGACATATCGGTGCGGCGCATATTCGTCTTGGCCAGCTCCCGCTCCACCACCATCTGTGTGGCAATGCCCGCATGATCCATGCCCGGCTGCCAGAGCGTGTCATACCCCTGCATCCGGTGCCAGCGCGTGAGAATGTCTTGCAACGTGTTGTTGAACGCATGGCCCATATGCAGAACGCCCGTGACGTTAGGCGGCGGGATCATGATGCAGAACGTCTCTTCCCGGCTCTTATTGGCACCGGCGCGGAAGGCACCTGCATCCTGCCAGGCTGCGGAGATTGCGGCTTCTGCGATTGCTGCGTTGAAGTTCTTTTCCATGGCCATGGGCGTATTCCGTACGTTTGGTTCCGCGCCTTGTAGCGTGGGGCCGGGGCGGAGGGAAGAGGATGCGGGCGGTGTGCCACGGAATCGCCCAAATCGATCCCCAGCTACACTAAAGTTCAGGTTTTGAGGATGTCTGATGCGCTGGCGCACCGTCTTTTTCAGGCTGTTTCATGAAGCAAGGCTATTGCAGTTCGCGCTGATCATGGCAGGTGCCGCTGTGTTTGGAACGGTTTATGTGGCGGCGACGGGAGAGAACTTTGCAGTGGGCGCGGAGCGGGCGACGGCCACCGTTGTTTCCATGCAATTCAAGAGCGGCCGGGGCGCCGACAGTTACCTGTTGGATGTTCGGTACGTGACGGAGGCGGGAGAGAGCGTGACAACCTCCGGCAAGATCGTGGCCAGCAAACTGCCCGCAGGGGCGGGGCCCGGTTCGCACCTGCCGATCCTCTATTTGCCCCGGAGGCCGGACGCGGTGGATCTCTTGCCGGGTAGCCGGGAAGCGGAGCAGATGTTTGTGTTTTACCTCGCACTTCTGGCGCTTGTTCCGGCCTTTGTCCTGTTCCACGGGCTGCTCCGCAAAACGGCCTCCTATTTCCGCGCGCGGCAGGGTGGCAGCGTGCGGCGGGGCAGTGTGATTGCCGTGAAAACATGGGAGCATTGGCGCGGGCTCGACAGCCGGGACGGCTTTTACAATTCGCGCCCCCGGCGGAAAGGTGTAGAGTTCGCGCGGATGCATTGGATTGACGAGACGGGTCGGAAGGGCAGTTCGTTGCGGCGGGTGCGCGGCGCGATGCCTGCACTCGCGGCCGGGCAGGAGATATACCTGCTGCAGGATCCCGCAAGCCGCCGGGTGTGGTGGGTGCGGGATCTGGGGCTGAAGGCCGAAACGGCGTAAGAGGTAAAATATGCAGATGGAACCGTTGAGTACGTGGAAACTTTTCCTGCGCCATTGGGGATGGGCGGCGGCCTTTCCCATGATTTTTGCGATTGTTTTCGGGCTGATAGCGATGTTCGAGGGGCGCAACGCTGAGCGGCTGGAAGCCGATGGCGTAAACGGGATCGCGGTGATCACGGACAAGGACATCGAGATCGACTACGACAGTGACGGAGACCGGACAACGACTTACAGGCTTTATTTCACGGTAGAAACGCCGGACGGCGATGTGGTGGATAACGACACTGTCGGCAAGGGGTTCTACAATTCCGTTTCCATCGGCGCGCGCACACCGATCCGCTATTGGCGGCTGGGGCCGGATGTGAACGAGATCGAGCCGGGCTCCACCACAACGACGATCTGGATTACCAAGGTCATATCTGCCGTCGCGCTGACGATTACACTCGCCTGGGGCTATATCGCATGGGAAAAGAGTGCAAAGGCGGTGCGGATCCGGGAGCGGGGCGCGCGGCGGCGCGCGAAGGTGACGGGGCTGGTGAATACGAGCGTGACCGTGAACGGACGGAGGCTTTACCGGCTGGGATGGGTAGATGATGAAGGCGTTCCCGGCAAATCCATGATGCACAAACCGGCCAAGCTTGATGCCTTTCCGGAGGGCAGCGAGATCTGGATTTACGCGGATCCTGCGGGCAGGAAGAAGAGCTGGTGGGAAGGGGATATCGGGCCGCGCAGAGAAAATGTGGGGGCTGTGCGCAGATAGGGAAACACGCCCGAAAGGCCGGATAACAGCGCCAAAACCGCGTATGGGTTTGGTACCGTTTTGGTATGGTTTCGGTAGTGCAAGAGGTCGACTTTTTGGGGATTTTGGGGGCAATACCTCAACGTCAGCGAAAATGCGTGTTGTGGTAACGGATTTCATAACCTTTCAGGTAATGGGTTTCGGAATGTGAAACAGCTGGCACTTCCTGATCGTTCACCGCCCAACGGCACGTCTCTGATCATCAGATATTCGCGATCATTCGCCGCGCCGCGTGTCCTGCTGCTTCGATATAGGCTGGATCATGATGCACCAGCACTGTTGAGAACGCACCGTCCATCAGCAAGACGATATGCCGGGCCAAAACGTCAGGGTCAGTTACGCCTTCACCCTCAAAAACCGCGCACAGCCATGCTTCAAATTTCTTCTTGTGGGCCGCACCCACTTTCATGGCCGGGTGGCCCGGCATGTTTGCGAGCTCTGCGGCGGTTCGAAGGAAGCCGCATCCCTTCCATTTCGGATGCCGTGCGGATTGAGCGAGGTTCACGAAAATCGCTTCTACCTTATCGGCGAGCGGACCCTCCGCTTCATCGAACCATTGCTTGAACAAGGCAAGATTGGGTTGATCGCGTGCCGCCAGATAGGCCTCCACAAGATCGTCCTTGCTTTTGAAATGGTAGTAGAGGGTTTTCTTGGTTGTTTCCGCTTTGGCAGCAATGGCGTCTACACTCACCGCTCGGATACCTTCGCTGTAAAACAGGCTGTTGGCGGCATCCAGGATGCGGTCTTTGGCGGGGCGGTTCTGGGTGGGCATGGTCATGTATACTACACAGTAAGTATACGTCAAATCTGCCACCGCTTAAGGTTACTGCGATGCAAAGGAGGCCTTTATGACCGAGCCAGTAATCTATGAGACCCAAGGGCAAATTGCCCTTCTTACACTCAACCGCCCGGAAAGGCTGAACGCCCTCAACTACGCAACAAACGACCGCATCCTTGAAGTGCTGGATGGGGTCGAGAGCGATGCATCCATCAGGGCGATCATCATCACGGGCGCTGGGGATCGTGCGTTCTCTGCCTGGGGTGACATTCATGAGTTTACCCAAAGCGTGAAGGCGGGCGTGGACATTGCCGTCAGGGATTTCTGCAAGCGCGGGCAAACCGTGACCGCGCGGCTTGAAGCGTTCCCCAAGCCAATCATTGCCGCTGTCAACGGTATCGCCTTCGGAGGTGGATGCGAGATCACGGAAGCCGTTCATCTGGCGGTGGCGAGCGAGAACGCGCTTTTTGCGAAGCCGGAGATTAACATCGGCATTCCGCCCACTTTTGGAGGAACGCAGCGCCTGCCACGGCTCGCAGGCCGGAAGCGCGCGTTGGAACTGCTTCTCACGGGCGATACGTTCTCGCCTCAACGCGCCATGGAAATGGGGCTGGTAAACAAGGTTGTCCCCCATGAAGAACTGATCCCGGCGGCCTTTGATCTGGCGCGCCGGATTATCAGGCACTCTCCGCTTGCTGCCGCCCGCATCATAACCGCAGTTACCAGAGGGATTAACACCACGATAGACGAAGGCCTGCTGATCGAGCGGGAACAGTTCGCACGGATGGCTTCCACGCGAGATATTCGCGCAGGGTTGGACAGTTGGATAGCGCGGGAAACACCACACTACACGGGGACTTAAGATGGATGATCACAACCTATACACAAATTTTTCAAAGGAAACGTGGGAGCAATTCAAGGCGAACGAGCGCGCGGGGCCGATCCAGATGTTGAATCTCATTCGCCTGCGGGAACGCGCAGCCTATTCCGACGATCGCGTTGCAAGTGGCGCGGAGGCGTATAAATCCTACAGTGACATGAGTGCGCCGCTGTTCAAGGAACTTGGCGGTAAAATAGTCTGGCGCGGCAAGCCTGAATTATCAATGATCGGGCCGCCCGAAGAGGCTTGGGACATAGCCTTTGTCGCAGAGTACCCAACGGCACAAGCTTTCATGGCTCTGATGCGAAATACGACCTACCGGGCGGCAGTGCAACATCGCCAAGCTGCGGTGCTCGATAGCCGGTTGGTGAGGTTAGGCGCAGCCTCGGTTGGCGAAGGTTTCGCGGGGGAACTGACTGTTTGATGATCCGATAAGACGGGCAAATCAGGCTTTGGCGGACGCTGAATGCACTGGTGGGAATGCTGTCACGACATTTGCTTGGCAAGCTCGGCCTTCGCGATGCCAAGGTAGCGCCGCCTGTCCTCCAGCCCGTTTGTGCCGCCGTTGATCAGCTTTGTGACCGCGATCAGATCATCCGCGTCTGCTGCTGCGTTGATATCGCGGCTCTCCCAGTACTCGCAGGCGATCCTGAGGGATGTGACGGGTTCCTCGGCGAGCAGCGGGCTGTTTTCGAGATCGAGGCCGAGCCTTGCGCCAATCTCGCGGTAGTTCTTGCGCCCTGTAAGCTGGATAAGGCCCCTCCCCTTGTAGCGCACGCCGTCACCCGGCTGGGTATTGCCAAGGTCGATGCGGCCTTCATAGGCTTCGCCCGAAGCATATTCCTCGGTCGTCGAGAAGCCGTCGCTTTCATGCGCAAGTTGGGCGAGGCAATGGGCCACTCGAAGGAACGTGTTGATCTGGTATTCGGCGAGAATGGCGGTGGCAGGGCCCGCAATGGCATCCAGAATGACACGCTGGCGCAATGCTCTTTCGCCCTCCCTTGGGGGGGCTATCCGCTCCAGAAGAGCGCGGTCTATGCCTGGTATCTGGATATCATAGGGGGGCATGCGGTTGCTTTAGGGGATATCTCTCAGCCTGTCAGATGTTTTCATGTTTGCGCGGCAGGATCGGCGGGATCTGCCCGCGAGGAGGCACTTCTTGCGGCGCGCGCAAAATCCGCCGATCATGCCACTCCGCCGCAGTTTTTCCGCTAGACGCTTGGGCGCATAAGCGTATCTTCCCCTCAAACAGCCAATGGAGCGCCTCATGATCAAGTTCGGTGTAAGCCAGCCCGTCCGCCGCAAGGAAGATGATCGGTTTTTGAAAGGTGAGGGGCGGTATGTGGATGATATAACGCCAGAAGGGGCCGCGCATGTAGCCTTCTTCCGCTCCCCCGTGGCGCATGGTGTGATCACGGCGCTGGATGTAGCGGAGGCTCGGGCGGCCGAGGGTGTGCTCGCGGTCTATACGGCGGCGGATCTGGCGGGCAAGCTGGAGAACAGCATCGATTACTCGACGATCCAGAACCGCGATGGTTCGCCTGCTGCAGCGCCCGTGCGGCCCATTCTGGCGGAAGATCGCGTGCGCTTCGCGGGCGAGGCGGTGGCCGCGGTGGTGGCCGAGACGCGCGAGGCGGCAATGGATGCGATGGAGCTGATCCTTTTTGAAACGGATGATCTGCCGGTGCATGTGGAGACGGCTGTTGGCGGTGAGGCCATTCATGACAGTGCGCCGGATAACCTGTGCTTTGATTGGGCCTTTGGCGACGAGGCGGCGACGAAGGCGGCGTTTGACGGGGCGGCGCACACTGCCAACCTGGAGATGGTGGACAACCGGATCATCTGCAATTCGATGGAGCCGCGCGGCTGCTTTGCGGAATGGGATGGCAGCCGCCTGCACCTATCGCTCAACGGGCAGGGTGTGTGGGGCTCGAAGGATTCGCTCGCCGACAAGCTGGGGCTGGCAAAGGCCGATGTGCGGGTGACGAACCCGGATGTGGGCGGCGGCTTCGGGATGAAGAGCTTCGACTACCCCGAGCAGTTTATCGTGGCGTTCGCCGCAAAGGAGCTTGGCCGGGCGACGCGCTGGATGAGCACGCGGGGCGAGGCGATGCTGACCGATAATGGCGGGCGCGATCTGATCACGCTGGCGGAGGCGGCATTTGATGCGGACTACCGGCTGGTGGCCTTGCGGATCAACTCCGTCTGCAATCTCGGCGCACAGCTTTCGGGCTATGCGCAGTTCATCCAGACGGAACTGGCGCTGAAGGTGCTGACGGGCGTTTATGACGTGCAGACCGTGTTCTTCGATGTGCAGGGTGTGTTTACAAACACGACGCCGGTGGATGCCTACCGGGGTGCCGGACGGCCCGAGGCGATTTACGTGGTTGAGCGGCTGATGGATGCGGCAGCGCGCCAGCTTGGGCAGGACCCGATTGAGCTGAAGCGGAAGAACTTCATTACGGCCGCACAGATGCCCTACACCTCCGCCTCTGGTGAGATTTACGATGTGGGTGATTTTGATCGGGTGCTGAACCGCGCGATTGCGGAGGCCGATGTGGCCGGGTTTGCAGCGCGGAAGGCGGAAAGTGCCAAGGCGGGCAAGATGCTGGGGATCGGGCTTTCGTTCTATATTGAAAGCATTCTGGGTGATCAGACAGAAAGCACCAAGATCGAGTTTGCCGAGGACGGGATGGTGAACCTTTACGTCGGCACCCAGAGCAATGGGCAGGGGCACGAGACCGTGTTTGCGCAGATCCTGCATCAGCGTACGGGGATTGATTACGACAAGGTGCGCTTTATCCAGGGCGACAGTGATCTGATCGAAACGGGTGGCGGCACCGGCGGCTCCCGCTCCGTCACCATGCAGGGCAACTCCATCAACGCAACATCCGACGTGATGATCGAGAAGTTCAAACCTCTGGCCGAGGAAGAGCTGGAAGTGAGCGCCGTGGATCTCGTGTTCGAGGACGGCGCGTTTCACATCGCCGGGACAGACAGGAGCATCGGGCTGATGGCCTTGGCGGAGGTTGCCCGGAAGAAGGGACTGCACGAACTGTTGGCGACCCGTTACACAAATACGGTGCCCGCCCGTTCCTTCCCGAATGGGGCGCATTTCGCCGAGGTGGAGGTGGACCCGGAAACCGGCGTTACGAAATGCGTGAAATACACCGTGGTGGACGATTTCGGCGTGCTGATGAACCCGATGCTGGCCGAGGGTCAGGTGCATGGCGGCGTGGCGCAGGGGATCGGGCAGGCGATCACGGAGCAGGTTGTCTATGATGAATATGGCCAGCTGCTTTCCGGCACGTTCATGGATTACGCAATGCCCCGCGCCGATGATCTGCCGATGATGCCCTTCCATGCGGAGCTTATCCCCTCCACCGCCAATGATATCGGCATGAAGGGTTGTGGAGAGGCTGGTACCGTGGGTGCGCTGGCAGCTGTGACGAATGCGGCCCTTGATGCCGTTTGGGACGCGGGCGTGCATCAGGTGGATATGCCGCTGACACCTGTGCGCATGTGGACATGGCTTGATGCGGCAGGGCGTGTGGCGGCGGAGTGATCCGCGCCGCATGACGAGGAGCAGCATGGAGATACGCCCCGGAGATCTGGAAGACTCGCGTGTTCAGCACTTGCTGGATGCGCACCAAACCCATTCCGAGGCGCATTCTCCTGCAACCAGCATTCACACCTTGGGCCATGCGGCACTCGCCGACGAAAGGATTGATTTCTTCTCCGCATGGGAGGGGGGCGATGTGTGCGCAACCGGCGCCCTCTTTCGGATGTCGGCTTCGGAGGGCGAGATAAAGTCCATGCATGTCTCTGAGGCGGTGCGAGGCCGCGGTTTGGGGAGGGCGATGATCGTGCATCTGGAGACGCATGCACGGGCGCTCGGGATCCGGACCTTGTTTCTGGAAACGGGTTCCATGGCGGCATACGCACCGGCGCGCCGTATGTATGAGGCGGTTGGCTTCAGGCTTTGCCCGCCTTTCGGGACGTATATCGAAGATCCGAACAGTGTTTTTATGCGGAAAGATCTGAGCTGATAGCGCTCCGCCTTAGACCTGAAGCGGCTGCGGAGGCAGCCGGCCCGGAACAAGGCGCGAAGCGCCGCCGGGCCACGCCCGACCCTCCCCACGGGAGGGCGTTTTGCAACGTTTCGATCAGCTATACTGTTGGAGATGGCTCTGACATAAACCAAGTAGATAGATCGGAGCGCATGCCCTCCCAGGGCCGGGCGCGGCCCTTTTCTCTGCAAACGATAAAGCCTACTGGCTTCTAAGAGATACCCGCTGCTCAGAACCCGCGCGTTTGTACGGGCTTGCGCATACGGGCGCGGGCCTTGGGGATAAGGACGGAATAGTCGCCCTCGTCGCCTGCCCGCATCACGGCTCGCTTGAGCGTTTCGGTCGCCGCCTCACTGTCTCGGCTCAGCGCCGCGCCATCCAATGGCCGGGCCGCGCGTATCTTGAAGCTGTGCTCGGCCTTGTTCAGCACCTCATAGAACAGCGTGATATCGCGCAGCGTGGGGTGGAGCGCATCAAAGAGGTAGAAGAGTGCGGAGTTGCGCGCTGTGATGTGCAGAGGCACGACGGGCAGCTTGTATCTGCGGGCAAGCATGGCTGCCGAGGGCATCCACGGACGCTCATAAAGCTTGAGGCCGCGCCGTTTGGCAAGACGACCGGAGGGGAAGAGGACGGCAAGCCTCTCCTGCTTGAAGGCGTTGGCCGCATAGGTGAGTGTTTCGCGGTTGGAGCCGTGGCTGCGTTTATCCTCGCGCCATTCCACGGGCGCTATGATATCGGCCACCTGCGGCATTACACGGATCGCATCACGGTTGGCAAAGAAGAAGAGATCGGGGCGTTTCTTGCGAAGCGCTGCCCAGAGCATGATGCCATCCGCTATCCCGGTGGGGTGATTGCACACGATCATCGCCGGGCCCTCGGCTGGCACATTTTCCAGCCCATCCATATCGACGTTATGGGCGATCAGATCGCAAAGATGATCCATCAGCGCGGCCGCATCCATGTGCTGGATCTCTTCGGCAATCGCAATCGTCTTGTCGTAGCCGAGCATGAGATGCAGAAGGCCACGGACAATGCGAACATGCGGGCCCTTGCGGTAGACCCATGGGGCGCGTTCCGCGATCAGCGGATCAATTCGGTCTCTCATCCCCCCTCCTTGTCACGCAGGCGCTACAGGCGTGTGACATAGGGGCGATACCGATCTGCGCCACCCCCACGTTACAGAATATAACAAGAAGCCCGCGATGGAAAAAGGGGGTGCCCTAGCGTGAACCCGGCTCGGCATAAAAAGGCCGGGCATAGAGCAGCGTGGCATCGGGGGGTGGAAGCGCCTTGCGGAAGGCGGCGCGGCCCTCGATATGGGCGAGGTAGGCGGCAACATTCGGGAAAGCTGAAAGATCCGTGAAATGCTGGGCGGCGTAGATCGAATACCCCACGCCCGTATCCACAGCAGAGAAGCCCGAGGAGAGGAGATAGCGCCGCCCTTCAAGGGCTGCCTCGACCACGGCGATGGCCTTCGCGAGCCTCCGCGCCTCCAGTTTCATAACGAGGGGAGAGCGATCCTTATCCTCCCAGATGACGATATGCTGCTGGGTGAGATTGGCCACATGCACCGCGATGGTCTCCGCGTAGTGCAGCCATTGCAGCCATTCAGCCCGCTCCTCATGGCCGGGCCAGCGCCAGAGCATTCCAGGATCGTATTGCTCGCAGAGATATTCGCAGATGGCGCCGGATTCGAAGAGGGTGATCGCACCATCGGTGAAGCTGGGCACGCGGCCGAGCGGGTGCTGGCGGAGGTATTCGGGTTTGTAGAGATCGGGGCCGAAGGGATGTGTGACCAGTTCGAAGTCCAGCCCGATTTCGTGCAACAGCCAAAGGCTGCGCATGGAGCGGGCCTGATGGCAGTGATGGAGGATACGGCTCACGGCTCTGCTCCGATCAGGCCGTGCGCCATATCGCGGTAGATCTCCTCGATACGTTCCGGCGAGAGGCGGCCCCCTGCCCGGTACCACGTGTTCACGCCCGTGAGCATCGCAATCAGCGCCAAAGTGGTGACGCGGGGATCGGTGAGGCGAAAGCTGTTGGCACTGACACCGGCGATCAGGATATCCTGAAGAACGTTCTCATAAAGGCGGCGAAGACGTTCCACCCTCGCGAAGTTTTCCGGCGTGAGGCTGCGCAGTTCCATATAGGCGATAAACACCTCATCCACGCGGGTAAGGTGGTAGCGGATGTGAAAGCCGACAAAGGCATCAAACCGCGCAAGTGGATCCGTGGATTGCGGGTCTTCCCGCCCCCAGGCTGCCAGCAGATCCTCCATATGCGCGATCATCAGATCGGCCAGAAGGCTCTGCTTGTCCTGTGTATAGAGATAGAGCGCGCCCACCTGAACGCCTACGCGACGGGCAATTTCCCGCATTGAAACAGCGGCATAGCCCTTTTCGGCAAAAAGTGAGAGCGCTGCGGCCCGGATATCGCGCGCTGTCTCAACTCCGCTGGATCCGGTTTTCCGTGCCATGGGGCGAGGTTATTGAACACTTGTTCAGATGGCAACTGTCACAAGACTGTGTGATCCGGGGGCACCGTGCCAACTTGACGCAGGGGCAGGCTGCTGTAGGCTGATCTTCAGTACAGCTGAGGAGCGACCTAATGGCACGAAACCTTCTGAAAATTGCAGCTCTCACCGGCGCGGCGCTCGCGCTTTCCGTTTCCCTGCCGCTTGCGGGCGGGCACTCCCCGGTGGAGAAGCGCCAAGCGGCGATGAAGACCGTGGGTGCTTCCACAAAGGTTGTGGGAGACATGATGAAGGGCACCACCAGCTTTGATGCGGCCAAGGCGAATGCCGCACTGGCTGCGATGCAGGAAGCGGTGGTATCTTACGGTGATTTCTTCCCCGAAGGCTCCGAGGCCGCAAATTCCGAGGCCGGGCCGAATATATGGTCTGACAGGGCAGGCTTTGACGCTGTGCTTGCGGACTTCAAGGCGGATCTTGCCGCAGCTGTTTCCGCCGCACCGCAAGACAAGGAGGGCGTAGGCGCAGCCTTTGGGGCCGTGACCGAGAATTGCCGCGCCTGCCACGAGGATTACCGCGTGAAAAAGAACTGAGCACTTGAAACGACTGCTCACCATCGCCCTTGTTCTGGCCCTTCTGGGGGCCGGGATATTCTGGGGGCTGACCATGCCTTCGGTGACAACGGCAGCGGATTTACCCACACACACGCCGGATGCGGAGCGGGGAGCGCTTGTTTATGCAATGGGCGGCTGCGCCTCCTGCCATGCCGCGCAAGGTGAAGGGGCGGACCCTTCGGTTCTGTCCGGCGGGTTGGCACTGAAAACGGATTTCGGCACCTTTCGCGCCCCCAACATCTCTCCGCATCCGCAGGCCGGGATAGGCGGTTGGGATATGGCCGCGTTCGTGACAGCGATGCAGCACGGTGTGCGCCCGGATGGCGCACATTATTACCCCGCCTTTCCTTTCACCTCCTACTCTCGGATGCCGGTGCGGGACGTGATGGATATGAAGGCCCATATGGACACACTGCCGCAATCCGATGTGGCCTCCCTGCCCCACGAACTGGGCTTTCCCTTCAATATCCGGCGCGGGCTCGGGCTTTGGAAGATGCTCTATCTCTCCGATGCGCCCATTCAGCCAGCACCGAAAGATGCCACGCTCGCTTTTGGCCAAACCCTGGTGGAAGGCGCCGGGCATTGCGGCGAATGCCACACCCCCCGCAATGCGATTGGCGGGATGGATATGAGCCGCTGGCTCGGCGGTGGGCCAAACCCGGATGGGCCGGGCAAGATCCCCAACATCACGCCACATGCAAATGGGCTGGGCGGCTGGAGCGCCGAGGATATCGCCTATTATCTGGAAAGCGGGTTTACCCCGGATTTTGACAGCGCGGGCGGCTCCATGGCCGATGTGATCAAGAACACGAGCCAGATCCCACCGGAATGGCGGGCGGCGATTGCGGCTTATCTGAAATCGGTGCCCGAGGTGGCACCGGCGGCTGAATAAGGTCAGCGCCAGATCACGCCGGTGTGGAAAGTCACCCACCTTTGCCACGTCGCTGCAAATTTTCTGAATCCGATCAATGGGCTGCGTCACGCAATACTGACCTGACCGTCAAGCAGGTCTGGCCCAGACCGGACGTTCAAGGCTTCGCCGTCGATCTACATGGTGCGGACGAAGCCGTCATCCACTGCGGCTGAGCCAATGACAGCTTCCAGAAAATCTGTCGTTCAACAAACGGTGACTTTTAGGAAGGTCTTCGGGTGCGACGAAGGTTCTCTTTGAACCCCGAGCAGGGGGCCAGATTAGAGAGGGTGGAGGCCCCAGTAGACCTCTGTCCTCTCTGAGCAGAGGAATTTTTCAAGCTCACCGAATTCATCATCACGTTGTTGGGTGCAGAGGAACGAGCAGCAACTGTCCCAGTGCGAACCGACCAAGATTGAGCCGTCTTCAGTTGAAATCACACCATGAGGCGGCATGCTGTCTTCTTTAAGCATCTTGTCGATGGTTTGACGGTTGGTTTGCTCACCGAACTCATCAGAGACAAGCACATGGGAATGACCCAACTCAATTAGGCGCAGTAAGAGTATTTGTTCGTTGTGCGGGGCAAAACTACCTTCGTTTGGCGGGATGAGCTTTTGCTCTTCGACCATATTCACGAGTTGATCTTTCAGGCGCTGGCTTGGGTGCTTCAGGCCATGGATATAGGACCTTAAGGCAAAATCTATATCGCTGAGCTTCTCGAAGCCTCCCCTGCGCAACACTTCCGACCATGGCACTGGCGTGCAGTCAGCTAGGATTTCATTGCGCGACGGGTAGGTGTCCGGAAAGAAACGCTCAAATGGCAGTGCGTGTGGCCTCAGAAACGGCGACAGTACCACCCAAACCTTCGAGAAATGCTTGGAATAGGCACTGAGGATTTTACCGTCATGAGGTGTTTGTACGAACATGTTGGCTACATATCGTCCTTGGCGGCGTTGCCGCTTCGCGTTTGTTTTGGCTGCACGGAAGCCTTCTGGCAAGTGTCCGCCAAGTCGCATAGCCGCCGTTTGCCATTTCAAAAACCTCTCTTTTTGGAACAGGCGCAAGCTGCCCCGATTGGCGATACCATAAACCCCTTTTAAAACCAAAGCAGTTGTTGAATAACTTTGCCTCTCTCATGACAGCAGTCATTCGTTGCGTCGCAGAATTTCGGTACTTTGGGCTCACAAGAGGCCTTCGCCGCATGACGTGCAAAGGTCCGGTTTTGTGTTTTGGGTCAGTTGTTGACGAAAAGGTCAAAGTCATCTGACGTTCAACAACAAGAGAAGCCGGGCAGCGCCTGCCCGTGGGGTGGCGTCTCAACACCCGTTCATCTCACTTTATGCCAGCCAAGCATTCTTCGGTTCGGGCTGCAATGACGCAAAGCGTGTCGCATATGCTGCATGCATGGAACACGAACACTTCACAGCCAGGAGGATCTAAAGCGTTTCGCTTTAACCCGCCCGCGCCTCGCACAGTTCCAGTTCGCCGGAATGCCAGCCGAGAGACGTCTGGTCTTCGCCTACGCGCTTCACCTCGCTTGCGAAATTCCAGCCCCGAATGCCATCATGGGCAATCAGCACACTGTCCCCCGGCTGGATGCTGCCGATCACGGCCGCGTTGACATCCGGTGCCGCGCGCAGATCCAGGGAGGGGCCGATATAGCCGATGCACAGGCTTTCCGTTGCGGTTGCCAGAGGCTGTTTCGAAAGCGCCTGACGCCGTTCCAGCATCGGAAGGTCAATCGTCCGGCGATTGGTATTGACCGCACAGCTCAATGCTGCCTCCCGATCTTGGACACGCGTCACGAAATCGCGCATATCGGCGGCCACGCGCGGCACGGATGACGAACAATCACTGTTGTCAAAAGTCGCCTGCCCGAGCGGAGAGCGGAAGCAGTACCCTTCTGCATCGAAGGCCGCATTGCGGGCGAACCAGAGATCCTCGCATACGGCGGATGCCATCGCCGGTGCTGCGGCGAAGATGAGGGAGAGGGCCAGCGCCGCTCTACTGCTGATCGAAGCGCACCTTAACATAGGATCCCGGCGCCGCTTCCAGCACCCCGCCCTTCTTGCCCGGTTCGCGGGCGGCCACCTTGCGGCCGGAGCGTTCTGCCAGCCATTTGTCCCAATCTGTCCACCAACTGCCCGGTGTCTCCTCTGCCTCTGCCATCCAGTCTGTGAGCGTTTCGGGAGAAAGATCCTCCCGTGTCCAGAACTGGTACTTCCCGGCCGCGGGCGGGTTCACCACCCCGGCGATATGCCCGGACCCGGAGAGAACATAGCGCACATTCGCGCCCGTCATCTTCCGCGCCCCGGTGTAGACGCTTGCCGCGGGTGCGATATGATCCTCCCGCGTTGCTACATGATATACAGGCCCCGGAATGTCTGCCAAGGTTATTGGCGTGTCCAGCACGCTCAATTCCCCGTGTGCAAAGAGGTTTTTATCGTAAAAACTCTCAAGATAGAAGTGATGCACATGCGCGGGCATAGAGGTGCTATCGGCGTTCCAGTAGAGCAGATCGAAGGGGAACGGATCCTTGCCGAGCATGTAATTATTGACGACGTAGGACCAGATAAGATCGTTTGAACGCAGCATGTTGAAGGCCGAAGCCATCTTCTGCGCCGGCAGATAGCCCTTCTCCATCTCCTCATCGACGGCCCTGATCGTCGCGTCATCCACGAACACCTGCAACTCGCCTGCATCCGCAAAATCAAGTTGTGCCGTGAAAAAGGTGGTAGAGGCGATGCGCTTGTCTTTTTTCTTGCCGAGATAGGCCATCAGCGTGCCGGTGAGCGTGCCGCCGATGCAATAGCTGGCCAGATGCACCTTCTTCGATCCCGTCTCTGCAATCGCCGCATCAATGGCAGCCAGCGCACCTTTTGTAAGATAACTGTCCCATGTCTCATCCTTTTGCGCCTCGGTCGGGTTGATCCAGGAGACCATGAAGACGGTGTAGCCCTGCGCTACCAGCCATTTGACCATGCTTTTCTTCTCATTGAGATCGAGCACATAGTATTTGTTGATCCAGGGCGGGAGGAAGAGGATGGGGACGGAGTGCACCTTTTCCGTTGTCGGCGCGTATTGGATAAGCTGCAGGATTTCGTTCTGGAAAACCACGGCACCCGGTGAGACAGCCATATCGCGCCCCACCTCGAACGCGTCCATATCTGTCTGGCGGATCAGAAGCTGGCCTTTGCCACGCTCCAGATCCTGCAGCATCATCTTGAGGCCACGCACAAGGTTTTCACCCTTCTGATCGACGGTGGCTTCCATCACCTCCGGGTTCAGCGCGAAGAAATTCGCGGGGTTCATAGCTTCCACGAAATTGCGAGTATAGAATTCCGCTTTCTTGCGCTCGCGCGGGTCCATCTCTCCGACGGTATGGACCGTGTGGTTCACGAAACCGGACGTATGAAGATAGGCGTGCTTGAGATAATCAAAGAGCGCATTTTCAGACCATTCCTTGTGCGCAAACCGCTTTCCGGGGGCGGCCATGTGCGGGAGCTCCGGCATTTCCGCATCGGGAGCGCCCCACCATTTCAGCGTGGCTGCCTGCCAGAGCTGGCCCTGCGCCTGCCAGTATTGCAGCGTGGCCTCCGCCAATTCCTGCGGGTGATCCATCATGTTCTTGGTAAGCTCTACCCAGGCGGGCATGGTGTTGAGTGGATCCGCGTTTTGCGGCACCCCCTTCTCGCCCTGTGCTTCCATGAACTTCGTCCAGATCTTCTGGCTCGTATCGAACACCTCTGCCATATTGGCCGCAAAGGCAGCATTCTGCTCAATCAGGCTCTGGTCTTCGGTTGCCATCGCACACATCCCCCGGCTACTTGTCGCTACCGGCTCTTGCGCCTAGTCTGGCAGTATGGCCGGTTACTTCGTTAAGCCTAAAGGATGTTTTCTTGGGAATCACCCGCTTCCTGACGTGTCTCGCAATTTGTTGGCTGCCCGTGGGGTGCGCCGCACCGCCCGATAACGCGGCACGCGACTACCTCAACCGCTCCAGTGAAGGAACCAGCTTCCCGAGGCTTCTCTTCGCGCCGGAACTGGCACGGATTGGCAATGCCACGCCCAAGGTTTTCGAGGCAAGCGATCTGGCAAGCCGCATTGCCGCATTGCGGGCCCGCGCGGCCATCCTCGATGCGCCGGTCCTCAACCGGGCAGAGAGAGCGCAGCTTAGCCGTCAGGTTCAGCGCATCCGCTAAATCGTGCTGGGCAGGGCACCGCTCTGGCGTTATGAGGTTGCGCGAAAGCATCATACCCTCCGCGATGTTGCGCTTGGTGAGAGAAGGAACACTTATGACGATACGCGCACTCTTGGTTTTGTTTCTTCTGGCCACCCAACAGGGCCATGCAGAGGAGGCTCCGCTGATGAGCGACGCCCAGTTCGCCGATGTGCGTGGCCTGCTTGTGGCCTTCACACGCGCCAGCGGCGGACCTGTGGGGGGAGACCCGATGGGGCTTCCGAGGGATGTCACCACGCTGGCACGCGCAGCCGATGCGCTCGGCGCACCCCTGGATGAGTTTTCTCTGGGCATGTGGCAGGCAGCGAACGATATGGGCTTTGTCATCCGTCAGGCCGAGCGGGATGACCCGGGCAGTATGGAGACATTCCACGTATTGATCCGCGAGGAAACCGGCAAGACGCTTGATGAGATTGTAGAGCCCGCCGGGGACGTTGCCGTGCGCGTTCTGGCGCGTGGAGAAATCGAGACGATGGTCGAGTATTATGTGATCGCGAACCTTGTGAGTGATGTCAGCCCGAGCACACCGATGCATGCGGAGAGGGAGGCGTTGAACCGTCTCTTCTTTGCGTTCGAGCAATCCATCTCGCAGCAATAGCCCCAACGAGACAAAGCGCCATGCAAGAAGAATTCTACCGCATCAAACGCCTGCCCCCATATGTCTTTGCCGAGGTCAACCGGCTGAAGGCGGAGTATCGGGCGGCGGGTGTGGACATCATCGATTTCGGCATGGGCAATCCGGATATGGATACGCCGCCCCATATCGTGGAAAAGCTGGTGGAGACGGTGCGGCGGCCCCGCACGCACCGCTATTCCTCCTCCAAGGGGATCCCCGGGCTGCGGCGGGCGCAAGCCGGATACTACGCACGCCGCTTTGGTGTGGAACTCGATCCAGAGACGGAAATCATCGCAACGCTTGGCTCCAAGGAAGGGCTGGCGAACCTTGCCATGGCGATCACCGCCCCCGGCGATGTGATGCTGGTGCCCAACCCCTCTTACCCGATCCATCCCTACGGCTTCATGATCGCGGGCGGTACGCTGCGCCATATCCAGACGCTGGAAAACGGCGTCTTCGATCCGGAGGCCTATATGCGGGCGTTGGACCGCGCGGTTTTGCATTCCGTGCCCAAACCCGTGGCGCTGGTCGTGAGTTTCCCGTCGAACCCGACAGCCCAGCTTGCCAATCTCGATTTCTATGCGGAACTGATCGCCTTCGCCAAGAAGCATGAGATCTGGGTTCTCTCCGATCTCGCCTATTCCGAGATCTATTTCGATGGCAACCCGCCCCCTTCCGTGTTGCAGGTGGAGGGGGCAAAAGAGGTTGCGGTGGAGTTCACATCCCTTTCCAAGACCTTCGCCATGCCCGGCTGGCGCATGGGGTTTGCCGTGGGAAATGAACGCCTGATCGGGGCGCTCACCCGGATCAAGAGCTATCTCGACTATGGCGCGTTCACGCCTGTGCAGGTTGCCGCTGCCGCGGCCCTGAACGGCCCGGAGGATTGCATCGCCGAAATCCGCGCCACCTACAAATCGCGCCGCGATGTGCTGGTGGATGCCATGGGTCGCGCGGGCTGGGAGGTGCCACCACCGCCCGCCACAATGTTCGCCTGGGCGCCCATTCCCGAACCCTTCCGCGAAATCGGCTCCATGGCCTTCTCCAAGATCCTGCTCAAGGAAGCGGCGGTTGCCGTCTCGCCCGGCGTGGGCTTCGGCGAATATGGCGAGGGCTTCGTACGGCTCGGCCTGGTGGAGAACGAGCAGCGCATCCGGCAGGCGGCCCGCGGTGTGAAGCAGGTGCTTGGCAATGCCGATGCTCTCAAGGATGCCTATAAGGAAAACGCTGCGTGAGTGATCAGGGCTGGAACGCGGAGGATGCCTGGGCGGAAACGTATCTCACCGTCCGCGACTTGATGGAAAAGAACGGCGACCTCAAGGCGCTTGCCGGGCAACCCGTTTCGCTCGATCTTCAATTCGTGCCGGAGGCAGACGGCAGCGCGGACAAGTTCATCCGCGCGCTCAGGATGTTCGGCTACGAGGCTCGGG
This sequence comes from uncultured Paracoccaceae bacterium, assembly GCA_947495795.1. Classification (GTDB taxonomy): domain Bacteria; phylum Pseudomonadota; class Alphaproteobacteria; order Rhodobacterales; family Rhodobacteraceae; genus Algicella. Next base: position 87,519 of record CANMAI010000009.1, on the reverse strand, counting down.
AATATCCCGATGATCCCTCGGTGGAGGTCACGGTTGTCGATGTTCCCTTCACGGCGGAGGCGATCTGGGAACAAGAGGAACGCACGGCCAAGATAGCGCTGGCCCAGAAGTACCGGCCCGATGGCTGGGGCTTTGCCGAACCCTGAATGAAACCACCCCGCGCCCCGGGCGGAGGGGGGCGGGGGTGGGTGGGCGGGAGCCGCCCTTCGTTCGGGGCGCGGGGTGGTTGCAGCCCTGCCCCCATCACAGTAAACCCCTGACATCGCAGCCCAAGGATCTTCACGCATGACACCTCCCCTCCGCATCGGCATCGCTGGCCTTGGCACCGTTGGTATGGGTGTTGCCGAGATCCTCACAAAGCACACCGACCTCCTCGCCTCCCGCGCAGGCCGCAGGATCGCCATCACAGCCGTCTCCGCCCGTTCGCAAAGGGATCGCGGCCTCGATCTCAGCACTTACGCTTTCGAGGCGGATCCGGTGGCTCTGGCCACACGCGATGACGTGGATCTGGTAATCGAGGTCATGGGCGGCGAAGACGGTCCGGCAAAAGCCACGGTTGAAGCCGCGCTTGCCTCGGGCAAGCATGTCGTCACCGCCAACAAGGCTCTCATGGCGCGCCACGGCATCGCTCTTGCCGAACTTGCCGAGCGCCATGATGTCGCCCTGCGCTTCGAGGCGGGCGTGGCCGGTGGCATACCCGTCGTCAAGGCGCTGACCGAAGGCCTTGCCGCCAATGAGATCACCCGGGTGATGGGCGTGATGAACGGCACCTGCAATTACATCCTGACCGAGATGGAGAAGACGGGCGCGGATTACGCGGATGTGCTCAAGGACGCGCAGGATCTCGGCTATGCCGAAGCCGACCCGGCTTTTGATGTGGGCGGTATGGATGCAGCCCAGAAGCTGGCCCTCCTCACCGCCACGGCCTTTGGCACGGCGGTTGATATCGACGATCTCAAGGTCGAGGGTATCGAGAAGATCACGCTCACGGATATCCTCTATGCCCGCGATATGGGCTACCGCATCAAGCTCCTCGGCGTCGCGCGCGCCGCCGGAAATGCGGTGGAGGCACGGATGCAGCCCTGCCTCGTGCCAGCCAGCTCTCCCATCGGCCAGCTGGAAAGTGTGACAAACATGGTCGTCATCGAAGGCGATTTCATCGGGCAGACAGTTTATCAGGGCCCAGGAGCAGGCGCGGGGCCCACAGGCTCCGCAGTGGTTGCGGATGTGATCGACATTGCCCGTGGCCTCACCCTGCCGAGTTTCGGCCAACCCGTTGCCGCTCTGGCAAAGCGCGAGATTGCGTCCCTCGGGACGCCTGCCACATATTACTTGCGCCTCTCACTGGAAGACAGGCCCGGCACGCTGGCGCAGGTGGCCAAAGCGCTTGGCAGCCACGGGATCTCCATCAACCAGATGCGCCAGACAGAGCATGAGGGGGAGGCGGCACCCGTTCTCATCGTCACCCATGCCTGCCTTCGCACGGATCTGGATGCGGCATTGGGCGAGATCGAGGGGCAGGATATCTGCAAGACCACGCCCATCGCCTACCGCATCGAGATCGTATGAGCATCACGCCTTTCGGCTACGTCTTCTTCGGCTCCATCGCGGTCGGCATCGGCCTCACATATCTTGTCACCCGCCGCCTCCGCATGGAAAAGGGCACAGGCGGCATTGGCTCGGCGCTCTATATCGGGGCGGTGCTCGTCTGCCTCTCGCTGCTCTTCTTTCCGTTTGTCTCGATCCTCGCCACATCCATCCACAGCATGGTGACCTTCCCGAAATACGATGCGGAGATAATCAGTTTCGAAAGCTACTGGGACGAGCAGACCTATACGGATTCTGATGGAGACAGCTACACCCGCGATGTGCTGATGCACCGCCCCACACTGCGCTTTCGCGACGATGCGGACAAGATGATCACGATCGAAAGCAACACATCGAGCGGCTCCAGGCCCGTGATCGGATCCTTCGTGAAGGTGGCCTATAGCAATGGCACACTGCAGGTGATCTCGATCGCCTCCATCCTTCTCTATTTCGGCCTTGCGGTCATGCTGTCGATCCTCGGCTATCTTCTGCTCTACGCTCTCTTTTACGGTGCGGGCCTGCCGCGCGCGGCCCTCAACCGGGCGGGCGCATTCGGTCTCTTTCATCTCCTTATCCCCGGAGGAATGCTCTTCATGCTTCTGGGCATGGTCTACGGCATTTATGATTTCTTCCTCGGGCGAGGAGACATGCCGGTCTGGGCCGTCATCATCTGTTTCTTCTTTTCAATTGTGCTCGCTCTGGCACTCTTCGGGTACACAAGGATACTGCTTGCGCCCAAACAGAAGACCTGATCACCCTCCATCCTTCATGCGCAAATTCGGGGGGTCAACAACCACCCGCATCATATTCAGAAACCGTTCATGCAACGACGAGCTCGTCTTCATCTTCCCGCAATGATCAACACTGCGGCCTTCATCTAATCTCCCCTCACTCCCCGGACATGTTCCACAGGATGATTTGTAAACAGTGCTCTGCGCACACGGAGATCGGGCTATAACCATGATGAAACACTTTCTTATCGCAACCCTTGCCAGCGCCACGCTTGCAGGCTGCGGCGGGCTGCCGCCGGGCGGGCCAACACAGCTTCTGACCAGCATCGCGCCAAATGTCGGCGGCACGAATGTCGATCTCGCCTCTGTTCCACGCCCGACAGCGCCGGATTTCCGGACGATGCAGATACGCCATGGCGACGGGCGGATCGAAACACGCCGCGCATCAGCCAGCGGCAACTTTGTCACAATGACGGAGGCTGATGGCTGCCGGTCCACCCGCAGCCTTGACTGGTTCGCACCCGCCAGTGCGTGGAGCGGCTGCGGCACATCGCGGAACTGGCGGACCGCAAAGGCCACGGTGCGCGAGGTAAGATCCATCTATCCCCTTCAGGTCGGCGCACGCGGCACCTATACGCGTCAGGCCCGCTCCTCCACCGGAAAAACCTCCAGCCGCACGACACATTGCAAGGTCACGGGCACGGCAACCATCGTGGCCATGGGCAAGAGTAATCCGACCTACAAGGTGCGCTGCAACGACGGCCGGATCACCCGAACCACATGGCTCAGCCCGGATCTCGGACCGCTTGCCTACCGGGAAGTGCATTCAAGGAAAGGCGTGCGGGAGGAATGGTCCCGTGTGAAATAGGGCCTCCCACATGCGGTAGAGGGTGGTTCCTCCAAGCGCCCTCCTGCAGGTCCGGTGATAGGGTTTCCCCACCCTGCCCCGGACCTATCAGGAGCCTCGGTCCGAAAGACTGTGGCTCCTGAAACATGCCAGTTCAGAACGCTGCAAGCGGTGCGCCTGCAGATCCGGTCGCCCCCTTCACCGGCATGGGCGAGAAGATATAGGCAAATTCCGAGACGCCAGCCTCGATCAGCCGCTCCGTTGCTACATTCTCATGAATGAAAATGCCGTTCTTGGTCAGAAGCTCCTGATGCACGGGGAAAGCCAGCGCCGAGTTCGGGTTGGGCACCACCTCCACGGGCCAGGTATCCGCCCCCACCACGGCCACGCCCCGCTCAATCAGCCAGGCTGCTGCCTCCAGCCCGATGCCGGGGCAACCGGAATTGAACGTCGCATTGTCCGTGATCCAGTGACGCCCCCAACCGGTGTGGAACATCACGACATCACCCTCCGTCGGCTCGCCTATGCCCTGCGCTTCAAGTGCCGCCTCCATATCGGCAACCGTGATCTCCTGCCCGGCTTCCATCGGCCCGCCACGAACAGCAGCGATATCGAAGACAATGCCGCGCGTGAAGAAGGGCTTGATATGCTCCATTCCCAGCCTCCGCACGCCGTAGCTGCCGATCACCTCATCCCCCGGCGTGCCGTTGTAAAAGAGGTTTTTCGCCCCTCCTCCGATACCGATATGCGCCAGCCCGTCGAACTGTGTGCCGACCTGCCCGATCTCCGTCGCCAGAAAATCATCCATCCACACGACGTTGTTTTCCCCGAGCGGCCCGCCGGCCAGCCCGCCTGTGCCGCGCACTGCAAAAACGCGCGCACCAAAGAGCGGCATTTCCGGTTCATAAGTCCGCCCGATGGAGATAACCGTACCCGTTTTCATCAGGGCCGCGGCTTCGAGCGCCTTGGCGGGCGTCATCAGATTGGAAGCCCCGGCCATATCCTCCGGCCCGTATTTCGATTGCGTCCAATCGACATGGCCGTCGGCCAGAGCCGGTGTTGCCGCACAGGCGATACTGAATACGCAAATCCTCAAGGCACGAAGTGTCATGATTGTCCTCCCCAAAGGTATTGATCCGCTCTCAATGAGCAGGGAGAGCCTAGCGGCAAGGGTGCGAGGCGTCGATTCACATATGGTCGTAGTGTCTACAGGATAGCACGCCTCCCGCGTGCCGAGGCTTCCCCTCTGCGGGTAACTTGTGTAGAGGGAAAGCATAAAAAGCCTCACCTCAAGGATAGCCATCTCATGCCCGACAGCCAACTTTTCGCCGACCGTATGCTCTCCCTCGGCCTTGCCCGCGTCTCGGAGGCGGCGGCGATCGCATCGGCAAGGCTGATTGGTTCAGGTGATGAGAAAGCAGCGGATCAGGCGGCTGTGGATGCGATGCGCACGCAGCTGAACAAGCTCGATATCAAGGGCGTTGTGGTGATCGGCGAGGGCGAACGGGACGAAGCGCCCATGCTCTACATCGGCGAGGAAGTGGGCAGCGGAAACGGCCCCGGCGTGGATATCGCCCTCGATCCGTTGGAGGGCACGACTTTGACGGCAAAGGACATGCCCAACGCGCTTGCAGTGATCGCCATGGGTCCGCGCGGCTCCATGCTGCACGCGCCGGATGTGTATATGGACAAACTGGCCATCGGCCCGGGCTTTCCGGAAGATGTGGTGACGCTGGATATGAGCCCGACCGACAGGATCGAGCGCCTGGCGCTCTCCAAAAGCTGCAAGCCCGAAGATATCATGTGCTGCGTTCTGGAACGCCCGCGCCATCAGGAACTGATTGCCGAGATCCGCGCCACGGGCGCACGCATCCGCCTGATCACCGATGGCGATGTGGCTGGTGTGATCCATTGCGCGGAGCCCGACAAGACGGGGATAGACATCTATATGGGCTCTGGCGGCGCGCCGGAGGGTGTGCTTGCCGCAGCGGCCCTGAAATGCATGGGCGGGCAGATCCAGGGGCGGCTTCTCTTCCGCAACGACGATGAGAAGAAGCGCGCCGCCAAGGCGGGCATCAAGGATCTGGACCGGATCTACAAGCGCGACGATATGGTGACGCAGGATGTGATTTTCGCAGCCACTGGGGTGACGGATGGCAGCCTGATGTCCGGTGCGAAGCGCGACGGTGATTATCTGGAGACTGAGACGATCCTCATGCGCTCCAAAACGGGCTCCATGCGGCGGCTGTTCTACCGCCAGAACAATATCTGAGCCATGGTCCGTCAAGTCGGATTCAACACGGACGAAAAACCGAAACCAAGCGGGGAGACGCCGGAGCGCACGTATCAGGCCACGGCGGCGGAGCACCCCAAGCGCCCCGGGATCGGCCTTTTCGTATTTGCGCTTGTGGTGCTTTTCATGGTCGGCATGGGGCTCGCCGTTCTCCTTATCTCACTTCAGCGGGGTCGGCTTGAGGGCATTGTCTTTGGCATGATGTTTACCGTCGCCACCGCCTCCATCGGTGTGTCCAGCTTCATCAAGCGGTTCCGCGGGGAACGCGAGGCACGGCGCAACAGCGACTGGCGGCGCGATACACGCGACAGGGACGCGCCTTGAGTTCTGCTTTCCTGAGTGTGGAAGCATCGCTGACAGGCCGCCGCTGGACAGGCCCGGATGCAGCTATCACCCGGAAGGCGGCAGCGCTTGCCCAGCAGACCGGCCATCCCGAACACGTCACGGCGCTCCTTGCCCGCATGGATGTGGAGGCTGGCGACGTGGAGGCCTACCTCGCCCCGTCGCTCCGCGATCTCATGCCCGATCCGTCCTCGCTGCTGGATATGGACAAGACGGTAGAGGTGTTCTTGGGCGCCGTGAAGGCGCGGGCGAAAATCGCGATCTTTGCGGATTATGACGTGGATGGCGGCGCCTCTGCCGCCCTTCTGATCGATTGGCTGCGCGAGATGGGCCTGGCCGCCACGCTCTACATTCCGGACAGGATTGATGAGGGCTACGGGCCGAATGAGCCTGCGATGGAAGCGCTGGCAGCGGAGCATGCACTGATCATCTGCGTTGATTGCGGCACACTCTCCCACGCGCCCATTGCCGCCGCCCGCGCCAAGGGTGCGGATGTGATCGTGCTTGATCACCACCTTGGAGGAGAAACCCTTCCCGAGGCCAACGCCGTGGTGAACCCCAACCGGCAGGATGAAACCACGCCCCTCACCTATCTGTGTGCGGCGGGTGTTGTGTTTCTGATGCTGGTCGCCGCCAACAGGGCGTTGCGGGCGGAGGGGGCACACCAGCCCGATCTCATCGCCCTTCTCGATCTGGTAGCGCTGGCAACTGTGGCTGATGTGGCACCTCTCCAGGGCCTCAACCGCGCGTTTGTGCGGCAGGGCCTCAGCGTGATGGCACGGCGAATGCGCCCGGGGCTGACAACACTTTCCGATGTCGCAGGGCTGAAATCCGCACCTTCCCCCTATCATCTCGGCTTTCTTCTTGGGCCCCGCGTCAATGCCGGTGGGCGCATCGGCGCGGCAGATCTTGGCGCGAGGCTTCTGGCAAGCACCGATCTGGACGAGGCCACCGTCATTGCCGAGCGGCTGGACAGGTTAAACATAGAGCGCCGCGCGATTGAGGCCGCCGTGCTGGAAGAGGCGGAGGCGCAGGCCGATGCGCGTGGTGCAGAAGGCCCGCTGGTCTGGGCAGCCGGGAAAGGCTGGCATCCGGGCGTTGTCGGCATAGTTGCATCACGCCTGAAGGAGACCTTCGGGCGGCCTGCCGTGGTGATCGGGCTGGAGGATGGGCTTGGCAAGGGTTCCGGGCGCTCGGTGAGCGGGGTGGATCTTGGAGCGGCAATCGCCACATGCACACGCGAAGGGCTTCTTCTGAAGGGCGGTGGCCACAAGATGGCCGCTGGCCTGACGGTTGCCGAAGATCAGCTTGAGGTCGCAATGGCGCGTCTTTCGGACCTTCTCGCCCGTCAGGGCGCGGAATGCTCCGGGCCGCGTGAGCTTTCCATCACGAGCCTTCTTACCCCCGTTGCCGCGACCGCCGATCTGATCACCGAAATCGAGGCGGCAGGCCCTTTCGGCGCAGGCGCGCCAGCCCCCCGCTACGCGCTGCCCGCCCAACGCATCACTTTTGCAAAACGCGCAGGCGATAGCCATCTCCGCCTCACACTCGCCGATGCGACGGGCCGGTTGGATGCCATCGCCTTCCGCGCCTTTGAGAGCCCGTTGGGAGATGCGCTGGAAAAGCATGATGGCCGGCCCTTTCACATCGCCGGGCGGCTGGAGATTGACGATTGGGGTGGGCGGCGCAAAGCCAAGCTTCGGGTGGAGGATGCAGCCCCCGCCGAGTGATTTTTGCGCATTCGCCCAAAAAGAAGCTTGAACCCCCCGCCCCCTTCGATTACTCACCCATCCACGGCAGAGCGATGCGCCCATCGTCTAGTGGTCTAGGACGCCGCCCTTTCACGGCGGAAACACGGGTTCGAGTCCCGTTGGGCGTGCCACTCTCCCGCAGATCGGTTTCGACCGGCTAAAGCATCTTCCCCACAGTTTGGAAACGCGCAGGCTTATCGCCGGGCAACAGTCGCCCGTGTGCCCGCCTCGATCTCCTGCCATGCCTCTGCTTCGCCATCCGGCCAGACGACACGCATGCGCACGCTTTCCGCCGCACCAATCCCGAAATGCAGAGGCAAAAGCGCCCCGCCTGCATGGCCACCGCCAACGCGCCGTGTCTTGCTCAGAATGCGGTCGCCGAGATCCACCTCCACCCGAGCACCGACAGCATAGGCATTCGGCCCGGGCATCCTTGTATCCACAGTCATAAAACCGCCCATCAGGCGGCCCGCAAAGAGACGCACCGGCTGGTTGCGGTTCACCGTCAGGATATCAAGCGCACCATCGAGGTTGAGATCGGCAAACACAGCGCCCCGCCCCCGTGTATCCACGGCAATACCGGCCTCATACCCCGCCTCGCGAAACCCGTCCGGCCCGCCAAGCAGCAGGCTGTCGGGGTCGAATCCGGCCATCCGCGGCATTGCATCCACATTGCCCTTCACAATCAGGAGATCCGGCCAGCCATCGTTGTTGGCATCGCCAAACTCCGTGTGCCAGCTAGTGGAGGGCCGCACATCGCGGCCCACGGCAGGCCTTTGCGCCGTTGTGCCCTGAGCGCGCGCAATATTCTCAAAAGAAGGTTCCTCTCCTGCGCGCAAATGCTCCATCCGGTTATCAGCCATCGAGGTCACCACGATCTCTGGCCGTCCATCGCCCGTGATATCCTCCGCCGCCAGCCCCATGCCCCAGAGCGAAACATTGTCCCAACCATCTGCCTTGCCATATTCCTCCGCACCCTCAGGCGTCAGCCGGAACAGCTGCTCGGATTGGCCACGGTCATAGTATTCCCGATCATTGGCCAAGCGCAGGTCCACCTGACCGGTGCCGGACCAATCCAGAAACAATGCGGAAAGCGTGCAGGCTCCGGGGCCGAGCGGGATGGGCGCGCCATACCGGCCCTCCTCGGCGCGCAGCAGGTAGGACGGCTCGCAATTCTCGCGGTCCTGCAGCGGCCGGTCACGCGGCACGTAGTTGCCGACGAAAAGCGTGGGCAGATCCCGCCCTTCTTCCCAAGTGGCCGCGAAGGCGGTCGTCCAATCCTCCCTCTCTGGCAGGCCCAGATCCTCTGTTGCATCCTCAAAGAAGCAGTCCCCCAATCCTCGCAGCGCAAGGTTCTGCCCGAACCGCAGAACGAAAAGATCCAGAACGCCGTCGCCATCAAAATCCAGAGGATAGACACCCGTCGCGGCCAGCAAAGGCTCCTCAAGCGGTCCCTCCGCCAGTTCAAAGGCAGGGGGGCGACCGGCCCGGCCCGTGTTGACATAAAGCGCAAGCGGCGCCTCCGCACCCGCAATGGCCAGATCGGGCATCGCATCATCGTTGCAGTCGAAGGCCGCAACACCGCCGCCCACGACATACGCCTCTCCGCCGTAATAGCGATGCTCAATGCCCGCGACGGCTGTCGCATCGACGAAAAAGGGGATGTCTTCCGCCGAGGCTATTCCGCCGCAGAGCGCGATTGCCCCAGCGAGCCAAGGGCCAGTTCGGTGATACCTTCCAGTGCCATCGCCGCAGCCCCTTTTGCCCATAATACGTCTCCCCATTCATGCACGCGCACATCAGGCGGCGTGTCATCTACCTTGATGATATTGGCATGCATCTCATCCAGCACCGCCTGATCGTAGAGGTACTCATAGCGCATCGCGGTGCCCGAAAGCACGATCAGCGAGGGATCGAAGATGTTCACGACATTGGCAAGCCCGAGGCCAAACATCCGCCCCGCCCGCCGAAAAATCTCCAACGCACGGGCATTGCCCGATTGCGCCGCTTTATAGAGAGCATCCATCCGCGCCTCGGCATCCGCCCCTGCCAGATCCGGATCCAGCACAAGATTGGCCTCGCGCAGCAGCGCATATTCGGCAACGTAGGCCTCAAGACACCCGCGCTGCCCGCAGGAGCAGAGTGCCCCGTCGAGCGCCACCTTGGTGTGCCCAAGCTCTGCCCCCCGCCGCCGCGATCCGCGATAAAGCTTGCGATCGATCACAATGCCCATGCCAAGGCCATTTTCCAGCGTCACCGCCACAAAATCCCGCACCTCGCGCCCCATGCCGAACCAGAGTTCCGCCATAGCGATCAGGTTCGCATCATTCTCCACGAAGACGGGGCACTCGAAATGCTGGGCCAGCACATCGCCCAGACGCACATCGCGCCTGTCGAACGAGCGGGACCAGTGCACCAGCCCGCGCGGCCCATCGACAAAACCGGGAACACCGAGCCCGATGCCCGAGATATCGCCGAGCGCGCAGCCATGCATATCGCAGATCCGGCGCACGGCCCGTGCAACCAGATCACCGGCCTGCGCCGGCGTGCTGGCCCCCGCCGGCATGGGATATTCCGCCTCGGCCAATGTGTTGCCCGCAAAATCGAGAATGGCCGTGGTGATCCTGTGATCCGCCATCTTCGCGCCGATCACCAGATGCGCATCGCCCCGGATGCGCAGGTTCACGCGCGGGCGGCCCCGCCGCGTGGGCTCCACGTGCCCGGGCGCATCTTCGATCAGCCCCGCTGCCATGAGATCGGACGTGAGGGATGTTACGGTCGCAGGGCTCAGCCCCGTCTGCCGAGAGATATCCACCCGCGCGATCTCCGGTGCGGAGCGCATCACGGCCATCACCAGAGAGGCGTTCGAAGCGCCGGCCTCCGGCAATACCGCACGCGATATGCTGACATCTTTTTGCAGAACACCCTCCCCGGCATTCAAAGCGGTTTGAGCCCTATTAATTTTGACTTCGAAAATTAAAATGGGCCTTTTTGAAGCGCCCGGCGATTATCCTTCGCCACAAACGCTCTTTCGCTACCCAATTCGATACATTGCGCAAGGCATTTCGTCAAATTAATTTGACATCGAAATTAAATAGCATGATAAAGTCGGCCATCGGGTCAGCGAATCCAGAATCAGAACTCGCCAGAAACAGAACTCGATTGAACACGGGAAACCAAGGGAGGTCCCCAATGAAATTTTTGAAAACCGCCGCTGCGGCGGTGATTGCTTTTGGCGTAGGCTCCGCCGCCTTTGCAGACGGCCACGCCATCACGGTTGGCGTCAGCTGGTCCAACTTCCAGGAAGAGCGCTGGAAAACAGATGAGGCTGCCATCAAGGCTGCGCTCGAAGCTGCCGGTGCCACATATATCTCTGCGGATGCTCAAAGCTCTTCTTCCAAGCAGCTTTCCGATGTTGAAGCGCTGATCGCACAGGGTGCCAAGGCGCTGATCATCCTCGCGCAAGACGCGCAGGCCATTGGCCCCGCTGTTCAGGCCGCTGCCGATGAGGGCATCCCCGTGGTGGGCTACGATCGTCTGATCGAGGACCCCCGCGCCTTCTACCTGACATTCGACAATGTTGAAGTTGGCCGGATGCAGGCCCGCGCCGTACTCGCAGCACAGCCCAAGGGCAATTACGTGATGATCAAGGGTTCGCCCACCGATCCCAACGCGGATTTCCTGCGCGGCGGCCAGCAGGAAGTGCTGCAGGCAGCGATTGACGCAGGCGATATCACCATTGTTGGCGAAGCCTACACTGATGGCTGGCTGCCCGCCAACGCCCAGCGCAACATGGAGCAGATCCTGACAGCGCAGGACAACAAGGTGGATGCCGTGGTTGCCTCCAACGATGGTACAGCCGGTGGCGCTGTTGCCGCGCTCACGGCGCAGGGCATGGACGGTATTCCCGTATCCGGCCAGGACGGTGACCATGCAGCGCTGAACCGCGTTGCCCTCGGCACACAGACGGTTTCCGTCTGGAAAGACGCCCGCGATCTCGGCCGTGTGGCCGGTGAAGTGGCCGTCGCCCTCGCAGGTGGTGCCGATATGTCCACTGTCGATGGTGCCCAGAAATGGACATCCCCCGGCGGTACGGAAATGATCGCCCGTTTCCTCGCACCCGTTCCGGTGACGAAGGATAACCTCGGCGACGTTGTGGATGCAGGCTGGATCGATCAGGCAAAACTCTGCCAAGGCGTCTCCAACGGCCCGGCACCCTGTAACTGATATCTGAAACCCGCGCTGCCCCAACGGGGGCAGCGCACCAAGGCGCAAAGCCCTTACCCGGAACCGCAGGGAGCGTGTTCATGGCTGACACAACAGCATCTCAAGCAGACACATCAGAGAAACGCAGCTTCCTCGCCACGCTGGAGCTGGATCTCCGCCTCCTCGGCATGATCGGTGCGTTCCTGGCTCTTTGCATCGTGTTCAATATTATCACCGATGGCCGGTTCCTCACGCCGCGCAACATCTTCAATCTGACGATCCAGACAGTTTCCGTCGCCATCATGGCCACTGGCATGGTTTTCATCATCGTCACCCGCCACATCGATCTCGCCGTCGGCGCACTTCTGGCCACCTGCTCGGCTGCAATGGCAATGACGCAAACCTCCCTGCTGCCAGACATCATCGGCCTGCCGCTTGGCCACCCGATGATCCCATGGATCGCGATCCTTGTCGGCTGCATCATCGGCGCATCCATCGGCGCGTTCCAGGGCTGGATGGTGGGCTACCTCACCATCCCGGCCTTCATCGTCACGCTTGGCGGCCTGCTCGTCTGGCGCAACGTCGCGTGGTACCAGACAAGCGGGCAGACCATCGGCCCGCTCGATCCCACGTTCATGCAATTTGGTGGCATCAACGGCACGCTCGGCTCCACATGGAGCTGGATCTTCGGCTTCATCGCAGTCGCCGCCGCCCTCTGGGCCCTCTTCTCGGGCCGTCAGGGCAAGAAGCGCCACGGCTTCCCCGTGAAACCATTGTGGGCCGAAGCCACCATCGCGGGCATCGTCGCCATCAGCATTCTCGGCTTTGTTGCCATCCTGAACGCCTACCAGATCCCCACCCGCCGGTTGGAGCGGATGTTCGAAGCCCGTGGCGAGGTGATGCCTGAAGGCTTCACAGCCGCCTACGGCATTCCCTTCTCCGTACTTTTGCTGATCGCCATCGCCATCGCGATGACGCTTATCGCCCAACGCACCCGCCTAGGCCGCTACATCTTCGCGACAGGCGGCAATCCGGATGCGGCGGAGCTTTCCGGCATCAACACAAGGATGCTCACCGTAAAGGTCTTCGCGCTCATGGGCCTGCTCTGCGCCATTTCCGCCGTCGTCGCCTCCGCGCGCCTGACCAACCACTCCAACGATATCGGCACACTGGATGAGTTGCGCGTCATCGCCGCCGCCGTCATCGGCGGCACGGCCCTTTCGGGCGGCATCGGCACGATCTACGGCGCCATCCTCGGCGCACTCATCATGCAATCGCTGCAATCGGGTATGGCCATGGTGGGCGTCGATGCCCCGCTGCAAAATATAGTCGTCGGCGCTGTCCTCGTTCTCGCCGTTCTTATCGACATCCTCTATCGCCGCCGTGTGGGAGACTGACCATGACACCTCTCGTGGAAATGAAGGATATGTGCATCAGCTTCGGCGGTGTGCGCGCGGTGGATCACGTGAGCGTCGATCTGCATCCAGGCGAGGTGGTGGGCCTTCTCGGCCACAACGGCGCGGGCAAATCAACCCTCATCAAGATGCTCTCGGGCGCCTACAAGCCCGATAGCGGAGAGATTCGCGTGAACGGCCAGCACGTCACCATCAACTCTCCGCGCGATGCACGCGCCCACAATATCGAGACGATCTACCAGACCCTCGCGCTGGCCGACAATCTCGATGCCGCATCCAATCTCTTTCTCGGGCGCGAGATCGTCAACACCCTCGGTTTCGTCGATGACGATGCGATGGAGGCTGAAACGCGCAAGATCATGGCGCGGCTCAACCCGAACTTCCAGAAGTTCAAGGCACCGGTAAAGGCACTTTCCGGCGGTCAGCGCCAGTCCGTCGCCATTTCGCGCGCGGTCTATTTTAACGCCAAGATCCTGATCATGGATGAGCCGACGGCCGCGTTGGGCCCACAGGAAACCCAGATGGTGGCCGAACTGATTCACGAGCTGAAGAAGCAGGGCCTCGGCATCTTCCTCATTGATCACGACGTTCGCGCCGTGATCGAGCTGTGCGACCGGGCGAGCGTGATGAAGAATGGCAAGCTGGTCGGCACCGTCAACATTCCGGACGTGACGGAGGATGATCTCCTCAGCATGATCATCCTCGGCAAGCAACCGGAGCAGAAGGCTTCCTGAGCGTATGTGGCGCGCGCTCAGCCTCATCCTGCTTCTCTCGGCCTGCGCAGCCGTACCCCTGATTCCAGAGCCGGATGCCAGCCGCGGAGAGCCGGCAGACGTGGCCGCACTGCGCGATTGTGCGACCATAACACCCCGTTGCGCCGGTATGGCGGCACTTCAGGCTTCCGCTACCGGTCTTTGTGCGAAAATGCTTTGCTTTTTCACGAATTCCCGCGAAACACTGGCCGCAGAAGGCCTGCCGGGCGATGAGATCTGCGGCCTCAGGGCCGTGCGCGCATCCGCGCAACCTCATGGAATCGTTGGCATCTGGTACATCCAGCGCGATGGAACCCGGCTCTACCGGCAGGCGCGGTTCCTTACGCGCGCAGAGGTGTCCCGTATCCGCTCAAAAGCCGCTTTTCGGGCGGCTTGCGCTGCTCTCTGAGCGAACGCCCACATCAAGTTGACCCTCGGTTACCTTTTCTAAACCATTTCGCGGGAGGGTTGTTCTCAGCACCACCTTGTTCGCCTTTTAAACAGTCCTCTCTTGTTAGGGAAACGCTTATGTCCATGCTCAAGCTGATAAATCCGCTCCCCTCTTCCGCACCACAGCAACATACCCCCCCCCAACGCCACGACTTCGCAGAATTTCTGATCGGTATCACCGAGGATTTCGCAGCACTTCGGGGCCGTCGCCGATTGATCAGCCTGCCTCCCAAGCATCTGGAAACCATCCGTGCAGCACTGCGCCTCGTTATCCGTGATGCGAAGGAACAGGAAGTGCGCAGGCTGATCCAATCCGCCGAAGAGCTGGATGAAGGGCTGAAGCAGATCCAGTATGATGCGCACGGCTATTCACAACGTTTCGCCTTGCGTCGGCTGTTCGATAGTTTTCTGGATGAAGCGCGGCGCACAATCGCAGACATCCAATCCGGCGAACAAGTGGTTCAGCCACGGTTGCCGGGCGCACGGCCCAAAGTTCTTGTAGTTGACGATGAAATCATCATTCACCGCATGGTGGAGCGCGCCATCGGCCGTGATGTGGATGTGCTGAACGCCGTAAATTGTCATGGGGCTTTGGCAACTCTGGAAAACTACCAGCCCGATCTGATTGTTCTGGATGTCGAATTGCCCGACATGAAGGGCACGGATTTTCTTGCCGAACTGAAGGCGGACAAAAAATATGCGTCCATACCGGTCGTCATGCTGTCCAACAATTATGACGATGGAACGGTTGTGAAGGGCCTTGTCGAAGGGGCCTTGGATTTCATTTCCAAGGATCTGAAGACGATCTCACTCCGCCCGAGACTGATGGAAATTCTGGTGAACGGTCGCGCGCGACTGGCTGGAAGCGCCTGAAGCTGGCGGGCATCGGTGTGGCGAACCCTCACCCAGTCGCCGGATACACCTTCTCCAGTTGCCCGCCACTCAGCGTTTCTTTCATCTGATGTTGCTCTGTCGCGCTCCGGCGCGGCAGAGCGGATAACCACAAGGCATCGATTTTTGCCAGCTCCGCCGGATCGAACCGCTCCAATTCTTCCCAATACCGCCCGGAAGCAACACGGTAGCCCAACGCATCCTCCGCACGCAGGGCTGCATCCTTCATAGAACCATCCAATTCCGGCAGTTCGGGAACGCCCTCAGCCAGTTCTTTCGCGGTGCTCCTGCGAAACCCCAATCGGCTGGGGGCCGAAGAGAGATTTACGCAGCCGCACCCTTCACAGGCCGCCAGTACCTCCAGCCGTGCGGCCTTTGCCTCCAACGATTGCAGCGTAATATCAGGCCTCAAGGGATCTGCCGTTCCCTTGCCATAAAAATGCGTCGGCCCGGAGACGGGGTAAACCATATCGCATCCCAAAAAGGCCAGAACTTGCGGCCGCAGCACTGCCAGCGCCCAATAGGCCGCCGTAAAAGCCATCGTACCACCGGCATACACAAATCCGCCAAAACGGTTCTGTGCTGGCACAAAATCCTTGTAGGTCACGAGGAGCTGGCCAGCCTGTGGTCGTTCCGGCATACGCTCCTCCGGGAAATCTTCCGGATAAATCAGAAAGTCCCAATCTGATCGCACGCGCCAAGCATTGTTGATGGCCACCACTGTCTCAAACGGATCACGCGACCACGTCTCCGCCTCCGTCACAGACGGGCCACTTCCAAGGATCAGAACTACGCCACAAGCCATGCATCACTCCATCGAAGAGCGATCTAGCACGCATACGCAGAAATCAAATCCGAAAAGCTCGCAAGCGGCAGAGAACGGCCTGCCTCAGGCAGCTGTATCCGAGTCGAGAACCCCTCGCGCGATCTGGTCCGCCTCGATGGATTCGAAGAGTGCCTTGAAATTGCCCTCGCCAAATCCGTCATCGCCCTTGCGCTGGATAAACTCGAAAAAGATTGGGCCAATCACCGTTTTGGAGAAGATCTGAAGCAGGATCTTCGTCTCCCCGCCATCCACGACACCCTCGCCATCAATCAGGATGCCATGCTTCATCATGCGGTCCAGCGGCTCGTCATGGCCCTCAACCCGATCATGCGAAAGCTTGTAGTAGGCCTCGGGCGGCTTCGGCATGAACCTGATGCCGTTCTCGGCAATCCTGTCCACACTGTCGTAAAGCGTCTCGGTCGCCACAGCGATATGCTGGATCCCCTCGCCATTGTAGCGCTTGAGGTACTCCACAATCTGCCCCTTCTCGCCCCGGTCCTCGTTGATGGGGATGCGGATACGCCCGCAGGGCGAAGTGAGCGCACGAGAGAGGAGCCCGGTAAATTTGCCTTCAATATCAAAAAAGCGAATTTCCTTGAATCCGAAGAGATCACCATAGAACCGGAACCACGTGTCCATATTCCCTTTGTGAACATTATGGGTCAGGTGATCGAGATAGTAAAAGCCCACCCCTTCAGGCCTGGCAGGCACGCTTTCGATCCAGTCATATTCCGCCGCATAGGGGTTCGCATCGCCGCCATACTGATCCACAAAATAGAGCAGGCTGCCCCCGATCCCGTAGATCGCGGGCACATCCAGCACCTTGCCATCGCCTTCGTAAGGCGTGGCCCCCATCTCAACAGCCCGCTTGTAGGCATGCTCCGCATCCACCATGCGCCATGCCATCGAAGGCGCACACGGGCCGTGCTCCGCCACAAAATCCTGCCCGAAGCTGCCCTTCTCCGCGTTCACCACATAAGTGATATCCCCCTGCTTCCAGAGCGCGATATTCTTCGTCTTGTGCTGCGCTGCCTTCACATATCCCATTTTTGCGAAAAGCGTTTCCAGTTCCGCCGGGTTCTCATGTGCGAACTCGACGAATTCAAAACCGTCTGTACCAGCCGGGTTGGCCTCGGAAATGGTGGAACGGGGTGCATCATGCGGAAACGGGCCCATCGGTTCTCTCCTTTTTGCGCTTTCATGGAGAATAGGCGCATAAACGCGCGGCGTTCACGCAAAGTGAATTGCATTCACCACAAATTCCGAAAATAGTACGCATGTATTCACCGAATGATGCGGAAAAATCATGGCAGATGCAATTATCACGCTTGATTCCATTGACGCGGCCCTCCTGCGCCTCCTCCAGCAGGATGCCCGGCTCACCGCCCAGGAACTGGCCGACAGGCTGCACCTTTCCCCCTCCCAGATCGGCCGTCGCCGCCAGCGGCTGGAGGCGGAGGGGGTGATCACCACCTATCGCGCCGCGCTTAGCCCGGAAACGCTGGGCCTCGGTGTACAGGCGTTCATTCAGATCGTCATGGCCACACATACGGCTGAAAACGCTGCGGATTTCGTTCGCCTCACACTCAACCGCCCCGAGATCGTGGGGGCATGGACGCTGACAGGCGAGGCGGATTACCTCCTGCGGATCTACACCCACGATCTGGCAGCGCTCAACACGGTCGTCCAAAATGTCCTGCTGCCGCACCCGGCCGTCAGCCGCGTGCATTCCCAGATTGTAATGGAACGGGTAAAGCCCGATGCGCCCCTGCCTGTCATCTCTTCCTGAAAACGACATTCCGCCGTGTCGCGGAAGGGACAGACGCTAAATGTCATACATTTTACGCCTCCGAGAAATTGGAGGAGAGTTCTCATGCCGCAACCCGCTTTGTCCATCTCCCGCCGGCTGCGCAGCACTCCTTTCACAGATCGTGTGGAAGCGGCGGGCGTGAAGGCCTACACCGTTTACAACCATATGCTTCTGCCCACCGTTTTCCGCTCCGTTGAGGAGGATTACCGCCATCTGAAAACGGCGGTACAAGTGTGGGATGTGGCGGTTGAGCGGCAGGTGGAGGTGCGGGGCCCGGATGCCGCCCGCCTTGTTCAAATGCTCACCCCGCGTGATTTGCGCAGTCTCACGATCGGGCGCTGCTTTTACACCCCGATGGTGGACGAGACGGGCGGCATGCTGAATGACCCCGTTACCCTGAAGCTCGCCGAGGATCGCTACTGGATTTCCATCGCCGACAGCGATCTCCTCTTCTGGATCAAGGGCCTCGCCTATGGCCGTGCGCTGGAGGTGGATGTGACGGAACCGGATGTATCTCCCCTTGCCGTGCAGGGCCCGAAGGCAGAGGAACTGGTGGCGCGTGTTTTCGGGGAAGACATCAAGGATATCCGCTTCTTCCGCTTCCGCGAGGTGACGTTTCAGGGCCAGACAATGATCCTCGCCCGTTCCGGCTATTCCCGGCAAGGCGGGTTCGAGATCTATTGCACCTCAACCGCACTCGGCCCCGCACTCTGGGATGCGCTTTTCGAGGCGGGCCGCGATCTCGATGTGCATGCGGGATGCCCGAACCTCATCGAGCGGATAGAGGGCGGCCTTCTTTCCTACGGCAATGACATGACGCGGGAAAATACGCCCCATGAATGCGGGCTCGGCAATTTCTGCGATACCGTTACGGCCATCGGCTGCTGTGGGCGGGATGCACTTTTGCGTGTGGCGCAGGAAGGGCCCATCCGCCAGATCCGCTCTCTCGCGATCGGCGATGCACCGGTGGCACCCTGCTCCGGCACCTGGCCGGTGATGGCGGGCGAGAAGAAGGTGGGCCAGATCACCTCGGCTGCTTGGTCTCCAGATTTTGGCACCAATGTCGCCCTCGGCATGATCCGGCTTTCACACTGGGATCCAGACACCGTGCTTCAGGTTCACACCAACGATGGCGTACGCGAAGCGACGGTGCAGGAGAAGCACTTTCTGGCCGATAGTGCTTCGAAACCAAACTGAGCTTTATCTTCGCCAAAGGCGTAACAGGTTTCGGCAATTAAAGTGTTTCTGGAAACACCTATAGCCTCTCGCCTTAAACTTGAATCATCTATCGCCGCCTGAAATCAAAGCTTTCAACGCGTTAGGTGATAAGGGCTGTTTCAGGTGAAAAGCCAAGCGCTTTAGATCACTCCGCAACCCGCAATGCGCGAGACCATACTTCCACACGTCGGTTGATATCACTGCCGATGGGTGTACCGCTGCAGGCCAATGGAGAAAGCGTTCCGTACCCAAAAGCCTTCAACGCGACATTTCTGTTTTCGGCCACATCTGCAGCCTTGGCAACGGCCGCCATTACCCTCTCCGCCGCAATCCTGCTTTCTGAAATCGCAGCAAGCGGCTCTTCTGCCGCGTCGTCGGTGAAGCCGACAAACAGGATCTCTCGCCCGTCATAGGAACCAGCAGCAATTTCCCGCGCCAGCCGGGCAACATGCTCATCTGCCAGCACATCCGCCCCGCGCGGCCCATCAGGGCGTACGGTGGGCGAAAGCCGCTCTGCGGTAATCAGCGTTTCCACCATGTCGCGCAAAGGGGCCAGAAGCGCGTCGCTCTGCCGTGCGTTCATCGCAAGGGCCAGGCGCGCGCGGTGCTGCTCAAGCCCCTCGCTCGTGATACGCTGCCCGATATAGCCCATCTCATCCAGCGCCTCCTGCCCTGCCTGAGAGCGCATGTACTCCACCAGCCTATCCGCAAAATCCGAAGCTCTGCCCGGCGCGCGGTAAGCATAAAGGTATCGCGTCAGCGGGTAGCGCCCCGTTTGCATGGCAAAAGGGTCCGGCTCCGCCACCAGCCCGCAAGGTTCGCGCAGCGCCAAGGTGCGCGCACCCGCAGAATTGTAATAGCTCGTCACCCCGATACTGCCGGGAAACGCAATAATCGCGTCTGCGATACCCTTGTCATTGTCCACCCCGATCACCCGCTCCGAGATTTCGCGGCCATAGGGGCGCATGATCAGATCGTTGAAGGCATCTCGTGTGCCGGATCCTGCCTCCCGCGCGAAAGGGGTGATAGGCACGTCCGGCCCGCCCAAATCGCGCCAGTTGCGGATATCCCCGGCGAAGACGCGCGCAACATCCTCAAGCTCGATTTCTGTAACGCCGACGGATGGATCTGCCACGACCACCAGCCCATCGGTTGCCAGCACACTTTCCAGCCCGGCTGCCCGCAGCGCCTTCAGCCCCTCCGGCACAAGCTGCTGCGCCTCGCCCTCCGTCATCGGGCGAGACACAAGCGCAAGGTCCGTCCGGCCCGCAATCAGATCGGCAATTCCCCGCTCAGAGCCGTCTGAAAGCGCGAAAATCTCCGTCGGTTCGCCCTCAGTCGGGCGCAACGTGTAGCGCCAACCGTCATTGTCACTGCCGCCGCGCGTCAATTCGGCGGCGAGGTTTCGGCTGTAGTAATCCAGCACATCGGGTAGCAATCGCTCCACGATAATATCGGCTCCGGACATGGCGACGGTGGCGATATCAGCTGCGTCCGGCTCAGCCGAAGGTGCCGGAGCCTCGTCCAAAGCGGGCGGGCAACCTGCTCCCGTGCAGTTCACCGAATCGGCCAGCACGCTCACCACACCGGCCCCTGTCTGCACCGAAAACACACCGCCCTCGGTAGAGAGAAGCTCGCCCTTCAGCGTTGAAAGGCCATCATGCGTTGTCAGAATCACGTCAGCAGCGTTGGCAGGCAGAAGCGATGCCCACAGCGAGGCACAAAGGCCTGCTGTGATCACGGGGGGGGAAGATTTCATACACCAGCTCATGATAGCTTATTGCCGCGGGGGGGGAACGGCACACACAAACACTCACTAAGCATGGTATCGTTAAGACATCGCCAATTACGCCCAACTTTGAGGCGGAACTGTGTTCTGAATGGGACAAGGTAAAGATGCGGTCCCATTTTCGTACTATCTCGTCTATCTTGAATGTCAGTCATTGGGGTTAACATAGGGTTAAGGAGTGTGGCTTGAAAAGATCCCTTTGCCCTGTCACACCGCGCGCATGAACAACCCACCCGATCTCCGCCCCGATCTCGCCGCCGCCCGCGTACCGCAGACCGCCCGCCCCGGCCAGCCAACCATCGGCATGGTCTCCCTCGGCTGCCCGAAAGCGCTGGTTGATAGCGAGCGTATCCTCACCCGCCTCCGCGCCGAGGGTTACGCGATCAGCCCCGATTATGCGGGGGCCGAAGCCGTTATCGTGAACACCTGCGGCTTTCTCGATTCCGCAAAGGCCGAAAGCCTGGAGGCCATCGGCGAGGCGCTGAATGAAAACGGCCGCGTCATCGTCACCGGTTGCCTCGGGGCGGAGCCCGATTACATCACCGGCGCGCATCCATCCGTCCTCGCCGTCACCGGCCCCCACCAGTACGAACAGGTGCTCGATGCGGTCCACACCGCCGTTCCGCCAGCACCAGACCCGTTCATCGATCTCCTGCCAGCCTCCGGCGTCTCTCTCACACCCCGCCATTACAGCTACCTCAAGATCTCCGAGGGCTGTAACCACAAGTGCAAGTTTTGCATCATCCCGGATATGCGCGGCAGGCTCCAAAGCCGCCCGGCTCATGCCATCCTGCGCGAGGCCGAAAAACTGGTCGAGGCGGGCGTGAAAGAGTTGCTGGTGATCAGCCAGGATACCTCCGCCTACGGAGTGGACATCAAGCACAGGGAAGAACGTGGCCACCGCGCGCACATCACAGATCTCGCCCGCGATCTCGGCAACCTCGGCGCGTGGGTCCGCCTCCACTACGTCTACCCCTACCCCCATGTCCGCGACCTCATCCCGCTGATGGCAGACGGCCTCATCCTCCCCTATCTCGACATCCCCTTCCAGCACGCCCATCCCGACACGCTCAAACGCATGGCCCGCCCGGCAGCCGCCGCCCGCACGCTGGATGAGATCGCGGCCTGGCGGAGCGTCTGCCCCGACATCGCCCTCCGCTCCACCTTCATCGTCGGCTATCCCGGCGAGACGGAAGAAGAGTTCCAGACGCTCCTCGACTGGCTCGACGAAGCCCAACTCGACCGCGTCGGCGCCTTCCAATACGAGGACGTCAAAGGCGCCCGCGCCAACGCCCTCCCCGACCACGTGGCCGACGAGATCAAACAGGACCGCTTCGAGCGCTTCATGGCCAAAGCCCAATCCATCTCGGCGGCCAAGCTGGAAGCCAAGGTCGGGAGGCGACTGGAAGTGATCGTGGACAGCGTGGAGGAAGACGGTGCAACCTGCCGGACGAAGGCCGATGCGCCGGAGATCGACGGGAATCTATTCATTGATGAGGGATTCCTTGAGTTGCGTACGGGCGATCGAATTCCGGTTGAGGTTGAGGAAAGTTCAAGCTATGATTTATGGGGGGGGATAGTAAAATGAGTACATTATGGTCGATATTAGCCCGTCCGAGAATAATAATTTAGTTGATATAGGAAGCACCGCTCCAGTTACATTTCAAGTTCTTCAGGACGTCTACAATAGCCTAACTGGAAAAACCGAAAAAATAGGCAAAACTTTCTCAGAGGCATATACTGTTGACAGAGATGACATACGCCAACTTGACTTAAAAATTTCACAAATATCAGATCAATTCAATGTAAAGATCCAGAATTCATCTGTTACCGTTTATCACATTAACGGTCAAAACGAAAAATTCAGTAGTTTTGATCGATTCAAAATGTACAATGAGTCCAACACATGTCCCACAGAAAACGTACATCTAGAATACGATTTTCTAATTATACTTCCTCAAATCGAAAAGCCACAGAAGTATAAAATCTCAATTGACTTGCCATCTCAAGTTGGAATAATTCAGAGGGCTAATTCTGAAACAGATCTTCCCGCTCAGCTGTTTAACCTAATGTCAAGGTCGACAGGCCGAATGTCAATTGAATTTGTCGACTATACAGTAGCAAGAACTTTCCAAACACATATCGAAGAGTGGTTTGATGGCTTGGATTCGACACCGAAGTACAAGATAGTTTCGCTTATCCAGCGGAAAAGCCACTGGCTTCAGATCGTAATTTGCTTCATTGCCGTCAGCGCACTCTTCTATGCAGTACTGATGAGTTTCACTTCTGGCTCAAGCAGCGTATCAAATCCAAACGAACTAGCGAAATTCATCACTACCCTAGGCGGTTTGTCATTTGCTGTGTTCGCGGTCTCCTCAGCGTTTGGAAAACTAGTGGAGCACTCGATCGACAGGATTCAACCTCTTGGCAGCGTCACTCTAAACAATGGAGATAAGAAATGCATCAAGGCGGCCAAGAAGCGATCTGCGCTCACAATCGCGAAACTCATACTGGGCATCATTGGAGCGGCGGCCACTAGCGTTGCAAGCGATAGTCTAGCCAAACTGATATCCAGCATATTGTAGTTTCACCGCCCCCATACGTTTCATCCAAGGCACATCCAGCAGACCGCACAGTCCGAATAGGGTCGTGCTCGCCGCGTCGGTTCAGCGCCTTCCGCAGGCGGCCGACATGCACATCCGCCGTCCGGATCTCGGTATAGACGTCACGGCCCAGCAATTGTTTGCGCCAAAACATCCGGCCTTGGCGCTACATCGTTTGTCTGCCGGTTGAAGAGTGGCCGCACGCATCCTGTCTTCCGCGACGGGCCGAAAACTCAACTATTCGACATGTGGCGCCCGCCAAAGAAAAAGAGCGCCCCGGCTGGGACGCTCTTTTCATTTCAAACCATCTGCAAAATCACCGCAGCGTAATCATAGGCCTTTTGCCTGCGCGGATCTCTTCCAGCGCCGTATCCGCGAAATCGGCCAGTTCCTGCCCGGGAAAGCCGGAGGCTTCCATGTCGGAGATCCATTTCGTGCGCACGGGCACCGCCACACGCTCGCGGAAGGCCGTCACTTCGGCTTCGGGGATTTCCACCTTACGCACATTGAAGATCTCAAGGATCGCATCCCATTTGTAGATAAGATCCTGATAATAGGCGAGGAAGTGCTCCAGCGAAGGCTCCAGCGCATTGTCCAGAATTTCGCGATGTTCGGGCGAAAGTGCCTCATAGGCGTCGACGTTCACCACGATCGGGCAATTCACCGTGCCGGGGTTCAGGTTGCTCGTCCACCACTCGGCAAGATCGATCGTCTTGAAGGAGAAGTGCGCGTGCTGGGCAAAGGCCACCGCGTCGATCTCACCGCTTTCCATGGAAGCGAATGTCTCCGTCGCGGAGAGAGAGACCGCATTGGCCCCGAGAAGGCCGAAGGCCGCCCCGATACCACCCGTCGCACGCACGCCGATCCCATCAAACCAGTTCAGATCCTGAGGTTCCGCGCCGCGCCCGACCAGATTGTATTGCGGCAGCGGGGTTGGCATCAGCAGCTTGGCGTTCCACTTGGCCATCTCGCCCTTGGTTGCCGGATGATCATAGATTGCAAGGCTCAGCGCCAGCTCCTCCTCCAGCGTCGCCACGCCGAGGAACGGCAATTCCAGCACTGTGATCGTGCGGTTCTTGTCGCGGTGATAGCCCGCACAGAACTGCGCCATTTCAAAGGAACCGGCCGCGATGCCGTCGAGGTTCTCCCGGTTGGGCGCCAGGCCACCATAAGAGATATTCATGGTGAACGAGCCACCAGAATCCTTCTCGACAAGTTCCGCCAGTTTTTCCACGTGTTCCGTAAACGCGCGTCTGCTGCCCCAGAGCGAAACATTCCACTCCGTAGCGTAGGCAGGCAAAACGGTCGCACTCGAAATAACTCCCGCGGCCAGAACGCTCCAAAACTTCAACATGTCAGCTCCCAAATTCTTCAAGACATTGCACAGAAGGGCATATCCCGACTCGGGCGCCCATAACACAAATTCGATATTTGCAGATCGATGTAGCGAAAAAGAGGCGAAATCGTGGTGGTCGTTCAATAGCGCATGATAGGCGGATTACCGCCCACCATACGTTTCATCCAAAGCATAGCCCGATGAGCGCACTGTCCGGATCGGGTCCTGCTCACCGCGCCGGTTCAGGGCTTTGCGCAAACGGCCCACATGGACGTCAACCGTCCGGATCTCCACGTACACATCATGCCCCCACACCCTGTCCAGCAGTTGCTCACGGGAAAACACCCGGCCCGGGCGCTGCATCAGCACATCCAGCAAGCGAAATTCCGTTGGCCCCAGATGAATATCCCGGTCCGCCCGCCGCACCCGGCAGGTTTCGCGGTCCAGCGTAATATCCGCAAAGGTTGCAACATCGCCCGCGATCGTCGGGCGTGTCCGGCGCAAAACGGCCCGCACCCGCGCCACCAGCTCGCTCATGGAAAAGGGCTTGGTCACATAGTCATCAGCGCCCTGATCCAGCCCACGAATGCGGTCCTCTTCCTCGCCGCGCGCTGTCAGCATGATCACCGGAATATCGCGCGTCTCTGTCTGTGCGCGCAACCGGCGGCAGATCTCCACGCCACTCACATTGGGCAGCATCCAGTCCAGCAGCACGATATCGGGCTTTTCCTCATCGACAGCCATCAATGCCTCGTCCCCATCGAAGCTTGTGGCCACCTCAAAGCCTTCCTTGCCGAGATTGTAGGACAGAAGCTGGCTCAGCGCCTCTTCGTCTTCTACCACCAGTACCTTTGCCATGAGCCTACTCCAGATCCAGCCCGAGCGGTTCGCCCTTGGGCCTGTCGTCGCCCAGCGGCTCGCCCTCGACGATGTAGTAAATCATCTCGGAAATATGCGTTGTGTGATCGCCAATCCGTTCCAGGTTCTTGGCGATAAAGAGCATCTGCGAACCCGCCCCGATCATCCGGCTGTCTTCCATCATATACGTCACAACCTCGCGGAAGAGCGCGTTGTACATCTCGTCTATGTCCACGTCCTTCTGCCACACGGCCACGGCCCGCGCTGTATCGCGCGCGGTGTAGGCGTTCAGCACTTCGGAAAGCTGCGCAAGGGTGGCACGCCCCATCCGCACGATAGAAGACGTCACAGTGATCGGCCCGGCCTTGGAAAACGTCATCGCGCGCTTGGAGATGTTCTTGGCCAGATCCCCGATCCGCTCCAATGTAGAGCATATCTTGAGCGCCGAGATCAGCACCCTCAAATCCTGCGCCATGGGCTGGCGAAGGGCGATCACGGTCGTCGTCATCTCCTCCACTTCCATCTCAAGCGCGTCGATCTTCTTGTCGGCGTCAATCACTTTCTGCGCGAGCATGATGTCGCGCTTCTCAACAGCTTCGAGAGCCTGGCTCAGCAGTTCTTCCGCCAGCCCGCCCATCTCTGCAATCTTGGCCTGAATGGCGATCAGGTCATCATCAAAGGCGCTTACAATATGCGGTCCCATTTTTGTTATCCTGCTCTCTTATAGGGTTCAGCCAAAGCGGCCCGTTATGTAATCCTGCGTGCGCTGGTCCACCGGGTTCGTGAAGATCTTCTGCGTCTCGTCATACTCCACCACTTCGCCAAGGTGGAAGAACGCGGTTTTCTGGCTCACACGGGCTGCCTGCTGCATCGAATGCGTCACGATCACCACCGAGAAACTCTCGCGCAGCTCAGCAATCAGCTCCTCCACCTGCGCCGTTGCAATCGGGTCGAGCGCGGAACAGGGCTCATCCATCAGCAACACTTCGGGGGCTGTCGCAATCGCGCGCGCAATGCACAGCCGCTGCTGCTGCCCGCCGGAAAGACTGGTGCCGGGGGCATCCAGCCGGTCCTTCACTTCTTCCCAGATCGCCGCCTTCCGCAAGGATTTCTCCACCACTTCGTCCATATCAGCCCGGGTGGAAACCAGCCCGTGGATGCGCGGCCCGTAGGAAATATTATCGTAGATCGATTTCGGGAACGGGTTGGGTTTCTGGAACACCATCCCCACTTTGGCCCGCAGCTGCACCGGGTCCACGCCGCGATCATAGATGTCGTCGCCGTCCATCAGGATCTTGCCGGTTATCCTGCAGATATCGATCGTGTCGTTCATCCGGTTGAGACAGCGCAGGAATGTCGATTTCCCGCACCCGGACGGGCCGATAAACGAGGTCACGGTCTTGTCGAGAATGTCGACATCGACGTCCTTTATCGCGTGGTTCTTGTCATAGAACACATCCACACCACGCGCCTCGATTTTCACTTCGGCGTGCTTCACCTTCTGATCGGCTATGCGCATATTCGTCATGTCAGACCCTTCCATCGAACCCCGCCCTTCTCACCCGAAACCGCTCTCACCAGCGGCGCTCAAACCGTTTGCGCAAGAATACCGCCAGCGCATTCATCACCACAAGAAACAACAACAGCACACAGATCGCAGCAGCCGTGCGTGCCTCGAACGCCCGCTCCGGAAAATCGGACCAGCGGAAAACCTGTACCGGCAGCACGGTCGCACTGTCCTGAATACCGGTGGGTATATCCACGATAAAGGCCACCATGCCGATCATGATCAGCGGCGCCGTCTCTCCCAAAGCCTGCGCCATACCGATGATCGTGCCCGTCAGGATACCCGGCATCGCCAGCGGCAGCACGTGATGGAACGAGGTTTGCAGCTTGGAGGCCCCTAACCCGAGTGCTGCATCCCGGATTGATGGCGGCACAGCGCGGATCGCGGCGCGCGAGGCAATGATGATCGTCGGCAGCGTCATCAGCGCCAGCACGATCCCGCCCGCCAGCGGGGAAGAGCGCGGCACACCGAAGAATGTCAGAAACACCGCAAGCCCCAGAAGCCCGAACACGATGGAGGGCACCGCTGCGAGGTTGTTGATGTTCACTTCGATGAAGTCGGTCAGCCGGTTCTTAGGCGCAAATTCCTCAAGGTAAATCGCCGCCAGAACGCCGATCGGGAAGGCCAGCGTGAAGGTCACCAGCATCGTCCAGAACGTGCCAACCGCAGCGCCCCAAATCCCCGCAAGCTCCGGCTCGCGACTGTCGCCTGCCGTGAAGAAGCGGGTGTTGAACACGCTTTCCACCGCGCCGTTCTGCTTCAGGCTTTCGATCCACACGATCTGCCTGTCGGAAACCTTGCGGGCATTTTCCGGCAGATCGTGAATGAAATAGCCCCAATCCTCGGGCGCCAGATCATTCGCGTCGCCAATCGGCACGATCACCTCGCCCGCTCCGCCCTGCAGGTTCAGTTCCGTCAGCTTTATCCAGCCGGAACCGACTTTCAGAAGGATGGAGGGCGCTGTCTCGTCCAGCGCTTCCGTGCCGCCCGGGTTCCGGGCACGGGCCTCCAGGTCTTCCGCGATTGCGATCAGCCTGTCCCGCTCCGTCGTCCGGCTGGTGACCTGATTTTGCATCTCCGCCCGCACATCCGGGTCCGAAGCGCTTTCCAGGCGGTTCGCGAAAGCCTCCACGCCCCGGTTCTGCAGTTCCGCCTGCCGCCTCTGAAAGGCCGCCTGATCCAGCAGCTCTCCCTTCACCGTCGCCAACGCCTTGTCAAAATCATTGGAGGTGGCGCTGACCGTCGCCGTCTTTCCATCCTCCGAAAGAACAATCCCCAAAGTACCCACATGTGGCTGAGAGCGCAGAAGCCCGAAATCACCCTTCAGGTAAAGATCTGTCACATCCGAAGACAGCAGCGCAAAGTCTATTGACCCACCGATCAGCGATGGGTCGGCCATCACAGCGTCGCGCAGCTCAAAGCTCGCACCGCTGCTGACCAGATCGTACAACTGCCGCCGCGTGGAACGGCCAGCCGCATTCGGGAACGCCTCTTTCAGCGCATCCTTCACCAACCCACCGAAATCGGCCCTGCCGATCACCTTGGGGTCATTCGTGCCGTCCGGGTCAATCTCTGCCGGATCCAACGGCACCTCAAGCGTCACATAGCTTTCCGTCAACGCGCCCGTCGCCTGCCCCACAACCGTGGACAAGAGCGTGATCAGCGCCAGCCCCGCCAGCCCGATAGCCGTGATACCATACGCCTTCAGCCGCCATTCCGCCGCCTTGCGCTTTTTCAGCCGGTCCGCCGAAGCCTTGCTGCCGTGATGCGCGGAAAGATCTGTCATATCGACCATGCGCCCGTCCTCAGTCGTAAAGTTCGCGGTACTTGCGGACGATCCGCAAGGCGACAATGTTCAGCCCCAGCGTGATGCAGAACAGCGTGAAGCCCAGCGTGAAGGCAGGCCCTGCAGCCGTGGAAGCCTCGGTATCCCCCGTGATCAGCATTACGATCTGCACAGTCACGGTCGTCACGGCCTCCAGCGGGTTCAGCGTCAGGTTCGCACCCTGCCCCGCGGCCATCACCACGATCATCGTCTCCCCCACCGCGCGGGAAATGCCCAGCAGCACGGCAGAGACGATCCCGGGCAGAGCCGCAGGCAACACCACCAGCCGCATCGTCTCCGCCTTGGTCGCACCCAACCCGTAAGAGCCGTCGCGCAGGCTCTGCGGCACGGCATTGATCACATCGTCCGAGAGAGAGGAGATGAAGGGGATAATCATGATCCCCATCACCACACCGGCGGCCAGCGCACTTTCCGAGGCAACGCTCAGCCCGATGCTTTCGCCCGTGCCCCGAATAAACGGTGCCACCGTGATTGCCGCGAAAAAGCCATACACAACCGTCGGCACCCCGGCGAGAATTTCCAACATCGGCTTGGCCCAGGCCCGCACGCGCGGCGAGGCGAAATCCGAAAGGTAGATCGCCGCGAAAAGCCCGATGGGCACCGCCACCAGCATCGCGATGATGGTGATCATGAAGGTGCCCGCGAAAAGCGGCACAGCCCCCACCTTGGCCGGATCCAGCTGTCCGGCCTGCACGCCTGAAAGCGGGCTCCAGCGCGTGCCGAACAGGTACTGATCCACCCGCCAGCCGATATTGTTGAAGAAGTTCAGCGTCTCGAAAATCAGGCTCAGCACGATCCCGATCGTCGTCAGCACGGCAATCACCGCGCAGGCCAGCAGCGTCCAGCGGATGATCCGCTCTGATCGGTTGCGCGCGCGCCAGTCCCGGCTGATCTGGCGCCATGTCATCGCACCTGCCAGAAGCGCGATCCCCAGCGTCAGAACCACCGTCGCCCAGACGCGAAACCCCTCCAGCCCCGCATATTCCGCCGCAATGGCAGTCCGCAGCTCACCCGTCTTGGAGGTGACACCACCTTCCGCAATCGCGATTGCATCGCTCAGGATCAACTGCCGCTCAATCCGCAGACTGTCGGGCAGTGCGCTCCCGATTTGCGTCATCAGCGTGGCATTCACATAAGAGCCACCCAAGGCCGCCAGCACTGCCAGAACGCCCCAACCGGCCAGCAGCACCCAGAGAAATGAATACAATCCGTGATAATTTGGCCGGGAATGCAGCGTGGCCAGAGAGACGCCTGCCACTGTGCGCGCCCGCGCACGGCCCAAAATCAAAAATCCGAGTGCCAGCGCAAAGACGAGAACGAATGTGAAGCCGAGCATTGGTCGCTGATCCCTTGCACCCATCCGGTGCGCGTGGCACCGGGCTCATGAGAGCCGGGGCGCGCCGCAAGGCTGCCCCGGCCTTAGTTCAGTCAGCTAGAGCTTAATTCCACTCTTCGCCAGTCATCTTTTTCAGGTTCGCAATCGCATCCGCGTTCGCGCCAAAAGCCTCTGTCGGCAGCGGGATCAGGCCCTTGTCCACCAGATAGCCCTCTTCGCCCGCAGCCGCTTCGGAGGCGAACTCAGCCGCATATTCCTGAATGCCAGGCACAACGCCCACATGGGCCGCCTTGATGTAGTAGTAGAGCGAGCGCGATACCGGATAATCGCCAGCCGCGATGTTCTCGAAAGAAGGCTCAACACCGTCCACATTCGCACCTTTGATCTTGTCCGAGTTCTGATCAAGGAAGGAGAACCCGAACACACCGAGCGCATTCGGGTTGGCTTCCAGCTTGGAGACGATCAGGTTGTCGTTCTCGCCCGCATCCACATACACACCGTCTTCACGAACGGTAATACCTTCGCATTCGATGCCAGCGCCTTCACAGCCTTCGTGCATCACCAGCTCTTCAAACGCGTCGCGCGTGCCGGAGGAGGGTGGGGGGCCAAGAATTTCGATCTTGGTTGCGGGCAGCGAAGGATCAACCTCGTTCCACATCGTAGGCTTCGGGCCCTGCTCGGCGAGCGCCGTTACAAGCTGTTCCCGTGTGATGGAGAAGGTGGGGCCGGATTTTGCGTTCGCAACAACGATGCCGTCATACCCCACGATGGACTCGACAACATCCGTTACACCATTGGACTGGCAGAGCTCGAACTCGCTCGACTTCATGCGGCGGGATGCGTTCGTGATATCGGGATGCTCAACACCGACACCCGCGCAGAAAAGCTTCAGGCCACCACCGGACCCGGTGGCTTCAACAACCGGCGTATTGAAATCGGTTGTCTTGCCGAACTGCTCGGCAACTGCTGTGGAGAACGGGAAAACCGTGGAAGAGCCGACAATGCGGATCTGATCACGGGCATGGGCCGCGCCAGCAGCGATAGAGGCTGCAGCTGCAAGTGTTACGAGTTTTGTGAGGGTCACAGGAAATCTCCGGTTTCTCTTTGCGTTACATAGAGAGCGGGCCGGATGGCCGCCCGTGCCGTAACTCTAGGCATCAGCAACTGCACTTTTATTTCAATTGAAAGACGGTTTTATGACAAGCCAAGGCGCTGAAAGTCTTTGATTAAATCCGCACGATCAGAAAACACGCCTACTCGGCCAACGGCAACCACACGGTAAATGTGCTGCCCACACCGGGTGTGGATTCGATCCCCAGAGCCCCGGAATGCCGGTTGAGGATGTGCTTGGTAATCGCCAGGCCCAGCCCCGTTCCGCCCTTGTCCTTGCTCTGGCCCGCATTCACCCGGAAAAACCGCTCGGTCAGCCGGTGCACATTCTCCCGCGCGATCCCGGGCCCGGTGTCCATCACGCTGATGCCCACCTGCCCCGGATATTTCGGGCTTGGCTCCGCCGGGCACACCCGCACCTTCTGCCCAGCGCCGCCATATTTGATGGCGTTGTCCACAAGGTTCACGATCACCTGAGCCAACTGGTCCCTGTCGCCCAGCACTGTCGGCCCATCCGTATCCGTCGCAATCTCGATCTGCAGGATCACATCGTTTTGCGTGGCCAGCGGAAAGAGGGCATGTGCCGCCTCCGCCGCCAGCGCATGGATATCAAGGCGCTCCTCTGGCCGGATATGGGCATTCATCTCGATCCGCGAAAGGCTCATCAGATCGTCCACCAGCCGCTGCATCCGGCTCGCCTGTTTCATCATGATGCCCAGAAAAAGCTCCCGCGCCTCCGGGTCTTCCTTTGCGTGCCCCTGCAACGTCTCGATATAGCCGAGGATGGAGGCAAGCGGCGTGCGCAGCTCATGGCTTGCATTGGCCACAAAATCCGTCCGCGCCTGCAGGCTGGCCTTGTCTCGCGTGCGGTCCTCGATCTGGAAGATCACGTGATCCTCATCACCAAAATCACCCGCCCCGGCAGGCAGCACCGAGGCACGCGCCTCGAAGAACCGCTCCCGCTCCATCATCAGCGTAAATGTGCACTGCGTATCCTTGCGATCCTCCAGAATGCTGTCCACAGCCTCCACAAACGCAGGGGCGCGGATCATTCCTGAATAATGTGTTCCCAGCGATGCCTTGGGCAAAATCGCCAATGCGGCCGGATTTGCGTAAACCAGCCGTTCCGTCTCGGAAATCACGATCAGGGGCGCGGGCATCTGATGCAGCAGGGCGCGGCCCAACCCTGCGGGAAACTGCCCCGCGGGCAGATCCTTGCGCTCATCCTCAGGCTCTGCCTCCGGTTTGCGCATCAACATCGCACCCAAAGCCCAGGCAACGCCCGCCGTGGTAAGGGTAACGGCCAAGGCCGACAATTCCGCCGATTGTGCAATCAGCGCGAGAGAACCGCCACACATAGCGGCAATCGCCAGAAAAAATGGCCTGATCACGCGCCCATGTCTCCTGTATGCGCCTTGAACCCGCCCAGCCCCTATCATTCTCACTCACAAGAAAGAAGAAGGATTGCATTCATTCTTCTGCGTTATAAGTGTCACATCACAGGTTTGGAGACATCCGCAGCAGTATGATCAAGTATGCGTTGAAATGTGCCGAGGGGCACGCTTTTGAAAGTTGGTTTGGCTCCAGCGCCGATTATGATCGGCTGCGCAAGGCCGGGCATGTCTCCTGCATCGTCTGCGGAACGGAGGCTGTGGAAAAGGCTGTAATGGCTCCGCGCGTCACATCTTCGGATCAGAAGGCATCCCCACTTCCCACCAAGATGCCGGAAGGCTCTGGCGCGGAACGCCAGCCCGGCCCGCTCAGCGCTCCGGCCAGCCCGGCAGAGGCCGCGCTGAGAAAGCTGCGCGCCGAGGTGGAGAAGAACAGCGAGAATGTGGGCCGCAACTTTGCGCAGGAAGCACGGGCCATCCACAATGGCGAAGCACCGGAACGTGCGATCATCGGAGAGGCCCGCGCCGATGAGGCCCGCGATCTCATGAAAGACGGCATACCCGTGGCCCCTCTTCCGTGGTCTGCCAAGAAAGCCAACTGAAGCCATACCGGGCTTCAGGCATACATCTTTACCAAACAGAAAATGCACATCGCGCGCCGGGCGAGCTTCGCGCCGCCTCGTACAAAAGACGATCCATTTTAGAGTAAACCTTTAGAAAAATAGCTGACGTAAAGGCAACTCATTAACCAAGATTTGAGCCTCTGATCGCCCAGATATCAACAAAGTATAAACCGAAACCATCCACGTTAAGCCTCACCAGAAGGGGTTTTGGGTGGTATGATGAAAGAGATGGTTCTCGGCCTGTTTATGGCCACGATCGCGGGTGGTTCAGCAATCGCTGAAGATACGGTTTTCAACGGGTTTTACTCCGGTACGGAAGCCGTGGGCACGTTCAGCACAAGCGATACGGGCGAGGGCAGCGGCCAGAAAACGGTGGGTGGATTTCTGGGCGCCAGCTGGTCCAACGGCGCGCTCTACGGTGCCGTGGAAGCCGAAGTGGCAATCGGCCTCGGCTTTGAGGAGGATCTCTCCGAAGCCTATGAGCCGCACCGCACAGCCAGCATCAGCGCCATCGCCGGTGTTCAGGCAACTGACAATCTCATCGTCTTCGGCCGCGTCGGCGTTCAGGCAGCACAGGTCCGCGCCCGCCGGGGTGACGATGTGCAATCACGCAAGGCCAGCGGCCTGCGCCTCGGCATCGGTGCCGATTACGCCATCGCGCCCGGCATCCGTCTCCGGGCAGAAGTTGGCCGCAGCTACCTCAGCGGCGTCAATATCGAAGAGATGGAAAGCACAGAGATCCGCCTCGGCCTGATCAACCAGTTCTGATCCGGCCAGCGCTTTCATTTCAGCGACATGAAATCTGCGATTTTCGGCTGCAGCCGCCAAAGGCCCTGCCCGCCCGGCGATCAGAGACGGATTTGTGTCAGAAGATACAGAAAATTTTCGCCAGCCAGCAAATAATCCCGGCGCTTGGCACGTAACCCTTTCGGGATACGGCGGGATGGACCCTGCGTAGCCCAGCAAAACAACGTATCACCATTTACGCGCTTAAAAGGGAACTAAAATGAGCAGCCAAGCACAGATATTCATCTTCACAGACTTTCGCGGTGGTGTTCTCGGATACAACGCCGCGCGGCTGGTAAGTCTGTTCAACAGCAAAGGCATCACAGCGCATATTTTCAAGGATCTTGGGCAGCGACTGTTCCTTGATGGTGGAGACGCCTTCGATAATATGGAGGCCCTCTCCACCCATGTCAGCACTCTGGCGGCTGAAGCGGAGCTGAACATCACCATCGGCGCATCAGGAGGAGGATACATGGCTCTTCGTCAGGCCGCAGAGACTCAATTCTCGCATTGCCTGTTGATGAGCCCGATCACCGCATTCGATTCCGCCGCGACATTTTTGGATCCCCGCGGCAAGCGCATCGTACCCGACCTGCATAGCCTCGAACCGGTCGATGAGAAGCGGGATGCAGCGCATGTTCTCAAGCAGAACACCTACGCCGGATCCGTTCATCTCTTCTTCCCGAAGCGCAGCCGTGGCGACGTGTTCCATGCGCGCAACCTGTCCCTCTACGACAGGATAAATCTCCACCCGCAAGACTCCAGAATGCACATGTTCCATGCGGATGGCGGCCAAACCCTGCCCGGTTGCCTGAACATATTTGCGCAACACGAGGGCGTCGCAGCGCTTCTGGAAGAGCCTCAGCCCACCGTGGTTGAGGTGCGCAAAACGGCGTAACGGGGAGGGCGCGGGCAAGGGCCGGTTTCCAACCTGCCTGCGCCGCCATCTTGCAGCCCGAGACCAGCTTGGCTAAGAGACGCATGCACAACTGCTTGCCACTCCTGAAGGGCCCTTCCCATGCCACGCCTGGTGATGAAATTCGGCGGCACCTCCGTCGCAGATCTCGCGCGCATCGAGCACACGGCAGGCCTCGTGAAACGCGAGGTCGATCGCGGCTATGATGTCATCGTCATCGTCTCTGCCATGTCCGGCAAGACGAACGAGCTGGTGGGCTGGGTCAATGATACATCGCACCTATATGACGCCCGCGAGTACGATGCGGTCGTCTCTTCCGGCGAGAACGTCACCGCGGGCCTCATGTCTCTCCGCCTCCAGCAAATGGGGATTGATGCGCGCAGCTGGCAAGGCTGGCAGGTGCCGGTGCACACGACATCCGCCCATGGCGCCGCCCGGATAGAGGAAATCGGTACAGAGAATCTCGCCTCCAAGTTCGAAGGAGAGATGCAGGTTGCCGTCGTGGCGGGCTTTCAGGGCCTGTCCCCCGAAAACCGCATCACCACCCTCGGCAGGGGCGGCTCCGATACCACGGCCGTTGCCTTCGCGGCCGCCTTCGGGGCGGAACGGTGCGACATCTACACCGATGTGGACGGCATCTATACAACCGATCCCCGCGTTGCCGCAAAAGCACGCAAACTAGACAAGATCGCCTATGAAGAGATGCTGGAACTGGCCTCATTGGGCGCAAAAGTCTTGCAAACCCGCTCGGTTGAGCTTGCAATGCGCTACAAGGTGCGCCTTCAGGTGCTGTCCAGTTTTGAAGACAAGCCAGGCACACTGGTCTGTGACGAGGAAGAAATCATGGAATCAAACGTTGTCTCCGGGGTCGCCTTCCAGCGTGATGAGGCCAAAATGACACTGATCTCCGTGGCGGACAGGCCCGGTATCGCTGCCGCCATATTCGGCCCCCTGGCCGAGGCGGGCGTGAACGTGGATATGATCGTGCAGAACATCTCGGAAGAGGGCCGCACGGACATGACCTTTTCCTGCCCCATCAATCAGGTGGCGCGCGCCAGCAAGGCGATGGAAGATGCCAAGTCCGCGGGTTCGATCAACTATCACGCGCTCGACGCGGATGAAAATGTTGCAAAGGTCTCCATCGTCGGCATCGGCATGCGCTCCCACGCAGGCGTCGCACAGCAGATGTTCAAGGCACTGGCCGATGAGGGGGTGAACATCAAGGTTATCACCACATCGGAAATCAAGGTCTCCGTCCTGATCGACCGCAAATATCTGGAACTGGCCGTTCAATCCCTCCACGATGCCTTCGCGCTGGAGCGCGCGGGGTAATGCGCTTTGCTTTTCCACAAGCAAATCCGGCGTTGCAAACCGCGTTCGGCTTCGGGGAAGGGCAGCACCCCGCGTTTCGATACAAAGGCAAAGTGATCTGATGCCCCACACCCGCGCGGTGGAAAGCCGCGTCCTTCTCAAAAGGCTTCAGTCCGCTCTGGCGGAGCCCGGCACGGGAACGGATGCGGGCCAGAAGCGGCTCGACAGGATCACAGGCCTCGTGGCCGAAAGCCTCGTGGCCGAAGTCTGCTCCATCTATCTCCGCCGGGGCGAGGAACTGGAGCTTTCAGCCACCACCGGGCTCAACCCTGAGGCCGTGCATTCCACCCGGATGCGCGTGCGCGAAGGGCTGGTGGGCCGCATCGCCTACCGGGCAGAGCCGATCAAGACCAAGGATGCCCAGCGCGCACGCGGCTACCAGTATTTCCCGGAAACCGGAGAGGAGATCTTCGCCAGCTTCCTCGGCGTGCCCATCCAGCGCCTTGGCGAAGTTCTGGGCGTACTCGTTATCCAGAACCGCCAACCCCGTGAATATACCGAGGATGAGGTGCATGGCCTCGAAGTCGTCGCCATGGTCATCGCCGAGATGGCAGAGTCGGGCATCTTCACCGGCCCGTCGGAAACGGATATCCCGAGACCGCACGCCCTCCCCTACTTCACCAAAGGCATCATCGGGCAGGAGGGCGTGGCCGAAGGCACCGTTCTCCTGCACGACCCCCATGTCGCCATCGAAAACCCGGTGGCCGACGATCCGGCGGCAGAGCGCGCACGCCTTCACGAAGCTCTGCGCGGCCTCCGCGTCGAGATCGACGAGATGCTGGAGGCCGATTACCTCGCCGATGGTGGCGAACACCGCGAGGTGCTGAACGCATGGCGCATGTTCGCGCATGACAAGGGCTGGGTCCGCCGGATGGAGGCCAGCATCGAAGCAGGCCTCGCCGCCGAAGTGGCCGTGGACCGCGAGCAATCGGAAACCCGTGCCCGCATGTCCCGGGTTGTGGATCCCTACCTGCGCGAACGCCTCCACGATCTTGATGATCTCTCCAACCGCCTGATGCGCCGTCTCACCGGCGCGGCAGCGACCAACGGCAACCTCCCCGAAAACCCGATCCTCATTGCTCGCAATATCGGCCCGGGAGAGTTGCTGGACTATGGCCGCTCCCTCAAGGGCGTGGTGCTGGAGGAAGGCTCCGTCGGCTCCCACGCCGCCATTGTCGCCCGCGCCCTCGCCATCCCGCTGATCATCCAGGCAGACCGTATCACCCGCGAAGCCGTGGATGGCGACCCAATCCTTGTCGATGGCGATCAGGGCCTCATCCACCTCCGCCCCGAAGAAAACGTGGCCGAAGCCTTCCGCGCCAAGATAGACATGGCAACCCAGGCGCTGGAAGAATACGTCGCCATCCGCGACAAACCGGCGGAAACCCTGGATGGCACACGCCTCACCCTCCACATGAACGCAGGCCTCATGGCCGATCTCCCAAGCCTCGGCCCATCGGGCGCGGAAGGTGTCGGCCTCTACCGCACGGAGCTGCAATTCCTCGTCCGCCGCACCGTACCCAAGCGCAGCGAGCTTGCGGCCCTCTATTCCAAGATCCTCTCCTCAGCGGGCGATAAACCCGTCACCTTTCGCACGCTCGATATCGGCTCGGACAAGGTGCTGCCCTACATGAAGCGCGATCCGGAGCCGAACCCGGCCCTCGGCTGGCGCGCCATCCGAGTTGGGCTGGACCGCAAGGGAGTGATGCGCATGCAATTGCAGGCCATGCTCCGCGCCGCCAATGGCCGCCCCCTCCGCGTCATGTTCCCCTTCGTCGCCCAGTTCGATGAGTTCCGCGAAGCCCGCGATCACCTGCTCCGGGAGGTGGAGCGCGAGGCCAAGCTCGGCCACGCCACGCCCTCCGATCTCCAGATCGGTGCCATGCTGGAAACCCCCAGCCTCGCCTTCGCGCCCGATCAGTTCTTCGAGATGGCCGATTTCATCTCCATCGGCGGGAACGACCTCAAGCAGTTCTTCTTCGCCGCAGACCGCGAGAACGAGCGGGTCCGCCGCCGCTACGACACACTCAATGTCAGCTTCCTCACCTTCATCGAACAGATCGCCGCCCGCTGCGACGCGCACAACACCCCGGTCAGCTTCTGCGGAGAAGACGCCGGCCGCCCGGTAGAGGCGCTGGCCTTCGCCACCATGGGCCTCCGCATCCTCTCCATGCGCGGCGCCTCCATCGGCCCGGTAAAACGCATTCTCCGCAGCGTGAATTTGGGGGAAGCCAAAGCAGTGATCGACACCGCCAGAAAATCCGGAGCCCAATCCGTCCGCGCAGACCTGATGGCTTGGCTCGACCGGGAGGGGATTGGGTAGGTTTAGGCGGGGCAGAGTCAAACCTGACTAAATGAGGTCCACGCGTCAACTGACGTCGACTTGCGACCATTCGGAGCAGCAAATAAAAGCCAATACGCCAAACTGTAAAACACGCATAAATCCTTATGCGTTTTTCCTGTCTAGCTTTCGACCTCATTGTAGCGCTATGAATTGAGCGAAGTTGGAGGTGTTTTGTTTGTCTGATTTCAAAGATTTGGAGCTGTTGGTAGCTAAGATCCAAAAGGAATTGGCACCAACCGCGGAGGTTCTACACAACCAGTATCTTCCGGGCAGGAAATCTGGAAGGAAGCGTCAGATTGACGTCTTGGTCAAAGACAGAATCGGACAGTATGAAATTCAAATTGTCATCGATTGTAAGGACTACAAAAAGCCCGCCGATGTAAAATCGGTCGAAGAATTTAGTGGGCTTCTGGATGACGTAGGAGCACAAAAAGGTGTGTTGGTTTGCCCTTCCGGCTTTTCTGAAACTGCCAAAACGAGAGCGGAGGGATTGCAAATCGCTTTGTATAGTCCCTTCGATACTGATCTCCACAAGTGGACCATAAATCCGGCGATACCAGCAATCTGCGATTTTAGAGATGCAGCGATGAGTTTTGGTCTCTCTGTGTCAGTACCGTTGCCGTTCCAGATGCCATACGACTTCCAGTCCGTGAATCCCGTCACAGATGCAACTGGGGAACCTCAGGGTACGATGATTGATATTGCTATGCGACGTTGGAACATGGGTGAACTACCTTCACAGCCGGGGGTCCATGAGAAGCTACAGATATTTGGCGATACTCCCCACATGGATAACGGATATGGAATGAACATCCCTGTTGATCTTTGGGTTAGCCTCACGGTTCGCCGAAATTTATTCTATGGAATGATGCCAATTACGAAAATCTCTGGCTTTAAAGATGAGATTGGAGGAGGCGTCATCACAAATGCATTTGAAACCGGTGTTCTGGATCCAGACAAAGTATGGGATGAATGGGAGCGCATTGAAAAGGAGGGGGACTGCGGATTACCTCCCGTGCTGGGTCTCCAAGGTCTCATAGGGTGGGATGCCGCGCATCCAGAGAGAGCCAGTATTCCTTAAAACGGCAACAACCTACCCATCATTTGTTCCATGTACTATGATCACGGCAACGACTGCTAGAACCTGAGCAAAAGCAGGGGCCGTTGCAGTGCAGCAATCCAGTGCGCAATGCCATCTGCTTTTAGTCTGTCAGGCGCTGGAGGACGCTCTCCCAAAAAAACTGTCCGGCCTTCCCGCTCTAACCATATATCCGTCGTATCGTCTGAACCGGAATAAACATCTTCAACTCCGCACTCGGGAAGCTCTCAAAACCGTGCTTCCGGTACCACGCCACCCGTTCAGCCGCCGCCGCGTCCCCATCGTCGTTCATCACATCCAGCACCATCGCATAGGCGCCCACGAGGTCTGCCACGCGCAGCGCCTTCTGCATCGCATGGGCCAGAAGAATGCTCCCGAGCCCCCGCCCCTGTTGCCCGGCATCCACCGCGATCATCGAAAGATAAACTGCGGGCAGGCTGCCATGCGGCGGTGTCGCCTTCGGCTTCAGGGGCCCAAGATCTTCCGCACCAAGGCTGTAGGTATTTATCGAATGATAGCCCAGAACGTCTGATCCACCCGGCTCAACCGCCACATACACGCGCACCAGATCGCCCTTCTGCTGCTTTTTCGCAGAGCGCTGTATAAAGTTGTTCAGCCTCGGCACGCCGCAGTCAAACCCGGCGCGGTTGTGCCGCGCCGGGTCAAACGCTCGTATCTCGATTGGGCCTGCGTCGTCCTCACCAGCCTCAGTCGGCATGCACCACCCGGGCACGATACCTTTCGGCGGCGCGCAGGGCAGCAGGCGTCGGCTCCGGCGGGGCATCAAGGGCGGCGGCAAGCGCCTCAGCGTCGGCAGGTGTCATCTCGAAGCGCGTCTGTGCCGCGAGCACCTCTTCAGCCTCACGCGCAATCACGCGGCGCACGAACGCAGACGTATCGACCCCCAAGACAGTCGCCGCCGCATCCACCTGTTCCTTCAGAGCTCCCGGCAGGCGCGTCCGAAGTATGTCATCGTTCGGCGCACGATTCTCGGGCGCAGGCTTCAAGTTCAACATATCATCACCTCCTGTTCCACATTCTCTCTGACAAAAATGTAGCAACATCGTGCCCACAAATCAAGATTCCAGGCTCTGTGCATTTTACGGATATCAGCGCAGGTAATGAAAACGCTTACCTTCGCTCTCAGCACGACCTGCCAGCCACCCTCCGTTTCATGATGAGGTCATGAAATCCATTACCTCTCGTCGGCAATTTCCGTCTGTCTGGCCGCGATACGGGAAACGCTTACCCCAAACACCCCGTTTCGCGAAATTTTGCATTACCAAACCCATACCAAAAACGGTACCAAATCCAGCCTTTGGAAACAGGTGGTTCCCGCGGTCTTAGACCTAAGTCGCATAGGGCACCAAAAGGCCACCCAATAGTCTGTCCGCCATGGCGTGGCTGCGGAATGTTCTTGTGCTGCTAAGGCTCGTAACCCTTTGGTTTCTGGCCACAAATCCGCTGTATGCCGAACCGCTCAGCCGCGAGGATCTGGCCCCCCTCATCGTCCCGCCCATGTCTCTCGGCGAGCCGGTAAACGATCAGGGCGTCTGGCAATTGCTGAATTCCGGCGGCGCAGAAGCCGGTTTCGTCTTCGAAACCGAACCCATAGCCCCCCTCCCCGGCTTCTCCGGCGCACCTATAAATATGCTGGTAGTCCTTGATTTAGAAGGAAGATTCCTCGACGTTCAACTCATTTCGCACAACGAACCCATCTTCGTATCCGGTCTCGGCCAGGCCCCCTTCCACAAGTTTTTCGAGCAATATAGAGGCCATTCCATATCCGACAGCCTCGTCGTCGGCACCCCCTACGGCAGCGGCTCAGAAGGCAGTGCCCTCGTCTATCTTGACGGTGTCACCAAGGCCACAGCATCCGTCCGTATCGCCCACGAAAGCCTGCTCGCCGCCACCCTGAAAGTCGCGCGAGAGAAGATGAATGGCGTCTCAACCGGCCCGCCCGCATTCCCAAATCCTGAGTATTCAGAAGAGCTTACGTGGGATAACTTGGTCGAAGAGGGGTTGATCACCAACACCCGTGTCTCCAACGCGGAGATCGACGCAGCCTTCGCTGGAACACTCTGGGAAACCGACGATGCGGAGGCACAGGCCGATCCCGAAGGCACCTATCTCGACCTCTGGGTCGTCGATCTCGGCCCCAGATCCATCGCCCGCGCCGTGCTCTCCGAAGACAGCTACGCCGAACTACAAGAATTCCTAACCATCTCCACCAGCGACGAGCCCATCCTAGTCGTAGAAACCGCCCGCCACGGCCTCGTCTCCGAAGAATTCGTCCGCAACACCGCCCCCGATTGGATCAGCGCAGAACAAGGCGGTTTCCCGATCGCGCTGCGGGATGCCGATTTGGAGGTAGAGATCAGCGAGGATCTGCCCATCGCAATTCAGGATGGCGCAGCACTGATCCTGCGCACAGACCGCCGCCTCGGCTTCGACCCGACAGCCGAATGGGCCCTTAATATCAAGGCGATACGCGAACATGGCGTTTTCCAGCCAGAGATCGGATCAGTGACGTTGGCAACAACGCATTCCACGCCAGAGCGCTTCTTCACCCGCCCCGAAGTGATCAAACCAACACCCCCTTGGATCGATGCCCTCCGCAACCGCGCAACGGATCTGATCATCCTCAGTACGTTCCTTGCAGCTCTCCTCCTCCTCCTCGGCACCAACCTCAATCGTCTCGCAGGGCACCGGCATTTCACCCCCATCCGCCTCTGTATCCTCGCCATCGTCCTTGTTTTCATAGGTTGGTGGGGCCAGGGCCAGCTTTCCATCGTCACCCCACTCGGCGTTCTTCGAACCGCTTTCGAAGGCGGCAGCTACGCCTTTCTCCTCTACGATCCCTTCTCGCTTGCCATATGGGCCGTCACCCTCATCGGCTTTGTCCTGTGGGGCCGCGGGCTCTTCTGCGGCTGGCTCTGCCCTTTCGGAGCCTTGCAGGAATTCGCCCATCACATCGCACTGAAACTGCACATCCCGCAGGTGGAAGTTTCCACAGCGTGGGATAATCGCCTCAAATGGCTGAAATACGCGGTACTTGCAGCCCTTGTTATCATTCTTTTCACGGCCCCCGCCCGATTGGACAAAGCGATCGAAGTCGAGCCTTTCAAAACGGCTATCACAACGTTCTTCATCCGCGAGTGGTACTATGTGGCCTATGCAGCGGGCCTTCTTCTGCTGTCGATGGTGCTCTTCAAGGGCTTTTGCCGCTATCTTTGCCCTCTCGGCGCTGTCATGGCGATTGGCGGTCTTTTGCGCGGCAGGGCCTGGATAGAGCGACGGGAAGAATGCGGCTCTCCCTGCCAGCTCTGCAAGGTGAAATGCAAGTACGGGGCAATCGCAAAATCAGGAGAAGTCGACTATTCTGAATGTTTCCAGTGCCTTGATTGTGTAACGATATACGACGACCCAGCAAAATGCGTGCCGCTTATCCTACACGGGCGACGCGAAACACGGGGGATCGCTGCGGAATGAGCCTGAGCCGCCGAAGGTTTCTGACGATTGCAGCGGCTTTTGCCGCTACGCCCGCAAGCGCCACGCCGCATCGCTGGAAAGG
The DNA here is from genome assembly GCA_947495795.1 of uncultured Paracoccaceae bacterium. GTDB lineage: Bacteria > Pseudomonadota > Alphaproteobacteria > Rhodobacterales > Rhodobacteraceae > Algicella. The sequence continues at coordinate 43,851 of CANMAI010000009.1, read as the reverse complement.
CAGGGCGCTCGGAGCGTATGTCGAGATTACTATTCACGGGCCTGCGGAATGGGCAGAAGCAGCGCTTTCAAATACGCGGATCATTCTGACCGAAATAGAGCGGCTCTTTAGCCTCTACGATCCCAATTCGGCTCTTTCCCGCCTCAATAGGCACGGCAGTGCCCATGCTCTTGCGCAAAATTTCGCGCACCTTCTGGCTGAAGTACACACCGTGCACAAGGCGACCAATGGGCTTTTTGACCCAACCGTTCAACCTCTCTGGCGCGCCCTCGCGGAAGGGCGAGCGGCGAAGCCGGTTTTACCACTGGTGGGCTGGGAAAAGGTACGACTGGAGAATGGCAGCATACGCCTTGCCCCAGGGCAGTCCCTCACCCTGAACGGCATCGCACAAGGCTTTGCCACTGATCGTGTGGCCGACGCCTTCGCCGCAGAAGGCCTGACGAACACACTCATCAACATCGGAGAATTTCGCGGCACCGGCGGCCCCTGGCATCTTGGCCTGGTGGATCCAGCCTTTGGGACGCTCGGCAGAAGAACAATTGCAGAAGGCGCCATTGCCACATCCAGCCCGCAAGCTCTGCCACTCGCCGGGAACGGCCACATCATTCACCCCACGGCAAAACCTATTTGGTCCACCGTTTCGGTAGAGGCTGAAACAGCCACTATGGCAGATGGATTTTCAACAGCGCTGACAATGGCGGATCTGCCGATGATCCGTGATCTGATTGGCCGTTATGGGCTTCGGAGAGTCACGTTGGTAGACGCAGAAGGCGATCTCATCACGTTGTAAAAAAGCCCCCCCCAAAAAAAGGGAGGCCTCTGTTTCGGAGCGTTACGCTCAGGCAGCAGCCGCTACAGCCCGGCCTGTCATAACTTTTACCAGATGCGCACGGTAAGCATCCGTACCATGTAGGTCCGTGATCATTCCATCGGCGGATACACTCAATCCATCAAGTGCGGCGGCTGAGAAATTTGCTGAAAGCGCTGCTTCCGCCTCACTCCAGCGATGAACGCCATCCTCAGATGCACCCGTAACCGCGACCCGCACGCCATCCGCGTATTTAGCCACAAACACGCCCACAAGCGCGAAACGGGAAGCCGGTTGTAGGAACTTCTGGTAGTTGCCCTTTTCCGGGATCGGGAATTTCACCGCCGTTATGATCTCGCCTTCTTCCAGGGCCGTTGTAAACATACCCTGAAAGTAGTCATCCGCGGCAATTTCCCGCGCATTTGTTACCACGGTAGCACCAGAACCGAGCACAGCCGAGGGGTAGCAGGCTGCCGGATCGTTATTGGCAAGACTGCCGCCAAGCGTACCTCTGTTGCGCACCGCAGGATCGCCGATATGCGAGGCAAGGCCCGCAAGTGCCGGGTAGGCCCCGGCTTCAGCGGCAACGGTTGCATGAGTAGTTGCACCACCGATGGTCATCACGCCACCATCGGAACTAACGCCAAGCATTTCAGAAAGCCCGGAGAGGCTAACAAGTGTGGACGGCTGCGCGAGCCTTTGCTTCATCGTGGGTAGCAGCGTTTGCCCGCCCCCGAGCGCCTGTGCTTCCTCAGCCTGCAAAGCTGAAACAGCATCGGCAACGGAACCCGGTGACACGAAATCAAAATTGTACATTCTCTATCTCCCTATGAGAGAGCCTCACGCAACAAGAGCACGCGAGGCCTCCGTTCCTCAGCTGTTCATCGCGGCCCAAACCCTATCCGGGCTGAGCGGCATATCGATATGGGTTACATCATGGCCTGCGCGTTGCAACGCGTCCACCACAGCGTTCACCAGCGCAGGAGGCGAGCCGATGGCCCCAGCCTCGCCACAGCCCTTCACACCCAGCGGATTGTGCGTGCAAGGCGTGATGGAGGAATGATCCACCTTGAACATCGGCAAATCATCCGCCCGCGGCATCGCGTAATCCATATAGGAGCCGGACAAAAGCTGGCCCTGATCGTCGTAGGCACAATTCTCGATCATTGCCTGCCCGATACCCTGCGCAAGTCCGCCATGCACCTGACCTTCGACGATCATCGGGTTGATGATGTTGCCGAAATCATCGGCAGCAGAGAATCCCAGGACCGTTACCTTTCCGGTCTCCGGATCCACCTCCACTTCGCAGCCATAAGCGCCAGATGGATAAGTGAAGTTGGCCGGATCATAGAACGCCGTCTCCTCAAGTCCCGGCTCCATCTCCTCCAGCGGATAGTTGTGAGGTACATAGGCTGCCAAAGTGACATCGCCCCAGGCGACCGATTTATCGGTGCCCGCAACGGTGAACTCTCCATTCTTGAACTCGATATCACCCTCGGACGCTTCCAGAAGATGAGAGGCGATCTTCTTGGCCTTGTTGATGATCTTCTCGGTTGCCCGCACCATTGCAGAGCCACCCACCGCGATGGAGCGCGAGCCATAGGTGCCCATACCCATCGGTGTTTTGGATGTGTCGCCATGCACGATATCGATCTGGTTCGCGTCAATCCCGATCATTTCGGAAACCACTTGAGCGAAGGACGTCTCGTGCCCCTGCCCGTGCGAATGTGAACCTGTCATGACCGAAATGGAGCCTGTAGCGTTCACCCGCACTGTGGCGCTTTCATAAAGCCCCGCACGTGCGCCTAACTGGCCCACAAGGTTTGAAGGTGCTATCCCACAAGCCTCGATGTAGTGCGCGATGCCAAAGCCGCGCAGCTTGCCATTGGCCTTGCTCTCAGCCGCCCGCGCCTCGAAGCCGGCATGGTCGGACATCTCCAAAAGCTTGTCCATCGTCGCGTGGTAATCACCGGTGTCATATTCCACAGCCACGGGTGTGGCATAGGGGAACTCGGTAATGAAGTTGCGGCGGCGCAACTCGACCGGATCAATCCCCATCTCGCGCGCAGCTTTGTCCACCACACGCTCCAACTGGAAAGTCGCCTCCGGCCGGCCGGCACCACGGTAGGCATCTACCGGCACCGTGTTGGTAAACACCGCTTTCACGTTCACATAGATAAGCGGTGTCGTGTAGTTCCCCGCCATCAGAGTGCCGTGCAGCCATGTGGGAATGCTCGGTGCGAAGGTGGAAAGATATGCACCCATATTGGCGTGCGTATCCGTGCGCAACGCCAGAAACTTGCCGTTCTCGTCCATTGCAAGCTCGATCTTCGTAACATGGTCGCGTCCATGCGCATCGGACATGAAGGCCTCTGAGCGGCTGGATGTCCACTTCACGGGCCGGCCGATTGCCTTGGCGGCAAACGTGCAAAATGCCTCCTCAGCGTAGTGGTAGATCTTGGCTCCAAAGCCACCACCCACATCCGGCGCCACAACGCGCAACTTGTGCTCGGGAATACCAAGCACAAAAGCCCCCATCAGCAGTCGGATCACATGCGGGTTCTGGCTTGTGGTGTAAAGCGTGTGCTCATCTGTGGAGAAATCGTAGTCACCAACGGCCACGCGCGGTTCCATCGGATTGGCGACCAGCCGATTGTTCTTCAGTTCCAGCGTGGTAACGTGATGGGCGCCCTTGATCGCTTCATCCACCGCGTCACGGTTCTCTTCTACAAAGCCCCAATCATAGCAGAGGTTTGATGTCAGATCGTCGTGCACCTTCGTGGCACCGTCCTGCAACGCATCTTTCATGTCGATCACCGCAGGCAGTTCGGTGATGTCGATCTCCAGCTTTTCTGCAGCGTCTTGTGCCTGCTCCAGTGTATCGGCCACGACAACGGCAATCGGATCGCCGACATGGCGTACCTTGCCTTCGGCCAGCACCGGATGCTTTGGTTCCTGCATCGGCTGGCCGTGCCGATCTGTCACCTGCCAGCCGCAGGGCACACCGCCCACACCTTCGAAATCCTTGGCTGTGAACACCCGCGCCACGCCAGGCATGGCCTCGGCGGCGGAGGCATTGATGGAATTGATCGTGCCATGCGCCACATCAGAGCGCACGAAATGCGCATAAGTCTGGTTTTGTAGATTGATGTCGTCCGTGTACTTGCCCCTGCCGGTCAGAAACCGCAGATCTTCGCGCCGCTTTGTGCTGGCGCCGATGCCACCATCTTTAGGCATGATGTAACTCCCTTATATCCGGGGCAATGCGGTAAGCTGGCCCCTTATTGTGGTTCTGCGCCTCTATCGGGCGCAGCGCTTATTCCGCAGCCACAGCCTCAACCTGCTGGCCGGAGGCCGCGAGGATGGCTTTGACGATGTTGTGGTAACCGGTGCACCGGCAGATATTGCCCTCGAGATAATCCCGCACTTCGGCCTCGCTGGGCTTTGGGTTTTCCTCAAGCAGTGCAGCAGCGGACATTACCATGCCCGGCGTGCAGAATCCGCATTGCAGCCCATGATAATCCCGAAACGCCTGCTGGATGACGCCGAGACTGCCATCCGCGTTGGCCATGCCCTCGATCGTCTTCACATCAGCGCCATCAGCTTCCGCCGCCAGCATTGTGCAGGCCTTCACCGCCTTGCCATCCACATGCACCACACAAGCCCCGCACTGAGAGGTATCGCAGCCTACATGTGTACCTGTCAGATGCAGATCATCCCGCAAAAGGCTGGACAGCAACGTCCGCCCTTCCACATCGGCAGAAACGGTGCGGCCGTTCACTGTCATGCTTACCTTGTTCATCTTTTCCTCCCTAGAAATCCTGTTCGAGTGTCGCGGTTCGCGGTTGATAGTAGCAGCCGCGTTTCACAGCGCGAGTCATATCAGCGGGCACTGGCGAGGAAGGCGTCAGAAATTCACCTCCACCATTTGCACCGGCCAATGTTTCGCTCATATTCTCCGCGCCATCCGTCCTTCACCCTGATCCAGCCTAAGACGACATAAAGACCCGGCCTATTCGACCAAGGGCGTATGCTCATCGCTCCGGCGGCTGATGAGTAAGGCCATACCTGTCGAAGATTGCGGCGATGCGCCCGTCTTCCAACGCATAGCGGATCGCATCGTCCACCGTGTAGGATAGCGGGCGGTAGCGAAAGTTCACGGCGACGCCAAGGTCCCAGCTGCTAACGGCAAATCCAGCCAGCGGTGGCTGGTGCAGACCAAGCTCACCCGTCAGCCCATGTTCCAGTTGCCCGCGCGGCCCCATTGCAGCCATTACCTCACCATCAGCTAGTGCCTGCATAGCCTGACCCATATCCGGATAGCGGCTGACATTGCCGGAAAGTTGCCCACCAGCGAAGGAAGATAGAAAGAAATCGGAAATGGAATCGTTTTCTACGGCCACGGTGTCAAAGCGAAAATAGGCTGGTACAGGCTTCTCCTCCGGGTATTCGGATTTCCGGTAGGCAATCGCCACTGTCTCCTTCGCATATTGCCCAGTAAACACCACCTGCTCAACGCGGCACGCAAAGGAGGAATCGTAAGGCACTCGCATCATCACGTTGGCGATCTGCCCTCCAACAACGGCTCCCCTCCAGATGTTGTTGCGCAGATCTGCCTCAAGGTTCTCGGCAGAGCCCACGAAGTTGAAGCGTGCCTCAACTCCAATATCCGCTGCAATCAGTCTAGCGACCTCAACGTCCACACCTTTCGGCTTGCCGTCCTCTTCCCAGCTGTAAGGAGGATAATCCTCATAGACCGCGAACAACATGTGACCCTGTTCGACGATTGCATCAAGCTCCTGGCCTACCTCGTCGCGCCCCACATTCTGGGGGCGCTCCTGTGGCTCGTAGTCTGCACAGGGGTCATTGGCCCAAGCTGTTCCAACGGGCAAAAGGATTGCAAGCAGAGTGGTCGTGATCCGGTGCAGCATTCCTAATGCGCGGCCGACAGGCCTATCGTGAGCGTTTCAGCGGCGGACCTGTAGGCTTCGGCTGAGCCATCAATCAGATTGGCTGCCCTGAAGGCCACAGAATCGGCCACCGGTGCCCCCGAAAACGTCTCGATACTGTCCGCAATTTCCGATAGCCGACCCCGGAGCGCTTCCGCATCCGCACCGCTTGGATCTGTGGCGAAATCCTTCAACTGATCGCGCATCGCCTTCAGTTCATCAGAAACATCTTCCATTGCATCGCTATCGGGGCGGGTTTCTATGTAGGTGCGGATGGCCCAGGCCGCCTCCTGACCCAGCAACTCGCCGAACGCGGGCATCTTGGTCGTGCCGTTTTGCGTATATCCCTCGCGGAACCGCTCGACATACCATTCATCGCCGTATTCCTCCGCCTCCAGAAAGCGCAGGTCAGGTGCCAACCCGCCGGAAACCACCTCCAGCCCATGGCAACGCGCGCAATTCTGATTGTAACCTGAAGCCCCGATCTCAACGGCTTTCTGCCAGACCTCTTCTCCGGCAGCAGCTGCACGATATGGATTTTCCGTCAACCACTCCTCACCTACTTCCGGTAGCCCAGCGGTGTCCACTGCCTGTGGTTTCACATCACCATGGGCATGCACCAATGTCACCGCCACAAGCGTGGAACCTATGGCCATCATGATTCTGAACGTCGCGGTTTTCATGGAAATCTCCCAAGGCGTTTTCTCTGTTGATCCACTTCTAGGAGAGGCTGACGCCAGAGAGTATTGGACTTTGGTTGCGATTCAGCTCCGCCACGACCAAAGTCCTATTCAGAAGGGGTCTGCACGCTTGCTAGCTTTGAACGGAGGGAGTTTCACACATGCGATTACTGGCAGCAATCTGCGCGTTCTGCGCTGTTGCAAATATGGCATCAGCCGAGGTTGCGATCAGGATCGCTTACCTCCGGGTTGAGACATCGCGCCCGCCGACGCTCTCCAATCTTGATCCCATTCCAGACGATTTGGGACTCGCGGGTGCACGATCTGGCCTGAAGGAGAATGCAACAACAGGAAGGTTTCTTGGCCACCTTTACGAGCTTGAGGAAGTGATCGTTTCAGAAGGCGAGGATACACTGGAGGCCGCACGAACGGCCCTTGCCTCCACGTCCTTTATCCTGCTGGATGCGCCCGCCAGCACTCAAAAAGCCATTGCGGATCTGGCCGAGGCGGAAGATGCGATTCTCTTCAATACATCCTCCGGAAATCTGTCCCTCCGCGATTCAGATTGCCGCGTCAACTTGCTCCACACCATCCCTTCCGATGTTATGCGCACAGACGCGCTCGTTCAGTTTTTTGTCAAAAAGCGTTGGTCCGATTTTGTGATGATAAGCGGCACTCATTCAGCGGACAAACTGTATGCCGCTGCTATGAAACGCTCCCTCACCAAGTTCGGCCTTGAGCTTCGGGCCGAGAAAATTTGGGCTTTCGATGCCGATATGCGACGAAACGCGGCGCAGGAAGTACCCGTTTTCACGCAGGAGTTTGGAGATTATGACGCGCTGATCGTGGCCGACGAGGTACGTGATTTCGGACGGTACATCCTATACAATACATGGGAGGCGCGCCCTGTCGCGGGTTCGGAAGGGCTTACCGCAGTCACGTGGGCTCCGGTGGTTGAGCAATGGGGGGCCGCACAACTGCAAACCCGCTTCCGGGAAGAGCAGGAGCGCCCGATGGAGCCACAGGACTACGCTGCATGGGCTGCCATGCGCAGTATCGGTGAGGCCGTGACCCGCACAAACTCCAGCAATCCTCAGACGCTCCGTACCTACCTTCTGTCAGATACGTTTGAGCTTGCGGGCTTCAAAGGCCGCCCGCTGACGTACCGCACGTGGAACGGTCAGCTCCGCCAGCCGATCCCGATCGTTCATCCGAGAGCCATGGTAGCCCAAGCCCCGCTTGAGGGCTTCCTTCATCAGCGTAACGAGATGGACAGCCTCGGCCTCGACAAACCCGAAAGCCAATGCAAAGCCTTTGAGGAGTGATATGCCCCCCCTGAAACTCGCCCCCCTATTTTTGGCACTCAGCCTCCCGGTTCATGCCGGTGAGATCTGGGTAACCAACGAAAAAGACGACACGATCAGCATAATAGATACCGATACTCTGGAGGTTGTCCGAACCTATGAGACAGGTGAGCGCCCGCGCGGCATCACCTTCTCCAAGGACTTCAGCCGCGTCTATATCTGTGCATCGGATAGCGACACCGTGCAGGTGATGGATCCGGAGACCGGCAAGATCCTGCATGATCTTCCATCGGGCGAAGACCCGGAACAGTTCGTTCTGCATCCCGATGATCGCCATCTCTACATCGCCAATGAGGATGATGCGATCACCACCGTTGTAGATACCGAAACACGCAAGGTCGTGGCCCAGATTGATGTGGGGATTGAGCCTGAGGGCATGGCCGTCTCACCCGACGGTAAGATTGCCATCACCACGTCCGAGACAACCAACATGGCGCATTGGATTGATACTGAAACGCAGGAGCTTTTCGCGAATACACTTGTGGACAGTCGTCCCCGCCACGCAGAATTTGCCAAGGAAGGCACGGAGCTTTGGGTAAGCTCCGAGATCGGCGGCACAATCACGGTTTTTGACGTAGCGACGCAGGCTGAGAAAGCCAAGATCAGCTTTGATGTACCCAACATCCATCCGGATCGCGTGCAGCCTGTCGGCTTTGAATTCACGCCCGGCGATACCCATGCTTTTGTGGCCCTTGGCCCATCCAATCACGTGGCCGTGGTGAATGGTGAGACGTTCGAGGTTGAGGAGTACATTCTGGTGGGTCGCCGTGTCTGGCACATGGCTTTCAACGCGGACCACTCCCGGCTTTTCACGACAAATGGTGTATCGGGCGATGTAACCGTTATCGATGTTGGCAGCCGCAAACCTATCAAGTCAATCAAGGTGGGGCGTTTCCCGTGGGGTGCCGCGTTCCGACCTTGATAAGGGTGGTTGCGACCTTCGCATTGCTGCAAGGCGGCTGAGAATATGCTATTTAGAAGTTCATGAAACACGCTTTTGCCATGCTCCTCCTCCTGTCGTCTCCGGTTCTCGCGGAAGACATGGAAGACGGCGGAACACTCAATCCGGAAGAAATGTCCATCAACCGCGTGCTGGAAAACGCCGCGCGCGGAGAGGTTGATATGTCGTCCTGTGCATCAGGCTACTTCATTACTAAGGCAGGGCGGCACGTTCAGGCCCGCCAGGTGTTCGAGGCTTGCGCAGCAGCAGGCTATACAGGTGCCATGCACTGGATGAGCCAATTGGACAATAACGGCCTCGGTGGTGATTACGATCCCGACAGCGCCGCTGAATGGGACAAGCGCGCGGCCGATCTGGGTGATCCAGTGGGGAAATTCAACTACGGGCTGGATCTGATGCGGGGCCACGGAGTGCCGCAGGATGAAGCTCTTGGCCGCAGCTATGTGGATGAGGCCGCGGAAGATGGGCTTTTGATCGCGAAACGTCTTCAGGGTGCGAATTACGATCTCGATGAAGTGACACCCGACGCCGACGATTGGAAGTACGCGCCGCTGTTTTGAGCGCGCCCTTTCCAGACCCAGCGAACAAAGACCGTTACTCGATCACCAGCCGAGGCAGCCAATGGCTCTCCGGATCACTTTCCTCAATGTGTTTCGCTTTCACCGGCCTCAGATCACCACCTTCAGGCGGCGCAGAAAGCACGCCCATGTCCATCTCATGCAATCGACCCACCAAGGTATCTCCTTCCGCTTCGAGCTTGTAGTAAACGCCGTTCCACATATTGATCCCGTATTCCGTTGCTCCCTTCCAGATAAACAGGAAATCGTATTCCAGATCCGTAAGGTCATCCCCAACCTCGCGCTTAATCGCGTAGGGATAGGGCACGTGGCACCAATGCTTGTCGGGCCCTTCGATACACCTGAAAGGACGCATGGAGAGGAAGTGATCCGTAAAGGGCTCTTCCGCCATTGAGACAGAATAGCCGTTCTCTTGATCGACAATCACGTGTGCGATCAGAATCCGCGTGCCCGCCGCATCTTCCAGAAAAACGTTCCGCTCTCCTGCTGTCTGTGCCAGAGCAGCGCTATGGCAGATGAGCCAAAGACACACACAAAACCACCGAGTCACTCACAATCCTCCCAAGTTGAACCCTACGCTGCACCCGAGTTACAGACATTAGCACTATGGTCCCGCAATCCATCTTACGACCATTGTTCAATATCTCGAACTGCCCTTTCGGCGAATACTGGCTCCGGGTCGATATCTGCCTTGCTTGGCTTGCGGCCCTTATGGAACGGCATAGGGAGGAAACCGGATGAACAGGTTTATTTTGGCCGTGACAGCAGGGCTCATGGCGACAAGCGTCGCCTATGCCGACGTCACAGAGCAGGATCTATTGAACGACACCGCCTCAACGGGCGATGTACTTACCAACGGGATGGGGCGGCATCTGCAACGCTATTCGCCGTTGGATACGCTCAACACGGACAATGTTAAGAACCTTGTTCCAGCCTGGGCATTCAGCCTGGGAGGCGAGAAGCAGAGGGGCCAGGAAACGCAGCCGTTGGTACATGATGGCGTGATGTATATCACCGGCTCTTATTCCCGTATTTACGCGATTGACGTGAAAACCGGCCAGGAAATCTGGCAATATGATGCGCGTTTGCCTGAGGGCATTCTGCCGTGCTGCGATGTGGTGAACAGAGGTGCAGCGATCTTCGGTGAGAACATCTACTTTGGCACTCTCGATGCTCGCATCATGGCGCTCAACGCCAAAACGGGCGATGTGGTTTGGCGCAAGAAGATTGCCGACTACAAGGCGGGCTACAGCTATACTGCAGCGCCGCTGATCGTGAATGGCCTTGTGATAACAGGCAATTCAGGCGGCGAATTCGGCATTGTTGGCGAAGTTCAGGCGCGCGATGCTGAAACCGGTGATCTCGTTTGGACACGCCCCGTAATCGAAGGCCATATGGGCACGCTCAACGGCGAAGAAAGCACCATGACGGGCACGCTCAACGCCACATGGCCCGGTGATATGTGGAAAACGGGCGGCGGAGCTACGTGGCTCGGTGGCTCCTACGATGCAGAGACAGATACGCTCGTTTTCGGAACGGGCAATCCCGCGCCGTGGAACAGCCACCTGCGCAACGCAGGCACACCATCCGATGGGAACGCGGGCGACAATCTCTATGCTGCCAGCCGTCTCGGGATTGATCCTGCCAATGGCGAAATCAAATGGCATTATCAGTCCACGCCTCGCGAAGGTTGGGACTACGACGGTGTGAACGAGGTGGTTGCCTACACGGACCGTGACGGCAATAAGCGCTTCGCCACTGCCGACCGAAACGGCTTCTTTTACGTTCTCAACCGAGAAGATGGCGCATTCGTCTCAGCCGTGCCTTTCGTTAAAGACATCACCTGGGCAGAAGGTATTGATGAGAACGGGCGTCCGATCTTCAACGAACCAAACCGCCCCGGCGATCCTGCAGAAGCAGCCGATGGCAAGAAAGGTGAGGTTGTTTTCTCATCTCCTTCATTCCTTGGCGGGAAAAACTGGATGCCAATGGCGTTCAGCCAACGCACCGGCAACTTCTATGTTCCCTCTAACGAATGGGGCATGGATATCTGGAACGAGCCAATCACCTACAAGAAAGGGGCTGCCTATCTCGGTTCCGGCTTCACCATCAAGCCCAACTACGAGGATCATATCGGCAGCCTGAAAGCGATTGACCCCGATACGGGCGAGATCAAGTGGGAGTTCAAGAATGACGCTCCACTCTGGGGTGGCGTGATGACAACCGCAGGGGGCCTCGTCTTCACAGGCACGCCGGAAGGCCACTTTATCGCCTTTGATGATGAAACCGGAGAGGAACTCTGGTCCTTCCAGACGGGATCCGGCATCGTTGGCCAGCCCATCACATGGATGCAGGACGGCGAGCAATACGTTACCGTCATTTCAGGCTGGGGTGGTGCCGTACCACTCTGGGGTGGAGAGGTTGCCAAGAAGGTGAACTATCTTAATCAGGGTGGTCTGCTCTGGACGTTCCGCCTGCCCAAGCAACTGGCTTCGAACTGAGCACTGCACTTAACATCAGCGCATCCCTGCCGGGGGTGCGCAATTCTGGAGTATCTGGCTTTTTGGCAAGTGACGCCTCTCCTGACTCACGATAGGTTTCGGATATGTCTCTTCAAACCGCAGCCCCCAAAGGCCCTATGATTGAGAACGATCAGAACAACTGGGCTCTCGTAATCGATGATCACCCGCTTTTTTGCGACGCCCTGGAACTGACGCTCAAGTCGGTAGCCGATTTCTCCAACGTTGTAACAGCCAGCCGAATGGAAGCAGCGCTTGATATTCTGGTTGTGAAGGAAGCGCCCGCCCTCATTTTGCTGGATCTCAACCTGCCAGATGTCAGCGGTCTGGACGGTCTGATCCGCCTGAAACGGAACGCCGAAAAAACACCTGTCATCATCGTCTCCTCAATGACGGACAACTCGATTATCAGTGGTGCCATCCGCTCCGGCGCCGCTGGCTTCGTGCCAAAGCACAGTCATCGCTCTGTGTTCAGGGACGCTATAACCTGCATTGCCGAAGGAAAGGTTTATCGTCCGGCAGGCTTTGTAGATGCAGGTGTAGTGGACGACGGCCCGGATACTCTCACGCGTCTCTCATCGCTCACCAACCAGCAGGGCCGCATCCTGCAACTGATCTGCGAAGGCAAACTCAACAAGCAGATCGCCTTCGATCTCTCCATAGCAGAGACAACAGTAAAGGCGCATGTCACAGCAATCATGCGCAAGCTCGGCGTTCAAAGCCGCACCCAGGCTGTGCTTGTGGCGCAGGATGCCAAGTTTGCAAATGTCTTGCCAAAATCTCCCTGAGCCTCATATCGTTAAGGCTAGGGAGAAAAACCACTAAAATGCTGAAAACAGCAGACACCTTACTGTCGCCTCAGGAAGGCGGCACTCAAAGCGCGAATCTATTGCGAACAGCTCAGGTGCGCTGGAACGAGCCCGACGCTATTGCATGCCTTTCAAACCTTGTTGGTGGAGAGGACCTTGCACTCCTACATCTCCTTGTCTCGCCTGACGCCGATTTCAAGCAGGTTATTGCGCAAGCCAGTGATGCCTTTCCAGGTACGGATGTTGTCGCCTGCACAACCGCTGGAGAGATTGGCGTTGAGGGCTATGACGAGGGGCTTATCGTGGCAATCGGCTGGCCCACAAAACATTTCGCCTCAAATTGCACCCTCATTGAGGGCCTGGATGATCTCAACCATCAGGAACTTGCAGACAGCATCATACAAAAGCGCCTCGACCTGCAGAAACGCAATACAGATAAAGAGAACGGGTTCGCATTCCTTCTGGTTGACGGGCTGTCTCTCAAGGAAGACGTTCTCGCAGCCGCACTGTCTCCTGCACTTGCAGGCCTTCCGCTCTTTGGCGGCTCGGCAGGAGATGGTGTTGATTTCGAGGTGGCTCTTGTTGCCCTTAATGGCCAAATCCAATCGAATGCCGCAGTGCTCGCCCTGATTGCTACCGATTGCAAGACGCGTGTTTTCAGCCTCAACCATCTCGTTCCCACGGAACAGCACATGGTTGTAACCGACGCAGATCCGGGACAACGGATTGTAAAGGAAATCAATGCAGAGCCTGCGGCTCGCGAATATGCGCGCATTGTGGGTAAAGACCCGGAACAGCTTGATCCCTTTACCTTCGCCTCGCACCCCGTCGTTGTACGCATTGGCGGCTCACACCATGTACGCGCCATTCAAAGGGTGAACTCCAAGGGCGAACTCGTTTTCTTCTCGGCCATAGATGAAGGGATGGTTCTCACCGTTGCGAACTCCGAAAGCATGGCCGCCCATTTGGAAGATGAGCTTTCGGCACTGACAACCAGCGATCGGCCCGGAGCAATTATCGGCTGCGATTGCATCCTGCGCCGGATAGAGGCGGAGCAAACACAAATTGCACACTCGGTCTCCAGCGTACTCTCACGGCACAAGGTGATTGGTTTCTCCACATATGGCGAGCAGATTGGCCCTCTTCATGTGAACCACACAATGACGGGTGTCGCGATTTACCCTCACCCGCCTCCCAGCGATCTTTAAACTCCCATGTCCCTGATCAACCCATCTGACAGCGTTGAACGCCAGAACGAAAAACTCATTCAGATCACACGCTCGCTCATGCGTCGTGTAGAGCAGAAAAGCGAACAATCCGGCCTTGCCTACGCCCAGTTTGAGCGGGCCGCTCTTCTGGAAGCGAAGGTCAGGGAGCGCACGCTCGATCTTGAACGTACTCTTGATCTGCTTCAGGATTCGAATGCGCGTCTGGCAGAGGCCAATCTTGAGACAGAGGCCGCGCGCGCCAACTTGACGGAAGCAATAGAGACAATCAGCGAAGGGTTTGCACTCTTTGATCAGGAAGATGAACTGGTTCTCTCCAACAGCCGTTTCTGCCGGGATCTCTTGGATATCACGGGCGGTCTTGTCGCAGGGCTTAAGTTTGCTGACTACGTCGATCTCATTTCCAGCAGCAAGTTTCTGGCCCTCCCGGAGAACGAAACAGGGCATGAATGGGCAAAGCGGCGGATGGAGCGACACGGCGACAACCACGTCGTCTTCAACGTCAGTCTGATCTGGGATCGCTGGCTTCAGGTCAGCGAACATAGAACATCCCGTGGCGGAACCGTTATTCTGCAAACGGACGTAACGGATATCATCCGGCTGGAGCGGCTGGAGAGGGACAAGATACGCGATCAGCAGGCCCAACTGCTTGGCGCGACCCTCGATCATCTCAATCAGGGTGTCTGCATCTTTGATCGCAACCAGAAACTGGTCGGTTGGAACAAGAAGATGGACAGCTTGCTCGATCTTCCGGCCCAGTCCTCCGCTCTTGGGTTGAGTTTTTCAGTCCTTCTCAACAGACTGGAAGACCAGATCGAGTTTTCACCCGGCTTTGATGCAGAGAGGCTCACGCGCTGGACAAACACAAATACCGGTCGCAAACCCATCGCCTTTGAAGTGACTCGCGATACAGCAAGAACCCTCAGCGTCTTTGCTCAGGAAATGCCAGACCATGGTTTCGTGATCAGCTTTACGGACGTGACGGCGGAGAGGGAGGCTGGCCGCGCCCTCTTTGAGATGAATGAAATGCTGGAGAAACGTGTGGAAGAGCGAACGCAGGAGCTTGGAGTAGCGCTTGCTGAAGCTGAGCGGGCGAACGCTTCAAAATCCCGCTTCGTCGCGGCTGCGAGCCACGATCTGTTGCAACCTCTTTCCGCGGCAAAGCTCTTTGTGTCTTCCCTGTCCGACAGAACTGCGGAGGCTGACGTCCTAGGTGTGATCGGCAAGGCGGAAACCGCGCTGGCCGGCGTAGAACAGATTATCGAAGCCCTGCTCGACATATCGAGGTTGGACTCCGGCAAGGCCGCTTTCGAAGTCCAGCCCGTACAGCTCAGTGCCATCCTCGGGCCCCTGCGGGACGAGCTTGAGCCGGTCGCCGCCGCGAAAGGGCTTGATCTTCGGATTGTGGAAACCTCGCTCACCGTCAAAAGCGATCCCGGCTATCTTCGCAGAATCATTCAGAACCTGATTTCCAACGCGATCCGTTATACCGATAACGGAAAGATCTTGGTAGGCATGCGCCGCAACGGCAGCTCTGCTCGGATTGAAGTCTGGGATACCGGAAAGGGCATCGCAGAGAAAGACCAGACAGCGATTTTTGGCGAATTCAAGCGGCTCGACGGGGATATGGCAGACGGTGGCCTCGGGCTGGGCCTCGCTATTGTCGAACGTGCATGCGCCAGCCTTGGCCATCCCCTTGGCCTCTGGTCCATGCCCGGAAGCGGAAGCTGCTTCTCGCTTAACGTTCCAATCCCGAAGGGAGAACTTCGCTACGAAAACAAACCCGTCGATCCGGCCGAAAAAGCAGATCACCTTTTGAGTGGCCTTATCGTTCTTCTTGTGGAGAACGACCCTCAACTCGCCAACGCGATCAGCGTGATGATCGAAGGATGGCAGGGTCAGGTCATTCACGCTCATTCTGGAGAGGAAGCGCTGGAGCTACTATCTGAAATCCAGCTTATACCTGATGCGCTCCTATTGGATTACCAACTCGGCGGCGGGATAGACGGCCTCACGCTCTACCGAGAAATTGTTGCAGCATATGGTTCGGTCCCCGCACGCCTCATTTCAGCGGATCGCAGCAGATCGTTGCGAAAGGCTTGCTCCGATTTGAAGATGGATCTCATAGCCAAGCCGATTGATCGTGAAAAGCTACAGAAATTTCTGAATGCGGCGCGCTGAAAGCTCGACCCAATACACATTCGTCTCAGCTTTTTATGGGAAACACCCGGCCTGATACGCCGTCAAAAGCGCTCGCAGCCAGATCCCGCCCAAGGACCCTTTTCGGATTGGTCGGCGGTGGAAACTCGATGCCTTCCAGTAGACGAAATCCGAATCGGCCGTAGTAAGGCGCATCGCCAATCAGTAAGACGCGTGTCCAACCTTCTGCACGCGCAGCAGCAAGCCCTTCCCCCACCAGCGCGGCACCAAGTCCTTCTCCCTGCCGTGTAGGATGCACCGCAATCGGCCCCAAAAGCACTGCTGGAGCACGCGCCTCGCCAATCACAACTGGCCAGAAACGAATGGCACCGGCCAGCACGCCGAACTCATCCCTGCAGACGCGTGACAATTCGGTCAGCGCATCAACGCCATCCCTCAAACGGTAGGAGCTCAGCGCTGTCCGGCCCGGAGCGAATGCGAGATCAAAAAGATATTCGACCTCGTCCGCGTCTTCTGCCTGTTCTGGAGTGAATGTATACATGGGATAACTGGCCGGAAAAGTATCTAAACGTCAAAGGCTTGCAGGCAACGTTGTTGCGCATTCTTACAAGTCTCGTCGCTCAAGTCCGATACCCGGCATGGCCCTGTCCCCTGTCCCTCGACACCGCCCTAACATGGCGCTACAGCGAAAGACAGAAAATCTGAACTGGATTTTCAATACGTTGCTCTGGATGGGCATAAAGCGAACTCGGAGGCTCTGTATGTTCTACCGCCCCGGCCTGGATGATCACGGCCTTCCTCACAATCCATTCAAGGCAATGGTCGCTCCGAGGCCCATAGGCTGGATCTCCGCTGTCGACGCGAAGGGCAGAGTGAACCTCGCGCCCTACAGCTTCTTCAATGCACTGGCCGACAACCCGCCGATGGTTATGTTTTCCAACACCGGCTCCAAACCGGACAGAAGCCAGGGCAAGGACAGCGTCAGTGCTATTCGGGAAACCGGCGAGTTTGTCGTCAATATCGTCTCGTTTGCTCTTCGAGATGCGATGAACGCGTCTTCTGGCCCCTACCCTGCCGAGATAGATGAATTTGAGGTAGCAGGCCTGCAAAAGGGGGAAAGTGAGCTTGTCACGCCGCCGCGCGTTGCCGAGGCGCCAGGCGCTTTCGAGTGCAAACTCTGGAAAATTATAGAGCTTCCCGGTGCCAGCAATGTGATGGTTATCGGGGAAGTGATCGGCGTCCACATTGCGGAGACGGTTCTCACTGAAGGGCGATTTGATGTGCTTAAAGTCCAGCCGCTCGCCCGACTTGGATACCGGGATTATACCTCCGTCAGTGATATCTTTCCGCTAAATCGCCCAGATCAAACCTGAAAGAAAACGCGGGTAACGCGTTCGTGAGGTGACAAACTAAACCGTTCGGTTCAAATTAAACGAAACGGTTTAGTTTGATTCTTTGGAAGGATTGCAGAATGCGCAACTCCACACGGCAAATCTGCTTATTTGGTGCCCTCTTGGTTCTCACAGGTCTTCCGGCATTATCCAAACAGGTGGACGCGCGCACCCACCCTGAAGGCGTGTGCATGCTACCCCCTCTGGAAGCGTCTGATCAACGTCCGCGCTGCGGGATACCACCAGGCACTTCCGACCTCGTAATTGTATTTCCGCCAAACCCGTCCATACCCACAAAGTGAGCACCAAATGACTTCTCTCACCGAGCTCCAGTCAGTTACCGACCCTGTAACTCCGGCCGAAACCTGTCTCGAAGGCAGCGACAAGGGACGCAAATGCGATCAGGTGCTGGCCGGGGCGCGTCGGGTTTTTATGGAAAAGGGCTATGAGGGTGCCAGCGTTGATGAAATCGCCAAGGCGGCAGGTGTCTCCAAAGCCACGCTCTACAACCATTTCACAGACAAGCGCTTTCTCTTTATTGAGGTAATGAAGGCTGAGTGTGACCGGCAATCCGAAGGGATCAAGGACATCATAAATCCAAACGCACCGCTGGAAGAGGCCCTTCTTGGGGCGGCCATGCGATTTGTGACTTTCAAAACGTCTACTCTTGGTCAGGAGATCTTTCGTATCTGCGTCGCTGAATCCATGCGCTTTCCGGATATCGGCCGATCTTTCTACGATAGCGGGCCCGGTGTCATAACGGCCTGCATGGTCAACTTCCTTGAGGAAAGGTGCCAGAAAGGCGAACTGGATATTGATGACTGTGAAATGGCCGCCAGCCAGTTCGGCGCTCTTTGCAAAGCGTCCCTTTTTGACAAACGTACTTTTGGGGTGATCGGTCTGCCGAGCGCTGCAGATATTGCAATTACCGCCGAAGAGGCTGTGCGAACCTTCCTGGCGCGCTATGGGGTGCCAAAAGGCGCTTGACCCTCTCTCCTCCTCCCGTTCTTCTGCACCCGAAAAAAAGCGGAGCGGTACGGCATGGAAACGATGATCGGCGTAATCGGCGGCAGCGGCCTCTACGAGATCGAAGGGCTGAAAAATGCCAGCTGGACGGAAGTGGAGAGCCCGTGGGGGAAACCGTCTGACGCTATTCTGACAGGCACGCTGGACGGTGTGAGGATGGCGTTTCTGCCCCGCCACGGCCGTGGACATGTCCAAAGCCCGAGCAGCATCAACTACCGCGCCAATATTGATGCGTTCAAGCGTATTGGCGTCACGGACGTGTTCTCAATCTCTGCCTGCGGTTCCTTTCGGGAAGAAATGGCACCTGGCGATTTCGTGATCGTCGATCAGTTCATTGATCGTACCTTCGCGCGGGAAAAATCCTTTTTTGGGCCCGGCTGCGTCGCACATGTGTCCGTTGCCCATCCCACCTGCCCGCGCCTTGGCGAAGCGGCGGCTACGGCCGCAGAGGCCAGTGGGATCAAAATCCATAACGGCGGCACGTATCTCGCGATGGAAGGCCCCCAGTTTTCATCTCTCGCCGAGTCGAAACTCTACCGCGAAGTCTGGGGCTGCGATGTGATCGGAATGACGAATATGCCCGAAGCGAAACTCGCCCGTGAGGCCGAGCTTTGCTATGCCTCCATTGCCATGATCACGGATTACGACAGTTGGCATCCGGATCATGGCGAAGTGGACGTCACGCAAATCATCGCAACACTTACAGGTAATGCCGAGAAGGCGCGCACGATGGTCAGCCATTTGCCTGATCTGGTGGGGGATGAACGGACACCATGTCCTCACGGCTGCGACAGGGCGCTCGAATTCGCGATCCTGACTCAAAAACCAGGAAGAGATCCCGCTCTTGTTGCCAAACTCGATGCTGTAGCAGGGCGTGTTCTGAACGCTGTGGACGCTTAGGCATAGCTGGAAAGAACTGCGTGGCAAAAGGCAGGTTGAGGCTTCCAAGACAATCTGCCTCTAATTCGAGAGGCCAAAGAGAGTTTCTTTTGCCTTGCAGGCTACCCTACGCTAGGTGCGTCGCGGTACCAAGCTGGAGGCATACTGCGTGAAGACCGTTCAAGACTACATTCGCACCATCCCCGATTTTCCGCATGAGGGTATCCTCTTCCGGGATGTCACTACGCTCTTCGCTGATCCACGCGGCTTTCGTATCGCAATCGATCAACTCCTTCACCCATTTGTGGGGCAACGGATCGACAAGATCGTTGGGTTGGAAGCGCGGGGCTTCATCCTTGGAGGCGCCATTGCACACCAGCTTTCCATCGGGTTCGTTCCCATCCGCAAAAAGGGAAAGCTGCCGGGTAAGGTGCTTTCGCAAGCCTACAAACTGGAATACGGCGAGGCCGTCATGGAAATCCATGATGATGCGATTGAAGGAGGCGAGAAGGTCCTGATGGTCGATGATTTGCTCGCGACCGGAGGCACCGCCGAAGCCGGATTGAAGCTGATCGAGCAATTGGGAGGGGACGTTATCTCAGCCGCCTTCATCATAGATCTGCCGGAGCTTGGCGGGCGGCAGAAGCTGGAAAATCTGGGCCTAGACGTTCATGCTTTATGCAGTTTCGACGGGGTTTGAGAAAAAATCGACTGAAATGAGAAAAAACATACTTCACGCTCCTTTAGTAACGACTTGGTAACCAAACACAGCGCATCTTGAACGTGCCTTCTCAGTAAGGCACTGCTTGCAAATCAGGCCTCGGTCTGGAATTCGGCGTCTCCTCTCACCCCGGGGAGACGCCCTTTTTATGCGTCCGTCGGGTTTCTCAAAACGGCACCCGGGTTCATAATTCCAAGTGGATCCAAGGCAGCCTTGATGGCGCGCATGGAAGCCAGCTTTACAGGGTCTCCAAACCGCTCCAAATCGCGTGTTTTCAAACGCCCGATCCCATGCTCCGCACTTACAGAGCCGCCCATCGCATCTGCCAAAGTGTGCACTGTATCCTTGATCGCTGCACGCCTGTCCTCGTAATCCTTGCGGCTTGCCCCTTTCGGCGGAAACACATTGTAGTGCAGGTTGCCATCGCCAAGATGGCCAAAGCAATTGATCCTAAAAGCCGGGTCCATCGCCTCCAGTAATGCGCCTCCCTGCCGGATAAATTCCGGAACACGGCTTACAGGCACTGAAATATCGTGGCTGGAAATTGATCCGATCAGCCTGTTCGCCTCTGGGATCATTTCGCGCACCGCCCAGAAATTCTGCGCCTGCGCGCGGTTTTGCGCTACCAGCGCATTGCTGATGAGATCACCGTAAGCCAGTTCCAATGCAACCATCAGACGCTCTTCCAGCCGCGCCCCGTGCCCCGATCCCGCTTCGATCAAAACGCTCCACTCAGGCACCTCCGCAAATGGCTGCGGAGCATCCGGCAGTGTTTCCGCCAGAAATCGGTAACCCTGCGCGTGGATCAGCTCAAAAGCCGTGATCGCGTCGCCGATATGATCCCGCAACAGATGCAAAAGTGCGAGTGCTGCATCCGGGCCTCGCACTTCCACCAACGCCGTCGTCTTCTCTCGTTCTGCCGGAAAAAGCCGCAGGCTGGCTGCAGTAATAATTCCGAGCGTTCCTTCAGAACCAATCAGAAGATGGCGAAGATCATACCCCGTATTGTCTTTTCTCAACCGCTTCAGTCCGTTCAAAATACTACCGTCCGGCATTACTGCCTCCAACCCGAGGCAGAGATCCCGCGCATTGCCATACCGAAGCACCTGAACCCCACCAGCATTCGTGGCAAGGTTCCCACCGATACGAGCCGAGCCCTCCGCCGCAAGGGAAAGCGGAAACAGCCGGTCCACCTCTGCCGCAGCCGCCTGTGCGTCCGCGAGAATCACACCTGCCTCAGCAATCATCACATTGTCCGAAGCGTCCACATCCCGCACGGCATTCAGCCGCTCAACTGAAAGCAAGATAGCGGGCGAACCACCCTCCATCACCTGCCCGCCCACAAGGCCTGTGCCTCCGGCATAGGGTACAATGCCCACGCGCAGATGCGCTGCAAGCTGCACAATCTCCACCACTTCAGCCACGGATCTTGGCTGCGCAAGCAAAGGTGCATTTCCGGCAAACCGCCCGCGCGGTTCGCTCAGATGGCTGGCATCAGGCTTGGAAAGAACAGCCGGGTCAAGCCGCGCCCTGAAAGCTTCGAGAGCGGTCGCGTCAAGCGGCTTCAGAGGCATTGAGTGTCCTATTCGTCGGGTGCGTAATAGCGAGGAAGAAGCACCCGTATCGTAGGTGTCCGCGGCAGCGTCCGCAAGGAAACCGTAAGGCTGCTCTCCCCATCGGCCTCCACCTTGAAATCCTTCTGCAGCCCTCCGAGAAACTGGCGTAAAGTGCTCTCGCCAAACCAGTGCATCGGCAGCACAAGCTGCGCCTTCACCCGCTGCATCACCTGGATCATCGCAGAAGTAGGCAGCGTCATCCCTCCATCCACTGGTACCATTACCACATCAAGCCGCCCGATCAGCGCATATTGCGCATCGGTCGGTTCATGATGAAGATGGCCGAGATGCCCGATACAAAGCCCTGCCACTTCAAAGATAAATATCGAGTTTGCGTTCTCCTCACGCCCCTCAAGGCCGGAGCGGATATCGGTGGTCACATTGCGGATCAGCAACTCATCATCAAGGCTCACGCTATGATCAGCTGGCTCGCCAAAATCGCCCCATCCCCGCAAGATGTACGGAATCCCCGGATCAGGGTTCGCTGTCCAATGGCTTGAATGCGCCTTGTTCATCGTCACGACATCCGGCAAAGGCGCATCGGGCCCAATCCATCCTGTGTAATCCGTCGCAATTCCACGCCCGCTCGGCGTCTCGATCAGGTAGGTAGAATGGCCAATGTAGCTCAGCCGCACTTCCTCCGCGCTCAGGCCATCACCGTAGGAGGCGAACTGAACATTCCGAAACTCACCTTCGGAGAGGGCAATACAGTGGCTCTGAAGATTGGCAGCAAAAAGCGGCCCGCCAAGACCGAACCAGAAGATCAGAACAAACAGTCTCATCAAGGCCTCCCGAGTTGCTTCAAAGGACAGGTAGAGCAAAATCGGTGTCTGCCAACGCGTTCGCAATCACGATGTCTCAGGCTGCACCCTCAACCCGGCCGCGCCTGTCGTTTCGGAGGTTGGCATAAAGCACATGCGTGCGCCAGCGCCCGGCAATCTGCAGATAACTCTGAGCCACACCCTCATACTTGAACCCGGAAGTTTCCAGAAGGCTTCGAGAGGCTGTATTTTCCGGCAGGCAGGCGGCCTCGATCCGGCTCAGGTCCATCTCACGAAAAGCGTATTGCACAACGGCAGCCAGCGCCTCGCGCATATAGCCCTGCCGTGCATAAGGCTCTCCGATCCAGTAGCCCACCGTTCCCGCCTGTGACGGCCCCTTTCGAATATTGTCGAGTGTAATGCCTCCCACAAGCGATTGCTCTTCCTCGGCAAACAGAAACAGCGGCAAAGCACGCCCATTGACGAACGATCGCTCTGCCCAAACCACCCGGTTGCGAAAGCCCCGCCGCGTGTAGTGCTCGGGGCTTCTATGAGGTTCCCAAGGCTTCAGAAACACTTCAGAGGTTTGCAGCACCGCCGTCCACTGCGGGTAGTCACTCATCCGCGGTTGTCGAAGCGTCAGCCGCTCCGTGGCCAGATGGAAGGAGGGGCGGCGGCGGAACATAAGTTATGCCGCCAATTTCTCTTTCAGCACATCACGCGAAGGCGCGGACTCCACTGGCCCGTAAAGCGCCAGCGCCGGATCCGCATTGCCGCAAACTTTCTCTGCAAAGGCAGTCACGTCTGCTGCTGTTACAGCATCGATCCGCGCGATGGTCTCCTCCAGCGTTGGCACGAGATCCCAGATGCCCAGCATCCGCGCTGTGCGTTCAGCTCGGCTCGATGGGCTCTCCAGCCCCATCAGAAGCCCAGCCTTCATCTGAGCCCGCGCCCTGTCCAGTTCCTGCTGAGAAAGAGAGCCTGGCACACGCCTCAACTCGTCCACAACAACGTGCATCAACTCGGCTATCTGCTCTTCGGCCGTGCCGGCATAAAGCATCAGCGAACCACCATCGGCATAGGCCCCGGGCTGTGCAAAGATCGTGTAGCAAAGCCCCCGCTTCTCCCGGATTTCCTGAAAAAGCCGGGAAGACATGCCCCCTCCAAGAAGCCCCGCATAGATCTGTGCGGTATAGATCTCATCGTCTCGGTAGCTCGGGCCGTTCAATGCAAGGCTGAAATGCGCCTGCTCCAGTGGCTTGATCTCCCGACGCTCCCCACCTTTGAACAGTGCAGGCATCGCAGAGGGGGCTGAACGGCGCGCAAGATGCCCGAAATTTGCCTCTGCCAACCGCACGATCTCTTCCGGGTCCACCGCACCAGCCGCAGAAAGGATCAACTGCTCCGGCCCATAATGCGTCGCCACAAAATCCGCCAGATCCGCTTGGCCAAACGCCCGCACCCGCTCTGCCGGGCCAAGAATAGGCCTGCCCATAGGCTGGTCCGGATAGGAAACCTCCTGCAACCAATCGAAAATTATGTCATCCGGCGTATCCAACGCCTGTCCGATCTCCGAGAGGATCACACCGCGCTCCACCTCGATCTCTCGGGGATCAAAGACGGAGCCTGTCAGGATATCTGCAATAACGTCGACCGCAAGCGCCACATCCTCGCGCAGCACACGTGCGTAATAGGCCGTCATCTCGCGGCTGGTATAGGCGTTGATATAGCCTCCAACATCTTCGATCGCCTCAGCGATTTGCAAGGCATTCCGGCGTTTCGTACCCTTGAAAGCCATGTGCTCCAGAAAATGCGCAATGCCGTTCTGCTCCACCGTCTCGTGGCGGCATCCCACATTCACCCATACGCCCACAGAGGCAGAACCAAGCCCGGGCATCGGTTCTGTTACAACACGCATTCCGTTGGCCAAGCGGTGGATTTCAACACTCATGAACGACGCTCCCGAATAATCTGCTGTAGCGCGCCAAGGTCATTCGGCGCACGAGTCATGCGCTCAGCGCGCTCGTAGAGATCGGACATATGTTGCGGCAAGTCCGGCCGCAAGCCAGTGGCCTTTTCCACAGCATCAGGGAACTTTGCCGGATGTGCTGTGGCCAGCGTAACCATAGGCACATCAAGGCTCCGCTCAGCTTCCGCAACGAAAACCCCCACCGCCGAATGCGGGCAAAGCACCTCGCCTGTCCTCTTTCGCATAGCTGTAATTTCGGCCAACGTGTCATCCTCACTGCAGCGGCCAGAGCTGAACTCCGCGCGCAGCTTCTCAAGCGCACCCTGCGAAAGTACGAAACCACCCGACTTCAGTTCGTCCATCAGAGCAGAAACCGCAGCACCTTCTCGGTCATAGATATCAAAGAGCAGGCGCTCAAAATTGCTGCTCACCTGAATATCCATTGAAGGCGAGATCGACGGTTGCACCCCTTGTTTCTTGTGAGCTCCCGTCGCCACGGTGCGATGCAGAATATCGTTCTGGTTCGTCGCAATCACCAGCTGTTCAATCGGCAGGCCCATCCGCTTGGCCACATAGCCCGCAAAGATATCACCGAAATTGCCGGTCGGCACCGTGAAGGAAACCTTTCTGTCAGGCGCACCCAAGGCGGCTGCCGACGTGAAAAAATACACCACCTGAGCAAGCACCCGCGCCCAGTTGATCGAATTCACACCAGCAAGGCTCACCTCCTCGCGAAAAGTGTGATCGTTGAACATATCTTTCAGCCGCGCCTGGCAATCATCAAAGTCACCGTCCACCGCCAAGGCGTGCACGTTCGCCTCAGCGGGCGTCGTCATTTGGCGGCGCTGCACCTCCGATACGCGATTGTGCGGATAAAGGATGAACACATCCACAGCATCCAGCCCACGGAACGCCTCGATCGCTGCTGATCCGGTATCGCCCGAGGTTGCCCCAACAATCGTTACCCGTTTTCCTGCACGGCCAAGCGCTGTCTCGAACATCTGTCCGATCAACTGCATCGCTACATCCTTAAAGGCGAGTGTCGGCCCGTGAAAAAGCTCCAGCAACCAGTGGTTTGGGGCAAGCTGCACCATCGGACAGCGCGCCTCATGAGCAAAAGCGGAATAAGCCTTTGCGATGATTTCACGGAATGCCACGTCCGTGAACGTCTCTCCCACAAAGGGCCGCATCACCGTATAGGCCACTTCTTCATAAGGCTGCCCAGCGAAGCTGCGGATCACGTCAGCACTCAGTTGTGGCCAGCTTTCCGGCACATAAAGCCCGCCATCCAACGCAAGGCCAGACAGCATCGCCTCCTCAAAGCTCAGCTTGGGCGCTTGGCCCCGTGTCGAGATATACTGCATGTGGAAATGGCTTTCTCAGGCGGTTTTGCCGCGCAGTCGTAAGACGTAAAGGCCGGTCATTGCAAGCCAAACCACCGCCATCAACCCCCAGGTGATCGCGTATTGCAGATGGTTGTTGGGCAGGTTGATGTTCACGGGCATTGGGCGGGGCGAGGGCTTGCCCGTGGGGCGTGCGGCCACAATCAGCACAGGTTCCGAGCCCAGGGCCTCGGCCATCGCCGCAACGTCGCGCGCGAACCAGATATTCCGCTCAAAGTTTGGTGCAGGCGTGAAACTGTCACTCTCCTGCGGATCATCAAGGTGGCCAACTACATCCACCGGCCCTTGATCGAGCATCCGTCCCTTCTCTTCCTCGGCAAGAAACCCACGGTCCACAAGAACCGAACCTGCTTCAGTCTCGAACTTTTGGATAATGCGAAAGCCCGGCCCGGCACTCTTGGTGGAAGTCAGCACATCGAGAGTAGGGCCCGTGAACCGGCCAGAAGCAAGAACCGGCAAAAACCTCTCGCGGGTCTCCAAGGTATCAAACTCAAGCGGTGCCCGCTGAAGCTGCGCCTCAAGCGCGGCAATTCTCTCCTCTTTCCAGCTCAGCCTTTGTACCTGCCAAACGGAAAGGGTTACCAAAACCGCAGCGCCCCCCAATCCAAAAACGGCCGCAAAGATCCAGCGCAGCATTCCGTTCTCCCAAAGAAAAGGGCGAGATCATAACTGGATGATCTCGCCAAAATCGCATGGCGGACCGCTTTCGGCGGCCCAATGGCAAACCCGCCTTAGCCGCCCCAGATGTAGACAGCAAAAAAGAGAAAGAGCCAGACCACATCCACAAAGTGCCAGTACCAAGCTGCCGCCTCGAAACCGATATGCTTCTCCTGCGTAAACTGCCCGGCCAGGGCGCGGAAGAGGCAGACTGCGAGGAAGATCGTTCCGATAACCACATGGAACCCGTGAAAGCCTGTCGCCATGAAGAAGTTGGCACCGTAAATGTTGCCACTAAAACCAAAGGCCGCATGGCTGTATTCGTACACCTGAAACACTGTGAAGATCGCACCCAGAGCAATTGCCAGCATCAGGCCCCATTTTAGCCCCTCACGATCGTTCTCATGCGCCAGCGCGTGGTGCGCCCAAGTGGCGGCACAGCCGGAGCACAGCAGGATCAGAGTGTTGATCAGCGGCAAGTGCCACGGATCGAATGTCTCAATCCCCGCAGGTGGCCAGACGCCATCCACAGCCGGGCTCAAACCCGTAGGGTCCATAGGATAAATGGCGTGCTTGAAGAAAGACCAGAACCAGGCGGCAAAGAACATAATCTCGGAGACGATGAACATGATGAAGCCCATGCGCAAACCGATACTGACCACAGGCGTGTGGTCCCCCACCTGGCTTTCCGTCACAACCTCAGACCACCAGGCGAACATCGTGTAGAGCACGAGCGCAAGACCAATCAGAAACAGCCATGGCCCCTGCAGTGCAGACCAAAAGCCCGAAAGATTACCCGGGTGGATCATCAAAACAGCACCCACCAGCATGGTAAATGCCCCGGATGCTCCTACAAACGGCCATACGCTGGGGTTCAGTATGTGGTAATCGTGGTTCTTTACATGCGCCATGGTTCAGGTCCTCGGTCTTGGTGCCGTCATCTTCAGTTAAACGAGCGGTTCGGGGCTTGCAACAAAGTCACATCCTCCGGCATCTCGGTTTCATAAAAAGTATAGGAGAGCGTTATAGTGTGAGCATATTTTGCCTCACGGTCGTCGACGATCTCGGGATCCACATAGAATGTCACGGGCATCTGCACCCGCTCGCCGGGTTGCAGCACCTGCATCTCAAAACAGAAACACGCAATCTTGGTGAAGTAGTTACCCGCCGAGAACGGCGTCACGTTGTAACTGGCTGTGCCTGCAACCACTCGATCTGTAGGGTTGTAAGCCTCATAAAACGCCAGTCCTGTCTCACCGATACGGATCTCCATCTCGGTTTCAACAGGTTTGAACTCCCACGGCATTCCCGCCTCCCGAGAGGCATCGAACCGTATCTTTATGGTCTCTTCAAGAACCGTGCCGGACGCTTCGGACGCAACAGCTGTCTCGCCACCATATCCGGTTACACGGCAAAACCAATCGTAGAGAGGGACGGCCGCGAAGGCCATGCAGCCCATAAAAACCGCAACGCTCACGGCGATGGCTGCAGTTTGGGCCTTTGCGCGCTCAAGGCTCACTCCACCACCCCCGGCACCGTTTCAAACGTATGATCATAGCCGCGTATATCCACGCCAGCGGAAAGCTTGGCGATGGTCACGGCGAAGATCATTACCACAACGCCCAAGAGGCACAGCCCAACGGCCTTGTTACGGCCACCGCGCCGCTTGTAAATCTCATGACCATCCGGGCTCTTAATCTCATTCATAGCAGCACCGGCCAGCCCGCCCAAACCAGATCAAACCCACGCAGCACGGCTTCGACAAGAAAGAGAACGAAATGCAGGAAGAGGTAGAGGATCGAAAAACCGAAGAAGCGCTTCTCCACACGGAAGCCATCAGCTTTGGCCGCCTCTGTATCTCGCCTGTAAATATCCAATGCGCCTTTTAGGAAAAGCGCGTTCAGCACCAAGGCCGCGATCAGATAAAACGGCCCGCCTACAATAGTGAACGCAGGCGCAATCGCCACCGGTGCCAGCGCGATTGAGTACCAAAGAACCTGATTGCGGGTCGCCCGTGTGCCAGCCACAACAGGCAACATTGGCACAGCTGCATTCGTATAATCATCGTTTCGGAAAAGAGCGAGCGCCCAAAAATGCGGAGGGGTCCACATGAAAATCAGGCCAAACATCAGCAACGGCTCCACTGAGATACCGCCTGTAGCGACAGCCCAACCAATCACAGGAGGAAAGGCACCAGCCGCGCCTCCGATCACGATGTTCTGCGGCGTCAGGCGCTTCAGCCACATTGAATAAATCACTACGTAGAAGAAGATCGTAAACGCCAGCAATCCCGCGGCCAGCGGATTGCTGAATATAAAGAGCAGCATCACCGAAAGCATCGACAGGCCAACACCAATTGCCAGAGCCTCATCGCCCGTCACGCGGCCCGAAGGAATGGGCCGTTTCGCCGTCCGTCCCATCACCGCGTCAATATCGGCATCCCACCACATGTTCAAAGCGCCGGAAGCGCCTGCACCAACGGCAATGCAGATCAGCGAGGCCAGAGCGATCACTGGATGTGCCATTACCGGCGCACAAAGCAACCCGATGGCAGCCGTAAAAACCACCAGCCGCATAACGCGCGGCTTTAGAAGCTCCACATAATCGCGAAACTCGGGCTCGGCTGCCTTGGTGCTCCAGCTTGTATCGGTCAATTCCGTCACTCAGCCGCAGCGACGGCTACGCCGTCATCCTGGCTCTCCAGGCTCGCAACCGTGCCTCCCGAGGCCTCGACCCAAGCTGCATATTGCTCGTCTGTCACCACTTTTACTGTAATCGGCATGTATGCATGGTTGATCCCGCAAAGCTCAGAGCACTGCCCAAAGTAGACACCGACTTCCTCGGCTTTAAACCAAGTTTCATTCAGGCGGCCGGGGATACCGTCCATATGCACGCCAAAAGCCGGGATCTTCCAGGCGTGGATCACATCACCAGCCGTCACCTGCATGCGCACAACCTTGTTCACTGGCACCACGACAGCACGATCAGTCGCAAGCTTCCACTCGTCCTCGGCATAACCATATTCGGCAAGCTCCGCCCGCACCTCATCATTCATTACAGCCGCATTCAGGCCCAGCATGTAGGCCTCGAACTCAACGCCCTCTTCCGGGTACTCGTATCCCCAATACCACTGATAGCCCGTCGCCTTGATCGTGATATCCGCTTCAGGCACTTCCAACTGCTTGAAAAGTATCGGAAGCGAGAACGAGCCAATTGTTATTAGGATCAGGATCGGCACAACCGTCCATGCAACCTCAATCGTCGAGTTGTGCGTAAAGCGCGCAGGCTCAGTGTTCGCCTTCTTGTTGTACTTCACAACCACAATGGCCAAAAGCGCTGTCACAAAAAGGGTGATCGCCGTGATGATCACCAGCAACATATTATCCAACCAGTGAATATCACGCGCCAGTTCCGTCACTGCAGGCTGAAAGTTGATGCCGTCCGGTACAGGTTTGCCGATAACGGGAAGGTTCTGAAGCCCTTCCTCCTGTGCAAATGCAAAAGGAGCCATCAACGTAAACGCAAGGCTGGTAAGTGTGAAGCGCGACCAAAATGTCATTAGGCACCATCCTGATATTGAAAGCCTTAACCGGAAGGCCAGATATTGAAGTGTCCGGCGGGTCCGGGGCTTTTTGCCGGTAAGTACATCCAGCGGTTCTCTCTTGCAACGGAACATACACAAACCTTACTTGATCACAAGCGGGGCATGCGCGGCAAACAGCCCCACGGCAAACCGAAATAGCTGCGGCTTTGAGGAGCATTGGCATGGCAGAGTTAACCAACCCTTTCCGCCCGTTCGAGACGGAACTCGACGAGGGCCGCGCCCTTGCGATCCTTCAGGGGGCAACCGATGGTGCCGACGATGGTGAGCTTTTTCTGGAACGTCGCCGATCCGAATCTCTCGTTTTCGATGATGGAAGGCTCAAAACCGCAAGCTACAATGCTGCGGAAGGGTTTGGCCTCCGTGCCGTTCACGGTGAAACGGCAGGCTACGGCCACGCAACAGAGCTTTCGGAAGCCGCCCTCCGTCGCGCCGCCGAAACCGCACGCCTTGCCGTCGGTGCGGGTGGCGGCACCGCAGCCGAAACTCCGGCACGCACCAACAAAAAGCTCTATGCCGAGCTTGATCCCCTCGATGACGCGCCTTTCGCGGTAAAAGTCGATCTCCTGCGTGAGATGGATGCATACGCCCGTGGGCTCGATTCGTCCGTGGTTCAGGTCTCCGCAACGCTGGCCGCATCGCTTCAGGAAGTGGAGATCCTTCGCCCGGAGGGCACGCGTTTTTCAGATATCCGTCCTATGGCGCGGCTTAACGTCTCCGTCACAGTCGAACGTGATGGCAGGCGCGAAGGTGGCTACGCTGGCGGCGGCGGCCGGTACGGGCTCGAAAACCTGATGGAGCCCGCCCACTGGCAAGCAAAGATCCGGGAGGCATTGCGGATTGCCAAAGTGAACCTTGATGCAATTCCGGCACACGCCGGTGTTATGGATGTCGTCCTCGGCCCCGGCTGGCCCGGCATCCTGTTACACGAGGCTATCGGCCACGGCCTCGAAGGTGATTTCAACAGAAAGAAATCTTCGGCCTTTGCCGGTCTGATGGGTCAGCGCATCGCAGCGCCCGGCGTTACAGTGCTGGATGATGGCACCATTCCGGATAGACGTGGCTCCCTCACAATCGACGATGAGGGCACGCCCTCTGGCAAGAATACACTGATCGAAGATGGTATCCTGGTCGGTTACATACAGGATCGTCAGAACGCGCGTCTGATGGGGGTCGAAGCGACAGGCAATGGCCGGCGCGAAAGCTATGCCCATATTCCGATGCCGCGGATGACAAACACGTACATGCTCGGTGGCAACGCCGAGCCTGAAGCGATCCTCGCCGATCTCAAGGATGGTATCTATGCCGTCGGCTTCGGCGGCGGTCAGGTCGATATCACGAACGGAAAGTTCGTCTTCTCCTGTACCGAAGCCTATCAGGTCGAGAACGGCAAGGTCGGCGCGCCCGTCAAGGGTGCCACACTCATCGGAGATGGCGCCACCGCGCTAAAGCAGATCCGCGCCATCGGCAATGACATGGCGCTTGATCCGGGCATGGGCAATTGCGGCAAGAACGGCCAATGGGTGCCGGTGGGCGTTGGCCAGCCAACTCTGATGATCGGCGGGCTTACGGTTGGCGGTTCCGCCGCGTGAACACATCGCCAGCCTTTGTGACGGAACCGACAGGCCTCACCGATCATAAACGCATCTTCCGGCTGTATGCCCGCACGACACTGATCACCGGCGTGGGCCTTTCGCTCACCTTTGCCGGACTTTTTCTAATCGCCGTCTTTTTCTGGGGGCCAGAGAGCGGGCGCACGCCTCCCGTTTCACTGGCGCAGATTCCTTACTGGATCTATCAGGGCTTTGGCCTCACCATGACAGCTCCGATCACATGGCTCGGCATCCTCTGCGGCTGGTTCTTTTACAGAAAGCGCCCGGCCCTCCTCATGCGGCCGTTGGTGGTTGTTCCTGTCACGCTCCTTCTCCATGTCTCCACACTCCTCGTGATCGTTCTCAGTTTTCTGGCTGTTCGCAAACTGATGGGCACATCTGCTTTTCTGGTCTTTCCCGCGGAGGGCGTTTACGCTTCCTTACAAAGCGGTCTGCTTTTCGGAATAGCAACGGCTCTGGTGCTGCGGCACCGCATGCGAAAGCTGCAGGCGCAGGATCCTGTTTCGGCGTTTTGAAGATCTGGCAAGGCCAGTTCGGTCGAGCTCACTTTGCGCACCCCTGTTCAACATTCGTTAACCAACTCTGCCGCATCTTCCTCAGATGAAATCACCCGCCCAGAAAGGGCTCTTTTCCCATGCGCGCCCCTCAGGGTCTCCAACTACGTCTGCCGGGCGGTTGGCATGGTTGCGGCTTGTGCGGTCGCGCAGGGTTGGACCCTCAACCTTTCACCGCCTGCTCGGGGAATACGGCAGCGCTGAGGAGGCACTCGCCGCCCTCCCCTCCATAGCGGCCTCTGCGGGTGCCAAAAACTACACGCCCTGCTCTTTCGAAGATGCCGAGCGTGAGATGGCCGCTGCATCCCGATTGGGCGCCCGCCTTCTCTGCTTCGGCGAAGATGCCTATCCTCGAATGCTTGCAACCATAGACGATGCCCCGCCGTGCCTCTGGGCCAAAGGAAACCTGGAACTTGCGCACCAACCGGCGGTAGCCCTTGTCGGGGCCAGAAATGCCTCAGCACTTGGCGTCCGCATGGCCGAAGCACTGGCACGCGAGGTTGGCGCACTCGGCTTTGTCGTTGCCTCTGGCATGGCCCGAGGCATTGATACGGCCGCGCATAAGGCAGCACTCGAAACCGGCACAATCGCAGTTTTTGCAGGCGGGCTGGATTGTCCTTATCCCCGCGAAAACGCGCAGCTCGCCGCAGACATCGCGGAGCACGGCCTCCTGCTCTCGGAAACGCGAATGGGGCTCGCTCCGCAGGCCCGGCACTTTCCACCCCGCAACAGAATTGTCTCGGGCCTCTCGTCCGGTGTTGTGGTGGTCGAAGGAGCGGCGCGCTCCGGCTCTCTTATCACCGCGCGGAATGCACTGGATCAGGGCCGGGAAGTCTTTGCCGTCCCGGGCCATCCGTTCGATGCCCGCGCCTCGGGTTGCAACATGCTGATCCGCGATGGTGCAACCCTCATCCGTGCGGGCAGCGATATTGCGGCGGCTCTCGGGCAGGAGGGTGCTGCCAAGCCTGTTCCCGGGCGCTCTCCGGTAAAGGCAAAAGCCAAACCAGCGGCTCCTTCCTCCAATCCGGCACCGCCCGAACCAGGTGCCAATCTCCAACACGAACTCCTCAACCTTCTTGGCCCCAGCCCGATCAGCGAGGATGCTCTTATCCGCCAAACCGGTCGCCCGGCGGGTGCTGTGCTGGAGGCTCTTACAGATCTCGATCTCGAAGGCCTCATCGCCCGGCATCCCGGAGGCCTTGTTTCGCGCGAAGTGGCCTGAGTAACCTCCTACTGCAACTATTGAAATCAAACCATTTCCCGGCATAGCCTGCGTCGTGCACTCCGCACGCACAGAGACGTAATGCAAAACTCACCGCCCCCCGAAACACACCCTCCCTGGCTCGCGATCTCCACTCTCGCCAGCGCTGCAATCTTCGTTGGTTTTCTGGTGCTGCGTCACGATCTTCCCTTCTGGTACGATGAGGTCTTCACGCTCGGGGCGGCAGGAATCGGTTCGAACAGCATGGATTGGCCCACAATCCTGCGCGACGTTCACCCGCCCACCTATATCCTGCTCGTGAACGTGTTTTCGCAGCTGGTGGAAGGCGATACGCATGCAATTCGCCTGGTTAACCTCGCTGCCGTCCCGGCTCTGGCCTTAAGCGCGGCAATCCTTTGGAAGCAACTCGGAGGGCTTGCCTTCTGGGCCTGTACCCTTCTGCTTCTCAGCAGCCTCTTTGTCTTCCACTTTGCACTCGAATTGCGTGTCTACGGCCTTCTGCTGGCCTTCGCTCTGCTTGGCCACGCTCTCTGGCTCAAGAGGCTGGAAAGCAAGGGCGGCACAACCATTCCCCTCATACTCACGGCACTCTGCCTCACCAGTCTTCACTTCTTCGGTGCGGCACTCGGCACAGCTTTGCTCCTGCTCGCAGCCCTTGCTTCGCTCCGCCAAGGCGAAAAGGCTAGCGCTGCAGCCTTCTGCTTCTCCGCTCTCGTATGCACAGGCCTCACTCTTTGGTGGGCGTTCGCAGTGGCCGATATCTCCAGAGCGCTCGGCGGCCAGCTCTGGATCAAGAACGGTCTCCAACCGTGGGCGACCCTTATTTCCGGCCTGCCTCTTCTGGCTCTCACACTTCTCTTCATCGCTCTCTATCGCCGAAAAGTCCCCACGCTCTGGCCCAGCCCAAACCCGCTCTGGCTACTGGCTCCGGGGGCGATGGTTGTGGGTGTCGCACTTCTCATCTCCTTCCACTCGCCTGTCGTCTCGGTGAAAAATCTCTGCGTCCTGATACCCGGCCTCGCGCTGTTCACAGTCCGCGCTGCTCCTTCCGCTTTTCTGACCGCCGCCAACGCAACACCCTTCACGTTAATCCTCGCTTTTGCCACCACGGCATCCTCAGCATGGAAAGCTGGCCAACCGCACGAATATGTGCGTTGGGTTGTGGAAACCGCGTCGCCGCCCCAATGCGAGGGCGTCCCTCTCTACGTTCTTCGCCCCGACATCGTGGATGAATACGCCCAACAGGTCTTTCTCGGGGCAAGGATCCGCCCTCTCGCCAACCTGCCAGATATCAAGAAGGGTTTCGATCTCACCGCCTTTGAGGGCCCTTGTACCATTCTCGGGGCAGGCTGGCACGAACCCGGCAATACCGAAATGGTTCAGCGGTTCCTTGAGACCAACGGCATCCCAGTCACGATCTCCCGACATCCACAGTCCGAAGCCAAGGGCGATACCCGCCTCTCGCCCGGTTTCGTCATTCGCTTAGTCCCCTGACATCAAGCCGCCTTGACACTGCTCAACACGCACACCAAGTTCCCGGCCAATTGAACGTGCATATATGAGGAGCGCAATTGATGGCTGTCGTTGTTGTTGAAAGTCCTGCAAAGGCAAAGACGATCAACAAATACCTCGGCAGCGACTACACGGTACTCGCCTCATACGGCCATGTGCGCGACCTTCCGCCAAAGGATGGCTCTGTCGATACTGAGAACGAGTTCGACATGAAATGGGAGGTTGCCTCCGCATCGCAAAAGCATGTCCGCGCCATTGCGGATGCGCTGAAAGGCGAAGATACGCTCATTCTCGCAACCGATCCAGACCGCGAGGGCGAAGCCATCTCATGGCACTTGCAGGAAGCACTCACCAAGCGCCGCGCCATCAAGAAAGATACGAAAGTTGAGCGTGTTGTCTTCAATGCGATCACTAAAGCCGCCGTAACCGAAGCGATGAAAAACCCGCGCCAGGTCGATATGGAACTGGTCGAGGCTTATCTCGCTCGCCGTGCGCTCGATTATCTCGTGGGCTTCAATCTCTCACCCGTGCTCTGGCGTAAACTGCCGGGTGCCAAGTCGGCAGGCCGCGTGCAATCCGTCGCCCTCCGCCTGATCGTAGAGCGCGAGATGGAGATCGAGGCCTTTCGCCCGCAGGAGTTCTGGGGTGTCCGTGCGATGCTGGAAACCCCTCGCGGCAAGCAGTTCGAGGCGCGCCTCACACATCTCGCCGGGAAGAAGCTTGAAAAGTTTGATATTCCCACGGTCGAGGCAGCAGAACTAGCAGTCACGGCGGTTGCCAGTCGCAATCTTACCGTGGCGAGTGTCGAGGCCAAACCAGCCTCCCGCAACCCGTCTGCCCCCTTCATGACCTCGACACTCCAACAAGAGGCCAGCCGCAAGTTCGGCTTCGGCGCACGGCAGACGATGAGTACAGCCCAACGTCTCTACGAGGCGGGCTACATCACTTACATGCGAACAGACGGCATCGATATGGCGCCCGAAGCCGTGATGGCCGCACGCGATGCCATCAAGGCCCGCTACGGTGAGGAATATGTACCAGGCTCACCTCGCATGTATAAAAACAAGGCCAAGAATGCACAGGAAGCCCATGAGTGCATCCGCCCGACGGATATGGCACAGGCCACCGATCAGCTAGCGAGGTTGGAGCCGGATCAATGCAAGCTCTACGATCTCATCTGGAAGCGCACGCTGGCCAGCCAGATGGCGGCCGCGAGGCTGGAGCGTACGACGGTAGACGTTACTTCCGATGATGGCCAGATCACGCTTCGCGCCACCGGCCAGGTGATCAAATTTGACGGCTTTCTTCGGGTCTACGAGGAAGGCCGCGACGATACAGGTGACGATGAGGACGACAAGCGCCTCCCCCAGATCACACAAGGTGAGCCTACGAAAAAGGCTGCCAGAGGCCTCGCCGAAGCCTTCGCCAAGCTCACACCCGATGCCGTGGTGGAGGCGCCGAGCGATCTCCAGCGCGAACCCAACGCAATTCTCGGCGCCGATGGCTCTGTCCTCGGTCAGCAGTCTTTCACTCAGCCGCCCCCCCGCTACACCGAGGCCACGCTAGTCAAACGGATGGAAGAGCTCGGTATCGGCCGCCCTTCCACCTACGCCTCTATTGTTTCCGTGATCCAGGAGCGGGATTACGTTCGCAAAGAGCAAAACCGCCTCATACCGGAAGATAAGGGCCGTCTCGTCACTGCATTTCTGGAAAACTACTTCCGCAAGTATGTAGGCTACGATTTCACGGCCGAACTGGAGGCCGATCTCGATCGCATCACCTCTGGCGATATGGAGTGGAAAAACCTCCTCGGCCGCTTCTGGACAGATTTTCGTGCTTCCCTCGATGAAACTGCCGATCTTCGCATCACCGAAGTTTTGGAAAAGATCAACGAAGTCCTCGCCCCCCATGTCTTCCCGGTGGAGGAGGAAGGCGTCGATCCCCGTATCTGCAAAACCTGTGGCAACGGTCTTCTCTCCATCAAAACGGCCCGCTCCGGCGGCGCGTTCATCGGCTGCGGCAACTACCCTGAATGCCGCTATACCCGCCCCCTCTCTGGCGAGCTTGAAGGCGGCGATATCGCTGGGCCTGATGGCAAAGTCCTCGGCCTCAATGATGAAGGCGAAACCATCACACTCCGCACAGGGCGCTTTGGTCCCTATGTCCAGCAAGGTGATGTCACCGAAGAAGTTCCCAAACCCAAACGGGCCAGCATCCCTAAGGGAGAAGATCTCTCAACCGTCGAACTCCCCCGCGCGCTTCAGCTTCTTTCCCTTCCCCGCAAGGTGGGAGATCATCCCGAAGGCGGCGTAGTGGAAGCTGCAATAGGCCGCTTCGGCCCGTTCGTTGTCTGGGTCAAACCGCCTGCGGAAGGTGAGAAGAAAGAAACGAAAGTCTACGCCAATATCAAGGATCCCGCAGAGGTCTATACCATCGGTATGAACCGTGCGATGGAACTGATCGCTCAGAAAGTGGCAGGCGGCGGCCGCGGCCGCGGTACTCCGGCCGAACCGCTCAAAACCCTCGGCGATCACCCGGATGGCGGCCCCATCAATGTGATGAACGGGCGCTACGGACCTTACGTGAAGTGGGAAAAGATCAACGCTACGCTGCCCAAGGAAATGGAACCGGAAACGGTGACGCTGGAGCAGGCACTGGAACTGATCGCTGCAAAAGCGCCAGCAAAGAAGAAAACAACAAAAAAGAAAACAATAAAAAAGCCCGCCAAGAAGAAAGCAGCAGCCAAAAAACCTAAGGCAAAGGCCGCAGAGGCATAAAGCGACAGCCGGACAATCCGACTTTGACTTTTGGGATTTCGCTACCCCTTCTTCTCCACCGGCCCGCCTGTTGCGACCCAGCCTTTGAAGCCATCGGAGATATGGGCAACCCGCGGCAACCCCATTTCCTGCAATGTCGCAGTGGTAAGGGCGGAGCGCCATCCTGATGCGCAATGGAAGAGGAAGAGCTTGTCTTCCCCGAAGGCGGGCTTGAAATAAGGGCTTTCAGGGTCGACCCAGAATTCAGCCATTCCACGCGGACAGTGAAAACTGCCTGGAATGTAGCCTTCCCTCTGCCGCTCCCGCACGTCCCGAAGATCCACAATCACCACGTCCGGATCATCCTGATACGCCAGAGCCTCGGCGGCCGGAATTTCTCGAATTGCCGACTTCGCGTCCGCAACCATATCTGCAACTTTTTTCATCGCTCCCCCTCCCCGAACCTGGGAGGAGGATGACCGATCAGGCAGCTGCCTTCAAGGGCATGTGCCATCCGGGTTGGGCACTCTGCCCGCCCCGCACGCACCTGTATCGTTGCCCTCAAGCGAAACCGCCACATTCACAGACACATCTGCGGGAGCAGCCGTTGCATTGGTCGAAACCTGGGCCTGAACCGCTGCGGAACCTGTGGCAGAACCCGGAACAACCGCTGGTGCGGCAGTCCGCACGGGCGTGGTTCGGCGGGGCCGCGAACGCTGTGTCCGGCGCGGTGTCACGGCCACCCGCTTGCCAGTAACCTTCGCTCCGGTTGATGTAAGCCATTTCTGTGTTACGCCAGCGATCTGCTGCGTTATGCGGGCACGCTGCGTAGCCCCGCGCGCAACCGCCGCCTCCGCGGCTGCGCCGTGCAGCGCATCAAGGTCCGGCTCCAACAAGCCCTTGGCAAGCAGCGTACCAGTGCGAAGGTCACGTACATTCACAGCCAGTGTGATATCGTGCCAGGAATTGCTGCCAACCTCACGCGTTCGCGGCGTGACAGCATGAAATCTCATAACCTGCACATCAATTGCAACCGGTCGCCGCCCCCCCAATTGCGAGCCCCACTCAACACCAGCCTTGACGATGGAGCGGACCTGGGCACGCCGATCACCTGCGGGATCTTCCCACCAGACGATGTCATCACTCGGAAAACGCGCGTTGGGATTGGTGGAAACGGAAAGCGTGTCGGGCACCGAGACACGCACAGCATCAACCGACCAATCAGACACCTCGCTCGAAGACGCCGAAATAGGTTCCGCGAAAGGCAACTCTCCCGGCCCTTCGCAAGCGGCCAAGCCAAAAAGCAGACAAAGGAGAAAAAGACGCTTCACAGGACACACTCCAATCTTTTTGAGTTGTGGTGCGTGCTTAAGAAGCTTGAAATGTGGCCAATTGCCAACGGTTCTGTGGCAAGAGATCAAAAATTTCGGCTGTGAGTCCCGTGGAAGACATATAATTTGCTGAAAATCGCT
Organism: uncultured Paracoccaceae bacterium; assembly: GCA_947495795.1. Taxonomy (GTDB): domain Bacteria; phylum Pseudomonadota; class Alphaproteobacteria; order Rhodobacterales; family Rhodobacteraceae; genus Algicella. The sequence goes on along the minus strand of CANMAI010000009.1, from coordinate 4,644 downwards.
CACCACACGGCCTTGGATCGCCTCTGCTACTGAAGACAGCAATCACCAATTCGCCCGATTTCCCAAATGGTCTTGGCAGGGGCAGGGGGACTCGAACCCACGACCCTCGGTTTTGGAGACCGATGCTCTACCAACTGAGCTATACCCCTAAGACCTGAGTTGCGGCATAAGCCAAGCTGCGCCGCCGTTCAAGCGGAAAGGCGCCCCCTCTGTACGAAGTCAGAAGCTTCCAGCTTCAGTACCTTCAGGCGGCCATCCGCTCTGCCCGCAGGAAAACAGGCCGCAACACATCCCCCTCGCCCGGCTGAAAGCGGTATCCGTCCCAATCAAATCCGGCAAGTTCCTCAACGGTCTTGATGCGGTTCTCTAACACAAAGCGCGAAATTGCACCCCGCGCACGCTTGGCATAGAAGCCAATCGTCTTCGCAGCACCGTTTTTCTCATCCAGAAACACCGGCGTGATCACCGGCGTTTTAAGAGCATCCTCTCGCGTCGCCCGAAAATACTCCTGGCTCGCCGCATTCAGAATAAATGAAGCACCTGCCTCCTTCGCCGCACTATCCACCGCACTGGCAATACGCTCGCCCCAGTATTCATAAAGGCTCTCCGCCCGCCCTGTCTTCAGCTTACGCCCCATTTCCAGCCTGTAGGGCTGGATCACATCCATAGGCCGCAGCACACCATAAAGACCGGAAAGAATGCGCAAATTGCCTTGCGCGTAATCCATCGCCTCAGCGTTCAGAGATCCATAGTCCAGCCCGGTATATGTGTCTCCAGAGAAAGCCAAAGCCGCCTGCTTCACCTTCTCCGCCGAAGGCTCTGCATCGAACGCCTTGAACCGCTCATAGTTCAGGGCAGCCAGATCGTCGGACAATTCCATCAGCGCTTTCAGCCGCGCCCGGCTAAGCCGTCCTGCACTCTTGGCAAGCTGCGCTGCATCTTCCAGAAAGATAGGCTCCGAACGTTTCAACGCAGCATCTACCGGTGTAAAATCAAGAGACTTGGCTGGCGATATCACACACAGCATATTGAGAACCTTCCTGAAAAAACCTGTTTCTCTCCCAGATATAGGGTAATCACCCGCCGCCGCCAAGCGTGACCCGCATCATTGTCATCAGTATTTCAAACGCAACTTCAGCGCTGTCGCAACCTTGCCTTCAAACACCAGTTCAGCCACAAATCTGCTCACATAGTTTTCCGGCAGATCAGCCGCCATGGCTGCATCAAAACCGGCGATCGCCTCTTCAGCCCGGCCCATCCGCAGATCAGCAACCGCCTTGTAGTACAGCGCATATTCATCCTCTGCATCCTCTGCGAGGGCCGCTTCTGCAGCCTCCAGCGCTGTCTCATCCCTATCCAATTCCAGCGCAATATAGGCCTTCAGCGTCTGGTCAGCACTATCTGTGTCTGGCTCCGCTATTGCCGCATCAATCTGCAACATGGCCTCTTCCATCCGGCCCATCTCACTCAGATGATCAGCATACCAATACAGTAGAAAATTGTCCCCCGCCCCGGCTTCCACAGCCTCTTCAAAGGTGCTGAGCGCGCGCGCCGTGTAGCCAAGCGCAATCTCGGCAAAGGCCTTCTGAGCGTATCCGTTGGAGCGCAGCGGATCCAGCTCGATCGCACGTGATGCGTCGAGTATTGCTTGCTGGTTACGATCAAGGCGGCGCAGAATGAAAGCGCGGCGGGCGCGATAAAAAGCGTCCTCCGGCGCGATCTCCATGGTGCGGTTGGCAGAGAGCAGCGCTGTCTCGTAATCACCTTTTCGCTGATGATATGTCATGATGCCCCAGTGCGCAGATGCGTTGTCTCCATCCGCGTATACAGCTTCCTGAAAGGTTGCGAGTGCATCCTCATCCTGATCCAGATCAAAGAGGATCCACCCCTTTTCCCGCAGTCCCCAACGGTAATCCGGCAAAAGCGCCAATGCGATCTCGATACTTTCAAGCGCTTCTTCGGGCCTCTGCTCAATCCGGCGCAAAATATTGGCCATACCACCGTAAGCCGAGGCGGTGGGTCGCATCTGGGAGGAGCGGCGGAACAAAACCATAGCTTCCGGTTCCCGGTCCAGATCCCAGTAATTCCACGCCAGCAAATTCAGCGCCTCAACACTGCCCGGGTCCAGATCCACAGCAGCCAGAAAACTCTCTGTCGCAGCCTCTATATCCCCCAGATCCTGATCGGCCGATCCAAGATTGCGATGATACTCTGATCGTGTCTCATCCGTCGCCCCCTCTTCGGCCAGCGCCGCTCGGCAATAGAGCAGCATCCGCTCCGGAGTGTCCTCGTCCCGCAAGCACAATTGTCCCGCACTTTCCTCAGAAGAAGACAGCAATGGCCGCGCGGAAAGGGATACTGCGGAAAGACAGAGCGCCCCCAAAAGGACAACTGTACCGGTCAATCTAACAAACAAACGCATCGTTCTCTCGCAAAAATTTCAATCAGCAGGTTAACGCACCGTCCTCAGCCGTAAAACTTCCAGAGTGCATCGCATAGACAAATGGCAAAAAAAGACGGCCCCATTTGGGCCGCCCTTTAAGTCTACCTGCGTTTGGCATCTGTGGTTCAGCGAGAGCTTCCGGCAGCGGCCGTCAGAAGCGGCGTAATGCGCCGAACCGTCGCACGCCTGTTCGCTCGCTCGGGGCCATCTGTCCGCACCTTCAGGAAACGCTCACCATATCCCTGCACCACAAGGTTCTCCGGCGGCACATCGAAATACTCCGTCAGAGCAAGCGCCACGGCTTCCGCCCGCCGGTCCGAGAGTGAAAGATTTGAAACATCCGATCCCACGGCATCGGTGTGCCCCTCAATCAAGAAAACCTCACCCGGTCGCTCCTCGATCATCTCGCGGATCGCCACGCCTAGCGCACCAAGGTCTCTCGCTTCATCCGGGGTGATGGCAGCAGATCCTGTTTCAAAGTTGATCGCATCAAGATCAATACGCGCCACGGCGTTGCGCAGTTCCTCTGTCTCGCGGATCTGGCGAAGCGTGTAACGCCGCTCAAAGGCCTGTTCCCGGCGCAGGGCCGCAGCCAGTTCTGCGGTTTCGATGCCATCGCGAAACTCTACAGAGTTTTCAGTCTCCACGGCGATCCTGTCCAGCTCCTCGCGGCTGATCTCCTGTTCCGCCTCCGCATCATCAAACAGCACAACCTCACGGCCGTCGGGGCGAATGCGCGTGCGTCGCACAGTATAGCCGTTCCCATCGCGGATCGTCACGATCCTCGCGCCGTTCTTGCGTGTCACCACCGTCCGGGTGCTGCCATCCGCAAATTCTTCGGTTGTCACTTCAGACCCAGGACGACGCAGCAATTCGTTCTCATCCTTGCGGACAATCAACTCACCATTCCGCCGTACAACCACACGGTCTCCTTCGGACGAGACGACCGCATCGCCATTCCCCAGCACCTCGCCGAGAATGATACCTGCACCTGCAGCTCCCAGGATTTTCAGCATCCGCTCGGCAGAATCGTTGTCCCCTGTCGCGCCCTCAGCCGCTACAGCAGCCTCCTCGTTCGACGAACGCGAGTTGTCCTCTGTAATCACCTCAGATGTCACCTTGCCAGCCCCACCTTCCGCATTGGCCGCAGCCATCGAAGGCTTGTTCCCTTCGCTGGATTGCTCTGCCTCTGCATCGCTTTCCACCTCAATCGTCTTGGGCTCGATATCAGCGTTTCCAACCACTCCGCTTGTACCCTCGCCATTATCTGTTCCTTCGATAACCGGCAGTTCCAAGCCGGATGTGATTGGATCCTCTACACCGTCGTTGCTTTCTTCATTGTCTCCAGCACTCGCACCAGCGGTATTGTCCGCCTCAAGTGTCGCCTCACCTTCCCCGGCACCGTCTACAGTTGTCTCTGCGGCAGAATTAGTCGTGTTTGCCGCTTCCTGTTCAACGCTCTGAAGCCACGCCTCCAAAATGGCCCGTTCGGCCGCACTCTCCTCACCACCGGCATTCTGCGCCATTGCGTCACGCGCGGCAGCTTCAATCCTGTTGGAGCAGGCCTTCGACTTAGGGTAGTTACACGAGAACTCTATGCCGAGAGCATTCAGAAGCCCGATCCTGTCAGCAACGCTAAGCTCCGTTTTGATCTCGGCCTGCTGTGCCATCGCACTTCCCGGCAGAACGGCGCCACCAACGCTCAGCAGCAGCGCGGCTGTGCTCCCGCGCATGGAAGTCAGCAAAAGCGATGAAAGCGATGAGCCAGACATCATGATCTCCTTGTTTGATGGCTGCCAAATGCAGCCTTGAAGGAGAAATGCGCCCCTGCGGCATTTTGTTCCAAAGAGAAAACCGGTGCACATCGCTTTGTCCGAGGCCCGACACAAAAAAAGCCCGCCTCAAAGGGCGGGCTTTTCCATTTATTTCAAGGCACTAGCCCGGAAAAATTACTCGTGTATTTTGGAGACGACGCCTGCACCGACGGTGCGGCCGCCTTCGCGGATGGCGAAGCGGAGTTTTTCTTCCATCGCGATCGGCGCGATCAGCTCCACGTTGAACTTCAGGTTGTCGCCCGGCATCACCATTTCCGTGCCTTCCGGCAGCTCCACCGTGCCCGTCACATCCGTTGTCCGGAAGTAGAACTGCGGACGGTAGTTCGCAAAGAACGGCGTGTGGCGCCCGCCCTCTTCCTTCGTCAG
>CANMAI010000008.1 GCA_947495795.1 uncultured Paracoccaceae bacterium | reverse complement strand
GCAACGTAAGCCCGGCTGACTTCGAAGAGAGATCAGCCGGATCTTTTGGAACGATCCACTAAAATGGGGCAAGACGAATTGATATCCGCACTGCGAACGGAGCAGGCGTTGAACCAATACTGCTAAAGCACTACGAACGACCTGCGGATCATTTTGATTGGGAAATTAAATGAAACAAGAGATCGGAACTTCTTTTCAATCTGAAGAGGTCGTCGATCTCTATCTCTATCGCCCCCCATACCCCCAACAAATATACGATCTGATTGTCAGTCATTCCCCCAGCCGAGGCCGCATTCTAGATCTGGGGTGCGGGCACGGCAAAATCGCGAGGCCGATGTCAAAACACTTCAGCTCTGTGATGGCGATAGATCCATCAGCAAAAATGATCGCGCTTGGAAAGTCTCTCGAACTTGGAGCGGCGACGAACCTTGAATGGGTCGAAAGCTATGCGGAAACGGCGCCGTTGACAGGTCGGTACGACACAGTCGTTGCCGCCCTTAGCATCCATTGGATGAACCATGATGTTCTCTTTCCCAAACTGTCTAAGCATCTGAAAACGCGTCATCTGTTTTCGGTGATAGAAGGTGATGGCGCACATAAGCCACCTTGGGAAAGTGACTGGCAAACCTTCTTATCAAAATGGGTTCCAAAGCTTACTGGAAAGCCACTGCATACGAACAAAGATCGGTCGTTTTGGGAGAATTACCTCGATTATGTCGATGTGAATGGAGTGTATGAGGTCGTTTCCGACCCATTCCACCAGAGCATCGAAGACTTCATTTTATGCCAACACTCTCGCGATACTTTTACGATTTCAAAGCTGGGTAGTGATCTCGAGAGCTTCGATGACGAGCTTCGGGAACTTCTATCTCCCTTTGCGAACGCCAATGGCGATTTAGAGTTTCAAAGTTTTACAAAGCTGACCACGGCCACCATCTAACAACGCATGGTGAAATATTCGCAATCGGAATTTTCTGCGCCTGCAAACAGATGTAACCATGGGCTCGGAGTAGTCACTTGCATCATCATCATGTATGTCTGCTTCCGCTCACTGAGGTTCCGGCTCAACGCCCTTCCGGAAAAGCCAGACCGTCCGAATGCTTATCCGGCTATGCCGCAATGCTTTTCGCTACGACCAGTGCTCGTGTGCATAGACCTCACCGTCTCTCAGAGATCCACCTCGATCACCCCACCATCCTCAATCGCCCGGCTCTGGCAGAGAATAACTGATGTCTCCCGCTGCTTCTTGGACAATACAAAATCCCGATGGTCCACATCGCCCGAAATCAGGCCGCATTTGCACACGCCGCAAATCCCGTCCGAGCATTTCACATCCACGGCCACCCCGGCCTCGGCCAGCACATCCGTCGCCGTCCGGTCGGCCGGTACATGCAGCTCCCGCCCCGATTTCAGCTTCAGCGTAAAGGCGAAATTTTCCCGCTCCGGCAGTTCCGGCACATTGAAATACTCCAGATGCCGCGCCTCTTCCGGAAAGTCCGCGGCCGCCTCCATCACGGCGGCCATGTAGGCATCTGGGCCGCAAGTATAAACATGATCACCGGGGCGATACCCGCCCAGCAGCGCGCCCAGATCCGCCCGGCTGCCCTCATCGCTGACATGCAGATGCACGCGCTCCGCCCAGGGTATGGCACTCAGATCTTCCAGATACCCCGCCGTATCACGCGAGTGCACGGAATAATGCAAGGCAAACTCCGCACCCAGCGCGTGCAACCGGTGCCCCATCGCAATCATCGGCGTCACCCCGATCCCGCCACCCATCAGGAACGTCCGGCCCGCGCTTTCATCCAACTCGAAATGGTTGATAGGCTTGGAGATGAACACTTTCCGCCCGACCGTGAAAATCCGGTGCAACAGGGCGGACCCGCCGCGCCCCGCATCCTCTCGCAGCACGCCGATCTGGTACCGGCTGCGGTCCGCCGGATCGCCGGACATCGAATATTGCCGCAGATATTCCGGGGCCACGACAATATCGAGATGCGCGCCTGCCGCCCATTCCGGCAAATCGCTGCCATCAAGCGCGGCAAACTCATACTTGGTCACGTCCGGCGCCATCTTCTCCGCTGTCACCACCGCCACCCGCAAAACGGGCGCATCGCCGGGCACATGATATTCATGCGCCAACCCCTCGGTTTCGCCGCGCGCGAGCCGCAGCTTGTATTCATCGGCGGTGATCAGCGCCTGATAGGCCTCGATCCCCGCCTCTCGATCCATCGGAAAGGGGTAGGGCCAGGGCGGCGGGGCCAGATTGGCAGGATAAACAGCGAGTGTCTGATCCTCGTATTTCAGGTCCAGGTCCTTCTGGAGGTCCCGTTCGTTTACGGGCATATCGGTGGGCCGATACCCGCCATCTTCCTTCAACTCCAGATCCCACCACCACTTCTTCACCGGGTTCAAACCGCCGCGCCCGGCCATGTCATCCAGCTTCGCCAGTACCGGCGCGGCGGCAGGCACGTTCATCGCGGCCCAGCGGAAAGGGGCCTCCGCAAACAGCCCCTCAAGGTTCCAGGGACAAGTCTTCATGCACCGCCCGCACATCGCCCCGCCCTCTGTGCCGATCCGGTAGCTTGCGCATTTCTGGCTGTCCGATTTCCAGATCTCATAACCGTTGAACATCAGCTTTGGCCCGGCGGTGATCGCGCCGGACGGGCATTCGCGCGCGCATTTGTTGCAGCTTTCGCAAAACCGCTGCAGGCCGAAATCGATCGGCTTGTCATGCGCCAGCGGCATATCGGTCGTCACCACGCCGGATTTCAGCCGTGGCCCGAGATAGGGGTTCAGGATCACCTCACCAATCCGGCTCACCTCTCCCAACCCGCTCAGCAGCAACAGGGGCGGCTGCAACACCTCTCCGTCCATCACCGAATGCGCCTTGGCCTTGTAGCCCAGCCGCCGGATCTGCTTGGCGATCACTCCGCCGAGCAGTGAGAACCGCAGATAGGCCCGCATGCTCTGCGCCACGCTGATCCAGTCATCGCCGGACGCGCCCTCCATAGTCTCGTATCCCTGATCGATGATCATGGAGATGGCCTGATCATGGGGCGGCACGATCTCCGCCCCCGTCGCGTCGTGGCTGTACCATGCCCATTCCGGGCAGCGCGAAATCCCTACCGCATCGACGCCCAGAAAATACGAAGCCGCCTTCACATTCGCTGCATTCCGCGCGGCATCCGTTGCAGAGGGCGCACCTTCCGCAGGCCCGTCCTGCAACAACACGAACGCGCCCAGCATCCGCCGTTGCGCCATCGACGGTGCGGCCTTGCGCGCATAGCGCCCGCCCGTGCCCTCCCGCTGCAGATCCTTGCCCATATCGCCGAACTGCACGCGGGCGAACATGTCCGTCCGCTTCGGCACCCGCGCCACCCTTGGCTCATCAATGAAGGTAGTGGGCTCCTCCACCCGCTTCAGCTTCTCGAACGGATGCGCCCCGTTCACATAGCGCCGCTTGGCATAAGGATCGCGGTTCAGCGCGCCCTTACCGGCCTTGCCCAGCGTCCAGTCCAGCCCACCCAACCGCTGTTCCGCCATCGGTGCGAGAGGCTTGTCTGGCGCAATCGCAAAATCGGTCGTCACCGCCGCCACGCCAAACCCTTCGCCCAGCCACGGCACCACCAGACGGCCCGCATCCATCACCGCAAGCCCCGAGGCCACGGCCAGCCTGTTCAGGCACACATCCGCGCTCGTCGGCGTGTGTGCAATCGCCTGATGCCCGAGCACCCGGAGGTAATTCGCGATCACCACTGCCGTTTCACTCGCCCGCAGGCTCGCCCGGTGCGCCTGCGCATCGTCTATCCACTCCGCCCCCGGCTCATCCGCCTTCGGGTCCCGGTGATGCTCATAAAGGAACAGGATCGCATGGGTATGCCCGCCAATTCCCGCCGGCGTTGCTGCCATCGCATCGCGCAGATCGGCCATGATCAGATCAATGCCAGCGGCCAGTGTCTTCGTCTGCCGCGTCCGCAGATCTTCCGCCAGCCGCTCTATATCAGGGTTGCGAAAAGGCTCTGCCAAAGCCGCCCCCTCGGGCAGCGCACAACACCCCACCATCGAGGCATCGGAGAAATAGCCGAACCCTTTCAGATGCGCCGCCCGTTCGCCCGGATCCTCCGGCGCATCCGCCACAGCCTTGTTCACCAGGCCGCCCCGGATCGCATCCATCATCGCCTGATACTCGCCCATGGCATTCACCAGCGAATGCGGCGTCTCCAGCCGGTGGAAATCCAGCGGTTCGGTTACAGGGATACCTTCAAGCGACACATCATTCCGGCGCAAGAGTCCTTCCAGCGGAAAGGGGCCAAGGTGAACCGGGCGTTTGGCGGTGGAGAAAATGCGCATGGGGGAGCTGCCTTTTTCTGATCCCCCTAAAGGAACCTGCCTGCGCAGCTTTTGGCAAGGCAAATCAGGCGGTTCGGCGCACCCGGCTCAGCATCTTGTCCAGCCCCACGAATGCCAAACCCAGCACCAGCAAGAAGAGAGTAAAACCAACCGCATTAATCAGCACCTGCGAAAGCCCGTATTTCGCGACGTTGATGAAGAAATAGGGGTAGTGGTCAAGTATCGCGCCCCGCACCAGCGCAAAGACGAGATAGGTGAAGGGAAACACCAGCCACACCAGCGCAGCTTTCCATTCAAGCGCACCCTTAGGGACGATGCTCAACCAAAGCGCGAGCATTCCTGCGGGCACCAGATAATGCATCAGTACATTCGTGATGGCCGAGAGGCCTTCGGGGTGATGATCCACCGCAAGCAACGCATGATAGATGACCCCGACAAAGAGGATGAACATCGTCGTGGCCGTCACCAAGGAAATCCGGCCCGCGCTCCACTCCGGGAATGTCGCCAGCCGCAGACACACGAAGGCCACCAGAATATTCGTCCAGATCGTAAAAAAGCCGAAGAAGGAAATCGCCGCTGGCACCACGCCTCCCTTCCGGCCGATATCAATCCCGAACTGCACCACCAGCGTCGTGGCGGCCACCAGCCCAAGCGCTCCGAAAGCTTTCTCTGTCCGTGTCATTCCGGTGCTCCTCCCCTGCGCTCAGAATGGTTCGGAAGCGGCATCTGTCAATGTGCATCATCGGGGGGTGACGAGGCGTCATCCGGCCTCCGATCAGCAAAATATTCGGATAAATGTATATGATTACCTCCAAAGTAGTGGAATCCGTTACCTCCCCCCAAATACCGGAGATCTTCCCGGAAATCAGCCGAGACTCGGAAATTTTGCATTACCAAACCGGTACCAAAACCATACCAAATTCAGCCTTTGCTTTGGGCGGATACGCCGCCGCATTGCACCCGCTCGCCATCGCCCTATAGTGCCTCGTCAGTTACACCAGAGGATCGCCCGCCAAATGTCTCCACTACGCATAACCTACCTTTTTCTCACGGTCATCGGCACCATCCTGCCGATGTTCTATTTCGTGCGCTGGTTTCAAGAGAACGGCTGGTCAATTGTGGAAATGGCCAATGTCGCATGGCACGCGAATGACGCCACAACAGGGCTGACTTATGATCTGACAATTGCTGCTATCACACTGACATTATTCATTATTGTGGAAAGCCGCGTGCGAAAGGACTACCTTCCGCTGATCGCCATTCCTGCCACATATTGTATCGGGGTCAGCTGTGGCCTGCCCCTCTATCTCCTCCTCCGTTCCCGCTCACTGGACTAGTTCATGGATCATTTTCTGTACAAAAACGGGGTTCTGCACGCCGAGGGCGTTCCCGTGCCGGAGATCGCATCAGCCGTGGGCACACCCTTCTACGCCTATTCTTCGGCCACACTCACGCGCCATTTTCGCGTGGTTGAGGAAGCCTTGCAGGGTCACCCCCATCTCATCTGCTACGCGATGAAAGCCAATTCAAATCAAGCGGTTATCAAGCTTCTGGGCAGCCTTGGCGCGGGTATGGATGTGGTCTCGGGCGGTGAATATCGCCGTGCAAAAGCCGCCGGAATTCCGGGCGAGAGGATCGTTTTTTCTGGCGTCGGCAAAACAGAGGAAGAGATGGTTCTGGCGCTTGAGGGCGGCATCCGCCAGTTCAATGTCGAATCGGAACCGGAACTGCTAACCCTTTCAAAAGTGGCGGCAAATCTCGGCAAAGAGGTTCCCATCACCATCCGCGTGAACCCCGATGTCGATGCCAAAACCCATGCCAAGATCGCCACTGGCAAATCCGAGAATAAATTCGGCATCCCAATCGCCAAAGCCCGCGCCGCCTACGCTCAGGCCGCAGCCCTTCCGGGTATCAAGGTGGTGGGTGTCGATGTGCATATCGGATCACAACTGACAGAATTAGAGCCTTATAAACAAGCGTTTATCAAGGTTGCGGAGCTTACGGAGCAGCTTCGCGAAGACGGTCATGAAATCACCCGCCTCGATCTCGGCGGGGGTCTCGGTATCCCTTACGAACGGTCGAACGAAGCGCCGCCACTGCCATTCGATTACGGTCGCGTCATCTCGGAAACGGTGGGTCATCTGGGGTGCGAGATAGAGGTGGAGCCAGGCCGCCTGATCGCCGGAAATGCAGGGATTCTAGTAACTTCCGTGATCTACCGCAAAGAAGGCGAGGGTCGCGATTTCCTCATTCTGGATGCTGCGATGAACGATCTGATCCGCCCCGCAATGTACGATGCTCATCACGATATCATCCCGGTTGTAGAGCCTGCGCCCGGTGCCGACCAAGCGCCCATAGATCTGGTAGGCCCTGTCTGCGAGAGTGGAGATACTTTTGCAAAACAACGCCTTATGCCCCATGTGGGTGCGGGTGAGCTGGTCGCTTTCCGCTCGGCTGGTGCTTACGGTGCGGTCATGTCTTCGGAATATAATTCACGCCCGCTCATCCCGGAGGTACTCGTTCATGAAGATCAATTTGCCGTGGTGCGGCCACGTCCCACCTTTGACGAAATGATTTCTCGCGATACCATACCTACATGGTTGGAATAGCCGAGGCATCCCCCTCGGCCCCCGCCCGGAGAGAACAGCAAACGTGCCAGAGCCAACCCGCCTGAGACAGAACGCCGAAAACCCAGCCCAAAGGCAGATTAAGGCGGAGCGTGATCTGCACCAGCAGATCGGGCGCACGCGTCTTTCGATGGTCGTTGAAAGGCTGACGCGCTGCTTCTGGCCCCTTGTTACTATCTTCCTGATAACATTGACGCTTTGGGCGTTCAATGCGGCGCAGATCGTGGGCCCTGCATGGTCTCTCATGGCCCTTCTGGTGGCAAGTCTGCTCGGGGGCATGGCCCTTCTGGATGGTTTCCGCAAATTCAGCTGGCCAACATTCGAGGAAGCCACGGACCGACTTGATCGCTCCCTCCCCAATCGCCCTCTGGCAGCCCTGAACGATCAGCAGGCCATCGGCAGCACCGATGCAGCCTCCGTCGCGGTCTGGACGCGCCACCTGGAGCGCATGGCCGCCGCAGCCCGCAGTGCACGGGCAAAAGCACCCGACCTGCGACTTTCCGGCCAAGATCCATGGGCGACACGCCTCGTCGCACTGGTCGCAATCATCGCTGCCGTATTTTTCGCCCGCAGCCCCGAAAGGCTGGGCCTCACCGAACTGCTCAATCAGGATCAGCGTGCCACGGTTGTAACCGGACCGAGTTTTGAAGCTTGGGCAAATCCACCCGCCTACACAGGCAAGCCGACGATCTACTTCAACGAAACGACCTCCAGCGAGTTGCAGCTTCCGGTGGGAACCGAGATCACCATAAGGGTGTATGGAGATGCGGGAGATTTTGCCCTCTCTGAAACCGTTTCCGGGGAGGAGCAGGCGCTTGCCAATGTTGCGGAAGGTATTGGAAGCGCTAGCTTTCTCGTCGTTCAAGACGGTGCGTTCACGCTGGGATCCGGCGGGCGAAATCTTGGTCAGTGGAATGTTGCCACCATCCCCGATGCTCCGCCCACAATCGGCCTTGCCGAAGAGGTAGAGCGGTCTGTTTCGGGCGCGATGGAATTGACATATGAGGCGACCGACGATTACGGAATCGTAGCGGGAGAAGTTCAGATTTCTCTCGATATGGACGATCTCGACAGGCGCCACGGACTGTTGATCGATCCCGAGCCCCGCCCGGATATCGTTCTCGACCTGCCGCTCCCGCTTTCAGGCGATCCAGAACAGATTGAGGAGACGCTTATCGAAGATCTCTCTCAACACCCTTGGGCGGGCCTGCCTGTACGGCTCAAGCTGACAGCAGAGGATGCCGCTGGTCAGTCCGGCACAGCCGAGGGCCTGACCACCGTGCTCCCCGGCCGACGCTTTTTCGATCCTCTGGCGCAGGCAGTCGTGGAGCAGAGGCGTGATCTGCTCTGGAATATCGAGAACCGGGAACGTGTGGATCAGATGTTGCGGGTGATTACCCATGCACCCGAAGATGTATTTACCAACCGAACGGCCTTTCTTCTAACGCGCATGGCACTGCGCCGTATGGGATATTCCGCCGAGGATGGCTTCACCCCGGAGGAGCGGGACGAGATCGCGGGGGTGCTGTGGCAAGTTGCTTTGCTGATTGAGGATGGATCCCTTTCCAACGCAAGAGAGCGCCTTCGCAGAGCGCAGGAGCGCTTGCAGGAGGCGCTCCGCGATGGCGCTACAGATGAAGAGATTGCCGAGCTTATGCAGGAGTTGCGCGAGGCGACCGATGACTACATGCGCCAACTTGCGCAGGAGGCGATAGAGAACGGCACACAGCAATCTCAGGCACCGCCGCAGAATCAGATGACGATCACACAGGACCAGATCCAAGAGCTGATGGATAGAATTCAGGAGCTGGCAGAACAGGGAGAGACAGAGCAGGCGGAGGCGCTTTTGCAGCAACTTCAGGAGCTTCTGGAGAATCTGCAGATGCAGATGAGCCAGAGCGGGCAGGGCCAGCAGGGCGGCGAAGGCCAGCAGATGATGCAGGAGTTGCAGGACACGTTGCGCCAGCAGCAGGATCTGGCGGATGATAGTTTCCAGGAACTGCAGCGCGAATTCCAGCAGGGCCGCCAGGACCAACAACAACAGGGTCAACAAGGCCAGCAGCAGCCGGGACAACAGGGCCAGCAAGGTCAACAACCGGGACAGCAAGGCCAACAACCGGGACAGCAGGGCCAAAACGGTGCTCCTCGTAATGGCCAGGGGCAGCAGCAGGGACAAGGGCAGGGGGGGCTTTCCGCAGAGGAATTGGCACAGCGTCAAGAAGCTCTCCGCGGAATGCTTGATGGGCTTCGCGGGCGATTGCCTGGGCCAAGCACGGAAGAGGGACAGAATGCCAGACGCTCGCTGGAAGAAGCAGAGCGCAACATGGGCGAGGCGCGAGACAATCTGGACGAGAACAATTTATCCGGTGCGCTTGACAGACAGGCGGACGCCATAGATGCGCTGCGCGATGGCCTGCGCGGGCTTGGTGAAGAACTTCAGCAGCAGGCTCAGGAAAATCAAGGTCAGACCGGGCAGGAAAACGGCGAAGGTCTTGCGCGTGACAATCGTGATCCCCTTGGTCGGCCAAACGCCTCTCAGGGCTCTGCCCGGGATGACAGTACCAAACTGCCCGGCGCTGATGCGCTAGAGCGGGCACAGGAACTGTTTGACGAGATCCGCCGACGCTCTTCAGAACGGGACCGGCCGGAGCAAGAGTTGGACTATTTGCGGCGACTTCTTGATCGGTTCTGAGGCGGTTCGCCTCCAATCTGGCGACCCAAGTTTAGGGCGAACGACTGTAGAGTATGGAAAGATCAATCCGAAAGAAGGGCTGCGGATTGCCTGTTTTCTCCGGAATACGAAGATTTTAATCCGCTATAACGGTTCGATCTAAATGCGCTCCGATTTTCGCCGTCTCGCCCCATGGAACGGATTCAAAATATAAGGCTGTGTGTTTCAACTCAAAACTAGAAACGCGCCAACCTGTTGACGGAGCGGAGTATCTTACTGGGAGATTGTTGTTTCGGCGGGCGTTTCATCTTCGCCCATTTGGTCTGAGATCATGGCTCGGACCTCACCATACATGTCAACCACCCAGACCCGAGCGGTGTCTACGCCGCCTGCATACTGCTCCAGAACCGGTGCCGCTGCGGGGAAGGCACGCGCGATCTCGCCCCGCGCAAAGTAGATGCCGAAAGCAACCATGAAGAGGAAAACTGCCAGCACAAAGCCCCAGCGTGCACCACCGCGCGGACCGCGTTCGCGCTCATATTCCTGAAGTGCTGCCGCCAACTCGCTCTGACCGGATGCGGCCGCGCGATCTTTCTTTCTTTCCTTGGCAGGCTTCTCGTTGATATCACCAACTTCGATCCCGGCCATATCGATTGCACGGGAAAGATCTCGGCGCCCCGTCGGTTGCCGATTGTCCGTCTCATCCTCACCATAGCTTTTCTCTGCTTCCGAAAGCTGTTCACGCAGTGATTTGATAAGGTCGTCTTCGGATTCTTCCTCAGGCATCCTTGCCGCTTGCGCGGCGTTCTTGGATGCGCGTTTCTCTGTAAGAGCTGCCGATGCGGCTGCGGCAACGGCTCCTGCGACATCGTTCTCCCGAGGCGGAGTACCATCACGAATGGCAATCTCCTCCTCCACCGCAGCCCGAATTGCGTCCCGCTCACTTACTGGCAGAGATTCGGAAGGAGCTGGTGGCGTGGCGTCTACTTCGGTTTGCAAGGGTAACGGCGCGTCTTCTTCGATTTTGTGCTGTGTCCAGCGAGTATCGCATTGTGCGCATTGTACGGCTCGGCCCTCATCTGAGAACAGGCGGCCGTCCACTTCGTATTGAGCGGAGCATTTTGGGCAAGCAATACGCATAGGTATATCCTTTGAGCCTGCCGATCGCCAACTAGACAGACGAATTCGGCACCAGTTGAGCTAGTTTTAACAACCTCACACGCGCTTGCAAGATGTGGTTGTTCCCTTGCGCTTGGCAGATGCAGTGGTGCATGGCATATGCCAAAGGCAGGGAGAACCGGTTTGATAGCGTTCGACGCAGCAAGTTTTGACTATGGGCAGGGGCCTGTGCTTCAGGATCTCTCCATGGTGCTTGAGCCTGGTGGCTTCTACTTTCTGACAGGGCCTTCCGGCTCGGGCAAAACCACTTTCTTGAAACTTTGCTATCTCGAACTCCGGATTACCAGCGGCCAGCAGACCTTTTTTGGCGATGATGTAAGCCATCTCAACCGGGATGAGGCGGCTCGGCTAAGGCGGCGCATCGGCATCGTTCCGCAGACAAGCCGCTTTCTTGATCATCTGACTGTTAGGGATAATGTTTCCCTTCCACTGGATGTGACAGGACGGAGAACACCCCAGCATCTCCAAAATGTGGAAGATCTGATTTCTTGGGTAGGGCTCGTTCACAGGGCTGACGCATCCCCACAGGAGCTTTCCGGTGGGGAGATGCAGCGGGCTGCATTGGCCCGGGCTGTTATTCTTTCTCCGGAGATTGTCATCGCTGACGAGCCCACAGGCAATGTTGATCAGGAAATGGGTGGGCATCTTCTAGCGTTGCTCGTGGAATTGAACCGGATGGGACGAACCGTTCTCGTCGCTACCCACGATCTGGATCTTATCCGTCGTGCAAAGGCGGAGGTGCCTGCTCGCGTGCTTCGCTTGGCGCATGGGCGTATTGTTCAGGCTGGAGCAGATTTGTGAACAGATTGAGCATCTTCCTTGCGTCGCTGGCAGCGGATCCAACGGCTGACAAGATCGTACCACCAACGGGCGTCACAGCACGGCTTACCCTTTTTGCCGCTGGAGCAATGGCATTTATGGCCGTCTTCGCGATAGCCATCAGCCTCGCGGCGGGTCATCTCGCCGAACGTTGGGGAGATGCGCTGAAAGGTGTAGCGACGATAGAGATTGCCTCCGGAGACACAGCGGAAGTGGAGCGCGCCCTTTCGGTTCTTGAGACAACCCCGGGCGTCCTGCGCCCGCGCGAAGTGAGTGAGGAACGGCAGCAGGCGTTACTCGCACCTTGGCTTGGCACGGATTTTCCGCTGGAAGCCTTGGCGCTGCCGCGCCTTATCGAGTTGCGGGAAGGGCCAAGTTTCGATCCAGACGGTCTTATGTTGCGGCTCTCTGCGGAAGCACCGTCAGCGCGCTATTTGAAACCGGATGAATGGCAATCGCGCGTGGCGTCTGCTGCACAGAGAGTTTCGCAGCTTTCCGTAGGGCTTATCCTCCTGACGGGCGCTGTTGTTGCGGCGATGAT
The DNA here is from genome assembly GCA_947495795.1 of uncultured Paracoccaceae bacterium. Classification (GTDB taxonomy): domain Bacteria; phylum Pseudomonadota; class Alphaproteobacteria; order Rhodobacterales; family Rhodobacteraceae; genus Algicella. The sequence goes on along the minus strand of CANMAI010000008.1, from coordinate 266,045 downwards.
TTCCTTGGCAGCAACAACGGCGCTCGTTGCGCAGGCGGGCGTCATAGAGACGCTGAGACTTATCGGGGCCGAGGATAGCTTTATCGCCCGCGCTTTTGTGCGGAGGTTCACGCTCCGTACTCTCGGTGGAGCGGCTTTGGGCACTCTGCTGGCCGCGTTGGTTCTGCTCAGCCTGTCGCGCGGAGATGAGAGCCTTCTTTCTCTACTTCGGCCCGACTGGCGCGGATGGCTTGCTATCCTTGCTCTCCCATTTCTTTCTGGAACAATCGCGTTCGTCTCAACCAGGCTCGCGGCCACACGCGTGCTTGCTCGTCTGCTTTGAAAGCTTCCTGATGATCTTAATCCGTTCAATGCTGTTCGATTTCCTGCTTTTCGCCCTTGTGCCGATCATCGGAATTCTGGGGCTCCCCTTTGCGATCCATTCCCGTGCAGGAACATACCGGGTGATGAAGTTCTACATTCACGTCAATCTGTGGCTGTTGAAAATACTGTGTGGGTTGACGGTTGAAGTGCGGGGCACACCACCCACGGGTAATATCATGATCGCATCAAAGCATCAGTCCTTTCTTGATGTAATGATCCTCTTTCTACACCTGCCGCGCGCACGTTTCATCATGAAGCGAGAGCTTAGATGGGTGCCGGTTTTCGGGTACTACGCGATGCGCATCGGCTCCACGCCCGTTTCGCGCGGGAAAAAGGGACGGGCTGTTCAGGCGATGGTGAAAGATGTGGATGCCAAGCAGGCAGATGAAGGCCAGTTGATCATCTATCCGGAGGGCACGCGTACACTTCCGGGAGCAAAACCCGCCTACAAGATTGGTGCTGGCGTAATCTATACGCGCACAGGGCAGGCCTGCGGTTTGGCGGCCACCAATATCGGCGCTTTCTGGCCGCGGCGCGGCTGGACGCGAAAGCCGGGCCGTGCTGTGCTGGAGTTTCTGGAGCCCGTGCCGGCTGGGCTTCCTCTGGAGGTTTTCATGGATACGATTGAAGAACGGATTGAGACGGCTTCCAATCGGCTGTTGGACGAAGCAGGGTTCCAAAGAGTGGACGGCTAACCGATCAGGCGACCAACGCCTTCGCGCCCATGTTCAGATATTTCTGGCGGCGCTGTCTGCGCAGATCTTCAGCACTGATCCCCGTAACTTCCTTTAGCATCTCCGAAATGCCGGAACCCACAGCACCTATTGCCGTTGCACCATCGCGCTGTGCCCCGCCCTGAGGCTCCTTTATCAACCTGTCGGCAACGCCGAGCATGTGAAGATCCTGTGCCGTAAGGCGAAGGGCTTCGGCGGCCTCCTGCATTTTCGCTGCGTCCTTCCAGAGTATCGATGCGCAGCCCTCCGGCGAGATTACGGAGTAAATCGAGTGTTCCAGCATCGCCAATCTGTCGGCGGTTGCAAAAGCCACGGCTCCGCCTGATCCTCCCTCGCCAATGATCACAGAGACAAGGGGCACACCTATCGAGAGGCACTTCTCTGTCGAGCGCGCAATCGCCTCTGCCTGACCGCGCTCCTCAGCGCCCTTTCCGGGATAGGCTCCCGGTGTGTCGATCAGTGTGATAACAGGCAGGCCAAACCGATCGGCCAGATCCATCAGGCGGATGGCCTTGCGATAGCCCTCCGGGCGGGCCATCCCGAAATTCCGCTCAAGCCGCGTTTTGGTATCGTGTCCCTTTTCGTGGCCGATCACCACAACTGGCTGATCTTCAAACCGCGCAAGACCGCCCATGATCGCGTGATCGTCAGCAAAGTTTCTATCTCCGGCGAGTGGGGTGTACTCGGAGAAAAGGGCCTCAATGTAATCCTTGCAATGCGGCCTATCCGGATGGCGGGCAACGAGGCATTTCTGCCATGGCGTCAACGCGTTATAGAGTTCCGTGAGAAGCTGATCTGCCTTTGAATCCAGCGCTTTGGCTTCATCCTCAACATTCATCTCTGCGTTCTGGCGACCCATGGCCCGCAATTCCTCAGCCTTGCCTTCGATCTCGGCAAGTCCCTTTTCAAAATCGAGGTAATTCTGCATGCCACTTCCCCTTTAACTCGAGCTTATATGACCGTAGCCAAGAGGATTTGCAACGCCCGCGAGTTCAGCAAGATTAGTGAACGCAGCTTGTGGCAAGCAGATATCGAACGGATCAGGGAGGTGGAATGCGGGACGTTTACGAGAAACGATTGTTGCGGGTGTTGGATTATATCCATGCCAATCCAGGAGGGGATCTCAGTCTTGATGCTCTGGCTGATGTTGCAGCCATGTCACGATATCACTGGCACCGGGTTTTCTTCGGGATGACGGGCGAGACCCTCGCCGAAGCAGCTCGAAGGGTGCGCTTGCATAGGGCCGCCTGTTGGTTGGTGCAAACGGACTGGCCTCTTGAAGAGGTTGCCCGCAAGGTTGGCTACGCCAATCAGCAGAGTTTCACGCGCATTTTCCGCGATGGCTACGGCACCACTCCCGGTGCGTTCAGAAACCGTGGCGAACTGAGGCCACTTTTGCTGAAGACGGAAAAAGGAGAACATCCCGTGTTTCCCATTGAAATCAAAGACCATCCACCGCGTATTCTGGCTGCCTTGCCGCACTCGGGGCCCTATCTGGAAGTTGGCGGCACGTTTGAGCGCGTATCAGCCGTGTTTACCAGCCGGAACCTCTGGCAGAATGCGCGCGGTATGCTGGGTGTATATTATGATGATCCCAACGCAGTTCCTGCCAAGGAGTTGCGAAGCCATGCGGGTATTATTCTTGATAGCGCAGACGCTGTTCCCGAAGGGCTTGAGCTGGTTGAAGTTGCGGGTGGGAAGATGGCTACCATGCACTACAAGGGGCCATATGCAGGGCTGAAGGCCGCGTATGATCATCTGTACGGAGAGTGGTTGCCAAACTCGGGCGAAGATCCTCGCGACGATCCGGCGATTGAGATCTATCTCAACAATCCGGCAGATACGGCTCCTGATGATCTTGAGACAGATGTTTGCCTGCCGATCAAGTAGAGAGCGACGTGGCGGCCTTTGCAGATATTTGCGAAGGCCGCTTCGCTGCGATCGTTCAGCCGGAAATCAGCTCTGATTGAGCAACGATAACTTCCGCCTGCCGGATTGAAGCGAGATCGATCAGCCGCCCTTTGTAGACAGCCGCACCCTGCCCTGAAGACTTCGCCTCCTCCATCGCGGCAAGGATATCTTGGGCCTCTGCTAGTTGGGCTTCTGACGGGGTAAATACTTCGTTGGCCAGAGACACTTGCTTGGGGTGGATCGCCCACTTGCCGACCATACCGAGGGTAGCGGATCTTCTTGCCTGTGCGGTGAAACCTGCGTCATCCGAGAAATCGCCAAATGGGCCATCTACCGGCAAAATGCCATTGGTGCGGCACGCGGCGACAATTGCAACAGTCACACTATGCCAAGGGTCAGCAAAGTGCTGCGAACTGTCTGGCGCGTGCATGTAGTAGCCTTCCTGAGTGCCGCCGATCCCCGTTGTTTGCATACCCATCGAGGCTGCATAATCCGCGGCGCCAAGGCTCATCGCCTTCAGGCGTGGTGTGGCTGCTGCTATGCTGTTCACATTTGCAAGGCCGGCGGCCGTTTCGATGATAATCTCGAAATCAAGTGGCCTCTCACGGCCTGTCGAGCGTTCGGCTGCTGTTACAAGGGCATCTACTGCATAGAGATCCTCCGCGCAGCCGACTTTCGGAATCATGATTTGATCCAGCCGATCTCCGGCATGCTCCACAAGTTCGATCAGATCGCGGTACCAGTAGTGTGTGTCGAGTGCATTTACGCGGACTGAGAGTGTCTTGTTGCCCCAATCAATATCTTGCAGGGCCGTGATGACATTTTTTCGTGCCTCCTGCTTATCATCCGGGGCCACACTGTCTTCTAGATCAAGGTTAATCACATCGGCAGCGGATGCTGCCATCTTTTCAAAGATAGCAGGGCGGGAACCCGGGCCGAAGAGTTGACAGCGGTTGGGGCGTGCAGCGGGTGCTGGCTGGATGCGGAAGCTCATAAAAAATCCTGAGAACGTATATTGCGTAAAAGCTCGCCTTTAAATCACAATATTACGCGTGGTTGTCAACTGCTATGTTGCATTTGCGAAGTCGCCTTCGCCTCTGCAGCACGAACACGTTCTACCCTGATAACGTAGAGGGCGGCAATTACCGAAAGAGCGGAGGATAACAACATCATCAGAAGCAGGGGGTAGGCGCCGGTTTCCGGGCTGAGAAGTGCGCCGGTTAGAGCGGACAAGCCAGCACCACCGCCAATCATTACAGCGCCGCCAAGGCCGGAGGCGGATCCTGCAAGTTTCGGTCGTACGGAGACCATTCCAGCATTCGCAGAGGGCAGTGTAAGGCCATTGCCGACACCGACAAAAAGCATGGATCCGAAAAGGGAAAGGGGGTGTTGGTAGCCCGCCATGAAAAGCCCAAGTGCGAGAAGCATTCCGGAGGCAGCAATACAGGAGCCTACCAGCATCATTCCGTTTACGCCCACGCGTTCGGCGTAAACACCGGAGAGAAAATTGCCCACCATGTAGCCGAATGCGATGAGCGCAAAGTACCGCCCAACCTCCGAAGGGGAAATGCCCAGCACCTCCGTCGCGACATACGGGCCTCCGCCGAGAAAGGCGAAAAACGCACCTGACGCGAAGGCCGCAACCAGTGTGTAACCCCAGAAGCGGTGTGAGCCCACAAGATCAGGGTACTGACGGAACTGGGCTGTGATGCTGTCGGACTTGTTTTTGTTGGTTTCGCCCATGTCGAAAAGCACGATGAGACCGACTGCGATGCCAAAGACGAGCGTTAGGACAAAGCTCGCGTGGAAACCGAATGCCTCATCCAGTTCGCCACCAATAAGAGGGCCGATCATGGGCACAAGCGCCATGCCCATTGTGACCCAACCAATCATAGAGGCGGCTTTATCCATGCCGACGATATCGCGTACTATCGCCCGGGATAGCACAAGGCCGGTCGCGATTGAAGCTTGCAGCATGCGGAATGCAAGAAACGTGTAAATGTCGTCAGCCCAAAGGCAGCCCAATGTGGCGATCAGAAATACGCTCAGGCTGCCCAGCATCACCGGCCGGCGGCCAAATCGGTCCGAAAGCGGTCCAACCAGCAGTTGGAGACCACCTGTCACCGCCAGATATGCCGATATTGTAAGCTGAACCAGCGCGTAATCAGCCTCAAAGAAGGCTGCCATGCTCGGCAGTGACGGGAGGATTATGTTCATGTTCAGCGCACCCAAGCCCGCCATCAGCACCAAAGTGGTGATGTGGGGCGGCGTGTTACGCCTCATCCAACCCGTTGATGGGGTGGATGCCGGGACATCTTGGATTGCCATGCGATACTCGGATCTGTCAGCCGTAAAGTGGCTGGGATAAGAAAGGCCCCAAATCTAGGGCCAAATTCAACCTAACCGCGCAGAAAACAAATTCAAGGCGTGTCGCCTCGTAAGTTACTGTAGATCCGCGAAAGCATCCTGAATGCGGGAAACGGCTTCCCCGACGCGTGCGCGTGGGGTTGCGAAGTTGAAGCGCAGGAAGTTTTCACCCCCCTTCCCGAATGTGGGCCCGTGATTGCCCACTACGCGAGCGGTACCCTCAACCCGGCTTGTAAATTCCTCACGGCTCATACCGGTGCCGGAAAAATCAACCCATGCAAGATAAGTGGAGCCCATCTCGATGGAGCGGATGCCCGGGATGGCATTGATACCGTCGTCGAACGTTTTCCGGTTGCCATCCAGGTAGGTGATCAGCGCTTCCAGCCAGTCTTCTCCATGTGCGTAGGCCGCAGTTGTCATCATGATGCCGAAACGGTTAGGGCTTGTGCCGACGCTTCCATGCACTTTGGTAAAAGGTTCTCGTAGTTTCTCATCCGGGATGATCACATTGCCCGTCATCCCAGCAGCGAGATTGAAGGTCTTGGAGGCTGCCGTCAGCATCACGATACGATCCAGATGCTTTGGCGCTGCATTCACCATCGGAGTGTGACTTGAACTTGGGAAAACCAGATCGTGATGGATTTCATCGGAGATCAGCACGAGATCGTGCTTTGCGCAGAAATCGGCCAGCAACTTGAGTTCATCCACAGACCAGACCCGCCCGGAAGGGTTGTGAGGAGAGCAGAAGACAATCATCTTCTCTCGCCCGGTCAGCTGCGCCTCCAGTGCTTCCAGGTCCATGTGATACTTGCCGTCTCGCATCACCAGTTCAGATTCCACCAACTCACGGCCATTCGCATGAACCATTCGAGAAAAGGCGTGGTAAACGGGTGTGAACAGGATGACGCCATCACCGGGCTCGGAATACGCCTGAATGCAAAGTGCTGTACCAGCCACCAGTCCGTGCACTGTCGAAATCCATGAAGGATCCACGCGCCAGTCATGCCGGTTTTCCATCCATGAGATAATAGATTGCTTGTAGGCTCGATCATCTCCGAAATAGCCATGAACGCCGTGGTTTACCATATTTTGCAGGGTCGCATTCACGGCAGGCGGCGCCTTGAAGTCCATATCAGCGACCCACATCGCAATACCGTCTTTCGCCGAGACGCCGTAGAGTTTTTCCAGCATGTCCCACTTCACACAATTGGTGTTGAGACGGTCTACAGGCGCATCAAAGTCGAATTCCATGGGCATGATCCTTGTTCGTTTGAAGGGACGCTAGCGCTTTGATGGGCTGAGGCCAAGCCTTGCGGGTGGTTGCAGCCTTCTGGGTGTTGAACTATGTGAACGCCATGACAAGACGATCCATAATTTTGCACCCCGATCCGCGTCTGAAAAAGACGTGTCCGCCTGTTGAGACAGTGGATGATGATATCCGCGCGCTGGCCGATGACATGCTGGAAACTATGTACGAAGCCCCGGGTGTTGGCCTTGCCGCGCCGCAGGTGGGTGTTCTCAAGCGGGTGTTTGTGATGGATTGTAATCGCGAAGATGCCGGGAAAGAGCCTACGGTTTGTATCAATCCCGAGATCATATCCGCTTCGGAGGTGATGGTGACTTCAGAGGAAGGATGCCTCTCAATTCCGGACATTTACGATGATGTCACGCGACCAGAGACTGTTCGCCTACGATTCCTGGACCGCAACGGGAAGGTTGAAGAGCGCGATCTTGACGGGCTTTGGTCCACCTGTGCGCAGCATGAGTTGGACCATCTGAATGGAAAGCTCTTCATCGATTATCTCGGGGCTGTGCGTAGAACCATGATCACAAACCGAATGAAGAAGGTGAAAAAGGAAAAGGCGCGCGCCTGATGTCGCCACCTTTCCTTCAGTTTCCTGATCCGCGCTTGCGCCAGCCGGTTAAGCCAGTGGAAAAGGTGGATGAGGCGGTACGCGGTGAATGGCAGGTGATGCTGGCTGCCATGTATGCAATGCCGGGTGTCGGGTTGGCGGGGCCGCAGATTGGCATCATGAAGAGGATTGCAGTGCTGGATTGCTCTGATGGCCATGACACACCGGTTCGCCTTGCAAATCCAAAGATCCTGGCGCGTTCGGAGACGCTGCGAGCGCATGAGGAGGGCAGCCCGAATGTCCCGGGGCAGTTTGCCAAGGTGATGCGTGCCAAGGCTGTTACGGTGAAGTACCTTGATGACACCGGAGAAGAAGTAACGCGGGTTTTTGAGGATCTCTGGTCTACAAGTGTTCAGCATCAAATCGATCATCTAAACGGCATTCTATTTGTGGACCATCTCAGCCCCTTGAAACGAAGAATGATCCTTGCGCGGCACAAAAAGCGGTTGGACCGCAAGGCCGAGAAGAGAGTCTAGAGATGCGCATTCTATTCATGGGAACGCCCGAGTTTTCGGTACCGGTGCTTGAGGCGCTGGTGGCGGCTGGCCATGAGGTGTTGGCCGTCTATTGCCAGCCGCCTCGCCGTGCCGGACGGGGAAAGAAGCCCAGATTGTCGCCTGTTCAGAAACGTGCAGAGGAACTGGGGTTAGACGTCCGCCACCCTTTGAACTTCAAGGCAGACGCGGATGTGGCTGCGTTTGAGGCTCTGAAGGCGGATGTTGCAGTGGTCGTGGCATATGGATTGCTTTTGCCGCAAGCCATTCTCGATGCACCGATCTTTGGGTGTATCAACATCCACGCCTCCCTCTTGCCACGCTGGCGCGGGGCGGCTCCTATCCATCGGGCTATTATGGCAGGTGACAAGTGCACTGGCATCTGCCTCATGCAGATGGAAGCGGGGCTTGATACAGGACCTGTGCTGATCAGTCGTGAAACCGAGATCAAGGATGACGATACCACCGGAACTTTGCATGACAGGCTATCTCTGATTGGAGCAGAACTGATCACGGATCTCCTGCCACGCTTGCCGCTTCCGGCGCATCCGCAGGACAAGAAAGGCGTCACCTATGCAAGGAAAATCAACAAGGCGGAGGCGCAGATTGATTGGGCACAGCCTGCCGAGACGGTTGACGCCCAGATCCGGGGCCTTTCGCCTTCTCCGGGAGCCTGGACTGAAATTGGGGGAGAGAGGGTAAAAGTTCTCAACTGCAAACTTGCAGAGGGTTCAGGGCGGCCCGGACAAGTTCTTTCAGATCTCACAATCGCTTGCGGATCAGGCGCTGTATCCTTGGTGAAACTCCAGCGTGCTGGCAAAGCTCCGATGCGCACAGATGATTTCCTGAGAGGGTTTACAGTATCTGCGGATACCATTCTCCCCAGCACGGAGTGATGTAAAACTTGCGGGAGGCTACTACATAAGAGCGGAGTTAGAGGAGTGGTTCAATGTTTGGTTTTGTCATTCTGCTGCTGGTCGGTGCGGGTGCAGGTTTTCTGGCGACGCGTATGATGGGTGTGCGCATGGCGCCTGCGCCCACAGTTGCAATAGGTGTCATAGGCGCAATCGTCGGCGTCTGGATTCTCAGGCTGGCTTTGGGGTTTCTTGGAATATTCGTTTGGTTTGCGGGTGCGTTTTTCGGCGTTGTCATCTTGCTTTGGGCCTACAAGACATTCATTGAAAAGCGGTGATAATTATCGCGACTTGAAGGGTGCCATTCCGGCTCTGGCCAGTTCGTCGGCACGCTCGTTTTCGGGATGGCCGGCGTGGCCCTTCACCCAATCCCACTTAACTTCATGCCTGGATTGCGCCTCATCCAACAAGCGCCACAAATCCTCATTTTTCACCGGCTTTTTGGAGGAGGTTTTCCAACCGTTCTTCTTCCAGCCATGCATCCATTTTGTCACACCGTCACGCACATAGACGCTGTCTGTTACCACCCGCAGCTTTGAAGGGCGCTCCAACGCTTCGAGAGCGGCAATGGCTGCTTGGAGTTCCATACGATTGTTCGTCGTCTCCGAAACCCCGCCCGAAAGCTCCTTCTCCTTGAGAAGTGCTTCACCGCTTTTTGCCTGCAACAGAACACCCCAGCCCCCGGGCCCAGGATTACCCGAACAGGCACCATCCGTATAGGCGGTCAACTCAGTCATGGACGTACGGCGGTCGCATAGATGTTGAGAACAGGCGTACCATCGTAATTCTTGCCTGTGCCCGTATCGAATACGATCCGCTCAAAACCCGCAAGCAGGCTTTCTAGCTCATCCTGCATAAAGGGGGCGTAGAGCCGCCCATGCTCATCCCGCCAATCCATAGGCCCTTTCTGAACTCCAACGAAGAGCTGACCGCCCGGGCGCAGTGCAGTATGGATCCGTTCAAAGATCTGAGGTCTATCTTCGCGCGAAGCGTGCTGCAATGCAAAGGCGCACCATATCCCATCATAGCGCTGCCGATAGGACAACGTGCGAAAATCAGCGACGCGTACCGAGAGCCCGTATCTCCTCCCGGCCTCGGCTGCGAGAGCGGCTGATGCATCGAGCCCGTCTGCGACGAAACCTTCTGCCAGCATCTGGCCTCCGGCCCAGCCAGAGCCACATCCCAGATCAAGCACACGTCCGCCTTCTGGAAGAGCTTGCATAAAGGCGCTCAGATGTGGGTGTTCGCTTTCCGGTTCCGCAAACTCTGCGTATTTAGTGGCATTTTCCTCATAAAATGCGCGTGTCTGATCATCGATGCTCACGCAAGCGCACCGACGGCAAGACAGGCGATGGCTCCAACGGATAGCGGAATCCGAAGGGTAAGCCACCAGCGTGGGCCAAGGCCCCAACCACGAAACATCAGATCGAATACCAACAGCAACACGAAGCCAAGCATCAGTGAACCCATTGCCGAGGGTGAAAACGTAACCGAAAAAGCCCAGAGGCCAGGGATAACGCTAACTGCAAACTCCCGGAAGCCGGTGCGCCCGGCTTGTGCAGCAAAGCCCCAGAGGCATCCACCCATAAACGCGAGAATAGCGCTGCCATAGGACTGCAGAATCAGAAGACCGGTGAAAGGATTGTCTACACCCGGCAACAGGCTGTGGCTAGCAAGTGCGCCTCCGAGAAATGGCAGCAATCCGGCAGCGCCGAGCAGCGTGACCGGCAAAGGTGGCTTATTCATGTGGTGGCCCGAAGAGGTTCCCGCAGCACACGGGGCACCTTGAATTCTACGTTCTCCTCGGCGGTTACTACACGTTCGATCTCGATGTCATAACGTTCCCGGAACGCATCGATGACTTCATTGATCAGAACCTCCGGCGCAGAGGCACCCGCGGTAACACCAACAGACCTGACACCTGCAATCGCCCGCCAGTCAATATCTGCCGCGCGCTGTACCAATTGGGAGTATTTGCAGCCTGCCTTTGCTCCGACCTCTACCAATCGGCGAGAGTTTGAGGAGTTGGGTGCGCCTATCACAAACATTGCCTCTATCTTCGGCGCCATTGCTTTTACCGCCTCCTGCCTGTTGGTTGTAGCGTAACAGATATCTTCCTTATGCGGCCCAACGATCTCGGGAAATCTCGCCTGCAGAGCCGCCACGATGTCGGCGGTATCATCCACACTCAGTGTGGTTTGCGTGATGAAGGCCAGCTTCCCGGGATCGCGTGGAGTAAGGCTTGCGACATCCCCAATAGTCTCAACCAACAGAACTTCACCCTCTGGCAACTGACCCATGGTGCCAATCGTCTCTGGATGTCCGTCATGGCCGATCATCACCATTTGAAGGCCGTTCTGATGATGACGTTCAGCCTCAATATGCACTTTGGAAACGAGGGGACAGGTGGCGTCCACATAGATCATTTCGCGCGCAGCCGCCGCGGCGAGCACGGCCTTTGGGACGCCATGTGCCGAGAAGATCACAGGTCGGTCGTCCGGGCATTCCTCAAGTTCCTCGACAAAGACGGCACCCTGTGCGCGTAGGCTATCCACTACGAATTTGTTATGCACGATCTCGTGCCGCACATAGATTGGTGCGCCCCATTTCTCCAAGGCCATTTCCACGATCTTGATGGCTCTGTCCACACCTGCGCAAAATCCGCGAGGGGCGGCTAGATAGAGGGTCAAAGGTTCGGGCACGGGCGCCTCCGGCAATAGATCTTTTGCAAGTTTAGCGGGAATGAGGGAGTGCTTCCAGTGCAGTGAAAGCCGCAGGTGCTGTGCCTGCGCTATTCGAGATAATCTGCAACATCAGAAAAGACGGCTTCAAACATCTCGGGTGTAAGGCGGCCTGTATTCGTGTTGTAACGCGAGCAATGATAGCTATCGAAAATCCGAAATTTCGGCGTTTCATGTTGCGCCTGATGCGCGAAGGGGTGTGCTGCAAGGCGCAAACTAAGCCCTCGGATCAATGTGTCGTGAGCGATGCGGCCAAGGCAGACAACTGCCCTTAGGTTTGGCAGGGCAGACAGCCTATCCAGCATGAATGGGCGACAGGTGTTGATTTCAACGCCGATGGGCTTGTTTTGTGGTGGCACACATCGCACCGCGTTCGTGACCATTGTGTTGATTAGCTTCAGGCCGTCATCTGTTCGAGCCGCGAACTTTCCGTTGGCAAAGCCGAACTTTGTGAGCGTTGCGTAGAGAAGATCGCCAGCATAGTCGCCTGTGAAGGGGCGGCCTGTGCGGTGAGCACCCGTTACACCCGGCGCGAGCCCGAGAATCAACAGTCTTGCATCTTCGTCACCGAAAGACGGCACAGCACCATTGAACCATTCTGGTTCACGCGCCCGGACCTCCTCTCGATACTCGACAAGGCGGGGGCATAACTGGCAATTCTCTGGTGGTTCAGGCGTGAGCGTCACTCTGTATGTGCATCCTCACGTGGGGGGCGGCCTATTACATCGCGCAGTTCTTCCAACTCAATGAAATTATCGCACTGCCGGCGCAGTTCGTCCGCGATCATTGGCGGCTGAGAGCGGATTGTGGATACGACCGAAACACGGACGCCCTGGCGCTGAAGGCTTTCCAAAAGTGGGCGGAAGTCTCCATCGCCGGAGAAAAGCACGATGTGATCGACATGCGGCGCAAGTTCCATGGCATCCACGGCCAGCTCAATATCCATGTTGCCCTTCACCTTGCGACGGCCTGTGGAGTCCGTGAACTCTTTTGCGGCTTTCGTCACCATGGTGAACCCGTTATAGTTGAGCCAATCAACGAGAGGACGTATCGGTGAGTACTCCTCGTTTTCAAGAAGGGCCGTATAATAGAACGCACGCAGTAGCTTGCCCCGGCGCATAAACTCCGCTCTCAGCAATTTATAGTCGATATCAAAACCAAGGGCCTTGGCCGCAGCATAAAGGTTCGACCCGTCGATGAACAGGGCGAGACGTTCGTCTCTGTAGAACATTGTAATCTCCCAAAAAGAAGCGCCTCCTGTAAAAACATACAAAAGGACTTGAACTAAACGACAACGCTCACAGGTTAGAGGCGTTCGACAGAAGATAAAAGTTAAAAACTCGGGACGTCTCAATGAACTGCTTGGTTGCCATAGGTTCAAATCTGCATAAGGGAGAGCAGACACCCTCTGATATCCTTTCTCATGCGCTGTGGATGTTTGAAGGTGAAGGCCTTCATGTTATGGCGCAGAGCAGTTTTTATAGTAGCCCTGCCTATCCTGAAGGTAACGGACCCGATTATGTGAATGCGGTGGTGCAGGTGGAAACGGAGTCTTCTCCCGAAGAAGTGCTCGAGGCTCTTCATCGAATCGAGGCTGCTCTAGGACGTGTGCGTAGCACGAGGTGGGAAGCGCGTGTGATCGATCTCGATCTGATTGCGTATGAGAACGAGATTATACCGGACAGCCCCACCGTTACACACTGGATCGAGCTACACGAAACAGGGCAGCGAGAGACGACACCAGATACGCTTCTTGTACCGCATCCTCGTTTGCAGGATAGGGCATTCGTGCTGGTGCCGATGGCTGAACTTGATCTTGAGTGGACGCACCCGATAATCGGAAAGTCACTCGAACAGCTTCTTACGGCTTTGCCTGAGGAAGACAGAAACTCCGTTGTGATGATGGAAGCTGGCCGATCTACCTAGAATTCGATTTGAGATCGCAGCATTCACAAAGAAACTACCATACGGAAAGTGCTGCTTGCTCTTGCCAAACTACAAAGTTCTGACTAACTAGAGGCTTCCCCGATCGTCGTTAGCCGGAGGCCCTTAATGGCACGTGTGACTGTTGAAGATTGCGTTGACAAGGTTCCCAACCGTTTTGAACTTGTAATGCTGGCTGCCCACAGGGCGCGCGAGTTGTCCTCAGGTGGCGAACTGACGATTGATCGCGACAACGACAAGAACCCTGTCGTTGCGCTACGTGAGATTGCAGACGAAACACTGACTTCGGATTCGCTGAGAGAGCGCGCAATCGAATCGCATCAACGCCAGATTGAAGTTGATGAGCCTGAGGAAGACAGCATGTCTCTTCTGATGGGCTACGATACGCCAGCGCCGGTTGAGGATGATATGTCCGAGGAAAAACTGTTACGTGCGCTTATGGAGGCGCAAGGCGAGGGCTGATAGCCTTCGCATCGGGAGTGAGGCCATGATCTCTGACGACCAGCTTGTCGATCTGATCAAGGCCTACAACCCAAACTCTGACGAGCGACTGGTGCGCCTTGCCTACGCCTACGGCCACGATGCCCATGAAGGTCAGGTTCGCAATTCCGGAGAGCCTTACTTCTCGCATCCCGTAGAGGTGGCGGCTCTGCTAACGGAGCAGCGCCTTGACGATACAACCATAATAACTGCGCTTCTTCATGATACGATTGAAGATACCGGCTCGACCTACTCCGCAATCGCCGACCTCTTTGGAGAAGAGATAGCCCGGCAGGTGGATGGCGTAACAAAGCTCACAAATTTGGAATTGTCATCGGTCGAGACGAAACAGGCGGAAAACTTTCGCAAGCTTCTGATGGCGATGTCACGTGATCCGCGTGTGCTGCTCGTGAAACTCGCAGATCGTTTGCACAATATGCGGACCATACGGCACCTTCCTAGTGACAAGCAGGTACGCAAGGCGCGGGAGACGATGGATATCTACGCGCCGCTCTCTGGTCGCATGGGTATGCAATCTATACGGGAAGAACTTGAAGACATCGCTTTTCGCGTCTTAAACCCGGAAGCGCGCTCGTCCATTCTGCGCAGGTTTGTGTCTTTGCGGCGCGAAACAGGCGACCTTATTCCTCGCATCACGGAAGACATCCGGAAGGTGCTTGATCAAGCCGGTGTTGAGGCGGATGTGATAGGTCGCCAGAAAAAGCCCTACTCAGTCTGGCGGAAAATGCAGGAGAAGGGAGAGGCGTTCGGACGGCTTTCCGACATATACGGTTTTCGCATCATTACCTCTTCCGTTGGCGAGTGCTACACGGTTCTCGGAGCAATCCATCAGCGTTGGAATTCTGTTCCGGGCCGATTCAAAGACTATATAAGTCAGCCAAAGTCGAACGGATACCGCTCCATCCACACCACCGTTTCTGGCCGTAGCGCCAAGCGAGTGGAAGTTCAGATCCGAACAAAGCAGATGCACGATGTGGCCGAAACCGGCATCGCCGCGCATTGGTCATACCGGGATGGCGCCCGCTTTCAGAACCCTTTCGTGGTAGATCCTGTTCGATGGTTGGAGCGGCTGACGGAACGTTTTGAAAACGCTGAAAATCCCAATGATTTCCTTGAGCACGTCAAGCTAGAGATGTTCACGGACCAAGTTTTCTGTTTCACGCCCAAAGGCGAAGTGATCAAGCTGCCGCGGGGGGCTACCCCTATTGATTTCGCCTATGCGATCCACACGCGTATCGGTGACAGCTGCGTGGGTGCAAAAGTGGACAACCAACGCGTACCGCTTTGGACCCGCCTGCGAAATGGTCAGTCCGTTACGATCATTCGCGCAGAAGGCCAGCGGCCGCAGGCTACATGGGAAGACATGGTGATCACAGGCCGGGCGAAATCGGCAATTCGGAGGAGCCTGAGAGAGGAGAACCGCGCAGCCCATATCCGCCTCGGGCGGGAGATCGCGCGTGTAGCGTTAGAGAGGGTTGGAAAGTCAGCTTCGGATAAGGCGCTTGAAACAGCAGCTGACAAATTTGGTCTCGAAAACGCGTCAGAGCTTCTCGCCCGATTGGGTGCCGCAGAGATCACTGGGGCGGATCTGACAGACATGCTCTATCCCGAACTCAACAAGGATAGTGTGCCAACGCTAGAGCCGGTAGCGGGTGCAGGGATAGTTGGATTGGATTCGAATCAGGTGGCTATGCCGGCACCCTGTTGTCAGCCCATTCCCGGGGAGCGGATTGTAGGGATAGCAATCCGCGGCCATGGCGTGGAGGTGCATGCCATCGACTGCCGTACATTGGCAGAGTTGGAGGAACGCGCGGATGAGTGGATTGATCTTGCCTGGACATCAGACGCCGCAAGGATGCCGCATTTGGCATGCATTGAAGTCATAGTTTCAAACGATGCAGGAGCTCTTGGAAGGGTCTGCACTCTTGTCGGGGAACAGCATGCGAATATCAGCGATATTGTTTTCACGGATCGAAAACCGGATTTTTACAAAATGGTTCTAGATCTTGAAGTGCGAGATGTGACGCACTTGCATAACGTGCAGACAGCTTTGGCGGCTGATTCCAGCGTGACGCAGGTTGTTCGGTTCCGAGGGGTGATTGCGGAGGAACGGGTTGGCGTGACTTGAAGTGAAGGACAGTTGGTGCACCTTTCAAGGTGGCAACAGACGTAGGGTAGATTTCTGGAGTGAAGGGTTAGACGAGAATGGTTTTTAAGAGGCGCGAACGGCAGAGCTGGCTACAGCGCCTCCGTGATTTTTTGTACCCGCGTACCGGGTGGCGCCGCGCTATAGAATACCTCGGCCATCGGATCAAACGGCTTCCGGACACCCCCCATAAGATAGCGCTGGGATTTTCCTGCGGTGTTTTTGTCTCATTTTCTCCGTTCTTCGGATTTCATTTTGTTCTTGCCGGTGTTTGTGCGGTGCTGGTTCGCGGCAATGTGCTTGCAAGCTTCCTTGGTACACTTGTCGGAAACCCATTGACGTTTCCGATTATTGCCACGACGTCCCTTTCACTCGGGCGGAGGATGACCGGCGTAGGCTCGGATCACCTGGGCTTTGGTGGTTTAAAAGAGGCGTTTGTCGCGGCTTTCTCAGGTCTCTGGCAAAGCCTTAAGGCAGCGTTTGGGCTTGCTGAGCCTGCACTTCACAAACTCGCGGCTTTCTGGTCCGACATTTTCATCCCCTACTGGATAGGCGGTATCGTTCCGGGCTTGATAACCGCAGCTGCCTTCTATTTTCTAACAAGACCACTGATTGCAGCCTATCAGGCGCGGCGGCGCTCTCGTTTGATTGCGCGCGCAAAGGAGAGAATATTGCGGAGCAAGGCTGCAAAATTGGTTGAAGAAGGCTCCTAAAGTAAGGGCCATAGTGAGAATGCGGGGGATCACATGGTAGAAGTCGCACCATTGGGACTGTTGCGCCTTGGCGTGAATATCGATCACGTAGCCACCGTCAGGAATGCACGTGGCGGAGACACACCGGATCCGATACGCGCTGCGAAACTTGCGGAGAATGCAGGGGCCGATGGGATCACTGCACATCTTAGGGAAGACAGACGCCACATCACGGACCGAGATATCGAAGGTTTGATGAATACGCTTACGGTGCCGCTCAATTTCGAAATGGCAGCAACGGACGAGATGCAGGCTATAGCCCTTCGTCATAAGCCACACGCGGTTTGCCTCGTCCCGGAAAAGAGAGAAGAACGGACGACAGAAGGCGGCCTTGAGGTTGCGCGTGAAGAGAACCGGCTTGCGCACTTCATTGCTCCGCTTGCCGATGTTGGATGCCGTGTTTCGATCTTCATCGCAGCAGACAGGCGGCAGATTGAGGCCGCCGCCCGGATTGGAGCACCAGTAATTGAGTTGCATACCGGTGCCTATTGCGATGCGCATGCCGAAGGCCGGTTTGAGGAGCGGGATAAGGAACTTGAGCGTCTGCGGGAAATGTCCGCCTTTGCGCACACCCTTGGTCTCGAAGTTCATGCGGGACATGGTTTGACGTTTGATACAGTGAAGCCGGTGGCAGCTTTTCCAGAGGTAATGGAGCTGAATATCGGGCATTTTCTTGTAGGCGAGGCCATTTTCAGCGGACTAGACAGTGCTATCCGATGGATGCGAAGCACTATGGATGATGCGCGTCGCGAGGCCTTTGGCACCGGAGTTGCATAGAGCGGGGGGCAGGACAGATCGGGGCTCTATTCGGTGGCGCTAAGTGAATTCATCGCTATTATCGGCCTCTATGTGATTACCGTCTTTACACCTGGACCGGCCAAGATCGCTATTATCGCGATCTCACTAACAACGGATCGTGCGCGTGGCTTGGCAGCAGCGGCTGGTGTTACTCTCGGATCGGTTCTCTGGAGTAGCCTGTCTGCTGTGGGCTTTGCTGCTGCAATTGTGGCTAAGCCGGAATGGCTTTTCTATTTGCGAATATTCGGAGCCGCCTACTTGTTCTGGATAGCGATCTTATTCCTCAGAGCCGTTCTTATTCGGAGAGAGAAGAGCAGTCTTCCCGTTTTCGCTCCATCGTCCCGCCAGCAGGCATTTGGGTTAGGATTTCTTGTTCACATCACTAATCCAAACGCAGCATTCTTTTGGGTCGGGTTGTTCGCATTCGCTGTCGGGCCGAATTTCTCCAGTATCGACCTTGTGCTGATTGTCGGTACTTGCGGTTCTCTCGGGATGGTGGGCTTTGCAGCCTACGCGCTGCTTACCCCGAGCGATGTCCTGCAAAGAGGCGGTAGGAGAGCCCGTCGGATTGTCGCAGGATGTCTTGCTTTCATCTTTGCTGCCGCCGCGCTTCGTGTGCTGTGGCAAGCGCTGGCATAGTCTGTTCATCACTCTTAAGGTCGGGCGCTAAACAAACGGGCGGACAGAAATGATCCTCGGAATAGGAACTGACCTTTGCAACATAGATCGAATCCACGGAACTCTGGATCGTTTTGGTGATCGTTTTCGAAATCGGGTCTTCACGGATACCGAGCAGCGGAAGGCGGAGCGGCGCGCTGATACACCGGGCACATACGCCAAACGGTGGGCCGCAAAGGAAGCATGTTCCAAGGCGCTTGGCACTGGCCTTCGGATGGGGATCAGTTGGAAGGATATGGCGGTGAGCAATTTGCGCAGCGGCCAGCCGGTAATGGAGCTCACAGGCTGGGCGGCTGAGCGCTTGGCGGATATGACCCCAAAGGGGCACAGGGCGGTGATCCATGTCACGTTGACGGACGACCACCCTTGGGCGCAGGCTTTCGTGGTGATCGAAGCAGTGCCAGAAAAAGCGCCACCCGCCTCCGCTTGACACTCCCAAAGCGCCGCGCGACAAGGCGGCGGTAATTTCAACATGGATTAGACAGGCAACTTGATGGCAGAGAAGACCAAATCCGGCGGCGGTTTCGGTGAACTGATCAAGACTATCGTGTATGCATTGCTGCTCGCCGGTCTGATCCGCACGGTAATATTTCAGCCGTTCTGGATTCCCTCAGGCTCCATGAAGCCCAGCCTTCTGATCGGCGATTTTCTCTTCGTCAACAAGTTTGCCTACGGCTACTCCGCTTATTCCTGTCCTGGCTTTCGGGGCTGGAATATGTGCGGTTTTGCCGAAGGTGCTGAAGGGAGAGTTTTCGAGACAATGCCCGAGCGGGGAGATGTAATTGTTTTCCGTCACCCTGTTAGCGGGCAGGATTACATCAAGCGGCTGATCGGTCTTCCGGGCGATACGATAGAGGTGCAGAACGGCCAGGTGTTCATCAATGGCGCGCCGGTTCCACAGGAAGAGGTCGATCCATTTGTGGAGACCTTCGAGATGCAGGGGCCTGCCCGCAGCCTTCCGCTTTGCACGGAGAGCGTAGGGCTTGGAGGGGATTGCCTTAAAAATCAGTTTGTCGAAACCTTGCCCAATGGCGTGGCTCACCCGACACTCACCCATGCGAACACTTCAGGGGACACTTACTCGCCTGCTACGGTGCCGGACGGCCATTTGTTCTTCATGGGTGACAATCGGGATAATTCTCTCGACAGCCGCTTTAGCCAATTGGCGCGAGGTGTCGGGTTTGTGCCGATTGAGAACCTGATCGGGCGGGCTGATCGCATCATATTCTCCTCGGCAGGCAGATCCATTCTCTTTTTCTGGACGTGGCGCAGCGACCGGTTCTTCAAGGCGATCAAGTAATGTTGTTCAGGTTGATCGGCGGAAAGCTCGTGCTGGAGGCTATCGGCCTGTGAAGCTGAATGCTGCACAATTGAAGCTTGTGGATTGGCTGGGGCATTCCTTTACAAAACCTGCCCTGCTAATGGAGGCGCTCACACACGCATCTTTGGCGGCAGCGAGCCAACGGGATAATCAGCGTCTGGAGTTTCTGGGCGATCGTGTGCTCGGTCTCGTTATCGCCGAGGCGCTTCTGGCGCAGGCACCGGATGCCAACGAAGGAGATCTCGCACCTCGTTTCAACGCACTTGTGCGGAAGGAGGCATGCGCCGAAGTGGCCGCAGAGATAGATCTTGGGGCGGCATTACTGATGGGGCGCTCCGAGCAATCCTCTGGAGGGCGCCGCAAAACGGCTCTGCTTGGCGACGCCATGGAGGCGGTGATTGCCGCTGTTTACCTCGATGGCGGCTTCGCGGTGGCTCGTGATACGATCCTCCGGCTTTGGGGAACGCGCATCGCCGAGGTCGAGGCCAATGCGCAGGATGCTAAAACGGCTTTGCAGGAATGGGCGCAGGCGCGGGGTATGGCACCACCGGCCTACATTGAAACAGCCCGCAGCGGGCCAGACCACGCGCCGAACTTCGAGGTAACGGTGAAGCTTGCCAATGGAGCAGAAGCTGTGGGCAACGCAGGCTCCAAACGGGCCGCACAGCAAAACGCTGCGGAAACGCTTCTGGAAAGCCTGAGAGAGAGCGGATCATTATGAGCAGAGCCGGTTTTATCGCTTTGATCGGAGAACCCAATGCCGGGAAGTCCACCCTGCTCAATCGCATGGTAGGTGCAAAGGTCTCGATCGTAACGCACAAGGTACAAACGACGCGGGCGCGCATTCGAGGGGTCGCACTTGAGGGCGAGAGCCAGCTTGTGTTCGTGGACACGCCCGGCCTGTTCAAGCCGCGCCGAAGGCTGGACAGGGCGATGGTGAGTGCTGCGTGGGCGGGTGCGGGAGACGCTGACATCGTTGTATTGATGGTGGAGGCGCATCGTGGGCTGACTGAAGGTGTAGAACGGATTCTGGAAAGCCTGCAGGTTCGCGCTGGCGGCACGACAATCGCACTCGGCATCAACAAGATAGACCGAGTTCAGCGCGACAAGTTGCTGGAACTGACCGAAAAACTGAACGCTCGGTTTCCGTTTTCCGCTACGTTTATGATCTCTGCCGAGAAAGGCTATGGCGTTGATGATCTCCGCAAGTGGCTGGCAGAACGTTTGCCGGAAGGCCCTTGGCTTTATCCCGAAGATCAGATCGCGGATATGCCATTAAGGATGATCGCGGCTGAGATCACGCGAGAAAAGCTGACATTACGGCTTCATCAGGAACTCCCGTATCAGTTGACGGTGGAGACTGAGGGATGGGAAGAGCGCAAAGACGGTTCGGTGAAGATCGATCAGGTGATCTATGTTGCGCGCAGCGGCCATAAGGGCATTACGCTCGGGCCGAAGGGCGAAACGATAAAGGCGGTCTCTGTGGCCGCAAGGGAAGATATCACCGAATTCCTCGGCCAGAAGGTGCATCTCTTTCTGCAGGTGAAGGTGCGAGAGGGTTGGCAGGATGAAGCCGAGCGCTATTCAGAAATAGGCCTTGATTTCTCGGACGGAGCCGAGTGATGCGGTCCGTATGCGGCTAACGGCGGGATTCTGGGTACAGGCCTATGTTGCGAGGCTTGCGCAAGCAAATATACCTGCATTCATAACGGCACATGGAGACGATACCGCCGGTGCAGTGATTGTGAAATCGAACACGCTCGATGGCAGGGCGACGGCCTTTCAGCGAGGGATGAATATGGAGGGTGGTCGCAGTTGGCATATCTTGGAAGCGGGTGTGGAAGCTGACGTGGATCTCGCTCTCGCGCGCCAGCGTGGCTATGACCCCGACCTCTGGATCATAGAGGTGGAGGATCGCGACGGGCGGACACTTCTTGAAGAGGAGGGGCTTTCCGAATGACTTTTTCGGGATAGGCTTGGCGGAATGGAATGGCGCGATCAAGGCATACTGCTCTCTTGTCGAGAACACGGAGAAAGTGCCGCGATCATTGAGGTCTTTACACGCGAGCATGGTCGGCACGCAGGTGTGGTTAGGGGCGGTGGGTCGCGAAAGACAAAACCAATTCTGCAGCCGGGCGCCACGTTGATGGTCAATTGGCGGGCTCGGTTGGAGGAGCATCTAGGTGTTTTCAGTGTGGAGCCTCAAAGGTCACGCGCAGGCTTGTTGAATGACAGATCAGCACTCTCGGCCCTAAATGCAATCACAGCAATATCCCTGCTGTTCCTGCCAGAACGGGAGCCCCATCCCGGCCATTATCAGGCAACCGAGGATTTACTGGATCAGATGGAAGGAGGGCAAAGCTGGCCTGCTTTCTATATACTCTGGGAGATCCGTCTTCTGGAGGCATTGGGCTATCGCTTGTCCCTGTCAGATTGTGCGGTGAGTGGAGTGCGGAAAGACCTCGTCTTTGTCTCGCCCCGCTCCGGCCATGCGGTTACCAGAGAAGCGGGTGCCGAATGGGCGAACAGGCTTTTGCGACTTCCTCCGTTTCTCAGGCCGGAAAACTCTGAGGAGTCCATTACACTGGAACACTTGCAGCAGGGTTTCGCTTTGACCGGGCATTTTCTGCGAACATGGCTTTGTCCGGCGATAGGCCAGAGTTCTTTGCCGGCTGCACGCGAGAGGCTCGAACATACGCTTTTGCGTTAGGCTTCGGGTACCGCTTTCCGGAAGAAGAGGCTTTCCTCTTTCGGGTTTGTAAGCAAAAGGCCCTCGCCAGCGATTTCCGCATGATCCATCGACTTTAGGAGCGTAACGTACTTTGCTTCGAGCCCGATATCGGGGCAAGAGCGGCGGGTGAGCGAGATATCCTGAATTTCAAACCACGGAAGTGGAGCAGACTGCCGAGCAGTATAGCTATTGCACGGCAGACTGCCCCGAACGCCGCCGCTTGCAAGAAAAAGCATCGTCATACCGGCACTTGCAGCAGCGTCATTCACAGTCTCCAACCGCCAGACCGTGCCAAGTGGTACTGCGGCGCCTACGGTTTCCGAGTACGGCGTGCAAGCCACAAGAGCAATTGGAAGAATGGCCAGAGCGGATCTCATGATATTGTTTCTCCAGATGTCGACTGATCGCAACGGAACAATCGTCAAACAGTTTGACAGATCGCGCAAGCGGTTCGCATTATCTATTAACAAGGGTATTCACAAAGGGATCTGTTTTTGGGCTATCTGGCGCCAAAAAGTCTGAGCGAAGCTTTGGATGCATTGGCGGAACACCCCATGATGATCCTCTGCGGTGGAACGGACGTGTTCCCTGCACTGGGGCGAAAGGCGCCTCAATTGCCGATCCTCGATATCTCTCGGATGCCCGAGCTCTTGGGCATTAGCTACCTAGCAGAAGGGGGATGGCGCATCGGTGCCGCGACAACCTGGAGTGCGCTTATCAACGCCGAGTTGCCACCTGCGTTCGATGCGCTCAAAGCTGCCGCTCGTGAGGTCGGTTCTGTTCAGATCCAGAACGCAGGCAGTATTGCTGGAAATATCTGCAATGCTTCACCTGCGGCTGATGGAGTACCGCCGCTTTTGATCCTGGATGCCGAGGTGGAGTTGAGTTCGCATACTGGGCAGCGGATACTACCTCTCGCGGAGTTTTTGCAGGGCGTTAGGCAAACGGCGCTTGGCGCAGGAGAGATCGTGACGGCACTCCGCATTCCGGAAGTATCCCCGACCCTTTCAAGTGCATTTCAGAAGCTTGGCGCGCGGCGCTATCTTATCATCTCGATTGCTATGGTCGCTGTCGCTGCTGATATTGATGAAGAGGGCAAACTCAAGGATGTGAGGGTCTCGGTCGGAGCGTGCTCGCCAACCGGTCAGCGGTTGACGGTTCTGGAGGACGCACTGATTGGGCAAGCCGCAGGGCGCATACTTGAGATCCCTTCTGATGCTTTCTATTGCCTGAGCCCGATTGACGATGTCCGTGGAAGTGTCGGCTATCGAAAATCCGCAGTGTCTGAGCTGGTTACACGCACGATCAGAAGTGCCATAGGGATCCATCCAAGGCCTACACATGGATAAGTTCAGCCTCTCAGATGTCACATCGTTTGTTCTTAATGGCGTTCCGGTAGAGGTGGAAAGCCGGCCGGGGGAGCGCCTTTCCGAGGCACTCCGGGAGAAGCTGAATGCGCGGGATGTCAAGGTGGGGTGCAACGCGGGAGACTGCGGTGCCTGCACTGTACTTGTGGAGAACGCGCCCATATGTGCCTGCCTTACGGCAACGCAACAGGTGGCGGGGCGCCACGTGGAAACGCTTAGAGGGCTTCTCGCAAAAGACGATGGTGCGCGCGCACTGGCTGATGCTTTTCACAATCATGGCGCCGCGCAATGTGGTGTCTGCACACCCGGAATGATCGTTTCCGCTGTTCCTCTCCTACGGCGGAATACGAAGCCCTCTTCGAAGGAAGTTGAAGATGCGCTGAATGGTGTGCTTTGCCGTTGTACGGGCTATCGCAAGATTATCGAGGCCATTCAGGCAGCGTCTGAAAAATCTTTGCGAACAGACGGAGATGAAGGCATCGGGGCGCGTCTCCTCCGGCTGGATGGCCGTGCGAAGGTGGAGGGTGAGGAGTTGTACGGGGATGATATTGCTCCGACAGACACACTAGAGTTATTCATTGTGAGGTCACCGCATCCACGTGCTGCTTTCACATTTGGAGACTTGGAGGCGTATCGAAAGGAGCGTGGCTTTGAGGCTGTTCTGACGGCTGCTGATATTCCCGGCCTCAACCGGTTCGGTGTGATACCGGGTTTCGTTGATCAGCCGGTTTTTGCTGAAACCGAAACCCGTTTCCAAGGGGAGGCGGTTGCGGCAATTGTGGCGTCCCCCATGCTTTTCCGTGCTGGTGACGAAACGGAGTTCCCGATTTCGTGGCAGCCTCTCACGGCGGTGGAGAGTATTGAGCTTGCTCAAGAGCATGGTGCTCCGCTCCTCCATGAAGAACGTGCTGGAAATGTGATGTGCCGTGGATTGGTGAAATGCGGGGATGCTGGTAATGCCTTGTCAGCTGCAGCGCACAGGGTGCGTGGCCGCTTTGCCAGCGGATTTGTTGAGCATGCATACATCGAACCGGAAGCAGGCTACGCGCAGGTGGAGGGAGAACGGATCCATATTCACGCCTGCACGCAAGCACCTGTGATGGATCAGGAGAGCGTTGCAGAAATCATGGGGTTGGACAAGCGGCAAATCCGCATTGTGCCCACGGGCGTTGGCGGTGGATTTGGATCAAAGCTGGATATTTCTGTTCAGCCTTATCTTGCGCTCGCAGCATGGAAAACGGGGCAACCAGTGCGGCTCACGTATACACGCCGAGAGTCGATGCAATCTACAACCAAGCGCCACCCTTCGCAGATGCGGCTCGAAATAGGGGCTGATGCAGAAGGCCGGATCTCCGGTTTTGATTTTGAGGGTGTTTTCAACACTGGGGCTTATGCTTCATGGGGTCCAACAGTTGCCAATCGCGTGCCAGTCCACGCCTCCGGGCCCTATGCCATCAGGGATTACAGCGCCCGATCCGCTGCCATTCATACAAATTGCCCGCCTTCTGGCGCTTTCCGCGGATTTGGCGTGCCACAAGCAGCCTTGGCGCAGGAGACGCTCTTTGATGCGCTGGCCGAAAGTCTCTCCATGGACCCGCTGGAATTTCGTATCCTGAACGCCTTGGAAAATGGATCGAAAACTGTGTGTGGGCAGGTGTTTGAGCAGGGTGTAGGGATCAAGGCTTGCCTTACCGCGCTTCGTTCGCGCTGGAGCGACGAGCGGGAAGCCGCTGCGACTTACAACGAGAATGCAAAGGCAGGTGCTCAATGGGTTAGGCGCGGAGTGGGTGTAGCCGCAGGCTGGTATGGTTGCGGCAACACATCTCTGCCGAACCCATCCACAATTCTCGCAGGCATCCGCCCTGATGGCCAGATTGTTCTTCATCAGGGAGCGATGGATATCGGCCAGGGTTCCAATACAGCCATCACCCAGATATTCGCTGAAGCGCTGGGTGTGCCCGCAACCTCTGTCGAGCTCGTTGGTGCAGATACCGATCTGACACCTGATGCAGGCAAGACGTCTGCATCTCGTCAGACATTTGTTTCCGGAAATGCGGCGCGGCTTGCCGGTGAGGCTTTACGATATGATGTTCTGAAGCTTTGCAACGCATCGACAGAGGCGGAGCTTCGTTTTCGCACTGGAACAGTTGAAATAGTTGATAAGGGACGCAAGCACTTCATTGAATTGTCGCGCATGGCTCCGTCCTCTGCGGGATACGTTCTCAGCGCCGAGGAAACCTACGATCCTCCCACAGGACCGCTCGACAAGAGCGGGCAGGGAGCCCCCTATGCTCAGTTTGGCTACGCTGCCCACATGGCGGTGATAGAGGTCGATATAGCGCTTGGCACGGTGAAGCCGCAGCGCTTTATTGCTGCACACGATGTGGGGCGGGCTATCAATCCACTTCTGATTGAAGGCCAGGTGGAAGGCGGCATCGCGCAGGGGCTTGGCATGGCATTGATGGAGGAATACATCCCCGGTCGCACAGAAAACCTGCACGATTATCTGATCCCCACAATCGGTGATATGCCGCCCGTTGAGACACTGATTGTAGAGGAGCCGGATGCACATGGCCCTTATGGTGCGAAGGGGCTGGGAGAGCATGTGCTCATTCCCACGGCACCCGCTCTTCTCAATGCAATTACCCATGCAACCGGAGTGCGTCTAACGCGCGTGCCGGCGACACCTTCAGCAGTTCATGCTGCATTGAAGGCTGCGCAGAATGGCTGATCGAGAGAACACGCCAATCGAGAAGATCCGCTGCGATGCTTGCCCGGTTATGTGCTACATTGCCGACGGCCGTTCAGGTGCATGCGACCGATATGCCAATCATGCGGGCCAACTCGTTCGCCTTGATCCTCTGACAATTATTGAAAGAACTATAGAAGTTGGAGGGCAGGCCGTATCTTTCCTTGGCGAGGACTGGGAGGGCGATCTCGTACACGCGTCCCGCCCGTTCGTTACTGCTGTTGGGGCGGGCACTACTTATCCGGATTACAAGCCTGCGCCGTTCATTGTCTCACAAGATATCGACGGGGTGGATATGGTCACGGTCGTGACTGAGGGTATTTTCAGCTATTGCGGCGTGAAAGTGAAGATCGATACGGATCGCCATATTGGCGAGGAAACAGCGATTGTGCGGGCTGGTGGAGAACCGGTCGGCCATGTGATGACGGCTGAGTACGGCTCCAAGATGCTTTCTCTTGGTGGGGTGGATCATCTCACAGGCGGCAGCAAGGCCGAGGGACGTGAGACGTGTGATGCCCTGTTGAAACTCTGCAATCGCGAGGCTGTAGAACTGATGATTGACGATGGTGCCAGCGTGATTGTGCAAGCGGGCATGCCGCCGGTGATTGATGGCGAAATGGAGCGCCTGATGCGTGTTGGCTGCGGCTCCGCTGCTATCGGGATGTTTGCAAAGCAGTGGCAGCGTCATGTGGATGAAGTGATCGTGGTAGATGACCATATCACCGGTGTCCTGACAGAGCATGAGGCAGGCAAGCAGCTTGACATGCCGCCAGCAGGTATCCGCGTGCGCGGAAGACGCTCCACACCCGGGCGATACTTTCAGGTGGCGGAGCCAGGTACTGCATGGGGCGGCACAGATATCGAAGACCCGCTTGTGCTAATCAAGAAGATTGATCCGAAAGTGGCATGGCCGGGTCTGCGCCTTCTCATGGTGTCTACCACGGGTGAGCAATGGGCCTACTACAAATTGGATGATGATCTGGTCCTGCGGCCTGAACCCTTGACACCAGCTCTTCAGACATCGGTTGACCGGGTTGCTGAGAACTGCGAGCCTTCTGTTTGCTCTGTCCTCTTCATGGGGGGCGCCGGAGGATCACTCCGCGCTGGTGTTACTGAGAACCCGGTTGGCCTCACACGTTCCGTAAAATCCGCGCTTACGCGGGTTACGTGTGGCGGGGCGGATGCCTATGTCTGGCCCGGTGGAGGCATTACAGTGATGGTGGACGTTCTGGAAACGCCAGAGAATGCGTTCGGATATGTTCCAACTCCCGCACTTGTTGCCCCGATCGAGTTTACTATGCGGCGGAAAGACTATGCTGAACTCGGCGGCCATCTGGAGCATGTTCAAGACGTGGAAGACGTGCTTAGCAACGATGTACGGCATGTGAAACCTGCCAGCGGGTGTAGATAACGATGCAGAGTGCTGTTGCAAGACTCCTCCCAGATGGTCAGCGGCTTCACTTGCAGCATGGGCCGATTGACCTGATACTCTCCATTACACCCAAAAATCCTGATCACCGCGCGCGTGCTTTCGACGTAGCGTTCGAGCGCTTTCAAAGCATTCTCTTTGAATTGTCGGCGGACCTTCCTGTGTTGCGAAAACCCTTGCAAGATTGCTTGATGCACCGCCTGAGCCCCGTTTCCCAAAGGATGTGCGGTGCGGTACGTGACGAAAGGCGCCACTTCATAACTCCCATGGCAGCCGTTGCGGGTGCTGTTGCTGACGAAGTTCTTGAAGTGGTTATGGGTGCTTTTGCAGTCCGAACGATACTCGTCAACAATGGTGGTGATATTGCCTTTTTCGTCGGAAAGCACGAGAGCGGCCGCATTCTGATCTCGGATCTGGACGGTCGAGAGCAAGGTTTGGTAGAGCTTCCAGTCGGACGTGGCGGTCTTGCAACCAGCGGGCGTGGCGGGCGCAGCCTTTCTTTGGGTATCGCAGACAGTGTTACCGTGATCTCCAAGAATGCTGCGGTTGCTGATGCATCGGCGACTTTGATCGCAAATGAGGTGGATGTGCCGGGGCATCCGAATATCAGGCGAAAACCGGCCGCAGAACTGGATCCTGACAGTGATCTCGGCGCACGCCGTGTTGTGACAGGATGCGGGCCACTAGCGGCGTCAGAGACCGCTGCGGCGTTGGCGCAGGGCAGATCCGAGGCGATTTACCTTCTCCGGAAAGGTCGCGTGTCTGGCGCTGCTCTCTTTCTGAATGGACAGGCCGAAACGCTCGAAATGCCCCTTTGTCTTCCTCCAAAGAAGGTACCGCTACATGCCTGAACCAATCTTGCGCAAAATTGTTTCTGCTGTGGAGGAGATCTACCATGAGGGTGGTCCGCGGGCTAGAAAGCCCCTTGTGCGAGCCGCACTTCTTGCCGTTCTGGAGAACCCGTTTGCAGGGCGCTATGAGCCCGAAATCGCAGGCTTCATGGAGGACCTGAAGCCGCTTGGCCTCAGGATGGCAAAAGACCTCGTCGGTATTCTTGGTGGTGATGCTTCTCTTGTTGCCGCTTACGGGAAAGGTGCAATTGTGGGCTCCGCTGGAGAGGTGGAACACGGCGCGCTCTGGCATGTGCCGGGGGGGTATGCGATGCGCGAGGTGCTGGGGGATGCGAAGGCGATTGTACCCTCCTCAAAGAAAGTGGGTGCGGTTGGTGCACGGCTCGATATTCCCATAACCCACATCAACGCTTCCTATGTACGCGGCCACTTCGATGCGATGGAAGTGGGTGTGCCCGATGGCCCTCGTGCAGATGAACTGATCGTGGCTCTGGTTATGACAACCGGGGCACGGATTCATGATCGTTCGGGTGGGTTGAGAGCCGAAGATGTGAAAGGGGAGGATGGTTTGCGATGAGTGCCGAGATACGGAAGATCGCCGTGTGGATTGAGGAGACGCACAAGGAGGCGGACAAAACCATTTCTCCGGCCACGCGTAAGGCTGTGGCGACGGCGGTGATCGCGAACCCGTTTGCGGGCACCTATGTGGACGATCTGGAACCGCTCATGGATATCGGCGCGGAGCTCGGCGCGCTTCTCGGCGCAAAGTGTGTTCAGGCTTTAGGTATAGCGCCGGATGCGGCCGAAAGCTTCGGCAAGGCCGCGATGGTTGGCGAGAATGGCGAACTTGAGCATGCAGCTGCGATCCTTCACCCCAAACTTGGTGCCCCTCTCCGGAAGGCCGTGGCGAAGGGGGCTGCCCTTGTGCCCTCGTCCAAGAAGATGGGTGGGCCGGGTCAGGTGCTGGATGTGCCTCTCGGCCACAAAGATGCAGCCTACGTGCGCTCACATTTTGATGGTATCGAAGTGCGGCTCAACGATGCCCCGCGCGCGAACGAGATCATGGTAGCTGTTGCCGTTACCGATAGTGGGCGCCCTTTGCCCCGTGTAGGCGGGTTAGAGCACGCAGACGCCAAGGGTGAGGATGGGCTGCGCTAGGCGAGTTTCTTGGGGCATGAAGCAGACGGCGCCGATTTAGATTGGAACTCAATGATTAATCAAAAGCCCGATCATGACGAACCTTCCCGGAGCGATCGGATTTGAGAGACGATCAGCTAAACATCCGCACCGCAGAACGCCAGGACGCAGCGGGTACCACTGCCGTTTGCCTGTCTTCTCTGGCTGAGCCACCCGCTCAAAGCGGTACCTGTCGCGGACCCTCGAGCGCGCTTTGCAAAGCGTAATACCTCAAGCAAAAATCGAAACGCTATGGTCAGCCAGTAAACTGCCCCTCCACCAGTTCCGGCAAACGCATCGCCGGTGGAGTATTCCTGCTGCGGAGTGAGCGAATGGTGCCGTCAATCACGGTCATCCCCACGCCCGGTAAATTGCCAAGCTGCACAGACTCGAGGATCGTCTTGCCTGGCGCGTGCTGCGCCTGATCCATCAGCACAAAGTCGGCGCACATTCCCACTTCGATCAAGCCAGTATCAAGCTTTCGCTGGCGCGACGTGTTGCCGTTGCCGAAGCAAAAGGCAATCTCGGCTGGAACGTTCCCTAGGCTCGAAAGCATCGCAATCATTCGGAGTATCCCAAGAGGCTGTACGCCAGAGCCGGCCGGACCATCTGTACCAAGGATTACCTGATCGAGCTTACCAAGTTCCCGCGCGGTGTTCAGCGTCAGCAAGGCAGCCCGTTCATTGCCGTTGTGCACGATTTCCAGGGCTGCTTTGCAGTTTTCGCAAAGGCAGACAATCTGATCATCCGGCAGCGCGGAATGCCCACCATTGATATGGCCCACTACATCAGTGCCGGTTTCCAGCACCATATCCGCATCAATCAGGCCGGAGCCGGGAATGGACGGCCCGCCTGTATGAATTGTGCTCTGGATCCCGTATTTCCGGGCCCACGCCACCATTTGCTGTGCTGTCTTACCGTCCTTCACCGTGCCAAGGCCAACCTCGCCGAGAAGCTTGACCCCGGCATCGGCCAGCTCCTTGAAGTCCTCTTCCACCATCCCGTGTTCAATCACAGGCGCACCCGCATGAACTTTCATGCCAGAGGGGCGAAAATTTTCGTACCAGCGCTGAGAGGCGATGGCCATTGCCTTGAGGCCGACAACATCCTTGGGGCGCCCTGGCATATGCACTTCGCCTGCCGAAATCAGTGTTGTAACACCACCATGCAGTGTGGAATCGATCCAGTGTAACTGTTGCTGCCGGGGAGTGTAATCACCAACAACGGGATGCACATGGCTATCAATCAGCCCGGGCGCGAGGGTAACGCCCTGTGCGTCGACCAGTGTATCTGCCCCCTCGCAATCCAGATCTTTTTCAACGCCAAAACCTGTGATCTTGCCGCCTTGGGCGACAATGCAATCCGCATCCAGAATTGGGGCTTCCATTTTGCCAGAGAGCATCAGGCCGATATTGCGGACCACCATTTTCCTATCTGCCATCACCCACTCTCCTTTCAATCAATCCCCTCACGGCGCTTTGCAGGTCAAACGCCGAGATAGCCGTTTAGTCGCTCTGGCTTGGCGCGGAGCGTTGCAATATCTGCCGTCTCGGCAATGCGCCCATTCTCCAGAAACACAACCCGGTCTGCGATCGAAAGGATGGTATCCACCCGTTGTTCAACCAGCAACACTCCCATATTTTCGGCGCGCATCCGCGTGATGACCTCTCGGACGAGCGCGATCATCGAGGGTTGAAGGCCCTCGCTGGGCTCATCAAGAAGCAGGGTGCTTGGGTTCGTACAGAGGGCGCGGGCCGTGGCAAGCATCTGCTGCTCGCCGCCTGAAAGCGTTTCCGCGCGTTGCAGGCGGCGTTCCTCTAAGCGGGGAAAGAGAGCGAAAATCCGCGCTAGCATGTCTTCTCCACCACCGCTCACCATCAGCCCAATATCGAGGTTCTGCTGCACGGTAAGTTCCGTGAAGAGCCTCCGGCCCTGCGGGATGTAGCCCAGCCCCTCAGCCGCAATACAGTGAGCGGGCAAGCTACTGACAGGTTTGCCGCCTATTTCCACCTCTCCCTGCCAAAGCGGCAGAAGAGCCATGATGGCCCTCATCATGGTCGTCTTGCCAGCGCCGTTCCGCCCGACAAGGCAGACGACTTCTCCGGGGTTCACGGTGAACGAGACATCAAAGAGAACCTGAGCCTTGCCGTAGCCGGTCGAAATACCGCGTAAATCCAGCATCAACCGGTTCCGAGATACGCCGCTTGCACGGCATCGTTTTGGCGGATGGCTTCGGGTGGGCCCTCCGCAAGCGTCCTGCCCTGATCCAGAACAGTGATGTAATCCGCTGTTTCCATCACCACGTCCATATTGTGCTCTATCAACAGAACGGTAGTATCCTGCCCAAGTGTGCGGATCAGTGTTTTGAAGCTTTCCACCTCGTTTTCAGCCAGCCCCTGAGTCGGCTCATCAAGGATGAAAAGCCGGGGCGTTTGTGCCAGCCCCATGGCAATCTCCAGAAGACGCTGATGGCCATAGCTGAGATCTCGCGCCTGCTGTTGGAGTCGATCAGCGAGGCCCACCCTCTCCAGCACTTCTTTAGTGATCCCATCAACCTTAGCAGCCTTTCCGCCATGCGCCCGCCGTGCCGCAAGCGCTACGTTTTCAAAGAGGCTGAGAGCGCCAAAGACGGAGGTGATCTGGAAAGTATAGGCCATGCCAAGCCGAATTCTGCGGTGCGCAGGCCAGCCGGTGATCCGCTGACCTTCGAATGATATTTCACCCTTACTCGCAGGTATCCGCCCGCACAGCATCCCCACGAAGGTCGATTTACCTGCTCCGTTTGGTCCGATCAAAGCCCGGATTTGGCCTTGAGGCAGCTTGAAATCCACAGCGCACACGGCATCCAGCCCGCCGAAGGATTTGGAGAGGCCCGCCGCTTCAAGCAGCATCACGGCAGCCATGGCAAAGCTCTGCGCCGCAACTCTCCGGCAATGCCCGTGGGGGCGAACAGGGTGAGAAGCACAAATGCAACCCCGGCGACAAGCATGTAGGCACTTGTGACTTCGCTCGCAAAATCAATAAGGTAGAACATGAATATGGTACCAACCAGTGGCCCGATTGTGGTCCCCGCTCCGCCAAGAAGTACCCAGAGAAGTGGCAGGATCGAGTATTGAACGGATGCAAATGTGGCCCCGGCATAACCGAATAGAAGAGCATATGCAGCGCCAGACATGCCTGAAAGCAGGCCCGAAAGAGTGACCGCGATCCATTTTGCCCGCTGAACATCGTATCCAAGCATCCGGGCCCGCTCTTCGTTTTCGCGGATAGCTATTAGGGAACGCCCGAACGATGTGTTCACCAACCAACCGATAAAGAGAAGAACGACGGCAAAGAGGATCAATGCGGCGAAGTAGCGGTTCGTTGGATCGGTAAGATCGAAGCCCCAGAGTGCACGGGCGGTTTGTGGGATCACGAACCCTTCGTCACCCCGGGTGTAGGTACCAAAATAGAGGATGGTGAGATACCCGGCCTGAGCAAACATAAGTGTGACGATCATAAAAGCGACACCCACTGTGCGCAGAGCCAGCGATCCAATCACACCGGCCACTAGAAGCGCAGCGATCATACCTGCCAGAAAAGCAGGGGCAGGAGTGGCTCCGCCCAAATGCATCGCCAATCCCAACCCGTACATTCCGGCGGCGAAAAAGACTGCGTGGCCCAGACTGAGGAGGCCTGTGTAGCCGAATAGCAGGTTGTACCCCATCGCATAGACCGCCAGTACAAGGATCCGCGCAAGGTTTCCCTGATGATAGGCGGGCAGCAGAAAGAAAGCTGCGAAAAGCAGACCCAGAACGCCGAGGTGCAGTATATGTGCGGATCGGGCAGAACTCATGCTATACGCTTGCCCAAAAGCCCTTGCGGACGGAAGACAAGAACCAGTGCAACAAGCAGTGTGGCAAGGATTTTGGCGAGCGTTGGCGAGAAGAAAACAGAGATAATTCCATCGCTTAGCCCTATTAAGACGGCAGCAATCACAGTACCGGGCAAACTGCCAAGCCCGCCTATGATCACCACGATGAAGGAGAGAAGCAACGGGTCTCCGCCCATCAGATAGTGGGCCTGCTGCACGGGCACGATCAGAACCGCAGCCAGTGCAGCAAGGCCTGCGCCAAGGCCGAAGACCAGCGCGTACACACGCTCTACCGGAATGCCAAACGCTTGAGCCATGTCTCTATCCAACTGCGTGGCGCGCATGATCAAGCCGATCTTCGTGCGCGACATCAGTACCCAAAGGCCAAAGAGGATCGTGATGGCAGCGGCTATGATGAAGAGCTTGTAACTCGTCGTCCCAAGGCCCCAGGGCCATGTCAGATGGAACCCACCTTCAAAACTTGGCCACGGGATCGCGAGGCGCTGATTGAAAGGCGGCTCCACCGGGCGTGCATCCGGCCCGAATGTCATCAAAGTGCCCTGCTGGAGGATGTAGAGGAGACCGATCGTAGCAACGATCGTGCGCTCGGGATCGTAGTTTATACGTCGCAGTACCAGCCAATCGGCGGTTGCGGCAAGCGCGCCGACAAGCAGCGGCGCGATCAGCAATGCAGCGATGAAGCCGATGGCTGGATGTGTGCCGAGATATGTGGCCACGAACCACGAGGCCACGGCGCCCAGCATGAAGAACTCTCCATGCGCCACATTCACAACCCGCATGACCCCGAACACGAGGCTGAGACCCACAGCAGTAAGCGCTAGAATAGACGCTGTGATCGCCCCTTCAAGAGACGCAAGCAGAAGGTAAGGCCCTAGATCCATTGGGTTTTCAGCACCTTATCAGAATGACTGAGTGGTATAATCCACCTCGTCTTCATAAAGGGTATCCTCAATGGACGTGGTATGTGCCAATACCAGTTTACCACCTTCCACCCGAGAAATATACTGATGGCCGAAGACCTGATGCGTGCGGCCGTTGAAGACCTTGGCGCCTTGCGGATGCGCATCTGAGGCGGGCATATCCGTCATAGCTTCCACTGCTTCGATCAGCTTAGACCTGTCGCCTGGGCCCTGATAGTCGGCGGCCTCCATCCCGGCCTTGACGATGTGCAGTGTTTCCCAGCAACCGAACATGTGGGCATAAGTCGAAACATCCTTGGGATCGCTGATCGAGGCGCCATTGTTATCGACGCCGACAGCTGCCCTGTAGGTCTTGTCATACTCCGTCTGGTTGGCTTGCGCATAACGCGGATGGCCTTCCCAGAAATAGGTATCCTCTAGGAATTCCAAGCCCGGGCTGGAGAGATCAACAGCTTCAAGACTATCAATGAATCCAAAGATTTGCGGCTTCGAAGGGCCAAAAAACTCGCCCATTTCCTTCACAAAGGTCAGCACGGCAGGGCCGACCATCACGTGATAGATCACCTCCGTGTCGCGCGGGATCTTGGGGAAGTATTTGGTAAAGGAGGTCTCGGTCGGCGGGATTGCGATCTTGGCAATAACCTCGCCCCCCTGAGCCTCCAGTGCAGCCGAGAAATAATCCCGATGATCATGGCCAAACGCGAAATCCGGGTAGATCATTGTTACCTTCTTGCCGAGCGTTTCAGCAACGTAAGGTGCCATGGCCTGCACCTGGCTTTTTACATCGGTGATGCCCGGTTGAAGCGTATAGCGGTTGAGTTTTCCAGAGGCGACGTGATGGCCCTCTGACACTACGAAATAAGGGAGTTTCAGTTCTCCCGCGCGGGGTGAAGAGCCGAAAACAACATGGCTGAACAGCGTGCCGAAAGCGATATCGCATCCATGCTGGGTGGCAAATTTCTCCACCACTTCGGCACCCCTCTTAGGATCGGTGCCATCATCCTCTGCCACAATCTCCAATGGGCGGCCATTGATGCCGCCTTCGGCATTGATCTTTGCAACTGCCGCTTGTGTCGTGCGGTCGTACCAGCGCCCGTAGGCAGCGCCGATGCCGGTGCGGTGCACCTGAAAACCAACTTTGATCGGAGCCGAACTCTGCGCCTGAACGTAGCAGCCAACACTCGCTGCCAATGCGCCGGCCCCCAATGTTTTCAATGTCTTGCGGCGGGTGAGGCTGGGCTTTTGATCGATGGCTTTGGTCATGGCGGGTTCCTTCATCTCAACAGGTACAGAACGACGTTAACCAAAACGTGACGCCTTACTCCGCGTCTGTCCACATATTTCCTGGGCATGCTCAGTGATCAGGCACCTTTGGGTGCCGCAAGAAGCCAGAGGCCAAGAAGGGTGTAGGCGACCATGAAAAGCGCCATTGGGATCTGACTCACGAGGGCGGGCCTTCCGGCCCCGTAGAGGCGCTGTGCGGTGGTGTGGGCGAGGATGAGGGCGAGTACGTGGCTAGCCACGACAGCGCTGGCCTGCGTGAGCCATATGAGGCGGACGGTTGATTGTGTGTTGAAGAAGCCGGTGGTGACGTAGAATGTGCCGAGGTTGAGGTGATCGGCGCCGGTTGCAAGCGGATCCGTAAGGGCGGCGATTGCGTATTGGCCGTTTACCATCAGGGCTGTGAGATAGTGGGCGACGTGGTAACCGAACGCGATGGGCAGCACGGTGAGGGCGAAGGTGGAGAAATCTTGCCAGAAGGCAGATTTTCTATTGTTTGCAAGGGTTTTCCCGAGCCAGACGCAGAAACCGAAGATGATGCAAAGACAGACAGTGAAGCCCGCCATGCCAGCGAGTGTGGGCAGGATGACAGCAGACCTTCCCGGAAAAGCGAGGGGATTTACCCCGATTTGGGCGAGCCACCAGAAGGTTTCGTTGAGGCCATCGAAGCTTCCGACGCTGAGGAGGAGGAGTGCGAAGATGCCGAGGGAGATGGGCGGGTTTTGCACAGCCAGCAGACCGTGGCCGGGTACGCCGAATGAGCGCTTCCGGTACTGGAATGGGGAGAGCGCTGCAAAGAGTGAGAGGAGAATTGTGAAGCATTCGCAGCGGGCTAGCCATTCTCTGGCACCGAAGAGAGCGATGCCGAGTGCGGTAATCAGCCAGTAGCCGCCCACGAAAGTTGCCAGCCGTGCAGGATCATCGGGTGCGGGATCGGCCAGGGCAAAGGCGCTGAAGGCACCGAAGCCGAGGCAGGCGGGCCAGTGGCCGAGCTTGGTTGGAAGGGTGAGCGGTGGCATTTTATTGTTTGTTGCGAGTGCATTAATGCCTGTCCAGGGGTTGAGCCACGACCAGATGTCGCCCAGTAGGCCTTGCGCAATCGGGAACAGGATCCACCAGATTGTCCATATCGTCAGGGGAAGGAGATTGGTGAGCGGGTCCCGGGGGCCGGTGAGGCCTATGACGAGGAGTGTGGCGAGTATTGCTGTGGAGATGAGGCTTGTGAGTGTGGGGAGCCAGCCTGGGTTTTGGACGGTAAAGAGATGGCGTGACGCGGTTGCAAAAGCGGCGCTTCTGTTGTGAAAGATTGCCAGAAAAATCAATGTTGCCAGTATGATACCAATACCAGCAGCGATGTAGGCATCCGTTGGAAGCAGCAGTACGAAGCCTTGTTCGGAGACATGGGCATTGGCCGGATTGGTGCTCACGACCACCACCGCTGCGAGCAGTAGAGGAAGGTTGACGCTGCGTTTGGTGATGGTCATGCTGCACCAAAGACAGTTTTCTCGGGCGTGTCAAAATGAATACGAGAGCCGGGATTTTTATCCTTATATTTATGGGGGTTGCGGCGGTTGGCGGCTGGTTTGCATTGGGCCGTTCCCAGCATGATATCCTGATCACCGATGTTGTGGCAGAACCCTTTGAAGATGGATTGCGGGTGTTTGCGCGGGTGGAGAATGAGGGGGCGGCGGACAGGTTGTTGGGTGTGGAAAGTGCCGCGGCTTCTGACGTGAAAATCGCTGGAATTACAGAGGGTTATCAAGTAGTTCTGCCGAAAGGTGGTGCAGCTTTACTGGCAGAAGACGGCGCGTTTCTGGTGCTGCGCGAGATATCTGGCCCGCTGGATCTGGGGCGAATATTGCCGCTGGCGTTCCGGTTCGAGAGGGCCGGTGTGGTGCGGACGAAGGCGCGGGTTGTAGGAACTGCCTCGGCGCAAGTATTGCCGACGGCGGGGCGGCTTGAACCGGTGGATAATATCTCGGTTTCACTGGATGTGACACGAAGGCCCTCGAGCGGTGATTGGAAAATTACTGTTTCAACTGAAGGGTTTACGTTTCAAGAGCCGATTGAAGATGTGGGCCACCGGCCGGGTTTTGGCCACGCGCATCTCTACCTGAATGGCGTGAAACTGGGGCGGCTTTATGCACCCGAGGCGGAGGTGGGCGCGTTGCCATCCGGCCCCCATGTTCTGAGTGTGACGCTGAATACGAACGACCACAGGCCCTATGCGAACGGGCGCATTCCGGTGCGCTCGGAACAGCGGATCGAAGTGCCCCGATAACAGCGCCAAAACCGCGTATGGGTTTGGTAGTGTTTTGGTAGTGCAAGAGGTCGACTTTCCCGGGATTTGCGGCCGAAGGGCTGCTTCATCACGCATTTCGATGGACAGGTAATGGAAGTGATTACTTCCAAGGTAACGGGTTTCGGAATGTGGAACTCAAGGGCGTGTGAAACCTCGTGGACCTTTGACCCGATTCTGCGCCGTCTGTCTGCCGGTCAGTTTCGTCTCAAGCGTCACGCAATCCCTGACCCAGACCATCCATGCGATACTGCCCCACGTATCGACGGCAGCGCGGGCAAAGCGTGAAATTGCTGCACTTGCGCAAATGTCCGCTCCTCAATGGGGCTCGAAACACGTCAGGCGACTGCATTCTCTACCAAACGATAGAAGTCATCCTTGGCATGAATTTCCTGCCACGGCTTGTGTCCGCATCGTGCAAGCTGAACAAACTGTGCTGATGGGAGCGCCGCTTGCAACGGTATTTGCACTCCCTCCGAAGGCCGTGGGTCGTAATCGCCGTGGATTGCCAGGACAGGACAGCGAATGGCTGATACGGCGTTCAGAAGAGCACCGCTCTGGCGCATGTCATCCGCCTCAGGCCAGACCGCCGCGTGTATTGCTCCATCGAACGTAACACTGGGTTGCGGGGAGGTATCTCGTGCGTAGGTATCTGCCACATCACTGAGTTCGAGGAAGCGCGCGATGTCGGCGGCGTCTCCATCCTTGGGGCGGAGAGCTTTCAATTCCATGCGCTCGTCGTTCGTCAGACGAGAGTTCTTCGTGGTTCGGATCGCTGAGGTGTAGCGCGCTTCGAACGGTCCGCACCCTACAAGGATGAGCGTGCGGACCAACTTCTCGTGTTGCGCCGCAAGCAAACATCCGAGCCACGCGCCCCAAGACCATCCGATGACAGCTACGGGTGTCGTGCAGTACCGCCCGATTTGTGCGCTGAGTTCATCTACCTGCCCACCCACGGTTTGGCGCGTCTGAAAAGGTTCCAGTACGGCATGGCCTCTGCGCCCGAGTTCACGGGCAAATGGTTCGACCTCGCCCGCACCCCCTGGCCCGCCGTGAAGCACGACGACGCGAGAGGGTGCATCGTTGTATTGGCGAACGTCCCGCTCTGTTTCCGTCATTGGGCAATCGTCATCTGTAAGGCACGATATTGTCAAATCGGACGGGGCAGAAGCATTCATCAGCAAAGCCGTCATTCTTGCGACATGGTGCAAGTGGGCTCACCGCTGACCTCTGCTGCATGGCTTGTGGATGCAGGCAAGCGGGACTTTTGAGGCATTCGCTGCGTTTGCACCGATGGCCGCTATGCCGCAAATGTGATTTGAGCATTTTCGTAGCGTGCTCTCAGTTCGTTAGCCTCGCTCTCGGAAACAGGAATTCCATCAAGCCAAACTCGTCGCAGCGATGGAAGTTTTGCAAGTTGCGCCAACACATTCTTTGACTTAAGCCGCTCTTGACTGTCGTAACCCCCAACCGACAAGTATTCGAGATTTGGGAGCGCTTCCAAACAGTCTAGGTCGTGCTCGTCTAAGTCCAGTGCCCAAATATCCAGTTCGCGCAACTGCGTCATCTTACAAATTTCTTGCAAACCGGATGGACCCAATCGTGTTGCGCCAACATCCAGCTGCGTAATCTTTGAGGATTTGGCCAACTCTTTTGCCATGACATCGTCAAGGTTGGACGCCTCAAGGTCTAAATTTGTCAACGAGCTACTTTTGACGATCATCTCTATAACCTGTTGGTTTACAGAGGAGTTTTGCGCGCTCAACGTTTCCAAATTCTGGAGCTGCGTTAGTGCTCTTAGATCGCGTGCGGAAAGCCAACCACCTCTGAAAACCCGCAACGAGCTCGATTGATCAATGCCGCAGAGGTTCCCGTGCTTGTGCAGCTCCATCACGTAGATTTCGTGAATCTCCGCCAATGACAAAAGGCGCTGTAATGCCGCCTTGCTCACTGTGCCCCAAAGCAAGACCTCTTTGATACGGGGCCATTGTGCGAGTTCATCCGCTAACTTTCGGTGGAAAAACGTGTTGCTAGATACGGTAAGCGTTTTGACCTCGTTGCTTGGGGTCATTGCGCGCATTTTTCTGGGCGTCAGTCTCCCCGAAAAGGAAAGGTCGTTTTTCTTGTTATCCTCAATCATCGGTTTTGCGTAACCGCCGTGGTTGCCCCAGGCAAGAGATTCATTCAACAAAACCGGGAATGAAGCCGCCGTTCGGGCAACATGCAGCATCTGGGAGTTTGGGCTCTTTTGAGACCTTCGCGGCATTTTGCACAGGCGGCAGTTTTCTCATATTGCCCTAGGTTGGGCCAGCTTTTGACGCGAAAATCAAAGTCATCAGAGAAGGATTTGGGTGCTGTAGCGCTTCCAGATATACCTGATCGCTCAACCCTGCCGCGCCTTTGGAGACGCTGTGTGTCAGCTTGATTTCGAAGCGCTGTAGCCCACCCTCACGCGAGGAGGCGGCGGGCTATGACCTGGGCCTGGATTTCAGCCGCACCTTCGAAAATGTTGAGGATGCGGGCATCGCAAAGGACGCGGCTGATGGGGTATTCCAGCGCGAAGCCGTTGCCGCCGTGGATCTGGAGGGAACTGTCGGCGGCGGCCCATGCGACGCGGGCGCCGAGGAGCTTGGCCATGCCGGCCTCAAGGTCGCAGCGGCGGCCTTCGTCTTTTTCCCGGGCTGAAAAGTAGGTGAGTTGGCGGGCGATCATAATCTCCACCGCCATCAGGCTGAGTTTGCCGTAGACGCGGGGAAAATTGATTGTGGCCTTGCCGAAGGCTGTCCGGTCTTTCGCGTAGGCGAGGCCGAGTTCGAGCGCGTTCTGGGCAACGCCGATGGCGCGGGCGGCTGTCTGGATGCGGGCGGACTCGAAGGTTTGCATGAGTTGTTTGAAGCCCTGGCCCTGTTCTCCGCCGAGCAGGGCCTCGGGTGGCACTTTGTGGTCGTCCAGCGCGAGTGTGTATTCCTTCATGCCGCGGTAGCCGAGCACTTCGATCTCTCCGCCTGAGATGGTGGCATCCGGGAAGGGTGCCTCATCAGTTCCACGGGTTTTCTCGGCCAGGAACATCGAGAGGCCCTTGTGGTCGTTCGTGCCCGGGATTGTGCGGGCGAGGACTGTCATGACATCTGTTCGGGCG
Source organism: uncultured Paracoccaceae bacterium (assembly GCA_947495795.1). GTDB lineage: Bacteria > Pseudomonadota > Alphaproteobacteria > Rhodobacterales > Rhodobacteraceae > Algicella. The sequence continues at coordinate 224,652 of CANMAI010000008.1, read as the reverse complement.
GCGTGGGTGATCCAGGTTTTGTTGCCTGTGAGTGTCCAACCCTCCGGGCTTTCGGTGCCTCGGGTTTTGAGGGCGCCGAGATCGGAGCCTGTGTTGGGTTCGGTGAAGACGGCGGTGGGGAGTGTTTCGCCGGAAGCGAGTTTCGGGAGCCAGTGCTGTTTCTGCGCTTCGGTGCCGCCGCAGAGGATGAGTTCGGCGGCAATCTCTGTGCGGGTGCCGAGGGAGCCGACACCGATATAGCCGCGCGAGAGTTCTTCGGAGACAACGCACATCGCCGTCTTGGACATGCCGAAGCCGCCGTATTCTTCCGGGATGGTGAGGCCGAAGGTGCCAAGCTCGGCCATCTCCGTGATGATCTCCATCGGGATCAGTTCATCGTTGAGATGCCATGCATGGGCGTGGGGGGCCACCTTGTCCTCTGCGAAGCGGCGGAATTGTTCGCGGACCATCTCCATCTCATCATCGAGGCCGGAGGTGCCGAAGACGGAGACGCCCTGGCGTTCCGCTATGAGGGTGGTGAGGGCGTGGCGGGCGGCATCGGAATTGCCGCGTTTGACCAGCACATCAATGGCGGGCGTGCTGAAGGCCGCAAGGGCGTTTTCGAGGCCGAGATCTGCGGGGCGTATGATCTCCGATTGAGACATCGGGATGCCGCCCTTGATCTGGGCGATGTATTCTCCGAAGGCGATCTGGAGGATCAGCTCTTCGAGCGGGCCGAAGCGGCCTTCTGCATGCAGGGCCTCGGCCCAGTTGTTCATCTGGCGCAGGCCTTCCACATAGGTGGCGAGCCAGGCGAGGCCGTGGAGCGCGTGCTGATGACGCTCCAGCATCTCGGGCCCCGGTTTGGAGCCGAGATCTGAGGAAAGCTTGGCGCGGGCCGCATCGAGATACGCCTCCAGAACGGGCATCGCGGCTGTGGTGAGGGCGCGAAGGTCGGGGAGAACAGGGGTATCGAAGGCGTGGCTCGCGTCTGTCATCTGGTGGCCTTTGCTGTGATTATCTGCTGCGCTGCGGAATCAGATTTTTGCGGTTGCGGGCTTTGTACGGGGTTTGCGTGTGGCGGTCAATTGTTGCGCAATAAAAATGCGTACATGCCACAAGTGAAGAACTTTTATTAGTTTAATTCGGCGTCGATCCCCTTTCGAGCCACTTGCGATCCTGTGGGTTAAGTAGTGCTGATATCCGGGCCTCGTAGGCGGTGAAATCCTTCTCTGTCAGTTTGCCGAGCCATTTGTTGGAGGTGGCGCTTTCGAAGAAATCCGCATCCTTCGGCCAGAACCCGGTGCCTGCGGCGACGGCGAAGCGGGCGGCGTTGGCTTTCATGTTTGAAAAGCTCGCAGCCTTGATCAGCCACTCTTCCAGAGCCCGTGGATATGTGATGCCGGTGTGGGCTGCGATGCGGCGGAAGGCCCCAGCAGGATCCTTTGCCATATCGGCGGAGTGGAGGCGACAATATCGCCTGAGCGCGGGGTGAAGGCCTGCCAGCGCGAGGGATCCGCTATTTTGCCGGAGTAGCGGCGGCTTGGGGGCTCTGGCGGGTTCAGCATTGCGGAGTGTTTGCTCCGAGGGATGCGATCCTGTGGAGTTATAGAGCGTATCGCCTTCAACTTATATCGCCCAAACCCGGTGCTACCTTCGGCACTAAAGTGTATCGGGTTATGGGCGAGACGCCTTGGCGGGTTTTCGGGACGGGCGCGGCGGCGTGCTTTCGGATTGTGTTTGGCCCAGGTGGGTGCGACACCGGGCCAACTGCGTTTGGTTCGGCTCTTATCGTGTGTCGTGAACTGCTTGGCGGCCCGTGGCATCCAGACGCTATTGGGAGGACTGCGTTTGGATGTTCTGGTTTCCGAGTTCGGGCTGCTGACGGTTGCGCTGGCCTTCGGGGTGATGACGTTTGCGGGTTTCGTGAAGGGGGCCGTGGGGTTTGCGCTGCCGATGATCACGATCAGCGGGATCGGATCGCTGATGAGTGCGGAGCTGGCGGTGGCCGCGATCATCGTGCCTGCGCTGATCACGAATGTGATGCAGGCCTTGCGGCAGGGACTGGGCAAGGCGGTGGGGACGCTGCGGACATACTGGCGGCTGAACCTGGTGCTGATGGTGATGATTGCCCTTTGTGCGCAACTGGTGGTGATGCTGCCGGGTTGGGCGCTTTTTGTGATCCTTGGGGCGATGGTGAGCGTTTTCGGCGCGCTTCAGCTGGCTGGATGGCGGCCGGTGGTGGGGCCGGGGCGCCAGAACCTGGCCGAGTGGTTCACCGGGCTGGTGGCAGGATTCTTCGGCGGGCTTGCGGGTGTGTGGGGGCCACCGATCCTGATGTATCTCTTGGCGCGGGATACACCCAAGGTGGATATGGTTCGGGCGCAGGGGATCTCTTTCCTGATCGGCTCCGTTGTGCTGGTGGTGGCGCATCAACGTTCGGGTTTGCTGAACGATGTATCCTTTCCGTTTTCGGCCTGGCTGGTGCTGCCAGCCGTGGCGGGGATGCTGATGGGGCAGGTGGCGCAGGACAGGCTGGATCAGGTGCGGTTTCGCAAGCTGACCTTGATTGTGCTGGTGTTTGCCGGGCTGAATTTGCTGCGGCGCGGGCTTTTCTGAAGGATATAGAAGCGCTGGCGCGCTGCGCCTTTTCTCCCCCATTTCGCCTTCGGCGAATATCGGGGCCCGTGGCGCTGCCCCTGATGCGATCGCCTTGGTTTTGGAAGGGTGTGCCCGGCCTTTGCGGGGAATGGTGGGCAGATTGCCCACCCTACCGGTTTGGGGAGCCGTGGGCTTCAGCCTGTTGTGGCGCTGCCGTCGCGGCGGGGATCTGCTGCGGCGGAGAATTGATTTTTGGTGGTTCTGGTGGTGGCGTGGGTGCCGCCGAAGAACATGTGGGCCCTGTCGAAGACGCGGGCTTCGGGGTAGGCCTTTCGCAGGGTTTCGGCCCAGTGGGGGGCGTCTTCGAAGGCGATATTGCCTTTCTCCATATGGAGGCGGGGTGCTGTGATCGCGTCTTCCACGCTTTTGCCCTCCGTGAGGTGGAGTGTGACCTGTGTGAGGGCGGTGCGGATGCGCGACGAGCCGCCGGAGCCGAGTGCGGTGGTGCCGTTCTCTCCGCGGATGAGCATGGGGCACATCATGGTGGCGAGGCGGGTATCGGGCTGCCAGTGGAGTGGGCCATCGGGGCAGAGATCCTCCTCTCCCAGCATGTTGTTGGGCATGATGCCGGTGCCGGGGAGGACCCTGCCGCACCCTTCGCCATTGGACAGCGTGAGGGCAGCCGTGAGGCCCTTGCCATCCATGATCGAGATATGGGTTGTGCCGCGGGTGGCGGCTTTATGCTCCGTGAGCAGGGCTCTCAGGGCTGCGGTATCGATGGGGCCTTGTGCGCGCAGCCGGTCAATTGCATCGAAGGCCTTGGCGAGGGTGAGTGGGCCTGCGCCCTCCGGGAGGGCCTCAAGTGCGGCGGCGATGCTGAGCCCGCCGAGGCTGGGAGCGGGGTTGAGCCAGATATCGAAGCCATTGCGGCTGGTTTGGAGCGGCTGGCGGCGGATGGCAGCCGCGCCCTTGAGATCTGCCGCGCCGAGATGGCTGCCGGGAAGGGCTGTGAGGGTTGTGGCAATCTCGCCCTCCGAGAAGAAGCGCGGACCTTCGAGCCCGAGGGTTTCCAGCACATCGGCAAAGTCGGGGTTCGAGAGGGTCTTGCCTTCCGTGAGGAGGGTTTCGTCTTCGGTGTAGATGGCCCTGGGGCCGGGATCGTTCTGGACGATTGCCGCGATCAGGTGGAGGACGTGGGACTGGAAGGCGGTGACGGTGTGGCCCTTGCGGGCAAGCGTGACGGCTTCGCTCGTAAGCTCCGGCAGGGGCATGCGACCCAGTTTTGCGTGAAGATCGCAGAGGGCGGGGATGAGACAGGGCGTGGCGGTGGTGGCTGCCCCGATGTGGAAATCCTGCGTCTCCGCGCCGAAATCGACGGTGATTGTCTCGATATCCAGATCGGCCTCGGGTGCCATCCGGCGCGGGGTCTGGACGAAGGCATCGAGGATGGCGGGCGCCTTGCCCGGCTCTTCTATCATCGCGACCCCGCCGCCGAGCGGGCCTGCGAGCATGGGCTCCACCACGAAGGCCGTGAAGGCCGCGGCGAGGAGCGCATCCACCGCTGTGCCGCCTTCGCGCAGGATGTTCTCGGCGCTTGCGGTGGTAAGGTGGTGGCCGGAGGCGATGGCAAAGGGCATGGGTCTGGTCCGCAATAGGTGTCGGGATGGTTTGGCGTGATGCTGGCCGTTGGTCAAGGCTGCGGGGTGCTTGAGTTTGACCGGGAAAGCGTGAGAATGCGGTGATTGCGTTTGGCCGGATGCCGGGGGCTGGATTTTGGCCGATTGTTGCGGGAGGAGAGGAGATGGATGCGGAGCCACGGCGACTGACGCCTCTTTTCGCGCTGGATATAGCTCCCGGCGCGGGGGCTGCGCCAGTGGCCGAGGATTGGCCCGAGGCGATGCCGCGCGGCGAAGGGTTTCGGTGGATCCATTGTGATATGGCCGATCCGGCGTTGGAAGCCTGGCTTGCGGATTTTCTGCCGCCGCTGGTGGTGGCAGCACTGGTGCAGGCGGAGACGCGGCCGCGCTGTGATCTTTTCGAGGGCGGGGTGATCCTGAACTTGCGCGGTGTGAACCTCAACCACGGAGCGCCGGTGGAGGATATGGTCTCTCTCCGGCTGTGGGTGCAGGGGCGGACGATTGTGACGGTGCGGCTCCGCAAGCTGAAGGCGGTGGAGGCGGTGCGGGCCATGCTGGAGAGTGGCGTGGAGTTTGACGGGGTGGGGGCTGCTCTGGCGGCGCTGGCCGAAGGGCTGACGGAGCGGATCGAAACGGTTTCGCTCGATCTTGCGGATCAGGCGGATGCGTTGGAAGAGGCGATGCTGACAGAGCCGGGCGGGCTTTCGGCGCGGTTGGCGGCGGCGCGGCTGACGGTGATAAAGCTGCGCCGGTTTCTCGGGCCGCAGCGCGAGGCGATGGCCCGGCTGGCCCGTATGGACGTGGATTTTTTGGGTGCGCGGGACAGGGTGCATCTTGCAGAGACGACCAATGCCGTGACCCGGAGCGTGGAGGAACTGGACGCCACGCGGGAGCGGCTGGCGGCAGTGCAGGACCATTTGGATGCGCATCTCGGCAAGGAGATGGCGCGCAATGGCTATCTGCTGTCCATCGTTGCGGCCGTTTTTCTGCCATTGGGGTTTCTGACGGGGCTGTTCGGGGTGAATGTGGGCGGCATGCCGGGGGTGAATGCGGCCTGGGCCTTTGGCGCGCTGACGGGTGCGATGGTGGTGGCCGGGCTGGGTGTGCTGGCGCTGCTGCGCTGGCTGAGGTGGATCTAGGCCGGGGACCCGTAGCCAGAAAATGACGGTTGCGGTGATGCAGATCGCACGCACCAAGGCATGGGAGCGCCGGTCGTAACGCGTTGCGGTTCTGCGCCAGTTTTTGAGCCTGCCAAACATTCGCTCGGCCAGACTGCGCTATTTGTAGAGTCTGAGGTTGTAGGTGATGGACGCTTTTTGGTTCCGGCGCCCCGGAATGCTGAAAGCGATTTTGAGATCGCTTAGGGCTTCGCCGAACCGTACTTCGTATCTGTTATGTTTGCGATCATTTCCATTGCGTCTTGTGGCCGCACCGGCAAGACAGTCGCGGCACCGCGATAATCGCTGATCCGGGCTTCAGTAAGGAGCCATATCGACGGCGTGCCTTTGCCATTGCAGACGGCATGCAACTAGCCCCCTTGCTACGTCCGCAACGTTTGGGAACAGCCCCTTTGAGCAGGTTGGCGGCGGTTCTGTGTGCCCTCAGGTGGGCAGTGTCGATCAGGGCGGTCTTCGTCGCAGAACTTTCGGTAGCTAGCGTGGAGAAGATGCTCTCAAGTACCGATCTGGCTCCAACGGGTGATGCGTTTATAAAGGGTCTTGTGTGGACGATAGCGTTCCGCTGCATCCCGCACATCAAGCCATGCCGGATAACGTGAATGATGCCGCTGGTGACACGCCGATCGTCAACACGCCTCCCGGCTTGGTTGGTAGAAGCGGCTGGAGGTGGGCAAACTTGTCGTCAGAGAGCCGGAAGTGGTGCCAGACATGGCAAGCTCCCAACATTTTGGAGTTTGAAACACACTCTAGCGCAGAGGAGACTCCTGTTTACAGGCTCTGAGCTTTCCGGGCTGAAAGCGTATCAGGCTATTGCAAAAGCTATAGGGCTTGCAGGTGCGTTGTGTTGCGGGTTTTCCAGTGGTCGTAGCGTTGTTGGGCTGCATATCAGCCAGCGAGAGCCGTGCCTTCCAGCGTGTTGAGTGGGGTGAAGGGCGAGAGCGTGACTGCTTCGGGTGTGATAGTGGCGAAACTTGCGGGCGGCATGGCTTGCCATTCGCCCGTTTCATTGTCGAGCGGTTCGGAGACGACGAGGCGGCCATTGCCCATAGCCTTGTGATAGAGTGTTGGGGCGAAAGCATCGGTCGCGTAGCGAACCGTATAGAGGGCCGTGCCATCTGACACGGCGAGAGAGACGCGCATATGGGGGCGGGTTCCGGTTGCGCTGCTGAGGGCCTCCATCTCGCCAACGGCCCGTTCCAATGCGCGTTTCGGATCTTGCGCCAGACCATGCCCGAGGGCGCGCAGAAAGATCGCCTCTGAGTCCGTGGTGCCGGTGCGGTGGGTATAAAGATCGGGGTGGATGCCAGCGTCCACCTGTTGGCGGAAATCGGAGTAACCGCCGACCTGGCCGTTATGCATGAAGCTCCAGTTATCCACCGTGAAGGGATGGCAATTGGCACGGGAGATAGAGGTGCCGGTGGAGGCGCGGACATGGGCGAAGAAGAGGCCGGAGCGGATGTGATGGGCGAGAGAGCCGAGATTGCCATCGGCCCATGCGGGCATCACATCCTTGAAGAGACCCGGCGTGTTGCGGTGGGCATACCACGAGATGCCGAAGCCATCGCCATTCGTCTCCGTTTTGGCTTCGCGGGCGCGGCTGGATTGCGCAACCAGCGAATGCGCGGGTGCGAGGATGACATCTGCGAGATAGATCGGTGCGCCGATATAGGCGGCCCAGCGGCACATCAGCGCGAAGGGGCCACTGAGGGCTGGCGCATCTACCGGCCCCGGTTGTGGGTGCGGGCGTAGAGCCTGGCGATGATGCGGCTGGCGGTTTTCTCGCAGAGAAACGGGAGGAGGGCATGGAGAAGTGCAGCCCCGGCGGCGAGTGCGAGGAGGCCCGCGAAGCGGAGGGCGAACCAGAGATGTTCGAAATAGGTTTCGTCCACGCTGGCGGGGTGGGCGGTGAACAGTCTGGTGATGGATTGCATTGGTGATATTCCTTCTTTTGGGGAGTATTGCACGGAAGGGTGGAGTATTTTGTTCGAATTGAAGGGTAGAATGCTTGAAGAGTGGGATATTTTCCCGTATTTCGGCGATTATGGTGGGAATAGATAATCTGGATCGTCGGATCCTCGGTGAAATGCAGCGCGACGCGGGCCGCCCGCTGGAAGAGATTGCGGAGGTGGTGGGGCTTTCGCGCAATGCCGTCTGGCGGCGGGTGAAGCGGCTGGAGGAGGCGGGTATTCTGCGCGGGCGCGTGGCGCTGGTGGACCCGGAGGCTTTGGGGCTCGGGCTCTCGGTGTTCATCTCGGTGCGCACGGACCGGCATGACGCGGATTGGGCGGCGCGGTTTGCCAAGGCAGTGCGGGCCTTGCCGGAGGTGCTGGGGGCTTACCGGACATCCGGCGATCAGGATTATCTGGTGCATGCGCGGGTGGCGGATGTGAAGGCCTATGACCGGTTGTACCAACGGCTGATTGCCCTGATGGAGTTGAAGGATGTGTCTGCCGCGTTCGTGATGGAGGAGTTGAAGGAGACGACGGTTTTGCCGGTGTGACGGTGGGCGGAATCGCCCACCCTACGGGTTGTGGTAGGGTGGGTTGTTTTAACCCACCGTTTACCCTGATCAGGGCAAGTTGCGCCCATGCCGAATTACCGCCGGGCCAGGGCTGCAGGAGCCACCTACTTTTTTACCGTCGCTCTGGCCAACCGGGGCGGGGATACGCTGACGCAGCATATCGACACGCTACGCGCCGCGTTCGTTGCGACCTGGAGGGATCGGCCATTCACGTGTGATGCCTTCGTTGTTTTGCCGGATCATCTGCATGCCGTCTGGACCTTACCGCCGGGGGATCGGGATTTTTCGACCCGTTGGCGGCTTCTCAAGGGGCGTTTCAGTCATGGCGTCGGGAGCGCTGCACCGCGGTCTCACTCCAAGGCGCGGAGACGAGAGGCCGGTCTCTGGCAGCGGCGGTTCTGGGAACATCTCATTCGGGATGAAGCAGATTATGCGATGCATGTGGGATACTGCTTGAGCGATCCGGTGAAGCACGGATGGGTCACTCAGCCTGCTCAATGGCCCTATTCCTCGATCCACAGGGACATTCGCTCAGGCCGGATGTCCGCGGCATGGGCAGGTGTGGAGATCGAGGGGAATTTTGGAGAGTAGGGTGGGCAATCTGCCCACCGCAACTTCCGGGAAGGCATGGTGGGCCGATTGCCCACCCTACGCTTTGCTTCACGCGTGGACGGCCTCTGCCTTCACGTCTTCGCTGACGTGGCTTTCGTACTGGGCGAAGTTGTCGGCGAACATCTGGATGAGTTTGAGGGCCTGTGCGTCGTAGGCCTCGGTGTCTGCCCAGGTGCTGCGGGGGTCGAGGAGGGTGTCGTCCATGCCTTGGAGGGCGGTTGGGACTTCGAAGCCGAAGTTCGGGTCCTTGCGGAACTGGCCCTTGGCCAGGCTGCCGTTGAGGGCGGCTGTGAGGAGGGCGCGGGTGGCCTTGATCGGCATCCGGTTGCCCGTGCCGTAGGCACCGCCTGTCCAACCAGTGTTCACGAGCCAGCAGGTCGCTTCGTGCTTGGCGATCTTGGCCTTCAGGAGATCACCGTAGACTTCCGGGCGGCGGGGCATGAAGGGGGCACCGAAGCAGGTGGAGAAGGTGGGCTGCGGTTCGGTGACGCCCTTTTCGGTGCCCGCGACCTTGGACGTGAAGCCCGAGAGGAAGTGATACATCGCCTGCGCCGGGGTGAGGCGAGCGATGGGAGGAAGGACGCCGAAAGCATCGCAGGTGAGCATGATGATGTTTTTCGGCATGCCGCCGCGGGCCGTGGCGCTGGCATTGGAGATGTAGCTCATTGGATAGGCGCAGCGCATGTTGGCAGTGAGTGAATCGTCTGCGAAATCGAGTTCCTTGGTGTGCGGATCGAAGACCATGTTCTCGATCACCGTGCCGAATTTCTGGGTGGTGCCGTAGATCTCGGGCTCGGCTTCTTCGGAAAGGTCGATCGTTTTGGCGTAGCAGCCGCCTTCGAAGTTGAAGGTGCCTGTATCTGACCACCCATGCTCGTCATCGCCTATGAGCACGCGGCCCGGATCGGCGGAGAGGGTGGTTTTGCCGGTGCCGGAGAGGCCGAAGAAAACGGCGACGTCCTGGTCGTTATCCTTGGCGTGGTTGGCCGAGCAGTGCATCGGCATCACGCCCTTTTCGGGCAGGAGGTAGTTGAGGACGGCGAAGACGCTCTTTTTGTTCTCGCCCGCATAGGATGTGCCGCCGACGAGGATCATCTTGCGCTCAAGCGAGACGGCGATGACGGTTTCCGTGCGGCAGCCGTGGCGTGCGGGATCGGCGAGGAAGCTCGGGCAGTTGAGGATGGTGAATTCGGGGAGGAAATCTGCGAGTTCGGCCACATTCGGGCGGCGCAGCATGTGGCGGATGAAGAGATTGTGCCACGCAAGCTCGTTGATCACACGGACGTTGAGGCGGTGGGCGGGATCGGCCCCGGCGTAGAGATCCTGGACGAAAAGCTCGCCGCCGGCTACGTGGGCGAGCATGTCCTGATGGAGCTGCTCGAAGTGCTCGGGGCTCATCTCCTTGGTGTTTTCCCACCAGATATTCGCTTCGGTGGAAGGCTCGCGTACGGTGAACTTATCCTGCGGGGAGCGGCCTGTGTGCTTGCCGGTTTCCACGAGAAGGGTGCCGCCCTGGCCGAGCGTGCCTTCGCCGCGGCGGAGGGAGGCCTGCATCAGGCCGGTTTCTTCGAGATTGTAGTGGACGGTTTTGACGCCGGTGATGCCTGTCTTTTCCAGTGTGGTTGCTGGATTGACCAAATCAGCCATGTGTTGCGTGCTCCCTGTGCAGCGCAAGGGCACAGCCTGCGGCTGCGCGCCTTCTCCCCTCTTGGTGTCGCGGCTCTTCGAAAGGGCCGTATCGAAGCGATCCGGTTTCAAGCGACCGAATCCTGCGCAGCGACGACGAATACTTGCGATTTATCACGCGAGACTGCTGTGGCTAGTGATGATTGTGACATTTTTATCCTGCAAGCGGTTTCGGTGCTTCAGGTAGGTTAATAATAAAGCGTTAACGTATACGATGGCACATGCGGTGAACCATTGTGTTTTGTCGCGAACTGGTGAAACATCGTTTCGGGAATAAATTCAGGGACAGGGATATGTCGGCAACTATTGCTTTGGTGGATGATGATCGCAACATCCTCACTTCTGTATCTATGGTGTTGGAAGGTGAGGGATATACGGTTCGCAGCTATAATGATGGAGCGACCGCTCTTTCGGCATTTGATAAGTCCATGCCGGATCTTGCCGTCTTCGATATCAAGATGCCCCGGATGGACGGAATGGAGCTGCTGCGGCAGGTGCGCCAGAAGAGCGATCTGCCGGTGATCTTCCTGACGTCGAAGGACGAGGAGATCGACGAGTTGATCGGGCTTCGGATGGGTGCGGATGATTATGTACGCAAGCCCTTTTCCCAGCGGCTGCTGGTGGAGCGGATCCGCGCGATCCTGCGCCGCCGCGAAGCGCTGAAGAACGGCCCGGCACCCGAGGGCGACACCAACACGATCACCCGAGGTTCGCTGACGATGGACCCGTTGCGCCACGCCGTTTTCTGGAAGGAACTGGCGATCACGCTGACGGTGACGGAATTTCTCATTTTGCAGGCTTTGGCGCAGCGCCCGGGCTTTGTGAAAAGCCGCGATCAGTTGCTGGATGTGGCGTATGATGATCAGGTTTACGTAGACGACCGGACGATTGACAGCCATATCAAGCGCATCCGCAAGAAATTCAAAGCGCAGGATGATGATTTTACTTCTATCGAAACCTTGTACGGTATCGGGTATCGCTACAACGAAGCGTAACCTGAAAGGCAGACCGCATGGCGGATAGCGCTGAGCCGAAGCCGAAGATCATTCTGAAAGACCTGCGCAAGGATGACACTGCGCCGCGGATTATCGTCAGCGGGCAGCGCCGTACTGACGACCCGGGCCATGCGACGCCAATGGATTGGGAGGGGCGGTTTGGCGGCCGCTCTCCGCTGGCGCGGAAGGTTATCACCTTCAATCTGGTGGCTCTGGTCGTGCTGGTGCTTGGCGTGCTCTATCTCAGCCAGTTTCAGGACGGGCTTTTGCTGATGCAGGAGCGGAGCATGCGCACGCAGGGGCAACTGATCGTTTCCGCAATCGAGGAAAAGCTTTCCCCCGAGGCGGATGCGGCAGAGGTGCGGACGAGCGCGCTTTCGGTGATACAGGGCTTTGCGGAAAGCACCTCGAACAGACTTTGGCTTTATGATGCGGAGCAGAACTTTCTGGGCGGGGCCAATGCGAATGCCGCGGTTGCGGAACTGGTGCCGACGCCGGGAGATGGCAGCCAGAGTGCTTTTACCGCGATTGCGGGGGAGCTATGGGACAGGGCGGCGCGCCTTTACAGCAGCAACAGCGGTTCCGAGGGAGTGCCGATAAGCTCCGCTCTGGCCAACCCGGTGGCGCAGCAGGCGATTGATCTTGGGAGTATCGTTTCTCAGGAGATGACCAGCGCGGATGGCCAGCTTGTGCTGACGCTGGGTGTGCCGCTGGAACATAACGGACTGATCCGGGGTGCGCTGACGTTGACGACCCCACCGGGCGAAATTGACAATCTTGTGCGGCGGGAACGCGAGCAGATCCTGCAGGTGTTTGCGTTGGCGATCCTTTGCTCGATCCTGCTTTCGCTGGTTTTGGCCAACACGATTGTGCGGCCCCTGCGCTATCTGGCAGAGGCCGCGCAGGAGAGTGGGGCGCGGACGCGGCGGAAGAAGGATACCAAGCGTGTGGATATCCCTGATCTGACGGGGCGTCCCGATGAGATCGGCTTTCTTTCTGGCGCGATGCAGGCGATGACGAACGCGCTCTATGACCGGATCGAAGCCAACGAGATGTTTGCCGCCGATGTGGCGCATGAGATCAAGAACCCGCTCACCTCGTTGCGGTCGGCTGTGGAGACGATGCCTTATGCCAAGACGGAGGATCAGCGGGAGCAGCTTCTGGATGTGATCAAGCAGGATGTGGATAGGCTGAACCGGCTGGTGACGGATATCTCCAATGCGTCGCGGTTGGACAGTGAACTGGTGCGCGACGAGATGGATGAGCTGGATCTGCATGCTCAGCTGCGCGAGCTTGTGTCCTATAATCAGGGGCAGGCGGAGGATGTGGGGGCCACGCTTGAGGTGGCCTTCGACAATGGGCCGTTGATGATCCAGGGGCTTGGCGGGCGGCTGGCGCAGGTGTTTGTGAACCTGATCACCAACGCGCTTTCCTTTGCCTCGGAAGGAGACCGCGTGGTGGTGAAGACGATACGGCCCGGGCCCGGGCTGGTGCGCGTGGTTGTGGAGGATGAGGGGCCGGGCATACCTGATGAGAACCTTGCCGATATCTTCAGCCGCTTCTATTCCGAGCGCCCGCAAAAAGAGGCGTTTGGTAACCATTCGGGGCTGGGCCTCGCGATTTCGCAGCAGATCGTGGAAGCACATGGCGGACAGATCTGGGCGGAAAACATCCGGCCGGAAGGTGCGGGGACGGAGACACCGCCCGAAGGTGCCCGGATGATCGTGGAACTGCCCGTGTGAGCGCGCTGCTGCACGCCAGTGCCGTGGCCTTCGGGCCGCGCGGCGTGCTGATACTCGGGCCCTCGGGGAGCGGCAAATCGGGGCTGGTGTTCCAACTTATGGATTTGGGCGCTGATCTGGTGGGCGATGATCAGATTTCAGTGGAAGACGGGCTTATGGCCCCGGGCCCCGGCCTTGAGGGCCTGATTGAAGCGCGGGGCATCGGGCTGTTGCGGCTGGCCTATCGCAGCGGCGTGGCACCTGTGCTGGCGGTTGATATGGGGCAGGCCGCTGATGCACGTTTGCCCGCACTGCAACATTTTTCGTTCAACTCCGCGTGTTTGCCTTTGATTGCGGGCAAGGACAGCCCTAATTTAGCATCAGTGATCCGCGCAGGTGTTAACCATAGTGATAGGTTTCCCTTTTATGATGGCGCGGTGATTGGTCAGGCAGATGACACAGCGACATGAAAATAGCAGGCGCGACGTCGCCATTGTAACCGGCCCGGCAGGGGCTGGCCGCTCCACGGCTATTCATGCGCTTGAGGATTTCGGCTTTGAGGCCATTGATAATCTGCCGCTCTCGTTTCTGGAGCGGCTTTTTTCCTCCGATGCGGAGATGCGCCCCATAGCGATTGGCGTGGATGCCCGTACGCGGGATTTCAGCGCTGCGGCGGTTTGGGAAGCACTGGAGGCGCTGGGCGCGCGGCCGGAGCTGAATGTGAGCCTCGTTTTTCTCGATTGCGCTACGGATACCTTGCTGCGCAGGTTTTCCGAGACGCGCCGCCGCCATCCGATGGCGCCAAGTGGCACGCCTTTGGAGGGGATTGAGCGCGAATTGGTGATGCTGGCCCCCCTGCGAGAGCGGGCGGATGTGCTGGTGGATACGACGGAAATGTCTCCCCACGATCTGCGGGCCGAGCTTGGCCGCTGGTTCGGGCAGGAGGAGGCGCCGGGGCTTTCGGTTTCGGTGCAGAGCTTTTCCTACAAGCGGGGGACGCCGCGCAGTGCGGATATGGTGTTCGATTGCCGCTTTCTGCGCAATCCGCACTGGGAGGATCAGCTGCGACCGCTGACGGGCGAAGCGCAACCTGTGGCAGATTATGTGGCGGCGGACCCTAATTTCGCCGAATTCTTCAGCAAGGTTGTGGATCTGACGAAAAGCCTGCTGCCAGCCTACAGGGCGGAGGGCAAGAGTTACTTCACGATTGCATTCGGTTGCACTGGCGGGAAACACCGTTCTGTTGCAACTGCGAAAAAAGTTGCGGAAGCCCTTGCGGAGGCGGGGTGGCAGGTGTCTATTCGGCATCGAGAATTGGAACGTACGCCGGATGGGGCCGGCCTGAAACGGGTGGTGAGCGGGTGATCGGTATCGTGATTGTGGCCCATGGCGGCTTGGCGCGGGAATATCTCTCAGCAATGGAGCATGTGGTGGGCAAGCGGCCCGGAACGCGGGCGATTACGATCGGCCCGGATGATACACGTGCCTCAAAGCAGGACGAGATAAATGCGGCCGTGGCCGAGGTGGATACCGGCGACGGTGTGGTGGTCGTGACGGACATGTTTGGCGGCACGCCCTCGAATTTGGCCATGAATGCATGCAGTTGCGAGGATCGCAAGGTGCTTTACGGTGTGAACCTGCCGATGCTGATCAAGCTGGCCAAGGCGCGTGAGTTGCCTTTGGAGACTGCAGTGGATTGTGCGCTGGCCGCGGCGCGCAAGTATATCAACTGCGCGGATGGAATGGGTGTGACGGCCCCGAGGAACGCGCTTTCCGCCTGATGCCGATTGCCCGAACACTGGAAATCGTGAACGAGAAGGGCCTGCATGCGCGGGCCTCTGCCCGATTTGTGGAAACGGTGGAACGGTTTGACGCCACCGCTGAGGTGACGAAAGACGGCATGCGCGTGACGGGTGATTCGATCATGGGCCTCCTGATGCTGGCCGCAAGCCGGGGCACTTCGATTGATGTGGTGACGGACGGAGCGGAAGCCGAGGCGCTGGCCGATGCTTTGGCGGCTCTGGTCGCCGACCGGTTTGGCGAAGGCGGCTGACGAAGCGTAACCGCATCTGTTTTGAGAACCTGAGGAACTTATCTGCACAGCCCGCGTTGGCGGGTGGAGACCTGTCGGACCGACATTGGCCGAAGAGGCGGACAAATTTTTGCAAGGATGGAAGATATGAAAATTCTGATGGTGCTGACGTCGCATTCCGAGCTTGGGGATACGGGCGAGAAGACGGGCTTCTGGCTGGAGGAGTTTGCTGCGCCCTACTATGTATTCCGCGATGCCGGGGCGGAAATCACGCTGGCATCCCCCAGGGGCGGGCAGCCGCCGCTGGACCCGAAGAGCGATGCCGAGGATGCGCAGACGGATGCAACGCGCCGATTCAAGGATGATGCAGCGGCGCAGAACGCGCTGGCTGCCACGAAGAAACTGGAAGAGGTGGAAGCTGCCGGATTTGACGGGATTTTCTATCCTGGCGGTCACGGGCCTTTGTGGGATCTGGCGGAGGATGCGGATAGCAAGCGGCTGATCGAGGCCTTTGCCGGTAGCAACAAACCTGTTGGGGCGGTGTGCCATGCGCCTGCGGTGTTCAGGAATACGTTCGTTGGAAATGGGGATGCGCTTGTAGCAGGGCGCAGCGTGACCGGCTTTACGAACGGTGAGGAGGAGGCGGTTGGCCTGACAGACGTCGTGCCTTTTCTGGTGGAGGATATGCTGAAGGAGAAGGGCGCAGACTACCAGAAGGGTGAGGATTTCGCGCCCTATGTTGTGGTCGATGGTAAACTGATCACCGGGCAGAACCCCGCTTCTTCCGAAGGTGCTGCTGCGGCGATGCTGGAGGTGCTGAAATAGTCAGCTACTCGGGGTGAAGCGCCCTTCCCTCGGCGCTGTGCGGCAGGAGGGGGTGCGCCTTGTTCGGTTCAATTTGAGACGTGGTTGGTGGCTGATGACGGAGATGAGGGTGTGAGGCTGCGTATTAAGGTGGATCTGGAGTACCGGCTGGCGCGGGCCACGGATGTATTGTTGCAGATCGAGGCGGCAGATATGGAGGATCAGCGGGTTCTGGAGGCGGGGCTGGATGTTGGCGTTCCTGTTGACCGTGTGGAGGCGGAAGACGGGATCGGTGCTCGGATCTGGCTCCGGACCGAGGGGAATTTGCAGTGCTCCTACAGGGCCGAGATGGCGGTGGAGCGGGATGCTGAAGCGCTTGAGACGCTTCCCGCATCTGTTATGCGCGATCTACCGGGCGAGGCGGTACGGTACCTTCTGCCCTCGCGCTACTGTCCTTCGGATGAGTTCCAGTCTTTTGTGGCGGCCGAGTTTGGTGGGCTGGAAGGTGGTGCGCAGATTGCGGCTTTTCGGGACTGGATCGCTGCGCATTTCGCCTATGTGCCGGGAGCGAGCAATGCGCAGACAACGGCGTTGGACACGTTTGTTCAGCGGCAGGGGATCTGCCGGGATTTTGCGCATGTGCTGATCACACTGGCGCGTGCCGCGGCCATACCGGCGCGGTTTGCGAGCGTGTATGCGCCGGAGGTTTCGCCTCCTGATTTCCATGCCGTGGCGGAGGTTTATCTGGATGGCGGGTGGCATCTGGTGGACCCGACCGGCATGGCGGAAGCGGACGAGATGGTGCGGATCGGGGTTGGCGCGGATGCGGCGGGCGTGGCGTTCATGACAACGTTCGGGCCCGCCGAATTTGTGGCGCAGCGTGTTTGGGTGGAGTGTATCGAGGGGCAGGACTGACGGGGCCCCGACCTCGGGGCGCTTTGCGCCCGCTCAGCGGCCCTCCCGCCATCCTTGCCCACTGGTGGATTCAGAGGTGTCAGCCCCGGATCATGCGGCTGAGGATCGTGTCCTTATCCACGAAATGATGTTTGAGGGCAGCTGCGGTGTGGACGGCGAGGATGGCTATCATCAGTTTACCCGACAGGGCGTGGATGGTGTGGAACGCGTTTGTGATTGTCTCGGACCCCGTGGCGAAGGGATCGGGCATGGCGAAGAGGCCAAAGACCATATTCTTGATCTGTGTGGGGTAGGCGCCCGGATCGTTGAGGGGCGAGGAAGTGACCATCAGCCAGCCAGAGAGCGGCATGATGAAGAGGAGCGCGTAGAGGGCGTAATGGCTGTAGTGGGAGGCCTTGACCTGCCATGTGGGCATTTCCGCCGGCAGTTGCGGGGACCGGCGGTTGGCGAGGCGCCAGACGACGCGGAGGATCGCGAGGATGAAGACGGTGAAACCCACGGATTTGTGGGTTTGCGTCAGGGTGAAGCGATCGGGATTGAAGAAATCGAGGCTTGTCATGTAGGTGCCGACGCCGAGAAGGCCGAGGATCATGAAGGCCATAAGCCAGTGGAGGGTACGGGCAGGCCAGCCCCATGTTGTGGTGGTGTTCTTGAGGCTCATGATGCAGTTCCTTCTCGGTCGGACTTTGTGCCGATGGTCGCGGTGAGGGCGCAACCATCGGCTGAGTGCCAGCTTCCTTAGGAAGCGGGGCTCATCTCAAGATTGATGGTGACAGGGATGACCGTGCCGATGGCCGGTGCGCCGAAGCCCATGCCGAACTCTGTGCGGTCAATCTCTCCGGTCAGCTCAAAGCCTGCGACCTGAACCTCGGGGTTGAAGGGGTTTGGGCCCATCTTGTTGAGCTTGGCATCGAAGGTGACCGGCTGTGTCGTGCCGAGGATCGTGAGATCGCCTGTGACAGTTGCCGTATCGTCGCCGGTCTTTGTGAATTCGGAGGAGACGAAGGTGATTTCGGGATGCTCGGATACGTTCAGGAAATCCGCATTGCGGACGTGTGTGTCGCGTGCTTCCCAGAACGTATCGATGCTGTCGGCCTGAATGGTGAAGGTGACTTCGGTGGCTTCGATATTTTCAGGGTCAAAGCTGATATCGGCGTCGAACTCGCGGAAGATGCCGTTTGTATCGGAAAAGCCAAGATGGTTGACGGAGAAGGTGATCTGGGTGTGCGACTTGTCGACTGTCCAGGGTGCTGCAACAGCGGCGAGAGGGGTGAGGGCGAGCGCTGCCGTGAAGGCGAGTGATTTCAGCATTGAAGATATCTCCGGTTGGTTGAATATGATGTGTGAGATACCGCAGGGGCGGCGAAAGTGAAGGGTTCTACGGCCGAACACATTGTTTCTGTTGGCGATACGAAGACACATTTTTGTTATGTAATGTTGATCATTCGGGCGCTGTGGTGAGGTAGAGCGTGATCTCCAGAGGCAGTTCTGCCGCTATCTCCGGAAAGCCGGTAGTGTTGCCAAAATCGCGCCGGTCGAGCTGACCGCGGAGTTTGAAGCCTGCTTCGGTGATGTTTGGATTGGCATCGCTTGGCCCGTACTTGAAAACATCGGCCTTGAGGGAAAGCGGGCGGGTGACGCCGAGCATCGTGATGTTTCCGCTGATATCGGCCGTGCTCTGTGATGTCTTGGTGAGTTTCGTGAGGCGGAAGCGGAGTTCGGGGAACGCTTTCGTATCGAGGAAATCGGATGAGCGGATGAGGGGTGTGATGAAGCCGTAATTGGTTTCCACGGCCCAGGCGGCAACGGACATTTCTGCGCGTGTCGCGTTCACATTCTCCGGGTCGAACTTCAGGGCTGCGTTGAAGCGGGGGAAGCGGACATCGAGATTGGCACGGCCGAGATAGAGGACCTTGGTGGAGATCTTGGTGCGGTCCGTATCGATCCGCCATGTTTCCGCAGCAGTGATGCTGGCGACAAGGGAGAGGATGAGGGCGATTGTGAGCGTGCGCATTTTCGGGCTCCTGTTACGAGGCGTTATGTGTAGTACGCATCGGAGGGCTGGAATATTCACGCTTTGTCATGTTTTTTTGAGGTCAGGTGCTACGCCCCTTTGCGCCCCGTTCGGAAGGCGCGCCCACCCGCCCACCCCGCGCCTTCCGAACGGGGCGCAAAGGGGCGCTGAGGCTGGAGTGCTGTTGGTATGCTTCAGCGTGCTTGCGATGATTTTGTTTTCGATACCCGCCTCACCGCTTTTTGGTTGAGCGACCGGGGCAATCGAAACGCCATAGGCCGACGTACTCTTCGACTGTGGGACAGCGGTGATGCGGGAACTTCAGCGTGTGGGAACGGGTATCTCGCCTCTGTAATCGTAGAACCCACGATCTGATTTGCGCCCCAACCAGCCTGCTTCCACATATTTAACAAGGAGCGGACAGGGGCGGTATTTGGTATCGGCGAGGCCATCGTGCAGCACATTCATGATGGCAAGGCAGGTATCGAGGCCGATGAAATCCGCCAGTTCCAGTGGGCCCATCGGGTGGTTGGCACCGAGTTTGAGGGACGTGTCGATGCTTTGGACCGAGCCCACGCCTTCGTAGAGCGTGTAGATTGCCTCGTTGATCATCGGCATGAGGATGCGGTTGACGATGAAGGCAGGGAAATCCTCGGCGCTGGCCGACGTTTTGCCGAGCTTTTCCACCACGCCTGCCAGGAGCTTGTAGGTTTCTTCCGATGTGGCGATGCCGCGGATGAGTTCTACGAGTTGCATCACCGGGACAGGGTTCATGAAGTGGAAGCCCATGAAGCGTTCGGGGCGATCCGTGGCCGCCGCCAGCCGCGTGATGGAGATGGATGAGGTGTTGGACGTTAGGATTGTGTGATCGGCGAGATGCGGCGCGAGGGATTTGAAGATCGCGTGCTTGATCTCCTCCTTCTCGGTGGCGGCTTCGATGATGAGATCGGATGCTCCGAGTGTGGCGATATCTTCTGTTGTGGAGATGCGGGCGAAGGCGGCATCGCGCTCGGATTGCGAGATCTTCTCGCGGCTGACCTGACGATCGAGATTGGCGGAGATGAGCTGCATGGCGTTGGCCATCGCTTCGGGCGAGACATCGTGCAGCACGACATCATGACCTGATTGCGCAAAGACATGTGCGATGCCGTTGCCCATCTGGCCCGCGCCGATGACGCCCACTGTCTGGATACTCATGCCTGTTCCCCGATCTGGTTTGCGCGCCACATTAGGCGGGGCGATGGGGGCGTGCAACGGGGATATGTGGGGCGTAGAGATGGAATGGATCAGCCGAGGCCGGTGATTGACGCTTAGCGGGCGCGGTTTCATAGTCTCGCCCAGTTTGGCGGGTATCTGGAGTGTTGCAGTTTGAAGCTGCCGCTTGTTTTGAAAGGTTGATCTGGTTTGCAGCTATCTGACCGATATTTTCCAGTGAGCAAGCTGCACCCTTGCAGGGTTGGGCAGCTATGAACTTGGAAGATATCCGCAATTCGGAGCTGTTGACGCATCCCGCTTTCCTTCTGGCGTTCGGGATCTGGGTGCTGTGCATGATTGCCCTGTTGCGCCGGTATCCGTTGGGTGTGCTGGCCGCGCTGCTGGTTGTGAGCACTGCGACGGGGCTTTGGTTGTCAAACCGTTCGTTTGATCCTTCGACCTTGCTGGAGCAGGGTGTCCAAAGGGCGGAACCTGAAAGCGGGGATGGGCTGACAGGGCCAATTCTGGATGCCGGGACGCGTGCGCGGGCCAGCCGGATAAAAGCGGGGACAGTGCGCAGGGGCAAGGTGCCGCGCGGGCGCACGGTTGCTTTTAGGACTGCGCGGGAAGCAGGCTCTGCCCTTGTGCTGGACGGCAAACACTTTGAGGCTTCGGTGCATGACAAGCTGGGCCGGATCTTGGCCGTTTACAGAGCTGCGCAGTATCCGGTGCGGATTACGGAGCTTGATGCATTTGTGGTATTGCGAAGCGAGGATGCGGACCGCAGCTGGTATGCTGTGAAGGCGTTGCGGGGGAATTAGGGAGCGGCCGCTGCAGGGCTTTGCGCATTTTGGCCCGGTTTTGTGAGATTTGGCTCATTTGAACGGGCCAGCGGCTTGAGATTGTAATTTTGAGATGTAACGATTGCCGTATTGCGCCTTGGGGGAGGTTGCCATGGAATTCAATGCTGTTGACGGTTTGACGCTGATCACCTTGCGTATTGCCGGTGCGATTTTCGCGTTGGCGGGATTGTGGCTAGTTTTGAAACCACAGAGGGAGCCAGTAAAGGGAGACGGGGATGAAGATACTCCGCTGCGGGGCACCAAGATCAAGGCTTTCGGACTTGAGTTCGAGGCATCATCTGCGGGGCTTTTGATTGTGCTGATAGGGGTGGCTCTGTTGGTCAGCCCGCTTTTTGTCTCTGAGAAAGTGACCTGGAATCCGCCCGGTGATCGTGAGGGATTGGAGCAGGGGGACTTCAAACCGGCTTCGCCCGTCAATATTGAGGGAGGGGAGCAGGAGCCAAACAATTCTCTGGCGAGCGCAAACATTGTGCCTATCGGCGCTGTCATCACCGGAGACGTGGCGCATGACAACGAGGATTTCTTCAAGGTCGAAACACCGGGCGATACAAGAGGGGAGCTGGTTGTTACCGCGCTTGCGGAATATATTGGCCTGACCATTTTGAAGGATGACGGGAGCGTCGTTTATTCCCGTAAAAATCAAACTACGGTTTCGTGGCGTGGGCCGTTTGAGGGTACGAAATACTACGCAATCCGGATCCAGCAGTGGACTGGGCGTAATCCCATGCCCTACCAAGTTATGGTCGTCGCGCGGCCAGAGTGACCGCGCGAGAGCTTTTTTACCCGAGCGCTTCCTTGAGCTTCGGGACTGCATCAAAGAGATCGCCGACGAGGCCGTAATCGGCGACCTGGAAGATGGGCGCCTCCTCGTCCTTGTTGATCGCGACGATTACCTTGCTGTCTTTCATGCCGGCGAGGTGTTGGATCGCGCCGGAGATGCCGATGGCGACGTAAAGATCAGGGGCCACCACTTTGCCGGTTTGACCGACCTGCCAATCGTTGGGGGCATAGCCCGAGTCCACCGCTGCGCGGGAGGCGCCGACGGCGGCGCCGAGTTTGTCGGCGAGGCTTTCGATGAGTTCAAAATTCTCTTCAGAACCCACGCCGCGACCGCCGGAGACGACGATCTTGGCCGAGGTAAGTTCAGGGCGGTCCGTTTCCTGCACTTTGTCTTCGACCCATTCGGAGAGGGCGGGATTGTCGGCTGCCGAGATGGTTTCCACCGGGGCGGAGCCGGTATCGGCTGCGGCGTCGAAGGTGGAGGTGCGGATCGAGACGACTTTCACCGCGTCTTTCGACTTCACCGTCTGGATCGCGTTGCCCGCATAGATCGGACGCTCGAACGTATCCGCATCGACGACGCCGGAGACATCGGTGATGACCATCGCATCGAGAAGGGCGGCGACGCGGGGCAGCACGTTCTTGGCGTCCGTCGTTGCCGGAGCGACGATGTGAGAATAGTCGCCCGCGAGGCTGACGATGAGCGCGGCGGTCGGCTCTGCAAGACGATGGCCGAGGCTGGCATCCTCAGCGCAGAGCACCTTGGTGGCGCCTTCAAGTTTCGCCGCTTCGGCGGCGGCGGCACTGGCCTGTGCACCGGCGCAGAGCACGGTGACATCGCCCATCATTTTCGCTGCCGTCATGGCCTTGGAGGTCGCGTCCCAGGCAAGCTCGCCGTTCGTGACCTCCGCAAAGAGAAGTACCGCCATCAGATTACCCCCGCTTCGTCTTTGAGTTTGGTTACCAGTTCCTCGACCGAGCCGACCATCACGCCTGCGGCGCGAGTGGCAGGCTCTACCGTGGAAAGAATTTCGAGG
Source organism: uncultured Paracoccaceae bacterium (assembly GCA_947495795.1). Classification (GTDB taxonomy): domain Bacteria; phylum Pseudomonadota; class Alphaproteobacteria; order Rhodobacterales; family Rhodobacteraceae; genus Algicella. The sequence continues at coordinate 202,083 of CANMAI010000008.1, read as the reverse complement.
CGCGGGGTTACGTCGACGCCGTAATCCGCCGGGGTCTTCTCATCCATCGGCTTTTTCTTGGCCTTCATGATGTTGGGAAGGCTCGCGTAGCGCGGCTCGTTCAGGCGGAGATCCACGGAGATGATGGCGGGCATCTTCACCTTGATTGTCTGCAGGCCGCCATCCACTTCGCGCGTGACAATCGCACTATCGCCTTCGACTGCAACCTCGGAGGCGAAGGTGGCCTGGGACCAGCCGAGAAGGGCGGAGAGCATCTGGCCTGTGGCGTTCATATCATTGTCGATCGCCTGTTTGCCGCAGATCACGAGGCCGGGCGCCTCTTCATCCACCACGGCCTTGAGGATCTTGGCGACGGCGAGCGGCTCTATATCCGTATTCACGTCCTCGGAGGCTACAACCAGGATCGCGCGGTCTGCGCCCATTGCCAAAGCTGTGCGGAGGGTTTCCTGCGCCTGCTTCACGCCGATGGAGACGGCTACGATCTCCTCCACTGTGCCCGCCTCTTTCATGCGGATCGCCTGTTCGACGGCAATTTCATCGAACGGGTTCATGGACATTTTCACATTGGCAAGATCGACGCCCGTGCCGTCCGCTTTGACGCGCACCTTCACGTTGTAGTCGATCACGCGTTTGACGGGTACGAGGACCTTCATGGGCGCTTTCTCCGGTTCTGCACGCGTCTGAGCGCGTTTCTGTTTGGTCTGACGCCTAGCCTATCAGGTTTAGAGCCAGTCGACCAAAAACGACTGTCCAGTGATTTGGCGCCAGAAAATGACTGGCGGAGATAAGCAGGACAAACGCTGTGGAGCAAGGGGGACATGGCGTCACATGTGGTATGATGCGCATGGGAGGTTGTATTCATGGAAAAAGTTCTGGGATTTGGCGGTTTTTTCTTTCGGGCGAAAGACAAGGATGGGCTGGCGGCGTGGTATCGGGATTGTCTGGGGATCCCCTTGGTGCCCGGAGATTACGAGACGCCCTGTTGGGAGCAGGAGGCGGGGGAGACGGTTTTTGCACCCTTCAAAGAGGACACGGATTACTTCGGTGATCCTGAAAAGCAGTTCATGCTGAATTTTCGGGTGGCGGATTTGGACGCTATGGTGGCCCAGCTTGAGGCGAAGGGCGTGGCGGTGAAGCGCGCGCCGGACGAGCCCAATGGGCGGTTTGCCTGGCTGACGGATCCGGAGGGCACGCCGATTGAGTTGTGGGAGCCCAAGGGTTAGGGGCGGGCGCGTAAAAGCGCGTCTTCCTGAACACGCATTGCTTACCGCTGCCTGAAATCAAGGATTTCGACGCGCGAGGTGATAAAGCTTCAGGCGCGACTCTCCGGCACTTGGTTTTGAGAGAACATCCGTTCAGCGATTTGCGCCCGGCACCCAGAGCACATCGTTGGTGCCATTCTCGTTTGCTGTGCGCCCGATGACGAAAAAATAGTCCGAGAGGCGGTTGAGGTATTTTACCGCGTGCTCATTCACCGTTTCCATTGTGGCGAGTTCGACGGTGAGGCGTTCGGCACGGCGGGTGACGGTGCGGCAGAGGTGGAGATGGGCCGCGAGGGCGGTGCCGCCGGGAAGGATGAAGCTTTTGAGAGGCTGGAGATCAGCGTTGTAGTGATCTATTTCCGTCTCGATGCGGGAAACCTGCGCCTCTGACATGCGAAGGGGCGGATATTCGGCGTCTGCGTCCTTCTCCATATCGGGGCGGCAGAGATCGGCGCCGAGATCGAAGAGATCGTTCTGGATGCGGCTGAGAGCCTCATCAAGCGCGCTTTCGGCGTGGAGGCGGGCAAGGCCGACCGTGGCGTTGGCCTCATCGACGGTGCCGTAGGCATTCACGCGGAGCGCGTGCTTGGCGACGCGGGCGCCATTGCCGAGGGCGGTTTCGCCAGCATCGCCGGTTTTGGTATAGATCTTGTTCAGGACGACCATGTTCGGGCTCTTTGAGTTTAATTCATTTCGGGTTCTCAGCCTGCGTTGCGGAAGAAATAGGCGAAGATGACGATCAGGATGACGGCGATGAACTGGAGGAGGAGGCGGAGGCGCATGATCTTGTTGGCGTATTTGCGGTTGAATTCTCCGCCCTTGGCGAAGCCGCCAATGCCGACCATGAGGACAGCGACCACCGCGAGGCAGGCGAAAAGGGAGATGTAGAACATCGGGCTGCTTGTCATCGCTGGCATCCTTTCCGGGGCGCATCCCCGTGGATTAGGGATGTAGGGCGGTTGGGGCCAATTGACCAGTGGCGGGGTTGGTTTAAAGCCTTTCGACTCATTGTTGAAACGCTATAGGGCCCCGCAGCACCTTCCTTCGATGGCGGCCCACCCGCCCACCCCCGCGCACCGAAGGGAAGTGCCGCGGGGCTTCCGGGTGATGCGCGTGGCTTTAGCGGATACGCTTGCCACCTTCTTTCTCGAACACGTAGACGGGGCCTGAGGGTACGGAGAGACCCACTTTTGTATCGCGCTGGCGGTCGCGCGCGCTGCGGGCCTCGGCGATGAGGCGGGTGCCGTTTGCCGTATCGAGATGCATGAAGGACGTTCCGCCGAGATGCTCGATGAGATCGAGATGGAGTGTGTCTCCGTCGATGATTTCGAGATGTTCGGGGCGAAGACCCACAATAACGGGTGTGCCGTCCGCCGGAAGATTTGCCTGAACGGGGAGGGTGAGCTTGAGATCGGGGACCTCGACCGCGCCCGAGCGGGCGATGCCTTCGAGGAAATTCATGGCCGGGGAGCCGATGAAGCCTGCGACGAACTGATTATCCGGATCGTCATAGAGATTGAGGGGTGCTCCCACCTGTTCGATGCGGCCATCGCGGAGAACCACGATTTTATCCGCGAGGGTCATGGCTTCCACCTGATCGTGGGTGACGTAGATCATCGTTGCGCCGATCTCGTTGTGGAGGCGGCTGATCTCCACCCGCATCTCGACGCGGAGTTCGGCGTCGAGGTTGGAGAGCGGCTCGTCGAAGAGGAAGACCTTTGGGTCGCGCACAATTGAGCGGCCGATCGCGACGCGCTGGCGTTGGCCGCCGGAAAGGGCGGCAGGCTTGCGCTTGAGATAGGGGCCGAGCTTGAGGATGTCTGATGCACCAGCCACCTTCTGGTCGATTTCCGATTTCGGGGCACCGTTCATCTTGAGGCCGAAGCCCATATTTTGCTCGACCGTCATATGAGGGTAGAGCGCATAGGTCTGGAAGACCATTGCGACACCGCGATCCGACGGTTCGAGATGCGTTACTTCGCGATCCGATATGTTGATGTGGCCGTCGGTTGTTTCTTCCAGCCCTGCGATCATGCGCAGAAGGGTGGACTTGCCGCAGCCGGAGGGGCCGACGAAGACCGCGAACTCGCCTTCGTTGATATCGAGATCAATGCCGTGGATGACCTGTACGTCGCCGTATTTCTTGATGACTTCTCTTAGTGTCACGCCCATGTTCAGGCCTCCTCTGCCGGGATTGGATTGGCCCAGGGTTGAAGCCGGGCGGCGATTTCTGATGCTGTGTGCTGGAGATCCGGGGCCAATGCTTCCAGATCCGTGAGCGAGTGCTGCAGGGTTGAGGTGGTGACGGAGAGCGCGCCGAGCGGATCGCCCGCGAGCCCGAGAATCGGTGCGGCGACGCAGATGATACCGGGCTCATGCTCTTCCCGATCAAAGGAAAGGCCGGTGTGGCGGATCTCGGCCAGTTCTGCTGTGAGCGATTCGGCTGAGATGTGCGTGGCCTTTGTGTGGGGCTGGTAAGCCTGTGCCTTGAGAGCGGCCTGAAGCTCTGATTCTGGCAGGAACGCGAGCATCGCCTTGCCGACGCCAGTGCAATAAGCGGGGCCTACCTTGCCCGTGCCCGAGAACATCTCGATGGGTTTGTGGGCGTTGCGTTTATCGACATAGAGCACCTGGCCATGATCGAGCTGGGCCAGGTGGACGGTCTTGCCGAGGAGTTCGGACAGTTGATCGAGGCAGGGGCGGGCGACGGGCGCTATGCTGGTCTGGCTCCATGCGCGATGTGCAAGGCGGACAAGGCGCAGACCGAGGGTGTAGGTGTTCATGTCGGCATCGAAAAACAGCATCCCTTGATTCGTGAGTGTCTGGAGGAGGCGGTAGAGCGTTGCTTTGGGCCAGCGCCCTTCTGCCAGAAGCTCGGAAAATCGGACCGGGCGGCCGAACAGGGCAACGGCATCGAGCACATCGAGGGCCTTGCCCACTGTTCCATCGCTATGGCCAGCGCTGGCGTTCATTTTTTCCACCCTTTGGTCCGCCCGGGTTATCCCGGATCGCATCATGTGTTGACAAGTGTGGCACGGGACGGCATCATTTTCAATAATCAAAACCCGGTTTCATTATTTGGAACCTAAGCTGCTCGAAAAGAGCGGTTCCGAAGAAAGAGCCAAATCGTCTGGGAGGACACTGATGATTTCCAATTTGAAAGCGCCGATTGCGGCGCTGGCAACCACTGCCGTTCTGGCGGGCTCTGCTGCGTTTGCGGATGGGCATGCGCTTTCCGGCGATCTCAAGATTTTCCTCGATACATCGAACCCGGCGCCACGGGCGACTATGGAAGCGATGATCGCACGCTTTGGCGAGGCAAACCCCGGCCTGAACATCGAGACCACGGTGATTGACCGGGAGGCCTACAAGACGCAGATCCGCAACTTCCTGACGGCCGATGCGCCGGATGTGGCCACATGGTATGCCGCCAACCGGATGGCACCATACGTGAACGCCGGCCTTTTCGAGGATGTTTCGGACGTTTGGGCAGACCCTGAGATTGGCGAGAAGCTTGCGTCCACCAAGGGTGCGATGACCATTGATGGGAAGCAGTGGGGCGTGCCCTACACCTACTATCAGTGGGGCGTTTACTACCGGAAGGACATCTACGAAGAGTTGGGCCTTGCGGAGCCTGCGAACTTCGATGAGATGAAATCCAACTGTCAGGCTATTCTCGATAGTGGCCGGAAGTGCTACACGATCGGCACCAAGTTTCTTTGGACGGCTGGCGGATGGTTTGACTATCTGAACATGCGGACCAACGGTTTCGATTTCCATATGCAACTTGCCAATGGCGAAGTGAAGTGGACAGATGACCGGGTGAAAGCGACTTTCGCGAACTGGCGTGAGCTGCTGGACATGGGCGCGTTCATCGACAACCACCAGACCTACAGCTGGCAGGAAAGCCTTCCGTTCATCGTGAACGGTGAAGCGGCTGCGATCCTGAAGGGCAACTTTGCCGTGGCACCGCTGCGCGAAGCCGGCCTCGATGACAGCAAGCTGGATTTCTACCAGTTCCCGGAAATCACACCGGGTATCGCGCTGGCAGAAGATGCGCCGACGGATACGTTCCACATCCCGGCCAACGCGTCCAACAAGCCTGCTGCGAAGGCGTTCCTGAAATTCATGGCCTCCGAGAGCGAGCAGACCGTTATCAACAATGGTGAAAACCTGGGTCAGCTTCCGGTGAATGCGTCAGCCTCAATTGATGATGACAAGTTCCTGAAAGAGGGGTTCGAGATGCTGTCTTCCAACAGCCCCGGCGGCGTGGCGCAATTCTTTGACCGCGACTTTCCGGCTGAAATGGCGGCTGAAGGCATGCAGGGCCTGCAGGAATTCATGGTGTTCCCGGACAACCTGGACGACATCCTGAAGCGCCTCGATAAGGTGCAGGAACGGGTATACAAGTAAGCCCTTCGGGGCAGTGGGCGCAGAGCGCCCACCCTACACGCCTTGCCGGGCGTTCGCGCCCGGACCGCCGTTCCGCGACATATCTGTAAGGCCTGACCGGGCCTTTCGCATGTGCCGCGAGGAACAGGAGAGACGCTATGGCGAATGCAGCCCTGACAGATATGCGTGCGATCGAGCCGAAGCGAGGCTGGTACAAGCGCAATGAGATCGCGATTACGCCCTGGCTGTTTCTGGCGCCCGCGATCCTCTTTTTCCTCTTTTACGTGATCATTCCGATCTATCAGAGTTTCGCGCTTTCGCTTTACAGCTGGGACGGGTTGGGCGAGCGGACGTTTGTGGGCATGGGCAACTATACGGAGTTGCTGGATGACAGGGCTTTTGAGGTTTCGCTCTGGAACAACTTCAAATGGTTGCTCCTGTATCTGCTGGCAATCCCGGGCGGGTTGTTCATCGCGCTGTTTCTGAACCAGACGGTTGTGGGGATACGGCTTTACAAGTCACTGTTTTTCTTTCCGTTCGTGATTTCCCAGGTTGTTGTGGGCCTTGTATTCACTTGGTTTTACGACCCCACATTTGGGCTGCTCAACACGATGATAGGCTGGGTGGGCCTCGGGCCCATCAACGTGCTGGGAGACCCGACGATGGTGACCTATGGGATCATCGCGGCGGGGCTGTGGCCGCAGACAGCCTATTGCATGATCCTTTATCTCACCGGTCTCAATGCGGTGGACCCGGAGCAGGTGGAGGCGGCGCGGCTGGATGGGGCCAAGGGCTGGAAGATGCTTTGGTATGTGATCATCCCGCAGCTGAAGCCTGCAACGTTCATCGCCTTCGTGGTAACGATCATCGGGGCGCTGCGGTCTTTCGATCTGATCTCCATCATGACGAATGGCGGGCCCTTCGGGCAGAGCCGTGTGCTTTCCTTTTACATGTTCGAGAAGGCGCTTTCCGAATATGGTTTCCGAATGGGCTACGGGGCGGCGATTGCCGTGGTGCTCTTCCTGATCATGCTGTGCTTTATCGCCTATTTCCTCTGGTCGATGTGGAAAGAGGAGAAGGTGCGATGAGCGGTGTGCGGCACTTTTTGTGGAATATTGGAGCCTCCGGCGGGGATATTTCAGGACATAAGATGAGCGCAGGCATCGCGATTGGGGAGGGTGTGGATCATGTTTCCGAAGCCGATTGAGAAATCTTCGCCGGGTGTGCGGATCGGGTATCAGGCCTTGTTGCCGATCTCGCTCTTGTTCTGGCTGGCGCCCTTGATTGCCGTGGCCATTTTCTCGGTGAAACCAGCGGTGGATTTCACCGGCGGGAATTACTGGGGTTTGCCGAGCACGTTTGCGGGCTTTGAGAATTACGGCAAGGTGTTCTTCGAGAGCGACATGCCGCGCTATATGTTGAATTCTGTGCTGATCACGGTGCCGACGGTGATTGGGGCTGTTGCCCTGAGCTGCATGGCAGGGTTTGCGCTTGGTGTTTACAAGTTCCGCTCCAACCTGATCATCTTCTTCATGTTCGTGGCCGGGAATTTCGTGCCTTTCCAGATTTTAATGGTGCCGGTGCGGGATCTGACGCTGGATATGGGGCTTTACAATACCAAGCTGGGGCTGGTGCTCTTCCACGTTGCGTTCCAGACAGGGTTTTGCACGCTGTTCATGCGGAACTTCATTCGCGCCTTGCCCTTCCCGCTGATCGAGGCGGCGCGGGTGGAAGGTGTGGCGGAGTGGCGGATCTTCTGGTTTGTTGTGATCCCCCTTATGAAGCCTGCGATTGCTGCCCTTTCCGTGCTGATCTTCACCTTCATCTGGAATGATTATTTCTGGGCGATCGTGCTGACGCAGGGACCGGATGCGCAACCCGTGACTGCCGGGATCACGAGCTTCAACGCGCAGTTCCGTGCGGCGTACCATCTGATGAGTGCAGGTTCCATCGTGGCAGCCTTGCCACCTGTGGCGATGTTTTTTCTGATGCAGAAGCACTTTATTGCCGGACTGACGCTGGGGGCCGTGAAATAGGGCGAATAGCCCCTTGTATCTCTGACAAGCTGGCCTACAAGCCGCGTGAACGAAGACCCTAGACGACGAGGCCCTGACGTGACGAATTGCTGGCGGCTTGATACGCCTTGTCAGACCATGGTTTTGGCCTCGTTCGGTGGACTGCCCGAATGTGTGTACTGGGCCGGGCCCTTGCCTTCGGGCGAGGATCTGGTGGCTTTGGCCGACAGCACTCGGATGGCGCCTACAGGGGGCATGCTGGATGTGATCTCGCCTGTTTCCATCTCACCGGAGAACTCCGGCGGGTTCATGGGCGCACCGGGGCTGGCGCGGAGGGTGAACACATATTCTGCGGGCTGGTTTGAGTTCTCGGAGGCTGAAGACTCTGACAATCGGCTGCATATCTGGGCGCGCAATACTCCCTCTTTGCTGGACTACGAACTGATTGCAGAGGTTGATGCGACCTCCGGCATGATCGTTTTGCGCGCGCGGGTGCATAACCTCCATCAATCCGAGCAGGCTGTGGACTGGATTGCGGCACCGGTGTTGCCTGGGCCGCAGGGGAGCGATGAGATTATCGCGTTCTCTGGCCGCTGGTGTGGCGAATTTCAGGTGGAGCGGCACGGCTGGAAAGCTGGCGGATACCTGCGGGAGAGCCGGGAGGGGCGAACGAGCCACACGGATTTTCCGGGCGTTTTGATGCCTTTGCGCGGCTGCACGGAGACGGGTGGTGAGGCATATGGGCTGCATTTGGGCTGGTCTGGCGGGCACAGGCTGCTGGCCGAAGAGTTGCCGTGCGGGCGGCGGCAGGTGCAGATGGGGGCATTGGTATGGCCCTGCCACGAGATCCCGGCTGAGGGGTATTACGAGACGCCGCCTCTTTATGCGACCTATTCGGCTGAGGGGCTGAACGGGGTCTCGCACAGCTATCACCAATACCTGCGGAACAACCTACTGAACTACACGCATCCCGAGCGGCCTCGCCCTGTGCATTACAACTGTTGGGAGGCTGTCTATTTCGATCATGATCTGGACGTTCTGCTTGATCTTGCGGATCGGGCTGCGGCTTTGGGCGTGGAGCGGTTTGTGCTGGATGATGGCTGGTTCAAGGGACGGGATGACGACACATCAAGCCTTGGCGACTGGGAGCTTGATCTTCACAAATGGCCCGGCGGGCTTTCGCCTTTGGTGGATCATGTAAACAATCTCGGCATGACATTCGGGATCTGGTTCGAGCCGGAAATGATAAATGAGGACAGTGACCTGTTCCGCGCGCACCCCGAATGGGCGATGGATGTGGCAGGGCCGGAGGGGCGTCAGCAGCGGGTGATGGATATCACCTTGCCGGGGGTGGCGGACTATCTGTTCGAGAAGATTGATGCGGTGCTGGGCGCGTACCCGATCGAGTATATCAAGTGGGATCACAACCGGGCTTTGCCCGCGCATGCGCCCGTGCAGGTGACCGCACTTTATGCCCTGCTGGAGCGGATAAGGGCGGCGCACCCTATGGTGGAGATCGAGAGCTGTGCGTCGGGCGGGGCGCGGATCGATTTCGGGATTTTGGCGCACACGCAGCGGGTGTGGTTGAGCGACAGCAACGATGCGCATGCGCGGGCGAAGATCCAGCGCGGAGCCTCCTACTTTTTCCCGCCGGAGATCACCGGCAGCCATGTGGGACCGAAGGTGTGCCATACGTCGGGGCGGATCCTGCCGCTTGCGTTCCGCTCTTCGATTGCCGGTGCGCGGGCGATGGGAATGGAGATGGATCTGCGGGAGCTTGATGAGAGCGATATGGCGGTGCTGGGTTCCGCTGTTGCGCGATTCAAGGCGCGGCGGGAGGTTCTGCATACCGGGCGATTGCACCGATTGGAGAGCGCGGACCCGGCTGTGCTGGCCGAGATGCATGTGCAAGACGGACATTTCGTGGTGTTTGCAGCTCAGATGGATGCTTCCCGCCAGCAGCTGGCGCGGCCCTTGCGGTTGGCAGGGCTCGAGCCGGATGCTCTTTATGCTGTGCGGCTGGAGAACTGGGCCGAGGTACCGGGTGTGATGAACCGTGTGGGGCAAAATCCACTGGTTGCGGGTGAGGAAGTGGTGCTTTCCGGGGCTGCCTTGATGGGGCGGGGCCTGCAATTGCCCAATGCCTTCCCGGATACCTGCTGGACCGTTAACGGAGCGAAGATATGAAATACGCAACATTCCACGACCTTGAGGGGCAATCCGTTTACATCACCGGAGGGGGTTCGGGGATTGGCGCTGATCTGACAGAGGGGTTCCTGGCACAGGGGTGCAAGGTGGCGTTCGTGCAGCGCTCTGATGCGTCCGGCTTTTGTGACGAGATGGAGAGGAAATACGGGTCTCGCCCCTTGTTCATTAAGTGCGATATTACGGATGTGGCCGCATTGCACGCGACGATGGATCAGGCGGCTGAGGCGCATGGTGCGATCACGGTGCTGGTGAACAATGCCGCCAACGACATGCGCCATGAGATGGAGGGGTACACGGTTGAGGCCTGGGACAAGGCGCAGGCCGTGAACCTGCGACCGCATTACTTTACCGTGCAGAAAGCGGCACCCGGGATGAAGGCGGCAGGGGGCGGTGCGATCATCAATTTTTCGTCGGTCTCCTACATGATGGGGAACGGTGGCTATGCGTCCTATGTGGCTGCGAAGGCGGGCATCACTGGGCTGACGCGGGCTCTGGCGCGGGAGTTGGGGCCGGATAATATCCGGGCCAATGCGCTGATGCCGGGATGGGTGCTGACGCAGGCGCAACTGGACAAGTGGGCGACGCCCGAGGCTTTGGAAGAGATGCTGGGCAAGCAGTGCCTGAAGGAGCATCTGGTGCCGCAGGATATTGTGGATGGGACGCTTTTTCTTGCGTCGAAAACCAGCCGGATGATGACGGGGCAGGCCTTGGTGATTGATGGCGGCGTTGTGGTGACGGGATGAAGGCGGATTGGATCGCTGTCGATTGGGGAACGACCAATTTGCGCGCTTGGGCGATGGGCGCGGATGGCGGTATTTTGGCGGCAGCCGAGAGTGCCGACGGCATGGGCAAGCTGGAGCGGGATGGTTTTGAGCCTGCGCTCTTGCGGCTGGTGGAACCCTGGCTTGGGGTTGGCGTGACGGATGTGATTGCCTGTGGGATGGTCGGCTCCCGTCAGGGTTGGGTGGAGGCAGCTTACGGGCGTGTGCCGGTGGCACCATTGGGAGACGGGATGACGGCAGCGCCGGTGCGGGATGCACAGCTGCGTGTTTCGGTGCTGAGCGGTGTGGCGCAGGACAAGCCCGCAGATGTGATGCGTGGCGAGGAGACCCAGATTGCAGGATTTCTGGCCGAGAGGCCCGATTTCACGGGTGTGATCGCGATGCCGGGTACGCATACCAAATGGGTGCAGATCCTCGAGGGCGAGATTTTTCACTTCGCGACCTTCATGACGGGCGAGATGTTTGCGCTTCTCTCCAAACACTCGGTTCTGCGGCATTCGGTGGATGCGGCAGGCAGCGATGAGGATGCTTTTCGCATGGCTTTTGAGGATGCAATGGCGCGGCCTGAGCGTGTGGCCGGTATGCTGTTTTCTCTGCGCGCAGAGACGTTGTTGCAGGGATTGGGGCCGGAGGCTGCCGGTGCGCGGCTTTCGGGCCTGTTGCTCGGGCTCGAACTGGCGGCGGCGCGGCCTTATTGGTTGGGGCAGGATGTGGTATTGATGGCGGAAGCGCCTTTGCTGGGGCTTTATCAGGTGGCTTTGGGCACCGTTGGGCTGGTGCCGGAAGTGTCGGACCCTGATGGTTGTGTTTTGGCTGGTTTACGGGCTGCGCGGTTGGCGGCCCTTGTGGGGAAGGGTGTGACATGAGTAGGAAGCTTATCGGGATATTGCGCGGGGTGAAGCCTGAAGAGGCTTTGGCGGTGGCGGGTGCTGTGATCGATGCGGGAATCACGAAGGTTGAGGTGCCATTGAACTCGCCTGATCCCTTCCAGAGCATCGCGATGATGGTGGAGGCTTTTGGCGACCGGGCCGAGATCGGGGCCGGGACGGTGCTGGAGCTTTCGCAGGTAGGCTGGTTGCTGGAGGTGGGCGGCACGTTCGTTGTTTCGCCCAATTGCGATCTGGAAGTGATCCGCGCGACGAAGGCTTTGGGTATGGGCTCTTATCCCGGTGTGTTTACCGCCTCGGAATGCTTTGCGGCGTTGAAAGCTGGAGCTGATGCGCTGAAGATCTTCCCGGCAGACGTGATGGGGCCTTCCGGTGTGAAGGCGTTAAAGGCGGTCTTGCCTTCTGAGGTGGATGTTTATGCAGTGGGCGGTGCGCAGGCTTCGAACTTTGGCGACTGGGCCGCGGCTGGCACGTCCGGATTTGGGCTGGGATCTTCGCTTTACAAGGCAGGACGTTCGGCGGAAGAAACCGGGACTGCTGCAAGTGAAGCTGTTGCGGCTTACGATCGGATTTTTGGCAGTTAAGCCCGTTTATGCCCCGCTCGGAGGGGGCTCCCACCCGCCCACCCCGCCCCCACCGAGCGGGGCATAAACGGGCTTGGGAGTGGGCTTTTGGAGAATGACCCATGAAGCGCAGTCTTGGTGTTTGCTATTATCCTGAGCAGTGGCCTGAGGAGATGTGGGCCGTTGATGCGGCTCGCATGGTGGATGCCGGGCTGACCTGGGTGCGCATCGGCGAGTTTGCCTGGACGCGGATGGAGCCGGTGCCCGGAGAATTGAGGCTTCGCTGGCTGGACCGGGCGATTGAGGTGCTGGGTGAGGCCGGGTTGAAGGTGGTGCTGGGCACAGCCACCGCCACGCCGCCGCGCTGGATGATCGAAAAGCACCCCGATATGCTGGCGGTGGATGTGAAGGGCCGGGTGCGGGGCTTTGGTTCGCGCAGGCACTATTGTTTTTCGCACGCCGGTTACCGCGACGAGGCCGCGCGGATCACGCGCATACTGGCCGAGCGCTATGGCCGAAACCCCTACATTGCGGCATGGCAGACGGATAACGAGTATGGTTGCCACGATACAGTGCTGAGCTACTCGGAGGCCGCGAAGGCTGGATTTCAGGAGTGGCTTGGATCCAAATATGGGCAGATCGACAACCTTAACCACGCCTGGGGCAATGTGTTCTGGTCGATGGAATACCGAACCTACGGTGAGATCGGGCTGCCGAACCTGACGGTGACGGAACCAAACCCTGCGCATGTGCTGGATTTTCGGCGGTATTCCAGTGATCAGGTGGTGGCGTTCAACCGTGCGCAAGTGGAGATTTTGCGCGGGCTGACGGAAGCGCCGATTGCGCATAACTTCATGGGCCGGGTGCTGGAGTTCGATCATTTTGCGGTTGGGGCGGATCTCGATATCTCCACCTGGGACAGTTATCCGCTGGGATTTCTGGAAGACCGGATTGATGTGGATGCGGCGTGGCTGCGGCGGTTCATGAGGCAGGGGGACCCTGACTTTCAGGCGTTCCATCATGATCTGTACCGGGCGACAGGACGCAAGGGATCACAGAGCCGGTGGTGGGTGATGGAGCAGCAACCGGGGCCGGTGAACTGGGCACCTTACAATCCGGCACCGCTGGACGGGATGGCACGGCTTTGGGCCTGGGAGGCTTTTGCGCATGGAGCGGAGGCGGTTCTCTACTTTCGCTGGCGGCAGGCACCTTTCGCGCAGGAGCAGATGCATTCTGGCTTACTGCGGACAGATGATGCGCCTGCACCGGCTCTGGCCGAGGCCATGGACGTGGCACGCGAACTGGCGGACGCGCCGGATGTGGGCGTGCCAACGCCTTCGGTGGCGTTGGTTTTCGATTATGAGGCCTGCTGGGCCTGGGATATTCAGCCTCAGGGCGCTGACTTCAGCTATTTCCGGTTGGTGTTCGAGATGTATCGTGGGCTCCGCCGCTATGGGCTCTCGGTGGAGATCGTGCCGCCTGATTGTGCGGATCTGAGTGCTTTCAAACTTGTCGTGGCACCCGGTGTTCTGCATTGGCGCGATGAGATGCGTGAGGCGCTGGCGGCCTATCAGGGGCTGGCGGTGCTGGGGCCGCGGGCGGGCTCCAAGACAGCGGATTTTGCCATTCCGGAAGCTCTGCCGCCGGATCTGGCAGCACTCGGGATCAAGGTGGCACGGGTGGAGAGCCTGCGGCCGGATACGCCGATTGATCTGGAGGGTGGCGGTGCCTTTGGACTGTGGTTCGAGCATTGTGAAGGCACGGCAGAGGTGCTGGAGCGAACATCCGGTGGCGCGCCTGCTGTGATGCAATCGGGCCGGCTGCGGTATCTTGCAGGCTGGCCGGATGCGCAGGCGATGATGCGGCTGATGGCGGCTGCCGCGCGGGATGCGGGGCTTGAAGTGATCGAGTTGCCGGACGATGTGCGGATCCGGGATACGGACCAGCACCGGTTTGTGTTCAATTATGGGGCAGAAGAGGTGCCTGCAGGTGTTGTTCCGGGGCTTGCGGCACCGCTGGCACCTGCGGGGCTTGCACGGCTGATGCTTCCCGGGTAACGTTTATGTGATGGCGTACGTATTTCCGTGCGACACTCCTGAACATCGTTGGAGGCTTATGAGTACGCGGAAGCGATCCTCATTCATTGGGATTGAATGGCCAACGCTCGGCCTGATCCTTGCCACCTATGCGGGCTGGGTTTTGGTAACGGCTTTTGGTGAGATGCTGACGGTGTGGCTGGCGCTGCCGATGCTGACGCTGCTTCTGGTGCTTCATTCCTCCCTTCAGCATGAGATGATGCATGGGCATCCTTTCCGGGATCAGCGTGCAAGTGATGTACTGGCCTGGCCCGGGCTGGGGCTGTTTATTCCTTATGGGCGGTTTCGAGCGCTGCATCTGGCGCATCACAAGGATGCCAACCTCACTGATCCGCATGATGATCCGGAGAGTTTTTACTTCGCGCCCGAGATATATGCGCGGCTGCATTGGAGCTTTCGTGCGATGCTGGAGGTGAACAACACGCTTTCGGGGCGGATTGTTCTGGGCCCGCTGGTGGGGACTGAAGCCTTCATGCGCACCGAGATCGGGCTGATCCGGCGAGGTGTGCCCGGCGTGCTGCGGGATTGGCTGGTGCATCTTGGCACTGTGGCAGGGGTGCTTTGGTGGCTGGCCAATGTGGCGAGCCTGCCGGTCTGGGCGTATGTAATAGCGGCTTACTGTGCGCTTTCGATCCTCAAGATCCGCACGTTTGCCGAGCATCAGGCGCATGAACGCGCGCCCTCCCGTTCCGTAATTATCGAGGATCGCGGGCCATTGGCGTTTCTCTTTCTAAACAACAATCTTCATGCGGTGCATCACAGCCATCCGGCAGTGCCCTGGTACGCTTTGCCGCGTGTTTTCAAGGCGAAGCGAGCCTTCTACCTTGCGCGGAACGGTGGGTATCACTTCCCCTCATACTGGTTTGTTCTTGCGCGATATTTCTTCCGCGCCAAGGAGCCTTTACCGCACCCGTTGCCACGCCAGAGATGAGTGTTGCATGCAATCCGGGTGTGGCGAGCTTGCCCATGTATTACTCGGAACGCACGGCTGCGGATTGGAGGGCTTTCTGGCAACGTATTGCGCGGGAGCTTGGTGCGCGAGGGGTGGCGGCACCGGAGCATCTGAGTATGCCGGGCGATCTGCTTTCGCATTGGGCTGCGCCGGAACTGGTGCTGAGCCAGACCTGCGCCAAACCATTTCGGGATAGCCTGCGTGGCAAGGTTCAGGTGGTGGGCGCTTTCGATTTCGGGCTGGAGGGATGCGCTCCCGGGCACTACCGCTCCGCTCTTGTCGCACGGCGGGGAGATGGGCGTGATCTGGAGGCGCTGGTTGCGGAGGGGCGATTGGCGATCAATGGGCTGTGCAGCCAATCCGGGGCAGTTGTGCTGCGACGGCTGGGTGCAGACTTGAAGGAAGCGCGTGTTACCGGCGCTCATTGGCACTCGCTGTGTGCGGTGGCTTCCGGGAAGGCGGATCTGGCCGCGATTGATGCGCAGACGTGGCGCTTGGCCGTGCACCATGAAGAGGTTGCGCTGCAGGTTGAAGTGTTGGATTGGACAAAGCCGACACCGGGCTTGCCGCTGATCACGGCACTTGGCCAGCCGGTGGCACCGATCCGGGAGGCGCTGGATGCGGCGATCTCCACCCTGCCGCGTGATCTTGCGGCGCGGCTCGGGATTATTGGCTGGGTGCCGCTGGATGAAGCGGTTTATGCCGATGGTTCGGCGTTTTGACGGGCGAATTTGCGGATGATGCGGGCAAATTCCGGCGGAGTTGCGCGTTTTGCGGCTTTGCGCGCTGAAAACCAACGCCGCTGGCGCTGACCTTTCTCTGTGTAATCCTTGAGCTTTTTTGTGACCTCAAGCGGGAAAACCTGCACCGTAAGCGGCACGGATTTGCCGTTTTCCATGGCCTTGTCGTAGGTGAAAAAGCCGACACTCCGCTCTGATATCTGGCCCAGAACGCCTGCCTCCTCTTCCGCCTCGATCGCGGCGGCCTGGGCATGTGTATGCTTTTTCATCGGCCAGCCTTTGGGGGCGATCCAGCGCTTTGTGCGACGCGAGGTTACAAGATAGAATTGCAGACCGTCTTCTGCGGAGTGACGGTAACAGAGCGCGCATACCTGAAGCCGCTTCTTCTTCGGCTTTTTCTTGTGCAACTCCCGGAGATCATAAGTTTTTTGTTTCTTGCCCATACGCCTTCCTAAAGGGTTCTGGCTTGATTGTGAATCGGGCAAATTGAGAAGGGTTTAACTTTGTTGTACTTGCGATGCTGGCCGTTTCGCGGCTCTGTACCTCACTTCATTAGTCGGGCATAGACGGGGCGAAGACGGAACAGGAGCCGCCCGGTTTGGAACTGTGGATACCGATTACGATTGCGGCGGCGTTCTTTCAGAATATCCGCTTTTTGCTACAGAAACGTCTCAAGGCTGAATTCTCCACTCTGGGCGTGACGTTTGCGCGCTTTCTCTTTGCGGCACCTTTGGCGCTGCTGCTGGCAGGTGTGCTGCTGGCGCAACCTGATATCCGCTGGCCTGGTGTGACGGCGGCTTTCTTTGGCTATGCTCTGGTGGGGGCCGTGGCGCAGATTGTTGCCACTGCACTTCTGGTCGCCCTTTTCAGCCTGCGCAATTTTGCCGTTGGGGTGACGTTTTCCAAGACTGAAACGGTAATGACGGCAGCGCTTTCTACGGCCGTGCTTGGGGAGAGCATGGCTTCGGGCGCGGTGCTGGCCATTTGCATTACGGTGGTGGGGGTGATCGTGATGTCTGGTCTGCCGAGGCGCGGAGATCTGGCGACGGGGATTTTGAGCAAGGCTGCTGGTATCGGGATACTTTCTGGTGTGATCTTTGCCATGGCGTCCATAGGCTATCGGGGGGCGGCACTTTCTCTTGGCGAGGGTGGGTTTCTGATCCGCGCTGTGGTGACGCTCGCCTTTGTGACGCTGGTGCAGACGCTTGGCATGGCTCTGTGGCTGGCATGGCGGGAACCGGGTGCTGTGGCCCGCGTGGCTGCCGCCTGGCCGCGCACCGGGCTTGTCGGGCTCTTTGGAATGCTCGGCTCTCTTGGCTGGTTTACGGCCTTCGCGCTGCAAAATGCTGCTTACGTGAAGGCGCTTGGGCAGATTGAACTGGTTTTTACACTTCTAACCAGTGTTTTGTTCTTTGGCGAGACAATCAAGAGATCCGAGATGATTGGGATTATTATTATAGTGTTAGGGCTATTAATTTTAATTTTATAGAAATGCGGATTAAGTATTATACGGATAATAAAGTAATTAACTCCTCATTAAGCTGCTGACCCGCTATTATTGGGGAGTTCCGGATGTGCAGAGCACTGAAAATGGTGTCGATCCGGATGCATGGAAAGGGTAGCATGATACACGATCCGGTGTTAGCAGAAGAAGGAATGATCAACGCACGGTTGCGGGAGCCTGCGTCTTTGATGGGAGTTCACGACTCCTACAGCTTGAAGGTGCCTAATCCGGAGGCGCAAAAAGGTATGAGTGGTACGGGAATGATACATCGCCTTATGCTGATTGATGACAATGCCATTGATCAGAAGATGTACCAGCGCATTATTGCCCGATCGGGGCGGGTGGATGAGGTGGTGACATGCCTCAGCGCGATAGAGGCGCTGGATTATCTTTCCGATCCCAACCATCCGAAGATCGACGTTATCCTGCTGGATATCAACATGCCGCGGCTGGATGGATTTCAGTTTCTGGAAGAGGCGACAGCGCGGTTTGGGAATGATTTCGCAAAGCTCGTCGTGGTGATGCTGACAACCTCTCTGGACCCGAGGGATGCCGAGCGGGCCCGGGGCTTTCCCGTGGTGCGGGACTTTTTGAACAAGCCGCTTACGACGGGCCATCTTGATCAGATTGTGGGCTATCTGGCGGACGGGTAGCTCCAGACGCAAGGGCCTCGGCTATCACGGACTTTCAGCTTTTGGTCGGATCATCCGTACATGCAGGGCGCGATATGGCACCTTGCTATATTTCAAACGACAGTCCGAAGGCTTTAACGCTGGCCGTAATATAGCCCGACCACATGTTCGGCCTCAGCGAAGAATAACCAGCGGGAAACGAGAAGGCCTCCGATATGGCTGAGAACGAGGATGCCTGCGAGCATGTGCTTGACCTCAAAGAGAAGGCCAAGCGCGAGCGGCAGGATGGCGAGCAGCGTGATGGCGATGATGCGGAGCTTCTGGCTGTGTTTGCGGCCGATGCGAAAAACCATTTCCTTTTGCAGATAGTTGGGGCCGGAATGCGGCGCTTCCAGAAGGCGCATTTTGGCATCCGGATTTAGACCCGTTGCAGTGTTCATCGTATGGCCTGCGGCGGCGAAGGCTTTATCGCCCTTGAACCATGTGAAGGCCTGAAGCCCACCGAGAGCGGCGAGGAGCCAGAGCGAGAACGTCACCTTGCCCGCAAGAAGTGCGCCGCCTGTGAGGGCGTAGGCGAAGAAGAGAATGGGCGTGAGAGGGCTGTGCCAGCGGGGTACGGTTTTCATCTGGGTGTAGATCATTGCCGTGCAGAGGATTGTGGCCAGAGCGAGCGCTGCGGAGAGGGCTCCTACAAGAGTGTTGGGTGTGCCCGAGGTAACCCAGAGGAGGCCGTAGAGGGAGAAGGAGGCAAGCGCTGCGATGGCGATAACGCCTTCACGCGAAAGCCAGGAGGAGCGCCATTGGCTGAGCGCTTTCCATGCGCGTTCGGGGTGCCCGAGGTGGAAGAGTGAGGAACAAAGGCCGATGGAGGCGAGCGCGAGGGCGAGGATACAGAAGGTGGCGGCGACCCATGCGCCCTTGTCTCCGGGCATAAGGCCGAGCCAGACCATCAGGCCGAAGCCGAGGCCGGAGAGGGCGGTGAAGAGGATGATGGAGGGTGCGGGGTGCATCAGAGTTTCTCCAACGTACGGTCGAGCCAACCAAAGAAGCCGCCCGCGCCTTCGGTGGATTCGGCGAGGAGCGGGCCGAGAACGTCCATTTCCGGGGCTGCTTCCTGTTTGGGTCGGGGCGGCAGGTATTTGTTGACGGGCTTGGTGCCCTGCTCGGGCATCAGGTCGAACCCGCCACGCTCCTCCACCAGTTTGAAAACACCCGAATCCGGGTCTGAGAGATCGCCGAAATGGCGGGCACCTGCCGGGCAGGTGCGGACACAGGAGGGAACGCGGTCTTCCTCGGGGATGTTCTCGTTGTAGATCCTGTCTACGCAGAGGGTGCACTTCTTCATGACTTTCTCAACGGGGTCCATCTCTCTTGCGCCGTAGGGGCAGGCCCATGCGCAGAGGCCGCAGCCGATGCAGTCGCTTTCATTCACGAGCACGATCCCGTCTTCCACACGTTTGTAGCTGGCGCCTGTCGGGCAGACGGTGACGCAGGGCGCATCTTCGCAGTGGAGGCACGATTTGGGGAAATGGGTGACGGCGGCGGGGCCTTCCGCGGGCTTTACCTCGAAGGTATGGACGCGGTTGAGGAAAGAGCCGACAGGTTGCGCCCCGTAAGGATCCACATCGGCAAGCGGTGCGCCGTAAGCACCCGTGTTCCATTCCTTGCAAGAGATGACGCAGGCGTGACAGCCGACGCAAGTATCAAGGTCGATGACGAGGCCGAGGGACTTTTCGGTGGATTGAGGCAGGCTTGTCATGCGGCACTCTCTTTAGTCGGATCGGTGTTGTGCTGAGCCGCGCGCGGACCCGGGCTGAAAGCCCGGCCGATTTTGTGTGCAAAATCGAAGCGCAGGCTTGCCTGCGCGTCCGCGCGCTCTGGCAACCGTTGCCCGTTCATGTCCAGCGTTTCCCGTATTCAAGCGTTGCGGGGCCCTTGCCCACCGGCGATTTCTGCTGGCCGGTTTTGGGGCTTGTTGTTTCCTGTGGAGGGGCCTTGGCGATCTTGACACGGAGATCGTACCAGGCGGCCTGGCCGGTGACGGGATCGGAATTGGACCAGCGGAGGCCGTCGCCCTTTGGTGGCAATAGCTCGTGGATAAGGTGATTGAGGAGGAAGCCCTTAGTGGTTTCCGGCGCGTCTTCATCGAGCGCCCAGGCGCCCTTGCGCTTGCCGATGGCGTTCCATGTCCAGACTGTGTTGGCGTTCAATGCGTCCATACGGGCGACGGGGATGGTGATTGTGCCGTGATGCGAGGTGAGGCTGGCCCAGTCGCCTTCCTCGAACCCGTTGGACTCCCAAACCTCACCGGACACATAGAGTGGGTTTACTCCGTGGATCTGGCGGAGCCAGGCGTTCTGACTGCCCCACGAGTGATACATCGCCGCCGGGCGCTGGGTGAGGGCGTGGAGCGGGTATTCCGATTGGTCTATCGCGGCTTGCTCAAAGGGTTCGTACCAGATGGGGAGCGGATCCATCGTTTCGCGTAGTCGTTCGCGAAGATGTTCGGGCGGCTGCATTTCGCCTTTGCCTTCGGCGGCCAGCTGGAACTTGCGGATCGGCTCTACATAAAGCTGGAAAAGGTACGGCTCTGGCGTGTCGGAAACATAGAAACCAAGCCTCGCGGCCCAGGTTTGATAGGCCATATTGGTGGGTTTGTTAAACTGTGCCTCTTCCGGAACATGCTCCATCCAGAAGGCGCCATTGGCCTTGTATTTCTCTATCTGGTTGGGGTTGGGCGCGCCACGTCCGGCCTCCGTTCCATCGCCGCGAAAGCCTGCAAGAGGACCAATGCCAGGGCGGCGCTGGTGGTTGAGGATGTAATCTTCATAGTCGGTATAGGTGGCGCTGCCATCCTCGTTCGTCATGCCCGGCAGGCCGAGCCTTGCGCCGAGCTGGATGAGGGCGGACTGGAAGCCACGAACATCGCGATGAGGCTCGACAACGGGCCAGCGGATGGCATCCGCTACAGCGTCGGGTTCGCAGATCGGGCGATCGAGCAGGCTGATGCAATCGTGGCGCTCGAGATAGGTTGTGTCGGGGAATATCAGATCCGCATAGGCGACCATCTCGGAACTGTAGGCATCGGAATAGATGATCTTGGGGATCTTGTATTCGCCGCTCTCGTCCTTGTCTGTCAGCATCTCCATCACGCCCTTGGTGTTCATGGAGGAATTCCACGACATGTTGGCCATGTACATGAAGAGAACGTCGATCGGATACGGATCACCCGCATGGGCGTTGGAGATAACCATGTGCATCATGCCATGGGCGGAGAGCGGATTTTCCCATGTATAGGCCTTGTCGATCCGCTTTGCCGTGCCGTCTTCGTGCAGGCCGAGATCTTCGGGGCCGCGCGGATAGCCGAGATGTGGCCCATCGAGCGGTTTGCCGGGTGTGGTTTTGAAATGCGGCTTTGGATGGGCCGAGACAGGCTTGGGGTAGGGCGGCTTGAAGCGGAAACCGCCGGGGACCTCCACCGAGCCGAGGAGAAGCTGGAGGACGTGGAGGGCGCGGCATGTCTGGAAGCCGTTGGAATGGGCGGAGATGCCGCGCATGGCGTGGAAGGAGACGGGGCGGCCCTTGGTGGTGGGATGTGTGACGCCGCGAAAATCAGTCCAGGGTTGGGGGATCTCGATTTCTTCCTCGAAGGCGGTATGTGCCAGTTCGGCGGCGATGCGCTTGATCTGGGCTGCGGGAACGCCGCAGCGCTCTGCTACAGCTTCAGGCGCGTAATCTTGCGAGAGGTAGCGGTTGGCGAGGCTTTCGAATACAGGGGTGCGGCCTTCATAAGTGCCATGGAGGGCAGGTTTGAGGCCGGGTTTGTCGAAAGGTTGCGCCGTGTTCGTGGCGCGATCCCAGACGAGTTCCTTGCCGTCTTCATTGCGGGCGAAGAGGCCGTCTTCGTCGAGCAGAACGGGGGCGTTGGTGGTGCGGCAGAGATACTCGATATCGATCTTGCCAGCTTTCAGGAGCTCGTGGATGAGCGCCATGATGAAGAGGCCATCCGTGCCCGGGGTGATGCCCACCCATTCGTCTGCCACGGCGTTGTAGCCGGTGCGTACGGGGTTGACGCCGATGATCTTGGCACCGCGTTCCTTGAGGCGGCCGAGGCCCATCTTGATCGGGTTGCTGTCGTGGTCCTCCGCAACACCAAAGATCATGAAGAGTTTGGTGCGTTCCCAGTCCGGGCTGCCGAATTCCCAGAAGGCACCGCCGAGAGTGTAGATACCCGCGGCGGCCATGTTGACGGAACAGAAGCCGCCATGGGCTGCGTAATTTGGTGTGCCGAATTGCTGGGCCCACCAACTGGTCAGGCTCTGGGACTGGTCGCGTCCGGTGAAGAAGGCGAGGCGTTCGGGCGCTGTTTCGCGCACAGGCGCGAGCCAGCTTGCGGCTGTGTCCAGCGCTTCGTCCCAGCTGATTTCCTTGAACTCGCCTGAGCCGCGGGGGCCGGTGCGCAGGAGGGGTGCGCGGAGGCGGGCTGGCGAGAGGTGCTGCATGATACCTGCCGAGCCCTTCGCGCAGAGAACACCCTTGTTGACCGGGTGATCGCGGTTGCCCTCGATGTATTTCACGGCGCCGTCCTTGAGGTGGACGTTGATGCCGCAGCGACACGCGCACATGTAACATGTGGTCTGGCGGATCTCATCTGCGACGGGAGGCGAGGTGTCGAGTTTGGGCTGGTATGTCATGGTGTTATTCATACGGGGTTTGGGGGAAAGGTCGAGGCCAGATGAACCGTTTCTTAGAGCCAGATTGCCATTCCGGTGAGCCCGTTTGCGGAGCGATGATCGAAGGCGGCTCCCACCCACCCACCCCCGCCCCCTCCGATCATCGCTCCGCAAACGGAGGGAAGGCTGGCCGGTGTGCTTTCAGGAGCCTTCCGGCAGGATGAGAATGGCACGGAAATCGTTTACGTTTGTCAGGGTAGGGCCGGTTGTGATCTGATCGCCCAAGGCTGCAAAGAGGCCGTGGCCATCATACGCATGGAGCGCTGCTGCGAGGGTTTTTTCTGCGCGGGCGTGGCTGGCGGGGGTTACTATTGCGCCTGCCACATCTTCTGCGCCGTCGATGCCGTCTGTATCTGCGGCGAGGGCGTATATTCCGGAGTTGGACCCGAGGGCATCGAGAAAGCCGAGCAGGAAATCGACGTTGCGCCCGCCCTTGCCGAGGATCCGGCCATCTTTTGGCAGGGTAACGGTGGTTTCGCCGCCGGTAAGTGACAGAACCGGCGCGCTGCCTGGGGCAAGGGTGGCGCGCCGGGAGATGGCTTCTTCGGCCAATGTGCGGCCGAGCACGCGCGCCTCCCCCTCAAGGCAATCTGAGCCGAGATGGACCTGCCAGCCAAAGGATTGCGCTTTCAGGGCTGCTGCCTGCAATGCCATTTTGGGTGTGGCGATGAGTGTATTGGTGGCGTTTTCGAGCCGTCGATCACCGGGTTTGATGCTTTCATTTGCCGCGTTTTCCAGCGCTGATGTAAGGGCTGCAGACAGTGGGATGCCGTGTTTTGCGATCAGATGCCGCGCGTCCTTCAGAGTGGTTGGGTCCGCGATTGTGGGGCCTGATGCGATGTCGAGCGGGTCGTCTCCCGGTACATCCGAGATGAGGAGGGTGGTTGTGCGGGCGGGATGGGCTTTTGCTGCAAGCCTGCCGCCGCCTGTGCGGCTGAGATGGCGTCGGATACAGTTCATCTCGTCAATCGGTGCGCCCGAGGCGAGGAGAGCCTTGTTGAGGGCGGCGCGATCTTCATCATCTATCCCTTTTGGCATCAGGCTGAGAAGCGATGAGCCGCCACCGGAAATGAGTGCGATAAGCTGGTCTTTGGGGCCGAGGCATCCTGCGAGGGTGAGGATGCGTTCGGCGGCGGCCGCCCCTGCAGCATCGGGTATGGGGTGGGAGGCTTCAACGATTTCTATTTTTTGGCAAGGAACTGCGTGGCCGTAACGGGTAACGACAAGGCCGGCGAGCTGCGTGTCTGGCGGGTATGCGGCTTCGAGCGCTGCTGCCATTGCAGCGGAAGCCTTGCCAGCACCGACCACTACTGTACGGCCTTCGGTGAGTGGCGGCAGGTGTTGTGCCAGGACTTTGGAGGGAAGGGCTGCGGAAATGGCCGCATCCAGGCAGGCGCGGAGGCTTTCTTCATAGGTCATTCAAGGTCGACCTCCGGTTCGGGCAGGATCTTGCCTGGAAAAGGTGCCGAGAAGAGGGAACCTGCTTCAGGTTCTGCCGCAAGTTCCGCGTCAGTCATGCCTTGGCGGGCGCTGGTGGTGAAGATGCGACCATCGGAGCTGAAGGCCGGGCATGTGGGGCGACTGGCAGGGATTTTGATCTCGGTTGCTGGTGTACCGTCGGGCCTGATCGCAAGAATCTTGTGGTCTTCCCATATGGCGCACCAGAGTGTGCTGTCAGCGTCCACCACTGCACCATCGGGGGCGCCAGCGTCTCTGTGGGTATAGAGCGCGGCGGGTGTTCCTGTTGGAAAGCCTTCCAGATCGAGTGGCCATTGGTAGACGATGCCTTCGGCACTATCCGCAAAATAGGCGATGCTGCCATCTGGCGAGAAGCAGATCGCGTTCGGGATGGTGATCCCTTCGAGCAGCTTGTGGAGATCGCCTTCATAGAAACGGTAGAGCGCGCCTGCGCCTTCCTCCGTTTTCTTGCCCATTGTGCCGATCCAGAAGCCGCCCTGCCTGTCGGCGCGACCATCGTTGGAGCGGGTGGCAGGGTTATCCGCCTCCAGCGGCAGAAGGGGCCGGCGTTGGCCTGTGGCTGGGTCGAAGCGGCTGAGACTGGTTTCCGAAGCTATGAGGAGGTCGCCATTTTTGAGCTTGCCTGCGGCCGACGCATGCTCGCCCATCTGCCAGCTCTGGAGATTTTGACCGTCAGCGGTGACCGCGTGCAGCATTTTGGCAAGGATATCGAAGAAGAAGAGGCGGTTTTCCACCCAGAGCGGGCCTTCGCCGAGGGCGCATCTGGTGGGATAAAAGAGGGTGGCGGTATCGGTCATGGCTTTTCCTTCTGGCCTCTCACGCTTACGCGGATTGGGGGGCTGGGAAAATAGCAGAATGGTTGAGCTTCCCCTTGTGAGAGAATTGAATGCCTTCTACGTTTCGCGGCCATGAAGGACGAAAGCAAAATGGATCTTGATCTTGCGGGTTGGTTGAAGTCTGCGCCGGAAGTGACTTCGCTGCGGGCGGCGGTATGCGATTTCAACGGCTGCCTGAGGGGTAAGCGTGTGCCTCTGACGGGGGCTGCTGGGCTTGCCGAGGGTGTGCGGATGCCGCTTTCGGTGAGTGCGCAGGATATTTGGGGCCGGGATGTGTGGAAAAACCCTATGGTTTCCGGTGGAGACGGGGATGGGCTGGCGGTGCCGACGGGCCGGGCGCCTGTGCGGATGGATTGGCTGGCCGCACCCACGGCCTTGGTGCCGATGTGGATGGAAACGCTGGACGGGGAACCGAGTTTTGCTGATCCGCGGCGGATGCTGGCGGCTGTGCTGGCGCGATATACGGCACGCGGACTGAGGCCAGTGGTTGCGATGGAGCTGGAATTCTATCTTGTGGCCGATGGTGCGGCGGAGGACGCTCCCGGGCTGGTCACCTCCCCCGCGACGGGGCGGGTGGTGGAGGCAGAGGGGGTGCTTTCGCTGGATGACTTGGATGCGTTTGAAGGGTTTATCGCGGATATCTGCCAGGGTGCAGAGGCGGAGGGAATTGCCGTGGATGCAGCAATTTCCGAAGGAGGAGCCGGGCAGTTCGAGGTGAATATGCTGCATTCGGCCGATGCTTTGAAGGCTGCGGATGATGCGCTTTTGTTCAAGCGCATGGTGAAGGGGATCGCACTGAAGCACGGTTTTGCCGCGACGTTTATGGCCAAGCCCTACGAGGGTATGGCGGGGTCCGGGCTGCATGTGCATTTCAGCCTGTTGGACAGTGCTGGTGTGAATGTGTTTGACGATGGTGACGGCTCTGCGGAGATGCGCCATGCTGTGGCCGGTATGCTGGCAGCGATGCCGGGCTCTGCGCTGATCTTTGCGCCGCATCTCAATTCCTACCGGCGGTTTGAGGTTGGAAGCCATGCGCCGACAACCGCAAGCTGGGCGTATGAGAACCGGCTGGCTGCGGTGCGCATCCCGGCAGGGCCTGGTAAGGCGCGGCGGATCGAACACCGGGTTTCGGGCGCGGATGCGAACCCCTATCTGGTTTTGGCCGCTGTTTTGGGGGCGGGGCTGGACGGGATAGAGGATAGGGTGGAGCCGCCGGAGGCTGTTTCCGGCAATGCCTATGAGAGCGGTGCGCCGGAAGTGCCTGCGCGATGGGGGGTGGCGATTGACGGGTTTGACGCTGCCTATCTCGATCCTCGCTTTGTGGAGCTCTATCGGGCCTGCAAGACGCAGGAGCGGGACCGGTTTGCGGCTCAGGTCTCTCCCTTCGAGATTTCCACCTATCTGGACGCGGTGTGATGGAGCACACGACCTCCTATTACGCAGCGAGTGCGAACGCAGCGCCTGAACGCCCTGCTCTGCGCGGGCAGGTGGCGGCGGATATCTGCGTTGTGGGCGGCGGATACTCCGGGCTTTCGACCGCGCTGACGCTGGCCGAGCAGGGACATTCCGTAACGCTTCTGGAGGCGGCGAAGATCGGCTGGGGTGCTTCCGGCCGGAACGGTGGGCAGATCGTGAACGGGCTGAATGCCTCTCTGGAGAAGATCGGGCGCGTGTACGGCGCGCGGGTGCAGGGCTTTGTGGGTGGGTTGGTGCAGGAAGGTGCCGGGATTATCCGGGATCGGGTGGCACGCTACGGGATCGAATGTGATCTGAAGCCGGGCAATCTGTTTGCCGCCTATACCGACACGCAGATGAAGGATCTTGAGGCGAAAAAGGCGCTTTGGGAGACTTTCGGGATGATGGACCATGAGATGGTCGACGCAGCGGGAATGGCTGCGCATGTTGCCTCGGGCGTGTATCGGGGCGGTATGATCGACCATTCGGGCGGGCATATGCACCCCCTGAACCTTGCTTTGGGCGAGGCGGCTGCAATTGAGGAGAATGGCGGGCGGATTTATGAGGGGAGCCGGGTCGTCTTCGTTGATCTTTCCGGCGCGCCTCTGATCCGTACCGATGAAGGCGAGGTTTCCGCAAAGACGCTTGTGCTGTGCGGCAATGCATATCTTGGGCGCTTGATGCCCGAACTCACAAACCGGATTTTACCAGCCTCAACACAGATGATGGCGACGGAACCTTTGAATATGCCGGAGCTGATGCCTTCGGATATTTGCATCGAAGATGTGCGCTATATTCTGGATTACTTCCGGATGAGCGCTGATGGGCGGCTGATTTTCGGCGGTGGAACCGTTTATGGCGGCACCGATCCGGCAGATGTGGAAGCCAAGCTGCGCCCGAACCTTGAGAAGGTTTTTCCACAATTGAAGGGTGTGAAGGTGGATTTTGCATGGTCCGGCAATTTCGCGCTTTCTTTTACGCGCGTGCCGCAAATGGGGCGGATTGGTGAAAATACATACTTCGCGCACGGCTATTCTGGCCATGGAGTGACCGGGAGCCATTTATTTGGGCGGATTTTGGGCGAGGCCATCAATGGTGACTTGTCACGCTTTGATACTTTCGCCAATCTTCCCTGGTACCCCTTTCCCGGGGGCCGGACATTCCGGGTGCCTTACAGTGTTGTCGGCAGCTGGTGGTACGGGCTTCGGGACAGGCTTGGAATCTGAACAACCATCTATGGTTCACTTGGGAGTGGTTCATGAAAACGATCTTGGTCTCTGCATTCGCATTGATGGCTGGAAGCGCTTTGGCGCAGGAGCAGGTGCTCAACATCTACAACTGGTCTGACTATATTGCGGAAGATACGATTGCGAAATTCGAGGCGGAGACAGGCATCAAGGTGAACTATGATGTCTATGACAGCAACGAGGTGCTGGAGGCCAAGATGCTGGCGGGCAACTCGGGCTATGATATCGTTGTGCCAACTTCAGATTTTCTGCGCCGCCAGATCGCAGCGGGCGTGTATCAGCCGCTCGATAAATCCAAGTTACCGAACCTGAAGCACATGGATGCCGCACTGATGGAGAAGGCGTCGGCCTATGATGAGGACAACACCCATTCGGTGATTTACATGTGGGGGACCACAGGCTTCGGGATCAACACCAATGCGGTGGCGGAGCGGCTTGGGGAAGATGCACCGACCGATAGCTGGGCGCTGATTTTCGAGCCGGACAATCTTTCGAAACTTCAGGATTGCGGCGTGAGTCTTCTGGATGCGCCAACGGAGATGCTGCCTGCTGCAATGAACTATCTCGGCCTTGATCCGCGTTCTACCGCCCGAGAGGATTTCGAAGCTGGCGCGGCAAAAATTGAAAGTGTGCGGGATTATATCCGCTACTTCCATTCTTCTCAGTATATCTCCGACCTTGCGAACGGGGATACATGTGTGGCGGTTGGCTGGTCCGGCGATGTGTTTCAGGCTCAGGCACGGGCCGATGAGGCGGATAACGGGGTTGAGATCGAGTATGTGATCCCGAAAGAGGGGGCGCTGCAGTGGTTCGATATGATGGCAATCCCGACTGATGCGCCGAACCCCGATGCGGCACATGCGTTTATCAACTTCGTGATGGATCCGCAGATTACGGCCGATATCACCAACTACGTTTGGTATGCGAACGGCAATGCCGCTTCGATGGAACTGGTGGATGCCGAGATAACGGGAGATCCTGCGATTTTTCCCGATGACGCGACAAAGCAGAACCTCTGGCCCGCCGCGGTATATGACAGCCGGACGGACCGGGTGGTGACGCGGCTTTGGACCAAGGTGAAAACCGGGCAGTGATGGAGCGGGACTTCGGTCTCCTCGGTGATGGCAGCGCCTGACACATATCCACGGCCCTGGCGGGACCAGACGGACCCGCCCTTTATCCGCATCAAGAGCATCACCAAGCGGTTCGGCGATTTTGCGGCCGTGGATGACGTAAGCCTTGATATCTGGCAGGGAGAACTGTTTTGCCTGCTGGGTGGCTCGGGTTGCGGAAAATCGACACTGCTGCGGATGCTTGCGGGATTTGAGACGCCGACGGCGGGCGTTGTGGAGATCGACGGGCAGGATATGAGCCGGGTGCCGCCTTTTGCACGGCCGACGAACATGATGTTCCAGAGCTATGCTCTTTTTCCACATATGAGTGTGGAGAAGAACATCGCCTACGGGCTGCAGAGAGATGGATTGGGCAGGGCCGAGGTTGCAGGCCGTGTGGCCGAGATGCTGAAGCTGGTACAACTGGACGGGCTGGCCAAGCGCAAGCCGCATCAGCTTTCCGGCGGGCAGCGGCAGCGGGTGGCCTTGGCGCGCAGCCTTGTGAAGAAGCCGAAACTGCTGTTGCTGGATGAGCCTTTGGGCGCGTTGGACAAGAAGCTGCGGGAAGAGACGCAGTTCGAGTTGATGACGATCCAGGATCAGCTGGGGGTTACATTTATCGTGGTTACGCATGATCAGGAAGAAGCGATGACGCTCTCCACACGGATCGGTGTGATGGACGCGGGCAGGATAGTGCAGGTGGGCGAGCCGCGGGATATTTATGAGCGACCGGGCAGCAGGTTCGTGGCAGATTTCATCGGTTCGGTAAATCTCTTTGAAGGTGAGGTTGAGGCGGCCGCCCCCGATTTCATGCGGATCAGGACTGCTGAGGGCGGGATTCTGGTGCCGCCCGAGGCCGGTTTTGGCTCTCGTGAGAAAGTTGCCGTGGCGGTGCGGCCTGAGAAGATCAGGCTGAGCCGGGAGGCCGTGGGTGCGGACAATGCATTGACCGCGGTGGTTGAGGATTACGCCTATATGGGCGATTGTACGGTCTATAAGCTGAAGCTGCCATCCGGGCGTGTGGTAAGTGTGACGGAAACCAACGGGTTTGGTGCTGAGCCTTTTACGTGGGATGAGGAGGTACATCTCGGCTGGCCTGCGGCGGCGGGTGTTCTGGTGCGCGGATGACGATCTCAACTCATGTCTCGGGTGGCGGCTCACACCTGCCCGCCCCCGCCGAGGGCCTTGGGTGGGGCCGCTGGGCCGTAATCGCGGTTCCGTTTCTCTTTTTGCTGGTGTTTTTTCTGATCCCGTTTCTGGTGGTGGGCGGGATATCGCTGCGCGACCCGATGATTGCGCGCCCACCATATGGCCCGTTGTTCGAGGATGGCGCATTTCTAGGGGATCTGGAGAACTATCTCTTTCTGCTTTCCGACAGTCTTTACATCACCGCCTATCTGAATTCGCTGAAGATAGCGGCAATTTCAACAGTGCTCACCTTGATGATCGGCTATCCGATGGCCTATGCGATTGCGCGTAGCCCGGAGCCGCGCCGGTCCATCCTTTTGATGCTGGTGGTACTTCCTTTCTGGACGTCTTTTCTTTTGCGGGTTTACGCATGGATCGGGCTTTTGAAAGGCAATGGAGTGATCAACAATCTGCTGCTGTGGCTTGGAGTGATCGATCAGCCTCTGGTGATGCTGCAGACGGATTTCGCCGTTTATGTGGGTATCGTCTACACGTATCTGCCGTTCATGATCCTGCCGCTTTACGCCAATCTGGTGAAGCTGGATGGATCCCTTCTGGAGGCCTCCTCGGATCTTGGTGCCGGGCCTGTGACGACGTTTTTGCGGGTGACGCTACCACTCTCCCTGCCAGGGATCGTGGCAGGATGCATGCTGGTGTTCATCCCGGTTATCGGAGAGTTTGTGATCCCCGCATTGTTGGGCGGGCCCGATACGCTGATGATCGGGCGGGTTTTGTGGGATGAGTTCTTCTCAAACCGCGATTGGACGGTAGCCTCGGCTGTGGCGATTGTGATGCTGGTGGCGGTTGTGGTGCCGATACTGGGCCTCAGGCGGATTGCGGAGCGGGTTTCATGAGGTTGTTTTTGCCTATTGTAGCGGGGCTCGGGTTTCTGTTTCTCTATGTGCCGATTGCCTCTCTGGTGATTTTCTCGTTCAACGAGAGCAAGCTGGTAACGGTATGGGGCGGGTTTTCGACCAAATGGTATGGTGAGCTTTTCCGCGACCCGCAGATTATCGACGCGTTCCAGATCAGCCTGACGATTGCGGCCATCTCGGCAACTCTGGCGGTGGCGTTGGGGACGTTGGCGGCACTCGTTCTCGTGCGGTTTGGACCCTTCTGGGGGCGGCCTGTTCTTTCCGGCATGACGACCGCGCCTCTGGTGATGCCGGAAGTGATAACAGGGCTCTCGCTGCTGCTGCTATTTGTTTCGATGGAGCGGCTGGTGGGCTGGCCTGCCGGGCGCGGGATGCTGACGATCATCATCGCGCATACGGTGTTTTGCATGGCCTATGTGGCTGTGGTCGTGCAATCGCGGCTGGTGGATATGGATGATAGCCTGGAAGAGGCCGCGATGGATTTGGGTGCGCGGCGGGTTCGGGTCTTCTTTGACATTACGCTGCCGGTGATTGCCCCGGCTTTGATTTCGGGATGGTTGCTTGCATTCACGCTCTCGCTCGATGATCTGGTGGTGGCGAGTTTCGTGTCCGGCCCCGGTTCCTCGACGCTGCCGATGGTAATCTTCTCCAAGGTGCGATTGGGTGTGAGCCCGGATGTGAACGCATTGGCATCGTTGATTATTCTGGTTGTGGCTCTCGGGATTGGGCTGGCGGCGCTTGCGATGCGGAAGCGGCGGTGATGCGGTTCTGCGCGACGATCTCGCAGAGCGCCCGCCCGCCCACCCCGCCCTGCTCGACCGTCGCGCAGAACCGCTGGGGGATATGATGGACAAGGCTGGAGATCAGGCGTTTCGGGCGCAGAACAATAGGGAGCGCTGGGTGGAAAACACCTATGGAGGCGCGCTGAGCTTCCTGCGCCGGCGCTATTCAAGGGATTTGAATGGTGTGGATGTGGCGGTGACGGGCCTGCCATACGACGCCTCGGTAACCTATCGGCCGGGGTGCCGCCTTGGGCCGCGCGCTGTGCGGGCTGCTTCCGTGCAGTTGGCTGAGTTGAAGGCATTTCCCTTCGGCTTCGATCCCTTTGAGGTTCTGGCCGTGGTGGACTACGGTGATTGCCTGATGGATCCGCATCACCCCGAGAGCGTGGTGGGCGATATCGAGGCACATATCGCGGGTATACTGGCGGGGGGCGCGAAGCCGCTTTCACTGGGAGGGGATCATTTTGTTGCTTACCCGGTGCTGCGGGCTGTGGCCGCGCATCATGGCCCGGTAGCACTGCTTCAGTTCGATGCGCATTGCGATACCTGGACAGATGACGGAAAGGGGCTGGATCACGGGACAATGTTTGCGCGTGCTGTCTCCGAAGGGATTGTGGATGTGGAACATTCTACCCAGATCGGGCTGCGGACGTTCAATGACAGTGACCACGGATTTGAAATTCTGACAGCGCCTTGGGTGCACAGGCAAGGTATCGGGGCGGCGGTGGACGTGATCCGCGAGCGGGTGGGGGACGCGCCGCTTTATATTTCCTTCGATATTGACGGGCTGGATCCTGCTTTCGCTCCGGGTACGGGCACGCCTGTGCTGGGAGGTTTGGCGAGCTGGCAAGCATTGGAACTGATCCGGGGGCTTGGTGGGCTCAATCTGGTGGGGATGGATGTCGTCGAAGTTTCTCCGCCCTACGACCATGCTGAAATTACAGCACTGGCTGCTGCCACGGTTGCCCATGACTGGCTGTGCTTGTTGGCGGAGGCCAAGGGTGCCGAGCGGAAGATGGTTGGGCGGCTCTGAAGTGAAACGCATTAGCCCATTCATCTTTCCAAAAATATCCTCGCCGAAGGCATAAAAGTCTGACAGCCTGACGCTGCGACCAAACAGGTGATCTATGGATAGCGACTGGACAAAGAACTTGCCGCATGCGGCCCAAAGCTGGCTGGCGGGGCGGCGTGTGGAAGAGGTGGAATGCGTGATCTCCGATATTGCAGGGATCAGCCGGGGGAAGGCGATGCCATCCGCCAAGTTTGCCAAGGGAGAGCGGATGTTTCTGCCGACCTCGATCTTCTACCAGACGATTGATGGCACGTATGTGGATATGGAGATCGCCAATCAGTGGATCGAGAGTGACATGGTGCTGACAGCGGACCCGGCAGCCGCGACCTCCAGCCCCTGGGCCGAGGATGTCACCATTCAGGTGATCCACGATATGAGCGATCTTGCGGGCAACCCGGTGCCGATTGCGCCGCGCAATGTGCTCAAGCGTGTTTTGAAGCTTTATGCCGACGAAGGTTGGCGGCCTGTGGTGGCGCCCGAGATGGAATTCTACCTCACCAAGCCCAACACGGACCCGGATCTGCCGATTGAACCGCCGATGGGGCGAACAGGGCGCGTTGTGGCTTCGCGGCAGGCCTACTCCATGACTGCGGTGGATGAGTACGGCCCGGTAATTGATGATATCTACGATTTTGCCGAGGCGCAGGGGTTTGAGCTCGATACAATTATCTCGGAAGGTGGTGCCGGGCAAATCGAGATCAACTTCGTGCACGGAGATCCCCTGACGCTGGCCGATCAGGTGTTTTTCTTCAAGCGCACGATCCGGGAAGCGGCCTTGCGGCACAAGTGCTTTGCCACCTTCATGGCAAAACCGATGCAGCATGAGCCGGGTTCTGCGATGCACATCCACCAATCCGTGGTAGATGCATCGACCGGGCAGAATGTGTTTACCGGTGAGGGCGGCAGCGAGACGCCTTTGTTTGCCGGATTTCTGGCCGGTCAGCAGCGGTATTTGCCGAATGTGATCCCGATGCTTGCTCCTTACGTGAATTCCTACCGGCGGTTTGTGGCGTCCGGCTCTGCTCCGATCAATCTGGAGTGGGGGCCGGATAATCGGACAACGGGGCTGCGGATACCCGTCTCCTCACCGGAGGGACGGCGCGTGGAGAACAGGATCGTGGGAATGGACGCGAACCCTTATCTGGCGCTCGCGGCGTCGCTTGCCTGTGGGTTTCTTGGTATGAAGCAGGGGCTTGAGCCGCGTGCGGCCGTGACCCGTGAGGCCTATGATTATGACTACGCCTTGCCGCGCGGCCTTTTGGAAGCGCTCGATGCATTTGAAGCCGAGGACGTCGTGATTGAGACTCTGGGCAAGCAGTTTTGCGAGGTTTACAAAGCGCTTAAGCGGAGTGAGGCGGAAAGCTTTCTGGCTGTGATTTCGCCTTGGGAGCGGGAACACCTCCTGTTGAATGTCTGATGGATCTGCTGACGGCGAATGATAGGGCCGGGGAGTATCCGCCGAGCTATTATGCAGCGACCGCCAATCCGTTTCCGCGCCAAGGCAAGCTGGCGGGGGAGGTGCGGGCGGATGTGTGCGTGATCGGGGCCGGGTTTACCGGGCTTTCCGCCGCGCTGTATCTTGCGGAGAAAGGGTTTTCGGTTGTGATCCTTGAGGCGCAGCGGGTTGGTTGGGGCGCTTCGGGGCGCAATGGGGGGCAGATCGCGACCGGACCGCGTGAGGATATACGGGGGCTGGAACGAACCTACGGGCGCGAGATGGGTGCTCGGCTCTGGGATTTTGCCGAGGAAGCCAAGGCGATTCTGCGCGATCGGGTGGAGCAGCATTCCATCGTCTGCGATCTGAAGCCGGGGGCCATTCATGGCGAGATGCAGGCGCGGAATGTGCCTGATGCACACCGGGAGGCGGAGCACTTTGCGCAGGCTTACGGATATGAACAGATCACCTTGCTGGATCGGGAGGGGATTTGCGCGGAGCTTGGGACGGAGGCCTATCAGGGCGGTTATCTTGATATGGGGGCGGGGCATTTGCACCCTCTGAACTACGCTCTGGGGTTGGGGCAGGCCTGCCTTGATGGGGGCGTGAGAATTTTTGAAGAGAGCCGGGTGACGGCGGTTTCCGAAGCTGCTCCGCATCGGATTGACGGAGACGCGGGGCATGTCACGGCGGATTTCGTCATCTATGCGTGCAACGGATATATGGGTGGGCTGGAGCCGAAGGTTTCGGCCAAGGTTATGCCGATAAACAATTTTATTGCAGCGACCGAGCCCCTTGATGCCAGTTTGGCTGAGGAACTTATCGCGCGGGATGTGTGTGTGGCCGATAGCAAGTTCGTGGTGAACTACTACCGGCTTTCGGCTGATAAGAGGATGCTCTTTGGCGGCGGAGAGACGTATTCCTACCGCTTTCCAACTGATATCCCCGGGCTGGTGCGGCCCAATATGCTGGCGATCTATCCGCAGCTTTCCAAGGTGGCGATTGACTATGCCTGGGGCGGGACGCTGGGTATTACAGCAAGCCGGATGCCCTACTTCGATGCTCTGGGGCCTACGCGGTTTACGGCTGGCGGCTATTCGGGGCAGGGGGTTGCGATGACCTCGCTTGCTGGCCGGGTGCTGGCCGAACGGGTGGCGGGGCAGGCGGAGCGCTTTGATACGCTGGCCTCCTTGAAGCATATGGCGTTCCCTGGTGGGGGGGCGTTGCGGCATCCTTTGCTAGTGCTTGCGATGAGCTGGTATGCGTTGCGGGACCGATTGGGGATTTAGATCGATGCGCAGCCTAGGCCGCGCATCCTATTGATATTATTGGAAATTCAGAACCTGTATCCGACGCCCACAAAGGCGCTGATGACAACATCATCCTCAACGATCGGACTGTCTGTCACGGCTTCGGGCAGGAACTCCGCGCGGGCCGTGCCGATGAGGCTGACCCGCTCTGACAGAGGATAGAAGGTGCCGATGCCGAGGAAAGGGATGAGGGCGTCACCCGGATCATAGGCGGGGCGGCCCGGGGCTGTCTCTCCAGCGCCGACGCCCCAGAGATACGCGCTGAGATCTTCGCTTTGCCAGCTGAACCCTGCGCTCAGGCTGACGGGAACACGCCCGAGCGGCAGCCTTGTGCCTGCTTCCAGCATAACTTCCTGCCCATCGTGCTCTCCCGTAACCTCCTGCAAAAACTTGGCTTTTGCGAAATAGCGGCCAGTGTCGTAACTGAACTCCGCGCCGATATCGGCTGTGATGTTTCTATCCAATCCGTCGAGTTCATCATTGTCGGAGAACTCGATTGCCGAAATGCGCGGCGCTGCGATCAGCGACAGTTTGAAGGGTTGTTTCTGGTATACGTCATAGGTGAGCCCATCAATGCCCACGCTGAACCCTTCGCCTTGATAACGGAGGAGCGGGAAGGGGAGGGCGCCCGCATCACCGCCCAGATAGGGATCGGTTGAACCTGCTACCCCGAGGCCGAGCGAGAAGCCTGTGGGCGGTTGCTGTTGCGCGAAAGTCGGGCCTGCAAGGAGTGCCGCTGCGGAGATAAAAGTGAGTGTTTTCATGAACTTCGTCCTTTCGGAGGGGATATGGAAGCGTTGAACAAACGGTGCGAAAAGTCGCTAATGAGACACGCCTATCACACAGAAACCGGGTAGGGTATGCTAAAGAATACGAAGGGGATGGATGTGCGGATCACTGACTGGAATGACGCTTATGCGAACCGGGATCATATTCCCGGTGCGGATGGATTTATCGAGGCCTGGCAAGGGGATGCGCTGGCTTATCGGGAAGCCATGTTCAGCGAAGGACGGCTGGAGCTGGATGTGAAATATGGTGAGGCAAAGCGCAACCGGATGGATTTGTTCCATCCCGTGGGCAAGAGTGCTGGCCTCGTGGTGTTTGTGCATGGCGGGTATTGGCGCGCGTTCGACAAATCCTACTGGTCTCACTTTGCGGCGGGCTGCTCTGAAGCCGGGTGGAGTGTGGTTTTGCCAAGCTACACGCTTGCGCCGGAGGCGCGTATTTCAGATATAAATCAGGAGGTTACGGCAGCGGTGGCGAAGGCCGCGGAGCTTGTTTCCGGGCCGATCCGGCTGGTTGGGCACTCGGCTGGCGGGCATCTGGTAACGCGGTTGGTGTGCCGGAACAGTGGGCTTTCCAAGAGCTTGGTAAAACGGATCCGCCATGTTGTCTCGATCAGCGGGGTGCATGATCTGCGGCCTCTGATTGCCACAGAAATGAATGTGGATTTCGGGTTGGATGAAGAGAGTGCCGCTGCTGAAAGCCCGGCGCTGCTGCGGCCTTTGGAGGGTGCGCGCGTGACGGCCTGGGTTGGGGCTGATGAGCGACCGGAATTTGTGCGGCAGACAACCCTGCTCGCCAATATCTGGACAGGTTTGGGTGCCGATATGGCTCAGGTGAAGGAGACCGGCCGGCACCATTTCGATGTGATTGACGGGCTGAAGGAACCCGGCTCTCCGCTGCTGGACTGCGTGCTTGGGTAAAGCTGGGTTTGGTACCGTTTTGGTATGGGTTTGGTAATGCGACTTGTTCAGTCAGGTATTGCGCTTTGCGATGACCTTACATTCCGGGGGCGTGGCCATTTCAGGTGGGCAATAACGCGTTGCGGCACGCCTGCATTTTGAACGAGTGCGGTGCCAAGCCGCTTCGATTGAACCTCCTCCTCGAAGGAGATGACAAGAAGAGGAGCTGGAGCGACAGCCTCCCTTACCCGGTGAGTGAGACCCTCCCATGTCTCCTCCAGCCCATGCGCGATGCGGAAAGCCTGCGGAGCGGCATCAACCTCGGGATCGTTTAGCTGGCGGATCAGGCTTTCCGTCCAGCTGTCCATATCGCGCTGATAGATGACGAAGGTGGCATCGACGCCCAGATTTCGGCAGGCAGAAGACAGGCTGCTGAGGAGTGGCGCTGCGAGCGGGTAGAGCCCGACGCGCCCGAACCTCGTGGGGAGGCGGCCCATCAGATCTTCGGAGCTGACGAGAGTAAGGGGATGTGTGAGCGCTTCGGCTGCGATGGCCTCGGCTGATGATTTGAGACCGCTTGCCAGGCCCTTGGTATTGCCCTTCCGGCTGGCGCGATTTGTCTTGTTGAGGAACCCTCTGAGCGGCGGGTCTTTGGCCAACAGGATGTGGCAAGACGGGCGCAGGCGGCGCCGGTTGGTGCGGAGAAGAGCCTGAATGCTCGTGGTGCCCGTTTTGTGGGGGCCGATATGGAATACGATCCGGGGACGGACGCCGGGGCGTGGCCGGGGCCGGATGAAGTACCAGCCCCATGCATCGAGGGCTGAGAGGAGGCGGAGCGGGCGTATCATGGGAGGGAGCTAGCACCTGACCCGATGCAGAGAAAGGGGGCTCTGGCGGTTCCCGGGTGCGTGTGTTTTGCGGGTATGGATCCAGTGTCTTGAGTTGACGGATGAGCCGCTTCGTCTCAAGCTTGCGGAAATTCATACCAGAGGTGGCCCATGCGATTTTTCATGCTTCTTGTTCTGCTTGCCCTTTCCGGGCCAGCACATGCCTTTTGTGGCTTCTACGTCGCGAAGGCAGATGGGGAGCTTTACAATGAGGCCTCCAAGGTTGTGTTTGTGCGGGATGGGGATCGGTCTGTCATCACCATGTCTTCCGACTACCGGGGGGAAGCGGCGGATTTTGCGATGGTCGTGCCGACGCCTGTGGTTTTGAGCAAGGATCAGGTGCGGGCGGTGGAGCCTGCGACTGTGGACCATCTGGATGCCTACACGGCGCCACGGCTGGTGGAATATTTTGATGGCGATCCGTGCGTGCCGCCGGTTGTCTATTCTGCCGTTGAACCCTTCATTGCGCCAGAGCCGATGCAGAGAGCTGCCGAACTGGGCGTGACGGTGGAGGCGCAATTTGCTGTCAGCACTTACGACATCGTCATCCTCTCGGCCCGGGATTCCGGTGGGCTGGAGACGTATCTTTTGCAGGAGGGGTACAACATTCCGGCCGGAGCGGGCCTCGTTCTGGAGGATTACATTGCGGCGGGTATGAAGTTTTTTGTGGCGCGCGTTAATCTGGAACGGCACAGCGCTGAGGAGACGAAAGTGCTGCAGCCTTTGCAGATCTCCTTCCGCTCGCAGAATTTCATGCTGCCGTTGCAGTTGGGCAAGATCAACGCCGAGGATACGCAGGATGTGCTGATCATGACGCTGACGCGGACGGGCCGGGTGGAGGCTGCGAATTACGCGAACGCGCGCATCCCTTCGGATGTGAGCGTTCCGACATTCGTGCGCGACTATTTTGGCGATTTCTACAAGGCGGCGTTTGCGCGGGCGGCGATGCCCGACACGGTGATGACCGAATATGCTTGGGATATGGCATGGTGCGACCCTTGCGCTGCAGACCCCCTGACGGCGCAGGAACTGGCGGATCTGGGTGTGGATTGGGCTGCAGGCGATAGTGCTGCGCAGGATGTTTTCGTCACCCGGATGCATGTGCAATACGATAAGGCGACGTTCCAGAAGGATTTGCTGTTTCGGGAAACGGATGATCGCGGCAATTTTCAGGGGCGCTACATCATGAATGTGCCGTTTGACGGGAAGATCACCTGCGATGCGGGTGTGCAGTATGTGCGCGATACGCGGAGCCGGATGCAGGCGGAGGCGAAGACGCTGAGCGAGCTGACCGGCTGGCGGCGGAGCCGGATTGACCAGCAGATCCGGGCAACCGTTTCGCCGCTGTTCCAGTACTAGCGATTGTGCGCTTTCTGAAAAAGCTTGCGCTGTTTCCCGGGGCGATCCTGCTGGCGTGCCTTGCGGCGGGCGTCTTCGGGGTGGTCCATAACCAGATCAGCTACACCATCGCGCCGGAGTATTTTCACGGCTTCAAGTTCATTCAGTTCCGGTTTCCCGAGGCGCTGCAGACGAGAGTGGGGGCATCCTATATCGGCTGGCTGGCCTCCTGGTGGATGGGGCTGTTGTTGGCGCCGCTGGTATTTCTGACCTGCCTGCCGGCCCCGCGCGTCCGTGGCGTGTTGCGGGTGTTTTGTGAAGCGGTTGTTCTGGTGATCGTCACAGCGCTTCTGATCGGGCTTGGCGGCGCGCTGGTGCAGTGGATGGTCGAGGATCCGACCGCGCTGCCGGATCTGCCTGGCTGGATGGATATACGCGAACCGCTTCGCTTCAATCGCGCGGGTGCGATGCATAATGCGAGCTATGCGGGGGCTGCGCTCGGCGCACTGGCCGCAATCGTCTTTGCTTTGGTGCGCGGCATCCGGCTGCGGCGGGCAGAGAAGGTCGCAAACGGGCTTTGATTGGTCGAAGCTAGGTTGCGGGCCGCCTTTCGGCGTGGCGTGATGCGCGAAAGACAGGGAGAATGCACATGAAATCCACCGCGCGTGTTGTTGTAATCGGAGGCGGCGTTGTGGGCTGCTCGGTGCTGTATCATCTGGCGCGGGCGGGCTGGACGGACGTGCTGCTGATCGAGCGATCGGAACTGACCTCAGGCTCCTCCTGGCACGCGGCGGGTGGGTTTCACACGCTGAACGGTGATCCGAATGTCGCCAAGCTGCAGGCCTATACAGTGGGGCTTTACAAGGAACTGGAGGAGGTTTCCGGCCAGTCCTGCGGGCTGCATCTGACGGGTGGGTTCATGGTGGCCGACAGCCCCGAGCGGATGGATTTCCTGCGCTACACGCATGCAAAGGGTCGGTATCTGGGCATGGATACGGAACTGGTGACTGCCGCCGAGGCGAAGTCCATGTTCCCTATGCTGGATGACAGCCATTTCGTTGGCGCGCTCTGGGATCCGGTGGAGGGGCATCTGGATCCTTCTGGCACCACCCATGCCTATGCGAAGGCTGCGCGGAAGCTGGGGGCGGAGATTTCTCTGCGCAACCCGGTGACGGAGATTACGCAGGATGCGGACGGGACGTGGAACGTGATCACCAAGGACGGCACGGTGCGCTGCGAGCATGTGGTGAATGCGGGCGGGCTCTGGGCGCGGGAAGTGGGGCGCATGGTGGGGCTGGAACTGCCGCTGCTGGCGATGGAACACCATTACCTGCTGACCGAGGATATGCCGGAGGTTATTGAATACAATAAGGAAACCGGGCGTGAGGTCTGCCATATCATCGACTTCAAGGGAGAGATCTACACGCGACAGGAGCGCAACGGTTTGCTGGTGGGGACATACGAGAAAGCGGCAACACCTTGGAGTCCGGTGGAGACGCCTTGGAGCTTCGGGCATGAGTTGCTGGAGCCGGATCTTGATCGGATTTCCCCCAGCCTTGAGATCGGGTTCAAGCATTTCCCGGCGCTTGAGAAGGCGGGGATCAAGCAGATTATCAACGGGCCGTTTACCTTCGCGCCCGATGGCAACCCGCTGGTGGGGCCGGTGCAGGGGCTGACGAATTTC
Source organism: uncultured Paracoccaceae bacterium (assembly GCA_947495795.1). GTDB lineage: Bacteria > Pseudomonadota > Alphaproteobacteria > Rhodobacterales > Rhodobacteraceae > Algicella. The sequence goes on along the minus strand of CANMAI010000008.1, from coordinate 160,932 downwards.
TGGAGCGCCTGTGCGGTGATGGCGGGTTTCAGCCAGGGTGGCGGCGTCGGGCTGGCGCTGGCCAACTGGATGACGGAGGGCGATCCGGGCTTTGATATCTGGGGCATGGATGTCGCGCGATATGGCGAGTGGACGACGCTGAAATACACGAATGCCAAGGTGCGGGAGAACTATTCCCGCCGCTTCTCCATCCGCTTCCCGAACGAGGAGCTGCCTGCCGCGCGACCGCATCAGACGACCCCTTTGTATGATGTGATGGTGAATGAAAATCACGCGGTGATGGGGGATACATGGGGGCTGGAGGTGCCTTTGTGGTTTGCGCCGTCGGCGGAGGAGGCGAAGGATGATCTTTCCTTCCATCGCTCCAACGATTTCAGCCATGTGGCTGCTGAGGTGAAGGCGGTGCGGGAGAGTGTGGGCATTTCCGAGATTGCCAACTTCGCAAAATATGAGGTTAGCGGACCGGGGGCGGAGGCGTTTCTGAGCCATCTTATGACGAACACGATGCCAAAGCTCGGGCGGTTGGTGCTGACGCCGATGCTGAACGAGAACGGCAAGCTGATCGGGGATTTCACGATCGCGAAGGCGGCGGAAGATCGCTTCATGATCTGGGGGTCCAGCGGGGCGCAGATCTACCACATGCGCTGGTTCGAGAGCCATAAGCCCGCCGATGTGCGGATCGAACGGTTCGGGCAGCGGCTGGTCGGGCTGACGATTGCTGGGCCGAATGCGCGCAAGGTCTTCGAGAAACTGGTGACGGAGGATGTGAGCCGGGTGGCCTTCGGCTTCATGGATTACCGCGAGATGGATGTCGCGGGCTGCCCGGCCCACGTGAACCGGATCAGTTATACCGGCGATCTGGGGTATGAGATCTGGATGGAGCCTTGCTACGAGCGGGCGATCTATTTTGCCCTGAAGGAGGCCGGTGCAGAGTTCGGTATTCGCGATTTCGGAATGCGGGCATTGCTTTCGATGCGGTTGGAGAAGAACTTCCCGACATGGGCTGCCGAACTGCGCCCGATCTATGGACCTTATGAGGGCGGGATGGAGCGGTTCGTGAAGCTGTCCAAGAACGATTTCATCGGGCGCGAGGCTGCGGCACGGGAGAAGGAGGAGGGGCCGAAGCTGCGGCGTGTGTCTTTCCTGATCGAGGCGGATACGGCGGATGTGATGGCGGATGAGCCGATCTGGGCGAAGGTGAGCACTGATTTCGACACCACAACGCCGACCCATGAGAGCAGTGTGAAACGGTATGGCTCGGATGGCAGCCTGCAGCCTGCGACGGCGAAACAGGTCGATGGCGACTGGCGTGTCGTTGGCTGGGTGACATCGGGGGGCTATGCGCATGGTGTCGGTGCCTCGATGGCCCAAGGCTATCTGCCCGCCGCCTTGTCAGAGGAAGCGGGGGAGGGCATGTTCGAGATCGAGATCCTCGGGCAGCGCCAGGCCGCGCGGATTGCGCTTGAGCCGCCCTTCGACCCGGAGGGCGCGCGTATGCGGGCGTAAGGCCGCTCGCCGGAAGGGCATAGCCCTACTTTCCAGCAGAGCGAGCTTAAAACGGCACCGCGATCTGCTGGCAAGACGGGCTAGTCTGCTTTTACCGGGATCCCCGACTGTGCGGGGGGTGTCCCTCAAAGTATGAAATCGCTGACGTCCAGTTGACCTGCGGCGCCTTGGATCGTGATCGAGCCATGGCCCCCGAGTTCCGTGAGATCGATCACTGCGTTTCCCCACCGGGTTGTGGTGGCCGCGAAGATATCGGAGAAGAAGACATTGAAAGCCGATAGGTCGATGCTGTCAGTCCCGTTTTCGAAGTCCGCGATGCGATCATGTCCTGCGGTGAGGTTGAACTCGAAGACATCGGCACCCAGTCCGCCCACAAGGAAATCATCGTCCCGCCCGCCATTCAGCGTATCGTTGCCACTGAAGCCCTGAATGACATCGTCGCCCGCACCCCCATTCAGGATGTCGAACCCGGCTCCGCCGAGAAGCGAGTCCTCTCCATCGCCGCCATTTACAATGTCGTTGCCGGACCCGCCCCGCAACGTATCGTTGCCGCCGAGGCCGCGGAGCGTGTCTGCGCCGCTGCTGCCCTGAAAATCGTCTTCACCGCGACCGCCCGTCAGCCTGTCATTGCCGCTACCGCCATCCACCAGGCCGATGACGACACCCTCGACGCCCCAATAGCTGTCATCACCGCCGACGAGGGCGATCTCTCCGAATATGGTTCCGGCATTGAAGACCCGTTCGATCGCGTTGCCGCCGTCGATCGCCTCTCGTCCGTTCCGTGCTTCGATGATCCCGGTGTTGTTGATCTGGTTGGTGCCGACACCGAGGACGCCGCTGATCGCGATGGGCCGGTCCCACGAGGTGATGATGCCGTCATTGAAGATACGGGCGTTGTCTCCGGCCAGAAAGACGCCGTAGCTGTCCCCGTCGATCAGACCGGTATTCGTAAGACGACTGAGGTTTCCGTCAAGGCGCACGGCGGAGACATCGCCCGTGATCGTACCCTCATTGCTCATCCGCCCCACCCAGTTCACACCGTTGCCGGTTGAGGTGACGGAGCCGGTATCCGTGATACGAAGGCTGTTGGATGAAGTGGATTGGATGCCGAACGCGGAGAAGCCTGATGCGTATATGCTGCCTTCCATGATGTACGTGTTGCTGTTGCTTGAGCCGAAGCTGAAGGCCGTCCCGTCATTGGAGACATACTGACCCGCGCGGGTGACATAGACGTTGTCGCGGCCTGTGGCCACAAACCCGTCGATGTCGTTTCCGGTGAAAATAACTGGCATGTTGTTGTCCTCTTTACTGTTGGTATGCGCCAGGGAATCGGAACAAGGCTGGCTGTCGAAGATTGACGCTAGGGAATGTTAGGGTGGCCGGATGCCCCGCAATGCGTCAATCCTCACAGCCCAGAGTGGATTTGAGGTGCTGGCAATCAGCCAGTGATGAAGGCTGTGCCCGGCCGGAGATACCTGCGGAATGTCGTGGGGCGAGAGATATGGGGCTATGATCGCGTTGCTGTTTGTTGCGTCAGCGGGCGGCTGAGACAGCGGAGCTGTTCGACATTCGTCTGTATAGGGTAATTTTGCCTTGAATCGGCCTCATTTTGCCGGATCGGGCTTGAAGCGGAGTATTTGCTGACTAGATCAAAAAGCTATGAGAATGCTCGGATTGCGAGCTATGGGGAAGTAGAGCAGTTGGGAGAGCAATGCGTCTGGCACATGGCTGCCATGCGGAAAACGCACTTCTTATGTGTCGAAAAGATGACATATTGCGACTAACTTCGAAAAAACGAGATTACGGGAGAGCGTAGTGTTCGATTACGTAGATGCAGCTGCTTACGCCAATGATCAGGGCTCTCGGGCGCGGAAACTCTTCGCTGCCGTTGTGCTGGCCGCATTGGATGATGCAATTGCGGATGACAAGAAATATGGCAACGGGCCGGAAGTGATTGCGCGCTGGGCACGCTCTCGCGACGGGCGTGAAGTGCTGAGCTGTGCGGGGATCGACCCGTCCGAGCGCTGTGTGAACGGCTTGATGGAATTCGTGAAGCGCGGTGTGCGGACATCCGTGGCGCTGAGCCGGGAAGAAAGCGAGCGTCGGGCAGCTGCCTGACGGGTTTTCTTTTGCTGGAATATGGGGCGGGCCTTCGGGCGCGCCCTTTTTCTTTGGGCTGCCTCTCCACCGCGATGATCAGCGTTGGCTCCCACCCGCCCACCCCCGCCCCCACTGATCATCGCGGTGGAGAGGCGGCTATTCGGCTGTTGCGGGGCGCTCCATGAAATAGGTGGTTTTGGTCGAGCGCATGGGATCGTGGATAAAGCCGCATTTCTCGTAACAGCGGATGGCGCGGGTGTTCTCGATATGGGGATCAACAGTGATCGGATCCTTTACGCCCATGTTTTCGAGATGCGCGATGAAGGCCAGCAGTGTTTCCGGGCCGAGGCCGTTGCCGAGCATTTCACCATCGGCAAGGAATTGATCGACGCCCGCGAGCCCGCGCTCGCGCCAGTACTGAAGATAGCCGATATCCTTGCCATCCTGCTCCGCAATGAAGCGCCACGTGGTGGCCGGGTTGCGCGAGTAGCTGGCGGCAACCTGCGCCACGGTGTCGTAACCTTCATCCCACCAGGGTTTCATATGGGCGCGGGAGAGCCATTCGCGCAGCATCGGGTAGTCTTTCGGTTCCAGAATACGAAATGTGATCATCGGTAAGCTCCCCAACATACCGTCGCGGAGAAAAGGCTGTGCTGTCAAGGCGGTGGCTTGCGGGGTGCGCTGGCCTTGTGCAATCTGGCGCGAAAGACGGGAACTGGGGAGAGATGCATCATGACGCATATTCTGGCGATTGATCAGGGGACGACATCGAGCCGCGCCATTATCTTTGACAAGGATATGCGCGTGGTGGCGCGGGCGCAGGAGGAATTTCCGCAGCATTTCCCGGATTCGGGCTGGGTGGAGCACGATCCGGCGGATCTGTGGTCCACCACGGCGGGTACGTGCCGGGGCGCGATAGAGCGGGCCGGGCTGACGCCGGAGGATATTGCCGCGATCGGGATCACCAACCAGCGGGAGACGACGCTGGTATGGGAGAAGGCGACGGGCAAGCCAATCTACAATGCGATTGTATGGCAGGATCGGCGAACGGCGGATTTTTGTGCGAAACTGCGGGCCGATGGCCACGGTGATCTGATCACGGCGCGGACCGGGCTTCTGGTGGATCCGTATTTTTCCGCCACCAAGCTTGCGTGGATACTGGACCATATTGAAGGATCGCGGGCGCGGGCTGCTGCCGGTGAGCTGGCGTTCGGGACAGTGGACAGCTTTCTGATCTGGCGGCTGACCGGCGGGGCGGAGCATGTGACCGACGCCACGAATGCCGCGCGCACGATGCTCTATAATATTCATGATGGGTGTTGGGATGCGGATATCTGCGCATTGCTCGATATCCCGATGGAGATGCTGCCGGAGGTGAAGGATTGCGCGGCGGATTTCGGCATGGCGCGGGGGGATATCTTCGGGCGGCCGCTGCCCATTCTGGGTGTGGCGGGGGATCAGCAGGCGGCGACGGTGGGGCAAGCCTGTTTCAGCCCCGGCATGCTGAAATCGACTTACGGGACCGGGTGTTTTGCATTGCTGAACACCGGTGATGCGCCGGTTGCGAGTACGAACCGGCTGCTGACGACGATTGCCTATCAGCTGGACGGCAAGCCGACCTATGCGCTTGAGGGATCGATCTTCATCGCCGGGGCGGTAGTGCAATGGTTGCGGGACGGATTGAAGATGATCCGCGAGGCGAGCGAGACGCAACCGCTGGCGGAAGCGGCGGATGAGACGCAGCCGCTTTATCTGGTGCCCGCTTTTACCGGGCTGGGCGCACCCTACTGGGATGCCGATTGCCGGGGAGCGATTTACGGGCTGACGCGCGGTTCCGGCCCGGCCGAGTTTGCGCGTGCAGCCCTGGAGAGCGTGGCTTACCAGACGCGCGATCTGCTGGAAGCGATGCAGGCGGATTGGGACGGCAGTGGAGAGGCCGTTTTGCGCGTGGATGGGGGCATGTCTGCCTCTGATTGGACGATGCAGTTTCTGGCGGATATGCTGGGCGCTTCCGTCGATCGGCCCGCCGTGCTCGAGACGACCGCTTTGGGGGCGGCATGGCTTGCGGGGATGCGGGCGGGGATCTACCCGGACATGGAGGGGTTTGCCGAGAGCTGGGCTTTGGAGCGCCGGTTCGAGCCCGAGATGGAAACGGCCAGACGGGATGCGAAATATGCAGGCTGGAAGGATGCGGTTGCGCGGACCTTGAGCCGGTAGCGGGTGGAAGTGGCGTCTGGAATGTCCGCAATGCAGGTTCTGTCGGCGCCAGTGACAAACGTCCGATAACTCTGACCTTCACGTCATGAACTGACCTGAATTCCGGAAAAATGGTTAAGCGGGCCGCCGTGCCGATCGCAGCCAAGGTCCGCTTTGAGGCCTGAATGAGAGATGTTGCGCGACCATCAAATATCAGTTCTGGCTGAGCGAAAACACTCGGTTCTAGGACTTTGGCCCCAGCTGCTCCCCAACCAGCACCCACCGATCAGCCTGTCGAACCAAAACTGCTGTACCCCGCCCAGAACCTGACGCTTCGCGGCCCTGAATGACACCAGCCCAATAGAAATCAAACATATATGCCGCGCTATCTGGTGTTTCCAGCAGCCAATAGACATTCTCCATCCTGTACGCTTCATTCTTGATTGTTGCGAAGTTGCGCTCGTATGCGATCTTGATTGCGTCTTTGCCAGCATGCACAGAACCATCGGAAAAAACCACTCTGGCCTCATCACTGATCAGTGGCGCAACCAAAGTCCAATCTTGGGTTCCAAGAGCGGCTTCATACTGTTTGATGAATTCGGTAAGCGACATAACTGCACTCCCTTCTGTGAGGCTGAAACCACACGTATTGTAGCAAATGCTGCGGCAGGAAAACCAGTTGCACCTGGGGCCACCACCCAGTGAAGCGGAACATGCCATATCAAACAGGCTTCCGTCTTTTATAAAACCACCGTTCGTGGCGCGCCTTTGAAAAGCGAAGGTTCGTTCCACTTCTCTAGCATCCGCTTTGCCCGCACTGCCGACCCAGGCAAACACCGGGATGAAGGTGTGGTTTGGGTCATGCTTGGTGTTTGCGCGAGTATTGCATGGACGCGGCCCGTTAATGGGGGAGCGATCATCCGTCGGATCGAGGCAGAGATGCGCTTTGTTCCACGCCCGCAGGCGCGCAGAGGTTGCAGTGGTTTTGACAGTCGAGTTCTGATTTCGGGCCTTCGCACCAACGCTCAGAGTTCGTCCAGTTCCTGCGCGATGTCTTCGAGCGCTTCCATATCGGAGAGGAGCGTGATGCGTCCGTCTTTCGAAATGACGCCTTCGGCTTCGAGTGCCTTCAGGATCTGGTTCACGCGCGGACGCGCGGCGCCGCACATCAGCGCCAGTTCCTGCTGTGTCAGCCGGACTTGCGGCGGGCGGGGGCCATCCTCTATCGCATTGCCCATCAGCACATGGGCGACGCGCGCGCGGAGCGGGCGGAGTGCGAGGAATTCGGCGCGGTCGGTGGAGCGGCGGAGCAGCATGCAGAGCACGTTGATGATGCTGCGCGAGAGTGCCGGATCATCGAGAAGCGCCAGAAAATCGGCGCGGCGCAGCACGAGGACGCGGCCCACATCGCGGATGGTGCAGGTGGCGGAGCGGGGCTCGCCATCGAGGAGCGAGATCTCTCCGATACTGTCACCCGGTTTGGCGATGTGAAAGATCATCTCTCGCCCGGCCTCGGACAGCAGGGAGATCGTGGCGGCACCTTCCACCATGATGAAGAGGCTTTCGCTGTCATCGCCCTGGCTGAACAGCACCTCGCCCTTGCGTGTGGTGCGCATCGTGCAGCGTTTTGCGATGCTGGAGATCTGCTCGGTATTGAGATCCGCGAAGAGCGGGCATTGCGTCAGGATCTCGGCTGGTGCTGGAATAGGCATTGAAACTCTCCGGTGGTGACTACTTCAGAGCAGGAACGCCGGGGCCACCTGCTTGAGATCTGGCGTGAAGTGATCCTCGCGACCGTTGAGGGCGGCGTCAAGCCCATCTATCAGGGCAAGGAACTGATGCTCCTGCCGGTCCTCTATCAACTGCTGCGCGGGCAGGATGGCGGCGCGTGCGGCGTCTTCCTGTCCGGTGGCGCCGAGGCCCGCGATGTGGAGTGCGGTGAAGAGCCCTTCCCACGAGCGGAAACCGGTGGCGGCCCAGCCGGTCTGGCCTGCATGGATCAATTCCAGCCCTTTGTCCGCCTTGCCTTGGCGAAGGGCGGCCCAGCCGAGGCAGGCGTTTGCGAGGGCGATGAATTCGGGGAAACCGAAGCTGGTGGAATGCTGGACGCATTGTTCCGCGGCTTCCACGGTTCGGGGGACGTTGCCCGCGAACATCGCCGTGACCGCACGGGCGAGCATGGCAAAACCTATGGGATGCGGGCGCATCAGGGGGCTTGCGGACTGAAGGGCCCGATCCGTGGTTTGCGCCGCCTCCTGATGGCGGCCGAGCGAGGCGTAGCAAAGGCCGGAATAGAAACCCGAGAAGGTTTTGAAATCCATGAGATATTCCGCATAGAGCGGATCGTCCCGCTGCGGCTGAAAATCGGCGATCACGGTGCTGAACGCATCCAGAGCGGTATGCGTCTGGCCCCGATGCCAGCTGACCACGCCGTCCAGAAGGTTGGCCGCGAAGGCAGGGCCCGGATCTTCCGGCGGGAAGCTTTCGCGCAGCTCTGCGATCATGGCATTGGCCTGACCGTATTTGGCGGAGGCCCAGGAATGCAGTCCCGCGCCAAAAAGCACCTGCCCGGAGGGTGCCGCACCGGTTTCGAGGGAAAGCTCGCGGGCCCTGAGGGCGGATCCGCCGAAATCGGGGCTGCCCGGGCCTTGCATGACCATGCGGGAGAGGCCTTCGAGCGCGCGCGCCTCGATCTCTATCGCCACGCCTTCGGCTGTGCCTTCAAGCTTGGTCGCGCATTCAATGGCGTGGTTCACTTGAAGCAACGTCTGGCCCGGATCGCCGAGATTGGACATTTCCTGCGCCGCGGCGAGGTAGTATTTCGCGGCCTTCAGCGGTTTGTCCGCCCGTTCGAAATGCGAGGCGATAACGGCGTTGCTGACGGTTTCCTCTGCCTGCTCGAACCCTTCCGCAATGGCGTTGTGAATAAGGGCGCGGCGGCGGCGGGGAATGGAGCCGTAGATGGCATCGCTGATCAGGGCGTGCTTGAAGTCGATCACGGGATCATTGCCAGAGCCGGAGAAGGTGCGGATGAGATCCAGTTCGCGCAAATGGGCCAGAACGCCCTCAAACTGTGCTTCGCCGAGCCCCGCTATATTGCTGGCAAGCGACATTCGGAAGCGCTGGCCGATGACGGCACCAACCTCGACAAGGCGCTGGGCGTGGATGCCGAGCCTGTCGAGCTTGGTCTGGACGAGGGCGTTGACGGTGGCCGATACCTCCGACCCCAGCCCTGCGCCCTTTGCCTCCGGATCAACGGCGAGGGCTTGGGCATATTCCTCCAGGAGAAGCGGCAGGCCGCCCGCACTGGCGCAGGCTTTTTCCAACTGGCTGGCATCAAGATCGGGGTTGAGGGCTGCGATGATATCGCGGCTCTCCGATTGGGAGAGTGGGGAGAGGCTGACGAGGTGATCACCGGTGATGCCGCCTGCAAAAATCGGGCCTTCGGGGCGTGTGGTGGCGGCGATCAGGACGGGGGCTGCCGCACGCTTTTCGAAGAGCACCTTGAGAAATTCCAGTGTGCCGCTATCGGCCCAGTGGAGATCTTCGAGGAAGACGAGATTCTGGCATTCCGCGGCGAGAATGGCCAGAACCTGATCCGCGAGGATATCGAGCGCTGCGGCCCGCGCACCTGAGAGATTGAGCCGAGCACCGCCCTGAGCTGTCTCCACCGCACTTGGCAGGAGGCTTGCAAGCAGCACCTCATCAAGGCCGGGCGGGAATTGGAAGCGGTGTTTCAACAGGTTTTCCAGCCGTGCACGGCGCGTGGGGAATGTTTCCGGAAGAAGGCGCAGGGCCAGCAGGTTAAGGAAATCGGCGAGTGGCAGGAAGCTGGATTTGGCGGTGATGGGGGTGCAGTAGAGCACTGTTGGCTCTGCCGTATCCGCCAGCAGCCGGGTGGCAAGGCTGCGGGAGAAGTGGCTTTTGCCAATGCCTGCCTCACCCTGTACGACGACGAGCCGACCCTGCCCCCCCTGTGCATCCGAATATTCCGTGGCGACCTGATCAAGCTCCCTCTGGCGCCCGATGCTGAGCCTTGCGGCGGCATAGGGCTCCTCCACCTGCCGCTCGGAGCGGTGGCCGGTGAGCTGGAAGATTTCTTCGGCCTGCGGAAAGCCCTTCAAATGCTGCTGACCAAGGCTGGCAAAGGTGAAAAGATCACGTGTGAGACTGGGTGTTGTGGCGCAGACGGCTATGGCGTTTACATCCGCGATCGCCTGAATGCGGGACGCCTTGGTGAGGCAATCGCCAACTGCGCGGCGCGTGTTGGCATTGCTTTCATCCCGGTCCAGAATGCTCTGCCCGGTGGCGATGCCGATGCGCAGGCCCTCGAAAGGAAGCTCCTCTGCCTTGGCGGCGGCCACGATGGAAAGCGCGCAGGACATCGCGTTGATCTGGTCTTCATCGGAAACCTTGGGATAGCCGAAGTAAAGCACCACACCGTCGCCCAGATATTCGGCCACGTAGCCGCCTGCGGCGACCGCTTCGCGCGCCACGAGGCTTTGGAAATCACTGAGAAAATCGGAGTAGTCGTCAAGCCCCAGTTGTTGCATCAGGCTGGAGCTATCAACCACATCGACGAACATCGCAGTGATCTGGCGAAAGGCGTTATCCCGCCGCCAGATCTGATCGGATGCGCCACCGCTTTTCACAGCAACCACCTTTGTTTGGCCAGGATTAGTGGACATTTATATGCGGTGTCACTTTCTCGACCTGTCCGGTAGCGGAATAAAAATTATTGAGTGCGAAAGTCAGGAGCATATTGTAATCCGTACCGACGACACCTTCAACCGGTGTGAAGGGCAATGTGCCTTCGCGGTTGCGATACCAGCGCGCCCAATCCTCGGAGCCTTTCGGGTACATGAAAAACGTCTCGCCCGCGGGCGGGAAGCTTTTGTTGGGCCCGGGGTAGAGATTGGCGATAAAGGGTGTCTGGCCGGTGGAGTGGCAGGAGAGACAGGCGGAGATATCGGTCATGTTCGGCTCGCGGGTGCCATCGGTGAAGAGGATATTCTCCCGCTCGGCCAGATCCATCGGGCCGGACAGTCGGCCGCCCCAGCCAAGGGTGGCCGTAGCATAGGCAGGCGCATCGGGGCTAACCCAGCTTTCCAGAAGCTTGCCCGTGCCGCCATCCGGCTCTCGCGCCAGTTCGGGATCAAGGCCCCACATCGCACCAAGAGGTGTGAGCTTGTCCCATGTTGTCTCGCCCGCTGCATCCTTATCGTAGATGTAGGTGGCAAACACCCAACCGGTTTGAGGTGAGGCGATGCTGTCTTTCACCACGATATCGAACTGGATCACGTGGGTATCGACCACTTCCTTTTTGTTGCTGTCCGAGCCAAAAGGCTTGGCAAAAACGTTCCAGATCTGGCTGCCCTCGATGGGTGGGAAATCCTCCGCCGAAACCTCTGCGCCGAGCGCCTTGATGACCATGGAGCCTTCGGGGAAGTTGATCGCGCTGAAATTCGGATCGAACGGGTTTTCCCAGATGCGGCCCAGCATGCCAGCGGCCACATCATTGTAGTAGATGATCGCGTGGTTGGTGAACGCGGCTTTCTGGCCGAATTCCTCAAAGGCTGTGGCAAGGATCGTCTGGCCGGAGAAAGAGCCGAGAAGCGCCTCCTTGTCCTTTCCTGTCCAGGGCATATCGTACCAACCCTCGGCTCGGTGATCCCATGTGAGGGGGCTATCGATCATGCCCTGCACGCTCGGCTCCACGAAATCGCGGAGATTATCGACATAGCCTGGGATGTTATCCAGCGTGGCCGCGCCCATGCCGCCGTTGTTGCGCCAAGTATCTGCGGGCTGTTGGGCGGGAAAATCGAAATTTGCGGTGCGGAAGGGGCCGCTCCATTGCTCTGCGGTTGGAAACGCGCCGTCGTTGGCGGCGAACGGATCGACCGATTGGGCGCCTGCGCTGCTTCCGGCAGCAAGCAGTGCTGATGCCGCCAGCCCCAGAGTTGTTTTGCTGAGAATATTCATGGAATTGCTCCCCCCTAAAATCACCCACATATTGCGATGTTTCGGTAGATTCGAATACCTTATCAACGCTTTAGCACCTAAAATCAGAATACGCGTATTTTGTGACGTACTCCGCCCCCAATTGAAAGCGCGGTGATGGCCTGCGAAAAACTTAAGCTTGGAAATCAATACGCTGCAATCGGTGGCGAAACGGTTTCATGTGTATCCTCGCTGAAAAGTATCCGATGTAACAGTCTTCCCCCTGTATTTCAGCGAAAGAGTGATTTTTGACCAAAGGTTGATACCGGAGGAACACATTGCCGAGAGACGATATGAAGCGAGCGGAAATCGGGACGAACGAAAGCTGTGAGACGATGTTCATTGGCCCGGGCGCAAGTGTGGTCGTGGCCGGAAACAGAACGGCCATTGAGGACCTTAAGGCGGGTGATCAGTTAGAGAGCCCGCGTGGTGAGCTTTTTCATGTTCTTTGGGCCCAGCATTTGCGGTTCGGTGTGGAGAGCTTGTGGCAAAGGCCGGAGTTGACGCCGGTACGCATATCGGCGGGGGCTTTGGGTGAAGGGCTTCCCGAGGCGGATATGGTTGTCTCGCTCGGCCAGCCAGTTCACGTGCCGGGGCGCAGCAACCCGGTGCCTGCGGAGCAGCTTTTGCATCGGAGGGGCGTGGCCTTGGCGCGCGATCTTGATCAGGTGAGTTACACGCGGGTTTTGCTCGGACAACCGGGTGAGATATGGGCAAATGGAGTGGCTTGCTCAAGCTTTCAGCCGGAAGAGGTGCAGATTGCACGGGATGAGCCGGAGGTTTGGGCGGAGATTGCGCCCTTGCTGACTTTTCCGTCCGCCTACTGAAGCGCTTCAATTTCAGGCTGAAACGCCGTAAGTGCTTCAGGCCTCTGACTTTTCGAGACTGTATGCCCCGCCATTTTCGCGGGACCACTCAAGCGGCGCGTTGAGGAATGCCTCCACCTGTGCAAGCGTGCGTGCATCGAAATGGCCGCTGTCATGTGCTGCTTTCAGAACATCCCACCATGTTGCCAGATAGTGCAGCTTCAGCCCGCTTTCCGCCAGCGTCTCGATACCGTCCTTGAAGATGTCGTAGTAGAACACCACGGACGTGTGATCGCAGGTGGCACCGGCTTTACGAATGGCCTCTGCAAAGAGGAGTTTGGAGCCGCCATCGGTGGCGAGATCCTCCACCAGAAGGACGCGCTGGCCCTCGTGAATCTCTCCCTCGATCTGCGCGTCGCGCCCGTAACCCTTTGGCTTTTTTCGAACATATTGCATTGGCAGGCCCATACGTTCGGCCATGAAGGCGGCGAAGGGGATGCCCGCTGTCTCGCCTCCGGCGACGGCATCGAACGCCTCGAAGCCTGCGCGGCGAAAGACCTTGGCCACCGCGAAATCCATGAGTGCGGACCGGATGCGGGGGTGGGAAATGAGCTTGCGGCAATCTATGTAGACGGGGCTCGCGAGGCCAGAGGCGAATGTGTAGGGCTCGTCTGCGCGGAAATGCACGGCCTTGATTTCCAGCAGCATTGCGGCAGTCATTGCGGCCATTTCGCCATCGGAGGGGTATGTGTTGGAGAACATGGGGCGCCGCCTTTTGCTGGATTTTGGACCCTTTAGGGGAAATTGGCAGCGCTGCCAAGATGCCTATCTATAAGTTTCGAGCCAGCCCAGCCCCTCTTCCATGCGGCCTTTCGGCTTGTATTCTGCGCCGAAAAATCCTTCATATCCAGCGGCTTGCAGGGCGGGCAGAAGCCATGGGTAGTTGATCTCGCCGCTATCTGGTTCTGCGCGGGCGGGGACGGAGGCTATCTGGATATGGCCGATTTTCGAGGCGTGGTTCTTGTAGCGGGTGAGGAGATCGCCGCCGAGTATTTGCAGATGGTAACAATCGAACATGATCTTGAGGCCGGGGTGATTGTCGAGCGTCTGGCAGATGCCTGCGGCGGATTCGAGGGAGCGAAGGAAGTAGCCCGGCACATCGCGGGTGTTGATCGGCTCTATGAAAATGTCGACGCCTGCACGGCCTGCGGTGCGGAGCGCATAGGTGAGATTGTCGAGAAATGTGTCGGGCTCTGCTGCATCGCCTGTGCTTTTCCCCGCCATGACATGGACAGCCCCTGCGCCGATTTCTTCTGCATATTCAATGGCCTGATCTATCGCTTCCCGCGCTTCCGTAACGCGGGAGGGCAGGGCTGCGAGGCCGAAATCGCCTGCTGAAAGATCGCCGGGATGCGTGTTGATGCCGAGCATTTTGAAGCCGGTTTCGGCGAGGGCTGCCTTCACTTCCGCTGCTGGTGTCTCGTACGGGAAGTGGGCTTCGACGGCATCGAACCCTGCGGCTTTGGCGGCGTGAATACGCTCTACCAGTGGCAGATCCTGCCAGAGAAAGCCGATATTGGCGGAGAATTTCATGTGATACAGCCCCTCTTTTGACTGGCGGCATAGAGGCGGTTTGGCCCGTGATTGTCCACCAAAAACGAAAGCTGGGTTTGGTACGGGTTTGGTAATGTTTAGGGAGTGCAAAATTTCCGCAGATCGGCCGTTTCTGGCGAAAAGGCCTGACCGGGTGCCGAAGGTAATGGAATTCATGACTTCTGAGGTAATGGGTTTCGGACACAGTTTGGCGGGATGACGGCACGGGCAATTTGCGCTGGGTGGCGCAGGTGGAATGTGTAGACTTGGCCAAAACGACGAGGGGAGATGTGCGATGTTTCGGTGGGGTGTTTTATCAACGGCAAAGATTGGGCGGGAGCATCTTATCCCGGCGTTTCTGGATGCTGAAAACGGTGTGCTGAGTGCGATTGCCAGCCGGGATGTGGCCCGCGCCGAGGCTGTGGCGCGGCGGTTCGGGATACCACTTGCCTTTGGCTCTTACGAGGACCTGCTGGCCTCCGATCAGGTGGATGGGGTGTATATTCCGCTGCCGACCTCTCAGCATGTGGAGTGGAGCCTGAAGGCTGCCGCGGCGGGCAAGCATGTGCTTTGCGAAAAGCCGATTGCGCTGGCGGCGGATGAGATCGATGCGTTGATTGCGGCACGGGAGGCGCATGGCGTGGTGATCTCGGAGGCGTTCATGGTGACGTATCATCCGCAATGGCTGAAGGTGAAGGCGTTGCTGGCGGAGGGGGCCATCGGGCGGCTGCGGCATGTGCAGGGGGCGTTTTCCTACTTCAACCGGGATGCGGCCAATATGCGCAATGTGGTGGAGCTTGGAGGTGGTGCGCTGCCGGATATCGGGGTGTATCCGACAGTGACAACCCGTTTCGTGACGGGGGCGGAGCCGGTGCGCGTGGCGGCGAAGGTGGAGCGGGATGCGGAGTTTGGCACCGATACCTACAGTTCCGTGACGGCCGATTTCGGTGATTTTGACATGAGTTTCTACGTCTCGACTGTGATGGCGCAGCGCCAGGAGATGGTGTTTCACGGGGAGACGGGGTGGATCCGTGTGGCGACGCCCTTCAACGCGGGGCTTTACGGGGCAGATGTGGTGACGCTGCATGATCAGCATCGGGGCGGGGAAGAGGTCTTCCGCTTTCCGGGCGTGCGGCAGTATGTGCTGGAGGCGGAGGCTTTTGCGCGGGCCGTGGCAGGAGAGGGCGCGGTGTACAGCCTTGAGGACAGCCGGGCGAACCAGCGCTTCATTGATGCGATCTACCGCGCCGGGGAGGCGGGGGGCTGGGTGGATGTTGGCGGGTGATGCGTAACGCCATAACGCCGGAAACGGAGTAGGAATTTCTATCGAGGCCGAGACATGGCACCCAGCGCAAGGAGCGCCGGGCAGTGCCTGCCTGCCCGGCTCCTTAGGCTTGGTTCCGGGCAATTATCGAGTTCAGGTATGGCTCTCTGCTCAAGCCGAGAACAGCACCGGAATATGCGTCTTGTGCATGATCTCGCGCGTGGCATCGGTGAAGAAGATATCGTGCAGGCGGTTGTGGCCGAAAGCCCCCATGACGATGAGGTCGGTGCCGCTGATCCTGGCCTCCTTGAGGATCTGGGCGCCGATTGTGGGCTCTTCGAGCGAGCGGTGCCAGACCTCCGTTTTGCAATCGTGCCGGGAGAGCATGGTGGCGAGATCGTGGCCTTCCGTCTCATCCGCTGCACTGCGGCTGTGCTCTTTCGAGATGGTAAGGATCGTGGTGAGATCCGCGGCCTGGAGGAAGGGGAGCGCGTTATGGGCTGCCATCGAGGCTTCGCGCGTTGGTTGCCAGCAGAGCAGCGTGTTGCGCCCGATATTGTCGGGCAGATCGCCTTCCGGCAGCATCAGGACGGGACGGCCCGTGCCAAGGATGACATCGTGGAGCGTGGACGTGTTGAGTTCATCATTGGACCAGCCATCGCGGGCGGACATGATGATGAGATCGGCGCGGAGGGCGTATTCCACCAGTTTGCGGGGGATGCCGGAGAGGTAGGCCGAAGCCTCGCGCCATTCGGTGACGGCGTTGGTTTTGCCGGAGGCTTTATCGAAGACATCCTTGGTTTCCTTTGCGAGGCGTTTGGCATCCTCCTGAAGGCTTTCGTAGATATCGAGGCTGATCATGCCGTGCCCGCCGGGATAGACTTCGTAGAGCTGGCGGATGTGAACTGCCGTGAGATGCGCGAGGTGATTTTCCGCAAGGCTGACGGCGGTGGGAAGAATGTTTGTGGCGGTTTCTGCTGTGGGCAGGATGGCGAGGATTGTTTTATAGGCCATGGATGCGCTCCGCTTTTGGTTGTTTCCAGAGAAGTTAACCTCTGGGGCACCGACGCGCCTTGATCAGGGTCAATCGTATTTTCCGCTGATCTCGCGGAGCCGCTGGCGCGGCATGTCTTTTCTGGTTTGGCTGGGCGATGTGAGCCCGTTTGCCGGCCGTTCAGAAGGCCTTGAACGTCATCGTAGTGAGGCTGCGCTGGATGCCTTCGATATCGAGAAGGCGGCCCGTGATGAATTTGCCCACATCCTCATCGGCGGGGATGTAGACTTTGAGCAAGAGATCGTAATGCCCGGAGGTGGAGTAGAGTTCGGAGTGGATCTCGCGATCCATGATGGCCTCGGCGACCTTGTAGGTGGTGCCGGGGGCGCATTGGAGTTGGACGAAGACGCAATTCATGGGGCTTGCTCCTTTTTGGCGGAGTATGGGTGGTTTGAGTGCGGGATTGCCACCTCTTTCTACCCTGTGCTGAGTGCGAGGGTGCGGCTTATTTCCGTGAGGGAGCGGCCTGACTGGGCGGCCCATGTGTTGAAGGCCGCCTGCACCTCTGCCATCGCAGTTTTGGAGGTGGGGGCTTTATCCACCACGCCTTCCGCGATAAGGCGGGCCGTGACATCGCGAGAGAGGATGAAGCTTTCCTTGCCCATGGAGCGCAGGAAATACTGACCGCTGGTGCCGCCCAGACGGGAGCCCCTTTTCTTGAGCATCTCGAGGAGGCCCGTGAAATCGGAGGCGGGCCAGTCGGCGATGGCCTTTGCGGCGCTGCCGTATTCTCGGGCGAGATCGGTGAGGAGGGCGGCATTGGCCTGGGTGGACATGATCTTGGCGGCGTGCCGGACGATGCGCCTGTCCTTGATCAGGGCTTCGATATCGTCGTCATTCATCAAGGCTACGCGGCCGGGATCGAAACCCCAGAATGCCTCCTCAAACCCGGGCCACATGTTGGCCACGACCTTCCAGTTGAAGCCTGCCTGAAAGATCGCGCGGGTCATCGCGGCGAGCCAGCGATCATCCGGGATTTTGGCGAGTTCTTCCGGGGGGGCGGGCGGTGTGAGGTGCGCGGCTATGTCCGGGTGACGCTCCGCCGCGATGGCGTGGATCTCTTCATAGCTGCGCATTTTGGCCTCCGGGTGTTTTCTCGCCTGCGCGGATGGGGATGGGAAGCGTGTTTTCCGGCGGAGAGAGAGGGCAGGTATAGGCCGGGTTCCAGGCGCAGGAGGGAGTGTAGGCGAAATTGAAATCGAGGATGAGGCGGCCGGTGGTATCGAGGCCGAGATCGGCGCCCTTGATGGCATCTATGAGGTAGCGGCCGCCGCCATAGCTTTCGCGGCCGGAGGTTGCATCCCTGAAGGGCAGGAAGAGGCCGCCGCCGTAGCCGGTGATCCAGTAGAGCGTGAGAGGGTGGCCGATATCTGCGATGGCCAGGGGGCGGGCCTGCATGTGGCCATCGGTGCCGAGATCGAATGCAAGGGGCGCGCCCTCCGTTTCGGTGAGATGGGCGGCGAAGCGGAGGGCCGGATCGTAGGGGAAGATCTCCGGGCCGGGAAAGGTGGCGCGCGCCGCTTCTGGCAGAGGGGAGAGCGGGTGGTGGCGGAAGAGATGGGTGCGCGTGGCCTGCCAATGCGCATGTGCCTCCTGCGGTGACATGCGGCGGAGATCGGCGTAGAGATCCTGCACGCACCGCCGCCAATCGGCGAGATGATAGGGTGCGGGGCCGGGCTGAAGGGCAGGTACTTCGGAGGCGGGTTCGGCTTGCATGGGGCTGAGGGTAATCGGTTTGATTGGCGAGGGCCAGAGAGGGGCTGTTGGCGATCCGTGGCCACAGTGTTTCCGCAACTTTGGTACCTTTGGCCTGTTTCGCGGTTCGCACTTGAGAGAGGGCTGCCTGTTGGATGCCTTGCCTTGATGCCGGTGGGTGTTGCCCGTCTCCCGAACCTCGGAGGGGCCTTCGCACACATGTAAAGCGTTTCTAAAAGCATCTGCATTGCCCAACCTCCTGGCGCGCGTTCGTTGCTCTCGGAGTTGAATGTCAGAGATGTTTGACTTTTCCGTCACGAGCTTGACCCAAAAGGTCAGTCAGTCAGACAGCTCAGCGGACCCTCGCGCGTTATGCGGCGAATGGCTCAAATGAGCCCAAAGTGCTGAATGCTGCGCTATGCATCAACGTCCGCTCTTCAGACCACGGTCAACAACCTGCCAAAACTAGATGTGGTTGTGCCAAAGGCGCATGACACAGAATTTTTCGACGTTAGGTTCGTATCTGGTAAATTTAAAATAGCTGAGCGCGTACCGCTCGTTAGCCATCAAATTACTCCCGCAGCGATTTCCGATACCCCGACGGCGTGGTCTGCGCGAATGCTCGAAATGCTTTGTTGAAGGCGCTGAGAGAGTTGAACCCACAAGCCGCACCGATCTCGATGATCGACATCGAACCTTCGGACAGCAGCTCGACCGCGCGGATCATGCGGACACGGGTCAGCACCTGCGACCATGACAGGCCGACATCCTCCGCGAAACGCCGTTGCATTGTGCGTTCCGACAGGTTGGCGGCACGCGCAACGTCCCCGGCCGTCAGGCTGTTGGCCAGTCGATCTTCTGTGAACTTGATCGCCCGCCGCAAGCCGGGATCGGCAGAGTAAGGCCGCTGCACATCGACGGACCGTGGCACAAGCCCTGCGCAGACGTCCAGAAGCGCACTGAAGAACCCTTCGGCCTCGTCCGGGTGGCCGCCGTTCGGCCCCCAATCGCTACAATGCCGGATCATGTGCCGGGCAAGCGCGGACATCTGGAACACGCTCGTCGCGGGTGGAAACGCCTTGCAAAAGCTCGGGCGCGCCAGCACCGAACAACTTGTGACGGGACGGTCGAGATCGATCCGGACAGCGGTTCCGGCTGGAATCCAAGCTGCGAAGGACGGTGGCAGCAGCCAACTCGCGGTGTCCACATTCAAGCGCAACGCACCGCGCACCGCATAGAGGAGGTAGTCGCGCTGGAAAACCGCGTCCAGGGGAGGACGCGGCTCGATATCCTGAAAGTAGCAGTAAGCGGCAGGTTCGTGTTGGATCATGCCTTACTGACTATCGACCTCCGCTACCACAGTCACGGGCGGAGCCGTCATCATGGGCCGCAGACCCTGACCGAGCGTGGCGAAGGTTTCGCTCGTACGGTAGGCATCGAACGCCTCCATGCTGTCCCAGTGTTGAAGGACCGCAACGCCATCGCCGGAGAGCTTGGTGAACAACGCGTAGTGACGGCAGCCATCCATTTTTCGAACGGTGTCTGCCTGAGACTCGAACAGGGTCAGTGCGGCCTGAAGATCGGAGGCGGCAAAGGCAGCTTCGACGGTGATAAGTTTCATGATCCGCTCCTTCTTACAAATCCTCTGGATTACCGACAGTGATCCGCGTGACAACACCGCGCGGCTCGCCAAGTGCCGCATCCATTACAACGAAGCCGTCTGCGCTGCGCATGAGTTGTGTGCAGCTATTCTGTGGCCCGTTGTCCCAATCAATGCAATATCGGTCCCCGTCCAACGCCCATGTTCCGGTAAGTTTCGGACCGCCGGGCAGTTGCGCTGCCGCAGCCCCGTCCACGCCGTAGTAAATCGGAGCGGTGCCACCATCGGGCGCACCCGGTGCTCCGGCCGGAATCTCGACGTAGAGCGTATTGCCGGTGACAAGCGCATCAAGTTGCACACCATTCATAGTCTCTTGGGCAAAAGCAGCACTCCCGAGAAGAGCGGTTACAACTGCTATCGGTGCCAAATATGTCAGTTTCATTGTTCAATCCTTTCCATGATGAATTGAACTTACGCGTGCACTATGTGGCGGTCCTGCGGATGTTCGCCAAAGTCCCGCTATGGGACGCCAAAGGCTTCATATTGGGCGAAGAAGCCAAGCTATTACGCTAGAGCCATAACAAAGCGTTAAGGTTAACAGAGACTGTAAACTATTTTCAGATTTAGGCGTTTTTCCAGACCTCAATGACATTTTCACGGCTTGGTTAAACGGCACCGCAACCCTTTGCCACTAGAACCGACCTCGGGAATTGGGAAACTTGTGAGGTGGGTGGTGAAACGCTTTTACTGTGCTTTTTTGGCGTGTCTTGTTGCAACTCTGGCGCAGCCGGAAACGGGTTTGGCTCGGGATCGCGGGATATTGGGGTGGGGGGCGATCTTCAACAACGATATCTTTGGTGACGGAGAGGATCGCTGGCGCACGGGCTCTTATTCCTCAAGCTATGTGCGCGGCACGCCCTGGACGGGCGAATTGCCGGAGCGGCCCGGTGCAGTGATGGAATACCGTTTCCATGGGGAGGTGATTGCGCCTGAGAGGCTTTCTCGCCCGGCGGAGGGCGACAGGCCGATGGTGGGGGTGCTTTCCTTCGGGGTGCATACGCATTTTCAGAAGAAGGGCTTTGATATTGATGCGGGTGTGGATCTGGTGCTGACGGGGCCGCAGACGGGCATCGGCAATGTGCAACAGGGCCTGCACGCCGCAACAGGCGGGCCGCGCAACCAGGTGCTGGATGTGCAACTGCCGAACCGGCTTTACCCCACGGCGAGTGTGGAAGTGGCGCGGGCGTTCCGGCTGGAGGGTACGCAGCTTGAGATACGGCCCTTTGTGCAGGGGCAGGTGGGCGTGGAGACGTTTGCGCGGGTGGGCGCGGATATCGTGCTGGGCGGTGTGACGGATCAGGCGCTTTTTGTGCGCGACAGCGTGAGTGGACAGCGCTACCCCACGGTGATCGGGCAGTACCGTTCCGGCGTTTCCTTCGTTGTGGGCGGCGATATTGCCTATGTGCACAGCTCCGCTTACCTGCCTGAGGACATGGGTTATGAGCTGACACCTTCGCGCCAGCGGCTGCGGGCGGGGATTGTATATGAGAGCAATGCACCGGGCACCGAAGCGATTTGGCTGTTTTACGGGATGACGTATCTCGGGCCCGAGTTCGAGGGGCAGGCGGAAGGGCAGACGGTGGCCTCCATCTCGCTCAACATGCGGTTCTGATGCACAGGTGCTGCGGAAATCCGTGCTGTTGTGCGGTTTTCGCTTTGCTTGCGGTGCGAAGATGATCTTCTTGGTGTCTGTCGAGCAGTCTTTTCGAATCGGATTTCTGTATGCGTGTTTGCGTCCGCGCCATTCTGGGTTTTGCGGTTATTCTCTTTGGCGGTGCGGGTCCTTCTCTGGCGGAGAATGATGGCGGGTGGGATGATTATGTGCCGCTCGGCGTAACCTTTTTCACGAGCAATGATTTTCTGGGGGATCGGGATGATCGCTGGCGGACGGGCGGCTTCAGCTTCAGTGCGGCCTGGGGGCCGGAATGGCGGGGGAAGCTGCCGGAGACGCCTTTTGCGCTGACGGAGTTTCGGCTTCGCGCCGATACCATAACGCCGGAGGATGTGACGGTGCCCGTGCCGCCCGGTGTATCGGACAGGCGCTATGCGGGGGTGCTGGGGGCGGGCGCGCACACGCATTTTGAGCTGGGTGGTTGGGAAGTATCGGCAGGGGTGGATATGATCTGGACGGGGGAACAGACGAACCTCGGCGCGATCCACAACTTTCTGCATGATACGCTTGGCGGGGCGGAGCTGAACACGCGTGCCTCGCAGATACCGGACGGGTTTCACCCCACGGCTGTGCTGGAGGTGGGGCGGACTTTCGCGTTTGCCGATGGGAACGCGCGGCTTCGGCCCTTTGCGGAGGTGCAGGCCGGGCTGGAGACATTTGCGCGGGTGGGGGCTGACTTTACGCTTGGGCCTGCGGGGCGCGAGGCCCTTCTGGTGCGCGATAACGGAACGGGGCACCGATATACGGTGGTGCCGGGGGGCAGTGGTGTTGCGTTCACGGTGGGCGGCGATATTGCGCGGGTAACTGAATCCGACCTTTTGCCGAGCAATCTGGGCTACCGGCTGACGCCAACGCGCCAGAGGGCGCGTGTCGGCCTGATCTTCCAGGAGGATCTGCCTATCCCGTATTTCCGGGATGCGGCTTTGTTTCTGGGCTGGACATGGCATTCGAAGGAATTCGAGACGCAGCGGGAGGGGCAGTTGACGTCTTCGATCGGGTTTACGTATTCGTTTTGAGGGCTAAAGGGCGACTGCTGAGCCGTTCTGCACCAAGCGAGTTCAACAATCCGATCTCCGGTTGGCGGGATGGGCTGATATTCAGGTTCAGGCCTCCGTCAGATCTCTTTCGATATCCAACGCACGTGACACAGATGGCCGTTCACGCATGATTTCTGTGTGGGCGCGCACCTTGGGGAACAATCCTGGATCGACACCGTCGGACTCCATCCACTGGGAAATCGTAAAGAGATATGGGTCCGAGAGTGTGTACTGCTGCCCAAATACATAGGGCTTCAATGGCATAGTCTCTTCAATGTAGCGGTAACAGGCGCTGACGGCCTCGGGCACTTTGCGGCGCATTGCCTCTTCGTGCTCTATGCCATCCACCCACCGGTATCCCCGTACGCGGTGGGCGTGTGCCACATGCAGGGTCGAACAAAGATAGCTGTTGAAGGATTGAACCTCGGCCCGTTCCAATGGTTCGCCGGGCATTAATTGCGCCTTGGGAGAAAGTTCCGCGAGCAGCCCGAGGATGGCAGGCGTTTCGGTGACAACCGTGTTCCCGAATTTGAGTGCGGGAACTCTGCCTTTCGGATTGGTCGCCAGGTACTCAGGCGTTTTTTGTTCACCTTTCGCGAAGGAGACATATGTGATCTCTGGATCAAATCCGGCATCAAAGCATGTGATCAACGACGCGAGCGCGCAGGTGCCGGGCGTGTAGAAGAGCTGGGGTCTCATTGTCTCTCCTCTCAGGAAATGTCGAAACTGCATGGATATCTGCCAACCAGCCCATGGATCATAGACGGTCTTGCGGGGCCTGCAAACGGGCGTTTTGGGAACGCCTTCCCAAAGTGAATTTTCAATGATGCATTACGCGGCAGCCTTGCTGCGTGAGATATTGCGCCTTTCACTGGGTTTGAGGAGAGGCTTTCCGATTGGTGGCTTGACACGGGTGGTGCAGCTTGTACAAGGCAGCCTTCGAACGGGGTTTATGCCCCTTTTTTGGTGTTTGTGGCCCCCGCGAGGGGATGCCTGTCGGCCAAGCCAGTTGTGGTGCGGCAAAGGAAAGCATCTTTCACATGATGAAAGGATCCAGACGTGACCAAACGCACGGCTGCCAAGTACAAAATTGATCGCCGCATGGGCGAGAATATCTGGGGTCGCCCCAAATCTCCTGTTAACCGCCGTGAGTACGGCCCGGGCCAGCATGGCCAGCGCCGGAAGGGCAAGCTTTCCGACTTTGGTTTGCAGCTGC
This sequence comes from uncultured Paracoccaceae bacterium, assembly GCA_947495795.1. Classification (GTDB taxonomy): domain Bacteria; phylum Pseudomonadota; class Alphaproteobacteria; order Rhodobacterales; family Rhodobacteraceae; genus Algicella. Next base: position 137,133 of record CANMAI010000008.1, on the reverse strand, counting down.
GGGCCAAGCAGAAGCTGAAGGGCTATTACGGCGATTTGACAGAAAAACAGTTCCGCCGGATCTATGCGGAAGCGGAGCGGATCAAGGGTGATACGGGTGAGAACCTGATCGGGATGCTGGAGCGCCGGCTGGACGCTGTGGTGTACCGCGCCAAGTTCGTTCCGACGATTTTTGCGGCCCGCCAGTTCGTGAACCACGGGCATGTGACTGTGAACGGCCAGCGGGTGAACATCCCCTCCTACACGGTGAAGGAAGGCGATGTGATCGCTGTGCGTGACCGTTCCAAGCAGCTGGCGATCGTGCTGGAAGCCACACAGTTGGCGGAGCGGGATGTGCCGGATTATGTGAACGCGGATCATTCCAAGATGACGGCTGAATTCGTGCGGACACCGGGCCTTGGCGATGTGCCGTATGCGGCCATGATGGAACCGAACCTCGTGGTGGAATACTACGCGAAGAACTGATTTTGCGGAATGCCGCGCGGGCCTCTTCTATCGGAAGGCTCGCCGGATCAGACTGGGCCATCCTTCGGGGTGGCCCTTTTGTTTTCCGGGTTCAGGCCTGGCGCGCGATTTCGCCGCCTGCGCTGGAGATATCTATGATGGTCTGCTCCAGTGATACGGGCCGCCCATGGATAAAGCCCTGAACACAATCGACACCTGCCGCGCGGAGTGACGTGAGTTGCTCCTCCGTCTCCACGCCTTCTGCTGTGACCTTCATGCTGAGCGCGTGCCCAAGCGCCACAATCGCGGTGACGATGGCCGCCGTTTCCTGTGACGTTTCGAGCGTGGTGACGAAGGCCCTGTCTATCTTGATGCGATCCACGGGGAAGCTTTGCAGGTAGCTGAGCGAGGAATAACCCATCCCGAAATCGTCCAGTGCGACGCAGATGCCGGAGGCGCGCAACTGCTCGACGATATCGAGATTGTTGCGGCTGTTGGTAAGGAGAACGGCTTCCGTGATTTCCAGTTCCAGCGCTTCGGGCGGGCAGTTTGTGCTGAGGAGGATATCCTGCACCATTTCCAGCAGCGGCCCCCCGAAGAGCTGGGGGGAAATGTTGACGGAGACATGACCTCCAAAGCCGATTTTGCGCCATCCCGCTGCAGCGCGGCAGGCGTGCGTGAGCATCTGATGGGTGAGTTCCTCAATCTGGTTTGTTGTCTCGGCCACGCCAATGAACTCTGCTGGACTGATCGGGCCGAGCGTTGGATGCTCCCAGCGGGCGAGAGCCTCAAAACCGTCAAGACTGTTATCGGAGAGGGTGATCTGGCGCTGAAAAACGGGTGTGATCTGCCCCCCCTTGAGGGCGGTGCGCAATTCTTCCTCCAGTATGGTCTTGCGCAAAACACCTTGCTCTATGCTGTCTTCAAACTCGATGAAGCGGCCCCGGCCCTGTTTTTTGGCCTCATAAAGCGCGAGATCGGCTTTCCGCAGGGCATCGGAAACGGTTTCTCTACCCGGTTGGAGCATCGCGAGGCCGATGCTGGCACCGGTGCCGAGAACCTTGTCGCCCACTGTGACGGGGCGGCTGAGTTTGGAGACGATTTCGCGGGCGGCCTGCCGCGCTGTTTCCGCGGCCTTGGGGCCACTGAACAGCAGTGCAAATTCATCTCCGCCCAGCCGGGCCGCAAGCCCGTTATTGCCGAGAACCTTGCGCAGATGATTGGCGACGGAGATCAGAAGTTCGTCTCCCGCCGGATGGCCATGTGTATCGTTGATCAGCTTGAAGCGATCCAGATCCATGAGGATGAGGCTGACCCCATCGCCGCCCCTTTCTGAAAGGGCGGCATCTATCTGCTCTTCGAGAAGACGCCGGTTGGAGAGGCCGGTGAGGCTGTCGTGATTGGCGAGGTGATTGATGTGGCTCGCGGCGCGAACCTGCTCTGTGATATCGGTCGCGAGAATTACGATGCCGAGATAGGCGTTCTCCGGATCATAAATCGGGTTGATGCGCAGCCGCACAGGCGTGGCCCTGCGCTGGGCAGATGTGGGTGTCTGGCGGATGAAGACGGTTGCATTCAGCTCTACCCCCTTCCGTTCCATGATGGCGCTTTGGATCAATTGTTGATCAGCAGGGCTCTCTATCAGGGAGAGATCCGGCCCGATATTTGTGAAAAGATCGGCGAGCATGATGCGGGCGGGTGCGTTCTGAAAGACAATCTGGCCGGTTTCGCGCATGATGAGGGCCGCATCCTGTGTGGATTCGAGTGCGGCACGGATACGCCGCCTTTCCTCGCGCCCGGCGCGATCATTCGTGCGGCGGAGTTCCTCCATCTCGATTGCGTTGAGGCGAAAGCCATCGACGGCGCGCAGCACCTCTCCGATTTCGTCCGTACGCTCCAGCCCCTCCGGCACCACTGTGTAGTTGCCAAGCTGGATCTGATCGATTGATTTGCGCACTTGGGCCAGGGGGCGTGTGATCTGACGTGCGATGAGCATCAGGGCTGCGGAAATTGCCACCATCACGAGGACGGAGCGGGCAATTGCGCGGTATATCATCCCGTTGATGCGTGTCTGAATGCGATCGGGCGAGAAGCCGAGTTGCAGTTTGCCAAGCCTCTCGGCAGGCTCGACTTCCGAGTAGATCACCGGAACCTCGCGAAACAGAACTTCCGTGCTTTCGGCAATACCGTTTGCGGTGAGGCGGGCTTGCAGGGCGCCTTCACGATCAAGAAGCGTGACGCCCACGAAATCAGGGTCTGTGCGCAATGCGGTGAAGGCATTTTCCACCTGCACCATATCCCGCTCCTTCAGCGGGGTGGCGATGGAGCGGGCGGTGATCGTGGCCGACAGGGCCGCATGATCATCCAGATCCTGACGGAGCGTGATCGCCCTGTCGCGGATATTCCAGACCTCGCCCAGAGATTGAATGCTGGTAACGGCAACAAAGACCAGTATCAGCCCCTTGCGCTCCAGCCTTGAGAGTCGGTTGAACCTCACAGCCGCGTCAGCCCGCTGCCCCGGATGGACGAGAATGCGCCGCGGGGTAGGCAAACGGGCGTTTCACAGCGGTATCTTCCGCGTTCAGACTGTAAGATCTGCATGGTTTCACTGAAATTACCCCCTTTTTCTCCGGCTTCTCATTCGCAGAGCAAGGCAAAAAAAGGATTAAAGTATTGGGATGTTGGCCGGAAAGTTATCTCGCATTTGCCCTTTTTCGCTCGCCAAATTCGGGCCGAAGGACTAGAGGGATTTCATGGCATCCCGGAGACTCCAGATCGTTCCCTTGGCTGAGGCCGAGAAATTCCCCCTGTTTCAAAGGCCGATTGCGCTGCTTTTGATCATGGCCGCAGCGATGCCACTGGCCTTTGCCGTGTGGTCTGCGTTGCTGAATAACTTCGTGATCGAGGCGGCGGGATTTGATGGCTCCGATATCGGCTGGTTGCATACGGTGCGCGAGATCCCCGGCTTTCTTGCCATCGGTGTGATTGCGCTGATCATCTTCATCCGCGAGCAGGTTCTGGGGCTGGTTTCCCTTGCAATGCTGGGGGCCGCGACGGCGGTGACGGCATGGTTCCCGAGTTTTGAGGGCCTGTTGGTGACGACCATGATCGCCTCCATCGGATTTCATTACTACGAGACGGTGAACCAGAGCCTGCAGTTGCAATGGCTGAAGAAGGATCGCGCGCCGCAGATGCTGGGCTGGATCGTGGCGGCGGGCTCCGCCGCGTCGCTGGTGGCCTATGCGGCGCTGGTGGTGACATGGCAGACCTTCGAGTTGAGTTACAACCTTGTTTATCTGCTGGGTGGCGGGGCGACGGTGCTGATCGCGGGGATCTGCTTTTTCGCCTATCCCCAGTTCGAGGCGCCGGATCCGCAGAACAAGAAGTTCATACTGCGGCGACGCTACTGGCTGTATTACGCGCTCCAGTTCATGTCGGGTGCGCGGCGGCAGATTTTCATCGTGTTCGCGGCCTTCATGATGGTGGAGCGTTTCGGGATGGAAGTGCACCAGATCACAGCGCTTTTCCTGATCAATTTCGTGGCCAACATGATCTTTGCGCCCTTGATGGGCAAGGCTGTGGCATTCTTCGGAGAGCGGCGGGCACTGATGTTCGAGTATATCGGCCTGGCGCTTGTTTTCGTGACTTATGCCGGGGTCTACTTTTTTGACTGGGGTCTGGTTTTGGCCGCGGTTCTTTATGTGCTGAACCACCTCTTCTTTGCGCTGGCTTTCGCGATCAAGACCTATTTTCAGAAGATCGCTGATCCAAAGGACATTGCGCCGACGGCGGCCGTTGCCTTCACGATCAATCATATCGCGGCTGTTTTTCTGCCAGCCCTTCTTGGCTATCTGTGGCTTTATGATCCGGGGATGGTGTTCGGCCTTGCGGCGTGCATGGCGCTTGTCTCGCTGGCGCTGGCCATGCTGATACCGCGCCATCCGTCCGAGGGCCATGAGACGATTTTTCAGGCGCGGTTGCTGGCACCTGCCGAATGAGCGGTGACGACCCGCAAGATGAGCCACGCTTTGTGACTGGCTCGACTATGCGGCATGTTGTGGTGATGACGGTTTCGGGCTCGGCTGGCCTTCTTTTCATGTTTCTTGTGGATTTCATCGCGCTCTGGTGGATCGGGCAGTTGCAGGATGAGCAACTGGTGGCTGCCGTGGGCTTCGCATGGACGATCCAGTTTGCCGCTGTTTCCGTGGGCATCGGGCTGATGATTGCGACGATTGCGTTGGTCAGCCGGGCCTTTGGGCAGCGTGATATCGCGGGTGCGCGGCGGATGACGAGTGCGGCGATGGTGCTGACGACGGTTATCCTCGCACTTGTGGCGCTGGGCGTGGTGCTGTTCCGGCGGGAGATACTGGCGGTATCCGGCGCTGACGGGGAAACGCTGGAAATCGGGGCGCGGTATCTGGCGCTTTCCGTGCCGACGATGCCGATCATGGCGTTTGCGATGGTCGCCTCCGGGGTGTTGCGCGGCAAGGGCGAGGCGGTGCAATCCATGATCGTGACGATGAGCGCAGGTGCTGTTTCGCTGGTGGCGGACCCCATTCTGATCATCTGGGCGGGGTTGGGGGTGGACGGCGCGGCCTACGGGATCGGGATCTCGCGGATTACCTCGGCTTTGGCAGGGTTCTGGTATGTGGGGCGGGTGCATGGGCTGATCTGCTGGCCGCGGATGGTGGATATCCGCGCGATCTGGGGGCCTTTCTTTGCGATTGCCGTGCCTGCGGTGGCCACGCAGATGTCCACACCCTTTGGCAATTGGGTGCTGACGCGGGCAATTGCGGAGTTTGGCGACAGCGCAGTGGCGGGCTGGGGTGTGGTGACGCGGCTGACCATTCTGGCTTTTGGCGGGATATTTGCGCTTTCGGGAGCGATTGGTGGTATTTTCGGGCAGAATTACGGGGTTGGGAAGATGGACCGTGTGGCGGCCACCTATCTCGATGCCTTGAAGTTTTGCGTAGTTTACACGGTGGTGATCTGGGGCGTTCTGATCGCGCTGGATGGGTGGATGATAAGCTCTTTCAACCTTTCCGACGAAGGCGGAGAGGTGGTGCGGGCGTTTACGCGCTATGCGGCGGGCGCGTTTCTCTTTACCGGGGCGCTTTTTGTGGCGAATTCGGCCTTCAACAACCTCGACAGGCCGCTCTGGAGTACCGGTTTCAACTGGGCGCGGGATGGCGTGCTGATGTATCCGCTGGCACTGCTGATGGGCGGCTGGCTGGGGGCATCCGGCGTGATTTATGCGCAGGCCCTCGCAGGTGTGATCGCGGGGCTGGTGGCAGCGACGGCCGGGTGGCACTATGTTAAGCGGTTGAGAACGGATGCGCTGGCGGTGCTGCCAGCTTAAGGAGGACGCGATGTTTTTTGGATTGGGCAAGAAGACGGACATGCCGGGCGAAGGCGGTGCTCTGGCCGGGCGGGATACGGCGATACCGACTGCGGAGACGCATTTTGTGAATGGGCGGCCCCTGAAGGGATTTCCCGAGGGGCTGGAGCAGGTGCAGCTTGGGATGGGCTGTTTCTGGGGCGTGGAGCGGATGTTCTGGGGAATTGAGGGTGTATGGGTAACGGCTGTCGGCTATGCGGCAGGCATGACGCAGAACCCGACCTATCAGGAAGTGTGCACGGGCAAAACGGGTCAGAACGAAGTGGTTCTGGTGGTGTATGACCCTGCGAAGATCAGCTTCGATACTTTGTTGAAGACCTTCTGGGAGGGGCATGACCCGACGCAGGGGATGCGGCAGGGCAACGATGTGGGCACGCAGTATCGCTCGGGCGTCTACACGACGACGCCTGCACAGACGGAGGCGGCGGAAGCTTCGCGCGCGCTTTATCAGGAGCGGTTGAGTGCGGCTGGGCGCGGGGTGATCACGACCGAAATTAAGGCGGCTGGGCCGTTCTACTATGCTGAAGATTATCACCAGCAGTATCTGGCGAAGAACCCGAACGGGTATTGCGGGATTGGTGGAACGGGCGTGACGTGCCCGATTGGGACAGGGGCTTGAGGGCGGTGGGTTAGCACCCACCCTAAGGGCTGCGTGAGGGTTGGCGCTTTGAGGGTAGGCGGTTTTTGGGGCCGGCAGCTTGTTGAGGTTATTTATTGCGTTTCTAAAATAACCTGAGACACCCTATCGCTAAAGGCCCGAGAGCGCCGAGGGCGTGGCGTGGCGTCGTGATTGGTTCTGAGACTTATGGCTTGCCAAGGGCGATCACGGCGCAGGTGATTGCCAGCAAGATCCAGCCAAAGTGCCTGCCCCGCGTGGCCCATGCATTTGCGAGAGACCCTGTAGCGTAGAGCCCGAGCGTTGTGGCCCAGATTGCGAATGCGGCGGGGTGTCCGGGCGTGAGGCCTGCCCAGATGAGGGCGGCGCCTCCGGTGGCCCAGTAAAGCGCGCTCAGAAGCATGATGGCGTGGAGGATGCGGTGCTGCGCGGAGGAGAGGCCTTTTGCCGGAGCTACGATCTTCTTGGCGCCGAGGACGCCATGAATGCAGGCAATGATAACGCCGAGTGTGCCGCCGATGATGAGTGCCATTTGAGCCTCCATACAGTGATGTATGGTGCCTACAGTTCTTGTTGCCTCCACACAATACAGAACTGTATGGTGTATTCATGACAAATCGTCTCACGCGTGAAGACTGGGTGAAAAAGGGCCTGGATGTGCTTGCCTCCGAGGGAGCCGGGCTGCTGAAGGCGGATGTGCTTGCCAAGGCCCTGCGCGTGACGCGCGGCAGTTTTTACTGGCATTTCGAAAGCCTCGAGGATTTTCATCAGGCCGTGAGAGGAGCGTGGGCCGAGCGCACGACCGCCTCTGTGATTGCGGCGCTGGAAGAGCCGGGCCATGCAGGAGACAGGCTTGAGGCGTTGATACTGCTCGCATTCCAGGCGGATGGAAAGCTGGAACGGGGCATGCGGGGATGGGCGACGCAGGATGCCAGGGTGGCGGCCGATGTGGTGACGGTGGACGGGATGCGCCTCGAGTATCTGCGCAAGATCCTCCGCGAGGCGGGCGTACCTGAGGCAGAGATCGCCGTGCGCGCCGCCGCGATCTACTGGGCCAATCTTGGCCGCCTGCTCGTGGACCGCACCCTTACGAAAGACGTGACAGAGGAGGGGCTTGAAGCTTTGGCACGGCTTTTCCAATCCGGCCAATAGCTGCCTTGCAGTTGCTGCCTGCAATGGCCTATAGCGTTTGGCCTTGAACTTGACTCACCTATCGCTGCCTGAAATCAAAGATTTCAACGCGTTGGGTGATAGGGGTGTTTCAGGTCAAAGACAAAACGCTTCAAGCAACGCCAAGCAGAAATTCAGGATAGCCCTATGACCACCTATACCGCTCTGACCACATTGCCGGGACGTGCACCTGCGGAAGCGCTTGGCGAAGCGATGGAGCGGTTGGAGCCTCAGCCCACCGGTGTGGGTGTTTTCGAGGTTGAGGATGGCTCCGGGCTTTGGGAGGTTGGCGGGTACTTCCTGGAGCGGCCTGATGGGGTGGCTTTGGGGATCTTGTCGGCGGCTTTTGGGGCGGCGGAGTTTGCCGTCTCTCAGCTTGATGATCGGGATTGGGTGGCACAGGTGCGGCGCGAGCTTTCGCCGGTGGAGGCTGGGCGGTTTGTGGTGCATGGGGCGCATGATGCGCACCGGGTGCCAAGCCAGAAGATCGGGCTGGAGATCGAGGCCGCGATGGCGTTCGGCACTGGCCATCATGCCACGACGCAGGGTTGCCTGCTTTCGCTCGACGCGCTGGCGCGGGAGGGCCGGGTGGCGCGGAATGCAGCCGATATCGGATGCGGAACCGGCGTACTGGCGATGGCTGTGCGGGCCGTCTTTCACCGCGATGTGCTTGCGGCGGATATTGACGGGATTGCCACGGCAACGGCGCGGGCGAATTTTCGGGCTAACGGGTTCGGGGCCAGCGTTCCCTGCATCACGGCCCCCGGTTTTCGCAGCCCGGTGATCCGTGCGCGGGCTCCCTTTGATCTGGTGCTGGCCAATATTCTGGCTGGGCCGCTGAAAAAGCTGGCCCCCGATATGTCATCACACATCGCTTCAGGAGGCTTTGCCATCCTCTCGGGGATTCTCAACCGACAAGCCAAGAGCGTTGAGGTGGTTTACGAGGGCCACGGGCTCGGCGTGACGGCGCGGCGGCGTATTGGCGAGTGGACGACGCTGACGCTGAAGCGCGCATGAAAAAGCCCGCCATGTGGCGGGCTTGCACTGTTTCGCGCTTTGCGAAAATTTAGGCCTGATAGCGGGCCATCTTGTCGGCGAGATCACCGATCTGGCCGCGTGTGAGGCCGATATCGTCCAACTCACGATCTGTGAGTGCGCGGAGGGCCGTCTCCGTCTGGCGGGCAACGACCCAGTTGCGGAAAGCTGCGTAAAGGCCGTCAAATACATTGACGATGCGGTAAACGGATACTGCGCCTAGGGGCGCTGTGCGGGAGGTTTCGATCATGGCCATGGGGCTGGTTCCTTGCGGCTGGGGGCTACGCTTTCTGCGATGAGTTACTGATCGCGACGTAGGAGGAAGTGTTGCGTTGCACAATTGGTATTTTTGCAGGGCCGACATGCGTTTTTTGCAAACCTTGCAAGGGTTTGTTCAGGTGTGTCGCTTTTACCGCTGTGAGAGGTCGTAATTGGCCCAAGGCAAAGCGGCTTCCCCTCTGTTCACCTTTCGTGCTAGGCTCGATTTAACGAAAATGCGAGGCATAAATGCGGGTAATCGGGATTGATCCGGGGCTGCGGCGGATGGGCTGGGGCGTTGTGGATGTGGCAGGGCAGAAAGTGCGACATGTCGGCAACGGTGTTTGCACTTCGGCGGGTGCGGATCTGGCGGCGCGGCTTTGCTCTTTGCATGTGCAGCTGACGGCGGTTTTCGCGCGATTTGCGCCGGAAGCCGCGGCCGTGGAGCATACATTCGTGAACAAGGATGCCGCGGGCACGCTGAAGCTGGGGCAGGCGCGGGGGATCGCGCTTCTGGTGCCTGCGCAGGCGGGGCTGGCCGTGGCCGAATACGCACCCAATGCGGTGAAGAAGGTGGTGGTGGGCGTGGGCCATGCCGAGAAGCACCAGGTGGAGCATATGGTGAAGCTGCAGATGCCCGGGATCGAAATTGCGGGGCCGGATGCGGCGGATGCTTTGGCGATAGCGCTTTGCCATGCGCATCACGCTCAGTTTGCGGGCAAGCTGGATGCGGCCCTGGCGAGAGCGGGCGCATGATCGGCAAGATCACGGGGCGGCTGGACCATTGCGGGCCGGATTATGCTTTGGTGGAGGCCGCGGGCGTCGGCTATATTCTGCACTGCTCGGAGCGGACTTTGCGCGCCTTGCCTTCAAAGGGCGAAGTGGTGGCTTTGTATACCGAACTGGTGGTGCGCGAGGATCTACTGCAACTCTACGGGTTTCCGACCCTGGCAGAGAAGGAGTGGCACCGGCTGCTCACCTCCGTTCAGGGGATCGGGGCGAAGGTGGCAATGGCCATTCTCGGGACGTTGGGGGTGGAGGGTGTGAGCCGGGCGATTTCCTTGGGCGATGTGGCTGCGGTGAAGGCCGCACCCGGTGTGGGGCCGAAGACCGCACAGCGGGTGATACTGGAATTGAAGGACAAGGCTGCGAAGGTGATGGCGATGGGCGCATCTGGCGCGGCCCCTGCCGTGGCGGGTGCGGTGCCGGTGGCGGACGCGCCTGTGGAGGTGGTCGAGGCACCTGTTGCCGGGAGTGCCGGGGCGCAGGCGGATGCGCTTTCGGCCTTGGTCAACCTCGGTTACGGCCACGGGGATGCAGCGCAGGCTGTGGCAGAGGCTGCGGGTGAAGTGGAAGAGACCGGCGATCTGATCAAGGCGGCCTTGCGCCGCCTGGCACCGAAGGCGTGATGCGATGAGTGAGCCTGATCTACGCCCAGAAGCGCAACCGCAGGATATGGACCGGGCTTTGCGCCCGCAGACGCTGGACGCCTTTGTGGGGCAGGCGGGTGCGCGGGCCAATCTGGCGGTATTTATAGAGAGTGCGCGCAGACGTGGCGAGGCGATGGACCATACGCTTTTTTATGGCCCCCCCGGTTTGGGGAAGACGACGCTGGCGCAGATTGTGAGCCGTGAGTTGGGGGTAAACTTTCGGATGACGTCTGGCCCTGTTTTGGCCAAGGCGGGGGATTTGGCGGCTATTCTCACCAATCTGGAAGCGCGGGATGTGCTTTTTATCGATGAGATTCATCGGCTTAATCCAGTGGTCGAGGAGGTGCTTTACCCCGCGCTCGAGGACTTTGAGCTTGATCTGGTGATTGGCGAGGGGCCAGCGGCGCGGACGGTTCGGATTGACTTGCAGCCATTTACGCTGGTGGGGGCGACGACGCGGTTGGGGCTTCTGACGACGCCCTTGCGGGACCGGTTCGGGATACCGACGCGGCTGGAATTCTATACGGTTCAAGAGCTTATCAGCATCGTGACGCGGGCGGCGGGGCTCTTGAAGGCAGAGGCCACCCCAGAAGGTGCGACGGAGATTGCGCGGCGGGCGCGTGGAACGCCGCGGATCGCGGGGCGGCTTCTGCGGCGGGTCGTGGATTTCGCGCTGGTGGAGGGCGACGGGAGGATTGACCGGGCGATTGCGGATATGGCGCTGACACGCCTCGGCGTGGACGATCTGGGGCTGGATGGGGCCGACAGGCGCTATCTCCTTCTATTGGCGGAGAATTATGGCGGCGGACCGGTGGGTGTGGAGACAATCGCGGCGGCCTTGAGCGAGGCGCGGGATGCGATCGAGGAGGTCATCGAGCCATACTTGTTGCAACAGGGATTGATCCTGCGAACGCCCCGTGGGCGGATGCTGGGGCAGAAAGCATGGGTGCATCTGGGGCTCGACGCCCCGAAAGTACCGGGGCAGGGGCAGCTTTTTGAGCCGGATTAGGCGGGGATTTTGAGGGGTGGGTTTAATTTTGGTGAGGTTTTATGAGAAGAGAACTGCGTTCGATCACAGATTTAGGAATGGGGTTGCATTTCAATCTTAAAAAGGGGGCGTCGAGCTATTGCTAAAGAGACGCGTACGGATTTAAATTTTGTGAGGAAGGTCAAATGAGTACGGTAGCTTTTATTTTTATATTAGTAATTTTTACTATTATTATTGTTTATATACTTGATAAACTTGTCTGGGGACCGCAGCGCAAGCGAGAGGCGGAAGCGGCACCGCGCATTACGCTTGACGAAGTGCAGCAGTTCTGGGGAGCGATTGAAAAGGACGCCTTACCGATTGCGAAGGCTAAGGTCCAGGAGCGCGCGCCCCGGATGTCGACGGAAAGCCGGATCGGTGGCGCACCACTCGCAATTTGCGATGACATCTCTTGGCCGCGAAGTGCCGATGAAGGTTCTCCAATGGCACTTGTTGCACAAATCAATTTTGCTGAAGTTCCGCCAATGGAGGATTTTCCAACGCTTGGAATTCTCCAGATTTTTTCGTCCTTCGACACTATTGACGACTTGAACTCGTGCGAACATGTGATCCGATGGGAACCCGATCCGCAAACCGACCAACTGCTCGAAATCCCTGAGAAGATAGTGAAGACCACGAGAGATACGCGCGCCTTTTCAGAAAGGACGCGACGGTTGGGATTGCCTTTGGTGTTTGAGTCCGGGGTTGCTTTGGGGAACCCGTTCAATTGGCCCTATGAAGAGCATAATGTATTTCTTGAGAACCGCCTTCCCGAGAACGACGAGGTGGCTGCGATCTTGAACGACTGGGAAGATCGAAGCGACCGGATCGTTGATGCCTACGGAACTCACTGGGTGGGTGGACATCCTGGCTTTGTGCAAGGTGACGTTCGTGATGATTTCCCGGAGTTGCGCCATTTGGATCGGGTTTTGTTTCATCTGGGCTGCGACAAGGACATCAGTATTGGAGATGCTGGCGAATTAAACGTCATGATCAGCCGTGAAGCCCTGTTACAACGGGACTTTCAAAAGGCCTACGTAACTTGGGATTGCGGGTGAGCGGTTTGAGAGGCGCGCCGAATGACTGAGATGACGCTCGAGCGGGTTGCCTCGCTTTTTACGCGGTCGGATGGGGCGTTTCGGTTTGCGCGGTGGGGCAGGCCGTTGGCACCTGTGGTGTTCGGGACGGATGATGCCTCTCTGGGTATCCTGAAGGATGCGATCCGGGTGACGGCTTCGCTTGCGGATCTGGCGCTTGTGGATACGGATCCGGAGTTGGGGGCCAACTTTCTGTTTTTCTTTTGCGAGGACTGGGGCGAGTTGCGGGAGGTGCCCAATCTGGATCGGTTGTTGCCGGAGTTTGAGGCTTTGTTGGACCGTCTCAGCCAAGCGGGCGCGAACCAGTATCGGAGTTTTGCGTTTGAGCCTTCCGGTGCGATCAGGCTTTGTGTGGTGTTGTTGAAGATGGATGCGGAGCTGATTGCCGTGCCTGCGCAGACCTTGGCGCAGTTGCAGACAGCACAAAGCCTGCTTCTCTGGTCCGACACGGCTTTCCGGGCGGAGAGCCCTCTGGCGAAGGTGGGGGAGGGGCAGACGATTGTGGCGCCGGAGATCGCGGCGATCATCCGGGCGGCATATGACAAGGTTTTGCCGGACATAAGTGATGACCCTGCACATGCGCATCGGCTGGCGGCGCGGGCGGGGCTCTTGTTGGGCGATCTGGGGTGAGGGTGTTTGCTGCGCTTGCTCAACATGCCCGCGCGGAATCGAGGCGAAGCCGCCGCGTAGCGCCTGCCCGTCCCGACGGGCTGGCGCTTTGTCGAGGACAGCACAAGGAATGAAATTGGAGACATTGGTTGGCATAAAGTGAGATAAACCAATGTTGAAACGCCATCCCACGGGCAGGCGCCGCGCGGCTTGCGTTGCTCGGCTTGGATTGCTCGAGTCTGGTGGCTCCGTCTTGACGAGCCTACCGTTCTTCCCTTGTCTTTGGCAGGATGCTTTTGCACAATTTGGAGGCCACCACATGACGCATCGGATGAGTTTGCGTGTCTATTATGAGGACACGGATATGGCCGGGATTGTGTATTACGCCAATTACCTGCGGTTTCTGGAGCGGGGACGCTCCGATGCCGTGCGGGAGGTCGGGTGTGATCAGCTGGATATGCGGGACCGTTTGGGGATCGTTTTTGTGGTGCGGCGGGTGGAAATTGACTACCGGGCACCGGCGCGGATGGATGATGTGCTGGTGGTGGAGACGGAAACTGCCAAGCTGGGCGGTGCGACGATGGTGATGCCGCAGCGTGTCTGGCGGGAGGATACGCTGATTGTGGAGGCGGATGTGCGGGTAGCGATGATGACGCTTGAGGGCAGGCCTGCGCGGCTTCCGGCGGAAATTCGCCAGAAACTGGCAACACTTCTCCCGACGGAATGAGCCAACACCCCTTGTTGATGACCGGAATATGGACATCACAGCGTATTTTCGACACAAACCAGATTTAGTAGGCTAATATGTGCCCCAAGTCGGCATAATGACCGGCGTTGCGGCAGTACGCGAAAGAGCAGGCAGAATGGAAACGGAAGCACTCGGCGCAGCGAGCGAACTTGATTTTTCGCTTTTGGCGCTTTTCATGCGGGCGACGATCACCGTAAAAATCGTGATGGTGGTACTGATCCTTGCATCAGTATGGTCTTGGGCCATCATTTTTCAGAAACATATCAACTATCGGCGTGCAAAGCGCGATGCCGAGGGGTTTGAGGATGCCTTCTGGTCTGGCCAGGCGCTGGATCAGGTGTATGAGGAAATCAGCGATGATCCGCGTGGCGGATCTGAGAAGGTTTTCGTGGCAGGCATGAAGGAATGGCGCCGCTCTCTTCACACGGATGCGCGGATGATCGCGGGTGCCGAGGCGCGGATTGACCGGGCGATGAACGTGGCGATTGCGCGGGAATCGGATGATATCAACAAAGGCCTGGGCGTGCTGGCGACAGTGGGTGCGATCTCTCCTTTTGTCGGGCTGTTTGGAACCGTTTGGGGCATCAAATACGCATTTGAGGAGATTGCGATCCAGCAATCGACGAACCTTGCCGTTGTGGCGCCCGGTATTGCGGAGGCCCTGCTGGCGACGGCGCTTGGCCTTTTGGCGGCCATTCCGGCGGTTGTGTTCTACAACAAGCTTTCTGGCGATGCAGACAGGCTGACGGCGCGGCATGAGGCCTTTGCGGATGAGTTCTCAATGATCCTGTCCCGTCAGATCGAAACGGCGGAGGGCTGAGCCGTGGGCGCAGGAACTCTGGCCAAGCAGGGCGGCGGCAGCAGGCGGATGCGCGGGCGTTCGCGCAACAAGCCGATGTCCGAGATCAACGTGACGCCTTTTGTGGATGTGATGCTGGTTTTGCTGATCATATTCATGGTGGCGGCACCGCTTCTGACGGTTGGTGTGCCGGTACAACTGCCAGAGACGGCGGCGCGGACGCTTGAGCAGGAGAGCGAGGAGCCGCTGACGATTACGTTGCAGGCTGATGGCGTGATTATGGTGCAGGAAACGGCGGTGGACAGGGAGCGGCTGTTGCCCCTGTTGCGCGCCGTGATTTCCGAGCGGCAGGACGACAAGATTTTTCTGCGGGGTGATACGACCCTGCCTTATGGTGAGATTGCGGTGGTGATGGGTGCGCTCAATGCGGCGGGCTATCGGAATATTGGTTTGGTAACAGATGGTGGAGGCCCGACGCTGGATGGCGCGGCCCCTGCCAATGGAGACGGGCAGTAGTTTGGTATGAAGACAGGGCTTGCGATTTCCGGGGGGGCTCACGCGGCATTCTTGTTGGTTGCGGCCTTTGGCCTGCCGTTTATGTCGCCGCGAGAAGAGGTCTCTGAGACCGTAACGCAGGTTGAGCTTATTTCGGTGGAGGATTTCAACAAGCCGCCGGAAAGTGCGCCTGAAGTGGCCCCGGATATCTTTGCCGAGAGTGAAGCGATGATGATGCCTTCGCTGGGCGAAGATATTGATGTTGAAGCACCGGATGAAGAGATTGCGCCCGAGATTGCCGAGAAGGATTATGTTGAGGATCCTTCAGAGCAGGACAAGGCTGCGGATCTCTCCGCCCTTATTGAAGCTTTGGCGCAGCCCGAGGTTGCTGTCGAGGTTGGTGGTATTGACGAGGCGCCGGATACGTCTGGCGCGTTTGCCCCGGCGGCGCCGGCACCTTCCGGCCTTTCCCGGCCGAGTGCGCCGTCTCGTCCATCCCCCGGGCTGCCGACACTTGGGGGCCGGGACGCACCTTTGAGCGCGCAGGCTCTGCCGCCGCCTAACCGCCAGAAACCACCCGCGATTGATACGTCTTCCGACACGCCCGCAGAGGAAACGCCTGCGGAAGAGGCGACCGAAGTTGCCGAGGTGCCGGTTGAGGAAACACCGGTGGAAGAAGCACCAGTTGAGGAAGCTGCGGCCGAGGAAACGCCTGTAGAAGAGACGCCTGTGGCGGAAGAGACGCCGACGGAGGAGCCTGCGCCTGAGGACGCGACGGAGGTTGCCGAGGAGACACCGGAAGAGCCGGTTGAGCTGACACCCGAGGAATTGGCATTGCAGGCGCTTGCATCCGTGCGTCCACAGGTGAAACCCCGTGATTTTCAGGAAGTCGTGGAGGCGCGGGAGATCGAGCAGGCCAAACAGGCAGAGCAGGAAGCAGCAAGGGCTGCTGCGGAAGAACAGGTGGCTGCCATTGCGGCCGAGGCGGCCCGTCTGAAGGCGGAGCAGGAGTTGGTGGAGGCCGAAGCGAAGGCAGAGGCCGAACGCGTTGCAGCCGAGGAAGCCGCTGCCGAGGCGGAGCGGAAGGCTGCTGCGGAAGCCGAGCTGAAGGCGGCTGAAGAGGAAGCGCAGCGGCAGGCCGATGAGGAAGCGGCAGCCATTGCCGCAGCACTGGAAGAAGCCGCTGCTGCGGAAACCACGGAAGAAGGCCGCGATGTACCGCTTGGGCCTGCAATCACATCGGCCGAAAGCGGAGCGTTCTTTGCCCGCATCGCCGAATGCTGGGTGTTTGATCCGGGTACAGCCGGGGCCGGAGATATCGTCTTCACGATCGAATTTGCGCTGAACCCGGATGGCAGCACTGTGGATGGCTCCATCACCGTTGTTTCGCCCACCGATTGGCAGAAGCCGGGTTTGCAGCAGGCCGTTACAACCGCGCAGCGCGCAATTGCCCGCTGCGGAAACGAAAACATGATCCTGCCGCGCGAGAAATACGGGCGGTGGCAAAAAGCACGCGTGACATTTGATCCGCGGAAAAAGGCGCTTTCCTGGTAATCGCGCCAAGAGAGAGAGTGGGGATGTTATGAGACAGGTATTGGCAGCGGGGCTGATGGCTCTGGCTTGGCTTCTTCCGGCACCGGTATTGGCGCAGGTGAATTGCCCGGACGAAAATACGATCTGCGGGACGATTGACAGCTTCTCCGTGAAGCCATTGCCTCTCGCGGCGCCCATTTTTGTGGCTGAGAACCCGGGCGCTGCCGATCTGGCGCAACAGCTGACGGATCTTGTAGTTGCGGATCTCGGGGGCTCCGGCCTTTTCCGGCATCTGGATCCGGCGGGATATATCGGGCAGATCACCAACTTTGACGCACCGGTGCGGTTTACGGATTGGTCGCCGATCAGCGACGAATCCCTGGCGTTGCTGACCGGTTCGGTTGCCACCACTTCGGATGGCCGTGTGGTTGTGAAATTCCGCCTTTGGGATGTGGAATTGCAGCGCGAGCTTGGCGCTGGCCAGCAGTTTGCGGGGCCGGTGGGCACGTGGCGGCGGATGGCGCACAAGGTTTCAGATCAGGTTTACTCGCGGCTGACGGGTGAGGCCGGGTATTTTGATAGCCGGATCGTTTTCGTTTCCGAGACAGGCCCCAAATCGGACCGCAAGAAGCGGATTGCGGTGATGGATCAGGATGGTGCGCGGGTGACGTATCTGACCGATGACAGCACGCTGGTGCTTGCCCCCCGCTGGTCTCCGGATGATCGGAACGTGATTTATACAAGCTATGCCAGCGGCCAGCCCGAGGTGCGGGTGCTGGATGTACAGACGCTGGAGACGCGTGCCTTCGGCAATATCGGGCAGGTGGCCTTTGCGCCCCGCTTTTCGCCCGATGGGCAGCGGGTTGTGCTTTCGCTGAATGAGGGTGCGAACACAGATATCTATGTGATCGATATCGCGAGCGGCCAGCGGCAGCGGCTGACGTCTTCGCCTGCGATTGAGACAGCGCCGAGCTTTTCCCCCGATGGCAGCCAGATCGTCTTTGAGAGTGATCGCTCCGGTTCGCAGCAGCTTTACGTGATGCCCGCAACGGGTGGCGAGGGCACGCGGATCAGCTTTGGCAACGGCAAATACGGCACGCCTGTCTGGTCTCCGCGCGGGGATCTGATTGCGTTCACCAAGATCAATGCCGGGCGGTTTCATATTGGCGTGATGCGCACGGACGGTTCCAATGAGCGGCTTTTGACGGCGAGTTTTCTGGATGAGGCGCCAAGCTGGGCGCCGAATGGCCGTGTGCTGACATTCTTCCGTGAAACCGCGGGTGAGGGCGGTGCGCCGAGCCTCTGGACGGTGGATATCACCGGGCGGAACCTCAAGCGGCTGCCAACGCCGAGCTTTGCCTCCGATCCCGGCTGGTCTGGCTTGCTGCCGTAAGCGCTTCGCAGTAGGCGAAGCCGGATAAACATGCTAAAAGTGCTGTAAGAGCCGGAAAAACGGCTCGTATAAAACAACAGCCGAGCAGGCATCCGGAAGGTGGTAACAGGCATGAGACTTTCACATATTCTACTATTGGGCGTGGTCCTTCTCGCCTCGGCATGTAGCCGTGGTGAGGACGCAGGTGGGCTTTTTGGCGGCAGCGGAGGCTCGCTGGATGATAACTTTGGCCCCGGTGGTGCTGGCAGCGTGCTGGGCCCTGATGGTCGCCCGCTGAACCCGGCAAGCCCCGCATATTTTGCGCAAGTGATCGGCGACCGGGTGCTTTTCCCGGTGGATCAGCACCAGCTGACGGCTGAGGCGCGCACGACCCTTGATGGCCAATCAACATGGCTTTTGCAGAACCCGGGCGGCCAGATCACAATCGAAGGCCATGCGGATGAGCAGGGCACGCGGGATTACAACATTGCGCTTTCCAACAGGCGGGCTGCTGCCGTGCGGGATTATCTCGTGGCGAAAGGCCTGCCCGATGCGCGGCTTTCGATTATACCATTCGGCAAGGAGCGCCCGCTTGAAGTCTGCTCGAACGAGAGCTGTTATCAGAAAAACCGGCGTGCTGTGACGGTTGTGACGGGCTTCCCGGGGGCCTGAGGCCCCTATCGGACGCCAGTATCTGGGGGAGATACAGATGCGGTTTATTGCAATTTTCGTGCTGTGCCTTCTGCCTACCGGAGCGTTTGCTCAGGCAGGAGCAGGCGACAGGTTGGCGGATATCCGCAAGGATCTGGAAACGCTTGATGGCATGATCAGCGGCTTGCGGCTGGAGTTGCAGCAATCGGGCGGCGCGGATAGCGGCATCGTGAATGCGGCCCCGGTGCTGGAGCGCATCCAGCTTCTGGAAGCCGAGATGGTGCGCGTGACGGGCGAGGTGGAGAAGCTGCGCTTTCGGCTGGACCGTGTGGTGGCCGATGGAACGAACCGTGTGGATGATCTCAAGTTCCGGCTGACAGAGCTGGAGGGCGGGAGCCTGAGCGGTATTTCGGATACGCCGCAGCTTGGCACGCAGGATGCCACGCCGAGTACACCGCCAGCGAGTGCTGGTGGTTCTGCGGTGCCTGTGGATGGTACGGTGCGGCCACGCCTGCGAACGGGAGACGCTGCGAGCACGCCCGCAACCGGCTTTGATACCACCGCCGGAACGACACCCATCACGGACCCTGCGCCCGTTACCCCCGTGGTGCCTGTGCCGGAGACCGGGCCTGAACTGGCAATCTCGGAGCGGGAGGCTTTTGACAGGGCCAAGGCTGCGTTTGATGCGGGAGATAATACAAACGCGGCTGCGTTGTTTGCCAAATTTCTCATGGATTTTCCCGGCGGCCCGCTGACGGACGAGGCGATGTTCCTGCGCGGCGAGGCTTTTGCCCGTTCCGGGGATTGGGCGAGCGCGACACGGGCTTATCTGGATACGTTCAGCGGTGCTCCGCAGGGGGCGAGAGCGGCAGAGGCGCTTTATAATGTGGGCCGCAGCCTTGGCCAGTTGGGCCGGACGGCGGAGGCCTGCCAGACTTTGCAGGAAGTGTTTAACCGTTACCCAGATGCTTCGCAGGACGTGGTGGCCCGTGTGAACGCGGACCGGCAAACGCTCGGCTGCAGTTAGGCAAAGGTATGGAACCGGAGGCGCTTGGCGCAGCTCTGAGGTTTGGGCTGGCTGATGCGCCGGATGGCCCCTTGGGGGTCGCCGTGTCGGGGGGCGGCGATTCGCTCGCACTTCTCCACCTTATGCACGATTGGGCGAAGGCGCCGGGGCGCGGCCTTGCGGTTGCCACGGTGGATCATGGGCTACGGCCCGAGGCAAGGGCAGAGGCCGAGGCTGTGGCGGAAATGGCTGTGGCGCTTGGGCTTTCCCATGAAACCCTTGAATGGAACGGCTGGAGCGGAAGCGGCAACCTTCAGGATGCTGCCCGCACTGCGCGGCGCCATTTGCTTGGGAAATGGGCCTTGAGTCGCGGCCTCTCCGGGATTGCGCTTGGGCACACGCTGGATGATCAGGCGGAAACGTTTCTTCTGCGCCTCGCGCGCGGATCCGGCGTGGACGGGCTTTCGGCGATGCGGATGCGGCGCGAGGCGGAGGGAACCGTGTGGTTGCGGCCCCTGCTGCACACGCGGCGAGAGGATTTACAGGCCTACCTGAGTGCCAAGGGCATCGCCTGGGCGGACGACCCAAGCAATGAGGATGAGCGGTTCGACAGGATCAAGATCCGCAAGGCCATGCCGCTTCTGCAGGACCTGGGGCTTTGGCCGGAGCGGCTTGCCGCTACGGCCGATCGGATGGAAATGGCGCAGCGGGCATTGGCGCAGGTTGCTGCAGACGCGGCTGAAGAGATCTTTCGCCCCCATCCTTTGGGCTACATGTGGCTTGATCCGGCCCCGCTGGCAGCCCTTGCCGAGGAGACGCGCCTGCGCCTGATGGCGGCTGCGTTGAACTGGGTGGGCGGTGCCAGCTATCGCCCACGCCTGAGCGCCCTGAAGGCGATGACGTGCACAATGCTGGATTCCCGATCCTCGGGCCAAACCCTGCATGGCGTGCAGATTGAGCGACACGGAGAAGAAATTCTGCTCTGCCGCGAGCCGGCGCGGGCGGGAGGGCCAGTGGTGGCAGGCGAAATCTGGGACGGGCGCTGGAAAACACGGGGGCCTGGCGGTGTGCGCGTTGCGGCACTGGGGGAAGAGGGGCTGAAAGAGCTGCCTGATTGGCGCAGCCTTGGCCATCCACGCACGTCACTTTTGGCTGCACCGGCCTTCTATAAAGACGGCGCGCTCTTTGCCGCACCCTTTGCAAACGCCTCAAAAGAGTGCGATGCTGCGTTGGCTGTTGACCCAGACGCTTTTTTCCTGTCCCTCACGACACGTTGAAACCTCGGTAACCGCACATATGTTATGGTTCTGAAACCGGCGGCAAGGCCCTGCCGGATATATTGGGAGACTACTTGTGGGCAATTCCAAAAACATTGCGTTCTGGCTGATATTGATTGTTCTGCTTGGCGCGTTGTTTCAGGTGTTCAGCACGGCGGGGCCGAATGGTGGCTCTTCCGAGGTGACATATTCCCAGTTCCTTGAGCGGGTGGCAGCGGGCCAGGTAAGCTCGGTAGAGCTGGATGGCGAGAATGTTTACATCACCGGTTCGGATGGCAGTAAAACGCAGACGATCCAGCCGCGCGACGGTGATCTGGTGGCCACCCTGCGGGAAGCGGGCGTTGCGATTGATGCCGTGCCGCAGGAACAATCGGGCCTGATGACACTGATCGGCATGTGGTTGCCCATTCTGCTTCTCATCGGGGTATGGATCTTCTTCATGAACCGGATGCAGGGCGGCGGCCGCGGCGGTGCGATGGGCTTTGGCAAATCCAAGGCCAAGATGCTGACGGAGAAATCCGGCAAGGTGACGTTTGACGATGTGGCCGGAATTGATGAAGCCAAGGAAGAGCTTGAAGAGATTGTGGATTTTCTGCGGGATCCGCAGAAATTCAGTCGTCTTGGCGGCAAGATCCCCAAAGGTGCTCTGCTTGTGGGCCCTCCGGGTACGGGTAAAACGCTTCTGGCACGTGCGATTGCAGGTGAGGCCGGTGTGCCGTTCTTCACGATCTCTGGTTCGGACTTTGTGGAGATGTTTGTCGGTGTGGGGGCTTCCCGTGTGCGCGACATGTTCGAGCAGGCGAAGAAGAATGCGCCATGCATTGTGTTTATCGATGAAATTGATGCCGTTGGTCGCCACCGTGGTGCCGGATATGGCGGCGGTAATGACGAGCGCGAACAGACGCTAAACCAGCTTCTGGTGGAAATGGACGGTTTCGAGGCTAATGAGGGCGTGATCCTTCTGGCCGCCACCAACCGCCCGGATGTGCTGGACCCGGCACTGCTGCGGCCTGGCCGTTTTGACCGGCAGGTACAGGTGACAAACCCCGATATCAAAGGGCGCACCAAGATCCTCGAAGTGCATTCGCGCAAAATCCGGCTTGGGCCGGACGTGGATTTGCGGATCATCGCACGCGGAACACCCGGTTTCTCGGGCGCTGATCTTGCCAACCTTGTGAACGAATCGGCGTTGATGGCTGCGCGCACGGGCAAGCGATTCGTGACGATGGAAGATTTCGAGAACGCCAAAGACAAGGTTATGATGGGTGCTGAGCGTCGCTCGATGGTGATGACGGATGAGGAGCGCAAGCTGACGGCCTACCATGAGGCAGGGCATGCGATTGTGGGGATCAATGTGCCGCAGCATGATCCGATCCACAAGGCCACGATCATTCCGCGCGGGCGGGCGCTTGGCCTTGTGCTGAGCCTTCCGGAGCGCGATCAGCTTTCCGTGACCAAGACGAAGTACAAATCCAAGATCGCGATGGCGATGGGTGGAAAGGTGGCTGAAGAGCTGATCTTCGGACCGGAGAACGTGACCTCCGGCGCGTCCTCCGACATCCAGCAGGTATCGCGAATTGCGCGGGCGATGGTGACGCAGTTCGGCATGTCTGACACGCTGGGTAACATTGACTATGCCAATGAGCAGATGACTTATCTTGGCCCTCAGGGCGGTGGTGTGAATGCCGGCCCGGAGACGCATGAAGTGATCGACAGCGAAGTGCGCAAGCTGGTGGATGAAGGCTATGCGCGTGCCAGGGAAATCCTGACCGAGAAGAGCGATGATCTGCACCGATTGGCCCAGGGTTTGCTGGAGTATGAGACGCTGACAGGCCCAGAGATTGGCAAGGTGATCCGCGGAGAGCCGCTGAACCGGGGCTCTGACGATGATGATGTGCCAAGCTCCGGCGGCGATGCGTCCGGCGTTGTGGCCATTCCCAAAACAGGCAAGCCGCGCCGTAAGCCGAGCGCGGACCCGGGGCTGGAGCCTGAGCCCAGCGTTTGAGGACAGACTGAATTCAATCGACATTCGAAGCCCGTGATGCAGCCCATCACGGGCTTTCGTTTGAGTGGAACTCAAGGGCTTCATATACGTAAAAACAGGGTCTTGTGTTGTGCCTGAACCCTGAAGCAGGGAAGGAGTCGCAAGAATGCCCATTTTGATGCCCACCGATATCTATGGGGAGATCACATGGCTTGGCCGGGTGGCGGACCGCGAGGTTTCCCTTCGGGCCGCGCCGTTCGATACGTTGAACCTGCGCTTTGGAGGGGTGGAAGGGGAGTATCATAGCGGGGAGACCCGGGCCTCCTGCAGCCGGGTTGCATCGCAGTACCCCGAAGCAACCGAGATCCGCAATGTGCGCCAACTGAGCATTCTTTCCGAGGAGGAACTGGCGGCGACGGCCAAACGGATGGGTTTGGCCGCGTTGAGGCCGGAATGGGTGGGCGCGACTGTGATCGTGCGTGGCATCCCCGATTTCACACAGATCCCGCCCTCCTCTCGCCTGATCGCGGAAAATGGAACGAGCGTGACGGTGGACATGGAGAACGCGCCTTGCCAATACCCTGCCAAAGAAATCGAGGCGGAGCATCCCGGGTTTGGCAAGGGCTACAAGCCCGCCGCGAAGGGGCGGCGCGGGGTTACAGCCTGGGTGGAGCGAGAGGGAGACCTCACAGTTGGAGCACGGCTTCGGCTGCATATTCCACCGCAGCGGATCTGGCCTCACGCCTGAGAAGTGGTGGCCCTAGCATGCCGTCGAATTCGCGGCACAGGATGTCGGAAAGCATCTAGTCTGCAGCGTGATTTACCTGCCCTATGGCGCGACAGACTCACTCCGAAAAGGATCGCGCCGATGGCCTTCAAAACCGATATCGAGATTGCCCGCGAGGCATCGAAAAAGCCCATTCAAGAGATCGGCGATCGCCTGGGCATCCCGAATGAGGACCTTCTGCCCTTCGGACATGACAAGGCCAAGGTTTCGGCGGAGTTCATCGCGGCGCAGGCTGGCAAGCCCGATGGCAAACTGATCCTCGTGACGGCGATCAACCCGACGCCTGCGGGTGAGGGGAAGACAACAACGACGGTGGGTCTGGGCGATGGGTTGAACGCGATTGGCAAGAAGGCGGCGATCTGTATTCGGGAAGCTTCGCTCGGCCCCTGTTTCGGGATGAAGGGTGGAGCGGCCGGCGGGGGACATGCACAGGTGGTGCCGATGGAGGAGATGAACCTCCACTTCACGGGTGATTTCCACGCGATCACCTCTGCTCACAATCTTCTCTCCGCAATGATAGACAACCATATCTACTGGGGAAATGCGCTGGAGATCGACATTCGCCGCGTAGTGTGGCGGCGGGTGATGGATATGAACGATCGTGCGCTGCGCCAGATCACGGCCTCGCTGGGCGGAGTGGCCAATGGTTTCCCGCGCGAGGCGGGGTTTGATATCACTGTCGCTTCCGAAGTGATGGCGATCCTCTGCCTTGCAAATAATCTTGACGATTTGAAAGAACGGCTGGGCAACATCATTGTGGCCTATACGCGCGAGCGGAAGCCGATTTATTGCCGCGATATCAAGGCGGATGGGGCGATGACGGTGCTGCTGGCGCAGGCGATGCAGCCCAATCTGGTGCAAACGCTCGAAAACAACCCGGCTTTCGTGCATGGCGGCCCATTTGCCAATATCGCGCATGGGTGCAACTCTGTTGTGGCAACCAAGACAGCGCTGAAGCTTGCGGACTACGTGGTAACGGAAGCGGGCTTCGGGGCTGATCTCGGGGCCGAGAAGTTCATGAACATCAAATGCCGGAAGGCGGGAATTGCGCCGGATGCGGTGGTTTTGGTGGCAACGGTGCGCGCCATGAAGATGAACGGCGGCGTGGCCAAGGCGGATCTTGGCGCGGAGAACGTGGGTGCTGTGGAGGCCGGTTGTGCGAACCTTGGCCGCCATATCGAAAACGTAAAGTCCTTCGGTGTTCCGGTGATCGTTGCGATCAACCATTTTGTGACGGATACAGACGCGGAAGTGGAAGCCGTGAAGGCCTATGTGGCCGGACAGGGCACGGAGGCAGTGCTTTGCAAGCATTGGGCACATGGTTCTGAGGGGATCAGGGATCTGGCGGAGAAGGTGGTGGCGCTGGCGGATGGCGGCACGGCTGATTTCGCGCCGATTTATCCCGATGAGATGCCACTGATGGAGAAGATCGAGACGATTGCCAAGAAGATCTACCGTGCTGATGAGGTGATTGCGGACAAGAAAATACGCGATCAACTGGCGGCCTGGGAGGAGGCGGGCTACGGAAGCCTGCCTGTCTGCATGGCCAAAACGCAGTATTCCTTCAGCACGGATCCGAATGAGCGCGGTGCGCCCACGGGCTTTTCGCTGCCGATCCGCGAAGTGCGGCTTTCGGCAGGCGCCGGGTTCGTTGTGGCGATCTGCGGAGAGATCATGACGATGCCTGGCCTGCCACGTGTACCCTCAGCTGAGGCGATCATGCTGAATGAGGCGGGCCAGATCGAAGGATTGTTCTGACGTTTGATGGTGTGCGGGCAAGGCGCGGCATTGAGCCCCGCCTCGCCCGCCGCCTCCGCGCGCGCCCTGAATTCGGAGCGTTTGCGACAGATTAGAATGGTATCTACTTCAGAGGCGGGCGCATTCCGGTAGATCTGCGTCAGGCAAAATGGAAAACGCTATAAGGATCGGCGAGATGGTTGCAGATGTGATTGATGGAAAAGCCTTTGCCGCCGCTGTACGGGGCAAAGTTGCTGAGCATGTGGCGCGGCTGAAGGCGGATCACGGTATCACGCCCGGGCTGGCCGTGGTGCTGGTGGGAGAGGATCCTGCGAGCCAGGTTTATGTGCGCAACAAGGGCAAGCAGACAGTTGAGGCGGGCATGCACTCGGTGGAGCATCGGATGGACAGGGGTGTTTCCGAGGCGGATCTGCTGGCGATGGTAGAGCAGTTGAACGCGGATCCTGCGATCCACGGGATCCTAGTGCAGCTGCCTTTGCCTGAGCATCTGAATGCAGATCTGGTGATCAACGCCATTGATCCGGCCAAGGATGTGGACGGCTTTCACATCTCCAATGTCGGGCTGTTGGGCACAGGGCAGAAAAGCATGGTGCCTTGCACACCCCTTGGGTGCCTGATGATGCTGCGGGACCGGTTGGGCAGTCTTTCCGGGCTCAATGCGGTGGTGATCGGGCGCTCCAACATTGTGGGCAAGCCGATGGCGCAACTGTTGCTGGGCGAGAGTTGCACGGTGACGATTGCGCATAGCCGGACAAAGGATATCGAGGCGGTTTGCCGGAACGCTGACATTCTTGTTGCGGCTGTGGGGCGGCCGGAAATGGTGACGGGGAACTGGGTGAAACCCGGTGCGACCGTGATTGATGTGGGTATCAATCGAGTACCCAATGGCGAGAAGACCAAGCTGGTTGGTGATTGCGATTATGCGGATTGCGCCGAGGTAGCCGGGGCGATTACGCCAGTGCCGGGCGGGGTTGGGCCGATGACGATTGCCTGCCTTTTGGCCAATACCGTGACGGCCTGCTGCCGGGCGAATGGGCTGGATGAGCCGGAGGGGCTTACGGTTTAGTCTCCAACTGCCCCGCATGTCTGCCGGGCAGTTGCTTGTCAGCTCCAGGCCAGACTCACGCGGAAAGGCGTGCAGACAGCGGGATTGTGCTTGTTTTCGAGCCAGTTAGGATACAGCAGGCATCATTGCCAAAGAGCGTGTTGAGCGCCGGATCGTTGGCTGAGAGGCCACCTGTATAGGCGCCGTATGCTGGCAGGATCAGGCGGCGGGTATCGTAAACGAAACACGGGCGGGTTATGTGGCCTGCGCGTGTTGGCACGCCGATTTTTGGGTGGAAATGACCTGAAATCTCGCCAGCGCCCGCGTTTGATTGCGCGATGTGGCGGAAGGTGAGAGGGCCACGTTCCAGTTCCTGCACGGCGGTGCCGCCAAGGCCGAGATCGCCTGGATCGTGATTGCCCTCGACCCAGAACCAGCGCCTGCCCGCCATCATGTTGGTTATCTGGAGCCTGTCCGTCTCGTCAATATGCTCGGCGGCGAGGCTGTCATCGAAGCTGTCGCCGAGGCAGATCACGGTTTGGGGATTGAGCTCTGAAAGCTCACTGTCGAGCCGCGCAAGGGTTTCGCGCGTATCGTAGGGCGGCAGCAGTGTGCCGCCACGGCGGGCGAGCCTTTCGGACTTGCCGAGATGAAGATCACTTACACACAAGAGCCGCGCATCTTCCCACCAAAGCGCCCCGGAACCCCGGGCCGTCAGGCGAGCATCTTGCAGCTGGAAATTTGTACTCGTCATGATGATACAAAACCGGAACATTGTGGCGCTGGCAAGGGGGTTGTGTGGCGCTTTGTTGGGTTTCTCACAAGCGGTGCCTTTCGCGTCACGCGAGGCCCGCTTCCTGCATCATCCGCGTGGCCTCTTCTTCCAGTGCAGTATCGGCCGCAGCGCCCTTTATTGGCACGCGTCCCATCTCCAGAAGGAGGGGTGCGGCGAGGGGAGTGACGTGTGGTGCGAGGATGTGGGTTGTATTTTTTGCGCGGCTCAGCATCTCTTCAATCCTCTCGAAATCGACAAGACCACGTGCAGCCTCTTCCTTGGTGATTCGCAACATGAGGTGGTCAGGGTCGTATTTTCGGAGTGTGTCATACAAGATATCGGAGGAGAAGGTGGCTTGGCGGCCTGTCTTGCGGCGGCCTGGAAGGTTGCGTTCTATCAGGCCTGCGATAGTGGCGGAGGCGCGGAAGGTGCGCTTCATCACGGCGTTTTCCGCGAGCCATGTCTCCAGCCCGTCGCGCAGGCCCTCGGGTGTGATGAGGGGGCGGATATCCTTCACGAGATCGAGGCCCCAGACGAGGAGCGCATAGTCGTTTGCGACGAAACCGGTAGGGTTCAGGCCTGCCTCTTCCATGCGCCGGGTGAGGAGGAGACCGAGCGTTTGGTTTGCGTTGCGGCCCGCGAAAGAATAGAGGCAGAGATAGGCGCGATCCGCCCGCCAGAAAGCCTCTGAAAGAAGGCCGCCGGGTTGGGGCAGTGTGGAGATCTGGCGTTGCAGTTCAAGCCAATCCGCTGTGTGGGCGGGGAGGTTCTTCCAGCGGGTGGGGGTGCTGAGAATGTCTACGACGCGGTGCGAAAGCTCCAGCGAGGTGGACATGCGGTAACCGCCGAAGACAGCGATTTTCGGTTGTTTGGATGGCTGTTTGGAGACCTCGATTGTCATCTCGCGGAGACCTTCGTAGCGCACTGTCTGGCCGCCGATGAGGAAGGTATCGCCCGGGACGAGCGTTGCCGCGAAGTCTTCCTCCACCTCGCCCAAAGGTTTGCCGCCGCGGCCGCGCATGCGGACGGAAAGCGTTTCGGCCTGAATGATGGTGCCGATATTCATGCGCAGCGCACGGGCTGTGCGGGGATCGCGAAGCTGCCACTTTCCATCGCGCTCCACGAGCCTTTGCCACCTGTCGTAGGCGCGCAGCGCGTAGCCGCCGGTGGCACAAAAATCCAAAGCTTGGTTTAGTACCGGTTTGGTATGGTTTTGGTATGGGCCGGTGTTCAGGATCTCTGCAAACAGATCTTCCGCGTAGAAGGGGCCGGAGCAGGCACGCAACATGATGTGTTGGCAGAGTACATCCAGAGGGCCATCATTTTTGACCGTTCGGTCCAAATCTCCGGCATTGACAGCTTCCAGTGCGGCGCGGCACTCGACAACCTCGAAACGGTTGGCGGGCACAAGGAGCGCGCGGGAGGGGGTATTGTAGCGATGTCCGGCCCGGCCAATACGCTGGACGAGGCGTTTGATGTTTTTTGGTGCGCCGATCTGGATGACGAGATCGACATCGCCCCAATCAATCCCGAGATCGAGAGAGCCGGTGCAGACGATGGCCTTGAGATCACCCGCCACCATCGCCTGCTCCACCTTTTCGCGGGCTTCGCGGGAGAGGGAGCCGTGGTGGAGCGCAATGGGCAGATTTTCGGGATTGAGCGCCCAGAGCTCCTGAAAGAAGAGCTCGGCCGTGGCGCGGGTGTTGATGAAGACGAGCGTAGTATCGGCTTTGCGGATCTCCTCCATCACAGCGCGTGCGGCGTGGCGGCCGCCGGAGCCCGCCCAGGGTGGGGCCTCAACAGTTTCGAGAAGGCGAATATCGGCCTTGGGGCCAGGGTCTGCCTTGACGATCTTGGCCATGCCGGGGGCGAGATATTCGGCAAGCTGGGGGGGATTATCGACCGTGGCGGACAGGCCGATGCGGGAGAGGCCGGGGCTGAGCGTTTGCAGGCGGGAGAGGCAGAGCATCAACTGATCGCCGCGCTTGGATTCGGCGAGCGCGTGGATCTCGTCTACCACCACGCGGCGGAGGCCCGCGAAGATGCGGGGAGCATCTTCGTAGGATAGGAGGAGGGCGAGGGACTCGGGCGTGGTGAGGAGGATATGAGGGGGATCGCGGCGTTGGCGCTGGCGGGCGGCCTGCTTGGTATCGCCGGTGCGATCCTCGATGCGAATATCGAGGCCGAGTTCTTCCACGGGTGCGTGGAGGTTGCGTTTGATGTCTGCGGCGAGGGCTTTGAGCGGGGAGATGTAGAGTGTGTGCATGCCCTCGTGGGGCCGCTCTGCCAGTTCGACGAGCGTGGGGAGGAAGCCCGCGAGGGTTTTGCCGCCGCCCGTGGGCGCGATGAGGAGGGTTGCCGGATCTTCGCGACGCTCCAGCAGGGCGAGCTGGTGGGGATGGGCCTGCCAGCCACGCTTGGTGAACCAGTTCTGAAAGCGTTCGGGGAGCAGGCTCATGTGAGGCGTTGGAGCGCCGCTATGATTTCTTTTGGAAGATCAAGGGCTTCGCCTTCCGGTGCGGCATCGAGCGCGCTGGTGACATCCTTGACGAGGATGCCCATCGTGTTGGCCGGGTCGAAGGGCTCGGCAGCCCAATCGATAGCATCGAAGTTGCGGGAGAACCATGTCTGGCCCGAACTGTCTTCCGCCACTTCGCGGAAGCGTTGCCCTTCAATGCCTGCTTTGGCGGCCCAATCGAGCGCGAGACGGGTGGTGACGACGGAACTTGCGGCGACCATGTTGTTGAGGACTTTCATCACCATGCCCGCGCCGAGGGGGCCCATATGGTGGATGTTGGTGCCCATGGCGCGGAAGAGCGGCATGAGAGGGGCGATATCGGTAGCCTCTCCGCCGAGCATGAAGGCAAGGCGACGCTCCCGTGCAGCTATGGGGGCGCCGGACATGGGAGCATCGATGAGGGTGATGTGACCCGGCAGGCGTTGGCGGAGTGCGCGGATGTAGCTGGGCGCGAGGGTGGAAGAGATGATGAGGGAGCGAAGGTTGGGCGCTTCTGCCATGTTTTGCATGCCGAAGAGGAGTTCTTCGGTTTGCGGGATATCGCGAACGATGGAGAAGAGGGTTTCTACGCCGCGGAAGGTGTTGAGGCCCGTGAGATGCGCGGCGAAGGAGCCGAATTCGGCTGCGGGGCGAATGTCGAAAGCCTGAAGCTCTGCGCCGCCTGCCAGCATCGCCTCTGCCATGGGGCGGCCCATGGCGCCGCAGCCTGCTACTCCGATTCTCATGGGCCGAGCGTAAGGATTTGAGCGGGGATGTTGAGGGGGAATCGACTTCAGCGGCAGGGTAATTCTGCGCTAAAGCGTTTCGCGTTCAATTTGTGAGTTGATTGATCCGGCCGTTGGAGCGTGGATCGGCCACGGAGCCTGCTGCGGCATCAATGATCAGCACGTCGCCGAGATGCGTCATATGCCACGCGGCGGCCTGATCTGCTGGCAAGGCGAAGAGGCCGAGACCATCCGAGCGGTTTTCAAAGATCATCAGGCGGTAACCGCGTTTTTCGGCGAGGGGCTGGAGATCCGGAAACATCATGACCTCGGGCCTCTCGCCGTGCTCCTTGAGAGCCTTTTCGAGAATGGGGGCGCGTTCTTCAGGCGTGAGGGGAGCGAGGGTGTTCATCTCGAAAACGAGCCCGAGTTGATCATCCCAAGCGTCATCCCGAATGAGGGTGAGAATGTTGTATTTCCAATCCAGCCAGACGGCGCGGTTTGAGTAATTGAGCATTTCGTCCAGAAGGACCTGGCCACAGACGCTATCCTCCAATTGATCCGGATGGGCGGAGGTATCAACCTCCATCAGGTCAAGCACTTCGTAGTTGGTTGTGATTGGATTGCGCAGGCGAGCGGCGGCTTCTGGGCTCAGGAAGGTTTCGGCGAATAAGCGGACGGTATCCTGGGCCGATTTATTGCCCTCATTCGCCATCGCGGTTTGAGGGGAACCAATGAGCCCTGCAGCCACGAGGATGCTGCGTATGGTTTTCAGCATGCGTCCATCTTGCTCACTTGGTTTGATTGCCTGAGGAAGGCAAGACTTTGCGGGGCCCCGAGCTCGGCTGCGCTGCGCGCACCCTCACCGGCCCACCCGCCAGCCTTGCCTTGGCATTATTCGTCGAGGAACAGGTTTTCCCAGGCGCGATCAATAAGTGCAGGTGTCAACTGTTTTGGCAGACCCTCGTAATCGCAGATCGAGAGGATCTGATCGATCAGGAAGGGCGCGTGATAGTTGGCGAACTGGTTGTCGCAGGTGGGGTATTTCTCCTTGAGGAGATATGTGAGGATCGCCTCGTCCGGTTTGATCTTGTAGTGGCGAGAGGTTTTCACGAAGACCTTGATGAAATCGTCGCGATTTGGGTTATCTACCTTGATCTTGTAGTAGATCCGGCGAAGGGCCGCGCCATCGAACATTTCCGTGGGGGCGAAGTTGGTGGAGAAGATCACCAACGTGTCGAACGGCACCATGAATTTCTGGCCCGACTGGAGACTGAGAATATCGAAGCTGGCTTCCATCGGAACGATCCAGCGGTTGATCAGCGCCTGCGGCGGCTCTGACTGTCGGCCGAGATCGTCGATGATGAAGACGCCCCCGGTGGCCTTGAGCTGGAGAGGGGCCTGATAGGTGCGGCTGACCTTGTTGTAGTTGAGATCGAGCATGTCGAGCGTGAGTTCACCACCCGTCATCACGGAGGGGCGGCGGCAGAGTACGTAGCGGGCATCATGCGTAGCACCCGCACGGCGAAGCGAGTTCGGGTTTTCCGCGCCCACCTTGGCGAGCGTGTGTACGATGGGATCGTAGACGGAGATGACCTGGCCGCCGTATTCGAGGAACTGAGGGACGAAGATGTTATCGCCCAATGCATCGCGGATCCCGTTGGAGATGGAGGATTTACCGGTGCCCGGCGGGCCGTAGAGCAGAACCGAGCGCCCGGAATTCACCGCAGGCCCGAGCTTATCCAGCATGCCTGCGGGCAGCACGAGGTGGGACATGGATTTTTCCAGCCGCTCCTGACTGATCACGGCATCGCCGATCTGCTGGCGGGCTGTCTGCTTCCAGTATTGCTCCAGCGGTACGGGCAGTGCGCCGTAGTATTCCGATTGCGTAAGCGCATCGAGTGCACGGGCGCGGCCGCTTTCTGTAAGCTGATAGCGGAGCGCCGCCGTGGGCGATGCGCCGCGTGCACCGAGCGTTTCGATCAGATTTTCCTCGCGGGCGATATCCACAAGCTCCTGCGCCAGCGGCGGCACGACGCAGAGGGCCTTGGCAATATCGGAGAGGCTGGTGAGCGAGCGGCGGAACATCGTTTTGAGCAAGATGTCGCGCATCAGCACAGCCTCCAGCCCCGTTTCTTCGAGGTTGACCGGCGCTTTGGGCGCGAATCCACTGTCAGGATGATTGGCCATATCGTTCATATCGGGCTCTCCGCTCTGCGTGCTGATGCAAGTTAGCGGACGAGCATGGCGCAAAAAAGGCTTTTCTGCGTTGCGGGTCCTTAAAAAAAGCGCCACCTTTCGGAAAAGAAACCCTTAATAATCAAGGTGGAGGCAGGCTTTATGCGTTTTTTGGCAGGTTTGCTGGCGATAAGCCTTCTCTCTTTTGCTGTGCTGATGGCGCCGGAGTACCTGTTGATCACCGGGCATGAGGGTGATCTGATTCACACGATGGATCTTGTTTACCGCATGGCGGCGGGCGACAGGCAGCATATCGAGACGATGACACCGCTGGGCGTGCTGACGATCTGGCCGATTGCGGTGTTTGTGGAAGCGGGCTTTCCGCCGGGGCGTGCGGTGCGGCTGGCGGCGGTCGCGATGTGCACGGCCTTTCTTCCGATGATCTGGTGGGTTTCGGTCAGTCGGCTTGAGGGTGTGCTGCGGTTTGCCTTTGCGGGCGGGCTTGTTTTGCTTTGCACGGCGCTGGTGTTTGGCGGAGATGTGCCGAGCATCTCGCTTTCCATGTACTACAACCGTTGGGCCTGGGTGCTTGCGAGCCTGATTGTGGTGGTGCTGTTCCTGCCGAGCCGGGTAGAGGGCGGTTGGGGAGCCCTGCTTGATGGAGTTGTGCTTGGCGTCTGCGGGGCTGCTCTGGTTCTGATCAAGGCGACATATGTGCTGGCGCTTGCGCCTTTTGTGCTTGTGGCGTTGGCGCATGACCGGCGTGGGAAGGTGCTGCTGATGGCGGGTCTCGCGGGGCTGGTCTGCCTTGCGCTCGCGAGCATCGTTCTGGGAGGATTTGCCTATTGGAAGGGCTATCTCGGGGATCTGCTTCTAACCGCGACCAGTGCGTTACGGCCCCAGCCGGGCGAGACCTTCGCGAGCCTTTTGGCAAAGCCTGCCTTCTTGCCCGGCACGGCATTGTTGCTGCTCACCATTGTTTACTGGCGGAAGACGCGGCTGGCGCGGGAGGGACTTTTTCTGCTGATCCTCGGGCCAGGGCTGATCTATATCACTTATCAGAACTGGGGAAATGACCCGAAATGGCTCGCACTGCTGGCCGTACTTCTGTTGGCACGGCCCAACCCGGAGGGGGCGCAGGCGTTCCTGCGGGTGCCAGCGCGCGCCTTCGGGCAAGTGCTGGCCGTGGCGGCGCTGGTGATGATTGCGCCGAGCCTGATAAACCTCGCCTCCAGCCCCTACCGGCATCTGGCGATGAGCAGCGAGGGCTTTGCGCCGCTCTTCACGGATCTCAGCCGCGATGACATCCGGGTGCGGATTTCCACGCATCGGGCACCGCGCACGCGCGGCGTGCTGGAGGGTATTGTGTTTGGCGAAAGTTACGAGGCTGAGACGACAGGGGAGGAAGCTGACCAGACGCCAAAGCATATGCTGAACGGAGAGCGCCTGCCTGATTGTAACGCACAGACGGGGCTGGTGGGATGGCAGCATCAGGTGGCGGCCCAATTGGGGGCGGTGGAAGAGGCTGTTGGCCAGACGGTGATGACCGCGGACCTCTTGGATGCGCTCTGGCTTTTCGGGCCGTTTGAGCGGGCAGCGGGTGGGGCACCGTGGTACTATGGCGGGGAGGCGGGCTTTTCGGCGGCGGATTACATTCTGGTGCCGCTCTGCCCTCTTTCGACTGCAGCACGACAGGCCAGACTGGACTGGATGGCGGAGGCAGGCTGGGCGCTTGAGGAAGTGCTGCGCACAGACCTCTTTATCCTAGTAAAACCGGCCCGTTGACGGCCCTAAGACCGAGGAAAAGAAGGGCTGCGCCGCTGATTGCGTAGCCCATCGGGAACTTGCGCACGCGCCAGCTTTTCCACCTTGGGGCGATGGCCCGCACGCAGCGCTGGCGGCGTGCGACGCGGTGGATCACCAGTGCCAGAAGGTTGGTGAACGAGAGAATGAAGATGAAGGCCATATAATCGGTTGGCGGGATATAGAGCGCTAGGGCGGCCAGATATTTGGCATCGCCCCCGCCGAACGCATCGAAGGCGGCGAGCAGGATGAGAACAACGAGCACGACGAAGGCGATGCCGATGCGAAACCCGATTTCTGAAAAGGGCAGATAGATCAGCGCGGGGATCAGAAAAGCCACCGCCATCGCGAGGTTCATCCAGTTCTTGATGAGCATGTAGCGTAGATCGGTGTAGGCCGCGATGAAGAGGAAGGGCAGGGCTACCAGAAAAAACGCCCAGTCAGCACTCATGATGGCATCCCTCCAAAGGAAAGGGCGGGCCATTGCTGGCCAGCCCCTCTGTTTTATCCCTGCCGGTTTGCGGTGTGGCCCACCAAGGTACGGAGCGGGCCACGCTGCGAAAAGCGGTTTAGCGCTGCACGTTCGCATCCAGCGCCGCAAGCTTGCGCGTCGCTTCTGCGAAGTGTTGTGGGTGTGTATCGATGGCCTCTTCCAGCAGACCTTTGCCCCGAGCGACATCACCGTTGCGGATAGCCTGAAGGGCGATGTTGTGAAGAAGCTCGGCGCGTTCCACACTCGTCATCGGAATGCCGGGCAGATCATAGACGCGGCGATTGGCGCGGCTGATCGCGAGGTTGTTCTTGGCGCTGAAGAGCTTGGGGTCGAAGCTGACCGCTTGAAGGAACTTCTTCTCCGCGCCCTTGAAATCCTTCCGCTGCATTTTGGAGATGCCCCAGTTATTCAGTATCGGAGCAGGCCGTGTGGTGAGGTTGCGGGCGGTCTCGTAGAAGCTATCGGACCGTTTCCACTGCTTGCGGTAGTCGGAGATCATGGCTTCCAGCCGGTAGCGATCATATGTCTCGATGGTGGGAGGGATCGCGTTGAGCTGCGCCTCAGCCTTGTCCCAGTCTCCGTTCTGGAGAAGGGCCTCGGCGTAGGACAGCCTGTCGGCATTGTTCAGCTCACCTGAATCGTTCATCTGGTCATAGGCCAGCACGGCCTCGGCAGACCGGCGCGCGCGCACGAGAGAGCGGGCATAGCCGCGCTTGAAATCGGTACGGGATGGATCATTGTTGAGTGCGTTGCGGAAATAGTTTGCGGCTGCATTGGGATCCGCGAAATTCAGCATCACATCGTTGAGGCCGCTTTCGTCGATCACGTTCAGCCCGTCGAGGCTTTCGATAGCCTCTCTGTCCGCTTCTGGATCGCTGCAGGCGGAAAGCCCGAACACCGCCAGAATCGCTACCGCCTTCAGGTGGGTACCCCTGATTGTCATATGCCTGTACCTCTGTCTTTTTATATCGTTCTGCTCGGACTTATTTTTTTATTGTCCGAGGAGAAGATACTGCCCATTGCCCCTTCTGACCAAGCGAAAATCTTCGGTTTCGGCGACATCGGGATCAATATTTTGCAATCTGGCGTTCAAAAGACGCAAGTTATCGCGTATTTCGATGGATTGGCCGCTATCGAGCGCGAAAGCGACGCGGAACAATTCCCGCGCTTCGCCTATTTCGTTCTTGGCGTTCAGGACCACTCCGAGGTTGTTGAGCGCGGGCACAAACTTCTCATCCTGAGCAATTGCTACCCGCAAGATCTTTTCGGCCTGCTTCAGGCGCCCTAGGCGGAGATTTGCCGATCCGACGGCGCTGAGGACATCTACGGTGAAGCCTTTTTCGTTCGCAGCGCGATAATAGGCCCTCAGCGCCAGTTCGTATTCGCCCGCATCCATCAGTCTGTGGCCCACTTCCAGCCCGTCGGGAGCTTGCGGCGCACGTGTGCCAAATCGTGTGGGGAGGCCCACCCGATCGTTGATGAGAGCATCGGGATCTCTCGGGCTGCAAGCGGCCAGAGCCGCTGCACCGAGGACAATGGCGCGGCGCGTCGGGCGGTTAGCGGCCAAGCGTTTGGGCGATACCATAAACGGAAGGTCCAATCAGGATGATCAACAGTGGCGGCACTGTGAACATCATGGTGCCCAAGGTCAACTTGGTGGGCAGCTTGTTGGCCTTTTCCTCGGCCCGCATCACGCGCTTGTCGCGCATTTCGGAGGCATAGACGCGCAGCGCGTCAGCGACGGACGTACCGAAAGTGGCGGATTGGATCAGCACGGTTACGAAGGCCGAGATATCGGGCACGCCGCAGCGTTCGCCCATATCGCGCAGAACGGTAACGCGGTCCTTACCGGCCCGCATTTCGTTGGAAACCATCTCGAATTCCTCGGCCAGCGCTGGATAGCCGTTCTTGATCTCTGTGGCGACGCGCAGGATGGACTGATCGAGGGATTGGCCTGCTTCCACACACACAAGCATGAGATCGAGCGCATCCGGGAAACCGTTGGTGATTTCTTCCTGCCGGGTCTGGCGGCGGCGCTCTACCCAGTAGTCTGGAAGATAGTAGCCGATGAGGCCCGGGAAGAGCACACTGGCAATCACGGCCATTAGGCTTGGTTCGTCGCTGCGCACAAGCACGGAAAGCGTGCCGATGGCCAGCGCCAGAACACCCAGCACAAAGCGCAAAAGGTGATAGTTGGAAACAGCGTTGCGGCCGCGATACCCGGCCTGCATCAGCTTCAATTTGGTGGCAGAAAACTCTTTCTCGTTCTGCGGCTCCAGAAGCGGCTTGAACCGCTCAAGCTGGCGGCTGCCACCTCCGTCATAGCGCAGCCGAACAGGCGCTCCGTCTTCCGCTTTCGGCATTACCACGCCAGAACCCTTGAGCCGGTTCAGTGGATCAGGCTTGGTGCGGAACGCCAATGGGGCGGAGAGAAGGATCATCAGGACGCCGATGAAGGCGAGCATATAGAATGGCCCGAGGGGGCCAAGTGCTGCGTTGATGAATTCCCAACCGAAACGGAGCTGTTCCATGTGTTGTTTCTCCGAGCTCTCTCTTAGACTTTTATATCAACCATTAGGCGCATGAAGATCACGTTCACAAAGAGGAAGATCCCCACAACGATCGCCGCAGGTACGAATGCAGACGTTTCCTTCACGGAGTCGTAATACTTCGGATCAATGACCTGGATCATGATCAGGGCGCCAATCGGGAAGATGGACAGGAACCAGCCGGACCAGCGCGCCTCCGCCGTGATCGCCTTAACCTTGCGGAACAGCTTGAACCGCGCCCGGATCACCTTGGCAAGGCCATCGAGGATCTCTGCGAGGTTACCACCTGATGTGCTTTGGATTGTGACGGCCACGGAGAGGAACTTTACATCCTGAAGGTCGATCCGGCGGGCCATTTTATCAAGGCTTTCCGTCACTTCCATGCCGTATGTCGCCTCATCAGCGATCATCCCGAACTCTGTGCCAAGCGGATCCGGCATTTCCTGGGCCACGATGTTGATTGCCGAGGAAAACGGATGCCCGACGCGCAGGCTTCGCACGATCAGCTCCACTGCATCCGGCAATTGCTCCTCAAAAAGCGCCAGCCGCTTCTTGGCCTTGTTGTTCAGCCATACATATACAGCGCCGTAGCCCATGATGATCGATACACAGAGCCGGACAAGCACGCCTGCACCAGTAAAGAAGGTGAGGGCAAGGAAACTGGTGATGCCGAGCACGACCATAACCACGATCAATGCAACTGGGCTGAAGGCGATATTGGCTTGAGCTGCTTTATCGCTCAGTGGGGCTACGATAGGCAGCCCCATGTTCTCTTTGTGCTGCTCACGCTCTTTGCGCAGCGTATTCAGCACGCTTTCGGGGCTTTCGCCCTTTTCCAGAAGCTCCAGCCGCCGGTTGACCTTGCTTTCCAGCCGCACGGATTTCCCGAAGACAACCAGATAGATGCCCTCAACCATGAAAAATACGCCAACGAAGATCAGAGCGTAGATGATTGGTTCAACGAGCATTGTGAACGGCCTCCCGGATGTCGATTTTAAGTGGAGAAACCTGCATCAGCCGGCTTGTTCCACATAAATGGAAGCGGGCAGATCGTAGCCCCACTGGCGATAGCGTTCCGCATAGTGCGAGCGAAGGCCGGTAGCGACGAAGCGGCCGTGGATCTTGCCACCCTCGCCGATCCGTTCACGCTTGAACTTGAACACTTCCTGCATGGAAATGATCTCGCCTTCCATGCCAGTGATCTCCGTGATGGAAACCATACGACGTGAGCCATCCTGCAGACGACTGACCTGCACCATGAGGTTTACAGCCGAGGCGATTTGCTGACGCACAGCCTTGAGCGGCATCTCGATCCCGGCCATTGCAACCATGTTCTCAAGGCGGCTTACGGCATCTCGTGCGGAGTTGGCGTGGATCGTCGTCATGGAGCCATCGTGGCCCGTGTTCATGGCCTGAAGCATATCGATCACTTCCTCGCCACGCGTCTCCCCCACGATAATTCTGTCTGGCCGCATACGCAGAGCGTTCTTGAGGAGGATGCGCTGCGAAACCTCACCCTTGCCTTCCACGTTTGGCGGGCGGCTTTCCATCCGGCCCACATGGATCTGCTGAAGCTGAAGTTCGGCTGTATCCTCGATCGTCACGATCCGCTCTGAATCGTCGATAAAGCTGGAAAGCGCATTGAGCGTTGTGGTTTTGCCGGAACCCGTACCGCCGGAGACGACGATATTGAGCCGGGTCGCCACGGCGGCCTGAAGGTAGGCTGCCATCTCTTCCGTGAAAGCGCCGAATTCCACCAACTCATCGATACTGAGCTTTTCCTTGGAAAACTTACGAATTGAAACGAGCGCGCCATCCACCGCACACGGGGGAACCATCGCGTTGAAACGGGAACCATCGGCAAGCCGCGCATCCACATACGGATGGCTCTCATCCACACGACGACCGACAGCGGAGACGATTTTATCGATGATCCGAAGGAGGTGGCGATCATCCTTGAAGCGCACACTCGTGAGCTCCAGCTTACCGTTACGCTCCACGAAAACCTGCAATGGACCGTTGACCAAAATATCGTTAACCGACGGATCTTTCAGCAGAATTTCCAGCGGGCCAAGGCCTGTGACCTCATCAAAGAGATCCTGGTTGATCTGCTCCAGTTCGGAGCCGTTCAACACAACGCCCGCATCGCGCAGGCCTTCCCGCGTGATAATCGTGATTTCCTGACGCAGTTCCTGCTCGGTCGCTTTGTCGAGCACCGCAAGGTTCAGTGTTTCGAGGAGACGCTTGTGCAGTTCCATCCGCACATCAAGGAGCTTGTCCTGACGTTTGGATTCGCGTTGGACATCCGCAATCTCGGATTGCGACATCTTCTTCTTGTCGCGCTCCTGGCGCTGACGCTGCTTGAATGCAATTTCTTCGGGCGCCGCCTCAATCTTGGGAGGAGTGGGGGCTTCCTGATTACGTTGATAGCGACGAAACATGCGTAAGTTCCTCGGCTTTATTGAACGACGGCGGCTTTATCGGCCACCACGGCATCGAAGATGGACTGAGCTATGCTCTTGAACTCTTTACGAAGTGCATTTTTTGGGGCGCTTTCCGCAAGAGGCGTGCCTTCATCGCCTGCCGCGAGCACGGATTTACCACCATCGGGCAGCATGATATTGATCTCGACACCAAGGCTTTCTGCCAGACGTTTTGCGCGCGCTTTTCCGTTAATATCAGTGAAACCGGGGGATCTGTTCAGGGCAAACTGCACCTTCTCGTAGGGCAGATCTTCGGCCTTCAAGGCACGCAGGAAGCGTAGGCAGTTTTGCGCCGATCGCATATCGATTTCCATCACGGCGAAGTAGGTTTCGGCCATGCGAAGCACATTATCGGACCAGTGAACGAGTGCCTGAGGCATATCCACCACAACGAAATCATAGGATGCCTGGGCGATTTCGAGCAGTTTGGAGATATCTTCAGGCGCTATAATATCAAGTGGCAAAGCGTCCATCGGAGCCGTGAGAACGGCGAGGCGCGTTTTGTAGGAGGTCAGCGCCTGACTTAGCGAATCGTGATCAATTGCGTCGGGATCCGAGATCAGCTCGTAGATTGCCTCGCGACGCGGCAAATCAAGAAAAGTGGATACGGAGCCGAACTGGAAATTGAAATCCAGAAGGCAAACGCGCTTATCTGTTTTCTTGCTGAGAAGCGAAAGCTCCCACGCGATATTTACAGCGAATGTCGTCGCGCCCACACCGCCTGCAACACCGTAAACAGGCATGATAATGCCGCGTCGGTTGCGTTGGCCGTTGCTTTTCGCCTCTGTCGGCTTTTGTTCGAAGGAACTGCGCAGCCGCGTGATCGCATCGCTCAGCGCGCCTTCCGGAAGAGGGTAGGGCGCAAAATCATCAGCACCGACGCGGAGAAGCTGATGCAAACCAGCCGGTGAAAGATCCTTTGCGATCAGCAGCACTTTCAGGCCGTGATCGCGCGCGGTCTGGATAACTTTGGTGACCGGCGTGAGATTGCTCTCATCATCCGATGAGACTGCAACAATCGCGATCTCCAGATCCGGCCCGACACCCGCCTTGATCGTGGCCTCGCCATTATCAAGCTCCAGCGGAGCCCAGCGCCCGGCGATCACCGTGTTCAGGCCGATCGTCATATCAGGGAAGTCGGCGTGGTTCCGCGCGATTGCGAATACCTCAACCTCTTCAGGTTTTGCCTTCAATAATCCCATCGTTCGTGCCTCATTTCTTACACTCCCTCGCCCGCCGGGTCTGGTGCGTGCATTGCATGCTCATCTCGGTTCCGGCTTTGCGCGTACTCTGCATGGCAACCATACCAAACCCGAAGCATACACTTAATCGGTTTCACAAGTCGTGTAAAACAAATGAGTTTTGCGCAAAAAAAGTGTCGAAAGTGAGACAAGCGTTGAAAGCTTGCATCAACTAATATCGTTAAGGGCGAGTTAAATGCTTCAATCACCATCTTTCGATGAGTGTCGCCCTGACCATAAACGAAAAAACCGCCGGGGGAAACCCGGCGGTAAGGTAAGTGGCTTTGATTCTTTTTGTGCTTACAGACCGCCTGAGACGTATCCAAGGTAGAAGCCGTTGGCGTATTTTCCGTCGAGATCGTCGCCGACGAAACCTCGCGCAAATCCAACAACTTCCGTCACTGTGCGCCGGTTCAGACGCTCACGGTTTTGTGTATCCACCAGAGGCCGCGTTTCCCCGAAAGAGGATACGGCTTCCAGCTTGGCGCGTGGTACACCGCGGGCAACCATGTAGTTAACTGCAGCCTGCGCGCGGCGAAGGCCGAGGCGCTGGTTGTAGCTGTTGGATCCCACCTTGTCGGTGTGTCCATACACGCGGAACCGGATGGCCGGGTTGGCGCTGATCCATGCTGCCTGACGATCAAGGATGGCACGAGCCTCAGTATCCAGAACCGTGCTGTTGAAGGCAAAGTTGATCATATCCGGTGTGGCGGCGCGGAAACTGTTGGAAAGATCCGCGAGGATACCCCCCTTCAGGTAAGCCGACTGTGCCACCACGTTGTTAGCTGAGGCGCTGCCGAAAGCTTTGGACGCCGCATCCGTTTCACCCGCTGTGTTGAGCAAGGCGGTGGTGTCGCACCCTGATACTGCAATCGCGAGCAGCAGGGGGGACGTTTTGAGAAGAATGCTTTTCATCAGTCTCACTCCATCACGTAGCCGTAGGAGCCCTGGAAATCCTGCTGTGCGATATCCTGCACGGCTTGAGTTCCAACCGTCTGGCCGTTTGCGAAAAGTTCCAGTTCACTCGGGATGCGCATGCGATCCGTTGGCAAAGCCAGGGTCGAGCCATCCGTGGGCGTCACGAGGTGAGGTGTCACGATGATCACCAATTCGCTCTGCTCACGCTGATAACTTGTGGACCTGAAAAGCGCGCCGAGGATGGGAATATCACCCAACCAGGGAACCTGCCCAACGCTATCGTTGAAGTCATCACGCAGCAGCCCGGCAATTGCAAAGCTCTGTCCGTCACGCATTTCTACGCTGGTCGAAGCCCGGCGGACATCCAGGGTAACCCCTGTAGTGATGTCGGAAACGTCAATCGAGGACACTTCCGTCTCCAGGATCAGCTTGACCAGATCATCATCGATCACGAAGGGCTGGAAGTTGAGGCGTACACCAAACTCCCGGAACTGAACGGTCGTTGTGTCGTCTGTGCGGATCGGAATACCAATCTCGCCACCGGCCAGGAAGGATGCTTCCTCACCAGAGATCGCTACGAGGTTTGGTTCTGCCAGCGTCCGAACAACACCCTTTGTTTCAAGCGCCTCAAGCACGGATCCAATTGCGATGTCGCCGAGATCCAATGCCAGTCCGGCTATGCCGATTGGTGTATCGCTAAAGGTCAGGTCGCCGACTTCTCCGGGGGTATTGAGCCCAAGATTGTCGAGCA
Source organism: uncultured Paracoccaceae bacterium (assembly GCA_947495795.1). Taxonomy (GTDB): domain Bacteria; phylum Pseudomonadota; class Alphaproteobacteria; order Rhodobacterales; family Rhodobacteraceae; genus Algicella. The sequence continues at coordinate 94,182 of CANMAI010000008.1, read as the reverse complement.
CTCCTCCCTGACCACCAGCTCCGACCAAATCGCCGCTTCCGCCGTTATAGTTCAAGCCCAACTGGCTCGAGAAACTCTTGGCAACGGACCGCTCCATCTCGGCGAAGCGAACCTTCAGCATGACCTGCTGTGTACCACCGACAACCATAAGATTGGTGACCCGGCCTGGCGCATAACGCTCTGCCAGTTCGATTGCGCGCGATAGCTTGCGTGCGCCCGAGATGCGACCGGAAAGGACGATACCGTCATTTGCGGTGCGAACCTCGATCTGTTCGGAAGGGAGGATATCGCGCAGACGCTCTTTGAACTCTGCAAGATCGGGGCTGACCCGAACATCCACGTTGGTTACCAGGCTGCCATCTTCACCGAGAATGGTGAGTGTGGTACGCCCCGGTGCCTTGCCGAGCACATAGATCGTGCGCTCACCCAGCGTGGCGATATCCGCGATGCTGGGGTTGGCCACGGAAAGCTCGCCGAAGGGGCGATCTGCTTCCATCACCACGGCCCTGTTCACCGCTACGGAGATATTGTTGGAGGTTGCCCCCCGAAGAACTTTCAGCACACTTTGCGCATTTGCCTGCGTTACCAAAGGCGCTGACAAAACACAGCCGATCAGGCCTGCTTTGATCAAACGAGTCCAAGTCATGATTTCCTGCCTCTCAAAACCACAATGATATGCTCGGACGCGTACATGGCGCGCCCAATGCAAGAGAGAGGATGCGAGGAAATCTAAAAAAACACAATAATCAGTATGTTATGGGCGAGAATTGATGTGGATAAGTCACACCTGCGTGAATTTGCCTGAAAATTCAGGTGCTCCTGCCCCTATTCGTCGGGGCAGGGTACGGTGATCGTGGTCCGCTGACCGGCACGCATGATCGACTGAGTGCAAACCTTGGCTTCCACTTCCTCCGGGGCCTCTTCAATGCCAAGCAGGTCTTCCTGTGTGACTTCCAGAACTGCGCCCATGATTGTGGTGTCCTCTGTTCCCCGAAGTGCGAGGGAGAGGCGACCCTGAGACTGAGCCTGTGCAAGCGTGGCGACGATCAGTGGTGTTACCTCCACGGTCACGGTGCGCGCAATAACAGGGCGGTTCGTATCCTCATCCGCATTCTGGTCGATTGCGATGATATCCACACCTTCCAGCAACTGTTTTGTAACCGTTCTTCCGTTCTGTGTACTGGACCAGAACACGTCTACCTTGTCTCCGGGCTGGAGAAAGCCGGACACGCCGGTGAGAACATCGACCCGAATGGTAAAGGCCCGCATTCCCTTGTTGAGCATGGAGCCCACTCCGGCTGGCTGGCCAAACCGTGTTACCTTTGTTGCGCTGATAATTTCACCGGGTTCGATCCGCCGCAGGATAGCGCGGGAAGGCGTATCCTTCTCGGGGCCAAAGAGCTCTTCCATTGAGGTGAAGGCGTTCTTGGGGACGGCATCGGCTGGGAAGCTCACCTCATAGGCGTGCTCACGGCGCAGCTCTTGCCCGTAGCGAAGGGGTGCCTTGGCGAGAATTACGGGGGTTACATCCACAACCTTGGCAGCCCGAATTTTCAGGGCGCTGTTCTGAGCCTGGAGAACTTTGAACTGATCCATCGCGAGAAAGGCGGCAAAGCCGGCAATCCCGATACCCACCAAGAAAACGAGTGCGAAGATGATGCGCATTAAAGGTCTACCCCTCTGGTATGGCGTCTGGCGCGGCTTTCCGGAAGCCACATCGACAACACTTTAGTTCAGGCCGAGGGCATCATCAATCTGCCCGGGCAAAATTTTCCTGCTGGTCTGGTATATAAAGGAAGTCTTACAAAACGGAAAACATTCCCGATAGACCTGCTCTTCTGTTTCCAGCGATATCCTTGCGCGTTGAATCTTGCCCGACCAAGCCCTGTGCTTTCCGGCCTGGGGTCTGAGCTCAAGCGCACCCATACACCAAAAAAGCGAACGGCCCCGTCACGGGGCCGTCCAAAACACTTGTCTGCCAAGAGGTTGCATTCAACCCGTAATCGGCAGACGGATCAGGCTGGATCAGCCGTTGATCGCAGATGTCAGCTCTTCCAGGATCGCGGAAGCGGCGTTGTTAACACCAGCGCGAACGAAGAGCATGAGGAGAACGGATACGCCAACGATGGCAGCTGTCAGTACAACCCAGTCTACAGTCACGGCGCCGTCTTCTTCTTTTGTGAAGATGTTCTTGAGTTTCAGCATTTTCATTTTGATTTCCCTCCAAGGAAAAAATTAAAGTTTGTCACGTTTCGACGGATTTGGGTGGAACACCACCAATGCTTCCCAAACCAGTCACAGAGTTACTCTAGCGACCAAAGCCATAACAACCTGCAAATCGGGCAGGAATTGGGCGGGGATTGTGACCAATAGGTGGAATTCCGCTCACCCCATTCAACATTCTGATTTTATTATGTTTTTCGGCTTCAAAAACCTTGCTGCAGCGCAAAATTGTTGTCGTTGCCTGCCAAGTGTTGCTCGATATCCCATTGGAATCGTTAAAATTAGCCCTGTCTTGCGCGATTCTGCCGTTGCTTTAGAATCAAATTCAACGACACCAGAGAGTGTATGATCGAGCGAGGCAGATGCAGTATTCAAAACTTTGGGCCGCGTTGCTTGTGGCAGCGCTTGGGGCTGGTGGAGCAGTGGCTGATGAAGGCGGGACGTCGTCTTTTACCTTCAAGCGCGTAAAGCCGCCGGTATCGGGGGCAAAGAAACTCATCACCATTCATGTTCCGCCACCGGCAGTTACCACCCGTGCGCTCGATCATGTGATCGAGCTACCGGAATTGCGCGAGCGCAAGGAAGCGCCCAAGGCGCCTGTCGATGTCGCCACGTCTGATCGGTGGTTCTGGGGGGCCATGTCGCCGCGCGTTGCGGATGCCGGATATGGCAAACTGGCCAAGGCCATGCGTGTGCTGGAGAAAAATCCCGATGAAGTAGCAAAAATCACTCCCAGCGATGCGGTGATACAGCAGATTGTCTCCAGTTATGGGGCTGAGATTTTGAAGGCGACTTTAGGCACAGAGATTTCTCCTGCTTTGGTGGTGGCGGTGATTGCAACCGAAAGCGCGGGCAAGGCTGCTGCGAAAAGCAGCGCGGGCGCGCGGGGGTTGATGCAGCTCATGCCGGCAACAGCGGAGCGCTTTGGCGTGAAGAAGCTCAACGATCCGGCAGAGAATATCGGTGGGGGCGTAAAATATCTTTCTTTTCTTCTCAATCGTTTCAAAGGGGATGCACTGCTTGCGCTCGCCGCTTATAACGCGGGTGAGGGAGCGGTGGATCGGTATGAGGGTGTTCCGGAGTTCAAGGAAACGCGGGGGTATGTCCCCAAAGTGGTGGCTGCCTGGGCCAGTGCACGGCAAACCTGCCTGCGCCCGCCGGAGCGGGCCACCGATGGATGCCTTTTCGCAACGCTCCGGGTTGCCTCGGAGTAACGTATCATGAGCAGTGCCGCGCCTGTGCCACTGGTTGTGGATCTGGACGACACATATCTGCGCACGGATATGCTTTACGAAGGCTTCTGGCACGGTATGGGGGCGGATCCTGTGGGTACCGTGCGGCTGGTGCTGCGCAATATCTGGAAGCGCACGGCCCTGAAAGAGGCGCTTGCGGCACAGGGCCTTGTGGATCTTTCCGTTCTGCCGGTAGACGCCGACGTGAAGGCGCTCTGCCTTTCGGCCAAGGCAGAGGGGCGTCCGGTCGTGCTGGCCAGCGCGTCTCCGCAAAAACTGCTGGATGATATCGTTTCGGCTTCCGACGAAGATCTTTTTGATCTCGTGATTGGCACGGAAGGCACCACCAATCTCACCGGGCAGGCGAAGGCAGATAGGCTGGTTGCCGAGTTCGGCGAGGCCGGGTTCGATTACGTTGGCGATACGGGCAAGGATGTTGCGATCTGGAAGGTGGCTCGCAAGGCCTATGTCGCCCGGCCTCGGAGGGGCATTCGCGCGAAGATTGCAGCCGCGGGGCTGGACAGTGAGGAAATAGGCGAGAGCTGGGCTTGGAAGGATCTTCTGAAAGGGATCCGCCCGCATCAGTGGGTGAAGAATATCCTTTTGTTCCTGCCGTTGCTGGCGGCGCATAATTTCGAACCGCTTTCCATTCTGAATGTGATAATCGGCGTCATATCCTTTTCTGCAGCGGCTTCGGCGATTTACATCGTAAATGATCTGACGGATCTGAGTGCGGACCGCGTGCATGAGACAAAGAAGAACCGTGCTTTCGCTGCGGGGCGCGCACCCATCAAGATCGGCATGGCGCTCAGCCTTGCCCTTGGCACCTTTGCTCTGTTGCTCGCGGCAGTGCTGAGCTGGTCGATGCTGGTCGTGATACTTGTCTATATCGTCACGACGCTTGCCTACTCCCTGCGGATCAAACGTGTGCGCTGGGCTGATGTGGCAACGCTCGGTGCGCTCTATACTTTGCGCGTTGTCGCAGGGGCTGTTGCAGCGCAAGTGGAGACTTCGGGCTGGATTATTGGCTTTGTCTTCCCCATTTTTCTCACCCTCGCCTGCGTAAAGCGGCTGACGGAACTGGCCAAGGCAACAACAGACGGGCCTTTGCCGGGGCGGGCCTATACGCGTCTCAACCGCGACGATTTGCTCAACATCGGTATTGTCTCATCTCTTGGCGCGGGTGGTGTCTTCGTGGGTTACACGTTTTCCGAGACGGCAGAGCTGCTCTACAATTCGCGTGTCTGGCTCTGGCTAGTGGTTGTGCCGCTGATGGCGTGGCAGGCGCGGATGATCTGGACGGGGTGGAAGGGCAGGCAGGCCTATGATCCGATTGTCTTTGCGCTCCGCGATCCCTGGGGCCTGAGCCTGATCGCGAGCGCTCTGGTGCTCTTGGTCGTCGCGACCGTCGGAACTCCGGCCATAGGTTGAGACCAAGTGATGTGGGGTTTTGAACACGCTCTGGCGTTTCGACTTTTGTTTGAGCCATCTTTTGATGAAAGACGCGTGCGGGCTTTGTGCGGAGCGGCAGCGATTCGCATTTTAGCAGAGAGTGAAAGCGCTTTGGTGCCTCGCGTTTGATCGGAGGTTGAGTTCACATCTGGGATGTGGCGAAGCCAGATGGATCTGTTTCAGGTAAGCTGCGAAACTGTGGAAAATTATCGCCACCGCTGGCTCCTCCCTTCGCGGAAAGGGCGGGAGTGGATCGTATAAAGAGCATCCTGATAATGAAACCGTTTGATCATGCTGTCTTTCCAAAAGGGGCTGATCCCGGAATGGCGCACCGCCAAAGTGTTTGGGTGTAAAGGCAAAAGGCATTTCGTTGTTTCCTTTCTGGGCAACGAAATGCCTTTCAACAGGTTTCAGACTGAACCGGAAACGCACTGCAGCGTTCTGCTTTAAATCTAAATCGCCCATCGCGACCTGAAAATGATAGATTTCAACACTGTAAGCGTTTCCACTTAAACTTGAATCGCTCTTCGTGGCCTCTCGCCTTTGGCTCGAATGCGAAAAGCGATGAGGGGTGTCTCAAGTTAACGTCGAAACGCCATGGGTGATAAGCATGTCTCAGATCGAGGGAGAAGCGCTTAGGCGCTCCCTCGCGGCATGGCGCTCAGGTTGGAGATCGTTGCTTCATCGGCGAATTTTTGGAAGTGCGACTGAGCCACATAGTCTGGTAAATCGCCGATCGGCATTGGCTTGGAGAAATAGTAGCCCTGCAGCTGATCGCAGCCCAGAGATTGAAGCGCGCGCATCTGCTCTTCCGTTTCCACACCCTCGCAGACAATCTTCTGATTGAGGGCGTGCCCGAGAATCACAATTGCCTGAACGAGGCTGTGATCCTGCTTGCAGCCCGGAAATTTGTCGATGAAGGATTTATCGATCTTCAATGTGTCAAACGGCAAGCGCCTTAGATACTCGATGGAGGAATATCCCGTCCCGAAATCATCGAGCGACGTTGAGAAACCCGCCTCTTTAAGCATGTCGAGCTTGAAGGCAGCCAGTTCCGGGCTTTCGACGACAATACTCTCCGTCAACTCGATCTCGATCCTGCTTGCGCTGACGTTTGCCTCTTTCAACGTGCCGATAATGTTTTTGGTGAAATTGGCATTTTCCAACTGCGCAGGTGAAATATTTATGCTCACCCGAAGATCCGGATGGTTTTGCAGATCGGTACAGATTTTCTTAAAAAGAATTTCACCTACTTCCACAATCAGGCCGGTTTCTTCCGCAACGGAGATAAAGAGATCGGGCCGGATCGGGCCGATGATCCCGGAGGTCCACCTCGCAAGTGCCTCGAATTTTACGATCTCACCCAGAATGGCATCGTGGATTGGCTGGTAGTTGATCGTAAACTCATCCGGCTCGGAAATCGCGGCGCGCAGAGCCTCCTCGATTTGTTTGCGCTCATCAGCATCGGTCTCAATCCGGCTATCGTATTCAATGAGCTCCGAAGTGCCGCGCTTTTTGGCATGATACATTGCCAAATCCGCCTGCCGAACCAATTCCGCAGGTTTGATATCGTCGCGGTCTCTGTGCGCATACCCCATTGAGACACCGATATGAAACCTGCGCCCTTTCACGAGGAAAGGCATACGCAGGCTTTGCTCGATCTGGTGGCCAAGCTGCTGCGTTCTCTCTGCTGCACCCTCTCCGGGGGTCAGAACCAGAAACTCGTCTCCGCCGACGCGTGCAAGCATATCTCCTGCACCCAAGGCCGAGCGCAGACGATCAGCCAATTGAGAGACAAGATAGTCTCCTCCATCATGGCCGGTGGTATCATTTACGGTCTTGAATCCGTTCACATCGAGAAAGAGTACAGAAAGCTCCTGCATACCCTTTTCCGCAAGTGCCTCAAACGTGGCTCCCAACGCAAAACGATTGGGCAGTTTGGTAAGGTGATCAGTGCGTGCCGCCAGTGATGCCCGTGCTTCCTGGCGGATCAACTCCGCTGCGCTCTTTCGGGCAATCAGCGTTGTGGCAAGGGCGGCTGCGGTGAAGAACGCGGCCACAAAGGAAAGCGGGATCAGCAGTTTTTTGACGAGGGCCGTCCCCGGCCGCTGCACGGGCCAGGCCAGATAGGCGGAAGGCGCACCATCCGGTCCGGTGAGCGCCACGAACGGCTTGCCCGCATCAGGTTCCCCTGTAATGGTCAGGCCCTCTATCAGAAAATTGGCGCCCATTTTTGCCAATTCATCCGCATCCAGTCTGTAGCCGAGGATTGCGAGTGTCAGTTCTTCCTTTTTCAGGTCGGGGTGTAGGGTGGCATCCTCCGGCTCGATCCATGTGCCGGAGAAGATATGGAGGTTGCCGTTTGCGAAGGCCGAAAAATTGCGTGTCTCATAGTCTCCGATTTCCTTTTCCGAAACCTGACGGCGCATCGCATCTATAACTTCTTCCGGTACAAGATCTGGCACAGGGTCGTAAGATCCATCCGCCTCCCAGGACTGTACGCCGTCAAAAGGCCCGTCTGTGAGGGCCAGAAGCTGCATTACGGTGCCATCCGTCGCCCCGCTGGCATAGGTTTCGTGAATAACCTCCGGATCCTGCTCTATCATCGCAGCGAAGGCAGTATCCCATTTGCTGTAATCTAGCGCCGTGACGTTGAGCTGGCCTTCGAGCGCTTCAATCGCTGCCGCGATCATTCTGACCGAATCCTCATTCGCCCGCTTATCCAGCTGGGCAGACAACCAATACGTTGTGCCGCCGATGGTGACGAGAAACAGTATGATGGTTGAGATCATCAGCGCAGAGATACTGCGGGATAGATTTGTCCGGCTCATAACACGCGTTCCTTCGACTACACAGCCCTCTCTTGCGCGAAAACCCTTACCAGTCCGAAAACATCCAGACTGCAATGTCTAAACTTTTAGACAAAAATTATCGTTTAGGGTGAAGTTTTTTTGCGAAACTCGCCTTTAACGTTCTATTTACCAATTTGTGAAGTGAAACCCAGAAGAGGTGTATTATGGGATGGAATGTTGATGTGGTGTTCAAGAAGAGCACCCTCCACGGAACCGGAGTATTTGCGAGACAGCCGATTGCAAAGGGAACCAAGGTCTGGGCCTTTGACGACAGCATGCATGTCTGCGATCTGGCGGATCTTGCGGCTTTGAGCCGGGAAGACCTGCACTATGCGCTGCACGGCGGATTTCTCCATCATCCCACCCAGAAATTTGTGTGGTACCGCGACGGGCAGGAGTTTGTGAACCACGCCGCTGCCCCGAACGCCAATATCGGTATTACGGAGTGGACAGCGCTGGAGGAAGACAATTGCACTGCGCTGAGAGATATCGAGGTGGGTGAGGAGCTTACAGAGGATTACCGCTTCTGGTCCGTTCACGGCCTTGCGAAGGATCATTGGCTCTACAAACTCTATGCGGATTTCTGCCCGGGCCACCTGGAGTTTCTGATGTCTCTGGAAAAGGATGCACGTGCAGCCTGATCCTGCCACCTTGTTTGCAGTTTGTTAACACATTATCACTACCCCCTCTCGATAACGAGAAGGGGGGGTGGTTTTGTCGATTTCCAAGGATGGCGACAATTTTGATACCCGGGGTATTTGGAATATTCTGGAAGGCCAGTGCTGGGTAGACTGGCAATGCGCGGCACAGGAAGCGCATATTCGTGCGGCGGAAGCGCAATCGGATACGCTTACGGCACGCCGGTTCGAGCGCGAGTTGAAAGGTTTTCGCGCAGCGCAGCAGCCAGGCGGCCGCGCCCGCGAAAACTGAGCTACATCGAGAGCTTCTTGAAGATGCGTTCCGGCACAGTGCGGATGATCGTCATGATCAGTATCCAGAAGGCCGGCGTGTAGATCACGTTGCGCTTCTTGCGCAGCCCCTTTGCAATGTCGACCGCCACATCCGCGGGGCTGGCGATCAGGAAAAGGCCGGGCAGGCCCCATGTCATCGCCGTATCCACGAAACCAGGCTTGACCGTCATCACATGCACACCGTCCCGTGCCATGCGGTTGCGGTGGCCGGACAGAAAAGTCTGAAAGCCTGCCTTGGCCGAACCGTAGGCATAGTTGGAAAATCGCCCGCGATCCCCGGCCACAGAACTTACACCCACCACTTCGCCAGCGCCCCGCTTGATCTGCTCAGGCGCCAGCGCCAGAAGGAACTCTGCGCTGCCGGTGAAATTATCCACGACCATGGGTGCGAAGAGTGCCGGATCATCCTGCACATCTTCCTGCGGCGGCATGGAGCCTGCGAAAATCGCAGCATTTACCATGCCGTCATGCATCTCCGCCTGCTCCAGCAGGGGGGTGAAACTCGCGCTGTCTCGCAGATCAACAAGCGCGATGCGCACATCTGCGGCACCGCGCAGTCGCAGATCCTCCGCGCTCCGCTCCAGATCATCCCTGTCGCGACCCGCAAGGGTGATCGCAGCACCCGCTTCCGCCTGAAGACGGGCAAAGGCACGGGCCATGGCGGAACTGGCACCGAGAATAAGCCAAAGATCAGCCATCACGCATCTCCCCGCAGGTTCAGGCGGCGGGCGAGATCTGTCTCGAACACACCCTCCGGATCCGCCTTGCGGATCGCTTCGCGAAACGCGGGAAGCTCCGGATACATGTTCGAGAGGCTCTCTGCATCCGTCAGGGCATCCTTGGCGAGGTAGACGCGGCCCTCCGCCTCCACCGTTTGTGCGGTAAGCCGCGAAACCAATGCTTCGACGCCTGCGCGATTGGGCAGATCAACGGCGAGTGTATAACCCTCCATCGGGAAAGACATGAGGCCCGAACGCCCCGGTCCAAGCCGCTTGAGCACGGCAAGCGGTGATGCGAGCCCCGCCTTGGCGATATCGCGCAGCATCGCATCCAGCACCATTGCTGCCGTACGGTGCGGCAGAACGCATTGAAACTGGTGAAAGCCGCGTTTGCCGTAAAGCCTGTTCCAGTTGGAAAGATGATCCAGCGGGAAGAAGAACTGACGCAGGTTGCGATTCCGCTTCCGGCCCGCCTTAGGCACACGGTGATAGTAAAGGCTGTTAAATGTGCGAACGACGGGTGCGGAAAGCGCGAAGCCCGGTGCATCGAATGGGATTGCCTTGGCAGGCTTTCCCTTCGGCTCAAACGCAAAGTCGCGCACAGCAAAGCTGGCCTTCTCCAGAATGCCACGCCCAAGCGCCTCCCCCTGAGCTGTCGCGTCTATCCAACCCACGGAATAGGGCTCTGCGATATCGTCGAAGGCGGCCAGAAAGGCAGCGAGGTTGGGCGCGCGCGTTTCCTGCACATCCATGACAGTGGCAGGGCAAGGAGAAAGCTGGATCGTCGCCGCCTCAATCCGGCCCGTTAGCCCCATGCCACCCAGCGTCGCCGCGAAGAGCGGCATTTCGGGTGTCACGGTGGTGATCTCGCTGTCCGCGCCGCGAAGGGAGATTTCCTTGACATGGCCACCGAAGCTGCCCGCACTTTCGTGGTTCTTGCCATGCACATCCGCGGCAATCGCCCCGCCCAGCGTGGCATATGCCGTGCCGGGCATTACTGCTGGCATCCAGCCGCGCGGTGCGAAAATCCGCATCAGCTCTGCGATTGTCACGCCTGCTTCGGCCTGCAACACACCGGTTTCGGGATCGAAGGCCAGAAGCCTGTCCATCCGCGTCATGTTCACAACGGGGCCATTGGAGTTGAGCGCGGCATCGCCGTAAGCGCGGAGGTTGCCGATGGCCGGTGCTGCGGGCAGGGAAGCGCTTGCGCGCTCCGGGCGGGCGATATCGCCCGTTGCTTTCAGCACCCGGCCCCAGCCGGAATAGGTATCATGTTTCACGGAGTTGCTGGCCTTTGTTGGCAAAATGCGTCGCGATGGGGAATACACCAACTCCGATTGCAATGGCAAACCAGAGTGTGGTGAGGCGAATGATCACTGTTGCGGGGATGGCGACTTCCAGCGGCACGCCCTGAAGTGCGAGAAGGCCGACCATCGCCGCCTCCGCCCCGCCGAGCCCGCCGGGCGCACCTGTGGCGCCGCCCGTTACCATCGCCAGAAGGAAGATGCCGACGGCGGGCCAGAGGCCGATATCGGCCCCGAGCCAGACAAGGAGATAGTAAAAGGAAAGCCCTTCGGCAAACCAGCCGATCCCGCCGAGCACCAGCGCAGGCAGGATGATCGTAGGGTGCGAGAAGGGGCCGAGCGTTCGCGCAGCCCGGCGGAGGCGTGCGAACAGCGCGGGCCATCGGCCTACAATGCGCCAGAGAAGTGTGATCCCGGCAAGGGCGAGCGACTGGCGGGTAAAGAGAATTGCAACGAAAACAGAGATCAGCGCCACGGGTAGAAGGCCGGATGCTGAGCCTGCTGCCGAAAGCACAAAGGCCATGGCCATCAGAAGGCCGATTGCCGCAAGATCGGCGGCGCGATCCACCAATATGATCGGTGCGGCGCGTTCATAGGAAAAACCGGTTTCCTGATGGATCCAGCGGAGCCGCACCAGTTCTCCCAGCCGCCCGGGTGTTACCGTCATCGCGAAACCTGCAAGGTAGTGGCGCATGCCCGCCATAAAGGTGAGCGGCACACCAAGCACCCTCAGATAGAGAAACCAGCGGATGCCCCGCATCACGTAGTTCCACGTGGAGAGGAAGAGGAGGAAGAGGACCTGGCCCATCGTCAGCGCCGAAAGCGAGGCCCATGTCTCCTCCCACCCTGTTGCAGCGGCCAAAAGCCCGAGGCTGATCACCACGATGGCCACAAGGCCGATCATGATCCAGCGATTCCAGCGCTCCTGCGCGGGCGAGGCTGCGGTAAGGGCCATACGGATCAGTGCCTTGGTGAGGTGGGAATCATTACGTTGCGAACCCTACAATTCTTTAGTCGTGTGGCAAGAGAAGGGCACAAAGCATGCGCACCGCGCTGTGCCGTTTGGCACCAATGCTGCAGGGAAACGGGGAATTTGCTACAATTTCAAAGAGGGAAATTTTCGTACATTCCCTGACTTTCTGCGGTAAAGCGCCTCATGTTAGGGGCGAAACGCCGTAGTCCGCTCGTTCGGTGTTTGGTCGCACGGCTTGTGGTGTGATTGTGGTTCGGGAGGATGGTGGGTTTCACCCACCCTACGGGATGTGTTGGCGTGGATGAGGTCGGCGAGGATTGCTCATGCTACAGTGCGGCTATTCGGATCTCGTTCTTGTGTCGGCTCTCGCCGGTTTCCTGCTGCCCGGAGGCACCGCCCTCTGGCGCCGCATCGGTTAAGCGGCAAAGACGTCAGAGAAAGGCAGCGGCCGCGCGGCTGTTCAGAACCATGCGGGCCGCAGGCGATTGTCGGCCTTCCAGTTCCGGAAACAGTGCCAGGATTTCCCGGCGCGTGGCAGCATCCAGCGCCTTTATATTGGGGTTCAGGCTTTCCGTCGGCGCACTTTCGGCAAAGATGATCTCGTGGCGATCCAGAAGAATGTGGAAATAGGTAACGCCGCGCGTGCCCGCCTGTACGCGGATCGTTTCATCATTCACCATATCCCGCGTCGCAATCAGCACCTCCGCCGCGCCCATCAGCACCTCTGCCCGCCAGCCCGATACCAGCATCTTGTGCATAGGCGAGACGACAAGATCGCGAGAGTTGCCGAGCGTGCCCTCTGCAATCCGGATCGGGTGGAGTGTGGGATCCGCCGATAGGGTTTCTGCAGAAATGGCGCGCCTGCCGATCCAGCGGATTACCTGTGGCCCGTGATCCTGCGTGATTACAGGATCGCCTTCGCGCAATGCCTCTACCGGCACGTCACCACCCGGCGTGCGGATAAGCGTACCTTCCGTGAAGCAGGGGGCTGCGTCGCCATCGCCCAGATCAATGGGAGGCGCATCTTCCAGATCGCCATAGCTTCGAAAACCGAAGGAAAACGGGTTGATTTCGATGCTGGCAGGCGAAAGGCCGGTGCTCGGCACTGGTGCCGTCGCAGCAGCAGGGGAAGCTTGCGCAAATACGATGGTTTGCCCATTGTTCAGCGTCATCAACACCAGATTGGTGAACGTCTCCTCGCTGCCATCCTCATATGTGACCTTGCCGGTGACGACGGCAATGTTGCGCGGCCCGATGATGTCGCTCGCCAACGAGCCATCTTCAAACCGGACAGGCTCACCGTTATTGAGGTGCTGGTCATCGTTGGGATCAAAATCGATGGTTTCGCCCAAAGTGGCAAAAACGCCACCCGGTTCCGATACAAGGCTGTCGATCACGATTGCATTCGCAAAGATCGGCACGGCGACTCCCTAACTCGTTAACGTTAAATCAGATAAGCCCGGATACAATATGTGGCCGCTTTGTGGCAACCCTTCAGGTTAACAGATGATTAACCTGATCGGGTCGCAATGAGATTTTCGCCACACCGGTCCAGGATCTTTCCGGGAATCACAATGGGGTGCACTTCAGCCTGCGCGAAGCGCAGATTGAAGGCGTGCCCTCACACCTGAAACGCGTCTGCCCATTCGGGATGTTTGCGCCGTTCGGCATTCACGAAGGGGCAGAGGGGGATGATTTTCACGCCGTCCCTAAGTGCGTCTTCCACCAGCCGCGCGGCGAGCGCCCGGCCTGCACCTGTGCCGCGCAAGGCATCGGGCACATCGGTATGATCCGCGATGATCGTGCTGGGCGAGAGAATGGAGAAAGTCAGCTCCGCCTCCGCGCCATCCTGCTCCAGCACATAGCGGCCCTTGCTCCCCGCCTCTTCCCGGCGGATTGCGGCCTCGCTCATGTCACGAGTGCCGCTTCTGTCTTCTCGCGGATCTCGCCCAGCGTCACGTCCGGTGCTGTCTCCACCACCTTCAAGCCGCCCTCCACCACATCGAAAACGCCAAGCCCCGTGATGATCCGGTGCACAACGGATTTGCCCGTCAGCGGCAGGGTGCACTCGCGCAGAAGCTTGGTTTCTCCCGCCTTGTTGGTGTGATCCATGATCACGATCACGCGCTTTACACCCGCCACCAGATCCATCGCACCGCCCATGCCCTTCACCAGCTTGCCGGGGATCATCCAGTTGGCCAGATCACCGTTCTCGGCCACTTCCATCGCCCCGAGGATCGCCATATCGATATGCCCTCCCCGGATCATGGAAAAACTGTCGGCGGAAGAGAAATAGCTCGTCCGGTCAAGCTCGGTGATCGTCTGCTTGCCAGCATTGATCAGGTCCGCATCGATATTCTCCTCGGTCGGGAAGGGGCCCATACCCAGCATCCCGTTCTCCGATTGCAGCGTCACGTCGATGCCGTCGGGAATGTAGTTGGAAACGAGCGTCGGGATCCCGATCCCGAGGTTCACATACATCCCATCCTGCAATTCCTGCGCAGCCCTTGCTGCCATTTGGTTGCGATCCCAGGGCATCAGCGTGCCTCCTTCACGATATGAGTGTTCATCACGCTGCCCTCACGGTGCGCTGTTCGATGCGTTTCTCGTGGGTGCCCTGTATGATCCTGTCGACAAAAATGCCGGGGGTGTGGATGTTGTCGGGATCAAGGCTGCCCACAGGCACGATCTCCTCCACCTCGGCGATGCAGACCTTCCCGCAGGCGGCGGCATTGGGGTTAAAGTTGCGTGCCGTTTTGCGGTAAAGCAGGTTGCCCTGCGCGTCGCCTTTCCATGCCTTCACGATGGAAAGATCGGCGAAGATGCCCTCTTCGAGAATATATGTCTCTCCGCGGAAATCCTTGTGCTCCTTGCCCTCGGCAATCACCGTGCCCACGCCTGTTTTCGTATAGAAACCGGGAATGCCAGCACCGCCTGCCCGCATCCGCTCCGCCAGAGTGCCCTGCGGGTTGAATTCCAGCTCCAGCTCACCGGAAAGATATTGGCGCATGAATTCGGCATTCTCGCCCACATAGGACGAGATCATCTTCTTCACCTGCTTGGTTTGCAGCAACACGCCCAGCCCGAAATCATCCACGCCCGCATTGTTGGATGCAACGGCCAGATCCTTGGTGCCAGCGTCGCGAATAGCTGCGATCAGAAGCTCCGGAATGCCACACAGGCCAAAGCCGCCCGCTGCGATCAGCATGCCGTCAAACAGCACCCCATCCAGCGCGGCACCCGCATTCTCGTAGACCTTCCGCATCCGCTTCTCCCATCATGACGCTCTCTCCTTCCTTAAAGGCAAGCGCGGCTGGGAGGTCAAGCAGAGAGAGAGGATTGTCTCGCGGAAACGATGTCGCGCACGCGTTTCAGGCCAACGGACGGACAGGACATGACCCGATCATCCGGCGCGATGGCAGGCGCCATGGAGGCCTGAGCGAGGACGATCAGATCCGCCTCCGATTTCATGGCCGCCGCCTGGATTGCCGTATAATAGTCCGTCGCCCGGCCTTCCATGAAGGCATTCCACGCCTCGGGTATGATGCGGACCTGCAGGCTTTTCAGCCCGTTCAGCCCGGAAAAGAGCGCGGTTGTCGCGTGTTCCGTACCGGGATTGGTGTAAAACACTTCCACCGATTTGCCCTTGCCCCGCTTGCCAACTTCCTCGGCAAGGATCTGATCGGCCGAGAAGGCTGGCTTCTGCACGGCCGGGCGCAATGTGGAGCATGTCAGAACGACCGCATCCACCCCGGCGTCCAGCCGCGCGAGTTCTGCACGCGTCTCCGCAACGATGGCTGATGTCAGGCCCTCGTTCGCCCGTTTCAGCAGATCCGCGTCCACATGATGGGTCAGGGCAACGTCTTCGGGGCAAGCCGCTTCGAACACTGCGATGTTTGTGATCGACGTATGAAGGCAGGCAAACCGCATAGGGAATCCTTATTAAATTCAGTGAGTTGAATGCGTAAACTACAGCACCAGCGCACTATGTCCAGAGTTCGGTACACTAGAAACGCGGCGTAAAAATGTATCAATTGCCACAATCAGGCGAGCATCTGACTGTCTAAATATGTACGATACAAACTATTGAGCGCTTGGCTCGGCTGCTGGCCGGAAATACGCGCCAGTAAAGGGTCCGCAGCTTCTATACCACTTCCGGCCATTTCCTCCAATACCGCATGTCCGCAAAACGGCACATGCAGTTCGGAATATCCCCCCTCATGCGCCATCGCCACGCGGCCTTCACACAGGCTTGCGGCCATTTCCAGCGTGTGGCGGGCCATCAGACGGAAGGTTTCGGAGCCTGCAAGCATGCGCGAGAGTGGATCGACACCCGAGGCATCGAAGCCGCAGGCAACGATGATGATATCTGGTCTGAAGGCCATAAGTGCAGGCTCTACCCAGCGCTCCATCGCGTGAAGGTAGAGATCGTGCCCGCCGCCGGGAGGCAGGGGGATATTGAGGTTGGCACCTTCTCCGGCACCTTTCCCGCGATCCGCTGCACCGCCAGTATCCAGCGGATAATTACGCTCCTGATGCAGAGAGATCGTCAGAACATCCGGATCTTCATAGAAAATGGCTTCCGTTCCGTTCCCGTGGTGCACATCCCAATCCAGCACTGCAAAACGCTCCGCCAGCCCGGCTGCACGGGCCGCGTGGATCGCCACGGCAATATTGTTGAACAGGCAGAAACCGTTGGGATGATTGGGCAGGCAATGGTGACCCGGCGGGCGCGAGAGTGCGTAGGCGTTGGCCACATTCCCTTTCAGCACAGCCTCAACCGCGCCGATCACAAGCCCGGTGGAAAGGCCGGCAATCTCGTAGGCACCCGGCCCGAAAGGCGTGCGCAGGCCCAGCTCTCCTCCACCCGCATCGGATTTGGCCTTGAAAGCATCAAGGTAGCTTGCGGGATGGACACGCAGCAGATCCTCGCGGGTGGCCGCTGGCGCCGTGCCGCATGCCAGTTCGGCGCTCAGCCCCGTCACATCGATCAGGTTCTTGAAACGCCGCTTCGTCTCCGGGCTTTCCGGCAGGCCCCCGGCCGCGGGTGGCTGCACCAGCCCCCCCACAGGTGCCGTAAGCACGTAATTGCCGCCAGCATGCCAGAAGCATCTCTCATCCCAGAAAAAGGCCGTTTGCTTTTCCATCCCTTATGCCGCGAGCTTCTTCAGCAGTCTGTCCAGTTCCTTTCGCAGTGCCGTGACCTCACTTGTCGCAAGGCTCTTGCGCCCACCAAGCGCCGTGCCGCCAGACATAAGATGCGTGAAAAAAGCGACGCGGTTGCCCACCCGCGCCTTCAAAAGCTCCGCTCCGCCCTCTTTCAACGCAGCCACGCTCTCCTCCACCGCGCCACCCCGTGCAGGTACGCGGTTCATTACAACACGCGCAGGCGTTTTTTCCTTCGCGGCCATCTTCAAGAGAGCCGATGTGGCCCACACATCCGGCCCCGTGGGCTGGCAGGGCACCAGCACAAGATCGCTTTCCCGCAATGCCGCCTCCAGCAGATTGGAGGCATTGCCCGGGCAATCGACGAGCGTGACATCCGAGTTGCGCGCCATATCCTTCACGTCGCTCCCCGCGCGCCAGCCAGCGCTTTCGAGGCACTCGATACCCACGCGCGGCTGAAGCCCCCACCAATGCGCCAATGTGCGCTGCGGGTCGAGATCCACCAGCGCCACGCTCTTGCCCGCCTGCCTCCAGGCTTCCGCCAGATGTATGAGAAGCGTCGTCTTCCCGGCGCCACCCTTTTGTTGCGCGAAACTGATAACAGAGCCCATGCAATCCCCTTTTCAAGGCGAAAGCTTAGCGAGGGACGCGGGGTGTTGGAAGATGGAACATGTCAAGGCCGGGCGCTGCATCGAGATCCGGGGCACCGCCATCTTGCGGGCCTCTATCCGAGTGCATTGTCTTATGTCGCCCAGAGGTCTTTCGTCGCAGAGAGTGCGAAAGCAGATCAGGAGCTTGATTCTCGTTCCTTGATCAGGCGATTGGCCTGCTGCGGCGCAAATTCAACAGCCGCAAAGACGGCATCGATCCCCAGCTGCTCGATAAGCTCCGGCGAACGGCTGATCGCAGAGCCGCCGCCGATCGTCACCATCTCGCGGTTACGGCTTTCCTTCACAATCCTCCGCACAAGCGCACCGCTTTCTTCCGCCGTCTCAATCCGGTTCACAGATATGCCGATCGCATCGATATGCCTGCCTGCGACAATCCGGCGCAGGTCACTCTCTGTGGGGGAGGGCAGAAAATCCACCTGCCAGCCCGCATGTTGGAAGAATCGCGCAGCCATTGAGGCCCCGAGGATGTGCTGTGCACCCGGTTCGGGAAAGATGCAAATCGATTTCGGGCTCATTCCGAAAAGGGGTTCCTTATGCAAATCTAGCGCAATGAAGTGCATAAGCCGTTGGAGTGTTCCCACGGCAAGGTTCACATCAACAAAGCTCAGATTGTCCTCTTCCCAGAGAACTCCAATCTTCTTGGCAGCCGGTGCCAGCAGCCCAAGCTGAAGTCGCTCGAACGAGACGCCCTTCTCGGAAAGGGCACGAATATTCTCCTTCGCCTGATCCTCGCGGCCCTGCAACGCAAGGGCGACCATTGCGTCCGAGGCTTCATCCTCCGCGTGCCACCTGTCTGTAGGCTCCATCACCGATTGGGTCGGCACCACCAAGGATGGCACGATCTTCTGTTCGATGATCTGTCTTATGCGTGGCCAATGCCGTCGCTCGCCTGAGAGCGCATCACTGGCCGATCCAGTTTCCTGGTCCTGCCGGTCTGATGTCACGTGGTATTCCAATCCGCAAAGCTGGCCATTCGGCCTGACGTGACGGTAACAGGTTTATCGCGACAAGTAAAAAGAAGTTGTCCAAATCCTGCCACAATCACCGGTGGTGGCGGGCTGCCAGGCGTGTCCTGCGGCTTTCAGAGACACGGCCGCGCCAGAGGATCGGCGATTTTCAGCCCGCCGAAGGCATTGACGCAATGTTCAGATCAAATTAAATAGCCAAATGGCTATTAATTATAGAACACCACTCGATCGCAGATTTCATGCATTGGGCGATGGCACGCGGCGGCAGATGCTGGCAATGCTCGCCCGGCAGGGCACGCTCTCCGCAGCGGAGCTGCATGCGCCGTTTGATGCCGCCCAGCCGACGATATCCAAACACATCAAGGTGCTGGAAAAGGCAGGGCTGGTTCGCCGAGAGGTAAGCGGGCGGGTGCACCGATTCCACATAGAAGATGCCGCGCTGAGAGAGGCGGAGGACTGGATTTCACTGCATCGCAGCTTCTGGGAAGGCACCCTCGCCCGTTTGGAGGCCTTTGTCTGCGCCCCCGATAAAGAGGAGGGTGAGACATGACGACCGAGGCAATCCCACTTGTCGTGCGCCGCCTCATCCCCGCCCCGCCGGAACGGATATTTGATGCGTTCCGCTTGTCCGAGCGTCTGTCCCAATGGTTCACACCGGGCCCGGAGGTGGCGGTCGACGTGCTGGAATACCGGTTTGTGCCTGAGGGCAGCTTTCGTCTGAGATACACGTTGCCGGATGGGCGGCATCCGGTTGTGGGCGGTGTGTTCGAGACAATCAATCGCCCCTCCCGGATAGCGTTCTCATGGGTTTGGGAAGCGCCGGATCCTCTCGAAGGCGTGCCGATGCATGTCTCTTTCACGTTGCGCGCAAAGCGTCTGACCACGGAGGTGACAGTCACACATCGCGGCATCCCGTCGAATACGGCCTGCACAATTCACGAACAGAGCTGGAACGGCACACTCGCCGTTCTCAGCCAATTCATCCAAAGGAGCATTTCGGATGAGGAACCTTGCGATACTGACATTCCTGACGCTTGACGGGGTGATGCAGGCCCCAAGTATGCCGGAAGAAGATCAATCCGGCGGGTTTGATCAGGGCGGCTGGGCAGCGCCCTACTGGGAAGGGGTTATGGAGCAGGTGCAGCGCGAGGCGATGGCCACCCCTTACGACATGCTGTTTGGCCGGAAGACGTATGAAGCGTTCGCAGGCCACTGGCCCAAAGCGGACCCGAACCCGATTTCCGACATGATGAACGCCGCGCGGAAATATGTGGTCTCCAACACGTTCAAAGATCTGAGCTGGCGCAATTCGCATCTCATCTCCGGGGATGTTCCTCGCGCAATCGGCAAGCTCAAGGAACAGAACGGCCCTCTCTTGCAGGTGCATGGCAGCGGCAACCTCATCCAGACGCTTCTGCGCCACAATCTCGTGGATGAGTTCCGTCTCTGGATCTTCCCTGTGGTTGCAGGGGGCGGAAAGCGGCTGTTTGAGCCAGGCGGGCCCGCACGAACACTGGAACTCGTGAAAAGCGAGCCGGGTTCTGATGGCGTGGTGATGAATATCTACAGGCGGCAATAGGGCAGGCGGCCCGCACACACGCAGGCTTCACTCCACGATGCACAGGTGCACGCACGCGTGGACTTTTCAGCTGGGAAGAGCGTCCGAACGCAGTCCGCCCCTGCACGTCTCTCCCATCTGCGGCAACACATTTTCAAAAACCTTCCCTGCCCTCTGTTGCGGGGAATCGAAGCAGCGGGCAGGATGCCGCCAAATGCCCATCCCCGGGCTTTGAAAAAGGAATTTGATCATGCGCGTCTCCTCTCTTCTGCTCGTGGTCATAGTGCTTTTTGGGGCCATTCCGGCACTGGCCCAGGGCCTGAAAGAGCAATCCCCGATTCCCGAAAGGCGATTGACCTACGAGAACGGTGTGGATTTCTTCGGGGGCGATCTGCGCTCGATTTTCGATACCTCTCCCGAGCTCTGTGCCCGCAGCTGCCGGATCGAGGGCTCCTGCGCCGGATTTACCTACAATACCAGCGCGCGGGCTTGCTTTCTGAAGCGCGAGATTTCCCAACGCGAGACATTTGTCGGCGCACGCTCCGCACAGATCGAAGAGCGTGCACCGGGCGTTGTGGCCCGCAGTGAGGCGCGCGCCGCTAACCTGAGCATGCTGCCGGGGAGCGCGATCACCTCTGCCTACCAGTTGGCTCTGACACTGGAGACAGGCTATGGCCGGTACGGCGTGAACAGCGCCGCACGAACAGCCCTACAGACGGCAACAAGAGATGACGCAGCGATAAGCTGGCTTCGCGCCGCTCAGGCCGGGCTGCAAAGCAGTGATAGCAATACGTATTCAACGCGGCGCTATGCGCGGGATCTCGCGATATATGGCGGCATCAACGCCTATCTACGGGCAGAGGATCTGAATGTCGCCAGCAACGCGCTTGTGGTTGTTGCCCGCGCGATGGAGAAGAAGGGGCAGGGGCGCGAGGGCATTCCGGTGCTGCGCCTTGCCGCTGCCACCGCCGATACGGAAAGTGCGGCCTTTGCGCTGGAGCGCTTCGTGCGCCTCTATGGCTTCCGCGTGCTCGACAGCCGGGTGGATAGCAACGCCGAAACACCCCGCGTCTGCGTCACCTTCTCAGAGCCGCTCCGCGATACGGGTTTCGATTACGCACCCTATGTGCGTCTGCCTGAGGGCGATCTGGCCGTCGAGGCGACGGACAAGGATCTATGCATTGTCGGGGCTCCGCACGGCAGCGAGCTTTCTTTCACGCTTCGCAAGGGCCTGCCTTCGCAATCGGAGGAGGTGCTGGAGGCCTCAATCGACCAGACCTTCTACATCAAGGATCGCGAGCCTACCGTGCGTTTCCTTGGCCGCACCTATGTGCTGGCCCGCAGTGCCGAGGCATCTGTGCCCATCGTAACGGTCAACACCGATGAGGTGGACCTCACCATCTATCATGTGGATGACCGCAACATCGTCTCCGCTGTCCGTGATGGCCTCGTCAGCGCACCGCTTCAGCGCTACAAGGCCAACCGTATTCCCTCGCAGATGGGGAGCGAGGTATGGTCCGGTACGGGCGAAGTGGCGCGCGAGCTGAATGCCGATGTCACCACATCGCTGCCGCTGAGCGAGGCGCTGCCTGCCTTCAAGCCCGGCGTCTACGCGCTTACGGCCGCCATCCCCGGCGCGCGTCAGCAAACGCTGGCAACGCAGTGGTTCATCGTCACCGATCTCGGTGTTGCCACGATGAGTGGCACAGACGGCGTGCATGTCTTCGTGCGCAGCCTTGGCAAGGCTACTCCCAAGGCGGGCATCCGCGTGAAGCTGGTGGCCCGCAACAATGCCCTGCTGGGTGAAGCAGAGACGAATGCCGATGGTTATGCCGCCTTCGATGCCGCCCTTGCTCGCGGCCTCGGCGGTTCCGCGCCCGCACTTGTGGAAGTGCAGGAAGGCGAAGAGGATTACGCCTATCTCTCCCTTACGGAGGCCGGTTTTGACCTTTCCGACAGGGGCGTGGATGGCCGTGCCTCCCCGCCACCGCTTGATCTCTTCGTGGCCACGGATCGCGGCGTTTACCGCCCGGGCGAGAGTGTTTTCGCCACGATCCTCGCCCGTGACAGCCGTGCCGATGCTGTTCAGGGCCTGCCCCTCACAGCCATCACCCGCCGCCCCGATGGAGTGGAGCACAAGCGGGAGGTGTTGACCGATGAGGGTGCAGGTGGCCGCGTCTTCTCCCTCACCCTCCCCGGTGCCGCGCAGCGTGGCAGCTGGCAGGTCTCACTCTACGCTGATCCCGAGGAGCCCTCGCTCACCACCGCCAGCTTTTTGGTGGAAGACTTCGTGCCCGAACGCATAGATTTTGAGCTTTCATTGCCCGAAGCGCCCATCCGCATCGGCGACAGCCCGCTTCTCACCATTGATGCGCGTTACCTTTACGGCGCACCGGGCGCGGACCTATTGATAGAAGGCGAAACGCGTCTTCGCGCTGTGCAGACCTTGCCCGATTGGCAGGGCTACAGCTTCGGCCCACATGATGTGAGCCGTGCGCCGATCTTTGCAGGCATTGAGGGCCAGCCGCGCACCGATAGCGAGGGCAAGGCCTCCCTCAACCTTCCCCTCGGCACACCCGGAGAGGCGCTCGGCCCCTTCGAGATGCAGGCCAATGTCCGCCTCTCCGATGCCAGCCGCCGCGTGGTGGAACGCAGCCTCAAGCGCTCCGTCGCGCCAAATGGCCAGCTTATCGGCATCCGCCCGCTCTTTGAGGGCAGTCTGCCCGAAGGGGGCTTCGCCCGCTTCAACGTGATCGCCCTTGATGGCAATGGCGCGCGCACAGATCTCGGTGATGTTCCGTGGCAGCTCGAACGCATAGAGCATCGCTATCAGTGGTACGAGGTGAACGGCCGCTGGCGCTACGATTCCATCATTCGGCGCGAGCAGGTGGCCAATGGCACTGTGCCGCTGGGGACGGATACGGAAGCTCTGCTGGAGATGCCCGTGGACTGGGGCGAATACCAGCTCACCGTCTCTTCGGAAACCGGAGATTTCATCGTCACCACACTCCCCTTCAGCGCGGGTTGGTACGCGGTAGGTGGCTCCACCGATACGCCCGACAGGTTGGAAGTGGCACTTGATCAGCCACAATACGCCCCGGGTGATACGGCTCGCCTGCGCTACACCGCTGAAACCGACGGCCAGCTTCTCGTCACCGTCGCCAGTGACCGTCTGATCGAGATGAAAACGCTGGAGGTTACACAAGGCTCCGGCGAGGTGGAACTTTCCGTTTCCGACGCATGGCATCCCGGTGCCTATGTCACCGCCACGCTCATCCGCCCGCTGGATAGCCCCGGCACCCGCGCGCCTGTGCGTGCGCTTGGCCTCGGCTGGGTTGGGCTGGAGCCGGGCGCTGCCGCCATCGGTACAAGCTTCATCACACCGCCCGAAGCCGCCCCGCGTGAGCTTATGGAGGTGGGGCTAAAGGTCGATGCGCCTGCGGGCACAGAGGTTTGGGCCACGATTGCCGCAACCGATCTCGGCATCCTCAACCTCACCGGCCACAAGGTGCCGGACCCGCAGGGCCACTACCTCGGCCAGCGTCGCCTGGGGCTCGAGATGCGCGATCTCTATGGCCGCCTTATTGATGCCTCCCTCGGCACACCCGGCGCAATCCGCTCTGGCGGTGATGAGGAGAAGGGCAATGGCCTCAAATCGCCGCCGCCCACGGAAGCGCTTGTCGCCTTCTTCTCCGGCCCGCTGCGCGTGGGGGATGATGGTGTTGTGCGCACGGCCTTCGCGATGCCCGATTTCAACGGCACCGTGCGCGTGGCGGCCATCGTCTGGTCGGCCGAAGGCGTGGGGGCTGCCAGTCAGGATGTGCTTGTGCGCGATCCGGTCGTCGTCTCTGCTGCGATGCCGCGCTTTCTCGCTCCCGGCGATCAGGCCAGCCTCTCGCTCGATCTCGCCAATGTCACAGGGCCCGAAAGCCCGATGACGGTAGCCGTATCTGCCACCGGCATAGCGCTTTCCGAAACGCGCACCCTCGCGCTCCGCAAGGGCGCGAAGGAACGGATCACACTCGCGCTGCTCCCCCAAGACGTAGGGGACGCCAAGATCACCGTTACCACCACGCTCGGCAATGGCACGGTGCTTACCAAGAACCTGACGCTCGGCATCCGCCGGAACGATCCCGTAATCTCCCGCCAAAGCCGGTTCAACCTCGCAGCAGGCACAGGTGCGATCACGCTGGATGCGGAGGTTTTCGCGGGCCTTGCGCCGGGCACCAGCCATGCCGTTCTGGCAGCCGGGCCACTGGCGCAGTTCGATGTGCCGGGCCTTCTCACGGCACTCGATGTCTACCCCTATGGCTGTACGGAGCAGGTGACGTCCCGCGCCCTGCCGCTTCTCTACTTCTCCGAAGTGGCGGCGGGCCTCGGCCTGACCCAGCGCAAGAACATCCAGAAGCGCATCGAGGAAGCGGTGGAAAGCGTACTCGCGCGGCAATCGCGCAACGGCGGCTTCGGCCTCTGGTCTGCCAATGGCTACGGCGATCTCTGGCTCGAAGCCTATGTCACCGATTTCCTGTCCCGCGTGCGGGCGGAAGGATATACCGTGCCGGATCAGGCGCTCAGATCCGCGTTCAACAATCTTCAGAACCGGGTGAATGCGCATCCCGATTTCGAGAAGGGCGGGCAGGGGCTGGCCTATGCGCTCTATGTTCTGGCCCGCGAAGGCCGCGCGGCCATCGGCGATCTTCGCTACTATGCCGATGCGCGAGGCGGCACCTTCTCTACGCCGCTCGCGCGGGCGCAGATCGGGGCAGCCCTTGCTTCATATGGGGATCAGACGCGGGCAGATCGCATGTTCCGCCTCGCCTCCAACATTCTCGGCAATGGCAGTGATCGTGGTTGGCGCAGCGACTATGGCAGCCATTTTCGCGATCGTGCCGCCGTCCTGACCCTCGCCGCGGAGGCGGGCAGCGAGGTGATCGACAGTGCAGCTCTCGGGCAGGAGATGGGCCGCGCGCTCAGCGCCAAACCCTACCGCTCCACGCAGGACAAGGTCTGGGCTCTTCTCGCCGCCCGTGCGCTGATCAAGGATTCCAGCGTCACGGATCTTACGCGCAACGGCATCCCGGTCGACGGCCCGCTGGTGGAGAATATGGTGGACGGCGATCTCGCCACCAATCCGGTGACAATCACCAACCAGAGCCCCCGGGAAACACTGGCCGTCCTCACTGTGTTTGGCCAGCCTACGGAGCCGGAACCTGCAGGCGGCAACGGCTACCGCGTGGATCGGGAGCTTTTCGATCTGGAAGGCAATCTGATTGATCCGAGCCAGATCAAGGTGGGCACCCGCATGGTCGCCGTTGTCACAGTCACACCGGAGCGGGACAATCAGGCCCGGCTGATGGTGGATGATCCGCTGCCCGCCGGGTTTGAAATCGAAAGCCCGAACCTTCTGGCAAGCGGTGATGTCGGCGCGCTCGACTGGCTCAATCTCGGCAATGTCGCCACGCATACCGAGTTTGGCACGGATCGTTTTCGCGCCGCTGTGGATTGGCGCAACAAGAACCCGTTCCGCCTTGGCTACATGGTCCGCGCCGTCTCTCCCGGCAAATTCTACCAGCCCGCGGCAAGCGTAGAGGATATGTACCGCCCCGCTTATCGCGGGCGCAGCGCCACGGGCACGATGATCATCACGGAGGAGTAGCCACGTGCCGCTCTTCAGCCCCGTTTGGCGCAAAACGCATCGAAGGCTCCGGCGCAGCACGTTTGCACTGGCTTTCATCGCATGCGGGATCGGGTTTGGCGAACACTGGGTGCATTCCACGGAGCTTCCGGGCCTTGAGGCGCCTCTCTCGGGTGTCGTGCAGGACCGGAACGGAGAAACCCTGCGCATCACGCTTGCCGAAGACGGCCGCTGGCGTCTGCCTGCCGGGCCGGAGAATGTGGACCCTGACTATATCGCCCAACTCGTCGCCTATGAGGACAAACGCTTCTACAACCATCCGGGCGTGGACCCGATTGCGCTGATGCGTGCAGGTTGGGAGGCCACTCTCGCAGGCGGGCGCATCCAGTCGGGCGGCTCCACGTTAACGATGCAGGTGGCGCGGCTGCTCGAAGGCTCCGGCACCGGGCGCTGGGCGGGCAAGCTGCGCCAGATGCGGGTGGCGCTGGCGCTGGAACGGCGGCTCACCAAGGACGAGATACTCGCCATCTACCTCACGCTCGCCCCCTTCGGCGGCAATCTCGAGGGCGTGGAGGCGGCCAGCTACGCCTATCTCTCAAAATCCCCGAAACGCCTCACTATGGCCGAAGCCGCGTTCCTCGTGGCCTTGCCGCAAGCCCCGGAAACGCGGCGGCCGGACCGCGCGCCAGATGCCGCGCTCGCAGGTCGCAACCGCGTGCTGAAGCGCCTTGCCGATCTTGGGCATATCTCGGTGGAGGATGCCACACGCGCGACGCACAGCACAGCGCCCACGCGCCGCCGCCCGATGCCAAACCGCGCACCCCATCTCGGAGACAGGCTGGCGGCAGCACGCCCCAATGCTCGCATTCTGCAAACCACCCTCGATGCAGAGCTTCAGATGAGTGCGGCCCGAACCCTCCGCGCAGCGCTGCGGAGCGCCGATGGCGGAAACGGGCGGCTTACCGGGGCAGTGATCATAGCAGAGCTTGCCACGGGAAAGGTGCGGGCCACCGCCAGCGGTGCCACCTATACCGACACCACACGCGCGGGCTTCATCGATATGACCCGCGCCATCCGTTCGCCGGGCTCGACACTCAAGCCGCTCATCTACGCGCTGGCCTTCGAGAACGGGATCGGCCACCCCGAAACCCTAATCGATGATCGCCCCATGCGCTTCGGAGACTACGCGCCCACCAATTTCGACGGCGAATACCGCGGCACGCTCTCGCTCCGCCAGGCGCTCGTCTCCTCGCGCAACATCCCCGCTGTGGCGTTGCTGGAGCGCGTCGGCCCCGCCCAGCTGACAGCTCGCATGCGCCGCCTTGGGGCAGCACCGAAAACACCGAACGGCAGTGCCGCAGGCCTTGCGCTGGCACTTGGCGGGGCAGGGCTCTCGCTGGAAAATCTCGTAACGCTCTATGCAGCCCTCGGAGGCGCCGGGCAGGGCCATGCTCTCAGCTATATGTCAAACGAGACGGCTGCACCCAATCACCTTATTGGCCCGATTGCCGCCTACTACACGGGCGATATCCTGCGCGACGCACAGGCTCCCGGCCGCCTCGGCAGAGGGCGCATCGCCTACAAAACCGGCACCTCTTATGGCCACCGGGATGCCTGGGCCATCGGTTTCGATGGGGCGCATGTGGTGGGTGTTTGGCTTGGCCGCGCAGATGCAGGTTCCGTGCCCGGCCTTACGGGGCAGGCGCACGCGGCCCCTCTTCTGATGGATGTGTTCGACAAGATACCGGGCGCGCCGGTCGAGGCGGCACCGCCCCCGCGTGCGGCACTCACGCTCTCCAATTCCGAGCTTCCCCGCCCACTCCGGCACTTTCAGGGCCGTGCGCAACTTGCAGATGTCAGTGACGGACCTGAAATCCTCTCACCGCCAGATGGCGCCCGCGTCGCCCTCGGCCTCTCCAAAGGTCAGAGCGCCGATCTCGTGATCCGCCTCGGCCCGGGCGGCCAAGGCCCCTTTACATGGCTGGTGAACGGCGAGATGGCAGGCCGCAGCCTCCGCCGCGCGGATTGGAGCGTACCGGTCAGCACACCCGGCTTCATGACTGTGACGGTGATCGACGGGCGCGGACATGCGGCCCGCACACGATTGGAGCTGCAGTGATGAAACTGCAGCTCCAAATGTCGAACGTGACGGTTTTACTTGCTACTGCACGGGCCATACACACCCGCAAATTCTGATCATCAGTTTTCCGGGAATAAACCCCGGGCTGAAGAGGAAGGAGCAACACAACTCGCGCTCCGGTACACAACCGTCCTGCGGGGCAGAGCGGTTTTCGCATGCCCCCCCACGAACGTGCCTTACAATGGCACCCCGTCATCGACGATCCGGAAGCCCCCCCCGAACCTCGAAAAACCCTGCCGGCCCATACACGGCCAGCTGTGGTCTCTCACCCCTCAGGCGCGCCGAACAGGCGCAACAAGGGGGTATTCAGTGCGCGACTGATGCGCATCAACTCATCGGAACGGATCATGCGATCCGCAGCCTCGAACTCTTTAAAAGCGGCAGATGTAATGTCCGCAGCGTCTGCAAACTGTCCGATCGACATCTCACGCGCTCTGCGAAGCGCCCGGATTTCAACTCTCAAATTTGCCGCCATGTCCTGGTACATCTGCCCGTATCCTATCATTGCTCCTTATTTTAGAGAATTTGAACAGAGAGGCTAGAAGGGCAAATTTGCATCACCCGACGGTGGTGCCGTAGGGTCAACTTCAGAATGAACGAAGGGGCCGCTCAGTCGTCGATTGTCTTCTGAAATCGAACCTGGAAGGAGTTTATCGCCTGCCCGAGCAAATCAGCCTCATCTTCGAGGTTATTGCGCAGCAACTCGAATTTGAGGTAAACCATCATGCGTAGGATGGCATCAATCTCTTTTTCATTGATATCCTTCATAGTAACCAGTCAACCTTGCCTTGTTATGGCGCGCAAGCGATCATTGTCCGTCGTTCTATGTCGGCGTAATTCCGAACGCGCTTCCTTTCAGAACCATCAATGACAGAAACGTGGCGCAAAGGGGTGCTGCGTTTTTGCAGCGCCATGGTATCGTTGGCGCATATGATGGTTCCACTGTCACCACGTGATTCCCAGAGTGGCACGCAAAATCGAATCACCTTTCAAACCACAGATGTATGATGTTGAGCGAATACTCGCCGGTCTTTCACAGGGGCACTCTCTCACCGGCGTGCGCTCTGCGGTGGCACAATCGCCTCTCGTGTGCAGCCATAAAAATGCTCGCCACGATCAGGTGGCGGGCATTACTTCTTAACTCAACGGAGATGCTTTCGCGGCCTATTCCGCAGCAATGGGTGCGCGTTCGGATTGATCGATCAAAACACGCTCCATCGCGCCGGGCGTGTCCCACTGGCCTTCTGCACGGATCAGCGCATAGGGATCCGAATTCAGGGTTATGGCGTTGCGCGGCAGACTGCCTTCCCAGATCATCTCCACATAGGAGTAGTTGGCGTCCGCATAGACACCCTTCTCCACGCTTCTTGCGGCCAGTTTGCAACCAAACATCTTGTAGAGCGGAATGAGATCTTCCCGCGCATGTCCCACGACCTTCGAGAAGCCCTTGCGGGTGCAATGATCGAACGCGGCCCGTACCAGTGTGAAGACAATCCGGCTGTTGCGGTAAGGCGGGCGCACAGCGACACGCTCAACCTTCGCGAAGCCTCCGAAGTAGCGGATACGCAGACAGGCGGCGGGCTCTTGTCCGACCCAGCCGATCAGGTGGGTTGCGCAGAAATCGTTTCCATCGAATTCTTCATCGTAACCGTAATCCTGCTCCGACATGTAAACAGAGGCACGGATGGCCGTGACCTTCATGATGTCTTCTATGGATTGCGCATGCGTGATTGTCATCTTGCGTGAGCCGACCGGCACCGGTGGTTTGGTCTGTACTAACGGGGTGAAATCGAAACTTCCATCGGGCATTGGGTGTCCTGTCTTCTTCTTGAGGGGGATTACACTGATGGCACAACATGTGCCTGAACTGATGAAGCACGGCAGCAACGTGCTACCCGGGGCATCGCCCACACCGCAGTGCTCGCAACATGCACAGCGGGAAAAAAATTCGTATCTCTGAAACCATTATTGTGCCCCCGGGCTTGGGTCCGGGTGGTTGAAATGGTAAGAAGCAGCGTATTGTAGGGGTGAGTCTTGCTTCGAATGGCGCTGCATTCGCGTGGCGCAAGTTTTGGACAAACTTTCCATAATTGTGCCACTTATTTGGTTGTTAATTAGTTGCAGATACGAAACCCGAAGATTCTGAAAAGTGAATAAGTCATTGATGTAAAACACTTCTGACACTTTCCAGTTCCTTGATATTAGTGGCTGCCCATCGGGTTGCCGGTTGCCTCACGCACTTGGGTTAAAAAGTTAGCTGGTGTTCTGAGCGTTGACAGGCTATCGTTTTGACATCGGACTGATGCGATTTTGCAGCGGGGTTCAATGAAGCGTGCGGTAATCGATCCATCCTGGGACGATTTGAAGACATTCCTTGCCTGCGCCCGAACACTGAGCTTTCGGGCCGCTGCAAAACGTCTCGGGCTCACATCTTCCACGGTTGTTCGAAGGATCGGTTCGCTTGAAACGGAACTCGGTTTCAAGCTCTTCGATCGGTTGCCAAATGGCGTTCAACTCACCCGTGAAGGCGCGCGCCTCGTGGCCAGCGCCACACATCTGGAGCAGGGCGCTTTCGATCTTGCACGCCGGATCGAAACCTTCGATCCCGACAAGCGCGGGATCGTGCGCATCGCCGCCACCGAAGGGCTCGGCGCGTTCTGGCTGATGCCCCGCCTCATCCCGTTCCAGAAAAGCAATCCCATGATGGTGGTCGATCTGAACGCCACCGATGCGGTTGTCGATGTCAGTCGGATGGAGGCGGATGTCGCCGTGCAGTTTGCAGAGCCGGACAACCCCCATGTTGTCCGCCGCCGCCTCGCGTCACTGCATGTCTATCCTTATGCGTCCCGTCGCTACATTGATCTGTATGGCGCACCCAAGACCAAGGCGCAGATGATGGATCACCGGCTTGTCGATAAGGTGGGGCCGAAGCAGGATAACGGCACGTGGCCGCACTATCTTGGGATTGATGATATCGAGGGGATTGTCGGTATCCGCACAAACTCCTCTGCCGCCCATCTCTACGCAATCGAGCGTGCAGCAGGTATTGGCGATCTGCCGACATTCGCCTCGGCGCTCGCGCAGGATCTTGTGCCTATCGATGTGGGCATCCATCACCGCATCGATATCTGGCTCACATATCACCCAGACGCCCGCCGCACGCCACGTGTGGCCACAATGATCGACTGGCTGATCGCCTCTTTCGATGGTTCCAAATTCCCGTGGTTCCGTGATGAGTTCATCCATCCCAGCGCCTTTGTGGAGTTTGACAGCCGCCATTGGCAGGAGAGCAGTGCCGTGGGTTTCGCAGCTGCCGGTTTCACCAACGATTTGCCTTAAAACGCTTCGCCTTCAGCCTGAGACGTTTTATCGCCAAAGATCAGCCGCGATCTTGGCGCTCTCCCGCCTTCGAAGGTCCAGGTTCAAGGGCGAAACGCCATAGCGCAGCAATCCGGCAGGCCCGATTTCCTCTGCGCAGGGCTAAATCCTTCTCTCTGCAAGCCCGCTCACGAAAATTGCGGCACTACTCATGCAGAGATTGCGCACGGGGGCTCGCACACCTCCCAGAACTGCTTCAGCGCGCTCAGAACATCCAGCAAACCGGAAGGGGTATCGGGCTTTACAATGTAGCCGCTGATGTTTTTCTCATAGGCCCGTGAGATATCCAACGGATTGTTTGAGGTCGTCAACGCGAACACACGGGCATTCGAGATCTCCTCCCGTTCCCGCAGCGCCGCAAGAAATTCATGCCCGTTCATGCGTGGCATGTTGATGTCCAGAAGGATCACGAAGGGATCCGTGACAGCAATACCGCCTGTCTCGTCGATCAGGATTTCCAACGCCTCAAGCCCATCCCGGGCATGAATAACCGTGCTTGATACATCAATCTTCCTAAGGCTGCGCTTCAGTATCTGCGCTTCCACCTCGTTGTCCTCAACCAGCAAAATGTTCAAATGGTTTGTCATGCCACACCCCTGAATTCACCGGCGCCGTCTCTCATGTCCGCTGCGGCTTTCGGCCAATCGAAAGAGAATACCGCACCCTTGCCAGCGTTTGAAGCCAGCGTGATTGTACCGCCATGATGCTCAATCGTCTTCTTGACGATAGCGAGGCCGATGCCAGTGCTTTCCGGCGCACCGGCATCGCGCAAAGTCTGAAAGACGGAGAATACCTTGTCGTGGAAGCGGGGTTCTATCCCGGGGCCATTATCCGTGACACAAGCACGGTAGCGTTTTCCACAGTCTTTTACAGACACTTCAATACGTAAAGGTTTCGCACCATCGTGATACTTGATCGCGTTGCCCACAAGGTTCTCAAGTATCCGGCGAAAGTTGAACGTATCGAATTGGACGGCCTCCACATCTCCCGAAAGAACCAACTGGCCCGGTTCTATCCCAAAGTCCGAGGTCAGCCCCTCAATCGCATCGCTCAAAACAAGCGAAACCTCGCTTTCGCTCTGCGTTCCAATTCTGGAAAACTCCAGAACGCCCTTGATCAACGCGTTCATGCGGCCCACACGGTCCAGTATCCGGTCCAGATTTGTGCCAACTTCGGGGTTTGCGCCCGGAGACTTCAGATAGTCCTCCAGATCCTCCTGCACCATTTCAGTCAGGCCTGCTATGCCCCGGATCGGGGTCTTCAGGTCATGGGATGTGATATAGGCAAATTGCTCCAGTTCTGCGTTCGCTTTCTCAAGCGTCGCGGATTTCGCCCTAAGCTCCGATGTCACGGTATTTGCATACGCGACAGCGCGGTGGTTCGCCCGAGACATCAGCACAAGAAGTGAGATGATCAGCGCCTCGATCAGGAGGCCCCCAATCAGAATAAGGGTTGGTTGGGTATAGGTGTTCACCTCCCGAAAGGCGAGGTTGGAGCGGACATCGAGTGTCCATGTCCGGCCATAGAGCTCTATGTTCACTTCATCGCTAAACATCGGCTGCGGATCATTCAGCGGATCGTCTGTGCCATGTTCACCATAAATGTCCTCTCCGTTGTCGCTGATACTGAATCGGATATCCCGCAGGTCTTTTGCCAGCAGCCCCTCCATCAGTTTGCGCACGACAAATGGCGCATAAACCATTCCCAGCGCTTCTGTCTGCCGGTCTTCCACGCGCGTGGGTGGCGCTCCTCTGTAGTATGGCGCGTAAAACAAAAATCCGGCTGTATGGCCCACATCCTGAACCAGCACGATAGGGCCCGTGATCTGGGCACTGCCGGTATCTCGGCTTGCCAGTGCAGCCGTGCGCCGGTTTACCTCATGCGCAAGGTCAAGCCCAACTGCGGCCGCGTTGATATCTTCTGGTTCGATAAAGGAGATCGGAATGAAGATATCCTGCTCATGCGCGGGATATACCGCAAAGCCCGGACGCTCCGCACGTCGCTCGGTGAGGTAGTCATCGAGGGATTGCTGAGTGACAAAGTGAACAATCCCGATACCGTTGATGCCGGGATACTTTTCCTCAATTTCGAGTGTCTCTGCAAAGATCTGCCATTCCTCGTAAGACATATCCCCGCCGTGGGATTCGATCGTCGCGACGCCTGACCAAAGCGCATCTTCATATTTTTTCATCCGGTCCCTGATCAGGCCAACCGCCCGCTCGGTGGCGGCATTGAATCGCATCTCTGTGCGCGTTTGGACCTGATTTTTCGAGTATTGCCAAACGCCGATGGTCAGCATCAGGGAAAGGCTGACAACAACAATATGGAGCAGCGATATGCGGCTGCCAAATGCCCGTATATGTTGATTTTTACTCATCACTTTTCAACCATAGCAGTCACGCACCAATGCTAGGTAAAGAAAATAGAAGCAATTAGTGGCTTTTCGGGCGGACCTCTTTTTGCCTGCATTTCGGCGGGGGAACCAGAGTTCCTCCGTGCCGGTTGCCTTACCGTTTCCGGGCAGCCTTTGGCCCGGAATGTTCCGGTATCAGCCCGCGCGGCGCGAACCGCAGTACCAGCAGCAATATCAGTCCCATCAGAAACAGGCGCATGTGGGGCGCTGCATCCAGCAACCGCTCCGAAAGCTCGAAGGCCGGATCAAGCCCTGAGGCCAGCATCATCATCAGAGGTTCGCCAAGTGTTTCCACCTCGATCCAGAGAAACCAAACAAGAAACCCGCCCAGAATGGCGCCGCGGTTGTTGCCCGAACCACCGATGATCACCATCACCCAGATCAGGAAGGTAAAGCGCAGCGGATTATACGTGCCGGGGGTAAACTGCCCCTCCAGCGTTGTCATCATCGCACCCGCAATGCCCACCACGGCAGAGCCCAGAATGAACACCTGCAAATGCCGCGCCGTCACGTCCTTGCCCATCGCCTCGGCTGCATCGCGATTGTCGCGGATGGCCCGCATCATCCGGCCCCAGGGCGAATGCAGGGCCTTTTCCGAAAGCCAGTAGAGCACGATCAGCACCGTCGCAAACAGCAGCATGTAGCAAAGCTTCACGAAGATGGAGGCGAAGAAGATCGGATTCTGCCCAAGCTGAGCCGAGAAATCCACGAACCACGGTGCCTCTCGCAGTGCAATCTCGTAAGGCACGGGACGGGGCAGGCCGGTTACGTTCTTCACGCCCCGGGTCAGCCAGTCTTCGTTCTTCATCATCGCGATCAGGATCTCCGAGATCCCAAGCGTCGCAATCGCCAGATAGTCGGAGCGGAGGCCAAGGCTGATCTTGCCCACCACCCAGGCAGCCCCCGCCGCGAGCAGCCCGCCGCCAAACCAGGCCAGCACAATCGGCAGCCCCAGCCCGCCGAGATAGCCCGTTGCCGCAGGGTCCACCGCCTCGATTGCGGCGATCGCCGGATCATACGCCATGCGGATCAGCGCGTAGCCCCCAATCGCCGCTGCTATGGTGCCCCATAGCCGCAGCCGCCCCGTCAACTTTCGCCGCAGCACCACGATGGCAACCCCTGTCGCCACCACCGCCAAACCGGACAGCGCGATGCCGCCACCGCCCGCAGCCCATGCGGCAGGCACAGGCGGCATGGACACCAGCACCGCCGCCACACCGCCCAATGCCGCAAACCCCATGATCCCCACATTGAACAGCCCGGCATAGCCCCACTGGATGTTCACCCCCAGCGCCATGATCGCAGAGATGATGCACATGTTGATAATCGTCAGCGAAACGTTCCAGCTCTGCACCATGCCCACCATGATCAACAAAGCGGCCATCGCCCCGTAAAGCACCAGCGTCCTCATATCGTTTTCCCTCGGAAGAGCCCCGTGGGCCGGATCAGCAGCACCACCACAAGGATCACGAACGAGACGGCGAATTTGTACTCAGTTGACAGAAGCTGCAGCAGCCCCTCAGGCTCCCATCCCGGGATCAGATACGTGAAGAACTTCCGGTAAAGATACGTCACCGTCACCTCTGAAAAGGCGATCAGATAGCCACCCGCGATTGCCCCGAACGGATTGCCGATGCCACCCACGATGGCCGCCGCAAAGATCGGCAGCAGAAGCTGGAAATACGTGAAGGGCTTGAAGCTTTTGTCGAGGCCATAGAGCGTGCCTGCAATCGTCGCCAAAGCCGCCGCGATGATCCACGTATAGAGCACCACCCGGTCCGGATTGATGCCGGACAGAAGTGCGAGATCCTCATTGTCGGAATAGGCGCGCATCGCCTTACCCATGCGGGAGCGGTTGAGGAAATAAAACAGCGCCACCATCACCACCAGCGCCACGACCACCGTGATCAACTGCGTGGAGCGCAAGGCCAGCCCCTCCGCCAACCCCGTCATCTCCCGAAACTCCCGCGCCCGGATGATGAACCGGCCCCCATCCGCAAAACGAATGTCACCCACCCCGATAACCAGCCGCACGATGCCGTTTATCATGAACATCACACCGACAGAGGCGATCACGAACACCACTGGCGGCGCGCGTTGGGCGCGGTAAAAGCGGTATACGGTGCGGTCGAAGATCAACGACAGGATGACCGCACCGAGAATACCGACCGGCAGCGCCAGCAAAGCCGTCGGCAGAGGCCCCGCTGTGATCCCGGCGCCCTGCAACACCCACGTGAATAGGATCGTGCCCATCGCCCCGAACGCCATCAGATCGCCATGCGCGAAATTGGAGAAGCGAAGGACAGCATAGATCAGCGTGACACCAAGCGCCCCAAGCGCCAGTTGAGAGCCATAGGCAAGGCCAGGCACGAAGACGAAGTTCGCGAAGAGGACGAGGGCGTTGAGGGTGTCTGTCACTGTTCCTCGCACTTTCCAAAAGATATTTCACCATTGGGTACAAATGACTGAAACCGATCAGATGGACGTGTAACGGCAGCCCTTGCAAAAGAAAGATTATTCCCCAGCGAAACCGAAACTACAAAAAATGTGTCTACCCAGACCAATACATTGTTCTCAACTACTTCAGAGACAGTGTAGGCGCCGCGCTCATCTCGGGCCACGATGGTTGCTTCGTTTGGGAATAGTATTTCGAAGCTAGCGTTCGATTTTTCACAGTGATTTGCTCGGCAAACAGAGTTTTCGGTGCATATCAAGATCGTGGCTTGCACTGTTCCAGATGTTAGTAGGAACGTAGCTAGAACCGCAGAGCAAAGTTTTAACATCGTCATCCCCCCAGAAAACTCCGCCTGACCTCAGGATCTGCCAACAACGCCTCGCCAGTATCCGTGAACCGGTTCCGCCCTTGCACCATAACGAACCCTTTGTCGGCGATGTTCAGCGCCTGTTTCGCGTTCTGCTCTACCATCAGAATGGCGATCCCCGTTGCCGCCACTTCGAGGATCTTGTCAAACAATTCATCCATCACAATCGGCGATACCCCCGCCGTCGGCTCGTCCAGCATCAGTACCGAAGGTTTCGTCATCAGCGCGCGTCCCACGGCCACCTGCTGGCGCTGCCCTCCCGATAGCTCGCCCGCCGGCTGTGCGGCCTTCTCGGCCAGAATCGGGAAGAGCTCGAACACCAGATCCATCGTCTCGGAAAAGTCATCCTCCCGGATGAACGCCCCCATCTCCAAATTTTCGCGCACCGTGAGGGACGTGAAAACATTACCCGTCTGCGGCACGAAACCCATGCCCGCCCGCACCCGCTCCTGCGGGGTAAGCGAATTGATTACTTCGTTCCCCAAACGCACCTCGCCCTCGCGCAGGGGCAACATTCCGAACACGGCCTTCATCGCCGTCGATTTGCCCGCACCATTGGGCCCGACGATCACGGCAATTTCGCCCTTCTCCACGCTAAGTGTGCAGGAATGCAGGATATCTGCCGCTCCATAGCCGCCCGTCATGCCCTCACCAATAAGGTATGGGGCGCTCATTTGGCCAAAACCATTTGCATTACCAAACCCGTACCAAACCGGTACCAAACCCAGCTTTTCACAGGCCCACCTTGGCAGGCTTGTTTTTCAACCCCGTGCCCAGATACGCCTCAATCACCCGTTCGTCGTTTTTCACCTCTTCGGCAGTGCCCGTGGCCAGAACAGCGCCTTCCGCCATACAGATCACTGGGTCGCAAAGACGCGATATGAAGTCCATATCGTGCTCGATCATACAAAATGTGTACCCGCGATCCCTATTCAGCCGCAAAATCGCGTCTCCGATTGTGTTGAGCAACGTCCGGTTCACGCCCGCGCCCACCTCATCCAGAAAGACGATCTTGGCATCCACCATCATCGTGCGACCCAGTTCCAGCAGCTTCTTCTGCCCGCCGGAAAGATTGCCCGCCAGTTCATCCGCTACGTGAGAAATTTCAAGAAATTCAATAACTTCATCGGCTTTAGCCGTAACACTCCGCTCTCGTTCCGCTACAGCCTTGCCCCGAAACCAAGCATTCCAAAGCCCTTCCCCGGGCTGATGATCCGGCACCATCATCAGGTTCTCACGCACGGTTAAGGTACTGAATTCATGCGCAATCTGGAACGTCCGCAAGAGCCCCTTGCCAAAAAGCGTGTGCGGTGCCAGTCCCGTGATGTCCTCACCATCGAGATACACACGGCCCGAAGTCGGCGCGTAATGCCCCGCTATCACATTGAAAAGAGTGGTTTTTCCCGCACCATTTGGCCCGATCAGCCCGGTGATGGTGCCCTCCGCAATCTCCAGCGAGGCACCGTTCACGGCACGGATGCCGCCGAAATGCATGTGAAGATCATCAACTCGGATCATAAGAACCCTTTGAAAAGGCCCGGCAAATCGCCGGGCCCAACCAATTTTCAGAAAACTTAGCGGAAAGTAACGGTTTCGTAAGCACCGTCCTTTACGATGTACTCACGATATGTACCTGCAGCCTCCCCCGGGCCAATCAGTTCAACATTTGTGGCGCCAACGTAATCTACCTCGCCGCCATCCTTCAGGATTTGCAAGGCCTTGCCCAACTCTCCGGGAAGGATTTTCTCGCCCGGTGCGTTGGCAACACTCAGCAGATTGGCCGCAATGGTTGCACGGTCCGCGTTACCACCGGCCTGCATGGACAGCGCTATAAGGGCTGCCGCATCATAGCTTTCGCGGGTGAAAGAGCTGTCGCCATTCACGCCAGCCTCTTTCGTGGCTGCCATGAAAGCATCCGCACCATCCCCTTCGGACCAGGGGACGGATCCGATCGTACCGTTGAGGTCATCCCCGATTGCCTCGATCAAACTATCGGCAAACATGCCGTCGCCAAGCGCAAATGTCTCGAAAGCACCGGTATCCACGGCTGTGCGGATGATACCCACACCCCCCTGATCCGCATATCCGAGCACCACAAGGATCTCGCCGCCGGCAGCCGCCAGCGCACCCACTTCGGCCGAATAGTCGCCCTTGCCATCCTCATGCGGTGCGTTGACGGAAACCGAACCGCCAAGCCCCTCGTAGGCCGCGATAAACGCATCCGAGAGGCCCTTGCCGTAGTCGTTGTTGGTGTAGGTTACGGCAACGGAACTGATGCCTTTGTCGTTGATAATATTGGCTAAAACGTCGCCCTGCC
The DNA here is from genome assembly GCA_947495795.1 of uncultured Paracoccaceae bacterium. Classification (GTDB taxonomy): domain Bacteria; phylum Pseudomonadota; class Alphaproteobacteria; order Rhodobacterales; family Rhodobacteraceae; genus Algicella. Next base: position 55,388 of record CANMAI010000008.1, on the reverse strand, counting down.
GCGCGTCCGAAGGAGAGGTTCGGAAGAAGAGGCCGTTGTCCTCAATCGTGGAAAGTGCGGGCGAGGTGGCGGAGGGCGATACCATCACAACACCGTTCGGAATGGCCACGTTATTGGCAATCGCCGTTGTCACACCGGAGCAGTCAGCCCCCATGATCGCGGCCACGCCTTCGGATGTGATCAGCCGCTCGGCAGCCGCTGTTGCGGCACCGGCATCCACACAGGTGCTGTCCGCCCGCACGCTTTCAATCACCTTGCCGTCCAGCAGCAAGCCACTGTCAGAGATCTCCTTGAACGCCAGTTCAGCACTGTCGGCCATCTGCGGTGTGAGGGATTCGATCGGGCCGGTATAGCCGAGGATCACGCCAACCTTCACGGCGTGGCCATCGGCAAAAGTGGCACCGGCAAGGCTGGTAAGAGCTGCGGTTGCCATAAGAATGCGTTTCATGTTGGGTCTCCCAATGTTGATGCCCATGTGGCCCCACAACCGCTCTTGCTTTTGACATCTTGAGTTTCGGCTGCGAGGATTCGACTGTGGCACCTTAGAAACAGTGCGAGAGGTTTATCAAGCCTGAGAACGCAATGGCCTCGGCAATCGGCCGAAAATGGAAAAGTCTCGGCAAAAACAGGGGAGTTTGAGGTGTGGATGTGTTGCGGGCAGCCTGGCAGCTTGTGCTTTCCGGTGATGAAGAGCTTGTGCGCATTGTTGGCCTCTCGCTGCAGGTCAGCGGGCTGGCAGTATTGGTCGCAGCGCTCATAGGGCTTCCACTCGGCACTGCTCTTGCCATCTGGCGCTTCCCGTTTCGTCAAGTCCTGGTGGTTCTCGCGACTGGTTTCATGAGTCTTCCGCCTGTTGTCGTTGGTCTCTTTGTCTATCTGACCCTTTCTCGGGCGGGCCCCCTTGGCAGCCTCGGCCTGCTCTTCACGCCGACCGCCATGGTTATTGCGCAAACCATCCTGATCCTGCCCATCATCACAGCGCTTACGAGAGAAGCAATTCTGCCGTTGCACCGCGCTTATGATGACTTGATGCGAAGTGTGGATGCCGGTTCCCTTCTCGTGATGCGCACGCTTCTCTGGGATGCACGCTTTGCCGTAGCTACAGCCATTCTGGCAGGGTTTGGCAGAGCGATGGCAGAAGTGGGAGCCGTGCTGATTGTCGGGGGGAATATCGATGGCATAACGCGTGTAATGACGACAACGATTGCCTTGGAAACATCCAAGGGCAATCTGGAATTGGCCTTGGCGCTTGGCCTTATTCTCATAGCTCTGGCACTGTTGATTACTGGCATTACACAGGCATTGGCGCATATCGGCGCGCGGTACCACGAAGCATGAGCAGACTTTCCTGCCAGCTTGAAGACGTCTCAGTAAAAGATGGCGGAGCCGATGTTCTCGGCCCGCTGAGCCTCACTTTCGAGGCGACGGGTCTGCTCTTGGTGATGGGCCCGAACGGCGCTGGCAAGAGCCTTCTGTTGCGCGTGATGCACGGCCTGACGAAGCCGAGTGCAGGGCGGGTTCTATGGAATGGCGCGCCTGCCGAGGAAACACTTAAGGAGCGAGGGTTTGTTTTCCAAACGCCACCCCTTCTTCGCCGCTCGGTTCGGGCCAATGTGATCTTTCCATTGAAAGCGCTCGGGCGCAGGTGTGAGCCTGAGCGCATTGATAACGCATTGACGGATGCACGATTGCTGGAACTCGCAGACCGACCCGCCGCCCTTCTTTCAGGTGGTGAGAGACAGCGCATGGCCGTTGCCCGGGCGTTGGTGTGCGAGCCGCGTGTTCTATTGTTGGATGAGCCATCCGCCAGCTTGGACCCGGCCTCCACCAAATCACTTGAGGAGATGATCCTCGCTGCCGTGCAGAGTGGGATCGGTGTGGTGCTCTCCACGCATGATCCTGCGCAAGCCCGGCGTCTCGGCGGCCAGCTGATTTTTCTTGACGCCGGTAGAATTGTGGAACGCCAGAGTACGGAGGCCTTTTTGATGCGTCCGCTAAGCGTGGCAGGTAGTAACTACCTCTACGGACGTATATGAGCTGATCTGCGCTATGCGCGTGTGCGCCGCAATAACGCCTTAAAGTTCACGAAAACGTCATTCTTTCAAAAAAATTATGTTTCAAAACAATTGGTTAAAAATGCGTTTGGCTTTGCGCCTTGTGCATAGCGGCTTTGCCTAACTGAGCATTGAAAGCGCTTTAAGAGCGCGTACATTGCAGTGCAACAGAAACGATTACCCCCAAGAGGCCGCTGAGAAAATGAAGGCCTCAAACCGAAGCAAAGGAAACTGAAAATGGCTTACATCGATACAGCCCGCGCCGGATCGCCGATCGCAAACGTGATCGAACATCTTCGCGAAGAAGTACAGAAATATCTGCGCTACCGTGAGACATATGCTGCTTTGAAAGCAGCCCCGCTTGACGTGATGATCGACCTTGATCTCGACGCCGGCAATCTCCGGTCTGTCGCGCGGCGCGCGGTTTACAACCGCTAATCGGCATTCAGGAACAGGAAACGAACATGGCTTATGCTACTCAAACACTCATCGAAGCAAAACTCGGCGCTCGGATCTCCGCAGCATTCGGTGAACTTCAGTCACGTTATGCGAAATACCGCCTCTATCGGAAAACACTCAACGAACTCAGCGATCTTTCGTCTCGCGAGTTGAACGATCTCGGGCTTTCTTACGCCAATCTGCGTAGCGTTGCATACGAGAGCGTCTATGGCGGTTAATTGCTTGACCACAGTGGAAAACGAGAAAGCCCGGAGATGCCTCTCCGGGCTTTTTTTAACTAGAAGGGCACCTGATCCTCAGCGTTGACGTAGGCCGCCGCCACCTTTTTCACTCCAGCCTTCTCAAAGTCGATTGTCAGCTTATCGCCCTCCACCTCCTCAACCCGACCGTATCCGAACTTCTGGTGGAACACACGATCTCCGAGCTCAAAGGGAGAAACCGCTTCAATATCGATGACCATATTACGGGCCTCAGAGGGTTGTCGCGTCCCTCTTTGTCCGGAACGCGCAGCCATGCGCCGCCAGCCGGGAGAATTGTACGCGTCTGCGCGCGCGGCCTTCTCCTGCAGATCAGAGCCATTCATCATTCCTGTGAGTCCTGCAGTGGGAGCCGCTGCGCCAAAACCGCCGCCGTAAAGGCCGGGTGGTGTGAGCACTTCAACATGCTCCTCGGGCAACTCGTCAATGAAGCGGGAGGGAAGGGCTGATTGCCATTGGTTGTAGACACGGCGATTGGCCGCGAAACTTATGGTGCAAATCTCCTCTGCCCGTGTAATGCCCACATAGGCGAGCCGCCGCTCCTCCTCCACGCCCTTCTGGCCGCTTTCATCCATTGAGCGTTGGGAGGGGAAAAGGCCATCTTCCCAGCCGGGCAGGAACACAGCGGGAAATTCCAGCCCCTTTGCGGCGTGTAGCGTCATGATAGAGACCTTCTCGCCCGCTTCTTCCTGCCCGTTATCCATCACAAGCGAGACGTGTTCCAGAAATCCCTGAATGTTTTCGAACTCGTTCAGTGCCTTGACCAATTCCTTTAGGTTTTCCAACCTGCCGGGTGCTTCGGGGCTTTTGTCGTTCTTCCAATGATCCGTGTAGCCCGCCTCATCGAGGATGATTTCGGCCAGTTCCACATGGTCGTGTCCAGCTGCCAGCATCGTGGACCAGCGATCAAAGCCCTCCACAAGTTCACGCAAGGCGTTGGCTGCACGGGCGGGGATGGCCTTATCACGCACGACAATCCGTGCGCCCTCCAGTGGGCCAACTCCGTTATCCCTGGCGATTTTATTGATGGTTTGCTGTGCCTTGTCTCCAAGTCCTCGCTTCGGCGTGTTCACGATCCGCTCAAAGGCCAACCCGTCATCCGGGGATACGACAACGCGAAAATATGCCATTGCATCGCGGATTTCCATCCGCTCATAAAAGCGCGGGCCGCCAATCACCCGGTAGGGCAGGCCGATTGTCAGAAAACGATCTTCAAAGGCCCGCATCTGGTGAGAGGCGCGGACGAGAAGGGCCATATTGTCCAGCCCCACAGGATCCAGACCGCGTGTGCCGTTTTGCAGTGCTTCGATTTCTTCACCAATCCAGCGCGCCTCCTCCTCGCCATCCCAATGGCCGATCAGACGCACTTTTTCGCCCTCTGCTGCATCGGTCCAGAGCGTTTTGCCAAGGCGGTTCTCGTTGGCGGCAATCACGCCGGACGCTGCGGCCAGTATATGAGGGGTGGAGCGGTAATTCTGCTCAAGGCGGATCGTGATGGCACCTGGAAAGTCTTTCTCGAACCGAAGGATGTTGCCCACCTCCGCTCCGCGCCAACCATAAATGGACTGGTCATCATCACCCACACAGCAGATGTTCTTATGCCCGCCCGCAAGTAACCGCAGCCAGAGATATTGTGCAACGTTGGTATCCTGGTACTCGTCCACCAGAATGTAGCGAAACCAGCGCTGATATTTTGCAAGGATATCTTCGTGTTTCTGGAAAATCTCAACAACGTGCAGCAACAGATCTCCAAAATCCACGGCATTAAGAGTCTTTAGTCGCGCTTGGTACTGCTCATAGAGCTCAGTACCGCGATTGTTGAAAGCCGACGCCTCCGAGGCCGGCACTTTCTCAGGCGTCCAACCCCGGTTCTTCCACCGATCTATCAGGCCGGCGAGCATTCGTGCTGGCCAGCGTTTATCATCGATATTCTCGGCTTGAATAAGCTGCTTCATCAGCCGGAGTTGATCATCCGTGTCCAGAATGGTGAAGTTGGATTTCAGATCCACAAGTTCCGCATGGCGGCGGAGAAGCTTGACGCAGAGCGAATGAAACGTGCCGAGCCACGGCATCCCCTCGATCACGCCACCCACATGGCTTCCAATGCGGTTCTTCATTTCCCGAGCTGCTTTATTGGTGAAGGTTACAGCCAATATCTCATTGGGTTGCGCGCGCCCGGTATTCAGCAGATGCGCGATCCGCGTGGTGAGTGCGCGTGTTTTGCCAGTGCCAGCGCCCGCCAACACCAACACCGGCCCATCGAGTGCCTCCACGGCCTCGCGTTGCGCTGGATTTAATCCGTCAAGATAAGGTGCGGGCCGAGCTGCCATAGCACGCGCGGAAAGGCTCTGTCCCTCCCACGCATCGAACGCGTCCTCTTCTCCACTGTCCCATCCGTTCATGCACAAGATGTAGCGTGGAATCGCCGGGATGGAAAGAGTGTTCGCGGGATGTTCTTTTTGCTCTAACCTCTTGTGGGAGCCTGAGAAGGACTCGACCCCTCAAGGCTTCCGGGCTAGCATCCGCCAAGAATTGAAGGAGTGGCGTACGATGCCAGATGCCCGGCGTATTCTTGTATTGTATGCGCACCCTGCACACGACAGATCCGAGGTAAACAGACCGCTGGCGCGGGCAACGCGCCGGATGCAGGATATTACTTTCGTTGATTTATATTCAGAGTATCCAACACTGGAGTTTGATATCGATGTGGAGCAGGATCGGCTACGCGCACATGATGTTATCATCTTCATGTTCCCGATGTACTGGTATTCCACCCCTGCCATTTTGAAAGAGTGGCAGGATCTGGTGCTGGAATACGGTTTTGCCTATGGCACAGGCGGAACAGCCCTTTCAGGCAAAACCTTTCTTGCAGCTCTGACGACGGGCGGACCGGAGACCGCCTATAATGCCGAGGGCTACAATCACTTCACGATCCGGGAGCTTCTTGCCCCACTGGAGCAGACGGCTAGTCTTTGCCGCATGCGGTTTATCGCACCGTTTCTCCTTCACAGTGCGCGGCGGGCTGCAGAGGAAGGAAGGGTCGGCACGCACGTGGCGGAATGGCGGCAGGTGCTTGCGGCGCTTCAGAGTGACAGGCTGGATCTTGAGGCAGCTGCAAAGGTTTCCCATCTCAACGCTGACATCGATGGCCTTTTGAAAGAGGAACTCTAGCGGTTGGAAAGTCTTCTCCTGCAGGCCACGATATACCTCGCTGCTGCAGTTATAGCAGTGCCCGTGGCCAATCGCCTGGGGTTGGGCTCTGTACTGGGCTATCTGATTGCCGGCGTTGTGATCGGGCCCTTGCTCGGCTTTGTGGGAGCGGAAACAAAGGATCTTCAGCACTATGCCGAATTTGGCGTTGTGATGATGCTTTTTCTTATTGGGTTGGAGCTGGAACCCCGCGCACTTTGGGCGATGCGCACACGCTTGATTGGCTTGGGAGGGCTACAGATCATCCTAACAGCTGGTGCCGTGATGGGCTTCTGCATGGCCGTTGGCATACCTACCAGCATCGCCCTGGCCGTAGGCCTTGTGTTGGCGCTTTCGTCGACCGCGATCGTTATGCAAACGCTCTCCGAGAAGGGATTGACGACGAGTGAAGGCGGGCGTTCCGCATTCTCGGTACTGTTGAGCCAGGATATCGCAGTCATCCCGATGCTTGCCCTTATTCCTTTGCTGGCGCTGCCCGAACTTGTTGTCGAGTCCGGCCCATCCGGCCCGGTGATCGGTGAGACTGGCCATGTGGAGATGTCGAGTGGGGCCGATGATCATGGCAGTGATGCGGATCATGGGAGTATGAACCTTCTCGAAGGTTTGCCCGGCTGGATCGTAACGCTGATCCTTCTGGGCTCTGTCGTCGTGATCGTTCTCGGCGGGCACTATCTCACACGCCCTATGTTTCGCTTCATTGCTCAGGCCAAGTTGCAAGAGATCTTCACAGCCGCCGCTCTCTTGATGATCATCGGCATAGCGCTTCTGATGACGGTGGTAGGCCTTTCCCCGGCGCTCGGCACCTTTCTGGCCGGTGTGGTGCTGGCCAACAGTGAATACCGCCATGAGCTTGAAGCAAATCTCGAGCCCTTCAAGGGCCTCCTGCTTGGGCTTTTCTTCATTACCGTGGGGGCAGGGATCAACTTTGGCCTTCTCTTCTCTGATATCTTTGTAATTCTCGGACTGACGCTTGGTCTGATGGCCATGAAATTCGCCATTCTCTACGTTCTGGGCATTCTCTTTCGCATCAGAGGCCAGGCTCGGTGGCTTTTTGCTCTTTCACTTGCGCAGGCAGGCGAGTTCGGGTTCGTGCTCCTGAGCTTTACCACGCAAAACGGCGTGATACCGGCAGATCTTGCCGAATTACTGCTGCTGATTGTGGCGCTCTCAATGCTCTTCACGCCCGGGCTTTTCATCTTCTTTGAAAGAGTGATCTCGCGGCGGATCACTGTGGAAATGCCGGAGGAAGATGAGATTACCGAGACCGGGACGGTGATCGTGGCGGGGCTCGGCCGTTTTGGCCAGATCGTCAATCGTATGCTTCTGAGCCAGGGGCACAAGACCGTCGTGCTTGATTATCACAACGATCTGGTTGCTGGCTTGCGGAAGTTTGGGGTTGAGGGCTTTTTCGGAGATCCAAGCCGCCCGGAACTCTTGATTGCAGCGGGTATCCGGGAGGCTTCGGTACTGGTCGTTTCTCTGGATGACAGGCAAAAAGCTGTGGATATGGTGCAGTATGTTGCTCGCGAACATCCCCATGTGAAAATAGTTGCTCGTGCGTATGATCGTATCCACACATATCAGCTCTATGCGGCAGGAGCGCGTGAGATTGTCCGAGAAACGTTCGACAGCTCTGTTCGGGCCGGAAAATATGCGTTGGAAGCGCTTGGGCATCATCCGTTTGCGGTGGAAAAGGCCGCACGCGTGTATGTAAAGCAAGACAGGGCACATCTGGCCGATCTCGCCCGGCTTTGGGATCCGGAGCAATCTCCAACAGAGAATGAGGCCTACGTTGCCCGCGCCCGTCAGATCAATGACGAATTGAACGCCGCAATGAAGGGGATGCGCACCGAGTTCCACGATCGGACAGAGCGCGGCTGGACCCCGCCGCCGAAGGGCGGCAAACCGCAGGATGACGGAGAGTGACTGCAATCATCCAACCGAGATTGTTGGGGGTATACCGAACACGGTCAAAGGGAATTGCCAACTTCAAAAGATTGCTTTTGTGGACGGAAGAAAGAGCATTCGGGCCTATCAACAGCTCCCCTTGGAAACTGAGGATATGCACTGTTTTTCCGCTTGCACGTGCGCAGCAGTTGATTATAAGCAGTCCACGATCAAGAGAGCGGGCGTAGCTCAGGGGTAGAGCATAACCTTGCCAAGGTTAGGGTCGGGCGTTCGAATCGCCTCGCCCGCTCCAATGATTGGGCCGAACTTTCGGTGCCTTCTTCCCAATACTATAGTAGAAAATTAACTCAGGTGATCCTAACGGTTGTGCCCCACTATGCTGGCAGAGTTCTTTTTCAGAAAGCTTTCGACGTTGAAATTTCACCAAAAAGAGATCTTTGCAGGCGTTCGTTGTTGGATTTCGGATGCTGATCCGATTAGCCGCTATGATCAAGCGTCAATAACCCAATCTGCACTTTGCATTTCTGCGAGACGGGAGGCGGTTCTTGCAAATTCAAATGCGCCGGTTCCCTCTGGATAAAGCGCTTCCGGAACAGCAGCTGCGCTACAGATAAGCCGCGTGTGCGCCTCATAGAGTGCGTCAATTAGAGTGACAAAACGTTTAGCCGCATTTGCCTTTTCCCGCCCCAAAACCGGAATGTCCTCGAGGATGAGCACTCTGATTGTTTCAGCGAGCGCAAGGTAATCTCCCGGGCCGAGGGGTGCTTCGCAGAGTGCTTCGAAACTGTCACGGGCCACCCCGTTGAGATGCTCGCGGATCACAAGATCGCGCCCGGGACGCTTCAATGTGAGAGGGTGAGGAGTGCCTCCTGCAAGTTCTCCCCATGCAGCATCAAGTGCTGCATCCGCTTGTTGGCCGAGTGGGGTGTGGTAGACTTTCATACCGGAGAGGCGGGCTTGGCGGTGATCCGTCTCACTTTCCAGGTGATGTGTTTCGAGATGTGCTTTCAGAGCCTCTATGAAGGGCAGGAAGAGGTGGCGGTTGAGGCCATCCTTGTAAAGATCGTCCGGGTGGCGGTTCGATGTGGCGACGATAACGACGCCGCGCGCAAAGAGCCGCTCGAACAGGCGACCGACGATCATGGCATCCGTAATGTCAGTGATCTGCATTTCATCAAAACACAGAAGCGTCGCATGATCGGCGATGCCATCCGCCACCGGGCTAATTGGATCTTCGATCCCGCCTTTGCGTGCCTGAAAGATCCCGGCGTGAACCTCCTGCATGAAAGCGTGGAAGTGAACGCGACGTTTGAGCCTCAAGGTGGCTGTTTCAAAGAAGAGATCCATCAGCATGGATTTGCCGCGCCCCACACCGCCATACATGTAGAGCCCCGGCACCGGCGCTTCCCGCATCTTCTCGCGGCCCCAGCCGAACATTCCGAGGCGCACCTTTTTGGGAGCTTCGGCGCGATAGCCCAACAGGCGATTATGGAGCACCTGCAGCTTCTGCACTGCGAGCCTCTGGGCCATGTCGTCCTTCAGTTCGCCTGCTGCGAGCTTTTGGCGGTAGATGGGCATGATACCGTCTGTCATACAGCCCGGTTTAGTGATTTCAGTAATTTGAACAAGAGAGATCAGCCTCTGCGGCGGGCGAGGGAGGAAATCGAGATGGAATTCTGATCGGGATCTCTGGAATTAGCTAATTGTAGCCATCTGCATGAAGTCCCGGCGCGAATGGGAGACCTCTCCCGGCGGACACAGCAGCAAAACCTGCGACATCTTTGACATCGAATACCAGCTACACAAGAGCTTGCTGATGCTCCAATCCTTTCATCGCTTGATGGAGTATGATCTCCGCACCGCCATCGTGAAGGCGGGCTCTGTGATCCGATTAGGGGCTATAGCCAAACTGCCTGCCGTAAAAGTCGGCTGAAACAGCGGGATCACGAGCATATAGAAGAATACGGTTGAGTGGCATGACATGCTTTCCTTTAGGCGAGAATAACCACTGATCAATGCAGGGAACAGCGCAACTATTGCGCTTTGGAATGTCTAATTTCACGATTTCTTCTTTGACCTTTCAGGTTTCAACCGCCAGCGTCCTCCCGAAGAGGACATTGCAATGACTGAGCACAAAGCCCCACTTATGACGCCTGTCTTGATTGGCGGATGTCTTATTCTTCTGCTTGGCTTTGGTATCCGCGCCAGCTACGGCGTTTTCCAGATCCCGGTGGCGGAGGAATTTGGGTGGCCGCGAGCTGAATTTTCCATGGCAATTGCAATCCAGAACCTTGCATGGGGGATCGGTCAGCCGATTTTTGGTGCGCTGGCGGAGCGATTTGGCGACAGACGTGCGATAATTGCGGGCGCACTGGTCTACGCTTTGGGGCTGGTGCTTTCGAGCTTCGCTGTCACGCCGGGAGCGCATCAACTCTATTCCATTCTGGTGGGGTTCGGGATTGCCGGCACGGGGTTTGGCGTTGTTCTGGCGGTAGTGGGGCGTGCGGCCTCCGATGAGAACCGCTCTCTGGCGCTTGGCGTGGCCACAGCCGCCGGTTCTGCCGGGCAGATTGTAGGGCCGCCGACCGCCGAGTTTCTGCTTTCGATGATGAACTGGTCTATGGTGTTCATGATCTTCGCGGGCATCGCACTCAGTATCATCTTGCTTGTCCCCATGATCCGTTCTCCTCAGGTTGCGACAAAAGTGGAGCTTGAGGAAAGCATGGGGACGATCCTGAAGCGTGCCTTCCGCGACCCTTCCTATACGCTTATTTTCCTTGGCTTTTTCTCTTGCGGATATCAGCTTTCCTTCGTCACGGCGCATTTCCCGGCATTTATTACAGAGGTATGCGGGCCGATTGATCCGGGTGGCTTTCTTGCTGGGATCGGGGTTTCCACCACCTCCGCACTTGGGGCCTTTGCCATAGCCCTGATAGGTGCGGCCAACGTATTTGGCACTATCTTCGCCGGATGGTTGGGGCGCTACTACTCCAAGAAGTACCTGCTGGCCGCCATATATACCGGGCGCACGATTGCCGCAGCCGCCTTTATCATGGTGCCGATGACGCCATTCAGTGTCGTCGTTTTTTCAGTCGTCATGGGTTCTCTGTGGTTGGCCACAGTGCCGCTTACGTCTGGCTTGATCGCGCATATCTACGGGCTCCGCTATATGGGAACGCTTTATGGGATCGTGTTCTTCTCACATCAACTGGGCAGTTTTCTGGGCGTTTGGCTCGGCGGTGCGCTTTATGATGTCTATGGCAGCTACACGCTTGTCTGGTGGATTGGGGTGGGTGTTGGTGCCTTCTCGGCCATTGTGCATTTGCCAGTGAAAGAGCGGCCCGCACAGCTGGTGCCAGCGTAGCAAAACTCCAAGACACTTGATTGGATTGGAAAACGGGATACGCTTGAAGCGTAACCGCGCCTTGAGGACCTACGAACAAACACGCCAAAATCCTCAGCCATACCAGCGCGGCTTTATGTGCAGCCAGAACCCCGAAATGGGGGCACAAGCTTGCGTTACTTGGGAGGATATCATGTGTCAGATCTTTGCCGGGCAGGACCCGGGGCGCTACACACCGGAGACGCGAAGGCTCCGATTGAACGGGCAAAGCACAAGCATCAGGTTGGAACGGGCTTTCTGGAGCATCATTGATGGGATCGCGGAGGGGGAAGGGCTGACGACCCCCGCCTTTGTTTCTCGCCTGCATGGGGAGGTGCTGGAACTTCATGGAGAAGCGGCCAACTTCACATCTCTTCTACGCTGTTGTTGCCTGATCCATCTGAATTCGCTTTCAAATGAAAGCGCCAGGGTGGCTGCTGAATAAGTGGTGGCGTAGTATCGGAATAATACCCGGCCTTAATTGGGCAGGGATACCCTCACGTAAAGCACCGCTGAGAGTGTGCTACATCGGGAGACAGACTTGGCAAAAGTGGTCCATTCTATGGTGCGTGTGCTGGATGAGGCGCGCTCAACCGATTTTTACAAAGATGCGTTTGGCCTCGATGTCGCGGATAGGCTCGATTTCGATGGTTTTACTTTGGTCTATCTTCGCAATGATGAAGCCGATTTTGAGCTGGAGCTGACCATCAACAAGGGCACGACCGACCAGTACGAGCTTGGCAATGGCTACGGCCATATTGCCTTCGTTGTGGATGATCTGGAGGCGGAACATGCGCGGTTCGAGGCCGCAGGTTATGCGCCCCGCAAACTTGTAGAGTTCAAGAACGAGGGCAAGCTGCTCGCCAAGTTCTTCTTTGTGAAGGACCCTGACGGCTACGAGATCGAAGTGATGCAGCGGTTTGGCCGCTACCGATAAGCCTGAAAACAGGCGCGTAAAAAGGGGAGGAAGAGATGACGGACATGATTTCGAGGCGGGGCATGACCCGCCGGGATCTGCTCGCGCGGTCCGCTGTGGCGGCAGGTTTCGCGATTGGAGCCGGCTTTGTAGCGGCACCGGATGCGGCATGGGCGATGGAGGTGGAGCACCTCAAGCCCGAGACGATGGCAACACTGATCCAGATGGCGCGCGATATCTATCCGCATGATCATGTGGCCGATGCGTTCTATGCGGCGGCCGTCAAGGGCTATGACAGCGCGGATGCGGCCCCGATGATAGAGGCGGGCATTGCCGGGCTGAATGCCGCCGCGGGTGGCAAGGGCCATGCCAGTTACCTCGCCATGGGCTGGGAGCGGGACCGCGTCGATATCCTGCGCAGCATGGAGAGCAGTGGCTTCTTCCAGACGATCCGCGGCGGGCTTGTGACCGGCCTCTACAATCAGAAGGCCGTATGGCCGCTCTTCGGATATGAGGGCGAAAGCTTCTCTGAAGGCGGTTACATCGAACGCGGTTTTAACGACATCAACTGGCTTTGAGGGGGCGACCATGACTGTACCGTTTGATCTTACAGACGACAGCGTTGTCGTCGTCATCGGAACCGGCGCCGGCGGCGGCGTGCTGGCGAACGAGCTTGCGCAAAAGGGCGTCAGCGTCGTGGCGCTAGAGGCTGGCGGACGCTATCTGCCGGAGGATTATGTCAACGACGAGTGGGAGAGTTTCGGCCAGCTCGCGTGGCTGGATGCGCGCACCACATCCGGTGACTGGCGTGTGGCCAACGATTTCTCCGGACTGCCCGCATGGATCGTGAAAGCCGTAGGCGGCACCACCACCCACTGGGCGGGGGCGTCGATCCGCTTTCAGGATCACGAGTGGAAGGCGAAGACGAACTATGGCGAGGTTCAGGGTGCCAACCTTCTGGATTGGCCGATCGACCCGCGCGAGATGGACGACTATTACACCAAGGCCGAAAACAAGCTTGGCGTTACGCGCACTGGTGGACGCGAGGGGCTGCCGGGATGCAACAATTATCTGGTGTTCGAGAAGGGCGCGAAGGCGCTCGGCTACAAGGAAGTGCACACCGGACGCATGGCCATCAATTCCGGCGAGTATGATGACCGTATGGCCTGCCAGCAGACCGGTTTCTGTTTTCAGGGCTGCAAGTGGGGTGCCAAATGGTCCGCCGCCTATACCGACATTCCGCGCGGCGAGGCGACCGGCAATCTGGAGGTGCGCGAAAAGGCGCATGTACTCCGGATCGAGCATAATGACGAGGGCAAGGTCACGGCGGTCATCTACGCCGATGCCGATGGGAACGAGCAGCGTCAGGCAGCGCGCATCGTCTGTGTTGCAGGCAACTCGATCGAAAGCCCGCGCCTTCTGCTGAATTCCGCGTCCAGCATGTTCCCGGACGGGCTTGCCAATTCCTCGGGTCAGGTCGGGCGCAACTACATGCGGCACATGACAGGCTCCGTTTATGCTGTGTTCGACCAGCCGGTGAAGATGTGGCGCGGTACCACGATGGCAGGCATCATCCAAGACGAGTCGCGTCACGATCCGTCGCGCGGTTTCGTCGGCGGGTACGAACTGGAAACGCTGGCGCTCGGCCTGCCCTTCATGGCTGCGTTCCTCGATCCCGGTGGTTGGGGGCGCGAGTTCACGACCGCGCTCGACTCTTATGAGAACATAGCAGGCATGTGGATCGTGGGTGAAGATATGCCGCAGGAAACAAACCGGATCACGCTGAACAACGATGTGAAGGATCAGTACGGGATGCCCGCGCCGAACGTGCATTTCGATGACCATCCCAACGATGTCGCTATGCGCAACCACGCCTATCAACAGGGGATGGCCGTCTATGATGCTGTCGGTGCAACGCGGACATTCCCGACGCCGCCCTATCCTTCAACACATAACCTCGGCACCAACCGCATGTCGGAGAATCCGCGCGACGGGGTGGTGAACCGTTGGGGGCAGACCCATGATGTGGCGAACCTATTTGTCTCGGATGGAAGCCAATTCACTACAGGTGCTGCGGAAAACCCCACGCTGACAATTGTGGCGTTGGCGATCCGTCAAGCTGATCATATTGCAGGAGAAATGAGCAAGGGAACGATCTAGGCGTGCAATGAAGACACGCATTCGAGCAGACGGGCGGCTCCTTTTGGGCCGCCTTCAAACTTGAGTGGGAGGACTACACGTGAGACGATTTCTGATGACAAGCGTGGCCATTTTGGCTGCCGGTACAGCTTGGGGCCAGAGTGCGGACGTGCCGGACAATCTGGAAAAGCTTTCGAACTTTCAGAGTACCGGAGTGACAGATTTTACCTTTGTCGAGCAGGGCGGTGACTACGCTGCCGGGATCGAGGCGACGCTTGAGAAGATCAAGCTGCCAGATGGCTTCAAGATCGGGCTTTACGCGATTGTGCCCGATGCACGGCATATGGCCGTTGGCCCGCAGGGGATTGTGACGTTTGTGGGCACGCGCAAGGACAAGGTCTGGTCCGTCACTGATCGCAACAAGGATAGGGTGGCTGATGAGGTGAAGGATTTTGCACCTTCGCTGACATTCAGCATCCCAAACGGGCCGTGCTTCTCAAGGGATGGGTTTCTGTATATCGCAGAGCAGAACCGGGTGCTTCTTTTTCCAGCGGCAGAATTTTTCTATGAAAGTCCGGATGTTGCGGCATTCAACCTTGTGGCTAAGGGGGATTTGATCCCGACGGATGAGGAGAGCTTCAACCACACGGCACGGGTGTGCAAGATCGGGCCGGATGGCCAGATCTATATCTCGCTTGGTCAGCCTTTCAATGTGGCGCCTGCCGACAAGCTGGATAAATACAACGAGTGGGGGATTGGCGGGATCATCCGTATGAAAACCGATGGAACAGGCCGGGAGGTGTATACCTATGGCGTGCGGAATTCCGTTGGCCATGATTTTCACCCAGTTACCGGTGAGCTTTGGTGGACGGACAATCAGGTGGACGGGATGGGCGATGATATCCCGCCCGGTGAGATCAACCGTCAGACGGAAGCTGGCCAGCATTTCGGGCATCCGTGGTATGGTGGCGGGACTGTGCGCACCAACGAATACGCGGGCGAGGAAGTACCGGTAGAGGTGGTGCATCCCGCTTCAGAGACCATCGCGCATGCGGCGGATCTCGGCATGTCGTTCTATACGGGAAACATGTTTCCGGCCAAGTACAAGAACGCCATTTTCTCAGCGCAGCATGGCTCTTGGAATAGGACGACGCCTGTGGGTGCACGGGTCATGGTGACCTTCATTGATGATGAAGGGAACGCCACAACGGAGCCTTTTGCCGAGGGCTGGATTGACGAGAATGAGGAGTATCTCGGCCGGCCTGTCGATGTGGTGAACCTGCGGGATGGCTCCATTCTTGTGTCGGACGATCTTGCGGGTGCGCTCTATCGCATCTGGTACGAGGAATGATGCAAAACATGCTTGTTGCTCTCGGCGGGGTATTCCTCGCCGGGGGTGTTTTTGCGGCCGATCTGGAGGCTGGGCGTAAGGTGGCGGGCATGTGTCGTACCTGCCATGGCATTGATGGATATGCCAAAATTCCGATTGCACCACACATTGGGGGTGAGCCTGCGGCTTATCTGCAAGCGCAGCTTCTGGCGTTCAAATCCGGTACGCGGAACCATGAGATGATGACGGTGGTAGCGGCTGGATTGAGCGAGGCTCAGATCGCAGATGTTTCTGAATGGTACGCCGCGCACCGGGTTTCGGTGGTGATGGAGGCGGATCCCAAAGCGGCTCCGGAACTTTGTGTTTCCTGCCACGGGGCGGACGGAATTTCTGTTGTAGAAGATGCGCCCAATCTGGCGGGCGAGACAAATATCTACATTGATACTCAATTGAAGGCGTTTCGGCTGGGCAAGCGCCGCCATGAGGTGATGAACGAAGTGGCTGCAGCGCTTTCTGACGATGAGATCCGCGCTTATGCGGATTGGTATGCGGCGGTGAAACTGGAGATTTTGGCTCCTGATTAGTTTTTGCACTATAACCGGGTTTGGCGGCTGTTGCGCAACCAAAAGGAAGACCGTCCGGAGCCTAGAGCGTTTCGCCTTTAACCCGAAACATCATTTATCACCTAATACGTTGAAATCTTTGATTTCAAGCAGTGATACATGCTTCATATCTAGGGCGGAAAGCTCTAGCGGCGCAGACGCTGCAAAAGGGCTGCTGAAGCGTAGCCATCGGGTGTGAGGCCCTGGGAGCGCTGGTAGCTGCGGATGGCCTCAATCGTGTTTGGGCCGATCTTGCCATCAAGCTTGCCCGTACTGAAACCCTTTGCCGTAAGCCGCTGTTGCATCTCGAGTTTTTCGGTTCGGCTGAGCGGGCGATCATTTCGGGGCCAGGCCGCCTGAAAATCCGGTGCACCGACGATGCGGCGGGCAAGATGGCCCACGGCCATCGCGTAGGATGTGGCGTTGTTATAGTGCTTGATCACGCGGAAGTTGTTGAAAATCATGAAGATAGGGCCGCGCGCGCCTGCGGGGGCGAGGAGGGCTGCTTCGCCGTAGTTTGGCACCGGCTTTCCGTCGATGCCTCGGATGCCCAGCTCTGTCCAACGGGCGACGGGGCGGCGGAGGTTTTGATCTATGTTTCCGAAGTTGAACCCTTGCGGAACGCGCACTTCAACGCCCCATGGCTGGCCCTTTTGCCAGCCGAATTTGCGCAGGTATGCGGCAGTGGAGGCCAAGGCATCGGTGGGATCTGCGGACCAGACATCGCGCCTGCCATCGCGGTTGAAATCCTGCGCGTAGGACAGGTAACTCGTTGGAATGAATTGGGTATGTCCCATCGCACCGGCCCAGGATCCGCGCATCTGCTCGGGGCGTACTTCACCGGACTGGATGATCTTGAGGGCTGCGATAAGTTGTTCTTCTCCAAAGGCTTTTCGCTTGCCTTGGTAAGCCAGAGTGGCGAGAGCCTCGATGATACCGATATTGCCGCGGAAGCTGCCGTAGTTTGTCTCGATACCCCAGATGGCGACAACAACGGAGGCTTCAACCCCGTAGGTTCGTTCAATGGATTCAACAAGTTGGCGGTTTGCGCGGTAGCCTTTGCGGCCGTTATTCACGCGATCTGAGCTTACGGCGGTGTCGAGATATTCCCAGATGGGCTTGGTGAATTCGGGTTGCTTGGCGGCGAGGCGTGTGACAGTCGGATTAGGCCTAACACCTTGAAAAGACGCATCAAATACGCGGGCTGAAATACCCGCGCTGAGGGCCTTGCGGCGAAAGCCTGCGCGCCAGCTTTCGAACGCGCCGCTTGCCTGAGCCAGCACTATTGGCTGGTTGGCGAAATCGCGGGGTTTCGGGCGGAAATCGGCGGCAGCCGGGGCCGCTATCACGAAGGAAAGGCTCAATAAAAATAGGGCTTTGATACCGGTCACTACACTATCCTGCTCTGTCTTTTTTGATTTGGTCAAACATACCTGAATCTGTGCCTGAGGGGAAGCATCCGAAAACGGCAATACGCAAATTTGACCGGATGATCCAAAGGCTGGGTTTGGTATGGTTTTGGTACGGGTTTGGTAATGCGACTTGTTTGGTCAGGTATTCGGCCATCTCGGCGCTCGCAGAGGCCGATCCGGCAGGGTAGTGTGATGGAAAACGAGGGGTGAGTGATGGATAAATACGAGGGGCTGCGCGCCGCCTTCTCGCGCTACGAGACGGAAAAGGGCGATTTCGTTGCCCAAAATCTGAAGCTGGCCGAGACTTTCATGGAGACGTTGCAGGCGTTTCTTGGCGTGCCTGACAGTTTCCGCAACCCGGCTGAGGAGAAGGAGGTGCCGTATCTGCGGCTCTACCAGATCGGCGAGGGTGGCGAGAACGTGGAGGTGGAAAGTGTTGAGCAGGCCGTGCGGCACCGGAATGACGGCACGTTCATCTTTGCCTTCGGGGTGACGCTGGAACAGACGCCCGATACCTTCCCCAAACATGTCGTGGTGTTCGATCTGGAATGCGAGATTGAGGACGGGACGGCGCGGTTCCAGATTCTGGACCGGGAGATCGAGATTGCGTTTGACGGGAAGAAAGCGCCTGAGATCGGGAGGGTGCATGAGGAGGTTTATGCGCTGATCGTCTCCTGGCTGGAGAACTGGCGGATCGAGGAGCCGCGCCAGAAGATCGGATTTCATATTGTGGATGGGTGATCAGGGTTTTGGAGAGGGGCGTAGCAGATGCTGCTTGTCTGAATCTGAAGCACGCGCCGCTGCCCTTTCCCAAGAGATCGGATTTTCGCTCCAATACGTTACGCCTCAGGCAAACGGCAGTACGTCCTTGCGCGCCGACGATAGCCGGACGACATCCGCCCGTTGGGGTGGCGTTGCGAGATGTGTTCAGTGCGCTTTATGCCAGCAAAGTGTCTTCAACATCATCGTCCCATCCAGCGAGCGCCAGCCCGCCCGCTTCGCCTTGAGTCCGGGCGATTGACGAGGGTTGGCGCTTATCTGGTGATCTTGGAGTATGTCGCGTTCAATTGAATTCACCGACTTCGGCAAACGCATCTGATGGGCAAATGCTGCCGCACCACGGTTGGTGAATATCTGAAGCCGATCATTCGCGACATTCTCTGGTAAAGAGGCGAATTGCGCGTGCCTCAGGATCTGCTTGCCTTTCGCGAAATTTTCCGCGATTTCGCCCGGCTGCGCGCCAATTTGCGCTTGGCCGGTTTGCCGCGCTTTGTGCCGCGCCCGCCGCTGGGGAGTGCCTTGCCTTCCAGGGTGAGAAGCTCGAAGACGAGGCCGCCGGTGATGGCTTCGGCCTCTTGCAGGCGGATGGTGGCGCGCATGCCGATGCCGATCGTGCGCCCGGTTTCGCTGCCCATGAGGGTTTGGGTTTCGCGGTCGTAGTGAAAATATTCCGAGCCGAGCGTGGAGAGGGGGACGAGGCCATCTGCGCCTGTATCATCGAGCTTCACGAAGAGGCCGAAGCGGGCGATGCCGGAGATGCGGCCTTCGAACTCGCTGCCCGTGCGGTCTGCGAGATAGGCTGCGAGATAGCGGTCGTTCGTATCGCGTTCAGCCAGCATGGAGCGGCGCTCTGATTGGCTGATGAGCTCTGCCGTGGCCCTCATGTTTTCTGCGTCATGCTCGGAGAGGCCATCCTTGCCCCAGCCATGCGCTGTGATGAGCGCGCGGTGGACGAGAAGATCGGCGTAGCGGCGGATGGGCGAGGTGAAGTGGGCGTAGCGCTGGAGGTGGAGGCCGAAATGGCCGAAGTTTTCCGGCGCATAGTAGGCTTGCGTCATCGAGCGGAGGACGGAGAGATTGATCAGCTCCGCCGTATCCTCGCTCGCTGCGGCATCAAGCAGCGCGTTGAGGTGGCGGGTTTTGAGCACCTGACCTTTGGCGAGTGTGAGGCCAGAAGCCTGGGCCACCTCGCGGAGCGTGTCCAGTTTTTCGGGGCTTGGTTCCTCGTGCACGCGGTACATCACGGGGTGTTGCTTCTGCTCCAGCGTTTCGGCGGCAGCAACATTGGCGAGGATCATGAATTCCTCGACCAGCTTGTGAGCATCGAAGCGATCCCGAAAGGCGACGGACGTAACGGTGCCATCTTCGGCCAGTACGATCTTGCGCTCGGGCAGATCGAGGTGGAGCGGCTGGCGGCGTTCGCGCGCGTCATGGAGCGCGTGGTAGGCGGCGAAGAGGGGCTTCAGTACATCTTCCAGCAGCGGTTCCGTTCTGGCGTTCGGGGCACCGTCGATAGCGGCCTGCGCCTCCTCGTAGGAGAGGGCGGCGGGGCAGCGCATGAGGCCCCGGTGGAAGCTGTGGTTGGTTTTTGTGCCGTCGTGGGTGATGTGCATCTCGACCGCGAGGCAGGGGCGATCCTGCCCTTCGTGGAGGGAGCAGAGATCGGCGGAGAGCGCCTCTGGCAGCATGGGCACGACGCGGTCCGGGAAGTAGGTGGAGTTACCGCGGATGCGGGCCTCGCGGTCGAGCTTTGAGCCAGGCGTGACATAGGCTGCGACATCGGCGATGGCCACCCAGAGCGTAAAGCCGGTTTTGGTGGGAAGGGCGCAGATGGCATCGTCGTGATCGCGCGCATCCGCCGGATCGATGGTGATGAGCGGCAGGTGCCGGAGATCGGTGCGTTTGCCGAGGGGCACCGGTTTGGCGGCCTCGGCCTCCGCTATCGTATCAGGCTCGAACGCATCTGGGATGTTGTGTTCGTGGATCGCGATGAGGGAGACGGCCTTGGGTGCGCCGGGATCGCCGAGGCGGGTGACGATGCGGGCGCGGGGCAGGCCCATGCGGGTTTTGGGGCCGGATTGCTCCGCCTCGACCAGTTCACCGTCGCGGGCGCCGTGGGTCTCTCCGGGAGGGACGTGCCATTCGCGATCCGCCTTCTTGTCGATCGGCAGGATGCGGCCGCCTTCGGTGCCAGCGCGGAAGATCCCGACGATCTTGGAGGGGCCGGTGCCGATGCGGCGGATGAGGCGGCCGGTATATATTTCTTCTTCGAGCGAGAGACGGGCGAGGATGCGGTCTCCTTCCGCCAGAGCGGGTTCGCCGGGGCGGAGGGTGACGTGGATGCGGGGCGGATTACCCTCGCCCTCCCACTGCGCGGGTTCGGCAAAGAGATCGCCATCGGCATCCGGCCCGGTGACGCGGAGGACGCTGACGGGGGGCAGGGTGTTGGGATCGCGCAGGTGCTTGCGTTCCTTCGTGATCTTGCCGTCCGCCTCCAGCGCGCGGAGCATGCGCTTCAGCTCGATCCGGTCCGCGCCCTTGATGTTGAAGGCGCGGGCGACATCGCGTTTGGAAGCCTCGCGCGGGTTTTCGCGGATCCAGCTCAGAAGATCTTCGGGGGAGGGGAGTTTGCTCATGTGCGGGAGTTAGCACGGAGGGGTAGGGGCGTCACGCGGGATATTGGCGTGGTGCGGAGATTGGCCAGCCGGCGGGTCTGGTTTCAGATCCAGACAAGGCATTGATTCAGGAATTCCGCCCCGTTGGCGCGCTGGATCTCTCCGTGTGCCATGACAACATGGTCGACCTTCCGGCTCTGGAGATTCTGGCGAAGCTGCCGGAGCCCCGATCTGTTCCAGAAGGACAATCGCCAGTCGAGGGGAGCAAAGCCCTTTCCCTCCACGATCCCCCATCTGTCGGCGATCCATCGCTGCCAGGGGCGCCAGTTCCTCTCCAGAAACGGGCGCCCGAAATTCTCTGCAAAATCGGCGACGATCAGGGTTCTGGAGTTTTTGTGGAGAAACAGGATCTCGTCCATCGCGAAGGATCCGCGAACATGAAAGTGCTCGATTTCTTCGGCCCAGTCGTCGGGTGGCACATGCGTCAGGGCAGCTTCGAAGGTGAGATCCTTTCTTTTCTTCAAGGTCGAGTTCGGGCCCCAGAGTTTCGCTTCCGGGAACCTGGAGTGCCAGTCAGCCAGAAAGAGGTGATGTATCTTGTTCGGGCTGACGAGGTGGTGCACTGGGCCAAGAGCCTCCACCGCCGACAGAAGCGTGTTCGTCAATTCTATCGGTGACCAGACCCAGAGACCGCCCGTGCGGAGCCGGATGAGGACGCTGCGGGTGGGGTAGGGAAAGCCGTGGAAATCGACGCAACGCCCTTCGGCGACCCAGATATTTGCCGATAACTGCTCAAGCATCTTCGGCATCCTTCCGGATGGGAGGCTTGACCATGTTCCGGATCATCTCGAAAGTTGCCATTGAGGCCGTTTCGGACTGTCTCTCGGAAAGGGACATGGCGTTCAGCGCGAACCAGCGATCAACGCTTCGAGCGAGGCCTTTCAGCATGTCCCGGATAAGTCCGTCGGGCAGATCGCTTCGGATGACCCCGGCCCTCTGGCCCCTTGAGATCAACCGGTCGAGGAGGGCGTCAAGCTGGCGGCTGAGCGGGGCCAGACTGGCCGTAGCCAGTGCGCTGCCATAGACACCGAGGGCGAGCTTCGACAGGGCTTCGTCCGCGGCAAGTTGCTGGGCCAGTTCGCCGCATACCCGTTCCACATCCGGCCAGAACGCGCTCCCGTCCCCCAGAGCCCGCGATCTTTCCTCGGCGAACCGGAGCAGCGGCGAGAAGCTGCGGGTACAGACCGCAAGATAAAGGTCGGACTTTCCGGTGATGTAGTAATAAGCCTGCCCCTTGCTCATCCCTGCTGCCGTGAGAATGCGGTTCAGCGAAGCCTGCTCATAGCCATGCACGACGAACTCTTCCTCGGCCGGGTCGAGCAGGCGGGCGCGGCGCTTTTCCGGTAGATTCCAAAGTCTTTCCGTCGGTGAGGTCACGGGCGCGTTCTTGTGTTCGGGATTTCCTGTTGCCAACTTTAGACCACTGGTCTATTTCTGGCAACACTGAAGTAGAGGCCAGTAAATGATACCCGATTACAATGACTTCGCCCGAGAGTGGGAGGCCGCGTGGAACGCGCGTGACCTGCCAAGGATCCTATCCCACTACACCGATGACATCGTCTTTCGGTCCAGAAAGGCATTTGGACATATCGGGTTGGGAGAGTTGCGCGGCAAGGAGCAGCTTGACACATACTGGCAGGCCGCGCTGAAGGGCCAACCCGACCTGAAATTTGCGGTCCAATCCGTTTTGGGCGGGCACAAGATGGCCGTGATCGTCTATGCCAACCACAGGAATGTGGTCGCAGCAGAGACGCTGTATTTCAGGGCGGATGGATTGGTTGAGCGTGCCTCTGCCTGCCACGAGATCTGGGACGACCCGGATCCCTACCGGATTTCCGTCGACCTCTGGGTCAAGCCGGGTATGGAAACCGCGTTCGCCCGGTATGAGGAACAGGCGCTCGCCGCCCTGTCCAACTATGGTGGGCGATTGATAGAGGCCAGTCGTCCTGAGACCGGCCCCTATGAGCGACATATCCTGCAATTTCCATCTAGGATGGCGTTCGACGCCTATCTGGGTGGACCGGAATACCAAGCGGCCAGAGCCGCTCGCGAAAGCTGCATCGAGAGGACGGACATCGCCGAGGTCGGATCTTGACGATCTCGGACACTTCACTGGATGCATCGCGGCTGACGGGCATGACCATCATGTGCGTCGGGGTCGCGTGTCTTGGTGCGAATGATGCCCTGGCCAAGACGTTGGCGGATACATATTCGCCAATGCAGATCCTGTTCATGCGGAACATTCTGGCTCTGCCATTCGCCCTTGTGCTGGCCCTGAAGATGCAGGGCGCAAGTGCGTTGAGATCACGACGTCCGGTGATACATCTGGTCCGCGGCGTATTGTGGATTGTTGCAACTTACCTATTTTTCACCAGCATCACGTATGTGGGCCTCGCGAAATCAACCGCGCTGCTGATGGTTTCTCCGCTTCTTATCGTTGCTGTGGCGGCCGTTTTTCTGAAGGAGCATGCAGACTGGAAGCGGTGGGCCACAGTGATATGCGGGATGACCGGTGCGCTTGTCATCGTCCGACCGGGTTTCGCAGCTTTTGACCCGGTTGCCGTGCTGCCAATTCTGGCTGCACTTGTGGCGGCCTTTCTGATGCTGTCTGCCCGGTGGGTGGATGAGAGTGAGAGTTTCTGGACGCTGATGCTGTATCTGACCGGGGCGAGCGCCATTGTAAGTGCGATGATCGTGCCCTTCTTCTGGGTGCCTATCCTGATCGGGGACGTGCCGTTGTTCTTTGGCGTTGCCGTGTTCGGCACGGCGGGAATGGTCCTGATGACGCAGGCCTTTCGGATGGCCCCGGCGGTTCTGGTTGCACCGCTGGATTATACGGCTCTTCTCTGGGCAACGCTTTTCGGCTGGCTTTTCTGGAATGAGATACCTGATTTTCTGACATATGTCGGGGCGTCGGTCATCATTCTGAGCGGAGTTTATTCGATTGTAAGCAGTCATGGTTCCGGCAGGTGATTTCGGATGCGGGGAGCGGATTGCGGTTCTGCCCGGGGACGGGGCTGGCGGCATGAAACCCACGGACCCTGACGCGCCGCAAGACTCACGTGTTTTTGCTTTTTCTGGCTTGCAGAGATTTCAAAAATGATTCGGGTTATGATATTACTCTATAATTTTCAGGTGCTTGCATGTCGTCGGGCATCGGGCGATATCTACTAAATATTTAGTTTGACAAGTCGGCCGATTTGGATTGACACTGTCTGGGTCGGCAAAGACCGGCTTACATAATCTCTAGGGAGGAGATGAGATGCGCAAGTATCTGCTCTCCGCTGTCGCGGCTACGGCTGTGCTGGCGGGACACTCTTATGCGCTTGCCGATGAGGCAGCCGCAACGAAATGGATTGAACAGGAATTCCAGCCCTCGACGCTCAGCAAGGATGAGCAGATGGCGGAAATGCAGTGGTTCATCGGAGCCGCTGAGCCGTTTTCCGGCATGGAAATCAACGTGCTTTCGGAAGGCATTCCAACGCATTCCTATGAAAGCGAAGTGCTGACCAAGGCGTTCGAAGAAATCACAGGGATCAAGGTGAACCACCAGATCCTGGGCGAAGGCGAAGTTGTGCAAGCTGTGCAGACACAGATGCAGACAGGCCGGAACCTTTACGATGCCTATGTGAATGACAGTGATCTGATCGGCACGCATTCGCGGCTGCAACTGGCCTATAACCTGACCGACTGGATGGGTGGCGCCGGTGCCGATGTGACGAACCCGGGCCTTGATCTCGACGATTTCATGGGCACGCAGTTCACCACAGGGCCGGATGGCGACCTTTACCAGTTGCCGGATCAGCAGTTCGCGAACCTTTACTGGTTCCGCAAGGACTGGTTTGACCGGGCCGATCTGCAGGAGCAGTTCAAGGCCAAGTACGGCTATGATCTGGGCGTGCCGGTGAACTGGTCCGCCTATGAGGACATCGCGGAGTTCTTCTCCGAAGATGTGAAGGAAGTGGATGGCACGACGATCTACGGCCATATGGATTACGGCAAGCGTGCGCCGGATCTGGGCTGGCGGATGACGGATGCCTGGCTTTCCATGGCCGGTGCAGGTTCCAAGGGCGAGCCCAACGGTATTCCCATCGACGAATGGGGTATCCGGATGGAAGCGGGCACGTGTAACCCGGTGGGTGCTTCCGTGACACGTGGTGGTGCGGCCAACGGCCCGGCGGCTGTTTACGCGATCCGCAAATGGGATGAATGGCTGCGGAAATACGCCCCTCCGGGCGCTGCGAGCTACGATTTCTACCAGTCCTTGCCAGCGCTTGCGCAGGGTAACGTGGCCCAGCAGATCTTCTGGTACACGGCGTTCACCGCAGACATGGTGAAGCCGCAATCCGAAGGCAACAACACGGTGGACGGCGATGGCAACCCGCTGTGGCGGATGGCACCTTCCCCGCATGGCCCCTACTGGGAAGAAGGCCAGAAGGTCGGCTATCAGGATGTGGGATCGTGGACGATCCTGAAATCCACGCCGGAAGATCGTGCCAAGGCCGCATGGCTCTACGCGCAGTTCGTGGTTTCCAAGACGGTTGACGTGAAGAAATCCCATGTGGGTCTGACCTTCATCCGCGACAGTTCGGTGAACCATGAAAGCTTCACGGAGCGTGCGCCCAAGCTTGGCGGACTGGTGGAATTCTACCGTTCCCCCGACCGGGTCGCATGGTCGCCCACAGGCATCAACGTGCCGGATTACCCGAAGCTTGCCCAGATCTGGTGGCAGCAGATCGGGGACGTGAACTCCGGTGCGTTCACGCCGCAGGAAGCGATGGATCGCTTGGCCG
The DNA here is from genome assembly GCA_947495795.1 of uncultured Paracoccaceae bacterium. Classification (GTDB taxonomy): domain Bacteria; phylum Pseudomonadota; class Alphaproteobacteria; order Rhodobacterales; family Rhodobacteraceae; genus Algicella. The sequence continues at coordinate 29,471 of CANMAI010000008.1, read as the reverse complement.
AGGAAATGGACATCACCATGGGGCGCATGCAGCGCGCTGATGAGGGTGCCAATGTCTACGGTGGCTGTGGCCCGCGTCTGAACGAAGAGCAGACCGCTGAATACTGGTATGCAAATGGCGGCGCCAAGCCGCCGCTGGACAACGAAAAGCCGCAGGGCGAGACCGTCAACTATGACGACCTCGTGGCGCGCTGGTCTTCCCAGTAAAGCGATCCTCCTGTCGGCCCCTTGTTCGGGGCCGGCGATGGCTGGCGGTTTTTGCCGCCAGCCGCCAACACCCCGAACATCAAGGCTGGGTTGCTCATGACCATTGAGTTGAAGGATGCCACCAAGAAGGTGGGCCAGATCACGCATATCAAGCCGACCTCTCTGACGCTGGAAACCGGGCATTTCAATGTGCTGTTGGGCGAGACGGGTGCTGGTAAGACATCGCTGATCAAGATGATGGCGGGGCTGGACCCCATGGCCTCCGGCCAGATCCTGATGGACGGCGAGGATGTGACGAGGCTTTCGACGCAGAAGCGGCGGATCTCCCTCGTGCACCAGTTTTTTGTGAATTACCCCCATATGACGGTTTTCGACAACATCGCCTCCCCCCTGCGGGTTGCAGGCATGGCGAAATCCGAAATTCAGGGGCGTGTGGAGGAGGCGGCGGATATCTTGCAGCTGCGCCCCATGCTGAAACGCCGCCCGCAGGAGCTTTCGGGCGGGCAGCAGCAGCGGACCGCGCTGGCACGTGCGATTGCCAAGGAGAGCCGGGCGGTTTTCCTGGATGAGCCGCTGGCGAACCTCGACTACAAGCTGCGGGAGGAATTGCGCGAGCAATTGCCGGAGCTATTTGCCGGGCGCGGGGCTGTGGTGGTCTATGCGACTTCCGAGCCGGAGGAGGCGCTGCTACTGGGTGGCCGGACGGCGCTTATGAGCGATGGCGTGGTGACGCAGTTCGGTACGACTGCCGATATTTACCGCAGGCCCGCTAACCTCACGGCGGCCCGTGTGTTTTCTGACCCACCGATCAACGCTGCCAATGTGGTGAAGGCAGGCGATACGATGCGGATGGGCACGATTTCCTGGGATGTGCAGGGGGCGGCGACGGGCTTGGCGGATGGGCCCTATACTGTGGCCGTGCGCCCGCATCATGTGAGCCCCGTTGCGATGGATGGTGCTGTGCCTATTACCGGCGAAGTGCAGGTGACGGAGCTTTCCGGTTCTGAAAGCAGTGCACATTTTCAGATGGAGGCGGCAAGCTGGGTCTCGCTCGCGCATGGTGTGCATCCTTACGAGATTGGCGCGGCGCATGAATTCTGGATGGATCCGACGCAATGCTTCTATTTTGCGCCCGATGGGCAGTTGGTGGCTTAGATGGCTAAAATCACGCTCTCGAACCTCAAGCACAGCTATATGCCCAACCCGAGCGGGCCTGCAGACTATGCCTTGAAAGAGATTGATCTCGATTGGGAGGACGGTGGGGCTTACGCGCTGCTCGGGCCTTCCGGTTGCGGGAAATCGACGTTGCTCAACATCATTTCCGGGCTTCTGGTGCCTTCGGAGGGCAGGATCCTGTTTGATGATGTGGATGTGACGCCACAGCCGCCGGACAAGCGCAACATCGCGCAGGTTTTCCAGTTTCCGGTGATCTATGACACGATGAGTGTGTACGACAATCTGGCCTTCCCGTTGCGCAATCGGGGCGTGGATGCAGCGCGCGTTGATGCGCGGGTGCGCGAGATTGCCGAGATGCTGGATGTGACGGAGATGCTGGGCACCAAGGCCGCTGGCTTGAGCCCGGATAACAAGCAGAAGATCTCCATGGGGCGCGGACTGGTGCGTGACGATGTGAATGTGGTGATGTTCGACGAGCCTCTGACGGTGATCGACCCGCATTTGAAATGGAAGCTGCGTTCGAAGCTGAAGGAACTGCATCAGCGGGTGCGGGCGACGATGATTTATGTGACGCATGACCAGACGGAGGCTCTGACCTTCGCTGATCAGGTGGTGGTGATGCAGGACGGTGAGATCGTGCAGATCGGGACGCCGGTGGAGTTGTTCGAGCGGCCGCAGCACACATTCGTGGGGCACTTCATTGGCTCGCCGGGCATGAATGTGCTGCCCTGTGAGGTGCGCGATGGCGGGGCGTTTCTCGGGGGTGCCCATGTGGCGCTGGAAGGGGCGGTGACGCCTGGTGATGGTGTGGTGCAGCTTGGGATACGGCCTGAGTTCGTGTCCCTCGGTACCGCTGGTATGCCTGCGCGTGTGGCGCGTGTGGCCGATGTGGGACGCCATTCGGTGGTGGACGCGGTTCTGGGCGATGTGACGGTGAAGGCGATAGTCGAAGGGCCGGTGCCGGAGCAGGGCGCGGAAGTGCACGTGGCCTTCAAGCCGGAGCAGACGCGGGTGTATCGCGACGGATGGCTCGCGACGGAGGCGGGGCAATGAGTGATCCTGACGTAGGCGCGGCGATGAGTGCTTTGACAGAGGTGGCATCATGAAAACGGTCAATCAAAAGGGCTGGTTCTTTGTGCTGCCCGTGCTGGTGCTGGTGGCGTTCAACGCGCTCATTCCGATGATGACGGTGGTGAATTATTCCGTGCAGGAGACGTTTGGCGACAACGTGTTCTTCTGGGAAGGGCTCGGCTGGTTCGAACAGTTGCTGAATTCGGAACGCTTCTATGCCGCTTTGGGGCGACAGTTCATGTTTACCGGGATCATTCTGGCGATAGAGGTGCCGCTGGGCATTATCATTGCGCTGAGCATGCCAAGGCAGGGCTTCTGGGTGCCGGTCTGCCTCGTGCTGATGGCGTTGCCGATGCTGATTCCGTGGAACGTGGTGGGGGCGATGTGGAACATCTTCACGCTGCCCGATATTGGCCTTCTGGGCTACCTGATGAACACGACACTCGGTATCAACTACGACATGACGCAGGACCCGGTGGCGGCCTGGGTAACGATTGTGACGATGGATGTTTGGCATTGGACATCGCTTGTCGTGCTGCTTTCCTATGCGGGGATTGTCTCCATTCCGGATGCCTATTATCAGGCGGCCAAGATTGACGGGGCGAGCAACTGGGCAGTGTTTCGCTACATTCAGCTGCCAAAGATGAAGACGGTGCTGACGATTGCGATCCTTCTGCGTTTCATGGACAGTTTCAACATCTACACCGAGCCCTTCGTGCTGACGGGCGGGGGGCCGGGGAACTCTACCACGCTTCTCTCGATTGATCTGGTGAAGATCGCGTTGGGGCAGTTTGACCTTGGCCCGGCGGCGGCGATGAGCCTGATCTACTTCGCGATTACGCTGTTGGTGAGCTGGGTGTTCTACACCGTGATGACGAAGGATGATGCGCAATGAAGCTGAGATATATCATACCCATCGTCTACATCCTGTTCCTGATGCTGCCGATCTACTGGCTGGTTGCGATGAGCTTCAAAACCACAAATGAGATCCTCTCGGGCTTTTCGCTGTTTCCGCAGACGTTTACGCTGGAGAACTACCGCGTGATCTTCACGGACCCGACGTGGTATTGGGGCTATATCAACTCGATCATCTATGTGTCGCTGAACACGGTGATCTCCATCGCCGTGGCATTGCCTGCGGCTTATGCTTTCTCCCGGTATCGATTTCTGGGGGACAAGCAGCTTTTCTTCTGGCTGCTGACGAACCGGATGGCACCGGCTGCGGTGTTCGCGTTGCCGTTTTTTCAGCTTTATTCCTCTGTCGGGCTTTTTGATACGCATATCGCGGTGGCTTTGGCGCACTGCCTTTTCAACATCCCGCTGGCGGTGTGGATTTTGGAGGGTTTCATGCGCGGTGTGCCGAAGGAGTTGGATGAGACGGCTTATGTGGATGGCTATTCCTTTCCGCGCTTTTTCGTGACGATCTTTCTGCCCTCGATCAAGGCGGGTGTTGGCGTGGCTGCGTTCTTCTGCTTCATGTTCTCGTGGGTGGAGATGCTGTTGGCCAAGACGCTGACGGCGGTGGCGGCGAAACCCATTGCGGCGACGATGACGAAGACGGCGTCCTCCGCCGGGTATGAGCTGGGGCTGCTGGCGGCGGCGGGGACGCTGACGATCATTCCCGGGGCGATCGTGATCTACTTTGTGCGCAACTACATTGCAAAGGGCTTCGCCCTTGGGAGGGTGTGATGCTGGGATGGATGGCCTGGACATGGCCCACGGCGCTGGTTTTCATCGGGATCTTCTCGGCGATGGGTGTGCTGACCTTTCTGGAGATCCGCTATCCCGGTGGGGATGAACGACGCGGGATACTGGGGCTGACAACAACGCGGGGCGACAGGCTTTTCATCTCGCTTCTCGGCACGTCCTACATCTTTCTGGCATGGCTCGCCCTGTTCGGGATGCCGCTCTGGGTGCCGCTGGGGCTGGCGATCCTCTGGGGCGTTTTCTGTTTCTGGAAGGTATGAGCCGCACCATGCGAAAGAAGAAAAGCGCGGAGTTCCTTACAGAGGTGGAGCTTGAGTTCATGTCTCATCTCTGGGCGCTTGGGCGCGGTTCTGTGCGGGATTTGCTGGCGAAACTGGCGCCGGACAGGGCGCTGGCCTACACTTCTGCCGCCACGATCATGCGGATACTGGAAGAGAAAGGCTTTGTAAAAAGCACAAAGCAGGGCAAGACTTTCATCTATACGCCGCTGGTGGAGAAGAACGCGTATCAATCCCGTTCGTTGCGCGACCTCTCTGCCAAGCTGTTTGACGGGACGCCTGCAACACTGGTGGCGCGGCTTGTGGATGATGAGGGCCTTTCGGTTGAGGCGCTGGAGGAGATCCGCGCGATGGTAGACAGAAAGTTGAAAGATGATGCGGAGTGAGTTGTTTCTGAACGCCTATCTCGAAGCGAATGTGGTGCTGATTTTCGGGTTTCTGTTGTGGCTGGCCGTGCGCTGGCTGCTTGGCCGGGTGGGGTTGGGACAGGCGTATGAAAGCCATTTGCGGATTGTGAATCATGTGTTTATCGCGATGGCGCTCTGCCCACTGGTGGTGCTGGGGGCGGGTGTGGTGCGGGATGCTGGTGTGGTGACTGCGCCGATGACGCTTTCGGATTTTGCGGTGGCGCAGTATTTGAACGGGCAGATCGCGATGCCACCCTCCGAATTTGCGGCGCTGGTTTCGTTTCGGGAAACATTGGTGCGTGACTTCCTGGTGTTTTCAGGGCCGGTGAGCGTTGGGCTGGCGGCTTTCGCTGCTGCGGGCTGGCTTTTCTTTGCGGGCCGTTTGCTGCTGAACCTGATGCGCTTGCGCAGGGTATTGCGCGGTGCCTATGCGTGGCGGCAATTCGGGAGCGTGCACCTGTTGCTGAGTGACCGGATCCATGTGCCGTTTTCCACGCGCGGGATCCGGCGGCGTTTTGTCGTGATCCCCTCGGCGATGCTCGCCCGTCCGCAGGATTTGCGGATTGTGGTGGCGCACGAATTACAGCATTTCCGGCAGGGGGATGTGGCCTGGGAAATTGCAATGGAGGTGCTGCGGCCCTTTTTCTTCTGGAACCCGGCTTTCCTATTGTGGAAGCGCCATGTTGAGCGGCTGCGGGAACTGGCCTGCGACCAGAGGCTGGTGGCGCGGGCGCGTGTGGATGCGCGGGCTTATTGCGAATGTCTGCTGACGGTGTGCCGGGACAGCCTTGAGAGGCCCACCACCCGCAACATCACGCTGCCTGCGGTAGCATTCGTGCAACCAAGGCGTGAGGGCGGTTTTCTGGGGTTGAGGCTGCTGACCATTGCAAGTGCGGGAAATAAGGGGCGGAGCGCTGTGCCACCCGGCCTTTTGGCGCTGCCGATCATGGCCGCTGTGGCCGTACTTTCCGTTGCTATTCAGGCTCCGGGAGACTGGAGCCAGGACCGGTTGATGCTTTCGACCATTGTCAATCTTGAGCGGCTGGATGCACGAAACGGGTTTGCGCGCCCCTGAAGTCTTGTAGTGCAATTCCGGCAGGCCTTGCATACCACTGGCGGCCATGAAGCGGATCTCTGACGTTTTAAGCTCGCGGCGAAGCCTGTTCTCGACGATTATTTTCGTTGCGGCATGCCTTGCGGCGTATTTTGCGCTCTCGCTCTTTTTTGTTGGCCGGGAAGAGGCTTCGAAGGCCAGCCGTGCCGCCTTTTTTGCGGACACTATCGGAGGGGCGCTGGAGCGGCTGGAGCATCTGCCCTTTGTGATTGCGAAAGACAGGATGATTGCCCAGGCGCTGATAGAGGAAGATGGTGGGCAGATTAATCCTCTTCTGGCTGAGTTTGGCCAGCGCGCTGATGCCGAGGAGGTTTACGTGATGGACCTTCGGGGGCAGACAATAGCGGCCTCGAACTTCGCTGACGAAATCAGCTTCATTGGCGAGTTCTATACATTCCGCCCCTATTTTCAGGACGCGATTGCGGGCAGGACGGGTCGTTATTTCGCTGTGGGTGCCACATCCGGACGGCCGGGCTACTTTGTTTCGGAGCCGGTGCGAGACGGGTTCGGGCGCATCATTGGCGTGGTTGTTGTTAAAATCGGGCTGGACGCACTGAACCGCGCGTGGCGCGATTCCGGCGAGCGCATACTGGTGACAAACCGCGCTGGCGTTGTGTTGTTGGCCTCGGAGGACAGCTATCTTTTCAGCACGATCCGCCCGCTTCCGGGGGGAGAACGGCAGGAAATCGAGAGCTTGCAGCAGTTTGGCACCCGCCCGCTTGACCGACTGGACTGGGAGGTGCATGGCGAAACGCGGGTGCGGCTGGACGGCGTGGAGTACCTGTATTCCACCGCTGACGTGACGGGAGAAGGATGGCAGCTCCATCTTCTGTCCAGCCTTGCGGGAAGCCAACAGCAGGCGGCGCTTGCTGTTTTCTCCATGGCGGTGGCGGTGCTTGCGCTTGTTATCGTGATGGCGGGCTACCGCTCCCGCCAGCTGCGCACGGCGTTGGCTGTATCGGATGCAGACAGGGCACGATTGGCACGCGAGATTGAGGTGCGACGGGCCGCCGAAGCTCAGCTCAAGGCCGCCCAAGTGGAACTGGAGCGCAGCAGCCGTCTGGCGGCCCTTGGCCAGCTTTCGGCTTCCATTACGCATGAGTTGGGCCAGCCGATCTCTGCCATGCGCAACTATCTGGTGGCCGAAGAGATTGCGGAAGGCGCGGCGCCGGGAGCCCTGAACCGGCAACTTGGTGCATTGGTGGAGCGCATGCAGGGGATCACGCAGCAGTTGCGCTTCTTTGCAACGCCCGGCGGGGCCGAGCGGCGAGTGTTTTCCATGGCGGATGCGATTGAAGGGGCAGAGACATTGGTGAAGCATGATCTGGTCGCAAAGGGTGTGAGTCTTTCCCTCGACTTTGGAGCTAAGCCAGCCTGTGTTTCGGGTGATCAGCACAGGCTGGAGCAGGTGCTTGTGAACCTTCTGCGAAATGCCGTGGATGCAGTGGCCGAAAGCAAGGTGCGTGAGATCCGGGTGCAGGTGCGGGTGGAGCGAAGCGAAGTGGTGACAGAAGTGCGGGATACGGGCGAGGGGCTGATGGGGCAGAGCTTTGGTGATTTGCAGGAACCATTCATGACAACTAAATCCTCCGGCGAAGGAATGGGGCTGGGCCTTGCGATCTCTGCCCAGATTGTCAAGGAAATGGGAGGTACACTTGATGCGCGGGATGGCGAAGCGGGTGGGGCTATCTTCACCATTACACTGCCGCAAGAGGAGGATATGACATGAGCGCCCCGTTTCAGGCCGTGATTGTGGAGGATGACCGCGAGATGCGGGCTTCGCTCTCTCATCTGCTGACGAAATCGGGTTGGATTGTGCGGGAGTGTAATTCTGCCGAGGCAGCACTCGCCGAGATCGAGAAGGCGGAGCCCGATGCAGTGCTTTCCGATGTGCAGATGCCCGGAATGTCCGGCCTCGGGCTGCTGCATGCCTTGCAGGGCGACGGCGCGCCCCCCCTCGTGCTGATCTCGGCGCATGGGGATATCCCGATGGCCGTGAAGGCGATGCAGGATGGTGCGTACTCGTTTCTGGAAAAGCCCTTCGATCCGCGTCGCCTGTTGCAGGTTCTGCGGCATGCTGCGGAAAACCATCGTCTGCGCTCCACCACCCGCTGGCTGCGGGAGCGGCTGAGCAGCCTCACAGGGCTGGACAGGGTGTTACTTGGCCAGAGCAACGATGTTGGGCGGCTGCGGGATGTTGTTTTCGAGATTGCGGCGGCAGGCGGTTCCGTGCTGATCGAGGGGGCGACGGGTACGGGCAAGGAACTGGTGGCGCGGGCGCTGCACAGGCTGAGTACCCGGAGTGATGGTGCGTTTGTAGCGATCAATTGTGCAACGCTTTCGGCGTGGACGTTCGAGGAGCAGATGTTTGGCGTGGATGGCTTTCTCCGGAAGGCTGATGGCGGCACACTTTTTCTTGATGAAATCGGAGCCTGTCCGATGGAAAGCCAGGCCAAGCTGCTCCGCGTGCTGGAAACCGGCGAGATTAGTGCAAGCGAGAAGGTTGATCTGCGGGTTGTGGCGGCGACGAACGAGCGGTTGGGCGGACGCGTTGGGGAGGGACGTTTCCGTTCTGATCTCTATTACCGGCTTTGCACGTTCGAGATTGAAATGCCTGCCCTGAAAGACAGGGGAGAGGATTGCGTGTTTCTGTTCGGCCATTTTCTGGCGCAGATGGCGGAGACGTATGAGGTTGCGGTGCCGGAGATCACAACCGAGGATATTGCAACCCTTCTTTCCTATGAGTGGCCGGGCAATGTGCGCGAACTCCGCCACGTGGCGGAGCGGCGCGTGCTGGCAGCGCGGAAGGGCGGTGGCTCCGTGGCGGCAGCGCTGCGGCTGGAAGAGGGGCCGGATGAGGTGCCCGACAGTCTGCGCGAGGCGGTGGCGGCCTTTGAGCGCACGCTTATTGCCAAGGCGATCCGAGCACATGAAGGGCGTATGGAGGCCGTGGCCGAGGCGCTGGGCATCGGGCGACGGACGCTCAATGAAAAGATTGTGAAGCTGGGACTGAATAAGTCTTCGCTGCTGGACGGATAGCACGAGATCCGAGTTTGGGGTGATACGCTCTGATCTCAGGTTGGAGACCTTTTCCAGGTTTGGGGTGTGTCTGCGCTGTTTGATCTGGAACAAGGACGAAAATGCTTTTGAGCGGTATGATCCAGCCTAGAGATTGAGGGTGTGAGGTTCAGGATCGCCCCCTTTCTTTGGGCTGCAGAGGCAGCCTTGCCACTATCGGTCAGAAGAGATCCTGATGTGTTTCCCGAAGGGAGGTCACTGTGAAGGTTCTGATCATTTATGCGACTGTCGAGGGCCAAACGGGCAAGATTGCGCGATTTGTTGAGGATGAAGTTGGTAAACTGGGCCACGAGACCGCTCTGGCCGATGCCAATGACCCAAAGACGATTTCCTTTGAAGGCGTTGACGCAGTGATCCTCGCAGCTTCCGTTCATGAGAGACGGCATCCCCGCAAGTTTGAAGCGCTTCTTACCGCACATAAAGCGGATCTGAAGAAGAAGAAAACGCTTCTTTTGTCCGTCAGTCTGAGTGCCGCCTTTCCCGAAGGACTTGAGGAAGCGGGTGAATATGTGGTGGAGATGAAGATGCGCACCGGGGTTGTGCCGGATGCTGAACTGCTGGTGGCAGGCGCTGTGCGCACCGATCATTACGATTACTTCGCGATGCAGGTCGTGCGGCACGTCGTTCTTCGGGATCGACCGTATGACCCCGATGCAGGGGAGCACGAGTTTACGGACTGGCAAGGCCTTTCAGCGGAGATTTCCAGATTTCTCGGTTAGGGATATTTGGTGATACTTAGTGGTGCCAATCTGGCGTCAAGCGGGCTGCGGCGTTTTTGTGTTTAACCGGCAAAGCATCGTGGTCTCAAAGCCTGTCGCGGCCTAATCCTCCCACTCCACATCGAAGTGCGTCACCAGATCGCTGATCTGTGCTTCCGTCAGCATTCGGGCTTTATAGCCGCGCATCATCATGGCGAGGCGGGCGGTATCCTCCAGTTCTTCAATGGCGTTGCAGGCGGCCTCCACGTCCTTGCCTGCAACCACTGGCCCATGATTGGCCAACATCACTGCGCTGCGCTTGCCAGCGAGGCTGCGCACGGCCTCTCCCATAGCCGGGTCGCCGGGGCGAAAAAAAGGGAGGAGCTGAACGCGACCAAGCTTCATGATGGCGTAAGGCGTGAGGGGTGGCAGGAAATTATCCGCGTCTACCTCTGGCATCATCGACCATGCAACGGAGTGGCAGGAGTGGAGATGCACCACTGCGCCAGCGGTGCTGCGCGTCTCGTAAAACGCCGCGTGAAGCGGCATTTCCTTGGTAGGTGCGTCACCGCTCATAAGCTGGCCGCTGGCGCTGAAACGGCTGAGGCGGGCGGGATCGAGCCTGCCGAAACTGGTGCCCGTGGGTGAGACGAGAAGGCCGCCATCTTCTGTGCGGGCAGAGATGTTGCCAGTGCTGCCGCCGGTGAGGCCACGATCGAACATGGACTTGGCCAGCGTGCAGATCAGCTCTCGCAGGGCCGTCTCGGTCATGCTTGGCCTGCGAGGATGCTGGCGGCCTTGGCGAAATAATCGGGCGCGCCGAAATTGCCGGATTTGAGCGCGAGAACGAGGTTTTCGTTGGCGCGGAGGGCAGGTACGCCCGGGTCTATCTCCGGGCCGATTTCGAGTGTGTCGAGTGCGAGACCCTCGACAACCGCGCCCGAGGTTTCTCCGCCTGCGGTCAGGATCTTGGTTATGCCAGCGGCGACCAGCTCTCGCGCTGTTTCGGCAAAGAACGCCTCAAGTGTTTCGGCGGATTTTTCGCGACCGAATCTGGCCTGAACATCCTTTACAACTGCCGGATCGGCGGAACTGTAGGCGAGCGGAATGCCTGTGGATCCCGCGGCCCATGCGGCGACATCTCTCGGCGTCACGCGGCCCTCCAGTACGTCTTCGGCGACGATCTCAAGCGCCGGGTGCGTCTCTTTGTGGAGGGCAACCTGCGCGCGCGTTGCGTTGGAGCAGGAGCCGGAGAGGGCCACGCAGGCGCCCGTTTCGCCCCGCCAGGCGGTGCCCGCGCCGGAAATGGCGCCGGTTTTTGCAAAGTTGGCGGGCAGGCCAAGGGCAACGCCCGAACCTCCTGTGATCAGCGGGAGTCCATCGGCTGCCTTGCCGATTTCCATGAGATCAGCATCCGAAAGCGCATCAACGACGATGAGGCGGTTGCCTGCCGCGTGCTCGGCTTCCAACGCCTCGCCGATGGCTTTTGCGCCCGCCAAGACAGCGGGGGCTGAGACGTGGCCGACGTTGAGCTTGGTTTGGTGGCGGAGCCAGCGGCGTATGTCTGGATCTGTCATCGGCGTAAGTGGATGGTTTTGCATGCCACTTTCGTTCAGCAGGGTATCATTCACGAAAAGATGGCCCTGATAGATGGAGCGACCCGTGCCGGGGAAAGCAGGGCACACTATGACCTTGTGCGCGTCCAGTTCAGTGGCGAGCGCCTCTGCAACGGGGCCGATATTGCCTTCGTGCGTGCTGTCGAACGTTGAGCAATACTTGAAGAAGAATTGCGTGCAGCCCTGCGCCTGCAGCCACTTGAGAGCCGCGAGGGATTGGGCAACGGCCTCGGCCGCTGAGATCGAGCGGGACTTGAGTGCGACAACTCCTGCCTCCACATGGCTTTCCGCAGGGGCATCCGGGATGCCGGTATACTGCACGGTGCGCATGCCCTGCTTGGCGAGCGTGTTGGCGAGATCGCTCGAGCCTGTGAAATCATCTCCGATACAGCCCAACAGCATCATGCGTCTCCCGGTAGTGTGAGGCCCGCATTCCGGGCATAAACCTTGGCCACAGCCGCATCATCCTCGCGGCCCAGCCCCTGGCCGGAGGCCGCGACAAATTGCTGGAGTGCGGCCGCAGTGATTGGGGCGGCGAATCTGGCTTGTTTGGCAGTATCAAGCACAATCCCGAGATCCTTGAGCCATATATCCACAGCAGAGCGGGGCGTGTAATCGCCGTCGACAATATGCGGCGTACGGTTTTCCAGCATCCAGCTTGTACCCGCGCATTTGGAGATGACTTCAAGGAATTTGGCAGGCTCCACCCCTTGCGTCATTCCGAAGGTAAGCGCCTCCGCCATTGCCGCGATGTGAACGCCGGCGAGAAGCTGGTTGACGGATTTCATGGCGGACCCTGCGCCCGGTTCGGGCCCGAGCTCGAAGACGGTTTCTGCTGTCGCAGCCAGAACGGGCCGGGCAGCGGCAAAGGCCTCGGCACTGCCTGAGGCCATGATGGAGAGTGCGCCTTCCGCCGCTTTCTTCGCGCCACCCGAGATGGGGGCATCGAGGTAGTGGAGCCCATGTTCAGCGCAACGGCTGGCCAGCGATCTGGCGGCCTCCGGCGGTTGGGTGGCGCAGGCGATCACGGCGGTTTCTTTTGCCAGAAGCTTGGCGACACCGGCTGGCCCGAAGAGCACTTCCTCCGTCTGTGCGGCGTTGAGCACGACGATCACGAGAGCGTCCAAAGTCGGCGCTATTTCGGACAGATCGCCGGATGCGCCGCCTTCGCCTACGAAGCGCTGCTGCGCCTCCGCCATCACGTCAAATCCGAAAGTGGTATGACTTCCGCGAAGAATGGAAAGAGCCACTCCAAACCCCATGGAGCCGAGCCCCACGACGCCAATCCGCTTTTTTACCGCCATTTCCAATGCCCCTGCCAACCGCCAAAACGCCATGTTTTGATAAGCTTAACATGGTATTATTGCATTTCTGCAAGGATCGCCAGAGGACGCCTTGCCTTAACCTGCGTGCCTATATTCGGCCAAAGCGGTTTAGCCTTGGCGTGGCCTGCAGTTCAGAATGCGTTTGGGATGTATGACCTTGCTGAACGAGGTGCCACCAGGGTTTGCGCCTATTATTTTGCGTTCTACGCTCCCCTTTTTCAGGCAAAGTCGTTCGGTATTTGCGCGTTTCCCCAGGACCAATACCTGCGAAGGCTTGTGTCGGAGTGGGGGAACCATTTTCGGTCCCGCGCGTTCACAGGATGCAAGACTTAACGGGTTCAAATGACATGAGCCCAATTTTGATGCTTAGGAGACAGAGATGAACTGGGACCAGATCGAAGGCCGTTGGAAGGAATTCAAGGGCAACGCTCAATCCAAATGGGGAGAGCTCACGGGAGATGAGCTCGACGAAGTTGAAGGAGACCGGGAGGCTCTGGAAGGAAAGATCCAGCAGAAGTACGGAAAATCTAAGGAAGAAGCCAAAAAAGAGGTCGATGACTTTATCGACTCACTCTGAGGCTGCGAACTGAAATGGGGCTGCCGTGATGTGGCGGCCCCAATAGCTTCGAACTGTTAATCGATACATATGCGAGGACACTCATGCTGGTTTCACTGAATGATATTTCGAATTACAGCGTCGAGGCGACGGATATCTCACCATCAGTGGAAGATATTTGGCTCGACCGGGAGCAGCTCTCGGCTTACGCCGTGACACTCGACATCGGCGGCTGGTTCAGTGAGAAATTTGCTACCGTCTCCTCAAACAGAATTTCAGATATAGACCCGGATGGACGATCTTTCACGGTCGACCTTTCCAAAAGCGATGTCGAGGCGGGGATAGATATGACGCCAGATGGTTCGTACAGCGAACCTTCCGCTCTTTCAGCCTTCGAGTTTTCCAAGCCATTGCTCTCGAAAGGAAAGGAGGCGGTTTCGGACTTTCTACTCGGAAAGCATACGGCTGAGAAGGCTGGCCTGCCCCAACTTGTGCGATTGAGCGACATACTCTCCGCCGAGGTGTTTGGACAAGACGGAGAGATCGGAAAGACCATCGATTTGCTTGTTGATCCAGAGGGTTTGTGCATCACACATATCGTCATCGATACGGGTAAAATCCTTGCAGAGCGGCAAGTCGTTGTACCTATCAACATGCTTTCGCACTTTGCAGCCGAGGGCACGCACACGGTGCTGAACACCACGCGTGCGAAGGTGGAAAACAGTCCACCGCTAGAAGAATTTGATGCTCAGGACAGAAATTGGATCGACAAAGTCGCATCCTATTACGGGCTGTCAGGAACTATTTGAACACCGGAGGAAGTTTAATATGTCGTCTATTCCAATTCAGGCGCTTCTGGCGATCATTACACTTGGAGCTGTTGTGGTTTTTGCCATCATCAGCGCGCGCAAGGCGCGGCAGCGCAAGAACAATCCCGAAGCGCCGGGATCCACCCTGGCAGCGGGTACGCCCGATAGCCGGGAATAGCCTCTGCTCGGGGCTCGGAGAAGGGGAGATCGTGTCACATTACGGGATGATACGATCACAGCAGGGGGCGCGGCAGGATATCGTATCCATCAACTTTGGCCACGTCCTGCAGTGCCGCAATATTGAATATTTTAAGGGTATCGCCTTCCCAATGCGCAATCTGCCGCTCTCTGAGGGTTCTCAACGTTTTGTTGGTATGCACGAGCGATAGGCCAAGCGCGTCGGCAAGATCCTGTTGACGGAAGGGCATTGGAACGGTGGCGCCCTTGGTCAGTTCCAGAGATTCCATGCGCGCGAAGTATTTGAGTATCCCCCAAGCGATGCGCTCAAGGCCTGACCGTCGGCCGACAACCGAAAGGTTTTCTCCGAGAAAGTGTTCCTGCACGGCGGAAATCCAGGTCAGATCGTAGGCACGTTCGGGTTGGGATTTGAACATTTCCCAGAGCGCATCGCGAGAAAACACACACAGCGTCATGTCTGTGACAGCCTCAACAGAGTGCTGCATTTCGCCCATGAGGCCAGCCTGAAGGCCTACGAAATCCCCGGGCAGAACGAAGTTGATAACCTGACGCGCACCGTCCTCGAGTGTTTTGTAGCGCAGACCAATTCCCTTTAGTGCGGTAAAAAGCTGGGGCGAGTTTGAGCCCTCCATGAGGATGGTCGAACCGGCATCAACCGAAAGCTCGCCCCTTTTGAAGCCGCGCATGAATGCAAGCTCATCGCGGCTCATTTCAATAAACGTGGGCTGCTTGCGGAGAGGGCAATTTTTGCAATCTACAGCCATAAATTTTCCCTCTGGTTATGTCGCAGTTTAATGCATGCGCCGGAAAACCGCTTCATACAAGGGGCTTGCGTGGGCGATTCAGCGCCCGCGACCGCATTGCCTGCCACGTTCCGTTGTGGAAACGGAACGACTTTTTGGAGCGGTTGATTACGTTAGGAAGACAAAGTGATGACGCAACGGATTCTTGTCTGCGACAGTGATTTTTTGGTGATGGAAGACATGGTCGATATGTTGAGGACTGAGGGAGCCTCTGAAGTGCGTGGCTTTACCTCGCTCTGCGATTTTCGGGATGCTTTGGAGGTGGAAAGAAGCGATCTGGCGGCTGTTGTTCTGAGTTACAGTCCCGACAGCAAATTGATGCAAACGCTGATAGATCAGATCCTGCATTCGGAGACAATTGTTGTATTGGTGGATGGGGCGGCCGCTGACAGCGTGCAGCGGGCTCACCCCGAAATAATAGTTTTGCACAAACCATTTGTGCAGGAAACGATTTCCAAACTGGTGGAAGAAATCACCGAGCGCTCCCGCGGCGCACGCCCTGCCCGGCTTCCCGACCCGCTGTGAACGCCTGAAACAGCGCAGAGGCCAGTTGGTCAGCGCTTGGCTCTGCGTGAGAGCCACGGGATTTGCTTGCCTTTTCGGCAGACCGGCCTGACGTGAGACTTATGATCAGCACGAGGGTCAGGGCAATGATCATGCCTGACAGGCCAATGATAAGTGAAGCGAGCGTTTCGTCGTACTGAATTGCCAGAAAGCGCCAGAGCGCATCTGCCAGATAAACGAGGCCGACAATGCAGAGAACTGCTGCTGAGAGGCCGAGGATTGCGTGAAGGAAGGGATGCCTGAGCGGCATCCCTGTCACTTTTCTGAGCAAGGTCAGAACCATCGAATTATTTCCGGCCGGAAATCATGCCGACCAGAAAGCCGATGCCTGCAGCCACGGCAATGGCCGTCATCGGCTTCTCGCGGACAACGATAGCGGCTTCCTCTGGAAGTGCCGCAACCGCTTTCTCGGCCGTCGCCAATTTGTCGCTGCCGGCGGCGACAGCACTCTGCGCCGCCTCTTTCGACTGGGCGATGGCCGTTTCGCCCTGCTGGCGAGCATATTCGCCCATAGTGCTGGTGAGCGTTCCGATCTCACTTTTCAATGTCTGGATTTGATCAGCCAGATCATCCATCGAAACATTTTTTGCAGAACCATTCGTCATTGCTTTTGCCTGTGCCATAAAGTTCTCCTGTCTTGCCTTCCATTGGTGGCTAAACAGTTGGCGGCCAAAAATGTTCCGATTTTTTTTGTAACTGCGGAACCCGCATCGTTCAAACCCGTTTTCTTGGAAGCATCTGGAGGATCGCGCTATGCAAAATGCTGAATTGGAAGATTTGCTTGAAGACCTCAAAGGCGCGTCGGAAGATGACAAGACGAGCGTTTGTGAGATCCTTGATGCGGTGGGCCATCGGTCGTTCGGGCCGATACTTTTCGTGATCGGGTTCGTCGCACTATCTCCG
Source organism: uncultured Paracoccaceae bacterium (assembly GCA_947495795.1). Lineage (GTDB taxonomy): Bacteria > Pseudomonadota > Alphaproteobacteria > Rhodobacterales > Rhodobacteraceae > Algicella. The sequence goes on along the minus strand of CANMAI010000008.1, from coordinate 12,962 downwards.
ATTGGTGCTATTCCCGGTGCTTCTCTCTTTCTCGCAGCCCTTACCATATTGATTGCAGGGCAAATGATGTTCGGAGCCGCACATCTCTGGATTCCTGATCAGATTGAGAAGAGATCCATCAACTCAAGCAGTTTGCGGGACGGAATAGAAAAATTGCGCCCGGCGCTTAACAAGGTGGCAGCATTCATCAAGCCAAGAATGCAGGGAGTGCTGCAAAAGCCGATGCCGCGCGTTGCGGCGGCAATGGCTATTCTCCTGGCGGTTTCAATGATCCCACTGGCGATCATTCCGGGTGGGGTAGTGCCGGCCGCTATCGCAATGATGCTTCTGGGCCTTTCACTGACAAGTCGCGATGGGCTCTTGTTCATCCTTTCAATGGTCGCATCTTTAGGCGCGATCGCAGCAACTATATTTCTCTCTACCTGAAATAATGGAACCAAGACGGCTCTGTTTCGTTAGTGCAGTATCCGATCAAGCAAGAGGAGACAAAAATGTTGTATTGGGCTCTTATGTTCTTTGCGGTTGCTCTTATCGCCGCGGTCTTTGGATTTAGCGGTATTGCTTCGGCTTCGGCCGGGATCGCGCAGATCCTGTTCTTTGTGTTCATCGTCTTGTTTGCAGTGGCCTTGATCGCACGGGCGGTCAGCGGCCGCGCACCCTGACCTTGATCAAAAACGACAAGTCTGGACGGCCGTAGAGGCCGTTCATTTTTGCGCACCGACACCTACATCTGCCAATTTATCTTTAGGAGAGAAATTCACATGACTGATGCACTTAAAGTAATTCCCACGACGGAAGCGCCCGATACAGGGATCAGCGAGCGCAAGACGATTGCGGAAGGACTTGCTGATGTGCTTGCCGATACTTATCGGCTCACGTTCAAAAGCCACGCCTATCATTGGAATGTTGCTGGCCCTCTCTTTTATTCCGTCCATAACCTGACGGAAGAGCAGTACGAGAACATGTTCCAGGCAGCCGATGAGTTGGCGGAGCGTATTCGAGCTCTCGGGCATCTTGCGCCCATGAAGTTCAAGGAACTGATGGAGGGTTCGGTTCTGTCCGATCTGGAGGGCACGCCGTCTGCGGGTGAAATGGTCGGTGATTTGGCCGACGACCACGAGCGAGTTGCGCACCGGCTTCATGGGTTGATCAAGGTCGCTGGGGATCATGGCGATGACGTGACGGCCGATCTGGCGACAGCTCGTTCGGCATTCCACGAGAAAGCGGCGTGGATGCTGCGGGCGCTTATCGCAGAGTAACTATGGATTGGAAGTTGGATAGCCGCCGCCTGCGCGGCGGCTATCCATTTTACGCGAGAACCTCGGAAGATGAGAAGAACAGCGATTGGCTGACCGCGAGCCGCACCTGTTCCTGTGTGAAAGGTTTGGTGATCAGAAAGGCGGGCTCCGGCCGGTTGCCTGTCAGCAAACGCTCCGGATAGGCGGTGATGAAGACAACCGGCAGATCGGGGTACTTCGCGAGAATATCCTGTGCAGCATCGATGCCGGAAGATCCATCGGCGAGCTGCACGTCGGCCAATAGAAGATCGGGGGCTTCCTTCCCCGCCATTGCCACCGCCTCATCGCGCGTCCGTGCGATACCGATAACGTTATGGCCTGTATCCGAGACGATCGACTGGATATCCATCGCAATAATGGGTTCATCCTCAATGATCATCACGCGGCTCTTCATTTCATCCGCCATCTCGGCAAGGCCAATCTTCAAACGCTCCTGCGCTTCGCCTTCGGATACACCCATGATGAAGGCGACATCCTGTTCGAGGAAGCCTTCCATGGTGTTGAGCAGAACGGCTTCGCGCGTGTTTGGCGTGAGCGCTGCAAGGCGGGACTGTGCCTTCACTTCAAGCGGGTCATCCGCTTCGTGAGGCGCCGCAACTCTTCCTCCGGTGGTTGACCAGATTGAGTGAAAAGTCTTGAAAAGGCCAAGCTTTGGAGCAGTGTCTCCTTCGAAAACGCTGCTGTCCTCAAGGATAGCTTCGAGCGTTGCGGCGGCATAGGCGTCTCCGCGCTGCTGTTGCCCTGTCAAAGCCCGCGCATACCGCCTGAGATATGGCAAATTTTCCGCCAAAACGGCGGTAAGCGATCCTTCCGGCCCCGCATTCTGCATTTTTTTCCCCTTCAATGCATTTCCTTTGGAACCTAACACCAATTTTTGGGTTAGGTTCCAAGGGCAGTGACAATTATTTGGAAACTATGGCGAACAAACGGGAAAATATACAAGACGATCAGACGAAAGTGCAGGATCAGATTCAGGAGAATCTGCGCGCCCTTTATGATGAGACTTTGGATGAGGCGTTGCCGGATAAGCTGCTGGCTCTTCTCAAGAAGCTGGAAAGTCAGGATCAAGAGAAGTGACTTCGCAGAACCCTAAGGAAGAACTGGTCGAGCATCTGCCCGCCCTACGCGCCTTTGCGCGTAGCCTTACGCGTGATCACTCCTCTGCGGATGATCTTGTGCAGGATACCGTCGTCAAGGCGTGGTCCAACTTTGACAAGTTCAAGGAAGGCACGAACCTCAAGGCGTGGCTCTTCACAATCCTGCGGAACACTTTCTATTCCACGATCCGCAAAGGTAAGTGGGAGACGGAGGACCCTGATGGTGTTATGGCTGGCCAGTTGAGTGTTAAGCCTGCCCATGACGGGGTGATGGCGATGGCCGAGTTCAAAGATGCGTTTCATATTCTCCCGGATGATCAGCGAGAGGCGCTGACGCTCGTCGGTGCCTCCGGATTTTCCTACGAAGAGGCGGCACTGATGTGCGATTGCGCGGTCGGGACGATCAAAAGCAGGGTTAATCGTGCGCGAAGCAAGTTGGTTGAGCTGCTGGACATGGGAGAGGGTGAGAGTATCGCGGGCGAAGATGCGGCAACACTCGCGGCGCTGAGCAACACGCCTGCATGAGCGACAATCCCGTTCAGAGAGAACAGCAGGCACGAACGCGCCTTTCTCTCAAGCTGAAAGTTGCTGCCCTTCTTGGTATTGCTCTTTTTCCCTTGGGCCTCATCTCCGTTTTGCAAACCAACAATGCCGTGCAAGAGGCGCGTAATCTCTCCGGCGCAGCACTTCTCAGCCAGACGGAACGCGCCGCGGTTGAGGAGCGTGAGATTATCTACCGGGCTTTCGGTGCGGCCGAGGCCTTGGGTGCCTCCGTTTTGCCCAGCCTCGAAAATGCAGACACGTGCAGTTCATTGATGGAGGTCTTTGTTGAAGCTTCCCCATCTTACATTTTCGCGGGGTTTATCGAGCTCTCCGGCATTATGAACTGTGCATCTTCTGGAAGAGGTTCCGATTTTTCTGAATATCCCGCATTTATCATGCAGCAGGAAAATCCCCGCCCGATGGTGGAGATGAGGGCCGCAGGTTCGGTGACCGGGGTGCCCGTCATTATCGCGAGTTATCCAGTCTACGACTTTGAAAACCTTCGTGGGTTTGTCTCTATCTCTCTCCCCCATCAGGCCATAAGCGAAGACACAATAAGATCCGTTTCGAAAGAACGCGGCTTTTCGCTCGTTCTCTTTGGCCGGGAGGGCACCATTATTGCCACAGAAGCAGGTGGGGCAGATATAGAAATGCTTTTGCCGCGGGATCGGGAGCTTGAAAGCCTCGTTGGCGAGTCCGAGTTCAGTTTTGAGGCGAGGGCGCGAAACGGAGAAGAGCGGATTTTTGCGCTGGTGCCGATCATTGACGGCGACGTCTACGCTCTTTCCAGCTGGACGCCCGGCGAGACATTTGCCAGCGACGGATTTCGTGTCTTTGTTCCTGTGATTTTCCCGCTGATCATGTGCGCTGTAAGTCTCATTGTGGCCTATATCTCTGTAAATCAGCTCGTTATCCGCCCGATAAACACACTTCGACGCCAGATGGCCCTTTTTGCGATCGGACAGCGCGGAAAAGGAGACTTTCAACTGGATCAGGCGCCGGATGAAATGCGCGATCTTGCGGCTGCATTCTCCCGTCTTGCGAAAACGGTTGAGGCTGACGAGATTGAGCGGGAGCAGGCCCTGGAAGACAAGTCTGTTTTGCTGCGCGAGGTGTATCATCGCGTGAAGAACAACCTTCAGCTGATTGTCAGCATCATGAATATGCAGATCCGCAATGCGGAGACGCCGCGCGAAAAGCTTTTGCTCCAGCAATTGCAGGACAGGGTGATGAGCCTTTCGATCGTTCATAAAAACCTCTACACGGCATCTTCCCTTGCAAGCGTGCGTGCGGACGAACTTTTGGGTGAGATTGTGAACCAGCTTATAGGCATTGGCGCGCAACGCCCCGAAGGCTTCAGGGTTGTCACCGAGTTTGATCCTGTCACTCTTTACCCGGATCAGGCCGTCCCTCTTTCGCTTCTCGTTACCGAGGCCGGTACCAACGCGCTGAAGCATACCGGCAAACAGGATGGCAACACATGGGTCAAGTTCAGCTTGCACCGTGATCATCAGGGTATGGTCGATGTCGAGGTTGCAAACTCCAAGGGCAAGAAAGCGGAGGAGGCGGACGGCAGTGGCCTCGGGACCCGTTTGATCGACGCCTTCGTCAACCAGCTTGGCGGAGAACTGGAGATCGAGGAGACAGATGACCTCTACACGTTGCGGATCAGATTTTCGCTGCAAACAAAAACTTCAGGTCTGCATGACGGAACCGAATAAGAGGCTGCGCGTTTTTCTTTCATCAATAGAAGGAACCAGCAATGACAACGATAAAGACATTCGCCCTGCTCACGATCCTCGCGGCGACGACGGCCTGCAATACAATCGACGGTGCCGGCCAGGATATCTCCGCAGGTGGCGATGCGGTATCGGATGCCGCGCAAGAGGTTCAAAACGATCTCTGAACACGGTAAGAGGGGCGGCAATGCCGCCTCTCTCCTGCATAAAGTGAACAGCTGCAATGATCGAGACATTCAAGCCGCTCTTCACAGCCGCAAATGCGTATCCGGAACTTGAGCGCTTGTTCCTTTCCGCAAAGTCTGAAATTCGGGCAGGCTTTCGTATTTTCGATCTTTCCACGCGCCTGCGATCTTCCGAAGCGCAGGCAATCGGAGACACTTGGTTCGATCTCTTGGTTCATACCCTTGACCGGAGTGTTGAAATCCATTTTTCCTTATCCGACTTCGATCCGGTCGTGGGCAAAGATCTTCATGCACAGACATGGTCTTTTGCCCGTCAGTTCTACGGCGCTGCAGAATGCGCGAAGGCGGGAAGGCTGGTTTTTCACCCCGTCATGCATCCTGCTCAGGCAGGTGTAATTCCGCGTCTGGTTTTTTGGCCTCTCATGCTTCGTAAGCTAAATAGTCACGCTGCGGATCTTAACAGTCTACCGCTGGAGAAACGAAAGCGTAGCCTATCCAATATGCCCGGTTTAGCCGATTTTTTGGCGCTCCGATCAGATGGTACTGCCACTCTCAAGTCTCTCGCACCGCCCAAGATTCACCCTGCCACCCATCACCAGAAACTCGCATCCTTTGACGGTGAGACGCTTTTTGTCGGCGGCCTCGACGTAAATGAGCGTCGTTTTGATAGCCCGGACCATGCGCAACATGCTGACGAGACATGGCAGGATATAAGCTGCATTGTGACAGGCCCTGTTGTGGAAAGAGCGGTGGCGCATCTTTGCGGATTTATGGAAGGGCCTTTACAGCCGGAGCCGGAAAGCGCGTTTCTCATCACGCAGTCCCTCCGCGGCAAGAGGGGCCCGCTGTCACTCTCTCCCCGGCACAGCGTCCGCGAGTTGGAAGCTGCTACGGTTTCACTGATCCGCAGTGCCAAGAAACTCATCTATATCGAGACCCAGTTTATGCGATCCTCCACGATTGCTCGTGCACTTCTGAGCGCTTTGCGTGCCAATCCACGCCTTACGCTGATTACGATGTTACCAGCGGCCCCGGAAACGGTTGCCTTCGAAAACTCGACATCCTCTGACGCGCGCTTCGGTGAGTATCTACAAGCCAAGTACGTCTGGCAGATCCAGCGGGCCTTCGGAGCGCAGGCGTTTTTTGGAATGCCCTTGCGGCCCATTCGGAGTGAGACCGACGGGCGGGATAGTGCGAGAGGTGCGCCGATCATCTATATCCATTCCAAGCTGACGATCGCAGACGATGATCAGGCCATATTGAGCTCTGCGAACCTCAACGGCCGCAGCCTGAAATGGGATACAGAAGCGGGAGTGAAATTGACAAATCGTGATCAGGTGGCTCCATTCCGCCATCAGGCCTTCGCGCATTGGTTGCCAAAAAGTGTGAGCCCGGAGTTATTCGATCTCGATACAGCCGCGCTGCAATGGCGAAGGCTCGCGGAGGAAAACGCTGCGAAGGCGCCGGAAGAGAGGCACGGTTTTCTGGTACCCTACGATAGGAAGGCGGCGCACCGTTTCGGCCGTCCGATGCCCATGGTGCCGGAAGAAACAGTGTGAGGGCAGGGTCACTCCGGCTGCAGGAAAGCGAGGATCGCGAGAAGGACCGGGATGGCGACAAAGCCGCCGATCGGCCCCCAAAGCCAGAGCCAGAACACAAGCGACACAAACACCAAAAGGGAGTTGACGCGCATCTGCTTGCCCACGAAAGCAGGCGTTACAAACTGACCCTCGACAAGGTTGAGCGCAAGAAAAGACGCAGCAGGAACAAAGCTGTAGGGGCCATCAAACAGAACGAGGCCAGCAACGACCAGCCCGGCCGTTACCAGTGACGGGCCGAGGTAAGGCATGAAGTTGAGAAAGCCTGCCATTACCCCCCAGAGAACGGGAGAGGGTACGCCAAGAGCATAAAGAACTGCATATGTGGCGAGCCCGAGCAGCACATTGATGATCGTGATCGCCACGAAGTAGCGTGAGACATAATGCTCCGCATTCGTGAGCCTGCGTGAAAGGGACAGCCGCCCCTCTGGTGAGGTACCGAGCCTTGCGATCGCGTCGTAGATGTCTCGGCGCGACAGAATGAAGAAGAAAAGGGCCCCGATGAAGATAACCATCTGCGCCAGTGCGGTGGGAGCAAATGTGAGTGCGGCAAACAGTTGATTTGTACTGTTCGCGACGACGGTTGCTGCCCCACTTCCACCATCAACCGCTTCAGAAATATCGGAAGAAATTTCCTCCAACCCGGATAAAACGCGCCTGACTTCAACAAGTTGGCTCTCGATCCGTGCCCAAATTCTAGGAGCCGCATCGATCAACTCTCTTACAGGCCCCTCCAGCAGGAGAACGGCACCTCCGATGAACAAAAGGCCAATTGCTAGTACAGTGATTGCGACGATGACACGAGGGGCGCCCATCCTCTCGGCGGTGTTTGCAAGCGGGCTGAAAACGACCCCTATAACAATAGCTGTGAGTGTTGGGGCGAATACGTTTTGGGCAAGGCTTAAAGCTGCAAATCCGGAGATAATCGCCAGCATCAACACGGCGAACCGATAGGCGTTGTCACTTACATTCATCGGACACCCCGTTCCTCATAGAAGCTTCTAACGCGCGACACGGTGGAAGGTTCCGGTTGTGCATGAACTCTGTACCGTTTCGCGAGTCAAAGCCAGAGATGCCTCCTGCTTTTGCGCTGTCGAACAGGGGGCCCGCATCACGGAATAAGACGGTTGGCAGGTGCGTTCTGAAACTTGGAAATGACTTCCAATTTAAGTTTCTAGCGGCAAAAAGGTGATGTAGATACGAATTGGCGCAGCTGTGAGGAGTAAACTAAAACCATTTTCGACCTCAGAACTGCTAGAAGAATTGGAGTCTTGGTCCAAAATTATCTCGTCCGAACCCGAGATGGAAAAGGCGTTGAGCGCATCACCAGAATGCCCTCAGCCGGGGATGGAACCATGAGCATCTCCAACCTGAGTTCTCGGATGCTTCCCAAGTCGCGCCTTCTGTCGCGACCCAACCGAAGAAGAAATCTAAACGCGCGGCCCCGTTTTCCTTGCGTCTCAATGATGAGGAGCGCGAGACGCTTGTACATGCTGTGGGTTGTGCATCTCTGAACAGCTACATCAAAAGCAAGGTGTTTGACGGGGATATGAAACCGCATCGGACGCGCGGACAGGCTCCTGTAAAAGATCATGCTGCTCTGGCATGGGCACTTGATCTGCTCGGCAATCTACGACTGGCAAACAATCTCAACCAGCTCGCCAATCCTCGGGCTTGTAGGTCAGTTCAATCTCAATGCCTTGCCATGTCATTTGATGTGTCTCTGTGCTCATATCAGTGACTCCAGAACACATGAACTTGCTCAAAGCCTGTATCGATGGTGAAAACATCATTGATCCCGATGTCTCGCGCCATCGCCTCATAGTCGATGTAGAAACGCCAGCTTTCGGGGATATCCGTGCTTTGCTCGGTCAGTTCTTCGGCGAAGTCAGCCAAAGATTTATACTCACCTGCATAAGAGTCTACGATGGCTTTCTTGGCTCCATCCAGATTGCACAGATGGCTGACAAGCTGTCCGCCGATCTCGCCATGTTCCGAGATGAACGCCGCCAGTTCCGCGATCTCAGCAAAGCCCTCATATTCAGAGAGTCGTACGCCACAAAAACCTTCATAGTCATGGATCGCCCATTCGTCGGCGTCTTCCATCGGTGAAGCCGCAAGCATGGCTCTTGCGTTATAATAGATGGCGTAAGCTTCTTGCTCAGCATCAATTCTGCATCCATGCAGTATGCCGCTATTGTAAGCCGCCAGACAGGCAACGTAGACTCTGATATCTCCTTCAAATTGTTTCATTTTTCTTCCCCTTTCTGTTGGGTATGGTACAGCCGCTTCCGCTTCTTGTGCTGTTGGGGGAGCTGCAGGCCTTCTTCGCGCCACAGGCGTTCGATCTTCTTGTGATTGACCCATCGCTCGGCAGGCGATTTGGCAAAGCCAAATCTGCCGAGAGGGGGCCAGCCTTCGATGCGAAGTGGCTCAGCGACCTTTCGGTAGCCGTAGCGCCCATATTGCTTAGCCAGCCGGATTATCGCGAGGCGCAACGCTTCATCATTCTTTGGTGCCGTCCTGTATTGCAGAGTACTCCGCGCCACCCCTATGACCCGACACGTACGCCGTTCAGAGGTTGCCAGCTTTTGTCGGGTATGCACCACGGCCTGACGAAGCTGAAGCTGGTCTGTCGTCAGGCCTTCGGCTCTAAATAATCCGGGTTCTCTTTCAAGATCAGCTTGTCCAACTCAAGCTCCGCCACGATCTTCTTGAGCCGATCATTTTCTTTCAGAAGCGCTTTCAGATTAGCCATCTCCGATTGCCCCATACCGCCAAACTGTTTGCGCCATGTGTAATAGGTCGCATCACTGACACCAGCCGTTCTGCACGCTGTCGCAACATCCGAACCAGATGCCAGGCTCAACTCAATATCACGCAGAAGCCGCGGAATATCCTCATCCGAATACCGTTTCCGTGCCATCAATCATATCTCCAAAACTAAGCCAACTTTGGCACAGTTTTAGGGGGCCAAAACAACTCCTCTTCGATGGATACGGCAAGCCAGTCTTTGCAACTTTCATTTAGTCCAAAAGCCACGCGATCGGGATCGATTGCCCTGGTGATCGATCTAGGAGTTTCCCAAGAACCGGACCAGCGCTCGGGCGATCGCGTCCGGTTGCTCGTCAAACAGGTAATGTCCTGCCCCTTCAATTGTCGTGTGCTCCACATCTCGGGCACCTGGGACCGTATTGCGAAAGCGAGCTTCGAAAGGAGCCGTGACAGGGTCACCATCCGAGAAAGCTGTCATCAACGGTTTGGTGTATGTCTGGAGATAATTCCAAATCCGGGCGTTCTCTCGTCGAGCGGCCTCATGATGCGGCATGATCGGAAAGAGGAGCGGGAATGCGATGGCACCAGCCATGAACGACCGGTCGGGAAACGGTGCTTCGTAACCCTTAAGGGCTTCGGCATCCTCCTTGCCCGTAATCTTGGAAAACACGTCCGATATGTTGAATTCCGGATTCTGCGTCGCGTATTTGACCCAGCTCGCCCCCGCAGTCGGCTCACCCGACGCGAAAGCTTCCTTGACGTCGGGCGCAGAGGGAACCGGCATCTCCTCGAGCGCGGCACCGATGGCTTGAGACGCTTCCAACGAGATGTCGTTTGTATCGAGAAGCATCGTATTCGCGACGATGATGCGAGTGAACCTTTCCGGCATGCTCTCAACGATCCGCATCCCGATCATCCCTCCCCAGTCCTGGAAGAGACCGTTCATCGACGTGAGATTTAGCCCAACAATGAACTGCTGAAGCCAATCTACATGCCCTCGGTAGGTATAGTCCTCGATGCGGGCCGGCTTATCCGATTTCCCAAAGCCGATGAGGTCCGGGGCTACGACACGAAAGCCCTCCGCGGTCAGAGGGGCCACCAGTTTTCGGTAGAGATAACTCCAGGATGGTTGGCCGTGCAGGCACAGGATCACCTCGCCTGAGCGCAGGCCCTCATCAATGTAGTGCATCCGCAGCGCCGTTCCGTCAGATGCCGTAACATCGAGATAGCGAGGCTCAAATGGAAAACCGATGCCCTCAAAGGCAGCATCGGGCGTGCGGACGAACTTCATTCTTCAACTCCTCATGGCCGGATCTCGGAGCCCACAGCTAAGGTCCTCCATCCAAGATCTGATCCAAAAAAAGTGCCATAATCAATTCCTTCGTAAGAAATGGTTCTTTGCCGCTCGTGATGGTAAATCACGGTATGGAGACGATTGAGCTTGCCACCAGCTTCGGGCGGATGCTGCGCATATGGCGAACGGAGCGACGGCTGTCGCAGGCCGACCTTGCGAATACCATCGAGACACCGCCGCGCCATATCAGCTTTCTTGAAACCGGCCGCTCAAATCCGTCGCGGGATATGGTGGCACGGGTCGCGGCCGCACTCGATGTGCCTCTTCGCGATCGCAATGCTTTATTGAAAGCCGCAGGGTTCGCAGATGTCTATCGCGACCACAGCCTGTCCGATGTCGAGATGCGGCAGCTACGGCAGGCGGTGGCTTATATGATCCAAGCGCACAATCCCTACCCATCTTTCGTAGTTGATAGGCGGTGGAACATCCTCGACGCCAACGAGAACGGCAAACGGATGATGTCTCTGGTGTCCGAGAGCATCCCATTCGAGCCACCGGGCGTGACTGCGAATATGCTCGATGCCGTCTTCAGTTCGGGCGGCTTTCGGTCTTACATATCGAACTGGGAGCGCTTCGCGCGTCATTTCATTCAGCGCTTGCACCGTGAAGGCGCATCTGACGAAGAGCTCGCGTGCGGTCTGTCACGCCTTCACGATCAATCCGACCTCCCCAAAGATTGGTGGAAGTTCGACGTCGAACACGTGGACGCTCCGATGCTTCCTGTCGAGATGAGGATAGGGGGCGCTAGCATGGCATTTTTCACCATTGTCGCGGGAATTGCCCTTCCGACCAGCGTGCTTGCGCAAGATATCAAGGTTGAGACCATGTTTCCGGCGAATCCTGAAACTGAGAGGCTCTTGCGGGAACATGAGTTTTTCGCCGGAAGACCTACCGGCTAGTCCCGCCGGCTGACCGGACTTCCTTCCCTCTCTGGGAATTGTTCGGAAACTCTGAGCTGTGCATCTTCATTCGAAATCAGAAGCGAGGAAGACAGTGGATATTGCACATTATAGGTCTCATTCCTTTCATAAGAAGTGGATGAAATTCTGCGCGATCGTCGTGATCGGGTTTGGGCCAGCATTCTTGTTGGGGTCCTTCCTGCCGACCGCCGAGCCAACGCGCATTATAATGGATATTCTGGGATGGACATTCTGGGGCGGCCAGAGCTTCGATGCACCTACCACGCGGTTCGTGTCCGCGCTGGCTGGCGGTTTTCTCATCGGGTGGGGCGTCCTGGTCTGGCAACTCGCAACGCATCTCCACGATCTGGCACCCGAAGTGGCTCGCAAAGCCGTAGTCTTCAGCTTCCTTTGCTGGTTTGTTACCGATAGCCTCGGATCCATCGCCTCGGGCCATCCGTCGAACGCCGGCTTCAACGCCTTCTTCCTGTTTCTCTGCTTAGGCCCGCTCTGGTTGCCAGCAAAATCTGAGCCTGCGCACGGTTAACGGTCCTATCTGCCGCAACGGGGCCCACGGTCATCGCAGAGAAGATGTCACATACTCGCTCTCACACAGGAACGTTTTCCATTAGCTCGCGCGGCACCGGTCGAGTGAGACGGTTCGACCGTTGCGAATGACCATTTATCTTCCTCTTCTGGCGACAGTTCGAATAACCAAAAATTGCCGAGTTTGGTTGAAGGTAATCGTCTGTCTCGGAAAAGCCGTCCTCACTCTAGCGTGGCTGTTTGGACTAAGCCGATACACCTCCTATCGACGTGGAGCCGCCAACACGGGCGCAGTTTCCAATCAGCACGTTCGGGGAAGATTTCATATTCGCCGTTCTGCAGGCCAGACCCTGCCTTTCTCCGATCAACATTGCCAGTGTATTGCCCGGGTTCAAGGTGGCGGTCATTTCTCATTCCATGCCCTCGTCACCCCGCGTCCGTCACGGCCTCTCCATGGGCTGATCTGACCGGAATCGGCTGACGCCTCGACCGCTTCAGCCGCAACGCCGGGGGTGGACTTTCTTTCCCTGGGCTCCGCTCATTCCTCGCGGGACGACCCTTACGGGCCCAAGAAAGTCTGCCCCCGGCGTCCTCCGCTCACGCTGCGGGCCAAGGGCAGCGTCGGCGGATCGTCCCGGTCCTGACGATCGCCATCGAGACCGCGACGGGCGCGGGATCAAAAGCCAAAGGAGAAATGACATGGCCACCATCGGAACCTTCAAGAAGACCGGCAACGAGTACGTTGGAGAAATCATCACCCTCAACGTGCAGGCGCAGAACGTCCGCAGCCCCGCCCGGGAAACCAGGCGGGGCTGCATCTTTGGTGGAGGCAAACGACCGCTCTGAGCCCGTTGGTTTTGCTCTGATTTGGTGGACACCTAGAATAGGCGCAGATTGCGTCGGGAGGTGTCGAATGACGAAGCCGAAA
>CANMAI010000007.1 GCA_947495795.1 uncultured Paracoccaceae bacterium | reverse complement strand
GCCGCATTCACAACAAGGATCGCGCCATCCATCTGAGCGGCACCCGTGATCATGTTTTTCACGTAATCGGCGTGGCCCGGGCAATCCACATGCGCGTAATGCCGCGCATCCGTCTCGTACTCAACATGCGCCGTAGAGATCGTGATCCCGCGCGCCTTCTCCTCAGGCGCACCATCAATCTCGTCATACGCCTTGAAGTCACCAAACTGCTTCGTAATAGCCGCCGTCAGCGTCGTCTTGCCATGATCAACATGCCCAATCGTGCCAATGTTAACATGCGGTTTCGTACGCTCAAACTTTGCCTTCGCCATGTCCGCTATCCTATTCAGTGTTGAGAGACGTCAAATTTGCCGCGTTCCTTAGGGCTTTCACCTTTCAAACGCAAGCCTGAAAAACAGCAGACGGGCAGCTCCCAACCCCTTCGTTCCACAAAACAATCGCCAATCCTGCAGAGCGTGCTATTCTCTAAGTTGAATGCAATTGTTCGGAGATGATTGATGCGAACTTTCATTTCAACGAGTGTCCTTTTCCTTACTGCCACCGCCGCCTTTTCCCAGACATGCGGAACAACCTACACGATCGAAAGGGGAGACAGGCTCTCCCTTATGGCCGATGCGGTGTACGGCGATCCCAATGCATATGGCAGAATCCATGAAAGCAACCTCAAAATCATCGGGCCAGATCCCGCACGGCTGGAGATCGGCATGCAGCTTTTCATTCCCTGCGCCGATGAAATCGCCAGCAGCCAGGAGGTGGTCCGCGCAGGCGCGGTAATGATTGCGCCTGATGAGGCTTCGCCGCCTGAAGCCCCACCGATTGCGGCTCCGAGGGAAGTGGTTCAAGCGCCCCTGCGTCCTGCGGAAACACCTACCCTGCAGCCTGTAAGCTGGTCCGTTCTTGTGGAGCCCGACGCCGTTGCCGGTCTGCAGAAGGCGAATGCGGCTCAGGTGCTCGATATCCGCTCCGCCAAGGCGCAAGCCAAGGGTGTGATCCCGGGCGCACTCTCGATGCCCTACGCGCTCTTTCGCGGTCCCGCAGACAACCCGGGCCAGCCGCCCAGCGCTGAGCAACTGAGCGAATTGCTGGGCTCCAAAGGCCTTCGCCTTGATCGACCAATCATCATTGTCAATTCCGAGAGAAAGGCGTTCGATACAGGCCGCGCAGCCTATATCTACTGGATACTCAAATCTCTCGGGGCAGAAGAACTTGCTCTCATGAAAGGCGGTTTTGCAGGCTGGCAGGAAGCAAACCTTCCCTTGGCAGACACTCCGGCCACAGCCCCGGCCTACACCGCGAACCTCTTCATGGATCTTACGTGGTACGCAACGCGAGCCGAGGTGGAGGCGATTGCAGAGGGTAAAGTACGGGGAGCCCTTCTCGACAGTCGCCCGGCTGCCATGTTCCGCAAAATCGGCGAACTTGGTCTCGCCCTGCCCTCCACTCTTCCGGCCGCGCAAAGCACGCCCGTCTCAAACCTTCACGTCAAGATCGGCACAGGCACCACCGAAACCGAAGATGGCCTCGCCGTGCTGATGCAGCTCAAGGACAGCCGGGTGAACTGGCAATCTGAAACGGTCGTCAGCTTCTGCAACACCGGGGAACTCGGCGCGCTCAACTGGTTCTACGCATCTGAACTATCCGGAATAGGCAACGTGAAGCTTTATCCTGAAAGCACGGTCGGCTGGAGTGCGACAGGCGGCGAATTAGTGGCCCCGAACGACGGCTAAGGACGCGCGCGCCATCAGAATGCGCGCGACCGAACTGGCCAAGCGGGCCGCCCTTCCGGCCCGCAAATAGCCGGAAACGCGCAGGCAGTCCCCGATGATCAAGTCAAGATTCCCCTGCAACTCTTACAGGGCGCAATCACAAGGCCATCTGATGAACCAACCACGACATGTGCGCTGAGCCCTTTTGCGTCAGCATCGAATGGATGGGGAACTACGCTGATTTCCTCCAGTGTCTCTTTGGAGTAGGAGTCGATCGCCGTCACGATCTTCTTTTCCGCGCATCCCTTGTTGAACTTGGCGCTCTCCAATATCCGCGCGCTCACCTTCCAGCACAGAATGAATTTCACCTCGAGTGCTGTATCCAGCGATCTTCCCAAAGCGAAATGCGCAACGCGTTTCCTGTGCCCCTCGCCACCCAACTCGTAAATAACTTCACGCTGGATCTCGGGAGACATTCCAAGGAAATAGACAGGGCTTCCGTCCTCGCGCTTACCGTCCGAGCGCCCAACACCAATGACACCAGGGGTGCGATATCCAAGTTTCGAAAGAAACTGCGAGACCGCCTCTGCTAATTCATAGGTATCCACTCCCGGTCCTGGAAACTCTCCATAATAGTTTCCGGCCATTTCCAAAAGCGCCGTGCTTACCATCTCCGCCTCCCATTCTCTAATTTGATCAAATTCACTTCCTTAAATTGCATGAGCTACAGATCTCGCGCATAAGGTCTATTCTAACAATTGAGGCTGATAATGCTGTTACCCACCGAACCAAGAAGGCTTAAAACACCGACGGCACAAGCGTATCTTCGGCCGGGAAAATCCGAAAAACGAACCACAATCGCCACAGCCGCGTCGTAAACCGGTAAGCGACGACTGCGGTTCCCTTACAGAACGGGTTCTTCAGCGATATTTCGGCCCCAAAAGATCAGATCCATACGCGTAGTTTTCCTGCTCACCCCTCTCAATTGGCATGCTGCAACTCAGGCTCTGGTGCTCTAGCACCTCTGGGTGTGCCTTCGGGCTTGCAGAGGTGCTACGGCATCACTCAGATCACGACAGCCCGCATACGCGTATCGAAAGCGGAACCTGCAGCCGCTGCTGCGTTCATCTCGATCCCCGTAACACCACCAATAATCGTGCCGAGCACATTGGTCCGCACATTATCAAACGTTCCGATGTCGAAAGCAGTGCCAGTATTCGAAATAGTATTGAGTGAAACGCTAAAAATCTGGAACTGCCACACCCAAATCCAATTCCGCTTCGACCTTGCCGCTCCAATTTGCAGCCGCTAGAAGCGACGCAACTTTACCCAAGGCGCCAGATCCATGTCCCGCATCCTCATCACCTCCGCCATTCCGTACATCAATGGCATCAAGCATCTCGGCAATCTGGTAGGCTCACAGCTGCCGTCCGATGTCTATGCCCGCTACGCACGTGCACGCGGCCATGAGGTGATGCATATCTGCGCAACGGATGAGCATGGTACGCCGGCAGAGCTTGCCGCCGCCAAAGCGGGCAAGCCCGTTGCGGAATACTGCGCCGAGATGTGGGCCATACAGCGGGATCTTGCGGAAGGTTTCGGCCTCGCCTGGGATCACTTCGGCCGCTCTTCAAGCCAGCGCAACCACGCTCTTACCCAGCATTTTGCGGGCAAGCTCGCCGAGGCTGGCCTCATTGAGGAAGTCACCGAAAAACAGGTCTATTCCCACACCGATGGCCGCTTCCTGCCAGATCGCTATATCGAGGGGACCTGCCCGAACTGCGGCTATGATGGCGCACGTGGCGATCAGTGCGAGAACTGCACCAAACAACTTGACCCAACGGACCTGATCAACCCCCGCTCCGCCATTTCGGGCTCCACCGATCTCGAAGTCCGCGAAACCAAGCACCTCTACCTTCGCCAATCCGCCCTCGCCGGTGATCTCGAGGCATGGATCGACAGCAAGAAAGACTGGCCTATCCTCACCACTTCCATCGCCAGGAAATGGCTGAAGGACGGAGACGGTCTGCAGGATCGCGGCATCACCCGCGATCTCGATTGGGGCATACCGGTGAAACGGGGCAGCGAAGACTGGCCCGGCATGGAGGGCAAAGTCTTCTATGTCTGGTTCGATGCACCTATCGAATACATCGCCGCCACCGCCGAATGGGCCGATGCAAACGGGCTACAGGACGCAGACTGGCAACGCTGGTGGCGGACGGACAAGGGTGCAGAGGAAGTAAAATACGTCCAGTTCATGGGCAAGGATAACGTCCCCTTCCACACCCTCTCCTTCCCCGCCACGATCATCGGATCAGGTGAGCCGTGGAAGCTTGTCGATTACATCAAGTCCTTCAACTACCTCAATTATCAGGGTGGCCAGTTCTCCACATCGAAAGGGCGCGGCGTCTTCATGGATCAGGCGCTCGAAATCCTCTCCGCCGATTACTGGCGCTGGTGGCTCCTCTCCAACGCCCCCGAAAACAACGATGCCGAATTCACCTGGGAGGTCTTTCAGCAAGGCGCCAACAAGGATCTCGCAGACGTCCTCGGCAACTTCGTCTCCCGCATCACAAAATTCTGCCGCTCCAAATTCGGCGAAGCGGTCCCCACCGGTGGCACTTATGGAGAAGCCGAAGAGGCTGTAATCGCCGATCTGCAAATCCGCCTCGCCACCTATGAGGCCCACATGGAAAGCATCGAAATCCGCAAGGCCGCAGCCGAGCTGCGCGCCATCTGGGTCGCCGGCAACGAATACCTCCAATCCGCCGCCCCGTGGGCCGTTTTTAAGGAAAATCCTGAGCAGGCAGCCGCGATCACCCGCTTCGCCCTCAACCTCGCGGCCCTCTACGCCACCCTGTCCGAGCCCTTCATCCCTTTCGCCTCCGCTACCCTCCGCGAAGCCCTCGGCAGCGGTGCCAAATGGCCCGAAAGCATCGCCGAAACTGCCAACGCCCTGCCCGAAGGCCATCCATTTACCGTCCCGGAAAACCTCTTCACCAAGATCACAGACGAACAGCGCGAAGAATGGGAAGAGCGCTTTGCCGGAACAAGGTGACTTAAACCACCGCAAATTCTTCGGCTGACCCTCCTCCACGAACCAGAGAAACGGGGCTGTCGCCTTGTGCCGGGGGCTGGGCCAAGGTCGATCTCGGCCTCCAGACGATCCAATCGCCACCACGTCCTTCTCTTGGCGCAACCGGAAGCCGCCTAAAAGGTCGGTCAGCGCCACGATAATCCCGTCGCACTCGCTATGCCGCAAGCGCAACGGCAACGGCCGGTCACCTCTTCCACGTACCGAAAACGGTGTCTGGCTCGCCGACTACATGCCCTCCGACCTTCATCGCACTCCCACCGGGCAGACTTTCCAACGGAGTGGCGTTTCTCACTGGCCGCCGGATCGCATTCTGCAACTCTATCGTCCGTAACTCGTGCGAAAGGTTGCCCAATGGCCCGTGATCCCCAATTCTACACGTTCGTCACAATGATCCCCATTCTCGGCCCAATCATCCGGCTGGTGGCAGATGCGCTCTTCCAACCGGTCGAGCAGCCTTCCATCCCCGAGACGTTCGATGAAGAGTGCAAGGCAGCCCAGGCCACTCTTGATGAGATGACGGAGCGGACCGCGGCACTTGAAGCCGACCTCGGGGCCATAGCGGCACGCGCAAAAGCCGTGCAAGACCGCCTAGCCCTTGACATCCTTGCCTCCATTGCCCTCGGCATCGTCGTCGCCAGCCCTTTCGGCCTGCTTTCCGGTGCCGCCGCAGCCCTCATTGCCGTCGGCCTCGCAATCGCTGCGCGCGCACGCGAACTGGCATCCCTTGACGCCCGCGAAAAACGCGTCCGCGCAACCCGCGATGCCCAACTGGAAGCGCGTGTTGCCCAGCAGGCGCGCGTCCGCGAGGTCTGCGCATTGGTCGCCTGACCTTCGCCCAAGCCGCTAGGGTGGGCAACCCTTGCCCTTCCCGCAAGGATCGGGTCGCAAGGCCGCGCAATCACCGGCATCTTCTCTTCAAACAAACAGGAGACACAGATGCCCTTCCAGATCCACGCCCTCGCGCCCGAACCTTTCCAGCCCTTCTTCTCCATGGCCCCGGAAGCTCTCAAAGCCCACCATGCCGAGCTCCGAACCGTCACAGAACACCCCGGCATACCCTGCCGCATCAGCCTCGCAGACGCAGAGATCGGCGAGCGCGTCCTCCTCATCAATCACACACATCTACCCGACAACTCCCCCTACCGCGCATCTCACGCAATCTATGTCCGCCAGAATGCAAAACAGGCGCAGCTGGCGCCGGGCGAGGTGCCGGAAATCCTCTGCACGCGCCTTCTCTCCCTTCGCGGCTTCGATGAGAACGCGATGATTTTGGAGGCGGATGTTGTGGAGGGCCGGCAGATCGCGCCCGCTATCGAGAAGATGTTCGAAAACCCGGATGTGAAGATGATCCATCTCCACAATGCCAGACATGGTTGTTTCGCAGCCAGCGTCACCCGGGCCTGATCGCAGTCGGGCGTTTCGCGGGGACAGAGAGCGACCCGCGAAACGCCGTCTGGCAAAGCCCGGTAGGGCCGTCATACGCGCCACATCGGTACCGGGGGGATGGACAGCCCGATACAGCCCGTATCTCTGGGCCGCTCCTGTTGGGGAGCGGCCAATTCCAAGAGAGCGGTCAGAGAAATCGTTACAAGCTAGCCTGTCAGGCACCGATACAGGGCTTCGGTTCAGAATGCCCTTGCCCAGCGCAACGCTTGTGCCACCCACGCGTCACATCAGGCGAATGTCTTCCGCATCCTGCCGTGCCACCGCCTGCAAACCCTCAACAACTCACGCCCTTACGAAATTCGTTATACGCGGCATTTTTCACCGCGCACCCCAAAAAACATGGTTAACAAGCCGTCTATAACCGCAGTTTAGCGCTGGAACGGTGAGCCACCCTGATCCCTCCACATGCGGCCTCCCTTTCGTTGCACAAAGGTCACGAAATCAGCCTTCTGCGGCGGGTTCGATTCTCAGAATCAGAGGGGTTGACCATTCACAGAATTGAAACATTCTGTAGCACTATGAAGAGTTTCGCGATCCTCATCACCTTGCTGCCGCAAATCATCTTTGCGGCCTGCCCGCCGCCGCCCGATCAGGCCGATGAAACCGCAACAGCCCTCACCCGCCTCCTCACCGCGCCCGATGAGCAAAACGCCAATGCGGCAGCGGCCACACTTTGGCAGCTCTGGCTCACCGCGCCCGATGCAGAGGCTCAGGATTTGCTGGATCGCGCGATCAAACGCCGCGAGGCCTATGATCTCGCACTCTCGGAAACACTGCTCGATCGCCTCATACGCTATTGCCCCACCTACGCCGAGGCCTTCAACCAGCGCGCCTTCACCCGCTTTCTGCGCGATGATTACGATGGCGCGCTCAAAGATATCGAAACGGTGCTGTCCACCCATCCCTATCATTTCGGCGCGTTGTCCGGCCAGGCCATGAGCTACATGCGTCAGGGCCGCCCGGAACGCGCGCAGCGTGCCCTTCGCCGCGCCGTCAAGGTTCATCCCTTTCTCAGGGAACGCAGCATGATCCGGCCCGATCCGAATGCACCAAGGGACGGTGATCTCTGAAATCATAAGGCAGCAAAATGTGCGCCACGCTACATTCCGGCTTATGAATTTCTTGTTGAAAGCCCGCTCCAGCGCCATAGTCAGCCATCACTGACAGGCCCACACATGACCGAGTATCTCTTTTCCACCGCTATCATCGTCCACCTCGCAGCCCTTCTGCAGGTGACAGGCTATCTCCTCAAAGATCAGATCAAGCTGCGCCTGCTTCTTCTCGCGGGCAACGTGCTTTACGCCGTCTACTATATCACTCATCCCGCCACACCACTTTGGGATGCGATGATCTGGAGCGCTGTGATGGTGGTCTCCAATACCATCCTCATCGTCGTAATCCTCCGCGAAAGGCGGCATGGCACGCTCGATACCGTGGAACGCGAGATCTACAATCAGCTCGGCGCGCCCCTTCCAGGCCACTTTCGGCGCATCATGAAGGCCGCCCAAAAGGTCTCCACCAACACAGAGATCACGCTTGTGCGTCACGGCGAAACTCCGCAGAAGCTCTTCTTCATCTACCGCGGCCCCTGCACCATAAATCTGCCCAATGGTGATGTTCTGGATGCCGAAACCGGCTTTGTGGGCGAGCTTTCCCTCATTCTCGAGCAAACGGCGAACGCCACCGTCACACTCGGGCCCGGCGGCCAGTATCTGGAATGGAATAGAGCGGAGCTTCGGTCACTGTTTCAGTCCGCACCCGCCATCCGTCTTTCGTTCGAACAGCTTCTCACCCGCGATATTGCGCGTAAACTGGCCGAGAACACACTGCGTACCCGCGTGATGGAGCCTGCATTGGAGGCCGTAACATGAAGATGTGGCATCTCAGGGCCACCCTCACAGCCACTGCCCTCGCCGTTCTTCCGCTCAGCACACATATCGCCAAGGCCACGGAAAACTGCACCGAAGATGCCATGATTGTATTCGATGGCTCAGGCTCCATGTCCGAGATGGGCTTCAACCTCCTCAACGAGCCGCGCATTTTCGAAGCCCGCCGCGCCATGCACCAATCCATGCCTCATATAGCGCAGTTCCGCCGCATCGGCCTCATCATCTACGGCCCAGGCGAAAGCGATGCCTGCTCCAATATCGATCTCCGCTTCAGCCCCATCAACAATGCAGCCCCCAGCATCATTGGCGCAGTCGATGCGCTCAGCCCAGATGGGATGACCCCCCTTACAGCCGCCGTGCGCCGCGCCGCCGAAGTGTTGGCCTTTCGCGAAAGGCCGGGGGTCGTGGTGCTGGTAACGGACGGAAAGGAAACCTGCGGCGGCACACCCTGCCAACTGGGCGAACAGCTTGCTGCCGAAGCACAGGATCTCACTGTCCATGTGATCGGCTTCAAGGTACGCGGCGATTTCTTCTCATGGGACAGCCCCGAGCAGGCTAACTACACGGCCGGTACCACCGTCGCAGAATGCCTGGCCGACCGCACAGGCGGCAAATACGTCTCAGCCGAAACGGTGGAAGAGCTTTCAAAAGCACTCGCCCAAACGCTCGCCTGCCAAATTATCGGAGGCATTCAGATCCCCCGCAGTTCTGGCACTCCCTCCGGCTAAGGCGTTTGGCTTTTGTCCAGAAACACAACTTATCACCTAGCGCGTTGAAATCCTTGCTTTCAGCCAGCGATGGGTGAACCAAGTCTAAAACGAAACGCCATAGCCAGCCTGCCCGTAGCCAAAAAACAATCCGCGGGTCATACTCGGCACACTCAGAAAGGGGGCTATAATGGATTTCGTCTCACTCACCTTCTACGGCGTCGTCTGCGGCGCGCTCAGCCTGTTCGCTCCCAGCCTGAAAACAACGCTCAGCCGTTTTGGCATCGGCGCACTTGTCGGCATCATCAGCGCGCTTACCCTGCCCTTTGTCCGGGGCGTTCTGCCCTACTGATCAGGGCTTCCAGCCAAGATAAGGTGCTGCATAATACCCCACCACAGCTGTCAATGCTGTCAGAAACACACCCCAGCTGGTATCGATAGCCACCATGCTCCAGGTCCAGCCCTTAAGCGTCGTCATATTCGTCGCCTCATAGGTTCCGTAAGCCAGAAACCCCAGCACAGCCCCCTTGATCACGGCCTCGCTCACCATCCCGGCTCGCAGCGCGGGAAGCGTGGCAAAATACATCACGCCCGCAATGTAAAGCGCGTAAAAGCCAACCGCTGCTTCCAGCCGCATTTCCTCACGCAACAGCGGCCCGACATGCGCATTGAACAGCGGCGACATCACATTGCGCAGCCACACCGCATCAACCCCCAGAAACGCCACGAACGAGACAAGATAGATCCAGACCAAGCTCACGAAACCGCCCTCCATTCAGAGCCAGCCACCTAAGGCACAAACCCATCTTGGCGAGGGGGCGCTGCAACTTTTTTCGGGCGAGGCAAGCCGAGCAAACGATTGCGCGTATCATCTCCAACGCCGATCCACCGGATCGAACCCAACAAGATAGTCGTCAGGGTCGCAGCCACTTCAGCGGCAAAAACGAAGCGGCCAGCCCCCGTCCCACCCGGAATGGCAGCTTCACGGTGGCTTGGGCAAAACTGTCATCAGGGCGTCATAAACCGCAACTACCAACCAAACTGCCGCGCAAAACCGCAGCCGTATTCGTCAGCCGAAAGCACGTTTCCTGGTGTTCTCTCTTCCCAAACAACTGGTTGCTGAAAGTCTTGGAACGGGCCTCCTCGTGGCGACCGTGGTTGGCTCCGGCATTATGGCCGAAACGCTCACGGAAGATACAGCGGTGGCCCTTCTTGGCAACACCCTGCCCACCGGGGCCATTCTCGTGGTGCTCATCATGACCCTCGGGCCGATCTCCGGTGCCCATTTGAATCCGGCTGTCACCCTCGCATTCCTTCTCAAGCGCAGCATCACCTCGGCCCCGGCGGCGGCGTTCATCTGCGCCCAGATCCTTGGTGGAATTGCGGGCAGCCTCCTTGCGCACGCAATGTTCGATCAACCGATATTTCAAAGTTCAATCACTATCCGCACTGGGCAAGGCCAGTGGATTGCGGAAATCGTCGCCACATTCGGCCTTGTCACCACCATCCTGGCAGCATTCAAATTCCGCGCGGAAGCGATCCCGATGCTGGTTGGCCTCTATATCACGGCGGCGTACTGGTTTACGGCCTCCACATCCTTCGCCAACCCGGCTGTCACGATAGCCCGCGGCTTCTCCGATACCTTCGCGGGTATCCGCCCTCTTGATGTCGGCCCTTTCATCCTGGCCCAAATCATAGGCAGCGTTTGTGCCGTCGCTCTCTGCGCATGGCTGTTGCGGAGCGAACCGCCCGAAGCCACCAGAGCCTGAGTGCCAGCGCTTACTTGAAGGTCACAACATCCGCACCCTTGGATTGTGCGCGCGTCAGCACCTCATCGGCCCGCTGCACCAACTTCTCGCGGTTTTCGCCCTGCAGCAGCATCGCCCCCCCGAAAGAAGCGGTCAGCACTCCAATCTCGGCGCCGCTTTCCTCGGAAACCCATTCCCGCCCCCGAAAAGCCTTGCGGACCCGCTCTCCGATCGCAAAGGCTTCGCGGTCATGCGTGTTGGGCAGGAGGATGGCAAAGCGCGCCCCCTCGAACCGTGCCGCCATCTTGGCCCCGCGCAGCTCCTTCTTCAGCTCCTCCGCAAAGGCCCGCACCACGTTATCTCCCGCCGTCAGCCCGAACTTGGCCGTCACCTCGTTCAGCCCGTCCACGGAGGCCATGAGGAAGGAGACACGCTGCTTTTTCTGCCGCGCCTCGAATATCGCGTTGTCCAGCTGGTCATCCAGCATCCGCCGGTTGGCAAGCCCCGTCAGGTAATCGGTGTTCGATGTCCGTTTGGCCTCGATCAGCTCGCTCTTCAGCTTGGCCACATGCGCGCGGTTCTTTTCCAGCTGCACGGTCATCTTCTGGGCGGAGGCAATGTGATCCTGATTGGCCTTGTGCAGGCTTGCAATCACCGCCGTAACCTCCGCCTTGGAGGTGCCATAGGAAAGCGATTGCTTGGCAGAGCGCAGCTTACCCGAAAAGGCCGTATGCTCTTTGATATTGGCCTCAACCGCGTTCGATACATCCCCGATCGTCGATGTAAGATCCGTGCCGATATCCTGCAATTCATCCGACATTGCCCGCGGTGAAAGATGTTCGTGATACAGCCCCGTAAGCTTGGAAACACTCAGCGGCTGGTCGGTGTTCATGGCGGTATCCAGCGATGCATTGATCGCCTTGTTCTCCCGCGCACAATATGTGTACCACACGGCGTAGACGGCCGGTGTCAATTGTGTCCGATACTTCTGCGCAAAGGCAATGGCTCTGGCAGCAACGCTGTCACCGGCAACCTTTGGCTGCACGATCTGATCTGCCGGAACCTGCTTAACTTTCTTGTCCATCTACCTACCTCACCCTTTTCCCAACACCGCTTTTACGTGTCGGGTGTTGAGGAAGGGTAAAGTCGCCGATGAATTCCTTAAATTTGGTGCTCTGCACGCATTTCGGGCCGCACATTCCGCGCCCGCAGTGCATATTGCCCGAGAAATACGCTGCCGAGCACAACAGCCACGCCCAAAATCTGCATCAGGCTCAACCGCTCTCCAAGCCAGAACCATCCGAGAAGCGTCGCCGTCAGCGGGCTCATGAAGCCAAGGATGGAAACAGCCGAAGGCTGCAGTCGTGCAATCCCACGCAGCCAGATCACATATGTAAAGGCCGCGCCGATCAGTCCGAGATATGCGAGCCCAAGAAGGTTCGTGGCCGAAAGGCTCACCCAGTCAGGCTCATAGGCAAACGCCACCGGCATCAGCAACAGCCCACCCGCCGTCAGCTGCCAAGCGGTAAAGGTCAGGGCAGGCACGGGCGGCTGCCATTTCCGGCTCAGCACCGTCCCCAGTGCCATGGAAACGGCGCCGAGCAGCCCGGCCACAAGGCCCGCCCCGTCATAACCGGCCTCGGGCGTCAGAATCAGAAGCGCCACACCGCCCACTCCGGCGACGGTTGCGAGAACGGAAAGCGCGCGTATCGGCGTCCCCAGCAATCCATATGCCGCAAAAACCACGATGAAGGGCTGCAACGCGCCCATCACCGCCGCCACTCCGCCCGGCAAGCGGTGGGCTGCGAAGAACAGCAGCGTCCAGAAGATCGAGAAGTTAAGCGCTCCCAATACAAACATCTTCCCGATCCACGCCCCTTTGGGAACCTGCCGCACCGCCAATAGAAGCAACAGCCCGGCAGGCAGGGCGCGCAAAAAGGCAATTGTCAGCGCATCCACATTCGTCAGCATCTCGGTCGTCACAATATAGCTGCTACCCCAGATCGCAGGGGCGAGCGCTGTCAGAAGCACATCAGAGGGGCGCGACATCATACATCTCCAATTTATCTCGACATCAAGATAGCTACATAAATCTTGACGTCAAGATATAGTCCCCATAATTCTCCCTCATGGATGAGATCGACAAGATCAGAGCGCAATGGGCCAAACAGCGCCCCGATATAGATACTGAGCCGATGGCCCTGATCGGGCGTCTCCAGCGCACAGCCCGCCATCTCTCGGAGGAAATGGGCAAAAACTTCTCGGCCCATTCCCTGAAACCCATGCAGTTCGATGTACTCGCGACTCTCCTTCGCGCAGGCCCACCCCACGCGCTTTCCCCAAATCAGTTAATCAGTGCGATGATGATCACCTCCGGCACCATGACAAACCGGATCGACAGCCTCGTAGGGGAAGGGCTGGTGGAGCGGATTGGGAACCCCGAAGACAAACGAAGCGTCCTCATCGCGCTCACCAAAACGGGGCGAGAAAGAATAGACAAGGCCGTCACCGACCATGTCGAAACGCAAGCACGCCTCACGGCTATCCTCTCAACGGAGGAGAAGCAGATCCTGAACGGTATCCTCAAAAAGTATCTGGCGGCAAAGCGTTGAGCGGTGCCCTATCCCTTTGTTTCGCCCTTGGTAAGAGATGAATGAATTCCAGGCACACCAAAGCGAGGGAGCCATCCGGCTCACGTCTGCTCCACCTCTATCACTTCAAATTCCGGACACGCGCTGTGAAATGCACGGAAGCGCTGGTCTGGAATGTCAGCTCCGTCATGGACAAGGGTGCTTTCGCATGCCAGTTGGTGCTCATGAAGACCACTGTTCAGAAATTCGGCCTGCAAAGCCAAAGTCGAATTACGATGCCGGCCTGACAAAACGGGCCGGGCAATTCGTATCTGAACCTCAGTTGTGCGCAATGCACCGAACAAGGGTAGTCTCATGTCCTCCATATCGCCGACCCTGCACATGCTGTGCGGAAAAATTGCCTCAGGAAAATCCACGCTGACGGCCCAACTCGGCAAGTCGGAAAGAACCGTTGTGATGTCCGAAGACGAGTGGCTGAACGCTCTCTACTCTGAAGAGATGTCTTCGATAGCCGATTACATTCGGTGCGCTTCAAAGCTGCATGGTATCATCGGCCCCCACGTTGCGTCCCTGCTGAACGCAGGCGTCTCGGTTGTTCTGGATTTCCAGGCGAACACTGTCGAAGCACGCGCCTGGATGCGGAGCATCTTTGAGCAGACAAATGCGGATCACAAGCTTCATGTGCTGGACGTTCCCGATGAGGTTTGTCTTGCAAGGCTGCACGCACGCAATGCGCAGGGCGATCATCCGTTTACAGTAACGGAGGAGCAGTTTCATCAGATTTCCAGCCACTTTGTTCCGCCCTCTCTCGTCGAGGGTTTCAATATCGTGGTCCATCAAACGCGCCCGAACCCCTGATTCATGTCGATGCAAGTTGACCATGCCGCCTCTGCCATCTCGAACAGGGAAAGGGCGTTACATGTTTTCGACGCCGCTTCGAACCCAATCATGCGCGAAGGACCAGACCGAACAACGTTCTGGGGCGTCGAGCAGCTTTCATCAGCCCTTTGGAGCACATTCCAACCAACGCCTCGATCGGATAAAATCAGGAACGTTTTGCTCTCAGCTAAAACATCCCTTAGCGCATTTCAAAGATACAAACCGCGTTAGAACACTCGACAAAACCAGAAAGCGTGGCACCGATTTTGCTAGACAAACTCCAGAAATACATGACGCGGAAGAAACGTATGCTCAGCTTTCATGAGGCCGTCTTTGAAGGCCGGACTGATCTTGTAAACGATATGCTTGAAGCTGACCCAGCGCTTGCAGTCACCGCTGGCCGAGGCGGAACACAACCTGTTCATCTTCTCAACACCTGTGACGCCGATTCAATTCTGGATCTTCTTTTGGTGTATGGTGCCGATGTGATGGCGCGAGATGGCGGCGGCAACACTCCATTGCACATTGTGATTGATGAAGATGCGGGCCTCAAATTAATCGCAAACGGAGCGGATGTGAACGCTACTGATTTGCGTGGGTGTACACCACTTATGGCCATCGCCGAGCAGCCTCAGCACTCCTTGCCAATTGCCAGGATATTGATCGAAGCAGGCGCGGAACTCGGAAGTCGTGATCAAGCGGGGCGTACAGCACTTGATATAGCACGGTCAAACGATGCAAAGGAGTTGATTGATCTGCTTGAGGAAGCTGGCGCAAGTTGAAGCTGCAATTGGTGATTGTGCAACAAACAGCAGTTTGTCGGCAGTGCGGCCACAGAGGCAGAGTTGCCTGACGTCAGCGCCAGCACTGTCAAGCGCGTCGGCATGTGTTTCTTTTGGAAAACCATTCGCACCGGCTTAAAGATACGCGACGTTCCGCAGCCATGAAGCGCAGCAGGGCGCGAAACTCCGCGCCCCGGCCTTTCAGACGCCCATGCACCAGCGCATGATGGCCTTTTGCGCATGCAGCCGGTTTTCCGCCTCGTCAAAAATCACCGATTGCGGCCCGTCCATCACCTCGGAAGTCACCTCTTCATTCCGGTGCGCTGGCAGGCAATGCATGAACAATGCATCAGGATCAGCCTCTGCCATCAGCTCTGCATTCACCTGATAGGGCCGCAGTTGGTTGTGTCGCCGCTCCCGTGCACTCTGCGGGTCGTGCATCGAAAGCCACGTGTCAGCCACCACCAGATCGGCGCCCTCCACAGCCTTCATTGCATCCCGCTCGATCACCACACGAGATCCCTTCCCCCGCGCAAATCCCATCGCCTCAGGTGAAGGGTCCAGCGTCTCGGGGCCGGAGAATGTGAGATCAAAGCCGAACTGCCCGGCAGCATGCAGGAAGCTGGTGCAGACATTGTTGCCATCCCCCGTCCACACCACTTTTTTCCCGGCGATGGAGCCGCGATGCTCCTCATAGGTCATCACGTCCGCCATGATCTGGCAGGGATGGCTCTCGTTCGTCAGCCCGTTGATCACCGGCACAGAGGCATATTCCGCCATCTCACGAAGCGTGTTTTCCTCAAACGTCCGGATCATGATCGTATCAACGTATCGCGAAAGCACGCGCGCCGTATCCGCAATCGTCTCACCATGCCCAAGCTGCATTTCGGCACCAGAAAGCAGCATTGTTTCCGCCCCCAGCTGCCGCGCACCCACGTCAAAGCTCACCCGTGTCCGCGTAGAGGGCTTCTCGAAGATCAGCGCCACCATCTTGCCCGTCAAAGGCGCATCGGCATCCCGCTCGGCTCGGCCCTTGCCATCGCGGGCGGATTTGATCTTGCGCGCAGCCGAGATCATGCCCTTCAGGTCGTCCACTTCGGTCTGATGGATATCCAGAAAATGCTTCATACCGCATCTCCTCCAACGGTCTCAGGCTGCAAGGCCCGTGCCGCTGCCTCAAGCCGCAAAAGCGCTTCATCCACCTCTTCGGCGGTGATGTTGAGAGGCGGCAATACCCGCGCAACATTGTCCGCAGCAGGCACCACGATCACCTTCGCGTCGTAGCCTGCCGCCACAACATCGCCCACAGCCGCCTTGCACATCAGCCCCAGCATCAGCCCGGAACCACGCACACCGATGAACACCTCTGGAAAGCGCGCCACAAGGCTTTCCAGCCCCTGCCGCATACGCCCCGCGATGCGCGAGACATTCTCAAGAAACCCGTCCTCAAGCATCGTCTCCACCACAGAAATTCCAACGGCACAGGCCAAGGGATTGCCGCCATAGGTGGAACCATGGGTGCCAAGCCCCATTCCGTCCGCAGCCGCCTCCGTGGCAAGGCACGCGCCCAGCGGAAAGCCTCCGCCGATCCCCTTTGCAACAGCCATGATATCGGGCTCGATCCCGGCCCATTCATGGGCAAACAGGCGGCCCGTGCGGCCCATCCCGCATTGCACCTCATCCAAAATCATCAGGATCCCGTGCGCGTCACAGAGATCGCGCAACCCCTTGAGGCACACTTCGGGCATCGGGCGAATACCGCCCTCCCCCTGCACCGGCTCGACCATGATGGCCGCCGTCTTCGGCCCGATGGCAGCCTTCAGCCCCTCATGATCGCCCCATGGCAGATGCACGAAACCCGGCAGAACAGGCCCGAAACCGCCCACCATCTTCTCGGAACCAGCCGCAGCGATCCCGGCGCTGGAACGCCCATGAAACGAGCCCTCGAAACAGATGATCTCCACCCGCTCCGGCTGGCCATTGTGGCTGAAATGCTTGCGCGCCATCTTCACAGCGCATTCCACGGCCTCCGTGCCGGAGTTCGTGAAAAACATCGTGTCGGCGAATGTCGCCTCTACGAGCATTTCCGCCAGCTTCGCCTGATTGGGGATCTCATAAAGGTTGGAGGTATGCCACAAACGTCGTGCCTGAGCTTCCAGCGCTGCCACAAGACGCGGGTTCGCATGGCCCAAAGCGGTGACAGCAATGCCAGCGCCAAGGTCCAGATAGCGTTCACCGGTCTCGGTCATCAACCAGGGCCCAGAACCTTCCACAAAGGAAAGCGGAGCCCGTGCATAAGTCGGCAGTACGGGCGTGATCACACCAATTCTCCTCTTATCGCCGCCGCAGCGGCCCACAAAACCAAACCCCGGCGCAATCGCACCGGGGCCAATCCGTCATGGCCCAAGCTTTCCCCCAAGTCAATCAATCCACATCGCATTAAAAGAACTGTCGCCCAAAGCCTGCCTCCCACTCATTGGGTGGGAGGCGAAGGAAGCGACTGCCGGATTTGATCGCGCAAGATCACATTTACAACCAGCGCGCGATTGATAGTAATCACGCGCAACAAAGTGCATAAGGAGACGTGTTACACTTCTGGGAGACGGCTTTCATGCTCATGATCGGCTGGCAAGAGCGGGTGGACCTTCCGCTTCTTGGGCTCACGAACCTCAAGGCAAAGATCGATACGGGCGCGCGCACATCCGCACTTCACGCCACCGACATCGTGGAGTTTGAACACGAAGGCGCGCCTTGGGTCCGGTTTCATACGCGCTTCGATGATGATGCGCACGACACGGATGTGGAATGCCCGATACATGACCGCCGGGAGATCACCAATACGAGTGGCATTCCAGAAGTGCGGATCATCATCCAGACGAAGTTCCGCATCGCAAACCGGCTGTGGAAGATAGATCTGTCACTGGCCGAACGCACCGAGATGACGTTTCGCATGATCGTCGGGCGCACCGCATTGCGGAGCCACCATATCGTCGTACACCCGGGCAAGAAGAACCTCACGATCACCTCCGCCCCCGAAAAGCCTCCCAAAAGGAAAGCCTCATGAAAATCGCGATGCTCGCCCGGAATGCCGAACTCTATTCCCATAAGCGCTTGGCAGAGGCGGCAGGGGAACGGGGACACGAACTCGATATCATCAACACCCTCAGATGTTACATGAACATCGCCTCGCGCCGCCCGGAGATCTACTACAATGGAGAGAAACTGGTGGGCTACGATGCGGTCATCCCCCGGATAGGTGCATCCATCACGTTTTACGGCACGGCTGTGCTGCGGCAGTTCGAGATGATGGGCGTCTACCCCCTGAATGAAAGCGTGGCCATCGGCCGCTCGCGGGATAAGTTAAGATCCATGCAGCTTCTGGCACGAGATGGTGTGGGCCTGCCCGTCACCACATTCGCGCATGACCCAAAGCAGACGGAGGAAGTTCTGGAGCTTGCAGGCGGCGCCCCGCTCGTCATCAAACTGCTGGAAGGCACGCAGGGCCTCGGCGTCGTTCTGGCCGATACGGACAGATCCGCAAAATCGGTGATCGAGGCGTTTCGGGCAACCAATACCAACATCCTCGTGCAGGAGTTCATCAAGGAAGCAGGCGGCACGGATATCCGCGCCATCGTGATCGGCGGTCGCGTGGTAGCCGCAATGAAGCGCAGCGGTGCCGAAGGCGAATTCAGATCAAACCTTCACCGTGGCGGCTCGGCCGAGCTGATCAAGCTCTCCCCCGAAGAGCGCTCGACCGCCGTGCGGGCCGCGAAGTCCATGGGCCTGAATGTCTGCGGCGTCGATATGCTGCGGGCAAACCACGGCGCAGTGGTTATGGAGGTGAACTCCTCTCCCGGCCTCGAAGGGGTGGAAAAGGCCACCGGCCTCGATATCGCAGGTAAGATCATCGCTTTCATAGAAAAGAACGCAAAACCCAACGCCACAAAGACCAAGGGCAAGGGATAATGCCGAAAAAGGCAGGGTTTGAGATCGGCGGGGAGATCATTGCCCCCGGCACCCGCCGCACGGTCGATCTGCCGGTCAGTTCCCTGTCCGATCACACCCCGGTAACAATGTCGGCCCATGTGATCCACGGAAAGGCCGATGGCCCGTCGGTCTTTGTCAGTGCGGGCATCCACGGGGATGAGGTTATCGGCATAGAAATCGTCCGCCGCCTGCTGAAATCGCCCGCCCTCCGCGGCATGAAGGGCACGTTGATCGTCGTGCCGATTGTGAATTCCTTCGGCTTTATCAACAAGTCCCGCTATCTGCCCGACAGGCGTGACCTGAACCGGTCTTTCCCCGGAAACGAGGGCGGATCACTCGCAGCACGTCTCGCGCATCTTTTCCTCACCGAGATCGTGTTCCGTTCGGATTTGGGTATCGATCTGCATTCGGCCGCGATCCACCGCACCAATTATCCGCAAATCCGCATATCTCCTGATGATGATGAAATGCGAAAGCTCGCGGATATCTTTGGCGCACCGATCATCATGCAATCGCCCATCCGCGAGGGCTCGCTCAGGGGGGCGGCACATGATCTCGGCAAGCGCATCCTTCTCTACGAGGCTGGCGAGGGCCTGCGTTTCGATGAGGTTTCCGTGCGCGCGGGCCAGGCCGGTATCCTCCGGGTTCTCAGGTCGCTCGGCATGATATCCGGTCGGGGCGTTGCGGCGGCCAAGTCTCCGCCCCAATTCTGCCCCTCCAGCAAGTGGCTCCGCGCCCCGATGGGCGGATTGTTCCGCAGTTTCCGGTCCGACGGTGATCTGGTCCACAAGGGGGACATGCTCGGCTCCGTCTCCGATCCATTCGGCGAGAACGAGAGCGAGATCGAAGCCCCGTTCGACGGCATTATCGTCGGCAGGGCGGTGCTGCCCGTGGTCAATGAAGGGGATGCCGTGTTTCATCTCGCACGGGTCGGATCGGTCAAGAAGGCGGAGAACGCTATGGACAACCACTCGACGCAACTGGCCGACGATCCGATGTTCGACGAGGATGAGATCATCTGAGATACCGTGCGGCTGCAAAGCTTAAGGTATCCGGACGTCAGGACAAAAACGCGAGGCTCACGGCAAACGGTTGCGCAGGAGCCAGAAATTAACTGGCGCAGAATGTCTCTCACCTCCCCCGATATCCGGCACTACGCTCGTCTCCCATCAGCCAAGAGAACCAACCGTTCCAAAAACTCATATTTCCGGTTGAACACCTCTTGAAGTAATACCTTTTGGTTTCCTATATGAAATAATACCAAATAGTTTCATATGGAGCAAAGAATGCTGAAATACCTTACCGCCCTCCTTCTCCTTGCCGCGACCAGCGCAATGGCAGACCCTGAGATCCGGAACACTCCCGCCGCAGAGCTTGGCTGGGATGTCACACCAGAAGGCGTCGCCTTCGCACCCTTGATGGGCAACCGTTTCACGGAACCCTACATGGCCATGGTCCGCCTTCCCGCAGGCCTCGTCTCGCCGCCCCACATCAAATCGGCAGATATGTTCGGCGTCATACTCTCGGGCACGATGATCCACCACCCGGCGGGCACAGACCCCGATACCCCGCATCTTGGAAAGGGATCCTTCTACCGCATCCCCGCAGGCCTTTCCCATGTCAGCCGCTGCATATCGGAGGAAGACTGCGTGACCGTGCTCTACCAGAACGGAAAGTTCGATTTCCTCATCCAGTAAAACGCGCGGGGGGCGCCGTGGTCGCAGCACACGCCCCCGCGTCCTTCCCACCCACCTGATGCAAATCTCCCGATAACGGGGAGCCAAATCCCGCGCCCCCTTGTCCAGCCGCCTGCCAGCACATAGTATAGCCTCTGGTCAATCACTCCCCAGCCGGAAGGTCACCCCGTATGTCCTGGACAGATGAGCGCGTCGAAACCCTGAAAACCATGTGGGGCGAAGGCAAATCCGCGAGCCAGATCGCCAAGGAACTGGGCGGCGTCACCCGCAATGCCGTCATCGGAAAGGTGCACCGGCTTGGCCTGTCCAACCGTACGGCCCCGGCCAAAACGGCACCCAAGGAAGAGAAACCGGCCGCCGAGGCAAAGCCGAAGCCGGTCAAGGAAGCGACCCCGAAACCGGAACCCGCAGAGCCTGCCAAACCGGCGGCCCCTGTGCGCGATCCAGCACGCCCCAACAAGCCCCTGATCATCGCAGGCCAGCCCCTGCCGCCCCAGCCCTCCAATTCCGAGATCTCGGAAGAGACGCGCGCCAATCTGCTTGAACTGGAGAAGAAGGCCCGCAAGCTCTCCCTCATGCAACTGACGGAGCGGACCTGCAAATGGCCCATCGGTGATCCCGCAACAGAGGAATTCTGGTTCTGCGGTCACCCCTGCAAGCCGGGCAAACCCTATTGCGAAACCCATGTCGCCGTGGCCTTCCAGCCGATGTCGAGCCGTCGGGACAGGAAAACAGCAAGCCGCTGATCCCGAATGTTCACCAACGAGCATGATTTCGACGCAAGCGTCATAACCCTCATAGATGAGGGCAAAAAGGTGCTGCAGGAAGACGTGATCGTCACGCTCTTTGACGATCAGGTGACCATCGAGCAATATGACGCGGAAACCGAACTTCGCCGCGTCATCACCCTCTCGCTCACTCAGTTCAACGATCTCCGCACAGCACTGAACCTCCCCGAAGGCACCTACAGGCAGGGCGGCACGACAGCCCCCTGAACCAGGCAGTATCACTCCGTCCGGCACCAGATAGCCCCACCCTGCTGATCGGTGCGCAGGGGTGGGCGGGTGGGCTGCGCGCCGGTCAGCAGGGTGGGGCTATTGCACAGGCACACGAAGCAAGCAAAGGGCGGAAATCGCAAATTGCGCTTCCGCCCCAGTGTTACCATGCCCACAGCGTTTCGCGTTAGGCAGCGGTCAGGCAAACGCGCCCTTGGCCCGCACCGCCTTTTTCGAAGCATCCACCTTTACCTTGCGCGGATGCACAACACCGCGCTCCACATAATAGGCAAAGTCTTCCAGGCTCTCTCGCAGCGCCTTCCGAAACTGGATCTTCATCATCCAGCCCATCAGGATGTTGAACGGAAAGGCGATATCGGCAGTCAGCTCCATCACCACCCGCGTCTTTCCGGGCCCTACAGGTTCCAGCGCCCACCGGTTGACGAGCGAACGAACAAAGCCCGGCATCTTGTCTCCCGTTGCGGAATAGACCAGCCGGTAGGCCTGAGGATCATAAGCCTCGATGCTTTCGGTAAACGGCCCGAGGCTTGTCTCGCACACGCGTCCCGCGGCCGGCGCACCGGCAACCTTGGGTGCCCCGGTGCGGGCGGCAGAGACGTAGACAGCACTCGCCCAGTCACCCGCACGGGTATAATTTGGCCCAAGCACCTCCCAGACATCCGCAATGGGCGCATCTATAACGGTTGTGTTGATCAGTTTCATGTCACCACCTCACCCCACCACCTGGCCGCCCATGGCGTACCCGCCCTCGGAAGTCTCTTCGACATGAACGTTGATATAAGGCTTGATATCGCCCTTTCCCGCAGCTTGCGCCACATCGTTCAACCCGTCAGTCAGGCGGGCTACGATCTTTGCCTTCTCTTCAACAGACCAGGCAGATTTCGGAACAGTCACTCGGATAGTCGGCATTTTGCAGACCTTTCACATGGTTTCAGGTTGTTTTGCATCGCGCGATGCAATACATCTAACTTAGGCAAATTAGTTTTGCAACGCTTAATGCAAAACAGGGGAAAAGTATGGCCAGACCAAAATCGTTTGACGAAACCGAAGTCCTCCAATGCGCCATGCTCACCTTCTGGCGGCTGGGATATGATGCCACGACCTACAAGGTTCTGGAGGGCCGCACAGGCGTGGGCGTGCGCAGCATGCACAACACGTTCGGTGAAAAGGATGAACTGTTTCTGAGGAGCCTGGAGATGTATCAAGCCGCCGCCAAGAGTGTCATTGATCAGGTCTTCAATCCACCCGGCATCGCCGCCATAGAAGCTCTCTTTTCCGGCATGGTCCAACCCAAAGAGGAGGAGGATGTCGCCAATGCGGGGTGCCTGATGGTCAACACCGTGTTCGAGGTGGCGGATCGACCCGAACCAATAGAGGAGCGCATCCAGAACTACCGCAGCATGTGGAAGGATACCTTCCGCTTGGCGCTGACCAATGATGGGATAGATCAAGCCGAAGAGCGCGCCGAGTTTCTGGTCGGCGCGCTCTGGGGCACCCTCAGCCAGATCCGGCTTGCGGGTCGCACGCAGGCCGGTGCCCCGATGGCCAAAATCGTGGTGCAAACGGTGGCAGGCTGGAAACCATCCATTTGAAGTCCCTGCCCTCCGCGCCCATCGGCGCGCAGGGCGGGGGCAGCAACGCTCAGTTCCGGCACACACCCCGCCGATAACTTCCCACCTCGCGCACCACTCCCGTTCGCGCAGCTTCCTGCCGGATCCCTGTCAGTTCAGACCGCAGGATCCGCCCCATCAGATCCTTCAGCTTCGTCACCCGGTAACAGGAAACCGTGGGCTCTGCATGGGCAAACCCCACGCCACTGTCATCCGTCAGAAAGATATAACGCCCCCCGGTTGCCAAGGCTGCCTGCCGCATCAGATATTCCGATTCAGCCGCCACCCCACTCGCACCCAGCCCGAAGATTTGCACTTTCCGGCCCGCAGCCTTGCGGGCCGCCCGCAAATAGGCCCGCGCATCCCCGTCATGGGGCGGCGCATCGGCAATATGGAACATCAACCGCTCCCCCCGGCCACGCCGCCAATCCAGCGCAACACCTGCCGCCAGCGCCTCTGCCGCCGCTTCCGGGTAATCTCCGCCCCCTGCCGCACGCTGGCCCTTCAGCCACCCCACCATCTCGGCCTGAGAAGCGGTAAACCCGTAATTCCGCACCACATACGCATCCCCCCGATCGCGATACACAATCAGTCCGTAGCGAATATTCACCGCGGGTGCCGCCCGCCGCGCATCAGCCACAATCCCGCGGAGTTCCCGTGTCAGCCAAGCCAGCTCATCCGCCATGCTGCCGGTCGTATCCACCACGAAGGCCAGATCCAGAAAATCGGGCTGCCAACTGCCCGCAAAGGGCACCACAGCCTGCCTCCGGTTATCCGAAACCTTCATCCTTACCTGCAAGTCCCCCGTTTGCTGGCCACCGAAAGCACGCAGATGCACGTTTGAAAGACGCCGCACACCGTACAACGCGGGGAACACGGTCACATTCCCGTCCACGCCCGAATAGCCATCATAAAAGGGCTCCGCAGCCCCCGGTTTGCTCAGCGTAATCCGCACCCCGGGCGCGGGCCGCCCATCGGGCAGCACAAGCTGGATCAGAACGGGCCGCGCAAAATTGGCCGAAGGCAGCCCCGTCTCCCTTTTCGTCTTGCCAAGGTAGCGCCGGAATTCCGCAAGGTTCAGCGCATCGTCAATATCACCGGCCGTCACCACGCCCACACGTGGCACGGGCCTGCTGCGCGGCGCGATCACAGGCGCCTCGGCAACAATTGCTGGTGCGGGCGAAACCTCACCATCAATCACCATTGCCTCCGGCACACCAAGCGGCAGCCCCCCGCGGCCGTCCTCGCACCCGGCGATCAGAAGGGCGCCGAGCATCGGCAAAATTATCGATTTCTTCGGGAAATAGGCAATCTGCATCGCGTGTCACTCCAAATAATGTGTAAATTGCACATATATTTCTACATTGCGCACGTCAAGAAAAATGTGCACATTGCGCATTATGAAGGATCTCCTCGACACCCTCCTCGCCCCTCTCGCCCGCCTCCTCGTGGCACGCGGCATCCTCTTCCCCGATCTCGCAGAGCGGCTGAAGATGCACTATGTCGAGGCTGCCAAATCTCAGACGGAAGGCAAGATAACCGATAGCCGCCTCTCCGTTCTCACCGGCCTCCAGCGGCGCGATATCACCCGCATCCGCGCCGTTGAGCACAAGGAAAGCCGCCCCAACCACCTCGCCCGTCTCATCGCACTCTGGCAAACAGAACCCGCCTATCAGGCAGATGGCCGTGCCCGCGACCTCCCTAAAAACGGTGCAGCCCCCTCCTTCGAGGCGCTGGCGCGTGAGGTCCGGCGCGATGTCCACCCCCGCACGATGCTCGATACGCTTCTGGCCACAGGCACCGTCACCCTCGTTGCAGAAACCCAGACAATCCGCCTCGCCCAAACCTCCTACCAGCCGCTTGCAGGCTCGGAAGATCAGCTGGCCTATCTCACCCAGAACCTCGGTGATCACATGGATGCAGCCACGGAAAACGTGCTCGGCCAGAACCCTCCACATTTTGAACGGGCGGTTCACTACACGGAATTGACGGAGGCCCAGATCGCGGAACTGGAAGCGCACCACCGCAAAGCGCAGATGGCCGTCTTCGAGGAGGTCAGCCGCAAGGCCGCCGCCTTCAAAAAGGCCGGTCGCGGCACCCACCGCTTTCGCGCAGGCGGCTATTTCTATCGCACAAAGGAAGAAAATCCATGATCCGCATAGCTACTGTCCTCTTCCTTCTCACGCTCACCGCTTGCGCCGCCCCCCAGAACCTCCGCGCCCCGGAACCGCTGATTGAAGAGGATCCCGCCGCCAGCATTCAATCGGGCCCCTGTGCTCCCGGCGGCGACGGTATAGGCGGCACAGGCTGCCCGGTGAACTGAGCGGATCACATCTCCACGACGCTCACATTCTCCTCCAGATGCGCAACGGATGTCGTGCCTGGAATGACGATGATATTCGGTGCTCGGTCCAGCAGCCACCGCAGTGCGGCCTTTGGCTCAAGCTTCGCACCGTGCTGCATCGGGTTCGCACCCAAAGGTCCGTAGGGAATGAAGGCAATGCCCCGCGCCGCAGCGTAATCCACCAGATCACCCTCAGCCTTTTCCGCCAGATTGAAACGGTTTTGCACAGAGGCAATCGGAGCAACGCCAAGCGCGCGTTCCAGATCGGCCAGCACCACATTGGAAAGCCCTATATGCGCAATCCGCCCGTCTGCCCTTGCTTCCGCAAGGGCCGCCACGGATGTTTCGATGGGCACATCCGGGTCCACCCGGTGCAACTGAAAAAGGTCAATCTGCTCTCTCCGCAGGTTCACCAGCGCCTCATCAACCTGCCGCAGCAACGTATCGCGCGAGCCGTCCACCACCATCTTCGAAGGGCTCAGCTTATCAATCCCCCCCTTCGTCGCCAGAAAAACATCCCGCCCGTCCAGTGCCTCCCCCACAATCCGGTCCGCCGTCTCGGGGCCGTAGGAGCGGGCACTGTCAAAGAAATTCACGCCAAGGTCAGCCGCCCGCCGCAGCAGCGTCTTGCCCCCCTCCCAATCCTCAAAAGGTCCGAAATTACCGGGCTGCCCCGTCAGTCGCATAGCCCCGTAGCCAAGCCGGTTCACGGTTTTCCCACCGGCAAAAGTGAACGTTATCTGGTCGATATGTGTCATCATCCATCTCCTGTTTGCGTCTGAAACAGAATATGCGCTAACGGCAGCACACACGGTAGACGGTTAATGCAAGTATTGGTTATACACATAACGCATGAGCAAGACCCTTGATCGCCTTACCCTCCTCGCCAACTTCGCCCGCATCGCAGAGCGCGGCTCCATCAGCGCCGCCGCCCGCGATCAGAATATCTCCCAAGCCTCAAGCAGCCGCCAGCTGGCAGAACTGGAGGCCCGCCTCGCGGTGAGTCTCATCCACCGCACCACGCACACGCTCGCCCTGACAGAGGCGGGGCACGAATGCCTTGCTGAGGCACGCCGATTGCTGAGCAGCTGGGAGGCGCTGGCAGAGCGGTTCGGGGATGAAGACGCAAAGATGACGGGGCGGCTCAAGATCGTGGCACCCGTGGCCCTCGGCCAGCTCCACCTTGTCAGGGCAGCACTCCACTACCAAAAGGCGCATCCCGGCGTCTCCCTCACATGGTTGCTGGAAGATGAGCCCATCCGCTTCTCCGAAATCGGCTGCGATCTCTGGGTCAGGATCGGCCCCGTGCCGGATGAAACCCTCGTCGTCCAGCCCCTCGGCCATGTCGAGAGGATGATCGTCGCATCCCCCGCCCTCCTGAAAGGCGCAGCGCCGGAACACCCCTCCCAGCTTGCAGGGTTCCCCTGCGCCGCCCTCACCCCCTTTGAAGGCAGCGCAATCAGGCTCAATACCAGCGCGGGAGAGACACATCACGTCACACCGAACACGCCCATCGCGACCAACAATATCTTCTCAGCCTACGAAGCTGCCAAAATGGGCACAGGCTTCGCCGTCATGCCCCGCTGGTTTGTTCAGTCGGATCTGCAAAGCGGCGCTCTCATCGATATCCTCCCCGAATGGCGCGCCGCAGCCCTCCCGATCAACGCCGCCTTCCTGCCCGCCCAACGCCAAACCAGAAGGCTGCGCCTCTTCCGCGAACACATGCAAACCGCCGTCACCGCCATCGAGGGGATCACTGCCTGATCGCTCGGAGAGGCTGAAGTGGATTGAAGCCTTGAGTATGAGGCGACACTAAACGAGCCTCACCGCAGCACCGTCAGCGCAATTCACCCCGAACCTGCATCAGGATCTTGCCCAACTTGTTCAGGCCCGTCCCATCCGGGCCGCAGCCCCAATAGGCATCCATGGGCGCATTCTCAACGATTTCGGCTTCACCGGTCGAAAGGAGCAACTGCCGCGGCAAATCATGCGTCCGAAACTTCACCCGAACGGCTTCAAGCATGATCTGATCCTTCACATCCTCCCAATCACTCCGCAGCGCGTATTTCCGCGTCATCCCAAGCGCCTTCGCGTCCTTCGGCCTGTTGCTTAGCCTGATGCGCTCCCTGTAGTCGGCGTCATTGAATTTCTGCGCCTGAAAATAGTGCTCCACCGTCCGCCACCACGTTTCATCTATCGCCACCCCGTAGGGAGCAAAGTTCGAGAACTCGGCATACCCATCGGTCTGCGCATAAAAATAGACGGTCGAATGGAAAGAAGGGTCGGTCATAAACACACCAGAAAGCAGGATTTGCCCGGCTCAGCAAGATAGCCCGAAACTCATACCGGATTTAGAAAAACCTTTGCTGGCCTCCATTCCTGCAAAACGCACGATATCAACCAGCCCGTCACCTGCGCGTCAATTCCGGTACGTCGCGATCTTATAAGCTGCAAACGTGAAAAACAGCCCAAGTGCGCCTTCGATCCAACGCCGGGAGCGCCTGTAAAAGCCAATCACAGGCTGCGTCGAAAAGGCCAGGGCATAGGAAACATGCACTGTAAGAGAAAGCACCGTCGCAATCACGATAAGAGCAACACCCACCCACAGCGGCGCAGTCTGCCCAAGCCCAAGGCCGACAATCGCGATCCAGTGAAGCGCCGCTTTGGGGTTTGTAAGCTGAATGGCCACCCCCTGAAGAAAAAGGTTCCTGCCCCGGGCGGATTGTGGATTGAGCCCGATTTCAGGCGTAGCAGCAGATCGAAGGGCCTTGAAAGCAAGCCACAAGAGATAGGCAGCGCCAAAGATCTTCAGCACGATCACCAGGCCTGCATAGGCCGTGATCAGGGCCGTCAGGCCAGCAACGGTCAGCGCGGCCCACACCGCCGATCCCGTCCCGACACCAAGGGCAAGACGCACACCATCACCACGCCCGCGCTCCATGGAGGTTCCGATTATCGCCAGAATGTTGGGGCCGATACTCACAAAGCCAACCGAAAAGGTGCCCAAGGCGAGCAGCAAACCTGATATCTCCGGGCCCATGTCCGTTCTCCCATCTCATGTTGGTTCGAGACTATCGGGAGAGATGCAAAATGTAACCAGCCTTTCGGCCGCATAAACCCATACACCGCTGCCCCCCAGGGCCTCTGCGAGCCAATCGCTCCCAACGGCCCCAATACCCCCGGCCAATGCGGTGCAGCGCTGGTCGGGGGCGTGGGGTGGGCGGGGGCGTGGGGGTAGGTGGGTGGGCACGCACCCGATCAGCGCAGCACTGCATTCTCTCCAAAGGGCAGATATCGCTGGACGATCCCCGTAATATTGTCGCCCCCGAAGCCCGCCGCCTGAGCCGCTTGGTAACTGGCACGAGCGGCCGCACTCACCGCCAAGGCGGCGGAGACAGCCTCCGACGATGCCGCAAGCAACCCGAAATCCTTCTCCACAAGGTCAATGGGAAAGGCGGGCGCGAACGCACCCGTCAACATTGCCCCCATAGCGCCCCGCAACGCGGGCGAGCATACGGGCGTGCCGCCAAGAATGTCCGCTGCCACCGATGGGCGAAGCCCGGCCCCCTCCGCAAAGCCCAGCAATTCCGCCGCCACCGAAAGCTGCACCCCGAAAAGCGCGTTCACCATCAGCTTCACTGTCATCCCGGCACCGATGCCCCCGGCATGATGTGTCTCAGCACCCATCACATCCAGCGCGGGGGAAACACGGGCCAGTGTATCCACATCTCCCCCGGCCAGAAAGATCAGCGCACCCGCCTCAGCCTGCGGGCGCGATCCGGCCAGCGGCGCATCCAGAAAGCC
Source organism: uncultured Paracoccaceae bacterium (assembly GCA_947495795.1). GTDB lineage: Bacteria > Pseudomonadota > Alphaproteobacteria > Rhodobacterales > Rhodobacteraceae > Algicella. The sequence continues at coordinate 265,649 of CANMAI010000007.1, read as the reverse complement.
GATACCAGCCCTGCCAAACGCATCGCTCAGCTTCGCCACATGCGGCAGGGAAAGCGTGGAGCATTCCACCCCGACCGAACCCTCCGCCATCGCAGCCAGCGCGCCATCCACACCCAGCCAGATCTCGGCAGAGGCCGCATCATCGCGCACCATCGCAAACACCAGATCCGCACCTTCCGCCGCCGCCGCCGGGCTCTCCGCCACGTGCGCACCAAGGGCACCAAGCGGCGCCGCCCGCGCGGATGTCCGGTTCCACACCGTCACTTCAAAACCTGCCGAAATCAGGTTCGCCGCCATCCGCGATCCCATCGCACCAAGTCCCAGAAATCCAATTTTCATCACCATCACTCCTCTCAAAATGTCGGATAAAACCTCAGGCAAAAAGGCCGCGCGCCGCTGCAGCCAGTGCCGCCTTCTGCGCCGCCAGAGGCTCAGGCGCACCTGTCGTGGCCTGAATGCTCAGCGTCTCAACCTCCCCGATCCCCAGAAACCCCATCAAGAACCGCAGGTAGGGCTCCAGAAAATTCGCCGCCGCAAACCCCTCGCCGTCCAGATACCCCTCCGCGCCGTAGGCACAGACAAGAATGGCCCGCTCCGGCCGCGCCAGCCCCGTAAAAGCTTCCCCATCGTAGGAAAACGTCCGGTTGATCCGCACCACCTGATCAATCCAGGCCTTCAGCGCCGAAGGCACGGAAAAGTTGTAGATGGGGGAGGTAATCAGCAGGACATCCGCTGCCTGCACCTCCGCAATCAGCGCGTCCGAAAGGGCGATCGCCGCGCGCAAATCGTCATCCAGATCTTCAGGGGCCGTGTAGAACCCCTCGACCGTCTTTTGCGCGATCACGGGGATCGTGCCATCCGCCACATCGCGCACCGTCACCCGCCCGCCGGGATGCGCCGCACGCCAGCTCTTTTCCACCGCATCTCCGATCTCCCGGGAGACGCTCGCAGATCTGCGAGAGCTTGCATCAATTCTGAGAAAGGTAGGCATGTCCGCTCCTTTTGCTGTCAATGCAACCTGCCTACCCGTGCAAAATCCCGCTAAAAATACTGGATCAAGCATCATATTCGTGCAAAAATTGCACGAATGGATCATACCGCTCTCCAAACCGCCCTCTCCGTCGCCCGCTCCGGCAGTATCGCGGAGGCCGCCCGCCAGCTTAAGCTCGATCCCTCCAGCGTGTCCCGCACACTTGCAGCCGTTGAGGCCAGCCTCGGTCTCCGCCTCTTTCAACGCACCACACGGCAGCTTTCGGTCACCGAAGAAGGGGCCGCCTATCTCCAACGCATAGAGCCGCTTCTGGAGGAGTTCGACCGCGCCCGCGAAAAGGCCCTCCACCTCAAAACCCGCCCCGAAGGCACGCTGCGCCTTACAGCCTCGGTCGCTTTCGGCACGCTCTGCCTCCTCCCCAACCTGCCCGCCTTTCGCGCACAGTATCCCGGCATAAAGCTCGATCTCGCCCTCACCGATGCCAATGTGGATCTCGTCGCAGAAGGCCTCGATCTCGCCATCCGCCTCGCCCCCAGCCCGAAAGGAGACTGGATCAGCCGCAAACTCACCGAAACGCGCTACCTCGTCTGCGCCGCACCCGGTTGGGCAGCCCGCCACCCGCTCGCGTCACCCGAGGCCCTCGCCGATCAGGATTGCCTGCGCCTCACCCTGCCCGAGCACAGCGAGGCATGGCGCTTCAGGCCGCGCACAGGCCCGGAATTCGCCGTACCCATCCAGGGCAGCTTCACCCTCTCCAACCCGATCGCCCTGAAGGAGGCCGCCCGCCTCGGCATGGGCCCCGCCCTCCTCGCAGACTGGCTGGCGAAAGACGCGCTCAAATCAGGCCAGCTCACCCAACTCTTCCCCGAATATCAGGTCACCGCCACCAGCTTCGAAACAGCCGCCTACGCCCTCTTCCCCAGCCGCCGCTACCTGCCCGCCAAAACGCGCGCCGCAATAGATTTCCTCAGCGCCAATCTCTGATCCTGCCAAGGCACCGCATCCCCCTGCGACACTCCCACCCTTGAGCCTGCCATCCCGCGCCCTATCCTGCCTGTCACATATCCAGAGGTCACTCATGCTATCGCTCACCGGCGTCACCAAAACCTACGGCGCGCTCACCATACTCGATGGGATCGACCTTACAGCCGCCAAGGGCGAAACCCTCGCCCTCGTGGGCGAGTCAGGCTCCGGCAAAAGCACCCTCCTCCACCTCATCGCCGCCCTGGATAAACCTGATACCGGCACCATCCGCATCGGCGATGCGGAGGTCACATCACTTTCGGAGAAAGGCCGCGCAGATCTCCGCCGCACGCGCCTGTCCCTCGTCTTCCAGCAGTTCAACCTCATCCCCAGCCTCAGCATCGCCGCCAACATCGCCTTCCAAGCCAAACTCGCAGGCCGCCACGATCCCGCATGGTGCGAAACACTCAGCCAGCGCCTTGGCCTGCAGGATCTCCTCACCCGCTACCCGGAGCAGATCTCCGGCGGGCAGGCCCAGCGCACGGCAATTGCCCGTGCCCTCGCCCCGCGCCCGCCCCTCTTCCTCGCAGACGAGCCCACCGGCAACCTCGATGAGGCCACGGGCGACGCGGTGATGGATCTCATGCTCGAGCTCGTCGCCGAAACAGGCACAACCCTCCTCTTCGTCACCCACAGCCCTCGCCTTGCCGCCCGCCTTTCACGCCTGGTGCATCTCAAATCGGGCAAACTCGCATGACCAAGCACACGCAGCGGGGCCACACGGCTCCTTCCCGGCCAAAGATGCCCGCAACCTGCCTCACACCAGCAGCAGCAACCCCACATTTCGCCATGCCTCCCACCGCTCCACGTCTGCAAAAAAATCCACGCCCATCATCTTATGTCCAGAAATATCCTCGCCGAAGGCCGCACCACGCCACCCCGATCACACCGCCCAACAAACGCACAGATCCCGAACATACCGCACAAAACACCCTTCGCCGCGCGGCCCGAAACTCTGCGCAAATCTCCCTCCCGGCAGCCCCAATCCGGCGAGCACGTCTCAACATTCCGGCCAGCCCCTTACCCACCAAACCACCGCATTGCCGGAATATGCCCCGCCACGCCATCCTGCCCCGCGCAGAGCGCCTGCCAAGAGGGAGCGGCATGTCTCGCACATCTGCCAAACCCGCCCGCGCACCAGAGCATCCGTCCTCCCCGACGATCCCGGGCACTGCACGTCCCGACAGTTCGAAAAATCCCCTCCCTGCTTCTGCCCCGAAAACCGGCCCTGCCGTCATCCCGGGCCAGCACCTCACAGCCTTCCGGCGGCGCGCGGCACCAAAACCCACTCTAAGGGAACACGCCATCATCGCGCTTGGCTGCAGGCAGCGAACACCATCCCCTCACCAGCCCGGCCACCCGCCAGCCCACCGCCTTACCGGGAGCAACAATCTATCGCATAACCGCCCTCTCCCATCCTGCAAGGAAGAACCAGACGCGAGATATCTCCAAACTCACCAGCCTGCCTGCCAAAACGCATATGCCTGCAGAGCACAAACCCGGATGTTTCCCACTCGGCCTGCACAGTTCACTGCACTGCAGGCCATCCATGCTGGCTCCGATCCCCAGCCACCGAAAGTGTTGCCCCTCGCAGGCCCCGGCCCGCTATGCCATCGCTTTCTGGTCGGGCATGCAAGCGCGCGTCATCGCTGTGCGGCAAAACTGCGGCAAAGCTCCTCCTCACTACCGATAGCACCAGGCTTGCGCGACGCTCCGCAAACAAACATCCAAATCCGCCCGCATGGAACGACCCGCCGGAATGCCCCTGATACGCAAGACTGCACTCCGCCATTGCCCGCCTCTCTCCCCAGCGCAAAGGCTCCGCGCAAGACGTCGGAACCAACCTTTACCAATCGCCCGGCCAAACACATGGTAACCAAACCCCACCACCAGCAGCCTCGAAGCCCTTTCGCCAGCCGCCTTCGGCCCGGCCTGAAGCCGCTCAGCACTGAAGCCCGCCACAGCGAAGCCCGCCCAGCCGCCCTCTCCATTAACCACACAGAGCCGGGGCGTCACGCCCCTTCCCGAACAGACCCGACACCCCGGAGAGCATTCCGCACCGAGCCGCTCCCTCCCTGCGCGGGCGCAATCGCCACGCGCCCTGAGGGCCAGCCCACAGCACAGGACGCCAAAACCAATCCGCCCCCCACCGCGCGGCCCAACTCATGCTAGCCCAAACCCTTCGCGCCCTTCTCAGCCACTGGAAGCGCCGCCCCTGGCAGGCCGCAGCCCTTCTCATCGGTCTCGCCACCGCCACGGCTCTCTGGTCCGGCGTGCAGGCGCTCAACAGTGAAGCCCGCCAAAGCTATGATCGCGCGGCCTCCCTCCTCGGCGCGGATCAGTACACCACCATCGCCGTCGCAGGCGGCGTGCCGATGGCGCAATCCGATTACATCGCCCTCCGCCGCGCAGGCTGGCGCGTCTCCCCAATCCTCGAAGGCACATATGTCTCAAACAATCGCCCGTACCGCCTGATCGGGATAGATCCGCTCACCCTGCCACCCAACGCCCTCGGCACCGCTGCAATAGAAGGCGCGGAAGATCTCTCCAGCTTCCTCGCACCACCCTACCGCATCTTCACAGGTCCGGGCACGGCCGAGGCCCTCGCCAACACCGGCCTGCCCCCCTTCACCATTGTCGAAGATCTGCCACAGGGAACCCTCATCGCCGATATCGGCTTCGTACAGGCCACGCTCGGCCAGACGGGCGAGATTACCCGCCTCATCGTCGCTCCCACCCAAAAACCATCGCGCCAGCCGCTGGCAAACATCACCCAAACCCGCCTCATCGCAACACCGCCGCGCGAGACGCCGGAACTGGCGAGCCTCACCAATTCCTTCCACCTCAACCTCACCGCCTTCGGCCTCCTGTCCTTTGTCGTCGGCCTCTTCATCGTCCATGCCACGATCGGCCTCGCGTTCGAGCAGCGCCGCTCGCTCCTGCGCACGCTCCGCGCCCTCGGCACACCCCAGCGCACACTCCTCACAGCGCTGGCGATGGAGCTTGGCCTCCTCGCTCTCACCGCAGGCGCGGCGGGCACAGCCCTCGGCTATCTTATCGCCGCGTCCCTCCTGCCGGATGTCGCGGCCTCCCTCCGCGGCCTCTACGGCGCACAGGTGCCGGGCACCCTCACCCTCTCGCCCCTCTGGTGGCTCGCGGGCCTCGCCATCAGCCTCGCAGGCGCCGCCCTTGCCGCGACCACAAGCTTCTGGAAAGCCGCAAGGCTCTCCATCCTCGCGCCCGTCGGCACAGAGGCCTGGCTCTCGTCCGAACTTGCCGCCCACAAGGTCCAGCGCCGCCTCGCCGCCGTGCTTCTCGCCGGTGCAGCACTCACCACCTTCAGCACGCACCTCCTCGCGGGCTTCGCGCTCATGGGTGCCGTCCTGATGGCAGCAGCGCTTCTCCTTCCCAGCCTCCTCAGCGCACTCATCACCATCCTAGCGCGCACTGCCAGAACACCCGTAGCAGAATGGTTCTGGGCCGATACACGCGCTCAGCTCGGCGGGCTTTCCCTCGCCCTCATGGCCCTCCTTCTCGCGCTCTCGGTCAATATTGGCGTCGGCACGATGGTCGATGGCTTCCGCCAGACCTTCCTCGCCTATCTGGATAAACGCCTCGCGTCCGAACTCTATATCTACGCGGAAACAGACGCCCAGGCCGAAGCCATCCGCACCCGTCTCGAAACGGATAAAAACGTCACCGCCACCCTCCCCATCTGGAATGCGGAAGCCCGCTTTCGCGATTGGCCCGTCTCCGTCTACGGCTTCGAAGATCATCCCACCTACCGCGAAAGCTGGCCCCTGATTGATGCCACCAGCACCCCGTGGGACGATACGGCCACAGGCACCGCCACGATCATCAGCGAACAATTCGCCCGCCGCTTCGCCCTCCAGCCCGGAGACACCATCACTCTGCCCACCCCGAAAGACGACTGGCCCCTCAGCGTCGCGGGCATTTACGCCGATTACGGCAATCCCACCGGCCAGATGCTCATCCCGATGCCCGAACTGCTGTCGCGCTGGCCGGATGTGGAGAAACGCCGCTACGGCGTCCGCACAAGTGCTGCCCACGCAGCACGCCTCGCAGAAACCCTCACCGAGGACTTCCAACTCAGCGCTCAGCAAATCGTGGATCAATCAGCCCTCAAAGGCATCTCGCGCCGCATCTTCGAGACAACCTTCACCGTCACCATAGCCCTCAACGCCCTCACGCTGGCCGTCGCGGGCCTCGCTCTCTTCACCAGCCTCCTCACGCTCGCCACCCTCCGCCTCCCCCAGCTCGCACCCGCCTGGGCCATGGGCCTCACCCGCGCCAGGCTCTCGAAACTCGAACTCCTGCGCACCACCGCCCTCGCGCTCTTCACGGCACTCGCCGCCATTCCCCTCGGCCTCGCCGTTGCGTGGATCCTCACGGCCGTCATCAACGTCAAGGCCTTCGGCTGGAAACTCCCGCTCTTCCTCTTCCCCGATCAATGGCTCAAACTCACCGCCCTCGCCCTCGTCACCGCAGCACTCGCCAGCGCCATCCCCGCCCTCCGCCTCGCAAAAATGCGCCCCACAGATCTCCTCGGGCTCTTCTCCCATGAACGCTGAACCAAAACCCAAAACCGCACCGGGGCCCGCCCGTCCACACCGCCAGACGGAAAGCGCGCACCCCGCATCTTATGTCCAAAAATATCCTCGCCGAAGGCATCCCCACGCCGCCCCGGGTAGAGCTTCCACAAAATACCTGACGATACTCGCAACCCTCATTCTCGCACTCACACCCGCCCTGGCCCTGGCCCAGGGCTATGCAGGCCTCTCAGATGAAGCCGCCGCATATGCACCCGTCACCCCGGGCCACACACTCCGCTTCCCGCAGGATCACCAGCCTCACCCCGATTTCCGCATCGAATGGTGGTACATCACCGCCAATATGGAGGATGAGGCCGGCGCGCCCCTCGGCCTCCAATGGACCCTGTTCCGCCAGGCAATGAAACCGGGCGACACATCAGAAGGCTGGCAAAACCAGCAGATCTGGATGGGCCATGCCGCCGTTACCACACCCACCGAGCACTATGTCTCGGAAACCTTCGCCCGCGGCGGCATCGGCCAGGCGGGCGTGGCCGCGAACCCCTTCAAGGCCCATATCGACGACTGGCACATGACCAGCCAAACCAACGACCTCACCGAAGTCACCCTCGCAGCCTCGGGCACCGATTTTGCCTACGAAGTCCAGCTCACAGCCACCGGCCCCCTCGTCCTGCAAGGCGAGAACGGCTACTCCAGAAAATCCGACCAGGGACAGGCCAGCTACTACTACAGCCAACCCCACTACACCCTCACGGGCACCGTTACCCTTGGCGCGCGCACCAAAACCGTCACCGGAACCGCATGGCTGGATCGCGAATGGTCCTCCCAACCTCTCAGCCCGGATCAAACAGGGTGGGACTGGTTCTCCCTCCATTTCGAAGACGACACCAAACTCATGGCCTACCGCCTCAAGGGCAGCGGTGCCTACACCACCGGCGCATGGATCGATGCCGACGGCACCGCCACCCTCCTCCCCAATGACGCCATGCAGTTCGAGCCTCTCACGATCTCGGACGTCAAGACACGCCAGATCCCCACCAGATGGCGCCTCAAATGGCCCGAAAAATCCCTCGACATCACCGTCCAAGCCCTCAACCCCCAAGCCTACATGACGACGGTGTTCGAGTACTGGGAAGGCCCCGTCACGGTGACAGGCACCCACAAAGGCAAAGGCTACCTGGAAATGACAGGCTACTGAGCGCAACAAACCTCACCCGGCCCGGAATCAAGGGCGTCAGCCCGCCGGGCCAGCGCTTGCCCGTCCGACCGGGCTGGCGCTTGGCTAACATCAGCGCAATGAATGAGCGAAAAGACACGTGGCAGATATAAAGCGCTCCAACCAAACGCAGCAGCGCCACCCCACGGGCAGGCGCTGGCCCAGATCCCGTTGCACACTAACTCCACGGTAAAAACCAAAGGATCAGCCCAATGCCCCAACCTGGCCAGAAAGCCTCCCTGAATGTCCTCGGCCAACCGCTCGAGCCCTGCTCCAAAGATCCGGTCACCGGCTTCTGGCGAGATGGCTGCTGCAACACCGGCCCCGCCGATACCGGCCAGCACACCGTCTGCGCCCGGATGACAACCCGCTTCCTCGAATTCAGCTACGCCAAGGGCAACGACCTCATCACCCCCCGCCCCGAATACGGCTTCGCGGGCCTCAAACCCGGAGACCAATGGTGCCTCTGCCTCCCCCGCTGGGTCGAGGCCCACAAGGCAGGCTGCGCCCCCGACGTCGTGCTGGAAGCCACCCACGCCGCCTCCCTCGAACTGGTCTCGCTGGAGATCCTCCGTCAACACGAACACAAACCCGAATAACCCTTCTGCAACACGCACAACGACAGCCGCGCCAGCGCCTGCCCGTGGGATGGCGCATCAGCCCCATGGCCAATGCACTTTATGCAAACCAAATGTCTCCGATCCCGATCATCGCGCCAAGACCAACCAAAGCGCCAGCCCGATCACGCTGCAAGCGTGCTTCCGGCACAACACGGGCAGGCGCTGGCACGGCGGGCTACGCCCTTGATTCCGTGCTCATTCTGAGCTTCTGAAATCCACATCCGAAGCGTTTCGATTTTGCCCTAAAACAACACTCATCACCTAACGTGTTGCAGTATCCAAAAAAAATAGAATTTTGTCTCTTCCCCCAATCGAAGTATCATAAATATTACGCGAATCCAAAAAAATTTATAAAAGGCTAAATATGCAGCCACTTTTAACATTTGAGATTGCAATAGGCGTTCTGATAGGTATCTTATCATCATTAACAACTTTATTCATTTTTCACGTTGTTATGAGCCCAAAAATTTATTGGTCTTCTAAAATAAAAGTTATCTGGTTAAAAAAATCAAAGCGACTTAGCTACTCTATTAAATTTGTAAGAAGCGGGCATTCTGATTTAATAGACAATAGAACTACCTGCAGACTGACCATAAAGGATGTAAACAAAACAGGTTCTAATCTTTCAAATAAATTTGAAATACCCTGCACGTTTTCAAGTCCTCTAATCATATCCAAGGATAGCTTCATCGTGCATTTAAAATTACATGAGGCAAACGTCTTTGATTGTTATCAATTTGAGTACTTTAAGAAGAATCTGAAAATCCATAGACCCGAATATGGGCTGAGGCTTGAAGATTTTTTCATGTCATATGACACAGTCTCGATAAGGGTATCAATTGTTGGTCATGACAGGAAAACTGGTATAAAAAAGATCTATCAATCTCCGAAATACAAATTTCACTGTATTAGAAATGGAAAGTGGGGTTCCGGCATAGACCTAATTGTAAATTCAGAATCAAGCTACGCCTAATCTAAGGATTCCGGGTTCCGAAACCTTTACCCCTCAAAAAAACCCTTAACCCCCGCCTGCGCCTCCTCCGTCTCCCAAGTATCCGCGAGCCGCACAATCGTCTCCTCGATCACATCCGCATCAATCACCGGCCCCAACCGCCGGGCCAGAGCCTTGGAGGCAGCCACCGCCCCCGGGGCGGCCGCGAGATACGGCAACACCTCGCGCTCCACCGCCGCATCCAGCGCCTCGGGCGCCACAACGGATGCCGCCAGACCCAGCCCCACCAATTCCTCCGCCCCGAACACGCGCGCGTTCATGAACACCCGCCGCGCCCGCCCCTCACCCATCCGGGCCAGCACGTAGGGCGAGATCGTCGCGGGGATCAGGCCGAGCCGTGTTTCGGTGAAGCCAAACTTCCCCACGGAAGCCACCACCGCCACATCCGCCACGCTCATCAGCCCCAGCCCACCGCCCATCGCCGTGCCGTTCACGCGCGCCACCAGGGGCTTGGGCATCTCATTGAGATCGCGCAGCATGAAGGCCAGCCGCCGCGCCTCGGCCATCCGCCCCGCCCGGTCCGCATCGAACTGCGCCCGCATCCAGGCCAGATCGCCGCCCGCACAAAAGCTCTTGCCAGCCCCCGTCAGCACCACCACGCGCACTGAAGCATCAGCCCCAAGATCCTCCGCTGCTCTCCGCAAGGCATCACACATCTCCCCCGAAAGCACGTTGTGCTTCTCAGGCCGGTCCAGCGTCAGCGTCGCAACGCCCCGCGCATCCACCTCTACGGCAATCATCTCAAACCCCGCGCAAACTCCCCGGCAGCGGCGAGCTTCCCGGCATCCACTCCCGTCTCGAACCCCTCGGCCTCAAGCAGCGCCAGCACAGCCTCGGACGCCACGTTTCCCGGCGCACCGGGCGCATAGGGGCAGCCGCCAAGCCCGCCGACTGCCGCATCAAAAACCCGCAAACCAGCCTCAAGCGCCACCCGGATATTCTCCACGGCAAGCCCCCCCGTATCATGAAAATGCCCCGCTAAAGCAGCCACGGGAACCTCCCCCAAAACCGCCTCAAGCATCAGGGCCACCCGCTCGGGCCTGCCCTTGCCGAGCGTCTCACCCAGAGAGATTTCCGTACACCCAATCGCCCGCAGTCTTGCTGCCACACGCGCCACAGCCTCAGGCGCAATCTCGCCTTCAAACGGGCAGTTGGTAACGCAGGAGATATAGCCCCGCACCGGCACGACCCCACGCGCCGCGTCCATAACAGGCTGAAACCGCTCAAAACTCTCCTCAATCGAGCAGTTGATGTTCTTCTGGGAAAAACTTTCGGAGGCCGCCCCGAACACCGCGACCTTACCCGCGCCCGCAGCCAGTGCCGCGTCGAAACCCCGCAAATTCGGCGTCAGCACGGAATAACACGCAGCCCCGCGCGAAATTCCCGCCATCACTGCGGCTGCATCCGCCATCTGCGGCACCCATTTCGGCGAAACGAAACTCGTCACCTCGATCTCGGCAAGCCCCGCATCCGTCAGCATATCCACCAGCGCAATCTTGTCCGCCGTCGGTACAAACCGCGTCTCGTTCTGCAGCCCGTCGCGCGGGCCCACCTCGAAAAGCGTCGCCCGCTCAGCCATCTTCAGGCTCCAACGCCACCAGCACATCGCCCTGCGCAACCTGAGTCCCGGCGGTTGTGCGCACATTGGCCACCACGCCACCTCGTGGCGCCTTCAGGGAATGCTCCATCTTCATCGCCTCCAGAACGGCCAGAACATCGCCCTTCGCAACCTCCGCCCCAACCGCCACAACCGATTTCACCAGCCCCGGCATCGGCGCGCGTACGGCATCGCCACCGGCACCCGCATCCTCACCCTTGGCCAGTGGATCAGGCCGCGCAAAGCGGTAAACCTCCCCGCCCATCGTCACCGTTACGAAACCCCGCGTTACCGTCACAAACGCCCGGCCCCCGGCAAACCACCACGGCGCGCCCGGCACCACACCGGATATCCCGATCTCGCGCCCACCCTGCTCCACCACGAACCGCCCCGGCTCTGGCTGCGTCACCCAGGCATCCAGCCCCTCCAGCACCACCCGGTGCCGCAAGGGTGCCCAGAGAGTGAACCCGGTCGCCCCGTCGCGCGGCAGCCCGAGATGCGCAAGACAGGCCAAAGCCACCACTATGTCCGAAGGCTCCGCCACCGCCGTCAAACCCGCAATCTCGCGCCCGATCAGCCCGGTATCCACGCCGCCTTCCACAAATTCAGGATGCCCCGCCAGCCGCGAAAGAAACCCGAGATTTGTTACCGTCCCCGCCACTTCCGTGCCCGCCAGCCCGGCGCGCAGCCGGCGCAAAGCCTCCACCCGATCCGCGCCATGCACGATAATCTTGGCAATCATCGGGTCGTAATAGGGGCTGATCTCATCGCCCGCACGCACACCCGCATCCGCCCGCACATCATCCGGAAAGCGCAATGCGGCAAGCTGCCCGATAGCAGGCAAAAACCCGGCCGCCGCATCCTCCGCATAAAGCCGCGCCTCAAAAGCATGGCCCCTCAGCGCCAGATCCTCCTGCGCAGCGGGCAACGCTTCGCCCGATGCCACCCGCAGCTGCCACTCCACAAGGTCCACGCCCGTCACGGCCTCCGTCACCGGATGCTCCACCTGCAACCGCGTGTTCATCTCCATGAACCAGAAGCCATCGGGCCGCAGCGCGCCGGAACCATCGACGATGAACTCCACCGTTCCCGCGCCGGAATACCCGATCGCCTCCGCCGCCCGTACCGCAGCAGCACCCATCGCATCCCGCACCTCATCGGTCATCCCCGGCGCGGGTGCCTCCTCGATCACCTTCTGATGCCGCCGCTGGAGCGAGCAATCGCGCTCAAACAAATGCACCGCACGGGTGCCATCACCAAACACCTGAATCTCGATATGCCGCGGGCTCTCGATGAACTTCTCGACCAAAACGGCATCATTGCCAAACGCCGTCGCGGCCTCTCCGCGCGCACTCTCCAGCTCAGCCGCAAAATCCCCGGCCTGCTCCACCAGCCGCATCCCCTTGCCGCCGCCCCCGGCAACGGCCTTGATCAGCACCGGATACCCGATCTCTCCGGCCCGCGCGGCCAGAAAGGCACCGTCCTGCTCCGCTCCATGATATCCCGGCACCACCGGCACACCGGCCTCTGTCATCAGTGCCTTGGCTGCATCCTTTAGCCCCATCGCCCGAATGGCCGCAGCCGATGGCCCGATAAACACCAGCCCGGCCGCTTCCACAGCCTCCACAAAATCGGGGTTCTCAGAAAGGAAGCCATAACCCGGATGCACACCCTCAGCCCCGGTGGCCAGAGCCGCCTCAACAATCAGATCCCCCCGCAAGTAGCTCTCCGCCACAGGCGCCGGCCCGATCCGCACCGCCTCATCCGCCATCTCCACATGCAAAGCACCCGCATCAGCATCGGAATACACGGCCACCGTGCCGATCCCCATCGCCCGCGCCGTCCGCATCACCCGGCACGCAATCTCTCCCCGGTTCGCAATCAGGATCTTCTTCATCACGTCGTCCCCAAAGTCTTGCAGGTATCGTCGGCAAGTCTGCTCCTCGGAACCGAGGCAACATGCACCGCGCACGGATCAAAGGTGAAGCAGCCGTGCCATCGATAGCCTGTGGACGCCGGCACAGCGCGCGTTGCACCGGACGGCCGCGTACCAGGGCACGCCAGATGCTCGCATAAGAGCCCGTGATCCAAACGCTCATTCCGCATCCGCATCCTCCACCGGGCGATACGCCCGGAACCGATACCTGTAAATCAGGTTGGGCCGCAGCCCCTCGAACATGTATCCAAGGATCGCCACATGGATCGCGATATCGGCCAGAGGCACAAGATCCGCAGCACCCTCCAGCCGCGCAACAAAGCTGAACACCACCACCACGCCCTCCGTGATCATCAACGGAAAGGCGAGCGGCATCCGCAACACCAGCGTAGCCACAAGCGCCAGCATCAGCCCGATCTGCGCCCATTCAATCCAGCCACCCCCAGCTGCATTGGCCACAATCGCAAACCACGCCGCCCGGGCCACAAAAAACACAACAACAGCCCATAGCGCAGGCCCCAGCGTCCCCTTCGGATGCGCCAAAGCCGCCGCCCGGTCCACCTTCACCCAGATCATCTTCTGCTCGCTCACATCACCACCACGCGCTCGATTTTCCGTCTCCAAGATGGCCCGTCACATATTCCGGCAGAGGCCAGGCATCATAATCCATTCCCGTCAGCTTGCCCGGCGGTTGCCCGCGCCACGCATGCCGGTAAAGATCCCGGTGCAGCACAATCGAAATCTCTGCCAAAGCCGCATCAATCACTTTCGTCTTCTCGCTGATATCCGCTTCCACCCGCGCCCTACGATCCTTGGGCGCGAGCGGACCGAGCAGGCGTTGCAGCGAAAAGGCCTGCGCCAGCGCACTCACCGCAGCCCGCCCGGTAGAGACGGCCACATAGAGTACGAGCGTGCCGATGAAATCTGTCAAAGCCCCCTCGGCCAGATCCTTCAGCCCGAAAGAAAACCATCCACGCTTCGCAGTGGCCTTCGCCCGCATCGCGCCAAACTCCGCCGCAAACACGTCCCGAAACTGCCGTGCAAACCCGCTCCGGCTGAAATCCGAACGCCCCGCCCAGATCTTCAGCACCGGCCGCGTAAAAAGCCCCGCTTTCGCGTCCCGCTCAAACGCCTCGAAATCGAGCAGGAAGAAGTAGTCCTCCGGATCGGGCGAATTGTGCACAACATAAACGGGGATCTCGACATCCCGCGTCAACTTCGGCACGGCATCGGAAATCGCGCGGGTAACGGTTTCGCTTACCTTCCGGATAACCATCAGGAGACCCCCTCAAGGGTGTGTATGGAATACGTTACCTCACAGGTAAGCGTTTCGATTACCTCCGGTGCCAAACGTCCCAAAAAAGCTGCATTCGGCCGAAACTCCGGGAATTTTGCACTCCCAAAACCATACCAAACAGGTACCAAACCCAGCATTACATCCGGAAGACGCCAAACCGCGTCTCCTCCACCGGCACATTCAGGCTCGCGGCGAGCGAAAGCGAAAGCACCTCGCGCGTCTTGCGCGGGTCAATTATCCCATCATCCCAAAGCCTTGCTGTCGCATACAAAGGGTGCGCCTGCTCCTCGAACTGGTCCAGAACGGGCTGCTTGAACGCCGCTTCCTCCTCCGCGCTCCACGTCTCGCCCCTCCGCTCGATCCCCTCGCGTTTCACGGTCGCCAGAACACCCGCAGCCTGCGCTCCGCCCATCACGGAAATACGAGAATTTGGCCATGTAAACAGGAAGTTAGGAGAATATGCCCGCCCCGCCATTCCGTAATTTCCAGCCCCGAAAGAGCCGCCCACAAGCACGGTAATCTTGGGCACTGAAGTCGTGGCAACCGCCGTCACCAGCTTCGCCCCATGCCGCGCAATTCCCTCATGCTCGGCCTTCGATCCAACCATGAAACCGGAGATATTTTGCAGGAAAATCAATGGGATACGGCGCTGCGAGCACAGCTCTACAAAATGCGCACCCTTCTGCGCACTGTCCGAGAACAAAACGCCGTTATTTGCAATGATTCCAACAGCATAGCCGTCGATATGCGCAAATCCACACACCAGGGTTTCACCAAACCGGGCCTTGAATTCATCGAACCGGGAGCCATCCACAAGGCGCAAAATCACCTCGCGGATATCATAGGGCGTGCGCAAGTCGGCTGGCACCACATCAAGAATGCTCTCCGCATCATACTGAGGAGGCTCACTTTTTTCCCGGCCCGGCACATGCGAGGCTCCCAGATGCCGCACCGCTTCCCGTGCCAATGCCAGCGCGTGCGCGTCATCCTCAGCCAGGTAATCCGCAACACCCGAAAGCCGCGTATGCACGTCCCCGCCGCCCAGCGCCTCAGCACTCACCTCTTCCCCCGTCGCAGCCTTCACCAAAGGAGGTCCGGCCAGAAAGATAGTGCCCTGATTTTTAACGATAATTGATACATCAGCCATAGCCGGAACATACGCACCGCCGGCGGTGCAGGAGCCCATGACAACTGCTATCTGCGCAATACCCTTTGCACTCAACTGCGCCTGGTTATAGAAAATCCGCCCAAAGTGATCCCGATCAGGAAATACTTCATCCTGGTTGGGCAGGTTCGCCCCGCCTGAATCCACTAAATAGATGCACGGTAAACCGCATCGCTCTGCAATTTCTTGCGCTCGAAGATGCTTTTTTACAGTAATCGGATAATACGTTCCACCCTTTACTGTCGCATCATTGCAAACGACCATCACCTGCCGTCCATGTACACGTCCAATACCTGCCACCACCCCGGCAGAAGGCGCCGCTCCGTCATACATCCCATGTGCCGCCAGGGCGCCGATTTCCAGAAAGGGCGATCCAGGATCCAACAGCCCTGCGACCCTGTCGCGCGGCAGCATCTTTCCACGAGAAACATGCCGCTCACGCGCGCGCTCCCCTCCGCCCAACGCCGCATTAATTGCAGCCGTTTCAACAACTTGCATCTCTCGCAGATGCGCATCCCTAACCACAGTGCACCCACCTTCGTCCCGCCAAAGGGATGGTGGGCGGGGCGGCCTGCCGCAGGCAGAAGCGTCCGTCCATCATCCCATCCCCTTCATCAACTCGCGCCCCACCAGCATCCGCCGGATCTCAGACGTACCCGCGCCGATCTCCATCAGCTTGGCGTCCCGCATGATCCGGCTCAAAGGGCTGTCACTCATATATCCGGCACCCCCCATGGCCTGCACCCCCTGCACCGCCATTTCCATCGCCTTTTCAGAAGCATAGAGCACACAGGCCGCCGCATCCTGCCGCGTTACCTGGCCCCGATCACAAGCACCCGCCACTGCATACACATAGGCCCGGGCGGAGTTCATCGCCGTGTAGATATCCGCGATCTTGCCCTGCATAAGCTGAAAGTTTCCAACGGGTTGGCCGAACTGCTTGCGCTCCACCATGTAAGGCATGATGTGATCCAGAACGGCCGCCATGATCCCGAGCCCGATGCCAGACAGCACCACCCGCTCGTAATCAAGGCCAGACATCAGCACCTGAACGCCCCGGCCTTCCTCACCAAGCACATTCTCAAACGGCACCTCGACATCCTCAAAAATGATCTCCGCCGTGTTCGAACCCCTCATCCCCAGCTTGTCAAAATGCGGACCGACAGAGAACCCCGCCATCTCCTTCTCGATAAGAAACGCCGTAATTCCCTTGGATCCCAGGGATTTATCCGTCTTCGCGTAGACAACCAGCACACTCGCATCCGGGCTGTTCGTTATCCAGTACTTGGAGCCATTCAGCACAAAGCGGTCATTCCGCTTATCCGCAGCAAGGCTCATGGAAACAACATCCGAGCCAGCCCCCGCCTCACTCATCGCAAGGCTGCCCACATGCTGGCCCGAGATCAGCTTCGGCAGATACGCAGCCTTCTGCTCCGCGGTCCCGTTCAATGCAATCTGGTTGACGCAAAGGTTGGAATGCGCGCCATAAGAAAGGCTTACCGAAGCGCTCGCCCGCGCGATCTCTTCCACCGCAACCGTATGTGCCAGATACCCCATGCCAGAGCCGCCATCTGCTTCCGCCACAGTGATGCCAAGCAGCCCAAGCTCTCCCATTTCCGCCCACAACTCATGCGGAAACATGTTGTTTGTATCGATATCAGCAGCCATCGGGGCCACACGCTCCTGCGCCCAACGATGGACCATTTCGCGTACCGCCTCGACATCCTCGCCAAGAGAAAAATTCATGGATTGCGTGAACATGGGCGGTCCTCCTGACAAGTAAATGAACATACGTTCATTTTAATTTCAACCTTTATCTCGGAGCCTGCACCACATACTCCAATCGCGCCGTGTCGTATCCGTTCGCCCGCAGGGTCGCCAAAGGCACCTCCAGTTGCGCCCGGTCAAGCTGAGGTTCCCGCGCAAGGATCCATCCGAAATCACCTGCTGGCTCGCCCACCACAGCAATATCGTAGGAGGGTGATACATATAACACCCAATAATCCCCCTCGATCCTGATGATATCGGAAAAGCGCACCTTCAAAATACCGGCTCCAACAAACCGCGCAGAGCCTTCGACGACCCGTACCGGCCCATCCAGCCCACCCTTTCGGCAGGTGTTGCGCACAGCCAGGCGGCCATCGGGCAGAGCGGCGTATTCTGCAGTCACTCCTGCGCAATCCTTCTCGAACGTATTGGGAAACCGCGCAACTTCATACCAAAGGCCCTGGTAGCGCGCCGCATCCAGTTCCGGCACAGCCCTCATCTGAAAACTCTGATCTCTGTAATTTCCATTGAGCCCGCATGCGCTCACCACCAGAGCCAATACCAATAAAAGCCTGCGCATCCACACTCTCCCCAAATCTGGCCTGCCAGTCTTCCCACCGGTCAGGCTCATCACTATAAGCCTCAGCATAACCAGAGGATATGCCCATGCGCCGCGCCAAAATCGCCCGCTCCACCAGTGAGACAGAGATTGCCGTTTCCATCAACCTTGATGGCACCGGAAACTATAACAATCGCACAGGCGTAGGCTTCTTCGATCATATGCTGGATCAGCTCGCACGCCATGCCCTGATCGATATGGAGATCTCCGCCAAGGGCGACCTGCATATCGACGATCACCATACCGTCGAGGATGTGGGCATAGCGCTCGGCAAGGCATTGGCAGAAGCCGTGGGCGACAAGCGCGGCATCCGCCGCTACGGTTCATGCCTTCTGCCGATGGACGATACGCTCGTGCGGGCAGCGCTCGACCTTTCGGGCCGCCCTTATCTTGTGTGGAAGGTGGAGTTTGCCGCTGCGAAGATCGGGACATTCGACACCGAACTCGTGCGTGAATTCTTCACAGCCTTCGCTACGCATGGCGGCATCACACTGCATGTGGAGAAGCTGGACGGGATCAACGCGCACCACATTGCCGAAGCTGCTTTCAAGGCTGTCGCGCGTGCCTTGAGGGATGCGCTGGAAACCGATCCGCACAAGGCGGATGCGGTGCCTTCAACCAAAGGCACCCTCAGCGAATGATCACAGCGATTATCGATTATGAGAGCGGCAATCTCCGCTCTGCCGAGAAGTCCTTCCAGCGGATGGCGGCGGAGGCGGATCGGGGGGAGATCGTGGTCACCTCCGATCCCGCGCGTGTGGCAAGGGCAGATCGTATCGTGCTGCCGGGTGTCGGCGCCTTCGACGATTGCCGCCGGGGCCTCGAAGCGCGGGAGGGCTTGAAGGCTGCCATCTTTGCGCGTGTACTCGAAGATGGTGTACCTTTCCTCGGGATCTGCGTGGGTATGCAGCTCATGGCAACCGTCGGATTGGAGCACGGACTCAACGCGCCGGGCTTCGGCTGGATCCCTGGGACAGTTACAGCGCTCACGCCGGATAATCCCGCGCTGAAAGTTCCGCATATGGGCTGGAACGCGCTCGAAATCTCAGAGCCCCATCCGGTGCTGGAAGGCATAGCCAGTGGCGACCACGCCTACTTCGTGCACTCCTACCATCTGGCCGCAGACCGCAAGAAAGACGTTCTGGCACAGGTCAGTTACGGCGGGCCGGTCACGGCAGTTGTCGGTCGGGAGAACCTGATAGGCACGCAATTCCACCCCGAAAAGAGCCAGAAAACCGGCCTTCGCCTGATTGCCAATTTTCTGGATTGGAAGCCCTAAAGCCGCCTGCCATCCGCGAAAACCTGTCGCCATTCCCGGATGGAAACGGCTTTGCGCAAGCCTGTGGGCCAAAACGGGTCTTTCTCTACCAGCGCCTGAACATCGGCCGCGCTCTCGCTCTCCACAAGCCAAATCCCGCCTATGATAGCTTGATCGTCATCAACAAGCGGCCCGGCCGCCCTTATCGCCGCGCTGTGGCCTTCAAGAAAGGAAAGATGCTGTGCAATATGGTCTTTTCGTATCTTTCCCGCACCTCTTGCATCCTCAAACATAACGGCAAACAGCATCACATCCTCCCTCTTTTGCTACATATCTTCCTACCTGAATTTGATGCTGGTTGATTCAGGGATTTTGCAGATCTAGCCTGCAATAATGCAGGATATCAGCTGGGATGATCTTCGGGTGTTGCTGGCGCTGATGCGCAACGGCTCCTTTTCCAAGGCGGGCCGTTCGCTCGGCCTGAACGAGACAACCATGACACGCCGCCTTGACCGGTTGGAAAAGGCGCTCGGCACGCGGGTGATGGATCGCAAGCGCGGTGCATTCAGCCCAACGGAGGCGGGCGAAACGCTGCTTTCCCATGCAGAACGGGCAGAGCGGGAGGTGCTGGAGGCCACGAGCCAGCTTGCCGGGCAGGATGCGCAGGTCGCAGGCCGCGTGCGCGTCACATCGGTGCCTGCCCTCATCAACCGGCTCTTTGCCCGCGCGCTCCCCGCCCTTTTGAACGCGTATCCAACGCTGGAAATCGATCTTGTATCGGAGGCGCGCAACCTCAACCTCTCCCGCCGGGAAACCGATATCGCCCTACGCCTTTCACGCCCCGAAAGCGAAATGAATGCGCTGGCCCAGAAGGTTGGCACACTCTCCTACGGTGTGTTCGTCCAGCGGGGCAAGCGCATGGCATCTCTGCCTTGGGTCACCTATGGAGACGTGATGGGCCACCTGCCGCAAAATGCGTGGATCGCCCGGAACTCGGGAGATCCACACGCGCAGGTTCAGGTCAACGATGCGGAGGGCCTGATTTCCTGCGCCGCACGCGGCATCGGGAAGGTTCTGCTACCCCAGGCCGTCGGTCGCGCCGTGGCGGAGCTGGAGGAACTGCCCATCCCCTGCGATCTCACACGCGAAGTCTGGATGATGGTGCATCCTGATCTTCGCAGGCTCGCGCGGATAGAGGCGGTGATGGAGTGGATCAGGCGCACCGTCGCCACTCCCTAAGCGTTACCTAAGGCGCGTCCAGTTCTGGCCGCGGCAGAAAATCGCAACGCAGCCCTCTACCTGCAGAACATTGCCCGAAAGCGCCATGTTGGAGCGGTAGGTCTTGTCGTCGTCAGGTGCCCAGATCGTGCCCTTGTTCCACCGGTTTGCACCGTTGGCATGCATATCCTTGATGATCGCCTTGCCCACAATGCTCTGATTGTCCGTGTTAACCGCCTTCGCAATCACACCGCAGGTCTTGGCGGTATCGTAGCTGCAGGGCCCGATCCGCACCTCAAGATAGGCCCCGGCATCAGATGTTTCCGTTTTCCAGGTGCCGTTCACATCCTGCGCCATCGCGGGCGCGCCCAGTAGCAGCAAAGCTGCCAGAAGCTTCTTCATCATATCCTCCCGTTTTTGCTTGGCCAAAAGCCTGCGTTAGCCGCGAAGGCCGGTCAAGCCTGACGTGGGTGCGGGCGCCGGGGCTTTTCAACTCCGCCCGCACCTGATTAAACGCGCACCAGCAAAGAACGGAGCCTGCAAGATGATCCTCTACCCCGCAATTGATCTCAAGGATGGCCAATGCGTACGTCTTTACAAGGGAGAGATGGATCAGGCGACAGTGTTCAGCGATGATCCGGCAGCGCAGGCGTTGGCATTTCAGGAAGCTGGGTGCGCGTGGCTGCACCTCGTGGATCTCAACGGAGCTTTTGCCGGAGCACCGGTAAACGGCGCCGCAGTGGAGGAAATCCTCTCCCGCGTTTCTGTACCCGTGCAACTGGGCGGAGGGATCCGCGATATCGCAACGGTTGAAAGCTGGCTCTCCAAGGGGCTCGCACGCGTCATTCTCGGCACCATTGCCGTACGCAATCCGGATCTCGTGCGGGAGGCCGCAAGGCTTTTTCCCGGCAAGGTCGCGGTCGGCATCGATGCGCGGGATGGCATGGTCGCCGTCGAAGGCTGGGCGGAAACGACGAATATAACCGTGCTGGATCTTGCGAAACAGTTCGAGGATGCGGGCGTTGCCGCGATCATCTACACAGATATCGAGCGTGATGGCGCGATGCAGGGGCCGAACGTCGCGGCCACCGCAGCGCTCGCCAATGCCGTAAGCATCCCCGTGATCGCCTCGGGCGGAGTCTCATCGCTGGAAGATCTCCGGGCGCTGAAGGAAAGTGGCGCGCCGCTCAACGGTGCGATCTCCGGCCGGGCGCTCTATGATGGCAAGATCAGCATCCCCGCTGCCACAGCCCTTCTCAAAGGCTAAAGCGTTTCGACTCCGTCCTGAAACGCGAAACGCTGAGGCTCGCATGCGTTCTGCGTTGGGGGATGATTCAGCAAAAGTCGAAACTCTATAGGCTACTCGGCAACCGCTGCCGCTGTAAGCTTCGCCAAGGCTCCTGTCATCTTGGCCAGAACTTCCGCATCGCCGGGAATGTCATGGGCCGCAGCAAGCTCTGCCGGATCGTGATAGGCCAGCGTCACGCTGCCATCCTCGCCCTCATACACAACCACACGCAAGGGCAGGTCGAGCCCGCTGGCAGGGTCCGCCTGCATGGCAGGCGTGCCAAGCTTGGGGTTGCCGAACATCAGCATCTCCACGGGGCGCAACTCAAGATCCACACCAGCCGCCGCCTTCGCATGATTTACCCGCGCCACAACCGTAGCCCCGGCGCCTTCCACAGCTGCGGCAAGCCTATCCACCGTATCGCTTACGCTATGCGGGCTGGAAATCCGGACCAGATCAGCAGCAAAAGCAGGTGCCGCCATACCGAGAGCCAGCGCGAGGGAAAGAATGGGTTTGAACATGATACCTCCTTGGATGTTTGGCAGACCTTATCACGATGCACAGCTCTGCAATTCACAACTTGTTCAACAGCCGATTTCCGCCTAAAGCAGCCCCATGCTCAAAACCCGCATCATCCCCTGCCTCGATGTGAAAGACGGCCGCGTCGTAAAGGGCGTGAACTTCGTCGATCTGATAGATGCAGGCGATCCGGTGGAGGCCGCCAAGGCTTACGATGCCGCCGGGGCGGATGAGCTGTGTTTCCTCGACATCGCGGCCACACTGGAAAATCGCGGCACGCTTTACGATGTGGCCCGCCGAACAGCAGAGCAATGCTTCATGCCGCTTACCATCGGTGGCGGGGTGCGCACACCCGAAGATGTGCGCGCGCTCCTTCTGGCGGGCGCCGACAAGGTCTCGTTCAACTCCGCCGCAGTGGCAGATCCTTCGGTGATCTCACGGGCCGCAGAGAAGTTCGGCAATCAATGCATTGTCGTCGCAATCGACGCCAAAACGGTAAGCCCCGGCAACTGGGAAATATTCACCCATGGTGGCAGCCGCGAAACCGGGATTGATGCGGTGGCGTTCGCCCGCGAGATGGCCCGGCGCGGTGCCGGAGAGATCCTGCTCACCTCAATGGACAGAGACGGCACACGCGCTGGCTTCAACCTGCCGCTGACCCGCGCAATCGCCGACGCCCTCCCTATTCCCGTGATCGCCTCAGGCGGCGTCGGCACGCTTGATCATCTGGTGGAAGGCGTCACTGAAGGCCATGCAAGCGCCGTTCTGGCCGCATCGATCTTCCACTTCGGCGATCATACGATCGGCGAAGCCAAGGCGCACATGGCCGCAGCAGGCATCCCGGTGAGGCTGACATGAGCGATATTCTGGAAAGCCTCGCGGCCACGATTGCAGCGCGCAAGGGAAGCGATCCTGAAGCCTCCTACACATCCTCACTCCTCGCCCAGGGCACCGCCAAATGTGCCGAAAAATTCGGCGAAGAGGCGGTGGAGGCTATCGTTGCAGCGGCCATGAATGATCAGAATGGTCTGCGCTCCGAGGCGGCAGACGTTCTCTTCCACCTGCTGGTCCTCCTCGCGTCCTCCGATGTCAGCCTGGAAAGCGTGCTGGAAGAACTTGCATCACGCCAAGGTGTCTCCGGACATTTGGAAAAGTCTTTGCGCAAAAAATAGGTGCTCCGACAGCATCTGTGTCTGTGCGGGGTCAGACACCATCAGGACAATTTCATCAGTCTTCGCTAGTTCATTCCAAGGTAAGGTTTCGAGCCTGCGAAATTCATGGAAGAGATTTGTATCGACCACGAGTGCAAACATGCTCAATCAAAGCATGATGCTCGCGTCCAAAAACTTCCTCAAACCCCATACTCAAATAGAGACGGCTTCACCCCGAAAGCATCGTTGTGAAGCCGCTCAATGTACAACCTATGTGTAGATCATGGACCCGAGTTAGAACGAAATGGGCAAACTATTGGTCACTTCACAGCGTCCACAAGATGCGCAGCCCGCCTCAACTACACTTGGAATGTCCGCACTCCGCACAGGTCATGCAGCCTTCGCTCATGTGCATCGCAAACTGCCCGCAATTGGGGCAAGCAGCGCCCCGCGGTGCCCCACCTACGGCCATCGCCGCCAGTTGTGGGTCGCTCTTGGCGCCCTTGCCCTCGCCTGCCAGAAAGCCGATCTCCACCATATGCCGTTCAATCACACCCCCTATCGCCGCGAGGATGGAGGGCACATAGCGCCCGCCCATCCACGCCCCGCCACGCGGGTCGAACACCGCTTTCAGTTCCTCCACCACAAAGCTCACATCACCACCCCGCCGGAACACAGCACTGATCATCCGGGTCAGCGCCACCGTCCACGCGAAATGCTCCATGTTCTTAGAGTTGATAAACACCTCAAACGGTCGCCGCACGCCACCAATGATCACATCATTGATGGTGATGTAGATCGCATGCTCGCTCTCAGGCCACTTGATCTTGTAGGTATTGCCCTCCAGAGCCTCCGGCCTGTCCAGCTTCTCGGCCATATAGACAACCTCGCCGCCGCTTTCCGTCACCGTTTGCAGCCCGGTCTTCTCATCCTCCGGTACTTCCCAGCCCAGAATGTCCAGAAGGTCGTCCCGCCCCTCGAAGGTGGCGATATCCAGCGCACCCCGCTCGATCCGCGAGATCGTACTCGCCTCCGTTCCAGCCTTCTCCGCCAACCCATGAAGCGTCAGGTCCATCTCGATCCGCTGCGCCTTCATCTCCTCAGGGGTCGGGTTCTTCTGCTCGCTGGCAGCCTCCGCCACGCTCAGCACAGAGCCCGTCACCGCATTGGGTCTGTAGGTCGTGCAGCCCTTGCAGCCCTGATCCCAGGCGGCCATGTAGACCTCCTTGAAATCCTCGAAGCTGATGTCCTCGGGGCAGTTGATCGTCTTGGAAATACTCGAATCCACCCATTTCTGCGCCGCCGCCTGCATCCGCACATGATCAAGCGGCGCCAGCGTCTGCGCATTCACGAAATGGTCCGGCAGGGGCGCGTCACCCTTCAGATCGCGCCATAACTGCACGGCGTAATCGACAACCTCTTCCTCGACCTTGCTGCCGTCCTTCTGGAGGACCTTCCGCGTGTAGGAATAGGCAAAAACGGGCTCGATGCCGGAACTCACATTCCCCGCATAAAGGCTGATCGTGCCGGTGGGCGCTATCGAGGTCAGCAGCGCGTTGCGGATACCGTGCTCGCCCACGGCCTCCCGCACGTCGCCGTCCATCGCCTGCATCGTCTCGCCCGCCAGAAACGCGTCACGGTCAAACAGGGGAAACGCCCCCTTTTCCGCTGCCAGATGCGCCGACGCTAGATATGCGGCGCGCGCGATCCGCTGCAACCAGCGCTCCGCCAGACGCGCCGCCTCCTCAGAGCCATAGCGTTCGCCCACCATCAGCAACGCATCCGCCAGGCCGGTCACGCCAAGCCCGATCCGCCGCTTGGCCCGCGCTTCCGCGGCCTGCGCCTCCAGCGGAAAACGCGATGCATCCACCACGTTGTCCATCATCCGCACCGCCAGACGCACAAGATCATCAAGCGCGTCCTCGTCCAGCGCAGCCGCATCCTCGAACGGATCCACCACCAGCCGCGCCAGATTGATCGAGCCCAGCAGGCACGCGCCATAAGGCGGCAAGGGCTGCTCGCCGCAAGGGTTCGTCGCCGCAATCGTCTCACAATAATTCAGGTTGTTCCGCTGGTTGATCCGGTCGATGAAAATAACGCCCGGTTCGGCAAATTCAAAGGTGGACGCCATGATCATGTTCCAGAGATCCAGCGCCTTCACAGTCCGGTAAACTTCGCCATCAAAGACCAGATCCCAATCCGCGCCTAACTTCACCGCATCCATAAAGGGATCTGTCACCAGAACGCTGAGGTTGAACATCCGCAGCCGCGCCGCATCCCGCTTGGCGGTGATGAAATCCTCGATATCGGGATGATCGCAGCGCATTGTCGCCATCATCGCCCCCCGGCGCGAACCGGCAGACATGATCGTGCGGCACATCGCATCCCACACATCCATGAAGCTCAGCGGGCCGGAAGCATCTGCCCCTACACCCTTCACGGATGCGCCCTTGGGCCGGATGGTAGAGAAATCATAGCCGATCCCGCCGCCCTGCTGCATCGTCAGCGCCGCTTCCCGAAGCATATCGAAAATCCCGCCCATATCGTCCGGGATCGTTCCCATCACAAAGCAGTTGAACAGCGTGACGGAGCGCTCAGTGCCCGCCCCCGCCAGAATTCGCCCCGCTGGCAGAAACCGAAAATCCTCCAGCGCGCCATAAAATCTGTCTTCCCAGGCTGCCGGGTCAGCCTCCGCCGCGGCCAGGGCTTTCGCCACCCGCCGCCAGCTATCCTCAACCGTCTCATCGATAGCCTCACCTTCCGGCGTCTTGAAACGGTACTTCATGTCCCAGATGGAAGCTGAAATAGGGGCTGAAAAACGGCTCATGAGCGGCATCTCTCCGGCAAAAAGTCAGGAAGATACTTAAAGTAATCCACACAAGTCCTTGGGTCAACGCAGGCAGGAGGCACATTTTCCTGTGGATAACTCCTCCGCCGCCCTTTTCGAAGGCGCTCGTCAACGTTACCTTCGTGTCAGGGGTTAAGCAAATGTCCGGTCAACTCAATCTACTCAAGCTCTCCGTGGGCACCGAAAGCGTCGCAGGGCTGGCGGATTGGCACAAACGCGTGCGCCCCCGCAACAAGGCGGCAGGCTTCGGTGATATCATCACCCACACCACCCGCATGTGGCCCCGCCGAGAGGCGGAACTTCTGGATGGCGGTTCCATGTACTGGGTCATCAAGGGCCTCGTTCTCGCCCGCCAGCCCATTATCGAGCTTCAGGAGCGCATTGGCGAAGACGGCATCCGCCGCTGCGCCATCGTCCTCGCCCCGGAACTCATCCGAACCACCCCCCAGCCCCGCCGCCCTTTTCAGGGCTGGCGTTACCTGAAAGCAGAGGACGCGCCCGCCGATCTAGGCGATTTCGAAGGCGACGAACCCCTCCCGCCCCATCTCGCAGCCGAACTTGCAGGCCTCGGCGTTCTCTAAAGCATTTGGCTTTTGTCCTAAAGCACCCCTTTACACCCAACGCGTTGAAATCTGCGATTTCAGGCAGCAACAGGTGATTCAAGTTTAAAGCGAAACGCTATCGGGAAACTTAGGGCATGCCCTTCCCGCCCCACATCTGACCAAACGTTACCATTGCATTTCAGGCCTCAAACGCACATCATTGAACAATGTTCATTTTTGGGCGTCGGGGATTTCATGCACACTCAATCCAAGAAAGATCCTGCAGGCGATCCGATACTTCATTACCTTCGCATCCTCTTTTCAAGCATCGTCTGCCTGATTGCGGCAGCAGTTGTCTCCAACATCTTGTGGTCGGGCATGGAAGCGCACCACACACACTACACCGCGAGCACGATCTTCCTTGTCATCATTATCTTTCCGTTTCTGGCTGTATTTGCAGCAATCATATCCTTTCCGTTCATGTGGTTGGATCGCCTCCTGCAAGGGCGACCCGCATTCAGCCCTATGAACTCGCTCCGGATAACCCTGCTTCTGGCAATTTGCACGCTCATAAGTCTGGCTTACGCTCCGCTTGGTGCAATCTTAATCTTCCTGATGTTCTACAGGATCATGAGAGGCGCGCTCACGGGCTGGCACCGCCTGTCTTTCGCTGGTTTCTGGAACAGGAAATGGCGCCAAAAACTCTACAGCCTGGCAAGCCTCGCAATCAGTCTTCCAACCGTAGCCGTCCTTATCGCGATCACCACTATGCTCGGATCCATGACAGCAAAACAAGCGGCAAACACCTACTATTCAGCAACATCAAACGCAGAGTATTCTGACCTGCGCGGCACACCACCCTTCCAGAGCAGGCCCAAATCTCCCCAGACGATTGGTCTGAGACGGGCACTGGAGAAATTTCCGTCTCCGCAATCCTGCCTGGAACCGGGCGCGAGGGCAAACGTTCAAAAAGATCTTCTCCGGATGGACTGGGACCAGATCACATCGGAAGACGAAGCAACCGTCTGCGCGTTCAGGCTCCTTTACCAATACGGCGGCGTGGCGGAAGCACAAACGTGGATGGAAGCCCAAGGCTTTAGGGTTCATGAGCGCTTCAGCTCAGCAAATCCAAATGTCAGCACTACAGACAACACACTTCGCGTCACGGGAAGCTGGTCCGTCAGGCGAAACGGCCCGCGCTACCCAACCACTGGCACGGTGCGCCGCATCCTGCACGCGTTCCCCTACGGCATGGGAATGAGCGCGACCTTTGATCCTGATGGTCAGGAACTCCTCTACCTCAGGATCAGTTTTTCAACTTTTTGAGCCCCGCTCAACATCCAAAAGGCGCATCCCGCACAAGCCTCGGCGCAGTCCAGCAAAGTCCACGAAGCGCCGCACCTCTCTCTGGGGCGAATTCAGCAAGATTTGACAAAGGCAACCGGTGTACCTTTCCTCCAGCAAAGAGGGATGCCAATGATGCCGGAACCAGAA
Source organism: uncultured Paracoccaceae bacterium (assembly GCA_947495795.1). Classification (GTDB taxonomy): domain Bacteria; phylum Pseudomonadota; class Alphaproteobacteria; order Rhodobacterales; family Rhodobacteraceae; genus Algicella. Next base: position 237,517 of record CANMAI010000007.1, on the reverse strand, counting down.
ATGCCAGAACATGTCAGGGCTGCCTACGCCGCCTTCCCGGCCGGTGCGCAAAAGGCGCTTGCCGTTCTTCGTCGCTACATTTTCGAGGAAGCGGCCCGTCTCGGCGCCGGTCCGATTGAGGAAACGCTGAAATGGGGTGAGCCTGCTTATCTCACAGCCGCTTCAAAGTCCGGCAGCACAATCCGTCTGGGGTGGAGCGCAAACCGCCCCGATCACTGCGCCATTTTCCTCAACTGCCAGACGGATCTTGTCAGCACGATCAGCACGCATTTCCCGGAAGCGTTCGAATACGAAGGCAACCGCGCGCTGCGCATGCGCCTCGGCAAGGCCATCCCTGAGGTCCCCGCCCGCGCAGCACTTGCAATGGCACTTACCTATCACAGGGATAAACGCCGCAGCGCCTAAACCGGCACCGCCACATTGTCGATCAGCCGCGTCTCTCCCAGCACTGCTGCCCCGAACACCCGCGCACCCTTGAAGGGCGCCATTGCCAAGCGCAACGTCTCTCCATCGCGGCATTCGAGGTAATCCACACTGTCAAAACCGGCACCTCTCAGCCCGTCCTCCGCCTGCGCGCAGGCAAGCTCGGTTGGCACGCCATTGGCAATTTCCTCGGCGACGAGGCTGAGGCTGCGGTAAAGCGCCCGTGCCACATCCCGCGCGTCACCGCTCAGATATCCATTGCGGGTAGACAGCGCGAGGCCATCCGGCTCCCGCACAGTGGGGCACCCGAGAATCTCCACCGGCATGTTGAGATCGGCCACCAGCTTCCGCACAATCTGCAACTGCTGCCAGTCCTTCTCGCCAAAGACAGCCACATCCGCACCGACGATGTTGAAAAGCTTGGTCACCACCTGTGTCACACCGTCAAAATGTCCGGGCCTTAACGCCCCGCACATCAGATCCGTCAAGTCGTCCATCACGACACGCGTGGCAAAACCGGGCGGATAGATATCTTCCCGCGTGGGCATGAACACCAGATCCACACCTTCCGCCTCCAGCAGGGCCAGATCCCTGTTCCGCTCCGCCGGATACATGCCCAGATCCTCATGCGCACCAAACTGAGTGGGGTTGAGGAAAATCGTCACGATCACACGGTCTGCAACCACTTGCGCCGCCCGCACGAGAGAGACATGGCCGGCGTGCAACCCGCCCATCGTCGGCACCACAGCAATGCGCAGCCCGTTGCGCCGCCACTCGGCAACGCAGGACCTCACGTCAACAACCTTCTTGGCAACCCCCATCGCCACGGCTCCGCTAGATCTGTTTCATCAACGACCGGAAGGTCTGATCTGTTCCATCCGGCCATTTCGCCCTGTCAGAGACGAAAAGCGTGGCTTGCGAGGGCAGTATCAGGCCATCCGCCAACACCTTCAGGTGATTAGCCTCCAAAGTCGTACCTGTGGATGTGATATCCGCCACGGCCTCCGCAGTTCTGTTCTTTACCGTACCTTCCGTGGCGCCCTGACTGTCCACAAGCTGGTAATCTGCCACACCCTTGTCGCGGAAGAACTCGCGCACAAGCCGGTGATATTTCGTGGCCACCCGCAATCTTTGCCCATGCACGGCACGAAAGGCCGCGGCCGCCGCATCCAGATCATCCATCGTTTCCACATCAATCCAGATCTTGGGCACCGCCACGATCAGATCCGCCTGGCCAAAGCCCATGCGCGCCACTTCCGTCACACCATCAGCGGGCGAAAGATACTCCGCCACCAGATCCAGCCCTGTGACACCCAGATGGATCCGCCCCGCCGCCAGCTCGCGCGGGATCTCGCCTGCCGAAAGCAGCACCAGTTCCACGCCGTCAATGCCCTTCACAGCCCCCGCATATTCGCGCCCGTCACTCATGCGCTCCAACACCACGCCGCGCTCGGCAAACCACCCGAACGTATCCGCCTGCAGTCGGCCCTTGGACGGCACACCCAGCTTCAGCATGGCACACCTCGCAGGGCCAGCACCGCCTCTGGCCGGATGATGCCACCCACAGCCGGTATCCCCCGTCCCCGGCCCAAGGCCTCTGTCAGGGCATCATACCGCCCGCCGCTGGCAATGCTGGGCGTTTCGGGACTTGCAGGATCAAAGAACCCGAACACGAACCCGTCGTAGTATTCCAAAGTCGTTCGACCGAATGCCCCCTCAAAGGCAAGCGCTTCCACATCCGCGCCGCGCGTAGCCAATGCCTCGATGCGTCGGGCAAACCGCTCCACCGCAGGGCGCAGGGCCGCAGCATCTGCCGCCAGCCCCTCCAGTACCCGGTGCGCCTCCACCACGCTGCCCTTCAGCCCCAGAACGGCGTCCATCAACGCAACATCCTCAGCGGCCAGTGGCGGCACATCCGCGTCCTCCACCAGCCGCGCCACGCGTGCCAGAATTTCAGCCTTGCTCCGCAGGCCAACCGCCTTGCCCGCCTCCGCCATCACCGCCTCGGCCCGGCCCGCCTTGGCCGCCGCAATCAGCTCCGCCTTCTCGGATCCCGGCGCTGAATACCGCGCCACAAGGCGCGAGAACCGCGCGGGCCGCCAGATATGGCGCATCAGCGCGGCCTTCCGCGCGGTCGATGTTTCCAGCCCCGCCACCACAGCCCGCAAAAGCCCGGTATCGCCGGTGGAAACCGAAACAGGCAACCCTTCCATCAGCGCGGATATCAGCGCGAAAACCTCCGCATCCGCCGCCGCCCGGTCGCGCCCGTCAAAAAGCTCGAACCCGGTCTGCTGAAACTCCGTCGCCCGGGCAGAGCCTGCCGCCTGCCGCCGCCACACCGGCCCTGCGTAGCAATAGCGCGCAGGCTCGGCACCACCCGCCATATGCCGCTCCACGACCGGCACTGTGAAATCGGGGCGCAGCATCGCCTCGCGCAGCCCGTCCTTCACCACAAACGCCCGCGCCCGGATATCCTCACCATACAAGTCAAGCAATGTCTCTGCGGGCTGCAATACGGCCGGTGCCACCCGCTCAGCGCCCGCTGCGGCAAAGGCCGCCATGCAGCGCTCTGTCTCGGCCTCCAGCGCCGCCAAACCTGCCCCTGCGCGCGACATATCAGCCCTTGGCCCGCGCAATCATGGCCCGGACTTCGGCGACGAGATCGCCCCGCTCAATCTCCATCTGCGCAGGCTGCGCCTTCCAGTCCTCATGCGTCTCCATATCGGCCGCAAGCCGGGCACCCAGCGCCAGATCCTTGATCTGCACAACGCCCCGCGCGTTTTCGTCCGAACCCTCGATCACCGCCACAGGGCAGCCCCGCGCATCCGCATACTGCAACTGCTTGCCGAAGTTCTTCGGATTGCCGAGGTAAACCTCCGCCCGAATGCCAGCCGAGCGCAACTCCGCCACCATCGCCTGATAATCCCCCATCCGGTCCCGATCCATCACGGTCACCACCACCGGGCCAGCGGCCACACCGCCAACCCGCCCCTTCGCCCGCAACGCCGCCAACAACCGATCCACCCCAATGGAAATCCCCGTCGCAGGCACTTCCTGCCCGGTAAAGCGCTTCACCAGATCGTCATACCGCCCGCCGCCGGCAACCGAGCCAAACTGCTGCTTCCGCCCCTTCTCATCCTCAATCTCAAAGGTAAGTTCGGCCTCATAAACAGGCCCTGTATAGTAGCCCAGGCCGCGCACGACAGAGGGATCCACCACGATCCGGTCGGCGGCATAACCCTGCGCATCAAGAAGGGCAGCGATCTCCTCCAGGCCGTCCACACCCTTCGCGCCAATCACCGAGGCACCGACAAGATCGCGCAACGCAGCCACAGTGCCCGCCGCATCCGCACGCCGCGCGCCCATGAAACCCATCACAATCTCGGCCTGCGCATCGCTCAGCTCAGCGCCCTTGGTAAAATCGCCGCTCTCATCCTTGCGGCCCGCGCCCAAAAGCGCACGCACACCCTCTGGCCCCAGCCTGTCCAGCTTATCAATCGCCCGCATCACGATCCCGCGTTCCTCGGCAAATGCATCCGGTGCGTCAGGGTTCAGAATGCCCGCAGCCTCCATCACCCCGTTCAGCACCTGCCGGTTGTTGAGCCGCACGATATAATCCCCGCGCGTAATCCCCACAGCCTCCAGCGTATCCGCCAGCATCGCGCAGATCTCGGCATCCGCCGCCATGCTCGCCGTGCCCACCGTATCCGCATCGCATTGATAAAACTGCCTGAACCGTCCCGGCCCCGGCTTCTCGTTCCGCCAGACGGGGCCAACCGTGTAGCGCCGGTAGGGCGTCGGCAGGTCGTTGCGATACTGCGCATAAACCCGCGCCAAAGGCGCTGTCATATCATAGCGCAACGCCATCCAGGCCTCATCCTCGTCCTGCCACGCAAAAACGCCCGCATTCGGTCTGTCCACATCCGGCAGGAAGGATCCGAGCGCCTCCACCGTCTCTACGGCACTCGTCTCAAGCGCGTCGAACCCATAGCGATGATACACCTCGGTGATCGCAGCCAGCATCTCCGCCCGCTCCGTCACCTCGGCCCCGAAGTAATCTCGAAAACCCTTGGGCTGTATCGCCTTGGGTCGGCTCACTTTGGTCTTCTTCTGCGCCATGAAAGGCTCCCCGGTCACACTGCGCGCTTCCCTAGCGCAGCCCCACAGAAGGAGCAAGTGAAGGCACAACGCAAACCAAATCCACTCGCGCGGAATCAAGGCGAAGCCGCCGCGCAGCGCCTGCCCGCCCCATCGGGCTGGCGCTTTGCCGGAAACAGCACAACGAATGGCCGAAATAACACTTGGCGGGCATAAAGTGAGTTAAACAAGCACTGGCAGCGCCACCCCGCAGGCAGGCGCTGCACGGCTCCTGTTGCACTGTCTATTGTCAAAAGTCGATAAACCCCCTCCTTTATCCAAAAGAAGGAGCACATCCATGCACTACGGCTTCATCGGCCTCGGCAATCTCGGCGCAAACCTCGCAGCCAGCCTTCTGGCAGCAGGCTTCAAAGTGAGTGTTCATGATCTGGATCGGAGTTCGGCAAAGGCGCTGGAAGCCAAGGGCGCCGCATGGGCCGAAAGCCCCGCAGCTCTCGCCGAAGGCAAGGACGCCGTGATCACTTGCCTCCCCTCGCCCGCTGTATCGGAAACCATCCTCGCCCAGATCCTGCCTGCCATGCACTTAGGCGCCACGTGGATAGAGATGTCCACACTTGGCAAGGCCGAGATCCTCCGCCTCGCCGCAGAAGCCGCTGCCAAGGGCGTAGAAACGCTGGAACTGCCCGTCACCGGCGGCGTCCACCTCGCAGCCTCGGGCCAGATCACGATGCTCGCAGGCGGGCCGGAGGCCGTCTTCCGGAAACACCGCCCCGCGCTGGAGGCCATGGGCGGCGAGATCTTCCACATGGGGCCTCTGGGCAATGCCTCGCTCATCAAGGTCATCACCAACATGCTAGCCTTTGTCCACCTTCAGGCCACCTCCGAGGCGCTCATGCTCGCCAAACGCGGCGGCCTCGATCTTGCCCAATCCTGGGCCGCCATAAAGGCCAGTTCCGGCACCAGTTTCGTGCACGAAACGGAGGGCCAACTGATTCTGAACGGCAGCTACGATGTCGCCTTTTCCATGGATCTCGCCCTGAAAGATCTGGGCTTTGCCATGGAATTTGGGGCCGAGCACGAAGTGCCCCTCACCCTCGCAGGTGCCACCCAACAGATCTACCGCAGCGCCCGCGCGGCCTATGGCGGCCAGGCCCAATCCCCGATGATCGCAAAACTCCTTGAGGATCTGCTCGGCACACCCCTCCGCGCCGAAGGTTTCCCGGCCCGGCTGGAATAGCCACAATCCGGCCGAAAAATGAAAATACTTGCCACGCAAGCGGGAATCGCTTTTCTCTCCGCACACCATCAACAACGCCCGAGTGCCTCATGAAATATGCCCTTGCCACAGCCCTCCTTGCCTTTCTCGCCGCCTGCGCATCCAGCGACGAACCGGAGATCAGCCGCGGCGCATCGGGCGTCACCTTTGAAGCCTCCGCCTTCGAATGCCTGCGCGAGGCCATCTATTTCGAGGCCGCGGCCTCCAAACCCAAAGGCCAGCACGCCGTGGCCGATGTGATCATAAACCGCAAACGCGATCCCCGCTTCCCCAGCACCGTCTGCGGCGTCATCACCGATCGCTGCCAGTTCTCCTACCGCTGCGACGGCATTCCCGAGACCTTCCCGGACAGGATAAAATACCGCAACGCCACCGCAATCGCCCGCGAAGCGCTCGCCAAACCGGATGAAGACATCACCAAGGGTGCCCTCTACTTCCACGCCGCCCGCATGGCCCCCGGCTGGTTCGGCACCCTCACCCGCACAGGCTCCTTCGGCGGAAACATCTTCTACCGCGGATAAGCCAGCACCCCCAAGCGTCAGCCCAGAGCCTCTGCAACTATGTGTAGTGCAGCGGATTGCAACTCTCGCACCAAGTCACAAACACTGATGAAAAAGAAAACACTTGGCTGACTGGGAACGTTGGACATGCAACAACCCCAGTCATGGAACAAACGCAAACCAGATGGACCTATAGACGCGTCAATCACAAACTGGGTTTGGAAACATCCGAATGGCTTGGGAACGGCAGCCCATCTTTATCGGCGCACTTTCATAGCGAAATACAGATATCGGTGGTTCAGGAGGGGCACCGTGTCTTTCAGATTGGCCAACAGAGTGTTCATGTTTCAGCGGGTCAGTTCGTCGTAATCCCCGCTGCCACACCACATCGCTCGCGCGGGGCGAAAGGTTTGCCGACCAGGAGCCGCGATATCTTCCTCGATCCTGCCTGCGGCCCGATAGAGCATCAATCATCGGTGTTGATCGGATCGATGTCCGACAGGCAGAGCATTGATGATGGCGATTCCATAGAGGAGGTGCTGCACAAGATCAGCGCGAACAAGGTGTCTGAACTGAAACTGAAATTACAGAATTCTTTGTCTGCTGACCTCATCGAAGCTGTCAGCGACAGCAACATCCCTGTCGCGAAGCTAGCCACTTTTTCGCCCCTGAGCCGTGAGGGGTTTATCCGTCGATTTGCGCGGGAAATTGGAATGACGCCGCATGCTTATCGCATTGCAACCAGAGCAACCCAAGCCCGCTCCCTCCTTCGAAGGCGTTTGCCGCCGGCCGCCGCCGCTCATGAATGCGGATTTGCCGATCAAAGTCACCTAGGCAGGGTTTTCAAACGGAGTTTCGGCACAAGTCCGGGCGCATACCGGAAAGCCTGGCAGCGCTGAGCAACATCACTTTTGTACCAGACACGCCGTCAAACACTGTTAGCTTGCCGACACATGTAAACAGCGATCTGACAGGGCCGACATGCAGGCACTACTCTTCGAGATGACGCCGCGCGATGGTCATGAAGACCATTACTTCCGGCATGCAGCAAAGCTCCGTCCCATTCTCATGGAACATGACGGTTTGATGTTCATCGAGAGATTTAAGTCTTTGGCCCGCCCAGGTGTAATCCTGTCTCATTCCCTCTGGCGCGATGAAGCATCGATATCGAGGTGGAGGACGAACCGCCAACATCACAAATCCCAATCTGCCGGACGGTTTAAACACTTCGCAGACTATCGTATTCGCATCTCGCACGTCCTGCAGCATGTTGAGCAAGGTGAACCCCAGAAGAACTGGACCAAAGACGGCGCATATAACGACGCAGCCGCAACACCTGATCGTTTTCTCACGATTATCCGAACCAACGAGAAACCGGAACCAGGAACCACCGGGGCCTTCGAGAGCGTTACGGAAGCGAACTCATATCTGACAATTGCCTGCGTTGCCAGCGAGGAGGATGGGCGGTCCAAAGTCGAAAGGGCGCAAGGGAACGACAAGGTAATAAGCGCATTGTCGAGCCGAGTTTCCAGGGATTATGGGATGTTTGAACGGGCCGAAGCTCCCCAATATTTCAAGCCGGTCGAGCACCAGGAATAATGTGCTAGCGGGCAACCGTTTCTGGAGAGCCAGCAACCGGCCGGGTCTTCGATGTGGATCAGGCCACCGGACAATCAATGACTGAGTTATGGAACCACCCACTATAGCGTTTCGACTTTGACTTGAGACACCCCGCATCGCTCTTCGCATTCGAGCGAAGGGCAGCGAAAAGCGATTCAAGCTTAAGTCGAAACGCCTTAAGCCGGGATTTTTCTCCAAGCGGACATTCAGTCAAACAAAACGAAGGTCTGTAAAATTCGCATCCCGGTCATTTCGGCAGACCCAAACACTCAACCCAGACTGGCGTATCCCCCCCGATGGTAGAGCAGCGGCGCCGCACCGGAAGCCTCCATCCGCAGCACCTCTCCCACAACGATCAGGTGATCCCCGCCATCATGCCCGGCAGCATGGGCGCATTCGAACCGCGCCGCACAGCCTGACAAAAGCGGCGCATCGCCGATCCCCGGCTCCGTTTCGATCCCGTCGAAATCCAGCCCCTCCATCGCGAACCTGTCTGAGAGCGCCTGCTGATCAGCCGCAAGCACATGGATCGCGAAATGCGAAGCGGCCTCGAATGCCGGAAACCGCGAGGATTTTCGTGCGGGCGACCACAGCACCAAGGGCGGATCGAGCGAGACGGAGGCAAAGCTGTTCGCCGTCATGCCGAGCCTGCCCTGATCGCACAGCGTCGTCACCACCGTCACGCCGGTGGCAAAACACCCCAGCGCATCCCGCAAGTCTCTCTCGTCCAACGCCATACCAAACCTCTTCACAGTCGCTGCCTGATCTAGGCCCCGCACCGCCCCCTGTCGAGGCCCCAGCTCAAAAACACAGCGCTCACCCCTTTAAAATGTGCGCCATCTGATGCATCTGTCTGTGACAAAAGGATCATTCATGGCAGAGCACCGGATTACACAACTGGAAGAAACCCTCGCGCATCTCACTCGCGAGATGGAGGATATGTCTTCCGTCATTCAGGCGCAGGAGAAAGAGATCAAGCATCTCCGCACACATGTCGATCTGTTGCTAACGCAAGCCGCAGCATCCGATCAGTCAGGCTCCGCCACCTTTGCGGATACCCCTCCGCCCCATTACTGATGCCCACCACAGTCGTCCTCATCCACGGCCTCGCCCGCACACCTGTCAGCCTTTGGCGGATGGAGCATTTCCTGTCAGAGGCAGGCTTTGCCACCAAAACAGTCTGGTACAACAGCCGCAATGGCGGCCTTGCCGATATCGCAGCACGGCTCGAAGAGGACATGCCGAAGGAAGGCCGCGTCCATATGGTCGGCCACTCCCTCGGCGGCCTTCTCGCGCTGCGGCTCATGGCAGGCCTGCCACCTGAACGCCGGGGCCGCGTTGTGCAGCTCGGCTCGCCCAATCTCGGCTCGCCGCTGGCCAAAATAGCCGAACCCCTCGGCCCCCTCCTCGGCCCGATCCTCAAGGATCTGGAAGATGGACCTCAGGAGATCAGCAATCTCGATGTCGCCGCCATCGCAGGCACTGCTGGCCCAACGGGCCTCGGTGAGTATTCGGGCATCCACGGCCCCAACGATGGCGTCGTTACCGTGAAAAGCGCCATCGCCGCGTCCCCGCGCGGCAACCACGCCACTCTTCCCGTCCTCCACTCCTTCATGATGATGGATAAACGCGTGATCGATCAGACGCTCACATTCCTGCACGCGGCAGAAACCGCCCGATAGCACAATGCCGCCCCAGCCCGTAGGGTGGGTGCTAACCCACCATAGCGCGCCAGAAGCCCGCATCTCCGGCTTTAAAACGCATCTCGGTCACAAGGTAGCAGACCGCCACACATCCAACTGCCAAGCGAGAATCGGGCGGTACAGTTCCGCGGGGTCAGCGCCGCCACCATGATCTTCATCTTGGCAATCGTCGCTTCGGCATTATCCACAACGGGGGCCATGTCGATCAAAACGCTCTGCCCACAGCACCCTTCCTCCTGCACGGCCCTGCCTCACCCAGCCCCGTCACGTAACGATGCGCATCGCCCGAAGCGGCACCATCAGGTGTACAAGTATCAACGCCTTCCGGCCTTGCCGCAGCTATCAAGCCCGTATGGAGCGCAACCATGATCAGCTCTCCAGAAGCCGGATCCAAAATCACAATTTGCCTAGTTCAAAGGGAGGTAAGCAAAACCTTTACCTCGCAATTCCCGAGGAGTTTTGTCACATTACCAAAGCCGTACCGAAACCATACCAAACCCAGCTTTCAAAACTCCTCCACATGCGCCACCCCGGCCACATGCTTGATCGCGCCCATGATCTGCGGTGTCACCGGGTATTTCTCCGGCAGTTCGATCTCCACATCCCCCGGCAAGTCGGGATGTATGAGGATCAGGTTCACCGGCCCCCGCGCCCTGCCGCCACCCTTCGCCGCCTCATCCAGCCGCGTGGCAACGGAGCCTAGAGCGTTGGGATCATTCACATAAATCTTCAGCCCGGCAGGCGCCGCCCCTGCTACAGCCCCGTCAATCGGCTGCACACCCCGCGCCAGCAGCTTCAGCTGATCGCTCTCCAAAGTCGCCTCCACCGCCAGCACCACATTCTGTCCCGGCTCCAGCAAGTCACGGGCTTCCTCCAGCGTGTCGGAAAAGACTGTAACCTCATAAAGTCCTGTCGGATCAGATAGTTGCACAAAAGCAAACCGATTTCCCCGCGCCGATTTCCTCTCCTGTTTCGAAGCAACGGACCCGGCCATCTTCACCGCCTTCGGCCCGCCCCGCGCCTGCGCTGCAACATCCTCCAGCATCAACACTCTCTGGCGTTTCAACGCACCCATATAGTCGTCCAACGGATGCCCGGAGAGGTAAAACCCCACCGCCTGATGCTCCTCCCCCAACCGCTCCGTCGGCATCCAATCCTCCGGCATCGGCAGTCGGGGCGCGGGCAATTCCTCGCCTCCATCGCCAAACATGGAGATCTGGGAGGACGCCTTTTCCTCATGGCAAGTGCTTGAAAACGCAACCAAAGCATCCAGGCTCTCAAACACTTTTCGCCGGTTGCCATCCAGAGCATCAAACGCGCCAGACCGCGCCAGCATCTCCAAAGGCCGCTTGCCCACACGCTTCAAATCAACCCTGCGCGCGAAATCAAACACATCCCGGAATGGCCCCGCCTCCCGCGCGGCCACAATCATCCGCATCGCCTCGACGCCTACGTTTTTCAGCGCCCCAAGCGCATACAAAATCTTCCCGTCCTTGACGGAAAACACCGCTTCGGAGCGGTTCACACAGGGCGGGATCATTTCGATCTCCAGCCGGTCAACCTCTTGCTTGTAAACGTTTAGTTTGTCCGTCAGATGCAGATCGCAGTTCATCACGGCGGCCATGAACTCCACCGGATAGTTCGCCTTCAACCAAGCCGTTTGATAGGAAACAACCGCATAGGCCGCCGCATGGCTTTTGTTGAACCCGTAGTTGGCAAACTTGTCGAGAAGGTTCCAAACCTCCAGCGCCTTCTTCCCGTCCACGCCATTGCCGGCAGCACCTTCCAGAAACTTCGGTCGTTCCGCATCCATCGCCGCCTGGATCTTCTTGCCCATCGCACGCCGCAGCATGTCCGCACCGCCCAGAGAGTACCCGGCCATCTTCCGGGCAATCTCCATAACCTGTTCCTGATAAACGATAATTCCCTGGGTCTCATCCAGGATACTATCGATCAGCGGATGGATGCCCTCCCGCTCCTCACGCCCGTTTTTCACGTTGCAGAACTTGGGAATATTCTCCATCGGCCCCGGTCGGTAAAGCGCCACAAGCGCGATAATATCCTCTATGCAATCGGGCTTCATCTGCCGCAGCGCATCCCGCATGCCTGAGCTTTCCACCTGAAACACGGCTACGGTATTGGCGCTGGAATACACTTCATAGGACGCCGGATCGTCCAGCGGAATAGCCCCGATATCCACCTCCACGCCCCGCGCCTTAAGAATATCTAAAGCATTCTGGACGACAGTAAGGGTCTTGAGCCCCAGAAAGTCGAATTTCACAAGTCCAGCGGGCTCAACCCACTTCATATTGAACTGCGTCGCCGGCATATCCGAGCGTGGATCCTGATAAAGCGGCACCAGCTCGTCCAAAGGCCGGTCCCCGATGACCACGCCCGCAGCATGGGTCGAGGCATTGCGCAGCAGGCCCTCCACCTTCTGCGCATAGTCGAGCATCCGGGCCACAACCTCCTCGCGCGAGGCTTCCTCCCGCAGACGCGGCTCATCCGCCAGCGCCTTCTCAATCGAAACAGGTTTCACCCCTTCCACAGGGATCATCTTCGAAAGCCGATCCACCTGCCCATACGGCATCTGTAAAACCCGCCCCACATCGCGCACCGCAGCCTTGCTCAGAAGCGCGCCGAACGTGATGATCTGCGCCACCCGATCCCGCCCGTATTTCTCCTGCACATACGTGATAACCTCCTCCCGGCGGTCCATGCAGAAGTCGATATCGAAATCCGGCATCGAAACCCGCTCCGGGTTCAAAAAGCGTTCAAAAAGAAGGCCATAGCGAAGCGGATCGAGATCCGTAATTGTCAGAGCGTAAGCCACCAGAGAGCCCGCGCCAGAGCCCCTTCCGGGCCCGACCGGAATGTTGTGGTCCTTCGCCCATTTGATGAAATCGGCCACGATCAGAAAGTATCCCGGGAACCCCATCCCCTCGATGATCCCGAGCTCGAATTCCAGCCGCTTCTCATACTCTTCCACCTCCGCCGCGTGCGGAATAACAGCCAACCGCGCCTTCAGTCCTTCAACAGATTGCCGCCGCAACTCTTCAATTTCGTCATCGGCAAATTTCGGCAGAATAGGGTCCCGCAAATGCGCGCGCACAGCACAGCGCTGTGCTATCTCCAGTGTGTTCTCGATGGCTTCCGGCAGATCAGCAAACAGCCGAACCATCTCATCTTGGGTCTTGAAGCAATGCTCCGGCGTCAGCCGCCGCCGCCCCTCGGATTGGTCCACATAGGCCCCGTCGGCGATGCAGATCAGCGCATCATGCGCGTCATACATATCGCGCTTGGGGAAAAACACATTGTTGGTCGCCACCAGCGGCAGATCCATCGCATAGGCCATTTCAACAAACCCACGCTCCGTCGCCTCCTCCGCTTCGGTTCGCCCGCCATCTGGCCCATGCCTTTGAATTTCAACGTAAACCCGGTCGCCAAAAATCCCTGCCAAACGGGAAAGCAAGGCCTCGGCCTTCTCTCGCTGCCCGTCCTGCAGAAACTGGCCCAGCGGTCCTTCCGCGCCGCCAGTCAGGCAAATCACCCCCTCCGAATGCGCCTCCAGTTCTTCCAGAGTGATATGCGGCGCCAGATCTCCGCTCTCCAGAAACGCACAGGAATTGAGCTTCATCAGATGCCCGTAACCCACCTCATCCTGTGCCAACAGCACAAGCGCACGCGGCTCAGGTGCCCGGTCCCCGGGCCGCACAGCAGGCGCATAGGCCAGATCCATCTGGCAGCCCAGAATGGGTTGAATACCCTCCCGCGCAGCACCTTCGGAAAACTCCAGCGCACCAAACATGTTTCCGGTATCGGTCACCGCAACAGCAGGTTGGCCGTCCGCCTTGCACAGGGCTGGCAGGGCCTTCAGCGAAACGGCACCTTCCAGAAGAGAGTAAGGAGAGTGAAGGCGGAGATGGATGAATCGCGGTGCTTTTGTCATGGCAAAACGCTATCCCAAGCCATCACCCCGCGCCATCCCTCAACGCTCCATAATCTCGATCCGATTGCCAAAAGGGTCCCAGATATAGCCGCGGACTACGTCAGGTATCGCATCATCTGGATCAAATCGGATATCCAGCTTCGCGAAATGGGCCGTCCACACTTGAATACTCGCCACCAGAAAACAGGGATGGGCCTTCGCGGCAGCACGAAAATCTGCCTCTACCCCGAGATGCACCCGAACAACGCCCGCCTCAAACCAGCATCCCCCTCGCTCACGCAGCGCCGGAGGCTTCTCCACCTCTACAAAGCCGAGCACCCCGCCATAGAATTTCCGTGCCGCGGCCTCCTCACCAACCGGCATGGCGAGTTGTATATGATGTAGTCCCACAACCTGCATATCCATTCTCCCAAAAACCTATTCATGTACCGCACACGGAGGCCAGCCCCCTTCAGCGAGCAATCGCCTTCATGCGTCCGCACTCAAAACCCAAGCAACATTCGTTCAGACGTCAAACACACGCTCCAGGTGCCAGCCGCAGGGCCACCAGGGCCCTGCTCAAGGGTAATGCGCCGTCGGGCGCTCATTTACCTTACGAAGACAGCCCGTGCAGCATCCGCTCCAGTCCCGCCCGATAGGCTTCTATCCTGCCGCCTCCCGCCACCTCAAGCGCTGCCCGGTCAAACGCAGCGCTCAGCATATCTGTCACCGCATCGAGATCTGACTCGCAGCCCAGAGCCTCCAGCCCTGCCCGCAATTCCGCCGCATCCCGCCCGCCACTGATCTCCGCCATCACATCCGGCCCCAGAACGGCTGGCCCTTCGATCAGCAACAGGCGCACTCGACCCGGCACGGCCATCGCGCGAAAATAGGCCTCGGCTCCATCCAGCAACGATTGCAGTGGATCCTCCCTCCCCACCTTGGCCAGATCCGCCGCCACCGCTGCCGCCTCATCCTCCAGAATGGCCCGAAGAAGTGCCGCCTTGTCGGGAAAGTGATGATAGAGCGCACCGCGCGTCACGTCCGCAGTCGCTACGATCTCTGGCGTGCCGGTCTCCGCATACCCGTTTTTGACGAAAAGCCTGCGCGCCGCACCAAGCAGGGCCCCTCGCGTCGCAGCCCGGCGGTCCTCATTCGATCTTCTTACTTGCATACATGCAGCCTGTATGTTATTTCGATTCTACATACAGATTGTATGTTTTTTGCGAAAGGAGAGAAACCCATGAAATGCACCCAGTTCTACCCCGTAATTCAGACAAACCTGCTTGAGGAAACCGCCCGGTTTTTCGAACAGCATTTCCGCTTCGGCCGTGCCTTCACGTCTGACTGGTACATCCACCTTCAGTCCGCCGAGGATGACAACGTCAACATCGCCCTTCTCGCCCCAACGCATGAGACAATCCCTGAGGCAGGGCGTGGCGCGACCACTGCAATGATCCTCAATTTCGAGGTAGAGGATGTCGACGCCGAATACGAGAAAGCAACCGCACAAGGCCTGCCCTTCCTCCTGCCTCTCCGGTCGGAACCTTTCGGCCAGCGTCACTTCATCACACAGGCCCCCAACGGTACCCTGATCGACATCATCACCCCGATCCCGCCAAGCCCAGAATTTTTGGCCCAGTTCAGCCCAGATGCCGTCTCGGCCTGATGACCGCTTCCCACGCCCTCACGGCGCGGGAAAGGCCCCGGTCTTTAGAAACGAGATCACCGCAGCGATGACATCCTCGTTGTGCATCATCGTGGAATGGGCCACCGAAAGCTTGATCCGTCGCTCCGGCGGCGCATCGCCCCATGCGCTGGCGACCGAAACCTTGCCGTCATTCTCACCTTCAATCCCGGTTACAGCACCATATACTTTCCAGGCTGCAGTGCCCGCAATCGCCCCGATTTCCAGATCGCTGTCATCCAGCACCCCGGCTTCCGGCATCTCGCTTGGCTCCAGCTCCGCCATCACCGGCCCCATGATCGGCCCGAGAAAGCCCACGCGTTCCGCCAACGCACTGCCAAGATTAGGCGCACCAAGCTGTACGATCCGCCCACGCCGCGCCTCCTGCAGTCTGCGCATCAGATGTTTGGAAAGAACGCCGCCCAACGAATGTCCCACAAAGGAAACAGCGCCCTCCTTCGGCAATTGCGGCTCCAACCCTGCCACCAGATCGGCCAACACCTCATCGCGCGAAGGGTAGCCGAGCCGCAGCGTCGTGAAGCCCGCCGCCGCCAGCCGCCTGTCCAGTTGCCGCAGCGAACCCTTGCTCCGCCCCAGCCCATGTAAAAGCACCACGGGTTCCATTCGCCGCACCCTGCCCGCCGCAGCAACGCACCGCAACCCCACCCCTTGCCAAACCCGGCCAAATACGCTGCACTCAAATTTGACCATTTGATCAAACCGGGGCCATGCAGGCATATCTGAATATGGGCGACATCCGCTTCCTTCTCAACGGCATCCCAGTCACACTGCGGGATCCCTATCCAACGGCAACACTTCTGGATTGGCTCCGCGAAGAGCGGGGCCTCACCGGCACCAAGGAAGGCTGCAATGAAGGCGATTGCGGAGCCTGCACCGTTACAATCACAAGCCTCGAGGGTGAGCACCTCACCCACCGCGCGCTCAACGCCTGTATCCTGTTTCTGCCCCAACTCCACGGCCGGGCCGTTCGCACCGTCGAAGGTATTGCCAGCCCAACGGGCGATCTTCACCCTGTTCAGCAGGCAATGGTGGAGCATCACGGCTCCCAATGCGGTTTTTGCACACCCGGTATCGTGATGAGCCTCTACACAGCGGGCAGAGACGGGCGACAGGATTACGACGACGTGCTCGCAGGCAACCTCTGCCGCTGCACGGGCTACACCCCAATCCTGCGCGCAGCTGAAGCCACAACAAACACACCACAACCGGCATGGGAAGCGGACGAGCGCGCTGCTCTTCAGGCGCTGACTGCCAACGAAGACACACACCTTAAGGATGCCTATATCCCCACAGACCTCGATGCCTTCGCCAACTGGTACGCAGACAATCCGGCAGCAACGCTCGTCGCAGGCGCCACAGATGTCGGCCTCTGGGTCACA
Organism: uncultured Paracoccaceae bacterium; assembly: GCA_947495795.1. Lineage (GTDB taxonomy): Bacteria > Pseudomonadota > Alphaproteobacteria > Rhodobacterales > Rhodobacteraceae > Algicella. The sequence goes on along the minus strand of CANMAI010000007.1, from coordinate 220,882 downwards.
AAATCGCTGAGAGAGCTACCGCAAACGGCCTTCCTGCATCGCCTCTCTGCCCTCCAGCACATCGAAAGCACGGAGGAAGGCACCACGATCGGTGCCGCTGTCACACTCGCCCGCCTCCGCGGCTGGGCGGCGGCAAGTCATCCCGATCTTGCCGAACTCATCCGCCGCTACGGCTCGGTACAGGTGCGCAACGCCGCCACAATCGGCGGCAACATCGCCAACGGCTCCCCGATAGGAGACGGCCCTCCCGCCCTTATCGCGCTGGATGCGACCCTCACCCTCCGAAGGGGCAAGGCCACGCGCACGATCCCGCTCGAAGACTTCTTTCTGGATTACGGCAAACAGGATCGCACCCCGGGCGAGTTCGTCCAAAGCGTCCACATCCCCAAACAGCCAGACACGCTCCGCTGCCACAAACTCTCCAAACGCTTCGATCAAGACATCTCCGCCGTCTGCGGCTGTTTCAATATCACAGTGGATAACGGCCTGGTCGCAACCGCCCGCATCGCCTTCGGCGGCATGGCCGGCACCCCGAAACGCGCCAAGGCCGTCGAAGCCGCCCTTATCGGTCAACCCTGGACGGAAGCCACCATCAAGGTCGCTCAAGCCCGGTTTTCCAAGGACTTCACCCCCCTCTCGGACGCCCGCGCCAGCGCCCCTTATCGCCTCCGCACCGCCCGGAACATGCTGATGCGCACATATCTGGAAGCCACGACCGACACCCCAACCCGCCTTGCCAAACGAGGCGCTGCATGAACCAAGCACCGATACGCTCCGACCTCATGGCGCGCCTCCGTCCGGGTGAGGAGATCCTCTGGCACGGCCGGCCCGCCGCGAAGCCCTCAAAAACCCTGCTGGTACTCGCGCTCACCGTTCTGGTCCTGTCTGTTATCGGAATTCTTATGGTCACTTACGCCCCGGGCGCACCGATGCCCCGTTGGACGTCCCTGTTTCTGTTCGCCCTCGTTCCAGGCTTGGGCTTCAAAATGCTCTATCAGAGCATGCGGATCTATGGTCGCACGCATGACCTGATCACGGATCAGAGTACGGTCACTTGTGTTGACGGCACTCAGCCCGCACTGGCCGATATTGAGCTCGCGCCCGAGACGCAGGTTTTTCTCGGCCGTCACTCCCGGATGAAGTTTGCAGAACGCGGTTGGACCATCCTGAACAATCGGCTCAGTCCCCGGTCTCTTCGCTACATGCGCGGCGTGATCTTTCGCCACGTGCTGTTGCAAGGTGTCCAGAAGAACCTGATTTTCATCGTCAAACAGTCGACGGATGGCCTGCTGAAGCTCGCACCTCGCGTGCAAGAGGTTGCTGCATGACAATCCACAAACCCAATCCGCATGACAGCGCACCGCTCCATGTTACCGGTCGCGCACGCTACACGGACGACACGCCGCTCCCCGCAGGTACCCTCCACCTTGCCTTCGGCCTGTCAGAAATTGCTGCAGGACAGATCACCGAAATGGATCTCGCTGCCGTCCGCGCTGCCCGCGGCGTCCGCACCGTCCTCGCCGCCGAAGACCTGCCCTTCGCCAACGATGTTTCGCCGTCCATCGGCGACGAACCCCTCCTGGCAACGGGCGAAATCCACTATCTCGGCCAACCCCTCTTTCTCGTCATCGCGGACAGCCACCTGAACGCCCGCAAGGCCGCCCGCAAGGCGGAGGTCACCATAACCGAACGCCCCGCCATCCTAACTCTGGACGATGCGCTCAAGGCCGAAACCCATTTCGAGTCCCCCCTCACCTATCAGCGCGGCACGCCGGAGCCGCAGTCCTCCCCGCACCAGATCGAGGGCCAGATCGAGATCGGCGGGCAGGAGCATTTCTACCTCGAAGGCCAGGCCGCCGCCGCCGAGCCGCAGGAAGACGGCATGATCGTCCACGCCTCCACCCAGCACCCCACCGAGATCCAGCACAAGGTAGCCGATGCCCTTGGCCTGCCCTATGCCAATATACGGGTTGTCACCCGCCGCATGGGCGGCGGTTTCGGCGGCAAGGAAAGCCAGGGTAACGCGCTGGCCGTCGCCTGTGCCATCGCAGCGCACTTGACGGGTCGCCCCTGCAAGATGCGCTATGACCGGGACGACGACTTCATCATTACGGGCAAACGCCACGATCTCCGCATCACCTACACCGCAGGCTTCACCGCCGAAGGCCAGATCGAACACCTTCAGTTCACCCAATATGTCCGCTGCGGCTGGGCACTCGATCTCAGCCTGCCGGTCTCAGATCGTGCCATGCTCCACGCCGACAACGCCTACTACATTCCGAATATCGCAATCACGTCCCACCGCCTTCGCACCAACACGCAGAGCAACACCGCATTCCGCGGCTTTGGCGGCCCGCAAGGCATGGTCGGAATCGAGCGCGTGATGGATCATATTGCCCATCATCTCGGGCGCGATCCGCTGGAAATCCGTCAGGCAAACCTCTACGGCCCCGCCCCGCGCAACATCACCCCCTACCACATGGAAGTAACGGACAATATTGCGCCGGAGTTGATCCAAAGCCTTGCCGAAAGCGCGGAGTACACGGCCCGCAGGGCAGAAATAGAGGCGTCCAACGCGAAAAACCCGGTCATCAAGCGGGGCATAGCTCTCACGCCCGTGAAATTCGGCATCTCCTTCACACTCACCCATCTCAATCAGGCCGGCGCCCTCGTCCATATCTATGCAGACGGCTCCATCCACCTCAACCACGGCGGCACGGAGATGGGACAGGGCCTGAACACCAAGGTTGCGCAGGTGGCAGCCGAAGTCTTCGCGCAACCACTAGATGCCATCAAGATAACGGCGACAGACACCGGCAAGGTGCCCAACACATCGGCCACCGCCGCCTCCTCCGGCTCCGATCTCAACGGCATGGCCTGCAAGGCCGCCTGCGAAACGATCAAACAGCGCCTCACCGATTTCGCCGCCGAACACTGGCAACAGCCCACCGCCAACATCCTCTTCACTCCCGAAGGCGTGCAAATTGGGTCCGAGACCCTCTCCTTCACAGATCTGATCAAAACTGCCTATATGCACCGCATCTCGCTCAGTTCCACCGGCTTTTACGCCACCCCAAAAATCAACTGGGACCGCATACAAGGCAAGGGCCGCCCCTTCTTCTACTTCGCCTATGGCGCCGCAGTCACCGAAGTGGCCATCGATACACTCACAGGCGAAAACCGCATTCTGCGTGCGGATATCCTCCATGATTGCGGAACCTCCCTGAACCCCGCCATCGATATCGGCCAGATCGAAGGCGGCTACGTCCAAGGTGCAGGCTGGCTGACGATGGAAGAACTGGTGTGGGACGCCAAAGGCGCCCTCAAAACCCACGCCCCCAGTACCTACAAGATCCCAGCGGCCTCCGACCGGCCCGAATTCTTCAACATCGCACTCTGGGAAGGCGAAAACCGGGAAGACACGATCTACCGATCCAAGGCCGTAGGCGAACCTCCCCTCATGCTGGGCATCTCTACTCTCATGGCCCTGTCCCACGCGATCAGCCAATGCGGCGACGGAAGCACGTACCCGGATCTTGACGCCCCCGCCACGCCGGAGCGCATCCTGCTTGCAGTTGGCGCTCAGCGGAGTGAGATATGGTAGCGCTCCGACCAGTCAGCCTCTCTTTCGAAAGAGTGAAATGCCTCCGGCAGAGATATTTAGAGAAAGATGAAGTTGGGCGTCTGAATTCATCTTTCTCTAAATATCCCTGCCGGAGGCATAGTATCTCTGTCGCTATCCCACCCAAAGTTCGAAAGATGCCATGAGCCTCGACCTCGAAACTCTCAACGCCTTCATCAGCGCCAACGGCCCGACCGCGCGGGTCGTGATCACCGCTCACAAGGGCTCCACCCCGCGTGAAACCGGCGCATCCATGCTGGTGTCCGCGGAGACCATCTCAGGCACAATCGGCGGGGGTACGCTGGAGTATCAGGCGATCGAGGACGCCCGCGCGCTTCTTGCGGAAGGCACGTCCCACCGCGCCTTCAAGCACCCTCTCGGCCCGGCACTCGGCCAGTGCTGTGGCGGCAGCGTCGACCTTCTGATCGAGCGCTTTACCAAAGCCCCTCTATCGGGCAGACCCTACGCACGGTCCCTCTCCGATACTCCACAACCCCTTTCGATCACGCGGCTTCTCTCTCAGGCGCGCCAGGGCAGCCCCATCCGGCCGACCCTTACCGACGGCTGGTTCATCGAGCCCCCTACATTCCCGGCCACCCCGGTCTGGATATGGGGGGCGGGCCATGTTGGCCGCGCCCTCGCCACAGCGCTCTCCGAGCTTCCCTTCAACGTTACATGGGTTGACGACGCTCCCGAACGCTTTCCGTCCAAGATACCGGCCAACGCAAACCGCCTTATCGCTGCCAGCATGCCAGACGCCGCAAAGCATAGCCCGGCCGAAGCACACCACATCGTTCTCACATATTCCCACGCGCTGGATCTCGCACTCACCCACGCACTTCTCCAGCGCCCCCATGCCAGCATCGGCCTTATCGGTTCTGCCACCAAAAAGGCCCGCTTCCTCAAGCGTCTCCACGCAGCGGGCCTTTCCCCTGCAACCACCGCCAAACTGGTATGTCCCATCGGCCACCGTGCCCTCGGCAAAGAACCGGCGGCCATTGCCCTTGGCGTGGCCTTCGGCTTACTTGAAACCACAAGAGCAGGGCAAAAGCCCGCCAGTGCGGGCAAGACTGAGGGCAATGTTGCGTGAGTGAGCTTCTCGATATCCGGGGCCTGACCAAAGCCTATCCCGGCGTGCAGGCAAATTCTGCCATCAGTTTCTCGCTCAAGCGCGGCGAGATTCACGCGCTTCTGGGCGAGAACGGAGCGGGCAAATCCACGCTCGTCAAGACGATCTACGGCCTCGTGAAGCCCGACCTCGGCCAGATGTTCATAGATGGCACGCAGTTCGAGCCTGCCAATCCGCAGGCCGCGCGTGCAGCAGGCGTCGCCATGGTCTTCCAGCACTTTTCCCTCTTCGATGCGCTCACCGTGGCTGAGAACATCACCCTCGGTATGGCCAATCCGCCACCGCGCCGCGATCTCGCTCAGCGCATCCGCGATGTTGCCAATGCCTACGGCCTGCCGCTGGATCCCGAACGGCGTGTCGGCACGCTTTCTGTCGGGGAACGCCAGCGGGTCGAGATCGTGCGCTGTCTTCTGCAAAGCCCGCGCATCCTGATCATGGACGAACCCACCTCCGTCCTGACACCACAGGAAGTTGCGACCCTCTTCCAGACGCTCCGCCAGCTCCGCGCGGAAGGTGTGGGCATCCTCTACATCTCTCACAAACTCGAAGAGATCCGCACCCTCTGCGATACCGCCACGATCCTGCGCAACGGCCGCAAGGTTGCCGAGTGCACCCCCGCCGAGCAGACCGCCCACCAACTCGCGGAAATGATGATCGGCATAGAGCTCGAGCGCCCGCTCCCGCGCCTTTTCACGCCAGGGGAGACGCTGCTCACCCTCCGCGATCTTTCCATCGCCACGGAAGACCCTTTCGGCACCGATCTCCGCGAAGTGAACCTTCAGCTCCACGCGGGCGAAGTGCTCGGCATTGCGGGCGTGGCGGGCAACGGGCAGGATGAACTTATGCTGGCCATCAGCGGAGAGACGAAGGCCACCCGCTCCCAGATCGTTTTCGAGACGACGCAGATAGGCCACCTTGCCCCAGCGGAGCGCCGCCTCCGGGGCCTTCTTACCGCACCGGAAGAGCGCCTCGGCCATGCCGCAGCAGGTGAAATGAGCCTTGCGGATAACGCCTTTCTTACCGGGCGCAAACGCCAGCGCCTCGATTGGAAGGGCTTCATCAAGCCCATCAGCACCGCCAATTTCGCCCGTGCCATCGTCAAGCGCTTCGATGTGCGCACGCCGGGGGTGGAAGCCTCTGCCCGCTCGCTTTCCGGCGGTAATCTCCAGAAATTCGTGATCGGGCGCGAGATCCTTCAGCGCCCCAAAGTTCTCGTGGTCAACCAGCCCACATGGGGCGTCGATGCCCATGCCGCTGCAACGATCCGCACGGCGTTGCGCGATCTTGCAGCCTCCGGTACCGGCATCATCGTCATCAGCCAGGATCTCGATGAGTTGCGGGAGATCTCCGATACCATCTCCGTCATCGCCGCAGGCCGCCTCTCCACGCCCGCGCGCAACGGCTCCCTCACGAATGAGGAGATCGGCCTCATGATGGGTGGCCCGAAAGAGGAGGCCGCGCATGCTCACGCTTGAACCTCACCGTGCGGGGCCGGTAAAACAGCTCTTTACACCTGTCTGGGCGATCCTCGCCACGATGCTTGCAGGCGGCCTCCTCTTTCTACTCCTCGGCAAAAACCCGGTGGAGGCGATCCGCATCATCTTCGTCGATCCGCTGTTCGATCCCTTCTCCCGCTCCGAACTCTTCATCAAGGCCGCCCCGCTCGCCATCATCGCAACCGGCCTTTCCTTCGGCTTTCGCGCGGGCGTCTGGAATATCGGCGCGGAAGGCCAGTTCATCCTCGGGGCGATCTGCGGGGGGGCGGTTGGCCTCGCCTTCTACGGCGTGGAAGGTGTGTATGTCCTGCCGCTCATGGCGCTTGCAGGCATGGCAGGCGGCTTTGCCTGGGCGATGATCCCCGCACTTCTCCGCACCAGGTTCAACGCCAACGAGATCCTTGTCTCACTGATGTTGGTCTATGTCGCCACGCTCCTCCTCTCCGCACTTGTCTCCGGCCCGCTCCGCGATCCCGATGGCTTCAACTTTCCGGAAAGCCGCCAGTTCCACGATAGCGCCACCCTCCCCATCCTGATCGAGCGGACACGCATCCATATCGGCATCCCCATCGCCTTCCTCATCTCCGTCGGCGCGTGGCTCATCCTTCAGCGACATGTCTTCGGCTTCCATATCAAACTTATGGGTGCAGCTCCCCGCGCGGCCCACTTTGCAGGTGTCTCCACCAATCGCATGGTCGTGCTCTGCCTCGGCATCTCGGGGGCTCTGGCAGGGCTCGCAGGTGTGTTTGAGGCGGCAGGCCCCGTCGGCCAGCTCGTTCCCTCACTCCCCACAGGCTACGGCTTCACAGCTATCATCGTGGCCTTCCTCGGCCGCCTCCAGCCACTCGGCATCCTCTTTGCAAGCTTCGTTCTCGCGCTCACGATCATCGGCGGAGAGACGGCACAGTTTTCCCTGCAGATCCCTGCCGCCGCGATCTCCGTCTTTCAGGGAATGCTCCTGTTCTTCCTTCTGGCGTTCGACATCTTCACCCGGTTCCGCATCCGGCGCGGCGTGGCGGGAGTGGCCTGATGGAGAACATCAAGAACCTCAACAGCCAGATGATCGTCACCGGTGCGGCTCTCGCGGCGCTGGCCATATTCGGCCTGATGAACGGCATCAGCCCCGTTCTCCTCTTTGCCAGCATCATCGCGGCAGCCCAGCCACTGATGTTCGCAGCCATCGGCGAAATGGTGGTGGAGAAATCGGGCGTCCTCAATCTCGGTGTCGAGGGCATGATGATCATCGGGGCCGTCGCGGGATTTGCCACCGCCGTCAGCACCACCTCTCCCCTTCTCGGTGTGGTCGCGGCCGCCCTTGCGGGGGCGGCTCTTGCAATGATCTTCGGCATCCTCACACAGGTTCTTCTGGCCAATCAGGTCGCAACCGGCCTCGCCCTCACGCTTTTCGGCCTTGGCCTCGCGGCGCTTGTCGGCCAGCCGTTTTCGGGCATCAAGCCGCCAGACTTTCCGGAGGTCGATCTCATCTTCCTTTCCGACGCACCCATCATCGGGCCGCTTTTCTTCGGGCATGATCTCATGGTCTATTTCGGCCTCATCCTCGTCACCCTCACATGGGCGTTCCTCACGTTCACCCGCACCGGCCTCACGCTCCGCGCCGTGGGGGAGGATCACGATGCAGCCCACGCGCTCGGCTACAACGTCATTGCCATCCGGCTCGCAGCCATCGCCTTTGGTGGTGCTATGGCGGGCATGGGCGGGGCCTATCTCTCGCTTATCCGCGTTCCCCAATGGTCCGAAGGGATGACGGCGGGGGCAGGCTGGATCGCGCTTGCCATCGTCGTCTTCGGCACATGGCGGCCCTGGCGCGTAATGCTCGGCGCCTATCTCTTCGGCGGCGTCACGATCCTCCAGCTCAATATGCAGGCCGCCTCCATTACACCGCTCTGGCTGATTGTGCTCGGCCTCTTCCTCGCCGCCGTGCAGGTAACGGTGAATAGCCTGCGCAACCCCGGCCCGGTGGATCGCTGGATGGTGGGGCTCTGGGCTGTAACGGTGGCCATGGGCTCCATCGCGCAGACCTATCCCATCTCCATCCCGACCCAGTACCTCTCCATGGCGCCCTACCTCGCGACAATCCTCGTCCTCGTGGTGATGTCCGCAGATAAACTACGCACCAACCTCAACGCGCCAGCAGCGCTCGGCCGCGTTTTCCAGCGCTCGAACTGAGGGGACAATGGCACCCGATTTCTGGCAGATCATCGCAAGCACCCACTCCGACACACGCGCCGGCCGGCTTGCCAGACTGAAAGAAGCATTGGCGCCGCTGACACCCATAGACCTCATCGCCTTCGACACGGCCTACCGAACCCAGCGCATTCGCGCCTGCCACTGGGATCTCCGAGCCGCAGCCTTCCCGATCAACGGCGGCGCATCCGATGACGGCTTCGACTATTTCCGGGACTGGCTCATCGCTAAGAGCGAGGAGGTGTTCGAGGGCAAAACCGCAGAGAGCCTTGGCTTCATCGCCCGCTATGACCGACGAGAAAAAAATTACTTCTCTCCACTTGGCGTGGAAGACAAGCACTTGCTCTTTCCCAGAAAGCCAGAGGACGCCTATCTCTGATGTCCCGCGCGCGACTCTATGATATTCTTGAAGGGCGAGACCATCGTTTCGGTCACGCCTTCGCAATCATATCCTCACTGGTCATCCTCGCCGCAGCCTTCAGCTTTGCCATCGGCACGATGCCGGATCTCAGCCCCGCTACCCAAAAGGCGCTGCAAAGACTCGACGCCGTCATCATCGCCATCTTTGCGGCGGAATACATGCTCCGCCTCGCCGCCGCTCCAAACCGTCTGAAATACGGGTTCAGTTTCTGGGGCCTGATCGACCTTCTTGCCTTCGCCCCAGCCCTTTTCCTCACGGGCACCAGCCTGCAATCGGCGCGGCTTCTCAGGCTGATCCTACTCGCCCGTCTTTTCAAGCTGATCCGCCTTACCCACGCAATCGATACGCTGATCGCAGCACTGGAAGATATCTGGGAGCAACTCTTCGTCTTTGCCCTGATCCTCGCGATCCTGCTCTTTCTCGCGGCCACCGGCATCTACTTTTTCGAGCACCAGGCCCAGCCCGAAGCCTTCGCTTCAGTGCCTCACGCCCTCTGGTGGGCCATAGCCACGCTCACCACGGTGGGCTACGGCGACATCGTACCCGTCACGGCAGGCGGCAAGATTTTCACCGGTTTTGTCCTTCTCATCGGCCTCGCCGTCGTCGCCGTTCCAACCGGCCTCATCTCGGCCGCGCTTGTCGCCAAAACCCGCAAAAACAGGTCCGATCCTGAAGGTTAAGCCATAACGTCTCCAGGGTTTTCAGGCAGGCAGACCAACGCGCGATGCCTTCAAAAAGTACTATGATTGCCAAGGGCTAGTCCTCACATCTTAATCCTCGCAGCCCCTTGTCGGCGATACCCCGGAATGTTAACCTTTAGCCAATTGAACTCACCGGAAAATCGCATGATGTCCCCCTTCCTGCGCTCCTTCACGGCCGCTCTCCTCTTGGTTCCTCTGGCGGCATTGGGTCAGGGTGCTGAGGCACGTTTCGAGGCTCTGGAGAACGCGCGCGAAGCTTATGTCTCAAAGCTGGACGAGCTTCCTTCCGATGAGATCCGCGAGGAGTTCCGGTTTCTCGGTATAAATGTCTACATGACCGAAAGTCTTGCCATCCGCTTTGCAGAGCCGCCCCTTGGCGCGCGCTACGCAGATCGGCCGTTTGCGGATGTGGATCACTATGCAACACCACTGGAGATGGCCGAAACCTATCTCGCGAGCCTTATGGCCACGCAGAACCAAGCCTTCCAGACAGATGCCGTGCAGGTGGAAAAGCCGTTTCAGTATCCGTTCAGCTACACGCTCGATTGGTCGAAGCTGGAATTTGTGAACGGTGAAACCCTTGCCATCACCAGCGCAGAGGATCCTCAGAAAACAACACGGCAGGCTTTCGAGGACACGTTCGATATTCGCATCATTCACCCCGAGGGCGCAAGAAAGCTGGCACCCGCCCGCCTTCACGGCACCGCAACGCTTCAGGTGCCCAAAGCCGTCCACAAACTTCGCTTTCCCGCACCGCTGGAAGGCGCGGTGGAGGATTTCGGCCCCTACCGCGTCACGATCACCAAGCGCCTCCCCCATCATCTGGAAGCAACCCTCGAACGTCAGGATGGTGCCCCGCTCGATCGGTCAAAGATCTGGCTCACGGTCGGGGCAGAGGATGCGACCGGGCAAAATCTGGCCCTGAACGGCGCCATGACCAACGCAATGCGCAACCCTGAAGCCTACAAACGCGAGCTTCTCGATGCGCTGGAGAAGGTTTCAGTGCAAGGCCTTGCCACCAATGAGGTGGACACACTTCTCGCGCCGCTCAAACGCACAGAAGATGCGGCCATCGTCTCCCGCGCCTATTTCGATGGTACCATCGCTAGCGCCACGATCTACCTCACAGAGAACGGGGCCAGGAAAGAACTGGTGCGCGAGCTGGATCTTGCAGTCACCGATACATCTACCAACGGGACCAGAAACGCCCCGCTCAAACCGATCCCGATGCCAACACCCGTCATCGACACCAAGCTCGAAAGCCTGAATGACGGTACAAAGGATACGTTCACCGAAGAGGAGATCCGGGAGAGCCTTGCCATTTGGCAGGATAGAGACAGGGTGCGCTTCAGCCTGCCAAAACGCACCAGCGATCTTCTCTTCAGCCCGGCCGGCAGGCTGAAGCGGGCAGGTGATCTCACCTTCTCCACGCGCTTCGGATTTTCCATCGACACCCCCCATGATGACTGGGAGGTGTATGACATCCAGATCATGCGGATCGACTTCAATCCCGAAAAGTTCCCCGCCACGCCGCGCCATGTGGCGGGCAATCTTGCGTTCATGATTCTGCCTGAGTTTTCGCGCACAAGGCACGCAGCGAAAACTCTGCCCGAGGGCATTCGCATCGAAGATAATATGCTGATCCTGACAGGCCGAATGCGCGACAGGGAGATAAAAGCCTTTGCGCTCACACGCGATGGCCGCCCTCTCAAGCGCTTCCTCAGGCGCGAGATCTGGGGCGATGATATCCCGGCCCAGACCGTCCACTACTACTACGGTCGGCCTGCAATGGTCGAAGTTTTGCGCAAGGGTGAGGAAAAGAAGGTGATCTATCCGATAAGCGTGCCACTTAAAAAGGTGGAGCCAGAGGCTGCGTTTTACCAATAGCCGAAGGACCGCACCAGTGCTCCGGCTCGGTGCCATATACTGACCTCAAGAAAATCGAGCGGCAATCCGGAAAAGTGCTCGTATATGCACTGAAACAGTGCCCCCCATACTGATCATCTTTCAGTCAAAAACCTCGCAGCCGGAACTGAACACAGGCATAATCTTGCCGAAAACCGGGCAAAGCAGCGCTTTACCCAAGTTAAACTATTCGAACGTCCCAGAACCAAAGTATACTTTGAGTCCACTCCCCCAATCGGCAGATGCGCAGAGCAGGGAGTGTTCGTGTATGGAACACACCGCTCTGCGCAAAAACCTCTCAAAAAATGAGCAGTGCTGGCTGGCCAATGTCGGCCTTCTGTCTCAAATTCGGAATCCTCCTTGATCTCCCCGGCACTTCCACCGAAAGTCTCCTGCAAAACAGGAAGGAAGTAACAATGATCTCACGTCGTTCCCTCATCGCTGCGGCGGCCCTTACGCTGGGCCTCGCAGCACCCGCACTCTCGGATGGTCATGAACCGGTGAAAGTCGGTTTCATCTATGTCGGCCCAATCGGAGATTTCGGCTGGTCTTATGAGCATGATCAGGGCCGCCTCGCCATCGAAGAGCATTTCGGCGACAAGGTGGAAACCACCTATCTGGAAAGTGTGCCCGAAGGCCCGGATGCCGAACGCGCGATCCGCCAGATGGCGCAATCGGGCCACGATCTCATCTTCACCACTTCCTTCGGCTACATGAACCCAACGCTCAAGGTGGCAGAACAATTCCCGAACGTGAAATTCGAGCACGCAACCGGCTTCAAACGCGCCGACAATCTCTCCACCTATTCGGGTCGTTTCTACGAAGGCCGCACGGTTCTCGGCCATATCGCGGGCCACATGACGGAAACCAACACCATCGGCTATATCGCCTCCTTCCCGATCCCGGAAGTCGTGCGCGGCATCAATTCCGCCTATCTCGCCGCGAAGGAAGTAAATCCGGATGTCGAGTTCAAGATCGTCTGGGTCAGCACATGGTTCGATCCCGGCAAGGAAGCCGATGCCGCCAACGCGCTGATCGAACAGGGTGCGGATGTGATCATGCAGCATACGGATAGCCCGGCCGCCATGACAATAGCCGAGGAAAAGGGCATCTACGCCTTTGGTCAGGCCTCGGATATGAAGCAGTTCGGCCCCAATGCCCGCCTCTCCTCCATCATCGACAACTGGGCTCCCTACTACATCGCCCGCACGCAGGCCGTGATCGATGGTACATGGGAAAGCATGGATACATGGGATGGCATCGCACCAGGTATGACGGAAATCGGTGAGTTTTCCGACAAGATCCCCGCAGAGGTCCGCGCCTCGGCACAGGAGATTGCGGACAAGATCGCCGCGGGCGAGATGCACTCCTTCACCGGCCCGATCAACAAACAGGATGGCTCCGCATGGCTTGCCGACGGCGAAACAGCCGATGATGGCACGCTGCTTGGCATGAATTTCTACGTCGAAGGCATCACCGGCGATCTGCCGCAGTAAACCCTTTCAACAAGAAAAGCCGCCGCGTCCCTCAGGGCGCGGCGGCTTTGTTTTAAGCACGTTACTCTTTACGCATTCGAAACTTCAGCCGACCAGCGCCTTCGCCTGATCTACCCATTTGTCGCGCGTGATCCGCCCGGGCAACCCGCCCAGTTCCCCATCCATCCGCGCCACATCCTGAACGGACCAGCCAGCGATATCCGCAAACCGGCTTACCCCGGCCGCATTCAGCGCCTCCGCCATTTTTGGCCCGATCCCCTTGATCGTCGTCAGATCGTCGGGCTTGGCGGGAGCCGCCGCTTTCGGGGCCTCTGCTGTCTTGGCCACCGTTTTCTTGGCAGCCGGTTTGGACGTTTCAGCCTTGGCCACATCAGCTTTTTTGGCAGGCACAGGTTTCGGGTCAACACTCTTTGGTGCCGCAGCTTTCGCCGTAACCTTCGGCGCAGATACTTTTGCCTCGGCAGGTTCTGTCTTCACCGCAGCAGGCTTTGCAGCCTTCACCTTCGCATCGGCAACCTTAGGCGCAGCAGCCGGAGCCGGTGTTTTTACAGCCGCCTTCTTATGCGCTGCCGTCTTTGCAGGTGTCACCGCCTTTGCAGCCGGTGCCTTGACGTTCGACTTCGGAGCTTTCTTTCTGGCAACTGGCACCGTCAATCCGGCTTCCACAGCGTCCGCCGAAGCATCGGCAAACCGCCAGGGCACACCGAAGAAAGGTGCTGCAGGCGAAAGCGAGAGCCAGTATTCAAACGGAGTTTCCGTCGGTGCAGGCCACAGTTTGGAATAATCGAACGTACCAGGCGTCATGTTGCGTCTCTCTCCAATCAAGAATTGGGCTGCAACCTACATGAAGAATTGCTGCATTGCAACATAAATGCTGCACCGCAAAGCGTTGCTCAGTTCTGCCTGATCCGCGCGACACGCACCAAAGGCAGAAACGCCAGAACCGTCAGAAACGCCGCCACCAGAAATGGCGCGCCCGGCAATACAAGGCCCCAGCTTTCGCGCGTGAAAAGCCAGAATATCCCGGTGAAAAACAAAGGCGCGATCATCGTCGCAATTCCGTTCACCGATGCCAGAACACCCTGCAATGCACCCTGCTCATCATCCCCCACCTCGTTCGCCATCAGCCCCTGCAGAGCCGGATCCACCAGATCCCCTGTCGCCAGAAACGGGATCAGCAGGAACAGCATCCATGTCTCCTTCACCAGCACCAAAGCCAGCATACCCGCAATCGTCAGCCCCAGCCCCAACCATACGGTGCGCATCTCGCCCAACCGCCGCAAAACAGGCCGGATCAGCCCGCCCTGCACCAGCGCCAGCGATACACCGTACACGGTAAGGCTTGCCCCCACCATCGCAGAGGAAAAGCCGAACACATAAATCGTGTAAAAGCTCCAGATCGCGGGATAAACCCACGAGGCGAGCCCAACCAGAAAATTCACCACCAACAGCCCACCCACCTGCGGGATCTCGCCCATCGCCGCCAGCGCCCGGAACGGATTGGCCTTTCGCCAATCAAAGTTGCGCCGGTTTTCCATCTTCAGGCTTTCGGGCAAAAGGAAAAAGGCAAGCCCCGCATTTGCCAATGCCAGAACACCCGCGGCCACAAAGGGCGCTCTCGGCCCCAACTCTCCCAGAAGCCCGCCAACAAGCGGCCCGATCACAAACCCGATCCCGAAAGAGGCCCCGATCAGCCCAAAATTCGCCGCCCGCTTTTCCGGCGGGCTCACATCGGCCAGATAAGCACTCGCCGTCGCATAGCTCGCGCCCGCAATGCCCGAGATGACGCGCGCCACCACCAGAAGGAAAAGCGTTGGTGCAATGGCCATCAGCAGGTAATCAACGCCCAATGCAGCGAGAGAGATCATAAGCACAGGCCGCCGCCCCACCTGATCGGAAAGGTTGCCCATCAGCGGCCCGAACAGGAACTGCATCGCTGCATAGATGAATGAGAGCAACCCACCCCAGATCGCCGCATCGGCAATGCCGATCCCCTGCAAATCCTCAATCAGGAACGGCATAACAGGCAGGATCAGGCCGATACCCATCGCATCGATAACCAGATTGAGGCAAATGATAATGATGGGCCAACGCGATTGCATGTTGCCGCTCTACACGTCAACTTGGGCGGGATTCAAGCTTAAGGCAGACATATGGAACACAATCTTCTTTCCCGCCTGACGAACAAGAAGGCCTCCCCACTCGCCTTCGGCGTTATGCAGTTCGGCGGCAAGGCGGATGCCCGGACATCTGCGGCGATGTATGCCAGCGCGCGGCAGGCGGGCATCACCATTTTCGATGCGGCCTACATCTACACCGGGGGCGCTGCCGAGACGCTGCTCGGTGAGTTCACCGAAGGTGAGCGGGAGGATCTCATCCTCATCTCCAAATGTGCGTACCAGCCCGGAATGCGCGGAACCGAGCTTAAGGAGCAGGCCACAACCAGCCTCAAACGGCTCCGCACGGATTATGTGGATGTGCTCTACCTGCACCGCTATCCGGGCGACGCGTTGCTGGAAGAAACGCTGCTCGCCATGAAGGATCTCCACGTCGAGGGCCGCTTCCGGATGCTCGGAGCCTCCAACTTCGCCGCGTGGGAGGTGATGAAGGCACAAGCGCTGGCCGCCCGCATCGGCGCGCCGCCCGTTACGATCCTTCAGCCGATGTACAATCTCGTGAAGCGGCAGGCAGAGGTGGAAATTCTGCCCATGGCACGCCGCGAGGATATCGCCGTCCTCCCCTACTCGCCACTGGGCGGCGGCCTTCTCACCGGCAAATACAACAGTGGAGAAGCGGGCCGTCTCACAGAGGATGATCGCTACGCCGCGCGCTATGCGCAGAACTGGATGAAGGAAAGTGCAGCCGCCCTCACCGATCTTGCGGGAGAGATGGGCGTACCGGCTCCCGCCCTCGCCGTGGCCTGGGTTGCCGCCAATCCCGCCATCACCGCGCCCATCATCAGCGCCAGATCAGAAGCGCAGATGGGCCCGTCTCTCGCGGCACTCGACATCAACATGACCCCGGAACTCTACACCCGCCTCTCCGCCCTCAGTCCCACGCCGCCTCCGGCGACGGACAGGCTGGAAGAGCACTCGGAGATCTGAATGCGCCAAAGCACCCGCACGAAAATCCTGGATGTCTGCACCACAAAAATCACCCAGAAAGGCGAAGGTGTAGGCCTCTCGTTCTACGCCTTTTTCGCAAACCCGAATACCGATCCGGAGGCGCTGATGGAAGCCGCCGAATGGTGGATCCGCACCCACAGACTTGATCATTTCGAGAAGGCCACGAAGATCCGCCAGATGGTCTTGGACGGGCTCTGAAGCGGCCTCTTCATCAAAACCTGCGCAAAAGCACAAAACCGTCCCCTTCATGTCGGTTTCAGGCCGGAAAGGCCGCGCGCGCTCAGGCACGTCGCACATCAAACAAGCCGCCGGTGTCCCCATGCAAGCAGCCATCCTCCACGCCTTCGGCGCCCCCCTCTCGGTAGAGGAAATCCGCCTCGCCCCGCCTGCGCCCGGCCAGATCTCGGTAGAGATCGACGCCTGCGCGATCTGCCATTCCGATATCGCCTTCGCGGATGGCGCCTTCGGCGGTACGCTCCCCATGGTGCTCGGCCACGAGGCCGCAGGCCGCATCACGGCGATCGGGCCGGATGTCCAGGGCTTTGCCAAGGGTGATGCCGTCCTCGTCACCCTCATCCGCGCCTGCGGCACCTGCCCCGCCTGCAAAGCGGACGCGCCCACAAGCTGCGATGATGCCTACACGCCGCTGCCCACTCCGATACACAACGCCAAAGGCCCCGTAACCCAGGCGATGTCCACCGGTGCCTTTGCCGAAGCCGTGGTTGTAGATCAAAGCCAATGCGTGAAGCTGCCCGAAGATATCGACCCTTCCATCGCCTGCCTCCTCTCCTGCGGCGTGATCACGGGCTTCGGAGCCGTCACCAACACCGCCAAACTGAAGCCCGGACAAACCTGCGCGGTGATCGGCGCAGGCGGCGTCGGCCTCAACACGATCCAGGGTGCTGCCCTCGCCGGAGCCTCCCAGATCATCGCGCTCGATCTCTCCGATGAAAAGCTTGCCACCGCCACAAGCTTCGGCGCCACAATGGGCATTCGCGCCGATGACCCGGCCTCCGACACCTTGCTGCGTGAAGCCACGAAAGGGCGCGGGGTCGATTACGTCTTTGTCACAGTCGGCGTTCCCCACATCTTCGAGACAGCCACCAACCTGCTCGCCCCCGGAGGGGCCATGGTCATGGTTGGCATGCCAGCACTCGATGCCCGCGTCAGCTACTCGCCCACCGCCATCGCCGGCATGAACCAGAGCCTGCTCGGCTCGCGCATGGGCCAGACAGTGCTCCAGCGCGATATCCCCGCGCTGATCGAGCTATACCGTGCAGGCAAACTCCAGCTTGATACCCTCGTCACCGCACGCTACCCGCTCAGCGAGATCAACACAGCCATCGAAAGCGCCCGCAAAGGTCAGGCGGTGCGCAACGTGATCGTCTTCTGAGCGGCGGGCCAGTGTTCCAAAGCCTTCGGCGAGGATATTTGAAGAAAGATGAAGAGGCATATCCCCATCATCTTTCTTCAAATATCCTCGCCGAAGGCATTAAAATCTCAGCAAAACGGAGGACCAGGGCACTGCATCTTCAGGATCTCGATATCATCATCACCGCCAACCCACCCCCATCATTCGGCGGGCGCTACTTCATCTTTGTGAAGCTCACCGCCTCCAACGGCATCATCGGCTGGGGCGAGTGCTACGGCGCGGCAGTTGGCCCCAAGGCGATGCGCGGAGTGATCGCGGATGTGTTCGAGCGCCATATGGCAGGCCAGAATCCGGAGCATATCGAGATGATGTTCCGCACCACCTACTCCGCAGGTTTCACACAACGCCCGGACCCCACCGTAATGGCAGCCTTCTCGGCGCTGGAGATGGCCTGCTGGGATATCCTTGGCAAGGCTCGCGAGCGGCCGGTTCACGCCTTGCTCGGCGGAGCGATCACGCAGAGGCTTCGTGCCTACACCTATCTCTATCCGGCCGAAAGCGCGGACCCGCGCGGCTTCTACACCTCCCCCGAAGCCTCGGCCGAGGCCGCTGCCCGTGCGGTCGCCGAAGGCTACACAGCCGTCAAATTCGATCCCGCAGGCCCCTACACGGCCATGGGCGGCCACCAGCCCTTGCCGGAGGACATCGCCCTCAGCACAGCCTTCTGCGCCCGGATCCGGGAGGCCGTAGGCAGCCGCGCCGATCTCCTTTTTGGCACCCACGGCCAGTTCACGCCCGGCGGTGCCATCCGCATCGCCCATGCGATCGCCCCCTACCAGCCCCTCTGGTTCGAAGAACCGGTTCCCCCCGACAACCCGGACGCAATGGCTCAGGTTGCCGCCCAAAGCCCCGTGCCCATTGCCACGGGCGAACGCCTCACCACACGGGCCGAATTCTGGCCGCTTCTCCGCTCCGGCGCTGTCAGCATTGTTCAGCCCGCTCTTGGCCGTATTGGCGGTATCTGGGAGGCACGGAAACTCGCAGCACTGGCCGAGACGGCGGGTGCCCAGATCGCCCCTCATCTCTATGCGGGCCCCATCGAATGGGCCGCCAATATCCAGCTTGCCGCCACCTGCCCGAATACGCTGATGGTGGAATCGATCCAGACGCCGTTCCACAGCGCTCTCATCAAAGGCGCTCACCCGGTCGAACAGGGCTTCGTCACCATAACGCAAACCCCAGGCCTCGGTATTGATGTCGATGAAGCCCTCGCCCGCGCGCATCCCTATGAGGGCGAAAGGCTCCACCTCGAAATGCAGCCCCACCCGCACCTCCCGGGGCCCTCCGATTGGGCCGGAGGCTAGAAAATGTCAGCCCGATCAATCGCGACATTCCCTAAGGCGTTTCGACTTACTGTTGAATGAGCTTTAGTTGGATTTCAAAGCCTTACGGATAAACTTCGCAGCAGAGCGGTAATGGCTCGCCCCTGAAGCTTCGGCAAAGCGTCCGGCGCTCCACTTATCGTGCCCGATCATGGGCGCGCCATAAAGCTCCGCCTCCGAATGCCGCTCCACAAAGGCCACCAAAGCCGCGTGCCGTTCTGCCAGCGCCGCGCGCGCATCATCCCAGCTCAGCCCTGCATGATCCTCCCGCAGCCGCGCGCTATACGCCTTCAACTCGCTCCACTTGTACCCTTTGGCTGGCATATGCACATCGCGCCCCGCGATCCCATCGCTGTACCAGCCGAGATAGAGCCCGATCCAATGCGCCCGATGCGCCACCACATCCTTGATCGAGGTATCCTCCTCGACCTTGCGCCCCGCCACGGCTTCATCGATCCCCTCGATCAACTTGGCCAGCTTGGCGTAATCCTTCAGCGTCACCACCAGCAGATCCGCCTTGTTCGTCGCCGCAGGCATTGTGCCATCCTCCGTTTCACCCTCATGAAAAGAAAGCCCATCCCGCATCCAATGCCCTTGATCCGCATCAACACAGGCCCACAAACCTGAAACTCCGCTTGCAATTCTGTCCGTTGACCAGAAGGGGCTGCAAAACGTCTCATAAATGCGCAACCAATCCCAAGGTGAAGCAACCATGCAAGACACACTCTCCCGCGAAACGCTCGGCCCTATTGGCCTTGGCACCTGGGCCATCGGCGGCCCCTTCTTCAGCGGCTCGGGCCATACCGGCACGAAGGGAGCACCGCTCGGTTATGGCCAGGTAGACGATAACGCCTCCACCCGGGCACTCCATGCAGCTCTGGAGCATGGCGTAAAGCTGATCGACACAGCCGATGTCTACGGCACCGGCCATGCGGAACGGATCATCGGGCAGGCTCTGAAAGGCAAGCGAGACAAGATCATCCTCGCCACCAAGTTCGGCAAAACCTACGATGAAGCCAGCCAAACGCTCACCGGCGAGAGGGCGGACAGGGTCTATATCCGGCAGGCGGTTGAGGCTTCCCTGCGAAGGCTCGGGACAGATTGCATAGATCTCTACCAGTTCCACAACGGCGACCACCCCATCGCGCAAGCCGAGGAGGTGGCCGACACGCTGGAGGCACTGCGCAAGGAAGGCCTCATCCGCCATTACGGCTGGAGCACGGACGACCCCGCCCGTGCCAGGGCCTTTCCGGGCTCCGCCGCTTTCCAGTTCCGCCTCAACGTTCTGGCCGATGCCCCCGGGATGATCTCGCTCTGTGATGAAAGCCTCGGCCTCGCCCGCCTGCCCCTCGCAATGGGTGCACTCAGCGGCAAATTCAACGCAGCCACCAGCTTGCCCGCCGACGATATTCGCGCCCGCCCGCCCGCATGGCTGGATTTTCTCACTGCAGGCGGCCAGCCAAAACCTGCATGGCAAAACCGTCTCAATGCCATCCGCGAAATCCTCACCTCAAGGGGCCGCACGCTCGCACAGGGCGCGCTTTGCTGGGTCATCGCCCGCCACCCGAATGTGGTGGCGATACCGGGATGCCGCACGGAGGCGCAGCTCACCGAGAACCTCCGCGCCGCCGTTATCGGCCCGCTCACACCCGAGCAAATGGCCGAGATTGATCGGCTGCTGCAACGCGGCTGAAGCCGAAGGGCCATAGCCGACGCAACAGCAAACTGTGACCATTATCGCATTCCGTTTTCCGCAGATATGCTATGCAATTTGAGACGCAAGGCGGCAGTTGCCCGTGAAAACACGGGCCGCGTCCCCAAATGCACCGGGCAAGGCAAAACGCCTTGCCCTGCACGAAATTCCGCGATCTGGGGGGAGACCGGAATGCCTGAAGCCGAAGCCGGGCCACCGCCCGTCAAAACCACGAACCGTGTGCGAGAGCGCGATCTTGGCATCGTTATCGCCATCTCGGGCGCGGCCTTCACGCTCCTCATCGCCTTCGGTGCAAGCCTCTTCTATTCCGGCCTCATCCACTTCCCCGATATCTCGGCAGGCGAAGTGCGGGCGGGGATGGAGGCCTATTACAACGACGCGCTGGCCTACCGCGAACGCCGCCTCTCGCTCGCCCTGATCCTGCGCACCTTCCTCACTGGTTTCTCCTTCATCGTGGGCTTGGCCCTCTGTACGATGGGCGGCGTTTTCATTCTCCGTCAGGTCACCTCGCTCACCACAATTTCAGGCGCATTGGCGGGCGATGCGCCCACACCCGTCCAGAAAGGCCAGCTTTCCTTTCAGGCCTATTCTCCCGGCGTCATCTTCCTCCTCGGCGGCGTCGCCGTCATGGCCTTCACCCAGCTTCTGGCCATCAATGTCCGCGCGGTAGAGGTCACGGCCCCCGGCGGCCTCCTCTGGTGCCTCGACGGAGAAACGGGCACCTACCAACTCTGCCCCGAAGCCCGCGATACGCTCCCCGCCTTCATGGAAACCGCCATGCCGAAGGAGCCACCGGCCTCCCCGATCCCGGAACCCGATTTCTGTACCGGCCCCGGAGGGGTCAACCTGTGTCCACCAGAAGAGGAGTAACGCCCATGCATCGTCTATGCCTCGCAGCCGCGCTCACGGCTCTGCCCGCCCTGCCAACCCTCGCGCAGAACATCTGCACCGCCGATACCAACGGCCGCTTCACCAGCGCCTGCGTGAAAGCCGCACAACAACAGGCCTACGCGCAAGGCGTCAAAGCCACTTGCGAAGGTCTGGGCGGTGCCTACCGGCTACAGAACGGCACGCCGCGCTGCACGCCGCCCCGCCGAAGCCAGCGCCCGCAGATAAACCTCGGCGGCATCCTCGGCGGCCAGTCTTCCAGCAGCAGATAGACGCTCACGGCCAGTCTATCGTCTCTCCGAACCGGGCCCACATGACATCGAGCACCGCGCGGCGCTCCTCTGTGAAGAGGCTCCGATCGATCTCGCCCCACCGCGCCCGGCTGGAAAACCGCGCCTCCCGCCGCTCGGACACCTGCTCCAACGGCTGACGGAAAGGGCGGCCGCGCTCCGCCACAAAGGCAATATCCAATGCCTTCAGGCAATCCGCATGATAGGGCTTGTCCAGCGCCGCAAAAACCCGCCGCACCTCCCCCTCCGGATCCTCGACCAGACGCCGATACACCACCGCCGTGGCAATCGGAGAGGCGGGATGCATCACGATCTGCGCCATCCGGCAGATCTTCTCCAACGCCACCTCATGGCTCTCGCGAAACCAGGCCTTCCAGCTCACCATCACATCGCAGGGATGGCGCAACACAGTCATATACCGACCATCCGGAAAGCTCGCCAACAACGCCCGCCAATACCAGTCGAAATAGGGCTCCGGATCGCGGTTCGGGTTCAGATCCCGGCCCAGAAACGGAGCCCCCAAAGGCTTCTGAAACCAATGGGGCGCATCGCCCGGCAACATCGCCAGATACATCGCCCGCACGCCCCGCGCCACGCGCTCCTCTGGGCCGATCCCCGCCATGCCGGGCACGAAACCCAACGCCGTCTCCGCCGCATGAAACGCCCGAAACGCCAGCGCCGCCGTCTCCCCGCAGATCTGGAAGTCCGGATGATGCCCGAATACGCCCTGCACAAGCGAAGTCCCTGATCGCCCTGCCGAAATTAGCGTCACGGGTGAAAGAATATTCGTCTCGTTCGGCACAGTCACGCCCTTCCACACCGCCAGAATCCGGAAGGGCTGGCAGCACATCCCTTTCCTGATAAACAGAGGATATACGAGCAAACCGCAAAAGGAAGAAATCCATGCGCACAGCCCTCATCATCGCAGCCCTTCTCGGGCTCACCGCCTGCGAAACCGTCAAGGGCGTCGGCCGCGATATCACCGGTGCAGGTCAGGCCATCGACAACGCTTTCTGAGGCTGCCGCAAGGCGCCCACGCTTTTCCCGGGGCCTCAATGGCGCCCGGGAAAAGCACCCCCAATCAATGCTGCGCCTGAATGAACGTCCCGTTCTGCAGATCCCGCATCGCCTGACGCAACTCTCCCTGCGTGTTCATCACGATCGGCCCGTGCCACGCCACAGGCTCCCCCAACGGCTTGCCCGAGATCAGAAGGAACCGCACACCCTCATCTCCAGCCGTCACCCGCACCTCGTCACCGGTGTCGAACTGCACCAAAGTCCGGTTGCCCGACAGATCGCGGATGTTCAACTCCTCGCCCGCGAACTCCTTCTCCACCCGCACCCCGTAAGGCCGGCTCGCATCGCGGAACCGCGCAGCACCCGCGAACACATAGGCGAAGGCATGGGCATAGGTGTCCACCGGCAGCACCTTTGTCACCCCCGGCGGCACGCTCACATCCAGATACAAGGGCTCGGCGGCAATCCCGTCCACCGGCCCGGATTTCCCCCAGAAGGACCCGACGATCACCCGCACCCGCGTCCCGTCATCATCGATGATCTCGGGAATATCCCCGGCCCCCACATCCTGATAGCGCGGCGCCGTCATCTTCAGGCGGCCCGGCAGGTTCGCCCATAGCTGGAACCCGTGCATCTCGCCCTTCGCATTCCCGCGCGGCATCTCCTGATGCAGGATGCCGGACCCTGCCGTCATCCACTGGACGGAACCGGGGCCGAGCACGCCGGAATTGCCGAGGCTGTCGCCATGCGCCACCTCCCCCTCCAGCACATAGGTGATCGTCTCGATCCCCCGATGCGGATGCCACGGAAACCCCCTGGCATAGGCCGCCGGGTCATCATTCCGGAAATCATCGAACAACAGGAACGGGTCGAGCATCGCAGGGTCACTGAACCCGAACGCCCGATGCAGATGCACCCCGGCCCCCTCCATCGTCGGTTGCGCAAGGCTCTCGGCTTTCACAGGTCGAAAAGACATGGATCGTCTCCTTTTCAGCTTTGCCCAGATCTAACCGTCGCAAGATCCGGAACAACGCCCGCAAAAAGCAAAACACTGTCCCCCATTCAGGAACAACCCCGTAGGGTGGGTGTCAACCCATCACCCTCACATCCCAAGCGACCGCTTGAAGGCCTGCCATGCCTCATACTCGCTTTCGAACCCCTCGACTGGAAACCAATGCGCCGGAGGTTCAATCCTCTCCGGCAACATGGTCTCTGTCTGGTGCCCAAAGGCTTCCTGAAGCTGCACCTCGAAATCCTCCGGTAAATATGCCAGATTGGTAAAATTGGACCTCAGGAACGCACCTCGAAGAGTAGCGTTCCTGAGGTTCGCCCCCTCCATCCGCGCCCCGAAGAGGTCCGCCCCTTCCATCCGCGCCCCGAAGAGGTCCGCCCCTTCCATCCGCGCCCCGCGGAGGTTCGCCCCTTCCATCCGCGCCCCGCGGAGGTTCGCCCCCTCCATCTGCGCCCAGCTGAGGTCCGCCCCCTCCATCTGCGCCCAGCTGAGGTCCGCCCCCTCCATCTGCGTCCCGCTGAGGTCCGCCCCCTCCATCCGCGCCCAGCTGAGGTTGAAATGTGTGCAATCCACGTCCTGCAAGTCCGTTCCTTGCAGATTCACCCGGCGCAGATCGGGCTTCACATCCGGCCCCTGCCATTGCTCCGGGCGTCGGGCGATCACGCGAAGTGCCGCCTTCACATCCGCCCGGTTGCCTGGCGCGGCGTTCCGCAACGAATCTGCCCACATCTTCTTTGCCTCCACCGCCGCTTCCAGTCTCTCCAGCCAGTCACCCAGCGTTTCCTCGTCCTCGCGCTCCGGGAAGTCTTCGCCATGATATTCCTGCGCCGTCCCACAATTCTCCCGCACATATTCGCAAAGCGTCTCAAGGATCGGCCCCGCATCCCGCACGCTGTCATGCATCACCCGTTCCAGCGCATAGATCGCGCCCAACCTTACCTCGATGTTAGGTTGCGAGCTTTGCTCGCTTTGCTCCACTTCCAGCGTTCCCCCCTTTCCATCCGGAACGTTTCGTTTCACGCCTCGCCACACCACCTTATCCGCCCCAAGCTGCTCCACCGCCTTGGTGAACAGCTCCGTATAATGCCCCTCCTGATTGATCCGCACCTGCCGCCCGGCCAGCCACGCCCGCCAGATCACCAGCGGTGCCCCCACGACCGCCGCAAGGATCAGCATCGCGTTCCGGTTCTCGAAATACCGGTCCTTGCCCGTATCCTGAACGGCGCTCCGGCTTTCTTCCAGCAGCAACCCGATACCGGCCACCCATGCCCAGAGCAGCAGCAGCGCCACCACCGCCACGCCCACCGTGCAAACCGCCAGAAAGCACCATGCCACCTGCTGACCACCCACGGGCCATTTGCGCGGGATCACCGCCGCGAACGGCCAGTTAACAAAGCTCTTCTCAACGTTTTTCGTCATCAAAAACCTACCGAAACAGTCACATTACCAAAACACTACCAAACCCATACCAAATCCAGCCTTTCCTTTCGCCCTGTTTTTCCCGTATCTGCGCTTCCATGGAACATCTCGAAAACCCCATCGCCGCCCTCAATGTCTCTCCCGCGCGGCGGGTGTTCGGGGCGCTCATACAGGCGGCTCTCGGCGGGCTTCTGGTCGTGGTTGCCCTCTCCATGCCCGAAGGCGGCCTCTTCTCCCGGCTCTTCCTCGTGGCCCTTGGGGGTGTGTTCCTCTGGCAGGGTTATGCCTATTACAAGGCCACCGAAGCCGCGCTGATCCTGACCGAACACGGCCTGTTCGAAAGCAATGGCGAGACTATCATCGCCTTGAAAAATATAGATAAAGTCGATCGCGGCTTCTTCGCCTTCAAGCCCTCCAACGGCTTCCTGATCGTCGGCAAGGAGGGTATGGCGCGGACATGGAAGCCCGGCCTTTACTGGCGTTTTGGTCGCCGCATCGGGGTGGGTGGTGCCACCTCCGGCAAGGCCGCCCGCGATTTCGCCGATGTCATCGCGATCCTCTTGACGGACCGGGGCGCAGAGCTGATCGCCCAGGCCCGCAAGTCTACGTCTTCATAGTGCCGGTCGGCGCGCCATATTCCGCGATAAAGCCCTGAAAAGCCTCATCTAATTTATCCTCATCGGCAAACTCATCCAGCCGTTCCAGCAGCACCACAAGCAGGTAATTGTTGCCCAGCTTGTAGCGTTCGTTCAGGTCCCGAAGGCGGTCATAGGCCGCCTCCGTCAGGTTCATCCGGCTCTTGACCGGAAGCGGCAACCGCTTGCCCGCCACGGCCCTAAAGCCCCTTGGATTGGTAGCTCGTCATCACCCGCCCGATGGAAACAAGGTAGGCCGCAACCCGTAAGTCCGTGACATCATTGCGGGAATGCCAAACCTCACGCATGCTCTGATAGGCGCTACGCATCGTGTCATCCAGACCGGAGCGGACCAGTTCCAGCTCTCCGGCACCCCGCAGATACTTCTGCTTGAACCCGTCAGAGAGCGTCCATTTCACATCCGAAGAGGCGCTCAACCGCTCCAGCTCCTCCACCAGAACCGTGTGCCGCGCCTCTTCCTGACGCCGCTGCATCCGCCCGAACCGGATATGCGAAAGGTTCTTAACCCATTCAAAATACGAGACAGTTACACCCCCGGCATTGGCATACATGTCCGGAATGATCACCACACCGTGCTGACGCAAGATCTCGTCCGCCCCCGCCGTCACCGGCCCGTTCGCGGCCTCCACGATCACCTTCGTCTGGATCCGCGAGGCGTTTTCGAGATTGATCACACCTTCCAAAGCCGCCGGAATGAGAATATCGCATTCCCTTTCCAGCACAGCATTGCCGTTCTGAGTATACTCCGCCCCGGGGAAGCCCGCCACGCCGCCATGCTCAGCAATGTGATCCTTCAGCGCCTCGATATCGAGCCCTGCATCATTGACAACCGCGCCATCACGCTCAATCACCGCCGTGATCAGGCTGCCATCCTCCTCGCTGAGGAACTTGGCCGCATGATATCCAACATTTCCAAGGCCCTGCACGATAACACGCTTGCCATCCAGCGTGCCCTCCAGCCCTGCGGCAGCCTTGTCTTCGGGGTGGCGGAAGAACTCCTGCAGCGCGTATTCCACACCCCGCCCGGTGGCCTCCACCCGGCCCGCGATCCCGCCCGCATGGGGCGGCTTGCCCGTCACACAGGCAGCGGAGTTGATATCGGTTGTGTTCATGCGCCTGTACTGATCGGCTATCCACGCCATCTCCCGCTCGCCCGTACCCATATCTGGCGCAGGCACATTCTGCGCCGGGTTGATCAGGTCGCGCTTGATCAGCTCATAGGCAAAGCGCCGCGTAATCAGCTCCATCTCATGCGGCTCCCACGCCCGCGGATCAACGCACAGCCCACCCTTGGAGCCACCAAACGGAGTCTCCACCAGCGCGCATTTGTAGGTCATCAGCGCGGCAAGCGCCTCCACCTCGTCCTGGTTCACGCTGGTGGCAAACCGGATTCCACCCTTCACAGGCTCCATATGTTCGGAATGTACGGAGCGGTAGCCGGTGAATGTATGCACCTGTCCCCGCAGCCGCACGCCAAACCGCACCGTGTAGGTCGAGTTACACACCCGGATCTTTTCCTGAAGCCCGGGCGGCAGATCCATCAGCGCCACCGCGCGGCTGAACATCAAATCAACGGATTGGCGGAAGGATGGTTCGGAACCGTGCTGCATGGCAAAACCTTTCTGGCGAGATTGTCCGTGCCAGAACTGTAACGGCCTTGGTAAACACTTTGCTACTGTGGTCGTGACTTTTTTTAGATGCATCAACGGCCTAGGCGGCTAAACTAGGGGCCGAAGCCCGTAAAAACAGGGCTTCGGCCAATATTCAGTTTTTTAGCATCAATGCTGCTTTTGGGGTCTGACTGTGAAGAAAACGGCGTCAGCCGCCCAGCTGAGTCGTCCGTGCAGCACCGTAGCTTGCCACCAAAGCGTTGGAATACGGCACCACGTCACGGCGGAAATCCTCAAAACTGGAAACAACGCGGCGGGCGTAATCGGAACCTTGGCCAATGCCTGTTATTGTTTCCGCAGCAATTGCCGCCACTTCCGCATAGATTGCATCCGGGAACCGGGCAACATTGGTTCCGTATTCCCGCACCATCTGCTTCAGCGCCCTACCTGAATTTGCTGAATACTCCGCCAGCATAGAACGGTTCTCCGCAGCGGCGGCCGTTTCGATGATCAGTCGCTCGGATACGGAAAGGCTGTTCCACATCGCAAGGTTCATGCCGAGAGAGGCGCAAGTGCCCGGCTCATGAAAACCCGGGAACATGTAGTTTCGCAGCACCTTCTGCACGCCGAAATCAAGGTCGTTATAGGGGCCGACCCATTCCACTGCATTGATCTCACCGGCAAAAAGCGCCTTCGGGATCTGCCCCCCGGGAAGAGATACCGGCTCCGAACCCAAAGCGCGGAAGATATCGGCCGCGATACCCGGAATGCGGATCTTGAGGCCTTTCATATCATCCAGTGTCTGGATCGGCTTCTCGTACCAACCGCCCATCTGCACGCCGGTATTGCCGCATTGCAGCGCTTTCAGCCCGAAACCGGCTGCCAGTTCATCCCACAATTCCTGCCCGCCGCCATTGCGGATCCAGGAGCAATGCTCCTCTGCCGTGAAGCCGAACGGCACGGTGGTGAAGAAGTTGTAGGCTTTGTCCCGGCCTTGCCAATAGTATTCGGCAGCGTGGTACATATCCACTTCGCCGTTGCGCACGGCATCGAAGCTGTCAAAAGCACCCACTTTTTCGCCCGGAGCAAAGGCTTCGACAACCAGAGTGCCGCCACTCATCGCCGTCACACGGTTGGCGAAGCGTTCGGCGGCGGTCCACAGCCCGGCAAGACCGCGGGGCCATGTCGTCACCAGCGTGAGCACACGGGGGGCCTGCTGTGCTACTGCTGGTGCGGCGAGGGCTGCGCCCGCACCAAGGCCTGCGAGCGCTGCGCGCCGCGTCAGGCCATTCCTGTTCACTGATCCGTCTGTCATGCGTCCAAACCCATCGCTCTCGCCCGTGCAATCGAGAAGGCACTCTCTCCGATTGATGTCCAGGATGTCACATCCTCCAAGAACGCGCGGTAATCATACCATGCGTCCGCCCATTTGGAGCGCGCATTCATATCCGCTTCCAGTGTCTCGAAGGCACTTTTCGCGATCGCATCGAACACGGATTGATCCAGTGTCTCGATCTTCACACGGCTGCGCTTGATATCGGCAAACGCCCGCATCTCACGGGCCACGCTGTCGGCCATCATTGCATCTGCCTCTGCATGGCAGCACGCCTCGATCAGCGCTTTCGCACTCTCGGAAAGCGCGTTCCATGTCGGCAGGTCCAGCGAAAGCGTCACTGCGCTGTGCGGCTTCAACGCCGAGGGGGTGTAGAGATGGGAAAATCCGCTCGGCACACGCGCCTGCAGATCAGCCGCCAGACCGTAGCTCTCCGTCATGTCAGCCTGCCGTCCGATACGTCTGGCCTCGGCATTGAACGCCGTAGCACCAAGGCCGGAAAGCACCTGCAGGCCAAGCCCACTGCTGCGCACCCTCTTGCCAGCCAGATCAGCCACACTGCGGATAGGGGTCTTGCTCCACATAACCGGTGCGGGGCCGACATCACCGACCAAGAGGCCCTTGATCCCATGCGCCTCGCCCAGCGCTTCCCACGACCATTTCCCGCTTTCGTGCAAAACCCATGCCTCGAACTCGCGTGCCGAAAGGCCGAAAGGGCAGCTGCAATACAGGCCGAATGCAGGGTCCGTCTCCACCCAGTCGGAACTGAAGGCCAGCAATCCGTCGGAGGCTTTGCCAATCGCGTTGAATTCGCGCGTTCCCCCGAAAGCGGAGCCGACCGTCAGCCGTATCGTGCCGCCAGAAGCGATCTGCACGCGTTGCGCAAGCCGCGCGCCCGCCGCTTCCAGAGCCGGATTTTCGGAACCGAAGCCAATTCGGAGATTGGTGCGTGATTGGGAAAGTGCGGGTGATGCAAGTGCGCTGCCAACCAAAGCACCCGTGGCCCCCAAGGCGGCACGTCGGGTCAGACTGTGAGCTGCTTTCTCTGTCATCACATTTTCTCGCTCGTTACGTCCGGATCTGCTCTTGTCCGGCTTGCCAACGCATGGCTTTTATACGCTAATTCTGCTTGGCAGTGTCAGGCGTCACCGCGGCAAAAATGTGGCCTGTTTGCGGTAATTCGGTAGTTTTGAGCTTTGGGTTAACGCCAAATTAACCAATCTGAGAAGTCATTTGGGCCGCTTTACGCGGCGCGTCGGCTCCGCAGCTGCCGGGTCTTCAGGCCAAGGGTGCTTTGGGTAGCGCCCCCGCATGTCCTTGCGCACATCCTGATACGAATTCGCCCAGAAGCCCGGCAGGTCCGCTGTTGTCTGTACCGGTCGCCCCGCTGGAGAGAGCAATTCCATCACCAGCGGTATCCTGTCAGCCCCGAGCAGGGGGTGCTCCACCAACCCAAAAACCTCCTGAAGGCGGATCGCCACACTCGGCGCGGCACCACTGTAATCCACCAAAACGCCCGTGCCTGTGGGCGCAGCAAACCGGGCCGGAGCAAGCCTGTCCAGCTCCGCCTGCGCGCTCCCCAGTCGCGCCCGCAACGCCCCGCCAAGATCGACACCGCCCAGATCTTCCCAACGCCGCATTCCGGCCATCCAAGGCAAAAGCCAGTCTTCCAGCTCCGCCAGAAGGTCCGCCTCAGCAAAGGATGCCATAGCCAGCCCTGTCGCCCGCGCCCATTCTGCTCGCGCCTTCAGGGCCTGCTCCGCCCTGCCCCATGGCAAGGCGCTGAGCCCGAGATCGCGCAAGCCCTCCAGCAGCGCGGGCAGCACCTCATCATCTCCCGCTTCCCGCCACGCACGCTCTTCCAAAACCAGCGCGCCAAGGCACACCTGAAGCCTTGCCGCTACCTGACGATGCCGCTTTTCCCAAACGCAGACCCGCCGCTCCTCAATCCGGCCCGCGTGCAACTCCCTCACTTCTGCTTCCGTGACAGGCAGCGCCTTCCTTATCCGCGCCTCACGTCGATCTCCGTCCAGATCGGCGGCCACCAGCAGCCGTGTGCCCGCCAGACCATCCGTCTCCTTCAGGAAACCACCGGCGCCGCCTGAAAGGATATACCGCGCAGGCCCGCCAGAGCGGCGCAGCGCAATCCTGTCGGGATAGGCCAGAGAAAGCAAAGCCCCTGCAGAAAGCCCCCGATCAGGCCCGGCATGCTTTGCCATCCGTTTGGCGTCCATCCGCATCTCGCCGGAGAGCGCCTTCAATCGGGGGCCAAGATCAACTTCACCCCGCGCTGCCGGATCGTCCCTCCCCTCGACCAGAGCGGCCAGAGAGGCCGCCTTTGCTCCACCTCCCTCTACCAGCATCCGCGCCAGCCGCGGATGCGCCGGCACCCGCGCCATCTTGCGCCCCAACGCAGTCAAAGCACCATCCGCTCCGAGCGCACCCAAATCCGCCAGAAGCATCCGAGCCTCGGCAAACCCGCCCTCATGCGGCGGCGTAAGGAACGCCAGGTCCCTCGGTTCCCGCGCCCCCCAAACCGCCAGATCCAGCGCCAGCGGCGCGAGATCGGCCACAAGTATCTCCGGCGGTGCAAAGGCCTGCATCGCGCCCGCCTCGCCCTTTGTCCAAAGCCTGTAACACCAGCCCTCCGCCACACGCCCCGCACGGCCCATCCGCTGCGTAGCTTCCGCCCGGCTCACCCGTTCCGTCACCAGCCGCGCCATGCCCTTGCCCGGATCGAACCGTGCCCGCCGTGCCCGCCCGCCATCCACCACCACGCGAATATCGGCCAGCGTCAGCGAGGTTTCTGCGATGGAGGTGGACAGCACCACCTTTCGCTTGCCCACCAAAGGCAGCACGGCCCGCCGTTGCGCCGCGAGCGGCAGCCCGCCATGCAGCTCCATCACCTCGACATCTACGCCCGGTTCTCCCAGGCGCGCGCGCACGCGCGAAATCTCGCCCTTTCCCGGCAGAAACACGAGCACACCACCCTCGGTTTCCGCCAAGGCCGTCTGGACCAGATCGGCAACAGCCGCCTCGAACGCACCGAAGCCAGAGAGCTTCAAGGGCCGATCCAGCCACCGCTCCTCGACCGGCCACGCCCGCCCCTCGGAAGTGATCACCGGCGCATTCCCCATCAAGCCCGCCACCGGTTCTGCATCCAGAGTGGCAGACATCACCAGCACATGCAGATCGGGCCGAAGTGCAGCCCGGATCTCAAGACAAAACGCCAGGCCAAGATCGGATTGCAAAGCCCGCTCATGAAACTCATCGAAAATCACACAGGAAATGCCGCCAAGCTCGGGATCACTCTGCAACATCCGCGTCAGGATCCCCTCGGTGATCACCTCGATCCGCTGGCCCGGAACAGACGCTCCGCGCATCCGGTAACCCACCGAAGCCCCGACCTCCTCGCCCAGCCCCTCGGCCAACCGCTCAGCCGCCGCCCGCGCGGCCACCCGGCGCGGCTCCAGCATCAGGATCTTGCCCGCAAAGCCTCCATGCTCTGCCAGATAAAGCGGCACACGTGTTGTTTTCCCTGCGCCCGGCGGGGCTTGCAAAACAGCGCATCCAGATAAAAGAAGCCCCGCCAGAAGCGGGGCCAGAGCAGGTTCAATCGGCAGGTCAGTCACGGGGCGGGGCCATTCCTCAGCGTCGGATGGCTGATACCGTACCAAAGGTTGTCTGTGTCTGGAAGCGCACCACTTCCATTATCCCATCCTGCTCCCGCCATATGATCGAGAACGGAAAGTTCACCTGCTTGGCCATCAGCTTGGCCGAAAATCCCTTTACGCGAGAATAGGTGCCATTGCACACGAAAAGCCCGTCATTCGTTGGCTGGCGCTTGGCCAATCGCAAGCGGGAGCGTTTGGAGCCATCAAACACCTCCACCGTTTTTCCGCAGGCCTTGCCCACCGGCTGATCCCTCAAAAGCGAAAAGGTCGCAGAAATCGGATCCACCGTACCTCGCTGCGTGGAAGGGCTCACATCAATCGGCTTCGGCGTTCGCGCTGGCGAAAAGCTCACTGTCTGCGGCGTCGCACTTCGAAAGTTGAAGCTCACCGTCCGCTTCCGCTTACCATTGTCATCCGTGCCCGAATAGCGGGTTGGCCGAAGCGTGCCGTCCGACGCAATGGTTCCTTCCGCCGTACCGGAGAAATCAAACTTGACGAAAGCGCCCAGCAATCCGCCATCGGCCACCCGGCCGGAGACACCATAGCGCTCGCCCGAAATGTTGTAGTTCATGCCCAAAGTGCCCAGCTTCAACCCGCTGCCATAGACGTCGTAACGTTGACGCTCTTCAGCCACAGCCGTCGCTGCACCAAGCACACCTACCAGCGTCAAGGCGCGAAAAATCAGTTTCAGCATGATTCCATGCTCCTTCTTGCCATGTCGTTTTCGCTGGACAATGCCCCGCTTAGCGACGGATCTAGAATATGGTACAAAATGAGGGCGTTGGGAGGGGTAAAACGCTCGCAATAGCGTGAGGACGGTCACTTTGAATTCCACTTCCGACATAATTCGTGAGGAGTTGACGCAAGGGTCACGCCGCGCATTGGCCAAAGCGATCACGCTTGTCGAGTCCACCCATCCCGCTCACAGGGCAGAGGCCGAAGCCCTTCTCGCAAGCCTTCCCGCACCCGCCGACCCCTCCCTTCGCATCGGCCTTTCCGGCACACCAGGGGTCGGCAAATCCACCTTCATCGAGGCATTTGGCCTCATGCTCTGCGAACAGGGTCACCACCTCGCCGTGCTCGCAGTCGATCCCTCTTCGGCGCGTTCAGGAGGCTCCATTCTCGGCGATAAAACAAGAATGGAACAACTCACCCGCCACCCGCAGGCGTTCATCCGCCCAACCCCCGCCGCCAGCCAGCTCGGCGGAGTGGCCCGTCGCACACGCGAAGTCATCCAGCTGGTCGAAGCGGCAGGCTTCGATACAGTAATCGTGGAAACGGTGGGCGTCGGCCAATCTGAAACGCTCGTGGCCGAGATGACGGACATATTCCTCCTCCTTCTCGCCCCCGCAGGCGGAGACGAGCTTCAGGGCGTCAAACGCGGCATCATGGAAGTGGCGGACATGATCCTCGTGAACAAAGCCGATGGCGATCTGATCGCTGCTGCCCGCCGCACCACCGCCGATTACGCAGGCGCGCTCCGCCTCCTGCGCAAACGCAAATCGGACCCTGAGGGTTTCCCCAAGGCCGCCATGCTCTCCGCGATCGACGGTACAGGGCTTCAGGATGCCTGGAAGGATGTCTTGGAACTGGCAGACTGGCGCACGGCCCAAGGCATCTTCGAAGACACCCGCGCCCACCAGACCCTCAGCTGGTTTGCCGAGGAGATCGAAGCCGCCCTCGCGGCCCAGATCCGCGCAAATCCCGATATTGCTGCCTTGCGGCAATCGATGGAAACAGATCTTCTGGCAAACCGCACCACCCCTCGCAAAGCTGCTCAAACCCTTCTCAAGGCTATTCTCTCCTGAAAGGCCACCGCATGGATCATATCGAAAGCTTCACCCCCGAGTTCGACCGTTTCATCCTCGGCAATGCCCCCCTCAAGCGCCTCGCGACCGGCTTCACCTGGGTTGAGGGGCCCGTCTGGTTCGGCGATGTCGATTGTCTCCTCTTCAACGATATCCCCGCCAACACCATACACCGATGGAACGAAGGCGCGGGCATAACCGCCTTCCGAAAACCCTCCAATTTCGCCAACGGCCAGACACGAGACAGGCTCGGCCGCCTGATCACCTGCGAACACGGTTCCCGCAGCGTCACCCGCACGGAACATGATGGCCGCATCACCACGCTTGCCAGCCACCATGAAGGCAAGCGCCTCAATTCCCCCAACGATGTAGTCGTCGCCCGCGACGGGTCCATCTGGTTCACCGATCCCCATTACGGGATCGTGTCGAATTTCGAAGGCCACGACGCGCCGCAGGAACTGCCCTGCAATGTCTACCGCATCACGCCCGATGGTACGCTTAACGCTATGATCACCGATTTCAATTGCCCCAACGGCCTCGCCTTCAGCCCCGATGAAAAACATCTCTATGTTGCCGAAACCGGTCGCCGCTTCCATGAAGATCCCTGCCACATCCGCCGCTTCAACGTGGCTGCGGATTTCGCCCTCTCAGGCGGCGAGATCTTCCACGAAATCTCGCCCGGCAAATCCGATGGCTTCCGCATGGACACGGACGGCAATCTGTGGTCCTCCGCCCTTGATGGCGTGCACTGCCTCAGCCCCGAGGCCAAGCTCCTCGGCAAAATCCTCGTCCCCGAGAAAGTCTCGAATATCTGCTTCGGCGGCCGCGCCAAACACATTCTGTTCATCACCGCCACAACCTCACTCTACTCCATTTCACTCAACAGAAACGGCGCACAGACACCCTGAAATTTTTCCCTAACCCCGCTTGACGCCCAACTCACTTGCGCCTAAAAGCCGGGTCTTGGAATTTGGCAGTGCCCTCAGGGGAGCGGTGCGCCCAGAAACTGGATGATCAAGGAACACGCCCATGTCCCGCCGCTGCGAACTCACAGGTAAAAGCCCGATGTCGGGAAACAACGTATCTCACGCCAAGAACCGCACACGCCGCCGGTTCCTGCCTAATCTCAACGACGTCTCGTTGATGAGCGAGACGCTGGGCCGCACATTCAAATTCCGGATTGCAGCCTCCGCTCTGCGCACAGTCGATCACCGCGGCGGCCTCGATGCGTTTCTCGCCAAGGCAAAAGATGCGGATCTCTCGGCCTCCGCGCTCAAGGTTAAGCGCGATATCGAGAAGGCTCAGGCCTCCGCCTGATCCCAACCAAACCACTGTTATGCATCAAGGCGTTCCCTGCGGAGCGCCTTTTTTGTGTTCCGGCCTCTCAGAGCGGTGCCTTGTAGCGTTTCGCTTTAAACTTGAATCACCATCGCTGCCTGAAATCACAGATTTCAACGGGCTAGGTGATAAGGGATGTTTCAGATCAAAAGCCAAACGCTCCAGGCTCAGTCTTAAGCCCCGCCTGTGCTGCAATCGGGCGGTGGCGGGGGCGGGCGGGTGGGAGCAACCGCATCGGAGCAGCGCAGGCGGGGCAAGCGCCCTTGGCGCTTACTTCTTGGCACACACCTGCGTTGTCGCAGCACCCCAGGCCCGATACCGCTCCAGAAAAGCGGTTCGTGCCGCGTTCTTTGAGCCGTAATACTGGTAGAAATGATCCGGGTCCAAAATGATCTGCGCCGCCCGCTCCTGATCCTGCGGGTTCAGCGTCTGGTCTGCCACCGATTGCGCGCAGGCACACACCTCATGGCCCGGAGATCGCTCCGATTGCAGGCATGCAGAATGCGTGGGGCCCATTGCCTGAGCGCCACTTGCCACAATACTGAACACGAAACAGAAAGCCGAAAATCGCACCAGATCACCTCAAAGCTGCACCAATTCAGAGGCTAAAAACCGAATATGGCAGCCTCATGGCGTTCGCCTCCAGTTATCGGGCATTCTTGGTTAATTGTGCGTTACCCGGACAGATACAAAAGCCACTCACGCATCACCGGCTGGCGGCACCCTCCTTACTCTCGGAGGACTTCGCCCAAAGATTGATGTTCTCTTCATCCGCGTATTCATCGATCCGCACCAGTTCCTCCGAAGTGAACTCCAGATTGCCGATAGCGCCCGCACAATCCTCCACCTGAGAGGGCCTGGACGCCCCGATCAGGGCTGTGGTGATCCCACCTTCGCGCAATACCCAGGCAATCGCCATCTGCGCCAACGTCTGCCCTCGTGCTTCAGCGATCTCGTTCAGCTTGCGGATGTTCTCAATCGACTTCTCGTTCAGAAACCCCGGCAAAAGGCTCTTGCCCTGCGTCGCACGGCTCCCTTCCGGCACACCCTTCAGGTACTTGCCCGTCAGCATTCCTTGCGCAAGCGGTGTGAACGCAATCGATCCGACGCCCAGCTCTCGCAGCGTTTCCTTCAGCCCATCCCGCTCCACCCAACGGTTGATCATGTTGTAGCTTGGCTGATGGATCAGGCAGGGCGTTCCGAGATCCTTCAGGATCGCCACAGCTTCCCGGGTCCGCTCCGAATTATAGGAGGAAATACCCGCATAAAGCGCCTTGCCGGAGCGCACGATCTGATCGAGCGCCCCCATCGTCTCCTCCAGCGGCGTGTCAGGGTCATACCGGTGCGAATAGAAGACATCCACGTAATCCAGCCCCATCCGCTTCAGGCTCGCATCGCAACTCGCCACCAGATATTTCCGGCTTCCAAACTCCCCGTAGGGCCCCGGCCACATCAGATATCCAGCCTTGGAAGAAATAATCAGCTCATCGCGATACCCGGCAAAATCCGTGGCCAGTATCTCGCCAAAGGCCTCCTCCGCGCTCCCTGCAGGTGGCCCATAATTGTTGGCCAGATCAAAATGCGTGATCCCATGATCAAAAGCTGTCCGGCAGATCGCGCGCTTCGTCTCGTGAGGCGTGTCATACCCAAAATTGTGCCACAGCCCGAGCGAGACGGCCGGCAACTTCACACCGGACGCCCCACACCGCCGATACACCATACGCTCGTAACGATCTTCTGCCGGCATATAGCCCATGAAAAGCCCCTATTTCAGAAGTGCGCTTGCCGCCTCCGGGCTTAAAGCCGCGGGCCGTGCGCAAGTGGATTGGATCTCCACAAAAGCACCCGTCTCGCCAGAGCGCAACACCGCAGTCATCACCTCCACAGCATGCAGCGCCACATCAATCCCGCAGCGCGGCATGCGGCCGCTGGCAATCGCATCCGCCATGTCTGCCAGCCCCGCTGCCCTGTAGTTGGCGCGCGGCGATCCATTCTTTTCCTCCTGATTGAACCGCCCGAACGGATGGTCCGTTGCCTCCAGCGCCGCGATCTCCCCATCCGGTCCGGCCACTTCCACAACCCCGCCAAAGAAGTTCGGATCGGGCACGAACATCGCCCCCTCCGTCCCGTAAAGCTCCATATTCGCATGGCGGTGCGCATAGACATCCCAGCTGGTGGAAAGCGTGATCGTCGCCCCGTTCTCAAACTCCAGCAGACTGTGGATATTGGTGGGCGTCTTCACAGGTATCTCTTCGCCCGCGCGCGGTTCACTGGTAATCAAACGGGTCTCCCGCGCTTTGGAGGTCAGTGCTGCCACCCGCTTCACCGGCCCTGCCAGATTGATCAGATTGGTCACATAATAGGGCCCGATATCCAGCATCGGCCCCGCGCCGGGCAGGAAGAAGAAATCGGGGTTCGGATGCCAATGCTCCATACCCTTGCCCATCACATGCGCCGTACCGGCCACGATGCGCCCGATCCGTCCGGCATCAATCTCCGCCCGCGCCTGCTGATGCGCACCCCCAAGGAATGTATCGGGCGCCGAGCAAAGCGCCAGCCCCTTCCCGGCCGCCAGATCCCGCAAGCTCAGCCCGTCTTCCAACGTCAGCGCCAATGGCTTTTCGGAATAGACATGCTTGCCCGCCGTTAGCGCCGACCGTGTTACATTCGCATGCGCATCCGGGATCGTGAGATTGACGATGATATCAATATCATCCTCCGCCAGAAGCGCCGCCACGCTCTCGGCCCGCACGCCGTATTCCACTGCCCGTGCCTCCGCAGCAGCGTCCACAACATCCGCGCAGGCGCGAATTTCGATGTCGCGAAACAGCGGTACAAGCTCGAAATATGTCGTTGAAATATTGCCGCACCCGATGATGCCAACGCCCATCACCATCTTAAAACCCCTTCGCCGCCGCCAGCGCATTCCGCGCAAATCGTGCATCATCGCTCGGGTTGTCATGCTCCATGATCCAGTGCTCCGCAGGTGTGTTGCGCAGGGCCGCCATCAGCCCCGGCCAATCCATCACACCATGCCCCACATCGGCCCAACCATCCTCATCCGCACATGTCCCGGCGGCAGCGATATCCTTCAGATGCACAGCCGAAATGCGGGCGCCCTCCGCCTCGATCCACGCCAGAGGGTCCGCTGCGCCGCGCACGATCCAGGCAATATCGGCCTCCCATCGCAACCCCGGCCCGCCCTCGAAGATCCGCGCAATCGGCGTAGAGCCATCAGGCAGTGCCACAAACTCGAAATCATGGTTGTGCCATCCAAAGCCGAGCCCCACCTCCCGCAAGGGCGCACCCGCCGCTTCCAGCCGTGCGCCGAGCGCCACATAACCAGCGGCATCCGTCGGTCGCTGATCCGGAGCCAGATAAGGGCAGAACACTGTCTTCATCCCCAAAGCCTGCGCGATCTCCAAAGCCCGCCCCGGATCGCTCTCCAGCGAATCCAGCCCGAAATGCCCCGTCGGCATCGCCAGGCCCGTCTCTTCCAGCAAACCCGCCAGCGCCCCGACATCATCCAGACCGACGTAAAGCGCGCCATATCCCTCAACTTCGGCATAGCCTATATTGGCCAGCATCTTCAGCGTCTTGTCCAAGGGCCCAAAGTTGCGGGAACTGTAGAGCTGGTAGGAAAACCGTGTCATCTTGATCCTTTCAGGAAAGCCATTTCTCATAATCCGAAACCAGCAGATGCTTTGGCGCCACATCCTCCTCGATCTCGGCAAAGCGCCCGATCGGCTCGCGGAAGATGTTATCCGTCAGATCATCATTCACGGTGGAAACCTCGCCGATCAAAACGTCACCACCCTCGCCCCAGAACGCGTGCCAATCACCGGGCATCAGCGTCACACTTTCGCCCGGGGCCAGCCCCAGCCGCGTGCCGGGCGCGAGCTTGCGCAGCCGCCCGTCCGTCAACACCTCAACACCCTTGCTCTCATCGAAATTCCCGGCGGTGTCGGAGCCAAAAAGCTCAATCACAAGCGTCCCGCCACCCCGGTTGATGATATCCTCCGCCTTGATCACATGCGTATGCATGGGAGATAGCTGATCCTTGCGGCTGATCATGATCTTCTCCGCATAAAGCATCCCCCGCCCCTTCGAGAGATCCTCCGCCGAGCCAT
The DNA here is from genome assembly GCA_947495795.1 of uncultured Paracoccaceae bacterium. Classification (GTDB taxonomy): domain Bacteria; phylum Pseudomonadota; class Alphaproteobacteria; order Rhodobacterales; family Rhodobacteraceae; genus Algicella. The sequence continues at coordinate 181,139 of CANMAI010000007.1, read as the reverse complement.
TCCGCACGGTGAACAGAAAGAGCCCCAACTCCTCGAACTTGCCTTGCCCGTAATCGGTAATGTCCCACCCAAGACGGTTGGCCAGAATTGAGGGGCTGTCACTCTCAACCGCCGCCTTCAAAGCCTCCGGTGAATGGTAGGCAAAGGGCGGCATCACATACCCAAAGCTGCGGATAAACGCATCGCTCTCGGCCAGTATCTCGTTCACAAGGCTGCGTTTCACGGTGTTCCCCCATAAGTCGCTGAATAAAGGTCCGTGGCCCGGAAGCTTGCGCCCTTCGGCCCATCCCACACCACTTCAATAGGCCGCCTGGGCAGCACCGTGAAGGCGTTATCCGAGAAATGGCCGGGCTTGTCCGCCTCCAGCATCACAAAAAATGCCGGGGCCTTGGCATGCACCGATATTCGGTTGCCATCCACCTCCAAAATCACGTCCGGCATGGCAAGATCCAACGCCTTCCACGGGAGGGTTTGAACAACATCGAACCCGGCCATGCCGGCGCCGCTCCAATCCAGAACAAGGAGCGGAAACGCCCCCATATCAGCCGCTGCCAAACTGCCAAGCTCCGTGGCAACATCCCCGGAAAGCACATGCTTTCGCGAAGGCAAGGCAGCGCTCTCACCGTCTGGCATCAGCCGCGTAAGCGCCAACTCCACCTCCACCTCAGCACCCGTATCATTCAGCCCCACCAGCCGGATATCCCCACCCTCGGGAATGCCAACCACCTGAACAGGCTGGTAAAACCGCCGTGCGATATAGTGCAGCGCTTTCCACGATCCGCCGTAATTGAGGCTGGACCAACTCGCTGCCGGCCACACATCGTTTAGCTGCCAGTAAAGCGTCCCCATGCAGCGCGGTTTGGCCGCCCGCCAGAACTCCACCGCCGTCTTCATCGCCAGTCCCTGCTGGATCTGGCTCAGATACACGAAATTCTCGAACCCTTCCGGAAACCGAAAATACCGGAACATCGTCTCCGCAATCCGCGCATTCCCGCCCGCATTCTTCTGATGCGCCTCCATCACCGGGGAGGCGATGTTCATGTCACTCGGCTCGGCGAAACTTCGCACAACATCCACGGATGGAAAGCTCTGAAACCCGAATTCGGAGCAGAAGCGCGGCACCACATCCCGGTAATGCTCAAAATCCTTGCCCTCGTGCCAGACGGACCAAAAATGCATGTCGCCCGCCGTGTCGTCATGCCATGCATCGCCAAACGCCAAAGGACCCGGCGAGGGGCTGGAAGGCCACCATTTCGCCCCCGGCACAGCCGCCTTCAGGCTCTCCTCAATCCTCCGGTTCAGCCGGTCATACGCCACCAGATACTTGTCCCGGTCCTTCCGGCTCTCCTCAAACCACGTCAGCGCGCCGATCAGCTCATTATCTCCGCACCAGAGCGCCACCCGGTGCCCCAGCCGCCGCGCCTGATGGTCCACCTCGCGCCCGACGCTTCCCAGAAACGCGTCCGTCGCCGGATAGAGGTTGCAGGCAAACATGAAGTCCTGCCAGACCAATAACCCCAGCGCATCGCAATCCTCATAAAACCCGTCCGGCTCATACCGCCCGCCGCCCCAGACGCGGATCATGTTCATGTTTGCATCCCGCGCCGCCGCCAGCAGCCCCCGCGTCTTCTCTTCCGAAATCCGCGAAGGCAAGGCATCCGCCGGGATCCAGTTCGCCCCCCGGCAAAACACATCCATCCCATTCACCCGCAGCTTGAAAGACCGCCCGATCTCATCGGGTTCGGACACAAGCTCCACCTCCCGCAAGGCAATCCACTCTGCCCAACGCTCTTCCCCGAGCACAATACTCAGCTCATGCAAAGGCTGCGCACCCAGCCCAGCAGGCCACCAGAGCGCCGCATCCACCACCTTCAGCCGGAAGAAATGCGTCTCCGTCCGTCGCCCAACTGGCACCACATCCGCCAAAGCCGCCCCGGCGCAGGTAATCTCCACCGGCATCATCCCGTCTTCAAGCGCCTGAACGGAAACGCCAACCTCCAACTCGATGCCATCGTCGAAATGCACCTGCACAACCTCGACACCCGCGATCCAGGCCCCGCTTTCCCGCAATTCCATAGCGCCGTACACACCCAGCGGTGCAAGTGCTATCCCCCAATCCCAGCCAAAATCGCACTGCACCTTTCGCAGCATGTTTCCGTTCGGAATGGGAGAATTCGAGGCCTGATAGGGCACGCGGTATAGGCTTGCCGCCTGCCGTGCATTCGCCGTCGTGGTTGCCGAAAGAATGCGGATGGAGATATCGTTCTTCCCCGCCTTCAGCGTATCCATCAGGGCCACATCATAGGGGTGGAATACATTGTCAGCCACGATCACCAACTGCCCGTTCACCCAGACCTCGGCAATGCAATCCAGCTGATCGAGCCTCAAATGCGCCCAATCTGCCCCCTCCGCCTCAAAGCTGCGGGAAAGCACCCAATCGCGCTCCGCCACCCAGCGGCAGGCCTCCTCATTGCGGCCCTCATAGGGCTCCGGCAGATGCCCTGCAGCAATCAGGGCGGAATGCACATCGCCCGGCAGCGTGATCTCCAGATCATACTCCCCGTGGCCATCCTGCAGCCGCCAGACACCGCAAAGATCAATCAAATCCGCTCCTCGCTCTCAACATCAAAGACGGAGGATTTCGCGATATCGAAACGCAGCCCAACGGCCTGACCCGGTGTGAATCTGACGTCCGCCCCTATCCGCACGGAAATCTGCTGCCCCGCCATCGTCAGCCACAACAGGCTGTCGGATCCCATCGGCTCGTCGATATCCACGATCGCAGGCAGGCCCGCACCCTCCGGCCCCACTTCCACATGCTCTGGCCGCACGCCGAGCACAACCTTCTGCCCCTGCAAGACCTGCCCGCCGTCATAGCCCGCCAGCGGCACATGCAAATCGCCAATCTGCACACCACCCTCTGCACCAACCCCCTCCAGCATGCTCATCGCGGGAGAGCCGATAAATCCCGCCACAAAGAGGTTCGCGGGCTTGTTATAGATCGTTTTGGGGTTATCAAGCTGTTGGATAATCCCGCCCCGCATCACCGCGATCCTGTCGGCCAGGGTCAAAGCCTCGATCTGGTCATGCGTCACATACACCATTGTGTTGCGCAGCTTCTGGTGCAACCGCTTGATCTCCACCCGAAGCTCGCTCCGCAGCTTCGCATCCAAATTCGAAAGCGGCTCATCAAACAGAAATACATCCACATCCCGCACCAACGCCCGCCCTATGGCCACCCGCTGGCGCTGCCCGCCCGAAAGCGCGCCGGGCTTGCGATCCAGCAAAGGCTCAATCTGCAGGATCTCGGCCGCCCGCGCGATCCGGCTCTCGATCTCGGCCTTGCCCAGCCGCGCATTTTTCAGCCCAAAGCTCAAATTCCCCCGCACAGACATCTGCGGATAAAGCGCGTAGGACTGAAAGACCATCCCGATCCCCCGATCCTTCGGCTCCTCCCACGTGACATTCCGGCCCTTGATCCAGACCTGCCCGTCGGACACATCCAGAAGCCCTGCAAGGCAGTTCAGGAGCGTGGATTTCCCACAACCCGAGGGCCCGAGCAGCACCAGAAACTCGCCGTCCTCCACCTCGATATTCATGGCATTCAGCACGTTCACCGCACCAAAGCTCAGGGAAAGGTTCTTCACCTCAATGCTCGGCATGCCCTACCCCTTCACCGCACCAGCGGCGATGCCGCGCACAAACAGCTTCCCGGAGACGAAATAGACAACCAACGGCACCAGCCCCGTCAGGATCGTCGCCGCCATATTTACGTTGTACTCCTTCACTCCCTGCACGGAGTTGACGATGTTGTTCAGCTGCACCGTCATCGGGTAATTCTGCGTGCCTGCATAGATCACCCCGAACAGGAAATCATTCCAGATCCCCGTCACCTGCAGGATGATCGCCACCACGAAAATAGGCAGGCTCATCGGCATCATCACCTTGAAGAAGATGCCCCAGAAACCCGCACCATCCACACGCGCCGCCTTGAAAAGCTCCTCGGGCAGCGAGGCGAAATAGTTGCGAAACAACAGCGTCAAAATCGGCATCCCGAAGATCGTATGCACAAGCACAAGGCCGCCGAGCGAGGAAAACAGCCCCAACTCCCGCAGGATGATCACAATCGGATAGATCATCACCTGATAAGGAATGAACGCCCCGAACAAGAGGATCGTGAAGAACATCTCCGATCCCCTGAACTTCCAGTTCGCCAGCGCGTAGCCGTTCACCGAAGCAATCGCGATACTCACCACCACGGACGGGATGAGGATTTGCACAGAGTTCCAGAACCCCGAACTCAGGCCCTCACATGTCAGCCCCGTACAAGCCGAACTCCAAGCCTTCACCCAGGGCTCGAACGTAATCTCCAGAGGCGGCGCAAACACATTGCCTAACCGGATTTCCGGCATCCCCTTAAGCGATGTCACCACCATCACATAAAGCGGCAAAAGGTAGTAAAGTGCCGCGACGATCAGCGTGCCGTACAGCATGATATTTCGGGCAGAAAGGCGCTTTCGCGGCTTCGGCCCACGCGGCCCCGTCATCGTGCCCGGTGCAAGCTCACCCACGTTTCCGCCTCCCGAACTCCAGATACGCCCACGGGATCAGGATGATCAGCACCGTCAGCAGCATCACGGTAGAGGCGGCAAAGCCCTGCCCAAGATTCTGGTTCTTGAACATGTAGTCATAGACATATTTGGCCGGCACCTCAGACGCTATACCCGGCCCGCCGCCCGTCTGCGCCACCACCAGATCATATACCTTCACGATCCCGGCCGCGATGATCACCAGCGCGGTGATCAGCACGCCTTTCATCATGGGGATGACGATGAAAATGTAAGTCTTCCACATCGGTATCCCGTCCACCCGCGCGGCCTTCCAGATATCCTCATCAATGCCGCGCAAGCCCGCCAGCATCAGGCACATCACGAAACCCGTTCCCTGCCAGAGCCCCGCGATCAGCACACCATAAATTACCCAGTCCTGGTTCTGTAGCGGCGCGAAGGCAAAGCCTTCAAATCCCCAGCCCTGCACGATTTTCTCGATCCCGAATTCCGGGTTCAGCACCCATTGCCACACCAGCCCCGTTACGATGAAACTCAGGGCAAACGGATACAAAAAGATCGTGCGAAACGTGTTCTCGAACCGGATCTTCTGATCCAGCAAAGCCGCCAGCAGAAACCCGATCACCAGAGAGAAGATCAGGCTGCACACCCCATAAATCACGATATTCTCAACCGATTGCAGCCAGCGATTGGCATCCCAAAGCCGATCATACTGCTTGGTGCCAACCCAGTTCAGCTTAGGCAACAGCCGCGAACCGGTAAAGGAATGCGCGACCGTCCAGGCCGTACAGCCCACGAAGATCACGATGGCCGTGGCAATCATCGGGATCGCTGCAATCTTGGCACTCAGATTGCGCAAAAGCTTCGGTGGCCTATTGGATCGCGCCATCAAACACTCTCCTGCTCAAGAAAGGCACCCCGCTGCCGAGGGGGGGCGACAGCGGGGCAAACCACCGCGAAATGCCTAGTCGGCGTCCGCGATGATGCTGGCGTAGCGTGCCTGCGCATCGGCCGGCGTGATCGAGGTATCGTTCCAGAACTCCACCATCAGATCTTCCACCTGCCCCTGCGTATCGGCCGAAAGCACCTGATCGCCTGAAATCAGGATGTTCCCCTTGGCCAGAATTTCGAGACCCTTCTTCATGCAATCATTCGCCGCAGAAAGATCGATGTCCCCCCGCACAGGCAGGCTGCCCTTGGCAAGGTTGAACGCAACCTGCACTTCCCTGGATAGCATCATGGAGGCCATGCGCTTCTGCGCAGCCTCGATCTCCGCATCATCCTGCTTGGGGAAGTAGAAGGCATCTCCGCCAGTGGAGATCACTTCCTTGATGCCCAGCCCCGGCAGGCATTCGTAATCCACGCCCGCTTTGGATCCCGCCAGAGAGAATTCCCCCTGCGCCCAGTCGCCCATGATCTGGCCACCCGCCTTGCCGGTGATCACCATATTGGTTGCCTGATTCCAATCCTGCACGGTGGAACCCGCTGCGAGGCTCCGCGCATTGCCGAAGGCCTCGAAAATCCGCGCCATCTCCGGCCCGGCCGCCGCGTCCGCATCCTTCTCGACATTCACCTTCTTCCAAAGCTCTTCGCCGCCAAGTCCCACATTCAGCACGCTGAATGCACCCGCTGTCTGCCAGGCCTGCTGGCCCATCGCCAAGGGAACGATACCCTTTTCCTCCAGCGCCGGGGCCGCCGCCACGAACTCATCCCAGTTCGTCGGCACATCCACACCTGCTTCCTCATAAGCCTTGCGGGAAAGCCACATCCACTGCCACGAATGAATGTTCACCGGCACGCAGTAAATCTTGCCGTCCACGGTACAACTGTCCAACAGGCTCACCGGGTTCACGATGTCGCGCCAGCCCTCGGCCTCTGCCACATCCGTCAGGTCCAGCATCAGCCCCGCCTCCACCAGTTCCTCCGCCTGCCGCCCGTGGTTCAGCTGCGTCGCCCCCATCGGATCACCACCGAGGATACGGCTCACGATCACCGGTCGCGCCACGCCGCCAGATCCCGCGATGGCGCCATCCACCCAGGTGTCACCCCCCGCATCGAATGCCTTTGCAAACTCCGCCACCGCCGCTGCCTCACCACCGGAGGTCCACCAATGCGTTACCTCCAGCTCTGTTGCCATCGCCGCAGTGCAGAGCGCCGTTGCGGAAAGAACGCCAGCCGCCCAGCCGACCCGAGCAAACGTCATCTCCATCGTTCAAATCCTCCCAAAAACGTTTCTATATCGTTATAGATTGAAGCCAATTGAAATTTTTTTGCAAAGGAATTCGAGCGCCGATTTTGATCACTTGAAACTTCAAAGCGATTTGGAAGAACGACTAAAAAACATCCTAACTATTGATTTTATTAAAGAAACATTGAATGGCTTCAAAATCTGGCCGGCATATGCCACATCCACCGACCCAGTACAATTCGCCCAAATCCAGAAACGACAAGAAAACTGTAACGTTTCAGTTTTTGTAGTATATCACTAAAGCAACAAACCGAATCACACCATGGCCCAACCAGACCAACCGCAGAAAAAACCGCGCCCCACGCTCAAAACCATCGCCTATATGACAGGCCTCGGCGTCACCACCGTCTCGCGTGCGCTTCACGATGCGCCCGATATCGGCAGCAGAACCAAGGCCCGCGTCCGCGCCGTGGCGGAAGAGATCGGCTACCGCCCCAACCGCGCGGGCGTGCGGCTGCGCACGGGCAAGACACATGTGATCAGCTTCATTCTGAACATGCAGCGCGAGGTTCTGGGCACAACCACGCACCTCATTCAGGGGCTGTCCCAGGGCCTTTCCGGCACGCCCTATCACCTGATCGTCACCCCCTCCAACACAGAGGAGCGGGACATCGATCCCGTGCGCTATGTCGTCGAAACCGGCTCTGCCGACGGCATCATCCTCTCCGGAATTGAGCCACAGGACGAACGTGCCGCCTATCTGCAGGAACAGGGCATCCCCTTCGTCACCCATGGCCGCCCCGATCTGCCCACGCCCAGCGCAACGGTGGATTTCGACAACAAGACCTTCGCCCGCCTCGCCACGCAAAGCCTCATCGCCAAGGGCCGCAAGCGCATCGCCATCATCCCGCCACCGATGAACTACGCCTACGCGCATCACATGATGGAAGGGTTTCGCGAGACTCTCGATGCCGCCGATCTCATGGAAATCCCCCTTCGCGATATCAACAGCGAGGATCCACGCCGCAAGATCACGGCAGAGGTCACCCGCGCCCTCGCCTCCCGCCACCGCCCTGATGGCCTCATCTGCTCCACCGTCATCAGCGCCCTCTCTGCCGTCAGCGCGATAGAAGAAGCGGGCCTTCGTGTCGGCCATGATATCGACGTCGCGGCCAAGGAACCCCTCGATCTCCTTCAGGTCTTCCGGCCAGAGATCATGGTGATCAGCGAGGATCTCTACCTCGCAGGCCGGGAAATGGCCGCATCAATCCTCAAAATCCTCGGGGGCACGCCCGCCGGCGATCTGCAGATCCTGCATCAGCCAGAAAGCTAGTCGTTTGACTAACTTTCTTGACAGATAGCGGCCATCAAGTTAGTTAGCCACATGACTAACCAAAATCTCAACACCGTTTTCCACGCCCTCGCCGATCCAACCCGCCGCGCGGTTCTGGCCCGGCTGCTGGAAGGCGACGCCCCCGTCAAAAGCCTCGCAGCCCCCTATCAGATGGCCCTCCCCACTTTCCTCAAGCACCTCTCGGTGCTGGAGGGGGCGGAACTGATCACAACCCGCAAGACCGGCCGCACCCGCATCTGCACGGCCAACCCCCAAACGCTCCAGATCGCAGAAAAATGGTTCACGAACCAACGCGCGCTCTGGGAAAACCGGCTCGACAATCTCGGCGCATATCTCGCCAGAACGGATGGAAAGGACACGTAATGCCAACCGCCAAGCACAGCACCATCACCCTTGAACGCCAATATCCCGTAAGTGCGGAGCGTGTCTTCGCAGCATGGGCTGACCCCGAGGAGCGCCGCCAATGGGGTTCACCTGCGCCCGACATAACGCTCCAACAGGAGCGGGCCGAATTCGCGGTTGGCAAAGGCGATATCAGCCACTGCATCATGGATGGCACGACAATCGCCAGCGTTCACTCACACTATATCGACATCGTCGAGAATCGGCGCATACTTTATAGCGAAGCAATTGAATCCGAGGGGAAATTCCTCGGTGCCAGCCTCATCACCGCCGAATTCGCAGCAAACGGCAGCGGCGCGCATCTGACTGTCACCATACAGACATCAGGCGTCGACGGGTCCACCCTCGAGGTGGAGGCGGAAGGCGGCTGGACAGCCTCATTGGACAGCTTGGGCGAGATGATGAAGGCGGCTGCAATGGCGTAAAAAGGGATGGATGCCCGAGGCTCCAGACCATCATCAGGCATCCCTCCGCCACCTTCCTTTCTCCTGCACCGACACGAAGGGCAGGCCACGTCCGGCCCTCAGGGGGCATGCGCAACGCATGCTGTCCTTGGTTTATGTCACGATCTTCTCCCACGTCTTTGCTGATCAAAACGTTGCAAGCCCCCTCCCACGGGCGGGGTCGGGCGTGGCTCAGCAGCGCTTCGCGCCCTGTCCCGGAGCCCGGCGCAAACAGGGCCTTGCCGATTGAGAGCAGCGCTCTCACACCACACTAACCCAGATAGATCTGCCCTGCCGGGTACCGAACACGCGGCACCGACCGGGTGGCGAGGAAGAAGCCAACCGTCAGCGGACCGACCCGGCCGAGAAACATCACGACCATGATCAGCACCTGACCAATCGGGCCAAGCTCACCCGTAAATCCGCGCGAAAGCCCGACGGTCCCGAAGGCCGATGTCACCTCGAACGCTATGTCCAGAAACGCACCATCCCGCCCGATCAACAGAAAGAAGATGCCCGTCAGCACGATCAGGATGCTTACGGTCGTCAGCGCCATCACCTTCATCACCTCATCCAGCCCAAGGCTCCGCCCGAACGCGTGAAGGTTCTTCTGCCGCCGGAAAAAGGCCACGGTGGCGAGCAACAGCACGATCATCGTCGTCACCTTTATCCCGCCAGCGGTAGACGTGCTGCCGCCCCCCACCACCATCAGCGCCATCGTCATCAGCGTCGTGCTCTCGTGCATCGCGCCGGTATCCAGCGTGTTGAACCCTGCCGTCCGGGGCGTCACGGCCTGAAACCAGCTCGCCCAAAGCCGTGTGCCAGTATCCTTCAGCCCACCCAAAGTGCCCGGATTGTTCCATTCCAGCGCGGCAAAAGTAACCCACCCCCACAGGATCAGCGCTGCCGTGCCCACCAGCATCAGCTTGCTGTGCAGCGTCAGCTGATGCCAGCGCCGCTTCTGGTAGATGTCGCCCACAACGACGAAACCCAACCCGCCGAGGATGAACATCAGCGGCACGGAGATATTGATCAGCGGGCTGTCCACCCATTGCGAAAGGCTATCGGGAAACAGCGCGAAACCCGCATTGTTGAACGCCGAAACGGAGTGGAAAACCGAATGCCAGAGCCCCGCGCTCCAGCCAAATTCAGGCACGAACACGAAGGCAAGAACAGCTGCCCCCACCACTTCGCAGCACAGCGCCACCACAATGATCACGCGCACCAGAACCGTAAGGTTGCTGATCGTGGTCTGGTTCAGATCCTCCCGCAATATCATCCGCTGCGGCAGGCCCACCGGAATGCCGAGTGCCGAAAGCACCAGCACAGCAAACGTCATCAGCCCCAGCCCACCCAGCTGGATCAGAACCGCAATTATCCCCTGCCCGATCACCGTGAAGGCGCTGCCCGTATCCACCACCACAAGCCCCGTCACCGTCACAGCGGAAACCGAGGTGAACAGCGCATCAAGCAGCGTCACCTCACCGGTGTTGGAAAAAGGCAGCCAGAGGATGAACCCGCCAAGAATGATGCAAATCAGATAGATCAGCGCCAGCACCGCTGGCGGTGCCAGTTGCAGGGCAGAGCGCCCTCCGACCGTTTTCGTGCGAAGCGCCCGCCTCAAAGGCTCGACGCGAAATCGCGCAGGTTCTTACGCTGGCCCAGAAGCAGCAACAGATCATCGGGCTGAAATTCGCAATCCGTGCCATCCTGCCCAAGAAACTCAGTGCCGCGCATCACGCCGATACAGCGCAACTCGAATTTCTGCACATTCGGCACCTCCGTGATCGTCTTGCCCTCGAAGCTTTCGGGCACCCGGAAATTCACCACGTGAAAGCCGTTGCCGAGGCTCACGTAGTCACGCACCATCGGGTTGTGCAGCACCTGCGCGATATGCTGGCCCACCTCCACCTCCGGGTGGATAACCCTGTCCACGCCCAGCTTGGTCAGTATCCGGTGATGCGTCCTGGAAATGGCCTTCGCCCACACAATCGGCACCCCGATCATCTTGAGGTTTATGGCGGCCAGAATGCTGCTCTCCATATCCTCCCCGATGGAAACAAGCGCCACATCACAATCGGCAATTCCCGCCTCTTTCAGCGCCATATCGTCCCGCGCATCCAGTATCATCGTCTGGTTCAGTTGGTCAGCGTGGTGGCTCACCAGCGTGTCACTCAGATCCGCGCCGATCACATGATTGCCGAACCGGTGCAGCTCAGTGGCCACGGTACTGCCGAAATTGCCAAGACCGATCACGCAGAAGGTGCGGGGTTTTGATGCCATTTTCGTTGGTTTCCTGTTCCTGTGGCCTAACCCCACTCTGAGCGGAGATTTTGAGGATCACAAACAGAAAGGTACGGCACCGCAAAAGGTTCCAGCCGAACTGCCTGTCGCAATTGTTCAATACCCGCGCCTGCGCCCCGCGTAATCTGCTGGAAAAGCCCGGAGGCATTCCATGATTTTCAGATACACTATCCTCTACGTGGCCGACGTTCCCGCCACGCTCACCTTTTTCAACACCGCCTTCGGCACGCAAACAGCCTTTCTCCACGAAAGCGGCGATTACGGAGAGCTTGCAACCGGCAGCACCAAACTCGCCTTCTCCTCCACCGAACTGATGACCAACCTTGGCAAAAATCCAACCAAGGCAAACCCTTCCGCCCCCACATTCGAGATCGCCTTTGAGAGCGATGACGTGCTCGCAGCCTTCAACCGCGCCACCGCCGCCGGGGCCAAGATCATCCAGAAACCGCGCGAAGAACCCTGGGGCCAAACCACCTCCTACGTCTCCGACCCCAACGGCTACCTTGTCGAGATCTGCTCGCCCGTAGCCCCGCCAAACCCGGACTGACGCACCGCCTCCAACATTCCCGCATCCCGCGCAAACCGCGCGGGAGCAGCCCCGAACCAGCGCCGAAACTCCCGCGTCATATGCGCCTGATCCGCATAGCCCGCCCCGTAAGCCACATCCGCCAACGGGGCTCCGCCGATCAGGCCAGCCGCGCGCCGTGCCCGCGCGAGCAGCAGCCAGAATTCCGGCGGCGGCAGCCCGCGCCTGGCAAAAACACGTTGCAACGTCCGCACACTCACACCTAGCTCCGCCGCCACACAGGCAACCGAAGGCGCAGCAAAGGCCAGCAGCCCCAGCGCATCCTCCACATCGACGCACACAGCACTGTTCTCCGCCACAAGCCCGGCCACGTCTTCAAGTCCGTCCTGCAAACCCCGCTCAATCCGCTCCATATCCACCAGAGCACCGGGCCGCATCCGAAAGCCTTCCATCCTCTGCCCCGCTTCAATCTCCGCCAGCCGCGGCCCATCCTGCAGCTCCGAAAGAAAGCACCGCGCCACACCCTCCTCAAAGATCACAATCACATCCCGGCATCCATCCGGCAGGATCACCTCGGCCGTGGCCACCTCCGCCACGTATGCCCAGCGCTCAAGAACCGCCATGCACATCGCCCCGCTTCAAATGCGTCAGCGGCATCGGCGCTTCCGATTTCACCCGCTTCAGCGCGATGTTGGAACGGATATCCCGCACGTTCGGCAATTGCCGCAGCACCGAATTCAGCAGTTCCTCGTAGGCTTTCACACTCGGCACCACCACTTCCGCCAGGCAATCGCTCTCTCCCGAAAGCATGTGGCAGGTCACCACTTCAGGCATCGCCGCCAGCGCCTGCTCCAGCCCCTCCGCAGCACTCCGCGAAGAGGTGTCGAGCTTGATCTCCACGAAAACCGTCAGCGAAAGCCCCACCGCTTCCCTCTCCAACACTGCGCGGTAGCTGCGGATATAGCCATCCGCCTCCAGCCGCCGCACCCGGCGCAGGCACGGTGATTGCGAAAGGCCCACCACCTCCGCCAGCTCCGTATTGGTCAGCCGCCCATCGCCCTGCAGGGCTTTCAGGATCCGCAGGTCAATCGCATCCAGCTGAATATACGGCATCACATCTCCCACAGCGCAAGATTCTGCCAAGAATAGGCTTCATGCCCAGCCATCTTTGCAAGGACATGCCCCCGCCACAAGTGAGATGATGCGCCAAACCGCACTCAAAAGGCACCCCATGTACCGCACACTCGGCCTCGCCGCTGCCATCGCTACCTGCTTCATTGCCGCAGGCTGGCAAGTCACCACACGCCACGGGGTCACCACCACGCTCGCGCCCCTGGATCTGGCACTCTTCCGCTACGCCGTCCCCGGCCTTCTCCTCGCGCCGCTCTGGTTGCGCACCGGCCTGCTCTCAGGCGCTCCCAAACACCTCGTCGCGCTCATGGTCCTCGGCGCGGGCCTCCCCTTCGGCCTCATGGTCATGATGGGCGCCACCCTCGCGCCCGTCGCACATATCGCCGTGCTCCTCCCCGGCACCATGCCGATCTTCACGGCCCTCCTTGCCAACCGCTTTCTGGGCGAGCCTCTCTCACGCAAACAGATTACAGGCTTCGCACTCATCCTCGCAGGCGTCGCCAGCATCGGCAGCGCCTCGTTCAACGCCCTCACATGGAAGGGCGATGTCATCCTCCTTACGGCCGCCCTCGGCTGGGGCATCTATTCCGTCGCTTACCGCAAAAGCGGCCTCACCCCGTGGTCGGCCACCGCCATCATCAACGGCTGGTCGCTCCTCGCCATCCTCCCCCTCTGGCTCGCCCTGCACCAGGGCCAGATCTTCACAGCCAACCCCTCGGATCTTGCGCTGCAGGCCCTCTGGCAAGGCGTCCTCGCGGGCATCATCGGCCTCTGGCTCTACGGGTTTGCCACGCGTCGTATTGGCCCTACCAGCACCGCCGCCATCGGCGCCACTGTCCCGGCCCTCGGGGCCTTCGGCGGCTGGCTCCTCCTTGGCGAGCCGCTCACCCCGCAGGCCGTCATCGGTGCAGCTCTCGTTACCGCAGGCGTCGCCCTCTCCACCGGCATATTCTCACGCCGTCAGCCCGCAAGCCCTTGACCCTTCAGGCCCGCACCCCCACGGTCGCCCCATGAACACGCCAACCCCGCCGCGCGACAATCTCCGCGGCATCGTCTGGATCCTCTTCTCCGTTGTCACCGCCAGCATCATGTCTGTCGCGGTGCGCGAGCTCTCGGCGAGCCTGGACAGCCGGATGATCGTGCTGCTGCGCTCGGCCCTCGCCGCTGCCGCCATTTTCGCAGCCCTCGCAGTCAGCCGCCACCTCCGCGCCCAGATCCGCTTCTCCCGGCCCATGTCCCACATCACACGGGGCATCTTCATTGCGCTCTCCACGCATCTGGGCTTCTACACACTGGCCAGCATTCCGCTCGCCACGGCCTCGATCCTCTTTTTCACCGGCCCGATCTTCGCCACGATCCTCTCCGGCCCGATGCTGGGCGATCATGTGGGCCCCCGCCGCTGGGCGGCCGTCCTCATCGGCTTTCTCGGCGCACTCATCATCCTGCGCCCCGGCATATCAGAGCTTCACCCCGCCATGCTCGCGGCCCTCGGATCCTCGGCGCTCTTTGCCCTCGCCCTCATGCAATCGCGCGGCCTCGCAGAGGCCGATGGCCCGCTCTCCACCTACACATCCTCCACAGTCATCACAGCGCTGATCAGCCTGCCCATCGTGGGCGACGGCTGGCAAATGCCACCGGATGGCATCGCATGGGTCCTCACGGCGCTGATCATCCTCACCGGCACCGGGCGCAGCATCGGCGATATTCAGGCCTACCGCTACGGCGAGGCCAGCATCCTCGGCCCCATCGTCTACCTCAGATTGGTGCTGGTGGGCGGTGCGGGCTACGTCCTCTATAACGAGGTGATAGACGGCCCAACCTTCCTTGGTGCGGCCATCATCATCTCGGCCTCGCTCTATATCGCCCGGCGCGAAGCCCGCCTCGCTCAGAACCGCCGCCGCGCCCGCAAGGCGGCTGATATCGTCCCGTCATCCAGATAATCCAGCTCGCCGCCAATGGGCACACCCTGCGCGAGAGAGGTGATCTCCACCGCCGCCGCCTCCAGCTGATCGGCAATGTAATGCGCCGTCGTCTGCCCATCCACGGTGGCGTTCAAGGCAAGGATCACCTCACTGATCTCCTCCGTCGCAACCCGCTCCAGAAGCGCGGGGATCCGCAGCTCCTCAGGCCCGACACCGTCCAGCGCGGAGAGCACGCCGCCCAGCACGTGATACCGCCCGCCAAAAGCCCGCCCCCGCTCCATCGCCCAAAGATCCGCCACATCCTCCACTACACACAAAACACCCGTCGCCCGCTTGGGCGCCGCACAAATCGCGCATATCTCGGCAGAACCGACATTGCCGCACACCCGGCACTCCCGCACCGTGGCCACCACATCATCCAGCGCCCGCGCCAAAGGCTCCATCACCACAGCCTTCTTGCGGATCATCATCAGCACCGCCCGCCGGGCAGAGCGTGGCCCCAGCCCCGGCAGCTTCGCCATCATGTCAATCAACCGCCCGATCTCGGGCCCAGCCTCATCCATCCATACACCCACCACGAGTCGGGACTGGGTCAAGGATGGCGCAGCCACCCCCGGAACGGGGGCTTGTCCTTGAGGCAGGCGCGACTCGCATCCCCAGAATTGCATCGGCGCGTTTATGGCAAATCTGTCCATAAACCGCCTCCCCAGCAAATCCGAAACCGAAACCAAGCGCAATGCCCGACCACAAGGCACCAAAGCCCGGGCCGGTGGCCTCAATGGCCAGCGGTCCGGGCACCCCCAGATCAAAGCGGCGTCACGTGCGCGCACCCGCCAGCCCACGCACCGCTGCAATACCAATCCCAACCACCGCAATCTGGCCCAGCACGACCGAAGGCCAGATCAGCCCGAACTGCACATCAAAATACTTCTGCGGCCCGTAAGATACCAGCGCCGCCACGCCCGCCAGGCCACACGCCACCCGCCCGGCCCGCGTCTCAACGCTGCCCAGCATCAGGGCGGCCACAGCCAGCGCCAGCGAAGCCCCGAGGAACGGCGCAATCCCGAAAGGTGCCACCACCTCCGGCGGATGCGGCGGCGTTTTCGTATAAAGCGCAAAAAGCATCACACCCTGCAAGACAATCAGCGCCCCCAAGGACGCATTCGCCACTCTCTGATCCCGTTCCATCATCAACCTCCCTGCCAGATCCATAACCGTAACTATCTGTACGGTTGCATCATCCGTAATTTGGTGTACGCTCAAAGTCAAGCGCACAAAGGCGTTTCTGAACTGGCTTGAGTTACGCCTCCTGAACCGCCGGAGGCGTGGCGGGCAGGCGCGTCAGCTATTGTTGAAATCACTCCGGAAGAAGAAACATGCAGGACCGCACGCAAAAGGAAGACGCCATCGCCAAAGCGGCCTATGCCCTGCTGGAGGCCAGAGGCTACAGCGGTACGTCCATGCTCGCCATCGCCCGCAAGGCCCGTGCGTCAAACGAAACGCTCTACAACTGGTACGGCGACAAACGCGGCCTCTTCGCGGCTCTCGTCGCCCGAAACGCCAAAACCGCCAAAACCCTTCTGGAAAAGGACCTCACCGAGAATGCGGCGCCCCTCATGGCCCTCGAACGCCTCGGCCCCACGCTCCTTGCCCTCCTCCTTGGCCCCCGCGCCATTGCACTCAATCGCGCCGCCGCCGCAGATCCCACCGGCACCCTCGGGGCAGAGCTTGCGAAAGCCGGGCGCGAAAGCGTGCTCCCCCTGATCAACCGCCTCCTGCAAAAAGCCCATGAGAGCGGCGCACTCACGCTCAACGATCCAGCCAACGCCGCCGATCTCTATATCAGCCTCCTCGTCGGCGATCTTCAGATCCGGCGCGTCACCGGCGCGCTCCCCGCGCCAGACGCCGCCTTTATAAAAGCCCGGGCCGAAACTGCCCTCACCCACTTCCGCACCCTCACGAAACCAGACTGAACACGCATCACCAGAGGCAGGGCACCAAAGCCTGCGCTGCGGGCCTCGATGGCCCGGTGCGCAGGCGCCCCCGGCCAGAGGCACATCCACCCCGTGCGGTGTTCCACATCTTCAACAGATACCGGTCGTTTCAACGCGCGGCATACGCCGCAACGTCACCCTCCGCATCGGAATGGTTCACTCGAAATACAGCCGAGGCGTCAGCCCACCTTCCGCAAAACAACAGATCCCACCGAATATCCGGCCCCGAAGGAACAGATGATCCCCAGATCCCCGTCACCCATGTCCTCGGAAAACTGTGAAAACGCGATGATCGACCCGGCCGAAGACGTGTTGGCGTAATCCTGCAGAATATTCGGCTGCTCACCGGGCTCCGGCACACGCCCCATCACCTTCTTGCCAATCAGGTCATTCATCGTCTTGTTGGCCTGATGCAGCCACAGCCGCTTCACGTCAGCGGCCTCCACCCCCAACGCGGCCATATGCGCGCCGAGATGCTCCGAGACGATCGGCACCACCTCGCGAAACACCTTCCGCCCGTTCTGCATGAACTGCATGTCCCGCCGGTCTTCCATCTGCCCCACGCGCGTGCGGCGCAGAAACCCGTTATTGTTACGGATATTGTTGGAAAACTGCGTCAGGCACCGCGTCCCTAGAACATCCCAATGCGCCCCCTTGGCATCCTCGGCCCGTTCCAGCACCACTGCCGTACACACATCACCAAAGATGAAATGGCAATCGCGGTCCCGCCATTCGAGATGCGCAGAACAGATCTCGGGGTTCACCATCAGCACGGATTTCACAGAGCCGGAGCGGATCATGTCCGCCGCCGCCTGAATGCCGAATGTGGCCGAGGAACAGGCAACATTCATGTCAAACCCGAAGCCCTCGATCCCCAGAAGCTGCTGCACCTCCACCGCAATTGCAGGATATGCCCGCTCGTGGTTCGATGCGGCCACAATCACAGCCCCGATCTCATGTGATTCGCGGCCCGCCGCAGCCAATGCCTTTCGCGCCGCATCCAGCGCCATCTCCGCCATCACACCCGGCTCATCATCCGCGCGTGGCCGCAGAACGGGGTGCATGATCTCAGGGTCCAGCACGCCCGATTTGTTCAGCACATGCCGCTGCTCAATGCCAGAAGCGCTGAAGATGAAATCCGCAGATGAATGCGGAATGGGCTCCATCTCGCCCGCCGCAATCGCCGCTGCGTGCTCCGCATTCATCCGGTCCGCATAAGCGTTGAACGCCACCACCAACTCATCATTGGTGATCACTTCCTCGGGCGTGAAAACACCGGTGCCGGTGATGGCTGGCGCGTACATCAGAAGGGCAGCTTCATGCCGGCAGGCAGGCCCAGATCTTCCGTCACCTTGGCAATCTCCACGCGCGCCGCTTCCTTGCCGCGCGCCTGCGCATCCTTCACGCCAGCCACGATAAGGTCTTCCACAACCTCCCGCTGATCCGCCTCAAAGAGCGAAGGATCAATGCTGATACCCAGAATATCGCCCTTGGCATTGGCTTTTACCTTCACCATGCCAGCCCCGGCCTCACCCTCGACCACAAGATCCTCAAGCCCCTCATGCGCTGCAGACATCTTGGCCTGCACCTCCTGCGCCTGCTTCATCATCTTGGCCATATCGCCGAGTTGCCCGAGCCCTTTAAGCATATCCAATCCTCTCAAAATTCCGCGTTTCACCAGACATACGACCGCAGGGGGGCCATCACAAGTCAGAAGGCTTTAAGGCACCGTGCCAGCGTAAAGAGAGAAGAAGCCCCTATTGGCGCATCGCCGCCAGCAGACTACCATGAGGCAAGCCAAAGAGCAGGAAACCCGATGCGCCTCCTCATCCTTCTCACAACCCTTCTCTTCCCGACGCTTGCGAACGCACAAAACTGCATCTGCCTGAAATGCCTCGCGCTCCAACACGAGATGTTCCGCATACCGGCCTCCAGCATGTCACCGACAATGGAGCCCGGAGACTGCCACATCGCCCGTCGCATCGCACCGGACGCATACCAACCGGCCTACGGCGATGTCGTCGTCTTTCGCCACCCTGTCAGGGGACAGCCTTATGCCAAACGTGTCATCGGCCTGCCGGGCGATACTGTGGAACTGAAAAACGGCCTGGTCATCCTCAATGAGAGCCCCCTGCCGCAGGAGCGTTTGCCCGACCTACTGCGGAAGATGGTTCCCACCGGCCCCACGCGCAGTATGCCGCTCTGCTCCGGCGAAACCGGCCCGATAGAGCGCTACCGCGAAACGCTACCCGGCGGCATCGCCTACAACATCCTCAATCTCGGATACCGCAGGCTGGACAATTGGGGGCCGTTTGATGTCCCCGAAGGCCGGATCTTCCTGCTCGGCGACCACCGCGACAATTCTCTCGACTCGCGCGTTCCCCAAACCGAAGCGGGCCTCGGCTTCATCCCAGTCGAAAACGTCTATGGCATCTTCGAAGATCTCCAATAGCCGCAACCTGCACCGCTCTCGTCCCTCCTGTCCGCTGGCCCCTCCCCGCTCTGGCCCCGCAGGAAATGATCCGTAACCCGATTGAAAACCGTGCGATGCGTGTTTCTATTGGGAAGACGAAAGGGGCTCTCATGAAACACGTCACCACCCGCTGGGCAATCGCCCTCATACTCACCGTATCACCGGGCCCGGTCTCTCATGCCGACACGATCCTTGCCGAAACACTGCTGCCCGGAATTGCGGAGCAAAACAGCCCGGCGATAGCGGCGATCCTGCAATCAACCGAGCAGTCGATGGATGTTGATATCAGCGACACCACCGACACACAGGGCGAAGCCCTTGTCGATCTCGGTTCCATCACCAAATTCGTCACCGCCGTCATGATCCTCCATCTCGTGGAGGAGGGCCGCCTCACTCTGGATGCTCCCCTCGCCACGCTCCTCCCCGACGTTCCGCAGGACAAGGCGGCGATCACCCTCCATCAGTTGCTCACCCATACCAGTGGTCTCTCTCCCTCCACGGGCAGCGACAGCGAGAGGCTGAGCAGAGCCGCCTTTCTCAACCGGCTCCGCAACGCGCCCCTCACCCACAAACCGGGCGAGAGATACCTCTATTCCAACGCCGGCTACTCCCTTCTGGCCGCCATCATCGAGGTAACCTCCGGCCAAAGCTACGAGACCTATCTCCAAAACCAGATCCTTGCCCCAAAGGGTTTGCCGCCCATCGGATACGAAGCTGCCTACGATCCCGCCCGCGCCCTTCACAGCAACCGCACATGGCGCACGGCCTTCCGCCGCCTGCCCATCCGCGCCGCAAGCTGGGGTGGCCACGCGCCCGGCTGGAACCTGATCGGCAACGGTGGGGCCGTCAGCACGGCAGAAGGCTTCCTCACATTCTGGCAGGCCTTTGTCGAAGGCCGGATCGTCAGCGAAGATCTGGTAAGACTGGCGCTTTTACCCCATGCGGATGAGGGCGGCGGCGAAAGCCACTATGGCTACGGCCTCGTTGTGGAGGACATCCCGCATCTCGGCCGCGTATACTGGCACGATGGCGGCAACGAGATCTTCTCCGCCGAATGGCGCTACATCAAAAGCCTCAACACAACGCTCTTTGCCGCAGGCACCGGCCCTCGGGGCTTCATCGTGATGGAAACACTCATCAGCGGTCTGAAGGACCGGTAACCGCGCCGTCTCTACGCCGGAACTCATGCGATACTGCTGCGGCAGTCACAACCGGTTCAAACTCGGATGCCAAGAGCCGCGAGACTACTTGATAAAGTCACCTGCCACGATCTCTTTTCCGTCAAGTATCCATGTTTGTCCCATACGATCCAACGCGGCAAACCTGCTCGTCATATCCCTGTTGGTTCCATACGCGTTTGCAGCCGCCCTCAGCCAGGCAAAAACAGCCCGCTCCGCCGTCGGTTCTCCCTCAGCCATCAGGTCAAAGAAGTGCCCGCTCTTCAGAAAGCCGTTGCCGAGAACCGCGTCTACAATCTTCCACCCCGTAAGCCTGCGAAAGCCCAGCATCACCATGCCGTAGCGCGGCTTCGGGGGCTGAAGGGCAATCGGCAGCTCTGGCGGGGCGGCTTCCTTCGGCCCAACCAGAACAGGCGCCGGTTTCGCCGCCTTTACCGCAGGCTTTGGCGAGTGGAACAGCTTTTGGAACTTTCTCACTTCCTTCCTGTGGACCTGGGAAAGCATGCTGCATCCCGCCCAGAGGATAAGCTCGCAGCTCTTGTCGAGGTTGAATCGGGGCCCATCCTTGCGATACTTCGTCGACATGTCTTTCCCCTTTTTGGTGAAGTCGACATGGTCCACACCCCAAGGGTCAAAAAAGAATTCGTGGGTTTCCGCGTCGTTATAGAGAGCGGTATATCTCCTCTCACGGTTGGAAATGCTCGAATCGCCGAAATGCCCGCCGAAATAAAGCCAGTTGGCACGCGAAGAGAAAAAGCTGCCAACGTTGTGCTCCTGAGGGTTTGCAGTGCGAATGGAAACACCCTTCCGCATGCCAAGCCCGGTACAGCCCTTCTCCCATGTTACCGCATCGCCGCGCGACCCGAGGCAGAGTGTTGCGAATGTCGTCATGAAGTCTCTCCTGAAAATCCTTGAACCAATTTCTGCCGAAGGTCCGGCACAGCTTTACGTTTCAGATGCACATGATTGGAGAGAGCCAGCGCGGTTGCTCGATAAAGCGACCATAAACTCCCAAACTCCGAGCAACCTGAGGCACGTTAACCATATAGGCCTGACTGCAGGCTTCAACGCGAAAATTCAGATATACCGATGTAGTCCAGCACTTTGGGTCACAACAGCACGTTTCGGCCCGCAATACGGGTACCGCGCCAGGGCGGCACCCGGTCCGGCTGCAAGATGTGCATGATAACCTGATCGATGTGTGGAACATCAGTGACCGTTGGCGTTCCCGTCACGACACGGGCCTATTCTGCCTTTCGGAACGCCGTCGCATCAAGCTCGGTTGGGCGCGCCACGCAGCGGTCGACACTCTGGTCCCCGAAACGCAGGCGCGTGCCGTTCTCATCCACAAGCACAAGATCCAGATCGGTACAGTCGGTCACAAGAAAAGGTGGGCCAGATATGCAAGTGGTCACATCGATCGCCTCTCCGACAATGAGATCGCAGCCCCCCATACCAACCGCCGCCATCAGGTCCGGAACCTCCATGAAGAGTGTCACCTCAGACGTTTCGTTGACCAATTCGAGGTTCAATGCGCCCTGAACAACGTCGGACGCGCCAACGGCCACATAGGGACCAGACGAGGCGTAGGTAAAGATCGGCATTTCCCCGGCTGGGTCAGCAAACACTTCGGCGCGGATATCCTGGCGGGTGTCGGTGAAGATGACCGTCTGGCGCAGGAACGCACTTGCGCCGCCACCGGGTGCCTGTTGTGCGGATAAAGGCGTTGTCCACATGCCGATAAGGGCGCTTTCGGCGGTGTCGGAAAGAGCGGGGCCAGCGGCAGCGGCCAGCGCAACAGCCGTTGCGGTAAGGGTCTTGAAAGTCATTCCAGTATCCTAATCTTAATCTAGTCAGTGACAAGATTAAGTTGGAGCACTCCATCTTGTCAATGACAAGTTAGGCTTCTATGTTTCTCATCCATGACGATGAAAACTGCGAAAAAATCTAAATATCATCATGGCGACCTTCGAGCCGAATTGGTGCGTGTCGGTCGGGTGCTGCTCGAAACTGAGACGAACCCGTCGCTGCGCGCCATCGCGCGACAGGCGGAAGTGTCCCATGGCGCACCGATGCATCATTTCCCAACATGGGCTCATTTGCTTGCCGCCTGTGCCGCTGACGGCTTCCGCGAATTGTCAGCTGAGTTGCTGCGGGTTGTTGGCTCACAGCACGCGCCGGAAGAAGAACTCACCAAGATGAGCATCGCATACCTTGCCTTCGCAACGCGCAATCCGGTGGTGTTTCGGCTGATGTTCAACCGCAATGCCATCACCGAACGCACACAAGAATTCCTGCATGAGAGCAGCGCCGCCTACACGATCTTGCAACAGGCCATTCGAAACGTTGAGCCGACGATGTCGGACGACCGGTTTGACACGATGATCAATACGGTCTGGGCCTTGATCCACGGTATGAGCGTGCTGGAACTTGAAGACCAGCTTTGCCGGTCCGCGGACGTAAAGCTGGGAACCGAGGCTTTCCTGAGGAAAGGAATCCGACAGCTTATCGCGTGACAAACGACCGGAAAGGCAGGCCTGGGACTGAAATACGTGACGTTTGGGCCAACATTGCGTGACGATCAGAAGCGGCTGGGTTTGGAAAACCGGCTGGATCAGGTCAATCATCTGCGATGTTCTACACGATTGTCGCCACATCGCGGAGCACGCGTCGCAACCGGAGCCGATACATCAGCACCAAGGCAACGGTGCATCTTATAGGCGGGTCGCTCAGAAACGAACTTAAAGCGCTTCTCAAGCCTGAAACGTCAATAGCGTGGCAGCGCCAAAAGCGCGGCTCGGTCTGGGCGTTTCAGATGTTCCTGGAACCGCCTTAAAGGGACGCGAACCTCCTGCAAGGTGCGCACAAACCGTCAATCCTCGAATGGGTCCACCGGCATCCAGTCGTCATCATCCTCCGGATCAATCGGCACAAGATCCTCGTTGGCTTCGTCCTCCACCACAGCCTCCAGCACCCGGATCTGGCCTTCGCCCACGCCCGGAAAGGCAGCCATCACCGCCTGCACCAAGGGGTGCCCCATCGCCTGCCCCACCTTGTCGGACCGGTCCTTGTTGCGCGTCTCCAAGATCGTCGCGGCACCCGGTTCGTTCACAACCGTCACCCCCCAGCGCGCGCCCGTCCAGTCCTGCAGGCGCCCGGCGAGGCGCGCGGCAAGATCGGCGGGGGCTGTGTCCGTCACGGAAAATTCTATCCGCCCCGGCGCGTATTTCACCAGTTGCAGGCCGCCCTCCACCTCCACCAGCAGCCGCATATCCCGCCGCGCCCGGATCAGCCGCACCACATCCTCGAACGTGGCATAAGGCGTGAACGGCCCGGGCTCGGCCACCGCCACCGCGCCGCCACCTGCCACTGCCTGCACGCCACCGCCGGAAGGGGCACCACCGCGCACGGCCCCGCCTGAAGGCGCAGGCGGGTTGGCCTGCAGCTTCTTCACCAGATCACCTGGTGCCGGCAGATCCGCCACATGCGTCAGTCGGATAATCGCCATCTCCGCCGCCATCATCGCATTCGGGGCCGCTGCCACCTCCTCCAGCGCCTTCAGCAGCATCTGCCACGTGCGCGCCAGAACGCGCATGGAAAGCCCTTCCGCCAGTCCAAGCCCGCGCATGCGCTCATCGGCATTCACCGTCGGGTCTTCCGCCGCCTCCGGGCTGATCTTCACGACGGAAATCCAGTGCGTCACCTCCGCCAGATCGCGCAGCACGACCATCGGATCCGCCCCATCCGCATATTGCGCCGAAAGCTCCGCCAATGCGCCCGCCGCATTCCCCTTCATCACAAGATCAAAGAGATCCAGGATCCGCCCGCGATCCGCCAATCCCAGCATAGCCCGCACCTGATCAACGGATGTCTCACCCGCCCCATGTGCAATCGCCTGATCCAGCAAACTCAAGGCATCCCGCGCCGAGCCTTCGGAGGCCCGCGTGATCAGCCCCAGGGCCTCCGCAGAAATCTCCGCCCCCTCCTTACCGGCAATCTCGCCGAGGAAATCGATCATCACCTCCGGTTCGATCCGCCGCAGATCAAACCGCTGACAGCGCGACAGCACCGTCACCGGCACCTTGCGAATTTCCGTTGTCGCAAAGATGAACTTCACATGCGCCGGCGGCTCCTCCAGCGTTTTCAGCAGCGCATTGAACGCACTGGTCGAAAGCATGTGCACCTCATCAATGATATACACCTTGTACCGCGCCGAGGCCGCCCGGTAATTCACACTCTCGATAATCTCGCGAATGTCGCCCACACCCGTCCGCGAGGCCGCATCCATCTCCAGAACGTCCACATGCCGCCCCTCGGCAATCGCCACACAGGGCTCGCACACGCCGCAGGGTTCGATCGTCGGCCCGCCGGTCCCATCCGTGCCAATACAATTCAAACCCTTTGCAATGATCCGCGCGGTCGTGGTCTTGCCCACTCCCCGCACGCCCGTCATCACGAAGGCATGGGCGATCCGGTCCGCCGCAAACGCATTCTTCAACGTCCGCACCATCGCCTCCTGCCCCTTCAGGTCGGCAAAGGTGGCGGGTCGGTACTTGCGGGCAAGCACGCGGTAGGCGGGAGCGTCAGCAGATTGATCAACCATGCCCTTGGCTACCGCGATTCGAACGCGCGGGAAAGGAGGGATGATCTGCACAGCAAACCGGCAATACACATGCATGTTTCAAAATACTTCAAACGCCTCGCGTAATTTGGGCGCAATCCCGCCGCATTTCGGCCGCAATGGTTAACGCGCGCGATTAACAGTCCTTTCGCACTTGCAATATTACACTGTGCGGGTATGTGCTGAAAGGCGATCAGAGAGGCATACATGGCGATCCTGAGTTTCCACATGTTCGATCAGGCTGGCAACAGCGCCAATGGCCGGTTCGAGGCGGATAGCGTCTCCGTCGATACCGGAGACAGCTTCCTCGATGACGCCGATTTTGAAGGCACATCCCTCGAAGGCGCCACAATCGAAGGCGTCTCCGTCATCACACTCGATGGCAACACACTGGAACTCATCAAGATCACAGCCAGCGGGGCAGAGTATTACGCCGATGTCGATGGCACCGATCTGCCCGGCCTTGGCCTTCTGCAAGGAGCCGCTGCTGCGCTTGAAGATGCCGAGGATGACGGTGAATTCGATGATGGCGGCCCCGTCGCTGTCTGCTTTGCCCGCGGCACCCTGATCGAAACACCCGATGGCCCCCGCAAAGTGGAGGATCTCCGCGCCGGAGATCAGGTCATTACACTCGACAAGGGCGCCCGCCCCATCGTCTGGATCGGGCACTCCACCGTGCCTGCGCGCGGTGCGCTCCGCCCCGTCCGCATCTGCGCAGGCGCTTTGGGCAAAAATGCGCCCTCCACCGATCTCATCGTCTCCCCCCGGCACCGCGTGATCATCAAGGGCTGGCGGGCAGAGGTGCTCTTCGGCCAGGAAGAGGTGCTCGCCACCGCAGAAGGCCTGATCAACGACAGCACAATCCGCCCCGAATACGGGATCGAGACGGTCGAATACCACCACATCCTCTTCAACACCCACGAGATCATCATCTCCAACGGCACCCCGAGCGAAAGCTTCAATCCCAGCAGCATCGCGCTCGACAATGTGGAGGCCGACGTCCGCGAAGAGATCTACACCCTCTTCCCCGAACTTCGCGAAAGTCCCAAAGCCTTCGGCAAGGCGGCCCGCATGGTCGTCACCGGCAAAGAGGCCCGGCTGATCGCGGAGTGATGCCAATACAAGACAGCGGCGAGGCGTCCACTGTTGCTAAAGAGGGATGCCCAAACGTTTCACCTCTTCCGCCATGCCGTTGGCCGCGCATCCACCAGCACTCGCCCGCACGACCGGAGACTTTGTACCGCTTTCACACGCCAACTCCGGAAATATGTCAAACAACTCGGTTCGCGTTTCGTCTGATATGTTTTCCAGTGCGGCGGCGGTCGGATGGAAGCTCTCGCTCACACTCCCGTTTGCCCAGACGAGTTCATGGCTATCAAACAGCATATGATAGTACTGGATCATAGGCGCTGACCGATCACGGGCAATCATTCTGTCATTGATAAGGCTATCCGCAGTCACAAGAACCTCGGGCTCACCAAACAGCAATTCCGCCTTCCATCCCGATACAAGCACCCGATGTTTCGGCGACACGCGCAAATCGATGGCAGGCATACCGTCTTCAAGCGCCCCGGCCTTGATCAATATCGGCGCCAGCGCGCCGTTGGTGCTGACCGTGTTGGAACCAATCCAGCGCAGTGGCTGCAGGCCGTGATCAACGGTGCAAACAAGATCGCCGACTTCCAGCGCCTCAACAGGCGTTTCGCCACGCTCCGTCCGGATCATGGAGCCGCGGGCAAAGCATACGGCAACACCGGACCCGCCGGTAAATGTAGAACCGTCAAGCGTCGTCACCAAACCCCTGATTGTGCCCAAGGCGTCTAAATCGGCGCCGCCGATATCAGCATAATACTCCTCACCGCCCAGCAGAACCTGCACAAGCTGATACTCAACCCCATCAAGCGTAACGGTCGCGACACCAGAGATAGTGCCACCTTCAAGGTCCGTGCCAACAAGCTCAATGTCTTCAAAGGTATTGTCCCCGCTATCAATGCTGATAGGAGCGCCACCAAAGCCGTCAAAATCCCCGTTTCCGCTCTGTCCTGCGGGGTCTAGAATAAAGAAATCGAGAATAGGCATTCGAAGTGTCCCTCCCAAACTGGTTACAATGTCTCACATATCGATTTTTATATGTAGTCAAACAATGGGGCAGAAATCTGTCAAAGCTGCTCTGGAAAACATGAGGCTAAAACAGTCACCCAGCGCGTCGCCCCAAACACATTTCTTTCTGCATATTCAATGGGGTTGCAGGTTCCACATTCCGAAACCCATTACCTCACAGGTAATGCAATCCGTTACCTCCCGGCGCGTCGGCGGCAAAAGCGGCCCGCGCGGCTCGTTTTTCCGGAAAAGTCGACCCGCACCCATACCGAAACGGTACCAAACCCGTACCAAAACCATATCGCACTTTGGCGCTGTTATAGAGGGGAGTGGTGAGAGGCTGGATAACGACCCAAGCGGGGCTCGTTACGGCTGCTTCCTTCCGGATCTGACCGGGTTGGCGAGGCGCTCGCCCGCACCAACCTCTCACCGCTCATATAGGCCCATTGGCCGTGTTCCGCAAGGCCCCTCCGCCGTTGCCAAACAGGCGGCAAATAGGCTAAAGCGCACAGATCACGCGTCAAGGATCTCCCATGTCAGCCCAGCCGCCCCTCACCTTCACAGGTGCAACACTCGACCGTGCAAGCCACCTGCGAGACCCCAAAAATCAGGCACTTCTCCGCGCCAAGCCGGAGGCCAGAACCTGCGTGATCTGGCGCGGCAAACCGCTTTTTGAAGGCGATGTCAGCCCCCTTCTGCAATGGCTTCCGATGAACGCGCCGATCCTCTCGGAAGCTACGGAACCTCCTGTATTCCTTGGCTTAAATGAGGCCGAAGCTCCCCGTTTCGCCACCGACATTTCGGCTTGGGAAGACCCGGAAGCCGATAAGGATGCCTTGGGCCGGTTCCTGGATGAAAGCCAGAACCGCCACCCCGAAATGCGCCCCGGCCAGGCCTTCCTCGATCTCCGCGCCACCATGGCCAGTCTGGCCCCCGAAGATGCCGCCCACGCCGCTGGCGCACGGGGTGTTTTCGCGTGGCATACAACCCATGGCTACTGCGCCAAATGCGGTGCAACCAGCACGCCCTCCCTCGCCGGATGGCAACGCACCTGCACCCGCTGCCAAGCCCATCATTTCCCCCGTACGGATCCTGTGGTCATCATGCTCATCACCCACAGCGAAAAGGTTCTCCTCGGCCGCTCCCCCGGCTGGCCCGAAGGCATGTACTCCCTCCTCGCCGGTTTCATGGAACCCGGAGAAACCATAGAGGCCGCCGTAAGGCGCGAAACCCTTGAAGAAGCAGGGATTTTCGTGGGCGAGGTGGGCTATCTGGCCAGCCAGCCCTGGCCCTTCCCCGCCTCTCTCATGATCGGCTGCTGGGGCCATGCGGAGGGCGATCAGATCACCCGCGATCCGGTCGAACTGGAGGATGCAATGTGGGTCTCCAAACCCGATCTCAAGGCCTCTCTGGAAGGCGCCAACCCCGCTCTCCGCCCCGCCCGACAGGGCGCGATTGCCCGCTTCCTCATCGAAGGCTGGCTGGCGGAGGGAAGGGCATGACAACATTGCGCTCCACCATCACACTCGATCAATCCAGAGAAGCAACATTCGCGCGAGTAACGGACTTCGCGAGATGGGAAATGTTAGCAAAACCAGCCGGTTTCACCGCCAAACCACGCCCCCAACCAGCCCCCTACACGGTGGGCCAAGTCTGGGATGTGGCGGGCAAATACGGCAAAACCACAACCGAAATGGTTCTCACTCTGGATGAGGTTTCCGAAGGCCAGCACATCATGCTGTCCACACAGGTTTTCGCCATCGCCGCTACAGTAAAAATCGCCGTTCAAGTTGAGAGGGAAACAGGCGCGGGCACAACCGCCGTCCAGATCACCGCAGATCTCAAACCCAAGGGCATCACCGCCCGGGCCATGCTGGCACCGCTCAAACTTGGAAAAACCAAGCTGGAACAAAAGGTTGCCAAAGTCGCGCACCAACTTCTGAAGGTCTAAGTTACGTAAAATCCACCGCTTTTTTCGGCGATTGCACCCCTCATCGAAACCTTTGATTAAGCGCCGCTCATTATTCCAGCGGCAGATATCGGTTTTGAAAAGTGGACACGTCAATGGGCTTTGTCGTCAATACAGCACTCGCGTTCTGTGTGCTTCTGATACCACTTGGTGGCATAGTGGCTGCGGCAGCGCCGGTGCCAGACCAGCCAGCTCTTGTGATTACAAGCCCCTGGAAAAAAACGGAAAACCTCTTTGAAACAGTGGGCGCAAAGGAAGTGCTGTCAGCACGCGCATTGCCCGGTCGCATCGCCGTCTTTTCGAAAACTGCACTGCAAAAAGCCAGATCCACACCGGATGTCTGGCTGATCCTCGATAGCAAACGCCTCTCCGCCCTTTGTGGAGGGCTCCTATGACCGCCGCTCAAGGTTCACTTGCAACATCGCAGATGCAAGCTATGCGCTTTCTGACGCTATTCAGTTGGCTGCATGCGCCCTTTCTTGCAGCGATCTGCACAGTTCTCGATCGTGACATGGGCGTCATTCTCGCTGTATCCTGCATCCTGTCGGCCGCAACAACGATCATGCTCCGGATCGATCCGGCAAAGGCACGCCAAACCCTTGCAATAGCCCTTGTTGGCCAGGTCAGTCTTATTACCGCCACCCTCGCCGAGCATCCTTGGCAGGTGGACAGTCACATGTACTTCTTCGCGGTTGTCGCAATCCTCGCAGCTCTTGTGGATATCAGGGCACTCGTGATTGCAACGGCACTGGTGGTCGGGCATCATCTCACACTCAACTTTCTTGCACCGGCCTTTGTATATCCCGGCGGGCAGAGCCTGGGGCGAACGGTGGTTCACGCCGTCATCCTGCTCTTCGAATCCGGAACCCTTATTTATATGACACGTACACGCATCGCACTCGCAGCAGCCGCAGAGTCCGAAAGGGCAGCGGCACTGGAAGCGCAGGCAAGAACGGAAGCCGCCATGCGGACTGTCGAAGAAACCCGTGAGCAGAATGAAGAGCAGCGTACGGTCCTGATGAAAACCGTAGAGGAAGAATTCACAGACCTTGTTTCACAGGGGCTTGAAGGGCGTTTCTCGGGTCGGATCAAGCGTCAGTTCGAAGATCCGACCATGAATACTCTTGCCAGCAGTCTCAATCAATTGTTCGAAAACGTTGAGCTGATCCTCTCCGACCTTCAGAGCAACCTCTCTGCCTTGGCCGCCGGAGATCTGTCCAAGGATATGTCCGTTGAATTGAAGGGGCAGTTTGAAGACTTGCGACAGGGCGTGAACGGCTCGGTTCTCTCCTTGCGCGGCATGGTGGCGGATATCCAGAAGGCGGCCGTCACAACACGCAAAACAACCGGCGATATCAATGAAGATGCGCGCAACCTCGCCGCGCGCGGTGAAAAGCAAGCCACACGCATTCAAGAAACGTCTGCAACTATGGAGGAATTGTCCCAGACCGTTTCCTCCAACAGTACGCGCTTAGATGGAGCGGAAGAACTCTCCCGAGAGCTGACAGATCGCACGCAACGTGGTTCTGATACTGTTAATCGGGCCGTAACAGCCGTGGGCAAAATCGAGCAAAGCTCTGGACGGATCACGGAAATAATCAGCGTGATCGAAGCCATCGCTTTCCAGACCAACCTTCTAGCACTGAACGCCGCAGTAGAAGCCGCACGCGCTGGAGATGCAGGCAAAGGTTTCGCGGTGGTAGCTTCTGAGGTGCGTACACTCGCGCAGCGCTCTTCCGAGGCCGCCCGCGACATCACGAACCTTATTCTGCATACCACGTCGAGCGTAAGCGAGGGTGTTAAGTTGGTGGAAGACACAGGTAACGCGCTAGGGTTGATAACGGAAAGTCTTGATGAACTGGCCAGCACTATTTCGACAATCGCAACGGCCGGTCGCGATCAGGCCAGCAACATTAAAGAATTACGGGTGATTGTTCAGAGTACCGACAGCGACATTCAAGCAAACGCAGTTATGGCCAGCCGCAGTGCAGCAGCCGTCAAGGCGCTGGAAAGCAACGTGGATCAGCTGTCCAGAATATCAGCCCGCTTCACGCTGGAGGCGAAGCCTGCAGGCGCGTCAACTCGCCTGAAGGCAGGGTGACGCCTCAGTTGGACAAATGGCGGTACTCGTTCGCCGGATAGATCCCGAGGATTGTAAGTTCTGTTGTAAAATACCCAAGCTCTTCAAGGGCGCGGGCCACCGCCGGATCCTCGGCGTGGCCCTCCACCTCCGCGAAAAACTGCGTTGCTGTAAACGAGCCGTCCACCATGTAACTCTCCAGCTTCACCATGTTCACACCGTTTGTCGCAAATCCTCCCATCGCCTTGTAGAGAGCGGCAGGAATGTTGCGCACCTTGAACACAAATGATGTCATGATGCCTTCGCCCTGCGCAATCGGCTGCGGCTCGGGCGCCATGATCAAAAATCGTGTGGTGTTGTTCTTGTTATCCTCGATCTCGGCGGCAAGCACGTCCAGTCCGTGAATATCTCCCGCCAGAGGAGAGGCCAACGCTGCCAGCGTCAAGTCATTGACTGCCTTGACATATTTTGCCGATCCGGCGGTATCATAACCCGCAATCCGCTCAATCTTCAAAGGCCGCAAAAAGCCGCGGCATTGCCCAAGCAGAACCGGATGAGACATCGCTCGCGTCACCCCCTCAATGCGTGCACCGGGCACGCCCAACAGGTTGATGTGGACCCGCACAAAATGCTCGCCAATAATGTGAAGGCCGGATTCGGGCAACAACTGATGCACATCCGCCACCCGCCCGTAGGTGGAGTTCTCCACCGCGATCATCGCCAGATCACACTCTCCCTGACGCACCAGATCGATTGCACCCTCGAAAGTGGCAGCGGGCACAGGTTCATGCTCCGGCAGGGCTTCCACGCAGGCCTGATGGCCATAAGCGCCCGGTTCCCCCTGATACGAAATTCTTCCTTTACCTTTTGCCACTTATACAGCCTCTTGCCTTGCATTGGTCGTTTCGTCGCGGTTTCTATACCTTGCACGAGGCAAGGGGAAGCGGATAGAACGCTAGAGAATTGTTGGAAAGAGCCTGCACCTTCTGGCAACATTGGGCGCAATTGATCGGATAGTCTGAACATGAACACGATGGAAATCACAAAAATCGTCGGCGGCCTTTGCGGCGCTCTCCTGGTTATGCTCCTGCTCAAAACCGGTGCGGACGCTGTGATCCATGGCGGTGGGGGCCATGGTGAGGGGCATGAAAACGCCTATGTCATAGAGCTGCCTGAAGCCGACGAAGAACCTGCTGAAGAAACGGAAGTCGCCGAAGTGGATTTCGCAAGTCTGATGGCCGTGGCTGATGCCAGTGCAGGCGAGAGGGTGTTCCGGGGCTGTCAGGCCTGCCATAAACTGGAGGCAGGAGCAAACGGTGTTGGCCCCTATCTCTACGGTGTTGTGGATCGTGATATCGCATCGGTGGATGGCTTCACATATTCCGACGCGCTCGCTGAAAAAGACGGCGATTGGACCCATGAGGCGCTCAGTGCGTTTCTGGAGGATCCGAAAGGATGGGCGCCCGGCACAAAAATGGCCTATCGTGGCCTGCGTGATGCGGAAGATCGTGCAAACCTGATCGCGTATATCGACAGCATTGACGATTGAGCATCAAACACGCGCCGCAAACAGGCCGCCCGATACAACACGAGCGGCTTTTTATTGTCGGCTCCAAGCTCGCTCTCGCCTTGATGAACGTAATGTAACTTTACCTCCCGTATTTCCGCATTAGAGTTCAAACTCAGTAAAGACGGGAGAACACACTTGTTGATTGATCGCGATGCAATACCTCTGAAGTCATTGCGCACGGCGCTCACAGCCAGCTTTGCGCTTCTTGCAAGTACACTCGCGCCGGCAGCAATGGCAGACAGTCACATCACCGTGACCCACGGTATTTCCACATTCGGAGATCTGAAATACCCCGCCGATTTCCCTCACCTCGACTATGTAAATCCCGATGCGCCGAAGGGCGGCGAATGGTCGGGATGGGCGTTCGGTGGGTTTGACAGTGTGAACCCGTATACCACAAAGGGCCGCGCCGCCGGGCTCTCCTCCATATATTTCGAATCCCTTCTCCTCGGCACGGCAGATGAAGTGGATGCGCTCTACGGTCTTGTTGCGGAAAGCATGGAGTACCCTGAAGACAGGGCATGGGTCATCTTCAACATTCGCCCCGAAGTTCGCTTCTCCGATGGCACGCCTCTGACGGCAGAGGATGTGGTTTTTTCCTATGAAACCCTCAAGGAAAAGGGCCTGCCCTCCTTTCGTATATCGCTGGCCAAACAAATAGAAAGCGCAGAGGCGCTGGAGCCGCACCGCGTGAAGTTCACCTTCGTGGAAGACGCGCCCAAGCGCGAGGTGATCCAGCTCGCCGGCGGCCTGCCGATCTTCTCCAAGAAGTTCTATGAGGAATCCGGCGCGGATTTTGAGGAGTCCTCACTTACCCCTGCCATCGGCTCCTCGACCTATGTTCTGGAAAAGCTCGATCCGCCCCGTCAGGTGATCTATCGGCGCAACCCGGATTACTGGGGCAATGATCTGCCTATCAACATTGGCCGCAATAATTTCGATACAATCCGCATCGAGTATTTCTCGGATTATTCGGCCGCCTTTGAAGGCTTCAAGGCAGGGACTTACACTTTCCGCAACGAGGCAAGCTCCTTGCAATGGGCCACAGGCTATGACTTCCCGGCCCACAATAATGGTTGGGTGATCAAGCAAGAATTCGAGGATGGGCGCAATTCAACGGGCCAATCCTTCGCGATCAACATGCGCCGCCCCAAATATCAGGATCCTCGCGTACGCGAAGCCATCGGCATGATGTTCAATTTCGAATGGTCCAACGAAACGCTCTTCTATGGCATCTACCAGCGCATCACGTCCTATTGGGAAAACAGCGACATGAAGGCCGTTGGTATGCCTTCGGAAGCAGAACTGGCACTGCTGGAACCCTTGCGCGGCAAGATCCCCGACAGCGTTTTCATCGAGGAGGCGTTTGTACCCCCCGTTCAGGGCAACCGCCAGATCGATCGTTCCATGCGCCGAAAGGCTGGCAGATTGCTTGATGAAGCGGGATGGGAGCCGGGCGATGATGGTCTCCGCCGCAACGCGCAAGGAGAAGTTCTCTCGCTGGAGATCATCAATGACAGCCCCTCGTTTGATCGCATCATTAATCCATATGTCGAGAACCTGCGCTCCATCGGCATAGATGCCAGCAACGTGCGCGTGGATAACGCCCAAATGGTAAATCGTGAGCGCGCTCATGATTTTGATATGCTAACGGATAATTTCCGCATGTCCCTCCGCCCGTCAAACGGGCTGGAGCAATATTTCGGCTCCGAAAGCGCGGATATCTCGGTCTTCAATGCAACGGGTCTCAAAAGCGAAGGTGTGGATGCACTGATCGAGCACGTGAAGGAAGCCAACGATCTCGAAAGCCTCACCACGGCCGTCATGGCGCTGGACCGAACACTGCGCGCCTACAAGATGTGGGTGCCACAATGGTTCAAACCCACGCACACGATCGCCCGCTTTGATATCTACGGCTATCCTGAGAATCTGCCACCCTACGCGCTCGGCGAATTGGATTTTTGGTGGTACGATCAGGAAAAGGCCGACAAGCTTGAAGCCGCAGGGGCGCTCTGACCCACCATGGGCGCCTACATTCTCAAACGCCTGCTGTTGGTCATTCCCACGCTTCTCGGCATCCTTCTGATCAATTTCGTTTTGATCCAGTTTGTACCTGGGGGGCCGATTGAGCAGATCCTTGCTCAGATCGAGGACGAGAATACCTCCGCAACGGAGAGGATTTCCGGCGGCGGCGATGCGGGCTCCGGCTCGGGCGGCACCGGTGGCTACCGGGGTGCGCAAGGGCTCCCGCCTGATTTTATCAAGGATCTGGAACGCCAATTCGGCTTTGATAAACCTGCCTACCAGCGCTTCGGCGAAATGGTTTGGAACTACATGCGCTTCGACTTTGGAGAAAGCTATTTCCGCTCGATCTCCGTGATCGACCTCATCCTCGAAAAGATGCCTGTCTCCATCTCCCTCGGCCTCTGGTCCACCCTCATCGCCTATCTCATCTCAATCCCCTTAGGCATCCGCAAGGCCGTCAAGGACGGCTCCACTTTCGATACCTGGACATCCGGCATAATCATCGTGGCCTACGCCATCCCAAGCTTCCTCTTCGCCATCATGCTCATCGTGCTCTTCGCCGGTGGTTCCTTCTTCCAGATCTTCCCGCTCCGTGGCCTCGCCTCCCCCGATGCCGCAACCTACAGCACATTCGGCCAGATCGTGGACTACTTCTGGCACCTCGTCCTGCCGATCACCGCGATCACAATCGGCTCCTTTGCCACGCTCACGCTTCTCACCAAAAACTCGTTCTTGGATGAAATCCGCAAGCAATACGTGATGACGGCGCGCGCAAAGGGCGTTTCCGAGCGGCGCGTGCTCTACGGGCATATCTTCCGCAACGGCATGCTGATCGTCATCGCGGGCATGCCCGGGGTCGTCATCTCCGTCCTTTTCGGAAGTTCGTTGATCATCGAGGTGATCTTCTCGCTCGATGGCCTCGGGCGGCTCGGCTTTGAAGCCGTGGTAAACCGCGATTATCCCGTGGTCTTCGGTACGCTCTATATGTTCACGCTCCTTGGCCTGATCATGGGGATCATCACTGATATCATGTATGTCATCATCGATCCGCGCATCGATTTCGAATCGAGAGAGACCTGAGCATGGCCTCCGCGCTCGTCAAACGCCGCCTTGCCAATTTCAAAGGCAACCGCCGCGCCTACTGGTCCCTCTGGATCTTCGGCGTGATCTTCGTGCTCTCCCTGTTTGCGGAGTTCATCGCGAACGACAAGCCGATCCTTCTGTCCTATCAGGGCGAATGGCGCAGCCCGGTGCTTCAGTTCTACTCAGAGGCATCCTTCGGCGGCGAATTCCGAACCGAGGCCGAATACAGCGACGAGGTCGTGCAGTGCCTGATCCGCACCGGCGGCATAGAGGATTGCCTCGATGATCCGCAAGCCGTGCAAGAAGAGGCCGCCAGCGGCACCTACAACGGAACAACGGTAGAAGCGGGCTGGATCGTCTGGCCGCCCCTCCCCTTTTCCTACCGCACGATCGACGAGAACCTTGGCCAGCCGGCTCCTGCGCCGCCATCCCTCCGTCACCCGCTCGGCACCGATGATCAGGCGCGCGATGTTCTGGCCCGTGTGATCTACGGTTTTCGCATCTCAATCCTCTTCGCAATCATCGTCACCTTCTGCAGTTCCGTTATCGGCATCGCCGCCGGGGCCGTGCAGGGTTACTTTGGCGGCCTTCTCGATCTTCTATTCCAGCGGTTTATCGAAATCTGGGCCGGCACACCGTCTCTTTACGTCATCATCATCATCGCCGCGATCATCCCGATGAATTTCGTCATCCTCACCACGCTGATCATCCTGTTCAGCTGGGTCGGGTTGGTCGGCGTCGTGCGAGCAGAGTTCCTTCGCGCGCGGAATTTCGAGTACGTACGTGCCGCCCGCGCCCTCGGCCTTTCTGATGCGCGGATCATGTATCGCCACGTTCTGCCAAACGCGATGGTCGCTACACTCACTTTCATGCCCTTCATCATCACCGCCTCCATCGGCACCCTTTCCGGTCTCGATTTCCTCGGCTTCGGCCTCCCGGCCTCCTATCCCTCGCTGGGCGAGATCGCCCTGCAAGGTAAGAACAACGTCACACGCCCCTGGCTCGGCTTCACCGCGTTCTTCACCTTCGCCATCATGCTCTCCCTGCTCGTCTTCATCTTCGAAGGCGTGCGCGATGCGTTCGATCCCAGGAAGACATTCAGATGACCCCGATCCTCTCCATAAAGGATCTTGCGATCACATTCCGACAAGGCGGCAATGCCACGCATGCTGTGAAGGGTATCAGCTTCGATGTGGCGGAGGGGGAGACTGTAGCGCTTGTGGGTGAAAGCGGCTCCGGCAAGTCCGTCACAGCACTTTCCACAGTCAAACTGCTCGGCGATAGCGCCGAGGTTGAGGGCTCCGTGAAATATCGCGGAGAGGAGATGGTCACCGCCGATGAGACAGCCCTTCGCCGCGTGCGGGGTAACGATATCAGCTTCATCTTTCAGGAGCCGATGACCTCACTCAACCCGCTCCATACAATCGAAAAGCAGATCATCGAAAGCCTTGAACTGCACCAGGGCCTTACCCGTACCGCCGCCCGCGCGCGCACGCTCGATCTGCTCCAGAAGGTCGGTATCCGCGATGCGGAAAGCCGCCTTTCCAGCTACCCACACCAGCTTTCCGGCGGCCAACGCCAGCGCATCATGATCGCAATGGCGCTCGCCAACGGCCCACAGCTTCTGGTGGCGGACGAACCCACAACAGCGCTTGATGTGACCATCGAGGCGCAGATCCTGGAGCTTCTGGCAGAGCTGAAAGAGCGCGAGCAGATGTCGATGCTCTTCATCACCCACGATCTCGGCATCGTTCGTCGCATCGCGGACCGTGTTTGCGTGATGCAAAACGGGGAGGTCGTGGAACAGGGACCAACGGCCAAGATCTTTGATACACCCCAGCATCCCTACACCAGAAAACTGCTGGCAGCGGAGCCCACGGGCCAACCCTCGCCCATTCCGGAGAACGCGGAAGAGATTGTCCACACCGACGCGCTCCGCATCTGGTTCCCGATCCAGCGCGGGTTCCTTAAGAAAACCGTAGGGCATGTCAAGGCAGTGAATGAGGCCACCATCCGCATCCATGCCGGTGAAACACTGGGCGTGGTGGGGGAAAGTGGGTCGGGCAAAACCACACTCGCCCTTGCGGTGATGCGGCTCATTTCGTCCGAAGGGCCTATCCGCTTTTGCGGCAATGATATCGCCGGCTGGAGCAACCAACAGCTCCGCCCCCTCCGCGCCGACATACAGATGGTATTTCAGGATCCCTTCGGAAGTCTCTCTCCAAGGATGACAGTCGCCGATATCGTGGGCGAAGGTCTTGCCATCCATACAAAGGGCAAGACGGGCGAACGGGTGGCCGAAGCACTGGTGGAGGTCGGCCTCGACCCTGCGATGATGGAGCGATATCCGCATGAGTTCTCAGGCGGCCAGCGCCAGCGCATCGCCATCGCCCGCGCAATGGTGCTGCAACCCAGGCTGCTGGTGCTGGACGAGCCGACCTCTGCGCTGGATATGACGGTTCAGGGCCAGATCGTTGATCTTCTCCGCGATCTGCAATCCAAGCATCGCCTCGCCTACCTCTTCATCTCCCACGATCTTCGCGTCGTGCGCGCGCTTTCGCACAAGGTGATGGTGATGAAGCAAGGCGATGTGGTGGAGGCAGGCCCAGTGGATCAGATCTTTGATGCTCCACAGACAGACTACACCCGAACGCTGATTGCAGCGGCCTTTGATAAAAAGGCAGTGGGCTAAAGCGTTTCGTCCTTAACCTGAGGCATCCAGTATCGCCTAACCCATTGAAATCTTTGATTTCAGGAAGCCACAGGTGATCTATGTTTAGGGCGAACGCAACAGGGCTTTTCAGGAGGCCTCGGCCACAGGCGGATAGAGCGGCTCAAACAAGCCGAGGGTCTGCGCTTTCCGGATGTCGGCCAGTAAATCACGCTCCGCCGCCGCAAAGAGCGTATCAAGATCCTCGATCACAAAATAGACGGGTTGGTGAATGTCGATCCGGTAGGGCGTGCGCAGAATGTCGATCACATCAAATGGCCTGCGCACCGGAACATCGCCCACCACAGCATATGGCAGTTCCGTGGGAGAAGAGGCGAGGCCGGAACCCAGCGCCTTGATCCTGCCCGCCTCTCGCGTCAACCCAAACTCAATCGTGAACCAATAAAGCCGGATCAACCACGCATACTCCTTCGGCCCCGCCTTCTGCCCGGCCCGGCCAATTGCTTCCGAAAAATTGGCGAAGCGCAGATCCGTCAGCAGAGGCGTATGCCCGAACACCTCATGGAAGATATCCGGCTCCTTGATGTAGTCAAAATCGTCGCGGCTACGGATGAAAGAGGCTGCGGGGAAGGTCCGCTCCGCCAGCATCCCGAAGAACGTCTTGAAACCAATCAAGGCCGGAACAGGCGAGACCTGCCACCCCGTCATATCCCGCAACCGCGCTGATATTTCCGTGCATTGCGGCACGTGGCCAAACGGCATGTCCAGCTTTTCCAGCCCATCGAGGTATGGCTTCGCAGAGTATTTCTGAACTGAAGGATACTGCATCGAGAAAAGATCACGCCACACGTCATTCTCCGCATCCGTGTAGTGGATATTGCCCGCAGCATCGGGCTGTTTCGGGGCGTATTTGCTCGATTTCGGCATGATACTCTCCTCTGCAATGCTGGTAGGTTATCAGAGTGGAGGTGGCAAATTCGTGCATTTACAAGCGCATCAGGTCTCAAGATGAATAATTTTTCCTGTAGTTAGCCATCTAGAGGTATAGTTTCT
Source organism: uncultured Paracoccaceae bacterium (assembly GCA_947495795.1). GTDB lineage: Bacteria > Pseudomonadota > Alphaproteobacteria > Rhodobacterales > Rhodobacteraceae > Algicella. The sequence continues at coordinate 141,484 of CANMAI010000007.1, read as the reverse complement.
CATGAGCATTGATTCCTTCGATAAAGCCGTCCTTTCCGTCCTGCAGAAAGACGGCAAGATCAGCACGCAGGATCTTGCGGCAGAAACCAACCTCTCCACCTCCCCTTGCTGGCGGCGCGTCAAACGGCTGGAGCAGGCAGGTGTGATAGAGAAATACGTGGCCGTTCTGGATCCCAAAAAACTCGGCCTCCATGCCTTCGCCTATGTGCATATCTCGCTGGTCGATCACACGGAGGAGACGATCCGCAAATTCGACACCTTTGTGCAATCGGATAATCAGGTGATCGAATGCTGCTCCATCACCGGAGAAAGCGATTATGTGCTGAAAGTCGTCGCGTCGGATCCGGAAAACCTTGAAGAGTTCATCATGAAGCGCATTCTCGGCCTCGGCATCGTGCGCTCTTCGATGACGAATTTCGTGTTGCGCCGAACCAAAACGCGCGGCGCAATGCCACTGGATTACGCCGAATAGCCGCCTTGCCCGTGACCACTCGATGTGAGAACATAAAGTGAACAAATTGGTAGAATCATGTCTGTCCTCACCCGCGCCAGGCCCGTATCAAGGCCACTTCTCACCATCGCACCCGGCATTTCGCTGCCCACCGGTCGGGCGCATGAGGTCTGTGGTTTTGCGCGGCTGACCTTTGCGCTGCTGGTCGCGCGGCAGACGAAGGGTCTTATCTTCTGGGTACGCCACATGCGGGCAGATGGCTGGCTGAACGGCGATGGCCTGCGCAAATGGATAGACCCGGGCCGCCTCCTGATTATCAGGGCACACCGCGCGAACGATCTTTTGTGGACGGTAGAGGAATCGCTGCGGGCAGGTGTTGTTCCGCTCACAATCGTGGAACTGCCGGAGCCGCCGCATCTCACGCCCGTGCGTCGCCTGCATCTGGCGGCAGAGGCGGCGCATACCAACCCCACGGCCCTTCTGCTCACCCCCGGAAACGGCGGAGCGCAAGGGGTGGAAACGCGCTGGCACATGGCCACTGCCCCCGGTTGGGCCACCCCGGAGCAGCGTGCGCGCTGGCACCTGACACGTTCCCGCGCCCGGATGGAACCGGTGGCAAGCTGGTATCTGAAGCAGGCGGACGAAGGGGTGGAGGTTGAAGGTACCGCTCACTCCACCGGATAGGGACCCTCGGCAAAAGCCTCCGCATGATAGCCCTTGATGCCCACAGCACGCGAAAGATCACTCCCGACAGGCTCTCCCGCCGCGATCTGCGCAAGCACTTTCCCGAAATCGTAAGTCGGTGCCCAGCCAATCTCCTTCTGTGCCAGATCACTTGCATAAACCCGCTCGATATCCGGAAACATAGCAAAACCCGCCGCCTGATAAATCCTTGCAAACTCAGGATAGATCCCGCCCACAACACTCACGGCATCCGTGCGTAGCGCCACCAAGTCATTCCGTTGGAAAGGCGAGGGCGCGCTGATCACATATTTCCCGAAGCCGATCTCCGGCGCACGCTCAAGCGCTCTGACATGCGCCGCAGCGGCATCTTCCAGATCCACACGCCGAAACAGAAACTCGTTGGCCTTGGCATTCTCCCCCGAATAGGCCGTTCGCATCTCCGCACTGTCATCCTCCTCCGGAAAGAACCGCGACGTGCGCAACACCACGCAGTTCAGCCCATGCTTTCGCGCAAACAGCTGGCAAAGATCCTCCGCCGCCGTCTTCGTAACCCCATAGATATTCTTCGGCACCGAAGCCACAGCCTCGTCAATCCACGCCGCAGGCTGCCCCGGCCCGGGGCTGAGCGACGCCCCAAACGCACTGGTCGTGCTGGTAAAAACAAACCGCTCGATCCCCCGCTCTACCGCCGCCTCCAGCAGCACAAGCGTGCCCGCAACATTGGCTTGCACAAAATCATGTTTCGTATGCGTTGCCACATGTGGCTTGTGCAGGGTGGCCGCGTGCAGGATCGCCTCCACACCCTCCGCACAACCGCGCACAAAATCAGGATCGGCTATCGAGCCAATATGATGCGTGAAGGAGCTCGGCCGGATATCCACACCAACGGCCTCATGCCCGCACCCCGGCAGTACCCGCATCAGCGCCTCACCAAGATGCCCCGCGCTGCCTGTAACAAGAACCTTCATAGTAGCCCTCAATCCGTCTCGGTAAATCCGCCCCCGGTCGGCGTATCCAGCCAGTAGATATCGCCCGCCGCCATCTCCGTCTGATCTGCACTGCGCAGTTCATCTACTCTGCCACCAACCCGCACCACACGGCTCCGGCCCACAGTGCCCGGCCCGCCCGCCTCCAGCCCCGGCGGCGGCACCACGCGGTGCCCGCCGAGCACGGCCAGCGTCATTGGCTCAAGGAAGCGGATACGTCGCCGCGTGCCATCACCCCCTCGAAAACCACCCGCGCCACCCGAACCTTCGCGAATGGAAAATTCCTCCAGCAGCACCGGGAAACGCCATTCCAGCACCTCAGGGTCCGTCAGCCGGGAATTCGTCATATGCGTATGCACACCCGCGGTGCCGGGATGGCCCCGCCCATCGGCAAGCCTGCCCGCACCCGAGCCGCCACAGATCGTCTCGTAATACTGATATTGCGCGTTGCCCCATGTCGTGTTGTTCATCGTCGATTGGGCGGCCGCCTGCACACCAAGCGCCAGCAAAAGCGCCGAGGTCACGGCCTGTGAAGTCTCCACATTCCCGGCAATAATCGCTGCCGGATACTGGGGTGAAAGCATCGTGCCCTTGGGCAGGATCACCTTCAGCGGCTTCATTACGCCTTCATTCATGGGGATATTGTCATCCACCAGAAGCCGGAAAACATAAAGCACAGCGGCCATCGTCACAGGCTCGGGCGCGTTGTAATTGGTGGCAAGCTGCCCCGTGGTTCCAGTGAAATCAATCACCGCCTCCCGCGCATCCCTATCCACCGAAACCTTCACGTGGATCGCCCGTTCCACTCCGTCAAAATCCGGGTCCATCTGGTAAATGTATTCGGCATCGCTCAGCGAGGTGATCGCGCGTCGCACGCACTCCTCCGCATTATCCTGCACATGCCCCATATAGGCCTGCACCACGTCCAGCCCGAAATGATCCACCATGCCGCGCAATTCCTGCGCGCCCTTCTCGCAACTTGCGACCTGTGCCTTCAGATCCGCGATGTTGATATCCACGGAGCGTACGGGATACTTCGCACTCAGCAGCAGATCCCGCGTTTCCGCCTCGCGCAAAACGCCCCCGTCCACCAACTTCCAGTTATCAATATAGGCCCCCTCATCATGGATGGAGCGGCTATCGGGCGGCATGGAGCCGGGCGTCAACCCGCCCACATCCGTATGGTGGCCACGCGCAGACGTATAGAACAGCACGCTTTCCTCCGCATCATCCCAGACGGGCGTTACCACAGTGATATCCGGCAGGTGCGTACCGCCATTGTAAGGCGCGTTCAGCACATACACGTCGCCCGGGCGCATTTCAGGGTTCTGCGCGATCACCGTTTTTACGCTCGCTCCCATGCTCCCGAGATGCACCGGCATATGCGGTGCATTGGCAATCAGGTCGCCCTCTGCATCAAACACAGCGCAGGAAAAATCCAGCCGCTCCTTGATAGTCACACTCGCCGCCGTGTTCTCCAGCACGGCGCCCATCTGTTCAGCAATGGACATGTAAAGGTTGTTGAACACCTCCAGCATCACCGGGTCTGCCTCCGTGCCCACGGCTCCAGATGTATCCCGCGCCTCAATTCGCACCAGTTCCACATGGTCAAAAGCGGTAATCCGCGCCTGCCAGCCGGGTGCGATGAAGATCGAGGTATGATCCTCCACCAGCACGGCTGGCCCCGTCAGTCTTCCACCCGGCACCATGTCGCTTCGTCGCACGAAACGACTTTCCAGCCAGTCACCCTCCGCAAATACCGGCGCTTCCAGAGCCACGTCCAGCGCCCCTTCGTCCATCATCGATACATCGAAAGGTGTCTCATCCAGATCGGCCGCCTCGCCCACCGCTTCGGCGCTCACCGCTTCAATCACCAGATCGGCATCGCCCGGATCAAAACCGAACCGCGCCTTGTGGGCCGCCGTAAAATCCGCACGCATCGCATCCAGCCCGTCGAAATCCACGCCCAAAGCCGTATCCGTGCCAGCCACCTTCAGATGCACGGTCATGCCTACGCGAATGGCCGTCTCCGGCACGCCCTGTGCTTCCACCTCCGTCAGCACTTCAGATCCCAGCCTGTCCAGCCGCGCCGCAGCGCCCAGCCGCGCCTCGTCCGAAAGCACGGCCTCCACAGCCTCCTGACGGGAGGCCCGGATATCCGCAAGCCCCATGCCATACGCCGAAAGCAGCGACGCCATCGGGTGGATCAGGCACCGCTCCATCCCCAGCGTATCTGCGATAGCGCAAGCATGCTGCGCCCCGGCTCCACCGAAAACAGTCAGGCAATACTCCGTCACATCATAGCCCCGCTGGACGGAGATCTTCTTGATCGCGTTGGCCATGTTCTCCACGGCAATCCGCAGAAATCCCTCCGCCGCGGCCTCCGGCGATATCCCGATCTCGCGCGCTACCGTCTCAAATGCATCCCGCGTGGCGTCCGCATCCAAAGGCCGATCCGCCTCAGGCCCAAAGATCGCGGGGAAAAACTCCGGCCGCAGCCGCCCAAGCGCTACATTAGCATCCGTCACCGCCAATGGCCCGCCCCGCCCATAACAGGCAGGCCCCGGATTGGCCCCCGCACTTTCCGGCCCTACGCGCAGACGTGTTCCATCAAATGTCAGCAGAGAGCCTCCGCCCGCCGCCACAGTGTGAATATTCATCATCGGCGCCGTGATCCGCACACCCGCCACTTCAGTGTTCAACACACGTTCGAACTCACCGGCATAGTGGCACACATCCGTCGATGTACCGCCCATATCAAATCCGATAATTTTCTCTTGCCCCGCGATCGCAGAGGTGCGCACAGCCCCCACCACACCACCGGCAGGGCCGGACAAAATCGCATCCTTCCCCTGAAACCGCCCCGCATCCGTCAGCCCGCCCGAGGATTGCATGAACATCACCTTGCCCGCGATATCCCCATCAAAAGCCGCCGCCACCCTGTCCACATAAGCACGCAAAATCGGCGTCAGATAGGCGTCCACCACGGTCGTATCCCCGCGCGATACCATCCGCATCAGGGGCGAAACCTCGTGGCTGACGCTCACCTGCCGAAAGCCCAGCCGCCGCGCCATCGCCGCCGCCTCTGCCTCATGCGCCCGGTGCCGATATCCATGCACAAACACAATTGCGCAAGCCTCGATCCCGGCCGCTTGCGCGCGGCGCAATTCTGCCTCCAGATGCGCCAGATCCAGCGGCATCTCAATCGTACCATCCGCCCGCACCCGTTCCCGCGCCTTGATCACGTCCGAGGACAGCATCTCCGGCAGCACGATCTGGCGATCAAACAGCCGGGGCCTGTGCTGATAGGCCAGCCGCAGCTGCTGCCCAAGGCCCTCCGTCGTCACCAGCACAACCGGCGCGCCCTTCCGTTCCAACAGCGCATTGGTGGCCACTGTCGTCCCCATCTTCAGCGCCCCCAGCCGCGCCACAGGAATGGGCGCATCCGCCGCCAACCCCAGAAACTGCCGCATCCCAGCCAGGGCCGCGTCGTCATACTGCTCGGGGTTCTCGGAAAGGAGTTTCGCCCGGTGCAACGCCCCCGCTGGATCCCGCGCGACGATATCCGTGAACGTGCCGCCCCGATCGACCCAAAAATCCCAAACGCTCATCGCGGCCTCTCCATTTTTCCGCCACGCTAGTCTCTTGTGGACCGGCCCGCAATCTGATCCCGTCTCCCCATGTCAGAGATCCGCAAAGCTCACCCGAAAGACCGCACGGCCATTGCCCAAATCTGGAACCGGATCATCCGAGAGACGGCCATAACCTTCACGACGGAAGAGAAGGACCCGACAACACTCGACCTCACAGATATGATCGTGCTGGAAGCGGAAACCATCCTCGGTTTCGCCACCCTCGCTCCGTTTCGCACCGGTCCAGGTTATGCACACACATCGGAAATCACGATCTATCTCGCCGAGGGCGCAGAGGGTAAGGGCCATGCCAAATCGCTCCTTGATGCACTCATCAAAGGCGCAGAACACCGGCACAGCTTCATCGCAGGTATTTCCGGCACCAGTATCCGTGCACAAAACTTCTTCCGCCGCGAGGGGTTCACCACGGTCGCGCACATCCCCCAGGCAGGCCGCAAATTCGACGCATGGCACGATCTGATCCTCATGCAGCGCATACTCGATTGAGGTCGCGAAAAACCGTGGCAGCGCCCACATATTTGCGCCGAACACGTCTGGAATCCCGCCCAAATCCGGCATAGCGTGCGCCCATGTCAATCTGGTCCCGCATCGCCGAGCTGCTCCAGGCCCTTGCCTCCGGCGAGGCGCTTTCGGCCATCTTCGACAGGCTCAAAACCCCGCCAGAGCGGAGCGTCGGCTTCACGATTGCAGTCATATCCCTTGGGGCCAAGATGGCGAAAGCCGATGGCGCCGTTACCAAGGAAGAGGTCACAGCCTTCCGCCAGGTTTTCGATATTTCCGCCGAAGACGAGGAAAGTGCAGCCCGCGTCTTCAATCTTGCCCGTCAGGATGTAGCGGGTTTCGAGTATTATGCCAGCCGCATCGGCGCCCTCTTCGCCGATGATCAGGACGTGCTGGAAAACCTTCTCGAAGGCCTCTTTCACATCTCCATGGCCGATGGGTTCTACCACGAGGCCGAGAACGATTTCCTGAAAGTCACCGCTGAAAAGCTGGGTTTGCCCGAGCAGGTTTTTCGCTGCATTCGTGCGCGCTACGTGCCCGATGCGAAGAAGGATCCCTACACCACACTTGGCGTCCGTCCCGATCAACCGCTCAAGGAAATACGCGCCCGCTGGCGCACTCTCATCCGCGAAACCCACCCCGATAAGATGATCGCCCGCGGCCTGCCGGAAGAGGCCGTCAAACTCGCCACACGGCACCTCTCCGCGATCAACGATGCGTGGGATGAGATACAGGCCACGCATAGCGAAAAAACCCGCTGATGCGCATTGCCACCTATAATATCTGCTGGTTTTCGGAGCTTTTCAGCCCGAAAGACGCCCTGCTAGCGGATGATAAGTGGTCCAAGCTCTATAAGGTCACACGGCAGGAACAGGCCGATGCCATCGCCACCGTTCTGGCCCATGTGGATGCCGATCTCACCATCATCATCGAAGCGCCCAACACCGGCAAAACCCAATCCACCAGCCGCGCACTCACCCGCTTCGCGGAGCAGTACGAACTTCGCCAGACGCATGCACTCATCGGCTTTGAGAGCCACACACATCAGGAAATCGCGGCTCTTTACGATCCGGCCAAAATCACACTCCGCCACGATCCGCAAGGCGGCATGATCGGCCACGCCCCCCGTTTCGATCAGACGTTTCCCCTCGATACGGATGTCGATCAGGCCCCGGAGATGCACAGCTTTTCCAAACCGCCGCTGGAACTCAACGCAGAAACATCAGGCGGCCCGCTTCGGATCATCGGCGTCCACGCCAAATCCAAATCCCCGCGCGGTGCCACAACGGAGGATGAGGCCCAGAGGATCTCCATCGCCAACCGCCGCAAGCAACTCGCCCAATGCATCTGGCTTCGTCAGCGCGTCGAAGGGCACCTCCGGTCAGAGGACGACGTGATCGTCCTCGGCGATTTCAACGACGGGCCGGGCCTCGACACATTCGAAAAGCTCTTTGGCCGCTCGGGCGTAGAAGTTGTCCTTGGTGCCGAGCACGAAACGCGACTCATTGAGCCCTTCAGCAAGCTCTGGCGCGAAGGTTTGCGCGGCTCCACAGCCGCAACGGCCCGCTTCTACGACCGGCAGGCAAAGCGCTACGTCAACACACTGATCGATTTCGTCATGCTCTCTCCCGGCCTCGCCGCCCGCACAAGCCCGGAGTGGCGCATCTGGCATCCGTTCGACGATCCCGAATGCTTCGAAACGCCCGCCCTTCAATCCGCCCTTCTCAAAGCATCCGATCACTTCCCCGTCACGGTGGATCTCTCCTTTCCAACGGCCTGATGCTCTTCATCTTTCCTTAAATATCCGCGCCGCAGGCATCCCACGCCGCCCCACGTGAAATCCTCTCTCACCCCCGTGACATTCCCCCCCAAAGCCCCCATATTCCGCTCCATGAAACATCTCATCGCACTCGCATTTTTCGCCGCCTCACTCAGCCCGGCCTTCGCGCAGACTGTCGAGGAAGAACCAAAACGGTTTCTTGAGCAATGGGCCGAGGAAACGATGAAGGGCCTGATGGAAGAGATCACGCCGGAGCTTGAAAGCATGATGGAGGATCTGGGGCCGGAGCTTCAGGGGCTCTTCGCGCAAATGGTCCCCCGCCTGCAGGAACTCACGGAAAAGCTTGGCGGCCTCGCCCTCTACGATCTGCCGGAAGTGCTGCCAAACGGCGATATCATTATCCGCCGCAAACCCTCCGCGCCTCCCGTGGAGATAGACCCCGAAACAAACGCCCCCATCGAGCTTTGAGGCCAGACATGACATTTGATCCCCGCACATTCGACGCCGCCGATCCTGCCAGCGCTCCCGATCTCGGCAATCTGCCCGAATGGGATCTCTCCGATCTCTACAGCGGCGAAGATGCCCCCGCATTGAAGGCAGATCTCAATTGGCTGGAGAGCGAATGTGCCGCCTTCGCCAAGGATTATGAAGGCAATCTCGCCGGCCTCGATGCGCCAGGCCTTCTCGGTGCCATCGAGCGATACGAAGCCATCGAAGGCAAATCCGGCCGGGTGATGAGCTTTGCAGGCCTGCGCTATTACCAGAACACGACCGATCCCGAGCGCGCCAAGTTCTTCTCGGACATGCAGGGCAGGATCACCGAGATCACCACGCCGCTCGTCTTCTTCACGCTGGAGTTCAACCGCATCGAGGACTCAAGCCTTGAAGCAAATCTCAACGCTCTCCCTGCGCTCGCCCGCTACACGCCGGTGATAGACCGTCTCCGCGCGATGAAGCCGCACCAGCTTTCCGACGAGTTGGAGAAATTCCTCCACGATCAGTCCGTGGTCGGCACCGCCGCATGGAACCGCCTCTTCGATGAAACAATGGCGGGCCTCACCTTCGAGGTGGAGGGCGAGACCCTGCCGCTCGAAGCCACACTAAACCTTCTCACGGATCACGAGCGTGAAAAGCGCGAGGCCGGTGCCCGTGCTCTTGCCACCGTTTTCACGGAGCGCCTCCCCCTCTTCGCCCGCATCACCAACACGCTGGCAAAGGAAAAGGCCATCGAGGATCAATGGCGCAAACTGCCCACGCCCCAGTCCTCCCGCCACCTCGCAAACCACGTGGAGCCGGAGGTCGTGCAGGCCCTGCGCGACGCGGTTGTCGCGGCCTACCCCGATCTCAGCCACCGCTACTACACTCTAAAAGCCAAATGGCTGGGCCTTGAGAAGCTGGAGGTCTGGGACCGGAACGCACCCCTCCCGACAGAAGACAAGAAAATCATCGCCTGGCCCGAAGCCCAGAAAATCGTGATGGACGCCTATGCCGGTTTCGCGCCCGAAATGGCCGATATCGCAAAACCCTTCTTTGAGAAGGGCTGGATCGACGCACCGGTAAAGCCCGGCAAGGCCCCCGGCGCCTTCGCCCACCCAACCGTCACGGATGCACACCCTTACGTGCTCCTCAACTACCTCGGCAAACAGCGGGACGTGATGACGCTGGCACATGAGCTTGGGCACGGCGTCCATCAGGTTCTGGCCGCGGGGCAGGGAGAGCTTCTCTCCTCCACACCTCTCACGCTGGCCGAAACAGCCTCCGTTTTCGGCGAGATGCTCACCTTCCAGAAGCTCCTCGCCGCCACAACGGAACCGGCCCAGCGCAAGGCACTACTGGCCTCCAAGGTCGAAGACATGATCAACACGGTGGTCCGCCAGATCGCCTTTTATGATTTCGAGTGCCGCCTCCATGCCGCCCGTGCGGAAGGCGAACTCACCCCTGATCAGATCAACGCGATCTGGATGGAAGTAAGCCACGAATCTCTAGGCCCTGTCTTCAACTTCATGGAAGGCTACGAGACCTTCTGGGCCTACATCCCGCACTTCATCCACTCCCCCTTCTACGTCTACGCCTATGCCTTCGGCGACGGCCTCGTGAACGCGCTTTATGCCGTTTATGCGGAGGGCGAGGAGGGCTTTCAGGAGAAGTACTTCGAGATGCTCAAGGCAGGCGGCTCCAAACACCACAAAGAGCTTCTGGCGCCCTTCGGCCTCGACGCCTCCGATCCGAAGTTCTGGGATAAGGGCATCAGCCTCATCTCCGATATGATCTCCGAACTGGAAGCAATGGAAGACTGAACGCCAAGCATATCTTGTAATGGATCAAAGCATTGCGCAGTCTCCGCCACGCCTGCCGATGAACGGAGACTGCGCAATGGATTTCGAGCCTTTCAATCATCTGGATGTGCCCGTTTTCTGCGTGAAAAAGACGGCTGCTGAGGGCTACACCTACGTGTTTGCAAATGCATCGCATGCCTTCTGCACCGGCCTTTCTTCGGCAGAGCTTACAGGCCATCCTCTGGACGAAACGCTATCCCCGACGCTCAAAGATCAGCTCACCGGGCTGTTTGATCAGATCACGCCATCCTCAACATCATTTCGCGAAATGGCGGAGCTTGATCTGCCGAAGGGCCGGTTCTCTTTTGATATCAACCTGCGCCTGCTGCCAGGCGAACAGCCTTGTATTCTCGGCACTGCCATCCCTGTCGCGCATATTGCGCAGGATGGTTCTGATGCTGATCTCTCTTCACAGGACGCGGAAAAGTTCGTAGCTCTCGCCGCCCATGATCTGCGCACCCCAATGCGCAACGTTCAGTCGATCACGGATATGCTGCTGGACAATTTTGAGGATCGCCGCGATGGAAAGCTGGAACTCATCCAAATGCTTTCGCGCCTCTGCCGAAAGACCGGGCTTCTGGGCGAGGAAATTCTGGATTACGTGGCCGCCGGGCAAACCGGCACCGAACCCGGAAGAGTGGATTTTGCAGCCCTTTGCGCAGACCTCGTCAAAACACTCGATACCACAGAACGCTCCACAGTGATCGCGACTCCGATTACCGTCGAGACAGATCCCGGCGCGCTCCGGATTATCCTGCGCAACCTGATGAGTGCTGCCATCAGCCATATGGAGGGCATCGGTGTGGCCTTTTCCCTCCGGCTGGAGCCGCGCGAGAACGGGCAGATGGCCCTTCTCTACCGCGATACCACTAAGAATTTTGCGGGGTTTGAAAGCCTTGTATCAGACGATCTGGCGGCGCGCTGGAATTCAGGCTTCGGCCTCGCCGCCGTGCGCCGCCTTGTTCTGGCTCAAAACGGGGCAATCAAAGTCACACCTTCCGAGGGGAACAGATCGGCACGGCTGGAACTGCTCATAAAGGCAAGGGAAATTGCGGCCGACAGTTGATCAGATCACGATGATCTTGGCCCCTTCCGGCACTCTGTTGAACAAATCGATCACATCCTGATTGAGCATCCGGAAACACCCCGATGAAGCCGCACTGCCAATACTGCGCGGGCTGTTCGTGCCGTGCACACGGATCAGTGTATCCCGTCCGTCCTGATAGACATAAAGCGCCCGCGCGCCCAAAGGGTTCCGCGGTCCGCCCGGCATGCCTTCCGCAAAGGGAGCGAGCTCGGGCTGGCGTTCGATCATTTCCGCGGGCGGCGTCCATTTCGGCCAATGCGCGCGGCGCGCAATCACGCCCTCACCCGTCCAGCCGAAGCCCTCGCGCCCGATGGCCACCCCGTAGCGCATCGCCCGCCCGTCCCCCTCTACGAGATAGAGATGGTAATTGGCCGTGTCCACGATCACCGTGCCCGGTGCCTCATCCGTCCGGTACCCCACGCGCTGCCGCAGCAACTCCGGATTGAAGGCAAGCACGTCCACCGCAGTCAAGGCGCGGCGTCCATCCTTGCGGGCTGCATAGAAGGAAGGGTCGGTCAGCTCGGGAGGGCGATCTTCCGGTGGCAAAAATTCGGGCGGCAGACATCCTGCAAGGCCCAGTATCAGCGCAACAAAAACAACAGATCTCAACACGCGCAAAAAAATCTCCCAGAGATACAAGCCGTTGTGGCCAGAGAGGCCTCCATCAGCGCTGCCTATCATCGCCGAAAATTCTCGCATAGCCACAACGTGCAAAGATGAAAAAACCGTCGCAAACGGGCCTCACCAGCACCTATCCGGTTTGGCGCGACGGTTTGCCAGCGCGGGGCGGGCGGGTGGGCGCGCTGGCAAACCGTCGCGCCAAACCGGATGAGCATACAAAAAGGGAGCTCCCGGCCAAACCGAAAGCTCCCCCAATTCTCTCATCGCATGCTCAGGCGGCGGGCAGCATCCCCTGCTCGCGCGCCATCACCGTCATGGCCTTCTGCAGTTTCTCGAACGCCCGCACCTCAATCTGGCGGATCCGCTCTCGGCTCACATCGTAAACCTGGCTCAGCTCTTCCAGCGTCTTGGGGTCATCCCGCAAACGCCGCTCCTCAAGCACATGCCGCTCTCTGTCATTCAGGTCGGCCATCGCTGCTTCCATCAACGCGCGGCGGCTCACCAGCTCATCATGCTCGGCGTAGTCCGAAGCCTGATCCGCATCCTCGTCTTCTAGCCAGTCCTGCCACTCGGCAGCGCCCTCGCCATCGGTCTTGATCTGGGCGTTCAGCGATGCATCACCGCCCGAAAGGCGGCGGTTCATCGAGATCACTTCCTGCTCCGTCACATTCAGCTCGGTTGCAATCCTGGCCACGTTCTCAGGCCGCAAATCACCCTCTTCCAGCGCACCAATCTTGGTTTTCGCTTTGCGAAGGTTGAAGAACAGCTTCTTCTGCGCCGCTGTCGTCCCCATTTTCACAAGGCTCCACGACCGCAGGATATACTCCTGAATAGAGGCCCGGATCCACCACATCGCATATGTGGCCAGCCGAAAGCCCTTTTCCGGGTCAAATCGCTTCACTGCCTGCATCAGGCCAACATTGGCCTCGGAAACAACCTCGGCCGTCGGCAGCCCGTAGCCGCGATAGCCCATGGCGATCTTGGCAGCCAACCGCAGATGAGACGTCACCAGCTGATGCGCCGACTCCTTGTCTTCGTGATCCACCCATGCCTTTGCCAGCATATATTCCTGCTCCGGCTCAAGCATCGGAAACTTGCGTATTTCCTGCATATACCGCGAGAGCCCCTGCTCAGGGGACGGTGCGGGAAGTTTTGAGTAACTCATTGAAATCCCTGTCCTTGCTGTTTGAATACTGAAGTAAGCATTGCTCACGCCACTTTCAAGCCCATGATCCGTAACTCAAATAGGAAAACAGTCAGGCTTTGGATGCCCGCAATTCTCTTAACAAAGTATTGATATCGGGCGCAAACTCGGAAGTAAGCCGCACCGTGCGCTCCGTCACAGGATGCTGGAAACCGAGTGTTTCCGCATGAAGCGCTTGTCTCGGGAAGCTGCGCAACGCCTCGGCGGCCTCCGGCATCAAGGCTCCTTTCGCCACCGCTCGCGGCCGCCCGTACACAGGATCCCCCACCAGAGCATGCCCAGCATATGCCATATGCACCCGGATCTGATGCGTTCGCCCCGTCTCCAACCGGCAGTGGACCAGCGCTGCCACAGGCCGCACCGCAGGCCCGAAAGCCTCGCTCACGGCCACCCGCGTCACCGCATGCCGCCCGCCCTGCACCACCGCCATCCGCTTCCTGTCGGCCCTGTGCCGGTCAATCGCCCCCTCAATCCGCACCCAGCCCGGCTCAAACGAAATACCTGCAAGCCCTGCAAGCCGCGGATCCGCCGCCGAAGGTGCCCCCCAGCAAAGCGCCGCGTATTGCCGCTCCACACTATGCGCCGCAAACTGCGCGGCGAGCCCCTGATGCGCAGCATCCGTCTTGGCCACGACCAAAAGCCCCGATGTATCCTTGTCGATCCGGTGCACGATCCCCGGCCGCCGGGCACCCCCAATGCCGGAAAGGCTCTCCCCGCAATGATGCAGCAAAGCCTGCACCAATGTGCCCGTCTCCGCACCGGGTGCGGGGTGCACCACCATCCCCGCAGGCTTGTTCACCACAATCAGATGCGCGTCCTCAAAAGCCACATCCAGCGGGATATCCTCCGCCACCAGATCCAGCGGCACGGCCTCCGGCACCACAACCGTGAAAACCTCCCCCGGCCCCACCTTCACCTTCGCATCACGCACCACGCCGGCAGCACCCGAAACGGCACCTTCAGCGATCAGTGCCTGAAGCCGGGAGCGGCTGAGGTTCGCACCCTCTGGCAACGCCGCGCTCAAGGCCTTATCAAGCCGCAAAGCGGCGCCCTCCGGTACCGTGAGAATAAGAGGTGTCTTGCCCATGGATCCGAACCCTATGCCAGAGCCAACGGCGGAGCCAGCCCCCCTCCGCCGCCTCCGCCGCCTCGTCACTCTCCTCACGCTCACGCTGATATTCGGCATGATCACCATCACGGGGCTTCTGGCATGGCGGCTTTCCACCGGCCAGAAGTTTGCACTTCCGGAAGAAATCGCCCTTCCTGCGGGTGAGGTGCTCATCAGCTACGCCGCCAGCCCGGGTTGGACAGTGGTGATCACTAGGGACCGGCAGGACGCCCAGAAAATCCACATAATCCCGCGCGGCCGGACAGAGATACACCAGACAGTCCGCGTCAGGACGTTACCGGACTAGGCCCTCAGGCCCGCCGCGCCGATGCGTCGGCTTCCGCTACCGTTCCCAGCATACCATCGATTTGGCTGGCAGCCCGCTGTGAAATGTCCGCATGCGTACCCCGCAATATGCGCTCGTCGGTATGATGCAGATACCGAAACAGCGCCTGCATCAGCATTGAGAAACGCCAGTAGCATTGCGCGAACGGTGGGGCGGCATAGCCGCTCAGGAACGACTGTGTCATACACGTGTCGAACGGGTCCGCGCCGTCGCCCTCGTGCGGCTGCAGGGCAATGGCGGCACGCGACAGCAAACTGGCAATGTTCATCGCAACCGGCGTGCGCCCGCTTTCCTGAATATCGATGCCCGTCGGGGTGCCTCCGCGCGAGATAAGGAAGTTCCGCAGGTTCGGGTCCGCAAAAGCATTGCCGTAATGCACAGTCCATCCTTGCATTCCGTGCGCTAAATCGGTCAGCGCTTGCATCGCTGCCCGCACACGCGGATCGTCTGCACGGATCCCGGGTGCTGCCTGCGCCCTCGATTCTACCTGCGCGACGAGGGCCCGCGCCCGCAGAGGCTGCTGTTTCCGGCCACCGAAGAAATCCGACTGCATGGAATGAAACCTGGAAATCCAGCGCCCCAAATGCTGCATCACAGCGCTGCGCTCTGTCGCGGAGCGCGCGCACACGTCCAGCGCCTGATCTCCTTCAACCCAGCTCATTACATAAGCGTTTTCATCCATCCGCAGGTTGATGGGTTCAGGTATCGCCGGGGCGGTTGGCACGTGCCAGATCCGCTGAAGCATGATAAATTCCCGCTCCGCGGAATGTTCAGCGGTTGTATAACGCTTGAGCACCATCCGTCGTCCCGCGACACGATTGGACATGAGCAACGAGATCCGTGAACGGTTGGTGACCATGATGTCACGTTCAACCTTCCAGCCGGAATACAGGCGTGCCGAACCGGGGCTCAAAACCTTGCGGAAATAGGGCATTTGAACATCTCTCATAGAGGTCTGACAGGGTCGCAATACCAGTTAACTGGGCACGGACAAGCGCAAAGGAAGATCAGGAACCGCCGCTTCACGACATATTCAGAAAGTGTTAATCTATTTTCCGCCTGTCCGTCAGGCTTCCGGCGGTTTTGCGCCTGTCTCATCCATAATCCGGGCGGAAATCGGCTCGTCGACGGGCCCTTGCGGCTGACCGCCCGGCACTCGATACTCTGCTCCATGAGTCTCCCGCCCGGTTTCCTTGACGATCTTCGCACGCGCACCTCGATCGCACAGGTCGTGGGGCGGAAGGTCACGTGGGATGCAAAGAAATCCAATCCCGGCAAAGGCGACTACTGGGCGCCCTGCCCCTTCCACACCGAAAAGACCGCCTCCTTCCATGTGGAGGACAAGAAGGGCTTCTACTATTGCTTCGGCTGCCACGCCAAAGGCGACGCACTCTCCTTCATTCGGGAAACCGAGAACGTCCAGTTCATGGAGGCGGTCGAAATCCTCGCCCGCGAAGCCGGTATGCAGATGCCCGCCCGCGATCCCGAGGCAGCAGCGAAGGCCGATCAGCGCAAGGGCCTGACGGAGATCATGGAGCAGGCGGTGCAGTTCTACCGCCTCCAGCTCAACACCGGCGCGGCAGAACCCGCTCGCGCCTATCTCGACAAGCGCGGCCTGAAGGCGGAAACGCGCGAGCGGTTCGAGCTTGGCTTCGCGCCCAACAGCCGCGCCGCCCTCTTTGAGCACCTCAAATCCAAGGGCATCAGCCCGGAGGATATGGACAAGGCGGGCCTCTGCGCCACGCCCGATGATGGCGGCCAGCCCTATGACCGGTTCCGCGATCGCATCATGTTCCCCATCCGAAACGCGCAAGGCCGCGCCATCGCCTTCGGTGGCCGTGCGATGGATCCGAACGCGCGCGCAAAATACCTCAACTCTCCGGAAACGCCCCTCTTCGATAAGGGCCGCTCCCTCTACAATCACGCGCCAGCCCGTGAAGCCTCAGGCAAAGCCGGCGGGCTGATCGTGGCGGAGGGGTATATGGATGTGATCGCCCTCTCGCAGGCGGGCTTTCATCACGCCATCGCCCCCCTCGGCACCGCCATCACCGAAGATCAGCTCGCCCTCATGTGGCGCATCGCCGATGAACCGGTGATCGCGCTTGATGGAGACAAGGCGGGCCTTCGCGCCGCAATGCGCCTCGTCGATCTCGCGCTGCCGCTACTGTCCCCGGGCAAGTCGCTCCGCTTCGGCCTTCTTCCAGAGGGCCTCGATCCGGATGATCTGATCAAATCTCAGGGGGCCAAGGCGATGCAGGCGCTGCTGGCGGATGCCCAACCGATGGTGAAGCTTCTCTGGCAAAAGGAAACCGAAGGCCGCAGCTTTGACAGCCCAGAGCGTCGCGCCGCCCTCGATGCATCCCTCCGCACGGCCCTCTCCAAAATCCCGGATCAGAACCTCCGCCACCACTACGAGGCCGCAATCCGCGATCTCCGCTCAGAGCTTTTCCGCCCCAACCGCCCCGCAAAGCAGGGCAAGGGCCAGCCCTGGGGCAAGAACCGCGCGCCGGAAGGCCCATCGCCCGCCACCCGCTCCTCCCTTCTCGGCCAGCGCAGTGCCGGTGCGGAAACGGAGGCGCGCGTGCGCGAAAGCCTCATCCTTGCCACCTGCCTCAACCACCCGCACCTTACCGAAACCTTCGAGGAAACGCTGGAAGGCATGTCCTTCATTTGCCCTGATCTCGAAGAGATCCGCCGCGCGCTCTTGCATGTGGCGTCCAACACCCTAACTGACCTCCCACAGGCGCTGAGCGCCCGGCTTGGCTATGATGTCGAAAGCAAGCTCGGGCATGTCGCACAGGTGCGCCTGACACGAAAAATACACCCCTCCGCGCCAGCGGAGGATGCGCATCAGGCCCTTCAAGAGGCCATCGCCCGCCACCGGGCCCATCTGGGCCATGCGGCAGAGGTGAAGGATGCGGAGGAGGAAGTAACCGGTGTGGCCGATGAAGGCCTCACATGGCGTCTGCAACAGGCAGGTGCCGCGCGGGAAAAAGTGGATCGGGAGCCGCTCAGCGGCTCTGCGACCGAGGGAGAAGAGACGGACGATCTGAAAGCGCAGCTGCAAGCCTTCATCGATAAGAAGGTTTGGTTAAAGCAACGTAAATAGAATCACTGTTAAGAGAACACACACGAAAACCATCTTTCGAGAATCACATTGCGAATCACTGATTCGTACTAGAAATTCGAGATCACCTGTAAAAGGCCTCCCCCGGGGCTGAAGCAGACAGCTTGGAGCATCACATGGCCGCCAAAGACAACGATCAAGTCAAGACGGACGACAAGGACGAAGGCGCGGGCCACATGCTCGATATGAGCCAGGCCGCTGTCAAGAAGATGATCGCCCAGGCCAAGGTGCGTGGCTACGTTACGTATGATGAACTGAACGAAGTGATGCCGGCCGAACAGGTCTCCTCCGAGCAGATCGAGGACGTCATGGCGATGCTCTCCGAGATGGGCATCAACGTGATCGAGGCCGAAGAGGCCGACGAGGACGCGCAGCCCATCACCTCCACCGAACTCGTCGAAGGCACCTCCAAGTCCCGCGAACTGGCCACCACCACCGCCTCCAACGAAACGCTGGACCGCACGGACGACCCTGTGCGCATGTACCTGCGCGAGATGGGCTCGGTAGAACTTCTCTCCCGCGAAGGCGAGATCGCCATCGCCAAGCGCATCGAGGCCGGGCGCAACACCATGATCTCGGGCCTCTGCGAAAGCCCGCTCACATTTCAGGCCATCACCATCTGGCGCGACGAGCTTCTCGACGAAGAGATCATGCTCCGCGATGTGATCGATCTGGAAACGACCTTCGGCGCCTCGATGGACGAGGAAGACGAAGACGAATCCGTAATGCCAGCCGCGGATGCCACCGCCCCTCAGTCTGCCGCAGAAGCCCCGGTGGCACCGGAAGCAAAGGCAGAGGGCGAAGAGGGTGAGACTGAAGGCCAAGCCACAACCACCGATGATGATGAGGATGACGAGGACGAACAGGCCAATCTTTCCCTCGCCGCGATGGAGGCCAGCCTCAAGCCGCAGGTTCTCGAAACACTGGACCGTATCGCCGAAGATTACGCCAATCTCGCCGCCATGCAGGATAGCCGCATGTCCGCCGCCCTCAACGAGGATGAAAGCTTCACCTCCAATCAGGAACTGGATTACCAGCGACTCCGCTCCGAGATCGTGCAGGAAGTGAACTCCCTTCACCTCCATAACAACCGTATCGAAGCCCTCGTCGATCAGCTCTACGGCATCAACCGCAAGATCATGAGCCTCGATGGCGCAATGGTGAAACTGGCCGATAGCGCCCGCATCAACCGCCGCGAGTTTATCGACGAATACAAGGGCGCGGAGCTTGATCCTGGCTGGGTCGAGCGGATCGCCACCAATGCCGGTCGTGGCTGGGATATTCTTACAGAGAAGTTCCGCCCACAGGTAGAGGATCTGCGCGCCGAGATGGCCGAGGTCGGCCAATATGTCGGCGTCGATATCTCCGAGTTCCGCCGCATTGTGAACCAGGTGCAAAAGGGCGAAAAGGAAGCCCGCCTCGCCAAGAAAGAGATGGTAGAGGCCAATCTCCGCCTCGTGATCTCCATCGCCAAGAAGTACACCAACCGCGGCCTCCAGTTCCTCGATCTCATCCAGGAAGGCAATATCGGCCTGATGAAGGCGGTCGATAAGTTCGAATACCGCCGCGGCTACAAATTCTCCACCTACGCCACCTGGTGGATCCGTCAGGCCATCACCCGCTCCATCGCCGATCAGGCCCGCACGATCCGGATCCCTGTCCACATGATCGAGACGATCAACAAGCTCGTGCGCACAGGCCGCCAGATGCTGCACGAAATTGGACGAGAGCCGACACCGGAAGAACTGGCCGAAAAGCTCCAGATGCCACTGGAAAAGGTCCGCAAGGTGATGAAAATCGCCAAGGAGCCAATCAGCCTGGAAACGCCCATCGGCGACGAGGAAGACAGCCAGCTCGGCGATTTCATCGAGGACAAGAACGCCGTCTTGCCGCTCGATTCAGCGATCCAGGGCAACCTGAAGGAAACCACAACCCGCGTCCTCGCAAGCCTCACGCCCCGCGAAGAACGCGTCCTCCGCATGCGCTTCGGCATCGGCATGAACACCGACCACACACTCGAAGAGGTTGGCCAGCAGTTTTCGGTCACCCGCGAACGCATCCGCCAGATCGAAGCCAAGGCCCTTCGCAAGCTCAAGCATCCAAGCCGCAGCCGAAAGCTGCGGAGTTTCCTGGATCAATAAATTGGACGGGACGCAAAGCCGAGAAGCGGCCCGCCGTATTTGTCGGCGAGGTTTGGTTTTCAATGTGGCAGCCTCAGCGCTTTGGAATTTCATTTCGGAAGCGGCGAGAAGACCGCAGATTTCCGCCAGTCAGACAAGAACAGTGCGGCCACGGGATGCAAGTTTTCAACACAACTGCTCGGAAGCCGCCATGGAGCAATACCGTATCACCCGTGAACGCATTCGCCGGATCGAGGCGAAAGCACTCCGCAAGCTCCAGTTCTCAGGAACAAACTGACTGCCGGATCAAAAGTCGTACTCACTGAATTTGCCCAAAGCTGGCGAACTTACCAGCAAAGGGCGCCCTTCCTGAACTCAGAGCTGCCAATACAGCCGAGAAAAAAATGAAACAGACCACCGGCGACTTGATCACCCTCGCCCTCAAAGGCCATTTCGACGTCATTGTGCACGGCTGTAACTGCTTTCATAAAATGGGAGCAGGCATCGCCAAGCCCATCGCCCAACTCTTTCCCGAAGCCCATTCAGTCGACAAGGCAACCTCGAAGGGCGACCGCACAAAGCTTGGAACGTTTTCACAGGCAGAGATCATCCGGGAAGATGTCTCGTTCACCATTATCAACGCTTATACCCAGTTCGACTATCGCGGTCGTGGTGTGAAAGTGGATTATATAGCGCTGGAAAAATGCTTTCAGACAATAGCCCAACGCTTTCCGACATCCCGCATCGGCTACCCCATGATCGGCGCAGGATTGGCTGGTGGCGATTGGAATACAATCTCCAGAAGTATCGATGAAGCCCTAAAAGACCATGATCACACACTCGTCGTTCTCCCCTGACACGACCTCGGGCGCGTGGCTGGCGGGTGGGCCGGTGAAGGGCGAAGCCCTGAACTCGGGGCGCCCGGAAGCCCGCGCAACACCAAGAGGAACAGCCCGATGATCACCCTCAAGACAACCGGCCCCGGCCTCTACGAATTCACGAATGAAGCCGCCCGATATGCCGAAGGCACCGGCCTCCTCACCCTCTTTGTCCAGCACACCTCCTGCTCTCTCCTCATTCAGGAAAACGCCGATCCCAGCGTGCAAACCGATCTCCTGAACTGGCTGAACCGCCTCGTACCCCCAGCGGATCACCCCAGCCTTTCCTATCTAACGCACAGATACGAAGGCACGGATGATATGCCCGCCCATATCAAGGCGGCCCTCCTCCCCACATCCCTCCAGATCCCGATAAAGGATGGCAGGCTCCGGCTCGGCACATGGCAGGGCATCTATCTGGTGGAGCATCGCACAGCTCCCCACACCCGCCGCATCGCCGTCCATCTCGGCGCGTAACGTTCCTCTGCCAACTTTTCCGGATCCATAAAGAAACTTTTAACCAGCCTGCCGCAAGAAGGCCCAGGTTACGGTCTACCTTCATCCGCGTAACGAGTAGTTTTTTGGAGTATCTCTCATGGCAAACGTCCCGTTCGGGGTCGATGAAGCACGCGCTTTCCCACCCCCCAACATCACAGAACAAACAACCGCCGAAAGTCAGTCCCCGTCTCTCTGGCAGATCATCTGCTTCATGGGAGAGACGCTGACGACGTGGCGAAAGGATCCCCGCCTCGCGCAATCCTTCGACAAGCGAGACGGTTGAAATTCGCTCTCAAGCACACTCCTGAACACATGCACGCCTCGCAATCTGGCCATTGCCGGGCGAAGCGCGTAGACTGACCGCTCATACAACAATGGGAGCGATCAGATGTCAGTTGCACGCGTAACGGAAATTTCCGCCACATCCACGGACAGCTTTGATGATGCCGTCAAGCAGGGCGTCGCCCGTGCGTCCAAGACACTGCGCGGCATTCAGGGTGCCTGGGTAAAAGAGCAGCATGTGATGGTCGATAACGGCGCTGTCACCGGTTTTCGCGTGAACATGATGGTCACCTTCCTGCTCGACGACTGAAGAAATCCGAAGTGTTAACGCCCGTCAGCACCAAAAATGGTGCTGACGCCTTGCACTACTCAATCCATACCAAACCCGTACCGAACCCACCTTTTCAGAAAGCGCTTTCAGCGAAGGATTAACGCTGGCCAAAGCGCCAACCGTGATCCTGCGGCAACGCTTGATCTCGTGGCAACACATACGCCCCTACTCAAAAGCTTGTAGTGCCCCTATAGTCATTGTGGTAACGATAAGAAAACAATCGAGGTAACGGGATGCGCTGCCCTTTTTGCGGAAATGTAGACACTCAGGTAAAAGACTCGCGCCCCGCGGAGGATCACGTCGCCATCCGCCGCCGCCGTTTCTGCCCCGCCTGCGCAGGCCGCTTCACCACCTATGAGCGGGTGCAACTCCGCGATCTCGTCGTCGTCAAGAAGAACCAGAAACGTGAGCCTTTTGATAGGGATAAGCTCGAGCGCTCCATCCGCATCGCTCTCCAGAAACGTCCGATAGAGCCTGATCGGATCGACCAGATGATCTCCGGCATCGTTCGCCGCCTCGAAAGCCTTGGAGATGCCGATATCCCGTCTGACAAGATCGGTGAGATCGTCATGGAAACCCTCGCCCGGATCGACACAGTCGCCTATGTCCGCTTCGCCAGCGTCTACAAAAACTTCCAGGCTGCCGATGATTTCGAGGATTTCGTATCAGAGCTTCGCCCCCCCGAAGGCGGCGAAGAAACCAGCTAGATCAAATGGATAGCGCTGCCTGGATGCGCCATGCCCTCGCCCTCGCCGCGCGCGGGCTCGGCCAGACATGGCCCAATCCAACAGTCGGCTGTGTACTGGTCAAAGACGGCGCGCTCATCGGCGAAGGCCACACCGCCAAAGGCGGTCGCCCTCACGCAGAACCGCTTGCCATCGAAGCCGCAGGCGAGAATGCCAGGGGCTCCACAGCCCACGTCACCTTGGAGCCCTGCGCCCATCACGGGCAAACACCACCCTGCACCGACGCTCTGATCAAGGCCGGAATATCCCGCGTTTTCATAAGCCTGGAAGATCCGGACCCCCGCACAAGGGGCCAGGGCATCGCACGTCTGCAGAAAGCTGGCATCCAGGTACACACAGGCCTCATGGCCAGCGAAGCCGCCAAACTCAACGCAGGTTTCCTGTCCCGCATCACCCGCGGTCGCCCCATCATCACCCTCAAACTCGCCACCACAATCGACGCCCGCATCGCCACATCCACCGGCGAAAGCCGCTGGATCACGGGCCCGATGGCCCGCATATTCGTC
This sequence comes from uncultured Paracoccaceae bacterium, assembly GCA_947495795.1. Taxonomy (GTDB): domain Bacteria; phylum Pseudomonadota; class Alphaproteobacteria; order Rhodobacterales; family Rhodobacteraceae; genus Algicella. The sequence continues at coordinate 118,239 of CANMAI010000007.1, read as the reverse complement.
CACCATCTCCGCGCCACCCACGATGCCATCCTCATCGGCTCCGGCACCGCCCGCGCCGACAACCCGATGCTCGACGTGCGCGACCTCGGACCGATGGCACCAAAACCCGTACGCATTGTCCTCGATGGCGGTCTGATCACCCCTCTCACCAGCAAACTCGCCGAAACGGCGAACACACACCCGACATGGCTTCTCACACGGTCAGAGCCGGATCCGGCCCGGCAAGCTGCATGGCAATCAGCAGGCGCTGAGATTGTCGAAAGCCCTGCCACTTCCGAACGTCTCATTGACCTCCCCCAAGCCCTTCAATCGCTTGGCAGAAGGGGTATCACCAGAGTGTTGTGCGAAGGCGGCGGCGCACTCGCAGCATCGCTTTTGCGCGAGGGTCTCGTCGATGAACTCATCACGATCACAGCCGCCAAGGCCATCGGTGGGGACGGCATCCCAGCCATAGCCCCGCTTGGCATTGAGGCGCTGAAAGACATACCAGCCTTCACCCAAACGGAGATACGTCCGCTCGGCCCTGATACGATGATCCGTTGGATCCCGACCCCTCCATCTTTCCCTTAAATATCCCCGCCAGTGGCTCCGGCATCCCACCGATACTCAACGCCGCCAAAGATGCGCCAACCCTCGAAACCGGTACTGCACGGCGGCCAGCCACCGCATCCGGCGAAGCGGGTTTGAGGCCACCTCCGGCGCGCGGTCTGCCAACCTGTCAAGGATCACTTCAGCACTGCACGCCCGCCCGCTGACAGGATCGAAGTACCGCGGATAGGCGATCAGAGCAGCGTGCACCAGTGCCACCAGGTCGGGCTTTGCCATCCGCCGTGTGCAGAGCTGCCCATGGTCTTCCGTCAGCCCCCATCCCGCATAAAACGGCATGCCAAGGCAGTGAACCTCTGAGCCTCGCAGCAGAGCTTCAAACCCCATAAGCGAGGTCATCGTCCAGACAACATCCGCCTGATCCATCAGGGCGGCAGCAGACATATCGCGCGCCACGAAATCCGCATTCCCGGCGAGATCGGCCTCGGAGATAGTCCCCTTTCGGAGCCCGATCTCAACATCCGGATGCGGCTTGTAGATCACGAAATCATCCGGGAAATGTAACCGTGCTCGTCGCAGAAGTTCCAGGTTGGTGGAAACATCGCTGGTTCCCAGACGGATCGATGCATCGTCCTCGACCTGCCCCGGCACCAGAACCCGCCGCTGCCCCGGGCGGGCCTCAAGGCGCGGCGCGTCATCTCCGATATTGTATTTCGTAATTCTGGAAGCCACAACACGCGCGCAAAGCTCTGCTGCGCGTTCTCTCTCAGAAGGGGAGAGCGTACAGGCGGCGGCAATCAGATCCTCGAGATGGCTCGGCCGCGTGGGATCGAAGTAGATTCCCTTGTCGTCAAGCACCAGAGACGCTGCTGGCAGCAACTGCGCACCAAGCCCGACCGAGCGGAGAAACCCATCCTCCATCCGCCGAAGCGTTACATCGGGCGCGCAGGCTTCCCGCAAAGCCTTCGTTTCCTTGCCTGCCCACACAATCACCTCCCGGCCCTCTCTCCGCGCAAGGGAGGCAGCCTTCGCAGGTTCATGCTCAAACAGAGGAACGCCCTTTGCCCCTCTCAAAAACCGACGCATAGGATGATGCTTCCAGGGCTTCATCCCGATACATACAGCACCCCTCCGGTTATCAGCCCAGGCACGGGCCTCTTCCGAAAGGAGGAGTGCCGCCTCCTCGAAATCACACAACCTGTCCCGGCACGGGTCGTACCATGTGGGATAAAGGAGCATCGCAGCCGCAAAAACCTCCGTGAGGCTGCGGCGTGTCGTGCGCCGGGCCAAAGGATTTCGATCATCAGAAAGGCCCCACCCGGAATAGTAGGGCTGGCCAAAGATAGAAGGCCGATGCCTCGCCATCATCGCTTCAAATCCCATCTGGGAAGTCACCGCATAGACAGCATCCGCGCGCTCCAGAAGATCCCAGGGATTAACGGACGCCCTGAACAGCGAGCTCCGCGCATCCGTATCGGCCTCAGAGAAATGTCCACGCTTCTTGTCAGCCGCCACTTCCGGATGGGTGCGGATCACGATGCGCTTGCCGGGATGCTCCGTCCGCGCTGAAGCCAGCATTATCGAAAAGGTTGCTTCATCAGCCCCGCCAAGCCGTATGGAAGCGTCGCCACGAGTCTGATCTATCACAAGCACAAAACCCGGCTCAGGCAACTCCGCATCTTCCCAGGCATTATATTTGGAGAGTCTTTTCTGTCTCAGAAAAGCAATGCCAGCCTCAGCCCGTGCCAGAAGCGATGGATCGGACAAATCGCCGGATTGGAGCATGTCTTCGAGTTCCGAAGGCTGACGCACATCGAAATAGAGGCCTTGCCGATCCAGAATGAGCCCAGTCGGCGCAGAGCCGGAGAACCCGGGACGGACAGACCGGAGGAACGCATCTTCGATGTTCAGCAGAGGCACACCACTGCGGCGCGCCATGGCCAACCCCCGCGCTGAAACGGGGCGGCGGCCCCACACACCAATTGCATCGCAACTGCCGGGCTGCCAGCCCGGCATCACATCCCAGCCGGCAAGTGCCAGGATCCGCCGAAGCGGCTTATCGCGCAGAAACCCGAGCGTATAAACACCCAGTCGCTTCCGAGCGCCAGGCGCGTCCGTCAATTCTGGATAAGCTCCACCGCCCGCACGATGTCCGTCGTGAAGCTGAGAGATTGCGAGGTGGCTGTCAGAACCTTTGCCCATGCCACGAAAGGTGCCTCTGTGATGTAGATCGTATCCTGATCGCGCACCTGAAATTCCTTGGCCACGAACACGCCATCCGGCCGCGTCAGATCTATCACATAAACGAAGGGCTCGCCTGGGCCAAGATCGGTGCGGCCCGTCACCCGGTTTGCTACAGTCTGATCCTCGCGGCGGAATACGAATATCCCTGTCGGATCAGATGTATCCCCGTTCAGGCCACCCACTTCGGCAATCGCCTCAACCACGCTCATCCGGCCTTGCGGAAATGGCACCCGCGCCTGAGTACTTGTGGCTCCAAGCGCTGTGAAGGTGCGGCGATCCTCCTCGACAATAATCTTGTCGTTCGAGCGAAGCGCCACATCCAACCGAGGGTTATCGTAAAGATCCTGAAGGAAGATCCGGCCCGTAGCATTGCCGCGGCGGATCGCCACCTGAGCCACATCAGGGTCAATCGTCACACCACCCGCCGTGGCAAGCATGGCACTCAGCGTGGCGGTGGAGGGGACCAGCGGGTAGACGCCCTGCGCGCCCACCCCCCCGATCACGCTGATGGAAGATCCGTCTCCCGCAGCCCTGCGCACCTCTACCTGCGGATCGGGAGTCTGCGGATCCAACTGGCGAGTGATCAGGCGACGCAACTGCTCCGGCGTTTTGCCAGATGCCTTCAGAACACCCGCATAGGGCACGAAGATATTGCCACTCTGATCAACCTGAATTTCCTGAAGGAACGCCTGTTTCTGGCCAGGGCCCACAAGCAGAGCCGGATCCACGTTCTCCCAAACGGTTACCGAAATCACATCCCCTGGGTTGATACTGTCCGTCCGTGCAACACCCGCGCCGGTAAAGGCGGATGGAAAGCTAAGATCGTCACTCACACGGCTGTTTTGGGCGATGATGCTGTCCACCATGACCACATTCACAGGCCCACCGTCCGCCTTGGATCCAGAGAGGATTTCGTCATCCTTGGGCCCAGAACGGGGAAGCGCACATGCACTGAGTGCCAATACACACAGCATCAGCACGGCCGGGCGGCCGATTTTTGTATATCTGCTCATCGTCCAGCCTGCCTCGGTTGGAATTGTTTTTCTTTATTTTTACGAAAGAGACTCTGCAAACGCAACAAAAGCAAGGTCAATGCGCGGATTGAGCATCCCAAACCTTGCGAAGTTTGCTTTTTCTGCAACGCTCCTCATAGGGATTGAGGTTTTCAAGCATCACATCGACAACATTGCGCAAGATCTCGGCACGCCCGGTTTCGGTATAAAACCCACCCGAAAACTGGGACGTTTCCAGAAGATACTGCCGATAATCCCGATAGGCCTCGTTATCCGGTAGCTTCGGGTTGGCAAAAAATTCTGCCAAGGGCTGCTCGGATACAAATTCCGGCTTCGCATAAACGGATCGGCCAAAAATCCGCAGTGGCATACCCCGCCACAATACTTGCTGCCCGGCCGTTGAGTTCACCGTTACGGCTGTGTTCGCATGATCAAGCATTGGCCCCAATTTGCCACCCCGGATCATCTGCACCCTGTCCGCAACACCGTAAGCCGTAGCGCAATCCCGGATGATCTGTCCCAGCGGTTCGCGGCCATCCTCCAGAGGATGTGTTTTGAAAACAAGGCGATGGTAGCCAGGCGCACCTTCTGCAAAACCCTTGCAACACAGGTCAATAAACTCACCAATATTCGTGAAATCGCTGTGCTCTGTAAATGAGCTGTCATGCGCGAGTTGCAGCAGAACGAGGTGGTAATTGGCCCCGCTCTTGTGAAGATTTCGCGTCTCACGCTTCCGCTCCATCACATGAAACGGAAAGAGCGCCAGACGTCTTACATAAAGGAACCACTCTTTTCGCACACTGATTGTTCGATGCGGTCGGTAGTTCTTGTAGGCACCATTTCGAAAGAGGATCTGCCAATGGTAGAGCGCACCCAGAAGAATATGATGCCACAAAGCACCCCATTGTGCAGGTGCTTCGGGCACCGGGCGTTGCGCGCCTCCCATCTGTGCCTGCATTTCTGCAACACTCATTTCCATCAGTGGAGAATGGCCATTAACCCCACCGTGTTCATACGTGATCCAGTAAGGGCGAAGGTATCCTTCTTCGAAACAATGAACCGTGATCCCACGCGTCTGAGCCTCAGCACGCGCCTCTGCATGAATATCGCGCGTATCTCCATAGAGAACCATGTCCGTAACGCCTTCGCGATCCAGATAGCTCTTCAGGAATACACGCCAGTTGGATTTGTCATCCGTGAAAGCGGTATACGTATCGTTGTGCTTCCAGAAGTGAGCATCGCCAGCGTTGAAGCCAATGCGGCTCACCTTGGTTCCAGCCTGCCGGATCAGTCCCGCAAGGTCCGAAAAGAACGGCCCGTGTGGGCCTTGCAGGAATAGGAAGTTTCGATCTGCCACACATATACCCGATTATTGTCACACACTTGGCACATTTTGATACGCCCACCAAAGCCCTTTGCACAAGTATCATGTTACGCATTGAGCCGAGAACTCTTGTGGTGTGTCATCTGCGCGTGTATCCCGCGTTGCACTAGAGCTTGGTTAACGGCAGGTCTATGTTTACTGGAATAGTTTCGGATATTGGCGAAATCCTGCTGGCAGAGCCTCGGGGTGATCTGCGTGTGCGGATCGCGACATCCTACCCGCATGAGAGCATGGTTCTTGGCGCATCCATCGCCTGCGAGGGTGTCTGCCTGACTGTAGTGGATAAGGGCACAGAGGGCAGTCGCAGCTGGTTTGATGTGGATGTTTCTGCGGAAACCGTCTCCAAAACCACGCTTGCGGGCTGGAAAACAGGCACAAAGGTCAATCTGGAGCGGGCCCTGAAGGTTGGCGACGAACTGGGCGGCCACATTGTTTCGGGCCATGTGGATGGTACAGCAGAGATTGAGGTTTTGTCGGAGGAAGGAGACAGCACCCGCGTGCTCTTCCGCGCCCCGGAGCATCTGGCCCGGTTCATCGCGTCCAAAGGCTCTGTGGCCCTGAACGGCACATCGCTGACGGTTAACGATGTGGAAGGCGCACGCTTTGGCGTGAACTTCATCCCGCACACAAAAGCCCATACCACATGGGGAAGCGTGGCCGAGGGAGACATCGTAAACCTTGAGATCGACACAATGGCCCGCTATGTCGCGCGTCTGAACGATTATCAGCCGAAGTAAGCGAGTCGCATATGTCAGAGGATGATCTCTACAAGGATGCCATCTCCTCGATTGAGGAGATCATCGAAGATGCGCGCAACGGGCGGATGTTCATCCTTGTCGATCATGAAGACAGGGAGAACGAGGGTGATCTGGTGATCCCCGCCCAGATGGCCACACCGGATGCTGTTAACTTCATGGCAACATACGGGCGTGGCCTTATTTGCCTTGCCCTCAGCAGCGAACGTCTGGATGCTCTTGGCCTGCCACTCATGGCCGCATCCAATTCCTCACGCCACGAAACGGCGTTTACCGTATCCATTGAGGCACGCGAGGGTGTCACAACCGGTATCTCGGCACATGACAGGGCGCGCACGGTTGCCGTTGCCATCGATCAGGCTTCCGGCCCGCAGGATATTGCCACCCCCGGTCATGTCTTCCCCCTTCGAGCGCGCGAGGGGGGCGTTCTGGTGCGGGCTGGCCATACGGAGGCTGCCGTCGATATCTCGCGCCTTGCGGGCCTCAATGCATCCGGCGTGATCTGCGAGATCATGAAGGACGATGGCTCCATGGCCCGCCTCCCTGATCTCGTAGCCTTCGCGCAGCGCCACAACCTCAAGATCGGCACCATATCCGATCTCATCGCCTATCGCCGCAAGCACGACAATCTGGTGAGAGAGAACGCCGTCCGGTCCGTCACGTCGGAATTTGGCGGAGAATGGATGCTGCGCGTTTTTACGGACGATACCGAAGGCGCGGAGCATATCGCTCTCTCCAAGGGCGATATTTCCACAGATGCCCCCGTACTCGTGCGCATGCACGCCGCCAACCCGTTCGACGATATGCTTGGCCTCTCACCGGGTAAATCCAACCAGGTGCAGGATGCCATGCGTATCATCGCAGAGGAGGGCCGCGGCGTGCTCGTTCTCCTGCGCGATATGTCCATGAAGATGGTGCACGAGGGCGAGGCATCACCGCAAACGCTCCGCCAATACGGCCTCGGCGCTCAGATCCTCGGCTCACTCGGCGTCCATGACATGGTTCTGCTCACCAACTCCCCCAGCCCACGCATCGTCGGGCTGGAAGGGTATGGCCTCACCATCCACGGCACACGCCGCATCTCGGCGGAGGATTGAATGGCAACGCACATCACCCATTACGCCCTGCCCGCCCCAGTGTTTGAGCATCCCACACGCCTCGCACTCATCGTTTCGCCCTACTACCGCGAGATTGCAGATCAGCTGCTCGAAGGTGCAAAAGCCGCCTGTGAGGCGTCCCGCGCGATGTACGATATCATAGAGGTGCCGGGCGCACTGGAGATCCCTACAGCAATCGCGCTGGCCGCAAAATCGGGTGACTACGATGGGTATGTCGCTCTCGGCTGTGTAATCCGGGGAGAGACCACGCATTACGAGACGGTCTGCAACGACAGCTCGCGCGGGCTCACCCTGCTCGGACTTGAGGGCCATGCCATCGGCAACGGTATCCTGACCGTTGAGAACGTGGATCAGGCCGTTATTCGCGCAGAGGCATCCGGCCAGAACAAGGGTGGCGGCGCAGCTGTCGCAGCCCTCCACCTCATCGCCCTCGCCCGCCGGTTTCAGGCGAAACGACCAAAGCCTCCCCTCCCAGAAGGCGAATTTAAGATGGCTGGCAGCCCCCCCGCCCCGAAAGGCACAGCGTAACCATGGCCAACGAGAAAAAAACGGGCAGCTCTGCGAAAAAGCAAATGCGCTCCGCCGCACGCCTTTTCGCAACGCAGGCGCTCTTCCAGATGGAAGCCTCCGATACCGCACTCGATACGGTGCAGGAGGAATTTGAGACGCACCGCCTTGGGATGGAGCTGGATGGAGATACGTATTCCGAGGCTGATATCGATCTCTTCCGCGACCTTCTGCACGAGGCCGTGAACCGTCAGGCCAAGATCGATCAACTCACCGATGCGGCCCTGAAGGAAACCTGGCCTATCGCCCGGATAGATCCCACCCTGCGCGCTTTGTTTCGCGCAGCGGGCGCGGAGCTGTTGACGCAGAAAACCCCGCCTAAGGTAACGATCAGTGAGTATGTCGATGTGGCAAAGGCATTCTTTCCCGAGGGCAAGGAAAGCAAATTCGTTAATGCCGTGCTCGATCACATGGCCCGTACCGCGCAGCCCGATGCATTCTGATTTCCGCCAAACTCAGCACGCGAGATCGTCACAAACCTCTCCGATAAATGCTTGAATCGATAGGTGAGCCCAGTACGTTCAGTCAGATGATTTTTGTAAGACACACATTTCGGTTCCGGCTCACCGGCATGGCCCTCGCTTGTGCGTTGGCCATCTGGATAGGTGCGGCAAGCAGCACCGCCCTGAATGCGCAGGAGCAACCCGAAATAACCGCCCTGAATGTTCCACAAGATGAAGCCTATCTGGATGCGATATGGCTGAGCCGCATTCAAAACAAACTCACCTATGTTGATACGACAACCGGGTCCATTCCGATGGATGGCGCAAAGGTCCAGCCGCCACGCCCCGAGGCGGAACCTCAGAGCAGGGTTTCATGGGAAGATCTTTCTGCCATCGGGATGCTGAGTCGTATCCTTCTTTTCATCCTTCTGGCCGTCGTTATCTACATCTTCGTCAAGCACAGTGGTGTTCTGAACGGCGGGTTCGGCAAGGGCGGAGATTTCAAATCGGAGCGCACGAATGGCAGCGGCAAACCGGAGCCGCAGATCCCTCTGCCCGAAGGCAATGCACTGATCGCAAGGCTCCGCCAGATGCCGGACAAGGAGGAGGCGCTCGTGCTCCTCGTCGGGCACACTCTGGATGCGGCGGGCCGTCAAAACGCCCTTCGCCTTCGCCGCTCGGAAACCGCGCGGGAGTTTCTGGCTCGCCTGCCCGGCAACTGGCCACGCCTTGCAGATCTTCGGCGCATCACCATGACGGAAGAGCTCGTGCAATTCGGCGGGCGGCCCTTGGCCGACAAGACGTTTGAGGATTGTCTGCGCCGTGCTGAACCCATTCTGAATGGTGTTGGGGCATGAGCCAGTCAGTGCATATGGAGGCGCAACAACGCAATACCGTGGCCAATGTCGCGATGATCGTACTCGCGCTTCTGGTCGTCGCTGTCTTCACATATCTTCTGATGGGCAACAGCCAGCGCGCTCTCTCCCGCTCTGCCACCGGCCATGATGGCTTTGTGCAATGGCTGCAATCCGATCAGATCAACATCAAGAAGCCCTTCGGCCTCAGTTTGGAGGCCGATCTTGTAAGCCTGCGGATCCTGCCTCTCCACGACACCGATCTGGAAACACCCTTCGCAGCCCCGGAAGAGCGTGAAGACTATCTGAAAACCGGAACGGAATACGATATTCGCGCGCGTGTTGTTGAGAACAAGCTGGCAATCGTACGAACCCTGATCATCGCACCCAAATGGACCCTTGGCGCACGCCATAGCGGTTATGCACATGAAAGCCTGCTTCTGGAAGATGAGAACGCCTCGCGCCCGTTCCGCCAGCTTGGCCTGATGAGCGGGGACTTTTCCCGGCCCCGTGCGAAACTCGTAGAAATAATCGATCAAGTGAGTACGGGCGAGAGCTTCTCCGTCACCCTATACGCACCTCAGCTTTTCCCGCGCAATCTGCCGGATGCCTGCGAACCCGTTTTCGGCAGCGCCATCGGCCATCTGCTGATCAGCTGCATGCGTGATGGCGAGGAAGTGCTGATGCTCTCCGACCCCGATCTTCTGAACAACCACGGCCTCAGCCTCGGCCAGAATGCGGCCTTCGCACGGGCATTTTTCAGGCCCTTCGCAGAGCCCGGCATGATCCTCCTCGATACAACCACCAGCCGTTTTCTCACGCCGGAGCCGCCTATCCTGCGCAAGCGCGAATGGGCCGATCTCCTGCGCTTTTTCGAATATCCCTTCTCGCTTCTCTGGGGCGCTCTGGCCCTTGGTGCCGCTCTGGCGCTCTGGCGCAGCTGGATGCGCGTCGGCCCGCCCGATACCCCGTTCCACGATCAACTCGGTGCCTCCAAGTCCGTCTCCATAGCTGCCAAGGCCCGGCTGATGCGCATGGCCGACAAACGGGCGCAGATATTCGAAGCCTATATCCAGTCTCGCCTCCGCTGGCTGGATCAGGTGTTGCACGGGCCACACACAGCCGGCGAAGATCAATTGCGCCGCATTGTCGGACAGATCCGACGCAAGGATGAAACGCTCGCACAATCCTTTGGTGCGGCCGCAGCGGCCGCCCTTTCCCAGCACACAAACGCCTCACCGGCAGCGCTCAAATCGCTTGCCGACACTTTCGAGGCAGAAACCGAAAAGGTGCTCTATGAATTTGGAAGATCTCCGCGCCCACGCTGATCAGGTGCGCGACGAAATCGGAAAGGCCGTCCGCGGGCAGGATATGGCCGTGGACATGTTGCTCGTGGCGCTCTTCTCGCGCGGCCATTGCCTGCTGGAGGGACCTCCGGGCACGGCCAAAACCCTGCTTGCGCAAAGCCTCGCTGCAGCCCTTGCGATTGACTTTGGACGCATCCAGTTCACGCCCGATCTGATGCCGGGCGATGTGCTGGGCGTGAACATCTTCGATTTCGGCTCCTCGTCCTTCAAGCTTACCAAGGGGCCGGTTTTCACCGACATTCTGCTGGCGGACGAGATCAACCGCGCGCCCCCAAAAACGCAGGCCGCCCTCCTTCAGGTGATGAACGAGCGTGTGGCGACAATCGACGGTACGGATTACACCCTCGGCCCCGATTTCTTCGTTGTTGCAACGCAAAACCCGATCGAACAGCAAGGCACCTACCCGCTGCCTGAGGCACAGCTCGACCGGTTCCTCTTCAAACTCGTGATCGATTTCCCCAACGCAGCGGCCGAGATGGAAATCCTTCGCCTTCACGCCACCCAATCGCTGGATCATGAGGCGCGCCGTGCCGATCTCAAGCCAGTGCTCACCGCCGAAACTCTGGCCGCAGGCCGGAAGCTGGTGGATAGCATCCGCCTTGATGAGACAATCCTCGCCTATATTCTCAAGATCGTCCGCGCCACCCGCGAAGATCCAGAGATCCGGCATGGTGCGTCTACCCGCGCAGCCGATGCCATCGCAGGCGCCGTGCGGGCGCGGGCTGCGCTCGATGGCCGCGATTACGCGATCCCCGATGATGTGCAACAGCTGATCGTTCCGGCGCTGCGACACCGCATCGTACTCGGCCCCACTGCCGAGATCGAGGGGCGCACTGCAGAAGATGTGATGCAGAACATTCTCAACCGCATCGAGGCGCCCAAGTAATGCGCCCCAGCCGCCGCCTGCTGATCATCTCCGCAGCGCTCCTCGGAGCGTCTGCGCTGATCATCACATCGGGCGCAGCCCCGGCGGCGCTGGCGGTGGCCCTTTGGGCCGCACTCATCCTCTTCATGATCGCAGATCTCGCGATCAGTCCTTCCAGCCGTTCCGTCTCCGTCGAAATCACCGGCCCGGATGAAGTCTTCTCCGGCGAGGACGCTGTGTTCCTCACCAAACTCACCACCCGGAATTTCGATCTGCCGCCCCGCCTCTACGCAATCCTGGAGCTTTCGGGCGCCCTCGGTACCACACTCGCCTTCGGCCTTTCGGGCAATCCCCGGAATGTCAGCGGCGAGGCACGTGTTCCCGCCCGCAGGCGCGGGGTTTTCCAGTTGCCCGCCCTCTGGCTCGCCTGGCCCTCCCGCCTCGGCCTCTGGGAAATGACGCCCCGCATCGCACTCGATACGGTGCTGAAGGTTATCCCCAACATCCGCCCCGTCGCCTCCGGCCAGATCGACGTGAAGGTGCAATCCGATCTTTACGGAGTGAAGGAAAATGCGCTTGTCGGCGAAGGCTCCGAGTTCCACCAGATGCGCGATTTCATCCCCGGCATGGATACCCGCGGCATCGATTGGAAGCGCTCCGCCCGCAGGCGCGATCTCGTGGTCAAGGAAATGCAGTCCGAGCGCAATCACCAGATCATGATAGCCCTCGATAACGGCTACCTGATGCGCGAGGAACTGGCGGGCCTGCCCAAGATCGACCATGCAATCAACGCAGCCCTGGCCACCGCCTGGGCCGCAGGCCTTGGTGGCGATCTTGTGGGGCTTTTCAGCTTCGATGCGGTGCCGCGCCTCTTCGTGCCGCCCCAGCCTGGCCGCGCCGCCTTTCCCGCACTCCGTGCCCATACGGCGGCCCTGTCCTACCAGTCGGCATCCTCCAACCCCACACTGGCGCTGGCCCATCTCAATGGCCGCCTAAACCGCCGCAGCCTCATCATCATCTTTTCCGATTTCGCCGATACCACCACCGCCGAACTTCTCGTGGAAAACCTCACGGTACTGAACCGCGCCCACGTGATCATCTTCGTTACCTTCGCGGATCCGGAGCTTGAAAAGCGCGTGGGCCAACCCGCAGATAGTCTTCATTCAATGGCTGAAACCGTCGCCGCCGCCGAAATGCGCCGCGAGCGTCGCCTTGTGCTGGATGGCCTTTCCCGCATCGGTGTCATCTGCCTCGAAACAACACCGGGCGAGCTTACTCCGCGCCTCGTTTCGACCTATCTCGATATCAAGGCGCAGGAACTGATATGAACGTGGAAGCAACAGCCCCCGATATCCGCTCCGCCCGGTTCCGCGCCGAGCGGGAGGCAGACTGGCTCCGCCTCGACAAGCTGGTGACACAGATCGAGAAAATGGGGCTGCGAAGCCTCAACTTTGAGGAAGCCCGCGATCTTGCAGCACTCTACCGCAACACGGTCAACGCGCTCTCGCTCGCCCGCGAGATATCGCTGGATCGCGCTCTTCTCAGTTATCTCGAAGCGCTGGCAGCACGGGCTTATCTTGCCGTCTATGCGCCTCAGGCCACACTCAAGGGCCTGATCTGGCGGCTCATATCACGCGGCATTCCGCAAGCCGTGCGCCGCTCTGCCACTGTACTTGCGCTGGCCTTCCTCACAATGCTTCTCGGCGGTGTGGCAGGCTATCTCCTCTTCGTCGAAGATCCCACATGGTACAACACCATCGTCCCTTCGGGCCTTGCCGGAGAACGGGGTATCACCAGCACCCGCAGCCAACTCGAATCCGTGCTGACCTCTGGCGGAGACGCAACGGTAGACAGGCTTACAGCCTTCGCAAGCTACCTCTTCTCACACAACACACAGATAGCCCTGTTCACCTTCGCGCTCGGCGTCATCATCTGCATCCCGAGCACGCTACTTACCTTCTATAACGGGCTTGTCGTCGGCGCATTTGTCGGCCTCCACGTGGATAGAGACCTGGGGTACGAGCTTTTCGCATGGCTCTCCGTTCACGGTGTCACAGAGCTTTCGGCCATTGCGATCGCCTGCGCCGGCGGCTTCCACCTTGGCCTGGCGGTGCTTTTCCCCGGCCAGATGACCCGCCGCGATGCCCTCCGCCACAAGGGGCGTGATGCGGTCAAGCTCGCCCTTCTTGCCGCCATCATGCTCGTTGTCGCAGCCATCCTCGAAGGCTTTTTCCGCCAGCTTATCCAGACACCTGAACTGCGCATCGCCATCGGCTGGGGCATCGGCGCGCTCTGGCTCTGGTACTTCCTGATGGCAGGCCGTGGGGATCCCGCCGAATGAGTGCCGCAAGCAGATCAACCGAAAAGGGGCCGAAAACCCGGATTACGGAAATACTGCCACCCGAAGGCGTGCCCATCAATTTTCAGGTCGCGGGTCTCGGTGCCCGCTTCGGCGCCCAGATGACCGATATCATCCTCACCGGCCTGATCGTGATCATCCTGATGATAATCGTCGCCTTCTCAGAGGTCCTCTCGGGCGACGGTGTCGTGGCAGTCGGTGCACTCAGCTTCTTCATGCTCCGCGCGCCCTATTATGTCGCCTGCGAGATCCTCTGGAACGGGCAGACCATCGGCAAACGCCTCCTCGGGCTTCGCGTGATTTCGGGCGACGGGCGGGCCCTCAGCCCCCATGCCATCACGGTGCGCAACCTGATGAAGGAGATCGAGGTCTTCGTCCCCGGCACATACCTCCTCATCGCGTCAGAGCTTGGCTTTGTCCCCGCACTTCTGCTCTTGGCCTGGATCACGATCCTCCTTGCCATACCGCTCTTCAACCCGCGCCGCCAAAGGCTGGGCGACATCATTGCCAATACATTCGTCATCGAGGTGCCCCGCCCTGTTCTCATGCCCGATCTGGCTAGGGGCGCGATCGAGGTTGGCCGGTTCACCTTCCTGCCCCATCATCTCGATCACTACGGGCGGTTCGAGTTGCAGACTCTGGAGCAGATCCTCCAGGTCAAAACCGATGCACTGAACGCCACCGCGCGCAAACAACACGATACCAACCTCCAGCGCGTCTCCGAGGCAATCGTCACCCGCATCGGGTATGAAGCCACCATCCCCCCGCAGGATACGGAGGCATTCCTGCGGGCTTTCTACCGAACGCAACGCGCCTATCTGGAGAACAAGAAACTCTTTGGCGACGCACGGGAAGACAAGTTCCACAAAGAGGCCGAGCCGGGCGCATGAGACTGCGGCGTCAGAGCGGTCGCGGAGGCTGCGCAATTCGGTATAGGGTTGCATCATGGTGATCGAGATCTCCGCAACGCTCAAAGAGGCGGCTAGCCTGTTCGTCAAAAACGGCCTTTGGCTCACAGTAGAGTTTCTGGCAGCAATGATCGCCATCACCACGGCTTACGTGCTCCTGATGCCATCGCAGGCATTCTTCCTCTTCTCTGGCGGCGAAGTCACGAACGTAATGTTCCTGTTCGTAAACCCCTATTCCATCCTCAGCAGCCTGATCTATGCCACGGTCTCAACCAGCGTTATCCTCCGGCTCTGGCCAAGGATCAGCGGCGAAGAGGCACCTCGGCCCACACAGGCCACATGGCTCGCGATCTTCGGCCTCAGCCTGCTTGTCGATCACGTCCTTACCGCCTCCCTCTTCTTCCTGATCATACCCGCACTGATCCTGAGCGCACTTACCACGATCATGTTGCCGCTTCTCACCATTGAGGGCAGAGGGTGGCTCTCCCTTGGTAGCAGCATTCAGGAAACAGGGCCCCATCTCGTCCCCCTTACCGGCCTCTGGGGCGTGATCCTCATACCGTGGGTGATCCTTGTCTTCACCACAGGCCCGGTACGAAACCCGGAGACGGAGATCACAATCACCGCGCTCTGGCTGAGGGAAATCGCGCATGATCTCTACGCGCCCCCCTTCGTCGCCTTCAGCATCTGCCTGATCATGGCGGTCTACCAGAAGCTCCGCACACCGGAAGACCAAAGCGAAACCTTCCGCTGAGGCGTTTCGGTGTCTGCCTGAACATTACTCCATTGCAGTTCGCGGCGTCTTCCCGAGGAAAAACGCGAAGTGCTTCAGAAGTCTAACCGGAACGCTTCACAGCCATCTCACACGGTAAACTTGTTGTCCCTCGGGAAGCCGCGCGGTGCCATGCGCCCGGCGGCGGCTCTTTTGGCAATGTAGTCCGAAAGCTCGGTTTCCGTCCGCGTGCGGCCACCGCTTTCCTTCCACTTCAACCCCTCTTCCAGCACAAAGGTTCGCGCATCACTCAGCCCGCCATCCTTGTACTTCTGAAGCCGCACGCCCTTGCCACGCCCCAGTTCCGGCAGCTCCTCCAGCGGGAAGACAAGCACCTTGCGGTTCTCGCCCACCACAGCCACGTGATCGCCCTCCACTGGTTTGCACACCACAGCCCGCACGCCTTCCTTCACGTTCAGCACCTGCCGCCCGCTCCGTGTCTGCGCCACCACATCCGCTTCCGGCACAACAAACCCGTCGCCCGCCGATGAGGCAACCAGCAGTTTCCGGTCCGCCTTGTGCAGAAACAAGGCCACCAGTTCAGCCTCGTTCGGCAAATCCACCATAAGCCGCAGCGGCTCACCCATACCGCGCCCACCGGGCAACGTGGCGCAACTCAGGGTGTAGAACCGCCCATTCGCACCAAAGGCCAATAGCCTGTCCGTCGTCTCCGCATGGAACACAAAGCGCGGCCCGTCGCCATCCTTGAACTTCAGCTCACTATCCAAGGCGATATGCCCCTTCATCGCCCGGATCCAGCCCATCGCGGAGCACACAATCGTAATCGGTTCCCGCTCGATCATCGCCTCCAGCGGCACCTCCGCCACATCGGGTGCACTGTCAAAGCCGGTGCGCCGCGCGCCCAGAGGATACTCCGCACCCAACTCATCCTTCAGCGCATTCAGATCACCCGCAAAGGTAATACCCTTGAACCGTGTGGGCGCACCGAAAGTCTTTCGGATCTCGCGCAGTTGATCCGCCACGGCAGACCATTGCAGATCTTCACTCGCCAAAAGATCCTCAAGCCCCGCACGCTCCACTAGAAGCGCCTCCCGCTCGTTGCGCAGCTCCATCTCCTCCAGCTTGCGCAACGCGCGCAGCCGCATGTTTAGGATCGCCTCGGCCTGCACATCCGTAAGCTCGAACTCCAGCATCATCACGGGCTTCGGCTCGTCCTCGGTGCGGATGATCTCAATCACCCGGTCAAGGTTCAGGAAGGCAACGATATACCCCTCCAGCACCTCCAGCCGCGCATCGATCTTGCCCAGCCGGTGCCGCGAACGCCGCAACAGCACATCGCGCCGATGGTCCAGAAACGCCCGCAAAACCTCCTTCAAGGAGCAGACCTTCGGCACCTTACCGTCGATCAGCACATTCATGTTCATGGAGAAGCGCGTCTCAAGATCGGATTGCCGGAACAGCGTTTCCATCAAAACGTCCGGATCCACGCTCCGCGATTTCGGCTCCAGGATCAGGCGGATATCCTCCGCACTCTCGTCCCGGATATCACCCAGAATGGGTATTTTCTTGGCGTTGATAAGCTCTGCGATCTTCTCGATCAGCTTCGATTTCTGCACTTGAAACGGGATCTCGGTCACGACGATCTGCCACTGCCCGCGCCCCAGTTCCTCCTTGGCCCAGCGCGCCCGCATCCGGAAAGCCCCGCGTCCGGTACGGTACGCCTCGGCAATCACGGCACGGTCCTCGACAATCACTCCGCCGGTGGGAAAGTCCGGGCCCGGCACGTAGTCCAGCAAGGTCTCATCCCGCGCATTCGGCGCCTTGATCAGGTGCAGACAGGCATCCACCAACTCGCCCACATTGTGGGGCGGAATATTGGTCGCCATCCCCACGGCGATCCCGGAAGAGCCGTTGGCCAGAAGGTTCGGCAAGGCGGCCGGCAGCACCGCCGGTTCTTCGTCACGGCCATCGAAATTGGGCCGGAAATCCACGGCATTTTCGGACAGCCCGTCCATCATGGCCACCGAAAGCGCTGTCATCTTGCACTCGGTGTAGCGCATGGCCGCCGGGTTATCGCCGTCGATATTCCCGAAATTCCCCTGCCCGTCGACCAGCGGATAGCGCATGTTGAAATCCTGCGCCATCCGCGCCAACGCGTCGTAGATCGACTGGTCGCCATGCGGGTGGTACTTGCCCATCACATCACCAACGACGGTCGCGCACTTCCGGTACGCCCCGTTCGGCTCCAGCCGCAACTGCTGCATCCCGTACAAAACCCGCCGGTGCACCGGCTTCATCCCATCGCGGGCATCGGGCAGCGCCCGGTCCGTGATCGTGGAAAGTGCATAAGTCAGATAGCGCTCGCCAATCGCCCTTTGCAGCGGTTCGCTGGGGTTGCGCTCGTCCGGGCCATCATCCGGTATATCGGGGGTATCGGTCGTGTCTGCCATAGATATGGTGTAGCGAAGCCGTTATTCCCCGTCCAGTCCGGAAGCCGCGCTTTTCGTCCCGCAACAGGCACGAACCTGCGGATCCCCGCCACAGCAATCCTCCATCACAAAGGCCAGCAGCGCCCCGATATGCGCAAAATCAACGCTGTAAAGGATCTGACGCGAGCGGCGTTCCGCCTTGACCAGACCGGCCCGTTCCAGATGCCCGATATGAAACGAAAACCGGGACGAAGAGGCCCCCACCGCGTCCGCCACCATTCCGGCAGGCGCACCCTTCCGCCCTGCCTTCACCAGAAACCGCACAATCGCCAGCCGCGTTTCCTGCGCAAGGGCAGCAAGACCCAATATCGCTTGACTCTCATTCATATTTCAACTTCTCTTGAGATATTGAATTATTCTGGAGATTATGAGATGCACCCCACAATCACAACACTCCCGGATCTGATCGAAACCCTGTCGCAGCACGAAACCCACATGGTATCTGTGGAATTGCAGGGCCAAAGAATAAAGGCAGGATACCACGTCACAGAACTGAAGGCCGCAGATGTCCGCTCCATCGATTGCGGTGGCAGGCAGGACAAATGGGCGGAAACACGCATCCAGTTGCTCGACGGGCACGGGCACGGATCCATGATGGCCGCGCCCAAATTCGCCGCCATCCTGCAACGCGCAGTGCAGGCCCTGCCGGATCTGGCGAAGGGCAGACTGGAATTCGAATTCACGCCGGAAAACGCACCCAAACAGATTTCCCGGATCGGGGAGGTTGTTGTCGAGGGCAGCGTCCTCCGCCTCAAGCTCGCGCCGGAGCGTGCCACCTGCAAACCCTCTGCAGGCTGTTGCTGAAATCCTTCCTGCAACACCTGCCCGCTCAATGCGCCTGCCCTGAAATTCTGATTCAGACTTCCGTGGTTTCGCTGTAGAGATCTGAAAACTCTCAAGGCAGGCGCATGACCCGAAAATCCATCCTCATCACCGGCTCGTCATCGGGCATCGGTTACGATGCCGCACACACGCTGCACAAACGCGGCTGGCGCGTCTTTGCGACCTGCCGGAAAGAGGAGGACTGCGCACGTCTTCGCGGCGAAGGGCTGGAGAGTTTCCAGCTTGATCTCGCGGACGAGGACAGTCTGAAATCCGCCGTCGCGGAAACACTTGATCGCACCGGCGGCACGCTCGATGCGCTCTTCAACAACGGCGCCTATGCCTGCCCGGGCTTTGCCGAGGATCTGCCGCGACAGGCGCTTCGCGAGATTTTTGAGGTCAATCTCTTCGGCCAGTTCGACCTTATCAACCGGCTGATGCCCACCTTCCGCGCGCAGGGTCATGGTCGCGTGATCAACAATTCCTCCGTGCTCGGCTTCATCGCGCTTCGCGCGCGCGGGGCCTATGTCGCCACCAAATTCGCGATGGAAGGGATGACGGATGCCTACCGGATCGAAAACCACGCCCTGCCCATCCACTTCATCCTGATCGAACCGGGTCCCGTCACCTCTTCCATCCGCCGCAATTCGCAGAAGCATTTCGAGAAATGGATCGACTGGCAGGCGTCACCGAACCGCAGCAGGTATGAGAAACTTCTGATCCCGCGTCTCTACAACGAAAGCGGCAACAAGGATAAATGGGAGCTTCCGGCATCAGCCGTCAGCACTAAGCTGATCCACGCGCTGGAAAGCCCGAAGCCAAAGCTTCGCTACTTCGTCACCACGCCAACCTACCTGATGAACGCCGCTCGCAGGCTCCTGCCGACAGGATGGCTGGATAGCATCTTGCGGAAGAATTGAGCCAATTTCTGACCAAACAAGTCACATTACCAAACCCATACCAAAACCATACCAAACCCAGCCTTGCAGAAAGCGCCTTCATCGAGCGCTCGGCACCTTTTGGCGTTTCCACCTTTTGTTTACTCATTTCGCGCCGCAAAACGCGTGCGAGTCCTTCCCAGCGGCAGGGCCTTACGTTTCAACAATAAGTCGAAAAGCTTTAGAAAAGCGTCATCCGCTGCACCTTGTATAAAAGCGCAATGAAACCCTGCACCTGATGTTCAGCCGTAACACGGCCCTTCTCCGCCGTGGCAAGGCTCGCATCACCAACGGTTCCATCCGGCGAAAGGTCGGTCGCAATCCACCCATAGCTCACCGGCCCAACGGGCGAGATCTCCGTCTCCTCGGCACTGGAACGAAAGTTCTTCGCGGCACTCATGTTTACCATCTCAGGCCGGAACGCAAGCATCAGAGAGGTTTCCACATCGCCACCATGAATGCCGTAAGTCCTTTCATTCGCGCTATAAATTCCCTCAGGCGCACCGAAACCGGCCCATTGGCACTTCACCGCCAGCATTCCGGCCTGCACCCGCAACTCCCGCGAAAGAATGGACACAAGATCAAGATTGCCGCCATGGCTGTTCACAATCACGATCTTCTCAACACCCGCCCGCGCCACTGATAGCCCGATCTCCACCCACGCCCGCAAGGCCGTCTCCGCCGTCAGGGTCAGCGTACCCTTTGCCCAAAGATGCTCATTCGATTTGCCCACCGCCTGCACCGGAAGTATGCGAATATCCAGATCCTCCGGGCAAAGCCTGCGCAATTCCGCCAGCATACCCTCCGCAATCATCGTATCAGTCCCAACAGGCAAATGCGGCCCGTGCTGCTCAATCGCGGCAGTCGGAAGAACCGCTATCGTCCGGGCAGGGTCAATTTCTCCAAACTCTTCAGCACGATACGCGGCCCAATCCAGTCGCCGCGTCATGCCTCCACCGCCTTTGGTGCCGGTCGCACAACATCAGCACCAATAAAACGCTCCATTCGGGCACCTACCTTAGCCAGATGCGCCTTCCGGCTTCGCGGGGTTGAGCTATCCATTAGATAGTGGGCAGCAAACGTTGTTTTGCACTGTTTTGCACAGATGAACCGAACCCCCCGTAGCAGTGTACGTTTTCCAGGGGCTCCTACCATCTGCGTCAACCACCAGCTTGCACCGCATGTCGTGAAAACAGCCAACCGTTTGATATGCGTCATTCCCGGCCGGATGTTTGGGCTCTCATTGTCAGGCATCAGGAACGCAACTCCCGGTAGCAGCACCCTGTCCAGCCATCCCTTCAAAATGGCCGGAAGCCCGTACCACCATGTGGGGTAAACAAATATCAGCGTATCACACCACATAACGGCATCCGTGGAGTCAGCCACCGGTGCGCAATTGGCCTCCGTATTTTCATAGCATTCCAGCTCTTTACTGGAGAGGCAGGCGCAGAAATCTTCCTTGTAAAGGTCCATCAGCCGCACCTCTGCGCCCGCCGCATGCAGCCTCTCCAAGACAACATCCCGCACGGCCGCGTTAAAACTCTCCTCCCGGGGATGCGCATACACCACCAAAGCCCGCATTCAGAATGCCTCCATTTCCTGACCAACCTTCCTCACAAATACCTCCCGGCGCGCCGCACTCGCCCTGTTCATATCGTAGAGTGCCAGATACCGCATCTTCATCGGGCGGCACACATGCCAGACAGCCCGCGTTACGCACTTGCGGGGCGGATCGCCCACCAGCATAGCGCGCATTCGCGTGCCGCCATAAGTTGTAACGGCCGCGAGGCGCTTGATATGCGTGAGGTTCGGCTTCACCTTGCCATCCACGAGTTTGAAAGAGACGCCAGGCAAGAACACCCGATCCAGAAATCCCTTAAGGATGGCAGGGTAGCCAAAATTCCACACGGGAAATACCATAACCAAAGCATCCGCCGCTTGCAGGCGCTCCACATACTCAACCACGGAGCCGATATTGGTGGGTTCCTGATGATATCCGTGCCGTTCCGCCTCAGAAAGCACTGGCCAGAAACCTTCCGCATTCAAATCACAGTTATCAACATCCCACCCGCTGGAACTCAGCGAAGTTGTAACCTTCTCATACAATGCCGCCGAAAAGCTCTCCGAACAGGGATGGGCAAAGAGAACAAGCGCCCGCGCCATTCATTCTGCCGCCCGAAGTTTAGGATAAGCATACATTTCCTCAAATCCCCAATCCGGATCATCCCAACTGATCATCTTGCCAGGGTTCAGCAGCCCTTTCGGGTCCGCCTCCCGTTTGAAGTTCAGCTGTCGGTCGTCCACCGTCTGCCGACCGCCCTCCTCAAGAGTATAGCGATGCGGGTTGAAGATCATCGCACCCGCCTCCTCATGCATGTGCACGATCTCATCGAGCCGCGCTTCAGAGCTGAACTTGATAAGGCTTAGCCCCGCAAACATCAGCTTGCCGCCCTCCTTCAGCAACTCCAGATGTTGCAAGACCTCTGGCGAAAGCTCAGCTCTCAACCTTTCGATCAAGCTGAGGTGATCGGGATAGCCGTACCGCACCTGCAAGTACGTAATCGAAGGGTCCACCTTCAGCGCGCGCAGCGTCGTGTGGTTCCAGCCGTATTCAAACACCGGCCCCGGCTCCCGCGCCCAATCATGATCGTCGGAGCGGTAGATCACTTTGGCCTCCGGCCTCCGGCCAAGAAACGTCTCGAACCCATCCATCGAATGGGGTGCTACCATCAGTGCGATAAGGTTCGTGCCCGCTTCTACATAAGGTGCCACGCGTTGAAAGTAGTCTTTCGCAATCGGCGCTTCGAACACTGTTCCAAGCTTGATCAGAACACCATCCTGGTTGCCAAGGTCATGAGCAAAATTCACAGCCTCCATGAAGCCTTCACAGGCCACAAACATCTCGACCCACTCATAAGCCGGTGCCAACGGTATCTCGACCTCGGTTATGATCCCGTTCGTGCCGTAAGCATGAGAAACACGAGCAAGTTCCTCCCCGCGAAACTCCAAAACGCGGGGTTCAGCCTCCATCGTCACGACACGGAGCCGGATGATATTCCCGAGATCACGTAAGCTGCCCCAAGTGCAGGAGCCAACGCCACCAGAACCGCCCGCAATAAATCCGCCAATCGTTGCCGTGGCCCAAGTGGACGAGAACATGCGGATTTCCTGCCCAGAATGCGCTTTGCAGGCAGCGTCGAGATCTTTCAGCAGGCACCCCGGCTCTACGATCACCCTGCCCGGATGGATTTCCTTCACCTCAGCCATGTGCCGCAAATGCATCACACAACCGCCAGCCAGTGGCATCGCCTGCCCGTAATTCCCAGTGCCTGCACCACGTGTTGTCACAGGCACATCATGGGAATAGCAAATGCGCAGTACCTCAATCACCTCTGCCTCGGAGCGGGGGGAGACTACAAAATCGGCAAGCACGTGATCCAGCCGCGCTTTCAGAACCGGTGAATACCAAAAGAAATCCCGGCTCTTGGCCTTGATCGCATTCTCATTTGCCTCGATCTCAAGATGCGAAAGCGCTGCTCTGGCTCCCTCTAAGTCCATGGATCCCCCACCAAATCATCAAGTTCCGCATAGTCGGGCAATGTCCGGTCAATCGCCTTTCCCCTGCGCAGCACAATCCTGTCAGCTTGCGGGCGCGCGAAAAATTCCGTCCAACTCCGAGCCTTGCAAATCACCAGATCGGCAGGCGCACCCGCCTCAAGGCTCAAGGCCCCAAACCCACAGGCTTTTGCCGGGTTGGCAGTGAACGCATTCACCCAGTCGTTCCCGGTATGATCGAGATGCCCGATGCGGGTTGCCTCCCTCATGA
This sequence comes from uncultured Paracoccaceae bacterium, assembly GCA_947495795.1. Taxonomy (GTDB): domain Bacteria; phylum Pseudomonadota; class Alphaproteobacteria; order Rhodobacterales; family Rhodobacteraceae; genus Algicella. The sequence goes on along the minus strand of CANMAI010000007.1, from coordinate 95,008 downwards.
CCTCGATCATATCCATATCGCCGTAGGCATAGAACGGGTCGCGGGTATTATCGGAAGCGAAGCTTACATTGATCCCGCGCACCTTCATTTCATGCACAAGCGTAATTCCGCGCTTCCTCGGTGTCTGGTGATTGTGCCGGTTCTGAAGGTAAAGGTTGCACATCGGCAGCGAGACGACGTTAATCCCCAGCTCCGCCACTAGCTCAACTGTTTCCATTGCAACACCCATCGGCTGTGCGGAAAGTGAGCAACAATGCCCAACGGTGATTGGTTTCTCAAAACCCATATCGCGCGCGGTTTCCGCCACCAGTTGCAAGGTGCGGCTTGCAGGATCGAGCGTTTCATCCACATGAAAGTCCGCCTCCAGCCCCCGCTCAATCGCCAGTCTGAAGAAGCCTTCCACACGCGCGCGCAAATCAGGAATAGGATAAGTCACCATACCCAGCACACCGCCTACCTCTGCTACCCTGTCTGCGGTTTCCCGAAAGCGGCCATCCACCTCCATCCGATCACACCCGATCAGACACGCTGCCTGAAGTTCAATTCGCCCGGCCCATTCCTCCCGTAACGCCTGAAAAACCGGCCAGGAAATCTCATCCTGAGGTGGGATACTGTCTATGTGCGTGCGGATTGCCCGCGTGCCGTGGACATAGGCGCAGCGGAGCGAAAAATCCATGCGCCGACGCACATCCTCGGCGCTCCAATAAGCCGCACTGTCGGCACGAACGGTGTTTAGGGCTCCCATAAAGGTTCCGTCCGGGTTCGCAGCCCGTGGCCAGATATGGCCCTTGTCGAGATGCGTGTGCATATCCACAAAGCAGGGCAGAACCATCGCGCCTGCCATCTCAACCTCTGTGCCTCCGGTATCAACAATCCGTCCCTCGGCCACGGCGATATTCCGCCGCACAAGCGCATCGCCTTCGCCGACAAGGCATCCCGGCACACTGACATTGCGCAGAGTAATCGGACCTTCCGGTAGCACCTTGAAATCCATCATCCCTCGCGCTTCAGCGCACTCTCGTGCCACTTTCTGAGCAGCATGTAGCTGAGAAAACTGAGTGCGGCGTAGATTACGACACCTGTCGCCGCGATCAGTACAAGGCCCGCGAACATGCGCGGGATATTCAACTGATAGCCGGCTTCCTGTATACGAAACGCAAGACCAGATGCGCGCCCTCCGGTGCCGGCCACAAACTCGGCCACCACGGCTCCGATCAGTGCAAGCCCACCTGCGATCCGCAAACCGCCCAGGAAATAGGGCAAAGCCGAGGGGAGTTGCAGGTGACGCAATCGCTGCCAGCGGGTAGCTCCGTAGATCCGAAAGAGATCGCGCAAGTTGTGATCGGCCGAATTCAGACCCAGTGTCGTGTTGGAGAGAACCGGAAAAAATGCGACAATCCACGCGCAGAGAAGAAGCCCTACCATCCGGTTTTCGACATAGATGAAAATAAGCGGAGCAATCGCAACGACAGGGGTTACCTGAAGGATCACGGCATAGGGAAAAAAACTCATCTCGACGATGCGCGATTGGGTAAAGAGAATTGCCAAACCAACCCCGCCAATCACCGCCACAGCCAAGGCCATCAGCGTGATTTGAACTGTAACCAGCAGAGAGCCAGAAAGTGTGCCCCAATCTTTTATCAGCGTCTCCCAAACAAGTCCCGGCCCAGGAAGGATGTAGTGAGGTATGTCATTCAAAACGACAATTCTGTCCCATGCATAAAGTGTCAGAGCAAGCATAAGGATAGGCAACAGCCATTTGCCCACACGTTCAAAACGGGCCCGCTGCCGCCGCTTCAGCTCGTCCGCATCTACTTTTCCCGTATCTGGCATTTCTGCAGGCAAAGCGAAACTCATGCCACTTCCCCCATCGCTTCGTGGAGAGCCCCTGAAGCTTCCCGTGTGTAGCCAGCATATTCTGAAGATGTCCGGAAATCTTCGGCGCGGGGGTACGGCTCTTCCACGTTCAGCTCTCGGACAACCCGGCCCGGACGGGCAGCCATCACAACGATGCGATCCGATAGAAAAACGCTCTCAAACACCGAATGCGTCACGAAAATCACGGTGCATCCGATCCGATCCCTCAGCCTAAGGAGGTCGTTGTTGAGCTTGAAACGAGTGATCTCATCAAGCGCGGCAAATGGCTCATCCATGAGGATCAACCGAGGTCGCGTGACCATTGCCCGCGCGATGGAAACGCGCATTTTCATGCCGCCTGAAAGCTCGCGCGGATATGCAGACGCAAAACTGCCAAGCCCGACCATATCAAGCGCGTCCTGCACTTCATCAGCAACATCCCCAAACCGCTTGCCCCGCAAACGGAATGGCAGAAACACATTTTCTGCCACGGTCGCCCACGGCATCAGAGTTGCCTCCTGAAAAACCACACCAAGATCACCCACATCGTGCGAACCTGACCACGTGATCCGGCCCGAAGTAGGGTGAATGAGATCCGAGATAAGGCGCAGTGCCGTCGACTTGCCGCACCCAGATGGCCCGAGCAGAGAAATGAAATCCCCGGACCGAACCACAAGGCTCATACCTTCAAGAGCCACCACCGAGCCGTCGAATGTCTTACCGACATTCTCCATCCGCAAGATCTCTTCGCGTTCCTCCATAGGTTGACCTTACTCAGTTGCCCTGCTTCGCATCCATCCCGACTTTTTGGTTGGTGAAGCTTGTGTTGTAGGCAGCTTTCCAGTCAATCCCGTCCTCAATCACTCCGGCAGCCACCATCTTTGCATAGAAATCGCCGACCTTCTCATCAGTCATCGCGCCAATACCCATCTCCAACGCATCACCGCTATCCACAATGCCGTTCTCCAGCATTGAAGCCTTGGCAAAGTTGATCTTGTCCTGCGTCATATCCGGATTGGCCGCGAGGATCATTTCATCGGCCGCATTGCTGTCCCCATAGAGATAATTGTACCAGCCAGCCAGCGACCCATCGACGAAGCACTTAACCGCTTCAGGCCGCTCGGCAATCGTAGACGCCATTGTTTCGATTGTTGTGGCGTAGGTGGAATAACCGGCATCCGCGATTAGAAAGACCGCAGGTTCAAAACCGGCCTCCTTGTTGATTACGTACGGCTCGGACGAAAGATAACCCTGCATGCCCTTACCCTTATCCGCGATGAAGGGCGCGGGGTTAAATGTGTAGGGGATGCGTTGTTCGGCGGTAAAACCATGCTCAGCCATCATCCACTGATAGTAGGAAGCAAAGCCGTTATCACCGATCAGAAGTGTTAGATTCTTCAGGTCTTCCCAGCTTGAAGCCACGCCGGGATGCGCGATAATCACCTGGGGATGCTTCTGGAAGATCGCAGCAACAGAAACCACCGGGATCCCTTCCTTCACCGCATTGAACGCCTGTAGCATGTCGCCGCCCATATGGAAATCAATCCGTCCCGCAAGCATCAGTGCCCGGTTGTTCACCTGCGGTCCACCCGACACGATTTCGACATCTAGGCCGCAGGCTTGGTAGGTGCCGTCGGCTACGGATTGGTAGAAGCCGCCGTGTTCTGCTTGGGCTAGCCAGTTTGTGCCGAAAACCGCTTTTTCCGTGTGGCCATCGGCAAATGCGGCGGTCGGTGATAAGGCCAGTATGCCCACCGTCAAACTCATCTTGATCATTGAAGCCTCCACTGTTTCCACTCTCATCTTCGCCAGCTTAGGCGCAATTGAAAGTCGATCAACCCGGAGCGGGCCTCCCCTCTGCGACTTTGTTCAAACGGAGGGCAGAAAATCGGCGCGCTGCCGCATAAAGATGCAGACATCGGCCCTGCAGAGAGGGCTTTCCTCTGTTGTGCTATTGAGGCTAAACTTCTGGAAAGGCTTGAAAGAAAGGGGTTTTGATGCGTGCTCTTGTGCCTGAGGCGATCGCGCCGCCCTTTGCGCGATATGTTCATGGGGTGGAAGTGCCGGCGGGTGCCCGGCTTGTTTTCACGTCGGGCCAGTTGGGGCGCGATCCTTCCGGCACCGTTCCGGAAGGAGCCGAGGCGCAGGCGGATATATGCTTTTCGAATATCGACGCGATCCTTGCGGAAGCGGGTGCCACACGCCGCGATGTGATCAAGATTTCCGCCTTTGTTACGGATCGAAAACATATGGCCGGATACATGACCGCGCGGGATCGCTGGATGGGGGAAACACCACCTGCCTATGCGTCCACGCTTCTGATTGTATCCGGGTTTACACTGCCGGAATACCTTACAGAGATCGAGGTTATTGCGGCCATCAATTCATTGTAATCAAAATATTTTTTCAAAGCACTGAAGGAAATGCCTTCCGCCCCTGCAGGCGCATCCGGGAAGAACCGGCGACAACGGTGCGCCCTGCCGGAACCATGGTCGTACAACGACAAGAGATGCTAGGGACACTCTGTGTTCGCGGCTGGACAGGCGGTCAGATCTGGCTCTCACCGGCATCCAGCGCCCGATTGAACGGACAGGCCAAGAGCCGCCACACTGACCGCCGGGAAAACAGGATACTCTCGATGGATTGAGCGTAAACTACGGCGCTTTTGGCCATTTGATGAGTCCAGATTCCGGGATATCCCAAAAGCTGGGTTTGGTATGGTTTCCGTACCGTTTTGGGAGTGCAAAATTCACGTGATTTTTTCCTGTTTGGGAGCAATGAGCGACGTCGGGCCTAACTGTCGCCTGACGGGAAATCGCGTTCAGATTTAGGTAATGAATGGCGCGAAGGAGATAATGAAAACCATTACCTACAGCTTTGCGCGACATTTTTCCTTCTCGATTTCAGCCATTCGTGCCACGCTTACACTTAGCTATTTTGATATGTGTTTTTGCCGGACGTAACCCTATGGTCATTACCCGCCTACCTTCTGTTTCCGACAGCGTGAAAGTGATTACAACACTTGGTGGATTCTTCGCCAAGCCGGATCTGCTAGGCGGCATAAAGGCCAGCGGAACACTTTACGAAACCGCACTGAAGCTGGCGAAGGCGCCGCCCAAATCCCTGGAAAAAATCGGCGCTGAAATTGCCGCTCTTGCGGATGAAACCTTCGCGGCGATGCACGGTGAAGTGCCGGAAGACGCTCGGAGCGTTTTCGTGCAGATGGTGGAGGTCGCCACGCTGGACGCCGAGGGCGCTATTGGCGCCGATCTTGACGCAAGTGCGATTGTGGACCGTATGCTTGAGGCGATGACAGACGACCGGTTCCAGCGACCGGGCATGCACAAGCTTTTTCGCCAGATCGCCGAACCTGCGCTGGCACGCGTGCTGACAGACCCGGCGGTAACCGCCGACCTGACGCCCGCAGTGTTTTCGGAAATCCTGAAACGGATGACCCGGACCGAGGCCCTGCTGGAAGATCTGATCGCGCGGCATGGATCGCTTTTTGGCGCTCTGGATGCGCTGAAGACAGCGCGACGGGATGAGCTTGAGGTTTTGTCAACACGCTTCGGCATACCCGAGACCTTTGACCGCGGCGACGACGAGTTGCGAGAATTGCTTTTTGAGACGGCCAAAGACGTTCGGAGTATGAAGGCCCGGCTGCAGCGACTGCTTGATGCGGATGCGTGGCTGGACAACCTGATGCCCCGTGTGCAGGAAGCGCTTGAAGAAGGGCAATTCGATCTGGCGGATGAGTTGCTGGCCGAGGCGGAGGAGCTTCATCTTGAGGAGAAGACGCTGGGGCCAGTGCGGCAGCAGGCGCGGTTTCGGGTGGAGCGGGGGAATGCGGCTCTTTTGAAGGGGGATGTGGAACGGGCCGCAGAGCGGTTTCGGGAAGGGGCCGAGATGCTCGCGCCGTTTGCAGCTGAGGAAGCCGGTACGCTGGCCTTTAATGGTGGCGCCGATCTCTGGCGATATGCGCTGCGGTTTGGCGGGACGGGATTGGCACTTGCTGAGACGCTCTACTTTACCGCTCAAATCCACTGGCCTCGCGATCAGTTCGATGACAAATGGGCCGCTGCTGAAAACGCACGGGGCAATGCGCTCGGCGACCAGGGCACCCGCATCGGCGGGGCGGAGGGCGCAGCACTGCTCGGGCAGGCCGTCGTCGCCTATCGCGCCGCGCTGGAGGTGCGCACGCGAGAGGCGATGCCCGTGGGTTGGGCCATGACGCAGAACAATCTCGGCGCTACCCTCCGCGATCAGGGCACCCGCATCGGCGGCGCGAAGGGCGCGGCGCTGCTCGGCGAGGCCGTCACCGCCTATCGCGCCGCGCTGGAGGTGCGCACGCGGGAAGCGATACCCGAGGATTGGGCCATGACGCAGAACAATCTCGGTATTGCCCTCCGCAATCAGGGCACCCGCATCGGCGGCGCGGAGGGCGCGGCGCTGCTCGGGCAGGCCGTCGCCGCCTACCGCGCGGCGCTTGAGGTGCGCACGCGGGAGGCAATGCCTGTGGATTGGGCCGGGACGCAGAGCAATCTTGGCAATGCCCTCAGCGATCAGGGCACCCGCATCGACGGCGCGGAGGGCGCCGCGCTGCTCGGGCAGGCCGTCGCAGCCTACCGCGCGGCGCTTGAGGTGCGCACGCGGGAGGCAATGCCTGTGGATTGGGCCGGGACGCAGAACAATCTTGGCAATGCCCTCAGCGAGCAGGGCACCCGCATCGGCGGCGCGGAGGGCGCGGCGCTGCTCGGGCAGGCCTTCGCCGCCTACCGCGCGACGCTTGAGGTGCGCACGCGGGAGGCAATGCCTGTGGATTGGGCCGGGACGCAGAACAATCTTGGCACTGCCCTCCACGATCAAGGCACCCGCATCGGCGGCGCGGAGGGCGCGGCGCTGCTCGGCGAGGCAGTCACCGCCTATCGCGTAGCGCTGGAGGTGCGCACGCGAGAGGCGATGCCTGTGGATTGGGCCATGACGCAAGAAAACTTGGGGCTTCTGTTCGAGGATTGGGCCGGGGAGGAGCCGAAGGCTGCTGAAGCGCATTTACGGGAGGCTTTGGCGTGTCTTGATCTGGCGTTGGAGGTGTACGACGCGGAGACAATGCCCTTCTATTTCGATAAGGCGACCACGGCACGGGCGCGGGTTCTGGCGGCTTTGGGCGAAGCCGATTGTGGTGTGGCGGGTTCGTGATGGGTCGGTGGTGGGTTGGCACCCACCCTACGGGCTTGGGCGACCGTCGCGGAGGGACCAGCCTGCGCCGCGTTTAACCCGCTTGCACTCTCTTTGGGGCGTGATTATCGTCTCATATTCGATTTGCGCCTTTTTGGGGAGTGCTTTGCCTTGGACAAGATACCGCTGACAAAACCGGGATTTGCGAAGCTTGATGCGGAGCTGAAGAAGCTGAAATCTCAGGATCGTCCGGCCGTGATCCGGGCGATTGCGGAGGCGCGGGAGCATGGAGATCTTTCCGAGAACGCGGAGTATCATGCGGCCCGTGAGCAGCAGAGCCATATCGAAGGCCGTGTGAAGGAGCTGGAGAGCATCATCGGGCGGGCGGATGTGATTGATACGAGCCGGATGTCGGGCTCGGTGAAGTTCGGGGCGACGGTGACGCTGGTGGATTGCGATACGGATGTGGAGAAGACGTATCAGTTGGTCGGCGAGGCGGAGGCGGATATCGAGGCCGGGCTTTTGAACATCAAGTCGCCCATCGCGCGGGCGCTGATCGGCAAGGAAGAGGGTGATGTGGCCGAGGTGAAGACCCCCGGCGGCGTGAAGGATTACGAGATACTTTCCGTGAAATATATCTGAGCGATGCAGCAGGAAGCGCTGATCGGGCTTCTCTGGGCGGCGCTGGTGGTGGCGCTGGCGGCCTTCGGGCTGGTGGCGCTGGCCGTGGCGGGGCTGGCAATCGGGGTGCTGGCGTTGGGGGCGCTGGTGTTGCGCGGGCTGGCCGGGCAGAGCAGCGTGGAGGCGCGGCTGGTGGAGCTGGAGACGGCGGTTTCCGTGCTGGGCAAGCGCGAGGCGCCCGGGGCGGCGGCGCGCTCTGTGCCCGAGATTGGGGCTGTGCAGACGCGGCTGAGCGGGCTTGCGGCGCGGGTGGAGGCCTTGGAGGCAGTCGAGGTGCCTGCGGTGACTGAGCCTCAGGTGGCGGCGGCACCGGTGCAGCCGGAGCTGCCGATGCTGGAGCCGCCCGGCGATGTGGTGCTGAGCCGCGCGCAGATTGTGCGGGCGCTGAACTTTCCGGAGGATGCGGGCGACGAGGCGGGTTTTGCCGTGTTGCGGCAAGCACTGGCGCGGCGCGATCTGGCGGAGCTTTTGCAGGCGGCGGAGGATTGCCTGAACTACCTCAGCCAGGACATGCTCTACATGGATGACCTGCTGATGGAACCGGCAGGAGCAGAGGAGTGGCGGGCCTTTGCGCGGGGCGGGCGGGCGCGGGCGGCGCTTTTGCCCATTCAGGGGATCCGCGACGAGGCGGCGATGCTTTCGGTGCAGGCCAAGATGCGGAGCGATGCGGTGTTTCGCGATACGGCGCTGGTGTTCCAGCGGCGGTTCGATGTGTTCCTGAGCGAATATGCGGTGGATGCGGATGACGCGGAACTGCTTGCGCTGATGGACACGCGGACAGGCCGGGCCTTTGTGCTGTTTGCACAGGTGAACGGATCGCTGACCGCCTGAAGTTTGATCAACCGCGCCAGACAGTTGAGAAAAGCGTCTTCTTTGGGCGTTTGGGGTTGCGGTGACGTGACCTTTCGGAGCAAACTTTCCGTGTGACTTGGGGGTGAGGGTCGTCTTTCGGCCTATTTTTTTTGATCGGCATGCCCGGCATATCGGGACGTGCTGGTTTTGTGATGGATGAGACCGACTATGACAGATTACAGTTTTACTTTGGATGGTGATGGCAGTCAGGAGCAGATGAATGTCTACAATGACGGCGAGACTTCAACCGTTACCATAACGATTACTGAAGCGCTCGCCGGGAGTGGCAATACAAACTACTACGCCGAGGGGTATGGACCCGGCTCTTATGTCAGTAACTATACGGATACGTTCAACTTTATCATTCCGGACGGCTGGACCATTTCCGAAACGATCACAGATGAAGATGGCGAATTCGGCGGCAGCTTCAACGCATATGTTTACGATGCTGACGGCACATTCGTGGCGGCGATATTTGTGACTGGCGGTGCGTTCGGAACGGTCACGCCTGTCTGCTTCACGCGCGGCGCTGCCATCAACACGCCGGACGGTTTGCGGGCAATCGAGACGCTGCAGCAGGGTGATCTGGTACTGACGCGGGACCACGGGGCGCAGCCGATCCGTTGGATCGGATCTTCCAAATTCTCCGGCGAGATGCTGCGGCAATTCCCGGATATGCGGCCCGTCCGTCTGACGGCGGGTACTTTGGGCGACCACGGCGAGACGCTGGTTTCCCCTGCGCACCGGATGCTGCTGACGGGTTGGCGCGCAGATCTGCTGTTTGGCGAGCCGGAAGTGCTGGCGACGGCACGCTCGCTGATCAATGACACGACGATCCGGGTGGCAGATGATCTGTCGGAGGTGGAGTATTTCCACATTCTCTTCGATGGGCATGAGATTATCTCGGCCGATGGCGCGTGGTCTGAAAGCTTCCATCCTGCGGCGCTAAATCTGGGCACAGCCTCCGAGGCGACACGGGACGAGGTGCTGACCTTGTTCCCTGATCTGGAAGGCGACACGGCGCTTATCACTGCGGCACGCCCCAGCCTGCGCGCAGCCGATGTGCAGGTTCTTTTCTGAGAACGATCGCGCGTTTTCCGAATAACATGTTTGCCGAAGGTGCCACGGTGCCTTCGGTTCAACTATTTCAAGCAATAGGCAGATAATCCGGGGCATAGTTTTTGACGTGTACGGCCTGCTTCTGGATAGGGAGCGCTTGCCTTCAACTGCGCCGCACAGGCCTTCCGGCTGGGAGATATCGGGCTTGTCTGACTGTCTACTACCCGTGTGTTTCTGAGCTAATACGCGATGGGAGCGGATGATGCGGAACCGGAATAGTTGATGGACACGCGCACGGCTCGCGCGCTCATCCTGTTCACGCAGACGAACGGATCGCTGACAGCGTGAGCATCCGGACGTAGGCCGAAGGTGACAAAAGTTTGGGCGAACCGCCATTTTTGGATCATCTGGGGTTGTGGTGACACCGCCTTTCGACGAAAGATCTTTCTGGGACTTGGGGGTGGGGGTCGTCTTTCGGCCTTTTTTTTTGATCGGCGTGCTCGAGATATCGGGACACGCCAGTTTGCTATTGAATGAGGGCAATAATGGCGGATTACAGTTTTACGCTAGATGGCGATGGCAGCCAAGGATACATGAATGTCTACCAAGACCTAGAGATCTCGACCGTTACCATAACGATCACGGAGTCGCTTGCCGGGAGTGGGAATACATACAATGCTGGTGGGTATGGGCCAGGTTTTTACGACGGCGTCTATATGGACACGTTCAACTTCGTCGTTCCCGAAGGTTGGACCGTTTCGGAGACCATGACGGATGTTAATCCGGGTTTGGGAGGCAGCTTCAACGCCTATGTTTACGATGCCGAGGGTACGCTGGTTACGACCGTCGCCGTAAACGGTGGCGCGTTCGGGAGCGTAACACAGGTCTGTTTTACGCGCGGAGCTGGCATTGCAACGCCGGACGGACTTAAAGCCATCGAGACGCTGCAACCCGGTGATCTGGTATTGACGCGGGACAATGGCGCGCAGCCGATCCGCTGGATTGGATCTTCCAAGGTTTCCGGAGAGACGCTCAACCAGTTTCCGGATATGCGGCCCATCCGGCTGGCGGCGGGCGCTCTCGGCGATCACGGCGAGACGCTGGTTTCTCCTGCGCACCGGATGCTAATAACGGGGTGGCGTGCGGATATCCTTTTTGGAGAGCCGGAAGTGCTGACAACCGCTCGCTCGCTGATCAATGACACGACGATCCGGGTGGCGGACGATCTGGCGGAAGTGGAGTATTTCCACATTCTGTTCGATGAGCACGAGATCATCTCGGCCGATGGCGCGTGGTCTGAAAGCTTCCATCCTGCGGCGCTAAATCTGGGTACTGCCTCCGAGGCGACGCGCGACGAGGTGGTGACGCTGTTCCCCGAACTGGAAGACCAAGGCACGAAGACTGCCACTGCTCGCCCAAGCCTGAGCGCGGCGGATGTGCATGTTCTCGTCTGACGGACGGCTTTTCTGCACAGAAGCCTGCAGAGCGGAGGGGCCTATGGGCTCCTCCCTCGACTGAACCCGCGCCGGATAGCATGATCAGAGGCGTGGTATTTGATATGGACGGTCTGCTTCTGGATACGGAGCGGCTGTGCCTTGATGCGTTCAATCGGGCGGGAGACGCTTTTGGATTGGGGGATATCGAGGATATCTTCCTTTCCATTGTCGGTCTGAACTCCCGCGAGGGAACACCTTTGCTGGCCAAGGCGCTGGCGCATCGTGTGGATGTGGCGGCCTTTGGTGCGCACTGGGATGCTGAGGTGGCGGAAGGCCTGCGTGCGCCGATACCGTTGAAGGCCGGTGTGCAGGAGCTGCTGGCCCATCTTTCCGCCAGGGGATTACCGATGGCGGTGGCAACCTCAACGAAAACAAGCAAGGCCGAGGCGCATCTCGAAGCCGTTGGGCTGCGCTTTTATTTTACTTCCGTGACGGGCGGAGACAGGGTGCGGCGCTCCAAGCCCGACCCCGAGATCTACCACACGGCCGTTGCCACGCTGGGGCTGGAACCCGGGCATTGCGCAGCGTTTGAAGACAGTGACCCCGGCACGCGGGCGGCGGTGGCCGCTGGCCTGCGCACGGTGCAGGTGCCGGACCTGAAGCCTCCTTCCGATGAGGTGCACGGGCTTGGGCACATTGTGGCACCGACGCTGCTGGAGGGTGCGGAGCGGATCGGGCTTTTTTGAGCGTGTGTTGATTTTGCGCGGCGCGTGCGCAGGTGGGCCGCGTGCGGAAGAGTTTAAGAACCTCCGGCGAAGGTATTTGAAGGGGCTGAGTGGTATCAGCCACTTCCCGTTGTTTCTCGGATGGCAGGCGATTGTTTGAAAGCAGCGGGCGTTCGGCCCGTTGTGCGTGCGCTGAATTCATTCGGATCTGTTGGCGTTTCGGGCCGGAGCGCAACGTGCTTCGGCCCGAAACCTTGGTCAGTCTGAACCCGGAATTTCGACGGATATGTCGACACTGTCTCCGCCGATATAGCCACCGAAATAGAGGAACGCGCCGCCCACAACGACCGCGAGCAGGATGCCGACAAGAAACCAGCTGGCGCCTCCGCCGGAGGTTACGACTTTCGTTTCACCAGTATTGCTTGCCATCTTGAGATCCTTTCAGATTTGATGTCAGGCGCTTTTGCGCAGGAAGGCCGGTACAACTTCGTGGACGGTCAGGCCGGCATCGCGGTGGGCACCACCTGCGATGCCCGCGAACCACGCTGCGGCGGCTGAAAGGGCTGCGCTGGCTGCTGTTGCGAAGGAGAAGATGAGGGCGGAGTTGTAGCCGATGCGTGCCATTTCCTCGGTAATCTCCGTGGTGGGCGCGGCTGAAGCGGCGGCCAGTGTGGCCGAGAGCGCACCGAAAGCTGCCACGACAAGTGTGGCCCCGGCCCAGACGACGAGCCCGTGGGAGCCATCCCGCACCTCCACCTCTGCTTCGACAGCGTCATTCCTGCGCGCACGCATGCGGCCGGAAAGATAGCCACCTGCGGAGGCACTCGCCACGGCTACAAGTGCGAGCCAGAGCCCGGCGAGAAGGACGTTCCACGAGGCAGAGCCATCGGCCAGAGTGGGCGCGCCCACCGAGAGCCCTGCGGCCACACCAAATTGCGTTAGGACGACAGATATGGCGCCTGCCACGAGAATGCCGCCGAAAATGGAGCCCCATTCGAGATAGGATTGCCCCGGGCGGGTTGTGCTGCTGATCGCAACCTCTGTTTCTTCCGATTTGGATGTCATGGCGTTTACCGCAACCCGAGAACGGAGAGGATAAACAATACGACAACGACGAGACCGACAAGATAGATGATACCATTCATGAGATCAGCTCCTGATCCTTATTGTTATGCGGGAGAAGCGCACCCCGCGGCTTCCCCTCGTGCGGCGCGTTGACGCGCCACAGCTACAGAACGGGGGAAGTGCAGGATTTGTTCCCGGGATTTGGTAATTTGTTGGGCCGGCGGTTTTGGGAGTGAGGTCGCGCGGCGTCTCTTCGCCAGACCGGAGCGGCGGTGGGCGGGATCGCCCACCCTACGGGCTGCGGTTGGTACGGCGCTCTATCTGGAGGCTTTGAGGAGGAGGGCGAGGAGATCGGTTTCGGGGTCGGTTCCGAGCCTGCCTTTGGCGCGCCAGGCGATCGAGAGGGCGCATTTGGCGGTGGCCCATTCGAGGAGGCGCTTTTCGGCTATGCCGCTGGCCCCAGAGAAAATGCGGGCGCGGGCAGTGATGCGGGACGGATCCCTTATCAGAGCATCGGCACCCTTGGGATTGCGGAATGCGTTGGCATATTCATAGGCCGGATCGCCGAGGAGGCCTTTGGCATCGAAGGCCAGCCAGCCACGCGGGCTTTGGCGGATATTGTCGTGGTGGAGATCGCCGTGGAGCGGGCGCGGGCTTGCCTGATTTTTGAGGAGTGAGTCTGCGAGAGCGATGACCTGCTGGAAGAGGTGGCGCGTCTCGGCGGTGCATTCGGGGGTGGCGCGGAGTGTGAACAGTGCCGCGAACCAGCGTTTGAGGCTGGTGAGGGCGACAGGGCGGGCGAGCCGTGTGGCGTGGAGCGTTTGGGCGACCTCTGCGATGTGGCGACTGGCCTGATCATCCGCGCCCTTGCGGGCGAGATCGCCGAGTGAGGGGCCTTCCAGCCATTCGAGAAGCGCCTCGGTTTCGGTGCGCTGGTAGACCCTTGCCACCCCCTGCCCGGCCAAGGCTTCGACAAGATCGAAGCCCGTTGCCTCGCCCTTCATATCAGCCCCGTGATAGATCTTGAGGGCGGCGGGCGTGCCATCCGTGCGCGTGACCTTCCATACGGCAGCAATGCCTGTTGTCGCGACATGCTGCGGCGACGAGACCGCAAACTGCGCGAGAAGATCAAGCGGTGGGCTTTCGCTGGCTGCCATGGAAGGGTCGGACACTGCGGGTGGGCCTCGAAACTGCGGTTTTTCCTTTGAGTACAGGCTCAAGACGGCCAGATACAGGGGCATTCTTGCCGCAACACGGCGCGGGCGCCTGCCCGACGCGAATTTTTTGGGCGGGGCAAAGGATTCGCGTGTAGAAGCACTTGTGAATATGTTAAGTCTGAACTGATCGAAGGTGCAGGGGCTTCTTGGAATGGCTGATTACAAAAAACCGTTCTGGCGTGGCAATGTGAATGTTGTTCCGGACCGCGCCCGCTTCCTCTGCAAAATCTGGATTTAGAATGGGTATTTTCTCATGAACGCACCAAATCATATCCAAGCCGAGCGTACCCTGCGGATTGACGGGCTTTTGGGGGCTGATCAGCTTCTGGCCGAGCGGTTGACGATGCGCGAATCGATCAACGATTTATTCACTCTCTCGCTGCATGTGCGCAGCAAGCGCGATGATATTGCCCCGGCCGAAATGGTTGGCAAGCTGGCGGATGTGAGCCTTGATTTGGGCGAGGGCCAGCGGCGCAACTGGAACGCGCTGGTGACGGATATTGTGGCGGGGCCGAAAATCGCCCGCAAGTTCCAGAGCTACCAGGTAACGCTCCGCCCGCAGCTCTGGCTTCTCAGCCAGAAATCCGATTGCCGGATCTGGCTGGACATGACCGCTGTTGAGGTGTGTGAGATGCTGCTGGGCGAGCACGGACTGCCCGCGCCGATCACCAAGGGCGTTGTGCAGGATGTGCCCAAGCAGCATTATTCCGTGCAGTATAACGAGACGGATCTGGCCTATCTTTCCCGGCGGCTGGAGGAAGACGGCCTCTTCTACTGGTTCTCCCACGAGGTGGGGCAGCATGTACTGAACATCGCCAATTTCCAGAGCGGATATACCGGCGGAGAAGAAGTGCGGTTCGCGGCAGGCTCCACCGACCGCAACCACATCAACCGGTTCGAAACACGCTTTAGCTACACGCCCGGGCAGCGCGCAGCGCGGGACTGGAATTTCGAGACACCCGGCACCGTGCCGGAAGGCAGCGCGCCTTCGCTGGTGAGCCTGCCGGGCAATGGCGGCTATGAGCTGTTTGAGTATCCGATGATCGGCGGCTACGGCGATGGTGCCCGCGCATCCGAAGGGATTGCCGATGGCGCGGTGGAACGGCAGATCAAGATGCGCATGCAGGCGGCAGAGGCCGGGCATTGCCGTGTGGAGGGTGCCTCCAACACGCGTACGCTGGCGGCAGGCGCGCGGTTTACGCCCTACGATATGGCCAATCCAAGCAATACGTTCGAGGAACATGTGATCCTTGCGATTGAACATGAGGCAGTGGACCAGAGCTACGAGACCGGCACACGTCAGGCAGATTATACCAACCGTTTCCTCGCCCTGCCCTCTCGTGTTCCGGCAACGCCGCACCGGCTGACGGCCCGACCGCGCATCGATGGCTCGCAGATTGCCATTGTGGCGGGCCCCGAAGGCGAGGAAATTCACCCCGACGAGTATGGGCGCATCAAGCTCTGGTTCCCGTGGGACCGGAAGGCGAAGAAGGATGGCTCCGACACCTGCTGGATCCGGGTGATGCAGAACTGGGCCGGCTCCGGCTGGGGCGGGCAGATTATCCCACGGATCGGGATGGAAGTGATGGTAAGCTTTCTGGAGGGCAACCCCGACAGGCCTATGGTGACGGGGGTTGTGCCAAACTCCAAACAGCGCGTGCCCTATGCGCTGCCCGCCGCCAAGACGAAATCCGTGTTCCGGACGAACACCCACAAGGGCGACGGCTTCAATGAGCTGAGCTTCGAGGATGAGGCGGGCGAGGAGCTGATCTACATGCATGGCCAGCTGGATCAGGCCATCGAGATCCTGCATGACCGCACAAAGGATATCGGCAATGACCAATCTGAATCCATTGGCCGCGACAAGCGGATTACCGTGGGGCAGGATCATACCGAGGCCGTGGGCCGGAACCAGACGATCACCATCGGGCAGGATCATACGGAAAACCTGGCCCGTGATCTCCGCCATACCATCGGGCGCGATGTGTATTACGAGGTGATCCAGAACCAGCAGGAAAAATACGGCAAGGACCATATCCACTATGTGGGCAATATCCTGAAGCAGGATATCTTTGCCGATCACATGGTGGCGGTGGGCCGGAATTTCGAAGAGACGGTGAAGGGTTCTTTCGTGCTGAACGTGAACCAATCCATCACCAGCAACACGAAACAGCATGTGCTGATGGCCTTTGAGAAGTTCCAGATCAAAGGGCCGGGCGGGAAGATTACGATTGATGGTTCGGGCATTACGCTGGAAGCCGCGCAGATCAACCTGAAGGGCAATGTTTCGATGGGCGGCGGCGGTGGTGCGCAGGTGCCGACGCTGGCGGGGGCGGCCAATGCCGGACTGCCGCTTTGTGAGGAGTGCTTGAAGCAGAAAGGGGAAAGCTGATGGTGCCGGTAGCGCGCGTAGGCGACAAGCACGACTGCCCGAAATGCGGAAACAACACGATTGTGGAGGGCGGCAAGAGTACGGCCGACGGCATGGCGATCGCCCGGCAGGGCGATGCCTGCGGATGCGGTGCGACAATCGTCGAAGGCTCCAAGGGCAGCATGAGCGACGGCAAGCCCGTGGCCTATCTCGGCTGCAAGACAAGCCATGGCGGCGTGATCACCACCGGCTCTCCCACGCATACCGTGGAACCCTAGACAATAGACTTGGGGCTGATGAGTGCGTGCAACGCTGCCATGGCGTCAGCCTGATGCGATGAGCGAAGACGACGGCCCCCAATTATGAAGTCTTCACCGTCTACTTCATCGCGGACAAAAATGCGGCGGCCGTGGCGCGATTCATGAGGATCATGGGCTGAAAGCGGCTTGGGAGGATCTGGCCTGCCCTGCGTTCCCAGACGTGCCAGAGGCGGTTTTCGCAGCTTGCAGGACGCGCTTGCGTATCTCTTTAGGGAAGAAGCATCAGGACTGACGCCTCATTTTCACGATCCTTCGGGGAGGCTCTATTCGCTGATATTCGCGCATGATGGGCACGTTATCTTTGGTATTCCCTACGACCGGGAAGATCCTGCCCGGATCTCGCGAACGGTGGCGCAATACGGGGGGATTTCAGGGTTTGTGTCCGACGATCTGCCAGATTATGCGGGAATGGATGCATTTGCGCGCGATGCTGCACGCAACCCGATTGCGCGGTATGGGGATGGCAGGCTTTCAGTGCTGGACAGTCTCGACTGACAAAAGAGCATTTCTGAATGCTACCTGGCGCGCTTAAGCCCTTTCATACCTTCCCCCCTATTGGCGCGGCCTTCACAGCCGCCAGAAGGGCCGCAATTTCCGCTTCTGTGTTGTAGACATTCGGCGTGATGCGAAGGACGGCGCGGCCCTGCCCGATCTCCGGCGCATTGGGTTCGTCATGGGAAAGGCCGGGGAACTTGGCAGTGATGCCGTTTGCGGCCAGATGACTGCGCAGATCTTCCACCATGGTCGTGGGCAAGCTGATCGAAAGCGCCCCGGTTTGAGGCCGGTGGATGGACAGGGCGGGGTGATCGAGTTCCATGAGGCCGCGATAAGCCAGATCCCGGAGGGCTGTGATCCTGAGGGCGATATCGGAAACGCCCGCCTCCAGCGTATCCCTTAGCGTGGTGCCAAGCCCGAGGCGAAGAGCTACATTCGCATCGAAAGGCTCCAGCGCGGGTGTGGCCGACCCACCCCTTGCCAGCCAGAAAATAGCTGTGCCGCGGGGGCCGCGCAGCCATTTGCGACAGGTGGCGGTGAGGCCGGTGCAGTTGATAGCTTTCACGTCGATGGGCGTCTGACCGAGGGCTTGGGCCGCATCTACGATGAAGGCGCAGGTATCGGGGCGGGGGAGCGCGCCTATAGCCTCCACCGGGTAGCGGTGCCCGTGGGCACTGGTGACCATCGGCGTGAATATTGCGGCAACGTCTTCGTCAATTCGTGCCACCCATGAGGTGAGATCGGGCTTCTGGAGATCGAGAGGTGGCAGAATTTCAAGAGTGGCGCCCGCATTGGCGGCCATTGCGTGGAGCATGCGCAGGTTGTCTCCCCACTCATGGGGTGCGACGAGGATGCGCCGGGACCGGATGGAGAGACTGGCCGCGATGGGGAGCCACGTAGCGAAGGTGGTGGTGCCGAAGCCGATATCCTCAGGCTCAGCACCGATCAGCCGGGCTGCGAGATGGCGCACGTGGGTATATTCCGGCTCCACCTCTTCGAAGGCCGCGAAAGGGCCGATCTCCGCCTCCCGCGCCAGATGCTTTTGCATCCGGGCCATGGTGTTAGAGGACGGGAGGCCGTGGCTTGAGGAATTAAGGTAAACTGTCATGCGCTCATGGTGCTTTGCATTCCTTCTGAATCATACAGCTTACTGGGCGGATTTGACCCGACGCTCTGCATTACTGACCTCTTGTTCGGAATGCGAAGCGGAGATCTGCTTGCGGATGCCGCCGGTTCTCGTGACTGGTTTTTGACCATCACCTTCTCATTGAAGGTGCAAACCGCCATCGACTGTTAGCAAAGCACCCGTGACATAGGAATTGACCATCAGGCTGATGGCAGCAGTGGCCACATGTTCAGGTTCGCCGCGCGACTTCACCGGAAGCTCCGCCTGCATCCAGTTGGCAAGATTTTCGCGCTCTGCTTCTGTCCAGACATTGGTGAGAATAACGCCGGGTGCGATGATATTGACGCGGCGCGGTGACAGCTCCCGGGCCAGCGAGCGCCCGGTCTGAACAATTGCCGCCTGGACACCGTTCATCACGGAAAGTCCGGATTCAGGCCCCGTGGGCGAAAGGGCCGCGATCGAGGACAGTAGCGTTATCGAGCCCTGCTCGGACATCTTAGGAACCGCTGCGCGGGCCACATTGATCTGGCCCCAGAACTTGTCGAAGGAGGAGCGCATCGTCTCATCGGACAGCTCCAGAAAAGCGCCGCGCTTCTTGTTCTCATCCGCCACTGCGGAGATCATGACATGATCAATGGTGCCCATATCCGCCAAGGCCTGAATGACAGATGCCGGATCGAGGTAATCCATCGCTACGGACCGCGCATTATCCGGCCGCGCCAACCCTGCCCGTACCTTTTCCAGGCGATCCATTGTTCGACTGGCAAGGATCACATGTGCACCCATTTCTGAGCCAAGTGCAGCGGTTGCAGCCCCGATACCAGATGACGCACCGACGATCAGCAGGGATTTTCCTTGAAGCGTGAACGGGTTCTTCGTCACGTGGCTCGCCCTTTCGGCGGCGTTTCAATAAGCCACAATGCTGCGGCAGCGCTCATGATTGAAAGAGCGACACCTGCCCATGCTGATGCGGCAAATCCGGCGATAAGATCATCTGCCGATCCAATCAGGACGAGCCCAAGCAGGGCGGTTGCGACCAACCCCGCAATACGCGAGATCGCGTTGTTCACACCGGACGCCACGCCAGTGAATTTATCACCCGCGCTTTCCAGCACGGCCGTTGTCAGCGGCGCTACGGAAGCCGCCATGCCAAAGGCCAGGAAAAACAACGCAGGAAAGATATGGGCCCAATAGGCGAGCTCTTCTGAAGGCGCTTGAGAAAATAGCAGGAATCCAATTCCGACAAGGGTCGATCCGGTCACCAGAAGCGTCTTTGTTCCGAATTTTTCGGTCATCACACCGCCAACACTGCGCGACAGAAGCCCCATGATCAGAGGAAACGGCAGGATCGCAGCCCCTGCCGCCGTGGCGCTGTAGCCAAGATCCTCGATCAACACATATGGAAGCAAGACCAACAGCCCGCCCAACGCCCCATAAAGAAAAAACGTGAGAAGCGAGAGGCCGGAAAACGTAGCGTTGGCGAACAGGAAAAGGGGAGTCATCGCGCGTTCGCCGAGCTTTGCCTCGATCTTCAGGAACGCGGTAACGAGGGCAAGCCCGATCCCGAAGGCCAGCGCGACACCGGATGTCATCCCCCTTTCGGGAAGGGCAATCAGCGCCCAGATCAACGCAAGCAGCCCCATGCCGGACAGTGCCGCCCCCAACCAATCCAGCGGGGCCGTTTGCTCTGTGTTGGCACGGCTTTCCCGCACGGACCGGCGGGCGATAACCAGAGCGTAGATTGAGATCGGGACCACAGCAACAAAGGCCCAGCGCCATCCTGCCATATCGACGATCACCCCGCCCGCCAATGGCGCAAGCGCACCCGCCGCAGCGCCGGCAGCCGCCCAAGTGCCGATTGCTGTACCGCGTTCTTTCCCCGAAAATCCGTCTGCGATGATCGCCAGTGATGTCGGTGCAAGCATGGCAGCACCAATGCCTTCCAATACGCGCCCGGCCAAAAAGATAGGAAAAGACCATGCCACCGCGCAGATGACACATGCGATAGCGAAGACAGCCAAACCAAGCAGGAAAATGCGCTTGCGCCCATAATGATCGCCCAGCGCCCCGCCGATGAGCACAAAAGCCCCAAGTGGCAGCAGATAGGCATTCACAATCCACTGGACACCTGTTGGCCCGACATCAAAATCTGCCTGCATCTGCGGCAAGGCCACATTGATGATCGAGCCCACTATAAATGCAAGACTGGACCCAAGAACCGTCGCCACAAGCGTGCCGCGCTTGTCGGGGCAATCGCCCGGGTGATCGGCAGCCGGAGAAGCGCTGGCACTGCAGGGGAGAGGGAGGGTACTGCTCATATTGCTGATGTGGTCCAATCTCTGCCTGAAGCGTTTCGCCTTTGACGCAACGGTGACACGGACCGTAAAGCGTTTTGACGTGCTGTTGAAACGCAAAGCGCTGCCGCGCGCCAATGCTTATGCGCGTTGCCGAGATGTCTGCCTAAAGATGAGGCGTTTCAGATGGTGTCTTCCAGGATGAAATCGGCGATAGCGGTAATATGATCCAGCGGGAAGACGGGCTGGGTAAGCGTGTGCCCGGGAGCTGCCCCGGCCACGGCACGGATGCTATCGTATTCGAGCGCGAGGGGCGGGCGGCCCTTATCCTCGCGGTAGACCTCTATCTTGGGATGGGGTGTATCCTTGAAACCTTCGATCAACACGAGATCAACGGGGGCGAGCTTGGTGAGAAGTTCGGGCAGCTCCCACTCCGCTTCATCGCGGAGTTCGTGCATCAGGGCAAAGCGCTTGCGGCTGGCGAGGATCACTTCGGAGGCTCCGGCCTCGCGGTGGCGGTGGCTATCCCGCCCGGGATGATCGATATCGAAGGCGTGGTGGGCATGCTTGATGGTGGACACCTTCAAGCCCTGCGCAGTGAAGTGCTGAACAAGGGAGGTGACGAGTGTGGTCTTGCCCTGATCCTTCCAGCCAGTGATGCCATAGAGTCTCATGACCGCGACTTTGGGGAGAGGCGGCGGCGGGCGCAAGGGCATTTGTGAGCGTTGGACTTAACATGTTGAGGGCAGTGGGATTTCTATGGACAGAGATGACCTGCCACGCTGCCCCTGTCGGCCGCGGCCCGTGCTTTCCACGCTGCACGTGAATTCTGCCGAAGAGGCCCGGCTACGGCTGCTGGATCTCGGTGTGGATGCCTATCTGGTGGATGCCGTCTTGCGCGGTGTGCTGGCGCAACGGCTGGAAATTATGCGCTGCGGGATATGTAGCGGCACGGGGTGCGAAACCTGCGCCGAATGCGGGGTGACGGAGCGTAGGCTGAGGATGGACTTGTGGGTCGCCAACCGCTGAGGCGGGCTGGGTTTGGTATGGGTTCGGTAGTGCAGGGTGTTCGGAAGCTTGGGATTGTGGGAGAGGGGTAAAGGGATAAGGTTATGGAATTGACTACGCTTGTCCGTGGACGCGTTTGGAGGTAAGCGGCTTCGCTACTTTGACTCTCGGGCGTTTTGCGAAGGAGAGCGCCCAGTTCTCGCCCAAGATGAACCTGGTCAGAAGTCTTTCCAATACTGACACCTACCTGTGAGCCCCGCACCGAACCTACGATTATATAAACTCGGGGCAAGCGCTGATCTGGCGAACACCACTTTGCGCAGCGTGCTGGCACAAAGGCTGAAAGTCGTGCGGTGCGCGGAATACAGTGGAGCGGAGTTTGAGGCAAGTATCGCGTGCGAGGGATCGGGTGGATTTCTGGGATCCAGAAAGGCATTAACACGTCCGGCATTATCAATTCGAAATATCCAAATGCCAACTCTTGAATTCTCTAAAAACTAGCACCTGAAATTGTATTATTCAAATTGTTCAATCCGAACGTTTATTCAATACAGAATGGATAGTTCAAAGGAAAGTTAAAAATTTTACTTCGTAATATCAGATTTTTTTGCATATTCGTACAAAATCCGAAAATTCAAAATAGACATCCTCAAATCTGTTCATATAGTCAGAAATGTATATATCCTTCCCTCCTTCATCGAAGCGATACCATAGAATATTCGAGGAAAACTCAGATGTTCCGTAATCGCGAAAACCCCTGTCTAGAAAATCTAAAAAATTGTCCACAGATTTGTGAGCTTGTATTTCAAAGCCAACACTCTCCAATGCTGTTTCTCGCATGTTCATAGAGGATACATTGTACCCACATTTCCGTAGTGGTCGACATGCAGCATCAGAGTGCGGGTTCTATTGCCATTGACATCTCGTCCAACGGCTCCGCGTGCAGACCAAGTAAACGACCAACCTTGTTTTCGTCTAGAAATTGAACCGTATTGGTAGGCTTGACGCGCCCAAGTTTCAAGCGTGTAACGATTGACTCCTTTCCGAAAAACTACAATCCACGTGTCTAAAGCGCTCAAACTCTGATCAAAAAAGTGATGGAAACCATAAGGTACAGACCGCATATTATCCATACATACTCGATACGATAGATTTTATCGCTAAGTCTCAGTACAGGAAAAACAGCTTGTACAACAATTAATCTAATCGGAAATAAAATAATTAGGAAACCCAAAAAGTCAATTAACTGATTTGCGGAAATACGCTGAAAATCAAAAAATAGAAAAACTCACTGCAGAAAACAAAATAAAATAAACGCACGAATTCAATTCAAGGCTTACCGACCATCTGAGTAAACTTAAAGCTCCCATCAAAAACTCCAGCTAAAGACCATCGTCGCCACCTTCACCAAACTTCTGCGCGCAGCGTTCTCGATATTCTGAAACGCCTCAGAAGACTTGAGATTCTCTGTAAACGCATCGCCGTCTTCGAAAGCTCGAGAATCTGGCCCTACGCCGCTAGATTTTAAACTGATCCAATGCAAAAAATTTCAACGTCTCTAAAGCCAACAGACAAGTCAACTAAACTACCTACAGGAACAGCAGCCCCTGGCAATTTCACAAGTAGGATGAAATCTTGAGCAATCCTTACGCAGGCTACTTCATCTTCATCAATTGATTCTATTTCACCCAAAAAAACCTGCCGCCCATCTCTCAAGAAGATCGTATTTAGGGACTCCGGTCGGATCTTTATGTCAAAGTTTTCGATATCAATCTCAAGATCGTATGTAGAGCCGTGAGCAGGCTGCGCACTACTTTTCCATACGACAGCTAATTCTCCACAACGAGATGAAAAAATGACGAGTCCATCAAAATCAAAATCCGAGCGATACTTGGCTTTCATCTACTTTCTCATCTGGATCCGCTGCAATTCATTGTTAACTCCCCTTTGCGTCTAGATTTTCCTTTGGAAATAGTAAAAGTGCAGGCAATCATACCCGAACTTGCCCTTGAAACAAATTGCCCCTGAAACTCTCGACGAAAGCGCTTTATACGGCGTGCTGGCTCAACGGTTAAAAACTATACTCCGCAGAAAGTGCGACGGTAATCCTCCCTTTTTTGAAGGGAGGCGTCAGTTCTGGCCTCTGGCCTGCGCCTTTGAGAGATCCTCTGGCGTGTTGATGTTGAAGAAGGGGTCCGGTGTTTCCGGGAAAGTTGCCTTGGCGCAGCCGTGGGGTTCCGTCCAGGCGATGATCTTGCGGGTGCCGTCGGTCAGGGCCTGGCGGAGGTCTTCGCGCAGCGACACAGGCCAGAGGCCGAAGGTGGGGTGGCGGTGAAAGGGGCGATCCTCCGCCGGGGTGGTGGCCATGGCGAGGGGGGTGTTTTCCATGTGCGCGGCTTGTAGCAGGCGGCTCACCAGGTCTTCGGGGAAGAAGGGGGTATCTCCTGCGGCGGTGACGATGTGGTTGGCCCCCTGCTCCGCCGCGTGATCCAGCCCGGCGAGGACACCCGCAAGGGGGCCGGGATGGCCTGCGATGCTGTCCGGCAGGACCGGGAGGCCGGTATCGGCAAAACGCGCGGGATCGCCATTGGCGTTGAGGGCCACGGACGAGACCTGGGGGTGGAGGCGGGTGAGGATGTGGGCAAGGAGCGGCTGGCCGTGGAGCGGCAAAAGGCATTTATCCCCGCCCCCCATCCGCGTCGCCTGCCCGCCCGCGAGGATGATGCCGATGGGTTTCATGTGGTTGCCTTTCTCCATTCGGCTATGTGGGCCAGAGCGTCTGTGCGGGAAAGGCCTTCGGGCAGGGCCTCTTCCGAAAGAGGAATATAGCGACGGTGACCGACAAGGAGGGCTATGCCTGAACGCAATTCCTTAACCTCCTGCACATCGCACCAATACATGATACCGGAGCCCCGACTATTGGACCATCTGATCCCTTCAGGGCCGAAATCCATTCTGGATGGGCCCAATTGAGCAGCAACTGCTGCCTGATCGGAAGCATAGTTGCGCCAAGCATACCATTTGCGGGCCACATGCCCGGAGGTGCTTGCAAGGAGCCCCATCGCGGCGCCGGTGAAGAGAACGGAGACAAGGGTTTCATTGTAGAGCGGAAGGAGGGGCCCAAGCCAGACGTAAAGAAAGGCAAGGGCCACGGCGAACCCGGCCCAGCCGATAAGCACGGCTGCGAGGCGACGCAAAAAGGGCTGCCTCATTGCCGGAGCAAATGCGCGGACAGAGGCCTCGGTTTCCTGATGGGTGATGCTGAAAGGCTCTGACATTCAGGCGCCTCGCCAGGCTCTGATGCGCGAGGGGGCTTCTTGCAGCGTAACGCGGGATGGCAAGCTGCCGAGGCCGAAAGCGAGCGGTGTGGTTTCATTCAGAACAGGCAAGAGGGCGGCTTTGCGCGGGGTGTCCATGATGAAGCTGCGCGATTTCATGGTGATCTCGCGGAGTTTGGTGACGCCCTGCCATGGTACGCTCTGGCGGATCGTGCGGCTGGTGATTTCTGTGCCGCTTTCTGAAAAGCGGAGGGTTTGGGGGCGCTGAAGGGCGGCGGAGCGGCGGCCTGCGCGGGTGAGGGCACTGACCAGCATAGCGAGGCCAAGAACTACGGTGAGCACCATCGTGACATGTCCGACGATAAGGCTGTCAGTGTAAAAATCGAAGCGACCTCTCGCGTTACTCGGTTCAATCACCTCAGCCTTGCTGCGGATGAGCGGACTTTGGAACAACAACAGGACCGGCAGGCTCAAGGCGCTTGGTATCGCAAGCATCAGGGCACCCAGCCAGAGGTGCGGGAAGGCGCGCAGGCTGCGAACGAGCTGTTCGTAGTGGCCGAACGGTTGGGCTTTGAGTTTTGCCGTGAAGAGCTCATGCACTACTCCGCGCCTTCCATGCGAGCAGCTGGGCGCGTGCTTCATCGCGGCCTAGGCGTTCGAGCAGAGCGGCCTCCGGCAGGAAGACGGGCGCGGTGCCAACGAAGAGGACTAGGCCTTCCTTGATGTCGGTGATCTTTGTGATGGCGGACCACGGAGCATGGCTTTGGCCGAGGCCGTTTTCGCGGGTGAGGCCTTCGGCGCTGATGTGGAAGCGTGTTTCGCCTTCTAAATGTGCCGCATGCGTAGCGGCTTTGCGGGCGGCGGGGCGGCGCATGATGTTGCAGATGCTCTGGCCGATGATCTGGGCGGCAACGCCGGTGACGATGCCGCAAATCAGGATGTTCAGGTCGGGCCCCCGCACGGGGCCTAGGGCAAGCTCCGTGAGCTTGAGGCCGATCCAGATTGTGCCTGCCGTGGCAATCACGGTGACGGCGTTGACACGAGTGGCTTGGGGCGCCTTGAGTGCGAGGGTGACTTTGCGGGCCTCGGCCTCTGTGGGCGTGTGGAGGAAGGTGATTGCGTCGGTCATTTACAGGGCTTCCACTTTGCGGGCCAGCATATCAGGCCGCTTGCCACGCCTTGATGAGGGTGAGGCCTTTCGGGAAGACCACGATCGGGGATCAGAATGAGATCAGCCTGACCGGAGACAATGGCAAAACCGCGATCCCATTCGCGTGTGTCTGCGATACAGCGCCAGGGCACCTCTTGCGGGTATATGCCGGTTTTGAGCGTGATGCCTTCCGGGCCGGGCGGCGCTTCGATTGTGCCGGGTGCCTTGGCATGGGCCTCCGTCTTCCGGAGGATATGGGCAGGAAGTACGCGGCGGGAGATTTCGCCACAGAGAAGAAGCGCCGCCGTGTCGGTGAACAGTCCGCCTGCAAATATGCCGGGCATGGCACCGAGCAAAGTTCCGTAAATGCATTCTGCCAGTGTGTGGCACAGCCAGATCACGGGGAGGACGGAGAGTGTGGCGAGGACCAGGCACTGCAAAATGCATGCAGGGTGTGCAGGCAGCTTTTGGCTGAGGGAAAGGCCTTCCTGTCCGCTCCAGATGTAGCGGATGGCGAAGGGCTCAGGCATCCTTTCCGCGCCACTTGGCGATGCGGGTCAGCGCTTCTTCGCGATTGAGACCTTCTGGAAGGGCCTCATCGGGGATTGGCAGCACTTCGGTATGGGCAAGGATCAGCGAGGTGCCGGTGGAGATATCGAGTGTGCCGGTGACCTTGGCCCAGCTGATGGCGCTGCGACCAATGCTGTTTTCCTTGGTGATCCCGTCAGCTGCGAAGGAGACTTTTGTGGGGCCGAGGATGGCGTTGCGCTTTTCGAGCGCCTTTTTGGCCGCGTTCTTGTGAACGGTCTGGCTGAGGAACTGACCGAGGAAGATGGCAAGGATGCCCGAGAGCAGGCCGAGGAGGAAAGGCTCCAACGCTGTCTCCATCGGATTGCCGGGATCCGAGAAGATATAGGCGAAGCCGAGACCGGAGACGCCGAGAAGGCCCACAAGGAAGGCGAGATTTGCGCGGGATGTGGTGCCGCCGCCCGCATGAAGCTCTGCCGCGTATTCCGGCGTATTTTCAGTTTCGGGAGAGTAGGTGATCTCGAATGTATCAGGCATCTGCACTTCCCTTGCGGCGGCTTTTGGGGGTGTCTGCGGGGATTGTTGAAAGATCGGCATTGCGGATCAGCCGTTCCTCGCCCGAGAGGCAGAGGAAGCGCTGGCCGCGCATCCGGCCGATGAGTGTGAGGCCGACCTGTCGGGCGATCTCCACACCCCAGGCGGTGAAGCCGGAGCGGGAGGCCAGGGCCGGTATGCCCATGAGCGCCGTCTTGATCACCATTTCAGAGGTCAGGCGCCCGGTTGTGTAGAGCAGTTTGTTGGCAGGGTCGATGCCCTCGCTCCGCATCCAGCCCGCGATTTTATCCACGGCGTTGTGGCGACCCACATCCTCCATATAGACGAGCGGTGTCGGCCCCTCGCAGAGTACCGTGCCATGGATGGCACCGGCCGTGAGATAGAGGCTGGGGCTGGTGTTGATCTCGTGCGCAAGGGCGTAGAGATCGGAGGTTTCGAGGGGCGTGGCCGGCAGCGTGAGACCTTCGAGCCCCTCCATCACGTCGCCGAAAACGGTGCCGACGGCGCAGCCCGAGGTGCGGATTTTCCTTTTCAGCTTTTCTTCATAGTCGGTGGCGCGGGCGGTGCGGATGACGATGGTTTCCAGATCCTCGTCATAGTCAGTGCCTGTGATATCATCGCCCGGTAGCAGCATCCCCTGATTGGCAAGGTAGCCGATGGCAAGGTATTCGGGATGATCGCCGATGGTCATCGCCGTCACGATCTCCTGCGCGTTGAGGAAGATGGTGAGCGGGCGCTCCTCAACCACGCGAATATCGACGGTGCCGCCCGCCTGATCGGTGGCGGTGACGGGGCGGGTCAGACCGGGGGCGTTCGGATCGGGACGGATGATCATGGACTGCTTCGCGTTTCTTTTGTCGTTGGGGGAGACAAGCATTCCGGGCCCGGAAAGGCAAGTAATCCGGGGTTTGTGCGGGCCTCCGGGCAGGTGGTGCCTGCGACGCTGGCCATTGAGGCCACCCCCGCAGGCCTTGGCACCCGGGACATCGGTTTCTCCTCAATAGGCAACCCGGCGCACAACACTGAGGAAACGCGCCAAAGCCCGCACCGATGGGCTCAATGCCGAGCGGTGCGAGCATCACGACCCTGCAAGGCATCAATCCCGGGCCAATCCCGTACCGCGACTGCAAGGCACCAAGGCCCGGGGCGGCGGCCTCAATGGCCGGCGTTCCGGGCACCACCAGCGGGGAGGGTTGAAAGGGAACATCACGCCAGACCATATCTGCCATCTCGATTTCTGAATTGTTCTCCGCCTGCGCCCTTGATAAGGCCACTCTTATGCAGGCTTCCCCGATCACGCGCACATTCCTTGCAGGCTTTGTTGCCGGAACACCCTTCATTCTGGTTGTAGTCCCCTTTGCGATGCTGTTTGGCGTTGTTGCTACCGAGGCCGGGTTTGACATTCTGCAAACCATGAGCATGAGTTTTCTGGTGATCGCCGGGGCCTCGCAATTTGCGGCTGTGGCCTTGATCGAAGAGCAGGCGCCTGTGCTCGTGATCCTGGCCACCAGTCTTGCAGTGAATATGCGCATGGCGATGTACTCGGCAGCGCTCGTGCCCCATATGGGTGCAGCACCGCTCTGGCAGCGGGCGTTGGCTGCCTACCTGCTTGTGGATCAGAGTTACGGGGTTGCCAGCCAGCGGTATGACCGTGAGCCTACGCTGACAGTTCCCGAGAAAATGGCATATTTCTTTGGGGCGGTCATGGCCGTCTGCCCGCTCTGGTACCTCTTCACATATGTGGGTGCGGTGGCAGGCGCTGCCATTCCTCCGGAATATGCGCTGGATTACGCCGTGCCGATCACCTTTCTGGCGCTCGTTGCGCCTTATCTCCGCTCCCTGCCCCATCTCGCGGCCGCATTGGTAAGCGTTGCAGGCGCTCTTGCGTTCAGCGTGATCCCCTACTCGCTCGGCCTGATCATCGCGGCCAGCCTCGCGATGTTCACCGGCGCACTTGTGGAGATCTGGATGGAGCGGCGGGCATGACAACAGATGCACTGATCTGGACGGTGATCGTGCTGCTGGGGATCGGCACATATCTGATCCGCTTTTCCTTTATAGGCCTGATCGGAGACAGGCGCCTGCCGCCTTTTGTGTTGCGCCTTTTGCGCTATGTGCCGGTGGCTGTGATGCCCGGGCTTGTGGCACCCCTGATCGTCTGGCCTGCGGCCACCGGCGGGGTGCCGGATGCGCCACGTTTGCTTGCAGCAGTGGCCGCATTGGCGATCGGGGCGATCACGCGTTCCCTTCTGGGGGCGATCTTTGGTGGGATGGGGACGCTTTATCTGGCGCAGGCGCTTTTGTAGACTTCGGAATGCCTTCGGCGAGGATATTTTTGGAAAGATGAAGCCGTTCGGTCTGTTCGGCTTTTCAGCCAAGAGGGAGCGCCGTGGTTTTGAAGACGGTGCGGAGGGCAAAGCTCGATTGCATCTGTGCGACGCCGGGCAGCCTTGCGAGGTACTGGCGGTGGATGCGGGCGAAATCCTCCGTATCGCGGGCCACGACCTTCAGAAGGTAGTCTGCGCTGCCCGCCATGAGGTGGCATTCCAGCACGTCCGGCACACGCGCCACGGCCTTCTCGAATGCATCGAGGATCTCGTCGGCCTGGCCGGTGAGCGTGATCTCCACGAAAGCTGTGGCGCGGCGATCCACTTTTGCTGGATCCAGCAGTGCCACGTAACCGCGGATCACGCCGACACTTTCCAGCCGTTGCATCCGGCGGTGGCAGGCGGAGGGTGAGAGATTCACGCGTTCTGCCAGATCGGCATTCGATATGCGGCCCTCTTTCTGGAGGGTGGAGAGAATCGAAAGGTCGAGCGCGTCAAAGGTCATGTTGTGGAAGGTTCTTTCTTCGAGAGAGCATTGGGGGGTGGAATATTGCATCACTTCTGCACTGCACAACATATTTTTGCACGGATATTTTGGGCGAACTGTGCAAAAAATAGGCAAATCAATCAGGGAGATATACAATGCGGATCGGGTGCCCGACGGAAATCAAGACACGGGAATACCGGGTGGGGCTGACGCCGCGTGCGGCGGAGGAGGCGATTGCTGCGGGGCATGAGGTGCTGGTGCAGGCGGGTGCGGGCGCTGGCGCGGGTTTTGAGGATGCGGCTTACCAGGCGATCGGCGCGAAGATTGCGGGAGATGCGGCGGAGGTATTCGACTGGGCCGAGATGATCGTGAAGGTGAAGGAACCGCAACCGCAAGAGCGCAAGATGCTGCGCGAGGGGCAAATCCTGTTCACCTATCTGCATCTGGCACCGGACCCCGAGCAGACGAAAGACCTGCTGGAGAGCGGCGTGACCGCGATTGCCTATGAGACGGTAACGGATCGCGCGGGCGGCCTGCCGCTCCTCGCCCCGATGTCGGAAGTGGCCGGGCGGCTGGCCCCGCAGGTGGGTGCATGGTCTTTGCAGAAGGCCAATGGCGGGCGCGGTGTTCTGATGGGCGGCGTTCCGGGTGTTGGGCCTGCGAAGGTTGTGGTGCTGGGCGGCGGCGTGGTGGGCACGCAGGCCGCGCGCGTTGCGGCGGGCATGGGCGCTGATGTGACGGTGCTGGATCTCTCGCTCCATCGGATGCGGCAACTGGATGACATGTTTGCCCGAGAGTTCCGCACCCGCTATTCAGCGCGCGGCGCTGTGGCCGAGATGATTGCGGAGGCGGATATGGTGATCGGCGCCGTGTTGATCCCCGGAGCCGCCGCGCCAAAACTGGTGAGCCGTGCGCAGCTTTCCACGATGCAGCCGGGTGCTGTGCTTGTTGATGTGGCGATTGATCAGGGGGGATGCTTTGAAACCTCGAAAGCCACAACGCATGATGACCCGATTTACGAGGTAGATGGCATTCTGCATTATTGCGTGGCCAATATGCCGGGTGCGGTAGCGCGGACATCGACGATTGCGCTTGGCAATGCGACGATGCCCTTCATGCTGGCCCTTGCCAACAAGGGGTGGCGGCAGGCGTGCGAGGATGACGAGCATCTGCTCGCAGGGCTGAACACACATTCGGGCAAGCTGACTTATGCCGCTGTGGGGCGGGCGCTTGGCATCGATGTTCTCTCGCCCCGGCTGGCGCTGAAGGTATAAATTCGCACCTGTTGCGTCTCTACCTGATACTGGATCGCATGAAGTGGCCTGAATTCCAGGATCTCAAACCATCGGGTGATGTATGGTGTTTGGGTGGAGAGGTCAAAGCACAGTAGGCGCAGTTGGCATTGCCCTTCCGCCCTATTGTTTGCCGGTTTCTCCCGTCTCGGAAGCGCTGTTTTGGCGGCCAAGCCGGGGGGGTTCTGCCAAGCCGGAAAAGGGCGCGGGGCGTATTGGCGGAGTTTTGGCCTAAGGCGGATCTGCGCTGAGCGGAGCACCGATGCCATCCCGATTGGCCATCGGGCCTTTGCAAAGGTTGACCGATTTGGCTGATTTTGGATTTCACCTGAAGCTTGGTGGAAATGTGATGGAAAGGGTTCACCGCACGGCACAGGAAAAGCGGCAGCGATCCCGGCCTTACATGACGCAGACCCCTTAAAGGGCAGACGGCAATTGCCGTCTGCCCTCCTGTCATCAGGCCTGTTTTGCCAGAAGGTCGCGGATCTCGATCAGCAGCTCTTCCTGAGTTGGACCTGCGGGGGCCGGCTCTTCTTCCGGCTGGTCTCCATCGGCTGCGTCCTTTACCCGATTGACCATCTTGACGAGCAAGAACACC
Organism: uncultured Paracoccaceae bacterium; assembly: GCA_947495795.1. Lineage (GTDB taxonomy): Bacteria > Pseudomonadota > Alphaproteobacteria > Rhodobacterales > Rhodobacteraceae > Algicella. The sequence goes on along the minus strand of CANMAI010000007.1, from coordinate 63,112 downwards.
ACGAAGGCGATGATCAGAAAGTTGATGAGCGCCGTGATGAAATTACCGTATTTCAACGCAGCGGCACCCGCTTCTTCCACCGCTGTCAGCGTTGTATATTCACCACCATCAAGTGTGATAAAGAAGTTGGAAAAATCTATTCCTCCGAGGACAAGGCCGATGATCGGCTCTATCAGGTCCCCGACAAGCGATGTGACGATCGCCGTAAATGCGGCACCGATGATAATACCAACAGCCATGTCCATGACATTGCCCTTGGCGATGAAATCCTTGAATTCCTGAAGCATATTGCCCTCCGTGTTGCGGGAGACCCCCGGCGTTACTTGAGATCGCCCCCGGTTTATTATTCCGGTATTGCAATCCGAGGCTATCTGAGCGCAACCCGAAGGGAAAACAAGCTGTTTCCCAAACGGCGCTTCCAATCCGCGTATATCGGCCACATGTGGAAAGGCTCAGACACTTGAAAGGACTTGCCCAAATGGCCGATCTCTCCGCGTTTCCCATCACTGCCCGCTGGCCTGCCCAGCACCCGGACCGCATTCAGCTTTATTCCTTCCCCACGCCCAATGGGGTGAAGGCCTCTATCGCACTGGAAGAGCTTGGCCTGCCCTACGAGGCACATAAGGTGACGCTTGCGGATGCGGATGTGAAGAGTGATGCGTTCCTCTCGCTCAATCCCAACAACAAGATCCCGGCGATCATTGATCCGGATGGGCCGAGTGGAAAGCCTATGGGCTTGTGGGAATCCGGTGCCATCCTTCAGTATCTGGCGGAGAAAACGGGCAAGCTGATCCCGGCGGATGCGGCTGGCAAGTACGAGACGTATCAGTGGCTGATGTTTCAGATGGGCGGCGTGGGGCCGATGTTCGGACAGCTCGGGTTCTTTCATAAGTTTGCGGGCAAGGATATCGAGGATCCCCGGCCGAAGGCGCGTTATGTCGCGGAAAGCAACCGGCTGCTGACCGTGCTGGAAAAGCGCCTTGACGGGCGGGAGTGGATCATGGGCGGTGACTATACGATCGCCGATATCGCGATCTTCCCTTGGGTGCGCGGTGTGAAGGTTTTCTACGAGGCCGGTGATTTGGTGGGGCTGACTGAAATGCCGAACGTCCAGCGTTGGCTGGATGCCGCAATTGCCCGCCCCGCCAGCCAGACAGGGCTGAACGTTCCGGCGCGGGACTGATCGCGCGACGCTGATGCAACGCCTGCCCCGGGCACTCCGTTCGGGGCGGTGCGCCGCGCGTGCGAAACGGCTATGCCGTTTCCGGCGGCCCTTGCCGCCGATTGTCCTGCCTCTTGGCAGGGCGCACGCGCCCCCCGGAGCTGATAGACCCTCAGTTCAGAAGAATTTCCCCATCCACCTTGCGCCACTCTCCGGCGCGAACAAGGTGCTGGTGCGAATAGCGCACGGAATGGAGGGGGCCATCCAGCTCCGCTTCCCAGAACTCCAGAAATCCGTGGAGCTTCGGAAATTCGGGGGCAAGGTCGTAATCCTGCCAGGTGAAGACCTGCAACATGGATTGGCAATCGGGCATGCGGTAGAGGATCTCGGCCGTGATCAGGCCATGGCCCTTCAGCATCAGTTCGGTTTCAGACCGGCTCATACACACTCCTTTTATCGCTGCTCATTTGGAAAGCATGGCAAAGGAAGTGTTCCACAGGCAAGAAAATTTATTGTTAATGCCTGTGATTTCAGCGCCTTAGCACTCTATTCAGCGGAGTGCTGCTATAGCGTTTCACCCTTAACTCGAGACATCAGGTATCACCTGCCTCGTTGAAATCCTTGATTTCAGGCAGTGATAGGTGATGCATGTTCAGGGCGAAACGCTTTCGCGGCCGAGAATGAGATCTGCCGCCTTTTCGGCGATCATGATGGTTGGTGCATTGGTGTTGCCGGAGGTGATTCGCGGCATGACGGAGGCATCCACAACGCGCAGCCCCTCCACACCCCGCACCTTCAAATCAGGGTCCACCACAGCCAAATCGTCGCTGCCCATCCTGCAAGTCCCGACCGGGTGGTAGATGCTGTCTGCCCGGTCGCGGATATCTTCCATCATGGCCGCATCATCCTCTGCCTCCAGCGGATGAAGCTCCTTTCCGCGCCAGGGCGCCAGTGCCGACTGGCCAAGAATGCGGCGCATCGCTTTCGCCCCGCGCAGCAGAACAGTCTCATCCGCCGGGGCGGAGAGGGAGTTGGGGTTGATCTTCGGGGGCGACATCGGATCCGCATCGCGCAGGCCCACGCTGCCCCGGCTTTCGGGGCGGAGCGCGCAGACATGGCAACTGAACCCGTAGCCATAGTGAAGCTTGCGCATATGATCATCGACCATGCCGATCACGAAATGGAGCTGGAGGTCGGGCCGGGCCACCTCCGGGCTCGATCTGAAGAACGCGCCGCCCTCGGCCAATGGGGAGGAGATCAGCCCGCTGCCATCTTCGCGCCACTGGCGGCCCTGCCGAATGATCTGAAAGATCCCGCCGGGTGTGAGACCCACAACATCGCGCCGGGGGGAGCGGTAGCTGGTGATGTAATCGAGATGATCCTGAAGGTTCTGGCCGACACCCGGAAGATCGTGGCGCACGGCTATGCCCTTTTCCTGAAGGGCGGCCCCCGGGCCGATGCCGGAAAGCATCAGAAGCTGTGGCGAGCCGAAAGCGCCTGCGGCAACAATCACTTCGCGCCGCGCCTTCACCGTGAAGGTGGCCCCCATCTTGGTATATGTGAGGCCCGTCGCCCTGCCCTCCTCGATCTCGATCCGCGTGATATGTGCCCGCAGGATCTGCGTGAGGTTGCGGCGCGTATCTTCCAGAGGGTGAAGATAGGCAGCAGCCGCCGAGCAGCGCTCCCCCTGCCTTTTCTCATCGTGAAACTGGGTGACCTGATAGAGGCCCGCGCCTTCCTGTTCCGCCCCGTTGAAATCCTCCCGTCCGGTGAGGCCCTCGGCCTCTGCCGCCTCCAGAAACGCCTCTGTAATCGGCCGTGGGCTGCGCTGATCGGCAACATGCAGCGGTCCATCCGCGCCGTGGAGATCATCCGCGCCTCGGATGTTGTTCTCCGCCTTGCGGAAATAGGGCAGAACATCCTGCCAGCCCCAGCCCGTCGCACCCTCTGCTGCCCAGCCATCGTAATCCGCGGGTTGACCGCGCAGATAGAGCATGGCGTTGATCGCCGACGAGCCGCCGAGCGCCTTGCCGCGCGGCTGATACCCGCGACGGTAGTTGAGGAAGGGTTGGGGTGTTGTCTCGAACGCCCAGTTGTTGATCTTCGGTTTCCCGGAGATCATCGCGGCCACAAGGAAGGGTGCGCGCACCAACAGGCCATCACCCTCTCCGCCCGCCTCGATCAGGCAGACGGTAACGCCCGGTTCCTCCGAGAGGCGTGCTGCGAGCGTTGCGCCGGCCGAGCCGCCGCCTGCGATCACATAGTCAAATTCCATCGCAATTTTCCCCGCTCTGTGATCGCATAGGCGTGACCGTAACGGGGTGCCCGATTCCCCGAAAGAGGAGTTCGCGGGAACGTGACGAAATGCAGCGGATTTTAGCTGCGATACGCTTTGAAAGCGGGCGCGAGGGGGCCGAATGCTGATTGTTCTGAACGGATATCCCGGTGTGGGCAAGCTGACCATCGGGCAGGCGCTTGCGGAGCGGTTGGATGCGCGCCTTCTGGACAATCACAGCATCTACAACGTGGCCTTTGCGCTGACGGAGTTCCGCTCTGAAGCGTTCTACAAGGCAGTGCGGGATGTTCAGGGGATCGCGGATCCGCTGATCCGCGCGTTGCCGCGCGAGGTACCGGTTATCCTGACGGATATTCTGACAGAAAGGAGCAGCCGCAGTGCGGAGCTTTGGAAACGTATTGCGGCGTTGGCAGCGGATCGCGGGCCACTTTTTATGGTGCATCTTCTCTGCGATTTGGAGGAAAACAGGCGGCGGATCGAAAGCCCGGAGCGGCGGGCAAAGCGAAAGCCGCAGGACCCGGAGCTGGCCACGCGGAACCATGCGGGTGGCGCAGCACTTTCCGGTGCCACATTGGAGAGATGCCTGCAGCTTGACGTGACAGCGCTGGCCGCCCCGGAGGCTGCGCGGATCATCGCGGACTGGGTGGGGCAGGCCGGGCCCGACTGACGGTTCAGCCGGGCAAGGAGCCGTTTTCGATATAGGTGAGCATCTGGACGACCTGCTCAGGCCTCTCCGCCACGGCCAACGCTGCGGCGTCCACCTCCTTCAGCGGGTGCTGATGTTCCGGCCCGTGGAGAACGATTAGGGATTTGCCGAGTGCTGCGGCCATTCCCGCATCAAACGCCGCGTTCCACTGCTTGTACTTCTCGCCAAAGCGCACAACCACGATATCGGCGTCCTCGATGCCCTTGCGGGTGCGCATCGCATTCAGCTTGGCACCCTTGTGATCGTGCCAGAACTTGTTTGGCTCTGCACCAAGGATCGCGACACCGCAATCATCCGAGGCCCCGTGATCCGTGACAGGCGCGGAGAAGACGACGTCCAGCCCTGCGGTCTTGGTGCCTGCCATGATCTCCTCGCGCCAATCGGTGTGGATCTCGCCGGAAAGGTATACGGAAAGGGTCATGTGGCTTCTCCTTGGAAGTTGGCTTCGGGCATATATCTGCTGGCGCGACGGGCAAAAGGCAAGGGCAGTGCGGCTCCGCGATAGCGCTTCCAGAACATTCGGAAAGCCCTTTTCGCCAAAAGCCCGAGAGCGTGGCAGGCTTTTGGCGATCCAATCGAAACCGGAAAAGATCTAGCCCCGGAGTGGTGTGGCGGCAACCCGGGCCAGCGCATTGCGGGCGATCATGATATGGAACGGCAGGATTGCCCGGAGATAGAGCTTTCCACCGATATTGTGCGGATGCACCCATGTCGCCAGAAAAATCCGGCCCCGTTCGGAAAGAACCGACACTCGAAAGTCGAGATGCTTGTCATTGAAGCCCGCAATCACTTCGCTTTCTGTCTCGCTTTCCACAGGGAACGCGCCCAGCTTGTCCGGCGCGTCCGGCCCATCGTTGGAGAGCCCGAAGGGTGTGGTGACGATCCGGCGGATCACGAGAAGAAAGCGGGCCCAGCCGGGGAAATCCGTGATGATTTCCGCCGCCTCGCGCGGCCGCATATCGGAGGGTACAACAAAGCAATCCAGAAAATCAGTTGGGGCTATACGGCGGGCAAGGGCACTTTTTGCGGGCAGCGCGGCGGGCAAGACCTGGTGCGTCATTCCGGACAACCTCCTGAAAGAACTGACGCGTTAAGGATAGATGGTCTGGCCTCTAAACGCAGCCTCTTCCGGCGTGTCATAGCACCGCATGCGCTGGTATCTGTGGGCCATGGAGCACATGCGACACCATAAGGCGGGCAGCGGGTTTGCCATGCCGTGCGCATTGCTTATAATGGGGGTGACCGGGAACAAACCCGGCCCTTTTTTGCACTGGAGGCGTTTATGGCAGAGATTGCAATCACCCTCCGGGCGGCCTGCTGATATAGGCATTCGCGCCCGATGACAGACCGTTGCAGCGGCTTTTGGCTGTTGTTTACTCATGTCTTACAAGGGCAGATCCAATGAATTCTGAAGATCTTGCCGGCCTCGGATGGTCGGCGCATTTCCGTGATCAATGCGATGCGGAAACACTTGAACATTTGCGGCCCGCGCGGGTGAGCGATGTACACCGGGACAGGGTGGTGGCTTTGGCCCCGGAAAGCGTGGTGCTAACGCTGCCAGCGACGCTTTCCACAGGCGATGTTGCCGTGGGTGATTGGGTGCTGATGGATGGCCGTTCCGTGGCTGCGGTGCTGGAACGCCGCACGTTTCTGCAGCGAAGGGCTGCAGGCCACGAGGCGAAGGCGCAGCTTCTGGCGGCGAATGTCGATACACTGTTGATCGTCACCTCCTGCAATGCCGATTTCAACCCTGCGCGGCTGGAGCGTTATCTGGCTCTGGCAGCGAGCGGCGGCGTGCTGCCTGTGATCGTGCTGACCAAGGCCGATCTGGCCGAGGATACGGCGGAATACCGTAAAGTGGCCGAGCGCCTCTCGCCGCTGGCAACCGCCATTACGATCAATGCGCGGGATCCCGATGAGCTGAAGCTTCTGCATCCCTGGCTGAGAGAGGGCGAGACGGCGGCGCTTGTCGGCTCTTCCGGGGTGGGGAAATCGACCATTCTGAACGGGCTGACAGGACATGATGCCGCCACGCAGGGCATCCGCGAGGATGATGCGAAGGGGCGGCATACCACGACGGCGCGGAGCCTGCACCGCACGCTGGCCGGGGGCTGGCTGATCGACACGCCAGGGATGCGGGAATTGCAGCTTTACGGTAGTGCCGAGGGGATTGATCGGGTGTTTGCCGATCTGAGCGATCTGGCAGAGGCGTGCAAATTCTCCGATTGTGCGCATGAGAGCGAGCCAGGCTGCGCAGTGCAGGCAGCGATTGAGGCAGGTGACCTTGAACCCGACAGGCTGCGGCGCTGGCAGAAGCTGTTGCGGGAAGACAGGTTCAACTCCGAAACCGTGGCGGAGCGGCACACGCGGGACAGGGCGTTCGGCAAACGCGTGAAATCTGCGATGAAGAAGAAAGGACGGCGCTGACATTTTCGCCCGATGTGAAGCGTCAGATACCCTTGACCTTTCCATCACGACAGTAACCCACATGGAAAACAGACCTTCGTGCGGGATGCGGCGAAGGTCTGCTCCGAGCCCGTTCCGGCCGTTTTCTGCTTTGCAGCGAACGGCGTGTGTGGATGACTCTGCTGCACCAAAGGCTCAAGATTTGCGCAGGTAGTCTGATGCTTTGATAACCGCCAGATGCAAAAGCAATGTCATGATCGCAAGCGTGAAGAGGCTTGCGAACATTAGGTCTGTTTTGGCTCGGCCATTGGCCAGCAGCATTAGGTAGCCCAACCCTTTGGACGCCCCGACCCATTCGCCGATTACCGCGCCGATGGGGGCATAGACCGCGGCCAGTTTTAGTCCAGTCCCTAAAGACGGCAAAGCATGGGGGATTTTGATGCGGCGCATGATCTGGCGCTTGGTGCCGCCCATGGTTTTGGCCATATCCAAGATATCCGCAGGCACCCGCGTCAACCCGTCATAAAATGCAGACGTGACCGGAAAATAGATAATCAGAACAGCCATGACAACCTTGGACGCAATGCCATAGCCAAACCAAAGCGTCAGGATCGGGGCCAAGGCAAAGACCGGGACTGCTTGGGTAAAGATCAGCAGCGGCATGACCAAACGGTGCAACCGGTCTGAGTTGGCCAACTGGATCGCGGTAACCGCGCCTAAGACAGTGCCGATGATTAGGCCGAGGATCACCTCAGTTGCGGTCACCAACGCGTTTTCAGCAATGAGCACACGATTGTCCAGCGCAGCCTGCGCAACCCGCAAAGGCGATGGCAGAATGAATGATGGCACGCCTGTGACCCATACAATTCCCTGCCAAAGCAGCAATGCAAATGCGCAGGCCCCTAAGGCATAGCGAATACGTGTCATCGGATCTCTCTGAGGTGGGCAAGCAATGCGGCCTGACACGCTACTGTTGCAGGGGCATATTGATCGCGGGTCGGGGGCATATCAGGGGTTGGCCATGGTTGGGCCGCATCCGGTGTCAGAACGATGATCTGGTGGCCAAGCCGGACGGCTTCTGCAGGGTCATGCGTCACCAAGAGGACGGTTTTACCCAAAAGAACCTCGGCGGCCAGTTCCTGCATATCGGCCCGGGTGCTTGCATCCAGTGCGGAAAACGGCTCATCCAAAAGGGCGACGGGGCGGTCTTCCATCAAAGTGCGCGCAAGGGCCGTGCGTTGCCGCATGCCGCCTGACAAAGCACCCGGTTTTTTCCACATGTCGTCTGCAAGCCCGACGCGTTTCAGCATGTTTTCAGCCCTGTCAAAATCTGGGGTCTGACCACGCAAGCGCGCGCCAAGGACTGTGTTTTCAAGCACGCTAAGCCATGGCAGCAACAAATCAGACTGCGCCATGACACTGATACGATGTGCCAAGCCCGCCCCATCAGATGCGGTGATATCACCCTCAAATTCACCCGCTAAGGTCAACCCAGCAATCAACCGCAAAAGCGTGGATTTCCCCACACCAGAACGCCCCAGAACGCAGGTCCATTGCCCCGCTGGCAGGTGCATATCGATGCGTCCAAACAAGCGAACGCTGTCTATGTACTGTGTGCCGCGCACATCGATTGCGGGGGCCTGTATCACGCCCCGCGCATGCCCATGTCCCAAAACGCAACCTCAAGTCGGGTGGCCGTGGTGAAACGCTCTTGCAAATGCGGCCACCTCGCCGATCCAGCCGGATCATCTCCAAGACGGCGTATCACCGCACGATCCATCATCTGCCCCACTGACACCATGACGTCTTGATAATCATCGCCAGCATAAGTCGCGATCCATTCGCGAAATGGCGTGTCGGGGGCGGCTGATTCCGCCAACCGCGCGCCGATCTCGCCGTACCCAAAACAGCACGGGGCAAGAGCGGCCATCAAATCTAGGAAATCACCCTGCAACCCTGCATCCATGACGTAGCGCGTGTAAGCGAGGTTTTCGAATTCTTCACTGGCTGCAAATAACGTCGCCTCATCAATACCAGCTTGCGCACACGTTTTGACGTGCAGAGCCACTTCATGATTGACCAAAGCATCCACAGTACCGGCGCAGATCTTCATTTCATCCAGCGTTTCGGCCTTTACGACACCCAGCGACCACGCCCGCGAGAAATGCACTAAGAAGACGTAGTCTTGGACAAGGTAATGTAGGAACGACGCGTGGGGCAGTGTTCCGTCACCCAAGCCTTGCACAAAGGGATGATGGGTATAGGCGTGCCATGGCTCGGGGCAGCCCGCACGCCAAAGCGTGAAGGTCGCCCCGTAAGGTGACGCGGTCATTGTGCTGTCACATCAATGGCGATGTCGCTGACCGGATTGATCGAAAGGATCAGGCCCGCGTCACGCAAAAACTCCTCAAACGTCGCATAGCGGCCTACGTCCATCGCGGTCGGGCGCAGCGCGAACCGAGGCATTGTGTCGACCCATGCGCGTTTGTTCAGCTCGTCATTCAGCTCCGGTGCGGTGCCTGCAAAGATTTCCCAGCTCTCATCGGGATGATTGATGATATATTGCGTCGCCTTTTCCGTGGCAGCAAGGAGACGCTGGATCATATCGATGTCCATCGTGTCTTTGTTGGCCACGTAAATCAGCTCATCGTAGGGTGGCAGTCCTTCTTCTTCGACGTAAAAGCACCGGCCCGGGACACCTTCGATATCCATTTGGTTCAACTCAAAATTACGAAATGCACCAATCACCGCATCGACTTGGCCTGACATCAATGATGGCGACATTGACCAGTTTACGTTGATCAGTTCCACATCGCCCAGCGTCAGACCGTGGGTTTTGAGCACATGCCCCAAGACCGCTTCTTCCACACCACCGACAGAAAAGCCAACCTTGCGCCCTTTTAGATCTGCGGGCGTTTCGATGGGCCCATCGGCCAGCACCAGCAAACAACTCAGCGGTGTAGCAACAAGCGTGCCAACCCGCTGCAATGGCAAACCCTCATGAATTTGCAGATGCAGTTGCGGCTGATACGAAATTGCCAGGTCGGCCTGTCCGGCGGCGACCATTTTTGGCGGCGCGGAAGGATCCGCAGGGGCGATCACTTCAACCGCAAGGTTTTGTTCAGCGAAATACCCTTTTTCCTGCGCGATTATGACCGGACCATGATCAGGGTTTACGAACCAATCCAGCAAAAGCGTAACTCGATCCTGTGCCCAAACGGGGGCCGCACAGAGTGAAAGAATAGATGCAAAGAGGATAGATTTCATGGGTGTTTAACTTTCATTTTAAAAGGGCGGCGAAGTGGTGTGTGGGGCCGTCGCCGGACCCAACCGACAGGGCACCTGCGTTGGCGATGGCGTTCGCAACATAGGCTTTGGCGTGGGTCGTGGCGGCAACGGGGTTCAGCCCATTGGCCAATTGCGCCGCCAGTGCCGATGACAACGTACAACCGGTGCCGTGGGTATTTCTGGTCGGGGTGCGTGTTGCCTCAAACCAGGTCACATCATGTTGCGTCACCAGACAATCAGGGCTCTCCGGCCCGTATAAATGACCGCCTTTCATCAAAACCGCTTGTGGCCCGAACGCGCAAAGAGCCGCGCCTTGTTCTGCCATTTGCGCCCGCGTGGTGGCGACGATTGTGCCAAGCAAATGCGCCGCTTCGGGCAGGTTCGGTGTCAATATCGTGGCCAATGGTAACAAGGCATCGCGCAGGGTGTTCACGGCGTCCGGTTGCAAAAGCTCAGCGCCACCTTTTGCGATCATCACCGGATCAAGAACAACAGGAATACCGGTTTGCCGTTGCAACGCGCGCGCCACGGCGGCTGCAATTTCGGCATTTGCGATCATCCCGATTTTCACAGCATCAACGCGGATGTCTGCAAAAACTGCGTCAATCTGGCTTTGCACAAAATCAGGCGGTACCAAATGGATACCCGTGACACCTCGGGTGTTTTGCGCAGTCAATGCGGTGATTGCGGCCATTGCAAAAGCACCATTTGCAGATATCGATTTGATGTCAGCCTGAATGCCAGCCCCGCCCGATGGGTCAGAGCCTGCGATGCTAAGGACATTCGGGATCAAAGTGCTTCCTCCGTTATGAGGGCTTTGAACGCGCGGGTCGCGGCGGCAGGATCCGCCTGCCCGCAAATTGCTGAAACGACGGCCATGCCATCTGCCCCGCTTTTGTGGACATCGCTGATATGCGCCGGTTTCAGACCGCCGATCGCGACATTGGGCAGGGGTGAAAGTGCCACCAACTGCGCCAATCCATCAAAGCCAATGGGCTGCGCATGGTCGATTTTTGTTGCCGTACCGAACACGGGGCCAAGGCCAAGATAGTCCACCAATGCAGGATCAGCAGCTTGCACCGCTTGCGAAGTCTCGCATGACAGCCCGAGGATTTTGTCCGGCCCAAGCAATGCGCGTGCTTGCACAGATGAAATGTCGCCTTGGCCAATATGTGTGCCATCAACATCCGCTGCGACAGCGGCGGCAACATCGTCATTGACCACCAACGGCACGCCCGTTCCAATAAGTATCTCCTTGAGGGCTAACGCCATCTGCACCCTCTGTGCGGTCGTCGCTGTTTTTTCACGTAGCTGCACCATTGTAACACCGTTCGCCACGGCAAGCCGGACCGTTGTTATGAGGTTTGGCATGGTGCAAGACTGGCTGTCCGTCACCAGATACAGGCGCAATTGGTGCTTTAACTCCGCCATTACTTTATGACCTGAGCAAGATCAGCGGGCTGGGTTGCCGCAAGTGCGTCCAAGAAATGCATCTGGAAACTACCCGGGCCGTTGGCCTGCTTTGCAGCAGCGGTGCCTGCGACTTTAAAGTGCGCGAGTGCGGCGAGCGCAGCATCGAACGCAGGTCCTGTGGCTGCATAGGCTCCCATCAACGCCGTCTGGGAACAGCCCAACGCTGTCACCTGCGGCATCAAAGGCGACCCGCCACTAACACGTGCCTCTTGCGAACCGTCGGTCAGATAATCTACTGGACCTGTGATCGCGACGACCGCGCCAAATTTTGCCGCCAGCGCCTTTGCCGCACCTTGGGCGGCATCAACACTGTCACCGGTATCGGCACCTTTTCCAGCACCGGCTTCACCAGCCAAGGCCAATAGCTCCGACGCGTTACCACGCACAATCGTCGGATGTAGCGCCAATAAATCCTGGGCCGCGCGTTTGCGATAATCCGAGATGAAATGCGCGACAGGATCTAAGACCCAGGGAATTTTGTGCGCGTTGGCAAGCGTGACCGCCGTCATCATACTGGTCTGCCACGGTGCTGATAGCGTGCCGATGTTGATCGTGAGCGCCCCACATATCGGCGTAAAATCGGCGATTTCTTCAGGTGCATGCACCATCGCAGGCGAGGCTCCTGCAGCCAGAACGACATTCGCGGCAATATTCATCGCCACATAGTTCGTGATGCAATGCACCAATGGATTTTGGTCACGCAGGGCGGTCAGAATGTCTTGAGGGGCCATCGTCTCTCCTTTTTGCGGGCAAAAAAGGAGATGCGGTATGCAGAAAAAAGAAACACACAACCTCCCTCCGCCAGCATTATCTGGTTCAGGTTCAAAGGGTACGTCTCAGCTTTTCAGCGCCCCTGGTGATGAAACGGCTAATTGCTTTCGGCGGAGTCGTCAAATGGAATGAGCCGTCGCGATGAGAAAAGGAGACATTCGTTTTATGTCACTCAAGGGCGGCTTAGTCCCGCGCATCGCACCTTGGTCAATCACTTGATGAACGGCGGGTCTGGGTCAGACGTGCTAGGCGTTTGTGTCCGTGTTGTATGACGCGGCTCCATGTTGGAAATCAGAAAGTCCGCATCAACGGCTCAAAGATGCGCTACGATCCACACCTGAAGTGGTTCCAAGTATACCGGAGTTGCCAGAACCCTGACGTACTCTCGGGCCTTGGCGATCATGTGTTTCAGGTTAGTTTTGAAACGCCATGGCCTCAGCGCATTTTCGGGCGCTGGGGTATGAGCCGATTTCTTTCCTCGCTGAGCCACTGCTTCAGCGCTTCCAGTTCAAGGTCGCGTGGTTCGCGGGCAGGTGGCAAAGGCTCAAAGTATTCATGTGTTTCGGCAGAGGTGAGATAGTTGAGGACGCCCGGTTCGTCCGGTCGGATCCCTTCAAATTCAAGGTTCCGGCTCACCTGATCATCCGTCTGGAGATAGAGGCGGAGGCCATTGTCGTAGGGAAATGTGTAATACCCGAGATAGCGCATGATGGTATCGACCGCCAGTTGCCCCATGCGATTGGCCTTCAGGGGCTGGCGCACGCGGTAGCGCATTCCGAATTCCAGACATCCATAGGGATGGATCTTGCCGTGGCCGATCAATGCATCGAAAAGCGGCATGCCATCGATGCCGATCCTGGCGGCCTTGGCATTGGCCACCTCCAGACACATTTTTCTGTAGTCCATCAGTTGTGAGTTCATTGAGACGCCTCGGGTGCTTTGCTGACAAGATGTGCTTCAGGCTTGCGCGTGCCCGCTCAGATGCGAGGAAGCCCTGCGAAGGCCTACCCTCGCAGCACACCGCCTGTGGCTTTCGCCACCGTTGCCACCACCTTTTCCGCCACCGCTTCGATTTCTTTATCCGTCAGCGTGGCGGTTGTCGGTTCGAGCCTGACGCTGATGGCGACGGATTTCTTGCCTTCGCCCATCTGGGCCGCTGCCTTCTCACCCGCGAAGATATCGAAGACGGAGACGGCGGTGATGAGCTTCTTGTCGGCACCCTGCGCGGCCTTCACGATTTTATCCACTTCTACGCCGGCATCGACGACGAAGGCGAAATCACGTTCCACGGGCTGGAGATCGGAGATGGTGAGGGCGGGCCTTGCTGTGCCCTTGCTGCGCGGCTCCGGCGCGGCCTCCGGAAAGAGGGTGAAGGCGACTGCAGGGCCCTTGATGTCGAGCGCCTTCAGCACTTTGGGATGCAGCTCGCCGAAGGCTGCGAGCGGGTTTTTCGGGCCGAGGGAGAGGACTGCTGAACGGCCCGGATGGAACCACGCAGGTGCGGTGCGGAGTGCCATGAGCTTGGCGGGGGCGCCGATGGCTGCGAGTGCCGCCTCGGCGTCAGCCTTGGCATCGTAGAGATCGACGCCGCGCCGGGCCGCGTGCGGGTTGCGCGCGGCCGAATTGCCGACGCGCAGGCCGCTGGCCTGTCGGCTCTGATCCTCAGGCTCTCCACCGGCAAAGACGGGGCCAACCTCGAAGAGTGCGAGATCGGTGAAGCCGCGCGCCTGATTGCGGGCTGCGGCGTGCAGGAGGCCCGGCAGGAGCGAGGGGCGCATATGGGAGAGGTCGGTGCTGATCGGGTTCGCGATGCGCGTGGCATCCGTGCCGCCGCCGAAAAGAGCGGCTGCGGCTTCATCCGTGAAGGAGTAGGTGACGCACTCGTTCAGCCCCTGGGCGGCGAGCGTGCGACGGAGCGTACGTTCGCGGCGCTGGATGGGTGTGAGCGGGTTTTTCGCGACACCTGCCGCGCGGCGCATTGGCTTGCCCTCGAGTTTGGTGAGCGATGTGATGCGCGCCACCTCCTCCACGAGATCTGCTTCGCCCTTCACATCGGGCCGCCAGCTTGGCACCCAGACCTCGATGCCCGAATGCTCCTTGGCAACGCCGAAGCCAAGCTCTGTGAGGATGCGGATCTGCTCCGCCTCGGGGATCGTCATGCCCACGAGGCTTTCCACACGCGCAGGATCGAGCGCGTAGGCGCGCGCGGTTTCGAGCGGCTGGCCTGCACTCACAAGCTCGGAGACCTCGCCGCCGCAGAGTTGCTGGATCATCTCGGCCGCAAGATCGAGGCCGGGAACGGTGAACTCCGGATCCACGCCCCGCTCGAACCGGTAGCGGGCGTCGGAGTTGATCTTAAGAGCTCGACCGGTTTGGGCGATAATGATCGGATCCCAATAGGCGGATTCAAGGAACACGTTCACCGTCTCCCCGGTGCAGCCAGTGGGCGCACCGCCCATGATGCCCGCGATGGATTCGGGACCGCTATCATCAGAGATCACGATCATGCCGGGGGCGAGCGTGTAATCCTTGTCGTCAAGTGCAGTGAGGCTTTCGCCGCCTTTGGCGAAATGCACACGGATGTTACCCTTCACTTTATCGGCGTCGAACACGTGCAGCGGGCGGTTCTGATCGTAGGTGAAGAAGTTGGTGATATCGACCAGCGTGGAGATCGGGCGTAGGCCAATGGCGCGGAGACGATCCTGCAGCCATTGCGGGCTCGGGCCATTCTTCACGCCTCGGATCAGGCGGCCCGTGAAATGGGGGCACCCCCTGACCATCACATCCGCATCGATGCTCACCTGAATGGGGCTGGCGAAGCTGGATGTACGGGCGGCTTCCTTGCCGGGCTTCAGCGTGCCGAGGCCCCGAGCCGCGAGATCGCGGGCGATGCCGCGAATGCCAAGGGCATCCTGGCGGTTGGGGGTAATGGCGATCTCTACCGTGGGATCGGTGTTGCCGATCACATCAATGTAGCGCTGGCCTACTTGCGCATCCTCGGCAAGCTCGATGATGCCATCATGTTCCTCGGAGATCTCCAGCTCGCGCTCGGAGCACATCATCCCGAAGCTTTCCACGCCCCGGATTTTACCGACCTGAATGGTGGCATCGATGCCCGGGATGTAATCGCCCGGAGAAGCGACAACGACCTTGATGCCCGCGCGGGCATTGGGCGCACCGCAGATGATCTGCTTGTCGCCATCCGCCGTTTCCACCGTGCAGACTTTCAGCTTGTCGGCATCCGGGTGCTTCTCTGCCGTTTTTACATAGCCCACGCGAAACGCGCCCAGCCTGTCGGCGGGATCTGCCACGCTCTCCACCTCCAGCCCGAGATCGGTAAGCGTTTCGAGTATTTCGGAAAGAGGAACCTCTGTTTCGAGGTGATCTTTCAGCCAGGCAAGCGTGAATTTCATGAGTTTGGTCCGCGCGAATTCAGGTTTCACGCTGTTCTAATCGGGATGCCCCAAAGATTGAAGGTCTCAATTGTGTCGCCTGGGCGACACTGTGATTCCCAGCGATTCCACACGCATAGGGCGAGCCGTATATTTTTAAAATATTCATTAATAGCGATAATTATCCACTGCGCCTTATTTGCCTTAATTGGGGCGTTTGAGCCCAAATTACTTAAAAACCCTCCTTAATTTGAGGCACTTAGGCACATCCAAATCACATTCTTGCCTTTTTTATCTTTGATAGTGACGTTAACAGTTTCGCTCAGGTGGAACGGAGAAATCAGCAGAGTACGGAGTGGCAAAATGCGTCAGTTCTTCAAAAAACTTCTAACGGATGAGACCGGCGCAGTAACCGTGGATTGGGTCGTGCTGACTGCGGGGATTGTCGCGCTCAACGTAGTAGTTCTGCTGGGCTTGATTGAGGGCGGGATCAACCAGGCTGCTTCCCAGATTTATGATAACATGTCTCAGGCGATCGGCTTCATCAACTAAGGCATCCTCCAAGGCAGAATGGGAAAAGGGCGGGGTTTCCCCGCCTTTTTCTTTGCGTTGGCACAATCAATTTATCCGGCACTCTATCCGGCAGATGCCAGTGGGCTGAAGCCGTAGTGACGCAGCCAGCGGAGATCGCTCTCAAAGAACGCCCGGAGATCCGGGATACCGTATTTCAGCATCGCGATACGATCAATCCCGATGCCGAAGGCGAAGCCCTGATAAACCTCCGGATCGATACCGGCATTTGAAAGCACTTTGGGGTGCACCATGCCGGAGCCGAGGATTTCAAGCCAGTCATCGCCCTCGCCCAGCTTCAGCTGGCCGTCTTCCCATGAGCAACGGATATCCACCTCTGCCGAAGGTTCGGTGAAGGGGAAGTGGCTGGCGCGGAAACGGAGCGTGATATCGTCGATCTCGAAGAAGGCGCAGCAGAATTCTTCCAGCGTCCATTTGAGATTGGCCATGGAGATATCCGTATCGATGGCCAGCCCCTCCACCTGATGGAACATCGGTGTGTGTGTCTGATCATAATCGGCACGGTAGACGCGCCCTGGGCAGATGATGCGGCAGGGTGCACCATGCGCCTCCATATGGCGGACCTGCACGGGCGAAGTATGGGTGCGCAGAACATGGGGCGGGCGGTTGTCGCCTGCCTCGCGGTGCATGTAGAACGTATCCATCTCCTGCCGGGAGGGGTGCTCTGGCGGGATGTTGAGGCTGTCGAAATTGTACCAGTCGTTTTCGACCTGCGGGCCTTCGGCAACGCCGTAGCCCAGATCCGCGAATATCGCGATCACCTCTTCCGTCACTTGGCTGATCGGGTGAAGTGTGCCCTGTTGTTGCGGTCGGGGGGTAAGGGAGACATCGGCCCATTCCTCCGCCAAACGCGCGTTCAGCGCGGCATCGGCCAGCCCGTCGCGGCGGAGCGCAAGCGCCTCCGTGAGGTCTGCCTTGAGCGCGTTGAGTGCGGGGCCCGCAACCTGTCTTTCTTCCGGAGACATCTGGCCGAGGCTGCGCATCTGGAGGCTGACCTCGCCCTTTTTCCCCAAGGCCGCCACGCGCACCTCTTCGAGCGCGGTTTCATCGCCCGCGCCCTCGATCTTACTCAGGTACTTGGTTTTGAGTGCGTCCAGCGTGTCCATTTGGGTGGCTCCTGCCCGTCGGAATAATCGGGGGGAAGCGGTATCACAGCAGCGGGTGAATGCAAGCCTGAGCCACTTTAAGCTCTGGTTAACCAAAAACTGCGAAGCCTGAAACCGGGGCGTGAGCAGAAGGAACCCGTGATGCCAGACACGATACGGCGCGTTTTCGATACGAAGGGAACAAGTGATGTTCTCTACGGCTCACCGGACATAGACCGTTTCATCATGACCCGTGACCAGCGCTATGATGAGATCCGCTGGTTCACAGACGGCGTGGATCAGATAAATCTCTGGAGCTACGACATCACCTTTGACAGCCTGCTCGTGGTGCGTGTGAGCCTGCAAGTGTACAAGGTATTTGTGCGGGATGAGGTTATGACAGTGAAATTCAATCGCCCGCCCAGTGCCGAGATCCCTGAAGACGGTGTGCTGCTGGACGCCAGCGACTTCATATTCAAGACCGGTTTGCCCGACCCGCCAGTGCAGGTGCGCCTGGAGCAGGAAACTGAGGCTACCGAAGTGCTGGTCGGGACGACCCTGCCCGATGAATTTGTGTTTACGTTTGACGGGCAGGTGGACATTGTGAACCGGTACGAGTTGCACAAGGACAGGATAGACCTCAGCGGATATGCCACAAGTTTTGACGATCTGGAGTTTGTGGACAGGGCACCCGGGAAGATCACCATTTGGATACAGACCGATGAGGGTGTAGATCGATTGAAGGTGAATGAGCCGTCGAAGCGGTTCACATCCGATGATTTCACTCCGGAGGACTTTATTTTCTGAGGGAAATCGCTGGGCGATCCTCCTTCGGTGCTTCCCAGACCGGACCGAACCGGGCCGGTTTGTGTTCCAGACGGCGCAAGGCCGTTTCGAGATCAAAGCCCGGAAGGGCCGCGAAAAGACCCTGCAGGGCCTCGGTGCCCGAGGCGCCATGCGGGATGGCAACGTCCGGCCCGTCCGATTGGGTGAGAAGCCAGTACGGGCCAGCCTCGCGAAACCTCAAATCGACAGCCACAAGTGCATCCCGATCCAGAAGGGTACCGCCTGCCGGGCTGAAATAGGCGATGCGGGCTTCAGTGATATCCACAACGCCAAGACCCTCGGCAGTTCCGCCAAAGCGCAGCCGCTGGCGGAGGGTGTTGGCAAGGAGGAGTGCGCCAATGCCGAAGAGAAGAGCGATGCCTCCGGAAATGAGGCTTTCGCGCACGACAGCCATCCAGCCGAGGCGTATGGCAATGAAGCTGAGGGCTGCGGTCAACAGAAGTTCCGCGCGGAACGGCGCCCAACGGCGGAGGGATTTCGCGATTTCGGGGCGGATGAAGGGCATCAGTCTTCATGCTCCAACGGATGCCAGGGCGCCGCATCCGCATTGCTTTCGGGGCGATCATCATAGGGTGCGCGAATGGTCTCAAATTCCATATCCGTCATATCGCGGATCAGCACCCTGCTTCCCCTCTCCACACGGTAGAGCCGCCCCTCGTCCGTTTCATATCGCTCATCCCCCGGAACAAACCGTTCAGGCGGATAAGACGGCACAACATCGCTGCGGTTGAACGAGACCGCCTTGCCATTGGCATCTACGTAGTATGGCGGCCCGTTCGGCCTCACATGGATCTGTTGGAGGCCGCTTCCACAAAGCCTGTCCTCCGCGCCGCTGTTCAGCACATACCGCCCCTCATCCACGAACCATCCACCACTACCCCAGCAATCACCTTGAGGGAAGAAGGCAACAGCTGTGAAATAGGGAGGCCGGGAGATGGCCGAATAAGAGCCGCTACTCTCGCCGTGCCAGCGGCCATCCAATGCGAAATAGATGAAATGCGCGCCATCGGCAGAGAGATCGCAACGCTCTTCGTAAACGCGGGCCCTGAGCCATTGGCCATCCTCAAAAGTGTCGGTCGCCCGATCCCAGAGGATGAGGCGGGCCATCTTGTGAGGACCGCGGCGAAGGATGACAGCCTTCGCGTTCAGGCGGGCAAAGTAGAGTGTGAGGGAGATTTGCGGCGGTGTGGAGCCGGAGGCCGTGTGTGTTGCGCTCATCCCCAATCCCCCAAAGCCATCTGCCATGCCGTGAGTGCGGCAACGGCGGCGGTGTCTGCGCGCAGGATGCGCGGGCCGAGCGTAACCGGAGTGACGTTGGGCATGGCGTGGAGCGTTTGCGCCTCCTCCTTGCTGAAGCCGCCTTCGGGGCCGATAAGGATGGCCCACGGAGCCTTGGGCGCGCCTGTGAGAGCTTGATGAATTGGTTTGGCTGTCTGGCGTTCATCGCAAAAGAGGATATGGCGGCTGGCGCCCCATCCTTCGAGCAGGGAGGCGAGCTTCAGAGGCTCAGCGACCTCTGGCACGAATGTGCCGCCACATTGCTCTGCTGCCTCGATGGCGTGGGCGCGCAAGCGGTCCGGCCTCAGGCGCTCCGCATTGGTGAAGCGTGTGAAAACGGGCTGGATGCGGGCAGCCCCCATCTCGGCCGCTTTTTCCACGATGAAATCTGTGCGAGCCTTTTTGATCGGAGCAAAGAGGAGCCAGAGATCGGGCGGATTTTGCTGGAGAGCTGTCTGCTCTTCCACCTCGGCGCGGACGCGGCGTTTGCCCGCCTCGATGATCCGCGCGGCCCATGCGCCCTCGCGACCATTGAATATCTCGATCCGGTCTCCAACGCTCTGCCGCATGACGCCTGTGAGGTAGTGCGCCTGTGCCTCCAGCAGCAGTTCCGCACCGCTCTGGAGAGGCGCGTCAAAATAGAGCCTGATTTTCGGACGCGGCTGGTGCATAAAGCCCTCGAAATGACAGTGCCAGACCATAACCCCGCCGCGCCGCCCGATGCCAGCAAAGATCCGCTGACAGCCGATGGCCGTGTGGCGGACGCAACGGAGGCCAATTGGGTGGATCGTTTTGCCCCCCGGTGGGCCCGGCCCTACCTGCGTCTGAGCCGGGCGGATAGGCCTGCCGGCACATGGCTTTTGCTGATCCCCTGCTGGTGGGGGCTGGCGCTGGCTGTGGCGAGCGACCCATCCCATATCGGGCCGCATACCGGTTGGATCGCGCTCGGCTGCGCCATCGGTGCCTTCCTGATGCGGGGGGCCGGCTGCACCTGGAATGACATTACCGACCGCGATTTTGACGGAGCCGTGGCCCGTACGAAATCCCGGCCCATCCCTTCGGGGCAGGTAAGCGTGAAGGGTGCGGCGATCTGGATGATCGTGCAGTCCTTGCTTGCCTTCTGCATCCTTCTCACCTTCCAGCCGCTTGCAATCTGGCTTGGTATAGGTTCGCTTGCCTTGGTGGCAATCTACCCCTTTGCCAAGCGGTTTACTTGGTGGCCGCAAGTATTTCTGGGCCTTGCCTTCAATTGGGGCGCATTGCTCGCCTCGGCAGCCTATGCGGGCGAGATCACGGATGCGGCCCTGCTGCTCTACGGTGCGGGGATCGCGTGGACGCTATTTTACGATACGATCTATGCGCATCAGGACAAGGAGGATGACGCGTTGATTGGGGTGAAATCCACGGCGCGGTTGTTCGGAGATGCCTCCGGGCGTTGGCTCTTTGGCTTTCTTGTAATCGCAGTCTCGCTGATGGGCATGGCAGCACTCATGGCCCTGATCACACAGCCCCCCGTGGCGCTTCTGCTTGGTATCGGGGCTGCCTGGGGGTTCGGCTGGCACATGGCGGGGCAGATGCGGCAACTGGATGTTGATAACCCAGATAATTGCCTGCGTATCTTCCGCTCCAACCGCGATGCAGGGCTTATTCCGGTAGCGGGTTTTTGCCTTGCCGCCGCAGCTTCGTTAATGCTTTGAGCTTGATGCATCGCACTCAAACGTGCTTTGACATCCGCATCGAGACCCAAAGAGGATCAACGTGCGCCCTATCGCCCTTGCATTTGCCTGTATAGCCCTTCCTGCTGCGGCCGGAATGAGCTGGTTTTTGGGTATGAAGGCAAGTGAATGGGTGGAGACCGAAACCGAAGCGATTCTGGGTGCGGCACTGGACGCGGCGGAACTGCCCTGGGCAAGCGCCGAGGCTGATGGCCTCAAGGTCACGCTGATGGGCACTGCTCCGAGCGAGCGGGCGCGGTTCCGTGCAGTGGAGGCCGTGATCGCGCATGTATCCTCCAGCCGGTTGCGCGACGAGATCACGATAAACACTGATCAGGCCCCGCCTGTGCCAGACCTTGCATTGCAAATTCTACGCGCCGATGAGACCACCACGCTTGCTGGCACGGCAACGGAGGGCCGCGCTTATGAGCGGTTCCTGACAGGGATCGCGCAGCGCGGCACCGTGCCACCGCCCGAGACGGGCATGGTGGAGTTGCTGGACACGGATGAGCCCGAGGGATGGGCCGATAGTCTGGCGCTTGCCAGCCGCGCGGCCAATTTGCTGAGCGACGCGCAGATTGCGCTTACACCCGGTACATTAAGCATTTCGGCGACTGTTGAGAGTGGTGAGGAGCGGGACCGCATCGTGGATCTCTTGCAGGCTACGCCTGGATATGATGCGCTTAATGTGGAGCTGCTGCTCTCTGCACCGATGCAGACGATAGCACCTTTCCGGTTTCATCTAGATGTCTCCGAGGCGCGCAGCCGGGTGCGGGAATGCGCTGCCACCAGCGCGATTGGCCAGCAGGCAATCATCGCGGCCCTCGCCGGGCGTGCGGGCAATATTACCTGCCCCGCCGCGATTGGCGCACCGACAGAGGACTGGACAGCCGTTGTAGAGGCTGGCATCGCGGCGTTGAACACGCTCAACGCAGGCACGCTGGATGTGGTGAACACGGATGTGGCGCTTGTTTCGGCCATCGGCGGGGATCGCGCCCTTTTTGAGGCGGAAGCAGAGCGGTTGCGCGCGGCGCTGCCGGCGCCCTACACTCTGGAGGCAACCTACCGCGAGGCGCTGCCGGAGGGTGTGGAGAACGCAGCGGCACCACCTGCCCGTTTTGCGGCCATTCGCCGGGATGACGGTGCCGTGGAAATGCAGGGCGATCTTCGCGACAGGAACATGCAGCGCACCGCTGCAAGCTATGCCAGTGCGCAGTTCGGCTTTGACGCCGTTGTAGATGAGACAGCGTTACGCGGTGATCTGCCGGTGCTCTGGTACACGCATATTCTGGCGGGGCTGGAGGCGCTTTCCCTGCTCAACACCGGCCAGGTGGAGGTGTTTGCCGACCGGGTTCTGGTAAAGGGCGAAGTGCAGAATGAGCGGTTCATCGAGGAGATCCGGGGCGTGATCGGGCGCAAGCTGCCCGGAGGTACGGATGTGGCGCTCGATATCACAGTGAACCCCGTGCTGAAAAAGCCCGCCGTCAGCAGCCAGAGGGCTGAGCTTTGCGAAGCGCAGATCGGTACGATCCTTGCGAGGGCGCAGATCACCTTTCCACCTGGCGAGACGGAAATCACCGAGGAAAGCCAGCCCATCGTGGAAGGCATCGCGCGAATTCTAGAGGAATGCCCCGGTGCGCGCTTCGAGATTGCCGGCTATACGGATTCGCAGGGGCGCGAAAGCTCGAACCTCGCAATCAGTCAGGCACGAGCCGTGGCGGTTTTGAATGCGCTGATTGATCTTGAGGTGCGGCAGGTGTTTCTCGTGGCGCGGGGCTTTGGGGAAGAGGATCCGATTGCCGACAACCAAACGGAGGAAGGCCGCGCTGCGAACCGGCGGATCGAGTTCCGCGTGATCCGCAGGGATGGGGAGGCAGCACCGGAAACTGCGGCCACACCGGAAGCCCAACCCGACGCACCAACTGAAGCAAATGAGGACGCGGCATCGGATGACAATCCGCCCGAAGCCCCGGAAGACGCGGAAGCAACCGATGCAACGCCAGCTGTAGAGCCGGATGCGGAGGGCGGGGGACCAGCCTCCGGGGACGAAGCGCCTGAAGAACCCGCAACAGCGGACGGTGCCGACGACGATGCCGCGGATGAAGCGCCCGCATCCGGCGAGACCATGACAAGCGGCTCGGAGCAGGAAACGCCCAGACGGACAACGCCTTTGCCGCAGATCGGAGAGCCTTCATCCGAGGATGAAGAACCGGCAACCGAGATCGTGCCCACCGCCTCTGAAAATGCGCCTGCGACCCCGGAACCGGAGGTGGCTGATGCGCCGCCGCCGGATGTGGAGGATGAGGAGACGGCTCCTGCCACCACGCCAGAGAGTGATGAGGAAGATCTCGCTCCGACAGAAAATGCTATCGAGGCATCTCCGCGCCCCCTGCCCCGCAGCCCGGCGGCCGCCGAGACTTCCGAGGAGGAAAACTGATATGGATCGCACCAACCTGACGCTCACCATCGCAGCAGCGCTGTTTGCCGCCATCCTTATCGGCTGGGGGCTGCGCTGGGTGTATAACCTCTTGAATCCGCCATCGCCGCCCGCACCCGTGGCAGACAGTGAATGGGCCGAATACGCCAAATCCTGCGAGGCGGAGCGGGACGTGGCGCAAGCGCGGGTGGAAGAAGTGGAGCGCTCTCTTTCGAACCAGTTGACGCAGGCTCAGGCAGAGTTGACGGCTGCGATGGAAGGCCTGGGCGATGCGCGGCGAGAGGCCGGGGCCCTGCGCGATCAGCTGGATCAGCTCAGCGCCAGCGGCTGAGCGCCTCTTCGTCGGTATCCCGGGCATCCACCCATCTGGCCCCTGCGCCGATGGCCTCCTTCTTCCAGAAAGGTGCGCGGGATTTGAGATAATCCATCAGGAACTCCGCCGCTTCGAAGGCCGCTGCGCGATGAAGGCTGGCCGTGGCCACCATCATGATCTGATCACCCGGAGCCAGCGGGCCGTAGCGGTGGATGATCAGGCTGGCCTGTAGAGGCCAGCGGGTGTGAGCTTCCGCCTCGATCTGGCTCAGTGCCTTTTCGGTCATGCCGGGATAGTGCTCCAACTCCATCCCGGAAATGGGCTGGCCTCCCGCCGTATCGCGCACGAGGCCGCTGAAGCTGACAAGCGCGCCGATATCCGTGCGCCCGGCGCGGAGGGCGGCAAGCTCCGCCCCGAGATCAAAATCCTCCGCCTGAACCTTGACGCCCAAGGCCTCAGCCGCCCGTCATCGGTGGAAAGAAGGCCACTTCGCGCACGCCTTGAAGGGGCGCATCCAGATCCGCAAGCTCCTGATCGAGGGCCACGCGGATCGCTGCCATATCGCTGAAGGCAACGGCATAGCGCTCCTCGCGCGCGGAAAGCTCGGCAACCAGATCGGCGACTGTTGCAGCCTCTGTCTCCACTGCCTCGCGGGGCAGGCCCACGCGCTCGCGCACCCATGCGAAGTAGAGGACGTCCATTATTGCTTCTCCTCTTTCAGGAAAGGCAAGGATTTACGGAAATAATCGATGCCTGTCACCACTGTCAGCAGGGCTGCCAGCCAAATGAGGATGACGCTGACAAGCTGCGTGTTGGCGAAGCGCCAGACGGTGGGCATGATGTCTATTTCGTCAACCACCTGCCCGGCCATGATCGAGGCCAGATAGCCCGGATCGTTGGCATAGTAGATCGCCTCATACTGCATCTGGAAAATACCGGTGAGAAAGAGTGCGGGGATGGCGAGCATCTGCACGGTGGTTTTCCACTTGGCGAGCGACGTGACCTTGAGTTTGCCCGCATCCGCGCCGAGAAACTCGCGAAGGCCAGATACGAAAACCTCTCGAAAGAGGATCAGGGCCACGGGTCCTATGAGGATCGGGTTGAGCCCGTTCAGGCCCATGAGGACAGCAAGGGCGATGACCACCATCGCCTTGTCGGCAATCGGATCCAGCATCCGCCCGAAGGCGCTGACCTGATCCCATCTGCGGGCAAGATAGCCATCGAGGTAATCGGTGAGGGCTGCCGCGATGAAGAGGATCAGCGCCACCCAATCAGCGAGGGGACGCGGCAGGAAGATGAAGACGAACGCGAGCGCGGGTGCGGCCAGCAAGCGGCCTACGGTGAGGATATTGGGAATGTTCCATTGCATGAATGTCTTATGCGAAGCCCTGCGCTCCGTTGCAAGAGCCCTCGGCCTCTTCTCTTCGTACCAGACGGAGGCGCGTGCCGCGCCACACCTTCTGAGCCCTTCGGGCGGATGGCACCGGGCCCTGCCCTTCCACCTCTTCTTTTTCGCCCGAACAGCGCCATCTGCGGTGCAAATGCTACCCCAAGAGGCAGGTTTCAATCACGAAGCCCCTTCATTGAAAAAGCCATAGATGCCTTCGGCCAATTGATCAGAAATACCGTCTACGGCCTTCAGATCCGCCAGGCCGGCGCGCGAAACAGCCTTGGCCGAGCCGAAATGTGAAAGCAGCGCACGTTTTCGCGTGGGGCCAACACCAGGCACATCATCCAGTGGCGTGGCCCCCACTGCCTTGGCACGCTTCGCACGATGGGCGCCGATGGCAAAGCGGTGCGCCTCATCCCGGAGGCGCTGGACGAAGTAGAGGATCGGATCGCGGTGCGGCAGCGCGAAAGGACGGCCGCCGGGCCTGTAGAATTCCTCTTTGCCGGCATTCCTGTCCGTTCCCTTGGCCACACCTACCACGGCGATATCATCCACGCCCATCTCGCGCATGACATCGGCCACGGTACTGATCTGGCCCGCGCCTCCGTCAATCAGAAGAAGATCGGGCCAGGCCTCGCTCTCCCTGTCCGGATCCTCCTTGAGAAGCCGGGCGAAGCGGCGCTCCAGCACCTCGCGCATCATGCCGAAATCATCCCCCGGCGTGATATCTTTCGATTTGATATTGAACTTGCGGTAGCTGGACTTGAGGAAACCTTCCGGGCCCGCAACGATCATGCCGCCCACAGCGTTGGTGCCCTGAATGTGGGAGTTATCATAAACCTCTATGCGTTCCGGCGGGCCTTCCAGATCGAACGCTTCCGCAAGCCCTGCCAGCAGTTTGGCCTGGCTGGCACTCTCGGCCATCTTGCGGCCCAGCGCCTCCCGCGCATTTCGCGCAGCTCCTTCGACCAGAATCGCCTTCTCGCCGCGCTGTGGAACCAGCGCCTCCACCTTGCGACCGAGTTTTGCGGTGAGCGCATCCTCCAGAAGATCGGTGTTATCTACCGGATGGCTGAGGATCAGCATGCGCGGCGGTGTTTTGTTGGAATAGAACTGCACGAGAAAGGCCTCCAGCAGCTCGCCCGGCTCGGCCCCCGAACCGGTGCGCGGGAAATACGCGCGGTTTCCCCAGTTCTGGTTCGCGCGAATGAAGAAGACCTGAACACAGGCCTGCCCCTGATCCTGATGGAGGGCCACCACGTCGGCCTCTGTCACTCCCTCGGGGTTGATGCCCTGGGTGGACTGGACATGCGTGAGGGCGCGAATGCGGTCTCGCAGGGCGGCTGCGCGCTCGAACTCCATCGCTTCGCTGGCGGTCTGCATCTGCTCGGCGAGATCGGCTTGTACCTTGGTGGTTTTGCCTTCGAGAAAGAGCGTCGCGTCTTCGACATCGCGGGCATAATCCGCGCTACTGATCTTGCCGACGCATGGGGCGGAGCATCGCTTGATTTGGTGAAGAAGGCAGGGGCGGGTGCGCGCCTCGAACACCGAATCCGTGCAGTTGCGAAGAAGAAAGGCTTTTTGAAGCTGGTTTAGGGTGCGGTTGACGGCCCCAGCGGAGGCGAACGGCCCAAAATAGCGGCCCTTCTTCGATTTCATGCCGCGATGCTTGGCGATCTGCGGGAAGTCATGATGCGTGTCAACAAGGATATTGGGGAAGCTTTTATCGTCCCGCAGCAGCACATTGTAGCGCGGCTTGAGCTGCTTAATGAGATTTTGCTCCAGGAGGAGCGCCTCGGTTTCCGTCTCCGTCGAAAGAAACATCATCGACGCTGTGGCCGTGATCATACGCCCAATACGGGGGCTGTGGCCGGTAGGCTTGGCGTAGGATGCCACGCGCTTTTTCAGGTTGCGCGCTTTGCCGACGTAAAGAACAGCGCCCTGACTGTCGAGCATACGGTAGACACCGGGGCCCGCACCGAGCGTCTTGAGATAACCCTGGATGACACGATGGCCGGTGGGTGCATCCGGGGCGGTACCAGCTCCGTCTTCGTCATACCCCTCGGTTGTTTGGCGTTCATTATCCATAATTTAACAGTTTCGTGATTCTCAGGTTGGCTGCAACTGACTGCGCGTGTTTTCAAGACAAAAGGCATCCACGCTTTCTGTGGATAACCCTGGGCATAAACTGGGAGATGCTGAGATTTGTATTGTAAAACAAGGGGTGTTTTCGCTTTGCCTAATTTTTAGGCAATTTTCTAAGTACCTGAAAGTAAACACAAAAAAAGTTCCTGCCCGGTAAATTTATGAAAACATTAACAAAAATGTTACAATTCCCCTATTCGGTGTGTGGCGGTGGACAAACTTCGCTCATACGCGACAATTCAAAATATACGAATATATAGCTATTTAAGATGCGTTAACTATTCCACACCCAAGACATCTGGGGTTTTCCACCCCAAATGCTGCCCACCATCCGTACAAATCAGCTGGCCGGTGACTGCTGGGCTATCCAGAAGGAAGTTGAGCGCGGCAACAATATCGGACGGATTGGACCCGCGCTCCAGCACCGTTGCAGCCCGCTGTGCGGCAAAGTGCTCATCCGATTGCCGCCCCCCCACAAGCGTTGGCCCCGGGCCAATGCCGTTGACGCGAATATCGGGCGCCAGTGCCTGTGCCGATGTTTGGGTGAGCGTCCAGAGAGCAGACTTGGCAAGTGTGTAGGTCATGAACTCCGGGGTCAGCTTGCGGACGCGCTGATCGATCAGGTTGACCACCACACCCGAGGCAATGGGCTCGCCAGCCTCATCCCTTGCGCCCCTCGGGCATTGCGCCGCAAAGGCCTGCATCAGCAGAAACGGAGCCTTGAGGTTGGAACCTATATGCCGCTCCCAGCTTTCGAGCGTGGCGGTTTCAATCGTGTCGTGCTCAAAGATCGAAGCGTTGTTCACCAGTACTGTAAGAGGCTGGCCCAACGTCTCTGCTGCGCGCGCCACCAGCGCCATGCTAGCCGCATCGTCCACCAGATCTGCCTGCAGCGCTGCGGCCTGCCCACCGGAAGACCGGATGGAGGCGGCGAGTTCTTCCGCTGCATCGGCGCTGCCAGCGTAGTGAATGCCAACCGCCATGCCGCGCGCGGCCAAAGCCTCCACCATTGCCCGGCCCAGCCGCTTGGCTCCGCCTGTTACCAACGCCGCTCCGCCCATACGTGCCCCCTTAGAACAATGTTACGAGATAGAAGGCATATACCGACAGGAACCCCGCGCCAATAAGGCGGGACATGTTCCACCGCAAAAAGACGAAAGGTATCAGAACGAGCGATGCGGCCAGCATCACCCAAAGGTCATAACCCAGTAATTCCTGATCCACCGGCAGCGGGCCGAAGAAGCTGGCCACCCCCATGATGCCCAGAAGATTGAACATGTTGGAGCCGATAACGTTGCCAAGTGCCACATCTGCCTGCTTGCGGAGTGCAGCGACGATGGTGGTTGCCAGTTCGGGCAGCGATGTGCCGACGGCTACAAGTGTGAGGCCGATCACCGCGTCGGATACACCCAGTTTCTGCGCGATGCCCGTGGCACCTTCGATCAGAAAATGCGCCCCGAGCGGCAGGCCGATAATACCGGCAACAAGATAGGCGGATATCTTCCAGCCCGCCATATTGGCATCCCCCTCCTCCAGTTCCTCTTCCGCCGCACGAGCACGACCTGCCGCGCGTGCAGCGCTCCAGAGCATTGCAGCCAGAAGGGCGAGGAGGAGAGCACCGTGCCAGAGGTGGAGAGGCCCGAGAAAACAGATGACGATGAATATCGCGCTCGCACCCAGCATCTGAAGGTAGCTGCGGCGCGTGTTACATTCTTCCATGCTGAGGCCGGAGATGAGCGCGGGCACGCCCAGCACGAGAAGCACATTTGCGATGTTGGAGCCTACAACGTTACCAAAGGCGATGCCGGGTGCCCCTTCCAGTGCCGATTGCACCGCAATCAGAAGCTCGGGTGCAGAGGTGCCAAAGGCCACTACGGTAAGGCTGACGATCAGTGCCGGTATACCCATCTTAAGGGAAAGCGAGACGGCGCCACGCACCAGAAGATCACCCGCAACGATCAGTAGAACCAAGCCGACAATCGAAAGGAGTAGAAGACCCAAGGAGATACGTCCTGTGATTGGCGCGGTTGGCTGACGCTCAGTTAAGTCTGATCACGGCAAGGACAAGGCCCCTCGCCCAAAACATATCCGCCGCAATGTTTGCATTTTTGGGCGTTTTTGATGCGCGCGCTCTTGCCGGATTTCGGGCCGATTTTGGGCATCCGCAGTTTACCGAACATGCCCAGCACCAGCATGGCGATCAGAAAAAGGCTGACAGCCTTGATAATCACAGGCCATAGCGGCTCCAGGCCGCGCGGTCTTCTATCGTGCCGATTGCATCATTGATCATGGCACCAGCGCCCGGGCCACCAAAACGCGCCAGCAGGCTACGGCGCTGGCGGGCCTGGGAGAAGCGCACATCCTCACCGTATTTGTGCTGCATCATCGGCACGAGGTGGCCAAGGCCATCGGCAAGGCCCGCATCCACTGCCTGTTGGCCCACGAAGATCTCTCCGGTGAAGAGATCCTTATCATCCGAAAGCTTGGTGCGGCGTGCCTTAACCTGCTCGATGAAATTGGTGTGGATCACCTTCTGCAGATCTTTCAGACGCTCGATATCGCGCTCCCGTTCTGGGCGGAACGGATCCAGCATGCTCTTGTCTTCGCCTGCGGTGTATATCCGCCTCTCGATACCGTAGCGGGCGATGAATTCATTGAGGCCAAAGCCCGCCGAGATCACACCGATTGAGCCGAGGATGGAGTTGGCATCCACATAGATCTCGTCCGCCGCCGTTGCCAGCCAGTAGCCGCCAGAGGCCGCGACGTCTTCACAAAAGGCGTAAACGCGCAGGCCTTTCTCTGCGGCCAGCCGCCGGATGCGCGCAGCAATCAGAGCCGATTGTGTGGGCGAGCCACCGGGAGAATTGATGGAGAGCGCCACAGCCACGGGATTGCCCTTGCTGAAGGCTCGTTCAACCCGCTCGGCTGTTTCCCGATCACTGAGGCTCTGGCCACCTATTCTGGAGCCTGAACCGATCACGCCTTCGAGCCGGATCACAGCCACCGTGGGCCCACGCTTCAACATTTTCGCTATGCTTGCCATGGGCCGAGACTTAAGGCGCGGCAGCCCACTCCGCAAGCGGCAAGGCGGCGAAACTTTCCCTGCCCCGGCGATATGCAACAGGGGTTGACGTTACCGTCCCACTGAGGCTCCCTTCGCGGATGGAAAATACCACGCCCGACCCTTCCGCCCCGCCGCTTCAGGGCCTTCGTGTGCTGGAACTGGCCCGCGTGCTGGCTGGCCCCTGGATCTGCCAGACGCTTGCCGATCTTGGGGCTACCGTGATCAAGGTGGAATCGCCCAAGGGAGATGATACGCGAAGCTGGGGCCCGCCTTTTGCCGAGGATGGAGCCGCCACTTACTTTCACTGCGCCAATCGCGGGAAACGCTCAATAGCACTCGATTTTCGTGATCCGGAGGATCTGGCTGTCGCCAAGCAGCTTGCTGCAGAGGCAGATGTGGTGGTGGAGAATTTCAAGACAGGTGGGCTCGCCAAATTCGGACTGGATTACGAGAGCCTTTCGGCAAAGCATCCCGGGCTTGTCTATTGCTCTGTCACCGGCTTTGGCCATACCGGCCCGTCGGCGCATCTGCCGGGCTATGATTTCATCATTCAAGGCATGTCTGGCCTCATGAGTGTGACTGGAGATCCGGATCATGAGCCTATGAAGACGGGCACGGCGCTCGCCGATCTCTTCACTGCGATGTACGGGCTTGTGGGCATTCAGGCTGCACTTTTGCAGAGGGAGAAAACAGGCCTTGGGCAGCATATCGACATGGCGCTTCTCGATAGCCAGATGGCTGTGCTGGCCAATCAGGCCAGTTCCTACCTGATCAGCGGCGTGAACCCGGAGCGCGTGGGCAATGCGCATCTCTCGATTGTGCCTTATCAGGTATTCGAGGCGAGCGACGGCCCGCTGGTGATTGCCTGCGGCAATGATGGGCAGTTTGCCCATATCTGCGCGGCTTTCGGCACCGATTGGCATGAAGATGCGCGCTATGCCACGAACCCGGCGCGGCTGGTCCACCGGGAAGAGATCGTCGCCTTGATGAAGACGGAAGTCGCGAGGTGGACGCGCGACGATCTTCTGGAGAAGATGGAGCGCGCTGGTGTGCCGGCCGGGCCAATCAACACTGTGGCCGAGGCTTATGCTGCTCCGCAGGCACCGGCGCGGGGGCTGGCGTTGGATATGGGCACCAGCCGTTCGGCCGCAAATCCGATCCGCCTCTCGCGCTCAAAGCTCCCGCACCCCACGCCGCCGCCGAAGCTTGATGCCGATGGCGCTATGATCCGGGAAAAGGGTTGGGATGGCTGAGCCCATATCGCGGCCTCAACCCGGTCCGGCAGCACCGCGCAACCTCTGCACGGATTGCGGAATTTCGCGCACCGCCACACCGGAGGATTGTGGGCGTGCCTGCCAGTTTATCCGGCCGGATTACGCCGGTCTGGAGGCACGTGTGTACGGGCGCACGCGCGATATGGAGAGCGACGAGCGCTTCTTCGGCCCTTTCCGCCATATGCTGCGTGCACGGCTGGAACCCGGCGCAGAAGGGGCACAATGGACAGGGATTGCAACAGGGATTGCCGAGGCGCTTCTGGCCTCTGGAACGGTCGATGCCGTGCTCACGATGGCGCCTTCGGCTGAGGATCGATGGAGGCCGGAGCCTGTAATCATCACCGAGCCATCGGCAATGGCGGCCGCTCGCGGCATGCGCATGGGCTATGCCCCGCTTCTGGCCCTGCTGAAGCCTGCACGAGCTGCGGGGCACAAGCGGATTGCGGTGATCGGCATCCCCTGCCAGATCTATGCGCTGCGCGCGCTGGAGGCGGAGCTTGAGTTTGAGCGAATCGTCGTGATCGGCACACCCTGTTCGGACAACACGACGACCGAACAGTTTCATGGCTTTCTTGAGAGGCTTTCGGACCAGCCAGAGACAATCACCTACCTGGAATTCCGGGCTGACTACCGCGTGGAATTGCGGTTCGAGGATGGACACCGCAAGGAGATACCCTTCCTCAATCTCCCACTCTCCGACCTGCCAGCCGATTTCTGGCCGCTCACCTGCCGCACCTGCGTGGATTATACCAATGTGCTGGCTGACATTACGGTGGGCTATATGGGCGGAGATGGAGACCAGTGGCTGATTGTGCGCACCGAAGCGGGGGAGGAAGCCCTTGCGGCACTTGGCGCGCGACTTGCTACCAAACCGCTCACATCAAAAGGCAAACGCAAGGGCGCGGTGGCAGGCTTCATCGCCAATACCAAACGCGCGGCAGGTGGCCTGCCGCTCCGCCGGATGCCCAAATGGCTGCGGCCCGTCGTATCGTGGGCGCAACCTCGCTTCGGCCCGCGCGGGCTGGAGTTTGCACGTGCACGGCTGGAGATGAAGGCGGCTGAGACGATCCTGCATCTGCGCCGAAACGCGCCCAAAAAGATGAAAAACATGATCCCGGCGCATGTCTGGGCTCTTGCCGAACCCTACGGCCTTACAGCGAAAGAAGATGAAAAGCAGGAAAGCCCCCCGCCTTAATCTTTCTCCTTAAGCGTTTCAAAATTATCCTGAGAAACCTTATCGCCAAAAGCCCAAGAGGGTCGACGCGCGGCAGGGTTTTGACGATTCAGATAGTTTTGGAGACACTTCAAATATCCCTGCCGGACGCTCCGGCGCTACCCGGAGCACACCACAAAAAAGGGTGCGCAAACCGCGCACCCTTCAAAACAGTCAGGCCTGTTGGGATCAGTGCAACTTTTCCGCCACGTCTTTGATCGAGGATGTGATCAGCGCATCGCTTTCTGCCCCGCCCATCTTCTGCGCGATAACGGTGGCCGCAGCGGAGATGGCAACGGACGCTGCCGTATCCTTCACTTCCTTCACAGCTCCCTGCTCGGCAGAGGCGATCTGATCCACCGCAGCCTGGAGGCGGCGGGCGATCGTGGCTTTCAAATCTTCCTTTGCCTGCTCGGCAGCAGCCTCGGCCTCCGCCTTGGCGGCGGCCACTATGCTGGCCGCCTGATCGACAACCTCTTTCTGCTTGCGCTCATAAGAGGCGAGCAAGGTCTGCGCTTCTTCACGCAACGTCTTTGCCTCATCAAGTTCCGCCCGAATTTTCTCTGCACGGGTGTCCAGCATGCGGGACAGGATGCCCGGCACCTTGGCGTAGACCAGAATGCCGAGAAAAACGAGGAAGCCCAGAAGCACCACGAAATCGGTATTGTTGAGACTGAAGAACGGGCCTGTTGCAAAAAGGATCGGGCTCATCTGCTTATCCTTTCAAAGCGGCGGTTACCGCCGATTTCAACGCATCATCATCCACCGCGCCTGGCAGAATGGCCTCGACAACCGCAGCAGCCGTTTCATTGGCCACCTGCTCCACGGCTTCCATGGCGC
Source organism: uncultured Paracoccaceae bacterium (assembly GCA_947495795.1). Lineage (GTDB taxonomy): Bacteria > Pseudomonadota > Alphaproteobacteria > Rhodobacterales > Rhodobacteraceae > Algicella. The sequence goes on along the minus strand of CANMAI010000007.1, from coordinate 29,427 downwards.
TTGCCCGGATCTCGTTGATCCGCGCTTCGCTTTCGGCTGCCTTGGCGGCAATCTCGGCATCAGCCTTGGCGGTGGCGGCATCCACCTCTGTCTGGATCTCTGCCTTGGTATCGGCCGCGATTTTCTGCGCATCGGCACGGGCCTGTGCGAGGGCGGCATTGTAAGCCTCCTCGGCCTCTTCTGCACGCCGCTTCAAAGTTGCCGCCTGCTCCAAATCATTGGCGATGGCATCATGCCGGTCCTCCAGCGCGCCGCCAATACGGGGCAGTGCAATCTTGGTCAGCACAACATAGATCACCACAAGCGTGACGATCAGCCAGAAGATCTGGTTGGGGAAAGTTGAGAAATCGAGCTGCGGCATTCCCGGAGCTGCTTCTGCGCCTGCTGTAGGTTCGGCCATAGTCTCTCTCCGAATGTTCGGGCGCAGCCAGTTCAGCTGCGCCGGTCATGTCTAGGGGGCGTGGGCCCTGATCAGACAGCGAACATCAGAAGGAGGGCAACGAGGAACGAGAAGATGCCCAGAGCTTCGGCAAACGCGATGCCGATGAAGAGTGTGGCTGTCTGCTCGCCAGCGGCTGCCGGGTTGCGGAGGGCACCTGCAAGGAAGTTGCCAGCCACGTGGCCCACACCGATGCCTGCACCGCCCATGCCTATACATGCGAGGCCTGCGCCGATGAATTTGCCCATTTCTGCGATATCGCCTTCCATAGTAGTACTCCTTTGATGGAAAGTTCTGTTGTTCTTAGTGAGACGGGTGAAGCGCGTCGTTGAGGTAAACGCACGTCAGAATTGTGAAAACGTAAGCCTGGATCACGGCCACCAGTACTTCCAGCCCATAGATTGCAGCGATCGCGGCAATGGGCACTACTGCGCCAACGCCGAGTACACCGGCAAAGCCCGCGAACACTTTCAGCACCGCGTGCCCTGCCATAAGGTTGCCCGCAAGCCGGATAGAGTGGCTGAGCGGGCGCACGAAGTATGAGATCAGCTCGATCACCGCGAGTACCGGGCGCAACGCGAGCGGTGCGGATGAAACCCAGAAAAGGCCCAGAAACCCCGCACCATGCTTGATGAAGCCTATGGCTGTGACGGTTATGAAAACGGCCAGTGCCAGAACGGCGGTGACGGCGATGTGTGATGTTGTGGAGAAGCTTGTCGGGATCAAGGCCAGCAGGTTTGCGCCAAGAATGAAAGTGAACAGCGTCATGATATAGGGGAAGTACTTCACGCCTTCCTTGCCAGCCACATCCTGGACCATCTTATGCACGAATCCGTACAGCAGTTCGGCAACGCTCTGACTGTAGCTTGGCACCAGCGCTCGCTTGCGTGAACCGAGCACAAGAACGGCAGAAACTGCGGCCACCGTAAGCGCCATCCATAGCGTGACGTTGGTAATCGTGTACCAATGCACAACATCGCCGCCGAAAAGCGGTTTCACCACGAACTGATCCATCGGGTGGATGTTGAGGCCGCTGCCGCCGTCGCTTTCCGCCATATCTATCCCTCGTTCTCATCACCGAGGAGTGCACCCTCGGCCCGTTTGTTCTTCACCTCGTCGGCGGTGCGCATCATCGTGCGTATCCCCGCCGCGAAGCCCAGTATCGCAAAGATCATCAGGAAGATCGGGAGTGTCCCGAAAAGGCTGTCCAGCCCGAACCCGATGCCCACGCCGAGGGCCATTCCGACCACCAGCTCGATTACCATCCGCCAGGCCAGACTGGCGGCGGTGTACTTGCTCTTCCCCCGAAGCGCGGGAACCCGCGCCTTCTGCGCAGCCTCAATCCGGCTTTCCAAGTCGGCCAGCCGATCCGTATCGGGCGTTTTGGCCATAGGATTTCGATCCTCGGGAAGGCACCACACATGCTTGTGTACTACCGTTGATTTTGGCCGGACACTAGAAGCCGTTCGGAAGGGTGTCAAGGCGTTGAGGCAAAACCAGATAGGGATGAAAGCATCTGTTTTTATTGAAAAAAATGCACCTGCGACGTGCGGGCGCACTCTTTCTTTTACACTGCAGAAGCAGGCTTCAATCAATCCGTCTCATTCAACCATTTGGTTGACGATTCATATCCCATCGGTCCAGATGCGGCGATGAGTGACACGCAAAGCCAGTTGGATGCCACTTTCTCCGCCCTTGCCGACCCAACGCGGCGGGCCATCGTGGCACGTCTGTTGGAGGGCGATTGCACCGTCTCGGATCTGGCAGAGCCCTTTGAGATGTCGCTCGCTGCAGTCTCCAAGCATATTTCCCTGCTCGCACGTGCCGGACTTCTAGAGCAAAGACGGGACGGGAGGGTGAAATGGTGCTCTCTGGTTGTGGAGGCGATCCGCCCCGCATCCATCTGGATGGCGGCGTTTGGCGGTTTCTCCGATGCGGATATGGATGCGCTTGAGGATCAGCTCGATCAGTTGGGCCTTCTTGAGGAAGGACTCCCAAGTGGCGGCGATCCGGACTAGACTGGAGCTGGATGTCAGGAGAACCGGAATGAAGACCAGCAGCATTGCCCGCATCGGCCTCGCGATGTTCGCCTTCACCCTGTTGTCGGGGTGTTACCTGAATGTCGGCGGCGCCACATCCATCGGGCAGAACGTAACGGTGGGTACGAGCGTGGGGATAGACCCTGCAACAGGCACTTCTACCGGAGGCAGCGTTTCCACCTCCATCGGTTTCCCGTGAAACCTACTTGAACTCGTTCGGGCGCCAGGACCAGGGCGAGAGATCAATAATAATTGCAAGAACGCGGCGCGTCTGCCCCGCATCGTTTCTTACGGCGGCATAGGAAACCGAACTCCAGATCTCTGTCCCTTTTTGTGAGATCACACTCCGCTCCTCGTTGCGCAGCTCGCCATCGCGTATGCGGCACCAATGGGTGAGGTATTGCGGGCTATCCGGATCATTCTCTCCCATCACCATCGCATGCGTGCAGGTTTTCATCTGGATAAGATCGTACCCCAGAAGATCCTGCGCGTTGGGATTTGCATCTACGATGCGTCCATTGCCATCGAACCATAGCAGGCATTGCGCATGATCGAGCGCGGCCATGACGCCCCGGCGTTCGCGCCGGTCTACATTCTGGAGAACAAGAAGCGAATCGCGGGTCATACTCTATCCAAACGTTGCCTGTTTGGCGGTATGCTTAACGATGGTCCGTTAAGAAATCGTGGCAGCAGGCAGCAGATCTTCGCGGCATCCCATCGCCAGCATCGTGCGGCGCGAAGTCTGTTCCGCCACCATCACCAACTCCTCGCCATCCAGCCGTGCACCCGATTGAGCTAGATCCGCCGCCCCGTGCGTGGCACTCCATGCAAATCGCACATCCTGTATGCCGGGTTTGCGGGAAAGTGCCCCGAGGCGGTAAAGATCCTCTACATTCTGGGATGCCGCATCGAAGATGGTATAGCGCATCATCTCCGGATCATTCATGTGCTGCTCACGGCACATCATTCCGATCCGCCCGAACATCAACCGCCAAAGTGTCGGGTTCTCGGCGGCGTAGGCAATGTAACATTGTCCGAAGGCAAAGCCGCGCTCCACGGCTTCTTCCGCAGTTTTGGCGGGCACATTTTCCGGGCGGATCGCAAAGAAACGCTGCCGCAGATCAATTACCCCGAGATGAACGACCTCTTTCAGAAGCTCATCCTTATCCGCGAAATGACGATAGACGGCACCGGATGAAACACCGAGATCGCGTGCCGCGGCGCGCAGGCTCATCGTCTCGATATGTCCGGCTTTGGTTTCGGTCTGTGCGTAGGCCACGAGGGCATCGCGCAAATCGCCGCGTCGAAGGCTCGGTTGTGTGGGGCAGAGGCCTATTTTCATCTCCCTTATGTAAGCGGTGTTTACAAACGGGTCAATCATCTCTAAGTAAGCATTGCTCACAAAATGTAAGCAATGCTTACTTTACCTGAAAGGACACGTTATGAAAAGCACAACATCCAGCGCAAAAAGAGCAATCTCACTCTTCCTGATCGGAACAACGCTCTTTCTGGCCGCATGTTCCGTTGGCCCGGAAATAACCCGCGGCATTCACGCCGAAGACGCACCAAATATGCGGGCAGTGATCGAGCTGACACGCGGTGTGTGAGCGGATACCGCTCAGAAATCGCTTGTAATGCCCTTCAGTTCCCAATCGCCAAAGCGCGTGGGTTCAGGGCCTTCCCGCCCACCGAGTTCCCTGGGGAGAGCCCCCGGCTTTTTCTCGGCTTTGCGCGCCTCTGCTTCGGCCAAAGCACGCGCAGAGGCTTCTTTTAGGCGCTGAGCCTTCTTGTCTGGCGTGGTTTCAGGCACAATATCACTCCGGTTACAGTGGCAATATGGGTTCAAATCCTTGGCCGGGCAAGCGGGGTGATATTATGAATGTTGTGAAAACGGGCATGCTGCTGGCGGCGCTGACAGCGCTTTTCATGGGGGCGGGCTATCTGATCGGTGGCCCTGCGGGCATGGTGATGGCCCTCATCCTCGCCATTGGTACGAATATATTTGCCTACTGGAACTCGGATAAGCTGGCGCTGAAGGCACATAATGCGCAACTCGTGACGGAGCACAGCCACCCCGAATTGGTGGGCATGGTGGCAACACTTGCACGCAACGCGGAACTGCCTATGCCGCGTGTTTACCTGATCAACAGCCCGCAACCCAACGCCTTTGCCACGGGGCGCAATCCGGAAAATGCCGCCGTGGCCGCCACCACCGGGCTGTTGCAGATCCTTGACCGGGAGGAGGTGGCGGGCGTGATGGCGCATGAACTCGCCCATATCAAGAACCGCGATACGCTGACGATGACCGTTGCGGCCACAGTGGCCGGTGCGCTTTCCATGCTGGTCCAGTTTGCCTTCCTCTTTGGCGGCACACGGAATAATCGGGGGGGGCTCGGGATAGTCGGTGTTCTCGCCGCCGCAATCCTTGCCCCGTTTGCCGCCACGATCATCCAGATGATGATCAGCCGCACACGGGAATACAGTGCGGACAGGCTGGGTGCGGAAATCGCACAGGACAATCGCGGCCTGATGAGCGCTTTGCGCAAAATCTCCGGAACGGCCGCACGAATTGAGTTGCCAAGCGCGGAGCAGAACCCCAGTACAGCGCATATGTTCATCATCAATCCCCTCACCCGCCGCGGTATTGATAACCTATTTTCAACGCACCCGAATATGGAAAACCGTATCGCGGCATTGGCTGCGATGGACGGGTTCGACGGCTCCGCAATGAGAACCACGGCTGCACCAAGCCGTATCCCCAATGTCAGGCGCAGGCGTTGAGCAGCGCGGGCCTTGCCCCACGACGGGCGGCACAGGAGCTGCTGCTTGGCGTGTTGCGTGATCAACAGATGATATCCGAGCTTGTTGAAGGTGATGGCCCGCTGAGCGACTTGCCCGGGCCGGAGCGCGCACATGCGCAATCTCTCGCGCTTGGTGTTCTGCGAAATCTGGCCAGCCTTGATGCCGTGATCACCCCGCATGTGGAGCGCCTGCCGCCCTTGCCAGTGCTGATCGCGCTGCGGATTGCAGCGCATGAGGCGCTGATTGAGAAGGTCCCGCCCCATGCCGCAGTAAGCGCGGCTGTCGATCTGGTGAGCGCACGGCCCAATAGCAAACGGCTGGCCGGGCTTGCGAATGCGGTGGCGCGCAAGGTTGTGGCGCACGAGGGTACGCTCGCGCCGCCTGCACTGCCCGGATGGCTGTCCTCCATCGTGAAGAAAGCGTACGGGCGTGAAGCGGCAGACCAAATGGCGGCGGTACAAAGCAAAACGCCGCCCCTTGATATCACGCCCCGCAATCCGGCGAAGACAGAGGCTCTGGCTGAAAAACTCGATGCGGAACTGCTGCCCACCGGCAGCCTGCGCCTCGCCCGGCAGGGGCAGATTACTGCCTTGCCCGGCTACAGCGAAGGGCAATGGTGGGTTCAGGATGCCGCCGCCGCCCTGCCCGTGCGTATGCTCGGCGATATCAGCGGCCTCAATGTGCTGGATCTGTGCGCCGCTCCCGGCGGCAAAACGATGCAACTCGCCGCTGCGGGCGCGGATGTAACAGCCCTCGACATCTCGGGGCCCCGCATGGCCCGCGTGGAGGAAAACCTCACCCGTACCGGGCTGACGGCGAAACGGGTCGTTGTCGACGCGCTCCACTGGAAGCCCGAAGCCGCGTTCGATCTCATCCTGCTCGATGCGCCCTGCTCAGCCACCGGCACGATCCGTCGCCACCCGGACCTGCCGCACGCCCGCCCGTCGCCCGATCTCCGCCCACTGCTGGAGTTGCAATCAAAACTTATTGATGCGGCCCTTGGCTGGCTGAAACCGGGGGGGCGGCTTCTCTACTGTACATGTTCGCTCTTTCCCAAGGAAGGCGAGCGCCAGATATCGCAGGCTCTGGAGCGGCACGAAGGGCTTACCATACTTCCCTTCATGGCGGAAAATGGTGTAGAGCCCGCGTTTCTCACACCGACCGGCGCTCTCCGCCTTCGCCCCGATTTCTGGCCGGAGCGTGGCGGCATGGACGGTTTTTTTGCCACGTTGCTCCAAAAGGCGTGAGCGGGCCGCGTGACAAGCATCCGCTGCCCGCGCTAAGCTGAGCCAGATCAACCCCCAAGGATCACCATGTCCGGCGCACTCTCATCCCTTTTGGCGCAAGTTCCCAAGCTGATAGACAGGCGGGGCGACAGTCAGGCACGCGCCACCTTCAAGAAGCTGGGCGAGATACCGGCATTTCAGGGGTTCAACGCGCTTCCCGAAGCCGAGTTCGGCGATTTTCAGGCGGCGCGCGCCGCCCTCAAGGGAGAGCTTGTACTCCTTGGCCAGCGCCGCCCAGCGCCTGGCCTTACACCGTGGGATCTTCCGCTGGACCCAGGCCCGATGAGCCGGGAATTGCATGCGTTCGACTGGCTGGGAGATTTGGCAGCACTCGGCACAAAGGGCGCACGAACGCGGGCACTTGGCTGGCTTCTCGGCTGGATTGATCGCTTCTCGGAAGGCGACGGCCCGGGCTGGACGCCCGATATCGTGGCCCGCAGGCTGATCAACCTTCTGGCCAACCTTCCGTTCCTTGATCCCTTGCTTTCGGGAGAGATGGAGGACCGCGTCGCCCGGGAGTTTCCGCATCAGTTCGCGTTTGCCCAGGCCGTTCTCAGCACCGAAATCTCAACACATCGGCGGCTGCGCACGCTTGCAGCACTCGTGCAGGTGTCCGTTTGCCTGAAAGGGCAGGATGAGGCGCGGCTGGCGCTCTCGTCCGCGCTGGATCACGCCTGCGCCAGCACGCTGATCCCCAAGGGCAGCATTCCCTCGCGCAACCCCGAAGCACTTATGTACGTGCTGGCGGGTTTGATTGGTGTGCGTGACATAATGGCAGCGGTGGAGCAGCCCTGCAGCAAAACGGTGGAGCAGGCAATTGCCTCTATCACTCCGGTTCTTCGCAGCCTGCGCCACGGCGATGGCAGCCTTGCGCGGTTCCACGGTGGCAGCGGCGGTGCTGAAGGCCAGCTAGACCGTGTGCTGGCCAGCGCCCGCGTGCGCCAGCGCCCGGGTGCAGAGCCGCATATGGGCTATGTGCGCCTGCATGGCGGCCGGGTTGCGGCGATACTGGATTGTGCGCGGCCGCAGGGTGGCGCGGACGCCACGCTGGCGCATGCCAGCACATTGGGGTTCGAGCTCTCTTCCGGGCGGCGGCCCGTTATCGTGAATGTCGGCCCCGGCCTCAGCTTCGGTCCGGAATGGTACCGCTCTCCGCGCACCACTGGCGCGCACAACACTTTGGCGCTGGATAAAACCTCCAGTGCCCAAATGGCGCCTCTCCGCAACTCCGGCCCCCTGCCCCAGCCTCTGGCCACACGGCCCAGCATGGTCACGGTAAGTCAGGCAGAAGATGCAACCGGCATGTGGGTGCAAGCACGCCATGACGGCTATCAGGCAGATTATGGCCTTGTGCATGAACGCCGCCTGTTTGTGGCCCGCACTGGCGACCAAGTGCATGGCGAGGATGTTCTGCTGGCCCCGGATGTGAAGGGTGAGCGCCGCTTTGCGACACGGATCAAGGGCGCGGAACGGCTGGGCGTGGCCCTGACGCTCCATTTCCACCTCCATCCTGATATCGGTGTGGATACCTCGCACGGGCAGGATATGGTGATGCTGCGCGTAGCCTCGGGCGAAATCTGGGTATTCCGCCAGACAGGCGGGTTGCTGGAAGTTGAAACCAGCGCCTATCTCGACCCGCGCCAACCGGAACCTCTTCCCACTCGGCAACTGGTCATCCGCGCGCGTGCCACGACGCACAACGCAACACTCAACTGGAGCATGGTGCGCAGCGCCGATACAGGCCCAAGCCTTCGCGACTTCGGGCAAAGGGAAACAAAAGCCGAGTAGCGGCGGTACGGATGACCGGTACTGGCTCCCTATTTGTTGGACAGGATTTGCAGCGAGGGTCTGTCTGGTCAAGTGACGTGACCTGCCTGACTTGATCCGTGTTCGTGATCTCGGGCAGGCCAAACTTTTGGATCGCCTCGTTCAACGCCTCGACGCAAAACCCGGCTTCCGACGTGTTTGAGATGCTCCAAACCAGAACCTTGCTCGTGTGCCAATCCATGATGGCCGCTATATACAGAAACCCGCGCCGCATGGGCATATGGGCAATTTCTGCGCACCAGACATGATTGCGCCGTTCGATGCGCAACAGGCGTAACAGTTACGGATAAATCCTATGTCCCTTTGCCGCCTTGCTGGTGTTGGGCCTCTGATGAATTGGCACCAACTGTCCCTCCCTCTCAAAACTGGGCCACCGCACTTGTCTTAGGGGGAACATGGAATGGCCATGAGAGGTGTTCTGACAACGATGTTTTGAAGTTGCTGAGCGGGAATGAGGTTAAGCTGGCAGCTGGGATTGGTTTGGCGTCAGCCTTTCGGAGTGCAGGGATTAGCGATGCGTACTCTGGAGAAAGAGAACGTGCGTCTCAAGAAGATCGCAGCAGAGCTCGAACTGGATAGGCTGATTCTCAAGGATAGCCAAGACCGCCGTTTTGCTGCGACACTCTGGCTTTTCTTCATATGGAACATCTTGTCTCTGCGCGTGTTTTGCTCGGAGAGAGGTGAATACATGATACAGATGTTTAATGTTTTTGCGGCACTGGCCACGATTATCTTCGGGACAATTGGTTGGATGGCGCCACGTTACACGATGGAGCAGCTTGACCTGACGACGGCGGGTTCAAAGCTCGGGCTTTCGGAAATTCGGGCAGCAAGTGGCGCACTCTTTATCGGTTTAGGCGCGGGCGCATTGCTGATCAGCCATCCCTTTGCCTTCATCATGGTTGGCTGCGCATATGCTGGTGCCGCTCTCGGTCGAGCAACGTCCATTCTGCTGGATGGTTCAGGCTCGATAACATCATACACGTTCCTTGCTGTGGAAGTCGCGCTTGCGGTTTTGCTGATTACGCTCAATATGTCGGCTGAGCGGCCCGCCTGAAGGGCACAGACCCCGAGGAACGGCAGAGAGACGCTGTAAGATGTTCAAGACGTCCACCACGGTGGAAGCCGCTTTCGAAGCGATCGCGATCGACGATGACGGCCGCGCGTGCCGCGACATTCCGGAAAGTGCATGCCGTGAGGAAGCGGGGAATTTTTTCACGCATGTAGGCGCCCTTGCTCTTTCCAAGAGTGCGGACGGGCTGATCGACCCGAAACTGGTACTGAGCTGGTTGATCACCGCAGTGGGGGCGCCGGCGGCGTTGGTTGGCCTTCTGGTGCCGATCCGGGAAGCCGGGGCGCTTTTGCCGCAGCTTCTGACGGCGGGATATCTGCGCCAGTTGCCGGAACGAAAATGGGTATGGGCAGCGGGTGCCGCGGTGCAGGGGGCATCGGCGCTGGTTATCGCTCTTGCGGCGCTGCTCCTCTCCGGTGTGTTGGCGGGTATCGTGATTGTTCTGGCCCTTGCATGCCTTGCACTGGCCCGCAGCGTCTGCTCCGTTTGCTACAAGGATGTGCTGGGCAAGACCGTGGATAAATCGCGCCGCGGGAAGGCCACTGGGCTTGCGGGCACACTGGCGGCTAGTGTGGTGATCGTCTATGCCTTGATGCTTTCCAGCGGTGGGCCGGGGCGTATCGATCTTGTGATCGGTGGGCTGGTGCTGAGCGGTATCGCGTGGATTGGTGCGGGTTATCTTTTTACGCGGCTGGAGGAAGAGCGGGGCAGCACCGAAGGTGGGCGTGCGGCGCTGGAAGAGGCGATTGCGAGCCTCGACTATCTGAAAACGGAGCCGCAGCTTCGCCGCTTCATCATAGTGCGCGGGCTTCTGACGGCCACGGCGCTGGCGCCGCCTTTTATGGTTGCTGCGGCGGCAGGTGAGGGCGCGAGCTATGGTGGCCTTGGCTTTCTGGTGCTGGCTTCCGCAAGTGCCGGGCTTCTCAGCAGCTTTGTGTGGGGCAGCCTTGCCGACAGTTCGAGTCGAATGGTGTTAATCGTTTCTGCAGTGATCGCCGCAGCCGTGCTGGCGCTGACGGCTCTGATCACGCTTGGCGGCGGGATGGTGGGAAGTTTCCTTCTTCCACTGCTGCTTTTTGGCCTGATGGTGGCTTATCAGGGCGTGCGATTGGGGCGTTCCACACATCTGGTGGACATGGCGGACGAAGAAACGCGGGCGGCCTTTACAGCGCTTTCCAACACAGTGATTGGCGTGCTTTTGCTGACGGGCGGCATTTTCAGCCTGATCGCTGCCATCTTTGGCACAGGCTTTGTGTTGGCATTGATGGCGGGCATGTGCGCTGTTGCAGTGCCCTTTGCTGCGAGCCTGGAAGAAGTACAGGCGGAGGCCTGAGAACTGAAGCATGTTTCGCTGCGTATACACTCTCAGGAGCAACTGGGAGACTACCATGCGTTGGCTGGTTCTGGGATGTCTGCTGTTGGTGGCCGCATGCGGACGGCCGGGGTTGGAAGACCCTTCCATGGGCGGGCCCAAGCTTGATCTCGAAGACTATTTCAATGGTGATCTGGTGGCTTATGGCCAGTTTCAGGATCGCTTCGGCACCGTTTTGCGGCGCTTCGAGGTGGAGATGCAGGGCCGCTGGGATGGCGAGGTTCTGACGCTGAACGAGGATTTCACCTATGAGGACGGCACGACGGAAAATCGGCTCTGGACGTTGCGCAAAACGGGTGAGGATACGTGGGAAGGCACGGCACCCGGTGTGATTGGCGTGGCCAAGGGCGAGGAGCGGGGGGATGTGTTCAACTGGGCCTACTCGATCGATCTGCCGGTGCCGGATGGCAAATTGCGTGTGAGTTTTGACGATTGGATGTGGCGGCTGGATGAGCGGCGCGTTCTCAACCGGGCCTACGTGGATAAGTTCGGTGTAGAGATCGGTGAGGTAATCATTTTCTTTGAGAAAAGGTAAACGCGCACCAGCGCACGGTCGAATAGTTCCGTTGCCCTGAGGGTGCGCCGCCCGCATATTGCCGGGAGTTCCTGACAATTCAGCCGAGGTACCCCGATGTTTCGCGATCCCGCGTCACTGCCCGACCCATTTCCGCAGACGCTGCGCCCGCTGGCCTGGGCGCGCCCGAGCGGCTCTCTTTCGCTCTTGCGGCCAGAGCGTGGGCTGGAACCGCTTCTTTCAGGCACGGAGTTTGTGCTTTCCGCACCCTACCGCGTGGCTTTCCGCCAGATCGGAGAGGTTGGCACGCGCGAGATTGTGGTGCCGGAAGGGTTTGTAACCGATCTGGCAAGCGTGCCGCGCCTGTTGCGCCCATGGGTCGGGCAGATCGGGCTGCATCTGGAGGCGGCGGTAGTGCACGATTACCTTTATGTACAGCGCTGGAGAGAGGGCGGAGACCGCGTGGCCCGGCGGGCCTTTGCGGACAGGATGATGCTGGCGATGATGGCCCATGCGGATTACGGCCTGCGTTGGCCCGTCTACTTCGCGCTGCGGCTACTTGGCGGGCTTGCGATGGGGGCGAAGCCTCTGGAGACGATCCTCGACCCTATTCCGCAAGCGATCCGTCAAACATGAGGCAGGGCGTCTCCGGCCAGCCCTGAGCCTCGTAGAAGGCGCGCGCATCCTGGTTCTCCGCCTCGGTGAGAACGTAGAAATCAGCGCATCCAAAGCCTTTTGCGGCTGTCTTCAATTGCCTCATAAGCTCCCCTGCGATTCCCCTGCGCTGCCAGTCCGGGCTTACGCCCAGGTTTTCGATGCAAAGCTCCGGTGCCTGATCGGGATGGTGTATGATCAGCCCCCGGCATTGGCCGACAACCAGAGGGCCGTCCCGTGCCACGATCAGCACCCGCTCTCGCGAGGTGAGGTAGTGGCGGAGGTGATACTCTGAAATCTCGTGATCGAAGACATCAGGCGCCACGTGCTTCAAAAGTGTAGCGGTTGCAGGCTGGATATGGGTGTAGGTGATCGGCACGGCATGTCTCCTCCAGCGCGGAGCCTAGCCCAGAAGCACGGCATGTGCTATCAGCTCGACCTAATAAGAGGAGTGCTCTGACAGTGATCTTGTAAGCGGCAGATGCAGTGGGCGGCCTTGGGCTGCCTTGTGTTTTTCCAAGATCAAGAGGAGCATTTTCATGCAACCTGTTATTTACGACGTGGCCGTCTCGGCAGACGGCTTCATTGCCGGTGCGGGCGGTGATATTTCACTCTTTGCGCATGAGGGCGCGACTTTGGAGGATTATATCGCCCGGCTCGCCACTTACGCGCATTGCCTGATGGGGCGGGCGACGTACGAGTTTGGGTATCGGTACGGATTGGAGCCCGGTGCGAACCCTTACCCGACGATGCAATCAACCGTGTTTTCAAGCTCTTTGAAGCTTCCGGAGGAGACGGATGTTGTGCAGGTGCAAAACGATGCACTCGCCTATATTGACCGGTTGCAGCAGGAAGGGACAGGGCCGATCTACCTTTGCGGTGGCGGGGCTTTCGCCGGATATCTTCTGCAGAAAGGGCGCATTGATATGCTGCGGCTGAAACGTGCACCCATACTGCTGGGGGACGGAACCCCGCTTTTCGAGGATGCGCAACCGCAGGCTCTGGCACTGGTGGAGGAGCGAAACTACGGTTGTGGTGCGCTTTATCAGGCGTACCGCCTCGGCGGTTAATCCGGAACGTTGTCTATCCCGCTGCCGCCAAGAGGATGGCAGCGGGCGAGGCGGCGGAGGGTGAGCCATGTGCCGCGCATGCCGCCGTGCTTTTCCAGTGCTTCGAGGGCGTAGGCCGAGCATGTGGGATGAAACCGGCAGCCGCGCCCGACCCACGGGCTGCCGATCAGCCGGTAGGCGCGGACGGGCAAGGCGATGATGCGGGCGAGCGGGCTCATGCTGCGTGGATGCGGGCGAGCGCTTTGGCAAGATCGGCGCAAAGCTCCGGAAAGGGGCGGCTGGCGGTGATATCCTTACGGCCGATCAGCACGTAATCCCAGCCGGAAGTACCACCTGATTTCAGAACTTCATGAGCGGCGGCGCGCAACCGGCGCTTGGCGCGGTTTCGTTCCACGGCGTTGCCAACCTTTTTGGAGCAGGTATAGCCGATGCGAATATGCGCAACGCTTGGTTCCTCTGGCCCGCGTTTGCGCGCCTGAAGGATGAGGCTTGGGGCCACCTGCTTATGGGCGCGGGCGGCCGCCAGAAACTCTTTCCGTTTTTTCAGTGTACCAACACGCAAAAGCACCGCGCCGTTAGCTTCTCCGCTATCATCAGCAGAGGGAGGTGCGGGATGCGATGCCATAATGTTCATGCCATCATGCGGGCTGAAGCCCGCGCGAAGTTATGCGGAGAGGCTTTTGCGACCCTGCGCGCGGCGACGGTTCAGGATCTTGCGGCCATTTTTGGTGGCCATACGAGCCCGGAAGCCGTGGCGGTTTTTGCGAACACGGTTGCTCGGCTGGAATGTGCGTTTCATTTCGGTTTCTCCTCGGCGGCCGGGCGCGGGGCACAACGGCGCTGAAATTCGGAAACTGGTGTTTAGGCCGGGGCTTTTGTGGAGTCAATTGCCCGCACGGCGAAAAATCGGATTTTTGGTGCTCAGGTTTCATGGGTGAGAATGTTCAGAAGTGTGCCGAACGGATTGCACACATAAAAGCGGCGCACACCCCATGGCTCGGTTACCGGGCCATAGGGAATTTCCATCCCAGCCGTATGGATGCGGGTGAGAATTTCCTCAAAATTATCAACTTCTATCGAGATATCGGGAACCTCTGTGCCCGATCCGCCTTCGCTGGCGACGCTGAGCTGCACCTGAGCCCTCGCGTCCCCGGAAAACGTAGTAATCCAGCCAAAATCCATCGCGATATCAAGGCCGAGGATATCGCCGTAAAACGCCTGTGCCTTGCCGGGATCAGGGGTTGCGATGTTTTTGACGATGCGCGTGACGGCCATTGGTGCTCCTTTCGGGTTCACCCTAGCACGTTGGGGCTTTACGCGCAGGATCGAAGATGGCTTGATCCCGGAAACAACCATGTAAAGGCATCTTCGATGGATCTTCAGCTTTGGTTTGCCTTCGTCGCGGCCTCGACAGCCCTTCTGCTCATTCCGGGCCCCACGGTTCTTCTCGTGCTGAGCTATGCGCTCAGCCACGGGCGGCAAGTGGCTGTGGCAACGGCTGCGGGCGTGGCGCTGGGCGATCTGGTGGCCATGACGGCATCGCTGGCGGGGCTGGGCGCACTGGTGCTCGCATCGGCCACGCTTTTTGTGGTGCTGAAATGGATTGGGGCGGCGTATTTGATTTACCTCGGCGTGAAGCTATGGCGGAGCGCGCCGGGAGCGCGATTGGGGGATTTGAGCGATGGCGCATTGCCTGCGCGGGGAGTATTTGGCCATGCTGCGGCGGTCACGGCGCTGAACCCGAAATCCATCGTGTTTTTCATCGCGTTTGTGCCGCAGTTCATAGTGGCCGATGCGCCCTTGTTGCCGCAATTCGCCGTTCTGATCTCAACCTTCGTCGGCCTCGCGGCAATCAACGCGCTGGCCTATGCATTACTGGCCGACAAGCTGCGGCATCGTATCGGCCGGCCTGTTGTGCTGGAATGGCTGACACGGATGGGCGGCGGAGCCTTGGTGGCGATGGGCGTGGCGACTGCGGCTTACCGGCGGGCGGCCTAAAGCGTTTTGCCGTGAACACGCATCACCTATCCCGGCCTGACATCAGAGATTTCAACGGGGCAGGTGATACTCGATGTTTCATGTCAAAGGTGAAACGCCATGGGTCTGGCGCTCCAAGCGAAATAAGTGCTCTTTCACGTAATCGAGGCCCCAGGCGCGGATAAGGCCGTGGTCTGGAACATCTCTGTATTCCAAATGTATGATTTCGTGATGCTTTCCATAGTGTTGAAGCACTTCTGAAGGCGGCACGCTGAAAGGTGGTGTGCCCATACAGGGCGCATATTCCAGAGTGTTGATGAATTGGGTGCTACCGGGCGCCGTCAGGCTGTGGATGTGCTGGACGTATCGGTGGCGCATCGGATCCGGCAGAGCCACAAGTGCGGCGCGATCGTAGAGGAGATCGACAGGACCGAGAAAGGCCTGCGTGGTTTCGAAGAAATCCATGCAATGGAGGGTGAGGCGGCCGCTATACCATGTGGTACCAAACTGATCGGCACGCAGGCTGTTTTCCATCAGGAATTGCTGGATGGCTGTCTCTGAGAGTTCGATGCCCGTCACATGGGCCGCATGTTCCGCGAAATAGAGCATATCGACGGATTTGCCGCAAAGGGGCACGAGAACGCGCTTGCCCGCAAGCATCTCCGGAGAGATGTGATCGAGGATGTACGGGTGAATGTCGGGTCGATGGAAGCTGGTTTTGCGGCCACCTTCCTGCCAGCTTTCGATCCAGAAATTCGGCTCCATCGAAAAACCTTTCGTGGTCAAACTATTTGAGACGGTCCCCCTCTGGGCGCGTGTTTTTTAAATCAAATCACAGGAATGAACGCGTTGACCTTAAAGGTTAACGGCCGGGCCGAGTAGCATTTGTTAGCGTTTAACGGCGTTTCGGGCGCATTTTGTTGCCCGGTTGTGCGGTTTTGCACAGGGCTTCCTATCCGGAGCCACGGCTGATGAAATTATCCGGCTCATAGCCAAGCCACGTTGTGCCTGAATAGTCGTGTGCGAGGCCTTTGCGGAAGATTGCCAGCGCTTTTTCAGCAGGCATATGGGCGCGCGAAGCATGCGGTATAGTGCCAATGCCGCAACACGCACAACCAGCCCAGATCTGCTCGTCCCTGGGAATTTGGGTTATCGCGTTGTCAGGGCCGTGGGCGTAGAGCGAGACCCTGTCCTCATTCTCAAAGCCACTGACAAATGTGCAGACACCGCGCCCAGCCTTCAACTCCACAACGAGATGGTGGGTGGCATCGGTGCCGAGATAGATCGCCCCTTCGCCGCTCCGGGTGAGTTGGGACAATTCCACGTCCAGACTGGTTGGCTCGCCTTCCGCATACAGACTTGGCGAGAGCCGCCATGGAACGGTAGTTTCCAAAACATCAGTGGGATTGCGTGCCCCTTCGCGCTCCGCATCCGTGGGATGGAAAATTGTGCCACTTTCAATCGCGTCAAGATGGGCCTGACGCTCGGCACGCAGCTTGGGGCCCATTCGTGCGCAAGGCGCACAGAAACCCTCGTTTTCGCGCGCTTTGGTGGGCAGGATCATCGCGCCACAATCCGTGCAGGGGATCTTTGCTATGGGCGGCGTTGGTTTTTTGGGAAAAAGCCGGTTCAACATATCATCTGCCAACATGTCTCGAATTGAGCCACTTCACTTTAGCAACTCGCCAGCATTGCTTCCAGTAGGGCGCTCAGGAAAGGCAATCGATCTGCGAGAGACGGGCCTTGGCCTTTGCATCAAAAACACCCTCATCCCGGCCGCCGCTGCTGATAACGGAAACCCTGGCACCCGCTATCTCCGAGCCCACCACCCGGATTTGTCCGAGTGCGCTTTGAGCGAGTTGATCATCGAGATCAGTGGTGAACGCTATCCTGGCCCCTGGGGCAAGGCTTACGGCTGAAAGCGTCGCTGTCTGATAATCGGCGCTCATATCAAGTTCCATCGTTGTCTGCCCTGTGTTTTCGACAAACTCGATGGGCTGGAAAACCTCTACTCCCGGCCCACCAGCTGCAATATCGAATATGAGATTGCCCGCTGAGGCGGCAAGGTTGAACGTGATTTCAACACCTTCGAGTGCGCAGGTGCCCGTGTTTTCTACAGTGAACCTGTCTTTCGGGGCACTTTCGGTGAAGCTTATGGCAATATCTGCAACGCCGGGCGTTGCCGTGAAAACGAGGGCCACGAGGGCTGTTGACAGGTTCATTTCAAGCTCCTTTGCATTGGAACTAGAGCATTTTGCTGGGCCGGACAGGGCCTTTGTTACAGTTTTCTCCGGGCGATATTTCAGAGAATGGAGCCTCTTCTCACGTCTTCGCGAGTGAGGGCCGTGCTTTCTTACAAGACCGGGGGGCCATGCTGTAACAATCGGGCGCGCGCTTCAATGGGCCGTGAGGCCTGCTATCTTTGGAAACCTTTTTCCCGCATCAAGAGGCCATGCCGATACGCGGAGATACAGGAACATGATGACGGATATGCAGGAACCTCAGGGGTTCGACTTCAAGAAACTGGTACCCTTAGGGCTGATTGCCGGGGCAGCGACGCTGGGGTTTATCTACCGGGATCTCTTCAGTTTTCAAACTTTGGCAGACAACCGTGAGGCACTGATCGCGTGGCGCGACGGTTCGTATGTGCTGGCCGCTGTTGGTTACATGCTGGCCTATATACTGGTCGTGGCCTTCTCGCTGCCCGGTGCACTTATCATGACGCTGACGGGCGGTTTCCTTTTCGGGCTTGCTGCCGGCTCGGCTCTGACAGTGGTAGGTGCCACGCTGGGTGCTGTGGCAATTTTTCTGGCGGCCCGTTTCGGGTTGGGTGAGACACTGCAGGCGAAGATAGATGCAGGCTCCGGCACAATGAGCAAGATCCGTGATGGACTGAAGGAAAACGAGGTGAGCTATCTGCTTCTGATGCGCCTTGTGCCAGCGATCCCCTTCTTCGTGGCCAATCTGGCCCCGGCGCTGGTGGGCGCTAAGCTTCGAAACTACGTCTTGACTACGTTCTTTGGCATCATGCCGGGCACGGTCGTCTACACTTGGGTTGGCGCGGGCCTTGGTGAAGTGTTCGCCCGGGGAGAGACGCCGAACCTTGGCATCTTCTTTGAATGGCATATTCTCGGGCCGGTCCTTGGGCTTTGCGCACTCTCTGCACTGCCTATCGTGATCAAGGCTTTCCGGAAAAAGGGCGCACTCTGATGAGCGATTATATCAAAACAGACCTCCTCGTGATCGGGGGGGGCTCCGGAGGTTTGTCTACCGCTGCGGGCGCTGTGCAGATGGGCGCGAGCGTTGTGCTGCTGGAAGGCGGCAAGATGGGGGGCGATTGCCTGAATTATGGCTGTGTCCCCTCCAAGGCGCTTATCGCTTCGGGAAAGCACGCCCATGCCTTTGAAACAGGCGCACCCTTTGGCGTGAAGCCCGCAAAGGCGGAGGTGGATTATGCGGCCGCCAAGGCGCATGTAGCCGATGTGATCGCGGGGATCGCTCCGCATGACAGCGTGGAGCGTTTCGAGGGGCTGGGTGTGCAGGTGATCACCGAGTATGGCCGCTTTACGGGGCCGAACACGGTGGAGGCTGGCGACAAGCTGATAGAGGCGCGGCGCATCGTGATCGCCACAGGTTCCTCCCCTTTCGTGCCGCCCATTCCGGGGCTGGATGGGGTCAAGCACTACACCAACGAGGATATCTTCGATCTCAAGGAAAGGCCGGAGCATCTTATCGTCATCGGCGGCGGGCCGATCGGCATGGAGATGGCGCAGGCGCATGTGCGGCTCGGCTCCCGCGTCACGGTGCTGGAAGGCGCCAAGGCACTCGGCAAGGATGACCCTGAACTGGCCGCCATCGTACTGGAGAAGCTGCGGGCTGAGGGCGTGGAGATTGTGGAGGGTGCCATGGCATCCGAGATCTCGGGAACCGACGGTGCCGTGACAGTAAGCACCAAGGATGGCGTCAGCTATGGCGGCTCACACCTTCTTATGGCTGTCGGCAGAAAGCCCAATATCGGCTCTCTGGATCTTGCGAAGGCGGGGATTGACGCAACCAGTACCGGTATCACGGTGGACGCGAGCCTTAAGACGACCAACAGAAAGGTTTACGCCATTGGGGACGTGGCAGGCGGGCTGCAGTTCACACATGTGGCAGGGTATCATGCAGGTGTTATCATCCGCTCCGCGCTCTTCGGTCTGCCGTCCAAAGCATCCAACGCGCACATCCCCTGGGCGACCTATACGGATCCGGAGATGGCGCAGGTGGGGATGACCGAGGCCGAAGCACAGGAGGTGCATGGCTCAAAGCTTGAAGTATTGCGTTTTGAGTATGCCGAGAATGACAGGGCACGGACGGAACGCGCCACAACCGGGCTGATCAAGGTGATGGTGGTGAAGGGTCGGCCTGTGGGTGCCTCAATCGCGGGCAAGCAGGCGGGTGAACTGATCCAGACATGGGCGCTGGTGATTGCCAACAAGCTGAAGATCGGAGCCGTTGCCGCAATGGTCGCACCCTACCCGACGCTGGGCGAGATCAACAAGCGGGCGGCCGGGCAGTACTACACGCCCCGGCTTTTCGAAAGCGATTTGGTGAAGCGGATTGTACGGTTTGTGCAGCGCTTTTAGGGAGCGCTTGTTCGGGGGTTCGCGAGCGCTTAAGTAGGCTTGAGTTGAATTGGGGGATGTATGAGACGGCTGGTAGACAGTCTTACAGGGCGCTTTGTGCTGCTGACCGTTGTGTTCGTGATGGTGGCGGAAGTTCTCATCTTCCTGCCGTCTGTGGCACGCTTCCGGCTGGATTATCTGCAAAGCCGGCTGGAGCTGAGCCAGATCGCCACGCTTTCGCTACTTGCTGACTCAGATCTGATGGTAGACCCGGAGTTGGAAAGAGAGCTTCTCGACAACGCGGAGGTGTTGAACGTTGTCCTGCGACGGGACTCGATGCGCCAACTTATCCTCGCGTCTGAAATGCCTTCCGAGGTCGAGGAAACGTTCGACCTGCGCGATGCCGGCTTTTTCGCCCTGATTGGTGATGCTCTGCGAACGCTCGTGCGCACCGAGGACCGCGTGATCCGGGTGATAGGCTTTCCCGTAAAGGGCGGCGGCATGATGATCGAGGCAACGCTTGAGGAAGCGCCGCTGCGTGATGCCATGGTGGCCTACGGGTTCACCATCCTGCGGCTCTCTCTCTTTATTTCGGTGGTCACGGCGGCGCTTCTGGTTGTGGCGGTGCGGTTCATTCTGGTGCGCCCGATCAAGCGCGTTGTGGATAACATGATGGTCTACCGCGACGATCCGGAGGATGCGCGGCGGATCATGGCACCGGCGAGCCGCGTTTCGGAGCTGCGAAAAGCTGAAGGAGCTTTGGCGGATCTGCAAACGCAGCTCACAAGCTCGCTCAAGCAGAAGGAGCGGCTGGCAGGTGTGGGCGGTGCGGTGAGCCGGATCAGCCATGATCTGCGCAACATCCTGACAACTGCACAGCTTCTGGCAGACCGGTTTGAGCGCTCAGAAGATCCGACGGTGAAACGCACCGCGCCCAAATTGTTGAACTCGCTGGACAGGGCCATCAACCTCTGCGAGCGCACTCTGGCATTCGGCAAGGCCGAGGAGCCCGCGCCGTCAATCCTGCGCCAGCCCCTCGCCCGGATCGTGGAGGATGTGATGGAAAGCGACCGTTTGCGGGCTGCGGAAAGCCTCGTGGAGTTTCATTGCGATGTACCACCGGAGCTGGAGGTAACCGCCGATGGCGAGCAGCTCTACCGTGTGTTCTCAAACCTCATCCGCAACGCACGGCAGGCCATCGATGGGGCCAGGAAGCCGGGCAGGATCTGCGTTTCCGCAAACAACGCCGAGGCAGGCTGCACGATAACTGTGACCGACACGGGCCCCGGCCTGCCGCCCAAGGCAATGGAGCATCTCTTCAAGCCGTTTCAGGGCGGTGTGCGGCGCGGTGGCACTGGCCTCGGCCTTGCCATAGCGGGAGAGCTTGTGCGTGGGCATGGCGGCAAGCTGGAGCTGGTGAAAACATCAGATGAGGGCACAGTGTTCCGGATCTTTCTGCCGGAACAGGACGCCTCGGTCGCCCTGAGTGCTGTATCTTGATAGATTTTCAATCCCGCACCGCCTGTAGCAAAATCTGCCCGGCGGTTCGGTGTGAATGGAAGTGTCGGTACAGCGCGCCTTGGCAAGCCTTTCGGAAGCTCCAAGCCTCTCAAAAAGAAACTATTAACCCACTCTGGTACAGCATTGGGGTTGCAAAGGACTCAAGCCACAGCTATCAACCGCGCCTGTGGACCGATAGCTCAGCTGGATAGAGTACCTGACTACGAATCAGGGGGTCGGGGGTTCGAATCCTCCTCGGTCCGCCACGAATTTACTGTCGAACGTCAGATGACTTTGACCTTTGCGTCATAAACTGACCCAATCCGCATCCATGACCCATTTGGGTTGTTTCGTTTGATCCCGTTCCTTAGCTAGAAAATCGGGGGCGATTTGAAGGTCAGACGCCGTAGGCGCCTGTTCCTGCAAATCTGCCACGTGGCGAACGCGGGAGGGGGCGAGGCAACCCAATTCGACAGGGGTGGTGCGGCCCGCAGGCGCAGCCGAGGACACGGCCCTGTCTAATTTGGTTGCCCGAGGGGGAGGGCCGCGCCCTCACCCTTTTCTTTGTGGTTTGACGCTATGAACGGCCCATTGCGGACTTTTGCGATGCCAATTAGTGCTGCACTGCAGCTTCTCCAGAGAGAACCTTGCATGCTCTTCAGTTAAGGAAGCAGCAGTTTCAGTTTGTCAGTTTGCTCAACAGGACAAGTACGTCGGACCGGAACAGGTACATCACGATTCCGACCAGCGCTGTAAGGGCAATCGCATTCCTCACTTTCATAGCCACCATCGTTTTTTCAACGGTATGAAGACGCTTGTTCATATCCTCTGAAGCTGACTTTCGCGCGTTGGATTCCTCCAATAGCCGCTGGTTCAATTGATACAGCGAGTCAGATTCGGTCATGAGGGCGGATAGTCGTTCCGGTTCGATTGTATTGCTACCAGGCTTCGTCTTGTGCTTCTCAGACGGATGATCGAGGCTGGCGCACCACATTAGGAAGACTGATTGTCCTCTTTCCAGCATCACTGGCGTTGGTCCTGAATTGAAAACTGCAAAGGTCAGTTTCCCGTCCCACCCAGGATCGACGTGAAAGCCAGATACGTTAACCAAGCCTAACATTTTAAACGTCGCACACATCGAAATGAATGCCATTGCGTCAGTCGGAATGCAGACCTGCTCTTCAGTCATGATAAATGCGAACTGCTGCGGGGGGATGTTGAAAGCTTCACCGTTGGCAAGCCTCCTCTTTGTGACCTTGTTCGCGTCTTCTAACTGCGGAGTGACAAAGATCTCTTCTCCCACTCGAAGGCGAAGCGAATTACAATCTACTACAGGTTTTTCCGACGATCCTTTGATCAGTTTGTGGGCCTTCTCCTCAAGGGTCTGGCTACTCCAGAATGCCACGCACGCCTCCGTCCGCTCGTTGTTCGATTGATTTCTATTCGGGCTTGTTCAACAATCGTTACTAAACTACGCCCCGCGAGAACTGCCAAGCCCACTCGAAATCAGGTAACGTCTGAAAAAATGCTGACTATCAAGAAATATCAAATGCTTGCGAACAGCACAGATCACTTGAGCAATAGGGGAACCGACTTGGGTTTGCCGCTTCTTGGTTTGTTTGGCGAGATTGGAAGCCTTCTGAGCGAGGCAAAAAAGAAGCAGCGTGATCCGGTGGCATATCTTGGGTACGAGCGCACAGTGCTGGAGGAATTCGGCGACGTTCTTTGGTACCTTGCGGCTGTGGCGACCCGTTCTGAAATCAGCATCGCTGATCTTGCACTTCAGATGGGGTCAAGACCCCCCCTAGACAAGGGAATGAAAAGTGACACCGTTAGCTTCGCTGACCTTCAAGAACCTGACGCTCAAATAAGCTGGATTGCTCAGCCAACAGCCAAGTTTGAGCGTACGCTAATCCGATTATCTGCCGAGGTCGGACTGCTGATGGTAGATTTCGATGCTGGTCGCTTCATCAACAACCAACCTGCCTTGGTGGGTCGCTTGCTTTCTGTTCTTCGTGCGCTCCTCCAAGCGGCTGGAGATGCAGGTATCACGCTTGAAGCCGCCGCCAAAGGCAACTTGGCCAAGATCAAGGATCGCTGGCCCGACGAGAAAATCTACCCGGCACCTTTTGATGATGGTTTCCCAGAGCCAGAACGCTTCGAGCGAAAAATGGTCTTTGAAATCAGAGAAGTTCTAGAGGGAGACCTGCTCGTCTCCAGGCTCACAAAAGACGGGATCGCAATCGGCGATGTGTTGACTGACAATAGACAGGGGGACGACGACTATCGCTTTCACGACGTCTTCCACATGGCGTACGCGGCTGTCATGGGCTGGTCACCAACGCTGAGACGTCTTCTGAAGCGGAAAAGAAAAAGCGACCCAAGGATCGACGAGACCCAAGACGGTGCGAGGGCGTTGTTGATTGAAGAAGGCATTGCCACTTGGATATTCAATCACGCCCAACGTCTTGAATATTTTGAGAACCTGCAGGTGTTGGACTACAGCATGCTCAAGAATGTTAGAGAATTCGTGCAAGGGTATGAGTCCGAAAACTGTCCTCTGTGGTGCTGGGAGGAGGCTATCCTTCAGGGCTACTCTGCATTTCGGCAGGTAAAGAAGAACCGCAGCGGCCGGTTAATCGTCAATCTCGACAGCCGCACCCTTCAATACGAGCAAATAAAATGAACCAAGTAGCCAAGTTTGTAGATGAACTCGCGTCCATGGATATGCCGAATATCTTCAATCCATACGTTGACGTCTGCGACGAACATGACTTGCCCGATGCTGACCAGCTGCGTCGGAAGAACTTGACTAATGTACTTAAAGCGGCGTTGGACCTGAACGTAAGAACCATTTGGATCGCGCGCGACTTGGGCTATCGGGGCGGCAGGCGTACAGGACTCGCGCTGACGGATGAGGCGCACCTTGACGATCACGCTAGACTGCTTGGCGGCGTAGATATTGAACGAGCAACCCGTGGTCCCGCAATAGCTGAGAGAACTGCAACGGTGATTTGGCGGATGCTGGCTCGCGTAAGGGAGCCAGTTTTCCTTTGGAATGTCTTCCCCTTTCACCCGCACGAACCGCACGAACCAATGACAAACCGTTGTCATACGAGATCTGAGGGCCGTGCAACTGAATGGGTACTTAACACCCTAATCGATATCCTAGAGCCTGAACATGTTTACACCATTGGCGGCGACGCCCGTCGCGGCTTAGACAAGATGGGCATCGAGACGATTTCGTTCCGACACCCCAGCTACGGTGGCCAAACTCAATTCATTTCAGAAGTCGAAATCGCATACGGTCTGGAGCAACTAGTTCATGAACCGCCGAATACATCTATGCAGCTTTCTCTTTATGATCATCTGCACACGCCTTGATAAGTTCTCGCACAGCCGAACGACTGAAGTTTTGATCAAGGCAGGCATGGGTGGATTGGATAGTTAGGGTTCCAACATCAAACCCCGTTTCTTTCGATATAAAGGCCAACAGTCTGCCAAGCCCGATTAGATTTCCCAGTGTGCGTTGGACGTAATAGTGGTTCCGGTATACCGCCATCATGTGCAGTGACCCGTTCCGATGAGGCTTTAGCTCGATAAAACTCAAGCATTGGCGATTCATTTTCTTGCGGAGGTCTCTGCGCGGATCAAATAGAGCAATTTCGGTTACATTTTCGAAGAACCTGGCTTCGCCAGACTTCATGTCTCGAAGTGAGCTGATCACGTGAGACAGTTGATTGACAGTCGATTTCCCCTTTTTCCAGGCGACCATGCGCTCGAAGTACCGCCCCCATTCACCTTGGCGATGCATCCGACGTTCGAAGACCTCGAGATAGCGAGCAGTTAGTCCGTCGATACCGTCATTTCGATCAAGCGCAGCAGGGAAAATAATATTTGAAACGGTTGAAATTCCGCACTTTTCCTCGCTCTTTAGAAACTCATCAACCCGACTGATTACGTCCGATTCGCCTGGAAGGAACGACACGGGGTCTTCGATATGAAGCATAAGCCCATGCAAATCTCCGATCTCATTAAGTTTTTGAGCTGCATCAACCCACGCGGAGACCAGCGTGGGAGCGGTTGGCATTGGATGATACATCGTCAGATGCTCCTTGTTCTATGATGAATGCGTCAGCGAACCGCCGCGTTAGATAGGCCTCCGGGACCCAACTATGTCCGTCCCAACCCCAGTTTTGGCCCCATGAATTCCTGACAAGAAACATTTCACTTCCGCGAAGTCTCCCCGCCCCGCAGAGCACGAGTGCATGGCCCCGCGCATGATCAATAGGATCGGCATCGTCCTCTATGATTGCCTCTGAGCCAACGAAAGATGCAGGTCGAAAAAATGCGTCTGATATGAATATTGCTATTGGAACCGGCACGTTGCGTTGAAGTTCGGTTCGCCATCGGTCTGGGTCGTTCCCTCTCGCTCCAGAAGAGCATTTCAACAGCGAGGTAGGGGTGCTGGGTGGCTCCCATGGTTTAGGATTCGCATCAATACCTTGGTAGGGCCAATGATTTTCGTCAGGTTGCCCAGTCTTTAGAATGACATCTCTCGATGATCTTACAGTAGAGCCTTGATCTGGCCGTAGGCCGTCTTTCCGGTTCGACATGTAATAGAGCCACTCCGCGCAGAGCGGCGCATTGTGATTGTGAGCTACACGATGCGCTGACGAAGCCGCGAAGGCCAAGCAGGTCGGCCTGCGGCCTTGATCCCGTACAGGTTCAAGCGAAGCCCTAAGGTCGACAGAAATCTTGATCATTGACGTACACCGCCGCTCTGAAGTTGACGTTGCCGAAACAAACCGATGTCGTGCGTATAGACGGGCCTGTAGTCAAAAGACCAACTTCTGGGATCTTCTTCAGGCGACCATGGGCGTCTTTCCCAAAGCGTATATGTACCACTCAGCGGATTGTCCTGTCCCCTAGCCAAAACCCGTCTGACCGTCGGAGCACCGATAGTGTCTTCGGAAAATGCCTGACGACCGTCTTTCAAAATCGCAAAGCCTGCCGCCTGCAATTCCTCAAAGTTCCAGACGTAGCCTGCGTTACTATCTTCCCGCAGCTTTAGTACAAATAGATCGTCACGCCCTGCCTCGATGACGCTACCTTCATCCCGCTCATCAAGCTCCCAGACATCAATTTTCTTGGTGCTTTCAAGCGGGAAATCAGGAACTAGGGCCTTCTTAAGCCTCGCAGGTTGGATGCCTGCCAACTGTCGCCGAACGTCTGTCGTGATGACTTTTCCACGCACCAAGGCATACAGGAGAGCGCTGTAGCTGACGCCCATTCGTAAAGCGGCCTGGTAGACGATCTCCGGCTCGTCAAAGTGCCGGGACGTCCAATTGTGTCGCTCCATCTGAGTGCGCAACAACCAGTCCGGCAGCAAAAAGTAGGACGCAAACGCATCCGCCTCTTGCTCTTCCGGCGGCAAAGACACGTAGTCTCGCATGATGTCCGGCGAACGGCGCAAAATGCTATCATCATCAGCGTGTGGGTCATGTCCAAGAATGTGATGCCCAAGCTCATGCGCAGCTGTAAACCGCTGCTGCCCAAGAGGACGACGCGTAGTCAAAATTATTCCAGGTTGGCCCCCAGGACGCAGATATGCTCCCATCAAAGGTTCAAGTTCCTGAAACATCAGGGGTATATTTTCTCTTAGAATTGAGCCAAACACATCAACTCTGTGCGGACGGTTGCCTCCCTGATCGAGGCCGAGATCACGTTGCAGCCGCAAAGCAGCTCTCATGCCCTTAAGCACCGCCCCACGTGTGCTAGGTTGTCTAGCCATCTTTAGGAGCTTGTGACTTCAAGCGCAAAAATTCTGCGAAAT
Source organism: uncultured Paracoccaceae bacterium (assembly GCA_947495795.1). Lineage (GTDB taxonomy): Bacteria > Pseudomonadota > Alphaproteobacteria > Rhodobacterales > Rhodobacteraceae > Algicella. The sequence continues at coordinate 2,435 of CANMAI010000007.1, read as the reverse complement.
TTGCTAACTCGGTGCGATCATTCTCGGATAACTCACTCACCGTGCGTGCCAAAAAGTCCACATCATCTGCGGCGGGTGCTTCCACCTCTCCAGCAAACCAGCCCATAGGCCTCTGATAAAGAGCGGCCAACTGTTTGATCTCCAAAGCTCCTACCCCTCTCTTGCCAGCCTCCATCTCCGAAATCGCTGATCTTCTTACTCCGAGGTGCTTAGCAGCCTCCTCTTGCGTTACCCCGATATATTCGCGAGCTTGTTTGAGGCGTTTTCCTAGTTCTATTGCCTCTATATCGGGACCAGCAAAACCCATGGGTGTCCGTGCCATTATACGACCTCCTGTGCTGCTGTTTGATTTGCTTCCCAGATGTCTTGGCAGCTCTTAACCACAGAACGAACCCATCCATCCACATCGTCTAGACCGCCTGCCGGCATTACATCATCTGGCAATTCTACAGCGATTTCTTCTTCAACCCGTAAAATGACCCTCACCATCACCAGCGAGTCAATCTCAGGTTCCCAGGCCTCACGCGGAGTAGGTCGGTCATTATTTGCAGCTGAAATTTCATCTCGAATCGCAGCTTCAAGGTCGCTTGCAGGAAACATAAGAAAACTCCATGTTCGCTTTTCAGTCAATAATGTAACATATGTCTGATTTTCGGACAAGTTGTTTTCTTAACGCATAACCGTCGAGATGTCTGAAGGATTGCCACTTTCCGTGCATGGCGGTCTCGCCCAGCCATGTTCAATTGAAGTTTTTCCTGTCTCTCTTGTGGGGAGTTTCGCTAGGAAAGTTAGAAATAACAGGACAGGCCGTGATGTTTCGAATGCCGGCAAAATGAAGCATCGAGCTGAAATTTGCACCCGCAGCAAAATACCACTTCCCGCCGTGCAGGTTCACGTTCCACTGCTGAACTGCGCCCGTATCCCCCAAGGAACACTTTGGGCGACTGGAATAATCAGTGCAATTATTGCCAGAAACGCACTTGCCAATGTGATATCTCTGAAAAAGCTTGGGTCTTGTGCACCAAGGGAGGGCAAGCGCCTAAGTTGCTCCAATACGAAAACAAACGCGGCTATCGAGAACGCCACGTGGAAGGCATTTTCTACCATCAGCCGCATGGGCGAATACACCTCATTTCTTGTCGCTATGCACCGTCGACGTAGCTGCTGTATTCTGTCGCAGAGGGACCTTGGCGGAAGCACCGCATTCGTGTCTTTCAATTGTAGGAGCAGCTTGGGGTCTTGTTCAGGATCTAAAGGAACAGGATTCAAGCCGGTGGCTCTAAGAACGGCTCTTGCAAAACTGGGTGGCATCTCCGTTCTAGCGTTTTCGTAGTTGGCGAGGGTGCTCATTGAAATGCCTAGCTCGGCTGCAAACTCCTTCTGAGTCCTATTCAGACTTCGCCGTATCATCCGCAGGCGAATTCCGTCGTTTTGATGTGCTTTCGATTCTCTCGAACAACACTGTTCAATCTTGCTTCGCTGTCTTCGCGATCGTTTCATGGCCGTCTTTTTCTTCATTGCTTGCGCTGTCAGAGGATTTTTTGTTGTTCTTTCGGTTGGAAATCTAGCAAGCCAATGCTGCTGAAATCAAACAATCAATCCAGAAAATCTACAAAGTTTTGTGCATGGCGCAGTCGCGCCCTCAAAATATTGAGGCACAGCGACTAACTGACAGCCCTTGCCTGCTGCCGCTTTACAAGCAAACCTCCCGCTGAAACCTGGTCTCTTTGGAGATCACCGACGACGGGACTTCTGCATGTGCCAACAAGATCAAGAGGCGTTTGCCGCTCATGAAAGGTTGAAAATGGCGCTTCGCTTGAAGGGTACATCGCTCGCGCAGATTGCGCGGGAGGTGGGCGTGTCGCGAACCACGATGTCGCTTGTTGGTCTACGGAAAATGAGCGTGCCACGTGTTGAGCGTGCCATCGCCGAGGTGCTCGACCGGTCGGTCGAAGAACTTTTCTCGCCCAAACAAAGGAGGATGAACAATGAGCCCGTAAAACAAAAGCCTTGAAGGAAGCTTGCGACTTCCGACAAGGCCTTAGGTGCAAAAGTTTGAAGCCCTTTGCACCTCCTTCATGACCCAAATTTCGAGACCCGTCAACTCTGCAGAGGTTTCTGCGGGCGGGTCTTTTTTTTCCCATCATTAAGGAGGGCCACGGCACCGACACAAGTCGGATGCTGGGCCAAGAGACATGACTGATTACTATGATGACGATTTCTATCGTCCCCCGGCGCCAACCGTAGCCGGACTGATGTTCCCGCGACGATCTAAGTTGACGGTGCGGGGTTTTACACTGGCAATGACACCCGCTGATCAATACTGGCGCCAGATCATCAGCGCCAGCCAAGGCGAACTGGTCTTGCCCCCTGAAACTGGTCCGAACTGAGTGCGAAATTTTGGGTACATTTCTGGCAACAGAGGAGTGTCCCGA
>CANMAI010000006.1 GCA_947495795.1 uncultured Paracoccaceae bacterium | reverse complement strand
CAAGGCTGCTCTCCTCTGTTTGCAACCTTGAATCAGAAGTCAGGTGATGTGGGAATCCTGAACGTCAACAACCCCTAGTTGTATGGGACCATTCCTTCCCAGTGATACGAGTCAGAGACCTTGGTCCGTAACGCCATGCCCAGCGCGCGCCCAGCCCCCCAATGCTGCGTCTGTCGCCGCTTCCTGCCAAGTGTAGCAACCATCGCCAAGAGTCATGTCATAGCCATATCCGGTTACCACACCAATCCCCGACCCAAGAACTGCTGCGGCGACGTAGCCCACCAGAATAAACTCCCCCGTTGGGTCCGTATACCGCATCGGGTTTTGCGCCGCATACCCATACACACTCGCCCCGTCGATCAACCCGAGCGGATCGGCCTGCAGATATCGCCCGGCGGTCGGGTCGTAGTCGCGCATCCAGTTCTGGTGGAGGCCGCTCTCGGACTGGAACCACTGCCCGGGGAAGCGGAGGTTCATCAGGTCGCCGCTGGAGGTGTGCACCCCGCCGAAGGGGAGGTACGTGGCTTGCCAGGCGATGGCGCCGATGCTGTCGGTGGCGAGGACGGGGTGGCCCCCTCTCGGGTATTGCAAGCAATACCCTGCCGGGCAGCGTATATGGTCGGTGCGGACGTAATAGACCTGGCCGTTCTCCACCACCACCGCCTTGCCTTCGTGCCAGATGTATTCGTGCTAAAGCTGGAGCCCAGCGGTGCCGCCCACCTCGTATTCCGCGATCCGGTTGCCCTGGCTATGTACGAGCCCGTTAACGAAATCTCCCAGCCCGCGACACTTCGTGAATTGCGCACCCGGCCCCACCCCCTATATTGCCCCGAAAGGGAGTGCCTTCATGTCAGCCGAACTCGGCCATCTCGCTATCTCACTCGCCCTCGCCGTGGCGATCATCCAGATGATCCTGCCGATGATCGGTGCCCAGAGAGGGTGGGAGAACTGGATGCGCGTGGCCCTGCCCGCCGCCAACCTCCAGTTCGCCCTCACGCTCTTCTCCTTCGGCGCGCTCACCTGGGCATTCATCACATCGGATTTCTCGCTCCAGCTCGTCGCCGCCAATTCCCACTCCGCCAAGCCGATGCTCTACAAGATCAGCGGCACATGGGGAAACCACGAGGGCTCGCTCCTGCTCTGGGTGCTGATCCTCGCGCTCTTCGGGGCAACGGTGGCATGGTGGGGCCAGCAGCTTCCCATCGCACTCCGCGCCCGTGTCCTCAGCGTGCAGGCTTCCATAGCTGTCGCCTTCATGGCCTTCATGCTCTTCACCTCCAACCCGTTCATCCGCCTGCCCTTCCCGCCGTTCGACGGCAACGACCTCAATCCGCTCTTGCAGGATCCCGGCCTCGCCTTCCACCCGCCATTCCTCTATCTGGGCTATGTCGGCCTCTCCATGGCTTTCTCCTTCGCCGTCGCCGCACTGATCGAGGGCAAGGTGGATGCTGCCTGGGCCCGCTGGGTCCGCCCGTGGACTTTGGCCGCCTGGATCAACCTCACCATCGGCATCGGCCTCGGCTCCTGGTGGGCGTATTATGAGCTTGGCTGGGGCGGCTGGTGGTTCTGGGATCCGGTGGAAAACGCAAGCTTCATGCCGTGGCTCATCTCGGCCGCCCTCCTCCACTCCGCCATCGTGGTCGAGAAACGCGAGGCCCTGAAAAGCTGGACGATCCTTCTCGCCATCCTCGCCTTCTCCTTTTCCCTCATCGGTACCTTCATCGTCCGCTCCGGCGTCATCACCTCCGTCCACGCCTTCGCCTCCGATCCAACCCGCGGCGTCGTCATCCTCGGTATCCTCGTCTTCTTCACCGGCGGTGCGCTCACGCTCTACGCCTTCCGCGCCAGCTCGCTGCAATCAAACGCTGTCTTCTCCATGGTCAGCCGGGAAAGCGGCCTCGTGATGAACAACCTCTTCCTCGTCACCTCCACCGCCGTTGTCTTCATCGGCACGCTCTGGCCGCTGATTGCAGAGCTTCTCTTCGGCCAGAAGCTCTCTGTCGGCCCCCCCTTCTTCAACATCGCCTTCACGCCCTTCATGGTTATGCTCGCGATGCTCCTGCCCTTCGGCGCAATGCTCCCCTGGAAGCGCGGCAACACCGGGCGCACCACCAGGCTCCTCTGGGGGCCCCTCGCCCTCAGCGTGGCCCTCGGTGCCCTCGTCTGGTCTATGCAGACCGGCGGAAGGCTCCTCGCCCCCATCGGCGCGGTCCTGGCCGCATGGGTCGTCCTCGGCGCGCTCACAGACCTTGGCGAGCGTATCCGCCTCTTCAAATCCCCGGCCGAGGCCCCCCGCCGCGCCTGGAACCTTCCCCGCGCAGATTGGGGTAAGGCCACCGCCCACACGGGCTTCGGCCTTATGATCTTCGCCGCCGCCGCCATCACCGCCTGGGAAGTAGAGGATATCCGCGTGCTGAAACCCGGAGACCGCTTCGAGCTTGGCAAATACGCCCTCCGCCTCGACAGCGTCCGCCAGATCCAGGGCCCAAACTACATCGCCGATGAAGCCATCCTCACCCTCTGGGAAGGAGGCCGGGAAATCGGCACCGTCACCCCCGAGAAACGCTTCTACCCCGTCCAGCGCATGCCCACCACCGAAGCGGGCCTCAACATCGGCTTCTGGCGAGACGTATATGTCGTGATCGGAGACCAGCAGGTAAATGGCGGCTGGGCCGTCCGCACCTTCATCAAACCTTATGCCAACTGGATCTGGGGCAGCGCCATCATCATGGCTTTGGGCGGCCTCCTCAGCCTCAGCGACCGCCGCTACCGCCTTGGCGCGCCTGCTCCGAAGCGGCGCAAAACACCAGATGCGGTGCCAGCCGAATGATCCGCACTGTCCTCATCCTGCTGGCACTGGCCCTGCCCGCCCAAGCCGTAGAACCCGACGAAATCCTCGCGGACCCGGCGCTGGAGGAACGCGCCCGCGAGCTTTCCAAGGAAATCCGCTGCCTCGTCTGCCAGAACGAGAGCATTGATGACAGCCACGCCGACCTGGCAAAAGATCTCCGCATCCTCGTCCGGGAACGCCTGACAGCAGGCGACACAAACGCCCAAGTGATGACCTACCTCACCGACCGCTACGGAGACTTCATCCTCCTCCGCCCCCGCTTCCAAGGCGCCACAATTGCGCTGTGGCTGGCCGGGCCGGTGGTGCTGATACTTGGCGCAATCGCAGCATTTGGTTTTCTTAGAACTCGAAAGAGCCTCGGACCAATCACGCCACTCACTGAAGTCGAGAAAGCCCGACTTAGTGAGTTGAATGACGTATGAATTGGAACTAACCTAGTGGCTCACCTTAACTTTGAAGATCCACTCAAAGTCCATTTGATTCAGCGGTATGCGTAACATATCGAAAAGATCATGAGTAGGATTTTGCTATGTCGAGTTTTATAAGTAGGATTCTTTCAAATTCGACATACGAATTTTTTCTCAACGCCACAACATTGTTTATAGTTTCCGGTACTACTCTTTTCATAATCACGATTACGGATGGTGAAAACATTACAATTCGAATTTTTAAAACACTTTTTTTCCTTTTGATAATTACCATTTTCACGTCACTAGCAATCAAACGAGAAGTTAGATCTCCAGCTCAAAGGGCATTTTTTTGGTTTCTCGTCGTAGCTTGGGTCGCTCCAGTCATGTTCGCAACTTCCTATCTTCTAATAGAAGATTACGTCAAATGTCTTGAAAACGCACATGGTGTTCTGGACTACTTGTATTTTTCGTATGTAACCTTCACAACACTTGGATACGGGGATATACAGCCAGTGGGAGTATGCCGAGCTGTTAGTGCAACTGAAGCCATCTCAGGATATTTGCTCCTCGGTGTTCTAGTAGCGACTTTCTCACGGCTCACTTCATAAATTTCTAAGTCGATTTTTAGCTTTGCGTCGCCTCAGACTTCAGGAGCCATAATGCAGGCTCCTAATTTTGGTGATTTCTTCGTCGGCTTCAAATTCCTCGCGTCACAGGATCCAACACCACACTCCACAGCTCCTGATCCGCCCGGTCCATCAGGCGCACCGTCATCTGCTCCGTCTGGCCGTACTCACCCACGAACCCGAAGCGCTGGAGCGCATCGTAAGGTACTCTGTTCCCGCTCTACCCTCTACATCACAGGCTTTGTCGCCCCCACGCTCCGCCAATCACAAACCTGACGCCACGTTTTGCCTTTTGTGCACGCAAGCAACCCGCTACCGTCTCCCAAACGGGAGGCCACTCATGCAATACGAAACCATCCTCTATCACCTGAACGACGATATCGCCCGCATCACCCTCAACCGGCCAGAGGTGATGAACGGCCTCAACGCGCAGATGCGGCTCGAGCTTCTCCACGCTCTCAAACGCGCACCCGAGGAGGCGCGTGTGATCGTGCTCACAGGATCAGGCCGTGGCTTCTGTTCGGGGCAGGATCTGGGTGATCGCGCCAATTCCGCCGGGGTGGATCTTGAACGCACGCTTCGCGAGGAATACGAGCCGATGCTCAAGGCAATCTACGAGTGCCCCATTCCCACCATCGCGGCCGTCAACGGGCCCGCTGCCGGTGCCGGTGCCAACCTTGCCCTTGCCGCGGATATCGTGATCGCCACAGAAAGCGCGTTCTTCATTCAGGCCTTCGCCCGCATCGGACTCATCCCGGATGCCGGCGGCACCTACTGGCTGCCGCGCCAGATGGGCTTTGCCAAGGCAATGGGGGCCGCTCTCTTTGCCGAGAAAATTACCGCGAAGCAGGCCGAAAGCTGGGGTATGATCTGGGAAGCAGTGCCCGATGACGATTTCACCAAAACGGTAGAGGCCCGCGCCCTCCACCTCGCCAAGGGCCCCACCCGCTCCTATGACCTGATCAAGCAGGCATTGCGCCAAAGCTTTGATAACACCCTCTCCGATCAGCTCTCCGTCGAGGCGGAACTTCAGGGCCAGGCCGGCAAAACCCGTGATTTTGCCGAAGGTGTAATGGCCTTCCTGCAAAAACGCCCCGCAAACTACGAGGGGCGCTGAACGCGCCTCCGCATGCGCCTCATTGCGGATCTGCCCTCCGGCGAACGCGGTTCTCCAGCCCGGCCCGTCCGAAAATCAAAACCCGATCCAGCCCTCGCGGCGCGCGCAGCAACGCGTCAAAACGAACCTGAAATATGTCACCGCCAAGGGCCCCAGAGAGCCGAAGGCATAACAAGCTCCTGGCGCGTCAGATTTTTCCGGAAACGCTCCGACCTCTATTTCATAGCCTCGTTCCAGCCCATATGGTCGCTGCCTGTCGCCGTTCCCTGAAGGCCGGGAAGTGTCGCTGCAGACCGACAGAAACCGCAATAGATCGTGCTGTACGTGTAGCCGTTCGCGATCAGATCATTGATAACGCTCTTCAGCGTTGGCAGTGTTCTGAACGGGCGGTTCCGGATGGATACGATGTCATGCTGTATTGTCCCGTTACCAACTTCAGTCTCGATGTCGGAATAAGAGTGGCCATGCAATTGGCCCGAATGCTCGTATCGCACCTTGTCATAGAGAGCCGGGCCACCATTATGATAGCCGACATCCTTGGATAGCATATAGTTTTTGCAAGTCTGACCGGCCGAAACTTCTTCCTTGCAGGTCACGGTGTGTCCGTTTTCGCATTGATGTGTCGCCCAGGAGGTAGGGGTAAATTCAGCGATACCGGTAACCGGGTCGGCATCGAACGTCAGATAGTTCCCGTGCTGCGCAAAAAAGCGGACGGTCGTGTTTGCTGGTACGGTAAACGTCCTCGTTCCCGGCACGAACGCCTGACATCCATGCGCCAGAATCAAACAGCCTGACCCCGACTGTGTTCCCCCCGTTTTTGAGAAAACGTAAATATCTTCGCCAACGGCTGTCTTTCCACTTGGCATTTTGAACCCCAGATTTGCTTTTGTCTGGGGCATTCATGGCGGCGTCGGGCGGGGCATTCCGTTTGCAAAGGAACACCACACGCCGACGTCAGAAAGTGTGAAAGCCCGGTGAGCGGGTCAGCCGCCATCCTCCCGCCACGCCGCCACAGCCGCATTGCCGGAACTCCCGGCCTCGGGCGCGGCTGCCTCAGCAAGAGCCTCCACCGCGTTCACCCGGCGCACCACCTCCGCCACCTGCTCGGGCGGCACTGCCTTGGAGCCGCGAAAATGATGCAGCTCGCGGGCCCCGAAGTAAAAAGAAACGATCGCACCCAGCAGCCACCACAGCGGGTCGGGCATAAGGGCCAGCCCCTGCATCCGCGCGCCAAAGGAGATCGGGTCCACCATCGCATAGGCAAAAAGCCCCAACGTGCCAGCCGCCAACGCAGGCCGCGGCAGGCGGTTCAACCCGTCCACCAATTGGTCAAACCATCCCCCCCGCGGCCGCGCAAACTCCGATTGCAGCGCGTTCACGCTGGCCACATGCTCCACATGTTCCTGCGCGGCCCTTGCCGTCTTGTTCTCCACGAACACTTCGGCCACCTGCGCCACGGATCGGCCAAGCCCAAGCCAGCTCATCAACCCCATGCCGACACCCGCGCCCGATGCTGTGCATCCGTCAGACGGAACCGCTCGGTGATGAACTCCTCCGCCCGCGCGATCCAGCCGCCCTTGCCGCCATCGCGCCTGCGCGCATATTTCCGGCTGGTGGGGCGTCTGTCGGCCAACTCGTAATAGTAATCCCGCCGTGCGATCCCGTAGGCATCCACCAGATAGGCACCCGCCTTCTGGAAGGCCCGCTTGGTTGCGGCCGCCGTCTTCGGGCCCAACGCCCCGTCCACCGTCACCGCCTCGCCAAATTCGCCAATCAGCCGCTGCAGGATCTTCACGGCATTCGCCCCGGCATTCACATACATGTCGAACACGGTGGGCTGTATCGCCCCGGGCAGCATCCCGATCCCCGGGCGCTCATAGTAATGCTTGACGAAAATCTCCACGGCGCGATCCATCGAGAGCCTGCGCACATCGGCGCTGTCGACATCACCGTCGCCATCCAGATCCAGCCCAAGCCGGCGCATTGTATGGATTGTCACGCCATATTTTGTGGCACCACCCGGATCATCCGGATCGTTCACATAACCGCCTTCGCGGGCAACAATCTCCCGCGCAATGGCCTCCACGCTGTGCATAAGCCCAAGCTCCAATGAATTTCTGAAAACTGGAGCCAATATGCAGGTGCTCCGAGAACAAAGCCCTAATGGAGCGCACGGTCCTCAGAGCAGCCGGTAGGGTGGGCGATCTCGCCCACCGTTCTACCCTGCAGGAGCGCCAATACCCGACCAAACAAGTCGCATTACCAAACCCATACCGAACCGGTACCAAACCCAGCTTTGCTCAGTTGGTCGGCGTATCGGGCTGGTAAACCCCCCGCTCCTTCAGCGCATCCGCCACTTCCTTGGGCATGTAATCCTCGTCGTGGCGGGCAAGAACATCGGTGGCGACGAACACCTCACCCTCGATTGTTCCCGTCACAATCGTGCCCTGCCCTTCGCGAAAAAGATCGGGCACAATTCCGGTGAACTCCACCGGAAAATCGGCCTCCAGATCCGTCACCACGAACCGGTGTACATCTCCCGATTGCCACGTCCCTTCCTTCACCAGCCCACCAAGCCGAAACCGCTCATTCGGGCGCGGAGGGTCAGACGCGATGTCGGACGGAGAGCGGAAGAATTCAAAGGCATCACGGGCTGCATAGATCACCAGACCCGAAGCCACGGTCAACAGCACAGCCGCAATCACAACCAACTGAATTCGCTTCTGTTTTTTCAATCCGGCCATAACGCCCTCACGGAAAAAGCGGGGCCAGCATCAGCCCTGCCGTCTCTTCAATCCCGAGCATCAGATTGGCATTCTGCAACGCCTGACCAGATGATCCCTTGGTCAGATTATCCAGTGCCGAGAACACAATCGCCCGCCCAGCACGCCTGTCTTTGACCACGCCGAGATGGCAGAAATTGGAGCCTCGCACATGCCGCGTCGCAGGTGCTTCCCCGATCGGCAAAACCCGCATAAAGGGCTCATCCGCATAGGCTTTTTCCAAAGATGTGTGGATCGTATCCGCATCGCCTGTCACGTAAATCGTCGCCAGAATACCCCTGTTCATCGGCGCGAGATGCGGCATGAAAGTCGGGCTCACGGCCCGTCCGGCAACACGCGCAAACTCCTGCTCGAACTCCGCCAAGTGCCGATGCCCGCTCAACGCATAGGCGTGATATCCCTCAGACACTTCAGCATGAAGCATCCCTTCCTTCACCGCTCTACCGGCCCCGGAAACCCCCGTCGCCAGATTGATGATTATCTCATCGAGATCAATCACTTGGTCCTTGATCAATGGCAGCAGGGCAAGATTTCCTGTCGCCGCATTGCAGCCTGTACCTGCCACCAACCGCGAAGCCCGGATCTCGTCCCGATACCACTCCGTCAGCCCGTATACCGCCGTCTCCTGCAGGCCCACAGCCGCATGCGGCGCACCGTACCACTCTTCGTAGATGTTCGGGTCCCGCAGCCGGAAACCAGCCGAAAGATCGATGGCCTTCACATGCGCGGGCAAGGCCTGCACAATCTCCTGGCTCGTGCCATGCGGGAGCGCGCAGAACACCATCTCCACGTCAGAAAAGTCAATTTCTTCAAAACGTTGCAGCACCGGCAAATCGAGATAGGCAAGATGCGGAAACACCGATCCCAAGGCAGAACCAGCTCGCCGATCCGCGCCCAGGGCCACAATCTCGAGGCCTGGATGCGTCGCAACCAATCGCACGAGTTCAGCGCCTGTATAGCCACTTGCCCCCAGAATTGCGATCTTGTGCGAAGTCATCGGTCCCATCCTTTTGTTCCTGCCTGTCATGTATGGCAGAAACACGGCCTTCGCAATCACATAGCCTTGAACGGCAACGCCACACCAAAGAGCCGGGCCGCCTCTTCGCGCACCACAGCAACATCGCCGCTCGTCACCAGTTCCAACGCGCCGCCACAACTCGCAAACTGTGGAAAACGCTCAAGATATTCGGCCAGCCGTGCAGCCACCAAAACGCCTTGGGAAAGGACATTCACGCCTTCCGGCAAAGCTCTGCGAAATGCCGCCTCCATCAAAGGGTAATGCGTGCAGCCCAGCACAGCCATTTCCGGCTCCGGTGCGGCCTCCAATGCCTCAGCAACAGCCCGTTCGACAATCCGCTCCGCCGCAGCCTTGTCACCACCTTCGAGCGCGGAAACAAGCCCGCCACAAGCCACCGAAATCACACGCGGCCCGGAAACCCGCAAAGCCAACTCCCGCTCAAACGCTCCACTCTTCACCGTGCCGGGTGTCGCGAAAAAAAGAACGTTCTGCGCCGCCGCTTCCGCCCGCTTGTCACCCCGATAGGGCCGCCCCGCAATCGCCTCGATCATCGGCACCAGTACACCCAGCACGCGCCTGTCCGCAGGCACAAAATACTCCTGCATCGGCCGCAGGGCGATAGCGGAAGACGTGTTGCAGGCAAGGATCACCAGCCCGCACCCGCGCCCGAAAAGGTACCGGCAACCGGCGATCGTGAGGTCCACCACTTCCTGCGCCGAACGCTCTCCGTAAGGCGCGTTTGCGGTGTCTCCAAAGTAAATAAAATCCTGCTCCGGAAAACGCTCGCGCAAGGCGCCGAGCACCGTCAGCCCACCGAACCCGCTATCGAAAACACCGATGGGCATCAGCGCCCGTCTTCGAATTCAAACCCATAGGTCAAATCGTTGATCAACTCGGGCGAAAGGGCATAGGTCTGCGCACGAAGATAATCCATCAACCCTTTGGGATCGCCAGCTAAAGCGGCAATCTCTTCGCCTGGCAAAGCCTCCCCGATCACCACGGGCACCTTCTCGCCCACACGCAGCTTGAACTCGTTGATCAGCAACGCCATCCGAAGCGTGTAATGCACATGAGATGCCACCTGAAAGAGGCGTGAATTGTGCCCTTCAAAAAACACCGGCACCACGGTAGCCCCGCTTTTGGCGACAAGCTTTGCCGTGAAACGCCGCCAACTCGGGTCCATCGGCCGCCCGAACGGTTTGAGCGCCGTGGAGACGGTGCCACCGGGAAAAATTCCCATGCACCCGCCCTTGGCGAGATAGTCAATTGCAATCTTGCGCGTCTCGATATTCTTGCGCTGCGCCTCTTTGGTTTCCTCAAAGGAGATAGGCAGAATAATCCTGTTCAGATCCTCTGCCTTGCGAAAAACCTGATGCGCCAAAATGCGAAAGTCACCGCGCGTCTGGCTCAGGATATAACCCAGCATCAGCCCGTCCAGAATGCCGTAAGGGTGGTTCGAGATCACCACCAAGGGCCCTTCGCGCGGAATGTTATCGAGGCTGCCGGCCAGCACGTCCAGCCCCAGCGCATAGCGCTCTACCATCACTTCCCAGAAGTCCCGTCCGGCGGCCACCTCCCTATCATAACCCTTCGCCATCCGGATCAGCTTGATCCGCCCGGTAAGGTTCTCGACGGAGCGGATAAACCCCCGCCCCGCACGTGTCTGCGCAGAGTTGGCATAGGAGATTTCGCGGGTGATCTTGGTTGCGCGCGCCATAGTCATATTCCGAAAAAGTTTTCAGGATGTACCCCAGTTTTCCATGGCCTGTCCAGAAGGGTTTGTCTTTGCGATCCGGAGTGTAGTTTCGGAAAGCCGGGGGCTGAACGCTCTGGACTTCGCTTCATTTCCCCTTGGAAGTTGTTTGTCCTGCTATGCCGTTTCTGGCGATCGTATGACACAACACCTAGAAGCAGGCTTGGAATGGGCTTGCTTGGGGCGATTGGGCGGCAACTCCATTCCTCCTCTCGGGCCTGTGGCCATGGTTGCTCTCCCAAGCACTGTTCACTTCGCTCTGCAAAACTTCATTTCAACCACTCAGATATCCTAATTCCGCCGACGTCACTCACCGAACTCCACCAACATTGAATGCAGCACCCGCGCAATGTGTTGCTCCGGGCTCGAGCAGGAGCGAAACGAGACGGCTGCAATGCCTCGTGGCGCTTAACCGGCCTTCTTCACACAATCGTGGCGCCTAACCTGCTTGACGCGCCGAAGCAAAACCACAAATGTCGGCGCGAACTGAAGGAAAGCGCATGAACGACCAGACCACCGTTACCCCCCTCGGCAAATTTCAAGACCCGAACCTTACGGCCAAGGGCGAACAACGGGCGAGTGTTGCCCTTTCGGATCCGAAAACCCTCTGGTTCAATACCGGCACGCTTTGCAACATTGAATGTGTGAACTGCTACATCGAAAGCAGTCCTACGAATGACAGACTGGTTTACATCACTAAGGCCGATGTCGAGGATTATCTGGACCAGATTGAAGATCGCGGCTGGCCGGTGACGGAGATTGCCTTCACCGGTGGGGAACCCTTCATGAACCCCGCGATGATAGATATGGCGCAAGCAGGCCTGAGCCGTGGCTACGACGTGCTGATCCTCACCAATGCCATGCTGCCGATGATGCGCAAAACCGTGCGCGAGGGCCTTCTGAAGCTGCTTGCTGCCTACGGCGAAAAGCTCACGCTTCGCATATCGCTCGATCACTTCACCGCGAAATACCATGATGAGGAACGCGGCGCAGGTACTTATGAGAAAACGCTTACCGGCATGCGCTGGCTCCGCGACAATGGGTTCAAGATGGCTGTCGCAGGCCGCACTGTCTGGTGCGATGATGACGCGACAAGCCGTGCGGGCTATGCCGCCCTCTTTGCAGAGGAAGCTTTCGCGATAGATGCCCATAACCCGGGTGAGACAGTGCTCTTCCCGGAAATGGATGAGACGGTCGACGTGCCGGAAATAACGACCGCCTGCTGGAGCATTCTGAACAAGAAACCCTCGGAAGTAATGTGTTCCTCCTCCCGCATGGTCGTCAAACGCAAAGGCGCTGCGAAGCCGGCGGTTCTCGCATGCACGCTTTTGCCCTACAGCCCCGAATTTGAGCTGGGCGAGACGCTGGAAGACGCAGAGCGGGACGTTAAGCTAAACCATCCCCATTGCGCCAAGTTCTGCGTCCTTGGTGGGGCAAGCTGCTCAGCTTGATCCGGAGTGGGATGTGTTCGGCAATCAGTAGTGGCGCCGCTCCCCGCCGTCACACTGCAGTCAGGCCGGTCTTCGCCTGCGTGCTGCGGGTAATGCATCACTAAAACTCACCCTTTGGCTTTCGATCTTGCCAGCACTTCCGCTCTGGCAGCTTTTTCAGGCCGTGTCACTAGACCGGGCGGCCTGCGCTGCTGCCCTTTTCCTGCAAACCGTCCCTCAGCCAGAACGTGAATTCATCTGCGGTTAACCCGAGGCCTGCACCTGGAGCCTCCACGCATCCGGGCAAGTCTGGTCGGGTCATTCTTTCGCGCGCAAGCGGATATCTGAAGATGAGAGGCCGGTTGCCACAGGCACGAGCGCTGACTACCCTCAACTATCGAATCAAAAAACAATTCCGCATAGTGGAAATACTAGGGAGAATTCAATGAAACTGCTGCTCAAAACGGCCGCCCTCGCAGCTGCGCTCTCTGCCGCCGCATCGCTTACATTTGCCGAAACGGTGCTGATTCATGGTGAAGCCGGGCCAAACCGCGGTGCGCGCGCCGCTGCGCTTCAGTGGTTTGCGGATGAGCTTGGCAAACGCTCCGAAGGCGATATTCGCGTTGATATCCAATGGGGTGGCGCGCTCTTCAAGGCCAACGCCGCCGTACAGTCCGTGCGGGATGGCGTTGCCGATATGGGCACCGTGATCGCCGTCTACTATCCGCAGGAAATGGCGGGCTACGGCATCGCCGATCTTCCCCTCGACAACCCCGATGCATGGGTTGGCATGCGGGCCACAGATGAGCTGATGCGCAGCTCTGCCGCCATTCAGCAAGATCTGGCAGACAAAGGTCTTGTCTATATCGGCACTTTCACAACCTCGGCTGTGCATATCGGCTGCAAGGGCGCAGCGATCCGCGCTGCGGGCGATGTCGAAAATCTCAAAGTTCGCGGCGTAGGCGCATATGGCAAGGTGTTTGGCGAACTGGGCGCCAACATGGTCAACATGTCGATCTATGATGCTTATCAAGGGCTTGATACAGGCCTCCTCGATTGCTCTCAGGGCTATAGTTACGCCGTCAGTGCACTGAAACAGGCTGAGGTGATGGACAGCTACACTTTGCTTGATTGGGGTCAGGTCGGTGGTGTCGGCATCTTCATGAACGCGGATACCCATGCGAGCCTCAGCGCCGATCAGCAGGCGCTTGTGGCGGAGGTTGGCAAGGATATGGCCGATGAGTTTGGCCGTCTGATCACAGCCGCCAATGAGGCCGCGATTGCAAGCATGAAAGAGCAGGGCGTGGAGGTGATCAGCCTGCCGGATGCAGAGCGCGCAAAGTTTGTGGAGCGTGGCGAAAGCTTCGTCGGCGCGTGGGCGGAAACGGCCTCTGCTGGCGGCCTTCCCGGAGAGGCGCTTCTGGAGGAGTACAAGGCGCTCATCGCCAAATACACGGCGGAGCGTGACAGTGCCGGCTATCCGTGGGTCGGCAACTAAGGGCGAAGCGAGAGGATGCTCGGCAAGCTGGAGAACGTTCTCCTCGGCCTCGGAGCGGCCGCCGTGGCCCTCCTTGGCCTCCTGATTGCCTCAAACGTCGTGGCGCGGGCAGTGTTCGATACGGCTCTGCCCGACACCGTTACGATGGTGCGCGAACTCATGGTGGCCGCCATACTCCTGCCCCTGGCAGCCGCCACCGCCGCACGCGCGCATGTGGCGGTAGAATTCATTAGCAACCGCTTCCCCCCCAAACTCCGATCCTGGCTTATCGTCCTCGGCTCAGTCATGGGCGTCCTCGCGCTCACACCGCTCCTTTATGCGGGCTGGCGCGAACTGGCGCATAACTGGGGCTCGGGCAGTTTCTTTTACGGCGATCTCAATCTCCCCAAATGGCCCGGCCGCCTTCTCTTCCTGATGGGCATCGCGGCCTGCTGGATCAGGCTTGCGGAACTCGCTTTCCGCGATACGCGCACCATTCTCGCAGGGGGCATAATCGACCCACCCAAACAGACGACCGAAGCCGAATGATAGATCCGGCCATCATCGGGCTCATCGCTTTTGCAGCTGTACTGGTGTTGCTCGCGCTGCGCGTACCCATCGCCTTCGCTCTGGCTGGAGTGGCCACGGTCGCCACCTTCTTCATCTTCGCTTTCCGCACCGGCACCTTTCTGCCGGAACGAGCGATCCGTGCGACCACATCAATGGTCTTCTCCAATTCCTTCGATCTCATCCACTCCTACGATCTCAGCATGATCCCCCTCTTCGTAGCGCTCGGCCACATCGCCTACCGCTCCGAGATCACCACCAGTATTTACTATGCCGCCAAGGTCTGGCTCACCCGCCTACCCGGTGGCGTGGCTATGGCTTCTGTCATGGGGTGCGGTGGTTTCTCGGCCATCACCGGCTCCTCCATTGCCTGCGCATCCACGATGGGGCGCATCTGCGTACCAGAGATGCTGCGCATGGGGTACGATCCCCGCCTCGCCACCTCCAGTGTGGCAGCCGGCGGCACACTCGGCTCTCTCATCCCGCCCTCGGTGCTTTTCATCATCTACGGTATCTTCACTGAAACCTCGATCAGCCGCCTCTTTCTCGCGGGCGTTTTACCGGGCCTTCTCACGCTCGCGGGCTTTCTCCTTGTCATCGCGATCTGGGTTTACCGCAGCCCTGAAATCGCACCGACAGGTGGTGAGAAAATCAGCCGCCGTGAAAAAATAGCCGCAGCTATCGCGGCATGGCCCGCCCTCCTTCTCTTTGTCATCATCGTTGGCGGCATCTACGGGGGTATCTTCACAGCCACAGAGGCTGCCGCCGTCTGCGTCACAGCAACCGCAATCATTGGCTTTGCACAACGCAAGCTCACTCTAAAGGGGCTCTGGGAAAGCCTGAGAGAGACCTGCATCCAGACTACGGCTATCTTCTTTATAGCGGCAGGTGCCAAGATCTTTGTGGCAT
Source organism: uncultured Paracoccaceae bacterium (assembly GCA_947495795.1). Classification (GTDB taxonomy): domain Bacteria; phylum Pseudomonadota; class Alphaproteobacteria; order Rhodobacterales; family Rhodobacteraceae; genus Algicella. Next base: position 280,266 of record CANMAI010000006.1, on the reverse strand, counting down.
TCATAGCCCTCACCGGCGTGGCCCCCGCTATAGTGGAAGCCGTAACAGCCGCCGAGCCTTCGGTGATCACGCTGATGATCGCGATAGCACTCATCTACCTCGTCCTCGGCATGTTCCTGGATCCCATCGGCATCATGGTCCTCACACTACCCCTCATGATCCCGCTGGTGGAAAGCTACGGGCTCAATCTCATCTGGTTCGGAGTGGTCGTGATCAAGCTGCTGGAGATTGGCCTCATCACCCCACCGGTCGGCCTGAATGTCTTCGTCATCGCCAACGTCGTGGGCAAGGAAGCACCGATAGACAAGATCTTCGCCGGCATCGCCCGCTTCCTCAGCATTGATATCATCGTCCTGATCCTGATCATGTGCTTCCCCATCATCTCTCTCCTCCTGCCAATGGGCATGCGATGAACGACCAGAGCCAGACAGATCGCCGCTTCGCCAACACACTCGCCCGCGGTCTCTCGCTTCTGCGCGCTTTTCGGGCAAGTGATGAGGGCCTTAGCCACTCCGAACTCGCGGAACGCTCGAACCTGCCCAACAGTACGGTTTCCCGCCTCACCTTCACGCTGACAGAGCTTGGCTACCTGAGCCACACCCGCAGGAATGACCGCTATCGTCTTGGCCCTGCCGCACTTGCACTCGGCAATGTCGCCACAGCCTCCGTCTCCTTCCTGGATGCAGGCGATGGGGTGATGCAGGCACTTGCAGATGCCACCGGCACACTCGGCGTTCTGGCTGTGCGCGATGGCGACAAGTTGATCCTCGCCAAAACATGGCGTCCGGTCGGGGCGGCTTCCATCTGGCTGGAGCCGGGCCACCGCATCCCCGTCTTTGGGTCGTCCTCAGGCCGCGCCATCCTCGCGGCCCTGAGCAATGATCGCTTTGCGGCGATGGAGCCAACACCGGAACTCACCACCTTCCGAAACGGCGGCTATGATCAACTCATTGCTCAGGGCTTCACAATTGCTCCCACTGCCACCCGCTTCGCCCCAACGATCAACGCTGTTAGTGTACCCTTCCATGCTCAGGAATTTGGCGAACCCATTGCCTTTTCCTGCGGCGCACTGCCCGCGACGCTTACCGATGCACGGATGATGGAAGAGGTTGGCCCGGCACTCCGCGAAGCGGTGCGGGAACTGGAACGTCTCACAGGCCGTGTGCCCGCCCTTGTGCGGCGCGGATAGGAGAAAAGTGATATGAGCAACGCGGTCAACTATCGGCTCAAGGGTGATATTGGCATCATTGAGATCAGCAACCCGCCAGTTAACGCCACCTCCCACGCAGTCCGCAAGGGCCTGCTCGCCGCTTTGGAAAATGCCGAGCAAGAGGCCAACGCAGCCCTTATTGTCGGAGCAGGGCGTACATTCATCGCCGGGGCCGATATCAGCGAGTTCGGCAAACCTCCCAAGAAACCGGGCCTCCCCGACATCTGCAACCGCATAGAGGCGAGCCCCATCCCCATCGTTGCTAGCCTGCACGGTACCGCGCTCGGCGGCGGGCTGGAGGTGGCCCTTGCCGCGCATTACCGCGTGGCTGTTCCCACCGCGAAAGTCGGCCTGCCCGAGGTCACCCTCGGCATCATCCCCGGTGCCGGCGGCACGCAGCGCCTGCCCCGCCTCATCGGGGCGGAGGCCGCCCTTGGCATAATCACCTCCGGCCGTCACGTACCGATAAATGAGGCTTATCAGGTAGGCCTCGTTGATCAGATCAGCGATGGCACACCGGAGGAAAACGGCCTCGCCTTCATCCATGATCTTCTCAGTAAGGGGCACGGTCCACGTCCTGTCTCCGGGATCCCTGCGCCAAAGCCGGTCGACTTCGACGCATGGCACGCCAAAACCCTCAAATCTGGGAAAGGCCAGATTGCGCCCGCCACTGCCGTGCGTGCCGTGGAGGCTGCCAGCACACTCTCCTTCCTCGATGGACTGAAGCGCGAGCGCGAACTGTTCACAGAGCTTATGGCCTCGCCCCAACGCGAAGGTCTCATTCACGCTTTCTTTGCAGAACGCGCCGTCTCGAAACTTCCTGAACTCAAGGGCATAGACCCGCGGGAAATCGCCAAGGTCGGAGTGATTGGCGGCGGTACAATGGGTTCCGGCATCGCCACTGCGTGCCTTGTTGCGGGTCTCGATATCACGCTGATAGAACGCGACGCGCAATCAGCCGAAGCTGCCCGCACCAAAGTAGAAACATTCCTCAAAGCGGCGATCAAGCGCGGGAAGCTCAGCGAGGATGCCTTCGCCAAAATCACTTCAACCACCTTTAGAACAGCCACGGAATACACCGCGCTTGCCGAAGCCGATCTCGTTATTGAAGCCGTCTTCGAGGATATGGACGTCAAGAAATCCGTCTTCGCAACGCTGGACAGTATCTGTAAACCGGAGGCAGTACTCGCCACGAACACCTCCTACCTCGATGTAAACGAGATTGCGGCGGCAACATCCCGCCCCCAATCCGTGATCGGCCTCCACTTCTTTTCCCCTGCCCATGTCATGAAGCTGCTTGAAGTGGTCGTTGCCGATGCAACCTCCGCCGAGACAACAGCAACCGCCTTTACGTTTGCAAAGCGCCTCCGCAAAACAGCTGTACGTGCGGGCGTCTGCGATGGTTTCATCGGCAACCGTATCCTCGCCTACTACCGCACGGCGCTGGATAACATGGTGCTCGATGGTGCCAGCCCTTATCAGATCGACAAGGCGCTTACAGCTTTCGGCATGGCCATGGGCCCCTTTGCTGTCAGCGATCTCGCAGGGCTCGATATCGGCTGGGCCACGCGTAAACGCAAGGCTGCCACTCGCGATCCCCGCGCCCGCATCCCCACATTCGCAGACAGGCTGTGTGAGATGGGCCGCTTCGGCCAGAAGACCGGGCGTGGCTTTTACATCTACGAAGAAGGCAAGCGCGGCGGCATCAAAGACCCGGAGGTTGAGGAGATCATCGCGAAGGAACGTGCCGCCCTCGGCATCACCCCCCGCAGCTTCACCGAAGAGGATATCCAACGCCGCTTTCTCGGAGCCCTCATCAACGAGGCCGCACGCGTCCTCGCCGATGGCATCGCGCGCCGTCCGCTGGATATCGACGTCACCCTTCTCTACGGATACGGCTTTCCCCGCTGGCGCGGCGGGCCCATGAAATGGGCCGACATTGCAGGCCTTTCCGGAATCCTCTCCGATATCCGTACCTTCGCAGCAGAGGATGCCTATTTCTGGTCTCCAGCCCCCCTTCTCGAACACCTTGTCGCCGAGGGCCGCACTTTCGAGGATCTCAACAAGGAGCATACATCATGAGAGAGGCCGTGATTGTCTCTACCGCCCGCACCGGCCTCGCCAAATCCCATCGCGGCGCGCTCAACCGCACGCATGGAGCAACAATGGCAGGCCATGTGATCAAGAGCGCAGTGGAGCGCGCCGAGATTGACCCCGCCCTGATCGAAGATTGCGTTCTCGGCTGCGGCTACCCCGAAGGTGCCACGGGCCGCAACATCGCACGCCAGAGTGCTATTCGCGCGGGCCTCCCCGTCACGGTAGCGGGCATGACGGTCAACCGCTTCTGCGCCTCAGGCCTTCAGGCCATCGCCATGGCGTCCCACGCCATCACGGTCGATGGCGCAAGGGCCATGGTGGCTGGCGGCGTCGAAAGTATCTCTCTCACGCAACCTCCCCCGGTGGATCCTCGCGAACGGTGGATCGAGGCTCAAAAGCCCGAACTTTACCTACCCATGATCGAGACCGCCGATATTGTGGCCGCGCGCTACGGTATCACCCGCGACGCGCAAGACGCTTACGGCCTCCGCAGCCAGCAACGCATCGCGGCCGCTCAGGAAAGCGGAGTATTCGACGACGAGATCGTCCCGTTCGAAACAATCATGGCGCTAAAAAACAGGGAAACGGGTGAAACCTCAGAAGCGCCCGTCACCCTTTCCAGCGATGAATGCAACCGCCCCGGCACCACGCTGGAAGGCCTCGCCAGCCTTACACCGGTTCGGGGGCCGGGCCAGTTCATCACCGCAGGCAACGCAAGCCAACTCGCAGATGGTGCCGCGGCCCTTCTTCTGATGGAACGCGCAGAGGCCGAAAGAGCGGATCTCACGCCGATGGGTGCATTTCGGGGTTTCGCCGTGGCGGGGTGCGAACCGGATGAGATGGGCATAGGCCCGGTCTTTGCCGTCCCGCGCCTCCTGGAACGCCAGGGCCTCAAGATCTCGGATATAGATCTTTGGGAATTGAACGAGGCCTTCGCCAGTCAGGCCCTCTACTGCCGCGACCGTCTTGGCATTGATGATGCCATCTGCAACGTCAACGGCGGCTCCATCGCCATAGGCCACCCATTTGGCATGACGGGCGCGCGAATGGCTGGCCATCTTCTGCGCGAAGGCAAAAGGCGCGGTGCAAAGCTTGGCGTTGTCACCATGTGTATCGGCGGCGGCATGGGCGCCGCTGGCCTTTTCGAAATCTACTGAGGGAGAGCGAGATGGATCTGACATTTTCCGATGAAGAGCGCGCCTTCCGCATTGAGGTGCAGACCTTTCTCAAAGAGAAGCTGCCCGCGCGTCTTGCCGCCAAGACACGCGCAGGCCAAAGCCTCACCAAGGCCGAGCACGAGGAGTGGCACGCGATACTGAATGCCCGAGGCTGGCTCGCGGGCAACTGGCCCAAGGCCCACGGTGGCATAGACTGGAACGCTGTGGAGCGGCACATTTTTGAAGAGGAATGCGCACTTGCCTACGCTCCCCGCATCGTCCCTTTCGGCCTGATGATGCTTGGGCCCGTCCTCCAGAAATTCGGGTCTGAAGCCCAAAAGGCGCATTGGCTTCCCCGTATCCTCACAGGCGAGGACTGGTGGTGCCAGGGTTATTCCGAACCAGGCGCAGGCTCCGATCTCGCCTCTCTCAAAACCCGCGCCCTGCGCGATGGCGATCACTACATCGTCAATGGCCAGAAAACATGGACAACCCTTGGCCAGCACGCCAACATGATTTTCTGCCTCGTGCGCACAGATCCGGATGCCAAGAAGCAGGAAGGTATCAGCTTTCTTCTGATCGATATGCACTCCCCCGGGGTAGAGGTCCGCCCAATTGTGCTCCTGGACGGCTCAGCCGAGGTAAATGAAGTCTGGTTCACCGATGTTCGTGTACCTGCCGAGAACCTTGTCGGCAAAGAGAACGAAGGCTGGACCTACGCCAAATACCTCCTCACTCATGAGCGCACGAACATCGCAGGCACAGGTTTCTCAAACGCGGGGCTTGAAGCCGTGAAGCGCATCGCCGCACAGGAGCAATCCGGCGGCCAGCCCCTCATTCGCAACCCCCATTTCGCAGCACGTCTCGCAAAGGTAGAGATTGATCTGATGGCGATGGCCACAACCAACCTCCGCATCATCTCCGCGGCAAAAGGTGGGCATACCCCGGGGGTAGAGGCCTCCATGCTCAAGGTAAAAGGCAGCGTTATCCGCCAGGAAATCAACGATCTCGCGCGCCGCGCCGCTGGCCCCTACGCCCTCCCCTTCGCCAACGAGACGCTGGAAGGTGCAAATGAGCCGCGTCCCGGGCCAGACTATGCTGGCCCCCTGGCCGCGCAGTATTTCAACAACCGAAAGCTCTCAATCTACGGCGGTTCAAACGAGATACAGCGCCAGATCATCGCCAAATCGGCTCTGGAGATCTGAGATGAACTTCGAGCTGACAGAAGAACGCCAGATGATGCAGGACAGCCTTCGCCGCTTCCTGCGTGATCGCTATACTACAGAAGAACGCAACCGGATCGTGGCCAGCGAAGCCGGGTACAGCCCGCAAATCTGGGCAGATCTTGCGGATCTCGGCATCATCGGGGCCCTCTTTACTGAAGAACAGGGCGGCTTCGGAGGCGATGGCTTCGACATTGCATGTGTTTTCGAGGAACTGGGCCGTGCTGGTGTGGTGGAACCCTTGTTGGAGACGGGCATCCTTGCAGGTGGCCTTCTTGCCGACCTTGGCCATGACCAACTTTTGGAAGCCGTGGTTGCAGGCCAAACTCAGCTCGCGTTCGCTCATTCGGAGCCCACCAGCCGCTACGATCTTTCGCACGTCGAGACGACTGCAAATACATCCGGCGAAACAATCACTCTCAGCGGACGCAAGGCTGTCGTGCAAAATGCCGAGGCTGCCGATCACTTCGTCATCTCCGCCCGGGAAGGCGGCACTATCCGGGACGAAAATGGTATCTCGCTATTCCTTCTCTCGAAAGACAGCCCGGGCCTCACGCTCATGGGATACCCACTGATGGGCGGCGGGCGTGCGGCTGAGATCGTGATGGATCAGGTTAAGATCCCGGCTACAGCTCGTTTATCCCCCCCGGGAGAAGCCTACCCAATCATCGAGCGTCGACACGCGATGGCCATAGTCGCCGCCTCGGCCGAAGCTCTTGGCGCGATGGAAACCGCCGTGGCGCTCACCATCGCCTATCTCGGCCAGCGCACCCAGTTCGGTCGGCCAATAGGCACCTTTCAGGTACTGCAGCACCGCGTTGCCGACCTTCTCATAGAGCTCGAACAAGTCCGCTCCATCACCATACTCGCCGCTGGTCATCTGAATGATCAGCGCGAAATCCGGGAACGCTATGTGAGCGCCGCAAAGAACCTTGTGGGGCGCGTAGGCAGGCTTGTCGCGGAGGAGTGCATTCAAATGCATGGCGGGATCGCGATGACGGAGGAATACGCGCTCGCCCATTTCGCCAAACGCATAGTCTTGGCCGACCACCGATTGGGGGATACCGACCATCACCTTGAGCGTTTCATCGCCCTCACGGCGTCATGACACATCACGCAAGAGCCCTTTTCCAAACTCCGCTCACAGAGCGTTTCGGCCTTCAAGCCCCGATCCTTGCAGGCGGGCTCATGTGGTTGGGCGATGCCGAATATGCAATAGCGGCAGCGAAAGCTGGCATCCTCGGCTTCATCACAGCCGCCAGCTTCCCGGAACCGGCAGACCTCAGAGCGGAAATTGCAAAGGCCCGCGCCCACTGCGGCACCCTGCCCTTTGGCGTCAACGTCTCTATGCTTCCCAAACTGGTGCCGGGTGAAAAAACGGAGGAGATCTTTCGCATAATCGCCGGTGAGGGCGTGAGCGTTGTGGAGACTTCGGGCCGCAATCCGGAACCCTACATGCCCCTCCTCAAGAAACTTGATCTGTTTGTCATCCATAAGGTTCCGAGCGTTCGATTTGCCGAGAAGGCGGAGCGGCTCGGCGTTGATATGGTCTCCATTGTTGGTGCGGAGTGCGGCGGACACCCCGGCCTCGATCTTATCGGCAGTTTTGTGAACGGAGCGCTCGCAGAACGGCGCCTCTCCATTCCGTTTCTCATCGGCGGCGGGGTGGGCCACGGCGCGCAACTCATCAGCGCACTTGCTATGGGAGCGGCAGGCGTTGTTATGGGTACACGCCTCCTCGTTGCGAAGGAGGTGAATGCCCATATCCGTTATAAGGAGGCACTTGTCGCAGCCTCTGAAAAAGATACAGCGCTCACCATGCATACGGTTCGAAACACCATCCGCACTCTAGCAAACGACACCACTGCGAAAGTTGCAGAACTCGAGGCCGCAGATCCCAATATTGGCATCGAGGAATTGCTGCCGCTTGTCTCCGGTAAAATCGGGCGCGAAGCTTATCGCACGGGTGATGTCTCCAAAGGCATGCTTTCCGCAGGGCACGCTCTTGGCCTTACGGACAAAGTGGAACCCATGGTTGCGATCATTCATCGGATGGAGGCCGAGGCCAGAGAGGCCCGGAACCGTATTCTCGGCACCATGCTCGGCGATGGGTGATGTTGTGACGGAAAGCATTCACGCCTACCCCGACATCCATGCCGCAAACCGGCCGGAAGCGCGCGCAATCATTGATGCCAGCGGCGTAAGCTGGACATATGCCGATCTTCACAACGCGTCGCAAGCCGCAGCCGAAACCCTTAAAGCCCACGGGGTCGCTTCAGGAGACCGCGTTCTCCTGGTTACGGAAAACTGTTCCACGGCCATTGCATTCCTTTTCGGCGCGTCCCGCTTGGGCGCATGGGCTGTGCCCGTCAATGCGCGCCATGTACGCGGAGAGTTGGACAGGATCATCGCGCACGCAGAACCACGGGTCGTTGTGCTGATGAGTGATGCGTCACCAGATGCCGCAGCACATGCCAGAGGGTTGAGAGCAGCACCTCTCACCGGCCCCTTCGGAACCGTCACAATAATCACGCCTCATCCGTCCAATCCTGCGGGTGAACCAGATGTTGCCGTGATGCTCTATACAACAGGCACCACCGGAGAGCCTAAAGGCGTGATGCTCACGCACTCCAATCTCCGTTTCGCAGGCAAAACATCCGCCAAGGTCCGCACAATCGGCCCTGAGGATAGCGTTTACGGCGTTCTCCCGATCACTCACGTATTCGGTCTCGCCTCCATGGTCATGGCCGCCACCTACGCGGGCGCGACCATAAGGCTGGAGCTACGCTTTTCTGCCGAGAGGCTCTACCAGGCCCTTGAGGAGGGTGCCACGATACTACCCGCAGTTCCCCAGATGCATGCCCTTCTCATGGAGTACACGCGGTCCAAGGGCTTCGAGACGCTCCAAACCAAGGCGCTTCGCTACGTCTCGTCCGGAGCAGCGCCACTTGATCCCGTCTGGAAGCGCAAGGCAGAAGCTTTCTACGGCATCCCCCTCCAGAACGGCTACGGCATGACCGAAACGACAGCAGGCATCGCCACAACCGCCAACGAGATCGGAGACCCGGACATCTCCGTTGGAAGGCCGCTCCCCGGCGTTTCTGTTCGGGTAGAAGAAGGTATCGCCTGCAGTGGCATAGGAGAGATTCACACCAAAGGCCCTCATGTAATGAAAGGCTACTTTCGCAATCCGGAGGAAACGGCCCGGGTATTCACATCGGATGGCTGGCTCTGTACCGGCGATCTCGGCCGCATGGACGCGGAGGGCCGCATTCACATTGTCGGCCGCGCGAAGGAGCTTATTATCCGTGGCGGCTTCAATGTCTTCCCGCCAGAAGTGGAGGCAGCGCTTAACGATCATCCTCTCGTCATCCAATCGGCCGTTATCGGGCGCAAGACAAACGGGGATGAGGAGGTACTCGCCTTCGTGCAGGTCGCGAACCCCGAGACGATCACCGAGGGTGAGCTTTTATCCTTCTTAATTGAGCGGCTCACCGGTTACAAACGCCCAAGCCAGATCATCATAGCGACCGCCCTGCCCGCCGCCCCTACCGGAAAAATCCTGAAGCATAGATTGCTGGAGGCCTTCGCCGAAAAGCTGTGACGCCTCCTGCATACATAACGAAATTTGATAAAATATAACTCAATCATTCATTTTCATTATATGTCGCTAACCCTTATATTCAGCGAAGGAGTACAACAGCAGAACGGAGCTTCTCATGACTTCTGATACAGCCCTGATCCACCATTCGGCGCACCAGCACAGACTGCGCAACGCAAGCCTTATCATCGCGGCCTTTGCGCTCGGATACGCCGCAGCCAGCATCCCGCGAAACCCGGGCGTCACAGACCAAACGCTTCAATCCGCGAGCCCTACAATTCACGAAGACTGGCACGGCAACGTCATGCGATCCACACCCTCACGCTAGACGATGCTTCAGAAAGAGAGCAGGGCGGACATTGGTTCCAAATGCTTTTCGGTTCACCCAGAAGGGTGTCGTGATCTTTGCCTCAAGCACAGAATTCTGCAACTATCAACAGCAAGGATAGATGCTGGATCGTCTTTGGCAGTCAGGCAACCCGCCCTGATAGAAGAGAGTATTGACCACGTCTTCAATTCTGGAACAGACGGTCACTTTTGTCGGGCTGGCAACGCTGATGGCGCGTGGTTTGAGCGCTCTTCAATCAAAAGGAAAAAACTGGCGCCACCTGACCGATATGAAGCAATTTGTCACTACAGCGGAAAAGGACCGGCTCTCCAAAGTCAATAAGGTATAGGATTAAATCCTCTATGCCCTTTAAGGACTCAGCCGGCTCATTCGCCCCCTTTCCCGCTGGAGCATTCCAAAGAGGTCTCGTGGGTCGTCAGGGTCGGCGATCATATCCAGAAGGACATATCGGGGTCTGTCCTTCAGGCGATCCCGCAGCCACCTCAATGCCGAAAAGTCTTCAATCGCGAAACCAACACCGTCAAATAGAGTAATGTCCATCGCCCCTTTGCGGCCTGCGGCCTCCCCTGTCAGAACCTGCCATATCTCCGTTACCGGATGATCGGCAGACAATTGCTGGATATCCCCCTCAATCCGGGTTTGCGGGGGATACTCAACGAAGATATCAGAGCGTAGCAGGATATCCTTGTGAAGCTCCGTCTTGCCGGGGCAATCACCACCAATGGCATTGATATGCACACCTGCACCAACGAGATTGTCGGTGAGAATGGTGGCATACTGCTTGTCGGCCGTGCAGGTCGTAATGATCTGCGCACCCTTGATCGCCTCCTCGGCACTTTTACATTTCACAAGCGTCAGGCCGCTGGCCGCCAGATTATCTGCACATTTCTGCGTTGCGGCCGGGTCTATGTCATAAAGCCGGACCTCCTTCACGCCGCAGATATGTTTCAGAGCAAGGGCTTGAAACTCCGATTGAGCACCATTCCCGATCATGGCCATGGTGCTGGCGTTCTCGGGGGCGAGGTATTTCGTGGCAATGGCAGACATGGCGGCCGTACGCAGCGCAGTCAGAACGGTCATCTCGGTGAGCAAAACCGGATAGCCTGTATCTACAGAAGCCAGAAGGCCAAAGGCGGTAACGGTCTGCAAACCCTCTTTCATGTTCTTTGGATGCCCGTTCACGTATTTGAAACCGTAGTCAATGCCGTCGGAGGTCGGCATCAGCTCGATCACCCCTTCCGCCGAATGCGCCGCCAGGCGGGGCGTTTTGTCGAAAAGAGGCCAGCGGCGGAAGTCATCCTCTATGTAGTCCGCAATCTCGGCCATCGCGTTCTCCACGCCGATATCCAGCACCAGCCGCATCATGTTTTCTACACTGACAAAAGGAACCGTGTTCAGCTTGCTCGGCATACTCAAAAACTCCGTGTTGGCCGGTCCATGACTGTTTTACCCATCAGACTTGCACAAAGGTCGACCATCAGTGTGGCCGTCATCCCGCCATGGTCCAGAAACGGGTTCAGTTCCACGATATCCAAAGAGCGCGCGAGCCCCGATTCATGGACGATCTCCAAGATCAGATGCGCCTCCCGGAATGTAGCACCGCCAGGAACGGTGGTGCCAACGGCCGGGGCGATGGATGGTTCCAGAAAGTCCACATCAAGCGATATATGGAGAAACCCGTTCTCATCGGCTACACGTTTGAGGAACTGCTGCAGGGGCTGAACAACTCCCACCTCGTCAAGGCGGCGCATATCGTTCACTTCAACACCTTGATCAATCAGGGATCGATGTTCCGCTCCATCAACGGAGCGAATGCCCATCATGCATATGTTTTCCAGCTGTACAGGATTTGCGGGTGGAGGAAAGAAGCCTTCGAAACTCTCCTGCCCGGTGACATAGGCAACAGGTGTGCCATGAAGATTGCCGCTGTCCGTGGTATTTAACCGATGAAAGTCAGGATGTGCATCGAGCCACAGCAAAAAGAAGGGCTGTCCTTTCAGTGCTGCATACCGCGAAGCACCGGCCATTGTGCCAAGCGACAGGCTGTGATCTCCGCCCGCAAAGATGGGGAAGACACCTTCCTCCAAAGCATCAAAGGCAACAGCTTCCAGCGCTTTGGTCCAGGCCACAGTTTCAGCCAGATTTCGGACCTCGAACGGATCATCCAGAGGCACCACCTCGCCCTGAGCGATGTTGCCAGCATCCTCGACGGTGTACCCCATCCCCTCAAGCATTGGCTGCAGGCCGGCTGTGCGCAATGCATCAGGCCCCATCTGACAGCCCCGTCGCCCCGCGCCGGTCTCAACGGGTGCACCAATAATCTTAAGGGCTCTTGTCGTCATCAAAGGATCCTTGGTGTTGAGCGTGTCAGTTGGTCTCATATTGAAGAAATATTCTTGCCGCACCAGCATGCCACTGTTGGCCTAGTTCTGGGATGGTTTTGTTACATCGACAAGAGACATTCGAGTTTAGCTGCTTTTTGACCAAGCAAAACCAAAGCCCAAGCTTGCGGGGATCGCGGAGAGCAGCATTGGTCCGCCCGTATCTGCGTTCACACAATCAAGCGACGGGAGCAGAGCAATTGGCCTCGACCAAGCACAGGACAATCAGCCTGTCTGTCGTGGTCCAGCCGCCCCCGGAAGGTGCGCGCCTGCAACCCCAATCGCCCCTCACTCACGTTGGTGCAATAAGCGCTGCCGTCAGGCACCGATCTCATCCAGCAGTGTCTAACTTGCAGAGACAGCTATCAGGTGGTTGTCCCATTGTACGTCCGTGAGCTTCTGTAAATGTGGCATCCCATAAGCTATTTGCTGCATTTCTCCATTACCGGAGCTGGCAATCATGCCAGTCCCGAACGCGACAACACCGCAGACATCCTGTATCTCCAATGAGTGTGACAGTTCTCCCGACGCCACGTTGTAGTATTGTAGCAGGCCACCCCTTGGTGAAGTGACCACTATCGTCTGCCCATCTGATGATAGTGCGACGCTTCCGACATAACCCTGCATGTCCCTCATGGCGGTTGTGCTGGCTGACATGAGCTTTACTGGTTGCCCCATCCGATGAACGCCTACCAGTGATGTTGCTGGTCCGTCCCCCTGCCACTGCATTCCGAACGCCACTTGCTTGTTATGACCAACGGCCAGGTGTCGGATGGAGTTCTTGTGCATCTGCTCTGTAAGAGTTGCCATTTCGACCATATTGCCATCTTCAACAAAAGCTAGGTTGGGTGCCATTGTCGGAATGTTCAACTTGGTACGGCCCGTATCCGGATGCGTATCAATGCCTCCGTTGGCGAGGACCAGTATGTCGGTTCCAGGTAATCGTTTGATGTCGTGGGGACCAATACCTCCACTGTCCCACTCGTCAATGCGCCTATAGCCACTTTGGGCGTCCCAGACCCCAATGCGGCCACGACCCGCCTCATAATCGTTCTCTGTTGTGAACAGAAGTTGGCCATCAGAAGAAAACGTACCATGCCCGTAGAAGTGCCGCCCTTCGGGAGAGGCCAGCACCGCTTTTTGCTGCCCCGTCGCGCAGTCGATGACGAGTGCGAATGTGCCGGGACGCCGCGCGAACGCAACGGCTTCGGGTCGTGTTGGATGGGCGGCTGCCGCATGGCCACGTGTCGGCAATGGAAGTTCAAATCGGACTTGCAGATCTTCACCGATGCCACAAAGAACAAAGCTGCCATCTGCTTTCGCCGCCGCAGACAGGAACGCAGGAGAGCCAGCATCGGCCCAGGTCGCTCGGGGAACAACGCCAGCCGCAAGCAGGCCCGCAAGGAATCGGCGGCGTCCTTTGTTCGGTACTTCCATTTCAATCCCCATCCAGAGAATTGAAGCCAGCCGCCACACCGAGTGTCGGGCCGAGTTCATCCCGGACAAGAGTGCGGATAGCTTCGACAGACTGCTGGATGATCTCTATCTTGATGCGTGTTTGCGGCTCAGAGACGCTGGCAAAGGTCGGATCCTCCAAGTCAAACAACCGCGACAGTGGGCGCTCAAATTGGTCGCTCAGTTTTGCTGACAAGGCGTCATCCACCAGACGAGAGGCAAGGTCTTGGAGAGACTGCAAGCTCAGGATTACATGTGCTGAGGAACGACCTGAACGGCGCACTTCGGCCCGCGTCGGGCGCGGGCGATCAAAGGTGCCCAATGGCCGCCCAAGTCGCGTTTCGGATGTGAACTGAAGACCTGTAGACAAAGACTTGAACATCTCTTGCAAGACTTCTGTGTCACTTCGGTACACGCCATCAGGTGAAGGATTTTGCATTATGAATGCATAGGTCGTTTGCCAGTCGTCCAGAATGCCCTGCGATGTCGATGCGATATCCGCGCTGATCGTTTGGGTCAGTTGACAATGATAGCCGGGGTTACCCGCTGCCATCAGAACTTCGTCATAGAGCAAAAATTCCAAGGCATAGAAACCACGGGCGGCGATGGACACTTCGGCATAGTCCTGGGCGGAAGTTGCGATGGGGTCTTGCTTTGACAGCAACGCGGACAGTGCCCTTGGCGTGGCCCCACGACTGTCAGGCCAGAACGCCAATGCAAATGCACGGTCATCTGTCTCTGTCGGGCCGAACCGCAGGTGACTGGCTGAGACCCACGCATCAAAGGCTGTGCCGTAGGCCGCCCGCAGGGTGTCAGAGGTCGGGTCACAGTCTGCTTGCGCAGCATCGGACAACGCCTGAGTGCTGTCTGAGAGTGCCACAAATCGGGGTAGGATGTGGCCATCCACAATGTCCGTGATCAGGGCATTTGGTGTTTCGGCCAGGCACATCATTGGAGCGACCATGATCGCGAAAGAAAGGGATAGATGCTTCATAGGCTCTCCAAGAATGCAATCAGGGCGTCGCGGTCGGCCGTTGTCATCTCGACCACGGCATCTCGCTGGGACTGCGCTTCGCCTCCATGCCATAGTATGGCTTCCAACAGCGAACGCGCACGTCCATCATGAAGGAAGTATGCGTGGCCGCTTACCTGCTCGGTCAGCCCGATACCCCACAAAGGCGGGGTCCGCCATTCTTGCCCTGTGGCACGGGCTTCGGGGCGATTATCGGCAAGGGCTGGCCCCATATCGTGCAAGAGCATGTCGGTGTAGGGCCAGATCAACTGGAAGCTTTGCTCCGGCTGATCCTCAAGCCTGTGGGTGACGAAGCTGGGCGTGTGACAGGACGTGCAGCCTGTTTCATAGAAAACTTGTTTGCCTTGCAATACCTGCACATCATCCGCCCCTCGCCTTGCAGGAACGGCCAGATTGCGACTGTAGAACGTCACCAGGTTCATGCCCTCCGCATCTATCTCGGTGCCGCGATCATCGCCATCGCCATGGATGGCATCTTGGCAAAGGGCTTGGGCGGTTGTGCATTCACCTGCCCCTGCTGGGAACAATGGGTTTGAGATACCAATGTCGCCCGCAAACGCCCCCGCAGATTGTTGCATGATCGTGGGGTTGCCCGCTTTGAGGCCAAAACGGCCGAGCATCGGTTGGTCAAATTCAACCGACCAGACGACGTTTGGACGACCTGAGATACCATCATTGTTCATGTCCTTGGGGTCTGCACCCGCAAGGATATCCGCAGCTGGGATTGCTTCCAGCAGACCCAAACCAATCATCTGCGGGGCTATACGGGGTGACAGCATCGCGTTCGGATGTAGAGGGCCGTAGCCCAGGTCAGCCGCATTGTATGTTGGATGGCGCAACAAGACCTCGGTTCCATCAGCCAATGAAACGGTCTCTTCTTCGTACGTGATGGCGAGGCGGTATTCGGATGCATGGCCTTGCACCGCAAAATCCTGCATCTGTGTCCCGTAAGTCGGGTCTGGCAGGGTCGCTATGTAGTCTTGAATTTCGGCCATGGCGGCCTCCGGCGGGGCTGGGATCGACACCCTTAGGAACATCGAAATGGCATTGTCATCTGCAGTCTCGGGCGGGTGGCCGCGTCCGTCTTTGATGTGGCATCGTTGGCAAGACCGCGCATTGTAAAGCGGCCCCAAACCGTCAGAGGCCAGTGTGGACGAAGGTGACGACACCCAGAGCTTTCGAAACAGCCCGTTGCCAACCCTGAAATCCAATTGGTCTTCAAAACTGATGTTGCCTGACGGTTGGGAGAACGCATCGGCATTCGCCATGGCCCGTACCGTTGCTGCGCCAGCAGGTTTATCTTCAAATCGATGAGGTGCACTGAAGTCGGTGGCCAGGGCAGTCACTGCCGCGATCCTTGCGGCTTCCTCATCCGTACGGGGAATGATGTTCAGATGCGGATCGCCGAGGTCCCATAAAAGACTCTCGGCGGGAGGCTGAGCTCGTGCAACAGACCCCGTGACCAGGATCACGAGCAGCAGATTACTCGGCTTCATCCATCTTCGATGCGTTGAGTTGCGCATATTTTTCTTCGCCGAGTTTCGTCACGAGGTCCAGTTGGGTTTCCAAGAAATCGATATGACCTTCTTCGTCGGTCAACAATTCTTCAAAGATGTTCTTGGTGACGAAGTCACCGACTGCCTCACAGTGCTTACGGGCCTCCATATACAAATCACGTGCACCATGCTCTGCGGCCAAGTCGCATTCCAGGGTTTCTTTTGGAGTCTGACCGATGCGCAGGGGATCAAGTTTTTGCAGGTTTGGATGACCGCCAAGGAACAAGATGCGGGCAATGATCTTGTCTGCATGGTTCATTTCTTCGATGCTTTCCTCACGGGACTTCTTGGCCATGTGACCAAGACCCCAGTCCTCCTGCATCCGGTAGTGCAGCCAATACTGGCTGACCGCTGTTAGCTCACTGCGCAGAGCATCGTTGAGGTATTC
This sequence comes from uncultured Paracoccaceae bacterium, assembly GCA_947495795.1. Taxonomy (GTDB): domain Bacteria; phylum Pseudomonadota; class Alphaproteobacteria; order Rhodobacterales; family Rhodobacteraceae; genus Algicella. The sequence goes on along the minus strand of CANMAI010000006.1, from coordinate 263,816 downwards.
AATGACTTTCTTGTCGCCGTTCATGATGGTTTTCCTGTGTGGCTACGGGCTTCAGATTCCGCAGGTGCATGGGGACTTCCAGATACTCGTTGCCGCGCATGGTGGACAGGAACAGTGGCATACAACCACCACAATCCGCTGCCTTACCCAATGCCCGATAGACTTTGCCTGGGGTGATAATGGTCTTGCCATCCGACGCGCGCATCCAATCGATGGCTGCGTTGATGTCGTGATCGGTGATATTCTGGCAGTGACAGATGATCATGATGGCAAGACCTTGGGGAGACTTATTGGAAAACAGCTTCGGGATCGTCGAGGCTGTCTGACCCTTCGAACGCAATCTGATCCAGGTTGAGAGCCGTGACGACACGTTCGATGGAGCGGGTTTGATCGATGAACCCATTCACACCGCCCATGATCAGGCTTTCACCAGCTTCGTTGCCACGTTCCAGCATCTGGTCATAGGCAAAGCCTGCCTCTGCCGCTGTTTTGATGCGGCCTAACGACATCATGGTTGCGCTGAGTTTGTTCTGCATTTCAGCATCCAAAGCGGCGTCCGTTTCCGATACCAGGTCAGACAAGGACGGACCCGACACCAGCGTACCATCGACGCGAATGTATTCGCCGAGGTAGATGTTTTGGACACCAAGCCCATCATAGTAGTGATCGTTGTGGGTGTTGTCGGCAAAACAGGAATGTTCCTCTTCTGGATCGTTGAGCATAACGCCAAGACGCATCCGTTCGCCCGCAACCTCACCGTATGATAAAGACCCCATGCCCGTCAGAATCGCGGCCAGACCTGCATCCGCATTTGAGGTCAGTTCAGCACGGGCTGAACCACCGTCGGCCCATTGGGCTGACATCCATTCCAAATCCGATATCAGCAGATCGGTTGCTGCAACCAGGTACTCTGCACGGCGATCACAATTGTCATTCGTACAAAGGTCACCCCCCGCATAGTCCGTCCACGCGCGAGTGCCTGCCCCTTTGCCGTGCCCGTTCAGGTCTTGGCCCCACAGCAGGAACTCAATGGCGTGGTAGCCCGTTGCGACATTTGCCTCGATACCATCCGCCTCTTGTAGGGTTTCTTCCAACAAAGCTGGAGTGATGGTGGTGGCGTCTATGTCAACGCCGGACAGGGTGAAGGTCGGATTGGCGATCACATTCAGAGCGGCAAGTTCATTCTCGTCAGATGGTCCGCCATAGGACGCATCCACATAGTCGATCAGACCTTCATCCAGCGGCCAGGCGTTCACTTTCCCCTCCCAGTCATCAACGATTGGATTGCCGAAACGATATACTTCGGTCTGCTGGTACGGGACACGAGCAGCCAACCATGCATCTTTGGCAGCTTGCAGAGCCTCAGCCGATGGATTGGCGACAAGAGCATTCACGGCGGCTTGCAGTGTCTGTGCGGTTGTCAGGCTGTCACCATACTTTGCGGCAGCGATATCGGCATAAGTGTCTAACACCTCCGCCTTATCGACAGCGAGGGCGGGCGTGGCGAAGGCTACGAGCAGTGCCGTGGAAGAAAGGAAGGCGTGTTTCATGAAAGGTCCTGTCAGTGAAGAGTTATTGGTTGTGTGTGGAAGGATGGTCTGTCGCCTGCCATGTGCCTGGGAGCGCGAAAGTAAATGACCGAGGTCGCTTCGATCCCGTCACGTTCTGTGATGAAGCGGACGGGTGCGCCCCCAAGTCGTTGCCGTGCGTTGGTCATTTGGTCAGGATCAACTTGCCAGCCCGCGTGATCCGTAGGGTGTAGGTTTGGTCGCCAAGCACGATCTGTGCCTGATCTGCGCCCTTGGTCAGGTCCTCCGCTGCATAAGTTGGCAGCGCGTTTGGGGCAGGCTTCAAGGTCTCTCTTGCAGAATGGTAGGACATCATACCCGTCCCCGATCGGCCGTGTGGTCATAGCGATCAAACACCCATTCCATGCTGAACCCCTCTGGCAGTCCCGACTCAAACCAAATGTCAGCCACTTCTGATCGGTCAGGGCGTGGGGTGCTGCGTTCACGGTTCAGGTCTTTCAAACGGTCTACTGGGTCTCGCATTTTGGAAGTCCTCTCATCTGTCGATTGTCGGGCTTCCCCAGTGTTGGGAGGGGTGGCTGGATGTTGACATAAACCTGAGCAATTCAGTCTGATAAGTCAATCCGACTTTTTTTGTCAGATATAAATTGCCTTGTTGACTCTTTTAGTAAGATACTGAAAGCCAATAGCAACGGCCAGGTTCACCCCAGCGATTCATGCACTTGAAACGTCTTCGAAAGGTGATCCAGACATGCGATATTTACCAATTAAAACAGCAATATACATAGCGGTGGCGCTCCCATTTCTTTCCACCGCTGCATTGGCAGACCCAATGACTTTGACTGACATCGCTGGGCGGCAGGTCACGTTGTCCGATGCACCATCACGCATCATTTTGGGTGAAGGACGGATGATGTACGCGGTCGCTCCACTGGCAACAGAGGACCCGTTCGAACATATCGTCGGGTGGAAAGATGATCTGATCCTCTATGACCCTGATGCCTTTCATAAGTTCGAAGCAGCCTTCCCGGAAGACACGGCTCGCATGGCGAATTTTGGCAATCCTTACGCCGGTGACTTCAGCATTGAGGCTGTGATCGAGCATGAGGCTGACCTGCTGATCCTTGACCTTGGCAACCTCTTCAAAGCGGAAGAAACAGGCTTGATCGAAAAGCTGGAAAAGGCTGGAGTGCCTGTCGTCTTCATTGACTTCCGTCGTGATCCGACGGCAAATGCCATCCCCTCCATGTTGCTGCTGGGAAGGCTTCTTGAGGAAGAAGCCCGTGCCGCTGAGTTTATCGACTTCTATGTGGCCGAAATGCGTAAGGTCACCAACATCGTGCAGACGTTGCCGATCGATGAAAAACCTCTCGTCTTCATGGAGAATGCGGCAGGCTGGAACCCAGAGTTCTGCTGTTCCACCTTCGGCAGCTATAACTACGGTCGCTTCATCGAACTGGCTGGCGGACGGAACTATGGCTCCGAGATTTTCTCAGGCTACAGTTCAGAGGTTAGCCTTGAAGGACTAATCGCTGCGGACCCCGATGTCTTGCTCGGTACAGGTGCCAACTGGGCTGAAGCCAGACCAGAGGCGACTGCGACCTTGCTCGGCTACAACGCTGACGCCAACGACAACGAAGCCCGATTGGTCGCCCTGTCTGAACGCACGGGCTTCCGCGACCTCAGGGCAGTGCAAGATGGTCGGATGCATTCGATCTATCACCAGTTCTACAACAGCCCGTACCACTTCATCGCCATTCAACAGTTGGCAAAATGGCTACATCCAGAAAGCTTCGCCGATCTTGATCCAGATGCCACATTCGCAAAGCTGCACGATGAGTTCATGCCATTCGCGGCCGAAGGCCAATTCTGGGTCAGCTTACCAGAGTAGCGTCTCCATCGGTCGGGTTCCCCGGCCCAAATTCCCGTTCGATTTGGTGAAGCCGATGTCCGTCACATCCCCCCCGCACAACAATGCTGTCCAAACACTCGTTGGCAATTATAGAAGTCGCAACCATCGCCGTTTGCTTCTGTTGGTCAGTGCAATTGCTGCACTTTCCGTCACTGTGCTGATTGATGTCATGACAGGTCCTGCAAGCCTCACGTTTCAAGATGTCCTGTCAGTGATCTTCAATCCATCTGGTGCTTCAGCCGAACGACACGTCATCGTATGGGAATTACGTCTGCCCATTGCGCTCATGGCAGTCTGTGTTGGCGCGATGCTTGGCGTGGCTGGGGCTGAGATGCAAACGATCTTAAACAACCCCTTGGCGGACCCGTTCACACTTGGGTTGTCTTCAGCTGCGAGTTTCGGGGCAGCCATGGCAATCGTTATGCAATGGTCATTGATCCCAGGTGCGGGGGTATTTTTCGTCACGGGGAATGCCTTCGTAATGGCGATGATCACATCACTTGCCCTTTACGGCTTCACACGTCTAAGGGGGGTAACACCCGAGGCCATGATCCTTGTCGGCATCGCCATGCTCTTCACATTCAACGCTTTGCTGGCGCTTCTTCAGTATGGCGCATCCGAACTGCAACTCGCCCAGATCATCTTCTGGCAGCTTGGATCACTGGCCCGTGCAAGTTGGGGCAAAGTCCTCACCTGTGTTATCATCCTTGCAATCGTTATGCCGTACTTCATGTCACGATCATGGTCACTGACCGCACTTCGTATGGGAGAAGAAAAAGCGGCAAGCCTTGGAGTGAACGTATCATTTCTCCGCCTGTCGGTGCTGGCAGGCGTGTCACTTCTTGCCGCAGTCGCTGTTTCCTTTGTCGGGGCAGTCGCATTTGTGGGCTTGGTCGGCCCGCATATCGCAAGGATCATCGTGGGCGAGGACCAACGGGGCTTTCTGCCTTGCTCTGCACTGGCAGGCGCCTTGATCATCTCAGGCACCTCCATCGCGTCAAAGGCGATCACGCCGGGGGTCATTTACCCCATCGGCATGATCACATCCCTGATAGGCATCCCATTCTTCGTAAGCCTGATCCTCTCTCAACGCCAAAGACATTGGCAATGACACTCGCAGCACAAGACATCAGCCTGTCCTTTGGCCGTCGCAACATTCTCAAGAACACTGGCTTTGACGCTCTCCAGTCCGGACAACTGACCGCGCTGATTGGCCCGAACGCAGCAGGAAAATCCACGCTGTTTCGAACCATTGCAGGCTTGGTAAAGTCTGACACGGGCACCATCACTCTAGACGGTACTGACCTGTCGGCTCTCACGACCCAACAACGTCTGCGTCGCATTTGCTTTATGCCGCAGTTCTTCGCCGCAAACGCTGCATTGTCGGTGTTTGACGTGGTGCTGATGGCGCAAAAGCAACTTGCGGGTTGGCGTGTGACTGATGCCGACATGATTGCCGTTGCCACCGCTTTGGACAGCGCCAATATCGGTCATCTGGCGGATGCGTATATCGGGGAGTTGTCAGGCGGACAGGCTCAGATGGTTTCAGTGTGCCAAGCCTTGATCCGCAAGTCAGAAGTCTACCTCTTCGATGAACCAACAAGTGCACTCGACTTGCGTCACCAGCTTGATGTGATGTCACGTATAAAAGCAGCCATGAAAGACCGCAATGCAATCGGCATTGTCGCACTGCACGACCTTAACCTTGCGGCCCGATATGCGGATCATCTGGTGCTGATTGGATCAGGGCGGATGCTGGCCCAAGGTTCACCTGATGTCGTGCTCTCCGACCCTCTCATTGCCCAGACTTACAATGTTGCCATCCAAACGGGTTTGGGTCCAAGAGACGAATTGGATGTCCATGCTTATGCCGACTAGATTGACCCGAGCCACCGTATTGATTGCGGTAGTGACACCTTTCGGCGCAACAGCCGAAGAGTTCCGCATTATGATGTTGAATGCCGCAACGAATGACGCGCAACACACCAACATCTTTGCACCAGACATTTTGCACATCGCCCTTGGCGACACCGTGACATTCATCCCGCCGGATACAGGCCAAAACACGACTGTCTGACGTCAACACTTACGGGACCCGCCGCCAATAAAAGAAGCAGCCTCTATCTTCTTCCAGATATTTGGCGGTCTTAGGGGGAATTGTATCGAGATCCCCGGATCTGTGTCGAAATACAACCCCATCGAGGGGCCGGTCTCAAACAAAATCAAGCATATCAATCCGGTAGAATGATGGTGGGCGACCCTGGAATCGAACCAGGCATGAGTCACCTCGGCGGAGTTACAGTCCGCTGCCGCACCTTGCAGCCCGTCGCCCACTGAGCCGTGTGCATACTGGCGTGCTCCGCGAGGGTCAAGCCTCCGAATACGCTATCTGAGATATCGTTCGAAATAGACATGTTCATCCCCGTCCACCTCGCGCCTGTCTATCTCGGTGAAGCCCCGGCTTCGGTAGAATGCCATATTCTGAAACACGACCACATTCGGGTGCAGAACCACCCGCAGGCATTTGCGCAAAAGCCCCAATGTGTCCACATAGTTCAGCAATGCCCGCCCTATGCCCCGGCTGCGAAAGCGCGGCGTTACGGCCAGATGCTCCACATGCATATCCATCCCGTCCTGATGGAACACGATATAGCCGCCAAGAGCCGCGTCGATCATGTAGACAAATATCCTGCCCTCGGCCTGCAACTGGCGCGGGTCCATCTCAGGCTGCTTGATCTTCCGGCCCTCGCGGGCCACATAGGCCGTGAACGAGGTCTGCGCCAGAAATCTGATCTGCTGCAAATCCGATTCGCGTGCGGGGCGGATCATGTTCTCTCCCAAACTCAGGGGGCCAGCCACGCACCGATTGCGCATAGAGGAAGCAGAGATGGCCCCCAGGCAGTCCAAAAAACCTAAATGGATCGTTGAACGCGAACGCGGCAAACGTCAAGAGGATGCAACACTGTGGCTCTTTGGCATCCATTCCGTGCGCGATGCCTTGCTCAACCCGGCGCGGGTGCGGCACCGCCTGATCGTCACGAAGAATGCAGGCGACAGGTTGGCCGAGGCGATTACGGCCTCGGGCATGGAGCCTGAAATGTCCGACGCGCGCCGCTTCTCCGCCCCCATTGATCCACAATCCGTGCATCAGGGTGCGGCGCTGCAGGTGGACGCGCTCAATTGGGGGTCGGTGTCCGAACTCTGCGCGCCGCGCGACGCAGCGCCAACTGTGCTGCTTCTGGACAGAGTGTCCGATCCGCACAATGTCGGCGCCATTCTGCGCTCTGCCGAAGTTTTTGGCGCGCGCGCGGTCATCGCGCCTCACCGCCACGCGGCTCCCGAGACAGGCGCTCTTGCCAAAACGGCCAGCGGCGCGCTGGAGCGCCAACCCTATCTTCGTGTGCCAAACCTCGCCAACGCGATGGGAAGCCTGCGCGAGATGGGCTATACGCTGATCGGCCTGGATGGTGAGGGAGACGTGGAGATCGAGGCCGCCTGCGCGCCGTTCCACGATCAGCCCGTTGGCCTCGTTCTTGGCGCGGAAGGCCCGGGTATGCGCACGCTCACACGGGAAAACTGCGATACGGTGGCCCGTATTCCGGCAGCAGGCGTCTTCGGATCGCTGAATGTTTCCAATGCAGCTGCAATCTCGCTTTATGCCTGTCAGGCGGCCCGGCGCCGCTGAGCAATCGCAAACAACGCCAACCCAAAGCACCAGAGGCCATGCGCACCGTTTCCGGCCAAGCGGGGCGGGCGGGTGGGCGCTTGGCCGGAAACGGTGCGCATGGCCTCTCGTCAACGGCCTTCGAAACACATAGATAAAAGGCAAGCTGTTAGCAGGAGCCTTCATGCCAGACCTCACCAAGATCGCAACATGCTGTTATTGCGGCACCCGTGCCGTTCTCCGCCTCAACGGAAAAAACCGGCACGAACTTTCCTGCGCGAGCTGCGGGGCCGCTCTTCACACCATGAAGCCCATCAAGACACAGGCAGCCCAGCCCGGCCCGCGCCAAAGCCGCCCGCATTACGATCCGCAAGCCTCCCAGCGTCGCGGCTATCACGCGCAAAGACCAAAGAAGTACAGCAAATCCCGCAAGCGGCGTAGTTGGGGCTACGTGATCAGTGAAATCTGGGACGAGATCGAAGACATTTTCGATTGATCCCAGACAAAGCCGCACCTCGATGACAAAAAACTGATTCAGATTTCCCGGCTTTCACTGTAAGCTTGCTTCAGAGCAGCAAAAACAGGTCGCAAAAACCATGACCCTTATCACCCGTCGCCACAGCCTCGCGCTGCTGGCCAGCACTTTCGCACTATCACCTCTCACCCCAGCCCGGGCAGAACCAATCTATCTTGATGGTCAGGGCCGTGCCCTGCGTGGTTACGATCCCGTTGCCTATTTCAAGGAGGAGCAGGCGATCCTTGGTAGCCCGGCCAACAGCGTGGAACATGCTGATGCCATCTGGGAGTTCGAGTTCGAGGAAACGGCCAAGGCCTTCCAGGAGGATCCCGAGGCCTACATGCCGCAATATGGCGGCTTCTGCGCCGAAGGCGTAGCGCGCGGCTTCAAGCGCATCAGCGATCCCACTGTCTGGGTGATGGTCAACGGCAAGCTTTACGTCCACTATTCGATCGAGGCGCAAAACCGCTGGGCTGCCGATATTCGCAACAATATCAGGCAGGGAGACAGGAACTGGCCGGAGCTTCAAAGGCTCTGATTGTTCTGCAGAACCTCCTTCATTCAGAATAGTGTAGTGTCACCAAAGCACTTGCGGGAAAGCTGTCCCTAATTTGCGCCCAAATTCCTCGGCAGTTGTCTTCCCCCACAGCCTCCCTTAGCGTGCCCGAAAAATTCGGGCCGCTTTCAAGGCCGCCTTTACCAGTGAGAACGGGGGATGCTTCCATGACAGACACACCGAAATACGGGTTCGATACACTCCAGATCCACGCGGGCGCTAAGCCAGACCCCGCTACCGGCGCGCGCCAGATCCCGATTTATCAGACAACGGCTTATGTGTTTCGCGATGCCGATCACGCGGCCAAGCTCTTCAACCTTCAGGAAGTAGGCTACATCTATTCCCGCCTCACCAACCCTACTGTCGGCGCACTGGCAGAGCGGATCGCGGTGCTCGAAGGCGGCGTTGGCGCTGTCTGCTGCTCGTCCGGCCACGCAGCCCAGATCATGGCGCTCTTCCCGTTGATGGAACCGGGCTGCAATATCGTCGCCTCCACCCGCCTCTATGGCGGCACGGTTCAGCAGTTTTCCAACACCATCCGCAAATTCGGCTGGTCCTGCACTTTCGTCGATTTCGACGATCTCGATGCCGTGGCTGCCGCGATTGACGAGAACACACGCGCCGTTTTCTGCGAAAGCATCGCCAATCCCGGCGGCTATATCACCGATCTCGATGCGATCTCTGCCGTATCGGACAAGGCGGGCCTGCCGCTGATCGTGGATAACACATCTGCTACACCCTACCTTTGCCGCCCGATCGAACACGGCGCGACACTCGTAGTGCACTCCACCACCAAATACCTCACCGGCAACGGCACGGTTACAGGCGGCTGCGTGGTGGATAGCGGCAAGTTCAACTGGGCCGCCTCCGGCAAGTTCCCGAGCCTCGCAGCACCTGAGCCCGCTTATCACGGCCTCAACTTCTATGAGGCTCTCGGCGGCATGGCCTTCACCTTCCACTCCATCGCCATCGGCCTCCGCGATCTCGGGATGACGATGAACCCGCAAGGCGCACACTACACCCTGATGGGCATTGAGACGCTCAGCCTGCGGATGGAGAAGCATGTCGAGAACGCGCAAAAGCTGGCAAAATGGCTGGAAAACGATCCTCGCATCGATTTCGTCACCTATGCAGGGCTGGAAAGCAGCCCCTATTACGAGCGGGTCGCCAAGATCTGCCCCAAGGGCGCAGGTGCCCTTTTCACCTTTGCGGTGAAGGGCGGCTATGACGCTTGCGTGAAGCTGGTAGACAATCTCCAGCTCTTCTCCCACGTCGCCAATCTCGGCGATACGCGCAGCCTCATCATCCACTCCGCCAGCACCACGCACCGCCAGCTTACAGCCGCCCAGCAGGAGGCGGCGGGAGCAGCACCCAATGTCGTGCGCCTCTCCATCGGTGTTGAGGATGCAGACGATCTGATCGCGGATCTCGATCAGGCGCTCGCCAAGGCAACCGCCTGATATCAAAACAATGGGGTGCGGGTTCACCCCGCGCCTATCGCTCAGGCCGGGGCAACCAGCGCTGCAGGATCAGCCCCGGCAAAACATCTGCCACCTCTGCGCTTGGCCGCATACATTGCCTGATCGGCATCGTGCAGCAGATCGGTTGTGGCCTTACCCTCGCCCCAATGCGCGATTCCGATGCTACAGGAAATCTCGGCCCGCCAGCCCTCTCCGCAAAACGCATCTTCCATAGCGGCGATTGCCCTTTCTGCGGCCTCCTCAACGGTCAGTTTCTCCCCACAGAAAGCCACCGCGAATTCATCACCACCAAGGCGCACCACGCCCCGAGCGTCCGCAAACGTCTCTTTCAGTCGATCTGCAACCTGCACAAGCACATCGTCGCCGATCTTATGCCCCCATCGGTCGTTGATCGGCTTGAAATCATCAAGATCAATGATGATCAGCTTGAGAGCACGCCCCGTCGGATCCGTCTCACACTCCGCAGCCAGCCCATCCAACAACTCGTAGAAAAACCTGCGGTTGCCAAGCCCCGTCAGAGGATCGTGCCGCGCCAGATACTGTGCCTTGGCTTCCGAAAGGCGGATTTTTTCGTTTGCGCGCCTCAAAGATATGTTCCAGCGCACCAAAAGCACCGGGAAAGCAAGCGATGCCACAAAGTAAAGCGCGATCAACTCATCCAGTTCCCAGCTCTCATGGCTGCGGCTGAACCGGTAGACAGCTTCGAAAAACTCCACTTCGGCAAACACAAAATAGGCAAACACGCCCAAAATAATGAGCAGTATAGTCACCTTATCTGTGAAGATTGCTCTGAACAAAACGTCTCCCCGACACCTGCCGCCAAGTGCTTCCCGTGGGCTATACCGTAAATTGACGCGGACGGAAACTATACAAGTGAGACAAGATTGGAAAATCATCTAAAAATTTTACGCATCACCCTTTTGTCGCATGAATCCATATAATTGAGATGTCAGCTATGGCGCGCACCAAATCCTGCGCCCAGCGCCCGCCACCCAAATAGCGTCAGCAGAGCGGCTCCGAAAGCAGCGACGATAAAGGGCATAAGAAGCGCCAGATCCCGCGTAAGCACTCCCTCGGCACCGCGCACGACAAGGCCAGACAGCAACAATCCAACGGGCATCATTCCCCAAGCCAGCAGCCGGTAGAGGCTGTTTACCCGGCCAAGCAGGTTGTCCGGAATGGTGCGCTGACGATACGAGACAGAGACAGTGTTCCAAACGATCCCGGTAAACTCGAAAACCGCCAGGGCAAGGCACAGCGTCAGCGGTCCGGGTGCCAGCGCGATGGCAAGGAAAACGGGAGCAGAGGATGCCAACATCCATTGCGCGGTGCGCCCCGGGCCAAGGCGGCGCACGATCCCGTCGCCGAGATATCCGCCCAGAATGCCGCCAACCGCGCCGCCCGCCAGCACCAACCCATAAGCCGCCGCACTCATTCCGAGGTTCTCCTGAACATGCAGCACCAGCCCGATCAGCATCATCTGGAAAAAGAGGTTCCAGAACCCGGTCAGCCACGCCAGCAGCCGCAGAAGCGGTGCATCCCGCAGAAAGGCAAATCCCTCTCCCAGTTCCCGCCGCCAGTTCCGCTCCGCGTGTGCTTCGGGCCGAAACCGCCCCGCGATGCGCAGGATCAGCCAGACCGCGCCAAGATAGGCAAGCGCGTTGGCCGCGAAGGGCAGCGGCAGTGCTACCGTCAGCAAAAACGCGCCGAGTGCCGGCCCCACCAGCGCATTGCCCACCAGCTCAACGCTCCAGAGCCTGCCATTTGCCCGCTCCAGCTCCGCATGCGGCACGATGGAGGGCAGCATCGTCTGCGCCGCATTGTCACGAAACACCTCCGCGATGCCAACGGATAGCGCCGCCAGCATAATCCCCCAATAAAGCACGGGCTGCGAAACGCCGCTTTCGGGCGGCGGTGCCAAAGGAAGGGCCGCCCAGATAATCAGCGCCGCGGCTGCGAACGCCAGCGTGCGTATGCCGTCCATTGCGAGGATCAGCATGCGCCTGTCCATCCTGTCCGCCACGAGCCCCGCAGGCAGCGCAAAGAGAAACCAGGGCAGGCGCAACGCAACCGGCACCATAGAGATCAGCAGCGGGTCCCGCGTCAGAAGGGAGGCCAGCCACGCCCAGGCTACAGTCGCTACGCCGTCTGCAAGGTTTGTCATGCCGCTGGCCGTGACAAACCGAAAAAACACAGATCGCGGCAAAGCGGCTCTCCCTTGGAAATGGCGCAGCATCAATAAGCTGCTCTCAGGTGCCATTTTGTCTTCGCAATGAAAAGGCGGGAAAAGAGCTTTCGTTCAATCCATCCCCAAAAGAGGCACCTCCCCCCTCAGCGATCAGGCACGCCCTGCCGCCATCAGGGCAGCGCAGGAGAGGAGGGTCTCCCGGTCCACACCGTCCCGCGCCGACCCCGATAGCCCGGTCATACAAACAAGCGTGTACTCGGCCAGCGCCTCCGGTGCATCTGCATCCACCCGTGCAAACTCGGCCGCAAGGTAATCCCGCGTGGATTGGCGAAGGCGCCACATCTCTGTCCGCGCCTCCACGTCTGCACTGTTTCTCGTGCCATCAAGAATGAGGCATCCCCGCGTCTCAGGATCAATGGTGTAGGCCTCCGCCGCCGCTTTCAGGACACCCGAAAGAAGGACATCAGCGCTTGCCGCCAAAGGCGCGACATCCGCCACAAAGCGGCCGTCACGCCGCGCATAAAGCGCCGCCGCCTCCCGCAAGAGGCCTACCTTGTTCCCAAAGGCCGCGTAAAGGCTCGGAGGCTTCACACCGATCACTTCGCTGAGTTCGGCCACCCCGACACTGTCATACCCCTTTTGCCAGAAGAGACGCATAGCCGCTTCCGCTGCCTTTTCCCGATCGAGCTTGGCAGGCCGTCCCCGCGGTTTGGTTATTTTTGTAGTGATCACTATTTTTTCCTTGACTGGTACGCTTTGCTACAATAAATAACGATCACTATAAAATCAATCACGAAAGGAACCACATTATGAAACCGATATTCCGCACAGCCGCTCTCGGCGCTCTCATCTCCGGCAGCCTGGCACTTTCTGCTCTTGCGCAAGGCTTTGAAACCGCAACCATAAATGCGTCCGACAGCATTCTCACGATGGTCAATGTTCTGACACCCGAACCCGGCAAACAGGCCGAGACCATTCGTCTTCTGCAGGCAGGTATGAACGATGAGATGAGCGCCCAACCCGGCTTTATCTCCTCCACGATCCACCGCAGCCTCAACAGCGATCATGTTGTGGTCTACGCGCAATGGGCGGATGAGGCCTCCGTCGAAGCTGCTGTAAACGTCATCCAGAGTGGCGGAGCGCCCAGCATGGCGAAGGTCTTCTCTATCGCTGCCCCTGACTTCCACCGCTATGCAGTGCACTCCGTTCACCCGGCCCAGAAAAATTGAGGCCGCGCTACAGTGGCTCCGCCGAGAAAAGCAGAGCGGAGCCACGTCCTCAAGCCGAAGCCCAGAGCAGGGCGAAGGCGGAAATCAGCCTGCTCCGCCCCCGCCGAATTTTCGCCGTATTTGCCTGTAGCACGCACGCCCGCCACACTGTATACTCCACATATGGGTCGCTGAGTACCCAACGACACAATAAGGCGCGAGGCAGCGTTGATGGCGGAGAAACCGGAAGAAGAGAGCGGCGGGGCATACCCCGTTTATGCGCTTGATCTTTCGCGTGATGGTATCAGCCTGCTCGACAGCCGCGATCGCGCCGTGTGGCGCTGCCTCGATACCGTGCCGCTTCAGGTCGGCACCCTCAGCCGCAATCTTGCACGCCTCCACGCCCGCACGGGCCGCCCTGCGGAGGAGATGAGCCCCGTCGAAGTCTGGCTTCCCACCGCCGAAGTGCAGGTGGAGGCGGTCGATCTCACGCTTGCCGCCACACCGGAAGATGCCATCTTTCCAATATTCGAGGCGACAGGGACAACACCGCCCGATGCCCTCGCCTATGATTTCGCCCATAGCCGCGAAGACGGGCTGATCCCCGTCGCCGCCGTGCCGCTGGCGGTGCTGGAAGAGGCGGGGAGCTTTCTTGCGGCACACGGCTTTCAGGCCACCAGCTACACCACTGCGGAGGAACCTGAGGGCTTCGGTCAGATGCCGGATTTCGGCCTTCCAGCGGCCGCACCGGTTCCTGAACCTGTCATGCAGGCTCCCGCACCTCTTCCCGAAGCGGCGCAGCCGGCAGTCACCCAATTTCAACCCGCACCCCAACCATCCGACGATCCTCATCAGCCCGCACCAGCAGGCTACGGCTGGGTTGTACCGGCAGGCATGGGCGCTGCTGCCCTTCTCCTTGTCGGCGTTGGCGTCACCACCCTGCCCGGGCTTTTCGGGCCGAGTGATACGCGTGGCCTGCCCCGCGAAGCCGCGCAAACCATGTCGGCCATGTACCCGCTCGCCCGCTCGGAAGGCGGCCCATCCGTGGCCACGCCTGAACGCATCCACAGCGCCGTCACGCTCGCGCCGGCCGAACGGCTTTCGCTCGGCACGGCACGGCTAATCGAGCCCTCGGCGGACGCACCCCAGCCACAGGCCACGGCCCTTCTCAGCACACCTTTCGCCACTGTAGAGGAGCCTCTGCGAGAAGCCACAACCTTCCCGCAATCCGCCCCTTATCAGGCCGCTCTTTTCGCAATTGGCGCTCTACCCCGCACAGACAGCTCCACAGAGTTCGCGCGGTTCGAGGGTGCACTTGCCACCACAATTGCCGGCCTCGCCCCTCCGGCAGTGACACCCGGCCGGTCGGATATCACCACCGCCAGCACGGCTCCCGTACCGCAGGCACCAGCACAGCCCACCGCCCTTGCCCGCCGCGATCCCGCTCTGCGCATGGCCGCTGCCAGCACAGAGCTTGTGCTCTCCACGAACCGCCCCGTTGGCACGGCGCAGCCGATACCCGGTGCAATCGCTCTGCCGCTCGGGCAAGGAGCCGCACCCACCCGCACAACACTTGCAGCCCTGGATCTCCGCGAGGATGTCGACACCGGCCCACAGATAAACTTCGCATCGCTCGCCTTGTCGCTTCCGGCGGCGCGCAACGCTCAGGAGCCCAGCCCCGTAAACCCCGGAGACAAGACGGCGCTCTATTACCAGCAGCGTTTCGTCTACCCCGTCTTCAACCGGCCAGCCGAAACAACGTCGCCTCTTTCCCTGACCAGCCCCGAAAACCCGGAGCTGAGCGCCGCACAAATAGCCCTCGCGCGGCTGGATGCGCCCAATGCCACGGGCACGCTTGATCTTGGGGTTAAGGATCTGGAGCTGGGGCGCGAAGCCGCGCGGCCGGGTGATCTCGGCACCACAGCACCGCCTCCCGCAACCACAGCCTTTGCACCCGCAATTACGGCAAACCCTCCGGGTTTTGCAGAGGGCCGCATCACGCCGGGCCGCGTGCGGATTATCGGCGGCAGGCCCACCGTGCAGCCGCCGAACCGCCCTGTGGAGTTGGCAGCCCTCGCCATCGGCCCCGCACAGGCGGAGGTGGAGACGACCGCCCCCCGCGAACTCGGTTCGCTGGTCGCAGCACTTCCGGAAGCCAGCAGAGCGCCCGAGCGTGGACCGGAAGCTCCGGCGGATGAAACAGCGCTCGCTTATGAGAAACGCTTTGCCTTTCCCGTCTTCAACACACCCTTCGATGCGGGCAAGCCCAGCGCGCTGTCCAGCCCCGCCACGCCGGGCCTTACATCTACACTGGTCTCTATTGCGCGGCTTGGTACACCAAACGCGCAAGTCCCGCTCGATCTCAGCACCTCCGCGCTGGAGCCGCGCAGCATCGCCGCTCTTCCCGGTAGTCTGGAAGAGACGACAACACCACCCGCGCCGGCTGCCTTTGGGCCGGGAGTTACAGACAATCCTTCCAGCTTCGCCGAAGGCCGCGTAACGGCAGACCGGGTGCGGATCATCGCGGGCAGTCCAGCAGTGGAGCCCCCAAATCGCCCGGTGGAGCTTGCAGCCCTGACATCTCCTGCAGAGCCGCCAACCGCGACCGACGCGGAGGAGGCGGTCGCCACAGCATCAGAAACACCCGCCCTTCCGGCGGAGCCAGCCACAACCGCTCCCGAAACAGAAGCCGTTTCCACAGATACGGCGGTTCCAGATACCGGCGAACCGGATGCGGTTCAAACCGCGCAGCAGCCCTCCTCAGATGCCCCAGCGGAGCGCTCTGAAGCCTCTCTCGCAGTGGCAGAAGCGCTCAGCGCCCGCACCACCGGCCCGGAGTCCGAGACGGAGGAACCTGCAGCGCCGACACCCGGCGGCACGACACTCGCAGCACTCCAGCCCGCAAACACGCCCACTCCGACCGTTGATGCCCCCGAAGAGACCGTTGCTGCAGCACCGCAGGATGAAGCGCCCGCAGAAGCGCTTGGCAGCACGGCGGGCCTCTCCCGCATCACACCGAATAGAGTGCGGGTTACCAATGGCAGGCCCAGCATCGTGCCGCCTGCGCGCCCCAGCGATGCGCTGGTAACCATACTGGAACCCACCGCCCAGCAAGCAGAGATCGCGGCCCTCGTGATCAAATCCCAGCAGGAGGGCGATCTCGCGCCCACCGATGTGGCCCCCCTCAGCGTCTCCGCCCCGCGCGCGCGGCCTGAGAGCATGGTGAAGGCCGCAAAAGAGGCGGAAGAAACGCTCCTCGCTTCCCTCGGTCCCTCCGATATAGCCCTTACGGCGGCATCGCGCCCGCCCCAGCGGCCCAAAGGACTCCGCGTTGTCAAACCGCGCGTCACAGCGCGCGCAACACCGGCGCCTGCGCAATCCACCGCGCCGCGCAACGTCGCCCGCGCAGCACCGCAACTTCCAACAGTCGCCTCCGTCGCGCGCGCCGCAACAATCCAGAACGTGCTGCCCACGCGGGAAATGGCGCTCATCGGCGTCTTCGGCACATCCAGCAAACGCCACGCCCTCGTGCGGATGCCAAATGGCCGCTACGTCAAGGTGCGCCCCGGCGATACCCTGCGCGGCTTCCAGGTCACCGCCATCTCGGCAGACGCCATTCGCCTGCGCAAACGCAACCGCGATACATTGCTGGTAATCCCCCAATAACGCTGTGGAACGCGGCACATCTTAAACTCGCCGCCGCTGACTTTCCGAATCCTATCGACAGATCGCGTCACGCAATACTGGCCTAAACGTCAAGCATCTGTGACCGAGACCAGACCTTCAATCTGGCCTATGCTTGGTCGGAAGTGCCGGACTTTGCTGCCGTTAATTCAATGGCCGCACTGCAGAGTGCCACGTTTATTCAGACAGCCCATTCAAATGCATATCCTGCCGCCAACGATCCCAGAACCGCGAGCAGGAGATACAGAAGGAAGGGCCTCAGCTTCAGCACGGGCGCAATGGCCATCGCGCCCCAGATGCTCACCACGCCGCCCGAAATCAGAAAGGCCATGGCCGCCCCTTCGGACATGCCATTTTCAATCAGGCCACGCGTCAGCGGCAGGGCGGCATACCCGTCGATATAGGCCGGAGCACCGAAAAAGACGGCTGCAGGGATAGCCCACCATTGATCCTCACCAACATATGCGGCGAGCGAACCCGGTGTCAGAGCTGTGTTCAAGGCATACTCGGCCGCAAAGGCGGGGACCAGGCAGATCAGGATGAGCCGCGTGGTTGCCCAGAACTGTGTGCCGAAAGATCGACGCCGTTCCTTCGTGCGCCAGACCTTTAGTTCGAAGGTTTGAACCTGCCCGCATCTGGCTGCGCTCAGTTGCCGAGCTAAATTGTTGTTTCGGAGCGCGTTCACTGCCCACGGCGACTTGGCGAACAAGGCGGTGATCGCGCCGCCAAATACCCCTAATCCAAAAGCTGCAAGCGTCTTGCCGATGGCAAAGCTCAGGCCAAGCGTCGCGGCCGTTGTGGCAAGCATAGCCGGGTCGGTAATGGGAGACGATAGCCAGAATGCCATGATCGGCGCCAGCGGAACGCCTGCCGCCAACAACCCCGCCATCAGCGGCAGAACCGTCACACCGCAGACCGGCGTGATCGCCCCAATCAGCGACGCCGCCACCACTGTGCGCAGTGTTCGTCCCTCGAACGCGCACGCAATCTGCGTATCCGCGCCGCTCGCGATGATCCAGGCCGCAAGGAGAATACCGGGAACAACGATCGGAGCAACAACAACAAGCCCCCATCCAACGAACATGATCGCGTTTACTGCATGTCCCGGCCATGTAAAGGCAATGGCTGCGAGCAGGGCCAGGCATAGACTCCACACCGCGAGTCTTTTGCTTGACTGTCGTTGAACAATTGTCTGATCAGCCATGGATTACTCCTCTGACCTTGAAATTATAGGCAACAAAAGCATATGTGAAACAAATAGCTTAAATATCTACCATCGGAAATGCGAATGGAAAATCTCGATAGCGACTTGTTGCGCACCTTCCTTGCCGTTGCCCAGGCAGGGAGTGTTACTGACGGTGCTTCGCGCATCCACAGATCACAATCTGCCACCAGTATTCAGGTCAAACGCCTTGAAGCGATCCTTGGGCGACCTGTCTTTGAACGTCACGGGCGCGGCGTCATACTGAACGAGGTCGGAAGAAAGCTCTTGCCCATCGCCCAGGATGTGACGGCACGCCTGGACGCGGCGTTGCGAGATGTTTCCCAGCGCGCGGTGTCGGGCAAACTGCGGGTAGGCATTCCCGACGATCATGGTCGGGCGAAACTCGCGGAGATCATCGCCGCTTTCACGCGCCATCACCCGAAAGTCGAGCTGGAGGTGACCTGTGCCTTGAGTACAGGATTTCCCGATGCTTTGGAAAAAGGCGCGCTCGATCTTGCCATCTACGAGGTCGAGCATCCCAAACAGCATGAGGAGGTTTTGTACGAAGACCCAACCTGTTGGGTCATATCGGCACATCGAGAGTTTCCGACTAATGAGAGTCTGCCGGTGGCGCTCTTCGATCATGCGTGTTGGTGGCGAGACGCTGCAATCAAATCACTTGACGCGCGCGCAAAGCCGTATCGGATCGCCTATTCCAGCCAGAGCGTATCAGGAGTGATCGCGGCCGTCGAAGCGGGGATGGCTGTGGGCTTGTTAGGGCGCACATCACTGCATACCGGCCTGGCCGTCGCGGGCGAAGGCCTTGGCTTCGGATCGACGCCAGCTTCCAAGTTGGTCATTGCAGCAAGCGGGTCCACGGAGACAGAACCGCAGGCTGCCATGAAAGAAGCTATCCGGGTCGCGTTTCTGACAACAGCATGAGAAAGCTGTCAGTAGTGCAACCGTAACGAATGCGAAGGTTGGGCGCACATGAGACCTTCGCTGCACAACGTGCGAACTTCTGGTTTTGAGTCAGTTGATGACGCTAAGGTCGAAGTCATCTGACGTTCCACAAACGCCCGTCCGTTTCTCGCTGAATACGGTCAGAGCCAACCGCAGCATTTGCACGTTGGGATCTACTGCAAGAAATGCCCACTGCACAAATTCATGATTGTGCGCCGATACTATTTTGGCTCACACGGCAGAGAAAGGGCGATCTCCCTCATTACCAAGGCTTCCAGCGAAGGCGCAACCGAGATGACCCGGATCTACAACTTCAGCGCGCGCCCTATCCTGTTTCTGCAAAACGTCGAAATGCTTTAGCGGATAAGCTGGCGACCTGGATCGGTCATCAAACGTCCACCCTTGCCCGATCCGGTCAGTATTCAGGTCAGCAGTATCGCGCGCAGGATACGAAAAATCCTTCATCCCCACTTCGATACCACGACCCAAAACCGCAACCGCCCTTAAAAACGTAAGGCTCTCCCGCCAGCCTCTCATCGCCAACTCAACCACTAAAGCGTTTGGCTTTTGAGCTGAAACATCACTTGTCACCTAACATGTTGAAATCTTTGATTTCAGGCAGCGACAGGTGGTTCAGGTTTAGAGCGAAAGGCTATAGAGCATTGCCTCTCAGCATGGCCTCGGCTGTCGCTTATCCCCGCGCCCGATAGGCCGCCCATTGCTCGGGCGTATCAAGATCCAGCACCGCCGCGTCCCCGGCGAAGGGGATATCCTTTACGAAATCAGCGGCTTCTGCCACCACACGCCGCGCGCCCTGATCGCCTTCCAGTGCGCCAAGGCTCTCAAAAAACCGCCGCCCGAAGAGCACGGGGTGGCCCGCACGGCCCTCCGGTGTCACCGCACGGCAGATTTCCACTCCCGCATCAGGCGCAAAACCGGCAATCAGCGCATCAAGTCCGGCAGCCTGCATCTCCGGCATGTCCGCCAAAGCCACGATCACCGCATCCACCCCGTCCGGCACCGCCGCAAGCCCTGCGCGCAGGCTCGCCGCCATCCCTTCGGCGGCCTGCTCCGCCGTCACCAGCGCCACATCCAGCCCCGTCAGCACCTCGGCCCGCGCGGCCCCATCCGGTGGCAGCACAACAAACACATCGCCCGCGCGCGAAGCCAGCGCCACCTCCGCGCTACGCCTCAGGAGCGCGGCCCCATCCACCGGTTCCAGAAGCTTGTCCACACCTTTCATCCGCCGCGATTGTCCAGCCGCCAGCAAGATCACCGCCACCCGCGAAGTGGCCTTCGCGTTCCCTTTGCCACGCCGGGGCTGCGGCCGGATGGGGATCTCCTTCAAAAGCCCTCCCACGCCCATCGCGGCAATCTCCGCATCCCCCACATCAAGGCCGGAAACCAACCGCTCCAGCACCCAATCCGCCCCATTCAGCGCGGGCGAGCGTGCGCATCCAGGCAGGCCCACAACAGGCACAGCGCCCATCTGGCCAATAAACAGCAGATTTCCCGGATCAACTGGCATTCCGAAACGCAGCATCTCACCACCTGCCGCCACCAAAGCCGCAGGGCACACATCCCTTACGTCCGAAGTGGCCGAAGCTCCGAGGATCAGCACGATCTCAGTTCCCGCCGGTAGGGTGGGCGATCCGCCCACCGCCCCTGCACGGCGCAAAACCTCAGCCAAATCGGCCTCCGCATGGGCCACGGTCACCACCTGCCGTACCTCCACACCCAAAGCCGCCAGCCGCGCCTGCACCACGGCCTCCCCCTTGGCCAGAGCCTTCGCGGAAATGGCCTCCGTCTCCGTCATCACCAGAACGGCACTCCGGATCTTGCGCTCGGCCACGTGCAGGCTCTCGGGCCCCAGATGCGCTGCCGCCTCCGCCACTGCAGCCGCCGATACCCCATACGGGATCACCTTGATTGTGGCGAGCATGCTCCCCGCACCCACCCGTGCCTTATCGGCCAGCGTCGCAATCGTGATGCCTGCGTCTACCGAGTTGAAGGCCAGCACCGCCGCCGGATCCACCTCCAGCACCCCCGGCACGTCTGCAATAAGGTTCACCCGCCCGGTAAACGCATCCGTCACATGCATATCCGCACGCCCGGCAAAGCCTGCAGCCAGTGTGGTCGCCGCCGCATCCTCGGCCATATCGCCCGGCTCAAGAGCGGCCACAACCACCTCCGTCAGGCCCGCCTTGGAGAGGTCCGCAAGTACCGCCTCTGTCAACAAAGTGCCCTTGCGAATGCGCAGATCACCCGCGCGTACGGAATGCGCCAGCACAGCTCCGGAAGCCTCGCCCAAGGGAACCGGGCCAAACTTCACGCAGCCACACCTGCAGCAGCAGGCCGCGTCTCCGGCCGCCGCAGCCGTTCGGTGATCTCGGCCATGATCGAAACAGCAATCTCAGCGGGTGCCTTCGCCCCGATATCCGCCCCCACCGGCGCGTGAATCCGTGCAATATCCGCCTCCGTAAAACCCGCCTCCTGCAATCGCAGAACCCGCTTCCCATGCGTCCGCGTGGAACCAAGGCAGCCGAGATAGAACACATCCGAACGCAAGGCCTCAACAATCGCAGGATCGTCCAGCTTTGGGTCATGCGTCAGTGTCACAACCGCGACCCGCGCATCCAACCCGATGTCCTTAAGGGCAGCATCGGGCCACTTCCGCACCATCACCTCGCCGGGAAACCGCGTCTCCGACGCGAAGGCATCCCGTGGGTCCACCAGCGTCGCGTCATACCCCGCCAACCGCGCCATCGCCATCAGCGGCTGGGCGATATGCACCGCTCCCACCACAACCATCCGCAAGGGCGGGTTGTGGATGCCGAGAAACCAGTCTCCCTCAAAGCCGGATCTGTCCGCGTAAAACCGGGGCTCCGCCGCTGCAAAAAGCGCATCCTGCGGCCCACGCACCAAACACCGCTCCCAGCTTTCCACATTCACGCCGTAGGCCACAGGCGCACGGCCCCCTCGCGCTGCCACCAGTTCCTCCAGCAAAGCCGCAGGCACACCCGCCCCCACAGGCTCAACCAAAACGCGGATGCGCCCGCCGCAGGCCAGGCCCACCGCAAAAGCCTCATCATCACTCACGCCAAATTCCAGCACCCGCGCCGTGCCATCCTCCACGGCCTCCAGTGCCTCGGCCACTACCGCACCCTCCACACAGCCACCGGAAACGGAACCCATCATCTCCGCCGCTCCGTTGATCGCAAGCTGAGATCCGACAGGCCGGGGCGCAGAGCCCCATGTCTCGATCACCGTCGCCAAAGCCACCTTCTGCCCGGCCCGAACCCACGCCAAAGCCTGCTCGGGTATCTGATCATGCTCCGCACTCATCGCATCCCTCCCAAAAAACTACTCAAGATATAGTCATCCATCAGCGTCCCGAACAGCCCGGCCCCTCCGTACCGGTTCGGTGGCGGCGGGGCGGGCGGGTGGGCGCCGCCGGCGGAGCGGTGCGGAGGGGCCGGAACCGCCACTGCTCTCTCAATCCGCCAACATTGCCATAAGCCGGTCCTTGTCGCCCCGATCATCGGCCCGTGTCAAAGCCACCGCCAGATCCTCCAGCGATGCAATCGAATGCCCCGCCCGAAAGCTGTCCACATTGGGCAACAAGGCCCGCACCCCCTGCGCCTTGGGTGCAAACCCGTCCCAGCGGAGCAGCGGGTTTATCCAGATGAGCTTGCGCGCAGAAAGCCGCAACCGCTCGGCTTCCCGGGCCAGCATCGCCGCACCATCCCGATCCAGCCCATCCGTGATCAGCAACACCACCGCCCCCTGCCCCAACACACGGCGAGACCAGTCACGATTGAACGCATGCAGCGAAGCCCCGATCCGGGTGCCCCCCTCCCAATCCTCCGCCTCACGGCCCGCTGCGCGCAGCGCCGCATCCACATCCCGCGCCCGCATATGCCGCGTGATGTTCGTCAGTCGTGTCCCGAACGTGAAGGCATGCACCGCCGCCCAACCCGCTCCCTTTGCGTTGGCTGCCGCATGCAGGAAATGCAGCACCATCCGGCTGTAGGAGGACATCGACCCCGAAATATCACATAAAGCCACCAGGTTCGGCCACCGCTCCCGCCGCCTGCTGTAGGAAAGCCGCTCCACCTCCCCGCCCGTGCGCATCGCACTCCGCATCGTCCCCCGCCAATCGGCAATCCGGCCACGGGGTGCCGCCACCGTGCGCCGCGATGCAATGGGGCGTACCGGCAGATCGAGCTTTGCAATCGCCCGCTTGGCCGCTGCAATCTCCTCCGTGCTCATCTGCTCGAAATCCATCGCCTTCAGCCGCTCATCGGTGGAAAACGTGAGCGTCGCGTCAAACTCGACCTCTTCACCCTCCTCTTCCACATCCTCCCGCTCCGGCGCCTCTGCCCCGTCCAGCAGGGCTTCCGCCGCCCGCCGCTCCGCCGCCTGTGCTTCCGGGCTCTCGTTCACGCCTCGCACCATCGGCGTCAGCAGCCCCATCATATGCTCCAGAAACTGCGGGTCCCGCCAATAGAGCCGGAAGATCTGCCCGAACACAGCCCGATGCTCGGGCTTCGATACAAAACACGCCTGCAAAGTGGCATAGAAATCCCGTTTCTCGGAAAATCCGGCAGCCTCTACAGCCCGAATGGCATCCACAACCCGGCCCGAGCCCACCGGCAACCCGGCCTTGCGCAAAGCCCGTGCGAAATGCGTGATATTCTCCGCCAGCTTGCCATCCGGGTTCACCGGTAAATCCGCATAAGTCGCCATATTGCTCTCCTAAATGCGCACTATGCTTACGCCGCAAACGTCGGACCACGTCTCTGCAAATTCGGCAACCTCCTCAAACGTCTCATTGTCGTGAGCGGTTGTCGTTATGTAGCGCCGTTCGCACTCAGCATCCGTTAAATCTGGCCGACCTACTAACAACCAGTCTATTTCTTCTTCTACTTCCAGCGCATCCGAACCAAAAACGCAGACCAAGGGAACACCATTTCTCAGCCAGTCTTCTACGAACTCAGGCAATAGGGCACGGTTTGATACCGGCGTTATGAGAATTACCTTATAGGGCCCTACGATCCTTGCTGGATTTGGCATCATGATCGGGTCCCTCCTCTGACCTTACAAGCACATCCCTGTCCCTGAGGTTCCGCCACACCGGTTCCGATACGCTTCCCCCATCGAAATCACCCCAGGCCTCGCCGCGTCAATACGGTGCAGTCCCTATATAAATACACAAAGCTCACGATACGCGATGCCATCTGTATGAAGTTTTATCACAGGGGAAACCCTTACTATCCAACAAGGCACAACGCCCCCGTGGCGGTGGGGGTGGGCGGGTGGGCCACCGCCATGGGGGCGTTTCCAACACACGCCATCACACCGGCGCCAGTTCCGCCCGCGCTTCCTCCAGAATACGCCCGGCTTCAGAGCCCTGAATTTTCTGAATATCGTCCTGATACTTCAAAATAGCCCCCAAAGTGTCCGCAATCACCTGCGGCGAAAGCTGAATGGCGTCCAGTGCCACCAGACACTTCGCCCAGTCAATCGTCTCGGCCACACCCGGTTTCTTGAAAAGATCCTCCGTCCGCAACTTCTGAACGAACGCCACCACCTCGCGGCTCAGCACCTCTTTGGCCTCCGGCGCGCGGGCGCTCACAATCTCCATCTCCCGCTCGAAATTCGGGTAATCCACCCAATGATAAAGGCACCGCCGCTTCAGCGCATCATGCACCTCCCGCGTCCGGTTTGATGTCAGGATCACGATCGGCGGTTCTGCCGCCTTTACCGTACCCAGCTCAGGGATTGTCACCTGAAAATCACTCAATGCCTCCAGAAGGAACGCCTCGAATGGCTCATCCGTCCGGTCCAACTCGTCGATCAGCAAAACAGGCGGGCCACCCTCCTGCGGCTCCATCGCTTCCAACAACGGTCGCCGGATCAGATAGTCGTCCGAGAACAACTCCGCCCGCAATCCGCCCCGATCCGCCCCGGCCTCTGCCGTCCTGATCGCCACCATCTGAGCCGCAAAATTCCATTCATAGACCGCCGATCCCGCATCCAGCCCCTCATAGCACTGCAAACGGATCAGCCGCCGCCCCAGCCCGGCGGCCAGCGCCTTGGCAATCTCCGTCTTCCCCACGCCCGCCTCACCTTCCAGAAACAGGGGCCGCCCAAGCTTCAGGCTCAGGAACACAACCGTCGCCAATGCGCGCGAGCACACGTAATCCGCCTCCGTCAACATCTCCACAGTCTCGTCAATCGTCGCAGGTACAGGGGTCAAAGGCTTGGCTCCATCTCAATGTACACCCAGATGATGGCGCAGCCCGCCGGAAATCAAGATCTACTTTCGTGCCCGCCTTCGCGCACCCAACCGTGCGCACCCGCACAGTGTCCGTGGCTCAACCCAGCCAATACATCGCCGTTCTGCTATACCAACCCGAAGGCGTCGAAGCCCGGGCCAGTCCCGGCGATTGAGATACTTTCCGAATACGCGCTATTGCGCGTTCTGAGGCAACCCGTCTGCAATCTCATAGTAATCCCCCTTGTCAGCAACGAAGATATGCTGCGCAAGTCTCGTGCCGGTAGAGCCGTCAAACGCCCCCATGCTGATGCCGATCCAATCGCGAAACAGTGGATCGAAGAAAAGGGAGGCACCGCATATCGCGCAAAACCCACGCCGCACCTTCTCGGAAGAGACAAACCAGGTCACTTTGTCCTCCCCCTCGATCACAACGCTGGCCTTCGGCACGTCTGTCGAAGCTTCGATGTGGCCGGAAAATTTGCGGCAGCGCGTGCAATGGCAGGCCACGGGGTTCGGCAATGCGCCCGCCACCTCGAACCGCACGGCACCGCAAAGGCATGATCCCTTGTGCATGATAATACCTCACGCTGTCTGGCGCTGAACAGCAGTGGCCTGCCGCCGCGCCTTCAGCCGCCGGATCACCTCTCGCGCCTCGACGGGAGGCGATTTCTCAACACGCAGATAGTCGGAACCGTCGCGTTTGCGGCTCACAAGCCCCATACCGAACAGGCTGCGGCGAAGCGAGGCCGCATCTCCGAACACATGCGCCGCATTCAATGCCGCATTCACGTCCCGCTCCTGCAGATGTCTCGCAGGCGGCACTACCGCCCACATCGCCCAAAGGCACAGCTCCTGCACCGGCCGCCGAGAGGGCCAGCGCAGCAAGCACCCCGCCCCGTCAAACTGGTTCAGCGTCCGCTCCACCAGCCGGTAATCCGCAACCTCCGGCAGCGCGTCCACGGCCAGTCGCCCCTCCGCCGCACGTGCTGCCCGCATATGCTGATAATTCCGGAACCCCGCCGCGCGGGCCAGCATGTTCATCAGGCTGAGATGCGAAGGAAGGGCCTCACCCTCCCGCAGTTGCTGCTTCAGGCTGCGGGCAAAAACAGAAATATCCGCTGCCACCAGCGGGATCGGCTCTTTTGACATGTCATGTCCTCGTCGTGCCGCGCATAAATGTCGTTGGTCGCTGGCTTGACGACGCGGCACTGGACTGATCTGTCAAATGCTGTCGAACGCTTTGGCAGCTTTAGCTTCCCTTGCGGGACAGCGACGCCTCGGTGACTGCCAACCATAGCCTTGATTACCCGATCCCACATCGCGCCACAACGCCCTATCCGAATTCCATTTCCACTCGCTCGCACCACTTGCGCAGATCCATCCAGTCGGATACTCATGCGGAATGCTTGGCGATCAAGTCAGGCGATGGAGATTTTATGTTTACGATTGCGGGAAACCGCTGAGGCCCTGAACGCCAGGGCACCGAAGCCAACCAAGGCCACCGCATCATGCGGCAGGCCCATTTTTCAGCATGGCTCGTAAACCTCGCAAAACCACGCTCACGGATACGCGCCTTGCGCCCGTCGTCGCATGCTTCCCTGCACGACGACACGAAGAAAGTCGAAGAAATGATCATCAGACCAACACAGCATCAGGATATCACGGCCCTGCAAGAGGTGCTGAACGGCACCGGGCTCTTCCCAGGCGAAATGCTACCCGACATGCTGAGCGGATATCTCTCGAACGCAGAAAGCCCCGATATCTGGCTCACCTGCGAGGCAGACGGCACCCCGATAGGCTTCTGCTACGCGGTGCCCGAGGCGTTTGCAGAGGGCACATGGAACATGCTCGCAATCGCAGTTCTGCCGACACGGCAAGGCGGTGGCTGCGGCCGTGCCATCACAAAGCACCTCGAAGCCCATTTGAAAGCGCGCGGAGAGCGCATCCTGCTGGTAGACACGTCGGGCACCGAGGCCTTCGCGCAAACCCGCGCCTTCTACCGCAAGAACGGCTATACCGAAGAAGCGCGGATCCGCGATTTCTGGGCCGCAGGCGATGATAAGGTCGTCTTCTGGAAATCGCTGACGGACGATTGACCAAAACAGGCTGGCCCGCATCAGATGCGGGCCAGCCCCTCGCGCCCGGTCCCCTTCAGCACGATCCGCCAGCCCACCGCTCAATAATATCAGAAACCCTCCGCCGGTTTCCCTTTTCGCCCCTGCATTTCTGGTCCATCCTCCCGGAAAACACGGGGAGCAGTTCATGAACGGCGCGGA
Organism: uncultured Paracoccaceae bacterium; assembly: GCA_947495795.1. Taxonomy (GTDB): domain Bacteria; phylum Pseudomonadota; class Alphaproteobacteria; order Rhodobacterales; family Rhodobacteraceae; genus Algicella. Next base: position 236,351 of record CANMAI010000006.1, on the reverse strand, counting down.
AACACTGGTCAAAACATTTCTGGCTGGCGGGCTCGATACCTGCTTTGCCAATCCCGGCACATCCGAGATGCACTTCGTGGCAGCGCTCGACAAACACCCCGAAATGCGCTGCGTTCTCTGCCTTTTCGAAGGCGGCACCACGGGGGCTGCCGATGGCTATTACCGCATGGCCGGCAAACCCGCCGCCACGCTTCTCCATCTCGCTCCGGGCTTCGGCAACGCCTATGCCAACGCCCATAACGCACGCAAGGCAGGCAGCGGCATTGTGAATGTCGTGGGCGATCACGCGACCTATCACCTGAAATACGACAGCCCCCTGAAGGGCGATGTCGCGGGCATTACAGGGTCTGTCTCCCACTGGGTGCGCTCCAGTCCCGATGCGCCCTCCGTCGCACCCGATGGCGCGGCAGCCCTCGCCGCCGCCCGCGCGCAAAACGGCCAGATCGCCACGCTCGTGCTGCCTGCCAACACCGCGTGGGAAGACGCAAAGGAAGCCGCCCCCACACAGGCACTTCCACCCCTGCGCCGCCCGTCCGAAGCTGCCATCAAGGCCACAGCCAAGGCCCTCAGCGCGCCCGGAGCAGCCCTCCTCGTCGCGGGCTGCGGCCTTCACGGTCAGGGTGCTGAACTCGCCGGCAAGATCGCGGCCGCTACCGGCTGCCGCCTGATGGCGGATCTCTTCATCCCCCGCATCGATCGCGGCGAAGGCGCTGTGGATTTCGAGCGTCTCCCCTACCCCGTCGATGGCATTGTCGAACTCCTCGAAGGCACAAGGCATCTCATCCTCTTAGGTGCCAAACGCCCCATCGCTTTCTTCGCCTATCCCGGCAAGCCGAGCACGCCAGAGCCCGCCGATTGCCCCATCACGGAGCTTTGCGGCCCGGAGATGGACATCGAATGGACCCTCCACGCCCTCGCAACCGAACTCAACGCGGACGAGGCCGAACCCCGCCGCATCGAACGCCACATCCCCGAAGCACCCACCGGCCCCCTGACGGTTGAGGCCGCAGGCGCGATCATAGCTGCCCACCTCCCCGAGGGCGCGCTTCTGGTGGATGAAAGCATCACCGCCAGCCGCATTATCAGCCCCCTCACCCGTCATGCGGCCAAGCACACGGGCCTGCAAACCTGTGGCGGAGCCATCGGGGGCTGTCTGCCCATCGCCACAGGTGCTGCCATCGCCTGCCCCGATGTCAAAACCATCGCACTCACAGGCGATGGCTCGGCGATGTACACCCTGCAAAGCCTCTGGACGATGGCCCGCGAAAACCTCGATGTCCTCACCATCGTCTTCGCCAATCGCGGCTACCAGATCCTCCACGGAGAGTTGCAGAATGTCGGCGTCACCGCTCCCGGCCGCAACGCCAGCACCATGTTCGATATCGAGGAGCCCCTGCTCGACTGGGTGGCACTTGCCAAGGGCCACGGCGTTGCGGGAGAGAAGGTGACAACTGCCGAGGCCTTCTCAGAGGCTTTTCTGAAAGCCACAGCCACACGCGGCCCCTACCTCATAGAGTTGTCACTCTGAGAAATCTGGCCGCGGGGCGAAACTCGCATCTCAGACGGTGGTAAAACTGCCTTTGACGGTCGGAATTTTACGTGTATATACACGTTATGAAAGCCGACTCACCTCAAAATTGCCTGACATTCAACCTCCAACGCGCTGCACGCTCAGCAGGCCGTCACCTGGAAGCGGCCCTGAAACCGGTGGGCCTCACAGCACAGCAGTTCACGGCCATGGCACAGTTGGCCGGGCATGGGTCCGTTGAAACATCAAGGCTCGCCGAACGCATGGGGGCCGACCGCACAACCGTCACACGCAACATTCAGGTGCTTCGGGAAAGAGGCATCGTGGAGCTTTCGGAGACCGCAGATAAACGGGTCGTGGCCCTCAGGCTGTCCGATACGGGCAAGCAGCTCTATGAGGAAGCACTGCCCCGCTGGCAGGCAGCGCAAAACGCCTCAATCGCCCGATTGGGCGACGGAAATCTGGCCGATTTCCTCAAACAGTTAAGCGCTTTCTGACCTCGGTAAACTTCGCCCCAAAACGTGTATATACACTCAAAAGGAGAAACCAAAATGGTTCAACCTGCAGCAGAAAACAGCATGAAAACACCCGGGGGCATCTCCGCCCGCGCATCTCTGATCATCATTCCGATCCTTGCAATCTGGTTCGGCCTCATCACCTTTCTTGCCACGCGCGGCTCCTTCAGGGCGCCCGCAGATCTTCCGCCCATCGCCTTGCTTGCCGCCGCGGTGATACCGGCCATTGTCTTCTACGGCGCATACCGCACCTTCCCTGCGCTTCGAAGCTGGGTCCATCAGCTCGATCTTGCCCTTGTCACGGCCACCCAGGCCTGGCGCGTGATCGGGGTAAGCTTTCTCTTCCTCTGGGGCCTTGGGGATCTGCCAGCCGTCTTTGCGGCACCCGCAGGCTTCGGCGATCTCGCCGTCGGCCTCGTCGCAGCCTTCGTTACCCTCCAGGTGGCCAGACGCACACCCAATTGGAAGCGCAGCTCCTACCTCCTGATCCTCTTCGGAATGCTCGATTTTGTCGCCGCGTTCGGCACGGCGATCCTCTCGGATGCCAGTCGGCCGCTGGCCTTGCCGGGTGCGCCAGACTCCACCCTCATGCAGCAATTCCCGATGGCCCTCATCCCGGCATTCGCCGTGCCGGCTTTCATCATTCTGCACCTTGTCGCCTGGCTCAAACTCAGAAACGAGCCGTAGGAAAAAGACGTCCCCACGACCGCCAAGCCCCTTTTTTCGGGGGCGGCGGGGGTGGGCGGGTGGGCCGCTGCCCCCGAAAAAAGGGGCAGGTGCGGCGCCCGTCACAACAACAGCACGGCCGCCAACCCGAGAAACGCAAAGAACCCGACCACATCCGTCACCGTCGTCACAAACGCACCTGAAGCGAGCGCCGGGTCCGCCCCCGCCCGCTCCAGCCCCATCGGAATAAGGATGCCCGCAAGCCCCGCCACCACCATGTTGATCACCATCGCCACCCCGATCACCACCCCCAGCATGGGCGAGCCGAACCACAAGAGCCCCACGATCCCTATGATCACCGCAAAAACCACTCCGTTCAAAAGCCCCACCATCACCTCGCGCCGCACAATCCGCAAAGCGTTGGAGGAGGTCAGATCCCGCGTCGCCAGCGCCCGCACCGCCACCGTCAGCGTCTGCGTCGCGCCATTCCCCCCCATCGAGGCGACAATCGGCATCAGCACCGCCAAAGCCACCAAAGCCGCAATCACAGCCTCGAACTGCGCAATCACCAGAGAGGCCAGTATCGCCGTCACAAGGTTCACCGCCAACCAGGGAAAACGCAGCTTTGCCGTTTCCCACACACTGTCGGAAAGCTCCTCGTCGCCAAGCCCCGCAAGCCGCTTCATGTCCTCCTCGGCCTCGTCCTCAAGAACATCCATCGCATCGTCGATGGTGATCACACCCACCACCCGGCCATCTGCATCCACCACCGGCGCGCTGATCATGTGATACTGATTGAACGCGTAGGCCACATCCGCATAGGATTGCTCCACCGGGATCAACCGCGGGTCCGTATCCGCCAGTATCTCCAAAGGCACCGTCCGTGGATGGCTCATGATCTTGCCCAGCGGCACCGTCCCCACCGGCTTCATCCGCGCATCCACCAGAATGACCTTGTAGAAATTATCCGGCAGATCGTCATGCGCGCGCATGTAATCAATCGCCTCGCCCACATTCCAGTGCTTTGGTGCGATCACGAATTCACGGCTCATCAGCCGCCCGGCCGTGCCCTCCTCGTATTGCAGCGACGCTTCCACCGCCACACGATCGGCATCGTCCAGCGCCTCCAGCACCCGCTCCTGCTGGTCCTCATCCAGATCCTCGACGAGATACACAACATCATCCGTCTCCATCTCGGAAACGGCGGTCGCCAGCACGCGGTCATCCAGATATTCCAGAATATCGTCGCGCACCCCCTCCTCAAGCTCGGAGAGGAAAGAGCCATCCAGATCCGCACCCCACACATCCAGCAACTTATGCCGTTCATTTGCCGTGATCTGCTCCAGCAAATCGGCGATATCTGCCTCGTGGAAAGGCTCCAGCAATGCCACAAGTCGGTCCTGCGCACCCAGTTCCACCGCCGCCAGAATGGCATCAACCGTAGCCGCGTTGATCTTATAGGCATCGCCCTGCTCTTCAGGGGCCTCGGTCACAGTCTCAACATCCGTCATAACGCCCCCTTTGCCACCCGGGACGCCCGGGCGTATAGCTCGCAAAGAGAGATAACCTGATCGGACCCGGATGAAAACGACCCTCCACCTCGGCCAGACACTGCACTTCACAAAAAGCCCGTTCGAAGTGCCGCCAGGAGAGGCCGTCCATCACGAGACCAACGGGGCCGTGCTAGTAAAGGAGGGCAAAGTCGCAGCCTTGGGTCAGGCGGATGTCCTGAAGGCCGCCCATCCCGAAGCCGGGATCCAAAACCACGGGCAGCATCTCATCCTGCCCGGTTTCATAGATGCCCACGCCCATTTCCCGCAAACCGCCATCATCGCCAGTTGGGGCAAACGCCTCATCGATTGGCTGAACGCCTACACCTTCCCCGAAGAAGCCCGCTTTCACGATGCCGCCTATGCCGCCAAAATCGCAGAGGTCTACCTTGATCTCTGCTTCGATAACGGCATCACCACCGCGGCCAGCTACTGCACAATCCACCCCACAAGCGTCGATGCGCTTATGAGCGCCGCCCAAAGGCGCGGCCTCCGCTGGATCGCAGGCAAGGTGATGATGGACAGGAACGCCCCCGAAAACCTGCGCGACACAGCACAAAAGGGCTACGACGAAAGCAAGGCACTCCTCGAGAAATGGCATGGGGTAGGCCGCCTCGGCTACGCCATAACCCCCCGCTTCGCCCCCACCTCCTCAGAGGCGCAACTCGAAGCCGCGGGCGCCCTTTGGGCCGAACACCCCGCGTGTGTAATGCAAACCCACCTCTCCGAGCAGACGGAGGAAATCGCATGGGTCCGCTCCCTCTTCCCCTCCGCCCGCGATTATGTCGATGTCTACCAGTCCACCGGCCTCACCGGCCCCGGAGCCATCATGGGCCACGCCATCCACCTCTCGGATCGCGAATGGAGCGCCCTCGCCGAAACCGGCACCCATATCGCCCATTGCCCCACATCCAATACATTCATCGGATCCGGGCTTTTCGATATGGCCCGCGCCCAAACCCTCACTATACCCACGGGTCTCGCAACCGACGTCGGCGCGGGTTCCAGCTTCTCCATGCTCCGCACAATGGCCGCAGCTTATGAGATCAGCCAGCTCAGGGGCCAGCCCCTCCACCCCGCCCAACTGCTCTGGCTCGCCACGGAAGGCAGCGCCCGGGCCCTCCGGCTCGATACAAAGATCGGCAGCCTGAAACCGGGAATGGAGGCCGATCTCATCACCCTGGATCTCGCCAGCACAGCCGCCATAGCCCAGCGCCAGAGCCGCGCAACCAATATCTGGGAAGAGATCTTCCCGACACTCATGATGGGCGACGACCGGGCCACAAAGGTCCTTGTACACTGAGGGCAAAGCTGGCGGGCAAGGCTGGCGGGTGGGCCCGCTAAGGGGCGAAGCCCCGCAGTCGGGGCCCCGTCAGCCGCCGCCCTTCACGTCAATATCCAAAACCCATTACCTTCGAGGTCATGAAATCCATTACCTCACGGAAAATCTTCACCGAACAGTCACGCAAACTGCAGAACGGCTGAAAAAGTCGACATCTTGCACTACCAAAACGGTACCAAACCCGTACCAAATCCATATCGCTTTCGGGAGCTGTTGCCTGATCGGATTCCTGTGCTAGCCTATTCCCAAAGACCATAAGAAACGGGGAGCGATACATGCACAATCTGATGCAGAACTGGCCTTTGCGCGTAGAGCGGATCATCGACCATGCCGCCCGCTACCATCCCAATCGAAAGATCATCTCACGCAGCGTCGAAGGCCCGGTAACGCATTCGAATTACAGTGAAATACGCACCAAGGCCCTCCAAGTCGCACAGGCACTCTCCGGCCTCGGTATCGGCCGCGGAGACGTTGTCGGCGTCATGGCATGGAACACCGCGCGGCACCTGGAAATATGGTACGGCGCCCCCGGCGCAGGTGCCGCACTCCACACCCTCAACCCCCGTCTCTTCGCAGATCAGATGGTCTACGTCATCAACCACGCAGAAGACAAAATTCTCTTTGTAGATCATGATCTTATCCCCCTGATCGAAGCCATTTGGGACAAGCTGACCACCGTCAAGCACCTGATAATCATGACAGATGCCGACCACATGCCCGAAACAAAAATCCCGGGCGCCATCTGCTATGAAGATTGGGTAGCCTCCGTAGATGGCGATTTCGAATGGGTAAAAGGCGAGGAAACGGATGCCTGCGGTATCTGCTACACCTCCGGCACAACAGGCAATCCCAAGGGTGTCGTTTACACCCACCGCTCCAACACGCTTCACGCACTGGCATGCCAAAGCCCTGATATGCTTGGGCTTTCTTCCCGAGAAACAATCATGCCCGTTGTCCCGCTCTTTCATGCCAATGGCTGGTCCATCGGCTACACAGCGCCCATGGCCGGAGCTCAGATGGTCATGCCCGGCCGGGATATGAGCCCCGCTGGCCTTTACGAGATGCTCGGCCACGGTGTGAACATCACGGCAGCGGTTCCCACAATCTGGCTTTTGCTTCTCCAGTATCTTGAAGCAAATCAAGAGCTTGAACTCCCCGATCTAGAGCGTGTGGTCATCGGCGGCTCCTCCTGTCCGCGGGCAGTAATCGAGACATTCCAGAACAAATACGGCGTTCAGGTTCTCCACGCCTGGGGCATGACGGAGCTATCTCCCCTAGGCACCATCTGCAGCTTCAAGCCGGAGGTCATGGAACTGGATCCCGATGCCCGCGTCGACGTACAGGAAACAACCGGTCATCCGCCCTTCACGGTAGATCTCAAGATCACCGATGACGAGGGTAGAATTCTGCCGTGGGACAGCAACACACAAGGCAGGCTCTGGGCGCGTGGAGACGCTGTGGTCGGCGAATATCTAAAGGGAAATCAATCAGCTACAGATAGCGAAGGCTGGTTCGATACCGGCGATGTTGCCACGATGGATCCCCATGGCTACATGGCAATCAGAGACCGCTCCAAGGATGTTATCAAATCCGGCGGAGAGTGGATCAGCTCAATAGATCTCGAAAATGCCGCCCTCGGCCATCCCGATGTTGCCGAAGCCGCCGCTGTCGGCGTGCCGCATCCCAAATGGGATGAACGCCCGATCCTCGTGATTGTGCGCAAACCCGGCAAAGAACCTGAGCCGGCAGATATTCTCGATATCGTCTCCAAGCGCTTTGCCAAGTGGCAGATACCGGACGACGTTGTTTTTATGGACGAAATTCCGCATACAGCCACAGGTAAAATATCAAAGCTGCAATTGCGCGGCATTCTTGAGGAGATGAACTACAAACTCCCCGGCTGACGCTTGAGCACGCCCCGGCCCCTGAGCTAAACAGGCAGAAACGAGCGGAAGGCGCGTATCTCAGTATGACGGCCCTTGATCAGTATATTCGTCTGGAAGCCGTAGGGCGCTGGCGCGAGCGTAGCGGAGAGCCTTGGCAGGAAGTGCTTGTTTCGTTTGGTAATTCCAGCCTGATCCTCAGCGATTTCAACGAGGCGGCCCTTACGCACTGGGCACTCGCAGCGATTACGATTTCGGATCAGAACAGCGCCCAAACTCTCTTTGCGCCAGATATTGAAAGCGATGAAACGCTGGAGATAACCGATCGGGAAATGATCGACGCAATCGCAAAAACCACCGCCCTCGCCCGCGCAGCGCGGACTCCAAAACCGAGGCGCAGCCGCCTTAAGCCTTTTGTTTACCTTTCTCTGTTAGCCTGTGTTCTGGCCGGAATTGTCTACCTTCCAGCCATGCTGCGAGAACGGGCCTTCAAAATTATTCCGCCGGAGCGTGCGGCCCTCATCGGGTCGGAACTCGCAGAACGGCTCGCAGGTGATCAATGCAAGTATCAGCCCGGGCAAGATGCGCTTGCCCAGATCCAGAGGCGGGTTGACGTAGCGGAGAAACCACCTCTCGTTCTCAGAGCTCAAAGGCCTCTCTTTGCCCGCCTTCCGGGGGGGCAGCTTCTTCTGTCCTCCACCCTGATTGAAACTGCGCAAACACCGGAAGCTCTCGCCGGATGGTTGATTTTGGCCAATCAACGGGAACAGGAGGAGACGGTTCTCTATCGGCTGATAGAAGGGAAATCAGCTCTCGCCGCAACATCGTTCCTCTTTTCCGGAGAAATTCGGGATAATGATAAGATATGGATGTTCAATGCCTTACCGGAAACCGAGACGCGCCCGGAACCGTCAGAGATTGAGACAATACGCGCGCGGCTCGCTCAATCCGGCATCGCAGAAACACCCTTTCTGAAAGACCTGCTCACACGGTTTCCAAACTTCGAACTGCTTCGCCCAACCGGTAGGGAAGAGCCCGGTAGAGATATGATGCCCGATCAATCATGGGTCGCACTCCAAAGCATTTGCGCCGGCCTTTAGCCATCTACCAGAATACCGTCCTTGAGATGCACAATTCTGTCCATTCGCGCGGCCAACTCCAGATTATGCGTGGCAATCAGAGCCGCCAGACCCGTCTCCCTCACAATCTCCGTCATCCGCGCAAAAACAGTATCGGATGTTGCCGGATCAAGATTGCCGGTCGGCTCATCAGCGAGCAATAGATCCGGAGCATTGGCCAGAGCACGGCAGAACGCGACCCTCTGTTGTTCACCACCAGAAAGCTCTGCCGGGCGATGGCTCATCCGCTCAGCGAGTCCCACAGAGCGCAGCAAATCTTCGGCGCGCGCGGCTGCCGCATCAGCATTCTTGCCCGCAGCACTCTGAGGCAAAACCACATTTTCAAGGGCTGTGAATTCGGGAAGAAGATGATGAAACTGATAGATAAATCCGATCCTGTCCCGCCGCAGAGCCGTCCGCCCGCGATCCCCCAACCCGGTGGCCACCTGCCCTCCTAGTGTCACCGAACCGGCATCGGCCGATTCCAATAGGCCAGCAATATGGAGCAGCGTTGATTTGCCTGCGCCGGAGGGTGCAACGAGAGCCACTACTTCACCAGAAGCAAGCGCCAGAGAGGCTCCCTTGAGCACCGGTACTTCGTTCGGCTTACGCTTATTATAAGCCTTCTCAATGCCTTCAAGCCGCAGCGTTTCACTCATACCTCAGTGCCTCTACCGGGTTCATCCGCGCAGCCTTGCGGGCAGGAAAGTACGTTACGGTAAAAGAAAGGCCTAGTGACATGGCGACGGCGGATAGCACGTCCATCAACTGCAGTTCGGCGGGCAGTTCTGAAATCATGCGTATGGAACGATCCCAAACACCGCCGCCCATGACACAGTTGATCAAGTCGAAAATCGGACCGATATAGATCGCGAAGAGGCAACCGGTGATAACTCCGATGATCGTGCCGATCACCCCGATAGATGCTCCGCATATAAAGAAAACCCGGAGTATCGAACCTTCCGAAAGGCCCATTGTACGCAGGATACCAACATCGCGTCCTTTGTTTTTCACAAGCATGATCAGGCCGGAGACAATGTTGAGCGAGGCGATCAGGACCAAGATGGAGAGGAGGACGAACATGACGTTATCCTCCATCGTAAGTGCGCGAAGATAATTGCCGAGAACGTTCTTCCACGTTTGAAGGTAAGGCGTGCCCCCAAGAGCTTCGAACACTACGTCAGAGACGGCCTCCACATCCTCCGGCTCGTCTATAAAAATCTCGATCTGGTCAGCCACGCCTTCTCGATCAAAGAAGCTTTGCGCCTCTGCGAAAGGCATATAGACGCGGATCCGATCCGTCTGGAAATGGCCGACGCGGAAAATATAGACAACCTCGTACTTGTTGATCCGGGGAGAGGTGCCGCCAAACGGCAACTTGGTGCCTTCGGGTGAGATAAGGGTAACGAAATCACCCACTTGTAGACCAAGGCTCAGTGCGACCTCAGCACCAAGCGCCACCCCCTCGTCAAACCGCGAAAGATCTCCGAATTCCTCCTCCGGAGCAGCCATGAAAGGGATTGTTTTGAAATCCTCAAGCGTTTCGCCAAAAACCTCCACACCAGCGTTGCGACCATTGGCTGTGGCCATCACCTGAGCCCGAATGATGGGTGCGGCACGGGCGACGCCCGGCACGGTCTCTGCCTGCTCTGCCGCGTCTTCATAGTTCGTGAGCAGGTTGACCAGCGCACCGTTCTCATCGCGCGATTGTGGAGCAAACACAGTGATATGTGCGTTGGAGCCAATGATTGCACTGACAAATTCGGTGCGGAAACCCGAGCGGATTGCGAGTGTTACGATCAGCGCAAATACGGCGAGGGCGACACCGACGAGCGAAATAATGGACATCACACTGACGCCACCCTCCTTGCGCCGGGCCCGCAGATACTTCCACGCGATCTGCCATTCAAATCGCGCGAAAGGCCGAGGTGAGGGTTCAAGCATGGCGGTGCCTCCGAAAAGGGGATGTGATTAAGGACCAGAGCAGGCGAAAGACAAAAGCGCCCAGGAGAAAGCCTGCGGCCCCAAAGCTTACGCCCTCCATCGTTGCGGGCGCTGCGGGCTGATAGTCCTGCCAGGCGCGCGCAGCAATCTCGCTATCGGCAATGCGGGGTGTGGCGAGCAGCCGCTGCAGTGCTGAGGAGGAGGCCAGCTTCGCTCTTTCCTCCCGAAGTTTTTCATAACGTTTGATTGTGGCACCCATATCAATTTGTCGGCGATCCAGAAACACCGTGCCCTGCAGCTCGTCTAAAGCCGCTTCACGGGTGAGGCCGGCAGCTTCGGCCGATTTGTCGAAATCCGCGATCACCTCTTCCAGTGCATCCACTGCACCGGAGAGCCGCTGAAGATATTGCTGCGAAAACTCTGGGAACTGGGCAACGGAGAGGCCGCCTGCCAGGCCGCAAATGAGCGTAAGGAGGCGCAGCATCCCTTATATCCTTGCGTAGATCTGGCCCACGCGATCGATCGCAGCCTCCGGGCTCATCTCTTCGCTCTCGCCGGTGCGGCGCGAGGTCAACTCCACCACACCGTTCTTCAACCCTCGGGGGCCAACCGTTATCCGCCACGGGCAGCCAACAAGATCCATCGTGGCAAACTTTGCCCCCGCCCGCTCATTCCGATCATCATAGAGCACGTCAATGCCCTTAGCGGAGAGGCCCTGATATAGGCCGTCGCAGGCAGCATCCGCGGCGCTGTCTCCCTGCTTGAGGTTGACAAGACCAACCTCAAAAGGCGCGACCCCTTCAGGCCAGATTATGCCGTTATCATCGTGGTTGGCCTCAATTAGCGCACCGACGAGACGGGAAACACCGATACCGTGGCTGCCCATATGTACAGGCACGCGGGCACCACTGTCATCCACCACCATTGCGTTCAGGGGCTCGGAATACTTCGTGCCAAAATAGAAAATCTGCCCCACCTCGATCCCCTTGGACTGCTTGCGCTGTGCCTCGGGGATGTTGTTGAAAAGCGCCTCATCATGTGTCTCATCCGTCCGGGCGTAGGGTGCTGTCCACTCGTCGTAGATATCTTGCAACGCGCCGGCATTACTGAAATCTATCGCGCGGTCTCCAAATGTCATGTCCGTAACAGCACTATCATAGAACACATCACTTTCGCCGGTATCCGCGAGCACGAGGAATTCATGCGTGTAGTCCCCGCCAATCGGCCCGCCATCCGCTCGCATCGGGATCGCCTTCAAACCCATCCGCTCATAGGTGCGAAGGTAACTCACAAAGTGGCGGTTATACGCATGAAGTGCATCCTCCTTGGTTAGATCAAAGTTGTAGCCGTCCTTCATAAGGAACTCGCGTCCGCGCATCACACCAAAACGGGGTCGAACTTCATCACGAAACTTCCATTGGATGTGGTAGAGTGTAAGCGGCAGATCCTTGTATGAGTTGATCGACGACCGAAAAATATCCGTGATAAGTTCTTCGTTTGTTGGGCCGTAGAGCATGTCTCGTCCATGCCTGTCGGTGATCCGCAGCATCTCTTTGCCGTAGTCGTCATAGCGCCCACTTTCCTGCCAAAGATCGGCGGATTGGATCGTTGGCATCAAAAGCGGAATGTGCCCGGCGCGCTGCTGCTCCTCGTGCACAATATTTTCCAGCTTACGAAGCACCTTAAAACCCATCGGCAGCCAGGAATAGATGCCCGCGCTCGCCTGCCGGATCATACCTGCGCGCAACATCAGCCGGTGAGAGGCGATCTGCGCCTCAGCCGGTGTTTCTTTCAGAATAGGTAAAAAATACTGTGTCAGACGCATGTTCTTCCCCGATGCGCCCCTGGCGCCTTCAAATCCCCGAACGGTCTAAGACGAGATCCGTTTCGATACAATGCGTCGTATCTATTCAAACCGCAAAAGTCATTTGCAACACTGCCGGATTGGTGCTTTAACCCTCGTCACTGGGGAAAGATTCTTGCGTGAAGCAATGAAACAGCAATTCAAAAGAACCCGGTGCTAAAAAAGGGCCATAGCCCAAGTCTGGGGAGACTTTCACAGATCGATCTGCGCAAGACGCGCGGGTCGATCTGTTTGATTTTAGACAGGCGCAACGATCATCATATCGGACGAAAGGCTGAGCCGTGTGGCAAGCGCATCCAAACGGCGCGCCACAACCTCACCGGCAAGATCCGCACCGCGCCCCGAAAGGGTCAATATTAGACGATCCTTCTTTATAGCAAGGGATGTATCTTCTAAAGCTCCCGGCGCCGCACCCGTAAGCATAGCGCCTAGACGCAGGGCTTTGCCGAGGATCTCGGCCTCGAATTGACGCTCGGGCGTGAGCAGATCCAGCACAGCAGGATCAAAATGAGAGCGAGCGCTGGACTTGTAGCGATGCAAAATCGAGAGCCCCAGAAAGACCCGCCCCTCATGATCAAGCCCGGAAAGATTAGCGCGCGTCACCGTTTCAAAGCAAACTTCAGCGCGGTAGTCCGGATGCGCACGCCATGTAATATCGTGCAGAAGACAAGCTGCGTGGATCAGCCGTTGTTCGCCGAGATTGCGTTCGCTGTAGAGCGGTGCAAGCCACGCAAAGAGCGTATCGCCAAAGCCGGGGAAGCGCGCCCTGCTCCGCTCCATATGTCGGGATGCCTCAATCAGAGGATCGCGCGCGCGCAGATCTTCTGGCATCATTTCGTACAGCATCCCCTCACGCAGGCCGTATGAAGACACGGTGATCGCAGTAGGCTGGAAAGCAGTAACAAGCGCCGGCAAAACCTTCGCGGCAAGTGGCACAAGCTCCAGTCGCGCCGCCGATGTATCTGTCATGCCTGTCATGTCATCCACGGTCTTGGTTCCGATCCACTCGCAGGTAGCCAGCACATCTTCAGGCTTCATCCGGTATTCGTGCAAAACTTTAAGAGGATAGCCCCGGCGCTCCATATCGAGCCGCGCAATTGCACGCCAAGAGCCGCCGACGAGATATACCTTGCGGGCAGGAACCGTGATGGCTTTCTGCAAACCGGAGATGCCGCTGGCAATCGCTTTCTCCAGCTTTACACCCTCCAGGTTAGCAAGCTTCAGCGGCCCTAGAGGCGACGTTTCGCATTGGCCGATCTCGCCATCACTCAACACCGCCAACTCCATGGAGGCGCCGCCGATATCGCACATAATTCCATCAGCGTGGGGCCAGCCAAGAAGCACACCCTTGGCCGATAGGGTTGCTTCTTCAGCTCCGGACGCAACAGTTAGAGTGATACCTGTTTCTTGCTCAACTTTGGCACAGAACGCAGGGCCATCGGTCGCCTCACGCACTGCGGCCGTTGCAACGCCTTCCAGACGGGTGAGATGCATGAGCGTTGCAAGCTTTGCAAACCGACGCAGCGCAATCAGTGCACGCTCTACACCATCTGCATTCAGGGTTCCGGTTTCGAGCAGCCCCTTACCCAGACCGCAGAGGATCTTTTCGTTGTAGAAATATGCCGGAGAGCGGGCCACTCCATCAAAAACAACGAGCCGCACGGAGTTGGAACCGACGTCAATGACACCGACGCGCCGAACAACGTTGCGCGTCAGATACTCAGTGCCGAGTGGGGCAAATACAGGAACGGTATCAGCTCCCCTCTCACTCGCAGGCTTGGTGGCTACCATATAAATTCGCGCCCTGTCGTTTGAAGATCAGTGGCAAGCGAAGCAGATTCTGTCAATCGTGCGAATGGATGAGCTGCGGCACATCCTCAATACCCACCCGACCGCGACCGGAAAGTGACGGATTTTCCATAAAGAACTTGTGACAGCTGAAGAGTTGTTCTCCGTCGCGCTGAGAGTGACGTGCATATTCCCCGTCAGGCTGCAGAACCCAGCTTTGCGCCTGATCAGCGAGGTTGGCCGCCATGATCTGCCGCGTAATCTGTGCGTGAACAGTCGGGTTGTTGATCTCTACCAGCGTCTCCACCCGGCGGTTGAGATTCCGCCCCATCCAATCAGCTGAAGAGATGTAGACCCGCGCCTTGTCAGACGGAAGGCCAGCTCCGTTGCCAAAGCACGCGATCCGCGAATGCTCCAGAAAGCGGCCGACAATGGACTTCACGCGGATGTTTTCCGAGAGCCCTTTTACACCAGGCCGCACTCCGCAAATACCACGCACCACAAGATCGATCCGCACGCCTGCCTGACTTGCGCGGTAGAGGGCGTCAATCACATCCGGCTCGATCAGACTGTTGAGCTTCACCCATACAGCCGCCGCCCGCCCGGCGCGGGCGTGCTTCATCTCGTCTTCCAACCGCTCAAGAATGGTGGATTTGAGTGTAAGCGGAGAGATTGCGAGTGTTTCCAACCCTTCCGGCGTTGCATATCCCGAGACATAGTTGAAAACGCGCGTAGCGTCCCGCCCGAGAGCTGCATCGCAGGTGAAGAGCGAGAGGTCTGTATAAAACCTCGCAGTGATCGGATGGTAGTTGCCCGTGCCGAAATGGGTGTATGTGACCAACCCATCCCCCTCACGCCGTACCACGGTGGAAATCTTTGCGTGGGTCTTCCAATCCATGAAGCCATATACTACCTGCGCACCGGCCCGCTCCAGCATTCGCGATTGCCGGATGTTCGCGGCCTCATCAAAGCGTGCTTTCAACTCAACCAGTGCCGTTACAGATTTGCCGTTTTCCGCCGCTTCACACAAGGCAGAGACGATGGGGCTCTCACTGGATGTGCGATAGAGCGTCTGCTTGATTGCCACCACATTCGGATCGGTCGCCGCCTGCTGCAGAAACTGCACGACGATGTTGAACGTCTCATAAGGATGATGGAGCAGCATATCCTTCTGGCGGATCGCCTTGAAAATATCGCCGTCATGGTCTTGCACGCGCTCCGGCACACGGGGAGAGAAATGAGGCCAGAGCAGGTCGGGCCTGTCAGTATCCACCAGTTCAGACAGATCGGAGATGCCGATGATACCGTCCATCTCGATCACTTCTTCAGGCGTCACATGCATCTCCCGCACGATCCTATCCCTCAGATCCGTCGGGGCATTGCGCGAAATCTTCAGCCGGATAACCTCACCGCGGCGGCGGCGTTTGAGCGCCGTCTCAAATTCGCGCACCAGATCCTCAGCCTCTTCCTCCACTTCAAGATCACTGTCGCGAAGGACACGAAAGGAACAATGCCCCTTCAGTTCGTATCCCGGAAACAGCCTTTCGAGATAGACCTTGAGCAGATCCTCCAACAGCAGAAAACGCATCTCGCGGCCCTGCCCGTCCGGCAGGCGCGTAAAGCGCGGAAGCTGTGCAGGCACCGGAACCAGTGCTTCAAGTTTTCGCCCGTCCGAGCGGCGAGCCAACTGCAACCCCAATGCAAAGCCTTCGTTGCGAATGAACGGAAAAGGGTGTGCGGGATCGATCGCCAGTGGTGTGAGAACCGGAAAGACATTCGCCATGAAGAGGGGATCCAGCAACGCCTTATCCGCAGAGGTCAGGTTCTCCGGCTTTACCAGCGTGATCCCGGCCGCACACAGCTCAATTCTCAGGGCATCCCAGCAATCCTTCTGACGCATCATCAGTGCCCGTGCGTCGGCATCTATCTGATCCAGCTGATCGGCCGCTGAAAGGCCGTCGGCGCTGGGGCGGGAAACACCTTCCCGCAACTGGCCTCTCAGGCCGGCGACGCGCACTGAATAGAACTCATCAAGGTTGGAACCCGAAATCGAAAGGAACCGCACACGCTCCAGCAGCGGAACAGACGGATTGGAAGCCTCTTCCAGAACTCGCCAGTTGAATGCAAGCCAACTCAGCTCCCGATTGAAAAACCGGTGCGGCGTTGCAGGATCAAACCCTTCCAATGCACACCCAACATCAGCTGTACTATTCAGAAAATCGGCATTGGTGTGCGGCAGATCTTTCACGTGCGTCCCCAGAATGGCTCTCTACACTCCGAGCCATCTATCATGATCGCCTCAGTTTCGTGACTACGGATGCCCCACCATTATGGCACGAAGGCTTGGTGGTGTTAAAGGCCGGCCTCTGCGTCTTTGAGTGTGCTGACGACAAAAGCCCGTGTCATGTCGCGGCCGGCCCGAAGTGCCGCGGCATCAAGACTGTCGACAATCCGTTCCGCAGCGGCGAACGATCGCTCCATTCGGTTGAGGAGGTATTCCGGAACATCATCCGCAACACCGATCTGGCGATCCCGAAACAGCTTGTGAAGAAGTGCTAAAAGAAGTGCATCATCCGGTGGTTCAATGCGAGCCACTGGCACCGCGCGAAGCCGCGAGGCCAGATCCGGCAGTTTGATCGGCCACTTTGCAGGGGGCGTCCGCCCGGTAAACAGAAGCGGGGCGGAACGTGCGGAGAGAGCATTGTGAATATGAAAGATGCTTTCTTCGATGCTGGCGGCGTTTGCCTGACGAATGCAATCTGCGTCTTCGATCACGAGCGCCCCAGCCTCAATAGGCAATGCATCCGGGCTGATTTCTCCCGCGCTCAGAACATCTGCACCCGCCATCGCCGCAAAAACCCGCGCCAAATGTGTTTTGCCCGCTCCCTCATCTCCCACCAGAGCAAGCTTGGCATTTGGCCAAGAGCGCCAGTCTTCCAACTGCTTGAGAGCCAGCGCGTTGCAGCCGGAAACAATGAAATCCGCACGCCCCATGGCAACCCTGCTTCCAAGGTCAAAGGCCATCTGCTGGGGTCTGCTCACTCCGCCGCGTCCTGGCCGGTTTGCGGCCCCTTGTAGAGCCGCCCTTTCCGATATTCATCAATCCCGAAGCGCAGAAGAACGCCCAGTACAGCCGCCGTCGGCACCGCAATCAGAAGGCCGGGGAAGCCAAACAGCGTGCCAAACGCAGAGAGTGAAAACATCAGCCAGACAGGATGCAAACCGATTGAACCACCCACCATATTTGGTGTTAAAACGTTGCCCTCGAAAAACTGCCCCACGGCAAAGATGCCTGCAACAACAAGGATCCATATTGGATCGTTCCAGAATTGCACAACGGCAAGGCCGATGGAGAGGATGCCCCCCGTTATTGAGCCGACAAAGGGGATAAACGAAATAAGGCCGGCAAATAGCCCGACAAAGATGCCGAACTTGAGCCCTACAATCAAGAGAGCAGCCGCGTAGAATGTGCCCAACACAGCGCAAACGGAAAGCTGGCCGCGCACGAATCCGCTCAGCACGCTGTCCACTTTCTTGGCAAGGCTACGTACCGTTTCCAGATGTTCGCGCGGGATCAGGTCATCTATCCGGGCAATCATCTTGTCCCAATCCAACAAAAGGTAAAACGAGACAACTGGGGCAACGACAAGGATCAACAGAATATCAATCAGCACGAGCGATGAACTGAGAATACCCTCTACAAGGGATATCCCGCCGTTTCTGATCGTGTCCTGCATGGAGGCCAGCCCCTTGCGGATTGAAGAGCCCTCTTCCAGCAGATCCGGAAAGCGATCTGTCAGAAACATCTGGAGATTAGAGATATACTTCGGCACTTCCGTTATCAGATCGCTGAGTTGGTTGGCCAAAAGTGGCAGCACCATGAAAAGAAAGAGGGCGAAAAACAGTACCACTCCGACGGTAATAATCCCCGTTGCAATCAGTCGCGAGAAACCGTGATTTTCAAGCCAATCGGCAACCGGATCCAGAAAATATGCAATGGCCGCGCCGAGCAGGAACGGCAGCAAAGATTGGCCCAGCACCCACATGAGTGCAAAAAACGCGATTGCCGCAATACCCCAATAGAGGATCTGCTGCTGTCTATTCAGTCCCATTGCCGTCTCCTTGCTCCTTTGACATGGCGCAGGGAAGCGCGGGTTGCAAGACTACACGAATTGCTCTCGCAAGAGCCTCTCTTCGAGGCCGTGGCCCGGATCGAACAGAATTTGGTGGGTGATCGAGTTCTCGCTGCTGATCTCAACAGAGACGACATCAGGTACATCGCCGCTATCCGCACTTGCAGATACGGGCCGTTTGTCGGCTTCCAGAACATCAAATCGTACAAGCGCCGTTTTGGGAAGCAGCGCACCCCGCCAGCGGCGCGGCCGGAACGCGGCCATAGCCGTTAGCGCAAGGATATCAGCGCCAATCGGCAGGATCGGCCCATGAGCCGAATAGTTGTAGGCGGTTGAGCCAGCGGGTGTCGCAACAAGAGCGCCATCACAGACAAGTTCTGACATGCGCTCTTTGCCATCAACGGATATTCTGAGTTTGGCTGCCTGCGGCCCGCTTCGCAAAAGTGATACTTCGTTGATGGCCAGCGCATCTGTTGAATTGCCATCTGCTTGTTCAGCAACCATGCGAAGCGGATTGATTTCCGCCAATTCGGCAGCGCCAAGCCTCTCTCGCAGCCCAGATTCGCGAAACGTATTCATAAGAAAGCCAACAGTGCCCCGGTTCATCCCGTAAACGGGTGCCGCAAGGTCCTGTGTGGCATGAAGTGTAGACAGGACAAATCCGTCACCTCCGAGAGCGATAATCACATCAGCTTCTTCTGCGGGCGTATCACCATACTGGTCAATCAGACGCAGACGCGCTGTTTCTGCAACCTCCGTTCGGGATGCCAGAAAGCAAACATTCTCAAAGGCCATCGGCCTCTTCCCCTCCCCAATTTGAATCAAGGATTCTAACTGCGTTCTGGAGCGAAGCAATGATAAAGCGGCCTGGTTGCCGCAATTGCACGACCCGTTTCTGAGATGCAGCAGAGGAAAAGCGGCCAATCCAGACAAAAGGCCGTTTTCGTCTGTCGTGATTTGACGTAAACAGCGGCGCATATGCAAAGTTTGCGGCTGCAACAAGGAGCACTGCCATGAAAGACATGATCCGTGATGATGGTTTCTTTTCCGAGGCATTGGAAAGTCGCGATCCTGAAATAGCAGCAGCGATTAACAATGAGCTGACCCGCCAACGAGACGAGATCGAATTGATCGCCTCCGAAAACATCGTCTCCGCCGCCGTGATGGAAGCTCAGGGTTCGGTGATGACCAACAAGTACGCGGAAGGCTATCCCGGTCGCCGCTACTACGGCGGATGCCAGCATGTGGACGTTGCGGAGAACCTCGCGATTGAGCGACTGCGCAAGCTTTTCGGCGCAGGTTTTGCGAATGTTCAGGCAAATTCGGGCAGTCAGGCCAATCAGGCAGTGTTTCTGGCTCTGCTGCAGCCGAGCGATACCTATCTTGCAATGGATCTGGCCTCCGGTGGCCATCTTACGCACGGTGCACCACCCAACATGTCCGGCAAATGGTTCAATGCGCTGCACTACGGTGTGCGCCGCGATACACAGGATATCGACTATGATCAGATGGAAGCGATGGCGCTGGAACACAAGCCGAAGCTGATCCTCGCGGGTGGCTCAGCGATCCCACGGATCATAGATATGGAGCGGTTCCGCGCAATTGCCGATAAGGTCGGCGCGTATCTTATGGCGGATATGGCGCATTTTGCCGGGCTGATCGCGGGGGGTGTATACCCCAACCCGATGCCACATGTGGATGTTCTTACCTCAACCACACACAAAACACTACGGGGCCCGCGCGGCGGGATCATCCTGACAAACCGAGAGGATCTCGCGAAGAAATTTAACTCGGCCGTCTTTCCCGGCCTTCAGGGCGGTCCGTTGATGCATGTGATCGCAGCAAAGGCCGTCGCATTCGGAGAGGCCTTGCGGCCCGAGTTTTCAGAATATCAAAAGCAGGTTGTCAAAAACGCACAGGCCCTTGCAGACAGTCTGATGGAAGGCGGGCTTGATATCGTCACCGGTGGTACTGACACGCATGTGATGCTCGTTGATCTCCGACCAAAAGGCGTGAAGGGCAACGCTACCGAAAGAGCACTCGGCCGAGCACACATCACCTGCAACAAAAACGGTATACCGTTTGATCCCGAAAAATTCACGATAACCAGTGGTATCCGCCTCGGCACGCCTGCCGGTACCACACGAGGGTTTGGCGAGGAGGAATTCCGCCAGATCGGAGCGCTGATTGTGGAGGTTGTCGATGGTCTTGCCGCCAATGATGAGGATGGCAATGAGAATGTGGAAAAGGCCGTTCGCGGCAAGGTAAAAACGCTCTGCGACCGCTTCCCACTTTATACAAACCACTGAGGCTCAAGGGAATTCAACATTCCTCACGGGATCGCAACTTGTTTCTAACGTTTGGCAGGATATCTTCGGCACATGCCCCAACGTCCTGCCAAAATTCATGTCTTTATCTTTGATGGAACGCTCAGCCAACTGGCCGAGGGACATGAAAGCAATGCTGGGCTGCTCTACAAACTCCTCACGGAGAACGGGGCGCACAGCCGCCAAAGCGTGGGGTACGATGCCGGTATTCAGGGTACCGGCTTGCAAAAATGGATAAACGTTGCTGCTGGAGTGACGATCAACCTTTCCATCATGGAAGGGTATTCCGCGCTTTGTTCGCGCTATCAGCCCGGCGATAAGATAATGCTTTTCGGCTATTCGCGCGGCGCGTATGCAGCACGCTCTCTGGCCGGGTTCATCGGAAGCGTTGGCCTTCTGAAGCGCCGCCACGCCATGCACCGCAGGGTAGAACGCGCCTTTCGTTACTATGAGGCTGGTGCAACAAACAGCCATGCAAAGCGATTTATTGAACGGTTTTGCCGAAAGGACGTTCCCGTAGAGATGATCGGCGTATGGGACACTGTTCGTGCGCTCGGCTTGCCTTACCCCGGCCTCAACCGGCTGGCTCCGATGGCGACGGAATTTCACGATCACAAGCTTGGCAATCACGTGAACAACGCATTTCAGGCGCTGGCACTCGATGAAACACGCACCGCCTTCAGCCCGCTTCTCTGGGAAAAGCAAACCGGCTGGCAGGGATATCTGGAGCAGATGTGGTTCCCGGGTGCTCACAGCGATGTGGGCGGGCAGGTCGGAGGGAAGGAAGCTGTACGCGGGCTTTCCAACATCCCGCTGGTTTGGATGCTGCGCCGTGCAGAGATGTGCGGGCTTCACCTGTCCCCGGATTGGGAGCGTCGTTTCACAACGAACCCGGCAGCGCCCATGCGCGGCAATCGCCGAGGCTGGGGCAAATACTTCATCATGCGGGCTCCGCGGACTGCTGGCTATTGCGGGTCGGAGCATCTTCACATCTCTGCGAATTCTCGCCAGAAAGCTTTGCCGCGCTATAGACCACGCGCTGTCTGGATCACCCAAACATCGTCAGAAATACTACCTGAGGCAGAACCAGCACACTGATCGCCAATGCGATCCCGATCCGTGTCTTTGTTCCTTCAAAGCGGCGAAACAAAATTGCAGCAATGCCGATACACAATGCCAGCTCTAGCGGCGCGATGAACCATCCGTAAGCGTTGGGATCCCAGTAACTGACAGGGCTTTCGAATATCCAGTCTGTAGCGGGCCAGAAATGTGCCCGACCATCATCATGGTGCAACGGGAAATCGGTCGCTAGATGCAAAAAGCCCGCACCGGCAAAAACAACGAGCGTAAACCAACGCAAAAGCAAGCCAAGCGTAAAAAGGCCAGACCATACAAAGAATGAGTTATCCACCGCAAAAATGCTCTGCCAGAACGGATGGTAGTATGAGTATCCAAATATACGCTCTGTCGGAAAGCCCCTGACTATACCATTGAAAAACACCATGAAATAGAGAGACGCATCCGGGATGAAAGCACCGACTAATGCTGCCGCATTGCGCTTTCTTCTCCCCGGTCGAGCGAACACAACAGCTGCCAGCAGCAAATGCGCTGGCGTATTCATTGCGGGCTGCACCTAATGGAATGGCCTCTAATGCCAATACTCGGTGCAGTGGCTCTCACCGCGCGATATTGTCTTCGTTTGTTCCTGTCAGATCCAGAACATGAAGCACCTCGCGCCGCACAATCTTTCTTATGTTGCGGGTGATCCGTTCTCCCAGCTCACCCTGCAATTCCTCCTGCACCATACTGGAAACAAGGCTCCGCAAAGCGTCCTCGTCAAAGTAATCGGCCTCCCCGGTTTTCAGAATGGGCGCTGCTGCCTCCGCTGCATCGTCGCTGGTTTTCTCCGAATCGTCGGCTGCACTCTCATCGTCGTCGGATGCTGCGTTAAGCTCGCTTTCAAGAATAGCATTTGCCAGTATCAGAGGGCTCTCTTCAGCGGTCGATACATCTTCGGCCTTTAGATGCAGCACATTGCTTTCCGGGATTTCATTGCCGTCATCGAGGCCGTCCCCTTCACCATCATCCTTTTTGGGAAAAGACGCGACTGTGGACCAACCTGACCCGTAGACCCTGCCAAGCGGGTCAGCCTGAACCGAACCGTCGCTCTCGCCATCAGGCTGCTCCTCTTCCTCTATGAGCAGAGCTTCCCCCAGTATAAGCGGTTTATCAGCTTCGGATGGCATATCTTCTTCGGAGACATCCGTAGCCTCTTTGGTATGGCTTTCGGCCTCTTCGGCAACCAGTTTTCGAATGGATGAAAGCACATCATGGCTATCGTCACTTCCGTCGTTTGAGCTTCCGTTCATGGATCACCCTCTTCATTTCGCACCAGTCCCCACTCGTTCGAAAGTTCATCTACCATACTTTTGCAGCAACTTGTCCAGTTTCGCGCCGCGCGGCGTTATTGCAGGACCTCGTTCCACAGCTTTGTAGTAAACGTCTGGATCATAAGCCTCGATTCCGAGATTGAGATGCTCAATCGTCAGGAGGCCCATTGTTGCCAGCAATTCGTAGGCCCGCACATACTCATCGCGGATGGAGGAAGCGAGTTGAACTTGCGCATCCCTCAGTTCCTGCTCACGGTCCAGCACATCCAAAGTTGTCCGAGCGCCGAGGCGCGCTTCTTCGCGCACACCATCAAAGGTGATCTGTGCCGCTGCGACCTGTTCGCGATTTGCCCGAATGGAAGCTTGCGCAATCTCCAGCCCGGCCCAAGCGCTCGCCACATTCTGCTGCACCTGACGAGCTGTATCTTGCAAAAGAAATTTTTGCTGCGCCAGTGTGTTGGTTGCCTGACGGACGGCCGATTTGAGCGCACCGCCCGAATACAGTTGACGGCTGGCCGTAAGTGATAAGCCATAAGACAGGGTGCTGTTCTCGTCGTTGAAGATGTTCAGATTAGTGGAGCCAAGGCCACCGTCGCTGTCCGGACCTACATCCGCATCACTCGTCTCCACACCTACGTTTGCGCCCGCAGTCAGTGTTGATTTGCGATTGGCATCAGCACGCTCTAAATTGTAACGGGCCACAAGTTCCTGGAAACGCGCAGAAATCATACTGGGATTCTCGCGCATTGCTATTGCGATCGCTTGATCAAGAGTGGCTGGCAGATTTGGCAGCGGCGGTGGCGTTTGCAGGTTTACAGGTTCCACACCTACAATCGCCTTAAAGCTTTCCTTGGAAACGGCCAACTGTCCGACAAAGCTCGCAAGCGTAGCCTGTGCCTGCGCCAGCCGTGCCTCGGCAAGGCTCACATCTGTTCGTGTCACCTCACCGAGTTCAAAACGGTCTCGTGCTGCACGCACCTGCTGCCGCAATACCGAAACATTGTTTTGTCCAAGCGCCACAAAGCGAGAATCCCTGCGCACATCAACATACGAGGCTACCGAATTGAGAAAAAGATTTTGCTCGCTGTTTTTCAACTGCGCACGTCCAGCGGAAACCTGTGCCTTTGCTGCATTGATGGCTGCTCGGGTCCGGCCCCCATCATATAGATTTAGAGAGGCCGTCAATTCGACATTCAAAGAACGAGAGCGACTAAGTGAATCGTTTAAGCGTCCAACAAAGTCGCTTCGTTCGGCTCGACCAGTCCTCAAAGTGGATGAAATATCCACTTGAGGGCGCTTGCCAGCTCTTGCCTGGGCCACACCCTCATCTGTCGCCCTTTGCTGGGCGCGCGCGGCCTCCAGTGCCGGGCTAAGCTGATATGCTTTTACCAGTGTGTCCGCCAGCGTATCTGCGTAAGATGGGTTGCCAAGCGCCACCAACACAGCTGCTCCTGCGGCCCATCGGTACAGTGTTAACATCCGTTTCATTGCTCAATGCCTGCCTCTGGTTCTTGCCGCCGCTTTTTCGCTGCGATCATTCGTGTTTTCAAAACTGAAATTCGGCTTTCCCACGAAACCCGGGCAGCACCGGGGCTGCCGCATCGAATTCTGCCCGCCAAACGATCTTTTCGCCACTCTTTCTACCCAAACGGGCCTGACCGTAGGCACCTTGCATGAAAAGTGCGGCAATACGGCCACCTTCTTTCAGTTGATTTGCCACTGAACTCGGTATTTTCTCTACACCACCCTGAATCACGATAGCGTCATACGGACCGTTTGAAGGGTCACACACCGTAAGCCCGGCATGAGTGATAACCGCGTTGTCGGCACCGAGAGCCTGAAGTTGCACCTCCGCCTCTTTGCTCATTGCCTCGTCTTCCTCAACTCCTACCACCGCTTCCGCAAGCCTCGAAATCACTGCTGTGGAATAGCCATATCCGGCACCAATATCGAGAACGAGGTCCGAAGGGGTGAGGGCCAGAGAGTCCAGCATCTTGGAAAATGTGCGCGGATCAAGAAGAACACGTTCCGGCGCTACGTCAATGTGGTCGCCCGTATACGCTACCGATGCCAACGCCTGCGGCACAAATCGCTCTCGGGGAACTTCCAGAAGTGCCGCTATAATTGGATAACGAGTTACATCCGAAGGGCGCACTTGGCAGTTCACCATGGCAGTGCGGGCGGCCGCGAAATCAATCATGCGCGCTTCTCTCTCTTCTTAGGCCTTACACCTGCTATCACTTGCCACATTTAATTTGTCACGGCAACGCTTGTTCGGAGCCATGCCTGCAGCAAGAAAGGTACTTCTTGTTGGTATGTCGAGTGCGCCAACAATCCTGCATTAACCGGATCAATGATAGGAAATATCCAACACAGAACGTTTGACATTGACCCGCTGACCCAGTGCGCCTACATCGAAGTTCCGAGGCGAGTTGGCGGAGTGGTTACGCAGCGGATTGCAAATCCGTGTACACCGGTTCGATTCCGGTACTCGCCTCCATTTAGTTTCAGGCACTTAACGCAAAAGGCCCGTTACGCGTGCTGGCCATTTTACAATTGATGTGCTCCTTGCGTTCGCCTGGCACTTTCTAGAAGTCGCAAATCTTTGTCAGTTTCTCACCGGCGACAAGGTCCAAGCACTGCTAGGCGCAGGATCAGTCAAGTTCAGCACGTGCGCAATATCTCTTCATGGCTCGGACAATGTGCCGCTTGCCTCACTGGGCACTGGTTCAAAGAGATTGCTTGTAGCTGGTTTAACAAAGGAAGTGACAAGCTCTGCCAGCATCGCGCTAGAGCTACACTGTCACTTGGCCGCTCCCAAACGCCCAACCGAGAGTTGGTTGCCTATGCGGACCAAGCCACCTGTGCCACCAGTGGCTTGAACAGTTGCTGCCCCACATATATTCCCGTTTTCCAAGCAATCTGCCAAAGGCTCACCCATCAGCCAGCTAGCCAGAAAACCGCCATTGAAGGAGTCACCTGCTCCTGTTGCATCTACAACTGGGACAGGAGCAGAGCTTCTATAGATCCAGCCCTTCGGCCCCAATGCCTTTGCTCCCCTTTTGCTGCATTTCACAACCGTCAGCGGTGATGCTTCCATAGGCAGGCCAGAGTTACACAACAAGTCAAACTCAGTCTCGCTCGGCAAAAATACATCCACCTCTTCAATCAACCGGGCCATCTCCGCGCCCTTCTTCAAGAGTTCATCATCCCATCCACAATCAAGGGAAACAGTCATACCCGCGTCGCGCGCCATTTTGGTCAATCCTGGGTGCTCCTGAAGGCTGCGCAATTCTCCGATATGCAAATGTAACCAAGAGCCCGGCGGCAAAGCTGTGTCCGGGATTGCAGGACCTGCCTTGTGGCTAAGAAATGCTCGGTCACCGCCGGTGGCTAAGGCAACGGTTATCTGAGGAGCGGCTGCATCACTCGCCTCCCGGCAAAGTGTTGTATCCAACTCAGCAGCAGCGAGGTCTCGCCGCACAAGTGTGTCAAAAGGTGGAGCAGGCAAAGTTGCCAAAAGGGCAGTTCGCCAACCCAAAGTGTTGAATGTTGCCGCAGTGATAAAGGCTCCGCCTCCTGCATGAAGAGATAGCTCTTCAGAGAAAGTTTCGGCCCCCATCACTGGTAGATGCGGGACTCCAGTGAACACCAGGTCGCAGTATAGTCGGCCCGCACAGAGCACCGTCGGAGGGCGTTGGATCCTATTCACTGCAGCACTGCGCCGGTTTCGGCATCAAAAACATGAAGGTCCGCAGGATCTGCAAAGAGGGTAATTTCCTGCCCGACTTCGGGCGGGGTTCGACCATCGGCCTTGGCGATAACTTCTCCACCATCTGTTTCAACGTAGATCAACGTTTCGGGGCCGAGTGGCTCCCGGACTGCGACTTTCCCGGACACAAGACGTTGTCCTGTATCCAACCTGAGATCATCGGGGCGAACTCCGACGGTAACGGCTCGTGCGGTGTCACTGCGAAGCGGTGTCTCAATGGTCCAGCCCGCCACAAGCTCCAATCCGGCGCCGTTGAGCGTTGCAGGCAGCATATTCATCGACGGTGCTCCGATAAATTGAGCAACAAAAGCATTGGCAGGCTGATGGTAGACTTCCGCAGGTGTGCCTACCTGCTGGATACGACCATCCTTCATTATCACGATCCGGTCTGCCATCGTCATGGCCTCCACCTGATCATGAGTGACGAAGATGATCGTGTTGCCAACGTGTTGGTGAAGTTTCTTTATCTCCAGACGCATCTGGGTGCGCAATTGTGCATCGAGATTGCTGAGAGGTTCGTCGAAAAGAAACACTGCCGGATCACGCACCATCGCCCGACCTATAGCCACCCGCTGGCGTTGACCACCAGAGAGCTGGGAGGGTTTGCGGTTCAAGAGTTTGGTCATATCCAAAATACCCGCAACTTCCTGGATTCGCGCATCCTTTTCGAGCCGGGAAAGTTTTGAAGACCGCAGACCAAAGGCGATGTTCTTTTTCACGGACATATGCGGATAGATTGCATAATTCTGAAAAACCATTGCGATGTCGCGGTCTTTGGGTTCGAGGTTGTTGACAACTTTTTCGTCGATAACGACCTCGCCGGATGTCACTTCCTCCAGCCCGGCAATCATCCTGAGCGTGGTAGATTTTCCGCAACCGGAAGGGCCTACGAATACAACAAATTCACCATCCGCCACATCAAGGCTAATGCCGTGCAGCACCTTAGTTGTGCCGTAGGATTTGGTAAGATTGCGCAAGGCAAGGTTGGCCATAAGATCAGCTCTCCATCAAGGAGTTGAATGCCTGCTCAAGACGGTCTTGAGCCTCCGACTGGCGTTTTTCCCGGTTTTGGGCCCTTGTGGCCAGCGTATGCAATTGTGCTGCGGATACACTCAGGGCTGCGTGCAGAGCTTCTGGCGCGGGCCCGCCGGGGCGATTGCGCACAGCAATGAAGTTCTCGGCCGATGTGGCAATAGCGAAGCCCTGTTCTGATAGTATTGAAGCTCGCCCCATCTCGGTTGAAAATGCTGCCGCAAACTCCTTGAACCCGGCTCCCAACGGCTTTTCGTCGGAGATCACAGCGCGCGCGGTAGCAGC
The DNA here is from genome assembly GCA_947495795.1 of uncultured Paracoccaceae bacterium. Lineage (GTDB taxonomy): Bacteria > Pseudomonadota > Alphaproteobacteria > Rhodobacterales > Rhodobacteraceae > Algicella. Next base: position 208,214 of record CANMAI010000006.1, on the reverse strand, counting down.
CGCAATCTCATGGGCCTGCCGAAAACTCAGCCCCTCATCCCGTACCAGTGTATCGGCAAGCTCTGTGATGGTTATGCAGGCCGCATCAGTGTTTCGCGCCACGTTTGCGCGATCAATCTCGCAGGCGGGAAGGAACGCTTCGAGCAACTCAAGCACACGCCCGCCGGATGCAAAGGCATCATAACCAGCTTGCTGAACTTCACCCTCGCTGTCATTCATATCTGTAAACGGGGTGTTGTGCATTGTATTCACGATCATATCGCAGCGCCCTACGGTAACGGAGGCGAGATGGCGCATATGCTCAATCGGAACAGGGTTGCGCTTCTGCGGCATGATCGAGCTGATCTGAACGAGGGCATTGGGCACGTAGAGCTGACCCACCTCGAATGACGACCAGAAAGCCATATCCTGAATGACACGGCCGAGATGCACGAAGATCAGTTTGATCGCAGAGTAGAGGCCGGTGACATAATCGACGCTCGCGATACAGCCATAGGAGTTCACGAGCGGTTCTGCAAAGCCCAGAAGCGCGGCCATACGGTGGCGATCAATGGGGAAACCCGAGGTTGTGATGGCCGCGGCCCCCATTGGGCAATACTCCAAAGCATCGGCAGACGCATTGAGACGCTCCATATCGCGGATAAGCACCTCAACAATCGCAGCGAGGTAGTGGCCGAACGTAGTGGGTTGTGCGGGCTGACCGTGCGTATATGCCACGATAAGGGTTTCAGCTTCCTCTTCGGCTTTGGTGATGAGTGACTTGGTTAGAAGCTGCAATTGATCAAGCATCATACCAGCACGGCTGCGAAGCGCCATTTTGAAGAGCGTATGATCCATATCGTTGCGGGACCGTGCAGTGTGAAGCATGCCCCCAAGGTCACCCAGACTGGCTTTCAGGGCAGCTTCCACAACAAAGAAGAAATCTTCATGCTCACCCGTATAGATGAGCGCACTGACATCGGTTTCGAGCGCAATTGCCTGTAAGGCCACCGCGATCTCCTTGGCCTGATCGCGCTTCAGGATTTCGGTTTCTGCCAGCATCACCAGATGGGCTTTGTTTATAGTTAACATATGTGTTGCGTAATGAGCTTTGACCCCCTCAAAGAGCGGTGCCAGTACTGTTTTCTTGTATGTCGGGTCAGGAAAAGTGGTGCGATCTGTCATCCTTTGAGCCCCGCCATAACAACGCCGCGAATAATAAAGCGCTGAAAAATCAGGAAGACGACGAGTGTTGGAATAGTGGAGATTGCAGCGCCCGTCATAATCAACTCCCACGCAACATCGGCCTCATCGCCAAAGCCGGAAAGACCCACAGGTATCGTGTACATTTCCACGGAATTGGTGACGATTAACGGCCAAAGGAATGCTGTCCAATTACCGAGGAAAACGAAGATTGCCAACGCCGCTAGCGCCGGTTTGACGAGTGGCATGGCAACCGTCCACCAGATTTGCAGCTCATTAAGGCCATCGATGCGGGCGGCCTCTATAAAATCATCCGGTACGCTTTCAAAAAACTGTTTCATCAGAAAGGTCCCGAAAGCGGTCATCAAGCCAGGGAACATGATACCCCAATAGCTATCCAGCCACCCGAAGCTTTGGCTCATGAGATACCAGGGGATAACAAGCATTTCTGTTGGGATCATCAGAGTGGAGAGGATTGCGATGAAGATGATCTGGCGGCCGGGGAAGCGAAATTTGCAAAGCGTGTAACCCACGAGGCTATCAAACAGGAGATTGGATAGTGTGGTGATAGTGGCGATAATGATCGAATTGACGAACCAGAGATAGAAACGCCCGTCTTCAAGCACATAGGTATAGTTCTCCAGCGTCGGCTCTTCCGGAATGAGATTGACGTTGTAAACCTCGTGCGGCCATTTGAGCGATGTCGAGATCATGTAGGCGATCGGCATCACCATCAGGATGCCGCCAATGAAGAGCAACAGCCAGCGGATGAACTGGCCCATGTTGCGCGCCCGTGCTGGTGCCTTGGTCTCCAGCACTGATGCAGCGGTGGGGCGGATATCGGTGACGGCCATCTATTCGCTCCTCAAAAGCCGAAGCTGGATAAGGCTGACGATGAGCAGGATCGTGAAGAGCACAACCGTTTGGGCCGCTGCATAACCCATATTGAAGCCATTGAATGCGGTATCATAGATCATCAGAACGAGCGGCTTTGTCGCGTTGAGCGGGCCGCCAGGATTGTTCGTTGTCATGTTGAAAACATGGTCAAAAATCCTCAAAAAGCCGATTGAGGAGAAGACCACGATGAAGACCATTGTAGGCTTCAGAAGCGGTAGGGTGATCTGTGTCAGGATCGTCCACCAGCCAACACCATCGATGCGTGCGGCCTCATAGTAGGAGGTTGGAATGGCGCGAAGCCCTGCCATAAAGATGATCACCTGGAAACCCAGCCCTGCCCAGACGGCAGGTGCAAGGACCGCAGGAAGAGCGTTGGTAGTGGAGTTCAAGAACTCGATCTGTGCGATGCCAAAGCTTGCCAGGATGTTGTTGAAAAGCCCGATGGGCACACCCTGATAAAACCAGCGCCAGACCCATGCCATGGCAACAGCGGATGTCATGAACGGCAGAAAGTAGAGCATGCGGATGAAGCCATGCATGAACCGCAACTTGTCCAGATGATAAGCGATGATAAAGCTGAGGACGAGGCTGACCGGGGTGCCGATCAGGAGATATGCAAACGTGTTGCGGAAGACTTTCCAGAAAACGGGATCGTTCCACAGCTCGCGATAATTTTCCAGCCCGGCCCATGTACGGCTGCCTAAGAGGTTCCAGTTCTGAAACGATATCAGGACTGCCGTGCCTGTCGGATAAAATCGGATAATCCCGTAAAACAGAGCGGGAATGGCCAAGAACGCCCATGCCCAGACGATGTGCTTTTGACGGATCGTGAGGTCGCGGTAGAGCGTCATTTAAGCACTTTCAGCCCTGCAGGTTCTAGAATAGTTGCCGGACCGAGAGGGGGGCTACCCGGTCCGGCGTGCGGTCCTAATTACTTGTAATAATCATCTAGGACCTTCTGCTCTTCAGCTGCGGCAGCAGCGATACTGTCCGCAGCCGATTGCCCTTCAATATCCATACGGGATACCATATCCACCATCGCTTGGCGTTGCGCGGACTCGTTGGCGAATTTTGTCGTGTTCGCATAGGCAAGACCACGAATGAACGGGCCAAACACCTCGTTATTCGCGTTTGCATCCGTCATTCCGACTGAAGGTTTGGCGGGCAGTTCACCGACAACATCCAGCCAGATCTGCATTGCTTCATCGGAAGTGACATACTGCATGAACTTGACCGCAGCATCATATCTTTCACCTTCCGCTTTCGTGGTGATCGCATTCACCCAATAAGATGAATAGTTTGATCTGGTGCCATCAGGGCCGGCTGGCAGTTCGGTAACGCCCCATTTGAGCCCCCGCACGCCGTTCAGGGAGCCGATGCGGAAAGAGCCATCTATATGCATGCCTGCGCGACCTGCTTTGAAGGCCGCCTGCGGCTCATCCATGAAGCCAAAGGCAGTTACCTTGTGCTGCTTCGCTAATCCAACATAGAAGTCGAGCGCCTTCTGTCCGGCTTCGTCATTGTAATTCACAGTGCGATAGTCGTCTGTATAGGGGTCACCGCCCATCTGACGCACCAGAACTTCGCGGAACCAGTGATGATCCTGAGCCGTCATTCCTGCCGTGATACCCACTTGGGTTAGATTGCCGGCGCCATCCACTTTGGTAAGTTTTTTTGCAACTTCAACGAGTTCATCAAGATTGGTTGGCGGCGCATCGACACCAGCCTCGTCAAAGAGACGTGTGTTGTAGAAAAGCGCAAGGCTGCGCACGGCTGTCGGCAATGCCCAGTAGTTGTCGCCCTCACGCATGGCACCGACCATCGGGAAGAAATCCTCCTCGATCTTGGCGGGCGGAAATACATCAGCGGGCAGCGGCTGTATCAACTCTGCCTCAACGTAATCATTCAACCAGCCATAAAAGAGTTGGACCACATCCGGCCCTTCACCAGCAGGGATCGCAGCGGCAACCTTGGTGCGGTAATCAGCATAGGGAAAATGCGTCATCTTCACCGTAATATCAGGATTCTCCGCTTCGAAGCCTTCGATCAATTGCTCCATAGCCTCGACGCGAGCATCGAAAAAATACTGCCAATATTCAATTTCTACGGCTTGTACAGCACTGCTGAGCAACGTTGCAACGCTGGTCAATCCTGCAATAGCGAGGCTCTTCAGTCTATATTTCATGCGTGATCTCCCGCTGATCATAGTTGACTCGTCAATCGCCCGGTTCATCCGGCTCTGATATTGATCTGACAACCTCATTAACTCAAATAACTTGAGTTAACAAGTAAGTTGAGTTAATCGCAAAGCATGATCCAAGCCAACAGCATCGTGGACAAGAAAAAGGGCACCCATTCGGGTCGGTCACGATCCTACAATCGGCAAGCAGTGTTGGGGCGTATTCAATCCGCAGGGCAGATGGGACGGGCCGAGATCGGACGCGCGCTTGGGCTCTCGACTCAGGCCGTGAGCAACATTATCGCAGAATTGCAGGAAGATGGCCTTCTTGTGGAGACTGGCATCCGCTCGGGGGGGCGTGGATTGCCGGCCTTGCAATACGGTGTGAATGGCGAGGGAGGATACGCCCTTGGTATCGAGATCCGCCCGGATGCGATCTTCGCCGCTCTGCTCAATCTTCATGGCAATGCCGTGGATGAACGTCGGTACGCCTTGAAACACAATGCACCTCAGAAGGTTCTTGATACTGTACTGAAGCTGAGAGATCAAATGCTGACCGGGGTGGGTATTGCCTCCAAACGGCTAATGGGCGCTGGCATCGTGATGCCGGGCCCCTTCGGAGAGACGGGCCTCTCGGGGCTGGGATCCGACTTGAAGGGTTGGCAGAGTATAGACCCGGCAGCAATGTTCGAAGATGCTCTCGGCATTCCCGTGGAACTCAGCAATGACGCAAACGCCGCAGCAATGGCGGAACGTATCGGCGGCGCTGCGCAAGGGCTATCGAACTATGCGTATCTCTATTTCGGAGCCGGGCTCGGGCTGGGGCTGATCAACAAGGATCAGCTCGTGGCCGGTGCGTTTGGCAATGCCGGGGAGATCGGGCATGTTCTGGTTTCAACAGAAAATGGCCCGGCCCCTCTCGAATCCCAGCTAAGCCGTGTAGCCGTTCAGCGCCATCTCTCAAAGGACAATCCTGTGGACGTTGTTGCCCTTGAAGCTCTCTACCAAGAGGGCGATGCAAAACTCGCAGAATGGCTGGGAATCGCGGAGGCAGCGCTGGGGCAGGCGATGGGTCTGATCGAAAACATCCTCGATCCTCAAACCGTAATTCTGGGTGGCGCTATGCCGGAAGCGATAGTCGACCACTTGGTCGCTCATACACACCTGCCTAAGCGGTCTGTCTCAAACCGGTCTGATAACCCTCTCCCACGTATACAACGCGGCACTTGTGGAAGATTGACCGCAACCCTTGGTGCAGCGTCGCTGATCCTCAATCGGGCTTTCACGCCCCAAGCTGCATCTCTCTGACGAAAGACACGTCATGCCCTTGTCCGACCAGACCCGCATAGCCCGCGAGAGCCTGAACCCACGCATCGTGGCACTGTGTAGGGCGCTGACACCTCTGCAAACGATTGTGTCTTTCATGAACACAGGCGCCCACCCGGACGATGAAACGTCTGCAATGCTGGCTGCGCTGCGGTTCCGAGATGGGATTGACATAAGCTACGCCTGTTCCACGCGCGGGGAAGGTGGGCAGAACGATATTGGCACCGAAGGCGCCGAAGCTCTCGGAGTTTTGCGCACAGCCGAAATGGAACGCGCGGCCGATGTGTTGGATCTACGCCTTTACTGGCTATCCGAAACGCCGGACGATTCCATCTTTGATTTCGGATTTTCCAAGTCTGGTGTTGAAACACTGAATAAATGGGGCCGCGAACGCACGCTCAAACGGTTTGTCGATATCCTGCGGATGGAAAAGCCGGATATCATTTGCCCGACTTTTCTGGATATCCCCGGTCAACACGGCCATCACCGCGCCATGACGGAAGCGGCCCATCAGGTAATGGCTCTTTGTGGTGATCTGGCCTACACTGACAGCCCCCATCCGCCCTGGCATGTAAAGAAGCTCTATCTGCCCGCATGGTCCGGTGCAGGCCAGGCCTATGATGATGATATGCCCCCGCCGCCGCCCACCCTGACAATCGAGGCGGATGGAGTTGATCCGGTAACGGGCTTCAGTTTTGAGCGCATCGGCCAACAGAGCCGAGCCTTCCATCTGACACAGGCGATGGGATCATGGGTGCCGGCAGGCTCAGAACGTAACTGGCCGTTGCATCTGGCCGAAAGCAGGGTCGAGGGACCAGATCTCGAATTGTTTTCCGGTCTGCCCCGCACGTTGCGCGATCTTGGCGGAGACGCTTTGGCCGAAGCTCAACACAACATGGATGCTGCGGTTGCGGCCTTTCCGGATTTCGGCTCAGTTCTGAAACACGCCAGCTTGGCGCTAGTCGCAGTGAATAGAGCGGAGCCTGCGCCCGAATATGCCCATAAGATCAGACGCAAGCGCGAACAGCTTTCGCGCGCGATACGTATTGCCGCTGGGGCTGAAGCCCGTGCCCGTCTAAAGAAGGATCATCTTTATCAGACCGATGAGACTCAGCTTCAGGTAGAGCTTCGAAAGGGAGCGGCGGACACCGCAGAAACCGCGCTCACTTTGCCGGACGGTTGGAAACAGGATGATCTCAACCTGACACTCTCCGATGCGGACATTTCAGACCCTTACCCTACAGTTTATCTGCCGGACGCCCCTAGGGCCCCGAGCCTCTCTCTCAAACTTAAGACGTATGGGGTGGCGAGCCAGAGCAGCCTGCCGCTTGAAGTTCCACCGCTGGTCCTACCCGCTTCACCAGTGGAACTGGCACCGATGAAGGACATCCTGAACCTGCGCAGCCCGCGCCGCGACTTTGAGTTGGCAATTGGCAAAACGTCTTCAGAAGAAGTTTCGCCAACATTGAGTTTGCCTTCTGGCTGGCACGCCATCCGTAGCAACGGTGGCTACACAGTCACCCTGCCAAGAAAGGTGGCTCCGGGCAGTTACACACTGCCTTTAAGCCTTAACGGCGTGCCCGCACGTACAGTGGATGTAGTTGCCTATGATCACGCAGATCCACGCGCAATGACACGCGTCGCCAAAGTGCAGCTGGAGGTGATTGATGTGGCTTTGCCGAAAGTGAAGATCGGCTATACCGGCGGTGGTAATGATCGCGTGGATCATTGGCTTACCCGCATGGGCTTTGATGTTACACGCCTTACGAACGAAGATCTGCAATCGGATGCGCGGATGGCGGAATTCGACACGGTTCTCATCGGTATTTTTGCCATGAAGTTCCGTGAGGGGCTGGCAGCGCAAATGCCGCGCCTACACGATTGGTGTGCCGCTGGTGGAACTCTGATAACGCTCTATCACCGGCCTTGGGACAACTGGGATGAATACACTGTTCCACCCAGGCCCCTCGAAATTGGCCAACCTTCGTTCAGATGGCGCGTGACCGACGAGAACTCCGAAGTGACACACCTCTCCAATCATACTGTGCTGACCACTCCAAACCTGATCTCAGAAGAGGATTGGACCGGCTGGCATAAGGAGCGGGGGCTGTATTTCGCCAAAAGCTGGGCACCGGAGTATATACCGCTGCTGAAGATGGCTGACCTGGATGAAGTGCCGCAAAAGGGGGCCCTGCTGGTTGCCGATATCGGGAAAGGGCGCCACATTCACTGCGCCCTGATCCTGCATCATCAGATGGAGAACCTGGTTCCCGGAGCCTTCCGAATAATGGCAAACCTGCTTGCCAAGCGAAGCTGAGATCCACCCTCGTAACCTATCGGGTGGCATGTGGTTGCTAACCGATATGGCTCTCAATATCTGGGCGCTTACCATCGTAAAAGCGCTTGGGCTTGGCTATCCTGCATCGCAAATTGTATTTCTTCGCGCTACGGTAGGGCTGGTTCTCGTGCTGCCTTGGGCTTGGCACACGCGGGGAGACTTCCGCCATCTCGACCGCTTGCACTTGCATGGGCTGAGGGTCCTGTTCTCCACACTGGCGCTTGCAACCGGCTTTTTTGCAATCGCACGGCTGCCATTCGCTCTGTTCACGACAATCAGCTTCATGCGGCCCGTCGTAATGATGGTGATGGCGTTGATCTTTCTGGGGGAGATCGTACCCCGGTATCGCTGGGCAGCCGCAACTCTCGCTTTCATCGGCGTTCTGATCGCTATTCAACCCGGTAAAATGCTCGTCAGTTGGGGTCTGCCAGCAATATTTCTGGCCGTCATCTTCGGTACATCTGCGATCATTTTGACACGCATGTTGGCGGGAACGCCCACGGTGGTGATGATGGTCTTTTATACTGCGGGGCTCAGCGTGCTAACCGCACCGGTCGCATTGCTGAGTTGGACGCCAGTTGCACAAGATCACTTGTTTCCCTTGCTGGCCATCGGCGTCTTTTCGCAGTCCGCACAGTTTTGTTTCTTGCAGGCTCATGCCAGAGCGGAGGCCGGATTTCTGGCTGTATTCGGATACCTCAGCCTGATTTTGACAACAGGTGTCGGCTATTTCGTGTTTAATGAAGTCCCGACCCTGACATTCGGCCTCGGAGCAGGTTTTATCGTGGCCTCAACTCTCTGGATCACACTCGCAGAGCGTCAGCTTCCGTCCGGCAAGTAAGAGGACTGTACGAGTTGTTCCAAGGGCGGGCATGAGTAACCTGTACCCAATCGCTCTCAGAACCGGCGTGCCAAATTTTACCTTCCAGGTATCAGACAGCATGGCCAACAAACCGCTTTTGACAGCGCTCAGTTTTTGTGATGGTCACACGGCAGGAAAAAGAAAATTTTGGGGTGCCGTGCAGTGGAAATAGTCTTTGGTGTGCTGGCTTTGGGTGGCTTGATTGGAGGTGTGCTGTATCTTCGCCGCTCCCTGCCGTCCAGGTTGGGATGGCAAGAGAAAGCGGGACTAGCGCTTACCGGATACGCAGAGCGTTTGCGAGCAGCCGCAGAGGAAATTGACCAACCCCATGCGGATGTTTTCTGGGATATGGCGCAGCACCTTGAACGCATTCGGATGGAAGTGTTGGAGGATGCGCGAGACCTCGTTCATGCAAGGCGTTTCATCAGTTATCATGCGCGCGTCGTCGTTGAACTCATCGAGAAGTTTGTGTCGCTCAACTCAAAGGCAAGGGCTGAACACAAAGAGCGGATTGAGGCAATGGGCACTCAGCTTCACAGTTACAGGGATGTTTTTGCGAGGGTGGAAAAGGCTTGTATAGACCACGACTTTGACGACATGGAAGCCGCAATTTCCGCTTTGGATACTCAGCTTGAACGGCTGGCGATCTGATGGATACGGAGATCAGCCCGTTTGAACAGATGCGTTTTTGCTTTCCGTGGCGGGCGTATCAGGCCGAGGTGCTAAGGGGGCTTGAGGATCATCTCGAGGATCGCAAGCTTCATGTGGTTGCAGCACCGGGTGCGGGTAAAACCGTGGTCGGCATCGAAGTGCTACGCCGCATCGGCAAGCCAACCTTGATCCTTGCGCCATCCATCGCTATCCGAAATCAGTGGGTGGATCGGCTGACAGAGCTCTTTCTTCCGGATAGGCATCTTCCAGACTGGATCTCCAAGGATCTGAAAGCCCCCGGTCTGGTAACCGTTTCCACCTATCAGGCCCTTCACATGGATTGCGATGCAGCAACGTTGCAGGCGGCCGAAGTTGGGGTGGTTGTATTGGATGAGGCCCACCATCTCAGAAATGCATGGTGGGAAGCTCTGGTCCATATTGTAGATACTCTTGATGCTCAGACCGTCGCCCTGACCGCCACCCCGCCATATGATGTCACCTCTCAGGAATGGCGAAGATATGATGATCTCTGCGGCCCCATTGATGCCGAGATCAGTATTCCCGAGCTGGTGAAAAGTGGTGATCTCGCACCTCATCAGGATCTAGTTCACTATTCTCAGCTCAAGCAAGCCGAGCCTTATACAGCAATGGACAGGCGGAACACTGAGTTGCGAGCACAACTACGCGGAGATGCCGCGATGATCTCCGTAATTGAGAGACATCCATGGATTGCTGATACGAGACGTCAGGCAAATGAACTGCTTTCTGATCCCAGTCTGTTTTCAGCAATGCTCATATATCTGAATGACGCTGACGTAATTGTTCCCAGATATGCACGCCGCGTCCTGGGCGTTGCGCAGCGCAAAATCCCCAAACTCAACGATGAATGGCTTCAGATCCTGTTTCAAGGGCTACTGGAATATCTGCCGGATCATCTCGCGGCGCATCTTACAAAGCATGGTGCACTCTACAAAAGTCGTGTTTCCATTCCGTTAGCCGATAGTGAAGACCGCGAGCGTCTTCTCCGAAATGCTCCGGAGAAGTATGAAAGCATTCGCGAGATTGCAGAAGCGGAACGCAAAGAGTTGGGGAAAGACTTGCGCCTGGTCATTCTCACAGAGCATGTGGGCGCAGGCGCTGTGAAGCTGGCGGCGGCGGAGCCAGACTACTACACCCCGGATGAATTCAACCAGCGCATACTTGAAACACCCAAGCTCGGAAGGCTGGACGCGGGCTCTCTTTTTGAGCGCCTGCGTGCAGAGAAGGTGTCCGGCGGAGACATGGCGGTTCTTACCGGTTCTCTCGTGATCGTACCTGCCGCATTCCCAGGAGGTGAGGGCATCGCAGTGCGGGCCCTTCCTCACGATCCGCGTTATGTACAACTCCACCTAAGTGGTGCGGCCTCGGACAGGCGGGTGCAGCTTGTTTCGGATCTTGTTGCCAACGGAACAGTGCGCATTCTCATCGGAACACGCGCGCTTTTGGGCCAAGGCTGGGATCTGCCCGCAATCAACACACTAATTCTGGCAACAAACGTAAAGTCGTTTGTATCGTCTAATCAGATCAGAGGTCGCGCGATCCGTTGCGATCCGGCACAGCCCGAAAAAGTCGCCAACATCTGGCACGTGGCCACGACCGCACCGGCAGAACCGGGGCCAGAGGTTGAAGCGCTTGAGAGGCGCTTCGATACGTTCGTGCATCTGGATACAGTAAGTGGGCAGATAAAATCTGGGCTCTCGCAGCATAATGATCCACAGACGGCGAACGCCGCATCTCTTTCTCGGGCCGCAGAGCGTGACCTTTTGACGAAGCGCTGGCACTCTGCCCTGGAAACGGGCACACCTCGTCCTCATATCCAGCATCGGATCGAGACAGACCAGAGCCATCGGGGGCTCGTCGGTACTGACGCTGTGGCTCAACTCTTGCCCCGCACGGCAGTTGCTGCAACTGGGATGGCCGTATGGGCCGGGCTGATCGGTGATCCCGTTCCGGGTTTGCTGTTTGGAACAGGATCTGCTGCGGTGATGGTACCTGGATTGTTACGATTAAAGCGCGTCCTTGCACATGGAACACTGTCGGAAAGTCTTCGCCAGACGGGCCTCGCAGTGCTCCACGCTATGGTGGATGCCGGGCAGATCAAAACCGAAAGATCGCGCCTTACAGTAAGCACCGGAGTATCTGATGCTGGCCTCGCGTATTGTACGCTCACAGGGGCGACGCTTCCGGAAGAAACTCGCTTTCTATCCTTGCTGGAAGAGTTCTTCGCGCCCATCGACAATCCTCGCTACATTATCCAGCGGCAGAGTTATCTGGGTCGGATGTTGCGTATTGCTCCCTATCCGGTACCGAAGGCTCTTGGTGCCCGCAAGGAAACCGCCCAGGCCCTTCTGGACGGTTGGCAAAGATATGTAGGCCCAGCGGAGCTTATTTATACCCGCACCGTGGCCGGCCGTCTCGCGCTGCTGCGCGCACGCACGGTAACACTCGCCGAAGCCCGCGCGGTGCGGAGAAGCTCGGTCTGGCAATAAAACTGGCAGTGCTCCAACAAAAAAGAGCGCCTCAAAAGGCGCTCTTTAGCAGGTACTTGAAGACAGTCAGGCGGCCGTTCGGCTATCCAAAACTTCGCCGACGCGCTCCTGCGCTTTGAACTCCTCGATCCCATCAACAGCCGCAACCTCACGAGTCAACCGCTCCAAGGCCGCTTCGTAAAGCTGACGCTCTGAATAAGACTGCTCACGCTGATCGTCATTGCGGTGCAAATCGCGTACCACCTCTGCGATGGAGATCAAATCGCCAGAATTGATCTTCTGCTCATACTCCTGTGCCCGCCGAGACCACATGGCACGTTTGACACGCGCACGGCCTTTCAGCGTATCCATCGCCTTACCCACGATATCGGGGGACGACAGAGACCGCATCCCAACGGACGTCGCCTTTGCTGTCGGCACGCGAAGGGTCATCTTGTCTTTCTCGAATGTGATCACGAACATCTCAAGTGTTAGACCTGCAACCTCCTGCTCTTCGATAGAGACAATCTGTCCAACGCCGTGGGCCGGATAGACCACAAACTCGTTCGGACGAAATTCTGCATTCTTCTTGGACTTGCTCATCGACACTCCTGTTACCGATTCTGGTCTCATCATGTGGCCGTGATTTTTCGACAAAAAACCCGTGGCTGCAAAAGCAGTCACGACACAATCACAGTCAGGTTAAAGGCGATATTCCAATGCCGGATTCCTCTCCCGCTCCGGCAGGACGCCATCTGTATAGAGATTACATAACAAAAAATGGGCGAAAAATAAAGGTTGCGCTGAGAAAAAAGGCTCAGATAGCGACTTTCCGACTATCAAACCGCACAATTTATGCCGTGACTTGATAAATCACACTTACAACTAAGCCATTTAAAGCAGCGAAGCGGCGAATCGCTTCAACCGCCCTCGCCTGGCTTTTCCGAGAAATGCGCTTCCAGTTTACCGGCTTGGCCATCAAACTTTTCAGCCTCCGGCATAGGATCCAATTTGGTCACGATCACGGGCCACGCGTCAGAATACTTCCTATTGAAATCAACCCACTTTTCCATGTCCGGTTCAGTATCCGGGCGGATCGCATCGGCCGGGCATTCAGGCTCGCAAACGCCGCAATCGATGCACTCGTCAGGATGGATCACCAACATATTTTCGCCTTCATAGAAACAATCGACCGGGCACACCTCGACGCAGTCGGTGTATTTGCAGTTGATGCAATTGTCCGTCACGACATAGGTCATCGTCTATTCCTTAGAAATTTACTCAGCATTGTGTACATAAGAGTGATTGCCTGACCCGCAAGGGGAATTCAAGAGGTGCCGGGGCGGTTTTGATCAATCGCACGGCGGTCCTTCTTGGTCGGCCTTCCCTTGCCCTCGTAACCCGGAGATCTCGCGGCTGGATTTGGTATGGTTTTGGTGTGGCTTTGGTAAAGCAACCGTGCCTCTGGCGCGGGGCCTCTACGTTCCCCAAGTGCAGCAACTTCCACGACCAGAATTTCCCGTTCCTTCGCAAATGTCAGCACATCACCGATCCGGATAAGGGAGGAAGATTTGACAACCCGTTCGCTATTGACCCGCACAGCCCCCGAAGCAACCACCTTGGCGGCAAGGGATCGCGTTTTGAAGAACCTCGCATGCCACAGCCATTTGTCTATCCGGAGAGCGGGTGCCGGTTCGCTCACCCCTTCTCCTTCAGAGCCATAAGGGCCGCAAAAGGATTATCCGGATCTATCGGCTTTTCGCGCGCCGCGGGCTTTGGCTTGGCTTTGTGGTTTCGGCCACCCTGCTCACCACCCTTGGGTTTGCCACCAGCGTTGCGCCGTGCCTTGCCGCCGCTCTTTTTCTGCCCTTCGCGTGCGCCTGAATTCGGGCGACGGCGCGGCGCCCATGTGAAGGTGTAGAAGGTCTCCAGCTCTGGCGTCGCATCTTCGTCCGCAACGGCTTCCAATACCACCTCCGTTTCTGGCTCAACTATTTCAGTGATCGCATTGTCCTCGACAGGCGTAACCTCTGCATCAGGTGCAGCTTGCTTGGTTTCTACTTCTCTGGTTTCCGCCGGTTCGGTCGCGTCCGCCTGCTTGGCAGCCAAATCCGGTTCGGCCTCGCCTGCCTCAGCAACACCCTCGGCTTGTTCGATTGTACGGACCTCTTCAACAGGCGCACTGGCCTGACGTATCCGTTTGTCCGGCTCAGCAGGTACCGCAGGTTCGACAGCCACAGCAACCGGTCGTGCTTTCTGGCGCTCGCCCTTCTCGGCTTGATATCCCATTCCCTGCATCAGGTCCGCGAACTGGTCGAGCGTCAGGCCCGTGATAGACAGCATATCGGCACTTGCCTCAAACCCGCTGCGTGTATTCTCGCCTCGAATCATATCCGCCAGACGTTCCAGCATATCGATGCGGATCGCCCGAGTACCTGCAAGCCGGTAGCCCGCATGTGAATAGTAACCCTTTGGCGCTGCTTCCAGCGCTGGCACCGTTACCAATCCAGGGGGTGGTGCGGAGGGAAAATCATCGAGCTTGGCGGCAAGAGCCCAGAGAACGAGGCGCAACCGTGTCGGCGCGGGCTTGAGCATCAGCGCCTGAAAGAGCGTAAACTGGCCGAAACGCACTCCATGCTTGCGCAGAAGGCCTCGCTGCTCCTGATCAAGGTTTTTAACATCATCGGCCACCTCGGCGCGCGGCAGAACCCCAAGCGCCTCCACCAAGCGGAACGCAACGCCCCGCGCCATGCCTGTGAGGGTCTCATCGTCGCGGAGTGCAATGAGCGGCTCAAAGAGCGCTGCGGTTTTGCGATCAATCCAGTGTTGAAGGCGGCGGCGCACTTTTTCCGCAACATCCGGGCCTGCTTCTTCGTCGACAAACGGCTCAACCCGAGGAGACAGTGCATCCGCGCCGGCGACAAGCTTGCCGACCGCATACTCGCCCCACATCAGTCCGCCCTGTTCCGTTACGTCGATCTCGGTATCGGGCGCGTTGTAGAACTTGTCGGAACGGAGGGAGAAGGCCGGTGCCAATGCCGCAACGCTTGCGGCCCGCAGTGTCTTTGCCTCATCTGCATTCGCGCTCGGATCCAGTTGGAAGCGAAAACCCTCCAGCCGCCCGACAAACTGATCCTCGATGCGCACTTCACCCTGTTCGTTCACGTCAGCCACCAGGCTCTCCTTCTGCTTCAACCGGCGCATCAACACAGATGTGCGCCGATCGACAAATCTTTGCGTGAGACACGCATGGAGCGCATCTGACAGGCGGTCTTCTACAGCACGCGTTTCCTCGCGCCAATGGTTTGTATCACTTACCCAGTCTTTCCGTTGAGCGACATAGGTCCATGTGCGGATAAAGGCGAGACGGCGGGAAATCGCGTCAATATCACCTGTGGTCTTGTCGATCCGCTCGATCTGGGTGGCCAGCCAATCTGTAGGGATACCCGCACCCTCGTGGAGAAACTCGAAAATACGTTCACACAATGTGGCGTGCTCATTCGCGGCTATGTTGCGAAAATCCGGGATCTGGCAGACATCCCAAAGAAGCCGCACATCGGGGCCGCCTGCCACACGGTCTCGCATTGCGGGCAGGGCCCAGAGTGTTTTGAGCGTTGCAAGATCATCCGCCTCGCGGGTGCGGATCAGTTCTTGATGAGGGCTCGGCGCTTCAAGGCTTTCGATCAACCTGTCAGGTGTTCCGAACTCCAGCCGGTTGTTGCGCCATTGTAGCTTCCTGATTGGTGAGAAGCGGTGATTCTCAATCGCATCAATCACCGGCTCGTCAAGCGGCGTGGCCTCTCCGGTCACGCCAAACGTGCCGTCGTTGGTATAGCGCCCTGCCCGCCCGGCAATCTGGCTCAGCTCATTGGGTTGAAGATGGCGGTGACGCCGACCATCGAACTTGGCCGTACCCGCAAAAGCCACATGCTTGATATCGAGGTTCAACCCCATGCCAATCGCGTCGGTGGCCACCAGATGATCAACATCTCCGTTCTGATAAAGATCGACCTGTGCATTTCGTGTGCGAGGACTCAGTGCCCCCATTACGACGGCCGCGCCCCCTTTCTGTCGGCGGATAAGTTCGGCAATGGCGTAAACGTTATCCACCGAGAAGCCGACGATGGCAGACCGTGGGGGCATACGAGAGATCTTCTTCGTACCTGTATAGGTGAGTTTCGAAAATCTCTCCCGCCGCACAAACTGAGCATTGGGTACAAGGCTCGCAATCCGGCGGCGCATCGTTTCAGCACCCAGAAACAGTGTTTCATTCAGGCCACGTGCGCTCAGAAGCCTGTCCGTGAACACATATCCGCGCTCCGGATCAGCGCAGAGCTGAATCTCATCCACAGCAAGAAAGTCCGCGCCGAGATCGACGGGCATCGCCTCTACCGTGCAAACCCAATAGGCCGCACGGGCGGGCACGATACGCTCCTCGCCCGTTAACAGAGCGACAACGGAAGGCCCGCGCAAATGTACGATCTTGTCGTAGACTTCCCGCGCCAGGAGCCGCAGCGGCAGACCGATCATACCGGTGCGATGGCCAAGCATTCGCTCAATAGCGTAGTGTGTCTTGCCGGTATTGGTCGGGCCCAGCACCGCCGTTACACGGGCATCCTGTGATAGCATAAGGGGGTGGGCTTTCTCTCAGAGGGTCGAACGACCGATTGCAAGCTGCAACCGCTCAATCGCCTGATTCACTTCCTCGCGGTGCGGGTTCAGCTCTTGCGCTTTCTCAAGAGCCAGAAGTGCGCGCTCCGGATTTCCCATCTCTTCTTGCATGATGCCAAGACCGGTAAGCGCGCCAAAATGGTTTGGATTCAAAGCCAATGCGCGAAAGATATCTTCGATCGCGAGGCCAAATTCCTCAAGATGGAAAAAGGCCGTTGCCCGGGCATGCCAACCCTCCGCAAAGTCGGGTGCATGATCCGTCAACGCAGTGAGATGTTCCAGCGCCGTGAGATACTCTTCCTCGTCAATCAGATCCTGCCCGCGCTTGAGCATCAGATCGGCTGTATCTGAGCCTGACCGGGACCAGATGCGCAGCAGCTTGTTTTCGACAGACTTCCAAGTCGGCAAATCCTCAGTTGCCAGTTCTGCCAGAAGGTCAGCGGCCTCCGCCTGCTGTGTTTGATTGGCGGTGAGCGACTGGGCGAAACTGGCTGCCGGAACTGTGCCGACCATTAACGCAACGGCAGCAGCAGAGATGGGGTTTTTCAGGATGTTCATGCAGTATAGGATATCACTGACGAGAGAAAAATCGAGAGGCGGCGCAGCTTTTTTCGCCAAATCTGTCAGAGGAGAGGAAGACTTATGAGTGATGTCATCACGGCAGCTGTGGCTGCGCTTAACAAAAAACTGGCGAATAGTGATTTCGAAGGCTCGGCCAAGTTCGTTATCGAAGATGAAGGGGTTGTGCGAATCGACGAGAGCGGCGCATCCGCAGATGACAGCGATGCCGATGTTACGATGACCGCTGACAGCGAGACATTTCAGGGCATTCTGAGCGGCGATGTGAACCCCACATCGGCATTCATGTCCGGCAAACTGGCGATTGACGGTGATATGGGCATGGCCATGAAACTCGGCGCGGTTCTCTCCTGAACAAGACGGCCCAACCTGAAGCGCCACTCCATTCAGAGCTTGAGGGCGTTCCCCCCGGAGGACACGCGTACTGGCTGAACGCGGCGGACGGCATACGCCTGCGCATTGCAGTCTGGCAAGGTGGTGCGCGTGGCACAGTGCTTCTTTTGCCAGGGCGCACTGAATATATTGAAAAGTATGGGTTGATTGTCTCGAGGCTTGTGGGTTGGGGGCTCAACGTTGCGGTGATCGACTGGCGGGGCCAGGGCCTTTCTCAGAGGCCAATAGCTGGTAAGTCCATCGGCTATGTGGAAGATTTTGCCGAGTATCAGGATGACCTTAACACCATGACAGGCTGCCCGGCTGTTGCGGCGCTCAGCGGCCCACGTATCCTTATGTCTCATTCCATGGGTGGCTGCATTGCCTTGCGGGCGTTGATTGAAGGGCTGGATGTGGCTGCCTCCGTTTTCTCGGCGCCGATGTGGGGTATCAAAATGCCACCAGTCGCGGCCCCGCTCGCCCGTGCGCTGATCAGGATCGGCCCAAAGCTCGGATTTGAGAAATCCTTCGCTCCCGGAACGGGAAACCCCACTTACGTGTCCACTGCGAAAGCCGAGGGAAACCTACTCACCAACAATCTGAAAGCCTTTGAGCGCTTCAGGACGCATGCCAAGACGGTGCCGGAGCTTTGCCTCGGTGGTGCAAGCCTCGGCTGGCTGAACGCTGCCTTCGAAGAAATGGCACAGTTTCGCAGAGAACCAGCCCCGACAAGCCCGATCCTTACATTCCTCGGCGATCAGGAGAGTATCGTAGAGCCGGGGCCAATCCACCGGGAAACGAAAAGCCAAGCCAATGCTAGACTGGTGGTCTGCAAGGGCGCGAAACACGAAATCTGGATGGAAACGGAAGAAATACAAGAAAGCGTATGGTCGGAAACCAAACTTTTTCTGGAGGCGTTTCTGGCGAAGGCACCGACAACCTAGCCGCCGTTCAGCAGCTTCAAAGCTTCGGCGTGAATCCGCTCACTACCTGCCGCAATCACCTGCCCACCGTCATGAACAGGATTGCCCTGCCAGTTCGTAACGATTCCCCCCGCCCCTTCCACCACGGCCATCGGCCCTTGTATATCGTAGGATTGCAAGCCTGCCTCGATCACCAAATCTATCTGGCCGAACGCCAGCATAGCGTATGCATAACAGTCCGTTCCGTACCGTGTAAGTTGCACCTTAGCATCCACTTTCGCGAAAGCCGCCCGCTCCGCCGCCGTGCCGATTTCGGGAAAGGTGGAAAAAAGTGTTGCCTGAGAAAGACTCTCGCATGCGCGTACGCGCATAGGTTGAGCCTTCGATCCGCGGCGGCGATACCAAGCCTTGCCCTCAAACGCCCAAAAACGCTCCTCTAAGAAGGGCTGATC
This sequence comes from uncultured Paracoccaceae bacterium, assembly GCA_947495795.1. Classification (GTDB taxonomy): domain Bacteria; phylum Pseudomonadota; class Alphaproteobacteria; order Rhodobacterales; family Rhodobacteraceae; genus Algicella. The sequence continues at coordinate 189,275 of CANMAI010000006.1, read as the reverse complement.
TATGATTCCCAGAAACGGTGCATCGCCAGCATTTAGACCAATCAGCGTACCCCAAGTTGGGGTGCCAGAAATGAAGGCGCGAGTGCCATCGATAGGATCAAGAACCCATGTGAGCCCGCTGGTTCCGGCTTTGGGTGCATCTTCCTCGCCCAATATTCCGTCTTCAGGCCGAAGCTCGCGCAAAATTGCACGCATAGAAGCCTCTGCGGCTTTGTCTGCGGCGGTTACTGGATCAAATGCCCCACCCTTGGCCTTGTTCGATATTTTTGGAGAGGGCGTCCGAAAATGCGGCAAAATCGCTTCGCCAGCAGCATCAGCCAGCGAAAAGGCGACACTTAGATCAGCGTTGGATATCGAAGTATTTCCCATGCGCCCCTCACCTCCACAAGGCGTGGGGTCGCATAGGATTTTATTGAGGTCAATCCTTCAGGGCTTTCAGGCGACGTCGCTTAGAACCCGCGCAAGATCAAACAGCTTGCGGCGCTGTTCTTCCGGGATCGCGTAGTAGGAGCGTACAAGCTCCAACGCTTCCCGATCTGCCAGAAGATCGCCCGGTTGATTGGCATTATCTTCAATCATTTCAGCATCGTACTCGCTGCTCAAGCCTTCGAAGAAAAAGCTGATCTGAACGTCCAGCGCCTGGCCTATATCCCAAAGACGGGAAGCGCTGACACGGTTCATTCCGGTTTCATATTTCTGGATCTGCTGAAATTTTATACCAACAGCTTCGCCCAACTGTTGCTGGGTCATACCCAACATCCAACGCCGATGCCTGATCCTTTTGCCGACATGGACATCTACAGGGTGTTTCATTCTTCAGTCTCCCGTTAACAAACAAAGCGTGACACCCCCCTTTGATGCACGCACCTCATGTGCAACGTGGGAACGCCACTTACCAATTACGCACGGACAAATGATCCGTTGTGTCGTACGTACACCGTATACAAACAAACTGAGATTAATACAACTTTGAAGAAAGTTAGTTAAGCATTTGGTAAGGATTGTGTCGAAGCGCTTTGAGCGCGAATCGTTCAGGCACTCACCTGCTTCGCGGCGCGTTTGCGCTCGTGCGGGTCAAGATGGCGTTTGCGCAACCGGATGTGCTGTGGCGTCACCTCGACCAGTTCATCCGTATCGATGTAGGCTATCGCCTCTTCGAGGCTCAGCTTTCGCGGCGTCGTCAACCGAACCGCCTCATCCGTACCGGATGCACGAACGTTTGTAAGCTTTTTGCCTTTAAGTGGGTTAACCTCAAGGTCGTTCTCGCGGTTGTGCTCGCCGAGGATCATGCCTTGATACACCTGCTCGCCGGTGGTGACGAAGAAGAAGCCGCGGTCTTCAAGGTTGAAAAGTGCGTAGGCGACGGCTGTGCCGCTTTCCATCGAGATCAGCACACCTGCACGGCGTCCCTGGATTGAGCCTTTGAAAGACGCCCACTCATGGAAGACGCGGTTGAGCACGCCAGTTCCCCGTGTATCAGTCAGAAACTCACCATGATAACCGATCAGCCCTCTTGAAGGCACATGCGCAACGATACGGGTCTTGCCGCCAGAACCTGTCCGCATTTCCGAGAGATCGCCCTTTCGTGCAGCGAGTTTCTCAACTACGACACCCGCATACTCCTCATCGACATCAACGGTTACCTCTTCGATGGGCTCGTGGCGCGTACCATCGATTTCCTGAAAAAGAACCTGAGGGCGGGAGATGGAGAGTTCAAAGCCTTCGCGGCGCATGTTCTCGATCAGCACGCCCATTTGCAATTCGCCGCGGCCTGCCACCTCAAAAGCTTCACCGCTGGGTGTATCGCTTACCTTGATTGCAACGTTCGACTCGGCCTCTTTCATCAGCCTGTCACGGATGACGCGGGATTGTACCTTATCTCCATCACGCCCTGCGAGGGGGCTGGTATTGATGCCGAAGGTCACGGTAATCGTTGGCGGATCAATGGGTTGCGCCGGGATCGCTTCCGAGACACTTGTATCGCAGAGCGTATCAGCAACGGTTGCTTTCGTCATGCCCGCGATCGAGATTATATCCCCTGCTTCGGCCACATCGATCGGCTGTTGAGAGAGACCACGGAAGGCGAGGATCTTGGTCGCACGAAAGCGTTCGATCTCTTTGCCATCGCGGGAAAGTGCCTTGATTGTCTGGCCGGTTTTCAGTGTGCCGCTTTCCACACGGCCTGTCAAAATGCGGCCCAGAAAGGCATCGCCGCCGAGTGTGGTGGCCAGCATGGAGAACGGTTTTCCCGTCTCCGCTACCTGCGCCGGGGCGGGCACATGGCGGGTGACAAGCTCAAAGAGTGCGTCGAGGTTCTCGCGGGGGCCATCCAGTTCCTCGTCTGCCCAACCGCTGCGGCCGGAGGCGTAAAGTACTGGAAAATCAAGCTGATACTCATCCGCATCGAGGCCTGCGAAGAGGTCGAACACTTCATCAAGCGCACGGTCCGGCTCCGCATCTGGCTTGTCCACTTTGTTCAAAACTACGATGGGGCGGAGACCGAGGGCGAGGGCCTTGGACGTTACGAACTTGGTTTGCGGCATCGGGCCTTCGGCAGCGTCAACCAGCAGCACCACGCCATCGACCATAGAGAGGATGCGCTCCACCTCTCCGCCGAAATCGGCGTGGCCAGGGGTATCGACAATGTTGATCCGCGTGCCGTTCCACTCCACCGATGTCGCTTTGGCGAGGATTGTGATCCCGCGCTCTCGCTCCAGGTCATTGGAATCCATGGCTCTTTCCACAGTTGCCTGATTTTCCCGGTAAACGCCGGATTGCTTCAAAAGCTCGTCCACGAGGGTTGTTTTGCCGTGATCGACGTGGGCGATGATGGCGATGTTGCGCAGTTCCATGGGGCGTCCTTTGCCGCAAATACCAAGGGCCCCGGCTGGTGCCGAGACCCTGTTCGCAGTTGCAATATGGGCAATGGCCTGAAAAGGCAACCGGAGAAGGGCCTTTCCGGTGCTTTGGTTAGCCGCCCTCAACCCGAGCCTTGAGGTTGGCGAGGCCCTTCTCGTAGTCTGCTCCCACCCATTTATCCATCATCAGGCCCATGTAACGCCCCATCGGGTTCATTCCCATATCTGTCTGAAACGCCCAGGTAACCTCTGTGCCACCCTCCTTCGGCGCAAGGACCCATTGCGCATCTGCCTGCCCCATCGGGCCGAAATCTACAATCGTTTCAACGCGTTCGTTCTCCTTGATCGCCACGATCTCCTGCGTTCCGGAGCCGACATCGGACTGCTCGCTCTCCCACGTCATCATGTTGCCCACACCGGTTTCGGGCCCGCTGAAGCTCTGCTTCATATCCGGATCACGATCTCCCCAGGGTGACCATTCGGAGAACGCCTGAAGGTTGTTGACGTGGCCGAAAATATCCTCGGGAGGTGCATCAATCACAACGGAACGGGCAACAGAAACATCGCGAGGCAGGAGAAATGCCGCGGCTGCGAGCACCACGACGAGAACGAGAAGGCCTGCGAAAAAGCGGACGAGAAAGCGCATTTGGTTCCTCCCTTCAGAACACTGGATTTGGTATGGTTTTGGTACCGGTTTGGTAATGCAAGTGAATCATGCCATGCGCCTGCCGTTTACGCAAAGTTAACGCAGCCAAGCGCGCATTTTTGGTCTTCCATCCGCCCGCCCCGCCGCTACGCTCTCTCAAAACGGAGGATCGGATCATGCGCGCCATGCGGCTTCATTCGCTGGGAGAGCCCCTGCAACTCGATGAGGTGGAGGCCCCTTCGCCCGGCCCGGGCGAGGTTCAGGTGCGCATTCACACATGCGGGGTGAACTTCGGCGATACGCTGATTGTTGAGGGCCGGTATCAGGAGAAGTTCGATATGCCCTTCGCACCAGGAATGGAGATTTGCGCTGAAGTTATCGAACTTGGCGAGGGTGTGACACATCTCAAGGTCGGCCAGCGCGTGGCGTGCTACGCAGGTGTAGGCGGATTTGCCGAGATGGGCGTTGTCCCTGCTGCGGCCTGCGTGCCCGTGCCCGATGCGATGAGCGATGTGGAGGCTGCCGCTTTCCTGATTGCCTACGGCACCAGCCATGTGGCGCTGGATTACAAGGCGGCGCTGAAGCCCGGAGAGCGGCTTCTGGTGCTGGGTGCCGCTGGCGGCGTAGGGCTGACTGCTGTGGAGCTTGGCAAGCTGATGGGGGCCGAGGTGATCGCGTGCGCCCGCGGGAGCGATAAACTGGCCGTGGCCAGGGCGGCGGGAGCGGATCATCTGATTGACAGCGATACGGGCGACATCCGTGCGGAGGTGAAGGCGCTTGGCGGCGCGGATGTGGTGTACGACCCTGTGGGCGGTGCGCAGTTCACGGCGGCGTTGCGGGCCTGCAACCCAGAGGCACGCATGCTACCACTGGGCTTTGCCAGCGGAGACGTGCCGCAGGTGCCCGCCAACATCATTCTGGTGAAAAACATCTCCGTGCTCGGGTTTTACTGGGGTGGATACGCAAAACTTCGGCCAAGTGTGCTGACCGACAGTTTTCGGACGCTGTTTGGTTGGTACTCAGAAGGCAGACTCAAACCGCATGTGAGCCATGTGCTACCGCTTGAGGAGGCAAATGAGGCGCTGGATCTGCTTAAGACACGCAAGGCAACGGGCAAGGTCGTGGTCGAAATCAGCAAATCCTAGCAAGACAGAGCCAAAGCGGCTTTAAGGCCTACTCCGCCGCCTTCAGCATCGCCGGGCCATACGCATCGCGCACGAAACCGGCCAGCGCGTTTACGAGCGGCATATCCGGGCGGCCCGCATGGTACATATTGATCTTGAACTGCGGCAACTGAGGCAGTGCCCCGCCGTGATCGATCTGCTGAAGGTAGGGGGCCGCGTTGCCTGCGATATTGGCGTGCACAGCCAGATCGGCGGAGACAGTGGCATCTATGGTCCGCGTGCTGTCGCTTTCCACCACCATATCCCATTTGATGCATGCCTTATCGAGCGCCTGCTGCACGGGGCCGCGGAAGATGCATACACGCTCGAACGCGAGCTTGAGTGGGCGCTGGCGCCATGCTGAACCGCCAGGAGCGCCGACCCAGAGCAGGGCCTGAGTGAGAAGCGTCTCACCGCCCGGTTCACAATCGACTTCTGTTGTGAGGATGACATCGAGCTCGCCCCGCGCATACTGTGCCTTGAGCCCCTTGGTGAAGGAGGAGACGAGCTCTACGCGGACGCGGGGAAACTCTGCGGCGAAGCGTTGCAGCACCTTGGGGATATGGGGGTAGATGATGTCATGCGGCACGCCGAACCGGATCTCGCCCTCAAACGCATCGCCCGCCATCCGGGCCCAGACCTCATCATTCAGGGCCAGCATCCGGCGACCATAGCTGAGCAGTTGTTCGCCCTGTGCGGTGAGGTTGATGCCCCGGCCCGAGCGGTCCAGCAAGGGTTGGCCGAGACTTTCCTCCAGCCGCTTGAGCTGCATGGAAACCGCCGATTGCGTGAGATTGAGCTGCCCGGCCGCCCGCGTAACACCGCCCGTTTCCGACACGGTAACAAAGGCGCGGAGGGCGGTGAGATCCAGATTTCGGGGCATATCACAATCCTTGATGTTTATATCGCTGATCATTCATTTTTAAAATGTAACAAAAACTGGGATAAGGATCAAGAACAGTGATGGATCACGGCGAGCCATCATGTTCCAGAATGGCCATACCTGGAGCGTATGGCCCGATTTAGGAGAAAGACGATGCAACTGACATCTACTCTGAATGCCCCGCTTTGCACGCAGCGGCCCTCATTCTTCCGGCGGTTTCTTGCCGCGCTGGTAGCAGCGGATGGCGCCTACAGGCAACGGGTAGCTCTTAAGAACATGAGCGCGGAGCAGCTGCGCGATATCGGCCTTACCGCCGATGATGTGCGGACCCTAGAGCAGCCCAAATGGGATGCGCCAACCGTCATGCTCCGCTGATGAAGCGGGGACAGAAAGCCGCGCCGGCATCTCTTCCAGGCTTGCTTGAGGGCATGTCTGGAAGAGATGCCGGCGCGGCTCAACATTTCAGTTTCTAGTTGGCAACCCGCTCCAGCAGTTCCACAATCGAGGGGCCGATTTCTGCAACGATACGCTGCACACCCTCCGCATTGGGGTGAAGGCCGTCGGCCTGCATCCATTTTTGTGCGCTCAGAAGATCAGGCGCATCGAGCCCTGCAAAGAAGTTGGAATGGTAGAGGGCACCATTGGCTTCGGCCAATTCCGGATATATGGCATCGAATTCCTGCTTGTACTCGGCCCCGAAATTGGAGGGCGCGGGCACGTGCGTGATGAGGAGCGGCAGGTTGCGCGCCGTTATCTCGGCTATCATCGCCTCCAGATTGGCGCGGCTGGCGGATGGGTCGAGCCCGCGCAGCATATCGTTTGCACCTAGATTGAGCACAACCGCATCCACATCTTCTGAAAGCGTCCAGGCGATGCGTGCCTTGCCGCCTGCGGTGGTATCGCCCGAGACGCCTGCGTTGATCAGGGTCAGGTCGCCCTGCCCGCCCTCGCTTTCCAACCAGCGTTCCAGCACCGGCACGAAGCCCTCCTCTTCCGGCAAACCAAAGCCCTGTGTAAGGCTATCTCCGAAGGCGACAAGGGTGATCTGCTCGGCCCCTGTGGCCGTAAAGGGGACAATGCTGCAGAAAAGAGCTGCAGCAGCCCGGTTGCGCATCGCGCGAAGGGCCCCATATGGCGCTAAGGGTCGAAAGACCCATGCCCCGAGGATCTTGGAAAGGCGTTTCATGGAAGCTCCCGTAATATCACTGGCGGATGCCGCGTTAACTCTGGATGGCAATGCCGGGCGTATCGAGATCCTGAAAGGCATTACGCTGGATGTTGTCAAGGGCGAGACTTTGGGGCTGATCGGGCCGTCCGGCTCTGGCAAGTCGTCTCTCCTGATGGTGATGGGCGGGCTGGAGCGCGCCACAGGTGGATCCATTTCGGTGCTTGGCCGCGACATGACGGCCTTGGGAGAGGACGATCTCGCGCGGTTTCGCAGGGATCATATGGGGGTGGTGTTCCAGTCTTTCCACCTAATCCCCACGATGACGGCCTTGGAGAACGTAGCCACGCCGCTGGAATTAGCGGGCAATCTTGAAGCGTTTGACCGTGCAGCGGAGGAATTGAGGGCGGTTGGTCTCGGCGACCGGATGGACCATTATCCTTCTCAGATGTCGGGCGGAGAGCAGCAGCGGGTGGCGCTGGCGCGTGCCGCCGCACCGCGGCCGGAGATTTTGCTGGCCGATGAGCCCACGGGCAACCTGGATGGTTCCACCGGACAGGCGATCATGGATATGCTCTTCGGGTTGAGGGACCGGCACGGGGCCACACTGGTGCTGGTAACGCATGCGCCGGAGCTGGCGGAGCGGTGCGACCGCGTGATCCGCCTGCGCGACGGTGCGCTGGATACATTGGCCGAGGCCGCCGAATGAGGGGCCGCGCGTCGCTTCGCATCGCGATGCGCGAATTGCGCGGGGGCCTCAGCGGTTTTCGCATCTTCCTCGCCTGTCTCGCGCTTGGAGTTGCGGCCATCGCGGCCGTCGGCTCCGTGCGGATGGCCATTCAGGAGGGGCTGGAGCGAGAGGCGTCTGCGCTTCTTGGCGGGGATGCGGAAGCGCAGTTCACATACCGTTTCGCCACCGAGGAAGAGCGGGAGTGGCTGGATAATGCGGCTCTGGACGTTTCCGAAATCGTTGATTTCCGGTCCATGGCAACAACGGAAGTGACGGGCACGCGGGAACGTGCCTTGGCTCAGGTGAAGGGTGTGGACGGTGCCTATCCACTTTACGGCGAACTGGTGCTGGAACCCAACATCCCGCTGGCAGAGGCATTGGCAGAGGCGGATGGTCTGCCGGGTTTCGTGGCCGAGAAGGTGCTGGTGGACAGGCTGGAGCTTGGCCTTGGCGACACGATCATGCTCGGAACAAAGACATACGCGCTGCGGGCCACCGTGTTGCGGGAGCCGGATGGCGTGACCTCCGGGTTCGGGCTGGGGCCGCGCATCATCGTGGCCACTGAGGCGCTTGAAGGTGCGGGGCTGCTGGCGCCCGGTACGCTGTTCAACTCCGCATATCGGATGCGGCTTGCCGCCGATGCCGCCATTCCTGCGCTGCGGCGCGAGGCGTTGAACAATTTCCGCGAAAGCGGGCTGCGCTGGCGCGACAACCGCAATGGAACGCCCGGCATTTCCCGCTTTGTCGACAGACTTTCCGCCTTTCTCGTGCTTGTCGGCCTTGCCGGGCTGGCCGTGGGCGGCGTGGGTGTTTCCTCTGCTGTGCGCTCCTATCTCGATGGCAAGACGGAGACGATTGCCACGCTGAAGACGCTAGGGGCAAGCGGGCAGACGATTTTTGCGATCTACATGATCCAGATCGGGATCCTTTCTCTGGTGGGGATAGCGCTCGGGCTGGCGCTCGGCGCAGGCTTGCCAACGCTTCTGGGGCCGTTCCTGGCAGACAGGTTGCCAGTGCCCGCGATCTTCAACGTTTACGCGCAGCCGCTGCTGGAAGCCGGCTTCTACGGGCTGATGACGGCGCTGATTTTCACAATCTGGCCGCTGGCACGGGCGCGGGATATCCGGGCCGCCGGACTGTTCCGCGATGCAGCCACCGCTGCGCAGAACTGGCCGAAACCATTCTACATCGCGGCAACGGCTGTTCTGGTCGCCACCCTGATTGGCGTTGCAGCCTTTGTATCGGGCATCCCGACACTCGCGCTCTGGTCCGCAGCCGGGATTATCGTTTCCCTGATGCTGCTTGCGTTGGCGGCCCTGGGCACGCGCGCTCTGGCACGGCGACTGGCGCGCAGCCGGATCACGCGCGGGAGGCCTGCGCTGCGCCTCGCCTTCGGCTCTGTCGGCGGGCCGGGGGGAGAGACGACATCGGTGATCCTTTCGCTCGGGCTGGGGCTTACGGTTTTGGCTGCCATCGGGCAGATCGACAGCAACCTGCGCAACGTGATCGACAGGGATCTGCCGGATGTGGCCCCCGCCTTCTTCTTTGTGGATATCCAGACGGATCAGCTGGAAGGGTTCAGCGATGTGGCCATGGATGTTGGCGGGGCCAACCGCATTGAAACCGCTCCGATGCTGCGCGGGATCGTCACCAAGATAAACGACACGAATGCGCGGGATTACGTACGCACGCAGACCGGCGGGGGGCATTGGGTGCTGAGCGGGGACAGGGGCGTGACTTATGCGGCCACCCCGCCCGAAGGCGCGGAGATCACGGAGGGTGCATGGTGGCCGGAGGACTATGACGGCCCGCCCCTGATGAGCTTTGCCGAGGAAGAGGCCCGCGAGATGGGGCTGAAGATCGGCGACACCATGACGGTCAACATTCTTGGGCGGGAGATCACAGCGGAGATCGCGAATTTCCGGGTGGTCGAGTTCCAGAATATGGGGATCAACTTTCTGATCGCTCTCAACCCCGGTGCTCTGGCGGGCGCACCGCATACGCATATCGCCACCGTCTATTCCGGCGAGGCGGAGGAGGCCGCACTTCTGCGCGATCTTGCCGATGATTACCCGAATATCACGGCCATTCGCGTGCGGGATGCGATTGCGCGGGCAGCAGAGGCGCTGGACGGGCTTTCAACCGCGACACGCTACGGGGCGCTCGCCACGCTTCTCACAGGATTTGTGGTGCTGATCGGGGCAGCCGCCGCAGGCGAGCGGCGGCGTGTTTTCGAGGCGGCTGTTCTGAAAACGCTAGGGGCGACGCGTGGGCGCATCCTTTCGAGCTTTGCGCTCCGTTCCGCGATGCTGGGCGGGGCCGCGGGGCTGGTGGCGATCTTTGCCGGAATGATGGCAGGCTGGGGCGTGATGCGGTTTGTGATGGAAAGCGACTATACGTTTGAGCCGGTCTCAGCGTTCTCCATTGTTGCCGGAGGGGCTTTCGCGAGCCTTCTGGCGGGGCTCGCCTTCGCATGGAGACCGCTCGGCTTGCGCCCCGCGGGTGTATTGCGGGCAAAAGACTGAGCGTTTCTCTGTGTAAAAACTGGCCATTTGATGGATTTGTTAACCATTTTCACCATGTGCGGCATTCTTGCAGGCGAATACCTGATTAAAAGCCTTGAAAACAGGCCGAACCCTGCCAATATCCTTTTCATGCCGGGCGCGAAGCGCCTTCGAGCACTAGTAAACCAATGGAGGGTTTTAATGGCCGAATTTGACACTGTCCGTCGCGCAGACGCAGGCGTCCGCACCGCGGAGATTGACGCCGGCCTACGCGCGCACATGAATAAGGTCTATGGCCTTATGTCCATGGCAATGATTGTAACGGGTGCCGTAGCATGGGGCTTTGGTGCTGATGTTGCGAATTTCGTGAACAACAGACCAACGAGCTTGATCCCTGCGGGGATGATCGAGACGATCTTCTTCTCGCCCGTGAAGTATGTGGTGATGTTCGCTCCGTTGATCATGATTTTCACCATGGGCGCGATGGTTAACAAACTGTCGGAAAGCGCGCTGCAACTCTTCTTCTACACGTTCTCCGCTGTGATGGGTCTTTCCATCTCATGGATTTTTGCGGCCTATACCGGCATGTCCATCGCACAGACGTTCTTTGTGACGGCAATCGCTTTCGCAGGCCTCAGCCTTTGGGGATACACCACGAAGAAGGATATCTCCGGTTGGGGTAGTTTCCTGATCATGGGTGTGATTGGCCTGATCATCGCCGCAGTTGTGAACCTCTTCCTGCAGTCGCCTGCAATCATGTTCGCAATCTCTGGCCTTGGTGTGCTGATATTCGCGGGTCTTACAGCCTACGACACGCAGCGGATCAAGAACGAGTATCTGATGATGCGCGGTGGTGGCGAAGCCTATATGGGCAAGGCCGCAATCATGGGTGCGGTGAGCCTCTACATCAACTTCATCAACCTCTTCATGTTCCTCCTGTCGTTCCTTGGCAACCGCGAGTGATCTGAGAGATCTGGAAACGGAAAGGCCGCTCTTCGGAGCGGCCTTTTTTATGCGTCACACCATCGGACGGAACATCTGGATGGCAGGGAAGCTGATACCACCCCGCAACCGGACATCTACATCGCCCATCGTGCGAAAGCCCTGCGCAATATAGAAGGGCACGGCTGTGCGGGTGGAAAGGCATTCCAGGCGCGAAACGCCCACTGCCTCCGCGTCCAGTAGAACGCGCTTCATGAGTGCCTGAGCAACGCCCTTTCGAAGATGATCGGGATCGGTTGCGAAATGGCGGATATGGCCCGCCTCTGCCGCCATTTGCCCCCTGCTTTGCCCCGTACCGGGAGCCCGCACCGTCCATCCTCCGGCGCCCAGAATCATGCCCGCGCTGTCCTCCGCCACATAATAGGTGCCAGATGCTACAAGGTCCGGCTGGGCGCGGCTAATCACCGGCACGGCGGTGACAAGGACGGAAGGTGGATAATCGGCCTTCAGGAGCTTCGGGTAGGAGCGGCTGAGCACATCGTCGATCGCAACCATATCCACGGAACGCGCGGTGCGCACGAAATAGCCTTTCTGCGGCTCTTCCCTCACTCTCCAGCCCGGCAGACGCATGGCCCCTCCTTTCCGGTCCATCAAAACGAAAAAACCGCGCTGTTGCCAGCGCGGCTTTGCAGTTTGAAATGCGAGGCGATCTTACTTGATCTTGCCTTCTTTATATTCCACGTGCTTGCGCGCCACCGGGTCGTACTTCTTGACGACCATCTTTTCCGTCATGGTGCGGGCGTTTTTCTTAGTCACATAAAAATGCCCCGTATCCGCGGTGGAATTGAGGCGAATTTTGATCGTGGTCGGCTTGGCCATGGGACCGTCTCCTTTGGGCCGCGCGCACGGATACTCCGCCGGGGCTCTCGAAAATCTGAAGCCGCTGTCTCACACAAGGCTGCGGTGCTGTCAAGCGGGCTTGGGCCTTCAGAGCATATGAAAACGCGAAATTGCATCCCTATTGTCAAAAAACGGAATGGGGCGTGCATCAGGCTCTGCCGCTGCCAGCCGCGCCTCCAGTTCGGAGAGCACGATCTCGGTGATAAACGGCAGATCGAGATCACGCGCCTGGGCCAGGGAAAGCCAGCTCAGATGCGAAAGCTCATCGTCGGCACGGCTGAAATCATCCGGGTCTCCCTGAAGGGCTGTCGCGGGCACCATGAAGAACCGTGCATCGAAACGGCGGGGCCGTCCGGCAGGCGTGATAGCACGGAAGACAAACCGCATCGCATCAGCAGCGGGGCGAAAGCCAGCAGCATGAAAATTCTGCCATCCCGCAACGGGCGCCGCTATGTCTTCCGGCAGGGTCGGCCTTCCGAGAATGAGGCCCGTTTCCTCCCAGAGCTCACGGATCGCGGCGGCAGCCAGTGCATTGGCAGCACCCGGTGCAGTATCGGCCTCCAGCCTCACTCGGCAGGTTTCCGGCAGTGCGGGGTTCACCACCACTGCACTGTCCGTCTCATCCACCCGCCCGCCGGGAAAGACGAACTTGTTGGGCATGAACACAGCACCCGCGCCGCGCTGACCCATCAGGATTTCAGGGTTGCCCCTGTCTTGGCGAAGAACAATAAGCGTTGCCGCATCGCGGATCGGGGGAGAGGTCGTTTCACTCATAACACAGGCTTAGGACGCCCCACCCCGCCCTGTCCAGCGCTCAGCCCGGGTTGCCGAAGCCGTGCAGGCGTTTTGCCCATTGAAAGCCCACAAAACCGCCCTTGATGCGGGGCAACAGATAGAGCGCCAGAACGGTAAAGACGGCGGAAAAGCCAACGGCCATCATCCAACCCTCTGGACGCCACATCTCGAAGACAAAGAGCATGAGGGGCGCCATCAGATGCCCGGCGATGAGAATCGTGAGCCACGCGGGGCCATCATCGGCGCGGTGGTGGTGCAGCGCCTCGCCGCACACGGCACAGGTATCGCGCACCTTTAGATATCCTTGCAAAAGCGGGCCTTTACCGCAATTTGGGCAGGTACGCTTCCAGCCGCGAATGGAGGCCTGACGTGTGTCGCGATCCGGTACTACCGGTTCTGAGAGGGTGCTGTGTTTCATGAACGCTCTTTCTTTACTGCGCCTGTCTACGCCGATCCGGCAGAAATTGCTCTGGGACAAGCTGACTTGCGACCGGATGTCGCAAAAAATCGCCGACTTGTGCGACGGAAGGCCTGATGCCCTGCGTTCAACACATATCGATTGAAGCTGCAGTACCAGAGGGCTGACACTCTGGCGATGCAGGAGTGAATGGCATATTGGACCAGCATGGCGCTTGATGATCCAGAGATCCGCGCGGATGCCCGTGCGCTACAAGCCTATGCGGAGGGCGCGAAGGGCGTGGCCGAGGCTTTATCGGCCCGCCATACACCACGTGTTCTGGCGTTGGCCTACCATATGCTGGGCGACAGGGTTGAGGCTGAAGACGTGGCGCAGGAGGCAATGATGCGGTTGTGGAAGATTGCACCGGATTGGGAAGACGGGCGCGCCCGGATTTCCACATGGCTCTACAGGGTCACGGCCAACCTTTGCACCGACAGGCTGCGCAAGCGCGGCCGCCAAGTACCTTTGGAAGCGGCAGGCGAGCCACCCGACCCGACCCCGGGGGCCGAAGCGCAGATGGCCGCGAAGGACAGAGCGGCTGCGTTGAAGGCAGCGCTGGCACGATTGCCCGAGAGCCAGCGTCTTGCCGTTTCGCTCCGTCATCTGGAGGAACGGGGCAACCCGGAGATTGCGGAAATCATGCAGCTTTCCGTCGAGGCCGTGGAAAGCCTGATTGCACGGGGAAAGCGCGGACTTCGCGCGGCACTGGAAGACAGGGCCGAGAGTTTGAGTTACAGGGATGATCCAATATGATGGATGAACGCGACACTGAGGACCGGTTGGAGAGTTTCTTTGCGGCGGCAAGGGATGCGGCACCGCAACCACGGCCAGACCTGTTCTCCCGCATTGCCGAGGATGCAGCGCACGCGCAACCGCGCACCGCACCGGGGCTTCTTGGCCGGTTTGCAGATGCCTGTGCGCTGCTTGTGCAGGGCTCTGGAGGGTGGCGCGGTGCTGCGGCCCTCACGGCCTCCGCTCTTTTTGGCCTCTGGCTAGGAATGGGTGATGTTGATGCGCTTGGCTACGTGTCTGACAGTTTCGCATTGGAGGGCGCGGAAGACGTGCTGGAGCCCGAAGACCCCTTTGCCCCTTTCCAGATGGAGGGCTGAGAGATGACAGAACAACCGGCAGGCAAATGGACGGGCGGGCGTATCCTCCTGATCGTCTCCCTTTCGCTCAACCTCATCCTAATCGGGCTTGTCGTAGGTGCGCTTCTACGTGGGCCGGGGCCAGTGCGTATCGCAGGCCCGGGGGGAGAGTTTCGCGTTCTGGAGCGTACGTTGCCGGAAGAGGAGCGGCAGGCCCTTCGCGCAGACATGCGCAGCCAGAAGGGCGCATTCCGCGCCAAACGTCGCGAATTGGAAAATATACGGCAGAACCTCATGAACGTCCTGCGCACAGAGCCATTTGATCCCGCAGCCCTTGACGCTCTTCTTGAGCGCCAGAGGCAGTTCTGGGCCGGGATGGGTGCAGAGGGGCAGGCGCTTATGGCCACGCGTATCAAGGAAATGTCGCCTGAGAACCGGAAGCGCTTTGCGGATAATCTGGAAAACTGGCGAAAGCAGCGCAAGCCCAGGGATCGCTGAGAAAGAGCTTCAGGCCGCGACCCTGTGAAAGCGCACACAGTTGCGCCCTGCCGCCTTGCTGGCATAAAGCGCCCTGTCCGCCTGATCGAGCAGAGCTTGGACGGAAGCGGCCCCTCCAGGCATCGCCATGGCCACGCCGATGCTGATAGTGACCCTGACCTGATGGCCCGAAGGCAGACGGATGGGGCGGGTTTCAACCGCCTTTCGGATCTGCTCCGCAAGTGTCACGGCCGCAACGGGCAGGATTGCACTGCGTGCAACGCAGAACTCTTCGCCTCCCAGCCGTGCCAGAAGATCGTCTGGTCCGAGTGTCGTGCTCAGACGATCTGCCACCTCTTTCAGAACGGCGTCCCCAGCCTGATGGCCATACTCATCATTCACTCTCTTGAAGCGATCGAGATCCAGCATCATGACGGCTGCAGGTTCGCACTCATCCGCAACACGAGCCTGCAGGGCCTCCAGCGCCGTTATCGCATAGCGCCGGTTGTGGAGGCGGGTGAGAGGATCGACAAGGGAGAGGCGCACGCCTTCCTGAAGGGTGTGTTGCAGCTTTTCGGAAAAGCGGTGGCGGCGCAGCTGCGCTGCAACCCGGCCTGCCAGCTCGCCGGATTTTCCCGGAAGCTGGATGAAATCGTTGGCGCCCATCTCCAGAGCCGAACTCGCATCTTCCAGAGCGCCATCGGACAGCGCCATGAGAACAGGCACATCCCGCGTGGCCGACCGGCTGCGCAGTCGCGCCAGCGTAAGCAGGCCATTCTGGCCAACTTGAGGATCGTGGCCGATAATCAGCGCCGAAATGTTATGCCAGTTGCGGGCCGCCAGCCCATGTTCCATTGCGGAGGCATCCGGAGAGGTGCCCGTCAGGCTCAAACTGTCGAAATCAACCTCTGTTTTCATCCCGGCTTCGGCCAGTGAACGCGCCCAGTTGGCTCCGTCCACGAGGGTTGCGGGCATCAGCAATACCTTTTTCTGTTTAACACAAACCGAGCTCGCTCCAAACGTCTTGGTTGCATCAAAACCGAGCGCCCTGGCGGTATCGTCCTGCAGGCGCAGCGTATCAAGAGCAAGTTTGCCACGTACAAGATTGCGCATCCGCGCGCGCAGAATGGATGCTTCACAGGGGGCTGTGAGCACATCATCCGCGCCTGCTTCAAAGGCTGCTGCCACGCTTTCCTCGCCAGCGGCAAGCGTGATCATCACCGGAAGGGTGGCCAGAGCGGGCGCGGACTTGATCTTGCGGCATATGTTCAGCGCATCGGAAATATCGAGATCCGAGGAGAGGAGAACCGCGTCGGGTGCCGTTTCCTCCGCCATGTGGAGCACATCGCCCAGCCCCTTGGCTGTGACAACCGCGAAATAGGCCGCCTCAAGCTTGGATCGCATCAATGCCCGCATCGCGGGCACCGGGTTAACTATAAGAATGCATCCTGACATTTGCTCTCTTTCGGGGTTTCTAAAAACAACCCGCTTTTGACGTCGCAATGTCCGAGGAACTGATTAATAAATGCTTTAGGGAAACATGTTGATTTGAATGCAGATCGTATTTGAGGAAAACACCGATGAACACGGATGCAGCCGCAACCCTCGCAGCCTCAGCCCTTCTCTGGATCGCGCAGGAGCCGGAGCGTTTCGAAGGCTTTATCGCGCTGACGGGCGCTGACATCTCATCGCTGCGCACACAGGCACAGGAGCCTGCCTTTCTGGGCGCAGTGCTCGATTATGTGCTTTCAGCGGATGAAAACGTTCTGGCCTTTGCTGAAACTGAAAACATAGCACCCGAAAGCGTGGTTTCCGCACGTGCGGCTCTGCCCGGCGGAGATGTGCCGCACTGGACATGAACTCTCAGACGCGGATCGCCTCCAAGGCGGCTCGCATCTCTTCGCTCAGCGGCACCGGCCGCCGCGTCTCCCTGTCCACGTAAACATGCGTGAACCGCGCCTCCGCAGCCGCCTCTCTGCAGTCCCCCTCAAAGAGGCCCACTTCATATTGAACCGAAGAGGTGCCGATCCGGCTGGCCCGCAACCCGGTGCCCAGAGGCTCCGGAAAACGCAACGGTGCGCGGAATACACAGGCCGATTCGACAACCAAGCCGATCACCGGCCCGCCAGGCACCTCCAGCGCACCCGATCGGATCAGCCAGCCGTTCACGCAGGTATCAACATATTCGTAGAACACCACGTTGTTCATGTGCCCATAAACATCATTGTCCCGCCAGCGGGTGGTCATCGAAGTGAACTCGGCATAGGCTTCGCGCGTCTGGCGGGGGCGTTTCATGGCGGCTCCGAACAGTGAAAGAATGCAGCAATATCCATATCTTGCCCCGTCGAGGCAAGAGGCATCGGAAGGGCAGCAATATGCAGATAGAAGGCATCCTTTTCGATAAGGACGGCACGCTCTTCGATTTTCAGGCAAGCTGGGGAGCCTGGACGTTCGGATTTATCCAGCGGCTTGCAGGACAGGAACCGGCGCGCCAGCAGCACCTCGCCGCAGCCCTCGGGTTTGATCTCAAAGCACAGGCTTTTCATCCCGAAAGCGCTATCATCGCCAGCAGCGCGGATTACATGATCACCTGCATTGCCGAGGCATTGCCGGACTTGCCACGCGAGACCATTCAGGCCGAAGTGATCTATGGAACCGCCGCGGCACCTCAGGTACCGGTCGCATCGCTGCCCGAATTGCTCAGCTGGTTGCGGGGGCAAGGGCTGCCCCTCGGAGTGGCGACCAACGACGCCGAGTTGCCCGCAAGGCGCCATCTGGAGGCAGCGGGCGTCGATCACCTATTCGATTTCGTGGCAGGCTACGATAGCGGCTTTGGTGCGAAACCTGCCCCCGGCATGCTGCTCGGCTTTTGTGAGGCAACGGGTATTGAGCCTGCACGCGTGGCGATGGTTGGCGACAGCACGCATGATCTTCATGCTGCCCACGCGGCAGGCATGGTGCGTGTCGGCGTGCTGACGGGTGTGGCGGATCGCGCAGATCTCACGCCCCATGCCGATACCGTACTTGCGAGTATCGCGGATCTGCCGGAATGGCTCGCTTCCCGAAATGCGACGCATCCTTTGTCGCAAACGACCATGATCTGAGGGGGGCAACGGGCTTGGATGGCCCTGTAATAGACAGCCCGAGGTATCCATGTCAGATCGCAGAGCCCGCCGCAGTGGCGGGCGCGCCGCAAACAGCCGCCGCTCAGGCAGCGGGCCCGCCATCCACCAAAGCCCGTGGGCGCAGCCCTACAACGTGGATCACCCCACGGAGCCCTTGCGAGAGGAAGGCGTGGCGGCGATCCATGACGGTGCCATGCGGGTGCTGGAAGAGATCGGCATTGAATTTCTGAATGATGAAGCTCTCGACTATCTGCGGCAGGCCGGGTGCAAGGTAGAAGGCCAGAATGTGCGGATGGATCGCGCGTGGGTCATGGAGATGATCGGGAAAGCACCCTCCGCGTTCGACATCATCCCCCGCAACCCGGAGCGCAAGCTGACAATCGGCGGCAAGCATATGGCCTTCGTCAATGTCTCCTCTCCTCCCAATGTGATGGATTTGGATCGCGGCAGGCGCGTGGGCGATTTCGAGAGCTTCAAGGATTTCCTGAAGCTGACGCAGTATTTCAACTGCATCCATGTTGCGGGCGGCTATCCAGTGGAACCGGTGGATATCCACGCCAGCATTCGCCATCTCGATTGCCTTTACGAGAAGCTGACGCTTACGGACAAGGTGTGCCACGCCTATTCGCTGGGGACGGAGCGGGTGGAGGATGTGCTGGAGATGGCGCGCATCGCCTCCGGACTGGCGGAGGTGGAGTTCTATTCCAAGGCGCGGATCTACACCAATATCAACTCCTCCTCGCCGCTCAAGCATGATTGGCCGATGCTGGACGGAGCCATGCGCTTTGCCCGGCGTGGCCAGCCTGTGGTGGTCACCCCCTTCACGCTGGCCGGAGCCATGGCACCTGTTACCATGGCGGGTGCCGTCACCCAATCTGTTGCCGAGGCATTGGCGGCTATCGCGCTTTTCCAATTCATCAACCCCGGCACGCCCTGCGTGATGGGCACGTTTACGTCCAATGTGGATATGAAATCCGGCGCGCCCGCATTTGGCACGCCCGAATATATGCGGGCGACCCAGATGACGGGCCAGATGGCGCGGTTCTACGGCATACCGCTCCGCGCCTCCAACGCCTGCGCCGCCAACGCGCCGGATGGGCAGGCGATGTGGGAGAGTATGAATTCGATGTGGGCCTCCGTGCAATCTGGCGTCAATCTCGTCTACCACGCGGCCGGGTGGCTGGAAGGCGGGCTGATCGCATCTTACGAGAAGTTCGTGATGGATTGCGAAGTGCTCCAGCAGATCCAGCGCTATTTCGACCCCGTGCTCACAGATACATCGCCGGATGGAATTGCGCTGGATGCCATGCGGGAGGTCGGCCCCAATGGCCATTTCTTTGGGTGCGATCACACGCAGGCGCGCTATGAAAATGCGTTCTATTCCCCGTTTCTCAGTGACTGGCGCAACTATGAAGCATGGGCCGAGGCGGGCGCTGAGTGGACATCGGACCGCGCCAACCGCACGTGGAAGGCCATTCTGGCCGATTACACACCACCTCCGATGGATGAGGCTGTGCGCGAGGAATTGCAGGCCTTTGTGGATCGGCGGAAATCGGAAGGTGGTGCGCCGACGGATTTCTGAGCGTCAGCTCTGCTTGTGTACCAGCGCGCAGAGCGTCGAATAGGGAAAGGATACGGCTTCAGGCGTGGCCAGAAGGGGCTCTTCGCTTGCCATCCGGCGGATTTCTGCGGCCACCTTGGCTTGCGTTGCCTCCGGCAAGGCCGCGATAAAACTGACGGAAAGCACACGGTCCACCACCACCTGCTCGAACAGCCCGTCATGCGTGTGCGGAAAGGAGACCTCCTCCAGCGCACTGAAGCCTTCCGCCGGAAAAACCTTTCGCCACGCGCCGGTATGAAAGCGCGGTGTGCCTTCCTCATAAGGCGCCATGATCTTCGTGAGGCGCGCGACCCACGCCACATCTTCATCTCGTACGTTCCAGATCAGCGAGAGCCGCCCTCCGGGGCGAAGCACGCGGCGGATCTCGGCCAGTGTGGCATCGCTTGCAAACCAGTGAAACGCCTGAGCGCAGACAACACAATCCACGCTTTCATCCTCAAGAGGAATGGAATCTGCGCGGCCTTCAAGCGCCCGCACCGTGCTGTGGCGTCGGCTCAGCTCTGCAAGCATCTCAGCCACCGGCTCCACGGCAATCACATCAGCGCCGGTTGCGGTAAGGTGCCCGGTGAACTTGCCCGTGCCTGCCCCAAGATCAAGCACCACCTGCCCGGAGCGAAGCCCGAGATCATTCCGAAGCCACCCCACAAGTACCGCCGGGTAGCCGGGGCGGCCCCGTTCATACGTGCCACTTGCACGGGAATAGCCCTTGGCGGCTGATGGATGTGGCATGAAACGAACTCCCAGCAGATGCCCCTCCTTACGCCACGCCCCCACACCTTGACAAATCCCCGCCTCGCCGCCTCTAAGATCAGGAGCAGCGAAGGGAGGAGCACTGATGGATGTGCGTGTGATCATCGGGCATGGCGATGCCGCTTTCGCGGATGCAGCCTTTGCCATGTGCGAGCGCACCGCAGAGCCGCTTGGCCTCTCGCTCTCTCTTACCCATGCGCCTGAAGCTGAAGCTTTTGCAGAGGCACTTGGCGAGATCGCGGCCAACGCCTTTATCGTAACGCCGGAGCCGGGTGGCGCTCAGGCCTCCGGAATCGAGGCACTGGGCGATTTTTCCGTGGAAGTGCAGCCGGAGAACATAACCGCCAAAGGCAAGGCCAGCGGTGGCGCAGATGCGCAGCTTTATGGGCTTGGCATGGCCGGATACGGTGCAGCCCTCGCACTGATCGCGGAGCGCAAGACATGAACGTGCTTTTGCTGAACGGCCCCAACCTCAACCTCCTCGGCCTGAGGGAGCCGCATATTTACGGAGCGACAACGCTGGCCGAAGTGGAGACAGCAGCTGCCGAAACCGCTGATCAATTGGGCCTTACCCTCACCTGCCGCCAATCCAACCACGAAGGCTTGCTGGTGGATTGGGTTCAGGAGGCGCGGGAGACGCAGGATGCGATTATCCTCAATGCGGGGGCCTATACGCATACCTCCGTGGCTTTGCATGACGCGTTGAAAGCCTATGAGGGAAAGGTGATCGAGCTGCATATCTCCAATCCGCACAAGCGCGAGGCCTTTCGGCATGTCTCCTACATCGCACCCGCTGCCGATGTCGTGATCGCTGGTTTCGGCGTGGCGGGCTACGGTGCCGCACTTCGCGCGGTCAAAACACTTCTACCATGAAGCTGACCCGTCCGGCCTCAACCAGCGACGCGGAGCTTTTCGCGCTGCGCTCTGCTCGCAGCGCAGCCGATCTCTGGGAGCCTTTGGAGCGGCTTTACGGGGCGCATCCGGGCTATATGGTGTTCCGTGACGGGCTCAAAACACTGCTGGAGGATAGCTGGGCTGCTCGGCCTACAGCCCTTCGCTGCCTAGATCTGGAGCGCGATCTGAAGCCGGGCTGGTTCCAGCAGCCCGATCAGGTGGGCTACGTGTTCTACATAGACCGCTTCGCGGGCAATTTGCGCGGCGTGCTGGAGCATATCGATTATCTCAAGGCGCTTGGCGTCACTTACGTCCATTTCATGCCCTGCCTGAAGCCCCGGGAAGGTGCCAATGACGGGGGCTATTCGGTAGAAGATTACCGGGAGATCAACCCGGCCCTCGGCACAATGGCGGATTTTGAGGCGGTGGCAGCGGCATTGCGAGCCGAAGGTATCGGCATCTGCATTGATCTGGTGCTCAACCATACATCCGAGAGCCATGCATGGGCGAAAGCGGCGCGGGCGGGTGATGCGGTGACGGAGGCCTATTATCACACTTTCGCTGAAGATACCCTGCCCCGCCAGTACGAAGAAACCCTGCTGGAGATTTTTCCCGATGTGGCCCCGGGAAATTTCACCTTTGATGAAGACCTGAAAAAATGGGTTTGGACCACTTTCAACACGCATCAATGGGATCTGAACTGGACGAACCCCCAGGTGTTCCTTGAGATCGCCGAGATCATGCTGTTCCTGCTCAACAAGGGCGCAGAGACGCTGCGGCTCGATGCTGTGGCCTTCATGTGGAAGGAGATGGGCACGCTTTGCCAGAACCTGCCACCCGTGCACGATATCCTTCAGGCCCTCCGCGCCGTCAGCCGCATCGCGGCACCCGGCAGCCTACTGAAAGCGGAGGCGATTGTGCCGCCCACGGAGCTTGTGGCCTATCTCGGCAAGGGCATTCAGAGCGGCAAGGTGTCCAACCTTGCCTACCACAATAACCTGATGGTGCAGTTCTGGTCTTCCCTCGCAGCACGCGATACCCGGCTGATGGCGCATGTGCTGGGCACGCATTTCCCGAGTAACTTCAAGAACGCCACATGGGCCACGTATCTCCGTTGCCATGATGATATTGGCTGGGCGATCACGGATGAGGACGCGGATGCAGTTGGCTGGAACGCGTTCAGCCACCGCCAGTTTTTGGCTGATTTTTATGAGGGTGTCTTTCCGGGCAGCTTTGCGACAGGTGGCCTCTTCCAGTTCAACCCTGCCACGCAGGACAAGCGTAACAACGGCACACTCGCATCACTCGCCGGACTGGAAAAGGCGCTTGAAGCGGGAGATCCGGTTGCAACCGACGACGCAGTGGCACGGATCCTGATGGGCCATGCACTGATCGCCAGTTTCGGCGGGTTGCCCCTGATATACATGGGCGACGAGCTTGGCACGCTGAACGTACGTGGTGAGTATGAGGATGGCGACACGCGCCTGATGCAGCGCCCGGTAATGGATTGGGCGCTGGCCACCAAGCGTACGGATCCGGCCACGATTGAGGGCAGGATCTTCACCGGTATCACGCATATCCTTGCACGTCGCGCCGCCACGCCTCAGCTTCACGCAGAGCACCCCACCGAGATCCTGCCCGGCCCGGCCCCTGCCATTTTCGCCTTCCGCCGCGCAGCGCCCGGAAGGCCCCTTGTAGCGCTGTTCAACTTTTCCGAAGCGCCGCAACGCGTCCCGCAGGAGATGCTTGTCGAAGCAGGGATCACCGCACCCTTTGATACGCTCTCCCAAACCCCTCTCACACCGCTGGAAGGCTGGATCCTGCTACCGCCTTACGCCCCCCTCTGGCTCACGAACTAAGGGCGGGACATTTGAGATGAGCCCGCTATCTTCTTCGCAAGGACGCCGGGAGACTTTCGTGAAACCTATCCTCATCGCAACCGCCGCAGCCACGCTGGCACTTCCTGTTTTTGCAGTTGGCCTGGACGATCCCGCGCCCCCGAAACCGACGCAGACCACGACGCACTGCGCCGATGGCACCATCTGGGATGAGAAGATCAGCGATTGCGTGGCTCCGAAAGAAAGCAACCTTGACGACGACGCGCTTTTCGAAGCCGCGCGAGAGTTGGCACATGCCGGACAATATGAAAAAGCGCTGGACGTTCTGGCCGAAGCGGCCAACCCGGATGATCCGCGCATTCTGAACTACAAGGGGTTCGCGAACCGAAAGGCGGGCCGTCCTGAGATCGCGATGGCGTTCTATCGCAAGGCCCTTTCGATTGATCCCGATTTTCTCCTTGCTCGCTCCTATATGGGGCAAGCTTTGGCCGAGCAGGGAGATCTGGAAGCGGCAACGGAACAACTGCTGGAAATACGGGCGCGTGGCGGGCGCAACACCTGGGCCTATCAGGCGCTGAAGCAGGCCTTGCAAGACAGGACGCAGTACTGAGGGCTCACAGACGCGACCTTCCATAAGCGCAGTTAAATAGGGGCGAAGCCATGCCCTCGACATTTTGGCAAATGCGGCTTAACCGCAGCCCAAAAGATCATCATGAGGCACGATATGACCACGATCACTGTTTGTACCACCTGCTGGCAACCTGAACTGCGCGAGGCAAAGGAGGGCACGCCCTGTGGGGAGAGTCTGCTGGCGGCGGTTGCCTCTGCTGCCGAAGCCGCGGAAGAAATCACGGTGCGTGGTACTGCATGCCTCATGGGCTGCGAACACGGGTGCAACATTGCCATTTCCGATGACGGAAAGCTGACATACGTGCTGGGCCGGTTTACGCCCGAAGTGGACGCGGCCGAAGGGATCGTCGCCTATGCCAGGGGGCACGCTGCCAGCGCCTCGGGTGCTGTGCCATTTCGCGAGTGGCCACAGGCCGTGAAGGGCCATTTTGTCGCGCGTGTGCCACCCCTGGCACCGCTACCGCCCAAACTGGATTAACGGCCTCAGCCCGGTGCCTTGAGCACCATCGGTAAACCGGCGGCGATGAATGAAACGCGCGCCACTTCCGCCGCAACGCGCTGATTGAGCAATCCCTGCGCATCGCGGAACCGGCGGGCAAGCGCGTTTTCCGGCACAATGGAGAGACCAACCTCGTTGGAGACAATAAGGGCGGGCCGGTCCAGACCATCCAGCGCATTCAAGAGAGCCGCAGTTTCCATCTCTGCGTCCCTCTCGTGGTGCATCAGATTGGAAAGCCAGAGGGTAAGGCAATCGATCAGTACAACATCGGCTTTCGGTAAGCGGCGCACGGCTTCCGCAAGATCCAGCGGTTCCTCGATCGTCTTCCATCCCTCTCCTCGTTCTGCCTTGTGCTGCGCAATTCGCGCCGCCATTCCGGCATCAAGCGCCTGCCCCGTTGCAACATAGATCCGGGTAGGCCCAGTAGCCTCGGCAGAGCGCAGCGCAAAGGCCGTTTTGCCCGATCTGGCGCCGCCCAAAACCAGATGATGCTCTTTCACGCTACCCGCTCCTCAAGATCCCCTTGCCCTGCAACCCTTACACACCAGCAGGCGCTCCATCACAAGCCGCGAGATACGACGCTTTGCCCTATGCCGGTCCTGCTTGCGCAGCGTTCGGAGACGTCTTAGAGACGATTGCAACGGGAGGCCCGATAATGAACATGGATCCTGCGTTTCGCGCAGAGCTGAAACGCATCATCGACACGAAGACAAAGCCAGTCGGCTCGCTCGGTCGGATCGAGGAACTGGCCGAACAGATCGGCCTTCTGCAGGGGGCTACGCGCCCCGTAATGGATCGGTGCGGCCTTACCATCTTTGCAGCCGATCACGGGATTGCGGATACCGGTGTATCAGCCTTTCCCAAGGCCGTGACCCGTGAGATGGTAAAGACTTTCATGGGGGGCGGGGCCGCGGCAAACGTTTTCGCCAATGCGCTCGATGTTTACGTGCAGGTGGTTGACGCAGGGGTGGAAACGCCCGTGGAACATCCGAACCTCATCATCAAGAGGCTTGGCCCGGGCACCGCCAACAGCGCCATTGGCCCGGCAATGACTTTGGAGACAGCGCAAGAAGCCCTGGCCACGGGGCGCGAAATGGGCTCCAGCTGGGATTTTCCGGCAGTGGCTTACGGCGATATGGGCATCGGTAACACGGCGACCTCCACCTTGCTCATCCACAAGATCACCGGCCAGCCGATCACAGCACTTGTCGGCCCGGGTACGGGGCTGGATCCGGAGGGCGTTAAGCGAAAAACGGCTATTCTCAGAAAAGCCGCGGCGCGCACGGGAGAGCTAGGCGCGATGGATGCGCTGGTGGAGTATGGCGGGTTTGAGATCGCTATGATGGCAGGTGCCATGCAAGGTGCAGCAACCGAGCGACGGCTTGTTCTGGTCGATGGTTTCATTGCCTCGACGGCTGCACTGATCGCCCTCACCCTCTCACCGGATCTGCGCCCCGCATTCGTCTTCGCGCATCGCTCTGCCGAGCCGGGGCATCGCCAGTTGCTGGAGCACCTGAAAGTCGATCCGCTGCTCGATCTCGGGATGCGGCTTGGGGAGGGCACAGGCGCCTTGCTGGCATGGCCGCTTGTGAAAGCCGCCGTTGCGATGCTCAACGGTATGGCCAGCTTCGAGGATGCCGGCGTCAGCGGCAAGGTATAACCATGCTGGCGCGCGAGGTTGCGGCATTCACGCTCGCCATCCAGTTTCTCACGCGCCTGCCCGTTCCCGCGACGTATTCCGAGGAGGCAATGGCCGCCTCGCCGCGCTACTACCCTCTCGTCGGCCTCTTTCTTGGGGCTTTAGGGGCTGCGGTTCTCTTTTTTGGCACACCTGTTTTCGGGCCGGTTGTGGCAGCACTTCTGGCCATCGGCTGGCTGAGCCTGATCACCGGTGGCCTGCATGAAGACGGGCTTGCCGACATGGCGGATGGCCTCGGCAGCGGGTCCACACGCGCGCGCGCACTGGAGATCATGCGCGATAGCCGGATCGGCAGTTATGGCGCACTGGCGCTGGGCTTCACACTCGCGCTCACAGTATCCGGCCTCGTTGCCATCGGCCCTGATATCACCACCCTCACCCTCCTCGCGGCTCAACCCGCCAGCCGCCTCTCGGCCGTGATCGCAATGGCAACCAGCCGTTACCAAAGGGCCGAAGGTGCGGGGGATGGAATGCAGCAAGGCATTGGCCCCGTGGCACTTATCTTCGCCACGCTCACCGGCCTCGCCCCATGCCTTCTTTTGCCCTCCCATCTCTGGACAGGTGCGGCCCTTGGACTGATTGCAGCGCATATCGGCACGCGCCTTATCTATCAGCGCCGCCTTGGCGGCTATACAGGCGATTGCCTCGGCGCACTCCAGCAAATCTCTCAATTGGGCCTCATCCTCGGCGTGCTCGCATGGCTCTGATCCTCCTGCGCCATACGGAGCCGGATGTCGCCAAGGGCATTTGCTACGGACGAACGGATCTCGATCTCAGAGCCGAGGCTGAAGCGGATATAGAGGAAGCACTTGAGAGGGTTGCGGAGCCCCCCTCCAGCATTGTCTCCAGCCCCGCGAAGCGGTGCCTCACTCTGGCAAAACGCGCCAAGGCTCGGTTTGACGTTGAGTACACAGCGTTGGATGCGCTCTGGGAAATGGATTTTGGTTCCTGGGAAGGCAGGCCATGGGTCGAAATTCCACGTACAGAGCTTGATCTCTGGGCCGAAGATTTCATGGATGCCCGGCCTCATGGCGGCGAAAGCGTGCGCCAATTGCAGGCCCGCGTTCTTACGGCCCTCACCATGCTCGCTCGCAACGGCCCGACGCTCGTGATCACTCATGCAGGCATCCAGAAAGTGGCCGCCGCCGCAATGGGCCAACCGGATGCATGGTCTCTCTCACTGCCCTATGGGCACTGGCTCCAATACCCCGATGGCTGAAGGGCAATCAAAAGAGGCAACCATCGCGGGTCATTTTGGCGAGTTCCTTCAAGGCCGCATCGGCAGGGACGGCCCGGTGGCCCTGATCACACTGCCCTGCCCCGCTGCCACTGTCACAGCCTCATGGCAGCCCGGCGGCGGCTTTGGCCTCGATGCGCCCGGGCTGGAGCTTTCCAGAGAGACACTTCAGGCACTCTTCGAGGCCGCAGGTCAGCGGGATCTCCACGGAAGGCTCCGCATCACAAACACCGTCATCCCCGGCGGCGGTTGCGGCGTATCTACCGCCACTCTTCTTGCCACTTTGAAAGCACTGGGCGCGGATATGAGCACCCGCGAACGCGCCCGCCTAACAGCACAGCTTGAGGGCGCAACGGACCCTCTGATGCTCACAGCGCCTGCCACACATCTCTGGGCCTCGCGCAGCGCGGAAAGCCTCGCCCGCTTACCTGCGCCTCCTATGTTCGATGTTATCGGCGGCTTTCTTGGCCCGCCCCAGTTCACCAATCCGAAGGACACGGATTTTGCCGATATCGCTGATCTGCTTGAGCCGTGGAAAGAGGCTGCAACCAGCGAAAATCGCACCGCACTCGGTGCACTCTCCACAACCTCCGCGCTCCGCAATCAGGCGCTGCGCGGCGGTGCGGATCTGGCACCGCTTTGCAATCTCGCAAAGACACTCGGTGCAGCGGGCATCGCCATCGCCCACACCGGCTCCGCGCGTGCATTGCTGTTTGCTCCGGGGGCACTGCCGGAAAGCGCCTCTGCAGAACTGCACTCCCTTGGCCTCCGCCGGATCCTGCGCTTTACCTCAGGAATTGCAGCATGACCGCCACAGCCATGCTCATTGCCCTTGCACTTGATGCCGCCTTCGGCTGGCCCAATGCGCTTTACAAGCGCATCGGCCACCCGGTCACATGGCTCGGGGCGCTGATCATCCTGCTGGATACGGCATGGAACAACCCGCAGGATACAACATCAAAGCGGCGTGCCAGAGGGCGCAGCGCCAGCCTCCTCGTCATCGCCGCCGCCACGTTTCCGGCCCTCGCGGTCTCACTCCTTCTGCCCGGTGGCTTTCTCGGCGCAGCGCTCACCGGGCTTCTTGCCGCCCCTCTTATCGCAGGGCGCAGCCTCTTTGAGCATGTCAAGGCTGTGGCAGACCCCCTGGCAGCAGGCGACATCGATAGCGCACGCGAGGCCGTCTCCATGATCGTCGGGCGCAATCCCCAAAAGCTGCGCCCGGAAGGCATCGCCCGCGCCGCCATCGAAAGCCTTGCGGAAAACACGTCCGACGGGGTTATCGCCCCCCTCTTCTGGGGCCTGCTCTTTGGCTTGCCGGGTATCGCTGCCTACAAGGCCATCAATACGCTCGATAGCATGATCGGCTATCGCACCGACAGGCACGAAGATTTCGGGCGGTTCGCGGCGCAACTGGATGATGTGGCCAACTGGGTGCCAGCCCGCCTTACCGGGGCCATCCTAGCACTCGCCAGCAGCGATCCCGGCCGCGCCTTTCACATCATGCGCCAGGATGCGCCTGGCCACCGCTCCCCCAACGCAGGCTGGCCAGAGGCCGCTATGGCAGCAGGCCTCGGCTGCCGCCTCTCCGGCCCGCGCGCCTATGAGGGCGGGGTGGAAGATCAACCCTGGCTCAACGCAGGCGCGCCAGATCCGGGGCTGGATACTGCGCAAAGGGCGCTTGGCCTCTATCAAAAAGCCCTCATCGGTGCCACGCTGACGCTACTGGCACTAGCTATGATGGAGGTGTTCCTGTGAACCGCGATCACGGTGGCAACCTTGCTGCTGCCATCCGCCAATATGGCGGCGCACTGGAAGAGTGGATCGACCTCTCAACCGGCATAAATCGCCAACCCTACCGCCTTCCGGAAATCCCCGCGCGTGCATGGCAGGATCTGCCGGATGCACCCGCGCTGGCAACCCTCACCAAAGTCGCACAGGAAGCCTATCGCACCAAAGCCAGCGTCCTGCCGCTCGCGGGCGCTCAGGCGGCGATCCAGCTTATGCCGCGGTTGCGTAGGCCCGGCACAGTGCGCATTCTCAGCCCCACCTACAACGAACACGCCGCAAGCTTCGCCTCCGCTGGCTGGCACGTCAAGGAAGTTGCAGAGCCATCGGCTCTCATCGGCGATGACGCGGCGATCCTCGTCAATCCCAACAATCCGGATGGCCGGGCAATGCTCCCGAGCGAGATCCTAGAACTGGCGTCACACGTCCGCCTCCTGATCGTCGATGAAAGTTTCACGGATCCCACACCAGAGCTTTCTATCGCGCCCCATCTCGGCGCGCCCGGTCTTCTGGCCCTGCGCTCCTTCGGCAAATTCTACGGCCTCGCCGGTCTCCGCCTCGGCTTCGCGATAGGAGCGGAAGCCGATACTGCAGCCCTTCGGGCGGCAGCAGGCCCATGGTCCGTCAGCGGCCCCGCCCTTCACGTCGGCGCATTGGCCCTCACAAACAAAGGCTGGCAGGCATCCACCACGGCCCGCCTCGAAAACGAGGCCAAGCAGCTCGACAGCCTCGCCAGAACGGCAGACTGGCAGCCCGCAGGTGGCACCCATCTTTTTCGCCTCTACACCACAAAAGATGCAGAAAAAGCACAGGCATATCTGGCTGAACACCACATATGGTCCCGCATCTTCCCCTATTCCCGAACGTGGTTGCGCCTCGGGCTTCCAGGCACAAAGGCGGAATGGCAAAGACTCAGCGCAGCGCTTTCAAAGGCGGCCTAGAGCGTTTCGCCTAAACTTGAATCACCAAGAGCCCGAGAGCGTCTCTGAATTTCGGCAACAAGTCGCTTCAGGTCAAAGACGGAACGTCGTAGCCCCTTCATCTTTCCATAAATATCCTCGCCGAAGGCATTGGCGCCTCAAAGCCTGCACCCCGCCAGCTCCAACAGTGCCGCCACATCCATATGCACCTCCAGATGCTCCGCCAAAGCGTCAAGCACACGCTCCACCTCCGCACTGTAGGAAACACTGGAAGATGCCACTCCAAGACGCGCCAGATACGCCTGACGAAACCCGTCCGCACTGAACAGCCCGTGCAGATACGTGCCCGCAACACGCCCGTCGGGCGAAACAGCACCCTCCGCCCGCGCGCCAACGCGTGCAAAGGATCGCGCGCAATCGGGCCCAACACTCCGCCCGATATGGATCTCGTATCCGGCAACGCGCAAACCCGTTGCCTCATGCACAGCCTCAACACGTTCCAGCCGCTTCTCAGGCACCATATCAGTTTCGATATCAAGAAGCCCAAGCCCCCTCATCTCTCCCGGCGCGCCTTCAATCCCGTCCGGATCGCGGATCACACGGCCAAGCATCTGATAGCCCCCACAAATCCCGAGCACCCGCCCGCCACGCCGCAGATGCGCCTGGAGATCGATATCCCAACCCTGCGCACGCATGAACGCCAGATCTCCACGCGTCGATTTGGTTCCCG
The DNA here is from genome assembly GCA_947495795.1 of uncultured Paracoccaceae bacterium. Lineage (GTDB taxonomy): Bacteria > Pseudomonadota > Alphaproteobacteria > Rhodobacterales > Rhodobacteraceae > Algicella. The sequence continues at coordinate 158,936 of CANMAI010000006.1, read as the reverse complement.
GCAAGATCACGAGATCCGCGTCCCCCGGCAGGGCCACACCCGGCCTCACCATCGTCACCCGCACGCCCGGCTCCAGCTTCAGAGGATCAAGATCATCGAAATTCGCAATCCGCGAAAGCATGGGGCAGACGATATGATAGGCGCCGCCTCCCGAAGCGGCGGAGATATCCAGCGCATCCTCCGCTGGCAACTTTGCCGCATCACCAAACCACGGGATCACGCCAAAACCCTGCCAGCCGGTGCGCTCAGCAATCAGCGCATATCCATCGTCAAACAATCTGGGATCGCCCCGAAACTTGTTGATTGCAAAGCCCCGGATCATCGCCGCGTCGCCCGGCTCCAGCACGGCCTGTGTGCCAACCATCTGCGCGATCACCCCGCCCCGATCAATATCGCCGATCAGCACCACAGGCGTCCCGCTCGCCCGCGCAAAGCCCATATTGGCAATGTCGCCCGCCCGCAGATTTACCTCCGCAGGGCTTCCCGCCCCCTCTATGATCACAAGTTCAGCGCGCGCCTTAAGCCTCTCAAAGCTTTCGAGAACAGGGGCCATCAGGTCCGACTTCAGGGCCGCATAATCCCGCGCTTTCACGGTAGCGATGCGCTTGCCCTGCACCACCACCTGCGAACCCGTCTCCGTTTCGGGCTTCAGCAATACTGGGTTCATATCGGTATGCGCCTCCAGCCCGCACGCCACCGCCTGCAACGCCTGCGCCCGTCCGATCTCTCCACCGTCGACCGTAACAGCCGCGTTGTTAGACATGTTCTGCGGCTTGAAGGGTGCGACGGACAGGCCCCGCCGCAGCGCCGCGCGGCAAAGCCCTGCCACCAGAACAGATTTGCCAACATTGGAGCCTGCACCCTGGATCATCAAAGCCTTCATGAAAGCTCCACCACCGTCAGTTCGGGCGGCATGCGGTGGCGGATCGGCAATGTGGTGCACCCAAGCCCGCCGGATACAACAAGATGCCGCCCGCCTTCCTCGATCACACCGTAAGCATAGCGCGTGCCATACTTGGAGGGCACCACCCGTGCCTTGCCAAAGGGCCGGATCTGCCCGCCATGTGTGTGGCCCGAAAGCTGAAGCACCACTGGCCCGCGCATCTCCGCAAAGATATCAGGCTCATGCGCCAACAGGATCGTCGGCAGATCCTCCGGCACATCACCAAGCGCCGCGTCAAGATCGTCGACGCCTTCGCGCTCCACATGTCGCACACGCCGTAGCCCGCGCTGGCTGTCGATACCTGCCAGGCCAAACCGCGCAGCGCCCTTCTCTAGAACCAGCCCCCGATTGTTCAGCATGGCAATCCCTGCCGCTTCAAACGTATCCTGCCACAGCATCGGCCCGGCACCCCGATTTCGCGCCAAACGATCATCCCACCAATCATGGTTGCCAAAAACGGCCCAGACACCCAGCGGTGCCACCAGCCGCGCCAGCTCCCGTGCCACATCCTTTGGTGGCACCACACGCGTCAGGGGGATATGTGCGGGATAGTCGCCCAGAAGCACGATCATGTCTCCCTCAAGCGCCTGCGCCTGATACACGATTTTCGCGATACGCCGGCGCGACATCCATGGCCAGCATGCATGCAGATCAGCCACCATCACGATCCGACATGTGTGGCCGCGCGGCCACCCCGCCGGTTGCAAAGCCCATCGCACAACGTTCACCGGCCTGCTCAAAGCGCACCCAATGCCCGTAATCTTGCTTCCAGCCCGCCCCGCGTCTCGTCGTTGAAATAGAAGGTCTCCCAGCCCAAACCTTTGGCAGCCTCAACATTGGGCGGATGATCATCCACAAGCAAAGCCTCGGAAGGTGCGCAGCCCGCCCATTCGGTGATTTCCTCAAAGAAGACCGTATCCGGCTTCTTCACCCCCATCGGCCCCGCAGCAAAAATCTGCTCCATCCGCGCCGAATACCCCATCTCGCCCCAGATATAGGCCGCCCGATGCGCCTCGTTGTTCGTTGCAATCACCTGCCGCTGCGCCAGACGCTGAGAGAGCGCCAGCAGTTGGGCATCGGGATGGCTGTCCTTCCGAAACCAGTATTCCATCACCTCCGCAGCAGTCAGGGAAAGCCCTGCATCCGCAACCCACGCTTCCAGCAAGTCGCCCAGATCCCGCGCGCCCACAAGCACTTCCCGAAAGCGGTGAGATGCAAAGACGTAGCCGGTGAAGCTCTCCAGCGAAACCCCGAGATCCGCTTCAAACGTATCCGCCCAGATAAACCGCCCGTCGCGGATATTGGCGTTCAGCACACCATCAAAATCCCAGGCAATCAGCCGCAGCATCACTCAGAATTCCACGCCAGCCTGCGCCTTGATGCCGGACCGGAAGGGATGCTTCACAAGCTCCATCTCCGTCACCAGATCCGCCGCCTCGATCAGCTCTTCCTTCGCGTTGCGCCCTGTCAGCACCACATGCGTCATCGGCGGCTTTTCGTCTTTCAGAAACGCAACAACATCAGCGATATCCAGATAATCGTAGCGGAGGGCAATATTGATCTCATCCAGCAGCACCATCCGGTTGCCAGGATCGCGGATCAGTTCCTTGGATTTCTCCCACGCTGCCTGCGCCATCTCGATATCGCGCGATTTATCCTGCGTCTCCCATGTAAACCCCTCTCCCATCGTGTGAAATTCACAAAGATCGCCAAACCGGCCGAGGATCAGATCACGCTCGCCGGTTCCCATACCGCCCTTGATGTACTGGACAACCGCGCAAGGCATCTCATGTGCTATACACCGGAAAATCATTCCGAAGGCCGAGGAACTCTTCCCCTTCCCCTTGCCGGTATGGACAATGATCAGCCCCTTCTCATCTGTCTTGGTCGCCATGATCTTGTCACGTGCAGCCTTCTTCTTGGCCATCTTGGCGTTGTGGCGTTCGGTATCGTCGGTCATCGTCTACCCCTTCTTCGGCAGGTCATCGGCAAGTTGGATCCAGCCCAGCCGCTCGCTGTAGTGAAAATGTGCTTGCGGCGCGAAACTCTCAGGCGCGTCCAGCAAGGCCGCATAGAAATGGATCTCGTCCGGAAAGCGCATGCTCTCATAGGCCATCGGCGCATCGCAAGAGCCGCAGAAATACCGCTTCACACCCGTTGAGGAGCTATAGACACGCGGCGTCTCGCCTTCCCAAACCCACGCGCCATGCGGCACCCCCATGAACGTCGTGAAAGCAGAGGCTGTCTGCCGCCTGCAACTCTCGCAGTGGCAGTGCCCCCGCCAATTCTCCGGCCCGGTATAGGCAAACCGGCAGGCACCGCAAAGGCAATGGCCGCGCATCCGCGCCATCAGAAGTTCTCCTCGATCCGCTGAAAAACACAAACCAACTCTGAAGCTCCACTCGCCAAAGGTCGATAGATCAGCCCTGTTGGCCGCACCCTGCCACCAAAAGGTGCTGCGAACACCAACATGCCAAGCTCAGTCTCCAGCACCTCCTGAAATGTATAGCGGTCAGAGTAGCCCGTTGCAGGCGGGTTCCGCGCATCGATCCACGTAAGAACGTTGTCATGCCCCAGACTGCCGTAGAATTCTTGCCATGAAGCATCGCTTTTGTCCGCCCGCACACCTGCCACGGCGCGCAAAATCCTCTCGGCAGCAAAGTCACGAGCCACGTAAAACTTCTGGCCATAGAACCGGCCGGAAGTACCGCTTTGCCGGACCACAAGCTCCTTTATGGCGTCATTATCGAAGTCCAGCCAGGCCATCGAAAACCCGTTTTCCCGCTCGATGCTATCAGCGCCGGGATCCAGTGCCTCAAATCTCCCTTTCCGCGAACTGGCCATCGGAACAACAAAAGCTTCAGACGTAGGCCACCCATCGTTGCGGGCCTCCGCACGTCGCGCGGACGGCGACATCGCCCCCTGACGGTGAAAGCGTTCCAGGCCATTGCCGGGAAGGCGCGCCTCCAACGCCATTCGCCCCCCCGGCGCCGGGTCAATGAAGCCCCGACAGAACGCATGGTCCTCCGTTTGGGTCACTTGGATCACTCCGAGCGGTGCTTCCGCCGCACCATGCGGCGGGTACTCAAACCAGTCATGCTCCGCCGCCTCAAGCATCGCTGTCGCGTCTCTGCACCCGACCCCATTTTCGGGCCTTGCGCGCTCAGGTAAACTCGCTTCAGTGCGGCAAAGCGTAAGGCGACCGTCCTGATAAGCGATCACATCATAATGGAACGCTTCCGGAAAGCAGGACCGAACCACCCACATCCGGGAAAGCACCTTCTGCCCGCCAATCCAAAGCGAAGCAAAGGCATCTAGCGCCCCCCCACACTCCCCAAACGGCCGGCGCGCCCGCTCCCCGACTTTCACCTTGATCTCTTGCCAATCAGCAAGTTCACAGGAATTGCCATCAATAACCTGGCTCGGCAACTCCAGCCCAAGTTCCACTGGCACGTCGGGAAAACTGGGTAAATCATCATTTACTGCGGAGGCGAACCGGATGACGGAGAGGCCGCCTTCACAGCGCAACTCTCCATAGGCAGACACCGTGTCTCCCAATGCGGCCTGTGCCAAGAGCACGAGCGAGAACACCAAAAAGCCGCTCACCCTGTTCATGCTGCCAACACCTCCAACCGCGCACGTGCTGAATTCGATTTCGGCACCCAAAGCCCCCGCGTGATCGCCTCGCCCAACCGCTCCGCGATCTCGCGCAAAGCGGGTGCGTTGGCGTCCGCGATGAACTCCCGCGTCGCGTCATCCTCCAGATAAGCCGCATAAACCAGATCAAAATGATGTGATTTCACCGCCCCCGTGGTCGCGGCAAAGGCGAACATGTAGTCCACGGTCGCGGCCATCTCGAAAGCGCCCTTGTACCCGTGCCGTTTCACGCCATCGATCCATTTTGGGTTCACAACGCGCGATCGCACGACCCGCCCCATCTCCTCATCCAGCGTGCGGATCATCGGGCGTTCGGGGCGCGAATGGTCGTTGTGATAGGTCACCGGCGCCTGCCCGCGCAATGTCTCTACCGCCGCACTCATACCGCCCTCAAACTGATAGTAGTCGTCGCTGTCCAGAAGGTCATGCTCCCGGTTATCCTGATTTTGCACGATGATATCCGTCCGGGAAAGCCGCGTGACGAACTCGGCCCGTGCCGCCACCCCCTCCTCACCGGCCCCATAGGCATAGCCGCCCCAATCCAGATAGGCCGCTGCCAGATCGGCTTTCTTGCCCCAAAGCCGCTCGTCAATCATCGCCTGCAGCCCAGCGCCATAAGCACCAGGCTTGGAGCCGAACACCCGATACCCCGGCCCGCCCTCGGTCCGGTGTGCGCCCGCCGCAGGGTTCTCGGCCTCCGGCTCGTCCAACGCCATCACCGCCGCAGCCGCACTGGCCACAAGATCCATCTGCGCAGGAAACGCATCCCGGAAAAAGCCCGAAACACGCAAGGTCACATCCACACGCGGTCGCCCGAGTACGCTGAGCGGCAGGATCTCAAATCCCGTCACCCGCCCGCTCATCTCATCCCATTTGGGCTGCACGCCCATCAACGCCAGGGCCTGCGCGATATCGTCCCCGCCCGTGCGCATGTTGGAAGTCCCCCAGGCCGTCAGGGCCAGCCTGCGCGGCCAGTCGCCCTGCTCCTGCAGATGCCGCTCTATCAGAAGGCTCGCACTTTTCCACCCAAGTTTCCACGCCGCCCGGGTCGGCAAAGCACGACTGTCGACGCTGAAGAAATTCCGACCTGTCGGCAGCACATCCGCCCGGCCCCTTGTTGGTGCGCCGGATGGGCCCGGGGCGACGAAGTGTCCTGAAAGGCCGCTGAGGAGGCCCGACATCTCACAAGGTCCGCTGGAGCGCATGGCGGGCCGAAGCCGCGCCTCGATCTCGGCCAGCACAGCGCTACTTGCCGGGCCAGGCGCAGCCGCTCCCTCCAAAAGGCAGACGGCCATCAATTCAAGCCGCTCCACCGTATCCCCCACGCTCCGCCACGCATCACTGCTCAAAACAACAAGCGTGTCAGGCCTCGGCCCGTCCCAATTGGCCGCCATATCGGGGGCCAGCGGGTCAAACGCCATCTTGAAATCCGCTGCCAGTGCGCGGATCAACGAGGCATCCCCACCCTCGCCCCGCGCACGCGGCACACGGGCCAAAGCCACAAGCAGGTCCGTCTCCAGCCGCCCCGTCGGGGCTTCACCGAAGATATGCAAACCATCGCGGATCTGCGCCTCCTTCAACTCACAAAGATACGCATCCAGCTTCTGCAACCTGCTGTCTGCGTCATCGCCCTCCCTGATCCCTGCATCCACGTCCAGCCCGGATGCGGCCATCAGCGCCAGAATATCCTCACGCAACAGCGAGATTCGGCGCGGATCCAAACCCGCCGCCTGATAATACTCATCCACCAGCACTTCGAGATCCCGCAGCGGCCCATACGTCTCCGCCCGCGTCATCGGCGGTGTCAGATGGTCCACAATCACCGCCTGCGCCCTCCGCTTGGCCTGCGTACCCTCGCCCGGGTCGTTCACAATGAAGGGGTAAAGGTGCGGCATCGGCCCCAGCACGCCCTCCGGAAAGCAGGCCTCGGAAAGCGCCAATGCCTTGCCCGGCAACCATTCCAGATTGCCGTGCTTGCCCATATGCACCACTGCATCCGCGCCAAACCGCTCCCGCAGCCAGAAGTAGAAGGCAAAATAGTTGTGGGGCGGCACAAGATCGGGGGAATGATACGTTTCCTCCGGGTCGATATTGTAGCCACGCGCGGGTTGCAGCCCCACCACCACATTGCCGAACTCCAGAAATGAAAGCGCGAAGCCATCAGCCCCAACAAACGGGTCCGCCTCCGGCGCGCCCCACCGTGCTTCCACGGCCTGTCGCACCTCAAAGGGCAGTGCTCCATAGCTCTCTGAATACGCAACGAGAGAAAGACGAACGCCGCCCGTGCGCTTCGTCCTGTCCGGCAGCCAGTTGGTTGGCCCTGCCAGAATGCCCGACATTAGATCAGCGCTCCCATCCGGCGCGCCCTCCACCAGATACCCGGCAGCATCGAGAGCTTTCAGTACCCCAACGGTTGCAGCGGGCGTATCCAGCCCAACACCGTTTGCCAGCCGTCCGTCCTTGTTGGGATAGTTCGCCAACACCAACGCAACCTTGCGCTCCGCCGCCCGCTTCCGCGCAAGCCCGGCCCACCCCGCGGCAAGCTCCGCGACAAAGGCAATCCTGTCTCCCTGCGCGCGATACGTCGCGATCGGGCACTCCGTTGCCGCATCAAAATACGCCTCGCCCTTGAAGCTGATCGCCCGCGTCAGCACACGCCCATCCACTTCCGGCAAGGCAACATTCATGGCGATATCACGCGCCGAAAGCCCGCGCGCGGAATCGGCCCAATCCTCCTCGGTGCCTCCGGACAGAACCACCTGCAGAACCGGCACACCCGGCGCGTCCAATGGCGTCGCGGGCCTTGCTCCATTCCAGGCCGAAGGATCGGGCGAAGACACCGCGAAGCTTGTGGCATTGAGCACGATATCCGGAGCAGTCTCCTCAAAAATGCGCTCCAGCGTCGCCGCACTTACCGGATCTTTCAGCGAAGCCACGAACACCGGCAATGGGTTCAGCCCTTGCGCCAGCAGCGCCTTGACCATTCGGTTCACCGGGTGCAGCCCTGCGCCCTGCACCAAGGCGCGATAGAACACGAAAGCCGCGACAGACGCATCCGGCAGCCACACGTCCATAAGCGTCGCCAGATCTGCCCGTTCAGCCCCCGGCCAATAATATCCTGCCCGCAGCAAGGGCTGCGGCGCGGCTGGCTTCTCTCCGCCCTCCAGCATCGCGTGCGCATATCGCAAAAGGTTCGCGGCGTTTTCCGGCCCGCCTTCCACCGAATAGGCCCAAAGCGCCTCCCAATCTTCCCGCGAAACTGTTGAATACCCGAACAATTCCTCATCCGGTTTGTCATCCCCCGGGAGCGCCACAAACGGCACATCCGCCGCCGCAAGCCGGATGGCAAACTGCTCCAGCCCATAGGTCCAGTAAGCCGAACCGCCAAGTATCCGCACAATTACCAGCCGGGATTTGGAGGCGGTCGTGTCAAGATAAAGATCCACCGAAAAGGGATGCGCCAGCCAGCCCAACTGCGCCAGGCGCAGGCTTGGCGCAGCATTGCCCAAAGCCTCCCGCGCCGCCGAAAGCCCCGCGAGTTCCGTATCAGCAGCCGATACAAACACCACATCAGCCGGGCTTTGCCCCGGGTCCACAGGCTCGGAGCCATCTGATATCGCCCCCGGTGTCGCGGCCAGCAAATGCATCGCTAAGTCACACCTTCCCGGCCAAATCCGGCCTCAGGCTGAAAGGCTCTCTGGTTGCGCCACAAGCCTGCGCAACGCATCCGAAATAGCCGTCTGATCCAGCCCTTCCTGGCCGATCACAACAAGGCGCGATACTCGTGGTTCGCTTGCGGCAAAGGGCCTGTCGAAATGTGTATCAACCCGCGGGCCGACAGCCTGAAGCACCATTCGCATGGGCTTGCCCGGCACGGCCGCGAAGCCTTTTACGCGCAGAAGGCAGTGCGCCCCGATCACAGCTTTGACGCCTTCAACAAAGATCATCGGATCGCCAACCTCAGGCAGATCGACAACAAAACTTTCGAACGCATCATGCCCGTGTTCGTGCTCATGGTCATGATCATGATCATCATGGTGGTCATCGCCATCATCGTGATGGTGGTGATGATGCACCTCGTGTCGCGCATCGAGATCATCCTCGGCACCGATCCCGAGGCCCAGCAAAACGCGCGGATCCACCGCGCCGTGGGATGTCTTGAGCACCTGAACACCGGCCCGCGCCGCGCCCCTCAGGCGCGCGGCCAAAGCCTCTGCGCCCGCCTCGCCCAGCAGATCCGCCTTGTTCACCACAACCATGTCCGCACAGGCCATCTGGTCTTCAAACAGTTCCGATAGCGGTGTCTCATGGTCGAGATTGTCATCCGCCGTCCGCAAGGCATCAACCGCATCCGTATCGGCTGCAAACTGCCCCGCCTCCACTGCCGGACCATCCACCACCGTCACAACGCCGTCCACCGTCACCCGTGTGCGGATCTCGGGCCAGTTGAAGGCCCGCACCAGAGGCTGCGGAAGTGCAAGGCCCGAGGTTTCAATCACGATGTGATCGGGCGCATCCTCACGCTCGATCAGCATCTTCATCGTCGGCACAAAATCCTCGGCCACCGTACAGCAGATGCAGCCATTGGAAAGCTCCACCACATCGTCTTCGGTACAGGTCTCGATCCCGCAGCCCTTCAGGATCTCGCCATCCACGCCCAGATCGCCGAACTCATTGATAATCAACGCAATCCGCTTGCCATCAGCATTCTGCAGCATATGGCGGATCAGCGTGGTTTTGCCAGCACCCAGAAACCCGGTAACAACAGTCGCAGGAATTTTAGCGGCCATGATCTCTCTCTTCTCAAAATGAAAAGGCGGCCACTCCGCGCAGCCGCCCTGGATTGGGCCCGGTTCAGACAGCGATGCCGAGCAGGCCGAAAACAGCGCCCTCAGCGGCTTCCAGTGTAAGAAAAAGCCCCATACCGGCCACAACGGCACCGGTAAGCCGCGGTGCCATCTCGCTTGTGTCCGCAGCCTTCCAGATCGCAACCATTGCCCAGCCCGAAGCAAGCGCCACCGCGTATTGCACGGCGCCGAGCCCGATCAGATAGCCAAGAAGCACCTGCATCCCCATCGCAGCTTCCTGCGCCGCAATCGCATCGCCGAAGGCGGAGCCGTGAAAGAGGCCGAAACCCGCGAACAGCGCCATCATCATGCCCGGCGCGACCTTGCGCCCGGAAAGAAGGATGCCGCCGACAGTGAGAAGAGAGAGCGCAATCACAACTTCCTTCACCGGCAGGCCAACGCCAAAACTCATCATCAGCGTGCCCACAAGCATCGCGCCAATATAGGCAAGCGGTGCGCGGCGCGGCAGGCCGGTAAAGATCGCCGCAATACCCACAAGCGCCACAAAGAACAGATGATCGAAACCCAGAACAGGATGGCCAACGCCCGAAAGCACGCCATGCGCAAAGGTCTCCATAGGCATACCGCCCAACGGGTGGTGCGCCAGAACAGGTGTCGCCACCAGCGCTGCAACAGCGGAAAGCCCGGCTGTCCGGAGTGTAGAAGTCTTCATCTTGTCCCTCTCCATAGATGGGGAGAGGGGCGCACGGCCCGGCGCTGGCATTGGCCGGAATGGCCGCTGCTGGAAGCGTCGCAACACGGAGCACCCCGCCCGTTTCACGTCTCTCGGCCCACATTTGGGGGCCACACAAGGCAGGTCTCCTGGCTCGCGGGTCGTCACATGCGCTCCCCCTTCCCGGCAAGGCCTGCCAGTGGGCTCTCTGAACGCACGCTCACCGCTTACAGTCGCGGGGGCGGCTTCGTCCTGGCATCCCCTGATTGGGTCAACACCAGCCGAATTCCCTTTTGATCCCTCGGCAGCAAACGTCTGTTGCCACCATTGGGAACCTCGTAACCCTGACATGACAGGCGGCAGCGCAGAGTGTCAAGTTGAGTTGCGCCGTTTGAGAGTCATTTCACGGCAAGAGGCGATCGCAACGCCTAACTGGTATCCGGTAAGGCACGCAGCCAGCCAAGAGCGTCTTCCACCGTCTCCACCACCTCTACAGCTTCCGGCAGGTCAGGCTGGGCAACCATCAAAACCGGCAATCCAAGCCTTCGTGCCGCCACCAGCTTGGCAAATCCACCCACACCACCTGCGTTCTTCACCACCAGATATTTAGCTCCAAGCCTCTGAAATGTCAGCACTTCCTCCTCCACCGAGAAAGGCGGTCGCCCGACAAGAAGCCGGATATGCGGCGCAAGAGCCTCATCTTCCGGCGGATCAATCACACGCAGCGTCAAGTGCGTATCCGTTCTCGGCAAGAACGCCGGCGTCGAGCCGCGCCCCGTACCAAGAAACGCATGCGCCCCAGCAGGCAGAGAGACTGCTGCAGATGCCAGATCAGGATACACCTTCCAATCATCCCCATCTTCCGCACGCCACTCCGGCCGCCTCAGATGCAGCACTGGAACGCCGCAAAGCCGCCCCGCCTCATCAGCATGCGCACTCATCTGCGCCGCAAAGGGGTGCGTGGCGTCCAGCACGGCGTCCACAGCTTCCTCTCGCAGATACGCCCGAAGCCCCTCCACCCCACCAAAGCCACCAACCCGTGTACCCACTCCAAGATCCGCAGGCGCGCGCGTGGCTCCGGCCAGCGAAGCTGTCACGCTAAATTCAGGATCGCCAGCCAATGCCTGAGCGATCTGGCGCGCCTCGGATGTACCTGCCAGCAAAAGAACACGCCTCACAAAACCCGCGCTCCCGCCGCATCCGCAAAAGCCACCGCCTGCCCCGCCCGATCCACGACCAGCACATCAAGCTCGCCATCCCCCAACGCCTTCAGCGCCGTGGCACGTGCCTGTTCCGCCACGCGTGCGGCAAGCTCCGGCCCTGCAATTTCCAAAGCTTCCTTGGCCGTGTTCGCCTGCGCGACAGCCTCACAATCTGCAAGCCCCTCGGCCATCCCGGCCAATACGCCGAAATCAACCTGAGAGCGGCCGGAATGCAAATCCAGCGCACCCTGCGCGAGCTTGGTCAACTTCCCGAAGCCCCCCGCAATCGTTACCCGTTCCACCGGATGACGCTTGAGATATTTCAGCATCCCCCCCGCAAAATCGCCCATATCCAGCATCGCATGATCCGGCAGGCCAAACCGCGCCTGCGCCACACGCTCGGATGTTGCCCCCGTGGAACCAGCCACATGGGCCAGCCCATCCGCCCGCGCCACATCGATCCCACGATGGATCGAGGCAATCCAGGCCGCACAGGAATAGGGTCGCACGATCCCGGTCGTCCCCAAAATCGAAAGCCCACCCTCGATGCCCAAACGCGGGTTCCAGGTCTTGGCCGCCAGCGCCGCGCCGCCCGGAATGGAAATCTCCACCTCGAAACCCGCACCGAACTCCGCCAAAGCATCCGCAATCATCTGGCGCGGCACGGGGTTTATGGCAGGTTCCCCCGGCGGGACGGGCAATCCCGCCTTTGTTACCATGCCCACCCCAGGCCCTGCCTTGAAAACGACGCCCTCAGCGCGCCGCACCGTCACCACAACCATCGCCCCATGCGTCACATCCGGGTCGTCCCCCGCATCCTTCTGCACAGCAGCCCGCGCCCAGCCATCCCCCAAGGCCGTTTCCACCAACTCGAATTTCGGCGTCTCTCCGCGCGGCAAAGTGATTTCCACGGGCGAGATCCAGCGCCCCGAAACAAGTGCCAAAGCCGCAGCCTTTGCCGCCGCCGTAGCACATGCTCCGGTCGTAAATCCTGTCCGCAGATCGCCCTCGGGTTTGCGTGCCATAAACGGTACCATAAAAGGGCAGGCTGTGCTTCACCAGCCCCGGCGGAAAGCATGCCAAATGCCTTCCACGCCATACAAAATGTCGTTTCCACCCTCGCCAATCGCGCAGCGTGCGCATAAACTCATCCCATGAGCGAAACACACCCATTCCCCGATCTGCCCACGGGCACCTGGCCCGCCTTCCCGGAAGGTATGGTCTGGCTTCTTGGCGCAGGTCCCGGGGATCCCGGCCTTCTCACGCTCCACGGTCTCAACGCGCTTCGTCAGGCGGATGCCATTGTCTATGATGCGCTTGTCGATGAACGCATTCTCGAATGGCGAAAACCCGGTGCAAGGGTGGAATATGCGGGCAAGCGCGGCGGCAAACCCAGCCCCAAGCAACGCTCCATATCGCTCCGCCTGATTGAACTGGCCCAATCGGGCCACCGTGTCCTCCGCCTCAAGGGCGGCGACCCGTTCGTCTTCGGGCGTGGTGGCGAGGAGGCGCAAACCCTTGTGCAGGCGGGCGTACCCATCCGCGTCACCCCGGGTATCACCGCAGGCATCGGCGGGCTGGCCTATGCAGGTATCCCGGCCACGCACCGCGATGTAAACCAGGCCGTCACCTTCCTCACGGGCCATGATCAGAGCGGCCTCGCGCCCTCCGCCATCAATTGGGAGGCGCTGGCCCAGTCCAGCCCCGTGATCGTGATGTATATGGCAATCAAGCATCTCGCCCAGATCACCGCCAAACTGATCGCAGCGGGCCGCGATCCTTCGGAGCCGGTAGCCGTCGTGAGCAACGCGACACTGCCCGATATGTCCGTGCTGGAAACCACACTCGGCAGCGCCGCCACCGCTATCGCCGCAAATGGCATAGAGCCTCCCGCCGTCATCTGCATCGGCCGCACGGTCCTTCTCCGCCAAACGCTCGATTGGGCCGCCCAATTGCAAGGCGAGCCCCCCCGCAGCCTTGATCCGCTTGGCCTCAACGATACCGCCGAAAGCGCGTGAACCGCCTCTCCATTCAGAACACGGTGCAGGCTGGCGGGTGGGCCGGTGACGTTGGGGCGCGGAACGCGACCGAATGGTGCTCGGGGCCCTGCCAGACAAACCCATGCACGCCATGACCCGCGCCCTCGTCATCGCCGCCCCCCATTCCGGCGCAGGTAAAACTACCATAACCCTCGCCCTCCTCCGCGCCCTGCGAAACGCGGGCCACAACGTCGCGGGTGCCAAATCCGGCCCGGATTACATCGATCCCGCCTTCCACACCGCCGCCACAGGCCGCCCAGCCCTCAATCTCGACGCTTGGGCTATGGACACGGCAAGCCTCCGCGCCCGCGCAATCACCAACACCGATCTCCTGATAATCGAAGGCGCAATGGGCGCACTCGATGGTGCGGGCCAAAGCGGCAAGGGTTCCGCCGCTGATCTCGCCGAAACCCTGGGCGCGCCCATCCTCATGGTGCAGGATGCCAGCCACAGCGCCCAGTCCGCAGCGCTTTCCGCCGCAGGTCTCCGTGCCCTCCGCCCGGAAATTCCCATTGCGGGCGTCATCCTCAACAACACACGGAGCCCCCGCCATGCACGCATGGCGACAGCCGGGCTCAAAGCGGCAGACATCCCCCACCTCGGCACGCTTCCACACACAGTGGGGCTGAAACTTCCCGATCGCCACCTCGGCCTCGTCCAGGCAATAGAGCATCCGACGCTCGAAACCTTTCTTGAGGCCGCATCCACCGAGATCAGCAAAACCTGCGATCTCGAAGCCATCGCAAAAGCCGCCGCACCGCTCCCGCAGCCCGGCCCTCTGAAACGCATGCCGCCCCTCGGCCAACGTATCGCGGTCGCAGAGGATGCAGCCTTCGCTTTTGCCTACCCCCACCTCCTCGCAGACTGGCAGGCCCAAGGTGCCAGCCTCCACCCCTTCTCACCGCTGGCAAACGCAGAACCGGACCCGTCAGCCGACGCCATCTTTCTCCCCGGCGGCTACCCGGAACTTCACGCAGGACCCCTCGCCGCCGCCCATATCTTCCGCCACGCCCTGCAAAACACATCCGCCCGGATCTATGGCGAGTGCGGTGGCTACATGGTGCTCGGTGATGCACTCACGGACGCCGCAGGCACCGCCCATCGGATGCTCGGCCTTCTCCCCCTCCACACATCCTTCGCCATCCGCCGCCTCTCCCTTGGCTACCGCAATCTCACCCCGCAAGGCGGCCCCTTCAGCAGCCCGCTCAATGGCCACGAATTCCACTACGCAACAATCCTCGAAGAAGGCGCCGCACCCCCCCTCTTCACGGCAGAGGACGCAGACGGAAACGATCTCGGTAAAATGGGCCTCGCCCTCGGCAATGTCTCGGGGTCCTTCGCGCATATCATCGCACCCCGGTAAACGCCTACAGCCCTTCATCTTTCCCAAAATATCCCCGCCGGAGGCATTTCCCTCCCCGCATCGGCACGCCGAGGCTGGAGGGCGGGGGTGGGCGGGTGGGAGCCCGCCAGATGAAGCGTGCCGATGCGGGGCTACCCCACCCGTTTCGGGCGCAACACATGCGGATAGGCACCGTCATACAGGGCCGAATCCCGAAAATCGACCTCCCCCAAAGCACGACCCACAAAGATCAGCGCCGTCCGCGTGATCTTCTCCGCACGCACCTTGGCGCGAATGTCGGAAAGCGTGCCTTCGATAAACATCTCATCCGGCCACCCCACGCGGTAGGCCACCACCACAGGGCAATCCGCACCGTAGAAGGGCACCAGCTCCCGCTCGATCTCCAGCAGGTTCCGCACGGAAAGATGTATGGCCAGCGTCGCCCGGGTCGCGCCCAAAGTCGCCAGATCCTCTCCCTCCGGCATCGCGGAGGATTTCATCGCCGTCCGCGTCAAGATCACCGTCTGGCTCACCTCCGGCACCGTAAGCTCCCGCCCCAATGCAGCCGCCGCTGCCGCATAGGCAGAGACCCCGGGAATAATCTCATAGGCAATCCCCAAAGCCTTCAACCGCCTTATCTGCTCGGCAATCGCACCATAAAGCGAAGGGTCCCCCGAATGCACACGCGCCACATCCTCGCCCCGCGCCGCTGCCGCCGCGATATCCTCCATGATCTCATCCAGCGTCATCGGGGCGGTATCGCGCACCAGCGCCCCCTCGGGCACACCCGCCACCACAGCCTCAGGCACCAGAGAGCCCGCATAAAGGCAAACCGGGCACTCGGAAATCAGGCGTTGCCCCTTCACCGTGATCAGATCCGGGTCACCTGGCCCCGCACCAATGAAATAAACCTTCATGCTCATCCCTGCGTCGTCAGTTCCGGATCATCCTGGCCAGCGGAGGGCAAACCGTCCTCCAGCCCGTAATAATCGCCCTTGGCATCCGTAAAGATATGCCCCGCCAGCGTCAGCCCCGTCTCCCCGTCAAACGTACCCGCATGGATGGAGATCCGCCCGCCCGGCCCGTCCCAGAACAACGAAGAGCCGCAATCGGGGCAGAAACCGCGCCGCGCGTCCCCGCTGGAAGCGTACCAACGCACCGGCCCCTTGATCACCAGCGCATCCCGCGCAACGGATGTTGCCGCCACATAATGGCCGGAGGTCTTGCGGCACTGCACGCAATGGCAGGCCACCACCGGCCGCAAGGGGCCGTAGGTCTCAAAATTCACCGCCCCGCAAAGGCAGCTGCCCCGATGCGTCATGCAACCTCTCCCTTATCCATCTTCTTCGCGTATCCACGCGGCGTGTACATCCGCCAGCCATCCGCCCCCGCTGCGCGATCCCCGCACGGGAAGGCGCGGCTCTGGCTGGAGCCCACCAACACCACCGTCAACATATCCACCTCATCCACCTCCAGCTTGCCCAGCGTCCGCTGCACCAGTACCTCCTCAGGCCGCCCGAGGTTGGAAGCCAGCAGCACAGGCGTCTCCGCTGGCCGCTCGGCCAGCAGGATATCTCGCGCCTCGGCGAGCAGCTTCCGCCGCCTTTTGGAGACGGGATTGTAGAACGCGATCACAAAATCGCCCGCCGCCGCCGCATGCAACCGCCGGATGATATCTGCGCGTGGCGTCAGCAGATCCGAAAGCGAGATCGTGCAGAAGTCATGGCCGAGAAGCGCACCGATCCGCGCCGAAGCCGCCTGAAGCGCCGAGACGCCCGGCGCATTCACCACCTCAACCCGCTTCGCAGCCGCGGACACCCCACCCGCCTCTGGCCCACGGTCCAGCAACTCCATCACAAGGGCACCCATCGCATAAATTCCTGCATCGCCAGAGCAGATCAGCGCCACACGACGTCCCTCACCCGCCCGCTCCAAAGCGTAGCGGCAGCGATCCTCCTCCCCACCCAGAGGGAAATCCTGTCGCGTCTTCCCGGCAGCCAGCGGCCCAAGAAGATCAATGTAAAGCCCATAGCCCACCAGTTCATCCGCTTCCGCGATCAGCCGCGAGGCTTCCGGGGTCCGCCACTCCGAATGCCCCGGCCCGATGCCCACGACGCTCAGATGCCCGCGCAAGGTACCCGGGCGCACATCACCGATCTCGGCCAGTGCCACAGTCGCCTCGGCGCTTTTCATCTTCTCCGCATCCAGCCGCCCGCCAGTACCCGCAGCAGCCAGAGCCGCTCCTTCAGAAACACCGTGGCAGCCCACCTCCGCAAAAACCACCTCCGAGGGGTTGGCAAGCCTGCCCATCTCCGCTTCCAGTATTTCAGCCGGATAGAACCAGGCGGGCACGCCCAGATGCGACGCCAAGGACTGCACCGCCGCCTCATCGGCTTTCAAGTCGATTGAAGCCACTGCCAGAACCTCAAAGCCGGAACGCCCCGCCTCCGCCAGCATCTTGCCCGCGAGGCCGATCATCTCCTGCGGCGCGCAGCCCCGCGCACAACCAACGCCGAGCACAAACCGTTGTTGGCGGTAAACCAGTGGCGCAACCCCGGCAACACTCAGCACCACAGGCCCATCCGCAGCACTCCCGCGCGTCACACGCCCCGCGAGGGGTGCCAGAAACTCCGCATCGCCTGAAATCACACCCTCGGCACCCGCCAGCAAAGCGGCAGAAGCGGCCTTCGCATCCAACGGGTTCTCCAGCCGCCACCCGTCCGGCGGCGCATCCAGCGCAACACCGAGGGAGACATCCCCCGCCGTCGTCAAAGCCGCGGCCCCGCCCAGCGCATCCGCAACACGCAAGGCCAGATCATTCGCTCCGTGATGCCCGCCAAGCAAAGGCACAGCGCTCGATCCATCCTCGGCCACGGCCACCACCGCAGGCTCCGCCCACTTGTCCCCGAGCATCGGGGCAAGAGCCCGCACCACGATCCCGGCAGAGGCCACCACAACCAGCGGATGCCCTGCCGCAAAAAGCGCACGCAGATGGGCAGCCACTTCCGTTACTTCCGCATCCACAGCACCCGAAGGCCGCCATCCATGCACCTGCCCGCCCAAAGCGTCCGCCAGACACCGCGCAATATCTTCACCGCCCGGTGTCAGGCTCAGAAATACAGTCTCAGGACACGACATATGGGTCCTCCCCCGGTATCAGGATCATCGAAAAATAGGGCGCGTCTTCCGGCGCGTCCGCCAGCGGCACATGGCGTTCCTCGGGCAGGCTCGCATGGCTTACATAAACAGCCCGCGCCATCAGCCCCGCAGCATCGATCACGCGGCGCACCTTGCCCAGATGCCGCCCCACCTTCATGATCACCGCCGCCCCCTCAGCACCAAGCCGTGCTGCAATCTCGGCCTCCGGAAGCGGCGCCGGGATCACGCTCAGCACCTCGTTGCGCGCACAAAGAGGCCGCGCAGCCACCCCGGCAACAGCGGTCATGGATGTCACACCCGGCACGATCACCACCGGGAATGCTCCGGCCAAACGCTCATGCAGATACATGAAAGACCCATAGAAAAAAGGGTCGCCTTCACACAGCGCCACAACATCGCGCCCCGCAGCCAGGTGCGCACTGATCTCCGCCGCCGCCGCATCATAAACCGCCTGCGCAGGAAAACGCTGAACCCGCATGGGGATCACGATAGGGACTTCCACAGCATCCGCAGGTATCGCATCTGCCGCAATCCGCCGCGCAAAACTCTCACCCGTGTCAGGCGCCGGATAGGCCACCACCGAAGCGCTCCGGATCAGCCGATCCGCCTTCAGTGTCATCAATTCCGGATCACCCGGCCCAAGCCCCACACCGTACAAAACCCCACTCATTTCCGCCAAACCCATTGTGTCACCGGCATCGCCGAGCGCCAGCCGCGATAGGGACCCACAGGCTCGGCCCGGCTCACGGCAAGCCGACGCAGCGCACCCCCGTGCCGCTTCTGTATCTCCAAAAGCAGCGCCTCGCTCTCCAGCGTCACTGCATTGGCCACCAGTCGCCCATGCGGCTTCAACCGGGCCATGGCGATATCCGCCACAACCTCCGAAAGCCCACCACCGATAAACACAGCATCAGGTGCGGCAAGCCCCGTCAAACCGTCAGGCGCGCTCCCGTCCAAGATCTCCAGCCGGGGGGCGCCCAGCCTCATTGCGTTCCGTGCCGCCATCGCGCGGCGCTCCGCCTTCGGCTCCAACCCCACAGCCGCCATGTCCCGCGCCGCCCGCATCCACTCAATCGCAACGGAACCACAGCCAAGCCCCACATCCCACAAAAGCTGCCCCCGTACCGGGCAAAGTGCGGCCAATGTCACCGCGCGCACTTCCGATTTCGTCATCTTGCCGTCGTGCTCAAAAGCGTCATCCGGCAGCCCGACACCCGGCATCAAAGGCCGCGCCTCTGATGCTTCGCACGACACCGCCAGAAGATGAAAATCCGGCACCTCCGCATCCCAGCACTCGGCACTCCCGTCGAACCGCGCTTCCCGCGGCCCGCCAATCGCCGCCAACACCGTCATCGCACTGGTTCCATACCCTGCATCCCGCAAAAGCCGCGCCATCTCCCCCGGCGTCTGCCGCCCCTGCGTCAGGATCAAAAGTCGCGCACCGGGTGCAAAGAACGGCACAGCCTGCTCCACAGGCCGCCCATGCACCGTCAGGGTCGCACAATCCGCGAGGCTCCAGCCCATCCGGCACGCCGCCAGTTGAAACGCCGAGACCTGCGGGTGAAACGTGATCTCCGAGGCATCAATCCCCTTCAGGATCCGCGCGCCCACCGAATACCACAAGGGATCGCCCGTCACGAGCACCACCACCCGCCGCCCGCGCATGGAAACGAGTGTCTCGATCAGGGCATCAAACGGCGAGGGCCAGGATATCCGCTCGGCTTCACCGCCCGCCGCCAGATCATGGTGCCGGTCGCCGCCCAAAATCACCTCGGCCTTCGCCAGAGCATCACGCGCAGGCGCCGCAAGCCCGGCAACCCCGTCCTCGCCAATGCCAACAATATCAAGCCAGGCCACCATCAAACCCTCCTCCGGAACGGAAACACAGCGCCCGCCTCTTCATGCAGACACCTCTGCCAAAAGCATTGCCAGACGAGCCAAAGCATCTACCCTTCATCTTTCCCCAAATATCCAAAAAGGTTTTGCGAAGCAAAACGCCTTGGCCGGAAGCATGATACCTCATCGCGTTCCATCCCCGGCCAGCCCCAAGGCCAAACCATTCACCGCCGCCGAAGCCAATGCGGAGCCGCCCCGCCGTCCCCGCAGCGCCAGATACGGTACCGGAGCCGCAGCCTCCAAAGCCGCCTTACTCTCCGCAGCCCCCACAAATCCAACAGGAAAACCGAGGATAAGCGCAGGCTTCGGCCCACCCGCCGCGATCATCTCCAAAAGCTGAAACAAAGCCGTAGGCGCATTGCCAATCGCCACAACGGCTCCTTCCAGCCAGGGCTCCCAAAGCGTCACGGCCGCCGCCGAACGCGTCGTTCCCAGTTCCGCCGCAAGCCCCGGAACCGAGGCATCATTCAGCGTCACCCGCACATCAACACCGCTTGGCAAACCCCGCCGGATAACACCGGCTGCCACCATCTCGCAATCACACAGCACCGATGCACCCCCCGTCAGCGCGGCCCGTCCTCTGGCCGCAGCATCGGGTGAGAATGCCAGATCATCCGCCAGATCCACCATTCCACACGCGTGGATCAGCCGAATGGCAACCTCCGCAATATCTGCGGGAAACCGGGTCAAATCCGCCTCTGCCCGCACAGTCGCAAAGCTCCTGGCATAAATCGCCCTGGGGTCCCTTATATAAGATATCTTTTCATGCCTCTTCGCAGCGTCCCGAAACACGGCCCCCGCATCCTGCCCAAGAATACAAGCCTCTTCACGCCTCACAGCAACAGGCATCTCGTGCGGAGCCGCAAGATGCTGCGCCAAGGCATCCGCCCGGTCCAAGAGCTCAAATGCTGTCACAACAGCCAATACCTGCCCCGCATCCTTCACCTCCTGCGAAGGGTCGGGCTCCACCAGTGAAGGGTAGATCTCGGCCAACACATGCCGCTGCCCTTTACCCAGCGTCTCGAACGGCCAGATCTCCACCGGCACCCGGTGGCGCAGCCGTTCCAGCGCCGCAATCCCCATCAGCGCCTGCCCGCCAACAGAGCCCGCCCCGCTCAGCTTCCACACCTCCTGCGCAGTCTTCACCCTATGCTCCGCAAACCGATGATTGGGCGGCAGGGCTTCGCCCCAGCCAAGGGGCTTCTTGCGCGGCAAGCCCGCTACCTCACGTTTCAAGCCATTGCCCCAAAAAGGGCCATCTCCGGGAAAAAGGGCGTTCAGCTCCGCGCCCACATCAAACCGGTTGTTCGTATTATCTGGCCCGTCGGCAATCCGCGCCGCAATCAGGGCCCAAAGCGCCTGCCAGCCACCGCCCGTCAAAGCCTTGGCCGTACCTTCAGGATACCCAAAAGGAAAATCGAAGCCGCACAACAGCCGCAGACCTGCAGCTTCCGCTGCCCTCAGGATTTCCTCGATCCGCACCACAGCCTCCGCCCGCGTCGCCGGGTTCTCCAGCACATCCGCGCCGCCCCAGCCGGTGCATGCGATCCAGATACTGTCCGCACCCCGCTTCGGCACACCATTGGCCGACCAGTCAACCGCCATATAGCCGTCGAAAAGCGGCACCTAGCGTAACGCCCTGAGGAACGGATTTGAAGATTCCGGGCTGCGCATCAGCTTGGCTTCATATGCTTGCGCACGCTTTCCGGCCCGTGCGGATGATCCGCATGCGGGTATTCCGGATGCGCATGATCGTGATGATGGTGATGTCCATCACCGTGCCCAACTCCGTGATCGTGCCCGTGATCATGGTGGTGGTGCCCCATATCCAGCCTACACGCCCCGGTGCAGAACGTATCACACAAGGCGCAATCCTCCACGTTAGAGCCGGGCGCACTCGCCCCCTGCCCCTCCACATGATGATGATGGCTCTCTTGCGGGCTGCCAACCTCGGCCTCGAACCCCAACACCTGTGCGCGATATTTGCACATCGCGCAGTTCATAGCGTTCTGCCCTTCGAGGATCTCTGTCACACGCTCGGCAAAGGTGGCCAGAACCTGCGGATGGTCGTTCAGATATCCGGCCTTCACGAAAGAAATATCCGGATGCGCCGCCGCCACCTGATCGGTGAAGCCATAAATCCGATCAATCAGAATGCCCGTGAACAGGAAATACGGGAATACTACCACGCGCTTGTACCCAAGCTTTGCCACATGCTCCAGGCACGGCTCCACCAGTGGAAATGTCACGCCGGAATAGCCAACCTCGGCCCAGCCAAACCCCATTCCTTCCCAAAGCATCCGCGCAATCTTGGAAACGTTGGAATTGGCGTCCGGGTCGGAGGCTCCCCGCCCGATCACCACAAGGCAGGTCTCATGCCGGTGCACCTGCCCGCCTTCGGCGTCCGCTGACGCCAGAGCCTCCTCAATCCGCTCGGAAGCCGCGCGGATCATTTTGGGGTCCACCCCAAGCTCCCGCCCATACTGCACCTTCACGCCATGCTCGGCAGCATAGGTGTTCAGCACCGTCGGGATATCGTTCTTGGCGTGCATCGCCGCAAACAGCATCCCGGGAACGGCAAGAATATGGTCGCACCCCTGCTCCCGCAGCTTATCCAGCCCCACCCGGATCACCGGATTGGCAAACTCCAGATATCCGTATTCCACCGGCCAGTCCGGCACCAGGGCAGGCAATTTCTCGGCCAGCACAGAGAACTCGTCCACCGCCGCCTGAGAGCGGGAGCCATGCCCGCAGATCATCACCCCGATCTTGCTCATGCCTCCGCACCGTCGGGCTGGTCTTCCTCGTCCGGTGCCTCTTCCTCAGGGGAAGCCTTGCCCTTCAGCCCTGCCCAAACCGCAATCGCCCCCGCCAGCCCGATGGCCCCAAGTGCGATCCAATGCGAATGCCCGGCAACCTCGCCCAAATGGCCCACATGCGCCACGGCCATACCCGGCACCAAGCCCGCGCACAGCACACCCAAAACCAGCAATCTCGTCATAAAATCCTCCCGCGTCAGAATCCCGCCAAGGAGGAATGAGGGCGCATCCGCACCCTACCCGACGATCACCGTTTGCATCCCCTGATTGGGTCAATGCGCCCGATGGTCCGCTCCGCCAACTGGCCTCGTCTTGAAGTCGGAGTACCAGCCAACCAGAGAGCGGGCAAGCGCAAATGCCCGCCGATCAGGATCGCCACTCAAAGAATGGTGCAGGGCGATGTTACGGCGAACTTCCGAAAATCCGCACGATACTGTTCGATTGCCCCGGAGCGGTCGGGTTAATCCGAAAAGTGAAGTATCCATGCGCGTTCGACGTCCAAGGAAAGACACCTCAGGTTTGAACCGAACCGCTATGATCCGCTGAAATTGAATGCAGCGGGTCATTCTCCAGCGAAAGCACCACCCCATGCGGTGTTGCATCCGCCGCACGCCGCCATGCGGCCGTCATCTCTGCAAGTTCCGCCTCCTCGGCTAGGCCAAGCTCGCCGAGATAGCCTTCAAATACATCCAACCAATGATCAAAGTAATCCGAGGCATCCGCGCGCAGCGCCTCTGCCCGCCGCTCGGAAAACCGCTCCGCCCAATCCGGCCAACCAAAATGCCCCGCTTCATTCAGCGCCACTGTCAGCGCAAAAAGCTGCGCCTGCCAAGGCTGTTCAAAAGGGTGTTCGGCAGAGGCAGGCATATCAGACGCGCTCAAGATAGGGCTCCCAGGCATCTACCGTCACCGAAAGCCCGGGCTCCGCATCCGCCCCCCAAAGTGCCGTGCCATCAAAGGCGACGGTGTAAAGCCATTCCGGCGCCTCACCCAAACCATGGGCGGAGGCATCGGGAAACACATGCCCTCCATGCACCGCCTCGATCCGCCCCACACAGCCTCGCACATAGCGCGGCAGCCGCGTATGCGTGGCGGGGTGCATCACCCTGGCCCGAACCATATCCCCCACGCCAAAGGCAGCGGGCGCAGCAACCGCCCGCTCCGTTGGCCCACCCGCAGAAAGCACCCCCGGCACACGCTCAGCAGCAAGGCACCGCTCAGCCCTCCGGGGGGGACCCAAAGCCTCACCCGCCAGAAGCTCCTCGGCAGAGACCTCGCCATGCCGCTCCAAAAGGGCACAGAGCGCCGTAAACCAGATCCGGTAATAGGAGAACGAAAGGTAGTCCGCAGGCGGAATGCTCTCGCGTGCATGGCGGCTCTCATCAATGCCCCAATGGCCCAAAGCGCCACACGCCAAAGTCAGCCCCAACACCCGCGGCTCCCATTCAGCATGAAACAAAGGCTCATCCGGTTCCGGAGCCACAGGCCCAAAGCCCATCTGCCCGCCGAGATCCTGCGGCCCGTTCAAACGCTCAGCTCCCGCACCACACCAATCATGCTGTCGCGCGTCACCAGTGCGGCCAATTCAGCCTCCGCAAGCCCTTCGGTCCCGACAGGCCGCTCCGGGATCACCAGATATCGCAGCTCAGCCGTCGAATCCCATACCCGGATCTCGATATCCTCCGGCACCACCGTGCCAAATTCCGCCAGCACGGCCCGCGGCTCTATCACCACGCGGCTCCGATAAGGCGGCGCCTTGTACCATACCGGGGGCAACCCCAAAGTGGCCCAAGGGTAGCAGGAGCACAAAGTACAGACGACCACGTTATGCCGACCGGCCGTGTTGAACACCGCCTGCATGTGCTCACCCTGCCGCCCGGTAAACCCCAGCGAATGAATGGCCGCTGTCGCATCCCGCGCCAGCCAGTCCGCAAACTCCGCATCCACCCAAGCCCGGGCCACCACGGCGGCACCGTTCTTGGGTCCCACCTTCTCCGAATAGGTCTCGATAATCGCATCCACAGCCGCCGGATCCACCAGACCCTTCTCCACCAGCACGGTCTCCAGGGCCCGCACCCGCGCCACCATCTCCTCGGTATCATCATGATGATCATGCGGCATCAAGCCATCTCCAGTTCCACGCACCCATCCCGGCAAAAACGTCAGATGGCAGGCTCCACCCCCCCATCTTATGTCTTCAAATATCCGCGCCGCAGGCATCCCAAAGGCCGCCCCGCGCACGCATGTCAGAAAAACGCCTGAAGCCCCGTCTGCGCGCGCCCCAATATCAGCGCATGCACATCATGCGTGCCCTCATAGGTGTTCACCGTCTCAAGGTTCACCATATGCCGCATGATCTGGTAATCCTCCTGAATACCGTTGCCGCCATGCATATCCCGCGCCGCCCGCGAGATCTCCAGCGCCTTGCCGCAATTGTTGCGCTTCATCAGGCTGATCATGTCCGGCGCCATCTCGCCCGCCTCGAAAAGCCGGCCAAGCCGCAGGCTGCCCTGAAGCCCGAGGGCTATTTCCGTCTGCATATCCGCCAGCTTCTTCTGGAACAGCTGCGTCTGCGCCAAAGGCCGCCCGAACTGCACCCGGTCCAACCCGTACTGCCGCGCCGCATGCCAGCAGAACTCGGCCGCCCCCATCACACCCCACGAAATCCCGTAGCGCGCACGGTTGAGGCAGCCGAACGGCCCCTTCAGCCCCTCCACATTGGGCAAAAGCGCGTCTTCGCCCACCTCCACATTGTCCATCACGATCTCACCGGTCACAGAGGCACGCAGCGAAAGCTTACCGCCAATCTTCGGCGCGGAAAGCCCTTCCATCCCCTTTTCCAGCACGAAGCCACGGATCTTTCCACCATGCGCATCGGATTTCGCCCAGACAACGAAAACATCCGCAATCGGAGAGTTGGAGATCCACATCTTGGCTCCTGAAATCCGGTAGCCCGTATCCGTCTTCACAGCCCGCGTCTTCATCCCCGCAGGGTCCGAACCCGCATCCGGTTCGGTCAGCCCGAAACATCCGATCAGCGTTCCCGCCGCCAGCCCGGGCAGATATTTCTGCCGCTGCTCTTCAGAGCCATACGCATGAATGGGATACATCACGAGGCTCGACTGCACGGACATCATGGAGCGATAGCCACTGTCCACCCGCTCGATCTCCCGCGCCACAAGGCCATACGTCACGTAGCCCGCGCCCAGCCCGCCATACTCCTCCGGAACGGTGGTGCCCAGAAGCCCCATATCCCCCATTTCCCGGAAGATACCTGCATCCACCACCTCATCGCGGTAGGCCGCAATCACCTTCGGCGCCAGCACGTCCTCGGCAAACCGGCGCGCGCTCTCCTGCACCATCCGCTCATCTTCGGTCAGCTGATCCTCCAGCCGCAAAGGATCAGCCCAGTCAAACCCGGCGGGTGCAGCGGTGTCTTTCATCGGAGAGGATCCTTGAGTTGGGGAATGATACCCCAATATATGCCTCCAAAGACAGCGTTGCCAAGCCGCTGCGGACGCTGCGTCACATCTTTCAACTCAGACGCGACTACCGCGCCTGTTTGCCAGACGCCCTACGCCGCCAAAGGGCTCGGATCGGCAAGCCCCTGAAAAAGCGGGGGTTGCCCCTTCTGGCTTGGAAAGTCCGTCCGTTCAGGGGTTCTGCAAACCGCCTCACCCAACACCACAATTGCCCGGCACAGCCGTCAATGTCTGGCTCACCTTCTCCGTCCCCTCTTCGCATTTCAGCGGCTCCTGGGATGCGCCAGCGTCGCCGATCTGGGTGCAGGCAGGCACAATCACAACACCCGCCATCAAGATCACGCCCATTACCATTCTGCTCATGTTTTTTCCTCTGGGTAGCGGCTCTTCAACAGCCCACATCAGAGGTAGCAAATGCTGCCCACCACAGATTGACAAAGATCAAACCTGAGCAGGCCCGGTGTCACCCGATATGCCGCGTGCCCCGCAGGGTCGCCAGGTCCACCTGCTTTTGCCGCTCGCGAAAGCGGTGGCGGCGCTCCTCATCCGTCTCGCCGATGCACTGGTGGCAGCTCACACCCTTCTCATAGGAAGACCGCTCCATATCCGTCTCCGTAATCGGGCGGCGGCAGGCATAGCAGAGATGGTAATCCCCCTCTTCCAGCCCATGGCGCACAGAAACGCGACTGTCAAACACGAAGCAATCGCCCTTCCACGTACTCTTTTCCTCCGGCACATCCTCAAGGTATTTCAGAATGCCCCCCTTGAGGTGATACACATCCTCCACCCCCTGCCCGAGCAGATAGTTGGAAGCCTTCTCGCACCGGATCCCGCCCGTACAGAACATCGCCACGCGCTTGCCCTCGAAACGCGGGGCATTCTCCGCCCACCATTTCGGAAACTCCCGAAAACTGGCGGTCTCGGGATCCACCGCGCCGTCAAACGTACCAATCGCCACCTCGTAATCGTTGCGCGTATCAATCAGCACAACGTCATCCTCGGCAATCAGATCGTTCCACTCCGAAGGCTGCACATACGCCCCGACGGAGGCAGTCGGGTCCACCCCCGGCTGGCCCATCGTCACAATCTCTTTTTTCAGCCGCACCTTCATACGCAGAAAGGGCATCTCGGCAGCCGAGCTCTCCTTGCACTCCAGGGCCGCACAGCCCGGCAACCCGCGAATATGCGCGAGTACGGCATCAATCCCCGCGCGCGGCCCCGCAATCGTCCCGTTGATCCCCTCGCCGGCGATCAGAACGGTTCCCATAACCCCCTCGGCCTCGGCAAGCGCCTGCAAAGGCGCGCGCAAGGCGTCAGGGTCCTCGAACGGCGTGAAATGATAAAGAGCAGCAACAGTAAACATGCCGCCCCCTTACCAAGCAGAAATTCCCTTGCCAAGCGGGACAGACCGCATTTTAACCCCCATCAACAGCCACAACCCGAGCCTTCCCATGCCCCTCCTGATCGTCGCCATCATCCTCGTTGCCGTCATCCTAATCATCCGCCAGGAGCGCCGCGGCACCGGCCCCATCGCTCCGCTCATGAAGCCCTGTAAATGGCGCCCGACAGGCTTCCGCAACTCTGAATCATCCACCCGCTGGGTCTGCACCAAATGCAATCAGGAGGTCTTCTCAACAGATGGCAGACCGCCAAAGCTCTGCAAACGGGATACCCGCTCCACCTCCCTCTGATCGACCCTCGATCAAAAGAGACATCTGCCGCGCAAACATTCCGCCATCTTCCCCGAACGACCGAACCACGACTGGTGCAAGACGACGTTTACTTAGAGCCAGCGGAGATCGCTCCAGCGAGCGGACGATCTTTGGTGACAGCGACCAGCGGTTCGTGTTCTTCGAGGAT
Organism: uncultured Paracoccaceae bacterium; assembly: GCA_947495795.1. Lineage (GTDB taxonomy): Bacteria > Pseudomonadota > Alphaproteobacteria > Rhodobacterales > Rhodobacteraceae > Algicella. Next base: position 131,017 of record CANMAI010000006.1, on the reverse strand, counting down.
GGAACGCGCACAATGCGGTCGATATCGATTACGGCAACAGTCAGAGCTCGTTTGCCCGCGCCGTCACTTATGACGAAAGCGGCACCTTCCGAAGCACGGAAGCACTTGCAACCTTGGAGGATCTTCCCATCAGCCTTCTCTGCGTCTGGGCAAATGATTTCCGGGTCTGATCAAGAAAACCCACAACACCTGAAACGGCCTTGATTTCGGGTGTGAATCCTGTATATCCGCCTCAACTTCCGAAGGTGAAAACCCTTCGGTCCTGACATATATTCAGGATCGCCCTCCGTCAGCGCGTTGCGCCCACGGAGGCTTTTCTGCTTTGGTGGTCCACAGGATCACCGCAACAAGACTCAAAGGGGCTGCCCTATGTTTGAGAATTTATCTGAACGCCTCGGCGGCGTGCTGGACAGGCTCACCAAACAAGGTGCTCTGTCGGATGCCGATGTTGCCACAGCGCTCCGCGAAGTCCGCGTGGCCCTTCTGGAGGCCGATGTCTCGCTTCCCGTGGCGCGCGATTTCGTCAAGGCCGTGCAGGAAAAGGCCACCGGCCAGAACGTCACCAAATCCGTTACCCCCGGCCAGCAGGTCGTGAAAATCGTGCATGACGAGCTGGTGCATGTTCTGGCAGGCGACGAGAAGGATATCGGCAGCCTCAAGGTCGATAGCCCGCCCGCGCCGATCCTGATGGTGGGCCTGCAGGGCGGCGGCAAGACCACCACCACCGCCAAGCTAGCCAAGCACCTCACCGAGAAGCAGGGCAAGCGCGTGCTGATGGCCAGCCTCGATACGCGCCGGCCCGCCGCGATGGAACAGCTGGCAACTCTGGGCACGCAGATCGGCGTCGATACCCTTCCAATCGTGGCGGGGCAGGATCCCGTCGCCATCTCCAAACGCGCCAAACAACAGGCGACGCTCGGCGGCTACGATGTCTTCATGCTCGATACTGCAGGCCGCCTCTCCATCGATGACGAGCTGATGAGCGAAGTCGAAGCCGTCCGCGACGCCACAAAACCGCATGAGACGCTGCTGGTTGTCGATGGCCTCACCGGGCAGGACGCCGTGAACACGGCAGAGAATTTCGACACCCGCATCGGCATTTCCGGCGTCGTCCTCACACGGATGGATGGCGATGGCCGTGGCGGTGCCGCCCTGTCGATGCGCGCCGTTACCGGCCAGCCGATCAAATTCGTCGGCCTCGGCGAGAAGATGGATGCGCTGGAACCCTTCCACGCCGAACGCGTCGCGGGCCGTATCCTCGGCATGGGCGATATCGTCAGCCTCGTTGAAAAAGCGCAGGAAACGATTGAGGCCGAACAGGCCGAGCGCATGATGAAGCGCTTCCAGAAAGGTCAGTTCAACATGAACGACCTGCGCGGCCAGCTGGAACAGATGATCAAGATGGGCGGTATGCAGGGCATGATGGGCATGATGCCGGGTATGGGCAAAATGGCCAAACAGATCGAAGACGCGGGTTTCGACGACAGCGTTCTCAAGCGCCAGATCGCGCTCATCCAATCGATGACGAAGAAGGAACGCGCCAACCCGCAGATCCTTCAGGCCAGCCGAAAGAAACGCATCGCCAGGGGCGCGGGGCAGGAAGTGAGCGAGCTGAACAAGCTTCTCAAGATGCACCGCCAGATGGCCGACATGATGAAAAAGATGGGCAAGATGGGGAAAAAGGGCCTCATGCGCTCACTCGGTGGCATGTTCGGCAAAGGTGGTATGCCCGCGATGCCGCCCGGAGGCATGCCCGCCGGTATGCCCGATATGCCCGCCGAAGGCAGCCTGCCTCCGGGTTTCCCCGGCCTTGGCGGCGGTGCGCAGCTCCCCCCCGGCCTCTCCGGTTTCGGGAAAAAGAAATGATCCGCCCAGCTCTTCTCTCAACAACTCTTCTCATATTCGCCCTCGTCGCTGCCGCACCCGTTGCAGCCCAATCCGTGGCACCCTGGGTCCAGTCTCTCTGCGAGGAGCAGAACAAGAACCTCATCGGCCGTCGCGATTGCCTCAAACGCGAGCAGGCGGCCCTTCCGGTGATCGCCTCGATAGAAGAAATATACGGTCAGGATGGCCGCGACCTTCTCAAAACCTGCACACCCGAAGGCGCGCCCTCCTTTGCTGCAACGGCCAGCTGCGCCACGGCCCAGCTCGAAGCAGCAGAGGGCGTCGCAGACTCCCCGCTCGCGGATCCCGCAAAGCTGAGAGCCTTCAGGGATGCAACCGGCCAACCTGCTGAAGCCGCAACCAGCGCCTTCGGCCGCAAGGCCAACCAGCCCGTCTTTCAAGGGGCAAACCAGTGACAGGCATCCCGGCAGACTGGCTCTGGGGCCTCGCGGGCGGCCTGATGATCGGCTGTGCAGCCGCCCTGTTCCTCCTGATCAACGGGCGGATCATGGGGGCGAGCGGGCTTGTCGGTGGCCTTGTTGACGGCACGGGCCGCAGCAATGCGATCGAGCGCCTCGCCTTCATCGCGGGCCTCATCGCCGCACCCGCCCTTCTGGCCCTCGCGCTCCGCCCGGAAACGAACGCAACCTCCAGCCCCGCGATCCTGATCGCGGGTGGCCTCCTCGTCGGCCTCGGCACACGCATGGCCAATGGTTGCACCTCGGGCCACGGCGTCTGCGGCATCTCCCGCCTCTCGCTGCGCGGCATCGGCGCAACACTTGCCTATCTCGCCGCCGGAGCCGCAACGATGCTGATCGCCCGCCACATGCTGGGGCTGATCTGATGCGCAACCTCACCGCCCTCCTCGCAGGCGCAGTTTTCGGTGCGGGCCTCCTCGTGTCCGGCATGACGGACACGAGCAAAGTGCAGGGTTGGCTCGATATCTTTGGCGCGTGGGATCCGACGCTGGCCTTCGTCCTCGGCGGTGCCATCATTCCAATGGCCCTCGCATGGCGCTACGCCAAAACCCATTGCACCGCAGCCCTCGGCACACCGATCCCCGAGATGGCTCCCCAGAAGCTGGACAGGAACCTCCTCGCAGGCTCCGCCCTCTTCGGCGCGGGCTGGGCTCTGGTCGGCCTCTGCCCCGGCCCCGCACTTGCCTCCCTCAGCTATGGCGGCTGGCAGGGTGCGCTCTTCCTTGCTGCGATGCTCGCCGGCATGGCCCTGAAGCCGCGCCTGCCTCTCCTGAGAGGCCAACAGGCATGAGCACCTTCACAATCCCCACGCTGGAAACGGAGCGTCTGATCCTTCGCGCGCCCTGCGCTGGGGATATGGAGCATGAATACCGCTTCTATGCCTCGAAAGCTTCCCATTTCGTCGGCGGCCCGATCAGCGCGGAACAGACTTGGCGCACGATCGCCTCCGTCATCGGACATTGGATGCTGCGCGGCTTCGGCCTCTGGGCGTTGGAGGAGAAAGCCACCGGCACATATCAGGGCCGCACCGGCCTTTGGCATCCCGAAGGCTGGCCGGAGCGGGAGATTGGCTGGACGCTGATGGAGCATGGCCAAGGCAAGGGCTACGCCACGGAAGCGGCCCTCAAGGCCCGCGAATATGCCTATACCAAACTCGGCTGGAAAACCGCCATCAGCCTGATCGATCCCGCCAATGAGGGCTCCATCAACGTCGCCAAGCGCCTCTCCGCCACGCCGGACGGCACCTTCAAGCATGAGCGTTTCGGGCACATGCATGTCTGGCGCCATCCGGGACCGGAGGCCGCATGACCGTCTCCATCCCCACGCTCACAACCGAACGGCTGACGCTGCGCGCCCCGATGATGGAGGATTTCGCGCCCTATGCCGCCTTCTGCGCATCACCGCGTTCGGCAGGCGTGGGCGGTCCCTACTCTCAGACGCAATCCTTCACACGCCTCGCCGCGCTGATCGGGCATTGGCAGCTGCGCGGATACGGACGCTGGATGGTCACCGATACCGCCACTTCCGAACCGCTTGGCGTGGTCGGCCTTTTCTTTCCCGTCGGCTGGCCGGAACCGGAAATTGCATGGTCTGTCTTCGACGCAGGCGAAGGCCGCGGCATCGCATACGAGGCCGCACTTGCCAGCCGCGCTTATGCCTATGAAACACTCGGCTGGACCACCGCCGTCAGTTGCGTCCTGCCCGACAATACCCGCTCCGTTGCCCTGGCAGAACGTCTGGGTGCCGTGCGCGAGGGCAGCTTCACCCATACGGATTACGGCGAAATGCCCATCTACCGCCATCCCGGGCCGGAGGCTGCGTGATGCTGGAAACCGCGCGCCTCTCACTCCGCAAACCACAGGCCGGTGACATCCCGGCCTGGACGGCCTTTTTCTGCACGGACCGCGCCCGCTTCATCGGCGGTGGCACGGATACGGACGCAGGCCGCGCATGGCGGGCCTTTGCCGCCATTATGGGCCACTGGGATATCCACGGCTTCGGCACGTTCACATTCTGCGACAAAGCCACAGGCCAGCCGCTTGGCGGCTGCGGCGCCTGGTTCCCCGTGCCCTGGCCGGAGCGGGAGATTGGCTGGACGATCTGGAACCCGGAACATGAGGGCAAGGGCTACGTGGCGGAGGCCGCGCGCGCCGTTCTCTTGCATGTCTTCGGCGATCTCGGCTGGACCACGGCCGTCAGCTATATCGATCCGGCCAATGCCCGCTCCATCGCACTTGCCCAGCGGCTCGGCGTCGCACGCGATGACGCGGCAGAGCGGCCGGACCGGGAAGATCTCGTCTACCGTCACCCAGCACCGGAGGCAGCATGACAACGATCCCGCATCTCAAAACCGAACGTCTGACTCTTCGCGCACCCGCGCCAAGCGATTTCGGGCTTTACCGCGATTTCTACGCCGATGCCGAAGGCTCCGGCAATTACGGTGGCCCGCTCCGCTCCGATCAGGCCTACCAGAAGCTTTGCGCTGATCTCGGCCACTGGCACCTTCAGGGCTTCGGCAAATGGATCATGGAGCGGCGCGAGGATAATCAGGCCATCGGCGGCTGTGGCATTGTCCACCCCATCGGCTGGCCCAGTCACGAGCTTACATGGTGGCTGATGCCTGAACATCGCGGCCACGGCTATGCGGCCGAAGCCTCCCGCGCCGTCATCCGCTTCGCCTGCCAGACTCTGCGCTGGCCAAATGTCGAAACGCATATGCGGGACGAAAACGCCGCCGCCCGCCGCCTAGCTGAAGGGCTTGGCGGTAAGGTCGTGCGCCGCGAAACCTTCCCCGATGGCGTCACACGTGATGTCTTCGTGCTGCCAGAGCCGGAGCCGGAAAGCGCACCATGAGGACCCACGCCATCCCTACCCTTGCCACCGCAAGGCTCGATCTCTGCGCACCCACCCGCGCCGATTTTGAGCCCTATGCCGCCATCATGGCAAGCGATCGCGCCCGCTTCATGGGCGGCCCGATGACGCGGATAGAGGCCTGGTACGATTTCGCCTCCGCCATCGCCGGGTGGATCGTGGATGGCGCAGGCTATTGGGCGATCTGGCTGCGGGCCAAAAACCAGCTTGCAGGCTTCACCGGCTTCGGCCTCAGCCCGCACGATCCGGAGCTGGAGCTTGGCTGGTTCCTCGCACCAGAGGCAGAGGGACAGGGGATCGCCGCCGAAGCAGCAGAAGCCGCCCGAAACTGGGGCTTTGGCTCCGGCGGTTTTTCCACCTTCGTCTCCTGCATAGATCCGGCCAACACGGCCTCCATCGCGCTGGCCGAACGGCTCGGCGCGAAGGCCGACCTGGACGCGCCGCGCGCAGATCCGAACGACCTCATCTACCGACATATGAGGCCCGCATGATCCCGACCGTAACGACAGAACGGCTGACGCTGCGCGCGCCGCAAATGGCCGACCATGATGCCTTTGTACGTTTCTACGCCTCACCTCGCTCTATTGATGTGGGCGGCCCCTTCGATGTCGCAGGCGCATACCGTCAACTCGCCGCCGTGGCAGGCCATTGGCTGCTGGCTGGCTTCGGCTGGTGGGTGATAGAGCATGAGGAAAAGCCGGCGGGCTTTGCAGGCATCCACCACCCCCCCCACAAATCAGGGCGAGAGCTTGGTTGGGTGCTCTTTGATGGTTTTGAAGGCAAAGGCCTCGCATTGGAAGCCGCAAGAGCTGCCCGCGATTGGGGATATGCACACCTTCCCCGCGCGCCACTCGCAAGCTTCATCATCCGCGGCAACACCCGCTCTGAAAAGCTGGCCGAACGTCTCGGGGCACGGAATGTCGGCACCGCACCGCACAACGAAAAGGCCGATATCTGGCTCCATCCGGAGGTGCCCGCGTCATGAATACCCGACAAAACAAGTCGCATTACCAAACCCGTACCGAAACCATACCAAATCCAGCCTTGGCCGGAGCCTGCCTATGACCGATATAACCACCCGCGCGGCCAGCCTTCTGGCGGACCACCGCGAAAGCATCGACAGGCTCGATGCCATCATCGTCTTTACGCTCGCCGAGCGCTTCAAGCACACGCAAGCCGTGGGCAAGCTGAAGGCCGAGCACACCCTGCCCCCCTCCGACCCGAAGCGGGAAGAGGACCAGATCGCGAGGCTGCAACGTCTCGCCGAGGAGGCCGATCTCGATCCCGAGTTCGCCAAGAAATACCTCAATTTCGTGATTTCGGAAGTGATCCGGCACCACGAACAACACCAATCTGTCAGCGGCTAACCGTTTGACATATCAGCCATATTTCAAGGAGAAAACACATGGCCACTAAAATACGTCTCGCCCGCGGCGGCTCCAAGAAGCGCCCCTTCTATCGCATCGTTGTGGCCGACAGCCGCATGCCCCGCGATGGCCGCTATATTGAGAAGATCGGCACCTATAACCCGCTTCTGCCAAAGGATTCCGAGGACCGCGTGAAAATGGATATGGAGCGTGTAAAGCACTGGCTCGGCCAGGGCGCAGAAGTCACGGACCGGATCTCCCGGATGCTGGAAGCTGCTGACGTTCTTCCGAAAAAAGAACGTGCCAACATGAAGAAAGCCGCCCCTGGCAAGAAAGCAACCGAGCGCGCCGAAGAGAAGGCCGCCAAGGCGGAAGCTGCAAAAGAAGCCGCTGCCGCACCGGCAGAAGAAGCGCCCGCAGCCGAAGAAGAAACACCCGCGGAAGCATAGTGTATTGAGCGAGATTGGGCTACTTACGGAAGCCAAGCGCTTCTCATCTACGTTTGCCGAAGAACTGCAACAGCTCTTCGCACTCAGAAGAGACGTGCGCCGCTTCAAACCCGATCCCGTTCCCGAACCTCTGATGGAGGCGTGCCTCGCCTCCATCCCCCTCGCCCCTTCCGTCGGCCTTTCCGAGCCCTGGCGCATTGTCCGGATCGAAAGCAAAGCCGCCAAGAAGGCCGCTCTCACGAATTTTCAAACCGCCAACGCGGAAGCCCTACAGGGATTTTCGGGCGAAAAAGCAAGAGCTTACGCAGACCTTAAGCTCTCAGGTATGCAGGATGCCCCCATCCAACTGGCCATCTTCTGCGATGATGAAACACCCAAGGGCGCAGGTCTCGGGGTGGCCACAATGCCTGAAATGCGCGCCTATTCCGTCGTTGGTTCTATCATGCATCTCTGGCTCACCGCCCGCACCCACGGCCTTGGCATGGGTTGGGTCTCGATCCTCGATCCCGCCCAACTCTCTGAAGACCTTGGTATAAATCCCGCCTGGCCCCTGATCGCCTATCTCTGCATCGGCTGGCCGGAAGAGGAAAGCCTCACCCCGGAACTGCAAACCGCAGGCTGGGAAACCCGCACACCACCGAAGGTGATCACAAGATGAAGGAAGATCTCATCTGCGTCGGCGCCATCGCCGGTTCCTTCGGCGTAAAGGGCGAGATTCGCCTCAAATCCTTCTGCGCCGATCCCGAGGCAATCGCCGACTACGCGCCCCTCACCACGGAGGATGGCAAAACCAGCTATACCGTCAAGATCACCCGCCCCATCAAGAACGGCCTTGCGGCCCGCCTCTCCGGAATTTCCTCAAAAGAACAAGGAGATGCGCTGAAGGGCACGCGCCTCTACGCCCCCCGCGAGCGCCTCCCCGCTCTCCCGGATGATGAGTTCTACCACACCGATCTCATCGGCCTAGATGTCTTCGACACAGGCGGCACAAAGCTCGGCCGCATCCACTCCGTCTACGATCACGGCGCAGGCGATATCCTCGAAGTCCACGGCCCCGGCATCAAAAACGCGCTCCTCTTGCCTTTCACGCGAGAGATTGTGCCAACGGTAGATCTCTCCGCAAAACGCGTCATCGCAGATCCCCCGCCCGAGGCAGCAGACGCGCAGCCGGACACCGAATTCCATGGCGATTAAATCCCACGGCCGCCTCTCCATCTCAGCCAGCGCCAAACCGCGCGCGCTGATGCAGGACAGGCCAAACCTCAAAGACGCCTGGACAGCTCAGGTCCACACGCTCTATCCGGAAATGTTTCCCGGCACCCTAGGCCAATCACTCCTCGGCAAAGCACTGGATACGGGACTCTGGAACCTCCAGATCCACAACATCCGCGATCACGGCCTCGGCAAACACAAGACGGTGGACGACACGCCAGCAGGCGGTGGCCCTGGCATGGTGCTCCGCGCGGATGTCCTGAGCGAGGCCCTCTGCGCCCAGCCAGCTATCGGCCCCATCCTCTACCTCTCACCCCGCGGTCGCCGCTTCGATCAGGCCATGGCCAAGGGCCTCGCAGACGGCCCCGGCGTCACGCTTCTCTGCGGTCGTTTCGAGGGCGTGGATCAGCGCGTTCTGGACGCGCACGACATTTTCGAAGTCTCCCTCGGGGATTTCGTCATGACGGGCGGAGAGATCGCGGCACAGGCCTTGATTGATGCCACCGTTCGCCTTATACCCCGCGTGCTGGGCAACGCCGAGTCGTCGGAGGATGAGAGTTTTTCCAACGGCTTACTGGAACACCCGCAATATACCCGGCCCACGGATTGGGTTGGCCACAAGATACCGGAGATCCTCCTCTCCGGCCATCACGGGGCCATCGCCAAATGGCGAAAAGACCAGTCCGAGCGCCTCACAAAGGAACGTCGTCCAGATCTCTGGCGGGCTTACGAAGACCCGAAGGAAGGCCAAGAGCAATCGGATGCGCACACCATCGCCGCAAAAGGCGAGATGAAGGATTGAGACAATGAACATAATCGAGACGCTCGAAGCCGAGCAAATCGCCGCCCTTGGCAACGAAATTCCTGACTTTGCCGCCGGAGATACCATCCGCGTCGGCTACAAGGTAACAGAGGGCACGCGCTCCCGTGTGCAGAATTACGAGGGCGTCTGCATCGCCCGCAAAGGCGGCGCTGGCATCGGTGCTGCATTCACAGTCCGCAAAATCTCCTTCGGCGAAGGTGTTGAGCGTGTCTTCCCGCTCCACTCGCCCAACATAGACAGCATCACCGTTGTCCGCCGCGGCCGCGTTCGCCGCGCAAAACTCTACTACCTCCGCGACCGCCGCGGCAAATCGGCCCGGATCGCCGAGAAGACGAACTACCGCCCAAAGAGCGACAGTTCTGCCGTATAAAATTCCGAACTTCCGCAACAAGGGCATCCTCAGGGTGCCCTTTTTTGTGCGATACACTCCATGTAACGCTCGAAGGGAGCAAACATGCCCAGCTACGTGCTCAAAAACATATGCAACTGCGATACCACCCAGCAAATGCGCACGCTCGAAATCCGAAATTCTGATGCAGTCAGGCTTGCAATGTATTCAGATCATGAGATTTCCACCAATGAACATTTGATCTACATCGAAGATCTCCGCAGTTCAGAAAAAGCAAAGGTCTTTCTGGTGCTGGATGAAGAAGGCACCGCGGTCGGTGCGGCCAGTCTCTCTTCAATTGATGCTGCCAACAAGCGATGCGATTGGGCGTTTTATCTTTCGCCAGAGGCAAGGGGTGGTCTTGGATCTGCAATTGAAATCACGATGATTGATCACGTTTTTCAAACGCTCGCGTTTGAAAAACTCAACTGCGAAGTTCTGGAAACAAACCCCCGAGTTGTTGAAATGCATGAGCGCTTCGGCTTTCAGAAAGAGGGTTTCCGGCCCAACAATATCGCAAAAGGCGCGCAACGCATCGGTGTTCATTATATGGGCCTATCCGCTTCAGATTGGCGCGCAAACCGTAGTGACCGGATTGCGAAATTAAACCTTCCGGATGGTATCTCGATTACCTTTGAAGACACTCCAACCGAGGCCCTGACGTTTATCGACAGCATTCAGAAAGCGCGGGCACGCAACAACGTAAATTGGATGGCTCTTTTGAGACTTTCGGTCGAAAAGCACCCGCATCTTTCAAAACCGATAATCGCGGAGATCATGAAGATCGACGCGGAGATCAATGAACTGACACAAGGTTTGGTAAGCGACGTACGAAAGAATCTGTAAAGTTCCCAACAGTTAAAAAAAGGGCCAGACGCTTTGTCTGGCCCTTTTTGTTTTCCATCCGACGCTGTGATTACTCCGCCGCAGGCGTCTCGTCCATAACGGGCTGTTCGTCGGAAGGCGCTTCGATGGCCAGAGCCGCCTCTTCCTGCCGCTCGGTGATGATGGCCGCATCGCGCATCGTAGCGATCCGCTTGATATCATGCGTCGCACCGCCCGTACCCGCCGGGATAAGCCGCCCGACGATCACGTTCTCTTTCAGGCCGATCAAGCGATCCCGCTTGCCCTGCGTCGCCGCTTCCGTCAGCACCCGTGTTGTCTCCTGGAAGGAGGCCGCGGAGATGAAGGAGCGTGTCTGCAGGCTCGCCTTGGTGATCCCGAGCAGGATAGGCCCACCCTTCGCAGGCTCACGCCCTTCGGCAACCGCCTTGGCATTCGCCTCGTCGAACTCGGCCTTGTCAACCTGCTCGCCCTTCAGAAGGATCGTGCCGCCAGAATGGGAAACCTCCCATTTCTGCAGCATCTGGCGAACGATCACCTCGATATGCTTATCGTTGATCTTCACGCCCTGCAGACGGTAAACATCCTGCACCTCGTCGATCAGGTAATCCGCCAACGCCTCAATGCCGAGGATCTGAAGGATATCATGGGGGGCTGGGTTGCCATCCATGATGTATTCGCCCTTCTCGATCCAGTCACCTTCCTGAACGGGAATGTGCTTACCTTTCGGCACCATGTACTCGATCGTCTCTTCACCCTCTTCAGAAGGCACAATCGAGATGCGGCGCTTGTTCTTGTAATCCTTACCAAAGTGAACAGTACCCGCCGCTTCCGCAATGATCGCATGATCCTTCGGACGGCGCGCCTCGAAGAGCTCGGCCACACGCGGCAGACCACCCGTGATGTCCTTGGTCTTCGCACCTTCGCGCGGGATACGCGCAAGAACATCACCCTCGGCCACTTCCTGTCCGTCTTCGACGGAAAGAATGGCGTCAACAGACATTGCATGCACCTCGGGGTTGCCATTGGCCAGCCGCACCGGCTCACCCGTAGCGGGGTCCATCACGATGATCTCCGGCTTCAGCTCGTTGCCTTTCGGCGCTGCACGCCAGTCGGAAACGATCTTCTGGCTGATGCCCGTTGCATCATCTGTCTCGTCCCGCACGGAAATCCCGGCAGTCAGATCAACGAACTTCGCCACACCGGCCTTCTCGGCAATGATCGGCAGCGTGTAGGGATCCCACTCGAAGAGCTTGTCGCCCCGGCCCACCTTGGCGCCATGCGCCACATGCACCTTGGAACCATAGCTCATCTTGTAAGAGGCCAGCTCCACGCCACTGGCATCGGCAATCGCGAGTTCCATCCCGCGAGACATCACAACCATGTCGCCATCGCGGTTTTTCAGCAGGTTCTCGTTGCGGAAGATGATTTTGCCCTCCTGAGAAGCCTCCTGGAAGGATTGGCTACCACCCTGTGCGATACCGCCGATGTGGAATGTCCGCATCGTCAGCTGCGTGCCGGGTTCACCGATAGATTGCGCGGCAATAATGCCCACAGCCTCACCCGGGTTCACTTTCGTACCCCGTGCCAGATCGCGGCCATAGCAGGTGGCGCAGATGCCGTCCTCCGCCTCACAGGTAAGAGGCGATCGGATCAGCATGCTCTGGATGCCCGACGCATCAATCATGTCGGCCATCCGCTCGTCGAGCAGTTCACCCTTGCGAGCCAGCACTTCGTCCGTGCCCGGCCGGATGATATCCTCAGCCACAACGCGGCCCAGAATACGCTCGGACAGCGAAGAAACCACCTCACCATCGTTCACAGCGGCAGCAGCCGTGATCGAAAGATCCGTGCCGCAATCGTCGATCTTGACGATGCAATCCTGCGCCACATCCACGAGCCGCCGGGTAAGATACCCGGAGTTCGCCGTTTTCAGCGCTGTATCGGCAAGGCCTTTCCGCGCACCGTGGGTGGAGTTGAAGTACTCCAGCACGTTCAGGCCTTCCTTGAAGTTCGAGATCACAGGCGTCTCGATGATCTCACCCGAAGGCTTGGCCATCAGCCCGCGCATCCCACCCAGCTGCTTCATCTGCGCAGGCGAGCCACGCGCCCCGGAATGGGACATCATGTAAACGGAGTTGGGCTCCATCTCGGCACCGTTCTCATCGATCTGCATCGACGAAATCGCACCCATCATGGCATCCGCAACCACATCCGAACACTTGGACCAGGCATCAACAACCTTGTTGTACTTCTCACCCTGGGTGATCAGCCCGTCCATATACTGCTGTTCGAACTCCTTCACCTGATCGCGGGTCTCGTTGACCAGCGTCCATTTGGTATCCGGGATCACCATATCGTCCTTACCGAACGAGATACCGGCCTTGAAGGCCTCGCGGAAACCGAGCGTCATGATCTGATCACAGAAGATAACGGACTCTTTCTGACCGCAATGGCGGTAAACCGTATCGATCACCTCGCCCACTTCCTTCTTGCGAAGGAGTCGGTTCACGATATCGAACGGTGCCTTGTAGTTCAGCGGCAGCAAGCCACCAAGGCGCAACCGGCCCGGCGTGGTCTCGAAACGCTGGAAGACAGACATGCCCTCTTCGTCGATCTGTTCGATCCGCGCGCTGATTTTGGCATGAAGATGCACAACACCCGCCTCAAGCGCGTGATCCACCTCTTCCATGGAGCCGAAGACCATGCCCTCACCCTTCATACCGTCCCGCATCAACGAGATGTAATAAAGGCCGAGGATCATATCCTGAGACGGCACAATGATCGGCTTGCCGTTGGCCGGCGAAAGTACGTTATTGGTGGACATCATCAGGACACGTGCTTCCAGCTGAGCCTCGAGGCTCAGCGGAACATGAACAGCCATCTGGTCACCATCAAAGTCGGCGTTAAAGGCCGAACACACCAGCGGATGCAGCTGAATGGCCTTGCCTTCGATCAGCACAGGCTCGAATGCCTGAATGCCAAGCCGGTGCAGCGTCGGCGCACGGTTCAGCATCACCGGATGCTCGCGGATCACTTCATCAAGGATGTCCCAGACCTCCGGGCGTTCCTTTTCCACCAGCTTCTTGGCCTGCTTCACGGTGCTGGAAAGCCCCTTCGCATCCAGGCGGCTGTAGATGAACGGCTTGAACAGCTCCAACGCCATCTTCTTAGGCAAACCACACTGATGCAGCTTCAGCTCCGGTCCCGTCACAATCACAGACCGGCCCGAGAAATCGACGCGCTTGCCAAGAAGGTTCTGCCGGAACCGACCCTGTTTACCTTTCAGCATATCGGAAAGTGATTTCAGCGGCCGCTTGTTGGCCCCCGTGATCACACGGCCACGGCGGCCGTTGTCGAACAGCGCATCCACAGATTCCTGCAACATCCGCTTCTCGTTCCGGATGATGATATCCGGCGCACGCAGCTCGATTAGGCGCTTCAGTCGGTTGTTCCGGTTGATCACACGGCGGTAAAGGTCGTTCAGGTCAGACGTCGCGAAACGGCCGCCATCCAGCGGCACCAGCGGGCGCAGCTCGGGCGGGATCACTGGGATCACCGTCAACACCATCCACTCGGGCCGGTTGCCGCTTTCGCGGAAGTTTTCCACCAGTTTCAGACGCTTGATGATCTTCTTGGGCTTCAGTTCACCCGTGGCTTCCGCCAGATCAGCCCGCAGATTCTCGGCTTCCTGCTCCAGATCGATCGCTGCCAGCATCTCGCGAATGGCTTCAGCACCAATCCCGGCGGTGAATGCATCTGCGCCGTACTGATCTTCTGCGTCAAGGAACTCTTCCTCGGTCATCAACTGGCCCTGCGTCAGGTCCGTCAGGCCCGGCTCGATCACCACATACTGCTCGAAATAGAGGATCCGCTCCAGATCGCGCAGCGTCATGTCCAGCATCAGGCCAATGCGGGAGGGCAGCGATTTCAGGAACCAGATATGCGCAACCGGGGCCGCCAGCTCGATATGGCCCATCCGCTCACGGCGCACCTTCTGCAGCGTCACTTCCACACCACATTTCTCGCAGGTCACCCCACGATACTTCATGCGTTTGTACTTGCCGCACAGGCACTCGTAATCCTTGATCGGGCCAAAGATCCGGGCACAGAACAGCCCGTCCCGCTCCGGCTTGAACGTGCGGTAGTTGATCGTCTCGGGCTTTTTGATCTCCCCGAAAGACCAGGAAAGAATCCGTTCCGGGCTCGCCAACGAGATCTTGATCTCGTCAAACGTCTTGAGTGGCTGAACGGGGTTAAACGGGTTCATCACTTCTTGGTTCATCTCACGTACCTCAAAATTTGTGGTAGGGTGGGTGAAAACCCACCATTGCGCAGCGGTGGGTTTTCACCCACCCTACGGCCTCACTCCGTTTCTTCCGCATCCAGCAACTCGACGTTCAGGCCGAGGCTTCGGATTTCCTTGACGAGAACGTTGAACGATTCCGGAACCCCGGCCTCGAAATTGTCCTCACCCTTCACGATGCTCTCGTACACTTTCGTCCGGCCCGCAACGTCATCCGATTTCACCGTCAGCATTTCCTGCAAGGTGTAGGCAGCGCCGTAAGCTTCAAGCGCCCAAACCTCCATCTCACCGAAGCGCTGGCCACCAAACTGCGCCTTACCACCCAGCGGCTGCTGTGTGACGAGGCTGTAGGGCCCTGTGGAGCGTGCGTGGATCTTGTCGTCCACCAGATGGTGCAGCTTGAGGATGTATTTTACCCCAACCGTCACCTTCCGTGCAAATTGCTCACCCGTCCGGCCATCAAAGAGGACGGATTGCCCGCTCTCGTTGAACCCGGCCCGCGTCAGCGCATCATTCACATCCGCTTCCTTCGCACCATCGAACACCGGTGTTGCAATCGGCACACCATTGGTCACGTTGCCAGCCGCCTCAAGGAACGCATCCTCAGAAATCCCCTCAAGCGCCTCGTCGTAAAGATCCGAGCCATAGGCGATTTTCATCGCGTCCTTCACAGGTGTCAGGTCACCGGTACGCCGGTAATCCTTCAGCCCCTCATCGATGGATTTGCCAAGGCCACGCGCAGCCCAGCCCATATGCGTCTCCAGGATCTGGCCCACATTCATGCGGCTCGGCACACCCAGCGGGTTGAGCACAACATCCACCGGCGTCCCGTCTTCGAGGAACGGCATATCCTCTTCCGGCACCACCTTGGAGATCACACCCTTGTTACCGTGCCGCCCAGCCATCTTGTCGCCTGGCTGCAGCTTGCGCTTCACGGCGATGAAGACTTTCACCATCTTCATCACACCCGGCGGCAAGTCGTCGCCGCGGCGCACCTTGTCCACCTTGTCCTCGAAGCGACGGTCGAGCGCACGTTTCTGGATCTCGTACTGCGCATTTAGCGCTTCCATCTCGGTCGCATCCGCCTCGTCGCCCATCGCAAGCTGCCACCACTGGCCACGCGAAAGCGTGCTCAGCAAAGCGTCATCGACAGTCGAACCGGACGCCACGCCTTTCGGGCCTTTCACGGCCTTCTTGCCCATGATCAGCGATTTCAGGCGCGCATAAATGTTGCGATCCAGAATAGCCAGCTCATCGTCACGGTCGCGCGAAAGACGTTCAACTTCCTCACGCTCGATCTGCAGCGCACGCTCGTCTTTCTCCACACCGTGGCGGTTAAACACGCGCACTTCGACAACCGTCCCGTAATCACCTGGCGGCAGGCGGAGCGATGTATCGCGAACATCCGAAGCCTTCTCACCAAAAATGGCGCGCAGAAGCTTCTCTTCCGGCGTCATCGGGCTTTCGCCCTTCGGTGTGATCTTGCCCACCAGAATGTCCGCAGGGCCGACTTCCGCACCGATGTAAACGATACCGGCTTCATCAAGGTTGCGCAGAGCTTCTTCACCCACGTTGGGAATATCCCGCGTGATCTCCTCGGGCCCAAGTTTGGTGTCGCGGGCCGCAACCTCGAACTCTTCGATATGGATCGATGTGAAGACATCATCCTTAACGATCCGCTCGGAGATCAGGATTGAATCCTCGTAATTGTAGCCGTTCCACGGCATGAACGCGACGAGCACGTTCTTGCCCAGCGCCAACTCACCAAGATCGGTGGAAGGACCATCGGCGATGAATTCACCCTTCGTCACCGTATCGCCCACCTTCACCAGCGGGCGCTGGTTGATACAAGTGTTCTGGTTGGAACGCTGGAACTTGCGCATCCGGTAGATATCCACACCCGGATCGCCCGGATCGAGATCTTCCGTCGCACGCACAACGATACGCGCAGCATCCACCTGGTCCACGATCCCGGCCCGCTTGGCCACAATCGCAGCACCACTATCCCGCGCCACGATCTCCTCAATGCCCGTACCTACGAAAGGCGCTTCCGCCTTCAGCAAGGGCACAGCCTGCCGCTGCATGTTCGAACCCATCAGCGCCCTGTTCGCATCATCGTTCTCAAGGAACGGGATGAGAGAGGCCGCAACGGAAACCAACTGCTTCGGAGAAACGTCAATCAGATCAACGTTCTCGGTCGGGTTCAGCATGTACTCGCCAGATTTCCGCGTGGAAACCAGCTCGTTCTTGAACTTGCCCGCCTCATCCAGCTGCGCATTCGCTTGCGCAACCGTATGCCGCATCTCTTCGGTGGCAGACATATAGACAACCTCATCGGTCACCTGGCTGTCCACAACCCGACGATAGGGTGTCTCGATGAACCCATACTTGTTCACCCGCGCAAAGGAAGCCAGCGAGTTGATCAACCCGATGTTCGGCCCTTCCGGCGTCTCAATCGGGCACATCCGGCCGTAATGCGTGGGATGCACATCGCGCACCTCAAAGCCTGCACGTTCGCGCGTCAGGCCGCCCGGCCCAAGCGCGGAAAGGCGGCGCTTGTGCGTCACCTCTGAAAGCGGATTGGTCTGGTCCATGAACTGCGAAAGCTGCGAAGAACCGAAGAATTCACGCACAGCCGCAGCAGCAGGCTTCGCGTTGATCAGATCCTGCGGCATCACCGTGTCGATCTCAACAGAGCTCATACGCTCCTTAATCGCACGCTCCATGCGCAGCAAACCAACCCGGTACTGGTTCTCCATCAACTCACCAACGGAGCGCACGCGCCGGTTGCCGAGATGGTCAATGTCATCCACCTCACCACGCCCGTCACGCAAGTCCACCAGAGCCTTGATCACTGCAATGATATCCTCATTGCGCAGCGTCCGCATCGTATCTGGCGCATCCAGCGCAAGGCGCATGTTCATCTTCACGCGGCCAACGGCGGAAAGGTCGTAGCGCTCACTGTCGAAGAACAACTGATCGAAGAGTGCCGAAGCGGCCTCAACGGTCGGCGGTTCACCCGGGCGCATCACCCGATAGATATCCATCAGCGCGGTGTCGCGGTTCAGGTTCTTGTCGGCCGCCATCGTGTTGCGGATGTAGGGGCCCACATTGACGTTATCGATATCCAGAACGGGGATCGACTTCACACCATTGTCCATCAACAGCTTGATGGTGCCGCCGGTCGTCTCACCCTCTTTGTCCACCTCAACGGTCAGTTCATCTCCGGCCTCAACCCAGATCTCGCCGGTTTCTTCGTTGATGATATCTTCAGCCACAAAACGGCCCACAAGCGCATCGAAAGGCACAAGGATATCAGGCACTTCACCTGCATCCAGGATCTGCTTAACCGTCCGCGGTGTTACCTTCTTGCCAGCTTCGGCAATCACTTCACCCGTCTTGGCGTTCACGATGTCATAGGGCGGTTTCGTGCCGCGGATACGCTCCGGGAAGAATTTCGTCGCCCAGCCCTTCTTGGAATGCTTGAAGGTCACTGTATCGTAATACGCCTTCATGATGCCTTCCTGATCAAGACCAAGGGCATAGAGAAGCGTCGTCACCGGCAGCTTCCGGCGACGGTCGATCCGTGCAAACACGATATCCTTGGCATCAAACTCGAAATCGAGCCAAGAGCCGCGATAGGGAATGATCCGCGAAGTGAAAAGCAGCTTCCCGGAGGAATGCGTCTTGCCGCGGTCATGGTCGAAGAACACACCGGGGCTACGGTGCATCTGGGACACGATCACACGCTCTGTGCCGTTTACAATGAACGTACCGTTATGCGTCATCAACGGCATATCGCCCATGAAGACATCCTGTTCCTTGATGTCCTTCACGGATTTCGCGCCTGTATCCTCATCAACTTCGAAGACGATCAGGCGCAGCGTCACCTTGAGCGGCGCAGAATAGGTCATATCCCGCTGCTGGCACTCTTCAGTGTCGTATTTCGGGGCTTCCAACTCGTATTTCACGAACTCCAGCACGGAGGTTTCGTTGAAATCCTTGATCGGGAAGACGGATTGGAAAACGCCCATGATCCCCTCGCCGTCGAGCGGCAGGTCCTGATCGCCGGAGCGCAGGAAAAGATCGTAGGAGCTTTTCTGAACCTCAATAAGATTGGGCATATCCGCCACTTCGCGGATTTTGCCATAGAATTTGCGAATGCGTTTAAGACCGGAATGAGTCTGTGCCATGCGTGCGCTTAACCTTCGTTGCTCGGCTCAAGCACGCCACCGGGTTCGCCGCGTGCTCAAAACATTGCCAAGGGCCTTCAGTCTATACCAGCGGAATTGCCCAGATCCCGCGCCCGACTGCTTGCACCTTTCACGGAATTTTCTCGAAAATCCCGAAAGAGACGCAAAGGACTGAGCCCGAAATTCGGGCTCAGCCAAGTCTATTTAGGTCGGATAGTTCAAATGTGAACCAACCCGGCCTGATTATTTAAGCTCAACCTTGGCACCAGCCTCTTCGAGCTTCTTCTTGATCTCTTCAGCTTCGTCCTTGGACGCCTGCTCTTTAACCGCTTTGCCGCCTGCTTCGACGAGGTCTTTGGCTTCTTTCAGGCCAAGACCGGTGATTGCGCGAACTTCCTTGATGACGTTGATTTTCTTGTCGCCTGCTTCAAGCAGGATCACGTCAAACTCGGTTTTCTCTTCAGCAGCATCACCACCACCGTCGCCAGCAGGGCCAGCCATCATCACAGCGCCGCCAGCAGCGGGCTCAATGCCGTACTCGTCTTTCAGAAGCGTTTTCAGCTCCTGCGCTTCGAGAAGGGTCAGGCCCACGATCTCTTCAGCAAGTTTCTTGATATCAGCCATTTTTCAGTTCCGATTCCGTTATGTTGTGTGATCCGGTGTCAGGCGCATCGCCCCACGACCGGCCTCATGTCTTGCAAAGATTATGCAGCCTTCTCCTCGATCGTCTCCAGAATGGAGGCGATGTTGGATGCAGGCGCGCCAATCGCACCGGCAATGTTGGACGCAGGCGCCGCGATGCAGCCCACGATGGAAGCAATAAGCTCCTCGCGAGAAGGCATCTGGCTCACGGTCTTCACACCAGCCGGATCCAGTGCAGTTCCACCCATGGCACCGCCGAGAACGACGAGTTTGTCGTTTTCCTTGGTGTAATCCATAACCACCTTGGCCGCAGCCACGGGGTCTTCGGAATAGGCCAGAACTGTCTGACCCTCGAGAAGCGGCGCAATGCTGTCAGCAGGCGTGCCTTCAAGGGCGATTTTGGCGAGCTTGTTTTTGGCAACACGCACAGACCCGCCAGCCGCCGACATGCGGCGACGAAGGTCTGTCATCTCTGCAACCGTGAGGCCAGCGTAGTGAGATACCACGACGACACCAGAGTCCGCGAAGATCTGGCCGAGTTCACCGACCACTGCTTCTTTTTGGGCTCTATCCACAGTCTACTCCAAAATTAGGGGGCAAGCCCCCGGCTCAGGTTTGGCAGGTTTCCCCACCACTCAGGGTCCGTATTACGGGTCCCTCCCAAAATCGCCCGAGGCAGAAGCCCCGCTTGATCCTGTTCGCTTCCCGTCTCAGGCAGGAGATTAAGCCACTAGATGGCACCCACCGTCTTGGACGTGTGAGGGGTTTCCCCCTCGGATGGTGGGTTAGAACCCACCCTACCGCCAGCTACCCGGCGGCAATTCTTATTCGGCAACCGCCGTGGCGACATCCACAGTCACGCCCGGGCCCATCGTGGAGCTTACGGCGATCTTCTTCATGTAGGTGCCCTTGGCACCGGAAGGTTTGGCCTTCTGCACAGCCGTCACAAACGCCTTCAGGTTCTCGGCCAACTTCTCGGCATCGAAAGAGGCTTTGCCGATACCCGCATGCACAACGCCTGCCTTCTCGGCCTTGAACTGTACTTCGCCGCCCTTGGCAGCCTCAACAGCGGCTTTCACATCCATCGTCACCGTACCCACCTTGGGGTTCGGCATCAGGTTGCGGGGGCCAAGTACCTTACCAAGACGACCAACGATCGGCATCATGTCGGGCGTCGCAATGCAGCGATCAAACTCGATCTTGCCGCCCTGCACCGTCTCCATCAGGTCCTCGGCACCAACGATATCTGCACCAGCCGCCTGGGCTTCCTCCGCCTTCGGGCCGCGCGCGAACACAGCCACGCGCACAGACTTGCCCGTACCGTTCGGCAGGCTCACCACCCCGCGCACCATCTGGTCCGCATGGCGGGGGTCCACGCCGAGGTTCAGCGCAACTTCAATCGTCTCGTCGAACTTCGCCGTTGCATTGGCCTTCACCAAGGCCACCGCATCTTCGATGCTTACATTCTGCTTGCCTTCAAAGGATTTGCGGGCAGCGGTGAAGCGTTTTCCAGTATTCGCCATGACTTACCCTTTCACCTCGATACCCATCGACCGGGCAGAGCCCAGGATGATCTGCATCGCAGCCTCCACATCATTGGCGGAGAGATCCTTCATCTTCGTTTCGGCAATCTCACGCACCTGCTTCACAGTTACAGAGCCGACGACCTCGCGGGATGGCAGCTTCGCACCGGATGAAAGCTTCGCAGCCTTCTTCAAAAGGTAAGACGCAGGCGGCGTCTTGATGTCCATCGTGAAGGATTTATCAACATAATACGTGATAATCGTGGGACACGGCGCACCGGGCTCCATATCCTGCGTCTTGGCGTTAAACGCCTTGCAGAATTCCATGATGTTGATCCCGCGCTGGCCCAATGCGGGGCCAACGGGCGGGGATGGGTTTGCCTTGCCGGCGGGCACCTGCAACTTCATGGTGCCTGCAATCTTCTTGGCCATTATGGCCTCCTCTCGCTCCAACCGTCAGGGCGCGCCCCTCGGGTTCTTCATGGTGTGGTCCGGTTCGGGCAACGCGTCGCCCTCGCCTCCCACAAGATCCCCGAAGGGAAACTCTCAGGTCTGCTTCGCGACCTGCGTAAACTCCAGCTCAACCGGTGTTGCCCGGCCAAAGATCGAAACCGTCACCTTCAGGCGCGCATTACCCTCGTCGACATCCTCGACCATCCCGGCAAAGCCCTCGAACGGCCCGTCCGTTACATTCACCTGCTCACCCACATCGAAGGAGATCAGGCTGCGCGGACGCTCCGCCCCTTCCTCGACCTGGTTCAGGATCTGATTTACCTCGGCATCGCGCATCGGCATCGGCTTGCCCTGCGGCCCAAGGAAGCCCGTCACCCGGTTGGTATCCTTGATCAGGTGATACGCCTGATCCGAAAGATCCGCCTGGATCAGCACATAGCCCGGCATGAACCGACGCTCCGCCTGCACCTTCTTGCCCCGGCGCACCTCGATCACTTCCTCTGTCGGCACCAGTACCTGAAGGATATCCTCCTCCAGCCCATGCGTCACGACCGACTCGCGAATGCTCTCGGCCACTTTCTTCTCAAAATTGGAAAGGACGCTTACCGCGTACCAGCGTGCAGCCATGTCAGCCCAAAACCTCGGTTCTCGTCAGATCGCCAAAGCGATCCTTGTATTCAAATCCGCCCCTAAAGGAGCTTCCGCCGAACAAAAACGAGCGCGCAGTCGAATCGCTGCACGCCCTTCACCCGTTGGAATACGCGCTCGTACCCCTACAGGCCGCAGAGTTCAAGAGGCGAAGCTCAAAAATCCGTCAAGCCCGGTACGGATCGCCCAATCCACAAAGAAGAAGAAAATCGCAGCCAGCGTTGACAGAATGAAGACCATCACAGTCGTCAGAACCACCTCGCGCCGCGACGGCCAGACAACTTTGGAGACTTCTGCCCGCACCTGCTGGATGAACTGAAAAGGGTTGGTTCTTGTCATTCTTGCTGCGCTCCCGGTGAACTGAAGTGTGAGATACGGTGCGGGTTCGCAACTTGCAAGGGGTTGGCGCGCCCAAACGCGCCATTCCCGGGAGCGGAGGGGTGCCACACGCCGAAAGGGGCGCGGCACCCGTCTTTTCAGCCCGCGACGTTGGAGGCCAGCAAAGCCTCTTCATGGCCGCCGAGCGTGGCGCGTACCACAGGCCCGTAAAGGGAAGCATCATCGGCAAGCTCGGGGAAGAGCGCCAGAACTTCGGCACGCACGGCATCGGAAGCCATGCCCACACCGTCCATGCCGGGGTGGAAGCTCTCTGTCTCCACGCCGTTGGCAAAGATGATCTGATGCGCATCGAAAAGCACATGGAAGTAATCCACCGTGCCGCCCGGCCGCACATAAACGGCATCGTCATTCACCAGCGATTTGGCCGTCACCAGCACTTCGGCCTGATCGAAAAGCGCCTGCGCCTTCCAGCCCGTCAGAAGCACGCGGTGGTTCTGGGAAAGCAGCAATTCTTCCGCATTGCCCAGCACATCCTTGCCGATCACCACGGGCGCAAAATCACCTTTCGCCGCAATCCGGCGCGAGCCGACCCAGCGCACCGGCTGCAGGCCACTATCACGCGTCCGCACCAGATCACCCTCAGCCAAATCCTCAACAGCCACGGCACCCCGATCCGTCTCGATCATCGTGCCGCGCACAAAACAAGGTGCTGCCGGGCCAAGCAGCTCCGAGTAATTGGCCTGCCCGATATAATTGCCGTTCGAGTACACAAAACTATCACCCGGGTTCAGCGCAATATCCGAAGCGTAGAAATACTGGCCATCCTGAGCTCCCGGGTTGCTCGGATCAGTTCCTTCATAGATGCGAATGAGAAAGAGCGTACCAGTTTCGCCCGTGGTCGTATTCTCGAACTCCCACTGGTACACACTTTGAACAACCTGGCCTGCGCTGCTGGTCCCAAAGTCCGATGTCAACGTCTGCTGAGAGCCGTCTACAGTCTGACCGCCATTCGAACCCTCGTCATCTAAAACTGTATCATCATCCGTGATGGTCATGGTTTCCACAGTGCCCCCTGCGGAAAACTGAGAACCGGGATTAAAGTCAGCAAACGAGTTTTGATCTCCGCCGTTTCCGCCGAGATCAAGATTGGAATATGCATAGAAGGAATAGTCTGGCATTTTTACTCACTCTCACACTTGTTACAGGCGCACTGCTCGCCACGGGTTGTCACTAACGATCCGTTAATCGAGCAAACTTGGTGGCAGTTAGACTGAAATGTGACGCATTTGGAAACACTTAGTCAAAATCAGGTTAATTGTCGCAAAACTTACAGCGTTCGCCTCTCAGGCGAGAAGTCAGGTCACTGGCACCCGCGCCTTAAGGTCCTTCATAGCCGTGAAATAGGGTGCAGGCCCGTAGCTGATCCGTGCAACACCAAGCCCTGCCAGATCGGCGCTGCTGCCCATACCATCCTTCATCATCACATTCACCGGCACGCCAACGCCCTCACAAACCGCGCGGATCAGATCAGGCGTCACCAGTCCGGGCACAAAAAAGCCGCTCGCACCCGCCTCGGCATAGCGCAGACCTCTGTCAACGGCCTCTTCCACAAGCGCACCGTGCCGCCCCGCATCCTTTTCCTTCAAAAAGAGATCCGTCCGCGCATTGATGAACAGCGGCACGCCTGCCGCCATGGCCGCCGCCCGCGCAGCCACAATCCGCGCTGCCTGCACATCCATCGTGTGCAGCCCTTCTCCACCGACGATCTGATCCTCGAAGTTGATGCCGATCGCACCCGCAGCGATCAGCCTGCTCACATTCTCAGCCAACGCCTCGGGCGCCACCGCATAGCCGCCTTCAAAATCCACCGTAAGCGGCAACTCAACACTGGTCACGATCCGCTCCACGATCTGCAGGAGAAACGGCAACGGAATGCTCTCCCCATCTGCATATCCCTGCGCCGCTGCAACAGACCAACTGCCCGTCGCCAAAGCCGCAGCTCCTGCCTTGGCAACCGCGCCAGCACTTCCTGCATCCCATATATTGTAAAGCACCAACGGCGCGCCCGGCACATGCAGCGCCGCAAACTCTTCCGCTCTCTTCGCCTGCTCACTCATCCCGTCTTCCCCTATCCCGCCTTAAGGTATTGCCGTTCCAGTTCGATCAGCCGTTGCTTGCGCCACAGCCCGCCACCATACCCGGTGAGAGAGCCATCCGCCCCGATCACCCGGTGGCACGGCACCACCAGTGCCAGCGGATTGGCCCCGTTGGCCCGCGCCACCGCGCGCGTGGCCGTGGGCTGCCCGATGGCCTCCGCTATATCCTTGTAGCTCCGCGTCTCGCCCGCCGGGATCTCGCACAAAGCCTGCCATACCCGCCTTGAGAAAGGTGTGCCGCCCATCGCCAATGGAACATCAAATTTCGCCGCTTCACCTGCAAAGAAACGCCGCAACTCCTCGCGCACCTGCTCGGTCGCCGGAAAACTCCCGAACCCGAGGTCCCCCTTCACCCGCGCCTGCAAGGCCTTCAGCTCGGCAGCGAGCGCCTTGCGTTCCAGAAATTCCAACAGATGCAAGGCCCGTGCATCGCTCACCGCGATCATCGCACCCAGTGGCGTCTCGATCCAATCCGCCCGCAGCAGCGCATCCTCCACAAACCGCCCGGGCGCCTGCCCCAGCAGCTTGGCAAAGGCTGCGCGAAATGCACTTGGAGAGGAAAATCCGGCATCCATCTGCGCCTCGATCACGCTCCCGCCCGCCGCCAGTGTTGTCACACCGTCGCGCACCCGCCGTTGTCGGGCCATCTCCAGGAACGTCATTCCGAAATGCCGCCGAAAGGCCCGGCGCACAGTCGAAGGATCAAACCCCATCGCCGCCACATCCTCCTCCCGCCAGCGATGCCCCACCCGCATCTCCAATGCCTCCAGAAGCGCTGCAATCGCGGGCTCGGCAGCCGCCATCGGCGCCAGCGGATGGCACCGTCTGCACGCCCGGAAACCTGCCTCGATACATTCACCAACCCGTTCAAAGAACTGGCAGTTCTCCTTCTTCGGATTGCGCGCGGGGCAGCTCAGCCGACAGAAAACCCCGGTAGACGTCACACCGACATAGGCACGCCCCTCATAGCTTTCGTCACGGGCCAGAAGGGCTTCGTAGAGGATGTCATTGCTTGGCAGTTGAAACAGCATGGCGAAACCTTACGCGATTGCAAAACCGCGTGCCGCCGAAAATCGGGCATCTATTCTGAATAATCCATGGTGCCATCAGGCCAGCAGAACCTCCCGCAGGTCATCCGCCGCCTCCTTCAGCACGGGAAACTGCGCAGCTGCGCGCTCCACCGACAGTCGCTGTACGGGCCCATGCGTGGCCAATGCTGCCAGAAAGCGCCCCTCTCCGTCTTTCACAGGAACCGCAATGGCCACCATACCTTCGAAGAATTCTTCCCGGTCCAGCGCATATCCACGCTCCGCAATCTCCGCCAATTCGTCGAGCAGAGCATCCGCCACCCGGTGTGTCGTTTGCGTATGTGCGCTCAGATCCAGCCCGCGCACCATGGCCTTGCGCGGTCGAGCCGCCAGACTGGACAGAAAAACCTTACCACTCGCCGTGCAGTGAAACGGCACATGGCTCCCAACCGGCAACAGCACACGGAAGGGCCAGTCGGCCTCCACACGGTCGAGATAGAACATCCCCTCCGCTTCCGGCACGACGAAGTTCACCGTCTCTCCCACGATCCGCGAAACACGCTTCAGGATCTGATGCCGCGCGCTGTGAAACCGCCCGTTGGCCAGAACGCCCTGCCCAAGCGCTACGGCACGCGCCGCAGGCACCCAGCCCCGCGCTCCGGCAGCACTCATTATGAACCCCTCCGCCTCAAGCGTTTTGCACAGTCGGTGCACGGTCTGCTTGGAAAGCCCCATCGCGGCCTGCAGATCCGGCCCCGTAATCGGAGCATCCGCCCCGCCGATCAGCTCCAGCAGGCGCAGGGTCCGCAGATTGGGCGCAAGCTCGGCCATCAGCCGGTAGGGTGGGCAATCTGCCCACCGCCCCACATGAGGGCCCAGGCACAAGTGCTTATCAAAGCAGCGGTCACGTCTTCAACAGCCTCCAAAGAATCCTTGCGTATACGTCAGCTTACTGCTTTTCTGGCAATAATCGAGACAAAAAGTCTCAAAAATTGACGCACAGCGTCAAATACTCCGGGGAGGAGTGCGATTGGTGGCGGAACATTCCGCAGATTACACGGCCGATGTCGTGGTCGTAGGCGCAGGCTCGGCCGGATGCGTAGTGGCCAACAGGCTCTCTGCCGATCCCTCGATACGGGTCCTCCTGATTGAGGCCGGACCGCCAGACACCAACCCCTGGATCCACATCCCCGTCGGCTACTTCAAGACGATGGGTAACCCGAAAACCGATTGGTGCTACAAAACGGAACCGGACCCGGGCCTGAATGGCCGCGCCATACCGTGGCCGCGCGGCAAAACCCTCGGCGGATCCTCCTCCATCAACGGGCTTCTCTACGTGCGCGGCCAGGCGCAGGATTTCGATCGCTGGCGCCAGCTCGGCAATCCCGCCTGGGCGTGGGAAGACGTGCTCCCCCTCTTCAAACGCGCGGAACACTGGGAAGATGGCGAAACGGCGGAGCGCGGGGCGGGCGGCCCGCTCTCCGTCTCCCGCTCCCGCCTCTCCCGCCAGATCGTGGATGCATGGGTAGAGGCCGCGGAAGCAGCAGGTTTTGCCCGCAACCCCGATTACAACGAAGGCGATCAGGACGGCGTGGGGCATTTCCAGCTCACCATGCGGGGCGGCTGGCGCTGCTCGTCTGCCAAAGCCTATCTCACGCCCGCCAAGTCCCGCCCCAACCTCCAGATCCTGACCAACGCCCCCGTACACAAGCTGCATATCGAGGGCCGTGTGGCCACCGGCCTCACCATCCGCCAGAACGGCACACTCAAAACCGTTCAAGCCACCCGCGAAATCATCCTCTCAGCAGGTGCCATCGGCTCCCCCCAGATCCTGATGACAGCGGGCATCGGCCATGGTGAGGAGCTTCAGGCCCTCGGCATCGACGTGCAGCACAACGCCCCCGGTGTCGGCAAGGCCATGCAGGATCACCTGCAAGCCCGCCCTGTCTACCGCTGCACGCTGCCCACCATAAATACCGAAACCCGCAGCATCGCCCGCAAGGTCGCAATGGCCGCGCAATTCGCCCTCTCCCGCACCGGCCCGATGACGATGGCAGCCTCCCTCGGCACTGGCTTTCTCAAAACCCGCGAGGATCTCGAAACACCCGATATCCAGTTCCACATCCAGCCCTTCAGCGCGGATAATCCTGCCGATGGCCCGCACCCATTCTCGGCGTTCACAGCCTCCGTCCTGCAACTCCGCCCCGAAAGCCGGGGCGAGATCCGCCTCAAGACGCCCAACATGGAAGATGCACCCGCAATCCACCCGAATTATCTCGCCACCCCGCTCGATTGCCAGACACTTGTGGATGGCATCCGCATCGCCCGCAAGATCGCAGCCGAAAAACCGCTCTCACAGTTCATCACGGCAGAACACGCACCGGGGCCGGAAGCAGAGGATGATGAGAGCCTCCTCCAATGGGCGCGCAACACCGCCACCACAATCTACCACCCCACCGGCACCTGCAAAATGGGCACCGATCCACTGGCCGTCGTCGATCCGCGCCTCAAGGTGCACGGAATCAAGGGCCTGCGCGTCGCTGATGCCTCCATCATGCCGGAGATTACCTCCGGCAATACCAACGCGCCCACCATCATGATCGGCGAAAAAGCCTCCGACATGATCCTGGAGGATCTTCGCGCATGATGGACACCGCCCTCGATTTCTCCAAGATCATCATCGCCGATCTCATCCTTTCGGGGGATAACGCGCTCATCATCGGCATGGCCGCCGCCAGCCTCGCACCAGAGTTGCGCAAGAAGGCCATTCTCTTCGGCATGGTAATCGCAGCCGTCCTCCGCATCGTCTTCGCAGTGGTCGCCACCACCCTCCTCGATATTCCGGGCCTCCTCTTCGTGGGCAGTCTTCTCCTCTTCTGGGTCTGCTGGCGCCTCTATACGGAGATCCGCGAGAATGTGGATGCGCAGGCCGAAACCGTGCTCGCAGCCGCTGGAAACGCCGATATGGGCTATACCGGCCCGCCCCAGCGCACGCTCGCCTCGGCGCTCATCTCCATCACAATCGCCGATGTCTCCATGTCGCTCGATAACGTGCTCGCCGTCGCTGCCATCGCCGATGGCAACACACAGATGCTGGTCTTCGGCCTCGGCCTCGCCATCGTTCTCATGGCCTTCGCCGCCACCATGATCATGAACCTGCTTGCTCGCTTCCCGTGGATCTCGTGGGTCGGGCTTCTGGTTCTTGTTTATGTCGCGGGAGAGATGTTCTTCCGCGGCGCATTCGATGCCACCAATGGCGTCGGCCCCATGCTCGGCCTGATCGAGGGCTACCAACTCGGAAAGGGCCACTGAAAGATTGCAATCACGGCCAACACGGCCAACAGTTGACTAAACCGGCCGGGGCTAAAGCCTTCGCTCCCAGCCAGAACAAAAAACAGAAGGCAAGATCCCAAGGGAGGACTAAATGCTAAACCTGAAAACCATTACAGCGGGCGCGCTGGGTCTCACGATGATCGCCTCGACGAGCTTCGCGCAGACCGTCATTCGCGTACAATCCGTGATCCCGGCCAAAGCCGATGAAGTCTTCATGCTCGAAGACTTCGCGCAGGACGTCTCCGATCTCACCAACGGAAGCCTCCAGATCGAAGTGCTGCCCGCCGGTGCCGTTGTGGGCGTGCGCGAAACGCTCGATGCGGTCGATAGCGGCCTGATCGAGGGCGGCTTTGCCTGGACGCATTACTGGTCCGGCAAACACCCCGCCGCCATGCTCTTCGGCTCGCCCGTCGCAGGCGCCGGTGTGGGCATCGACAACATCGCGTTTCTCAGCTGGTTCCAGTATGGCGGCGGCAAGGAGCTCTACGACCAGCTCTGGGACGAGATGGGCGTGAACGTCAAAGGGTTCATGCTCCAGCCCGTTGGCCCCGAGGCCCTCGGTTGGTTCAAGGAACCGATCAACTCCATGGCCGATTTCCGCAAGTACCGCTTCCGCACACCTCCCGGCATCCCGGGCCAGACATACAAGGATATCGGCGTGGCCTCCGTGGCCATGGGCGGTGGAGACATCCTGCCCGCGCTTGAAAAAGGCACGATTGATGCCGCCGAATGGTGCTGCCCGAAGCCCGATAGCGTGTTCGGCTTCCAGAAAGTCCTGAAGCACTACTACCTCCAGGGCCTCCACCAAGTGGTTGTGAACGCCGATCTCTACATTAATGGCGACGTCTATGAAGGCCTCACCGATCTGGAGAAAAAAGCCCTCGAAGTTGCGGCCAACGCATCGCTCTCCAAAGCCATGTCCTACCGCATCTACGAAAACGGCAAGGCGCTGAAAGACCTCACGGAAAACCACGGCGTCATCCTGCATGACACACCGGAGGACTATTTCTCCGAGTACATGACAGCGGCGCGCGCCTCCCTTGAGAAGAACGCAGAAGAAAACGCATTCTTCGCCGAGGTCTGGCAGTCCCAGAAGGATTTCGCGGAGATCGCGGTGCCGTTCTGGGCCGGTGCCCAGACATCCAACGCGAACCTCGGCAAAGCCTTCGCCGATACGCTGAAATAGGCAAAGGGGGCGGTGGGTTAGCACCCACCCTACCCGCAGCTCGTAGGGTGGGTGCTAACCCACCGTTCTGACAGATCCGGGCGGCAGTATTGTCGCCCGGGCACCAGCCTCGAGGATCCCATGACAAACACAGATCTCGATATCACCGACGAGCTGATCGCCGAAGCCAACCAGACGCCACCGGGCGAAACACCCCCAGACATGACACCGTGGGCCCGCCCCATCGTCGCCAACATAGATATCATGAACCTCTGGGTGGGCCGCATCGCCTGCCTTCTCCTGCTGCCCGTCATGGCCGCGATGATCACAGAGGTCTTCTCCCGCTCCATGTTCGGCTTCCTCATCGCACAGGGCTATGAAGAAACCGCCCGCGCCTATTTCGGCCCAACGCTCTGGGCCTACGAGACAACGCGCATGTTTGCCGGCGCCATGTTCATGCTCGGCGCAGGCTACGCGCTTTTGCGCGGCGTCCATATCCGCGCCGATTTCCTCTACCGCAACTGGTCTCCCAAAACACAAGCCACGCTCGACGCTGTGCTTTACATGGCCTTCTACTTCCCGGCCCTCCTGTTCTTCCTCTGGGTCTCCACCGAATACACGTTCAAGGCCTGGGTCACATGGGAACGCTCAATGGATACATCATCCATGGCCCCTCTCGCCCCCGCCCGTACGGCCATGCCGCTCGGCGTCTTCTTCCTCCTGCTGCAAGGCGTGTCCGAGCTACTCAAATGCTTCTACAAGATGGGGCACCACCGAGAGCGGATCTTCCTCAAGTTCATGCCGGTCTACATCATCGTCCTCATCGCGATCATGACAGCCATATTCGCTCCGGATTACCTGCCCCTCGGCTCCCTCATGGAAAGCCTCTCGGGCGCAACCGGCTTCGGCGAGCTTACCCCGCCGGTGATCGGCCTCGTGATGCTCGCCGTCATGCTCTTTGCGATCTTCGTAGGCTTCCCGATCAGCTTCACCCTCATATTTCTCGGTTTCACCTTCGGCGCCTGGGGCTTCTCCACGCAGCTGGTCTTCTTCCTCCAGGCCCTCCAGTTCAACTCCGTGATGCTGGAAGAAACACTCGCCGCCGTGCCTCTCTTTGTCTTCATGGGCATCATGATGGAAAAGGCGGGCCTGATGGAGCGTCTCTTCACCTCCGTCCAACTCATGCTCAGCCGCACCCATGGCGCGCTCTACCTCGCCGTTCTCTTCGTCTCCACGATCTTCGCCGCCGCCACCGGCATCGTCGGGGCATCGGTCACTATCCTCGGCATCATGGCCGCCAAAACGATGAACCGCTCGGGCTACAACGTCCAGCTCGCCGCCGGCACCATCACCGCAGGCGGAACGCTCGGTATCCTCATCCCGCCCTCGATCATGCTCGTCGTGATGGGCCCGGTACTGGAAGTGCCCGTCACCGATCTCTTCGCCGCCGCCATTGTTCCCGGCGTCATGCTCGCCATCCTCTATGCCGTCTACGCGCTTGGCCGCTGCTGGCTGGATCCAAGCCTCGGCCCGCCCCTTCCGGAAGAAGATCGCCCCAACGATATGGCCTTCGTCGCCAAGGAGTTCTTCCTCGGCCTCGTCCCCCCGTCCCTCCTCGTGGCATCCGCCCTCGGCTCGATCCTCATGGGCTGGGCCACCCCCACAGAGGCGGCGGGCTGCGGGGCCTTCGGGGCCATCCTCCTCACGCTGGCCTACGGCAAGCTCAGCCTCGGTGGTGCCTATGACGCGCTGATAAAGACGCTGGAAATCACCGTCCTCATCATGTTTCTCGTCGCCGCATCCAACTTCTTCGGCGCAGTCTTCTCCCGCCTCGGCACCCCCAGCATGATGACAGATCTGCTCCTTAGCCTCGATATGGCACCCGTCTTCATCCTGATCATGATCATGGCGCTCATCTTCCTCCTAGGCTGGCCGCTCGAATGGGTCCCGATCGTGCTGATCATCGTGCCGATCCTCATCCCGGTAGTTGTAGGCCTCGCAGAGCCCATGGGCCTCACGGAAGTCCAGATGCTCACTTGGTTCGGCATTCTCGTCGCGGTCAATCTCCAAACCGCCTGGCTCTCGCCACCCGTGGCGCTTTCGGCCTACTTCCTCAAAGGCGTCGTGCCGGAATGGGATCTCAAGGATATCTATCTCGGCATGATGCAGTTCATGGTCATCCAGCTCATCGGCCTCATCCTCGTCTTCTCGTTCCCCGCCATAGCACTCTGGCTGCCCACCTATATCTACGGAGGCCCGTAAACCGCGCCCGCGCTTTCATCTTTCCCCCAATATCCCCGCCGGAGGCTCGGCGCCAACGGCGGGGATGATCCCGGAAAGAAAACACAGCCGCCAGCCATCATCTTTGCAATACTACTCACGCCACACATACCCCGGAACCCTCGGCCAACCCTCAAGGCACACCCATGAAAGCCCTCGTCTACACCGGAACAGAAACCACCGAAATCCAGGAACTCACCCCGCCAGAGCCCCGTGCAGGCTGGTCCCGCATCCGGGTCTCGCATACAGGCATCTGCGGCTCCGATATGCACGCCTGGCACGGCCATGATGCCCGCCGCATACCACCCCTCGTCCTCGGGCACGAGGCCGCAGGCATAGCGCTTGACGGGCCCTACAAAGGCCAGGGCGTCACCGTCAATCCGCTTGTCAGCTGCACCACCTGCCCTGCCTGCCAACGGGCAGAGCCGCATCTCTGCACCACCCGCGCGCTCCTCGGCATGGCCCATCCCGGAACCTTCGCCGAGGAGGTTCTGGCGCCAGACGCCAACATCGTTCCCACCACGCTCACCCCTGCCAAAGCCGCCCTTACAGAACCGCTGGCGTGCTCCCTTCACGCAGTCGAACTCGGCACCAACCGCCACCCGCAAGCCACCAGCGCCATCGTCCTCGGCGGCGGCGCCATCGGCCTCCTTGCCGCCAAGTGCTTCGCCCTCAAAGGCATACCGAACATCCAGATAGCAGAGCCCAACCCCCTCCGCCGCGCCATGCTTGCGCAAACCACCGGCAGCGCCCCCTACAACCCGTTCGAGCACACACCCCAAGAAGCCGATATCGTGCTCGACGCCGTGGGCTCAGGCCCCACCCGCAAGGCCGCCAGCGCCCTCACCCGCCCCGGTGGCACGCTTGTCCATATAGGCCTCCAGGATGGGGCGGAAGGCCTAGACACCCGCCGCATCACCCTTCAGGAGATCGCCTTCATCGGCAGCTACTGCTATACACCGGCCGATTTCAAAGCCGCTCTCACCCTTCTCGAAACCGGTGCAATCACACCCGAAGGCTGGGTCGAGGAACGCCCGCTGGAAGAAGGGCCCGCAGCCTTCCGCGCTATCCATGAAGGCACGGCACCACCAAAGATAATCCTGACGCTCTGAAACACTTCAGGCAGACGCGGGCGCGTCCGCCTCCCGTTCGAGGGCAGGATACCGGCTCCCCAGCGTCACCGCCCGGTAGAAATTGAACATCATAAGCGCAGCCCAAAGCCCCGCATTCCCGAACCACTCCACGAACAATACCACCGTTACGGCATAAAGCGCTGTGGAGATGATCATGCAATTTCGCATGTCTCGCGTCCGCGTCGCCCCGATGAAAATCCCGTCCAGCATCCAGGAGGCAACGCCCACCACCGGTGCGATCGCAATCCAGCCCAGATAAATCCGCGCCTCCGCCCGCACATCCACCGCCGTCGTCATCCGGTCGATGATCGCAGGCCCGAAAACCCAGAAAAGAAGTGTCAAACTCACAGAAATCACCGCCGCCCAAAGGCTCGTCAGCACTGCCGCCTGCCGCAAGACAGCCCTCTGCCTTGCACCCAGGGCGGAGCCCACCAAAGCCTCCGCTGCAAAGGCAAACCCGTCCATCGCGTAGGAGATGATATAAAGGAATTGCAGGAGGATCTGGTTGGCCGCCAACGTCACATCCCCAAGATCCGCTGCATAGAAAAGAAAGCTCACAAAAGCCGCCTGCAACAGGACGGAGCGGATCATGATATCCGTATTCACCGCCGCCATCTTCTTCAGCCGCGCAGGGTCAAACACCCGCGCCCAATCCCGCCACTGCCCACCGGAGAACGCCTCCCGGCAAAGCCAGAGCCCCAGCAGTGCGCCGGACCATTCGGCAATGAACGTCGCGATGGCCACACCTTCAACGCCCCATCCCAGCCCCAGAACGAACCAGATATCCAGAACGATATTCAGCCCGTTCATCACGAACTGAATGGCAAAAACACCCCGTGTCCGCTCCATCGCCACCAGCCAGCCCGTCAGCGCATAAACAGCAATGATCGCGGGCGAAGACCAGATGCGAATGGCCATATACTCCCGCGCCATCCCCTCCACCTCCGCAGAGGCGGGCGAGGCCCAGAAGGCCACACCAAACACAAACACCTGAAAAACAATGAAGAACAGCCCGGCAGCCCCCGCGATCATCAAAGCGCGCGTCAGCAATGCCCCGGTCTCGGCCACATCTCCGGCCCCCCGCGCCTGCGCCACCAGCCCCGCCGTGCCCATCCGCAGAAACCCGAAAATCCAGTAAACGGCGGAAAGGATGATCGCCCCGATCCCCACGGCCCCGATGGGTGCCGCCTCTCCCAGCTGCCCGACCACGCCCGTATCCACGGCCCCCAAAATCGGCACCGTGGCGTTGGAAAGCACAATCGGCAAGGCAATGTTCAGCACGCGCCGGTGCGTCACATCTCCAACCGCCCCGCTCACCGCCCGCTCCGCTTCATCTTTCCAGAAATATCCAATTCAACGCTGCCAAAAGCACAGCGCCGGGGCGGTGCGCCTCCGCCCTCTTCGCAATACACCCCGCGCCGCAGGCCCTAGTCCCCCTGCGGCATCAGAAAATGCCCCGTCGCCTGCGCAAAAAGCCGCTCCCGGTTGTCCTGCCACGCTTCCACATGCACAGACGCATAGCGTCGCCCGGAGCGGTTGATCCGCGCCCGTGCATAGGCATCGCGCGGCAGGCCGCTGCGCAGGTAGTCCACCGTAAAGTCAATTGTCTTGGGCAACGGCGGATGATCCCCGAAAGCCTCGCCCCCCTCCATACGCTCCCAGATCTGCGCCCAGGAAAGCTCGATCACCGTCGTAATTTCCAGAAATGCCCCAATTGCCCCGCCATGCAATGCGGGCAGAATTGGGTTGCCGATCAGCTTCTCATCGTAAGGCAACACGGCCGTCAGCTCATCACCCCGCCGTTCGAAATGCACGCCCAGAAACCGAATATACGGAACAGAGCCCACCAACTCATCCAGCGCACTGTCCCGCCGCTCCTTGATCACCTGCACAGGCTCCGGCTTCGCCCTCATTGCGAACCTCCGGGTTCCACAGTAAACGCCCCCGCAGCCGTCGCCACAGGCTCACCCGGATCGGCACACCAGGCCTCGGCCCGCACAAAGGCCACAGATCGCGTGATCCGGTAGCACTCCGCCCGCGCATGCACACTCTCCCCCGGCGGGGCCGCCCTCATATAGTCGATCCGCAGGTCAATCGTCGCAGTCCCTCCCGGCGCATGCGGATGCGCCATCACAGCCGTGCCCGCGCATGTGTCCAGCAACGCCGTCACCACACCGCCCGCCATCACACCGCTCGCCGGATCGCCAATAAATCGCGCATCATAGGGCACAGACATCACGGCAAACCCATCCCCCACCTCATCCAGCTCCATCCCCAAAGCACGGGAATGCGGTAGGGCCGCAATAAACTGCCGGGCAATCTTCGTCTTCTGTTCACTATCCATGAACCGCCATTAGCACGCCGCCCCGCTACCCCCAATGCCCTTTTCCGCATGCAGGCTGGAAGGCCGCCACAAATGCAAGGCACCAAGGCGGGTGGCAGGGGGCTCAATGCCGCCTGACGCCCGCACCCCACACCCCGAACACCGCTGGTCGCCGATGACCACTCGTTTCCCCAAGCGGCCCGGCCAGTTGCCTTCGAGCCTCGAGATCATTAGCAATTCGTCAATGCAAATTCCATTAAGCGGAGATTTTGGGTGCGCCTGCCAATCAGTTTCATAAGCGCTTTTCTATGCCTTGCGGGCACATCAATGGCGCAGGATAAGCCTTCATCTTCCGATGTTCTGTTTATCCTGGACGGATCGGGTTCCATGTAGGGCCGCGTGAACGACGTAGAGAAGATCGTGGTGGCCAAAGACGTCATGACGGGCCTGATCGAAGGGTTACCAAAGACTATCAGCACCGGACTGATATCCTACGGCCACCGCGCGCGCGGCGCTTGCGACGATATCGAAACCATCGCGGCCCCGGGTGCTGCATCGCGAACGGATCTGCTTGGCGCTCTGGCAGGCATCACGCCACAAGGCAAAACCCCCATTGCGGGAAGTCTTCTGCAAGCAGGCGAGCTTTTGCTGGAAACCGAAAACGCCGTCTCGGTCGTTCTGGTCTCTGACGGGATTGAAAGCTGTGAGGGCGATCCCTGCGCCACGGCCGCACAACTGCGAAATCAGGGGATCGACGTGACCATCCACGTAGTCGGGTTTGACGTTGATGCCGAAGCGGAGGAGCAGCTCAGCTGCATCGCTGAAAATGGCGGCGGAGAATACTATCAGGCCGGATCAGCCGATGCCCTGAGCGCCGCATTGGCAGATGTGCGCACCAGTATTGTTGAAACAGCAGTCGTGGAGCAGCCGGAACCGGTCGTGACAACACTGGTCAGTCCCATCGCGAATGTGCGCCTCGCGGATGACGTTCTGGGCATTGTCGATCTTGTCAACGCGGATACCGGAGAGCAACAGAGCCAACTGTTCAAGCAGCAGTCGCACGAAATTCCGCCTGGCTCCTACCGGCTTGAATTCAAACACTTCACATCGCCACCTGTTTCCATTGTGGCAGGCGAAGAGTATCTCTTTTCAGCCGCCGACTACGGCCTTTCACTGATCCAACTTGACGGCACACAAATCAACGTCGTCGCTATTCTCGACGTCAGCACGGGTGAAGAGCTGACGTCACTGACAGGCCAGAACTCCGCGCAAATTCCGCCCGGGACCTATCAGTTCAAGTTCAGAAACTTCACGTCGCCGCCGCTGGTCGTTGAACCACGTCAGGAATACCGTATCTCCGCGGAGGATTACGGCCTCTCACGGATCAAACTCGACGGCACACAAATCGGCGTCGTCGATATTCTTGACGACAGCACGGGTGAAAAGCTGACGTCACTGACAGGCCAGAACTCAGCGCGAATTCCACCCGGTACTTATCGTTTCAAGTTCAGAAACTTCCTGTCACCGCCGCTGGTCGTTGAACCAAGCCAGGAATATCGTGTTTCCGCTGAGGATTACGGCCTCTCGCGGATCAAGCTCGATGGCACACAAATCGGCGTCGTCGCTATTCTTGACGACAGTACAGTTGAAGAGCTGACGTCACTTACGGGCAAAAGTTCCGCGCAGCTTCCACCCGGCACCTATAGGTTCAGGTTCAGAAACTTCCTGTCACCGCCGCTGATTGTCGATGCGGGCACCGAACATATCATCGTGCCTGCGAACTATGGCTTGGCGACAGTAAGCAAAGCACGAGATGTCCGCAGCGGACTGGAACTGCTCCAGGACGGTGAGCGCGTTCTGAACCTCACAGGCCAGAGCCCCCAACAGATACCATCGGGCGTCTACACGCTGGTCTATCAAAATGCCGAAATCGGTGAGGTCACGCTGACCGAAGGAGAGGTTCGCGTTCTCAACTTGGAATGAAAGCCTCTCCTCCGCGATCAAGCCGCTCTGGCCCAAACTTGAATCACCAAAACCTGCCGCATCTTACCCTGCAATGCCTGCCAGTCTGAGCAGGGCGCGGGCACCGTCCGCCTTCCGCAGGCGCTCAGGCCGAAGGCTCCAGCACATAAGGCACCCCTGCCCCAATCGGAGAGCAGCAGCTAACCACTTGACGTTTACGTAAACTTTCTTCTTTGAGCTTACGTAAACGTAAGCTATACTTCAGGGAGAATCAAAAACAACCTAAGGGAAGGGAATGCCTCATGACCGATACGCTCTATACCATTGGCCAGATGTGCGATGAATTCGAAGTCACCCCCCGCACACTCCGCTTCTACGAAGCCAAGGAATTGCTTTCGCCCATCCGCGAAGGCCAGAAACGCCTCTTCACCAAACGCGATCGCGCGCGCCTCAAGCTGATCCTGCGCGGCAAGCGCTTCGGCTTCAGCCTTGAAGAGATCCGCCAGCTTCTCAATCTCTACCATATCGGCGATCAGCAGGTCACCCAACTGGCCCGCACGCATGAAGTGGCCCAGAAGCATCTTGGCGCAATGATCGCCAAGCGCGACGAACTGACCCTTGCCATCAGCGACCTTCAGGACCAGCTGAAATGGGTGGAAGACGTGCTGGCCAATCGCCAGTCCAAGGCCGCGGCTGAATAGCCGCCATACCGCAAGAGCACTGAACAAAAGACGTTTAAGGGAGAGCATAATGCCCGTCTACAACGCCCCCACAAAAGACATGGATTTCGTCCTTCACGATATGCTGAAGGTGCATGAGAAAGCCACGCCCGGCTATGACGAGCTGGATCGTGATTTCACCGGCGCCATCCTCGAAGAGGCCGGTAAGATCGCCCGCGATGTCCTGGCCCCTCTCAACGTCGTGGGCGATGCAGAAGGCTGCCACCTCGAAAACGGCGTTGTCCGCACGCCGAAAGGCTTCAAGGAAGCCTTCGATCTGGTGCGCGAAGGCGGCTGGACTGGCCTCGATTGCGATCCCGAGTTCGGCGGCCAGGGCATGCCCTACGTGCTTGCCACAGCCGTGGGCGAGATGCACGTCTCCGCCAATATGGCACTCAATATGTATCCCGGCCTCACGCACGGAGCCTATTCCGCGATCCATGCGCATGGCAGCGCAGAGCAGAAAGCCACGTATCTGCCCAAGATGGTCAGCTGCGAATGGACAGGCACGATGAACCTAACCGAGCCCCATTGCGGCACGGATCTCGGCCTGCTCCGCACCAAGGCAGAGCCGCAGGGCGATGGCAGCTTCAAGATCACCGGCCAGAAAATCTTCATCTCCGCCGGTGAGCACGATATGGCGGACAACATCATCCACCTCGTCCTCGCCAAGATCCCCGGCGGTCCGGACGGCGTAAAAGGCATCTCCCTCTTCATCGTGCCCAAGTTTCTGGTCAACGAAGATGGCTCCCTCGGCCAGCGCAACACTCTCGCTTGCGGCAAGCTCGAAGAGAAAATGGGCATCCACGGAAATTCCACCTGCGTGATGAACTACGATGGCGCCACAGGCTACCTCATCGGCGACGAGCATAAGGGCCTCCGCGCCATGTTCACCATGATGAACGAGGCCCGCATCGGCGTCGGCCTTCAAGGCTACGCGCAGGCAGAAGCGGCCTATCAGAACGCGGTTGCCTACGCTCTTGATCGCCTTCAGGGCCGCGATGTCACGGGTGCGAAAAACCCCGATGGCCCCGCCGATCCCCTGATCGTGCACCCCGATATCCGCCGCAACCTGATGGATCAGAAAAGCTTCGTCGAGGGGGCCCGCGCCTTCGTGATGTGGAGCGCCACGCTGATCGATGAGCATATCCGCAGCGATGATGAAGCCGCCCACGGCCTCATCTCCCTGATGACACCGGTGGTCAAGGGTTTCCTCACGGATAAGGGCTTCGATGCCACCATACAGGCGCAGCAGGTTTACGGCGGCCACGG
Source organism: uncultured Paracoccaceae bacterium (assembly GCA_947495795.1). Lineage (GTDB taxonomy): Bacteria > Pseudomonadota > Alphaproteobacteria > Rhodobacterales > Rhodobacteraceae > Algicella. The sequence goes on along the minus strand of CANMAI010000006.1, from coordinate 91,226 downwards.
CTATATCGAAGAATGGGGCATGTCCCAGTTCGCGCGCGATGCCCGCATCGCCATGATCTACGAAGGTGCCAACGGCGTTCAGGCGCTCGATCTCGTGGGCCGCAAACTCGCGCAGGATGGCGGCAAGCACGTCATGGCCTTCTTCGATATGGTCAAAACCTTCATCAAGGAAAACGAGGGCAACGAGGATCTGAAAGCAGGCTTTCTGGAGCCCCTCAAGGCCGCGTCCAAGGATCTCCAGTCCGCAGGCATGTTCTTCATGCAGAACGGCATGAAAAACCCGAATGCGGCCCTCTCGGGCTCCACCGATTTCATGCACCTCTTCGGCCATGTCTGCCTCGGCTTGATGTGGGCACGTATGGCCAAGGCCGCGATGGAGAAACTGGCCGAAGGCACGGAAGATCGCGATTTCTACGAGTCCAAGATCTCAACGGGCCGCTACTACATGGCCCGCCAGCTTCCCGCCACGGGCATGCATCTCGCCCGCATCAACACCGGCGCAGATCCTGTGATGGCGCTTGCGGCTGAAGCGTTCTGAGCCGGACAGCCGCTGGCAACCGCCAGCGGCTGTCCCTCAAAAGGACGCTTTGCATCAATGCGGAGAACAAGCTTTGCCTTAGGCATCTTCGCACTCCTCATGGCCCTGATCGCATTGAAATCGTGGGGCGACTATTGATGCTTCAACGTATTGGTAGTCACCGGCCCGGAAAGCGAGTTTTATCAATGTGAGGATCGGCTCGGCTTTGTCGAATTTGCTGCATATCTTGCCACGTGGATCAGCGGCACCCTCTCCGCCCCGGTCTTGATACTTGCGGTCGTACTGTTCCTCCACCATCGAAAGGCTGGTGCCGGATAATAGTCAAAGCGTCTCGACTTGGTGATGAAACGCTACGGGGCAAGGCTGGCGGGCGGGCCGCTGCAGGGGCGAAGCCCCAAAGTCGGGGCCCCGTCAGCCGCCGCCCGCCCGGTAAAGCTCCCCGAACCACACACCTACCACAGTCATGCATCTCGCCCGCATCAACACCGGCGCAGATCCGGTGATCGCGCTTGCAAGGCAGACATGTCCGGCCCTACAACCAAGGCGTTTTTGACACCTTGAGGGAAGCACATGGCCCAAAGCGAAACCAATCTTCTTGGGCGACCATTCTACCATCGCCGCGAATTCGCGTCAGAGATCGACGACATGTTGCGCGACCACTGGAACGGCAAAAGTGTGATCGAGATGTTGGAGATCACGCGCGAGGACGCCATCGAGCGTCTGGTGGAAGATGCCGAGATGCCACCTCTCTGGGCGGATGCCAGTGCATTCCACACCACGAGCTTTGAACTCTATTCGATCAAAAACCACCCCGACTCCTTCAAAAACTCACCGTTTCGCCGGGAAGTCGGCGGCGCCGTCCGTCTGCTGCGACAGGCAGGCCTGCGTGAAGAGGCGGACGAACTGGAGCAGTTGGAGCCAGCCCTGAAAGCAGCCGCGGTGAAAAGCAAGGAAGCCTTTTTCGAAGCCTGGAAGGCAACCGCACCTTCATTCTTCGATGCAGAGGGCCAGCGCTTCAATGAGATATGGGATGCCGTAGAGGCATATTGCGAAGAACAGTCCGACACTCTTTCGAGCTACGAGAAAGAGCGTGCCCGCTGGAGCTCCGCAATCCTTGCCATACCCGAAGAAGACTACTGGCGGCGGGTGGACGCCGCACCGGGTCAGCCCAAGCGCTGGGATAATGTGAGCAGTTGGCCTTTGCTCAAAATGGCAGGCGAAAGACTGTTGATGATGGACCTCATAGTGATCGGTTTCGCCGGATCCGAAGAAACCGTCTGGATCGAACAGATTGAAACGACGGGCGGCATCCGCTTCATTGTGCGCTACCGCGATCATATGGAATTGCGGGCCGAAGATGGCGAGACAATTCTCGCGGAAGCCCCGGGCGAGTTTTGGGAAGACTTGTGGAGCAAGGATGCGGCACCAGACTGGGAGCTGGACAAGGCGACCGGCAAGATTGAGTACGACAAGCCGCCCGAAGCCGTTCCGGCAAAGCCGTCAAGGGCTGAGACCAACACCAAAAAGCAACCGCAACCCGAAGCCGTCAAACGGGAGCGCTCGTTTTTCACGAAGCTGCGTGATTTCCTGTTCCCCCGCCCGCCAAAGATGAAGGTATAGGGGGCGCCGCGACCCGAAGCAGGAATCCCTTCAGGCGCCCCTGTATAGCTCGCCGAACCAGACGCCCGACGCAAGAAACGCCGCCAGCCAAGCGACCTTCACACTCCAGTAGATCGTCCCGGTCGCCACCCCATGCGTGATCTGCGATACCCGGGGCGCAGGCCGCCCGAGATACACACCCGTCCGCACACCCAGTTCCGCCTCGATCCGCCGCCCCCGAGAGATCAGCGCATTGTAAAGCTCGGAGTTTCGCCGGTCATAGACATGCAGCCCATGCGTCACCCCAAGCCCCAGCGCCGTCACGATCATGGCGGCAAAAGCTCCCGTCATCCCCTCCGCACCGGCCCCGAAACTCAGGATCCCAACCGTCACCAGCGGCAAAAGCCCCAGCAGCTTGAACCGCACGTCATGCAGATCCCGCCACTGCGTGCACACCTCCTCATACAGCATCACCAGCAGCTTCTCGTCTGCATCACCCAGCGCTGCCTCCTCCTCCTTCACCACAACATAGGCACGCCGCGCATAGTGCCCGCGCTCCGCCGTCCGGCCCCACTCACTTTTCTCAACCATGCATTGCCCCCGCTCCGCTTTCCGGCCACTCTGCCACCAAATCTGCCACACCAACAAACGGAGATTGGTGATGAACCGCACAGGTTGTGTCGAAGTCGAGCCCTTTGAGGGTGCCTGCCAATGCGGCGCCGTGCGCTACAGCGTCGCCGCAGGCCCGGCAAAACAAACCGTCTGCCACTGCCGCATGTGCCAACGCGCCACCGGCAACGCCTTCGCACCGCTGATGGAGGTGGAAAACACACGCATAGACTGGCAGGGCTACGCCAAAACCTACCAATCCTCCAACGTGGCAGAGCGCGGCTTCTGCGACGAATGCGGCACACCCGTCTTCTACCGCCGCATCGGGGCCGACAGCACCGAATTCATGGTCGGCACGATCGATACGGAAATCGATTACCGCCCCATCGCCAATCACGGCATAGAATCCCGTCGCGGCTGGGTGCTCGAACTCGCAGGCCTCACCGAGAAGGAAACCTTCTTCACAGAAGGCGAACAGATCATCTCCCACCAATACGAACATGGCGGCTGACCACGAAACCCGGGCAAGGCTGGCGGGCGGGCCGCTGAGGGGCAACGCCCCGAAGTCGGGGCCCGTCAACCGCCGCCCGATCCAAGGACCGAAACATGACACCCACCCTTCACTGCTTCGCCCAGTCCGGAAATGCGTACAAGGCCGCCATGATGCTCGATCTCTGCGGTCAGGAGTGGGAACCGGTTTTCGTCGATTTCTTCAAGGGCGCCACCCGTAGCCCCGACTATCTCGCAACGAACGAGATGGCCGAAGTCCCCTGCTACACCGAAGGCCCCCTCCGCCTCACGCAATCCGGCGTCATCCTCGACTATCTCAGCGAAAAACACGGCCAGTTCGGCGGCTCCACCCCGGAGGAACGCCGCGAAATCCTGCGCTGGACCCTCTGGGACAACCATAAACTCACCGCCAACCTCGCCACTGGCCGTTTCATGCAACTTTTTCTGCCGGAGGAAAAACGCAACGCAGACGTTATTGCGTTCCTGATGGGACGCGCCAAAGCCGCCATGAAAACACTGGAGAACCGCCTCTCAGACCGTCCTTTCATCATCGGAGACCAGCTCACAACCGCCGATCTCTCCTGCGCCGGATACATCTATTTTCTTGAGGAAATTGATATAGATATCGTCGACTGGCCGAATATCGGAAGATGGCGGGCAGCGATTTCCGAACTCCCGGGCTGGCGCGCCGCATACGACTGCATGCCATAAATATAGATTTCACTTTATTTAAATACGGCGAAAATTGGGCAGTATAAATTTTTATCACTTTAACCAGAGCAATCAAATTTATTATCTTTTTCAATTTTTTTTCGTGATTTTCTCTCACGCCGATATATCTGAACTTCCACGACCAGTATAATCTTAACGAGAGAGGCCATTATGACTACACTAAAGTTCCCTAAAATCGCCCCTGCAATTGCGATAAGCTCCGTCCTTGCCCTCGGCATCGCCGCACCGGCAGCCGCGGAAACAACCGTCAATCCGCATTCCGTCGCAGTTCACATCGAACATGTCGGCAATCAACGCATGCTGTCTGAGCGTATGGCAAAATACTTCTGTTTCGCGCGCTCCGGGATCGACCCGATGAAAAGCGTGCAGCGTCTCTCTTCCGCAATCGATACATTCGATACCATCCATGTCGCCCTGATCGAAGGCGATGACGATCTCGAAATTTTCGCCGAGACCTCCCCACAGGTAAAGCAGGCTTGGGATAACGTCGATCTCATGTGGGCGTCCACCCGCACCTATTACGACAAGGCGCTCAGCGGCACACTTGTGACAGATCAGGATTTCGATCGCCTCAACAAGCTCACACTCGAACTCGACAAACGCGTCAATGACATGGTCACCCAGACCCGCGCCGTCTATGCAACCGTGCTGGGCGAAGGCGGCATCGGTGAAGCTCACCTCCTCGATCTCTACAATCGCCAGCTGATGCTCTCCCAGAAGGTGGCCAAGGAAGTATGCCTCGTGCAGTCCGGCTACAAACCGGGGGATGAGGAAAAGGAGCTGGCCGAAACCATAGCGCTCTTCGAGAACTCTCTCGCCGCCTTCCAGGAAGGCTTCCCGATCGGTGGCGTTCCAAAGCCCCCCACCCCGGCCATCAAGGATCAGCTGGCAGTCGCCAATGAAAAATGGCAGCAGGTGCGGCTCACCGCATCCACCGTAGCCTCGGGCAACGCGGTCGGCCTGTCTGAACTTGCAGAGTTCGTCGAGGGCACGGAAGTCTTCCTCGAAGAGATGGCAGAGGCCGTGCATCTCCTTGCCGAATTCGAAGCAGGCACCAACAGCGGTTCCTGATCGACACACCAATACAGGCCGGGTATCCCCCCACTCGGCTTGCAGGGCCGCTGTGCGTTAAGTCGCGCTGCGGCCTTCCTGATTTCAGAACACTCCTGGGCGGCCCGCATTTTTCTGCCCGAAGCCCCACGCATTGCAGAAAGGGCCATCTGCACAATCATTCCAGGCAACCTCGGCCTGCCGCGACGTTACGATCAAATCTCTGCCAGAAAGCTTGAATACCCCACCCAATAAACATGTATATTGATCACCAACACCGTGTCATGAATGGCCGGTCGCTCAAGGTGCCCACGGCACCCGGCGCAATAATAGAAGTGGGGGAATATGACGACCGGAGGTCTCCTCGTTCTGGCAATGGCTCTCGGCCTCGCCTGCGCTGCGCTGGCCCTTGTCGTGCGCCGGGCAGAAACAGCGCATCCCGATCCGGCCGATATTCAGGTACGTACCGGCCTTGCGCATATGCTCATCGGCATCGTTGCGTGGGCGGCCCTCATATCTCTGCTCGTCACCACAGTGTTTTCCGCAGGCCTCATCCTGCCCGCCGTCACGATCCTGTTTCTGGGCCTCGCCCTTCTGCCTGATTACGGCCTCCGGCTGCGCAGCCTCTATCGTTCCCAGATCCTGCTTGCCGTTACTGCCCTGCTGATCGCGATTGTCCAATGGCTCAATCTCATCAGCCTCTTCTCCGAAGATCTCACCAACGCACAATAACGCACATACACGCATGTCCGACCCACAGGAGCACTGAAAATGACCGAAGCCTATATCTACGACGCCATCCGCTCCCCCCGTGGCAAGGGCCGCAAGGATGGCTCCCTGCACGAAGTCTCCTCCGTCCGCCTCTCCGCGAACGTCCTCAACGAACTCGCCCGACGCAACGAGCTTGATACAAGCACTGTGGAAGACGTCATTTGGGGCAACGTCACGCAAGTGATGGAACAAGGGGGCTGCCTTGCCCGCTCTGCGGTGCTTCTCTCTGATTTCGCGGAAAGCGTGCCGGGCCTCGCCATCAACCGCTTCTGCGCCTCGGGCATGGAAGCAACGAACATCGGCGCCAATCAGGTGAAGGGCGGCTCCGGCAATGCCTATGTCACCGGCGGTGTAGAGATGATGGGCCGCGTCGCCATGGGCTCCGACGGTGCCGCCATCGCGGTCGATCCGGAACTCGCGATGAAATCCTATTTCGTGCCGCAAGGCATCTCCGCCGATATCATCGCCACCGAATACGGCTTTTCCCGCGACGATTGTGATAGCTATGCGGTGGAAAGCCAGAAACGCGCCAAAGCCGCATGGGACGAAGGCCGCTTCGCCAGATCCGTGATCGAGATCAAGGATCAGAACGGCCTCCCCATCCTCGATCATGATGAGTATATCCGCCCCGGCACAGATATGCAGAGCCTCGGCGCGCTCAAACCCGCCTTCAAGGATATGGGCGAGGTGATGCCCGGCTTTGATAACGTCGCCCTCCTCAAATATCCGCATCTGGAGAAGATCAACCACGTCCACCACGCAGGGAACTCCTCCGGCATCGTCGACGGTGCGGCGGCCATCCTCGTCGGCAACAAGGAGTTTGGCGAGAAGCACGGCCTCAAACCCCGCGCCCGCATCCGCGCCAACGCCAAGATCGGCACGGACCCGACGATCAACCTCACAGGCCCCGTGCCTGTGACGGAAAAGATCCTTGCGGAAAACGGCATGTCGATCTCCGACATTGATCTCTTCGAGGTGAACGAAGCCTTCGCCGCCGTCGTCCTCCGCTTCATGCAGGCCTTCGACGTGGATCACGACAAGATCAACGTCAATGGTGGGGCCATCGCCATGGGCCACCCCCTAGGTGCCACGGGTGCCATGATCATCGGCACCCTCCTGGATGAGCTGGAGCGCACGGGCAAGGGCACCGGCCTCGCCACGCTCTGCGTCGCATCCGGCATGGGCTCCGCCACAATCATCGAGCGCGTGTAACCGAAAGGCCGCCGACATGCCCGTTATCCGCAAGAGCGACGGAAAGGCAGAGCATATCGAGCCCGCCGATGCAGATGACGCAAAGGCGGAGATCGTGCATCTCGCCCGGTCCGGTGGCCTTACCCAGTTCGGTGCAAATGTTGAAACCCTCCACCCCGGTGCGCGGTCTTCCAACAGGCACTGGCACACGGCAGAGGATGAGTTCCTCTACATGCTGGAAGGTGCCGCCATGATGATCGACGATGAAGGCGAGCACCCGCTCACTCCCGGCGATGCCGTCACCTGGAAAGCGGGCGTGCCCAACGGGCATCACATCCGCAACCGCTCGGCGCAGCCCTGCACCTTCCTCGTTGTCGGCACACGTGCGGCACAGGATGTCTGCCACTACCCCGATACTGGCCGAAGCCTCCACAAAAGCGCGGGCCAATGGCAGCTCCAGGCCGCAGACGGCACCCTGATCAAGGAGGGCCGCGCCTGATGCCCGTCATCCCCAAAGGCAGCGTCGAAGGCACCACAGGTACATCCTACCCGGGCAAGCTGGCCGAGGGCATGGGCCGAGGCATCACGCAATCGCTGGGAGATGCAGGCGATCTCACGCAATTCGGCGCCTATCTCGAAACGCTGCCGTCCGGGGCCACCTCCTCTCACCGCCATTGGCATGAGGATGAGGACGAGTTCCTCTACATGCTCACAGGCGAGGTCACCCTGATCGAGGATGATGGCCCCCACATCCTCCATCCCGGCGATGCCGCGACGTGGAAGGCGGGCGTGCCCAACGCCCACCACCTCAAAAACCATACGGATGCCCCGGCCACCTACCTCATCATCGGCACCCGCGCACCCCGCGACGTCTGCCACTACGCGGAGGTCGATCTCCTCTACACCTTCGAGAACGGAGAGAGCCGCCAGACCCGCGCCAACGGGGAGCCGCTGGAATGACCAATCCCCACCAATACCCACCAACCGGTGTCGATTACGCGACAACACGCTCGAACATTTCCCCCGCACGGGCAAATAAACGCTTGGAACGCCCACTGAAGCCACTACCTTCTGCCTCAGGGAAGTGTGTGGGAATACCAAGGCCGTGCCGTCAAAACCTGACCTGTTCTTTCAGCGGTTCATCGAGCCCTTTCTCGATGGCCGATGGGATGAAATATCCGATTTCTACGAAGAACCTTTCATCCTCGTCACCCCGCTCGGCACCGAGAGTTTTTCTGACCGCAACGAGTTCATTGCCTTCTGCGCAGATGTCCGCGCGCGCTTTCTCGGGCGCGGCCTCGCGGCCATCACCAAGCAGATCCTCGATATCCGCTCCTTCGCGCCCGGCCTCACCATGGTCGATGTCAACTGGTTCTACCTCGATCAGAACGGCAGCACGATCGCCGATGTCATCACCACCTACGTACTCCGCGAACGGGCAGACACAACGCGCGTCGCCGTCCATCTCAGCCACACCGAATATTTCAACCGCACAGCCCTCCCTGACTGACCCGTCAGGGATCAGACAGGAGGCTTAAGCCATGTCCACCTTCACCTATACCCAAGACGCAGATGGCGTTGTCACCCTCGCATGGGATCAGCCCGAAACCTCCATGAACGTCATGACGCTGGAGGGCTTCCGCGAGTTCGAGGAACATTTCGACAAGGCCATGGCCGACGACACCGTGAAAGGTGTCATCGTCACCTCCGCCAAGAAGGATTTCGCAGGCGGCATGGATCTCTCGGTGCTGGCCACCATCCGCGCGGAAGCGGGCGATGAGCCTGCACAAGCCCTCTTCGATTTCACGATGAACGGCCACCGCATCCTGCGCAAGATCGAGCGCAACAACATGGACACAAAGACCAACAAGGGCGGCAAACCCGTCGCCTGGGCCTCCCCCGGCACGTCCGCTGGCATCGGCACAGAGGTCGCGCTCGCCTGTCACCGCCGCTTCATGGCCGATAATCCAAAGGCCAAGGTGGGCCTCCCCGAAATCCTCGTCGGCATCTTCCCGGGTGCAGGTGGCACCACCCGCGTCACCCGCATGATGGGCGCGATGGCCGCAGCCCCGATCCTTCTCGAAGGCAAGATGCTGCCGCCCGCAAAGGCCAAATCCATGGGCCTGATAGATGAAGTCGTCCCCGCCGATGAACTGCTGGCCAAAGCCAAGGAATGGGTGCTCAGCGCCACAGATGCCGACATCCTCAAACCATGGGATGCCAAGGGCTACAAGATGCCCGGCGGCACCCCCTACCACCCCGCCGGTTTCATGACCTTCGTGGGCGCCACCGCCATGGTCCACGGCAAGACGCAGGGCGTCTACCCCGCCGCCAAGGCCATGCTCTCCGCCATCTACGAAGGCGCGCTCGTGCCCTTCGATACGGCCCTGAAAATCGAGGCCCGCTGGTTCACCAAAATCCTGATGAACCCAAGCTCCGCCAACATGATCCGCTCGATCTTTCTCAGCAAGGGCGAGCTTGAGAAAGGCGCTGTCCGCCCGGCCATCCCTGATGAAAGCGTGAAGAAAGTCGGCATCCTGGGTGCGGGCATGATGGGCGCAGGCATCGCCACCGTCTCCGCGCAAGCGGGCATCGAAGTCGTCCTCGTAGACCGCGATCAGGAGGCCGCCGACAAAGGCCACGCCCATGTTGCCAACTACCTCGCCGAAGGCGTCAAACGCAAGAAATCCACGCAGGAAAAGGCCGACGCCATCCTCGCCCGCGTCACCGCCACACCCGATTACGAAGCCCTGAAGGACTGCGACCTCATCGTCGAAGCCGTCTTCGAAGACCCGGCCATCAAAGCCGAAGTCACCGCCAAAACCGAGGCCGTGATCGGCGAGGATGCAATCTTCGCCACCAACACCTCGACGCTGCCCATCACCGATCTCGCGAAAGCCAGCAAACGCCCCGAACAGTTCATCGGCATCCACTTTTTCTCCCCCGTCGAGAAGATGCTGCTCGTCGAGATCATCAAGGGCAAGGAAACAGGGGATCGCGCCACCGCAAAAGCCCTCGATTTCGTCCGCCAGATCCGCAAAACCCCCATCGTCGTCAACGATGCCCGCTTCTTCTACGCCAACCGTTGCATCATCCCCTATATCAACGAAGGCGTACTGATGGTGGCCGAAGGCGTCGAACCGGCGTTGATCGAGAACGCTGCCAAACAGATGGGCATGCCCCTCGGCCCGCTTCAGCTCAACGACGAAACAAGCATCGACCTCGGCGTCAAAATCGCCAAGGCCACGAAAGCCGCCATGGGAGACGCCTACCCCGAAGCCGCCGCCAAGGCGGACGAAGTGCTCTTCAAGCTCTTCGAGGCAGGCCGCTTGGGTCGCAAATCCAAATCCGGCTATTACGACTACGATGAAAAGGGCAAACGCACAGGCCTCTGGCCTGGCCTCCGCGAAAACTGGCCAACAGCCGAAGACCAGCCCGATCTCACCACAGTCCAGCACCGCCTCATCATGGCCCAAACGCTGGAGGCTGTCCGCGCGCTCGAAGAAGGCGTGCTGATGGACATCCGCGAAGGCGATGTCGGTGCCATCCTCGGCTGGGGCTTCATGCCATGGTCCGGCGGGCCGCTCTCGTGGCTCGATATGATCGGCGCGGCCAAGGCAGTAGAGATCTGCGAAACCCTCGCAGAGGCCCACGGCACCCGCTTCGAGGCCCCGGCCCTCCTCAACGATATGGCCGCCAAAGGCGAAAGCTTCTACACCCGCTTCGCTCCCGAAGCAGCAGCCGCCTGATGTCCATGCCCTCCAGCCCGACTGGAGGGCACGCGCCCGCCACTCCGGACATCTACCAGGATCTGCGCAATCACTATGCAGCACCCGGTATCATGAACGGCGCGTTCCATCTCTGGGAAAACCCCGATTTCATCTATGTCAACAATCCCAAGGCCGTCTGTAGTTCCACCAAGGCCGGCCTGAACAAGGCCGTTTCAAAACTCACAGGCGAACCCTACAGACTGGAAAGTCTCGACGACATTCACACCCGCGAAATCGGCCTCCTCCACCTCCCCTTTGCCCTACCCCAAGCCAGCGTCACCCGCCTGTTGGGTGACAAGAATGCCACGCGCTTCACATTCGTTCGCGATCCGCTGGAGCGGCTGATCTCGGCCGTTTTTTCCAAGCTCACCCCGATTGCCGCAAAAAAGCGTCCCCAGCGGAAGCGCCTTTTCGATTATCTCGATCTTCCCTTCGATCATCCGCTCAGCATCGAGGATCTGGTCGAGATTTTCCGCACCGACAAGACAGCGCTCTATTTGGATAAACACTGGCAACCCCAGCACCACTGTATCGCCTACGGGCTGATGCCCTACACCGTCATCGGCAATACGGCACGCTGGGATCAGGATTTCACCGCCATCACCAAACACATCTTCGGCACCCCCGCCCCGCAGATAGACACGCGCAGGCTCTATGGCCACGAAACACCCACCACGGTTCACAAGGCCGAACGCACCCCCCGCCTGATCCGTCTGGTCGAGGAGATCTATGCTGAAGACTACGCGATGCTGGAAAGGATCGAGGCGGACGGTCTGACAGCAGAGCAGATTTTCGGCTGAATGGAATCCATTACCTCACAGGTAAGGAAAACGCTTACCTCAGCTTCCAGTTTGCCTGATCACCGCAAATGAGCCCGCAGATCAGGGAGAAGTCGACCTCTTGCACTCCCAAACCGGTACCAAAACCATACCAAACCCATACGCCTCTTTGGCGCTGTTATAGGGTGGCCAAGGCACCATAAACGCGAAGCCGCAAAGGCCCCGCACCAGCCTGAAACATCCACAGGCCCTCAACATACAGGCCAGCCAATTTGCCAATTGCCAGCATGCCAGCAATTGTCTATCAAGACGGCAGAAAGCACCCGTTGCTCACCTGGATAGAGCGCTGCCCTCCGAAGGCGGATGTCAAGTCCGGCGAAAGCTGAAGGTGCTGGAAGAAAGAAGTGACTAAACAACGGCTTGAGTGAATATCGGATTCGCTCTTTAGACCGACGAAAATCTCGCGTAAGCATGGCGTAAGCATCTCGCGAACGGTATGCACCCGTAGCTCAGCTGGATAGAGCGCCGCCCTCCGAAGGCGGAGGCCAGAGGTTCGAATCCTCTCGGGTGCGCCATTTTTTCCAATAAAATCAGTGGCTTGTGATTTTGGCGCGTTATTGAATTTGTGCTTACGCGTTGCTTACGCAGAGCAGAATGCATTTTGAGCATTCACCTAAGTGCTTTGACACAATTGTTGCTGCCCTGCTGGCAAGGGCGAGCGGTGCAGAATCCGACCATTCTCTTGCAAAATCGGCGCATTCCGCCGCTGCTTCTTTGCAAAAGTTGCTTTTTTCACTATATCTATGATGGAAAATCGCCCGTTCTGCAGCAGCTCTTGAAACCTGACGCCCTTACGGACGTGTGGTTAGAGAGGTACGCGATGCAGACACAACACGCCGCATATGAACGAGACTATTTGAGCTTCGCCGAATTTTACCAGAATTCGGTGTATGGGGCGTTTCCGCAGGAGCATCGGTCATGCGGCTCATTCGGTCTCCACATGATGCGTGTTGATCAAGAGCCGATAGACATTATTGATGCCGCCGTGCCCGACCTCGTTTTCACTCGTACTGAGCAGGATCTGGGAGACGTACTTTTTGACCTGGGCAACGGGGTCAGCGTGTCGCAAGGCCGTCCGGGGACGATGGCTTACTACCCGGCGGAGACCGAGGCGCGCACCCGGGTCGAGGTGCCGCACACTATAACAATGCTCACACTCAAGCATGACAAGGTCGTTGACCTCATGGCCGATGCGGGCGGCAGCCTCTCGTCTCTGGACAGGTTTTCCTCGAAGATGTCGGAAAATGTCGCGGCCTCCTCACTAATGGACCGGATATGGCAAGCGACTTCGGAAGCCGGTCCGGCCGCCAGTCTTTATGTCGACGGCTTGGCAATGCAGTTTCTCGCGGTAATGATGCACGCGAGCGGCCTTGCACCCGTTGGTGGGGCGCGGCCCGAGGACGAACGGATCGCCCGAGTGATCGACTATGTCGAGGCGCATTTTGGTGAGAATTTCGACATCGGCGAGCTGGCCAGTATTGCCTGCCTGTCGCCTGCGCATTTCTCGCGTGTCTTCAAAGCGACGGTGGGTGAACCGGTCTGGGCTTACGTCCAGCTCAGACGTTGTGCGCGTGCGAAGGAGATGCTGATCGGCACGCACTTGCCGCTTACTGAAGTTGCGTTCCGGTGTGGTTTTTCCAGCCAGGCGCATTTTACGCGCGCGATTTCAAAGCACTTTAGCGCAACACCCGGTCAGATCCGAGATGCGGACCGCTAGTCCGGCGGGATTGCCCGCCTCATGAGCCGCTATCAAGACATATATCCTTCTGACCCTCTCATCCGCAGCGGTGACATTGTCAGGCCGCGTGCCGCCGATATCCTCGGCCTCGAATACTTCGAGGCCGAACCGGCGACTATGCCCACGCTCGTCTTTGACGAACACCACATACTTTTCAACCTGCGGGACGAGCCACAGCGCGTCGAAAACTGGCGTGATGGGACGCATCGCGATTTCAAATTCCGAAAGAATGAAGTCGTCGTCACGCCTGCTGGCGTCGAAAGCGGTTGGCGGTGGCACGGCACGTCGAAGTGCATTGTCGTGACGATCCTGCCTGCTGCACTTGACCGGTTCAGCAAGCAGGAGCTCGGACTGCTGCTGGGCGACGCGCAATTGCATGACAAGCCGCAGTTCGAGGATGCAGACCTGACGGGGGCGGCAGTGATGTTGCTCGACGCCCTGCGGGATCGGCGGCCTGGTTACGAGGTCATGTACGAATCCCTGGCGCGCGTGTTCGTGGTGAAGCTGCTGCAGTCCTACGGCCTGGAACGCGCGGCAGTCCGTGAGTTCGGTTCGGGCTTCACAGCAGCTCATTACAAGCGGGTGCTCGATTTTCTAGCCGACAATTTCGGCAAGCCGATCTCAGTCGAGCAGATCGCGCGGGAGGCCGGGATGAGCGCGGCGCATTTCTCCCGCCTGTTCAAAGAGACGATCGGCGAGACCCCGCATCAGTTCCTGACCGGCTTCCGGATCGAGCGGGCGCGCGAGATGCTGGCCGATCGGGAGCGACCGATGATCGACATCGCGCTCGCCTGCGGATTTGCCGACCAGCCGCATTTCTCGCGCACCTTCTCGCGCTTGACCGGGCAATCGCCTCTTGAGTTTCGCAACACCGAGGCCTGAAAAGCTCTCGGGATCGTTGTGATCCTTATCGAATAGCAGGATTGTTCAAAAACTTCCGAGGCATCGTCAAGGCAGCGGCAGTTCATTCTCCTATTCTCCTTGCAACAAAAGGAGAAATTGAATGTCCGCACAACCTGTCGAAATCGACACGAATTCTTCGTCTAATCCTGACGTTGGCCCCGATGATTACCGCTATCAGGATGTTGCAAAGTTCATCGAGGAGACCTCGGGAGACCGCATCGACGTAAGTTTCGAAAGCAAAGACGAAAACTTGGCGGGCCACATTTATGGCTCTGGCGGAAACGGAAAACCGGGCGTGGTCCTGATTGGTCCGGAAACCTACGTCAAGGAGCAGGTACCCGCGGCCTATGCCAAACGACTGGCGGACCGCGGCTATGTCGCGCTGACTTTCGACCCGCGCTTTCGCGGTCAGAGCGGGGGTGAGCCGAGAAACCTGGAAAGCCCGCTATCCAAAATCGACGATATTCATGCCGCCACAGCTTATCTGGAAAGCCGCGATGACGTCGACCCGGAGCGAATATTCGCGATCGCCATCTGTCAGGGCAGTTCTGAGATGGTACCGGCTGCGGCGGAAGACGACCGGATCAAGGCATTCGCGACCCTGGCAGGGCACTACCGGGACCGTGAGGGCGACATCCAATGGTTCGGCAGCGAGGAAGCCCTCGAAGACCGCAAGGCGGCAGCGCAGGAAGCCCGGCGGAAATATGATGAGACTGGTGAAATCGACGTCGTTCCAGCCGTGCACAAATCAGACCCTTCGGCGGGCATGCCGGGCGAGTTGGTGTGGAGCTGGTACCACCGTTGGGCGGAAGACGGTCTGCCTTGGCCAAATCGTTTCGCCAAGATGAGCGATGCCGAGCTTCTCGACTACGAAAGCATGTCCGGTTCGGCGAAGGTCCAAAAACCCTATCTGATGTTCCATTCGGATGCTTGCATGCTGCCCGATGCCGCGAAACGCCATTTCGCGGCGATCCCCGATGACCGGAAAGAGGTCGAGTGGTGGGGCGATATCGCTCACCTGCAATTCTATGACGATGCGCGTGTCATCGATCCGGCAACCGACCGTATTGACGCGTTTTTTCGGAAGTTCAGCTGAGCGTTGGCCGGGCACGGAGCCGATGACCACCCAATTGAAAGAGCCGAGCGAGGGCAACGAACGATGAAAAACCTTTTTGGAGCAGTTATGATGACACTCGCAACCACCGTCACTTCACCGGCCCAGGCGACGCCCGCCGACGAAGCCGCTGTCAAGACTATCGTCGAGAGTGTGGGCATCCTTGCCGACACGCGCAATTTCGAGGCGCTGGAGACGCTCTACGCGGACGAGGTGATGGTCGATTACTCGAGTCTCTCCGATCAGCCTGCCGAACTCAAGAGCCCGCCCGCGCTGATGAACGAATGGGCTGTGACGCTGCCCGGCTTTGATCGCACGCGTCATGCGCTGTCGGATGTCGAGGCGAGTATCTCAGGTGAAAGCGCGACCGCGCGCGCCGATGTCGTCGCTGGTCACTGGATCGACGGTGCCTACTGGGAGGTTACCGGTCATTATGACTACGAACTGGCGCTCGGCGATGACGGCTGGCGTATCACGGCGATGACCTTCACGCTCGAAGACGAGACCGGGTCCCGGGACGTCTTCGGTCCCGCGATGGACGCGGCGCGTGAGAACCCGCCCGCCTATGTCATGCGGCAGCGCACCCGTCAGGTCGTGCTCGATTTCCTCGAAGGGCTCGAGGAGAAGAACATGGACCGGGTGAACGGCGTCTGGGCCGAGGATGCTGTGCAGGACATGCCGTTCAACACCGAAGGCACGCCGGCCCGCGTCATTGGCCGTGACGCGCTGATCGCGCTTTACGCGGGATGGCCGGAGAATGCGGAAAATCCAGACTTCACCGACCATCTCGTCTTCTATCCGATGCGCGATCCGCAAATCGTGTTCGTCGAATATCGCGGTCGGGTCGATATCGTGCCAACTGGCCGGGAGTATCGGCAAACCTATGGCGGTCTGTTTCACGTCAACGAAGCGGGCAAAATCACGCTGTTCCGTGAGTATTACGACCCGCGCGCCTTCCAGTACGCCTTCGCCATCGGCGAGACGGTGGAGGGAGAATGATGTCGGACGTCGCGGCCAAGACCGCTCTCGTGACCGGCGCCAATCGCGGCCTTGGCTTCGAGACCGCGCGGCAGCTCATCAACCAGGGCTGGACCGTCTGGGTCTCAGCGCGGTCGCTGGACAAGGCGAAAGCTGCCACCGACGCACTTGGCGACGCGGCCAGACCTATTGAAATCGACGTCACGAGTGACGAAAGCGTCGAGGTTGCCTTCGAAGACGTCGGTCTGTCTGGTGATGGCTTGTCGGTCCTCGTGAACAACGCGGGCATCGACTTTGACAGCGACCAGCGCCCTGCGACCGCAGATCTCGACCGTGTACAGAAGAGCTTTCAGACCAACTTTTTTGGTGCATGGCGCGTAGCAAGTGCTGCGTTTCGCTTGCTGGGCGAGCAACCGCATTCGGTAATCGTGAACGTCTCCTCCGGCGCTGGATCGCTTGAAGGTATGGGCGCGGGTCAACCGGGTTATGCGACATCCAAGGCTGCGCTCAATGCGCTGACCCGCCAGCTTGCCGCGGACCTCAAGCCGCAAGGCACCCTGGTGAATGCCGTCTGTCCCGGATGGGTAGCGACGGACATGGGTGGCGGAGGCCGCCCGGTGGCTGAAGGGGCGGCAGGCATCGTCTGGGCTGCAACCCTACCGACAGATGGTCCCACTTCAGGCTTCTTCCGCGACGGCAAACCGATCGCATGGTGAAACCCAGTTCAGAGAGGAACAACAATGACTGACGAGACAAAGAACATGGAAACTTCACGGCGCGGCCTGCTTGGCGGCGCGGCGGCCGTTGGTGCCGCTGCGGCGGCCGGGTTCGCGATGGGGCCTGCGCAAGCGCAGAGTTCACAGGCGACTGGACGTTTTGCCGGCAAATCGGTTCTCATCACCGGGGCGACATCTGGTATCGGTGAGGCCACCGCCCGGGCTTTCGCCCGCGAAGGCGCCCGCGTTGCTTTCAATGGCCGCCGTGCCGGTCTGGGTGCCGAGGTGGAGGCCTCCATCAACGCCGATGAAGCAACGCAGTCTTCCAGAGGCGCTGCGCTCTACATCCAGTCGGACGTGCGCGATGAGGATCAGATCATCCGCTTTGTACGAACGGCACGCGAGGCATTCGGATCTCCGCATGTAGCCTTCAACAACGCAGGCGTGGTGTTCGGCAATGGTTCCCTGACAGGGAACGCGCCGCTTGCCGAGATCACCGCTGCTGATTTCGACGATGTTTGGGCCACCAATACGCGTGGCCTGTTCCTCAGCATGAAACACGAAATCCCGTTGATGCTGGAGAACGAGCCATGGGGGCCACGGGGGCTGCGGGGCGTCATCGTCAATAACTCTTCGGTCAGCGCGCACGGCGGCTTCCCCACCATTGGGCCTTACTCGACGTCCAAGCATGGTGTCCTCGCCCTGACACGTGGAGGCGCGATGGACTACGGCGGGTTCGGCCTGCGGGTGGTTGGCATCGCCCCTGGCGGGGTCGACACGCCAATGCGGCGCGCTTCCATCGAAGCCCAGGGACGTGATCCCGACGAGGCTCAGGCCCCGAACCTCATGCACATGACCAACACGTCGGAAGAGATGGCCGAGATGGTGATGTTCCTCGCAAGCGACGGGGCATCCTCGCTCAACGGTGTCGATCTCGACGTGACCGGCGGCATGCTGACCGGTCCGTTTGCGCCGCCCAACCGCAACAGCTGATGCGATCCAACGCGTCGAAACAAACAGAAATGGAGACTTCATGACCGACCCCATCGATACCACCCGCCGCACACTTCTGACCGCCGGAGCCGTTGGCGCCGTTGCAGCCGCGACCACCGTGGCGCTTGGGGGTGGTGCGCATGCGCAATCCACGACATCTAGCGCAGCCTCGCCGCCCGGGCGGCGAAACCTGGGCGGGCTTCAAGTGTCCGAGATCGGGCTTGGGGTGCAGAATAATGCTCGCACCTTCACCACGCTGATCCCCAACCGGGCTGCGCAAATCGATCTGATCCGCGCCGCGTACGACCAAGGCGTGACCTTTTTTGACTGCGCAGAGTTTTACGGTCCTCACGAGTGCGAACGCATTCTGGGCGAGGCGATTTCTTCCTTCCGTGATGATGTTCAGATCACAACGAAATTCGGATTCAACCTCGATCTGGAAACGGGCGCGTTCCAAGGAGGCCTCAATAGTCGTCCTGAACATATCAAACGTGCGGTCGAAGGGTCATTGCAACGCCTGAATACCGATCGGGTCGATTTGCTCTATCAGCACCGCGTCGATCCCGAGGTCCCAATCGAGGACGTTGCCGGTGCGGTCCGTGACCTCATGGATGAGGGCAAAGTGCTTCACTGGGGTCTGTCGGAGATGGGCCTCGATACCTTGCGGCGGGCGCATGCCGAACTGCCTGTTGCAGCCGTTCAGAACGAATATTCGATGCTCTATCGCGGACCTGAGGCGGAAGCGCTGCCGCTCTGCGCCGAGTTAGGCATCGGGTTCGTGCCCTTCGCGCCGCTGGGCTATGGCTTCATGACCGGTGCGATCGACGAAGGCACCACCTTTGCACCGGGCGATTACCGTGCCGGGACGCCGCGCATGTTCCCCGACAATCTGCCTGCGAACATGGCGCTGGTGCGCCTCGTTCAGGATTGGGCTGAGCGAAAGGACGCGCGCCCGGGCCAGATCGCGCTTGCGTGGCTGATGGCGCAGGCCCCGTCGATCGTCCCGATCCCTGGCACCACCCAGATGCCGCATCTGAATGAAAACATTGGCGCGGCGCAGGTCAGCTTCACCCCCGGTGAGCTGGAGGAGTTGAACACGGCAGCCCGGGCGATCGATGTGCAGGGCGCACGCATGTCCGATTTCGTCGCGGCCTGGTCGGACGTCGAGGCGCCACTTCAAAACTGAGCATGCGCCGTTTGCACTTCAACAAAACAGAAAAGGTAGGACCCTATGACTGATACTTTCAACACGACCCGCCGAAACCTGATTGCTGGAACCGCCGCTGGCATTGCCACTGCTGGGCTTGCAACTCGCGCGGCAGCGCAAGGGACGGCGACATCGCAAGGAGAACTTGCCGGGCAGACTGCAATCGTGACCGGGGCAGCGCGCGCGATTGGGCGGGCCACAGCGGTAGCGCTCGCCGAACAAGGTGCCGATGTAGCCCTTCTCGACATCGCTGACCCCGACGCCATCGATGATATTGGCTATCCGTTGGCATCGCGGGCTGATCTCGATGAGGCCGTCGCGCTGGTTGAAGCAACCGGGCAACGCGCCATTCCCATTGTCGCAGATGTCCGCTCCTTTGAGGCCATGCAGGAGGCGGTGGTGCAAACAGAGACCGCCTTCGGGCGTCCGCTTGACATCTATGTGGCAAACGCGGCGCTGGTTCCTGCCGCATCACTCACGGAAATGACTTCAGCGCAATGGCGCGATTGTATCGATGTCAATCTGACCGGGGTGGCCAACGGCATGCGCGCTGTCTTGCCCGGAATGATGGAGCGTGAGTCCGGCCGGTTCCTCGCTACCAGTTCGACAGGTGGTCGTCACGGCATGGCAGGACGCGCGCATTACATCGCATCGAAGTGGGGGTTGATCGGTCTGATCAAGTCGGCGGCTATCGAAGCCGGGCCGTCCAACGTCACGGTAAACGCCGTTTCACCGACTGCGGTCGATTCTGTTCGCAAGCCGACCGGCGAAGCTCTGGCACGTGCTGAAGACTATTTGACCACACACTACAATACGATGCCGATAGCGTTTCTTCCGCCCGAAGCGATCGCAGACAGCTTCGTTTTTCTGGCTTCGAGGCGTGCGCAGTACATCACTGGAGAAATCATTGAGGTCGCTGCCGGTGCCAATGCCCGCTTCACAGCATGATCTGTCGAGAAAAGGAGGAAAAGCCGATGACTGAAGACAATCAAACGAAAGAACATCCCGAAAATCCATCGCGCCGCGCGGCACTGACGACTGGTGCAGCAGCCGCCACCGGCTTGGCAGCGACTGCTATTATGGGCCGAAGCGCACACGCGCAAACCCAACAGGAGGCATCTGGCGTTCTCGCTGGCAAAACGGCCTTCATAACCGGAGGCGCGCGGGGTATTGGTCAAGCGGTAGCCATCGCCATGGCCGAGGCCGGTGCCAACATCGCAGTCTACGATGTGCTGGCGGACTTCGATGGATTCCCCAACCCGATGGCGAATGCCGAAGATCTCACACGGACACGCGAAGGCGTGGAGGCCACTGGTCGGCGGTTCGAAGTCTTCCGAGGAGATATCCGCAGCCTCGCCGACCAACAGCGCGCCATTTCCGAGACCGAAAGTGGATTGGGTCCGATCGACATCCTCGTGGCCAACGCCGGTGTCAACACGATGGCCAACATGATGGTGGAAGATCAGGCCGCCTGGGACCTTCACTGGGAGTTCCTGACAGAAGTGAATACGCTCGGCACGGCGCGAACGCTTCGCGCGGCCTTGCCTGGCATGGTCGAACGCGGCCAAGGCAGCGTCATCGTGACCGCGTCGACGTTCTCGCGGCAAGGCAATGCCGGCAATCCCGGCTATGTCGCCTCCAAGTGGGGCACTGCGGGGCTCATCAAGTCAGTCGCCATCGATGTCGGGAAGTCCGGCGTGACCGTGAATGGCGTTGCGCCGACCGCCGTCAGAACAGGTCTCGGTGGGCCGCAAACGGCCGAGCAGCGCGCGGCAGGAGATACATGGCTAAAGGCAAACTACCACGCGCTCGACGAGGGCTTGTTGGAGCCTGCGGACGTCGCGGGTGCCTATGTCTATCTTGCGTCCGACGCAGCAAGAATGGTCACTGGGTCGATCGTCGACGTCTCTGCCGGAGCGGCAGCGCGTTATACGGCCTGAGGCACGGGAAGATGAACTCCCGCATCATCTGTGCCTCTCTGTTGGCAGTGGTTCTGGGCACCGCCCAGGCCACTGCCGATGAAGGCCAACGACCAAAACTGCAGCCGCCATCAACGGTATCAGTCTATGCAGAGACGCCGAGCTTTGGTGAAGGGGTCGTGTTTGATCAACAGGGCCGCTTGTTTGTGTCTCAACCATTTACAGGCCAGGTCTTGCTCATCGAGCCGGACGGATCGTCCTCGGTATGGACTGATGCGATTGTCACGCCAAACGGGCACAAGGTCCTGCCGGATGGAAGGCACGTCGTAATGGACCGAGGTCCGACAGATGTGGAGGAGGACGTTGGCTCGGTCGCGTATCTTTCGAGTGAAGGAACACTCCTCGCGAGACTGGAGAGCGATGAATATAACCGCCGCTTGCGTGCCCCCAATGATCTGGTGCTCGATCCGAATGGCGGTTTCTGGTTCACCGATCCTGGTCGGTTCATGCAGAACGAGCCGGGGAGAATTTACAGGGTCAATGCAAATGGCGAAATCAGGACTGCTTCGGATGGGATCGTCGATTTTCCGAACGGTATCGCCCTGTCACCAGCAGGTGATCGACTATTTGTTTGCGAGTCCGGTACGAACCGTATCCTTGTCTTTCCAATAAGCGATATCGGGGAATTGGGCGCACCTGAGGCCCTGATCGAGCTACCGTCTTTTCCCAATGCCTGGACCAATAGCGAAGCAGAGCCAGACGGCATGGCGCTAGGCCCCGATGGTAATCTCCATGTGGCACATTTCGGTGCAGGCGTTGTCCACGTCGTCAGCATGGAGGGCGAGTTGCTGGGATCATACACGTCCGGCAGTTCATCGGTTACCAACCTTGCCTTCAGTTCTGCAGGAGACCTTTACGTTTTCGGCTCCTCGGGACACCGCCTGGGAGAAATAGCCAACGGCGGTCGGCTTATGCGCCTTGAGTTCGAATAATGGCGTCCAACGGGTCCGGCGATGGAGATTGCGTCCCAAAGGCATTGGCAACGCACATCAGTTACCGCGACTTGGAAGTTATGCTAGCAGTGGCGGAAAGCGGAAGCTTTCGGAAAGCAGCAAACATAGTAAATTTGGGCCAGTCAGCGGTCAGTCGTCGAATTCAAAGCATTGAAGAGCTGCTTGGCGTTTCGTTATTTGAGCGAAGATCTACTGGAGCGCGATTGACACCTGCAGGAGCAAGATTTTCGCAAAGGGCAAGGTTCGTTTTGCGAGACATCGATATGGCGGTTGAAGCGGCGCAAACGGCAGGCGTTGCAGGGAATGGGCATCTTTGCGTTGGTCTGATTGCCTCAATGTCCCGCGGCCCGGTCCGACGGCTCTTTAAACAGTTTATCGAAAATCATTCTGACGTAGAAGTGTGTTGGACTGAGGCCGATCGAAGTGAACTAAATGCCCTATTGAGCCATCGCCGCCTCGATTTGGTTATCGCTGCTGGCTTACATTCGCCAGAGGTTGGAGATGGATTTCAATTTGCACAGGAACCGATATTTCTTGCCATTGCCGCGGATCATCCTTTGGCAAAACGTTCTCTGCTGTCGTGGAATGATGTTCGCAACTGCCGCTTTGTAGTAAGCAGCGATGAACCTGGCCCTGAGATTCACGAATACATTGTGAAGCGCACAAGCGCTCTTGGACAATCTGCTGATGTTAGACGTCATCGACTTGGTCGGGAAGGCATCATGACCTTGGTTGGACTGGGTATCGGAGTGAGTCTAGTCGCCGATCATTGGCGTGGCGTGTCGTACCCCAATGTGATTTTTATACGTGTCGGCGACCAAGAGGAGTCCATACCTTTCTCGCTTACGTGGCGTCCCGAGAACGACAACCCGGCGCTTCGCCGGTTTATCTCTCTTGCTCGGATCGAGGCGAAACGGAACGGTGCTCTTTCCTGAGTTTGGCAAACCCGCGGTCTGTCTTCATGAAGCGCTCCAGCATCGGCGCGACCAGCTTAGCGGGCTCCAATCTCTCGCCGTTTTCAACCTCGAGGATCTCCGCATAAGCGGTCAGGTCGCGATGAACCTGCGCGGGCAGTTCTATGGTCAGCTTCACAGGCTTGTCGTCCCGGATATTGCCGAGCTTCAGCTTTGTCATTGGGCAGCTCCTTGTGGCTCGAGAACCAGATCGCGCGTGACCATCACACGCACCGGAAATCCCGGACGGATCGTGAGTGTCGGTGGGATACCGAGTTGGCGTTGGACGATGCCTTCGCCTGCGCGTCCGATGGTGTCCTGAGTGCCGTCGCGGATGGCCTCGGCGATCTCGTCGCCATCGTCTTCACCGCTTTCGAGACCGATATTGAGAATCGTAGCCAGACCTGCGGCGAGAAAGACTGATCCCCAATGATTGTCGACGGCATCTTCGAGACCCGCATAGCCTGCCCCATCCGTACCGGGTTCGCGTTCTAGGACGATCGAGTGCCCATCCGGCAGAATGAGCCGGGTCCAGGCGAGCAGGAGGCGGCGCTGGCCTGTCGCGACACGGCTGTCATATTCTCCGAGGAGCCGCGCTCCTTGCGGGATAAGGAGGAACTGTCCGGTTGGGCTGTCATAGACATTGGCGGTAACCTGGGCGCTGATTTGACCCGGCAGATCGGACCGCAAACCAGTGAGCAGTGCGGCCTCGATCACGGACCCAGCCTGCAGGATGTAGGGGCTTGCTGGCGGCTGCGAGCGATCTGCCGCCGTCGTGCGGCGATCGACCTCTCTGTCCAGAAACGCTTCACGGCGATCGACAGCATCGGGTCGATCCGTCGCTCCCGTTGCGGTCGGAAAGAGCCCCTGTAATCCCGAAGTTTGCGGTGGCCCTGGCCTTGCCGGTTGAGAGGTGGCCGCAGCACCGGTGGTCTGCGCATCGGCAAAGAGCGTCGCGAGCCGTGCGGCCTCTGCCTCCTGGAGCCGCAGCTGTCCGACCGGATCGACGGCGGGTCCGGTGGCGGGCACGACCGGCACTGCCTCACCGCGCCGCTGGGCGGACAAGACTGGACGACCCAGCTCGCCCGGCAGCGGCGGCCCAAGCTGCGGGATCGATCCATAGTCTCGTGGCAGTCGCGATAGGCCCTCCGCCTCCTGCACACGCTCGGTGGAGAAAAGCTCCGAAGGCCTGTCCCCCCGATCTGGGCCTTGAAGCGCGACGATCAGGATTGCACCGATCCCCAGCCCGCCCGCCACGGTGATGACCGTGATCGCTCTACGCGATAGTCTCATCACGCGCGGCGGGTCCGGGCGCAGCCGCAGGTCCTTGGCGATCTCCTGCTCGGACCGCGGCGCGGTTTCGCCGCCATCCTCATTCCGGTCTGCTTCACGATCACTCATGTCGCTCACCGGTCATCGTCCTGGCGCCATGCGGAGACTATACGCTCCTCCCGCTGCGCACTCCGGCGCACACCGTCGGTCCGGACGATCCGGACGACGCGCTGGCGATCGCCGAGGCGCAACTCGGCGGCGGCGAAGAGCCGATCGACGATGATGTAGTTGCGGCGGATCCGGTAATTCACCAGCTGGCCCTCTCCTTCCGGGCCGATGACGAAGAGCGGCGGCATCTCACCCTGGCCGATCCCCCGCGGGAACTCGATGAAGACCTGCCGCCCGTCGTCGAAAGCGCGGCGCGGCCGCCAGGGCGCGCGGTCGCCGGTGATCCGGTAGCGGAAATTGAGATCGTCGAGATCGACATTGCGCCCGATCGGAAGGCTTGCCTCGGCGCGATTGTTCTGACGACGAAGCGCGATCAGTTCATCTTCGGGGTATTGCCATGAGACCGAGGCCATATAGGCTTGCGGCGTGGCACGTAGTTCGAGGTGGTAGGTGCGCCGGTCGGTGTTGATGACTAGATTGGTCACGAGGTCGGGCCGCGTCGGCTTCACGAGCACATGAATGCGGCGGCTGTCGCCCGAACCGCTCTCGGTGTCGCCGATGATCCAGCGCGCCGTGTCACCTGCCGCGATCGGACCGGACCCGACGAGGCTTTCGCCTGCCTGCAGGGCGATGTCCGTTACTTGCCCGGGCGAGGTATAGACCTGATACAGCGCGCCGGAGCTGTAGGGATAGAGCTGGACCGCGTTGATGAAGCCGTCGCGCACCGGTTCGATCCGTGCAGCGGCGTTCGCATTGGTGACACGATCGGTCGGCTCTGTCGCTTCTTCAGGCCGATCATCCGCATCGACCCGCATGAGCTGGCCGGGAAGTGGCAAGGGTTCGGGCCGTTCGACGATCCGAACGGGTCCGGTCGGGTCTGCAACCAACGTCGCGGCGACAGGATCATCGTAGCTGATTTCGGGCGGCTTGAAGGTGGCGCAGCCGCTCAGGATTGTAAGGGATGCGACGGTTGCGAATAGACGTGTCGAACAAACTGCGTTTGTCATTGGGCGTTCTCCCGTGACCAGTTAATGGCGTGGACGAAGACGCCGAGAGGGTTCTTGCGAAGGCGCTCCGCGTCGCGGGGCGGCTGGACGACAACGGAGAGAATGCCGGTCCAGCGTTCGGTGCCGGAGAGCTGGCCGTTGACGTAGCGACGTTCAGTCCAGGCGACGCGGAAGCTGTTGTCGGAGGCACGTATGACGCTCGAAATCTCGGCGGTGACCTGTACCTCGCCGACCCGGGCGAAGGGGTCGTTCTCGCGGGCGAAGTCGTTGAGCGCGACGGAGCCTCGGTCGGTGGTGAAGTCGTAAGCGCGTAGCCAATTTTGGCGGAGCACGATCGGGTCGGCGGGAACCTGGCGGACGTTCTCGATGAAGCGTGCGAGGTGGAAGGCGATCTGCGGATCGGACGGACGATAGTTTGCCGTGGCGGGTGCGACGGCCTGCGCTGCGCCGAGCCGGTCGACCTCGACCACATAAGGCACGATGGTTCCTTGCGTTGACTGCCAGACCAGGGCGAGGCCGAAGGTCGCGGTGGTGGCGAGACAGCCAATCGCCATAAGCCGCCAGTTGCGCGCCTGGACGCGGGCGGAGCCCATCCGTTCGTCCCAGACCTGGGCGGCCTTCTGGTACGGTGTGACGGGTTCGGCGGTCTTGGCGTATCGCACGCTCGGTCGCTTGAATCTCATGATCTCTCCGAAAGGCTGATGGATGTGCCCGCACCGCCGCCATCGCCTGAGCGCAGCGCGTGGGCAGTGGTCATGGCGCCGTGGTGCAATGATTGCTGGCGCTTCATGCGACGCGCCCAGGCGGGCGGACCGTCATTGGCAGGGGTTGGCATTGAGCTTGGGGAATTGCTGAACTTGCCGCCGGTGGCCTCGAAGGCGGCGCGCGAGCCGGAGCGATAGCTGTCGCCGACAGCACGCTTAAGCGGACTAATGGCGGTCGATGCTCCAGCCTGTCCGACGGCCGCCATGCCGCCTGCGGCTTTTCCGGCAGTCGTCGTTCCCGATGCAGCACCGATTTTGAACGCGGTGGAGGCACCGCCCGCGACAGCAGAACCGCCACGCAAGGCTGCGCCTCCGACAGCACCAGCCATCTTCGCACCCGCGAGGCCTCCGGCGACGACACCGCCTGCGGCCAAACCCGCACCAACGGCGGCCCCAGCACCAAGCTGCGGACCGCCAGAGACGATGCCATTGGCGATGCCTGGGCCGAAGATGCCGAGCGCGAGGATGGAGAGGGCCGCCAGCACGACGGCCATGGCGTCGCCGATGGTTGGTTCGCCGACGAAGCCTGTGGTGAACTCGCTAAAGATTGTCGAGCCGATGCCGACGATGACGGCCAGTACGAGCACCTTGACGCCCGAGGAGATGACGAGGCCAAGCACGCGTTCGGCCATGAAGGCGGTCTTGTTGAAGAGGCCAAATGGGACGAGGATGAAGCCTGCGAGGGTCGCCAGCTTGAACTCGATGAGGGTGACGAAGAGCTGGATCGCGAGGATGAAGAAGGACAGCAGCACCACGATCCAGGCGAAGAGCAGGATCATGATCTGGATGAAGTTGTCGAAGAAGGCGACGAAGCCCATCAGGTCTGCGACGGATTCGAGGATCGGCTGACCGGCCTCGAGGCCGACTGCCGCGATGCGTCCGGGCTGCAGCAGCTCGCCCGCACCAAGAGCGCCGCCGGTGGCGACAAGACCCAGTCCGGCGAAGCTCTCAAAGATGATCCGCGCGAGCGTGTTCCAATTGCTGATGATATAGGCGAAGACGCCAACAAAGAGGGTTTTCTTGACGAGCCGCCCGATGATGTCGTCATCGGCGCCCCAGGCCCAGAAGAGTGCTGCAAGGGTGACGTCGATAACGATCAGCGTGGTGGCGAGGAAGGCGACATCGCCGCCGAGCAGCCCGAAGCCGCTGTCGATATAGGTGGTGAAGACCTCGAGGAACCGATCGATGACGCCGACATCGCCCATGGCCTACTCCGTTTCCTGATCGTCGGATGTGAGACCGAAGAAGCGCCGCCGATTCTCTTCCCAAGCCGCTTGGCAGGTCGTGTCGGTCTCCAATTCCTCCGGGGTCAGCGTCCGGCAACGCTGCAGCGTCGCCCGCAGCGGATCGTCTGAGATCACGGCCGCCGGTCCTTCGGACCGCTCCGCCTCAAGAGCGGTCTGGAACTCGATCGCGACCATGAGCGCGGCTCCCGCGCCCATGGCGATGGCGATCCCCTTGAGGATGGTCTCGGCGGTCAGTTTCATGGCCGCCTACCGGAACATTCGCACGGGGTTAGGCTCGTAGCCGGAGCCATAGTCGAGGAACCGGGAAAGGTTCTCGCGCGCCTGCGCCTCGGCAGACGCCACGCGCGCGGCCTCAAGTGATTGCGCCCGGTTCTGCGCGGCGATGGCTGCCGTTAGATCGGAGATCTGCTGGCTCTGCAGCGCGAGGAGTTGGTTGCCCGCCTGTGTCGCCTGCAGCGCGCCGGTGGCCGCTTGGCTGCGGCCCACAAGCGCCTGCATCTCGGTGCGCGCGGTCTCGATGTTCCCAACGACGCCGGCCTGGACCTTCAGCGCGTCCTCGAACCCGGCGACCGAGGTGCGCCAGCGGTCCTGCGCGCCCGCAATCATGTCGTCGAAATCGCCCCGCGCGGCGGCGGCTCCGTAATCCTGGGTGAAGGCCTCGTCGATCGTCGCCACATCATGGGCGATGCGTTGTGCCTCGCCCAAGAGTTGCTGTGTTTGCTGCACCGAAGATTGAAGCCGCGAGAGCGAAGAGTAAGGCAGGCTCGCGAGATTGCGGGCCTGATTGACTAGCATCTGCGCCTCGTTCTGGAGCTGGGCGATCTGGTTGTTGATCTGCTCCAGGGTCCGTGCGGCTGTCAGCAGGTTTTCGGCATGGTTGGTCGGGTCGTAGACGATCCCACCGAATCCACCGCCAAAGAACGCATGGGCTGGTGGTGCTGTGGTCGGGGTGAGCGCGATCGCACTCGACAGCAGCAGGGCTGCGGCGGCGCGCCCGGCGAGTTTACGTGTGTTGGTCTTGAACATGGGTGTTCTCCTTGTCGTCATTGGGGTCTGGGGTGGGGGATGGGGCAGCCTCGATCACGGCATCGGACGGGCCGAGCAGCTCGGTCGCCCAGCCAAGATCGCGGCGGGCGAGCCATGCGGCGGCGAAGCTGTCCCGCCCATGCTCGTCGAGGATCGCGTCAATGGCGGCGTGATCGGATTTGGAAGACGCCGCGGTGAAGGCCAGCGCGACCTCGCCCAAACCAAGCGCAAACAGCCGGTTGCCGCGGCGCGACTGGCAGTAGTAGTCGCGTTTGGGCGTCGCCCTTGCGATGATTTCGACCTGCCGGTCGTTGAGCCCGAAACTGCGATAGGTGGCGGCGATCTGCGGCTCGAAAGCGCGCTCGTTGGGTAGGAAGATGCGCGTCGGGCAGCTCTCCACGATGGCAGGCGCGATGCCGGAGCCCTCGATGTCGGCGAGCGATTGCGTGGCAAAGATCACGCTGGCGTTCTTCTTTCGGAGCGTCTTCAGCCATTCGCGCAGTTGCGAGCCAAAGGTTGCGTCGTCCAAAGCGAGCCAGCCCTCGTCGACGATGATTGAGCTCGGCCGCCCGTCGAGGCGGGCTTCTATGCGGTGGAAGAGATAGGCGAGGACGGCGGGAGCAGCGGCGGAGCCGATCAAGCCCTCGGTCTCGAAAGCCTGGAAGTCGGCCGTGCCGAGCACTTCGCTCTCGGCGTCGAGCAACCTCCCGAAGGGACCGCCCAGGCAGAACGGCGCGATCGCGCGCTTGAGATCGTTCGATTGCAGCAGGACCGAAAGGCCCGTCAGCGTGCGTTCTTCAACCGGCGCCGAGGCCAGCGAGGTCAGCGCCGACCAGAGATGGTCTCGCGCAATTGGGTCGACCGTCACGCCTTCGCGGGCCAGCAACCCGGCAAGCCAGTCCTGTGCCCAAGCACGCTCTGCCGGATCGCTGATCTTGGCGAGCGGTTGTAGCTGGACCGCGTTTTCTTCCTCCGACCGCGCCAGGCCGAGATCTTCCCAATCCCCGCCGCAGGCCATCGTAGCGCAGCGGATCGAACCGCCGAAATCGAAGGCGAAGACCTGTGACCTGTCATAGCGTCGGAACTGCAACGCCATGAGCGCGAGCAGGACTGATTTGCCTGCACCGGTCGGTCCGACAACCAACGTATGTCCAACATCGCCGACATGGGTCGAGAAGCGAAACGGCGTCGCGCCTTGCGTTTCCGCATAGAAGAGCGGCGGTCCGTCCAGATGATCGTTGCGCGCTGGTCCCGCCCAGACGGCGGAGATCGGAACCATATGCGCGAGGTTGAGCGTCGTGACCGGCGGTTGCCGGACATTGGCGTAGAGATGGCCGGGCAGCGAACCGAGCCAGGCTTCCACCGCGTTCAATGTCTCAGGGATGCAAGTGAAGTCGCGGCCTTGCACGACCTTCTCGGCAAGCTTGATCTTCGCGTCCGCCGCGCGCTCGTCCTCGTCCCAGACGGTGATCGTTGCGGTGACATAGGCCGCACCAACGATGTCCGAGCCAAGCTCCTGCAGCGCCTCGTCTGCATCGAGCGCCTTGTTGTCGGCGTCCGAATCCAAGAGCGTCGAGGCCTCGTTGGTCATCACCTCTTTGAGGATCGCGGCGACCGATTTGCGCTTGGCAAACCATTGGCGGCGGATGCGGGTGAAGAGCTTTGTTGCGTCTGTCTTATCGAGGCAGATGGCGCGGGTGGCCCAGCGATACTCGAAGGCTTGGGCGTTGAGCTCATCCAGTAGGCCGGGCCAGGTCGAAGTCGGGAAGCCGACGATGCAGAGCGTGCGCAGATAGGCATTGCCCAGGCGCGGTGCGAGACCACCGACCAGTGGCTCGTCGGCGAGATAGGCATCGAGATGCATCGGCGTCTCGGGCACGCGCACGGTCTGCCGCCGCGTCGAGATCGTTGAATGCAGATAGCCCAGCGTCTCCTCGTCGGTGAGCCAAGCGGCTTCCGGCATGAATCCTTCGAAGAGGTCGAGCAGCCGATCGCTGCGGGATCGAAACGCGGCGAGATGTTCGCGCGGGTTTGCACCCTTGCTCGGTGCATCCTCGAACAGCCATCCGCTGGCGCGGCTTGTGTCGTCCGCAGGCGGCATCCAGGTCAGCGTCAGGAAATAGCGGCTCTCATAGTGGGATGACGCTTCCTCGAATTGCGCGCGGCGCTCTGCATCGACCAGCGCCGAGACCGGATCAGGAAACTCGGAGAACGGATACTCGCGAGCCGGGATGCGCTGTGCTTCGACGAACACGGCCCAGCCCGACCCCAGGCGTCGAAGCGCGCTGTTGAGGCGGGCCGCGGCCGAGACCAATTCCGATGGCGTCGCGGAGTCGAGGTCCGGTCCTCGGAAGGCTGCCGTCCGCTGGAAGCTGCCATCCTTGTTGAGGATGACGCCGTCAGCAATCAGCGCGGCCCAAGGCAGGAAATCCGACAGCAGCGCGGCTTTGGAACGGTATTCGGCGAGGCGCATCATCGGGTCACACCCCCATCCAGGTCGGATAACGAAGGTGGCGGCGCGCGACGTCTGCGATCTGCGCGTCATGCTTGGCAGCATAGACCGCGAGCATGTGGCCGATGGCCCAAAGAACGAGCCCGACAAGCCAAAGGCGCAAGCCCAGACCAACAGCGGCGGCGATCGTCCCGTTCGCGATCGCGATGGTGCGCGGAGCGCCACCGAGCAGGATCGGTTCGGTGAGTGCGCGATGCACAGGGGCGGTAAAGCCTGGAATGTCGGTGGGATCGCTCATACGAGTACGCCGCCACCGAAGGAGAAAAACGAGAGGAAGAAGCTGGACGCGGCGAAGGCAATCGACAGGCCGAAGACGATCTGCACGAGCCGACGCGCGCCACCCGATGTGTCGCCGAAAGCGAGTGTCAGACCGGTGATGATGATAATCATCACCGCGACGATCTTGGCGACCGGTCCTTCAATGGATTCTAGGATTGCTTGCAGCGGCGCTTCCCAAGGCATGCCGGACCCAGCTGCTTCGGCCTGACCGGCGGCGAGCAAGAAGGCGATCGCTGCGGCGCTGACGTAGATGGGCCAGCGGGGATAAAGGAGATTGAGTCGGCTGGTCATTGGGCATTTCCTTTCGCGGGGGTGAGAATTGGTTCGAGCGCGTAGTCGCCGTCGGCTGTGAGGCCGGTGACGCGAGCGAGTTCAGCAAGGCGGCGGTCCGCACCGCGCCCCTTTAGGATCGCAAGCACGTCGATCGTGTCCGCGATCAACGCGCGCGGGACAGTGACGACGGCTTCCTGAATGAGCTGTTCGAGACGGCGCAGCGCGCCGATGGCCGATCCCGCATGGATCGTACCGATGCCGCCGGGATGCCCTGTGCCCCAGGCTTTGAGGAGATCGAGTGCCTCGGGTCCGCGCACCTCGCCGATGGGGATACGATCCGGTCGCAGGCGCAGGGAAGACCGGACGAGATCTGACAGTGTTGCAACGCCGTCCTTGGTTCGCAGCGCGACCAGATTGGGCGTTGTGCATTGCAGCTCGCGCGTGTCCTCGATTAGGACGACGCGGTCGGAGGTCTTTGCCACTTCCGCGAGCATCGCGTTGGTGAGTGTCGTCTTGCCGGTCGATGTGCCGCCCGCGACCAGGATGTTGGCCCGCGATGCGACCGCCTCGCGAAGTGCGTTGGCTGCGGCCTCATCCATGATCCCGACGCTGACGTAATCTTCGAGGGTGAAGACCGCGATGGCGGGCTTGCGGATCGCAAAGGTCGGCGCCGAGACGACCGGCGGCAGGAGCCCTTCGAAACGCTCGCCCGTTCCCGGGAGTTCGGCCGAAACCCGCGGGGCGTCCGCATGGACTTCGGCACCGACATGGTGGGCGACGAGGCGGACAATGCGCTCGCCATCGTCGGCCGAAAGCAGCGCGCCCGTATCGCAGAGGCCTTCGCCGAGCCGGTCGACCCAGAGGCGACCGCAGGGATTGAGCATGACCTCGACGACGGCGTCCTCGTCGAGCCAGGCCGCGATGTCGGCCCCAAGCGCCGTCCGGAGCATGCGGGAACCGCGCTCGATCGCTGCTAATTTGAGTGTGTGGACGGTCATTCGTGGCCCCGCATCTGGTTACGGGGTCGATCAAGAAGACCGTTAATCGATCATCGGCAACAGGTTTTGGTGTGTCGTAGTGGGCTAGCGTGGAAAGGCAGGCTGCGTGGTGGATCGCAGCCCGCCAAGTTGTTCAAGCTATCGAGAGGCAAAGAAGGAGCCGACAGGTTTTGTGGCTCCTTCTGGCAGTTCGATGTGCCTGCGATTGAGTGCTTTGCGCCCTCACTCGCTCAGCGTCGAGGGTCTATGCCGTATAACTGGCGTTGTAGCCAAGCGCGACGTCGAGAACGAGACCTGAGACGGACGTCGCCGCATCCGAGGCGAGGTAGACAGCACCATCGGCGATCTCGCTGGGATCGCTGGCTGGCTTTTCGCCGAGCGGCAGTGCCGGGTTCAGCATCTCGTCCTGACGGGCGCTCGATTCCGCCGCCGTCATGGATGCGACGTCGATGCCCATCGATCGCTTCTGCCCATCGGAACGGTACATCGGCGTGTCGACCGGACCCGGAGCGATGACATTGGCGCGGATGTTGTCCGGGCCGAGTTCCAGTGCGGCTTGCTTGGTCAGTCCGATCACGGCCCATTTGGATGAGTTGTAAGCCCCGTTGCCGCGCACGCCCTGTCGGCCCGCGATGGAGGAGAGCGAGATCAGCGATCCACCGCCGCGTTCGCGCAATGCCGGGATGGCTGCCTTGAACGAGTTAAAGACGCCGTGGACATTCACGTCATAGACGCTCTTCCAATCGAGCTCGGTGCCGTCGGCAAAGCCATGCCAACGCACATAGCCGGCATTGGCGACCATGATATCGAGCCCGCCGAAGCGTTCGACCGTGCGGGCGACGGCGCCGGCCATATCGCCTTCGCTGCGGACGTCGGCGACGATCTTCAGCGTATCGGGATTGATCGCCCGCACGCTCTGATAGGCCGCTTCAAACTCCTCGGCATTGGCGATGCGAAAGCCGTCGACGGCCGGGACGGCATTGGGGTCGGCGATGTCGAGCATGACGACCGAAGCGCCTGCGCGGGCATATGCTTCAGCAACCGCACGACCGATGCCGCGGGCGGCGCCCGTCACCAAGGCGACCTTGCCCTCGAGCTGACCTGTCTGGCCACTGGTCTGCGCGTTAGCACCGGTCGCCGCGGCCAGTGCGCTTCCGGCGATGGCGGCCCCGCTGGCAGCGCCGAGGCGCAGGAAGTTGCGGCGGTCATTGTTGGTTTCGTTGGTCATCGGTTTTCTCCTTCGCTTTTGCGACGCAGATCATTCCGCGTCTTCGAGAGAAATGATGACATCTGACAACCGATAAGATAATCCGCTATATCTTGGATGACCCAATTAGCAGAGCTTAACAATGAAGCGGACCGATACCGACGGGCTTCTACCCTTCCTTGCAGTCGTGGAAGAAGGGACCTTCCGCGCCGCCGCCCGGCGATTGAACGTGACGCCGTCTGCCGTGAGCCAGTCCGTCAAGGCGCTCGAAGAGCGTTTGGACGTTCCGCTGCTCACGCGTTCGACCCGAAGCGTCGGTATGACCCAGGCCGGCCAAGTGCTGGCCGCTCGATGTGGCCCCGCAATGACTGAGATCTCCGATGCGCTTGACAGCGTCCGAGACTTTGGCGAACGGCCCTCGGGGCTCTTGCGGATCAATGCGCCCCGGCTCGCCCTGCCGGTGATTTTCGAGCGGGTGCTCACGCCATTCCACGACGCCTTTCCCGACGTCCAGGTCGAACTCTTCCTCGACGACGGGCTTGCTGATATCGTCGGAGACGGCTTCGACGCAGGCATCCGGCTCGGGCAAATGGTCGAAACCGACATGGTGTCGACGGCGATCACGCCGTCCTCGCGCATGGCCGTCGTCGCGTCTCCCGCCTATCTCGAAAAGCATGGTACGCCCGAGACACCTGACGATCTCGCAAATCACCGCTGCATCAATTTCCGGCGACCGACGCGCAAAACGCTTTATCATTGGCGGTTCGTGGAAAACGGCGAAGACCGCCATGTCCCGGTGCGCGGTGACGTCATCGTCAATGACCCGAACGCCAAGCTGCACGCGGCCCGGTCTGGCCTCGGACTTGCCTATGAGATCGAGCCCATGGTGCGGGCCGATGTCGAAGAAGGCGTGCTTGTCCACGTCCTGAACGATCACCTGCCCAAGATCCCGGGATTTCATGTCTATTTTGCCAGTCGCTCGCAGGTCATGCTGAAACTGCGGGTCTTCATCGACTTCACCAAGGCGATGCTGCTCTCGGACAGCAGTGAGCACTGATCTGAAAGAAGGGTCACATTTTGCCGATTCAGGATCTGTCCTCCGAGACCTCTTTCGTCAGCGTGCGCCCCTTCGCCAACCGACGCCCAAGCGTCTCTAGGAACCCGCCATATCGCTCCTTACCTGAAACCTGCGCGGCCTCGCGCATTTCGTCCGGGAGCGGCGGCGTGGTGGTGAGCCAGAATTTCACGAAGAGTGCCACGGCTTCGTTGCCGATTGACTGATCCCTCTCAAGGCGCTCGACGGCCCGGGTCAAGCGATCCAATCGACGCACAATTGCCGCCTCGCGCTGATCCGCTCCATCGGGAGATAGAAACGCCGCGAGCGCTGCCTCTACGATCTGTGATTTGGAGACCTTCCGTCGCGCCGCGAGCGCCTCCAATTCTCCAGACAGCGACGGGTCGAAATACACGTTGAGGCGTTCCTTCTTCATCTGGCCTTCCTCATTCCGGGCACCTCACAGCTCGATCCCGTCATCGGGATCGAGCGAGGCCTGCCGCGCGACCGTTGCGAACCGGTCGCGCATGGACTTGGCCCGTTGCGCGTCGTCATCCGGTTCGTCGTCAAGATCGGCGAACTCGCTGCGCGCGTGCACCGGTTCGGGTGCGATTTCCTCATGCTCCCGCAGATCGGGTTCGCGGCGAATACCGCCATCCGCATCCTCGTCTCCGCATCTCCGCTTTTGGGGCGGCGCCGCTGCGATCGGATTTCGTCCGGTCCAGTCGTCTGTTTGCCGGTCACTCGGCGGCCGCGTTTCATCGGCGTTCAGGTCAGGCGGCGGACCAATCCGCGCCTTAAACTGCGGATCGGCGTAATAGCGCGCCTTCTCCGCCGTCACCGGCGGAGAACCCGAGACCAGCACGATTTCTTCGGTTGGCGGCAGTTGCATCATCTCGCCGGGAGTGAGCAGCGGCCGCGCCGTCTCCTGCCGCGAAACCATCAGATGCCCGAGCCATGGAGAGAGCCGGTGGCTGGCATAGTTCTTCATCGCGCGCATCTCGGTCGCTGTCCCGAGCGCATCTGATACGCGTTTGGCGGTCCGCTCGTCGTTTGTCGCAAAGGCGACGCGGACATGGCAGTTGTCCAAGATGGCATTGTTCTGCCCATAGGCCTTCTCGATCTGGTTGAGGGACTGGGCGATCAGGAATGCCTTGATGCCGTAGCCCGCCATGAAGGCGAGCTGGCTTTCGAAGAAGTCGAGTCGGCCAAGAGCGGGGAATTCGTCGAGCATAAGCAGCACGCGGTGCCTTCGGTCCGCATGCAGATCTTCGGTGAGCCTCCGGCCGATCTGGTTGAGCACCAAACGGATGAGCGGCTTCGTGCGCGAGATGTCGGATGGCGGGACCACGAGATAGAGCGTCACCGGACGATCACTGGTAACCAGATCGTCGATCCGCCAGTCGCAACGCGATGTGACCTTGGCAACGACAGGATCGCGATAGAGCCCAAGGAAACTCATCGCGGTCGAGAGCACGCCGGATCGCTCGTTCTCAGATTTGTTCAACAGCTCGCGCGCCGTCTGCGCCACCACCGGATGCGGGCGGTCGCCAAGATGCGGCGTGCGCATCATCGCCGCGAGGGTCTTCTCGATCGACCGCTTCGGATCGGAGAGGAAAACGGCGACGCCCGCCAGAGTCTTGTCGGCTTCGGCATAGAGAACATGCAGGATCGCACCGACCAGAAGCGAGTGGCTGGTCTTCTCCCAATGGTTCCGCCGTTCGAGCAGACCCTCGGGATCGACCAGGATATCCGCGACGTTCTGGACGTCGCGCACCTCGGTGTCGCCGCGCCGCACTTCGAGCAGTGGGTTGTAGGCCGCCGATTTTGCATCGGTCGGGTCGAAGAGCAGCACCCGGCTGAAGCGGGAGCGGTAGTTGGCCGTGAGTTGCCAGTTCTCGCCCTTGATGTCGTGGACGATCGCCGAGCCCGGCCAGGTCAGGAGCGACGGCACGACGAGACCGACGCCCTTGCCGGATCGCGTCGGCGCGAAGCAGAGCACATGCTCGGGTCCGTCATGCCTGAGGTAGCGCGACTGGTAGCGCCCAAGCACCACGCCATCGTCGACAAACAGTCCCGCCTCTCGCATATCATTCTCTGTCCCCCAGCGAGCGGAGCCGTAGGTGGTCACGTTGGTTGCTTCGCGGGCGCGCAGGACGGAGAGAAAGATCGCGACGCCCACACAGGCGAGGCCGCCTGCGCCCGCGATGATTGCGCCTTCCATGAAGACGCGCGGTGCATAGGCGTCGTACCAGTACCACCAAACGAAGACGTTCCAGGGCGCGTAGATCGGCAGACCGAAGATCGTCGTCATGGGCTCGCCGAGTTCGGACTGGAAGCCGAGACGGAAGGCCACCCATTGCGTCGCCGCCCAGACGAAGAGCAGCGCAACGGTCGAGACGATGACGATCTGTCCCCAGAGGATGGCAGTGGCGGGCGACGCGTGTTTCTTTGGGGTCATATTGGTCTCCGGAGGTCAGATCGACAGGCCGCGCTTGCGGCCGAGCGACCAGTCGATCCCGCCGCCCGACGTGACGGTGCCCGAGACGGTCTGGCCGAGATGTTTTTCCAGCTGCGGTTTCCAGGGCACGAGTTCGAAGCCCATGCCGTCATCGATCATGGCGAAGCGGCCGGAGGCGAGATCGAGGCGCTGGCGATAGGTCCCCGCTACGGTCTGGCCGTCACCGGACGTTCGGAATGGCAGGCCGGTGTTGTCGGCGATCTTGCTCGCTGCTCTGTCGAGATCGCGCTGGCGCAGTGTCTTGAGTAGATCGCGCGCGAAGGTGACTCGCTGATCTTGCCGCGTCGCGAGACCCTGTCCGACCAAATGCTCGGCGCGTTTTGCCAAAGCGTCGCGGACCTCGGCTCCGAATCCGCTCTGCGCGAGCGGCGCGCGGGTCTTGGCGAGCGCCAATCGGTCGGCCCAGGTCGCGCCATCCGCACTGATCTGCTTTTCTAGCGCTACGTCCGACCGCCCGACCAGCGCGAGGCGGCGCGCCCCACCATCCTTCTTGGCCCAACTCCGCGTCTCGACGATCCCGCCG
This sequence comes from uncultured Paracoccaceae bacterium, assembly GCA_947495795.1. Classification (GTDB taxonomy): domain Bacteria; phylum Pseudomonadota; class Alphaproteobacteria; order Rhodobacterales; family Rhodobacteraceae; genus Algicella. Next base: position 53,232 of record CANMAI010000006.1, on the reverse strand, counting down.
AGAGGCGTGTCGCCGGTGAGATCGAGATCGCGAAAGCGCAGATGATGGAGACGGCCATCGACCCCGTCGATGACCGCGTAAGCTTCGCCCGAGAGTTCATTGTGCAGGCCTCGGTCGACCAGCTTGCCGAGGATGGGAGTGTCCGGCTGTCCTTCGATGGCGAAGTCGGTTTGTGCGCGAGCCTGACCATCCATCGAACGGTGCATCCTCTTGATGATGTCGCCGCGCACGGCCATCTCGCGCAGCGTGTCTTCCATGCCGGGCTTGAGCTGCCAGACCGAGGGCGCGAGTTTCTCCGCGAGGCCGAACCGTTCCAACGTCTGCGCGCGCCCGATTATCCGTCGCTTGAGGTCTTTGTCGTCGAGCTCGGGGGCGCCGGGTCGCAGGTCGGCCACGCCAAGTGTGTCGTCGGCATAAGACCGCAGCGCCCGATCCAGACCGGTCCAACGTTCGGCCTTCACCTCCGCGTCGAGACCTGCGGCGATGTCCTTCTCGCTGCGCGGTCCCAGCTCCAACTCGACAAGCTCTTCCGCCCGACCGCGCAGGCCGCGGCTGATGTAGTCCCGGGAGATAACCAGGTCTTTGCCGTCATCAGCTTTGCCGCGCACCAGCACATGGACATGCGGATTGTCGGTGTTCCAATGATCGACCGCGACCCAATCCAACTCGGTGCCGAGATCGCGTTCGGCCTGACCCATGAGATCGCGAGTGAAGGCGCGCAGGTCCTCCATCTGTCCGGCGTCTTCCGGCGAGACGATGAAGCGGAAATGATGCCGGTCGTCTTCGGTACTGGCGGCGAAGGCGCGGTCGTCTGCCTGCTCGTGCTCCTTGTCGAACGTCGCCGCATCGCGGCCGTCCTTGGTGACGCCCTCGCGCTTCAGATAATCGAGATGCTTGGCGAGCGGTGCGGACCGGAACTTCTGGCCGCGATGCCGGACGATCCGTGCGTTGACGACGACCCGGCGCTGCGTCCTTGCAAGCCCGCGAGACACTCTGACAAAACGTCCGCGCCCGAACGTCGATCGTCCGGCGCGACCGCCGCTCGTTCTGAAATGATTGCCGGTATGCCCCGCTTTCTTCGCGGCGCGCATGACCTGTCCGACGAAGCTCTTTGCGCGCCTGGTCGACGGACCCTCGTCGCGGATGCGCCCAGGTTTGACGCGGAGGTCGTTATCGCGCTGGCTCACGCTCAGACTACCGCAAAATGGGGCATGGCACGGTGAAAACCAATCGTAATCAGAGGGTTGGCCCTATGTGCAGCACTGTGGCTAAGCTCGCAGCACGCGAAAACCCCAACAACAACAACGCCGTAGACGCCTTGCGCGTCCGGCCTTTTATCTTGCCCTCCCGTCGTTGAGTTGGACTGCAATCCTCCGTCTGCCGCATTCCACACGAGGCAGCACGACGGAATGGGGCGGAGCCAGATCGCTACGATCATCGGTCTGGCTCCCCGGTTCTGGAGACGAAAAGCGGGTTCAATTGGCTGTTCTGTGAACCCGGCTCGGTCGGTTCTTCTGCGATCTGCGTATCGGTAGATGTGCGGTCAGGCTCTGCACTCCGCCGCGCTTCTCGCGACGCCGAGACAGGCGCGAAAAGTGGCGCAGCCTGCCATCGGTCGGCAGAGACTGTGCGGATCGGCTGCAATGGCGCTGCATCCGAAAAGCCGAGCTCCTGCGAAAGGGCTGCAACGTAGCGACGGGTTTCACGCGGCAATATCCGCCCGGTGCGAAGGTGCTCGGCATACCGTCCGGGGCCAGCATTGTAGGCCGCGAGAAACCCGGGTGCGCCGAACTGGTCATACATCTGGCGCAGATAGGCCGCGCCCGCGAGGATGTTCTCGCGGCGGTCGAACGGGTCAGAGCCGAACCCATGCGCGGCTTGGAGTTCAGCCCATGTGCCGGGCATGATCTGCATCAGGCCCATCGCGCCGGCGCTGCTGACGGCGCGCGCATTGCCCGCGCTTTCGGCCTGCATGACCGCGCGTATCCAGCGCTCGGGGATGCTGAAGCGCTGCGCGGCTTCCGCGATATGCACGTCGATCTCGGACGTCGGCACGGCGGTCTCCGCGGAGCGCGAGACGGTATCCTGTGCGTCGGCAGCGGGCGGATTGGCGCAGCCTGAAAGCGTGATCAGGATCGCGAAAGCGGCAACAAAGCGACGACCGGAAGAGAGAAGGACGGCCATCGCGTCAGCTCTCCCGCGTCCAGATCGGGACAGCGCGGCCGAGGATTGTGTCGCGCGGCAACGGCCCGAAATACCGCCCGTCGAGGCTCGCCTCGGTGTCGGGGTTGAGGAAGAAGACCTGATCGTCGATCAGACGTTGGCAGCCCTGCCAGACGGGCAGCGGGCGGTCGAAGCGGTCGCGCTCTTTCGCGATCGCGACGGTGTTGCCGTCGATGCTGACCGTGACGCCGATGCGGCAGACACGCTGTCCGGGGAGCGCGGCGACATGCTTGATGAGCGGGACATCGGCGCCGAGATAGCCGTGCTCCAGGAGCCAGTCGCCGAGCGGCGATGGCGGTGCGAGCACGACGAGATCGCCGACATTCGGCGTGCCGATCGGCTGTACGCCGTAGAAGCCGATCGGCACGCTGGCCGACGCGTTCCACACGAGGATCGGGTTAGCGCGGACGATCGCCGAGAATGCGATCAGGGCGATACCGGCGCCTCCGATGATGAGCGATGGGCGTGTGCGTTTCATGCCGCCAACGCCCGTCGTTTGAGCCAGGCGTCATGCCGAAACGGCGTGTAATGGCGCGGCTCGAGATTGCAGCTAAGGCGGTTGTGGACGTGCCGCCAATGGTCTGGGCAGACGTCGTCCGGAGCGATGTCTTCGGCCTGGATCTGGTCGATGGCGAAGAGGACTGCTTCGACTTTCGGCCAACCGGAAAGCCGCAAGAGAGACACCCCGCCGGGCGTTACAAAAGGCACCGTCGAATAGCGCTCGCCGGGACAGGTGGCTTGCAGGATATCGACCCGACTCTCAACCGTGCCGTAGTCGTTCGCGGCCCAGCGGACGAAGGCGAAAGTGCTGCCGGGATCGACACCGACGACGCGGACCGACCGGCTCAGGATCTTCTCTTGAACGATCCGGCCGAAACGTAGCCAGCGTTCGATGCGGCCCTCGATCCACGTCAACTCGATGGTGGTGCACCCACTCATGAGCGCTTCTCGCCGCTATAGGCTGGCGAGATCGCCGCATGGCGTTTGGCCGGAAGGACGGTGTCGCCCGTGTCGTCAGACGTGGAGCTTTTCTCGCCGCGGCTGACCCAGGCTTGCAAATCCTCGACCGCGTAGACGACACGGCCGCCGATCTTGGAATACTTCGGACCGGTGCCGTAGGTGCGGTGTTTCTCCAGCGTCCGGCCGGACAGGCCGAGAAAGCGGGCGGCTTCAGGGGTTCTGAGATAGCGCGGCGGCAGGCCGGCATTCGGATCGGGCATTTGGGGCTCCTCTGGTCATCGCGGGTCCGTCGCGGGATGCGAGGGACGGCTGATGGCCAGAGAAGCGGAGAAGAGCGCCCAGGAGGGATGATGAAGATTTCCGAGAGAAATCGTCACCCCTTCGAGGAGGACGAGTGGTGTTCCGATAGGATCTGTTTGGGGGACGGTGAGACAGTTACTTTCGAGGCAAGCGGGCTGCTGATTTCCCGCGCAATAGCTGTCGATAGCCGTCACTGACGAGGGTACGTCCATATGCGGCGAGACGCGCGACCTGCGCTTTCAGAGCGCTCGTCTTCCAAGGTTCGGCGGCGACCCGTCGTGCGCCGAAATAGGTCACCGCAATGTCGCGCAGACGCGTCCCCGATTGCCGCGCATCGTTCGTGCGCAGCGCATGACCGATGCGTTTACGCCGTTGAAGGGTGAACAGAGCGCGCGAGGTTTGACCGCGCCAGACACGCCTTAGACGCTCTGCCGTGGCGACTCTGGTGGACCAGTCAGGCGTCAAAGGGACGATGACGGCGCGGGGGCGGTCTTCGGTCAAGGCGTCGTCCGAAACGACGATCAATCCGGTACGAATGCACGACCAGTAGCGACCATGGGTGCCGCGCCTCGTTTCAAGGATGATTTGATCGAAGACAACGTGTTCGGCCTCACAGAGATTTCTGGCCGTCATCAAAGACGTCACGGCTGGTGCAACAGAAGGTCGCCAGTAGAGTTTCGCATCCGTTGCCTTTAGCTCAGGATCGACTGGGAAATCGCAACCCCCAAGCGACCGCCTCGTTCTCGGTCATATTTGGAAACGCGGCGCGGTAGTCTGGATTGCGCCTGAGGCATTCCCACGCCAGACCGGAGGCATCGAGTTTTTCGATGTAATCGTAGTCGGTTTCGTCTCGCCAGTTCGTCGGCATATCCGCTCTCCAACTGTTACGCGCCGAGCGTCAGACGCTTTGGACTCAGCAATATGCTCGCGTTAAACGGGAAAGCGTAGGGAGACGGACGGCATAGGGCGATGCGCGAAAGGCATCACGCGCAAGCTCGCTTATTGCGGCTTCAGGCGTTGGTCAGGAGGTCGCGGTAACCTTGCTCAGCGACCCAGTGAGCGCGCACGAGGTGATTGTCATGCACGCGTCTGGCGCGCTCCGGTTCGTCTTTGGCGTCGATCCCGAACAGGTGGCGCGCGACTTCCGAAAGCGCCGCCCCATCGGCTTCCGCGTCGAGGAGGCGTGCGTAAAGCTTGAGCTGGGCGCGGTCATAGTCGGTCAAGTGGTCGCTGTTTGGCGGGGTATCGGTTAGTTTTCGACTAATCTCACTGCTCATCTTATCCCCCTTGAGCACCGTCGATGCCCATATGGTTAATGCCTCATTTACATGGCTTCGCGCAACTGCCGCACGGCTGAAAGGCTGCATTTCCGTATCTGATCGCTGAACGACGCGGCATAGAGCGTGCATTATAATACGTCGCACTAAAATACGCGATAGGTCTTTTGTCGTCGGATGGATATCCGGCAGATTTTTGGGAACAATCTCAAGCACTACAGAACTTTAGCTGATTTGAGCCAGGCGGCATTAGCCGTGAAGATGGGCGTAGATCGCGCGCATGTGAGTTCGATGGAGCGCGGCCAGCAGAACGTCACGATCATCACGCTCTGGCATGTCGCGCAGGCGCTGAACGTCGAGCCGGCAGCGCTGTTGGAAGATAGCGTATCCAGCTAAATCGATGGTCAAGACCGCAATGTCTTCCGATTTAGCAGACAAACGGCCACTTTCCGGCACCGCGCCCGAAAGTCCGCTCGGGAGGCCATGCATGGCTCCGCGTTCATGCAATCGCTAAGCGGGCAGCCTTATCGTCGGTTCCATGAGTGTGACCGCCTGAATTCGGAGCAGCACGCGGTCGAGTCTCAACGCCTAGTCGAGCCTGCGCCCGTGCGGCCACGCCTGGAAATCGAAGGTCGCGCCCGAGACCCCATCCCCCGGTTCTGTTGCGACTCACCACAGTCGTCAAACACCCATGCTTAATCGCGATCACTGTCGAGCATATCCGCCGAACACCGCCGTGGGCGACCAGTACGGACTGATTGCTGGCAGTTGCGGTGCGCGGTCCGCGAATTCCTCCGCACCGTAAACGATCTCGCCAGCCGTGATGGTCAGCACACTTTCGAGATCTGCGATCTCGTCTTCGGGCACGGTAAAGTAGTCGGCTGTCAGCACTGCGATATCGGCGTATTGCCCGGGTGCGATACGGCCCTTGCGCGCCTCCTCGCCGGAGAACCAAGCGGCATCCACCGTATAGGCTTCCAGGGCTTCTACCCGGCTGAGCTGGTGCCTTTCCGACCGGGTCGGCATACCCCCAACCGTCTCGCCGGTTACCAGCCAGTGAAGCGCCACCCAAGGGTTGTAGCTTGCGACCCGGGTTGCGTCCGTCCCGCCGCCGATGGGGATGCCCATCTCGATCATGTCGCGCAGCGGCGGCGCGTTCTCGGCGGCGGCCGCCCCGTAGCGGTCGACGAAATACTCGCCTGCATAGGCGAGCCGCGCCTGGACGGCGACACCGCCTCCGAGCGCGGCGATGCGCGCAAGGTTCTCGCGGCTGACCGTTTCAGCATGGTCGATCGCCCAGCGGATCCCCGCGAAGCCCGATCGTCCCGCCTCGCGCTCCAGCCGGTGCGCCTCCTCGAAGACGTCCATGATGTGGCCGATGGACTGGTCATAGGTGGCGTGGATGCGGATCGGCCAGCGCTGCTGCAGGAGGTGCCGGGTGACCGCCATAAGCTCCTCGCGCCAGCCCTCGCGGGTGGTGATGTCCGGCATCTCGGCCATCCAGTTCTCGAAGTCGCCAGCCGACCAGACGAGGAACTCGCCCGCGCCCTCGACGACGAAACCGTGGCTCAGTTCCTCGGCCATGTTGACGTTGACGGCCCAGTTCTCGGTCCAGGTCTCGAAGTCGGTGAGTTCTTCGCCGGGCCTCTGCGGGAAGAGGTAGTTGGAGACCCGGACCGGCATGTCCCCCATATCGGCGAGGCGTTGCGATCCGATGTAATCGTCCGGGAAAACGTGACCGCCACCGCCCGCATCCACCGCCGAAGTGATGCCGAAGCGGTTGAGCTCGCGGTAGAAGTGCCGCGTCGAGTTCTCCTGATCGTCCTCGGACAGCCCTGGCAGGGCGCCGATGGTCTGATAGAGGATCGTCGGGTTCGGCTCGGCGTGCAGGATCGCGCCACCATCCTCGGTGATCTCGTAGCGGCCGCCGGGCGGAGCTTCTGTGTCTTCGGTGATCTCCAAGGCCTTGACGGCGGCGGCGTTCAGGAAACCCTGGCTGTAGAGATACAGGACGAAGACGGGCACGTCCGGCGCGGCTTCGGTTAGTTCGGCCGGGGTGGGCATGCGACCCTCCCCGAATTGGAAAGGCGACCAGCCACCGATGACGCGCACCCATTGATCGCGCGGAGTCCGCTCGGCCTGTTCGGCAATCATCTCAATCCCGCGCGCCAATGTACCGACGCCGTCCCAGCGGAGCTCGGTGTTGTAGAAGCGTCCGCCGCGGACGACATGGCTGTGGCTGTCGTTGAGGCCGGGGACCGCAGTCCGCCCGCCGAGGTCGATGACCTCCGTCTCTTCGTTCGCGCGAGTTTCGATGTCGGCATCGCTTCCAGTCGCGACGATAATACCATCGTCGATCGCAAGCGCGCTGACTTCGGGAGCCGAAGGGTCCAGTGTGACGATCTTTCCGTTCGTCAGGATCATGTCCACTCTGCCGTCCTGCGCGGAGGCTGCGGAGGCAAGGCATGTGGTCAGAAGAAGGGCGAGGCGTATCATGTCGGGGCTCCTTTATGAGCTTGAGGGACGGTTGACGCCCCTGAATGTTTACATGGCATCAGGCTAGGGTTGGATCTGCCATGCTCGCTGCGGCTGCCCACAATTGAAGCTGCGCTTTGCGATGACCTGATGATTTTAGACGACGACCATATCCCAAGTTTTGCGGTGCGCCCAATAAGCAAATGCTCGCCGCAGTGGGTGGATTGTTCGGTCCATAGTGACCACTGGCGTTAAGCGGCGTAGTTCTGCGGAAACAGAGCGCGAGCGGCTTTTTCGTCGAACTCCTGCTTGAAGGCGAGTTCATCCTTCACTTTCAGCGCGCGGATCGCCGCTGGTCGCTCCGAGATCCTTGCATGCATCCGGTCCAGCTTCGGCCAAGCAGACAAGCCCGCGTCGCCGAAGAAATAGGATGATAGGTTGAGCCACCCCCATGCGGCCATGTCGGCGATGGAATACTCAGCACCGGCGAGCCATTCGGTCTCGGCCAAGCGCTTATCCATCACTGCGTAGTGCCGTTCGACCTCCTTCAAGTAGCGGTTCTTGGCATAAGGAATGTCCTCCGGGCACATATGCAGGAAGTGCACCGCCTGCCCAGAGAAGGGTGACAAACCGGTGGCGACGAAGAACAGCCAGGACAGCATTTCTGCCCGTCCCGTGCCTGACGGCGGGGTGAATTGCCCGGTCCTGTCGGCCAGATGCAGAAGGATCGCGTTCGAGTCGAAGACGATGGCGCCATCGTCCTCGATTACCGGAACCTTCGCGTTCGGGGAAATGGCCGTGAAAGCGGGATCGTGCTGTTCGCCCTTGAACGTATCGACGGGCGCGATCTCGTAGTCGAGGCCCGTCTCCTCCAGCATCAGGAGGACCTTCATCGGGTTTGGCGAGGGGTGGAAATGAAGCCGGATCATGCGCTTACTCCGCTGCACGCGTGACGGACACGACGTCATAGGGGTGGAACTCGGGCGATGACATCGAGAACGCCTCGGCAAGCTCGGGTAACTCACCCGCCTGCACCTTCGCGACCACAGCATCGACGCTTTCAGTGTTGTCCCACTGCGCGTAGTTCAGGACGTAACTGCCGTCGCGTGCGACATGGACCGAAGCGGCGCGGAAGCCGGGTTGAAGGCGGATTTCGGTCTCCATCGCTTCGGTTAGCTCGGCCGCGAGCTGGTCCAGCGTCACGCCCTCGGCCGGTGTCATGACGTTGACGAAGACAACGCCATCGCCGTCTGCGGTGATCGTGGCATCCTGTGCCAGGGCAGCAGAAGAGAGGGCGGTCAGAGCGACCGCTGTCAGAAGGCGTTTCATTGGATGATCCTTTCGGGTTCGAGCGCTTGCCAGAACGGCGAGAACTCTTTATGTATTGACCGATACGATAATAAAGAGCGTACTGTCAATGAAAAAAATATCGACCGATACAAAAAGGGGTCGCGGTCGCCCGGCGCGCCTCGACAGGGCGGAAGGCGCAGCCATCGCCGAGCGGCTCTTTCACGGCGGTGGATATGACCAGCTCGGAGTCGCGGCGCTTTGCGACGCGTTGGGGGTTCGCCAACCGGCGCTTTACCGCGTCTTCGGCAGCAAGGCGGGCCTCTTCGAGGCGGCTCTCGAACGCTACGCGTACGGTCCGTTTGCGTCCTTTGTCGCCGAGGAAGCCGCGCGCTCGGAGACATCGATTGATCTGATGAGGAACGTGCTTCTCAGAGCGGCAGAAGTTTACGCCGAGGATTCAGAACGACGTGGGTGTTTGGCGCTGGAGACGGCATATGGCAGCGCGGATCCCACGGCACGACAGGCCGCGAACGTCTTGGTCGTAAATGTGCGCAGTTTCCTGACTGAAAGATTCAAGGCCCTTGGCGCACAAGACGCCGATGCCAGTGCGAATGCCGTCCTTTTGGCCATGCGTGGGTTGTCTTCCGAGGCACGCGCGGGGCGATCAAAAGCTGCGATGCAGAGGGCCGTCGAGGCTCTCGTCGATCAATAACGCGTTTCCGCATCATGTTGACGTCAAAAAGCCCCGCCCGGTCTCCCGGACGGGGCTGACGTCGTGGTGCTCAGTCGCCGTTCTTGCGGCGTGCCCGGGACCAGATGAGGCTGAAGGTTTCTTCGCCGCCTTCGACGACCGTGTCATCGAAGAGGTTGGCGTAGATCGGCTGGGTGAAGCTCGGATCGTCCAGCTTGAGGCTCAGATAGTCGCGGTCCTCGTTCGAGCGCTTCGACCAGGCGGCGCCGATCTCGGCGCGGCCGACGAAGACCCGGTGGGATGGGGCGTTCTCGCCGGAGGTGCTGTCCTCGGGGACGATGCGGACATTCTGCGCCTGCACGTTGAGGGTGACGATTTCTCCGACGTATTCGTTGCCGGTCTTCTTGAAGGTTCCGATGGTGGCCATGTCATTTCTCCTATTGGTTTTCGATCCCGCGCTCGTCGCGGTCTCGATGGCGATCGTCAGGACCGGGACGACCGCCGACGCAGCCCCTGTGGCCCGCAGCGCAGCGGAGGACGCCGGGGCCGGACTTTCTTGGACCCGTGAGGGTCGTCCCGCGAGGAATGGGCAAAGCCCAGGGGAAGAAAGTCCGAACCCGGCGTTGCGGCTGAGGCGGTCGAGGCCTCAGCCGATCCCGGTCAGATCAGCCCAATGAGAGGCCGTGACGGACGCGGGTGACGAGGGCGCTGGAAGAGAAATGATCGCCACCTGTGGACCGGGCAATCCACTGGCCACGTCCATCGGAGAAAGACAGGCTTTGGCGTGCAGAAAGGCGCAGAGCGGATTTACAGTCAAACGTTGATAGCAAATTGAAAACCGCTTCCGATCAAGGGGCATTTGTTGGTGGGTCTGAAATCGAACCCGGTCGAACCGATGAAATGATGTCGGAAGCTAAATCCTGAGTTCGACAGAATCTAGCTTCAGCCTTTCAGCCGAACCTTTCAGCAATTGACCTCTTAAAACGACGAGATTTCAGCGAGCATTCGCCACCGGCCCATCCAAGTTTCATGACAACGCAGCGACGCTCGTCGTCTTTTGAACGGGTTAGGCTTGCAGTGTCCGAGTAGGGCGTTGGAACCTAACGATGTCTCGGACGTGAGCTGCGAGATAATCGCGCTGCGCCTTGCTCAGTCCGGTCGGTAGGCTTCGTGTTCATTTCGAACGATGCTGCGGTTTGCACAAACGTCTACATCGCATACCTTCACTCCTTCAGCGTTTTTCGGAACTCTGACGGAGTGCTTTCAGCAAACTTTCGGAACGCCCGATTAAATGCACTGAGGGAGTCAAAGCCGACTTCTCCGGCGATCTGAATGATCGATAAATCGTCTTCGGCCAGAAGCTGAACGGCATGGATCATGCGAAGCCGAGTGAGTGTTTCGGACCAGCTCATACCAACGTTTTCGCTAAAGCGCCGCTGGAGGCTTCGCTCGGACAGGTTGGCAGCACGCGCGACCTTGCCTGCTGCAATGCCGTCAGTCAGGTGGCATTCGGTGAACGCAATAGCGGCTTGCAAGGCCGGGTCGGTCGCTGTTGGGCGCTTTACATCGATTGATCGGGTGACGAGCCCGGCGCAGACGTTCAGCAGCGCGAGAAAGAACCCATTGGCTTCATCGGGATGCGGTCCATCGGCCCCCCAATCTTTGCAGTGCCGGATCATGAGCCGGGTCATTGGCGACATCTGAAAAACAGTCGGCGTATCAGGCAACGCCGCACAGAACCCCGGCGATGTCAGCACCGAACAGGTAGTCACCGGCTTGTCGATATCGACAAAGATCGGCGTATTCGCAGGTATCCAAGCCGCGAAGGACGGCGGCAGCAACCAGATGTCTTCCGCGACGGTCACCCGCAAGGCACCCTTGATCGCATAAAGCAGGTAGTCACGATCAAATACCGCGTCCAAGGGGGGGCGCGGTTCAACATTCTGGAAAAAGCAATAGGCCGCCGGCAGGTCGCTCGTCATGCCTTAGATAGTATCGACCTCGGCCACCACAGTCACGGGCGGCGCACTCATCAGAGGCCGCAATCCAGCCCCAAGTTTGGCAAAGACGTCACTCGCCCGGTAGGCATCGAACGCATCCATCGTCGCCCAATGCTGCAGGATCGCGAGGCCATCGCCCGACGGTTTGCGGTAGAGGGCATAGTGTTTGCACCCGTTCATGGTCCGCACTTCATCCGCCTGACTTGAGAACAGGTCGACGGCGGCGTCCAGATCGGCGGTCGCGAATGCAGCTTCAACAGTGATTAATTTCATATCGAAAGCCCCTCTACAAGTTTTCTGGATTGCCTGTGGCGATCCGAGTAACCAAGCCGCGCGGCTCGCCAAGTTCGGTATCCATCACAATGAAACCATTGGCACCCCGCACAAGCCGGGAGCAGCTGTATTGTGGACCATTTTTCCAGTCGATACAGTATTGATCCGCTTCGAGTGTCCATGACCCGATCAGTTTCAGTCCAGCCGGAAGCAATGCCGTGACTGACCCGTCCTCAGCGTAGTAGATGGGTGCGGTTCCCCCATCCGGCGCGCCGGGTGCACCGGCGGGAACGTCGACGTAAAGTGTGTTGCCAGTGACTAGCGCGCTGAGCTGTGAGGTGTTCATCACCTCGTCCGCATTGGCTGGTGTCCCTAACATTCCCGCTGCAAAGACCATGCAGGGGACTATGAGTGCTTTGCTATTCATGATTGATCCTTTCTAAGACGGGCCAATCATGCGGCCGATTGATTTGGCGATCCGCCACATCTTCGCCAAACATGCGCCCTGAGCCGCCACGCGTAGAAACTCGGTTTCGTTACAAAGAAAGGCCGAACTGTCCCCTTAATGATCGTTCGCGAACGGACTCGCCTGCACCGCGTCTGTGCACCGCACATCATCCTCGCTGATGGGACCGGCGAGGCTTGCGATCCGCACCCATGCGGTGCCGGCGGTGACGATCCCGCCGATGATGGCGAAGGCCAGCGTCCAGCCTTCTGACGCACCGCCGATCTCCGACAGGCCCCTGATGGCCGAGAAGCCGGCGACGCCAGCAGGGGCTGCGAAGAGCGCGCCGATGGCCAAACGAATGGGGATGGACTGGACCTTGGCGAAGACGATCTGACCGATGAGATAAGTGAAGACGGCGGCAAACATGCCGGCGACCAATGCCGCGATCACGCCCGCTTCGGTGTCATAGACATACATGCCGACGCTCACCCCGACGAATGCGGGCAGCGCGTAAACTGCCAATGCGAATAGCACCCAGACGAGGAAGCCGAGGCCGATGACACTCAGGAAGGCTGATACGAACATGGGCGGTCTCCTCTCATGGGATGCGCCTCCACCACCGCCACGGCGCTGATCGAGCATACCACATCGGCGGTGTTCATGGAATATTCCCGTGCGGCGCATCGCGATGCGATCTGCGCATCACGGGTCATGACGACCCGCCTTTCGCTGCGCGGAAATCATAGAGCGGGATGCCGAGCACCTTGGCCTTGTCGGCGAGGTTGTCGGTGATGCCGGAGCCGGGGAACACGATCAGCCCGATCGGCAGCGTCTCCAGGAGTAGATCGTTACGCTTGAACGGCGCGGCCTTGCCGTGACGAGTCCAGTCCGGTTTGAAGACGATCTGTTGGCATTTGCGATTGTTGGCCCAGCAGGCGGCGATGCGCTCGGCGCCCTTGGGCGAACCGCCATGAAGCAGCACCATGTCGTCATGCTTGGCGCGGACCTTGTCGAGGGCGGCCCAGATGGCACTGGTTTCGCTTACGTCCTGCCCACCGGTGAAGGCGATCTTGGTCCCCGTGGGGATGAGCGGTTCGAGTTCGGTCTTGCGCTTCGCGTCGAGATAGTCGCGGCTGTCGATCATCGCGGCGGTCATGTGCTTGCGATTGACGTGGCTGCCCGAGCGCGGATGCCAAGTCTGGCCGAGATGTGCTTCGAAATGCTCGGCAGCGAGATCGCGCATGCCCTCATAGGCGTTGCGCTGTTCGGTGAGCGTCAGCCCTTCAGCGATGAGGCGTTCCAGTTCGACCGAGCGGATTTCAGAGCCGTCTTGGCTGCGCTGCGCGCGTCGCTGCGCCTGTTCGTTATCGTCGAGCTTGCGATCGATGCGGGTCGCCATGCGGTGGAAGACATTGGTGGTCGACCAGAGCAGGTCTTCGAGATCTGGTTCGAGCCGCGTGTCGCCGAGAGCGACGACAAGTGCATCAAAGATGTCGGCGATCGCGCCTTCGACGATGCTGGCGTCTGGCAATGGCCGCGGATCGGGCTCATCGGCAAACGGTCGGTGTCCGAAGAGCTGCAACTCGTCGAGGACGAGGGCTGTGGCGGAGCGTGTGTCAGGTTCGTGCAGGGTCATGGGCAATGGGCCTCCTTGTCGCTGACCGCGCCTCGCGCGGCCTTCATGGGCGACGGAAAGCGGGACCCAACCGGGCCTGCACCGACGCAATTCCCCACGAAGTGGTACTTCGCGGGGACCCCGTGGCTGCGTCGGCCGAAGCGTCAGCGGAGGATGGCGGAGGCGGCGCCGTTTTGGATCGCGATGCAAAGCCGGGCATCCATGATTGGTGTCCCGCGCGGCCCGCGCGGGTGGCCCGGCAGCGGAAAACGGTGTCGCCGCAGCCATTGCCGGACCGGGCGGGTTCCGCTCCGGCTCGCCCCTCTCGGGAAGGCCGTCAGGCGCGGCTCCATGGCGAGGGCTCATTCAGCCTTTCCCGCTGACGAGACCGGTTCTCGACTTCAGCCGGTCTCGACCGCCAGCAAGGTCGGAACATCGACCGGTGAGAGCTGGGGACGCAAATGGCTGCGCATCTCATCGATGCCGCATTTCCGGAGATCGCCGTTAAAGTCGTCCAGCATCGGTCGCAAAGGCAAAAGGTGAAACTCCCGGTCCGAGAGGCGCTCGGTCAAGGCGTCGAAAGCCGTCCGTCCGGCCTCGTCATTGTCGATGGCGACATAGAGCCTGTGGAGATCTGCGGGCGGATCGAACGCCGCGAGATGGTTGCCCGAAAGCGCTGCGGCAACCGGAAGACTGGAAAGTGCCAGCCTCAAGGAGAGCATCGTCTCCAAGCCTTCACCAACAGCGAGAATGTCGGTCGGTGATCCGATATTAACGGCATGACCGAGCAGATTGCCCATCGCCTTGCGGTTGGGGTCGAGCGGAGCCTTTTCGGCCTTTTGTGGATCAAGCCAGGTCCGATGGACGCCGGTCAGCTTTCCGGCAGTGTCGGTGACTTTTGCGAGTAAGGCGGGCCAAGCGTCGGGCGGGTCATTGGCGTCCGCGTCCTCTCGCCAGTAGTAGCAGTTCGGGTGGAACCGAAGCGCGCTCACGCTTCGAAGATCTTTCAGACCGCGTGCGGAGAGATAGCGTTCCACCAGCGTGCCCGCGATTGGTTGCCCCATCGCCCATAGGCGTCGGGCCGCTTCGGGTGATCCTTGCGGAGCCGGTTCTTGCCGCTGTGGCGCGGGTGGCTCGGGACGCGGTAGACTGAGAAAGCGACGCGCCTCGTCGAGCGTGTCGCGCAGCGTCGAGAGATTGAGATTGGCCGCGATGAGGTCGAGCAGATCACCATGCTCGCCCGTGGCGGCGTCGGTCCATTTGCCCGCCGCGCCCTTGCCGCGTCTCGGTCCGGTGAGCCGGACATAGAGACTGCGACCGGGTGTGTTGTCGACGTCGCCGACGATCCAATAGTTGCCGTGTTTGCGTCCATTGGACAGATATTGGCGGCAGACTGCCTCTGCCTCGCGGCTAAGCTTGTCCGATAGGTCTGCGGCGGGACTGTCCATGTCGGTCTCCTGAATGGTGCGCAGAAAAAAGGGCCTGCCGCGTCCGACAGGCCCTAGGGCGAGGGAGTTGGGGGAGTGTCTCCCTCGGTTGGTGGTCGCCTACTGCTCGAAAGTGGGCGAAGGCGGCTTCGGCGACAGGTTGATCATCATCCAATCGGGTGCGTCGAACCATCGCCCAAGGGCCGCCGAACGCCTGTCTTTGCGCCTTCACTCGGCGGCTTGGAGCGCGACCGCCTCTTCGTCTTCCTCGACGGCTGGTTCGTCGGGCGTGACATCGCCATCATCAACGATCTCGAACTCCGGTTCATCGAGGTCTTCCGCGAGTGGCGGCGTGCGCAGCACCTGCGGGAGCCATCCGGTGCCCGCCAGCAGCTCTTCCGCCGCCTCGACCATGTCGGGCTTCTTGAACCCCGCGATCCGGTCGGCGTCGGTGTCGCCCTTCGCCTCGCGCACGGCGGCGAGGATCTGCGCCTTGGTCACGCGGCCGAGATAGCTGTCCGCCGTAGGCGTCCAGCCCGCTTTGGCCATGTCGAGACCGAGCGTGCCCGCCAGCACGTCCGCATGGGCGATCTGGCGCGGTTTCCGGTAATGGGGCTCCTGCACCGCGTTCACCGTCATTGCCACGCAATGGGCGAAAAGCGCGTCGCGGCTGTCGCTGTCCCATTCAGCCAACACATCCCAGAGGTCTTCCGGCTCCTTCGGCAGATTGCTTGACCAGGTCTCGATGCCCAGATCAATCGACTGCACATACGGCATGTCCTCGAGACCCTCGGCCTGAGCACCAAACTGCGTACTCTTCGGGATGATCTCGACGCAGCTGTCCTGGCCGTAATGGTAGAAGAGCGACAGAACCATTGCGTGGAGACAGGCGAGCCGCGCGAGTTCGGGATCACTCGCCAGCGCATTGCGTAGCGCCATCGTGCGATGGACGGTCAGATCGCAGACGAGACGGTCCGACAGCGGCTTGGTGCCGTCATCGTCGTCTTCCTCGTCCGGATCGGTGGCCTGGCCAGTGCCGTCGACGGCATCGTCATGGCTCATCGGATCAGCGGCGTCGCCCTCGGGATCGACGTCAGTCTCCGCCACCGGCTCATCCTCGGCGCGGACATAGCCGCGCTCGACGCGCAGACCGCCCGCGCTGTCGATGCTGACGAAAGCCCCTGCCATGGGATAGTCTTCAGCTTCGAACCGGATGGGCCGGTCCTGGAGCGCCTCCATGGCCGTTTCGATCTCGCCAAGGCGTTCATCGACCTCCTCGGGAAGTTCATCCGCTTCGGCGTAGTCCTCTTCGAGCTGTTCGTATTCGGCCTTGAGCGCCGCGTAGGTCGCGTCTTCCTCGTCTGACATCGGCTCGGCCTCGCCGCGAATGCGCCGCAGGTCGTAGGTATGGCCGTAAGGAAAGTCGGTTGCGACCTCGATCCACTTCCAGCCTTCGGCGCGGATCGCTTCGGCCTCCTCGTTCAGCTTCTTGGCGACCATGGTCTCCAAGAGCGCTGCGTCCTGCAGCCAGCCGCCATCGTCGGTCTGGAACAGATCGCGCAGGACTTCGCCGTCCGCCTCGACGTAGTTGTCGAGACCCACGAATTGCGCCCGCCGGTCCGACGCGCGCACGGCGCCTTCGGTCAGCATGCGGCGGATTTCGTAGGGTTGCTTGTTGTAGTGCTGCTTGAGCGCCTCCCAGACCTGTTCCTGGCGCTCATGATCTGGATTGACCGTAAAGGCGATGAGCTGGTCGAGCGTCATTTCCTCCTGCGCATAGGCATCGAGCAGTGTCGCCGAGACGGCGGCCAGCTTGAGGCGTTGCTTGACGACGCTGGCCGAGACGAAGAAGGCTGCAGCGATCTCTTCCTCGGACTTGCCCTTCTCGCGCATCGCCTGGAAGGCGCGAAACTGGTCGAGCGGATGCAGCGGCGCGCGCTGGATGTTCTCCGCGAGGCTGTCCTCTTCGGCGAGACCATCGGTACGCACGATGCAGGGCACGGGCGCGGTCTTGTTCAGCCGCCGCTGTTTCACCAACAGTTCAAGTGCCCGGTAGCGACGGCCGCCCGCCGGAATCTCGAACATGCCGGTCTCCGCGCCGTCATCATCGAGCACGGGCCGGACGGTCAGGCTCGCCAGGAGCGTTCGCCGGGCGATGTCCTCGGCTAGCTCTTCGATCGAGACGCCGGCCTTGATCTTCCGGACATTGGACTGGCTGAGCACCAGCTTGTTGAAGGGGATGTCGCGCGAGGCGCTGAGGGTGATTTTCTTGGACTTCGTCATGGGGTTTCTCCGCGACGGGCGGTCACGAGACTCTCTCTGACCTCCAGACCCGTCACGAAAAATCCCGCCTCCCTCTCACTCTAGGCTTCGAAGAGCGCGGACGTATCCCCGAACACGCGGATCGAAGACACGAGACCGTTATCGTCCGTGTCTGTGAAGGCGACAGCGCGGACAGTGACCTTTTTCCCGTCATGCCGCTCGTAGTGATTGAGCGCTTCGAGGACGTAGGCCCGATCGGTGCCGTAGATGTTGGTCAGGTCGTGCTCGATGCTCTTGAAGCTCTGCCAGTAACCGCCGAGCATCTCGACGACGGCGGCCTTGCCTTCGACGGTAGGCGCATTGCCGAACTGGATCGACACATCATCGGCGAGCAGGGCCGCATAGGCGTCGATGTCCTTGGCATCGAGCACTTCGAGATAGCGCAGATAGCTCTGATAGGCGTCGTGGCTGAGCTGGTTGATGCGGAGGTTGGAGGTGATCATGGTTTCGATCCTTTCATCTGTGGGGCTTGATTGCCGATGACCTGAAAGTACCGCTCTAACCTCATATCTTCCAATCGAAGGGATTAGTGAATATCATAAGCATTAATTATGAGTGTCCGACCTGATCTGAACCTGTTGATCGTCTTCGATGCGATCATGTCCGAGCGCAATTTGCGGCTCGCGGCGGAGCGCCTCGGGCGGTCGCAGCCGGCTGTCAGCCAGTCCGTCGCCCGGCTGCGGGACATTCTGGGTGATCGGCTATTCGAGAAGACGCCAAAGGGGGTCAAACCGACCCAGCGCGCCGAAGCACTCTGGCTGGAGATACGGGATTCACTACATCTGATCGATCAGGCGCTCACCCATTCCGAGTTCGACCCGAAGTTGGTCTCGACGCAAGTCAGCATCGGTCTTGCTGATGATGTGCACGAGATGGCCTTCGCCGATATCGTCTCCGACCTGCGCGAGCGTGCGCCAGGCGTGGTCCTGCGCGTGGCGGAAGTCGACCACCAATCCGTTTGGCGGGACGTAGGTGACGGCCGGGTTGATCTGGCCGTCTCGGTCGCCCTGCCGCCGCCGCGTGGCCTCGGCGCGTCCACCTTGTTGGAGCAGCCATTCGTGATCCTGCATCGACCGGACGTGTCTCCGCCGACCACCCTCAAAAGCTATCTGAAGTCCACACATGTCGCGGTGGGATTCCGGGACGAAGAGGCTGGATACACGGATCAGCGGCTTGCGAATATGGGTCACAACCGCGAGGTGATCGCATGGACGCCGCGGTTCGGCTCGATCCCCGATCTCGTCGCGAGGACGGGTGCGCTGGCCACTATGCCAGATCCGATCGCCCGCTGGCATGCCAAGCGGTTCAACCTGGCTATCGCAAAACTGCCCTTCGATCTCGACGCGGTGCCGGTCCGCCTGTGCTGGCATCAGCGACGGCGGACCGATCCGTTGAACATGTGGCTGCGCGATCAGGTGCAGGAGACGGTCTTGAGACGAATGCGGTCATAGGCTCGGAAGAGTCCGATGCTGTCGGATGCCAGTCTTGAAGGCCTGATCACGCCGCCTGTTCCAGCAGTTTCTTGGCGCGGGTCTCCATGGTGAGCCGGGCGTCCTGCTGCGATTTGGACCGGGCGACCGCCGTGATGCCCTGGACGAAGTCGAACACGCTCTCGGGTGGGCGGCCTTCCTCGGCCAGGACGGTCTCGACGATCTTGCCGGTCTCGGCCTTCGAGAATCCGCGCTTGCGTAGGAAGTCGGCGCGGTCCTCGTCGCTGCGGGCGACGATCCGTTCGCGCGCGGATCGGATGCCCTGGATGAACGGCTGCGGCGAAGAGTACGCGAAATTCGCCAGCGCGGGTGCGGCCTCGTGCGCGAAGCGGTTGGCGGCGTATTTCGAGTGCCGGATCGTGATCTCCTGGAAGTCCTCGACGCCCCAGAGATTGCGATTCTGGCAGACGGCGCGGAGATAGAAGCTCGCGATGCCGAGCGTCTTGGCGCCGACCTCCGAGTTCCAACAGTAGAATCCCCGGAAGAAGAGATCGGGGGAGCCGTCGGGCAGCATGCCCGCCTCGATCGGATTCATGTCGTCGACCAGGAAGAGGAAGACGTCGCGGTCGGACGCGTAAAGCGTGGTCGTGTCCTTGGCCACGTCGACCATCGGATTGTAGACGCCGGTCGACCAGTCGAGCACGCCCGGCACCTTCCAGCGCGTGTCGCCGACGCCATCGCCGGCGATGCGCTGAACGGCGGAGACCAGTTCGTGGTCATAGATGCGACCATAGTCGGGGCCGGTCACGGCGCGCAGCTCGGTGCGTCCGTTCGCCACCTCCATCGTCTTCACCTGTTCGGCGCGGTGGTTGGTGAGGCCGTATTGCAGGTTAATGCCTGCGAGCGGTGCCGGAAGCTGGCGCAGATAGGCGGCCGGCGCGCCAACGAGGCTCGCGAGCTGGCCGAAGCTCCAGTGGGTGGGTGCGACCGGCGCCTCGGCGTCCGGCAGGACGAGCGCTAGGCTCTCGGGATCGTCGCGATGGGCCTCGACGCGGATCTCCGCACTCTCGACCGTTCGCGTCTTGCTCCGTTCGGCGCGGCCTTTGACCGAGGCATATAGGTCCGAGAGCGAGAGATACTTCTCGTCGTCGGGCCGGGAAAACCATTCGGAAGACACACGCCCATTGTGGCCGCCGCGGGACACATCCACCTTGTAGCCGCCGCTCTCGGGGCGGCCGTTCATGATCTCAATCGCTGTCATGGCTGTTCTCCAGGACGGGCGGTCCGAGAGCCTCTCTCTCGACCTCCAAACCCGTCACGGCGACAGCCGCAGATCTCTCACTCTTAAGGGGGCGTTGCGGGGTCTCCCCGCAGAAGGGGTCGGGCGAGACGACAGGCTCGACCGCAGGGGAAGGCTTTCCCCTCACACCTCGTCCTCACCTCTCTCGCGGCATTCGCCAACGCTAAAGCCGGGGCGGTACATCCCAAGGCCATGCCGGTCATTCTCACGGTGCTCAACGAATGGGATGCGTGGCTAAGGGCGCCACGGGAAGACGTGAAATCGTTCCAGCGACCACTGCCGGACGGTGCGCTCGAGATCGTTGCACGCGGCGAAAGGCCAGATCCAACGATGTGAATTCGGCCGGGGTTGCCTTGAAACTTGATCGTCATGACCCGCTAAAGTTGCGAAATCACTGCCAAACGAGCATTCTTACCGGACTTTATTGGTGAATTA
The DNA here is from genome assembly GCA_947495795.1 of uncultured Paracoccaceae bacterium. Taxonomy (GTDB): domain Bacteria; phylum Pseudomonadota; class Alphaproteobacteria; order Rhodobacterales; family Rhodobacteraceae; genus Algicella. The sequence goes on along the minus strand of CANMAI010000006.1, from coordinate 32,766 downwards.
GTCAGGCCCGGGGGGGGGAGATATGAAGAGATACATTAGGAGGCACACGACCGAACTGCATGCGCGTGTGCCGTTCGACAAGGACAGCTTCATCGTCGAATTGCTTTGGGGCGATGGCGTGGAAATCGTCGATGAAGATGATGGACACGCCAAAGTCCGAGCGCGCGGAAAAACTGGGTGGGTGAAGAGATCGGCGTTGGGGAGCAAGAGCCTCCTCGAGGTCTATTTCATCGACGTCGGCCAAGGCGATGGCATCCTCATCCGTTTCCCGGATGGCCGGCATATGATGGTCGATGGCGGCTGGCCGCGTAAGTCCCAGCCCACCGGGAAGAATGCGGCTGATTTCGTTGACTGGAAGTTCTGCAAGGACTACCGAATGAATCGGATCGAGCTCGACGATATGGTCGTGTCTCACAATGATCAGGATCACTATGGCGGGCTATGGGACCTCCTCAATCCGAAGGAGTCCTATCAGCTTGATCTCGAAGATGTCCGTGTCGAGAATTTCTGGCATGCGGGGTTGTCGTGGTGGAACGATAACGGACGTTGGCTGGGGCCGTCAAAGAATACGGCCGACGGCAAGATGTTCACCCGCTTGCTCGACGACCGATCTTCCGTTCGAAACGCCACCAATGGCGGCACCTCTCCTCAGCTCCAAGGTGAGTGGGCGAAATTCATGAAGATCGCTCTGAAGGCGCGCACCCGCGGCGATACACCGACGCCTTTCGAGAGGCTGAGCAGTCGCATGGAATATTTTCCAGGTTATGAACCTGATGGCGAAGCGCCGACCATCAAGATGCTGGCCCCGGTCGAATTTGAGGTCGGCGGGGCGCCTGCGATCCGGAAATTCAAGGGGTCGAACAGCAAGAGCACCAATGGCAATTCGGTCCTGATGCGCTTGGACTATGGGAACGCGCGTATCTTGCTGACCGGCGATCTGAACACCTACAGCCAGCAGACGTTGCTGTCGGACTACGAAGGCCATCATGACGAGTTCGAATGCGATGTCGCCAAGGCCTGCCATCATGGCAGCGGCGATGTCTCATATGAGTTCCTGAGCAAGCTCAAACCGTCCGTGACTGTCATTTCGTCAGGGGACAATGAGAGCCACGACCATCCAAAGCCTGACATCGTCGCGGCGAGTGCGTTGACCGGGAATGTGTCGGTCGTCGACGACGTCGTAGTGACGCCGTTGGTGTATTCGACGGAGCTGTCGCGAAGCATAGCTCTCGGGCACGTCACAAAAGTGGATACGGCGGTCGACGGCGAGCCACCGCAGTCGATTTCGGGCGCGAAGTTGAAGGACGTGAAGGTCACCTACAAGGTCAAGATGGCCGGAGACAGAAACCCGCGCACGCGGAGCCGGGCGATCAATCGCAAGCCCGTGGTCGCTGGACTAATCTATGGCCTGGTGAATGTCCGAACGGACGGGAAAACGATCCTTTGCGCCACCTTGGATGAGAAGAAGAACGTCTGGAACTACAAGACGTTCAAGGCCCGCTTTTAGGTCTCTGTCTATTTGAAGTCGCGCGATGTCGGTTTGATTCTGTCTATGTGCATGTCGCGGACATACATGTTGCGCGGCGGCGGCAATCTGGGTGGAAACGTTCCTCGGTCTGGCTCCGCCGTCCAGCCTGTGCGGGCTTCATCGCTCCGACCTTGAGGGAGTGGGAACGGCTCGGCTCGTCGGCCAACGGCGACGAGATCGCCGGACAAAGAAGCGTGTAGACAGATTTTGGACAGGTGTGCCTCTGACCGCACATCCGGCAATGAGCTTGCCAAGTAGAGGAAGTTGCACTATCTGTCATATTTGACGGTTAAATAATGTTTGGAAGTCAGATATGGCGGTTAAGATGAGCTCGGTAAGCGCGCGTCGAGCCCTGGAGGCTCTAGGCGCGAATATCAAGACGGCGCGTCTGAAGCGGCGCATCTCCGTGAAAGGCTTTGCGGAGCGCATCGGCGTGTCAGAAAGCACGGTGGCCCGGCTCGAGAAAGGCGATGACGGCGTGAGCATCGGCACGCTCGCCATGGCGTGCCTCGTCCTGGGCGAGATCGACCGCATCTCGGACTTCCTGGACGCGGGTACGGATGACACCGGATTGCTGCTCGATCGGGAAAGCCTGCCCAAGCGGATCGATCGCAAGCGTACGCCGAAGCCGTCGAGCAAGGGCCAGGACAAGGCTGTCCCGATTGCCGACGGCGATGACGATGACGAAGAAGGGGTCGGTTTCTGATGCCCGAGGCCATCGTCGCGCTTGGCGAAGGAAAACGGATTGTGGGACGCCTGCGCTTTGAAAGCGACGGGCGGCGCCAGCATTCGCAGTTCGAATATGATGAGGCGTGGCTCGCTGCCGAAGATCGCTTCGCGCTCGCGCCGGGACTGCCGCTGCGCGACGGCAGTCACTTCTCATCCGGGAAGGATGACAAGCGCTCGGCGTTGCCGGGATGCTTTGCCGATGCCGCGCCGGATTCCTGGGGACGCGCGCTGATGACCAAGGCGCTTGGCGGCGGCCTCAGCGAGTTCGATTATCTCGTGCTGTCAGATGACCGCACGCGGCAAGGGGCGCTGCGGTTCCTCGGCGATGACATGAAACCGCTCTCCGATCTCACGCCGCCCGTTCCCCGGCTCTTCGAGCTTGAGCGCCTGCGTACGCTCGCACAACGCTTCGAACAGGATCCGGGCGGGGCCGAAGAGGAAGCGCGTGATCTTGCTGGCGTCGCTGGGTCGCTGGGTGGCGCACGACCGAAAGCCAATGTCGAAGGCGACGGACATCTCTGGATCGCCAAATTCACGTCCGCACAGGACACCAAACCGGTTGAGCGCGCCGAAGTGGCGACATTGAAGCTGGCGCGCATGTGCGGGCTGCGCGTGGCCGATGCCCGGCTTGAGCTGCGCGACAGCGACAGTCCCATCGCGCTGATCCGCCGGTTCGACCGCCGTGGTGACACGCGCATTCCCTATATCTCGGCGCGCACCGCGCTGGACTGGCAAAGCGAGGACGGTGGGTTCTACACCGACATTGCCGATGTGATCCGTCAGATTTCGAGCAAGCCGGCCGAGGACCTGCATGAACTCTGGCGACGGATCGTCTTCACCATCCTGGTGTCAAACAAGGATGATCACCTGAAGAACCATGGCTTCATCTATGCCGGGAATGACCGGTGGCGCTTGTCACCGGCCTTCGACATCAACCCATCGCCCTCCCGGCACCGCGTTTTGGAAACTGGCATCATCCAAGGCGGCTCATTCGAAGCGTCGCTCGAAATCGCGTTGGAGGCTTGTGAGTTTTTTGACGTGAAGGTCGAGAGCGCGAAAGCTCATTTATCTGAGATGGCGGACATAATTTCAAAGAACTGGAAGCGGGCGCTGCGGTCAGAAGGATGCACGACTGATGACGTGCAAACCTACGCAGATGCGTTTCAGCACGAGGAGATCAATCGTGCCCTTGCGGTTTGACCCTTTCGGCATGCAGCGAATGGAAATCAGTGATCGCGTGCATCTGTCCCAATCCACAGCGGGGTGAGTGAGATGCAACCTGCGCGCGCCACAAAAGATTCAAGCCCCAGGGCAACCGGTCCCGCCGGTGGACAGTTCGAAGCCAAAGTTGGCACACACTACGCTTTAGCGTTGTTAGCCAGCACCGAGCCGTTCGGATTGCCGGGAGCAATTGTTGATCGCCTTGAGTTTCAAAGAGGCGGTCAGGAGCATCCGCTCGACGACGTAATCGTGCATTGCAAGACGTCTGGAGGCAAAGATCGCTGTCTTGAAGTTCAGGTCAAACGATCGATGGCGTTTACAGAGAACGACGCCAATTTCGCGTCGATCGTAGACGCAGTCGTTAGAGCACGAAAGATCGAGCCGAACCGCCGCTTTGCGGTTGCCATCGAGCGGACCACGGGTGCGATCGACAATGGCGTGCAGGAAGCTTTGGAACTTGCGCAGCAGACGATCGGCACCGCTTCGTTCTTGAAGCTTCTTGAGACACCAGGGCGTAGCAACAAGGACATGCGCGCGTTCGTCGCCGCGTTTAGAGTGCACCTCGAGACGAGCGGCGAGACAGGTGATGATGTCCTATACGATATCCTTCGATCATTCTCAGTTCTGACATTCGACTATGCCCGCCCGAACTCGATAGCCGAGCAGCATGATCGCTTTCGAGCGAGGCAGTTGACATCCGCCAATGGTGGTCCCGACCCCTATGACGGGCTGTTCGGACTCGTCCTTCGAGCCGATGCTACAGGAGGGGAACTGGACCGGAGTGAGCTGGTCCGCAAGTTGAGCACTGTCGGTATCGAAATTGGCGAAGCGCCGACGCTTGCGGTTGCGCGCCGCCATATCGAGGAACTCAGCCGCCATGCGCTCGACGATATCGGACTCACGGTGAATGAATGCCGGCTCGCGCGGGAAAAGCCTCGGCGCGAATTAGAAGCGATACTTCAGGCGGCAGAGACGCACGACGGCGTGGTTGAGATTTCCGGGCCTAGCGGCGTTGGTAAATCCGGTCTTCTCAGAACTGTTATCGAGGGTCGCGGAGCGGTTTCTCGCATATTGGTGCTAGCTCCGGACCGGACCCTGCCTGGCGGCTGGCCCGCGATGCGCTCTCAGTTCGATATACAAGCGACGGCAGACGAGTTTCTGAGCGATCTTGCCTGCGATGGCGGTGGTTGCCTCTGTATTGATGGTCTTGATCGGTTTCGTGACGGCGCGCAACGAAAGACTGTCCTCGACCTCTTACGTGCAGGGTTGCGGTGTCAGGGACTGACGGTGCTGTTCACTGCACGGCCTGGATGGGAGGAAGAAGCCGCTACATGGATCGGCGAGGAGACGTTCGGGCAGCTGTCTAGTCGCGGACGACTGACGTTGGACGGGCTCGATGACGATGAGGCAGAAGCGCTTGCAGCAGCATCTCCGCAGCTCGCAAACCTGCTAAGACCGGATCATCCTGCGAAACCGCTCGCCCGAAACCTGTTGAAGTTGCGGCTGCTCGTCAGAACGCGGCTCGATACTAACGAAGTAATCAGTGAGGCGGAACTCGCAAACGACTGGCTGGCCTCCGGCGGGGGGACGAGTGAGCGTACGAGCGGCGAGACCCGCGCGCGCAAGCGCGTGATCTACGCGGTCGGCCAAGGCCTCATCGAGGGCGCCGGTCTAGTCGATGTCACGGGACAGGACGCGCAGGCCGTTGCGGGTTTGATTGCGGAAGGAGTGCTGGTCGAAATCCGTTCGGACCGGGTTCGCTTCCGGCACGATTTGTTTACAGATTGGGTGATCGCCTGCGTCTTATCGGATGATCCCGACGTGATCAATAATCTGCCGTTGAACGCCCCGCCACCATTCTGGTTGGCGCGGGGGTTTGAACTCGCGTGCCGGATGCTTGCCGAAAGCAGCTCGGACGAGGCGTGGCCGGAACTGCTCGCGCGACTGGAGCGAGAGGGCGTTGCCCCGGGATGGGCGGGCCTCGCATTGCTGGCGCTTGTCCGATCGGAACATGCCGGCACCTTGCTCGATCGATACGACGCTTTTCTCCTAGCGGATAAGAGTGGCCGAGCATCGCAACTCGTCAGACGCTTCATCGCATTGCACACTCAGTCCGCAGCGCCCCTCTTGAGCGAGGCACTGCCAGACGGTGTTCAAATGCCTGAGGGCATGACGCTTCCAAAAGGTCCGGAGTGGATGCGACTCATCCTGTGGTGTCTGCAGCGTTTCGACCGTTTGAAGCCAGATGCATTGTCCGCGGTCGTTGACCTTTTCCAAAACTGGCTGGTTCTTGCAGCGTTTGGCGAAAAGACCGTGACGCCAATCTTGCTGGATCGCCTTGCTGACATTCTGGTCGCGGAAATCGAGCAGAAAAACCGCCCGCTGCCTCGGTATGGAGAACCCCTCCCGGAGATAAGCTATGCGGTCACCGGCGACGCTCTTGAAACATCTCGATTACAACTTGCGCTGTGGGCGCCGATGTCGCCAAAGGCGGCAGCTCGCTATTTGAACGCAATCAAGAACTCGAAGCGACCGGAAGCAGCGATGAGCCAGATCCTCGAGTTTCCGGGGCGGTTGTCGAGCGCCGCGCCCGCGGAATTCGCTGCGGCGTTTTTGCGGGCGACGGAAGACGACGAAGATGAGGACAACTACGACATAAGAGCAAGGGGTCGACGCTCCTATGCAATGTCGCGCGTCGACAGTCCGTTTGTACTTGGCCGATGCGGCATAGGCGTTTTCACGGAAATCCTTAAAGCGGAACCTGCCACTGGTACGTCCTTCATAAGAGAGCTGACAACACGGGCGTGCGATTTTGATGAAGGTGCTCCGCAGTTCTCTGTAGAGCTCATGGGCGAGACGCGCAGGATTGCGGCGTCGTTCAGCTATGGCTGGTCGCGCGGACGTACACCATCGGCAATGCTTTCCAAGGCATTTTTGGCGCTAGAACATTGGGCGCATCGCAGACTGGACGAGGGCGATGCACTTGAAGCGGTGATTGCAGATGTAGTTGGTGAGGGACCGATACTCGGCGCGCTGTGGCTCGTTGTTGTCGATCTCGTCTTGTCTCATTCATCGCTGAACGGAAGCATTTTGCGAGATCTTCTCGCGTCACCGGAAACGCTGGCATTGGACGCTGAGCGGGCCAATATCGACAGGGTTGGCTCGATGGGAGGGGGGCTTGTCGGAAACGTCTGGCGGTCGACCCCGGCATCCGACCGAACTGTCGAGGAAGATCTGGCGAACCGTGCGTCAAGAACCCTAGCGCTGCACGACGTCATACCGCAGCTCGTGTTCAGAGGTTCTGAGCGAGATCTCGCCGTGCTGCAGGAGCGGCTCGATGTGGCCGTGAGACGACTTGGGTCGTGGACGCAAGACGCTGTCGAATGGGGCTCGCCTGAATTCATGGCGTCCCACGCGCTCCGCCTCTCATCCCGGAGTAACTACAAGCAGGTCAAGGAGAAGGGCGCGTCGGGCGAGCAACGCGAAGGATGGGCTTACGATTGGCCGCCAGGGCAGAAACAATGGCTGGAAGAAGGTGCCGCGACCGCGAGCGCGGAACAATCGGCATTCACCCGGTCGCTCGCAGTCCGCATGGCAATGGACGACGAGACAAAGCCCGTCAGTGCAAGTGTTGCAGATGCAGAAGCGATCTTGGACGAGACTGCCAACGCCACGCCGACCGAAAAGGAAGATACGTCGCATGAGCCAAACGATCCTTGGCTAGCGCGCATCGCTGCTGCAGCATTTGTCGCCCGCTTTGGTACGCCTGAAGACCTAGAGCGACGTTGGTCTGAGCTCACATCGATATTTGAGGAAGCACTGCAGTTCAGGGACCGGGAGAGGCCGTGGTCGCGCGACGATGTCATGTACGACGAAAGATCGCTAGCGATCTCTGGTCTCCTTTATTTAACTGCCGCTCAAGGTGATGAGGCAGACACGGACCGCCTTTTGCAGTCTGTTGTCGAATTCCCGGCGAGCGCCGCACCAGCCTTTCTGAGGCATCGAACTATTGTCGCCAAGATCGACGAGAGAGCCCTGATCTCGATTTGTCGCTTAGCCCTCCTTGCATGCTGGATTCCCCGACGCGCGAGTTATAACGAGGATGAGGCCGAATACGAGAGGCGCTGCGCTGAACTGGAATCGCGCCTTCTTTCCGCGACTGAAGCAGAGCGGCTATGGCGCGAGGGCGGGGCAGAGCCCGACTGGCCGACCCCACCGTCGCGGCGACAGAGGCGTGCAAGACGGACTCTTACGATCGGCGGTAAGAGCAGTGCCAGGAAGCCTCCTCCACGCGAACCGCAATGGCCTGACTACTACTTCGAGGAAAAAACCGGAACAGCGTGGCTTCGAACGCTCGAACGTCTCAGCCCAAATGCTGCAACGACGTCACAAGCGCTTATGCGCGCCAACCGGAACTGGCTCATAGAGACGAACGGGCCAAGCGAGGATGACGAAGACGATAGCGATATCGAGCGCGTTTGGACACGAGGCCTGATGGACCATGCAGCGGCGCATGCCCGCGACTGGCAACAGGATACGCGCCAGGCATTGGTATTCGATGTCCTAAGAGCTTTTTCTGATGAAGCATTCATTGATGCTGCCGCGGCGTTCATTGTGCAGAGCGATCTTCATTTGATCGAAGGCGATGCAGAAGATCGATTCTATCTTCTGTCGGTGCGCGAGGGTCTTTGGCCGCGTCTTAAGCAGACACGGCATTGGCGCGGTCATTTGTGGTCGACAAGCGACGGTATGGAAATCCATCTGAAGGAACTCATCAGCGCCTTTTTCATGCGGGTGAGCTATGGGTTTGGTGAGGGCCAATCTTACACGAAGGGTTTGGCTGTTCGCGAATTGACGCCCTTCATCCCGCTGTTGCTTGAGATCACTGGGGAAGCGCCATCGTGCCCTACGATCGCATACTTGTTCTTACATATTCTCGAATGCCTGGAGCCATCGACTGCTGAGGTCCCGCTCGCGGCTGCAGCCGACCGATGGGCCGAGGCAGCGAACAATCGGTTTTGGAACGAGCTCGGCATCGGGCGACGTGTCCTTTCAATCGGGCAGAAAGCGGAAAATTTATCCAACGTTTCCGCATGGAATACGGTCTGCGACGCGCTCATGACGGCGGGGGTGACTGTTGAGGCGGATTTCTTGAGGCGAGTGAATGCCTAAAGAAGACGATGCCTGCATCATTCCGATTTGGAACTTGGCTCTAGTATCTGCTGAAAATCCGATGCTTCGTCGGCTGACAATTGAGGCTGACTAAATGGATGAGAATACGAATGACACGCTCGACCGCTGGAAAAATTCACGCTCTGGTGCGTGGGCGGGACGCGGATTTCACTATCAGCACTTAATCTCGGTGTTGATCCTCGTTCGTCAGTGGGCCGGTCTCGCGCCATCCGGATTCCTGGTGCCCGAGGGGTTAGAGGACTGTGTTGTTGAGCTGGCAGATCATAACATCTGGCTTCAGATCAAATCTCGTAAAGACAACACGTTCAATGATACCGAAGTACAAAAGTTCTTAGGTGCTATCCGTTCCAACGCCAAACGGATCAACGGCGATATGGAAATCCGCGCTGCCGTAATTCTTGAGAACCAAAGAACGGGCGTAACTGAAGCGCATATTGATCAACTGTTTCTCGATGAATGGCCGTCCGTGTTTGTTTGCGAGAGCCCCGGCGAGGAAGCCACCAAGATCGTCACAAAACAGGTCGACACCGCCGAAGTCATTGCCTGCGGCATTATCAATGAGCTCTATAGGATGGTTGCCGAGGCTTCACAGGCGAATGCCTCCTTAACCTTTGAGCAGCGTCGACGCATATCCACGACAGAGGTCGAACGACTTATATTTCAGCGCCTTGAAGCTGAAGATCCCTCTGTGATCGATCGCGCGATGGCGTCTGGTACGCTGGAGCCGGTGGATTTTACCAGCGTTGTTAGCGAGCCATCGTTCTACCGGGGTGTGAAGGTGACACCGGGACATGTTGCAGCGGGACTTGTAATCGATCGTCCCGCCGATACGCATGTTGTTGTTCGTGCTCTCCGGCAAAGCCGACACGTCGTTCTCTCTGGTCCTTCAGGCGCAGGAAAATCTGCGCTTCTGTGGCTATCCGCCAAACAACTCGCTGGCGAAATTAGATGGTTTCAAATCACTGGACGGGCTCTGCAGTCGGACGCTGATGCCATCATCCGATTTGTTCGTGCTCGCCATCCCACCGAAACCTCGCCGGTAGGCCTGGCGTTCGATGATATTGGCTCGGCAAATCATGAGTTGTGGGACGTGCTTGTCCGAGAGCTTAGAGGAATGTCGGCGGTATATTTTCTAGGCTCGATGCGCCGAGAAGATGTCTCCCTCCTCGCGAACCAAGCAGACACCGAGTTCATAGCGGTTAGCCTTGATGAAGAGTTGGCAGAATCCGTCTGGCGGAGGTTGCATGCGGAGGAGCAGACAAGCTGGGAACACTGGGTTGAGCCGTTTGAACAGTCGGGTGGGCTCATGCTCGAATATGTGCATGTGCTCACGGAGGGTCGGCGGCTACAGGCTGTCATAGATGAACAGGTGCGGCAGCGAATAAAAGAAAAACGGTTCGACGAACTGGCGATCATCCGAAGCGCGGCGGTAATTTGTGCACGCGGCGGAGAAGTCCAGGCGAGCAAGCTGTTCGGATCGCTCGAACTGAGCCCCGATGACGCGGGTCTCGCTCTTACCCGTCTTCTCGACGAACATCTCGTTAGGGAAAGCCGTCCCGGTGTCCTCGGTGGCTTACACGCGCTCCGCTCTCAGGCCTTGGCCGAGGCGTCCCACGACGAGACGGCATTTCTTACAGACGATACACTTTGGCAGAGCTTACCCGCGGTAACTGCCAGCACTTTGCCCACAACCGTCCAAGCCATCATGACGGAAGCTCAGAATGAATCGGCGACGCTGCGAAAGCTTGCAGAAATACTCGGGGCAAGTTCCGACATTGAAACCTGGAGCGGTATCTTAACCGGTTTGGGATTGGCCACATTGGAACGGCGCGTGAGTTCATTTATGAATGTGCTTGTTCAATATGATGTGCAGCGTGCCCAGTGGTCGCTTGCCTCAATGTTTGGCGATCCGGAAATCGATATCCCCGAATTGTCTGGGTTCGATGACTGGCAGAAACTCCGTGACGCAGTGCTCGCTTTTCGTACTCTTCCTAAGGATGATTTTCGTCCTGCGTGCCTAGGATACCTTCCCGCTAGTACCGACGTGCCGCGCTGCGAGGACCTGCGGCAAGCCAACCTGCTTCTTTCCTGTCTAACTCCGATATGCGGCGGAGACGCCGTGGAGCTTTCCATCACACCGAACTTTGTTGGCGAAGGCGAACGAGATGTTGGTGAGGTCGCATCTCTGCTTTCTACGGCTTACCTTATTAGCGCTGATGTAGCCGAAAACTTGGTCGAGGCGTTGGGCGGCGAGAAGGTTCTGTTCGAGTGGTTCCGGTCGCAAACACCATGGGTCGCCACACCAAAAATCGATCTCAATGGATCGCATGGCCGCACCATTCGATCAGACTGGTTTCACGTTGCTGAAAACGATCAGTCAGATCCGCACGAGACGATCTGCAGCATCTGCGAGACATTGATTGCGATCTCACCCGGCTCAGACGCAGCGGCGTCCGACGCTGTCAATCCACTCGGTAATCCCATTGCCATTGGTGATTTCAAACCATGGTCCAAGGACATGCCGCGGGCAAATCTTCCTGCAAAGTCGCGGGTCGCCTGGAATGTTGCCTTTCGACAAATTCTTCTTGCTAGATCCGCGTCTGACACTCTTACGGAATACACGCGTCAGATGAGCGATCTCGTAAGACGGACGGAGAAAGTGTTTCGGTCCTTTAGCGAAAAGTGGATCAAGGGCAAACGCATCGCCAACGCGGACGCATTGGCCGAACAGGTCAACGAGATAGTACAAGCCGTAAACGCTCTCGCATACACCACGCCTGAAAAACCCATGCCCGAAATGACCTCGCCTGCGGCGGGCTCTGGGTCGGACGACACGCTTGGAGCGTTGCTTACCGGTGTGCTGGGCAATCTCATGGGAAGAATGGGTAAGGTGCCCGGTGATGGAACCAAAGCCACTGCGGCCTTCGCGGGTAGCCTAGTTGCGCAGGCGCGCATGCAGGCGCAATCAGCAATCTGGCGAACAAGTCGGGAGCCGCCGATTCAAGAACTCAACTCCTTAGAAGAACGTCTCTTGGGAGTCGCCTCTATCTTGCACGAGATGGCCTATGACAGTGGTCAATCCGCAATTCAGGGGATCACTCATGCCGCTCGGAAAGGTGCCATGGGCAAGGGGATCCGTTCCGCCGCGCGTCGATGCCAATCTCTTGCCTACCAGCGCTTTCGCAAAAGGCTGCAGTGTCTTGAAAGTGCCCTAGAGAGCGAGGGATGGGGTGCACGGTGTTGGTCCCGGCCAGTTGACCAGACGGACAGCGTGAATTGGCCTGCGCGCGAGGTAGCAATCCTTGTTGAGATAGCGGATTTTGAAGCAGATGGAGGGTATCTCGACGCCGCGCTTGCCGAAGGACAAGATCAACTCGGAAACGATTGGCGCTTTAGAGTTGCGCCAGTCATTAATGGGTACGTCGTTCCCGCATTGGCTATTCTACCTTCGTCAAATGTACCGTTGCCCGATCAGGACTTCGCGAAGGATTGGGATACGCACATTGATCGTCCGTTTCTCTTACCGAAAACCGTAGGCAGTTTTGACGAAGCATTGGCAGCATGCATGACGTTGTCGGGTATTCTGGCCTGCCGTGATCCCGACAACCTGCACCCAGATGAACATGAAGTGTTTTCTAGGGCCATTGAAAGCTTCGAACGCCATCGAGACGAGGTGACGGAAGCGGCTGAACAAGCAAACTCGGAGCAGTTGCATTGGGCATGTGACTATTTGAGCGAGACCTGGGGCCAACTTGTCGATGAGTTTGAGGCCGCGAAAGCCGGACAGCCAGTTCCAGATCCGCTCTGCATGAACGCCCATAATGCGATCGCAGGAGAAGCCAACGACCAAACTATGGAACTTGCCGCTCTGCGTATGCTTTTGCTCCAGGACGAATGTGAGCGCATGGCGAAGGGAGGTAGCAGGCAATAATGTTCGACTTTCCGTACACACGTATCCGCCCACTTAGCGAGAACATCTTCACTCAGATTATCGAAAGTGCTGGAGGCCGCCGAGCATATCCTCACGATGATCGCCAAACCCAAAAAAACGCTGACTACATTCTTGGCGAGACAGTCATCGAGCTCAAGATCCTCGAAGACGAAGGTTTGAGCAAAACTCCGCGACAATCGAAATTGGCAAGCCTTTTTGTTGACTTGAATCCTGATCGACCCGTCCATGTCCTCGATCGAGATCTTCTCGATCCAGCGGGCCAGCGCTACTACGACCGCGCAATGGAAGGCCCCATAAAACGAGCGGTTAAAACAGCAAAACGCCAGCTGGTTCAGTCACGATCTGACTTTCCAGAAACAAGCAACTCAGTGCTTTTACTAGTAAACAACGCAAACACGGCCCTTGATCACGACGAGATCGTTCAGCTGGTTAGCCGTCGCGCCCACAACGATACCAGTGATATCGACGGTGTTGTCGTCGCCGGTGCCTATCTTCACAGCGATGGTTTTGATACATTCGCTCTATGGCCGATTGACTATGTGCCAATCCATCTGGATCGACCCTTTCGAGAGTATGAAACCTTGCGGGCCGCGTTTTACGGCTACGCCGAAAGCGCAATGACCGCTGCCGTTGTCGATGGTTTGTCCGATGACATGACAAAGGGTCCGATCCTGGACACCGGATTTGAAGTCGACGACATCACGTTTGTTAAACCTGCCCCTCCACTTGGCAACAGCTCTGACTTCTACGTTAACGGACGACCACGCGCGAACAGTTCTGGCATTGAGACTAGCCCACCTGTAGGATTGACGTTTCCAGATCTTACTCGCACGGAATGGGAGAGATTCCGCAGCTATATGCCGGACGATCCGTGGATGGGCAGTTCCTTTGAGGATTGGCTTGTTGAGCGAGAGCGAGCGATTGCGGAGGGGACTCCTCTACGACCGTTTGTTCCGATGTCTGTGACATTTGAGGGATGGGTCTCCAGCTTTGGCGATGAACCCCCACCGCGTTCCTTTGAGCCCGTACGGACATTCGCAAACGAATTGTTTCAAAACGCGGTCGTTCCTGTGATCGAAGGCGCATGCGACGTGGAGAAAACAAAGCTGATCCCAAGTCGATACATATTGGCAGTGACGGAGCAGATTGGTCAGGATCAGGCGAATGACGTATCAGATTTGTTCCTTTTCGAGGAAGGACTAGAGACAGAGCCAAGAGTGACGGAGTTGGTTCGAAACGCCCGGATTTTTCATCTTCATGCTTGCACCTTAGGGGCGGCCTACGCTGTAAAGCATGGTGTCAGCTCATTACGCTGGAAGGAGGATCTGACATATTCTTGGTCGTAACGACAAGTTGGCACCGATCTGGGAAGATTGAAACCAATTCTGCGGTTGGATCAACGTTGAACAGTTGGTTGTGCTTCAACCAGCATGTCGTCGATGGCGTGCCGTCGTGTTTGCCGGTCAAGCGTGTATGTGTTTCGCCTGAACTCGACCCCGTCGAGCAGGGCTTTCACATAGCCGGACACGGCGTCTGCAGCCATTATGAGTGTGGAGTCGAGCGTGTGGACGTATTTGCTCGTAACGGAGCCTTTGGCGTGTCCGATCAGCGCGGCGATGGTGATTTCAGTAAAGCCGAGGTCATCGGCGATGCTGGCGAAGCTGTGTCGCAGGACATGGGGCGTGACATCCCAGAGTGGTGTGTCGGCGAATAGCTTCTTCCAGCTTTGCGGAAAGTTCCCGACGGCGTTGTCCTCACCTCGACCGGGAAAGACATAGGTCCCCTCCCGCTTAAGGCGCGCGGCCTCAAGATAGTCGATGACCGGTAAGCCGACTGGTCGCACTGATGCACCTTCCTTGCTGTCTTTCAGACGTAGGCAACTGCCTTCGATATCGACCTCGCTCCACCGCAGACTGATGATCTCGCCACGCCTACAGCCGGTCAGGGCGATGAGACGGAGGATCTCGGCGTGGATGCCGAAGTGGCTGTCATGCTGCACGTCCTTAAGAATGCGACCCAGCGTCCGGTACTCCGCTTCGCTCAGTCGTCGGTCCCGCACCTTGTATCGCGGCTTCTTCAGGCCGTGGGTCGGGTTCTGGTCGATGATCCCGGCTTCGATTGCGTAGGTGAAGATGCCGCCGAGTAGGCCCATAGTGCGGATGGCAGTGCCAGGTCCGCCGCGCACGATCGCTTTGCCACGCAGCTTCTCCGTCTTCATCACGACGCGCGTCTTTCCGGCGATGATGTCCTTCATCAGGTTGTTCATGTCCGGTTTGGTGATGTCCTTGATCCTCCGCGTACCAAGCAACGGGATAATGTGTCGGCGGATGCGACCGACGTCTGTCGCGACGGTGGTCGCCTTCTTGGGCCGGCCGCCTTTTCCGAGAACAAGGCCTGCTTCCATGTCGGCGATGTACTGTTCGCAGAGCTCGCGAACGGTCACCGCACGGCGTTCCTCTTCTCTTTCGGCAGCGGGGTCTTCTCCCTGAGCGATCTGGCCAAGCAATGCCTTTGCTTTACGGCGAGCAGTTTCGGGTGTCCAAACACCATGGAGTCCGATCGTGTAGCGTCGCGAGCGACCTTTCGCTCTATACTGAATGAGGTAGCTTCGCTTTCCTGAAGGGTAGACGCGAAGACCAAAGCCGGGCAGTTCATCATCCCAGACGACATGGCCTTTGTTCTGCGGCTCGACTGCCTCTACGAACCGTTTGGTCAGTTTGGTCATGCTTCCATCCCTCAGAAGCCTCGATTTCGAGTAAGCACCACGCAAGCACGCGGAAGGAAATCACGGCGTATTCTCGGATAGAGACTTCGGAGCTTCGTTTCTGAAAGGCAATATATTTCAGACTGTTAGCGTGCTCTAGCGTACCCTATCGTGCAATTCGGATGGGTGCTTAAACCAGCTCCGAAGCCGAAGGTCACAGGTTCGAATCCTGTCGGGTGCGCCATTTCTCTCAATAATTCAATATCTTAGAAATCCGCGCTTCGGAGCTTTGCTGCTTACGTGGTGCTTACGCGGCGATTTTGCGTAGACAATCAGGCCATTATGGCGTGCCGTAGCGATATCGCCAACTAAGTCGGTCGGTTGTGCGGTAAGTTCGAATCTCACGTGCCCCGCCGGGTGGTATTCGAACCGTCGGCGGTCATTTCGCATCAAGGAGTACTCACTGGCACGGCAGCGAACCATTTCTCACGTGGTGGGCCACGCGTGATGAAATGCGAACTATTCCTTAGCAGTCGCGCTACGCTCGGCTGGCAGCGGCCTACGACCAGTTCGCTCGCACAATACGGCGGATAGCGATGGCGCCGGACGGCAGCCGGAGGCCCTACTGGCGCGCCTCCCGCCGCCACTTCCCTGGCGTTGTGCCCAGCACGCGGCGGAACGTATCTGTCATGTGGCTCTGGGAGGCGAAGCCGGTGGCGTAGGCGATTTCGGCGAGTGGCATGTCGCCCAGACGCAGGAGTTCGCAGGCTTTGTCCAGACGCTTGCCGGTGACATAGGCGTGTGGCGTATCGCCGGTGGTGGCCTTGAAGGCGTCGGCGAAGGTCCAGCGGGGCATGTCGAGTGCGCTTGCAAGGTCTTCGACAGTGAGCCGTTCGGCAAGCCGGTGCTCGACCAGCGTATCGATGCGTGTGATCTCGGTGGGGCTGAGCGGCAGGATCGGCTGCGTGCGATGCAAGGCTCCGGCCTTGTCGAGAAGTCGTGCAATCAGCACTTGCGTGAGCCCATCCATCAGAAGGTCGCTAGTTCCAGCCGCGCGCGCGCTCTCTGCCCACATTTGCATGACGGTGCGGCGGAGCGTTTCGTCTCGAAAGAGGGTCGCGCCAGTAAGCGAGTTCAATAACGCAAGCGATCCTGAGCAACTTTCGTGAAGCAACTGTGCTAGCGGTTCACTCGGTATCGTGAGCACAAAGATGTTGTGTGGACCTTGGCAATCGAAACGTACTTCCGTGTCGGCTGGCCCAAAGCACATGTCTCCTGTTCGGCACGTCTTTTCGTTTGTCAGCCGATCACCCACATCCCAACGAAATGGCATGTCCGATCTAAGTACCAAACCCAATTAGACTTCTGGAATGGCTGGATCGATCGAGTCGTGAGCTTCTTGCTCTGCTCGCATCCGCGTTACTGGCATCGACCCAACAGTCCGGTGCTCTTGAGGAAATCCCGCATAGGGCGAGGCCGCATCGCGGTAGAAGCCAGCCAGCGAGGAAGCCGTGTGTTGCGCTGCCCCACTCACTGCCGCACCTCCCGCCGCCACTTCCCTGGCGTTGTGCCGAGCACGCGGTGGAAGGTGTCCGTCATGTGGCTCTGGGAGGCGAAACCGGTGGCGTAGGCAATTTCGGCAAGTGGCATATCACCGAGGCGCAGGAGCTCGCAGGCCTTGTCAAGGCGTTTGCCGGTGACGTAGGCATGAGGGGTATCGCCGGTGGTGGCCTTGAAGGCGTCGGCGAAGGTCCATCGGGGCATGTCGAGTGTGCTTGCGAGATCTTCGACAGTGAGCCGTTCGGCGAGGCGATGCTCGACCAGCGTATCGATGCGGGTGATCTCGGCGGGGCTGAGCGGCAGGATCTGCTGCGGGCGGCGCAACGCACCCGCCTTGTCGAGGAGTCGGGCGATCAGGACCTGCGTGAGCCCGTCCATTAGAAGGTCGCTGGTGCCGCCTGTCCGCGCGCTCTCGGCCCACATCTGCATGACAACACGGCGGAGAGTGTCGTCTCGGAAAAGTGTGGCTCCGGTCAGAGAGTTCAAGTCTGATAGGCTACCCGCGCCATGATCCTCAAGCAGCTCTTCAATCTCAGCTGCGGGAAGAAGAATGTCTATGAGTTCATGTTCCCCATAGCAGTAGAAATCTACAGCCGTCGCCTGTGGAACGAAGCTGAGACAGCCGCTTCGATAAGTTGTTTCGTCAGTAAGGCCATCACCGACGTTCCAACGAAATGGCATGTCAGCGCGCATCACCAGGATCAGGCCCAACTCCGGCACCGCAGGATCTGTACCTTCAAATGGCTGCTGCTCAGCGCGAAGCAGTTTCAGCGGTATCGATCCACCGGAGCGGTGTTCCTGCGGGAACCCTGCGTAAGGACCGGACGGATCATTGTAGAAATCCGCTAGCGAGGGTGCGGTGTGCTGTGTCATTTTTTCCGCCCCCTTCCGCGTGCAATTGGCCAGAACTTCAAAACACTATATAGCACAAAGTGATCCAGTATTCTGTAATCGTCGAGAATTCAGACTTCGTCGGTCGACGAATGTGGAATACCTGCGCGCTAATTGGTGCGACCTTTCTGGAATGACCTTCGGAACCTCCAAACCGCCACCTGTGGTCAGTTCCAGCGACGGGTCCCGGCGCGACCTGAGTACTGGCAGCATCTGCTATGTCATGTTGAGCAAGGGCGACACTGTTGTCGCCGGTGACGATTTCGAGATTTTCCTGCGCAACGCTGGGCGTGGCCGTGCCCGCTGGTCGGGAACGAACAGCCGAGACCGGTCAGGCGCTGCCATTCTGCTGCCACCGGGGGCAACGCTATCAATCTCGGGCCATCTGAGGGCGCTTCGCGTGGTGCTTCCGGGGCTTGTGGTCACAGAGTACGTCGGGCCCCTAGCCGAGGCACTGATCGGTTTGCTCTGCTCGCGTGCTTGGCGCAGTTCCGATGAAATTGCAGAGACTTCGCTGGCGTTGGTGAGGCTCTTGATCCACGAAGAAATGGCCTCGCGGGCTGAGCATGGCGGTGCGCATCCAAGGTTAAACTGAAATTTTTTCAGAATCGTCGAGCGTTCTGGATTTCCAATTCTTGAATCAACATCTGCGCGGAATACGGGCCTAAGCGAATTTGCTTTCTGATCTGTATGAAGCAGTCCGAATTCAACCTCCAGGATTCAGCAAACACGACAGCTGATCAGCGCCTGCGCCTCATCACTTTCAGGCGCGGAGAAGTTTGGCCTGAGCGTGAGCAGTGCGAAATCGTCCTTGTGCTCGACTGCCAACCGAAAGAATTCAGTCTGACAGACCTTCACGGGAGGCTGAGTGTTGGCGAACTTGTTCTTTTGCCTATCGGTGACGGTACCAGCGCTTGCGTTAGAGGCCGTGTCTTGAGCGCGCGGATGGATAATCTTCCCGCACCGCCGTTTCCGCAACGCGTAGGTGACCGGCTGATCGGACAGCTCCTACGCAGGGCTTGGGGTTCATCCTACGCCGCGAGCGAGATCATTGACCCGATGTTGAGCTTGATCGAGCTTCTTGTCGCGTCGCGCGTGCGCGCTCAGCAGGAGCGATTGGACCTCTTGGATCGCCTCGATCACCGCATAGCGCGCAGTGTCGACTATATTGAGACCCATTACGGCGACGCGCTGACGATTGCAGAGCTTGCCGCCATTGCCAGTCTTTCACCAGGCCATTTCTCCCGTACATTCAAGGCGGCGATGGGCGTTCCGGTCTGGGCCTATGTCACGCGCCTTCGATGTGAGCGGGCGAAGGAGATGCTGCTGACTACCCGCGTCTCGATCGCCGAAATCGCATATCGCTGTGGTTTCGCCAACCAAGGCCACCTGACGCGATGCTTTAAGGAGGCCTTCGGGGTCACACCTGCGGCGGCACGCAATGGGCTCCATTGAACCTAAGGTTTAAGGGCGATCTCGTCCAAATCGTGCAAAGGCACGTTCCAATCATAGCAAACAGGACGTCCCTGCTAGGCTATCATCAAGTGTGTCGGCCGAGTTCATGTTGGTCGAAATTGCTGTGTCCTCGCGTCGCGATCCTCGGACACAGTTTCACCACCGCCGCACCAATCTGGCGCAGAAGCACCAGCGATAAGAGGTATATGATGTTGAGAATAGCTCGCCTTAAGTGTGGTGCCGCGACCTTTGTCGTTGCCGCCCTCGCTTTCACCGCTCCTGCTGCGGCGCAGCCGCGGATCGATGTCTCGATCTTGCCACAGAAAGATACGACATTCGAGCCGTTACCGTCCGATATCGTTGCCAGTTTCGGAGAAGGACGTTTTCTTGAAAGCGTCATCGTTCTTCCGAACGGAGGTCTGCTGATCACCGAGGCTATTGGCCATGCAATCTGGCGCGTGTCGCAGACCGGAACGCGTACGCAGTTTCATCGTTCGGATATCCAGCCGGTGGGGCTGGCTGTCGATATCGATGGACGGATCATGTCGTCCGGCAGGACTGCTGACGGCACGGGCGCGATCTTCGTATTCCGGGATGATGGCGAGCTAGACCGGACCATCCCAATAGAAGGTGCGCAGTTCCTGAACGGTATTACGCTTGTCGCGCCCGGTCAGCTGCTGGTTGCGGACTCCGGAGCCGGAACGATTCTTAAGGTCGATACCGAGACCGGAGAGGCGCGGATCTGGCTGTCTGGCGGAGTTCTCGAGTCGCATCCGGATCGCAGCCCTCTGCTGCCAGCAGTGAACGGGTTAAAGCTTTTCGACGGCTCGGTATACGTCACCAATTCCAGCCGCATGAGCGTTTTACGCATCCCTGTCATCGGGCCTGATCATCGCGCAGGAGAGCCGGAGACGGTTTCGGAAGATGTCGTACTCGACGATCTCGCGATCGCCGCAGACGGGACGATCTACGGCACCACGCATATCTTTGACAGCGTGGTCCGGATCGAGAAGGACGGGTCTGTTACGACCGTCGCTGGCGCCGAGCAAGGCGTTGCGGGATCGACGGCGGCGGCATTCGGGCGCCGTGCGGAGGATCGCAATACGCTCTATGTCGTCGGCGATGGAGGTTTCTACCTCGATCCAGAAAACCCTGTAGCAGCAAATGTCGTTGCCATCGATGCGGGTGAGCCGGGGCTGTCGCTTGCGGCAAGCCTTTCTCATCTTGCCTATCCCGGTATGGAGCGCGCGGCCAGCATGGCGGTGGTGCGCTGTGTCACCGCGTCAGGATCGGATGAGAGGCGACGGGCTGCCGCGCCTGACTACACCCGGTTTCTTGAGCTCAATATCACCCGAATTGCATTTGCCGGGCAGGTCTACGGCGATGGGCGGGAGGCGGAGCCGACAGCTCGGCTCTATTTCATGCACGGTTTAGACGAAGCGCGCGCTGAGGCGATGATGGAAGGGTCACCCTATTTTACCGAGGGTGTTTACAGCAGCTGCGACGCCGAGCCATTCGATGTGATGCTGGGCTCCATGATCGGAGCAGTGGCATGGCCGGATGAGGTTTCCCGCGACCGGTGACCACCGCGTCGACCTGTTCTTTGGGTCTTTCCAAAGGTACGCGCCGGGTAATGCCGCTGGCGTCCGCCGGATGCGTGGCACTGCTCTACGCCTGTCTTCCCGCCTCGCCTGTAGCAGCACAGCCATCGCAGACACTCCCGGACCTGATCGCGATCATCGAGCGGCAGGAAGAGCTGATCTGCCGACAAGGCGAACGGATCGACGAACTGGAGCGGCGACTGGACAAACGGGCGAGAGACGACGAGGCGTCGGCACGGATACGTGCGGAGTCCCTCATCGAAGTGGCAACGCCTCAAGCGTCAATTCTTGCGAGCAACGACGGGGTCAATGCGGAACCGGTTGACAGGCAAGGCCGCAGCGATGGTGGGATAGGTCGGTTTCCGGACGATACGATCGTCAGGTCGGGCAGCTTTGACAACTCCATCCGGATCCCAGGAAGTATTCTTGCCCTCAGGATAGGAGGCTTCGCGCAAGTAAATTTCAATCGTTCTTTTGGTAACGGGACGACTGACGGAGCTTTCCTACCAAGCCTCATCCCCCTAACCGCGCTAAGTGCGTCGCGGACGGCGATCTTCGCCGATGGCAGCCGCGTCAATCTTGACGTACGCGGCGATACCGAACTCGGCTTGGTCCGGGCCTTCATCGAAGCGGATTTTGACGGTGGGGAGGGCAATCCGTTAACCGCCAATGGTGACGAACTCCGCCTTCGGCATGCCTATGGTCAACTCGGTAATCTCTATGCGGGCCAATACTGGTCGCTCTTCGCGGATATTGAATCGTTTCCGGAAACGCTCAATCCCACATCGCCGACAGGCAAGCCAGTGGTGAGGCAGGTCGGAATCCGCTATGTCGGCGATCTGTCGGCAGGCCTATCCTATGCAATAGCCATGGAAAATCCCGCGAGCCGGTTTTCGGGGCCCCAGTCCAGCGAGAGCCTCGACAACTGGCCCGATCTGCTTGCCGGGATGACCCTGGAACGCGACTGGGGCCGAATACGCCTGGTGGGTTTGGTACGCGCGCTGCGAGCGCGTACAGAGATCGATGGCGAGACCCGTCCCGACAGCGAGATTGGGTGGGGCCTGAATATGACCGGCCGCATCGACCTGCCCTTCCTTGGAGACCGCGACAATCTGGTGTTCGGAGTTGGCGGCGGTGAGAGCATTGGGCGCTATCATCTCGAACTGGCATTCGACGGTCTTGACGGAACCGTGAGTGCCGACGGAACGCTGCAGACCGTCCCAACATGGACGGCACATGCCGGCTATCAGCATTGGTGTTCCGACACGCTGCGAAGCACGGCAACCTACGGGCTCATTGTAGTTGGCCGAACGCAGAGCCTTGATGATGACGATCCACGAATGCTGCAGAGCGGTACCGTAAATCTTGTCTGGTCGCCGGTTGCCATGGTCGATCTGGGCGCGGAAATAGTCATCGGAGCGCGCGAAACACAATCCAGCGAGCAGACCGATGCGTCGCGGCTCCAATTCCTGGGGCGGTTTCGTTTTTGATCGGGCTTGTTCGCATCAAACGAGCGAATGGAGCAAGCCGAGCCAGTTGATCCGCTAGATGTTGGTATCGTGCAAAGGCATGCGCGTCCGGTAGAAAACACGGCCGTTCCCGTCGGCTATCATCATTTATCGATCGAATTCTGGTCGTGCAATGGAGGATGACTGACCATGCAGAACGCAGCAGCTTGCGCAACCGACACCCGAACGTCTCCCGTCGAGGACTGTCAGCTCTATATCGACGGCACTTGGCGCGAGAGTGCCTCAGGTGATCGCATGGAAACAGTCGACCCGACGACCGAGTCTATCATCACAACCGTCGCCAAGGGCGGCAAAGATGATGTTGAAGCGGCCATCGCAGCGGCGCGGCGACGCGCCGACGATGCAGAATGGGCCCGCATGCCGGCGCCGGAGCGTCAAGGTCTGATGATGACGGTCGCCGATATCGTCGAGCGCCATGCTGACGATTTCGCGCGCTGCGAGACGCTCGATATGGGCAAGCCCATCCAGTTCGCCCGCAGCATCGATGCCGTCCTCCTCGCGGATTTGTTCCGCTTCTTTGGCGCAGCGGCAGCTGATCCGGATGGTGATGCGCGCACCGTCTCACCGCCCCCCGACCATGCAGCACGTCAGGTCATGTCCGTGCGCGAGCCAGTCGGCGTTGTGGCGGCAATCACACCTTTCAATTTCCCGTTGCTGCTCTCGGCGACCAAGATCGCGCCTGCCATGGCGGCTGGGAACACGATCATCCACAAGCCCGCCTCGGCCACGCCGCTGTCCGCCGTGCGCCTCGCCATGGCGTTCGAGGAAGCGGGCGTACCCGCAGGGGTCTACAACCTCGTGACCGGACCTGGATCGGAGATTGGCGACACACTGGTGACACACTCTGATGTCGACAAGATCGCCTTCACTGGCTCAACCGGTGTCGGGAAAGGGATCATCGCGAAGAGCGCCGACACGGTGAAGAAGGTGACGATGGAACTGGGCGGCAAGTCGGCCCATATCATTTTCGCGGATGCGGACATGAATAGCGCGGTGCAAAACGCCATCTTTGGCATCTTCTACAACAAGGGCGAAATTTGCACCGCAGGATCGCGTCTTCTGGTGGAACGCTCGGTTCTCGAAGAGGTTTTGGCGGCACTGGTCGCGGCTGCGAGTGCACTCGTCATCGGCGATCCGCTTGATGCCGCGACGTTCCTTGGGCCGATGGCCGACGAGGGCCAGTTGAAGAAGGTCGAGAGCTATGTCCGCAAGGGCCGCGAAGCCGGTGCTGACCTGCGCTATGGCGGCGAGCGGGCCGAGCCTGAAGGATTGGGCGGCAAAGGCTGGTTCCATCAGCCCACCATCTTCCTCGGCACAAACGACATGGCGATCGCTCAGGAGGAGATATTCGGGCCGGTCCTGACCGTCATTCCTTTCGATGACGAGGCCGAAGCGATCCGCATCGCCAATGATACCACGTTCGGTCTCGCCTCGGGCGTGCAGACGACGGACATGGCCAAGGCCCTACGCGTCGCGAACGCCCTCAAAGCCGGCACTTGCTGGATCAACAGTTACAATTATTTCGACGTTTCCGTGCCTTTCGGCGGTGTCAAGCAATCCGGCTTTGGCCGCGAGTGCGGACGACAGGCGCTGGAGAATTACACCCAGACCAAATCCATCTGGCTGCCTTCCATCGCGGAGGCCGCACCATGAGCGGGGCGAAGGTCACAGTCATCACCGGCGCCAATCGCGGCATCGGCCGTGCCACCGCGCTCCGGTTCGCCGATGCAGGATACCACGTCGTGATCGGTGCGCGCGACGCAGCGCAAGCAGAAGAGGTCCGGGAAGCTATAGCAGCGAAGGGCGGTACCGCCGAAGCCATGCCGCTCGATTTGACCGCCCCCGCATCAATAGACGCTGCGGCAGATGCGCTCGCCAAGGCCCATTCGAGCATATCCGTTCTGATCAACAATGCCGGAATAAATGTTGGCCAGGAGCACGACATTATTGCCGCGTCTTATGAGGATATAGAAGCCTCTCTTGCGATCAATGCACTTGGCCCCTTGCGCATATCGCGGGCCTTGCTGCCTCTGCTGGAAGCATCGAAGGATGGTGCCAGCATCATCAACGTCTCTTCCGAAGCCGGGTCGATCGCCGCGACCCTCGATCCTGAAAACGACTATGCGCTGATGAAGGCGGGCTCGTACCGCTTGTCGAAGATGGTGTTGAACGGCGTCACCGCGTTGCTTTCAAAGGCACTGAAAGACACGTCCGTTACCGTACACGCCATGTGCCCGGGTTGGACGCAAACCGACATTGGCGGGCCGGATGCTCCCAATACGCCCGAGGATGCGGCAGACCTCGCGCTCGGCATTGCGACCGGCGGCGTCGATGCGCCGGATGGAAGCTTCCGCAACAGGGAAGGCGCGCTGCCATGGTGATGCGACAAGCCTTCAGGAGCCCGCAACAGAAGCGGACGGATATGAAGAGGATCACAAGATGACACGCTCTCCCGAAGCGACCGTACGCGCGTATTATGCCAGCTTTCGCGAGGCCAACTGGCGCGACCTCATTCCCGACCTCTTCACGGAAGATGCGGTCTATCTGAACTTTGCCAGCGAGCAGATGTCACCCGAAACCAAACAAGCCATTCCCTGGGCCGGGACGTGGACCGGCATCGCCGAGATCATCGCCTTTCAGGAACTTCTGAATGCGAACTTTGAAGTTCGCGGCTTCGATGATCACACGTTCATCGTCGACGGCGAGCAGGTCGCGGTGTTCGGCACGCTCCGCTTTGTGGCGAAATCCACCGGACACGCCGCCGATAGCGACTTCGCCATGCATGCTGTGGTGCGCGAAGGAAAGATCGCATCCTATCACTTCTACGAGGACACCTTCGCCATCGCCAATGCCTTTCGGACGGCTGGATCGTGGACAATCGACAATGGGGCGCCCGGCGTGCCGCCACGGACTGTGCCGGAGAACGGCGCATAAACATCGCAGGCATCAGTGCCCTCGTTACCGGCGCCCAATTCGGAGAGCGTGCGGCAGAGACGAAGGTGCAATCGGCCGCAATTAGAAAAAGGAACTGAATTGCCATGACCCAGCAACTGCAAACCAAGCGCACTTGGAGCGGTATTGATGTTCGCCCCTTCGGTCCCTACCGCGAGTCTCTCGCAGCCGAGTTGGGTCATCTCACGTGGAAAGATGCCACGCTTCGACAAAAGCTGGTCGAGAGCCCGAAGACCTATTTCGAGCTGACAGGGCTGCCAGAACCTGAAGGCATGGACCTTCGGATCGTTGACAAGGCGACCGATGAATTCATCTTCGTCGTTCCGCGTATCCCGCCCAAAGCTGAGCTCTGGTATCGCTATGAGCAAATCTCTGACTGGTGGATGCTTGCGCACGGCTTTTACTGGTGGATGCGCCGCGAGCACGGCGAGGTGGTCGACCCCTTCCTCGGCGCGCTCAATGTCCAGATTATTGGGCGGAGCTGGACGGATCCTGAATGGCGGGCTGCTCTTTTATCAGCGCCACGGGAAGCCCTCGAGGCCGAGATGTGCGGTACATTTCATCCTGACCTTCATGTTCGCGCGATCGAAGAAACAAACGCGCACATTCTGGTGCTGCCCACGGATCCGGCCGATGAGCGTATTGCGGACGGAAGCGAGCACCACGGAAGCCTCTTTGCGATAGCGCACACTTGGTGGCAGTGGCTTATCTGGCCGCGGCTGATGCATGCCGTGGACGGTTCCGAGATCGAAGGAATGGTCGGATGAGTTTTGATGTCATCTCTGCGCGATGCGTGACTGGTTGGCGACGAGCGGCGGGCTGCATGACGGGGATCGCGCTCCTAATAGCCTGCTCGGGCGGCGCTTCTGAGGCGGAAACCCCAGTCGAGCCCGTCGCAAATTCCGAGGTGCTCGCCCGTTTCGCACCTGGAACTTTCCTCGAGAATCTCGAGATCGCACCGAATGGCGACGTGGTCTTCACCAACTACACCGCGAAGCGCCTCGAGATCTGGCGCCCGGGCGACGGCTTGCAGACGCCGATTGATCTCGGAGCGCATGCGATGAATGTCGTCGCTCGGGACAGCGATTTCGTTGTGCTCGCGCATCGTGGGTCGATGGCGGCACCGACCGCAGATGGTCTCGGCAACGTCGTGATGATCGTCGCATATGATGGCGAGATCCGCGAAACTATCGAACTACCACAAGCCGCAGCCCTTAATGGCATGGCCCTATTGTCCCAGACTGTTGCCCTTCTGGGTGACTCTGCAACGGGTCGGGTCTGGCAAGTCAATCTGGAATCCGGCCTTGCTTCGGTTTGGTTCGAGGACCCGAGCCTGGCCCCAGAAGATCCGGCGGGTTTCGGGCTCAATGGCCTTCAGATCCATGAAGGCGCGCTCTATCTTGCGAATTCCGCCGATGCATCACTCAGCCGGATCGGTATAGGCGCGGATAGCGCTCCTTCGGGCGATCTAGAAAGTGTCGCAAGTTTGCCCGGCATTGACGATTTCAAATTTGCGCCCGACGGCACACTGTTCTTCGCGCCACATACCGATGTGGTACTGGTCCGCGAGCGCGATGGCAGCGTGGAGCCAGTGCTCGATGAACATGTCGATGGGGCGACGGCGGTTGAACTCACACCGGACGGCACCACGCTTTACGCATTGGGGACGGGCGGTGTGTTCATAGGCGGCACAGGAAAGGCGACGCTGGTGCGATTGCCGCTCACCTCGATTGAGACTGACAAGGAGACGGGGCAATGATTGTCGTGACTGGAGCCACTGGCGGCAATGGATCGGAGATTGTCCGCCTTCTGAACGAGCGCGGCGCATCGGTTCGGGGTATGGTTCGTGACCCAGAGCGGGCTCGCGGTCGATTACCTGCCGCTGTCGAATTGGTTCGGGGAGACTTTGACGCACCAGAAACGCTCGCGCCAGCCATGCGCGGCGCGCAGACGCTTATGCTCATTTCTTCGGCCGATCCGTCCCTGCCGGACCGTGAGCTAGAGGCGGTCCAGGCCGCAAAGGATGCAGGCATCGAACGGATTGTAAAATTTTCGGTCATCGCTGCCGACCACGAACCGACTTTCGGTTTTGGCCACTGGCACCGGCCGGTCGAGGAGGCAATCCGCGCGTCCGGTCTGGCCTGGACGTTCTTGCGACCGAACGTGTTCATGCAGAATCTGTTCTGGTTTACTGACCCGATCAAGTCGGACGGCGTATTCGGCCTACCAGTGGGCGAAGCGAATGTCAGCGTTATTGACACGCGAGATATCGCCGCCTGTGCGGCGGCCGTGTTGTCCAAAGACGGCCATGACGGTCAGGCCTATCTCTTGACTGGCCCAGAGGCCCTGTCGTTCAAGCAGCAAGCCGAGGTCCTGTCCGATGTTCTCGGCCGCCGGATACACCATGAGGATATTGCACCTGAAGAGCACAAGCGGCGATTGCTCTCCTTTGGGCAGAGCGAGGCCTATGCCGACGCGGAGCTCGAACTCGACGCTGAGCTGAAGGCGGGAGAACTGGGCGCAGTCAGCGACAGTGTGAAATGTTTGACCGGTCGCCCTGCGCGGTCATTCAGAGACTTCGCCGGGGATTTCGCGCAAGAATTCCAACCGGAGGTAGCATCATGAAGATTGCAGTTTTGGGCGCTGGCGGCGTCGGACGAGGCATTGGCGGCATACTTGCCGCAGCCGGACACGAGGTCGTCTATGGCGTGCGTGCACCGAAGAATGGCGAGATGTCGTTCGCTGATGCCGTATCGGATGCAGCTGTCGTACTTCTTGCGGTCCCGTACTCCGCAGCCGAGCCGGTCATCGCGGCGGCGGGCGATCTGACCGGCAAGGTTCTCATCGATGCAACCAACGCCGTCGACATGGGCGACGAGGGTCCGCGCATTGCTTTGAAGCCGGGACAGTCTGCAGGTGAGAATATCGCTACCTGGGCCGAGGCAGCCGATGTCTACAAGAGCTTCAATCAGGTGGGCGTCGAGGTGCTGGCCGAGCCAGACTCCTTCGGCGGAGCCAAGCCCTTCATGCTCATTGCCGGCCCCGATGGCGAAAGCCGCAGCATCGCCGAGCAGGTCGTCAGTGATGCTGGCTTCGACCCACAATACCTCGGCTCCATACGGCAATCCCACCTGCTTGAGGCCTTCGCGATGATCTGGATCAACCTTGCAGGGACTGGCCGGACTGGACGTGACTGGGCGCTGGTCCGGCATCACATGGAAACGGACCAATGAGCGGCAGTGAGCAATCAAATGTTGAGAAGGTCCGGCATTTCTTCGAACTGCAATATGCTGGCAGAGCGGATGAAGGGTTCCGGCTTTACGGTCACGACGACTTTCGCTTCGTTACGGGCTCAGCTGGGAACGATGAGTTGCGCGCCGCAATCCCCTGGGCCGGATACGTCCATGAAGGTGAAGAAGGTTACGCCGAACTATACAGCAAGCTCTTCGGTGAGTTCGACGTCGAGGAATTCACCCCGCATTCCTTCGGCGAAGCGGGAGAGCGGGTCTACGTCGAAGGGCATTTCCTGTTCCGTCATAAGCAAACAGGCAAGCTTGCCGACAGCGATTGGTGCGCCCGCTTCGATATGAAGGGTGGGCGGATTGCGGGCGGTCAGTTCTTCGAGAACACCTTCGCTGTAGCTGCAGCGCGGACCCCGTAGAATGCCTGGCGAAGCCGATCAAACAAGTGCGGACGAAGCGTCGCCGGTCGGTACCGGGTCTCAAACACCGACCGAATTAGAGCCTACTGAACGCGAGACGGTTTCAGCGCTCGCCCCGCTGCGCAACCGCCTCTTTGCGGCCTTGTTTATCGCGACCACGGTCTCGAACTTCGGAACCTGGATTCAAGATGTCGGGCGAGCCTGGCTCATGACCGAACTAACGCCGAGCGCCACTCTTGTCGCACTCGTGCAATCTGCTGCGATGGCAGCAATGGCGCTCCTGGTTTTGCCCGCCGGAGTGATGGCGGACCTCTATGACCGGCGGCGGCTCCTGCTCGGCGCTCAGATCGCGATGCTGCTGGTCACGGTCGTGCTCGGCCTGGTGACGATATCGGGCGCGATGACGCCGACCCTGCTCTTGGGGCTGACCTTCGCGCTAGCGGCTGCTGCCGCATTTTCGCTGCCCACCTTTCAAGCCATGATTGCTGACATTGTCGGCGAGGATGATTTAACACAGGCGCTCGTTCTCAACGGCATCTCCTTCAACCTCGCCCGCGCCGTTGGTCCAGCGCTCGGCGGGGTCCTGGTCGCTGCGATCGGTCCGGGCGCGGTTTTCCTGCTCAACGCGGTAAGCTTCGCTGGTGTCGTTGGCGTACTCTTCTTTGCGAAAGCTGCGAGCGCGCAGGCTGCTCTGGAAAAACTCCAGATCGGACGCGAACGGGCTTTGGCGGCGCTGCGTGCCGGCCTGCGCTATGCTCGCAACGCACCCAGCCTGCGCAGCTTGCTCGTGCGAACGGCTCTCTTTTCCGTTCCGGCTAGCGCGCTTTGGGCGCTTTTGCCACTGATCGCCCGGCGCGACCCGCAAGCTGGGCCTGAAGTGTATGGTTTGCTTCTGGCCGCTGTCGGGATCGGTTCGCTCATCGCTGGTGTTACGCTGGCGGCCATGCGTAAGCGGGCCGATGATGCGCATCTGGTCGGGATGGCTGGCGTATTCCTCGGCGCTACGATTGGCCTCCTCGCACTCGCGCCTGCTTTAGCGGTTCCCGCCATGATCTTGGCTGGAATGGGCTGGATGATCTGCATGGCGCTGCTAACGGCGGGGGTGCAGGTCGCGGTTCCTGGTTGGATCAGAGGCCGCGCAACCTCTTTGTTCATGATGGTTTTCGCTGTCGGTATGGGTGTCGGAAGCCTGCTGTGGGGCGCCTTGGCCGATATTATCGACCTCACCGCAGCTCTTGTCTCGGCTGGCGTTTTGCAGCTTGTCGGAACCGCCGTAACGTTTGCGTGGCCCATGCCGAAAGCCAAGGCGCCGTCAAGCACGACCCGAGCCGCCGTTTGGCCAGAACCCAACATCAATGCCGACATCGACTCTACTGACGGCCCGATCCTCGTGACAGTGCAATATGCTGTTCGGCAAGGCATGGAGGACCGATTCCACGAAATCATATGCCGCATCGCAAGCACGCGCCGTGCCAGCGGGACAGTGACTTGGGACTTGTTCGAACACGGCGGTGAGCCAAGGCGCTTCATGGAAGTGAACCTGGTGGCAACCTGGGACGATCACCTGAGACAACGCAGTCGGCAATCCGCCGAAGCGGTTGAGTTGGAGCAGATGCTGCGTGCGACCTTGCAAGAGGAGAGCGAACCGCGTGTGGTCCACTGGATCGGCGCAGGGCGGAAGAAGGCTCAACCGACGGCATCACGACCCACCGATCTACCGCACACTCTTATCGGCCCGACCACGATGGATGTCTGATGCATCGCGTGCGGCCGCCCGAAACTTTTTCGAAAGGAAATAGACCATGAAGACCTCGCCATTCGCAGCCCGCTTCGTCGGAACAGTCACATTGATCATGACGTTGGCCATTCCCGCATGGGCGTATGAGATCGAGCGGTTCCACGAGCCGGGACCCGGCAGTGTGAATACATGGATACTTGAAGGCGAGGACGGCGTCGTTTTGATCGATGGCCAGCGAACCATTCAAGCCGGCCAGGACGTGGCGGAGCGCATCGAGGCGACAGGCAAGCCGCTTCTCGCCATCCTAATCACCCATCCGCATCCAGACCATGTCGGAGGGATCCCATCTATACTGCAAGCCTTTCCCGACACCCCAGTCGTTGCGCTCCAAGCCACCACCGATGAGATGCAAAGCGATAGCCTGGGGATGTTCGCCTTCGCGCGCCGCGTGAATGGCGACGCTTATCCGACGCAGCTTGCCGCCGTCACTCGGGTTGTGGTCGATGGGGAGGTTCTACGCTTTGGAGATATTGTGCTTACGGTTGACGATATCGGAGCGGGCGAGTCCATCGCCATGACGATCTTCTACGATCAGCAGAACGGCGCAGTCTTCGTGGGCGACCTTACGGATAATGACAAGAAAGGCTTTCTGCTCGAGCAACGCACAACTCAGTGGCTCCGGCAACTGGATTGCGTCACCCAGCAATATGGGCGCGATCAAACTATTGCTTACCCTGGTCACGGCGCCCAAGCTCCTCTCTCGAAACTGGCGGAAGAACAGGCTGTATGGATCAAGGATATGCATAGTCTCGTTCGAGTTCGTATCGAAGATGGTGTATTTACGGATGAAGAAGCGACCGAAGTCGCCGAGGAGTTCGAACTGCTACATCCCGGTCAGGAGCCTGTTGCGCCGATTCCTGATTTCATGCGTCTCAATGCTCAAGCTATCGCTGAAGAATTGCTGAGGGAAAGGTGAATTGCACCTAAAACTGGCTCCTAACTGGAGCTAGACCCAAGGGGCGGAGGCCTGAAAGCAATTATGCCTAGGATTCTGCAAACAGTATTCCCAAAATATTGGGCTTGGTTCGGTTTGGTTCGCGCGTTTGCGATGCCGCGGGAGAGGCAAAATTGCTCTTTGTCGAAAGTGGTATGGGCCCTGCACAATCAATTTGGCGAAATGACTTCGCGGAGCACAAAGCAGAGAACTCATGCCAATGGCTAGTCGTTGATCAATAGGAAAACCTCTAAAAACAGTCTCAAATTATGGTCCGAAGAGCCAGCAGTCGACGGTGCGATTGCAATGGGTAAGATGATCTTAGATATTTCTGGCCGCCACGAACGCTGCGCCCAGCCAAACGGCCACGACTTGGCTCGTTGATCTAACGGAATTGATCCGTATTCTATAAAACTGAGTTTGAAACCTGGAGGAGACTTTTCCGAGCCTCATGTATGACACGTCGTATGTGGCCAGATGTTCAAACAGCACAGTTGTCATGCTTTCTTACTGTTGCGGAAGCGGGCAGCTTTCACCGCGCTGCGGCTGCGCTTGATATGGGACAATCTGCGATCAGCCGACGCATTCAGAAGCTTGAGGACACTTTGGGGGTTTCGCTCTTCGAGCGGCGTCCTTCAGGCGCTAGGCTAACTGTCGCTGGCGAGTGTTTTGCGCTTCGTGTCAGGCTGATCATGGATGAGGTCAACTTTGCAGTCGATGCCGCGAGGTCAGCGGGCGTCGCCAAGAACGGTCATTTACAGATCGGCATCATCGCGTCGCTCTCGGCAGGCCCAATTCGGACGTCGCTGCAACGATTTCTCGACAGGCATCCGCAGGTGGAGATTTGTCTGCTGGAAACGGATCGTAGTGAGTTGATGACGATGCTAAGTCATCGTCGGATTGATCTGGTATGTGTTTCGGGAGAGCCCTTGTCCTAGCCCCCTAAAACTGTGCCACTATTTGAGTGTCACGGGAGGGAACTGGAGCTCACCCCGTTTTTGGTCTGGGTTTCATGCGAGCTTTCGGGTTTCGTTCAGTTGGGCCGCAAATTCGCTTGG
>CANMAI010000005.1 GCA_947495795.1 uncultured Paracoccaceae bacterium | reverse complement strand
AGTTCCGTCATGGGAAAGTGGAGGGAATTGCATGACCTGATACCCCTTCCTGATGCCAAAGACGGGATCGTCCCTCATCGGACGAGGTCTGTGGATGACGCCGAAAAGGCTCACTACGCAACTTGAAGCGCGAGACTAAGCGGGGCGCTCCACGTCCAATCCGACACATGCATGCAGCGGTCCGACTGAACCGGGCCATCAATGACTGCGTAGAGAAGTGTGACCCGGATGAGAGACAATGATCCCAAAGAGCGGGAACAAAACGATGAAATGAACTTGACCTAAACGTCCGATTAGAGAAGCGAGCTTTCGCCGCGCTTGCACAAATGACTGCTCTAGCGATTGCCCGAGGAAGCATCATAAAGGTTTTGCATCCAATCGCTAATTCTGTTCAATACCTCCGGATCAATAGTCGTATCGATCCACATGTATTCACTTATGCTTCCACTTTCTGATGGTTGAAAGAAGTGGTTTAGCCCTTCGAATACGATAATCTCTGAACGCGAGTTGATGAGGTTTTCAAGCATCACCGGTGCATTTTCGGTGGCTGAAACTTGCAAATCTGAGCTGCCATAGAGAGCCAGCACTGGCCCCTTGAACGCGCGCAGTGCTGGAATAGGATCGTAAGTCGCGTAACCTATCCCCCATGGGTTTACCAAGAACTCCAGAACATTTGACCTCTCACGTTCGGTTTGCCCCTCACTTGCCAAATACACATCAAGCTTTGAACGGATTTCGGCGACTGTGCCCGGACCAGATAAGATTATCGTAGCCTCCTCATACTGCTTGCGGGCTGTTATGATTGTGGCGTCGCTTGCGCCCTGCTGACGGAGAATACCCGCTGTCTGTGTTGCCATGATATCCGGCAATAGCCGCTTGGCAGGACCTGCCAGAAAGACCATAAACGCGGCAGGCACTTGTAGTGCTGCTGCGGGTGCCACGTATCCGCCCTCAGAATCCCCGATAAAGCCGATCTCTGTTGATTTGATGTCGGAGTGTGTCGCGAGCCAGCGAAACGCGCCTGCCGCATCATCGGCAAAATCGTTCATCGTGGCGCTTTCAAAATCACCGGTGCTATCCCCAACGCCACGGTCATCATAGCGCAACACAGCAAATCCTGCGCGTGTCAGATGATCAGACAGCACCAAGAACGGACGGTGCCCAAACACCGCTTCGTTGCGATCCATTGGGCCCGACCCGCTGATCAAAATGACCGCTTTGAATGGGCCGTCAGATCGGGGAAGCGTCAGTTCACCTGCCAACGTCACGCCTGCGCCACCCTCAAATTTTGCGGCTTCGATCCGGTAAGGTCGGTCACGTGGGTCTTGTGGCCTTGGCCATGCGATAAACAAGGCTGCACAACCTGTAAGAGAGATCAGTGTGCCCAATAGCACCATGATAAGCTTCATTGGCCTGTCCCATCTTGTTCAACAGGCCGCTTTGTTGGCTGCCAACCAGGTGCGCGGAGCATGTATCCAAGGGCCGATCTCCAGCTTTTTGCACGTTTCATATCGTGAAAAAGCGCCCCATATTCTTTGAAATTGATGATCAGCGGATTGCGCGACCCGATGGGTGTCGTGATGCCATAGATAACCTTTTCGTCTTCAGCCGCGTAGGTCCCAAACAAACGGTCCCATAGGATCAGAATACCACCGTAGTTTTTATCGATGTATTGCTGGTTTGATCCGTGGTGAACACGGTGGACGGATGGTGTGTTAAAAACCTTATCCAGCCAACCAAGTTTTCCGACCTTTTCCGTGTGTATCCAGCTTTGGAATGCGACGACAACGACCAGCCCGACAACAGTTTCAACCAGGCTGAATCCCATCAGGATCATCGGGATGAAGAACAACCATTCGATTAGCGCATCCATCCATGAAATACGCACAG
Source organism: uncultured Paracoccaceae bacterium (assembly GCA_947495795.1). Classification (GTDB taxonomy): domain Bacteria; phylum Pseudomonadota; class Alphaproteobacteria; order Rhodobacterales; family Rhodobacteraceae; genus Algicella. The sequence goes on along the minus strand of CANMAI010000005.1, from coordinate 294,285 downwards.
CTGTCGTAAAGTTGAACTCGGGCGATGAATGGTGGACGCTGTGATTGGCCCAAAACAGCCGCACCTCGTGTTCGCATCGATGCATCCAGTAATAGGTGAAATCGGCGACAAGCACCGCAAGGGGGATCGTCCACCACGCTTGTGGCACGTCAAAGAACGCAAACGGTGTTACCACCAGTAAGCCAACGATGAACACTAACCCATAAGCCGTGCGTTCAAGCAAGGCAGTCACGATAGCAATCGCCGCATTGGCGAAGGTTTCGCCCAATGATTTGCGGCTGCCCCTGACCACATCCCAAACGGTTTCGGACGCAAGCGCGATAAGGAACGCGAGGCCTGCAACTTCAACAATCTGAAAAATTACGGCGTATTGTGAGAATTCTGTTTCAATCGGGTCCATGGCACTTCCTTTTTGAGTAATTGCGCGTTAAGAATAATCTGAACGAACGAACGTTCATTAAAATAGAGTGGCACAGATATCAATGCAAGGGGGCAATCATGGACAAAGACAAACCGACACCAACAAAACGTCAACTGGCGACGCAAGATCGGCGTCGCCACATCATTGAGGCCGCTGCGGCCTGTTTTATCGAGCAGGGATTTCACCAATCCAGCATCCGCGACATTGCGAAGCGGGCGCAGATCAGCCTTGGCAACCTTTACAATCACTTCGAGAGCAAAACGGCGCTCATCGCTGAAATCGCAAGTCTGGAAGCGGAAGATTTGGATCAGATCCAGGAGATCCTAGAAGGCGATGGAGACAAACAAGGCGTCATCGACGCCTTCGTGATCGCCTATTTCAACTACGTGTCACAGCCTGAGAATGCAGTTCTCACGGCTGAGATTACAGCTGAGGCCATGCGTAGCCCACATATCGTCGAAGCCTATTCTGAGAACAGGCAGCGAATTATTGATGGAGTCATCAAAGCACTTTCGAAAGATAAGGTGTGTTTTCCTGGACAGGCGGACGAGCTGGCAAAGACACTTTTGGATTTGGTGGAAAGTGCGGCTGGTCGCGTGGCTTTCAGTGCCGAGGCGTCCAAGTCCTCAACACTTGTTCACCTTCGATCCATTGTTCGCCGTCTCTTGAGCGGAAGATAGCGACAAGGAAAACGACATGACACACAAGAAACGGATGTACCTGTGTTCAATTGCGATCGCCTTCGTGGCGATAATCTGGGCTGCGACATGGATGGCGCGCGGTATGTCTGACTTTGATCTTTCAGACCATACGCAAAGGCAGGTTTCCTTTAAGGTCGAAGGCGCAGTTTTGTCTGGGACACTCGTCACCCCCAACAACACCATAGCCCCACCCATTGCAATTGTCGTCCATGGCGACGGCGCGCAGGATCGCTTTTCCAATAGTGGTTATCTTCCTTTGATCAACACCTTGGTTGACGCTGGGATCGGTGTGTTTTCATGGGACAAGGCAGGCGTCGGTAACAGCACCGGAAACTGGTTGCACCAAACGATGAATGATCGCGCGGATGAAGCGATTGCGGCCGCAAACGCAATCGCCAGTGTCGATGGTGTTGATCCCAATCAGATCGGTTTTCTCGGCTTCTCGCAGGCCGGTTGGGTGTTGCCACGCGTCGCGAACACCATGACACCGGCATTCACAGTTCTTGTTGGCGGCGCTGTGTCTTGGCGAGACCAAGGTACTTACTTCAGCCGGATCGAATTGGTGTCTCAGGGGATCGCTCCTGACCTCATTGAAAGCCGTCTGTTAGATCGAACCCTGAACTATGATGCGGTATTTGCATCTGCGAGTGATCCATCGAGGGCGCCAGAAATGGATCCGGATCGGTTTCGGTTTGTTGCTGGTGCTTATTGGGAGGATTCCACTGACCTGATCGCAGAAATGAAAGGTCCCATCCTCGCCGTTTGGGGCGCAGATGACTTAAATGTCGATGCTAAAGCGGACTCAGCCACCTACCGCCAACAGCTGATGCCAATCACGGATGCACGCCACGTTCTTGTGATCCCGGATGCAACGCATGCGCTGCTGCGCGCCAATTTATTCAATTACCAGCTCGTTGATGATTGGCCTTGGTATAACCAGTATTTGTTTATTGGGATGGGGCGAACCGCATATGCTGAAAATGCCATCGGCTTGATAGCTGACTGGATTCTTAAACAAAACGATAACTGAAATCGCGAGGGAAGCGCGTCATCAAAAGCCATGGTTAAGTTATTTATAATCTTAACAGAGGTTTAGCGGTAGACGATAGAGCCGACATTCATGCAGAACGCAGCATCGGTCAAAGTGGGCTCTCACCCGCCATCTGATGCAGCGCAGCAATCACCAAATCTTGGTTGTTGTCGGCGACGCGAGCGGCCCATTCCTGCCGTTGGCCAGGACACCTCAATGCCGCAATCGCAACCCGCAACCCGCAAAGCGGACATTTACGAAAGCTGGCTGTGCTTCGTCGCCGCAGGCAAAACGCGGAATTTACTAGGGGTTTTGCCCGGAGTGCTTTGGCCAGCCTTAGCATTTGATCTAGCCTTGGGCCGGAGGTTCTGCTCAAAAAGACCTCTTGTCACTACTTGTCACGATCCTTCTTTATCAACCTGTAGGTCAGTACACCGACTATCAACGAGGCGACTGCACAAGCGGATTGCACGATAATGGGGAATTGATCGATAATGCTCATGTTTCTAGCTCCTGATCGTTGTTTCGATGTCTGCGAATTTGAAGCACTCTGCGACCGGGCACAGCAGCGGTTACACAGCTAAACGACCGGATTTTCCGATCTTCGACCGAGCCGTTGATACAGGCGCACTTGAATGTCACACGATGATGCAGAAACTCGTTGAATTAGGAGGTATCGCAACGATGGAGCCTGTTTACGACATCCAGAAACGGACACTCGCCGGAGCATATTACACTTGGCAAGATAGTCGTACCAAACAGGTGGGGGTGGAGCGCGATAAATTCTTTATCGACAGCATCCGCGGCATTTTAACGCTCCGAGGACACGTCGCTACCGTTCCCAAGCTACCACAAAGCAAAAATACATGGAACGATTGGAAACGACTTGGCCCGTCGAAAACAATCTCCCTTTCGCATGAGGTTTGCCTTGCGATCAAGACCATCACTGGCATTGATGTAACGCCAAGGCATGTCCTGCAAAACGAGTACAACAGCACGGAACTCGTCATTATTGCGGATGAACCAACAGCGCGTGTTATCTCAAACGTGGAGAACGAAGACGGTCACGAGCAGTTTGAAGTTTCGTGTAGTCGGATCGCTTTCAGGCGCAGTCGTACACTTCGAGTTGAAGCGAGTTGGTGCGCGCGAGAAGGCCGAAAGCTGCCGCACAAGCATGCAGTTAGAGAAATTGGCTCGGCGATCATTGGCTTGCGTCGTACAGAGATACAAGTTGAAGCAAGTGGACCAGTGTCTCCGATAGTTACACTAATTTCCCCCGACAAGGATGATCCGTATTCACGCGCAGAAGGTGTGCGTGTCTCCGATGATCCTGCGTGCGCTGGTGAGCCTCCCCCTTTGAAGTGGTCCGCCCCTATAGTTAGGAAAGCGGAGGACCAGAGATGGCGATTAAGAGACCTAAGCCCGAAGAGATTGTCGTGAAGTTGCGGCGGGTAGAAGTCTTGATGGGGCAAGGAATGCCCCGGTTTGACGCGATCAGGCAGATCAGCGTGACTGAACAAACCTATTACCGGTGGAAAAAGAAGTACGGTGGAATGGGCACAGAACAACTCAAGGAACTGAAGCGTCTGCAGAAAGAGAATGAGCGCCTGCGTCGTGCGGTTTCTGACCTGACATTGGATAAGTTGATCCTGAAGGAAGCCGCGCGGGGAAACTTCTAAGCCCCTCACGTCGACGGGCCTGCATCGACCATGTTCGTAGTCAGTTCAAGGTTTCTGAACGACGGGTTTGTCGCGTTCTGGGCCAGCACCGATCCACACAACGCCGAATGCCACGAGGACGCGCTGATGAAGAACGCTTGGTCGAAGATATGATCGAGCTGACGCGCCAGTTTGGTCGATACGGCTACCGTCGAGTTGCTGCCCTGTTGAGAGACGCGGGCTGGCAGGTGAATGACAAACGTGTGGAGCGGCTATGGCGACGTGAGGGGCTTAAAGTGCCGATGAAGCAACCAAAGAAGGGGCGGCTCTGGATGAATGATGGTCGTGCGTCCGGCTGCGGCCTGAGTATCGCAACCATGTTTGGTCATACGACTTCGTACACCACAGAACAGACGACGGCAGGGCTTTCAGGACGCTCAACATCTTGGATGAACACAGCCGAGAATGTTTGACGATCCGAGTGAAACGTAAGCTGAACTCGACTGAGGTCATCGACGCTTTGACTGACCTATTTATCCTACGCGGTGTTCCTGCCTACATCAGGTCGGACAATGGCCCAGAGTTCATCGCAGAGGCCGTCAGGGACTGGATCAAGGCGGTTGGGGCCAAGACGGCTTACATCGAGCCCGGATCACCCTGGGAAAACGGATACTACAAGAGCTTCAACGGCCGAATGAGAGATGAATTGCTGAACGGCGAGATCTTCTACTCGCTGCGCGAAGCTCAAATTATCATCGAAAGCTGGAGGATACATTACAACATCAAACGACCCCATAGTGCATTGGGCTACTGCCCACCTGCGCCAGAGGCCATCGTACCGATGGACCAAAGGCAATCATGCACTAACTTTCAAATTGGACCACTCAACTGGGGCTGCTCAGTGGCCTAAAAGACCACTTGGAGCGGCACGAATGCGCGACAGGTCCACTCCGCTGCAGCTCGCATGAATGTCCGCTTCAGCATTTTGGGGCGATTGAGCCGGTAACTGGCATGACGCAGGACTGGAGCTCGATCCCTGTTCGCTCAAGTTAATTCGCTGCTACCTGATTCAAAATTCCCTGTTAAGGAGTTTAGAGAATTTGAGTGTAAGTCATTGTTTTTGTAAAAAGTATCAGCGAGAAGCGCTTATAATTCCGTGTATTTCGTGATTTGCCCCTCTATTTTCCCTGTTAACAGGGAATTTTTGGCCAGACTGGATAGCTGGAGACTGTGCGCACAGCCAATCTTTTCTTGTGTGACATCCGGCGAGAGTTGGAACTTATCCAGCGAGACTTGGCACTTTTGCCGGGTAGAAATGGCACTTCGCGCCTTTTCTCGAAGATATGCACTCGAAGCGCAACTCGACGTTCAGTGGAGCTGAGCAACACGAAAGCCATTTGGTCAGTGTAGAGGATTCGGTTAGCTATGGCGGGAACTGGAGCGGCATCACCCTACCGAAATTTCGGGAAGACAAAGATGTGCCTCCATGCCCGAGTGGCTCCGTCAGAAAGTTCAATACCCTGCGGATATGAGACTAAAAAGAGGCTGAAGATCAACAACCTATCCCATAGGTCATTGACCTAATTGGTAGCGGAGGAGGGACTTGAACCCCCGACACGCGGATTATGATTCCGCTGCTCTAACCACCTGAGCTACTCCGCCAAAGTGGGCGTTGTTTAGGGGCAGTTGGTCGGAGGGTCAAGCGGGAATGGTAAGAAACCGGCAAGGGTATGAGTGCGCTGAAAGCCGTTGTTTTGGAGTGCAAAGATCAAGTTTTCACATCCGGTTCGGAACGCTCCGTATGTGCCTTCAGCTTCACGATTTCCTGCACCGCCTTGATCACGTCGGCCAATGCGGCCTGAGCATCCTGTGACTGGGATGCGGGATCGCGTTCCAGCTTCTCCATATAGATGCGCAAGGTCGCACCGACTGTTCCCGTGCCGGAAAGGCGGAGAACTGCGCGGGAACCAGCCTTGAAAAAGATGCGCAGGCCCTGGGCTGATGAGTGCGATCTGTCGATCGGATCATCGTAGTTGAATTCGTCAATTGCTGTAACCTCAAGCCCCGCGAAGCTGCGCCCGGGCAAACCGGACGCGGAAGACTTCAACTCTTCCATCAGGGCTTTGGCAGCATCTGCATCTACGGCCTCATAGTCATGGCGAGAGTAGTAATCCCGGCCATATTCCTGCCAATGCGCTTTCAGAAGTTCCGCAACGCCCTTGCGCTTTACTGCCAGAATGTTGAGCCAGAGAAGAACGGCCCAGAGCCCGTCTTTCTCCCGTACATGATCAGAACCGGTGCCCGCACTCTCCTCACCGCAGAGCGTCGCCCGTCCGGCATCAAGGAGATTTCCGAAGAATTTCCATCCTGTAGGTGTCTCAAACGCCTCGATGCCGAGCTTTTCGGCCACCCTATCCACCGCGCGGGAAGTGGGCATGGAACGGGCCACGCCCTTTAGACCGGCTGCATAGCCCGGTGCCAGATGCGCATTTGCCGCGAGTACGGCAAGACTGTCAGAAGGAGTGACGTAGATCCCGCGTCCGAGGATCATGTTGCGGTCGCCGTCACCGTCTGAGGCGGCGGCGAAATCAGGCGCATCCCCCCCCATCACGAGATCAACCAGCGCTTTGGCCCAAACAGGGTTCGGATCCGGGTGGCCGCCGCCAAAATCGGGAAGTGGTGTGCCGTTGAGCACCGTTCCGGGACGTGCTCCAAGATCACTTTCCAGAATAGCCTTGGCGTAAGGCCCGGTGACTGCATGCATTGCGTCGAACCGCATTGTGAAGCCACTGGCAAAAAGTGCACGGATCGCCTCGAAATCAAAGAGAGCAGCCATCAGCAGCCGATATTCGGCTACAGGGTCAACCACTTCCACCGCCATTTCGCCAAGCTGAGTGGTGCCGATTGTATCGAGATCCACATCGCGGGCTTCCAGAATGCGGTAGTTCGCAAGGATCTCCGTCTCTCTGAAAATTCTCTCCGTCACCTCCTCGGGTGCCGGGCCGCCGTTGGGTGTATTGAATTTTACGCCGAAATCTTCCTCCGGCCCACCCGGGTTGTGGGACGCAGACATGATGATGCCGCCATCCGTACCGCGCTTGCGAATAAGATGTGAAGCGGCAGGAGTGGAGAGAAGTGCCCCCTGCCCCGTGATGATCCGTGCTGCTCCGTTCGCCGCAGCCATCCTCAGGATCACCTGCGCCGCCCTGTCGTTGAAGTAGCGGCCATCTCCGCCCAGCACGAGCGTTTTGCCATCTACCCCACCGATCCCGTTGAAAATCGCCTGCACGAAATTCTCCAGGTAATGAGGGCCCATGAACACCTTTGTTTTCTTGCGCAGGCCGGATGTGCCGGGTTTCTGGCCTTCGATGGGTTGTGTGTTGATGGTGGCGATGGACATCAGGAAGGCTCCTCAAATGGCTCGGCTTACGTTTAGGGACGGGCGGCGAATACGGCAACGGATGATGCGGGGATGTGATCGGATGGCTGGGCAGGAGCGGTGGAAAAAATACGCTCCCAGTTGCCGGGGGGCAGACTAAACGCCTGATCCCCTCCGGCATTGAAGACCAGAAGTAGGCTTTCGTCGTTCATGTCCCACGGTGCTGCATCCGCTGCCGCGCGAAGCTCGACGGCCAGAATGTGCAACTCAGGATCAATCCAGTCCTCCGCATGCATCTCACCTCCGTCAGCACGTCGCCAAACGAGATCTCTCTGTCCGTCGGGCCTGATCTCCGAGTGCAGGAACCGGCTTTGGCTGAGAATGGGGTATTTGCGGCGCAAGGCCGTGAGAGACGCAACGAAATCCGAGAGATCCACCCCGCTTTGCCAATCCACCCAGCCTATAGAATTACCCTGCGCATAGGCATTGTTGTTTCCATGCTGGCTGTTGCCGGCCTCATCCCCCGCCAGAAGCATCGGAGTGCCTTGTGAGAGGAAAAGCGTTGCCAACACGTTTTTCCGGCGGAGTATGCGGGCGGCTTCAATGTCGGGATTTTCACTGGGGCCTTCCGTGCCAAGATTATCGGAGTAGTTCGCCCCATGCCCGTCTCGCCCATCTTCACTGTTTGCCGCGTTGTGGCGCTCTGAATACATGGTGAGATCGGCGAGTGTGAATCCGTCATGTGCCGTGATGAGGTTGACGGATGATGTGGCCGCGCGGCCAGAATGATCGAAGCGCGAGGCGCTGCCCACGAGTGCTTGCGCAAGATCCGGCACCTGAGCCTTATCGCCACGCCAGAAGCGGCGCAGCGTGTCGCGGAACTGGTCATTCCACTCCGCAAAGGGGGAAGGGAAGTGGCCAAGCTGGTAGCCGCCAGGCCCGATATCCCACGGCTCGGCAATCAGCTTCACGCGTGAGAGCACAGGATCCTGCCGCATCGCATCAAAGAGCCCGGCTCCGGGATCGAAACCCTCTTCCCGCCCGAGCGTTGCGGCCAGATCGAAGCGAAAGCCATCCACCCCCATGATCTCCACCCAATAGCGCAGGCTGTCGAGGATCAGGCGCTGGACTGCGGGGTGACTCGTGCGAAGCGTGTTGCCTGTACCGGAATGGTTTTCGTAGCGCGCCCTGTTGGACGCAAGGCTGTAATAGCTTTCATTGTCCAGCCCCCGGAAAGCAACCGTCGGGCCCTTCTCATCGCCCTCAACAGTGTGATTGAAAACAACATCCAACAGCACTTCAATACCGGCTTCGTGGAAGTTCCGGACCATCGACTGGAACGTCTCGATGCGGTCTGCCCCGATGTACTCGGGATGCGGGGCAAAGAATCCAAGGCTCTGATATCCCCAGTAATTTCCGAGATCTCGCTCCACCAGAAAGCGATCCGTCATATAGGCATGAACGGGCAGAAGCTCGATTGCCGTCACTCCAATTGCCCGGAGATGTTCCAGGACGGGAGGTGCTGTGAGAGCCGCCAACGTGCCGGGAGCGTCGAGGCTCGGCCATTGCCTCGTAAGGCCCACAGCATGCGCTTCATAGATAACCGTGTCGGGCCACGGAGTTGAGGGGCGTTTGCCGGTGTAAGGTTGCGGTGGTGGCACCAGAACGCATTTGGGAGCAAAGGCAGCGCTGTCTCGTTCGTCCGGTGCAGTGTCCGTGCCGCCGCTTAGGGGCTCCGACCATTCGAGCGGACCGCTGAGCCTTCTTGCATAAGGATCGATCAAGAGCTTCTGCGGGTTGAAGCGGTGGCCCTCCGAAGGGGCATAGGGGCCATGCGCACGCAGGCCGTAGATCTGCCCGGCGCGAATTCCGCTGATGTGGCCGAACCATATATGGCCAACCTGCTCCGGCAGTCTGCGCCTCGCAATCTCGTGGCCCTCTTCCGAGAAGAGGCAGACCTCTATTGCCGTGGCATGCGCCGAGAAAACTGCGAAATTGGCACCTTCCTCTGTGAGGGTTGTTCCAAGGGGTGCATCGCAGCCTGCGCCAACCGCAAAAAGCTCTTTCATCTTCAGCCTGTTATCCGGGAGTAGAGCGCTGCATATTCGCGCGCAGATGCGTCCCAGCCGACGGGGTGCTGCATCGTCCGTTTTTGCAGCTTGGTCCAAAGATCAGGTGCGCGGTAGAAGCCGCAGAGGCGGCGGATGGCGGTTTCAAGGGCCTCGGCTGTGGTGGGTGAGAACGTGATGCCTGTGGCTACCCCTGCCCTTATGGCTGCGTTGTTTGCATCGATCACCGTATCCGCCAAGCCGCCTGTGCGGGCGACAACGGGGATGGCCCCGTAGCGGAGGGCATAGAGCTGTGTGAGGCCGCAGGGCTCAAAACGGGAAGGGACGAGGACAGCATCGCCGCCCGCGAACATGAGGTGGCTGAGCGGTTCGTCATATCCGATTTTCACGGCAATATCCGGTGCTTCGCTTGCCTGCCTGAACGCATATTCAAGCCCCGGATCACCCGAACCGAGGAGCGCGAGTTGCCCACCTTCGGCCAGGAGGGTTGGCAAGGCTGCAAGGAGAAGGTCGAGGCCCTTTTGCTCCGTGAGCCTTGAGACAACGACGGTGAGTGGGCCATCTGCTTCCGGCAAGCCAAAGGCCTGGCGCAGCTTTTTCTTGTTGCGAGCCTTTCCTCCGGGGCCCGTGAAGGGGGCTATGTTCGGGTCCGTTTTGGGGGACCAGACTGTGAGATCGATGCCGTTCAGAATTCCGCTGAGATCGCCCTTTCTGGAAGCAATCACGCCTTCCAGGCCCATCCCAAATTCGGGGCTAGTAAGCTCTTCCGCATAGGTGGGCGAGACGGTGGAGAGGGCCGTTGCGGAAACGAGCCCAGCCTTCAACGCACTGATATAACTCCAGAATTCAAAACCCTCGGATGTAAAATGCTCCGATGGAAGCTTCAGCGCCCCCAGCCTCTCTGCAGGGGCCAGGCCGTGGAAGGCGATGTTGTGGATCGTCATCAGGCTAGGGCAGTTTTGGCCCGCCTGACGGAGGTATTGCGGGGCGAGGGCTGCCTGCCAATCGTGGCAGTGGAGGAGATCGGGCCTCCAATCTGGCACTATGCCGGTTGCAATCTCGGCCGCAGCCCAGCTGAGGGCGGCGAAGCGTTCGGGGTTGTCCGGCCAGTCCTTCCCGTCCGGGCCGAGATAGATATTACCGGGGCGATTGTAGAAATGCGGCGCATCCAGCAGGAGCAGATCGAGGCCATTATACGCCACTTTGCGCAGTGTTGCGGGATGGCCGAAAAGATCGTTCCATTTGTGGGCTATCTTGCCCTTGCCCGTCTTCTCGAGGACAGCCGGATAGGCCGGAAGAAGCGTTCGCAGGTGCCAGCCCTCACCCTCCATCGCGCCAGGCAGTGCACCGGCAACATCGGCCAGCCCGCCAGTTTTTACCAGCGGCGCACATTCGGACGTAACGGAGAGAACCTGGCGCATGACCCCTCCGTCAAAGGGCCGCGGCGCGTGCGTCCAGCATGGCCTGCGTGATCAGGGTGACGCCGGTATCGGTGACCCGGAACCACTTGGCATCCTCTTTCATATCCTCGCCCACGATAAGGCCTTCAGGGATGATAACCCCCCGATCCAGAACGACATTTGTCAGACTGGCATGCCTGTGGATCACGGCATATGGCAGCGCCACGACGTTATCGAGCGAGGCGTAGGAATTGGTGTGCACGCCCGTGAAGAGAAGGGAGTTGCGCACCTCCGTTCCCGAAATGATGCATCCCCCTGACACCATAGAGGAGACGGCGGAACCGCGTCGCCGGTCCTGGTTGTGGATGAATTTCGCGGGTGGCACGCTTTCCGAATAGGTCCATATCGGCCAGTTCGTATCCCAGAGATCGAGATCGGGCGTGAAATCGCAGAGGTCGAGATTGGCTTTCCAGAAGGCATCGACGGTGCCGACATCACGCCAATAGGCGGGTGCCTCTTCATTGTCGCGCACGCAGCTTTCGTCGAATTTATGGGCCATCGCGGTCCCGTTCTTGACGATATCAGGAATGATGTCGCCGCCGAAATCATGTTTACTATCAGGGTTTTCCGCGTCCTGCAGCAGAAGTTCGCGCAGGAATTTCCAGTTGAAGACATAGATGCCCATGGAGGCGAGCGTACGGTCCGGATCCCCCGGCATGCCGGGCGGATCGGCCGGTTTTTCTAGGAACTTGGTGATGCGCCCGCTTTCCTCGATATCCATCACGCCGAAGGCCGATGCTTCCTCCCGCGGAACGGTCAAACACCCCACGGTGACATCCGCGCCGCTTTCCGCGTGCTGGCGGAGCATGATCTCGTAATCCATCTTGTAGATGTGATCGCCGGCGAGGATCAACACATAGTCGATATTGTAACTATCAACGATATCAATGTTTTGCGTGACCGCGTCGGCGGTGCCGAGATACCATTTGTTTTCCGCCACGCGCTGGGATGCGGGCAGGATATCGAGATATTCGTTCCGCTCCGCCCGAAAAAAGCTCCACCCCCGCTGCATGTGCCGGATCAGGCTGTGCGCCTTGTACTGGGTGGCGATGGCCATCTTGCGGATGCCGGAATTGAGCGCATTGGACAATGCGAAGTCGATGATCCGCGTTTTGCCGCCGAAATAAACCGCCGGTTTCGCGCGCAAATCGGTGAGTTCCTTGAGGCGCGAGCCACGCCCTCCGGCCAGAACGAAGGCCATTGCGCGACTGGTGAGGCGGTGGTTTGGCGGGTTCATATCAGGCCTCCGAACTGGACTCATGTTTCAGGAAAATGGTGCTGAGCGGCAACAGTGTGACATCCGCAGAATGGGGCTGGTTTTGGTATGGGTTTGGTACCGATTTGGTAGTGCAAATTTCCCGCGTATGGCTACCGCCGTAAACTGTGGCATTTGTGTCGAGAACCACATCCCAGCGCCCCGGCAGGGGCAGGCCAACCTGCCATTGACGCTCCACCGGCGTGAAGTTGCAGATCGCGACAATCGGCGGATCGTCCAGATCTCCTTTGCGCAGGAAGGCATACACACTTTCGGCGGCGGCATCCGCCTCCAGCCATTCAAAACCCGCAGGATCGCAATCGTGGAAATAGAGCGCCGACTCTGTGCGGTAAAGTCGGTTGAGATCACGGATCAGCGATTGCATGCCCTTGTGCTGCGGGTAGTCGAGCAGGTTCCAATCGAGGCTGCCCGCATGGTTCCATTCGCGGCCCTGCGCAAACTCGCACCCCATGAAGAGCAGCTTCTTGCCAGGATGCGCCCACATATAGGCGTAGTAGGCGCGGAGATTTGCGAACTTCTCGTCCCCCTGCCCCGGCATCTTGGCGATCATGCTGCCCTTGCCGTGGACGACCTCGTCATGGCTGATCGGAAGGATGAAGTTTTCCGAATAGTGATAGGCCATTCCGAACGTCATCTGGTTGTGGTGGTGGCGTCGGTGGATCGGATCCTTCTGCATGTAGCTAAGCGTGTCGTTCATCCAGCCCATGTTCCATTTGTATCCGAAGCCGAGGCCGCCGTGATCCACCAGATGGGAGACCTTGGGGAAGGATGTGCTTTCTTCGGCCGCCGTGAGGATGCCTGGAACCTCGCCATAGACGGTCGTGTTCATGTCCTTGAAGAGCTCGATGGCCTCGTAGTTCTCTCGCCCGCCATCCTTGTTGGGCACCCATTCACCTTCGTTGCGGGAGTAATCGCGGTAGAGCATGGAGGCGACGGCATCCACGCGCAGGCCGTCGATATGGTATTCCTCCAGCCAGTAAAGCGCATTGGCGGTGATGTAGTTCTTCACCTCCGCCCGGCCGAAATTGTAGATGAGGGTGTTCCAGTCCTGATGGAAGCCTTCCTTGGGATCGGCATGTTCATAAAGAGGGGTGCCGTCGAACCGGGCGAGGCCGTGGGCATCGGTGGGGAAGTGGCCCGGCACCCAGTCGAGGATGACGCCGAGGCCCGCCTGATGGGCTGCATCCACCAGATCGCGAAACTCATGCGGGGGGCCGTGGCGGACGGTGGGGGCGTAAAGGCCCACGGGCTGATAGCCCCATGAGCCGTCGAAGGGATGTTCCGATACGGGCAGCAGTTCGATATGGGTGAAGCCCATATCTGTGACGTAAGCCACCAGATCCTCGGCCAGTTCCTTGTAGGAAAGCGGGCGATTGCCCTCCGCCCGTTTCCACGAGCCGAGATGCACCTCGTAGATGGAAATGGGCGCTTCGATGTTGTTGGCGCTCTGGCGCGTTTCCATCCAGCGCTCGTCATCCCAGCCATAGCCGGAGATGTCGCGCACGATGGAGGCGGTTTCGGGGGCATGCTGCGCGCCGAAACCCACCGGATCGGCCTTGAGGGGGAGGAGTTTGCCCTCGGCGGACAGGATTTCGTACTTGTAGGCCTCACCCTCCGTGATGCCGGGCAGGAAGATTTCCCACACGCCGGTGCCCCCGCGTTTGCGCATGACGTGCTGGCGTCCGTTCCAGCCGTTGAAATCGCCGACGACCGAAACGCGCCGGGCATTGGGCGCCCAGACGGCGAAGTGCGTGCCCGGGACGCCATCAAGGTCCATGACATGCGCACCAAGCGCCTTCCAGAGCCGGCGATGCCGCCCTTCGGCAATCAGGTATTCGTCCAGTTCGCCGAGCACGGGGCCGAACCGGTAGGGATCCTCCATCATCCAGGTCTGACCCCAGGCCGCCCCTTCGAGCGTGTAGGGCGCGGGATGGAGGATGCCGGAAAAGAGGCCACGTGCCTCCGGAACGGCGGGCAGGTTGATGCGCGCACTCTCTGTTATCGCCGTCATTTGCGTCGCACCCGGATCGAAAACGGTGAGACGGACTTCGTCCTTGGAAATCTGGTGCGGGCCGAGAATGGCGAAAGGATCGTGATAGGTGCCGGAGACGATGGCCTGAGCCACCGCGGCGTCTATCGCTTCCCCCTGATTGGCTTCTTTGACCATTGCTTCAAGCCTATGGCAAAGGCCGCGCAATGCAAGCGGTTTGAAACGCTTAACAGATTTAAGATTGATGCGGGGCGCTACAGGGCGGAGTGCGCGCCCCAGATATCAGCCATGTAACCCTTGATCGTGCGGTCCGAAGAGAACCAGCCGGAGCGGGCCGTATTCAGTGCTGCCTTGCGCATCCACGCGGAAGAATCGCGGTAGGCGGTATCGGCCTCGCGTTGCGCCTGCCAGTAGGCATCGAAATCGGAGCAGACGAGGAAGTAATCGCTCTCGCGCAGGATACGCGCGAGGCCGTGGTAGCGGGTGGGCTCCTGCGGGCTGAAGGTGCCGTCTTCGAGGGTTTTTATAGCCTTGGCGAGCCGTGGGCTTGCCGCAATGGCGCGGGCGGCGTGCCCGGGAACTTCGCGGCGGGCCATAGCCTCTTGCGCTGTCATCCCGAAGAGGAAGAAGTTTTCGGGGCCCACAAGCTCTCGGATCTCCACATTCGCGCCATCGAGTGTGCCGATCGTGAGGGCACCGTTGAGCGCGAACTTCATGTTGCCAGTGCCGGAGGCTTCCTTGCCAGCGGTGGAAATCTGCTCGGAGAGATCAGAGGCCGGGATCAGGCGCTCGGCCATCGTGACGTTGTAGTTGGGCGGATAGGCGACGGTGAGGCGGCCACGCATCATTTCATCTGCATTAACAAGTGCCGCTACATCATTGACAAGATGTACGATTTCCTTGGCTGTCTGGTAGCCGGGTGCTGCCTTGCCACCGAAGATTTTCACGCGCGGCGTCCAATCCCTGTCAGGCTCTTCCCGGATCGCCTGCCAGAGTGCGATGGTTTCCAGCACGTTCATCAGCTGGCGCTTGTATTCATGGATGCGCTTGATCTGGACGTCGAACATCGCATCGGGGTTGACGTTCAAACCCTGTGTTTCGCCAAGCCAGTTGGAAAGCTCCACCTTGTTGGTGCGTTTGGCAGCCGCATATTTCGAGAGGAAGTCCCCTTCTCCGATATGCGGCTCCAACTCGTTCAAACGCTCCAGATCCGCTTCCCAGCCTGCGCCAATTGTCTCCGTGATCAGGGAGGTGAGATCGGGGTTGCAGGCCACCAGCCAGCGGCGGGGGGTGACCCCGTTCGTCTGGTTCACGATGCGGTCGGGATGGAGCGCGTGCTGTTCTGCGAAGACGGTGGTTTTGACAAGCTCCGTATGCAGGGCCGAGACGCCGTTCACCTTGTTGGCCATGGCAAAAGCCAGATCGCCCATACGCACCACGCCGTGATCGATGGCGGAGCGGGTGCGCGCCGGGTGTTTGCGGGCGTGCCAATCATCGATCTGTTCGATGATGCGCATGTGGCGCGGCAGGAGGTGCCACATCAGGCCCTCGGACCAGCTTTCCAGCGCTTCCGGAAGCAGTGTGTGATTGGTGTAGTTGAGCGTGGCCTGCGCAGTTTCCACCGCCTCCTCGAAGGAGAGGTGATGCTCATCATGGAGGATGCGCACAAGCTCCGGCCCGGCAATGGCGGGGTGTGTATCATTCAGCTGGATCGCGACCTTGGTGGGAAGCTTGCGGATATCGTCGTATTCATCAAGATAGCGGCGCAGGATGTCGCGGATCGAAGCTGCGGTGAAGAAGTATTCCTGCTTGAGGCGCAATTCGCGGCCCTGATCGGTTGTGTCGTCCGGGTAGAGCACGCGGGAGATCGTGCGGGCCTGCGCCTCGGGCTCTGCCGCCGCCGAAAAATCGCCGACATTGAAGCGGGCGAGATCGAAAAGCTTGGTGGGCTTGGCCCCCCAGAGGCGAAGTGTGTTGGCCCAGTTGCCCTGCCAGCCGATGATCGGGGTGTCAAAGGCGCGGGCGACAACCGCATCGCCGGGCTGCCAGAGCGCTCGCCTGCCCTCTTCCTTCACATCGCCGTAAAAGCCGATCTCGAAGGAGCATTCTGCGCGCTCGAACTCCCATGCATGGGGTTGCGTGAGCCAGGCTTCGGCCTGCTCCACCTGATGGCCCTTGTGGAAGGACTGGCGGAAAAGCCCGTGTTCGTACCGGATGCCGTAGCCGATGGCGGGGCAGCCGAGGGTGGAGAGGCTATCAAGGAAACACGCAGCCAGCCGGCCGAGGCCGCCATTGCCTAGGGCCGCATCCGGCTCGTCCGCCAGAAGCGCATCGAAATCCACGCCTGCTTCGGCGCAGGCCGTGCGGGCCTCATCGCCCAGGCCGAGATTGACAATGGCATCCTCAAGAAGCCTGCCGATGAGAAACTCCATCGAGAGATAGTAGACACGCTTGTGCTGACCCGCATAAGCCGCACGGGTGGCCTTGAACCATGGTTCCACAATGCGGTCCCTGATCGCCAGCGAGAGGGCAAGGCGCCAATCGCGGACCTCTGCATTGGCAGCATCCTTGCCGAAGGAGAATTGCAGATGGCGCGCCATATCATTGGCGAGGCTTGAGCGGGTCATATCCATGGGGTGTGCCTGATCCATGAGGAGTGTGTTTTCCTTAATATCGGCCACTTGAAAGCGCTTTAAAAGCCCTAAATCAGCGCGATTTAGCTATGTTGTGGCGAAGATCTGCTCCGCATCCCGGAAGCCCTTGATCTCGATGGGGTTTCCGGAAGGGTCGCGAAAAAACATTGTCCACTGCTCGCCGGGCTGGCCCTGAAATCGCCCCGTGGGCGGGATAATGAAGGGTATTTCGGCGGCCTCCAGTGCGTCTGCGACCTTGCGCCAATCCGCGTAGGCCAACACAAGGCCGAGATGGGGCATGGGGACCATGTGATCGCCCACCTTGCCCGTATCGGTGGTGGCAAAGGGCTGGCCGAGATGGAGGCTGATCTGGTGGCCGAAGAAATCAAAATCGGCCCATGTTTCCGTGCTGCGCCCCTCCGCGCAGCCCAGAAGATCGCCGTAAAAGGCGCGGGCGGCCGCCAGATCGGTGACGTGATAGGCGAGGTGGAAGGCGCTCTGCATCACATGCCCAGCGCCTCCTTGTAGAGCTCCAGCACGGCCTCTTCCTCGGAGATCTCGGCCGGATCCTTCTTGCGAAGCGCGATGACCTTGCGGATGACCTTCACATCGTAGCCGCGCCCCTTGGCTTCGGCCATTACCTCTTTCTGCTGATCGGCGATGTCCTTCTTCTCGGCATCAAGCCGCTCGTAGCGCTCTATGAAAGCGCGCAGCTCTCCTGCGGTAACGCGGTAGCTGTCGGGGGTGCCGGTGTCTTCGGTGACGTCCATGTCCATTGTCCTGCTCAGGGGTTCTCGGCCCGTTTGGTAGCGGAAGGGGGCGGCGAAGGGAAGCGCTGGTTTGGTGTGTGCGGCTTGCGGGGGGCGACGCGATGCTATAGGCCGCGCGGCATGGATATTCTGGTAAGCATCGGCGTGGGCGTGACCGTTCTGGGGTTGGTGGGGCTGGTGCTCTGCATCCGCAAGGCCGCCGCATTGCGCGCGCTGAAGGATGACCCGGATGCGCAGCGGGCGGCCATGCACGGGCTGGTGGCGCTCAACATGGCCTCCGTTGGGGTGGCGTTTATCGGCCTCGCACTTGTGGTGGTGGGCCTCATTCTCTGAGGTTGGCGGACCAAAGCCTGCGGCGCGGATATTTTTGGAAAGGTGAAAGTGCTGCTCAGTTCGGTTTGGGCAGGCCGGTGACCCAGAGGAGGATGGTTTCGGCCACCGGGATTGTCTGGCTGGGGCTCATGATGTCGCCCGCGATGACGTGGCTGGAGGGATCGTCTCCGGTTTGCATTTCCACTGGATAGAGCGAGACGCTGCTGCCCCAGCGCGCGGCTATTTCACGTGTGCGGGCGGGTGTGACGACCTGATCGGCATCGGCGAA
Source organism: uncultured Paracoccaceae bacterium (assembly GCA_947495795.1). Taxonomy (GTDB): domain Bacteria; phylum Pseudomonadota; class Alphaproteobacteria; order Rhodobacterales; family Rhodobacteraceae; genus Algicella. The sequence goes on along the minus strand of CANMAI010000005.1, from coordinate 276,297 downwards.
GATGAAGAGTGCGGGGTGTTCCGCATCCTCGAAGGGGAGCGCATTGGCCGCTTTGACGGAGGCGGCCATCGGGATCACGGCCGTGGTGGGGTAGGTGGTTGTCCAGCGCCTTGCATGATCTTCATTGGCGGGCACGAAGGCGCGTTCGCCGCCAGCGATCAGCGGCACGAAGCTGCGGGCGAAGGGGAGTGTGAGAAGGGCCGAGCCAGAGGCCTGAAGGCCGAAATTGGGGGAGACAAGGGCGAGCGCGTCGATCTTGTCTTTCAGGCGGGTATCGAATGCTGCCATAACGGCGAGCGTGGCACCGGTGGAGGTGCCGATCACCAGAACCCGGTCTCCGATGCGCTGGCCCACTTCGAGTGCTTCGGCGACATCGCTCATCCAGCCGGGCACCGTGCCTTCCGCCATCGCGGCCCCATCGCGTCCGTGGCCCTTTAGGCGGGTGTAATGAAGATTGGCTTCCAGCGCTTCAGCCACAAGCTTGGGTACCGGTCGGATCTCGTGGCTGGTGGCGGAGAAGCCATGGATGTAGACGACCGCCCATTCCGTGCGCGCCTTGCGGGCCGGATCGTGCCATTGCACGTGTTTCTGGGCGCCGCGCACGAGATTTGGGACACCCTGCTCCGATCTGTAGAGGAAGGCGTCCACATCGTCTGCGATTGCCTTCTTGTCCACCACAAGAGGGCCTGCAACCGGCTCTTTCGGGCCGAGCGTGTAGAGCGCGGCCAAAGCGCCGATCAGCAGGAGGATACCGTAGATCGCGAATTTCATGCTCTCTCCGCAGTTGAACTGAAAAACTATTAGAGGGACCGTGCGGGATTGAAAAGACAGGAACGTCGGCCAAAGAGAGGACAATGCCCCGAAAACGACTGGCTTCCGGAGGTTCCCATGTTTCAAGAGGGCGCCCCGCGCTGCCAAAGTCTCTCAATGCGTTCGCGGCTGACCGACCGGCAGGCTGGGTTCGACACTCACAAGACCTATATCTTCCCAATTGACGGGCCAGCTGGATCACCTTGGCAACCCGTCGCTCTTTGTCTTCGCGACCTCTCAAAGCATTTCGCCAAGGGTTGGCCCGAAAGGTTTCCGGAAGATCAGACCGCATTGGCTGGGCCTGATCAGCCTCCCTCTGCGCGACCGCGAAGAATTGGGTTCAGGTTTCTTCATCTCCGGAGGCACCCGCCGGATACATGGTGATATGACCAATGCGGACAGCCCGTGAGCCCTCGGGGGTGGCCACACCGGCTAGCTTTGCAGACCGGGCTCACCTCCTAGCATCTGCGCCAGTTCATCTCGGGGAATATGTGAATTCTCCTGAACGCTCCGACTGATCTGGTCAATGAATCGATCAAATGGCACCATAAATTTCGAACTGATGTCCACCTCCGCTGCCGCTTGTCGCATCAGGCTGACCCATCTTGCACGCTGCGCATCCGAGATTTTCATCGACACGTGCTTCCAGATTACGAACGCCAGATCACCGCGCTCTTCCAGATAGGTTTGCGGACCGCCAAAGACGACGGAAAACCAACCGGCCAGGTATTTGGCATGGTCCGCATCACCTGCTTTGAAAAGGGCCTTGAGCAGCGGATCTGCAAGCGCTTTGTCGTAAAAGGCTGTTGTCAGCGCGAAAATCTTGTCATGTCCACCTGCGACGTCAAAAAGCGTTTGGGGCGGGGTTCTGGTTGAAGTTGTCATGCTGGTTTTCCTTATTTATGCAGGCGTTCAGAGACGGCTGACCCGGCGATCTGGCCCGATACAAATTCGGTGAGTTCCGCAATTTCACTTCGGGCAATTTCGTGGCCGCCCGGCTGCCAATGCAGCCGAACATCGGCCCCTTGCGTCCGATAGTAAGCCGCCAGTGTTTCCGTGAGATCAGGTGGGCAGATTGGATCCGTTTGTCCGGCCGTGATCAGAATGCGCTGCCCTTTCAAGCCGGGCTGATCCGCTGGCTTCCATGTGATAAGAGGGTGCAGCAACACCAGGCTGTCGAAGAGATCTGGATATGCGAACGAAACCGCCGCAAGGATATTTGCGCCGTTTGAATAACCAAGCCCAAGAACATGAGCGGGATCGCCCTTGGCCTTCTGACTTGCCACGAAGGCCGCCATGTTCTCTACGCGACCCCTCAAGTCCGGCATGTCGTAAATGCCCTCGTCCGTCCGCTTGAAAAAGCGATTGGCCCCGTGTTCCGACACATCGCCTCGTGGAGACACGATGCGCGCGGCAGGCGCGAGCTGGTGCGCAAATTGATGAAACTGCCTCTCATCCGCTCCGGTGCCGTGAAAGGTCACGAACAAGGGGGCCGTGGCGGAGGCTTCCTGTTCAATAAAATGATATGTCATGGCGCGATCCTTTCCGGTTTTGAGGGGCTGCCAGTGTTTCTCCGATGTGCTCGCACAAACGGGCGCTTTTGGGTGCTCTGGGCAAGACATAGGCAGCGCAACCTTCGCGATAAGCGCACTAAACCGAAATTGATTATTGCCAAAAATGGCACTAGTCAGCCCTGTGGCTGGCCAGTCGGAACATATCCGCGTCTTCCTCGCGATTGCTGATTGCGGAGAGCTTGCCGTCGCTGCGCGTGCACATAATCTGTCTCCATCCATCGTGATCCGCCAACTGGCGGAGCTTGAAGCGCAACTCGGTGCGCAGCTGTTTACCCTGCCCGACAGGGCTTCAACATGAACGGGCTCCTCTTCTTTGCCGCACCATCGCCAGCTTCGCTTCACTTTCATCCAAACGTCTTTCAACGAGGCACTGAACCATGATTTTGCTGATCAATCCGTTCACCGTCTTTACAGGCCAAGAGGATACGTTCCTGAGCCTTTGGGATCAGAAAGGCCATATTTTCCGCCGCAAACACGGCTATTTGCGCGCGAGGCTTTGCAAGGCACATCACAAACAGCCGCCTGGCCAAACGGCGCCCTATACGCATATCAACGTGGCGGAATGGGAGAGTGACGCGCTTTACGTTGAAGCGCTGCGTGATCCGGACATTCGCAAACTGAGCGGCGCTTACCGAAAGGTCTGCACCTTCAATCCTGCGCTCTACACGGTGCTTCGGGACCAGTCGGCTATTGCGCTGGAGGAGTGACGCTCAGGCAAGGCGAGCATCGCCGGTGCGCCCATTGCACACCCAGCCACTCCACACCACCGCTTCCGCCAAAGGGAGACCACTGGGTATCTCTCAACGGGCTGAGCCTGTGCGAAACCCTTGCAGCAACTCCGAACAGGATTTCTCAATCTCCGGCAGGCCCACACTCCGGCCTGCGGGCGTGAAGGCGGTAATTCCATCTTGGCGGTCAATCAGAACATAGCGCGGATGCTTCTGGCAGATGAACCGAACTGAGGATTTCCCGCGCTCTGCGTGCACCAGCACATCCGAGATCACCGCAAAACGAGCGCCGCCAACCCGGATCGGATCACTCAGAACCTGCCTCATCGCCCAGGTCCGAATGCAATCCAGCCGAAGCGGATGAACGGAGGCACAAGGGCAATCGGAACCACGCTGAACCGCGCGTCCACCACACCTGCCGCACAGGCCTTGTCAAAAACCGGTTGCACCTCGATCCGGGTGCGCGCCAGGTGCGGACTGCCGTATATGAGAGGCGCGAGCAGCCCGAAAACCTGGCCCGTCTCGGCCGGATCACCTGTTCCGAACTGGCCCTCAATGTCCAGACGATCAAACCGTATACATCCCAGCAGCCGCGATATCAGCTCAAGCCCGGCCGGAAATATGCCCCGGTTGCCCCGGGTGCGAGACGTGTGCCGCTGCTTCTTGCCGGTCTTGCGATCCGGGGCCATTTTGCGATCCTTCCGCGTGCTGTCGGCAAGGGTGATGCGCGGCCCGTACCCCCCCAATGGCCGTGCAGTTACCGCATAGTGCAAGCTCGGATCACTACGCGCGCGCAGAGCGACCCGAACTGGCAGAGCAAGAATGGCTCCGAGCAGACACAGACACGCCAGCATCAGCCACAGAAAGAAAACCATCATTCCTTCACCCGAGAGCCCTTCAGGCACCACCTTCGCGTTTCGATTGCCTGTCTATGGCGCGGCTTGCGGTTTCGCCGATCACTTCGGCGAATGTGGTCATAGCCCCTTGAACGGCCTCGACCCGCGCTCCTTCGGGATCAATGATAATTGCACCCAGCGGTTTGATCCCACCGCCGCCACCGGTCCCACCTCCCGCGCCGTTCTTGCCGCCGGTTGTTCCTCCGGCACCGAAACCGAAGCCGTAGCTTACGATGGGTATCACGGTCGAGCCGTTCTTCTCGATCGGATCGCCAAGGACATTCTTGGCGTTAAGCAGTCTGTTCAGTTCCTCAACGGTTCCCTTCAGCAGGCGCTCGACATTTTCCATATTCCCCTCCTCGATTCTGGAATTCTGTGATGGAGTGAATATGCACGGTGCGGGCCATCGCCAATTGATATTGCTCATATCCTCCGTTCAGCACGCCACCACCCGCGATGGCGCAGTGTTTGCAGTCCCAGATCGCAGTCAACGCGAAACCAGCCCCTCTTCCTATGAAAGGCAGCGCTTCCCTTCGTGGCACAAGCCGCTATGCTTTAATAAAGCCCGTCCTGAAGAATGTGGCTGAAGCCAAGTTCCTCCAGCCCATTGGCAATCTGGTCCGCCACGCGGGGATGGGAAAGCAGATACCGCGCGGTGGAGCCTGTGTGCCTGTCCTCGGCCAGTTCCAGCGCCTCCTGCCATTCCTGCGGCCCGAAGTCTCCGCGGCCAACCCACATAAGCGCCACCAGTTCGTGCTTGTGGTCCACATCCAGCGCCGTGATCTCTTCCACCAGTTCCTGCGCCAGCATATCGCCCGGCCCCTCCTGCAGGGTCAGCGGGCGCTCGTCATCCGAAGCATTGCCTCCGAGATCAGGCATCACGGAGCCTTCGCGGCCCATGATCGCCCGCATCTTCTCGATGATCCGGCGCATATAGTCAGAGTTTATTGTCAGTTCGGGCATCTTCAGAACCTCCCGCGTGAAACCGATGGTAGCACGATTTGCCGATAAAGGCATCCGTGCTGCAAACCTCACGTGAGGGGCCGCCACCCGCATTGATCAGGATCAACAGAGTGGGCAGGCTGAAGCGTTTCGCTTCAGTTGGCCAGCGTCATTACCGCCTTTGTGGCGGCGCAGACGATATCCTTGGCATAGGACACATCCACCACCGCATCCGCCAGCCGGTGATAATTGGGGTTGGGGTCTGCACCCGGTTCCGTGCCCAGATTGGCAAAGAAATCCTCCGAGATCAGAACCGCAGGCCAGCCCTGCTGGTGGAATGCCGCATGATCGGAGCGGTTGATGCCGCCATCGTACACATCCCTGTCCGGCGCTGCGGAGGGGGAGGAACTCGTACCCTTGTAGATCTGCGCAGGTGCCAAAGCACCATAGGCCGCCGCAGAGCTTGCCACCGTATCGGCCATCGGCACACTCAGATCGCGCACCGCCGGATCGGTATAGCCTGCATGCACCTCGAAAAGCCGGTTCGAATCCGAATTATACCCCATCATGTCCATGCATATCGCCCCCCGTAGTGGCGCATTCACAGCTTTCAGGGCGCTGGCATAAGCTTTGGAGCCGATCAGCCCGTGCTCCTCCGCGTTGAAGAAGGCAAAACGCACCGTATGCGTAAGCTTGCCCTTCATATGCCCCCGCAGATACCGTGCCATGCTCAGCACAGCCGCAAGACCCGAGCCGTTGTCATCCCGCCCCGGCGCACCGCCCGTGGCCGGGTTGTACCCGCCATCATTGGCTGCCGTGCTGTCCAGATGGCAGCCCACCACCAGAATGCCCGCGCCGTAGCCTGCCACCTCGCACAGCTTCAGCCACCACGGTGCCCAGGGCTTCAGCTGGAAGATATCCTCGATCCGCAAGCGCAGCTCACGCGGCTCCATCCGGTGGAAATCCCCCTCGCGGAACCAGTCTGCGAGTTTCAGCGCCTCCATCTCGCGCTGCCAGTCCTTGAACTGCAAGGGTTCGCGGATCAGCACCTTACGCACCTTCTCAAGCACCCAGGGCTTGAGCCGCAGATAGCCCGTGCCCGGCAGATCGGCGATGATGTTGGAATGCGTGTTGCCCGCATGGCTGAAATTGTGCCGGAAGGCGCAATACCCCATCGCGTTCAGATCTGCCAGAAGCTGGCTCTCCACCCGCTGGTTATCGGGATGCGCGATATGCCGGGAGGCCACCACGCCACCGCTGTTCAGTGCCGTCACACCGGTGTAGCGATCCAGATCCGCCTCATAATGTGCCGTCACGGTGCTGCATGCTGGCAGGCTCGCCGCCAGCACCAACCGCTCCAGCCTCTCGCGATCAACCGGGTCCAGAAGTTCGCGCGGAAACCGCTCCAGATCGGGTGCCCTGAAGCCCGTCTCCGCCACAACGGGCGCCCGCATCAGGTTCGGATCGGGCATCAGAAACTCGGTATGCCCATGCGCCCCGTGCACGCCAAGATCTTCCGCACTCTCGCCCGGCCCCAAGGCCAGCAACACCTGCCCCGGCTCGGAGTGCAGCACCCGGCGACGCTTTATCATCGCGCGCGCGTCATGCTCGTCTTCCAGCCGCTGCCACACCAGATCCTCCACCATCGGATCATAGTCGAGCGGCTGATAGGAAATCCCTGCCATCACCGCATCCGCCGCGGCTTCGGCATCCATCAGCGCGATCAGCGCCCAATCCCTGCTGCCGGGCACCGGCTGGAAATGCATCGCCAGAAGCTCTGCCTTCACCGCAAAGCGCCGCAGGGCATCCCGCGTGCCTGTCATCCGGGCAGCCTTCACATCGGCACCCCTGGCCAGCATCGGCACCAGCGCCACATGCGGCACCGGCACCATACCGGCCTGTGCTGCATCCTCGCGCATCCGCCTGTCAGAAGAGACGAGCGCCGCTCCCTTCATCTTCTCAAATCCGGCCCCATCAAATCCGGCCCCGTCAAACCCGCCCTGTGCGGCCCGCAGCGGCAAGGCCACCAAATCGGAACCCTCGCTCCATCCCAAAAGCGCCTCCCGATCCTCGGCACCGCGCTCCGTCGGCACGGCGAGCATCGTTTTCACCCCGGCCTCCCGCGCAGCGTCCAGCGCCTGCTCCGTCTCGGGCCAGAGATCCAGCCCCACAGGCCCGTCCTCCCCCTCCCGCACGGCACCGCTGGACGCATCGAGCGCCAGTACCACCACCTTCACCCGTCCATCCGCCATAATATGTCTCCCCCAGGATCTGATGTTTCAGGGCGTATCCGCACCGTATCGTAGCCGCGTCAGATGAGTGCCTCCGGAATGGCGGTTCACCACGAAAAGCCTGTCAAACTGCTGTTCCGCAAGCTCGGCCACCGTGCCCGCACCCAGTTCCGCCACAAGATCATCCACCGTGTTGGAGTGGCCAACAATCAGCACCGTCTGCCCCGCATGATCCGCGAGCACCGTGGCCACAACATTTGCGGGCGTATCGTATTCCACAACACTCACCCCGGCCTCACCCGCCGCAAGAGCGGCTGTCAGCTGTGTGCGCTGAAACCGCGTGGCAAAAACCGCGTCCACTCCCGCATCCCGCAGCACATGCGCCAGTTCCTCGGCCCGCACCACACCGGCCGCCGAGATCGCCGGGTTGCCATTTGGCGGCACACCCGAAAGCGGCGGATCATTCGCCGATGGCTGTGCCTTTTCCGCATGGCGCACCACAAAAACGGTTGTCGTCACGGGGAAGAGCCAGATCCACCATGCGATGATCACAATCACGATCAGGAACATTGCCGTATACATCGCGGATCGGAATCCGCCCTTGCGCTCACGCTTCATTGTATGTCTCCCCAGAAAAAAGATGGGGAAAGCCGCCCCCACGGCTTTCCCCGCACCACCCTTCACTCGTCATCGAGATCGAATTCAAGGCGGATCTTATTGATCTTCCGCTCCGCAAGCGGAACACCTGTCTGGACATTGGAAACGGTCGAGCCGCCCTGTGAACCCAGCACCTTCAGGATATCACTGATGGTGTTCCCGGGCTTGATCACACGGCCGGGCTTGCCGCCGCCACCCCTGTCCGGGTCTTCCTTGCAATCGGGGTCCTCTTCCTTGCCCGCATCAAAGGAAAGCGGGTAGGTCATGCCGCCCGAAATCTCACCGTCGAGATAGGTCTCGATGCGGATCTCGTGATCCCCTTCGGCAATTGCCCGGCGCACGATATCATCGGAAAATTCCTTCCCGGGCTCCATCTGGAAGGCGATCTTGCGCCGCCCCCGTCCCTCCATCTCGAACTTCTGCCCGCCTTCCGAGATAACACGCACCTTCCAGCCGTATTTCTGCATGAATTTCGGCAACGTCACGTCGATATAGCACACAACCGACTTGCGGAACGGGTTACGCACCCAGATCAGATGCTCGCGCCACCACTCCACCAACAGGCGGAAGCTCGGGTTCACCGGATGCACGTTGCGCTGGCCTATATTGTTGTCGTTCGGCACAAGGCGGCTTTCGGCAATCGTGCCGTTGATCGTGGTGTCATTGCCCGGATCGCCATCGGCATGGGCAATCGCCAGCAGGCACTCATGCCCCACCTCCGTTGGCACAAACGCAAAGGGCCCGATGATGGTCTCCCCGCCCGTTGCAATCGGCCCGGCCGCGTTCAGCGTCGGCGTTGCCATCGGGATCCAGTCATCCGGGAAGGCAAGGCCCGTGCCCGGCAGACAGTGATAGGCATCCACCCGCACTGCATTGGCCGTGTTCAGACCCCTGTTCTTCACCCGCACATACATGTAGTTGGTCAGGCCCACAAAAGGCTCCTGATGCGTCAGCCCGCCATCGGCATTGCGGCGTACCCACATATCCTGGCAGTTCCAGTGGTTGTACTGATACTGGTACTCCCCGTCCCGCCCATCATCGATATACACATCCACATCCGGCGGGTTGCCCTCGGCCACCACGTTGCCGGGCGTGCCCGGTGCGGCCAGTGGCTGGAAGAGCCCCTGCTTCTCGAAGGCCCAGCGGATCACCTTGTGCAGATGCCCGCCCGGCACACCCTGGAAGCTTGGAATGCCGCGCTCGAAATCCTCCAGCGCCTCCTCAAAAACCTCCGGGTTGTTCGTGGTGGCCGTCAATGCCGCGCACCCCCCGAAAATCAGGTTCAGCACATAATCCGATGCGCTCCGTTGCCTGCTGAGGGAACTCGCATCGCCGCCGTAAGACTGGTAGAGCCGAAACAGTGTCGAGGACAGCACCTGTTCGCCATTGTAGCCGGTATTGTAGCTCGCCCCGAACCAACCCCAGCCCGCCGTCACATCCCTATCATGCCGCCGCGTGAAACCGGAACCGGCATTCACCCAAGGGAAGGTCAGGAACCGGTCCGGCGCCGATGTACCGGGATCGTTGGCAATCACCGCCATGCTGTCGCCCGCACTGTGCGCAAAGCCGAAATTCGGGCTGCCCACGCTCTCGTACAAAAGCGCGTGGCCAAATTCGTGCCAGGCCACACGGTTGGACGTGGAGATGCCCACCGGTTCACCCACTTCGAGAAGGCCGAACGTATAGTTCCCCATCCCGTCGCCCGTGCCGTTGGACCAGGCATGCGCGTTGCGCCCGCCGCCCTCGCCCCGGTGATCCACCGGCACCGGAAAGGTGGTGCCGCTGAAATAGGTCGCCACGTCGAACCCGAAATCCTCTACAGTCCGGTAGCACCGATCCATGTTGTAATAGGCATTCACCGCAGCAAAATTATCCGTCCGCACATCATAGTTGAAGCTGCTGCCCGGCCCCGCCACGGTGGGCGAAGCGATCACGGGGTTTGCCGTCTCCGAAATTTCCACAAACTCGCCCGAAAGCGGCTGCGGCGTTGCCGCCACCAGCCCCTCCAGCGTAACGGAGCTGCGAAACGGGTTCAGTGCTGCGTTGGTTGCGTCAGGCCCAAGGGCCGAGCCTGTCTGCGTCTGCGGGTCACGGTCGTACACCATGCCCGTTGCACCACCGACCAACGCCCGGATATAAAGGATCGAACCGCTTTCAGGCTCCACCAGCGCACGCCAGTTCGCCTTCTGGCTGTTGCGCCCGTATTTCCCCTCGAAAAGCACCTCATCCACAATGTAGTGCTGCCCTTCCTTGATACCGGCAGGCACTTTCGGTAGCTTCAGATCATCCACATGGTCGGCACCAAAACACCCCTCATGCGGGTGCTCCTCCACCCGCTTTCCGGGTTCATAGCGGTAAACAACCTGTCGCCGGATCCGCCCGTTCTCTATGCCCTCTACAGCGCTCCCTATCATCTTCTTCATGCCGGTCTTGGTCACGCCGTCCATGGCTTCCCTATCGGCAACCGCCTTGGGGTTTGCCACATCCACCCGCATATGCGCTGAAGACTGCAAGGAGGTAACGGCCTCTGCCGCATCGGAGATACGCACGCCGATGCGCGCATCGAAAACCGGCATCCCCATCACGTGCTGCTCATAGACAACAATCGTCGTGCCCGGCAGCTTCTTCTCCTTCACCATCACAAGCACAGGATCATCGGCGCGCTTCTTATCCGTCAGCGCGGCCTCATCATCATCCATCCGAGATTGGCCAAGCTCCATCTTGCCCATCATCTCGTGCAGCGCCCAGTTCGCCATCTGCGTCGGTGTGCTTCGCTGCAGGCCTTCCGGCACCTCCATAGGCGCGTCAAACGTTATATGTTCGACCTCTCCATAAGCGTTCCTGATCACTTTCTCAGCCATTGCATTTCCCCCAAAATGTTCATGGATTTTCGTCAGTGGCCGGAGGGTGACACGCACCACGCATGCGTGATGCGACATTTGTCACATAAGTAACATTAGACAAAAAATCACGAAATTGAAAGGGTGATCAAATACCCGCGCCGAAACTGCGAAGTATTGCGACCATTCAAGCCAGATAACCTCGACGTCAACCTACGGAAAGCGCCACTATCTCAGCCTCAAATTCTTCAAGCCCGGCAACGCCTTTCGGCGTCAGCGCGTAAACACCGCGGTCCACGCGCTCAAACCATCCGTAGTGATCCGCGCGCATCAGATCACCCGCCTTTGCAAAGCCCACTGCCCGCGCTACCTCTGCGGCGCGGCAGGGGCCCTCAGCTGCCAGATACACTGCACAGCGCAGGGCATTCTGGCGATAGGCCGTCACCTGCTTCACCCCTGTCATGCCCCCAGTGTTCGGGTCGCCCACACGCCGCTCGAACTCCCGCAACAGCCGCCCCGCCCGCCGCGCGTTCTTGCGCGGCGCATAGGGCCCGGGATCCAGATGCGCCACCACGGCAGCTTTCTTCACATCCACAGCCAGAAGCCCCAACCCAAGGCGGCGGCACAGCCGGATTATATCACGGTATCGCAGCTTCCAGCCCTTAGCGCCGGAAACCGGCACCGCCAGATACACATCCTCGAAAAGCGCCTGCCGCGCCACACCCTGCATCACCAGCGCCAGAGAGAATGTGAGCTTCAGCTCCACGATCACCGGCGGCTCATCTCCCCGCACAGCCATCAGATCGCAGGCCCCTATCTCGGCCTTCACCTCAAAGCCCTGAGCCTCCAGATACGCCTTCACCGGCCCGTATAAATCCGCCTCCCTCATACACTCCAATCCTGCCCTCGCACCCGCGTCACTCAAAACCACCCGCGCCCAAAAGAAAAGTGCCGCCCTGTCGATTGATCAGGGTCAAGGCGCAAGCCCCGCCATCCTGCGAAAGTGGGTCAGCAAGAACTGGAGGACGGAATGGTAAACTATGACCGCAAGAAAGTGATCCTCACCAAGAGGCTGGAAGAACTGGAAAGACGCCTTCACGGTATCGAGGAGACGCTGGAGGAGACGCCCCCCAAGGATTTCGAGGATTTTGCGGCGGAACAAGAGGAAACCGAGGTTCTGGAGCATCTGGGCACCGCCGGTCAGCATGAGATCGCAATGATCAGGGCAGCCCTCAACCGGATCGAGAAGGGAACATACGGGCATTGCCAGAGCTGCGGAGAGATGATCGATGAAGAGCGGCTTTCCGTTCTGCCGGAAACCCCGATCTGCAAGTCCTGCGCCAAAGCCGCCGCTTGAATCGCATCACGCAATCTGTTCGATACGCGCCCTTTCACACAATGGATAACTTGCCAGAAACGGCGCAATCGCTTCTGACATCTCGGCAAAAGATGTGCCGTAGAAATAGAGCGCTGTCTCGCGGGAGCCTTCCCAGTGGCCACGAAACGGGTCTTCGTCCGGCATCAGCCGGGCGCATTCCTCGATCACGTGATTGATATCGCTCGAAGCATATACTTCATCCGCCAGATCGTAGCCATTGATGTAAAGCCCAAGCCCCTCCAGCACGCCAAAGGGCATATCAGGCTGGCCTTCGCGCAAGAGGGTGGAGCCCATTGGCGCGCCCACCTCTTCCAGCTTGGCTACAATGGCCGCAATCGCCTGAGGCCCATCGTCGCTCAGCACCATCTCAACTTCGCAATAGGCGATCCCGTCGGGTTCTTCCGCCAGTTGCGTACCGCCACCCGTCATCTCTCCAAGCCCTGCCTCGCGCAGAAAATCATCCAGCGGGTCCTCATAGTATTCGCCACGGTCAATCGGCTGTACCCGCGCATTCAGCCGCGCCACAACCAGCGCGCCTTCCACCGGGGCTGGCTCTTCTCCACCGCCCAGCATCCGTTTCAATCCAGAAAACAATCCCGCCATACCCATCTCCCCGGCTTTCACCGGACAAGAGTGGGAAAAGCAGGCTTCACCGTCAAGCGCCTCGCCCATACCGCAGGCCGCGGCGGCGCGTTCATGCCCTACTGTCTTAGGATCGCAACATGTTTCTCCAGATAGGCCGCCCGCTCGGCCTCGCATACTTTGCCCGGCATCCCCGCTCCGCGCTCGGCAATCGTGGCCAGTGCTGTGTCCACGCAGCTCAGCAGAATGTAGGTCTCGTTTGTCAGCAAATCACGCAGCGCGATCGACATCTCGGCCCAGCGCGCCTTCTGGCGATCAAACTGATCGGGGCGGGAAATATCGAACTCAGGCTCGGAAAACCGCGCCAGCGAGAAATCGAACAAGCTCTTGGAATTCAACCGCACCCGCTCCATCAGACCCGCAATATCGCGCAGTGCCTCCGCTTCGCCGCTCAATTCCAGCGCGTCGAGCTTTTCCTGCATCCGCACATAGATCACCTGCACATCACCCCGGTTCGTCGTGATCTGCACAGGGATGATCTTGATGTCCTGTGGCACGGCCTCCACCGTTTCCCAGGCATCCAGCGCCGTTTCGAAATTCTCAAGCTGGGCGGAGATCAGTTCCGCATAAACCGTGTCCCGCAATGTCGTGGTCAGGTTGCGGATTTCATTCAGCCGGTCCTGAAATGCCGCCCTTCGCGCCTCTTCCGCCTTGTAGTATTCGTAAAACGGCATGGCAGATTTGTAGGCCAGGGCGGGAAGTGCGATCACCGCTGCCGCGATTGCCAGCAAAAGCTGCCAGCGTTTCAACTTTTCCAAACCCAAAACCATAACAGGGCCAGTGTCGGCGAAAATCGACGCTGCGTCCGTGTGGTTTCTCACAGACAGGCACGTATCATCACGGAGCTTGCCCCCGCGACCACGCAGAAAGAAGGCGGTAAAGCCTGCCCACCCCAATTCTTCTGTTGCAGCCCTCAGGGGCACCACCCTAGACTAACCCGAGAAAAACAAAGGTTATCCCATGAGTTTCGAAACCCTCAAAGCTCGCATCTCCCTCCTTCTGGAAGAGATGGTCAACCAGCCGGAAGATGCGCATCAGATCGAAGAGCGTATTCGCGAACAGATTGCCGAATTCCGCGCGCTCGGCCTGCCCGTGCCGGAGGATTTCAAGGAATTCGAGGCCGATCTTTCGGCCAGGCTCGCCCGCCCGCAAGGGTAAACGCGCTTCAGACGGAAAGATCCCGCGCGTAGCACGCGATCACCTCAGCGCTCTTTGCCAGCCCTGCCGCCTCATCCGCATTCAGGGGCGGCATCAGGTCTGCCAGAACGCCCGCCCCGCCCACGATCCGCGGCAGGGAGAGGGCGATATCCTTCTCACCCGCGATCTCTTCGGCCACGATGGAGACACTCAGCACCGCCCGCTCATCATCCAGAATGGCCCGCACAATCCGCGCCAGCCCGCCGCCGATCCCGTAATACGTAGCCCCCTTGCCTGCAATGATCGTATAGGCCGCATCCCGCACGGCCAGTGCCATCTCCACACGCATCTCCGCACTCAATGGCTTGCCAAGCTGCGCCGCAAAATCCGCCACAGGCACGCTGCCCGCCGTGGCGCTGGACCATACGGCAACCTCGCTGTCGCCATGCTCGCCCACCACATAGGCGTGCACAGATTGCGGTGTGATATCCAGATACCGCCCCAAAAGGCTGCGAAAACGCGCCGTATCCAGAATGGTGCCGGATCCGATCACCCGCCCCGGCGGCAGGCCCGAAATGCGCTGCGCCACATAGGTCATCAGATCCACCGGATTGGAGGCCACAAGCAAGATCGCTCCCGGTGCCACGGCCATGATCTCGCTGATCACGGCGCGAAACACATCGGCATTGCGCTCCAGCAATGCCAGCCGGGTCTCCCCCGGCTTCTGGCTCACGCCAGCCGCAATGATCACCACCGCCGCATCCGCCAGATCGGCATATCCTCCGTGGCGCACATCCACGCTGGAGGCAAAGGGCGTGGCATGTTCAATATCCTCCGCCTGCGCCCGCGCCAGATCGGGATTGGCATCAATCAGCACGATATCCTGCCCGATCCCCAGAAGCGCCAGCGCATAGGCAGCCGAACTGCCCACCATTCCGGCCCCGACAACGCCGATCTTCATCGCCCCCTCCGTCTCCCGAAAATCCGGGGCGGCCCAAACCGCCCCGAAGGGTTCTTACGGCATCATCGCCGTGATCTTGTCCGTCCACGCGCCCTCTGGCCGCTTGGTGATCACCGGATCATCTCCTCCTGAGAGCAGGCTGTCCACGGTCGTCTCGGCCGCAGCCACATCAAGCGTCCCGTCAGAGCCTTCCGTCAGCTTGTTGATCTCGCGCATCATCCGGCGCTGATGGTCTTCGGTCTGCGCACCGGAGGCATCATTCTCCAGAATGATATCCGCCGCCTCATCCGGGTTTTCCCGCGCATAGGCCCAGCCCTGCATCGAAGCCGCCACAAACCGGGCGAGCTTGTCAGCCATCTCAGGATCCGCGAGGTTCTCTTCCGTGGTGTAGATACCGTCTTCCAACGTCGCCACACCCTGATCAGTATAGTTGAACACCACCAGATCATCAGGCGTGAAACCCGCATCAATCACCTGCCAATATTCGTTATACGTCATGGTGGAAACGCAATCGGCCTGCTTCTGGATCAAGGGATCCACGTTGAAGCCCTGCTTCAGCACCTCCACACCGTCGGCACCACCCGTTGTGGGTATACTAAGCTGCGCCATCCAGCTGAGAAACGGAAACTCGTTTCCGAAGAACCACACGCCCAGCGTTTTGCCTCTGAAATCCTCAGGGCTGGTGATCCCAGTCTCCTTCCGGCATGTCAGCATCATGCCCGAGCGTTTGAAAGGCTGCGCGATATTCACAAGCGCCAGCCCTTTCTCCCGCGCGGCCAGAGCCGCCGGCATCCACTCGATAATCACATCGGCACCGCCACCCGCAATCACCTGCGGAGGTGCGATATCCGGCCCACCCGGCTTGATCTCCACATCCAGATCCGCCTCGGTATAGAACCCCTTGTCCTTGGCCACATAGTAGCCCGCAAACTGCGCCTGTGTGACCCATTTCAGCTGCAGCGTCAGCTTGTCCGCCGCCTCCGCCACACCAGCGCTCAGCGCCAGCGCCAAAACCCCTGTCAGAACTCTCTTCATTGTCGTCTCCTTGTTGAACTCAAAGGCTCCTCACCTCTCCCGCTGGGAAGGATGCCAGAAGGTGGTCGCTTTCTCCAGAAGCGCGATACCACCATAAAACGCGGAACCGCTCAGCGCGGCCACCGCAATCACGGCCCAGACCATGTCGAGCGAAAGCCGCCCCACTTCGGTCGAGATCCGGAATCCCATGCCCTTCGTGGGCGATCCGAAAAATTCTGCAACAATGGCCCCGATCAGCGCAAGCGTCGTCGCGATCTTCAACCCGTTGAAGATGAAGGGTGCCGCTGCGGGAAGCCGCAGCTTCAAAAGCGTCTGCCAGTAGCTCGCCGCATAGGTCCGCATCAGGTCGCGCTGCATCGAGGAGGCCTCGGTCAGCCCCTGCACCGTGTTCACCAGCATCGGGAAAAACACCATCACCACAACGATGGCAGCTTTCGATTCCCAGTCAAACCCGAACCACATCACCAGAATGGGCGCCATCCCGATAATCGGCAGCGCGGCCACAAAATTCCCCACCGGCAAAAGCCCCGCCTGCAGGAACGGCGAACGATCCGTCGCAATCGCCACAAGGAACCCGGCCCCGCAGCCCAGCACGTAGCCGCTCAGCGCGCCCTTCACAAAGGTCTGCACAAAATCCCCCCAAAGGATCGCCTGCGCCGCCGGGTCCGCCAGCCGCACCGCAATCGCAGAAGGCGGCGGCAGGATCACGGCAGAAACTCCGAGGCCCCTCACAACAAGCTCCCACACCAGAAGCAGCGTCACCCCGAACACCAGCGCCGAGACAAGCGACACCCACCGCCCGCCAAACCGCGCCAGCCAGATGTTCAACACCCAGCCCAGCCCCCAAACCAGAAACGCCGTCGCGACCAACATCATGCGCAAGGCACCGCGAGCAGGGCCTGGGTCAACCCGGGCGAAGCGCGTCCCGGCACGGGGGCCTGGGGGGGGCGCAGGCCTGACTTGCATCTCCGAGTTCGCGCAGGCGCGTTCAGAGCGGACCAGCCCCTGAACCGCCTCTCGGCAGATCCCCAAAAATCACGAAGACCGCCACGCCCGGCCCAAAAGGGCTCGCGCCCACCGCAAGCGCCAGAAAGAACTTGCCGCGCAAGCGGCTCATTTGGATCACGAAAGAACGTCACGCCATCCCCATCCGTCGCAACGTCACCCGCTGCACAACCCCCACAATCCCCACCAGACAGGCCGCCAGCACAGCCGCCGAAATCAGCGCCGACCAGATCTGAACCGTCTGCCCGTAATAGCTGCCCGCCAAAAGCCGCGCGCCAAGCCCCGCCACAGCACCTGTCGGCAGCTCACCCACAATTGCCCCCACCAGAGAAGCCGCCACGCCGATCTTCAGGGATGTAAACAGATAGGGCATGGAAGACGGCCAGCGCAGCTTCCAGAAGGTCTGCGCCGCACTCGCACTCCATGTCCGCATCTGGTCAAGCTGCATCGCATCGGGGCTGCGCAGGCCCTTCACCATGCCCACAGCCACGGGGAAGAAGCTCAGATAGGTCGAAATCAAGGCCTTCGGCAGCAGGCCGGAAAGCCCCACAGAGTTCAGAACCACGATGATCATCGGCGCAATCGCGAGGATCGGGATGGTCTGGCTCGTGATCAGCCAAGGCATCACCGAATTGTTCATGGCCCGGTTGTGCACGATGCCTATCGCCAGCAGGATCCCCAGCACCGTCCCCATCCCGAAACCGAGCAGGGTCGCCGAAAGCGTTATCCATCCATGATAGACAAGGCTGCGCTTGGACGTCACCTTCTTCTCCGCCGTCGTCTCCCAGATCTCAACGGCCACCTGATGCGGGGCCGGCAGCTTCGGCTTGTCCTGCGAAAGCGTATCCGCCACCAGCTCCGAAAAACTCAGCTCCACATCCGCACGCGCCGCCTTGTCCCGCGCCCAATCCGCGTTCAGCCAGACGGCCGCAAGATACCAGAAGCCAAAAAGCACAAGCACCACAACAGAAACAGGCCCCAGCGACGCCAGCCCCCGCATCACACGCCACCGGCAGAGCGCCACCGCGCTCCCCTGAAATTCTGCATTTCAGAGGCGGGCGCAGCCAGCCTGCGGGCCTCGCCCGCGGGAGCGCCTGCGCAACACCAAAACGCCCTACTCATGCCCTGCCCTCAGCCCCTCGCGCACCCGGTGCGCCACGGCAATGAACTCAGATGTGTCGCGAATATCCAGGGGCCGCTCCTTCGGCAAAGGGCTCTCGATCACATCCGTCACCCGCCCCGGCCGCGGGCTCATCACCACGATCTTGGTTGAAAGATACACGGCCTCCGGGATGGAATGCGTCACAAAAAGGGTCGTCTTGCCCGTGCGGGCCCACAGTGCGAGCAACTCCTCGTTCAGCCGGTCCCGCACAATCTCGTCCAATGCCCCGAACGGCTCATCCATCAGCAGGATGTCCGCATCAAAGGCCAAGGCCCGGGCAATGCTCGCCCGCTGCTGCATGCCGCCCGAAAGCTGCCACGGAAATTTGCCCGCAAACCCCGATAGCTCCACCAACTCCAAAACCCGCGCAACCCGCTCAGCCCGTTCCGCTTTTGAATACCCCATGATCTCCAATGGCAGCCCGACATTCCCGCCAATCGTCCGCCAGGGATACAAACCGGCGGCCTGAAACACATATCCGTAAGCCCGCGCCCGCCGCGCCTCTTCCGGGCTCATTCCGTTCACGCTCACGGTGCCGCCCGTCGGCTGCTCCAGATCCGCCACCACCCGCAGAAATGTCGTCTTCCCGCAGCCCGACGGCCCGATGAAGCTCACAAACTCGCCCGGCGCGATATCCAGCGATACATCCTTCAGGGCATGCACCGGCCCATCCCGCGTCTCAAATGTCAGCGATAGCCCGGAGGCCGAGATCACCGGTGCCGTACTCTCCTCAACCGCCACGCTACTCACCCATCACCCCGCGCTTCCATCGCCTCAACACCGTCCTTGGCCTCCTTCAGCCCCAGCCCGGTTGCATGTCGCACCATCTTGATCGCCTCGATCTTGTTGCCCTGGCTCAACTCGTAATGCATCTGGTCGCGGACATCATCATCGATCATCTCCAGGATATCCGGCACACCGTCCCGCATCGGCACAGGGCCAGACAATGGCACAGCCGAAGCACCCAAACCGCTGGCCCGGATTGCAGCAACAGCATCTTTCGCCTCCTTCAGCCCAACACCTGTGGCTTGCCGGTAGATCTTGATCGCCTCGATCGTAGAACCTCCCTGCAAAGCCGCATCCAGTGCCGCACGGTCGTTCGCCGAAAATGTATCAAGGCGCCCAAAGGCCCCCTCCCCCTCAGCCGAAGCATCAGAATGGTCCACCTTCCCGGCCGCCACGCGTCCCTCACCCACCCGGCGTACTGGGCGGTTGGCAAGCTTGATCAAGACGATCACGCCAATGAAACCAAGTATATAAACATAGATCGGCAGCCCCAGAAAATCGCCCATTCAGTCCCTTCTCACTCTCTTCGTGCCTTCCGCCCGCGAAACACCAGAAATAGCACCAGCAGCAAACCTGCTCCAAAGCCAATCAGCAGTTCCAACTACGCACCCCCACATCATGGATACTCTCACAAGTCACCGAACCGCACTCCTGTTTCATTCCGAAACCTCCGTGGGTTCCAAAAGTCCGAGGCGCCGGGCGAGCGATCCGTAGCAGAACGACGAGCCAAGCCCCCAAATGCAGGTTGGAACCAGAAACACCAAAGCCGTACCCGGCGTGATATCTGCCGAAGCGCCAAAAAAGAGCAAACCCAAGCACACAGCCACAGGACATAAGACGCCAATCAGATGGATTTTCGCTTCAGTTCGCATCGGCAAGAACCAGGTGATCACGGCCAAAGCCAACACAGCGGGCACAATCGCAATCTGCAAGCCCAAGACAAAGACCGCGACACTCGAAACTACAGCCGCAAACCCCAGTTGGCCGGCATCCCCAATCAGGTCGGCCAAAGCGAGTGGAAGAAATACCGAGATCAGCATTGTGCCCACGTAAGCGAGCGTATGAAGCAGTGCAGCAAAAGCAATGCTCAAACCCCGCTCGCCGGTATCCCCGTCCGCTCCACCTTGCGCGGTGCTGTCACTTCTTTCCAAGTGCTGAGCGCCTTGTTCACAGCCTGAAACGGCGGGCGGCTCACAAACTCTCCGTGGCCCTCCTTGGCCTTCACGCCCCCGTCTTCCACGGCAACGTATCCGCGTGTCAGCGTGTAGCGCGGCAGGCCTTTCACTTGCTTGCCTTCAAACACGTTGTAATCAATCGCCGATTGCTGCGCAGAGGCCGTTATCGTCTTACTCGCCTCCGGATCCCAGACCACGAGATCCGCATCCGCTCCCACAAGAACTGCGCCCTTTTTCGGATAACAATTCAATATCTTGGCGATGTTTGTTGATGTCACGGCCACGAACTCGTTCATCGTCAGCCGCCCGGTATTCACACCATATGTCCAGAGCATCGGCATCCGGTCTTCCAGCCCGCCGGTACCGTTGGGTATCTGCGTAAAATCGCCCACACCGAAGCGCTTCTGCTCCGTGGTAAAGGCACAATGATCCGTCGCCACCACCTGAAGCGAGCCGCTGGCAAGCCCTGCCCAAAGGCTATCCTGATGCTTCTGGTTCCGGAAAGGCGGGCTCATCACCCGCCGGGCGGCATGGTCCCAGTCAGGATGCGCATATTCCGCCTCGTCCAGCGTCAGATGCTGGATCAGAGGCTCACCATATACCCGCTTGCCCGCCTGTCGCGCGCGCCGGATCGCCTCATGGCTCTCCTCGCAGGACGTGTGGACCACATAAAGCGGCACACCCGCCATATCCGCGATCATGATCGCGCGATTGGTGGCCTCTCCCTCTACCTGAGGCGGCCGCGAATAGGCATGCGCCTCCGGCCCGTTATTGCCCTCGGCCAGCAGCCGCGCCTGCAATTCCGCCACCACATCGCCATTCTCCGCATGCACCAGCGGCAGGGCGCCCAGCTCCGCACAGCGCTGGAACGAGGCGTACATCTCGTCATCGTTCACCATCAATGCGCCCTTGTAGGCCATGAAATGCTTGAACGTGTTGATGCCCTTTTCCTGCACCACGGTTTTCATATCCTCGAAAACCTGCTCCCCCCACCACGTGATCGCCATGTGGTAGGAATAATCACAGGACGCGCGGCCCGATTTGTTGTGCCACATATCCATTGCCTGAAGGAGAGACTGGTCCGGCCCCGGCAGCACGAAATCCACCACCATCGTCGTCCCGCCCGAAAGCGCAGCACGCGTCCCGCTTTCAAAATCGTCAGAGGAATATGTGCCCATGAAGGGCATCTCAAGATGCGTGTGCGGGTCAATCCCGCCGGGCATCACATAGCAGCCGCTCGCATCCAGAACCGTATCGCCCGAAAGCCCGGCCCCGATCTCCACGATCTTGCCGCCTTCCACCAGCACATCCGCCTCATAAGTCAGATCCGCCGTTACAATCGTACCGCCCTTGATAGCCGTGCCCATGCCCTACCTCCCGATTTCGTGATAAGATGAAACGCTGTCAAAGCCCGGAATTCAACTGAATTTTTGACTCTCTGGTCAAATTTTGCGCCTGCCAGAGATCAGGCCTTCGGGGCCACCGATGCACCGGCGGCCCCAAGCCTCTCCACTCGGGGTCAGTTACAAGCGAGTGATGTAATCGTCCGGTTGGAGCCGATCAGCGAGAAGGTCATGAACACATCGCTGGCCTCATCCTTGAAAACGATCCGGTCTCCACCCTTCAGCGCAGATTGCAGCAGCGGGATCACGGGGCCCTGATAATACCCCTTCGGGCGGAAATTCACCTCGATCAGTTCTTTCTCAAAGCGGACCTTGCCAGCATCGCGCACTGTCACTGTCGGCGTTAGGGTTTCGCCCGCGAAATCCAGCTTTTCCTCATCCCTCCGGCCGAGGCGGTAGAAAAGGCCCGATCCCTGTACCCGGCAGCCCACTTCCAGTCGGAAATCCTTGGGCCCGCGCACGAACGCCACTGTCTCGGCCGCACCGAATTCCGTTGTCACATTGCCATCCGAGTCATAAAAGCCCTGTGCCCACTCGTTTTTCAGATGTGGTGGCTGCTGCGCATCGGCTGCGCTCCCCAACGCCATCACCGCCACAGATACTGCGCCAAGAATGGCCCCAAGATATTTACGCATCGTTTTTCTCCTTATTGGTCCGGCCCCCATCAGGCCCAAACGTGCTCTGCACACGGGCCAGCATGGCAGAAGGTTTGCGGCAAAGCTACAGCTTCCCGCCAGAGCGAGGCCAGCGCAGATGCACAGATCGCGGCACAAGACACGCACGTTTCCGCACTGTGTAATTCGAGATCTCTTCGAATGTTTGATAATCGCTGTCAGCATGCGCGTTTTGGCTTGCTGCACCGCAAAGCTACAGCCACAAATGAAAACGCCGGGGCTCGCAGACCCCGGCACACTCTTTACTAAATCAGGCGAACACTTGCCACTTTGTACCCCAAAACGCCGCCCGATTCAGTCGCAAAGGTGACAGTTCGGTGCAATCAATTGGATTAGATTGAATACGAATGCACTTTTAGGGCGAGCAAGGCGCTCGGCTCACACCGATTGTAGGAAAGAAGCACGGCCCCGCCATTCTCCTGTATGTCGCCGTAGACGGCTCGGCGAAGCCCGGATCAGCGGGCACCCCATTCAGGCTTTACCGCACCAATCGGGGCACATCTTCGCTTTCCCCGAAGCCTCACCCCACGATCTCCGCCGTTTCCACCACGGCATGAAACAGCACATCCGTGCCCGCCCGCGCCCATTCGGGGCTGATCTCCTCGGCCTCATTGTGGCTCAGCCCGTCCACGCAAGGGCACATCACCATCGCCGTTGGCGCCACGCGGTTGATCCAGCAGGCATCATGCCCCGCGCCCGAGATCAGATCGCGGTGGCTGTATCCCAGCCGCTCGGCGGCGGAACGCACAGCCCCCACGCAGCCAGCGTCAAACGTGACAGGGTCAAACCCGCCCACCTTCTCAAATTCCACACTCAGCCCCATAGGGTCGCAGATCGAGCACGCGCCATCGCGCAGCCGCTGCTCCATATCCTCGATCACCGCCAGATCGGGCGAGCGGAGATCCACCGTGAACACCACCTTCCCTGGGATCACGTTGCGCGAGTTCGGATACACATCGATATGACCAGCCGCGCCAACCGCATGGGGCTTGTGGCTCCACGCAATCTCATCCACCAGCTCCAGCACCCGAGCCATTCCCAGCCCCGCATTCTTGCGCATCGGCATCGGGGTGGAGCCTGTGTGGCTGTCTTTCCCCGTAATCGTCACTTGCGTCCAGGAAAGCCCCTGCCCATGCGTGACCACGCCGATATCCTTGCCCTCGGCCTCCAGAATGGGCCCCTGCTCGATATGCAGCTCAAAGAAGGCATGCATCTTGCGCGCGCCCACTTCCTCGTCACCCTTCCAGCCAATCCGTGTCAGCTCATCGCCAAAGGCCTTGCCCTCCGCATCCTCGCGCGCGTAAGCCCAATCCTGTGTATGAATGCCCGCAAACACACCGGAGGAAAGCATTGCGGGCGCGTACCGTGTCCCCTCCTCATTGGTGAAATTCGTCACCACGATCGGATGCTTCGTCTTGATCCCGAGATCGTTCAGCGTGCGCAGTATCTCCAACCCGCCAAGCACACCCAAGACCCCGTCATAGTTGCCACCCGTCGGCTGCGTATCGAGATGGCTGCCCACGTAAACCGGCAGCGCCTCCGGGTCCGTCCCCTCCCGCCGGGCAAACATGTTGCCCATCTGGTCCAGCCCCATCTCGCAGCCCGCTTCCACGCACCATTTCTGGAAAAGCGCGCGCCCCTCGCCATCTTCATCGGTCAGCGTCTGGCGGTTGTTCCCCCCTGCCACACCCGGCCCGATCTTGGCCATCTCCATCAGGCTGTCCCACAATCGCTCACCATTGATCCGAAGATTTTCACCCGGGGCTGCCATATCACTCTCCTCACATGTGCTGGAGAGAGGCTACCGGGGGGAATGGGCCGGTCAAGGGCCTTTATGCGGATGCGTGAAACCGGGTCTGCTGAAAGAAGAGTTCGAGATACGTTACCAGAAATGTCGCCGCGATCACGATAAGATAGGTGCTGTGCTCCAACAACTCGGCGCGGTCTCCCACAATGATGTCAAAGATCACGAAGCCGATGAACACGAGGAAGGAGAGAAAGAGCGCAAAATGCATCGCCCACAGCGTCTCGGCGCATATCCGAAACCCGCCCCGCGCCATGCGCACCACAACAAGCAGGAACGGCACCGCCACCGCAATTTCCACCACGCCTGCGAAGTAGAGCAGCCCCTGTATGCCGCCCTCAGGAAGGTTCAACCGCTCGAAATATCCGCCAAACTGCGCTGTCCGGTCCTTCCCGTACCAGACAAACCCGAAGAGGCTCTTGCCGCAAAAGAACTTGTCGAGCCCGTTCAGCAGCCAGAATGCAGCCCAGTAGATGGCAAAGCCGAGTGAGAGAAATGATATGGATTTCATGGGGATACCTGATGTTTTGAAAGGGGGGATCACAGCAAAGCAGGCAAATCGAAAATACGGCCAGTGTAGCTTGATCACGAAACCGTGAAAATAGTTAATTCATCTGACCCGCGGCGATAGGCAAAGCCCCGCTTGCGCCCCGATCACACGTTCCTGTGAAGGCACGGCCCATGTGCTGGCATGGCCAGAGAGAAGGAGATAGCCCGGACAAAGTCGCCGCAGATCAGAAAGCAAGATCAGAATGATCCGACACATCGCGCTTGCCGCCCTGATGGTCCCCCTCGCCGCTCCGGCCAGCGCCTTTGTGATAGATGGTGAGATCCTGCGCCAGAACGGCAACGGCCAGTTCGTCAAGATCGAGACGGAGACACCGTTCGCTGTCGGCAACGATACCTTCGACGACGATAACCTCTACGCCTTCGATGAGGATCAGAACATCACCCTTTCAGAGCCGATCCGCGTCGATATCGGCGGCGAGGCCGGCTTCATCCAGCAAGGCACGGTGGTCGCCAGTCACTACGTCTTTTTCGACAGTCTCGCAGGCATCCAGCACGGCTATGTCTATTTTGATGCCCCCATCCTCGGCGTCGCCGCCTTTCAGGATACGATGTTCGCCACCGATTTCCTCGCCAACACATCCGTCACCTATATCAGCATGGAATTGCGCGGCCTCGAAGAAGGCGATCATGTCTGGATAGACGAGGATGATCCGAACCGCCTCTGGGTCTACTGGGCAGGCTCTTCACCGGGCGATTATATCCGCGTGTTCACGGCCCAGTCTCCCGGCGGGTTGCTGATGTAGCGGGGCCGAGAAACCCCTCGGCCCCCGTCCCCGATCAAGAGGAATGGTCGTAAGCCCGCTCACCATGCGCGGAGATATCCAGCCCCATCGTCTCGTCATCCTCGCTCACCCTCAGCGGCATCACCGCGCCCGCAACCTTCACCAGCACAAACGTCATCACCACCGTGAAGACACCCACAATCGCCAGCGATCCAAGCTGCGCCACAAAGGCCCCTGCCCCGAAAACGGCGATCATGATCGTCCCGAAAATGCCGCCCACACCGTGCACCGCAAACACATCAAGCGTATCGTCGATCCCCAGCGCCCCCTTGATCAGGCTGCAGGCCTCCTGGCACAGCACACCCGCCACAGCCCCGATGATCAGCGCCTCAACCGGCCCGACAAAGCCGGAGGCGGGCGTGATGGAGGCAAGCCCCGCAATCGTCCCCGTCACCAACCCCACCATGGAGGATTTGCCGTGGCGAAACTTCTCCCACATCGCCCATGTCAGCGAGGCGGTTGCGGCAGAGATATGCGTCACCACCAGCGCCATCGCCGCCCCGCCATCGGCCGCGAGTTGAGAGCCGCCATTGAACCCGAACCAGCCAACCCAGAGCATGGAAGCACCCAGCATCACATAGCCGGGGTTGTGCGGCGGTCGCGCCTTTTCCTTCCGCGCGCCGAGCATGAAGGCGATCACCAGCGCCGCCAGCCCCGCCGTCTCATGCACCACGATGCCACCGGCGAAATCCCGCACGCCCGTCTCACCAAAGATGCCGCCATCCGCCAGCATGCCGCCACCCCACACCCAGTGGGCCACCGGCGCATAACAAAGCAGCATCCAGAGCGCGGAGAACAGCATCACAAAGCCAAAGCCGATCCGTTCCACATAGGCGCCTACGATCAACGCAGGCGTGATGATCGCAAAGGTCATCTGGAAGCCGAAGAACAGCGCCTCCGGGATTGTGCCGAAAAGCGTGTCCGCATCCACACCGGCCAGGAACATCTTGCCAAGGCCACCCCAATACGCATTGGCCGCCCCACCGTCACCAAAAGCAATCGAATATCCGGCCACCAGCCACAGAACGGACATCAGACAAGCAATTGAAATACATTGCATAAAGACGGAAAGCACATTCCGCGCCCGCACAAGCCCGCCATAGAAAAGCGCCAAACCCGGCAATGTCATGAAAAGAACCAATGCCGTCGCGACAATGATCCAAGCTGTATCCGCACCATTCATGGTAAAATCCGTCCCTAAATCCCGGGTCTTAATGCCCGGTGGCGGGGTAGCGGCATCGTATCAGCGGCGCAAGGCACCGCCCTCTAAAAGCCCGCGCAAAAGGCAGGTAAGGCTCATAAACTGCCTACCATTTAGGCAGGCAGGGTCAGATCAAGCCGCGAAACCACCGATCTGCCCGCCTCATTTGAGCTCCACCTCGACAAAGCTCATCAGCGCATCTCCGTCATTGATCACGTTATGCTCCACACCCGCCTCCCGACGGTAAGATGTCCCGGCAGGCACCAGAACCTGGCGGCTTTCCCCTCCCGGCTCTTCCAGCAACATGTGGCAATCGGTGAGGGCGGTGATCACATAATCCATTCCATGCACATGCCAGCCCGTCTCGGCACCGGGCGCGAAATCAAACCGCGTCACACGAACGCGGCCATCATCAATCATTTCCGTGGCAACACAATCCGGTCTCATCAACACTCTCCCGTTAACACAATGCCAGAGGCAGCCCGTAGGGTGGGTGTTAACCCACCATTCAACAGAGAGGCCCTATCCAAAATCCTGAAAGCGCGGCAGAGTTCCGGCGCTTCCGATATTCCCGGAAACGCTTCAAACCGTCAGCGCGGGCTTGCGTACCTTCTCATACCGCATACCGGTCAGCATCCGGTCCACGATACCAGCGGGCAAAAAGACGTAATAAAGCGGGTCATCTGGCGCAAGAGTCAGCCGGTTTTGCCCCTCCCCGGCGTCATACCGGCAATTCTCTCCGCGGTAGCTCGCATAAGCCATCCCGTAAGCCCATACGAACACAATGCCCGCTGCAAACACGATCTTAATCGCCATGGTTCACTCCAACATTCGCAAGACATCTCCAAGCGTCCCGATCAGCTCGTCAATATGGCGTTCTTCGAAAATCAAAGGCGGTGAAAGTGCGATGATATCCCCCGTCGTCCGGATCAAGATCCCCGCCTCATAGGCATCAAGGAACGCCTGAAACGCCCGCTTCGTAGGCTGCCCGGGAATCGGCTCCAACTCAACCGCCCCGATCATCCCGTCATTGCGGATGTCGATCACATGGGGGCTGCCCTTCAGCGAATGCAGCGCGTCCTCCCAATAGCCCGCCATATCCCGCGCCCGGTCAAAAAGCCCCTCTTCCCTATACGTCTCCAGCGTTGCCAGCCCGGCGGCACAGGCCATCGGATTGCCCGAATACGTATAGCCGTGGAACAGCTCGATCATGTTCTCCGGCCCTTGCATGAACGCATCATGGATCTCCCCGGTTGCCAGAACGGCCCCCATCGGGATCACCCCATTGGTCAGCCCCTTGGCGCAGGTAATCAAATCCGGCGTCACACCATAGCGCTGCGCGCCGAACGCCGCCCCCACACGCCCGAATCCGGTGATCACCTCATCAAAGATCAGCAAAATCCCATGCTTGGCCGTAATCGCCCGCAGCTTCTCCAGATACCCTTTGGGCGGGATCAGCACACCGGTGGAGCCTGCCATCGGCTCCACAATCACAGCTGCAATCGTACTTGGGTCGTGCAGCGCGACAATCCGCTCCAACTCATCCGCCAGATGCGCACCATGCTCGGGCTGCCCGCGCGAATGGGCGTTCTCCTTCAGATGCGTATGGGGCATGTGGTCCACCCCATTCAGCAGGCTGCCGAAATGCTTGCGGTTCGCCACAATCCCGCCCACCGAGATCCCGCCGAAATTCACACCGTGATACCCACGCTCCCGCCCGATCAGCCGCGTGCGGCCTGCATCGCCGCGGGCCCGGTGATAGGCAATCGCAATTTTCAGAGCTGTTTCAACGCTTTCCGAGCCGGAGTTCGTGTAAAACACATGATCCATGCCCTCAGGCGCGATATCCACAAGCCGGTTCGCCAGCTCAAACGCCTTGGGATGCCCCATCTGGAAGGCGGGCGCGTAATCCAGCTCTTCCGCCTGCCGCTGGATCGCCTCCACGATCTTCGGCCGCTTGTGCCCCGCATTGCAGCACCAGAGCCCGGCCGTCCCGTCCAACACCTTCCGCCCCTCGGCGGTGGTGTAGTGCACGCCCTCGGCGGCCACAAACATCCGCGGCGCCGCCTTGAACTGCCGGTTGGCCGTGAAAGGCATCCAGAATGCCCGCAAATCATTGGGCGCCACGTCTCTGCGATCCGACATCTCATCTCTCCTCATCAGATGCCGAAACGCTACGCGTTTTGACCAAAAGGTCAAATGTGGAAAACGTCAGTTCGCCAGAAAATACGTTTGAGAGCCGACACCGCCGCTCGCCTCAAGAAAGGTCACGGCACTCCCCGTGCGCAGCACGTTCTGGCAGCCATTGCCCACATTGCCGCCGGAAAGGATGTTCCGGCAAAAGCGCCCGTCCCGCCACTGCCACGTGCCGATCACAGGGCCCGTCCGCCCGATTCCGGCCAGCGCTCCATTGTTCAGCACCTGCAATGTCACCGCACCGTTGGAAAGCGTCTTATTCACGATCTCGCTCCGGAACGTGCTTTCCGAAGTGATCGGTTGTGCGATCGGGCCATCCGTACAGGCAGCAAGGGCCAGGGCCCCGCAGAGAAGAAGTCGAGCATACATTGGAAACCTCACAGGGGTTGTTGCGAGCAAAAAGAAGCGGAAGCTTAGAGAGTGGGCTTGCCAGAAATCAAGCCCGGCCACGATCTGAAAGTCTGAAGGGCCGGAAAGCGGCAAACACCCGCCGCCCTCCAACGGCCGCTCTACCCTGCAATTTTCGCCACGTCCCTCCCCCGGTAGCACTCAAAGCAGGCGTCAGCCAAACAGCCCAAAACTGTCACAAAGGCCTTCCGGCACTGTTAGTGCCTCCACTCGGGAAACAGAGCGCCTCGGACAACGGGGCCCTTCTTTTGAAGGCTAAATGCGGGTTTCGACCTGCGCGAAGGCGAAGGTCGAAACCGCCGGGAAGGCTGTGGTGGCAAGAGAGAAGGCTTTCATTTGGAAGCCTTCAATTCTGCGCTCGGTTGATTTGATAGGTTTGGGTGTGGTGAGGAGCCTGCTCAGGAGCCGGGCGTATTGCGCACGAACGGATTGCCGCGTTCGGCGGTGGCGGTGAACGTCATCGCGTTGACCTTCCAGCCACTGTCAGTCCGCGCGAAGCCGTGTTCGTATGTGCCCCAGACTTCCCAGAGTGCTTCGCCGCCGTTTTCAGGCAGAGTCCCGCTCTCCATCCGATTCCAGGCATAGCCGTGCGACAGCATCGTCGCGCTATCGGCAGAGTAGAACGTGACGCGGTGGTTGCCCCGCAGGTGGAAAGAAGTCTTTTCCGCCGTCAGGTTGCCGGACCAGCCAGCAATCAGCCCATCCGCGGGGATCGTTGCAGGTTCACCCCCAACAAGGGATGTGAAACCGACAGTGATCTCATCGGTGAAATAGCTGCGGGTCTGCGCCCAGTCCTTGGCATCAACACCTGCGTCGATGGCATCTGCGATGCGGATCATTTCAGCCTGATCCAGCAATGTGTCTTGTGTCAGGGCGGTCCCGCCCAAGGTTGCAGTGTCGGCAAAGGCTGCACTTATCGAGCCAGCGATGATCGTTGCGGTTGCGAGTACGAGGTTTTTCATTTTGGGATCTCCGGTGTCAGTGTTCTGGGCGTCTTGCCCGATGACATGAGAGATACCGCGACCGTGTGGGGCTTAATTGAACCGGAACGCTCGGTTTTTGTAGGATCTTGCTTGCTCGTGCAGCGCGACACTGGCGCGGGGTTTGCATCACGCCCGCCACGCGGAAATCTGGATCGCGGCAGATCAGCGCGTTGCCGGTTGTCCAGCACCGTGCCTAAATCCGTTTGCGCGAGTTACTCGACCTTCGCGGGTCGCGCGTAACGACTGTGCATCGGATTGACCAAACCGCCGCCACCCTGACAACGTGCCAACGGACGCTGTGGTGACTTCACGCATGTGATGTTCTTCCCTCTGGTTGGTCGTCAGGTTGATTTTCCACAATTGTGATCGGTTCTGCCTGCACACTCTGCGCAAAGAACAGCCGATAAAGAGCCGGGACCCAGAACAGCGCCAACACAGAGGCGATGCCAAGCCCGCCCATCATCAGGGTCGCCATCGGCTCCCAAAGCGCGCCGCCGGCGATGGCCATTGGGGCAAGGCCGATGACGGTGGTCAGCGATGTCAGAATGATGGGCCGAAACCGCTTGCGCGCGGCCTCGACGATGGCGTCGTCACGGCTCATCGTCTCTCGCTCAATATCGATCTGGTCGATCAGCACGATAGCGTTGTTGATAATGATCCCGCTGAGCGCGATAAGACCAAGAGTTCCGAAAAAGCTGAGCGGTTGGCCGAAGCCAAGAAGCGCCAGCGGTACACCCGCAATGACAAGGGGCACCGACAGCAGCGTGATGCCAACCCGGCGAAAGCTGTTGAACTGCACCATAAGGGCAAGCAACATTACGGTCAGCGCAGCCGGGAAACCGCCGCCAAGTTTCTCCCGCACTTCTGCAGAGTTTTCCACTTCACCGGCAACGTTGATCGTGTAGGCAGGGCCAAGCTCTGACGCAAGCGCGTCCAAGGTGGGTTGTACGAGGTCAAGCAGTGCAAAGGCTGTGATGTCCTCAGAGATCGCGGCGACCGTGATCATGCGCCGTTGATCAACCCGGCGGATGGTGGAGAACTCAAGTTCGGGCACAAGCGTCGCGATCTGATCAAGCGAAAGGACCTGTCCCTCCGCCTCGATCGCGGCATTGGCCAGCGCCTGGTATGAAAGCCGATCATCCGGTGCGCCGCGCAAGACGATCGGGATCAACGCGTCACCTTCGCGGTAGGTGCTGATCCGCTGGCCGTCGAAGAAACCCTCGAGGGCCTGGGACACATCCCGCGACGACAGACCATATTCTCTCAGCCTGTCCTGGGCGACTTCGATCCGCCCTTCCAATTGTCGCGCACCCCAGTCATGGCGGTTCTGGATGATACCCGGGGCCGTAGCAAAGGCAGCGCGGACCTCAAGCGCCGCAGCCATCAGAACGTCTGCATCGGGCCCGCTGATCTGGACATCCACACCCGGTTCGCGCCCCCCCATCGCCAACCGCTTGAAGCGGACCTTTGCTTCGGGAAACGCATCTTCGACATGCGTCCGCGCTCGGGTAATCACTTCGGTTGAAGCCTGAAAATCGGTTGTGTTCACGATCATGAACGCGGCTGCCGGATCGGTGTCGGCGGGATCAAGCGAAAGGACGAAGCGCGGGCCGCCGGAGCCTACATAGGTCGTTGTGCCGGTCACGTCCTTCTGCGCAGTCAGCCAATCTGACAAGCGCAAGGAAACGTCTTCGGTGACGGCTATATCGGTGCCCCGCGGCAGATCGATATAGGCGAGCACCTGCGCGCGCTCGGACAGCGGGAAAAGCTGATTGGCCACGCGTGGCATCAATGATGCACATCCAACAACGATTGAAGCAACCAGTCCCACCGTGATCAGCGGCGCACGCACGACGCGACGCACGAGCCAGCCATATCCATCAGCCAGCCTATCCAGGACGCCTGGTTTTTTTTCGTTCGCGGAAGGCTCCGGGATCACCCAAACCGCAAGCCGCGGCAGAAGATAGAGCGCCGACAAAAAACTGCCCGCCAGTATCAACATGACGACGACACCAAGGGAGTAGCCATATTGCCCTTCGGTGCCGTCCAGCAGAAACAGCGGCAAAAAGGCGGAAACCGTCGTGATAGACGCAATCAAAAGCGGCATTGTGTACTGGCGACCTGCAGCCAGGGCCGCATCGGTGCGTGCCTCCCCTGCCCGGATGCGCCGTTCCATGTCTTCAACGATAACAAGGCCATTATCGACCAGCAGACCAAGGCTGATAATGATCGCGGCAATGGAAACCTGCTGCAATTCAACCCCGAATGGCCCCATAAATGCGAAGGCAAAACTGACAGCAAAGGGCACGATTGAAGCGATCACAAGCGCCTCGCGCCAGCCGAGAAAAAGCAGCATCATGCCAAGGACCACGGCAAAGGTCTGGGCCATGTTGATCAAGGCACCATTCACGCTGGCCGCAACGATTTCGGGTTGGAACGTGCTGAACTCCGCTTCGATCCCAATGGGCTGGTCATCAACGAACCTGTCAACAAGGCTGCGCAGTTCAGGGCCAAGCGCAGTGATATCCTGACCATCCTCCATTTCGAATGCGACCACGATTGCAGGGGCACCATTCTGGAAGACCGGTGCGGCGGATGGTTCCTCCAACACGCGGCGCACATCGACCACGTCCGCAAGACGGATCAGACCCAGCCCGGGCAATTCCACGAGCAGATTTTTGATTTCGTCAACAGAGGCTAAATCGCCCGATGTTTCCAGCTGCACGCGGGCATCGCCGTTGACGAGAGATCCTGCAGGCAGGCGCACGTTCTGGCCTTCGAGTGCTGCGAGCACCGCGCCAAGGGTTCCGTTGACGGACGCAAGCCGGGCGCGATCCAGCCGCAGTTCGATGATTTCATCCTGAATACCGTAAAGCGTGACCGCCGCGATGGCGTCCATTCCGTAAAGCCGGTCGCGCAGCTCTTCTGCTGCTTCCTCAACTTCGGGCAGCGAAAAGCCCGTGCCGGTCACGGCAACCGTGGCAATTGCAACATCACCAAAATCAGAGTTCACAACCGGCCCCTGTGTCCCATCCGGCATGGTTGCAGCAATACCGGCCACATCGTCGCGCAACTCGTCGAAAAGGCGCTTGAGATCACGCTCTGGCACACCATCAGCAATGTCGACCTGTAAAATCGCAGCGCCTCCGGTCAATTGCGTCCGCACTTCAGCGACCCCCGGAACGGCGCGCGCAACTTCTTCAAGCGGCTGCGCCACCAGCGCTTCCAACTGGATCAGTTCAAGGCCCGGATTTGCCGCCAGCACAATGGCCGTTCGCACGGTGATTGCTGGATCTTCACGTTTTGGAAAGCTGAGGTAGGAGGTCAATCCAACTGCAATTGCCAAAATCATGACAAGAACGGTGAAACGGCTGCGCTGCAGCCCAAGTCCGGTAAGCGACATCATTGGCTTGCCCCCACCACTGTCCGCATTTTTGTTTCAGCGTCGGCCTCCAGCCGAACAGGCTGTCCGACGTCGAGGAAGGGAACACCCGCAGTCACCACCCGTTCACCTGCGTCCAGGCCGCTGCGCACGACAAGTCGATCCTCGACGACCGCGCTTAATGTCACGTCGCGCAGTGCCACGGCATAGCCACCGCCCCCATCAGGCTCCACAACAAAGATAGCGGCGCGGCGCGCACCTGCGTTCGACAGATCAGCGGGCCGTTGTGTCGCAAGCGCGCTGACAGGGATTCCCACGCCGCGCAAATTCTCTGGCAAGGACTGATCAATCAAAACTTCAACCGCCATGCCGGACCGAAGATCAGGGCGCGTGTCGGTCAATGTGACAACGACTGGAAATGATGACACTGCGGGTGCGCGACGCGCAATTTCCGTGACGGTTGCAGCCAGCGGCGTCAGCTGGCCATCGTCGGGCCGCAATGCAACCGGCTGGCCCAACGTAAGATGAGATGCGACGTCATAGCTGACAAGAACAGTCGCTTGCAGGCCGGTATCTTCATAGAGGGTCACGATCGGCTGGCCCGCAGCCACACTTCCAAAATTCTGTACTTCGACACTGTTAACGATCCCATCAAAGGGCGCGCGCAATTCCGTGTCGGCCAATGTCTCGCGTACCAGATCAAGATTGCGGCGCTGTTGATCGGCCCTTGCGCGGGCCTGTTCTGCGGCAGTTCGGGCGCGGTCACGCGCGGCTTCAGATACAACATTCCGCTCAAACAGCTGGTCTTGCCGCACGGCCTCCTCGTTGGCATTCGCAAGCGTCGCTTCCGTTTCGCTCAACGCGGCCTCCGCTTGGCGCAGCCGCAGATCGGCATCAGCAGCTTCGACAGTCGCAAGGATGTCGCCTTGCGACACAACTTGACCAATTTGCAACTGAACACGACCCAGCCTGCCGCCAACATCGAAGGCCAGCGGTGTGATCTGTGGCGGCTCCAGCACGGCGGGGAAACTGCGGGTAACCACCGGGTCGGCCATGACAGCAACCTCCGAGCGCACTGTGCGGATGACTTTGCCTTGGTCATTCTCGCCAACGTCTTCCTCTGCCCAGCAGGCGGAAAGCAACAGTGTCAAAGCCAGCAGGGCCAGAGTCTGAACAGAGCGGATCATGTCATCTACCTTTCTTGGTATTAGTCAGTACCATCTTGAAGTTCAAATACGGTACTGATAAGTACCAAGTCAAGAGTTATTTCCGGAAGGGATGAAAATGAGTGACGAGACGCCGGACCGCACGATGTCCCGCCAAGAGCAGCGGCGGCGCAAAATTCTTGATGCGGCGCGGATCCTTTTTATCGAGAACGGATTTGAACATACCTCACTTGATATGATCATCGGCCGCACCGGCGGCTCACGCCGCAATATCTATGATCTGTTTGGCAACAAGGACGGTCTGTTCGAAGCGGTGATGATGGACCAACTGCAATCCGTCCTGGCCCGCACGCATGTCCCAAGTGCAATCGATGATGATCGCCCGATCAGGGAACAGCTGGAACAGCTGGGGACAGATTTCCTAAGCGGACTCCTACGCCCGAATGTCCTGCAAACCATGCGACAGTTCATCGTCGCGGCCGGCGATAAGCCAGACCTTGGGCACCACGCATTCGCGGCGGGGCCAGCCGTCCTTTACAGTCGGCTGGAGGCGTATTTCACCGCGATGGTCGCCGCTGATCGTCTTGCATTGGCTGACGTCGCGGTTGCCGCGCGTGTACTGACTGAAATGCTCAAAGGCGGAATGGAATTGCGCGCCATCATGACCAGCGATTACGATATCACAGCAGAACAAATCGATGGTCATGTGCGCAAAGCTGTAGATCTGTTTCTGAACGGAGCCCTGCCGCGATAGTCTCCTGAGTAGTGCTTCATGCCGTTGTGATGAATTGAGCTTATAGCCCTTTGTTGGCGTGCAGCCCAAAAGGCATGCGTTCATCACTGGATTTGGCAAGCCCGAATGTGGCGCCCAGACACTCGGCAAACCGCCAGATCACGTCGCTGATACATCCAGCATTGCAAGTCCAACAAACCGATAACCAGCCCTGATAATATCCCAAAGACCGGACATTCAGTTGGTGGCAGCGAATTCAAGTGTGTCCCCCACGGCCAAGCTTGGCTCAGCCTACGGTGAAGATCCGGTCTGGGTCAGATATGCTTTCAATATATCAAAATCGCCTTACATGCAGAGCGCAAGGGTTGGGAAACCGCATTGCCTCGAACCAAAGCTGCGAGACGTCTCGCACCTACAGACAGGCATTGCCCGCACTCCTGCGCGGGTACCTTCGGGCCTGAACACCGCTTTCGATCATGAAAAGGAACATCCATCGTGAAACGAATTGACCGCCGCACATTTCTTGAACTCACAACCGGAGCCGCCGTTCTCGCAACGGCAACCCCTGCCGCAAGTCAGCCCCTTGCAGCAACAGACGTCTTTACATCAGACATTGCCGGCACGTTTGTGGATTCGACGGTCATCCTCGGTGAGCGAAGCGCTGTGCTGATCGATGCACAAATCGACAGGGGCAATGCCACAGCCCTTGCCGATATGATCGCGGCCAGCGGCCGTACGCTTGAGACGATCCTGATCACCCATCTGCATCCCGATCACTTCCTCGGCCTCGGCATCCTGATGGATCGGTTTCCCGACGCTCGCCCTCTGGCCCATGCCAGCCTGCAGCCGATCCTTGCCGAGGCCGGTCCGCCGATGTTCAAACAGCTCAAGGCGAACATGGGCCCGGGCCTCGCAGATCGCGTGGTGATCCCTGAAACGCTGGAGGGGGATGCGATCACGCTGGAAGGCGCGCGCATAGACGTACTCGGGCCTCTTCACGGCGATACATCCGTTATCACGCCCGTCTACATCGAGAGCCTCGATACCCTGATCACATCGGATATCGTCTTCGCCGATACCCACGCATATGTCGCCGAGAACACAGAGCCAGAGGCCCTGGCAATGTGGCGCGAGAGCCTGGATCAGCTTGAGGCCATCGGCGCATCCACCATCGTGCCCGGCCACCGGATGGCCACCTCGGCAAACGATGCCAGCGCATTCGCCCATACCCGGCAATATCTGGATGGATGGGAGGCGGCGATGGCAGAAGCATCTGATGCGGAAAGTCTCCGTGCGGGCCTGATCAGCCGCGTCGGGGATCTGCCTGTTCCCTTCTTCGTGGATCGTGCGGTGGCCGCAGTCTACGGCTGAGAAACACCGTCGAGGAGGAAGAGAGGCCTCTGTTCCTCCTCCGAACCAGTCGCGAACCGCCAGCCCACTACCGGCGTATACATCCGAAAATCTGCTCAACACACCACAGCCACTGGAGCACAGGCGCCCAACCCGGCATCCGCTGCCACAAAGCTTTGACCATCCGGTCAAATCTTGGCTTGCGTGCAACCGGCCAATCCGCAAAGCTCCGAATATGAAAGCACAAACCCGTATTCAGGCCGAGAAAACCGAGGCCATCCTGGAGGCCGCGCTCGATGTCTTCTCCACCCACGGGTTTCGCGGGGCCACGCTCGATCAGATTGCCGAGGCCGCACAGCTCTCCAAGCCCAATCTCCTCTACTATTACCCCAACAAGGATGCGATCCACCGCGCGCTTCTCAACAGGCTTCTCGATACATGGCTCAATCCTCTCCGCGCGCTGAACGCAGAGGGTGATCCGATGAAGGAGATCACCGCCTATATCCAGCGTAAGCTGGAGATGTCGCGCGATTATCCGCGCGAAAGCCGCCTCTTCGCAAACGAGATCGTGCAGGGCGCACCGCGCATGATGGATGTCATCGAGGGCCCGCTCAAGACGCTCGTGGATGAGAAGGCGAACATCATCCGCAACTGGTCGCGCTCCGGCCAGATCGCCACGGTCGATCCCCATCACCTCCTCTTCTCCATCTGGGCCACAACGCAGCACTATGCGGATTTCGATGCCCAGATCCGCGGCATCCTCCGGGCTGAAGGCGATGGCCATTTCCACGATGCCGCCCGCTTCCTCTCCGCTCTCTTCACCAAGGCGCTGCGCCCCGGCCAGGTAACCAGATTTTAACCCTGATGCGAAAATCCGGCAGCCGGTAAGGCTTTGGTAATCCTCCCCCCGCAAAATCCACGCAGTTAACCCGCGCGCAGAAGCGACGCTTTGAGTGGAAAGGGAACCCCATGATATCATCCGTAAGTGTTGATCCCGCTCCGGCGCCGTCCGGGGCCATCACAACCAGCCTCGCGCGCAGCGAAGCCAAGGGCGAAAAGACGCAGATGCCACCCGACAAGGCAGCGCAGGAGGCGAAATCCGTGCCGCCCACGGCCGTGCAGAAAATGGTGCGCGATCTCTCCGAAGCTGAGGAGAAAACCCGCGAGGCCACGGCCCGCGCCGATGCCGCCAAAGAAGCCGCACTTCAGGCCAAGGCCGATGAAGCCAAGCAATCGGGCGAGGTGGCGGCCGCAAAGGCCGCAGAAGCGAAAGCCGACAGCAAGGCGGAAACCTCCGGCCAGCAGGAAGCCCGCGTCGCCGAGAAGGCAGAGACATCACGCACGGAAACCGCACGTCAGGCAGATGAAACAGCCGAGGCGAAAGGCGTGGAAAAGGCGGAGGACACAAAGATCCCGGCTGTGGCCGAGAACAAGGAGCCCGAGACGGCAGCAAAGGCGAAAGCCCCTGAGCAAACGGAATTCGCCCGCGATGTCGAGATCGTCAACGGCAACACCGATCCCGCGCCCGAACAACTGGATACAGCCACCTGACGCCTCTGTTTCCGGCACTATCCAAAGAGATTGCGCACCCTCAAGGCAGAGGCTGCGCAACCATCTCAGGTCGAAAGTCTGAACCCATCAGCAAACAGCCCCCGTCACGAGCCATGCCAAATCCCTCGCACCAGACGTCCCAGTACATTTACAACGGCGGGTAGCCCCGGCTCTCACCAAAATAAGCTGACCCAAATGGATCCGGGTGCGTATAGCCAATATCTGGAAATGAATTCAACGCGTATATTCGCCCGAGCGCCGCGCATGCCTGCAAGTTTGATCAGAAATGAGTAATTGGCGATCAAGGATGCATTTTTGCGCCCTTGGTTATCTGGTCCACAACCTTCCTGTCACCGCGAAGAGCCAACCCCACAAAACTCAGTTCGTCGGTCTGGTATTTTTTGACGGCCGCCCTGTTCGCTGCATCATGGCCCGTTGCAAACATGTCCTCAATGTAGATCGCCATGTCGGTTCCGCGTGTCAGTGCGCGGAGCGATTCACCGCATCGAAACCTCGATCATTTTCGATGGTGCCAGACAGAATGATCTCTCATCGATACTGGATGTCGCGTCCTGAAATCGGCTGACGTTAGGGCCGCACGTGTCTGGCTGACCGTCCGCGTAGCTCTCGGAAAGCCCTCACATCGAGCTGAAAGCGCACGCTCCGCCGAGAAGGCTGCACCAGCCGCTCTCGTCACCCAAGCCGCCCAGCATGGGCCCTCATCGCAGCGGGCAACCAGCCGGAGAAGTGCGGGCTCAGCGCCTCATACCGCGCTACAAAATCGGGATGTGCCGCGTAGAGATCCGCCAAGCCCGCATAGGCTTCCGCAGCGCAGCCGCGCCCCCACATCCCTGCAATCCAGTTCCTGTGGCGTTCAAGCGCATCGTGCAGTGCGGCGTCCTCTGCATCGGTGCCAGCCTCGAAAGCCGCAACCAGAGCCGCCTCGATCCGGCGCAAATCGGCCATGGCGCCGTCCATGCCGCCCGGTATTTCGCCAATCGCAGCCTTCGCATCGGCGATCCGGCCCGTCATATCCGCGCCATACCGCTCACGCAGCCAGGCCTCATAGCGCTGCTGCGTCTCCTCCAGGAAGGGTTTATAAAGTTCAGCTACAGTCATCTCTCTTGCTCCTTCAAGATGCGCGATCGTGGCGTCCAGCGTATCCAGCATGGCACCTATGCGGGCAGCATCGGCCCGCAATCGTGCGCGGTGACGCTCCAACCGTTTCAGCCCATCGGGCGGCCCGTCCAGCAGGGTTGCCACCTCGGCAAGCGGCATCCCGACGGCGCGGTAAAACAGGATTTCCTGCAGCCGCAGCGCCTCCTTCCGCCCATACCGCCGATACCCGTTCTCACCCGTGAAGGCGGGCTTCAGAAGCCCGATATCGTCGTAATGATGCAGCGTCCGCACTGACACGCCGGAAAGCCGGGCCAATTGCCCAACGGTGTATTCCTCCATCTCTGTTTTCATCGCACCGTTCTGCACCCTCACGCCACGTGAGGGTCAAGGCATTTCTTCAGCGATACAAATCAAGCCCATTCCGCCATGCCAAATCGCGCCCAGATCCTGCGGCAAACGCCCCGGATCTCACGCAAGGCAAACGCAACTACGCCGCCAGCATCGCCCGTGTCCTGCCGATCATAAGGGCCGCCTGCGCAGCCTCCCGCCCTTTCTCGATGAAATGCGCGCTGTAGATCGCATCGTGATGCGCCGTCTCCTGATACTGGTGCGGCGTGAGGGAGACGGACAGCACCGGCACGCCCGTATCCAGCCCAACCCGCATCAGCCCGTCCACCACGGCCTGCGCCACAAATTCGTGCCGGTAAATCCCGCCATCCACCACGAAGGCCGCCGCCACAACAGCAGCGTAGCGCCCGGAAAGCGCCAGATCCCGCGCCACCAGCGGCATTTCGAACGCGCCCGGCACGTCGAAGACATCCACCACTTCGGATGGAACAAGCTCGCAAAATCCATCCAGCGCACGGTCCACAATTCCGCTGTGCCAATTGGCCTTCACAAACGCATATCGGGTGTGTGTCATAGTGATCTCCCTTCGCAACAGACACGTCACCCAAGGCGATCACGAATGCACAGCTCCCCAGGGGAAGCCGCCCAAACGTTCTCTCTCATCCGGACTGTCACCGTCGGCTCTGGCCTCTCACCAGATCTGCTGACCCTTCCCGAAGGAAGGCGCTCGCGGGCTCGCAGCACACGCCGCATACCGCCGGTGGGGAATTGCACCCCGCCCTGAGAACGCGGCCAGAATGCGCAAACCCGCGCCTGCGCGCAACCCAAATCAGGCCCGCAAATTCTCCAAAACGATCCGCTGCAGCACCAGCGTCGGGTTGATCCACTGATCCGGGCGGTTGTAATGCCCTGCAAACATCGCCATCACCAATTCCAAGTCCGGCATGATGATCAGCCGCTGCCCGCCATTGCCCATCGCGGAAATCGCGCGCCGCATGCCCCCCGCCGCCGGCACATATTGCTCGGAGATATACCACTGGTGGCTGTACTCGAAGAACCCGGCCCACACCTCTGGCTTGGCAAAGGTCTCGATCCAGCGCACCGGCACAACCTGCCTGCCCTGCCACGCGCCACCCGCCAGCAACATCTGGCCAATGCGCGCAAGATCGGGCAACCGTAGCCGCAGGCCGGAGGCCGCTGAAAGCACGCCATCCGCCCCCGCATTCCACTCCACATCCTCAATGCCAAGCGGCCCGAACAGCACCTCGCGCCCGTAAGCTTCCAGCGTCTGGCCCGTGCCCGTCTCGATCAGATATCCGATCAGCGCAGAGCATCCGCCATTGTAGTTCCACACCGCTCCCGGCTCCGCCACGATGGGCTGTTCCAGAATGAAGCGATACCGGTCGTCGGCCTCCTCCATCCGGATCTCGCTGTTGGCCGGATCCGTATAAGGCAGATCCTCGTTCCATTCGGTGCCCATTGTCATGTTCAGCACATGCCCCACCGTCCAGCCCGCCCGCTGCGGATCAGCCGAGAGGTCGGCATATTGCGGAAACGCCTCCATAAGCGGTGCCTCCGGCGGCGGCACCTGCCCCGCCTCCAACGCAATCCCGTAAAGCAAGCTCGTGATGCTTTTGGTCACGGAACGGAGGTCGTGCAGCGTCTCGCCATCGAACGCCACCTCACCCAAAGGCCGCCCCCAGTTTTCATCGCGCCCTGCAAAATAGGCCTCCAGCGTCCTCTCACCCTTCAGCGAAACATGCAGGGCATGCACACCCTGCAACAGGCCGGAGCGGATCCCGAGATCCAGCTTCTCCCCCATATCATCCGCAAACCGCATCTCCGCCGCACTCCCTGCTCGCGCCCCCAACATCATCCCCCAAAGCACCCCGCCAGAAAGCTGAAGCACCCGCCGCCGATCCATGTGAAATGTCATGGTGTCCCCCAAAACCTCGATAGGGAGAGGATACCAAAAAACTGTCTCAGCCCCAATCGGCGTTTGCGCCGTCGGTTGTCAAAATCCCGCACGACATCAAGGCGAAGCCGCCGTGCAGTGCCTCCGTGGTCCTTGATGGACGACGGAATTCAAGGCGTGTCCAATGGCTCCAGCCACCCCCGATACGCCGCAATCAGCCCAACAACAGGCGCACCGATCACCACATCAAACCGGAAGCGCCCATCCGCCTCCGTCTCGAAACTGTCGCCCGAAGGCAGCAGCGCCGTAGGCAGGGGTATGCCCATCACGCTCCACCGGCGCGGCTCCAGATAGAGCCTCTCGCCCTTCACCACCACGGCCAGCGCCACCGTCACCACGCCGAAACGCTCCATCAATAGATGCGCATTCCGCCCCACCCCAAGGCTCTGAAAGCTCTCGAACGTCTGCCCGCCAAAATTCCGCTGCCAGCGCTCGCCATCCGCCCCCGGCGTCAGCGTCACCTCCACCGCCACATCATCCGCAGCAGCTGGCAACCCCATCACCCAGCCAATCAACCGGGCCATGGGGTTCCGCCCCCGCTTCACCTCTGCTTTACCCTTCCAAACCTGAACACCCTCCAGCGTATGCAACGCCCGCACCCGCGCGGGCAGCCCTTCAAAAGCGTCCCCCAGCACCTGCGCATAAAGCGGCCCTTCAACCTCGCTCCGAAAGCCCGTGTAAATCGAACGGCGCGCGAAAAGCGCGTCATAGTCCGCAAGATCCAGCACCCGCACCGCCGCCCGCGCGCCATCCTCAGGCCGCGCGCCCGCATGCACCTTCCGCAGGATCGCCTCCACCGCCATTGAGGGGATATACGGCCCGTCATCCCCCTCCGCCAGCAAATGCCAGGACCGCACCCCCGAAGGCCCCTTCGCCTCCACAAACATGCCGCCCCGGTGTTCGCCGAACTTCATCAGGTTCAGCACCCGGTAGAAAAACGGCGCCAGCGGCGAAAGGTTCGGCAAGCGCAGCGCCGCCCGCGCCTTGGCCAGCACATTCAGCGCGCGGTGCAGCACCTCCGGCACCGGCCCGGCCCCCATCCAGATGTCCAGCAGCCCATCATGCTCCCCCGGCAGCACCTGCAGATCCGGCACATCCACCAACGAGAACCGGGTGTTGCGCAGGGGCACCCGCCCCGGAACGGCAATCGTGTAGCGCAGGCTCTCGGCCAGCCCCACCGCCTCTACGATCTCGCCGCCCCGCAAAAGCCGTACCGGCCCGCCCGCATAGCTCACCACAGCCCGCATCACATTCAGCCCGATCCCGGCATGGGGCGAGGGGGCTATCCCGCCGGTTACTGAGGTGATCTCCATATCCCGCGCCATCTCCCGCAGCACAGCCGCCGTCAGCACAGGAAAGCTGCTGACCCCGGACAGCACAAACACACCCGCCGCCCGCGCAGCGTCATCAAACCGCGCAATCCCGAACACGAAATCCGCCGCATCCGCTAAATCCATATAAGGCACACCAGCCGCGATGCAGGCCTCCACCACCGCATAGGGCGTTCTGCCATACACCTGAAACGGCCCCGAAGCATCCACCACCAGATCCGGCGCCCACTCCGCCAACCCTGCCGCGATGTCAGCACGGTCCAGCGCCACCGGCATCACCCGCGCTATACCCTCATAGCCCCGGCAAAACGCCTCCACCTTCGCAAGGCTGCGCCCTGCTATCAGCAACGCAATGTCGAGGTCCGCCAAAAGCTCCGCCAGCCGCCCGCCAAAAACGCCGTAACCGCCAAGGATCAACACCTTCACCTGATCAACCTCCGCCGGATCTCGGCATCTGGCATTTCGCAGAAACTTGCTCGCCGCGTCAGCCGATACCGGTTCCGCGCCACCAGCCCGTAAAGCCGGTCCTGCACCGGCCGGGGCAGCACCCGCAGCATCACCAGCCCGCGCCATATACCGCCCAGCCGCCAGCCCACGCGGATCACCGCATCCAGCGAGGTATACCCCCGCCCCTCCTCCAGATAGAGCCACGAAAGCGGATCCTCCGGATCCATCCCGTAATGCCGGATCAACTCGGCCCCGAGCGTCGATTGCAGCGGCATAATCCCGAACTCGGCCCGCCCATCGTGATGCGCAATCCACCGCACACCCCTGGCACACAGCCCGCACTCCGCGTCCATCACGGCCAGCACACCCGCGTCATCAAATGCAGGCACAGCAGGGTCATCCCGATAGGAAAAGGGCGCAGAGCGAAGCTTCATACTCCAGCCCTACGCCCCGAATACCCCGCTGCAAACGCAACAAAACGCCTCAGTTGTAACTCACAACCTCAATCTCAAGCCCGTTTTCCTCATGAAAGTAAAAACGTCGCCCCGGTTCATAATCCGCGTGCGAGGTGGGCGTATATCCCGCCGCCACCACCTTGGCTTCCACCGCATCAAGATCCGGAACCACCACGCCGATATGATTGAGCCCGCCAATATGCTCATAGCTGCTCTCCCCGCCCGCCTTTGCATTGCCATAACTGAAAAGGGCGAGGTAGCTGCCAGCACCGCCCACATGCACGCTGTAGCCCGTTTCCATTCCCGGCCCTTCCCAGCGCACCTTCCAGTCAAACACTCCACAAAACATCGCGGCGGTTGCCTTCGGGTTCGCCACCGTCACGTTCAGATGTTCCAGAACACCACTCATATTTGTCTCCTCACGTCATTGGAGAATCGGTTATAATTTCTAAACCTAAGGTGAGATCAAGCTATGAAACCTTCTCAAGGCCTCTCGATCGGCGATCTCGCGGATCGCACCGGCCTCTCCGTTTCCGCAATCCGGTTTTACGAGACAAAGGGCCTCGTCGCCCCCCTGCGCAACACAGGCGGCCACCGCCGGTATGATCGTGCCGATATCCGCAAACTCAGCTTCGTGCGCATCACGCAGGAACTGGGCTTTCCACTGGCCGAGATAGCCGCCCACATCACGAGGCTCCCGCAAAACCGCGCGCCCACCAAAGCGGACTGGACGCGCATCAGCAAGACCCTGCGAAAGGATCTCGACACCCGCATCGCAAGGCTGACCAGGCTGCGCGACACGCTCGATGGCTGTATCGGCTGTGGTTGCCTGAGCCTGCAGAAGTGCAAACTTTATAATCCGAAGGATCAGGCCAGCAAAAGAGGGAGCGGCCCCCGCTATCTGATGGGCGATGCACCCGATGTCTAGGCACCTATGCCTCCCCGCACGAAATCAAGGCAAAGCCTCCGTGCAGCGCCAGACCACCCCACGGGCTGGCATCACCCGGCTCTCCTGGTCTCGAAAAAACCGGCCACCCCCTGAAAGAAGTGCGAAAACCTCTTACACTATTCCCTGACACACACTCAGAAAGGCACCCAAATGTCCGACGGCTTTGCAGAGATGATCCAGACCGCC
This sequence comes from uncultured Paracoccaceae bacterium, assembly GCA_947495795.1. Lineage (GTDB taxonomy): Bacteria > Pseudomonadota > Alphaproteobacteria > Rhodobacterales > Rhodobacteraceae > Algicella. Next base: position 231,325 of record CANMAI010000005.1, on the reverse strand, counting down.
AACACGTTCTTCACCAAACTGAAGAGCAACAACACCAAGGAATGGTTCGCCGGGCAGAAGGACTTCTACACCGCCGAAATCAAGAAACCGGCGGAACTTTTTGCCAACCTCCTCGCCGAAGATCTCGCCCGCCTCACCGGCAAGGCCCACAAGCCCAAGCTCTTCCGCATCCACCGCGATGTGCGCTTCTCGAAAGACAAAACCCCCTACAACGCCCATCTCCACATCATCTGGACGCCCGCAAAGGAAGGCGCACCCGCTTGGTTCTTCGGGTCCTCCCCCGAATACCTCTCCCTCTTCACCGGCGTCATGGGCCTCAAGGGCGAGCGCCTCACAACCTACCGCGCCTTCATCGACAGGGAGGGAGACGCCCTGACAGACGCGATGGCAGATGCCGCCGCCAAGGCAGGTACCACCCTCTCGGAATGGGGAGATGCGCCCCTCAAACGCATCCCCAAACCCTACGCGGAAAACCACCCCCACGCAGATCTTCTCAAACGCAAGAACCTCATCCTTCAGGCCCCGCCCGCGCGCAACTGGAAGACGGAAGGCCTCATCGGCGCAACGCTCGAGTCAGCAGAAGCACTCCTCCCCGTCTGGAAACTGATGGACAAGCATCTCGGTTGAACCAGACCGGGCGGGCAGATACTCTCCCAGCGCCACAAGCCTGATCCCGTAGCGGCCAGAGCGACCGTCATGGCCCACACTAACGCAACGGCGGCTCGGCGGACTTTGCTGCCGTCTGTATTCGTTGCTCCAACGTCAGCCAACTTCACTGTTCGCCGTTTTTTGCCGCCGGTTTTCCAACAAGCCATTTCACAACAACTGCTATCAGTGCTCCCGTCGCAATGAAGAGCAGCGTGTTTTGCGCTAAGACTTGCCAACCATAAGGAGTCAGAATTCCGTCAATTGATCTGACGTATCCGTCGCCACCAACCCGAGAGTTAAAGTCGGGATTAATCGACTGTCGATAACCAGAATAGCGACCAATCGCGATACTGAGCGCCGCCAAAATAGAAGCAATAGCGGCACCCCAACAAGCGGCTGAAATCCAACTGATTTCTTTTTGCATCATGCGTTTGAGTATCGGCGCAACTACTGCCCAACAGCACAAAAGGGCAAACGGTATACCTAGAAATGCGCCGCCAATAACTCCACCGGGGTTTGCATTTAGGATCGAGGGTACGCCAATCACGGCTAAGTATCCCAGCAAAGCCGATAGGTTTACAGCTTTGATCCATTGTTTGCGGGAATATACCGGCCAGTCACTCATGACGCGAAACTACCAGAACTGGCTACAACTTCCACAAAAGCTTTCCGCAACCTGTCATTCGCTGCAGCTCAACAATTAGGGAGGTTTGGGCTCTCAGCAGACATCTGACAGTTTCTGTCGGGCGAGTTGTCCGAGAAAGCGGCTCAGATGGCCGTTCAGCGGACAAAGCCGTCATGCAGTTTTCAGGCTGTATTTGAGAAAGGTTGACCCATCATATTCAATCTCACCGACAAATGTTGCCCCAAGCCTTTTGAGTGCGCCGAGGTTTCTGCGTGATGGTGGCAACAGAAAGGTGATGAAGGGGATGCGTTCATCAGCAATGGCATACGCGATGGCCTTTCTTGAAATACGTGTGCCCAATCCAAAGCAGCTTGGCTTTAGAACCAGGCCGTAGTCCCACTCCTCCCCTTCCCTTTGAAAGCCACCCCACCCGACATATTTGTTGTCTGACAATATGGCCCAATGGCCAAGTCCGTCCCGGCTCCAGCATTCTTCCTTGCTGGCGACAAATTTGGCCACGGCAGCGTCATCCCACTCGAAAGTCAGAAGTGGCATGTGCTCTGCAACGCGAGGGTCGGACATATGCGCAACAATTTCGGTCGGATCAATCTTGGGCAGTCGGGTGAATGTAATCTCGTGTTTCAACTGGGTTTCCATCTCAATCAATTTAACCATCCCTGTAGTCGACGTTCTGTTCCCGAACAACACTGAATGGCCTGAACAGTGCCAAAATCATCCCGATTTGAACGCCCTGATTGGACCTTGGCCGCAGGGTGCGCGGCTGACGACTGCGCTGATGAGAGCGAATGCTTTACCCGGCCGGAACCAAGGTCCTTTTGGGCCGTCCAGCTCTCTCAGGGTCAAAACAGGTAGACAAGATCCGAGCTTCAATATAATTAGCATGATAATCAATTTCATACATCAACCGCAGAAAGCCAACGCATGTCCCTCCACCTATTCGCAAGAATCACACCCAAGCCTCAGCACATGGCGGAGGCGCGGGCTGCCATCCTCAACGCCGTGCCGCAAACACTGGCGGAGCCGGGTTGCCATCAGTTTACCGTTCACGAAACGCAGGAGGGCGATGCCATCTGCCTCTACGAAGAATGGGCCGATCAGGCCGCCCTCGATACCCATTATGCGATGCCCTATATCGCGGAGATATTTGCGCTCTATGAGGCGTGGCTGGCAAAACCGGTCGAAATTACGAAGATGAAAAAGCTTTCCTAAGCGCATGTTCTTCCTGAAAGAACTGCCAACGCGGCAAATGATCGACGGCTATGCGGGCCAATACGGCGCCAACGCCGAAACCATAGCCACAGCTCTCGACATGATGCGTCGCGCCAGCCTGCTCGTCCGTCGGATCGATGCCTATTTTGCGGCGCAGGGCTTCTCTCAGCTCCGTTTCCTCGTCCTGATCGTGATCGACAGGGAGCCCAAGCGCACAAGCCTCCGCGCCAGCGAGATTGCGGACAGGCTCGACGTCTCGCGCCCGGTCATCACTCGCACGCTCCAAAACCTGCTGAAGGACGGACTGATTGCCGAACGCGGCACGGACGCCGACAAACGCGCAAAGCGGATCTCGCTGACACCATCAGGCAGTGACAGGCTCGGCGCACTCCTTCCGGGCTATTTCAGGATCATCGACAGCTTCATAAAACCGCCGCAAGCACCTGAAAACCAGAATTAAACTCTACTACTCCGCAGCCGTCACACTCGGATTGTTGGGGTGGGTGGTCCAGTTCGCATACTCCTCCCGCACCGGCTCCTTGGTGCGCAGGTCCACCTCCCCGGCGGGTAGCTCAACCATCGTGATGCAGTCCTCCACCGGGCAGACATTCACACACAGGTTGCAGCCCACGCATTCCTCGTCGATCACCTCGAAATGCCGCTTGCCGTCCACCATATGCGTGATCGCCTGATGAGAGGTGTCCTCGCACGCGATATGACAGCGCCCGCAGCTGATGCACTTGTCCTGATCGATCCGTGCCTTGGTCACGTAGTTCAGGTTCAGATACTGCCAGTCCGTCACATTCGGCACCGCCCTTCCCCGGAAATCCTCGATCGAGGCATAGCCCTTCTCATCCATGTAATCCGAAAGGCCGGAAATCATCTCCTGCACGATCTTGAACCCGTAGGTCATCGCCGCCGTGCACACCTGCACATTGCCGCAACCAAGCGCGATATATTCCGCTGCATCCCGCCATGTCGTGATCCCGCCAATGCCGGAAATCGGCATCCCCGCCGTCTCCGCATCCCGCGCAATCTCGGCCACCATATTCAGCGCAATCGGCTTCACCGCAGGCCCGCAATACCCCCCGTGGCTCCCCTTCCCGTCAATCGAAGGCTCGGGGCTGAAACTATCGAGATCAACAGACGTGATCGAAGAGACGGTGTTGATCAGGCTCACCGCATCGGCCCCACCCGCCTTCGCTGCCCTCGCAGGATAGCGCACATCCGTGATATTGGGCGTCAGCTTCACGATCACCGGCAGGTCGCTGTACTGCTTGCACCACGCCGCCACCATCTCGATATACTCGGGCACCTGCCCCACGGCAGCGCCCATGCCCCGCTCGCTCATCCCATGGGGGCAGCCGAAATTCAGCTCCACCCCGTCAGCGCCGGTTTCGGAAACCCGCTCCAATATCTTCTTCCAGGGCTCCTCCTCGCACGGCACCATCAGGCTGACGATCATCGCCCTGTCCGGCCAGCGCGCCTTCACCTCGCGGATCTCGCGCAGGTTCACCTCCAGATCGCGATCCGTGATCAGCTCGATGTTATTGAGCCCCAGCAAACGCCGGTCCGCCCCCCAGATCGCGCCATAACGCGGCCCGTTCACATTCACGACCGGCGGCCCGGCCTCACCCAGCGTCTTCCACACCACGCCGCCCCAGCCCGCCTCGAACGCGCGCTCCACATTAAACGCCTTGTCCGTCGGCGGGGCAGAGGCCAGCCAGAACGGGTTGGGGCTCTTGATCCCCAGAAAATCGGTCGTCAAATCCGCCATATCACTCTCCCGTTATCCCGGTTTCTCAAAAATCATCTCCACCGGCGCGATCAGCCCGGCTTCCACAGCGCTCACGTAGTTTCGTATCTTCTCAGCCCCCGTGCCCCGCATCAGCAGATGAATGCCCACGGGCGGCGGCCCTCCGGCCGTCTTCATTGCTGCAAACACCCGCCCGAAGAAATCGAGCGTGAAGTCCTTCCGCTCCCGCTCCGCAACAAGGCGCAAACCCGCGGCATCCGCGGCCCGGCGATAGACCTGTGGCGCTTCCACAAAGGAAAACGCCGCCTCCTCCGCCCAGGGGAATGGAAATGCCAGATCACCGTCACCCATCCGCATCACGTCGAACGTCGCAAACCGGCCACCGGGTGCCAGCACCCGCGCCACCTCCGCCATCATGGCACCCTTCTCGGCGATGTTCATGCCCACATGAAACATCGTGGCAAGCTCTGCCCACTCATCCTTCACCGGCATCGTCAGCGCAGAGCCTATGCGAAACTCAGTCCTGGCCCCCAGCCCCACCATCGCGGAAAGATCCGCCGCCGCATCCACATAGGTCGGCGTCAGATCCACGCCCACCACATGCGCCCCGTGCCGATCCGCCATATGCCGGGCAGTACCGCCAAGGCCGGAGCCCACATCCACCACGCGCATATCGCGCCAGATCTCCAGCTGCCCCAGCAACGCCTCCGTCGCCTCCAGCCCGCCAGTATGGAACTCGTCCACCCCCTTCAGATCACCGGGCTTTGCCGCAGCAAGGTCCACCCCCGCCGCCACCAGCCCCGCCTTGATAGAGGCCACCAGATCCGCCACGCCGTAATGCGCGGCCACGCGTGTTTCCACATCCGTCATCACACCATCCCCCACAGTGTCAGAGATTGGCAGTATAACACGCTTAGGCGTCGCCCGCAGTGAGGCCCTCCAGAGATCAAAAGGCAACGCCCTGCCCGCCGGTCCGTCATATGCACCGTGCGAAATCACCCCATCAGGCTCGCATGAATGTCCTCGGCCGCGTCCCGGCCCTCGGCCACCGCCGTCACCGTCAGATCATCGCCGGAAGCCGTGCAATCGCCCCCCGCCCAGATCTTCGGATGAGAGGTCCGGCCAACCTCGGTGGCCACAATCCGCCCTTTCGCCATCTCCAGCGAAACACCCGACAGAGGCCCGGCATCACCCACCTGCCCGATCGCCTTGAAAACCTGATCCGCATCCAGATGCAGCATCTCGCCCGTTGTCTCCAGCCCCGAAGCACCGGCACGCGTATAGGCCAATCCGATGCCCATCACAGCGCCATCCTTCACATGCAGCTTTGCCGGTTGCAGCCAATGCCGGATCACCACGCCAAGCTTCTTGGCATGCTCCTGCTCATAGGCACTCGCGTTCATGTTCTCCGCCCCGCGCCTGTAGGCAATCGTCACATTCTCGGCGCCGAGCAGCTTGATCTGGGCAGCAATATCAATCGCGGTCATACCCCCGCCGATCACCACCACATTGCGCCCAACCGAAAGCTTGGAGAGATCGTCGGATTGGCGGATCTGCGCAATGTAGTCCACCGCATCCATGCACCCGCAAGCATCCTCGCCTTCAAGGCCCAGCCCGTTCACATCGGGCAGGCCCATCCCGAGGAACACGGCGTCATGCGCCTCCAGCAGACCGTCCACCGTCACGGCATCGCCTAAGGCAGCCCCATGCCGGATCTCGATACCCCCGATCTTCAGGATGAAATCAACCTCTGCCTGCGCGAAATCATCCATCGCCTTGTAGGCCGCAATCCCGTATTCGTTCAGCCCGCCAGATTTCGCCTTGGCCTCATAGACAACAACATCATGCCCCTTCATCGCCAGCCGATGCGCCGCGGCCAGCCCGGCAGGCCCGGCGCCCACAACACCGATGGATTTGCCCGTAGGCGCCCCCCGCTCAAACGGGTGCTCTCCGGCTGCCATCAAGTGATCCGTCGCAAACCGCTGCAACTCTCCAATCTGCACCGGCTGCCCTTCGGCCACCTCGCGCACGCACACTTCCTCGCACAGTGTCTCGGTGGGGCAAACCCGGGCGCACATGCCGCCCAGAATGTTCTGGGAAAGGATCGTCTTGGCCGAACCACTCGGGTTGCCCGTCGAAATCTCCCGAATGAACAGCGGAATGTCGATATCCGTCGGGCAGGCCGTCACACAGGGTGCGTCATGGCAAAAGTAGCACCGGTCCGCCTCCACCCGCGCCTCATGAGAGGTTAAGGGCGGGTAAACGCCTGAGAAGAGATCGCTGTAAGCGTCCTCCGGCAACCGCGCCGGCGCAACATCGGGCTTCCGGGAAACTTCAGGCATACAGGCGCTCCATGCTGGCTCAATAAAGTGGCTCTCGCGGCGAGCTTGCAAAAATTTTATCAAAAGGTCAAAAATTTTCTGCCAAGCGGTTTCCTGCACAGTGCGCTCGGTTTCCCGCCGGAAAAGTCGACCTCTTGCACTACCGAAACATTACCAAACCCGTACCAAACCCATACGCGGTTTTGGCGCTGTTACCCGATCAGCGCCCCATGGTGTCGGATCACCTCGGCAGAGGTGGCACAAGCCCGCAAAACAGCTTCCTTTGAAGCCGCGCCAGAGGCCAGAGCCGCCAAATATGCGCCATTGAACGAATCCCCCGCGCCCGTCGTATCCACCGCATCCTTCACAGGGGCTATCGGGATTTCCTCACCTTCCAGCAGCACCGCCTCAGCCCCGTTCTTCACCACCACGCTCGCCGCCCCGGCACCTCGGTATCGGGCGAGCGTCTCCGCAGGGCTTGCATCGCTAAACGCTTGTTTTTCATCATCAAAACTGGGCAACACCACGGAGGAAGCCCCCGCTGCCGCCATCAGCCGCACCCGCATAATCTCCGGATCAGGCCAAAGCCGCGGCCTGATATTGGGATCAAATGCCACCAGCTTTCCAGCCGCGCGGGCAGCCCCCATCGCCGCAATCAATCCGTCTCCATCTTCACCCACAATCGCCAGGGTGATGCCCGAAAGGTAGATCACGTCCGCAGCTCCCATCTCCCGCTCCACAAGCGCAATATCAGCCGCCAGACGCCGCGCGGCAGCGGTATCCCGCCAATAACTGAAGCTCCGCTCCGCACCCTCAAGGTGAATCATGTAAAGCCCAGGCATACGCACCGGATCACGATGCGAGTTACCCAGCGAAACCCCTGATTTTTCAATGAAATTAACCATTTGCGCAGAAACCGGATCAATGCCGATACCGGTATGAAAGCGCACATCCCAGTCGGCGTTCAGGCTCCGCCGCGCATACCAGAGCGTGTTGAAAACATCCCCCGCGAAGCCCTGTCGCCAAGCCATCTCCCCGGTTTGCTGAAGCTCGACCATACACTCACCAAAGCCTTGAAATATAATAACTTTTCTCCTCGATTACGGCCACGTTTCTGCGCTCCAAAGCCCCCGCAAAGCAAGGCGGACAGGCGCATCACACGCACAGTTGATAACCACCAACCCCACGCTTTTCCAGCACCTGCGATTTACGCCGATCAAGGAAGATAATCCGACCACCAGACATTTCGCCGCGCACCAGCAGCTTGCGATCTCTCCAAGCTCTGCGATAGAACAGGTGCAAGTAAAGGGGTGTGGATGATCAAGCGAATTCTTATCGGGGTGGTATGCGCAATGGCTGCAGGCGGACAGGCTTTTTCTGCAGGAACGGACGCAATATTTATCACCTGCTCCGGCCCCGACAGCGCTGTAAGAACGCAAATATGTGAAGCTTTGCAATCGGTTGTGCAAAACGACAATCCGGATGCGGACGTGCTTCTCGGTGCAGCGGAAGGCCGCGATGCAGCCCTTCAGATCACCTTCACACTCATCAAGCATGGCCGTGATTTCGCCATCGGCCAGCTCGCCTGGCAGGATCACAAAGGCCATTCCGAAACAGGCCCCGAGCTGGAGATCGCCGCAATGGATACGGGCCTGCGCCCGTCCATCCTGACCGATTTCGCGACAGACCTGATCGTAACGGCAAATCTGCCCGAAACAGCCACAAAATAGCCAGTATTGCGGTGATAAAGTCACCGGGAGAGAAAGAGGAATTGAGTTATGTGTACAATCTGTGCTGAGTTTCGGCCCTTCGAAGACGAATGCGGCTACCAAGGTCTTTCGGGAGGCGGAACGCTTTTCGCAGCCTTGCAAGAGGGCGGAGTAGATGCCGCAAGCGGCCCCTCCACGCAATACTCCATGAGCGTTGGTGATACCTTCAGCGGCTTTCTAGCACTTGGCGATCAGGATTGGGTCGAAGTTCAGCTAACCGCCGGACAAAGATACACTTTTACGCTAGACAGCACAGGCGCATCGCCGCTGGAAGACCCGCTGATCCGCCTGTTCAACAGCTCCGGCAGCCAGGTGGCGGAGAACGATGACCGCTCGCTCGGTGTGGATCTTGAATCGACGCTTTCCTTCACCGCCACATCAACCGGCACCTACTACATCGCTGCCGATGCGTACGCCAGCAACTACGATGGAAACTATACCATCGGCTTTGAACAGGCGACGCCAATCCGCAACTTCACGCTTAATGAGATCGCAAATCAGTTGACGGATGGCTATTGGGGCGGCTCCCAGCGGCACTACAATGTCTCTCCCGGCGGCGAGATAACAATCAACCTGGGCGGCCTCTCTTCTGCCCGCCAGGAAGTTGCCCGAGCAGCTTTTGAAAGCTGGACCAATGTTACCGGCATCACCTTCCGCGAAGTGTCTGGAACAGCCCAGATCAGGTTCACGGATAACGAGTCCGGAGCGTTCGCATCGTCCTCAATCAGCGGCGGGTTCATCACATCCAGCCGGATCAATGTGAACTCCGGATGGAACGGCGGAAGCTCCGATCTGGATGACTACACATTCCAGACCTTCATCCACGAAATCGGTCACGCGCTCGGCCTCGGCCATGCTGGAAACTATAACGGCAACGCCACGTATGGTATTGATAACAGTTATCTAAATGACAGTTGGCAGGCGACTGTGATGTCGTATTTCAGCCAGCGTGAGAATACGAGCGTGGACGCGAGCTATGCCTACATTCTCTCGCCGATGATGGCGGATATCATTGCGGTCCATAACCTTTATGGCGCACCGGCAAACCAGCGCACGGGCGACACGACTTATGGCTACAATTCCAACGCTGGCGGCTATCTCGATGATCTCGTCAGCCTCTCCGGCCCGATTTCCTTCACCATTCTGGATAATGGCGGTATCGATACGCTGAATCTCAGCGGCGAAACAGCCGATCAACGCATAGACCTGCGCCCCGGCATGTCTTCCGATGTCGGCGGACTTGAAGGCAACGTCTTCATCTGGCGCGGCAGCGTCATCGAGAATGCAATAGGCGGCAGCGGCGATGACATTTTCCAGGGTAACAACGCCCGTAATATCCTGCGCGGCAATGACGGGAACGACACATTCTTCATGTCAGGCGGCAATGATCTGGGGATCGGCGGTGCAGGAAATGATCGCATATTCGGCGCTGCAGGCAACGACACAATCGATGGCGGTGCAGGCAACGATATCATGGATGGCGGTGCAGGTATCGATACCGTGCGCTATTTCGGCAGCGGGCCAATCACGCTGAACCTTGGTGCCTGGAGCGCGCAAAACACAGGCCAAGGCAGTGATACCGTTCGCAATTTCGAGAATGCGATCACAGGCGCTGGCAATGACGTTGTCTTCGGCAATGCCGCAAATAATACAATCACACTGGCTGCCGGGGATGATCGCGCCTACGGCAACAACGGCAATGATGTGCTTGTCGGCGGCGACGGCATGGATATGCTCTTTGGCGGTAACGGGAATGATGAACTTCGTGGTGGCAATCTGAGAGACCAACTTTTTGGCGGCAATGGCGCGGATCGGATGATCGGCTCCGGTGGCAATGATTTCCTCGAGGGCGGCTTCGGCAATGACATCTACGATGGTGGCGTGGGCATCGACACGGCTCGCTATGCCGGAGATGTCAACCTTCGCGTTAATCTCGGAACGGTTAATGTGCAGGGCACCGGTATGGGCCAGGAGCGCTTCATCAGCATTGAGAACGTCACAGGTGCCAACGGCAATGATATTTTCTATGGCAACGGTGAGCGTAACATCCTGCAGGGCCGCAACGGTGATGACCGGCTCTTCGGTTATGCTGGCGTCGATCAATTGCTCGGTGGAAACGGTGCAGACAGGCTCTTTGGTGGTGCGGCAAGGGATTTCCTCACCGGCGGCGCAGGCAATGATGTCCTTACAGGCGGAACGCAATCCGATGTGTTCATTTTCGGTACCGGAGCTGGCACGGACCGCATCACCGACTTCCAGCTGGATGTGGATGTTATCCGCATCACTTCCGGTGCCACGGCTTTCGGGCAGATCACGATTGCAGATGCCGGTGCCAACGCACGTGTAACTTTCGCAGATGTGCAGATCACGCTCGTTGGCGTAGACCATACGCTGCTTGACGCTGGCGATTTCTCCTTCGTCTGAGACAAATTCACATCACTAAAAGGCCCGCCTCCTAGAGGCGGGCCCTTTTTGTCTATCTAGCGGTCAGCAGTCAAACATCGTTCAGGGCACGCAGTACTGAAGCCACAACGTCATCGGCATTTCGTGCGATAATCACACCGGCGTCAGCAAGCATAAGGCTCTTCTCCTCCGCTGTATCAGCGCCGAAGATAGAGAGCGTTCCCGCATGCCCCATTCGGCGTTCGCGCGGTGCGTGCTTGCCGGCCACAAGGGCAATAACCGGTTTTCCATAGGATGCCGACTTCAGATAAGCGGCAGCATCCTCTTCTTCCCGCCCACCAATTTCGCCAATCAGAACAACGGCTTTCGTGTCCGCGTCCTCTTTGAAAAGCTTGAGACATTTCACGAACCCAATCCCGTGTATCGCATCGCCACCGATCCCGACAGTGGTGGACTGGCCAAGATCCGCAGCACTTGCCTGAGCCAGAATCTCAGATGTCAGCGAAGCAGAGCGCGAAGCGATGCCAAGCCCACCCTTCCGCGCATCCCGTGTCGGCATGACGCCGATCTTGCAGGCATCGGGTGTCAGGATGCCCTGAGAATTCGGGCCGATCAGGATTGCATCTGAACCGGCAAGGGCCGCCTTAACCCGGGCCATATCGTGCTGTGGCACACGCTCCGTTACGCAGACGATCACGCCTATACCGGCCTCTACCGCCTCCACAATCGCATCCGCCGCGTGGTGGGCAGGCACCATCACAAGGCTCGCGGTTGCCTTGGTTTCCGCCACGGCCTCGGCGCATGTGTCGAACACCGGCAGGCCCAGATGGCTGGTGCCCCCCTTCCCAGGGCGCACGCCACCTACATAAGTAGAGCCATATCGCATCGCGAGATCCGTGTAGAAGGTGCCTGAACGCCCTGTCATACCCTGCACGATCACGCGTGTATCTTCATCTACAAGAATGCCCATCAGCGTGTTCCTCCCCCAGCCAGTTCAACTGCGCGCTGCACGGCCTTTCCGATGGTCGGCACTTCCTCTGCGGGCAAATATCTGTCTTTCAGGATCTTGTGCGCCCATTCCGCGCTCTGCCCGGCAAACCGCGCGACTATTGGAAGAGAACGTTTGCTTCTTGAGTAGGCAAAGGCAATGCCCTCTGCAACGGTATCACACACCGTCATCCCACCACCATGAACGTTCACAAGGATGATCTTCACGCTAGGGTCATCCAACAGAAGCTCCACCCCCTTTGCGATATGAAAGCTCGTGGCCGTTGTTCGGATATCCATGAAGTTGGCAGGTTTGCCGCCCGCCTCCACCAGCATGTCGTTCGTCACCAATCCAAGCCCCGCCCCGTTGACCACAACGCCGATATTGCCGTCGAGCTTCACGAGGTTGATCTCGTTTTCCTGCGCCACACGTTCCGCCACCGTCAGCCCCTGATCTGCGATCAGGGCTTCCAGTTCGGGATGACGGAAAAGCGCATTGCCGTCGAGGCTCACCTTCGCATCCACAGCCAGCCATCCGCCCGCACCATCCGGCACCAGCGGGTTGATCTCGGCCAAAGTCATATCGTTCTTCAGAAACGCCTCGCGCAGCCCGTCCACGAGTTGGGCGGCTTTCTGAGCATCAGGAAAACCCAACCGGTCGAGAAAGCCCGCGATATCCGCTTCAGCCGTGAGGGCCAGGCTCTCCACGATATCCGGGTTCTTCCGAGCCGCCCCTTCAAATGCCACGCCGCCTTGAGTGGAGGCAAGCAGTACAGGCTCCGCCGTCGCCGGGTCCAGCATCAGGGCTACATAGAAGCTCTCGCTGATATCTACCGCAGCCTCAACATACACACCGCGCACGACCTCCCCGGTGGAGCCTGTCTGCTCCGTCACCAGCTTTGCTCCCAGCAGGGCCTGAGCCTCACTACGCACTGCCGAAGGTGTGGCGGCAAACTTGATGCCACCGGCCAACCCTCTTCCTCCCGCATTAATCTGCGCCTTCACAACATACTTTCGCGCATCGATTTCACGGCAGCGCGCCTCTGCCTCCTCGCCGGAGGCTGCAAAACGACCGCCGGGTATTGGCACTCCGTACTGCGCAAGAAGCTCCTTGGATCTGTATTCCGAAAGGTTCATCCGCCAATCCCCCCAAAACCTTGGCTAATTTCCTTATTGGTATCTGGTATACCAATTGCGGACTAAGGTCAATCTTCTATTGTTTTTCTCTGGTAAACGCACGTGCTTACGATACCCTACTAGCATGAAAACCGTTGTCCTGGCTTGTGTTTTGTTCCTGATCGGGTCGCTTCATGCCGCCGCGCAGGAAGATCCCTGCCCCTTCTATGACGGGCGACGCATCTTCAAGGATTGGCGCCCCCTTTCTCAACTTTTGATTGCAAACGCCTACCGCAAGGAATGCGGCGTCGCATCAGACGCAGATAAGGCGGCGCTCCACTCAATTCATGAAGCGCGCGGTTGCCCGTCCGAAAGCGGCGTTGGCCGCTACTTCACAGACATTCTGGAAGCGCCAATCACAGAAGAAACAGCGCATCCGGCGCTGGCAGAAATTCGGCACAGGGATCCGGTCGGCTATTACCGATTTTGCCGAATGGCCGAAATTATCCAATGGCCAGAGGAGGATGCCTCTTTCTTGCTACAACCCAAAGATGAGCTTACAGTTCAGCAGCTTACCGAGTATCAGGCATTCTGGTCGCATCTTGAGGCGATGCAAGGGGTTATCACTGAGCGGATGATGGGGCTTGGTGGAAGATAGAGTCAAACGGTGCCACTCTGCTTTCCGACCAAAGTCTCTGTTTACGACATTGCCTGATCTTAACTCGTGGTCTATGGTATACCAAATGCGCCGAGTCGTCACTTTCTTTGAAGGCCAGTCATATGGTTATGAAACTCAGCCCAATTCCAACCAACCAGACTCTGAAAGATCAGATCTACGGGATGCTGCGCACAGCGATCATAGAAATGAACATCTATGATGAAGGCGCCGACCTAAGATTGGACGAGCGCACCCTCTCCGAACAGCTTGGCATCTCCCGCACACCTTTGCGCGAAGCGCTCACGAGGCTGGAGCAGGAAGGTTTTCTGGAGGTGCGCGCCCGCAAAGGCGTTTTCGTCCTCCGAAAGACGCTCGACGAGATCCTCGATATGATCATCGCTTGGGCAGCCCTTGAGAGCATGGCCGCCAGAATGAGCGCTGTGAATGCAACAGATGGAGAGATCGCGGCGCTGCGTCGCCACGCCATGGGCAACAGTGCTAGTTCCGCGGGCGCTGATCTGGGCGAATACTCCGATGCAAACATCCGCTTTCACCAGATGATCCTTGAAATGGGTGGCTGCAAACTGCTGAAAGACATGGCGGAAAGTCTTTTCGTCCATATGTACGCCGTCCGCCGCCGCGCTCTCGAAGAAAACGATCGCGCCGCCAATTCCGTTGTCGATCATATGGAGATCATAGAAGCGATCGAGGCCCGCTCACCGGAGCTTGCCTCACGCCTTGTGCGCGAACACACGATGCGCCTTCACGATCATGTGCGCACGGTCTGGAGCCGGATGGATGCCCGCGCAGAAGGCGCTTTGAAAAACTAAGAACAAGAGAATGCAAGGGAGTAAGAATGTCTGCCACAGTTGAGACCTTGGAGGTCGCTGAGCCACAAAGCCTTACAGATGGGTTTCATCTCGTTATCGACGCACTGAAGCTGAATGGCCTCACCACGATCTACGGCGTGCCCGGCATACCCATCACGGATCTGGGCCGGATTGCGCAGGCAGAGGGCATGCGCGTGATCTCCTTTCGTCACGAACAGAACGCCGGCAACGCGGCAGCCGCTGCTGGATATCTCACAAAGAAACCGGGCGTCTGCCTCACCGTTTCCGCCCCCGGTTTCCTCAATGGTCTTACCGCACTCGCCCACGCCACCACCAATTGCTGGCCCATGATCCTCATTTCCGGCTCGTCGGAGCGCGAGATCGTGGACCTCCAGCAAGGCGACTACGAGGAGATGGACCAGCTTGCCATCGCCAAGCCACTTTGCAAGGCCGCCTACCGCGTTCTCCACGCGGAAGATATTGGCATAGGCATCGCCCGCGCCATCCGTGCTGCCGTTTCGGGCCGTCCGGGCGGCGTTTATCTCGATCTTCCCGCAAAGCTCTTTGCGCAGGTGATGGATAAGGCAGAGGGCGACAAATCTCTCGTGAAAGTCATCGACCCCGCCCCAAAGCAACTGCCCGCCCCCGATTCAGTGGCGCGTGCACTTGAGGTTCTCAAATCCGCCGAACGGCCACTCATCATCCTCGGCAAGGGCGCATCCTACGTGCAGGAGGATGCGCTGATCCGTGATTTCGTGGAGAAGAGCGGCATCCCGTACCTGCCCATGAGCATGGCCAAGGGTCTCCTGCCCGATACGCATGATCAATCCGCCGGGGCCGCACGCTCGCTGGTTCTCAAAGAAGCCGACACGGTGATGATGATCGGCGCACGCCTCAACTGGCTTCTCTCCCATGGTAAGGGCAAACAGTGGGGCAGCGACGCCAAGAAATTCATCCACATCGATATCGAGCCCAAGGAAATGGACAGCAATATCGAGATTGTCGCCCCTCTCGTCGGCGATATAGGCTCCTGCGTCTCAGCCATGCTGGAAGGCATGGGAGAGAACTGGCAGAAGCCACCCTCCGCATGGCTAGAGACCGTCAAGGCCAAGAAAGACGCCAATCTGGAGCGAATGGGCTCCAAGCTGCGCAACAATTCCGTGCCGATGGATTTCCATTCCGCCCTCGGTGCTCTTCGCAACATCATCAAGGAGCGCCCGGATACAATCCTTGTGAACGAAGGGGCGAACACACTCGATTTCGCCCGCTCAATCATCGACATCTACAAGCCCCGCAAACGGGTGGACGTCGGCACATGGGGCGTGATGGGCATCGGCATGGGTTCCGCCATCGCCGCCGCCGTGGAAACGGGAGAGCGCGTTCTGGCAGTGGAAGGTGACAGCGCCTTCGGCTTTTCGGGCATGGAGGTGGAGACGATCTGCCGCTACAACCTGCCCGTCTGCATCGTTGTCTTCAACAACAACGGTATCTACCGCGGAACGGACGAAAACCCGACAGGCGGCGCCGATGTGGCCCCCACCGTATTCGTGAAAGACAGCCGCTACGACAAGATGATGGAGGCGTTCGGCGGCAAGGGTGTCTACGCGACCTCGCCCGACGAACTTGTCCAGGCTGTCAACGAAGCGCTGGAAAGCGGTGCCCCCACACTCATCAACGCGGTGATCGACCCAGGCTCCGGCACGGAGAGCGGGCGCATCGGCAACCTGAACCCGCAAAGCGTTGTCTCCAAGAAATGACGCCAGCACCCAACAATTATCTGAGAGCAAGCCAATGAAAGCCCTTGAAGGCGTCAAGATCCTGGATTTCACCCATGTCCAATCCGGCCCCACCTGCACACAGCTTCTGGCGTGGTTCGGCGCGGATGTGATCAAGGTGGAGCGTCCGGGCGTGGGTGACGCCACGCGCAAGCAACTGGTGGACGTGCCGGGTGCGGACAGCCTCTACTTCACTATGCTCAACCACAACAAGCGCTCTATAGAGCTTAATTCCAAGAACGAGACGGGCAAGGAAGTGCTGACCCGTCTGATTGAGGAATGCGACGTTCTGGTGGAGAACTTCGCACCGGGTGCACTGGACAGGATGGGCTTCGGTTGGGAGCGTATTCAGGAAATCAACCCGAAGATCATCATGGCCTCGATCAAGGGGTTCGGCCCCGGAAAGTACGAGGATTGCAAGGTCTACGAGAACGTGGCGCAATGTGCTGGCGGCTCCGCCTCCACCACCGGCTTTCTGGATGGGCCACCGCTGGTGACAGGCGCTCAGATCGGCGATAGCGGCACCGGCCTGCACCTCGCTCTCGGCATTGTCACAGCTCTCTTCCAAAGGGAGAAATCAGGCAAAGGCCAGAAGGTTTCCGCCGCTATGCAGGACGGAGTGCTCAACCTCTGCCGCGTCAAGCTCCGCGATCAGCAGCGCCTGGATGCAGGCCCGCTTAACGAATACAGCCAGTTCGGCGAAGGCATCCCCTTCGGCGAGGCCACACCGCGCGCGGGCAATGATAGCGGCGGGGGCCAGCCCGGCCGCATCCTGAAATGCAAGGGCTGGGAAACGGATCCCAACGCCTACACCTATTTCATCACTCAGGCCGCCGTCTGGAAAAACATCTGCGATGTGATCGGCATGGAGGAATGGAAAGAGAAAGAGGGCTATGCCACCCCGCCCGAGCGGCTGGACAAGCTGAACGCGATCTTCGCCCGGATCGAGGAATGGACGATGACCAAGACGAAGTACGAGGTCATGGATATCTGCAACCCACTCAACATCCCCGTCGGCCCAATCCTCTCCACCAAGGAGATCATCGAGGATGACGGGCTGCGCGCCACCGGCACGATTGTCGATGTCGATCATCCAGAGCGGGGCCGTTACACAAGCGTTGGCTGCCCGATCAAGCTTTCGGACAGCCTTGTGGAGGTGGAGCGCTCGCCGTTGCTCGGAGAGCACACGAACGAGATCCTGAGCGATGTGCTGGGCTATTCCGGCGACGATCTGGAACGGGTGATTACGTCGGGCGCGGTGGGCGATCCGGCAAAGGTCGCAGCAGAATAACAAGGGGAGGTCAGCCGCCAGAGAGCGGAGGCCTCAACATGGGAGTGAGAGATGCGCATAGTTGTTCATGGCCAACAGGCCTTTGGTAAGGCTGTTCTGGAACGTCTTCTCGAACGAGGAGAAGATGTGGTTGCGGTCTGCTCCGCACCCACCAAGGAAGGCAAGCCTGAGGATCCGCTGGTCGAGTTTGCGCGTGAGAAGGGCTTGCCCGTGCACCAGCCCGCCAGCTGGAAAACGCCTGAAGCGTTGGAGCTTATGAAGAGCTTCAATGCAGATGTCTGCATGATGGCCTATGTCCTTCTCTTCGTGCCGGAAGCCGTGCGCGACGCGCCGAAATACGGCACCTTCCAGTACCATCCCTCCCTCTGCCCCGCGCATCGCGGCCCCTCCTCCATCAATTGGCCGATCGCTATGGGCAAGACCCGGACAGGCCTAACGATCTTCTGGCCCGATGACGGGCTCGATGAAGGCCCCATAATGCTCCAGAAAAGCTGCGAGATCGGGCCGGATGAGACGCTGGGCGATGTCTATTTCAAGAAGCTTTTCCCGATGGGCGTCGATGCCATGATCGAGGGGCTGGATCTTGTGAAGGCAGGCGTGATCATCAAGCACGATCAGCGCCTCGGCGATGGCTCCTACGAAAGCTGGTTCAAGAAGGATCTCGCCCGGATTGATTGGGCCAAACCGGTGGCCGATATCTACAACACTATCCGCGCAGCGAACCCGGCTCCCGGGGCCTCATCAACGCTGAACGGCGCTGAGTTCCAGATCTACGATAGTGCTCGCATCGATGGCACAGGCACCCCCGGCGAGATCGTCGAGGTAGGTGCCGATGGTATCACGGTGCAGGCCAATGGCGGCCGCATCCTTCTGAAACGCGTGCGCCCCGCAGGCGAGGCCAAGCAACCGGCGGGTGAATGGGCCGCCGCCGCTGGCCTAAAGCAAGGCGACACCCTCGGCTCCTGAACACCCCCACAAAGGAATACGCATATGTCCGATATCGAGATTGCCCGCAAAGCCCAGAAGAGACCCATTCAGGAGATTGGCGCAAAGCTCGATATCCCGAACGAGCATCTGCTTCCCTTCGGCCATGATAAGGCCAAGGTATCGGAGAGCTTCATCAAATCGCTGGCGGACAAACCCGATGGCAAACTGATCCTGGTCACCGCCATCAATCCCACCCCTGCCGGTGAGGGCAAGACGACAACCACAGTGGGCCTCGGCGACGGCCTCAACAAGATCGGCAAGAAGGCCGCGATCTGCATCCGCGAAGCGTCCCTCGGCCCCTGCTTTGGGATGAAGGGTGGGGCAGCTGGCGGCGGCTACGCGCAGGTCGTGCCTATGGAGGATATGAACCTCCATTTCACAGGCGATTTTCACGCCATCACGTCGGCCCATAACCTGCTCGCGGCAATGCTCGACAACCACATCTATTGGGGCAACGAGCAGGAAATCGACATCCGCCGCATCGCCTACAAGCGCGTGATGGATATGAACGACCGCGCGCTGCGCGAAATCGTCTGCAATCTCGGCGGTGTGGCCAACGGCTTCCCGCGCGAGGCAGGTTTCGATATCACGGTTGCCTCCGAAGTGATGGCCATCCTCTGCCTCGCCACCGATCTTGCCGATCTCGAAAAACGTCTGGGCGATATCATCGTCGCCTACCGACGGGATCGAACACCAGTATATTGCCGCGATATCAAGGCCGACGGCGCGATGACGGTGCTGCTCCAACAAGCCATGCAGCCGAACCTGGTGCAAACACTCGAAAACAACCCGGCCTTCGTGCATGGCGGGCCTTTCGCCAATATTGCACATGGCTGCAATTCGGTTGTCGCCACCACGACCGCTCTGAAGCTTGCGGACTACGTGGTGACGGAAGCAGGATTCGGGGCTGATCTCGGGGCCGAGAAGTTTTTCGATATCAAATGCCGCAAGGCTGGCCTGAAGCCCGCTGCTGTGGTGCTGGTCGCCACCATTCGCGCGATGAAGATGAACGGTGGCGTCGCGAAGGATGATCTCGGCGCGGAGAACGTGGATGCCGTGAAAGCGGGCTGCGCCAATCTCGGTCGCCATATCGAAAACGTCCAGAAGTTCGGCGTGCCACTGGTTGTCGGCATCAACCACTTCATCACGGATACAGATGCGGAAGTGGAAGCGATCAAGGAGTACTGCGCAAGCCTCGGCGTGGAGGCCATCCTCAACACGCACTGGTCCAACGGGGGGGCTGGGATCACTGAAACCGCCGAGAAGGTTGTCGCACTCTGCGAAGGCGGCAGTGCGAAATTCGCGCCGCTCTACCCTGATGATATGAGCCTCTTCGACAAAATGGAGACGGTGGCCAAGGAAATCTACCGTGCCGATGAGGTGGTGGCCGACAAGAAGATCCGCGATCAGCTGAAGCAGTGGGAAGATCAGGGCTACGGCCACCTACCCGTCTGCATGGCCAAGACGCAGTATTCCTTCACCACCGATCCCACGCGACGTGGTGCGCCAACGGGCCACAGCCTTCCGGTGCGGGAGGTGCGCCTTTCCGCAGGTGCGGGCTTCGTGGTGGTGGTCTGCGGAGAGATCATGACGATGCCGGGCCTTCCGCGCAAACCTTCGGCGGAGTCCATTTGTATCAACGATGCGGGGGAGATCGATGGGCTGTTTTGAAGAGGTTGAATCATGATCCGAAAGATCATGGTGCCCGTCCGGGGGGACGGCAAGGGTGACAACGTGCTCAGGCATGCGGCCACTCTTGCACACGGCCATTCCGCGCATATCGAGGTCACCCATTGCAGGCCGCGCCCCGAAGATCTGATGCCCTACGGCGTGCCAGTGCCCAAGATGCTGCGCGAACAACTGCTCCAGCAATCCTACCTTCTGGCGGACAAAGAGGAGGAGAGCCTTCGCGAGGAGATCGAGGCCCTCGCGGCTACACTCGATCTCCACCAGACCAATGCGCCAGAGGGAGACCGTGCTACCGTTTCCTTCGTGGAGGAAGTGGGCCGCCAGGTCGATGTTATCAAACGGCACGGAAGGCTCGCCGATATCATCGCTGTTGCCCAGCCCGATAAAGACAGGAACCTTGGCACAAGCACACTCAAGGCAGCCCTCTTTCATTCGGGCCGTCCAGTGCTGATGTGCCCCGAGCGCGAGACCCAGCCCGAGACCTTGGGCAAGCGGGTGGCAATCGCCTGGAATGGCAGTGCGGAGGCCTCGCGCGCCGTTGCTCAAAGCATGAGCCTCATTCGCCATGCAATTGACATATTTATATTTTCGACCGGTGTCGACTCAGGTCCGGGCACCACCGCAGAAGATCTCGCGGCCTATCTCGGGCTGCACAAGGCGACAGCCTCAATTATTCGAATTACTGCAAGTAAATCAATCGGTCAGGCAATAATGTCTGCTGCACAAGCCGAAGACACCGATCTTTTGATCATGGGGGCTTACGGCGATAGTCATGAACGCGAAACTCTTTTCGGAGGGAATACACAAACGGTTGTGGACCGCTCAAAAATGCCAATACTCTTTAGTCATTGAGGGGAGATAGGCGAATCTTCGCTCATACCGGACACGGTGAGTTACGAGTGACTGATTGCAAGAAACCGCGAGCAAAGACTCTCGGGCCAATTCGCAGAGATGGATGGCCCGGTAATTCAAAGTGATCCAACGGAGGGACTTCATGTTCATCACAAAGAGAAACTTTTGCGCACTGGCAGCTGCAGCGACAATCGCGCTGACATCCGTACCTGCCGCCGTTCAGGCGTTTGAGCCGACAAAACCGATTGATTTCGTAATCATGGCTGGCAAAGGCGGCGGTGCCGACAAGATGGCCCGCCTCATGCAATCCATCATCGAACAGGAAGGCCTCTCGGCACGCCCTGTTGTGCCCACCAACAAGTCGGGTGGCTCGGGTGCGGAAGCGCTGGTTCACATGAAGAGCGCATCCGATCCTGATCACACGATCATGGTGACGTTGAACTCGTTCTTCACAACGCCGCTGCGTCAGCCCGGCCTTGATGTGGATATCATGCAGTTCGCGCCGGTGGGCCGCATGGCAGAAGATACGTTCCTCCTCTGGGTTCACAAGGATGAGGGTATCACAAGCTTCGATCAGTATCTGGAGCAAGCCAAATCCCGTGGCAGCGATTGGGTCATGGGGGGCACTGGCAAGAACTCGGAAGATAACATCATCACCGATTTCCTGAACTCCAACTACGGCCTGGAGATGAAGTACATCCCCTACAAGGGCGGTGGAGAAGTTGCCAAGCAGGTGGCTGGTCGTCAGATCACAAGCTCGGTCAACAACCCCTCCGAGGCGCTTGGTTTCTTCGAGTCTGGCGATCTGATCCCTCTGGTGGCGTTCACGGATGAGCGTCTGCCGATGTTCCCTGACGTTCCAACGCTGAAAGAGGCAGGAGGCGATTTCTCCTACTTCATGCAGCGTGCGGTGGTGGGTGCGCCCGGCATGTCCGATGATGCGGCAGCTTACTACACGGATCTTTTCACCAAGGTCTATGAGTCAGCTGCCTGGCAGGAATACAAATCCTCCAAGTCGCTTATGGGTGATTTCATGGCTGGATCCGATCTCAAAGCCTATTGGGATACCCAGCGCACACGCCACACGGAGATCCTCAAGGCCTCCGGCGCCATTAACTAAGCTGCAAGCAGAAGGGAGCAGATCGTGAAAAGAGCCGAAATCGTTACAGCGTTCGTTCTCGGCCTGCTCTCTCTCTACTTGATGTGGAAAGCAGGCGAACCGCCCTCTTGGAATCCCGATGTGGGGCGGTTCGCAAATATCGGCATGATAGAGGGCGAAGGTCCAGGCTCCGGCTTCTGGCCCTTCTGGCTCTCCTTCGCAATGCTCCTCTCCTGCATCTGGATTGCGATAAACTGGTTCCGCGGCACCTCGCCTCAAAGCCAATCAAAAGAGCCATTCCTAGATGCCTACGGCATCAAAATGCTGGTGCTTGTCGGTGGTGGGCTGATCGCATTCCTCGTGCTGATCTCGTTCCTCGGTTTCTACGCCGCCATCTTCTTCTTCATGATCTACTACATGTTCGTTCTCGGCAGGCATCCATGGGTCACCACCATGTCCGTCTCGATCGGGTTGCCTGTTATCAGCTTTTTCTTCTTTGATATCGCAATGCGCATACCCCTGCCGAAAGGATATCTGGAGCCGCTCTTTATCCCGCTCTACGATATCTTCCTCTAGCCCGCATCCCCCGGGAATACAAAGAGGTTTGGGCGCAGATCGCGGCCAGGCCACAGGCCCTGACGAAACGGAGATACACGCATGGAAGTTCTGGTCGCACTCTCAGATGGCATCCTCGTCGCCCTGGAGCCGTTGAACCTCGGGCTTGCTGTACTCGGTGTGATCGTTGGGCTTTTTGTAGGAGCGATGCCCGGCCTCGGCTCAGTGAACGGCGTTGCGATCCTCCTGCCCTTCACCTTCGTCATCCAGTCGATGACTGGCTCGGCCACCTCCCCGATGATCTTCCTTGCCGCGATCTATTACGGCGCGATGTATGGCGGGGCCATATCCTCGATAACGTTAGGTATACCCGGTGCTTCCACAGCCGTGGCCACCACCTTCGATGGGCGGCCTCTCGCACTCAAGGGTCAGGCGGATAGGGCACTTGTCACAGCCGCCGTTGCATCCTTCGTAGGCGGCACCATCTCCACCATGCTCTTCACCGGCTTCGCACCCATGCTTGCATCGGTCGCCCTCGATTTTGGCGATCCAGAGATCTTTGCCCTGATGCTGCTGGCCTTTGCCACTTTCGTAGGCCTCGGCGGCGATGATATCCCAAAAACGATCTTCTCCATCTGCATCGGCCTTGTTCTTGCAACCGTCGGCTTCGATATCGTATCGGGCGAGCCGCGTCTCATCTTCTTTGACAGCGTCAACTGGTTCAGCCGCGGCATCCAATTCCTCGTGCTCGCCATCGGCGTCTACGGGATCGGAGAAATGCTCTGGACGATCAATTCCTCCCGCTACGGCACGACCATGACGAATGTGGATGTCAGCTTCTCCCGCATCATGGCCGCTCTCCGCAGCTTCCCCGAGGCTTGGAAAGGTACCACGATCGGCTCCCTTCTGGGCTTCTTTGTGGGCATACTGCCTGCCGCCGGCGCCACCCCCGGCTCTTTGATGTCCTACGGCGTCACCAAGATGGTTTCGCGCGATCCAAAGCAATTCGGTCAAGGCTCCATCGATGGCATCGCAGCACCCGAAGCCGCCAACAACTCGGCCTCCACCGGGGCCATGCTGCCGATGATGACGCTCGGCATCCCGGGGTCTCCCACCACCGCCGTCCTTCTGGCTGGCATGGTGATCTGGGGCCTCCAACCCGGCCCCCTCCTGTTCTCCGAGCAGCCTGATTTCGTATGGCCCCTCATCGGCTCCTTCTATATTTCAAACATCGTGGCAGTGCTGGTCAATCTCGCCTGCATCCCGCTCTTCCTCTGGATGCTTCGGATGCCCTTCACCATCCTCGCACCGCTCATTTTCGTGCTGTCGCTCATCGGCACCTATGCAGCCTATCAGAACCCATATGACGTATGGTTGATGGTTCTCGTCGGCATCGCTGCCTTCTTCCTGCGGCTGCTCGACTACCCGCTTGCGCCTGCAGTGCTTGCCATCGTCCTCGGACCAATCGCAGAACCAAAACTGCGCCAATCCCTTCTCTTTTCCGATGGTGATTTCTCTATCTTCTTCACTCGCCCCATCGCAGGCCCGATTACGGTCATAGCTCTTATCCTGATCTTCCTGCCGCTCCTGAAGCTGATCCGTGATAAGATCAGGGGACGCAGGGCTGCCTGAACCGCCCGCCGCGTCAAAAGAATGGACGCGGTGCATCTTGGAACTATCTCTCACTTATTCGTGATCGGTGCCGTCACGCCCTGATCAGCTAACGGAGATCATCATGGCTTACAAAATCCTGATCCTCGGCGCGTCCTACGGCTCGCTTCTCGGCACCAAGCTTCTGATGGCGGGCCACGATGTTACGCTAGTCTGCCGCAGCGCCACCGCCGCTCTGATCAACGAGAAAGGCACAGACGTGCGCATCAAGCTGCGCGGAGAGGAGGAGCCACGCGCGATCCTTTCCGGCGATCAGCCGGGCATGCTCGATGCTGCTCAACCATCGGATATTGATGTCACCCAATACGATCTCGTGGCCCTCGCAATGGCAGAGCCGCAATATGGCTCCGGCGATATCCGCGATCTTCTCTCCCGCATTGCCGCAGCACGCCTGCCCTGCCTCTCCATCATGAACATGCCACCCCTTCCCTATCTCCGCCGCATCCCCGGCCTAGAGGCGGAGGCGCTGGAAGAAGCGTTCAACTGCCCCGAAGTCTGGAAGGAGTTCGCGCCCGGCCTTGTCACTCTCTGCAGCCCCGATCCGCAGGCCTACCGCGCACCGGGAGAGCCGGCCAACATCCTACATGTCGGCCTGCCAACAAACTTCAAGTCAGCCGCCTTCGAGGATGAAACCCACACCGAAATGTTGCGCACGCTGGAGGCCGACATTGCCGCCATCACACTCGACGGAAAAGACGTGCCCGTCAAACTCCGCGTCTTCGACTCGCTCTTCGTGCCTTTCGCCAAGTGGAGCATGCTGCTCACCGGCAACTATCGCTGCGTCACGGCCAATGGCGTGCGCCCCATTCAGGAAGCGGTGCACAACAAGATCGAACTCTCGGAAAGCATCTATTCCCATGTCGATCACATCGCCCGCAAGCTCGGCGCGGATGAGGGCGATCAGGTTCCTTTCGAGAAATACGCCAACGCGGCCAACGGCCTCCTAAAGCCCTCCTCCGTCGCCCGTTCAATTGATGGAGGGGCGCATGCGGTAGAGCGTGTGGACCGGCTGGTCAAGCTTATCGGCGATCAATTGGGGATGAAGAACGAGTGGGTCGATGTCGGCGTCAACATCGTCGACGCCCGGATCGAAGCAAACCGCAAGCTTGCCTCCTGAACTCAGACTCTTGAAAGCCTGCTCGCCGCGATCAGATGCTCAGCCCGCCGCCTGAACGTGGGCTCGAATGCATGCTCCAGCGCAAACCCCCGCGCTGCTTTGGCCGCATCTGAAATCGCGCTCCGCACACCATCCAGTTGGCGGATGCGCGCGGCCAGCGCTTCCGGGTCGTTCAGCGGCGTCACGAACCCGCTGCCCGATTGCGCAGCCACTCCCTCGAACGCCTCGTTCGCATACCCCACAATCGGCACGCCGCAAGACATCACCTCCGGGTACGTGCTCGAAGGATCACCCTGCGGATGACAACACACAAATAGATCCGCGCGTTCCTTCAACGCCTTGATCCAACCCGTCCGAAAATCCAGCGCGCCCCTCAGGATCACTGCGTCATCCAGACCCATCTCGAAGATATTGCGCTGCAACTCTCCCTCAAGCGGCCCGTTGCCATAGATGTCCATAGTAAAGCTCACGCCCGCCCGCCGCAAAGCCTGCGCAACCAGTGGCAAGTCCCGCACACCCTTCATCGCAATCAACCGCCCACCAAACACCAGCCGCAACCGCCGCCCTTCCGCCAGCACTGCAGCCTTCCGCGCGAGATCAGGCTCGGAGATCACGTCTTCTTCACAAACACGATTGTCAAAGAACAAAAGCGCATCGGAACGTTGCTCGCGAAACTGCTCAAATGTCGGTGTGCCGCTGCATTGCAGCCCCGCCGCCAACGCAAGAGAGCGGCGGCATGAGCGCTGCGCATGCCACATCCAATGCTTCCGGCGGATACGCAACAACGGGTTGGCAACCGTTGCATCGATAATCTGGCGCTCCGTCTGATGCGAGTATTCGGAGGTAAACACCAGCGGCACGCCCATGCGGTGGCACATGCGGGCCAAAGGCTCCTCCGGGCGGTGGAGGTAGGCAAGAGCCACAGCGGCTTCGGAAAGCCGTTCGGCCAGAGCGCTCTGTCTTGCTGGCCGCTCCTCCAGCCCTGTATCCACCTCATCCGGCAGCACTTCAACATGATCGAGATCGGTGCTGCGCGTCCCGGTAAATTCCACCAGCGTCGTCACAGGCCCGGGCCATGTCCGCGCAAACTCGGCAGCCCCTTCCAGATATTTCTGAGTGAGTACAGATCCCCCGCGCGGGCCTCGGTTCGCCTTCAGTACGGGCAAAAGGATCAGTTCTCGCGAAGCCATCCCGGCTATCGGCCTGCCATTCGGCCAGAACACAGGCCTGCACCAGAAGAAAACCTTCGCATCGCCCTCTGAAATCCCTTTCTCCAAAATCGCAAAGACAACCTCTTCAAAAACATGCAGATGTAAAGATCAGATATAGCAAATCTGCTCTAGACTGACAGCAAGACATCGATCACGCGCCGCTGTTCCTCCGATGTAAGATCCGGGTGCAACGGGAGGCAGAGTATACGCTCGGAAGCATATTGCGCAGCGGGTAAGGAACCCGGGGCCGCAGAGGGCAGATCGCGAAAAGCCGGCAGATCAGACAAAAGCGGATGAAAGTAGCGTCGCGTCAGGATGTCCGCCTCCGCGAAACGTGCAAAGAGCGCATCGCGCGACAGGCCAAAACCATCTTCCACAAGTATTGGAAACGCATAAAAGTTGTGCCCGGCACAATTCATCGGGCACACGCAGCGGATCCCTTCCATGTCTCGCAGCGCATCGCAATACCCCGTCGCGATGGCACGACGCGCCGCGATATCGCCATCCACATATGGCAATTGCGCCAGCCCCACGGCCGCATGCAACTCACTCATCTTGGCGTTGAGGCCGACAAGCGGGATATCCCCCTCGTCCTCGATCCCGTGATTGCAAAACTGATCAATCGCGCGTTTCGCCTCGGCCGTAGGGGAGATCACCGCCCCGCCCTCAAACGTGTTGAACACCTTGGTGGCGTGAAAGCTCAGCACTGAGTAATCACCAAAGGCAGGTAGGCTCGCTTTTCCAGACCGAACACCAAAGGCATGAGCCGCATCATAGATCAGCGGAATTGCATGACGCTCTGCAATCTCCGCCAGTGCCTCCACATGTGCGGGAATGCCAAACGCATGTACCGCCAGAATGCCCCGCGTGCTGGGCGTGATCGCACGCTCCACAGCCTCCGGCGAGACGCTGAGGGTGAAAGGATCAATATCCGCAAACACCGGCTCCAGCCCCGAAAGCCGGATCGCGTTGGATGTGGCGACAAAGGAAAACGGCGTTGTCACGATCTCACCACCCGCCTCTTTGCGCCCGACTTCCAGAACGCGCATCACAGCAATCGTGCCGAGCGTGGCATTACTCACCAGCGAGATATGCGGCGTGCCCAGATACTCCGCCAGAGCCGCCTCAAGCCGCGCATGTATAGGCCCGAAATTCGTGAGATACCGGCTCTCCCAAATCTCTTCGAGATAGCCCTGAAGCGCCTCCAGCGGCGGCAGGCTCGGCCGCACAAGGCGCACCGGCAGGTCACTGCACAGATCAATGCTTTTCAGCTGAGGGGTTACACCCGGCATGTCAGACTATCGTTATGATAGAGTTGGCGTAAACCGGCAGCGCCGCACACCCGAGACCCGACATACCCATTGCTCACATCTCTTAACAAAATAACTCACTAACTGCCCGGAATTCACACCACTATTTCTATGCATAATTCCGCGGCTCAGTGTGCCCCAAGCGTCATAAATTGTATATACTCGGCCTGCTTTCCGAGCTGTGACAAACGAGACAAGCCTTCTGCGATTGCCCTGTGTATTTGTGGAAAACGGCAAATAAATGCTATTTCTCTACTAAGACACCACCTTGCGGTTGCAAGGCGAATACGATGCTCCCCCGCAGGCAACTTGATCGAAACCGGTGAAACGCATTCCAATAGGCGAATTTTTGCCGATAACCTAAGCCGAAAACAGCGCGGCGTACCTGTCGCGAAGCACATTCTTCTGCACCTTGCCCATGGAGTTTCGCGGCAACGCCTCCACCAGCACCATGCGGCGGGGATGCTTGAACCGCGCAAGCCGCTCTTCCAGCCCGTTAGCTAGCGCGTCAAGATCAGGCGCACTCTCGCCCTCCGGCACAATCGCCGCCACCACCGTCTCGCCGAAATCAGGGTGTGGCACGCCGATCACCGCGCTCTCCAGTACGCCCTCAGCTTCATCCAGCACACCCTCGATTTCTTTGGGATAGATGTTATACCCGCCAGAGATAATCAGATCTTTGTTGCGCCCTACGATCTCCACATAGCCATCCGCGTCCACCCGCCCGAGATCGCCCGTGATGAAGAACCCATCCTCGCGCAATTCCTCCCGCGTCTTCTCCGGCATCTGCCAGTAGCCCTGAAAAACGTTTGGCCCTCGCACCTCGATCTGCCCGATCTTGCCAGCGGGCAGTTGGGCACCCGTGCCAGGGTCTGTGATCTTCAGTTCCACTCCCGGCAAGGGCCGCCCCACCGTGCCCGCCTTTCGCGGGCCTTCATAGGGATTGGAGGTGTTCATGTTCGTCTCCGTCATCCCGTAGCGCTCCAGAATGCGGTGGCCCGTGCGGCCCTCGAACGCCACATGCGTCTCGGCCAGCAGGGGCGCGCTGCCTGAAACGAACAGCCGCATATCCGCCGTCAAATCCCGGGTGAACCGCGCGTCTCCCAAAAGGCGCGTGTAGAACGTCGGCACACCCATCATCGCTGTCGCATCCGGCAGCAGCCGGATCACCTCTTCAAGGTCAAACTTCGGCAGAAAAATCATCGAACCACCCGCCATCAGCGTGATGTTCGTCGCCACAAAAAGCCCATGCGTATGGAAGATCGGAAGCGCATGTAGCAGCACATCCCGCTCCGTGAACCGCCACGCCTCCACCAGAACCTCCGCATTGGAAAGTAGGTTCCGCTGGCTCAGCATCGCCCCTTTGGAACGGCCGGTCGTGCCGGATGTATAGAGAAATGCCGCAAGATGCTCTCCATCCCGCACCACAGTCTCGAATTCCGCCGGTTGCGCCTCAGCCATAGCAGCAAGGCTGCCAAGATCAGTAAGTACCGCACCCGCACGCTCTGCCACAGGCCCGAGCGTCTCCAGCCGCGCACCTTCGCAAACGAAAACCTTCGCCCCGCTATTCTCAACGAAATAGCCCACCTCATCAGCCGTGTAGGCCGTGTTCAGCGGCAGAAAAACCAGCCCGGCCTGCGCGCAGGCCGCATAGATCGCCAGAGCATCGGGGCATTTCTCCACCTGCAAGGCCACACGGTCTCCTGGCACTGCCCTGAGCAACGTCAAGGCATGCGCAAACCGCGCTGTACGCTCCAGAAAGCGGCCATGCGTTATCATGGAGCCATCGGACAGATGGAGAAACACACTCTCAGCGCCGCGATGCCGCCCGAAAAGCCCGTCAAACAGCGGATTGCCCATGCCTTAACTCCAGCCTCAGAACCCGGTGCCCATCACCGCATTGGGCAACCATGTCGCAAGCCCGGGAAAAACGCACAAGAGCAGAATGGCCACCACCATGCAGCCCACAAAAGGCAGGGAGCCGGTGAGGATGGTGCGCAGCGAAATATCGGGCGCAATTCCGTTGATTACATAAAGGTTCAGCCCCACCGGCGGAGAGATCAACCCGATCTCCATGTTGATCGTCAACACAACGGCAAACCATATCGGGTCAAACCCCGCCGCCGTGATAATCGGTAGCAGGATCGGTGCTGCCATCAGGATCACCGCCACGGGCGGCAGGAAGAATCCGGCAATCAACAGAAAGACATTGATCGCCGCCATCAGCACCCAGCGGTTCACGTCCAGCGTGCCTATCCATTCTGCGATGGATTGCGTGATGAACAGGCTGGAAAGCATGTAGGAGAACACGCCCGCCGCCGCGATGATGAAAAGGATCATCACGCTTTCCTTGGTGCTGTCCCGCAGCACCACCCAAAGGTCTTTGGGGTTCCAAAGCTTGTAGATGATCATCGCGATCATCAGGCACAAAAGCGCACCTACAGCCGCTGTCTCGGAAGGCGTCGCCACACCACCATACATCGCATAAAGCACACCAACGATGATTGCGAGAAAGGGCAGAACCCTTGGCAGGATCTCGAACTTTTCTCGCCAGGAGTAGCTGCGCGAAGAGAGCAGCGCCCTGTCCCCCTCGGCCCATGTGGAATAGAGCGACCACGCCATGAACAGCGCCACCAGCAGCAACCCCGGGATCACGCCCGCCAGAAAAAGCCGCCCAATGGAGGTTTCCGTCGCAATCCCGTACACAATCATCGTCACAGAAGGCGGGATCAGAATGCCGAGCGTGCCGCCCGCAGCGATCGAGCCTGCCGCGACCCCATCGGGATAGCCGCGCTTGCGCATCTCCGGAATGCCCATCTTGCCAATCGCGGCACAAGTCGCCGGAGAAGATCCGGACATCGCAGCAAAAAGCGCGCAGGCCCCGAGGTTGGAAATCACTAATCCTCCCGGCACCCGTGTCAGCCACCGCTCCAGCGCCTCATACAGATCGGCCCCTGCCCGCGTAGAGGCTATGGAAGCGCCCATGATGATGAACATCGGGATCGAGAGCAGGGCGAAGTTATCCAGTTTGGCAAAGAGGATCTCGGGCATCAACTCAAGGCTGCGCATCCCGTCAAAGACGATCAGAAAACCAGCAGAAACAATCAGCAGCCCGATGGCAACCGACACACCAGAGAACAGCACGAAAATCGTGGCCAGTGCTACCAGCGCCCCCAAAAGCAACGGGTCCATCAGTGCTCCTCCAGCCCGAAGGGCGTATCTATCCGCAGGATTACGGCCACGAGGTCAGCGATCAACTGCAACAAAAGCAGGCCAAAACCAATGGGTATGGAAAGATAGGGGATCCAAAGCTTTACACCCCACACCGTATCTGAGCGCCACCCCCGCTCCCACGCAAAGTGCCAGTACTCAAACCCGTACCAGAGCATCACACCAATAATCAGAATCGAGAGGCTGAGCGTGATCAGCGCCAGCACAAACCTGGCCCTCCGCGGCAGCGCCAAGGGCACCAGATCCACATTCACATGCCCGCGCAACCGCTGCACATAAGGCAATCCAATCAGCGTTGCCGCCACCACCAGATACACCACCGCTTCCGTCTGCCACACCGTAGATCCGTTCAGCACGAAGCGAATAAAGATCATCTGGCAGGTGATCGCCACCGCCGCCACGATCATCGCGGCAGAGCACCACCCGGCCACGGTGGATATCGCAGCAACGCCTTTCAGAAAAAGGTTGTCCCCAACCGCTGCCACACGCGCAGAACTCTGGCCCGCCATTGCTCAACCTTTTTTTCGGAAAATCCTGAAGGATGGGGCAGCCAAAGCCGCCCCGAACCATCACTCGACGCTCAGCGCCATATCAAGAAGCGCCTGTCCGTCCGGCACCTCATCCACAAAAGCCTTGTAGGAAGTTTCCTGCGCCAAGGCGCGCCACTTCTCAAAGTCTTCGGTGCTCATCTCGGCAATCTCGACACCTGCCTTGCGGAACACCTCAGTGGAAGCAGTATCTTCCTTTTTGGCCTCTTCCAGATAGAAAGCTTCGGCCTTTTCGGCACCGGCCAGCAAAGCCGCCTGCTGTGCCTCGTTCAGCCCGTCAAAGGTGGATTTGTTCATCAAAAGAGGCTGATACATGAACCAGAGCGCCACATCCCCGGCAGGCGTGTAGCAGCTGACCTGCTCATAGATCCTGTATGAAACGAAGGACGAAGACGACGTATTCGCGGCGTTCAGAACACCCGTCTGCATCGCATTGTAGATCTCGGAAGACGCCATCGAGGCGATGGAGGCCCCTGCCCCCGCCAGCATCTGCTCAAAAGATTTTCCCGCCGCGCGCGTCTGCAATCCGGCCACATCGTCCGGGCTCGTGATGCATTTGTCTTTGCCGGCAAAGCCACCTGCCAGATAGCCATGCACCAGCACCATCACATCGTCCTCGGCCATCTTGGCTTCAAGCGCCTCCATAAAGGGGCTCTCGCTCAATCTGGCGGCATGATCATGGTTCTTCACCAGACCCGGCATCAATGTCAGGTTATAGGCCGGTTGCTGCCCGCCCGCATAGCTCAGCGGCAGCACTGTCATATCAAGCTGCCCGCGGCTCAGCGGCTTGTACTGTTCGCGCGGTTTGAACAACGATTTCGATCCGAAGATCTTGATCTCAAGATCCACATCGGCAGCCGCAACCTCATTGGCCACGATCTCGGCCACCTTGTGGCGCACATCCTGATTGGACCATTGATGCGAAAGCCGAAGCTCCGCCGCCCCGGCCATACTTGTCGATGCCAGCAGCGCAAGAGCTGCCGCCTTCAGAATTCCAGATTTCATGAAAGTCTCCCCAGTGGTGCGGCCCGGATTCATTCCAGGCTCTGTGGGGCAATCATTTAGTCCAGTTGACGCTTAGTCAATCCGTTAAGCGCCCCTGCGGCCTCTCCGCATCACCGTGCCCGCCAGATTGGCCACCGCAAAGAGAACAGCCGCGACAGCCACAATCGAAGGCCCGGCAGGTGTGTCATAAAGGTAGGATCCACGCATGCCCAGAAGGGCCGAAAGCGCCCCGATCCCCGCAGCCATCACGGCCATCCCTTCCGGCGTGCGGCTCAGCGGGCGTGCCGCAGCCGCCGGAATGATCAGCATCGCGGCGATCAAAAGAACACCCACGACCTTGATCGCCACCGCCACCACAATCGCCAGCCCCAAAGTCAGCGCCATCTGCTCACGCGCGGGGTTGATGCCGCTTGCCGTTGCCAGATCCTGGTTGAGTGTTGCTGTCAAAAGCGCCTGCCAGCGCCACAACAGCAAGCCCAGAACCAGCAGCGCACCCGCCCAGATCACCGCAAGATCCACCCGCCCCACCGCCAGAATATCCCCGAAAAGATAGGCCATAAGGTCTAGCTGTATGCCGTTGAGGAAAGAAACCGCCACCAGCCCAAACGCCAGGGCGGCGTGGGCCATCACGCCCAGAAGCGTGTCCATCGCATAACCGCGCCCCGCAAGCAGCGTCACTGCCACGGCCATAATCAGCGCCACGGCCAGTGCCCCCGCAAAAACAGAGATTGATAGCGCCAGCGAGAGTGCGACGCCAAGGATCGCGGCGTGCGCTGTTGCATCGCCAAAATAGGCCATCCGCCGCCACACCACAAAGCAGCCCAAAGGTCCGGCTGCCAGTGCCACACCGATGCCCGCCAGCGTGGCCCGTACGAGAAAATCGTCCAGCATCACTCTGCCGCCTCCGCATGGTGGTGATGGTCGTGATCATGCCGATAGAGCGCCAGCGCCCCTTGCGTGCCAGACCCAAACAATGCGCGATATTCCGGCGCAGATGCCACGACATCGGGTGTCCCGTGGCAGCACACATGCCCGTTGAGGCAAATCACACGATCCGAGGCGCTCATCACGACGTGCAACTCATGGCTCACCATCAGCACAGCGCAGTTCAGTTGCTGTCGCACCGTATCAATCTGGTGGTAAAACGCGGCAGAGCCAGCCTGATCCAGCCCCGTCGTCGGCTCGTCCAGAATAAGAAGCTGCGGCCGCTCCAGCAAAGCGCGTGCCAGCAAAACACGCTGAAACTGCCCGCCCGAAAGATCCACCATCTGCCGCGCGCCGAGGGCATCCGCCCCTGCCTGCGCCAAAGCTGCTCCGATCTCCGCACTGCTCCGCCGCCGCGGCAGGCTGAGAAATCGCGCGACCGTCAGCGGTAGCGTAGGGTCAATCGAAAGGCCCTGTGGCACATAGCCCATCGTCAATCCCGCCATCCGCTCCACCCTACCGGAACTGGGGCGAAGTGCTCCGATGATGGCCCGCAGAAATGTCGTCTTGCCGGAACCGTTCGGGCCCACAACCGTCACGATCTCACCTGGCTCAATTGCGAAATCCACGTGCGAAAGGGCCGCATGCCCGCCAAGGCGCACGGTAAGATCGCTCGCTGTTACAAGGCTCATGGCACCTCTCCCTGACAGCCCGGGCAAAGTCCTTCCGCCTCCACCACCGTCTTCTCGATGGCAAAACCCACGTCATCCGCTGCTCTGCCGAGCGCGCCGCCTGAGGCTTCGGCCTCCACCACCACATTACAGCCCCGGCAGATCATGAAGGCTGGCGCATGCGCCTCTCCGGGCTGCGAACAGGCGATGTAGGCGCTCAGCTTCTCGATTTTATGCGCAAATCCGTTGCTCACCAGAAAATCCAGTGCGCGGTAGGCCACGGGCGGCTGCGCGGCCATCCCCTCGGCACTCAATTCCGCCAGAATATCATACGCCCCCACCGCTCGATGCGCGCCAAGCAAAATCTCCAGCACCCGCCGCCGCACCGGCGTGAACTGAAGCTTTCGCTCCCTGCACACAGCCTCCGCCGCGCTTAAGGCAGCCGCAATGCAGGCACCATGATCATGGTGCTCAAATCCCAGCGTGCTCATTTTTCGGAACCTCTCAATCAAGACTTGATACGATATAACATTCCATCTAAAGAAACCTCAATAGTTATAACATAACACGAGTTCAACATGCGCCTCCTTCTCTCCCTCCTGCTCTGCCTCTCACCCGTCGCCAACGCCGAAACCCTGCGCGTCGTAACGGATATTCCCCCCGTTCACGCGCTCGTAGCGGCGGTAATGGAAGGCGCCGGCACCCCCACTCTTCTCCTCAAACCCGGCGCATCGCCTCATACAGCCGCCCTCCGCCCTTCGGAGGCCCGCGCGCTTCAAGACGCCGATATCCTCGTCTGGATAGGCCCCGAACTCACCCCGCCCCTCAGCCGCGCCTTCGAAAGTCTGGCTCCCAATGCCGTATCCCTGCCGCTGCTTCACAGCCCGGGAACGCACGAACACGAAGTACGGGACGGCGCGGGCTTTGAGGAAGAGCACGATCATGATCACGGAGATCATCAGGTAGATCCACATGCGTGGCTTGATCCCGAGAATGCCCGCATCTGGCTCGGTACAATCGCCGAAGCACTCGCCAAAGCCGACCCGGAAAATGCTGCTCTCTACACATCAAATGCGGCGCAATACGAACAGGATTTAGCATCTCTTATTAAGGAATTAACGCGTGATCTTAAACCACTTCAAAACACGAAGTTCATTGTCTCACACGATGCTTTCCAGTATTTCGAGGCCCGCTTCACCCTGCCCGCCAGTGGCACGATCGCCGCAAGTGATGCCACAGCACCCAGTGCCGCCGAGATCGCCAAAATCCGTGAGACGATGCAGTCACAAAACGTCACCTGCATCCTCGCGGAACCCGGTTTCAACGCAAATCTCCTGCGCACAGTCACCGAAGGCAGTACAGCCAGATCCGTTACCATAGATCCGCTTGGCCGGGCACATACACCCGGCCCCGGCCTCTACAAGGCGCTTATCCGCGATATGGGTGCAGGCATTCTTTCCTGCACAAACTGACGATCTACAGCGCTTCGCGCCTCGTCCGATAATACCTTACCGCCAGGGGTGCAGTATGCCCTTGGCGCTTCGGGCCCGCGCCCTAGCCCGGATAGGCCCGAACCTCCTGGCGCTGGCGGCCAAGACCCTCCACCTCGATCTCCATCACCTCTCCGGGCTTCAGGAACCGCTGCGGCTTCTGCCCCATGCCCACGCCCTGAGGCGTGCCGGTGGCGATGATGTCGCCCACCCGCAGCGTCATGAACTGCGACATGTATGAGATGATATGCGCCACGCTGAAAATCATGTCCGCCGTCGTGTGCTTCTGCTGCACCTCGCCGTCCACCGTCAACTCCACACCCAGCGCCTGTGGGTCGGGCACGGCATCAGCTGTCACCAGCCACGGACCACACGGGCCGAAGGTCGGCGCGGATTTACCCTTCATCCACTGCCCGCCCCGCTCGATCTGAAATTCCCGCTCCGATACATCATTGATCGTGCAATAGCCGGCCACATAATCCAGCGCCTCGGCCTCGGTCACATAAGAAGCCTCGCGCCCGATCACCACGCCAAGCTCCACCTCCCAATCCGCCTTCGCGCTGCCCTTGGGCAGGATCACAGGATCATAAGGCCCCGACAGAGCGCTCGTGGCCTTGCAGAATATGATAGGCTCATCGGGAATCGGATTCCCGCTCTCATGCGCGTGCTCTGTATAGTTCAGCCCGATGCAAAGAAAATTCGGCACATCCGCCAGAATACAGCCAATGCGAACATCCTTTGGCACTGCAGGCATCGTGCCCAGATCCACCGCCCTCAGAGCCGCCAGCGCCTCAAGGGAAACGGTTTTCCCCGCAAAATCCTTCGTTACCCCGGAAAGATCGCGGATCACGCCATCGCCGTCCAACGCACCCGGCTTCTCCTGGCCCATCGGCCCCCAACGCAGCAGTTTCATCTCCATCCTCCCGAAACACTTGATATTTTTTGCGAACTTGCCCTTGGATAGGCGAAAGAGAGGGGGCCGCCAATATGGACGCGTCACAATTTGTCGGAAAATCAGCGGTTGTCTCGGGCGGCGCACAGGGGATCGGCCGTGCCGTGGTCGAAAACCTGATCGCACGCGGTGCCTCTGTCACGATATGGGATGCTGATCTTGCGCGTGCTGAAGTCACGGCGGCAGAGACAGGGGCAAAGGCGCTTGAGGTCGATGTCACCGATGCCGAAGCCTGTGCAAAAGCGGCAGCAGCCTCTGCAACCGAAGGCCTCCATCTCGCCGTTTTCAGCGCAGGTATCGCAGGCTCCAACGCACCACTGGCAGATTACCCGGTGGAAGAGTGGCACCAGATCGTCAACGTCAATCTCAATGGCATCTTCCACTGCTGTCGCTCCGTGGTTCCGCATATGGAAGCGGCGGGCTATGGCCGCATCGTCAACATCGCCTCCGTCGCAGGCAAGGAGGGCAACCCCAACGCCGCTGCCTACTCCGCCTCCAAGGCAGGCGTTATCGCCCTCACCAAATCTCTCGGCAAGGAACTCGCCGGCCAGAACATCGCGGTAAACTGCGTCACACCCGCCGCCGCCCGCACCGCCATCTTCGATCAGATGAGCGAGGAACATATAGCCTTCATGCTCTCCAAGATCCCGCGCGGCCGTTTTGTCGAGGTGGCGGAGATCGCCGCCATGATCACATGGCTCCTCTCAGAGGAGAACTCCTTCACAACCGCCGGTGTCTTCGATCTCTCTGGCGGACGCGCCACCTACTGAAGAAGCACAATGCATACATTGTTGCGCTTGCAAGCCCGCCCTCTCCCGGTTTAGCTTTCCTTAAGGTCAGCGGAGTCTGGCCTGGGAAAACACAAATCTGCACGACCGCAGAACAGGGAGAAATACATGACCTTCAGGAATGCCCTTATCGGGGCCGCCACCGCAACGCTCATCGCAGGGGCCGCCTCCGCTCAAGCCACCAACCTCCGCATCCAGACGCATTACGCACCTGAAACGGTTTCCGGCAAGCTCGCCGCCCAGTTCATTGACGATATTCAAGTGATGTCCAATGGTGAGATCACCGTGGAAATGTTCTATTCCTCATCCGTCGTCAAATCGGTGGAAACCTTCGATGCAGCCGCCTCCGGCATCCTTGATTGCGATATGACGGGCGGCGCCTACCAGACAGGTAAGAACCCGGCCTTCCAGTTCGTGGGCGATATCATGGGCGGCTATTCCACGCCCTACCAACAGCTCGCATGGCTCTACAATGGCGGGTTCGAGGCAGCCGACAATCTCTACGGCAAATACAACATGAAGCTGGTGGGCTGGTGGGTCTACGGTCAGGAAAGCCTCGCCTCCTCCCGCCCGCTCGCAGGGCCCGAGGATCTGAAAGACTGGAAATTCCGCTCCCCTCCAGGCCTCGAGACAGAGATCTTTGCCGCCATGGGCGCCAAGCCGATCGTGATGGATTTCACGGAGATCTTCACGGCGCTGGAAACCGGTATCATCGACGGTGCGGATGCGTCTGGCATCGCCAACAATGTGGGCCTCGGCCTCTATGATATCGTGAAGCACGCCAACTATCCGGGCTTCCACTCCATGCCGTCCGATCACCTCGCCTGCCGCGCCGATCTCTGGGAAAGCATGCCAGAGCATCACAAGCGCATCATTGATACGGCGATGCAGAAGCTTGCCCTCCAGACGGCGCTCACATTCGAAGTGAAAAACACCGAGGCCGTGGCGCAGCTGAAGGAAGATGGTGTCACAATCCACGCATGGTCCGAAGAGGATCTGGGAGCCTTCCGCGCCGCTGCACAAGGCGCGTGGCAGGGCTGGGCCGACAAAACACCGGAAGCCCGCGCACTGGTGGACAGCCACATGGCCTTCCTTGAAAAGCTCGGCCTCGTCGCCGAGTAGAAACGTCAAGAAATGAAAGCAAGCCCCTCACCGGGCTTGCTTTTTCAGGATCGTCTTCGTCTTTCTATAAATATCCCCGCCGGAGGCACAATACTCTCTTCCGCATCTCAGAAAGCACAGCATGCCCTCTGAAGCCCCGCCAAAAAAATCAGGCAGCCTCATCGAATGGCTCATGCCGCTCGGCTTCATCGCGGTGGCCGCATGGGTCATCTGGAACGGCCCGCATTACATCATCAGCTTTGGCTGGGCGTCGGACGCAATGAAGGCGCTGCACCCGCCCGCCAGCACATTCGATTTCATCCCCCTTCTCCTGCTGCCCATGTTCACAATCGCAGGCATCCTCACCATCCGCTGCGCTCCGATGGAGTATCAGGACTGGAAGGGGTTTGATCGCGTCTCCCTCTTTCTCGGCCGGGTCACAATGGCCCTCGTCGCTCTCATCGTCGGCGTGATGTTCTACGAGGTCGTGCTGCGCTATGTGTTCGAACGCCCCACCCTCTGGGCCAACGAGCTTTCGCTCTGGATGGCAGGGTTCGTCTTTCTCCTTGCAGGCCTCTACGCGATGCAGCAGCGCTGCCACATCCGTATCTATCTGCTTTACGATGTGATGCCCCGCTGGCTTCAGCGTGTCTGCGATACGATCTCGGCCACGTTGATCGCCACCTTTGCCATCTTCATGTTCTTTGGCGGCTACAAGGAAGCGCATGACAAGTTCCTCCGCTGGGAAACCTTCGGCACCGCCTTCGATCCGCCCATCCCCGCCACGCTCAAGCCGATGGTTCTTTTCGTGATCTCCCTCGTCGCTCTGCAGGCTGCGTGGAACCTGATCATGGATTGGAACAAGGCGCCCGAGCATCATACCCCTGCCGACGAATTCGACGAGTTGGAAATCGCCGAAATCCGCGCAACCATAAAAGACTGACATCATGGATATCGGCACAATCTCCCTCATTATCCTGCTGGCCATGCTTGCCCTTCTGGCCAT
Source organism: uncultured Paracoccaceae bacterium (assembly GCA_947495795.1). Classification (GTDB taxonomy): domain Bacteria; phylum Pseudomonadota; class Alphaproteobacteria; order Rhodobacterales; family Rhodobacteraceae; genus Algicella. Next base: position 191,709 of record CANMAI010000005.1, on the reverse strand, counting down.
CGGCATGCCGCTCGGCTTCGCGTCTGCAGCCCTCGCAGTCCTCGTGATGGTCCTCAAATTCGAGCCCACACTCATCACCGCACCATGGACGTTCGGCGACGGCGTTCTTACCCGAAGTTTCGGCACCGGGCCGCTCAATATCCTCGCGCAACGGGTCTACGGGCTCTTAACGGATTACGTGCTGATATCGATTCCGCTCTTCATATTCATGGCCAGCCTTCTGGAACGCTCCGGCATCGCGTCAGAGATGTATTCCTCGCTCAATGTCTGGCTCAACCGCACGCGCGGCGGCATCGCCATCGTCACCTCGATCATGGCCGTGATCATGGCCGCGATGTCCGGCATCATCGGCGGGGAGGTCGTGCTTCTCGGCCTCATTGCCCTCCCCCAGATGCTTCGCCTCGGCTACAACCAGAACCTCGCCATCGGCACGATCTGCGCCTCCGGCTCGCTCGGCACCATGATCCCGCCCTCGATCGTTCTCATCATCTATGGCCTCATCACGGAAACCTCGATCAAGGCTCTCTTCACGGCCAGTTTCCTGCCGGGTTTCATGCTCGCGAGCTTCTTCATCATCTACATCATTGTCCGCACCCAGCTGAACCCCGATCACGCCCCCCTGCCGGAGCCTGATCCGAACGATCCGACATCCGGGGAGAAGGCCAAGCTCTTCGCAGCCTTTCTCTCCATCCTCGCCGCAGGCCTCTTCACCATCGGGTTCCTGCGCGTCCTCTTCTTCACCCTCACCGGCCAGAACACCTTCGCCGAAGGTGTCGATCCCATCGCCTTCGGCACAGCCGATTATCTCCCGTGGACAGGCGGCCTTGCCCTCGCCGCCCTCGCGCTCATCTTCTTTGTCTTCGGCGTGGAGCGTGCCAAGACAGGCTGGGCCATGGGCAAGGGCCTCGTCGCCCCCATCATCGTGATCGGCGTCGTTCTCGGCTCCATATACGGCGGCATCACCGGCATCACGGAAGCCGCGGGCATGGGGGTGATCGCGGTCTTCGTCCTCTCCGTCATCCGGGGCGAAGCCAGCTTCGATCTGATCTGGGACAGCCTGATGCGCACGCTCAAATCCACGGGCACGATCATCTGGGTCACCATCGGCGCCACGGCCCTCGCCGGCGCCTACACCATCGCCGGCGGCCCGACTTACGTGGCCAACCTCATCCTCGGCGCGGATCTCCCCACAATGGGCATCATCCTTACCATGATGCTCATCTTCCTCTTCATGGGCGCCTTCATGGATTGGGTCGGCATCGTCCTCCTTATCATGCCCGTGTTCCTGCCCATCGTCCTCCGCCTGCCCGTGGAGGAAATCGGGATCCTCGGCCAGTTGGAGCCGCGCCACGTCGCCATCTGGTTCGGCGTCGTCTTCTGCATGAACATGCAGGTCAGCTTCCTCTCGCCTCCCTTCGGCCCGGCAGCCTTCTACCTAAAATCAGTCGCCCCGCCAGAGATATCCCTCACCGATATCTTCAAGGGCTTCCTTCCCTTCATCGGCATCCAGCTTCTGGCGCTCTCCGTCCTCCTGATCTGGCCGCCCATCATCGCGATATTCCTGTGAGCCTCCGCGCCGATCAGATCGCGTTCTTCGAGGAGGAGGGTTACCTCGTCGTCGAAAACGCGATCAGCCCGGAAATCCTCTCAGCACTCCGAACCGAATACGAAACCCTTCTAGACACGCTCTATGCGGGCTGGCTGGCCGAAGGCCGCGTGCCGGAGGCGCGGGGCTTCTGGCCGAAACTCTCCGCCGCCTATGGCGCGGGCTGCGACTGGTTCCAGCCGATGGATTGCTCCCTGCCTGGAGGGGAGATCGCGGCGGATACGCCGATGCATTTCGGCCCCGCCGCCTTCAACATGATCACCCATCCGCCCCTTCTCGACATAGTCGAAAGCCTGATCGGCCCCGAAATCACCTCCAACCCTATCCAACACATCCGCATCAAGCCTCCTCAAGGCGAGGTGCGCACGGATGAACCCCGCGCACATGTCACGCTCACCGATTGGCATCAGGACAGGGGCGTCACCCTCCCCGAAGCAGACGCTACCAGAATGGTCACTGTCTGGCTCGCGGTAACGGATGTCACACACTCATCCGCCCCTCTTCAGGTCATTCCCCGCGCCCACCGCGCAGGCCTTGTTGAGCATTGCGGCTGGGCGCAAACCGGCATTCCCAAATCTCTCATCGCAACCGATCAGGCCATCCCGCTCCCCTGCCCCGCCGGTTCCGCAATCCTCTTCCATCCCCTCACACCCCATGCCTCCCTGCCAAACGACAGCCCGCACTACCGCTGGTCCTTCGACATCCGGTACAACCGCAGCGGAGAGCCCACAGGTCGCGCCCATTTCCCGGCCTTCACCGCCCGCTCCCGCAAGGCACCGGAAACCGAACTGAAAGACTGGCGCCTCTGGCGCAAACTGTGGGAGGAGGCCCGCGCAAATCTCGCAACAACGCCCCACATCCCCATACACCGGTGGAGCACCGACAGTCCCGTCTGCGCATGAGCTCCCGCCCCACCGCCCGAACCTTCATCTTTCCCCAAATATCCCCGCCGGAGGCATAAACGCTCATGAGCACCATCCGCCTCGACCCGTCAGACAGCGTGGCAACCGCCCGCACGCCCCTCCAGATCGGCGAAGAGGGCGCAATCCAGCTCATCCCCCGCGGCCACAAGATAGCTCTTGAGGAGATCCCCAAAGGCGCGCCCATCCGCAAATACGCCCAGATCATCGGCTACGCGTCCGAACCCATTGCCAAGGGTGCGCATGTCCACACGCATAATGTAGAATTCCGCGCGACAGATACCGAGTACAGCTTCGCCACCAATCTCCGCCCCGTCCAACCCGTCACCCCCTCAACCTTTCAGGGCTTCCGCCGCGCGGGCGGCAAGGTCGGCACCCGCAACCACATCGCCATCATCACCTCCGTCAACTGCTCGGCCACTGCCGCCCGCCGGATCGCCCGGCACTTCACGCCCCAGACCATGGCGCAATACCCCAATGTCGACGGTGTCACGGCCTTCGTCCACGGCACGGGTTGCGGCATGGCGGGCGACGGCGAAGGTTTCGCCGCCCTTCAGCGCGTTATGTGGGGCTATGCCCGCCACCCGAATGTCGCAGGCGTTCTGATGGTGGGGCTGGGCTGCGAGATGAACCAGATCGACTGGCTGATGGAAGCTTACGGCCTCACACCCGGCCCGCTCTTCCAGGCCATGAACATTCAGGATGTCGCTGGCCTCCAGCGTACCCTGGAGATCGGCGTGGAGAAAGTCACCGCCATGCTCCCCCTCGCCAATCGGGCCACCCGCACCGAGTGCTCCGCCTCTGAACTCACGCTGGCCCTCCAATGCGGCGGCTCGGACGCCTGGTCCGGCATCACCGCCAACCCGGCCCTCGGACACGCCTGCGATCTCCTTGTCGCCATGGGTGGTACCGGCGTTCTTGCCGAAACGCCTGAAATCTATGGGGCCGAGCATCTCCTCACCGCCCGCGCCGCCACACCGGAAATAGGTGAGACCCTCATTGAACGCATCCGCTGGTGGGAAGATTACACGGCCCGCAACCACGGCTCGATGGACAACAACCCATCCCCCGGCAACAAGAAGGGTGGCCTCACCACCATCCTCGAAAAATCCCTCGGCGCCGCTGCCAAGGGCGGCACAACACCCCTGAACGGCGTCTACAAATACGCCGAACCCGTCACTGCCAAGGGCTTCACCTTCATGGACAGCCCCGGCTACGATCCCGCCTCCGTCACCGGCCAGATCGCGAGCGGCTGCAACCTTGTGGCCTTCACCACAGGCCGCGGCTCCGCCTTCGGCGCAAAACCCGCACCCAGTCTCAAGATCGCCACGAACTCGGAAATGTTCGCAAGGCTGGAGGCGGATATGGACATCAACGCAGGCACCATCCTCGAAGGCGAAAGCGTGGAGGAAAAGGGCCACGAAATCCTCGCAGCCCTCCTCGCCACCGCCTCCGGCCAACAGACCAAATCAGAGGCCCAGGGCCTCGGCGATGATGAATTCGTCCCCTGGCAAATCGGAGCGGTGATGTGACGTCCATGATCCGTGATTCGGGCGGAGGTCAAGGATGGCGCAGCCACCCCGAAGGGGCCTGTCCTTGAGGTCCGCCCGAATCGCATCGCCAAAATCGAACCGGCGCCTTCAGGGCAAACCTGCCCCTGAAGCGCCTCCCCAGCACTTCCCAAACGCCTCAGAGAGACCCTACCTAAAACCGAAAGCACCAGAGCCGACGCAACGGGCCTCAATGGCCCGATGTGGCGGCACCCCGAGAACCGGAACCACGCTATGATCCGCATCGCCATCCTCGGCACGGGCCTTATCGGAGCCCGCCACGTCATAACAGCCCTCGCGCATCCCGGCATCACAGTCGCCGCGACGGTCGATCCCGCGCGTCCCGGCCATCCCGGCATCCCGCATTCCGCCACACTCGATGATGTCACCGAACAAATCGACGCTGCGATCATCGCCACCCCCACGGCCACTCATGCGCAGCTTGGCGCAATCTGCGCCAAACGCGGCTGGGCCGTCCTTGTGGAAAAGCCCATAGCCGGAACAGAAAAGGATGCCGAATCCCTCATCGCCGCCTGTCACACGGCAGGCGTGCCCCTCATGGTCGGCCATCACCGCCGCCAGCATGCTAATATCGCCAAAGCCCGCGACATCCTGCACTCCGGCGCCATCGGCACGCCCGTGGGGGTATCCGCCATCTGGGCCGTCAAAAAAACCGTCGACTACTTCAAAACCGAATGGCGCGCAGCGGAAGACGGCTCGCCCATCTTCATCAACCTCGTCCATGATATCGATCTCCTGCAATATCTCCTCGGCCCCATCACCGAACTCGCACCGATCCTCTCCAGCGCCATCCGCAGCGGCGCCACAGAAGATACGGGTGCCGTCGCTCTTCGCTTTGCAAACGGTACCCTCGGCACCATCCTCTTCTCCGACAGCGCGCCTTCCCCGTGGAGCTTCGAGGCCGCCACGTCAGAGAACCCCAACATCGCGGGCGGCGGCGACGATTGCTACCGCTTCATCGGCACCGAGGGCGCGCTCGCCTATCCCTCCCTCACGCTCTGGGGCGACGCCGCCGACTGGTCAAAACGCCTCACGCAATCGCGCGAAACCGCGTCCGCCACCGATCCCCTCCACGCCCAGCTTGACCATCTCATAGATGTCGTCACCAATGGAGCCACACCGATCTGTTCGGGCGCGGACGGGCTCGCAACGCTCCGCATCGCCCGCGCCATCAAGGAGGGCACGCCGTGGAAATCCTGACAGACGCCCAGAAATCCCGTTATGACGCGCAGGGCTATCTCGTTCTGGAAGATCGCGTCCCCATGCAGACGATCCACGCCATCCGTCAGGAAATCGCCCGTTTCGAGGAGGAGGCCCGGGGCCTCACCGCCTCCAACGACCGCCTCGATCTCGAAGACAGCCACAGGCCCGAGGCACCACGCCTCCGCCGTATCAAACGCCCCGATCTCATCTCGCCCATCATGGCCGATCTCATGCGCTCCGACGCCATTCTCGCGCCCGTGCGCGATCTGCTCGGCCCCGACCTTCGCCTCCACACAGCGAAACTTAATATGAAATCAGCCGGTTACGGCGCCCCCGTCGCATGGCATCAGGATTTCGCCTTCTACCCGCACACCAATGACGACCTTCTCGCCGTGGGTGTGGTGATCGACGAAATCGGCCCCGAAAACGGCCCGCTCATGGTCTTCCCCGGCACCCATAAGGGGCCCATCTTCGATCACCACTCCGGCGGCGTCTTTGCCGGCAGGATGGACCTCGCCGCCGCAAATCTCGCCATGGAAGATGCCGTCCGCCTGGAGGCCAAGGCGGGCGCCATCACGCTCCACCATGCGCGCATCGTCCACGGCTCGGCACGCAACACCTCCGCACAGGACCGCCGTCTCCTCTTTTACGAGATCATGGCGGCAGACGCCTTCCCCGTCATGGGCGCGATGACCAAATTCGAAAGCATCGAGAGCTACAACACCCTCATGCTTTGCGGCACGCCAACGCTCACCCCGCGCCTCGCCAATATCCCCGTGCGCATCCCCCAGCCACAGCCTGCAAAGGCCGGCTCCATCTACGAAATTCAGAAATACGCCACATGACAATCGCCATCATCGGCCGCGGCCTTATCGGGTCCGCCGCCGCCCGCCACCTCACCGCCCAGGGCCACAGCGTCATCCTCATCGGCCCGCCGGAGCCTGAAAGTCGCACGGGCGTCCTTACCCCCGGCAGCCACTGGGATGAGGGCCGCATCAGCCGTCAGAACGCCACACACCCCTTCTGGGCAGAGATTTCCACCGCTTCCATCCGGCGCTACGCGGAAATCGAGGCTAAATCCGGCATCTCCTTCTTCACCGAGGCTGGCGCCATGATGGCAGGCCCAAGTGAAAGCGCCTTCTTCCAAAGTGCTCTCGCCACCAGCAAGGCGCATACCGGGCAAAGCGAGCATCTCACATCTGAAACCCTGGCCCAACTCTTCCCCTTCTTCGCCTTCAGTCCCAGCACCGAAGCGCTCTACGAGGCGAAATCCGCAGGCCATATCAGCCCCCGCCGCCTCGTCGCCGCTCAAACCAAAATCGCCACGGCCCAAGGCGCCACCCTCCTCCCGGAGCCGATGACAGCCTTCCGCGAAACCTCAACCGGTGTCGAAATCACCACGCCCACCCAGACCCTTGAGGCTGATGAAATCCTCATCGCCACTGGCGGCATGAGCGATCACCTGCTCCCAGAACCCCTTGGCCTCAAGGTCTACGCCCGCACAGTCGCATTCTTCGAGGTCAGCGCAGAGGAAGTCCACCGCCTCGCCAATATGCCGTCTCTCGTCTTCCGGTTGGAGACCACGGAGGTGCCCTACCTCCTCCCACCCATCCGCTACCCGGATGGCAAAATCTACCTCAAGCTTGGCGGCGATCCGGAAGATATCCAGCTCACCACCGCGCAAGAGATCCACGACTGGTACAAAACCGAAGGCAGCCCGCATGTCCGCGATCACCTGCATCAGATGATCACCACTCTCATGCCCGATCTCCAAATCCGCACCACCTCGTCGGCTTCCTGCATGACAACCTTCTCCCGCTCCGGCGGCCCCATCATCACCCGCCTCACCCCGCGCCTCACCGTCGCCACCGCAGGCAACGGCGCAGGCGCCAAATGCTCGGACGAGCTTGGCCGCCTCGCCGCCTCCGCCCTCCTCAATCAACCGGAACACTTACTCACCAAACTAGGAGCAACCGCATGACCCAGCCTCATATCGGTTTCATCGGCCTCGGCCTCATGGGAGGTGCCATGGTTGGCCGCCTTCAGGACAAGGGCTACAACCTCACCGTCCTTGGCAACCGTACGCGCACATATCTGGATGCCGCCACCCGGCGCGGCGCAACGGAGGCACCAAACGCAAAGGCCGTCGCAGAAGCCGCGGATATCATCATGCTCTGCATGGACACATCCGCCTCGGTCGAGGCGCGGATGAAAGGCCCTGAAGGCGTGCTCGCGGGGCTTGGCAGCGGCAAGACCGTGATCGATTTCGGCACATCGCTCCCCGGCTCCACGCAGACGCTCGCAAAGGAAGCGGAGGCAAAGGGCGCGCATTATCTCGACGCCCCTCTCGGTCGCACACCCGCCCATGCAAAAGACGGCCTCCTCAACATCATGGGCGCAGGCGACAAGACGGCCTTCGAGGCGGTCCGCCCCGTTCTCGAAGATCTGGGCGAGAATATCTTCCATCTCGGCCCCTCAGGCACCGGCCACACACTCAAGCTCATCAACAACTTCTTCGCGATGACAACGGCCACTGCCATGTCGGAAGCCTTCGCGATGGCCGACAAGGTAGGCCTCGACCGTCAGGCGCTTTTCGAGGTCATGGCCGCAGGCCCCCTCCGCTCCGGCATGATGGAGTTCGTTCGCAATTACGCCGTCGAGGGCCAGATAGACCTCGCCTTCTCCGTCTCCAACGCGGTGAAGGACGTCGGCTACTACACACAAATGGCGGAGGATCTCGGGCCACCGAGCATCATGGGCCAATGCGCGAAAACAGCGCTGGAGATGGCAAAATCCACGGGTCACGGAGACAAGATGGTGCCCGAAATGGTCGATATCCTTGCGGAACACTTCTCCGGAAAATCCTGAGCGGGCGAAAGACATGCCAGAGAACCCGACCGGGCCCGACCTCACAAAATGGGTCGGCAAAACGGAGACGCACGAAGACACTATTGATGCCAAGCAAGCCAATCTCATGGCCGCAACACTTGGCTATGGGGGGCACTTCAGCACCGGCGATCCCCTGCCGCCCCTCTGGCACTGGGCCTATTTCCTAACGGCCCTCCCCGCCGACCAGCTGGGCCGCGACGGGCACCCGAAGCGCGGCGGCTTCCTGCCCCCCGTCCCGCTCCCCCGCCGCATGTCGGCCGGGGGCAGCTTCACCTTTTTCAGCCCGCTCCGGATCGGAGAGACAATCCGCAAGACCTCCACGATCCGGAATGTGGTCGAGAAGGAGGGCCGCTCGGGTCCCCTCTGCTTTGTCACTGCCAAACATGTGTTTTCGGCCGACGACATCCGGTTCCGGGAAACCCATGACATCGTCTACCGCGAAGATCCCAAGGGGCCGCAACCAACGCCGCCGCGCCCCACCGGAACGGCGGAGGCCATACAGGAGATCACACCAAGCTCCACCCTTCTCTTCCGCTACTCGGCCCTTACCTTCAACGGCCACCGGATCCACTACGATCAGGACTATGCGAAAGAGGTGGAGGGCTATCCCGGCCTCGTCACCCACGGGCCTCTGATTGCCACGCTGCTTGCGTCCCACGCCTGTGCGCAACAATCGGGAAAAGCGCTTACCGCCTTCGCCTTCCGTGCGCGCAGCCCCATATGCGGGCCAGCGCCCTTCCGGATCTGCTCTACTGAGGTCGGTACAAACCTCTGGGCCGAAACCGCCGAAGGCGCTCTTGCCATGACGGCAGAAGCGACGTTTTGAAGACTGCTCAGCCCCCGATCAAAAGCGCATCGATGGCGTTCGTGATGCGGCGGCTGTCCGGCGCCACGGAGGTCGCGAAATCCGCCACCAGCGTCCCATCCGGCCCGATCAGGATCTTGTGAAAGTTCCAGCGCGGCACAACACCCTGCCCTGCCGCCCACGCGTAGAAGGGGTGCCGCCCGCTTCCCCGCACGCGGGTGATCTCGGCCATCGGCAATGTGAGTCTGAAATTCACTTCGCAGAATTCCTTCACCGCCTTCTCGTCCGCCAGTTCCTGCCCACCGAAATCATCCGACGGCACGGCCAGGATCACGGCACGCCCCGCATAGGCCTCGTGTAATGCCTGCAACTGATCGTATTGCGGCGTGAAAGCACAGAGCGACGCGGTATTGACCACCAGCACCGGCTGTCCCCGAAGCTCCGAAAGCCGGATATCGCCACCATCGATCGAGGGGAAAACGAAATCCGGACCGGCATATCCGTCCGTGCCCACCAAACCAAATGCAACCATCGATCCCAGCAAGCCCCGGCGCGTCTGCATCATCATCCCCTTGTCCGTCTTGCTTCTTTTACGCGGAAACGGGCCAAACGGTTTGCCTACCTCGCAAATTTCCGTGACACCCCGCAGCACAGGGCCTATCCAGACAAAAACGGCCACACGAAAACGGCCCAGACGAAAAACCGGAGGGAACACCATGCGTCTCGCATCCAAACGCGCCTTTGTCACCGCAGCAGGTCAGGGCATCGGCCGCGCCACCGCAGAGGCTTTCATCGCGGAAGGTGCGACAGTGATCGCCACCGATCTCAACGCGGATCTGCTGAAGGGCCTCGATTGCGAAACGCATGCGCTGGATGTGACGAACAAGGGTGCATCCCAAACGGCTATTGAGACGGCAAAGCCCGATATCCTCTTCAACTGCGCGGGTTTCGTGCATCATGGCACCATCGAAGAGGCGACGGAGGAGGACTGGGACTTCGCCTTCGCGCTCAACGTCCGCTCCATGTTCCACACAATGCAGGCAGCCATTCCCGGCATGGTGGCGCGGGGCCGAGGCTCCATTGTCAACATGTCCTCGGCCTGTTCGTCGATCATCGGCGCGCCCAACCGCTTCATCTACGGCACCACCAAGGCGGCAGTTCTGGGGATGACGAAATCAGTGGCCCGGGAATACATCACACAAGGCGTGCGGTGTAACGCAATCTGCCCCGGCACGGTCGATAGTCCCTCGCTCCATGATCGTCTGCGTGCCACGGGGGATTACGATCAGGCAATGAAGGATTTCGTCGCCCGTCAGCCCATGGGCCGCATCGCCGAAGCGTCAGAGATTGCGGCGCTTGCCACCTATCTCGCCTCCGACGAAAGCGCCTTCACCACCGGCCAGGCCCATGTGATCGATGGCGGCTGGTCAGGCTAAGGGGCCTCTAGCTTCAGCTCACGCTCATGTTCCGTGATATGCGCGCGCGGTGGCGGAAATGCGCCCAACCGCCCGGTGGGCCTGAAATCGAGACGCTCATAAAATGCAATCGCAGCTGGATTTGCATCGTTCACATCCAGAACCAGCCGCGCAAAACCCTCCCCACGCGCCCACCCCGTAACCGCTGCCATCAGCGCGGCACCCGCCCCATGCCGCCGGGCATCGGGGGGCACCCATACGGATACCACATGCGCCGTGTCCGCCCGCTCCGTGCTCGGCATCCCGCGCGCCAGCCCGCAATCCTTCCCGTGCAGGCGCGCCACAAACACCGGAAGAGCGTGCAGCCGCGCAGCCCAGTCTGCCTCGCTCAGCGCCACACTTTCGGCATATGTCGTGCCAAAGGCATCCGGCGCGTCACGAAGCGCCGCCATCCGGATCTCGCGAAACCGTGCCCAGGCCCCATCTTCCAAACGTTCAATCACTATCGGCATCCGCCCCCTCATCGCACGTCCCCTGCTCCCGATGCACAGGCGTCTTCTCAAACCAGTTCCACCTTGTCAGCTCAACGATTTCACCCTCGAAATTGCAAGAGGCCACAATCGTCATGCCCTCATCGCAAAGCCGCAATATCATGCAGGCCAATTCCCGGCAGGTTCCACAAACACTCCGAAATCATAGTTGAGAGAGCCGTCTTACCGCCTCGCTCTGGCATCATGCGCGGGCTGTCAAACGGCCCGCTTGCGCGGATGACAGACATATCAAACCCAATTTCAAGCTCCTGTTCCATCATCATGCGCCGTATCCGCTCCACCGCTGTACCGGGACTATAGCATTCTGCCTCTAGCCCGTGCATGCCGCGCCTTGGCGCTCCCAAACTGTTGGCGACAAGGTGCAACGCTTTAAGTCAAGCCGCGCCGCACGCCGCGCAACAGATCTTTCGAAACATCAGCCAAGCGGTGTGATCATTGACAGACGAAAGCGCAAAACCTACCGTCAATCCAGCACATGGGAGAGCCGGTTATGTACGTTGTCGTGGTACCACCGAACAGGCGCCGAGGCCGGTAGCGGCCTCCATCTCCCGATGCTCAAGCGCCCCCGAAACCCTCGGGGGCTTTTTTATGCCCTAAGCCGAAGCGATACCCGAAATGACCCGATCTGACCGCAGCCCACCTAGCGTTTCCACATTGATCTTTCTCACTGGCATTTCAACGCTTTCGCTCAATATGTTCATCCCTTCCCTCGTCAACATAGCTGCGGAGTTCGAGGCGGATTATGCGCTCGTCAGCCTCTCCATCGCAGGCTACCTCGCGGTTACGGCTGTCCTCCAGATCATCATCGGTCCGCTGTCGGATAGATACGGCAGGCGGCCCGTGCTCCTCTGGTCCATCGCCCTCTTCACTCTGGCTTCTATCGGTTGCCTCTTAGCCCCGAATATCTGGGCCTTCCTCGGCTTTCGTCTCCTTCAGGGGGCCATCATCGCAGGGGGTGCACTCTCCCGCGTGGTCGTGCGCGATATGATGCCCCCGAAAGAAGCGGCGAGTCTTCTGGGCTATATCGCCATGGCAATGGCCATCGCTCCAATGCTCGGCCCCATGGTCGGCGGCGCGCTGGATGAGCTCTTTGGCTGGCGCTCGAGCTTCCTCGCCTTCGCCCTCATCGGGGCCGCCCTTCTCGCCATAACATGGGTCGATCTCGGAGAGACCAACACCAACCGCTCAGCCACCTTCACTGCGCAAATCCGCGCCTATCCCGCCCTCCTCACATCCGGGCCATTCTGGGGCTATTCCGCCTGTGCGGCCTTCTCCACCGGCGCGTTCTTTGCCTTCATCGCGGGCGCACCGCTTGTGGCGAACGTTCTTTTCGATATGTCGCCGGGCAGGCTCGGCATCTATATCGGTTCCATCACCAGCGGCTTCTTTTTCGGCAGCTTCTGCGCCGCGCGCCTTGCCGCCCGCCATTCCCTCACCACGATGATGCTGGCCGGGCGCGTCGTCGCCTGCGCGGGGCTTGCCGCAGGCATCCTTCTCTTCGCATTGGGCGCGGAAAATGAACTGGCCCTCTTCGGCTCCACCATCTTCGTCGGCATCGGCAACGGGATCACGATGCCGAGCAGCAGTGTCGGGGCCATGTCCGTCCGCCCCGATCTGGCAGGTGCCGCCTCCGGCCTTTCCGGCGCGCTCACGGTGGGTGCAGGGGCGGTTCTCACATGGCTCGCCGGGGCCGTGGCAGCAGCGCTGCCCGGGGCCATACCCCTCCTCGGCATCATGTTCGCGGCATCGTTTCTCGGCCTTCTCAGCGCCGCATGGGTGGCCCGCCTTGAGGCGCGGCTCCCTTCAGCGCCCTAGAGATTGGGCCGGTATGTCGCAAGCTTCGCCCCGAACCCGATGAACACCACACCCGTCACACCCTTCAGCCACTGCTGAAAGCGCCCGCTTGAAGCCATCTTTGTCAGCCGTGCGAAAAGGATCACCATCAGGGCAAACCACGCAGCATTGATCGCAGCATGCACGCTCACCAGCAGAAAACCGGAAGCCACAGCACCCTCGCCCACAGAGATAAACTGCGGAAAGGCCGCGAGATAGAACATCGAAACCTTGGGGTTGAGCGTATTGGTCAAGAGGCCCTCGATGAACGCCTTGCCCAGCCCCCGCTGCCGCCGCGCAGGCGCCACGCTTGTATCTGGCCGCACGCCCCGAAACGCATCCATCAGCGCCCTGATCCCGATCCAGCAAAGATAGGCCGCGCCAAGATACTTCACGATGGTGAAGGCCACGGCCGATTGCAGGAGAAGGACGGAAACCCCCAGCACCGAAAGCGTCCCATGCAGGTAAAACCCGCCCACAAAGCCAGCCACATTGGCAAAGCCTGCGGCGCGCCCGGATGTCGGCACTGTCTTGGCAATCAGCACTCCGTTCGGCCCGGGAGACATCACCAGAAGAGACGCCACAAAAGCGAATGCGAGGATTTCGGACCAGATCATGGGCGCCTCCAGCAAGTCTGTAGGTCCCACCGTGGGCCCGCATTCACAGAGGTGCAACACCAAATCCAGTCCGGGCCCGATCTTCTCCCGAAATGCCGGGGCAAACCGCCCTCTCGGCAAAACCAAACACAAAAATGCCTTTTCATTCCCCGCACTTCTCGCCACGTTCGAAACCGGAAAGTACGCGACGCCGGAGGAAAGATGATCACTGCACACGCACATGCCGGGCGGCCCGCCTGATGCCAAATCTCTCTTTGCGCGCAATCCTCGCCGTCACCGGTGCCATCGCAGGCCTCGCTTTTTACGTCCTCATCGACGAACGCGCACTCGCAGGCGTACCCGCCGCGCTCCACCGCTTTGTCGTCTTCCTAGCCATCGCAGGCTTTCCAGCCTTCGGGCTCATGGCCGGGCCTCTCACGCCTGCCAAAGCAGCACTTCGCGCCGCCCTTCTCGCCACCGTCGTCTCCGCCCTCATGGTGTGGGCTGGCTTCCGGTTCGAAGTGTCCTCACGGGAGGACATATTCCTTCCCACAGGTCAGGGTCTCCTCCTCGGCCCCTTCCTCCTGCTCGCAGCCCTCCTCATCCCCTTCACCATCAATGCAGGCACCAAGGGCGGCTGGCGCAACTACGAAAGCCTCTTCACCCTTGCCTGGACAGCAGGGATCAAAGTCATCGTCTCACTCCTTTTTCTCGGCCTCTTCTGGGCTGTCTACTTTCTCTCGCACGAACTTCTCAGCCTTGCGGGCATCGAAATACTGGATGACTTCATGGATCTCGATTGGGGTCCCTATCTCCTCAACGGCCTCGTCCTCGGCATAGCGCTCGCCGTCACATGTGAGCTGGAGGGTGTGATCCAAACGCTACTTTCCCTCGTCCTCCGCCTCCTCCGCCTCCTCCTCGTGCCCGTCACCGCCGTCATCACCCTCTTCGTCGTGGCCGCCCTCGCGCAGGGCCTCGGCACCGTTTTCTCCAGCTTCTCCGCTGCCAGCACCATGATGCTCATGGCAGGCGGCGCCGTCCTTCTGGTGATCGCGGCGCTGGAGGCCACGGATGCGGAGGCAAGCACGCATCCCGCAATCATCTGGTCCACCCGCCTTCTCGCCCTCGTTCTCCCCATCATGTCGGCCATCGCGCTCTACGCGCTCTGGCTCCGCATCAGCGAGTATGGATGGACCCCGCCGCGCCTCCTCGCATCGCTCGGCGCACTCATCGTGGCGCTCTTCACATTGCCCATCGCCTTCTTTGCCCTCCCCGCCCGGCCCGGTTGGCAGCGGGGCATCCGCCAAAGCGTTGTGTGGGGGGTGATCGCGGCCATCGGCCTCAGCACGCTCTGGTTCACACCCCTGCTCAACGCCCAGCGCATCTCCGCCAGTTCACAGCTCGCACGCCTGCTCGATGGCCGCATAGATGCGGAAAACTACAGCTTCTGGCCAATGGCCAAGCGCTGGGGGCACGCGGGAACGCGCGCAATCAGCGCTTACGAGGCAACATCCCCGCCCGAGGCAGTTGCCGCCCGTATCTCAAGCGCGATTGAGTCAAACAATCGCTACGATCCCAGTCCGCAAACCAAGCCCCCCACATCACCGGATGATTGGAACAGGCTGCGCACGACACTGTTGAGGCGACCCGAAAGCGCCACGCTGCCCAGCGCGGCAGAGCTCGCCCCACTCGCCCTTGGCATGCTCTCCACCGGCTATTTCATGCGGCAGTGTGATGTGAAGATGTCTGAAGGCGAGGCCGAAGTGATCGGCGGAGAGCCGAGCTGCATTGCCATTCAGGATAACTTCCTCACGCAAACGGACACTCTCGAATGGATGCTCGTCACTCAGGAAAGCATAGGAAAATACACCCAGGTAATCCTGATCACCCAGAATGAATATGGCCGCTGGTCGCTCCATCCCACCGATCACAGCTATGGCCGGGGTAGCGGTGTGGATGTGATCGAACCTCTCTCACAGGGCAACTACGAAATGGTTCCGCCGCGTGTGCAGGGCCTGAGCGTTGGGGACCTCGTGATCATGCCGCGCGATACAGGAGACTGACATGACAAACATCCTCATCACAGGCGGCGGCGGCTTCATCGGGCAGAAACTCGCCAAAGGGCTTATCGCCAGAGGCAGCCTCCGCGGCGCGCCCATCAGCGGCATCACACTGGTCGATCTCGCGCCGCCCCCTGTGCCGGAAGCCGATATTCCGGTGGCAGGCCTCGCCGCTGATATCTCCGATCCCGCCACCGGCCCCGCCCTCTTCACCACATCCTTCGATGTGATCTACCATCTCGCCGCCGTGGTCTCGGGTGCTGCCGAGTTGGATTTCGATCTCGGCCTTCGCGTCAATCTCATGGGCACGCTCAATATCCTTGATGCTGCGCGCCAAAGCGGCAACACCCCCATCGTGGTCTATGCCTCTTCCGTCGCGGTGCATGGCGGGGAGGAGCCCGAAATCATCACCGACGGGCTGGAACTCAACCCCCAGACATCCTACGGCACCCAGAAAGCCATGGGCGAGCTGCTGCTGAACGACATGACGCGCAAAGGCTTCCTCGATGGCCGCGGCCTGCGTCTTCCCACTGTTTCCATCCGTCCGGGCCGCGCCAACGCTGCCGCGTCCTCCTTCATGTCCGGCATCTTCCGCGAACCCTTGCAGGGAGAGCCGTCCAACTGCCCGGTTGGCGCTGATTTCGCCATCTGGCACACAGCACCGCGCACCGTGGTGCAAAACCTCATCCACGCAGCAGAAGTGGAGGGCGCAGCCTTCGGCCCCAACCGCAACCTGAACCTCCCCGGCCGCACCGATACGGTGGCAGAGATGATCGCAGCCATGAGCCGCGTCGCAGGCCCAGAGCCCGAGGCTCTGATCACATGGAACCGGGAACCCGAAATCGAACCCATCGTGATGGGCTGGCGCAACCACTATCGCCCCGAAAAGGGTCTCGCCCTCGGCTTCACAGCCGACGAAAGCTTCGAGAATTCAGTGCGCTGGTTCCTTGAAGAGGATCACCGGGACAAACAGCCGTGAAAACCCTCGCCGCAGCCCACCCGCGGGAGGACAGGCTGCACCGGGCCGTGGTCATGTCCCTCGCGGCCTTTTTTTGCTTCACGCTGATCGATACATTCGCGAAACTGCTGGTCGCAAGCCTCCCCGCGCTTCAGGTCGTCTTCATCCGCTACGCAGGCCATTTCGCCTTCTCCCTCGCGGTCTTCCTGCCAACAGAGGGCACAAACCTCTTCCGGTCCCACACACCACTTCTTCAAGTTGGCCGGGCCGCGCTCCTCCTCAGCGGCACCACCTTCAACTTCATCGCGCTGGAAACCCTCCCCCTAACCATCACCACGGCCATCTTCTTCGCGGCCCCTGTCCTCGTCTGCCTCCTCTCCATCCCCATGCTGGGCGAAAAAGTTGGCATCCGTCGGCTTCTCGCTGTCCTCACGGGCTTTGTCGGTGTCCTCATCATCGTTCAGCCCGGCGGCACGGCCTTTCATCCGGCCATGTTCTACTCCCTCGCGGCGCTCCTCTCCGCCTCCCTCTATTTCATCCTCACCCGCCTCGTGGCCGGGAGAGACAACAATCCCACAGGCCAGATCTACACCAGCGGCCTCCCCACACTCTGCCTCCTGCCCTTCGTCCTCTCGGGCTGGGTCTGGCCCACGGGCTGGGAATGGGGGCCAACGCTCCTCATCGGCATTTTCGGCGGCCTCGGCCACTCGCTGCTCACAGTGGCCCACCGCTACGGCGAGGCCTCGGTTCTGGCACCCATCGTCTATGTGCAGATCCTCTACGCCACCGCGATCAGCTGGCTCGTCTTCGCCCATGTTCCGGGCGAAGAGACTATCCTTGGCACAGCGGTGATCGTCGCGTCAGGCCTCTATATCTGGCTCCGCGAACGCAAGAAACACGAACCGATCTGACAGACAAAAATGCACACAGCGTCCCGAATGAAGCCCAAGCCGCCCTGCCCATGCTTCAACTTGGAGGGCCCAGAACAATCGCGAAACGCCACGCCACGCAAAACCGCCCCCCGGCGCGCCGTTCAGGCGGCGCGGGGTGGGCGGGTGGGCGTGACGGCTGAGCGGTGCGCCGGGGGGCGGTTTCAGTCTTCCGCGATATCCTCGGCCCAAAGCTCCGGCTTCTCAGCAATGAACCGCTGCATCAGGGCAATACACTCCGCATCGTCGGCCACGATCACTTCCACCCCGCGAGAGCGCAGAAAATCCTCATTCCCCCCAAAGGTCACGTTCTCCCCGACCACTACCCGTGGAATACCAAACTGCACGATCGTGCCAGAGCACATCATGCAGGGGCTGAGCGAAGTATAAAGCACCGTATCCCTGTAAGTCCGCTGCCGCCCCGCGCGGCGCAGCGCATCCATCTCTCCATGCGCAATCGGGTCCCCCTTCTGCACCCGCTGGTTCCGCCCCTGCCCCAGCACCACATCACCCCGCACCAGCACCGATCCGATAGGGCATCCCCCCTCCTCGAACCCGGCCAGGGCCTCGCCGTAAGCAACCCGCAAAAACCGCGCATCCAACTCAGTCATCGTCTCCATCAGTTCCACCCATCCACTCGCTTCCAAACCTGCCCATCCATCAGATGGTAGGCGCCGTATCCGCCCGCTGCCGTCAGGCAGGCATGCCCCGGCAACACGCGCACCATACTGCCGATGGGCAACCGCGCATACACCTCCGGGTCAGCCACCCGCACTGTGCCATGCTCCTGATGCACCACATCAATCGCCAGTCCCAAAGGGTCCAGCGTCTCGACATCACACAGCCACCCGAACTTCGCACTCGGTAAATGCGCATTCGCCCCGATATCCTTCGACATGGCAAGCGCCCCCGCATCAAGCGTCAGCACACCCGCCGCCCGGTTGTGCCCGATCACGGTCGCCAGCACAGTCATCGCGATATCCTCCAATGCGCAGATATTCCGCCCGTATTGCGAAAGATCATTGAAAAGATAGATCCCCGCCCGCACCTCCGTGATGCCCGCAAGGCTCTCCGCATGAAAAACCGTGGGCGTCGAACCGATGGAGACGGTCTCCACCACAATTCCCGCCGCCCGAACACGCTCTGCCGCCGCAACAGCAGCCCCCACCTCGCCCGCAGCCGTCTCGCGCACAACACTCAGCTCATTCGTCGCGTAGGAATGCCCGGCATGCGCCATGATCCCGGCAAACTGCCTGTCCAGTACACGCGCAATCTCCACCAGAGCCGGGTCATCGGCCCGCAGCCCGCCCCGATGTTCCCCGCAATCTATCTCGATCATCACCGGGTTCGAAATCGGCGCCGCCGCCACAGCGCGCGCCATCTCCACACTGTCCAGCGTCAGGCACACCCGCTTGCCCGTCTCGGCAATCCGCACCAGCCGCGCGAACTTGTTGGGCGTGATCCCCACCGCATAGAGAATATCGTCGAAACCGGCCCGCGCGAAATGCTCCACCTCCGCGAGTGTGGAAGCCGTGATCGTGGCAAGCCGCCCGCCCGTCGCGATCCTTGCCACCTCCACCGATTTCGCCGTCTTGATATGCGGGCGCAACACCACACCCATCTCCGCGCATCGCTCCAGCATCCGCGCAGCATTCGCCTCCAGCCTCTCCCGGTCCAGAACAAGCGCGGGTGTTTCAAGATCTGCAAAATTCATGGGCGCTCCGCCGGTTGGTGAAAAACTCTCCACACCATGAAGCAGTTTGCCCGGCAGGAACAGCACATCCACGCACCCGTCTCACCTGCACCAGAGCATCGACAAAACTGAACGATCGACTGTGCAGACCAACGTGCTCGCAGAAGACGCCGGGCAAGCCTTTACGCGCCCTTTCGGAAAACCAGACAGAGGTTGTTTGCAGGCATTTCAAAAGCGTGCTCCACCATCAGAGCAGCACGCACCGCAATCAATTTGATCCCGACATCATCCTTGTAGCCAGTGTGTGGGTCATTCGCGCGAAGGTCAGAGTCAAATTTCACATCGCCTTCACTGATAAGCTTTCCGGCTCGTTTGAAAGGCCCGTAGAGTACCAGTTTTCCACCCGCTGTCAGAGCTTTCGCGGCCTCTGAAATCAAAACCCCGGCTTCCTGATCGCTGATCAGATGCAGCAGGTTTGACAGGCAGATAAGCTCACTAGGGCCAACGCTACTGCTCCAACCACTCCGCGTCGCATCCAATCCAATCGGGGCCTCGATATTGGAGAGCCCGCTCTCCCGCATATAAGTCGTGATACTCCTGAGCCGGGCACCATCCACTTCGCTTGGTTGCCAGCACAGCCCGGGCATTGCAGCGGCAAAGGCAACGATATGTTGTCCGGTCCCGCTTGCAAGTTCCAGAGCGCGACCCTTTGAAGGCGCGATACGTTTGATTGTGGCACTTAGATCCGGGGCGTTTCGTGCAGCGGAAGGCGCATGCAACTTGCCGCCGTCTGATGGCAACGCAACGCTGGCACTTGATGCAGGCTTGCGAACACTCACTGTGCGGAGTCCAGCTTGTCTGCAGTCAATCCCTTCTTGAGCATGGCTTCAAATTGAGCCCGGTCTTTTAAAATCCGGTTCAGAATACCCTTTCGCGCGTGATCCCTTGTATCGTGCTTTCCGCTCCAAATGATCATTTCGATAATGATTGGCGCCAGATCTCTACCCTTTTGCGTTAGCTGATATACAAAACTGCGCCGGTTCTCCGGGTCTCTTGATTTGGTAAGCACCCCAGCGCTTGTCAGCCGCTTCAGCCTGTCATTCAGGATGTTTGACGCGATGCCTTCTTCCGCTTCAAGAAAGTCGCTGTAGGTTTTGTTTCCCCGGAGCATGATGTCCCGGATAATCAGCAGGCTCCAGCGATCGCCAATGAGGTCCAGCGCAAAGGCAATAGCGCAACCGGATCGTCTGGCTTGGGGGTTTTCGGTCATTACGATGGCTTATCGATTTAACTTGCAAAGTGCAATACGTAATGTTAGCTGTTTACGTATTGCATTTTGCAAGAAATCAGGCGGAGGGTATCCGAATGCAACTGACGTTGGCGTATTCCGAAACGATCTTCCCGTCCTGCAGGATCGCCAAGATCGGCAACCAAATCACAGCCGCACTTCTGGATTGGATCGCCGCAACCGGCTGCAACATGACACCCTCGGATGTTGTGATGAAAGTTCAGGAATACCCGGATGGCTACACACTGGTCGGTGGCAAGGTGAAGCCGGGTGTTTGGCTGGATTGTGTAACACCTCCGCTGGTTCTGGCGTCTCGTCCCCTTCGTGAAGGGTTCTTCACATCTGCAACCGATATTCTGCTTTGCCACGCTGAAGGTCCTGTCAAACCGAACCAGATTCATATTAACCTTGTGCATGCACTTGAAGGGACGAAGACCTCCGATGCGCAGTTCGCAAGTGCTTCTCAGGTTAAGGCTGCAGCGGTACATGAGACATCTCAAACCAACTGTCCCGAGGCTGCTGCAATCGATGGCAGTGTGATCAGATCAGAGCAAACGGACAAGCATCCACCAAGCCTGCGGGACGTCAGGAGCCATCCGTTTTATTTTCTCTGAGAACGAACACCGGGTAACTCACGTTGAGAGCCGTTGAATGGAAATTGCATCACCTCAAGAGATCTGAACATCGGGTATCGTCCTGCCTTGCGTGCATTGAAGCGCATCGCCGCAAACGTCAGCTTCCCTCATATTCGGGCTGCTCCAATTGCGGGCCGCAGCACGGAGAACACGTTTCCGAGGTCGACCTTCATTGCGCTCAAAAACCGCGCGATCCGGTACAACTCCACTACTTCCAAAATCCATTACCTCCAGGGTAATGAAACCGATTACCTCCGAGGTAAAAAGACGCTTTCGTCTCTCAAACAGCTCTGATCCGGAAATTTTGCATTACCAAACCGGTACCAAAACCATACCAAATCCAGCCTTTGGTTTGAGCAGCACTCCGCGCATGAACAGCATTGAACATCCCGTTCATCTGCATCATATGCCCCCAAGGCTTTCTTCAGATCGGATACCCCAAAATGCTCCGCGCACAGCTCGCTCGATTGATCGAACATCCCCGTTTTGAGCAGGCCATTCTGGCGCTCATCATCCTCAATGCAATCACGCTTGGGTTGGAGACAAGTGCGCGGGCGATGGCAAGCTTCGGCCCTGTGTTGCTGGTACTGGACAACATCATTCTCGCCATCTTCGTGATTGAAATCGCCGCGCGCTTAGTGGTTGATTTCAAAGGGTTTTGGCGAAATCCATGGCGGATATTCGATTTCATTGTCGTGGCCATAGCCCTCCTGCCCGCTACCGGGCCGCTCTCGGTTCTCCGCGCCTTCCGCATCCTCCGCGTGCTCCGGCTCGTCTCGTCCGTCGGAGCCATGCGCCGCGTTGTGTCCGGCCTTCTGGAAGCCCTTCCCGGCATGGGCTCCATCCTCTTTCTCCTCCTCATCATCTTCTACGTCTTCGCGGTAATCTCCACCAAACTCTTCGGCGATACCTTCCACGAATGGTTCGGAACCATCGGCGCCTCCGCCTACACCCTCTTCCAGATCATGACCCTGGAAAGCTGGTCCATGGGCATCGTAAGACCGGTAATGGAGGCCTATCCCCTTGCGTGGCTTCTCTTTTTACCGTTCATCATCGCCACCGCCTTCACCGTTCTGAACCTCTTCATCGGGGTGATCGTGGATGCCATGCAATCCGAACATGAGGCAGAGGCAAATGAGAAGCGGGATGAGTTGCGCGCAGATACGGAGAAGATTCTGGAAGAGATCCGCATATTGCGGGCAGAAGTGGCCGAGCTGCGAAAACCCTGACAGAAGCGTCTATTCTCAGGTACTTACGCTCTCAGAAGATTGCCGGTTCCTCCACCGGATCGCCGAAGGCCGTCTCCAGAAAATCAAAGTCACATCCCTGATCCGCCTGCAGAATATGCTGGCCAAACATATGCCCGTAACCGCGCTGATACCGCGGTTCTGGTCGAATCCAAGCCTCCCGGCGCAAGGCCAATTCCTCCTCGTTCACCGCCATATCGATCCGCCGTTCAGCAACATCAATGGTAATCACATCTCCCGTCCGGACCAGAGCCAATGGCCCACCGACATGCGCTTCCGGCGAAACATGCAGGATACATGCACCATAGCTCGTGCCAGACATTCGGGCATCCGATATTCGCACCATATCCCGCACACCCTGCTGCAAAAGCTTCTGCGGAATCGGAAGCATTCCCCATTCCGGCATCCCCGGCCCACCTTCCGGCCCGGCATTGCGCAGGATCAAAACTGTATTCGCTGTCACATCGAGATCAGGATCATCAATCCGCGCTTTCATCTCTGCCACATCGTCAAAAACCAGTGCAAGCCCGGTATGCTGAAGAAGCTCGGAGGCCGCAGCGCAGGGCTTGATCACGCAACCATCGGGCGCAAGATTGCCGCTGAGCACAGCCAACGCTCCTTCCTCGTAGACAGGTTTTGAGCGGGGACGGATGACATCCGGGTTCCAGTTTTCAGCGCCATCTATGTCATCACCCAGAGCGCCTCCACCAACGGTTTGCGCTGTAAGATCAAGGGCATCGCCCAGTTCTTTCATCAACGCGCGCAGACCGCCCGCATAGTAGAAATCCTCCATCAGATAGGTATCGCCCGAAGGCCTGACATTGGCGAGCACAGGCACTGTCCGGCTCAGTCGATCAAAGTCTTCCAGCCCCACGGAAACACCGGCACGCCGCGCCATCGCCACCACATGGATGATCGCATTGGTGGAGCATCCAAGTGCCATGGCAACAGTGATGGCGTTCTCAAAGGCGGCCACTGTCAGCACATCTTTCGGCGTAAGTTCCTCCCAAACCATTTCCACGGCTCTTCGCCCCGAAGCCGCGGCCATTCTGATATGGTTGGCATCAGGTGCGGGAATGGAGGACGCACCGGACAACGTCATGCCCAATGCCTCGGCAATCGCCGTCATCGTTGAGGCGGTTCCCATTGTCATGCAATGCCCATAGGAGCGGGCAATTCCGCCTTCTACGGCCTGCCAATCCGCTTCAGATATCCGCCCGGCGCGCCTTTCATCCCAGTATTTCCACGCATCGGATCCGGAACCCAGTATCTCACCGCGCGCATTTCCCCGCAGCATCGGCCCTGCCGGCACATAAATCGCAGGCAGCCCCGCACTGGTCGCCCCCATGATCATGGCAGGTGTTGTCTTATCGCAGCCTCCCATCAAAACAGCACCATCCACGGGATGGGAGCGCAGCAACTCTTCCACCTCCATCGCCAGGAAATTCCTGTAGAGCATGGTGGAAGGCTTCACGTACTGCTCGGCAAGCGACATAGCGGGCAATTCGATCGGAAAACCACCAGCCTGCAGAACACCGCGCCTTACATCCTCCGCCCGTGCCCGGAAATGTGCATGGCATGGATTGATATCGGACCAGGTGTTGACGATAGCAATAACAGGCTTTCCGGCCCAATCCTCTGGCGCGTAGCCCATCTGCATGATCCGCGAGCGGTGCCCGAACCCGCGCAGATCATCCGTGTCAAACCACCGTGCACTCCGCAGCTTCCGTGCCATGCCAAAACTCTCCTCGGTACAATCTCAAGGAGGGTTTCATGGAAACGCCAGAGGTTCAATGCGCTGCTGAAGCGACTTAAGCAGTCGCAGGCATATCAGAAAATCGGGGCAATGGCCTCGCCCAGCGTTTGGCACTCGGCGTGAACCGAAGGGACATTGGATCAACACCGTGGACATCCCAGGATACATCCGCTCCGAGATCAAGCATACCCCACGCCATCGCGGGCGCGCCTGTCGGATAGATCTCGGTGAGAGCCTGCTGCGTAAGATGCCACACACCACCTCTCTGGTGCGCCGTTGTCCAGTGCACGTGGCCAGAAACGGTTACCAGGGGGCATGTGCTCGATATCAACGCAGAGCTAATCTCCTCGCACCCCCGATAATTCGCGATTTCGGCATTGGCCTCAAAATAGTGATTGGTCGTCATATCCTGTGCGAAAGGCGGAACATGGCTCGCCAAAAGAGTAGGCTTATCAGAGGATAGGAGCGCGGACTTGAGCCACTCCAGATCTTCTTTCGGCAAAGAAAGGCCCCAGCCGCGCGCCATCTGAGTATCGGCGCGCCAGAGAATAATGCGCCAGTCTCCTGCATCCAACACCTCATGACCCATCGCATAGCCGAGGATCTGTTCGTTCTCCCGAATGCTGAGATTATCCCGATCGTGGTTGCCATTTATGCTCTGCACCGGCGCATCCAGCCTGGAAAGCATTTCAGCGACTTCGCGCTGTAACCTTTTGTCCGTTTCAGAATCGACATCGGCAATACGATCACCAAGTTCCAGAACAAGATCCGGTTTCTCTTTGCCCACCCAGTCAACAAAATGCTTCAGGGCGCTCAAGGCGTTGCCGCCGCGCTCCCCTGCCGGTCGGATGCCGTGATGAATGTCCGTAACCACGGCAACACGAAATCCCATAAGCCCCTCTCAAATACCCGAACTATGAATTCCAACTAGCACAGCTTTTTCATGCGAATTGGTTCATTTATGACAGTCAATACCCTTTTCTAGCGAAGGATTTCGAATTTCGGAATAGGTTTTGAAAAGAAAACAACTCTTTCGCGAAATCCCGCTCTCATTATCTTGTTGGAATATGCAGTACATGCGTGAAAAGTTGGGAGTACGATGTTGACCCCTTTCTACGATCTAGCCCTGATCCTTGCTTCCATGGGCGTTTCGCTCTTGGCGTCCTTTACAGGCCTCTCACTCACGAGAGGGATCAACAGACTGCCCGATTGGCAGCGTAAGGCCTCGATTGCGATGGCGTCTTTTGCCATCGGTGGTGGTATCTGGTCTATGCACTTTGTGGCGATGCTTGCAATGGAATGGCCAGTTCCGATCGTCTACGATTCACTCCTCACCCTCGCCTCTCTGCTGATTGCAATCCTGCTTTCCGGCTCAGCCCTGCTTGTCATGCATTTTGCACGGCGCACGAATACCACAATCGCTATTTCGGGCGCTATTCTCGGCGGCGGAATTGTTGCGATGCATTATGTGGGCATGTCGGCGATGCGCGGCTGCTTGGTCCATTCTACACTGCCAGGCCAGCTCGCAACGCTTCTGGTTGCCACATTGCTCGGTATTCTGGCAATACGGGCCGCCTACAGTCACCGCAGCCGCAAGTCTATCCTCCAGGGTACATTCCTTTTCGGCATTTCGGTGGTGATCGTGCATTTTACTGCACTCAACGGGACAACATTCAGTATGCTACCCGCCCCGGTCACATTCGCCGCCTCAATCGCGAACAGCCAACTCGCTTTAATCGTGCTTGTCAGCACCTTCCTGATTTGTGCGATGTTTCTTCTTTCTACAGCCACGTTCTTTCGAGCAAGAACCGAAGCGGTGAATTCGGACAATGAAAGGCCGTCGTCGGAAGTGCAGATACCGCCAGCACGACAGCATGTTGTACTTCCCTATGAACGAGAGAACAGAACCTACTTTGCAGATCCGGCGGATGTTGCGGCCGTCAGGGCAGAGGGCCATTACACAGTTCTGTACAGCGGGGAAGCCAAACTCTTTTGCTCCTGGTCTATCTCTACCGTGGAGGAACGGCTAAAGGCCTACAACTTTCGCCGCGCGCATCGCAGCTATCTTGTGAACCTGGATCATATCGATGGGTTCGAGCGACGTAAGGACAACGGAGTGATCTTCTTCAAGGATACACCTGCAATCAAGGTGGTGCCTGTCAGCCGTTCTAGGGTTGCCGAACTGCAGGAAGCCTTGGGCATGTAGTGCGTTCAATCTGCATCGCATTTCGTGAAGCCAGTTCGCATTTGGTGAAATCATCGCTGTGATACAACCGCAATACATTTGCCATCTACGGCCAATGCTTCATGTTAAACTCTCCGAACGTTTCAAAAGAGAACGTCAAAACAAACAGAATGTTCATGGGAGGACAGCGCTTGATACCCGGCTCTTTTGACTACCACCGGCCAAAATCCGTGGCCGAAGCTACAGGACTTGTAGCAAGATACGGAGATACTGCGCGCGTCATAGCGGGAGGGCACAGCCTGATACCCATGATGAAGCTGCGTATGACCGATCTGGACCATCTGGTTGATCTTCAGGACATCGGCGAACTCAGGGGCATAAGTGTAAATGGCCAGAGTGTTGAAATAGGTGCCATGACAACTCAGCACGAGCTTATTGCCAGCGAGGTCCTTACAGAGGTTGCCCCGATTATCACCGAAGCGGCACTCCAGATCGCGGATCCTCAGGTACGTTATATGGGAACGATAGGCGGCAATGTGGCCAATGGCGATCCCGGAAACGACATGCCGGGGCTCATGCAGTGTCTTGATGCAACCTACACCTTATCTGGCCCGGATGGCACACGAGATGTAAAGGCGAGAGACTTTTATGAAGCTGCCTATTTCACGGCGCGAGAGGAAGAGGAAATCCTGACAAAAATCTACTTTCAGGCCAACGGTGCCGGGTACGCATATGAAAAACAGAAACGCAAGATCGGGGACTATGCAACGGCAGCGTCCGCAGTTCTGATTGCGAAAGAGGGAGATGTTTGCTCCTTTGCTTCCATCGCGATGACCAACCTCGCTGATACACCGATTTACGCAGACGCTGCGAGCTCAGAGCTGGTTGGCTCCGGCCTCGACCAAGCAGCAATTGACGCCGCAGTTGCCGCCGCAATCGATGCAATTGATCCCGCAGAAGACAATCGTGGCCCAATCGAGTTCAAAAAGCACGTCGCCGGCGTGATCCTCCGCCGCGCTATCGAGCGCGCCATCAGCCGCGCCTAAGGGAAGAGTACATGTCCAAGAAAATGCACCTAGAGATGACAGTGAACGGCCAGAAGGTCGAAACACTCGCCGAACCCCGCGAGCTCCTTATCCACGTCCTCCGCGAACGCCTCGGCATTACTGGGCCGCACATCGGGTGTGAGACCAGCCACTGCGGAGCCTGCACAGTCGATTTCAATGGTAAGTCCGTAAAATCCTGCAACGTCTTTGCCGCCCAAGCGCAGGGCGCTGAGGTCACCACCATCGAAGGTCTCGGAGATCCCGACAACCTCCACCCGCTTCAAACAGCCTTTAAGGAACATCACGGCCTCCAGTGCGGCTACTGCACCCCCGGCATGATTACACGGGCCCACCGCCTCCTCCAGGAAAACCCGACGCCGACAGAAGAAGAAATTCGCTTCGGCATGGCGGGTAATCTTTGCCGCTGTACGGGCTATCAGAACATTGTCAAATCCATTCAGGCCGCAGCATCCGAGATGAACGCCGCCAAGGAGGCTGCAGAATGAACGATATGACGCCGGAAGACCGTAAGTCCGCTCTCAAGGGCATGGGGACTAGCCGCAAACGCGTGGAAGACGCCCGCTTCACACAGGGCAAAGGAAACTACGTAGACGATATCAAGCTCCCCGGAATGCTCTTCGGCGATTTCGTCCGCTCCCCTTACGCCCATGCCCGCGTAACCTCCGTCAGGAAAGACACAGCGATGGCCCTCCCCGGTGTCATCGCCGTCCTCACGGCTGAAGATCTCGCCCCACTCGGCCTCCACTGGATGCCCACCCTAGCAGGCGACAAACAGATGGTGCTGGCCGATGGCAAAGTCCTTTACCAGGGTCAGGAAGTTGCCTTCGTCGTCGCAGAAAACCGCTACATAGCCGCCGACGCCGTTGAACTTGTGGAAGTCGAGTACGAAGAACTCCCCGTCGTCACCAACCCGTTCAAAGCTATGGACGCGGACGCTCCAACCCTCCGCGAGGATATCGCCGGGAAGATGGATGGCGCGCACGGGCCTCGCAAACACAACAACCACATCTTCACGTGGGAACAGGGCGACAAGGAAGCCACAGAAAGCGTCCTCAGCGGAGCCGATGTCGTCGCGGAGGAGATGATCTACTACCACCGCACCCATCCCTGCCCGCTGGAAACTTGTGGCTCTGTGGCGAGCATGGATAAAGTCAACGGTAAACTCACCCTCTATGGCACCTTCCAGGCACCACATGCCGTCCGCACCGTGGCCTCGCTGATTTCGGGCATCGCGGAACACAACATCCGAGTGATCTCCCCCGATATCGGCGGTGGTTTCGGTAACAAGGTGGGCGTCTATCCCGGCTATGTCTGTTCCATCGTCGCCTCCATCGTCACCGGCAAACCGGTGAAATGGGTCGAGGACCGGATGGACAATCTGATGACAACCGCATTTGCCCGCGACTACCACATGCACGGCAAAATCTCCGCCACCACAGACGGCAAGATCACCGGCCTCTGGTGCCACACAACAGCCGATCACGGCGGGTTCGACGCCTGCGCCGACCCAACAAAGTTTCCCGCCGGTTTCATGAATATCTGCACCGGCAGCTACGACATCCCCGTGGCCTACCTCGCCGTGGATGGCGTCTACACCAACAAAGCCCCCGGCGGCGTCGCCTACCGCTGCTCTTTCCGTGTCACGGAAGCCAGCTACTTCATCGAGCGTATGATGGACATCCTCGCCATCAAGCTCGATATGGACCCGGTAGAGCTGCGCATGAAAAACTTCGTCCGCAAAGACCAGTTCCCCTACCAGTCCGCATTGGGATGGGAATACGATTCAGGCGATTACCACACCGCGATGGATAAGGCGCTGAAGGCCGTCGGCTACGACAACCTCCGCAAGGAACAGGCCGAAAAACTCGCTGCCTTCAAGGCGGGAGAGTCCCGCTCCCTCATGGGCATCGGCACGGCCTTCTTCACCGAAATCGTCGGCGCAGGCCCGGTGAAAAACTGCGATATCTTGGGGCTAGGCATGTTCGACAGCTGCGAGATCCGCATCCACCCCACGGGTTCCGCCATCGCCCGTCTTGGCACCATCTCCCAAGGCCAGGGTCACGCCACAACCTTTGCGCAAATCCTGGCGTCGGAGATCGGCATTCCCGCCGACGACATCACCCTTGAGGAAGGCGACACGGACACCGCACCCTACGGCCTCGGCACCTACGGTTCGCGCTCGACGCCGGTCGCGGGTGCCGCCACTGCCATGGCGGGCCGCAAGATCCGCGCCAAGGCGCAGATGATCGCAGCCTACCTCCTCGAAGTGCATGACGACGATGTCGAGTTCGACATCGACCGTTTTGTGGTCAAGGGCGCACCCGAGCGCTTCAAGACGATGAAGGAAATTGCCTTTGCCGCCTACAATCAGGCCATCCCCGGCATTGAGCCGGGCCTTGAAGCGGTCAGCTACTACGACCCGCCGAACATGACATATCCGTTCGGTGCCTATATATGCGTGATGGACGTCGACGTGGACACAGGCGTCGCCGACATCCGCTCCGTCTACGCGCTCGACGACTGCGGCACCCGCATCAACCCGATGATCATCGAGGGGCAAGTGCATGGCGGGCTAACAGAGGCACTCGCCATCGCTATGGGGCAGGAGATCGCCTATGACGAGATGGGCAACGTCAAAACCGGCACGCTGATGGATTTCTTCATCCCCACAGCATGGGAGACGCCCAACTACATAACCGACCACACCACAACGCCCTCCCCACATCACCCAATCGGGGCAAAGGGCGTTGGCGAAAGCCCCAATGTCGGCGGCGTCTCGATGTTCTCCAACGCCGTCCACGATGCCTTCCGTCCTTTCGGCCTTACCCAATCCCACATGCCCCACGATCACTGGCGCATCTGGAAAACGGCCAACCAGTTGGGTCTGCACGGGTAACCCCCCACCCGTCGCCCTGCGCATCTCGGCATGTTGTCGCCGGGATGCGCACCAGAAGGAGAGTCGCGTGACCACTTGGCAAGACCTTAAGACTGATCTCTCTGAACATGGCTATGTCGCAGCAGACGATCTTGCGATGGCGCTTCACCTCTCGCTAATGCTCGGCAAACCTCTTTTGCTCGAAGGCGCCGCCGGCGTAGGCAAGACCCAAATCGCCAAAACACTGGCAGAGATCAAGAGTACCAAGCTCATCCGCCTCCAATGCTACGAGGGGCTGGACGCCTCCCACGCCATCTACGAATGGAACTACCAACGCCAACTCCTCGCCATCCGCGCAGACGCGAGCGATGAAGAGCGGATATTCAGCGAAAAATATCTCTTGAAACGCCCCCTCCTGGAAGGCATCCAACAGGAAACCCCACCTGTCCTTCTGATCGACGAGATTGACCGCGCCGATGAGGAGTTCGAAGCCTATCTCCTCGAAATTCTCTCCGACTTCCAGATCTCCATCCCCGAACTTGGCACCATCAAAGCCATCTCCCGCCCCCATGTCATCCTCACAGCCAACGGCACACGCGACCTCTCAGACGCTCTCCGCCGTCGCTGCATGTACGCCTATGTCGACTACCCAAATCGCAAAACCGAACTCGCCATTCTGGCCCATCGCCAGCCCGGCCTAGACGCCCATATCGCCACGCAAATCATCGGCTTCGTTCAGGATCTACGCAAAGAAGATCTCGAAAAGAAGCCGGGCGTCGCTGAAATGCTCGATTGGGCCGCAGCCCTCTCAGGCCTTGGCCTCAACGACATCACCGAAGATCCGATAGCCCTCCAGGCCTCCCTCGTATGCCTCCTGAAAACCCAGAGAGATCGTGACGCCATCCCAACCGAGATCGCTCAGCGCCTCGCAGGCCAGGCCGCCTGATGCCAGCCACAAAATTCCCCGAGCGCACCAACACAGCGGACCGCGTTGCAGGCTTTATGGCCCATCTCCGCCTCAACGGCCTTCAGGCAGGTGTCGCGGAAACAGAATCCGCACTCCGAGCCATCGCGCATTTGCCCCCCAACGCCAAAGAAGCCCGTCTCGCCCTCAAAGCCATCTGCACCACGAACTCTGATACACACAAAAGCTTCGACGATCTCTTCAATGCCTACTGGCTCAATCCGGGCCGCATCCGCGCGGATGTGCGAATGACATCCAATAACACCCACCGCCGCAGCCTCTCCAACAAAAACACCCTCGATACCGCCAAATCAGGCAGCGCGGGGGAAGAGAAATCCCCTGATCCAAACGGTCAGGGAGAAGCTGAAACCTCCGGCACCGGCAAACTGATCGCCTCACAATACACCAACATCGCTCACACCGATTTTCGCGAATTCACGCGGCCCGAAGACATGGCACACGCCGAAGCCGCCGCCGCCCATCTCGCCCGCGCGATCCGAGACCGTCGTTCTCGCCGCAGACGGGCCGCAGCCAAAGGTCGGACCCTCGATTTACGCCGCACCACCCGCGCCAGCCTCGCAACTGGCGGTGATCCTGTTAGTCTCCATCGCAAAGCCCGGCCCGACCGCCCTGTCCACCTCACCGCGCTACTCGATGTCTCAGGCTCAATGTCCATCTATGCCCGCGTCTTTATGGCCTTCCTCAAAGGCCTCATGAACCATGATCAACGCACAGATGCCTTCCTCTTTCACACCCGCCTTCTCTGCATCTCGGATGCACTCCGCGAGGCCAACACTACAAAAGCAGCAGACCGCCTAACACTCATGGCAGACGGTTTCGGAGGCGGCACCAAAATCGGCGCAAACCTTTCAGCCTTCAACGAGAACTACGCACGAAACCGCATCAACGCGCGATCTGTTATCCTGATCCTCTCCGACGGCTACGATACCGGCCCACCCGCAGAGATTACGGAGGCGTTAAAGCGCCTTAGGAAACGCGGACCGCGCATCATCTGGCTGAACCCCCTCAAAGGCTGGGAGGACTATACTCCGGTCGCGGCAGGCATGGCTGCTGCGCTCCCTCATCTTGATCTCTTTGCCGCTGCCAACACACTGGAAGCTCTTGCGGCCCTCGAACCAGAACTGGCCCGCTTATGAACGGGCCAGCCGATCTCCATTCACGCGTCTCAACGCTCAAAGCTGAAGGGCAACCCTTCGCCCTTGCCACGGTTGTCCGCACCGTTGCCACCACAGCAGCCAAGGCCGGAGCAAAGGCCATAATCTATTCCGACGGAACAGTCACCGAAGGCTGGATTGGTGGCGGCTGCGCCCGCGTGGCTGTGCTCAAAGCCGCCAAGGATGCGCTCGCCACAGGCACTCCGAAACTCATCTCGATCCTGCCAGAGGACATGCTGGATGCTTCAGGCATCGATCCCGGCGAAACAAGGGGCGGTATAAGGTACACCCGCAATATGTGCCCCAGCCAAGGTACGATGGATATTTTCATAGAACCTGTCCTGCCAGAGCCTGAGCTGGTCATCTGCGGCGCTTCACCCGTGGCAATCGCACTAGCGGATCTTGGCCACCGCATGGGCTATTCCATCACAGTCTGTGCTTCAGCAGAAAACCAATTGGCCTTCCAGAATGTCTCGCACCGCATCGAAGGCTTCGTGATAGATCTCTCTTCAAAAGCTGACCGTTTCACAGTTGTCGCGACGCAAGGCAACAGCGACGAAGCCACGCTTCGTGCAGCACTCGCGGCCGATACAGCCTACATCGCCTTCGTAGGAAGCAAAAAGAAGGCTGACGCCCTTAAATCAAAGCTGAGCGAAGAGTTCGGGGCTAACACGCTTTCCCGCCTTCACGCACCTGCCGGCCTGAACCTTGGGGCAATTACCCCGGAGGAAATTGCACTTTCCATACTCGCTGAAATCACGACGCTTCGCCGCAGCGGGCAGCGAAACCAGGAGGCCTGATGCTCCCCAAACCTAAAGCACATCCGCCTAACACTTTCGTACCAAGTCTTAAGTTTCCGCTTTCGCGAAAGCGATAATCCGGCTACCCGAACAGACAACCGGGCGGACATACACCTCTATCACAGCTGAAATACTAACTCGGAGATACGCATGGAACTGCAAGACGAAATCCGCATCAAGGCACCACGCGAAACGGTTTATGCCGCTCTGAATGATCCTGAAATCCTGAAGGAAGCAATTCCAGGCTGCGAAGAAATCACCAAAACTTCCGATACCGATCTTGAAGCCAAGGTGGCTCTCAAGGTTGGCCCGGTGAAGGCGCGGTTCTCCGGCAAGGTGAAACTGGATCCGTCTCAAGCTCCCGAAAAGTTTTCGCTCACCGGCGAAGGTTCCGGCGGCCCGGCGGGCTTCGCCAAAGGTGGTGCAGATGTTGAGTTGGAAGAGGACGGTGAAGAGACGATCCTGCGCTACACCGCCAAGGCGGATATCGGGGGAAAGCTCGCTCAGCTAGGCTCTCGCCTGATCACCGGCACAGCCAAGAAACTTGCAGCGAGTTTCTTCACAAAATTCGCAGCAGCAGTGGAAGAGGCCGAAGCAGAGGCCTGAACCGGCGAAAGAGCGCCTACGGCGATTGACAAAGCGGGTAAAGCAGACCATATGACGTCCACGTCAGCGTGGAAATCCACGCGTGAGCTGGGCAAGTGATGCAATGGGATTTCCCGGGCGCCCCTCTTTTCAGACTGATACGAAACTACCACCGCCCTGACCATCACGCGGGTCGCAATTGAAACGAGCCCGCATTGGCCGCCTTTCCTGGCGGCTATTCCGTTGTGCTCCCCGCAGAGAGATAATACGTGACCGATTTCACGACATTCAACTTCAAAGCTCCCATCGCAAAAGCGCTGGAGGCCGAAGGCTATACCAAACCTACACCCATTCAAGAGCAGGCTATCCCGCTGGTGATGGAAGGCCACGACCTTCTGGGCATAGCACAGACAGGCACCGGCAAGACGGCCGCCTTCGCCCTACCGATCCTCGATAGGCTTTGCAGAGGCGAGACACCCCGGCCCAAGCGCGGGACCCGATGCCTTGTGCTGGCTCCAACACGGGAATTGGCGAGCCAGATTGCCGCCTCCTTTGCCTCTTACGGACAATTCCTCCATCTTTCGATCACGACCGTTTTTGGCGGTGTATCAGTAGGGCGCCAGATCAACCGGCTGGTGCGTGGAACGGATATCCTGGTGGCCACACCTGGTCGCCTTGAAGATCTGATCAATCAACGCGCACTCAAGCTTTCCGATGTCGAAATACTTGTACTGGATGAAGCGGACCAGATGCTGGATATGGGCTTTATCCATGCTTTGAAACGGATTGTGCCTCTGGTGCCAAAGGATCGGCAAACGCTTTTCTTCTCGGCGACTATGCCTAAAACCATCGCTGATCTGGCTGGAGATTTTCTGAACAATCCGAAGAAGGTTTCCGTGGCACCTGCCGCGACAACGGCTGAGCGCGTGGAACAGCACGCATATTTTTTGAAAGCCGGAGCCAAACGGCAGATGTTGGCGCATGTGCTTAAAAAACCAGATGTGGATAGGGTGCTGGTGTTTACACGCACCAAACATGGTGCGGATAAGGTTGTGAAGCAGTTGGCCGCAGACAAGGTTGACGCAGCAGCCATCCACGGAAACAAATCACAGAGCCAGAGAGAGCGCGCACTTAAGGCGTTCCGTGATGGCCGCTCCAAAGTTTTGGTAGCAACTGATATCGCAGCACGCGGGATCGATGTCCCCGGCGTGAGTCACGTGATAAACTTTGATATCCCAAACGTACCTGAGCAATATGTCCACCGGATCGGACGTACAGCGCGGGCTGGCAAATCAGGCCTCGCCATCAGCCTTGTATCGGGCGAGGAGCAATATTTCCTCCGCGATATCGAGCGGACAACCGGAACCGATGTGGATAGAGTTGCCCTGCCAACGGAGTTCGCGGGTGACGCAGAACTTGAAAATGTCGGCATGGCCAAGCCCAAAGGCAGTTCTGGCCGAGGCGGGAGCGGGCGTTCCCGTTCGGGCGGCGGCTTTAAAGGTCATGGCAAAGGTCAGAAAGCGGGTGGAAAGCCTTCAGGCCGAAAACCCGGTGGTGGGCAGGGCCAAAAGCCCGCCCATGCAGCAGGCCCCAAATCCAATCCAAAGCCTAGCAACGCAAAACGCCCCCGCACACGTGGAAAAGCGCCAAGACCAAGCGCCGCCTGAGGCCAAAAATACTTTGTTGAGCGAGCCGTACTATCCGGCTTGCTCTCCCGCAACATGGCAGGCCACCCGAGAACCCGCCACATCTCGCATCTCCGGCCTTTCGGCACTGCAACGGGCAACAGCCAAAGGGCAGCGCGGATGGTATGCGCAACCCGAGGGCGGATTTATAGGGTCCGGTATCTCACCCTTTGGCGGCTCCACCTCACGCCCAAAGCCATCAAGCTTTGGCGCTGCTGCAAAGAGCATCTGGGTATAGGGATGCTGCGGGTTCGAAAACAGTGCTTCTCGCGGCGCCTCTTCAACTAGCCTGCCAAGATAAAGCACGCCGATTACATCCGCCATATGCTGCACGACCGTGAGATCATGACTGATAAAGAGATATGTCAGCCCCAGATCATCCTTTAGATCAGTCATCAGGTTCAACACTTGCGCTTGAACGGATACATCCAGCGCAGACGTCGGCTCATCACAAACGATCAGCTTGGGTTCAGAAGCCAGTGCACGAGCGATACAAATACGTTGCCTCTGCCCGCCTGAAAACTCATGCGGAAATTTTTCTGCATCCACAGCGGCGAGCCCAACCTGTTCGAGCAAGCGTTCGGCGAGCCCATCGGCCGTACCACCTCGCGCAACAACAGGTTCCGAGATAATATCGCGCACTTTCCAGCGGGGATTAAGGCTCGCGTATGGATCCTGAAATATCATCTGAATATCAGAGCGCACCCCATCTACCTTTGCTGTGTCCGTTTCGCGGTGCAGATCAATACCTGCGATTTCAACAGCTCCCTCGGTCGGCGAAAGCAAGCCCACAACCATCTTTCCGATCGTCGATTTGCCAGATCCGCTCTCCCCCACCAGCGCGTAGACGGACCGCTCCGGAATTTCGAGGCTGACATCCGAGACAGCCTTCAGCATTGCCTTGGGCAAGCGTTCCACAACCCGGTTCAACCACGGCTTTGAAACATCGAAGATCCGTGTGAGGGATCGAACCTGGACAAGCGCGCTCATGCGATTTCCTCAACGGTCATCGGATACCAGCACGCCGCACGCCCCTGCATTGGCGGGGCCGGATCGACCCGACACTTTTCCTGCGTTTTTGGGCAGCGCGGATGGAACGCGCAACCAGTGGGCAAAGCGCCAAGGCGTGGCATAGAGCCCGGAATCTGGTTGAGGCGCGCCAGCCCCTTCGAGGCAAGCGGCGTGGATCCCATCAATCCTGCTGTATAAGGATGGGACGCCGCGGTCAGCACATCCCGCACCGGCCCAAGCTCCGCCAAACGGCCTGCATACATTACCGCCACCCTATCAGCCGTTTCTGCAATCACACCCATATCATGGGTGACCAGCATAACCGCCGTACCCCTATCGCGGCAAAGGCGCTTGAGAAGGGCTATTATCTGGGCCTGAACAGAAACGTCCAGCGCAGTCGTCGGTTCATCCGCAATCACCAGATCAGGCTCCGCGCATAGTGCCAACGCGATCACAACGCGCTGGCGCATGCCACCCGAAAACTCATGCGGGTAAGACCCCATACGTGCCTTGGCCGCAGGTATGCCAACCTCCTCCAATGCAGCCAGTGCCCGCGCTTCAGCCTCGCTCTTGGAAACCGGCAAATGCTCCAAAATGGTCTCGGAAATCTGCTCTCCGATGGGTAGCAGCGGGTTGAGTGATGTCAGCGGATCCTGAAACACCATCCCGATGCCCTTCCCCCGCACCTTGCGCAAACCCTCCCCTTTCAGGCCATCAATGCGTTTGTCCTTTAGCCAAATCTCGCCTGAAGCAATATGCGCAGGCCTGTCCAGAAGGCCGATCACCGCGTTTCCGGTCATTGATTTCCCGGCACCACTTTCACCAACCACACCCAGGATCTCCCCGGCAGCAATATCGAAGCTCACGCGATCCACGGGCCGCAGAAGAGCGTTTCGAGTAGGGATTTCTACCACAAGGTCACGAACAGAGAGTATTGGCGGGGTCATTCGTCGATCCAGTTCGCTCTACAACGCCATAATACGGCGCAAATACAGTTACGATAAGGCGCCGCCAGCGGGACGGTCGTGGTTGAGGCAGCCATTCTCGATTACCTCAACTTGGGGTTCAGCGCATCCCGCAACCAATCCCCAAGCAGGTTCACTGCCAGTGCCAGTGTCAGAAGTGTCGCCGCCGGAAAGAGAAGGATCCACCACTCTCCGGAAAAGAGAAAACCCTGCCCAATGCGAATGAGCGTACCCAAAGAAGGTTGTGTGGGGGGCGCACCTACACCAAGAAAACTGAGCGTAGCCTCGGCGATAATGGCGAGCGCCAGAGAGATGGTTGCTATCACAAGTACAGGAGAAAGCACATTTGGCAGAATATGCCGCAACATGATCGCCGGGCCGCGGCGGCCGATAAGGCGTGCTGCCTGCACATATTCCTTGTTCTTCTCAACCAGTGTCGCACCGCGCACAACACGCGCAAACTGCACCCAATCACTGAGGCCGATCGCAACAATCAGAACCCAGATCGCAACCTGATCTCGCATATCAATCGGCGTTATACCCTTTGCTATCCCAAAGATCAGCATCGCAACCAATATTGATGGAAACGTAAGCTGGACATCTGCGATACGCATGATGATTGTACCCGTCCACCCGCCTACATAGCCCGCGATGAGGCCGAGCGAAACACCGAGAACAAGAGCGAACGCAACAGCTGCAAATCCAACAAAAAGCGAGATGCGCATACCGTATAGGATAGTGGAAAAGACGTCCCGCCCCTGATCGTCGGTGCCCAGCCAGAAGGTCTCTCCGGTAAACGCATTAGGTTCCATTGGTTTGGAGAAACCGTTCATCAGGTTCAGCGAAGCAGGATCAAAAGGATCATAAGGAGCCAGTAGCGGAGCGAATATAGCGGCCAGCACCAATATCAAAACGACAATGCAGGATACAACCGCAACCGGCGAATGGCGGAAAGACCAGCCAATGTCGCTCTCCCAGAACCGAGCCACAGCGTTCATGCTTTCGCCTCCACCCTATCAACACGAAGACGTGGATCGATCGCAAAGTACAGGAGATCCACGATCAGATTAATGCCAACGAACATTACGGAAATGAGCATCAGATAAGCTGCCATAACGGGTATATCCACAAACTGGATCGCATTGATAAAAAGCAAACCAACGCCCGGCCACTGAAAGACAGTTTCCGTTATGATTGCGAAGGCAATGATTGCTCCCAGTTGCAGGCCGGTGACGGTGATCACGGGAACGAGCGTGTTCTTCAGCGCATGCCGAAAGTAAACAGAGCGATCACGCAGGCCACGTGCGCGGGCGAAGCGGATGTAATCTGCGCGCAATACTTCCAGCATTTCTGATCGTACAAGGCGCATGATCAGGGTCATCTGGTAGAGACCGAGCGTAATAGCAGGCAGAATAAGTGCCTTGAGGCCGCTCGCCGTCAGAAAACCGGTTGTCCAACCTCCAACCTGAACCGTCTCGCCGCGCCCGAAACTCGGCAGCCAACCAAGCTCCACCGAGAAGAGGTAGATCAGCAGTATCCCGATGAGAAAGGTTGGCAGAGATACACCAATCAGGCTCACCGTCATAATTGCGTTGGAAGTGAATCCATCTCTCCGAATTGCGGTGAATACACCAAGAGCAACGCCTAAAACCATCGCGAAAAGGCCCGAGACTGCGGCAAGTTCCAGAGTAGCGGGCGCGCGTTCGGCCAAAATATCGGAAACAGGTCTCCCCTGTCGGTAACTTACGCCAAAATTACCCTGCGCAGCGTTGGTGAGGAACTTTGCATATTGCACGGGAAACGGCTGATCCAACCCAAGCTGTGTGCGCAATCTCTCGATATCCGCACCAGTCCTTTCCTGACCGAGCATATTGTCAATCGGATCGCCAACAAACCGAAACATGGAAAAGGCAACCAGCCCAACCAAAAGGAGCACCACCACTGACTGAAAAATGCGCTGAATTATGAAAGCGAGCATCAGCTCTCCCAAATTTGCTAAGGTCACAGTGGGCCATCTGCCGCCAGCCGGTCAAGCCACCAACTCTCCGATATCGATAGTCTGTCTGCTTTTCAATGCGTTAGATCGAGGATCGTTTTCCCCACTTCGAAATTACGCTCTCTGGCTCTTCCAGCAGCCCTTCACATGATCGTTTACCAACCCAACGGCTTGCATATAGGCGTAAATTATTGTGGATCCGACAAAGCTCATACCACGGGCCTTCAGATCCTTGGACAAAGCATCGCTTTCCGCAGTTGTAACCGGCACCGCTTTCATACTGGGCCATGCATTCACGATGGGTGCGTTGCCTACAAAGGCCCACAAATAGCTGTCAAAACTCCCGAATTCTTTCTGGATCAAAAGAAACACCACAGCGTTCTGACGTGTAGCCTTTATCTTCAGCTTGTTACGCACGATACCCGGATCGTTGCGGGCCGCCTCCAATTCCTCGTCGGTCATGGCAGAAACGGCCTCAACGTCAAATCCCTTGAAAACCCTGCGGTAACCTTCGCGTTTCTTTAGAACGGTCTCCCAATTCAAACCGGCTTGTGCGCCCTCCAAAATCAGCATTTCAAAGAGGTGCCGGTCGTCATGTAACGGCACCCCCCACTCATCGTCATGATAAGCGGCGTATTCCGGGGACGCTCCAAAACATCTCGATTTACCATCGAACCCAACTTGCATAGATTTCACCCCGCTCAATGCAGCAAAATGAGACGCATCAAATTGTTCGCCCGTCAAGCTTTGGAAAATAGGGCCGTGTTGGGCGCAGGACACATCTTTCCCCACTCAGGCAAGACAGCAAGCTTTGCTCTGCCCCAAACAAACGCGTATTCATCAGCACACAAAAAATGCGCGCCAAATCTGGCGCGCATCAGATTTTCAATCCCGCTTTTTAAAGCAAGGATTGTATGTTCACGCCGAAGGTTACGGCACCAATCTTTTTCTGCGTCACAGGGTCTGCGATCGGCATAGATACCTGAACCTGATAGAATCCAGTACTGTCATCGAATTCAACCTCGCTGACATGATAATCCATCCCGTCGCTCTCATATGTCTTTTGCCACTTGTCCTCGTCGCCCTGCCAAAGGTCAGAGGTCACAGCACTTTGGCCAACGTTCAAGCCCTTGTTATCCATAACAAAAACCTCGGTAACAATACCGTTGGTTGCTGTCTGGTATTGCACAAGAGTTGCAGACAACGGTCGCGCCATCATGCTGGAAATCGTATCCCCGCCACCGTTCTTTTTCTCAGCGCGCCATGCCTGATCCATCTCCTCGATGGCTTCCAACTGCAGGTCAACATGCTCGTTGTTCTGATTGCGCAGCGAAATTATAACCTGCGGCTCCAGCAACCAGCGAGAAAGCTGATCATTTGCGTAGGCTTCAAGCGGGATCCGGTAGAGATCCGGCTGAGAACTTGTCGCGAGTAGATACAAGAGCCGCGCATTGTTCAGTTCCCGCTTGAGCGCGTTTCTGGCGTCCAGGCTGGAAGTGCCGCCAGTCCCATCGTTCAACATCGGCTTGAAACCTTCCCAAAGGCTCTGAGCCTTCTGGAGCGAGTCCAACACGCGCTCTGTTGGAGGCGCCATAAGGCCTACTTCAGGCTGGCCGTTCATAAGACCCTTCATTGACGCCTCAAAGACCCTAATGTTCTCCTCAAGGACAGCCTTGCTTTCTTCAGATTGGGCTATGCCAGCGCCTGCAATGCATTGGTCGAGAGCCATTTCTTCGAGGAGAACTGTCTGGCGATCCACAATATTTACAGCAAGAACGGCCCCGAAGCTGAAATTCTCGGCGCTGGAGTACTCACCGGACAGAATGGCAAGAAGGCTACCTGTCCCTTCCTCCATCTCCTCTCGCTGATCAAGCATCCGCAAGAATGAAGCCTTGGGATCCCGGTCATCCGATATAGCATTGAGACTTTCCAACATCGGCTGCCAGCGCGCCTCAAGGCTATCGAGTGCCGATAGAACACGTCGTTCCGTTTCCGGCCCCCGGAGAGCCAAAGCCATATCTCCGTTCCTCAACGCTTCGAGCTTTTGTGTATAGAGTTGTGTCTGTTCCCGCAACTGGCTCGCCGAAGACCGCGCCGTTTCGCCAAAAACGTTCTCACAAGCCTCTGCCATGAGAAGCCTGCTCTCCAGACGGAGTTTACCACCAAGACTGATTCTTGCAGAACCGCTGTCGTTAGCCAGTGCCGGCGCCGAAAATCCAATTACAGCAAAGCTGACAAGACCAAAAACCGGCCGAACAATACGTTTGCAACCCTTATAAATAGCTAGGGACACGGAGAGCTCCTTCTTCGTAACCTCTTCTCGAGAGGTTGGGGGGGAAATATGGCTAAAAGGTTAATCTGCAAATATGCTTAATTTTTGGTAACCGGTGCCATAATTCCAACATATACTGCAGTTTGCAATCCCAAAGCAGGGCACTTTCGCCGAAAAGAAGTCCCGCTTAAGCCTTCAGAGACACTGTCAAAACGCCTTAGCTCGCCGGGCCATTCCCACAAACCGAGGTGGTAGCCCGCCCAATGAATGGGCGAACTCACTTACTGATGATTTAAAGAGCGGGGTACTGCTCAGTTTATTGTCACCCACCGAAGTATGAAGAAATTATCAGGTCTTTGCGTGAGCATCACGTTCGCACCCGTGCCCCATACAAGCGGTTGAATATATAACGGAACATATGCCACTTGATCTTGCAGAATTTCAGCCGTTTCATCCAGCATTTCTTGCCGTTTTTCGTCGTCAATTTCCGATTGGATCATCGGCAATAACTCGTCGACACGCATGTTTGAAAAATCACCGAAATTCCATGAACCGAGCTTCTTTTCGGCGTCGGGCGTGTGCGCCAAAAAACGAACCGGATGCTCTGCATCAAATGTGCCAGGGGACCAGCCAAGAAGGTACATGTCGAAATTGTCTTCCCTCAACTCCGGCCAATAGTTGCGGACAGGCATCGCATCGAGCTCTGCCTTTATGCCGACCTGCGCGAGCATTGAAACCGTTGCCTGGCAAACTGATTCATCATTGAGATAGCGATCATTCGGGCATTTCAGGCCGAAAGAAAAACCATCTGCATACCCGGCCTCCGCCAAAAGCTCTCGCGCCCTTGCCGGATCATAAGCAGGGCGCGCAGCGAGGCTAGGCGTATAGCCACGCATGGCCGAACTCACCAATTGGCTGGCAGGCTCTGCTGCTCCGCGCATAATGGTGGCAAGGATCGCATCAACGTTGATCGCATGCGCTACAGCCTGACGAACGCGCACATCCCTGAAGGGATTCGGTTTGCCCGCGTCATCTGAATACTTCAGAGTTTCAGCACCGTGTGGGAAACCGAACATGATCACCCGTGCCTCAATCCCGCTGACAACCTTCACATCGGAGCGGCTCGCCACACGTGCTGCATCCTGAATCGGAACTGGGTCAATAAAATCGACATCACCTGAAAGAAGCGCCGCGACGGCAGTGGCAGAATTCTGGATCGGCGTGAACTCGGCGCGGGTGATATTGTGCTCTACATCGCCCCACCAAGCGGCGAAGGGTTCGAGAACGGTTTTCAGCCCAGGCTGCCGCTCCACCATCTGAAAAGCGCCCGTACCGTTAGTGTTGAGAGTCGCGTGGTTCTCCGCATCCTTGGCCGGCCGTTCCGCACCGTTGGCCTCGGCCCAGCCCTTATCCATAATCATGAAGTTCGCAATCGAATCCGGGAATATCGGGTTCGGCGCGCTCGTCATGAAATCAATCGTGTAAGGATCCTGAACAATGACTTCACTGACGGGAGCGAACCAGCTGGCGGTATCTGCAGCTTCAGATGACGCGCGCCGATAAGAGAAGAGCACGTCTTCTGCATCAAATTCCGCGCCATCATGGAACGTAACGCCCTCGCGCAGATTGAAGCGCCATCCATCGCCGCCAAGTGGTTCCCAACTCTCCGCCAGCGCACCCTCGACAGACATATCTTTCCCGCGCCGTACCAAGCCCTCGTAGACATTGTTGAGGAAGCCCAATACGGGCGCAGAGTTCACGGCATGCGGATCCATTGTCTGAGGATCGGTTGTACCCGCCCAGCGGAATGTCTCAGAACTGGCAGCGCCAGCCATGCAGGCCAGCAGCGCACTCGTCAATAGTAACCGTCTCATGGAATAGCCCCTTCGTGATTGTTCGCAGGAAGGCTAAAGGCTCGGATGCAGGGCTGACAACTCATTAGTGCGTCATCTCAGCACTGTCCGACTTCAAAGCGGCACAAAGAACGCGAAGAGAGCAAGCTTTCCTTAGCCGTTGAGCGCCTTCGCGGCATCCAGCGCCGCCCGGATGATCTTTCGATCCCCGATATGGTTGCACAAAACGAGGATCAACCGCGCATTGAAAGCATCACTATCCGCCTTGCTGAGTTCCCGATGCGCTTCGAGCAATTCCTCATAGAAACCGTCAGCATCTTCTATGTTCGGATCCAGGGTGAGGTTCATGCTCTATGCCTTTCCCAGCGCCATTCCAATTGCGGCTCTTACCACCGCTTCATCAAATGCAGGCCAACGCGCAACGATATGCTGATCGGGCCGAATGAGGTAGACGGCACTTTTTGCTTGCCCAAGATACCTTTCCCTCAATGCACCGGATGGATCATCTGTGGCTGAAAGCGCCAACCTCGACACATTCACGCCTGCCTCGGAAAGGCTCTCCAGCGCTTGCGCGTCGATGGTCATCAAAGTAAAATCACCCGAAAGCTGATCCAGAAGAAAGCCATTGCCAAGCTGCAGATCGACACAAGGTGCGCCAACTCT
The DNA here is from genome assembly GCA_947495795.1 of uncultured Paracoccaceae bacterium. GTDB lineage: Bacteria > Pseudomonadota > Alphaproteobacteria > Rhodobacterales > Rhodobacteraceae > Algicella. Next base: position 147,658 of record CANMAI010000005.1, on the reverse strand, counting down.
GGAACATTGCGGACCATCCAGTTCATCCGGGCCGTTCAAAGGCAAGCCATCATAGACAGTCGGCAGCGAAAGCCTGCCAGAGTTCACTAATGGGCGCGCGAATGCGCATGCGCCCGCCAGATCGAGAACGGCATTGCGAAAAATCCGGGATATGTCGGATTTTGGCGTAAGGAAATCCGTGGCACGGGTGGAGTTTAGGATATTCTCCTCGGCAGCAGCCACCCGCTCGGCTGAATAGCTGTCGAGCAGACCGTCAGACGCCACCCCGCGCGCAACGAGATCTAGCTTCCAGGCAAGGTTCTCCGCATCCTGTATCCCGGAGTTCGCGCCACGTGCTCCAAACGGGGAAACCTGATGCGCTGCATCTCCCGCAAAGAAAACATTGCCGTGCCGGAAAGTCTCCATCCTGCGGCACTGAAAAGTGTAGATGGATGTCCAGAACAATTCATATTCAACGTCGGCTCCCAGCATAGCACCCACACGCGCGCGCACCCGGGAAGGCTCAAGCTCAACCGCACGGTCAATGTCCCATCCCAGCTGGAAGTCCAGTCGCCAGACATCATCCGGCTGTTTGTGAAGAAGTGCAGACTGACCTGCATCTTTGAATGGCGGCTCAAACCAGAACCAGCGCTCGGTCGGGAATTGGGCCTTCATGCGCACGTCGGCAATTAGAAAATTGTCCTCGAAAACGCGCCCTTCAAAACCAAGGTTCAGGCTCTCTCGCACAGGAGAGCGCGCACCATCACACGCAACCAGCCAATCCGCCTCCAGAGCATAATCGCCATCAGGTGTCTCCACTTCGGCAACAACATACTCTCCTTTATCAACCAGTCCTGTTAACCGATTACCCCCTCTTATCTCAATCGGCGCACCGTCCGCCTGCGCCCGGCGGATCTCTTCTACAAGAAGGCGTTCAAAATAGGGTTGCTGCAAATTGATGAAGGCGGGGTTCCGGTGCCCCGTCTCCGGCTGTAGATTGAACTCGAAAATCTGACTCTCACCATGAAAAACCTTTCCCACATTCCAAACAATACCCTTATCGCGCAGTGCCGTTCCAAAGCCGAGACGATCAGCAATCTCTAACGTTCGCTTGGCAAAACAGATCGCGCGAGAGCCCTGCCCCACCCCCTCATGGTCGTCCAGAACCAGAACAGGCGTACCGCGCTTCCCCAGATCCAGCGCGAGAGCCATGCCAACCGGCCCCCCGCCCACGATCACAACAGGGTGCCTTACGGGGGCACCTTCCTGATCCGCGACCCTTTCATAGGGATAGAGTTTGAACGCGACTTCATATCTGGGGTTCAGCATCCGTATGCGCCTTAAGCCTGAAGCTGCGCCCACATGTCGAGATCTCTCTCAGCCGTCCAGATGCGCGGTGTGTCCATTCCCAAGGCCTCGTCGTATGCACGCGCCACATTGAAGGGAAGACAGTGCTCATAGATCGCAAAATCACTGAATTTCGGATCGCAGGCAGCCCTGCATGCTGCCATAGCTTCCTTGAGGGAACCACCACCCTGCGCAATACGCGCAACGGATCGGTATGTGGATGTCACAAAATCCGCCGTTGAGTCCAACGCAGCATTCACCTTTGTTGTTCCAAGAAGGGCATCCCCCCGCCCCGGAGCTATCGCCTCCACATCGTAGGCGCGGATACGCTCCAATGTACTCGGCCAGTCCGAAAAGTGCCCGTCTCCACAGTAACAGGCCGAGCGATACTCAACGATATCGCCGGTAAACATTACATTCGCATCCGGCACAAAGGCAACGATGTCTCCGGCCGTATGAGCACGCCCAAGATGCATCAGATCCACCCGTCTGCAGCCGAGATAGACCGTCATTTGCGTTCCGAAAGTGGTCGTGGGCCATGTCAGTCCGGGAATGCTATCGTGGCCTTCGAACAGGCGGGGAAACCGCTGGAACTCGCTGTCCCAGTCTTCCTGTCCACGCTCTGCCACCATCGCCCGGGCGGCATCACTCATAACGATCTCACGAGCGCCGTAGGCTGAAGCGCCCAGAACGCGCACAGCGTGATAGTGGCTGAGCACCACATGGCTGATCGGTTTGTCGGTTACCTGACGCACTCTCTCGATCACCATTCCAGCGAGCCGGGGCGTGGCTTGCGCGTCAATAATCATCACGCTCTCGTCACCGATAATCACGCCGGTATTCGGATCACCCTCTGCGGTGAAAGCCCACAGCCCGTTGCCCACCTCAGTAAAGGACACCTTCTTCTCGCCAAGATCGCCTTGCGATGCGAATGCCTTTGTCATCTTTCTACTCCCTCTCTCGCAAAGTTCACCGCCGGGAGAATGGTGCCCGTGCATTCACCAAAACCAATACGGTATCCGTCTCCCTGCGCATATCCATCTAGCGTCACCGTGTCTCCGTCCTCCAGAAATCTGCGCATCTCACCGGTTTCCAGGGTCAAGGGTTCCTGCCCTCCCCACGTCATCTCCAGCAGTGAGCCGCGGCTGTCTTTCGTCGCGCCCGAAATCGTGCCGGATCCGAGAAGATCACCCGGTCGCATCGCACAGCCTGAGCCTGCATGATGAGCAAGCTGCTGTGCCGCAGAGTAATACATTTCGCCGTAGTTGGTGCGGCAGAGCCTTGTGGAACGTGCAGCGCCCTCTGGTTTGAGGCTCGCACTGAGTTCAATATCATAAAGCATCGGCCCTGGCTCCCGAAGGTAGGGCAGCAGTTCCATTTCGCGCTTCGGCGTTGACGTCCGAAACGGTTCAAGTGCAGCCTTCGTTACAATCCATGGGCTGATGGTGGTGGCAAAGGCCTTTGCCTGAAAAGGCCCTAGCGGTTGATACTCCCAAGCCTGAATATCGCGGGCCGACCAGTCGTTCAGGAGGACGTAGCCAAAAATCATCTCATTCGCTTCCGCCACACTGACAGGCTGGCCAAGCTTGGAACCTGAGCCCACAACCGCCCCCATCTCAAGCTCAATATCCAGCCGCTCAGATGGCCCCCATTTCGGCAATACCTCATCTTGCGCCTTTGTCTGGCCGTTCGGCCGCACAATATCAGTGCCGCTTACAACAACAGAGGAGGCACGCCCGTTATACCCGATTGGCATATGCAGCCAATTGGGCGGAAGCGCGTTCTCCGCGCCCCGAAACATCGTGCCGACATTGGTTGCATGATGCCTTCCGGCATAAAAGTCGGTGTATTCGTTCACCGTAAAGGGCATGTGCAGTGTGATGTCTCTGAGACTGATCAGATAGGGTTCAAATATTGCCCTCTCAAGCGAAGTTTCACCAAGCCCCCTAATGAGCCACTCCCGAAGTTCACCCCATGCATCGGGCCCAAGCTTCATGAAATCGCACCAGTCCCCATTCGCGAAGACAGGAAGCAGGCTCAATTCAACATGCCCATCGGCCTCCATCGCAGAGACATCAAGCACGCAATCGCCAATGGCAACGCCATTGTATCGCGGCCCATCTGCCTCGTGCTTTGAGAAGCAGCCATAAGGCAGATTGTTCAGCGGAAACGGACATTCCGGCACATTAGCCGAAGGAAGCCAACTCTTGATCAAGGGCATTCAAGTCACCTGCAGGGTTACTTCACACCAGGCGTTCCATCGAACTTCTTTTCGATATCCGCCCAGCAATCAATGTAGTCGTCCTGCAGCGGAGCATCTTCAGTCGCGAACTGTGTAAGCTGCTGAGGAAACCGCGTTTCGAACATGAAAGACATGGTGTTCTCCAGCTTTTCCGCCTTTAGGTCTGCATTGGAGGCCCCTTCAAATGCATTTTTGTCTGGCCCATGCGGCAGCATCATGTTGTGCAAGCTAATCCCTCCCGGCACGAACCCCTTTGGCTTCGCGTCATATACGCCGTAGATATTCCCCATCAGTTCAGACATTATGTTCTTGTGATACCAAGGTGGGCGAAACGTGTTCTCCGCAACCATCCACCGATCACGAAACAGCACGAAATCAATGTTTGCGGTCCCCTCCACCCCGGAAGGGGCTGTGAGAACCGTGAATATTGATGGATCCGGGTGGTCGAACAAAACCGCCCCAACCGGGCAATATGTCCGCAGGTCGTATTTCACCGGCGCGTAATTGCCATGCCATGCCACAACATCCAATGGACTGTGGCCTATAGTCGTCTGATGAAACGCGCCGCACCATTTGACTGTAACGGTGGAGGAGGCATCGCGATCCTCAAAAGCGGCCACCGGCGTTTTAAAATCCCGCCGATTTGCCATGCAGTTCGCCCCGATCGGCCCTCGGCCAGGCAACTCGAATTTCTGCCCGTAATTCTCGCAAACAAATCCTCTGGCGGGGCCGTCGATCACCTCCACCCTGTATAGAAGCCCCCGCGGAATGATCGCGATCTCCTGAGGCTCAAGGTCAATCACCCCAAGCTCCGTGGAAAACCGCAATCGCCCCTCCTGCGGCACAACCAACAGTTCTGAGTCTGCCGAGTAGAAATACGCATCCTTCATCGAGGCCGTTGCAAGATATACATGGCTCGCCATGCCCACCTGCGTATGCACATCCCCAGCCGTGGTCATCGTGCGCATTCCCGTCAGAAACGTCAGCGGTTCTTCGGCGTGGGGCATCGGATCCCAACGATACTGGCCGAGCGAAACAACATTCGGATTGATATGTGGCGCGGATTTCCAGTACGGCAGCTCGATCTTGGTGTATCTGCTCGAATGCTTCACCGACGGCCTGATCCGGTAGCACCATGTCCGCTCATTCTGGTGGCTTGGTGCTGTAAAGGCAGTGCCGGAAAGCTGCTCACCATAAAGACCATAATTGCACTTCTGCGGGCTATTCATACCTTGCGGCAGCGCACCCGGAAGAGCCTCGGTCTCGAAGTCATTGCCAAAGCCGGGCATGTATTCCGTCCGCAAAGTTGCAACCCTATCCGTCCTCTGAAGACTTTGCTCCGATACATCCTTGTTCATGATGGCTCCTCCAACACTTTGGCTCTGGGTATTAGTTGAAAATGTAACTAACAAGTCCTAGTTTCAACACATGACAAAGCTGGACAGGTTCGACCTTCAGGACTTTCTGCCCTATCTCCTGAATCAGGCGGCCGAGGATGCCAGCGCCGGATTTCAGGCATTCTACAAAGAGAGGTACGGCATGCTCCGTACCGAGTGGCGGGTGCTCTTTCATCTTGGCCGCTATGGCGAGATGACAGCCAAGGAAATCTGCGAACGCGCCCGCCTTCACAAAACGAAAGTCAGCCGCGCTGTTGCCTCTCTTGGGAAACGCCGGATTGTAAGCAGGCGCACGCTTGAAAACGACAGGCGTCAGGAGATGCTCTATCTTACCAAGCAAGGCGAGATAATGTTCAAGGAACTCCTCAACGCCGCCCAGCGTTATGACGCCGAACTAGCCACCAGCTTTTCCGCTGAGGAAGGTGCAGTCCTTCGCAGATGCCTAAAGCGCCTTGCCGGCTTGTGACGATAGCGCCTTAAAGCGTTTGGCCTTTAAACTAAAACATCACTTATCACCTAACGTCTTGAATTCTTTGATTTCAGGCAGCGATAAGGAATTCAAGTTTAAAGCGAAACGCTGTAGGGCTTGACCATCCAACTAAATCATATCATTACCGATCAAGAACTGATGAGAAACGAACATCAAATTGACCGACGATGGGGCAACTATGAAGATGTACGATCTTTTTGTAATTGGCGGCGGCATCAATGGCTGTGGGATCGCCCGGGATGCCGCAGGCCGCGGCCTCAGTGTGGCATTGGCCGAAATGGGCGATCTCGCCCAAGCCACGTCCTCCTCCTCCACCAAGCTCTTTCATGGCGGCCTCCGATACCTTGAATACTACGAGTTTCGCCTTGTCCGCGAAGCTCTTGTGGAGCGTGAGACCCTGCTGCGGGCCATGCCGCACATAAGCTGGCCACTCCGCTTTGTACTGCCGCATCACAAAGGTCTGCGCCCGGCGTGGCTGCTGCGTTTGGGGCTCTTTATCTACGATCACCTGGGAGGCCGCAAAATACTGCCCGCCACCAAGACGCTTGACCTGCGGAAGCATAAGGCCGGAAACCCGCTTAAAAAGAGCTTCCAACGAGCATTTGAGTATTCAGACTGTTGGGTGGAGGATTCCCGCCTGGTCGTTCTGAATGCCCGCGATGCCCAGGCACGCGGTGCCACCATCATGACCCGTACAAAGGTAACGGGAGCCGAGCGGCAGAGTGATCATTGGATCATCGAAACCGAGGATGTGCAATCGGGTGAGAAACAGACTTTTCAGGCCAACGGGCTGGTAAATGCGGGCGGGCCGTGGGTGGAAAGTGTGATACGTCAGACGCTGGGCATCAACTCCAGCGAAGGTGTGCGCCTCGTGCGCGGCAGCCACATTGTAACGAAAAAGCTCTTCAACCACGACAAGGCCTATATCTTTCAGGGCAGTGACGGGCGCATCGTCTTCGCGATCCCGTATGAGACGGATTTCACATTGATCGGCACCACCGATCAGGATCACGAGGGCCCAGCAAGCGAAGCGCACTGCACGCCAGACGAAGCACTTTATCTGAGCCAGGCAGTGTCCGAATATCTTGAACGGCCGATTCCGGCATCTGAGGTTGTCTGGTCTTACTCGGGCGTTCGGCCACTGTACGATGACGGAGCGAAATCAGCTACCGCAGCCACGCGGGACTATGTTCTGTCTCTCGATAAAACCGGAGCACCACTTCTCAACGTCTTCGGTGGCAAAATCACAACTTACCGCCGCCTCGCGGAAGCAGCGCTCGCAAAAATCCAACCCGAAGTCGGAGGAGGCGAAGGCAACTGGACAGCGGGAGTAGCCCTACCCGGAGGAGATTTCCCTGTGGACGGCGTGCAGGCCCTTGTGGACAGCCTGAAGGAGGCACACCCGTTTCTGGATGATCGCTGGGCACTGCGGCTCGTAAGAGCTTATGGAGCCGAAGCCGTGAGCATCCTGAAAGGAGCGCAATCTGCTTCAGATCTTGGCGCCGATTTTGGAGCCACGCTGACCGAGCGGGAGGTGCGGTGGCTCATGGAAAACGAATATGCCAGAACCGCCGAAGATATCGTCTGGAGAAGAAGCAAGCTCGGCCTCCGTCTCTCCTCTGATGAAATTGAGAGACTCGACACTTGGATGCAATCTGTGGTTCCCGTTCAAACTGATCCGGTGGAGGCGTAGAACGAACTTCCATGCAGCGTTCGGGCCGGATAGATCTGTGGTATGATAGATACTGATCCAAACCGACTCGTCATCACCCGGCCCGATGACATGCACCTCCATCTCAGAGATGGAGAGATGCTCAAGGCTGTTGCACCGATCTCGGCCAGGCACTTTGCACGGGCCATCATAATGCCCAATCTCGTGCCGCCCGTCGTCACCCTCGGCGATGCCGTAGCCTACCGCGAGAGAATACTGCGTGCACTGGAAGGCTCGGAAAGTCCCCAGAGCTTCGAACCTATGATGACGCTCTATCTCACCGAAACAACCGATCCCGAGGATGTCGCCAAAGCCGCCGCGAGCGCTATCGTGAAAGCTGTGAAACTGTATCCAGCCGGAGCCACCACCAACTCGCAATCAGGTGTCCAAAACATCGACGCGGTATCACCGGTGCTCGACCGCATGGCGGAGCTGGGCCTGCCCCTCTGCATTCATGGCGAGGTGACGCATGATGAGGTTGATATCTTTGACCGGGAGGCCGTGTTTCTGGAGACAGTCCTCGATCCCCTGCGGGCGCGCCATCCGGAGCTTCGGATCATTCTGGAGCATGTCACCACCGAGGAAGGCGTTGACTACATCAACGGAGCCGCCAAAAATCTCGCGGGTACGATCACGACGCACCACCTTATGATCAACCGAAATCAGATGCTGGCTGGCGGAATTCGCCCGCACTACTACTGCCTTCCAATTCTCAAGAGGCGCAGCCACCAGGAAGCGCTACGCAAGGCAGCAACCTCCGCCAACAAACGCTTCTTCCTCGGAACAGACAGTGCGCCGCACACCGCTTCAACCAAAGAAACTGCCTGCGGATGCGCCGGTTGCTTCACGGCACCCAACACACTCTCCTGCCTCGCACATGTCTTCGAGGAGGAAGGTGCGCTGCCAAACCTCGAGAGCTTCACTTCGCTCAACGGGGCCGATTGTTACGGCCTTGCCCGCAATAGCGAGACGATCACTCTCGAAAAAGCATCAGAGCCTGTTGGCTATCAATCCCATCTGAGTGTAGCCGGTTCAGAGAGGGTTGCGGTCTTTGATCCCTCCGTTCCACTCTACTGGCGCGTAATCTAGCTTGCACTGAGAGGAGCGGCAGTCCATCCGCAACGATCCCTTCAGTGTCGCCCACAATCCCTATGCACTTGCTGCCGGAACAATGGGAAACACAGATATCCTGTAGGTGGCCCTCAACACATCAAAGCCAGCTTGGCGGATGCCTCGGGCTTGAACGACCACAGCCTCAGGTCTTGTTCGGGCTGTTTGGTGAAACAGATCGTGTCGCACGGCCAAGGAGATGGCCTCTATGCGGCGTTACCGTGCAGATACGACTGGAGCGCCGCCTCAACTCCATCGCTCCAGATCAAGCGAAGCCAGCGAGCAAAGCTGTTGGCGAACTCCGCGTTGTTCGCAAGATCCCCGTAAAGATCGCGCTGGTCCAGCCAGGCCTGCGGCGTTGTCCTGGCTGCCTGTGCCGCCGTGGTCAGCCTGTCCCAAATGGGGTCGTTGGGTTGGATGGCCGTACCATCTTCGCGCGTGCCTTCGCACATCCTGGCCCAGAGAGCTTCGGTCAACGCCAGCCCACCGATGGGCCCGCCCACTTTCAGCGCATCATGTATGACAGGCAAAAGAAATCCGGTATGGCGGGAGGAGCCATCAAAGGCCACACGTCGCACCGTATCGATGATTTCCGGGTTCGAAAAACGGCGGTCAATCAAGTCCACATAAGCCTCAGGCGTCATCCCGGGTACGGGCACCACATGAGGCGCGATTTCTTCGCGCGCCACCTTGCGGAAGAACGGCCCGATCAGGGGATGCGCCATACAGCCCGAGATGAAGTCGACCGAGAGAATTTCGCCCGCGTCCGAGATCACCTGATGGCCACCATTCAGGATCCGGATCTTCATCGCCTCAAAGGCATGTACGTCGTCAGAGAATGTAGCACCTGCCTTGTCCCAATCGGGGCGGCCTGCGCAGAAATCATCCTCCATCACCCATTGGCGAAAGTTTTCATGGGTGACAGGCGCCGCATCTTCGATGCCAAAATTCAACGCCAGAGCCAGTTCCTTCGGGCCAGTCGCTGGTACAATGCAATCGACCATGGCGTTGGGGAATGTGCAGTGAGCATCAATCCATTCAGCAAGATCAGGATCGCTCAGCCGCGCCAGCGAAACAACAGTCTGTCGCAAGATCGCGCCATTGCCCTGAAGATTGTCGCAACTCTGGCCGGTGAACGGTCCAACGCCGTTGTCGCGCCGAAGCCTCAGGGCTGCGACTATCGCCCCGAAAGCTGTGCGAGGTGCCTCAGGGTTGCCTGCATCATACAGAATGTCGGGATGCGTGGCATCAAACCCTTTAGTCACAGGATCGATGTAGTACCCGCCTTCAGTCACCGTCAGAGACACGATCCGTATCGCCGGATCAGCCATCTGCGCGATCAAGGGCCCGTTCCCCTCCTCTACGGGAACGTAGTCGATCATGGAGCCCACAACTTCGGCAGAGCAGCCCGCCGGATCGAGTTCGATCAGTGTTGTAAGATAATCCTGTTCCGCCAAACGCTTGCGCTGCACCTCATCATTAGGCCGAACACCTGCACCGATGATCCCCCAGTCCAAAGCCTGCCCCCGCTGCATAAGACGATGCAGATACCAAGCCTGGTGCCCACGGTGGAAATTGCCAAGCCCGATATGCACAATCCCGGGCGTCAGGGCAGAACGATCATATGTCGGCCGAACAACCGCCTCCGGCAGATTTGGCAAAGTGGTGTTAGAAAGTTTCAAGTCAGCTCATCCAGTTGCCGCCATCGACGTTCAACGTCTGTGCAGTGATATAGCGGGCCTCACCGGAGGCGAGGAAAACGCAAGGGTCGGCCACATCCTTGGGGTCGCCCATACGGCCCAGCGGCACGGCCTCGCCCACCTCGCGTTTCTTCTGCCCCTTTGGCTTGTTCTCATACTCGGCAAATTGCGCATCCACCACATCCCACATCGGCGTGTCGATCACACCGGGCGCAATGGCATTCACGCGGATATTGTCGCCCGCCAATTCAAGCGCCAGCGATTGTGTAACGGAAATCACCGCCGCCTTGGTCGAGCAATAGAGCACGATATTCGGCTCCCCTCTCCGCCCGGCCTGCGAAGCGAAATTGATGATGGCACCACCTCCACGCTTCTTCATCCCCGGCACCACAGCCTGAATGGCAAAGATCGTACCACCGACGTTCACATCATACTGGCGGCGATAGTCCTCAACCGTAACCTTATCTATGGAGGCCATGTTGAAGATCCCGGCGTTGTTGACAAGAATATCAATACTACCCCACACCGCTTCCACCGCCGCCACGCCCGCGGCAATGGAGGCAAGATCCGTTACATCCATCGCCACAGCCATGCCCTGCCCGCCCAAGGCCCCGGCTGTTGTTCTCGCATCCTCTTCCAGTAGGTCCGCCACCGCAACTTGCGCACCCGCCGCTGCATAAGCCTCGCAAACTGCACGCCCAATGCCACGGGCGCCACCGGTCACCAGTGCCACCTTTCCGGCGAGTCGCGTCATGCGATCCGAAGCCCCTTGTCGTCAAATCTGTGGATCAGAGCCGGATCAGGCGTCAGATAAATGGTATCGCCATAGTGCAGATCCACATCTCCCCCTGCCCGCACCGTGATCGGCTCGCCAAAGCCCTCGACGTTGACATGGAAGAACGTGTCGCTGCCCAGATGTTCAGAGACACCAACCGTTCCCGTCCAATCGCCACTCTCGCTCGAAACGGTGATGTGTTCGGGGCGGATACCCATCGTGTGCGCATTGTGCCTGGCGGCCTCTGGTCCTTCGATCAAGTTCATCTTCGGCGATCCGATAAAGCCCGCAACAAATTTGTTGCGAGGCGTGCGATACAGATCCAAAGGGCTTCCCACCTGCTCGATCACCCCGGCCTGCAGCACAACGATCTTGTCGGCCATCGTCATTGCTTCCACCTGATCGTGGGTTACATAGACCATCGTGGTGTCGAGCCGTTTGTGCAACTCGCTGATCTCCAGCCGCATGCCAACGCGCAGGGCCGCATCCAGGTTAGACAGAGGCTCATCAAACAGGAATGCCGCCGGCTCCCGCACAATCGCCCGCCCAATGGCCACACGCTGGCGCTGGCCGCCCGAAAGCTGCCCGGGGCGCCTGTCCAGATAATCGGTGAGGTTCAGTGCCTTGGCCGCCGATTCAATACGCCTGTCCTGCTCCTCTTTCGGCAGCTTGGCCATGCGCATCGGAAAAGCGATGTTCTTCCGCACCGACATATGCGGATAAAGCGCATAGCTCTGGAACACCATCGCAAGGCCACGCTTGGCAGGCGGCAGGCCTGTCGCATCGCTCCCATCGATCTCAATATTGCCGTCGGTTGTGTCCTCCAGCCCGGCTATCAAACGCAGCAGAGTGGACTTACCACATCCCGAGGGTCCGACGAAAACCACGAATTCACCGTCCTCGATCTCCAGATCCAGCGGCGGAATTACCGTTACGTCGCCGAAGGACTTCTTGACCTGTTTCAGCTCTATGCGTCCCATGTCTCTCTCCTCACTTCACAGCGCCGAAGGTCAGGCCCCGGACAAGTTGTTTCTGGCTGAACCAGCCAAGGATCAGGATCGGTGCGATCGCCATCGTAGAGGCCGCACTGAGTTTGGCGTAGAAAAGCCCCTCCGGGCTGGAATAACTGGCGATAAAGGCCGTCAAAGGAGCAGCCTTCGCCGCTGTCAGGTTCAGCGTCCAGAAAGCCTCATTCCATGCTAGGATGAAATTCAGAAGCAGCGTTGAGGCAATGCCGGGCACAGCCATCGGCGTCAGCACATAAAGGATCTCTTCGCGCAGTGACGCGCCATCCATCCGTGCCGCTTCAAGAATTTCACCCGGGATCTCCTTGAAGTAGGTATAAAGCATCCAGACCATGATCGGCAGGTTGATCAGCATCAGAACAACGGTCAACCCGACGCGCGTATCTAGAATACCAAGCTGAATGAAGATCAGATAGATCGGGTAAAGCACACCCACCGCCGGCAGCATCTTGGTCGACAACATCCAGAGCAGGATATCCTTGGTCCTCCGTGATGGTACGAAGGCCATCGACCATGCAGCCGGTACCGCGATCAAGAGACCCAGCAGCGTGGAGCCACCCGCGATGATGATCGAATTCATCAGGAACCGCATGTAGTTGGAGCGTTCCTGTACCACAGCGTAGTTTTCCAGTGTCCAGTCGAAGAACAGAAAGACGGGAGGATCTGCAATCGCCTGCGCCTCGGTCTTGAAGCTGGTCAGGATCGTCCAAAGGATCGGAAAGAAGATCAGCAGTCCGATGCCCCAGGCAATTGCGGTGTTCAGGATCTTGCGGTTGGTTGTGACGGCCCTTGCCATATTGCTATCCCCCTACGCGTCCAGGTTCTTGCCGACGATGCGCATCAGGAAGATGGCAACGATATTGGCCAGAATGATTGCATACACGCCGCCCGCCGAGCCGAGCCCGATGTTCTGGCTTTCCAGCACGCGCTGGAAGATGAGGTAGGTCAGTGTCCGGGTACCAAACGCACCACCGGTGGTCACGAAAATCTCCGCAAAGATCGAAAGCAGAAAGATCGTCTGGATCAGGATCACGATTGTGACCGCACGCGCCAGATGCGGTAGGATGATAAACCAGAACCGGTTGAGATAGGACGCACCGTCCATCTCTGCCGCCTCAAGCTGTTCGCTGTCCAGCGATTGCACCGCAGTCAGCAGGATCAGTGTGGCGAAGGGCAGCCATTGCCACGATACGATCATGATGATCGATTCAAGGGACGCCTGGCTCAGCCATTGGACCGGAGTCGCCCCGAAAAACTTCCAGAGATGCGCGAGGATGCCGTTGACCGGATCCATGAACATGTTCTTCCAGACCAGCGCGGATACCGTCGGCATCACGAAGAACGGCGCGATCACCAGTATGCGCACAGCACCCTGGCCCCACATCGGTTGGTCGAGCAGCAATGCGAGAATAATTCCCAGAACCACCGTGATCACGAGCACACCGCCCACGATGATCAATGTGGTCTGAACGGCCGGCCAGAAGGAACTGGAGCCGATGAAGCGGGCATAGTTCTCGAACCCGACCCAGCCCGGCTCTATGTCAGGGCGGTTCGGAAGGTAACGGCGGAACGAGAAATAGAGCGTCATGATGAGCGGCACGAGCATCCAGCCAAGAAGCAGGACCACGGCGGGCGCCATCATCAGTCTGGCTGCGGATCGGGATTGCTGGGTCGCCATGACACATCTCCTTTGTCAGCGCGCATACGGCGTGGCTACGAGAAAGCAGTCGAAGGAAACTGGTCTTGAAAACTCGGAGGGCGGCGGTACCGCCCTCCGATAAGTGCAGTCCGGCTTACCGGTAGCCGGCCGCTTCCATCGCGTCATTCGTGATGGCCTGCGCCTTTTCCAGCGCTTCGTCGATAGACTGCTGACCGGCATAGACTGCGGAGAACTCTTGGCTCACCTCAGTCGCGATGCCCGCAAACTCCGGGATCGCAGCGAACTGGATACCGACATAGGGGCTTTCCTCGACAGTGGAGTTGTTCGGATCAGCCGAAAGAATGCTGTCCAGCGTCATCTGAGCAAACGGGACGGCTTGGTAGTTGGGGTTCTCGTACAGAGATATCCGCGCACCCGGGGGCACATTTGCCCAACCCTCGTTCTCTGCCACAAGCTCGATGTAGCCGGTTGAGGTCGCCCACTCGATGAACTCCTTCGCGGCGTCTGTCTTTTGCGTACCCGCAGGGATCGCCAGTGCCCAGGCCCAGAGCCAGTTGGAACGTTTACCAAGGCCATTGTCCGGTGCCAGTGCGAAACCAACGCTGTCCGCCACTTCGGAATCGTCCGGGTTCGTCACGAATGATGCCGCAACAGTTGCGTCGATCCACATGCCGCATTTGCCCTGCTGGAACAGGGACAGGTTCTCGTTGAACCCGTTGGTGGCATATCCCGGAGGGCCGGATTCCATCATCATTCCGACGTAGAATTCCAGCGTGTCTTTCCAGGGTTGGGTGTCGAATTGGGCGTTCCAGTCCATATCGAACCAACGCGCGCCGAAGGAGTTGGACATCGCTGTGATGAAGGCACCGCCCTCACCCCAGCCAGCCTTGCCGCGCAGGCAGATACCGTTGATTTCTGCATCGCGGTCCGTCATCGCGGCAGCAGCTTCGCGGATGAACGTCCATGTCGGTGCGTCTGGCATCTCAAGCCCGGCCGCTTCCATGAGGTCCGTGCGATACATGATCATGGAGCTTTCGCCGTAGAAAGGCGCTGCATAAAGCGTGCCGTCATGGCTGAGACCGCCGCGCATTGCGGGCAGAATGTCGTCCACGTTGTACTCGGCGGACAGATCGTTCAGCGGTACGAGCCAGCCATTCGCACCCCAGATCGGCGTCTCGTACATGCCGATTGTCATGATATCGAACGCACCGCCCTTGGTGGTGATGTCTGTTGTAACGCGCTGACGCAGCACGTTCTCTTCCAGTGTCACCCACTCAACTGTATGGCCGGTCTTTTCAGTGAAATCATCCGTCAGACCCTGCATCCGGATCATGTCGCCATTATTCACCGTGGCTATTGTGAGCGTTTCAGCAAGTGCAGCGGTCGACGTAACCGACACAATCGCAGAGGCTGCAATCAATGCATTCCTCAGTTTCATCAGTAATCCTCCCAAGATTCTTTTTTGATTTTGATAGATTGGACATAACCGCGCCGAAGGCAGCGAGTCAATCAAATTCTTTACTCTCGTAAACTTTTAGGCGCTACGCAGACGACCGCAAAACAAGCTTACCCTCAAACAGGATCTCCGGGCGCCCCTCAGTCCGCTCGCCGTGATCGATCAATCCGAACAACATCTCCACACTGCGATCAGCAATTGCCGAATAATCCTGGGATACTGTCGTCAGCGGCGGGCAAGTGAATTGAGACCATGGATGATCATCATGGCCCGCTATCCGCATCGCACAGCCCGGCCCGTGGCCAACTCTAAGCCCTTTCTGATAAGCTGCCGCAACAAGCCCGACAGCCAGTCGGTCGTTGCTGCACAGGACCGTATTGGATGGCAGAGAGCGCTCCGAGATCAACCGCATTCCTTCCTCCAGCCCGATCCTCTCAAAGTCCCAACCCGCCCCCTCAACTTGCACCACCCGCGGGTCATGCCCAAGCCGCTCCATAGACTGAACATACGCGTCACGCCGCTTGTTCGCGTTGGGGTTAACGGGGCGCATCTCAAAGAAACAAGGCGGCTCGCCTGTGCGGCATAGGTAGTCGACAATAAGGCCAACACTTTGAAAGTTGTTAGACCCAACAAAGGCTTGGCCGACATCCACGTTGCTGTCAAACACAACTGTCGGCACATCCTCGGTAAACCGCCGCACACTCTCAAAGTCAGAGCTGCGCCCGAGCGGCGCGATCAGCGCACCGGCGGGCCGGAGCGATTGAAGCGTCGCCAAAGCATTGTTTTCGAGCCCCTGCTGCCCGTGGGCACTGAACACAATAGGCCAGAAGCCTGCATCAATGCAGCGCCGCTCGATCTTGCGCACAATCTCAGCAAAAAACGGATCCGCCAGATAGGGAACGACAATACCGATTGTCTTGGTTAGCTTCCTGTTCTGGTTGATTGCGAAGATATTGGGCCGGTAATCATACTCTTCCAGCGCAGCCTCAATCTTACCCCGAGTTGTCTTGCGCACGCTCTCCGGATCATTGAAATACTTGGACAAGGTGGGGCGGGAAATGTCGCTAACCTTAGCGAATTCCTCCATATTCTTGATCTTATGTCCACTCATGCGGTCAGCCCCTCACCCTCAAACGCTGCAAGCCCTTCCTGCGCAACCAAGCGATGCACCGTCCCTCACATATCAAAACTTTACGCGCGCTATATTTTTGATTGACAGTAGGAGCTTTTGAGGGCGGCGGTCAAGAAATAATCAACCGTGCCCGATAGCTGTGAGTGCTGGAAGCTTTCAGAAATTCTTTCACGGCATCAGCCTTAGCCCAGGCTCGGCTATGATCGAGAATATCTGCTTTCCGTAACCAGCCGCACTCCAAGATGCGCAGGCGGAGCACCGACCGCACAGCCCCCGCGCGCCGGATCGCGAACCGGAAATGGAATCGCCGCGATATGTTCACCCGCAACAAAAAACGCGGGGCAGCGGCTCGTATCGACACCGGCTGTCCCGGCATAGCAATCCTGTGTCCATTCCCAGACATTGCCATCAAGATCGAAAATTCCCGCTGGTGACGCAGAAAAGGAACCGCGAGGGCGTATTGCCCGAGGCGGTCCCTCTCCCAAAAGATAGGCAGATGCCCAGGTTAAAGCAGGGTCTGTGAATATAGGATCCGGCTCCTCCGGTAGAACCGGCTTTGCCATATGTTCCCATTCAGCGACGGTTGGCAGCCGGTAGTCATGCCCGGTTTTTTCATTTATCCAAGCGAGATATTCGGTGACATCGATATAGCTGAGGCCGGTTGCGGGCGTTTCGGCCGGGCTCTGGCCAGATCGCACCCGCAACGCCAACTGGCAGGCGCCATCCTCAAAGCAAAGGTTCCATTCAGCAACACTGACCTCATATCTCATCACA
Source organism: uncultured Paracoccaceae bacterium (assembly GCA_947495795.1). Lineage (GTDB taxonomy): Bacteria > Pseudomonadota > Alphaproteobacteria > Rhodobacterales > Rhodobacteraceae > Algicella. The sequence goes on along the minus strand of CANMAI010000005.1, from coordinate 130,860 downwards.
TAGATTTCCGCCTTACCGGGCATCGCAATCGGAGTTTCAGCCATCTCCGGATGAACCTCTATCAGGGGGCCACGCCAAAAAAGCGCGACCCCCAGAAAAAGCATTGCCGCCGCACCAATTCCCAGCAGCCAGTATCTGGCGCGCTTCGCGTTTTGAAGTTGGTGGACGGCGAACATCTTTTGCTCCTCCCTGTCAGGTATCGCTCGCGTGCGGCGCCACCACCTGCTCCATCAGCGCATTGTTCCATTCCCCCTCAACAACAAAGTGAGCGGTGGCCCCCAGCAGAACCGCCTCGATCAGATTATGGTTCACATAGGCGTAAACGCCCGGTTGCTCGAAGGTGTACATCGCGGCCATCGCACTGCCGCCACGCACAAACCAGCTCTCGATACCCGTCAGAGGCGCGTCAGTGAAGGATCCGGTTTCCCAGACATAATTGCCGTGCCCGCCAATCAGGTGCGGGCGCGAATCCCGGTTGGCCTGATTGTGGATCATCAACACGGTCTCCCCAACATCCGCCCTCAACGCGTTGTCGCCCGTCAGGGCCCCGACCGCGCCGTTGAAGACAGAGTGCGTAGGCACCAGAGTCCGCATTGCATCAAGGCTGTCGGCATAGTCATCGCCAGCCGCCTCATATGTCTTGTAGTCGCCCTCTTCATTCATCGGCAGGTAGTAATCCTGCTCTCCGATATAGGCGATGCTGTCATATCTGAGCGGATTGCCTTCCCCGTCTTTCAGACCATCGCGGGGCAGCACCATGATGGCACCGTTCATGCCGTGTGTTACGTGATAGGGGATCATCGCTCCGCCGGGCGCACAGTGATAGGTGAAGCACCCTGCCTTGGTGGCTTTCCAGCGCAGGACAGTTTCCTCACCGGGGTAAACATGTGTGAGACCACCACCACCCAAGGCTCCGGTCGAGGCGTGGAAGTCGATGTTGTGCTCCATCTGGCTTGAGACAGGGTTTTTGAGCGTCAACTCAACATAATCGCCCTCATGCACAATGATCAGCGGCCCAGGGACCGAGCCATTGTAGGTCAGGGCCCAAACGCTGGCTCCGGTGTCTTCATCCACAACCATCAGCCGTTCTTCGGTGATCATCTCGATTTCAACGACCTTGGGATCACCAGAGGCGACCTGTTCATGAACAGGTGCAAAAGGGGGCGCGACAAGTTCCTGCTTCACCCGTTCATAACCCGATAGATCGACAGGCTTTGCCTCTGCCTGTGCCTGAGCTTCGGCCTGAAGGAACTGAGGCGACGCTCCGCGCAGAGGTGGCACCGGCAATCGGCGCGGTGTCGGGGTTACCGCAGAAGCAGCGGTTCCCGCCATTGCAGCAGCACCCGCAAGAACCGATCCACGCAGTACATTGCGACGGCTTGTTGGCATGAGGCCAGGATTGGTAAGCTTTGTCATTGTCATCTCCATTTCAGTCATGGGGCAGCGGCCATTCTGCCGCTGCAAAAATCAGAATGCGGCAAGCTGTTCTTCGAAACGCTTCTTGGCTTTGGGAGGCATGCGGCCTTCAAGAAAGTCCTCGGCCGGGGTTTCCGCGTCACCCACGGCAATCACCATCACCATGCCCATCGCAAAATGCGGCTTGCACTTAATGCCGAAAAAACCTTCCAAATCGAAAGTGACCTCGATCTCTTCATTGATCTTTCCAACGAACACCTCGGCACCGTCAGGCATCATCTCTTCCACAGATTCCGCGTTGTGGCCGCGATCCGTCGCGAGGAACTTAACGGTGTCACCCGCAGCAATGCGCAGAGAGGAGGGCTCAAAAATCATTCTTCCGGCCTCCCCCTTGTTCAGCATCTTCACCTCAAAGGTTTCGGCGGCCACAGAGCCGCCGAATGCCAAGAGCAGAACCGCAGTTGTCGTGAGTGTGCGAAGCATGTTTGTCCCTTTCACAATCCTGTTGGCGCAAGAATAATGGGGGGCCAGCTCACAGACTTTGTGGTTGCACAAACTTCTGACAATCTGGGGGCTTGGTGTCATGTTCAGGTGACGTTGGCACAAATCTTGCTATAAGTTTGCAAAACACGTTGTTTCGGAGCCAACTTGCCCAAACTGCATGAAAGCCTGCTCCGTACCCTTCCACCCTTTTCAAAATTGGGGGCTGCGGAAATACGAGACATTCTCGATCAAGCCACCAGCCGCTCGATTGCCGCAGGTGTCGCAGTGTATGATGAGGGAGCACCGGCAGAATACTTCTACCTGCTGCTGGATGGCACGATCAGAGCGGTGCGTATCACCTCGGAAGGAGATCAGGTGACCTCCCTTCATATTCCACCCGGGCAGCTTTTTGGCATTGCAAGAGCCCTGGGGCGCGAAACCTATCCGGCCACGGCCATATGCGCATCAGAGGTGATCATCCTATCATGGCCCACCAGACTGTGGGACGGGTTCGTTGCCCATTATGAAGGCTTTGCCACCGAGACTTACAGAACCATCGGAAACCGTATGGGGGAAATCAACAACCGGGTTGTTGAAATGTCGACAAAGCATGTCGAACAACGCATCGCCCGCGCGCTGCTGCATCTGGTCAATCAATCCGGCAGAAAGGTTACAAACGGGATCGAGATCGGGTTTCCGATTACAAGGCAGGATGTATCGGAGATGACGGGAACAACCTTGCACACAGTCAGCAGGCTGCTGAGTGCGTGGGAAAAGGATGGGCTGGTCGCCAGCAAGCGCAAGAAAATCATCGTTTGTGATCCGCATCGCATGGTGCTGCTAGGCGATGCCTGATCTGCCCCGCCGCTGCGAGACCGCATACCGCAACTCTTTGCGGAACGCTTCTTCGTCCAGATCGTACTCTCGACAGGCGTCGATAACGGTATGAAACGGGCCAATCGTGCAGCCCACACACAGCATGTGATGTCTTAGAAAGACACTGATCGTCTCGGGCCAGTTGTTCATAAGAACGTTCAGTTCCAGATCAAGATCATCCAGCGCCGGCCTTCGCATCATGAAGTCTCCCCGGTAGATACGGCGAGGCTATTCAAATCAATCACACCGAACGTTGCGCTTGCGCAAACTCCGCAAAAACCGCCCGCGCTATGCCCTCTGCAATACCAACCACAAGAGGGGACCGGGTCATGGCCGAAATCCTGACAAAGTCGCGGGCGCGCAATATTTTCTACGGTGGATCCCTGTTCTTCGTGGTGATCTTCATCGCCCTGACGGTTCAAAGCCACCGCTACGTGGTGAACACATCCACCGCAGGCATGCCCCTTAGCGAAGAAGTGATACTGGGTAAACGTGTGTGGGAACGTCACTCCTGCATTAACTGCCACACCCTGCATGGCGAGGGGGCGTATTTCGCGCCGGAGGTTGGCAACGTAATGACCCGCTGGGGCGTACTGGACGACCCGGAAGGCGCCTTCGAAGTGTTGAAAGGCTGGATCGAGGCCCAGCCAAGTGGTGCAGAGGGCCGACGCCAGATGCCCTATTTCGAGCTCACCGAGGAAGAGATGCGCGGCTTGGCTGAATTCCTGCGATGGGCGGATCAGACCGATACGCAGGGCTGGCCACCCAATGATGCAGGATAGGAGAGAGATCACATGAAATATCAATCTCAGAAAGTCGCATTCGCCTATATCGTATGCGCACTGGCTCTTTTCGGCATTCAGGTGATGGGCGGGCTGCTGGCCGGATGGGTTTACGTCTCGCCCAATTTTCTGGCCGAGATATTGCCATTCAATATCATCCGGATGATCCATACCAACGCGCTGATCGTCTGGTTGCTTCTTGGCTTTTTTGGCGCTGCGTATTTTCTGGTTCCCGAAGAATCCGAGCGCGAGCTCTATTCGGTCAAACTCGCCTACATCCAGCTGGCCTTGCTGATGGTCGGCACGCTCGGTGCAGTCGGCTCCTATCTCATGGGTATCCATGGCGGCAGAGAGTTTCTTGAACAGCCTCTTTGGGTCAAATTCGGCACTCTTGTCGCTGCCCTGATCTTCCTCTTCAACATTTCCATGACCGTCCTCGCAGGCAAGAAGACAGCCATCACCAACGTGCTGTTGATGGGGCTGTGGCTGCTGTCGCTTCTCTGGGTGTTCGCATTTATCAACCCGGAGAACCTGTCCCTGGATAAAATGTACTGGTGGTTTGTCGTGCATCTGTGGGTAGAGGCAACCTGGGAACTGGTAATGGCCGCAATCCTCGCCTTCCTGCTCCTCAAGCTCACCGGAGTGGACAGGGAAGTTGTGGAAAAATGGCTTTACGTGATCGTTGCTACGGCGCTTTTCTCAGGGATTCTTGGCACCGGGCACCATTTCTACTGGATCGGGCTCCCAGGCTACTGGCAGTGGATCGGCTCGATCTTCTCCACATTCGAGGTGATCCCGTTCTTCCTGATGATGTCATTCGCATTCGTGATGGTCTGGAAGGGGCGCAAGAACCACCCGAACAAGGCAGCGCTCCTCTGGTCGCTCGGCTCAAGCACAGTTGCCTTCTTTGGCGCCGGGGTCTGGGGGTTCCTGCACACATTGCACGGTGTGAACTTCTACAGCCACGGCACGCAGATCACCGCTGCCCACGGGCACCTTGCCTTCTACGGAGCCTACGTGGCGCTCAACCTCGCCATTTTCACCTACGCGATGCCGATGCTGCGCGGCCGGGAGCCCTACAACCAAGTGCTCAACATGGCGAGTTTCTGGCTGATGACAGGCGGTATGGCCTTCATGACCTTCGTGCTGACCTTTGCGGGCACCATCCAGACCCATATGCAGCGCGTTTTGGGAGAGGATTTCATGAGCGTGCAGGACGGGCTTGGTATCTTCTACCTGATGCGCTTTGGTGCCGGGGCTGCCGTGGTGCTCGGCGCACTTCTTTTCATCTACTCGCTCTTGGTGGTGCGCAAGGATGAGATCATCGCGCCCGGCCCCAACTTCGTGCCGGGGGAGTGAGCGATGAATGTGCAATCCGCGCCGAGGATCCCCTTTTATCAGGAAACAGCGCGTGAATGCGCGCTGTTTGAAACCGCCCACAGCACGGGCCTGCCCCTTCTTCTGAAGGGGCCCACCGGCTGCGGCAAAACCCGCTTCGTCGAACATATGGCAGCGCGTCTGGGCAAATCTCTCCATACAGTCGCTTGTCACGATGATCTCTCCGCCGCAGATCTGATCGGACGCTACCTCCTGAAGGGCGGCGAAACGGTCTGGGTCGATGGGCCACTCACCCGCGCTGTCCGCGAAGGAGGGATCTGCTATCTGGATGAGGTAGTGGAGGCCCGCAAGGATGTAACTGTTGTGCTGCACCCCTTAACGGATAACCGGCGCACACTGATGATTGATCGAACGGGCGAGGAGCTTGCTGCCCCCAGAGGTTTCATGCTCGTCGCCTCCTACAATCCTGGCTATCAGAACGTGCTCAAGCGCCTGAAGCCGTCAACACGGCAGAGGTTCCTCTCCGCCACTTTCGATTTTCCAAAACCGGATATCGAGATCGCGCTTGTGGCGCAGGAAAGCGGGTTGGATCCGGCCCGCGTCAAACCCCTGGTTCGTCTGGCCGGGCACATACGCGCTTTGTCCGGAATGGATCTGGAAGAAGGCGTCTCAACCCGCCTGCTTATCTATGCTGCCAGCTTGATGGCAAATGAGATAAGCGTAGATCAGGCTCTCGAAGCCGCAATCATTGAGCCACTCACTGACGAGCCGGAAATCAAACAAGCCCTGCGCGATCTCATTGCCACGATCTACGGATAACGCGATGAAATTACTTGATCTCATGGAGCCGGAAGAAACGGTTGGCAATATCTGGCACGATATGGCCAGCGGGATGGGTATTCCTGTCAGCTACCCCGATGCGGCCTGTGAGATGCGTACCCTGCAGCCCAGCCTCTCTGTTCTGTTCCGCGCGCTCGGCGGCAAGGCAGGGGTCGAGATCACAGAATGCCCTGCCACCCTCGTTCGCCACCGCAGATCGGTGAAGCAGAAGGTCGCCGCCGAGCGGGCGCATGAATGGATCGCAACAATCGATGGAGAGCGATTGGCCCTGCCACCTGTTATGGCCGCATTCCCTGATCCCAGGTTGAACAGGGACGCCTACCTTTGGCTGGTGACCATTGCTGCCTTGGCTCAGACCGATGAATTCGATCCGAGCGGACCAGGCTTGCTGATCAATGATCACGCTCAGATACGGGCGAATGCCGCCAGCGCGGATCGGGCTTTTGAGGCCTGTCCCGGCTTGCGCCAATCCTATGCAAAAATGGTGGAGCACTGTCTGGCGCAGCGGCCGAACCGTATCGCGTCCAGCGTGGAAGTAGAGGTCGAGCAGGCCATCCGCAGGCAGCTTGGCACCAAGAGCTCTGCACCTCCGGAAGATATCCAGCCGCGCAACTACCTGCCCTTTGCGCCGGTGCCGATCTGGCTGCGGTTCGTATCACCGGGCAACGCAGGCAAAGCGGCTGACGACAACGCCGAAACGCCCGGCCCGGCCCCTGCTGCCGCCATGGCAAACCGCAAGCTGGGCGAACGCAAAGATCAGGATCAGACACACCGCAAGGACAGCTTCATAATCCACCGGTTTGAATCAATCCTGTCTTGGGTCGAGTCCATGAACATCAACCGAAGCGTTGATGATAACGATGACGAAAATGCCGCGAAAGCCGCAGATGATCAGGATATCATCACATTGTCGGGGCACGACAGGCGGGCAGCCACACGGCTGCGCCTGCATTTGGATCTGTCCCCGGCGGACGCCGACCACGAAATGCTTTCGGGCGAATACACCTATCCGGAATGGAACCACCGAACACGCGATTACATGGTCGATCATTGCCGCGTTCTGGATGCTCCGGCCCAGCCGGACGCGCAAAACCCGTTCCATCCCAATCAACGCCAAATCCGCGCCGTCCGACGCCAATTTGAAGTCCTCCGCCCACGCCGCATCCTGCAACCCCGCCAGGTAGACGGAGCCGAGTTGGATCTTGATGCGTTGGTCGCCTCCAAAGCCGATTTTATGGCAACCGGCCGCGGCAGTGATCGCATCTGGCAAGACGCACGCCAGATCGAGCGCAACCTCTCAGTCGCCTTCCTGATCGATACATCGCGCTCCACCGAAGCCGCAATCGGCGAGACTTGCGTAATTGACATCGCCCGCAACGCCATGGCCGCCCTGTCAGTGGGGATAGACGCGGCCGGTGATCGTCTGGGTATTTGGGGGTTTTCCTCACTCCGGCGCGACCGTGTTTTTCTGACCCGCTGCAAGGATTTTTCGGAAGAATTGGGGCCAACCGTAACAGCCAATATCGGCGCGCTCAAGCCAGGCCACTACACTCGGCTAGGGGCGGCTATTCGGCACGTCAGCGCACAGCTATCCGAAGAAACGACAGAACGAAAGCTGCTGATCGTTTTGACCGACGGCAAACCCAATGACCTCGATCACTACGAAGGCCAGCACGGTATCGAAGACAGCCATATGGCAGTGGTCGAGGCACGCAGATCAGGCCAGAGCCTGCACGGGATCATTATAGATGAAGACGGACAGGACTGGTTTGCACGCATTTTCGGGCGCGGCGGGTTTTCTCTACTGCCCGATCCGGAACGGCTTACGCGCGTACTGCCGGAGATCTACCGCACGCTCACACAGGAGACTTGATATGAGATTTTCGGTGTTGCTGACGATTATTGCCACCACGCAGGCTTCCGCTGAAAGCTTCGATAGGCCCATCCCGCAGGCCCAGTCAGCTACGGCCGAATTCTGGTTCGGATTGGCCTGTATCGCTCTGATTGGCGCACTTGCCGCCATTCACTGGTTGGTTGCGCGGCGATGATACGGGAAGGCTGGACAAAGCGTCAGATTGCCCTCGTACTTTATCCTTTCGGCGCAGGTGCGATGGCTGTGAACGTCTTTTTTGCATCGCTGATCGGCAGCTGGGTCGGGCTTCCGGTGCTGTCCACTGGCTGGTCAATCCTGATCGGAGCCCTGATCGGCCTCCCGGCAACGCTCGCCTTTTCGACCCATATCCGCCGATTGATGGATTCCGCCGAAAATCAGGACATAGACTGATCCGGAAGAGACAGTGAAGGCATTGCAGAATATCCGCCTCCAGGACAAGATAGACACTGTACAGACAGATCTGATTGATATCCGGGAGGATCACACGGCTGCAAGTGCACAGCTGTCTGTGTCACAAAACCCGGCATCAGCCCTATTTGGCAAGCCCCGTAGAGATCGCAAAAGCACGTCCCGCTGCGGGTGCTCCTGAACCGAACGAATTCAGAGTTCTCCAATCTTCTTTACACGCTCCAAGCCCCGATCCACATGGATCAGGCCGTCCACTCTTCCACAAAACCTGCCATATCCATCGTTCTGCCTCAAAATACCGGCAGGTATCGCCGTAGTCCTCGAAATCGCGCTGGCCACATCATGGCCGAGTTGGTTGACCAGTACGGAAATGCCCCGCGTCATGTCCAGATCAGCCCCCGCCAGAGTTCCATCGGCGAGGGTAAGCCGCCCTTCCCGCCGCAAAACCTTGCGGTGATTCAGCGCGAACTCGGTGATGGACGATCCTGCCGTAGCCATTGCGTCTGTCACCAGAAAGATGCGCGCAGCCCCCTTCTTGGCAGCGAACGCCGCACGCATGGCTGCGGGATGCACGTGGATGCCATCCGCGATCAGCCCCGCATAAACATCTCCACGAGAGAGTGCAGCACCGACAAGCCCGGGCTCTCGGTTCCCCAACTGGCTCATCGCGTTGAAAAGATGGGTCACGCAGCGCGCACCCGCGTCAAAAGCCGCCATACATGTATCGTAACTCGCATCCGTGTGACCAAGCGAGACGACCACCCCGGCCTCCGATAGCGCACGGATCTGATCCATCCGGCAGTTCTCGGGTGCCACCGTCACCATCACGTTCGGCAACCGCTCACCCGCTGCCAGAATCTCTCGCATATCGCCGTCGGTCATAGGCCGGATCAGGCGCGCATCATGTGCACCCTTGCGGGCAACGGAAAGATGCGGGCCCTCGAGGTGGATGCCTATAACGCCCACAACCTCATCCGCAATAGCCTGTCCAACCGCCGCAATAGCAGCGCGTGTCCTCTCGGGTGTATCGGTGATCAACGTGGGCAACAGAGCGGCAGTGCCCATGCCAACATGGGCATCCGCAATCATGCGCAGCGTCGCGACGGATTGATCATCATTGAACATCACACCGCCGCCGCCATTCACCTGCAGGTCCACGAACCCGGGCATGATCGTTCCGCCATCCAGAATATGCAGAGGCATTCCCTCCGCCAACGTATCGCGCGCAACAATCTCTGCACTGCCGTCCCGGAATGCCAGCAGTGCCGCACCTTCGTGAAGGCGTGTCCCATCGTGGATATTTGCACCCACGAGGGCCTTTTCCACTTCGCTCATACCGTCTCCGTCACCTTTTTAAGATGTCGCGGGGCATCAGGATTTATCCCCCTTGCGGCCGCAACGCTTTCAACCATCGCATAAAAGCTGGCAATCAGCGCAATCGGATCCGTCAGGGAATGGCCGGTGCGCACCACGGGCAGGCTATCGGCCGTTTTTACCAGAGAGCTTGTCGCAAAAACCTTGGCGCCCTTTGCTGCAATCTCATCCGCCACACCCGCAAGGGCAGCTTCAGCCACATCGCCCGAGGCCAATGCCATAACCGGAAAACCAGCATCCACGATAGAGACGGGGCCGTGAAGCACCTCCGCCGAGGAATAGGATTCCGCATGAATCTGGCATGTTTCCTTGAATTTAAGCGCCGCCTCGTTGGAGATCGCATAAGCCGGGCCGCGCCCCAGACAGAATATGGAATTGCGCGCGCCCAGTGCTGCGCGCGCGCTCCCCCAGTCCTGCCGGACGGCACGCTCCAGATGCTCCGGAAGCGTCAGGATGGCAGCGCGCAAATCTGCATCCTCCGCCCATTCCGCCAGAAGCCAGATGCCGATCACAGCAGAATTCACAAATGTCTTTGTTGCCGCAACGCTCAGTTCCGCCCCCGCGTCGATGTAAAGCGTATGGTCACTCACCTCGGCCAGCGGCGATGCAGGATCATTCGTGATAGCGATAGACAAGGCACCGCAGCCCCGCGCCATACGTGCCATCTCCACGATATCCGGGCTCTTGCCGGATTGCGAAACGGAAAGGCAGGCACTGCCACCCAGTTTCAGTCTGCGCTTGTAAACCGACGCGATAGAAGGCCCTACAGATGCAATCGGTGTCCCTGTCAGAAGCTCGGAAGCATATTTCAGATAGGTTGCAACATGGTCCGATGAGCCACGGGCGACACTGATCATGAAAGACGGATCCCGCGCGCGTAGTGCGTCAGCGGTGCCCCTTACTGCATCCGCCTGGTTCGCAAGCAAGCGGCTCACGGCACCCGGTATCTCCAGCACCTCACGGCGCATCTGCGTCTCATCATTACTCATATGGCAGCCCTATTCTTTTGCGAGGCGAAGCTCGGCCACGAAATTGTAGGCGTCTCCGCGGTAGATCGATTGGGTAAACTCAACAACGCGCCCATCGGCCAGATAGGAAGTACGCTCAATCCGCAGCCCCGCCTCGCCCTCGGCGACATCAAGCAATTCCGCATCGGCCCGCCGCAGATTAATGGCGGAAATCTTTTGCAATGCCCGCACAGGACGCAGGCCGGATGCCTCCAGAACCTCATAAAGTGAAGTCTCCACAAGAAGCGGATTGGGCAGGATATCCATCGGAAGTGAGGCCCGCTCGATCGCCATAGGCCGCTCGTCGGCGGTTCGAAGGCGGGCAAGGCGCGAGACGGAGGCGTCCTGAGAAAGCGCCAGCGCCAGAACTTCATCGGGCGAGGGCATGAACACGCCGCGCTCCAGCCAACGGCTCGTTGAAGCCATCCCCCGCCGAGACATATCTTCCGTAAAAGACGTCAGCCGTGAAAGGGATTGCTCGATCTGCGGTGCGGAAGATGCCACAAACGAACCCGAGCCCTGTTTCTGGACAATCACACCTTCCTCGGCCAACGCCCGGATCGCCTTGCGCACCGTCACGCGCGAAAGATCTGTGATGGAGGCAATCTCACGCTCAGGCGGCAGGGAGGATCCCGCCTTCAGAATACCCCGTTCAACCCCTTCGGCCAGCCGCTTGCGCAATTGCACATAGCGTGGCCCGTCCTCCGGAACGAGCCAGCCACGAGGGGAGAGGAACTCTGCAACATTCATGATGGCACACGCGCGCTTTCCTGTGCCGCAACACGCGCCATCTGAAACGCACCATGAACGGCAGAATGTCCAGGCGGTGTTATGCCCTGCCTCACCGCTTCGGGCAGAAACGCCTCATATCGCGGCCCCGCCCCACCAGTCAGGCACAAGATATCGCCATCCCGAAAGCCCAGCACAGAAAGGCCGCGCAGAATGTAATCCACACCCTCCTCCACCAGCACCAGCCCGATAGCATCCCCACGCCCTGCCGCATCAAAAACGGCTGGGGCGAATGCCCCGTAATCACCGGGGACAGCCCCGACGCTGAACGCAACAATCTCATTCGGGTCATTATTGAATTTCGCCAGCAAATCGCGCGTCAGATCGGTGTGGCCCAGCAATCCATCCACACACAGCAGCACGCGCACCAGCGCCGCACGCCCGAGCCATGCACCGGAAGCCTGATCGGAAAGATAGAACCCCCAACCACCCACATACCTAAACTGCCCTGCCCGGCGTGCGGCCATAATCGTGCCAGTACCAACCGATACTAAAAACCCGTCACGCTCGCCAAGCGCTCCCACCAAAGCCGTTGGCCGGTCATCCGTCACAACACACTTTGCGTAGGGCAAAGCATCGCACACCCGGCTCGCATCTTGCGGAGTCATAACGCCTGCAAGCCCGAGATGGGCAACCGCGCGCCTCAAATCGCCCGGATCACCGCCAAACTTCGCCAGAGCAGCAGAGACAGTATTCTCAATATTGCGGATCGCAAGCGGCAGGTCCGTCGCCACATTTGCCCGGCCACCAGAGGCATCGGCAAGCACGCCATCCCTTTCCGTGCCAATGGCCACACGGCATCCGGTGCCACCACCATCCACGCCAATCAGAAGGGCTTGCGTCAAATTACTCATATAATACCTATATAATACCTTTCGGCGAAAATGAAGGCTTATCTGGAGTCCATGCGCAGAATTGGGCTGATATTTTCGGCATCACGCCGCACAAACTCTAAATGGTAGACAAAAGGTATCTAAAAGGTATTATGATCCATATGGAGAATCAGATCACGCAGACGAAGGCACAATCGCCGTCCGCTTTCTCGGCCATCGACGCCCTGAGCGCCGATGCGGCGGTAGATCTGATGCTGGACGGCCAAAAGGCTGCAATCACCGCTGTAGGCAACGCGGCAACCGCCCTCGCAGAGGGCGCAAGGGTGATGTCGGAGGCGATCCGCGCTGGCTGCAATCTTGTCTACGCAGCGGCAGGCAGTTCGGGCCTGATGGCCCTTGCCGATGCCTGCGAACTGCCGGGAACCTTCGGCGTACCGGCCGCGCGCATTCGCATCCATATGGCGGGCGGCGTGCCGACGAGTGCCGCCATGACAGGCGATGTCGAAGACGATGTAACCTTGGCGGACAGCGCCGATTTTGCTCCCGGCGACGCGGCCATCATCCTCAGCGCCAGCGGCACCACGCCCTACGCCCTTGCGATGTCAGCAAAGGCACGAGAGGCCGGAGCCAGAATAATAGCGATCACATGCACACCCAACACACCTCTCCTCGCCAGCTCCGATATTCCTATCTGCCTGATCACACCCACGGAGGTCGTCGCGGGCTCTACGAGGCTCGCCGCCGGAACCGCGCAGAAAGCCGCTCTGAACGCGATGTCCACGCTGATGGGCATCCAGCTTGGGCATGTCTATCAGGGCATGATGGTCAATCTGATCGCAGACAACGCCAAACTGCGCCACCGGGCCACACAAGTCGTTCAAACGGCGGCTGGCGTACCCGAAGTCGATGCCAAGGGGGCACTTCAGGCCGCTGAAGGCGCAGTCAAACCAGCGATACTGATAGCCTCCGGCCGCAGCGCGGCAGAGGCAAACACCCTGCTCGCGCAGCATCACGGCCACCTTGCCCCCTGCCTCAACCATAACAAAACCAAACTTACCAAGTACAACACGGGAGAAGACCATGATCAAACTCACGCTGACAGGCGCATTTCTGGCAAGTAGCCTTCTGACAGGCACCGCCTTTGCGCAAGACGCTACCTTGAGCATTGAAAGCTGGCGCAACGATGATCTTGCCATCTGGCAGAACGAAATCATCCCGGCATTCGAAGCCGCGCATCCCGGCATAACGGTGAAGTTCACACCCTCCGCTCCGGCGGAATACAACGCCGTGCTGAACTCCAAGCTGGATGCAGGCTCGGCGGGCGATATCATCACCTGCCGCCCCTTCGACGCCTCGCTCGCACTCTTCGAGGCCGGTCACCTGGCCGATATCAGCGATATCGAAGGCATGGCCAACTTCTCCCCCGTCGCCAAATCGGGCTGGAGCACGGATGACGCATCCGTTCAGTTCTGCGTTCCCATGGCTTCCGTGATCCACGGCTTCATCTACAACAAGGAGGCGTTTGCCGAAGTGGGCGTAGAGGTGCCCAAAACCGAGGCTGAATTCTTCGCCGTCCTGGAAAAGATCAAGGAAGACGGCACCTACATCCCGATGGCAATGGGCACGAATGACCAGTGGGAAGCGGCCACGATGGGCTATAACAACATCGGCCCCAATTACTGGAAGGGTGAGGAAGGCCGCCTCGCCCTGATCTCCGGCGAGCAGAAGCTCACAGATGAGGCATGGGTGGCCCCCTACCGCCAGCTTGCCAAATGGGGCGCCTATCTCGGCGATGGGTACGAGGCCCAAACCTACCCCGACAGCCAGAACATCTTCACGCTGGGCCGCGCCGCCATCTATCCCGCAGGCTCGTGGGAAATATCGGGTTTCAACGGCCTTGCCGATTTCGAGATGGGCGCCTTCTATCCCCCTGTCGCGAATGCAGGCGACACATGCTACATCTCCGATCACACCGATATCGGGATCGGGATGAACGCGAAAACCGAAAACCCCGAGACGGCCAAGACCTTCCTCAACTGGGTGGGCTCGGCGGAGTTTGCAACACTCTACGCCAATGCCCTCCCCGGCTTCTTCCCGCTCTCTTCGGCTCCGGTAGAACTTGAAGATCCGCTCGCGCAGGAATTCATCTCGTGGCGCAGCGCGTGTGAAAGCTCGATCCGCTCCACCTACCAAATCCTCTCGCGCGGCACACCCAACCTTGAGAACGATACATGGAACGCTTCCGTGGCCGTGATCAAAGGAGAAGAAAGCCCCGAAGATGCGGGCGCGCGTCTGCAAGAAGGCCTCGCAAGCTGGTACGCGCCACAACAATAGATCAGGCCCCCCGCCTGCCCCGAAGCCAGTCATTCCTGTGCTTCGGGGCTGTGCACCGCTTCGCCGTTTAAACCGCCGAGGCAACGGCCCGATTTCTCCCGAAAATGCCCCTGAAATCGCAGGATAGCCAGATGCCAGAACAGCGCCGTCAAAGCCGGATCAGATGGCACATCATCGTCTTCCTCGCACCTGCCGTGCTCGTCTACACGGCCGTGATGATCTACCCCCTCTTCAACACATTACGGCTCTCTCTCTTCACAGAGGTTGATCAGAGCCGCGTCTTCGTAGGGCTGGAGAATTTCCGCACGCTCTTTGGCAACACCGTCTGGTCAGATCAGTTCTGGAACGCGCTCGCCAACAACTTCTGGTTCTTCCTGATCCACATGCTCGTGCAAAATCCTATCGGCGTTGCACTTGCCGCAATCCTCAGCCACCCGCGCCTGCGCTTCGCCAGTTTCTACCGCTCGGCCATCTTCATCCCCACAATCCTTTCCTTCGTCATTGTGGGCTTCGCGTGGAAGCTGATCCTCTCTCCCATCTGGGGCATCGCCCCCGGCATGCTCGATGCCGTCGGCCTCAAATCACTTTACGCGCCCTGGCTCGGCAAAGAGGCCTATGCGCTCACCACGCTCTCCCTCGTCTCCGTCTGGCAATTCGTCGGCATCCCGATGATGCTCATTTACGCCGCCCTCCTCTCGATCCCGGATGAAATACTGGAGGCGGCAGAGGTCGATGGCATCACAGGCTTCTCCGCCTTCTGGAAGATCAAGCTGCCGCTCATCCTGCCCTCCATCGGCATCATCTCCATCCTGACCTTCGTTGCCAATTTCAATGCCTTCGATCTGATCTATGCCGCCCAAGGCGCGTTGGCAGGGCCCGATTTCTCAACCGATATCCTTGGCACCTTCATGTACCGCACCTTCTTCGGCTTCCAGCTTCAACTGGGCGATCCGCATATGGGCTCCACCATCGCCTCTGCCATGTTCGCCATCATCCTTGTCGGTGTCTGCCTCTATCTCTTCGGCATCCAGTCGCGCATGCGTCGCTATCAGTTCTGAGTAAACCCCGTGAAAGCCCGCCAAAACCCCTTCAACACCGCAGCAGCCCACGCAGCCCTGATCCTTTACACGATCATCGCGCTCTTCCCGGTCTGCGTGATCGTGATCAACAGCTTCAAGACCCGCAAAGCCATCTTCCGGGAACCATTGGCGCTGCCCAATGCTGAAAGCTTCTCCCTCATCGGATATGAAACGGTTCTGAAACAAGGGGATTTCTTCCTCTATTTCCAGAACTCGATGATCGTCACCGTTGCCTCCCTCTTCTTCATCCTGCTCTTCGGCGCGATGGCGGCCTTCGCACTGGCCGAATATCGTTTCCGCGGCAACACGCTGATGGGCCTCTACCTCGCCCTCGGCATCATGATCCCCATCCGCATCGGCACCGTCGCCATTCTGGAAATGATGGTGCAAACAGGGCTGGTAAACACGCTCTGGGCGCTGATCCTCGTCTACACAGCCCAAGGTCTGCCGCTCGCCGTTTTCATCCTCAGCGAGTTTATGCGGCAGGTCAGCGACGATCTGAAGAACGCGGGCCGGATCGACGGGCTCAGCGAATACCGCATTTTCTTCCGCCTCGTCCTGCCGCTCGTGCGGCCCGCAATGGCGACAGTCGCCGTCTTCAACATGATCCCTATCTGGAACGACCTCTGGTTCCCGCTCATCCTCGCCCCGGCGGAGGAGGTGAAGACCCTCACCCTCGGCTCACAGGTCTTCATCGGCCAGTTCGTGACCGACTGGAACGCGGTCCTGTCCGCACTCTCCCTCGCGATCCTTCCGGTGATGGGCCTCTACGTCATATTCTCGCGCCAGCTCATCCGCGGCATCACATCGGGGGCAGTCAAATGAAGGTGCTTGTCGCAGGTCTCGGCAATATGGGGCGCTCCCATGCGCTGGCCTACCACGCTCATCCAGAAGCCGAGATCGTGGGCCTCGTCAACCGCTCACCGGTGGATCTGCCTACCGAACTCCGCACGTATCCGCGTTTTGAAACCTTCGAGGAAGGGCTCAAAACCCACCCTGCCCTCGTCTGCATCGCAACCTATTCGGACAGCCATGCGGAATACGCGATTGCAGCGATGGAAGCAGGTGCCGATGTCTTCATCGAAAAACCGCTGGCAACAACCGTCGCGGATGCCGAAAGCGTCGTGCAAACCGCCCGACGCTTCAATCGCAAGCTGGTGGTCGGCTACATCCTCCGCCATCACCCCAGCTGGCAAAAGCTGGTCTCGGAAGCCCGCGCCCTCGGCGGCCCATATGTCTTCCGCATGAACCTCAACCAGCAATCCGATGGCCCCACATGGGAAACGCACAAGGCGCTGATGCAAACCACCAGCCCGATTGTCGATTGCGGCGTGCACTACGTTGATGTGATGTGCCAGATCACCGACGCCCGGCCCGTTCGCGTCAATGGCATGGGCCTGCGCCTCACGGAAGAGATCGCACCCGACATGTACAACTACGGTCAGTTCCAGGTGATCTTCGATGATGGCTCCGTCGGCTGGTACGAAGCGGGGTGGGGCCCGATGATGTCCGAAACCGCATTCTTCGTAAAAGACGTCATCTCCCCCCAAGGGGCTGTCTCGATCAGCGATGGCAACAAGGGCGCATCCGACGATGTGGATGGGCACACGAAGGTCGGCTCCATCCTGGTTCACCGGCGGGGCGGCGACCGGATCATCGAGATGCCGGACGAGCCGGGCCATCAGCAACTCTGCAACGCCGAGCAAGCCTACATGGTCCGGGCGATAACAGAGGATATCGACCTCACCCGCCATATGTCCGACGCCGTGCAATCCCTCCGCATCTGCCTCGCCGCCGATGAAAGCATCCGCACCGGCAAACCGATAGATCTGGGAGAGGCAAAATGACCGCCCTGAAGCTTGAGAACATCTCCAAATCCTTCGGCTCAGTTGAAGTTCTCAAAAACATAAGCCTCACAGTCGAGGACGGTGAGTTCGTTGTTTTCGTAGGCCCCTCCGGCTGCGGAAAATCAACGCTCCTCAGGGTGATCGCCGGGCTGGAGGATGCGACCTCCGGCACCGTCTCCATCGGTGGAGAGATCGTAAACGCCACACCACCCGCAAAGCGCGGCATCGCGATGGTCTTCCAGTCCTACGCCCTCTACCCGCATCTCAGCGTGCGCGACAATATGGGCCTCGGCCTGAGGCAGGAAAAACAACCAAAATCCGTGATCGAAGAGCGCGTCAATAAAGCCATCAAGATGCTCGATCTGAAAGCCTATGTGGATCGCCGCCCCTCCGATCTTTCCGGCGGCCAGCGCCAGCGCGTGGCCATCGGGCGCGCCATCGTGCGTGAACCGAAGCTCTTTCTCTTCGACGAGCCGCTCTCCAATCTCGACGCGGCGCTGCGCATGAACACGCGGATCGAGATCGCTGATCTGCACAGAACGCTCAGCGCCTCGATGATTTACGTGACCCACGATCAGATCGAAGCGATGACCCTCGCCGACAAGATCGTCGTGCTGCGGGATGGAGAGGTGGAGCAGGTAGGCTCGCCAATGGAGCTCTACAACAACCCCGCCAACCAGTTTGTCGCCGGTTTTCTGGGCTCGCCATCGATGAATTTCCTCACCCAATCCGGCTTGCAACTTCCTGAAGGCGCAACGCTCGGCATCCGGCCCGAGCATCTTTCACTCTCCCAAACCGGGCGCATCCGGGGCAGGATAACCCATGTCGAACGCCTCGGCGGAGATACCAATCTCGTGGTCCTCTCCGAAGGAGAAGAAACCCTCACCGTCCGACTCTTCGGCCAACACAAGGCCTCCGTCGGCGAGACCATCGCAATCGACTTCCAGGACGCGGATGCCTTTCTCTTTGATGGAAAACAACAACGCATACTCACCTGATTTCGGCTTTCCCGGATAGCTGACCCATAAGTCGCGACACCGGCCCAAGCTTGAGATTTTCCGTGCAGATTTCGAGCTAGCACTGCTGGATGCTACCAATGCATCAATGTCCGCTCCGAGCCCATTTTGACAAGTGCTGTAACTGATTGGACGTCCGCTTTTAAAGCCTAGAAGACAGCTAATCGACGACATACTCCAAGGCGAATGCTGCTCTTCGTTGAACTTGTACGTCGCTGGACTTTGCTTCCAATCGGAGTTCACCAACGAAGGCATCATTCTGAACTTTTGGGATGAACTGACAGAATCGTCGAAATTCTCGTAGGGCGCCGTTACGAATGCGGCGAAGGGTAGTCCGGCGAAGAACTTCCTTCTCTTCATCAGTCAAGTCAAGTGCCTTTAGCAACCTCAACAGGTTCTCTTTCTCGTAGCCTGACCGAAAATAAATCGGATCAACAGATAGATAATCAAACACGAACTGCCTGATCTGATTGTCTTCCGTTATAGTTTCGGCGCTGACCTCATCGAAGTAGTTGTCAATCTCCGACCGAAAGCCGTGGAATTCGCTGCATGCGTCTTCCCAAGTTTGCTTATGCGCTTCCGAGCGGTCTCTTACTTTGGATGTTGTGTGAATGCGCTCGTGCAGTTCATTCAGCTTGTCCCGATGGCGCGCAATCTGTGATTTGAAATCTGACATAGCGCAAACATAACTGATCTTACGATTAGAGCGGAAGCGGACATGGGTATCTTTTCAACGTATGTCCACTTCGCTCCAGCAAAGCGGTCGCATGTCTCGCCGGACCATCGACCGGCGCACTCACCACTTCCCCGCCCGGTAGTCAGTCCGAAGGTGACAGGCGGCGGTGCACCCGCACACTCGGCAAAACAGCACCATTCGCCTGATCCAAACACTTTTCCGCCTAAAAACGCGTATCGTCTGCTTCGCGCTTGAATGACGCCACAAACTTCTGTTTCCTCACCCAACCCCCAAAAGAATACTGGCCCGAAAAACTCTGGAGAACCCCATGCCCCCTCCCACCAGCGGCAACGATACCATAATAGGCGGCCCCGGCTTTGACAGGCTCACCGGCCTGCCCGGCGACGACTATATCAACGCGGGCTACGGCGATGATTTCATCTTCGAGGGGGAGTTCAACTGGGGCGGTGGCCTCATCGATCTCTTCGGTCCCATCCCCGAATTGGTGATCGGCGAGCCCGTCAACTTCGGTGGCGGTCAGGATGTGCTCGATGGCGGCAACGGTTTTGACGAGCTGAATTTCTTTGGCCTCCTCCGCCCCGTCTATCTCAATTTCGAGACGGGCCGCATCTTCCAGAACGGAGAGCGCGATCAGTTCCTCAACATCGAATATGTGGTGATGGGCGATGTCAACGACACCGTGATCAGCGGAGACAACGCCTTCGGAATTCTGCTCCAGGGCGGAAATGACCGGGTGGTGAACTTCATCGACATCAGCGAACTTGATGGCGGCACCGGCATCGACACGGTGGATGCCCGCACCATGCAATCGAATATAACGATCAATGCGCTGGAAGGCACCACACTGATCGAAGGCATGTATGGCGGCCGCATCATCAACTTCGAGAACTATCTCGGCGCGCGCGATTTCACCAATACGATCATCGCCCGCAATGTGGATTCCCGCATCACCGGCGGCCTTCTGGCCGATATTCTGGAGGGCGGCTCCGGCAATGATCGTCTCGCAGGCCTTGCCGGCAATGACACGATGAGAGGCAGAGGCGGCAACGATACAATGCTCGGCGCTGCCGGAAACGACATCATGAACGGAGGGGCCGGGCAGAACACGATGCACGGCGGCGCAGGCAATGACAGGCTCATCAACACCGGCGCGCAAAGCCTCCTCACCGGCGGCGACGGAGCCGATACCCTTATCAGCACTGCCAACGGCACCCGCCTGTTCGGCAACGCCCAGAACGACACAATCGAAAGCACCGGCACAGATGTCACCGTCTCGGGCGGCGCGGGCACGGATCTGATAACGGTTGAGGGCAACCGCGCCACCGTCTCGGGAGATGGCGGCAATGACAGGATCAACATCTTCGGTGTTGGCGCAGAGGTTCAGGGCGGCAGCGGGAACGACCAGATATTCATGTGGCGCGGCGCGGCCTTCGGAGGTGACGGAGACGACAGGGTTACCCTTTCCGCAAACTATTCCGGCAGCCTCGCCAATCTCGGAACCGGAGACGACGTGGCCCTCGTGCGCGGCACCGCAAACACAATCTACGCAGGCGACGGAGCAGACAGGCTGAACATCACGGGCGAAGACCACCGCGCCTTTGGTGGAGCAGGCAACGATATCTTCAACATCGGCACCCGTGCAGGCGAGGGTTCGCAATCGGGCTCCACAATTTCAGGTGGCGCAGGCAACGACACGTTCTTCGTATTCTCCGCCGCCGCCAGCGTGGCGGGCAACGGCGGCACCGACCGTTTCAACATCTTCACCAACGAGGCTTCAATCTCAGGCCTCTCCGGCGGAGGAGGTGCAGATACGTTCCATTTCAACGAATTCGGGCAGGACGCGCGCGTGACCATAACGGATTTCAATCTGGCTCAGGACAGGCTCGGCATCCGAGGCGTAGATGCCCTTGCGGATATGGTGTCCATCTCCACGATCAATGGGGCGGCACATCTGGTCTTCAACCAGACAAGCCAAAGCTTTGCCCTCTCCACAGAAGTAGAAATCACGGTTGTACTTGAGGGCCTTACAGCAGCAGACATCACTGAAAGCATTCTGCTCTAGCGGCAGTTGCAGTCAGACCCGCGCCCCATCATCCAACCGCTCCAGAACGGAGGCCGCACTTTCGCGCGCCGCCTCCTTCTTCTCGTCACCCATCTTCTCCCATGTCCGGTACATCTGCCCCATCCGTGGATTGTTCCCCAGCTTCTCCCGATTGCGTATCAGAAAATCCCAATAAAGCGGATTGAACGGGCACGCCCCCTCGCCCGCCTTCTGCTTCACATCATATCGGCACCCGGCACAGTAATCAGACATCCGGTCAATATACGCGCCCGAAGCCGCATAGGGTTTCGAGCCCACCACGCCCCCATCCGCAAACTGGCTCATCCCGATCACATTGGGCACCTCCACCCACTCATAGGCATCCACATATACCGCCAGATACCACTCATGCACCTGACGCGGCTCCACCCCCGCCAGCAGCGCAAACGTGCCTGTTACCATCAATCGCTGGATGTGATGCGCATACCCCTCCGCCATCGTCTGATCCACGGCAGCCTTTACACAGGCCATGTCCGTCTCGCCGGTCCAGTAAAACTCCGGCAAATCCCGCCCGGCACCAAGGAAGTTGCCCTCCACATAATCAGGCCCCTTCAAATCATAAATACCACGCACGAATTCCCGCCAGCCGAGGATCTGCCGAATAAACCCCTCCACCGCATTCAATGGCGCATCACCCGCGCGATAAACCTCCTCCGCCTTCTTGCACACCTCCAAAGGATCCAGCAAACCGGCATTGAGGTAGAGCGAGATCACCGAGTGATAGAGAAACGCCTCCCCCTCCAGCATCGCATCCTGATAATCGCCAAACTGCGGCAATGCCTCCTTCATGAACCTGGTGCAGGCCCGCTTGGCGGCTGTGCTGTCCACCCCAAACCAGAAGGGCCGCAGATCTCCGGGATGGTCGGCAAATTCGGCCTCCACCAGGTCGAGAACCTCTTCCGTAATCCGATCCGCCGAATGCTGCATCGGCGCAGGCATGAAGAGATCACCCTTCGCAGGCTTGCGGTTCTCGGCATCATAATTCCACTTGCCGCCCTCGGGATCATCGCCATCCATCAACAGTCCGGTTTTCCGCCGCATCTCCCGGTAGAAATACTCCATCCGCAACTGCTTGCGCCCCTCCGCCCAATCGCCGAATTCGGCTTCCGTGGCAATAAAACGGTCATCGGGCAGAACAGTCATCTTCAGCGGAAGGTCCTCCAGATGATGCCGCAAGCGCCACTCCCCGCAGCGCGTTGCCAGCACCTCCTCCGCGCCATGCTCCGCGGCCCGGCGCAAAAGCTCCTCTCCGATGGAGCGTCCCGTCTCTCCGTCGCTATACCGCCCATAGGCCACCTGCCAGCCATCGGCGCGCAGGCTCTCGGCAAAGTGGCGCATCGCACTGAAGAGAAACGCAATCTTCTTCTTGTGATGCTTCACATACGTCGCTTCAGCCCGCACCTCAGCCATCACCACAATGTCGGAGGTCTTGTCCGCCTGCCGCAGCGCACTCAGATCCTCGGAAAGCTGATCCCCCAATACCAAAACCAGCCGCGTCACCAGGGGATCTCCTTGGCTGCATAATCGTAGAACCCGCCGGAATGCGCGGGCGTCAGTCCCTGCAATACCCGCACCAGGTTGCTGGCAGCCTCCCCTGGCGTCACAGACTTGTGCCGCCCGAGATACTGCGCACTCAAATCCGTGGCCACCGTGCCGGGATGCAGCGCCACCACAATGCTCTCCTTGTTTCGCCGCCGCATCTCTATCGCGGCCGTCCGCACAATCTGGTTTTGCGCAGCCTTCGCCGCGCGGTAGGAAATCCAGCCCCCTATCCGGTTATCTCCGATGGAGCCGACCCGTGCCGAAAGCGTGGCAAACACAGCGCGCTTGTCCCGCGCCAGAAGTGGTGCAAAATGCTTCAGCATCAGCGCGGGCCCGATCGCGTTCAACGCAAACTGTGCGGCCATCGCACCGGCATCAATCTCCGCCAATGCCTTCTCCGGCCCTCTGCCGCCAATTTCCAGCCCACCCGTGGCATCGAAAATAAGATCAAACGGGCCTTCCAGCCTGGCCGCTGCCCCGGCAACCGAGGCCTCATCGGTTACATCCAGCCCATCGCCCGAGCGGCTGAGCGTAAACAGCGTCGCTCCATCGAAAGCAGCCGCCAGGGCCTGCCCGATCCCGCCGGAGGCCCCGATCAGCAAAATCCGCAATTCCGGTTTCATTTTCATCCCCGCGAACCTAGCCCGCCGCGTATCTCCGTCCAGCCCGGCGCATCCTTTTCGCGGCAGCGGGGCGGGCGGGTGGGCGCTGCCGCGAAAAGGATGCGCCGGGCTGGACGGGTTTGTGCGCAATGCCATTCCCGCGTGCTCCGGATCTCCACCAGAGTTTCCGGAACCGGAAAGACATCACCGACCCTGCAGTTGTGCCAATATCCGCCCGGCTATTCTGCGGTCGCGTTCGCAGAGCAATAAACCGGGCGCTCTCCGAAAATGAAACCCGGTGCGCCTCAAGGGCGCACCGGAGCCGCTCAGCCGCTGGCCAGCTCCCGCAGTGTCATGAAGTGCTTGTCCCAACCGGCATCCAGTCCGCCGAACACAGGCACTTCCGGCCCGCCTTCCGCCATGATCCCCGCGTGGGTCACGCGCAAGCGCGTGCCACCCGGCACGGCTGCCAGTTCCCATGTCACGGTCGTCTCCTTGCCCTGCAGCATCCCGATCTCGAACGTCGTCACCAGTTTCGCAGGATGCTCCCACGCCACCACACGCCCCCAAACCAGCCGGTCCCCCTTGCTGTCAAGCAAGGTATATTCCGAGTCCGGCTTGAGATCCGCCGCCGCATCCTGCCACCAGCGGCCGAGATACTCCTTCTCCGTTAGATAAGCCCACACCTTCTCCCGCGGGGCCGAGATGAATACCGTTTTCACCAGCGGTACATCCACGCCCATTTCCATCACATCACTCATCTTTCATATCCCTTTCAATTTCTGCTTTCAGGCGGTCCAGCCGCAGGTTCCAGAACCGGTCCAGCTCTCCCAACCATCCCGTCACTGCGCGCAGCCCTTCGGGATTGAAGCGGTTCACCCGCTCCCGCCCCCGCGCTTCCACGCGGATCAACTGGCCCTCCTCCAGAATGCCCAGATGCTTCTTGATCGCCGGGCGCGTCATCGCGAAATTCTCCGCAACCCGCCCAATCGTCATGTCCTCCTCCGCCAGAAGCGAGAGAATCGCCCGCCGCGTCGGATCTGCCAGAGCGCGAAATGCACCCTCGCCAGCGTTCATCATCGTATCTACCTCCATATGATACCATTTAGTTTCTATTAAATAGAAACCTTATAGTTTCATATCAAGCTTTTTTCACCCAAAACAGCGCTTTTCTCTTGGCCACCCCCACAACCCCCCGGTATATAAAGCGCTATGTTCAGCACAGATCTCCTTTCCGGCCTCCTCCTTACACGCCCCTGAGCGTGCCGGTTCCGGTGCGCCCGCTCAGGGGAAACGCGCCGCACCGAAAAGCCCAACGGATAATCTGAAATGCTGAACAAGGCACAACTCCATGACACTTCTTAAACGGTATCAATCATCGCGCCGCGCACATCAGAAGCGGCGGGAGCGATGAGATGAGAAAGACACCCACAGTCTTCAACCGCGATTTTGAAGGTAATCCTTCCCGTGTTCTCAACACTCCGCACCCCGATTGTCTCTGGGTACTCGCGAGCGAAGGCACCGCGACCCGCAAATATGACGGCACCTGCACAATGTTCGACGGCATAACCTGGTGGAAACGGCGCGAGATCAAGCCCGGTGCTGCCCTTCCGCCCGGCTTCACCCTCGCAGCGGAGGATCCTGTTACGGGGAAGTCGGTCGGCTGGATGCCGGTCGAGCCCACGGATAAATGGCATCTCGAAGGGATCGCCAGCGTAACCGATCCAAAGCCCGGCACTTATGAGCTGATCGGCCCAAAGGTTCAGGGAAATCCGGAAAAAGCCGAAGCCCACACCATGGTGGCTCACGCAAAAGCGGAGCAGTTCGAGGATTGTCCCCGCGATTTCGAAGGGCTGCGGGATTTTCTGGAAAGCCTGGTCGGCGAAGGGATCGTCTTCCATCACCCAGACGGGCGCATGGCAAAAATCAAACGGCGGGATTTCGGCTTCAAATAGGCCTCCCTCCCAAAGACATTCAGAGGACAAGACAATGACCAACAGAGTGCAGATATTCGACACCACCTTGCGCGACGGAGAGCAAAGCCCCGGCGCCACGATGACCCTCACCGAAAAGCTGGAAATCGCCCAGCTCCTCGATGAGATGGGCGTCGATATCATAGAAGCGGGCTTCCCGATCGCCTCCGACGGCGATTTCGAGGCCGTCAGCAAGATCGCTGCCCAAACCCAAAACGCCGTCATCTGCGGCCTCTCCCGTGCCAGCTTCGGCGATATTGACCGCTGCTGGGAGGCAGTCAAACACGCCAAGCGCCCCCGCATCCACACCTTCATCGGCACCTCACCGCTTCACCGCGAGTTTCAGGTAAAGCTCGATAAGGAAGCGATGGCCGATAAGATCCACGCCACTGTCACCCACGCCCGCAACCTCTGCGACAACGTGCAATGGAGCCCGATGGACGCAACCCGCACCGAGGATGATTACCTCGCCCGCGTCTGCGAGATTGCGATCAAGGCAGGTGCCACCACAATCAACATCCCCGATACCGTCGGCTACACCGCCCCCCGCGAAAGCGCGGACATCATCCGGATGCTGCTCGAACGCGTGCCGGGCATGGACGAAATCACAATCGCCACGCATTGCCACAACGATCTTGGAATGGCGACGGCCAACAGCCTTGCCGCCGTAGAGGCAGGTGCCCGCCAGATCGAATGCACCATCAACGGCCTCGGCGAACGGGCGGGCAACACCGCGCTCGAAGAGGTCGTGATGGCCATGAAAGTCCGCCACGATATCATGCCCTTTGATACCGGCATCGACACCACCAAGATCATGCAGATCTCCCGCCGCGTCGCGCATGTCTCGGGCTTCGCCGTTCAGTACAACAAGGCCATCGTCGGCAAGAACGCCTTCGCACACGAAAGCGGCATCCATCAGGACGGCATGCTGAAACACGCGGGCACATTCGAGATCATGGCGCCCGAAGATGTCGGCCTTACCGAAAGCAATCTCGTCATGGGCAAGCATTCCGGCCGCGCCGCCCTCCGCTCCAAACTCGAAGCGCTCGGCTTCCAGCTTGGCGACAATCAGCTCAACGATGTCTTCGTCCGATTCAAGGCTCTGGCAGATCGCAAGAAGGAAATCTACGATGACGACCTTCTTGCGATGATGGCCGACAGCACCACCAGCGCCGGGCACGATACGATCAAGGTGAAATTCCTGCGGGTGATCTGCGGCACCGAAGCCCCGCAAAGCGCGGATCTCACGCTCACCATCGACGGACAGGATCATCAGGTGACGGCACAGGGCGATGGCCCGGTCGATGCAACCTTCAACGCCATCACCCGCCTCTTCCCGCATGAGGCGGAACTGGCGCTCTATCAGGTCCATGCCGTCACAGAAGGCACTGATGCCCAGGCCACCGTAACCGTGCGGATGGAAGAAGGCGGCAAGATCGTCACCGGTCAGGCATCGGAGACCGATACCGTGGTCGCCTCCGCAAAAGCCTATGTCAACGCACTCAACAAGCTCATCGTCCGGCGCGAAAAGTCAGCGCCCGCAGCGATGACCTCCTAAGGCACTGGTCTGCAGGCCTCTCCGGAGCCTGCAGACGCTTTCAGAGATGACACTCAGAGCCAATAAGGGCGCCCGAACTGTCATATCCTGCAGCCTCAAGATAGCTCACCCGGTCAGTCCTTGTCAGAAGCGCTGCCAGCGCCTCCCAGTTTTCGACGCGCTCATGCAGTTCAGAGCTCGATTGCTTGCTAAACGATGTCTTGAGGTTGCTCGCATCAGCGTCAGAACCGAGAAACTCCAGCAGTTTCTGCAGCATGTCAGGGTTCTGCGTACCCTTGTAGCTGATATCGAAAACCTCAACTCCTGCGGCGGTCCTTAACTCTCGGCATATCTTGCGATGCCTCTGAATGAAGCCCTCCGCTGCGACGATATCTTCCTCCGTCACCCCAACCTGATGGTCCTCCGGCAGGGCTTCTGGTTGCGAGGTGTATTTCCCGGTCTTCTCCGCAATAAGGAAAGAGACAAGGATCTCAAGCAAAGGCCTCGTCAGCAGAACCATCCGAAAGCGCCCCGAGAACATCATCTTGCGCAGGAACGGGCGGCCTTTAAGGTGACCGGGAAAAAGCTTGAAACCAGTAGACTGGTGCGGATTGAGATCACGCAGGGCACCGACCAGCTCACCTCCAAGCGCATCGCGCTTCCCAGTATCCATCCGCGTCAGTCCCAGGGTCTTCAGCGCAGGCTCGGGAAGTTCCACATATCGCTGCTTGTAAACTTCTCCGTAGCACACAAGGTCAGGCGCGGAATCCAGCAGGCTCACCAGATTGTACGAGCCCGAGCGGATCGTCCCGAGAACGATGAAGGGAACCGGCGCAGCTGTCATAGAGGACGTCTCCGAACGTGAAATTTCAAGCGCGTGGTTAGCCGCCAGTGTTGTAGAGAACAAGTCAAATTCACCTTAAATACCGCTTTTACGCAGGCTTAACTATCCAAAAATATACTTAAGCCTGCAAGATTGCAAATTAGAGCTATTTTGCACCCCTTTACGTTGCCATCGGGCCAGGCGTATAAGAGCGATCACAAACAAGAGACAAAACGCGCAAGCACGTCATCGGGCACAAGGGCAAATTGAAATGTTTGGGGCACTTACGGGCTGGCTTTCCGCCGATATGGCCATCGATCTGGGCACGGCCAACACCCTCGTCTACGTCAAGGGAAAAGGCATCATCCTGAACGAGCCATCGGTCGTCGCCTATAAGACGAAAGACGGCAAGAAAGAGGTTCTTGCCGTGGGTGAAGATGCCAAGTTGATGCTCGGCCGAACACCCGGATCGATCGAGGCAATCCGCCCCATGCGCGACGGTGTGATCGCCGATTTCGGCGTCGCGGAAGAGATGATCAAGCACTTCATCCGCAAGGTTCACAAGGCGGGCAACTGGGCGAAACCCAAGGTCATCGTCTGCGTGCCCCATGGCGCGACCCCGGTCGAGAAACGCGCGATCCGGGACTCGGTCCGGCAGGCCGGTGCCAAGAAAGTCGGTCTTCTGGCGGAGCCCATTGCGGCGGCGATCGGCGCGGGCATGCCGATCACCGATCCCACCGGCAACATGGTCGTCGATATCGGCGGCGGCACGACGGAGGTGGCCGTCCTCTCCTTGGGCGATATCGTCTACGCCCGCTCCGTCCGCGTCGGCGGAGACCGGATGGACGAGGCCATAATCTCCTATCTCCGCCGTCAGCATAACCTTCTGGTCGGCGACAGCACGGCCGAGCGCATCAAGACATCCATCGGCACCGCCCGCATGCCCGATGACGGGCGCGGTCAAGCCATGGAGATCCGGGGCCGCGACCTTCTGAACGGAGTCCCAAAGGAAACCGAGGTGACGCAGGCGCAGGTGGCAGAAGCGCTTGCCGAGCCCGTCCAGCAAATATGCGAAGCGGTGATGACAGCGCTCGAATCCACGCCCCCTGATCTCGCAGCAGATATCGTGGATCGCGGCGTCATGCTCACCGGCGGTGGTGCGCTGCTCGGCGATCTGGATCTCGCCCTCCGCGAACAGACGGGGCTTGCCATTTCCGTTGCCGACGAAACACTGAACTGCGTTGCCCTCGGCACCGGTAAATCTCTGGAATATGAACAACAGCTTTTGCATGTTATAGATTTCGGAAGCTGACCAGAGCGGCAGCGCGTAAACGAGGGCAAGCGTGGCAACGGGCGACAATGAAGTCTCTGCAATGTGGCGCACGATCCGCCGGATCCTGATCACCGGGGTCTCGGTTTTCCTGCTCGCCCTTTTCCTCCTCTGGCGGATAGATAACCCGCGCGTGGAAACCCTGCGCATCGCCATTCTGGATCGCGTCGTGCCCAATATCGAGTGGTCGCTCAACCCGCTCACCTCGATCAACCGGATGATCAGCGACTATCAGACGCTGGAAGAGGTGTATGCGCAAAACCGCGAACTGCGCCGCGAATTACAGCGTATGAAAGGCTGGCGCGAGGCGGCCCTCCAGTTGGAGGAGAAAAACGCCCGCCTCCGCGCGCTCAACAACGTCCGCCTCTCCCCCCGCCTGCGCTTTGTGGCCGGAGAGGTGATCGCAGATAGCGGCAGCCCCTTCCGCCAGTCCGGCCTCCTCAACATAGGCCGCATCGACGGTGTGCAGGATGGCTCCGCCACGGTCGACGGTCTCGGCCTCGTCGGTCGCATCTCAGGTGTCGGCGATACCACAAGCCGCGTGATCCTGTTGACGGACATCAACTCCAAAGTGCCCTCCATCCTCCCCGATTCCGGCCAACGCGCCCTTGTCTCGGGCGACAATACCAACGCGCCCGTCCTCGATTTCATCGAAAGCATCGAGGAAGTCCGCCCCGGAGACCGCGTGATGACCTCGGGCGATGGCGGCCTCTTCCCGGCCGATATCCTGATCGGCACCGTCGCCACCGGCCCAGATGGCAGGCTCCGCGTCCGCCTCGCCGCCGATTACCGCAGGCTGGAATTTATCCGCGTGCTCCGTCAGGCCCCTTCGGAGCAGATCGTGGGCCCCGGAGAGCTGATCGGCCCGGCCCTGCCGGGCGATGCGCTGGAAACCATCGAGGAAAGCCGTGCCACAGAGGGGGCCTCGCAATGAAGGCCAACTCCCCGCTCCTCAAATCGCTGATGTTCCTCGGCCTTACCACCCTCCTTATCCTCCTCCAGCTTCTCCCGCTGGAACTGCAGGCCGATGCGCTCATCTGGCCCGACCTCCTCTTCGCCCTCACCGCCGCCTGGGTGCTCCGTCGGCCAGACAGCACGCCCGTGCTGCTGATCGTCGCGATCTTCCTCATGGCCGATTTCATCCTCTCCCGCCCGCCCGGCCTCTGGTGCTTCATGGTCCTGATGGCCACCGAATTCCTGCGCATCCAGTCCCGCGGCCATCACGACAGGCCCTTCCTCTTCGAATGGGTCACCTTCGCCATTCTCTTCGGCCTCATGCTCCTCCTCCAGTCGCTCATCCTCTCGCTTTCCCTCGTGCCCAACCCGCCGGCAGGCCGGATGCTCTTCCAGTATGCAATCACCACCGGCCTCTACCCGCTCATAGCCTTCACGCTCTACGGCGTCCTCCGCATCCGCGCACCCGAGGCGGAGCGGGGCAGAATGGGCGGTGTCGCATGAGGCGGCCTTCACAGACCACGCCCACCTATGTCACCCGGCGCGGGCTCATGCTGCTTGGCCTCAAGCTCGGCGTTGTCGGCGGGCTCGGCTACCGGATGCGCCAGCTTCAGGTGGAACAGGCCGATACGTTCCGCCTTCTGGCCGAGGAAAACCGCGTCAACATCCGCCTCCTCCCCCCCGCACGCGGCCTTATCTTTGATCGCAACGGCAAGCCCATCGCTGTCAACCAGCAGAACTACCGCGTCACCGTAGTGCGCGAACAGACCGATAATCCGGAGGAAACGCTTCACAAGCTCTCCCGCCTCATCCCCCTGCCGCCCGACCGGCAGGAAAAGGTGCTGAAGGAAATGCGTCAGCGCTCCGCCTTCGTTCCCGTCACGGTAACCGAACATCTCTCATGGGAGGAGATTGCGCGCGTCGCCGCCAACGCCCCCGCACTTCCCGGCGTGACCACAGAAGTGGGCCTCACCCGCCACTACCCGGAGCTGGAAAACTTCGCTCATATCGTGGGCTATGTCGGCCCGGTCAGCGAGCGCGATCTCAACCGTGTGGAAGACCCGGATCCCCTGCTCCAGATCCCCGACTTCCAGATCGGCAAAACCGGCATCGAGCAGCGGGTGGAAGGCGGCCTGCGCGGCGGCGCGGGCAATTCCCGTATTGAGGTGAATGCAGCGGGCCGCGTGATGCGTGAACTGGAACGCACGGAAGGGATTGCCGGGCAGGATCTCCATCTCACAATTGATAAGGAGCTTCAGGCCTACGCGCTCAAGCGCATGGCTGGTCAAAGCTCGGCCGCCGTCGTGCTCGATGTCAAAACAGGCGAAATCATCGTTTCCGCCTCCGCTCCCAGCTTCGATCCCAACGCCTTCGTCTTCGGCATTTCCACCGGCAACTGGAACGAGCTGCTCAACGATCCCTACCGCCCGCTGTCCAACAAGGCCGTCTCGGGTGCCTACCCGCCTGGCTCCACCTTCAAAATGGTGGTCGCACTCGCAGCGCTGGAGGCAGGCGTCGTCGGCCCGGGAGAGACCGTTTATTGCCCCGGCCACTACCAGCTCGGCCGGCGCCGCTTCCACTGCTGGAAACGGGGCGGCCACGGGCATACCGATCTCAACGAAAGCCTGAAGTTTTCCTGCGATGTCTACTATTATGATGTGGCCCGCCGCGTCGGCATCGAAAAAATCACCGCGATGGCCAATCGCCTTGGCATCGGCATCAAGCACGATCTGCCGTTGCCCGCCATCTCGGAAGGCCTCACCCCCACAAAGGCGTGGAAGCGAAGGGTCCATGATGAAGATTGGCTGGTGGGCGATACGCTCAACTCCGGCATCGGCCAGGGCTTCATGCTTGCCTCTCCACTGCAACTCGCAGTCATGACAGCCCGGATCGCCAGCGGCCGCGAAATCACGCCCCGCCTCATCCGCGCGGTCGAAGGCCAGCCCACCGCAAAACCGCCTCCCGCAGAGCTTGATATATCCGAACAGAGCCTTGGCCTCGTTCGGCGCGGCATGTTCGATGTGGTCAATGGCAGGCGCGGCACGGCCCGCCGCTCGCGCATCGTCGATCCTGAAAACCGGATGGCGGGCAAAACCGGCACGAGCCAGGTGCGCATCATCACGCCGGAAGAACGCGCACGCGGCGTCTTCAAGAACAAGGATCTCCCCTGGGAGCGGCGCGATCATGCGCTCTTTGTCAGCTACGCACCCTACACCGATCCGCGCTATGCGATGGCCGTGATCGTGGAGCATGGCGGCGGCGGCTCTGTGGCGGCCGCACCGATAGCGCGCGATATCATGCTCCGCTGCCTCTACGGCCCCGTGCCACCGCTGGAGGCCTACCCCGCAGAGGAACGGGACAAGATCGAGGCGCTCCGCGCCGCAGAGCCACCGGTGGAAGAAACACCGCCCCCCTCAACGAGCGACAGGGCATGACCTTTCTCGATCAGGCAGATCGCGGCATCCCCACCGGGCTTGCCAAGGTGCTCCATCTAAACTGGGCCCTCACCCTCCTTCTGGCCACCGTCGCATCCGTCGGCTTCCTGATGCTCTACTCCGTCGCGGGCGGCTCATTCGAGCCCTGGGCCAAAGCGCAGATGATCCGCTTCGGGCTCGGGTTGGCCGCCATGTTTATCGTGGGCTTCATCCATATCCGCTTCTGGCGCGGCATAGCCCCTATTGCCTATGCGGCGGGCATTGTCCTCCTGATCATTGTGGAGTTCTTCGGCTCCATCGGCATGGGCGCCCAACGCTGGATCGATCTCGGCTTCATCATGCTCCAACCCTCGGAACTGATGAAAATAGCCCTCGTGATGATGCTGGCGCTCTATTATGATTGGCTGCCGCGAGAGAAGGTCTCGCGCCCGCTTTGGGTCGCTCTGCCTCTTGTCCTCACACTCATCCCCACCGCAATGGTCCTCCAGCAGCCGGATCTCGGCACCGCGATCCTGATCGTGGCCAGCGGCGGCGTGGTGATGTTTCTCGCAGGTGTCTCGCTCTGGTATTTCATAGCGGCCGTCAGTGGCGGGGTTGGCCTTGTATCGCTTGTGATGATGAGCAGAGGGGAAAGCTGGCAAATCCTGAAGGATTATCAGTACAAGCGCATCGAGACCTTTCTCGATCCGTCGCTTGATCCGCTTGGCTCAGGCTACCACATCACCCAATCCAAGATCGCGCTCGGCTCGGGCGGCCTCTCGGGGCGCGGTTTCATGGAAGGCACGCAAACACGGCTCAACTTCCTGCCCGAAAAGCATACAGATTTCATCTTTACCACCCTCGCCGAAGAATTCGGCTTTGTCGGCTCCATCTCTCTTCTGATGCTTTACCTTTTGGTAGTGGTGTTCTGCTTGGTATCAGCCATGCGCAACCGGGATCGCTTCGGCGCACTTCTCACCGGCGGGATCGCCGCCACCTTCTTCTTCTTCTTCGCCGTCAACATGGCGATGGTGATGGGCCTCATCCCTG
The DNA here is from genome assembly GCA_947495795.1 of uncultured Paracoccaceae bacterium. Lineage (GTDB taxonomy): Bacteria > Pseudomonadota > Alphaproteobacteria > Rhodobacterales > Rhodobacteraceae > Algicella. The sequence continues at coordinate 97,521 of CANMAI010000005.1, read as the reverse complement.
TGGTCGGCGTCCCACTCCCGCTCGTCTCCTATGGCGGCTCAGCAATGCTCGTGCTCATGGCCGCATTCGGTCTTGTTCAAAGCGCCCATATTCACAGGCCAAGATAAGTATTCCGAAATGACGCTCGAAATTCTCTACGACGCCAATCCCCGCGATTGGGAAGCCTACAGAACCGCCATTCCCGAAGCACTGGAGGCGCGGGGCTTCGATGTGCGCTTCAGCCGGGCGATCCTGCCCGGGGATGCCGATTACGTCGTCTATTCCCCTGCCGGTGCGATCCACGATTTCACGCCTTTCGTACGCACCAAGGCCGTCGTCTCGCTCTGGGCGGGGGTGGAAAGGATCGTGGGCAATACCACGTTGACCCAGCCCCTCACCCGCATGATAGATCCGGGCCTCACACGCGGCATGTCGGAATGGGTCGCGGGCCACACACTGCGCTACCATCTTGGCATGGATCGCCACCTCGCCACCCAATCCGGCAATGTCTGGGAGGAGGATATCATCCCCCCCCTCGCCGCAGATCGCCACATCACAATCCTCGGCCTCGGCGCACTCGGCTCCGCCGTCGGCAAAACCCTCAGCACGCTCGGCTTTTCCGTCACAGGGTGGAGCCGGTCCGAGAAATCCATCTCCGGCCTCGCCTGCCTCTCCGGTGCAAAAGGCCTCAAGAAAGCCTTGCAACGCGCGGAAATCCTCGTCCTCCTTCTGCCGGAAACACGGGACACGCAAAACATCATCAACGCGCAAACACTCGCGCATATGCCCAAAGGTGCGCGCATCCTCAATCCAGGTCGCGGCCCGCTGATCGACGATGATGCCCTTCTGGATGCGCTGGATGCAGGGCATATCGCCCACGCCACGCTGGATGTCTTCCGGGAGGAACCTCTCCCGAAGGCCAGCCCCTACTGGGCGCACCCCAACGTCACCGTTACCCCACATATCGCCTCGGCCACGCGCACCAGCACGGCCGCCGTCGCCGTCGCAAAGACGATCGAGATGTTCGAGAATGGTCAAACCCCGCCCAATCTGGTCGACCGCGTCAAAGGGTACTGAGCGGGATCAGCCTCAGATCAATCGCGGCGGCGCATCCGGGTCGCGGGTGATCGGTGCCGCCACAGCCAGCTCGGGGATATCAAAGCGCAGCCCCACCTCGGCCAGCCGGTCCGCCATAAACCTATCGTCGAGGAAGATCACATCCAGTGCCGCCGCCTCCACGCCGGAAAACTGCAAGGCTTCCGCCACCGTATCCGCCACGGCCCCCCTATCCCCCGGCACCACACCGCCCAGCGCCAGCAGGCTGCCCGAGCCACCATCCGCATAGGTCGCACCCACCAGCCACGCCGCCCCCGCCACTCCGGCCAGCCGCGCCAACCCACGATCCAGCGCCACAAGCACGGCTTCCGGCACATCACGCGGCACGTAAATCTCGCGCGGCACAGCATTCACCACCGCCACGGCATCGGGCGCATTCTCCACCATCCAGTCCACAGCCTCCGGCCCCAGCAGAATGGCCGAAGGCGCTACCCCGAGGTTCAGCCCGAGGGCAATCCCCTGCCCGGCCAGCATCTCCGCCAGCTTTCGGCCCGAGATGCCGAGGTAAGGCATTGGTGCTTCCAGAAACTCGGCCATCCGCGACTCCGTATCGAACACCAGCGCCACCGGCCCGTCCTCCGTCTCCATCACCAGAAGCTTCGCGCTCTCCCCCACCGGCTCCTCTTCCAGAAGCACGAACAGCTCCGAAGCCCGCAACGCCGCGTAAAACGCCATGCGCCCGGCCTCGGCTTCTTCATCCGCCATCATCGCGCCATGCGCACCGTCCAGGGCCGTCATCCGCTCAACACCTCCGCCACCCGCGCCCGCAACCACGGCACAAGCTCCGCCTCGAAATCCGGGTTCTTCTTCAGCCATCCCGTATTCCGCCACGAAGGATGCGGCAAGGGCAGAACGGCTGGCACATGGTCGCGCCACGCCGCCACCGTCTCGGTTACGTTCCGCGTGCCGAGATGCCATGTCTGCGCATAGCCCCCCACCAGCAGCATCAGCTTCACACCGGGCATAGCACCCAACGCCCGCGCCCGCCACGTATCCGCACACACTTTCGGCGGCGGCAGATCAGAACCCTTAGCGTCATATCCCGGAAAGCAGAACGCCATCGGCAAAACCGCAAACCGCGCCCGATCGTAAAAAGCCGCCCGGTCCACGCCCAGCCAGTCGCGCAACCTGTCGCCCGAAGGATCATCAAAGGGAATGCCCGATTTGTGCACCCGCGCACCCGGCGCCTGCCCGCAGATCAGAATGGGCGCCTCGGAAAGCCAGGCCACGGGCCGCGGCGCGTGCGCCGTGGCGGTTGCGGCAAACCGCTCCCGGCAAATCCGGCAGGCGGAAATCTCCGCACTCACATCCGCCAGCGCCACATCCGCACTCATATCAGGACCACTTGATGGAGCACCCCATGGAGGGCGTCTGCTCCGCCGGCCCCTCGCCCGTTTCGGCAATCGCCTTCATCGCATCCACAAGTTCGCGCACCCGCCCGGCACCACCGCCCATCCGCGCGTCATCCAGACGCCCGCGATACTGCAGGCCGCCATCCTTGTTGAACCCAAAGAAATCCGGCGTGCAAACAGCACCGTAAGCCTTGCCCACGCTCTGGTCCTCATCCACCAGATACGGAAATTTCCACCCGTAAGAGGCCGCAAACCGCAGCATATTCGGCGGGCTGTCCTCTGCATAATCGCGGTAGTCATTGGACATCACACCAAGCACGCCAATGCCTGCCGCCGTCAGCTCTGCCGTGTCCTCCGCAAACCGCTCTCCGATGGCCTTCACATAAGGGCAATGGTTGCAGAGAAACGCCACCAGAAGCCCCTTCTCGCCCAGATGATCAGACATCGTGAAGGCCCGTCCCTCTGGATCCTTCAGCGTGAACTCCGGTGCCTTCCAGCCAAAATCGCAAACGGGTGTATCCAGTAGCATATCTTTCCCTCCAGCTCACGCGCAGCGTTTCAGTTCAGCACCACCACATACCGCACAACCCTGTTGTTGTCGCTATCGGCAAAATAGTAACGCGCGCCGTCAATCGCCACACCCTCAGGGTCATCGAACTTGCCCGGCCCCTTGCCCGGCTCGCCATCTCCCAGCACCCCCACCAGCCGCGCGCCTTCCGGCGCCAACGGGTCAATCATCAGGATCCGGTGCGCATCCTGATCAGCAACCACAAGCCGCCCATCGGCATCCACATCCAGATAGCGCGGGCCCGCAAAACCGAATTCCGGGCCTTCCAGCACCTGCAACTCCGTCAAGTCCTGCGAATACTGCACCAGCCGCCGGCCCCGATTATCGGCCGCCCAAAGTGTGCCATCCGGGGCTTCGGCCACATCATGCGCACCCCAGAGGCCAGCAGCCTGCGCCACCGGCACATCCCCCTCATACGCGATCAGCGCGCCCGCGCCGCCCGCCATGGCATAGACCTTGCCGTTGGAGTGGATCACCGCCCCCTCGGAGCGGGCGGCATAAAGCGAGAGCAGCGGCTTGGGCGGCTCCGTGATGCCGTCAAACACCACAACACCGTCCCGCCCTGTCACCGCCACGGCCACGCGCCCGTCCGGCCCGAAGGCGATATCATGCACGCCGGGCAACTGACCCGCCGCGAATGTGCCCATCAGCTCCAGCGTCTCCGGGTCCAGTATCGCGATGCGGTTGGCGAACTTGTCGGCCACGTAAAGCCGCCCATCCGGTCCGATCGCCAGATCATGCGGGTCGTTCAATACCTCTGGCCCAGCCTTATCGAATGTCGCGAAGGGTGTGTCTGCCGCAGCCGTACTCGCGGTGGCAGCTGCAACAAGTAACGTCAAAAGTCTGATCATCAGTACTCTCCCCTCCTTGCGAGAGTAGCGCGGCGCGCTATCCGGTAAACCCAGATTCGGATCACGTTTTGCGCCGAATACCTGAGCAAACACGTCGCATTACCAAACCCGTACCAAAACCATACCAAACCCAGCTTTCAGTTTCGGCACGGCACTTGACTCATTTCGATACTTCTGCAAATATCAAATCATGATCGAAACACGCACCCTCCCGCTCGATATCGAAGAGGCAGCCCAAGCCTTCGCCGCGCTCGGTTCCGGCCAGCGCCTCTCCGTTCTGCAAACGCTGGTGGCCGCCGGGCCAAAAGGTTTGGCCGCAGGCGATATCTCCGCCAAAACCGGGATCAGCGCCTCTACATTAACGCATCACCTCAGATTTCTCACACAATCCCAATTGGTTACGCAACGTCGCGAAGGCCGCTCCATCATCTCCGTCGCCGCATTCGGGCGGGTTGAAACGCTATCCCAGTATCTTCTCCTCAACTGTTGCGCCGATGCCGACGGCACGTCGCACGAAGGGCACACTCATGGCTGATACCACCGCACCCCTCGCGACAAAGCGCATAAAGATAGACCGCGTATGGCTTGTTTTTGTTGCCATTTTGGCAGGCACCGCTATCTGGGTACCGGCGGAGCTTTGGGGTATCATCTGGGATACACTCAGTGCTCTCGGCCACACAGCCATCTTCATCGCCTTCGCCGTTTTCGCCATCGCCTACCTCAAGGCAACAGGCGCGGAAACCCTTCTGGCCAAGGCTTTTGAAGGTAATCAGACCCGCATGATCTTCATGGCAGCTCTCCTCGGCGGCCTCTCACCCTTCTGCTCCTGCGAGGTCATTCCCTTCATCGCCGCCATGCTCGCACTCGGCACACCTCTTGCCGCCGTCATGGCCTTCTGGCTCGCATCTCCGTTGATGGATCCGGCGATGTTTCTCATTACAACCAGTGCCTTAGGCCTCGATTTCGCCATTGCTAAAACGCTCGCTGCCATCGGCCTCGGCCTCTTCGGCGGCTTCAGCGTAAGGCTTCTGGCGAACACACCCGCCTTCATCAACCCTCTCCGCGAAGATGGCCCCACAGGCCGATGCTGCGGCGCCAAAAAACCGTTTGAAGGCAAACCCTTGTGGAAGTTCTGGCAGGCCCCCGACCGTCGCGAAACCTTCACCGAAACAGCCCTCACAAACGCCGCCTTCCTCCTCAAATGGCTCGCGCTCGCCTATCTTCTGGAAGCTCTGATGGTCCGCTTCATCCCCGCCGAATTCATCGCCCAAACCCTTGGTGGGCAGGGTTTCGGCACCATTTTCCTCGCCTCCCTTCTCGGTGGCCCGGCCTATCTCAACGGCTATGCCGCCGTTCCTCTCCTCGCGGGCCTCATAGAGCAGGGCATGGCCCCGGGTGCCGCCATGGCCTTTGTCATCGCAGGAGGTGTCTCCTGTATTCCAGCCGCCATCGCAGTCTGGGCACTCGTCAAACCGCGAGTCTTTGCAGGCTATCTCGCCTTCGCCTTCACCGGCTCCCTCATAGCAGGCACTCTCTGGAGTGTGATAGCCTGAACAGCCCAAAGCCATTGCAGGCCCAAGCTTCTTCCCTCTAAGCTTTTAAAACGGCTGACAAAATTGGGGAAGAGCGCCTATGTACCGTGTCTGGGAATTTCTGAGAAACTACTCGCTCCTCCTCGTCTTCGGCGCACTCATAGCGCTTTTCTGGGCAAACGCAGATCCCCACGGCTATCACCATTTTGTCGAAACCCCCCTCTGGGCAAACGATTTTGTCGGCGTGCCTTTCGAGTATTGGGCAAAGACGTACGGACATGGCGCAGAGGAGCTCGTACCGGAACCTACGCGCCGCGTTCTATCCCTGCACTATCTCATCAATGATATCCTTATGGCCTTCTTCTTTGCCATGGCCGGGAAAGAGGTTTGGGAGGCCGTCATACTCAAATCCGGCAGCTTGCGTGGCAGCAAAGCTCTCACTCCTCTCATCGCGACATCTGGTGGTATGTTCGGGCCGATTGCCGTTTATCTGGGTCTCGCCACAATGATGGGGTCCACAACGTTCGACGCCGTGGCCAATGGCTGGGCGATACCAACCGCAACGGATATCGCCTTTTCCTACCTGGTCGGCCGCCTGATCTTTGGCGCAGGCCACCCCGCCGTGCGCTTTCTCCTCCTCCTCGCTATAGCCGATGATGCGGCGGGCCTGATCATTCTGGCCGTCTTCTATCCATCGGGCGATCTCGCCCCGGGTTGGCTTCTCATATCTTTTTCCGCCGCAATCGCTGTTTTCCTTCTGGCCAATTGGCTGCCCCGCCGGATGGATCGCGGCAAGCAAAGCCGCCCGGCCTCCACCTTTGTGCGGGAAACACTTGGCTTCTGGCCCTATCTGGCAGCTGGTGCCGTCTGCTGGTACGGCTTTCAGGAAAGCGGCATCCACCCCGCCCTTGGCCTTTTGCCCATCGTCGCTACCATTCCCCATGCGGACCGCGCGTTCGGCATCTTTTCTGCCGCAGAGACCCATCTGAAAGATCTCCTCAATCACATCGAACATCTGCTCAGGTCACCTGTCGAGGTGGTTCTTTTCTTCTTCGGCTTGATGAATGCGGGCGTTGAGTTTTCCTCAATTGGCTCCCCGACATGGCTTGTTCTCGCCGGCCTCCTCATCGGCAAGCCATTCGGGATATTCGCTATGGGCTGGATCGCTGCCGGGCCTATGCGGCTCGGCCTTCCAGAAGGCATGCGCATCGCCGATCTCTTCATCCTCGGATGGGTCGCAGCCATAGGCTTCACCGTATCACTCTTCATCGCTTCCGTCGCGTTCGAGCCCGGCGCTGTACAGGATGCTGCAAAAATGGGCGCGCTCTTCAGCTTTGCCGCTGCTGCGATCTCGTTCGGAGTGGCAAAAGTGATCGGAGTGGCGAGGCAAGAATCGTGAAAATCGGCCAAAACGAGCCTTTTTGGGGCCGTTTTTTGCCAAATTTTCGGGTTTCTTGCAAGTCAGCGCCTGTGTTGCTATGTACCGCTTAAGCAAAATTGAAGCACTCATGCTCAATATACAGCATGTCACTACAGGCTCCGAATTAGCAGACAACCCCGTGCAACGAACGCGTGTGATCGGCAATGATTGAATTTACAAACGTCTCCAAGTCTTTTTGGACAGGCCAATCCCGCAAGGTAATATTGGATCAGGCTTCATTTCGGGTGGAGTTGGGAAACAGCCTTGGCATTCTTGCGCCCAATGGCACCGGAAAGACCACCATCATCAACATGATGGCAGGTCTGGAAAAGGCCGACGAAGGGCGCATCATCCGTACTTCGAAGATCTCGTTTCCACTCGGCGTTGTCAGCGGCATCAACTACAAGCAGACGGCGCAGGAAAACTCTCGCTACGTTGCTCGCCTTTACGGGCTGGATCCCGACTATGTGGAAAGCTTTACGCGCTATCTCTGTGATATCAAAGAGTATTTCACCATGCCGGTGGGCACCTATAGCCAGGGCATGCGTTCGCGCTTCACCTTTGCGCTCATGCTCAGCCTCGATTTTGATATCTACCTGATAGATGAGGGCATGCCTTCAACGATGGATGCTCAGTTCAACCGCCGTGCCGGGGCAATTCTTCACGAACGGCTGACAACCGGTACCGTGGTTATTGTCTCGCACAGCGACAAGATCCTGGAAAAATACTGCAAAAGTGCTGCCGTGTTGCAGGACGGACGCCTGCACATGTTCGAAACGCTCGAAGACGCCAAAGAGCTTTACAACTACATGAATTGATGGCCCTTGCAGGCTGGGTAAATACGCACCCTGCGAGGCGAATAGGAAGCTGAATGGCCGACGAAGAGAAAAAACCTCCCCAAGCTTCACCAGCAGCGGTAAAGCAGGAAAACTTTCCCGCATATATCGACCCAAAGGGCCGCAAAATCATGCCGCGCCACCGCAAGATGGCGATGCGTCGTGCGCGTGAACTGGGGCTCGAGTTTTCAAGCCCTGCAGAGGCTCTGCATCTCGTTGCCAAACACGGTGTGAACGTTTTTGCCAATGATGAATCGATCTTGGATATGGCCAGTGATCCGCCCAAAAAACAGGGTAAGCCAGATCAAAAACCCCAAGCCACGGGCAAAGAACTTGTAAAGGCCAAAAACGTGCAAGTTGCGGCGCAGGCCGCTACAGGCGCAGCAGCCGTAATGCGTGCCCCGGATGAGGACAATGCGCTAGCAACAGAGCACAAGGCCGACGTTGAGAAAGAGCGGCGCAAAATAGAAGTTGCCAAGATCCAGCGCGATCTTGTGCGCCGTCGCCGTCGCCGCCTTACTGCAATGCTGTTGCGGCTGACACTGTTTGTTTTCGTGCCCACATTTGTCGTCGGCTACTACTATACTTTCATCGCAACGGATATGTACGAGACAAACAGCCAATTCGTAATCCAGACAACGGAAAATCCGGCATCTGCCGGTGGTCTCGGCGGCCTTCTGGCTGGTACTGGGCTGGCAACGGCGCAGGACAGTACCGTGGTCCAGGGCTATCTTTCTTCGCGCGAGGCCTTCCTTCGACTGGAGGCGGACTTTGGCTATTCCGAACACTTCAAGAACCCGAAAATCGACCGGATCCAGCGCCTGCCCGCCGATGCTTCACTGGATGAGGCCTACGACCTTTTCGCTAAGAACGTGACAATCGGCTATGATCCGACAGAAGGCATCATCCGCATGTCCGTTGTCGCCTCCACACCCGAAGACAGCCAAAAGTTCTCCGAAGCACTGGTCGAATATGCTGAGGGCCGCGTTGACGGACTGACGCTGGAAGCGCGCGGTGATCAGATGGAGGAGGCCTTGAAGCGGCTGGAGGGCTCTCAACTGGCCGTGGAAGAGGCAACGCAAGAGATCGTTTCCCTTCAGCAACAGCTGGAGGTTTTAAGCCCGGAACTCGAAATTCAGGGCAAAATGGCCATCATCAATACACTGGAGCAGGAGCTTGAGATCAAGAACCTCAATCTCTCGGAATTGCTGGCCAACCCGGCTCCGAACCGCTCCCGCGTCAATATCCTGCGGGCGGAGATTGACCGTTTTAGCCAGCGGATCCGGGAATTGCGAAGCGATCTTACACAGACATCGGGCGGGAACGCTTCCCTCGCGGGGATCACCTCGGAACTGAGGCTGGCGGAATCGCGACTGGCAATCCGCCAGTTGATCTTGCAGGAGGCCATATCCTCGGCTGAAGCCGCTCAGTTGGAGGCCAGCCGCCAAACCCGCTACATCTCGATTAGTGTGGCGCCGATCGCGCCGGTGGATGCCACCTACCCGAAGAAGTTCGAGGGAACACTTCTTGCCTTCATCGTCTTCTCCGGAATCTACATATTGCTCTCGCTGACGGCCTCAATTCTCAGAGAACAGGTCAGTGTCTGATATTAGCGCTCGGGCGCGGTTCTTGCTGCGCCCGATTGCAATTCACCGCAAACTCAGAGCAAAAACCACGCCGCCCTCTTTAACAGAAGGCCAATAGCTGGCAGTCTCGCTTGACAAAGCATATGAGCAGGCTCCGGCATGATCGTCGAAATCCAAAACATTCAGCCGCTCGACGATCAGTTTGGATCAGATCCCAAACGCTCCGTACCCGAGATGCTGGAGCACACCCTCTTTGGCAAGAGCACTTCCCCAGCCGATAGCCCAAATGCGCCGCAAGCTCTTTTCGCTCTCATGGATGCCGCGCGTATCCCCGGCCTTGAGGAGCATCTTTCCGCATCGAAACTACAACACAAATGCCTTTTCAAGGGAAACGCACGCGCAGCGCTCGGCGGGTCTGCACCTTGGCTGGTCCAGCTTGAAAATGGGAGCACTTTCACGCGCAACCTCTTTACGGAGGATGGGAGCGACGCACCCTGGCAGTTCTGGCGCCACAACGCGGCACTCTTCATTCGCACAGCCAAACCGATCGAAGATCTCTGGCGGCACTTGCGAAAGTTCACCAAGCTCAAGGACGATCAGGGCCGAGAAACCTTCTTCCGGTTCTGGGAGCCGGGGATTTTGGAAGCGTTTTGTGCGCGAAAGGCGAAACTTCCGGCACTGGAGAAGACGCTCAGGATTATCTTTGGCGGCCAGCGCATCCTCTTTCATGCGCCACACCACGGAAGCATGTTCGAAATCTCGCCAGAACCACTTGAAAGCCGTGAACCTCTGCCTGCTGATCTAAGAGAAAATCTCAAGCGCGCCCGTTTCTACGCAAACATGTTTGAACAGGCAGAGGATTTCCACGAAAACTACCCTGAGGAAGCCGCCCGCTATGGCCACACATCGAGGGCGCTTTGGCCGTCCTTATTTGAGGCAGTTGATGAGATCTACGCAGCCGGGCTGATGGATGCGCGGCTTCGCGCCCGCTTCCTCCTGCTCGCGATCATTAAATACCCCCGCATCTGGCCCGCCCTCTGCGAAGAGCCCGGATGGCAGGCTGTAAAAGCGGATCCGCCCACAGCAGACGATAGATTTCGCGATCTCTGTGCGATAATGAAGCACTACGGCACCCGTACTGATGGTGCCATCAAGGTATGGTGGTAAAAGCATGGTCGCACCGGCAATCCCGCTCATCTACTGGGGCATCGGTATTCTACTGGCAGGCGGCGCCGCGATCACAGCCCGCCGCATCCTTGAGGAGGAGGAAATCGGACGCATTGAGCTGCCCGATATCCTGACGCGCAATAGCGACCCTGAGCCAGAGCCCGAACCAGAGCGCGAACAACCGAAACCATTCCCGCCCCCCTTCGACTACGACACTGAAACAAGAGCCAAAGAACGTTGCGAGGACAACCCTGAACAGGATTGTGAGATGTGCAAGCCAGCACAGGAAGGCAGTCCTTTCATCCGCAGCTTTGCCGGTGGCACTGTGCAAAAGCCTTCACCAGCGGCAAGAGGCGCGCTCTATCAACACCACGTTGTGGGATGGTTCGTGTTCCAGGCATCCGCGGACGATGAAAACAAGCTGACCGTCGGTATTCAGGAATGGAACTGGAAGTTGGGGAGATTGCAGTCATGGGACGGACTCGTTTTCAGCCAGTGCAGATTGCTCGAATGCAAACTCGGATATCGGGATTTTCTCGACCAGAACGCTCCTAATTACAGGTTAAGAAATCCGAGGAAGCCGTTTCTCGGAACGCTCCAAAATGCCTTCAGACCGCAGTTGTTTGCCCAATACGCCGCGATGATGACAGAATGGCCAAGAGCAACGCTGGAATGGGTATTTAGCGATGATGAAGTAAACTGGCAATTCGTCGCCATGTGCCGTGATAGGAGTTACTGGGAAGTTAAAAATCGCCACGTTCCCTACCATCTTGCCCCCAGTGGCACAGAGTTTGTGCGAGAGCTCTATGCAGATGGATCCGAAGATACCTACGGTTATTGGGAGGACAGTTGAAATGAACGACCAGGCCCGCTCCGAAATGTTGGAACGTCTGCGCACGCGTCCCCGCGGTTCCGATTTACCTCATCTCAGTGCGAGCTTTCCTTTTCGACCCGAACCATTGTCTGAAGGAGTAATCAGTTTCCTCCACCTTGCGGGAAGACTTGCAGGCACAAACCGCTATGTTGAGGAGTGGCGGCAGGTTCGCACGGAGAAGGAGCACAACCAGAATTCCGGGTTGGACATTATCCAAAACCCCGACGAATTCATTGATTATCTGCGTACTCTCGGAGATACAGATGCGCTCTTTGCCTTCGACACTTTGGGATTCAGCGCCGCCATTCAGCGATCCGCCGCGAACTACTATACAGCCGGGCTAAGTTATTCGGGAGGCCTTGAACACAGTGAGAACAACACACTCGGGTTCTTCGGCTATAATGAAGACTCAACCCCGCCCCACACGCTTACGCTCCAGGAATGGGTGCGTGTTGTCGGCACGATCGTTGATTGGCGCACCCCGCTTTACGTCAGTGTGGGTTCGCCAAACTATGGTATTTATGATCGGGTGTTCGAGCACCGGGCCTGGGACGGCTGGATGGGTTGGTTTCCGGCGCGGATTGCACCTGCAAGCCTCCCCGGTTTCGCACTCACTTTCGATATTGGCCCTGGTACGCTTGTTGCGACACAGGAAACGAATGTGATCACAACGGATGCAACCCAATTGGAACGTGCCAAAGAGGTTGAAATAGCGCTGGCTGAACTCGACATCCTGCCAACGGTCGATTTTCTGATCGGCAGATAGCCCTTCTGCTACTTGGCAGCTGTCTCGAATGCTGCGTAGGCTTCCCGTGTCAGAGGGTCGTCCAACAAATCTCGCGCAATAGGTGGCGCTATCGTGAACGTATCCAACCCTGCCAAAGCCAGATCAACAATCTGCTGAGATGACCGAAGCGAGGCAACCATCACCCGGCAGGGAACCTCCGCCAGTTGTGACATCGCCTGCATCCGCACCAGATGCGCGGTCGCGTCTATCCCCGCCTCCACCATGCGCCCGTAGTAGGGCGCTATGTAATCGGCGCCAAGGCCCTGCGCCACCAGCATCTGCTTTGCATCGTAACATGCGGTCATCAGCACCTTACCGCGCAGTGCCTTGATCTCCGGCACCATGCGAATAGCCGGCTCAACCAGAGGCACTTTCACAACGGTCTCGATACCCTCCACAGCCCCAGCTTCATAGAGACGCCCGGCCCAATCCGCAAACGCCTCCACCGGCCCGAACACCTGCGCGTGCAACTCCTTGGCACCGAGTTCCCGCGCCCTGCCAGCCATGGCCCGCCAATCAATCTCGCGGTAGGTCATCCCCACCCTTGCGGCCAGCAACGGATTGGTCGTGATCCCGTGAAAAATGCCCAGCGACATCAGCTCCCCCCAGGCCGCCTGATCCGCCGTATCGAGATAGAGCCTCATTCCACAGCACGCCCGGCCTTGCGGCCTGAAAAAAGGCAACCGCCGAGGAAGGTCCCCTCCAACGCGTTGTAGCCATGATAACCGCCGCCACCAAAACCGGCCGCCTCACCGGCCGCATAAAGGCCCGCAATGGGCGCGCCGGCGCTGTCGAGCACGCGACAGTCCAGATCCGTGTGAATGCCACCCAAAGACTTCCGCGTCAGGATATGCAGCTTCACGGCAATCAGCGGCCCGTTGGCCGGATCAAGAATTTTGTGAGGCTTGGCTGTGCGGATCAGCTTGTCGCCCAGATAGTTCCTTGCGCCGTGAATGGCCGTCACCTGCGCATCCTTGGAGAAACTGTTGTCGATCTGTCGATCCCGCGCTTCAATCTCCGCCCGCAGGGCCGCACCATCAATCCGCCCTCCAAGCGCATTCATCCCCTTCACCAACTCATTGAAATCATCCGTCACGATGAAGTCTGCGCCATGCGTCTTAAACGCTTCCACAGCCTCGGTAGCCCCTTTCCCGAGGCGCGATTTCAGCACCTCTGCCCATTTACCGGAGGTGAAATCCGGGTTTTGTTCGGAACCAGAGAGCGCAAACTCTTTCTCGATGATCTTCTGCGTCAGCACGAACCACGAATGATCATGCCCGCGACTACAGATTTCCTTCAACGTTGAAAGCGTATCAAATCCCGGCAGGCACGGCACTGGCAAGCGCTTGCCTTCAGCATCAAACCACATCGAAGATGGGCCGGGCAAAATCCGGATGCCATGATGCGGCCAGATCGGATCCCAGTTCTGCACACCCTCCGTGTAGTGCCACATCCGGTCCGTATTGATCAGCGAAACACCGGCCTCCGCCGCCACATCCAGCATCAGCCCGTCCACATGCTGCGGCACGCCACTCACCAGCGCCTCCACCGGCGGCATCGGCCCCAACCGCGCTTCCGGCCAGTTCCGCCGCACCATCTCGAAATTTCCGCCAATCCCACCGGATGTGATGATCACCTGATCTGCCGCGATCTCGAAATCGCCCACAGCTTCGCGGCTGGTCGCGGCTCCGCGCACCGCATCATCGGCCGCCAGAATATCACCGGCAACACCGCGCACGAACCCTTCGCTCACATTCAGTCGCGTCACCCGATGCCGAAATCCGAAGCTCACCCGCCCTGCCTTCTCATGCTCACGTATCCGCGCCACAAACGGCGCAAGCACTCCCGGGCCGGTTCCCCATGTCAGATGAAAGCGCGGTACCGAATTGCCGTGCCCGCTCCCGAAACTCCCGCCCCGCTCGGCCCAGCCCACCACCGGGAACCACCGCATACCCAACCCATGCAACCAGCGTCGCATCTCACCGCTCGCAAACTCAAGATATGCAGCCGCCCAAGCACGCGGCCAATGATCCTCGTTCCTGTCAAACTGGGCGGAGCCCGCCCAATCTGCCGCTGCCAGGGCATGGCTGTCCCGGATCCGCATCCGCCGCTGCTCGGGCGTATCAATCATACAAAGCCCCCCGAGAGACCAGAACGCCTGCCCCCCGAGGTTCTGGCGACCCTCCTGATCAAGCAGATGTACCCGCTTGCCCCGGTCCGCCGCTCCACAAGCCGCAACCAATCCAGCCAGCCCGGCACCGATGATCAGAATATCAGCCTCCATCAGGCTCCCCTTGTCAGCCTTCGCATCCAGAGCACGGCAGGCAACCCGATCACATACATCAGGATGCCGTAAACGCCCGAAGGCAGGGCCATCGCTGAAAGCGCATCGCTTCCGCCCACGATCAACCCGGCCACGGCAATTCCCAAAGTGCCGTTCTGCAAACCAGCCTCCACGGAAACCGCCGCCCTATCCCTTACTTTCAGCCCGAGAAGCATCGCCATCCCCCAGCCCACTGCCAGTAGCATCGCTACCATCACCGCCAGAAGCGGGCCCAGCGTCACAAGGTTTGCAATGAATACATCCCAGAAAGAGGCAAGCGCACCGACTATGATCACCACGAACAAAACCGCCGCAATTCCACTCACAACACGTTCGATCCGCGCCACGAGGGCCGGTGCCAGACTGCGAAAAATCATCCCGAGAAATACCGGCACTGCCGTGATTGCGAACATCGCAATCCCGAGGGAGGTGATATCAATCTCCGGTGCCGCTTCTCCCATAAAGAGCCCCGCCCAGAACACGACCCACAAAGGAACGGTCACCACCGAAGCAAGGCTCACAATCCCGGTAAGGCTGATCGAGAGCGCTAGGTTTCCCCCAGCCAGTCGCGTCATCATGTTGGAGGTTACCCCGCCCGGGCAAACCGAAAGGATCATCACGCCCACGGCCAGTTCACCCGTCACACCGAACGCAGTCACCAGCAGATATGCGACCAGGGGCAGCAAAACCATCTGCGCCACAACGCCCGCCAGAAAGCCCACGGGCTGGCGCACAACCCGAACAAAATCGCCGACCTTCAGCCCCAAACCCAACGAAAACATGATAAAAGCGAGCGAAAGCGGTAGAAAAACTTGCAGCAGACTGTCCATAGATCCTCCATCGAGAGGTCTCAAGCCTCCCACATTGTTTGCCAGTCAAATCGTATTGTGCCCGGCAATCAACGTCTTTATCCGCAATCGCTCCAAAGGGAAGGCCTGCGTCATGTCATTGGAAGGAAAATGCCATTGCGGCGCGGTCCACTTCACTTTGAATGAAAATTTCGCCCAAATCGCCGCATGCAACCACTCCATCTGCCATCGCCTCGGCACGCTTTGGGGCCATGGTCCCATCGAGAACTTGGCGATTTCAGCAAATGCGGGCACCACGCCGCGCTACAGCCGCGGCGATAAGAACATGGCCCTTCACACCTGCAAAACCTGTGGCTGGCAACCCATTGGGAAAATCTGATGGCCGAGGGCGCACGCACGGCCGTCAACCTTCGCCTCTCAGATCTAACAAGCATCGCGGATATTCACATCCGGCATTTCGATGGTGCGATTACATGAAAGAATTTGGACTGAAAGGGGTCTGTCCTTAGGTGATCCACTTTATTGCGTATGCGTGATCTATAATGGCTTTGAACGAACTAACGATTTTCCCGAAGCGTAAGGCGATGTGCCGAAAGTATTTGACTTCGTTAAAAAGACTAGGCGTTCAGTCCAGGCATCTGGTGGATTGGATTGACCATGAACCTATGCCGTTCTGAAGTCCCGCATCTGCAAATGTGTTCGTATGGCGTAGGGCCGCCCAACGTCTGTTATCGCCGCGCATAGTTGCAGGCATCCAAGAAGTCTACGAGATGGTCGTGGGTCTCGTAGTGGAAGCGTTTGACGGTGGCATCCTGAATTGTCCGGTTCCGCCGGCCGACAGGTGATCGCTTGCGATCGCCGAAAAGCATGTGCTCGGCCTGACCGTTGGCTCAAGGGTGGCGCATTTTTATCAGCTCACCTGCCGCCTGAAGACGGGACCAAAGTTAGCTGTAATTCTCCGTTTATGATCCCGCGTGCGTGAGAAGAAGAGTTCTATGAAGCAAAGCAAGTTCACAGAAGCGCAGATTGCATTTGTGCTGAAGCAGGAAGAAGATGGCGCGAGCATCGCCAAAGTTTGCCGCAAAGCCGGGATCGCTGACGCCACTTTCTACCACTGGCGCAGGAAGTATGCAGGATTGATGCCGTTCGAGATGAAGTATTTGAGGACGTTGGATAAGGAGAATGCCAGGTTGAAGCGGCTGGTGGCTGATCTGTCTCTGGACAAGGCGATGGCGAGCCTTGTCTGCCATTGGTCCGAGGACAAAGGCGAGCGGACGTTATCAGACAAAAGCTCGGAGGCCTGCTCGTCGCTGAGAACTGTTCAATGATCTTGGGTCGATTTTGGGCGTCAGAATCCGACGTGCCCGTGGTGTTCTTCGGGCACATCGCTCGGCGTATCACGACCAACCGCAAGGTTATGAGCAGGCCGATCTCAAAAAGCGTATTAAGGAAGTAGCGGAGAGGCGTGCACGCTGTGGATATAGGCGCATTCACGTCTTGTGGCGAGGGGTGTTCTGGCCCCCTCTCGGCAGAAATAGCTTTGCCAATTTGCTTGCCGGGCAATGGATGAAGGCCAAGAGGACCTACCGCCTTTACAACGAGATAAGCTTGTAACTGAGAGACAAGACGCCGAAACGGCGAGTGAAGGCCTAGCTGCGCGAGGATCGTCTAGCGGCGACCAGCCTTGGCCCACCGTCAGAGAATTGAAATAGCTGATCAGCAGGTGCAAAATGTAACTTAATTTACGCCAGATGATGTCCAACAATTGGGGAGTAGCTCAGGCAAGGCTCTCCATATTCAAAGAACCACAGTAATCGCTGTAGCGCCTACCATGATTCCACTCGTTGTTGCGACACGTCTTCGGATACGCTCACGCGCCCACTGCTAGCTTCGCACCTTCGTCCATTTCTTCCTGCACCGGATCCCGCAGGACATATCCGCGACCCCAAACAGTTTCGATGTAGTTGTCGCCACCAGTCGCCTCGGAAAGCTTCTTGCGTAGCTTGCAGATAAATACATCAATTATTTTAAGCTCAGGCTCATCCATTCCACCATAAAGATGGTTGAGAAACATTTCTTTTGTCAGCGTCGTGCCCTTGCGCAGGCTCAACAACTCCAGCATCTGGTATTCTTTGCCCGTCAAATGCACGGGCATTCCATCTACCTCAACTGTCTTCGCATCAAGGTTCACTTTAAAGCGACCGGTCTCGATAACGGATTGAGCATGACCCTTTGATCGCCGAACAATGGCATGGATCCGAGCGATCAACTCTTCCCTGTGGAAGGGCTTCGTCATGTAGTCATCTGCACCGAAACCAAATCCCTTTATCTTGTTTTCGGTATCATCCATTCCGGAGAGGATCAGGATCGGCGTCTCGATCTTCGACATCCGCAACTGACGCAGCACTTCGTGGCCGTTCATGTCAGGAAGGTTCAGATCCAAAAGGATCAAATCGTAGTCATAGATACGCGCCAGATCGATCCCTTCTTCGCCGAGATCGGTTGCATAAACGTTGAGATTGGCGCTTGTCAGCATCATCTCAATGCTCTTCGCAGTGGTTGGATCATCCTCAACCAAAAGTACACGCATCAGAAACCTCCAAAAATCGGCTCACACTCGCAGATTGCACTGATGATTAAGGACCAATGGTTAACACGGTGTTACTAATCGCAGATATTAACCACTCTCGTTAAAGTTGTCTATACTTTTGAACAGAGGTAGCTTTCAAGGCTCGGCTGCCATGAGTCTGCATTGCAACACGCCAGCTGTGCAGCTCCTCAGCAGAAAGCCCGTACATATCGCAAGCTTCCTCTTCCTGGATCAAACCGGCATTAACCGCATTTACAACAGCCGCCTTCCGACGCGCCACCCAGCGCGTTGTGGAAGGTGCCGGCAGGTCCGCTCGGCTCATCTTCTTTCCATCCGGCATTGTAACAAAGACCGGCCCCTTCTCGCGTCGAATGTACATCTCTCACCCCTTGTGTTCTGTTCACCCGAAGCCGTGTTTAGAGAGCAGGTGTTAAGCCCGTGTGAAACAAGGGGTTGAGACTGTTTCGACTTTTATTATATCTCACCATACTTCGAGAGAGATCAAATGCACGCAGCACCAACACTCCAGCCTGGGCGGAACAGTCTCGGCTTTGCGAAATCGCCCGCCGAGACACGCGTTCTCGTTGCGATGTCCGGTGGCGTGGATAGCTCCGTGGTGGCAGCTCAGCTTGCCCGCGAGGGCTATGATGTGGTGGGCATCACACTTCAGCTCTATGATCACGGGGCAGCTCTTGCCAAAAAAGGTGCCTGCTGTGCCGGGCGCGACATCCATGATGCACGCCGCGTGGCCGAGGAAATGGGCTTCCCCCACTATGTTCTGGATTATGAGAACCGCTTTCAGGAAGCGGTGATCGATGAGTTCGCCGATGCCTATCTCGCTGGTGCAACGCCCATTCCATGTATCCGCTGCAACGAACGTGTAAAATTTCGCGATCTTCTTGAGACAGCCAAGGAACTGGACGCGGACTGCATGGCCACAGGCCATTACATTCAGCGCAAGATGGGTGCCCAGGGTGCAGAACTCCACCGTGCAGCAGACCCCCAGCGCGATCAGAGCTATTTTCTTTTCTCCACACAACAGGAGCAGCTGGACTACCTGCGTTTTCCGCTCGGACATCTGAAATCCAAGGAGGAAACGCGTGCCCTTGCGCGTGAGTTCGGCCTGGTCGTCGCGGACAAACCGGACAGTCAGGATATCTGTTTTGTCCCCAACGGCTCTTATGCCGCAGTGATCGAAAAGCTGCGCCCCGGCGCCGCGGAGGCTGGAGAGATCGTGCATCTCGATGGCCGTGTCCTTGGCCAGCATCAGGGCGTAATCCACTACACGATCGGCCAGCGCCGAGGGCTTGGTGTGGGCGGGGGCGAACCATTCTACGTGGTCAAGCTGGATCCGGACACGCGCCAGGTCATCGTCGGACCGAAAGAGGCACTCTCCCGCACCACAATCCCGGTAAAGGAGATTAACTGGCTGGGAGATGGCGGTTTTGAGGCATGCCCTGAAGGCGGCTGGTCCGTTGAGGTAAAAGTGCGCTCCACACGTCCGCCACGGCCCGCAACGGTCCGTCCGCTCTCATCCACAACGGCGGAGGTGGAGCTTCTTGCAGCCGAAGAAGGAATAGCGCCAGGCCAGGCCTGCGTGTTTTACGCGCCGGAGGGCGAGCGCGTGCTCGGCGGGGGCTGGATCCACAAGGGATAGCCTAGAAACATCCTGGGGTTGAATTTCTAAAAATCTGATCACTTTTAGATAAATGCACTCCGGCTAACGGCACCACTGGGCTGATTCTCTTAGAGCCATCCTCCAAGAAAACTGTGAGCTTTCTCTCTTTTCACCACAAAATCTACCTTCACTTCCCCTACCTGCATCTTCATTCTCGGCAAAACTGCGAAGGTAAAAAGGTATCCCCCATGCAATTGATCTCCATCCTCAACGCGGCTGATGCACAACTGGATGCATCCGTCACACGGCTGTTCGATCTCTTGCGCATTCAAAGCATATCCACCGACCCTGCTTACAAAGAGCCCTGCCAGGAGGCTGCCGATTGGCTCGTGAGAGACCTGACGGAACTGGGCTTTGAAGCCTCTCGTCGCGATACACCCGGCCACCCAATGGTTGTTGCCCATCATAAGGCACCCGGGCCCCATATCCTCTTTTACGGCCATTACGATGTGCAGCCGGTAGATCCGCTCGATCTCTGGAACCGTGATCCCTTTGATCCCGTGCTGGAGGATACTGAGGGCGGCAAGGTCATTCGTGCGCGGGGCGCATCGGACGATAAAGGCCAGTTGATGACATTCGTGGAAGCCTGCCGCGCGTGGAAAGTCGCAACCGGTACGCTTCCGGGCAATATCACGATTCTCTTCGAGGGCGAGGAAGAATCCGGCTCTCCCTCCCTCATCCCCTTCCTCAAGGCGAATGCGGAAGAGCTCAAGGCCGATATCGCACTTGTCTGTGATACCGGCATGTTTGATCCTGAAACGCCTGCGATCACCACGATGCTGCGCGGTATGGCGCAAGAGGATTTCACAATCAGCGGGCCCGACAGAGATCTTCATTCCGGCATGTATGGCGGCCCGGCGATCAACCCGATCCGCGTCCTCACCAAAATTCTCGGCAACCTCCATGACGATCAGGGCCGCGTCACGCTCCCCGGTTTTTACGAAGGCGTGCCTGAACTCCCGGCAGATGTAAAAGCCTCATGGGATGCGCTGCCCTTCGATGCGGCAAAGTTCCTCGGCGATGTCAGCCTTTCAAAGCCGGCTGGTGAAGAGAGCCGCAGTGTGTTGGAGCAGGTATGGTCCCGGCCCACCTGCGACATCAACGGTATATGGGGTGGATACACGGGCGCAGGCTTCAAGACCGTGCTGCCGTCAAAGGCCTCCGCCAAAGTCAGCTTCCGCCTTGTCGGAACGCAGGATGCCGATGACATCCAGCAAAGCTTCCGGGATTTCGTCATGGCCAACCTGCCTCCCGATTGCTCGGTAGAATTCCGCGGCAAGGATACGGCAGGCGCCACCACCATGCCGATCGAAGCACCCGAATTCGCCAAAGCCCAGGCCGCTCTCTCGGATGAGTGGCCAAACGATGCCGTCTTCATCGGCTCAGGCGGCTCAATCCCCATTGTCGGCCATTTCCGCACCTACCTCGATACGGATAGCGTGCTCATCGGGTATGGTCTCGATGACGACAACATCCACAGCCCCAATGAGAAGTACAATCTCTCAAGCTATCAGAAGGGCATCCGCAGCTGGATCCGCATTCTCGACGCACTGACAGAATAGCGCAAAACCCCGTGGAGCCCGTAGGGTGGGCAATCTGCCCACCATCCTAAAGCGTTTCCAAATAACCTTAGACATCCTCTCGATAAAAGCCCAAGTGCGCCGAAGGCTTGGCAGTGTTCTGACTATTTCGATATATTTGGAAACGGTTTAATCAGGCTCCAAGTCTGCTGGGCCGAAAATAAGGCCCGAATGCCAAATCAGCCCTTGAGAGGGGTGTAGGTTCACCGATCTACATTAAGCCCGCCACAAATTCTGAAAGCAGGCCCGCATAGGCCTCGGGCTGCTCCACGCACGGCAGATGCCCAGCACCGCGCATCAGCGCAAATTCAGCCCCGGGTACCAGATCCACCGTCTCACGAACCAGATCAGGCGGGCTCGCCCCATCTTCACTGCCCGCAATCCCAAGCACCGGCAACCGCAGCCCGGATGTGGGCGTCAGCAGGTCCGTCCCGGCAATCGCAGCCGAACAGCCCACATAGCCCTCAACCGGCGTGCGTTCCAGCATGGCGCGCCAAAGCCCAAGCTCTGGTTTTCCCCGAAAGTCGGGCGAAAACCAGCGCTCCATAATGGCATCGGTCAACGCCGCAATCCCACCCGAGCGAATGGCCGCAATCCGCTCTTCCCACATCGCCGCAGTGCCCATCTTCACGGCCGTGTTGGAAAGTACCAGCGCCCGCACGAGATCGGGCCGCTTCACCGCCAGCCTTTGCGCCACCATTCCGCCGATGGAAAGCCCGATAAACACGCAATCCGAAATACCAAGATGCTCCAGCAGCCGCTCGGCATCCCGCACCAAGGTTCCCATCGCATAGGGTGCTGACGGGCAGGCGGAAAGCCCATGTCCACGCATATCGTAGCGGATGACCCGCACGCCCTTCGGCAGCAAAGTCACCACCCCGTCCCAGAGACGCAGATCTGTTCCAAGCGAATTGGCAAAGACAAGCGGCATCCCCGCAGGATCCCCATCCTCGCGCCAATGCAACGCCACATCTCCGAAATCCACAACCCGCATCAATAAGGCAGCCCCACATAGTTGGTCGCAACAGCCGCCTGCGCATCCCGGCTGCTCCGAAGAAATGCCAGTTCCGCCTGCTGCATCTTGAGGTCAAAATCCGCCTGCCCCGGAAAGCGATGCATCGTTGAGGTGAACCACCAGCTGAAGCGTTCCGCTTTCCAAACCCGTGCCAGCGCCCGCTCCGAATACTGATCCAGCCCCTCCGCATCCTTCTCCTCGTAGAACTGCCGAAGGCCAGTGTAGAGGTAATGCACATCAGAAGCCGCTGTATTCAGCCCCTTCGCCCCGGTCGGCGGTACGATATGCGCCGCATCCCCACAAAGAAAAAGCCGTCCCCACCGCATCGGCTCACACACGAAGGACCGCAGCGGCGCTATGGATTTCTCAATCGATGGTCCGGTGACCAGCGCATCAGCCGCTGCCGCCGGTATCCGCCGCCGCAATTCATCCCAAAAAGCCTGATCGCTCCACTCCTCCAGATCATCGGCCACATCACATTGCACATAATACCTGCTCAGCGCCTCATTTCGCATGGAGCAGAGCGCGAACCCACGTTCCGAGCAGGCATAGATCAACTCCGGATCTACAGGCGGCGTTTCCGAGAGAATGCCAAGCCAGCCGAACGGATACACTTTCTCGTATTCCGTACGTACAGCCTCCGGAATGGTCTTCCGGCTCACCCCATGAAAGCCGTCGCACCCAGCCACAAAATCGCAATCGAGCCGATGGTTCTTTCCGCCGATCCTGTACGTGACAAACGGAGCATCACCCTCCGCCCCCTCAATCACCACATCCTCCACCTCGTAGTGGATCACCCCACCAGAAGCCTCCCGTGCGGCGTACAGGTCAGTAGTCACCTCCGTTTGCCCATAAACGGTGACGTGCTCCCCAGTCAATTCCTTGAAATCGAGGCGGAATTGCTTGTTGTCATATGCGATAAGCACGCCATCATGCACAAAGCCCTCACGCTCCAGCCGCGCAGCACAGCCCGCCTCGCGCAGCAGCTCCACAAGCCCCCGCTCCAGCACACCCGCCCTGATCCGGCCGAGTACGTACGCCTTGGTCTGGCGCTCCAGCACCACGCTCTCAATTCCGCACCGCGCCAAAAGCTGCCCCAACAAAAGCCCCGAAGGCCCGCCGCCAATAATTGCCACCTGTGTTCGCATACGCACTCCCTCGGCGGAGTTTCAGGCACAGCGCATCATTTGTGAAGCCGGAAAGCTCACAACAACCGATCTACTGATCCCGATGCACACTCCGTCGCCGCCCACTTCGTCTTTTCGGAGCAGACGTGCTCAACCCCTCGCGGAGCACATCCGTCATCGGATGGTTCGGCGCACCGTTCCCATAATGTCCGAGAAGGCTCTCGATAGCGGCGTTAGGGTCTTCACCAGCATCCAGCCCCAAGGCCCAATCGAAAAAGATAGTCCGGCAATCAGGCCCGCTGATCCCCTCGATACGGTAAGCCTCCATGATCAGCCCGCGCGGGTCCAGCGGATGATCACCCTTCGGCATTGTCGCCACCGCTCATCGCATCACCTCACATCCATTCCGCCGCCGCCGCAAACATCCGCGCGTGGCGCGCGCCAAGAGCAACAATATCTGCGTCATATCCCCCACCCAGCACGCCGACAACCGGAATTCCGGCGGCCCGCGTGGTGGAGAACACCAGCGCATCCCGCGCCGAGATCCCTTCGTCGCTAAGGCACAAACGCCCAAGCCTGTCCGCTGCATGAGGGTCCACTCCCCCATTGTAGAACACGATATCCGGCCGGTTCAGCGCCAGTACCTTTGGCAATGCCTCCCGCAAAACGGCCAGATATTCCCCGTCTTCGATGCCATCCGCCAGCCCGATATCCCAGTCGGATACGGCCTTCTCCTCAGGGTAATTTCTCTCCGCATGAACCGAAAAAGTGAAAACGGCAGGCGTTTCTGCAAAGATGCGGGCGGTACCGTCGCCCTGATGGACATCAAGATCCACGATCAGAATGCGCGCCACCTGCCCTGCATCCAGCAAGGCACGCGCCGCCACCGCCACATCGTTGAACACGCAAAACCCAGCCCCGCCCAAGGGCCCCGCATGGTGGCTTCCGCCTGCCGCATTGCACGCAACCCCGTATTCCAGCGCCAACCGCGCGGCCAGCGTCGTCCCGGCCGCCGATAGCCGCGCACGGCGTGCCACCCGCTCCGTGTCGGGCAACCCGATGGCCCGCGTCTCGGCTGCACTCCGCGTCTGCGTGAACACACGGTCCACATAGTCAGGCGCATGCACTGCGGCGATCTCGGCAAACCGTGCAGGCGCCGGTGCCAGATAGCCGCCCACCTCCGGCAAAAGCCCCTCAGCAATCAGGGTCTCGCGCAGATATCCGTATTTCGACATCGGAAAACGGTGCCCGGGCTTCAGCGGAGCCATATAGTCCGGATGGTATACAATCGGAAGCGCCACACGCTTAACCCCAGGTGGTAGGGTTAGTGCAACCCACCGTCCAAACACACATCACGCACCCACGCCGGCGTCAATCACCGCGGCAACAGCACACGCATCTGATACCAGCCGTGCCTCCACGGCCGCCAGATCCTTCTCTCCCAAAGCACTGCACAAAACCTCGGCGAACCCTGCCCCCAGTTCTTCGGGCACCAACGCCCCGTCCAAAGCCACACGCGCCAGATGCTGCACGGTGGAAAACACCATATAGGCTTCCGAGATCACAGTGGCATCCACAGCACTGAGAAAACCTGACGCCTCAAGCCCCGCGATCATCTCCCTCGGTGCCACAACCTCGCGCAATTCGGTCACCAAGGCGCCAGCCTGAAGATAGAGATCCATATCCAGCAAGCGCCCCGGTCCTGCCTTCACCTCCCAGGCGCTGCCGGGTCCCTTCGCCTCCAAAAGCCGTGCCCGCATATCGCGCACATCGGCCATGACCACGTCACGCGGTCTTGCCGCCGCCAGTCCATCCGTCACGGCCGCCATCACGCGGGCCTCAAGGTCTGCGTCACTCACCGCAACCACCCGTGCCCGCGTCAACGCCAGGTGCTCCCAGGTCCAGGCCTCCTCGCGCTGATAGGTGGCAAAACTTGAAAGCCCCGTCGCCACCGGCCCCTGTCGTCCGGATGGGCGAAGCCGCATATCCACCTCGTACAGCCCGCCCTCCGCCGTCGGCACTGTCAAGGCAGAGAGAAAGGCCTTTGTCAGTCGCGCGTAGTAAACAGATGATGCCTGCGATTTCGGCCCTTCCGAGGCCTCCACACCCGCCGCGTCGTAGATCACGATCAAATCCAGATCGGAAGCCGCCGTCATGTCCCGGCTGCCAAGCTTACCCATCGCCAACACGGCCAACCCCGCCCCCGGTGGCGGCCCGAACCGCCGCGCAAACTCATCAACCACCACGGGCAACAGCGCACGCAAGGCAGCCTCCGCCAAATCCGCATAATCGAGCGCGGCAGCATCCTGCGTGGCAATCCCGCGCAAAGCCTGCACACCCACCCGAAAATGCCGTTCCCGCACCCATCGGCGCACATGATCCAGCGCCCGCTCATAATCATCCACCTTCGCCAGGGCCTGCGAAAGCCGCGCGGTCAGCACTTCGCAAGCGGGCAAAGGCTCAAAGAAATCGGGCGAGAGCACAGCGTCCAGCACACCGGCATGCCGCCCGAGATATCCCGCAAGCCGAGGCGCCACCGCGCAAATCTCAACCAGCAAATCCAGCAGTTCAGAATTGGCTTCAAAGAGAGAAAACACTTGAACACCCGCGGGCAAACCTCTCAAAAACCTATCAAATTGCACAAGCGCCTCATCCGGCATCTGGGCGGTGGAAAGCCGCGCTGCAATTTTGGGCTCCAACCGCCGGAAGATCCCCCGCGCCCGGTCCGAACGCAGCGCGGGCAGGCTTTGCCAACTCTCCACCCGTGCCATTGCAGTCTCCCGATCCGCAAAACCCTCCCAGTCCGGTGCACCCTCGGCATCCGGCGTAAAGAACCCCTCCATCGCAGCATGCACCCGCAAAAAGCGCTCCGCCTCACCTGCCTCGAAAGCCGCCTCATCCGCCGCACCGCAGAACCGCGCCAACCGCACCCGCGCCTCGCTGCTCTCCGGGTAAGAATGTGTCTGCGCATCTTCCAGCATCTGCAACCGATGCTCCAGCGCGCGGTGCGCGGTGTAAGCCTCCGCGAGCTCCACGGCCAGATCCTCCGGCACCCAGCCACCCGCAGCCAAAGCCGCCAAAGCGGGTTTCGTCTCTCGGCACCGCAGCTCCGGGTTCCTCCCACCCAGGATCAGCTGATGCGTCTGCGCAAAAAACTCGATCTCCCGAATGCCGCCCCGCCCCAGCTTAACATTGTGCCCGGGCAAGCTGAACCGCCCAGCCAGCCCCTTGTGTTCGCGAATACGCAACCGCATTGCATGCGCATCCTCAATGGCCGCAAAATCCAGATGCCGCCGCCAGACAAAGGGCACAAGATCGTCCAGAAAACGCTCCCCCGCGTCGATATCCCCGGCACATACCCGCGCCTTGATCATCGCCGCACGCTCCCACCCGCGCCCCTCGGCCTCATAGTAGCGCTCCGCAGCACCCATCCCGATCACCACGGGCGTCACCGAAGGATTGGGACGCAGCCGCAGATCGGTGCGGAACACATACCCCCCCTCCGTCACGTCTGAGAGTATGCGCACCAGCTTCTGGCCCACCCGGATAAATGCCGAACGCACAGAGGAATAATCCTCCGCCGGATAAAGCGCCTCATCGAAGAGAAGAATGAGATCAATATCGGAAGAATAGTTCAACTCTCCCGCGCCCATCTTGCCCATAGACAGGGCAAAGAGCCCACCACAAGGTGCTTCACACTCCGGCAGTTTCCTCCGTGCGCGCTCCTGCGCCACAAGCTCGGCCATGGCAGCCCCCACGGACCAATCGGCAAGAGAGGTCAAAGCCCCGGTCACAGCCTCCAGCGGCCACATGCCGCCCAGATCCGCCAATCCGGCCCAAAGCGCTGCCCGCCCCTTGCTCCGGCGCAGGGTCGCAGGCAAGGCGACACCCTCCTCACCCTCAAAGCAGCGAGCAAATCCTTCATCCGGCGAAAGCGCAAACCCCTCTCGCAGCCATTCCTCTTCCCGCGTGAGCAAATTGCCAAGGTAGGGGCTACACCCAGCCACTCCCGCTGCAAGCTCCGCAAACACGCCGCTATCCCGATAGCGCGCACGCATTTCGGCGGCAGGTGCCTCCTGAAAGGGCAAGGGATAGCTATGGATACTATCGAGAAATTTCATGGCACCAAGGGTGGTCGCTTCTCGGGCTCCGTCAAGCCTCTCTTTCGGGCTTGGCCACGGCACTTACCATCACAAAGCTCAGGATCATCAGAAGATACCAAGAGCCGAGCTTGGAGATACTGACCAAACTCCACCCCTCCTTCTGGTTCGGATAGATCCACGCCCCCGCAAATGTCCCGATGTTTTCCGCAAACCAGATGAACAGTGCCACCAGCAAAAATCCGAACGCCAAAGGCATCCGCAACCGCATCCTCTTTGGCGTGTAATGCACCCAACATGGGCCGTAGAGCATGAGCGTCGCTGCAATCAGAACATACCGAAAATCCCATATGTAGTGATGCGAAAAGAAGTTGATATAGGCCAGCACACTCACCACCACCGTTGCCCAGAAAGGCGGATACCGTGTGAACCGAAAGTCAAACAACCGCCAAACGCGAGCGAGGTAGGACCCCACTGCCGAATACATGAAGCCCGAGAAAAGCGGCACTGCGCCAATATGAAAAATCGCCTCCTCCGGGTAGATCCAGCTGCCAGCTGCGGTCTTGAACACCTCCATCGCCGTACCGACGATGTGGAAGAGCAGGATCACCCGCGCCTCTTCCCAGCTTTCCAGCCCGGTGGCGAGCAGCCCAGCCTGAATGCCCAAAGCTGCCAGAAACAGGAAATCATAACGATGCATCGCGGCATCATCGGGCCAGACAAGATGCGTCGCCACAATCAGCGCCAGCATGATCCCGCCAAAGAGGCAGGCCCAGGCCTGGCGCAGCCCAAACCACCAGAATTCAAGCAGCCAGAGCCGCCAGCCCTCGGGCGCGGCCCGCACACTCACACTTTCTGTCAAAACGCTGCCTTCTTGCCTACCCTTACTCAGGCAAAAAGCCTGCGCGGCGCAAAAAGTAAAGGGCAGGCGTCAGAACATCTCCACCCGCAGCACCTTGGCATCGGTGATGTTGACCACTCCAATATGCCGATCCAGCACCGGGAATATCGCTTCCAGCAGAATATCCAGCCGCTCCGGTTTTATCAGGCACACCACGGCCACCATCCCCTCGGCCCGGCTGATCTGCCCCGCCCGGCTCCACTGCCCCGTCCGGCCGGAACCGCCTTTTACCGGCAACACACTGAAGCCCGTTACACCAGCGGCGATCAGTATATCAGTCAGCCGCCTCTCCATGATGGCCTCAATGATAATCTCGATCCGCTTGGCGTCATGCATCTTCATGTCATCCTCCCATCACGGCGCTGGCCACCGCCACGTAAAGCGGGATGCCAAGAACAAGGTTGAACGGGAAGGTGATCCCGAGCGAAAGCGTGAGGTAAACCGCCGGGTTCGCCTCCGGCAGGGCAACGCGCATGGCAGCCGGCACAGCGATGTAAGAGGCGGAGGCGGACAGCGTCATCAAGAGCACCGTACCACCGAGCGAAAGCCCCAGCAGAGACGCCGCCAACAATCCTGCACTCGCGCCAATCAGCGGCATCATCAATCCGAACAGGACCACGCGGCCGGAAATGACACCCTTTGCCCGCATAAGCCCCCGACCAGCCACCAGCCCCATATCGAGAAGAAAGAGGCAAAGCACACCCTTGAACGGCGCGGTAATGAAAGGCGCGATCTCACGCAGGCCATCGTTCCCGGTGATCCAGCCAATCGCGAAGGACCCGACAAGAAGCACAATCGAACCGTTCAGCAAAATCTCCCGCATCAACGCGCTATCCATGCTGCGCGCATCAGATCCGGTACGCGAAAGGAGCCAGAGTGCCGAAACAATCGCGGGCGCCTCCATAGCAGCCGCCACCGCCACCATATATCCCTCCGAGGCAATCCCCTGCGCCTGCAGGATCGAGGTCGCCGCCACAAACGTAACGATCGATATCGAGCCGTAATGCGCTGCCACTGCCGCCGCATCCAGCACCGAAAGCTTGGTAACAACCCTCAACAATCCGAAGGCCACAAAAGGCAACCCGGCGGAAAGCACAACACCCGCGAGCAGCGACGCCAGAAGCCGCGCATCCACCCCATGATCGGCAATGCTCGCCCCGCCCTTGAAACCGATGGCGAACAGCAGATAAAGTGACATACCTTTCGCCACAGCCTCGGGAAAGCTGAGATCGGATCGCGCCAGCGCCGCCACTACGCCCAGCACAAAGCAAAGGATAATGGGCGACAGCAGGTTCGTTGCCGCAAGCGAAAGGATCATGTCCAAGGGATGGTCCCCCGATAAGGTGTCAACCGATTTCATATTAACTAATTTCCAACCGCTGCCTTTACAAGCTAAGCACCTGTTTTTGCGGCTCGAAAATCCCGAAAAACGAAGGTCAGGGCCTTCGCGCAACCATGTCGATCTCCACCAGCGCGCCCACTGCCAGTGCCGTCACGCCAATCGTCGTGCGCGCAGGGCGCCGCGCCACCGGAAAGTAGCTCTGATAAGCCGTGTTAAACGCCTCATAATCCTGTTCAAATTCAGTCAGATAACACCGGCACTGCACCACATTCGAAAGATCGAGATCCAAGCCTGCAAGGATCAATGCAAGGTTGTCCATCACCTGCCGCGTCTGCGCTGCGATCCCCTCCGGCAAAGGCGCATCGGGGGCGTCCGGATCGGTCGGCATCTGTCCGGTCAGCATCACCCAGCCATCAGCCTCAACCGCGTGGCTGAAAGGTGCCACTGGGCGCGGACCACCCGCAATCATATGAAACTCCGGCATGCCTGTCTCCCCCGTTCTAAAGCACGGGCCAATCTCGCCACACTTCCCCTGCTCGCACAACCCGCCTCGCAGCACGGCCTTCGGGGGGCGGTGGGGTGGGTGGGTGGGAACCGCCCTTCGAAGGGCGTGCTGCGGGGCGCACACCACAAGATATCTCATATCAAGAAACATCATCGCGCCCCTACTTGCTCCCCGGTCCAACCGCGCCGAAACTTCTTCAAAAGGAGCCCACCATGCCGCAATACCAATTTGACTGGATAGACGCCTTCACCACCACGCCTTTCGGCGGCAATGGCTGCGTGGTTGTCCATGAGGCGGAGGACATCAGCACAGAACAGCGCCTCGCCCTCGTGCAGGAAACCAGCCTCTCCGAATGCGCCTATATCGTACCGTCCGAGGTTGCCGATTTCGGCGCCCGCTATTACCTCGCCACCCGCGAGATCCCGATGGCAGGCCACCCGACCATCGCAACCGTTGCATCCCTCCTCCACCGGGGCCTCGTCCCGCTCCGGAACGGCCACGCCACCTTCACTCTCGAAGTTGGCGCTGGCATCCTGCCAATCGAGCTCACCGGTACCACCATTACGATGACCCAGGCAGCCCCAACCATCGGCGCCCCGGAAGATCCGGCAGAGATCGCCGCAATCTACGGCCTCCAGCAGTCCGATATCCTCGGGATCCCCCGCATCGTCTCTACCGGAACGCCCTTCTGCTGTACGGTTCTCAAATCACGTGAGGCTCTTGAAGGAGCAAAACTCAACGTGTCGCTCCTCGAAGCATGGCGCGGACGCCAAGGCCCACAGGGCGGCCTGATGGAGCCCTTCCTGACCGTACTCGAAGGCGCTGGCACCGGCGATATATACTCCCGCCTCCTCCTCGCCCCGCCCATGCCCGCAGAAGATCCATTCACCGGTGCCGCAAACGGCTGCATGGCCGCATATCTCTGGCATGAGGGCCTTATCGAAAACCCGAAATACAAAGCCGACCAAGGCCACGGAATAGGCCGCCCCGGACAAGCAGAGATAGAAATTCTCGGCCCCCGCGAAGCCATTACAGGTGTCCGGGTCGGCGGCCAGGGCGTTGTCTTGATGTCCGGCGCGCTTACACTCTGAGCCCTCAATCGCGGGACTGAAAGCCTGAAAATTGCCTGGGCTCGAATCACACGCTTCGAAGAGGGCTCCCGTCTCACGGTGCAAAACTCACACCCGAGTGCGGAGGTGATGAAAGAGATGCCGGTGCCGCACTAAGGCCCGGCTGCCATCTTTGAGACCGACAGCTGCGCCTGTCCTGGAGACCAAGGTGCCAGCCCAGCTGGCGTTCAAACGTGCTGTGCTCCGTTCACCTCGATCTCCGTCCCGGACACGTAGGAACTCTGATCCGAACAGAGGAAGTAGATCGCGCTCGCCACCTCTTCCGGCTGCCCCAGCCTGCGCATCGGCAGCCCCGCCACGATCTTGTCCGTCCCTTCGCTCAGAATACTCGTCTCCACTTCGCCCGGCGCTATCGCATTCACGCGCACGCCCAAAGGCCCGAAATCATGGGCCATTTCCCGGGTCAAAGCGGCCAGTGCCGCCTTCGATGTCGCATAGGCAGCACCCGCAAAGGGATGCACGCGCGAACCCGCAATCGACGTTACGTTCACCACGGCGCCCTTTGCCGCGGAAAGCTCCCGCCGCAGCCCCCGTGCCAACACGACAGAGGCAAAGAAGTTCACATGGAATACCTGCCCCCATACACGCAAATCCGTATCGAGGGTGGAGAGCCGCGCCCCACCATCGCCTTTCGGCGAAATACCTGCATTGTTCACCAGAGCATCCAGCCGCCCACCGTCCAGCCGGGCCTTGATCTCGTCAATCGCCCCCATCGTCTGGTTCGGATCGCCGAGATCCACCTGAATGTGGTTCCGCTCCCCTCCCGGCCAGGGGCACTCATCTGAAAAGGCCTGTCGAGAGCAGCTGATCACACGCCACCCCTCGGCGGCAAACTTCCGCACAGTCGCATGCCCAATCCCGCGGCTCGCCCCTGTCAGCAAAAGCGTTCTCGTCTTAGATGGGTCAGACACACGCGCACCTCTCGGCTCAGGGCAGATAGGCACACTCTCTCCCATTCCGGGAAACATGCAACCCTTCATCCACCCCTCCGTCGCGCAACGCTTGGTCGGCGGTGGGGTGGGTGGGCGGGAACCGCCGGCGGAGCGTTGCGCGGCGGTGGGCTACACGCTCAGCCCGTCAAGCCGCGCATAACTCGCTTCCATCCCGTCGGCCATCCCGCTCTCCAGCATCGCGGCCCGCGTAGCCGCATCCGGCAAGGTCATCCGCAGCGTCATCAGGGTTCCGGATCCATCGCGCTCGAACAACGTCTCTATATGGTTGTCCGGTGTCGGGTCCGGCATATGCATCCGCTCCACATGCACAATCCTCCGCCCCAGCTCGACAATCTCATATTCCCCTGTCAAACGAAAACTTGAACCGGCGCCATCTTCCCAGCCAAAGGCCATTCGTCCACCCGGCCGCGCGTCAGAGATGCACTCGGTCATGTTCCATCCTTCCGGTCCCAGCATCCATTGTCGCAGCAAGTCAGGCTCGGTATGCGCCCGAAACACAGCTTCAGGTGGTGCAGCAAACCGCCGCCTCACAACCACATGCGCCTCGCCTTCAGTTTCAAGTGTCATCCTGGTCATTATCGTTCCCCTTCGCTTCCGCGCCCATTGCCGCAAGTACCCCGTCCAGCCGCCCGTAATTGGCCTCCAGCGCCCGGCGCATCAGAGCCATCCACTGCTCCAGCGCGGCGAGCCCGTTAGGTGCCAACCTGCAAGGCCGCCTTGTTCCCTCCACGCGCCGCAGGATCAGCCCCGCTTCCTCCAGCACGTGGATATGCCGGGAAAACGAGGGCTGGCTCATTTTATGAGAAGCCGCCAACTCCATCACGCTTGCCTCGCCGGAAGCAAGCTGAGCCAAAACCGCCCGCCGCGTCGGGTCGGCCAAAGCTGAGAAAACCGTGTTCAGATCACGCATGTGAATTTATATAGCACAGAAGCTATATAGAAGAAATGCTTTTCAATGTGTGAAAACACTATTCTGACACGCAGGATCACCGGTGATGCAAAATCGCGCCACACCGGAAAAGGGTTCTGCCAAAATCACCAGGGCTTGGGCACCCAGGAATACTTGTTCGTGACGATGGATGTAATCGAGGTGTCGTAGTTCATATTCGCTATCGCTGTATGCACCACACCCCTGTTTTTCAGGCCCTTGTCATACTCATTCATCGCAAAGAGCGAGAAGCACCAAGCCAGAACCACCACATCACCGCCACTCAGCTTGCCGCTGATCAGCGCCTGCAGGTTCTGCGTCGTCCGCTTGTCATTCTCTTTGTAGAGATCAAGGAGCTCTACGTTGATGCCTGCCCCCTTTAAGCCATCAACGATCTTCTCATCTTCATGCAAATGCTCGATATCGTAGATCTTCTTGGCCAGAAACGTACCATCCTTGCCCACAGGGTTACCGCTTGCCTCACCGTGTCGGCCCGTAAACACCCAGACTTTCTTGCCAGCACCGCTCAAATCCCGTGCAATCGGCCCCCAGGAGTTCTCCCCCGTGATGCAGACAGACATATAAAGCCCGCCCACTTTCACCCAGGGTACATCTGCGGCCTCAAACGAACTCCCGCCAAAAAAAGTATCGGCATGATGCCGCGCACTTTTCTGATCGCTGTGGTTTATAATCATTGCCGTCTCCAATCAGTTTATTCACATGCATTCACTAATTCGCCAGCAAGCCCCACTCTGTAATTTTAATGACAGATACGTTTGAAACTCCCTCTCAAAGGTTCCTCAGGACACGGCCGCGCTTAACAAACAAAGCGCATTCCCGCTTGACGCGACCAAAGCACCCAAGGCTTGATTGCCGGAAATATGGGGGCTGACCTCAAAGACTTCAGCGATAAATAAATGCGTGGTTGACCAAACGCTTGCTCAAAAGGGACATGGCAGACGCTTAGGAATACGAAGCATGCGGTACCCGGCGTCCGAGAAACCAAGGAACTTCCGGACGATCGAGCAGTCATACTCACCGACAAGACAAATTCTGGATGCGCAGAGCATACGCGTACCGCGTCCTGGCGATGGTACGGTCGCCTTGCTCAAGGCGATTTTGATGCATTGGCGGATCGTTCATCGCGGCCCACGCCGATCTGAAACGCATTCTCACCACAAAGCAAGGTCGAGCGTCGGCCCCGACCTTTGGGGACAACACCCGGAGCGCCAGCGGTAGATTTCACTGCTTTACCCAGAAACCCCACCCGCTTGATCCTGCGCTTGGCCAGCAAAGAAGCGGCTTGCGTTTCTCCAAAATCGCAACGTCATATATCTGGAATTCGTCTGCTCAGACGGATAGGCATAGATCAGGCAAAAGAGCGGAGAGACACATGGCAGGACGCGGCGCAGGCGGCACCGAGGGCGGGACAGGCAGCTTTCTTCTGGGCCTGATCATGATGTGCGGCGGCGGCTACCTGCTTCTGCGCGGCATCATCGTCCGCCCGAGCTTCGGCTTCGGAACGGTCGCTTTTTCCTTCGGCGGGTTTGCGGTCACCAGCGGCATGGTCCTCATTCCCTTCATGTTCGGCATCGGGATGATCTTCTACAATTCCCGCAATTTCATCGGCTGGCTCCTCGCCATTGGCTCCCTTATTGCGCTCATCTTCGGCGTAATTGCCAACCTCAACCTCCAACTCGTGACGATGAGCGCGTTTGATCTCCTCGTCATCGTCGTGCTTCTCGTCGGCGGGATCGGGCTTTTCCTCCGCTCTCTGCGTAGCTCCGGCTAGGCAATTCATGACGGATGAAGGGCTGTTCAGGGCAAGTGTGCCGGTGTTCCTGCACTACCTCTCTCGCATCGGGGTGATCGTGTCACGCTGCCCCGAAGGCAGCGCAGCCCTTTCAGAGCGCATCGCACCCGATACCTTCACGGCAGGAGAGCATCTTGAGACGGCGCAGGGCT
Organism: uncultured Paracoccaceae bacterium; assembly: GCA_947495795.1. Lineage (GTDB taxonomy): Bacteria > Pseudomonadota > Alphaproteobacteria > Rhodobacterales > Rhodobacteraceae > Algicella. Next base: position 62,507 of record CANMAI010000005.1, on the reverse strand, counting down.
TCACGCTCCGGGCCACCTTTCCCCTCATTGGCCGGGATGTGCCAGAGCTTTCCAACGAAGCCGCGGACAGCAGTGCCCTCCTTCGCCGGGGGAAAGAAGCCTCCGCCCTGCTGGCCGCGCTGGAACCTCAACACTTCAACGGCGCAGCTCAGCGCATAATCACACACCGCGCCGGAATGGCCGATCTTACCCAAAGCGCCGCGGAATTTCTCTCCCTCTATGCGCTTCCAAACTTCTTCTTCCACCTCACCATGGGCTACGCCACGCTCCGCCAATCGGGCCTGCCTCTCGGCAAGGCGGATTATGACGGGCTTCACAGCTACCCAAGCGGCTTTCGCTTCTGATCCGCTTGCGCTACCCCACAGCCAAGACCAACGCAGAGAACGCGCCCATGCCCCTCCTCCTCGGCCTTGATACCGGCGGCACCTATACCGATGCCGTGCTTTTTGAAGAGGGCCACGAGAATCCTGTGCGCCACAGCGCCAAGGCCCTCACCACCCACGGCAACCTGGCCCTTGGTATCGCCGGCGCGATAGATGCCGTCCTTGCGAAAAGCGGTGTGGATCCCGCCACCATCGCCCTCGTTTCTCTCTCCACAACGCTCGCGACGAATGCTCTTGTCGAAGGCCATGGCGGGCGCACGGCCCTCATCTTCATTGGCTTTGATACAGCAGACGCCGCGCGGGGTGGCCTACAACAGGCACTCGCCGGTGATCCTTGCATCCATATCCGGGGTGGGCACACATCATCAGGCCAACCTGCAGCACCACTTGATACCGAAGCGCTGCGCCAAGCAGCACTGTCCAATGCCCAAACGGTGGAGGGTATCGCGATTGTCTCGGCCTTCGCCAGCCGCAACACGGCCCATGAGGTGGAGGCGCGCAAGATCGTGCAGGAGGCCACAGGCTTGCCCGTTACCTGCGGGCATGAGCTGTCCGCCAAGCTGGGCGGCCCAAAGCGCGCGGTTACCACGGTGCTCAACGCACGCCTGATCGGCCTGATCAGCGCTCTGATCGCTGCCACGGAAACAACGCTCAGCGAAAGAGGCATAACAGCGTCCCTCATGCTCGTCCGGGGAGACGGCGCGCTTGTGTCAGCCGCCTTTGCCCGCCAGCGCCCGATAGAGACGATCCTTTCCGGCCCAGCCGCCAGCCTTGTGGGGGCCGCCACGCTTACCGGCGCAGAAGATGCCGTGGTGGCCGATATCGGAGGTACAACAACCGATATCGCGATCCTTCATGAAGGCCGCCCGCGCCTCAGCCCGGAAGGCGCGCGCATCGGGCCGCATACCACAATGGTGGACGCGGTCGAGATGACGGCTACGGGCCTTGGCGGCGATAGCCGTGTGCGCCTCTCTCCCGGCCTTGATGCCGGGCTCACCCTCGGGCCCGATCGCGCCCTCCCCCTTTCTCTCCTTGCCGAGGAACACCCGGGTATCCTTCCGGCGCTTGAGGCTCAGGCAAATCATCCTCTTGCGCAGGAGCTTGACGGCCAGTTCGCGCTGGCCAGCGCAGATGCAGGGCTTCGCAGCGCAGGCCTGGAGCCCGCCGCCAAAACTCTTCTGAGCCGCCTCGGAGCAGAACCCGTGGCGCTCGCCACCCTCCTTCAAGCCCGCACGGATCGCGCCCATCTCGCCAAGCTCTCCGCACGCGGCCTTATCCGCATCGCAGCGCTTACACCCAGCGATGCGGCACATATCATCGGCCTCCAGTCTGGCTGGAACACGCAGGCAGCCAAGGTCGGCGCCATGCTGATGGCCCGCCAGAAAGACGGGCGTGGCCAACCGGTCGCAGCAAGCCCGGAGGCGCTTGCGCACCGCATAATCGCTGCCCTTCAAGAGGCATCGGCCAATGCCATCCTCAACGTCACCCTTCGGGCAGACGGGCTGCCAGCCGCTGCCGCAACCGATCCCATTATCCGGGCGGGCCTGAGCCATGCCCCGCGCGCAACCAATATAAGCGTCGCCCTTGCCCATCCTCTGATAGGCCTTGGCGCCGCAGCTTCCACATACTATCCGGGCATCGCCGAAAAACTGGGTACACCCGCAATCATCCCCGTAGAGGCGGGTGTGGCGAACGCCATCGGCGCTGTCGCCGGGCGGATCGCCGTTGCCCGCGAAATTCTTGTCTCGGCACATCCGGAAGGCGGCTTTGCCGTGCATGAAGGAGAAAGCATCGCAGTAAAATCAGATCTCGCCACAGCCATCAGTGCAGCGTGCAGCCTTGCCGAAGCCGAAGCCCGCAACGCCGCAATCGTCGCTGGAGCGGCAGAGCCCGAGATCACCACACAGTTTTCGGAGACGCGCGCAACGGTCGAAGGCCGCTCCGTTTTCATCGAAGGAAAGGCCCGGGCAGAGGCCACAGCACGGCCCCGGCTGGCAGAGATCTGAAATTCCCGGACATCGGCGTTTGAAACACGGCCTCCCATGCCATACATCCTCTTCAAGCAAATCACAGGTAACCCATGCCCATTGCAGCACTCTTTCTGATCATCGTCGGCAGCATTACCGTCGCATTCCTTTATCCCCAGCTTCGGGCCGTCGCAGTGATTGTGCTGGTCGTCTTTGGTGGCGCGGTCAGTACCTACTTCATTCTGGGCGGAGGGCTTGTGGAGCAGCAGGCGAACAAGATCACGGCAGAAGACGTGAACCTGATGAATGTAACGCTGACGGAGGAAGGTGGATATACCGTGCTCTCCGGCCGGGTACAAAACCTCTCCACCGCCTACAATCTCAGAGATTTCGACGTCGAGGTCCGGCTCTTTGATTGCCCCGAAGCGGAAAGCGAGCTCACCGAATGTCTGGTCATCTCCGATGAGAAGGGCATCGCCCGGGTGGCTATCCCGCCCGAGCAGACGCGCAGGTTTCGCACCGTTTTCCGCTTTCCCGCACTGCCAGCGCTCGAAGGTGTGTTGCGCTGGGAATGGCAGGTGCTGGATGCAACCACGTCCGATGTCTGAAGCCGACGCCTTCCTATTCTAACGCGGCGCACTCTCCAGCAGGCGGCCTGCAGTTGCTTCATCGGTCACAATCGTGGTGGGCTGCAGCGTTCTGATCGCCGCCAGCATAATGGCAATTTTCTCCGCTCCGCCAGAGATCAACACCCGCTCCTTGATGCGCTGCAAGCGCTCCAGACTAACGGAAATGCACCGTGAATTGACGGAATGATCAACCACCGCGCCCGCCTCGTTGATGAAATTGTAAAGCACATCCCCCACGGCCCCGGCCGCGATCAACGATTGACGCTCCGCCTCGGAAACATGGCCGAGCCGGTAGGATGTGGTCAGGCTTGTCACACCGCCGCAACTCAGCAGTGCAATATCACTCGCTTCGGCCATCTGGAAAACCTGATCCAGCCCGCAATGTTCCAGCAGCGAGATCTTGGTCTGGTTGCTGTCCACCAGAGCGGGCGCGGGCACGAGAAAGCCCTCGGCATCAAAAAGCTCCGCGAACTGCCAGGCAAATTCCGCCGGGTTGAAGCGCTTGGCCTCCGAAATCCCACCCAGTAAAGAGACGACCCGCACGTTTTTCAGGGGCCGGTTTTCCAGATGCGCCAGCGTCGCATGCAAAGTGCGCCCCCAGCCGACGCCCACTGTCATGTTGTGCGTGATGGTCTGGTTGATGTAGCGCCCTGCGGCAGCAGCAATCGTCTTGGTCGGGTCTTTGGAAGGGTCCGAAAGTGGGGCAACAATGGCCCGCTTCAACCCGAAAGCCTGCTCTAGCTCGCGCTCCACCCGGATGATCTCTGCGAGATCAGAATGTACGCGGATGGAAACCTCACCCCTCTTTCGCGCCTCCGAAAGCAGCCGCGTTACCGCCACACGGTTTATGCCCAGCGCCTCGGCCACCTCCTGCTGCGTCCGCTCTTCCACATAGTAGATCCACGCGGCCCGGATGCGCAGCGCGCGCTGCGGATCGCCAGAGGCAACTTTCGCATTCGGCTCACGCGTCGCAGATTTCAGATTGGCCAAACCGCCCACCGTTTTATCTCAATCCAATGCGCTGTATATCACCGCAAATCCCTCATCAGGCCAGCCAAAAGTTCTGGGCGCTCCAAATGCGGCAAATGCCCCACATCTTCCAGAAGATGCAGCGCAACCGTTCCAGGCGCCTGTAAAGCGTGCCGCCACGGTATCATCCTGTCCCTCCGGCCCCACACAATCCGCGCCGGGCAGTCAAGCTCCTTCAGCGCCACCGTCATGTCAAACGCCTGCACACCATCGGGGAAAAGCGCTTCCGCCATATGGTGCTGAGCGGCCCTCAGATTAGCGTCCCGCCTGGACTGCATCGCAGCCTTCGCAAAGCGCTCCGTTATCACGCCGGGATCAGCCACAAGCTGCTGCATCCATGGGCGCAGACTCTCCACCTTTGTAGCGCGGGCTAGGCCGAAAAGAGCGTCTCCGTTGATCTCGGGGCCAAGCCCCGCGGGCGCAATCAGTGTCAGCCCGTCAATCTTCCGCGCCCGCGTGGCTGAAAGTGCCAGCGCCAACGCGCCGCCAAGGGAATGCCCGATCAGATGCACGCAATCCAACTGCAAAGCATCAAACGCCTCCCGCACCGCTGCTGCCAGATCGCGAAAACCGTCGATCCGGCTGAGGGGGGAGCGCCCGTGTGCAGAAAGCTCGATCTTGAAGAGGGGATGCCCGGGCGGCAGCGCCTCCTCCAGCGCCTTCCATCCGCCCCCATCCGCACCAAATCCATGTATCATCACGATAGGCAAACCGTCACCACCACCACTGTACAGCACGTTCAGCGGCCCGCGCGCGCTCTGCCAACTCCGATCCGGCTCCGGCCCTTTCAGCATTCTCTCCACATCGGCAGCCTGAACCCGGCCCCGGGGCCCGCAGCCAGCAACCTCCGCAATATCCAGCCCTTCGGATGCCGCCAGCCTGCGCGCTGCAGGTGTCGCGCGCGTTTTATCGGTCAGGGTGGGCGCATCTTCGCGCTGTGCAGCCGGCTCATCCCGATCGCGCGGCACCTCTTCGAAAACCGGCCTCTTCACAAACACCAGCGGCGCCTCCCCAACCGTTTCCCCCTCCGCATAAATCCAGGCTACAGGCGTACCGATGGTTACCTCCGCACCAATTTCAGCGCAGATGTGGTGCAGAAAGCCGCTGGCCGGGCTTTCCACCTCCATCGCCGCCTTGTCGGTTTCTATATCGAATAACGGCGCATCCTTCTCCACGCGATCACCATCTGCGGCATGCCAGGCGGCGATCGTGCCAACCGTCATATCCATATCCACCTTGGGCAGGATCACCTCTACAGGCATATCAGGTGCGGCCCTGCGCGAGATCCGTGGCCCCTGCAATTATATCGGCCACCTGCGGCACTGCCGCCCGCTCAAGATCCGGATTATAGGGGATAGGGCACTCCGCCCCGCCAAGCCGCACAATCGGTGCATCCAGAAAATCAAACGCATCGCTTTCGGCCACCATCGCGCTTATCTCCGCGCCGATGCCCAGCGTTTTGACGGCCTCGTAAACGCAAAGCAATCGCCCTGTCTTGCGCACGCTTTCCAGCACCGTCTCACGATCAATCGGGCGGATCGTACGAAGATCAATCACTTCCGCATCCACGCCCTCCCCCGCCAAAACCTCCGCCGCCTCCAGCGCCTTCTGCACCATGATCGCTGTGGCAACAATTGTCAGATCCCGCCCCTCCCTTCGCAGGGACGCCTTGCCGATAGGCGTAAGATAAGCCCCCTCCGGCACCGGCCCGCGTGTCTTGTAAAGCAGCTTGTGCTCAAAGATCATCACAGGATCAGGGTCTTCCAAAGCCGCCAGAAGCAACCCCTTCGCATCCTCCGGCGTTGCGGGCTGCACCACCTTCAGGCCCGGAACATGGCCAAACCAAGCCTCAAGGCTCTGGCTGTGCTGAGCCGCCGCACCAGTGCCGGAGCCTGCGGGGAACCGCATCACCAATGGCACGGAAACGGCACCCCCCAGCATGTAGCGCACCTTCGCCGCCTGATTAACGATCTGCTCCATCGCCAGCGTCGCAAAATCGGAAAACTGGAATTCAAAGATCGGTCGCAACCCGGTCATCGCAGCCCCCACCGCAACCCCCGCACCTCCAAGCTCCGAGATCGGCATATCCATCACACGGTCTTCGCCGTATTTCTCCACCAGATCGCCCGTTACCTGAAACGCACCGCCATAGATGCCGATATCCTCGCCGATCAGAACAACGCGCTGATCAGCGCCAAGGGCTATATCCATCGCCTCCCGCAAAGCCTCCGCATAGGAAAGCGTGCGCACGGCGTCTGCCTGCACGTTCAAGAGGCGAGATCCGTATACACATAGCGGGTAATCTCGGCTTGCTCTGGCCCCGCGCTGTGCCGCGCATATTCAATCGCATCCTCGATCTCACGCTCCACGGATGCCGAAATTTCCGCCATGTCACCCTCTGAGAGAATGCCGTGCTCCAGCAGCATCGCAGACATCCCCGCGAGAGGATCCTTCGCCATCCACTCCGCAATCTCTTCCTTGCTGCGGTAGCGGTTCCTGTCCGATTTGGAGTGCCCACGCCACCGATATGTCACCAGTTCCACAAGCGAAGGGCCTTCGCCCGCGCGGGCGCTGGAAACGGCGGCCTCCACAGCCTCGGCCACCGCCGAGAAATCATTGCCATCCACACTTGTCCCGGGCATGGAATAAGCGGGGGCCCGATCCGCGATGGAAGCCACAGCAGTAGATTTTTCCACCGCGTTGGACATGCCGTACCTGTTGTTCTCACACACGAAAACCACCGGCAGCGCCCAGACAGAGGCCATGTTCAGCGCCTCGTGAAATGCGCCTTCGTTGTTCGCCCCATCCCCAAAAAAGCACATCGTCACAGCGCCGGTACAAAGCCGCTTGGCAGCGAGGGCAGCGCCTACAGCAATGGGCAACCCGCCCCCCACAATCCCGTTGGCCCCAAGGTTTCCTTTCGCCACATCCGCAATATGCATGGAGCCGCCGCGCCCCTTGCAATACCCCGTTTCCTTGCCGAAGAATTCCGCAAACATCCGGGCCACATCCGCGCCCTTGGCGATGCAATGTCCATGCCCGCGATGAGTGGAGGTGATCTTGTCCGCATCGCTCAACCCCATGCAGGCGCCGACGGCGCTCGCCTCCTGCCCTATGGAAAGATGCATCGTCCCGTGGATCTGGCCGCGCGTATAACAGGCCTCTGCCCCCTCCTCGAATTTACGGATCAGCAGCATCTTGCGAAACGCCTCGCTCAATGCCTCCGCACTATACGTACGCACAGCAAACGGGATGTTTTCGGCGGCTGTATCAGGCATGCGCACCTTCCCCCTGCCCCAGCAGCATTGCATCCTGCCGGGCACGCAACTGCGCAATCCTGGAATCCGAAGGAATAAACGTATTCGCCTTCGTGATCAGTTGCCCCTTCTTGATTGCCGTGGTCACGGTACAACCCGCCAAGAGCCCGCAGGGAATAGCCTCCGCCGCCCGCGCTTCATCGGCCTCCATCGCCCATGCCCGGTAGCAATACTCTCCGATCTGATCCAGCGTCTCTCCCACCGCGAGATCGCGCTTGGCCACAGCGCACACCTCGGCCACAGGCCGATCCAGCGGCACCATATCGGCCTTGCCATATAGAACCGCGCGCGCGCAGGTCAGCGGCACTTCCAGCGAGGTCAGGTGGTAGGGGCGGATAAAGGTAAAATACGGCCCCTCCCCCATCTTCAGATCCTCCATCCGCTCCCGCACCCGCGGGTGGCCCATTTCCGCAATCACGAAAACACCGGGGGCCACGCCCTTGCCGATGGAGTAATCCACACGGCCAGCCGCAGACAGTAGCCCGCCATCCGCCTCCGGTATCAGTGTCTTCGAAAGCTCCTTCGGCCCGGCCGCAGGCCCATGCATCCCCGGCTTATCCGGGATAAGCCCGGTTGCGTTGGCTATCGCCACCATCTCCACCATGGTCTTGGAGCCATCGACAAATTCCACCAGCATCCGCGCGTTCATGTTCCGCTGCTCGGCTTCTGCAATATAGGCATCTGGTGTCGCATCAATGTTCAGCGGATTGTTCTTGCCCTTGCCCGCGCACACGATGGTATGGCCCATGGCCGACACGAACTCGATCAATTCCATGCAGGAGGAAGGCTCGTCCCCCGCGCCGAGGGAGTAGACCACGCCAAGCCGGTCCGCTTCGGCCTTCAGGTAGGCGCCGATGGTCACATCGGCCTCAACATTCATCATCACCAGATGCTTGCCTCGCTCCATCGCGGCGAGCCCAAGCTCTGCGCCCACGGCAGGCACCCCCGTGGCGTCGATCACCACATCAATCAGCCCGCTTTCCAATATGTGGCCCGCGTCCTCGGCAATCGCCGTTTTCCCATCCTCGATCACGCTGTTCAGTTGAGCAGTAGAGGCGGCACTCCCCGAATGCCCCTCGCTCTGATGGGCAATATCCACCGCACGACGCGCCACATCGGGGCTGAGATCGGCAATCGCAGCCACATCCACACCATCCATCAGGGCAGCCCGCGTCACGATATCGGTGCCCATCTCGCCACAGCCGATCAGGCCGATCCGCACCGGTTTTCCCGCGTCCTGTCGCGCTTTCAGATCCTTGGCGAGCCCTGTCAGTGCTACATTGCTTGTCATGAAACTCATCCTGCCTGAGGCGTAGGCTTTCACTATTCAGAACTTTTGTAAATTCGTCAATACGCATGTTCAAGTCGGCCTGCAAGGCACCGCTGAACCAGCAATTCCCGTCTAGGAATATCGGTATTTTATGTTGACAGAATAGCCGCGTTGAACATTAGTTAAATTGTGTCGTCTTTTGTTCAACGCGCTCAAAGAGGCGCAGAGCCGGTGAATCCTGTCAGAAACACTGGCCGTGAGGCGACAAAGATAGCAGAGTATTGTGAAGTGGGAGGAAACAATAATGATGCAACGCAATTCACTATCACGCCGGTCGTTCCTGAAAACGAGCGCGGCAGCAGGTGCAGCCAGCGCCGTGGGAACCGGGTTCGCAGCCCCTGCCCTGGCCGATGGGCACCTGCCCGACCCGGCCACAGTGCTGGCCGATATATCCGTCGATAAATACGTTCGCGAAGATTACCGCAAGCTCTACAACATGAGCGGCGCCCCCCTCTGGGACCCCAACAAGGACTGGATCCGCACCGTCGATTGGGAGGCCGTGCGCAGCGAGCTTGCCGGCACATCCGTCCGGTTTGCCATCGGGGCCGCCGATCAGGAATCCGCCGCCGAAGGCCTCGTGCCTTTTGAGCAGCTTTCCGGCATCAAGGTAGAGCTTGTGCCCATCCCCGATGACAGCTTCTACGACAAGGCCATCGCAGAGTTCATCTCCGGCAATGCCAGCTTCGACGCGCTCCAGTTCTTCTCGCCATGGCTCGGCGATTTCGCAGCCCCCGGCTTCCTCGCCGATCTCGGCCCCTATGCCGACAAATGGACACTGCCGCTCGATGATTTCTACGACACCTACCGCCTGAATTACGGCTATTTCAACGGCGCACTTTACGGCATTCCGTTCGATTGCGACATCCAGATGGTTCATCTCCGCAAGGGCTACATGGAGCAGATCCTCGGCGGCGAAGTGGATAAGGTGAACTCCGTCCCAAGCTATGACGAGCTGATCCGCATCTCGGTCGAGTTGAACAAGATCGAACCGGGCGTCGCCGGTGTGGGCATGATGGCCGCCCCCGGCTTCTGGTCCACCTACACGTGGGAGCATATCGCTGCCCAGGCGGGCATGATGCTCTTTGACGAGAACTGGGAGCCGATTTTCAACAACGATGCCGGTATGGCGGGCATGGATATCATCATGGCGCTGACCGAGAACGCAAACGAAGGCCATGCAGGTGCGGGCTGGCCCGAAAACCGCGCCGCATGGCTCGGCGGTCAGGTGGCCACGAATATCAGCTGGCAGGATAGCGGCACGCAGGCCATGCGCCCCGACCAGTCCCAGATCGTCGATGATTTCGTCACGATCTACGAGCCGCGCATCGCAGGCGGGCGTTTCGCACCGCCCAACATCGCAGGCTCCACCTCCTGTGTCGCGGCCTCCGCGCAGAACCCGGAAGGTGCGTTCCTGATGCTGGCCTTCCTGACCACGGGCTCGATCATGGCGATGAACGAGGCCAATGCGAACGGCGTGGCCCCCGGCTACCGCTCCGTCCTGACGAATGCGGAACTGCAAAAGGTCAGCCAGCCCGCGAAGGTCTGGGGCGACAGCCTCGACCACGCGTGGTGCTCACCCCGTCTTCCGGGCGCGTTCCCGATGGAACAGGCCATCGGAAACGAGATCAACCGCGCCGTCGTCGGCCAGATCAGCGGCAAGGAAGCGCTGGACAATGCCGCCGCGGCTGTCAAACAGATCATGAGTGAGAACGGCTTCTATCAGGGGAACGATCCGGTTGATTACGCGGCAGCCGCACCGGGGCTTTATGTGGGCGAAGGCAAACCCCTGCCGTTCTGAGTGTGAGTGCCAGACACCAAAGCAACGGGATCACCGCTTATGAGTGATCCCGCATTGACCGAAACCGGGGCGGCCACCGCCCCGGCACCAACCGGCATCCGCAGGCGGCGCAGCAAGCGCATGAAAACGCTGTTTCCCTATCTGCTGGTGGCCCCTGCCGTCATCTACCTTCTCGGCATCACGCTCTATCCCGGCATCTATGCCGTCGTACAAAGCTTCTATGCCGTGAAATTCGGCCCATGGCGGCCTGTCGGCTTTGAGAATTACGCCAATCTGATGGGCGATTACCAGTTCTGGGGCGCGCTCTGGAACACGTTTGTCATCGGCTCCATCTCACTCACCATTCAGTGTGTGCTCGCCCTGACGCTGGCTTTCTATGCCTACCGCGACCCATGGGTGCAGGGCTGGCGGATCATCTTCCTGATCCCGATGCTCTTCATGCCATCGGCCGTCGCCTTCATCTACAAGCTGGCCTTTCTCGATGCCCGCGTCTTCTCCGATATCCTGATCCGCCTCGGTCTGATCGACGGCAACCTCTCGATCCAATCCTCCATCTGGGGCAGCCGCGCGCTTCTGATCCTCGCCGATGTCTGGCAATGGACGCCGTTCCTCTTCATCATCTTCGTCGCCGCCCTTCAGGGTCAGGATGAAGAGGTGGAGGAAGCCGCCCGTCTCGATGGCGCGAAATGGGGCCAGATCTTCTGGAACATCTCGCTGCCGCTGATGCGCCCTGTCATTGCCGTCGCCCTGATCCTCCGGGGCATCGACATCACCACGATGTTCGCCAATGTCTTCATCATCACCAAGGGCGGCCCGGCGTTCGGGACGGAAACGATCAGCTACTTCATCTACCGCACCGGCTTCAAGTTCTTCAATTTCGGCTACGCCTCCGCCGCCTCGGTGATCATGCTGATCCTCACGATCATCATCGCCCAACTGGTCGTCAAACGCGCATTCCGGTCCGGGAGGGCATGAGCATGGCATCCCAGCGCCGCCGCAAGGGCGAAAGCCTCTTCATCCGCTACCTGATCCTCGGTACATGGGCGCTGTTCTGCCTCGCACCCGTCCTCTGGTTCCTGTCCATCGGCCTTCGCCCCCGGACGGAGATCATCACACCCCAACCGATCTACTGGCCCACTTTCAGCCTCGATGCGTGGCACATGATCTGGTCCGATTGGCCAATGGCGAAATACCTGCGCAACTCCGTTCTCGCGATCATCGGCTCCGTCGTAATCGATCTCGTCCTCGCCATCCCCGCCGCCTTCTCGCTGGCCCGTTACGAATATCGCGGCCGCGACGATATCGGCTTCTACATCCTGTCCACCCGCATGATGGCACCCGCCATCGTCGCCATCCCCATATTCTTCCTCTTCCGCAACATGGGGCTGCTCGACACTGTCTGGGCCCTGATGCTGGTCTATGCCGCGATCAATCTCTCCATCGTTACATGGATCATCCGCTCCTACATGATCGACATCCCGAAAGAGCTGGAGGATGCCGCCCGCACCGATGGCGCCTCCGATCTTCGCATCCTCTGGGAGATCATCATTCCCGCCATCCTGCCGGGCATCATCACTGCGGCAGTGATCGCTGCGATCTTCGCGATCAACGAGTTTCTCTTCACGCTCCTCATCGCCTCCACGCCGAACGCCTATACGATGTCCGTCGCCCTCGCCAATTTCACCGGCGGGTCGGACGGGCTGATTTACAACGCAATCGCCCTTGTCGCCTTCCTCGCATTCGTACCCGTGTTCCTGGTGGTCGTGGCCATCCAGAAACACCTGTCGCGCGGGCTGACAATGGGCGCGGTCAAAGGGTAGGCGATGGCACGGATCGAGCTTTCGGGCATTCAGAAGAAATGGGGCGCTATCTGGGGCGTGCGCGATGTGAATATCGACATCGCGGACGAAGAACTCATCGTCTTCCTCGGCCCGTCCGGCTGCGGCAAGACAACCACGATGCGTATGATTGCGGGGCTTGAGGATCCGTCTGAGGGAGAGATCCGGATGGACGGCGAGGTGATGAACGATGTCGATGCGCGCGACCGCGATGTCGCAATGGTGTTTCAGGGCTACGCGCTCTACCCAAACATGACAATCTACGAAAATATCCGCTTTCCCCTGCGGATGCGCGATGTCCCGAAGGTGGATCAGGACAGGCTGGTGCGCGAGGCTGCGGCGATGGTGGAGCTTGGCGATCTCCTCGACCGAAAGCCCGGCGCCCTCTCCGGCGGCCAGCGCCAGCGCGCGGCCCTTGCGCGCGCCGTCGTGCGCAAGCCGCAGGTCTTCCTGATGGACGAACCACTGTCCAACCTCGACGCCAAGCTGCGTCAGGCCATGCGCATCCAGATCAAGCATCTCCAGCGCCAACTGAAAATCACGACCGTCTACGTCACCCACGACCAGATAGAGGCGATGACGCTGGCCGACAGGATCGTCATCATGGAAGGCGGCCTGATCCAGCAGATCGGCACACCGGACGAGATCTACAGCGATCCAGCCAATACATTCGTTGCAGGCTTCATCGGCGCGCCGCCCATGAACCTGATCGAGGGGCGCATGGAGGACGGCATCTTCACCGCACCCAGCATTCGCGTCGAAGGTCTCATCCGCAATCTCAGCGGCCCAGTCACCCTCGGCATCCGGCCGGAGGATTGCCATGTGGCGGGCGCAGAGGCCCATGTCGAAGGCACTGTCTTCGGCGTCGAACCCACCGGGGACATGACCTACCTCACCATCAACGCAGGCGACGCCCTGATCGAGGTGAAAGCCGACAGGGATTACCGATCCGATCTCGACGTCCCGGAAACGGTCGCCTTCGACCCCGCGCGCATCGCGTTCTTTGACACGACCTCCGGCCAGCGGATACGCTGAGGTCATGCGTTTCGATTACACGTCCATCGGCTTCTACACCTTCGATTGCCTCTCCCGTCCGGTGACCAGCATTCCCCCCGGCGGTGGCACATTTTTCGTCGATGAATTCACACTCGCCGTATCCGGGGCGGCGGGAAGCGCCGCGATCGTTGCGGCCAAGCACGGGCTGAAGGTGCAGGCCGTCGGCGGCGTCGGCCCGGACGATATGGGCGACTGGGTTCTGGCAAAGCTCCGCCATTTCGGGGTGGATGTCGCCAATATGGAACTGTGCGAGGGCTTCACCACCTCCTCTTCCATCGTCACGACCCGCCCCGATGGCGCGCGCCCCGCCCTGCACAAACGCGGCGCGACGGCGGGTTTCTACGTCACCGATGACCGCATGGACACAGTGCTCGACACGAACATCCTCCATGTCGGCGGCGTCGGCCTGATGGACAGAATGGACAAGGGCCGCACTGCCGAGGTGATGCAGGCTGCCAAGGCGCGGGGCTGCACCACAACGCTCGATGTCTTCGCCTCCACGCCAGACGACATGCCCCTCATCGCGCCGCTTCTGCCCCATACCGACTACTTCATGCCCTCGGAGGAAGAGGCGATGGCCCTCTCCGGCCTCACCGATTTTGAGGACATCGCCAAATTCCTGCTCGATCAGGGCACCGGCGCAGTGATCCTCACACTCGGCGAAAAGGGCGCAATGTACCGCGACAGCACAGACCGAAAGATCGATATTCCGGCCTACAATATCAGCGTCATCTGCACCTGCGGCTGCGGCGATTGCTTCAACGCAGGCTTCGCCACCGGTCTCCATCTTGGCCGTCCACTGGAGGATTGCGTGGCCTTCGGGCAGGCATCCTCCGCCCAGAACGCCATGGGTCTCGGGTCGCAGGCCGTCGTCTCCTCCCTCGAAGACACGTTGAAATTTATGGAGAATACGCCGTTGAAACGCTGAGACGCAGGCCCGGCCCGGAATCAGGGCCGAAGGCCGCCGGGCAGCGCCCGACTGGCTTGTGTACTGCTTCAGGCTCTGTGTGTACGCGCATCACCGCGCCAAACCGAACCACAGCCAAACACTGGCCCCGCCGTTCGCCCCAAAGATTTCGATTCAGAATTCCGGACTTTCACTGTAAACTGACACACATCCAAAACAGGAACGCCAATGGATCCGAGGATCATCAAGGACATGCCCACCGCCCTCGCGCTGCCTTTGCGCGATCTCCTTCAGGGTATGCGCACGGCAGCAAATCTCTCGGAAGAACTGCTGGGCCCGGCAGGCAGACTGATGCCGCCCCCACTCCGCGATGTCCTGAAGGATACACTGGAAGCGGCGGAACGCGTTGGCAAGCGCACGATGGAACGAACGCCGCCCAGCGCGGAGGATATGGCCGCCGTCGGCACTATTCTGAGCGGTGAAACTCCACCCTCCCCGCTTGAAAGGGAGGTTGCAAACGTCCTCGGCTACGGGCTTGAACATGCCTTGGCCGCCACACCCGATGATCACCTGATGATCAGCGAACTCGTCACCTCGCTCTCCTTCGCCTCCGCGCTCGCCCGGCCAAAACTCACGGCTGATCCCGCCCGCAACGCTGCCACCGCCGCCCTCGCCCTTTCCGAGGCGCATGCCGCAGGCACTGTGCCCGGCACCGGCTTCGCACTTGGCGAGGATGCGGAACAGCGGATCAACCGTGCGATCTTCGCGGTGATGATGTGGCTTCTCACCGACCGGCCGGAACATCCGGAGGATGAGGCACGGCTTCTCGCCCTCTCCACAGGCCTCGCTCAGGCATCCGCAAAGGATGTGGAAGCCGCGTTCCACGATCCGGAAACCCTCACAAGCCAGCTCGCCCAGCTGGCCGCTATGATCTGAGCCCGCCCATGACACGCCTTGCCACAGCCCCTGAAGAAACCGCCGAACTGCCGCTCCGCAAATCTATCCGCAGGCTCCGCTGGTTCGTCACCGCCTTTGAAGATCAGATCGAGAGCATTGCGGCAGAAACCGGCAACCGGTTCGAGATCGACCACACCACACTCTCCACCGTCTTCGTGGATTGGCTTCGCGCGTTCGAGGCCCAGAAACCAAGCGTGCCGGAGCATCGCCCGGCCTATGTGGGCTTCGCCGCCGGTCTGATGCTGCGCACACTCATCCAGCACAAACCCTTAAAAGTGCTGGAAAAGCCGGACAACGCCGACACCTCCAACCCTGCCTATTTCTGGCCGGAGGGGTATTGCTATGTCGCCTTCTGCCTCAATGTCCGCGCGCTCGTATTGGAACAGGATTTCCACGAAAAGCAGAAAACCGTGCCGGAACTCTCCGAGATGCGGACATGGTGGTCCTTCAAGGAAAACATCAGCGAAAACCCGTCGCTCGCCATCGCGTTTCTGGACGTTTTTGCAGGGGCGGAGCCTGACTGGCAGATGCCAAGCGTCTTCCGAACCGATGGCGACCGGGCGCTCGCGGCGCGCTTTTACGAAGAAATAGAAAAGTCATAAGGGCGGGCCACAAAGACCCGCCCCTTTGAAATCAGGCCAGCCCGTGCTTGCTCATCGGCAGGTCACGAACGCGCATCCCGTTCGCCTTGTAGATCGCGTTGGCAACGGCGGGGCCAATCGGCGGCGTGCCCGGCTCTCCGATGCCCGTGGGCGCTTCGGTCGAGGCTACGATATGTACCTCCACTTCCGGCATTTCCGAGATCCGGAGCGGCGCATAATCTGGATAGTTGAACTGATCCACCTCGCCATCCGTCATCGTGATCTCCTCGCGGAACACACCTGAAAGCCCGTAGCCAAGGCCACCCTCAACCTGCGCGCGGATGTTGTCAGGGTTCACCGGCACGCCGCAATCCACGGCGCACACAACCTTGTGCACCTTCGCCGTGCCATCCTCGCGCACCGAAACCTCGGCAATCTCCGCCACATAGCTGTTGAAGCTCTTGTGCACGGCCACACCACGATGAACACCTTCAGCAGGCGGTGTATCCCAGCCCGCTTTCTCAGCCGCCAGCCGCAGCACATTGGCCTTGCGCGGATCCTGATCCAGATAGGCCAGCCGGAACTCCACCGGGTCGCGCCCCGCAGCCTCCGCCAGTTCGTCCATCATGGTTTCCATCACATAGGCCGTGTGCGTGTGGCCAACGGAGCGCCACCAGAGAACCGGCACGCCCACTTCCGGATGATGCACATCCAGCGCCATATCGGGCAGGCTGTAGGTGGTATCCGCAGCCCCTTCGATGGAGGAGTGATCCACCCCGTCATGCACGGCGAAATCGGCGAAAGGCGTGCCAAGCATGATGCCCTGCCCCACGATCCGATGCTCCCAGCCGGAAAGATTGCCCTCCGCATCCACACCAGCCCGCACGCGGTGCAGCGTCAGCGGGCGATAGTAGCCGCCCTTGATGTCATCCTCGCGCGAATAGACCAACTTGATCGCCTGCGGCGCGCCATCCTTCTCCAGCCACGCCTTTCCGATCATCGCCGCTTCCGCGACCAGATGGCTGTCCGGCGTCGCCCGCCGACCGAAAGAGCCACCGCCCCAAAGCGTGTTGATCGCGATCTTGCCCATATCGAGGCCCAGCACAGCAGCAGCCGTCCCGTGATCCACCGTCTGAAGCTGGGAACCTGTCCAGAATTCCGCACTCTCACCATCATAAAGCACGGTGATGTTCAGCGGCTCCATCGGCGCATGGGCGAGATAGGGGAAGGTGTAATCCGCCTCGATCACCGTCGCAGCATTCTCCAGCTTACCCGCAGCGTCGCCCTTGCCCACAGCACTCAGGCCCGGTTGATCCAGCAGGGCGCGGTACTCTTCCAGCAGCGTATCCGTACCCCGCGTCTCCGCATTGCTCTCATCCCACTCGATGTTCAGCATGTAGCGGCCTTCCATCGCGGCCCATGTGTTCTCGGCAACGACAACGACCCCCTGCGGGATCTCGAACACATCGACCACGCCGTCCATGGCCAGCGCTTCGGTAGCATCGAAGGACGCAACCGTCGCTCCGAATTTCGGCGGCCGCGCAGTCACGGCGACAAGCGCACCCTCGACGTCGGCATCCATGCCGTAAAGCCCGACACTGCCCTTCGTCTTCGATGGCAGTTCCACCCTGGGCATGTCCTTGCCGATATAGATCCACTGATCTGGCGATTTCAGCGTCACATCCTCAGGCACGGTCTGCCCCGCCGCAGCAATGGCCATATCGCCAAAGCTCGCCTCGTTGCCGCCACCCATCAGCTTGCCATCGGCAATGCTGATCTGGTCCGCGGCGATACCCCATTCGGCGGCCGCCGCACTGATCAGCATGGCGCGGGCCGTGGCTCCCGCCTTCCGATACTGATCGAAGGAATTGGCAATCCCGGTGGAGCCGCCAGTGCCCTGAATGCCGAACAACGTGTTGGCATAAACCTGCGGGTTGGAGGGCGCGAAGGCAATCGACATCTGCGCCAGCGAGGCATCAAGCTCTTCCGCCACGAGCGTGGCAAGACCCGTCGCCGTCCCCTGCCCCTTGTCCAGATGCTTGCTGATCACCACCACCTGATTGTCCGGCGTGATCTCAACGAACGGCATGACGAACGCCTCAGCATCCGCCCCCTGTGCCGCAGCACTGCGCGGTATCGAGGCGCCAATCAGCAAGCCGCCCAAAGCACCGGTGGAGATTTTCAGAAACGTGCGCCTCGAAGGCTTCGGCGCCGTCAGCGCCTCTTCAAGATAATGCAACATCTCAAGCCTCCATGATGTCGGCGGCGCGGTGGATTGCGCTGCGAATGCGGGTGTAGCTCGAACAGCGGCAGAGATTGCCCTCCATCGCCCCGTCGATATCATCGTCCGAAGGCTTCGGCGTCTCCGCCAGCAACGCCGCGGCAGACATGATCTGCCCGGATTGGCAATACCCGCATTGCGGTACCTGCAGTTCCACCCAGGCTTGCTGCACGGCACTGGCGGCCTTGCTGTCGATGCCCTCTATCGTGGTCACCTCGGCCCCATCAAGATCACCGATGGGCATCTGGCAGGAACGCGTCGGCACACCATCGATATGCACAGTGCACGCCCCGCAAGAGGCAACACCACAGCCAAATTTCGTGCCAGACATCTTGAGTTGGTCGCGAAGCACCCAAAGGAGCGGCATATCAGGGTTCGCCTCAACCGTCCGCTCCTCTCCATTCAGAATAAACGTTGTCATATTAATCCCCCTGTCATTCTTTGGGTCATACGTCCGGCCTCAGAACGCGCCGGAAAGCTTGAAATCCATCCGTAACAGGTAGCGCGCAATTGTCCGCATCCAATAGCAAAACCGGAATAAATGGGTTGCCATGTCCAGACAATCGCAGGGGGAAGCCTCTTCGTTGCCCTTGAGCTTCCGCGTGTGTGTTATAGAAAAGTCATTACGATCCTATACCAACCAGAAATAAACCTTCGCTCGGCCAGGCTGAAAGAAACGCAATGCCCAAAATCCATACCAGGCTCATTCAAGCCAAGATCATTCAAACCGCGCTCATCGTCTCTGCGGCGGGCAGCATTCTCTCATCCGGGACCGCCTTGGCAGAAAACCGGATAGACACTCAGCGCCCGGATGCGCCCACGCTTGCCGCCTACGGCCCCCATGATATCGGTGTGCGCACGCTCGATTTCGTCAACCCCGGTCAGATCGACATTCTGGCTATCGATCCCGCCGCCGCCCCGCCGGAACCACTGCCGGAATATGACAGGCCGCTGACGGTTGAATTCTGGTATCCTGCCTTCCCGGATGCCAATGGCGCGCGCGAGCTTCGGGCCTATCTCCGCGATGGCAAAACAGAGGTCAGCCTCACAGGCAAGGCCGCGCGCGGTGCTGAACCCACCCGTGAAGCGGCACCCTACCCGCTCGTCATCATCTCGCACGGCTATCCCGGCAATCGCTACCTTCTGTCCCATCTCGGCGAAAATCTCGCCTCTAAGGGCTATGTCGTCGCCTCGATTGACCATACGGACTCCACGTACCGCACCCGCGCGGCCTTCGGCTCCACACTCGTCAACCGTCCCCTCGATCAGCTTTTCGTTCTCGATGAGATTGCGAAGCTTTCAACGGATGAAACCTCCTTCCTCAACGGCCTCGTCGATCCCACGAACACAGCAATTATCGGCTATTCAATGGGCGGGTATGGCGCGATCATCACGGCCGGCGGCGGCGTCACGCAAACCTCTGTGGACTACCCATGGGGCGGCCCGCACGGAACGCTCGGCATCCATCTGAGCGGCAGCGAAACGCACAATTCCCTACCCGATCCCCGCATCAAAACGGCCATCGCCTTCGGCCCGTGGGGTATGAACCGCCAGTTCTGGGATGAAGAGACACTCAAGGGCGTGCAAGTCCCGATGCTCTTCATCGCAGGCTCCGTGGATGACGTTTCAGAATATGAAACCGGCATTCGTGCCATCTGGGCCGCAACCACCAGCGTCGATCGCGCGCTCCTCACCTTTGAGAACGCAAACCACAATGCAGGCGCGCCGATGCCCGCGCCGGAGGAGGCGGATGTCTATGATGACGCACTGGGCTTCAACCTCTCCGAGCACTACAGCGATGCCGTGTGGGATAACGTGCGGATGAACAACATCTCCCAGCACTTCGTCACCGCGTGGCTCGGCAAATACCTCAATGCGAACGCTGATATGGAGCCTTTCCTCACGCTCACGCCCGCCTCCAATGCGGGCGTCTGGGCGCTGGAGGAAGACGGCACCAAGAAGCCGGAGCACACCCACTGGGAAGGCTTCGCCAACCGCACGGCCAAGGGTCTGCATTTTGAAATTCTGAACGCCGGGAAGTAGTTGAAATCCGCTCCGGGTGAGTACCGGCAAGCAGGAAACGGGGTGCGGGTCAGAAAAAATGGCCCCAAAGCCGCAGCGGCCAGCGGCACAAGTGCACAGAAACCACTGCACCCCAACCTGCCCTGCCCGGAAAATCTGTTATCGCAGTCGGTGGAGTGCGAGGCGATCTTGAGCAGCCGAATTTCGGGTGACAGGCCGAGGACGATAATCGAGCCGTTGGTTTCACGTCAGCATGGCGGCCATGGTCGTCCGGGGAAGTGCCATGTTCACTTACCGAAGCGATCCTCTGGCTTACGCACAGGGCAACGCCGCAGGCGGCCTTCCACCCGAAATCGGAAACTGGCGAACGGTGCATTCGTGCTGCTCATTATCACAATCCGCAAGCCAACGCCGACGCGACCGATCAAAAGGGGGGCGTAGAGCTGTCAGCATTGGCCGTTCCAAATACGGCCTTGCAACCAAGACCCACCCAAGCCTCGGTGCGCGCGGCCTGCCGGACAGCGGGCCGTTAGGATCAATGCCCACAGGCCGCGGGCCTGATCGAAAGGCTGGCGGATACCCGGCGCGCCATAACCGCCTCCGTTGATGGCGCCGATCATCTCCGTACACTTATTGCAGACAATCTGGATACCGCAGCCCATACCAAGCGCACCCCAACTCGCCCGGAAGCGCGCCCGATCAATTGGCCCTTCACACAAAAGCGACACTTGGCCGAATGCCTCTTCAACAGACGCAAGCGCTTCCGACACATCGCTTCCACTGTGGAAAACCGCCAGATCATACAAATGCGGATCAACCTCGTACACCCGATGGTTTGGATCAGCCAGCCACAGACACCGCCTGCCTCGGAACGCAAAGATCCTCGCAAAGTGCAGAAGCGCTCAAAGCGTTTGAAGAAGGTGGAATGGTATCGCGACAAAACCGGCAGGTATTCAAGAACCCTGTCCCGTCAGACCAGTCTCCAATCGCATTGCAGCTTTCAGCTCACAAATATCAGGAAAGAACGTGACAGCTGGCACATATCGACCGCGACGCCTTTAAAGGGGGTAAGCCTCCATCGGTCATTCTCTTTCCCTTCAGGCACGACAGAGCATCTTCGCAACCCGGTCAAAATGTGCTTTCGATCAGTCGTTGGGTTCCACTGAATATCCGGGTGAGGTACTGCAGCACGAACGGCCGAAAATCCGCGTTCCGTTCTTTGCCAGCGGGCTTTTCCGGATTTATCGCCGTTCGTTTTCGCAGGAAGTCTGCCCGGCGGGTCCTCTGCCCGCTGTGGTGAACACGCCGTCGGCCCAATCCGCGTTCGCTGCGGCCCTCCCTGAGAGAGAAGCCTTCGATAGCACCACAACAAACAAGGCAAAAATGCTTCACTTCGCCTGCGTCCGTAAGCGCTCCCGGATGAAGTCAAACCGGGCGAGGCGAGAGGCGCGGAAACACATCCGCGCCACCGCCAAGCCATTTATGCCGCAGATTTCCGAGCCTGCTCGGCCTTTCCACCCTTGCCCAACGTGAACATGCTGATCAAGCGCTCAAGATGCTCCGCACTTGTCTGCAGGGTGCGGGCGTTAGACGCGCTTTTCTCCGCCATGCTGGAATTCTGCTGCGTCAGGCCGTCGAGTTGGCTCATCACGGTGTTGATCTCCTGCGCACCGGTGGATTGCTCCGCGCTTGCCGCAGCAATGTCCGCAATCGCCTCTTCCACCTGTGCAATGGAAGAAACGATTCCTTCCAAAGACGAACCGGTATCGGTCACGAAACGGACACCGGTGGAAACCTGATGCTCACTCATCTCGATCAGCTTACGGATGTCGGCCGATGCATCGGATGAACGTTGCGCAAGCGCACGCACCTCGGATGCAACCACAGCAAAACCTTTTCCAGCATCACCGGCGCGCGCTGCCTCAACCGCAGCATTCAACGCAAGCAGGTTTGTCTGGAACGAGATGCCATCGATCACGGAAATGATCTCGGCGATCTTTGATGCACTTTCCTCGATCTCGGACATGGCGTTGATCGCGCTCTGCACGATCTCACCGCCCGAATGCGCCCGCTGAGAAGCATCGGCCGCCAGAGACTGCGCGCTCGCGGAGCTGTCGGCATTCGCGCGAATGGAGGCAGACATCTCCTCCATCGTCGCCGCGGTCTCCTCGAGAGAAGCCGCCTGCTGGCCGGCCCGCTCGGAAAGTGCCGAGGAACCGCCGCTGATATCCACCGCGTTGCCCTTTACCTGCCGTGTCGTGGTAGCGATATCGGAAATCAGGCCCGAGAGCTTTCCGACCGTCTCGTTCACGCTGCTCTGAAGGGCCGCAAACTCGCCCTGGAAATCACCCTTCATCTGATCCTGAAGGTCGCCTTCGGCGATGCGCGCAAGGACCCGGCCCGTCTCGTCCACACCAACATTCACCGTTTCCAGAAGGCGGTTCACGCCGGACGCAAGCTCGTTCAGTTCATCATCCGGGAAGTCCGTCGGAACCCGGCCCTTGAAATCGCCCCGTACAGCAGCGGAAACCACCGTTCCGAAAGAGGATTGAAGCTCGTCCATCATCTTCTGGCGGGCTTCAATTGCCGCGATGTCCTGTGCTTCTTTCTCCGCAGCCAGAGCACGCACCTTAAGTGCATTTTCCTTGAACACTTCAAGGGCGCGGGCCATCAGCCCAAGCTCGTGTTTTTGCTCCGCACCAACGATTTCAACCGTCAGATCACCTTCCGCAAGCGCGTGCATACCATTCGCCATATTGCGCAAGCTCGCCGCAACGGAGCGGGAAATCAGCAGAGCCAGACCAGCGCCGATACCGCATGCGATCAGTGCGATCAGAACAATGTTCCTCTCTGCCTCCAGGGCCAGGCGCGTGCCTTCCGGCCCCAGAACGTTCTGGTGCGCCACCACCGCCTCAACAATGCTTTCCATGCCGTCCTGAACCGCAGGGCCAATCACATCAAGTCGCGCTTCCCTGATCTCGTTGCGCGTCATCACGATCCGCCGGATCTCAGCAGACGTCTGCATGTAAGCGCCTATGTTTTCGATCACAACCGAGGTTTTATTGCGCTGCCCCTCGGTATCAAGGCTCTCCATAAGCGCTTGCGCATGCACCAGTGCCTCACTCAGCTCTTCCGAGGATCGGGCAAAGGCCTCTTCGGAATTCGTCAGCAAAAACCGTTCCATGTAAAAACGCCCAAGCATCAGTTCCTGCTGTGCAAGTCCGGCCCGATACGCCGCATCCCTATTGCTCTCAGCGAAGGCGGCCTCCATTGTTTCCGTCAGCAAGGCACGCGTTGCCGGGCCAAGTTCCACAAGTCTGGCAACCTCTGCCTCCCGTGCGGATTGCAGCACTCTCATCTCACCAAATGCTGCGCCATATTGCTCCACCTGATCTTTCAAAGCCTGCAATTCAGAAAGCGTTTCAGGCTCGTCTGCAAAGAGCTCAAGCAATTCCGGCGCTGTGGCCGTTATCTCGGCGATGTTGCTGGAAACCTCTTCAGCCATCTCATCGCTTCGGCTAGCCCGGTATTTCAGTGCGGCCATCCGCGCCTGAAAAAGATCCTCGACCAGATCATTGATCAGAAGGGTTTGCCGGGCCGTTCCCCGATACTCTGTAAAAGTATCACTCTGGTTCACTGTCGACATGAAACTGAAGGCCGCGAGCGATGCCAGGATTGCAAGCACCACCCCGAAACCAAAATAAATGCGGCGCCCAACACTCCAACCGGTCATCATCACACATCTCCTTGCTCGATGTATCCGGGTTCAAGCATCAACATCTTAAGGAATTATGATCTGGTGTCGGAGGATGTCTTCAAGCGCTACACGCGCGATGGCAAAGACAAAGCTGTAACAAACATCTTTGACGATATGCTCAATCTCGCCTCAAAAAAAATTGGACCATCAAAATCAGATACTTATAGCCTCTCCCAAGCCAATACCTAAGTTTTGCACACTCCATGCCCCAAAGTACCGAGGCACCAAAGGCCGACCCATATTTCGAAGTAGTCAGTCTTATATGTTCAGACAAAAGTACCTAAACTTCGCGACATCACCCCAAGCGCACCGGCTACCAACTTTGCGGCAAGGCACTGCCGAACACGCTCAGGCTTCACACGCATCTGCCGTTGAGCGAAACAATCTCGATCCATCGCAACCCATTCGAAACAAAAGGAAGGGGCGCAAACCCCTTCCTTCAGTAAACGGCTTGTGGCCTGCCCCGGATTAGGCGAGGCTCAGAATATTGAAATCCGAAGCCGAAAGATCCGAGACCGCCAGGCCTTCAAGAATAATCGTTGCATCCTCGGAAAGCGCTATCCGCACACCCCGCGCACTGTCGCTTGCAGCCGCCAGAAGCGCATCAATATCGGCGAACACGTCCGCGATCTCGATCACATCCACACCGTCCTCAAAATCCCGGATGGCCGTAGTACCCGAACCGCTATCAAAGACGAATGTATCCCGCCCTGCACCACCCGTCAGCCAGTTGTATCCGGCACCGCCCTCCAACCTGTCTGCACCGTCGCCGCCTACCAGCCTGTCATTGCCGGTGCCGCCTGAAAGATCATCCGCGCCACCGCGCCCGTTCAACACGTCATTGCCAGCGCCACCGACCATCACATCCGCGAAATCGCCACCGAAACCACGGTCGTTGCCGCTGCCAAGATTTATTGTGCCTTCGACACGACCGCCCGCACCGATATAGCGATCTTCGCCTTCAAACACATAAACGTCCCCAATGATTGTTCCGCTATTATATATCTCCGAAGCCTCTCCAAGAATCTCAACTGCTCTCGTGTAAACATCGTTATGAGTGTAGACATCTGCCACCGCTGCAGAATTCTGCTCAATCAGCCCACTGTTGCGCAGCACAACGTTGTCTGCCGAAGCGGTGAATGCATGGGCCCCACCAAGAATTGAACCGGAATTGAAAAACTGCAGGCCATCGTCAGCACCGGTAGATTGCGCATGACTATAACTTACAGCAGCGATGCTACCTTCTATAACGCCGCTATTTCTAGCGATTATCCCGCCGCCAGCAAGGCTGACCCCAGTGGATGTCGAATCCAGAATACTGCCTGTGTTCCGGAATGTAGATCCATCTCCCGTGACGGAAACGAAAGGAAAGGTGATCCGGCTTCTATCTGCTTCGACAATCAGTCCATGATTTTCAAAATGCGCATCTTCTGAAACCACTTGCAGATTGGTGCACTCCACCCTGCCACTTTCCCGAACGATCAGGGTGTTGTTGCGGGCTGGATCAGCAACTGGGTCAGGGTCAAGGCTGAATACAGACCGACCTCCAAAAACCCAGAGACCGGCGGGATAAAATTCACCGTCAGCGAAGCCGTGGTCCGGGATCGTGAGATCACCGCCAATGATCACAGTTGCATCGGAAACAATCGGAGCGTCCAAGAGCAGGGGATTGGCAATCGCATCGACGGTCAGTTCTCCGGTATAGCTGTCACCCGCCAGCAACCGGATCGTATCTCCGGACTGGAGGATCACATCATCGGTTCCACCGTCAGGCAAGGTAATTACGGGCATTGGGAGCATCCTTTGTTGGTGTGGGGGTAGCCTCATCTATCAAGCGTTCCCCAACACGCGTCAAAGGTGAAATATCACGGGCCAACCCGCCTTAAATTTGCCTTTGTTTGGTGGCGCGAACCGCGGCCTGCAACGTGGAACCAACGCCCAGAGTTTCCCGCGCCTTGGTCATGTGATCGTCCACCGTCCGGCGATGCAGGCCGAGCAACTCCGCAATTTCAGAGATGGTGCGCCCCTCGGCAGCCAGGCGCAGCACCTCCGTCTGGCGGGGCGAAAGTGCCTCCTCCGGCGCGTGGCTCGGCAGCGCTCCAGCACTCAATTCAAAGACATTGAGCAGCGCAATGATCTCCGCGCCGAACGCGTCCCACACCGCATCCACATGATCCTGCGCATGGCCCGCCCGATAGCAGAGCCCGAAAGCCGATTTCAGGCCGTTCTTCTTCGACGGAAAGGCGTAGACATACCCCGCTGAGACGCCAGCCAGATTGGCCATCTCGAAGAACGCACGCTCATCTCTGGAAATATCAACTGATGCATACCGCTCCCGCGCGTAAGACCAGCTTTTGGCGCCTGTGTTACGCATCACCCACCGGAACATAGCATCATGCACGAAAAGCCGCTTCTCCAGAAGCGGGCCCATCAGTTCCCGTGGGTAGGTTGAGAGGACGATCACATCGGCAAGGTTGTGATGCAGTTCCGATGCAAGCCGCAATCCGCTTCCATACAAAAGCCGGTCGAACCCGAGTTCAGCCAAATGTGCACCCAGAAAATCCCAGCAGGCGCGCAAGTGCCTGCACCCTTCTGTTTGCCTTACAAACGTCTCAACCCGCGATGCCCGACCCATGGTCCGGTCCTACTCAAATACATTTCCGTGCATAACGCATGTCAGGTCCGATGTTCCTGCTGGAGCGACATCCCAAAAATCTGAATCCGACTTATGGGAAGTCACTGTAATTTGCGCTGCAGGACATCCATCCAACCGGAGCGGTGTCGCACTGTTCCACTATGAACACCCCTCGCAGACCAAGGAACTTGGGCAACAAAAAGGCACCGCTCGAATACAAGCGGTGCCTTGCCGATTGCGGCTGTCGGGGCGCGCCGCATCCGGCGCGCGACTGTTACCCTCAGTTCAGCGTGAAATACTTGAACTTCGCCGTGTCGTCCGGTGCCACGATGGTTTCCACCTTGTCGGCCATCCCCCAGTTCAGCACTTGGTGGTGGATCGGCAGATAGAGGATCTCGTCCTGCACCGTGCCCCAGATCTCGGCAATCGTGGCATTCCGCGCCTCAAGATCAGTCTGCGAAGCCAACCCCACGATCTTCGCATCGAGATCGGCGTTGGAATAGCGCGTGCCGTTCCACGAGCCGTACTTCTCCCCCTTCGTGTGCACGAGGAAGTTGAAGACATACTCGCTGTCATAAGTCGGAACGCCCCAGCCCAGCATATAGAAATCCGTTTCCAGATTGTTGATCAGCGGGAAGTGCTGCGCCTTGGGCTTGGCATCGAGGTTCACCGTAATCCCGGCCTGCGCGAGCATACCCACAGCCGCCTGACAGATTGCCTCATCATTGATGTAGCGGTCATTCGGGCAATCGAGCTGTACGGAGAAACCATCGCCGTAGCCAGCCTCTTCCATCAGCGCCTTCGCCTTCTCGATATCCGTCTCCGGCACCGCATCCAGCTCTGCTGTCCAGCCATTCACGAAGGGCGGTGCGATCATGCCCGCGGGCACTGACTGGTCACGCATCACCACCTGCTTGATGGCGTCGCGGTTCAGGGCAATCAACGCCGCTTCGCGCACGCGCTTGTCGGCCCATGGGTTCTTGCCATCCACATTGTCATTGGCCAGATCCGCATCACCCTGGTTCATACCCAGAAAGATCACACGGTTCTGCGGCGCGGTGATCACCTGCAGGCCATCCGTGCCGTCCACACGTGCCAGATCCTGCACGGGAACGTCCTGAATGAAGTCCACCTCGCCCGAAAGCAGGGCCGCAACACGGGTCGCCGCGTTCTGGATCGGCGTGTAGATGATCTCCGTCACAGCCATCGGGAACTCATCCTTGCCCCAGTAGCCGTCATAGGCCTGCATCACAGTCCTGGTGTCGGGCTCGCGGCTGACCAGGCGGTAAGGCCCGGTGCCGTTGGCGTTCTTGGCAGCAAACGTATCCTCGCCACCCTCATAATCCTGCACCTTCACGGCATTGTTCGCGTTGGCCCAATCCTCATCCATGATGAACAGGTTGGTCAGGTTGGATGGCATGATCGGGTTCGGCCCGTCCGTCACGATCTCGAATACATATTTCGAGGGCGCGCGCACCTCCTTAACAGATGCCAGCAACTCCTTGTAATCACTGTCTTCCGTCATTGCGCGGTTGAAAGAGAATACAGCGTCCGAGCTGTCGAACTCCGCGCCGTCATGGAAGGTCACGCCTTCGCGTAGCTGGAAGATCCAGACACTTGGATCGGCCTCGGAAACTTCCCACTCCGTGGCAAGCACGGGCACGATCGCACCCGTCATGTCACGCATGATCAGCGGCTCCATGATCTGGTGCGCCAGCGCGCTGGTCGGCCCCTCGTTCTGCGCATGCGGGTCCATTGTCAGGCTATCGCCCGCACGCGCCCAGCGCAGCGTCTCCGCATTCGCGGTCATCGCCGTGGTGGCCAGCAAGGCTGCGGCCAGAACTGTTGTCTTTTTCATAAGCTTGAAGCTCCCTGTTTTTTTCTGGCGCCAAAGTAGAAAGAGAGTCCGGTGAATAGCAACCCCGCAGAAGGAAAAGGAGCGGGTTTCAGAGCAGAAAATCACCCGCGCCCAGATCTGCCTCTAACACATTCACAATCCGCAGTTCCCCCGATCCACCCAGAGTTGCAAGGTCGATCACAACATCCGCGCCATCGTCCGAAGCCGCCGCCAGCACAGCAGCGAAATCGGTACCGAGCGCGCGCAGGTCAATCTGATCCAGCCCAGCCTCAAAGTCCGAAATCACGTCATTC
The DNA here is from genome assembly GCA_947495795.1 of uncultured Paracoccaceae bacterium. Lineage (GTDB taxonomy): Bacteria > Pseudomonadota > Alphaproteobacteria > Rhodobacterales > Rhodobacteraceae > Algicella. Next base: position 33,869 of record CANMAI010000005.1, on the reverse strand, counting down.
CCCGAAATTGCACATCTGCGCGCCCGGAATGTCAGCTTCCCATCCGTGTCGGATCGCCGAACAGCCCCGGAATATCAATATCGAGATCGGAGGCAGTGCGACCAATCCTCCCTTCAAGGAAGGCGAAGCGCGGAGAAGTGATCGTTTCGCTGCTCTCGGTAACTACCTCGGAGGTATCACCGCCTGTCAGAAATGGGGGCGGCCATTTAAATCGGATCAAGGAAATTCGGCGAAGCAGATTGGCATATCACCAACTCGCCAACACAGCACCCGAGAGAGCAGCCCGGCCGCAGGCAGCTTACATCTTCACATTCGGAAAACGACACTCCGAGCAGGCTAAATTCCCTGTTCTTAGAACAGGAAATCCCCCGCGCTCAGGTCAGCCTCCAGCACGTCCACAATTCGCAGCGTCCCGGAACCACCCAGTGCCGTCATATCAATAACAACACTTCCACCTACCTCCGAGGCCGCGGCAAGCACAGCGCCATAATTCGTGGCCAGATCGCTCAGGTCGATCTGATCCACCCCGATCTCGAAGTCCCGGATCGTATCATCGCCGGAGCCCGTACCAAAAACAAAGACGTCCGCCCCGCTGCCACCCACCAGCACATCATTCCCGGCCCAACCGCCAATACGGTCATCGCCCGCGCCGCCCAGCAACCAGTCGTTCCCCTCGTTGCCCACCAGCCGGTCATCACCACCACCACCTATCAAACGGTCATCGCCCGCCTCGCCGAAGATCACATCATCCCCACCGCCGCCAACAATCTCATCCGCCCCATCACCGCCCGATACGATGTCTCGCCCGGCACCCGCCATAACGATATCATCGCCAGTGCCAAGCTGGGCGGTATCGTTCCCGCTGCCCAGCGAAAGTGTGCCCTCCAGCGACCCTTCGGAGCCAAAATACCTGTCAGCTCCATCGCCCAGTTCCACGGCGCCAATGATCGAGCCATCATTTATAATGCGGTCTCCAATTGGAGGGAACGAGTCAAATTCCAGGAATTCAAGATCGCTGCCATGTATTGCGATCTCACCGGAGATCACGCCGTAGTTGAACACCTCAAGCGAACCGGATATATCCAGTTCGGCATTTTCATTCCAGAGGATGCCAAAGGTGCCACCGTTTATCGCTCCTCTGTTCGTTAGGAATGTCGAGCTGATTTCGATCCCCACATCCGCAGTTATTGAGCCGAAGTTCTCCACGAACGGTACAAACCCATCGACACGAATGCCAACAAATCCGCGGTGATCGCACCCAAATTCTCAACGACTCCGGCGTGAGATCGAAAGTCAATACCGTAGTCAAACCCCCTGATGTCCCCTCGGTTGGAGACAATAATTCGCTCAGAAAAAGCTACCCCTTGTCCAGGGAGACCGATTGCAATGCCAGCACTTCCCGGCGCGGCAGACACGCCCTCGATCAAACCTTCGTTGAAAATCCGCGCAGTGCCCGCTGAGGCCTGAGCACCGTCAAAGCCCGGCAGATCCACCGCGCCATATAGTATTCCGGTAACGGGTCCCGTTCCGTCAGACGTGACCCGGATCGTACCGCGGTTCACAATCTGCGGCACACCGGAAAACGGGCCGAGATCTCCTTCAAAGGACGCCGTTACCCCAACCTCCGTGGCAAAGATCTCCCCTTGATTGACGAAAGAGCCATACCGCAACCCCAGCTCCGCCCCGACCCGCGCCTCAACGGTTCCATAGTTCAAAACCGTGTTCTCCGAACCAAGTACGCTCAGCCCCACATCCGCAACAATCGCTCCCTGATTAACCACTCTCTGGCCATCGCCATCGACAGCGATACGGGTATCAAGTGCTGTGATCACGCCTGTTACGGTATTCCGAATAGTGTTGAACCCGCCAAAATCCGCAATCCCGAACTCAAACCCCGAAATCTGCCCACTGTTGATCACGGTATTTCGACCCGCGCCTTCGCCGAGTTCTGCGTCTCTTATCCCAAGGCGTATCCCGACATCCTGCGAAGAAGACGAACCACCCGTAATCGTGCCGGAGTTCACAACACGCCCCTCTTGGGCTGATAAAGCGAAATAGTCCCCGGGAAAATCGCTCAATCCACCGAGTGCCATCCCAACGACAGGGAGAGAGCCATCTCCTGTCATTGTGATCGTACCCGCGTTTACAATCTGTGCCGGTGGCCGTTCAAACGGGAACCAATAACCTGCAGCCATGCCAATCTCGGAGCCAAATATCTCTCCCCGGTTAACAACGCTTCCTGTCAGCAGCGTGGCCATGATACCCTTCGCTGCCATAATGGTTCCTGTTGAGACAACATTCGCTCCTGTTGCTTCGACAAACCCTCCTCCAACGCGAATGCCGACCTCGCGCGTCACGATATCTCCGCTGTTGCGAATGTCGTATACTATCGGGAAGGAGAAACTCAGGGGATTCAGCGCCCCTGACACAAAGATCCCCGTATCGGCCTCGATCACCCCGGAGTTGCGCGCTTCGAACGGAACAAATCCGCTCTCAAAATCGACATCGCCGTAACCGTCCCAATCAAAACTGATACCAATGTCAGCCTCAATCCGGCCGACATTGCGCGCAACCAGCGGATCGCTTTCAGGAACGGGTGTGGGTAGCGAGTCAAAAAAGTCAGATGAAACGAAGACGGAAATGCCGATGCCCTCGGAAAGGCTCCCTCCTCCCCGCGGGTTCAGTTCGCCTTCAGTCGCAACAATCGTTCCCCGGTTTCGCGCCTCTCCAGACCCGCCTGAAACCCGGATACCGATGATGGCGTCCATCTCACCGTTGTTGATCATCGAAAAAAGCGGCGTGTCGACAAGGACCCCGATCCTCGACCAGTACGCCTATGCGACTGGAAATGATGGTCCCGGTATTCAGAATGTCCGCTCCATCACCGGAGACACTGACAGTCGCAATTGCGCTGTTATCGCCGTCGCCGGACTCAAGAACACCCGCATTCCTCAGCGTAAAATCATCACCATTCACATAGACGAGAGCCTCAGAATAACCTCCCATATGGACCGAAGGGAAGATGTCGTCTCCCAATCCCGCCATTCCCCCGTCGGGCCCAACGTAAATACTCACATTGTCGGCTCCACTAAGCGTTATCCCAATACCGTCATTTGTAAGCGCGCCGAACTGGCCCAGAATATTGATCGTCAGATTGGAAGGGCTGCCGGTCAGGTGCCGTCAAACTGTACTCCGGCGGGCAAGATTACCGTATCTCCGCTCTCGGGAATAATCTGGGATGTATCACCGTCTGTCAGAATGATCGTGGGCATGGGGGCAGCCTCTTTCAAATGTGTTAACAATTATTAACAGAATAAATGGGCAATCTGCCAACGAGTCAACATCCCATCCGTATTGACCATGCCTCCCCCACACGCCACCCTTGATCCGCAACAGCCGGAACACTCCCTATGCCACACGCACAGCAAAGCCCCGCCACATGATCCGCGTCCTACTCGTCTGGCTCGGCAATATCTGCCGCTCGCCCAGCGCCGAGGCTGTGCTGCGCCACATGGCACCGGGCCTTACGCTCGACAGTGCGGGCACCGGCAACTGGCATGCGGGCGATCCGCCCTATCCTCCCATGCAGGCGGCGGCCAAGGCACGCGGCTACACCATGAGCGATCTCCGCGCCCGGCAGGTGCGCCCGGATGATTTCACCACCTTCGATCTCATCCTCGCAATGGACAGCCAGAACCTCGCCGATCTCCAGAGCCTCCGCCCCGGAGGCAGCAACGCCACATTGGAGCTTTTCCTCAACGCCATACCGGAACACGGCCCGGATGTGCCAGACCCTTACTACACCAGGGATTTCTACGGCGCTCTCGATATCATAGAAGCCGCAAGCAGCGCGTGGGCCGCACGCCTTACGACCCGGCCATGAGCCTGCCGCAATCCCCCTCTAAAGCCTTCGCACCGTCACGATAGATGTCCGAAATGCTGCCCAAAGCCCTTCCCTACCGCCCGGAAATAGACGGCCTCCGCGCCCTCGCTGTCCTTGCTGTTGTGGCCTATCACGCCGATCTGCCCGGCTTTACGGGCGGCTATCTCGGGGTGGATGCCTTTTTCGTCATCTCGGGCTACCTGATCACGGGGCTTATCCTGGCGGAGCAGAAGGCCGGTCAATTCTCTCCCGGCCGTTTCTTTGCACGCCGCATCCGCCGCCTCGTTCCTGCGCAAATTGCAGTGCTGCTCTTTGCCACTGCGGCCGCTGCCTGCCTCTACATGCCTTATGCGCTGGAGAATTTCGCCGAAAGTCTCGCCGCCAGCACCTTCAGCGTAGCCAACTGGTATTTCGCAGCAAAGACGGGCTATTTTCAGCCCGCCAGCGATCTCCAGCTTCTCCTCCATCTCTGGTCACTCGGCGTGGAGGAACAGTTCTATCTCGGCCTCGTTCTCTGCCTTTTGCTTCTAAAGTACCGTCCCCGGTATATCATCGCCACATTCGCGATCCTCGCGCTGGCCTCCTTCGCCTACAGCTCAGCCCGAGAGGCCGGGCCTGCGTTTTTCGATACCGGTGCCCGCGCATGGGAGCTGCTCGCTGGCAGCCTTCTCGCCGTATTGCCCGCCCTCCCCCTTTCGCCCCTTCGGGCGCTCGCCGTGCGGCTCACGGGCCTCTGCGTTCTCCTGGCTTGTTTCGTCAGCGAGCCGCTGGGCCACCATCCCGGCATCGGCACCCTGCCCGTTGTGCTCGCCAGCGTCGCGATCATCGCTGCGGGGCGCGAGCCGGTAAGACTTCCCCTTCTCTCGAATGCGCTTCTCGGAACGATTGGGCGTCTCTCCTACAGCATCTACCTCTGGCACTGGCCCATGCTTGTCCTGATGCGCGTCGTCGTGCCCGCACCGGGCCCGCTCCACACTGCCATTGCACTGGCAATCGGGCTGGTGGCAGCAGTCCTCTCCTTCTATCTTGTTGAAGCACCGCTGCGGCACGGCACCCGGCTGCAAACCAACCGTCGCGCGTTTTCCCTCGCCGGAACGGCAGCAGCTGCCTTTCTCTCCGTTACAGTCATCACCGTCCTGTCCCACGGGATGCCACAGCGCTTTCCCACCGAGATCCGGCCACTGGCAGAAACAGCGCGCCCGATCGACGGCTCCGCCGAATGCGCCCGTCAGGCACCCTTTGTGGCTCTGCATTCCTGCACCTTCGGCTCCGAAGAGGTCCCGGATCTTCTGATCTTCGGAGACAGCCACGCGCTTAACATGGCACGGACGCTCAAGGACGCGGACGCGCGCGCAGGCCAGACGATCAGTATAACAGGCGTGGCAGGCTGCCCGCCTATCCCGGGGGTGGTCCTCCCCGGCGGTCCTGCCTACCGCGAAGGCTGCGCAGCCCTTCAAAGCGCACTCGCCCGCGAGATGGCGCGCGCCGAAGGGCCACCCATTCTGCTCGTGGCGCGGTGGAGCTACTTTGTCCCTTCCAGCTTCGTAAATCCCCGCGTCGTGGCGCGTGATGCCCGCGCGCCCGAAACACAGCTCTCCGCCGATGCCGCGAACGCTCTCCTGAGGCACACATCTCAGGCTCTGGACGGCATCGCCCACCAATCCGGCCGGTCCGTCACGCTTCTCGCACAACCTCCCCAGCACCGCCTGCCACCAACCCGCGCCATCCGCGCCCTCTGGTGGTCTTCCGGAGATCAGACTGTTGCCGAAAAACTGGACGCCTCGAACGCCCGCTACGGCACCTCCCGCAGCGCACACGACAGGATCAACGGCCAAACCGCACACCTCTTCTCCGGCCTGCAGGCCATTCAGATCCTCGACCCCACCGAGATCTTCTGTAATCAGCAGAATTGCGAAATCGTCACGCCAGAAGCCATACTCTACTCAGATGAAAACCACCTAAGCGCCGCAGGCGTGGCCCGCCTCCTGCCGCTTATCCTGCCCCGATAGGCCCAACCCTCACAGCGCGCCGATAAAGCCCGCGACCCAGGTCAGCCAATGCTGATAGTCCTCTGCCAAGTCCGCCAGACAGTTCCACACAAGCCAGATCAGGCCCGCGATCAGGGCAATCGGGGCGGCGAATGCCAGAAACCAAAGCGCACCCAGCGCAAAGGGTGCAAGCGTCGAAGACAACCTGTCTTCGCTGTCCTCCGCATCTTCGATAGAGCCCATCATCCACCGCCGCCAAGAAATCGGTACAACACTCGAAAGACTGAAAGACGCCACCAGAAAATGCAGGCCGGTGGGCAGAATGGTGGAAAAAAGCATCGCATAAAGCCACCAGTTCTGCTGCCAGTCATAGAGACCGCCGATGAGTTGCACAGGATCAACAAAGACAACCCCCGACAAGGCGTTCATGGCCGCAATCGCAGCGATCAGTGCCGCGCCAAGGCCGAGGAAGAGCGCGCCCGCTATAATAAAGTCTAGAACCCCGAGCAGGAAAGCCACTGCCCCAAGCCGAAGCCCGCGCTGTGTCAGCGCAAGCGTTACAGCGTAGGAAACGGTGTCGAACACCGCGTTCAGGATCGGAAGGACAGCGAGAAAGAGAAAGAACGCGCGCGCCTCTTCTGGAACTGCATCCCAAGGCAGGACCGCGAAACAAAAAGCAAGAGACATTGTCAAGGTGGCAATCAGGAAAATCGAGGCAATTGCCGTTTTTTGGCGCGAAACCAAAACTTCGACTACGCCTACGACTAAGACTGCGACTACGCCTACGATTGCGACTGCGCCTGCGGCTGCGACTGCGCCTGCGCCTGCGGCTGCGACTGCGCCTGCGACTACGACTGCGCCTGCGACTGCGCCTACGACTGCGACTACGCCTGCGACTGCGCCTACGACTGCGCCTGCGCCTACGACTGCGACTGCGACTGCGACTGCGGCTGCGCCTGCGACTGCGCCTACGACTGCGCCTGCGACTGCGCCTAAGACTGCGCCTACGACTGCGCCTGCGACTGCGCCTGCGGCTGCGCCTGCGCCTGCGACTGCGCCTGCGACTGCGCCTACGACTGCGCCTACGACTGCGCCTGCGCCTGCGACTGCAATCAGCATTCTTCTGTCCGATGCGATCAGCCAGCCCGCAGCACTTCGCAAGAACCGCTGCGGGCTGGCTGCCGCTGCAAATACAACGGGCCTGAAGAACAGAACGAAGGCAATCATGCCAAGTGTCACACCGCGCGCCCAGTCCTGCTCTTCTCTTTCAAACACGACAAGACCACCGATGCGACCATCTTCGCCGGTCCACCACCAGTGGATAAAGATAAGAAGAGAGGGATAAACAACAGCAACAAGCAGCGCCCGGTCAAAAAGTCTGTGTGTCAGGCTATCCCAGAACAACCGCCAAAACCCGCGTGTATCGCCCTCCATAGGGGTCTGCCCCACCCAGCGCATTGTCGCGCGCAAAAGCCAGCTCATCACCCTGTGATAAAAAGGGGCGTAGGTGTTCTGCAGCATCTGCTTGCGCAGCATCCCATGGCGCGCGGGAGACCAGATAAAGAGTGCTGCGAGGCCTACGAGCCAGAAGTAGGCTCCGAGAGAAAAGTAGAGGATCTTGAACCCGGCAGCCAAATCGCTGCTTAGAAGGCTAATGGGCCCGAAAATGCCGCTAATTGCCAAAGCAAAAATTGCAAAGAAAACACCCAAACCCATGGATGTATAGTTGCAACCTGCGCTTGCATGTCAACAATTCCCAAAGAGGGTTTGTAGTGTCGCGCTGTCTGCGCCCGAAACACCACATTGACGCCCGCCCCCAACCCGGCCATATCACCCCCATGACAGACCTCTCAAAGATCCGCAATTTCTCCATCGTCGCCCATATCGATCACGGGAAATCCACGCTGGCCGACAGGCTCATCCAGTCCACCGGCACCGTGGCCGACCGCGACATGAAAGAGCAGCTCCTCGATGCCATGGATATCGAGCGCGAGCGCGGCATCACCATCAAGGCCAACACAGTCCGGATCGACTACAAGGCCAAGGATGGCGAGACCTACATCCTCAACCTGATCGACACGCCCGGCCATGTCGATTTCGCCTATGAAGTCTCGCGCAGCATGCGCGCCGTCGAAGGCTCCCTCCTCGTCGTCGATGCCTCCCAGGGCGTCGAGGCCCAGACGCTCGCCAATGTCTACCAGGCCATAGACGCGGATCACGAGATCGTCCCCGTCCTCAACAAGATCGACCTCCCCGCCGCCGAACCCGACCGCGTGCGCGAACAGATCGAGGATGTCATCGGCATCGACGCATCAGACGCCGTGGAGATCTCGGCCAAAACCGGCCTCGGCATCCCCGACGTTCTGGAAGCCATCGTCACCCGCCTCCCCGCCCCCAAAGGCGACCCGGACGCCCCCCTCAAAGCCATGCTGGTCGACAGCTGGTACGACGCATACCTAGGCGTCGTCGTCCTCGTCCGCATCATCGACGGACACCTGCGCAAAGGCGACAAGATCAAGATGCTCAACACCAAAGCCACCTACCCGGTGGACCGCGTCGGCGTCTTCCGCCCGGCCATGGAACAGGTCCCCTCCCTCGGCCCCGGCGAAATCGGCTTCCTCACCGCCTCCATCAAGCAGGTCCGCGACACCAAAGTCGGCGACACCATCACCCACGAGAAGAAGGGCACCACCGAAGCCCTCCCCGGCTTCCAGCCCTCCGTCCCCGTCGTCTTCTGTGGCCTCTTCCCCGTCGATGCCGCCGATTTCGAGGATCTCCGCGACGCGATCGAGAAACTCCAACTCAACGACGCCTCCTTCTCCGCCGAAATGGAAACCTCCGCCGCCCTCGGCTTCGGCTTCCGCTGCGGCTTCCTCGGCCTCCTCCACCTAGAGGTCATCCGCGACCGGCTCGAACGCGAATACGATATCGACCTCATCACCACCGCCCCCTCCGTCATCTACCAGATCCACATGACGGACGGCACAATCACAGAGCTTCACAACCCCGCCGACATGCCCGACGCAGTGAAGATCGACCGCATAGAAGAACCCCGCATCAAGGCCACCATCCTCGTGCCGGACGAATATCTCGGCGATGTGCTGAAGCTCTGCCAGGACCGGCGCGGCATGCAACTCGATCTCACCTATGCCGGCACCCGCGCAATGGTCGTCTACGACCTGCCGCTCAACGAAGTGGTGTTCGATTTCTACGACCGGCTCAAATCCGTCACCAAAGGCTATGCCAGCTTCGACTACCAGATGATCGGCTACTCCCCCGACGCCCTAGTCAAGATGCAGATCCTCGTGAATGACGAACCGGTCGACGCCCTCTCCACCATGGTCCACCGGGACAGGGCAGAGACGCGCGGCCGCGCCATGGTCGAAAAACTGAAAGAACTCATCCCCCAGCACATGTTCAAAATCCCGATCCAGGCCGCAATCGGAGGTAGAATTATTGCACGAGAGACACTTTCCGCGCTAAGAAAGGACGTCACGGCGAAATGCTACGGCGGCGACGTGACCCGGAAGAAGAAGCTTCTGGAGAAGCAGAAGGCCGGGAAAAAGCGGATGCGCCAGTTCGGGAAAGTCGATATTCCGCAGGAGGCGTTTATTTCGGCGTTGAAGATGGATGGGTAGTTAGGTTGATAGTTGAACTTTTAGAAGTTCGCTTAGGTATTTTGAGAGGCGGGACACATTGTACTGACCATCGTTTTGGTATGCTAGATCCGCTTCTTTTAAGGCAGCATAGTACTCAGGGCGGTCTCCTCTAATTAGCTCTGGCACAATAGTACTCCCAGGAAGCAAAGCACCGAGTTTCATGCATATTAGATAATAACATATCGCTCGTGCAGTCCTTCCATTTCCTTCTACAAATGGATGAATCCAATTCAATTTCCAAAGAGCAAATGCCGCTAAGTCTGTAGGACCTTCAGCTATTGTCCAGTTTTCATGAATAATTGAAAAAAAGATGTCCATATGATCAGGAACATTGTTGAAGTGAGGAGGGATATGGTCGCCAACCAAAATTGGCTCATTTCTGTAACGCCCACCTTGCTGGGAAATGTTTGCTACCGCGACATGGTTAAGCGAAAACAGCATGTATTTATCAAATGAATCTATCCCTTTCTCTAAACCAATCTCAATACAATTAATCAAAAGCGCATATTGTCTTAGCAAATTCTGTTCAGATATCCTATCCCAAAGAGCCTTATGTTCTTTTTCTCTTAGAGCCATAAAAATGAGCCCGCTATTGCGGGCTCCCTCCTTTAACTTCTCACGCTGAGCCGCTTTGACGTTTCGCGGACTGTGTCCTTCGTTATATCTTGATTATTCATGGCATTTCCGAACGCAAAACTTACGCTTTGCTCTTTCAGTTCGTCATCGGACACGCCACGTGTCCTTGCTGTCCGTATCAAAACTCCAAGCTCTTCATCGATTACCTGAGGATTCAAAAACTGTTTCCTGTCGGGCATTTTGTGTGTTGCTCCTGTGCCGTTTTTGACAAGATGTACGCCAACAGTAGCACAAGGCTCAATGATTCATTTTGCCGAGCGTCTGTGGATAACTTTTCGATTCATCTTTGCCACACTTACATATCGAACATTATTCGATCTTGAAACCATGTGGATAACACTTGAACAAAATGTGAACATATGCAGTCAAGTTGGGCAAAGCAACAAAGTAGATGAGAATGACTCAGGCAATCCACCTTAAGGTCAAAACAACCCATCCCCACCTCGCTCATTCTCCAGCGCGGCATCCACCGCAACTGCCCCGCCAGCGCCGATGGCGGCCACGCAGCCGGTCAGGGTCAGGCAGGCAAGGATCAGGGCAAGGGTACGGCAGGTCATCGGTCGGTCTCCTCTAGAAGCTTCCAAAGCCTAGCACCCTTAGGGTGGGTGTAAACCCACCGTTGCACCATCCGCCAAACCTACCCCCGCAGCCGCTCATTCACCTCGATCAAATTTCCCTCCGGGTCCTCCACATAGAGGTGCCGCATCCCCGGAATGGCAAACTCCCCCGTCAGAGAATACCGGATGCCCGCCGCGTTCAGCCGGTGCACCACCGTCTGCAAGTCGTCCACCTCGATCGCCACATGCCCGCCGACGGAGGGATTGTGCGTGAGGTCATTCTTCTCCGCAAACTCCGGATCGGGCGCAATCAAATGCAGTCCCGTGTGGCTCTGCCGCCCATCGCCAAACAGCGCCAGCTTGTCCGGGTCCCCCGGCAGGTACCCCCGCGTTTTCGGAAACACCCAATCCGCCTCCGCCATCCCCAGAATGGCGCTGTAAAACGCCGCCGCCTTCCGCACATCGCGGGCCTCAAGATTGACATGATGGATCGACCAGCTCACGAGCACCCTCCCCCGGATTTTCGGGCCAGCCTAGGCCCAAGTTTCACATTCCGAAACCCATTACCTCCAAGGTCATCAAATCCGTTACCTCTGCCCGCCCACCCGCATCGCTCGCCCAAAATGGCCCGGATCGCGGGAATTTTGCATTACCAAACCGGTACCAAACCCATACCAAACCCAGCAAAGGCCGGGCGGGCCGTGCATCCGGGCTCCCAAAGCCCCGATCGGCAAATACCCGCGCACGTATACATTGTTCCGAAAGCCGGGCATTCGCTGCCTCAACCTCAATAAAACAAGGCCTCCCAACCTCTCCCTCTCCGGCATCAGCCTGTCCGCGCAGGTCCCGGAAGAGGCCCTAAACCCTCTCGTCCGTTTGGCGCAACCGGAGAATCGGGCTAAAAGGTTAATATTCGTTAACCCCCCTCAGGCGCATGTTGCGCATCTACAGTAAAAATAGGCTTCCGCCCCCCAAGCCCTTGAAAGGTCTGCGAAAAACATCCCCCAAAACTGTCTCCAACCGAACAGCCCCCCGTCCGGTTATCCGGCAAAACAAATTTAACAAAACGTAATGGAGTTAAAAATGTCCGGTATCGTATTCTTCTACTTCGTCGCAGGATCCTTCCTCTTCGCAGCCCTCGCACATGTCCGCCAAAGCTGGATGCTGCACACCGCACTCGCTTGTATTTGCACGGCTTTTGCGATTTTCGGCGCACTCCACAGCATCTGGCCCGTCGTCATTCTGAACTCCGCGATGCTCGCCTTCCTCCTCTGGAAGCGCGTTAACCTTTCCGGCACCGCACCCACTTTGTCGCACTCCTAAACCGCCCCGGGTGCCCTATCTCTCCTTTCAACAAAGGAGAGATAACCCATGAGAGAGACGACGATCGACATCACCGCCGCCATCCCCGTGGCGCCAGCAAAACCCGAAACAGACGATGCACAACTCACTGAATTCGTTTGGTATATTCTCCTCACCCTCGTTTCCGTCTGGGGCATCTCAATCCTCACGTTCGGCCTTGCCGGGTTGATCGTCCCGGCCCTTCTGCTGGTGCCGGTTGTCTTCGTCGGGCTCATCCTGATAACCGCGGGCGGATAGCCGCAACAGTGTTGCCTCCGAGGGCGTCCTACCGTTAAGCTTTGCGCAGATTTCCCCCTTTCTAAGCAAGGCTTTTTCCGTGCAAACACCCCCCCACCGCAACATGAAACCCGGCGAGATAGCTATGGCCGCCAAGGTGTTCGGCCCCGTCGGTATCGGCTGGAACCTTGTCAAAATATATGATGGCGGCCGCCCCGGCAGCAACGAAACCCGCACGTATGAATGGGGCGGGGATATCTACTTTCCAGGGGGCGCGCCGGATGATTTCTCGTTGATCCAGGATGCGGGGCAGCGCTACACCCTAATCCATGAACTCACACATGTCTGGCAACACCAAAGCGGTGTCCGTCAGTTGCGCACCACCCGCCTGCAGCGGTTCGCAGTCAAGGACAAGTGGCTGGAACTCCTTAATTTGTGGGAGAACATCAAAGATGATCCAACCGTTCCGAAATGGATAAAGGAGCGGATCTATCAGCGGGAAGAAGAGCTGGATGAATATCACTCTGACGCGATGGACATGTTCATGACAGAACTTTCCACATATCAGGTGGATCCATATGTTACGCCCGTTGTGGCGCCGACGGTTGTCTCGGGCCAGACGATCGACGGGGATATTTTCGCGCATACACTTTCCGCCGGCACCGGTACAAAGCGCCGCTCCGAAATCGCCTGGAACCGCTCCAAGGCGGCCTCAAAACGCTTCTCCAGTCGTGAAGATATGGTTTCCAAATGGCAGCGCCGGGAACGCTCGGATTACGACTACCTCAAGAAAAAGCTTTCAGAGATCGACTTTTACAAACTGAATGTTGAGCAGCAGGCACAATTGGTCGGCGAGTATTTCCTCCTTCTGGAGGGCAATGATATTCAGGATGTCTTCGGGTCCGGAATGTCCGGCAAAGCCCGCCCGCCGCTGGCATTCTTCAAGGCCGTGGTCCCATTTGCCAGGCTGGGCACCGCATACTGATTTTGAGACGATCATGAAGGCCCACATAAAGGGTCGGCCGCAGGTTTCACGATGCAGCCGCAGGTTTCACGATAGAGAGGTCTGTAAGGCCACCGCCTCACGCACAGTCAACTCACCGCGAGCCACCCGGCCTTTGTATCTGGCGAAACAAGTGGCTGCACCGCAAACTGCAAATGTCTCCCCATATTCTTGGGGGAAAAGATGCTATTCATTGATCTGCTTTACTACGCCGCCGGTGCGCTTCTCGTTCTGATGGCCTATGTTCGCTCTGCCTTCCACATGCGTCTTTGCCATCTCGCGGCATCATCCGTGTTCATGGCCTATGGGTGCCTTGCAGAGGTTTGGCCCGTTGCCATCATGAACGGAGCGATGATCGGCGTTCATCTGGTGCGTCTCGCCACGTTGCGCTAAGCGTCAGACCGGGGCACTTGTCTCAATGAGCGTCCAAAGAGGCCCCATATAAAGGTGCTGCATCTCCGAAATGACAAACTAACGGCTTCAGAGCACAGGAGCCGCAAAAAACTCAACCGCTCTGTCACTGCCTCCAGATCATCCACCTCGAAAGCCGCCTGTCCGCAGAGAAATGTATCGTGCTGCGGCTCGTTCTTCCTGGCGAACTCCAGCCCGCCCGAAATATAGCCGCTCGCCTCTGAGAACACCTATCCCTTTCTCCATTCCCGTTAGAGCAGCGCAAATGCCACCATCTTTCGCACGCTTCCCGCCTCCAGGTTCATAAATTGGGCCAGCCAGGCCTTATCAGACCCTGTTTCTGATAGTGGGAGGCTACAGTGTTCGCCCGAAACCTGAATTGGCAAAGCATTGCCGCGCTCTCAGGCTTTTGGTGACAAGGCAACTCCAGTTAAAAGCGAAACGTTCTAGCGAACAATGCTCCACCCTAACCACCCCCGGGGCCGCAAACTGAAACAATGCTGCGCCATCTCACGCGCGCGTCAGCCAAACCAACCGCTTGTTTCAGACCAATATTACAAAACCACCCGCAGAGCAGCCGTACGAACATCTCCGCGTGAGGCGGGTTCGCAGGCATCTCCTTGCCCGGCATAACACTCTGGAAACTTCAGTCAGGAGATCATCATGAAAAGCCTTCTCACACCCTTCTGGGCCATCCTCGTTGCAGGCGCCCTTGCCACCATCGCATTCGATTTCTTCGGTCAGGTTCTCGCCCCTGCAAGCGGCTTCGCGCAGCTCGCCCCCGTCGGCCTTGCCAATGCCACGATTAAGGCACTCTTCGGCGCAGGCTACCGCCCAGGTGCCGAGGGCCTGCATCTCGCGGCAGGCCTTCTTGCCTATCCGCTTGGCTGGCTCCTGATCGCCAGGCCCGTCTGGCAGGCCACATTGCCGAAATTGCCGATCATCATCCCGGCCATTGCTTACGGCATCGTGCTTTGGATCTTCGCGCTCTATATCATGGCCCACCTTGTGGCAGGCATGAAGCCCTTCCTCGGCTTCACCGGCATCACATGGGTCGCGCTCTGGGGGCACATCGTCTATGCGCTCGTTGCAATCGGCGCACTCGAATTTCAGAAGAGCGTCAAAACAGTGCCTCAGCCCGCCTGAATGTCGAAGTCAAACACCAGCACCCCCTCCACCCCGCCGTCGAGCAGCGCCACCAGCTGTTCGGCGGCGGCCTTATGTGCGGGGTGAACCAAATAGGCATCTCGGGTTTCTGAATCTGCAAAATCCATCGTGAAGCCCGCGCTGTATCCTCTATCAAGATTTTCGGGGCTGATATTTCTACCCCATTCGGCAGAGATCATCGGAACATACTCTCCAACGGCAAGCAGTGCCCGCCATACTTCGCCCAAAGCGTTCTCATCTATAGAGAGCTTCGGCTTCAGCAAGACAATATGGCGGATCATTCCCGACCTCCGTTAACGTTTTTTTGCGTTACCAAACCCGTACCAAACCCGTACCAAATCCATACGCACAAAATTCGATCGCCGGTTCAAATATTAACGTGCCGTACGCAGAACAGTATCGCGTTACTTTTTACAATTTCGCACCCTCTTCTGAAGGTATTGTGGACAAACACAAAATGAACATACTTCCAGCCCTTTTTCTGACATGATTATTGTCTAATTTGTCTGACATGAGCTCGAGAGTACCGGGTTCATGCTTAGGGGGGTTGCGTGCCGGCGCTTTGATTTGCGTTGCTGGCTCTTAGTTTTAGTGTTTACGTTCAATATGTTAGATAAGCGACAGTATAGTTTCTCCGATACGTATTGATGCATTTCCGTCCGTTTTGAACGGACGAGAGGATGATGCGGGTGCGTCAATATCCTGATCAATCATGGCCGTCAGGTCTTCCCAATCCCTGCACGCCCGCGAAACACCATTCGCCGCCCAAGACATGCGGAGAGGCCCGGCTTCCAGATATTCCAGAGATATCACAGGCTTACCAGCGATAGACGCTTCGAGCCCGACCGTAGAATTCTGCACAACGATAACTGAAGACGCCACAATCAGAGGGTGGATCGGCTCCTCCGGCGTGATGCTGAAGTGAATGTTCGGGTGCTCATCCGGCCGCGGCATTTCCAGCCAGCAACTCGGATGGTAGCGCAGGATGAGAGCCCGATCTTCCCGCTCTTTCACGTAAGCTTCTAGAATTGAAGAGGTTTTTCGCACAACGTCCAGCTGGGCATCTCCTTCAGCGCTCACGTCAAGATGCCCTCCGAAGAGAACAGGAGCCTTCCCCCGCCAACCTTTTTGTCCCAGAAAACGATCAGCATCCACCCTCAGACTATCAGCCGCAAGCCCATCAAAAGCAGGGTTACCGGTGATGAGAACCCGCTCCTCCGGCGCTCCGTGATCCCGCAGATATGCCGCTGTCGGTTCGGCAAGAACGCATATCCTGTCAGGCCAAAAATCATTTTTTGTCAGTATCTTGGCCTGATAGGGCAGCAGGTCGATCAGCGAAATGCAGGGCACGCCCAGCCTGTTCGCCGCTTTCAGCGAAGCGCCCTCGGCCCGTGGTGAGTTGGTGGCGACCACAACATCAGCGCGGCATTCCTGAATAACGCGCTCCATAAATCGCACGGGTGCGAACGCAGCACGCCCCTTTTTCGCATAGGCGTCAGCCGCACCCTTCGGCCCCAGATCTTCCTCCAGCTCACTGTAACTGATACCTAAATAGGCAAGGCTCTCGGCTTCAGATACATTCGCGCCAGCATTCTCCCCAAGCAACCGCCTGCCATGCTTCAGAGCGCTTTCGGCATCGGCCAAATGCGCGAAATCGGCAAAACCCAAAGGCTTTTCACCGGCAATCCTGGCTTGATTGTAGCCCGTTGTAAGGGCCATTAGCACGGGCTCCACATCCGGAGCCATATCCCGCAATGCTCTCATCACGGGGAGGATCATGGTAATATGCCCTCCGCCATATGTTACGAAGAGAATACGCTTCTTTGCCATGCTCAGAACCTCCCGCAAGCCGCTCCGCGTGGTTCTGCCCTGCAATTGGAGGAGACGCAATACCGCGTACCGTCACAGTTGGCAGCTCAGCTTTTCAATAAAAATCAGACAGTTCCGCCGAGAGAACCTTCAAGTTCGGCCATCTCCTGCCCCCCCGCCATGAGATCCTGCAACTCCTCGGGCGTGATTTCACCCTGCATTGCCGTACCCATCGTCTTACCCCGGTTAAGCACGGTAAACCGGTCTCCCACAGCCAACGCATGCCGAACGTTGTGCGTGATAAACACAACCGCAATGCCCTTCTTTCGCACCCGATCAATCGTCGCCAACACGTTGGAGGTTTGCCGGACGCCCAGAGCGGAGGTTGGTTCATCCAATATTAAGACCTTTGCGCCAAAATAGACAGCTCGCGCAATGGCAACAGTTTGCCGCTCCCCACCGGAAAGCGTGCCGACCGCCTGATCGGGCCCGCGCAGATTGATGCCCATCTTTCGCATCTCCTCCATCGTCACGGTATTGGCGCGGGCATGATCGAAGAACGGGAAACCGGCAATGCGCTTCAAGGGCTCGTTGCCCATAAAGAAATTCCGGCTGACGCTCATCAGCGGAATCATTGCAAGATCCTGGTAAACGGTTGCAATCCCTGCAGTAATTGCGTCCCGAGGGTCATCAAAATGAAGGGGCTGGCCTTCAAAGAAAATCTCGCCATGCGTCGGCTTGTGCACGCCAGACATCGTCTTGATAAAGGTCGACTTTCCGGCACCATTGTCCCCCAACAGACAATGGCATTCACCCGGAAAAATCTCCAACGTCACTCCGGCAAGTGCTATCACCCGGCCGAAATGCTTCTCGATATCAACCATGCGGATAATGGGATCGGCCATCATCTTTCCCCCGTGATCATACGGCGGATATAGGTATTCAGGATCACCGCCAAAAGAAGCAAAACCCCAAGGAAAACACGGAAAAGCGAGCTTTCGACGCCCGCAAAAAAGAGGCCTTGTTGCACAACACCAAAGATCAGAGCGCCCAGTGCAGCCCCTATCACGGAGCCATAGCCGCCCGTGAGAAGAGCGCCACCAATCACCACGGCAATGATTGCTTCAAACTCTTTCAAGAGCCCCCGATCGGCCCCGGCGGAGCCAAACTCCATCACCTGACACGTTGCAAAAACGCAGGCACAAAAAGCCGTGAACATGAACATAAGGATCTTCACACGGTTCACGGGCACACCAACATATCGCGCTGCCTGAGCATCACCGCCGGATGCGAAAATCCAATTCCCAAAGCGAGTTTTCGTCAGCAGAATGTGGCCAAATACAACAAGCATCAGCGCCCATACAATCAGCATGGGAATGCCATCCACCACCGGTTCCCCGGCTCGCGTACCCCGCTCAAAAACCGCGATCAGCCCGTTGTCTCCCAACCATTGGAACAGCCCTGTAAGGATCTTGCCACCAAAGATCGGGGCCAACCAATCGCCCTCTGCGGCATCCTTCACGCCGCCGATAATGGTTTTGCGTTCAATGGTTTGCGGGAAGTAAATGGTGAAACCGCGCAGAATGAACAGAAATGCCAAAGTGACGATAAAACTCGGCAGCCCGGTGCGGATCACGATAAAACCGTTCAGCGCACCCAGAGCAAGGCAAAGCGCGAACGTGACCAGAATGGCCATCCACACGGGCCAGCTGAGCGTGACAGAAAATATCGCGATCATCATGCCGGCGAAGCCGATCATGGAGCCAACAGAGAGATCGAACTCGCCGGCAATCATCAGAAGGCAAGCGCCAACGGCGATGATCATGAACTGCGCGGAAACCACGGACCAGTTCATCACGCCCTGACTGTTGAACATGCCGCTATCATGCGCGAAAAGTGCAAAGAACAGGAACACGATGATCGTGCCGCAAATGCCTCCAAGCTCGGGTCGGATCAGCGCCTTGCGAAACGCGGACATCTCTTTGACGCGTTCATCACTTGTGTCCGGGGTTGCCGTATCGGTCATGCTCTTCTCTCGCTATTGAAGACATGCAAGAGGCGGCGCTGCACTCAGCGCCGCCCGGGCTTTTCGAATTTAGCGGTACTCGCCTGCAAATTCTTCAACCTTTTCAAGGCCATCAGCTGTCACAAAGCCCGGTCCGGAGTTGATGTTATTGCCAGGAAGAACGCCGTAACGGTGATAGTTTGTCAGAACAACCACCGGCAGATAGGCCTGCAGGAACGGCTGCTGGTCGATCCCCCAGTTGATCACACCTGCCTTGATACCCTTCACGATATCTTCGCCCAGATCGAAGGTGCCAAAGTAGATATCACCCGCCATGCCATTCTCCGCGAGAGCAAGAAGCGTGGGATCGGCAGAGGTAGGCCCCAGCGTGAGGATCGCATCCGTCTCGGGGTTGGCGGATAGGTAGGCAAGCACCTTGTTCTTGATCTCGGAAGGATCCTGCCCGCTATCGATCATCTGGTTCGCAAGATCCACGCCAAGCCCGTCGGCAAAGCCCTGGCACCGCTCGGTAGAAGAAGGTGAGCTAATGTAGTGGTTTACGCAGAGAAAGCTGCCCACGCCATCGCCCTTGGCACGCAAACCGGCTGCGTAACCCGCATCATACTCTGGCTGGCCCACATACATCAGCGCGCCCACTTCCCGCGCCTGATCAGGTGTGCCGGAATTCATGATGATGACATCAATACCCGCATCCACAGCGGCTCTGATTGGGCCGGAAAGCACATCCGGATCGCTCAATGTGGTGATGATGCCATTGGGGCCAGACGCCGCTGCCTGCTCAATGATCCGCGCCATATCGGCCAGATCTCCGGTGGGCGGATTGCGATACTCAACCTCCACGCCCATCTGCTCTCCAGCCAGCGCGATACCGTTCTTGATCGTGTTCCACCAGCTGTCGCTATCGGGTGCGTGGCTAACCAGCACGTACTTTTCGCCTTCGGCTGCAGCGCTTGTGGCCACAAGCAGAGGTGCGGCAACAACCGCAGTCACCACAGCAATAGAATTCAGCAGATTCTTCATTAGCTCCTCCCAGAGAGTTTGGTTCGCGTCCATTGAGCGGTATCCCCGCTTCTGCGACTCAAGGTAACCACACTGCCCTGTTTTTTGCAACCGGTTGCAAAAGTTACTCCACCCAGCCATTCTGTTTGAGGCTGGAAAGTGTGTTGATAGGCAATGGCGAAATCCGAAGGAACGTTTATGGCGGCCACGCTTAAAGATGTCGCAGAACGCGCAGGTGTTTCCCGATCTGCTGTTTCACGCACGTTTACTGAAGGGGCGTCCGTATCCGATCGGACCCGAAGGAAGGTGCAGAAGGCAGCTGATGAACTCAACTATCGACCGAACTTTCTTGCCCGCAGCCTGACAACCCGGCGCACGAAACTGATCGGACTTGTTTCCAACAACTTCCACAACCCGATTTTTCTGGAAGTGTTCGACCTCTTCACACGTGGTTTGCAAGACAGAGGGCTACGACCGCTGCTTGTGAACCTTTCAGATGAGACCGATCCTGAACAATCTGTGCAGATGTTGCGGCAGTATTCGGTGGATGGGGTTGTTGTGGCATCCTCCACTCTTCCGCTTACCTTTGCCAAGGCGTTCAGGGATGCCGGAATGCCTGTGGTGCATTCCTTTGGCCGCAAATCCAGTGCACCGGAAGTGCACGTTGCCGGGATCGACAATGTGGATTGTGGCAGACTTGCCGCTGAAACACTTATCGCACGAGGATACCGGCGTATTGCATTTCTCGGTGGGCCCGAGGCAGCCACGTCCACGCAGGATAGACTGGCGGGTTTTCGGGATACCCTAGCGCAGCACTCAGAAATCCTTATCACATATTCTTTCGCCTCGGCCTACTCCTTTGCAGCCGGGCGGGATGAAATGATGCGGTTGCTCAAAGAGGAACCTGCCGAAGCCTACTTCTGCGGGGATGACGTTCTATCCATCGGGGCATTGAGCGCCGTCGAAAGTGCTGGGCTTTCTGTGCCTGATGATGTCGGGATTATCGGTCTCAACGATATGGAGATGGCGGGTTGGGAGAACATTAATCTCACCACCATTCATCAGCCCATTCCGCAAATTATTGCTTCCTCCATCGAATTGGTAACGGCGATGCTGGAAGAGCCGGAACGGCTTCCTGAAGCGCGATTATTTCCCTGTTCGATCATAGAGAGAGGCACATTACGGCCTCTCTAGCGGAACATGGGCGGTCTTGCATCAACCCAAGCGCCATTTTGCGCTGAAGACGCGACAGTCGCGTAAACGGCCGCCATAGAGCGCAATCCATCTTCTGCTTTAGGATAGAGATCTGCTGCGGGGTCGGGTGCGCGGCCCTCTTTCTTGGCAGAGATCGCCTCCGCAAGATCGGAATAGATGTTCGCAAATGCGAGCGGCATCCCTTCGGCATGGCCGACTGTCACACGACTTGCGCGATCTGCCGCCGGGGAAAGCCCCCCTTCGCCGCGCTCGATCACTTGGACTCTGCCAGAGGTCGGCGTCCAATAGAGTTGGTTCGGCTGTTCCTGCGCCCATTTGAGACCGCCTTTTTCGCCAAAAACCTGAAGTGTTAAGCCGTGCATCCGCCCAACAGCAACCGAGCTTGTCCAAAGCCTGCCGACCGCTCCGCCATCCATTCGGAAGTTTACCATCGCATCGTCTTCCAAAACACGACTTGAGATTGTGGAAGCAAAGTCCGCAGAGAGTTTCGTGACGTTCTGCCCCGCCACAAAACTGGCCATGTGAAGCGCGTGGATCCCGCAATCGGCAAACTGTGCAGACACACCGGCTTGTGTCGGATCATAGCGCCAGCGAACGCGAGGATTATCGGCATCATCCGCGTTCGCATGATGACCATGTGCGAACTCAGCAACGATCACACGCACGGCCCCCAGATCACCACGCGCCACCATCGCCGCCATGTGGCGAACGAGCGCATAACCGGAATACCCGTAATTTACGGCGCAAATCCGGTCTTTAGCATTTGCGACAGCAACAATCTCCTCACCTTCCTCCACCGTCATTGTCATCGGCTTTTCGCATAGAACGTGAAAACCGGCTTCAAGATAGGCCTTTGTGATTTCGAAATGGGTAGCATTTGGTGTGGCAACCGTCACCAAATCCACCCGATCTTCTCGGGCGCTTTCACCTTTCAGCATCTCGCGCCAGTTACCATATGCGCGGTCCTCAGCAATCCCCAGGCGCTGTGCATAGGCGCGCCCCTCTTCCGGCCGGTGATCCAAGGCACCCGCCACGAAATCAAAGGCACCATCAAGCCCTGCACCAAGCCTGTGGGCTGGCCCGATCTGGCTGCTTTCACCACCCCCGATCATCCCCCATTTCAAACGTCTCATAATGGCCTCCAGCATCAAAATCCGATGGATGTAAGGTAATGGTGATTGGCCTCAGCATCCGAGATGGGGGAAGTGTTTCCTTGAGGATCACAGTCTTGTTCTACTGTGCACCACCCTTTGAACCCCCCATCAGAAAGCAATTGCCTCACAGCAGGAAAATCAACGTCACCCTCGCCGAGATTGCAGAAGATGCCTTGAGCGCACGCATCGTAGAAGCCTGTTCGCTTGACGATTGCATCTGCTTTAACGGTCGGATCTATATCTTTGAAATGCATATAGGATATCCGATCCATATTCCGCTGCATGAAGCCCACCGGATCAAACCCTGCGTAGGAGTGGTGCCCGGTGTCGAAACAGATCTTGAGCACCTCCTCATCCACTTCCTCAAGCAGGCGCTCAAGCTCCGGCTCGAAATCGATGAAGCCTGCCGCATGAGCGTGGATGCCGACTGTCAGCCCATAATCCTCCGTACCCATCTTCGCTACTGTCCGAATGCGATCCACAAATGCCATCCATTCCGCCCGATCCATTTGCTCCGCTTCGCTTGAGCGGCCAGCGGTGGCTGCCCGGCGCGGGGAGATGGAATCAATCAGCACTAGATTTTGCGCACCATGTGCAACCAGCGCCTTGCATGTGCGCGTCGCGCCATCCAGCACATCCTCCCAGACCGAGGGGTCGTGAAACGCTCGGAAGACAACGCCCCCAATCAACTCCAGATCAAACTCTTCCAACGCATCTTTCAGAACTGTCGGGTCTTCCGGCATGAATCCCACAGGCCCAAGTTCAATACCTTTGTACCCAGCGGCAGCGCAGTCCTGCAAAACACTGCGCCAGGCTGGGTTACGCGGATCATCCGCAAATTCCACACCCCAAGAGCAAGGCGCATTTCCGATTCTGATATTCATGTTCATGCTACCTTCTCTACCGACCGGGCACTTCGACCCAGGCTCCTTTGTCCGCCGACTTGCGCATTGCATCGGCCACAATGCTCACGCTGAGACCATCAGAAAAACTCGGAAAGGCCGCTACCTCTCCCGCGATTGCCTGCAGGAAGGTCTTCGCTTCTATGATGATCTGATCCTGATAGCCGGTGCCGTGCCCGGGTCCCTGGCAAAAGGCTGCGTAATCCGGATGCTCGGGCCCAGCCAGTATCTTTGTGAAACCTCGCGTGCGCTCCGCTCCTTCGGCCCTATAGAGCCAAAGTGCGTTCTGATCCTCCTGATCAAAACGAATGGCACCCTTTGTTCCGACAACCTCGAACGCAAGGCCCATTTTACGGCCGGTTGCGACCCGGCTGAAAAAGAGATGCCCCATCGTGCCAGTAGAAAACCGGCACATCCCCTGCACCTGATCATCGTTGGTTACCTGGCCGTCGGGGCGGGTTTCGTGCACCGTTTCCAAAACGGCACTGACCTGAGTGATATCGCCCATTAATGTCTGCGCCGCAAAGATCATGTGCGGCGCGAGGTCTCCGAGCGTGCCGTTAGCATCGCCCTGCCCCCGCCACAAGCCCGGGGCCTTCGGATCAGCCAAGAAGTCCTCGGCGTGTTCACCGCGAAACCAGGTGATGTCTCCAACAGCACCTTCGTTCAGGAGCTCCTTTGCCAACTGGAAGGCCGGTGTGCCCGCATAGTTGAAACCAACCATCGCCACCTGCTCAGCCGCCACTGCCATATCCGCCATCGCCTTCGCATCTTCCAAGGATGCGCCAAGCGGTTTCTCACAAAAAACGGGTTTTCCGGATGCAAACGCGGCCATCGCGATGCCCCTATGCGTATCTTGCGGGCTGGCGATCACCACAGCCTCTACTGCCGCGTCATCAACAAGCGTCTGCCAATCGGGCGACGCGCGCTCAAAGCCAAAGGCCTGCGCGTATCTTTCCGCCGACACTTGGCTACCCGCCGCAACACGGGCAAGCCTCGGCCGCAAAGTGGTGTCGAAAACTGCTCCGACTCCGGAGTAAGCAACAGCATGCGCCTTCCCCATATATCCACCGCCAATAATGCCAATGCCAATCTCGCGTTTCATTCAAATTCCTCACCGGCCCGGTTCAGGCGGTATTTTTGTTTTGCAACCGGTTGCAATTTTTGTATCGTTTATCCAGAGAAAGGGTCAATAGAAATTCCAACGACCCTTCGGGAGGACGACCATGGATCAGCCCAAAGGCACGGTGAAGCTCACGCTTGCGCAAGCCATTGTTCGGTATCTGGCAAACCAGTTTATCGAGATGGATGGTAGGCGTGTACGGTTGTGCGGAGGCGGGTTTGGCATTTTCGGCCATGGCAATGTGACCTGTTTGGGTGAGGCGCTTTATTCGCACCATGACGTTCTACCTCTTTACCGTGGGCAAAATGAGCAGAGTATGGGCTTTGCGGCCGCTGCCTATGCTAAGTATCACCTCCGCCAGCGCTTCATGTTTTGTACAGCCTCAGCCGGGCCCGGGACAGCCAACCTTCTGACCGCTGCGGCTTTGGCCCACGCCAACCGCCTTCCCATGCTGATGCTGTGCGGAGACACATTCCTGACACGACTGCCAGATCCTGTGCTGCAGCAACTGGAGCATTTCGGGAATCCGTCGCGCGGCCTGAACGATGCTTTCCAAGCAGTTACTCGCTACTGGGACAGGATCACACACCCGGCTCAAATCATCCAATCCCTCCCAGCAGCAGTCGCCACCATGTTGGATCCAGCTGATTGCGGGCCAGCGTTTTTGGGCTTACCTCAGGATGTACAGGGATGGACTTACGACTTTCCCTTGGCCTTCTTTGAAGAAAAACTACATCGCATACGCCGCCAAATACCGGATGAAAGGGAAGTCCAGGAGGCCACGGTGCTTCTGGCGAAAGCCAAGCGTCCAATAATTATTGCAGGCGGCGGGGTTCAGTATTCTCAAGCCACAGCAGAACTTGAAAATTTTGCAAGGGCACATCAGATCCCGGTTGTGGAGACGATCGCCGGGCGCGCCAACCTCCTGGCCGATCACCCTTTGAATATAGGCCCGATTGGCGTAACCGGCTCGAACTCGGCCAACTCAATCGCTGAAGACGCGGATGTGATCCTCGCCGTGGGTACGAGACTGCAGGATTTCACAACCGGCTCTTGGACAGCATTCTCTGAATCAGCTCGGTTGATCAGCCTGAATGCCGCCCGTCACGATGCGCAAAAACATCGTTCATTGCCCATTTTGGGAGACGCAAAAGCCGGTCTGATAGCCCTTGGTACACTGTTGGGTGATGCGAGAGCTTCTAATGAATGGGTAAAGCATGCCCAAAACGAGCGGCAAAAATGGGATGCGTATGTCGCGCAAAATACCGGTGCAGACAATGGCCCCAATTCTTACGCGAAGGCCATAGGGGTGGTGAACGATATTTGCGCACCTAACGACAGGGTGGTGACAGCTGCAGGCGGACTTCCGGCTGAAATCACCGCCAATTGGAGGACCCTCGGATTGGGTACCGTTGATGTGGAATTTGGCTTTTCCTGCATGGGGTATGAGATCGCAGGAGGCTGGGGCGCAAGGATCGCGCAGAGCGAGAGTGAACCTTATGCCGATACAATCGTTTTTGTCGGTGATGGCAGTTATCTTTTGATGAATTCTGACATCTATTCTTCCGTTCTCACGGACAAAAAGCTGATCATCCTTGTTCTCGACAATGGAGGTTTTGCCGTGATCAACAAATTGCAGAACAACACCGGCAACGAAAGCTTCAACAATCTGATCGCGGACTGCCCGACGGTGCCAGACCCCTTTGCAGTAGACTTTGAGGCGCACGCCCGCTCGTTGGGCGCATTGAGCGAAACGGTAGAGACGCCAGTTGAGCTCGCGGAAGCGTTCCGACGCGCCAAAACCGCCCACAAAACATCAGTAATTGTCATGAAGGTCGACGCCTATGAAGGCTGGACAACCGAAGGCCATACATGGTGGGAAGTGGGAACGCCTCATATTTCCGAAAGCGAGAAGGTAAGGGCTGCACATCTTTCGCAGGAAGAGGGCAGAAAAAGCCAGCGGCGGGGGATCTGATGGACCTTCAGAAAGCGCTGGCAAAGCGAAAATTTGTGATTATCGGCAGGGCTGGTATGGACTTCTACCCGGACCCTCCCGGAACAAAGACCGAGAATGCCATCCGGTTTTTTTCATGTCTCGGTGGATCTTCCGCCAATATTGGCGTTGCGCTTGCAAGGCACGGCTGCAAGGCAGCACTTGTAACGTGTGTTTCCGACGATGCGATAGGCCGCTTCGCACTCAATCAGCTTGCGCACTATGGTGTTGATAGCCGCCATGTCCGCTCTGTTGGTGGAGAAGCCCGTAACTCGCTGGCGGTTGTGGAAAGCCGCATGGAGGATCATCAATCTGTCATCTATCGAAATGGCGCCGCTGATTTTGAGATGACGGTTGAGGATGTGTGTGCCGTCGACTTTCGATCCTATGGAGCGCTGATTACCACAGGCACAGTCTTCGCAGCGGACCCCTCCAGAAGCGCTGCCTTTCGTGCTTACGATCTGGCCAAGGACGCGGGAATACCGATCATCTTCGATATCGACTACCGGCCATACTCCTGGCCCTCTGCCGAAGCCGCATCAGAAGTGTATTCCCGGGCCGGAGCGGCCTGCGATATCGTTGTCGGAAATGATCACGAATTTGGCTTTATGGCCGGTGGATATGATCAGGGGCTGGCAAAGGCGCGAGCACTTGCCAGTGAAACCGCCTCTATTGTCGTATACAAGATGGGGGAGAAGGGGGCGATTACATTTGCAGATGGCGAAGAAATCAAGACTGGAATATACTCGGTTCGAGCTCTGAAACCTACTGGCGCGGGCGACGCTTTCATGGGCGGTTTCATCGCCAGTTTGGCTGATGGAATACCCCCTAAGGAAGCAGTACTCCGAGGCTCTGCGTCTGCTGCCATCGTTGTTTCCAAGGTTGGATGCGCTCCGGCAATGCCCAACGGAGAGGAGTTGGCAGAATTCCTCGCCAACCACTCTGGTCCCAACTCATGAGTTCTAAGATTAACTGAAAGGAGGCGCAGATGCATATCGCGCCCTATGACAACCGAAACAAACCCATTGTAGATACTGACAACACGACTGTTCCACTGAACTATTTCAATATTGTGAAACTGGAACGTGATCAGGCGTTTGACTATCAAGTGCCCGGGTTTGAAACCTGCATCGTACCGGCTACCGGCACAATAGACGTGGAGATCGAGGGCGAAAGCTACACGTCGCTGGGTGGACGCGGCGTTGACGTCTGGGATGGCGAGCCGGAAGGTGTCTATGTACCAAGCGGAGCAAAGGCGCACATGGTATGCCTTTCCGACGCTGCAGAGGTATTTGTGGCCGGTGCTAAATTCGATGCGGTTCTGGAGCCGTTTGCTGTACGGGCGGACGCATTGGATTTGGTTCAATATGGCTCGGATGACACGAAGACGCATCGCAAGATCAAGCATATTCTGGGCCAAAAGCAGCATGGTAAGGTGGGGCGGCTTCTTGTCTCGGAACTATACACAGTTGGCAAGGGTGGATGGTCTGGCTTTCCGAGCCACAAGCACGACACGGATCGTCTGCCGGATGAGACACGCCATGACGAGACATATAATTTCCGTTTTCGCCCAAATCATGGATCGGGCGTTCAGATGCTGCAGCGTGAGGACGGCAAACCTGGCGATGCTTATCATCTGGTTGACGGCTCTACGATCTGCCTTGATCGCGGTTACCACCCCTGTGCGGTGCTTCCTGGCTATGAGATGTACTATTTCACCATTCTGGGCGGCCTCAGTCAGAGAAGTCTGGTGCAATATTTTCAACCAAGCCACTCCGATCAACTCGAAACGATCCCGGGCATCAAAGATATGATCGCCAAGTTCAAATGAGCCTCGTGACGCTGTCCGATGTGCTGCAACCAGCCTTTGCTGGGGGCTACGCCGTTGGCGGACTAGTGGTACTCGGCTGGGAGGACGCGCAAGCCTATGTAGAGGCGGCAGAAGCAGAAAATTGCCCCGTGATCCTTCAAGCCGGGCCAAGCTGCCGGAAGCATACACCGTTGCCTGTTCTGGGTGCGATGTTTCGATATCTGGCCGAGATGGCCAGCGTTCCGGTGGTCGCGCATCTCGATCATGGCTACTCAACGACGGAATGCGAGGAGGCGATTGATGCCGGCTTTACCTCTGTTATGTTCGATGGCTCACGTAAGCCACTTGCCCAGAACATCGACGAAACGGCAGCCATCGCAGAGATTGCAAGGCGCGCGAAGGTTTCTCTTGAAGGGGAAATTGGCTTTGTCGGATATGATGCCAGTGAGGCATCTGCAGGGACAGATCCAGAAGAGGCGCGCTTGTTCGCCGAACAATCGGGGGTCGATGCAATGGCCGTTTCCATCGGGAATGTTCACCTTAAGCAAGCGCAGGAGACAGAGGTGGATTTGGCGCGTCTTCGCGAGATAGAAGCCGTGACAAACCTCCCTCTGGTGATCCATGGTGGTTCGGGAATACCCGCAAAAGTACGAACTGAGCTGGCGCACGGCTCGGCCGTTTGCAAATTCAACATTGGCACGGAACTTCGAATGGCATTCGGTTCAGCGCTGAGAGGCGCTGTGAACAGCGACCCTGAGCGCTTTGATAGAGTTGCTATTTTACAAGAGACAGGCGCTCCTGTTCGGGCAGCCGCCGCCAGTGTTTTGAGAGCTCTTAAAGCGAGAGAAACAAAATGATCGGGATTGGCATTCTAGGCGCAGGCCGCATCGGATGGGTGCATGCGCAGTCGTTGACGAGCCTGCTTGGTGCGAGACTGATAGCCGTTGCGGACGCAATCCCAAAGGCTGCGAGAGACTTGGCTCATGCGTATGGCGCGGAAGCGCGATCCATCGAAGGCATACTAAGTGCTGACGACATTGGTGCCGTAGTCATCGCCTCCCCAACGACAACGCACTACGATCTGATCAAGATGGCTGCAACAACAGGAAATGCCATATTCTGTGAGAAGCCATTGGATCTTTCCGCTGAGCGTATCAGCGATTGCCTTGCCCACGTCTCGAAAGCAGGTGTACCTCTGATGACAGGCTTCAACCGCCGGTTTGACGCAAATTTTGCGTCGATAAAGGCGCGGATTGAGCTCGGTGATATCGGCAATGTCGAACTGATTACGATCCTCTCTCGCGATCCCTCCCCTCCTCCGATCGATTATATTCAGACATCGGGAGGGCTTTTTCGGGATATGATGATCCACGATTTTGACATGGCGCGTTTTTTGTTGGGCGAAGATCCGATTGAGGTTTTTGCGATGGGCTCCTGCCTCGTGGAAGCGGATATCGGAATGGCAGGAGATATCGATACGGCTGTTGTGACCTTACGGACATCGAGTGGCAAGATGTGTCAGATCTCAAATTCCCGTCGCGCTACGTATGGGTATGACCAGCGTGTGGAGGTGCATGGTGAGAAAGGTATGCTTCGTGCGGAAAACATGCTTGAGACGCAAGTAGAACACGCTTCGGAGAACGGCTTCACCCGCTCACCCACACAAGCATTCTTCCTTGAGAGATACACTGCAGCATACGCTGCTGAAATGCGCCATTTTGTGGAGGCATTACAGTCCAACACTCCACCAAGCCCGACCGGTGAAGACGGTTTGAAGGCTCAGCGACTTGCCGACGCAGCGGCGCGTTCTTTTGAAACAGGTGAGCGTCAGCTTTTGATCTAAAAACTGGCGATCCCGGGAGGACTCGAACCCCCAGCCTGCTGATTAGAAGTCAGCTGCTCTATCCAGTTGAGCTACGGGACCGCTTGATGAGACGGGTCTCACAAATCGCTGCCGGAGGTCAAGGAAGATCCTGCATAGCATGTCCTGATGTATTCCAGATGCCCTGCTTCGGCTCCACATGCAGAGCAAGTATATTGGGGGATCCGAGGGAAGGGTATGCGGCTCTTACCAGAGGGTCGTGACCTGGCACAATATGGCTCGCGGAGCCGCCCAGTTTCAGGAGCTTTGCAAAACCTGTGAGCATGTTTTCGAGATCTACAACAATGGGAAAAGGTCTTCCGCTCATGAAATTCTCATAGTAGTGGGTTGCATCGGATGCCAATACCACCCAGCCGCGTTGCGTACGCACCCGAACCACTTGCAAGCCCCTCGAATGCCCGCCGACCAGATGTACTTCCACGCCCGGAGCAACCTCTCCAACGCCTGATACGAACTGAACACGAGAAACATAAAGCGCACGGACCATGTCGCAGATATGTGCTCCTGTATAGGGTAGGCGCAAAGCGGGATGGCACATACAAGGGCCTGTGGCGTATGCCATCTCTGCTTCCTGTACGACTAGGTTTGCATCCGGGAAGGCCGCCAGGGATCCTGCGTGGTCGTAGTGAAGATGCGTTAGGATAACAGTATCGATACTGTCCGGATGAACTCCATAACTCTTAAGCATTGTCGCAGGATCTGTTTCAATCGGGCGGTCACGTTCCGCACCTTCCTTCGCATCGTAGCCAGTATCCACGAGTATTCGCCGGTCACCGTTTTCCAACAACCACACATAATAGTCCATTGCATGGGGGCTTGTGTGATCATCATCCAGAATGAAGCTGTCCTGGCGCGTGCGTGCGTTTCGCTCCGCATATTTGAAGGCGGTGATGGACCATATGCCGCTCATACAGTATCCATTCCGTGCTCTTGCAGGAGAGACACAAGCTCCTTTTTCGCGTGCGCCCTATGACGGCGATGCAGGTGTTCGGCTCCTTGGATATCTCCGTCTCGGATCAACTCGAACAATTTGCGATGATCGTCATTTGAGCGGCCAAGACTTTGGCGGAGCCAGAGCGTTGCCATCCGAACTCGGTGCACCTGATCCCAGAGTGTTGAAACAATTCGCAAAAGCCGCTTGTTACCGGCCAGCTCCATCAATGTTTCATGAAACACCCTATCTGAAGCTGCCCAAGCCAGGCGATCTTTCCGCTCAAGTGCCTCCTCCATCGCAGAGACTGTTTTCTCCAGCTTTTTCTCTTCTATCAGGCCCAGTTTTCGTGAAGCGAGCCTGCTCGCCGCATAAGGCTCCAGTTCTGTCAGAATATCGTAGATTTCGGCCATGTCATCCACTGAGATCGGGCGGACCTGAATGCCAAGCCTCGGGCGGATCGTCACGAAGCCCTCTTCCTGAAGGCGTAGGGCAGCTTCGCGAACAGGAGTACGACTGATTCCAAGATCATCCGCCAGTTCCTGCTCCAAATAGGGGCGATCATGCGGTAGCTCATCATACATAATCTTGTCCTTGAGCGTCTGATACGCCCATTGTGTGCGTGTATCCCCCTTCTTGTCCCGCATCCTGATCTTTGATCCCTTAGATGAGTAATTTTCGCCCGCTTTCGGCCGACTGATATACCATGGCTTCGATTTTCAGGTTGCGCAAATAGTCCGCTGCAGCCGTCTCGAAGCTGCCAGTCCCCTTCCATGCCTCGAACACATGCGCCTGAAAAGCTTCCACGCAATTTCCACCAAATAGATCGGCATGAAAGTCGAGTGGAACCATCTGCCAATCTGAACTGCCCTGATACCTCAAGCGGATAACCCCCTCACCATCCAATCGAAGTGTAGCCCGCGTGCCCTCAATCTCCATCTCACCCATGGTCAGCCTTCGATTCTGCGCCGAATGGTCCAGCGTTCGATTGCCATCAAACGTACAACGCCCGCCCGCAGGCATATCAAAGATTACGAGGCCGCTGTCTTCTCCTACGATCATGGGATTCACCCGTCGCAAGTCTGCATATACGGCAGACGGCTCCCCAAACAAAAAGCGAAACGTATCAATAAAATGGATCCCCGTTTCTCGCATGAGAAATTTCGGCATCTCTCTAAAATAGGGTTGCCGATCAGTGTACGCATCAGCCGCTGCCCCATCGCCTGGCCGAAGAGCAAATCGCGCTTGTTGCACGTCTCCCAGTTTACCCTCGAACAGGATACTCGCGATTTTGCGATACCAAGGCTGGAACCGGAAATTCTCGTGGATAATCAAATCTATATCGGCATCAATGGCTTCTTCCGTAAGAACTTGGGCCTCTTCGAGAGTGCTCGAAAACGGCTTTTGACAAACGATGTGCCCCACACCAAGCGCGATCCCTAACCGGATTAACTCAGCATGGGTTGCGGGCGGGGTGGCGATGTCGAGAAGATCAGGTGTGTTTGCCTTGATCATATCTCTGGCATTTGAAAACAATGGGACAGAACAATGAACACGCCTGATTGTGTCAAGGCCCTCCTCACTCTTGTCCGCCACGCCCACCAGATCGACGCCTTCCATTCTCATCCATGCGTCTATCTGAAATCTGGCGAAATACCCTGCGCCGACTGTGGCCACCCTCATATCAATCAGCCATCAATGCGGCGATTACAGCATCTGCGCATTCTTCAGTGCTGGCATTTCCACCCAGATCGCCGGTTACACTCACACCTTCGACTACTACTTTTGCCACTGCATCCTCGACACTTCTCGCCACTAAATCGAGGATTGGTAGATCCTTTTGGACTGCCAGCCACTCACACATCATCGCACTTGAAAGGATCATCGCCATAGGGTTTGCGATGCCTTTGCCTGCAATGTCCGGCGCAGAGCCATGGCAGGGCTGGAACACGGCTGCATCCTCTCCGATGTCCGCCGAGGGTGCCAATCCGAGCGAGCCAAGAAGCCCAGCACCAAGATCTGAAAGGATGTCGCCAAACATATTTTCGGTGACCATCACATCGAACTCCCACGGTCGTTGCACCATCCACATCGCCATCGCATCCACGTATGCGGCATCGGTATCAACATTTGGGAAAGCTTTGGCGCGCTCCTCGAATATCTCACGGAAGAACCAGAACGCGCGGAAGACATTTGCCTTGTCCACGCACGTCACACGCGCCTTCCGGCCTTTGCGGGCGGCGCGCCTTTCGGCCATCTGGAATGTAAAGTCAAAGAGCTTTTCAGAGGTCGCGCGGGTGATCCTCAATGTCTCCGTCGCATTCTCATGACAGACGATCCCTTCGTTCATATGCGCAAAAAGACCCTCGGTGCTTTCCCTTACTAGAATGAAGTCTATCTCCGAAGCGCGCGGATCCACCAATGGAGTCGGTTGGCCGGGAAAGACACGGACCGGGCGAACACCGGCAAAGAGACCCAGTGCGAAGCGCAGTTCGATCTGCGGCGTAATCTCTGTTCCATCAGGCTTTCTGACAGATGGTAACCCCATGGCCGAGAGAAGTATTGCATCCGCGTTGCGCGCCGCATCAATTGAGCTTTGCGGCAGAGCCTCACCCGTCGCTGCATAGTGACCAGCACCAGCCGGATGTACTTCAAACCTCATTTTGGGTGCGCTGATGGTTTTAAGGGCACAACTCAAAACACGAAGAGTTGGAGCCATGATTTCCGGGCCGATGCCATCGCCTTCAAAAATACAGATCTGCAGTTTCTGCTCAGTCATTCCTGCTCGCACTTCACAACTAATAAGGTCAAACTGGTCGTCTGACATTAATGTATACGTTAATGAAGTTGCCGAGCCCACGCAAGAGGAGACAGGCTATGTTTATTGTATTGGTCGAATGGGAAGTTGCCCAATCGAGCGCGGACGCATTCAGAGATCTCGTGCTTTTACAGGCGAAAAATTCTGTGCAAGAGGAAGCGGGGTGCCACCTTTTTGATGTCGGCCTGAGCCTCCCCCTTTGAAGTGGTCCGCCGCTATAATTAGGAAAGCGGAGGACCAGAGATGGCTATTAGGAGACCCAAGCCCGAAGAGATTGTCGTGAAGTTGCGGCAGGTTGAAGTTCTGATGGGGCAAGGCATGCCCC
>CANMAI010000004.1 GCA_947495795.1 uncultured Paracoccaceae bacterium | reverse complement strand
ATGCAAAAACCCGCACTCGTGCCGGGTTCTTGCCATCAAAAACACAGTCCCAACACTGAACTTGAAGTGGTTCCAGATCAGAAAAAATGACGAGCCGTACCGGCCTTTCGAAGCACAATTTCTGCGCTCGGGGCATGATCTGAAAATTGTATCTTTCTTTCAATCAGGTCCTTCACGCGAACATGGGTGGATAGTCCGAAGTCATTGCATCCAGCGGGGCCACCGCATCGTGACTTGCGCTATGCGTGGCCTCCAGCATCTCCAGGCAGGCAGACCGGGCGGAGGCATGGGTGCCGGTTATGAGCTGATTTTGCAGATATGAACTGATAGACGGCATGGCCCGATGAACTAGTGGAGTATCGATCAGGGAGTGTAGAACAGGCCGGACGATGGGCCACATTTGCGTCGCTCTGATCATGATTTGCCGTCTCTTGACGTTTCCAGAGTGTCTCGACGGTTGGTTGATGCGCAAAGCACCGCTGCTCGTCTCTGCTTCGGATCACCCTACAACCCATGCTGGGACTGAAATTCCGGTGATTGTATGAGAAGGAATGTGGTGGCTCAACGGAGGCGAAAGCCCGATTTTCGCTCGTCTTATCTGGCTGGCGCCTATTGAGCCGGGATATACGCTATGCCGCTCCTCTGTGTTTGCTCTGTTTCTCGCTCCAGCGATTTGATTGCAGATTGGATTTCAATCGCGTCGTGCTTTTCATCTTCACCGCTGCTCTTCTCTTCTGACGCCTGCTCTGGAGGCACCGAAGACGGCCCATCTCCGGCCGTTTCTTCCTCATTGTCAGGTGGAGGTGTTGGCGCAGTTTCGGTTCTTGTGCGTTCAAGATCTGCCTTCAAGCTCGCGATCTCTTCGGCAAACGCCGTCACCTCTGAGGGACGTTGTTGTGTGGCCGCTGCCATCTCCTTTACGTCCTGCGAGAGAAGGGCGAGGTGGGGTAGCACCCGTTCAGTTATCGGGTTTTCCAGCTTCGTGGAGAGGCTTTCGATTGCGGCCAATATGGCGGACAGCGTTTCTGTGCTCTCCGTGTCGTCTTCATCCGAGTTTTTCGATGCTGCCATACGCTCTTCGATCGCTGAGAGTTTGAGTGCCTGCTCCTCAAGTCTGGCAATCACATCGTCGAATTTCGGAGCGCTATCGTTCGTGTTTTCTTCAAGCAAGGTGGCCTGAGCGCTGGCCATATCTCTGAGCGTCTCCTCGATTGCCGTGAGACGAATTGCCAATGCGTCTTCTTCCTGCAATTTTTCCGCCTCGACAACGCTTTCCTCAACCACAGAGGCCTCCTCGAACGGCTCTTCAACTGCGGCACTTTCCGGCACTTCAGCGTCCTCCGTCTTTGTGGGTGCTTCTGTCAGCGTCTGGTCCACAGGAAGTTCCAGCGGCATCTCGGTAAGGAGTTCCGGCATTGCGGGCATCTCTGCAACCGGCTCTTCTTCGGCTTCTTCTGGGGATTCTTCGCGCTTTCGGCGTTGCAAACCCCACCATAAGGCATAGCCGATGAGGCCCCCAAAGGCGGCGAAGCCTCCGATAACTGCAGACTCGGCAAATCCCATTCCGGGCCCCGTGATTGGTTCCGTTTGCTTGACCAAACAGGATTGTCGTTACTTAAGTGTTAAGGCGTGCGACCTCGACATATGTGGCATTTGGCCAGTTTGGTCGCCCTCGATTGGGCTGGCATCAAGATCTGTTTGGAAATCCGCCCATTGAGATCGCTTCATCTTTTGATAACGCCCACCGTCTATACCGGGGGAAATTCAGGCGCCATCAAGAGGTATTCCGTGGGCCGAAAACTTGTTTCCATCTTTTCAAGGAGCCTGCTTTCAAATGGGCGA
The DNA here is from genome assembly GCA_947495795.1 of uncultured Paracoccaceae bacterium. Lineage (GTDB taxonomy): Bacteria > Pseudomonadota > Alphaproteobacteria > Rhodobacterales > Rhodobacteraceae > Algicella. The sequence goes on along the minus strand of CANMAI010000004.1, from coordinate 371,961 downwards.
CAGGGCGATGCGGTGCAATCGTCGGAGGGCCCATGATGGCACTTTCGCCATGATCCCGCGTACCGCTCTGCTTGCAGTGATGGAGAGTGAGGCCGCGCACCGGGCGGTTAGCAAGGACTGGGCCCGAACCTACTGGCTTGGAGCGCGACCGCAGGTTGCTTCCTGGCGCGGGATGGCAGCGATACTTGAGCCCAATCGCTCCGAGCGACATCTGACTGCGCAATGGAACAGCATACAGGCAGGGACGCGCGCGCATTTGAATCAGGTTGCGGAAGATCGGGTTAATGCGCTGCGTGCGCTTGCAAGCGAGGGAACGGTTCTGCCTGCGGCGTATGAGCAGGGGCTGACGCCCGCGCGTGCACGGCTGTTCCTGATCGGGAACGAACCCAAGCTCGCGCAGGCACTGCGGGATCTGGCGGGGCTTGCACAATACAGCCTCTCCTTTGCGCGGCCTTTGGATAATGCTGCGCTGAACACTGTGTCGGATGAGATGCAGACGCGACTGATGATGCATCTCAACACACATGTTGCAGATATGCAGTTTTCGAATGTCGGCGTGAGACGCTTTGGGGCGCCGGATTTGACCGTTCTTGCCCACGCAGATGCACTTCCGCTTTTTACTGAAGCGGTGGAACGCTTCTGCAAAGCTGCACCGGATCTCCTTCCCTATACGCTATCCCAGCCGACGCCGCCGACCGAATTCCGGGCAGCAGGGCTACCACTCCCCAACCGCAGAGAGATCCTGAAAGCCGAGATTCTCATGGATATTCCGGCCACAGCGACAGAGGGCGAAGTGAAGGATGCTCTAAAGGCACAAGTCGCCCTGATTGCACAGCTGGCTGAGCCGGAGGCGCTCTCGGATCTCACGACGGAGCGGGAACGGGCGGGGCTGATGCTTGCACGTATCGCCAACGCTCGGCGATTGCTGCTGCGGGAGGGGATTGAGGCAGACCCGTGGGACATTCCCCAATTTCAGCTCATGCGTGGCAACGTTGCTCTCGAAAAGGGCGGTGGCATCCGAGCGGTTATCGGCCGCTTGCGCAGCGAACTGGCGGTAGCATCCTGATGGCGGGTGCGCACAAATGGGTGGTTCACGGTGCCTCCTGGCAGAGCACCGACTGCCCCGATTGGGCGCCTCCGCATCGCAGGATCGAATATGAGGATCTTGTTCTGATTGCGAGCGCGGAGAGAGGTTTGCCTGAGGGCTGCGCTGCGGACAGAATGCAAGGTTCAGCAAAGACGGCGCATGAAGAATGGGAGGCACTGGAGGCCGATGCCGCACTGCGACACTCGGATATACTCTTGGCTTACATGCAAGCCGCCGGTGTTGTGCCATTTCATTTCGGCGCGACCTTCGATACCTGCCAAAGCATGACCAGCCTTTTGCAGGCGAACGCGCAGCATTATCGCGCGTGTCTCAAGAAGGTGAGTGGATGCGCCGAGTTCTCCATCCGAGCTTCAATGCTGGGCCGTTATCAACCAGATGTGGCGACGCACTCGGAGGCATTTCCCAGAAGTTTGTGGAACGGTCCCCGAAGCACCAAATCCTCCGGCGTGAATGCCTCTCAAAGATGCGGGGAAGCCTTCATGGGAGGCCTTCGCGAGGCCGGCGCGACCCTTCAATCGATGGTTGATACTGTCTTTCCGATGGCCCGCGAAACCTGTTGCGCGAAAGATGACGGCCTTTCCGATCTGCCTAAACTGGATTTAGTGCTCCTGATACCCTGGCGGAATGTGGCGGCGTTCACGGCCACTGTTCGGGCGCAAATACCCGTGCTCGCCTCGCTCTCTGTAGATCTTCAGCTTTCAGGGCCATGGCCGCCTTATGCGTTCTCTGCCGATCCGCAGAACGACCGGATGAGGAATGCGGGAATGCGAGGTGGAAATGTCTGACGGCAGATGCTTAAGGCGTTTCGACTTTATGCTGAAAGGCAAAGCGCCATCGCTCGCCGAGGCTCGAACGCGTTTTGCGTCAAGATATGCGTCGCGCAAAAACCGAAACGCTATAGGTAGTTGTTTCTGCGGTTGCGTTGCCGATCAGAGGATTGGCGGGGGCGCGATAATTGGGATGTGCCCTGAACCTTTGAAGGAGCGTTGAATGAGTATTGTGGAGCCTGATCTTATCGCGTTTTCCGACCAATTGGTGCCGCAGGAAGCGCTTCAATTGAACGGTATGCTCCCGCCAAGAAATGCGGGCCCGATCACGGCACTCTTTGCTGATCTGCCGGGAGAGGAGCGATCTGACCTCATTCTGAAAGCCATGAATCTTTGCCCGCGTATCGTACCGATAGCACCTGCAGGGTTGAGAAATGAGGATCTTGAAAGCCTTCTTTCCGTCCAAGCGCGCTCAATTGTAGAGGAGATTGATCGGTTGGCTGGCCGGCGTGAAGTGATTGTTACACTGTCCTATCCGGTGCCGGTTGCCGGGCATGCGCGGGAAGGATCGGGCATAAGATGGTTGAAGCAGCGGGCAGAGCATTTACGGCAGCTATCGGTGATACGCCGCCGGGCGGTGGACAGCCTTGAAGCGCTTTCCGATGCCGTGAGCGGGCTGGCAGAAGCACATTGTACTGCGCCTTTCGGATCCTCCAGAAAGTCGCGGATTGGAGCGGACCTGGCTTTGCTGGTGCCCAGTAACCTTGTGCATTATCTGAGTGGTCAATTGGCTGAGAGCGCTCCCCGGTTGCTGCCATCCGGCTCTGATGCACGCTGCACACTATCCGGCCCGCTTCCCGCCTTCAGCTTCGCGGCTTCCTTGAGTTCCTTCGCAGATGAAACCGATGGGCTGCGCGCGGCATCCTGATTGGGGGGTGAACAAAAAGGCAACTTTACGTCTAAAATTTTTAAAGGTTTGGTAGGGACTTGCCCCTATTGCTGAGGTGTAACGTGGTTAACCGTTTCCTTCAGTATCGGAGCGAAGATGCAGAAAGCAGCCAACACATCCCTCTATCTGGAGGCCCTTTGCCAAGCTGGTGTTATTGATCATGCTCTTGAAATCTCTTTGGAAGATGATGGCGCCGAGATAGCGCTTCTGGAGAGTATTCAGGGCATCGCAGCTGGCCCGGTTTTTCGCATCGCGCGTGGGCACTACGCCTTCCTCTTGCCTCAAGAGCAGATTGAACCGCTGACAGAGGCGCTTGCGGATGCGGACGGAACATTGCGGGCCGTGGTTGCAGACAGGACAGCTGATCCGCATTTGGACGATATGGGCATCGCGCTTCTGAGTGCTGTGCGCGATGCTGCGGAGGAAGCCTCTGCGCCTGTAGTGGCGCAGGCTGTCGTGAGTGCGGCCTTTGCCGTGGAGGCGGCGCGGATAACGGCGGACGGGCTTGCCGGTTCTGGTGAGGGCCGGGGGGTACCTCTCCCGGATTTTGAGACTCTCGAAGAACAATTGAAGGCAATCCGGGCCGCGCTGGAAGCGCCGGAGCGAGCCGGTCCTGCGACTGGTGAAGGTGGACTGGTGGATCTGGCGAGCCAGACTGAGGCCGCCTTTGCATGGCTCTCGGAAGATGGGATCGCAAGGCGGGAAGATGTGGCAGCCCTTGATGCGCGCATTGCTGCCCTGACCTCCGAGATCAAGGCAGACGAGCCGCCGGGGCAGAAGCTGTATGCATTGCTGCGCCAAAGGATGGAAGCTCTGCAGGCCCGTTCCGACCAGATTGCCGCGCATCTGGGTGGGGTGAGCGGCTCCGGTTCTGCCGAAAGGGATGAGATCAGGCAGGATATCCAGACAGGTCTTGAAAATGTGCGGACGCGGTTGGCGCGACTTTTGGCCGAGAGGCAAGAAGGAGTAGGCACACAAGAGCAGCCCGAGATGATGGGACCGTTTCTGCCATCGGACATGTCGACCGGGAAGGCTGGCGATGGCCTTGATGGCCTTGTTCAGGAACTGGATGAAGTAGCGGCACTCTTTGCCAAGCTCGGTACACAGGATCGTGCAGGGCAGGGTGAGCCTTTCCGAGAGGTACTTGAGGCAACCTTGCAGGATTTGCACGGGAAACTTGATATCCTGGCGGAGCGGGATGCAGGTGAGGGCGGAAGTGGCGCGCTTTCCGAGAGTGTTGATCGCCTGGTGGAAGTTGCGGCAAAAGTGGAAGCCCTGGCAGCATCCGAGGCTGTTTCTGGTGCTGAAGAAATGGCAGACCAGTTTAACGCACTCACAACGCGGTTGGGTGCGGATAAGGTGGCGCTTGCCGAGGAGATATCGGGCGCTGTTGCTCAGGCTTCCGAGCGGCAGATTGCCGGGCTGGACGATTTGCAGTCCGGGCTCGATTTGCGTTTGCAGACATTGATCAGCCGTGATGGCGGGCTTGCCGATCAATTGGAGGACGTGGCCGAGAAAGTAGGCCAGCTTCAGGTGCGGGGCGAGGCTGGCCGGGCGCAGGATACGGCCCAGATCCTTGAGATGATGGGTAAGGTTTCCGCCGATCTTGGCGACTTACGCAGTGTTTTGAAAGCCTTGCCTCAGAACGCACGACAGGGCGTTGCATCCGATATCAAGGCTGTTGAAGCGCGGTTGGAGGCAGCGCTTGGTGCCCTTTCCGGCCAGAGCGAATGCCTTCTGGAACATGCTGCGCGATTTGCGGAAGGGCAGGAAACGGGCGTTAACGTACTGGCCGAGCTTGGCCCCTCGCTCGAAGGGCTGGTGGCCGAGGGCCGGGACGCTCGGGCGGACATTTCTGATCTGGCGGCTGCTTTCGGCGCGCATGACAAGGCGGTTTCTGCTGCGCTGCCAAATCTGGAGGATGGCCTTGAGCGGCTCTCCCGGCGTGTTGAAGGCTTGGATACGTCTCTCTCTCAAACTGCGAAGGCCGCTGATCTTGCCGCCCTGACAGGCAAGCTGGAGGTGCATGCTGCGGATACGGAGCCCAGGCTTTTGGCGTTGGCGGGCGATATAGGTGCAATTGCGGAGGCTTCGGCACAACAGGCCAGCCATCTTGAGGCGAGAGCTGCCGGTTTTGAGGCGCGGCTTGAGGCGGCGCAGGTCGGGCTTTCCCGGTTGCAGGACAAGGTGGCACAACTCCTGGAACTGCCAGCGGAAATGGACAGGCGCTTCGGGCGGATTGAGAGCGTGCTGACCCAGATGAGCCGCCATATCGGTGGAGAGGCACGGGATACCGCGGCGGTGACAACGGCGCTTTCGGAGATCTTGCGACGGATGGATCGGGGAACTGTCGGCCGTGCTGATGAGTGTGATGCCGCCTCGAATTTGCGAGACGACCGCGCATTGCCAACGGTTCAATCAGCTAGGTTGACGCCGCCTGATCAGAGCCACTCAGATGCGGTGGGACCGGCAAACGGTGCTGCGAGCCAAGCGGAACTGCAGCATGACCTTCGCCTGATGCTCGCGGAATTTCTGGCGCAGACACGGCGTAGCGAAGACGGGGTGCCACCGGCGGCTGCGGGGTGAAATGCGGAGCTGACTTACGAAGGCAGTGCGCTGCTTCAATCAGTGGCTGAGCCTTTGCCGAAGGGGTTCTCAGGATATCGGACTGCCGCGAGGTAGAGGCCATCGGGAGGGCAGACGGGACCGCAGGCGGCACGGTTGCGGGCTGCGAGTGCTTCGCCCACGCGTGCCGGGGGCCACGCGCCAGAACCCACCTTTTCCAATGTTCCGGTGAGGCTGCGCACCTGATTGTGGAGGAAGCTGCGGGCGCGGTAGCGGATCTGGGTTTCGACACCAAATTCGGTTTCAAACTGGGTCACTTTGATTTCGTCCAGCGTTTTTACAGGGCTTTTCGCCTGACAGATACTGGAGCGGAAGGTTGTGAAATCGTGGTTGCCGATCAGGTGAGCCGCGGCTTTCTGCATGAGATCTGCCGAGATAGAATAGTTGCGCCTCCAAAGCCGCGCCCTTTCCAACGCCAGTGGCGCGCGTCGCGTGAGGATGCGGTAAAGGTAGTGCCTTTCGCGGGCGTCGAAGCGTGCGTGGAAGGTTTCCGGCACCTCGGCGGCATCGAGGATTGCGATAGGTGCTGGCTTGAGGTGGTGGTTCAGCGCCTCCGAGAGCCGAAAGGCGCTCCACGGTTTTGCAAGCGTGATATGGGCGATTTGGCCTGTGGCATGTACGCCTGTATCGGTGCGGCCTGCACCGTATACATCCGCCTCCGGCTCGCCAAGCTTTGCCAGCGCGGCCTCTATTGTTGCCTGCACGGAGGCATGATGCGTCTGCTTCTGCCACCCGTGGAAGGGTGTGCCGTCATACTCGATTTTGATCGCGTAAGTCTGCATTTGAGGGGGATAGCGGAAACACGGGCGGAGGTGAAGCCGCTCTGCCCTCTGTTCATCGGGCGCAACGTGGTTATATGGGACGGACGTTGCTTGGGAGTATCATGGCTGGACTTTGGGATATTACGAATGCCGTGAGCCGGACGCTGGAAGATGCGCAGGCAGGTGTGGAGGAGTTGCTGTTTGAGCCGGTGATCCGGCTGGGGGTAACGGGGCTTTCGCGGGCCGGTAAGACGGTTTTTATCACCAGCCTTGTGGCGAATTTGCTGAACCGTGGGCGGATGCCGCAACTGCGGGCCGCTGCAGAGGGGCGGATTTTGACTGCATTTTTACAACCCCAGCCAAATGATGCGGTGGCACGCTTTGATTACGAAGATCATCTGGCGGCCTTGACCGGCCCACAGCCCTTCTGGCCGGAGGGTACGCGCTCCATCAGCCAATTGCGGCTTTCCCTGCGGGTGCAGCCCGCCGGGTTTTTCAATGGTTTGCGCGGGCCGCGTACGGTGCATCTGGATATCGTGGATTATCCGGGCGAGTGGCTGCTGGATCTTCCACTGCTGGATCAGACCTACCGGACCTGGGCCGAGGAGACGATTGCATTGGCGCGAACGGATGCACGGAGTTCGTTTGCCGGTGAATGGCTGTCTGCTTTGCAGAGCGTACAGCCTGGTGAGCCTTTGGATGAGCAGGCGGCGCGCAGGCAGGCACAGGCGTTCAAAGCCTATCTGAGTGCATCGCGCGAGGCGGGCCTATCGGCCGTGGCACCGGGCCGCTTTCTGATGCCGGGGGATCTTGAGGGCTCTCCTGCGTTGACGTTTGCGCCCTTGCCGGAGGCGGGGCGGGCGAAGGGCAACTCTCTTTACGCCACGTTTGAGCGGCGGTTCGAGGCTTACAAGCGAATTGTCGTGAAGCCGTTTTACCGCGATCATTTTGCAAGGATTGATCGGCAGATCGTTCTGGTGGACGCGTTGGGTGCGATTAATGCGGGGCCGCAGGCAGTAGAGGATTTGCGGCAGGCCATGGCGGCCATTCTGATGAGCTTTCGGCCGGGGCGGAATACATGGCTTTCCACGGTGCTGGGGCGGCGGGTGGAGCGGATTTTGTTTGCGGCCACAAAGGCGGATCACCTTCATCACAGTCAGCATGAGGCGCTTTCTTCCATCACCGAGGCCCTGGTGACGGAGGCGCGGCGGCGCGCGGATTTCAAAGGGGCTTTGACGCAATCCATGAGCATAGCGGCCTTGCGCGCGACGATTGAGGAAGTTGTGCAGCATGAGGGTGTGGCGCTCGAATGTGTGCGGGGGCGGCTGCAGGAGACAGGCCGGGATGCAGCTATGTATCCCGGGGATCTGCCAAGCGACCCTTCGGCATTGCTGATCCCCGCGCGGCAGGGCGAGGCAAAGTGGCTGGATGCGGAATACGGGATCATGAAATTTGCGCCGCCCGTTATGGCTTTGGGGGCGGATGAAGGCCCGCCGCATATTCGGCTGGACCGGGCGGTGGAATTTCTGATTGGGGATCGGCTGGTATGAATGTCCGCGAAGCAGAGGTGGCCGATGCGGGTGCCTGTGCCGCCATTCTGCGGGAGTGGATTGAGGAGACGGATTGGTTTCCACGCAATCACCCACCTTCTGCGGACGCGCCCTTTGTGGCGAGGTTGATTGAAAGAGGTCAGGGTTTGATCGCGGGGGCTCCGATGGAGGGGTTCCTGATGCGGGATGGGGGATATATTCATTGTCTTTACGTTGCCGCAGATGCTCGGCGGCGCGGTGTCGGCAAGCATCTGTTGGAGCGCGCGAAGGAAAGCTTGGCAATGCTTCATCTCTGGACGTTTGAAGCCAACACAGGCGCACGCGATTTTTATCTGCGCGAAGGATTTCGCGAAGGGCGGCGGACGAATGGCGACAATGAGGAAGGTTTGCCGGATATCGAGTTTATCTGGCAACGGGAGGGTTCGAGATGAGCAGACGCCCCATCGTGTTTGATGCCGAGGATCTGGCTGCAGACCCGCCGAGCCCGGCCGAAGTGCCGCCCGTGCCGGAGAGCGCCGGGGTGCCACAGGGCGCGATGGCTCAGGTGATTGGTGTTTCCGCCCGCCGGGGGAGCTGGTTCGGCCAGCTTGCGTTCTGGGCTTTTTGGGGGCTCTTTTCGATCTGGGCCGGGGCGGCTGCGTGGGATTTTGTTTTTGGGCTGATGGAGCGCAACATCTGGTTGGGGCGCGTTGCCCTTGGGCTTGGTGCCACCGTGCTGTTGGCGCTGCTGATGGTTTTGCTGCGCGAAATTGCAGGGCTGGCACGGTTGCGGCGCGTGGACAAGCTGCAGGTCCTGGCCAAGGACGCTTTGGCCGGAGATAGGCCGAAGGCGCTTTCACTGGTGTCGGCTCTTGTGGCCTTGTATCGCACGAACGAGGCCTTGCGGCTGGGTATTGAAAGCGTGGTGCAGCACCAGGATCAGGTGATGGATGCCGACGCTCTGGTGCATCTGGCCGAGCGAGAGATTTGCATGCCTTTGGACGCGGCTGCCTTGCGCGAGGTGGAGGTGGCGTGCCGGAACGTGGCCGCGGCCACAGCGCTGGTGCCACTTGCCTTGGCGGATGTGGTGGTGGCGTTGACGGCGAATATCCGCATGATCCGGCGGATTGCCGAGGTTTATGGCGGGCGGGCGGGCACGTTCGGATCTGTGCGGCTGATGCGGGCGGTGGCCGGGCATCTGGTGGCGACAGGTGCGGTGGCTGTGGGCGATGATATGATCAGCTCTGTGGCTGGGGGCGGTGCGCTTTCAAAGATCTCAAGGCGGTTCGGTGAGGGTGTGGTGAACGGTGCTTTGACTGCACGTGTTGGGATTGCGGCCATGGAAGTGTGCCGACCCTTGCCTTTTGAAGTGGCACCGCGGCCGCGGGTGACGGGTGTGATCAAGCGCGCTTTGGCGGGGTTGTTCTCCAAGAACTGATTTTGTTCTGGATCTGGTGGCCTCGTGCGTCCCTTCGGGTCGCCCTCGTGGGCGGGCGCAAAGTGCTGCTTGAGGCAATCATGGAGGGTGTACGCGAGGTTGGAGCTGCGAGATGGCGGAGCGTCTCGGCACATCCAGAAAGCTGTGCTTGTGGCACCTACGTTTCAGGCAAGCTCAGACCGCGGGCTGGTGTGACGATATTGCCGGAGGCGAGACGGCTGAGGATTGCCGGAAATGGGCCGAACTGCGAGAGTGGGGTGAGGATGTGATTGCGCAGAAGCGGAAGCGCGCGGCTATCGGACTGGTATTGAGGCGTGAAGGCCCAGCTGAACGACTGATAGGCCTGCACGTGAAGCCTGCGAGACCAGGCATAGAGTGGTAGCGCCTGGGGAACGGGTTCTGCGCTCAGCCATCTTGCGAGGGCGAAGGCATCCAGCATTGCCATGTTTGCACCCTGGCCAAGCTGTGGGCTGGCTTTGTGTGCGGCATCTCCGATGAAGGCGAGGCGGTTGGCTATGGGATGGAAGAGGGCGCCGTGCTGGTAGGTGGCCTTCGTTACATCCTCGTGGCGTGTGATGGATGTGAGGAACGGTGCGGCTTCCGGCCAGAAGGCGACCACGTCCTGCTTCCACTGTGCGAGTGGTCTGGTTTGCCATTCGTCCATGTCGCTTACGCGAAGGGACCAGAAGAAAGCGGCTTTTGCTGACGTCTCGCCCGGGAGAGTACCAATGGGCAGGACGCCTGCCATGCGGCTGGCATGGTGATAGCGCTGGGTGAGCTGGTTTTGCGGCAGGCTCGTGCGCACTGGCCATGGAACGGTGGACCAGAGCGCGCCGTAGGCTAGTGATTTGCCGGTGTTGGGTGTGAGAGGGGATGATGCCCCTGTTGCGATGATCGCGAGATCGAACGGGCCATGTTCCGAACCATTCTGAAGCGTGAAGATGCGGCCTGAGGCAGCCTCCGGTGTGGCCACAACCTCGCTTGATGCTTCGATTTTCGCGCCATGTCGGAGCGCGGCCTTCAGCAAAGCATCGAAGAGGCTGGCGCGGTGAATGGCGAGCCCGAAGCGCCTGCCTTTCGGATCGTAATCCACATCCAGAACCTTGGTGCCGGTGCGCGCCTCATGCCCTTCCATCTTGCGGATCTTCTGCCCTTTGGCGAGGGCATCGGCGGCAGCGCCGCAGGCTTTGAGCACGGACTGGCCAACGGGTTGGATGACAAGGCCGGAACCAACTGACCTTGGGGTGTCGAACTTGTCAAAAAGCGTTACGTCGTGGCCGTCTTCCGCCAGAAGTGAGGCGGCTGCCAGCCCGCCGATACCGCAACCTGCTATCCCGATCTTCATGACATCTGTCCTCTTTACTCATGCTCTGTCTGGTAGCAGTTGCGGCTTTGGCAAAGCTCGCGTCATGTCGCACTGGACGCGGGCATTTGCCAAGCCTATAAGCGGGCGCATGCACGGCCTTGTTCGCATCTTCCGTCGAATTACTGGCCCGGCGCTCGTTTCCTGAGCGACCGGGAAAAGGCGTATGGATACCGCGCCGCTCCTCATCCTTTCCCCATTGCCTGAAGCGGAGAGCACCCATGTGCGCCGATACACCTGACTATAAAGACACGTTGAACCTGCCCGAGACGGATTTCCCGATGCGGGCCGGGCTGCCCAAGCGGGAGCCGGAATGGTTGGCCCGCTGGGAGAAGCTTGGTGTTTACGACCGGCTGCGTGAGAAAGAGGGGCGGGAGCCTTTTGTTCTGCATGACGGCCCGCCTTATGCCAACGGCCATCTGCATATTGGGCACGCGCTGAACAAGGTGCTGAAGGACATGGTTGTACGCTCCCAGCAGATGATGGGTAAAGACAGCCGGTATGTGCCGGGCTGGGATTGCCACGGGCTGCCGATCGAATGGAAGATCGAGGAGCAATACCGCGCCAAGGGTAAGGATAAGGATGATGTGCCGGTGGTGGAGTTGCGGCAGGAGTGCCGGAGATTTGCCGAGGGCTGGGTGGATATTCAGCGTGAAGAGTTCAAGCGGCTGGGTGTGACCGGAAACTGGGCCGATCCATACCTGACGATGGCCTATGATGCGGAGGCCACGATTGCGGATGAGTTCATGAAATTTCTCATGAACGGCACGCTTTATCAGGGCTCCAAGCCCGTGATGTGGTCTCCGATCGAGAAAACTGCCTTGGCGGAAGCCGAGGTGGAGTATCACGACAAGGAAAGCTTTACGATCTGGGCTCGGTTCCCAGTGATGGAAAGCCCCAATCCGGCTTTGAAGGGCGCCGACGTGGTGATCTGGACGACAACGCCCTGGACGATGCCTTCGAATAAGGGGGTCGTTTACTCGAACGATATTTCTTATGGGGTTTATGAGGTGACGGCTGCGCCTGAGGACAATTGGGTGAAGGTTGGCGAGCGCATTTTGCTGGCGGACAAGCTGGCAGGGCAGGTGTTTGCCAAGGCGCGGGTAGAGGCGTTCGAGCGGGTTTCAGATGCCGGAGACCTGAGTGACACACGCCTTGCGCACCCCCTTCACGGTGTTGAGGGAGGGAAAGGTGAATGGGACCAGCCTCGCGATTTTCGGTCTGCGCCCTTTGTGACGGATGATGAGGGCACAGGCTTTGTGCATTGTGCGCCGAGCCACGGTATGGAGGAGTTCGAACTCTACCGGGATGCCGGGATGCTGGCCGAAGTGATCACCTATAACGTGGTTGAGGACGGCTCTTTCCGCGGCGATCTGCCTTTGTTTGGGGGCAAGAAGATCCTGAGGCCGAACGGGAAGGAAGGCGATGCAAACGAGGCTGTGATCAAGGCTCTCGCGTCGACCGGCAAGCTCTTTGCGCGAGGTAAGATCAAGCATTCCTATCCACATTCCTGGCGGTCCAAGGCGCCGGTGATCTATCGCAATACACCGCAGTGGTTTGCTGCGGTGGATCGTGAGGTCGGCGACGGGCAAAATACCTATGGCAAGACCATTCGGGAGCGGGCGCTGCGGTCTATCGACGAGTTGGTGACTTGGACACCGAAGACGGGGCGAAACCGGCTGTATTCCATGATCGAGGCGCGGCCGGATTGGGTGCTTTCCCGCCAGAGGGCATGGGGTGTGCCGCTTTCATGCTTTGTCCGGAAGGGGCTTTTGCCGACGGACGAGGGCTTTTTGCTGCGCGATGAGACTGTTAATGCGCGGATCAAGACGGCATTTGCGGCTGAGGGCGCGGATGCCTGGTATGCAGAGGGGGCCAAGGAGCGGTTTCTTGGGAATGACTACAATCCCGAAGAATGGGAGCAGGTGTTTGACGTGCTGGATGTGTGGTTTGATTCAGGCTCCACCCACGCGTTTGTTCTGCGTGACAGGGCGGATGGTGCGCCGGACGGGATTGCGGACCTGTATCTCGAAGGCACGGACCAGCATCGGGGCTGGTTCCATTCCTCCATGCTTCAGGCTTGTGGCACCAAGGGGCGGGCACCTTACAAGGGTGTGCTGACCCACGGGTTCACGCTGGATGAGAAGGGCATGAAGATGTCCAAATCGCTCGGCAACACCATCGTGCCGGAGAAGATCGTGCAGCAATACGGTGCCGATATCCTGCGGCTCTGGGTGGCGCAGACGGATTACACTGCGGATCAGCGGATCGGGCCGGAGATCCTGAAAGGAACGGCTGATAGCTACCGGCGCTTGCGGAACACTTTGCGGTTTATGCTCGGAAACCTCAACGGCTTCTCCGATGCCGAACGAGTGGAACCCGCGGAAATGCCGGAGTTGGAACGCTGGGTGTTGCACCGGATGGCTGAGCTGGATGAGGAAGTGCGTTCCGGGTATACGCGCTATGCCTTCCAGAGCGTTTTCCAGAGCCTGTTCCAGTTCTGCACAGTAGATCTTTCATCTGTGTATTTTGATATCCGTAAGGATGCCTTGTACTGCGATGCGACCGACAGCACGCGCAGGCGGGCGGCGCGTACGGTGCTTGATCTGTTGTTCCATCGGCTGACGACATGGCTGGCTCCCATCCTTGTGTTCACAATGGAGGATGTGTGGCTGGAGCGGTTCCCGAGCGAGGAAAGCTCCGTACATCTGGTGGATATTCCGGAAACGCCTGTCGCCTGGAAAGATGAAGCGCTTGCGGCCAAATGGGATGCGATAAGGCAGGTGCGCCGTGTGGTGACCGGAGCGATTGAGGTTGAGCGCCGCGAGAAGCGCATCGGGGCTTCACTTGAGGCAGCGCCAGTTGTCTACATCGCGGATGAGGGGATGCGGGCGGCGGCGGAGAGCTCCGACTTTGCAGATCTTTGTATCACCTCCGGGATCACGGTTTTGGCTGAGGCAGCCCCTGAGGTCGCGTTTACCCTGCCCGATGTGGAGGGTGTTGCGGTAGTGTTCGCGCGTGCCGAAGGTTCGAAATGCCAGCGCTGCTGGAAGATCCTGCCCGATGTCGGCCGCCACAAGCATGCGGAGACATGCGCGCGGTGTGACGAGGCCCTGCGATAGGCTGGAGACCGCCCGGTGTCGGCGTATTGATTGGGAGAGAGTAGGGGCGTGCAGCTCTCCCTGACCAAGCATGATGGGAAGTGCATTTCTGCGGCTCTTTAAGGTAGCTGGGGAAGTCTGGTACGGAAAGAGCTTGGCGTGGCCCCTTTCCGTCGACAGAGATGTTTGCGCATTTAGCTTGGGAGCGTTTGGGGAAAGGTGGCTTTTGGGCGGTTACACGCTATTGCGCTTCCCCTGCTACCATGACCCGCTCCACCCCAAAGCCCTCCTCCCGAAGGAGCTCTACAAGGCCCGTCTCTCCGGGTAGATGATATGTACCTGCGGCCATTACCACGCCACCATCATCAAGATAGGGCAGGGCGCGCTTGACCATATCCTTGTTGCGTTGATCCAGAAGGAAAGTATCCGCTGTTGCGCTGATCGCCGGGATATCGACATTGGGAAAGAGCTGGGTGAAGTAGGTCTCTTCGAATGCCATCATCTGCCCCACCCGGCCCGTTTGGTAGTACGCGTAAAAGGTCGACGTAGAAGCCTGTTCGAGCTGCCAGAGCGCAAAGAGGGTTAGGGTACTTTGAAAGCTGCGCTGCCATCGGGGCCGGTACGCGAATGTGGTGATCATCGTGGGCGGGTCGAGAGAGATGAGGTCCGCTCCTGCATCGGCGGCGAGGATCTCTATCCGCGTGTCCTGAATGGGAAAGCCCGCGACAGCCAGCCGGTCGCCGCAGGGATGACCGAGCATGGTAAGGAAGAGGAAGGATTCGTCCATGAATGGTGCGTCTTCGGGCGCCATGTCGAGTTGGGCGAGCCGTTGTTCGACGCCGATAGCCGCCTCTGGTGGCAGACCGTCCATCAGAGTGTGAGGATCCTCGATCATATAGTTGGGAATGGCGATCTGGGCCTCTGCATCAGCTTGAGAGATATTGGAGGCGACATATTCCAGCATGACTATGCTCGCTTCTGCAATCAGGCTGCGCAGCTCCTTTGGCGGGTTGGAAATGCGGGGATCGGCGCTGTGCATCGTGCCCCACAGATGGGAGACGGCGCCCCGGGGCGAGGTGATCTGCCATAGCCTGCCGGTGCCGTTTGGGATTGCCGCCCCTTTTTGCTCGACCTCCATCCATTGCGCCGGGCTGAGAAGTTCGTTCTGGATCTCGATGACCGGAGGTTCGCACAGAGCCTTGTTGGCGACCTGTGCTTGAGCCGGCAGGGCGAGCGTCAGAAGTATGGCAAGGGCGCGATGCTGCTTCACCGTAGAAAACCGATGGCAGCTGTCGCACTAAGGCTGCTGGCCTTCAGAAAATCGTCGAGCTTTGCCTGTTCGGGTTGATCCGTGGTGTTGGTCTCGTTCGCAGCAAGACCGCCGGTGACAAAGAGCGCATCGAGGCCTTCGCCGACAGCCCCCCGAATGTCGGTGTTGATCCCGTCGCCGATGCACAGGATGTGCGCGTCGCGAATTTCTTCTCCGCGCACGGCTTCTGCCCGTTGGCGGGCGAGTTGATATATCGGGGCGTGCGGTTTGCCGTAGTAGTGGGACGTGCCACCCGCCTTTGCATAAGCTTCCGCGATGGCACCAGCGCAGTAGATGCGGGTTTCGCCGACATCTACAATGACATCGGGATTGGCGCAGAGCAGTTTGAGGCCGCGATTGACGCCGGTGGCGATTGTCAGGCGATAGTCCGTTGGCGTCTCGGTGCGATCGTCAAAAAGGCCCGTGCAGATGATGCCCTCCGCTTCCTCCAGCGGGACACGTTCGATTTCATAGGGCGTGCCGTCTGCGTCCGAAAAGAAGGGCAGGTCGCGCTGTGGACCAATGTGATAGACCTTGCGGCCGTAGAGGCCCGCGGCCATAGCCGCCTGCGCTGCATCGCCCGAAGAGGCGATATCATCATAGCAATCGGCGGGAGCGCCCAAGCCTTCAAGCTGTGCTGCTACGGACCGGCTGGGCCGGGGGGAGTTCGTGACAAGGATAACTGTGCCGCCCGCCTTGCGGAAATCCTGAAGGGCCGTGACCGCCGCAGGAAACACGGCCACACCGTTGTGCAGGCATCCCCAGAGATCGCAGAACAGCACGTCGTAACGGGGGGCGATCTCTGCGAGCGCGGGGATGATGGGCGTCATGGTGCTGGCTTCCGGTGCTGGGGCGTTTCAAGTGGAATAGCGGGATGCCGGTGACGGGGCCAGCGCTATTCCGTAACCACAGCGATTGTAAAGCCTTCTGCCTCCAGCATCGGCAAGAGGCCAGAGCGACCCCCAAGGTGAAGCGCGCCGACAGCCACGACTGCACCGCCTTCTTCCAGCGCGGGAAGGAGCGTATCCATCCAATTCTGGTTCCGCGTGGTGACGAGATGATCGTAGGCTTCACGGAAAACGGGGCGGACCTTTTCCGGCTTGAAAACACGTTCCGCCTCCATCCGGCTGAATTCCCAGATCTTGGTGATCTCACCGGACATATAGAGCCGTTTGGTTACCTCCAGCGCATCTCCAGCCTGTTCCAGAAGCGGCAGGCCCATCATGAGATACTGCACCTGTTCTTCGTAGGTTCCGCTGCTGAGAATTCCCAGAATCTCGTCGTATTCCTCCAGCCCCTCGACAGGAATTTCGGCGCGCTGCGCTGACTGTTCGATCAGCCGGTCAAGGATCTTGCCGCCCTTGGCCTGTCGGAGCGTGACGCATTGCGGAACAGCAACGATGAGGTTTAGAAACCATGGTTCCAGTTCATCGAACACCGGCAAGGTCAGCCCGTGTGTTCCGAGCGCCAGTGTCAGCGCGTCCAGTTCTGCCCGCGACACAAGCTCGCTGATGCGGCGGCCATCATCGTTGCGGATGAGCGATGGTTCCAGAAGGAAGGCCTTCTGCATCCGCTGTTCTTCGTGCTGCGTGATTTCAATGAAAACCTTGCTGGACCGGCGGATCTCCATCTCGAGCCGCGGCGGAATGATAGCAACATCCGGGTCGGGCAGATGAATGGTGCCAAAGAGAATGGATTTTGCGCCATTGCGGGAGACTTCGAAAAAGCGCCCTTTGTTATAGGGCTGTTTTGCGACTGCGGCTTCCAGCCTTTCAAGATACTCCGCTGGTCGCTCTTCCAGAACGTTCTGGCCTTCGCATACCTGCGCAAGAATGGGCGTGGATGAGAGGGTAAAAGCGATGGCAGCAAGAAAGGCGGGGAGAGGTCTTGGCATTCGATATCCTGCTACTGCTCTTCTGATTCCCCTCAAAGTCTAGCCGAGGCCTCCGAATTTCCCGACTCCTTTTTGGTAGCACTTTCTTTGTCGGCACTTTCGGCGGAGATACGCTTGACAGGAGCTTTCGTGCTACCTAATTACGCATCGTTAGCACTCTATACTATCGAGTGATAACGATTGGGACAGGAATCCCAAACAGGTTTGAGACGCAAAGGGAGCGATCCGACATGAACTTCACACCGCTGCATGACCGTGTACTGGTACGCCGTATTGAAGGCGAAGAAAAGACTTCTGGTGGGCTTATCATCCCCGATTCCGCAAAAGAAAAGCCTGCTGAAGGCGAAGTAATCTCCGTTGGTGCAGGCGCACGCGACGAGGACGGCGACCGCATCTCCATGGATGTAAAAGCGGGCGACCGCATTCTCTTCGGCAAATGGTCCGGCACCGAGATCAAGATCGACGGTGAAGACCTGCTGATCATGAAAGAGAGCGACATTCTGGGACTGATGTCCTGAAGCGCGTCTTCATACACGTAACTTACAGTCAAGGAGACATATAGATGTCCGCTAAAGACGTAAAATTCAACACAGATGCCCGTGACCGTATGCTTAAAGGTATCGACACGCTGGCAAATGCTGTTCGCGTAACGCTCGGCCCGAAGGGGCGTAACGTTGTGCTCGACAAATCCTTCGGCGCGCCGCGCATCACAAAAGATGGTGTGTCCGTTGCCAAAGAGATCGAGCTGGAAGACAAGTTCGAGAACATGGGCGCACAGATGGTGCGTGAAGTGGCCTCGCGCACGAACGATACGGCCGGTGACGGTACGACGACTGCGACTGTCCTTGCTCATTCCATCGTGAAAGAGGGCATGAAGTCGGTTGCTGCCGGCATGAACCCAATGGATCTGAAGCGCGGCATTGATCTTGCTGTTTCCGCAGCTGTCGAATCCATCAAGAACGCCTCGCGCGCCGTTTCCGGTTCTGACGAAGTGGCTCAGGTTGGTACAATCTCAGCCAACGGCGAAGCCGAGATCGGTTCCCAGATTGCAGACGCCATGCAGCGCGTTGGCAACGAAGGTGTAATCACCGTTGAGGAAAACAAAGGTCTCGAAACTGAGACTGACGTTGTGGAAGGTATGCAGTTCGACCGCGGCTACCTGTCCCCTTACTTTATCACCAATGCTGACAAGATGACCACGGAACTCGATGACGCCGTGATCCTGTTGCACGAGAAGAAGCTTTCTTCCCTTCAGCCAATGGTGCCGCTGCTGGAAACCGTTATCCAGTCCGGCAAGCCGCTGCTGATCATTGCCGAAGATGTGGACGGCGAAGCGCTTGCCACGCTCGTTGTGAACAAGCTGCGCGGCGGCTTGAAAATCGCTGCTGTGAAAGCACCTGGTTTCGGCGATCGCCGGAAAGCCATGTTGCAGGACATCGCGATCCTCACGGGTGGCCAGGTGATCTCCGAAGATCTGGGCATGAAGCTTGAGAATGTCGGTATGGACATGCTCGGCACGGCCAAGAAGGTTTCCATCACCAAGGATGAGACAACCATCGTGGACGGTTCCGGTGAGAAGGCCGAGATCGAAGCACGCGTTGCGCAGATCCGTGCACAGATCGAAGACACCACATCTGACTACGACCGTGAGAAGCTGCAGGAGCGTCTGGCGAAACTGGCCGGTGGTGTTGCCGTGATCCGCGTCGGGGGCTCCACCGAAGTGGAAGTGAAAGAGCGCAAGGACCGCGTCGATGATGCGCTGAACGCGACACGTGCCGCTGTTCAGGAAGGTATTGTTGTTGGCGGTGGTGTTGCTCTGGTGCAGGCTGCGAAAGCGCTGGCGGATCTGACGGGTGAGAACCCTGACCAGACTTCCGGCGTGCAGATCGTGCGGAAGGCGCTCGAAAGCCCGCTTCGCCAGATCGCTGAGAACGCAGGCGTGGACGGCGCGGTTGTCGCTGGCAAGATCCGTGAAAGCTCCGACGCGACCTTCGGGTTCAACGCGCAGACGGAAGAATATGGCGACATGTTCTCCTTCGGCGTAATCGATCCTGCCAAGGTTGTACGGACAGCACTTGAGGATGCTGCCTCCGTTGCCGGCCTATTGATCACAACGGAAGCCATGGTTGCTGACAAGCCCGAGAAGCCGGGTGCAGGCGCACCAGGTGGTGGCATGCCCGACATGGGCGGCATGGGCGGCATGATGTAAGCTTTGCGCTTATTGAAATGAGATTAGGGGCTGCCTGCGGGCGGCCCTTTTTCGTTTTGGGCCAGTGGTTCCTTGTCGTCAGATACCGACATTGGAAGTGGCTCCAATTTTTCGAACGGAGGTGCCAGATATCTCCTACGATCTCACGGCTCAGCCAGGGGGCTAGCTGACGATTTCTTCAAGAGCGTCGTATTTCGCTTCTGTTGGGATGCCAAAGGCGAGGTGGGCGAGCATTCCGGGTTTCGTTCGGAGGGTTTTGAGGTCTTCCTCCGTGGCCCAGCGGCGGGTTGTGACGATGTTTTCCGGGTCTCGCCAATCGTCCGTGAGGGTGCCCGCGGTGACGTGGGCGCGGAAAAAGATTTCGACCTGGTGGAAGCCGGAGGCTGAGTCGTGGAATTCGTTCACGCCGATGGGCGCGCCGACTTTGATGGTGAGGCCGGTTTCTTCGTGGACTTCGCGAGCCAGATTTTCCGGCAGGCTGCTTCCTACCTCAACACCTCCGCCGGGAGCGCACCAGAGATCACTCTGGCCCTTTGGGTAGGCGTTAACGAGGAGAAGACGGCGTTTCTCTACGATGATTGCGCGTGCGGCGAGGCGGGGAAACTTCATATCTCTCCCGGGATCCTATTCTCCTTGCCGCTCTGATTACGGGCTTTTCTTATGACGCGATTGGCGTTGCGCTTGAGCCGCTTTGTGTTCATGTATTCCAGTCGCTTACGGTAGCCTTCCAGTTGCCTTCGATCCCGAACCGCAGCGTAGAATTCCTGCGGTTCAAAGGTGCCGCGGAGCAGCTTTTCCGAAATTGTACTGATTGCCCCAAGGTCGCGGAGTGCGTTTGCGGTTTCGTGTCCTCCAAATGGCACCTTGAGAAGTCTGATATCAGGGGCCGCTTTCAGAAGGCGGCGGGCATGCCGCATGTCGCGGGTGTTGAATGGATCGACAACGACTGTGACATCTGCTTCCTGCCAGATTGTGTTACAGGCATCGGAGGCAGTCCCGCTCCAATCCTGAACGAGGCCGCGATCAAAGCGGTTTTCCCAAGGCACAATGGCCTTGTCCAGCGTAGTTTGAGGGTTGAAGGCTACGATTGCGTCGGGCCGAATGATCTCGGAGAAAAGGAGTGCTGCATAACCCCCCATACTTGAGCCATAGGTTACGACGCGCTTGTACCGTTCGAAAAAGCCGCTGAGCTTGAGGAAGCGGAAGACCTTGACTAGCGAAGGCTGACGATACCAATCCACGAATGCCGGCATGATGTAGAGCCCATCAAATTCCTTCTTGCGGATGAACTGACTTCCCCAACCGGGCCGGTTCGGGTTGGGGCGCACCTGTTTACCGCCCGCCCTTTCAAACGTTATTACAAGAATGTCGGAGCCGCAGCTATCGTGCCGCACGAAGTAGTGCTCTGCCGGAAAGCTCTCGGATGTGTAAACCAGGCCTTGGTGCAGTGGTTCTGGTGCCTGCAAATTCAACCCTCTAGTTTGCCAGCAATGATTACCGTTCCTAGAACGTGCTGCATTATTGCGCAACAAGATGCGTGATGAGGATTGGCTATCAGTAAAGGTCGGGTGGGGCGTCACAAAATGAACGAGATGGTAATCTAGTTTGTATTTACCGGGTGCCCTTTGGCCCGGTGTTGGTGTTGAATACTAGAGACACGTTATGAGCGAGTGGTTCTGGAACCTGCCCTTGATGGCCCGCCTGCAAACGATGGTGGATGAAAGCCGCGCTGGCGCGCCGGAGCCGTTGACTCTGATTACCATTGTGTTGATCGCTGCGCTTGTGATCCTTTGGCGGTTGAATGCAAGCCGGGCGGAGCGGGATACGCCGATTGCAGGTGAAAGCTATCTCGGCAAGATCACGCCTAAAACGCTTATGTCGATGACACGCAATAATCGTGTGCGCCGGGCCAAGACGCGCGAGCAGATGGAACAGGCGCTCAAATCTCGAAAGAGGCGCTGAGGCGTGGAGGAAGATGAAACGCTTTGGTCTGTCTTGGAAGGCTGGATCGCCACTACTCGCGGGATTGAATGGGATCCACTTTGGCTCTCGGTAGTGTTGTTCGTTGTCGTCGGGTTAAAGATACGCACTTGGCCAAAAATGCGGGCCGAAAGCGAGATGCCGGTGCGTGGTGGTTCCTACCTTGGGCGGATCTCACCAAAAAAAGTTCGACAAATTGAACGCGGGCTAAGGTTGCGGGAACTGCGTAAGCGACGGAAAACGCTGCAAAAGAAGCACGGAGCTTATATCATGAGTGAGCAGGAGAAGCCGGACATTGAGGCTGTGCCGCCAACCGTTGCGCGTCAAAGTGTGCTGAGACGATAAGAGCTTCTTGCATTGATCGAGGCGCAACATGCCAGGCCCCTGTTTTGCCTGAGCGTGGAGGCCCATGCATGTTGCGCCGCCAACAGGCAGGTGTTGACGTGTAGCCTCCCTCAGCCGATGGGGGACGTTGGCGCGCTAATATCGAGGATTGTTCCGTCCGGATCTGCGACCAGCATGCGCCTTTGGCCATAAGTCATGTCTTTGGGGGGCTCCAATATCGTGGCGCCCATTTGCAAAGCGCTGGTGTGTATGGCGTCACAGTCTTCCACCACGAATGTAACGATCATGCCTGCTGGCACTTTGCGCAGCTCTTTCGGCACGATTTCATGGTCGCGTTGCAGGATCCCGTATTCGAAGCCGGGGATTTCAGGATGGGTCAGGATCATGAACCAGTCGGATGAGAAATGGCGAGTCATACTCAGTAGGTCGATGTAAAAATCTGCGGTTCGCAGAACGTCGGAACTTAGAATGTTCACGAAGCTTCGTTGCATCGGTCCTACCTCTCACCTCGGTTTGAGGCAAAGTAAGCAGCGTGAGCGGACGAGACAACATGCTTTCGGGTTTCGGCGCGCTCGCAGCGCTACGCGGTTTTTTTGGTCGGAACTATTTTTTGTGGACGCGCCATCTCGTTGCCGGTGAGCCTGTAACCTAAAGCTTCAGCTATGTGGGCGCGGGCAATCTCCTCCTCCGATGCGAGATCTGCAATAGTGCGGGCAACGCGCAGGATACGGTGATAGGCGCGCGCAGAAAGGGAGAAGCGATCTGCGGCGCGGGTGAGCATATCGGATGCGCTTTCACTGGTGATGCAGGTTTCTTCCAACAAATCGCCTTCGATATCGGCGTTTACTCGGACGCCTGGATGCTCCTTGTAGCGCTGATCCTGCAATTCGCGGACACGAGCAATGCGTTTTGCGATCTCAGCGGACGTTTCGCCTTCCGGGGCACTTGCGAGATCGGAGATGCGGACGGGCGGTACTTCTATGCGGATATCGAACCGGTCCATCAGCGGACCAGATATCTTGCCGAGGTAATCGTCGCCACAGAGCGGCACGCGGGCGCAGGAGCGGGTGGGATCAGACATATATCCACATCGACAGGGGTTGGCGGCGGCCACCAGCATGAATTTGCACGGATATTTAACGTGGGCATTGGCGCGGGCGACCACCACATCGCCGGTCTCGATGGGTTGGCGGAGGGTTTCGAGCACGGTGCGTGGGAATTCGGGGAACTCGTCAAGGAAGAGTACGCCGTGATGGGCAAGAGATATTTCCCCAGGTTTTGCTCCCCTGCCACCGCCGACGATGGCGGCCATGGAGGCTGTGTGATGCGGTGTGCGAAAGGGGCGGGTCCGATTGATGCCGCCTTCATCCAAAAGCCCCGCGAGGGAGTGGATCATCGAAGTTTCCAACGCCTCGGTTGCATCGAGTGGAGGCAGGATGCCGGGCAGGCGCGCGGCGAGCATTGATTTGCCGCTGCCGGGCTGGCCGACCATGAAGATATGGTGGCGGCCCGCTGCAGCAATCTCCAGCGCCCGTTTGGCCTTTTCCTGGCCCTTCACCTCCGAGAGGCAGCGGGAGAGTGGCTCCAGCGCCACCTCGCCTGGCTCTGCCGGTGCCAAGGCTGTGCGGCCGGTGAAGTGATTGACCAGCGTAAGTAGTGTGGGAGGGGCGATCACCTGAACAGCGCCGACCCACGCAGCCTCTGCTCCGCAGGCCGCTGGGCAGATGAGGCTGCAATCTGCCTCCGCAGCCGCGAGAGCTGCAGGTAATGCGCCGATTACGGGCATCAGTTTTCCATCAAGTGACAGCTCCCCCATTGCCACCTGCGTCGCCATCTCATCTGCCGACAGCACATCCATCGCGGCAAGGAGTGCCAGGGCTATGGGCAGATCGAAATGCGAACCTTCCTTCGGCAGATCGGCCGGAGATAGATTGACAGTAATACGTTTGGCGGGGAGGGCGAGCGAGAGGGCGGTGAGAGAGGCACGCACCCGTTCTTTCGCTTCGGAAACAGCCTTATCGGGGAGCCCCACGAGATTGAACGCAGGCAGCCCCGCGTTTATCGCGCACTGCACTTCGACTATGCGGGCCTCCATGCCCTGAAAGGCGACTGTTTGAACGCGGGCAACCACAAGTAACACTCCCAAAGGTTTTGTTAACCATTGGTGGAAGGAGTTAACCGGGCGTTAAAGCGCCCAGACTTTCCGGGCAAAACGGAGGTTTCGGATCTTTGCCATCGTCTTGCGAAAATACTTTGTGTTGACGCCGGATTGAAGAATGGCCTTGCCTTCGCGCATAGTTGCTTAGGGATGATGATATGGTCAGACAAATCCGCTCTCAGTTCTGGGTTGGCAGTTTCGCATCCGAGAGCCTGTTTTGGGACTTTTTCGGAGAGGATCAGAGCATCTATGAACGTGACGACTGTGATGATCTGCCGGTCTCAAGAATTGCGGAAAGCCAGGGTGAGATCTGGATTGATCATGACTTTGCAGAGTCTGGCTTCCAGACTAGCGACGCACCAATCGCTGAGAAGTTCGCGCCGCACTCATGGTCGGAATTCTGGGCACCTCTTGTGGAGCGGGAAATGCTGAAGAAATCCATCGGCCCGATCAATGCATTCATGATGGTTGGTGTGGACGAACCGCCTGGCAAGCCGCCTTATCGCAAGATATCCAACCCACGCGACGTCGAAGGGGAAGGTTTCAAGCTTTTCTATCTTGGTGAGCTTGTTCACGACGATTACCCAATTAGCGCAGGTCAAACGCCTATTCCTTAAAAGAGACACCAGAACGCGCATGCTCCGCAACATAGATGCCGGAGTAGGAAAAGCGAGTGCTGCCCCACAGGGTTCTCAAGCGGAAAGCCTTGCACGTAACTCTTTGAGTTCGGGCCATGCATCGGGATCGGCCACTGATTTGTCTCGGCAGAACTGGTTGCAAAAGCCGATGATCTTGCCATCGATCCGGGCGAGACTGTCCTCACGCGGTGGCTTGCCGGAATACGGACAGGTGGCGTTAAGCGGGGTGCCGGATGAGATGGCTTCGGCCGTCACGGGCACAGGGCCGGGCCAGGTGTTGCGGGCGAGGCCGTTATCCTCATAGCGATCCATCGGTCTGTCTGAGACGAATGCCATCGCGCGCCAGCGGCGAAAGGGGCCGTGGGCCAGATGGCTTGCGACGTAGGCTTTGGCATCGCGTGACATCGGCAGATCGTAGCCAGCAATCCTTGCGGCAACGGGCGCGAAAAAGGCATCGGCCAGAGAGTAGGCGCCAAAGAGCCATGGGGCCGTTCCGCGAGCTCCGGGCAGCGCCCAGAGTTCTTCCAGTCGCGAAAGGTCCGCTTTCACATCATCGCCGAGTTTTGGGGTCTCGAACTGACAGCGCAGGTTCATCGGGCAGACACTTCGCAGCGCAGGGAAGCCGGAATGCATTTCGGCTGCAAGCGAACGCGCCATCGCCCGGTCTGCAGGATCTTCCGGCCAGAGCCCCGGGTGTTTCTCCGCCAAGGTTTCTGCGATGGCCATTGTATCCCAGACAATTTGGCCCCCTGCCCGGACGGCCGGCACGAGGCGGGCGGGTGGAAACTCCTCCAGTGTGCTCTGAAATTCAGGCGTCAGCATCGGTGCCAGTCTGGTAGAAACCGGAATATTGAAGGCGGTAAACATCAGCCAGCCCCGCAGGGACCAACTGGAATACATCCTATCTCCGATCACAATTTCATACGCCATTTTATCTCCTCCGTTGCTGAAGGAAGGCTTCGAAAACAACGATTTGTCCAATGATGATCCGTGAACTGAAACATTGTTAATCAAAATGGAAACAATTTGTTCATGATTTCGGAAAATCTATTTTCTGAGATCGGTGAACCAATCCTCTTTCCCGTGCGTAAGGTTAAGTAGAAACAAAAATAAAGAGCAGATCCGGCAGTTTGGAGGACGAGAAATGGCTTTGAACTATGATGGTGACGGAAGTCGCGCGGTGACGAAAGTCGCTATGGCTGCGGAAATGCTCGACGCGGAAACAGAACTGGAGCTGGCGCGCGCATGGCGTGACAAAGGAGATGAGCGGGCGCTACATCGGCTGGTGAACGCCTATATGCGCTTAGCGGTTTCCATGGCTTCAAAATACCGACGGTATGGTGCGCCGATGCCGGACCTTATCCAGGAAGCAGGCGTAGGCCTGATGAAAGCCGCGGAAAAGTTTGACCCGGATCGTGGAGTTCGCTTCTCCACTTATGCGGTGTGGTGGATCAAAGCGAGCATTCAGGATTACGTGATGCGCAACTGGTCGATGGTGCGCACTGGATCCACTTCTTCGCAAAAAGCGTTGTTCTTCAATCTTCGCCGCGTGCGCGCGAAGTTCGAGCGGGAGGCAGGGTCTTCCGGTGAGGAGCTTGGCGGGCAAGAGTTACGGGAAAAGATTGCTGTTGAGGTTGGTGTTCCTCTTCGCGATGTTGAGATGATGGATGCGAGGCTAGCAGGTTCGGATTTCTCGCTGAATGCTCAGCAGGCTGGTGAAGAAGGGCGCGAATGGGTGGAAACTCTCGAGGACAACACGCCTCAAGCGGAAGAAACCGTTTCTCGCAGTGAGGATCTTGGTCGTGTGCGGCAATGGCTGAAATCAGCCCTTGAGACGCTAAATCAGCGTGAGCGGATGATTATCGTGGAGCGGCAGTTGAAAGATCAGCCGCGTACACTTGAAAGCCTTGGTAATGAACTTGGCCTTTCGAAAGAGCGGATCCGACAATTGGAGGCGCAGGCGTTGAAAAAGCTGCGCAAACAGTTGGAACAAAACACCGGCAGTGCGGCGGCGATGCTTGCGATTGCCTGAGCAAGCACCTAACTGAAACTTTATGTTTAGACCCGTCCTAATTCTATTGAGCCTCGTCGCATCCAGCGCCGGGGCTCAGACGTCTGTTGAGGATGCGATTGAGATGGCGCGGGGCTATGATGTGGTGGTTGTGGGCGAAGTTCATGACAATCCCCAGCATCACACGGTACAGGCGGATTTTGCCCGCAAATTGCGGCCAGGTGCTCTGGTTTTTGAGATGATCCTTCCCGAAAGGGCCGCTCAGCTTGCAAAATTAAGGGAGGGAGGCGCAGACCGCTCCGAACAGAGAAAGGTGCTTGAGTGGGATCTTTCCGGCTGGCCAGACTACTCCTATTATGCGGATATAATGGATGCCGCCGATGGTGCCTGGATTGCGGGTGCGCTTGTGCTCGGGCAGGACGCAAGACGCGCGTTCGATGAAGGGGCCGCTGCGACCTTCGGCAAGGAAGCAGCACGTTTTGGATTGATGGAAGCTTTAGGTGAAGCGGAGCAGGAAGCGCGCGAGGCGCTTCAGTTCGCGGCGCATTGCGAGGCGATGCCGCTGGAGATGATGGGCGGGATGGTGGAAGCGCAGCGCGTGCGAGATGCTGCTCTTGCTGCGGCTGTTTTGAGAGCGCGGGCCGAGGTGAGCGGGGCCCTTGTTCTGGTGATTACCGGCAATGGCCATGCACACAAGCGCTGGGGATTGCCTGCGGCGCTAGCGCGGGCAGCCCCTGAAGTGGAGGTCTTTGTGTTTGGGCAGTTCGAAGCAGAACCTCCGGACGAAAAGGCCTTCGATGCTTGGCATCTGACAGCGGCCCCGGAACGCGGGGATCCTTGTGATGCGTTTCGCAAGCCATGAAGTGAAGGGCTTGTGAATTTAGAGATACTTGCTTTCAATCCCGGATCTCTGTTTTGCCGACCCCCCAGATCGCATCCTTTGTGATCCAGCCCTTGCGGCCCTCCGCACTGACCACGCACCAGTGCAGCGTACACTTGCCGAGCCGAGCGAGGACGCCCGCTTGGGCATAGGCCACAGGCTCTGCGGCTTCCGATGCACCACGCCGGAAAGTGGCCTGATCATCGGTAATCGCCACGAATCTTGCACCGGACAGAAGGGCGTAGTGCACCCAGCCGCTGGCCCCTTCCTGATCGCGGATGCGCCGCCAATGCCCGTATTCCGCTGTGATCTCAACCGGAAGATGGCGTCGTTTGAAAATCCAATCAATCCGGTGGCTTGTGGAGGGGCCGCGCCGTGCATTGGCCTCGTTGGCCTTGATTGAAACATAGCGGGGAAGTGGTAGCTTCGTGACAGCCCCAAAAGCCTGCTCTTCTGCACGGGTCGTGCCACAGGCCAGCACGCCTGCAATAAGGATGCATCCCAGAAACTTCACGCTCTACCTCTTTGGCGGGGTGCATTTATCGGCCACACCCCTTATCTTTGCAGCAACAATATTACCCGAGGGATCCAGCGGGAGGAAGGGCGGAGCGATGCCAGGCAAGAAATTCAAAGTCGTTGTGACCAGAAAGCTACCGGAACCGGTGGAAACCCGCCTTCAGGAGCTCTTTGATACCGAGCTTGCCGCAGGCGATGACCCGATGAGCAAAGCTGACCTTGCCGAAGCGCTCGGCCGCGCTGATGTGCTGGTGCCAACCTTGGGAGACAAGATTGACGCAAGCCTGCTGGGCCAGGCTGGTGAACAACTGAAGCTGATCGCGAACTACGGCGCTGGGTTTGATCACATTGATGTGGCCACGGCCCTTTCCCGCGGGATCATGGTTTCCAACACGCCCGGTGTGCTGGCGGAAGATACTGCCGATATGGCGATGGCGCTGATCCTCGGCGTACCCCGCAGGCTGAAGGAGGGTGCTGCTCTCATCCAATCGGGCGCGTGGGAAGGTTGGGCGCCGACCGCCCTGATGGGGCACCGGATCAGCGGTAAGCGGCTTGGAATTCTGGGTATGGGTCGGATCGGCCGTGCTGTGGCCAAGCGGGCACGCGGGTTTGGATTGCAAGTCCATTATCATAATCGCCGTCGCCTGCACGCCGATCAGGAAGACGCGCTCGAAGCCACATGGTGGGAAAGCCTCGACCAGATGCTCGCCCGAGTCGACATCCTCTCCGTCAATGTTCCCCACACACCGTCGACATTCCATTTGCTAAACGCCCGCCGCCTGAAACTGATGAAACCGACGGCCTATGTCGTGAACACTTCCCGCGGCGAAGTAATTGACGAGAACGCCCTCACCCGCCAACTCCGTGCAGGTGAATTGGCAGGCGCAGGCCTCGACGTCTTCGAGCACGGTCACGACATCAACCCCCGCCTGAAAGACCTCGAAAACGTATTGCTGCTGCCCCACATGGGCTCCGCCACCGAGGAAGGTCGGCTTGAGATGGGCGAGAAAGTCATCATCAATATCAAAACTTTCGTAGACGGCCACCGCCCCCCGGATCAGGTGGTTCCGGCGATGTTGTGATAAACGCTCGCCGCCCTCACCTCCCACGCGGAATCAAGGTGGAGCCCCCTTGTAGCACCCGCCCACCCCACAAACAGGCGTTTCGGGGCTCACGTTTATCAAGTTTCAGAATGTGAAGTTACGCATCGTCAGCCGCCCGGACCTCCAAGCTCTCAAACGGTACACCCGACTCGCTCTTCGCATTCTGTATCACTAGGGATGTCTTCACGCTCGCCGCGTTTTCGTCCGCCGTCAGGAACTTTTGGAAGGTGGAAAGGTACGGGGGCGTGCATTTCAGAATAGAGTTGATCGCCCGATTCAGCATGCGGCATTCGTGAACCCACTGGCAAAGTTGCGCCTGTAAACGGATCTGCCCCGAAACGGGGCATTAAACTGCTCTGCTGAAATGAATTTGATTTGCAAGCGACAGCACCACGCGCCATACGCTGCGAATGCGTATACTGTTTTTGACATGTCTGGCGTTGATCGCCTTTGCCGCCAACTCCCTTCTGAACCGCGCCGCCTTTGTGGAAGCGGAGATGGGGCCTGCGGCTTTTACTGCTATCCGTATTGTTTCGGGCGCTGTCATGCTTGGGGTGTTGATTTCACTGCGCGGAAATAGGCGCGCATTGATCGGTGCAGGCTCATGGGTTTCTGCCGGAGCGCTGCTGCTCTATGCCGTTGCGTTCTCGTTTGCTTACCTCACGCTGGATGCCGGGCTTGGTGCACTGATCCTGTTTGGCGGTGTGCAAATTACTATGTTTGGCGGGACATTGCTTGGCGGCGGCAGGCCGAGCCTCTGGCGTTGGATTGGTTCGGCGCTCGGCCTTGCGGGGCTTGCTGTGATGTTTCTTCCTGGATCCTCTGCGCCTGACCCATTGGGGGTGGTTTTGATGCTGGCGGCGGCCTTCGGTTGGGGCATCTACAGTTTGCGGGGCCAGAAGGTGGGAGATCCGCTGATCGTGACGGCGGGCAATTTTCTCCGGGCCGTTCCGGTGGCGCTGCTGATTTGGCTGGGTTTTGGTGCTGATGCCGGTATCTCGGTCTCGGGAGGAATGCTTGCCATTGCCTCCGGTGCATTCGCCTCCGGCTGCGGCTATGCGATCTGGTATTCTGTATTGCCACGGCTGGACACGACGCTTGCTGCCATTGCGCAACTTTCCGTACCGCTGATCGCGATGGGCGGCGGCATGGTGTTTCTTGGAGAAACACTGACGGTCACGTTTTTTGTTGCGTCCGCCCTTATTCTGGGCGGGATCCTGCTTGCCGTGTTCGGGCCAGAGCGTCAGTCGTGACGCTTGGCTGTGCTCCCGATTGATTCTAGGGTGCGCGCTGCAGGAGCATTGAGGCGTTCATGATCAAACGAAGTGTGGATATCCTGGCGGCATCATTGCTTCTGGTGCTGACTCTGCCGGTCTCCCTCGTCGCAGGGCTTCTGGTGTTTGCGCAGGACGGCGGTTCGCCCTTCTTTCGGCAGGCACGTGTGGGGTTGGCGGGTCGGATGTTCTACCTTTGGAAATTTCGCAGCATGGTGCGGAATGCTGAAACCCTCGGCGGACATCAGACACATCAGGGGGATGCGCGGATTACCAAGGTTGGCGCGTTTCTGCGCCGGACGAGCATTGATGAGTTGCCGCAGTTCCTGAACGTTCTGACGGGAGAGATGAGCCTTGTGGGCCCACGCCCGGATACGCCGATGCAGGAGCGAGATTACTCACCCGATGTCTGGCAAAGACGGCTCTCGGTGGTGCCGGGCATTACCGGCTATGCCCAAGTGATGCAGAAGGGCGGGCTTACGGAGAAGGATCGTACAACGCTGGATCTTGAGTATATCGAGCGCCAGAGCCTCAGGCTCGATTTCTGGATCATGGCGCAGACTGCTTTGATCGTTCTGAAGCGCCGGAACCGGTAGCCCGTTCAAATTATTGCTCCTAGGCGGTCTCCTGCAGCAGTATTCGGGGAAGTATTAGGCGTGGAGCGTTGCGGCGGGGACACGAAAGATGTGCCTTTATGGCCAACATATGCGCAGACTTGCAAAAATGAGGGCTTTTGCGCAACATGCGGTGGCGTCCGATAGCGGCGTGCATAAATCTGGATACGGCTTTGCCGGGAACGAGCAGGCCAGCGGAACAGGGAACAAGTGACATGGCGGGCGAAGACGATAAGTTTGAAGTCTATCAAGACAAGCGTGGCGAGTATCGCTGGCGGCGGAAGGCCAGTAATGGCCAGATTGTGGGAGCCTCTTCCGAGGGGTACACGAAGAAAGCCGATTGTGAAGCGAACATGAAGCGCGGACCCAACCCCAAGGACAAGTGGGAGTTCTACAAAGACAAGAAGGGCGAGCATCGTTGGCGACGCAAGGCCGTGAACGGAAACATCATCGGTGCGTCTTCCGAGGGCTATAAGAAAAAGGGCGACGCAGAGGCAAATGCGGCCCGGCAGGGCTATACTGCCTGATTTTTTGATACGGCGAGGCCAATTTGGCCTTGCCTATCAGCCTTTGGGACTGATCCGTGTGATATGTCCCATTTTACGGCCCGGCCGTGCCTCCGCTTTTCCGTAGATATTGACCATCGCGTCTGCGGTGTCGGGGGCGGTTTTAATATCATCTCCGATCAGGTTCTCCATCACGGCATTGGAATGGCGGCTGCCGTCACCTAGGGGCCAACCTGCGACGGCCCGAATGTGCTGTTCGAACTGATCGACCGTGCAAGCAGCCTCCGTCCAATGGCCGGAATTGTGGACGCGGGGGGCAATCTCGTTGACGATAAGGCCTATTTTCGTAACAAATAGTTCCACCCCTAACGTGCCAACATAGTCTAGGGCGTTGAGGATACGGCCTGCGAGAAGCACGGCGTCCTGCGTTTCCGCAGATGTGAGATGTGATGGCAGGGTTGTGGTTGCAAGAATACCGTTTTCGTGAACGTTTTCCCCCGGGTCGAAGCACGCCACTGCGCCACTGAGGGCGCGGGTGCCGATTACAGAAACCTCTCGCGAGAAATCAATGAAGCCTTCCAGAATTGCCGGTGCTCCCTTGAGGCTGGCCAGTGCAGATGGTGCCTCGCTCGTATTTGTGATGCGGGCCTGCCCTTTACCATCGTACCCGAAGCGGCGAGTCTTGAGAATGGCGGGGAGGCCGATTTCAGCCATTGCGGCTTCAAGATCGGGCAGTGTATCGACCGCTCTGTAGGGGGCGATTTTGAGGCCGAGGCTGTTCAGGAAGTCTTTCTCGGTGATCCGATCCTGACTGATGCGCAGTGCCTCTCTTGTGGGGCGGATTGGGGCAAGTGGTTCCAATATATCCAGAGCTGCGGTGGGAATGTTTTCGAACTCGTAGGTGATGACGTCCGCTGCATTTCCGAAGGCTTTCAGTGCCGCTTCATCCGTGTAGGCTGCGGTGGTGCAGAAGGCTGTAACGTCTTTTGCCGGAGCGTCTGGATCAGGGTCGAAGACATGTGTTTTGAGGCCAAGGCGGGCGGCGGCAAGGCTTAGCATGCGGCCAAGCTGCCCACCGCCGAGAATGCCGATGGTACTCCCGGGAGCGAGGCGGTCAGCCATCCACAGGAACTTCGGCAACTGCATCCGCCTGTGTGGTGCGCCAGGCCTCTAGTCTTCCGGCCAGCGCATTGTCGGTTGTGGCAATTTGAGCGGCGGCGAAAAGGGCTGCGTTGGCAGCGCCGGCAGGGCCGATGGCGAAGGTGGCAACGGGAATACCCTTTGGCATCTGTACGATAGAGAGGAGCGAATCCATACCGTTCAGTGCCGCCGATTGGACCGGCACGCCCAGCACTGGTACACGCGTTTTGGCGGCGAGCATTCCCGGCAAGTGTGCTGCACCTCCTGCGCCCGCGATAATCGCCTTCAGACCGCGTGAGGTAGCCCCTTCTGCATAGTCGAACAGCCTGTCCGGCGTGCGGTGAGCGGAGATAATACGTGCCTCATAGGCCACACCAAGCGCATCCAGTATATCTGCCGCAGCCTTCATGGTGGCCCAATCAGATTGGCTGCCCATTGCGATACCGACGAGGGGTAGTGTCATACAAAAATCCTTGGAATGGTCGTTTAAGCAATGATGTCGGGTGTGGTTTCGTCTTCCAGTCGCGCAATCTGATCCTTGAGAGTGAGCTTTCGCTTTTTCAGCCTTCTCAAGCGTAACATATCGGGCGCGGGCCCCTCTTCAAGGGCGATGATTGCCTCATCTAGATCGCGATGCTCGGCACGCAAATGTGCAAGGCGTACTTTCAACACCTCCATCCGGTTCATCTGGGGTGTCTCTGTCATGTGCTACCCTGCGCCCTTGGCCCTTGTTTTATCGCCCGCGAGGCCCCATCTTTTCAAGGGAAAAGGGTTGCCGAACGCGGGGCCCTTTTGAATTGTTGCTTATAAATAAGGACAGTAGACCATGACCAAGGCAACCTTTGCCTCTCACCCCTATCTTCTGGGCTTCGAGCAGTTGGACCGCTTGATGGAGCGGACTGCCAAATCCGGGAATGAGGGGTATCCACCATACAATATCGAACAGCGCGGCGAGGGGCAGTATCGTATAACTCTGGCAGTGGCCGGTTTCGCCGAGGATGATCTCGCGATCACGCTGGAAGACGCACAGCTTGTGATCCGAGGACGGCAGGTGGAAGACGCGGACGAGCGCGTGTTTTTGCATCGAGGCATTGCGGCGCGGCAATTTCAGCGCAGCTTTGTGCTAGCCGATGGTGTTGAGGTGGCAGGTGCAATCATGGAGAACGGTCTGCTGCATGTCGATCTGAAGCGGCACCTGCCGGATACGGTGGTTCAGACGATCAAGATCGAGAAAGGGTAAGGCAATGAGTGATTATCCTAGTCTGAAAGAGACGGGCGGCAAGGCAATTGTCTATGTGCGCGCTGTGAAAGTGGCGGACCTGCCGGAAGATGTGCAGGAGCAGGCCGACGGGATGGAGGCCATTTACGCCGTTTCGGATGTAAATGGTCAGATGATAGCGCTTGTTGATGATCGCGAGCGTGCCTTCATGCTGGCACGGATGAACGAGTTTCGCCCGGTAAGCGTGCACTAAAGCCTCTTGGCCTTATCGCTGATCCCTGACACAAGCTTTCCCTAGACACGACTTGCCGGGAGAGATGTGATGATGGATTTGAGCGATATTCACGCGCTGAATGGGATCACGATCACGCCTGCTGATGGCCCATTGAAGGGCCGGATTCGGCCGCCCGGATCCAAGTCCATCACCAATCGTGCACTTTTGTTGGCTGCGCTCGCAGAAGGTACCACGCATATGACGGGTGCCCTGAAGAGCCTGGATACAACGCTGATGGCGCGGGCGCTGAGACAAATGGGCGTGGATATACTGGAGCCGGATGCGAAGACCTTTGTTGTGAAGTCTTCGGGGCGGTTGGCAGCGCCGGAGAAGCCGCTATTTCTCGGGAATGCTGGTACGGCAACGCGATTTCTGACGGCAGCTGCCGCCCTTGCTGATGGACCGGTTACGGTGGATGGCGACGCCCACATGCGCAAGCGACCCATTCGCCCATTGACTGAGGCGCTGGAGCAATTGGGTGTGAAAGCTGAGGATAGCAATGGGTGCCCTCCTGTTCGAATTGAAGCCCGAGGACAGTTTGGCGGCCTTGTTGAGATTGATGCAGAGCTTTCCAGCCAATACGTTTCGGCGCTACTGATGTTGGCAGGGGGCATTACGCATCCGGTCGAGGTGGCACTTCGCGGAGCGGAAATCGGTGCGCGGGGCTATATCGATCTGACGCTTGCGGCAATGGAGGCATTTGGTGCGGAGATAGAGGCTAAGGAAGCCGGGCGTTGGCGGGTGATTTCTGAAAGCTATCACGCTGCGGAATTTGCAGTGGAGCCAGACGCTTCTGCCGCAACTTATCTTTGGGCTGCTGGAGCGATAACTGGTGGTAGCATTGATCTTGGGCTCAAGGCGGAGGATTTCACCCAGCCAGATGCGGCCGCTGAGCGCGTGATTGCTGCTTTCCCACACATGCCGGAGGAAATAGATGGAAGCCAGATGCAGGACGCGGTGCCAACGCTTGCCGTGCTTGCCGTTTTCAACGAAAGGCCGGTGCGGTTTACCGGCATCGAAAATCTGCGCGTAAAGGAGTGCGACCGCGTGGCGGCTCTGGCCACCGAGCTTTCGCGCATCCACCCCGGGCTGGGCCGTGAGGAAGGTGACGACTTGATAGTTGCTTCAGATCCGAAGTTGGCGGGGCAGGTGCTGCCCACGAGGATCGAGACCTATTCGGACCACCGCATCGCGATGGCTTTCTCTTTGGCAGGGCTAAGGATCGGCGGTATCACGATCCTCGATCCGGCATGTACGGGAAAGACGTATCCTGAGTACTGGCGTGACTTGGCCAGCCTTGGAGTGAGGTTGGAGGCCTAATTGTGCCTCCAGCCGGAGTATTTTGACAAAGGAGAAGATAGCATGGGAGGTGGATAGGTTAGATACGGACTATCTTTCAAGTAAGGTCGGCGAACCAAATCCACGCTGGGCGATTGATGTGATCATTCAGGCCAAGGACTGGCGAGTGCCCATCTATTGTTCTGGATAAGTTTAGGCAATTGCGTTGTCCGTGCTGCATGTGCGCAGATCCCCTTGGGCGTGCCCGGCGATGCGTCTGCGTTGCTTTCCTAAAGGCGAATTCTACCTTACTCAGCAGCCTGCACATGCTCCGCATCGGCTTCAGCCAAGAATTTTTCGGCATCAAGGGCCGCCATACAGCCCATGCCGGCCGATGTGACGGCTTGCCGATAGATGTGATCCGTGAGGTCACCTGCGGCGAAGACCCCGGGAACAGAGGTTTCCGTAGTGCCGGGTTTCACTTTCACATAGCCGCCCATGTGGGTTTCCAGCTGATCTTTGACAAGCTCTGATGCCGGCGCGTGGCCGATGGCGATGAATACGCCCTTGGCAGGTATCTCTGTGATCTCACCCGTTTTCGTGTGTTTCACGCGGACGCCTTCGACGCCGAGTGGGCTGTCTCCGCCGATCACTTCTTCCAGCTCGTGAAACCAGAGAGGCTCGATCTTGGGGTTCTTGAAAAGGCGGTCCTGCAGGATTTTCTCTGAACGGAGGGTATCTCTGCGGTGGATCAGCGTTACCTTGGAGGCGAAATTTGTAAGGAAAAGGGCTTCTTCAACGGCTGTGTTGCCGCCACCGACGACCACGATTTCCTGCCCCCGGTAAAAGAAGCCATCGCAGGTGGCGCAGGCGGAGACACCGAATCCCTTAAATTTTTCCTCGGAAGGGAGGCCAAGCCATTTGGCTTGTGCGCCGGTTGCCAGCACAAGCGCATCTGCTGAGTAGACAGTGCCGCTGTCAGATTGCGCCGTGAACGGCCGCTTGGACAGATCGACACTGGAGATATGATCCTGGATGATCTCGGTGCCCATTTCTTTGGAATGCGCTTCCATGCGAACCATGAGATCCGGCCCCTGAACCTCGGTATCGCCGGGCCAGTTTTCCACCTCTGTCGTGGTCGTCAGTTGGCCGCCAGGCTGGATACCCTGCACCAGAATGGGCTCCAGCATCGCACGTGCCCCATATACGGCTGCGGTGTATCCGGCCGGGCCGGAACCGATAATCAGGAGGCGGGTGTGGCGGGTCTCTGGCATGGGTTTGCTCCCTTGAGTGAGCCGTGAATATAGGCACGGGGCTGGCTGAGTGCAAACATGTGTTGCAGCATTTCGCGGGCAGGTGATGAGGATTGGGCATTGCACAGAGGCTTGCATTAATGTCTAAGATATTGCGCAGAACTGAAACTTTGTTGCGCAAGGCTGCCGGTTCCAATAATTAGACGCATTTCGGAGGATACCCTGTGCCCACATTGAAGCTTGATCCGATTGATCGGAAAATACTCGCGGAATTGCAGGGCGACGGGCGGATGACGAATGTCGAGCTTTCGCGCCGGGTAGGCATTTCGGCACCGCCGTGCCTGCGCCGGGTTCGTACGCTGGAAGAGACGGGACTGATCAAGGGCTACCATGCTGATGTGAATGCGCGGGAGCTTGGATTTGAGGTTCAGGTTTTTGCAATGGTGAGCCTGAAGAGCCAAGCAGAGGCCGATCTTTCGGCTTTTGAGGCTTTGGCTAAAGGCTGGCCGCTGGTTCGCGAGTGCCACATGCTGAATGGCGAGATTGATTTCATTCTGAAATGCGCGGCCCCGGATCTTTCTACCTTTCAGACCTTTCTGACAGAGGATCTGACGTCTGCCGAGAATGTGGCCAGCGTGAAAACCTCTTTGGTGATCCGCAATGCGAAGGACGAGCCAGGTGTGCCGTTCGAGGTTCTGGAAGCGCGCGCCGCTGCCGAGGAGGAGTAAGCGCGGCAAAATTCCGGGGCGCGCATTTTCACCCCGGAGGAGACGGCCACTGGCTTAGCTAGCCCAGTTCCGCGGCAGAAGTGATAACCTTGGAGAGTATACCGTAGTCCACGGCTTCTTCTGTTGTTAGCCAGTGATCGCGTTCTATGTCTTCACGCACTTTCTCGATAGCCGTTCCGGTGGCATCCGCAATCACTTTGGCAAGGCGTTCGCGCATCCGTTCGATCTGTTGGGCCTGGATTGCGATATCCGTTACCTTGCCACCCACGCCGCCGGAGGGTTGGTGGATAAGGAAGCGGGTATTGGGAAGACAGACGCGGTGCGCCTTGTCTGCCGCAAGGAATATATGCGTGCCTGCGCTTGCGACCCAACCAGTGCCGACAACCGTGACAGTGGGCTTGATGAATTTTATCATGTCGTGGATCGTATCGCCCGCTTCCACATGACCGCCCTGGCTGTTGATGAAGAGGGTAATCGGATCGTCCGAGAGCGCGGCGAGCGCAAGCAGTTCGGAAACGACGCGCTTGGCCATCTTCTGATTGATCTCTTCGCAAATCACGACTTGTCGGGCGCTGAGGAGATGATCCCCAATGCGGGGGGGCGTGTCTTGTGTTTTTTCGTCAGTATCCAAGGCGTATCTCCATCGTGAAAGCGGCGGCGCTGAATGCGTACTTCTTTATCTGTTACCGGTGGCAGGGGATGCAAGGCTTTGCAAAGGAATAGGACGCATTTGAAAGGTTTTGCCTTCAACGAAATTTCCGCTCGGCGGAAATGCGCTGCCCATCTAGATAGAGAAATGTAGTTAAAACAGTGATCTATCTCGGTGCGTACTGCTCACTTACTTTGTGATGGAAGAGAGGCAAAGGTGCTGCGTCCTTCATGTAGCCGGGCAGACAAGCCCGGCCATGATGAAGGATGAGGAGGCATAGCCTGTGATGCGACAGATACTTCTTGCAATTTCTCTGAGTGTTTTGGGTGCCGCCGTATCGGCACAGGATACAACCGCACCGGCCTCGGAAGCAGAGGCACCAGCACCTGCCGGGGAAGAGGTGACCGCGGAAGTGATTACGGGCGCCGATGTTTATGGTGAGGATGGAGAGAACATGGGCCGAGTGACCAACGTCGTCTACACATCCTCAGGTGACGTGGAAGCCGCAGTGATTTCCGTGGGTGGCTTTCTGGGCTTCGGAAGGCATGTGGCCGCCATTCCGGTCGAAGATCTGGCGCTGATGGAGAAAGCCGATACAGACGGCGAGATGATCGTTCAGGTGCCGTTGACGGAAGAAGAATTCAAGGCGCTGCCAGAGTATGCTGCGGCCCCTGTGGAAACCACCCCAGAGTCGATTGCCAATTAAGCGCGTTCCCCCAGACGTCGGTTGTGTATGAACCGACGCCCCCCACCGCTCCGGCGCAGACTCCCATCAAGGTCTGCGCCGGAGACAGGGTTTTACAAGCTGATAAGATCGAGCCCATGGCGTGAGAGAGGTGTGCTGCCCTCCTCGGTGATCAGGGATGTGCGGCCCAAAGACATGGCATTGCCGCTGTCGCTATCCATAAGGATCATATGAAGGAAGAAGACCATTCCGGGAGCCATTATGGTGGGCGCATCCTCAAAAAACATCTGGTGTTCCATCCAGCTTGGCGCATAGCGAGTGCCGAGGGAATAGCCACAGGCATTGAGACGCTGGGCTGAGAACCCGTGTGCATCCAGCGTTCTGGCATGGGCGGCAAAGACATCGCCCATA
The DNA here is from genome assembly GCA_947495795.1 of uncultured Paracoccaceae bacterium. Taxonomy (GTDB): domain Bacteria; phylum Pseudomonadota; class Alphaproteobacteria; order Rhodobacterales; family Rhodobacteraceae; genus Algicella. The sequence goes on along the minus strand of CANMAI010000004.1, from coordinate 333,246 downwards.
GGTGCGTCTGGGCGCAAGGTCGCTTCGCAGGCGAGCAGTGCTTCCTTTGCGGCGGCATGCATGGCGCGGTGTTTTGAAGTGGGTTCGCCCACGATGACGGTGCGCATCATGGCTGCGTGGTACTGGCGGTAGACTCCGGCCCACTCCAGCGTGATCTGATCCTGCGGTTGTAGCGTTTGTCGGCCCGTCTTGTAGCGGCAGAGAAGCGCGTGTTCGCCCGAGCCGATAATAAAAGGGTTGCCGGGGTAATCGCCACCACCCGCAAATACCGCTCCCTGCATCGCGGCAAGGATAGCGGCTTCGCTGTTGCCCGGTTTGATCTCTGCAAGACCAGCGTCCATCGCATCATCCGCCAGTTCCGCAGCGCGGTGCACATATGTAAGTTCTTCGGTCGATTTTGTAAGGCGGAGAGAAGAGATGAGATCAGAGGCGTCAATGAGGGTGACCAAATCTTTGAGTGCGGCTTCCACCTTTCGCCAGTTTGCGGCTGTTAGGCCGTGGGTATCCAGTTCAATGCCCACGCGTTTGCCCGCGAGGCCGCGTTCCTTGAGGATTGCTGATAGATCTTCTGCTGGGTTGGCTCCAGCTGCATCTTTCCAGATGCGGATATCTTCGATGTTTGATGTCAGCTCTGCCTGCCGCATATCCGCGCTGCGGGCCAGCAGTGTGGGGGCATGTTTGCCCGCTATGAGACACTGGAAGAAGCAGAAGCCGAATGTATCAAAACCCGTGAGCCAGAACTGGCTTTCCTGTGCAAAGAGGAGGACAGCATCGAGGCTGCGGGCTTCGCGTTCCGCCTCAAAGGCAGCCGTGCGGCGGGCGAACTCTTTCGGTGTGAAGTGGAGCATTTCAGAGCCTTATGACAGAGATGAGGCGGCCATAGTCGACCTCGCTGGCGTGGGTTGTGCGGCGATAGGAGTAGAATCTCTCCGCATCGGAATAAGTGCAATGGCCTGTCCATTCCGCGCGGGCGATACCCGCTTCCCGCAAGCGATGGAGGACTAGGCCCGGAAGGTCAAACTGCACTCGGTCACCCCTCCCGCTTGCGAAAAAGCGGCTAAAGCCTGGATCCTCAGCGATAAAGTCCTCAAAGAAGTCAGGCCCGACTTCGTAGGCTTTCTGACTTATCGTCGGACCTACGATGGCGGTGATATTTTCCGGGTCGGCACCAAGGCTTTTCATTGCCTCCAGCGTGTTTTCCAGCACACCACCAAGCGCCCCTTTCCATCCCGAGTGGGCTGCGCCGATCACTTTGGCTTGAGGATCGGAGAAGAGAACAGGTGCACAATCTGCCGTGAGGATACCGAGCGCGAGTCCCGGTGTTGCGGTGACCATCGCATCTGCTTTCGGGCGTGTTGCCCATGGTTTTGTGGCGGTAACAACGTCTGTTGAGTGATATTGGTGAAGGGAGAGCAGTGCTTCCGGCTCTATCTCCAGTGCCCTGGCGACACGGGCGCGATTCATAACAACAGCGGCGGCTTGATCGGTAGAGCCAGGCCCGCAGTTCAGCCCGTGGAAGATGCCGGAGGACGCTCCGCCTTTGCGGCTGAAAAAGCCGTGCTTCATGGGAGAAAGGTGTGGCGATGTTATGATGTCGAGCATCAGGCAGGAAATCCCGGAGGCAGCGCGGCGGAAGGCGGCAGAAGTGCGAGAACTTTAAAGAGCCTCCCCATTTCCTTTGCATCCGTCAAGCGGGTGCGTGCGGATGTGATGGCGGCTTCCTGATCTGGTCGGGCTTTTGCGAGAGCAGTGGCGCGGTGTTCGATACCAAGGGCGGTGAGGAATGTGCGCTGTTCCGCAAAGTGTGCGCGAAGGTCTGGTGCGGCCTCAGCAAGCCAGCGAAAGGCTACGTGGCTGGTAAGGTCTGCCTCACCGGGATGGGCGAGAGGGGGATCGTATGCGTGGTTGCGGAGGGCCTGAAGTGTATCTCCGGTTCCGTCCCAGGTGCCGTAATCCAAGGCGAGAAAAGCGCCGCCCTTCGCCCCTATTGTTGCAGAAAGATCCGCAGTGATGGCTTCGGCCGGGCTGTTCAATTCGGCCGTGTCGCCGGGGCTTGCATCCGCGAAGCGCGCTTCCAGAAGCGACATCTTTGTGGCCGGGGCGAGGCCAAATGCCAGATGTCCATCCGCTCGGCCAATCATACGCTCTTGCCAGCCTGTCTCTGTTTTCTGGAACTGGCGGATGGGCAGCGCGTCGAAGAATTCGTTGGAGAGGACAAATAGCGGTGCGTTATCTGGCAGGTCCGCCACCTTATCACACCAATTTGGGGAAAGCGCTTTAATGGTTGTACGCTGGGTGGCCTGAAGGGTAGCGCTGGCCTCTACGAGCCAGAGGGACGCTGCCTCATGAAAGCCCGGAACGCCTGCTGTGGCGCGGAGTATATCGGCCATCAGGGTCCCACGCCCTGGGCCAAGCTCCGCGAGGGTGAAGGTTCCGGGGCGGCCCTGATCAAGCCAGATCTGGGCCAGCCAGAGGCCAATTAGTTCGCCGAACATCTGGCTGATTTCGGGGCTCGTCGTGAAATCGCCACCCGCGCCGAGAGGATCGCGTGTGGTGTAATAGCCGTATTGTGGATCAAGGAGGCAGATGGCCATATAGCGGGCTATGCTGATGGGGCCTTCCGCCACGATCTCGGCCAGCAAGCGAGCCTCTAGGGGCGTCACTTCTCTTTCCGGGTGAGTATGAGGATGGCGAGGCCCGCAACCGCCATGGGAAGGGAGAGGATCTGGCCCATTGTGAGGCCGAACGCATCCGCGTTTTCACCCAGGCGAATAATCTGTCCCCATGGATTGTTGGAGGTGACGAACTGCATATCGCCTTGTCGGACACCCTCAACAAAGGTGCGGGCGAGGCCGTAGCCAAGAAGGAAGACACCGATCACGCGGCCCGGCCGTTTGAGCCAGGCACGATAGCGAATGCCCCATACGATAATGAGAAAAAGGATAAGACCCTCCAATGCGGCCTCATAGAGCTGGGAGGGGTGACGGGAACAGGGATCGGCAAATCCTTCGGGGCAGAGTTGTGCCTGAGTTTCGGGGAAAACAACGCCCCAGGGTAGCGTTGTTGGGCGGCCCCATAGCTCACCGTTTATGAAGTTTGCCAGCCGTCCGAAGAAAAGACCAATGGGCGCAGCGGCAGCCACCGCATCACCGATACTGACCATCGGCCGTTTTCCGAGAAGGCTGAAACCGATGATGCCAACAACCACACCAAGGAACCCGCCGTGAAAGGACATCCCCCCTTCCCAAACTGCCAGTACACGAACAGGGGTTTGCAGGATTTCGGGTGCATAGAAGATGACATAGCCAAGCCTGCCGCCGATGACGACACAAAGAACCATCCAGGTGAGAAGATCCTCCGCCTTCTTTGGCTCCATAGGGGCCTTGCCTGCGGGCCAGAGACCGGGCCGCTTTACAAGCTGCACGACATAGAACCAGCCAAGCAAAAGCCCTGCGACATAGGCAAGCGCATACCAGCGCAGTGCCAGTTCCACACCAAAAAGGGTCACAGTGAAAAGAGCGGGATCAATATCAGGGAAAGGAAGCGCGAAGAGCATGCAAGGCCTTATTGTCGCAGATGGCGCTTTGATCTCTTTCAAGGGTGGCAAAGTCAAGCGGATGCTTGGCAAACTTACGTGAAGCGCCCATATAACACCCAACCAGTTAGGAGGCTTCAAGCCATGCAGACCCGCAATCGGATTTTTGATGATATCAGCCAGTTGATGACCAACGCGATGGGCGTTGCCCAAGGGGCGAAGGATGAGGCGGAGACGGCTATGAAAAGCATGATGGATCGCTGGCTGGCGGATAGGAATTTTGTGAGCCGTGATGAGTTTGAGGCTGTACGTGCAATGGCCCAGAAAGCGCGTGAAGAAAACGAGGCGCTGAAAACGCGGCTCGACGCAATGGAGAAGAAATAGCACTCTCTTTGTGCATGGTGATTAGAGTTTTAGGCAATAGCTAGTATGCGTTTACGGGTTGTGGCTGCAATTTGCGGATGAGGTTTCCCGCATGTGTACCGCTACCTCCCGCCCACACCAAGCGCTCGATATGCAACCGCCCGTACCGGAAACCATACTAGAGACAGCTCAAATCAGTGGCCCAAATACAGGGGGCTATACAGAAACACTTGAGCGTTGGCCCGATTATCGAGGTTTTCGTGACAGATATCGGAGAGTTCTTGACGGCCGTTTCCCAGTTGGATGAAGTGACCCAGCATTCCGTGCAAATCGACGTGCATAGGGCGGCTAATAGACCGAGTAGGTCTTCCAATTGTTTGGTAGAGTTTTTGAAACAGTGTGACCATCACGAACGTTTGATAAAGCCCGTGAACCAATTTGCCACTTAGGTGGGCAGGACTGGAGCCTTCGGGTGTAGTCACTCTAATGTCTTGAATTAGCTCTTTACAGAGGAAAGCTTTGGTTCCACCATATCTAGGAGGTCGTTTAGGCACATAAACGATCTGTAGACATCCTCACCGCCCCTAGCGTGTGAATATCCGCCAGGGGCCACAACAAGAGGGACTTGGCATGAGCAGTGTCGAACATGAACTCTACGCAGAAGATCTCCACCCTATAGATATTGTTGAAACGCTGGCTGAGCATCATGATTGGGATTTCGATCGTGTGGCAGACGACCAGATTGCGATGGCAATTGAAGGGTCTTGGCGCACTTACTCCCTCACACTGGCGTGGTCTGGCTATGATGAAACACTACGGTTGATTTGCGCCTTTGATATGGATCCGCCCGAAGAGAAGTTGCCTGCACTTTTGGAGGTAGTGGAACGGGCAAATGATAAGTGTTGGTGTGGTTGTTTCACACGCTGGCCTGCGCAAAAGATGATGGTATTTCGCTATGGCTTGAATCTGACGGGCGGCTCCACAGCCACAGCCACGCAGATCGGCGATATGGTACGGAGCGCTGTGACGACATCGGAGCGGTTCTTTCCAGCATTTCAGATGGTCTGCTGGGGCGACGAAACGCCTGAAGCTGCCCTCGAAATTGCTATGACAGAGGCATTTGGGCGGGCTTGAAGTTCGCATTTTTCGAGCAGGGGCGGAAAAGGCTTGTTTTCCGCCTCATCGCGGCCATCCTGTAGCAGGTAACCTACAGGGGGCACTGGCTGATGGACTTCACAAAATTTGCGATCACACCTGAGGCAATGAAAGAGTTCTTTGAACAGAACGATTTCAGCAAACATCTCAAGGGTATGGATATGAAATCCATGGACCCACAGACGCTATTTGAGGCTCAAAAGAAGAATATGGATGCGCTTATGGCAGCCAACACGGCGGCCGCGAATGGATTCCAGGAGCTGTTTCGCAAGCAGGTTGAGATTTTCGAGGAAACGCTGACGCAAGCCAAGGATCAGGTCGCTCAGATGACAAACGGGATGCCAGATGCGGCAGCTGCTGAGGCGCAAAGCGAGGTGATGAAGGCTGCGTTTCAGAAAGCATTGGTGAATATGCAGGCGCTGGCGGAAACGGCGCAGGAGGCGAATGCCGAAGCTTTTCAGGCAATTTCTGGCAGGGTCGAGGATTCGGTCAAGGAATTGAAGAGCATGATGGACAAGATGAAGCCATAAAACTTGATGCAAGAGATCTCTTTTGACGACTTTATGAAAGTGGACATCCGGGTGGGGCGTGTTTTGCGCGCTGAACCTTTTCCGGAAGCGCGAAAGCCGGCACTGAAGCTATGGATCGATTTCGGTGCGGAGATAGGTGAGCGGAAGTCCTCTGCCCAGATCACCGTTCACTATACTCCAGAAGAGTTGGTGGGGCGGCAGGTGCTTGGAGTGGTGAATTTCCCTCCACGTCAGATTGGCCCATTTATGTCCGAAGTGCTGGTGCTGGGCCTTCATGACGCGGATGGCGCGGTTGTCTTGTTGGCATCCGAGCGGGATGTCCCGCTTGGCACGCGGATGTGCTGAAGAAATTACATGGGTAAGAGGTCGAGGTTATATTTTTCGCCCTTCGCTATAGCGGCGCAGGTGAGCTTTGAGCTGTTGTTTGACGCAAATCTCAACCAATCGGGCAAGCCTCTGACACTTGAGAAGCTACTGTGCGCCGTGCAAGGCGTTGATGGTGTGCTGGTTGCTAATAATCTTCGAGCACACTTTGCAGGTGGAGCTTATCCATCACGCAATGTCTGACCCATCGCATCCCGCCAGTGACGGCGGCAGAGGGAAATATAGCTTTCATTGCCGCCTACCTGTATCTGCGGCCCTGAAATAAGTGCCTTGCCGGATTCATCCTGCCGGACAACCATCGTAGCTTTCTTGCCGCAATGGCAGATGGTGCGGACCTCCCGCATCTCATCAGCAATGGCGAGAAGTGCGGCTGAGCCTGGAAAAAGCTTGCCCTGAAAGTCCACGCGCAGTCCGTATGTCATCACGGGTACGCCGAGATCATCCACTACTTCGGCGAGCTGCCAAGCTTGAGCTTCGGTCATCCACTGCGCCTCGTCAACGAGGATGCACGCAACAGCACTTTCTTGAAGGCGCTTTGCTATCTTGGCGAAGAGATTGGTTTTCTGGGTGTAGGTATCAGCGGCAGCTGAGATGCCGATGCGGCTTGTTATAAGGCCCGGCCCTGAACGGCTATCGAAATCTGCGGTGAGCAGATACGTATTCATGCCACGTTCGTTGTAGTTGTAGGAGGCCTGCAAAAGAACGGTACTTTTGCCTGCGTTCATCGTCGAATAATTGAAATAGAGCTTTGCCATGCCTTGGGTGTTGCCGTGAAGCAAACCCAAGGTCAAGGTCTTGCCGATGGATCAGGAAGCCGGAGCTCTTTCGGGCTTTATCTCCTTGAGTTCCGCGCGCAGAGCTTCCATTTCCTTCTTGAGCTCGGCAATCCGGGTGCGCAGATAGTATCGGCGAAGGCCGGGTCTTTCTGCTTTTGTTTCGATTTCTTCTGTCATTTTCTACCTCGTATGGTTGTGCCTGTTGCACCATGGTTGCTTTACATATTGAAACAAGCATTTTCTCAGAAACATCAAAAATTGGGCGAAAAAGCGTCATTTTGGCCTAAAAACGCATTGTTTTGAGTGCGTTCTGGCGACCTCCATCAAACCCGCTGATCCATCATCAACGAAATGTGCTGTCACGTTCCGTTGCGCCCCTTCTCGCTTGGCCCGACGGTGGTACGATCCGTCGGTGGCAAAGTACCGACGAAAGCAGCTTGCTTCCAGAACTCCACACTTAGGTAATGCTGCCCCGTCTACCGTACCTAAATTTGTTCGTCTTGTTTCACACGGAAGAAGATAGCGTACAAAGCTGGAACGACGATCAGCGTCAGAACCGTGGCGAAGCTCAGACCGCAAATGATCACAACAGCGAGTGACTTGAAGAAAGGATCCCATAGCAGAGGGACAACGCCCAGAACAGTCGTCAGAACACCCAAAGAGACAGGCCTGACACGGCTGACTGCAGCATCGACCACCGCAGACATACGGGCTTTGCCGTCCGCAATTTGCGTATCAGTCTCATCAATCAATACGATTGCATTCTTGATCAACATGCCAGTCAAAGACAAAATGCCAAGAATCGCCATAAACTCCAGGGGTGTTTGCGTTCCAGCAAGACCATAAATGACACCGATCAGCGCCAACGGTACAGCGAGCCAGATGATGATGGTCTGCCGCCACGCGTTAAACAAGAACAGCACTACTATGAACATCGCACCGAAGCCGATCGGCATCGTAGATGCCAAACCTGCGTTCGCCTCTTGGCTGTTCCCGAATTCACCCTTCCATTCCAAGCTGTAACCGGGAGGTAGCGCGATATCCTCAATCGGGCCCTTCACAGCAGCAAACAAATCACCAGACAGAACACCCGGCGCGTTATCGGCTTGCGCGGTGATTGCCAAAGCGCGGTCAATACGCCGAAGGTTCCCAGCCTCAAAGACTATATCGAAACGGTCTACGACTTGGCTGATTGGAATATAGCTGCCGATAGCGGAACTATACACTTGGATGTTACGCAGTTCCCCAATGTCGTTCCGCGCTTCCTCAACAGGTCGCATAACAACGTTCCGTAACTCGTCGCGCTCGCGGTACACACCTAGGGTGGTACCCGTCAGGTGGCTATAAATCGCATTGGAAATCTCGCCCTGCGTCAGCCCGAGCCGCCGCGCATTTTCAGTGTCGACGATGGGCCGCACAACCTGAACCTGCTCACGCCAGTCGTCTTTCACCGCAACGGCTCCGGCTTGCGACAGGATCGTCTTGGCCTGTCCCGCAAGATCACGCAGAACGGCCGGATCAGAGCCAAAGAAGCGCGCCTCGACCTTTGAGCCACCGCCCGGTCCCAGAACGAATTTCCAGACCTTCGTGTTGGATTGCGGATAATTCTCATCAATGTGGTTTTGCAGCTGAGGCCTCAGCCCTTCGATGACAGTGAAATCCTCGACATCTACGAGGATCTGGCCATAGGCCGCGTTGCTGTTTTCGGCTTCGTAGATCAGCATAAAGCGCAGATGGCCGCCACCAACTACCGTATTCGTCCCCACAACCCCGTCAAGACTGCGCGCAAACTCCGCGATTTCAGCCATGTCCGCTTGGGTTTGTTCAATGTCAGTTCCTTGGGGAAGGAAGTAGTCGATAACAAACTGATCGCGTGTGGAAGATGGAAAGAACCCAGGTGGAACAGCACTAAAGAGAGCGATCGCAGAGACAAAGAGTGCCACCACAAGACCAACTGTAATCCACCGCATGCGGATGGCCCGAGACAGCAGCCCGCGGTACATTCCGAGTATCACGTTCTCCGTGGTTTTCGCCTCTGCTTTGCCCTTCTTGAGGAGCAAGGTGCAAAAATACGGGGTCAGCCAGATAGCAACAAGCCAAGAAAACAGGAGTGCAATTGCAATTGTCCAGAAGAGGCTACCGGCGTATTCACCCGTGTTGTCTGGTGAGAACCCAATGGGCGAGAACGCAAGGATACCGACAACCGTCCCGCCAAGCAGAGGCCAACTAGTCTGTTTCACGACTGCTCTCGAGGCTGAAGCTGCATCCTCGCCCCGCTGAACCCGCACAAGCGTGCCTTCAACCACCACGATGGCGTTATCAACCAGCATACCGAGCGCGATGATTAGCGCGCCTAGTGAGATACGCTGCATCTCGAGCCCATAGAGATACATACCAAAGAGCGTGCCTGCGACTGTCACGAGCAGAATACCACCCATTAGGACGCCCGACCGCAGACCCATGAAGATGAGCAATGTGCCTACGACGATGGCCAAAGCCAATGCAACATTGACAACGAAGTCATCAATGGAGGCTTTCACACTCGCGCCCTGATCAGAGATAGGCAAGATATTGATACCAATCGGGCGCTCACTTTCCAACTCATCAATGCGATCCTTGACCGCGTTGCTCATGTTTACGACGTTGCCACCGCGCTGGTTGGAAATTCCCAGACCCACAGCAGGTTCACCGTTACGAAACAGAAGCGAACTTGGCGGCTCAACAAGTCCTCTTGATATGCTTGCGATGTCCCCCAGGCGAAAAGATGTACCCGACTGCCCGTTTGTAATGAGCAGGTTTTCTATCGCCTCAACCGAACTAACCGCACTCTCTGGCCTCACTGAAAGCCGGGTTGAGCCTGCGACGACTGACCCAGCAGGGGTTACGAGGTTCTGACCCTCAAGAAGTTGCTGGATTTGTTGCGGTGCGAGGCCCAACTCGGTCAGGCGAGCAGGCGCATATTCGACATATATAACTTCTTCTTGCACGCCATTCAGAACAACCTTCGATACGCCATCGACGGTGACCAGCTCGCGCTGCAAGTCTTTAGCGTATTCATAAAGATCGGAGATGGTGAACCCTTCCCCGGTAATGGCGTAATACTGTGCGTATACATCACCAAAGTCGTCATAAACCTGAGACCCAAGGGCGTTGGGCGGCAACTGTGATTGAGCATCTGAAATCTTGGCCCGCATTTTTGAAAACTTCTGATCAAGCTCAGGATAATCAGGTGTAGACGCAATCGTGAACTCTACGGTCACTGTGCTCAGACCGGGAGACGACACGGAGCGCACTTCATCAACGCCTTGCAGCTGTTGCAGTGCGTTTTCGACAACCTCGGTCACCTCTTCTGCCACTTCCTCAGCGGAAGCTCCGGGATATGGTGTGATGATCTGAGCTTGCCGGATAACAAATTCAGGGTCCTCGAAACGAGGCAGGGCCGTATAGGCAAAGTAGCCTGCAAACAAGATGAGCAGTGTCGAGATGGCAGATATCAGGCGCTTTTCGAGCGCAAATCGAGCGAGATCCATGTGTTTAATTCCCGACCTGCGTAATTGGTCGGATGGCCATTCCGTCAATGATCTCGCTGACACCTGCAGATATGATTGTATCCCCGTCCGAGAGCCCTTCGCTGACTACGACCTGCGCACCGCGCGCCTCCCCAAGTGACACCGGCTGTTCGGAAACCGAACCAGCATCGTCAACCAACCATACATAGGGAGAACCATCGGGCCCCGAAGCAATGGCTGATAAAGGGGCCGTGATCTGTGCTGCGGCGCCTGCTGTAGACGATATCACACTCGCAACCATACCCGGTAGGATGATTGCGCCTTCAGGAACAGTTACCGAAACACGGCCCCGATACGTTTGCGTGGTGCTGTCCGCTTGCACGGAAAACTCAACAAGTTCCGCTTCAAATTCTTGATCGGCCAAAGAGTCAAATATGGCTGTATTTACGATGGTGTCCGGGCCATTTCGTGTGAGTTCCGTTACATCGGAGCTTGGGACATCAAAGGCCAAATGCACAACATCAAGCCCCTGCAAAAGGGCTATGGCCTGCCCGGCGGAAACATTCGTGAAGTTTTCGATATCGCGCCGGGCAATAATGCCATCGAAAGGTGCCCTTAGTGTTGCATCAGATAGGCTATCTTCAGCCACTTTGATCTGAGCATCTATGCCACGCAGCGCTGCTTCACTTGCAGCAATCTCTTCGGGGCGCCCCCCTATTTGCCCAATTCGCAGCTGTTCTTGTTGTGCGCGAAGATTGGCTTGAGCAACCCGGGCCTCTGCTTGCGCTCCTTCTACCTGCGCGCGCGTTGAAACTCCGCGTTCCAACAGTGTTTCAGCACGGGCAAGCGCATCACTGGTCTGCTCCACTTGCGCCTCAGCCGATTGAACGGCCGCCTCAAGGGCCGCGATCTCTTCTTCTCGGGCACCAGCCTTTAGAGCGTCCAACTGAGCAACCGCTTGATCACGTTGGCTTTGAAGCTGCGCAATCTGGTTTCTAAAGTCTCTCGTGTCGATCTGAGCGATCATATCACCTTCAGTGACTTCAGATGCCGCACGGATCGGTAGCTCGATTACCTGCCCGGATACCTTGAATGACAATTCGATTTCGCGGGATGGCAAAACAATCGCCGGGTATTTGCGCGATACTGTTGTGGAAGTTGCTGTCACTGTTGCCACTTTGGCAGGTCGTGGATCAGCGTCCTGAGCCCATGCAAACCCGCCCGCCGATATAACGATCACGCTGGCTAGCCCCAATACTGTTCTACGCGCCATAGTAATTGCCCCTGTCCGCTGTATGTGTCTCTATTCTTCTAGATGCAGTATTAGACGGAAAACAGGAAACTAGCTATGGGTGCTCTTCAACAAATCCTTCTGGGAACCGGCCTGCTCACATTCAGCGCTCTGCTCCATATTGCGGCCGTTGCGTGGAGCATTCCGCTCATCGGAAAGCTTGCTGGCCTGATACCCCATGAAAGGAGGCCTCGATTTCGGATCGTTGCTCTTCTGGCATTCAGCGTTTTTGTCTTGGTTCTGGCCCATACTATCCAGGTTTGGATGTGGGCCGTAGTAATTCTTGCAATTACAGAGCTTCCCGATTTGGTGACCAGTTTTTATTTTACTACAGTGACTTACACGACCTTGGGGTACGGCGACATCGTTCTTGGCGCTGACGCACGCATAGCGGCGACGTTCTGCGCAATCACCGGGCTTTTGACATTCGGAATCAGCACGGCCTTCTTGATTGGTGTTCTTTCGAAAGTGTTGCCAAGTATTTTTGAGGACGATAGGGGCGCTGGTCGACAATAGATGCCAGCGTGGCGGATCTGGAGAGCATAGCTGGTGCGGCATGCGATCTATGCCGAGTTTTAGGCGCGCTCCCATCTAAGAACTGATCTATATTCGTAGTTTGCACAGCTTAACATGGCGGGGTATCCGCTCGCGGCGCCTTCTGTTTAAAACTGCCGGAATAACCCATTCAACAGCAGCATATCATCCTTATGTTTCCGTCTGTATCCGGGGCACGCTCCGTAGTTTGATGGGCACTTTCCATTTGCCTTGGGAGAGCGTTTTCGGGCCGGGAGCGAGGATCTCTTACCCTGCAGAGCTCAGGGGGCAAATGGTAGCGTTCAGGCCGCAATACTTCTTAGGTCGGTCGCGAAACGGCAATCCCACCTGATCCTTTGATCTTGCGTCAATGCTACAAATATCAGAGCGTGTCTTTATAAGAGGGGGCAGCCGAGGTGCAATATGACACAAGGGCAAACACCATACGATACGCAGAGCGCGCGGGCCTTTTGGCGAAAGGCGGTTGCGTCTTGCAATCCGCTTGAGATCAGTGGCTTATGGGAACCGAAGTTTGAGATTGCCCAGCGCGAAAGGGTAATCACAGCGGGCTCATGCTTTGCACAGCACATCGGTCGGGCAATGGCCGCCAATGGCTTTGGCTGGTATGACGCAGAGCCCGCTCCTCGCGGCCTTACGGCCGAGGATCGCAGGGCGTTCAACTACGGGATTTTTTCCTTCAGAACCGGGAACATCTATACAACCGCGCTCCTTGGTCAATGGGTCTCGTGGGCATTGGGCGACGCAGAGCCTCCGGACGAAGTTTGGGAGAAGGACGGTCGTTACTTCGACCCGTTTCGACCTGTGGTGGAACCCGGTGGCTTTGGCTCTCCAGACGAAATGCGGATCTCTCAAGCTGCAACTGTTGCGGCTGTGAGGCATGCGATTGAAGTTGCTGATGTTTTCGTCTTTACACTGGGGTTGACGGAAAGCTGGGTGGATCAGGAATCTGGTCTTCACTTCCCAATGTGCCCTGGAACGGCTGCTGGCACATTTGATGGAGATCGGCACGTTTTCCAAAATCTGTCGTATCCGGAAGTGCGCGATGGTTTGGAGCGGGCGATTGCGCGGATCCGTCGGGTGCGGCCTGATCTGCGCTTTCTCCTGACGGTATCGCCCGTTCCATTAACGGCGACCGCGACGACGGATCATGTATTGACATCAACGGTTTATTCGAAATCCACGTTGCGTGCTGTCGCTGGGGATGTGGCAAATGCGGATGATCTGATCGACTATTTTCCGTCATACGAGATCATCACGGGCGTGCCGTTTCGTTCCATGTTTTTTGAACCAAATATGCGGTCCGTTTCGGCGGCAGGTGTAGACTTTGTGATGGCCGAGTTTTTCCGTTGCCTTGGGCATCAGCCAGAGGCGGTTCCCGCTGTTTCTGAGGACGTGCCGGAACGGCAGAAATCAGCAGAAGATGTCGCCTGCGAGGAAGAATTACTGGAGGCGTTTGGCCCTAGATGAGCGTGCGTAATTTTGTTGTTTTGGGTGACAGTCACATTATCGCGCTGAGGTGGGCTGCGAAATTTAAAATCGAGATTTCAGGAGCTTGCGTGGATTTTCGGCCTGTTGGTCCGAACTGGATTTCCCTCAAGAACTTTTTTGTGGTGGACGGGGGGGCAGTGAAAACCCTACCGCCGGATGCGCGGGAAAATGTGTTTCCGGAACCGGGATTGTCGGGTGGAGAGGAGGCCTGGTATGTGGTTTCGTTTCCCTACAACACGAACCGGATTTTACGGGATTTTGATTGGCAGAAGTTTGCGCCTTGGGATGTGTGCGCGGGAGAGACAGCGCTCTCAGATGCTGTTCTGGAGCGAATTATTGGCAATGAAAGCCGGGGAGCCGTTGATTTTGTGATGGCTTTTCAACAGGTTGGTATGAAAGTTGCTGTGCTTGAAGCGCCCCGACATTTTGAGGCTGTCCTGACGGAGAAATCCGGGCGGGCGCCCGTTTTGAAGGCTGTTTCGGAACGCTACCGTGCTGTTTTGGATAGGCAATTTGAAGCAGCGGGCATTCCTGTGCTGCACCAGCCTGCGGAGACGATTGCGGAGAGCGGGTCGAGCCTTCCGGAGTGGAAGAGCCGCAATGAGGGCGATTTGTATCATGCAAATTCGGACTACGGCGCGCTGATGCTGGAGAAGATGTTGACCGAGCTGGACTGAGCGCAGACAGGCCTTTGCGGAAGGCTGGATTTGGTATGGTTTTGGTACCGGTTTGGGAGTGCAAAATTTCCGAAAACGGGCGCGTTTTCGGGCTCCCCGGCGGTTTTGGCGGGGAGGTAACGGAAATGATTACCCGAGAGGTAATGGATTTCGGATATGCCTCAGATGATCGGAATGAGGGGCACACCGCAGGCGGTGAGGGCGAGGAGGAGTGTGAGGGCAAGAAGGGGGCGCATTGGGCTCTCCGGGTTTTGGGCTCGATGGGGTTGCGTAGCGGAGAGAGAAGTTGGAGGGAAGCGGAAAGAGTGCTGCTCCTAGCACGAACGCAGCACATCACTTGCGGCCATTGTAACTTAGGTCAGTGACCGAATGGATCGAGACTATATAACTTTAGCTCAGGAGTTTGTCGCCCTACCTACCGGATACCGCCTGTGCTCATTGCATGTTAAGCGTGGCAAGGCACCATCGGGCTGGTTGGCAGGGAGCCGAAGTAGACGAACGGAAGGTCGAAAATTACTGTCGATCCCTAGTGGCGCATTGTGGGTGTACAAAATGTGAATTTAAAAAAGGCGAATCTTTTGAATCACTTAAGGCATATTGCATAACCATTTGATTCTGTTATAGTTTTCGCATGGATGCAACGTATCAAATAAACGGTAGCTACAAACCTACCAACAAGCGGTTTGCGGATTTAAGCGGTCCTGACTACTTTCCGACGCCTAAATGGGCGACATACGCTCTAATCGAGAGTGAAAAGTTTGTGGGCGATATTTGGGAATGTGCATGTGGCGACGGAGCAATGTCATCAGTGCTAGAAAAGACTGGAGAGAAGGTTTTCAGCTCGGATCTGTATGACCGTGGTTATGGAGAGGCTGGTGTCGATTTTCTAAGCCCGAACAGGATTTCCCAAAATATAGTTACAAACCCACCTTATAACTCTGCTGAAGGTTTTGTGAGGTCTGGAGTGAAAGCAGCAAGTTCAAAGTTTGCACTACTGCTCAGGTTGGCTTTTTTGGAAGGCGTGAACAGGCAAAGAACCATATTCACAGAAGTCCCGCCTTCACGTGTTTGGGTTTTTAGCGAACGCATAACTTTCTATCCCGCCGGCGCCGTAAAAAAGGGAAGTGGAACAACGGCCTATGCTTGGTTTGTATGGGACAAAGACGCACTTGGTAGCTGTGAACTAAATTGGATCCAACCCGGCTTTAAGGCACGCTACTCATCAGGCACTTGAGTGAGAAAGTCTAAACCCCTTTTAGTGATGGAGATCGACTCTCTTTCCTTATTGTAAACAGCATACCCTTTGCTAAACATGCTTGTGCTGGAATCCCTATGTGAGATCAGATTGCGTACTTTCTGACTAAAGTGAGTATCGTTGCGACCGTCCAAGATGTCTGCATCTCTACCGCTTGGCTCGAATTCTACTTCAAGAAGACCTATCAAGTCGCCAGTCGTAATTTCTTGATCGCTCTTATTTGCAGCAGCTCTAAGTGCAGGAATTATCAAGTCTCTCTCACGTATCAGTGTCATTCTAGGGAGCCTATATCTAAATGTACTCAGCTCCATGTAGCAAGGATCGGTTTTTATTCAACCTCTGGCTGATAATTAGAGCTCTGCAACGCCATCACACCCAATCCGCCCTCCACCATATCCTTCATCGCGCGGGCGGCGGCGCGGCTGCCGGCGGCTGTCGTGTAGTAGGGGGTTTTGTCGTAGAGGGCTGTTGAGCGGATTTCGCGGCTGTCTTCGATGGCTTGTGTGCCTTCGGTGGTGTTGAAGATCAGTTGCACGCCGCCGTCTTTCTGGCGGTCTGTGATGTCCGGGCGGCCTTCGTAGACTTTGTTGATCTTCTCCGCTTCCAGCCCGAGGGAGTGAATCCATTTGGCTGTGCCTGCGGTGGCCAGCAGGTGGAAGCCGAGTTCTGCCACGGTGCGAATGGCTTCTTCCATCATCGGGCCCTTGTCTGCGTCTTTGATCGAGACGAAACATGTGCCGGAGGTGGGCAGGTTGGTGCCTGCGCCCATCTGGGCCTTTAGGAAGGCGCGGGAGAATGTCGTGTCTGATCCCATCACTTCGCCGGTGGAGCGCATCTCGGGGCCGAGGAGGGTATCGACGCCGGGGAAGCGAGCGAAGGGGAGGACGGCTTCCTTTACGGCGTAGGCCTTTGGCGGCGCATCGAATGTGAAGTTGGAGAGCGGCTCCCCTGCCATGACGCGGGCGGCGATTGCGGCGACGGCGGTGCCGGTGGCCTTGGCGACGAAGGGTACAGTGCGGGAGGCGCGAGGGTTAACCTCGAGGACGTAGATTGCATCATCCTTGATGGCGAACTGGACATTCATGAGGCCTTTTACGTTCAGGCCGAGTGCGAGCTTTTCGGTTTGGCTTTTGAGTTCGGCGATCATGGCGTCGCTGAGGGAGTAGGGCGGGAGGGAACAGGCGCTATCGCCGGAGTGGACACCTGCCTCTTCAATATGTTCCATGACGCCTGCGACATGGACCTCTGTGCCGTCGGATATGGCGTCTACGTCGACCTCTACGGCACCGGTGAGGTAGCTATCGAGCAGAACGGGGCTATCGCCGGAGACGTTTACCGCCGTGGTGATGTAGCGTTCGAGCTGGGCTGTGGTGTGGACGATCTCCATCGCGCGGCCACCGAGAACGTAGGAGGGGCGGATGACGAGGGGGTAGCCGATGGTTTCGGCGACCTTGCGCGCCTCTTCCGCGCTGCGGGCGAGGGCGTTTTTCGGTTGCTTGAGGCCGAGGGAGTTGAGGAGTTGCTGGAAGCGCTCCCTGTCTTCGGCAAGGTCGATGGCATCGGGTGTGGTGCCGAGGATGGGGATGCCTTCGGCTTCGAGCCCCCGCGCGAGATTGAGGGGCGTCTGGCCGCCGTATTGGACGATGACGCCCTTGAGGGTGCCGTTTTCCTGCTCGACCCGCAGGATCTCCAGCACGTGTTCCAGCGTAAGCGGCTCGAAATAGAGGCGGTCGGAGGTGTCGTAATCGGTGGAGACGGTTTCGGGGTTGCAGTTGACCATGATGGTCTCAAAGCCCGCATCCGTCAGGGCGTAGCAGGCGTGGCAGCAGCAATAGTCGAACTCGATGCCCTGGCCGATCCGGTTGGGGCCACCGCCGAGAATGACGATTTTTTCGCGGTCTGTCGGGCGGGCCTCGCATTCAACCTCGCCGCCTGCGTCTGCTTCGTAGGTGGAATACATGTAGGGCGTTTGGGCTTCGAATTCGGCAGCGCAGGTGTCGATCCGTTTGAAGACGGCTGTGACGCCGAGATTGTGGCGGGCGCGGCGGACCTGTCCTTCGTCCCGCGCAGTCAGCTCTGCAAGGCGGGCATCGGTGAAGCCGAGCATCTTGAGGCGGCGCAGTGCCTGTTCGGTTACCGGAAGGCCGTTTGCGCGGAGGCTTTCCTCTTCTGCGATGATCTCGCGGATGCGGGCGAGGAACCAGGGATCGAAGCTGGTGATTTCGTTGATCTCGTCATCGGAAAAGCCGAAGCGCATGGCTTCGGCGATGACGCGGATGCGGTCCGGGGTCTGGAGGGCGAGGGCCTTGGTAACACCCTTGTCGATGGCCTGCTGCGCATCCGCGTCGGTACCGACCTTGATAGCGCTGAGGTGATCGCCGGGGATGGTTTTGATGCTGTCAGGCGCGGGAAGGCCTTCGATGGCAATCTCGTTGAAACCGGTGAGGCCGGTTTCCAGGCTGCGGAGGGCTTTCTGGAGGGATTCGTGGATAGTGCGGCCGATGGCCATCGCTTCGCCGACGGATTTCATCGCTGTGGTGAGGTCGTCTTTTGCGCCGGGGAATTTCTCGAATGCGAAGCGGGGGATCTTGGTGACGACATAGTCGATGCTGGGCTCGAAGCTTGCGGGGGTGACGCCGGTGATATCGTTGTCGAGTTCGTCCAGCGTGTAGCCCACGGCGAGTTTTGCGGCGACCTTGGCGATGGGGAAGCCGGTGGCTTTCGATGCCAGGGCGGAACTTCGCGACACGCGCGGGTTCATCTCGATCACGACCATGCGGCCATCGGCGGGGTTCACCGCCCACTGGACATTGGAGCCGCCGGTTTCCACGCCGATCTCGCGCAGGACCGCGATGGAGGCGTTGCGCATCCGCTGGTATTCTTTGTCCGTCAGCGTGAGGGCCGGGGCGACGGTGATGCTGTCGCCGGTATGGACGCCCATTGGATCGACGTTTTCGATGGCGCAGACGATGATGGCGTTGTCGGCGGTGTCGCGCACCACCTCCATCTCGTATTCTTTCCAGCCGAGAAGGCTCTGGTCTATCAGGATCTGGCTGACGGGTGAGGCATCGAGGCCGGAGCGACAGATTTTCTCGTAATCATCGCGGTTATAGGCAACGCCGCCGCCTGTTCCGCCCATGGTGAAGGCGGGGCGGATGATGGCGGGCAGGCCGACATCGGCGAGGGCTTCCATGCATTCTTCCATCGTGGTGGCAATGGTGGCGACAGGGTTTTCAATGCCGAGGCGGTCCATCGCCTCGCGGAAGAGCTTGCGATCTTCCGCCATCTCGATCGCGGCACGTTTGGCACCGATCAGTTCGACGTTGAACTTCTCCAGCGTGCCATCCTCGTCGAGGGCGAGCGCGGTGTTCAGGCCCGTCTGGCCGCCCATGGTTGGGAGGAGCGCGTCGGGGCGTTCCTTTTCGATGATCTTGGCAACCATTTCGGGCGTGATCGGCTCGATATAGGTGGCATCTGCCATGCCCGGATCCGTCATGATCGTGGCGGGGTTCGAGTTCACAAGAATGACGCGGTAGCCTTCCTCTCTCAGGGCCTTGCAGGCCTGGGCGCCGGAATAATCGAACTCGCAGGCCTGACCGATGATGATGGGGCCGGCACCGATGATCATGATGGAGTGGATATCGGTTCTTTTCGGCATGGTTCACCCCGGCTGAGACGCGCGCAAATTGGCGGTGTGATACGGGGCAAATGGAGGCGGCGCAAGGGTGGTAGGCCCGTTTCTGCAGCGTGTGCCGGATACATTAGGTGCTTAAGACGCTCCGAACGATGGCAGGAGCGCTTTGAAGCCATCTTGATGACTGTTTTGCAAAGAAGTGGCTTCGCTGGTGGCCTTTCAGATGGCACAAAGGGCCACGGCTTCATAAACCTTCAACAACCGCTTTGCTTTTGAACGGGGTTATTGGCTGCATCAATTAAATTGATTTTAGCCTATCCCAAAAAGGAGCGTTTGTTGACTATTCTGAGGTTCAGTTGTCTGGCCAAGAATCAAGACTAGCGAAGTAACCGACAGCAAGGAACACGACAACGGTAAAGGCAAATGATACAAAAAACACCTGAAGAAAAATAACAGTCCTTTTCCCTTTGGCAAAAATCCCAGCTCCAACAGCGATCATGAAGTTCGCCATAATTGCAAGAAACAGGGCACCAATGGTCTGTTGACTGACATACAGCATATCTTGGGTGTAATCGGGATACGCAAAGAGGCCGACAGTTATGATCGCTGCCGTTATTATTCCTGCTTTGAAAATCCTTTTTGTCACTCTAGACCCTGCGCTATCAGATTCACGATTAAGCGGCGTTTACGTGTAAGAGATTCCAGTGTTCCACTGTCAGAATAATAGAAATGCCCTGTGCCCGCGGGTGATACCAGCATTTGACTTGCAATTCTTGGCACGTGAAAAATCAGGGACGCGTCGCTCATTCCTGCATAGATTGCATCGCCATGTTCAGTAAGATCGACGACCGCTACTGTCTTGATGTAGGGGCTACCCTAGACTTCTGCGAGCAAGCTTGCATTGACGGGTGCACCAATCAGACCAAGGAAGTCTACCTCAACGCCACTTGCTGCATAAAACAATGCTACTCGTGCCGCGACCGCTGCCCCCCAAGAATACCCAATTAGATTGAAGCGGTCGCTTTGTGGTGGAGCTGGGTAGGCAACACCGACGCCTGGTAGAGTATAGCTGTATGCGGTCTGGTTTCGTGCTTCCCAATCCAGACGATCACGCGTGTCGGTGAGCCCCAACAGTGATTCCAGCTCTAGATTGAACCCATCCCAAATACCACGGCCTTCAGAGTGCTCCCTGCCAATAGGTTGGGTGGCAGGCTGGTTTCCAAAGGGGACCGATAATGCGTCTGCCAGCATGTCAAATATACCGCGATTGTCGGCGATCCCCCAAAGCCCAGCGTAATTGCCGTAAACCGGGCGGCAGATACCAGCTTCGTTTAGCACCTGCATGAACTCTTCGTTGTAGCCGCCACGCATGCCCGCGCCGCCCAGAAAAACGGTCAGTGACTGTTCGCAGGGTGCAAAAAACGCTCCGGCATCATCCTGCGGCATGAACAAGCTCCTGTAACGTGGCCATATCCATCAGCCGAACAAAGGCAGCATAGCGCGGCTCTTGCGAGTGGATAACCGCGTAAACATGTGGCTGTCGCAGAAATCTGAACTGTGATGCAAATTCGATCTGACCAAGCTGCGACAGTTGCGCCTTGTTGGTGAACCCTGCGTCGAACAGCATTCCCAGCGGTTCCATCAGGGCACTGTCTTCGGTGCCCACATCAATCTTGCTGGCAATCGCGCTCAGATCACGATGCGTCCGTTGTTGTTTAATGATCTGCAACAACATTGCTAGAAAGTCATTTGGGGTGATGGCCGTTGGGGCTGCATCCGTCGCCCATATCCGCTCGGATGTGATGATCGCACTGAAGGACGGAAGATACGCGCACAGTAACGGGTTCTGGCAACTTGTGATAAAAAGCCTCTCCATCTCTGGCAACGCGCCGCGCGCGGCATGGACCATAGCCTCTTGCGCGTCACGATCCCAGAAACGGAAATAGAACCACTTCCCATCTTCACGACGGACCTTTGTAAACTTTCGAAAATGCTTCCTTATCTCACCCAGCGATGCCGGTGACCGCAAGTAGATACCAGGTTTGCGGTCCCACATTTGCCATCCTGAATCGCCTTTGGTGAACAGGTTTCGGGTGAAGGCGTTCGATTCCTCCAGCCTGACGATATAGGGTGCAACGTCACGCAGTTCCTCTGCGGCTTTGCCTTGAAAAAGACAGCTGTGATCCAGCCCGGAGGCCTCCAGCATCTCAACGAGGCCCATTGCCTTGGCGGCATCGACAATGGCATAGGTATAAATGGGCTGGCTGACGCGGCCTTCGATCTGCTCGGATTGACTAAAGAGCACATCCCAGATGGATGAGGGCACCGTTAGGGGTTCCAGAACCCCGAACTGGTCGTCAAGCGGCTCCACGCCCTCGATGGTCTGGACCGTTAGCGCAGGCGGCACCTCGATTGCATCATCCGTCGCTTCTGTCAGCGAGGCATCTTTCCAGTAGTCGTCTTGGTCGTTTGAACCCAAAGTCAGCAACGTGGTTAAAATGCAATTCAATCTCCCATATTGTGTGGGGCATTTCCTGGCAAGGATTACCAGCCACCACTGCACAGTCCTTTCGATCTTGCGAAGCGCTTTTTTACCAAGATTGATAGAGCCGGGTGTGAAGCGGGCATTTTAGAGATGTGCTCTGCTATACCCACTTCCAGTGTCATTTCCCGGAGAGTGCACGGGGCGATGAGATCTTCGGAGGCGATTTCTCTCATGGCTGCTGACGATGCGTGCGGTGGGGGTCTTAATGGTCTTGATCGGCGGATGTTTCTCTTGGGAAGATGTTGCGATCTACATGTAAAGATGAACTTTTTTGAACTTCAAATACTCGTTTCTATTTCAGACAGCTTGGCTTTTTCCTTTTCGATCCAGCCCCGCCGGATCGGAACGCGATCCTGATGGCGGCAGAGCTGGAGATGGGCGACGAAGATGCGGTCGTGGCGGAAGGACACTTCTGCGCCGACCAGATAGGTTTCCCACATGCGGATGAAGCGTTCGTCGTAGAGTTTCAGGACCGCTTCGCGGTTGGCGAGGAAGCGTTCGCGCCAGTGGCGGCAGGTTTCGGCATAGTGAATGGGCAGGACCTCGATGTCTTTCACCAGCAGGCCCGCGGCTTCCACGGCGGGCAGGATCTCGGCGAGCGAGGGAATGTAGCCGCCGGGAAAGATGTACTTGTCGCCGAATGGTTGGGCATAGGGCTGGCGTTTGGGCTGGGCCATGGAGTGGATGAGGGCGGTGCCGTGCTTGTCCAGAAGCCGGGCCACGGTTTTGAAGTAGGTTCTGAGCTGCGGCAGGCCCACATGCTCCAGCATTCCGATGGAGGTGATGTGGTCGAATGTCCCCTCCACCTCTCGGTAATCCTGAAGGTTGAAGCGCAGCCGATCCGCCAGCCCCCGCTCCGCTGCGCGGGCATTGGCGACGCGTTGCTGTTCGATGGACAGGGTGACGCCAGTGACGTCATGTTCGCAGATCTCGGCCAGATAGAGGCCCATGCCGCCCCAGCCGGAGCCGATATCGAGTGTCCGGGCCCCCGGTCGCGAGAGGAGCTTGGCCGCGATATGGCGCTGCTTGGCGCGCTGGGCGTCTTCGAGGCTTTGGCCCTCGTGCTCGAAATAGGCGCAGGAATAGTTCATGTCCGCGTCGAGAAAGAGGCGGAAGAGATCCTCTGACAGGTCGTAGTGATGCGCGATGTTGCGGCGGGCGAGCTGGATGCCCGCGCGCTGGCGGATGCCGGATTTGGCGGAGCGCCAGATGTGGTTGACGACAGCCCCCGGCGTCCAGCCCTTGTTCACGCCGCCCTTCTTGAGAATGGTCATGAACTTGTAGAAGTCGCCCGCCTCGAAAACCATCTCGCCGTCCATATAGACTTCGCCGATTGCGAGCGGCGGGTCCATCGCCAGACGGCGGACAGCCCTTGGCGAAGTGAGGCGCGCGATCACGGGGGTGCCGGTGGCGGTGATATCGCCATCGCCCAGCTTCTGGACGGTGCCGGAGGGGTAGTGGATCGTCAGATCCCCTTCGCGGACGATCTTTTCAAACGCGCGTGAGACGGTTTTTTCCAAGGCTCGCATCCCTGTTGCTCTGGCGGGCATGTTTAAGCAGGGTTGGATCAAGATTGCCAGTGGGCTTGGGAGCGGCGTGTCATGGTGTCATCGACGGGAGCACACCGGAGGGGGGCAACCCTCCGGATATTGCCGCGCGCCAATTGCGGAACACGACGGAGCAGGTGGTTCGCTGATATTGGCATTCTTTGCGGTTGCACTGCTTTTCGCGAAACAGGCCCCCTGTTCTTGCGGCATTCGGCGCCTGGTTCCCGGCGGCGCGGCTGATGGTTTGGATTGGATATAGCCAGAGCCCGATGTCCCGCGCCGTCGGGTTCGTGGCGACATTTCATGTGGCGGTGGTCGTGCTGCCGATCTGTCTTCTTAGGTTCTTGACGGGGCGACGTGATGGGGGCCGGTCCCACGTGGCTCTGCCCTTGACATCCTTGGTGTGGCGCGGTGTATCGGCACCTGATCTTGAGCCCGGAGAGCCGACATGCACGCGTATCGCAGCCACACTTGCGCAGACCTCGACAAATCCCATGTCGGCCAGACCATTCGGCTGGCCGGTTGGGTGCATCGGGTGCGGGATCATGGGGGGCTGCTTTTCATCGATTTGCGGGACCATTACGGGATGACGCAGATCCTTGCCGACCCCGACAGCCCGGTTTTCGCCGAGGTGGAGAAGGTGCGGTCCGAATGGGTGATCCGCATTGATGGCGAGGTGAAGGCGCGGGATCCGGAACTGGTGAACCCGAACATCCCGACTGGCGAGGTGGAAGTGTTCATCCGCGATCTGGAGGTGCTGGGCGCTGCCGAGGAACTGCCGCTGATGGTGTTCGGTGATCAGGAATACCCGGAGGAGACGCGGCTGAAATACCGGTTCCTCGACCTGCGGCGCGAGACATTGCACCAGAACATCGTGATGCGGTCCAAGGTTATTTCTTCTTTGCGCAGCCGGATGGTGGAGCAGGGGTTTATGGAATATCAGACGCCGATCCTGACCGCCTCCAGCCCCGAAGGGGCCCGGGATTTTCTGGTGCCGTCGCGGCTGCATCCGGGCAAGTTCTACGCGCTGCCGCAGGCGCCGCAGCAGTTCAAGCAGCTGATCATGGTGGCCGGGTTCGACCGGTATTTCCAGATCGCCCCCTGTTTCCGGGACGAGGACCCGCGGGCGGACCGTTCCCCCGGTGAGTTCTACCAGCTGGATATGGAGATGAGCTTCGCCACGCAGGAAGACGTGTTTCAGGTGATCGAGCCTGTGATGCGCGGTGTGTTCGAGGAGTTTGCCAATGGGCGAAAGGTGACGGCGGAGTTCCCCCGGATTGCCTACCGCGACGCGATGCTGAAATACGGCTCCGACAAGCCGGACCTGCGCAACCCGCTGGAAATGCAGATCGTGAGTGAGCATTTCGCGGGTTCCGGCTTCAAGATTTTTGCGAACCTGCTGGAGCAGGACGGCACGGAAATCCGCGCCATTCCGGCACCGGGCGGGGGCAGCCGCAAGTTCTGCGACCGGATGAACAGTTTCGCCCAGAAGGAAGGGCTGCCCGGGATGGGGTATATTTTCTGGCGGGATGAAGAGGGTACGATGGCGGCCGCTGGCCCCCTCGCCAAAAACATCGGGCCGGAGCGGACGGAAGCCATTCGCCAGCAGCTTGGGCTCGGCGTGGGCGACGCCGCGTTCTTCCTCGGTGGCAAGCCGTCCAGCTTTGAGGCTGTGGCGGGCAAGGCGCGGAATGAGATCTGGGCGGAGACGCAGCCGAATGAGGATTGGAAGGACGAATTCAAGTTCTGCTGGATTGTCGATTTCCCGATGTATGAGAAGGACGAGGAAACCGGCACGCTCGATTTCAGCCACAACCCGTTTTCTATGCCGCAGGGCGGGCTGGAAGCGCTGGACGGCGACCCGCTGGAGATCCTGGGCTATCAGTACGATATCGTGTGCAACGGGGTGGAGCTGTCCTCTGGCGCCGTGCGGAACCACAAGCCGGAGATCATGTACAAGGCCTTCGAGGTGGTCGGGCATGACGCGGCCTTCGTGGACGAGAATTTCGGTGGCATGATCAACGCCTTCAAATTCGGCGCGCCGCCCCATGCCGGGATTGCGCCGGGCGTGGACCGGATGGTGATGCTGCTGGCGGATGCGGACAATCTGCGGGATGTGATCCTCTTCCCCATGAACCAGCGGGCGGAAGATCTGATGATGCAGGCCCCGGCGCCTGCAACGAATGCGCAGCTGCGCGATCTTGGGCTGCGGGTGCTGCCGAAGGAGTAGTGCCGGGCATCTGCCTTGTGGTTCGTATGGTGGTTGCAGCGCCGTTTTGTGATCTCGCCCTGTAGAAGGGAGGCGATCGTGTGCGCTGTAAACAGTCTAAACACTTTTTTGCCGAGGCAAACGTCAAACAACCTTAGGCCCTATGCCGAGTTTCAGCGTCTGAGCCTGATATTCGAAACTTATTTCAAAAAAGTTCGGAACTATCTCCGCCTGAGGGTGTTCCTACTGTGACGCCGCCGCGGAGCAATACAGCCTGCGGTAGTGCAAGATAAAGGAGATTACTATGAAAAATTCTGCGAAAACACTTATCGCCTCTGCCGCTCTTCTTGGAACAGCAGCAATGGCACCCGCTTCGGTTGCTATGGACAAAGAACTGAGCATGCTGGAGGCAGCGGTTACAAACCAGCTGACGACCCTCGGTGTCGACGCCGAAAAAGTGGATACACTGACAGTTGGCGAACTTGCGCTGCTTAAGACCGTTTTCGAGAGCGAAGATACCACCGCGAGCAAATCGCGCCGCGCGAAGGAAATTCTTGATATCTCCACCGAGCGCAGCACGATCTGGGGCTTTACGACCGAAATTGATGGAACAAGCAGCCTGAAAGATGACGTTGTATCCGGCCTGTCGACGCTTGATGTGGAAGTTGCCAACCCCGATGATCTTTCCGTCGCACAGCTGGCACAGCTGAAAGCTGTGTTGAACAGTGATGCGACGACCGCTTCCAAAAGCCGCCGCGCTGAAGCGATCATCGAAAACTGAAGCCTTTCGGCCTAAGTTAATGACAAATCGGGCTCGCCGCAAGGCGGGCCCTTTTTTGCTGGTTTTGCTACATTTTCAAGAGTTGTCGTGTGTGTTAACGACTGGGATACGCCTGAAACCAACAAGGAAAATTGCACGATGCTCTCCAAATTCATTGCCCTTCCCGCAGCCCTATTCATCATTGCTATGCCTGCTGCGGCGGAAAACACGAGCGTTGCCCATGATGTTTCCAAATTCGACATTGGCGGCGTGATGCTTGGAATGAGCTTGGCAGAGGCCACGGCTGCGATAAAGGAAACATACGGTGTGACGGATGACCAGATCCGGACGCGCCAGTCGTACCGGGAGAACGTGGTGACAGGCGACAAGGCGCTTGATGGCCTTTCCGTGGAAACGGATGCATTCGAGATGGACCTCTCCCTGACGCCGAAAGTGCCGCATGACCCGGAGCATCCTGTGCTGGTGAGCCAGATTCGCCTCGAAATTGCGGGCACGCCGGAAAACGTTGCGAGTATGCGGGAGCGGGCATTCGAGAAGTACGGTGCGCCCACGAAGGGCAGTGTGGATGATCCGGCGCATTTCAGGGCAGAATGGTGTACGCTTCCCGCGGATAACCCCACAGCCTCGTGCAGTTGGTCTGTAGGTGGGAAGCTGACGCTTGAACCGGGTGAGCTGCATATGTTCGATAGCCAGTATTCTGATGCGGTTGTGGAGTTTACGAACTCTCAAAAGACTGTGACGCCGAAGTTTTAAGGCCGAGGGCTGGAGCGTTGGCTTTGCGATCTTGGCCACGGATCGCAGGGCCGCTCTGCTCCTCTGAACGTGAGTAATCGCTAAAATTGTAACTGAAAGACACAATCAGATCGCAATCCGAGCGGAATTTCACACCAATCCGGCGGGATAACAGGCGTATCGAAGTTGCGTATCTTGTACCCCTGTTGCGTTGTGTTCCCCTTGTAAAAGACTGGTCCGGTTGGTTTGTTAGTATGCGTTTGTTGTGTCGTGAGTGCGTTGTAACCAGTGTGTTTCGTTACGAGTTCCTGTGATCCTTGATGAGTATGTGCGTTGTGAAGAGTGTGTGCTGTAGTGAGTGAGTGCGTATTGTAGAGAGTAACAGGCCGCATGTTGTGGCAAGGAAACGCTGGCCGGGGCCGTGCCCCGGCCTCCAATCCCCTATCATTTCTGTGTTTTGTTTTTGGCTGGCAAAGTACGGCTCAGAAGAGCCTGCTTGCACTTAGCGAAACAGATATTGGATGAAATTCAGCTTGCTCAGAGATTGAACACGCGTTTGGGGTGGAACATGCCCGCGCGGTAGAGGCCGAGGGCGCGGGGCTGGCCGCCTATACTGGCAAAGGCGTCTTCGCCTTCTTCGGCTTCGGTCGTTTTCACGAGGCAGGGATTGCCATGAGAGAGGCGCTCCGCCTCCATTTCGGTGCAGACACATTCCGGCAGTGTGGCGAGGCCGGAGATTAGGGGGCGGATATGCGCATGGAGCGCTGGTGTCCGCTCCTCTTTCTCGATCGTCTCGAATGTGATTGCATCGGCTTCCGTGTAGGGGCCGGTTTCGGAGCGGCGGAGCGTTTGGACATGGCCGAAGCAGCCGAGGGCCTCGCCGAGATCGCGGGCGATGGCACGGACATAGCCACCCTTGCCACAAGTCATCCTGAGGGTCGCCTGACCTTCTTTGGAGCTGAGGAGCGTGAGATCTGCGACATGTAGATCGCGCGCGGCCAGCTCCATCACCTCGCCTTCGCGAGCGAGATCATAGGCGCGCTGGCCATCGACTTTGACAGCAGACACCTGTGGTGGGGTTTGCTGGATGTCGCCGGTGAAGGCGGGCAGAGCCGCGCAGATTTGCGCCTCTGTCGGGCGGATCGGAGAGGTATCCAGCACAATGCCGCTGGCATCATCCGTGCTGGTGCTGCTGCCCCAGTTGATCGTGAATTCGTAGGTTTTGAGCGCTTCGGTAAGGGCGGAGAGGGCTTTGGTGGCTTCGCCCAAGGCAATCACCAGAAGGCCTGTGGCATCGGGATCGAGCGTGCCAGCATGGCCCGCTTTCTGCGCCTCCAACGCCCAGCGCACCTTGTTTACAACAGCAGCGGATGTAAGCCCGGCAGGCTTGTCTACCACCAGCCAGCCGGTAACGGCGTTTCCCTTGCGGCGACGGGCCATCAGTTCTCCACATCGCGACGGACGCGGGCCTCGCCGAGGAGACGGCGGGTTTCGTCCATCTGGTCGAACGTCGTGTCGGCCACGAATTTGAGCTCCGGCGAGAATTTGAGCGTCATGGAGCGGGTGATCTCGCGGCGAAGCTCTCCCTTGTTGCGGTTGAGCGCTTCGATCACCTTCTCCACCTCCTGGCCGCCGAGGGGGAGAACGTTGACACGAGCCTGCCGCAGATCCGGCGAGGGCTGAACCTCGCCCACTGTGACGGAAACACCCGAGAGATCGGGATCGTGAAGATCGCCGCGCGCGAGCACTTCGGAAAGCGTGCGGCGGATCAGCTCTCCCACACGCAGCTGACGCTGGCTGGGGCCGCGGCTGGGCATATGATCGCGTTTGGACATTTCGGGGGCTCCTTTGCGCGGTGATGTATTCCCTTTGCTGCGGTTTGCCAAGCGGCTGGGAGCGGAAGTGATGCGCGGTTCGGTGCCTTTTTCCCGTGTGGGTTGCGCTGCTGATCAAACTTGAACCTGCGGCCCTTGGGGCAACAGATCGGAGGAATGATGTTCGTTTTTTGGCCGAACGGCCCGTAGCTTCGTGAAATTTGTACGATCAGATCTTATTCAGGTTGCTGAAATTGACGTGGAGGCTATCGTCTCATCGTGAGAAGCCTGCCTGCGAATGGGAAAATGTGGACACTTGAAGATCATGAAAGAGCCGCTTTGGCAGACGCCAGCCAATTGCGTGCAAGGAAAGAGGTTGTCGATCACGCACGGGCAAAGCTGGCTTTGCCGGATGATGTGGATGAGGCCGCTTTGCGCGGGGATCTGGAGAGAAGCTACGATCAGGCGGATCAGTTTTTGCGAGACTACCCAAACTCAAGCTACAAGAGCTATGTATTCATGACATTGATATATACGACCCTCAAACCGGAGGTCATGCGCTCTCCGGAACCCTGGATTTGGCTGAAGAACGACCGGGTGGGCATAAACACCCGTGTTGATCTTGCTTACAGGATGACCAAGCAAACCGTGAATGGAGGCGCCTGATGCCCTGGTGGTTTTTGCCCGCACTGGCGGGCGCCGGTGGAGGGGGCGGTGGAGCCGCCGCGACTGGAGGCGGTATAACGCTCGGGTCGATATTGTTCTGGGGATCCGCTGTTGTTGCGGGTGTTGCCGTGGGAACGGCCATCAACCTTGCGGATGACTGGCTGGATACGCCCGCTGAAGAAGACGAAGTTACGGATATCCTGACGCAGGCTGGCGATAAGTCGAAGGCCGATGCGCGGGCGGTGCGGGATTGCAGAGATTGTGTCTGGTGTCAGGTCACCATCCACGCGCAGGGCCTATTGGTCGGCAACAGTTCCGGCTCCACCATGACGCTTGGGCCCTATTTCGTGAGCGGGCGTACCGTGACGACGCGGGAGGGCATTGTTCTGCTGAGTGGAACCCATGCCCTGTTGCAGGAGGACCTGGGCCGCCGTCCGTTCCGCGAGATCGAGCGCATGGGCGTTTTTGCGCGCACGGCGCAGTTCATCAATACCAAGCCGCCTCATGGATTGCCGCCCGGTGAGCATCGAAGCCAGACTTCGCGCGCGGCTTCGAGCCAGTTTCGTTACGATCTGAACGTTGTGGGCACAATCAATGCGTTCATGGCCTAGCGATGCAGTATGACGAATCGCTCTATGCAATCCTGGACCGCTACCGTCAGGACCCGAGTTTTCCGTTCAATGATTGGGTGACCAGTCATCACTCCTTCTTTTGCCTGATCAATCTGTGGGATGAGATCTTTCAGCTTGCCCATGATGTGAGCGAAGACACGTATACGGCCGTCCAGGATGTGACGCAGGATGAGAATTCCTCAGTCTATTTTGTCCGGAACGCAGACGAAACGAAGAAGATCCGCATCTGGCATGGGCTGACAGAAGAAGGTGAGCCGGATGTTGCCTTTTTCTGGGGGCGCTATCCGGACCTGGACAAGCCGGATGCCGGTGGCCAAGGGTATTCCGCCACGCTGGAAGGCGTGTATATGCTGGAGATTTCGTGCGACTTTGATCGGACCAGACTGCTTGCCGCGGCTGTGATGCTTTATGATTTCATCCATACGGATCTTTCCACGCATGCCAAGCAGATAGCGCTGGAAGAAAGCTTCGAGGAACGGTTTCGGCGTTACTTCCCGCTGCCGGAGATGGATTTCTCGGATGATGACGCTTCGGAAGACGAGGATTGAGAGATCGCCACGGATGCGCCCACAGGCCCTATCTGGCTGGTCTGAGTGCTGATCTGCCCGCAAAGATCCCGGTGGGCAGCGGTTTCGCTTCGCGCTATGGATCTTTGACGATTTGAGGAGAGTGTGATGAGCGAGCCGATGCGGGTGGCGGTTTTGGGCGTGGCGGGCCGGATGGGGCAGATGCTGGTGCGGGCGATCGGAGAGAGCGCGGATTGCATATTGTCCGGTGTGACGGTGCGGGAGGGGCATGACTGGATCGGGCGTGATCTTGGCGAGGTGACGGGCGGATCCGCGCGGGGCGTGATGGTAAGTGGTGACCCGCTGGAGGTCTTTGCGGGCGCTGAGGCGGTGATTGATTTCACCACTCCGGCGGCGACTTTGGCCCATAGTGCTTTGGCTGCGCAGGCGCGTGCCGTGCATGTGATTGGCACAACGGGGATGAGCGCGGCGGATATCGCGGCCCTCGGCCCGGCGGCGCGGCATGCGGTGATCGTGCGGGCAGGCAATATGAGCCTTGGTGTGAACCTGCTGACCGTGCTGACCCGGCAGATTGCGGCGGCGCTGGACGCGGATTTCGACGTTGAGGTGGTGGAGATGCATCACCGGCACAAGGTGGACGCCCCTTCAGGCACCGCACTGATGCTGGCCGAAGCCGCCGCCGAGGGGCGGGGTGTCACATTGGGGGATGTGGCGGATCGGGCGCGCGATGGGCTGACCGGTGCGCGAAAGCGCGGGGATATCGGGCTTGCTGCCCTGCGGGGCGGTGACGTCGCCGGAGAGCATGACGTGATTTTCGCCGCCGATGGCGAGCGGATTGTGCTGCGGCATCTGGCGACCGACCGCATGATCTTCGCGCGGGGGGCATTGAAGGCGGCACTTTGGGGGCGCGGCAAGCCGCCGGGTGAATACGATATGCAGGACGTGCTGGGCCTCAGGACCTGACGTCGTCCCATCCTAGGCCGAACCTGTCGAGATATTTGCGGAGCCTGTCGGCGTCGTTGCGGCTGGCCTTCTGTGCGCGGGAGACGGCGAAGAGGGTGCGGCCCGCGGCGCTGAGACTGGGGCTTTGGCGGCAGGTGCGGATGACCTCTGCCAGTTGCACGCGGTCGAACGCGTCGAGTTCCGCGTCGGTGACCTCTGCCACCAGTTGCGCGTCGGCGTCGGTCTCCGCACTTTTCCACTGCGTGCGGAGTGTTTCGATTTCACCGTCCACCATCGCCCGGGTGATGCGGCCGCGCGGGGCGAGGGTGGCGAGGCGCTGCACGCTGGCGCCCAGATCGCGAAAATTGCCGGGCCAAAGCGTGGCCGGGTCGCGGGCGAACCGCTGGTAGCGCTCTGCCGCATCTGTGTTGAAGCCGGTCCGTTGGCCGAGGGATTTTTCCACCCGCTCAAGCTCGAACTGGATGTTGGGTGCGATGTCTTCGCGGCGCTGTCGCATGGGCGGCAGCGTGAAGGACCAGAGGTTGAGACGGGCGAAAAGGTCTGCGCGAAAGCGGCCTTCGGCGACACGGGCGCCGAGATCGCAATTGGCCCCGGCGATCACGTGGAAGCGGCTGGTGATCTCGTGATCCGAGCCTGCGGGATAGTAGCGGCCCGTCTCTATCGCGTGGAGGAGGATGGACTGGCCCTCCGCGCTCAACTCGTCGATCTCGTCCAGAAAGAGGAGCCCGCCATCGGCTTCGCGAAGGAGGCCCGCGCGCTCGGCCCCTGCACCTGCGCTGCGGCGCTGGCCGAAGAGCGTGGGCAGCACGGTATTGCCCCGGAGCGTCGCGCAATTGACCTGCACCATGCGGCCCTTGATGCGGCGGCGCTGTAGCTTGAGTTCAAAGATCCGGCGCGCAAGCTCCGTCTTGCCGGTGCCTGTCTCACCCAGCAGGAGGATGGGCGCGTCGGAATTGCTGGCCACCACCTCCACCCGGTCGATCAGGGCGTTGAAGGTTGGGTTCTGCGTCTCTATCCCGTCTTTCAGAAGGGCGTTGTATTCGCGGGTGACAAGATCGAACCGCTGCTGGAGCGCGTTGTACTGGCTGAGATCGAGATCGATGATGTCGAGAGTGCCGTTGGGCGTGTCTTCGCCCCGGGGCGGGCCCGTCTGGGCAAGGCGCGCGGGCACATGGCGCGACTCGGTCAGCAGGAACCAGCAGATCTGGGCGACATGCGTGCCGGTCGTGAGGTGGACGTGATAGCGTTCCCGATCCTCATCGAATCCGTAGGTCTGCGCGAAGTCGAAAAGCTTGCCGTAAACCTCCTGAAAGTCCCAGGGATTAGCGAGATCCATGCGGTTGAGCAGCACTTCGGTATCGGGGGAGACGCTGGCAATGCCTTGGGCGACACCATGGGCCAGACGGGAATAGCGCTGATCATAGAGAAGCTCCAGCCGGTCGATGGGGAAGTCCGGA
The DNA here is from genome assembly GCA_947495795.1 of uncultured Paracoccaceae bacterium. GTDB lineage: Bacteria > Pseudomonadota > Alphaproteobacteria > Rhodobacterales > Rhodobacteraceae > Algicella. The sequence continues at coordinate 300,221 of CANMAI010000004.1, read as the reverse complement.
TGGGCGCAAAGCTGAACGGATGGACGCCAGCGGCGTTTCTTGCCCGCATCGAGCTGTGTTCCGAGGAAACCGATGACAACGTTGCGCATGTGTTTATCTTTTTGGATTATTTACTATCTGCTTGGATATGATAGTTGGAAGTGCTCAGGCGCGAAAGCGACTTTAGTTCAATGAAATCAATGTCTTGGCGAAGGCTCAGATTTTTCTCGGGTCTGCGATGATGGTGAGGCAAAACACTGCTTGTAAGCAACGAAAGTCAGGAAAGAGGCAAACAAATCCGTGTTTGCGAGGATGGGCCGGGGGGTTGTGACAGGCAGGCCCCCGGCCTTTGCTTACGATGTTGGAGTAACGACGATGACGAACGATATGCAGTTGGAGCCGGTGACAGGCACGCATTTGATCCAGTGGGGGCATCGGCCCGGCGAGGCCTTTCCGGCACTTCTGGCGCAGGCGAATGCCGCTCGGGCGGAGGGGCATGACCTCGACGCCATTCAGGACATGCTGAAGGGCGAGATCGTGCCGCTGCCGCCTCAGATGGATTTGCAGAGCGGTGTGGCGTTCGAGAGCAATATCGATGCCGCTGACGAGGATGAGCGGGACAATGTCGAGAAGGTGCGCGAGACGATGCGCGTGCTGATGCGGACGCCGACGCTGGAGGCGGGCGTGATCATGCCCGATGCCTGCCCGGCTGGGCCTGTGGGCACGATCCCGGTGGGTGGCGTTGCGGCGGCGCGCAATGCGATCCATCCGGGGATGCATTCGGCCGATATCTGCTGTTCCGTCATGATCACGGATCTTGGCGCTGCGGACCCGAAGGCCGTTCTGGATGCCGCCGAAGGGGTGACCCATTTTGGCCCGGGCGGGCGGCCGCAGGGCAAGCGGTTTACCACGTCGCTGAAGCTGCTGGATGCGTTCCGCGAGAACCGTTTCCTGAACAACCCCAAGATCCTGCGGATGGCGCAGGAGCATATGGGTACGCAGGGCGACGGGAACCATTTCCTGTTCGTCGGGCGGTCGCGCAAGACGGGGCGCACGGCGATCGTGACGCATCACGGCTCTCGCGGGCCGGGCGCGCTGCTTTACAAGTTCGGGATGGAGGTGGCGGAGAAATATCGCCGCGAACTGTCCCGCGCGACGCTGAAGCAGAACGCGTGGATCCCGGCCGACAGCGAGGAGGGTGTGGCCTATTGGGAGGCTTTGCAGCTGATCCGCAAATGGACGAAGGCCAACCACAATGCCATCCATCAGGCGACCGTGGAGGCGGCCCGCGCCAATGTCGGGGACCGGTTCTGGAATGAGCATAACTTCGTGTTCAAGCGGGGTGATCTCTACCTGCATGGCAAGGGGGCGACGCCTGCCTGGGACGGGTATGCCTCCGATGCCACGGGCCTGACGCTGATCCCGCTGAACATGGCGGAGCCGGTGCTGGTGGTGAAGGGGGCGGATGCGGACCATGCGCTCGGCTTCGCGCCGCATGGGGCGGGGCGCAACTTCTCCCGCTCGGAGCACAAGCGCCGGATGGCGGGGACGACGCCGGAGGCCTTGCTGAAGGCGGAGACGGAGGGGCTGGATATCCGCTTTCCGGCGGGGCCGATCGATGCGTCCGAACTGCCGTCGAGCTACAAGCGCGCGGATGCGGTCGTGGATCAGATCAAGTCCTACGGTCTGGCCGAGATCGAGGATTACATCGATCCCTATGGCTGCATGATGGCGGGGGATATTCCGCCGCCATGGAAGACCCGCAAGGGGCGGCAGCGCCGCTGAGGAAAGGCCCGCAGGGAAACCCGCGGGCCTTTTGGCATGATATGCTTGTCGCATCTGGCGCTGCATAAGGGGTGATTTCGCCCGATGCTGGTGCAAAAGGGGGATGCGATGATCAGGGTTTGGGGACGGACGGACAGCTCCAACGTGCAGGCGGTGATGTGGTGCCTAGCAGAGCTTGGGCTGGAGGTGGAGCGGATTGATGCGGGGCATCGGTTCGGTGTTGTGGACACGGCAGAGTACCGCGCGATGAACCCCAATGGCACGGTTCCGACATTGATGGACGGAGACGGCCCGCCGCTTTGGGAAAGCGGGGCGATCCTTCGGTATCTGGCCGGAGCCTACGGGCCGGAGACGTTCTGGCCCGCCGATCCTTTCGCCCGCGCGGATGTGGACCGCTGGGCCGAATGGGCCAAGATCAATGTGGCGATGAAGTTCACCGCACCCGTGTTCTGGCGCGTGGTGCGCACGGCACCGTCGCGGCAGGATCCGACCGCGATTGCCGCGGCTCTTGATGCGTTGAGCGTCAATCTGCAGATCGCGGAGTCACGTCTGGCGGAGCATCCCTTTTTGGTGGGGGAGGCGCTGACACTGGCAGATATCCAGTTCGGCCATTGCCTTTACCGCTATTTCGACATGGACATCGCTCGGCCCGATCTGCCGCATCTGAACACCTATTATGCGCGCCTTGCTGACCGGCCCGCCTACCGGGCGCATGTGATGGTATCCTATGAAGCGCTGCGGGTTTCCGACTGATGTCAGACACCGGGAACGCTTGACCCGACGGGGTCATGTTGCTGACGGTTGGTGCGCTAAGCGGACTTTGCGGGCTTCCGTATCCTAGTTGTAAATGTCAGCCTTATAGAGCACTATGATTCTTTTAAGATAGAGATTTGATACGATTTGCAGCGTCTCTGCCTCGGCTATAAGGAGCACACCGAGGGTACCGTTGAAGAAGGGTTGCCCGCTGACGTGAAGTATTGGAAGCTTTGGGTATTCGGAGAAATAGGTTAAATTTATTTTGTTGAAAGGAGTATTCGATGGAAAACGATGATTTTGAGAGAATTTCCGAAGTGCCGGACAGTGACGGCGATCCCGTTGTCATCGGTACAGAAGTCAGGGCTGAGGTTTACTACGTGTTTTGCCAGACAGAGGACAAGCGTGTCTCTGGCGACTACCTATCTGTCGAGGCTGCAGGTGTCGGGCGACGACAGCACGAAGTGCTGAACAAAGGACATGCTGCTGTGGTAAAGGCCAAATCGGTTTAACAAAGAATGAAACTTCTGCTCTGCCTACTTCTGCTGGCGTCACCAATCGAAGTAAAGTCCCAAGAAATCGACGCCGACACCATTGAGCTGGGACCCAGAGCTTTCGTAGTGTGCCAAACGGAATTTCAGAGCCTCGTAGTTGACTTTCGGGGGGACGGTAATCCCGTCACTGGCAAGGTGCTGTATAATTCACGAGGCTTGAACTCTAAGGAATGGGCAGGCAAAGGTGGGGAGTTTGTGGAATACGCCTTTGATGTTTCAAATGGTCGCTTTGAATTCCGCCCGACCTATACCTCCGAGATTCGCCCTGTTGTGACGCAGTTCAATTTCAGCATGGATGACTGTGTTTTTATGCTGAGGTGAAATCGCAGCGATGAGTCGTTTCATGCTACCACCATGTTCCCGCCCCACCACAAGATGATACTTCGAACGGTTGCCGGGTTGATTTACAACCTCTGGCGGGTAAGCGCGCAATAGCTCAACAGCAGACTTTCGTCCATCGCGCTACACGTGTAACTAGGGGCTCACTCCGGATCTTGGCCGCCAAGCACATCTTCCCTGGGACGGACGCATCGGTGGCAGCCAAGTCGCCAGCCCGTGGGGATGGTCTGGCGATGCACGGCGGCTTCATCTTTAGTCTGTGCGGGTCAGAGGACTGGTTGGGGGTCTGAGTTATGTGGTGCTTCAGAGCTGACCCGTTCCGACCGAAATCTCCTGACCTTGCACCGCCATGGCCTTACCCTGAACGCGACAGGCGATGGCTTGGGGCGGATATCGCGACGCGTCAGGGTGTCAGTCGGGCGGGGTTGCCCATGACGGTGCAGCCTTCCGGCACGTCCCGGGTGACGGTGGAGCCTGCGGCGACGATTGCGTTGTCGCCCACGGTCACACCCGCGAGGATGATAGCGCGGCCGCCGATCCAGACATTCTGCCCGAGCGTGACAGGCATTGCTTTTTCCAGTCCGAGCGCCCGCTCCGGCGGGTTCTTGTGGTGTTCGGCGCAGTAGATATGCACGCCGGGGCCGAGCATGGTGCCCTTGCCGATATGCACGGGTGCCGTATCCAGAATGGTGCTGCCTGCGTTGATATACACATCTTCCTCAAGAAAGAGGTTGAAGCCATACGCACAGTGGAATTGCCCTTCGATCAATACGGAAGGGTGCGCCTTGCCGAGGAGCTGCGCCAGTTTTGGCGCTATATTGCCACGCGCATCGGGATGCGTGGTGTTGTGTGCGTAGACAGCGGAACGTGCTGTTTTGCGCAAGGCCACGAGATCCGGCTCCATACAGGAATACCAGAGGCCTTGAGCCATTTTTTCACGTGCGGTGAGCTGCATGGATTTACTAGCCTGCATCAGCCCGATTTGTGCAAGTTAAAGGTGACGGTTTTTGTCGGAATTGATCATACAAGTTCTATTTCCAGCCAAAAAAGCGTGACAGAAAGCCAACTGCTATGCTGAGAAGCGCGCCGCTTGAGGCGCTGAAACCGAGCGTGAGAAGGAGGATCGTCAACTCATCGGATGTGGTGATGATACCGACACTCATCACCCACACAACCGTGCCTGCGAAGAGGCCGAGGGCGATGTTTGCAATACCATCATAGGCCACACGGGGCAAAAGGCCCGCTGCTGCGCTGGCCCCGATCCCCCCGGCTATGATACTCAGAAAAAACAACATTTGGTCACCTGTTCCTGCCGGACTTTCTGGCGCAACTGTGGCAGATTTAGGGCGCTTTTGCCTTAGACCTTGGTAGGAGAAGAGGGAGGGATTTGAGATGCGGGAACTGGAGCAGCTGTTCAGCGTGACGGGCAAAGTGGCGCTGGTAACAGGTGGGGCGACGGGTATCGGACGAATGGTGGCCGAGGCGCTTGTGATGGGCGGTGCGCATGTGATGATCGCCTCGCGGAAGGCCGAGGCTTGTGCTGCCTCGGCCGAGGAGATCAACGCATTGGGGCTGCCAGGTCTTGCGGAGGGATTTGGCGGCGATGTCGGTTCGGAAGAAGCGATTGCAGCATTGGCAAGTGCTGTATCCACGCGCACGGAACATCTGGATATCCTGGTGAACAATGCTGGGATTTCCTGGGGGGAGCCCTTTGAGAGCTTCCCGCACAGGCAGTGGGAGCGAGTGTTCAATGTGAATGTCGCGGGGCTCTTTACGCTGACCCGGACATTGATGCCGCTTCTGAAGGCGGCCGCCAAGGCGGAGGATCCCGCGCGGATCCTGAATATCGGATCGGTGATGGGTACGGTGCCGGTGGCTGAGGGTGCGTATTCCTACACGATGTCCAAGGCGGCGGTACATCACATGACGAAGGTTTTTGCAGCGGAGTTCGCGGCGGATCATATTACGGCCAATGCGTTGGCGCCGGGGCCTTTTCCCAGCAAGATGACGGCCTTTGCGACGGGCACGGCGAAGGGTGCGGAGCAGGTAGCCAGAAATGTGCCGCTGCGCCGGATCGGCACGGCGGAGGATATCGCAGGCACGGTATTGTTCCTGACCTCGCGCGGCGGCTCTTACGTTTCAGGGGCTATTCTGCCGCTGGATGGTGGGATGAGTGTTGCCACGCCTGTCACGCTATTCGCGAATGTGGAGCCATGAAGCGTTTCGCTTTATACTTGAATCTCCTATCGCTGTCTGAAGCCAAAGATTTCAACGCGTTAGGTGATACGTGATGTTTCAGGTTAAAGACGAAACGCTTTAGGGCGAAACTCAATACCTGGATCAAATCATTGATTTCGTGATGGACGCCGCTTCAGTGCGCTTTGCTTTCGGTCTTTGAGCGCAGCTTCCGCTCCAGCCCGCGAAGGGCGAGGGACAAACTGAGCGTGAGGATGAGGTAGATGTAGGCGACGATGTTATACGTCTCGAAAAACCGAAATGAGCCCGCGGCGTAGATTTTGCCGAGCTGGGTTATGTCGGCCACGCCAAGGACGGAGACGAGGGCGCTATCCTTGATCAGGGCGATGAAATCATTGCCGAGCGGGGGCAGGATTGTACGGATCGCCTGCGGAAAGACGATTTGGCGGAAGCGCTGCCACCGGGATAGGCCGAGGGCTTCGGCGGCCTCTATCTGGCCTGGATCCACAGATTGGAGGCCTGCGCGGAAGACCTCTGCAATAAACGCGGCGTAGGCGAGTGTGAGGGCGAGGATGGCGCGCCACATCAGGGAGATGTCGCGGGTGCGCAATGGCTCAATGCCAAGAGGTTCGAGGATGGCGTTGAGGGCGATGACGAGGGCGGGTGCACCGACAAAGGCTATGTAGAAGAGAAGCACGAGGATGGGGATGCCCCGCATGATCTCTATGTAGAAACGTGCGGTCTGGCGCAGGATCATGAAGCGGGAAAGCACCGCCAATGCGAGCAGAAGGCCGAGGGCAGATGCGGCGGCGAAGGCCACGCAGGTGACGAAGATCGTGACGGTGATGCCTTTGGCGAGGATGGCGATAACTTCGGTGTAGATGTCGTCCGTCGCCACGCGCCATGCGAGATAGGCCCCGATGGCCAGTGTCGCCACCAGCCACCACGGGAAGTCTTTATGCTGTGCTTTCACGGGGCGTGATCAGCCGCCAAGCTTGTAGTCGAGGAACCACTTGGTGTTGAGCGCGTCGATCGTGCCGTCTTCCTTCATGGAGGCGATGGCGGCGTTGATGGGGGCGACAAGATCGGAGCCCTTGGGGAAGATGAAGCCGAAATCTTCCGTCCCCATCGCCTCGCCCGTCAGTTTGAACGTGTCCGGGTTGGCGGTGACATAGCCCTGCCCGGCGGTGCCGTCTGTCAGCACGACATCGACATCGCCTGCGCGGAGGGCTTGGACGCTGGCGCCGAATGTCTCAAATAGCTTGATGCGCGGGTTGGCCTCGTTGCCGTCGAGCATGTTGTAGACGGCCACATAAAACGGCGTCGTGCCGGGTTGCGCGCCGACGAGGCCATCCTCCATCGCCGCGAAGCTTGCGCCATCTATAAAGCGGTCCTCGGCTGAGCGGACCAGCATGAACATTTCGGAGCGCATGTAGGGATCGGAGAAATCGACCTTCTCCTTGCGGTCATCGCGGATGGTGATGCCTGTCATACCGACGTCGTACTGACCCTCGGAGACGGCGGGGATCATCGCGTCCCAGCTGGAGTTCTCAATGACCAGCGTGAAATTGAGACGCTTCGCAATCTCCTCCATCGCATCATATTCCCAGCCAATCGCGTCCCCGGTTTTCGGATCGACGAACTGAAGCGGCGGGTATGCGTTTTCGGTGACGACGACAACCTCCTGCCCCCCGAGATCCGGCAGGTCGGCCGCTTGGAGGGCTGTTGCACCAAGAATCGCTGTGGCGGTGAGGATTGATCTGATCATTTTTCTACCCCTGTTGTTTGGCTGGGCAAGAGACTGAGGGAGTGCTGCGGGTGGGGCAAGAGGAATATGGCCCCTGACCGCCGCGGATCAGCCGTTGCGCGTTTCGGAGGCAGTGACCCAGGCGGATTTCGTGAGGCGGAAGCACATGCAGGGCATCGGCCCGTCCGAGAGATCAAGGGGCGCGTCATAGGCGTGGACGGCCCCAAGTTTCGCCGTCGCCTTCTGTGACCGGATATTGGCGGGGGCGATGTGGAAAAGAACCGCGTCCCCATGCGCGAAGGCGTGATCGAGCATAAGCCGCTTGACCTCAAAATTCTTCGCACCACCCCAATGGCTGCGATGAAGGAAGGTGAAGCCGATGGAGATGGTGTCCGGTGTGTCGGGCGCGTTGTAGTATCTGGAGCATCCGATGATTTCGGAGCCCTCCAGGATCGCGAGGGTCGTTCCGCTGCCTAGAAGCTTGTCGAAATAGGGATCGAATACCGCGCGTTCATGCCGGTTGCTGGCGGGGTGTCCGGCCCAGATTTCAGGATCCTTCGCGGCGGCATAAAGCCCTTCCCGGTCACCCTCTGCCAGAGGCCGCAGGGTGAGGTTCCCCTTGTTCAGGGTTGGCTGAGGGTCGAAGCTTCCCGGGCGCATTGTCCATCCGAATTTTGCGCTGATACTGGGACTTCTGTAGAAAAATACCACCCGGTTCTTGCTGAAAAAAGGGCCGGCGCGCGTTTCAATGCGGCCGGCCCGGTTTGCATACCCCGAAAGGGATCAGTTGGAGATGCGCACCTCTTCCAGCGGATAGGCGAGGCTGTCCTGATCTTCCCAAGCCGCGTGGCAATCGTGGCAAAAGCTTTGCTTGAATTTCATCGGCTTGCCGTTGGGCTGAACACCGGAATAGACCCAGTCGGATGTTTCCGGTGCCGTGCCGGCTGCGGCCTTCGTCATGATAAAGAGCGGGCCGACACGAACGGCGGCTTTCTTTGTGATCTTGATGCTTTCCTTGGCCAGCACGGAGCCCACTGGCATCACGACGCCTTCTTCCTCGAACTTCGTATACTGTTCGGCGGCGATATCGTTGGCGAAGGTGTTGAGGAACCGCTCGCCATGCGCACCGGCAACGGCGGGGCGTGTGGCTGTGGCCGCCCATGTGCGGTACTCTGCGGCAACGGCATCGCCTTCCTTAGTGTAGCCTTCCAGCATCTTGGCTTCCATGCAGGCATAAAGCTCCACAACTTCTGTTTCGCTGAGCTCGAACGGATCAGCGTTGGAAACTGCGCAATCTGCGGCATGGGCAGCAGGTGTTGTGAGAGCTAGGGCCATTAGGCCTGTGGCGGCTGCTAGAGAAGCGCGGATCATGAACGATGTCCTTTTTGTTTTTCTGTGCCAACGCGGCAATTTTGCCTGAAGACCATGCCATGTGCCGGATGCAGACGTCGCCCCACAGATTTACACGTGTACGTGAAAAAGAAGCAAAGTATTGAAACATCTGATAGACAGATTGTGCACCCTTTAGGTTGATTCTCAACTTTGTAATAAATCTTAACGGGTGTTAATGACTTGTTAACAAACTTGGGCGACAACTTAAATTAGCACCACCTGAGGTGTAGCCGGGAGACTGATGTGCAAACGGCTTTTTGGAGCTTCCTTTCGACCGAGGGCTTTGAGCCATACGGCCAGAGTCTTATTTGGCGTGCCGATCTGTTATGGCTCTATGTCGCTTCCTACAGCACGATCGCGATCTCATGCTTCATTTGTGCGTCGACTTTGTTTGTGGCTACATATCGGCATAAAGAGAGCTTCTTTCTCAGCCCACTTGCTGCATTCGGTGCCTTCATGGCCGCGATGGGCTTGTTGCAGATTGTCATTCTTTCAAGCTTCTGGGTGCCGGTATACGGGGTTGCCGCTCTGGTCTCGGCGGTTGCTGGTGTTTTGTCTTGTGTCGCGGTGTTCTCTCTGTTGCGGCTGACACCGCGGCTGGCGATGGATCCGAGTGTGGCATCGCTGGAGGAGAAAAACGACGTTCTGGCACATGAAATTCGTGAGCGGGAACGCGCGGAGAGAGCGCTGCGGGATGCAAACGACGCTTTGGAAGCCCGTGTTCTGACGCGTACGAATGAACTTGAGCAACGCAACAAGGAACTGGTTGCGGCGCAATGCCAGGCGGAGAAATCAAACCGCGCCAAGTCCGAATTCTTGGCTACAATGAGCCATGAGGTGCGCACGCCGATGAATGGTGTGATGGGGATGCTTGACCTGTTGCGCGATGACGAACTGAGTATCGAACAGGGCGAGATTGTCGACAGGGCGAGCAACGCGACCGAAGGCCTGCTGGCCGTGATCAATGATATACTCGACTACTCGAAGCTGGAGGTTGGATCGGTAAAGCTTTCCAATCAGCGCTTCTCTCCTCGGACGGTTCTTGAGGGTGCTGTTCTGTTGCTTGAAGGACAGGCGGAGCGCAAGGGGCTGGAATTAAACATGGACATCTCGGAAGAGGTGCCGGAGACAATGATCGGTGATGCTGCCCGGTTCCGGCAGGTGCTTTTGAACCTGATCGGCAATGCGGTAAAATTTACCGAAGCTGGCAAGGTGGAGGTGCGCATGGGGCATCATGCGCTTGGGCCGGAGGAGAGCCAGCTGAACGTCACGGTGCGCGATACCGGCGTCGGCATCGAACGGGAGCTTCAAAAGCAGCTCTTCAAGCAGTTTTTCCAGGGCGATGCTTCCGTTTCACGGCGCTATGGCGGGGCCGGGCTGGGGCTTGCCATTTCCAAGCAGCTTGTGGAGCTGATGGGCGGTGCGATGGACGTGACGAGCGAACCCGGCAAGGGCAGCGCTTTTCGTTTCTCCGTACGCTACAAGGCCGATCTTTCTGCCGGCGCCCAATTGGCTCGCGCCAGTGCTGCGGCGCGTGAAGCAAGCCGATTGCGCATCCTTGTGGCGGAAGACAATGAGACGAACCGCTTTCATCTGCAGCATCTTCTGGGCCGGGCAGGGCATCAGGTGGATGTTGTTGAAAATGGCGTGATGGCGATCGCCGCGGCGGAAAAATCTACCTATGACCTGATCCTGATGGATATTTTCATGCCCGAGATGGATGGCACAATGGCGGCCCAGACGATTCGCAAGATGCAGGGCCCCTCTTCCGGCTCGCCCATTGTGGCGATTACGGCCAATGCAATGGTTGGCGACCGTGAGCATTATCTTTCCAAGGGGATGGATGAATATGTGGCCAAACCGATTGATCCCAACACACTGTTCTCGGCGATCTGGAATGCGATCAGTATACGCAGGGCGGGCGGTGCTCCTGCGTAAGGGTGGCGCCATTGGAGCAGCGCCACCCTCCGGGCCGTTTGTGGGGAAACGGCCTGACCGAGAGACTTGCTGATGATTGTTTTTGTTATCAGGGCCTCTCGATTTGAGTGTTGTGGTGCAAGGCCTACTGCGCCGTAACGCTGCCTTTCATCACAGGATGGATCTCGCAGAAGTAGGCGATGCTGCCCGAACCGGAGACCGTGACGCGCTTGCTTTCGCCTTTGCGCATGCGGCCGGTATCGAAGCTGCCATTCACGGCGGTGGCCGTATGGGGCGCGGGGCCGAGGTTGGTGAAGGTAATTGTATCGCCAGCGGCAACTGTGAGAGATGCCGGAACATAAGCACCGCGCTCGATCTTAACCTTGTGATCCGCAGCGAATGTGGGAGAGGCGAGAGTGGCCATCATGGCCAGTGTTGTGATGAAGCGTTTCATGGGAGTTTCCCTTTGGTTTTATGAGGCTTTTGAAGGGCCGTTGGTGTTTCCGCCGCAGGCTGAGATAAGCCTGCGGCGGTTTGGGTAAGTCAGAGACTATCCGACCAGGATGGCTTCTTCCGGCAGCAGAAAGTCTGCGGCGTCTATAAGGCCAGCTTGGCCTACGAGAGTGACGGAGCCTGTGCCGCCAAGGGCTGCAAGATCCACCACGGCGTTATTGCCGATGTTGGATATTGCGGCTTCCAGCTGAAGTGGGTCTGTGACCCCGTAGGCGGAAACGTCGAGGAGATCGGTGCCATCTTCCCAGGCGAAGATGCGGTCGTCGCCCGCGTTGCCGCGAAACTGGAACATATCTGCACCCACACCACCGATAAGCACGTCGTTGCCTGCGCCGCCGTCGAGGATATCATCGCCGCCAAAGCCCTGAAGCGTGTCTGCGCCGAAGCCACCGCGCAGGGTATCGTTGCCGCCCCCACCGCGAAGATCATCGTTGCCGCCGCCGCCTTCGAGCACATCATCTCCACCTGCACCGATCAGCAGATCGGCACCAGCAAATCCGAAAGCGACGTCTTCGCCTGACCCGCCGTTGAACCTGTCCGCCTCCTGGCCGCCGATGAATGTGTCATCTCCAACTTCACCGAAGACTGTGCCAGTGACTGTACCGCCCCGTCCGTCGAAGATGTCGTTGCCGCCATCAAGAGAGACGTTGCCTTGGAGTGTGCCAGAGTTTATCACCGTCTCTTGGCCGCTGGAGCCTTCGATGGCGCGGGGACCGTTTGTGGCTGAGATCGTACCTGAGTTCACGATGGTAATGTTTGGAGCAAACTCGCCACTTCCACCTGCCAGCTCATCTATGATGATACCTTCAGCGCCGCCGGTGATTGTACCTGAGTTTTCAATCGTGAAGTTGAAGCCAAGATCAAACGCAGCTCCATTGCCGTCCTCGCCATCGCCCGAGATGCGAATGCCGTCCTCGCCGCCTTCGACAGTGCCGGAGTTGGTGATAAAGCCATTGCGGCCCTGCATCAGGATCCCGGCTGTGCCCCCCAGAATGTCGCCGGAGTTGTGAACGTTGTGCCGCACGCTATCTGCGTCTCCGGCACTGACGCCCTCTTCTCGGCCGCGGATGGTTCCGTTGTTGACGAGAGTGCGGTCATTGCCCGCCATTTCGACGCCGTCACCTTGGCGACCCCTTATCAGGCCATTGTTCACGATCACGATCTCGTCGCCAAGCGTAGCTTGCACGCCATCATCGGAGGCGATGATCGTACCGTTGTTCATGAGGCTTGAGTTGTTGCCGCTGAGTTCCACGCCGACGAGGTTAGAGGAGACAGCGCCGTCGTTTATGATGCGCGTATCGGTACCGAATGTTGTGATGCCGCTGGCGGCACCTTCCACCGCGCCTGTTGCGCCAATGCGGATTGTTGCATCTGTTGCGGTGTTCGAGAAGTTGATTGCGGAGCCTTCAGATGTGACGGAACCATCCATCAGAAGCGTTACGCCTGCAACTTCCGAATTGATCGTGTCGAAGTTGGTGTTTGGATCGTTGTCCAGCGTATTAATTGTAACATCTGCAGCGATCTGAACCGTTTCGTCCGCGACCCCCAGTTCGATCAGTGTGGACCCACTCTGGATCAGATCCTCCGAAAGAACGAAATCTGTCGCGTCGATCTGCCCAGCCTGTCCGACCAGTGTGATCTGGCCTGTTCCGCCGAAAGCTGTGAGATCCACAACAGCATCATCGCCAACATTGGAAATGGCGCTGGCAATCACGTTTACATCGGTGATGCCGAAGGCAGTGATGTCGAGGCGATCAACGCCGTCTTCCCAGTCAGTGATCGTGTCATTGCCTGCGTTGCCACTGAATTTGAAGACGTCTGCACCAACGCCGCCGGCAAGAACATCATTGCCCGCGCCGCCATCAAGAATATCGTCGCCTGAGTCGCCGTTTAGAATGTCGGCCCCGAAACCGCCGCGCAAAATATCGTTTCCGGCGCCGCCGTTCAGGGTATCGTTGCCGCCCCCACCCTCGACCAGGTCATTGCCTGCGCCGCCGTACAGGGTATCGGCGCCGAGGAGACCGAGGACGATGTCGTTGCCGCCGCCGCCGTTGATCCTGTCTGCAGTGTTGCCACCGATCAGAAAGTCGTTGCCCGCTTCGCCGAAGACGATCTGCTGTACATTGCCCCCACGGCCATCGAAAAAGTCGTCGCCACCATCGAGGGAGACGCTGCCCTCGAGCGTTCCGGAGTTGAAGATATACTCTGTGCCGCCTGAGCCTTCGATTGAGCGGGGAGCCACTGTGGCACCGATTGTGCCACTGTTGATGAGAGTGCCCGTAGTGCTGGAGAATTCGACAGCCTCTTCTACCCCCTCGATCGTTCCGGTGTTGATGATGATGGCGCGGTTGTCGTCCACTGAGACAGCGGTTTCGAAGGAAGAAACAAACCCGGTGTTAAGAAAGAATGCGCGCGAACCGTCAATTTGTACGCCATCATCTACGCCAGTAATGCTGCCGGTATTGATCAAGACGCCTTCGCCTTCTTCCAGGAACACGCCCTCTTCGCCCCCAAATATTGTTCCGCTGTTGAGGACGGTTCCGTCAAAACCGCCAGCTTCGACACCGGCATCAAGGGCCGAGACAGTTCCGATGTTTACCGCCAGCTGATGGTTTGCACTGTCTATCTCGATACCGTTATCGCCTGCAAAGAGAGAGCCGGTATTGATGATCCGCGCATTTTCTCCGATTGCTTCAAGCGCCTCGTCCTCGGCGCTTCTGACTGTGCCTTTGTTGATCGTGAGGCCATCTTCGCCCTGATTTACGATACCATCTGACTGGCCTGTAACCGTGCCGCTCTCACTCACATAAACTGTGCCACTCACAGCCTCTTCGTTGAGCAGGATACCGTCTTCATCTCCGAGAATTGTGCCGTCGACGAGCACAGTAAGATCTTCGACACTTCCGAGAACGCCATCAAGATCAGCGTCTTCTACCGGGTTTCGGTTATCGACAAGTGCATCGGCTGCGATCTGGGCGATCTGGTTTTCCGTTTCGAGCTGGACTTGCTCGTTCGTACTTTCAATCGGTGTGATAGGCATACTTCATGCTCCCGTGAAATGGGCCGCTCTGCGGTGGTTGGGTCAAAACTGGGCAGGTGAACACTCGCCCTGCATCCGTTACGCATGGGCATGCCGGATTATTCGAAGGCCTTGAGAAAAAATACTAATCTTCTGCCAGTTGACTTTGTTTCATTGGAGAATGCGCATGACGGCTCGGGCTGCTCTCTGTCGTGCAAACGACAATCCACTGGTCAAATCTGCGCACCCTCATCTTCATCAGGTGCTGGGTGTCTCCATCCGAACAGATGGGCCTCAGCCACCTGCTAACGTTTTCGTGACAGCGCTGCCAATGTGTTGGTTGCAATGTGTGACTTGTATTGCGCACGGCCGATCGGCGATGCGCGGCTATTGGAAGGGAAGATATGGCTATTCAGATGTTGAAATCGGTTGGTGAGGCGCAGGCCCTGGATGAGGGATATGCGAGTTTCATGGATGGCACCGGCGCGAACGAAGTGGAGGATTTGCTGGCCGCCGGCAAGGATGGCTCGGCCACCGGAAAGGTGATTTACGATTATGTCAGCGGGTTGCCGGGAACAATTTACATCTTTCCCATCCGTCAGGACAGCGGGCTTGGATCGCAGTATCTGGAGCCGCGGATGATGGGCAGCGGAGTGGTGTTCTTTAATCTCAGCATGTCCAAAACCGGAAAAATCGGCGGTACGCCGTTCCCGCCGGTGATCCAGCTCTACCACGAGCTTGGCCATGCCAAGCAGTACGGCGAATGGGGGCCCAAGCAGTGGGATGCGGTTTGCCAGGCAGGAAAAGCGCCCATCACGGAAAGCTCTGTCCGGCTGAAGACGCCCTATCCGATGGTGCTCGAGTCCGACAACATGAAGCGTCACGAGTTTCCGATGTGCGATGAGATGGGAAGCGTTAAGCGTGGCAATTACATGGACCTGAAGTTCAGCTGACCCAGTAGCCGGAAATCCTTTTCAGCTTCTCGGTTTATATAGATTTCGTATCTCAGGCTTTACGCTGGCGGGGATGAGCGGATCTGTAGATATCCATAAGTTGGGCTTGGTTGACAGCGGTGTAGGTTTGCGTTGTCGAGAGCGAAGCATGGCCGAGCAGATCCTGAATTGTCCGGAGGTCTCCACCCGCCTCAAGAAGATGCGTGGCGAAGCTGTGGCGGAGCGCATGGGGGGTCGTGGTCTCCGGTAGCCCGGTGAGGTGCCGGAGATCGCGTACAAGTTTCTGTACAATTGCGGGGTTGAGCGGGCCGCCCCGGAAACCGCGGAAGATGGGGGCATCGGGTGCCGCCGGGTGGGGGCAGAGCTTAAGGTAATTTGCCACGGCCTCCCGAACCTGTGGGAGTACGGGGACGATACGGGTTTTGTTTCCCTTGCCGGTAATGCGGATTGTTTCGCCCCAGGGGAGTGTGCTGTGTGTGAGGCCAAGCGCTTCGGAGATACGAAGGCCGCAGCCGTAGAGGAGGGTGAGGAGTGCAGCGTCGCGCGCGTTGATCCAGGGCTCTTCGTGCATAAGCACTGTGTCAGATATAAGGGCTTTCGCAGCCTCGGCGGGGATGGGGCGCGGCAGGCGCTGCTTGAGGCGGGGCGATTTGGTGGCGGCAACAGCTGAAGCCTCTACGCCTTCATGTTCCGCGAGCCAGCGATAAAAGGATTTGACTGCAGAGAGTGCGCGGGCCAGAGAGCGCGCTTCGATCCCGCGTGCGCGTTCTGAGGCCATCCAGGCGCGCATGTCCCGGATGGTGATTTCGCCGAGCGTAGCACGGCCGGCTGGCCCGCCCCAGTGTTGACCGAGAAAGCCCAGAAAGCCCGCAACATCGTGCTGATATGCCGTGATCGTATGAGTGCTTGCGTCTTGCAGGCCAGCAAGGCTGGCAAGCCATGCGCGCAGGAGAGCTTCAGCACCTTCCGAAGCTGCGACTTTGGGTATCTGGCTGCTCAACGGACCTATCTCCTGCAGGGTCGTCTGCCCTGCTTTGACGCTATTGTGCTCGAACTAAGCGTTCAAGGACAGGTGCAGCGGCAATTTTTGCCGGTGGAGTGATCTTTCAGTGCTGCTGTCAGGTCTATGTGTCGATGAAGTTGCCGTGGATCCAGGCGATCTCACCCGAAGACAGGCGCACCTGTTGCCAAACGCCCGCGCTTTGGCCGGTGATCTCCAATGGCTCTCCCTTATAGGCGCGCCCGACAACGGCGTTGCCTGTGCCCGGCCCGGAACGGAGATTGACGCTGCTGCCGGTGACGATACCCGCGCGTGCAGAAGTGCCCACAGGGCTTTGCTCGATCTCCATGCCTGAAGGGTTGAACTCCACAGGTATCAGCACGGCCATTTTGATGGGTTCGGCTTTTGGAGTGTTCAACGTTCCGATCATCTCCCGGATCTCGGTAATATCGTCATTTGTCGAAGCGAGCAGAATAGGGGCATCTTCCGATGCTTCCCTCAGCTGCGACGTGCTGATCTGTATGTCACTACCCTGCCAAAAGGCACTCTGCGTTACCACAGCCGCACCAAAGGCGGAGGCCGTGACCCATGAGAGAAAATCAGAGGTAAAATGTGACATGACAAGACTCTCCATACGTTCAGACTTCGGTAAGGAAATGCCTTGAAGCACCGTTTTGTTCCTCAATTTGCGTCTGGGCAGGCCGACAAGCTATGCGAAAGGTCGCGATTTTCTTTTCCAGAGAGGCCAGGATGTGCCACTCTTTCTTTAAAGAAGGGGGCGATCCATGAGTGCTGAGACGAAGATTGTACTGCGCGAAGACGGGCCTTTGGTGGTGATGGCGCCGCCCGTATTGAAGGCCCATGCGGGAGCGGAAATCGAGACGGGCGATGTGGCCGCTCTTTGCCGATGTGGAGCCTCGGGGAACAAGCCGTTTTGCGATGGTTCGCACGGGGATTCGGGCTTCTCCTCCGCGCCCGATCACAGCGAGATCCGAAATGCTGCGCTGACGTACAAGGGTGAGATCGAGGGGCAGGATGTGACGATTTCCTACACGCCCGTGCTCTGCTCACATGCGGGGGAGTGCGCCAGGCGGGCAGGAAATGTTTTCAAGCCAGCCGAAAAGCCGTGGATCCAGCCTGAAGGCGGGACGCTTGCGGAGATCATGGATGTGATGGCAGCCTGCCCTTCGGGTGCCTTGCGGGTGAGCCTGGGCGGGCAGGTACCGCAGCATCTGACAACGGGTGATGTTGAGATTCGTGTGGAGAAGAACGGACCGTATCATGTGAGGAATGTGGCCTTGGACGCCGAGTTTAACGGGGTTGGGGCAAGCCGGGCGAAGTATGTTTTGTGCCGGTGCGGACTTTCAAAGAACAAGCCTTTTTGCGACGGCACGCATTATGAGGAAGGGTGGGAAGAGTAGCGCTTTTGACCACCTTGACTTCTTTGTATCCGGCACCAAGGCGGCAAAACGGCTCTATAGGCCCATCTGTGCCAAAGTCGGTGTGCAGGATTGCCTGCTAGGCTAACCACCGTCTCAGCATCTTCTCGAAGGCCAATCCAAAGAAGTTCAGCAGGTCCGCGCCCTGATCGGGATGAAAGCGTTGGCTGTCTTCGCAGCCGAGCGCGAGCAGGCCGGGGAGAGTGCCTTGGCCGAGATCCAGTTTGATCAGGGCTTCGGATTGAACCCATTTTTGCTGGTTGGTGTAAAGACCGTCCATTTCTGCGCGTGTTGGGCGCAGGGTGACGCGGCGGGGAGTGATTTCGGGGTTGCCCGTGAGGTAAGCATCGATGCTACCTTTGGGCAGCGCGATCACGGTGGTGGCCAGCGGGCCTTCGGGGCCGAGGGCCTGACCCGGTGCCGCGGAGCTTGATTCCAGACCTAGGCGGATGACATCAAGCGAGAGGATGTTGGCGATATCCTGCGCGAGAATATTCAGAAAATCCTTGAAGTCGGTTGCATCGAGAAGTGCGAGGACAGCGCGGTGGATTTGCTGGGTGCCTGCGAGGTTCTCGTAGGCTGCCGCAATCACGGTACGGTGGGTCTCTTCGAGCTGATCAAGCCTGTCTTCCAGCCTGTCCACCAGTTTGCCGCGAAGATCGACGACATTGCGGCCTTCGGAGGCTGTGCCACCAGCCTCCAGAAGGGCTGCCATCAGGTCGCGATCCTCAAGGATCACGCTCGGATCCTTGAGGATCTGGCTTTTGAGCGCGCTGCTGGGCTGTGCAGGTGTATCAGACAATCTGCTGCCCCGTTTTGGCCCAGTCTTTCAGGAAGGCTTCAAGGCCTTTATCCGTAAGCGGATGATCGGCCAGCTTCTTCAGTACCTCTGGCGGCGCAGTGATAACGTCTGCGCCGATCAGCGCCGATTGGGTGACGTGGTTGACGGTGCGGATGGAGGCGGCGAGGATTTCGGTGGAGAAGCCGAAATTATCGTAGATCGCGCGGATATCGGCGATCAACTCCATCCCGTCCATGTTGATATCATCGAGCCGCCCGATGAAGGGGGAGATGAAGGTGGCTCCGGCCTTTGCGGCAAGAAGCGCCTGATTGGCGGAAAAGCAAAGCGTGACATTGACCATCCGGCCTTCATCGGAGAGAACCTTGCATGTCTTCAGCCCGGCCCATGTGAGGGGGACTTTCACGGTGATGTTCTCGGCGATCTTTGCGAGCTTGCGGCCTTCGGTGATCATGTCGTCGGCTTCTGTTGCGACAACTTCGGCGGAGACGGGACCGGGGACAAGATCGCAGATTTCCTTGGTGACCTCCAGAATATCGCGGCCTGATTTCAGGATGAGGGAGGGATTGGTGGTGACACCGTCAACCATGCCGGTCTCTGCCAGCTCCTTGATCTTGTCGATCTCGGCACTGTCTACGAAGAATTTCATGATGCTGTTTCCGCTGAAAGGGTGGGCCCGGGCAAAGCTTATCCCAAGGGGGTGCGGAGGGAAATACCTATCGGGTGATGTAGCGTGAGTGAGGAGTATTTTCCGGAGGGCGCTTTGGTATCCGTTCTGACAGCGGAACCTCTGGACCGGTTTCTGGATTACAAGGCGCCCGAGGGCGGCGTGTGGGATGGCGCCTTTGTGCGGGTGCCCTTGGGGCCGCGCAAGGTGATTGGTGTGGTGTGGGGCCCGGGGGCGGGAGACTACGATTATGCCAAGATCCGGCCCGTCGGGGCCGTGCTGGATGTGCCTCCGATGGCGGAGGATATGCGGCAGTTTCTGGTGCGAGCGGCGGAATACACTCTGACTCCGATGGCCGCGATGTTGCGGCTGGCTACACGAGTGCCGGATCTCGGTGCGCCACCGGGACTGCGCAAGATCTTGCGGCGGGGCCTCGGCGAACCGGAGCGGATGACGCCTGCACGGGAGCGGGTGCTGGAAGTGCTTGAGGCCGGGGATGGGTTTGCGCCGGGGGAATTGAGTACCCTGGCGGGGGTAAGCTCCTCGGTGATTTCCGGGCTTGAAAAGCTTGGGGTGGTGGATCGGGTAACTGCTCCGCGCGATGCACCTTTTGAGCGGCTGGACCCGGATTTGCCTTCGAAGGACTTGAATGTGGATCAGTTGGCAGCGGCCAAAGCTTTGCGGGAGGCGGTACGGAGCAGGCGCTACGGTACTGTTTTGCTGAAGGGTGTGACCGGCTCCGGCAAGACGGAGGTGTATCTGGAAGCGGTAGCGGAGGCTTTGCGGAGCGGGCGGCAGGCTTTGGTTCTGTTGCCTGAGATCGCCCTGACGGGGGCGTTTCTCGAAAGGGTCGAGGCGCGGTTTGGCGCCCGTCCTGCGGAGTGGCATTCTGGCGTGACACAGGCGGATCGGAGACGGTGCTGGCGCGGGGTTGCGACAGGAGAGGCGCGGCTGGTTGTGGGCGCGCGGTCCGCGCTTTTTTTGCCGTTTCGCGAGCTTGGGTTGATCGTTGTCGATGAGGAGCATGACACCTCTTACAAGCAGGAGGATGGCGTGCTGTATCATGCGCGGGATATGGCGGTTTTGCGGGCTTCGATGACATCTGCGTCCGTTGTTCTGGCTTCCGCCACACCTGCCTTGGAAAGCTGGGCAAATGCGCGGGCGGGGAAGTACGCGCGGCTTGATCTGGCGGAGCGGTTTGGGGTGGCGGAACTGCCGGAGATGGCAGCGATTGACATGCGGGAGGACAGGCCGGAGCGGGGGCGCTGGGTTTCGTCTGCACTAAAGGGGGCGACGTTTCAGCGGCTTCAAGCCGGTGAGCAGGTGCTTTGGTTTTTAAACCGGCGCGGCTATGCGCCGGTAACGCAGTGCCGGGCCTGCGGGCATCAGATCGGCTGCAAGGAGTGTGACGCGCGGCTGGTGGAACACCGGTTTCAAAAGAAGTTGATGTGCCATCAGTGCGGGGCAGAACGGGGCGTGCCGGAAGCCTGCCCGGATTGCGGCAAGGAGGGGATGCTGGCGGCCATAGGGCCGGGTGTGGAACGGTTGGCCGAAGAGGCGGCGGCCCTTTTCCCGGAGGCGCGGATCGAGATCTTGAGCTCTGACCAGACGGAGAGTGCGCGGGCGCTGAAGGCACGGATCGAGGCGATCGCAGAAGGCTCGGCGGATATCATCATCGGCACGCAGATCGTGGCCAAGGGGCATAACTTTCCGAAACTGACTCTGGTGGGCGTGATCGATGCTGATCTGGGGCTTCAGGGTGGGGATTTGCGGGCTGCAGAGCGCACATTTCAGCTGGTGCGACAAGTGGCCGGGCGTGCCGGACGGGCGGAACGCCGGGGGCGGGCCCTGATACAATCCTACGCACCAGAGCATCCCGTTATTCAGGCCATTCTTTCGGGTGAGGAGGAAGCCTTCTGGGAAGCGGAGGCTGCTAGCCGGGAAGAGGCCGGGGCACCGCCCTTTGGGCGAATGGCCGGTGTTATCGTGAGTGGGCCGGATGAGCAGATTGTAACGGATGTGGCGCGACAGTTGGCCCGAACGTGTGCAGGGGTCGTGCAGTTGGGGGCACAGGTGTTTGGACCCGCGCCCGCGCAGATCGCACGAATTCGGGGGCGGTATCGTTACCGGTTGTTGGTTAAGGCACCGAAGGGGCGGGTGTTGCAGCCCGCCTTGGCTGCCTGGCGGGCGGGTGTGAAGCTGCCTGCAAATTGCAGAGTAACGCTGGATATTGATCCGCAGAGTTTCTTCTGAGGAGGTGAGATGCGGTTTTTTCGAATGCTCGGTTTCGTGCTCTTGCTCGCGGCCATTGCGGCAGTCGCGGTGGCAGGGCCGCAGCGCATGCTGCTGCCAGAATGGTTCGGCTTTTTGGAGATAGCCCCGAACATCTTTGCGCCAGAAGAAATGCGACCAGCCGAACGGAGGCGGGCCGTAGAGATTGTTGAGGCGTCGGAGAAGGTTGTGGCTGGCTTTTTCGGCAAGCAGTCACCACGCCCCAATATCATTCTCTGCCCGGATACCGCGTGTGACGATGTTTTTGGAGATAACGGCGCGCGTGGCGTGGCGTATGGCAGGCGGGTGGTGCGGCTGGGTGATGGCGGGATCAACCTACGGATCGCTGCGCATGAGCTTTTCCATACAGCTTTGAAAGCGGAGGTGGGGGAGTGGCGGGCGGCGGCAGGAGCTGTCCCTGCCTGGTTTGATGAAGGGTTGGCGGTGATTGTTTCGAGGGATGACCGGTTTGGTGTTGCTGTTTCCAAATCGGTTCTGGCGGATCTCAAGGCTCGGTCAGGTTGGTGGCTTTGGGGTGCGCTGGTGAAGGAGCATGGATCGCGTACGGCCTACAGCGGGGCACGGATGCTTGTGGCGGATATTGAACGGGAGATAGGGCGAGATGGGCTCTTGATGTTGATCGAGCGGGTCAGAGCGGGAGAGTTGTTTGACATGGTGCTCGAAGACCTGAGCGCAGGATAAGAGGTGGGCACCGTGCTCCGGAGCTGCTTTGCTAGAGCGTTTTGTTTTAGACCTTTATCACCTATCGCTGCCTGAAATCGAAGACCTCAACGCGATAGATGATAAGGGGTGTTTCAGATTGAAGACGAAACGCTTTAGTATTGCTCTGGGGTCTCTCCGGCGGGAGCGCTACTAAATGAGGCGCTGGCGCGCCGTTTCTATGAGCCCCGATTTTGCCTTTGGCAAAGATCAGGGCCGTGGGCACCCGGCTTTACTGCAGAATCAGCGCTCCGTGAACTTGAGCTCGATCCGGCGGTTTTGGGCGCGGGCTTCCGGTGTATCGGCATCATCCACCGGCTGGAACTCTCCGAAACCGTTCGCGGCGAGGCGGTTGGCTGGGAGGCCTTCAGCGTTGGTGAGATACTTTACGACCGAAAGAGCCCGGGCCTGACTGAGTTCCCAGTTGTCGGCGTAGCGGGAGCCGCGCCCGAGTGGTATGTTATCTGTATGGCCGTCGACGCGGAGGATCCAGTTGATTTCCGGGGGGATCTCTTCGCGAATGGCCCGGATGACCTTGGCTACCTCCGCAATCTGGCGGCGGCCTTCTGTTCCGAGATCGGCTGAGCCGCGCTCGAAGAGAACTTCGGAGGAGAAGACGAAGCGATCTCCGACAATTTCTATGCCTTCGCGGTCTCCGAGGATTTCGCGGACACGGCCGAAGAATTCGGAGCGGTAGTTCTGTAGGTCTTTGGCTTCCTCCTCAAGGCGTTTACGTTCGGCCTCTTCAAGGGCTGCGCGGCGGCGTTCTTCTGAGGCGACGCGGGCGAGGGCTGTGTTGAGGTTGGAGCCGAGCGCATCGATCTGAACCTGAGCTGCTGCATCGTTTGCGTTGGCCTCATCAAGAAGTGCCTGGAGCACGCTGAGCTGTTTGTTGAGTTCTGTTGTCTGTTGGTTGAGGAGGGCCACTTGGCGCTGGCTTTCGGCCGAAAGCGCACGTTCGTCGGCCAGAAGTTCGTTGGCTTGTGCCAGAAGCGCTTCGCGCTGGTCGGCAGAACTCAAGGCTTCGGCGCGGGCGACGGCCTCTGCGTTCTTTTCTGCTTCCAGTTCGCGCCGCGCTGTTTCCACTGCGGCCAGGAGAGTAAGTGTCTCCTCAGCATATTTGCGCTCTTCTTCCAGCCGAAGCGTCATAGTGGTGAGCTCTTCTGTTGAGTTGGCGAGGCGTTCGCGGAGAGCCTCCGCCGCTGCGGCTTCGACGAGGCGGGTCTGCTCAGCCTCTGTCAGCTGGGTTTTGGCCTCCGAGACTTCGCTTTCGAGATCTGCCACGAGCGCTTCCAGAGCATCGGCGCGGGCCGCTGCGAGGCGTGCGTTCTCTGTACTCTCGTCGATTTCAGAGCGGGCTTGGGCGAGGGCGAGATCGAGCGCTTCGGCGCGGCTGACGCTCTCAGTTAGCTGGTTTTCGGTATCCGCGACGGAGGCTGCAAGATCGGTGTTCTGGGCGAGGAGACTTGCCACCTGCTCCTCGAAGCTCGCGATACGGGCCTGATCGGCGTCCCTTTCATCGGAAAGTGAGGCGATGAGAGCGGCCTGCGCCGCTGCCTGCGCTTCGGCATCGGAGAGTTGGGAATTGAGTTCGCCGAGGTCTGTTGTGAGCCTGTCGTTCTGTTGTTGTTCCAGCCCGAGGGCTTCGGCGAGGCTGGCAACTTGGCCGGAGAGATTGTCCAGTTCGTTTTCCTGTACGACGATGCGATCGCGGAGGACGAACTGCACGATCATGAAGATCGAGAGGACGAACATCAAGACGAGCAACAGGGCTGTCATTGCATCGACGAAGCCAGGCCAGATATTGGCCTCGAATCTCTTGCCGCTGCGTCTGGTAAGCGCCATGGCCTAGCCTCGCAACGCGGCGCGGATTGCGTCCGTCAGGGCAGAGATATCCTGCCGAAGTTCCGCCACGCTGTCCTGCCTGCCCGCGGCCATTTCTTCGAGAATGCGCAGCATCTGGGTGTCAATATTGCGCAGGCGCATCCGGCTGTCGGGATCGAGCGCGCCGCCTTCTTCGCCCTGAGCTTCGAGAAGGTTGGCAATTCTTTCCTGACCAGCGGCCACACGTTCCAGCGCTGCGCCATCTCCCATACTACCGCCTCCACGCGGAGCCTCGTTCAACTGCTGCGCAAGGGCCATCACCGCATCGGTGAGGCGGGACATCTTTGCGTCGCTTTCAATTCGCGACTGCTCTGATTGGACCAGCATGGCCTGGAAACTGGCCAGATTGCCCGCTGTCTGGTCGGTGCCACGCCCGTTGGAGATAGTATCATCTTCGCCGGTAAAGAGCGAAACCTTGGTAATGGACGAAAGCCACTCCTCCAGCTCTGAATAGAATCGGTTCTGGCCGTGGCCAGCGAAAAGCTCCAGAAGGCCCACCACCAATGAGCCTGCGAGGCCGAGGAGAGAGGAACCGAAGGCTGTGCCCATGCCGCCGAGTTGCGTTTCCAGCCCTGTCATCAGATTGTCGAACACTTCTAGGGAATCCGAGCCTTCCTGAGGGGCAAGGGAGCGAATGGTATCGACCACGCCCGGTACAGTGATTGCGAGCCCGTAGAATGTGCCGAGGAGGCCGAGGAAGATAAGGAGATTGATGATGTAGCGCGTGATGTCGCGTGCTTCATCAAGACGGGTGCCTACCGAGTCGAGAATTGAACGGGTCGACGTGGACGTAAGGGAGCGGCGCGCCTCGTTGTCGCGGAGAAGCGCCGCGAGAGAAGCGAGGAGGCGTGGCGAAGCGGAAAACTCATGGCCCGGGCGATCAAGAGCGAAGCCTTCGATCCAGTTTACGGCTGACGTGAGCGTAAGCACCTGCCAGAAGCAGGCCAGTACGCCCACTCCGAAGACGGCAAGGATCACTCCATTGAGATACGGCGAGGCCAGAAAAATGGGTGCGACGGAGGCATAAGCGAAGAAACTGCCCGCCGCCACGAGGCCCAAAATGATGACCATGATGAGGATCTGGCGTATCGGCTGGGAAAATTGCGGCTCTTGTTCGCGGTCCATAAGCATGGCGGCTCTCGATCCTCAGACGCTCTATTATTGTATTTTTGGCCACGTTACTTGGGCTTGTGGCGCTTTCCAACACTCAATTGCACCAGATTGCGGCGCAAGTTTGAGAGCGTGGATATTGCAACAGATTGCACTTGCGGCCATATAGCAGTTAACGAAAATGTGAGGTAGCCCCCTATGCTCGATGCTTTTTTTGCTCCGGCGATCGCCATTCTGATCTTTGCGATCGTGCTTTTGTACATGATGGTCAAATCCGTGCCGCAAGGTGAGGATTGGACGGTTGAACGTTTTGGGCGCTACACGCGCACCCTGAAGCCCGGCCTGAATTTCCTTGTCCCGCTGATTGACAAGGTGGGCGCGCGGATCAACATGATGGAAACGGTGCTGGACATTGACAGCCAGGAAGTGATCACGCGGGATAACGCAATGGTCGTGGCGGATGCGGTGGCGTTCTATCAGGTGGTGGATGCAGCCTCTGCTGCCTACGAGGTGCGCAATCTGGAGCGGGCTTTGACAAACCTCTCACAGACAAACATTCGTGCGGTGATCGGTTCGATGGATCTTGATGAAAGTCTTTCGAACCGCGATGTCATCAACTCCAAGCTGCTGACGGTGATTGATCAGGCCTCCAACCCATGGGGCGTGAAGGTGACACGCGTGGAGATCAAGGATCTTGCGCCACCAGTGGATATAACCGAGGCGATGGGCCGCCAGATGAAGGCCGAGCGTGACCGGCGTGCGGAGATTTTGACTGCCGAAGGTCAGAAACAATCCGCTATCCTGAAAGCGGAAGGGGAGCGCGAGGCACAGATCCGCGAGGCCGAAGGGCGGCGTGAGGCTGCCTTTCTTGACGCCGAAGCGCGTGAACGTGCCGCGAAGGCGGAAGCCGAGGCGACGCGTATGGTTTCCGAGGCGATTGCGGCAGGGGATGTGCAGGCGATCAACTACTTCGTGGCACAGAAATACACTGAGGCGCTGCAGAACGTGGCTTCCTCGCCAAGTTCCAAGACAATCATGATCCCTCTGGAGGCTGCTTCAGTGATAGGCTCCATTCAGGGGATCAGCGAATTGGCCAAGGCGGCCAAAGCGGGAGGATAGGCGATGAATGCGTTTGCAATTCTGGAAGGGATCTCGCCTTGGTGGTGGGTGGCCTTCGCGCTGATGCTGGGAGCGTTGGAGATGATTTCTCTGGCGTTTTTCCTGATTGGCCCGGCTTTGGCCGCGCTCGTAATGTCTGTTCTGCTCGTTTTCATGCCGACGATGCCCGGAACGGTTCAGGTGGCGCTGTTTGCCACTATATCCGTGGCGCTTACTTTTGCCTTCCAGGGGCTGCGCCACCGCTTGCAGGATGATGATGTGGCACACGGGTTGAACAACCGAACGGCTCAGATGATTGGGCGGCAGGGTACGGTGATCTCATTTGCGCATGGGCGTGGCACTGTGGAAATTGACGGTGTGCATTGGAGGGCTGCGGCTGATCCTGATGCATTAGGATTGAAGGCCGGTGCCATGGTGCAGGTGGCGGCGGCTGAAGGCAGCACCTTGAAAGTCTCTCGCCTTGGGCCGGAAACGGCATCAACTTCATCGCATTAACCTCATGTGAAGAGCGAGTAGGTTAAGCCGTCTGTTTGAAGACAGGAGGCTGCGATGCGCGTGCTTTGGGCTTTTGCAGCCCTTATTATTTCATTGTTTCTAAACGAGCCTGCTCACGCGGCTGAAGGCGCTTGCCCTGTGCATGTGGTGGCGGAGGGCGACACATTGGGTGATATCGCTCAGCGTTATTACGGAGTTCGTGGGCGGGCGGACATGATCTACCGTGCAAATCTTGTGCTGATCGGGCCGGATCCGGATATTATTGAGGATGGCCAGCGGCTTATGCTGCCTTGCGAGGGCGACGCAGTGCTGATCGCCATGCCCGGTGGTGTGATGGACAAGGACGAGATGGCTGAGGCCGTAATGGTGAAGGCCGGACCGGACGCAATACCAGAGCCGATGACTGAAAAGCCCGAGATGGCTGAGAAAGCAATGAGCAGTGAGTCTTCGTTGCATATTCTTACAGGTGGGCCATTTGCACCCTTTGCGGGGCAGGACCTGCCGGGTGGGGGTATGATTATCGAGCTTTTGGAAGTGGCTCTGGCGATTTCTGGTGATGGCCCGCACGAATTTGCCTTTGTGAATGATCGTGCCGCACATCTGGATTTGATTGCTCCACGGGGCGGATGGGCGCTTGCCGCGCCTTGGACGTATCCAGACTGCTCTGCTTCTGATCTGGGTGTCGAAATGCAGGAAATTTGCGGTACATACATCGCCTCGAACGGGTTCTACGAATTTGTGACTGAGTTTTATGCCCGCGCAGATTCTGAATGGGCAACCGTAATTCTGCCCGGTGGGCTTATGAATACACGGTTTTGCCGCCCCGAAGGCTATCCCCTGCACGATCTCGAAGGATTCGGGCTGTTGCCGGACGGTGTGGAACTGGTTCAGGCGGCAAGCCCAACGGAATGCCTACAAGCGTTGGACGAGGGTCGGGTAGACATTGCCTCGATGGATGCTGCTGTCACGCGCGCGCTGGTGGATCGTGTGGAGATAGCGAACCCGATCATCGTGCTGGAAAGCCTGACGCAGATAAACAAGCTTCGCGTTCTGGCGCCGCGCGCCAATCCGTCGGCAGAGGCGCTGATTGCGCGGTTGAATACTGCGCTGGATGAGATGAGTGATGATGGGCGCTGGTACGACATCGTGAACCGCCATCTGCGCGGCAATTGGGCAGAGCCTCAGGGCTGAGAACTCAGGTGCTGCGACCGACCTGATCGGCGAGCCAACTGAGTTCTTCGTCTTTCAGGCCGAGCCTTGAGAGGCTTTGAACGGTGTTTATCAGATAATCCTTGTTGGTTCCGGCCGGGCCTGCTGCACGGGCGATGATGAGAGCTTGCTGTTCGCGGGTGAGCGTGCCGCGATACTGATCATGAGTGGGATCCATCACATAGCAGAGTGCCGGAACCTGCCTGCCATCGGCTAGATCAAGGTGCTCCACGGCTTCGACATAAGCGGATGAGACGAGTTCCCTGTCGCGCAGATAGGTGAGAACATCTGCGGCGATCTCCGCCCGTACCTTATAGGCCAATCCCTCGCATGTGGCCTGCCCCTGCTTGTCAAGAGCCAGAACGAGGCCCGGATCTTCCGGCGTGCCGCGATAAACGATGGATGCCATGCAAAAGGCGCGGCGATATCCCGAAAGGGTGGCAAGCACCTGTTCCTCAGCTTCGAAGCCGGGGTTCCAGATCAGAGAGCCATAGGCGAAAACCCAGAAGCCGTCCTCAATATCCATGAATGCCCTTTCATTCCGCGCCTGAACCCATATCGTGCGGGCGACCTAAACCCAAGCCCTACGGAGCCGCCATGCGTAGCCTTTTCTTCCTGACGATACTTCTGGCGCTTGGCTGGGGCGGCTACTGGTTCGTGGGCTCCACCGCCAAGAAGACAGGGTTGGAGAGCTGGTTTGTCCAGCAGCAGAGTGCGGGCTGGGTGGCGGAATACGAGGACCTGACTGTCACGGGCTTTCCAAACAGGTTTGACAGCATGTTTACGGCGTTGGATCTGGTTGACCCTGCAACTGGTTGGGCGTGGAGTGCGCCCCGCTTCCAGATCCTGGCACTTAGCTATCAGCCCAACAAGGTGATTGCGATCTTCCCGCCAGAACAGGCCGTGGCAACGCCTGAAGAGAAGATGAACGTGATAAGCGAGCGATTGGCGGCGAGCGTACATCTGGAGGCGAGCACAGATCTCGGGCTGAGCGAGGCTATCCTGGAGATCAGGGGGCTTGGGATCACGAGCAGTGCCGGCTGGGCATCGGCGATCAGTGAAGGGCAACTTTCGGTGCGGCGGAGCCCGCCGGATACCGCACCCGATTTCGGATATGAAGTGGCGCTGGACGCAGCAGATTTCCGGTTGCCGGATCCTTTGAAGCGCGCGATTGATCCGGCGGGGTTGCTGCCCGCGACGGTGACGCCGATATTTCTGCGGATGACGCCCGTTTACGACGCGCCCTGGGATCGGCACGCGGTAGAGGGCGCTACGCCTGCGCTGACAGCGCTGAACATCCAGAACCTCAGTGTGACATGGGGCGAATTGCAAATGCGGATGAAAGGTCAGCTGGAAATCGACAGGCTGGGCCGCCCGGAAGGTGAGCTGAACCTAGTGGCGCGGAACTGGCCAGATATGCTGGATATCGCGGTGGCGGGTGGTTTTATCAGCGCGGATCTTTCTAACACTTTGGAACGTGGGCTTTCATTGGTGGCACAGGTGACAGGGGAAACGAGCACGTTGGATTTGCCGCTGCGGTTCGAAGGCGGACTTGCGAAACTCGGCCCCATACCGATCGGGCGTGCGCCAGTGCTGGTGTACCGGCGCTAACGCTTCACACTGAACGGGTTCTGGTAAAGGTCTGTATGGCTTTCTACGCCAACCTCCACCACACAATCCTCCTTCGGATGGGCAACGCAAAGCAGAATGTAGCCTGCCTGTGACTGGCGGCGGTTGAGCGCCGTGCCCTTCGGCTGGCGGACCTTCCCAGAGAGGAGGCGTGCAGCACAGGTGATGCAGCCCCCATAGCGGCATGCGATGGGAAGCTGCGTGCCCTCGGCTTCTGCCACATCGTATATTGTTTCACTTTCCCCGACATGGAGTGTCACCCCGCGGTTTTGCAGGATGACCTTGTGTTTCGGCTGGCTCATTGGCGCCAGAAACGTAGCCAGCGCCAGAGGCGGGGCTTTATCTGGCCCTCACCAACGGTTTTGGCTAGCTCTGCTGCGCAACATCCGCACATGTGCTATAGCCAGATATCGGAGGTCACATCACCGCCCGGATAGCGCATTTCGTGGCAGCGGGAGGGGCCGTTCGGCTCCTTTCCGAAATCCACAATGAAATCCGGATTGATGGACATGCCGCCCTTTTCCGTATCGCAATCGATCATGAACATCTGCGCACCCTTGTCCTTCATGTCGGGGTAGAACTGATTATCCCATGAGGAGAAAAGGGAGGTGGTGGCGTAAAGACGCTTGCCATCAAGGCTGAGTTGAATCATCTGCGGCGCACCCTGCACGGCGACGCCGTTTACTTCCGGCGCCTTTCCGAGAAGGCCGCCGAGCCAGACCTGGCCTGTAAGCTTGGGGTTGGCCCTGTCCGTGATGTCGTACTGGCGAAGATCGCCATGGAGCCAGTTGGCGAAATAAAGGAAGCGATCATCCATCGAGATCAGGATATCGGTGATCAGCGACGGCATGGGCACGGGGAAGCCCTCGACATCGATAGTGGGAATATCAATCACCTTCTCAATCTGGAAATCGTCGCCATCTTTCCACCAGCGAAACACATTGGAGGAGAGCGTAGCGGCGAAGAAGCCCTCGTGAGAGGCCGGATCATGCAGGCCGCGCACTTCCAGCGGGATCATGCCTTCCGCGCCCATATCGATGCTTTTGACAATTTTTTTGGCCTCAAAATCCCAGAAATGGATGCTTTGGCCATACTTTCCCGCCCCCACATCCTCCAGATCGAAACCGGGCATGAAGGTGTTGGGCGCGGCCCATTCAGAACTGACCATCATGTTGTGGCGAGGTTGGTACCAGAAATCGTAGTTGTAGTTCATGCCGGAAATGTCGTTTTCCCAACGTCCAACGATGTTGAAGTCCTTGTCGAGATGCAGAAAGCCGCCTGGCCCGTTACCGTCGGCATCGCCGAGCATCGAGATGATGATATCCGATTTGAGACAGTGCACAGTGTGCGGGCCGGACAAGTTGGTTTTGGCCTTGATGTCATCGCCCTTGATTACTGTGTGAAGTTTGGGGGCTTTCGCATCCGTGGTGTCGATCACGTTTATGTTTGAGCTGCGCACGCCGGGCATCAGCAGATATTGCCGCGCCATCGAACTATCCTCATGGCATGAGGAACAGGCGTTCCAGCCAGAGTGATGCAACTCGTCGCCTATCTGGGGCATTTCCGTTCGGGCGATCACGCTGGAATAGGTGGGGCTTTCGGGGTCCACATCGACGGTTGCGAGGTAATCCGGTTTCTCGACGCCCGTGCCGACATAGAGGGCGACGGTGTAGAGCAGTTTTTCACGGTCTGCTTGCATGGCTTCCTGAGGGGATGCGTAGCCGGGGCCGCAGCATTCGTCTTTGGGCATTGTATTTCCTCCCTTGGATGCGCTGTTTTGATAGGCGCGCAATTATAGGGAGAGGTTAACGCGGCTTAGTGATTCTGGCGAAGATTAAATGTCTGACATTTAGATTTGGCTGAAGTCCTCAATCAGACGGAACCGCTCGCAGACGAGCTCCATTTCCGGGCGGAAGTAGCCGTTGCGTCTGAAATAGGCTTCGTGATCTGCGCGCCAGCCGGCAAGACTGTCGTTTTCCCCTTCCGCAAGCGCGAAGCTTTCGTCCACATCGCAGAAGCGGCGGACAGTAACTTCCACTGTTTCGATCACGAGCGCCGGCTGTCCTTCCCATGTGAGAGAGATATCCTGCCGACCTATGACGGGCAGTGCTTCGCCGCCTTTCTGAAAATCATGAAGTGCTCCGCAGGTAGCCGTTTTCTGGCCCTCGCGTACGCGGGCGAGAAGATCTTCGCAGAGGGCCTTGTTGTCGCCGAACGTAAAGGTTTCAGCGCCGGGATATCGGGCGAGAGCTTCCTTGAGGATCATGCCTGATTCTTTCCTGTGCGCGTTCGCGGGCGAAGGTGAAGATGCCCGTGCCGACTACGACGGCCGAACCGATCATTGTCAGAGCGTCGGGACGTTCGTCGAAGAAAATATAACCCAAAGCGAGCGCCCAGATAAGGATGGAATAGCGGAAAGGTGCAATGAAGCCGAC
This sequence comes from uncultured Paracoccaceae bacterium, assembly GCA_947495795.1. Classification (GTDB taxonomy): domain Bacteria; phylum Pseudomonadota; class Alphaproteobacteria; order Rhodobacterales; family Rhodobacteraceae; genus Algicella. The sequence continues at coordinate 268,297 of CANMAI010000004.1, read as the reverse complement.
ATCGCCTGCGCGCATAGCACTGATCCCGAAAATATAGCCGACCATAAGGGCAAGGGCTGCGGCAGTCAGGCCGAGCGCCGTGGACGGGTCAGGCAGTTTTGCTTCGGTTGAAACCATCGCGATCGCCCCGGCTCCTGTGATAAGTGCTGCCGTGAAGAAGGCGATGGGGAGGGTGGGGGCTGTTGCAGAGAGTGTGCGGGTGGCTAGATCGCGGAGCGTGATGCCGAAAACTGCGGCGACTGCGAGAAGGGCGTAAGCCGTAAAGGCATCGCCACCCGGACGGATGATAAGGAGAACACCAGCAAAGCCGATCGCCGCCGCCAAGTAGCGCCGCCAGCCCGTAGGCTCGCCAAGAAAGACCGCTGCCGCGAGTGTGACGACAAGAGGCGTGGACTGAAGAATGGCCGTGGCATCGGCGAGCGGCATGTTGAGAAGGGCCGTGAGGAAGAGAAAGGTGGTGACCACCTCTGCCCCGCCTCGGAGGAAAACGGCACGCCTATCGCTCCCCTTGGGCCGCCACTTGTGCGAGCCCTGCCGGCATGTGAGAACGCCAAGGAGAATTGTTGCCGCAAGACCGCGCCAAAAAACGCTTGCAAAGAGGCCGAAGTCAGCCGCCAGCGCCTTTATCAGTGCATCATTGAGTGCGAAGCCTGCCATGGAGAGCATCATGAAGGCGGCACCTTGCAGGTTCTTTGAAACCGGAGCCATGCTTTGCCTTTAGGGCTGCTCGGCCGGAATGGAAAGGCTGCTTTTCTTCGAACCTCAATGTGCCGCGTGCCGCGGCAAGTCTATTCTGGTGCGGGCAGAGACGTGAGCCCCTTCGGAGCCGTATGTTCAGGTGGCCAGGGACGGGTATTTTCGGCTTCGATCCAGTTTTGCACCCAATTCGGCAAATCAGGGTTCCAGTTCGGCTGGCCTATGGCATCGAGAACTTCTGAGACGGGCACCATGCCTGCCTTGTTGACCACTGCGGAGCGATAGAGGGCAGAACAGGCGGGCTCTCCCTTTTTCCAGATCGTCTGGTGGAGGTAGAAGAAGCGGGTGTCGCGGCCCAGCGCCTGAGAGCGCACCTCAAAGCGATCAAAGGGGCGGATGCGGCGCCGGTAGCGCACCGAAACGCCTGCCATGGTGAGGCCCCAGCCGTTCTTGCGCAATGCTCTGATGAGGCCGGTGCGGATGGCCAGGCCTGTGCGCCCGATATCCAGCAGCGTGAGCGTACGGCCATTGTTGAGCTCTATAAAGGCGTCGATATCCCAGGGCAGGCAGGTGTGCTGCGAGATGTGGATGCCGTCAATGGGCAGCTTTGGCAGCTTGCGGGCAGAGCGAACTTCCAGCGCTGTTCGGATGATTGGATACATTGGACTTTCCTCTTCGCGCCCTTGCTGACGTGGCGCGTGGGATGAGGCAAGGTGGGCGTTGCGTCAACCATATCGTTGGATTGTTCATGGAGGGGCTTGCCGTACGGTGGCTTGGCGATTACCTCTCGCGGAATGAATGATGGGAGAGCGCTTTGGGTTCGCTGATAGAGATACTGCTGCTGATCTTGGATGTTGTGTGGTTCTTCGTGCTTGCGCAGGTGATCATGAGTTGGCTCGTTCAATTTGATGTGCTGAATCTGCGCCAGCCGCTTGTGTATCAAATCTGGTCTGGCCTGCAGCGTCTGCTGGAGCCGCTCTATGCACCCATCAGGCGCATTCTGCCGCCGATGGGTGGATTGGATCTGGCACCTTTGGTGCTGATCATAGCGATCTACGCCTTGCGGATCATCATCGACAACAATGCCGATGCGTTTCGCTGATCAGGCAAGGTGCACGGTTCCTGTCTCAGGACTATTGACTGTGAGGCTGAGTGCTGGATGATCGGCCTGCTCGAAAGCCGAGGCCAGCGGAAGTGCGCCGAGATCTGCAAGCGCGGCCTTCAGGATATCCGTTCCGAAGACTCTGAACTCTGCGATAGCAAGCCCCTGATCCTCAAGTGTTTTGGCGGGTGACTTCACACCCTCCGGCCAGTGTATCAGCGCAGGGAAGGCACCGCCGTGATGCGGGGTGCCGGTGGCAGGCACGGTGAGCTGCCAGTGGAGATCATCTCGTGAGAACTGCAGGGCAGGGCCCGGATCTATTGGGCTAGTGGTGCGCGTGGCCTCTATATCGGGAGTGGCGACAACCCATGTGAGCAGTTTTGGTGCTTCTGAAATGCGTGCTTTCGTGGCAGCATCATCCAGGCCGTACCAGCGCGGATGTGCTGGTTCCGCGGCATTCGGATCTGCTGCAATCACTTCCAGATAGGCGGTGCCCAACCGCCAGAGAGCATTATGCGTACTCATCCGTGTGTGCTTGCCAGCACCTACAGGCGGCAGGCCTAAGGCGTCTTCCATCCATTTTCGGCCGGTGGCGAGATCCGATGCGCCGAAGACGAAGTGATCGATCGTAAGCATGTTGTGGGCCTTTCGGGCATGCGCAAAAGTGTTTGCGCGACTACGGGCGTTCGCATATCTCTTGGCTGCGGGGCGTGCGATCCCCCGGACTTCGGCATTGGCCCAAGCATCGCGTGACCCTACTGCTTCAGGGAGCGCCAGACTATGGGTAAAGCACATATCCCTTCTATTTCTGCCGAGAAGATTGCGCAGCGAAAACCCGGCATCTTCACGCTGATTGATATACGAAAACGGCCTGCTGCGGAGGCGTCTGGGCTGATGCTGCGCGGGGCAATTTATGTTGAACCGATGAAGCTGAGCTTCGCACATCCGGTTCTGCAACTATCCGGCTTTCTGGTGTTTTATTGTGTTCACGGACATGAGGTAAGCCAGTTCGGGTGTGCGTTGGCGCGCGTTGCAGGGCGGGACGCGGCTTATGTGGTTGGCGGGTTCGCTGCTTTACGCGCGGCGGGTGCCGACACGATGGCCTTTGGGGAGCAGGCGGATGGGTGAGAAGCCGGAACTGAGGCAGGCCGTGCCTCTTTATGTGAAGATCGGGCTTCTCTCCTTTGGGGGGCCTGCGGGGCAGATTGCGCTGATGCAGGAAGAGATCGTCGCGAGGCGAGGCTGGATTTCGCCTGAGGGGTTTCAACGCGGGTTGAATGTGGCGATGCTGCTGCCGGGCCCCGAGGCGCAGCAATTGGCGACATGGCTCGGCTGGCGCTTGCACGGCGTACGTGGCGGGTTGACGGCAGGGCTTGCGTTCATTCTGCCGGGGGCGGCGCTGATGGTGTTGCTGGCTTGGATTGCGGCGCGATTTGGAGGTGTGCCGCTGGTGGCGGCTGTCTTCTATGGGATACAACCTGCCGTGCTGGTCCTTGTTTTAAGGGCTTTGCGAAGCGTTGCAGGACGGGCGCTGAAAGGGCCTTTGCAATGGGCGCTGGCTCTGGGGGCCTTTCTCGGCCTCTGGGCTTTGGGGCTACCCTTTCCGCTGATCGTGGCGCTTGCGGCTGTGGCGGGTTTGTTGCTGCCGGGAGGTGAGGAGATACCTGCCGATGCCGGAGCGCAGATTTCCTTTGGCTATCTGACGCGGATCATTGGCGGTTTTCTGGGCCTGATTTTCCTTGTTTACATAGGCGTACGTCTGACTTTTGGCACAGATCCGTTTGACGGAGTGGCAGCGCTCTTTACCTCCGCTGCACTCGTTTCGTTCGGGGGGGCCTATGCGCTTTTGCCCTATGTCGCAGATCGGGCGGTTGAGACCTATGGGTGGCTGACGGCTGCGCAAATGCTGAACGGGTTGGCTATTGCCGAGGCGACGCCTGGGCCGCTTATTCTGGTGAATGTGTATGCTGGTTTCTTCGCCGGTTTTGGCACTGGGCAGGGCGTTTTGACGGCTTTGCTAGCTTGTTTTTATACCTTTGCGCCGAGTTTCATGCTGATCCTCGCTGTCGCCCCTTATGTGGAGGCGGTGCAGCGGGTACGCTGGATCCGTCGGGCTTTGGCAGGTGTTTCGGCGGCTGTAGTTGGGGTTATTTTTAACCTTACCGTCTATCTTGGTGAGGCTGCGTTTTTTCCGCTTGGTCTTGATGCGGCAGCATGGCCCAAGATCTTGCTCTTTGCGGGCTTTGTCGTGCTCGCTCTAGCAAGGCCCATTCCGATTGTTTGGCTGATCGGAATGGGTGCTTTTGCAGGGCTTGGGCTCGCGGTGGTAGGTATGATTTAAACTTTACGCATCAATGCGTTAACGCGGCCTTATCGCCCCACACAGCTTTAACGCGTTTATCTCTGCCGCAGCCCTTGCGGTATGTTTTGTAGCGGAGCGGGCTCTTTTTGTAGAAATCCTGATGGTAGTTTTCTGCCGGGTAGAATGCATCAAGCGTTGAAATCTCGGTCACGATTGGCTGGCCAAGATCGGCCTCCGCGAGGGTTTTGGAGGCTTCGGCGGCGGCTTGTTCTGCATCGGAGGTCACGAAGACTTCGGTGCGGTAGCTGTCGCCGCGATCGCAGAACTGGCCGCCGGCATCGGTGGGATCGACGGTGCGCCAGAAGATGTGGAGAAGCTGATCATAGCTAATGATATCAGCATCATACGTAATCTGAACCACCTCTGCATGGCCGGTTCCGCCGCGCACAACCTGCTTGTAATCGGGATTCTCGACAGTGCCCCCTGCATAGCCTGAGATGGTTTCGAGAACCCCCTCTACACGATCAAAATCGCTTTCCACGCACCAGAAGCACCCGCCTGCCACAACGGTGGTTTGCAGGTTCTGGGCCTGGGCCATTGGGGCGACGAGGAGGAAGAGGGTGAGGAGTATCCGCATTTTTTGGCAGCCTTTCGGTTGATTTGGGCTCAATTTGCGCGGTTTAAGCCTTGTTTCAAGCGTTTGCGGGGCGGTTCACGGAGTTGTCAGCATGGCGTTGAGTGGCCTGTGGTAGCGGTTTGGGCAGGAATTTGTGGAGGGAAATGCGATGATACGGTTGGCAGTTTTGGTGTGGTTTCTGGCGGCGGGAACGATTTTTGCCGGACCGTTGGAGCCGCGGGATGGTTGGGAAGTACAAGCGTCTTCAAAGGGTTATGATGATCTTGTGGCGGCTACTCTGAAGGCTATTCGCGCCAACAAGATGGGGGTGGTAACACAGGCGGGCCCGACGAAGGCGGCGGCTTCGCGGGGGATTACCATCCCGGGGAACCGGGTGATTGGTGTTTTCAACAACCGGTATGCGGTTGAGGTTCTGGGGCTTTCGGTTGCCGCGATGATCGAGGCGCCGATCCGGGTGTATATAACTGAAAACGCTGATGGAACTGGGACGCTGAGCTACAAGACGCCCTCCCTTGTCTACGCGCCTTACATGGAGGAAGGCGGCGCACGGCTGGGGGAGATTGCAGTGGAGCTGGACGGTGTTTTTGCCAGCATCGCGGCGGCGGCTTTGGAGTGAGAGAGCGGAGCGAATTGAAAGCTGGGTTTGGTATGGTTTTGGTACGGGTTTGGTAATGTGACTTGTTTGCTCAGGTATTCGCAGCCGAAGCGCCGACATCTGCCATGAGTTCCTCCTCCTCATCCACGATCCGGCCCGTCGGCTGGAAACCGTGCCGGAGGTAGAACTCCCGCGCTGAAAGTTTGTGGATGGCAGCCCCCAATGTCACTCTGGATCTGCCCCATCTGGCGGCCTGATCGAACGCAATGCCGAGTGCGGCCGCACCGTAGCCTTTCCCCTGATGCCCGGCGTCGATCAAGAGACGCCAGAGATACGCGGTATCGTCAGGATCCCCCTCTTCCTTGTTCGCTCCGGGCGCCTCGAGATCGACCATCGCTATGTGGCCCACGGGCACGTCGCCCGCCACGAGGCCGCGCATCCACGCACCCGGCTCGTAATGATACTGCGCGATGGTAACGGCGACAGAGCCGACAAGACGGGCGGCTTCCTGCTCTGGCGAGACCTTGAGCTGGAGAAAGCTGCGCAGGTTTTCTGCAGTGATTTCGACGGCAGCGAGCTTCTTGGGGGTGACGGGCATAGGATTTCCGGATTGAATACGGAAGAAGTCTAGAGGAGCGGGCCGATGAGTGGAATAGGGCACAACAAGGGACCATCGTTGGAGCCGGGCGCGGGCTGGCGGCGCTATTGCTGGAAACGTTCCCGGCAGGCGCTGATGCAGAAGACCGTGCCTTTGGAGATTGTGCGGATGCGGATGCGCCGTGCGAAGGAACTGGGCCTTGCCTATCCGCAATATGCCTCGATTCTGCGTGGCACGGGCCGGGATGTGGTGGGCTTTCTGTTCACCTGCGATGGGCTGGGGTTGCGCTTGCGGCGGCGGCTGGAGATGGCGGAGCCGTTGCGCGAGAAACTGGGAACTCTGATCGATGTGGACCTGATGGCGTTCGCGCCTTCGGGCGAAGTGCCGGAGGCGTTTCGCGGTGAACTGGCAGAGGTGGCGGCAGTGCCGATTGCCAGTGCCGGGGCGGAGCCGCGTGCGGGCTGGGATGCGGCGCGGCGGGCTGTGCGCGATGTTTTGGATCCGCTGAAGCTGCCGGGAGATGCCGTGGTGATGATCGGCGGCGAGGCTGCGGCGGAGGACTGGGCCATGGCCGGGCGGCTTGCGGGATATCTGCGGGGTGATGCGTATTTCGGCTGAGGGCTACTGAAACGAGCGCCTGATCCACGTTAGATCCAAGGGTATGCCGAACATCATCTGGTAGATCAGACCGATGGTCATCAGCCCGAAGAAGAGCGCGAGGAGCGTGCTGAAAATCGTTCCTGGGAAAAAGTAAAGCGGCGTTGGGCGCTGTACCGGCTCCGGATCGCTGAGATTATAGATGATCGGGAAGGTTTCGCCGACTGTGTAGGGTTTCTCCCTGTCGAAATATTTTTGCGTCAGGGTGTGTTTCTGGCGTTCCGCATCCTCGAAGCTGATCACCGGGTGGTATGTGGTGCCATCGCCATTGCGGCTGGTGGAAACAGCGCTGATGGTTGCAATGGCGCGGTTTGCATTGGCCAGAAAGCGGAGCTTCTGGAAAAGCCAGATAGGGCCGAGCCAGAGCGTTATCCAGAACAGGAAAGCGGAAACGGGGATGGCCGATGCGATGCGGAGCCAATCGGGCGCATCCCATGCGCCGGGTTTGGCGCAATTCAGGAGCCTGTCTGCCGGGCCGCCGGGCGGGCAAACGGGTATCTCCCAGAAATGGTGGAGCGCTGCGCCGAGCATGAAGAGCCCGCAGAAAAAGAAGATCGTGCCGAAGGAGACGGAGACTGCCACGCTGCCGATGCGGATTTGCGGGCTTACGGCGTGATTGTAGGCGATCCGTACTTCCGAGCCGATTGTGTAGTTGTAGCTGCCGGAGGCCAGATCCGTTGTGGCTTCGTGCAGCTTTCCCGCATTATCGCGGTAGGCGATTGTGGGGGTGTAGCTGACGCTATCCGCATCTTCGTCTTTGCGGACTGAGATGACCTTGCCATTTGTGCGCTTCGCGCCGGACCAGAACATGATGGAGGTTTTTGCCAGCCAGCCGCCCATGAAGATCATGAGAAGTGCGGCGGCGGGGATGCCGTATTTCCAGATCACGCGGGTGGTGCCCTTTCGCTCGTGGAATTTTCAAGCGGAGCGTATGCACTTTCTATGACAGAAATATGAAATGCGCCCGGCCCTTGGGTGTGGGCCGGGCGCGGGTGATCAGGCTGTTCTGGCGGGTTGGAACCAGCCGAGCCGTTTGAAGACCAGCCAATCGAGCGCAAGGGCCGCGATGAGCGTGGCACCCATGAGCGGCAGGAGGATGGCGAGGGCTATGACCAGTATGATCATGCCCGTGCCGAGGGCCGCTTCCGGGGCTGCCGGAACGCCGAGACTGCCTGCCGGGCGGCGCATCCACCATGCGACGAAGCCGGAGACCGAGAGGATGACGCCAAGGATCGCGGCAAGTGTATTTTGCGCGATGTTGAGCCAGCCGTAGAGTTCGCCCTGATGGAAGGAGATGCCGAGAGAGACGGCCTGTGCGACGCCGGGATTGGCCGCGAAACCTTGGCGTTTCAGCACTTCGCCGGTGTACTGATCGATGATCAGTTCCGTTTGATCGTAGCGGTTGGTGCTGGCCGAGCGGGCCCAGAAGGCGGCTTCATTATTCTTTGGCGGGCGCATCTCGTAGGGTGCTGCGAGGCCTTCGGCCTTGGCGATGGCGAAGACCTGGGCGTAGGGGATGGTGGTGCCTTCGGACGCGGTGGAGTTTGGCACGTCGCCGCCGAAGCGCAGCGACTTGGATGCCGTGCCCGTTTTCTCCTGCACGAAGGAGAGGCCGCCGCCCCAGACATCCGTCCATGGCAGGCCGGTGATGAGGATGGGCACGATGAGTATTGTGGCGAGAAAGCCTGTGAACATGTGGGTTTCACGCCACCATGCCCGGCCCTTGCCCGAAGGCAGGGAGACGGCCCTGGCAAGGCTGCGCTGGCCGCGCGGCCACCAGAGGTAGGCACCGGTGATGAACATGACGATGGCCCAATGGGCGGCGATCTCCACGAATTTGGTGCCGGTATCGCCGAGCAGCAACTCTCCGTGGAATTTGCGGAGCATCTGCATGGCCATCGCATCGCGGGGCGTGTTGGCCAGCACTTCGGCGGTGTAGGGGTTTACCCACGCGTAGGAGCGGGCCTTGTTCGCATCGTCGAATTCGATGCGGGTGGAGCGGGCTGGATCATCCTCTGTCAGGATACCACGGAGGCGTGTGATGCCTGCGGTGGCTTCGACGGCAGCGATCTGGGCTTCTATGGGCTGGACCTCTGCGCCGATCTCGACGTTCAACCGGTCGGCATAGAGCGCCTCCTCGATCTGGGGTTTGTAGAGGTAGATGCCGCCGGTGAGGGCGAGCGATGCCATGAAGGGGAGGACGAAAAGGGAGGCGAGGAAATGCCATTTCCAGACGAGGCGATAGAAGGCGGTGCCGGCCGTGGTGGCACGGGGCTGCCCTGATAGGGTTGTATCAGACATGTTCGTATTCCTGTGATGTGATGTGAGTTTGGGGCTCAGGTCACTTCAGGCGGGGCGCGGCTCGGCCAGATCGCGGCCAGCGTGTCCATACCGGGCGCGGGGTGGAGTTTCACCGCGAAGGGGTGGTGGAAGCTGCGGGCAAGGCCCTGCCATGCGGGGATAAAGCCTGTACCGGGATCGGCGAGATCGGCCAGCGTGCAATGCTGCGCCTTAATCTCCGGCAGTTCTATCGGATCGCCGTTGGCATCGAGCGTCAGGATGACAAGCTCCGTCCCGGTGCAGAGGACGGCAGTGTGGATGCCGGGCACGATTTCCACCAACACCGCCCCCATCTTCGGCAGAAGGAAGCCGAAGGTCAGCGAGAGGAGCAGAAGGAATCGCGCGATGGAACGGATCATGCCGGGAGGATAGACGAGCCCGGCGCGATCACAAGAAGCTGTGTGTCCGTGGCGGGCATCGCCCGCTCAGCCCTTGCGGTTGCGCGCTGCAAGCAGCTTCAGCCTGAGCGCGTTGATCTTGATGAAGCCCGCGGCATCGGCCTGGTCGTAGGCGCCCGCGTCATCTTCGAACGTGACATGCGCTTCGGAATAGAGCGACTGATCGGACCAGCGGCCCACGGTGCTGACGCGGCCCTTGTAGAGCTTGAGGCGGACTGTGCCGGAGACATGCTCCTGGCTTTTATCAATCGCGGCTTGCAGCATCTCGCGTTCAGGGGAGAACCAGAAGCCGTTGTAGATGAGTTCCGCATAGCGCGGCATCAGCTCGTCTTTGAGGTGAGCGGCGCCGCGATCAAGCGTGATGCTTTCGATGCCGCGATGGGCTTCGAGCAGGATCGTGCCGCCCGGCGTTTCATAGATGCCGCGGGATTTCATGCCAACGAAGCGACCCTCCACCAGATCGAGGCGGCCGATGCCGTGCTTGCCGCCCAGTTCATTCAGGCGGGTCAGCAGGGTGGCGGGAGAGAGCGCCTCGCCGTTGATCGCGGTGGCATCGCCCTTGTCGAAGGTAATCTCTATATGCTCCGGCGTGTCTGGTGCGTCTTCGGGATGGACCGTGCGCTGATAGACGTAATCGGGCGCTTCCTCTGCCGGATCTTCCAGCACCTTGCCTTCGGAGGAGGTGTGGAGAAGGTTGGCGTCCACCGAGAAGGGAGCCTCGCCGCGTTTATCCTTGGCGATGGGGATCTGGTTGGCCTCTGCAAACTCCAGTAGTTTGGTGCGCGACGTGAGATCCCATTCCCGCCAGGGGGCGATAACCTTGATATCGGGGTTGAGGGCATAGGCCGAAAGCTCGAACCGCACCTGATCATTGCCCTTGCCGGTGGCCCCGTGAGAAACGGCATCCGCACCCGTTTCCGCCGCGATTTCCACGAGACGCTTGGAAATCAGCGGGCGGGCGATGGACGTGCCAAGGAGGTAGAGGCCTTCGTAGACGGCATTGGCGCGGAACATCGGGAAGACGAAATCGCGGACGAACTCCTCGCGAACATCTTCGATGTAGATGTTTTCCGGTTTGATGCCGAGAAGCTCCGCCTTCTTGCGCGCAGGCTCCAGCTCTTCGCCCTGCCCGAGATCGGCGGTGAAGGTGACGACCTCGCAGCCATATTCCGTTTGCAGCCATTTGAGGATGATCGAGGTATCGAGGCCGCCGGAATAGGCGAGGACGACTTTCTTGGGGCTGGACATGGGGCTGCACTCTTCCGGTTAACGTGTCGAGGAAGGGCGTATTGTGTTTGCGCGTAGGCTGCAAGGCCCCCAAATCAAAAGGACCCGACCTGCTTTTGCGGATCGGGCCCTTCCGGGCTTCAAAGATGTTGTCGCGGGAAAATATCCCTCTCGTCCACCCCCCAAAAAGATCCGACAAATACGCGTCGGCAGAAATTACTCTGACGCCCGCATCGCGGGGGTAGCACTGGATAATCGGTCCGGGAGTGTGCCTCAGCCTCCAGCGCTCGTCATTAATGAGACCTTAACGGATCGACTTGAGTGCGAAATGTATCAAATGTCACAGTTTGCGGGAAAACAGGTGCAATTTCTGGTTGTGTGGCGAATTAGTCGATTCGCCTGGCTCAGGCCAGCAGGCCCTCGGGAAGACAAACGCCCTCCAAAACGGGGAATTCCACGCGCGAGGCGGCCATCTCCACTTCCAGCACACGTTCGCATTCCGCAAGTGTTGCGGCTTCCACTTCCATGCGATGCACTTCCGTGCACGTCATGGCATCGTGGCCGCATCCAGCGATGAGAAGAACGAATGTTGAGAGCATAATAGCCTGCCTTTCCCCTTCATCTTACCACAAGAACGCTCTTCAGACTGTTACGTTCCACACAGATTACGGATGTGTGACTTGATGGTTTGCCTTTCCAATCCCTGTGATCTGGCTTTTGATGCCTGCGGGAGGGTATTTGATGGGAAATTTTGCGTTTCATACGACGCCGGGGCTGACGTTCGGGGCCGGTTGCGCGGCTGAGCTTGGTGCTTTGGTTGAGGGCTTGCTCGGGCTGCGGATTCTGTTCGTTACAGATCGCGGGCTGACACGGCTTGGGTTGACGGAAGCCGCCCTGGCCAGTTTTCGCGCGGAGGTTGTGGTTTTTGATGCCGTGGAGGCAGACCCTTCGCTTGGCACAGTGGAGGCTGCGGTGGCTGCCGGGCGGGCGATGGGCGCGACAGGTGTTGTGGGGTTTGGCGGTGGCTCTTCTATGGATGTGGCCAAGCTGGCGGCTTTGCTGATGGGCTCGGGCGAGGATATCGAGGCGGCGTGGGGTGTGGGGCAGGCCAGTGGGCCGCGCCTGCCATTGGTATTGGTGCCGACGACGGCGGGCACAGGCTCTGAAGTGACGCCGGTGAGCATTATCACCGTTGCAGGGGATGAGAAGCGGGGGGTTGTATCGCCGTTGATCCTGCCAGATCTTGCGGTGCTGGACCCGGAGCTGACATGTGGCTTGCCCGCAGATGTGACGGCGGCAACGGGCGTGGATGCGATGGTGCATGCAATCGAGGCGTTTACGTCGCGCAGCGCCAATGCCAACCCGCTGAGCCGGATGCTGGCCGTGGAGGCGTTGCGCAAGCTGGGGGCGCATATCGAGCGCGCGGTGGCCGATGGCAGTGATGCGGAGGCGCGGAGTGAGATGCTGATGGGCTCCATGCTGGCAGGGCAGGCCTTTGCCAACAGCCCGGTAGCGGCTGTGCATGCGCTGGCCTATCCGATTGGCGGGATTTTCCATATTCCGCATGGGCTTTCCAACGCTCTGGTACTGACGGAGGTGATGCGGTTCAACGTGCCGATATGCGGGGCGGAATATGCGGAGCTCGCCCCCCATATCTTCCCCGCGCTTGCAGAGATCGGCGCGCAGGCCCGGGCCGCGGCGCTGATCGACGAGCTGAGCGCGCTTTCGGCCCGGCTGGGCCTGCCGCCCCGGCTGCGGGATGTGGATATTCCAGAGGATGCCCTGCCGCGCATGGCGGCGGATGCGATGAAGCAGACGCGGCTTCTGGTGAACAACCCGCGCGCGGTGACGGAGGTGGATGCGCTGGCGATCTACAGTGCGGCATGGTGAGCCCACCTTTCGCGGTTCACGATCTGGGCGAGGTGGCGATCCGCTGCACCGACCTGGAGGCAATGCTCGCCTTCTACCGCGATATCATCGGGTTGCCGGTGCTGCGCCCGCCGGAAAACGGTATCGCTTTCCTGAAAATCGGCGCGGGATATGCCGGGCATATCTGCGTGCTGGCGCTGTTTGACAAGGATGCGGGACGGCCCGCCATTCACGAGCGTGGTGCGGAAGCTGTGGCGACGGGCGCCGGTTCGTCACTGCATCATCTGGCGCTGACGATCGACTTTGCCGCGCAGGACGCGGCGGTGGGCTGGTATGAAGGCCACGGGCTGGCGCCGGTGGTGCAGGTTTTCGACTGGATCGGCTGGCGCGGCGTTTTCGTGAAGGATCCCGAGGGCAACACGGTGGAGCTGGTGGCGAGGGACCCGGATTGGCAAGGCTGATGGACGCGCCGCACCGTGTGTGATTTGAAGACCCGGAGTTCTCAGGAGGATTTCATGCTGAATTATGTGGTGCATGGCGCGGCGGACAGCGTGCCGCTGGTGGTCGCGCACGGGCTTTACGGCTCGGCTCGGAACTGGGGTGTGGTTGCCAAGCGGCTGGCAGATGTGCGGCAGGTGGTGGCTGTGGATATGCGAAACCACGGGGAGAGCCCGTGGTTTGAGGGCCATTCCTATGAGGAAATGGCAGGTGATCTGGCGGAGGTGATTGCGGCCTTTGGCGGCAAGGCGGATGTGCTCGGGCATTCCATGGGGGGCAAGGCTGCGATGGTGCTGGCACTCTCGCAGCCTGAATTGGTGGAGCGATTGCTGGTGGCTGATATCGCGCCGGTCGCCTACAAGCACAGCCAGATACAGTATATCGAGGCGATGCGGGGTGTTGATCTGAGCGGTGTGACGCGGCGGAGCGATGCGGATGCGGGGCTCGCTGCCGATGTGGACGACCCGGCGCTGCGGGCGTTTCTGCTGCAAAGCCTGAGCGTGGGGCCGGAGGGTGCGCGCTGGAAGCTCAATCTTGACGTGCTGGCGCGGGACATGCCCGGGATTATCGGATTTCCAGAGGTTTCAGGCAGCTTCGAGGGGCAGGTTTCCTTCATTTCCGGCGGCGCCTCCGAATACGTGCAGCCCGCGCATCATAGCCACATCCGGGAGTTTTTCCCGAATGCGGCGTTTGAGGTGCTGCCGGGTGTGGGCCACTGGGTTCACGCCGAGGCTCCGCGCGATTTCGAGGCAGAGGTGCGGCGCGCGCTGATGCGGTAGGGTGGGCGGTTTCCGCCCACCGCCCCGGTCAGATCCGCTCGAACGCGATGGCGATGCCCTGGCCGCCGCCTATGCACATCGTAACCAGGCCGCGCTTGCCGCCTGTCCGCTCCAGCTCATAAAGCGCCTTGAGCGTGATGATGGCACCGGTTGCCCCTACGGGGTGACCGAGGGCGATGGCACCGCCGTTGGGGTTCACCTTTGCCGCATCGAAGCCGAGCGCCTTGGAGACGGCGCATGCCTGTGCCGCGAAGGCTTCGTTGGATTCGATTACGTCGAAATCCTCCGCCTTGAGGCCGGTTTTCTCCAGCAGCTTTTCAACTGCCGGGATTGGCCCGATGCCCATGACTTCGGGCCGTACTCCGGCATGGGCATAGCCAAGGATACGGGCCTTGGGCTTCAGCCCTGCCTTATCGGCTGCATCGGCACGGGCCAGCACGATGGCTGCCGCGCCATCGTTGATGCCGGAGGCATTGCCCGCAGTAACCGAGCCATCCTTCTGAAAAACAGCGCGGAGACCTGCGAGCGCCTCTGCTGTGGTGGCCTTGGGGTGTTCATCCTGCTCGAAGGGCACCATATCGCGCTTCACACGCACCTCGATGGGTGTGATCTGGCTTTTGAACCGGCCTTCGGAGATGGCCGCTGCCGCGCGGTTCTGGCTTTCGAGCGCGAAGGCGTCCTGATCTCCGCGGCTGATATCATGCTCTTTGGCCACGTTTTCCGCCGTAACCCCCATATGGCCGGTGCCAAAGGGACAGTTGAGCGCGCCGAGCATCATATCCTGGCTTTTGAGATCGCCCATCTTCTGGCCCCAGCGGGACTGGGAGAGAATATAGGGGGAGCGGGACATGTTCTCCGCCCCGCCTGCCAGCGCGAAATCGGCATCGCCCAGCATTAGCGACTGGGTGGCGGATACGATGGCCTGAGCGCCAGAGCCGCAGAGGCGGTTGACGTTCATCGCGGGTGTTGTGTCCGGCACACCGGCCTCAATTGCTGCTGCGCGGGAGAGGTACATATCGCGGGGTTCGGTGTTGATCACGTGGCCAAAGGCAACATGGCCGATCTGCTCGCCTTCCACGCCCGCACGGGAGAGGGCCGCGCGGGTAACTTCCGCTGCCAGTGCGATTGGCGGTGTGCCAGCGAGTGCGCCGCCAAAGGTGCCAATTGCCGTGCGTGCTCCATCCAGTATCACGATCTCTTCGGTCATGCGGAAACTCCCCTGTTTTGCTTTTGGGGATATCCTGAGCCGATAGAGCAGGGGTTACAAGATGTGACCTTGCATCCGCGCGGAGGCTGGTGGTTTCTGCTCAGCCAGCAAGTATCTGATCGCGCCCTCTGGCCTTGGCATCGTAGAGCAGCTTGTCGGCCCGATCGAAAAGGGTGGCGGGCGAATCGGTTGGGGAGAGGGCTGAGACGCCGCCGGAGAGGGACAGCATTCCGATCTCCTCATCCGTGGATTGGGAGATCCAGTTGATCTCCCGAAACTGAGCCGCAATCTGCTCGCACAGGCGTTTTGCCCCCGAAAGATCCGTTTCCGGCAGGATGAGCGCAAATTCCTCTCCACCGATGCGGCAGGCTGTATCTTTGCCCTTGGTGTTTTCGCGCAGCATTTCGCCCAGGCGGCGCAGGATATTATCGCCCGCGGAATGGCCCCAATTGTCATTGATCTGCTTGAAGTGATCGAGATCGAGAATGGCAAGGCAGAAGTGTGTTCTATTCTCAAAGAGCGCGTTGATCTTCTCATCCAGAAAACGCCGGTTTGGAAGGCCTGTCAGGTGATCGGTGGAGGCGTTCTTGCGCAGTACCGTCAGCTCCTTTTGCATCTCTCCAAGTTGATGCTGCGTGCGTTCCAGTTGGAGAGACATGCTTTGGGCCGATACAAGATGCAATTTGTTGGAGGCGGTTATGCCCTTGCAGATCGTGCGGATATCCTCCTTGGTGACTTGTGTTGCCAGATCGCGGATGCTTTCGCGCATCTCGGCAGCAAGACGGCTGCTACCCCGCAGACTATCGCTGACATGGACGGACATTTCCGCGATTTCGGAATTCAGGCCCTGCTGGATTTTGGCAAGACCCTTGTGCAGCGCCTGCGGGCCGAACCAGCAATCGTAGATATAGGCGATCTTGTCTGCGAGGCTTTCGACGGGACCGGCGAGCGCGCTTTCAACCTCTTCCGACAGTTCCGGATTGACGCTCGCGAGGTGATTGGACAGAACCTCGAAAGTTGCGGGGGTAGGAGGTATGCGCCTGTCTGCTGCAAGAGCAAGTGCTTTTTGGGCCAGTTCCAGCTGGTTTTCGTATTGCTGATTGTCGAGCATTTGGGCCTCTTGGATGGGTATTGCTCTTCTGCGCCAATCAGGTTTAGATTCTCCTAAGGCTTTAAGGCCACTTGCAAAATAATTGGGCAGATTTGGAAGCCCGGTTCTGCATCTTCCTTTACGGAAGGCCGCCAGACCTTAACGCTTTCTTAATTAATTTGGTAAAATACTCCTAAAGGTGGTGGCTCTTTAAATGGTTCTGGATTGCAGGTTTGTCAGCATCCGACTTCGGAGGAACATTGGTTCAGGGAGATATTAGGATGCGTGTGCTTGTTGTTCAGGATAACCCGGATCTCGGCTCCATTTGGTGCAAGTTTCTCAATCGTCATGGTTTGGATGCACGGCTGGTTACATCTGAGGCAGCTGCGATAGACGCGCTGGAAGCGGATCGTTTTGACGTATTGGTGCTTGAACCTGTGCTGGATGGCGGTGGCGGGCTTTGCATCGCGGATCTCGCAGCATTCCGGTACCCGGACATGCCGATTATTGCTGTCACCAAGTCCTCTTTCTTCGCTGACGGCTCTATCTTCGCGATGATCCCGAACGCATGCGGGCTGCTGCGCACGCCGGTAAAGCCGGAAGATCTTGTGGCCTATCTTGAGCACTTCGCGCCGCGACGCGAAGCAGAGCCGATACGGGCGACCGGCACGTAGGGAGCCGGAAAAGTCTCGCTCGATAGTTGTTAGAGCGCTGCACGATTGTGCTGCGCTTTCCAGTCTATGCGGCCCCCTATTGGCAAGATGCGGTGCGGATTGATGCTTTCGTGGCTGAGGTGGTAGTGCCTGCGGATGTGATCGAAATTCACTGTCTCGGCGATACCCGGCCATTGATAAAGCTCGCGCGCGTAGGCCCAGAGATTTGGGAAATCGACAAGGCGGTTCCGGTCACATTTGAAGTGGCCGACATAGACGGGATCGAAGCGAAAAAGGGTTGGAACGAGCCGCCAGTCGGCTTCGGTGATCCTGTCTCCCATCAGGTAGCGGTGTTTTGAGAGGCGCTCCTCCAGCCAATCCATTGTGTCGAAAAGGGCGGTGACGGCTTCAGTATAGGCGTCCTGTGTGGTGGCAAAGCCGGATTTGTAGACGCCGTTGTTGAGCGTGTTGTAGATCCGGGTGTTCACGTCCTCGATCTCCGCGCGCATCTCCTCCGGCCAGTAATCATCGGTGTTGCCGGTAAGATCATTGAAGGCGGAGTTCAGCATCCGGATGATTTCGGAGCTCTCGTTGGAGACGATGGTGTTGGTGTGTTTATCCCAGAGGATCGGCACGGTTACCCTGCCCGTCATATCCGGCAGGGCGGCTAGATATACTTCGCGGATGAAGGCTTTGCCCATCAGGCTATCGCCCGTGGCACCGGGATAGGATGCATCGAGTGTCCAGCCATCATCGTGCATGTCCGGATGCACGACATCGACTGTGATGTGCTCCGTGAGGCCCTTCAGCGCGCGGAAGATGAGTGTGCGGTGCGCCCAGGGGCAGGCGTAGGAGACGTAGAGATGGTAGCGCCCGCTTTCAGCCCTGAAACCGCCCCTGCCGGTGGGGCCGGGGCTGCCATCGGCGGTGACCCAGTTGCGGAACTGTGCCTTCTGCCGCTTGAAATGCCCGCCGGTGGATTTCGTGTCATACCAGTCGGTTGTCCATTCGCCGTCTACCAGCCTGCCCATTGCATTGCTCCTTCTTGTGGCTTGCATCTGATATGTTGTTGAGGTTTCGGAAGGATAGAGGCTGAAAATACGAAGACTGTTCGCGATTTTGCAACAAAGCCTGGCGCGGGATTCGGTGGATTGGAGGGCGTCGGACGGATTTGGCGGGACGATCCGCCTTGAAACGTGCCATCTGCGCAGAAATGTTCGGTTTGGGCGCCTCGGGGCGGGGATAATTGCAAAGCGTTGTCTGATGTGCCTGATAGGCTGGGCAAAAGCCTTGGTTGGGAGAGTATCATGATCCGCACCCCTTATCTTCTGTTTCTCGGTGACGCGCCGGATGCGCTGGCCGCCAAGGTGGCGCAGGGCATCCGCGACTGGCGGCCGGAGAACGCGGTGGGGCAGTTGCGCCTGCCGGGCTGCAAGGCAGATATGAAATTGCCGGACATGACGATTGCCGAGGCGGTGGCCGCAGGTGCCGAGACGCTGGTGATTGGCGTGGCGAACCGGGGTGGTACGATCTCGCCGGCATGGATCGCTGTGCTGAAGGAGGCGCTGGCGGCGGGGATGGATCTGGCCTCGGGCCTGCATAACCTTTTGCGGGATGAGCCGGAACTGGTGGCGGCGGCCACGGCCTCGGGGCGGATGCTACATGATGTGCGCATTCCGCCGCATCCCTACCCGATTGCAAACGGGAAGAAGCGCAGCGGCAAGCGCTGCCTTGCGATTGGCACGGATTGCAGTGTGGGCAAGATGTATACCGGCATCGCGATGGAGCGCGAGATGTTGAACCGGGGCATGAAAGCCACGTTCAGGCCCACGGGGCAGACGGGCATCCTGATTACCGGGGCGGGCGTGCCTTTGGATGCCGTGGTTGCAGATTTCATGGCGGGGGCGGTGGAGGTGCTGACACCCGACAATGATGCCGACCACTGGGATTTGATCGAGGGGCAGGGGAGCCTCTTTCATGCCTCTTATTCCGGCGTGACAATGGCGCTGGTGCATGGCGGGCAGCCGGATGCGTTGATCCTCAGCCACGAGCCGACGCGGGCGCATATGCGGGGGTTGCCGGACTATACGCTGCCTTCGCTTGAGGATTTGCGCGATATCGGCCTCAGGCTGGCGCAGGTGGTGAACCCGGATGTGTATGTGGCGGGGATCTCCGTGAACACGGCGGCCTTGGAAGAAGCTGAGGCTTTGGAGTATCTTGAAGGGTTGGAGGCGCGGATGGGCCTGCCGACGGTGGACCCGTTCCGGCAGGGTGCGGCCCGCCTTGTGGACGCGCTGCGCTGATGATCCGGGTGGCGGCAGAGCGGTTTGCGCTTGCAGAGGTCTTCACGATCTCGCGCGGTTCCAAGACGCATGCGGATGTGCTGACGGTGACGGTGGAGCGGGATGGCTTTGCAGGGCGCGGGGAGTGCGTGCCCTATGCGCGCTATGGTGAGAGCATGGAGAGCGTGGCAGCGGCGATTGAGGCGCTGCCAGGTGATATTTCGCGGGTGGATTTGCAGGAGGCGCTGCCTGCCGGGGCTGCGCGGAACGCGGTGGATTGTGCTTTGTGGGATCTGGAAGCGAAGGTTGCGGGCAAGCGGGCCTGGGACTTGGCAGGGATCGCCGCGCCGAAGCGGGTGACTTCGGCCTTTACGCTTTCGCTCGGCACGCCCGACGCAATGGAGGCGCAGGCCCGGCGGGAGGCGGCGCGGCCCCTGCTGAAGACAAAGCTTGGCGGTGAGGGCGACGTGCCCCGGATTGAAGCGGTGCGGCGAGGAGCGCCCAAGGCCCGGATCATCGTGGATGCCAATGAGGGCTGGACGGCGGAGATGTACCGCGAGCTTGCACCTGTATTGGTGGAGTTGGGCGTTGAAATGGTAGAGCAACCCTTTGCGGTTGGGGCGGATGAGGCGCTTGCGGATATGGAACGGGTGCTGCCAGTCTGTGCGGATGAAAGCTGCCATGACAGGGCCTCTTTGCCCGGGCTTGCAGGTAAATATGACATGATCAACGTCAAGCTCGACAAGGCGGGTGGGCTGACGGAGGCCCTGGCATTGCGGGATGCGGGGCTGCATGCCGGATTTTCTGTAATGGTGGGCTGCATGGTAGGCACGAGCCTTGCGATGGCGCCTGCCGTTCTTTTGGCCGAAGGGGCTGCATTCGTGGACTTGGATGGACCGCTTTTGCTGGCGGAGGATCGCGTGCCGCCTTTGGGGTTTGAAGGTTCCGATGTGTTGCCGCCTGCCCGGAGTTTGTGGGGTTAGCGCCTTGGGTGGATCCCGGAGCCTTCGGCGAGGATATTTGGGGAAAGATGAAATCTGGGGCTTCGTGCCCTTCTGGTGGGAGATTTTGAGATGAGCCGGATTGTGTATGTGAACGGAGAGTACCTGGCCGAGGAAGAGGCCAGGATTTCCGTTTTTGATCGCGGGTTTTTGATGGCGGACGGGGTGTATGAGGTGACCTCCGTTCTGGAGGGAAAGCTGATTGATTTTGCCGCGCATATGGTGCGGCTCAGGCGCTCGCTTGCGGAGCTGGACATGGCCTCGCCCGCCGATGATGCAGAGCTGGAGGCTATCCATCGCGCGTTGATGGCGCGGAATGGGGTGGATGAGGGAATGATCTACATGCAGGTGACGCGCGGGGCTGCGGACCGGGATTTCGCGTATCCCGAGAATGCCACGCCTTCGCTGGTGATGTTTACGCAGGCCAAGCCGTTGCGGGATACCAAGGCGGCGCGCGACGGCATCAAGGTGGTGACGGTTGAGGATATCCGCTGGGGGCGGCGGGATATCAAGACGGTGCAGCTGCTGGCGCCTTCCATGTGCAAGATGGCGGCGCGGGCGGAGGGTGCGGATGATGCCTGGATGGTGGAGGACGGGATGGTGACCGAGGGCACTTCCAACAACGCCTATATCGTGACGGCCGATGGCGCGCTGGTGACGCGTGATCTTTCGCACCGGATCCTGCACGGGATCACGCGGGCGGCCGTGCTGCGATTTGCGGCCGAGGCGCAGATCCGGGTGGAAGAACGGGCCTTTAGCGTGGAAGAGGCGCTGGGGGCGCGGGAGGCTTTTGCGACCGCGGCTTCCAGCTTTGTGTGCCCGGTGGTTGAGATTGATGGCGTGGTGTTGGGCGATGGTACGCCCGGGCCCATGGCGCGGCGGTTGCGCGAGATCTATATCGAGGAGAGCCTGAAAGCGGCGCGCTGAGGGCTTTTATCGCGGTTCGACTTATTCTTCGAGCTTTGGCATCACCGCCTCGGTTGCCGTGCAGAGCACGGCCGGAGGTGGTGTGCCGATTGCGGTGAGCACGGCCTGACGCTGCGTGGCATCTACATAGGCAAACCCATCGAGATAGAGGGTGGCGAGGCTGCGGCGCCTGGTATCATCCTCAAGCCCTTTGAGTTCCAGATCGGCAACGTCATCCAGGATTGACTTGCGGGCCAGAAGCTCCAGCGGGAGAATGATATCTGCCAGCCGGGCCGCCTCTTCGCTGCCGCATGCGTTGAGAAGCTCCGCCTCGAAAATCCCCTTGCGAACCTCCGCGAGCCGCGCGCCATAGGCGCTTGTGACAAAGGCGTAGAGCTGTTGCTCCGGCCCTTCCTGCGCGTTGGCAGCGACGGGAAGGCAGAGCATGCAGGCGAGCAGAGCGCAGGTGCGCCGCATCTCAGTGATCTTTCGGGGTGGCATCGAAAGTAGCTTTCTGCGCGGCGCTTGCCTCTGTCTGGTACTTTGCCTTCCAATCCGCAAACGGCATGCCGTAGTAGACTTCGCGGGCATCTTCCTTGCTCATCTCGATCCCCTTCTCCGCAGCGGCTTCCTGATACCAGCGGGCGAGGCAGTTGCGGCAGAAACCGGTGAGATTCATCATGTCGATATTCTGAACATCCGTGCGGCTGGCGAGGTGATCGCGGAGGCGGCGGAAGGCGGCGGCTTCGATTTCTAGTTCTGTCTGAGTATTCATCAGGCGGGTTCCTTCGTGGTGGTTTCGATCAGTGGTGAGAGCAGGCGGGCGAGCCGGGTGGCCCAGGCCTGCTGGCCCTCCTCCTCTGATATCAGATCGTTTCGCACTTCTATCAAGACATGGGGGAGGCCGCGCACCGTGCCGTGCTGGTACATGCAATCGCCCTGGAGTTGGCCGGAATAGGGCTGATTGTCGCCGACGATCAGGCCGTCCTCATTCTCCAGCGCCTTGATAAGGGGCACGGCGAGGCGGGCATCCTTATCCCAGAGGATGCCCACATCCCATGGGCGGAGCGCACGGCCTCTGAATTGGGGTGTAAAGGAATGGATGGAGATGAGATGCGGGGTGAGGCCATTGGCCTGCATCCCGTCAATCCGCTTTGTAATGGCGTTGTGGTAGGGTGTGTAGAAGAGAGCCTTGCGTCGTTCCACTTCCGCCGCATCGGCGTGGCGGTTGGCCGGGATGATGGAGCCATCATAAAGCTTCATCAGAAGTGTGGGATCATCCTGGCCGCGGTTGGGATCTATCACGAGGCGCGAGAAGCGGCTGAGAAGGGCGTGGGCCTGCATTTCGGCGGCCATCAGCCGCGTCACTGCGGCGGCGCCGACATCCCAGGCGATGTGGCGCGCCATGTCTTCGGGCGAGAGGCCGAGATCGCCGCCTGCCACGCTTTCGGGCACGTTATTGGAGGCGTGATCGCAAAGGAGGAGGGCGGAATTTTCGGCGCTGCCTTCTATTTCATCATATGCTGGCGCGCGCGTCGTCATTCGTCTCTCTTCCATGTTTTTTCCGTGCCATGTGCCGAAGGGCGATTGGATATCGCCTCCGGAGTAAGGGATTCAACGGCCCGGGCCTTCGTTACTGCGCAAAACGCTTTGGGCAGTGATAGTGTGCATAGTTTGGCGGGGCCATGCCAAACTGCGCAAAAGCGCGCCAATCCCTCTCAAAAAGACAGGAAATTGCCGCCTTTTTCCCGGACATTGCGCAATTGCTTCGTTATAGAGGCGCGCAAGGCCTCACCCGATAAGACGAGATAGATATATGCTGAGACGCAACCGTAATGTGAAGATCGTGGCTACGCTGGGCCCCGCCTCCAACACCTATGACATGATAAAATCGCTTTTTCTGGCAGGCGCGGATGTATTTCGGCTGAATATGAGCCACGGCACGCATGAAGACATCCGGGAGCGCCATGCGATTATCCGGGATCTCGAAATGGAGATGGAGCGGCCGATCTGTATTCTGGCGGATTTGCAGGGGCCAAAGCTGCGGTGCGGCGTGTTCAAGAACGGCTCTGAGATGCTGGAAGAGGGGCAGAGTTTCACCTTTGATCTTGATGAAGCGGAAGGCGATGCGCGCCGGGTGCGGCTGCCGCATACGGAAATTCTTGGCGCATTGGAAGTGGGCTCCACGCTTCTGGTGAACGATGGCAAGATCCGTATGAAGGTGACAGATCGTTCCGACGTGCATGCCACCTGCGAGGTGGAAGTGGGCGGCGAGATTTCCAACCGCAAGGGTGTGAACGTGCCGGATGTGGTGCTGCCGCTGACAGCGCTGACGGAGAAGGATCTGAAGGATCTGGAATTTGCCTGCGATCTCGGCGTGGACTGGCTGGCGCTCTCTTTTGTGCAGCGCGCAGCGGATGTGGAAGAGGCGCGGCCTCTGGTGAATGGCCGCGCCGCGATTATGGTGAAGGTGGAAAAGCCTGCCGCCGTGAAGGCATATGATGAGATTCTGGCGGCGGCGGACGGGATTATGGTGGCACGCGGTGATCTTGGCGTGGAACTGCCGGTGCATGAGTTGCCGCCCATCCAGAAGCGGCTGGTGCGCGGATGCCGGAAGGTGGGCAAGCCCGTGATTGTGGCAACCCAGATGATGGAGAGCATGATCTCCAGCCCCGTGCCCACAAGGGCAGAGGTTTCCGATGTTGCGCAGGCGATCTATGAGGGGGCGGATGCTGTGATGCTTTCGGCCGAGTCCGCTGCCGGAGATTACCCGATTGAAGCCGTCTCCGTGATGAACAACGTGGCCGAGAGTGTGGAAGCGGATGGGATCTACCGCCAGGTAATCGAAGCCTCGCGCACGCCTTCGAAGACCAGTGTTTCGGATGCAATCACCGCCGCTGCACGGGAAGTGGCTGAGACAACGGATGTGAAGGCGATCTGTTGCTTCACGCATTCGGGTACAACTGCTGTGCTGATGAGCCGGGAGAAACCTCGCGTGCCGATTATCGCGCTGACGCCGAAGCCTGCCACGGCGCGGCGGTTGACGCTGACATGGGGGCTGCACTGTGCCGTGACGGCGGAAGTGGAGCGCTTCAAGATGGCGGTTGTATCCGCCGCCCGAACCGCGCGCGCCGATGGATTTGGCTCCGAGGATGATCATATCATCGTAACCGCCGGGGTGCCCTTCAACACGCCAGGCTCCACCAATATTCTACGTGTGGCACCTTTGGACGAGAAGAAGATCTTTGAGGGCGGGCCGGAGTAGGATGCGCTCTGAGCTTTTGGGAAAACGGCGTGCCTTGGCGCGCCGTTTTGCATTTGGTGATTTGATGTTGGTTTGAAAGGTGCGCACTGTCAGCGGAATGCGCATTGCAGATGCCTTGCGTTACATCGCTTGCCTTTGCGCGGTTTTTCGATCTGCGCAGCAGGCCGAAACATAGGCGCCGAAAGTTTCGAACCCGTTGCGAGTTGTATGTTTCATAGCTTTCAATGCGTCCGGGTCCTGCCCCTCCTCCTCAAGTATAGCGCAAAGAGTGCGCCACTTTTCCGGGGAAGAGCCAAGAGAGAAGTAGCCAACCGGCGCGGCCGGGTTCTGGCTCTGAAGCGCCTTTGCGATGACCTTGCCGCCAAACTGGGCACCGGTGAAAACATAGAGAAGCGCGAGTGTGCCGGTTCGCTCTTCCATCCGCCCGAGGCGGGGCAGATGCAGCGGATGTATCGGCGCGAGGGCCGCTATATCGGATGCGAGCGCCTCTATTCCCGGCCTCAACGACAATTCAGGCCAGAGATTGAGCCGATTGCGAGCGGCCTCAACCGCGTTCTGGAACTGGAAATAGGCTGTCAGGATACGCGCGTAATGCTCCAAATGCAGCCCCTGACGCTCCAGCAACAGGAGATCGGGGTGTTGGTGGAGGGCAAGATGGGCGGCCTTGCTGTGCTCTGCCAGTTGCGTGCGCACTGTCTTCGCCGGAGGATCAAAAGGTGCGTTCACCGGTTTTCCAGCCTGATTGC
Source organism: uncultured Paracoccaceae bacterium (assembly GCA_947495795.1). Classification (GTDB taxonomy): domain Bacteria; phylum Pseudomonadota; class Alphaproteobacteria; order Rhodobacterales; family Rhodobacteraceae; genus Algicella. The sequence goes on along the minus strand of CANMAI010000004.1, from coordinate 243,449 downwards.
TGCCTTGGGCAGCGTGATCAATATTTCCGTTCCGGGGCCGGGATAGTCGGAATTCACGGCGATCTCTCCGTCATGCAGGTCTGCGATACGCCGGCAAATGGAGAGCCCGAGGCCGGAACCTTCTACTTCGTCATAACCCACCAAACGCTTGAACGGCTCAAAGACTTGCCGGGCATATTGGGGTTCGATGCCCGTTCCGTTGTCTCTCACCCATAAAGAGACGGCCTTGCCCTCATCTCTTGCGCCGATGGAGATTTTCAGTGGTCGCTCAGGCGATCGATATTTGATGGAATTGCCAATAAGGTTGAGAAGGAGTGTGGTGATCAGCTCCGTGCGACCAGTGACCCTCGGAAACTCTTCTTGGACATCAAAGGTGGCACCGCTCTCGATTTCCGCAGCATGCACCATTTTTCTGACATCGGCGATGATGCCAACCAAATCCAGAGGCACCGTCTCGGGAAGTTTGTCTTCAAGAATTGAGTGCTCCGTCATCTGGCTCACGAGCTTTCGAAGCCGATCAGATGATGTGGATGCGATTTCCATGGCCTCAATGACCAGAGGATTGCGTGCCAGAGTCTGATCCTCGGAGATCAGATCGAGGGCAAAATCAATTGTGCGAAGCGGCGATTTGATATCGTGCGCGGCTGCATGCGCAAACGTGCGAAGCGTGAAGTTCTTCTCTCCAAGGATAAGTTGCGTGGCAACAATATCCAGTATTTCCTTCAGAACTTCGCGCGCGACGTTGATTTCGGCCGGTGTCCAGGCAAGGGCGTGCTCCGAATGCTTTTCAACCCAGGTCTCGAAGGAATTGCGGGGGCTGAGCGTTTCAACTCCGTCCTTATCAACGACGCTTTGCTTCTGCGGATTTCCCGCCCAGTTTACTTTTCCGGACGCAGGCCCGCGGAACCAGATAAGCTGGCATGTCCTGTGAGCCTGAATGGGCTGGATGAGAACCCCGCATGCGGAGTCCTTGTATTGCGCGGCTTCCGGAACATGTCTGTGCAATGCTGTGGTCTGAAAATAGTCGTTCGAGTTCGGATCAAGCTCGCGCGAAGAAATAAGCTCCTTTATGAAGCCTGCGGGCGGCAGCTTTCCGTCGCCGAAGATCGTTCCTCCATATTGGAAGGCAAATCCGTCTGCCTTCAGAAATCTTCGCATTACGGGCGCAAATTCCTGCAATACGTCATCGACACTGCCCTTGCTGCGAAGCTTGCTCGCGATCGAGGACTCTATAACCCGCATCTCGGACATCATGGCGGAGGTCTCTTTGGATGTGACCTCAATCAGCTTGGCGGACAGAGTTTCCGCGATATCGCGGATGAGATCCCAGTTATCGACGGGCACAAAGCCTGGTTTATCGTTGTGGCACGCAATCAGACCCCAGAGCTCCCCTTGATGGTGGATGGCTGTGCTGAAAGTGGCCTCCACCCCCATGTTCCGCAGGTATTCCGTGTGCATCTTGGAACAGGACCGCAGGATGGACCAGGAGAGGTCTGGAGGAGGCTGAGGGGAGGTTGCCGATGCAGAAACGGGGATCAGCGGTACCGTGTCGTCCTTCACTGTCGCGACAATCCGATAGGGCAGCATATCGAACAGGGCGCGGGCCTGTTTGGGGATATCCGTGTCGGGAAAGTGCAATCCCACGAAGCTGTCCATGTTCGGCGTGCGCGATTCCGCGATGACATGCCCCGACCAGTCCGGAAGAAACTGATAGATCTTCACGCGGGAAAACCCTGTGATCTCGCGCGCGAGATCAACGCTGACCTGCAGTGCATCTCTGAAGGTTTCGCTTGCCATGATCCGTGCGCAACCCTCGCGCAGGCGGCGAAGCTGCTTTCGGAAGGCCTCGGGCGTCAGTTTGCCCGCCGGTGTGAATTCCAGCAGGATCTGATCCACCCCGCCGGTCACTATGGCATTGTAGGCATTGCCGTTTCCGGGGCTTTGATAATCCAGGATCTGTCGTTTCGGAAAGACATCGTCGCCTTGTCCGATGGTCCGGATGGCGTCGGCGACTTCGGGCATTGTTTCGGCGAGCGCCGCAAATGTCAGTTCGGTCAGGCCGAGAAGTTCCGGCGCGTTTTCAGAGCAGGCGGTAATGTCTCGGGTTGCGGGGTCGATGAGGATCAACGCGCCGACATTCTGGATCAGGCCGCTGAGATGCACTTCCTCCCGGTCGCAGCTTGTGAGATCGGTCGGCTTTTGCGTTGCGAAGAAAGTGCTGAGTGACTTGTTTTGCATAAGGTGCGCAGGATCCGAAAAAAAAGTTTCTGACACTGTAGTTTCAAGCCTTGGTTACTACAACCTTAACGCGCTTTGCCATACAGAGATTCGCGCACAATCTTTGCGTTCAAACCCTTGTTTTGCTTCGATTTCCGATACTTGGGCGATCTGAATGTTTTGGGTTGCGCGTCTGCAATGGTGTCGGTAGAAGGACGCTTCGAATGACATGTCCGGCTGGAAGGGCTGCCGAGTCGTGTCTTACTGGAACGTTTTTTACGGAGACGAAAATGCCCAAGATGAAGACGAAATCGAGCGCGAAGAAGCGCTTCAAGGTGACGGCGACGGGCCGCGTGCTGGCGGCGCAAGCCGGTAAGCGCCACGGCATGATCAAGCGCTCCAACAAGTTCATCCGCACGGCTCGGGGCACTACAACCCTTTGTTCTGCAGACGAAAAAATCGTCAAGGGCTATATGCCCTATGATCGTTAAGGAGAGCTGAGATGTCACGTGTTAAAGGCGGTGCAGCAGCTCATGCGAAGCACCGGAAAGTGGTTAAAGCCGCTAAGGGTTACTATGGGGCGCGGAGCCGGAACTTCCGGACTGCGACGCAGGCCGTTGATAAGGCTATGCAATATGCGACGCGGGATCGGGCGGCGAAGAAGCGGAGCTTCCGCGCGCTCTGGATCCAGCGGATCAATGCGGGCGTTCGGGCACATGACGAGAGCCTGAATTATTCTAAGTTCATCAACGGGTTGAGCCTTGCCGGTATCGAGGTGGACCGTAAGGTTCTGGCCGATCTGGCTGTGCATGAACCCGACGCATTTGCCGCGATTGTGGACCAGGCGAAGGCTGCCCTCGCCTGATCATATTTGCATACCATATGAAGCGCAGTTCGGCTCAAGAGTAGCTGGTTGGGCTAGATGGTGTGGTGAAGTGAAAAAGCTGACGGGGTGCCCCGAATGATGGAAGCCCGGCCTTTTGGCCGGGTTTTTTCGTTTATGGGTTTGGTACCGTTTCGGTATGGGTTTGGTAATGTGACCTGTTTTGTCAGGTATCGAGCTTGAGGGTGTTTGGGAGGATTTGAAAGGGCAGGTAGTATGACTGATTACCTTGAAGGAAATGGGTTTCCGATATTTCTGTTTACTTTCCGTAACCCTTTTTCTTGAAGTAATTTTTGTTATCCAGAGCCTTGTCCTGGCGTCCTAAAGCTGTGCCACGATTTATTTCTTGAGGGTGGGCGTCGGAATGGGGCGGAAACGGCATTCAGAATAGGATGTATTGAAGTTGCTGCGTGAGATTGGCCTGCAGTTGACGTCGGGCAGTGATGTCGCCTCGACCTCTCGCAGTGTGGGTATCAGCGACGCAACGTACTATAACTGGCGCAAACGGTTCGGTGGGATGGGGCGGCCCCAACTGTCTGAGATGTGCGGCCTGGAGAAAGAGAACGTGCGGCTCAAAGAGATCGTGGCCGAGCTTGAGCTGGACAAGCGGATCTTCAAAGAAAGCCTGACCTATCTAAAGCCCAGAACCTGACAGCCGGGGCGCTCCGTCAGGCTGTCATTCACACACGCCAGAAGCTTGCGCATCCGAGCGACGGACTTGCAGAGTGATCGGTCTGGCGAGAAGCTCCCTGCAATAAGCGCTGATATCAAACGTCATTTCACCTCAATGAAGCCAGACATCAGGCCATAATGTAGTGGGTCAAGAATATTGTTGATTTTTTTAGTAAGGTTTGACATGGGTGTGGAGTAGCCAGCCACCGTGGATCTCCCCGGCAGCACGCATCTTGCGTTCGCCCATCAGAGAGAGATCCCCTGTGTCAAAGCTTGCCTCCACACCATTCACCTTCGCCCTCATACTGGTCGCCACGTCCGCCAACGCTCAGGACGTCCCGTTTCTGCTCGATCCCGTTGTGGTATCGTCCGGTCAGGACAACGTCGCCAGCGACACACCGCAATCTGTATCCGTTGTCGGTGCCGAAGGGCTGGAGCGGGAGCAGCCGACGACAATTGGCGACGCGCTTCAGGATCTGCCAGGGGTCACGACCATCGGGTCAGACCGGGTGCTGGGCGAGGGATTTAACATTCGCGGTTTTGGCTCGGATCTGGCAGGTGGCGAAAACCGCCTGATCCTGCAAATCGACGGTACGACCAAGTTTTTCCAACAATACCGCATGGGGTCGCTGTTCACGGAGCCTGATCTCTACAAGCGGGTGGAGGTCTTGCGGGGGCCTGCATCCTCCACGCTCTATGGGTCCGGCGCGCTGGCCGGGGTGATCACACTGGAGACGCGGGATGCGGCGGATTTTCTGGAAGGTGACGATCGCTTCGCGCTGCGCCAGAAATTTCAGCTGACGGACAATGGCCTCGGCGGGACGACCAGCACTATCATCGCCGCCCGCCCAACGGACAACTTCGAGCTGTTGGGCGCCCTTGTCTACCGCAACACCGGCACGATCCGGGATGGGGATGGCAATGATATAAGCGGTTCTGCCTTCGATGCGCCCTCTGCCCTGATCAAGGGGGGCTACACGTTCGGGCAGAACAGATCGCACAAGATCACCGGATCCTATCAGTATTGGACCACGCAGGAGGATGATGCGGATTACGAGCAGACCAGCACCGGCAACCCCGTCTTCGGCACGGTGGACCGGGAAGTTACGGATCAGACGGCGATCCTGGCCTATGACTTTGAACCTGCGGGCAATCCACTGGTCGATTTCAAGCTGAGCTTCTCCTATTCCGATACACTTGTGGAGCAGGAAAACGCTTCCAGCCCCATCCCGAGTGTGTTGTTCGAGGACAGTTCCTACTCCTACGAGACCGTGCAGCTGAACGCCGAGAACCGCTCCAGCCTGAGTTTCGGAGAAACGGAGGCCCATCTCATCTACGGGGTTCAGGCCAGCCGCCAGACCCGGACGGGGGAGGCGGAAAGCGGCTTCATCCGCTTCCAGCCCGGAGGCACGGATACCAAGTTCGCGGCCTATGCTCAGGCGGAAGTGGTCTTCCCGTTCGGACTGACCTTGATCCCCGGCGTGCGCTATGAATATGCGGAGCTGGAGCCGGATAGCCTGAACACCGCGTTTACCGAAACCGTCTCCAACACGGCGATTTCGCCCAAGATTGCAGCGCTTTACGAGGTGACCGATACGATCAACGTTTTCGGCTCCATCGCCTATACGGAGCGGTTGCCGGTGCTGGACGAGCTGTTTGACGGCACCAGTGGCAGCCTGAACCTTGAGCCCGAGACCGCGCTGAACTACGAGATCGGCGCGTCTTACAGCGACACAGGGCTGTTCCAACCCGGCGATGCTTTTGTGGCCAAGGCAACGCTTTTTCGCAACGAGGTCGACAATCTGATCACGCGCGAAACGCAAGACGACCCCTTCACCAACGTCGCCGACGCGACCCTTCAGGGGCTGGAGTTCGAGGCGGCTTACGACAGCGAACGCTTCTTCAGCAACATGGCCTACACCCTGATCCGGGGCGAAGGGCGGGAGGTTGCGGGCGGCCCGGTGGCCCCCCTTACATCCATCCCGGCGGATGAAATCGCCCTGACGCTTGGCACGCGCCTGCCGCAGCAGAACCTGGAGTTCGGCGTGAAAGGCATCTTTGCCTTTGACCAGAACGATCTGCCCGCAGACGAAGATACGACCCCGGGCTATGCCGTCTATGACGTCTTCGCCAGTTGGAAGCCCGAAAAGGGACCGTTTGGCGGCGCAGAGTTTCGCTTCGGTGTCGAGAACGTCCTCGATGCCCAGTACACCCCCCATCTTTCCAGCGATCCAGCCCGCGGGCGCACCTTTCGGGTGAGCCTTGCCCAAACTTTCTGAGGAGATCGAGATGCCAGAGACGCGATGGACAGACCTATATTCACGATTTGAAACTCTGTGCGCTGGAGCCCCCGGTTTGCGCGCCCGCGATGCCGCCGATCAGCTAGGCGTGTCGGAAGCGGAGCTGGTCGCGGCCAAGACGGTGCCGGGCTGGGCCAAGCCGTTGGTCCCGGAGCCTGAGCGCGGTTTCGCCCCTGTGCTGGAAGCGATGCCGGGCGTCGGTGAGGTCATGGTTCTGACCCGCAACGCCCATGCCGTGCACGAACGCCACGGCATTTTTGATCACGTCAGCATAGGCAAGCAGATGGGGATCGTCGCCAACCACACCATCGACCTGCGCCTGTTCATGTCGCATTGGTGCCATGCCTTTGCGCTGGAGGAAGAGGTCAAAAGCGGCAAACGCCTGTCGTTGCAGTTCTTCGACGCAAGCGGCACTGCTGTGCACAAGATCTATGCCACCGCGGCAACGGACCGCGCGGCCTTTGACGCGGTGATTGCCGAATGGAAGGGCGATAGGGTGCCAGAGATGATGCTGGAGGCGCCCGCGACACCGCCCCTGGAAAAACCTGACAGCGAGATCAATCTGGAGCGGTTGCGCCGTGATTGGCTGGCCCTTCGGGACACGCATCAATTCTTCGGCTTGCTCCGGCAGAACGGCGTTACCCGGAGGCAGGCCATGCGCCTTGTGGGCGACGACATGGCCTTTCGCACCGATCCCGCCAGTGTCACCCGGATGCTGGAACGGGCGGCTGCGAAATCCACGCCCATCATGGTGTTCGTGCGCAACCGGGGCTGCATCCAGATCCACAGCGGGCCGATCAAGAGAGTCGCGCCAATGGGGCCGTGGATCAACGTCCTTGACCCAGAATTCAACTTGCACCTACGCACAGATCGCGTGGCCGAGGCCTGGATCGTGCGCAAACCCACCGATGACGGAATCGTCTCTGCGTTGGAAGTGTTCGATACCGATGGCGAGTGCTTCGCAATGTTCTTCGGCGAGCGAAAGCCCGGCATCCCGGAACTCGAAGGCTGGCGGGACATTCTGGATGATCTGGTATTGGAGGGGGCGCAATGAAATGGCTGGTCCCGGCGCTGGTTCTGGCCTTTGCGGGCACGGCATCGGCGGAAGACTACAAACGTATCGTCTCGGCCGGTGGTGACATCACCGAGATCATCGTGGCCCTTGGTGCAGGCGACCGACTGGTTGGGGTGGACAGTACCTCGGGCTACCCTAAAGAGGTGAAGGCGCTCGACAGCATTGGCTATGTCCGGAGGTTGGCGGCGGAGGGCCTGTTATCCCTGACGCCCGATCTGCTGATCGGCGCAGGCGATGCTGGCCCGCCCGTGGTGCTGGAACAGCTTGATGCGGCGGGGGTGAAGGTGGCGCTGGCGCCGGAAGGCTCGGATGTCGCGAGCGTGACGGCCAAGATCGCCTTTGTGGGCAAGGTGCTGGGGCTGGAGACTGAGGCCGCCGACATGGTGGCGCGGCACGCTGCGGATATGGAGAAGATCGCCGGAGCCATCGCCGGTGTCACCACCCGCCCGCGCGTGCTGTTTGTTTTGTCGGTTGTGGACGGCGCTCCGCTTGTTGGCGGCACGAACACCTCCGCTGATACGATGATCACATTGGCGGGAGGAGAGAACGTGGCGGCGGGTTTTGAGGGCTACAAGCCCATGAACCGGGAGGCGATCCTCGCAGCCGCACCCGATCTGGTGCTGATGACCGATGCCCATGCGGGGCGTCTGGGCGGCATCGAGCAGGTTCTGGCACGACCCGAAATCAGCCTGACCCCCGCCGGGCAGAACGACGCGGCGGTCATGATGCCTGCAATGCTGCTCCTGGGTCTTGGCCCCCGAACGGCCGAAGGTGTGCGACTTCTGGCGCGGGAACTGCACCCCGAGGATGCCGGGAAGCTCGGCCTCTGACGGATGGACACAACGGCACCCTTGCGGGCGCGGCCCTTACCACGGGCGCGGATCCTGATGGCGCTGCTGGCGCTGGCAACAGTGACCACCATACTGGCGGAACTGGTGCTTGGCCCCGTTGCGGTGCCGCTTGGCGATGTCTTCAGCGCAGTTGTCGGTCAGGCCGATCAGGCCACAACCGCGATCCTTGTGCAGATCCGCCTGCCGCGTGTGCTGACCGGGATCGCCGTCGGCGCGGCACTCGCCCTGGGTGGGGCTGCGATGCAGGGCGTCCTGCGCAACCCGCTGGCTGATCCCGGCCTGATCGGGATCACGGGCGGGGCCTCACTGGGGGCAGTGCTGGTTCTGGTCCTCGGCGATGTGCTGTTCTCTGGCGTGCCGGATGTCCTGCGCCCCTATCTCCTGCCCTTGGCGGCGTTTCTCGGTGCTGTTTTCGTGACCGCTTTCATCTTCACGCTGGCACGGCGCGGCGGCACGCTGTCTGTCGCCACACTTATTCTTGCGGGTGTTGCCGTCAACGCGGTGGCCGGGGCCTTCATCGGAGCGATGACGTTCATCAGCGATGACGAGCAACTGCGCAGCCTGACTTTCTGGTCGATGGGCGCGCTTGGCGGGGCGAACTGGACGCTGGTGATCATATGCTGTGCCGTGGTCACACTGACCTCGATCCTTATGCTGCGTTATGCCCGCGACCTTGACCTGTTCCAGATAGGGGAGCGGGCGGCGTTTCACGCCGGGCTGGATGTGGAGCGAGCGAAGCTGCGCCTTGGTCTGCTGACCGCCTTGTCCGTTGGCACGGTGACTGCCGCCGCCGGCCCCATCGGCTTCATCGGCTTGGTCGCCCCCCATATGGCGCGCCTGATCCTTGGGCCCGCACACAGGTTGCTGCTGCCCGGTTCTGCACTGATCGGCGTGGTGATGGTCATGTCGGCAGACCTCGCCATCCGTTTGTCTGTCCCACCTGCGGAGCCCCCTATCGGGATCGCGACCAGCCTGATCGGAGGGCCGTTCTTCCTGTGGCTTCTGTTGACGGGCTTGAAGCGGGGGCGGATCGGTGCTTGAGGCAAGCGGGGTAAGCGTTCGATACGGTAACAGGCTGGCGCTGGACAACGTCAACCTTACGGTCCGCGGGGGTGAGCTGGTGGTTGTTTGCGGTCCGAACGGCGCGGGAAAATCCACGCTGCTCGCTGCCCTTACCGGCGACGCGAGGCTGGTCGCAGGTGACGTCCAATTGGCGGGGCACTCTCTGTCCGGCCAGAGCCCCGCCGATCTCGCCCTCGGCCGCGCTGTGCTGGAACAATCTCCGAACCTCAGCGTGGCGTTCACCGTCGCGGAGCTTGCCTCCCTCGGCCTCCCTCAGGAGATTTCCCCGGCTGACGCCGCTGCACTGACGCAGGATGTTCTGACTCGACTGGACCTGCACGCCTTCCGGCACCGCCCCGTGCCCGAGCTGTCGGGCGGAGAGCGGCACCGCGTGCATCTCGCCCGCGTCCTTGTTCAGTTGGAAGCGGGCCGCAGGCTGGGCCGTGGCCATGCGCTCTTTCTCGACGAGCCGACGGCGAGCCTTGATATCGCGCATCAGGTCACCGTAATGCGGCAGGCGCTGCATTTCGCGCGGCGGGGCGTGGGTGTCTTTGTCGTGCTGCACGACCTCAACCTTGCGAGCGCCTTTGCCGACAGAATTGTCCTGTTGTCTGCCGGACTGATTGCCGCCGATGGTTCGCCGTCGGACGTTCTGACAGCAGCGCAGCTGGGGCAGATCTACGGCATCTCGTTCACGGCGGAACCCGGTCCGATGAACCGCCCCCGCGTGATCCCCGACTACCACTTGAGGCAGGAGGTTGCCGATATTGCATGGCGCAACGAACGGCTCTCGACCGGTCGCTGAAGACAGGGATCTCGTCCTCTGAAGTATTCAGCGCGTCTTGAATTGCACCGGAATCTGGAAAGCGTAGCTGGCTGCAGTTAGACCCTCCGGTGCTCTGGGATAGCGCCCCACCCGCTGCACCGTTTTCAGGGCGGCCTGATCCAGCGTTGGGTTGCCCGAACTCCGCACCAGCCGCACGCCCCGCAGCACGCCGCCGGGCGATAGCGAAAGTGCAACCGTCGCGGCCCCTTGTTGCCGTTTGGTGCGAGCCGCGTTCGGGTAGACGAGCGCGCGCTGCAGGCTTCGCTGGATCTGACTGCCCCAGACCTGTTTGGCACTGGCAATCTGGCCCGGGTTGAGGGCAGCCACCCGCGTTTGCCCCTGCTGCCCGGCCTGATTGTCGGCGCCACGGCCCCTTGCCATGGCTGCAGGGGCCGGCTTTGCGGCAGGCCGTGCTCGCTTCGCTGGTTGAGGCGCAGGCGCTGCTGTTTGCCGGATCTGGCGCGGCATGGGCCGTCGCGCCGTTTTCAGTGGCTGGGTTCGCGCGGCAGGTGACGTGTCGATCGCAGGCGGCGTGACAGCTTTCGTGGTCGGTGCGAACGCGGTTTGGTGAGGGCGCGTCATGGATGTTGCGGGTGCGAGGGTTGGGCCAGGTGCCGAGAGTGGTTGAAATCCGGTCACAGCGCGCATAGTCGCCGGTGGCACAGCCACCTTCGGCACCGGGGCAAGCTGATCAGCTTCCGAAGGGGCAAGACTGGCCTGCTTCGGCACGGTTTGCGCGATGTCGCTATCCGCTGTCTGAGGAACCTGCAGCCTATCCTCGGGCGGATCGACTGGCGTTGCCTGCTCAACATCCGCAGCAACATCCGGCGGTGTTTCCCAACTCTCGAGCATTGCGGCCATCGCGCCGGCCGAACCGACCAATGTTACCGTCGCATCCCCGCCCGCCCCGGCAGCATCGGCCCCGTCCGGCGACCTGACGGCAAAGCCAAGGACATGCAGCCCGAAGGCAGCGATCAAACACACTGGATAGACGCCCCAGCGCATCAATCGCCCACCGTCACCAGCCGCACGTCGCGCCCGCCCGCGACACTGATCGCGGCCAGAAGACGCGCGAGATCGATGCCCGAGGCCTGTCTGTCGGCCCTTATGAAGAGAGGTTCGTCCAGTTCCTCCGCGCGCGCAACAGCGGCTGGGATCGCTGCTTCCCCGCGCGCAGTCTCAAAGGCAATGTCACCATCCCGCCCAAGATATAGGATGTTCGCGCCCTTCCCTTCTGCATCGTTGACAGCGTACGGTGGTGTCACCTCAAATGGATCCGGTGGGGCAATTTGGGCGGTCATCAGAAAGAAGATCAGCAGCAAGAACACAACGTTGATCATTGGTACGATGCTCTCGCTTCTTGGGCGGCGCTGAGGGCGGTCGAACTCCATCGGTTAATCAACAATCGCGACAGAGGTGAGGCCCGCGGCACGCAACGCTGCGATGACATCGACCAGCGCCTGCGTCGTGGCGCCCTCACGAGGGCGCAGGATAATCACATCAGAAGGATCGGACATCAGCAGTTGCAGATTGGTTGCCAGCTGGTCCAGCTGAATGGGAAACCCGTTGAGTTGGAGCTTCTCACCCGTCACGCTGATCAGCCGCGGCGGACCGGAATAGCCATCGCCGCCTCCGCCGCCAAGCCGCGTCTCCAACGCCAAGTCAGTGCCGAACCGGGCCGCGAGCATGAAAAAGACCAGCAGCAGGAACACCACGTCGATCATCGGTGTCAGGCTGGGCCTGCGGGAACGGCGCCGGGGTGTCAAGCTGACCGCTGTCATTCTGCCGCCCGCAGGAGAGCTACAGGCGCGCGGGTGTGGATGCGGGTCGCGATATCTTCCAGATCGTGACGCAGGTGATCCGCCCGGCTCTCAAACCATGTCAGAGCTGCGGCCGCAGGTATCGCCACACCCATGCCCGCCGCCGTTGTCAAAAGGGCCTCCCAGATCCCGCCGGCAAGAGTAGAAGGGTCCGTCCGCGCCCCCGCCTCCTGCAGAGCTTGAAAGGCCGCGATCATCCCCAGCACCGTACCGAACAGGCCAAGCAATGGCGCAATAGTCGCGATCAATTCCAGGCTGCGTAGTCCCTGCTCCGCCTTGGCCAGCAAGCCCTTGGCATGTCGCTTGGTTTCCTCTGCAGCAGTGACGTCGTTCAGGCCCTCATCCAGACAATTGCGCATCGCTGCGAAAGCAAGCCGCCCCCGCGCTGTGCCCGACTGCCCGGCAAAGGCGACGGCCCGATCCACAAGGCCCGTGCGCCAGAGCGCAAGTGCTTCCTCCGGCGGACGCCCGCCGCTGCCCATGCTCCACAGGCTCCATTCCTTCCAGAGGATCAGCGCGAGCGTGATCACCGACAGTGCGAAAATCGCCCACATCGCCGGTCCGCCCCGATCCAGAAAGGCAACTATAGGTGCTACGCCGGGGAGAGATAAGAGATCCATCAAACCGTCACTCCTCCGGGTACAACACGCGGTCAGACGCGGTTTTGACCAGAACGCCAACCGCTGTCAGGAAGTCGCGCGCGTCGTTGCCCTCGCACAGCAGCATCGCGTGCGTCTCAGCCTCCCCCATTCGGACGCTCCGGACACACTGGATCGTTGCCATCAGGTGCCGCTCCGCATCCGTCAGCAGGCCCGCGCAATAGGGGCAGGTCGGGCTGGAGAAATTGAAGATAGAGGAGCGGCTGCGGCGCATCGTCTGGACCACATCCAGCACCCGCAGCGACGTCATGGCAGCGGTGCTCTCCGGAAAGTGCAGGAACGCCACTTCCATCGCACGCATCCAGGCCTGACTTTGCGGCACCGCGAAGGTGGAAAAATAGTGCCGCATAACCTCCAGCACCCCGCGCTCGAACCGGTCCAGCCGCTCGTCGCGCACTGCCAACTGGTTCGACGCGCCATGGCGACAGCAACGGGTCGAGTTCGGCACGCTCATTTCCGAGGCCCTTGCCCAGCGAGATCGCGCACCGGGATCAGGATGGCCAAATCGGCAAAAGGTGACGGTGTGCAGGTTTCGGCCCAAAAATTCGAAAACCTAGTCAGCCAGCTTGTAAGGGTCATGTGCGCGCTCCGGGTCAGATGTCTGGGACACAGGTTGCGTCCGAGGCCCGGGCTGGAACAATTCTCGCTAGGTAGATTTATTCTGACTGATTCACTCAGGTAAGTCAAAACGCATTTTTCCGAGAGCCATCCCTGATCCGGCGATTACCTGAAGACTGCGGAAAGCACCTCATCAACGTCACCGACAATCACCGCTTCGGTGGCGCTTTCCGGCTTTGGGACCTATGCGTAAGTTGAGAAAGTAATGCGAGGTGGCCGGGCTTTATAGTTCAATTGCACTCCAGAATGTGCTCATCGGGAGAGTATAGTTTCTGCAGCCGAAGGTAAGATTTTCCTGCCCGGTAAAACACGGTTACAGAGGTGGTCGCTGAATTTCGGACCAACCACTAAGGTGGATCGCATGACGAGAGAAGTGATCCGAATTGAAGAAACGAAAGAACCATTCGCCTGAATTCAAAGCCGGTGTTGCGCTTGAAGCGCTCCGCGAGGAGATGACGTTGGCGGAGCTGTCCAAGAAGTATGGTGTTCATCTGAACCAGACCGGTTTCAAGGATAGCGGCTTGCTCGCAAACATGTGGCGAATTGCTATGAGGAACCTACGCTGGTGAAGCTGACAAGTTGGTCACGGGCAGTGTGACCGACTTCGATTATCTCAGGTGCAGTGGCGATCAGTGTTACGACAGCCACCGGGTGATGATCAAAATCCAGTATGGGGGCTGCCAGGGCGAACAGTCCTGGAATAAAGTCCTGATCAGCGATCGCTACACCGGTTTCGCGAACACGTGTGCGCACGGCGGCAAAGTCGGCGAGGGTTTTGTCCGGGGCCTCCTCCGCGAGCATTGGAACCACCAGCCGGTCTGGTAAATGGGCGATGAAGGCGTGTCCTGTGGCGGACCGGGTGGCAGGCAACACTGAGCCGAGCCCGAGCGTTGTTACCAGTGGCGTCACGGCTCTTTCCCAACGGACCACTGTCGGGCCGGCATTGCCCCAAACAGCCAAAAGCGCCGTCAGTCCGGTGTTCTCTACCAAATCTGATAGCGCATCCGCTGCGCGGTTAACCGGATCAATCCGTGCAACTGCTGCCAAGCCGATCTGCGCAGCCTGCGGGCCCAGATCGTAGCTGCCAGACCGGCGATGCTCGACCATGCCGCTTTCAACAAAGCTGGCAAGGTATCGATGCACCTTGGCCGGGGCCATCCCCACCGCATTTGCAAGCTCGGACAGGGCCATCGGCCCCCGGTGCGCGGCCAATGCGCTCAGCAGGCCGACTGATATCTCAACGGATTGAACGCCGCGGCTGCGTGTGGAGCTCTGATCATTCATGGTAGCTCTCCAACAAACTACGGATCTGCTCGGGCATCGCCGCTTTTCAATTCCGCCATTCGACTTTTTCACACATATCCGGTCTTCGCGGCCCACCGCAACCGGTACGTCATCCCGCGAAAAATCGTACCGCGGCCCAATGCTCGCGTCGCTGACCAAATTGCGTTGGCGCCTGAAAGGTCGGCCATGCATCGAGTGATGGCGTGGCAAACAGGCTGTGATCCTGCAAGTTGCATTGATCAAAGCGGAAAGCGTCCGTCATCTCGTGGAATGCCGCATCCATCCATCTGAAACAGTTGAGATAAAGATGATCCCCGCTGCATCGCACCCCACCAGTCTACATGACATCATATGGTGAAACCCATTTTGACTTCCTTCTCAAAGTTACATATTTTACGTATAAAGGAAATAATTACGCAATGGAATATTTTGGAACTTCGGCAGGGAGGAGACATGAAGATCGCCATTCTCGGTGCGGGGCCTGCGGGCCTTTACGCCGCTATCCTGCTCAGGCGCACGCGCCCCGATCTTGAGATTGAAGTGATCGAACAGAATGCTCCTGACGCCACTTTCGGGTTCGGCGTCGTGTTTTCGGACCAAGCACTTGGTTTCTTGCGCGCCGGCGACCCTGAAACCGCGGATCTGATCGAGCCACATATGCAGAGCTGGTCTGACATCGTCATTAATCACAAGGGCGAGCGGATTGTGATCGACGGCGTGGGTTTCGCGGCCATAGGTCGCTTGGAACTGCTCAAACTATTGCAGGCGCGGGCCGCCGATATGGGTATCGTGCCGCGATATAACACCCGTGTGGCAACGCTTGCCGATCTGCCTGCGACCGATCTTGTCATTGGTGCGGATGGTCTCAACAGTATGCTTCGCACCGCAGAGCAGGAAGCCTATGGCGAGAGAATCGACCACCTCGGCAATCGCTTCGTCTGGTACGGTGCGGACCGGGAATTCGACGCGCTGACGCAGACCTTCATCGATACGGAATACGGCCCGATGAATGCGCACCATTACAGCTATGCGCCGGGGCGTGCGACCTTCATCATCGAGATGAGGCCTGACACCTTTGAGCGCACGGGATTTGCCCAGATGGAAGAAGCCGCGTACCGCTCCAAATGCACGGCGCTCTTTGCAGAATACCTCGAAGGGGCATCGCTGATCCCCAACGGTTCAAACTGGCGTCAGTTTCCGAACCTGTCTTGCGACACCTGGCACAGCGGCAATCGGGTGTTGGTGGGCGATGCATTGCACACCGCGCACTTTTCCATCGGATCAGGGACGCGGTTGGCGTTGGAGGATGTGATGGCACTGGTCTGCGCGTTGCGCGACCAAGACTGGAATGTCCGGCATGCGCTGCCCGCCTATCAATCTGCCCGCCAGCCAGTCCTCGAGAAAATCACCAAGGCCGCCAGGCGGTCTGCCGCTTGGTACGAGGAATTCGACGCGCATATGGCGATGGCGCCGTGGCCATTTGCACTGAGTTATATCCGGCGGGCGGGGCGGCTCGATGCGGAGCGACTGCAACGGTTGGCGCCGGTCTTCACAGACGAACTGCGCCGCCGCGACATTGATCTGGAAGTGGCATGACCCTCCCCAGCGCTGCACCCAACGAGATTGGCTTCGATCTGCCCGAACAGTACAACGCCGCGCGATTGCTGTGGGACAACCTGCCCGAGCGGGCGGATAATCCTGCGATCTTTCACGATAACGGTGTGGTGACCTACGGCGAATTGGCAGCCGAAGCGGCGCGGATCGGCAACCACCTGAGCCGCTTTTGCGCCCCGGGCGACCGTGTGCTGCTGTTTCTCGACGACGAACCCTCCTATCCTGCCGCCATCATGGGAGCGATGCGCGCGGGCCTTGTGCCGATGCTGATCAACACGCTGTCTCCGCCGGAATTGCTGGCATTCTACCTTGAGGACAGCGCCGCGAAGGCCATCGTCAGCGGAGCTGAGTACGCGGCACATTTCGCGGACGCAACTGTGCCGGTAATTATCGTATCGGACCGCCCGTGGGCTGCTGAGGCACCAACGCTGAACGAACACCAGACGGCGCGGGGCGATATGGCGTTCTGGATGTATTCCAGCGGCTCGACCGGCAAACCAAAAGGCGTTGTACATCGCCATGAGGATGCGGCATTCACCGCGCACAGCTACGCCCGCCATGTGCTTGATATCGGCCCTGGTGATATCTGTTTTTCGGTTCCCAAGATCTTTTTCGCCTATGGTTTCGGTAATTCGGTTACCTTCCCGATGAGCGTGGGAGCCGCCGCGGTTCTGCTGACCGGACGGCCTACGCCCGAGCGGGTATTGTCTTGTCTTGCGCGGTACCGCCCAACGATCTTCTTTGCTCTGCCAACCGTCTACACGATGCTGCAGAAGCATGGGTTGGATGGCGCGGATATGTCGTCGGTCCGCCTTTTTGTATCCGCTGCGGAAATCCTCTCCAACGATCTGTCCGAAGATTGGATCGCTCGCTTTGGCAAGCCCATCGTGGAGGGGCTCGGCTCGACCGAAATGCTACATATCTACCTGTCCAACACCGAGGCCCAACGCCGCCCCGGTTCCGCCGGACGCGTTGTGCCGGGCTACGGTGTGCGCCTTGTGCTGCCAGATGGCACCGAAGCCGCCGATGGTCAGGAAGGGGTGATGCAGGTCGCAGGCGTCTCCGGGGCGAAGTATTACTGGAACCGCCCCGAGAAAACCGCTGAAACCATGTGCGATGGCTGGATCGACACAGGCGATCGGTTCGCGCGCGATGCTGACGGTTTTTACTACTTCAAAGGCCGCGCCGACGATCTGGTGAAAGTATCGGGGCAATGGGTCTATCCACTGGAAATCGAACTGGCCCTTAATGAGCATCCTTCGGTGGTCGAGGCCTGCGTGCAGGCTGTTGAGTTGCCCGACCGCCGTATGACGCTGAAAGCATGGGTCACACCGCGCGGCGTTGCGGGACCAGCACTGAAGGACGAGCTTCAGGCCCATGCCAAGCGCATGCTGCTACCCCACAAATACCCGCGCGAGATCGTCTTTCTCGACGCGCTGCCAAAAACTGGAACCGACAAGATCGACCGCCAGCGTCTGCGCACAATGGATGCCACTGAATGAGGAAACCCCGATGAGCCCAACCGGAAAACCCGACGACACTCCTGCCCGCAAAGCGTTCTACGACGCTATTGAACCTGAAAGTATGCGCGCGCTTTGGTCGGTCATGTCGGGCATCATCACGCCCGAACCCAAATCCGACTGTCTGGCCTTCAAATGGTCCTACGACAGCGTGCGTTCGCGCCTGCTGGAGGCCGCAGACCTGATTACCGCCAAGGAAGCCGAGCGCCGGGTTCTGATCCTCGAAAATCCGGGGCTCAAGGGAACGTCCAAGGTCACGACCTCTCTTTATGCAGGTATCCAATGCGTTATGCCCGGCGAAGTGGCCCCTGCCCACCGCCACACGCAAAGCGCCCTGCGCTTCGTGCTGGAAAGCGCGGGAGGCTTTACTGCCGTCGGCGGGGAAAAGACAGAAATGGCCTTTGGGGATTTTGTCATCACGCCGAACTGGGAATGGCACGATCACGGCAATAGCAGCGACGCCCCGATCTTCTGGCTAGACGGGCTGGACATTCCGGTCGTTCAGTTTCTCGATGCGAGCTTTGCCGAGGGACTTGGCGAGGATCAGCAGCAGATCACGACGCCGATTGGCGACAGCATCGCGCGCTACGGCGCCAATATGTTGCCGCTTGGCTATGAGAAAGCGGCCCCGACTTCACCGATCTTCAATTACCCATACGCGCGTTCGCGCGAGGCTCTGGAGGTTATGCGCCGTTCTGATGGCTGGGATCCGGCTCACGGGCTGAAGATGCGCTATATCAATCCCGTCGACGGCGGTTGGGCCATGCCCACCATCGGCACCTGCCTGCAACTGCTGCCTAAGGGCTTCGACGGGGCGCCTTACAAATCAACCGATGCAACTGTCTACGTTGGTGTCGAAGGATCTGGCCGCGCCTATATCCGCGACCTGCGTGTTGATTGGGAGCCTCGCGATGTCTTCGTCGTACCCTCGTGGCACGAGCTGCGTTTTGAGACGGACGAAGATGCTGTGCTTTTTTCGTACTCAGACCGACCCATTCAGGAAAAGCTGGGTCTTTTCCGCGACCACAGGGGAAATCAGTGATCTCCATTTTCGAACCGCCCCAGCAGGCGAACCTCGCCGTCCGATGACCGGTTTGCGGTACATCGCGTCTGCTGCGTGGGCCGCAACGATGCTGCTCATTCGCATGTGATGGGCACGGATCCCGACCGCGACCCATCGTTCTTTTTTACGAGGTCTGCCGACGCGGTGGTGGACACACCCGCGACCGCATCCTACCTGCCAGAGACGAACAACCTGCACTAAGAGATCAAGCTTGTCGTCGCCATCGGTAAGGGCGGCAGAAGATCGCGGAGACCGATGTCGCGGATCATCCGTGGGGCGCAGGTGTCGGCATTGACCTCACCCGGCGTGATCTGCAACTAGAAGCGCTTCGACTTAAACTTGAGACACCACTCATCGCTTTTCGCATTCGAGCCAAAGGCGAGAGACAGCGAAAAGCGATTCAAGTTTAAGTCGAAACGCTATAGAAGCGCGCGACAAGGGGCGGCCCTGGGACTGGGGCAAGGCAACCAATGGCCGACTTTTACGCCGCCGTTGACAGCGCCAGTTGATCGACAGATTTGATCTCAACAAAGGCATCGTGGCACGCGTGACTGCCTCACTGATCGCTTCGCCGTCAACCGCATCATCCAACCAATATAGATCGCTCATATCACCGCTCGATTTTCGACCGATGAATCATGTCGCACAAAGGAAATCAATGGGTCCTGACCCTGGTGGCATCTGGGTCATGATGCTCCGAACTCGGAAACTTGCGCTCGTTACCCACAAATGGGTGCTGTTTGTTGGGTAATAGCGGTCAGCTACGTTCTCTCAGACCCCGAAAAAGGCCTGTTTTTCAATCACTTCTAATTGTTATGTTCTGGAAATTTGGTGCCCAGGAGAAGACTCGAACTTCCACGTCCTTTCGGACACTGGCACCTGAAGCCAGCGCGTCTACCAATTCCGCCACCTGGGCAGGTGCTTTCGGAGAGTGCCGTTTAGCTGTCGTCCGCTGGGCTGTCAACGTGGTTTTGGCGGTTGGTGCACCCGGCTTTCCGACAAATGGCGCTTTAACGATCTCTTTAGTTGGAATTCTGTCTTGTTAGGTTGGGGCGAGGGGAGTATCCGTAGCGGAGCTATAGAAAGAGCATGGCCATGTCAGCACCAGCGCCCCTTGTGACGATCTTCGGAGGTTCCGGTTTTGTGGGGCGCTATATCGCCCGCAGAATGGCCAGGGCGGGGTGGCGCGTACGGGTGGCTGTACGCCGACCGAATGAAGCTTTGTTTGTGCGGACCTATGGCACTGTTGGCCAGGTTGAGCCGGTGCTGGCGAATATACGCGATGACGCGAGCGTGGCTGCCGCTGTGGCGGGCGCTTCGGCCGTTGTGAATGCGGTTGGTATTCTGGCGCCATCTGGCAAGCAGACATTTGAAGCTGTTCAGGCTGAAGGCGCCGGGCGCGTGGCGGAAGCGGCCGCTTCTGCCGGAGCGAAGCGTTTCGTGCATATTTCCGCGATTGGAGCGGATACTGACAGCGACAGTGCTTATTCACGATCCAAATCAGAGGGCGAGGCGCTTGTACTGAAGGCAATGCCGGAGGCCACCATCCTGCGCCCATCGATCATATTCGGCCCGGAAGACGAGTTCTTTAACCGGTTTGCGGGTATGGCACGACTATCGCCGATTTTACCTGTTATCGGTGAGAATACGCTTTTTCAGCCTGTTTATGTGGATGATGTGGCGGCGGTGGCTGAGAGCGCTCTCGTGGGTGAAAGCCGTTCGGGTGTTTTTGAGCTGGGCGGACCGGAGGTTGAGAGTTTCCGTGCTTTGATGGAGCGGATGCTGGATACCATTCGTCGCCGACGGTTGATCGTGAACATCCCGTTTTTTGTGGCGCGTATTCAGGGTTGGTTTTTTGATATGGCCAACAGGTTCTCGGGTGGCCTGGTGCCTGCCTTGGTAACGCGCGATCAAGTGAAGAATTTGGCGCGTGATAGTGTCGTCTCGAAGGATGCCAAAGGGTTTGGCGATCTTGGTATCGAACCTGTGGCAATGGAGGCGGTGCTGGATGAGTATCTCTACAGCTACCGGCCTTATGGCCAGTATTCGGACATTACCGAATCCGCCAAGCATTTGAAAAGCTGATCAGAAATAGGTAAAGCCCAAGATCAGCATTCCGAGTGCAATCCGGTAGATCACGTATGGTGTGAAGCTGACTGTTCTGAGAAGGCGCATCATCAGGCTGAGCGCTATGAGGGCTGCTGCGAAAGCGAATGCTGCGGCGATGGACGCGTCTTTCGCGATCGCCCAATTGGCTTCTGCGATGACGTCTCCTGCGAGAAGTATGCCCGATGCCATGATTGTTGGAATTGACATCAGCATCGCGAGGCGGGCGCCCTCTGAGCGCGAATAACCGAGAGCCCTCGCGCCTGTGATTGTTACACCGGAACGTGAGGCGCCGGGGATGAGGGCTGTGGCTTGCCAGAGGCCCATTTTGACGGCGTGGTTCAGGTTCCAATCCGGTGCGGCAAGAGTTTCCTTTCCGGTGCGGTCTGCCCAATAGAGGATGAGGCCGAAGACGAGCGTGGCCCAGCCGACGACGACCGGGGAGCGCAGAACTTCAACGAGATCAAGGAGTTTGAGGGCTGCGCCTGCGATGACGACCGGGATTGTGGCCATGATCAGGAGGAATGCGAGGCGGGCGTTTTCATCTTTCAGATTGCCTTTGAGCAGAGGTGAAATGCCCTGCAGGAGCCGCAGGACATCTGCGCGGAAGTAGAGCATTACGGCGCCCAGTGTTCCGACATGGACTGCGACATCAAGGATGGTTCCCTGATCCTTGAGGCCCGTTAGCTCGGGCAGCAGGATCAGGTGGCCGGAGGAAGAGACGGGGAGAAATTCAGTGATGCCCTGCACGATTGCGAGGAGAAGTAGGTGTGCGAGGCTCATAAGGAAAAACTCTGACAGGAACGTTGTCGACGTGCTATCATTCCTATGTTGGAAGGACCAGAAATACAGATAGGTCCGCTTTAATACCTTTTTCCCGCAGAAAAATGATAAAAATGCAACCTATGCGCGAGTTAATCCTCAATTAGGTCAGTATATCTGACTTTATTTCCGTTTTCGACCGTACTATACAACTTGTCTCATAGGGTTTTGGGCTTGTTTTCAGGCTTTTTGGCTCTGGGACGTGTTTTTGGCGGTTCTTGTGTGTGGTGCTTCGGTTTGGAGGGCGCCCCTCTCGAATCGCTTTGTTTTGTCGAATCGCTTGGTCTGGGAGATCATTATATGGCGCGGAACAGGATGTTGCAGTTTGTGGATGTGGCGCGTGCGACGCCGCCGAAGCGGGCGGTGGACGAGCGCCGCGAAGACTTTGGCGAGATTTACCGGGAGTTTGCGGCGGAAAAGGCGGCGGAGCAATCGGCGCGGTGCAGCCAGTGCGGCGTGCCCTATTGCCAGACGCATTGCCCCTTGCACAACAACATCCCCGACTGGCTGAGGCTGACGGCGGAGGGGAGGTTGCAGGAGGCCTATGAGGTTTCCCAACTGACCAACACCTTCCCCGAGATTTGCGGCCGGATCTGCCCGCAGGATCGGCTGTGCGAAGGCAATTGCGTGATCGAGCAATCCGGGCATGGGACCGTGACCATTGGTGCGGTGGAGAAATACATCACCGATACGGCTTGGGAAGAGGGCTGGGTGAAGCCGATCTCGCCGCATGAGGAACGCACGGAAAGCATTGGTATCATCGGTTCCGGCCCCGGCGGGCTGGCGGCGGCGGATGTGCTGCGGCGGCAGGGCTTTCAGGTGACAATCTACGATCGGTATGACCGTGCGGGCGGGCTGATGATGTATGGCATCCCGGGCTTCAAGCTGGAAAAAGATATCGTTGCGCGGCGCAACGATCAGTTGGCCGAAGGTGGCGTTACGTTCAGGCTGAACTGCAATATCGGCGAGGATATCAGCTTTGCCGATATTCGCGCGGTGCATGATGCCGTGGTGATCGCCACGGGCGTCTACAAATCGCGGGAGCTTGGCGGGCCGGGTGCGGGGCTGGATGGTATCGTCCGGGCCATCGATTTCCTGACAGCGTCCAACCGCAAGAGTTTCGGCGATGCGGTGCCGGAGTTTGACAGCGGAGAGTTGAACGCCGAAGGCAAGAGGGTCGTGGTGATTGGTGGTGGCGATACGGCGATGGATTGCGTGCGTACCTCTGTCCGACAGGGTGCCAAATCCGTCAAATGCCTCTACCGACGCGACCGCGCGAACATGCCCGGCAGCCAGCGCGAGGTGGAAAATGCGGAAGAGGAAGGCGTTGAATTCGTTTGGCTTTCCGCTCCGAAGGGTTTTGTCGGCGATCTGGCAACCACGAAAACACCGCCCGAGCAGGCCGGGCATGTAAGCGGGGTTCGGGTCGCGAAAATGCGCCTTGGGCCGCCGGATGCCACCGGACGTCAAAGCCCCGAGGAGATCGAGGGCGCGGATTACACGGAGGAAGCGGATCTTGTGATCAAGGCGCTGGGTTTTGAGCCGGAGCCGCTGCCGAAGCTGTGGGGCGAGCCCGAGTTGGAAGTGACGCGCTGGGGTACGATCAAGGCGGATTTCACGACAAAGGAGACGGCTTTGCCCGGCGTTTATGCCGTGGGCGATATCGTGCGCGGGGCCTCTCTTGTGGTGTGGGCCATCCGTGATGGGCGCGAGGCTGCGGACAGTATTATCGCAGATCTTAACGCCAAGGCGGCGGCCAGAGTGGCCGCAGAATAAGGTATATGGGTTTGGTATGGTTTCGATACGGGTTTGGTAATGCGGATTTCACTCCGCGCTGAAACCTCCAAATGTTAACAGGTCAGCCTGGTTTCCGTATTTGGTGCCGGATCTGGACGGGGAGGCGATGAATGAGTGATGAACGACGCGGTCACTGCCTGTGCGGTGCGGTGGAATTTCAGGTGGCGCTGAGCGCACCGGAGATAAATGCGTGCCATTGCAGCCAGTGCCGCCGCTGGACGGGCGGCGGGCCGCTTTACACCGTCGGTGTGCGCGTGACGGAGATGACCGGCGCGGACGCCGTCACGGCCTAT
The DNA here is from genome assembly GCA_947495795.1 of uncultured Paracoccaceae bacterium. GTDB lineage: Bacteria > Pseudomonadota > Alphaproteobacteria > Rhodobacterales > Rhodobacteraceae > Algicella. Next base: position 219,967 of record CANMAI010000004.1, on the reverse strand, counting down.
CATCATAGCAAGTGGGGCGAGCGGGCGTTTTGCGGCACCTGCGGCACGACGCTTTACTGGCGGATGCAGGGGCGGCCCATAGCCTCCCTTCCGCTGGGGCTGCTGGATGACCAGAGCGGGCTGGCGGTAACAAGCGAAATCTTCGTCGATCATCGTGCGCCGTGGATGCAGCCGATTGCAGGTGCCTCTCAAAGCACGGAGGCGGAGGAGATGGCCAAGCTGGAAGCGTTTCTGGCCAAGGAGGCGGGCGCATGAAGTGGCTGCTGCTGTGCCTGCTTTTCCCTACTTTCGCGCTGGCTGAGGAGTCCTTGCCGACGCAGACCGTGGAAGTGACCTATCCTGACGAGGGGTGCGAGGGCCTTGAGCGTCCGGTGCGTTTTGTGGGCGAAAAGCTCGCCCTTGGTTCTGCAACAGGCAGGGAAGTGGCAAGAATACGTCGCGGTGGGGTCATAAGCCTTGATCATCTCGGGAAGGAGTTGGCCATCGGCTCGATCGCCTTCCAAGCTTCATTTGATCTGCTTCTCTGTCAACCTCCGTTACATCGCCGGCATATAGTGGCCGGTGAAGTTGTCGTTTCGGATGATTCCAGCTTTTCCGTCCGGTTTGGATTCGACGTGGCCGATCCCGATTACGGCAGGTGGAGCATAAACGTAAGGTACGGTCGTTTCCGCAAAGACCATAACTATGGGTTGCTGGCGATATCCTTTCCCTGGGATGTGAGAGAGGTGTTGGCCGAGACGTATGATCTCGATGTGAGTGAGGTCTATTTCGAATTTCATTTGGTTTCCGGGGAATCAACTCAGAAAAAGGGTGGGGAAAATGGCTGAGGGAAAGACGGGGCGGTGCCTGTGTGGTGCCGTGAGCTTTACGGTGAAGGACGACGTGACGGATCTGGGCGTGTGCCATTGCAACATGTGTCAGCGCTGGAGTGGCGGCATTCATGTGGGCTTCAACGTGAGCGCGGATGGCGTGGCATTTGAAGGGGAGGATAATCTGACGATCTTTACCTCTTCCGAGTGGGCGGAGCGGGCGTTCTGCAGGACATGTGGCAGCCCTGTTTTCTACCGGATCACAATGGATGGGCCGATGAAAGGCTCTTACGTGATGGAGGCCGGTTCGTTGGACGACAAGAGCGGCCTTTCGCTGACTGACGAGATCTATGTCGATCACAAACCTGACTGCTATACGCTGGCGGGCGATCACAGGCGGATGACGGAAGCGGAGTTTCTGAAATCCATCGGAATGGGGGCGCCCGACGCGTAATGATGGCTGCCGCCGCATATAACGCCCCTTGCTGCAAGGGTGCCGCGCAATGATGCTGAAGTTGCGCAAGGGCATACAGCGCGTGATGGAGCGTGTGCGGACGGAAAAGCTTTTCGAGGACGAGACGCTGTACATCAGTGCGCTTGAGGGCACGGGGCGGGAGGCGATTGTGGTGTTCACCTCGCTCAACGGCAATTATGCGGCGCGGGGTGGGCAATCGGAATTCATCGGCAATGCGACCAAGGGGGGGACGCGCGCCTGCATCTTTGTGACCGACAAGACCCAGAGCTGGTATCAGACGCCGGGGCTGGCGGACCGGATTGTGGAGGTGGTGCGCGCGCGGCTATCGGAGTGGGGCGTGGAGCGTTCCATGGCGGTGGGCTATTCGATGGGGGCTTACGGCGCGATGCGGCTGGCCAAGCGGATCGGTGTGAACTCGGTTCTGGCGTTCGGGCCGCAGTATCATCCTTCGTTCGATCTGGTGCCGGGCGATCCGCGCTGGATTGTCGAGCGTGAGGCGATTGGTGCGCATACGTTGGGGCCGGTGACCGAGGAGGTGGGGGAGGATGTGGCCTATTACCTACTGCACGGGCGGCAGGGCTGCGATATTCTGCATTGGTCGCTTTTTCCGCAGGCGCCGAACATCCGCCATTTTATCGTGCCCTTTGTGGGCCATGCGGTGACACAGAAGCTGAAGGCGGAGGGCGCTTTGCCGGTGCTTTTCGAGGCCGCGTTCGAGAACCGTTTCAAGGCCTTCCGGGAGGTGATCTGGGGCGTGAAGGGGCGGCTGCGGCAGCCGGGTGAGACTTTCGAGACGCATCCGAATGACTGGTACCGCCGGGAAATCCTGAAAGAACCGCATCCGGATGCGTTGGCGAAGAGGGCCTGACATATGAATTACCTGTCTCTTCTTGTGTGCAAGGTTTGGATGTTTGGGCTTCTGGCTATGGCGGCACCCGCCTCTGCGGAGGATGGCCGGGTTTTTGCGAGCCTTGCGGAGCCGGTTGCGGGATGTGTGGCACCGCTGGATGTGGCGGTGCGGCTGGAGGGGGAGGCGGTGGCGCTTGAGCGCACTTCGGCACGCCGCAGCCGCGGGGTTATTGTGCGGCGTGGCACGGAAGTGACGCTTGTGCCGAAAGATGTGGACGTGCCGGCGAGTGATGCGGCGATCGTGCTGGATTTCGATTTTACCTATTGCGTGGATCTTGCGCGTCCGGAGACGGCATATGATCTGCTGGGAACCTACCGGTTATATGACAGCACGGGTGTGTTCAGTGTTTCGGGGGCGCTGGCGGAGGAAGCCGACACGAATGCTGCGGAAGCACCGCCCACGGCTGTTTTCTCCGGTTCTGTCGATGACACGGCGGTTGTTATCCTGCTGCCCGGCAACGCGGACTGGCATAGGCTTTTCACGACCATCTATCCGCAGATCACCACCGGGCCGCTGAAATTCGAATTCGAGATTGCACGCGATGCTGCGGGCGGCCATCTGGCCAAGGGGGACGCGCAATGAGTAGGCGCACGGGCCTCGGAGCCATTTGCGCCCTGCTCGTTGCGGGCTCGGGTGCCTTTGCCGAGCCTGTTGGTGGCTCGGTTTATGTGTGCCCCTCGCAAGGCGGCCTGCCTGCGGTGCGGGTGGAAGTGGGGCGTGTGGAAACATCGGCTGAACTGGGTGTGCCGGAAAGGGATACGGCGTTTACGATTGTGCATGTGCAGGCGCGGATTGAAGAGGCGGAGGATTCCCGACTGGTCGGGCATATGCCGTTTGATGTCGAGGCTCTGGCGGGGTGTGATAAGAGCCGCTCCGTATCGCGATTGCAGGACGGGGTGACGTTTCAGGAGGGCTACCAGATCTGGCGGACTGCCTTTGATGGCGAGGGTGCCGGATTTTTCACCGTTGCGCCCGGTGAGGCGTATTGGATGGCGCTTGGGATTGTGCCAGAGGCCGGGGTCCAGCCGTGATGAGACTTGTTTCGAACCGGGTGTTTGGCGTAACGGCGCCTTTGAGCGCACTCTTCCCACCATATGGAAGCGCAAATGTGCAAAACGCCCCGTTTCCGAATGGGTGTGTGCGGGTTCTGACGGCGCAAAGCGGAATGTGTGAGGTAACGAGCATCGCCCGTTGCGGCTCCGCGCCAGATGAACACTTTGCCAGCCTCAGGGACGGTTTGGATGCGCTTCATGGGGAAGACCGCACAACCTTGGACGGGAACCTGATTTCATCGTCTTCATGGGACGGCTCTGACATGGAGCGTGATAGCGCGGGCGACGCCGGATTTCTTGAAATTACACCGCGCTACGGCTGCGGAGAGGACACATCTGAAGTGGGCGTGGATGCGGCTGCGGCAGCGAAGGAAGGAACAACGCAATGAACGATCTTACACCGAACTGGGCTGAGGAAATGGACGCCGCGCGGAAGACGTTGGCGGAAACCGGCATGTACCGGGAGGAGGACGAGCATTCTTCGTGTGGGGTTGGGCTTGTGGTGGCTGTGGATGGTGCACCGCGGCGGAGTGTTGTGGAGGCCGGGATTTCCGCTTTGAAGGCGATTTGGCACCGGGGCGCTGTGGATGCGGATGGCAAGACGGGCGATGGCGCCGGTATCCACGTGCAGATCCCGGTGAGCTTCTTTCAGGATCAGGTGCGGCGCACGGGGCACGAACCCGGCGATGAGCTCCTGGCTGTGGGCATGGTGTTCTTGCCGCGCACGGATTTTGGCGCTCAGGAGGCGTGCCGGACCATTGTGGAGACCGAGGTTTTGCGCATGGGCTATACCATTTACGGGTGGCGGCATGTGCCGGTGGATATCTCTGTGCTGGGCGAGAAGGCCAATGCGACGCGGCCCGAGATTGAGCAGATCCTGATTTCCAATTCCAAAGGTGTGGATGAGGAACGTTTTGAGCGGGAGCTTTATGTGATCCGCCGGCGGATAGAGAAGCAGGCATCGCACATGAAGGACTTGTACTTCGCGTCCCTCTCCTGCCGCTCCATTATCTACAAGGGGATGATGCTGGCCGAGCAGGTGGCGGAGTTCTACCCCGACCTGAAGGACGAGCGGTTCGAGAGCGCCTTTGCGATCTATCATCAGCGCTATTCCACCAACACCTTCCCCCAATGGTGGCTGGCACAGCCTTTCCGGATGCTGGCCCATAATGGCGAGATCAACACGCTGAAGGGCAATGTGAACTGGATGAAGAGCCATGAGATCCGCATGGCTTCGGATGCCTTTGGCGAGCATCAGGAGGATATCAAGCCGATCGTGGCGGCCGGTGCCTCTGACAGCGCGGCTTTGGACGGGGTATTCGAGGCTATGGTGCGGGCCGGGCGCTCTGCGCCTATGGCCAAAACCATGCTGATCCCGGAGGCGTGGAGCAAGACGGCCACCAAGATCCCGGATGCCTGGGTGGATATGTACAACTATTCCAACGCCGTGATGGAGCCGTGGGACGGGCCTGCTGCTCTGGCGATGACGGATGGCCGCTGGGTGTGTGCGGGGTTGGACCGTAACGGGCTGCGGCCGATGCGGTATGTGGTGACCGGCGACGGACTGGTGATTGCCGGTTCCGAGGCCGGAATGGTGCCAATGGACGAGATGAACGTGGTGGAGAAGGGCGCCTTGGGCCCCGGGCAGATGCTGGCCGTGGATATGGATGAGCAGCGGCTTTACCACGATGTGGAGCTGAAGGATAAGCTGGCGGCGGCGCGGCCCTTTGGCGCGTGGGTCGGCTCCATCAGGGCTTTGGAGGATGTGCTGGAAACACAGGGCGAGACTGCCTGGTTTTCCGGTGGAGAATTGCGCAAGCGCCAGATTGCGGCCGGGTTCAGCATCGAGGATCTGGAGACGATCCTTGCTCCCATGGCTGAGGACGCGAAGGAGAGCATCGGCTCCATGGGGGATGATACGCCTTCTGCCGTGCTTTCGGAGCAGTATCGGCCCTTGAGCCACTACTTCCGGCAGAACTTCTCTCAGGTGACGAACCCGCCGATTGACAGCCTTCGCGAGCATCGGGTGATGAGCCTGAAGACGCGGTTCGGCAATCTGAAAAACGTGCTGGACGAGGATAACAACCAGACCGAGATCGTGACGCTGGAAAGTCCGGTGGTGTCCAACTCGCAGTTTGATGCGATGGCGGCCTATTTTGGCGGCGATGCCGTGGTGCTGGATTGTACGTTCCCTGCGGGCGGCAAGCGGGATTCGCTGCGCAAGGCGCTGGAGGCGATGCGGGCCGAGGCGGAGGAGGCTGTGCGGTCTGGCGCCAAGCATATTCTGATGTCCGATGCCGGGCAGGATGCGGATCGCGTGGCGATGCCGATGATCCTGGCGACAAGTGCTGTGCATTCCTGGCTGACGCGAAAGGGGCTGCGGACATTCTGTTCGATCAATGTGCGCTCTGCCGAATGTATGGATCCGCATTACTTTGCCGTGCTGATCGGGTGCGGGGCGACAACGGTGAATGCGTATCTTGCGGAGGACAGTCTGGCGGACCGCATTGGCCGCGGGCTGCTGGACCAGAGCCATGATGAGGCTGTGGCGCGGTATCGGGAGGCGGTCAATCAGGGCTTGCTCAAGATCATGTCGAAGATGGGAATTTCGGTGATTTCCTCTTATCGGGGTGGGTTGAATTTCGAAGCTGTGGGGCTGAGCCGTGCGATGGTTGCGGAGTATTTTCCGGGCATGCTGAGCCGGATTTCGGGCATCGGGGTATCGGGGATCAAGAAGCAGATTGAGGCCGTGCATGCCAAGGGATGGCGGCTTGGGCAGGATGTTCTGCCCATTGGCGGGTTCTACAAATCGCGCCGGTCCGGCGAGACGCATGCCTGGGGTGCGCAGCCCATGCACGTTTTGCAGAGCGCGTGTGATCGGGCTTCGTTTGATCTTTGGAAGCAGTATTCCAAGATGATGCGGGCGGCCCCACCGATCCATCTGCGCGATCTGCTGGACTTCAAGCCGGTTGAGAAGGCTGTGCCGATCGAGGAGGTGGAGAGCATCACCTCCATCCGCAAGCGGTTCGTGACGCCGGGGATGAGCCTTGGGGCGCTGAGCCCGGAGGCGCACAAGACGCTGAATGTGGCGATGAACCGGATCGGGGCGAAGAGCGATTCAGGGGAGGGCGGCGAGGACCCTGCGCATTTCCACCCGGAGCCGAACGGGGATAATCCTTCTGCGAAGATCAAGCAGGTGGCTTCCGGCCGGTTTGGTGTGACGGCGGAGTATCTGAACCAGTGCGAGGAGCTGGAGATCAAGGTGGCGCAGGGGGCCAAGCCCGGCGAGGGCGGGCAGTTGCCCGGCATAAAGGTGACGGATCTGATTGCGCGTTTGCGGCATTCTACGCCGGGGGTGACATTGATCAGCCCGCCGCCGCATCACGATATCTATTCCATCGAGGATCTGGCGCAGCTGATCTATGATCTCAAGCAGATCAACCCGCGGGCGAAGGTGACTGTGAAGCTGGTTTCACAGTCCGGGGTCGGCACGATTGCTGCCGGTGTGGCAAAGGCCAAGGCGGATGTGATCCTGATTTCCGGGCATAATGGCGGCACCGGCGCCAGCCCTCAGACGTCGATCAAATACGCCGGGCTGCCCTGGGAAATGGGGCTGACCGAGGCGCATCAGGTGCTCGCGATGAACAAGCTTCGCGACCGGGTGACGCTGCGCACGGATGGCGGGCTGCGGACAGGGCGCGATATCGTGATTGCCGCGATGATGGGGGCCGAGGAATACGGGATAGGCACCGCCGCCCTGATCGCGATGGGCTGTATCATGGTGCGGCAGTGCCAGAGCAACACCTGCCCCGTGGGCGTATGTACGCAGCGCGACGATCTGCGCGCCAAGTTCACTGGCAATGCGGACAAGGTGGTGAACCTGATTACCTTTTATGCGCAGGAGGTGCGGGAAGTTCTGGCCAGCATCGGCGCGAAGAGCCTTCATGAGGTGATCGGGCGCGCGGATATGCTGACGCAGGTCAGCCGTGGTTCGGAGCATCTGGATGATCTCGACCTCAACCCGCTGCTCATCTCCGTCGATGCGGCAGAAGACATTCACTATGACCGGTTGAAACCCCGGCAGGTGGTGCCCGACACGCTGGATGCGCAGATCGTGGCGGATGCGGAGCCGTTCTTCAAGGACGGGGAGAAGATGCAGCTGAGTTATGCTGTGCAGAACACGCATCGGACGATCGGGACGCGTGTATCCAGCCATATCGTGCAGCGGTTCGGGATGCAGAACAGGCTTCAGCCCGATCATCTGACGGTGAAGCTTCAGGGCTCTGCCGGGCAAAGCCTGGGGGCTTTCGGTGCGCCGGGGCTGAAGATTGAGGTTTCCGGCGATGCGAACGATTACGTGGGCAAGGGGCTCTCGGGCGCGAAAGTTGTGGTGCGCCCGCCGCTCGGCTCTCCGCTGGTGCCGCATGAAAACACGATCATCGGCAATACGGTGCTTTATGGTGCAACCGGTGGGAAGCTCTTTGCCTCCGGCCAGGCGGGTGAGCGGTTCTGCGTGCGGAACTCCGGTGCGCAGGTGGTTGTGGAAGGCTGCGGCTCCAACGGGTGCGAGTACATGACGGGCGGTGTGGCGGTTATTCTGGGCGCAATTGGTGATAATTTCGGCGCGGGCATGACGGGCGGGATGGCCTATCTCTACGATCCGGAGGGAGAGGCTGATGTGCGGCTGAATGCGGAGACAATCGTGGCGCAGCCCGTGCAATCCTCGCATTGGGAGGCCGTGCTGCGCGACCTGATCGAGGCGCATGTGGCCGAGACCGGCAGCCCGCGCGGTGCGGATATCCTGCGGAACTGGGGCGATGAGATCGGCCATTTCGTACAGATCTGTCCACGCGAAATGCTCTCGAGGCTGTCGCATCCTCTGAGTGATGAGGAAGCGGCTATTCCAGCGGAGTAGACATTGCCCAAGAGCTATGAGGACACTCAGATTGAAAAGGGTGTCCTCAATATCTTTTGTTCAATAAATCGGAGTTAGATAGGAATGGCTATTCCGAGGAAGTTCCTTGATTGAGGATCCAATCTTCTTTGCCGATCCAACCATTTCTGATGATCAGCTTGATACGCAGCTCTCTATCGAAGAAGATCTCAGTAAGGATGAGCTTGAATGGGGTCTTATGAAACTTTGCTCAGTTGTGTGAGCGTACACGACTGAATGCCGCTTACGTCCAACTCTCACTCTCAAGAAATATGTAGTGGCACAGCTCTAGGGGGCTAGAACAAGCGGAGATCCGGCCATTGTTCGGTCGGGCATCGGGAACCCCTTTGTTTCCCTCTCCTCTCTTGCCAGCGCATCCGGGCTTCGCTACCGATTGACGTTCTGATGGGCCTTTGGAGAAGTTACAGACATGTCTATTCCTCAGTCGGGTGGCGGGCCCATCGAGCGGTATGAAGATCTGGCGGGATTGCTGGAAGCTGGCTGCAAGCCTGCCGGGGATTGGCGGATCGGGACGGAGCATGAGAAGTTCGGGTATTGCCTCGATACGCATGCGCCGCTGCCATACGCGGGGGACCGATCCATCCATCATATGCTTTCCGGGCTGCGCGACCGGTTCGGCTGGCAGCCGGTGGAGGAGGCGGGCAAGCTGATCGGGCTGGTGAAGGGGGGTGCGAATATCTCTCTGGAGCCGGGCGGGCAGCTGGAGCTTTCGGGCGCACCGTTGGAGACGATCCATGAGACATGCGATGAGGTGAACTCCCATTTGGCCGAGGTGAAGGCTGTGGGGGACGAGATCGGGGCCGGATTCATCGGGCTCGGCGCGGCGCCGGACTGGCTGCACGAAGATATGCCGTTGATGCCCAAGGGACGATACAAGCTGATGGACGGCTATATGCAGAAGGTCGGTACGATGGGCCGGGTGATGATGCGGCGGACGTGCACGGTGCAGGTGAACCTCGATTTCGGCAGTGAAGCGGATATGGTGCAGAAGTTCCGGGTGGCGCTGGCGTTGCAGCCGGTGGCGACGGCCCTGTTTGCGAATTCGCCGTTTTTTGAGGGCAAGGTGAACGGGCACAAGAGCTGGCGGAGCCGGGTATGGCGGGATCTGGATGCGGACCGGACGGGGATGCTGCCGTTTGTGTTTGAAGACGGGTTCGGGTTTGAGGCTTATGTGGATTACGCGCTCGATGTGCCGATGTACTTTGTCTATCGGGACGGGGTGTATGTGGATGCTTTGGGGCAATCGTTTCGGGATTTTCTGAAGGGGGAGTTGCCCGCGTTGCCGGGGGAGAAGCCGACGCTGAGCGACTGGGCGGATCATCTGACGACGATTTTCCCCGAAGCGCGGATCAAGCAGTTCATGGAGATGCGGGGGGCCGATGGGGGGCCGTGGCGGCGCTTATGTGCATTGCCCGCGTTCTGGGTTGGGCTGATGTATGATCAGGGCGCTTTGAATGCGGCATGGGATGTGTGCAGGGGCTGGGATGCGGAGACGCGCGCCCGTTTGCATGTGGACGCTTCGGTGAAGGGGCTTGAGGCGGAGGTTGACGGGCGCAACTTGCGGGATGTGGCGCGGGATGTGCTGGGGATTGCGGACGCCGGTTTGCGCGCGCGGGGGCGTGCGGGGGCTGGTGGTTTGATCCCGGATGAGACGCATTTTCTGAACGCTTTGCAGGAGACCGTGGAGAGCGGGATGACCCCGGCGGATGAGCTGTTGGCCAAATATCATGGTGAGTGGGGTGGGGATTTGAGCCGGATTTATGCGGAGTATTCGTACTAAGGCACTTCGCCTTGAACATGGACCGCCGGTTGCTGGCTGAAATCAAAGACTTCAACGCGGTAGCGGGTGCCGGATGGCTCAGGTCAGGGCAAAATGCTGTCAGCGGACTGAGCTTTTCGTGCAGGATCCTGAAGGCTCTCCGGTGAAAAGCGGGAGCTAAGTCGATCTTTAATTGAAGAAAGACACTCAGGCGCTGGATTATCCGTTTGCTGCGCCTTCTCCGGGCGGTGGGACTGACAGCGAGACGGAATTGTAGCCGGGGCTGCCCCGGTTGGCCGTGATGGCAATGATGGCTTCTGCGGGCCCCATGAAGAGCCTTTGTTTCTTGGGGTCCATCGCGCCGAGATAGGCGGGCAGAAACGAAGGATCGTAGAAGCGGAGAAAGAACCATTTGCCGGTTTTAGCCTGAACGCGCGTGAATTTGCGGAAATGCTGCCAGAGGGCATCGAGCGAAGCAGGGGAGCGGATGTAGATGCCGGGTTCCTTATCCCAGAGATGCCAGGGGGCATCTGACGCATCCTTGGTGAAGAGCGTGCGGGTAAAGCGCTCTCCCTCTTTCAGTTTTACAAGCCATGGAGCGACATTCTTCAGATCGTCTTCAGCCTTGCCCTTGAAGAGGCAGCGATGATCGAGGCCGGACATCTCCAGCGTTTCGACGAGATTGATGACCTTGGCGGCATCGAGGATGGCGTAGGTGTGGAGTATGGTGCCTTGCGCCTCTGGTTGATCGGGCTGTCCGAAGAGGGGTTCGAAGAGTACCTCCGGGACTGTTTTGGGCTTGGCTGCACCGAATTGATCATCGAGCGGTGCTATGTTTTCGAGTGTCTCTACAGTCAGGCTCTCCTGCACGGAGGCCGCTGGCCTGGATCGGCCGGATGTATCTATCTTTGGTTCTGTACTCATGCTTTGGCCCCCTGCGGATTTGAGGTTCCTGATAAAGCGTTTTCGTTGAAATTAGAATGTTGGAATGCTGTTCGGATGGCCGTGAGTGGTGGCATAATGAAAAGGCCCCTTCGGGAGCCTTTGTTTCTTTCTGGGGCGGTCAGGCGGTTGCCTGATCCGTCCCTGTGGTGCCTGGGGCAGCGGTTTGCCGTGTGACATGCGCTGCACGGGTTGCGGCGTCGCGGACGACAGCGCGCAATTGGCCGGCGGCGAAGGTGAAGCCGATGCCGAGGGCGATGGCGGCGGGGCCGAGGGCTGTGTAAAGCAGGCTGAGGTTGCCCTCTTGCAGCAGCGGGAAGATGGCGGCGATGAGGGAGATCACGCCAAAGCCGAGGGCTGCGAAACCTGTCATGATGGTGAGCGCACCTGCGCGGGCAGCGCGGCCTGTTGCGGGGCAATCGGCCATGGCTTCCCCCACTTTCCAGACGATCAGGCAGAGAAGGCCAAGGCCGGTGAATACGAGGCTGAAGTAGAGGATTTCAAAGAGTGTCATCGGGCATCTCCTTTGGTGAAGTTGATATAGATGCTGCCGAAACCCCAGCCGTAGATCGGGGCGCACGCCGAGCCGAAGCCGAGGTAGAAGAGGGATATGCTTGCCGGATCTGGTACTCGGCTTGCGTTTGCGAAGAGGTACAAGACAAGAGGTGAGAAGAGGTTCGCCAGAAATGCGGCTAGTGCATAGATCCATGCGGAGTTTGCCCGGGCGCGAGCCGCCAACACGAAGGCAATCGTGCCCAGCGTGAGATAGAGGGGGGCGCCAAATGCGATCCCGAAAACGGGTATCAGGGCGTAGACGCCAATTTCCGATCCGGTGGTTAGCGACAGCAGACCTATCGGTATGAGAGCAATCGCAATTGCCACCAGGGTGCCCCAGAATGGGCCAAGGATCAGAGCGAAGAGGAAGGCTGACGTGTCGATAGGATATCTGGCAGGAGCAGTTGGTTCGCTTGTTTCTGTCATGACTGAAATTTCCTCTCAAAAAAGGTCAGACCGGGTTTGATGTTGGACGGGGCGTATTTTGCGCTGCGGCCTTCTTCTGGGTGGTGCAGACCTGCCCGAGAGCATGCCCCCAGATCGGCGCGGTGAGGAGGGCGACTGGGCCGCCAACCACGAGCGCGTCGGTGAACGGTGTGCCAGAGGGGCCGTAGGGAAGAAGGATTGCTGCGGCGGCCAGCAGGGGGATGGCGACGGAGACTGCAGCGATGCAGGCCATGGCGAGTGGGGTGCGCGGCACTTCAAGGTGTAAGGCGGCCCTTCCGAGGAAAAAGTAGATGGGCGCACCAATCGCGAGTTGGACCACGACGATGCAGATCGCAATGATCAGCGTAATGCCCGCTGTAAAAGGCGTGCCGATGAGGCCGAGGATGAGCCAGAAACTGCTTGTGCGGAGTGCGCCGAGTTTGAGCCCCCCGGCGAGGAGGTGAAACGGGCTGGAGTTTGTCGCCGCTGCATCGACCGCTCCGAAAGTGCGCTCAGTTTCGCGTGTCATGAGAGAGTTTCCTTCTAAATCGAGTCAGCCGTTTGCCATGCCCTGATCTCGGAAGACCTGACCGAGAGCGTAGCCCCAGACCGGAGCTATGAGCAGGGCGGGGAGGCCGAGGCCCCAGAGTATTTTCGGGCTTACGGAGCCTGAAGCGCTGAGAGACAGGGCGGTGAGTGCGAGGAGTGTTATGGCCATCGACATCGCGGCGATTGCGGCGAAGGTGCGGGGCGTACGCTGTATCTTTTCCGGAGTGAGACGGAGAGCGATGGCACCGTAGGGGAAGAAGACCGGCGTTCCGATGGCAATCTGGTATAGGGTAAAGCCGCATGCTGCTAAGAGGGTGAGGCCCGAGGAGAAGGGAGCCCCCAGGAGGCCGAGCAGCAACACGAAGAGTGTGGTGCGCCGTACGCCCAGCCTTAAGCCGCAGGCAAGGAGGCGGAGCGCTGTAGGCTGTGCCAATTTGGCTGTGGGTGCGGCGGTTTTGCCAGTTTTTTCTGTCATGAGAGAAACTCCCGGGCAAATTTTTACTTCATGCCGGGCAGGATCTTGGTGATACCTGCACCGAGCTTGAGGAGGCTTTTCTGCACGGGGCGGGGGAGGCGCTGGACGTCTCTGTACCATCGGTCGAAGAGGGCCATCGTCTCGTAGGTTTCTTTCATGCGCTGGCGGAAGGCTTCCGGTGTGCCATCGGTTTTGGCGTCTTCCAGTGTGGTGGCAACAGCCTCCAGCGTGGGCACGTATTCGCGTTCACGCCGGCCTGCGACAACGACATGGACGAGATCGAACATATCGCGGACGGAGGTGAAGTGATCGCGGCGGTCGCCCAGGCGGCGCTCTATCTGCACCAGCTTCCAGCCTTGCAGTTCCTTGAGGCCGGTGGAGACATTGGAACGGGCGAGACCCAGAAGTTCCGATATCACATCGGCCGGGAGTGGCTCTGGCGAGAGGTGGAGAAGGGCGTGGATCTGGGCGACGGAGCGATTGACCCCCCATTTTGCCCCCATTTCTCCCCAGTGGAGGATGAAGTTTTCCATGGCAGGTGTGAGGTGCATCGGAATTTCCTGTTGTTTCTGTTACAACAGAAATAAATGAAGCAACGGAAACGTCAAGGGAAACCTTTCGCACCGGGTTGGATGGATGTGCCAGCGGAACAAGTCTTCCAATTGTCATCTTGTGGCTGCAGAGGATCCGGGCTGACGCGGTTGGCCCCCTCTGTGCTTTTAGGGATGAGGACGTGGAGGAGACGATTCTGGCCGAAACCATATGTCTTTTCCGCTCGAAGTGCTGGATGAAGGAGAGTATCGGGGCCAAACGGCAGCGTCTCTCAGGCAGCTCGGTTTGGAGCGCTCTCCGCGGATAGTGGCTTGCGGGCAAATCGCCTCAGGCGAAGACGTTGAGATCTATCGGACGTTGGGGATCTGCGCCGTAATTGTTCACGCCATCCGTGCCCTTGAGGCACATCAGGATGAAGCCGATCAGGGTGGAGAGAAGCACAAGGCCCGCGAGCCCCGCGCCGATCATGATGGCGGTATCGTTGGTGGGCACGAATTGCGAATATACTGCCTGCACCACGCTGAGAACGGCATAGAAAAGGTACCATTTGCCGCTGCGGTTGCGATCATGGAGGCGGCGGACCGTGACCGAGACGGAGGCGATGAAGAGGAAGATCATCAGGCCGGCTGACAATACAATATAGGTGATGGTGATCGGTTTGCGCATCGGAGAGTCGACATCCGCGCCCATGGCCGAGAGCGTGAAGAAATAGCCGAGGACCACGAGGAAGAGAACCACGACCAGCATGGCGTGAAACACCCAGAACTCGCCGCGCGTTGCACGGCCGCGCAGTGTTCGCCAGCCTATTAGACACCTTTGACAGTGGCGCAGGATTTCCATTGAGCCCTCGTAAATCAACCTGGCTGATATGGGTGGGCAAGAGTGGCGCAAATTTGGCGCGTGTGTGGTGAAGGTCTGGTTTGATGACGTTTTGGTTAAGGGCGCGTCAGGATTTGCCGATTTTTGGTTCGGTGCCTGCGCGGAGGCGTGTGATATTGGCGCGGTGTTTCCAGAAGATGACGGCTGTGATGGGGATGGCGATGGCCAGTGCATCTGCGCGGCCGAGGAGGGGGAGGGTGATGAGGCTGGAAGCTGTGGCGGCCATGCCGGAGGCCGACGAGATGCGGGTGAGGGCGGCGATGGCGAGCCATGTGGCGCAGGCGATGGCTCCTGCGATGAAGTTGAGAGCGAGGAGGAGGCCGAGCCATGTGGCCACACCCTTGCCGCCTTTGAAATTGAGCCAGACGGGGTAGAGGTGGCCGATGATGGCGCCGAGGCCAGCGGCCAGCGCTGCCGGCTCTCCCAGAAGCCAGCGGGCCAGCAGAAGGGCGGCGGCGCCTTTGCCGGAGTCGAGAATAAGCGTGGCGAGGGCGGCTGGCTTGTTGCCGGTGCGCAGCACGTTGGTGGTGCCGATATTGCCCGATCCGATCTTGCGGATATCGCCAAGACCGAGGGCTTTTGCGATGACGAGGCCGAAGGGGACGGAGCCGAGGAGGTAGCCTAGGATGGCGGCGATGGCGATTGTCATGTCTTGGGCCTCTCCGGGATGGCAACAGATGGTTTGGTTCTGGATCATCCTGCGCTTTAGGGCAACGTCTGCTCCGAGCTTATTTTGTTGAAGAAGTCTCTGTTGCTTTGAGGCAAGTCGTTTGCTTCACCCGGTATTGTAAAATTTGGGAAGACTTGACGATGATGGGTGTTCAGTGAGCTTTGGCGTGGTTGTTTTGCGACTTTGACATGGAGGTGCATGTCCCGGTGGATAACATCTGCGCGAGATTGACCGCTTTTTGGACGTGGCGACCAACCGTAAGCAGCCGAAGCAGTATAATAGCCATCTTGGGCGGCCCTCAATTGATCCCGAACTAATCCTGCGGATGTTGGTGATCGGATATGTTTTGGATATCCGGTCGGAGCGGCGCCTGTGTGAAGAGGGATATCTGAACCTTGCGTATCGTTGGTTTTACCGCCTGAGCTTGGACCAGAAAGTGCCTGATCACAGCACCTTTTCCAGATACCGCGATGGTAAATTCCGGGAAAGTGATCTGCTGCGCTCTGTGTTCGAGACCGCCGTTGCATGCTGCATTTCGGAGGGTCCCCTTGGTGGTCACGGCTTTGCATTTGATGCCAGCCTAATCGAGGCGGCCGTCGATAGGATGAACTCATCCTTCGATACATCTCCGGTAACTTCGAATGCATAGACGGTTTCAGAGTTCGTCTGGATTTGCCTGACGGACGGTAGATTCAAGTGCTTCATCGTGGTGCTCCTTTCTGTATTTTTTCAACATTCCAGTCACGACGATCCGGGATGCGCAGACAGACATCATGGTATGTATATTTGGCCAACTTGACGTGCCGCTTGGACGAGATGAATGGCCTTGATCCCGGAGCTCTCTCGTATTGGGCAGTCGATTTCTTTAAGGCGATGTTTGACTGAGCGTGCTTATGGAACACTTCCACGGGTGGAACGTTCGATACTCGCAGCACCTGATGAAAGCCGATGAAGTGACAGCCAAAAACCTTAGTGGTGCCGATGGCGCCGTAAATCTGACTGTCATCTGGTTCAAACGTGATCTTCGGCTCAACGATCATGCCGCACTGACAGCAGCTGCAAACTACGGCCGGGTTCTTCCTCTGTATGTCGCGGAACCTGAATATTGGGCTCTTCCCGATACCAGCTACCGTCAATGGGAGTTTCTCCGCAGCGCGGTTGAGAGCCTTAAAAAAGACGTTTCTGACAGAGGCGGAAAGCTCTGCGTCATGGTGGGTTCAGTTAAAGACGCGCTGGATGATATTCTCGCAACTCATGGCAAGTTTCGTCTCGTCGCTCACATGGAAACAGGGAATGCCTGGACCTTTGAGCGCGATAAGGCCGTGCGAGACTGGTGCAGCGACCAAAATATCACTTTCGAGGAGTTCCAGCAATATGGGGTCTGGCGTGGTAGTTCCCTGAATCGGAACCAATGGGCAAAACGCTGGGACAAAATGATGTCCGAGCCACTCTTGCCCGTGCCATCGCGGATTTCATGGATCGATCACGGGGCGGATCGCGTTCCGACGTCCTCCGATCTTCAACTTGAGCCCGACGGCATCGTTGACCTTCAACCATCTGGGCGAGCGGCTGCTCTTCAGACGGTTCGGTCATTTCTTCACGACCGGGGTGAGCCCTATCAGAAAGCCATGTCGAGCCCCGTCACAGGGGAATCCGCCTGTTCCAGACTGTCGGCGCACCTTGTCGCCGGTAGCTTATCGATGCGCGAGATCTATCAGGCCACACTGGCACGGCAGGAGGAGATCGCGGCCCTTCCGAAAGCGGAGCGAGGCACATGGCCAAGCGCAATGAGATCCTTTATCGGGCGGCTGCACTGGCATTGTCACTTCATGCAAAAGCTCGAAGCAGAGCCGGAGATCGAATGGCTCCCAATGGCGCGCATGTATGAAGGCCTACGCCCCACCCCGAGTGATGAGGCTACGCTGACCGCCTTCGCAACGGGTCAAACCGGGTATCCCTTTGTCGACGCCTGCATGCGGTATCTCAAGGCGACGGGTTGGATCAATTTTAGGATGCGCGCGATGCTGATGTCGTTTGCGTCCTACAATCTTTGGCTGCCTTGGCAGCAATCAGGTGAAGTGCTGGCGCGATTTTTCACTGATTACGAACCGGGCATCCATTGGCCGCAAAGCCAGATGCAAGCGGGTGAGACCGGGATAAACGCTGTGCGGGTCTACTCTCCGGTCAAGCAGGGGTATGATCAGGACCCCACGGGAGACTTTACACGCCGCTGGGTGCACGAGCTGTCGGCCTTCGATGGTAAGGCATTGCAGGAGCCCTGGACGACGGATCAGCCATCGGCTGATTACCCCAGTCCTATCGTGGATCATAAACAGACGGCACACGAGGCGAAAAAGCGCATTTATGCGCTGCGCCGAACCGGTGACGCCCGCGCGGAAGCAGAGGCCGTGTTCGAGAAACACGGGAGTCGCAAGCCACGCGAGCTGCGACAGCCGCGAAGGAAAAGGGCCGCCGGAGATGCATAACTGGTCGATCGATATTGCCAATCGGGTCCGCCTGCTGACTGCAGCGCTGTTCAAGACATCAAACGACACGGCCTAAATGCTCTACTGGCGGCAACAGACGCCGCGGGCATGGGATAAGTCGACCATAGATGCGGCCATCGAATTTGGAATGCTCTTGGCTTACTGATGCTTGTGTATCACGACGTTTCGGAAAGCGCGTGGTGCGCTTCGGGCGGAATATGAGGCGCATGCGCGGGACTTCGATCCGACCGTCCCACGATAAGATGATAACGTGTGTTTTGAAGACGAGGCCTTGGGAAGAAAATCTGATGCTGAGCTGTCAAAGATCATCGCCAGCTGCGCGATCGACCATTCCCAGCCCCGAGTTTCCACCAACCGCAGCTGCAGCTGAGAGGGCGCTGGCTGATTTTATGGAGCTCGTGCAGAAATCCTAACCCTATCAGCGCAACAACCCCGCCGAAGAAGATGGCGTTTCACGTTTGTCACCTTATTTGCACTTCGGATTGATCGGGCCGCGCACGGTCGCACCAGCGGTCAGGGCGGCCGACGTTCCTGCCAATCCGAAATGGAAGTACCCTGACGAATTGCTCACATGGCGGTCGTATTTTCATGACTTGGCACATGGATCAGAGTGTGCAGACAGTTTTGAGACCGTTCCCGAACGACCGCGCCTGTCTCTGCGTGACCATGTTGGTGATCCGCGATCCGCTCTTCATACGCTGGACGACCTAGTGTACGGACGAACGGAGAACGAGACACGGAACGCCGCCTAACGCCAATGGCTGGTCGCGGGATACATGCACGACAATCTGCGCATGTATTGGGAAATCAGCTAATCAAACCGCACCTGAGCTCGCAAAGGTTCCGGCATTCAGCTGCAACGCTGCTGATCGAGGAAGGCATCGATATCAGAATGCTCCAGGCTCTACTCGGCAATACAAATCTCAAGACAACTGAGACATATGTGCGCGTTTCAAATCACGCGTTGAGGAATGCTTTGGAGCGTGCGGATGTGCTTCTATGGGTTCCTATCTCACGTCCGCAATTGTCGTTGCGCGAAGTCTTTCAATCAGACTGCGTTCAATCTCTTCCATGACCGATGTCACTTTGCTATGCAGCGCTTGCTCTATAGAGCAGTTCGGCTTTTCCTCATCGGCGGTGGTCGCGATCAGGCTTTCATCAAGTGCGAGATAGACATCGGCCAGCGTGATCTCGTCGGGCTGACGGGCGAGGCGCCAACCACCTGCATGACCCTTTTCCGAGGTGAGAATGTCCGCCTCTCGAAGCTTTCCCAGGACACGCCGCACCACAACGGGGTTGGTTCCGGCATGTTCTGCGATATCCGCAGACGTGCGGATCTCATCGGGATCGCCCGCCATATGTCCGAGCGTATGCAAGGCAAGAGACAAGCGCGAATTGCGTTTCATTGGTGGGCTTACTCCATAAAGAATACCGTTCGTAACTTTTGCGGTTGCATTTGTAAAGTAACTGCGTAAGTTGCGTGATCTATCGGATCCGAATTGGAGCGCCTTATGCCAGATCAGCGACTTCCCGTCACCGTTCTTTCCGGCTTCCTTGGCGCTGGAAAAACCACGCTTCTGAATCGCGTTCTGAACAACCGTGAGGGTCGTCGCGTCGCCGTCATCGTCAACGACATGTCAGAGGTCAATATCGACGCCGATCTGGTGCGGGCTGACACGGAACTCAGCCGTACAGACGAAACGCTTGTGGAAATGTCGAATGGGTGCATTTGCTGCACATTGCGCGATGACCTTCTGGACGAAGTACGCCGCCTCGCTACAGAAGGCCGCTTCGATTACCTGCTAATCGAGTCCACCGGCATTTCAGAACCTCTCCCGGTTGCCGCTACATTCGATTTTCGCGACGAGTTTGGCGACAGCCTCTCGGACGTTTCCCGGCTTGATACGATGGTGACGGTTGTGGATGCGGTGAACCTGCTGAAAGACTTCTCCAGCCACGACTTCTTGCGCGACCGGGGGGAAACGACAGGTGAGGGGGATGAACGCACGCTTGTCCATCTGCTGACGGATCAGATCGAATTTGCCGACGTGGTTATCCTGAACAAGGTCACGGATGCGGGTCCGGAGCGCACAGATGCTGCGCGCAAGATCATTCGCAGCCTGAACGCGGACGCAAAGATCATCGAAACGGATCATTCCGATGTTGCCGCCGAAGCCATCCTCGACACCGGTATGTTCGATTTCGAGAGGGCGCATGAGCATCCGATGTGGGCGAAGGAGCTTTATGGTTTTGCCGACCACACGCCAGAAACTGAGGAATACGGTGTGGCCTCCTTTGTCTATCGCGCGCGCCTGCCGTTCGTTCCCGAAAAGGTCCTGAGCGTACTGAACTGTGAGCTGCCCGGCGTGATCCGCGCGAAGGGTCATTTCTGGATTTCGACGCGCCCCGGTTGGGTAGCCGAGTTCTCGCTGGCTGGTGCGCTGTCGAGCGTCAAGCCGCTCGGCACCTGGTGGGCCTCGGTACCCAAGGAGCGCTGGCCAGACGACGAAGGCGCACGGGCCTACATGCAAGAGCATTGGCAAGAGCCCTGGGGTGACCGCCGTCAGGAGATCGTGTTCATCGGTGCGGGTATCGATTGGCCCGCTCTGAAAGCCCGGCTCGATGCGTGTCTCGTACCGGCAACCGTCGCCAGCGTGCCAGATGAACTACCGGACTACCCCGATCCGTTTCCGATCTGGGAACGCCAGAAGGAACCTGCATGATGCTCGCTCGTGCGCTGGTCAGAAATGCAGCCGTAGGCGTAGCGGTTGCTGACAAGCCTGAAGATCTGAAGAAATTTCTACAGCCCGGCTGCGCGGCGGCGATCTGGCGCAGGCAACCGATGCCAGAGTTTCAGTCTTGGATTGATGCAATTGATCCGTCGCTGCTACCACAGGGTCGCATCATCTTGCGCCCTGACGCAGCCTCCTCCGCGGTGAATGCACTCTGCGATAGCGCGCAGACACCAGACTGTAACGAACGCGATCTGCTGATCGATGATATCAGCGCCTTGGCTGAGGTCTTCGCCGATTTGATGCGCGCGCCATATTTGCGATTGCGCCTTCAGGCGGTGACGACGAACGCCTGCCGTAGGTTCCATATCGATGCGATCACGGCACGTCTTGTCTGCACCTATCGTGGTCAGGGCACGCAGTACGGGGTGTCGACCGACGGTCAAGACCCCGCGCGGGTCTTCTCCGTCGCCACCGGCGCGCCGATCCTGTTGCGCGGAACGTTATGGCCGCCGAGGCCAGCGTCGGGCCTGTTGCACCGCTCTCCCCCCATCGAAGGGACGGGCGAGACGCGTCTTGTGCTCGTCTTGGATGCTGTCAACGAGCCGGAGGATGAGGCATGATCCGAAATCTCGGATCGACCTCCCTCCGCCGCAAACGCCGCTCGGCTGATCCAATGCGCAGCTATGACGCCTTGCCAGTACCCTTGCGCCGCTGGTTGGCGGAGGCGTCCCTGCCATGGTCGCCAGCCTCGGCTCATCGAGTGTGGTGTCGCGCCTGTAAAAGAGGCCTGAGCCCCGAAGATACGCTGGTGGTTTTGTCGCAAGCAGAGGCGCGCACCTTGGCGCGTGACCGTTTTGCCATTTCCAACCATTTCTCAAAGACGACCTGAAGGACTTAAAATGTCGATACTCATCCGAATTGCCGCCGCCGCATCCATCGCAATCGGCATGACGCTGCCCGTCGCGGCCCAAGACGACACGCTCACAATTTCCGTCACCTTCGGCCCTACCGCTGAAGTGCCCGACCCACGCGTGGGTTACAATGGTTGGATGTCCAACCAGACCGGCGTGACTGAGACGCTGATGGGCATTGATTATGACCTCAACCTCTACCCACGGTTGGCCGAAAGCATCGAGCAGACGGCGCCAACGACCTGGCGCGTGACACTGCGCGAAGATCTGACATTCCACGATGGCTCCCCAGTGACCGCGCAGGCTGTGATCGACGCGATCGCACCGATTTCGGACGAAAACGATCCCGCCTTCAACAAGCGCATTGCCGGTGTGCTCGATCTGGCAGGCATATCTACCGACGGTGATCGCATCGTGATCTTCGAGACAAACACCCCGAATGCGGCATTCCAATGGGGCCTGTCGGATCCGGGTGTCGCCATTCTCGGTGTGCCTTCGGACGACTTCTCAATCAATGCCACAGGTCCCTACATCTTCCGCGAGGCTGTGCCTGAGCAGTTGTACCGTGCAGAGGCGAACGCGGATTATCGTCTGGGCGAACCCGGCTTTGACGAAATCCGCGTCGTTGCGTCTCCGGATCCTGCGACTGCGGCACTCGCCTTTGAAGCTGGTGACGTTGACATGGTCATCAACTATCCAGAAACGGATTTCGACCGTATTCAGGAAACCGGTGCGCAGGGGTTCACCGCCCCCACGGCACGGCTTTACTTCTACTCGATGAACACGACATCAGGTCCGCTGGCAAACCCGCTGATCCGTCAGGCGGTGTCTCTCGCGATTGATCGGGATGGTATCGTTGAGGCTGTTCTCTCCGGGGTCGGCGGTGTGCCAGCCGGGACCATATATCCGGCGGGCAAAAGCTGGGCGTCTAACATCGTGCCCACCTACGATCCTGTGCGGGCCGGGGAGCTCCTCGTCGAGGCCGGTGCGGTCAAGGAAGGCGGGGTTTGGACGCTGGATGGCGCACCGATTGAGATCGAAATCCTGACCTATTCCTCTCGTGCAGCCTTGCCGCCGACGGCCGAGATCACACAAGCGTTCCTGCAGCAGATTGGACTCACCGCGACGGTGAGCGTCGGCGAATACGGAGCCAGCAATGACGCGATGTTGGCGGGCGACGGGGACATGTTCCTGCAAGCCTGGGTAATGCTTCCGCAAGGCGATCCTGGCTCGATCCTCGGGTTCCTGTTGGCCAGCGACGGAGGCTCGAATGCGGGCCGCTACGCGAACCCCGCTTTGGACGACCTGCTGGTGAAAGGACGGACCACGTTCGAACGGGCCGAGCGCGAGGTGATCTACGACCAGGTGCAGCAGATCATCGCCACGGATGTGCCCCTGATACCAGTGTTTCATGTCAGCCAGGCCGTTGTGGCGCGTGCCGGCCTGACAGGCTATCAGGTACACCCGACCGAGACATATTGGATCACGCATGAGACACGCTTTTCAGAATGACGATCGCAGCTCACGGCCTGAGCGCTGAACGCTCGGGCCGCACACTTCTGCATCCTACGAATGTGAACCTAAAGCCCGGCGAACGCGTCGGGCTTGTGGGAGCTTCAGGGTCTGGAAAATCGACGCTAGGTCACGTGCTTGTGGACACCCTGCGAGCACGAGGCACAAGTGTCGCACATGTGCCGCAAAGCCCGGATGAGGCGCTTGATCCACTCCGTTCGATGGCGTTCCATTGGCGGGAGGCAGAGCAAGCTTTGGGCCTATCTCCGGACGATGCGCGCCGGGCGGACCTCTTCAATGCCCTTCAAATCGCAGACAGTGACCTGCGCAAACGTCCCTGGAGCTGGAGTCGGGGCATGCAGCAACGGTTTGTTATCGCCATGGCCCTGATCGGGACGCCGGATTTGTTGGTCATGGATGAGCCCACTTCTGCCTTGGACCCGGTGGTCGCAGCCGGGACCATGGGTCTCCTGGATGCTTATCTGAGGGACCGGCAAACCGCACTTTTGCTGATTACGCACGATCTGGGGCTTGCCGCGCGGTGGGTCTCCCGACTGATGGTGATGGAGGCCAGTCGGATCGTGGAGGATGCACCAACACCGCGGCTTCTCTCCACACCGGAAACGAAAGCGGCGAAAGCCTTGTGCGCGCATCGCAATTGGCTGGAGCTGCCATGCTGAAGGTCGAAAACATCTCGGTGCGTCGAGGTGGAGCAACCACGTTGAAGGACGTTTCTTTCTCGCTTGCGGCAGAGCGCACCTTGGCCGTTGTCGGAGAAAGCGGTGCGGGAAAATCCACGTTGATCGGCGCAATCCTTGGGCTGGTGCGGTGCGCATCTGGCCGGGTGTCATGGAATGACGAACCTGTTGGCAAGTGCCGTCCTGCGCTGGTCATGCAAGAGCCGCGCGCGGCGTTCAACCCGCGCCTTTCACTTTGTCGCTCCCTGATGGAGCCCATTATGGCGCAGAAGTTAGTGATGGATGCGAGTCGGCTGGATCGCCTGTGCCAGTCGCTCGAAGTGCATCTCGATCTGCTGGATCGTCGCCCCGATCAGGTCTCTATCGGGCAGGCGCAGCGCGTGGGCATCCTGCGCGCCTTGATCGCCGCGCCACCCTTGGTGCTGTTTGACGAACCCCTGTCCGCGCTCGACGCCGTGACGCAAAAACATACCGCACGTCTGATCGCCGATATGCAGGCTCAGGAGGGTTTTGCGGCACTGATCGTAACTCATGACCTTGGCTATGCCGCAGCCTTTGCCGATGAGATTGCTGTATTGCGCGCCGGGCAGATAGAGGAATTCGCGGCAGCACAAGCCTTTGTCGAGGAACCCCAAACTGACTACGGCCGCACGCTGCGTGACGCCGCCTTTGCGCTTGGTGCGTTGGAGCGTGTCGCGTGATCCGTATTTTCGCCGGTCTTCTCGCGCGCGCTGTCGTGGTTTTGACCGGTACAGCCTTGGCCACCTTTGCGCTTTTGTGGCACGCGCCGGGAGACCCTGCGCTTTCGATTGCGCAGGCACGCTATGGGACGGTTGTATCCAAAGAAGTGCTGGATTTCATCCGCGCCGAGGCCGGTTTTGACGATGGATTCTGGACAGCCTTCTGGGCGTGGCTCGCTCCGCTGATCCAAGGTGACTTCGGTCAATCGTCCGTCAACGGACGAGATGTCTGGCCCGATCTCTTGACCGCAATGTCCTATACCTTTCCACTTGCCCTCGTCAGTTTGGGGCTAGGACTTGCCGTCTCCGTCCCGCTTGCACTTATCGCCACACGCAGACCCGGCAGTTGGATGGATCGCAGTGCCGTGGCCCTCGCCTCGGTCGGAGTGGCCATCCCGGCGTTTTGGTTGGGCCAGCTGCTGATCCTGCTCTTTGCAGTTCAACTGGGATGGTTGCCCGCGATGGGTGCTGAGCGCACAGCACACAGCATTCTGCCAGCGATGACACTTGGGTTCGGCCTCGCAGCGTCGCTTACCCGCATCCTGCGCTCCGGCATCCTGGAAGCACGCGGCCAGTCCTTCCTACCCGCATTTCACAGGCGCGGTGTCGCGCAACGTAATATCGCCCGCGACCATGTGGCACCGCACGCGGCTGTACCTGTTGTCACAGTCCTAGGTCTAGAGCTTGCGTTCCTGCTCGAAGGCCTCGTCGTGGTCGAGGTGATCTTTGCTCGGCCAGGTCTTGGCAGTTTTCTGGTCAATGCGATCTTTGCGCGCGATTTTCCAAAGGTGCAGGCAATGGTGATCCTGGCGGCCGTGATCTTTGTGGTTGTCAACCTGCTGATCGACCTGATCTATCGCATCCTCGACCCAAGAATGGATGGGCGCGATGCGTAGTGTCGGCGTCCTGGTTGTCGTGTGTCTGCTTCTGGCGGTGTTCGGCCCGATGGTTGCCCCGCACGACCCAACTGCGATCAACATTCCCAACAGGCTGCGATCACCCGGCGGGGCATGGTTGTTGGGCACTGATGCCCTGGGCCGTGACATCTTGTCGAGGCTTCTGCACGGCGCGCGCTGGTCCCTCGGGCTGGCCTTTGTCGTGTCGCTCTTGGGTCTCATCATCGGAACAGTCATAGGCCTGATTGCGGCCCAAGGTGGTCGGTTGGCAGACTGGATTGCCATGCGCACCACGGATACGTTTCTGGCATTCCCGGAACTCATCGCTGCCGTTGTCATCGCCGGTGTACTCGGTGCAGGAACCGAGACTCTGATCTTTGCGCTCACAGTGACGGGCTGGATGCGCTATGCCCGCGTCGCGCGAGGTATCGGCTTGTCGGTCAGCAGCAGAGGATACGTCGTGCAAGCCCGACTTGCCGGCCTGTCTCCGCTGGCAATCGCCCGTTGGCACTATCTCCCCTCGCTCTTGCCATCGCTGACCGTGGTTTGGACCGGCATGTTGGCCCGCGCAATCCTGGGTATTTCCACGCTTGGCTTTCTGGGCTTCGGTGTCCAACCGCCGATGCCGGAATGGGGAACGATGCTGCTGGATGCCCGCATTCACATGCGCTCCACCCCTTTGCAGATGATCTGGCCCGGCCTTGCGGTCGTCTTGTCGGTTCTTGCGATCAACCTCGCGGGGGATGCCTTGCGAGATGCGCTCGCTGAACAGGACGCAAAGGAATGATGCGCACGGACAATCCAACACTTGAGATCGGCCTGCGCATCCTTTCGGGCGTGTTGTTCACCGGAATGATCATCTGTGTGAAAGCGCCTAGCGACGCGACCCCTTTGGGTCAGATTGTCTTCTTCTGATCGCCTTCTCATACGTACCGAAAGCTCGGACGCAGTCGCCTTCTACCTGTGCTGGCCTTCATGCTCGGTGGGCCTTTAACGTTGCCTTCCCTCGCAGGGCTGCTTCTTCCAACCAAGACTGTGACAATACAGAGCTCTAACCCGCTGGTCGTGCTGCTTTCCGCGCCTTCAGGGAATGGCCGTAGAGGCGGACATTGGGGATGCCTGCAACTTCGCTGGCCATGAACCAATCCACTGCGGCCAGAAGGCCGTTGTTGCAGTAGGTTATGGTGTCCTGACTGTCCCACATCACATCTGCGAACTTGAGGCGTTCGAAGATGGCGAGCTGGTCTCCGGCCTGTCCGTCGGGGCCGTTCATCAGCTCTCCGCTGTCGAGCCAGCGGGAGTTGGGGAGAGAGGCGCTGCCTGCGATCTGGTGGATCGGGCGGGCATCGAGAAGCTGAGCGGTACTGGTGCCTGCGATCACCGCGTCCACGTCTTCATGGGTGGCGAGCCATGTTGTATCCAGCAACGCCACCTCGCGCGAGCGGCGAATGGGGGTGCCGAGACGGGTGAGTGGCTGGCCCGCTGTTTTCCATGCTCGAATGCCGCCATCGAGAATTGCGAGATCGGTGAAGCCGCCGCTTTTCAGAACCCAGTAAACCCAGGCCGCAGAGCCGAAATTGCCCTTGGCCGCGGAACTGTGGACGATGACAACAGGGCGTGATTTGACAAGGCCTGATGTACGCACCAGCATCGTGAGATCCCGCGCGCTTGGCAGGGCCACGGGATCGGCCCAGATTGCGCGCCATTCCTTGAGTGGCACATTCACGGCCCCCGGAATATGGCCTGCACTGTAACTGTAGAGTGGGCGGAGGGCCCGCTTGTTGCGGATGTCAATTATCTGGGGCGCGCCCTCATCCACCAGTCTCGCAAGGGTTTCCGCCGTTATCAGCGGAGAGAGGGTATTTTGTGCGACAACTGGGGTGGCCAGAAGTATTAGGCCAAGGCAGACAGCACGGGCAAATCGGTACACAACAAACATGATAGACCTAACTACATTCACATATTGCAACGCTACTGCCACACCATTTGCCAGAAATTGCGGCCAAGTTAAGACTCTTTGAAGAGAGGCTGGTATGTCGGTTAACGGATTGGCCCAAAAGGCCTATTGGCGACGGAAACGGAAGAAAGAGATCGAGCGGGATGCGGGACAGATTGATTTGGCGGGAATTGCGAGAGTGCGCGGCGTGACGGCCAGAAAGAAGGTGGCTGCTAAAAAAGCTGCCCCTGCGAAGGCCGCCAAGAAAACTGCGGCCAAGAAGAGCCCGGCCAAGAAGGCGAGCAAGAAACCTGCGCTCTGGCGGCGGGCCCTGCGCTGGCTGGGCGGCGGTATTCTGGCGTTTTGCCTCTTTCTGGTGGTTTTCGTGGGCATTTTCCGCTTTGTGAACCCACCGATCAATTACTATCAGGCGGCGGAGTGGTTTCGGCATGGCGAGCTGAAGCGCGATTGGGAACCGATCGAGCGGCTCTCCCGCCATCTCTCCCTCAGTGCGGCGGCGGCGGAGGACGCGAATTTCTGCAAACATTACGGGTTTGATTTCGAGGCCATTCAGGCCGCACTCGATGGCGGGGCCCGTCGGGGCGGTAGCACGATTTCACAGCAGGTGGCCAAGAATGTGTTCCTCTGGCAGGAGCGGAGCTGGGTGCGCAAAGGGCTGGAGGCGGGCTTTACCGTGATGATCGAGGGGCTTTGGGGCAAGCGGCGGATCATGGAAGTGTATCTCAACGTGGCGGAGTTCGACACAGGCGTCTTCGGTGTGGAGGCGGCTGCGCGGCACTATTTCGGGATACCTGCGTCCGAGCTTGGGCCGCAGCGTGCGGCAGCTCTGATGGCGGTGCTGCCCAGCCCGAAGAAGCGCTCCGCCAGCCGTCCGACAGCGTTTCTCAAACGCCGGGCGCGGGCCATCGCATCAGGCGCGCAAACAATCGAGGCAGACGGCCGCGCGGCCTGCTTTCGCTACGGATGAGCCGGGTGCCATCCGCCCGCAAGGGCTGATAGGAATGGCGCGAATGCGCCTCAATTGGATAAGAGAGATGACGAAGATCGTTTCCGCGGTCACGCTTTCCGACGAGGCCCTGCACGCCGGAATGGTGGAGGGCTTCTCGGATTACATCGTGCCCATGCGCCCCAGCCTTGCCCAGTTTCGGCTCATGATGAGGCAGAGGGGGCTGGATCCTTCCATCTCCATGGCAGCGCTGGAAGATGGCAGGGTCACAGCGCTCTGGCTTGTCAGCCTGCGCGGCAATGCGGCCTACCTGATCGCCAGCGCAACGGCACCGGAGGCGCGGGGGAAAGGCTTGGCTCGCAAGCTTGCCGAAGCCAGTTTAGAACGGGTTCTGGAACGGGGCGCTGACAGCTTTCAAACAGAAGTAATTGACGGAAACACTGCGGCAACGCGTCTTTACGAAAGCCTTGGGATGAAGGTTCATCGCCGCCTCGATTGTTACGCATTGAAGGCTCCACGTCTTTGCTCTGATGCCATGGTGAGATCCGTTGAGTGGAGCAGCATCGTCGAAGAGATGCCCACGCTCAGAGACTGGAAGCCATCCTGGCAGAACAGCGATGACGCGATTACAGCCGTGGCTGAAACCACGCGGTGTGTTGGTTGCTTTACGGAAGGCCGTCTCGTCGCTGCTGCTGTTCTCTTCGCCGAAAGTGGTACGGTCGCGCAGGTTGGTGTGCATCCTCTGCACCGCCGGCAAGGCCTCTGCAGCGCCATGCTGGCGCATCTCGGTGAAGCGGCGCCTGCTCTTCGGCTGATCAATGCAGATGCCCGGGACGAGGGCTTCGCCGCGTTCATGGTGAACATTGGCGCACGGCGGACACTCTCGCAGCTGGAGCTTCTCCGCAGCTTGTGAGCAGGCTGCCATCTGCCCGCTAGGGCTTAGGAGGAATGGCGCGGAACGCGCCTCCTTTTGGTCAATGGCAAAGCACTACCTCGGGAGTTGCCTGTTTCCGAGCTTTTCCAGCACATCCACTGCCTCAAGCGCCTTTTCCAGCCCCGATTGAAACCGGGCGGCTTTGTCTCCGCTCTCTTCCATTTCCCGTTTCAGGCGTTCCTCTGTTTTGGCCAGCAGGTCGGTGCTTTCGGGCAGGGCCTTCTTGGCAGAGGCGAGAAATTCCCTGTCCTGAATGCGGCTGAGGTCTTTCTCTGCTCTATCTGTTGCTTGCTGAAATCTATCATCGATCTGGCTCGCCGCTGCCTGCAGGCGGAGCGCTGTCTCGCCCGTCAGCCCCTTGCCTTCGGCCCGCGCCACAACCACGTCGGGCGTGCGCCTGAGGCCGGGGGTGCGTGGCACGATCACCTTCGCGCCCACGCGGTAGCCTTCCGGCCGCGCAAGGCGTGGATTGGCCTTGAGAAGCGCCGCCTCAGCCCGGCGTTGCAGGGCAGGGTCTGCGCCTCTTTCCAGCACGAAAACTTTGCGCGCCAGCGTTGCGATCCGTTTTTCCCGGCCGAGGGTTGCGATGGCTGTAGGCATTATCCTTCTCCTTAATGTCAGGCTTGCAGGTTGAGCGCGCCGAAGGGCGCGGGCAGGCCGCTCCCGTTCAGCAGGATCCTGCCTGTTGTGATGTTGCCAATGACGGTGGCGGCTCCGGCCTCTCCGGTGAAAAGCCGCATCGTCAGCGCATCGGCGCGGTGGGTGACAGTGTTGCCGGACACGCTGATACGGGGGCTGGAGATCAGCACCATGTCGTCGAGCCCGGCCTCTGCGGAATGATCGCAGACATTGTTGGAAAGTGAGACGCCCGTGGCGCTGCCATCGACAATCCGGATCAGCCCGTCGAATATCTCCCGGCCTGTGCGCATCTGGTTGCCGGTTGCCGTGATCTGGCCCGGGACATTGGGCAGGGCGATGGCAAAGCTTGCCGTTGAGGCGCGGTAGATCTGGTTATCTACAGCGAAATAGGCAAGCGTGGCACCTTCCACAGAAGGTATGCGTGCAACCTCCCCCGTGAATACGGGCGGAAGGGTGTTGTCGGGATTGAACGATGATCCGATGTCGAGCGCCGTCCAGTTGACAGGCCCTTCCCCGCCATCGAGATCGCCGAAGATGCGGTTGCCCGTGACGGTGATGCCAAGATAGGGCGGGCGCACGAGGATGCCCGTAGCACTGCTTTCAACGCCGTCGCTGCCGATCTCCGACAGCACGTTTGACGAGACATCCACGCTGCCGCTGCCTTGCACATAGATACCGGAATAGGCCTGACCACTGCCACTTTCTTCGCCCACATCGCGGATCGAGTTACCGATGATCTGGCCCGACTCCACCGAGTTCACAGCGATACCCATTGCCGTTTCTGCGCCGCCCGTTTGGGCGACACCCTCAATCGCGTTATTGTCTATCGCGAGATGGCGTATGGAGGCATCGACGTCTGTGGCAATCCCTGCGATCCCGACATCGCGGATGATGTTGCGCTTGATCAGAACCGTATCGTGCTGGCCATCGATGCGGATACCCGCGCCTGCGAAATCGAAGATCGTGTTCCCGATCAGTTGGGCGTCCGTCAGCGTTTCGGGGGCGATATTGGCCACGAGGCGGATACCGTCCCCGAAGCCATCGCCGCCCGAGATCTCGCAATCCTGCACGCGGGTGGTTGTGGCCCCAAGACGGAGGCCCGTGCGGTCTGCCACCACGGTACTTGTCTCTATCGAGAGGCTTCCTGCCGGGATTTCGAACCAGTTGAGGCGGATCCCCGTTTCGTTGGAGAAGACAAGATTGCGCGAAAGAAGTGCGGCGGAGATGTTGAAGGCCACACGGTCGATCAGGATGCCGACGCGTCCTCCGAAGAGGATGCAATCGAGCACGCGGAGTTCCGCGAAGGCGGCGAAGGTGAGATCACCATCCTCATCCAGCCCGTAGGTGGAGCGGGAGCCAAGTGCGTGGGGGGCGACGATCACGCATTCCTCGATCTTGATACCGATCTGCACGCCATCGAGGGCTATGCCGAAATCGAAGCGGTCTTCCGGGTTGGGAGATGCGACGAGCACAGCGAGGCGGCGAAGGGCAAGAAGTGTTGTGTTTTCGGCTGCGATCCCGTGGACGATGGGGATGTTGCCTGTCGGATCTTCGCCCGGGAAGGCGAAGACGGTGAAGCGTTCGAGCTGGATATCGTTTGCGGTGTCTATCTGTATTGCCCCGCCTGCGCCCTGATAGAGAAGGATGGTGCCGAGGCCCTGCCCGCTGACCTTAAGGGCGTTGCGGTTGGCGATGATGATGGGCTCGGGCAGGATGTAGTTGCCCGCTTCGAGACAGACGGTGCCGCCCGCATCGGGGATCTGGTCTATCGCCTGCTGAATGGTGAGGGTGCCGGAATTGTGCTCTTCGGCCGTGACGCAGACGGTGCAGTAGCAGCCTTCGTCTCCCGCCTCGAATTGCGGCGGCCAGAAGGTGCGGCAATCGAGGATGGAGCCTTGTGTGTTTGGCGTGCCGAAGCGCACGACGGCGAGGCGGCAATAGTGGCGCTGGATACCGTCGGGCGGGGCGTCGCGCAGTTCCTCGATTTGGGTACCGGCGGTGCGGGCGGCAAAGCGCCAGTGATCCATTTCCCGGAAACGGCCTTGCCCGGGGGCCGTGCTGAATTCCACGGTGATACCGTTTTCGAGCACAAGGGCTGTGCCCGGCGGCGGCACGGGGATGAGACCATCGGAACCCGGCGCATTGAGATCCACCCAGTCGGTGCCATCCGGTAGCCGGATTACGCCCTGCTGATCCCAGCGGATAAGGCGCGTGCGGCGGTTGGTTGTGGTATCATCGCCGACGCCGGAAGGGATGAGGTCCGGGTCCGATATGGCGCTTTCAAGCTCGATCTCGCGCGTATCCTCGAAAACGTGGGCGACGCGGAGCATTTCGCCGGAGCCGTGGTTCAGCTCGCGCCTGTCGTCGGTGAGTTCGACCCAATCGCCTTCCCGGAAGCGCAGGATCTCATCGCGCCCGATGCGGCCTACGAAGACGCTATCGTTCGTGCTGCTGATGCTTTCCACGGCACTGACGACGGAGGCGTTTTCGCGGCTGAACTTGAAGCGGGCGTCTGTTTGCGTAGGCGGGTTTCCGTCCGGTCCCGTTTCGCCCACGCTGTGGAGTTCCACGCGGTAGAACTGGTTTTCGATGCCCGAGTAACCCTCCGTCGGCGGAACGAGGCAGGGGTCTTCCGGATCCTCGATATCTACTGTTGCCGTGGTAAGGCGGGCGGTGGAGGGGGCGATCTCCTGCTGCCAACCAGGGATATCCTGATCGGGCGTGGTGCAGGTGGTGGTGCGGGGGGCCTCGAATGTGCGGACCTGCCAGACGGTTTGCCAGCGGGTGGTTGTATCTATGCCACCCATCGCCGGTTCCAGCAGATCGGGCATCTCGATGGGTGTTATCTCGCGTTGCCAGGCGACGACATAGGCGATGGCGGTGCCTTCCTCGACCAACGGATCCGGCTCTGGCCAGTAGGGCTGGTTGAGATAATTGAGAAAATCGCCTTCGGGCGGCGGGATCATCTCATTCAGCACGCCTTCGGGGCCGTCTTCCGTCGGGTTGGTGGTGTTGGGGCGGCCCCTGTCAAACACCGGGTCCGGAAGGGCAGGTTCTGCGCCGGTGAAGTTCGCCGAGCCGTGGCATTCGAGCAGCATACCGTCGAGATATTTGCGACCGCGCCCGATCTCCAGCCCGCCTGCTGCGGCGAAGCGGATCTCGAAGCCCTCGATGGTCTCTCGCGGCACCGCGGCCCGCCCGATGGTATCGACGGTGCCCGTGCGGATGCGCCGCTCGAACATCTCGACCATCTCGTTCCAGTCGCTATCCAGAACCGCACGGCCCTGTTGAAGGAAGACCCCGGCGTAATCCCGCAGGGCATCGAAACTGTCTCTGCTATAGTCACCAGACATGGGGTTGCTCCTTTAAAATCATGTTTCGTAGAAAATTCCGGCTTCGAGACCGAAGCGGAGATACTCTTCAAGGCGGATGCGGAGGTTTGTCTCCCTCTGGGGGGCGAAGAGGAGGTGGTATGCGCCCATCTCGCTTTCATCTGAGGCGCCCGTGCGAACCTCCAGTGGTGCTGCCTGCCGCAATTGGACGTAAGCGGGATGGCTGGCCGAAAGGGCGGTGAAGCTGGGGCGCAGCCAGCGGGTGATACGCCGGGTGATGAGGTTGCGCATGGCCTGCGTGATCGGGCCACCCGCCTCTGCGATGGTGATAGCCTGATCTATGGCCAGTTGTGGCTGGCAGCGGTAGCGGCGGGGTGTGATGGCATCCTGCGGCACCCATGAGAAGCGCATGCAGCCTTCCTGACGGCGGAGTGCGCGGATGGGTGCGCCTGTGCCCGGAGACCGGGCGAACAGGATGGAATTGGAGACGAGAGGGAAGGCGCGGGCGGTGATCCGCCCGATGATGGTGCTGGCGATAATGGTAAGCGCACCGGCGGGTGAGGTGGCACCACTGGTGCCGCGGATGGCGCGGGCTTGTGCGCTGCTGGAAGGGTCTGCCGAGGCGGCATCGACGATGCTGTCGCGGATTTCCGCATTCGTGGTCTCGTCCATGAAGATCGGGCCGGTGATGGACTTGTCGATATAAAGTTCGAGGCCGGTTGTATTGACCGTAAGGCTGGAGCTGTTGGGGTTTTGCGGAGCGCCTTCGGGTGTGAAGGCGCGGCCCGGGATCAGGGTGCAGTGGCGGAGCGTGACTTCGTTCAGCGAGATGCCATCTCCGTTCGGGCGAATGTTGACGCGGGCGTCATCGACGGTGAGGCCATCGAGGATGACGCGGGCATCCGTGCCGCCCTGAATCTGGATGGGGCCAGCAGGGCGGAGGATCGGGCGAACGCCATCGGCGGCGCGGAGCACAAGCTCCGTGCGTTCTGTGGCGGAGAGCGTGACGTTGCCGGTGAGGACATCGTTGGTGGTGATTTCCACGATGCCGCCCAGAGGCGCCACAGCGTTGATGGCGGCCTGAAGGGTGGCGTGATCGGGGTTGGGGAACTGGATCAGCGCCTGCCCCGGCTGGCGGGTGAGGGTGGCCGCGCGGTTGTATTCGCCGCCGCCGATGCGGGCGGGGAAGTTCGTATGGTAGGTTGTGCGGATCTCGCCCGCCTGATCCTCGGGGAAGGAGATGCGACCGAGTGCAGGATCGATGCGGACGCGTTGGATCTCTCCAACATCTGGGGCCGGGTGGGGGGCGTGGTTCCAGCCTGCACCGTCATCGGAGAGGTCGCAGGCCTCGATTTCGCTGGCAAGCAGGGCCGTGCCATCCACAAAGATCTCGAAGGCGCGGGGATACCATTCCGCGATATCGGCATCGAGGGCGCGGCGCGTGATATCGCCCGGCACGTGGCGCGGCTGCGATATGCTGGTGATGGTGCTTTCCGGCTCTGGCCGGTTCACAAGCTGACGGGGCGCGCCGAGGGCATCGAAGAGGTAGCGGCGGGCATCCAACTGTGTGGTCGGCGCCTCCGTGTGCTGCATCGGGATCAGCCGCCAGAGATGGAGGCCGATATTGGGCAGGTTGTGCTTGCCGCCGATGCTTTTCCGGCTGGGCGATTGCTGGATGGAGCGGACATCGATGCTGCGGGTGGTGCGGTCGAACGCCTTGTTGAGCGGCTCCAGCGGGAGCGGATCGTGGAGATCGGGGGTGGCGTGATGGTTGGGCCGGATATGGTTCATGTGCTGGCAGGTTGCGACGTGCTGGAAGTATTCGACCACATGCGCGGGCCAGCCGGTGACATCGCGGGCCAGTTGCTCCAGCACCGCAGCGGTGCCTTTGCGACGGCGATAGCTGATCGTGTTAGCCACCTCGGCGCGATTGCCGACATCGGTGCCCTCGATCTGGTAGAGCGTCTGGTAGCCGATGTTGCCGCCGATATAGGGCGCGGCCCAATCTGCGCAGGTCTCTATAAAGAGATTGTCGAGCAGTTGCTCTATATTTTCCTCTACCGCCGCTCCTTCGCGGGCGAGGATGGCGAGGAGCGCGCGGAGCGGTTCGCCCTCATCGGCATCGCGCAGGCGGTGGACGCCGGGGAGGAGGGAATAGAGCGTGTCTGGTGTGATCCGGTTCATGACATGGGATCCAGTTTTTCCAGCGGTTGCGGGGATAGGGTGAGAATTTCGGCTGGCAGGAGTGTTCCGCCGGGGCCTTGCCTGCCCGGTTGGGAGATGAGGCGGGCATAGGCGATGGCGGCGGTTTGCGGGGCGGTTTCGCGGTAGAGAAGATCGACGTCGATGGCCTGGAGGCCTTTGACGGTATGGGCTGCGGCGGCGATCTCGCTGAGTGCGAGGGTCTGGGCGAAATCGCGGGTCTGAAAGGAGAAGGCGGCGCGGAGAGCGGCTTCCGTTGCGGGAAGCACGACATCTGGATCGTAGGCTTCTTTGGTTGAGACGCGGAGGCCAAGGCGGAAGAAGGCGGGCACGTAGGAGAGAAGATCGACCTCCACCAGTGGATCGCCGAGGGTGCGGAAGGCTGCGAGGAGGTTATCGAAGGTGGTTGAGCCTTCGGGAATTTCCACGCCGTTTGGCCCGGCGACGGTGACGACGATGCGCCGATTTTCGCCCTGCCAGACCCAGCGGGCCTCTGCCTTGGCGATGCCGGGGAAGCCGAGGGCGAAATCGCGGTAATCGGTGATGGAGACGACGCGGCCCAAGGTGAGTGTGTAGATGGGTGCGTTGCGGCGTGCATCCTCTTGACGCTCCGCATCATCGCCGCCGGTGGCGGGGAGGGGATTGGTGGTGTCTTTCAGGCCGAGGGGCCTGTCCAGCGGCAGGGTGAGCTGGCCCGCGCGGAGATTGCCCTGAAGGCCGATGCCACGAGAGTGCTCGGCCACGATGTTGTCCCGCCCAGCGGTGGGGCGGGCGCCAGAGATACCGTCGCCAAACTCGATGACCGTCTCGCCTGCATCGGTGAGCGCGGTTTTGAAGACGCGGGCGGTGGGGCCGCGCTGGTAGAGATCGGGCATCTCCTGCCATTCCGCGCCATCGATGCGCAGGGTGAGGGTGCTTTCAATGCCGGTTTCCGTGGGGGCCACGCGGTGGGTGACGGGCGATTGCTTGAGCAGGAACTTCTGGAAAGGTTGCGATGGATCACCCGAGCCGAGGATATCGGTAACGCCTTCGCCGTGGGCCGCGCGTGCGATATTGGCGTTGATGCGGAGGCTCGCGCGGTCGAAGGCTGCGGGGAGCACTTCTGCCAGGGTGAGGCGTGTGTGGGTGGGATCGAGGGCTGTGGTGTCCTTGAGGGTTGCGGCGAAGGTGATTTCCTCTGCCGTTTCGTCTGCTGGGACCGGGGTGAGGGAGTTTGCCGTATTGCCAATGGTGGTGATCTGGCCGGTGATGCCCGCATCGGTGCGGACCTGCAGACTGGTGATCTGGACCCCGAAGATGGTGAAGCTGGCGAGAATTGCAAGGAGGGTGACACGTTCCCCTTTCGGGAGTGTAATGTCGGGAGCGTCCGTTACGAAGAGATTGATCGACTGCACGCGCACCTCCAGCCGGGCGCGCCTGCCCCTGAAGATGAGCTTTCGGCCTTCCGGCAGGTTTTCGACCGATGTATCGAGGTCAATCTCCGTACCGGATACCCAATCGGTGACCGGGGTTTCCGCGAAGGCAAGTTCCGTGCTTGCGCCGTAAGCGGCGACTGCGCGGTAATTGTCGAGAAGGAGGGAGTTTGGTGCGAGGTCGAATCCCAGACGCTGGGCCTTGCCGCTGATCGCATAGCGGGCAACGGTATCGTCCTGCGCGGAGGTAATGCGGTAGACCTGATTTCCGCCAGTGGGGATACGTGCCACCATCCAGCTGCCGACGACGAAGCTGCTGTAAAGCGCGTCCAGCCAGATCTCGTCGTCCGGCGGAAAGGCAAAGAGCCAGTCGCCCGGATCGTCGCCGTCGCCGGTGATCTGGGATGGGGAGTTGCCGGGGTCGTCGGCTTCATACCCGAAGGCATCCTGTTGATCATCGCTCAGAACAAGCGGGTGCGGTGCGTTGTGGCCGAAGAGTGCGGCGCGATCTTTGAGATGGTGGAGCTGGAGACCGGGTGTGGGTTCGGTGCCGCTTTGGATAAGCGAGTCGAGGGCACTGTCCCAGGTGATGCGGGTGCGGTTCTGTTCGGCCACCGGTTGGACAGCGGTGACGCGTCGGAAATCATAGGCCGGGGACGCGGCGTCGAAATCCACATAAGCCGGATCGTGGCGTTCGCGGCCGATAAAGACGATGGCGTCGCCGACGTGAAGCGCTGGTGTGCCTTCGAGCCATGTGGAGGTGCTGCCGTTGGTGGGAAGCACCGGTTGGGAGAGGCGGGGGCGGAGGGTGTTCCACTCGACGCGGGTTTCCAGATCTTCGATTGTTTCGAATATCTGGGGCATCTCGTCTGGCCCGGGCTGGCTCTGGACGCGGGTGCCCGATGGTACGAGCAGTTCCGTGACATCAGGTGTGGCGGCGGGGGGGTCCTCCATGAGGATCACGAGATCGGTTTCTGCAGCGGCGCCGGGATGGAGGCGGTAGCCAATGAGGCGGGCAAGCTCGCCCACCGAGAGACGCTCCGTTGCCGTGCCCATATAGGCCTCGTTGGCGAGGCGTTCCTGATAGAAGGTGAGAACATCGCAGGCAGAAGCCCATGCATCTATGAGGGCGATGGAGAAATCATCCTCCTCGCGGGTGCCGAGGCCCTGCAGGGCCGGATACGCGGCAGAGGCGAGGCCGGTGAGCATGGAGGCCTTGAAGGCCCCGTGATCGCCTGCGCGAAAGGCAATTGTGCTGAGGTTCGGGCGGTTTTCCGTGGGGCGGAGGGTGGCAAGTTCCGTGCCATCGCAGCAGCCGCAAGTGCTGGTTTCCACATCCTCATCGGGGTGGCCTATGCGGATCGGGGCCTCGCTCATTTGCCGCCTCCCATCTCTATCTCTATCGCACCCCGTTCGGGGAAATTCGGGTTGTTCTCAAGCTGCGCAATCTCCAGCCGCCCGAAGGTGAGGATGCCGTCGAGAAGCGGTGCGGGATCGGTGCTGCCGCGGCGGCGGAAATGGGTGGCTTCCACGGATGCAACGCCCTCGATCTCCATCACGCGGGCATAGAGTGCGGAGAGGTAGAGGGGTTGGCCGAAGGTGAAATTGTCGGGGTGGAAGAAGCCGGTGGTGCCATCGGGCAGGCGCGTAGCGGAGAGCGCTGCGCGAACATCCTCGCGGACCTGCGTGCGGAAATGCTCTGGCCCGGCGCAGATGAAAAGGCCGATTTCGAGGGCTGCGAAGCGGGGGGCGTCAATCTCCAGATCGTAGCCGGCCATGCGGTAGATATCGAGGTATTCGCGCAACTCCGCCTCGAATTCCGGTGTGACGGGGCGGGCGGCGAAGCGATCGACCGTGACGAAAACGGTGTGGCCGTGGCCGTTCCAGCGGAAAGTGGCAGCGGCCCGCTGGACATCGCGGAATTGTTCGGCGCGGCGGGCATAATCCTCCGCCGTGACAGCGCGTTCCTGGCGGCGGTAGGCATAGGGGGCGGCTTGGCGGACTTCCTCCATGCTTTCGGGATCGACGCCGCCGGTGGCGGGCAGCGGGTTGCGGATTTCGGTAATGTTGGTCTCATCGGTGATGGCGTGCGCGATCGCACCCCGGCCCACATTGCCGCCCCTTCCATTGCCGACGCGGTAGGTGGCGGTGAAGGCAGTTCCGGTATTGGGACGGCGGCCATTCTGGTCGTCACCGAAGCGGATACGGGCCGTCCCGCCCCGCTCCGTTTCCACGACGAAATGGGTATCTTCGGGCAGGGAGTTCAGGAGGTCGGGCTGGGCGGACCAATCCGACACTGTGGTGTGGAGGGTGACATGGGGGTTGCGGGTGGCGAGGCCGAGACTGGTGGCGGCGAAGGCGGAAGGCGCATCGGCGGCGAAGGGGGCTGTCTGGCTAACAGGGCCTTCGGTGAGCGTCGGGTGGAAGCGTGGGGGCACGGCTTGCGGTGCGGGATGTTTGCAGGGGTCGTCGCTCGGCTCCGCAACGAGTTGGAGATGGGGAGCGGGCACGGTGCCAAGCTCTTCGCCCTCGATGGTCTGGCCATGATCGGCGAGGAGGATGTTGCCAAGCGCGTGGGAGACCTCGGTGGCGAGGCCGCCGCCCACGGCATCGTCGAGGCGGGAGGAGATGCAGAAGGGGAAGGGAAGCGCGTCTTCCGCCGCCCAGCGGATTTCGGTGATATCGGCCCCTGTTAGCGTGTCTGTTTCCCCCGCCTGAACAGCGCAGATGCGGACGGCGTGGCGGATGGTTGGATCCGCGTCCGCCTCCAGCCCTGTGCGGGGGCCGAGACGTTCTTCGAATATGAGAACTTCGCCTATCTCGAGGTTGGGGAAGTTGCCCGCGAGTGTGGCGCGGGTGGCCCCTTTGGGCAGGCAGCATTCCGCATCGCCCCACTCGTAGAAGGGCATGGAATTGTGGAGGATGAAGAGGGTTTTCTCGGCGAAGCTTTCGAAGATCAGGGGGGCGAGGTTGAGCGCATCCCGTTGATCATCGCTGCTTGTTATGGCCGGATCGTAGCCGGTGAGGCGGGTAAGGAATTGTGTGCCGAGGTCCACTATGGTGTTATCCGCATCCGTTTGGGCCTGGATCCAGACGCGGGCATTCGCGCCATCGTGCATCCGGTAATCCACGAGGCGGGCATGGCGGCGGATGGAGGAGCGGCGGCGGGCGGTTGCGAGGTAGCTTTCGGTTGCCGCGGCATCCTGCGCATAGCTGAGGCGATCTGCGGTGAAGGCGAGGGCCTCGACAACGGTGATGCCGAGATCTGCCGGGCTCCGCTCCTGCCAGTCGGGCATGATCTGGGACATGCGGCCGAGCATCAGGCGGCGGAAGGTCTGGTAATCCTTCGCGAGGTAGGAGAGGGAGGGCTGTTCGGGTACGTCCTCTGGGCAGATATGGATGGGCGCGCAATCGAAATCGGTGGGGCATTCGACTTTAAAGGAGAAATCGATCTGCGAGAGGACGGTGTCGATCCCCGGTGGCGGCGTGAGAGCGCCGGGGGCGGAGACGAGGCGGAGGGTGTAGCCTGCGTAATCGCCGGTTGAGCCAGTGCGGAGGGCGAGGACGTTCTCAGGCTCAGGCAGAGCTGTGAGATATGCGATGAGGCCGGGCTCTGCGAGGGAGGCGTCGGGTGCATTTGCGGGCGTGATCCACTCGATTTCCACGTTGGTGATGCGCTCACCGCCTGTGAGTTCCAGATTGTCGAGGATGAGCGCGGGTGCTGTATCGAGGAAGCGAAGAAGGAGCGTGCGCTGGCGTGGCGTATCGGCCGGTGCCTCCTGATCCAGCACCTCAATGAAATCGATGCCGTTGATGGCCGTGCCATCGACGATGGCGGCGAGCACCAGTTCACGACGGCGGAGATCGCAGCAATGATAGATCATGTGCCACCTCCCAATGTGAAGGTTGCGGAGGTGAGCGCGCCTGAGCGGAGGATGGTGTAGGCGATTGTTATGGTGATCGTGGCATCAACCGCATCAGCCGTGATCTCCTGCACTGAGATGCGCTGGCCCAAATATTGCTGGAGTGCGCCGCGGATCATGAATTCGGCAGTGGCGGCGGCTTCGGGGCTGGCGGCGCCAAAGACCAGTTGCAGGATGCCTGCGCCAAAGTCGGGGCGGTTTACCCGCTCTCCTGGACTGGTGAAGAGGATCTGCTCAATGAGATCGCGGATATGCTCCTCTTCCGAGGTTTCGGCTGTGCGGTCCCTTCCGTCGAAATGGTATGGGAAATCGAGTTGCATGGCCTCAGCTTCCTATAACGCGGGTTTGAGTTTGAACGGGGAGGAGCGGGGTGCCGGTCGGGGCGCAAACGCTGATACTATCCAGCAGTACGGCTGGCGCGCCGCCGACAAAGACGCGGGCGGCGGCTGCTACATAGTTTGCGGTGACGCATGGGCCGTTGCCTGCCGTCGGTACAAAGCCGCAGCCTGCCACGGTGTAGGGCGAGGTTTGCGTGACGACCGGCTGGCCGGAGACGAGCACGCGCGGATTTGGGCTGGTGGGCAGAGCCTGGCCACCATGGGAGCAGGTGACGGTGGCGCCGAGATGCAGGATGGGGCCGGGCATGTGTATCTCCTCCTAAATGACGGTCAGCGCGCCGTTGTTGACGGTGACGTTGGGGCCGACGAGCGTTATGGACGCTCCCTTGCCGTTCTGGATGTAGATGCCGGTATCATTCACGATCAGCGATGCGCCGGCTGCGGTTTTGATCACTATTCCCCCCGTTGGGCCTGGGACGTCGCTGATTGTCAGGCCGTTTTGGAGCTTTGTTTGCATCGTGAGGGATGAAACCCCGGGCGGTGAGAGTAGGGACAGGGCCGGTACTTCGGCGGCTGAGCCCAGGAAGCAGCCCGACCAGATGGGATAATCCGGATCCCCTTTCTCGAACTCTATCCAGACGCCGGCTTTGATCGGCGGCATGGCGACGTTGCCCTCGCCGAGGCCTGCGGCCGGGAAGCAGGGCATGCACCAGCTTGTGAATGCGAGGCCGGACGCATCTGCCACAGAAGCAAGGATCCGCCCTTTGAGCAGGGGATC
This sequence comes from uncultured Paracoccaceae bacterium, assembly GCA_947495795.1. GTDB lineage: Bacteria > Pseudomonadota > Alphaproteobacteria > Rhodobacterales > Rhodobacteraceae > Algicella. The sequence continues at coordinate 178,500 of CANMAI010000004.1, read as the reverse complement.
GACGTTGTTTTCGACCGTGCCGCGATATTTGCCGAAGTATTTTTCAGTCATGCCGGTACCGATGCGCGGGCAGGCAGGAGCCCGCTGCGTTTGAGGGTGAAGGATTGCTTGTAGGAGCCGCGCGCGATGTCGTGCGTGACGCTGTCGATGTAGTGCACTCCGTCGAAGGCGCGGCCTGCGCCCCGCACACCCACGAGTGCACGGGCGCGGAGGATACGACCGTAGCGGAGCACGTCTATCCGGCCGTTTCCGCGCACGGGATCGCCCTTCTGTGCGGCTGCGGCGAAGCCGCGCACGACAGCCTCGAACGGATTGAGGTTCGCCGTGTTTTTCAGTCGGTTGACCTTTGGTGGTAGGGGCGGGATGGCCCCGAGGGGTGGCTGGAAGGGGATGGAACTCGGGATCGGGATGGGGATCGCTTGCTTGGTGAACGGTTCCTGAATGTAGACGATGGGGATTTCCACCTCGTCCTTGCCGTAGCTGAAGGAAAGCTCTTCGGTGTTGGTGGAAAAGCCGCTTTCGATCGTGAGCGCAGGCTGAACCTCGCCGATGCGGATCTCCGGGCCCCAATAGGCGATGGAGGTGGCGGGTGCCGGGCCGGGCTTAAGGAAGAAGGTGTAGCCCGCCTCATGCGCGAGGCCACGGATATAGGCAAGATCGTGATCCTGGTGGCGGGGGATTTTCTCGGTGGGAAGCGGTGCGCTTTCGAGGCTCGGGATCACTTGCGGGATGACGCCAAGCCATGCGTATTTGGCAAGCACGAGGTTGACGCGGGCGAAGGGTGGCATGGCCGGGTAGGGGATGCCCGAGAAATCGAAATAGGCCATCGTTGCGGTGAGATCCTTGCCCTTGACCGAGAGCATGGAGGGCTGGCCACCGGTGCCCGGCGAAATATCGGCTTTCTCCACCACGCCGTTGATGAGGCTGGTGGCCTTGCCGTTGATCGTGGCCACGAGGGCAACGCGGAGGATGGGCAGGCTGACGCCGCCTGCGAGGAGGAAGATTGTGTTAAGCGGAGAGTCCTTTTCGAGAGCGAATGTGAGTTCGAACCCGCTGGGTGTTTCGCCTGAGTTTTCGTTTACTTTCACGGATTGGAGTGCCTCGACCACAGCGCGCGGAGCCGGGACGGGGATGCCCGGGCCAAACAGAACGCTGATGTCGATGCCCTTGATCACAGTTCATCCTCCGCACCCGGAACGCCTTCGGGAAGGGTGAGGCGAAGCTCCGTGCCCGGCTCCTCCAGCTCTTCGGCGAAGAGCGCGCCATTGGCATCGCAGAGCTGCCAGAAGCCTTCGGGGTTGCCGGTGGTACTGGCAACGATCTGATCCAGCCGTTCGCCTTCTGTGGTGATGCGGTAGGCCTGCGTGGCGAAGGCTTCGGGCTGGGGTGAGAAGCGGCGGGTGACATAGGCAATCGTGCGACCGTCGGGGCCTTCCAGCGATTTGGTGGGAAGGCCCGAATAGCGGCTTTCGGGCGGAAAGTCCGTCGCCTCCACAATGCCCGCCTCGAACATGGCCTGGATTGGATTTTTCATGGCAGTGCTCCTACGCCGAGGGAGGACAGGGCGCCGCCGAGGGATTTGGCGGCGAGCTGTTCCTTGCTTTGCAGATAGGCCATGAAGAGGCCGGAGCCGCGGTGGTTGAAGCCGAGATCATCGACGGAGAGAACGCGGAGCGAGAGGGAAACCTTGGCGCGGATCGGGTTGAGGTTCGCGTCGAAATATTCCTCTGTGATGGAGAGTGAGGTGACGCGGACAGGCACGATGCGGTTGGCCGACCAGACAAAGAGCGCGAGCGGGGTTTCGGCCGGAGTGATCTCGAAGCTGCCAGCGGCGGACTGGGCGTTCTGGCGTTCCAACTGAGCCGTGGTGGGGTGGAGCATGATCTCCAATGCGGAGAGGGCCGGGAAGATGCCCGCCTCCACCGCATCGGGATTGTCATCTGGGAACTCCAGCTGATCGGTGGCATCAAGCTCGGCCTCCAGCGTGATCGTCTCCACCGCCGGGCCAGTGAGGCGGAGCGGCTGAGAGCGATCAGGCTCATCCGCAATGCTTTGCACTTCGAGCGAGCGGGACAGCGTCTCGGAGGCATATTGCAGCGTGATGATCCGGTCCACATTGCCGCTTTCGGGCGAGATGAGCACAAGGCCCGCGCGGGTGAGTTTGGGTGAGCGTGGGAAGCCTGTCATGGTTCAGAACTCGCGCCTCCTTGAACATCGATGGTTGTGGCGGGTCGATCCTCCGTGAGTGTCCAGTATGCGGTGCCGCTTTCGGCGTAGTATCGGACGTCGCCCTCAAACGTGATCTCGAATTGGCCTTCGGTGTTGATGCCGGTGATTGTGATCCGCTCATACGCGCCGACGAGTGTGCCGTCTTCCCGCATTCCGAAGACGAATTCGACAAAGCCGTCTCCTACTTCGCGGCCAGTCCAATCGCTATGCGCGAATTCACGGCGGTCGCGCCGTGCGCGGCTGCGATCAACACCGTTCAGGCGGCGCTGAACTTCGCGGCGTTCACTCTCGATCTCGGCTTGTTGCTCCTCTTCGCTGGGGACGCCGCCACCCACCTCTGCATCTGCGCCGCCTCCGCCATCTGTTTCACCGCGTGCGGCCCGGCCAACGGACTGATCGAGTTCCCGCATTATGTTTTCCGTGCTACGGCCGCTTGGCCTGCGGGCCTCTGTCTGTTCGATCATTCGTTCGAAATCAGCTTCGGAATAGGTGTTGAGCATCCGCTCGATGAAATCGACGTCCGAACTGCTGAGGGTGACCGAGGGGTCAGGGTCCGTGGTTGCGATGCCCAGATGCTCCAGCGCCTCGAACATGGCGGCGACCTGATCCTCATCATAGCGCCTGAGAAGGGAGGCGAGACGGATCTGTTCCGGTGTGAGATTGTACTGATTGGATGCCGCATCGTCGCAATCGACGTCGGTTTCGGAGGATACGAGCGGGCTTCCGTCCACTTCTCCGATCATTGGACGCAGGCGTGGGGGCAAAGCTTCGCGGGCCCTGTCGCCGATAGCCCGGGCGATCCGGCCGGGCAATTCCGCAATCTGGCGGATCCCGCTGACGGCCGGGTAGAGCACTTCGCGTTTGAACCAGCAGGACGCGATCAGGAGGCCGAGAGCCTGTGCCGCGATTTCCGATGCGACAAAACCGATGACACAGCCAAGCAGGGGTGGCACGCCGCATTGCGCGATCCGGTAGCCCCATTTCGCGAGTTCGACCACCGTACCAAAGGCGCCGAGCGTGCTTGCAACGCTTTCCACGTCCTCCAGCAGGCTTTCGACAAGCTCTATCTGGGTGCCGAACTCATCTTCCAGCCTTTCCGTTATCCCGGTGCGAAGGGCTTCTTCGATCTGTTCAAGTTCCGCGATCTGGGTTTCGAGCGTTTCCATCTGTCCTTCGAAGGTCTCACGCAGGAATGCGCTGGATCCTTCCTGAACGGCCCGCATCAACCGCCCTGCGACATCCTTCACGAACAACCCGAGCATGGTAATGGCGAGGCCTTTTACGGCGGTCAGCACAGCGCCGCGCAGGCCGCTGCCCCTGCCGCCGCTGTTGAGATTACGTCCCGTCCGGCGCGTGCGTTCCGCGATGCGGGCACGCACCCTGTCAAATGTGCGGATGAGCGTGGAGAAAGAGCGTCCGAATGTTGCACGCAGCCGTCCGTAGACAGGCCCCCGGTCTATCCAGTGCTGCACGCGGGTAAGTTCCCGTGTGCGTTCGCGCGTGCCTGTTGGTGCGAGGCTTGACCCGCCGCCCATGAAAAGGTCGATCTGTCTGAGGCCTTCGTCGCGGAAGCGTTGGTTTGCTTCTGCCGAGGGAGAGCGTTCCGCAGCCCTGCCGCGCCCGCCGGTGGCCCGTTCAGCCGTCCGCCGCCACGGAATGAATGTGCGGTTGGACCATGTGCTGAAGTTGAAGGTATCGCGGGCACGGATCCTGCCGCCACGCCCGCGGCGGGTGCGGGCGGCGGAAGAATTGGCCTGCGTGGCGTTGGGCTGTTCTGTCAGCGAAGACCGCACGGCACGGAGCGTCGCATCGACGCTGGCGATCGAGGTGCTCCCCCGTCCGGCCGCGCCGCGTCTGCCGCCGCCCGTTCCGCCTCCGGAACCCGTACCGCTGGTGCCTCCGCCTGATCTGTCGGGCTTGATGATGTAGCCGTAGACCCCGCCACCTTCCGATTTGACATGGAGCCTGCATGGCTCCGCCGGACCTTTGGCGCTGTCTCCAAGGTATGGTTTGGCATTCACGGGCTTGCCTGGTCGCGAGGTGTCGAGATCACCCAGAGCTAGGCTGGACATCGCGGTGACTGATGGGGTCCAACCGGTGGCTGTCGTCGGATGAAATAAGGGTCTTGGACCGGATCCGGCCGGATTGGCCGCGATGAATGCATTTATGCCGGATACCACGCCTGAGACGCCCCTGCGATATCGCCCCACCTGCCCGCGCCCGAAGATGCCTTCTGCGGAGTCCGCTGGTTTGAGCTCGCCGATTTCGATCCTGTCCGGCGCGTCGTCGTCAAGACGGCAGATGCCGCGCTTTGGACGACCCGGCAGCCCCAGGCCGACACAGGCACTTGACCCATTGTGTCCGACGGGGGCTGCCGCATCCACGTGATCCGATCTGTCGAAGGGTGACCCGTTCCTCTGCGGACCAGCGTCACGGGGTGTCCTTGCCGATCTTCTGGAAATGTTCAGGAATTCGGGCTCGGCACCGCTGAACTCAACACCGAGGGTGGCTTCCGTATCGCTGCGATAAAAATCGACGAAGCCGGTATTGCCGTGACGGCTGGCTCCCGGGATCGGCATTTCAGAGTAGAGCGCTGTGCCTGAACGGGCTTCTATCCCAAGTATGTTCTGCACGTATCTGTGGGTCCGTGTTCCGGGATTGGGATATCCGCGGAAGTTGGGCAGTTTCCAGTAGTATGCGGAGCGTTGGACTGTTTGCGCCGTGCCGGAGCTGCGGCGTTGCTGAAGCGTATGCGTCAGCTCATGGGCCAATAATCGTCGGCCCTCCGTGGTTTCGGGGCTGTATTGGCCCGGGGCGAAGGCGATGTGGTTGCGGAGGGTGTAGGCGCGGGCGTTGATGCCTTTGGCGGCTGTGCCGGCCGTGGCATCGGTGTGGAGGCGGACGGATGAGAGATCGTGGCCGAGGCGGGGTTCAAAATAGCTCAGTTCGCTGCTGGAAAGAGGGTGGCCGCCGGAGGTGACAGCGTTGGCGGCTTTTGTAGCAGCGGGTGGGGTGGTGGAACGTTTTGGCGGTGCCGGAACTGCCTTCATCTGCACCGCCGCTTCCTCTTCCCCCTCCATCCGCTGGATCGGCTCACGCTTCATTTGAAGCTCCTCTTCTTCGGCCTCACCTCCCTCCATGCGTTGGAGAGCAGCGGGTTTCGTTTGGAGCGTTTCTTCCTCCGTGTCCTCACCTTCCATGCGCTGAAGGGGTTCTCGTTTCAGCTGCGGGCTTTCTTCCTCCTCACCCTCTTCCATTCGCTGAATGCTGGTTGACTTCGCCTGCACCGTCTCATCGTCGTCCTCCATGCGTTGAAGGATTTCCGGTTTGCGCTGGAGCGGCTCTTCCTCCTCACTGGCTTCCATGCGCTGGATGACGGGTGTGGCGGCAATGGGAGCCGCAACCGTTCCTTGGGTATTGGAGACGACCTGATCGGCTACACGGTCCGCCTCCTGCTCATAGGCATCGTTTGGTGCGCCGATGGTAAGCTTGGGCTGGATGCCCAGTTTTTCCTCGGCTTCGCAGGAGGCGCATTTGCCGCTGGTACCGGGGGAGCCTCCGCAGGAACACGCGCGCTGGAGTAGGCCTGCCGGAGCGGGCGTTACCTCGACGTTTGGCGATGTGTGCGTTGTGGCAGGTACGACCTGTTGCATCATGGCGCCCCTCTTGCCTTGCGCTTCAGGGTCGTGCCTGCGCGCTGATCGTGCGGATCTGTGAGGGGGAAGGTCGCGATATCCCGCGCGATGATGCCGGGATCGCCGAACACCGGCTCCGGCGGTGTACCGCAGCCTGCATCCTTGGGGTTGCAGCTCGCGGTCCGCTCCGAGGTTGGCCGTTTGGCCCATGCCTCGCTCATTACCTTGAGCATTGCCGCGTGGCGTGGGCTGTAGGGTGCGTTGAGCCCTTTTGCGACGCCCTCAATGGACGAAGCCGACCGCATTGCGTAACGCTTCACGAGGCATTCGCGGAACACCGGGATGTTGGTGGGTTTTTCGGGATCACTGGGGTTGGCCGCGACGAGAGCGCAGAGATCCTGCTCGTTCATGCCCTTGGCAGAGCTGGACCTCTCCATTTTTGACTCACCCGCGAGCGGATCGAGCGAACGCACCATCTGCTCGCGAAACCAGTGCAGGCGCGAGGCTATCTTCATGTTCTTGTTGGTGGCGTGAGATTCAATGTAGTTGTAACGATCCTCCAGGCCGAGAAGGTGATGCGCCTCGTGCGCCAGTGTGGTGGCGTTGGAAATCCAGTTGCCAGAGGTGGGCCAGCTTTCGGGATTTACCAGGACCTCGAACACGTCCTTTCCCGGTTTGTCGGCAAACTCCAGGTTTAGCAGGTAGCCATCCATCAGAACCGCAACCTCAATACCGTCTTCGAGGCTTTTGGTGCGTGCGACATCATCGGCGGCCTGCTGCTTTTTCTTCTTGCCATGCACTTTGCGCGGCTTCGGCAGCACTTTCATGTGGACGTAGATATTGGTGACGTCCCGATCATCGATGAGGTAGGTTTTGTTCTGTTTTCCCGTGCGGGGCTTCATATTTCGGGACGGGTTGGCGGTGGCGTTCTCTTCCAAATTTTCGAGATCCGAGCCTACGGCTGCCGAGAGTTTCGCCTGTTCGGCCAGGCGTGTTTTCTCGGCTGCTGCTGCCTTGATCCCTTTACTGCGGAACTTTTTGCCTGTGGCGGCGGGCGGGTTTTCCTTCGTATCAAAAAGAGCGCGTAGTTTGGTGATGTAGTACATCGGGCAGGCGCTGGCGCGGGCACCATCTATGATGTGATCTGCCTTGTCCTTTGCGCTCTTGTTTAGCTTTTTGTAGCTTTTGAGCGCGTGGACCGCATCCACGGCAGCCTCGAACTCCTTGCTTCCGCCCGGCGGGATTTTCTTTTTATCGCTTGGGCAGGTGCGGCGAATTGTGCGGGCACTACCCTGCTGGAGCGTATGGGTGAGTTCATGCGCGAGAAGGTGACGGCCCTGCGGCTCCGCTGGATTATACTGGCCGGATGCAAAGGCGATGTTGTTTCCGTGCGTAAAGGCGCTGGCGTTGATGCCGTTGGCGGCACTTGCCGCTTCAGCGCCTGTATGGAGCCTTACATCTGAAAGGCTGCGCCCGAAGCGCGGCTCGAAAAAGGCGCGATCTTGGGAGGGAAGGGGCTGGCCGCCCGTTTGCGTCGCTTTGGCGGCACGGGTGATTGCGGAGGGTGCTGCACCTTGGACCGTGGCGCTTGCGGGCGCTGCTTGCAGAGGTGGGGGAGTGGCGGAGTTTGTACGGATTGCCGCTGTTCCGCCTGCCATGATCCGATCAGCGGCATGGTGCGCCTCTTGCTCGAACGCATCACCCGGTTTGCCCAGAAGTGGAGTTTGTGGTGCCAGTGTTGGCGCGGTCGCGCTCGGGTGTTTCTTGGCGGTTGCGGCTCTTCTGCTGCGGCTCATTTCATCACCGCCTTCAGGGTTGCTGAGGCGACACGGGCCGACAGAGGAGACGCGCCTAGTGAAACGGTGCCGCGCGATGAGGCCCGGGCTGCGCTTTGGCCGAGCGCGGCGGGCCCTTGCTCTGCTATCACAGTGGAAATTTCCCGGTGAAGCGCTGCCTGAAGCTCTTTGCGGGAGAGCCCGGGCTGATCGGTGAGAATACTTTCTATCCGGAGGCTGATTTTGGGAGCGTTCATCGGAAAGCCCCCAGTTCGGCATTGGTGAAGGGCTTTTCCAGCTTGGCGTATTCGCGGCGGGCGGCGCGGAGGATGTGCTCCATCCGCACGGGCTCTGGCGTGCTGGCGGCGAGGTAGGCCGCATTGAGTGCTATGGAGCGGATCGAGCCGCCGGCGATGTTGAGTTTGGCCAGCGTATGCGGGGTAAGGCCTTCCTGCGGGGTTTCCTCCGGGAAGATGCGCGCCCAGATATCCGCGCGGGCGGGTGCATCGGGGAAGGGGAAGTTGAGCACGTAGCGGAGGCGGCGAAGAAAGGCTGTATCGACCGCTGATTTCTGGTTGGTGGTGAGGACGGCAAGGCCGGAATAGGCCTCCATGCGTTGCAGGAGATAGCTGACCTCGACATTGGCGTAGCGGTCGTGGCTGTCTTTCACCTCGCTCCTTTTGCCGAAGAGGGCGTCTGCTTCATCGAAGAGGAGGATGGCACCGCCGTCTTCTGCGGCGGTGAAGATGCGGGAGAGATTCTTCTCCGTTTCGCCGATGTATTTGGAGACGATTTGGCTGAGATCTATGCGGTAGAGATCGAGGCCAAGCTCACCTGCCAACACCTCGGCTGCCAGTGTTTTGCCCGTGCCCGAGGGGCCTGCGAAGAGGGCTGCTGCGCCGAGGCCGCGCGGGCTTTTGGCACCCCAGCCCCAGCTTTGATTGACGATCCAGGCATCGCGGAGATGGCCCGCCAGATCGTGGAGGATTTCCATCTGATCGGAGGGCAGCACAAGATCTGCCCAGACTGCCTGGCTCTCGATACGGTCGGCAAGGCCATCCAGCGCACGGCGGCCCTGAAGGCGGGCGGCTTGCCAGAGGGCAGGTGCGAGGCCTTCTGGTTTGGCGGAGGGATCCAGCTCCGCTGTCGCGGCGCGGATTGCGGAGGGCGGCAGGGCGAATTGTGTGGCGAGGCGATCGAGCCCCCGACCGAGGGCTTCGGCCTTGGAGCCGAGGGCCGTTTGCCAGAGGCTACGGCGTTCCTCTCTTGAAGGATCGGCGAGATCGAGGCGGAGGATCGATGCGCGTTCAGGCAAGGCCGGATCAGGTGCTGCGATGAGGGTTGGGCCTGATATGAGATCGGCGAAGGGAGCGGCTTCCTCTCCTTCGATCAGGACCGCGGCACTTGAGAGGGCGAGTTCGCGATCAAGGAAGATCGCGAGGGCGGTGCGTTGAGCCCAATCGGTTGGGATGTCTTTCGTGGAGAGGCGGAAAAGATTAATGCCGAGTGCATGCGCGGCTGTAGCGGTGAGGCTGCGTTTGGCCGCTGCGTCTTTACCGCTGAGAAGGACAATCGGGAGATCTGGTGTGTTGGACCATGCCTCGGTGATTTTGGTTGCAAGGGCTGTTTCACGCGGGCTTGGGGCTTCTGCCCAGACGGGCCGGATGAGGCCCTCGAGGCGGGCATCGAGGTAGGTGTTGCCGAGAAGGGCGTGCAGAATGCGCTCGTCTATCCTTATCGGGCGCTGGCGGAGTGGGCCGTTGCCTGCAAGTTCGATCAGGCGCCAGCGGCGGAGCGGCGCTTCCGGCACAAGAGCATCCCAAATGGCGGGGCCGAGGAGGTGCTGGGCGAGGATTGCATCGCAGGGGCCGGTGATATCGAGGCGCTCCGGGCTGAGTTCTGCAGCGGCGGCGAGCGTGAGCAATTCAAGCTCTGCCTTGGTGAGATGGAAGATGTTTGCCAGGCTTGGAAGGGCGCTTGCAGGTGGCACCGTGAAAGGCGGTGGCGCTGTGCCTTCGGCAATGGCTTTGAGGCGTGCACCTATGCAGTCGATAGCCTCATCGAGGCCTGCGCGCAGAAGGGTGAGCGCCATCTCGGCGCTTTGCATGTTTGCCGTCATGGGATCAGCACCGTCTCGAGGCTGGGCGGGGTCGTGGTCAGGTCGATCACCGGGCTGTCGATTCCATCGACACGGAGGCGGACGGGAAGCTCTGCGCCGGACGTGAGGCCGGTGAACGTGGCCGCTGCATCCACAGCGGGTGCGGCAGGTGTGGTGAGCGGTTGCGATTGCTGGCCCACGACGATCTCGACGCTTTGGCCGGGGCGGATGGGTGGGGCGCTTGTGAGAGTGATGGTCGTATCGCTGCCCGCAGCGGCGGCGGCGGCCGTGCTGCGCGGCGCAAGGGCCAATGGCAGTGAATTGGAAAGGATTTCGCGACCATCGGGGGCGAGAATACGGACATCTATCGTGTAAGGGCCGATGCGCCAGGTGGCTGGATCGTTGACTGTGCCGATGCTGCTGGAGCCGGGTGCAAGTGGCGCGGCATCGGGGAGTTGGACGGTGAGCCGGTTGGATGCTGCGGGGGAGCGCGGCGGCATTTCGAGCACTGTGCCAGTGCCGGGTTCCGTGAAGCGGACCGTGACCTCGCCGCCATCGAGCGCGAAACCTTCTATGGTGATTGCACCGCCAAGGCGCATGACCGGGTGATCATCGGCGGGTGTAATGCTGGAGAGTGTTGGTACGGTATTGAGAAGATCCGGACGGAGGGAGATGCCGGGATCGCGGCCTGTGACCGGATCTGCAAGGCCGCCGCGGGTGAGGACGGGCAGGGTGGGACGTGTGGGGAGTTCGCGTTCAATCAGGACAAGCGAGACATCATAGGCGACGGTGGTGCGGTAGCTGGCCTGAAACGCTGTCCAGAGTTTGGACATGTCGTCCATCGAAAGGGTGCGCGGTGTGATTTTGAGAAGCTCCACCTGATCGGCAAGCTCGGACGCGCGGAGGGGATCGAAATCCTGCGGCAGGATATCGTCTATCACGGCGGCCTGAAGGGCGTCGCGGATGGTCTCGCGTGGCAGAATGGCCGTTTCGTGGAAAAGCTGCATGGCGTAGCCGAGCAGTATTTCGGCGTGCAGTTCCTCCGCCGAGACGGCGGTAAGGATGTAGTGGAGATCAAGTGCGAGACGCGGGCGACAGTTGAGTTCTCCGGCGCTATTGCGGGTGGGTAGATCGGAATTGCGAAGGGCGGCGTTGGGCGAGACGCGGTAGAGAAAGAGGTTGAGTTGGGTGGCTTGATCGGACGCACTTTCCGCCACGACACGATTGGGCGGCAGAGCGGTGACCGTGAAATCTGCCCCGAGCGCTTGTGAGATGTCGCCATTGATCAGCGTGTCATTGATCAGATCCTTGAGGAGCTGGGTGACAGCAGAGATCGCGAGAACATTGCTCATGATACGCTGCCCTTCAGGTAATCGGAAAGGGAGGGGAGCGTTGGCCTTTTGGCAGGTGTGCGGCTTTGGGCGGGCCTGGGCGCATCACTGCGGAGATCTATGCGGCCGATATGGATGGTGATCTCCGGCGGGTTTGGTTCCGCCGTGGACAGGGGGGCCTGCGAATGCTGCTTGGGTGCCGTGGCGGCCACCGCATGAGGGATGTGTTCGACGACCGTTGCCTTGTCGGCGGGAAGAAGAGGCTCCGGCGCTGATGTTTCAATGCGAGCTATAGGTTGCCGTTCTGGCTCAGACGCGGCCTGTTCCAGATGTGTGATGTGCACTTCGGATGGTGGTGTTTCCGGTAACAGTGGTTGTGGGGTCTGATTCTGACCGGATGACGGAACCTTGGGTGCCTCGGTTGGCAGCACGGTAGGTTCCGCCATTTGCGTATCTGCCTTTTGTGCAGGAGGTTGGAGCGGTGCTGGCGGCTCTGGATTGTGCAGATTATGCTCGCCTGGCGGAGGCTCAGCCCGTGGTGTATCCTGCTGCCGATGCTGCGGAGCCTCTGCCACGGGCGGGCTGTGAGGCTCTGGTGTTGGCCGGGCTGGCACATCCTCCTGCACCGTGAAAAATCCTTCCTGGGCTGCGCTGTTTCCTGCTTCGAAGTGGGACGGCAGGCGGGTGCGAAGGCCGGGCGTGGCTGTGCCATTGGCACGGGCGACGAGGCGGCTCAGGATGCTCATGCGCGTCTCGCGAGGCTGAGATAGGCTTGGCGGCGTGGCTCTGAAAGGGCGATGATATCGCGCTCGGACCAGCCGAGTGCGCCGGCGATTTCCGCGATCTCGCCAAGTAGGCGGAGCGCCGCTGCCTCGATCTCGGCCCAGAGCAGGGCGGGGATGTCGAGCACCTCCTTCCATGTGGCTTTGCAGGCGGAGCAGGTGAGACGGGCGGTGAGCTCTGCGTCAGCCTCACGTGCTTCAATATGAGTGTCGATCTCTGCATGGAGGCCCTTGGGGAGTTCCTCGCCGCCCGTGAGGCGTGTGCGCAGGACGGCGGGCGCGTCTTCCTCGGGGGCCAGCGTGGCAGCCGCGAGATCTTTGCTTGTGAGGGCGCGGAAAACGATATCCCTGCCTCCGATTTGCAGCGTCTCTTCCATGCAATCCGGCAATGTTTTTGCCAAAGCCAGCGCTTCGAACTCCATTTCCAACTCCTCGGCACATTTGTGGCAACTTGCGCGCGCGCTCAGCTTTGGCCCGAAAGTGCCAGCGCGGATCCGGAGAAGCGCGCGGTCCCTCTCAGCCAGCGGCAGGGCTGCCAGATCGCCGGGTATGCCCGCCGCCCAAAGGATCGCGAGTGCGCGATCCAGCGGGCGGCGGCCCACCCCGGCCTCCCAGGCCGTGAGGATGCCGTTGGATGTCAGATGCTGTTCCATCTGCCTCTTTCCGATGATTTACGCGAAGGAGGGCTCAGTCGGTTCCTGAACCTCTGCGTCGCGAATCCAGCCTTCGTTCTCCAGTTTGATGGACTGGATGGCGATAGCGTTGGCGTTGCTGTCAAGCTCCGGCAGGGCCTGAAACTCCGATACCCAGCAGCGAAAGACCTGATAGGCAATCGCGAGTTGGCCCGCCTCGTTATACATCTCGATGATGATGTCCTTGCGGAAATCGGAGAGGGACACCTCCGCCCCGAGGCCGCCCTGGACGTTCCAGACAAGGTTGGCCCAGCGCTCGAACTCCTCGTCATGCGTCACACCCCGCTCCAGCATGATCGGCTCGAACTTGGAGCGTCCGGGAGATTTGCGGCCGGTGGAGCTGTCACCCCCGACGCGATGCTCCACCACTTCCGTGGTGCGCTTCAATGCGCCAACCTTGGAGATTCCGGCCACGAAGCGACCGTCCCACCGCACGCGGAACTTGAAGTTCTTGTAGGGATCGAAGCGCTGGGGATTAACACTGAATTCAGCCATTTTTCTGTTCCTTTGCGCTTATTGGCCCTGCCCAGCGATCTGCTGGAGCGAGATGACGACAAATTCCGCGGGTTTGAGAGGTGCGAAGCCGACGAGGATATTGACGATCCCGAGATCGATGTCCGCCTGTGTCGTGGTGGTGCTGTCACATCGCACGAAATAGGCTTCCTGCGGGGTCGCACCCTGGAATGCGCCTTGCCGGAAGAGGTTGTTCATGAAGGAGCCTACGGAGAGGCGGATCTGGGCCCACAAGGGTTCGTCATTCGGCTCGAAGACCACAAACTGTGTGCCGCGATAGAGGCTTTCCTCGATAAAGAGTGCCGTGCGGCGGACGGGGATGTACTTCCACTCGCTCGCGCGGGCGTCTGCGCCTACCAGTGTGCGTGCGCCCCACGCGACCGTGCCGTAAACGGGGAAGGTGCGAAGGCAGTTGAGGCCGAGTGGGTTGAGCACGCCGTTTTCAGGATCGCTCAGTACGTAATCAAGCGCCTGAACGCCGCGCAGCCCTGCTTCGATGCCTGCCGGTGCCTTCCAGATGCCGCGCAGGTTGTCCGTCCGCGCCCAGAGCCCCGCCATCAGGCCCGAATTCGGGAAGGGGCGGAGGCGGTTTTGCTGAAGGGGATCTGCGAGGCGGATCCTCGGAAAATAGGCGGCGGCGTTGTTGCTTTTGAGAGAGGTGTTTGCACCATCATTCACCCAATCCCGCGCCTCGTCGAGCGTATCCACGTTCTCGTCTATATCGACGATGATCATGGAGCGGCGTTCTTCCGCATAGGTCACCGCCGGGCCTAGAGCCGCGATATCCGTGGTGCCGGGAAGGCAGAGGACGTTGAAGATATCGGCATCCTCCAGCGCGAAAATCCCGGTTTTCAAGGCGCGGTTGCCTGTGATCAGCGGAATGCCCGCAGGCGGAATTGGCGCATTGCCATCCGATCCGTTGATGCCCGCCACCTGTGCCGCGACAGACGGGCCGACACCTGGCTGGTAGGCTGTGACATTCACGAAATCTAGGCCTCCCCCTTGTCGGAACAGCTCGTCTGCGCCTGCGCCCGTGGTGGTGACGCCCATGGCGTAACCGGTGCCGCCCGGCGTGATGTTCAGTGCATCATCCACGATGGAGACGATTGCACCGGAGAAGGCGGAATTGGTTTCGGCATCGAGGCCCGCCTGAATTTGAGCGCGTGCCTCGTTCAGAGTGGCGGGAACCGGGTTGAGTGGTATCGTTGCCGACGCAATCACCACAGCAGGTGCTGCCGGATCGACCAGATTGACAGTTACGGGATCGTTTACGGCAAGCGCTGCTGCTACGGTGGCGTAATCCTCGATACGGGCGCCGGTGGTGCCCGTCTGGGCGGGGCGCAACTCTGCGGCACCGGATGTTTCGCGCCCGCCATTTAGCGGGCCGAGACTGAGGGCTGCTGCGGCGTTCGACCGGCTGGCATTGCGGATCTGGACGACGGAGTTGCGGCCTGTCGAGCCAGATGTGACGACAATGCCGTCGCCCCCGGCATTTGCGGCCACTGTAACTCCGGCTATCCCGTCTATCGCGTTTATGAGTGGTTGGAGGGCCGTAACGAATCCGTTGAAATCGACGAGGTTGTTGTTGTCGAGCGGGAAGAGATCGAACTCGTGGAACGGGCTACCATCGACGGAAATGGAGAGAGTGCGTGTGTCATTGTCTAGCGCCTGCACGATTGCATCATCGATAAAACCGCTCTCGGAAATGCCGCCATTTGGCGACACTAGGTTGGCGTTGGAGAGCTGGATGAGATCAGAGGCTGCATTTACGGTGGCAACGGCGTAGGTCGCGGCCCTATCATTCATGGAAAGATTGCGGTGCGTTTCTGTGCGGAGGGCGACGAGGCGACCATTTTGCTCCGCCATCTCCGTGACCGTCAGGTTAAAGGTGTTGACCGGATCGGAGGTGGCGTAATCCACCGCAAGGATCAGGCTGTTGCCGAATGCGCCTTCGGATGAGGCTGTAACGGTGAGCGTGGTGGCTGGAACAGCTTCTTGTGTTTGAAGCTCGACCGATGCCGCGGCTGCATTCTCTGCGATGCGCACTATCCAGCAGGTGCCACCGCCGTTGAGGAAGAAGTGGTTTACCGCGTAGCTGAGATCGCTGTCGACGTTGAGCCCGCCAAATGTCCGCTCAAAATCCGCGAAACTGAAGATCTGGATTGCATCATCCACGGGGCCGCGTGCGGTGTAGCCCACGAAGGCCCCGATGGATGTGGGTACGCCCGCAATGGCGCGGGAGCCGCTGGGCACTTCCTGAATATAGACCCCCGGGTAGGAGACATTGACGGCCATGGGTGAGCTCCTTCTTTTCAACAGGCGTGCGGTATCGGCCGGCCAATAAGGTTAGCCGAAGTGAAAATATGGGAGCGCTTGGTTTGTGCAGAAGTATCGGTTTATATATAACGCAGTTAATCGTGCGACGAATGGCGCACAGCAAGGTTTTCAGAACTTTTTACTAATGCCCCCACTAGTAGTGCAATCAAGCACACATTCAGGAAGCTGTAAGTTTCGATTCTTGTCAAGATTTTGGACTCTGTTAACTGTGAGATTTGTCAAACCAAAGCGGTTTCAGAAATAAATATTTATTCAGTTGGTTGGAGGAGCCAGCCCAAGCGAGGGGAGCGTTGCGGCAATTTCTGCCATCAACGCGCGTGGATACGCCCCGTGCTTGATTGCCGACGCCTGTTGCGCCAGAAGGGGGAAACCCGGAAAACGGGATATATCGAGGAGCCCGCATGCGCCGACTTTATCATCAACCCCTTTCCCCCTTTTGCCGCAAGGTGCGGCTGATCCTTGCCGAGAAGAAGGTGGAGGTGGAATTGGTGGAGGAGAAGTTCTGGGAGCGACGGATGGACTTTCTGCGGTTGAACCCTGCGGGGCAGGTGCCGATGCTGCGGATCGACGGCTTGATCCTCGCGGACAGTGCGGCGATTTGCGAATATCTGGAAGAGACTCATCCCTCACCGCAACTGATGCCGGGCACAGCGCCGGAGCGGGCGGAGGTGCGGCGGTTGGTGGCCTGGTTTGACGACAAGTTTCACCATGAGGTGACGGCAAATCTGCTCTATGAGCGTGTTTACAAGCGACTGACCAAATCGGGCTATCCGGAGAGCGAGAAAATCAAGGCGGGTGCCAAGAACATCAAGTATCACCTCGACTATATCGGGTGGCTGATGGAGGGCCGGAGGTGGCTTGCAGGCGATAGCCTGACTATTGCGGATTTTGCAGCAGCGGCGCAACTTTCCTCGCTGGATTATATCGGCGATGTGGATTGGGCGCGGAATGAGGCGATGAAGGATTGGTACGCGAAAATCAAATCGCGCCCGGCCTTCCGTTCGATCCTTTCGGATCTGGTGCCTGGCTTCACGCCGCCTGCCCACTACGCGGATCTGGACTTCTGAGATGGATGGGGCCGCGCTGAAGGCGGCTCTGTCGGCGGAAGCGCGGGCTGTTGGCTTTGCGGAGATGGGCATTTGCCGCCCGGATGCGGTTCCGGAAACTGCGGCGCGTCTGGCCGGATTTCTGGAGGCGGGATACCACGGAGATATGGGCTGGATGGCGGAGCGCACTGCGTGGCGCGGCGATCCGGCAGCGCTTTGGCCGGAAGCGAAAAGTGTGATCATGCTGGCTGAGCCCTATACGCCGGATGCAGATCCTTTGGCGCTGTTGGAAGAGAGGGATCGCGGCAGTATTTCCGTTTATGCACGGAACCGGGATTACCATGACATCGTCAAAAAGCGACTGAAGCGGCTGGGGCGCTGGCTGGTGGAGCGGGCTGGCTGCGAGATAAAGGTGTTTGTGGATACGGCACCCGTGATGGAAAAGCCCTTGGCCGCAGCGGCTGGGCTCGGCTGGCAGGGAAAGCACACGAACCTGCTGTCTCGCGATTTGGGGAACTGGTTCTTTCTCGGTGCGATTTTCACGACAGCTGCAATGCCTGAGGATGATCCCGGTGAAGAGCATTGCGGCTCTTGCCGGGCCTGCCTTGATATCTGCCCGACGGGGGCTTTTCCCGCGCCTTACCGGCTGGATGCGCGGCGCTGCATTTCCTATCTTACGATTGAGCATAAGGGGCCGGTTGATGAGGAACTCAGGCCCTTGTTGGGCAACCGAATCTACGGATGTGACGATTGTCTTGCCATTTGCCCGTGGAACAAGTTTGCGGCTGAGGCGCGCGAGGCCGGGTATTGGGCACGGGCGGAACTGGCAGCGCCCCGACTGGCCGATCTCGCCGCCTTGGATGATGCCGCGTTTCGGCAGGTGTTTGCAGGTTCGCCCATCAAGCGGATCGGGCGGGGGCGGTTTGTGCGCAATGTGGCTTATGCTATTGGTAACTCTGGCGATCAGGAGCTGCGGTATTCCGTTGAAGCTTTAATCGGCGATGAGGATCCGGTGGTTGCTGATGCGGCAAAATGGGCCTGCCTCCAGCTTTCCGGCGGCGGTGATTTCCCGAAGGACAGATGAAGGATAACGGCTTTCGATTACCTCATCCTTCGGGAACCGTTTTCACCATGCTTTCGCGGGCATTGAAAGCTTCGAACCACCCGGCGAGATTGGTGTGGCCTTCGCGCCAGTTGCGCCCGGCATGGCGGAGATCGAGATAGCCGAGAGCGCAGCCGAGGGCGATCTGGCCAGCGTCCAGCTTGCCGGAAAGGTAAGCCATCCATCGGCTTTCGAGGGCATCGAGCGTGCGGGCGATCTTGCTCCACTGCGCCTCTTCCCATTCGGGTGAGTGTTTGTCTGATGGGCGGGCGCGATGCTCGTAGACCATGAGGATGGCGGCATCCATTATTCCGTCTGCGGTGGCTTCGAGTGTAAGCGTTTCCCACAGGCGGGGCGCTTCAGGATACATGCGGCCTTTGAGAACTGTATCGAGATAACGCGAGATTACCGGGCTGTCGTAAAGCGCGGGGCCATCTGCCCGTTCCAGCGCCGGGATCTTGCCGAGCGGGTTCTGAGAGAGGGGCAGTGTGCCCGGATCGAGCGGGCTGCCGCCGGACGGGATCAACTCCACCTCTCCGAGTTTACCAAGCTCGTGCAGCATGACCATGATTTTGCGCACGTAGGGAGACGTGGGGGAGTGGTAGAGCTTCATGTTGGTATCCTGATGAGGGGTTATTCAACGCGGCGAAAGCGGACACGCCCGAGGGCCGCAAAATCAATTTCGATGCCGGGACCGTTGCCAACCCGAACCGTGCGGCGAAAACGGGCGGCGCTGTGGGTGTTGGCCTCCCCTTCGGAGCGATCTGTGGTGACTTCCAGCCCATCATTCACATCATCAAGCGCTGTCTCACGCCAGACATGCTTTGGTTTTGCACTGGTTCGGCGGGAAACATAGTAGGCGGTCGCAGCCATTGCGCCAAAGCGCAGAGCTGTCCAGGCGAATGGGGCAAGCGGTGCGGCCAAGGTCTGACTCCTTCTATTTCAGAGTAATGTAGGGGCTGACCCAGCGTTACGCAAATTATTCAGGTGGGTTTTTCATGAGCGTCGCAAGGGCCGCAAGCTCCTGCCCGCTGGTTGTTTGCACCTTTTTGGCGGCTCGCAGGCGCACCTCATCATCCTTGTTCTGGTTGAGTTTCCATGTCCCGTCGATATCCTCAACTTCCATCGCTATTGGTACGATCATCCGTTGCATCCGGGTAAGAACCTCCGGGGTCATCTTATCCAGTGTCCATGGTTTCTTGGGTGCGAGGCGTTCCTCGAATTTGGCGGAAAGCTCTGCGGAATGTGGTGTGAGAGCCTCACTCGGCAGCCGGTGGAGCGTGCCCGTGAGGTGGACGGCGATGTAGTTCCATGTGGGCACCTGATCGGGCACTTCGTACCAATCGGGCGAGATGTAGCCATCAGGGCCGGAGACGATCATCCGCGCCTTTTGCGGGTTCTCGATTGCTGTCCAGACCGGATTGGAGCGGAGAACATGCGCTTCGAGATGTGAGCCATCGGGTGAGAGGGTGAAGGGAATGTGGGCCGCAAGCGGCATTTCCGGGCCGTTGAGCGTAAGCACGCCAAAGCCACGCTCTTGCGCGAAGGCGATGTTGCGGGCTTGTGCTGTCTTGCGGAATGTGGGGTTCGGGTGCATGGCCTCTAACCTCCTGTGAAAGGCTCTATAATCTCAAGGTCAAGTGTGCCCTGCTTATTGCCGATCCACTGCTGGGAACGCCAGACGAAACCTGTTTCGCCATCTGCGAAATGCTGGTTCTGGAAAAAGATGCCGGGGCCGACGCAATCTTCGCGCACCTGAACGCCCGTATGAATGACTTCCACAATCTCCATTTCCAGCGGTTTCTCGATTGTGTAGCTGCAACGAACTTCGATGATCTGCCCAACCGGGCCGGTACCGGGGAAGACATAGCGGCGGCCGATGCTGCCGGGCCAGTCTTCGACGGGTGTGGGTGTTATTAGAGGGTCGCGCTTATCGGGCGTGACGGAGAGGAGATCGTGGCCGAGGCCGCGTGTGCCTGTGATCAGGCTTCCACGGAGCGTAAGCGATTGATTGAAGCGAGAGATGTAGGTGACATAGCCACCATTTTCCGAGAGGCCGGAGAAGAGGGAACGGGCATTCTCGGAAAGGAGCCCGCCGCGCACCATCGCCGCTCCGGCGGCTTCCACCATGGCGCGGGTGATCTTTATGGGTGCGGGGCCTTCGGGCTTGGCCTCTTCGCCGCCCGGCAACGCACCTTTCACACGCTCCACTACTGCGTCGGTGATGGGGCCGGCCCCTTCGCTGGAACAGGCGGCGAGGAAGACGAGCGTTATTGCCAGAAAGCGCCCCATTGGCCCTCCAGGCTCGCACCATCGGTATTTCGGATCCGCTCGTGAAGGCGCCCGGCTACGCGGAGGCGCGCACCACCATCGCGGTCAAACTCCGACAGATCGAGCGTGGCACGCGAGCGGCTTTCAAACGGCAGGCCCCAGCGGAGGGGCATAGTGATTTCGACACCCTTTGCGTAGCTGCCTTCGCCAAACTCGGATGGGGAGACATCAGTACGGGTGATGTAGCCCGAAACCTCCCACCCGTTGGCGAAGCGGCGGGAGAGTGTGGCTGTGGCCCCCCAATCGCCTGCGAGGTACCGGCCCATATCGAGCTGTGCTTCGAGGCCGTAAAAACCGGTGTTCCAATAAATGGAGCCGTGGCCAGTGATAACATCGTAATCCTGTAGCGCGAAGAGATCATCAACCTCGCGTTGCTGGACATAGTTAAGCTCTGCGCCCAAGGCGATATCTGAGTTTGTGGGTGCCCAGAGAAGCTCTGTTGATACGCCTGCGAACATGCGTTCGAGGTAACCTGCCGTGACACGGCCGTAGAGTGCCGGAGCTGGTTTGAAGACGTAGTCACCCGTCAGCCGTTCCAGCTCAAAGTCGCGGCCGGAAAAGTACAGATTTGCATCCGAACGGACGCGGGGGAGTGTGCTGGTGGAGGTGGAGACGGTTTCCTGATCTGAGCCTATGACGAAGCGACTGACCTCTCCCGAGACGCTGAGACCGCGGGAGATCTGATACTTTGCGCGGGCGACGAACTGCAAATCCGGGTCTACCCCGCTATCGGGATCGAAGAGGCTGAAGGGGACACTGGGATTGAGGGACCACGAAAAGCGGCTCTCGATCGGCCGACGGTAGACCATATCGCCTTCGATGGAGGCTTTCGCATCGAGAAGCCGGGTGGTCTGCCAGCTTTTCATGCCCGCATCGGGGCGATCCACTTGTGCCTCAAGGTCGCTTCGCCTGATCTCTGCTGTGGTTGTGGGCAGCCAGCGCTCTATCGTGGTGATGCGGAAGGTTTCCACAGAGGCGGGCATCGCGGCCGCGAGGATGCGGGCGGTGCGGCCGATGGCCTTGGGTGTGCGCTGGATGGAGGTGTTGGAGATGTAAAGCTCAGCGGTCTGCCCGCCGATGCGCGCCTCCTCGACAACGATACCATCGGCGGCCAGCACTTCGGTGAGGGCGTTTACAAGTGTATCGCGATTCTCAACCTTAGCCGCCCATTTTGTGTTGCGATCGGCATCCGGCGCTCGTGCACGCAGCGGTGCGGGTGCGGTGCCGAGATCCTGCGGGGCGAGTGGGCTGTTGGGGTTGCCGGTGAAGGTGAGCTGAAAGCCTGCGGCATCTCCGAGCATGTAGTATCCGGAGAGTGCGATGGACTGGTTGGGCTGCCATGTGAGGCCGACATTGACCGGGACCTCACGCTCAAAGCTGCTGTTTGTTGTTTCCGGTGCGTAGGTATCGGGCACGTATTCGGCTGTTAAAGTGAGACCGTTGACGGGTGTGGCCCATTCAAGGCCCGCGAAGGGCGCGAAATCGCCCTGGAAATAACTGTCAAACTGAAGGCGGCCGCCGGGATCGGTGAGGGTGCGGGAGCCGATGCCATCTATGTTGTTGTCCGAGCCGAGCCGCCCCCAGCCGATGCCGCCGGTGAGTTTGAGGCCGGGCAGGACTTCTTTTGTGGCAGCGATGTATTCAGAGCCATACACGCCATTGCCGAAAAGATCGCGGAAGCCGATGGCAACATCGGGGATCCATGCATTTTCCTCGATCAGCTGGACTCGGAGGTCGAAGCTGCGGAAGCTTTCAGACGAGCCATCGGTGTTAAAATCATTGATCGTGGCAAAGCGGATTGTGCCATTCACGCGTGGCAGGATCTGAAAGTTGACCGCCGTGCGCCGTGTGTTGGCAAATTGTCCGTAGGATACCGAAAGCTCGCCATCGGGTGCCATTTCGGCGCTTGGCAATTCAATGAGGCCAGGATTGCCGTAGAGATTGTATGTCAGCCCTTCGGGAAAAGCCGCACTCGGCAAGGCCAAACCCATAAGCACACCCAAGACCCGCACTATACCACCTCTATTCTTTGCCGTGCTTTCGGCATTCCACAAAAAGTGGGGGCCTGGCAAGGTGGTATAGGGATTTCTCAGGCGTCCGCGGCGAGAATGGCGCGGAGGCCCGCGTGGTAATCGGGATAGCGGAGGGTGACGCCGAGCTCCTCCTTTATGCGGGTGTTTCGGACACGTTTGTTATCTGCGTAAAAGCTGCGGGCCATCGGGGAGATATCGGCGGTTTCAAAGTCGATATCCGGTGGGACAGGTGCGTTGAGAAGGTTTGCCGCCTCTTCGATCACGTCTTGTGGTGGGCATGGCTTGTTATCTGCGACGTTGTAGGCGGTGCCGGGGGCCGGGCGAGCAATGGATGCCAGCAGCACCTGCACGATATCCTCCACATGGATGCGGCTGAACATCTGGCCCGGTTTCACGATACGGCGGGCGGTGCCATCCCGGATTTTATCGAGCGCGGAGCGGCCGGGACCGTAGATGCCGGCGAGACGAAAGACGTGGATGGGGAGATCGTGTTCGCGCCAGAGGCTCAACCATTTTGCATTCTGCCCGGCACGCAGGCCGCCGCGATGACCGTTGGGAACGAGGGGGGTGTTCTCATCCACCCAATCGCCGTTGTGATCACCGTAGACACCCGTTGTCGAGAGAAGGCCAACCCATCTGAGTGCGGGCATCTGGCCAATGTGGGCTTTGAGCAGGTCGTAGGCTGGATCGCCGCTATCGCGGGGGGGAACCGAGGAAACGATGTGGGTGACTGTCTGGAGAAGGGGCCCGAGATCGGTGCCGGGCCAAAGCACCGCATCGGCACCCGTTTTCGCGATATCTTCGAGCTTGCCCGCGCTTCGCGTTGTCCCCGTCATCCTCCAGCCTTGAGCGATCACCGCACGGGAAAGTTCAGCCGCAGTAAATCCGAACCCCAGCGCAAGAAGGTGTTGCTTTGCCATTTGTGTCCGCCCTGTTTAAATCTCCAACAGGAACCGTAGCGGGAAGACACTGGAATGCGAAGCCTCTGCATGATGCTGATCCTCGTGGCCTTTGCCGCGAGTGCGCGCGCTGAGATCCGCTCTCTTCAAGCTTGCCGGGCTGAAGTTGCTGACGCTCCAGAGGCTGTGCGTGAGCAGGCCGCGCAATGGATTACGCTTGGGGGCGGCACGCCAGCACGGCTCTGTGAAATCGCGGCCCTTCAGGCGTCGGGTGCTACGCGGGTTGCAGCAACAAAGCTGACGGAGCTTGCGCAAAGCCCGAGGGCCGTGATCTCAAGCGCGACACGGGCTCTCTTGTTCAGTGACGCAGGGGCGCTTTGGCTGGAACTTGGGGAGATCGTTTTGGCACGGGAGACCTTGAAGGCAGCCGGAGCTCTGGAACCCGATGCGCAGCACTACTTGCCTGATCTTGCGAGTGTTGAGCTGGAGTTAGGCAACTGGGCGGAAGCGGACGTGCTGTTGACCCGGATGATTGAAGCCGTGCCAAGTGCGGATCTTTACCGCCATCGTGCATCCGTGCGTCGCGCGCTGGGCAGGCTGGATGCAGCTCTGGAGGATCTTTCGCAAACACCAGAGACGCATGCGACACGGTTGGAGAGAGCGGCAATTTGGGCGGCGCAGGGTAAAACATCAGAGGCACAAATCCTGCTGCTTGCCCTGATTGCTGAGGCAGACGATGCGGCTGCGAAAGCTGAGGCCAGTGCTGTGTTGAGCGACGTTGTGCAGGGTGTGACAATGGCAGGCGAAGGGCTGCCGCCTGAGATCGGGCAGGTTGCACCGCCCCGGGCGCGGCCGAGAGAAGAGGTGCCGACTGTTCGACCAAAGCCAAGGCCATGAGGCTCTGTTGGCAGTTCGGGAGGCACCTTGACTGCTGAAAGTTGGAGTGATCCAGTCGCTCCTCGCAGTTTTAATCAGGGAGGGTTTGAGTGCTCAAGCGTTCCCAGACATCTGAATCGTCAGAACCCTGATGCGCTGCTAGCGCTCTCAGGCTTTCCAAGGCCTGGTGTTTCAGACTAATTTTGAAACGCTTCAGGCCCGTGAGATGGCGGGTAGAATGCTATCAGCCATCAATCGGTTGAGCACGCCACCATGGCCCGAGCTGCGGGCAGGCTGCGTGGCGTCGGATGTCATGATAACGACTGTCTCGCGCTGCGGGATAACGTAGATCATCTGGCCGCCATACCCCCGACCGTAATACACACGGACGCCTGACATGAGCGTCTGAAACCAGCCGTAACCGTATTGATGGCCGGAGAAAGGTGAGCGCGCGCGGGGTGTCCATGCGGCGCGCAGCTTTTCTTCGCTGACGATGCGCTTGCCACCAAACACACCGCCAGCCAATGCCATTTCTCCGAAGCGGCGTAACCCGTTGGGGCTGATCGCCATGTTATTGCCGCCCATGAAGATGCCCTGCGGATCGCGGTTCCATTCCGGTAACGGCGTATCGAGAGGTTCGCCGATCCAAGCCTGCGCCAGCTCGTGTGTGCTGCGGCCTGTGACAGACGTGAGGATCGCGGACAGAAGGTGATAATCGCCTGTGGAATAGCTCATCTGCGTGCCTGGCCGCGATGTGGCAGGTTCGGTCAGCACATAGCTGATCCAATCAGACGAGTTGACCCATGTTCCGTAATTCGGCCCGGAGGTGCGTACCAGCCCGCTGCGCATGGAAAGAAGGTGATCGAGAGTGATATCGTTTACGCGCGGATCGAGACCCTTTGGCGCAAGTTCGCCCAGCAGCGGCAGCATGGGTTGAGACGGGCCGGACAGAATGCCCTTATCCATGGCAATCAGCACAAGCGTGGCCATAAGTGTTTTTGACACCGATTTTACGTTGACCGGAGTGTTTAGGCCTGGGCCGCGATATGCAGCCGCAAGATGTACTTCATTGCGCACAGATATACTGAGGCTGTTGAGCTGCTTGATATTGCTTGCAGCGGTGCTTGCATCCGAAAGACGCTTGCGATCTACCCACTGTGTCGCAGCTTTTTGTGGAGCATAGGGCAATATAAGAGAACCGGCGAGGCCACCAATCAGCGCCCTCCGGCCTATCCTAATGCGACTGTTGTTCCACACTTTCACAGCATTCCCCAATGATTGCGCACGTACTACCGCTCTTTCCCGCTTTCTAAGGCATAAATAATAGCGCCTAAAACATGCAAAGCGCTTTCTGTGTACCACGGGCGACACATATGCCGATAATTAGAGATTCGCAGCCGCAGGACACTACATTTTGGCAAAAATACGTCAAATCGACAAAAATCGGAGGATTTTCCAATCGATAGTAAACTCAATAAAACAAGGGCGATCGAGACGACGAAAGCTTACCTTACGGCAGCTCGGGATGCCATTGATTCTGTATTTGGCGCAGGGCATGCAGCCGCAAACCCCGAGCTTGTGGCGGCCTTTCTGCAGGCGAGTGCCATCGAAAGCGGAGTGGCCGCCGGACAGATCGCCAGCAGGGAAGTTTGCGAAACACTTCTGAAACTGAAGCCCCGATTATTTGGCTGAGTGGAGTTGATCTGCAGTCTAATTTCGTGAACTTGGCCCTCGCATTGGACAATCTTGCTCGTTAAACCATTATGAACGTCTCGAATCCGCCCCGTCCGGTTGCGGAGCCCATGTACCTAGACCGAAGGAGCCTGACCGCGATGAAGATAGGCGCGCCCAAGGAAGTGTTTGATAGCGAGGCGCGCGTGGCGCTGACACCGCAGAGCGCGGAGCAATTGCAGAAGCTCGGATATGAGTGCGTGGTGCAGAGCGGTGCCGGGGATAAGGCGCGGTTTTCCGATCAGGTGTATCGGGAAGCCGGTGTTGAGGTCGTAGACAGTGCCGAGGCGCTTTATGCGGCTTCCGATATCGTGCTGAAAGTGCGTGCACCGGAGGGTGGCGAACTGGATCACTTTCGTCGGGGGCAGATACTGGTCTCGTTCATCTGGCCTGCGCAGAATGAAGCGCTGCTGGAGACGCTTAAGGAAAAGGGCGTGACGGCGATTGCGATGGATATGGTGCCGCGGATCAGCCGAGCGCAGAAGATGGACGCGCTTTCCTCTATGGCCAATATCGGCGGCTATCGGGCGGTTGTGGAGGCTTCCAACAATTTTGGGCGCTTTTTTACCGGGCAGGTGACGGCTGCGGGGAAAGTGCCTCCAGCGAAGATTTTGGTAATTGGGGCTGGCGTTGCCGGGCTGGCTGCGATTGGTGCAGCACAGAGCATGGGTGCCATCGTGCGCGCCTTTGACGTGCGGCCTGAAGTGGCAGAACAGATCGAGAGCATGGGCGCTGAGTTCTTGTTCCTCGATTTTGAAGACAGTCAGGATGGTGCGGCGACTGGCGGGTATGCAGCGCCCTCGAGCCCCGAGTTTCGCGAGAAGCAGTTGGCGCTCTTCCGCGAGCAGGCACCTGAAATAGACATCGTTATCACCACGGCGCTTATTCCGGGCCGGGATGCGCCAAAGCTCTGGCTGAAGGATATGGTCGAGGCGATGAAGCCCGGTTCGATTGTTGTCGATCTGGCGGCTGAGCGGGGTGGAAATTGCGATATGACCGTCATGGATCAGATGATCGAGACGGAGAACGGGGTGCGGGTGATCGGTTACACCGATCTAGTGAGCCGCATGGCAACGCAATCCTCCACGCTTTATTCAACCAACCTCCGCCATATGATGACGGATCTGACGCCTGAGAAAGATGGCGTACCCGTTGTGAATATGGAGGATGACGTGATCCGGGGTGCGACGGTGACGCATGAAGGTGAGATAACCTTCCCGCCACCGCCCCCGAAAGTCGCTGCGATTGCGAAAGTAGAGCCCAAGAAAGTTGTTCAGAAGACACCGGAGGAGCTGGCGGCTGAAGAAGTTGAGGCCTTTAAGGCGCAGACACGCAATCAGGTGACATTGATCGCGATTGGGGCGGCACTTCTGTTGAGCGTCGGGCTGGTGGCGCCCGCAAGCTTTATGCAGCATTTCATTGTATTCGTTTTGGCTGTTTTTGTCGGGTTCCAAGTGATCTGGGGCGTGGCGCACAGCCTCCATACGCCGCTGATGGCTGTTACCAACGCGATCTCCTCGATCATCATTCTGGGAGCGTTGACGCAGATTGGTTCAGGGTCTTTCCTTGTGATCCTGCTAGCAGCGCTCGCTGTCTTCATGACCGGTATTAATATTTTCGGGGGTTTCCTCGTGACGCGGCGCATGCTCGCCATGTTCCAGAAGTCCTGAGGGGGTAGAGCACATGGAATTCGGTTTCACTTCAGCGGCTTATGTGGTCGCAGCTATCCTCTTCATCCTATCGCTCGGTGGGCTTTCAGGGCAGGAGAGTGCGAAACGGGCTGTCTGGTACGGGATCGCCGGGATGGCCCTGGCGGTGTTTGCCACTCTTATCGGGCCAGGCTCCGGGTTCTGGATCCTTTCGGTGGTTTTGGTTGCTGCCGGTGGCGTGATCGGCTGGCAACTGGCGACACGCGTGCAGATGACGCAAATGCCTGAACTGGTAGCGGCAATGCACTCGCTGGTTGGTCTTGCGGCTGTTTTTGTTGGCTATATCGCGCATATCGAGCTTGGCCGGGTGATGGCCATGGACGAGGTCGGAAGAGCGGCGCTAGAAGGGTTTGCAGCGCTTTTGGCCAAGAAAGACGGTGTGGAAATCGGTATCCTGCGGGTTGAACTTTTCCTTGGGGTTTTTGTTGGAGCTATAACCTTTACAGGCTCGGTAATTGCGTATGGCAAACTGGCGGGCAAAGTAGATACCGCAGCGGTTAAGTTGCCCGGTGGGCATATGTTGAATGCAGGGGCGGCCGCGCTCTCTGCGCTTTGCCTCATCTGGTATTTCAACTCCGGTGGGTTCTTCCCGCTTTTCCTGATGACGCTTGCGGCACTCTTTATCGGATATCATCTGATCATGGGCATCGGCGGCGCGGATATGCCGGTGGTGGTCTCCATGCTCAACAGCTATTCCGGTTGGGCGGCGGCGGCGATTGGCTTTAGCCTTGGAAACGATCTTCTGATCGTTGTGGGTGCGCTCGTGGGTTCCTCCGGTGCGATCCTTTCCTACATCATGTGCAAGGCGATGAACCGCAGTTTTATCAGCGTCATCCTTGGCGGCTTCGGCGGCCCTGCGGGTGAGCAGATGGCTGTGGAAGGCGAGCAAATTGCAATAGATGCGGATGGGGTGACGACCGCCCTGGAAGAGGCGGACAGCGTGATCATCATTCCAGGCTACGGGATGGCGGTGGCGCAGGCACAGCAGAATGTAGCCGAACTGACGCGGCGCTTGCGGGCGAAGGGCAAGGACGTACGCTTCGCCATTCACCCGGTAGCAGGCCGCTTGCCCGGGCACATGAACGTACTTCTGGCGGAGGCAAAGGTGCCGTATGACATCGTTCTGGAGATGGACGAGATCAATGAGGACTTTCCGAACACCGATGTTGCCATCGTCATCGGCTCGAATGATATCGTGAACCCGGCAGCGCAGGACGACCCCAACAGCCCGATAGCAGGAATGCCGGTGCTGGAGTGCTGGAAGGCGAAACAGGTATTCGTTTCCAAGCGTGGGCAGGGAACCGGTTATTCCGGCATCGAAAATCCGTTGTTTTACAAGGATAACACGCGGATGTTCTATGGGGATGCGAAGGCTTCGCTGGATTCCCTGCTGCAAAAGATAAGCTGATCGGGAGAAGCGTATGCAAGACATAGGCACTCTGCTCCAGACGACCTGGGTGGATGTCTATGCCTTTCTGCTGACGCTTCTTCAGCCATGGCGGTTTTATCAGGTTGTGATCCTGATCATACTGGCCGTTGCAGCGACCGTTATGGCGCGGGTGGTGAAGCCCCGCATTGAGGCTTGGATGCGCGGGCTGGAGGGGATGCGCGCGAGCCAGTTGCGGTTCATGCTCGTCGTGTTCCGCCGAACTCGCGGGATTATCTTCGCGCTGCTCGCCTGGGCCGTTTACCTGACCATGCAGGAGATGACGTGGCCGAGCCGATCTTATCTGATCGGGGTGGTGGCCACTCTTGCCACGGCGTGGATGTTTATTGCCATTACCACGCGGCTGATCCGCAATGCGGCCATGCGAACTGTTGTGCGGTGGGGCGCATGGGCCTTTGTGACATTTCAGATCCTTGGGATTCAGGACCGGGTGGAAGAAGGGCTGGACAGTCTCGCGCTCAATATGGGCGATACGCGGATCTCGCTGCTTCTTGTTCTGAAAGCCGTTGTGATCCTTGGGCTTCTGATCACGATCGCAAATGGATTTGCAAGGTTTCTGGATCGGCGCCTCGCGCAGAACCAAGAAATGTCACCCTCTCTGCGGGTGCTGACGACCAAGTTGACGCATATTCTGCTCTTCACCTTTGCTGTTTTCATTGCACTACAGACAATCGGGTTTGATCTCACTTCGCTGACCGTGCTTTCCGGGGCCATTGGCCTGGGCCTTGGGTTTGGATTGCAGAAGGTGGTTTCCAATCTCGTTTCAGGCGTAATCGTTCTACTCGACAAATCCATCAAGCCGGGTGATGTGATCTCTCTTGGGGATACGTTTGGCTGGGTGTCAGAGCTGAATGCAAGGTTTGTCGCTGTGATCACGCGGGATGGGCGGGAATACCTTATTCCCAATGAAGACCTGATCACCACGCAGGTTGTGAACTGGACGCACTCCTCTGATCTTGTACGCCTCGATGTGCATTTCGGCGTGAGTTATGAGAGCGATCCGCATCATGTCAGGAAAATTGCACGCGAAGCTGCAGCAACCGTTGATAGGGTGGTCGGTGACCCCACACCGGTATGCCACATCGTTGGATTTGGTGATAGTTCGATCGACTTCATCCTTCGTTTCTGGATAAGGGATCCTTCGGCCGGGCTGACGAATGTGCGGGGAAATGTGTTTCTTGCTCTTTGGGATGCGCTGAAGCGGGAAGACATCGATATTCCCTTTCCCCGGCGTGATGTGCAGCTCTTGAGAAGTGACGACGCCGAGGATACTTCGCAAAAAATGCCGGAGTAACTGGTGAGCCAAGTGCGGCACATTAACCCTTTCCTTGCGGAAACCGGGCAACAAGGCTACCAACTCTCAACTTCAAAAAGAAGCCCGGAAGGCACGACCCTATGACAGCGCGCAAGAACTACCTTTTTACCTCCGAATCCGTTTCAGAAGGCCATCCTGACAAGGTGTGCGACCAGATATCCGATGCTGTGATCGACATGATCCTGGCGCGTGAGCCTGAGGCCCGCGTGGCCGTGGAAACGGCCGCGACCACAAACAAGGTGGTGCTGATGGGAGAGGTGAAGATCTCGGACCAGAACGCGGTGACGCCAGAGGAGATCAGTGCGACGGCGCGCGAAGTGATCCGCAAGATCGGCTATCGGCAGAAGGGCTTCCATTTCAAGACCGCCTCGATTGATTGCTATGTGCACGAGCAGAGCCAGGATATCGCGCAGGGTGTGGATGCGGCCGATAACAAGGATGAGGGGGCCGGTGATCAGGGCATCATGTTCGGTTATGCAACGACCGAGACACCGGAGCTGATGCCAGCCCCCATTCTCTATGCACACAAGATGCTCAAGAAGTTGGCGGAGGTGCGCCATTCCGGCGAGGCGCCGCAGCTTGGGCCGGATGCGAAATCGCAGCTGACGATTGAATATCGCGATGGCAAGCCTGCACGGGTGGATAGCCTTGTTCTCTCCACGCAGCATCTGGATGGCGACATGACATCCGATGATGTGCGGGATTTGGTGGAGCCTTACATTCGGGGTGAGTTGCCCGAAGGTTGGCTGGACGAGAAGACGATCTGGCATGTGAACCCCACAGGGCGCTTTGTGATCGGTGGGCCGGACGGTGATGCCGGGCTTACCGGACGCAAGATTATCGTTGATACCTACGGTGGCGCGGCTCCGCACGGTGGCGGTGCCTTCAGCGGGAAAGATCCCACCAAGGTGGATCGCTCGGCTGCCTATGCGGCGCGCTACCTTGCCAAGAATGTAGTGGCCGCCGGTATGGCGGATCGCTGCACGATCCAGCTTTCCTACGCCATTGGTGTGGCTGAGCCGCTTTCCATCTACGTGGACGGACATGGCACAAACGAGGTGGCGCCCGAGAAGATCGAGCAGGCCATCCGCGACTCCATGAGCCTGACACCGCGCGGCATCCGCACGCATCTGGGCCTCAATAGACCGATCTATCAACGGACAGCCGCCTATGGGCATTTCGGACGGGAGCCGGATACCGATGGCGGCTTCTCATGGGAGAAGACTAATCTGGTTGAGGCTTTGAAATCAGCGCTTTAGATAATGGCAAAGAACGTATCGCGCGCGGGCTTTGCGTTGTCTCGGCTTTGACAAATACAGTGATTGAGCCGCGATGCCTGCTGCTTTCGCCATAGCCTGTCTGCCTGAACCGGAATAGGTTCGTGTCCGATGAGCACTCTGGTGAAATCCACACTTGCACTGAGCGCGGCCCTTTTGATCGGCCGTCTGCTCGGCTTTTTGCGAGAGGTGCTTCTGGCCGCAAGGTTAGGTGTATCGGCGGAAGCTGATGTTGCGGTGCTGATCCTGACATTGCCGGATTTTCTGATTGCCATCTTGCTGGCCGGTGGTTTTGGTGCTGCATTGGTGCCAGCGCTCCGCAGGGTGGAGGGCGTGGAGCGTCTGGCGCTTTTTCGGTTTGCGACAACCTGCGCGTTTTTGGTAGCCTGTGTTGTGGCATTGCTCGTCTTCGCTTTGCCAGAAACTTTGTTTCGCGTGCTGGCCCCCGCTCTTTCCTACAGCGCCTTTGAAGCGCATCTGGTCGCTGTTCAATTGACGGCGCTCAGCATTCCTCTTGCGGCTCTTGCCGGTGCCCTTGGCGCACTTCTGAACGCGCGGAACACTTTTTTTGTCGTGGGTCTCGGCACCGGGGCCTATAACTTTGTACTTTGCGCCGTGCTCCTTGGTTTGCCTGCTGAAATGAGCCTGATCCTGCCGCTTGCACTCGGCGTACTGGCTGCGGCGACGACCCGTGTGGTAATGCTTTTTATTAGTGCACGTCCACCTGTGGTACCGCTCTTTAGCCCGCCGACTGGCGCAAGCCTTCAGTTGCTGCGTTTGTTTGGTGCCGGTGTGCTGGCCGTCGGTATTACTGCTGGAGCGCACATTCTGTTCCGCACCATTGCCGGGCTGGCAGAGCCGGGCGCGTTGACGGCTTTTGCCTATGCATTGAAGCTCTTTCTTCTCCCGGTCATGATCCTCTTCGCACCCCTTGCCACCGTCCTTCTTCCGCGCCTTACAGACAGCGGAGACAGCACCGAAATTGCCGAAGAAGGCTTGTCTGTCGTGATCATTCTTGCCGCCGCTACGCTCGCCGTGGGTATCTGCAGCGGGGATGCCATTGCCCGCTTGATATTCTTTCGGGGTGCGATGAGTGCCGAGGGCCTCGCTGCACTGACATTCACGGCGCAAATGATGTTTCTGGCCCTTCCCTTTGCAGCACTGGAACTTATCGGCGCAGCTTCGCTGAATGCACGAAAACGCACTGGGCGCGTGATGGTACACGGAGTAGTTGCATTGGCCTTGGGTGGAGGGTTTGCCCTTTTCCGGCCGGATCTGGTGATGGTGGGCTTCTTTCTTTTCTATGCGACGGTTGCCCTTCTCCATGTCTCGCATTTGCCGGTGCGCCCGACAGTAGTTTTCGCCATGTTCTCGCCAATGCGTGTTCTTCTGGCAGTTGCTCTCATCGCGTTTGTTTATGCAGCGGACGAGCTCTGGATACCTTCAGCATGGATCTGGATACGCGCCGCTGCCGGTGCTCTTCTCTTTCTTGGCATCGCCGCCATATGGAAAGACAGACTGGTCGCTTTCGGCAAGATGCGTTGATCGCGTTGGCAGGGCGGTGCTAAGGCTGGGCAACGCGTTTATGTAGAGCCTTGAAGGTTGGTGCGGGAGCGAGATTATGTGCGGAATATTCGGCTGTATCGCGGCGCCTGAGCGACGGATAGAGCCCTTACGACTTGAGGCGATGCAAGCGAGTTTGCATCATCGCGGCCCCGATGCCCGAAGTTTTGAGACCAAGGGCGGTGTGAGCCTTGGAAATGTGCGTCTTTCGATCATCGATCTTTCGGATGCTAGCAACCAGCCGATGATCTCTGCGGATGGGAAGTTGGCGGTGGTGCAGAACGGGGAAATCTACAATTACATCGAATTGCGCGACGAGTTGAGGGCGCTTGGCGCAGTGTTTCAGACCGATGGTGACACTGAAGTATTGTTGCACGCTTATGCCCATTGGGGGCCCGACTTTGTGAAGCGGTTGAACGGAATGTTCGCCATTGCGCTTCAGGACCGGGGCACCGGCCTTACCTATCTTTATCGGGATCGGCTTGGTGTAAAGCCTCTCTATTTGGCCGAGACCGAGGATGGGACTCTCTTCGCCTCCGAAATAAAGGCGTTGTTGGCGGCAGGTGTGCCTCGCCAGGCAAATCTCGTAGCCTTGGCACAGTTTTTCGCACTCAACTATATACCGGCGCCCGACACAGCTTTTCAGGGCATAAGGCACCTGATGCCCGGCCATATGGCAGTGGTTGGCGACGAGTTGGAGATCCGGCAATACTGGTCTCTCACAGAGCAGCGGCCTGACCCGGAGATGACGGAGGGTGAGGCAGAGGCGGGTCTTAGAGCGCTTTTGGACGATGCAACGCGTATTCGTTTACGGTCCGATGCGCCATTTGGCGCGTTTCTCTCCGGCGGGCTGGATAGCACATCGGTTGTGGGGGTGATGCGTGACCATATCGAGGGTGAGATCCGGACTTATTCCATTGGCTTTGTTGACAAACGCTTTGATGAAACAGAATGGGCGGAAGCCGCAGCAGCGTTGTTTGATACCCGGCATGTGGCAAAAACTGTGGAACAGGACATAACTAATCTCTGGCCACGCTTCATTTACCACTGCGATCAGCCGCATGGCGATGTGTCTTTCATGCCAACGGATCAGGTTTCGCAGCTTGCCACGCAAGATGTGAAGATGGTGCTGACAGGTGATGGCGGGGACGAACTGTTTGCAGGGTATGAAAAGTATTTGGGGATCTTTCCCGATGGCAGTTGCGAGGGTCTATTGCCCGGCTGGGAAGACAGATACGCGCGCCAATCCGGACTATTGCATGGAGATCAGTCCGCTACTCTTCTCGCGGGAGACTTGCATTCAGCATTTCATGATACAGATCCTTACAGCGCGTTGGCGGAGGCTATGCGCGCCTACCCCAAGCAGGATCCGATCAATCGGGTATTGCTGGGGGACACTACCGTGCTTCTGCCCGGCAACAACCTTGTAAAGCCGGACAGGATGGCGATGGCAAACTCTCTGGAAGTGCGCTCGCCGTTTTTGGACTACCGGATGGCAGAGTTTGCTTTCAGGGTACCCGGCTGGATGAAGTTGAAGGGAGGCGAGACAAAGTCGGTCTACAAATCCGCAATGGTGCAGCGCCTGGGGCGCGATCTGACATATCGACGAAAGCAGATGTTCACAGTGCCCATTGGAGAGTGGTTTAAGGATAAACTATCTGAGTATTGCCGCGAGATGTTGCTGGACGGACGACTGGGGGCTCGGGGTATTTTTGAGATCGGTGTCGTCGAAGATATGCTGGAAGCGCATATGGCAGGGCGAGAGAACTTCACACGGCAGTTGCGCGCGCTGATCTCGGTCGAGATATGGTTTCGCCTGTTCATTGATGAAGATCCGGAAATGCTGGAGCAGGCGGCATGAACCTCAAAACCATGTTGGTAGTGAGCGATCCGGCCGTCGCGGCTTATGCGGCGGCAAATGGTGTCGATCGTTTGTTTGTTGATCTTGAATGGATGGGCAAGGCGGAGCGGCAGCCGGGTGACACGCAGAAATCGAAGAGCGGGCCAGAGGATATCAGCCGTGTGCGGGAAGCTGCGCCTGATGCCAATCTGATGGTGAGGGTGAACCCGTTTCATGAGGGTACGCGTGCGGAGGTGGAAGATGCCGTGGCGCGCGGTGCTGATGTATTGATGCTGCCGATGTTTCGTGATGCCGGGACGGTAGGGCGGTTTATGGATCTTGTGCCGTGGAAGGCAGCAACTATGCCGCTGGTGGAGACAAAGGCGGCGCTGGATGCCGTTCCGGAGATTGCTGCGCTGGGGCCGGACGAGCTCTATATCGGTTTGAATGACCTCCATCTCGATATGGGGATGCGCTTTATGTTTCAGCCTTTGGCGGAGGGTCTGTTGGACGCCCCGTGCAGAATGCTTTGCGATGCGAGGATTTCCTTTGGGATTGGGGGGATTGCCCGGCTGGGCCAAGGCGTCATCCCTGCGGAAATGGTGCTCAACGAGCATGCGCGTCTTGGCTCAGAATGGGTAATCCTGAGCCGTGGGTTTTATGAGCGGGCTGAAACCGTCGATGCTTTGGAGGCAGTGGAGTTTGGCAGAGAGCTCGCCAGTCTTAAAGACTACGCAAGAAAGCCTCAGCCTGCCGATGAGTTGGCGGAAACACACCGCGAATTTACCCGACTTGTCGCTGAAATCGCTGCCTGAAATCGGGTAGATTTGATTGGCCGGGCTATCTGATCGATAACGGCTGTTTGCCAGACTTCAGCCCTTCACCAACGCATGCCGCTTTTTTCCTGCGGAAAGCTTCACCGTTGCTTCCACCATCTCGCGGCTGATCATTTGGCCGGCATCCTTCACAGGCACGTCATCGAGTTGAGCACCGCCTCCGGCAATCAGACGTTTGGCTTCTTTGCCTGAGCTTGCCAGACCAGCTTTTACAAACAATTGCGCGACGGAAATACCCTCGTTAGCAAAGTCTCCAGCGGTAAGCGTTACCGTCGGCAGATCATCTCCGACGCCACCTTTTTCAAACACTTCCCGTGCCGTCGCCTCTGCAGCGGCGGCGGCTTCATTTCCATGGGCGAGCGTGGTCACCTCATTAGCTAGACGGATCTTGGCTTCGTTGACTTCCGCTCCTTCAAGCCCTCCGAGGCGGGCGCATTCATTCAGAGGAAGCTCCGTGAAGAGCCTAAGGAATTTCGCAACGTCCGCGTCCAGCGTGTTCCGCCAGTATTGCCAGAACTCATAGGGACTGAGTTTCTCTTCATTCAGCCAGATGGCACCGCCTACGCTCTTGCCCATCTTCGAGCCATTGGCGCGGGTAAGAAGCGGTGTTGTCACACCGAATACATCTGCCCGGTTGATCCTGCGGGTGAGGTCAATTCCATTGACGATGTTGCCCCACTGGTCCGAGCCGCCCATTTGGAGGTTGCAGCCGAAGCGCTTGTTGAGCTCCATGAAATCATAGGCTTGCAGGAGCATGTAGTTGAATTCGAGAAAGGTGAGCGGCTGTTCGCGGTCGAGCCTCAGCCTTACGCTATCAAACGCGAGCATCCGGTTGATTGTGAAATGCCGGCCGTAATCACGGAGGAATTCGACGTAGTTGAGCTCGTCGAGCCACTCCGCATTGTTGGCCATCACCGCTTCACCCGGGCCAAAGTTCAGGTATTTATCAAAAACAGAGCGGATGCCCTGAATGTTGGCATTGATCGCCGTGGCATCGAGCAATTGGCGGGCCTCATCCTTGCCGGACGGATCGCCGATTTTGGTTGTGCCACCGCCCATAAGAGCAATCGGGCGATGCCCCGTTTTCTGCAACCAGCGGAGCAGCATGATCTGGATGAGACTGCCGATATGCAGGCTATCGGCCGTAGCATCAAAACCGATATAGCCCGTTACTACACCCGTGCGAAGCTGCTCATCCAGCCCCTCCATATCCGTGCAATCGGCAATGAAGCCGCGTTCGGAAAGCACATTCAAAAAATCGGATCTTGGTGTGTAGGCCATTGCAACGCGCCTCTGATAACGGTTTGGTGCCTTCATAGCGGAACGGCTCGGGAAGGGAAGAGCGATGCAGCCTTTGTGGGCGCTGGGGCTGATGAGTGGCACGTCGCTCGATGGCATTGATGCCGCGATGGTGGAAACGGATGGCGAGCAGATATTCAGCTTCGGCGAAAGCCGGTTTCGGCCGTATCAAGAAGACGAGCGAACCGTTTTGCGGAGAGCGCTCGGAGCGATGCCCGGAGCTCCCGGCCTGACTGAAGTGGCAGCGCTTGTTGAAGTGTGCCACAGCGTGGCGGCAGAGGGTTTTGCCGCCGATATTGTTGGCTTCCATGGTCAGACTTTGAGCCATGATCCGGCGGCTTTTCATACGTTTCAGATCGGGGATGGCGGCACACTTTCTGACGCGATTGCCTGCCCTGTCGTCTGGGACTTTCGCGTTGCCGATGTTCTCTCAGGCGGTGAAGGTGCGCCGCTTGTGCCGGTTTTTCATTTTGCTGCGGCAAAGTATGCGGGATTGAGTGGTTCGGTTGCGATCTTGAATATCGGTGGGGTTGCCAACGTGACATGGCTGGATACAAACGCTTTATCTGCTGATGCTGCGGGCGCTTTATTGGCTTTCGATACGGGACCGGGAAACGCTCTGATCAATGATTTCACCCAAACACGGTGCGGGCGCAGCTTCGATGATGGTGGGACGCTGGCGGGATGTGGAACCCCGGACTCGGCATTAGTCTCAAGGCTATTGGAACATTCCTACTTTGAGCGCCCACCGGCAAAATCGCTGGATAGGGATGATTTTGCATTTGTACTGGAGCATTTGAGCGCAGCTTCCGATGCTGATGGCGCAGCTACACTTACCGCGCTGACGGCCGCGAGCATTGCAGCTTCTGTCCGCCATATGCCCTGCCCGCCAGATCGGTGGCTGATCTGTGGGGGAGGGCGGCACAATGCGACCCTTATGCAAATGATTTCGCAGCATACGAACGCAGCGGTTGATCCAGTTGAGGTGATTGGGCTGGATGGGGATATGTTGGAGGCACAGGCTTTTGGCTATCTGGCGGTGCGTGTGCTGCGTAATTTGCCAACCTCATTGCCTTCAACTACTGGCGCGCGGCTGCCTGTCTGTGGCGGGCGTGTCAGTGGCCTGACAGCGGATTAATGCAGATTCATCAATAAGATCTCTTTTTGAAAATTGGGCGCAAAAAACATTTTGCTGCCCTATGACTGCCTTCGTTCGTGCGCAACCTCTGTTCAGGCGGGGCGTTGAGTAATTGGTTCTTTGGGAAGGTACTTCGGCAATGACGTTCATCACAACTCTTTGGGTTTTTCTCCTTGTTGGTTTCGCCGTCGAGGCTTGGCTGCTCTTCACGCTCGCATTGAGTGCGCGCGATGCCGATTTGAAAAACGGGGGCGAGTTGCTCAAAAATCTGCCGCGCTATAACCTCCTCTTTTCTCTCGCCTTGGCATTGGTGCCGCTGCTGCTCCATATAAGCTTTGCGATTACCTTTGAGAGAACGATGGAGGCTGAACTGTCTGCTGCGCCTTTCTCCCTTCTGGTGTTTTACACGCTGCCAAGTGCCTTGGTTTTTGTACTTACAAGTGGTCGGGGTTTTTCTCTTCGCCGGACGGTCGAAGCCAGACAGGGCTACATTTCCAAGTCCTGTTAGGCCAATTTCTCGCGTTTGGGTTTATTGACTATATCGCGACCGAAAAGAAGAATCGATCTTCTGAATCCGAATTGTTCTGTCTCGGATATGCATGACCTGATCTGAGCGATTGCTGGACGGTTTGGGCCAGCATCACTTCTTAAAGCGCTTTGCTTTAAACCTCAGATATCCAGTATCACCTATCGCATTGAAATCTTTGATTTCAGACACCTTTAGGTGATCCATGTTTAAGGCGAGATGCTTTAGCGCGGAGACCTGGCGGCCGTGAGGGAGACGGCATCCTAAATTTGTATGGAGGCCCTTATTGAGAATCATTCTTATTTGCATTGACTTATTGCAAATAACTCGCATATTCATCTCTGTGTCTGGTGTTTATCAGCTGGCGACAAAGATGAAGGGGCGAGTGTTGGGCGAACTGAGCAAGCGTGCATTTCTTAAAACAGGCATTGCGGCGTGCGGCGCTCTCGCCACACCAGGCCTTGGGATCGCATCGGGAGCAGAAGCCCTGAGTGTGGTTGCAACGACAGGTATGATTGCCGATGCCGCTCGGGAAATTGGGGGATCGCGGGTGGATGTACGGGCGCTGATGGGCCCCGGTGTGGACCCGCATGGCTATCGGCAGACGCGCTCAGATATTGTGGCCATGGCGCGTGCCGACCTTGTGCTTTGGCATGGGCTTGGGCTGGAAGCACAAATGGAAGGGTTTTTCCGTGATCTTGGCAAAACCCGGGCTGTTGTGGCAGTGGCTGATGCGCTGGACACTGAGCGATTGATTGCGCATCCCACCTACGAAGGCAGGATGGACCCTCATGTATGGATGGACCCTACAATATGGGCAGGCGTGTTGGGGCATGTAAGGGCCGCGTTGATCGAAGCCGATCCTGAAGGCAGTGAGGCGTTTGAGAAAAATGCGGCGGCCTATCGTACCAAGATAGAGAGTCTGGATGCTTATTCAGAGACTATACTTAGCTCTGTCTCGCCTGAACGGCGTGTACTTGTGACAGCGCATGACGCGTTTGGATATTTCGGTACGCGACATGATTTTGAGGTGCTGGGGATTCAAGGGATATCTACGGAGTCGGAAGCCGGGTTGAACCGTATCGCTGAGTTGGTTGATGTACTGGTCGAGCGCAAGATATCAGCAGTATTCGTCGAAACGTCAGTCTCTGACAGGAACATCCGAGCGCTGATCGAAGGCGCTGCGGCACAGGGGCACAAGGTTGAGATAGGTGGCGCTCTGTTCTCCGATGCAATGGGGCATGAGGGCACGTATGAGGGCACCTATCTCGGCATGATAGATCACAATGTGACCACGATTGCGGCGGCTCTGGGTGCAGATGTGCCGTATCGCGGAATGCAAGGCCAACTGGCAGGCGAGGGGTGAGAGAAATGGCATTGGATGCAGTTAAACTCGTGATCCCTGAGGCAGAGCTAGAATTGGCAGGTATGCCGGCGATGGAAATTCGAGGAATGACGGTGAGTTACGGTGACAAGCCGGCCGTTTTCTCGGTCGACACCGTGGTGCATGCTGGATCGATGACTGCAATTATCGGGCCGAACGGAGCTGGGAAATCAACACTTCTGAAGGCCGCTTTGGGTATTTTGCCGCGGGTTTCTGGACAGGTTTCCGTCTTTGGCATGCCGTTAGAGAAAGCGAAGGCGAAGATTGCTTACGTGCCGCAGCGTGCCTCGATTGATTGGGATTTTCCGACGCGTGTGATTGATGTGGTGATCATGGGACTTTACCGGAAGCTAGGGCTTCTGGGGCGGATCAAAGAGCAGCATACTACTGACGCAAAGGCTGCGCTGGAGCGTGTGGGGATGACGGAGTTTGCAGACCGCCAGATCGGCCAGCTTTCCGGTGGGCAGCAGCAGCGTGTATTCCTTGCGCGTGCGTTGGCGCAGGACGCCGAACTCTATCTGCTTGACGAGCCTTTCGCGGGGGTGGATGCGGCGACGGAACGGGCGATAATCTCCGTATTGAAGACGCTGCAAGCGGAGGGCAAAACAGTGGTTGCCGTGCATCACGACCTGGCAACTGTGACGCACTACTTTGACCATGTTCTGATGCTGAACACGCGCAACATTGCCGACGGGCCGGTAGCCACTACATTTACAGCCGAAGCATTGCAGGACACCTATGGCGGCCGCCTTGCGACAGCACAGGTGGAGCAACTGCAACTGCCGGTGGCGTAAAATCCCATGTCGGGCTTTTACGCGTTCCTCGATGCGTTGTTTTTGCAGGCGAACTATAACGCAACTCTCGTGGCAGTTGGCGCGGCGCTGCTCGGCTTGGCTTCGGGAAGTGTCGGGGCATTTCTTTTCCTGCGAAAACGGGCGCTGGTTTCCGATGCTGTAGCACATGCTACGCTACCGGGCATTGGAATTGCGTTCATTGTGATGGTGGCTTTTGGTGGAAGCGGTCGCAGTCTTGCCGGTCTGCTCATTGGTTCTACTCTCACAGCCGGGCTTGGGCTTTTCTTGGTGGATTGGATCACACAGCGCACAAGGCTGGCTGAAGATGCGGCCATAGGAGCTGTGCTTTCAGTATTCTTCGGGTTCGGAATTGTGTTGTTGACTCTGATCCAGACTATGGCCTCCGGCCAGCAGGCGGGGTTGGAGGGATTTCTGCTCGGTTCGACCGCGGGAATGCTATTCGAAGATGCCCTGATTATAGCTGTTGGTGGTGCACTGGCTGTTTTGGCGGTGCTTGTGTTGCGGCGACCTATGGCACTCGTAGCATTCGATGTGGGCTATGCAGAGACATTGGGAATAAACACGCGCCGGGTGGATATGGCGATGATGGGGCTGGTGATGGCTGTGACCGTAATTGGCCTCAAAATTGTCGGTTTGATCCTCATTGTTGCAATGCTGATTATTCCTCCCGCCACCGCACGGTTCTGGACAGAGCGGACAGAGTGGGTGATTGGTCTTGCAGCGATTTCGGGCGGTATGGCTGCTTATCTTGGAGCAGCGATCTCTGCAGCCGCAGCAGATTTGCCAACCGGGCCGATCATTGTTCTAGTCAGCGCAGCATTTTTTGGACTTTCTCTCTTCTTTGCGCCAGGGCGCGGGATTGTGGCGGCGATCCTTCGGCGAAGGCGGTTTCAGCTGCGTGTGCATCTGCGGCAGGGGCTTTTGGCCCTCGCGCATGGAGAAAAGATTTTGGAGCCGCTAACGCTTTCCGTTCTGCTTCGGAATGGATTCATCCGTGCAGACGGTGTGGCGACTGAAAGTGGGCGGGCGTTGGCAGCAAAAACTCTGAGAGATGAGAAGCGCTGGGACATCGCACGACGACTTCACAAGGATGATGCGGTTGCCAGCCGTTATGATGGGCTTACGCCGATTGAGGCGGTGCTGACGGAAGATGAAATTGCCGAGATAGATGTACGGCTTGGCCCGCCTCAGATGGTGGTGCCGTGATGGAGAGCATCGGCCTTGGTACGGAGTTTGTTACTTTCAGTCTCACGCCAATTCTCATAGGTGTTTTGGCAGCAGTTGCCTGTGCCCTGCCGGGCAACTTCCTCATTCTCCGTAAACAGGCGCTTATCGGCGATGCAATCAGCCATGTGGTGTTGCCGGGAATCGTTGTGGCGTTTCTGATAACCGGCCAAGTGACCACATGGCCGATGATGATCGGAGCAGCTGGTGCTTCGCTTGTGGCGGTAGGGCTCATCACGTTGATCCGTCGGTTGGGGCGGATTGAGGCAGGGGCGGCGATGGGCGTGACGTTTACCACCTTGTTCGCGCTCGGCGTGCTCTTGCTGGAGCAGAGTGACACCAGTGCTGTGCATTTGGATGTTGAGCATGCCCTTTATGGTAATCTGGAGAGCCTGATCTGGTTTTCTGGTGTGAGCTGGGCTTCGCTGGCAGATCCCGCAGCTTTGGCTGATCTGCCGCCGGAACTGGTGCGAATGGCGGCTGTGGCAGCGGCGATCACGGCGCTGATTATCCTATTCTGGCGACCTCTTAAGATATCCACTTTTGATGAAAGCTTTGCGCGGACATTGGGGATGAATGTGGGGCTGTTGGATCTTGGCATAATTACTTTGGCTGCAATTGCCGCTGTGGCAGCGTTCGATGCCGTAGGCTCCATCATTGTGATTGCGATGTTTATTTGCCCTCCTGCTGCAGCGCGGCTTATGACGAACCGGCTGGAATGTCAGGTTTGGTGGAGTGTTCTATTCGCTGCTCTCTCTGCCGTTGGAGGTTATGTATTGGCGGGATATGGGCCGGGATGGTTCGGATCTGACATGTCTGTGAGCGCCGCTGGTATGATCGCGACGCTTTCCGGGCTGATCCTCGGGGTTGCATGCCTTTTCGCTCCGCATCGTCTGCGGGTAGGCGCGAGTGCTGTGGCATGACCGAGCTTACCCGGCTGCGTATTCGACTTGTTTTTGCCGATGGGGCTATGCTGGGGCCTGGTAAGGCTGATCTGCTGGCAGCTATTGCCGAAACGGGTTCCATCGCTGCATCCGGGCGAGCGATGAGTATGAGCTACAAGCGTGCCTGGCAGCTGGTAGAGACATTGAATGCGAGTTTCGCTGACCCTTTGGTGATCCGCAGCAGAGGGGGGGCGGGCGGTGGCAACGCAACCCTTACGGAGACCGGGAAGACGGTACTTGCGGCTTATCGGCGGCTTGAAACCGGTGCGGCCGAAGCTGCAACGGCTGAGATTGTAGCACTAGAGGCATTGAAAGCAGGGAAATAGATCTTGCGCGAGAACCCGTTTGCAAGCGATGTTTCCGGAGAAACATATCGGATCGCTAAGCTATGCTGTCGCTTACCCGCAGAACTCTGGTATTCTCCGCTTTTTTCGCGGCCAGCGGTGCGTGCGCGAGGAGCAAAAATCCCCTAGTTGTATTTGCTGCAGCTAGCTTGAAACCTGCTCTTGATGAGATCCTGATACTTTGGGAAACACGGACAGGTATCCCTGCGACTGTCTCTTATGCAGGCAGCGGCGCTCTGGCCCGCCAGATTGAGCACGGCGCGCCCATTGACATTTTTCTCTCGGCCAATGCGATCTGGATGGACAGTCTTGCTGCAGCGGGTTTGCTGAAGGATGGGTTGCGGCGGGATGTTGCAAGCAACGGTTTGGTGATTGTGGCTCCTGCAGAGCAAGCCGCACCTTTGGTTTTGGACGATTTGCCCATTCGATTGGGCGATGGGCGGCTGGCGATGGGGTTGCGCGACGCTGTGCCTGCAGGAATCTACGGGCAAGCTGCGCTGAAGACACTGGGGCTGTGGGAACTCGTGAAAGATCGTTTGGCAGAGACGGACAGCGTAATGGCGGCGTTGGCGCTTGTGTCACGGGGGGAGGTGCCTCTGGGGCTGGTTTATGCTTCGGATGCGCTGGCTTCGGATGCGGTTGAGGTTGTGGCTGAATTACCTTCAAGCAGCCATCCGACGATCCGTTACCCCACGGCGATGATTGCTGAAAGTGTGCATCCGGATGCGGAGGATCTGTTTCGGTTTCTCACCGGCGCGGATGCCGCCATCCTTCTAGAAAGGGCAGGTTTTCTGCCTGCGCCGCCTGCATGATGGATTGGTTGGGACCTGAAGAGTGGGCAGCTGTGGGCCTGTCGCTGAAGGTGGCGGTTTGGGCGACGATACTGAGCTTGCCTTTTGGATTAGTCACCGCATATGCACTCGCGCGTTGGGAGTTCTGGGGACGTTCGTTCATCAATGGACTGGTACATCTTCCACTGGTGCTGCCACCTGTAGTTACAGGTTACGTGTTGCTTATCGTCTTTGGGCGGCGTGGCCGTGTCGGCGGCTTTCTGGAAGAGACATTCGGCCTTGTTCTTGCGTTTCGTTGGACCGGTGCTGCACTGGCGGCGGCGGTGATGGCTTTTCCCTTGATGGTGCGGGCAATCCGGCTGGCAATTGAAGCGGTTGATGTGAACCTTGAGGAGGCGGCCGGTACGCTTGGGGCAAATCGGCTATGGACTTTTATCTATGTGACGCTGCCGCTGATTGCGCCCGGTGTACTGGCGGGATGTGTACTGGCCTTTGCAAAAGCGATGGGTGAGTTTGGCGCCACGATCACCTTCGTTTCAAACATTCCGGGCGAGACTCAGACGCTGCCTTCTGCAATTTACGCCTTGCTTCAGGTGCCAGGCGGCGAAGGCGGTGCCATTCGACTGGTCGTGATTTCTGTTGTTGTCGCAATTACAGCCCTGCTTGCATCCGAGATACTGGCAAGGCGTGCTGTACGGAGGGTGCGCGGGGAATGATGCTAGACATCCGCATTCGCCATCGGTTGCCGAGCTATGAGATGGATCTGGCGCTCAATGGGCCTGAAGGAGTTGTGGCTCTCTTTGGTCGATCAGGCGCTGGAAAAACGACAGTAGTGAACGTGATTGCAGGCCTCTTGCGGCCCGATGCAGGGAGAGTGGTGGTTGGGGGCGAAGTTTTGCTCGATACCGAGGCCGGCATTAATGTTCCGCGTCACAAGCGGCGTGTTGGTTATGTTTTTCAGGATGGGCGGCTTTTTCCTCACCTGTCGGTGGGTGAGAATCTTGTGTTCGGTCGG
This sequence comes from uncultured Paracoccaceae bacterium, assembly GCA_947495795.1. Classification (GTDB taxonomy): domain Bacteria; phylum Pseudomonadota; class Alphaproteobacteria; order Rhodobacterales; family Rhodobacteraceae; genus Algicella. Next base: position 133,623 of record CANMAI010000004.1, on the reverse strand, counting down.
AGATTTAGCATTCGCAGAGAAGTGAGCCCGTCGCTTGACCGCGTTCTGGATCTGCTTGGGATTGAGGCATTGCTGGATCGGCGTCCGGCAAAGCTCTCGGGTGGAGAAAAGCAGAGAGTGGCGATTGGCAGGGCGCTTCTTTCCGGGGCGCGTATCCTGTTGATGGATGAACCCTTGGCCTCTCTCGATGAGGTGCGGAAAGCCGAGATTTTGCCGTATCTGCTTCGCCTTAAGGAAGAGACCGCGATGCCGATCCTTTATGTCAGCCATTCGTTGCCGGAGATTGCGCAACTGGCGACGACTGTTGCAGTGATGCAAAGAGGCCGTGTTATGCACGTCGGACCGACGCAGAAAGTGCTTTCCGATCCGGCCTTTGTGCCGATGATCGGTTCGCGAAGTGCAGGATCCGTGCTGAGGGCCGTGGTGAAGGCGCATGACGTCGACAACGGGCTGAGCACCTTGGCATTCAGCGGTGGAGACCTCATTCTGCCGACCGTGGCTGTACCACCGGGAAGCCCAGTTTCGATCAGGATTGAGGCGCGAGATGTGATGGTGGCCCGGGTTGCGCCGGAAGGTTTTGGCGCTTCCAATATTCTGGCGGCGACGGTTGCCGACATCCACGAAGGAGAGGGGCCGGGGGCTGCGGTTCGGTTGCAGCTTGGCAGCGATTTACTGCTTGCACGGATGAGCCGTCGATCTGTTGCAGGACTTGAGCTTAGCCCCGGAGTGAGATGTTTTGCCATCTTCAAGGCAACGGCGATTGCTCGTGAGGACGTAGCACTCGCACGGCCTATGAAAGAGAAAACCGCTTGACCTTGGCAGCAAGGGGCTTCATGCGCGAAGGAGGTTTTGATAGGGGTATCAGCAGGTGTCTCTGCTTTTTGATCGAATAGGCTTGTGGTTGCGCTGGATATGCCTCGCCCTCGCGTTGTTTGGAGGTATGCTGCTGACGGCGGTTGCTCTGATGACAGTCGTATCAATCATCGGGCGGGCGGCAATACCCTTGGGGCTTGGCCCGGTCCGCGGCGATTTTGAACTTGTGGAAATGGGGGTGGCTGTTGCTGTTTTCAGCTTTCTTCCCTGGTGCCAATTGAACCGTGGGCACGTAACTGTTGATTTTGTGGTGGATCGACTTCCGGAGAGGCTGAAGGCGGCCCTCACTTTGGCTGGGGATCTGGCGTTGTTGACGGTTTCGGCGGTGATTGTCTGGCGCTTATGGTTGGGGCTCGGCGAGAAAACTTCCTACAGCGAGACGACTTTCATTCTCGGACTGCCTGTTTGGTACGGATTTGCACTTGGAGTGGGAGGAGCTTTTCTGTTTGTGCTGACCTCCCTTTACTCTGTTTGGGGCAGCATGCTGGCGACGCTTGGACTGCGGCCTTTGGCCGGGCCGACTTGAGGGCGGTGGTATGACAGGGCTGGAGCTTTCTCTCACCGGGTTTGGCGTTATGCTGCTCTTAATTTTCCTGAGAATGCCAATTGCGATTGCAATGGGGCTAACCGGATTTGTGGGCACGTGGATTGTTCTGGGTTCGCCCCTCGCACTCCTTTCCCAGATGAAAACGTTGAGCTATGACACATTTTCCAGCCACTCGCTTTCTGTCGTTCCGCTGTTTTTGTTGATGGGGCAATTTGCAACGAAATCGGGAATGTCTCGTGATATCTTCACGAGCGCGGTGGATTGGGTTGGGCATCGCCGAGGCGGATTGGCTATTGCGGCTGTTGGCGCTTGTGCCGGGTTTGGCGCGGTGTGCGGTTCGTCTTTGGCTACGGCTTCTACAATGGGGCAGGTCGCTCTCCCTGAAATGCGACGGCATGGATACTCGGATTCGCTCTCGACCGGTGTGTTGGCCGCAGGCGGAACGCTCGGTATTCTCATCCCTCCTTCGATCATTTTGGTGATCTATGCGATCCTGACGGAGCAGAATGTGGAGAAGATGTTTGCAGCGGCTTTGTTGCCGGGCATTCTTGCGGCATTTGGCTATATGATTGTGGTGGCGATCATTGCTCGGCTCTCGCCAGATGCCGCGGCAACCTTGCCGCGCAAACCTTATCGGGAGCGGTTTCGATCTTTGGCGCGAACATGGCCAGTAATTGCTACCTTCGTTCTGGTGATCGGCGGGATTTACGCCGGCATCTTCACACCGACAGAGGGGGCCGCTGTGGGTGCCGTATTGACAGGTGCTTACGGCGTTTATTCAGGCGGGCTGCGACTGAAGAGCTTTGTGGAATGCATCCTGGCAACCGGCCAGACAACCGCAATGATTTTTCTGATCATTCTTGGCTCGGTGGTGTTCAATACATTCCTTGCACGAACGCAGACGCCTCAGGCTTTGGCAGAGTGGGTGACCGGTTCGGGGTTGGCACCGCTTACGGTGCTTTCGCTGATCCTCCTGTCATACCTCTTATTTGGCTGTATTATGGATAGCCTTTCGATGATCCTGCTGACGATCCCGATTTTCTTTCCCATTGTGGAGGCGCTTGATTTCGGGCTTTCACCGGAGGAGACAGCGATCTGGTTCGGTATTTTGGCGTTGATTGTGGTGGAGGTTGGGTTGATAACACCGCCAGTGGGCATGAACCTCTTTATCATTCACTCAATGGCGCGGGACATTCCGATTACGCAGACGTATCGGGGTGTATGGCCTTTTGTATTCAGTGATCTTGTGCGCGTGATTATTCTGGTCGGTGTACCATGGATCTCGCTCGCTCTTGTTCGGGCCATGGGATAGTTCCGCTTCTTCTCGTCGCAAAGGGAAGAGGCTTTAGGCGATTATTTCGAACTTGTTCACATCGACCAGACCGCGATCGGTGATCTTCAGGTTTGGAATCACGGGTAGGGCAAGAAACGCGAGTTGGAGGAAGGGTTCCTCCAGTTCCACCCCAATCGATATGGCGGCGGTGCGGAGGTGGCGCAGTTGTGTCTCAACCGTTTCGAAGCTTTGCTCGCTCATCAGGCCCGCGACCGGAAGAGCGAGTTCTGCCAGCACTTTGCCATGTTGGACCACAACAAAACCGCCTTCGATTTCCGACAGGCGGTTGGCCGCTTTTGCCATATCGGCGTAGTCTGCGCCGACAACTGCGATGTTGTGGTGATCATGGCAAACGGTGGAAGCGATAGCACCGGATTTGAGGCCAAACCCTTTAACGAAACCGGTGGCAATGTTGCCGTTCTTGCCATGGCGCTCAATGACCGCGATTTTGATGAGGTCTTGGTTTGGATCGGGCTTTTTATCCCCATCTTCGACCGAGATCTTGGCATGTAGATGCTCCGTTATGATCTTGCCGGGCAGGATCCCTATGACGTCAGTTTCCTCGCGGTTGGAAGTGGTTCGGAAGCTTTCCGCATTGAGAGGTGGCGCTTTGACACTGTTGCGACCGACAATGGGGACAGTTTGGCGGGCAGCGAAAGCTGCATCTGTGACGCGCACACCTGCCGCAAAGACCATTTCTGCGCGACAATTTTCCAGGCTTTCGAGTACCACAATATCCGCGCGCTTGCCCGGGGCAATGTGGCCGCGATCTCTTAGCCCAAAAGCTTCTGCTGCAGATAGGCTGGCGGCTCGGTAGGTGGCAAGAGGGGAGGCACCGTGTGCGATAGCCGTGCGGATCATGTAATCAAGATGACCGTATTCGGCGATATCGAGGGGATTGCGATCATCCGTGCAGAAAGCAAGGTATGCAGAATTCCGTTCCGTCAGTATCGGGATAAGCGCCTCAAGATCCTTTGAGACAGAGCCTTCCCTGATGAGGATGCGAAGCCCTTTTCGAAGCTTTTCCAAAGCCTCGTCGGCGGTGGTTGCCTCATGTTCAGTGCGGATACCAGCGGTGATATAAGCGTTGAGATCCTTGCCGGAGAGAAGCGGTGCATGGCCATCGATGTGATGGCCCTGAAAGGCGTGAAGCTTGGCCATGCAGTCCGGATCACGGTGAATTACACCAGGGAAGTTCATGAATTCGGCAAGACCAATCACCTTGAGGTGATTTGCGAGAGATGAAAGCGCCTCTGCATCTATCTCGGCGCCCGCTGTCTCCATATTTGTTGAAGGCACACAGCTAGAGAGCTGGACGCGGATATCCATTACGGTGCGCATTGCCGCATCAAGAAAATACTGGATGCCGGGTACGCCAATCACGTTCGCAATCTCGTGAGGATCACAGATGGCTGTGGTGACGCCGCGTGGCGTTACGCAACGGTCAAACTCAAAGGGGGTGACAAGGGAGCTTTCGATGTGGAGATGTGTGTCTATGAAACCGGGTACGATAATGCGGCCGCTGACATCGATGATCTGTTGGCCGTCATAGTCGGCCGCTATGCCGATGATCTGTTCGCCTGAGATTGCCACATCGCCTGGGATCAGATCACCCGTGATCACGTCGAACACAGTGCCGCCACGCAGCACGGTCTCGGCCGGCGCTTCGCCCCTCGACTGTGCAATGCGGTCTTCGAGAGAGAGTGCCATGAACAGATCCTTGAAGTGGAATGGTTTTGAACAGGTTCAATGAATTCCGAGAGGACAACAAGCCCGTTGATCGCCCGGAGCTTGGGCACTTTCTCCATGCTTCTGATTTCACTTGATGAACACGTGATCAATTTTGTTGACACTGCGCACGGGTTTTCTCAGGCTGCGCGTATGGGGTGTTTCAATTCAATGGTAGCCTTCGGTGCGCGTAAGCCCACCGTCTGCAATAAACGGTGCACGTGCCGCACCTAGCGCTCATATATATCCGAGTTGTCGATGCGGTGAACTACCGGATTGGCCGTGTAATGATGTATGGGATTTTCGTGATGATGGGGATTTTGCTCTGGTCTTCCATCTCCAAGACTTTTTTTGATCCATCGCTCTGGACACTGGAAATGGCCCAGTTTGCGATGGTCACCTACTACATCCTCGGTGGACCTTACTCTGTTCAGCTTGGTTCCAACGTTCGGATGGACCTTTTTTATGGAGAGTGGTCGCCCCGCCGAAAGGCTTGGTTTGATGCGTTCACAGTGCTTTTGCTGATGCTCTATCTAGGCGTTTTGCTCTACGGTGCGATTGATAGCACTGCGTACTCGCTGCAATACGGAGAGCGAAGCCCAACCGCTTGGCGGCCTTACATGTGGCCGATCAAAATCATAATGTGTGTCGGCTTTCTCTTGATGCTCTTGCAAGCAATATCAGAGCTTTTGAAAGATATCGCGACGATCCGGGGGTATGACCTTCGTGCCGTATGAGATGATCGCCCTCCTCATGTTCTCTTCCATGATGCTGATGCTGATGACTGGGCAGAGGGTGTTCGGGGCCATTGGCGGTGTTGCAGTGATCGCGGCGCTAGCGCTCTGGGGGCAGGGTGCGACGACCATTCCGTTTTCGGCGGCGATGAAGTTGATGAAATGGTACCCGCTGCTAACGCTTCCGATGTTCATTTTCATGGGTTACATCCTCTCAGAATCGAAGATTGCCGATGATCTCTATAAGATGTTTCACGTCTGGATGGGGCCAGTAAGCGGTGGACTGGCGATTGGGACAATTGGCCTGATGGTTCTGGTTTCCGCAATGAACGGACTGAGTGTGGCGGGCATGGCGATCGGCGCGACGATCGCGCTGCCGGAGCTTTTGAGGCGCGGTTATGACAAGCGTATGGTGACGGGAGTGATCCAGGCCGGATCATCGCTGGGAATTCTCGTGCCGCCTTCTGTCGTGTTGGTGCTCTATGCAATGATTGCACGCCAGCCTGTAGGCCAGCTGTGGTTGGCTGGTGTGTTTCCCGGCTTGATGATGGCCGGAATGTTCATTGCCTACATATATATCCGCTGCAAAATTCAGCCTGCGCTTGGCCCGGTATTGCCGCCGGAAGAACGCGATGTTCCGATGGCCGAAAAACTGCGGTTGCTGACGGCCGGATTGCTGCCTGTCGGTATCTTTTTTGCAATGATGATCCCCTTTGTGAACGGTTGGACGAGCCTTGTGGAAAGCTCTGCCATCGGAGGGTTGACGGCCTTTGTAGCCGCAGTGCTCAAGGGGCGGATGAACCGCGTGGTGTTTGAGACATCCGTGCGGCAGACACTGGCAATTTCCTGTATGTTCATGTGGATCATCCTTGCGGCGCTTGGTTTTGGTGCAGTTTTTGATGGGCTTGGGGCTGTGCGGGCCATCGATAACCTCTTTACTGACCAACTGGGGTTGGATCCGTGGATAATCCTCATCCTGATGCAGCTTTCGTTCCTGCTTATGGGCACATTTCTGGATGATACCGCGATGCTCGTGATCGTGGCGCCGCTGTATGTGCCGCTCGTCAAAGCGCTTGGTTTTGATCTGGTGTGGTACGGGGTGCTTTATACCATCACCACGCAAATCGCATATATGACGCCGCCCTTCGGTTATAATCTCTTTCTGATGCGGGCGATGGCACCACCAGAAATCAGTCTGCGCGATATCTACAGCTCTATCTTGCCCTTTGTGGTGGTGATGCTTGGGGCCCTGACACTGGTGATGGCCTTTCCGGAAATCGCCCTTTGGCTGCCGAATTACGTGTATGGGAAATAACGAGAGCCTCTTGAGAGGCCAGACTTTTGCAACAAGGAGATGATCATGACGACCAGACGTAAGCTTATCACCACTGCGGGCGTTGGCGCCGTGGGCGCTACTTTGGCCGCGCCCGCAATTGCGCAGAGCAAAATCCGCTGGCGGATGCAAACATATGCTGGGACCGCTTTGGCCGAGCATGTCATCAAACCTGCAATCGACAGTTTTAACAAAATTGCTGGTGATCAGATGGAGATCGAGCTTTTCTTTGCGGATCAACTGGTGCCAACGGGAGAGCTTTTCCGGGCAATGCAGAATGGCACGATCGATGCGGTTCAATCCGATGACGACTCGATGGCTTCGCCTACGGAAGTTACCGTATTTGGAGGGTATTTTCCCTTCGCCAGCCGCTATTCTCTTGATGTGCCAGTGCTGTTCAATCAGTACGGGCTGAATGAGATCTGGGATGCGGAGTATTCAAAGGTTGGCGTCAAGCATCTTTCTGCGGGTGCGTGGGATCCCTGCCATTTCGCAACAAAGGATCCAATCAACAGTCTTGCCGATCTGAAGGGCAAAAGGGTGTTTACGTTCCCAACGGCCGGCCGCTTCCTTACTCAATTTGGTGTCGTGCCTGTCACATTGCCTTGGGAAGATATCGAGGTCGCTGTGCAGACGGGTGAGCTAGATGGTATCGCATGGTCCGGCATCACCGAAGACTACACCGTTGGTTGGGCAGACGTGACGAACTACTTCCTCACAAACAATATCTCGGGCGCGTGGGCGGGATCGTTCTTTGCGAATATGGATCGCTACAACGAGTTGCCGGAGAACCTGAAAGAGCTGTTGAAGGTGTGCATGGATCAGTCACACTATTATCGTCAATGGTGGTACTGGGGTGGTGAGGCTAACCTGCGGGTTAACGGCACCAAGATGCAGCTCACTTCTATTCCGGATGAGGAATGGCAGCAGGTTGAAGATGCGGCCTTGGTTTTCTGGGATGAGATTGCAGCGGAATCCGAGACGAAGGCGAAAGTTGTCGAAATCTTCAAACAGTATAATGCCGATATGGTAAAGGCGGGTCGGCCTTACCGCTACGGCTGATAATTTGGGGGCCTTTGGGCCCCCTTAATTCTGTGTGAGTGGAGCCTATATGCCCGGTACTCTGAGCTTTGATGGCCTGAAATCCCAAGTGACCGATGGTAGCATTGATACGGTGCTTGCCTGCCTTGTCGACATGCAGGGACGGCTGATGGGCAAGAGGTTTCATGCAGTGAATTTTGTGGAAACCTCCTTTGAGGAAACTCATTGCTGCAACTACCTTCTGGCCACGGATCTGGAGATGGCAACGCCTGATGGGTATGCCTCAACCAGTTGGCAATCGGGCTACGGCGACTACGTGATGAAGCCTGACCTGGAGACAATTCGCCCAGTGCCGTGGCTCGAGGGCACCGCAATGGTGCTGTGCGAAGTTTTAGATCACCACACACACCTTCCCGTACCGCATTCACCCCGGGCTGTACTCAAGCGCCAAATCGCGCGGCTGGAAGCGCTGGGCTTTACTGCGATGATGGCGACGGAACTCGAGTTTTTCCTTTTCGAGAAGAGTTTTGATGCGCTGCGCAAGGAAGGCTATCGCAGGCTTGAGCCGATCAGTGGCTACAACGAGGACTACCATATCCTGCAAACCACCAGGGAAGAGGCCGTTATGCGGCCCGTGCGCAATCATCTTTTTGCTGCGGGCATTCCAGTGGAAAATACCAAGGGCGAAGCGGAAGCTGGCCAGGAAGAGTTGAACATCCGCTACTCTGCAGCGTTGGACTGTGCCGACCATCATACGATTGCCAAACATGCCGTGAAGGAGATTGCCTGGCAGCAGGGGCATGCGGCGACGTTTTTGCCTAAGTGGAGTGCAACCAAAGTCGGCTCCTCTTCTCATATCCATCAGTCGCTTTGGAAAGAGGATGTGCCGCTGTTTTGTGATGCAGCGAATAGCCACGGCATGTCGGATCTCATGCAGAGCTATATGGCTGGCTTAATCGCTTACGCGCCCGAATACACGTATTTCTTGGCTCCTTACGTGAACAGCTACAAACGATTTTTGAAGGGGACATTTGCGCCTACAAAAACCGTGTGGTCCGTAGACAATCGCACCGCAGGGTTCCGGCTTTGTGGCGAAGGCACCAAGGGCGTGCGGATAGAGTGCCGGATCGGTGGTGCGGATCTCAACCCGTATCTTGCACAGGCAGCTATGCTGGCCGCCGGGATCAAGGGTATTGAGGAAGAGATGGAACTCGCGTCGCCAACCAAGGGCGATGTGTATGAGGATAAAGGGGCTGCGGAGATACCGCAAACGTTGCGTGCTGCAACAGAGACATTGCGCGCCTCTGCAATGCTGCGCGCGGCTATGGGCGATGATGTGGTTGATCATTACACTCGTGCAGCTGAGTGGGAACAGGAGGAATTTGATCGTGCGGTGACTGATTGGGAGATCGCGCGCGGATTTGAAAGGGCCTGATGTTTCGGAGATGCAGCCCAATCATACCTGTTTCGAATATCGAAGAGGCCGTTCTCTGGTTCGACAAGCATCTGGGTTTTCAAACATCCTTTGTCTCCGATAAGAAGGCCTGCCTTAAGCGGGATGATGCAACACTTTGGCTTATTCTGAAGGCACCGGATATGGACCTTCAGGATGAAAGACGGCAACAATCTTGCTATATCGACGTTCTGGATGTGGATGCCGTTTACGAAGAACGGGCGACGGAACTGAATGCTTTGCCTAGGGAGAATTTTCGCGCACCATTCGATCAGGATTATGGGCAGCGCGAATTTCATGTGATCTATGAGGGCCTGTTGATCTTCATTGGTGCGTCACTCAGGGGGGACTGACGACATGACAATCAGATGTATTTCGCCGATCGATGGCTCGGTCTACGCGGAACGGGAGGTGCTTTCCGGTACCAAGGCCCGGCAGGCTGTCGCGCGAGCAAAGCTTGTACAATCTGAGTGGGCCGCGCGGCCACTGGAGGAGCGGGTCGCGCTGGTATTGGGCGGTGTGGCGCGTATTGGTGAGATGAATAGTGAGATCGTCCCGGAGCTTGCATGGCAAATGGGCCGTCCGGTGAGATATGGCGGCGAGTTCGGCGGGTTTGACGAGCGTGCAAGCTATATGGCGAAAATAGCAGGAGAAGCGCTGGCGCCGATTGAGCTTGAGGACAGCGAAGAGTCCACGCGTTATATCAAGCGAGTACCGCACGGTGTGGTGTTGGTAGTTGCTCCATGGAACTACCCCTACATGACGGCAATCAACACGGTTGCCCCAGCCTTGATCGCCGGAAATGCCGTTGTGATGAAGCATGCTTCACAAACGCCTTTGGTTGGTGAGCGGATGGCGCAGGCATTTCATACAGCTGGTGTGCCGGAGGAAGTGTTTCAGAATGTATACCTTGATCATCAGACCACCTCAGAATTGATTTCCGAGCGTGCTTTCGGCTTTGTGAACTTCACGGGTTCTGTTGCGGGTGGTAGGGCAATGGAAGCGGCTGCATCTGGTACATTCACTGGCCTTGGGCTGGAACTTGGCGGCAAAGATCCTGGCTATGCGATGGAAGACGCAGACCTTAGTGCAGCGGTGGATACGTTGATCGATGGGGCAATGTTCAACTCCGGGCAATGTTGCTGCGGAATTGAGCGGATTTATGTGGACGAAAGTCTGTTCGATGCTTTTGTCGAGAAGGCTGTGGGGATTGTTTCCACTTACAAACTTGGTAATCCGCTCGACATGGAAACAACGCTCGGGCCCATGGCTCAGGCACGATTTGCGGATGAGGTTCGGGCTCAGACTGAGGAAGCCGTGGCTGCAGGTGCCAAGGCCTGGATTGACCGGGCCCTTTTCCCCTCTGATGGCGGTGCGTATCTGATGCCGCAGATCCTGACAAACGTAGACCATTCGATGCGAGTTATGCGCGAGGAGAGTTTTGGACCGATCGTCGGGATCATGCCCGTAAACAACGATGCCGAAGCGATCAACCTGATGAACGACAGTGACTATGGACTTACAGCTTCACTGTGGACACAGGATATTCTACGTGCCGAGAGGATAGCGGACCAGATAGAGACCGGAACAGTGTTTATGAACCGGGCGGACTATCTTGACCCCGGTTTGTGTTGGACGGGTTGCAAGGATACCGGGCGCGGTGGTGGGCTTTCTGTCATCGGGTATCAGAACCTCACACGGCCCAAGTCTTATCATTTGAAGAAAGTGACCGCATGAAGCTTTTCGCCAATTGGTCTTATCCGACAGCCATCCGTTTTGGTGCCGGGCGTATCTCTGAAATTGCCGAAGCCTGTGCCGTCGCGGGCATTTCAAAGCCGCTTTTGGTAACGGATAAGGGTCTTGCTGGCCTGCCGATTACGCGCACTACACTGGACCTTATGGACGCGGCTGGGCTTGGAAGCGCGGTTTTCTCCGATGTCGATCCCAACCCCCATGAAGGGAACGCGGAGGCTGGCATTGCTGCATTTAAGGCTGGCAGGCACGACGGCGTGATTGCATTTGGAGGAGGCTCAGGGCTCGATCTTGGCAAGCTTGTCGCGTTTATGGCGGGGCAGACGCGACCGATCTGGGATTTTGAGGATGTTGATGACTGGTGGACACGTGCAGACGCTGATGCGATCGCGCCAATTGTGGCGGTGCCAACGACGGCCGGCACTGGGTCTGAGGTTGGCCGGGCTTCGGTCATTACAAATTCTCAAACACAGGAAAAGAAGATCATTTTCCACCCGAAGTTTCTGCCAAGTGTTGTGATTAGCGATCCGGAACTGACCATCGGTATGCCGCCTGCGATCACAGCAGGCACAGGAATGGATGCTTTCGCTCATTGCCTGGAGGCCTATTGCTCGCCGCATTATCACCCGATGTCTCAGGGCATAGCGTTGCAAGGTATGCGGCTTGTAAAAGAAAATCTGCCGCGCGCTTTTGCAGATGGCGGAGATCTGGAGGCGCGGGCGCACATGATGTCTGCCGCTGCGATGGGAGCGACGGCCTTTCAGAAGGGACTAGGCGCGATCCATGCGCTTTCCCATCCGATTGGAGCGGTGCATCACACGCATCACGGAACAACGAATGCAGTGGTTATGGTGCCTGTGCTGACTTTCAACAGGGCGGTTGTGGAAAGCAAGATTGAAGACGCCGCGAATTATCTTGGAATTCGAGCGGGCTTTAACGGATTTGTCGCTTTCGTGTCTGATCTCAACGCAATGCTCGGAATTCCCGGTAACTTGACCGAGCTTGGGGTAAAGGAACCGGATGTGCCGCAGCTTGTGGCTGCCGCATTACGTGATCCGAGTTGCGGCGGCAATCCGGTTGAAATGAACGTGGAGAACACAACGACACTTTTGGAGCAATGCATCTAAGGGGGTTTAAATCACTGCCCTTTCAACAAAGGGTTTGCCCTTTGCGATGCGTGCGTAACTGAATGGATTGAGATCAAGCGAACGATATTCCCCATAGAGCAGTAGTTCAGAGATGGCGCGCCCTACAGCGGGGGATTGCTGGAGGCCGTGACCGGAGAAACCATTGGCGAAAAGGAAATTGGAGATTTCTGTATGTGGGCCGACAATCGCGTTCTGATCGAAGACGTTGTAAGCATAATGGCCGACCCACGAGTTGATTAGCTTGATCCGCTCGAAACTCGGAATTCGATGAGCAAGAACAGGCCAAACCTTGTTTTCCCAAAGGCTGAAATCTTCAGAAAAGTCATCATAATCGACCGGCGGGTCATCGTCAGGGGGGCAGCCCGCAAGGTAGTAGGTGCCATCAGTACGCATATGCACCCCGCTCGGATCAATCGTCAGCGGCAGGTCGCGATCCAGCGGATTTTCCGCTGCGAAGATGTAAGTATAACGCTTGCGTGGTTCTACAGGGACGTTAATGCCCGCCATGCGTGCCGTGCGTGCGGCACGAGGGCCTGAGGCGTTAACGATGGTGCCGCAACTGACGGTTTCACCAGTTTTTAGGCCGACGCTCTCTATTCGATCGGCTGACGCATTGCGGGTCATATCTACGACCTCGTTATGGAGATAGTGAACACCCTTTTCTTTGGCCGTACGCTTCCACCAATCAAAGATAGTATTGCTGTCGAAGTAACCTTCATCCACAAGGTTGTGGTTCCCGCCGATGATCCCATCGAGGTTATAGAACGGATAACTTTTGCTGATTTCTTCAGCACTCATGTAGCGGGTTGCGGCTCCGCAGGCTTTTTGAACTTCAAGCGCCGATTTCAGCGCCCCTGCGGCACGCTCCGAATCTGCCAGATACATGTAGCCATAGCTTTGCAGGATCGGCTGCGGCACTCTCAAATCACCGTCCATGAAGGTACGGAAGTTCTTCACAAACTCTGCAGCGAACTGGGAAATGCGCACGTTGATTTCAGTTCCAAACTGCTGGCGCATGCAGCTGTTTGTATGGGCGGTAGAGGAGTACTCGTATGTTGGATCCTTTTCCACTACGAGAATTGATCCTCTAAACTCAGGATTTGATGCGAGGAACCATGCAACTGATGAACCTATTGCTGCCCCACCTATGATAACTACATCGTAGCTTTGGTAGACTGGTGGCTGAAGTGAGTTGCCCATAAAAGTGATTGCCCGACTTGTTTGAAGATCAGGGGACAAGTTTGTGGGTGTTTTGCAGATTTCTCAATGCGCGATATCAGAAGCGAAAATCGTCGGAAGCTGTATCTGAAAATTACGATAGTGCACGGCCATGCAAAAAAATGCGGGCCACCCGTCAGGCCCGCATCGATATCAGACTTATCGCTTAAGAAGCGACGGTGGTAGAGACGTCGTACGACGCAATCATCGGAGACTGCGGCTTGTGATTTTCGTCGTGTGGAATGTACTTCATTTCCATCTTTGTGAAGTTCAACTGCACAGTTTCAACAGGGCGGTCACCAGATGTATCGACCGAATAGCTTGCGACCAGAGCGTTTGTGAGGACGTACTCGATATACATTTCGCCTGGGCTACCGGTAGTTACCAAGTGAAGTGTAACCGTCTTCCCAATCTTGCCTGTACAAGCTTCCGCGAAAAGCTTGGTGGAAGAAGAATCGCTGACTTTGTTAATGATCACATTGGAGATCATCGGCTCGGATGCCTCGCGGTTCGCGCTGGAACCTGCAGATGTTGACATGTTGCGCGAGACATTCCAGTGCATCGCCTCAATGTCTGTCCATTTCTTGTGGGTCTCGTGCGTGGCATCCCCAGGGATTCCATCGAATTGCATATAAACTGGCATTATGTTCCTCACGGGTTAAAATTTTGTCAGCGGGATGGCCCAAATTGGGCGGTGGCCTTCTTAATTTACAGCGTGTCGCGGACGCATTCAACAATTACCAAAGCGTCAATTTCCTATCTTTTCAGTTTTTTACGGGGTCCAACGGCCATAACTGTCATGTTTCCGTTATCTTCGGCTCCGATTGCCACATTTCGCGGAAATTTGCCGCTGGAAACGGCGTCAAGAAAAAAGATGGAGAGCTTGGAGAGTATGTCCCTTGAGAGCATCGATTCGAGTGCGCGGGCACCGGTATCGCCAGCGATGCATTTTGAAACGAGAGCCACGCGGGCTTCCTCAGTAATTGTCAAATCAGTTCCATAGCTGCTCTTCACACGATCTGCGATCTTGGCGACTTGCAGATCAAGGATCTTGCTCAGAGCTTTGGCGTCCAGCGGCAGGAAGGGTGCTATCGACACGCGACCAAGAAAAGCAGATTTGAATTGGGTGAGAAGCGCATCCTTCAATACTTCTGCCAACTCCTCGCCTTCCGGCATGGTTTCCGGATCTTCAGCCAGAGTAGCCAGCGTCTCCGTTCCAGTATTGGCCGTCATCATGATGGTGGTGTTTTTGAAGTCGATGTCCCGCCCCTCGCCATCCCTCAGCGTCCCTTTATCAAACAACTGATAGAAGATGTCTTGTACTCCCGGGTGAGCTTTATCCATTTCGTCGAGCAACAATACTCCATAAGGCCTGCGTCTCACTGCTTCCGTCAGCACGCCTCCTTCGCCGTAGCCCACATAACCGGGAGGTGAGCCCATCAGAAGGGAGACTTTGTGCTCTTCTTTGAACTCGGACATATTTATGGTGGTCAGGTTTTGGGGGCCGCCATACAATTCGTCAGCAAGCGCCAAGGCCGTCTCTGTCTTACCCACACCCGAAGTGCCAACCATCAGGAATACACCGGGAGGCCGACGAGGGTCGTTGAGTCCAGCACGCGCGGTGCGCATGGCATCAGATATCGTGGCGATGGCTGCGTCCTGTCCGATGATCCGCCTTTTCAGACGGTCTTCCAACTCGGTTACCGTCGCAATCTGGTCTTTCATCAGACGACCTAGCGGAACTCCCGTCCATCGGGCCACAACAGCCGCCACAGCCTCCGCATCCACGAGACGGTGCACCAAGGGCACATCTCCTTGGATCTTGCTGAGCTTTCTTTCCGTTTGTGCAAGTGCCTTTTGCTGCTGATCACCCGGTGTTGGCTCCGCTTCCAGAACATCGGCTTGTGCAATAAGCGCATCTTCTTCAGTGCGTCTTGCCTCCAGAGCTTGAACTTCTGAAGTGGCCAATCCAAGCGCCTTTCGAAGCTCTTTCAGCCTTTTCGGGATTTCGGCCGAAAGGGGTTCACTTTCTACAGCAGCTATTTCCGCTTCCAACAATTCCACCTCTCTTCGGGCGTCGCCCAAGGCAGCCGGAACCGTCTGACGGCTCATGGCAACGGATGCCGATGCGGTATCGATTAGGCTGACCGCCTTGTCTGGTAACTGGCGCCCTGGGAGGTAGCGATGTGAGAGCTCTACCGCAGCGCGCAAGGCGGAATCGCGGATGCGAATATCGTGGTGCTTTCGAAAATTGGGAGCGATGGCGCGCATCATTCTAACGGCGGTTTCTACATCCGGTTCATCCACTTTCACCGTCTGGAAACGACGTGTCAGGGCCGGGTCTTTCTCAAAATACTTCTTGTATTCTGCCCAAGTGGTTGCGGCGATTGTGCGTAATTCTCCCCGCGCCAAAGCTGGCTTGAGAATGTTTGCTGCATCTCCTTGGCCTTGTTGCCCGCCGGCACCGATAATAGTGTGCGCCTCATCAATGAAGAGGATCACCGGTGTTGCTGAAGTTTTTACCTGATCTACAACGCCCTTAAGTCGCCGCTCAAACTCACCTTTTACACCGGCACCCGCCTGCAAGAGGCTCAGATCGAGCGTCATCAAGATAGTTTCCGCAAACATCTCTGGCGCTTCACCATCCGCAATCATACGCGCGAAGGCTTCCACGATGGCTGTTTTGCCAACCCCTGCTTCCCCCACGAGAATCGGGTTATTCTGCCTCCTCCGCATCAGGATATCGACCATCTGGCGCAGTTCAGGGTCGCGGCCTATCACACGATCTATTCGGCCGTCCCGCGCTTCTTGGGTAAGATCCGTCGCATAGGCTGCCAGAAAGTCTTCGCCACCCGCTGCCGGTACAGTAGATGGGCGCGAATTTGAGGGTATCGCCTCAGTCCGGACCGCTGGCTGAGCGGCAAGTTGGGCCTCCAGGCTAGCGAGGTTTAGGTGCAGTAAAGAAGGAGCAGCCGTGCGGAGCGACGCTCGCAACTGGCTATCGCTTGCCAAGGTTAGCAGAAGTGCTGGGAGCGTGACGCGCTGATGATCGAACCGCAACGAGGTCAACAGCCACGCCTCTCGCGCGGCATGAATTATAGTCTGAGACATTGACGGAGCGCCGGATGAACCTCGCTTCAGCACCTCAAGTGCCGCTTGTGCTTCGCCCTTCACTGGAGCGGGAGGAATTCCTTCTTTTTCAAGAAGTTCAAGAAACTCTGGTTGTTCGGTTAGCGCGAGTATCCAGTGTTCCGGTTCAATGGAGGAGTGGGTATATCGCACTGCGGCGGCCGCAGCCGCTTCAAGAGCCGAAGACAACGGCGCATCCAGCCGCCGAACAAGAATATGAAGATCAATAACAGCCAGTTTTCCGGTCCTGTTTTGTTGGGGTATTGCCTGAGGTACTCATAAACAGAAACAATGGCCCAACGCGTTGCCTCCAGACTATTCAAAATGGATAACGCTAATAAGACGCTCGCCTTTCGGGGCGTCAAGTGGCATTCCTCTCGATGAATACGAAAGCGGGGTGAAAAATGAGCGATGCAGCCGATATGGGTTACAATCACCTGGCCGTGCCTTTCGAAGGCGATTTTCCGATGGGCCAGAATGCCCGCTTAGATGCGGCACTCCTTCCAGCGTACCGCAGCTTGAAGGATTTGCGTAGTCTCGCGCGGCGCGAAGAACGCAATCAGGAGCAAGATGAGGATCCTGGGCGGCGCCTGCAAATGCGCCCCGAGTGGCGCGATGTGCGTGCTGCTGCAGAGGAGATGCTTGCCAACGCCACGAAAGATTTGGAAATTGCCAGTTGGTGGGCTGAGGCTGCTGTACGGATTGACGGTATTCATGGGCTTCGTGCAAGCCTGAAGCTCATCAGTCAACTTGTTACAAATTTTGGGGATGCCCTTTATTCTGTTGATGATGAAACACCGTCAGACAAGGTAGCGCCCTTTGCAGCTCTGAACGGTATCGGCCAGAAGGGCACGCTTATTCCCCCACTGCAGCTTTCTTCACTGGTCCCAGGGTATGGGTACGGAGAGCATACCCTATGGCAGTACGAGCTTGGACAAGATCGCGACGCAATTGTGGCAGCGCTGTCGGAACAGGGCAGCGCCCGAGTAAGCGCCCATGCAGTGGCGATTTCCGAGAGTGCAGCAGCGCTTGAGGCCTGTGATGCAGCTTTTGCTGAGGCCTACGGTGCGGATTCCCCGCCTACGAGCTCAATCCGCAATATTCTCGAGGATATGGCCGCAGCAATGCGTGTTATGGCTGGCCACCTAATGGTTGAGAGAGATTCGGAAGCGTCGGAAAAGGATGCGGCAATGGCTGATATCGCGACATCCACTTCTGTTACTGCTCCACCGGCAATGCAATCTGGTATGATCACGAACCGGGATGAAGCTTTCCGGCGCTTGCTTGAGGTCGCGAAGTATTTCCGTAAGGCCGAACCGCATTCACCAATTGCCCCGGCCCTTGAGACATTGGTGCGGCGGGGCAAATTGGATTTCGTCAACCTATTAGCCGAGTTGATTCCCGATGAGCATACGCGCCGCGCAGTCCTCACCACAGCGGGCATCCAAGACGATCAGGCTAACTGAGCAAGGGTTAAGACATATGCACAGACGTGAAGCTGTCACAAATGTGGCGGATTCAAGGCTTGCGCGGGCGCAGCAGGCTTGTATTACTATTTTGCTAATGCCCAAGGCGCGCTTTCTAAAGATTTGAGTGCTTTAGGCCGACAGTTGAAAAGGGAAATGCTGATGGCGAGCGTACATGACAAACTCGATAAGGTCCGTAAGCCGCGGGTCCACATCAAATATGAAGTGGAAACCGAAGGTGCCATGATCGAGAAGGAACTGCCCTTCGTTGTCGGTGTTATGGGTGATTTTTCTGGGGATCCCACGGAAGAGCCAAGGCCCTTTGGGGACAGAAAGTTTGTTCAAGTCGATATCGACAATTTTGATCGCGTAATGGAGCAGATGAAGCCGGGCCTCAAAATGCGTGTTGAGAACACTCTTGAGGAGAATGGCTCTGAGATGCGCGTAGATCTGGCCTTCTCAAAGCTTGATGATTTTGATCCTGCTGCCGTGGTTGAGCAGGTACCCGCGCTGAAGAAGCTGTTGGAAGCCCGCAATGAACTGCGAGATTTGATGAGCAAGGCGGATCGTTCCGAGGACCTTGAACTGCTGTTGGAGAAGATCCTGCAGGATAGTGATGCGCTGAAAGGGCTGGCCGATGATCTTCAGTCCAAAACAGAGAAGGAGAGCTGACCCATGAACACCTCCACTCAAAGGGACGCAGAAAATACATCGACTGCCACAGAGACCAGTCTGCTGGATCAAGTGATCGGCGTGACCAAACAAACGGATCCAGACCGCACAGCCGATTTGTTGCGCACGCTAACCGATGAGGCGATGGAAGGGACGGTGACGTTCAATCGAAACCTCACAATTACGCTGTCCAAGGCGATTGACGCGATTGACGATAAGATCTCACGTCAGCTTGCTGTGATCATGCAGAGTGAAAAGTTCTCCAAACTGGAAGGCTCGTGGCGGGGGCTGAATTTTCTTCTGAAAAATTCCAACACGAGTTCAAATCTCAAGGTGCGTGTGTTGAATGCCAGCAAGGCTGAGCTTTCCAAGGATCTGCTGAAAGCAATGGAGTTCGATCAGAGCCGCCTGTTCAAATCCATCTATGAAAACGAGTTTGGCACTGCCGGCGGTGAGCCGATTGGTGCTCTGATTGGTGATTATGAGTTTGAGAACACGTTTGAAGATGTTGAACTTCTGGAAAATCTCAGTTCGGTATCGGCAGCTGCTTTCGCACCGTTTATTTCCGCTGCCAGCCCCAAGCTCTTTGGGTTCGACGACTATACAGAGCTTTCCAAGCCGCGCGATCTTTCGAAGATTTTTGACAGCTCGGAGTACGCAAAATGGCGAGCTTTCCGGGAAAGCGATGACAGCCGTTTCGTGACGCTTACTATGCCTCGCGTTTTGGCGCGCGTGCCCTACGGCCCAAAAACACGGACTATCGAAGCTTTCAAATACGATGAAGCCGCATCTTTTGATGGCGACCAGATCCCGCACAACAACTATTGTTGGATGAATGCCTCCTATGTGATGGGCACACGCCTTACGAATGCCTTTCAGGAGTCGGGTTGGTGCACGGCCATTCGCGGAGCTGAGAACGGGGGTAAGGTGGATAGCCTGCCCATGCATCTTTTCTCAACCGATGATGGCGATACGGATATCAAGTGCCCAACCGAAGTGGCGATCACTGATCGGCGCGACTCAGAACTCGGCAACATGGGCTTCCTGCCGCTTTGTTACTACAAGAACACAGATTATGCTGTGTTCTTCGGAGCGCAGACAACGCACAAGCCGACGAAATACGATACTCCAGAGGCAACAGAGAATGCAGCAATTTCGGCGCGTCTACCCTATATAATGGCTACATCTCGGTTCGCCCACTACCTCAAGGTTATCGGGCGCGACAAGATCGGCTCTTTCATGGAACGTGAGGATTGCGAGGAGTGGTTGAATCGATGGATCGGCAACTATGTGAACTCCAACGACGATGCCGGGCCGGAAATGCGTGCCAAGTATCCTTTGCGCGATGCCCGAGTGAAGGTGGAAGAGGTTCCAGGCAAGCCTGGTAGCTACAACGCCGTCGCGTGGCTTCGCCCATGGCTCCAGATGGAGGAACTCACAACATCGCTCCGCATGGTCGCTCGGATTCCTGAAAAGGGCTAAGCTTTATGTCAGAGACCGTAGCGCCAGACCGCCCGACGCGGACAGGCGTGGCGGATCCGTTGGAACGACCGGTGTTAGACAGCAGGCTCGACCCGATGGCGATGGCAGAAGCTCTGATTGCGGGATTAGATGTACTTCTGTCGCGCCAAGTGAATGCAATCCGCAATGCGCCACGATTTCAGGAAATGGAGGCCCGTTGGCGGGGTATATATGCGCTCATCGAGAGCATCGGCCCCGACCGCTCAGTGAAACTGCGGCTTTTGGACGTGAGCTGGCAGCAGCTTTCTCGAAACCTTGCTCGAACAATCGATTTTGACCAAAGCCATGTTTTTGAGTTGGTTTACAGTCAAGAATTTGGGATGCCAGGTGGAGAGCCTTTTGGGCTTTTGATCGGTGACTACGCTGTAAGCCATAGGGTGGATCCAGAGCGTGGTGATCAAGTCGATACTTTACGCCAGATCGCCGAAATTGCGGCTGCTGCCTTTTGCCCCTTCGTGGCAGGCCTCGCTCCGGATGCCCTGGGATTGGATGCTTTCGGGGAACTGGATCAGGTCTTCGATATGCGTGGTGCGTTTGAAGGGGCTGATGGTATCCGCTGGTCTTCCCTTCGCGATCGTGAAGACGCGCGCTTTATAGGGCTGGTTGCTCCGAGGATGATGCTTCGCCAGCCAACACACTTGGAGAGTAGCTATCGCGCAGACGGCTTCGTACATAGAGAAGATCAAGACAAACCTTTATGGATAAATGGAGCATTTGCCTATGCCGCGACTGCGATAAATCAGTTTATCGAAAGTGGCTGGTTCGCCGAAAGCCGTGGCGCACGCCAGGACGATACTGGCGGAGGGCTGGTTTCAAGCTTCACACCACTGGACTATGGAATGGACACCAACGAGTTGTTCCATCAGCCACCGATAGAAGTGCGTTTGACCAGCGGCCAGGAGCAGGCAATGGCTGAACTGGGTTTGATACCGATATCTACACCGTATCTGATGCCTGCCCTAGTATTTAACTCTAACCAGTCCCTGCATAGGCCAAAGAGTTTTTCCGATGCGCAGGCCAGTCAGAACGCCCGTATAACTGCAATGTTGCAGTACGTACTATGTGCCGCGCGGTTTGCTCACTACCTGAAAGTTATTATGAGAGATGAGATCGGCTCCATTGCGGATGCTCCTTCCTTGGAGCGTCGACTGAATGGGTGGCTCTTGCAGTACACAATCGGCAACGATGATGCGTCTCAGCGCCTTAAGGCAGAGTATCCACTCCGACATGCTGATGTGGCGGTTTCCGCGCTTCCGGGGCGACCCGGGGCCTATGGATGCCGTGTTCATCTACAGCCGCATTTCCAACTTGATGATGTTTCGACATCGTTTCACCTTGTGGCCGATGCCACCGAACTGAGAGAGGCCGTGGGATGAACGTACTCAGCCAATTGATCGACAGTGCGGAGCTTAGCGAGGCGATCACAGTAGCAGGTGCAGCAGTAAAGACTTCGCCGCGTAGTGTCTCCACGCGGTTAGCCTTGGTGGATTTGCTGATTGTTGCAGGTGCCTACGAGCGGGCAGAGACGCATGCCCGACTTGCAGCTGACGCAGCGCCGGATCTGGCGGTTGGGCTCGGCGTCTTGCGCCAACACCTGAGGGGAATGTTTACGCGCGAGGCTTGGGCGAGTGATGGCGCATTGCCCGACTTTCCGGGCGGACCTTCGGAGTGCGATGGATTGGCCATAAAGCTTAATCTCGCGATAAGAGCTGGAGATGCGGCAGAATGTGAGAACGCGCTTGCTGCACTTGAAGCTGCGCGGGACCATCGTCCGGCCATTTGGAACGGTGAACCGGTTGAAGATCTGCGCGATCTCAATGATGCTCTGCCGCACGCACTGGAGGTGATCAGTTCTGGTGGGAACTATCTGTGGGTCGATTTCGAGCGGATATCAGCAATTCGCTTCAAGCAAAGAGAAAGTATCCGCGATCTCGCGTTCCGCCGCGCCTCCCTTCTGCTTGCGGATGGAGCGGAAGCTGAGATTTTGGTTCCAGCTGTTTATCTTGGCTCGGAGGATGCTTCACACCGTCTTGCTCACAAAACGGAGTGGAATGATGGCCCCGGCGGAACGGTGCTCGGCACCGGTCAAAGAGGGTATCTGGTGAATGATGAGATGAAAGGCATCCATGATGCCGAAGAGATTAGGTTCCCTGCGGCCGATGGCTGACCCACGTAAAGAACTGGCTTCCGGAACCTTGGCGCTTTCCCTGTTGGACCGCCTGGTAGATCGGGATGCTGATCTTGAAGCGGATCCACCTAGAACGCGGGGCGAACAAATTGCTGATATCCGGGAGGGGCTGCGGCGGGATCTGGAAATACTGCTGAATACAAGGTGCCGTCCGGTCACTCCGCCGAAGTCGTTGGACGGTCTGGAGGGATCGCTGCTTACTTTCGGGGTGCCGGGCTTTTTTGGCTCTAGCCTCGTGACCGACACCCAGAGGGCGGCTTTGGCGCAGGACTTGGAAAACCGGATCCAAATTTATGAGCCGCGCCTGGATGAGCTACGCGTGACGATCAGGGATGCAGCAAGTTCTGCACAACGGACACTTCGCCTTCAAATTCGTGCTGTATATCGATTGCAGGAAGGTATGCCTGAACTTAACTACGAAACGCGCCTTGATCCGGTTACGCAACGTTTTTCTGTGCAGGAGGCCGGACGTGGCTAATCGCTTCCTCGAATTCTATAATGAGGAATTGACGGCCTTAAGAGGCCGAGCGGCCCGTTTTGCGCAAGCTTATCCGAAAATTGCGGGCCGCCTTCGGCTTTCGCGCGATACCTCGGATGATCCGCATGTGGAGCGGCTTATACAGGCGTTTGCGTTCTCCACCGCCCGCATTCGCCAGAAGCTGGATGACAGTTTTCCCGAGCTTTCGGATTCATTGTTGGAAACACTTTACCCTCATTACCTTGCGCCCCTTCCCGCTATGTCCGTAGTCGCGTTAGAGCCGGTTCCCGGACTGGATGGTGCACAGATCGTTCCTCGAGGAACCGAGATATCTTCCGAAGCGGTCGGGGATGATGTTTGCAGATTTCGAACGACGCAGGATGTGACGCTTGCGCCAATCGAGATCGTTTCGACCGAAGCAATGGTGCGACCGCTGGATGCTCCTGCCTTTCCTGGTCAAAGCCCGGCGGGATGCTTGCGAATAACAATTAGGCCGCGGGGGAAGACTGTTCTTTCCGATTTGAAGACTGATCGGCTGCGGTTTTACATTCAGGCGTCAGCGCCACAGGCGGCCGGCCTTTTTGAGCTGATCCATAACGCTTGCATGGGCGTGGCTGTGGCCGAGCATTCTAATGATGCATCGCCCCACATAATGCCTGCCACATGTGTAAAGCCCGTGGGTTTTGCAAGAAACGAAGCGATGCTGCCGTATCCGAGAAGTGCCTTTCCCTCATATCGGATACTGACCGAGTTCTTTGCGTTGCCTCAGAAGTTTCGGTTCTTTGATGTTGAAATCGGTACGCCAAGAGGCTCTGATCGGGTTGACCTCTATTTCTATTTCAACCGCAGTCCAACCAAGGCTGAGATTGCGGCAGTGCCAACTGCGTTGATCTTATTTGCGACACCAGTGATCAACCTGTTCGATGCGCGGGCAGAACCAATTCTGCTTGATGCAACGCGCACTGAGTACCCAATTAGGGCTAATGCGCGCCGCCCGAAGACCCAGATGATCCACTCAATCAAAGAGGTCAGCCTTACGCACAACAGCGGTCAAAAACTGAAGGCACGCCCGTTTTTTGAAAGTCAGAGTAGTCCTGATGCGGACACACTGCACTGGCAGTTGCACCGTCCTTCGGACCAAGGGACGCGTACCTATACAACACGGCTCGCCTTTGTTGATCATATCCGTCGACCGAAGGGGCACGACAACATTGTCGCGGGTGCTGACGTCCGCGCTTTCAATGGTGATTTGCCCTCAAAGCTGCCCTTTGGTGGCGGTGCTCCTCGCCTTTTTGCCACTACCCAATCCGATTTGGTAGGTTCAGTAAAATGCCTTGAGCCAATGACCCCTACCCAGTGGCAGAGCGACAATGATGAACGAAGCTGGCGGCTTTTGTCCCACCTCACACTCAACCATCTTTCGGTTTCACAAGGTGGGGCGGATGTATTGCGAGGCATTCTGAAGCTCTACAATATGCAATCCAGTCAAGAAATCGATCAGATGATCGACTCGGTTTCCGAGGTCGTAGGTACGCAAGGCGTCGCGCGGGTGGGCGACAGCATGGTGAGTGGCCTGGACATTCACATCACTTTCGATCCGGATCTGATTGTGCCGGCTGAGGCTTATGTGTTTGCTACAGTCCTTGATCGCTTCCTCGGCGCCTATACCACTCTCAACACCTACACACGTCTCAGCGCCCAGATGTCCGGTGCGCCGGACCTTTTGGCGCGGTGGTCTGCGCGAGCTGGCGAAGGTGTGTTCCTATGAGGGAGGGAACCTTTCAACATTTGACCGCACGACCACAGGATTTCGATGTGACAACTGCGCTGCGGCTTGCCGAAGCAACAGCGACCGAACGGGGCAAGTTTCTGGAAATTGTCTCAGAGCCTACTTCTGCTCTACGACCGGTACCAGTCAGTCGGGTTGAGGAGCTTGATACAGAAATCAGGATAACGGCTCACCTTGCGGGACTTGTTGGCCCGGCATCACCTCTGCCTTCGGCTTACACAGAGATTGCTGCGCAATCGAACAAGCAAAGGCAACGTGGTCTGGCACGTTTTCTCGATTTATTTGCTGCGCGGTTGACTGTGCTTTTGATAGAAGCATCTGAAAAATACAGACTTGCCGGCCTTCTCCAATGGTCTTCCGGCGCGACGGGCCGTCTGGTGAATGTTCTTCACTCTATAATCGGGTTGGGAACGGATGGCATTTCGCAGCATGTCGGCTCGAAATCGGACAGGCTGTTGCGCTTTGCTGGCTTGCTCTCCAACAAAACAAGGAGCGCTGAAGGACTGCGCGCTGTTCTTTCCACATTTTTGGAACTTCCGGTGGAAATTCAGCAGTTTCAACAACGTTGGATGGATGTTCCGGAGGCAGAGCAGACCCGTGTCGGGGCCAGGGCTATTCTGGGGCAAACCACAATGGCCGGAGCCAAGACATCGGATCTTGGCGGCAAAATCAGGGTTGCTGTGGGTCCGATCCGCCAACCCGATTTTGCGACACTCGAACCGGGGCAACCTCGTCTGTTGGAGTTACAGGGTTTGATTCGTCTGTATATTGGACCAGTGCTTGATTTTGATATCCAAATCATTCTGCATCGCGATGATGTGCCAGACTGCCAGATAGGCGGGCTTGGCCCACAGGCGCGACTTGGGTGGAATATGTGGGCCAAATCCGAGCCAATAAGGGATCACAGTGGCGATGCTATAATCCGGTCGAGCGTAGGGGCTGACGCATGAACCTGACACTGGAACTAATCAATGGCCGTCAAGCTGGTGCGCGTCGCGAGATTCGGATCAGCCCGTTCCGTGTGGGAACGGATAGCTTCTCTGATTGGGTTCTACCACCCGAACAGGGAAGTCAAAGCGGACAGGTGACGATTTCCCGGGCGTCGGATGGATTTTTTCTGCGCGCAAGTGGAACGGTACTACTAGAAGGTCATCCACTTGATTCGAATATTGAAACGCGGCTTGGGCATGGGGCACAGCTGACAATTGGTGGCAGTGTGATCCGTGCGATGGTCTCTTACGAGAGTGGGCAGTTTGTGGATGCCACTCTTTCTGAAGCCCCTACAATATCCTCTATTCTTTCTGATGTAACACCTGCAGGCGAGAGTGCAGGCAGCATTCTCCCAGGCCTTGCAAGTGAGGGTATCTTATCTGGCGTAGACGATATTTCCCGCACTCGGACACCACTTGATGGCATTGCCGCCGCACCGACACCGGGGCCAAAACTGTTGCCAGATGATTGGAATGCCACCAGCAGCGCGAGCGAACATGCGGCGGCGCCGGATACGGTCGTAAAGATTGGCGAACAACAATCCGAGAAGGCGGCAGCTTCTGCGGATGCAGGAAAAGCGTTTCGGGCCTTTTTGCGGGCCGCTGGAGTGGAAGACGAGTTTCGTTCAGCAGATCCGATGAAACTCATGGAGAGTGCCGGTGGCGCCTTAGCTGCCGCCGCGAAGGGCCTCTCGGCATTGGAGGATGGTTTTGCAGCATTCCATCGGGAATTTGGCCTCCCGCCTTCGAGAAGCGAGCAGGCAGATTTCAAGCGTACGGATGCTGGAACACTTCTTTCCGGTGAGAGCTATCTCACCGAGGCGCGTGTAGCAGCACAATTTGCCCGTTTGATAGAGCACCAAGTGGCGATGGCACAGGCGTTGAGTGCGCATCTCGAAATGCATAGAAATGCTCTTTCGCCCGATGCGATCATAACAGAAGCCAAGGCCAAGGGCGGTCTGGCCCTTCTGCCGAAAGCACAGTATTGGGATGGATATTGTACAACTTGGATCGAAGCTACACCGCCCCGCTTTTCCACGGAAGAATTTGCCGAAACCTACGCCAGAATGAGCCCCCGTGTTGATACGAAGGAGCGTTTGACGTGAAGACAGAGAACCGCGTTGCTTGGACAGAAGGTATGTTCCTGCGGGTGCAACACTTCCAACAAGCGGATCGCTGGGCGGAGCACTTGGTCAAACAAAGCCTCCGCCCGTTGGTCGCCTATCCCTGGGGGCTGACAGAGCTGAATGTGGATACTGCGGCCCTCACGATTGGTCGGTTTGCCTTGACAGGCGCAACGGGCCTTTTTCCAGACGGAAGTGCTTTCACGGCGCCCGACCAGGCCGATTTACCTCCCCATATTGATCTTGCCGAGGGTGTGCAGAGTGTAGATGTATTTCTCGCTCTTCCCGCACAACGGCCTGGCCTCGCCGAATTCCGCGCTGAGGGAACGGAGGCAATAACGCGTCATTTCACAGACAGGTTTGAGGCCGAGGACAGCGTCGCGGGTAATGCGTTCAGTGCCGAGATTGCCGTGGGAAGGCTTCAGCTCTCTCTCAAGCTATCGACTGACGAACTGGCCGGGTTCGAGCTTCTGCGCGTTGCACGTATTGTGGAGGTTCGACCAGACAGGGCTGTAATTTTGGACGAGGCATTCATTCCCACCAGTCTTTCCGCTGCCGCTGCCCCGCAGATCTCCGGATTTCTCATCGAGATACTAGGCTTGGTGCGCCACCGTGCCGATGCAATAGCGAATCGTATTGGTGATCCTTCTGTGCGCGGCACAGCGGAGGTGGGTGATTATCTGATGCTTCAAGCGCTGAACCGCGTCGATCCATTGCTGGCCCATCTGGCTGGTCAGGCAGGGCAAATCCATCCGGAACTTGTCTACCGAACGTTCACGGCGCTTGCAGGGGAGCTTGCAACTTTTGCCTCCGACAGAAAACGAGCAACATCTTTTCCCGACTATCGCCATGACGAGCCAGCGGAAACTTTCGCGCCTGTTATAGCGGAACTACGACAGTTTCTCTCCACCGTTCTGGATCGGTCTGCTGTGCCGATTCCGCTTGAAGAACGACGCCATGGAGTACGGGTGGCCAGTATCTCCGATCGCAGCTTGCTCGATGCGCCATCCTTTGTGCTCGCCATTCGGGCAGATATGGCGGAGGAAGCGATCCGCCGCGGAGTGCCGCCACAGATCAAGATTGGCTCGGTCGATAGAATTGCAGAGCTTGTTAACGTTGCGTTGCCTGGAATCGGTGTGAAAGCCCTTCCAGTTGTGCCGCGACAGTTGCCCTATCGTCGTGGCACGGTATATTTTGAACTGGAGACGGGGGACAAGATGTGGGACCAGGTGGCCGAAAGCGCCACACTCGCTGTTCACATTGCCGCCGATCTGCCGGGCCTCGAAATTGAACTGTGGGCAATACGGTCATGACGTCGGACCCTTTGAAAGGCGAACCTCGCATAATTTTGCCGACACCCGGCAAGAAACGCACACCTGAACCAGAGGCACCTCCGCCCGTTTCTCCAGAGCCAACCGTGCCAGTTGCTCCAGCACCGAACAAGGTTGCGCCCATTCTGCTGCCAGTGGATGAAATGCTGGGCTCTTTTCGAATGCGGGGTGCGGATATTCCGCTGCTCGTGGCAGAAGCCGCCCCTCTCCTCAATCTCGGCCATACTCTGAAAACAATGCTGTCGCCGCCAGAAGTGAGGGCTTTGAAGGCTGATGTGACAGCGGCGCTTAGGGTCTATGAGCAGAAGCTTGCCCGCGCTGGCATTGTACCGGAGCAAGCGCGCGCTGCGCACTACTGCGTATGTGCGACGCTTGATGATATTGCGCGCAATAGTGCATGGGGCGCAGACTGGGGTGGCAGCGGCCTTGTCGCTTCTTTCCACATGGATGTGACTGGCGGCGACAAGGTGTTTGAGTTGCTCACCCATTTTCAGCGTAATGCCGGGGCCAATCGGGATATCCTGCTTCTGATCTATCTTTGCCTGTCACTCGGGTTTGAGGGGCGCACACGCATTTCCCCTCGGGGAGCGTTGGAACTGGCCCAGATCCGGGATGGGCTTTACCGCACCTTGAGAATGCAGTTCGGAGCCTTTGAGCGGGACCTTTCGCCTAAATGGCAGGGTGTAGATGCACGTCACAAGCCAGTACGCCCAGCACGACTTCTCTGGGGCGTTGTCGGTGCATTGGTTCTTGTGTTTGCGCTTGGTTACGCGGGCCTGACAACTCTGTTAAATCGTTCATCCGATGCGACTCTGCAAACTCTGGCAGGTTTACCGCCAGGTGACACACCCTCTCTCTTCATAGCCCCGCCACCCGAGCCGGAAGTGGTGATTGGTGAAGAGCAGTATGAGGTTGTTTCCGAGGAACCCGAGCCGGAACCAGCGTCTTTGCCGGAGCCGGAAGAGCCGCCGGGACCTTCACCGATAGATACCTTCGTTTCCTTTCTCCAGCCCGAGGTAGATGAAGGCCTTGTCAGACTTTACCGAGATGGAGAGGCCGTATTGGTGCGCATTGCGAACAACGGTGCTTTCGCGTCCGGCAGCGCCAGCATCGAGCCTCAGTTTGTCGATATATTTGACCGGATCGGTCAGGCATTGTTGGCGGAAGACTTTGACATTGTTATTTATGGACATACCGACAGTAGTTCCACCAGCGGCACACGCTACCCTTCCAACTGGCACCTTTCCACAGCGCGGGCCGAGGCCGTGAACGCGATTATCGAACCTTACATTGGTGCTGAACGGATTGATGTGCGCGGCGAAGCGGAACTACGGCCTATTGCGACAAACGAGACATCTGAAGGAAGGGAGGCGAACCGCCGCACCGAGATACTTGTGAAAGGCGCGGGCGTTCGTGTTTCGGCCGAGTTGCTGAATAGAGGCGGTGTGGCGACGGAGGCTGCAGAATGAACCCCCTTTCCCTTTTTACACAGCTTCGTTCCCATGTCGGCAGCTATGCTGGGATCCTCGGAAAACGCTTCCTCTCCCTGATCTGGCTTGGCGCAGTTTGTGCGCTGATCTGGTTTTACGGGCCGAAGGTTCCTTGGGGTGACGATCGCCCGTTGGAGCCCGCACGCGTCCGGCTGATCATCATTGGCGTCATTCTCACGTTATGGCTGATCTGGAGCCTCATCTCACTCATCCGCGCCCGTCGTCGCGACAAGTCGATGATCGAGGATGTGGCGGAAAGCCCGGAGGCGCGCGCAGGCCGCGAGTCCGCAGAAGAAGTTGCGCAACTTCGCGAGCGCTTGAAGGAAGCGATGAAGCTTCTGAAGAAGACCGTAAAGCGCCGCTTCGGCTTTGCTTACGAATTTCCATGGTATATTTTAATTGGCGCACCTGGAGCAGGCAAAACCACGTTGTTGCTGAACTCTGGTCTTAAGTTCCCGCTTGGCGATGCGATGGGAGTAGAGCCACTGAAAGGCGTCGGTGGTACGCGAAACTGCAACTGGTGGTTCACGGATCAGGCCATCATGATCGACACGGCCGGCCGCTACACCACACAGGAAAGCTATCAGGAACGGGACAAGGCTGGCTGGCTTGGGTTTCTCAAGCTTCTTCGCCAGCATCGCCCGTCGCAACCTATTAATGGAGTTCTGATCACTTTCAGCCTGACGGATCTTCTCACTCAAAGCCCTGAGGACCGGCTGAGGGAAACACGGGCCATACGTCAACGCCTCTCAGAACTGGAGGAGGGGCTGAAAGCACGCATTCCCGTCTATCTTGTGCTTACTAAGGCGGATCGCCTTGTGGGATTTATGCAATTCTTTGATGGCCTTGGAAAGTCGGAGCGTGAGCAAGTCTGGGGCATGACCTTTGCGCTGGAAGAGAGCCGAGACCATACTGCTTTGCCGGAAGTGTTTGAACGTGAGTTTGACGCATTGCTCGATAGGCTGAACGGGATCCTGTTGGAACGTTTGCAGCAGGAGCCTGATTTGGACAGGCGTGGCAACATCTTCCGTTTCCCAGCCCAAGTTGCGGCTCTCCGTGAGAGCCTACGCGAGATTATCGAAGAAATCTCTTCTGGAACCGCTTATGTTGCTGCCCCCCTGATCCGGGGGGTATATCTCGCCTCTGCGACGCAGGAGGAAGCTGTTTCCGCCCGACCACTCGCGGCAACAATGAACCGGAGTTATTTTCTGACCCGGCTCCTTGGTGAAACGGTTTTCCGAGAAGCCGCTTTGGTCACGCAGGATCGGCGTCTGACACGTCGCCAACGTGTTGCACGCAGCCTTGCTTACACAAGTGTTGTAGCGCTCTCTCTGGCGTTGGCGGGCGGTTGGGGCATTTCCTTTTTCAACAACGACAGGGCAATTGCAGCAACAAATGAGGCATTGGAAGAGTACCAGCCACTGGCAGCCGGGATTTCTGTTCGGGAAGTAAGAGATGCCGATTTTCTGCGGATCTTGCCTGCTCTCAATACATTGTCTTCCGCGGCGGATAGCTTCCGAGAGGAGAAGCTTCGTGGATTTGGCTTTGATCAAGCGCCGAAGGTAGAGGACCGGCACCAGCGTTCCTATGAGAACGCCTTGAATGGACTTTTGCTGCCGCGACTTCTGGTTGTGTTGCAGAACGATATGCGGGTGGAAGATGCCGAGCCAAACCCGCTTTTCAATGCGCTGAAGCTATACCTTTCCCTCTCTGGTCAGGAAGGGCTGATCGATCCAGAAGAGGCTCAGAGCTACTTTTCCGCTCGATTGGAAGAGCTCTACCCGGGTGCCAGACGTCAGGGAGCGCGAGACGATCTCATGCAGCATGTAAGTGTTCTGGTTTCCAGCCGGGATGTCGCTCAAATGGAGATTGATACTTATCTAGTAGCGGAAACACGCAAACTAATCAGAGATCTTCAACCAGCGCTCCGGGCCTACACGATGCTGCGTGAACATACCGACGCTGTGGCGTTGCCAGAATGGCGCGCATCAACAACACTCGGCCCTGCGGCGGCACAAACCTTCACACGTGCGTCCGGCGCGAGCCTGAGAGACGGTATCCCTGGGCTCTATACACACCGAGGATATCAGAGTGTCGTGCTGCCAAGGCTTCGTGAGTTGGCGGAAAAAGCGGCGGGTGAGCAATGGGTGCAGGGGCCAGACGCGCGTTCAAATATAACACCAACAACTATCGCTCAGGATGCTGCGCAGCTCTACTTTTCCGATTTCGGAGAGAAGTGGCAGAACCTAACATCAGACCTCAGAATCGCGCCGCAGGAAAGCATTGCTGCGGCTGCGGATCTGATGACGGTGATTGCGTCAGATGCCCGCCCGATAGAGCGTATGGCCGTAGCGATCACAAAAGCTACTCATCTCACTGGTGTGGCGATTGACAATCCCTTGGGTGCGGAGAATCTTGCCGACACGACACTGCCGATTGATCCATTGGCTGCACCTGATCCCTTTGGCACCCTTCGGGAGGTGCTTTCGTCACCGGAAGATTCAGAGGAAATCAGCGATATTGCAGCTCTACAGCCCTTGCTGGACCAAGTATACCAACAGCTTTTCAGAGCGTCAGCCAGCGATGCGCGCGTCTCAGAAGTCTTCTCAGCGCAAAGCCGGCTGACGGAAGTGAACGAGGAACTGCTCTCGGCAGGTCGGCGCATGCCATCTCCAGTTGATCAGTGGGTTGTGGGTCTATCTTCCAACGTAGCGAGGGTTGCTGTTCTCAGCGCGCGTCAGTCGGTGAGTGAGATCTGGGCAGCCAACGGGGCGCAGGAGTGCAGGCGTGCGATCGAAGGCCGATATCCATTTGATCCCGGAAGCAGCACTGATGTCACGATGGGTGATTTCACTCGCATCTTCGGCCCGGACGGTCTTTTCAACACGTTTTTTGATGAGAATCTTGCTGATTTTGTAGACGTTGGTCAGGAAAATTGGGCTTGGAAGGGCGGGCTTGGTACAACTGGTGAAAGCACGCGCTCACTGGCTCAATTCCAACGCGCGGCTCAAATCCGGGATGCATTCTTCCCATCCGGGTCAGCGCGGCCCAAGGTCACTCTGGATTTCAAACTAGAACAGATGAGCGAAAACGCAATTTCCTCGATCGTACTGGTGAATGGTCAAAGGTCGCTACACGGCTTCGAAAATGTGACGCCACGGAGCCTGATCTGGCCGGGAGAAGACACTCTGCAGGAGAGCCGCCTTCTTATCCGCCCAGGCGACTTTAATGAATCCCTCACCACGAAAGGTGTGTGGTCTCCTTTCAGACTAATCGATACAGGCCGTTCAGAGACAATATCTGAAAACACGTTCAAAGTGACACTTGGCTCCACGGGTCATACGGCGGTTTTCACGGTCACCACAAACTCTGTAAACAACCCTTTCCAGCTTGAGGCAATCGACGCATTCAGCTGCCCACCGGACCTTTGAGCTATGGAAAGACTGGCGAGATGAACAAGCAGGGTTTCACGGGGGATGCGAGGGTGGGCTACTACGGCAAGGTGCCTTCCCACGGGGATTTTGTAACCAATCGGCTGGAAAGAGACTTTGTCGAGCAATTGGACCTTTGGCTCCAGAAGTCTATCCAAGACAGCAAAACGCATCTGGGCAGCCGGTGGCTTGATGCTTTTCTTGTGACGCCGATATGGCGTTTTGCGTTTGCGCCCGGCGTTTGTGGGGTGAATGGAGTTGTGGGGCTGATAATGCCGAGCGTTGATCGGGTTGGTCGGTACTTCCCGCTGGTTTTGGTATCGCAATTATCGGCTAGCTCCAATCCTGTGGTCTCGGATGTGTTCGGAGATCCTTGGTTTGATGCGGCAGAGGATCTGGCACGCGCCACGCTGGAGGTGGATTTCAACCTTCCCCATTTTGATCAGGAAGTGGCAGCCCTTCCGGCGCTTTCGCTTTCACCGACAAGCGAAGCGGATGGCACTGCTCGAGCAGAAAAAGCACTCTGGTGGACGAATTCTGAGCAGGGTGAGTTGCCTGATATGGCGTTTATGACCGATGGGCTGATCCGTCCACGCTATTTTCATTGTTTGCTAGTGCAAGAACTGCCTGCTGATGCTGAGGACCTGTTGAAAGAACCGACAACAGAGACGAATGATATGGATGAGCCCATGGCATCGCGCCTTGAGTGGTATGCCGGGGCCGCCCACCATCAGGGAACACATTCTGGCCAGTATTGCGAAGCCTTTGCGATCAACGAAGACAGGCAGCTCTTTGGCGTTGTGGGCGCTCTCCAATCGGGTCCGGGCGTTGCGCAGGCCTCGCAAATCGTAGCCTCAACGCTGTCCGAGGCGCAAAACCCTTTCTCTATGAATGGGCTTGTCGCAGACACCAAGGCTAAGCTGGGTACTGCTCACGCGCTTTTACATGCACGCGGTATGCCGACGGGACAGCCTATCACAGCTGCTGCAACGGTGCTTTTGCTTCAGGACCGCCTCTATGCTGTTTTGTGGGTGGGAAATGCGAGGAGCTATCTTTTGCGGGATGGTATCTTGCAGCAACTCACACGAGATCATACGGATCCAAGTATGCCGACAGCTATTTCCCGGGCGCTTGGCAATCAGGCTAATCGCACGCCCGATTCTGCCCTCGGCCAGATCCTTGCTGGCGATCGGTTTTTGGTATGCACATCAGGTTTGAGTGATGCGCTTGCTGAAGAGGATATGATTGATGACTTAACTGGTGCCGATACGCCTGAAGCGGCCGCTCGTGCGTTGGTGGAAGGCGCATTGATTGCGGGTTCTCCGGGCAACATAACTGCAATTTCTGTGTTTGTTTCCGAGATGAACAATTGATTAACCAAGCAAGCTTCTCCATGCAGGATAGAAAAGAGCAGTTATTTTACAGGAGATTTTCATGCGCGCTGTAATCGTTGCCTTCGCGGCAATCCTTTTGCTCAGCGCCTGCGTCCCGCGCGATGGGCCATCAACGGCCGCTGTTTTTCGATCGACCAAAGAAGCGGGCATTCCGCTTATCCAGCTGACGGAAGAAACGGTTGCCAAGATCGAGCCGTTGCCCCTTGGTTCTCTCTCGGATGTGTTCTCCGGCCCAGCCTACCAGCCCGGTATCATCCGGGCGGGTGATGAAATTGAGGTAACGATCTTTGATACTGGCGAAGGCGGGCTCTTCTCGGCTACCGAGAGCTCTACTCTGCCGATTGGGCGATATATCGTCGATCAGTCCGGTAACGTCACCCTGCCGTTTGTTGGACGTCTTCGGGTGGGCAACAATTCTGTCTCGGCTGCGCAACGCCTGATTACTGAGAAACTGCGGACGAGTACGGTCAATCCTTTCGTGAACGTTGTGATTACCCAGAAGGACGCGGATACCTATGCTGTACAAGGCGATGTCGAAGCAGGTGCCATTTTTCCGCTGACCTCCAGAAGTGAAAAGGTCTTGGATGCAATCGCTGCTGCTGGTGGACCTTCCAAGAAGCCCGGAGAGACGCGGCTGACCCTTATTCGTGATGGGAAAACTGCATCGCAGATGATGGGATCTATTGTAAATAATCCGAAAGATAACGTGTCGCTGCGTCCAGGTGATACGGTGTACGTCACCCACAATCCTGCCAGCTTTATTGCGGATGGTGCGGTAACAACACCTGGCGAGTTCCCGTTTACACCGGGTGAATTGAACCTGAATGAAGCATTGGGGCGCGCTGGTGGACTTTCTGATGCAAGGGCAAACCCAAGATCTGTGTTTGTAATGCGCGCTGTTGGAACGAGTGAAGTGGAGCAACAGGGCGGAGAATTGGCAGCTGCGGCGCCGCAGGGTGGGCCGATCGTCTACCGAATTGATCTGACAAAGGCCAAGAACCGTTTTGTTGCGGATAAATTCGTGGTTCGTGACGGGGACTTGATCTATGTCACCAACTCTGGTCTGGCTTCCCTCGGTAAGATTGTTCAGGTCTTCCTGAGCAGACCGCCAGAAATCGCAGCTCCCAGTCCCC
This sequence comes from uncultured Paracoccaceae bacterium, assembly GCA_947495795.1. GTDB lineage: Bacteria > Pseudomonadota > Alphaproteobacteria > Rhodobacterales > Rhodobacteraceae > Algicella. Next base: position 98,328 of record CANMAI010000004.1, on the reverse strand, counting down.
GCGAATTCTAAAGGGTCTCGCCGTAAAAATGTATTATCTATAGATGCCTGAAATCAAAGCTTTCAAGGCGATAGTGGATATCTCGGGTTGAAGGCTAAACTATACTGTCCGCCATCTCCCAGTCTTAGTTGGTGTACTGCCTGAACGGTCAGCTTGAGATCGGCGTCACTTTTGAAACGGAATTGGTCGGAGTGAGAGGATTTGAACCTCCGCCCCCCTGCTCCCGAAGCAGGTGCGCTACCAGGCTGCGCTACACTCCGACACGGCTTCTGCGTTTAAGCCAGAGTGCTGGGGCTGGCAAGAGATATCATGCTAGTCTTTGGCGAATCGAATCTACGGCCTTCTTGGAATCAGAGCTGAGAGACTGAATTTCAGCGGCAATCACCGCAAAGCCGCGTCCTGCTTCCCCCGCACGGGCAGCTTCTACAGACGCGTTCAGCGAGATCAGATTGATTGACATCGAGATGTTGTCGATTTCCTGCATCGCGGACTTGATCAGATCCCTGTCATCTGCCGCGCTGCGCTTTGTTTCATCTTCAAAATGCTCGGCGAGTGAATTCAAAAACGCATCGATGCTTGGACGCAATTTTTGCTGTGTCTGGTCCAAAAGAGAGCGATAATTCTCGTGGGCATCTCTGCCGCCCTCCCTCTCAGAAACAGCGGTCTTAAGCCTATTCTTGATATCTGCTAAAGATTGGAGGGCGTCGGAGCGTGCGGACTGAAGGTTACCGGGCATCTTGCGGCCGATTGTTGCTAGTTTCGCTTCAGCTCCCTCGGAAAGCATATCGCGGGCTTCATCCATTGTTATAAGAAGCCCCTCGATCCGCCCGGGACCCTCTTCCGCGCTACCTTCGGAAGTCCGGCTCATGAGAAGTGCGAGAACTTCGAACACTGTAGAGCGCATGGGGCCGACAGCGGATTTAATATCAGAAAAGACAGTTCCAGACGTCGGTTGATCGATATTTGCCATTTTATCCTCAAGAGAAACGCTTCCAAAGCTCTTCGCCTGATTGCCCCAGAGAAGTTAATCTGGCGCTAAGATCGCTCAGCTATGCCGCGCGATCCGGATAAGCACTGTCAGCGCCAGTCAGAGACTGGCATCCAATGCTGCGACAATCGCTTCACCCATCTCGGCTGTGGAAATGGGGCTTTGCCCCTCGGCGCCGATCAAATCTGCTGTACGAAGACCATCCGCCAACACTTTTTCAACGGCAGCTTCCACGCGATCCGCTTCGTCACCCAGATCGAAGGAATAGCGGAGGGCCATCGCGAAAGAGAGAATACAAGCGATTGGATTCGCCTTGCCTTGGCCTGCGATATCCGGTGCTGAGCCATGGACCGGCTCATAAAGCGCTTTTGGACGGCCATTGGCCATTGGTGCGCCAAGCGAGGCAGAGGGCAGCATTCCGAGCGAGCCAGTGAGCATGGCGGCCGCATCGGACAGAAGATCGCCAAAGAGATTGTCCGTTACAATTACATCGAACTGTTTGGGCCAGCGACAAAGCTGCATGGCCCCAGCATCCGCGTACATGTGAGAAAGCTCAACATCAGAATACTCAGCAGCATGCACTTCGTTTACAACTTGCCGCCAGAGCACACCAGATTCCATCACATTCGCCTTCTCCATTGAGCAGACCTTGTTGCCGCGCTTTCGGGCGAGTTCAAATGCGGAACGGGCGACCCGGGCAATCTCTGATTCTGTATATCGCTGCGTGTTGATCCCGATCCGCTCGTTCCCTTCGGTGATGATCCCGCGCGGTTCGCCGAAGTAGATACCGGATGTCAGTTCCCGCACGATCATGATGTCGAGACCTGCCACGACGTCCTTCTTGAGCGACGAGAAATCGGCCAGGGCATCAAAGCATTGGGCAGGCCGTAGGTTGGCGTAGAGATCCATCTCTTTGCGGAGACGGAGCAGGCCCCGCTCGGGCTTTACGGAAAAATCGAGATCGTCGTATTTTGGTCCACCTACAGCGCCAAGCAAAACAGCATCCGCGCTTTGTGCGCGTTCCATAGTATCATCGTGCAGTGGCGTGCCATGCGCATCGTATGCAGCTCCGCCCACAAGATCTTCTGAAACATCGAAAGTTATTCCGCGCGCACTGCTCATCCAGTCTATAACTTTGTGTACTTCGGTCATAACTTCGGGCCCGATACCGTCTCCGGCAAGTATGAGGATGGATGAATTGGTCACGCGGAACCTCCGATTAATTGACTGATGGCTATGCGGTATCTCGCGGGGCCTTAAGCGTCAACCTGTGGCAGGGAAGGCCTCGACGATCCGCTTCAGACTGTTGAAAAGATGGTCAGAAACGTGCCGGAGACGTGCGGAATTGTGGATCTGGCGGGATGTTGCAAGCCATACGGGCAGTGGCGGGATTGCAAAGCTCTGCAATATGCGCACGATGTCCGGAAACTGCGCGGCAACTGAGCACTGACCGATCCCAATTCCGCAGCCTGACGCCACGAGCTGCCAGTAGGCGGTTTGGCTGTCGCAGCGGATAGAGAAATCGTCGCGCGACGCACTCAGCCCCAATGCCTTCATACCTTTTAGGATGAGGTCTGATCGATCATAACCAATAAAAGTGTGACCTGCGGTATCGGGGAACCTCTCAGGGTCCCCAAAATTCGCCAAATAGCTCTTTGACGCATATATCCCCAAGGATATATCGCCAACATGACGCGTTATCAGATCGACTTGCTCTGGCCGGAACATGCGAACAGCAATATCGGCTTCACCGAACAGCAGGTTTTCTGAGCTGTCCGTTGCGTTCAACTCTATTTCGACTTTTGGGGCTGTCTGCCGGATGTTCCGAATGATCTCCGGCATATGGTAATGGGCCAGCACTTCAGATGTTGTTATCCGCACTGTCCCGGCGAGAGCGTCTGACTGACCGTCGGCTGCTTGAGCAAAGCGGTGGGCAGCGGCCGCCATTTCATCAGCTGGTTCAAGAAGTGCGACGCCTGCTCGTGTAAGAGAGAGTCCGCGAGAATGGCGGGTAAAGAGTGGCTCATTAATCAGCGCTTCAAGTTGCTGAATATGGCGGCCTACGGTTGGCTGCGTGAGGCCGAGGCGGCGGGCGGCTGCCGAAAGCGAACCTTCAATTGCCACTATGCGGAACGAACGGATAAGAAGCCAATCTGGATGTGCCATGCAAAATTTTATAGCAGATAGATATTTTTCGGCAATTTATATACTTTGGTGAATGTGAAATCTGTTTTGTAGATCAGTTTTACAGGAGACGGAAATGGCACAATCTGTATTGGTTATTGGCGCAAAGGGGCGATTTGGCAGAGCGGTGTCAGAGGCATTTGTAAGAGCAGGATGGAACGTTACCACCGCAACGCGCGATGGCGCACTGGGTTTTGATCTTTGCGGCGCAGACGTTCTCGCATGCGATTGTCTCGATCAAAATGCGTTGGTTGATGCGGCACAAGGTAAACAGCTGATCGTGAATGGCGTCAACGTGGCCTATGCAAAATGGGCGGAAACCGTTCCCCGCCTGACGGAAGCCGTGATCCATGCTGCACGTGCGTCTGGTGCAACCGTTATGATCCCGGGAAATGTATACGTTTATGGCCCGGAGATGCCGCCGATCTTGACGGCCAGCTCAGCGCATCTGGCAAAGGATCGAAAAGGGCAGATACGACGGGAAATGGAGGCTGCCTACGAAAGCGCTGAAGGCGTGCGTACGATCCTGCTGCGGGCCGGAGATTTCATAGATACGCGCGCTTCCGGAAACTGGTTTGACATGGTGATTGTGAAAAATCTGGCAAAGAGGCGCCTCACGTATCCGGGCGACACCAGGGTTCCGCATGCTTGGGCTTACCTTCCCGATCTGGCGATCGCTGCTGTGGCGCTTGCCGAGGCGCGTGAGCGCTTGCCGCAATATCTCGATGTGCCTTTTGAGGGGCAGACGCTGACCGGCGAAGAATTGCGTGCCGGAATTGAGGCAGTTACCGGCCGATCCATCCGGATGGTACGATTTCCATGGTGGGCATTGCGGCTGCTTGGACCGTTAAAGCGTGATTGGGCGGAACTGGTAGAGATGCGCTATCTTTGGGATACTCCACATCAACTGGAAGATGGTGTTTCCAAATTCATAGGGCAACTGGAGCAAACGCCTTTAGCGCAAGTTCTCCAGAATGCCTTACCTGAGCCTTTTCAAGTATCAGGTAGCTCGACGTCTACCCAGACCAGGCGATGGTCTGACGCCTCAAGCAAGGCATAATCGGTATCGCCCGGGGCTGGCCAGTAAACGCCTGCGTCAGTTACGCGGAAGCTTTGTGAAGGCAATGCATAGTCGACACGCAAATTTCCAGGGCCGCGTTCATCGTTCCAATCTGCTGTATCAAGCGCAGGGTCGCCATTATGGAGTGTGTTAGCACCCCCTTGCGCTTCTCCAGCTGCCACAGCACCAAGGCTCCTGGGACTTGGATCGTGTACCAAAGGGTGTGCTAAAAGAGACGCCAGCGCTTCTACCCGGCCATCGCCGTCTTTGGGATCTGCATTGAGATCACCGAGTATAACGAAGGGCGTTCCATCATAAACGCGCAATCCATTGTCAGATGAAAGAGGCGTACCTTGAAGATATTCTTCCCAAAAACGGATCTCATCATGATTTCGCTTTCCGTTGAAATCCTCCGGGCCGTCGAAGACTGGAGGTGTGGGGTGCGACGCGAAGATGCGCAGTTGCCCCTCTGGCGTTTCGATCAGTACATCCCAATGGGATTTGGAGGACAGACGTGCAGTGGCGTGGGCCTGTACGGACGGAAAGGGTGAGCCATCCTCCTTTATGGGCAGTATTGCATCTGGAAAATCGCGCCAAAGCAAGTTTTGGAATGTAGAAGAAGCCGCTTGATCTATCGGATAGCGCGAGAGAAGAGCCATTCCATATTGGCCGGGAAACCGGCCATAGCCATAGGCATCGCCTGGGCCGTTTCGCCTTCCATCGCCGGTAAGATCGACGCCACTCGGTTCACCCGTATTGGTGGGAGCAAGGAAGGTGTGTGGGTAGTCTATTGGTGCACCACCCTTTCCTAGTGCGTCAACAAAGAGGCCAAGCGCCACACCATCCGCGTCGTAATCGATTTCGTTGATCAGGATGATATCCGGGCGCACTTTCTGAATAACAGAAATAACAGCAGCTATCTGTGGATCCCCCTTCTCAGCCATAAGGTCTCTCACCAGAATACCTGGTGCATCGCGCGTAAGGGATGCATTGAAAGTTGCTATCCGCAGGCTGTCACCGGCGGCAATTCCTGCAAAAGACCAAAGGCTCATGCTGAGCCAAAGCGCCCTCACGCCCCGCGGGACCGCCGGACAAGAAGCGCTACCTTCAGGATAGCGGCGCCCCGAATTACCAACGAGCCTGAGATGAACGCCCAGAGAGTGACGCCCCATACAAGTGGCTGGTAGTTGTTGAGTACTGATGGATCGAACCAACCTGAGGTGCGGGAGAGCAGAACGGGCAGGATGTAGAGAAATACCACACCTGAAAGAAGATTGATCAGCCCGTCCCGGTTCAGTCTGCGCTCAACATCGCGGCCATATCCCGGCTCGAATGTGGGCAGGTTCACCCAAAGGTTGAAATCGCGCCGCCCGACCGGCCATCTGAACAGCCACAGGAATACCGCAAAAAATGCAAGCGAGCAGAACGTTACAAAGAAGCTGAGGGCAGCTGCGCGTGACAAAAGAAGCGCGAGTGTAGGGTCTTCGCCTGCTGCAATCATGTCTGCAGCTACGTTTACCGGAGAGAGCGGAAAGCTCAGCCATTCGATCATCTGGTCTGAAAGGGCTATGAGACTGGAGGAGAAGCTGTCCTCTCCTTCCAACGCCCTGCAAAGGAAAACAAGCGAAAAGATTTGGACTGCAAATGCCAGAAAGCGGATCCTGTTGTATGGCGGAGCAAATCGGAAATCGATCAAACCGGGATGCGTGGAAGCATACTCAAAGAGTGTGAAAGCCGCGATTACGCCCCCTAGGATCAGCGAAATCTCCTGACTGGCAAGGCTTACATCGGGTAATAGAAGCGAGGGAGAGGCAATAACGACAATCACAAGGCCAGCTCTTATAAGAGCACCGATCAATCGTGCAAACACGGCCTCTCTCCCTCAATTCGAAGACTCAAAAGTGAGCCTGATCTATAGCCATGGCGCGCGGGAAGCATACTCGGCCTCAAATGCGCCAATCTTGGTTTCGTTTTTCAGCGTCAGCCCGATATCGTCGAGCCCGCCGAGCAAGCATTCCTTCTTGAACGGATCAACTTCAAATGAAATTGATCCGCCATCTGGCCCCTGAATGGTCTGGGTTTCCAGATCAACCGTGAGCACTGCATTGGCGCCACGTTGGGCATCGTCCATCAACTTGTCCACATCTTCTTGTGGCAATATGATCGGTAAGATACCGTTTTTGAAGCAATTGTTGAAAAAGATGTCGGCAAATGAGGGCGCAATGACAACCCTGATGCCAAAATCCAACAGTGCCCAAGGCGCATGCTCGCGTGATGATCCACATCCGAAGTTATCCCCTGCAACCAGAACTTGTGCGTTCCGATAGGCGGGCTGGTTCAGAACAAAACTCTCGATCTCCGTTCCGTCCTGATTGAAGCGCATCTCGTCGAACAGATTGGCTCCAAGTCCGGTGCGCTTGATGGTCTTCAGGAACTGCTTGGGGATGATCATGTCAGTGTCGACATTGACCATCGGCAGCGGGGCTGCCACGCCCTCGATTTTGGTGAACTTTTCCATCAGACGATCTCCCTCACATCCGTAAGCCTGCCCGTGATGGCCGCCGCTGCAGCCATACCGGGGCTGAGGAGATGCGTGCGCCCGCCGCGGCCTTGACGCCCTTCGAAGTTACGGTTGGACGTGCTCGCACAGCGTTCGCCCGGGGCCAGCTGATCCGGGTTCATGCCGAGGCACATGGAGCAACCGGCCATACGCCAATCGAAACCGGCTTCCTGAAGGATCTGAGCAATCCCTTCTTCTTCCGCCTGTGCCCGCACAAGGCCTGAGCCCGGTACGATCATTGCGCGGAGCCCGTCTTTGACCTTTCTACCTTCCATGATCTTTGCGACTTCGCGCAAATCCTCGATCCTACCATTGGTGCAGGAGCCGATGAAGACAGTGTCGATCTCAACCTCCGAAAGCTTTTGCCCTGGCGTCAGCCCCATGTAGTCGAGGCTGCGGCGGGCGGCTTCGACCTTGCCCCCTTCAAAGTCTTCTGGCGCGGGAACGGTGCCGGTGATCGGCAGTACATCCTCGGGGCTCGTGCCCCACGTCACCACAGGTGCGATCTCGGCCGCATCAAGGATCACCTCTGCATCGAAATGCGCGCCCTTATCTGTGAAGAGTGTTTTCCAGTAAGCGAGCGCCAGCTCCCAATTGCCAGCTTTCGGGGCGTGAGGTCGTCCTTTGACATACGCAAAAGTTTTCTCGTCGGGTGCAATCAGGCCAGCGCGGGCACCACCCTCAATGGCCATGTTGCACACCGTCATCCGGCCTTCCATGGAGAGCGTGCGGATTGCCTCGCCCATGTATTCAATCACATAGCCGGTGCCGCCTGCGGTGCCGGTTTTGCCGATCACGGAAAGGGTAATGTCCTTCGCCGTCACACCCGGTGCAAGCTGGCCATTTACCTCGACCTTCATGTTCTTGGATTTCTTCTGGATCAGCGTTTGCGTGGCGAGCACGTGCTCCACCTCGGATGTGCCGATCCCGTGCGCCAGGGCACCAAAAGCACCATGGGTGGCTGTGTGGCTGTCGCCGCACACAATCGTCATGCCAGGCTGTGTCAGCCCCTGTTCGGGGCCGATAATGTGCACGATACCCTGACGAATATCGTCAACGTCGTACATCTCCACGCCAAAATCCTTTGCGTTCTGGCGAAGCGCTTCCACCTGTATACGGCTCATCTCATCTTCGATCCCCTTCGCACGATCAAGCGAGGTGGGAACGTTGTGATCTGGCACGGCGGTTGTCTTTTCAGGCGCACGCACGGTGCGGCCTGTCATCCGCAGGCCCTCAAAGGCCTGCGGGCTTGTCACCTCATGGACGAGGTGGCGATCAATATAGAGGAGAGAGGTGCCGTCGGATTCTTCATGAACCAGATGGGCATCCCAGATTTTGTCGTAGAGCGTTTTAGGGGACATGTGTTTTCTCGCGTGCTGATGTCGGGGAACAGGATGGCGGCAGCGCGGAAACTATCTCCGCGCCCTTCGCACACGCTCCGCCCCAAAAAAACGCCAGGGCAGGCGAGACCTGTCATCTATGTCAAAAAATGCTGTCATGGCGCGTTCATACTCCCGGCAAGGCGGGGGGGCAAGCACGCTTAACGGCCAAGTACTATGGCGCGGAGTATCTGATCTCCCGCATAGTCGAGCGGGTAGCCGAGAATGCTGCGAGGTTTCCAACGGGAGTTGGCTCCCAGACGTTCGATTTTGGAAAGGAGGGCGCTCATGACAGTGGAGCAATGCGCATGGTATTCTGCCAGTTCCGAAGATCCGGCCTCTACCCCGGACGCATCGAACACGAAATAGGGCTTATCAGCGGCCTTTTCAGTTGCAAAGACTTCGTTCCACTCCTGACCCCAATGCTTTTGCGCCAGAGCTTCGTTCTGCGCTTCAGACGCCTGCCAAAGCCTCCTTCGCGCATCAGCGGTGAGTGGGTTGTAAGGCATCCCAGCGCCCTTCATGCCCTCCGTCGTGCGCAAAAGAACCTCGCGCAGACGGCGGCGGCGGCTCCAGCGGCGAATGCTACGGGCCGCATCGATCTTTTGCAGCGAGTCGAATAGGGCGGCCGTGGCGATACCATTCATCGACAAGTTCGCCATGCCGGGGCGGTTGAAAGTCGTTTGCTCCTGATCCGGCAGGCTGTAGCCCATGGCGGAGAGAAGATCCCACCAGATGCCGCGCTGGCGGGCAGGTTTCGAGAAAGGGAGTACCGTGACATTGCCGGGCGATATGGCCTCCAGCCGATCCAAGGCTTCATTGAAATCGCCTCCCAGTTTCGGAAAATTGCGTTCCAGATACCGATCGAAGGGCTGAGGGAGAACCATATTCCTCAGAAACTCAGCGTGTGAGGAAACGGCGAGATCGGGTTGAGGGCGGACGAAGAGATAGAACTTCAGGGTGAAGCCTCTTGATTTCAGAGACCTGAAACCTGAGGCGCCCTTGGCGTAACGGGTCATCAGATAGGCAAATTCGGAGGAGATCAGGACTTCGCCCCTTTGTAGAACTTCCAGTTCCTTAGCTACTGCCCGCACCATGCCTTTGCGTTCCAATGGGTTGTAGCTGCCAAGCCCTTGCGCCAGAGCATGATGGTTGCCGCGGGCGTCTTCGTAGCCCGTTTGGGGCAGGTGCAATCCTGCGGCAGCCAGACGCGCTTTGTTAAGCTTCAGAAAGCTTTGCAGCGCGGTCGTGCCCGTTTTGGGAAGACCCGCGTGGATATGGATCAAACGGTTGCTGTATGCGTTCACAATACCAAGAGAGCATCGGCGGCCCGAGTGTGGCCGGTGAGGAGGTTGCGGCGGTTGCGCACCTGTGCGTTGAGGCGGCGTTGTGCCGCTAGGTGAGACGCCTCCAACATGCCGAGCCTGACCAGAATAGCGGCCATGGCAGCTTCCGAGGCGCGGGTCGCGCCGTCTTCAATCTTAAGGGCTATGCCAAGACGTCTTTCCGGCAGGATTGCCACAAAAACTCCCTCGGCACCGGTTTTGATGGCTACCTGACCACCGCATGCGGCCATCAGCTCAGAGCAGGCGCGGCCTTCACCGGCCACCAGCAGAGGGTGCGCTATCATGGCTTCTGTCAGACGGGTGGCTGCCTCGGCCCGCGTACCTTTCAGTGTATCAGCGGCAGCCATCCGGGCCATTGCAAAGGCCAAACCTCGCAGTGAACAGGCGAAATTCGGCGCAGAGCAGCCGTCTATTCCGAAGCCTGCACTTGTCTCCCCGGTCATTTCCTCAAAAGTATCGCGCACCGCCAACTGCACCGGATGATCTGGCTCCACGTACTCCGGGCCAGCGCCGAGGTGCTGAGCAAGAGTTAGAAAGCCAGTGTGTTTGCCAGAGCAATTATTGTGGATTTGGCAGGGCGCCTCCCCTGCTGCGCGCAACGCATGGCGCGCAGGTGTATCGTCAGGCACCTGAGGGCCGCATCGCAGATCCGCTTTACCGAGACCAAGGGCCTTCAACCATTCGGCCACCGGTTTCGTATGGATTGCAGCGCCTTGATGCGAAGCGCAGGCAAGTGCGAGATGCACCGAAGTGAGGCCATGTGCCTTGGCTGCGCCACTTTCGATTAACGGCAGAGCCTGGAGCATTTTGGCAGACGAACGGGGATAAGTGATGCGCTCCGGATTCCCCCATGCCTCCACTATCTGTCCTTCCGGTGTTGCAATCACAGCATGGCCGCGATGCACGCTTTCAAGGATCTTGCCGCGCCACATCTCGGCCAAAACAGGTGCGCTACTCATCACGAAAGGCCTCCAGAACATCCTCGCCCAAGATGCCGCGCAAGTGTTTGAAAGACAAGCGAATACGGGACTTTACGGTTCCAAGCGGAAGGGTGAACTTCACAGCAATCTCACCATGCGTCAGCCCATCATAGAAGGCTGCCCGCAAGATCACCTGCTGTTCTTCTGAAAGCTGGGCAATGCCGATCCGCATCTGCTCCTGCAACTCCCGGGCCGAAAGCTCCTCCAGACCGCCCGGTTCCGGATCAGGCTGGAACAGCGGGTCTTCCGGATCAGGTGCTGGCCGCGATTTTCGGCGGAACATGTCGATACGGCGATTTCTTGCGATAGCGAAGATCCAGGTAGAGGCGGCAGCCTTCGCCGGATCAAACATCGCGGATTTCCGCCAGACCGTCACCATCACTTCCTGCGCTACCTCATCCGCATCCTCTGCGGCCGCACCTCCAGACATGAGGAACGCCTTAACACGCCCGGCATAACGCTCGAAGAGAGCGGCGAATGCTTGTCGGTCCTGCTCCGCTATCAAAGCGAGGAGTTCTGCATCGTCATGATTCGAGAGATCACCCATTTGGGCCACTGGATTCCTTGTTCTTTGCGTTCTTCACATAGCGAGAGTTTATGACATGTCGTGAAAAAAACGCGGGTAGGCCATAAATTCTGCGTTAAAGGCTGGTCTGACCGGTGCAAGATCGAATAAAAAGGCGCTACAGGCAAGTGAACCGGCCTTTGAAGAGCCGATGACCTAACGGTGGAGAACAGTAGATGAAACGTCTTTTCGCGCCTCTGGCGATCCTTGCAATCGGGCTGGCCGGTATGGCCGGAGCGCAAAGCAATGAACGCGTGGCGGCTTACAAGGATTGGAGTGTGTTCAACCCTTCCGATCCCAAGGAATGCTATATCGTATCGCCACCTGTCTCCACGACGGCGGAGCGGGGGGGAAACACGGTTTCCGTACGGCGTGGTGAAGTGCGCCTGTTCGTGACCATCCGGCCAGATGCGGGCGTAAACAAAGAAGTTAGCTATACGGGTGGCTACCCTTTCCGCGACGGTAGCGTGGTGGATGTCGCCATCGGCTCTGATCAGCATGTGATGAATGTGGGCTCTGGCGACAGTGGGGAGTGGGCATGGCCCGCGACGCCCGAGCGCGATGCCGCCCTTATTGCAGCAATGCGTCGCGGTACAAACGCTGTGGTTACAGCTGTCTCCGGCCGGGGTACGACCACAAAGGATACCTTCTCTCTTCTTGGGTTTACGGCGGCACTGCAGGAAGCGGAACGGCTTTGTAACTGATTGCCTTTCCTTAGAAAGAGCGCGAGAAAGACAGCCCGCACTCTGTCACGCGGTAGTCGTAAAGCGCGATGTTCGAGAGGTTGCGCAGGTAGCTGCAGGAGGCAATTGGTTCAAAGCCGAATGGGCGAAACTTGTCGTATCGGCCCGAGATGCTGAGTCGGTAATACTTGTCTTCTCGCGGGAAAGGGTCTGTTACGAGAATGAGTGGGAAATCCGCATCGAAATTCCGTACGCCAGCTATGGCCGAAACGCTTGTTGTAACGCCCGAGTGCCAACGGTTATCCAATCCGGCGATCATGCCGTATCCATTGTAGGCAAGGTAGGCTTCTTCCGTCAGGCTCCGCTCAAACCGAACGCCCCCTTGGGCTTTTACGTTTGACGCAATTCTGTAGCTGAGTATGGCGGTTGCATCAAAGAACGTGCCGTCCGAAGGCTCGCTCTTCAAATAGTTGCGCGACTCATGGCTTGCGGTAAGGCCGAGCGTTGTCCTGTTTCCCAGAGGGCGTTCAAACCCTGCAGAGATGCCAAAGCGGGTAAGATCTTGGTCGTCCGTCCGAAAGGTGCGGCTCACAAAGGGTGAGACGGTGAATTTGCCAATGGAGGTTACCCGTTCCAGCACAGGGCGCAGCGTGACTGAGAGGCGATCGTAGCTCGTATTGTCGTACTTCGTACCTTGAACGGAGGTGTTGAGCGTTATGCGGGTGGCGGCGTCAGGTCTGAACTTGTAGTAGGCAGAAAGACCTGCCTGAACGCCAATGCCACTGTCCGCACGGGACTCTTCCGGGATCACCCCGATGAGGCCTCCAAGGGTCTCCTCTCCGGAACCGCGATTGACGTTGGTTGAGGGAACGAGGGCGAAAGACCCGCTCCATCCGAAGGGTTTGTTCGCTGCTATGATGCTGAGAAAACGCTTATATCCCGGGTGGTTGGCGCGGTTTGGATCCTCTAAGAGAAGCCTCTTGAATAGTGTTTCGGACGCAGAAAACTGACCGTCCAGAAGAAGTGTATGAGCTAGTTCCCGTTCGGCATCTCCGAACGAAAGGTCTACGGCAAGCGCCTCCTTGAAATATGCTATCGCTGTCGAGTAATCACCGCGTTCCTTTGCGCTAGCGCCCGCCTCGAAAAGGGCCATTGATTTTGCCTTTACGGCGTTCTCAGCAACCGGATCAGCGTTGGAAGGAAGTGCTGACGTGCATGTAGCCATGGTGAAGGCAAGAAACAGCAGTCGGCTTATCTTTCGGAACCTCATCCCTTTGAAAAGGCGCTGAGAAAAAGTGCAATTTTGGCTTTCAAAGGCTGAATTCCGGCTCTATGGCACAGGGACCACGAGAAAGCCGCCGGAAATAACTTCGCTGCTCGTTGATCCGTGGAAGACACCGACACCAAGATTTGTTCCGATCAGGCCATCCAGCGTCGTGGTTGTTGCGGTGCCATTCACCCGCGCAGTGCCGCCGATATCGGCACCCGAAATCGTGCCGTTCACTTCAAGACCACCGGACACATCCCTCAGGGTGCCTGCTCCGAAATCAGCACGCAGTGTTGTTGCCCCGCCGCCTGTGATCGCCGTTCCCGTGGCCACCACATCGCCTATGACGTTATTGTTTCTCTGGATATTTGTCACGCCCGCATACTCGTAAGTGCCTGAATAGTCTACCGATCCACCGGTTGTGACTTCCGCTCCAACATCTGTTCCGGGAAGCATGCCGGCAACTGCAAGGAAGCCGGTATTGCTCGAAGAGGCGGCGCCAGCGCGATAGGCATATCCGTTGCCGGCGCCGTCTGCATCGCTGCCGCCATTGCTTTGGCCCGCCTCAAATCCCGAGAAGTTTCCGCTTGCCGTTGGCGTGGCGAACCGGCTTTCCGTAGCGTCGCCGGTTGTGATCGTGCAAGCGGATATGGTGAGTAGTGGGAGAACCAGAACATACTTCATTGAATGGCGGTTCCTTGTGAATTGCTATTGTTGCCCGCAAACGGTAACAAGATTGCCTTGCTGCTTTCAACTCTGAAAAGTCTCCGTTTCAGATGCAAGTACGCAGCTTTTGCGGGCGTTACAAAGGTTTTCGAGTTTGATATCACGCTTGGGAAAATTTCAGGAGCCTACCCTTGCGAGGCTTGGCGCGAAGGATCAGAGATGAGTGTGACGACACCGATTACGCAGGACGTGCTGACGATCCCCCGGAAGGATCTCGGGGGCTTGCCGAACCTTGTGGGAATGACGCGGGAACAGCTTGGGGAAGCGCTGGCGGATTTGGGTGTACCACCGAAGCAAATACGCATGCGGGTTGGGCAGATCTGGGGGTGGCTCTACCAGAAAGGTGTGCATGACTTCGCGGAAATGACCAATCTTTCCAAGGATATACGGGCCAAGCTGGAAGACGGCTTTGAGATCCGGCGGCCGGAGATCGTGACCCGGCAGATCAGCGAGGATGGCACGCGGAAATACCTTCTGCGCATAGCTGGCGGGCATGAAGTGGAAGCGGTCTACATCCCCGAGACGGATCGGGGGACGCTCTGCATTTCGAGCCAGGTGGGCTGCACGCTGACATGCTCTTTCTGCCATACGGGAACGCAGAAACTGGTGCGCAACCTGACGGCCGCGGAGATCGTGGGGCAGATCCTTGTGGCGCGCGACGACTTGGCGGAATGGGGCCGTGATCCGGGCGATAAGAGATTGATATCAAACATTGTTCTGATGGGCATGGGAGAGCCACTTTACAACACCGACAACGTGCGGGATGCCATGCTGATCGCGATGGATGGTGAGGGCATCTCTCTTTCGCGGCGGCGGATTACGCTTTCCACTTCCGGGGTGGTACCGGAGATTGCGCGGACGGGTGAGGAGATTGGCTGCATGCTGGCCATTTCGTTCCATGCAACAACGGATGATGTGCGTAACACATTGGTTCCCATTAATAAAAAATGGAATATTGAGGAACTTCTGCAGGCGTGTCGGGACTATCCGCGCCTCTCCAATTCTGAGCGGATCACGTTTGAATACGTGATGCTGAAGGGCGTGAATGACAGTGACGCGGATGCGCGGCGGCTGGTAAAGCTGATCGCTGGAATTCCAAGCAAAATCAACCTGATACCGTTTAATCCTTGGCCCGGCGCACCCTATGAACGCTCCGACCCTGAGCGGATCGAGGCTTTTGCCGATATCGTGAATGCGGCGGGCTATGCCAGCCCCGTGCGCACCCCGCGGGGTGAGGATATTATGGCGGCGTGCGGGCAGCTGAAATCGGCCACGGAACGCGCGCGAAAGAGCCGGGCGGTGATTGCGGAGGAAACCGCAAGCAGGGCCTGAACGAAAGCTGGGTTTGGTATGGTTTCGGTACCGGTTTGGGAGTGCAAATTTCCCGTGTCCAAGGGCTTTGAGCGCGATTTTTTGGTGAGGTAACGGATTTGGTAACCTGCAAGGTAAAGGTATCCGTTACCTGGCCAGTGCGGACTTTGTATCTTGACTTTTTCCGGAAAATTGAGAACATTAAGAGAACAAACTGATTGCGCCGGGAGTGAATGCCATGGATGAATTTCTCACATACCTGCCAGGCATCCTGCTCGCCTATTCCGCCTTTCTTCTGGCCATCGCAAGCCCGGGGCCGAACATACTGGCTGTGATTGGCACGTCTATGAGTGTGGGGCGCGGCTCCGGTATGGCGCTGGCAATGGGGGTTGCGACCGGTTCCTTTACATGGGCAGTGCTGACGGTGGTGGGGCTTTCGGCGCTTTTGGCAGCTTATGCCTCGGTGCTGGTGGTGATCAAGATTTTCGGAGGGCTTTATCTGCTGTGGCTTGCCTGGAAATCCTTCAAGTCTGCAGCCTCTGCGCATGATATCGAGGCGCGGGAGCTGGCTGGCGGCAGGCGGACCCCGATGGGCTATGCGATGCGCGGTTACACCATTCAGATGACGAACCCGAAGGCGGCGCTGGCCTGGATCGCGATTATCTCGCTGGGCCTGCAACAGGGCGCACCCCTCTGGGTGGGAGCGGTGATCGTGCTGGGCACGTTCATACTGTCGGTGGGTATCCATCTTATGTACGCTGTGGCGTTTTCCACGCCGATTATGGTGCGTATTTACGGGCGGGCACGGCGGTATATCCAGGCTGCTTTGGGCACGTTCTTTGCCTTGGCAGGGCTCAGGTTGCTGACGAGCCGGAACTGATATGCGCAGGTAAGGCCTGAACTGTGGGCCGCAATTGTCTTTCCTCCACAGTCCTTATTGCCGAGACCTGTGGCGCCCTTGGCCGTAAGCTCCTTGGGTTAGGAGCGAGACGTTCTGGAGGCAGGGTCCGATGGTTCGCTTCGCCTGACTACACCTGATAGTATTTTCGCCCAAGCGCCCGGTATGTGCCAAGACCGCCTGCCACGCCGTAGCGGCGCATGCCGGAGAGGCTGATCTGATTCAGCACAAGGCCGGTGATGGGCACGTGGACAGTCTCGAACATATGGAGCGCTTCCTCCACCTGATGCTGGGTGGTGGTGTTCCATTTGACAAGGAAAAGCGTGGCATCGGCGGCCTGCGCGATGATACGGGCATCGGGCACGATGAGGACGGGGGGCGTATCGAGAATAATGACGTCGTAGAGGCTGCGCGCCTCTTTCAGCATCTCGTCGAAATGCGGGCCTGAAAAGAGATCGGATGAATTGACGGCAGAGCGTTCGCCGAAGAGGACATCCGCCCCAATGGCGCGAGAGTGGAAGACAACATCTTCAAGCCTGGCCTTGCCGGAAAGCACCGCGAGCAGCCCGCGTGCTGCGCGCTTGCCGAAATGGCGGCTGACCTGGCCACGGCGGATATCGCCTTCGATCAACAACACTTTCTTGCCCATCTGAGCGATGTTCTGCGCGAGGGCGAGGGAGAGCGTGGTTTTGCCATCTCCGGGCAGAGCGGAGGAGAGGACGACGACCTGTGGAGGCGTTCCCGGGCCGTTGAGAAAGAGCGAAGTGCGCAGGTTGCGCAGCGCCTCGGCCATCGCGGAATTCGGGCGGCGCGCGAGGTAGCTGCGGATTGCGGTGAGTTTGCGTGTGCGGAGTGCCGGGATTTGGCCCATGACGCGGTGATTGGTGAAGAATTCCAGCTCCCGGACTGTGCGGAAAGCCGTTTGCCCGGCCTCGCGCAGCATGTGAAAAGCCGCGCCGAGCATAGCACCGAGCACGGCGGCGACGGCGAGGATACGGGGAATGTTGGGCGATGCCGGGTTGGCGGGCACGGAGGCGCGGGAGAGAAGGCGGCTATCGGCCCGCTGAATGCCGAGCTGCGCTGCCGTTTCCTTCATGCGTGCGAGGAACGTTTCATAGAGGAAGCTGCTGGCGCTTGCCTCCCGCTCCATCTGCTCCAGCGTGCTGAGCTTGCGGGCATTGGCTTCCAGCTGCGATTGAAGACGGCGCAACTCCGCCACCGCTGCCGGTGATGAGGGGATTTGTGCAGCGGCGATCACGGTGCCGCGTGCAGGCTCCTTTACGGAGCTGATGGCTTCTTCCGGGGTGCCGGAGAGGGGTGCGATTTCCGCACGGAGATTGCGGATACGATCTTCCAGCACGGCAAGTTCCCGCGGCTCTATCAGATCGGCGGTGGCGCGGTAATCGATGACCTGCGTTTCTGTACGGGCCAGATCGTTCTTGAGGTCTGCCACGCGGCCGTGGAGCCATGTCGAGGCCTGCTCTGTGGCTTTGGATTTCACTGCCAGCTGACGCTCTATGTAGACATCGACAACGGTGTTGGCGATGAGCGCGGCCTTTTCCGGGCTTTCGCTGCGTGCGATGATCCGGAAGACGAGGCTGTTGGGTACGTTGTGCACGGTGAGATTGTCGAGAAGCGCGTCTATTGTGCTGTCCTCGACCTGAGCGGCCGTGGGCGTGGATAGGGCCTTCTCGGGGAGGCCGAGCGTGCGCCTTGAGCTCGATTTGGCTCGGGAAAGCATCGCGCCCAGCTCCGTTTCCGGGCGGAGGAGAGCGTTGAACTCCGGGTCTTCGTGAAGGGCGAGGCGGGCTGTGACTTCCCGCATCAGCTCGCGACCGCGGATCACCTCCACCTCCGAGTTTATCACGTTGGCATCGCCCGAAAGCCCGCTGATCACGTCTTTCAGATCCACCACCTTTTCCTCGCGGCTTTCCAGCATCACCACCGCACGCGCCTTGTAGCTGGGCGTGGCGAGAAAGGCGGAATGGCTGGCGGCAAGTGCTGTGAGGAGGATTGCCGAGAGGGCAATCAGCCCCTTGCCGCGCCAGATCATCCGAAGCCATGCGCCGATATCGACGATCTCTTCCTCGGGGTGCAGGGGCTGGTGGAGGCTGCGCTCTGGTGTGATGCGGTTCATGGGCGGCGGGCCTTCCAGAAAGGCTGAAACTCTAAACAGGCCACGCAACACTCCAATCCGCAGCGCACCCTCCGCTGCCCGGATCGCCCGGATTTTCGGCCCGAAGCGATAACTCAAATACAATGATGAATTTTTTAAAATTTTATTAACTACCGGGTGATTGAGATGGCCGCGACGCATGGGAGCATGCGGCCAACGGGAGTGTGAGGGGATTGATGTGACGATGAGGAGCTTGCTTTGTACAATTCCCATATCCCCTCCGGGGAGCGTATCCGCCTACCGTTTTTACCATATCGCCCAAAGGTTTATCGGGACGGAGCCAAGCTGCTGATCGACCGGCTCTGTGTTCTGATCTCCCTGCCTCTCATCCTTCCACTGATTGCTCTTTTCGCACTGATAGTGCGCCGCGACGGCGGGCCTGCCTTCTTTGGCCACACGCGTATCGGGCGGAATGGCATACCGTTTACCTGCTGGAAATTGCGCAGCATGGTGCCGGAGGCAGAGGCCGCTCTGGCCGCGCATTTTGAAGCACATCCCGAAGCGGCGGCGCAATGGGCGCGGGATTACAAGCTGAAGGACGACCCGCGCATTACCCCTGTTGGGCGTATCCTGCGGCGCACCAGCCTGGATGAGCTGCCGCAGCTTCTGAACGTGCTGCTGGGCGAGATGAGCCTTGTGGGCCCCCGCCCTGTAACAGCGCCTGAGCTGGAGAAATATGCAGGTTATCAGTGGGCGTATCTTGGATTGCGGCCCGGAATAACCGGCGCCTGGCAGATCTCTGGCCGCAATGACGTGACCTATGCGGAACGTGTGGGCATGGATGTGGCCTATTCCTCGGAGCTTACCCTCCTGCGTGACTTTCGGATCCTGCTCGGGACGCTGCGGGCCGTTCTGACGCGGACGGGGCGGTGAGAGCGTGGAGAGCATTGCTGATCTTTCCCATGTGCTGGTGGCAATCCCGGCGCTGAACGAGGCCGCGCATATCGCGGCCACGCTTGCCTCTCTGATCGGGCCTGAAACGGAGGGGGCGACGATTGTGGTTGCGGATGGCGGCAGCACGGACGGCACGGTGGCGATTGTCGCGCAGCTTGCGGCCCTTCACCCTGGCCTGAGGCTGATGCATAACCCTGCCAAGCTGCAATCGGCTGGGATCAACGGTGTTGTGGCCCGCCATGCGGAGCCCAAACACAGGATACTGGTGCGATGTGATGCACATGCGATCTATCCTCCCGGATACATTGCGCGGGTGGCAAGTTCGCTGGAGACGCGGGATGTGGCGGCTCTGGCGGTGCCAATGGATGCCTGGGGTGCGGATGGCTTTCAGAAGGCCGCGGCGTGGATTGTCGATACGCCGCTGGGTTCCGGCGGCGCGGCGCATCGGGGGGGCGCACGTTCGGGCTTTGTGGATCATGGGCATCATGCCGGGATCTCGCTGGATTGGTTCCGACGGATTGGCGGGTATGACCCTGATTTCAGCCACAACGAGGATGCTGAGTTTGATTTGCGGCTGCGGGATGCGGGCGGACAAATCTGGCTCGATGCGGGGATACGGCTGGATTATGTGATGCGCCCTTCGCTTTCGGCGCTTGTGCGGCAGTATCTCAACTATGGGCAGGGGCGGGCGCGGACGGTGCTGAAGCATCGTATCCGGCCAAGGCTGCGGCAGATGGTGCCGGTGCTGAACCTTCTGGGGCTGATGCTGGCACTTCCGTTGAGCCTGTTTTTCGCATCGGCGCTGCTATGGCCTGCGCTCTACCTCGCGTCTCTTGCTCTGGCGAGCATGGCGGGTGCTGTGGGCCTTGGCCGTGCGGGGCTGTGGGCGGGGCTGGCGCTGGGTGCCATTCATCTGGCTTGGGGCTACGGATTTCTGCGCGTGGCAGCACCGGCGCTTTGGCGGCGTTTCGGTTGGCGGGCGGGGGCGGCCTCTGGGCGGGAGGATGCGCTTTCATGACCGCTCGGACCGTGGATATCATTGTTTGCACATTTCGCAGGGCGGCCTTGCGGACGGCGCTGGACAGCCTGATGGCGCAGAAGGTAAGCGCGGATGTGCGGCTGCGTGTGATCGTGGTGGACAATGATACCGTGCCCTCTGCCCGCAAAATTGCAGTGGCGGCTGCAAAGGCGGCGCCGTTTCGCATCTGCTATATCCATGCGCCTGCGGGCAACATATCTCTGGCGCGAAATGCGGGGCTGGAGGCGGCTGTTGGCGATTGGATCGCGTTTCTGGATGATGATGAGGTGGCACCGCCTGATTGGGTCGCCCGGCTTACCGAGGCGGCACAAGCGGCCCGAGCGGATGCCGTTTTTGGCCCTGCGGTGGCGGTTTACCCCGAAGATGCGCCGGGCTGGATACAGGCGGGGGATTACCATTCCAACACACCTGTGGCCATTGATGGAGCCGTGAAGACGGGCCACACCTGCAATGCGCTTCTGCGCTGGGAGGGCTCAGAATGGCAAGGGTGCCGCTTTGCCCTTTCGCGCGGGCGTTCCGGTGGCGAAGACACTGCGTTTTTCTATGAGGTTGCGGGGCTTGGTGCATGCCTTGCTGCTGCACCCGATGCCCCGGTTTTCGAACCGGTAGCCCCTCAGCGGCTGACATTGCACTGGCTTTTACGCAGGCGCTTCCGCATGGGGCAGAGCCATGTGAGCGGGGCAGTTGGCCCCTTCGCCCGACTGGAGCTGATGCTCCTTGCGCTGGCAAAATCAGGCTTCTGCGCAGCGATGATGGGGGCCTATGCGATGGACGGGCCGCGCTGGCGTTTCTGGTTGCTGCGGGGGGCTTTGCATTGCGGTGTGGTGGCCGGGTGTTTTGGGCTGCCCGAACGCGCGCATTACGGGGTGTGAGCCGTGGTACGGATCCTCTTTTTCGCCTCTGACATCTCGGAAATTGCGCAAAGGCGGCGCATCCGCAGTTTTCGCGCGCTTGGCCATGTGGTGGCCTCTCTCGGCATGCAGAAGCGGGCGGCGGAGGTGGATTGGCCGCATATCTCACTTGGGCAGATCGTAGAGGAGCGGCTCTGGCGGCGGCTGACGGTTGCCTTGCTGGCCTTGCCCCGGCTTTGGCGGCAAAGGCATGCGCTGGCGACCGTGGATCTGATCATTGCGCGCAACCTTGATATGGTGGTGCTGGCGCTGATTGCCCGCGCCTTTGCCGGGCGGAGGGTGCCTGTGGTGTATGAATGCCTTGATGTGCATGGGCTGATGACGCGGGGCGGGCTGGGTGCGCTGGCGCGTTGGGTTGAGCGGCGGGCGCTGGCGCGGGTGGCCTTGCTGGTGGTTTCGTCGCCCGGGTTCATTTCGCAGTATTTTGTGGCGCGGCAGGGCTATGCCGGGCCGTGGCATTTGCTGGAAAACAAACTGGCGCTGGATGTGCCTCCGCCGCCCCGGCCTTTGCCAAAGCATTTCGACTTATTGTCGCAACGCAAAGCGCTTCCGCTCGCAAAGCCTCGGACGTGCTTTGCGTTTCGAGGTGATTTGACAAAAAGCCGAAACGTTATTGCGGAACGTCCGGGCGAGCCTCTGGTGCTTGGTTGGGTGGGGGCCATTCGGTGCCCACGGAGTTTTGCGTTGCTTCTGGAGGCCGCCGATGCGTTGCCGGATACGCTGGAGATCCGGGTAAATGGGACCCTGCATGATCATGCGATCCCCGGTTTTGCGGAAGCAGTGGCGCAAAGGCTAAACATCCGGTTTTGTGGTGCTTATGCCTATCCCGAAGGGCTGGCAGCGGCCTATGCCGGGCTGGATCTCGTTTGGGCGCAGGATCTTTGGCAGGGCGGTGCAAATTCGGATTGGCTTTTGCCCAACCGCATTTATGAGGCGAGCTGGTTTGGCTGCCCGAGCCTTGCGGTGGCTGGTACGGAAACGGGGCGGCGTGTGACGGCAAGCGGGCTGGGCTTTACGCTGGCGGAGCCCACGGCAGAGGCGCTGATCGGGTGCCTTCAGAGGCTTTCACCTGATGACATTCTGGCCTGCCGCAAGGCCTTGCTGGCGCGGCCTGACCAAGATTTCCGGCAAGCCGCCGGGGAGCTGGAAAGCGTGGTTGAGCGCGCGCTTTTCAGGATGGACTGCAACAACAACAAAAGTGAGAAAGCAGCAGCATGAGTAACGAGATCAATTTGCCCGATTTTATTGTGATAGGGGCGATGAAGGCAGGCACGACGACGCTTTATGAGCAGCTTCGGCGGCACCCCGAGATCGGGATGTCGCGCGAGAAGGAAACGGATTTCTTTGTTGCGGAGAAGAACTGGAAGATGGGGCTGGACTGGTATGGAGCGCAGTTCCCGGCCAGTGCGCGGCTTTTGGGTGAGGCTTCGCCCAACTACACCAAGGCCCCGGCCTTTGGCGGTGTGGCGGGGCGAATTGCCGGGCTGATCCCGCATTGCAAGTTGATTTTCGTGGCGCGGGATCCGGTGCTCAGGGCGCAATCGCATTATCGGCATGCGGCCTTGAGCGGGCAGGATGTGCCTGTGCCCGAGGATCTGCCTGGCTCGCCCGTCTGGCAGCATCTGATTGAGGCCAGTTCCTATGCTGCACAATTGGCACCCTATCTGGCGCTCTTTCCCGCAGAACAGCTTCTGGTGCTGGATTTCACGGAGCTTTGCGAGCAGCCGGCGCGCAGCCTTTCGCGCGTCGCCGCATATCTGGATGTAGAGGATCGGTGGCCGGGTGTGGCGGGGGCCGCGAACAGCGGTGAGAGCCTTGCGCAGCTGCCTGAATGGCTGTTTCGGTTCCGCGAAACGCGGCTGGCCGCAGGCCTGAAACGTGCGCTTTCTCCTGGCGTGCGCGGCGCCTTGAAGGCTGGTTTGCAGCGGGAGCGTGGACGTATTGCCCCGGGGCTGGATGCCGGGCTGACGGGTCAGCTCGCCGAAGGGTTGGCCGGGGATGCAGCGCGGTTCCGGCGGCTGACGGGAATGGACTTTGCCGATTGGCAGGTGTGAGGTTGCCGCCTAAAGCGTTTTGCCAAGGCCTTCGGCTCGCTGCCAGCGGGCGGGGGCGGAATAGAGGAACGCCATCGCGAAGAAGATGAGGTGGGGTGCATGCTGACGGAAGAAGTAATCGTCCATGCAGCCCATCAGCGCTATGGCGAGTGTCGCGGCAGACCAGACAGCGGCCTCTGTGCTGCGGGTTGCGAGATACCAGCGGATGAGGCGGCGAAATGTGACGGTGACAAGCGCCAAAAATATGCCGCCGCCGAGCACACCTAAAGCGACGAAGGCCTCCACATAGGCGTTGTGGAACCCCGCGAGGCCATCATCGACATGCGCGTGCACAAAACCGACCTCCCACGCGAAGGTGCTGGAGGACCAGAAGGCACCATAGCCCGTGCCGAGGATCGGGTGATCGGCCCATGCCTCATAGCCGATCTGCCAGAGCACAGTGCGCCCGGTGAGCGTGCTGGATTTGCCCATGGCCGCCAGCACATCGCCTGAACTGCCGCCTGTGACCCCCCAGATGAGGGTAAGGCTGATGGCGAGGATTACCGCTGCAAGTGGCAAGCCAATGCGGAGCGTTGCGGGCAGGCGGCGCGTGGCGGTGAACGTGAGAAGGACGCCGATGGACGAGAATGCGAGAAGGGCGGTGACGCTTTCCGCGCGCACCGCGAGGAGGATGCCGAGCGCTGTGATGGTGAGGGCAACCGCGCTCCACCGATACCAGACTCCGAGGGCGATGGCGGAGAACGCCCACCAGAAGGCGGCTTTGCCCATCCAGCTTTTCTGAACGTAGATGCCGAGCATTGGCCCGTGCGGCTCAAAAGCCGGGGGTAATGCGCCGGTGGCCGCGTTGGCGAGGGACAGCGCAATGCCTGCCGTCTGCGCGATGAAGAGAGCCGTGAAGGCCGCGCGGGGCGGCAGGATGGCGGCGAGGCGGATGGCGAGAAGGAGTGTGAAGAGAAGCTGTGTGGCGGCTATAACGCTGCGCGCGGGGTCCACGCTCCATAGCGGGGAGATGAGGGCTATGAGCGGTATGAGGAGGAGCGGCCAAGCAGCGCGGATAGCGCGGAAGGCAGGGCCGGGCGCGCGGGTGATCCAGAAGAGGATGGAGGCATAGGTGACGAGCCAGAGGGCCGCCGAGATGGCGGGAAAGCGGAAGGTGCCGCCGCCGGCTGAGAAGAGAAGGACGGAGAAGGCGAGCATGATCAGCGTGTGTTTGCGGATCGTGGTGGGCAGGCGCGTGGTTGTGACGGCGATCATGCGTGCACCCGTTTGCGAAGGGCGCGTGTAACGCGCCTTTCCAGCAACTCTGCGCTGAGATGCGCTGTTGCCAATGAGGCCGGGAGGGCGATTGCGAGGAAGATGGCTTGGGTGGCCTCACCTGTGAAAGCCGGGATGCCAAGCTGCCAGAAGGCTGCCTTCAGCACCCCTATGATGATCGTGTGCCAGAGATAGAGGCTGTAGCTTATGGTGCCGAGCCAGAGCATGGCGCGCGATTGGAGTGCTGCACTGAGCCAGCCCAGGCCTTCTGAGATGCCGAGGATGGCGAGCGTGGCGGCGGCAAAGGCCACGCCTGTGAGGGCGAAGCGGGTGGGATCTGACCAGAGGTATATCGGCTCGAACCGCGGGATCTCCGGGTTTGCCGCGCTGTGCCATGCGGCGAGGAAGAGGAGGAGGGGGATGAGCGGCTCTTTCGTCAGGATCGGGGGGATACGGTGTTGGACGAGGCCGATGGCTACGAGGATGCCGGGCACGAAGAATAGGGCGCGGGGATGCTGGAGAATGAGCAATGCGCCTGCCAGTAGGAGGAAGGGCGTGGCACGCCGCGCATGGAGATGACAGGCGGCGAGGAGGTAGAAGGCAAACTCGTAGCAGATCGTCCATGTGACGGCGAGGAAGACCGGGATGGGGATGAGGGGGCCGAGTGCCGCAAGATTTCCGAGTGTGATGAGGGCGAAGGTGATGGGGTGGGCAGCGTGTTCGGCCACACGGGGGAGGTTGCCTGCGAGGGCTATGGGGATGAAGACGAGTGTGGCCGCCCAGAGTACGGGGAAGATGCGGGTGGCGCGGTTGGTGAGAAATTCGGCGGCAGTGGTGCTGCGGGCGAGGGTGCCGATGATGACGAAGCCCGAGATGGCGAAGAACATTTCCACCCCGAATTTCAGGCTGAGAAGGCCGTGATGGAGAAGGGGCGGGAACTGCCAGACGGGCAGGCCTGAATTGTAGACATGGTATATCACGACGGCGAGCGCGAAGAGGCCGCGCGCCCCGTGGATGCCTTTGCTGAAGCCCTGCGGTGGGGCGGTGGCGGCTGTGTTCTGAAAGGCGATATCGCTCATGCGGAAGCCTTTTGCTGAGCGCGGTGCCAGCTTGCCCATGGCAGATTGGTGCGGCCCAGAAGCGCGGCCAGATGATGAAGTTCCGGGGCGAAGACTGCATCCAGTTTTGCACGGCTCTGGGTGTCCATCTCCGGGATCTTGGCGCGGAGATTGACGCTGTTGGCCTCCAGCACCGCACGGACAGGGGGGAGCGCTTTGAACTTCGCCAGTTCCTCCTCCATCCCCACGCGGCGAAGCATGCTGCCGCCGGTGCGAAGCGCGTTGCGAATGGCGGGCATGCGGGCCTGATCGGAGGTATTGCGCCGCTCGTTCAGCACTGTGCATTCTGTTGCGGGGGCGACACCGAGGAAGCGGTAGAGTGCCTTGGCGGCCTCCTGCGGGGCAATCGCTACATCTTCGGCGAAGGCGATATGGATCTGCTCTTTCGGGAAGGCTTCCAGCCAGCGGGCGAGATGCGTGCCGTACCGGCCCTGCTCGATATAGGCAGGGTTGTTGGGCAGGCCTTCGGCGAAGGGGATCGCCGGGATGTGGCCTTTGACAATCTCATGGAGATGGTTGGAGAAAGCCCGCTCCACCGGATCGCGCAGAAGCACGAGGATGCGCATATCAGATGCGTAGGTGCGGATGCGGGCGGGCGTGCGGGGATCGTGGAAATAGGAAGGCGATATCTCGAAGCGGTGATCGGTGTGGGCGCTTTTGAAGTGACGCTCGTACCACGCGTGGCCACGATCAAAGTAGTAGGAGAAATAATCGATCTCCTTGGGGTTGGAGGCCGCGATTTCGGGGTGTGTGCCGAGGGCTGTGTGCGCCCAGGAGGACGCGCATTTTTGAACGCCGATGCCGATGAGCGTGGGTTTCATGTGGGGCTCTCTTTCAAGGGGCGTGCGAGGGCATAGCGGAGGCTGGCGAGGAGCGTTGTATCGGTGCCGAAGCGGGTTTTGGCGATATGGGCGAGGCTTGTCGCCCAGATGAGGGCTGCCGCAAGGAAGGCTGTGGCGATGCCCCAGAGGCCGTAGTGGAGGCCGCCAAGCCATGTGCCAGAGGCAAGGACCAGAAGAGTGACGGCGAGCACAGGCAGGAGCGTGCTGGGGCGTGTGGAAAGCGTGATGATGTTGGCGGCGGGGCCGAAGGCTGTGGCAATAAGAGGCTCCAGCGCGAGGAAGATAAGGAGGGGCGTGAGCATGGCGAACTCCGGGCCGAAGAGGCGGAGTAGCGCAGGGGCTGCGATGGCCAGAGCGGCGAGACCCGTGAGTGTGGTAATGAGCTTGATCACGCCGGAGAGGGCGAGCCAGCGGGTGAGTGCCCCCCGGTCGCCCATGCCCATTGCCGCAGAGAAGCGGGGCATGAACGCCTGATTGACAGCGATGGACGTGAATTTGAGGAAGGCCGCGATCTTGAGAGCCACATCAAGCCGCGCGAGATCCGCCGGGGCGAGGACGAATGCTGCGATGAAGATGGTGAGATGGATGGCGTATTCGAGATAGAGGACGTTGAGTCCGAGGGTGAGGCCGTGGCGGACCCATGCGGGTGCTGCGTTTTGCTCAGGCGGAGCGGTTAGCGCCTTCTCGGATGGGCGGAGGAGGAGATATTGGGCGGCGACAACGAGGAGGTTCGCGCCGAAATAGACGGCCATGACGCCAGCGGCGGTGGGTGTGCCGTTGAGCATGACGAGAAGGGCAGTGCCTGCGAGGAGAAAGGCCTGGCGGAGGAACGTGCGCGGTATGGCGCCTGCGAGCACGCGGGAAAAGCCCATAGAAAGGCCCGCGCCAAGGCGGGACCAGGCGATGAGGGGAGCGGAGAAGAGAGCCAGCGTAAGGGCCGGGTTCTGGTGACCGCTGAGTGCCCAGAGTGTGGCCGTAAGGGTGAGACTTAGGGCAAGGACGAAGCGGCGGCTGAAGCGGATAAACCCCCTTGCCTCGCCCGGGCGACCCTGATCGAGCGCTTGCACCATGAAGCGCACGGCGCCCGCCTCAATGTTGAGCGTGCCCGCGAGGGCCAGAAGCATGGTGGCAGAGATGAGCGCCGCCACCTGGCCAGCGACAGCGGCCCCTGCCGTCTGGGTGAGAAGCATGAGGGCGAGCATGCCTGCGAATGCGCCGCCCAGACGGGCGGCAACAAGAAATGCAGGCACCCCGAGCAGGGCACGCAACAGGCTCGCGCGTTCATCTGTCATGCGGACAGAAACACGCCTTCCGCTGCAGACTTTAGCCTAGATGACGAGGTGTAGTGTGTGGCGGCAACAGCCACGCAAGCAGTGGTGCCAATATAGATCATTAATGTGTAGCCTTCGCATCCGAATGAGCCACACTCCCTTACCACCAAGCCCTTGATAAGCCTCTAGGCCCTTGTTTTCCAGAGTTATTTTCAATTTTGTGCTATTTGATCAGAGTTGTTGCGCGTGCCCAAAAGGTACGCGCAACCGTGGTTCTCAGATCAAGGAGGCATCCACGACACGCACCGCTGCCTGCGAAACACGGGCCGTGGCCTCTATCTGGCTTTGCTGGCCCGCGAAGTAGAGCATCACGGCGAAGGTGATGGTGCCGTAATCGCCAGCCTTGCGTGCTCTGGGCGGTGTGCGCAGGATCAGTGCATTGCCACCGACATAGTCCACCGTTGGATCCAGCTCGACACCTGTAAGCCCGTTTGGAGCGGCCCGGAGCGAGCGGATATCCCGCAGCACGCCGTCCGGCTCGTTCAGACGAATTTCCAGCGAAGCGCCGCGGCAGTTGAGATGCGCACTGAGTTCGACACGGCAAACACCCTCGAAATAGGAGCCGACGGGCAGAGTGGCGATATCGGGTAGAGTGAAATCGGTCTTGATCTCCAGCCCGCGCGTGTTCGGGTTGTTGGTGCCGGAACTGTCGCTGGCCACTACGACCTCAATCGCGTTACCCACGTCTGCCGGAGGTGTGGCGACCGTGACACTGCCCTTCACGTTGCCGGGATCGGGTGCATTCCATGCCGACATTCCATAATTGGTGGTGCGCATCGTCCAGCCGTCCGGGGCGGTGCCGGAGGTTGTGAAACCCACATTGGTCGAAGAATTGCCCATCACAGTGACTGTTCCACCGCTGCCAGCCATTAGTGGATTGGAGATGAAGTTATCCGGATCAGGATGCGTTTCGGCGACCCCATCCGTGGTGACGGAGGGGAAGGCCGCATCGAGCGCCACCGCGTAGGCGCTGGCGAGCCTGCGGCAGCCTTCCGGGCTGAGATGGAGGCCATCATAGGTGAGGGCATCAATCACATCGTTGGGTTCGCCCGCCAGATCCCGGAAATCTGCGCGGGGATCGATGAGATGTACGAGGCCCTCCAGCCCCGGCTCGCCCGCGAGATCGGCGAGAAGGCGATCGTTCAGGGCGTTCACCAGATCGATTTTTGCAGCGTCGAGACGATACGCCGGATGGAGAGCGGAACCGCGTGGCAGGATGGTGGAGAGAAAGACAGGGATGCCGAAGGCTGCGATCCGCTGGCAGATAGTGCGGATATTGCTGTAGCTGAGTTGCGTGGAGAAGGTGGCAACGGAATCGTTCGTGCCACCCTGGAAGATGACACCATGCGGAGCCATCGGGCCAGCCAGATCAGCGCTAAGTTGAGCTGCCATCTTGCCCAGATAATCATTGCTCACGCCATCTTGCACGAGCTGGCCCGTGTTGAGCCCGCCAATGCCATAGTTGAGATGGTAAGGCGTGCGGTATCTGCCTGTGATCGCGGAAAGCCAGGAGCCGAACCCCCATGTAACGCCGCCGACATCGCGGGTTTCGGGTGTTGGCCATCTTCCAGAAACAGGCTGTACGAGCCCTGTTGTCAGAGAATTTGGTGAGCCGGTTACATCCTGTGAGCGCTGCGCAAAACTGTCACCGTATAGTGCCAGAGAGCGTGGCGGAGTTTGCTGGGGTGGCGGTGTGCCACCCCCGCCGGAAAGCGTGACTTTCCGGCTTTGTGCAAGTGTGCTCCGCCCGAGACCGAGGCCCAGCATCAGCTCACCGTGAAGGCGTGGATGCCAGACGCGGTGGTGCCAGCGCTGCGAACGCGGCTGACGCCGACCGGCAGGATGGACAGATCGCCCACCGTGACGGAGCGCGTTTCACCCTTGACCGTGATCAGGGAAATCGTGCCGCCGGTTTCGACATAGAGAGCGACTGCCACATCCGCCAGATCGTTGTTGTTATTGGGTGTGACGGGCACGAGATCGGTGGCCGGGCCGTTCAGTGTGTTTGTGCGGTTCTTGAATGGATTGGTCATGAAAATCCCTGTGGGTCTGCTGTGAAAAGGGCTTGAGAGTGCCCATGCACACCTTTTGCGAGGCTACCGGGGGCATTGACGGGCGCTCGCAGGTCGTGGCGGAGAAGGTAGGGGGAGCGTGTTAACAAGGTGTTGGGCGTGCGTGCGCCGCCTTTCCAGCGCCCGATCACGGTTCGGCGATGATGCCTTGCCTTCGGGGTGGAAAAGCGCACAGTCTTGTTCCCGAATAGACCGGACAGGAGAAGCCCCGTGACCCGTTTAACTGGCGTGATAGTCTCTTTCGTGATGTTGATGGCCCTACCGGTGGCAGCCCACGAGTTCTGGTTGGAACCTGATGCCTATAGGGTGCCTGTGGGTGCGAAAGTGACGGCGAAGGCGGTAAATGGTGAGAACTTTGAGGGTGTGGAGTATTCCTACAGTGAGAGGGGTTACAGCCGCTCTGGTGTAGTTTTGGGTGGCAATATGCTGAAGGTGCGCGGTGAGAACGGGCAGCGGCCTGCGATGCAGATGCCGGGGGCTGCAGAGGGTTTGCATGTGCTGTTCCACGCCTCGCCCGCCAGCAAGATTGTCTATGACGATATGGCGAAGTTCACCAAGTTTCTGGAAGGCAAGAAGCTGGAAGGAATTTTGCCCCAGCACGCCGCCAAAGGTTTCCCGACGGAGAAGATTGCCGAGGGATATTACCGCTTTGCGAAGGCTTTGGTGGCTGTGGGCAATGGTGCCGGTTCGGACAAGGCCGTTGGCATGCCGTTCGAGCTGGTGGCATTGACGAACCCATATACCAAGGCAGGACCGGTGGACTTTCAGCTGATCTTCAATGGGGCACCGGCCGTCAAAGCCCCTGTTTTCGTGTTTGTAAAAACGGGCGCTGGCGTGAAGAAAATCTGGTTGGAGACCAACGCTTCCGGCCTCGTTTCGGTGCCGCGTGAGACGGGTGCGTTCATGGTGAACGCAGTGAAGATTGTGGAATCCGGCCCGCAGCTGAAGGAACGCATGGGCGCCGTGTGGACGACGCTGTGGGCGAGCCATGTGTATGCCGTGGATGGCTAGAGCCGCTGCCTTTGCTTGACAAAAATCTCCAACCAAGGCCTTAATCTCCAACATTTTCGATTTGAGGCCTTAAGCGGTGTTCGGTAAGAGTGCGAAAGAGGATGCGACTGTTGTGGCGATGCTGGCATCGGCGCTGCGCCGCGATATCTCTTTCGGGGCGCTGCTGCCGGACCAGAAGCTGAAGATAGAGGAGCTTCGGCAGCGCTATGGCGGCTCCAACCATTCCATGCGCGAAAGCCTGCGTCTGTTGAGTGCTGAGGGGCTTGTGGAGGCCACGGCGCAGCGGGGCTTTCGGGTGACTTCCGCCACCGAGGATGATCTGCGCGATATCATCATGGTCCGCAGTGAGGTGGAGGCGCTTGGGCTTAGGCTGGCGATGGAAGCGGGAGATACCGCTTGGGAAGGCCGCGTGATGGCGGCGCTGCATGCTTTGCGCAAGGCTGAGGACACGGTTCGCGAAAACCCGAACGATCTTAATGCGCTTGCCTGGGATGAAGCGAGCCGCACTTTCTTTGCGAGCTTGATGGAAGCATCAGGCTCTCCGCGTGTGATCCATCTGCAGGCTAAGTTCTTCGATCAGTCGCGCCGCTTCCGGCTGGCGTTGCTGCGGGAGGGGCGGCTGGATTTTGAGAGACGGAGGGCACGGCAGGAGGCTTTGCTGGCCGCCGTGCTCTCCCGGCAAGCTGATGCCGCAGACGCAATACTGAAACAGGAAATCGAAGCCGAACTACGGGCAGAACCCTGAAAACGGGGCGCCCGCAATTGCCATTATTCTGGGAGGAAACAAAATGGTACATTTCAATCGCCGCAAGGCTCTGGCCCTCATGGGGGCTGCGACCGCTGCCACGGGGCTTGCAGCCCCGGCCATTGCGCAGAACCGCAAGATCACGGTGGGGGCGCTGCGTTTCACCAGCCACTCGGGCAGCTTCATCGCGGTCGAGCGCGAGTATTTCAAACAAGCGGGTCTTGATGTTGAGCTCAAATTCTTTCAGGCGGCACCGCCCATGGCAACAGCGATTGCCTCGGGGGATGTGGATTATGCTGTCACCGCCATGTCCGGCGGGCTGGTATCGCTTGCCGACAAGGGAGCGATCAAGATCATCGGTGGCGGATTGTCGGAAGAGGAGGGGATTGACGGGCAGAAGATCCTTGCTTCCGATGCCGCTTTTCAGGCAGGGCTGACATCCCCGGCGATGCTGGATGGCAAGACGTTTGGCATGTCTTCCGCCGGATCTTCGTTCCACTACATGGGTTCGAAGATTGCGGCCGCTGAGGGTGTTTCTCTCAGCTTCAAGCCTTTGCAGAAGGTGGGGGCTATCATCGGGGCGCTGAAATCGGGCCAGATCGATGCCTGGTCCATCGTGCCGCATATCGCCAAGCCGCTGGCGGGTTCGGGTGCTGTGCATATCATCGGTGATGTGGCGGACTATCTGCCCGGCTATCAGGTGACGACGGTGTTCACTTCTGCGAAAAATGCAGCGGATGAGCGCGGGATGACCTCCGACTTTCTTAGTGCGTTCTCGAACGGCGTGGCTGACTACAACGCCACGATGATTGATAAGGCCGGGGGTGATGAGGGTGTGGCGGAGATGGTCGATCTGATCCACAAGTACGTCTACACCGACAGGCCGCGCGAGAAGGCGGCGCCTTCCATCATCAACGGTACGATGCGGCTGAACGAGGGGGCCGCGCTGAATATGGCCTCCTTGCAGGATCAGCTGAACTGGTATCAGGCAGAGGATCTGGTGGGGGCTGACATTACAATCGACACGGTTGTGGACAGCTCTTACGTGAAAACGCTGAGCTGAGCCGAAGCGGCTGGGCACATCCCTGTGCCCAGCCCCTCCTGAAGGAGCATACCTATGGATATCCGCCTTTCAGGCGTAAGCCATGCCTACGGGCAGATGGAGGTGATGCGGGACATCACGCTTGATATCCCCTCAGGGCAGATCGTGTGCATTGTCGGGCCTTCCGGTTGTGGCAAATCCACGCTTCTGCGCTTCATCGGAGGGCTCGAAAGGCCGGATCAGGGCGAGGTTCTGCAGATGGGAGCGCCGCCCGAAGGATGCCTCAATCCCTTAACTTATATCTTTCAGGATTTTGCATTGCTGCCGTGGCGGAGCGTGGCGGGCAATGTTTCTCTTGTCTTGGAGGATCACGGTATTCGCGGCACCAGAGCGCGCGAGATCATCGATGACGTGCTGGACCGCACCAAGCTGACGGATTTTGCCAAGGCGCTGCCCAAACAGCTTTCGGGCGGTATGAAACAACGGGTGGCGATTGCACGCGCGCTGGCGGTGAGGCCCGCCGTGATGCTAATGGACGAGCCGCTTTCCGCACTCGACAGCCAGACACGTGAGTTGCTGATGGATGATCTGATAGCACTCTGGACGCGCACGCCCTTCACGGCTGTTTATGTAACGCATAATCTGGCGGAGGCGGTGCGGTTAGGGCATTCCATCGTCGTCCTCTCCCGCCGGCCAGGGCAAATCCGCGAGATTGTTGAGATTAGGAAGCCACTGGCCGAGCGTGGCTTTGCCGACCCCGATCTTGAGGCACAGCAAAAGCATCTATGGAATCTGATGCGCGATGAGGCACGAGCGGCGGATGCGGAGCTTTTGCATGGCTGATCCGGGAACAACCGCCCGCAGAGTGGATTTTCGCGGTGGTGGCTTCGCGCCGCAATCGCGCCGATGGGTGGGGCTCGTGGTGTTTGTGCTGCTGATCGCCTTTGCGGAATGGGGCACGCGCACCGGCTTCATCAGCGCGCTCACGCTGCCCAAACCATCGGATGTGCTGGAAACCTTTCGCCAGCTTTATGAAACTGGCTTGCTCTGGAAACATCTCATCCCCTCCCTGTCACGCCTTGCTGTGGGGGCCGCTTTGGGGGCGAGTGTTGGGATCGGTGTGGGTGTTCTGATCGGCCTTTTCTCCTATATCCGCGCAGGGCTTGTGCCGCTGATCGCCGCAATCTTTCCGATACCCAAAATCGCCCTCCTGCCGCTCTTCGTGATCTGGTTCGGGATTGATGAGGGCTCCAAATATGCCCTGATTGCCTTTGGCACATTTACCCCCACCGTCGTGGCCACTTACGGCGCGGTGGACAATGTGGACAGGAGCCTGATCCGCATGGGCCAGAGCTTCGGGCTTTCCTGGCGGTCCATCGTGCTGAAGATCGTGTTGCCGGGCGCGATGCCAGGCATCCTTTCCGGTTTGCGTATCAGCCTTGCGATTGCGATCATACTGCTTGTGGCCGCCGAGATGCTGGGCGCGGAATACGGGATCGGGGCTTATATCCTTGAGGCCGGTGCGCTTTACGATCTGGAGCGGCTGTTTGCGGGAGTCGTGATCCTTTCGCTCCTCGGGGTTCTGGTAAGCGCCGCCATCAGCATGATCGAGAGGCAGCTACTGGGCTGGCGTACCTAAAGCGGCTTGCGGGCCACGACAAAATGAGCAACGGGCGCAGTGGGGTAATTGCCTGTTTCGACGATCTGGAACCCCGCATCTTTCATCATTGCATCTACGGCTTCGGGTTTGAGAAAACTGACATTGGCCGGGGCCATACGGAAAAGGCGCATCAGTGGGAGGATAAGGCGGACTAGCCGATAGCGCCCGATAAGACAGACCGTCTTGGAGATGAAAACGCCGCCCGGTTTCAGGAGAGCTTGGACTCGGGCGATCTCTTCTGCCGGATTTTCCAAGAGGTGAAGGTAATTATACGCAAGCACGGCGTCAAAGGGCTCTGTCAGCGCATCACCAGTGTGAGTGGACTGCAGAAACTCCACGTTCTCGATCCCCTGATCTTCCACCTTCTCCTCGGCAATCTGCACCATCCGCGAAGAAATATCCGTGGCCGTGATGTGCCGCACAGAAGGTGCCAGCAACAGCGCTGTGGAGCCTGTGCCGCAGCCAAGCTCCAGAACCATATCATCTTTCGAAAGATGGGCGCGGGTGCGCTCGATCGTCTTTTCATAGGCAGTCATATCCTTGATCGGGCTCTTCGCGTATTTGTCGGCAACGCTGTCCCAGAACTGTTCTGCAGTGTGCATGGCGCTGTTCGTCCTCTGCTATGGCTTCAGGTTTCGGACACACTGTACCAATGCAAAACTGCTCTGTGAATTGACTGTTTATGTTGGTGTGATATGCGTATTTGCATGAATTGGCGATCTGTGCAGTTTGATTGGAACAAGGCGCGAGCCTTTCTTGTAACGGCGGAGGAGGGCTCGTTGACGGCGGCTGCCAAAGCCCTTGGAATGGCGCAGCCGACCCTGGGCCGACAGGTGGCGGCCCTCGAGGAAGAGCTGGGTGTTGCACTCTTTGAGCGCGTTGGGCGCGGGCTGGCGCTGACACCGGGCGGGCTGGAACTGGTGGAGCATGTGCGCGGCATGGGGGAGGCGGCAAGCCGAATGTCGCTGGCCGCTTCGGGGAAGGCGGAGGCGCTGGAGGGCAGTATCTCCATCACGGCGAGCGAGATCTATTCCGCCAGTCTTTTACCACCTATCGTCGCTAAATTGCGGCGGCTTCATCCGGGCGTGGAGGTGGAGATTGTGCCCTCCAATGCAGCGGTTGATCTGCGGCGGCGGGAGGCCGATATCGCGATACGCCACTTTCCGCCCAAGCAACCAGATCTGATTGGCAAGAAGATCCGTGATGATATTGGCCGCTTCTACGCAACGCCCGCGTATCTTGTTGAGCTGGGCCATCCTCAAACTCTGGCGGAACTCGGAGCTGCGTACTTCATCGATTTTGGCAGCGGGACGATCAGAGAGATGATCGCTGGTTTCGCCAAGCGGGGCCTGCATCTTACGCGGGCAAATTTTCCCGTGTCAGCAGGCAACCATTTCGTGCACTGGGAACTGACAAAAGAGGGGGTGGGGATTGGCATCATGCCCGAAAAGCTTGGCGACGCGGAGCCGCTGGTGGAGCGTGTGCTACCGGACGCAACACCTTTCGAATTTCCGATATGGCTGGCCACGCACCGCGAACTGAAAACGAGCAGGCGTGTGCGGATGGTGTTTGACTTTCTGGCAGAGGAATTGGCGCAGCGCTAGATTTCAGGCGTTGCAGCTTCTCTAAGCACCGCCATATCCGGCACGGTTATGTGGCGATTGTTTTCTACGGTGATAAGGCTTTCCTTACGGAGTTTCG
Source organism: uncultured Paracoccaceae bacterium (assembly GCA_947495795.1). Taxonomy (GTDB): domain Bacteria; phylum Pseudomonadota; class Alphaproteobacteria; order Rhodobacterales; family Rhodobacteraceae; genus Algicella. The sequence goes on along the minus strand of CANMAI010000004.1, from coordinate 62,531 downwards.
TGATCTGGCGGCTTACGGTTTCAATCGTGAGCCCGAGAAAATCAGCGATATCCGCGCGCTTTAGAGGCAGGTCGAAATGGGCTTCCTGGCCGCTGTTTTCGGCCTCCGGATCAATATGGTCTGCGATCAGGCAGAGGAAGCTTGCTACCTTTTCACGGGCTGTCTTGCGGCCCAGTGTCAGTAACCAGTCCCGGGCCTCATCCAGTTCGCGCAGAGATTGCTCGTGCAACCGATGCTCCAGATCCGGTGCCTGATTGATAATCTCCTCCAGAACGGTTTTCGGGAAGGAACAAACGCGCACAGTGGTTGCGGCTTCGGCTGTTGTGTTGCTCTGGCGCGAGAAGGGACGGCCGATGAAATCCGGCGCGAACTGGAGGCCAACGATCTGCTGGCGCCCGTCGGACATGAGCTTGGTGAGTTTTACAACGCCGCCCAGAATGTTGGAATACTGTGTGATGTCTTCGCCGATTTGCACAAGTTCGGTTTCCCGTTCCACGGCTCTTCGCGTGGTGTGCTTTGAGAGATGAACGAGTTGGTCAGTTGTGAGCGCACCGCATATGCCTTTGTGCCTTGCCTCGCAGGCGCGGCACAGTACTGGGGTCTCCGAATTGTGGATATCTTGTCGGCGATCTTTCGATGGTGGCACCGCATTCCCCTATATTTTCCTCAATCTAGCTGAGCCACTGCAGCGTTGCCAGAAAGATGTTGCAGCCCAAGGAAGGGCGCGTTGTCGCGGGAGCTCAGATTAGATTGTGGAAGCGCAGGGATTGACGAAACCGGTTTCGTAACTCAAATTGTGAGAATTAGGGGGGCGAATGACTGATTCCATCGCCAAAAAACAGACGGAGCCACGTGCCGGAAACAAGCTGAAAATCAGCGATCTGGCAAAGCATCTGGGCCTTTCCAAGGGAACTGTTTCGCGTGCTTTGAGCGGATATCCGGACATTGCTGTGGCCACGCGGGAGCGGGTGACAAAGGCCGCGCGAGATCTTGGCTACCGGCCCACATCCTCTGCGCAGGCGCTTTCTACTGGTCTCGCGCGATCTGCCGCTCTGATCCTTTCCGTTTCAGGTGACAGCGTGCAGAAAGCCTACCTTCCCGATTTTCTGGATGGGGCCTCCACCCGGCTCGGAAAGGACAATTGGACTTTGACCGTGGCAACGGCCTCACCTGAGCAGGACGATATTGCCGTTCACAAGCGCCTTATCGAGGAACGGAAAGTGGATGGGTTCATCATCACCCGCACAAGGCGTGCTGATCCGCGTGTAGCGCTGATGAAAGAACTGGGCGTGCCCTTTGTAATGTATGGCCGTATGAAGGAGATGGAGGGGTGCCCGTATTTCGATTTCTCAGGTGAGGATGCGATGCACGACGCTGTTGTGCACCTTGCGGGGCTCGGGCACCGGCGGATTGGCTTTATCGGCGCGCGCGATGCGTTCTTCATGCAGGAGTTGCGGGCTGAGGGCTTTGCCGCTGGAATGAAAGCTGCGGGGCTTGGCCCTCAGCCTGAATTGATGCGCACAGGTGGAATGACGGAAGCTGCCGGTGAGGAGCTTGCGATTGGCCTGCTGGCCGAACCGGAGCCGCCAACCGCGATTGTCTGCGCGATGGATGTAGCGGCTCTTGGAGCCTACCGCGCTGTGCGGGCCGCGGAGCTTGAGGTGGGACGGGAGGTTTCGATCATGTCCTACGACGGGATCGGCGAAGGGGCCTATGCCCAGCCACCTCTTACAACGTTTTCAGTGGACACGCGGGCGGGTGGCTATGCGCTGGCAGATCTTTTGCTTGCCCGCATTGGCGGCGCTCCGGCAGAGAGCCTGAGGCGACTGGACCCTGCAAAGCTTATCGCGCGTGGTTCTGACAGGCCGCCCGCTATCAGCTCCGAAGATCTGGCGCGGAGGCTTTCCGCGAGAAGATAGAGTGACCAAAAAAAGAAAACTGGGAGGAATACCAACTATGAGTACTGAAAAAACTTGGCGAGTATCGCTGGCGGCGGCCTTGGCGCTGAGCGTTTCGGCAGCTGCGGTAGATGCACAGAGCATCCGCTTTTGGACAACCGAAGAACAGCCCGAAAGACTGGCAAAGCAGCAGGAAATGGCGGCAGCCTTCAAGGATGCTTCGGGGGTGAGCGTGGAAGTGATCCCCGTTTCCGAAACGGATCTCGGCACGCGGGCCACGGCGGCCTTTGCTGCGGGCGATCTACCGGATGTGATCTATCATCCGCTGCAATACGCGCTGCCTTGGGCCGAAAGTGGGCTGCTGGACACGGATGCGGCAACCGAGGTGATCGAGGCGCTTGATGAAGGCACATTCGCGCCGGGCGCACTGAGCATGGCCTCCGTGGATGATGGTTTTGCCTCCGTGCCTGTGGATGGCTGGACGCAGATGCTTGTCTACCGCAAGGATCTTTTTGACGCCAACGGTCTTGAAGCCCCCGACAGCTACGGAGACGTGCTGGCGGCCATCGAAAAGCTGCACAACCCGCCCGAAATGTTCGGTTTTGTTTCCGCCACAAAGGTGGATGAAAACTTCATGAGCCAGGTTCTGGAGCATGTGTTCCTCGCCAATGGTGTCTCGCCTGTTGGGGCCGACGGATTTGCAGCATTGGATGAGCAGGCTACGACCGAGGTGCTGGAATTCTACAAGGCAATCACCGAGGCCTCTCCTCCGGGTGAATTGTTCTGGAAGCAGAGCCGCGAGCTCTATTTTGCAGGGCAGGCGGCGATGATCATCTGGTCTCCGTTTATTCTTGATGAGCTTGCGGGGCTGCGGGATAGTGCTCCGCCCACGATCAATGATGATCCGACAACGCGGGATCTGGCGGCTGCCACGGGTGTGGTGACCCGGTTTGCCGGGCCTTCGAACCCTGATGGCGCGGCATGGGGTGATATCCGTTACTTCGGGATTACCTCGGATGCCGATATCGACGCGGCGATTGCCTTCGTGAAATTCTCCATGGATGAGGGTTACACCCAGACATTGAGCATCGCACCCGAGGGCAAGTTCCCGGTGCGGAGGGGCACAGCCGCTGAGCCGGCAAAATTCTCTGAGGCATGGTCCAAGCTGCCCGTGGGCGTGGACAGGAAGGCACCGCTTTCCGATCTCTATGAGGCTTCGATGATTGATGAGATTGTCGGTGGTCTTGATACTGCGAAGCGTTGGGGCGTCTCTGAAGGGCAGCTCGCGCTGGCCTCCAAGATGATCAATGCGCAGGTGATCAACCGGCTGGTGCGGGAATACATGGACGGGGTGCGCGATGCCTCGACCACCGTAGCCGAGATGAACGCCGAACTCGCGAAAATCCAGTAAGGAGAAGGGGCTGGCCTTTGGGCAGGCCCCACCGTTATGGACGCAAAAGCACCCACAGGAATTGGCCCGCTGGAGCGGCGCGAAGCGCGGCTTGCCTGGGGGCTTTTGCTGCCTACTCTGATTTCAGTTGCTCTGGTTGTGGTGCTGCCGCTTCTCGCGATCTTCTGGATCAGCTTCAAGCCGATTGAGCTGGCGGATCTGCGGGCGCCGGAAGCGGAGGCGTATGAGCGGCTGCGGGGCGATATCGCTGCACCGGGCGACGCTGCGGCGATAGAGTATCGCCTCAGCAATTCGTCGCGCGAGGTGCCCGTGACAGGTGTTGTTCTGCGCGATGTGATTCCGGATGGGCTGGACGTGCAGGATCTCGACAGCCGTTGCACGCTGATTGTCACGCAGTTGATTTGTGTATTGGGAGATTTCGAGCCGGGTTACCGGGAGCGGCTGCGGATAGATGTGGTGGCAGGGGCGGATTTCGTAGCGCCGCTGCCGAGCTTGCGGGCAAGTGCGGCACAGATGGATGGCGAGGCATCCTCTGATCTTTTCAACGCGGAATTCACATTCGACAACTTCCGCACGCTCTTTGACGGTGGCGAGTTTTGGAACGTTTTGGGAGTGACGCTGTTTTACACCGTTTTCGGCACGATTGGCGCCCTGGTCGTGGGCCTTTTCGCGGCGCTTTTGCTCAATAAAAGCTTCAAGGGGCAGGGGATTTTGCGGGGGCTTTATCTTTTCCCTTATGTGGCCCCGGTGATCGCGGTGGCCTTCACATGGGTGATCCTGCTGGATCCGTTCTCTGGCTCCATCAACGCGCTTCTGGTGCAGATGGATGTGGTGGACACGCCGATCAATTTCTTCGGTGAACGGCCGCTGGCCCTGATCATGGTGACAGTGTTTGAGATCTGGCGATATTTTCCGCTCTCGTTCCTCTTTATTCTCGCGCGGATGCAGAGCATTGATGCGGAGATGTATGAGGCGGCGGAGATGGACGGGGCCTCGCCTTTTCAGCAGTTCTGGTATCTCTCCGTGCCGCAACTGCTTGGCATTCTGAGTGTTCTTTTTCTCCTTCGCTTCATATGGACGTTCAACAAATTTGACGACATCTTCCTGCTGACAGGCGGAAATGCAGGCACGCGCACGCTGACGGTGAACGTCTATGAGCAGGCCTTTGCGGTTTCCAATATCGGTGCGGGCGCGGCTGTGGCCGTTGTCATTTTCGCCTGCCTGCTGATCTTCGCACTCTTCTTTTTCAAATTTGTCAGCCGGGAGGAAGGGCTGTGAGCGCACTTCGGTTCGGATACATTCTGGCCCCGCTTCTTGGTGCGCTTTGGAGTGTTGTGATTGCAATTGTTGTTGCGGTCGTCGTCTCCTTTGCTACAGGGGCGGGCCTCAAGCCCGTGATCTGGTCTTCACTGGTGGTCGGGGCTGTTCTTGGCATTTTCGCGCTGCCGCAGGGCGGAAAATGGAGCCGAAATCGCTTTGTTGCACATAGTCTCGGCGCAGTTCTGGTGGTGGCGCTTGTGCTGTTCGGCTGGATGCCGCTGCCGCTTGTGGGCGCGGAAGGTACAGGTGTTGCCGTGCTGCAAATTGCGCGTCTTCTCTACCTTATCGCAGCTGTCTGGGGCTTGCGCGTGATGCTTGCGGAACTTCCATGGGAGAGCCTTACCCGCTACGAATTCGAGGCTGCGATTATCCGTTTTCTGACAGGCTTTGGCTATATTTTCTTCACTGCGCTTGTTGCCATTCCCTTCTACGTCATGGTGATGACGAGCCTGAAATCCCAACAGGCCCTGCTGCAGAACCCGCTTGATTTCTCGCTGGATTGGGAAAAGGGGTGGGGGCTTTTACGATCTTACTCGGAACTTTTCGGGCAGTTCAATTTTGGAAGCTATCTGCTGACATCGGCTTTCGTGGCGGTGATGACGGTTTTGATCACCCTGCTTTTCAGTGTGCCCGGGGCCTATGCCGTGGCGCGGCTTCGGTTCAAGGGCCGCGCGGCGATGGGCCGGTCCATTCTGCTGATCTATATGGTGCCGATGATCGTTCTGGCGCTTCCTATCTACATCGCATTCTCCATGTTGGAGCTGCGAAACTCTCTGACGGGGATACTGTTGATCTATCCCGTCACGACCATTCCGGTGGCACTCTACATGCTGCAAGGTTACTTTCGGGGCTTGCCTGCGGAAGTGGAAGAGGCCGGGCTGATGGATGGGCTTTCGCGCCTTGCAGTGATCTGGAAGATCACACTACCGCTTTCTCTACCGGCGATGGCGAGCGTCTCGCTTTATGTGTTCATGATTGCCTGGAACGAATTTCTGCTGGCGTTCATGCTACTCGATGACCCCTCAAAGTTCACGCTGACGCGGGGGATTGCATCGCTGAACTCATCAGAGATACCGCGCCAGCATCTGATGGCGGGTTCGGTGATTGCAACGGTACCGATCATGCTGATTTTTCTGGGGTTGGAACGGTTTATGACCAAAGGTCTTACAGCGGGGTCGGTGAAGGGATGACGGATTTTGATGCAGAGGCGCGGGCGATCCTCGTAGGCAATGACCGGGGTGGGTACACCGTGCCCACAAAGGGGCTCTACCCCTATCAATGGAACTGGGACAGTGCTTTTGCAGCAATGGGATTTGCCGCGTTCGATGCGGATCGGGGATGGCGAGAGCTGGAAAGCCTGATGGCGGCGCAATGGCCCAATGGTATGGTACCCCACATCATCTTTCATGAGGTTGACCTGGGTTATTTCCCCGGCCCGGATGTGTGGGGCACAGGGCGGGAACCTGCAACCACGGGCATCACGCAGCCCCCCATCGCGGCGAGTGCTGTGGCCCGCTTATTTGCGGCGGATGCTGACAAGGCGCGGCTGGCTGCGCTTTATCCCAAGCTTCTGGCGTGGCACCGCTGGTTCGTGGAGTATCGGCTGGACAGGGGTGCTGTGTGCATTACCCACCCATGGGAGGCCGGGCGTGATAATGCACCGGACTGGGATGGGGCGATGGCAAGCGTCGACACCTCCGGTGTGGGAGAATACATCCGGCGCGATACGGCGCATGTAAACCCGGAGATGCGGCCACAAAAGGCGGATTACGACAGGTACCTCGCGATCCTCTATTTCGGGCGCGATTGCGGTTGGGACGAGGTCGAGATTGCGGATAACGGGCCGTTCCGTGTGGCCGACCCTAGCATGACGTTCATACTCCTCCGGGCGTGCCGGGATCTGGCTGTTCTGGGAGCCGAGCTTGGCGAAGACACTGAAGAGATCGAGGGCTGGATCGCTGTTCTGGAGGCAGGGGCCGAGACCCTTTGGAACCCGGAAGCGGGGCACTACGACAGCCGCGACGTGCGGACGGGGCAATTTGCGGGTTCGCTCTCCTGTGCGTCCTATCTTTGCTGGTATGCCGGTCTGGTGGATGATCGGATGCTACCCAAGCTGCAATCGGTGCTCGCACGCGTGCGCTACGCCGTTCCAAGCTATGATCCGGATGGGCCGGAGTTCAATGCGCTCCGCTATTGGCGCGGGCCGGTCTGGGGGATCGTGAATTATCTAATTTCCACTGGGCTTGCAGAGGCTGGGCACATGACGGAGGCGGCGCGGATTAGGGACGATACCCGGGCGCTGATCGAGGTGCATGGCTTTTACGAATACTTTGATCCGTTGGAGGGCCGCCCTGCAGGAGGTGCGGCTTTCACCTGGACAGCGGCGATCTGGCTGATCTGGGCAGGCCAGGCTGACATAGGAGCGAATTGATGGGATCTATTGCGCTTTCAGCAGTCGAAAAGTGGTTCGGCGAAGTGCAGGTGATCAAGGGCGTGGATCTGGAGATCAGCGACGGGGAGTTCGTGATCTTCGTGGGGCCCTCAGGCTGCGGAAAATCCACGTTGTTGCGGATGATCGCGGGGCTAGAAGATATCAGCCGTGGCACGCTGACCCTGGATGGGCGTGATGTGACGGCGGACCCACCATCGAAACGAGGGCTTGCGATGGTATTCCAATCCTACGCGCTCTATCCGCATATGGACGTGCGCGGTAATATGGGATTCTCCCTCAAAACCGCTGGTTGGAGCAAGGCCGATATCGCCGCTAAGGTCGATGATGCGGCGAGGGCCCTGCGGCTGGAGGCGTATCTGGATCGTAAGCCCAAGGAGCTTTCCGGCGGCCAGCGCCAGCGCGTGGCGATCGGGCGTTCGATAGTGCGCGATCCTGCGGCCTTTCTGTTTGATGAACCGCTTTCGAATCTGGATGCAGCGCTCCGTGTGGAGATGCGCTACGAGATCGCCAAGCTGCATCAGACGCTCGACGCCACAATGATCTACGTGACCCATGATCAGGTGGAGGCGATGACGCTGGCGGACAGGATCGTGGTGCTGAATGCCGGGCGGATCGAGCAGGTGGGCAGCCCGAAGGAGCTTTACGAGCGACCCGATAACCTCTTTGTGGCGCAGTTCATTGGCAGCCCGAAGATGAACGTTTTGCCCGGAACGACTGGCGAGAATTTCGATATAGTCGGTGGGCGCAGTGTTTCCGGGCCAGAGGGTGCGGCCTATCTCGGCATCCGGCCGGAGGATATCCGCGTGGTTACAAAGGGAGAGGGCCAGATCGATGGGATCGTGGATGTCACCGAGTATCTTGGGGCCGACACCTACCTGATCGTCGATACCGGTGCCGAGGAGAAGATCACCGTGCGGGTTGTCGGTGGTATTGATCTGGAGGCGGGTGCAGAGATCGGGCTGGACTTTGTGGAGACGCGGCGACATTTTTTCGATACGCGCGGCGTTGCGGTTCGAGAGTGAGCGCCGCCTGAAGCCGATCCTGCCCAAGGCCACCTCATGAAATTTGCCTTTCTGATCGAACCTCCGTTCAATTTTCTGCTGGCAGATGGAAGCGTTGTCGGCTGCGATGTGGAGTTGGCACGCCACGTTTTCGACGAACTTGGCGTGGATCGGTTCGAGCCAATTGAAACGGAGTTCGCCACCCTCCTGCCCGGGCTGAGCGAGGGGCGGTGGCGGATGACAACAGGGCTCTTTATGACTGCGGAGCGGGAAGAGACAGCTGCTTTCAGTCGCCCAATCTGGGCTCTGCCTGATGGATTGCTCGTGGCAGAGGGGAACCCGTTTGGGTTTTCGGGATATCGATCTGTAGCTGAAGCACCGGAAGGCTTGTTGGCTGTGATCCGCGATCAGGTTCAGCACCGCTCCGCCATTGAGAATGGTGTGCCAACAGAGCGTATCCTGACCTTCGAGACATATGCCGATGCAGCGGCTGCGGTGGAAGCAGGGCAGGCTGCGGCATATGCCAGCGTTGCGCGAGCGCATGCTGGCTTTCTCTCGGAGAAGCCCGATCAGGCTTTGGAGTTTGTTGGGGTTCCCGAGGCTGAAAAGGCGCCGGCCTTTGGGTGCTATGGCTTTGCCAAGGCCGATACCGGTTTTCGCGCAGCGGTGGATGAGGTGCTGGACGCCTATCTTGGCAGCGCACCACATCGCGCGATGATGGCGCGTTACGGATTTTCAGATGCGGAGATCGACTGTTTGCCGCGGTGAAGTGTGCGGCCGCATCTGATGCCCGACCCTTTCAATAAGCCGGAAGCTGATCAGGGCCGTGGCAGTTGCCACATCGCAGGCGCGTTCCCATTCCGATTTGTGCTTTGTTTCGCAAATAAATTGATGCCCTTCGTGCTTGTCCCGCACAGCGGCTCTGCCATAGTGCCGGCAATTGGGAGGCTGCGATGGCGATCAAGGTTTGTGTATTCGATGCGTATGGAACGCTTTTCGATGTGGGCGCCGCTGCCCGGAGCGTGGCGGAGGAGTCAGGGCGGGCCGGGTTCGCCGCCGTATGGCAGGCACTGGCTGAGACATGGCGGCAAAAGCAGCTGCAATACACCTGGCTACGAGCCGTGGCGGATGCGCATACCGATTTCTGGAGTGTGACGCAGGATGGGCTGGATTTCGCGCTGGAGGCACATGGGCAGGATGGCGACCCGGAATTGCGGGAGCGGTTGCTCGCTCTCTACTGGGAACTTGCGGCGTTCAAGGAAGTGCCGGTGATGCTGGCGCAACTGAAAGCCGCCGGATTTCAAACGGCGATCCTCTCCAACGGCAGCCCCGATATGTTGGAAGGTGCCGTGGAGAGTGCGGTGATCGGCGAATATCTGGATGCGGTTCTCAGCGTGGAGGATGTGGGCATCTTCAAGCCGCACGCGAAGGTTTACGACCTGGTGAGCGCGCGCTTCGGGGTGGATCGGGCTGAGGTCCTCTTCGTCTCCTCCAACGGTTGGGATGCAGCGGCGAGCGCGGGATACGGCTTCCAGACAGTTTGGGTCAACCGAAAGGACGAGCCGGTGGACAGGCTGCCTTGGAGGCCCGCGCATGTGCTTGATGATCTGAGCAGGATACCCGATCTGGCAGGGAGGCTTTTATGAAAACATTCACAACGTCAGACGGGTTGTCCCTTGCCTATGAAGATACAGGCGCGGGATTGCCGGTTCTCTGCCTTCCCGGGCTCACCCGTAATGCCCGCGATTTTGATGATGTGGCGCCACATCTGGGTGACGTGCGCCTGTTGCGGCTGACGAGCCGGGGGCGCGGTGCTTCGGATTGGGACGGGACGTATCAGAACTACGCGGTGCCAGTGGAGGCGCGTGATGTGGTCGAATTTCTGGATCATGTGGGGATCAAGCAGGCTGTTATGCTCGGCACGTCGCGTGGAGGGATACTCTCGATGTTTCTGGCTGCCACTGCGCGAGACAGGCTGGCAGGTGTGATCCTCAACGATATTGGTCCGGTGATCGAAGATGCCGGACTGGACCGGATCATGGATTATCTCGGCAAGCCACCTGCGGGCCGAACCTATGCTGATGTTGCGAAGGCTCTGGCCATGACGATGGGTGATGAGTTTGCGGATGTGGATGCCGAGCGTTGGGAAGTGCAGGCGGAGCGGTGGTTCGAAGAAAAAACCGATGGTATGGCGCTGCGCTACGATCCCTTGCTTGCGAAAGCTGTGAAGGAGGCTGCGGAGGCGGGGCCAGCGCCGGATCTCTGGCCTTTGTTCGATGCGCTTGCAGGCATTCCTTTAGCCGCAATTCGGGGAATGAATTCCGACCTTCTGACCGAGGAGACATTGGCGGAGATGGCCAATCGGCGGCCTGATATGCACATCGCACGCGTGCCAAATCGTGGTCATGTGCCCTTTCTGGATGAACCTGAAAGCCTTGCAGCGATCCGCATCGTGCTGGGCGCGTTATGACGCCTGAGCTGATTTTTGCGGCTGAGGCGCGTCTGAAGGGGGTGGTGGTTGAAACACCATTGCTGACCTCTCCTTTTCTCGATGAGATCGCGGGGCGACGCGTGCATGTAAAGGCAGAATGCCTGCAGCACACGGGTAGCTTCAAGTTCCGGGGGGGCTGGGCCGCCGTGAGTGCGCTTGCACCGGAAGAGCGCGGGCGGGGTGTGATCGCGTTTTCCTCCGGCAACCACGCGCAGGGCGTGGCGCTGGCCGCCGCGCGGCATGGCTGCCTGGCCGTTATTCTGATGCCCAAGGATGCGCCGAAAGTGAAGATCGAGAACACACGCGCCTTGGGTGCGGAGGTGGTGCTCTATGATCGGATTGGTGGCGAAGATCGAAATGCCATTGGGACGCGCCTCAGCGCCGAGCGGGGGCTCACACTGATAAAACCTTATGACAATCCAGAGGTGATTGCCGGGCAGGCGAGTGTGGGGCTGGAGATAGCGCGGCAATATTCCGGCGGGCCTGCGGATGTGCTGGTGTGTTGTGGCGGGGGAGGGCTGAGCTCTGGCGTAGCTTTGGCGCTGGCAGAAAAGAAACCAAGCCTGCGCGTGCGGCCGGCGGAACCCGAGGGTTTCGACGATATGGCCCGCTCGCTTGCTTCCGGCAGACACGAACGTAATGCGGCTGTGTCCGGCTCACTATGTGATGCGATTGTAACGCCGACACCGGGCAAGCTGACATTTCCGATACTGCAGCGGCTGGCCGGGCCGGGGCTGGTGGTGACGGATGACGAGTGCCTGCGTGCCATGGCACTTGCAGCGGCGCGGCTGCACATCGTTCTGGAACCCGGAGGTGCCGCGGCTCTTGCAGCGGCGCTGTTTCATCAGGATGAAATCAGCGGAGAAGATGTTGTGGTGGTTGCCACAGGCGGCAATGTTGATGAAGCGGTTTTTGCACGGGCGTTTGCGGCATAAGAAAAGCGGCAAGCCCTGCTCGGGCCGCCGCCATTTGGCAGGGCCCAGCAAGGGACCCCGCAGTTTTCAGACTTAGTCCGCTATCAGCCGTTGGCGATGATGCGTGCAATCTGACGTTTTTTCTGAAGCGTTGTACCTTCGCTGTTGTTTACGTTCCGGATCTGAGCGCGCTGAGCAACAGACAGGTTGCCTTCAGCGGTGAACCGACTTGCTGCGATTGTCGAGCTGCCATTCGCAACGATTGCTTCGATCTGGGCAGCCATTTTCTGGGTGTTGTCATCGCTTTCCAGAACAGCTTTGACCTGAGCGGATTGTGCGACGGAAAGACCGGATGTGAAATCGGCGGCTGCCACAGGTGCTACTGCTGCTGCGGAAAGTGCGAGGGCTGCGATAAAAGTACGTTTCATTGTGTGTGTCCTTCAAGAGTTTGTTTCTGTTTTGTGGTCGCTTTTCGTTTCGGCGATGAGAGATAATTGGCCGTTGCAGCCCGTTTTCTCAAATCACGAAAGAGATCACGAGCGGTCTCAGCTATGTGATCCAGCCGGGGTATTGCCTTCTGTGAAACCAAGTATTTTGAGAAAATATATTTATTTATTAGAAGGTTAGATAGCACGTAACGCTGTCTGTCAAACGTAGTATTCCGCAATCATCTTCACACAGATGAGAGCTAGGAGCCATTATTCTGACACATTTGAGGAAGGAACCGATTGTTGCTGATTTCGAACAAATTGTTACATTTCAGAGAAAGGCTCTTGTCTCACGGCCGCGTGTGCTGACCTCTGCTGCTCGTGAGGTTTCTTGCAGAGTTTTGTACTGTTTTGGAGAATCAACAACGTATGAATCGGCGCGGCTGGCACGCCTCGGATCATTTGTGAATCGATGACGTGAAGGAAGCGAGAGATCTCTGCCAATTGTGGAGTGTCATGGCCGGCCGGACCAGAAACCCCAGATGGGCAAAAAAAAGCGGCTCACCCTAGGTGGCCGCTTAAGGTGTAACGAGGCCGCTGATAGGCCCCGCTCGTGAAGTGATTGTCCAACTTCAACCGTTAGCAATGATCGCAGCAATGCGCTGCTTCTGCGTCAGGGTGTTGTCGTCGCTCTCCTCTACGGCTTTGATCTGGGCGCGCTGTGCCACGGTCAAATCGCCAAAATTTGAGGAGCGGTCGATAAGATCGGACTGTCCCGCGGCGTTATTCTTCACAATGGCCTCGATCTGACGTGCCATCTTGCTTGTGTTGTCGTCGCTGTTCAGCACGCTATTGATCTGTGCGAGCTGAGCGGTGCTGAGTGCTGCGACGGTGGCCGGCGCAAGCCCGGGAATCGTAGATTGAGCTGCGACGGGTGAAACGGCGGTACCGGCAAGAACTGCTGCAGCGATAAGTAAGCGTTTCATGATGCGTATCCTTCAATATGTTTGTTTCTGTTTTGACATCACCTTTTGTCGCGGTGACGACATATATAAAAGTACGCACGGAGCGAATTTCCAGCGGGCATGAAAGCCAAAAGGTTGATCTCAAAGTTGTGATGCATTGGGATCTTGAAATTTTCAACAAGCCTAACGTTGCATATAATTGTTTTATATCAACTATTTAAGCTCTCGTGTTCATCTCGAAAGTTTTGCTCGGCCATCTAACTGACCTCACAAGCGGCGGTTTCGGAGGTGATTTATGCCACAATTAATTGCGGCAAATCATTGTTTCCATAACGGCCTCAATAAGTTGGATAAGGCTCGACCTTGCGGGCAGCCTGTTTCTACCGACCGCTCAATCAGTCTGCGAATGTTAACAAATCCTTTACGTCTTGAACCCTAACGTCGGCGTCAATTGAGGAGGCCGGAATGAAGGATCTCACCCACGTGACGCTGCCACTGGGATTGATAGACAGTGTCTCAGGTGCAGAGACGATGGACGCCGTGTTTCAAGCCGCTGCAGATTGGGTGCCCAGAGTGTTTGATGCGTCGACGGGCAGTATCACTTTGGAAAGAGACGGTGGTCTGGAGGTCCGCGCCTTTCAGGGCGGGTGCATTTTCGGTGACGCTGTCCGGATGGACGACGGCGTAACAAAGGCTGAAGAGGTCTTTCGAACACGACAACCGACAATCTTGCACGACATTCTGAAAGATGACTGTCCTGTACATGAGATGCTGGCCGAAAACGGGTGTCGCAGCATGATGCTGGCCCCGCTGATCTCCGGCAAAAACTGCCTTGGCACACTGCATGTGCTGCACCGCGATCCAAACGCGTTCACGCACAAAGATCTCACTACGCTCTGCGCGATGGCGCGTTGGATCGCTGGGCGCATTCAGATCCAGCAGCAGATCGAGAGGCTTTCACTGATGGCGCGCACCGATGCGCTGACATCCGCTGCCAATCGGCATGAATTTCTGGAGCAGGCGCAAAAGATGATGGCGCGGTACGAGCGACTCGCGGTGCCCTTTTCGCTTCTGGTCGTGGATATCGATCACTTCAAGGACATCAATGATGGATATGGCCATGCCGCCGGTGATGCCGTGATCTGCGAGATTGCGCGCCGCGCTGCCGCGCAAGTCCGCGAGACGGATTGCTTTGCCCGGATCGGAGGGGAGGAATTTGCGGGCCTTCTCGATGGGACGGAGCTTGGCGCTGCCATGATGATGGCCGAGCGTTTGCGGATGGTGATCGCGCGATCGCCTGTTTCGTTCCGAGGGAAGGACATCAATGTGACGGTGAGCATTGGCGTTGCCGAGGTATTATCCGACGAGGGCGGGATCGAGCAGACAATGGGGCGGGCCGATGCGAAGCTTTACAAAGCCAAGCAAGCGGGGCGCAATCGGGTGCTGGGAGCCGAAGTGCTAGAGCCTTGCAGATAAAGGCGCTCCGAACCGGATCATGGAGGCCGTGCTATCCGTCGATCCGGATAACGGCGTTGGCCGGATCGTAAGGACTATCCTCGGTGATTTCCGCGTCCCAAAGCTCGTTCAGCATTTTCACCTTCAGCTTCTGTCCCGAGACCGCGAGATCGGGGCGCACGTAGCCCATGCCGATGGATTTACCGAAAGCCACGGAATAGCCGCCCGAGGTCAGACGACCGACTTTCTCGGCTCCCAGATAGAGCGCTTCCCGGCCCCACGGGTCAGCGTTTTCCGGGCCATTGATGAGCAGCGTCACGCATTTCGAGCGGATACCAGTGCCTTCCATCGCCGCTTTGCCATGAAATTCCTTTGAGAGATCGATGAAGCGGGGGAGGTCCGCCTCCTGAGGTGTCGCGTCGCGACCAAGCTCCGTGCCGAAGGCGCGGTAGCTTTTCTCCTGTCTCAGCCAGTTCTGCGCGCGGGCACCCACGAGTTTAAGGCCATGCTCCTCACCCGCTTCCATAATCTGGTCAAACAGGTAATTCTGCATCTCCATCGGGTGGTGCAGTTCCCAGCCAAGCTCGCCTGTATAGGCAACACGGATAGCCATTGTGGGGCACATTTTCAGCTCTATGTGGCGCATGGAAAGCCAGGGAAAGCGCTTGTTCGAGAGAACGGTTTCCGGTTCTGCATCCACCACGAGTTTGTTTAGAACGTCGCGGGATCTGGGGCCCGCGACGGCAAAGACACCGCGCTGGCTGGTGATGTCCGAAAGGTACATCGGGCCGAATTCCGGCACTTTGTCGTTCACCGCCTTGGCAAGGTAATCACTGTCGTAAGTCTGCCACGCGCCCGCGCTGACAAGATAGTAGTGATCCTCAGAGAGGCGGACAATGGTGTATTCCGTGCGGGTCGTGCCCTTTTCAGTAAGGGCGTAGGTGAGGTTGATGCGGCCCACTTTCGGTAGTTTGTTGGTGGTAAACCAGTTCAGGAAGGCGGTGGCACCTGGGCCGCGGAGCGTGTGTTTGGTGAAGGCTGTGGCATCGATCAGGCCAACACCTTCACGAACGGCGCGGGCTTCCTCCGCCGCATATTGCCACCAGCCGCCACGCCGGAAGGAACGTGCCTCGGCGTCATTGAAACCTTCGGGTGCAAAGTAGTTGGGGCGCTCCCAGCCGTTCACACAGCCGAACTGCGCGCCGCGCGCGGCCATCCGGTCGTAGCAGGGGGCGGTGCGGAGAGGGCGGCAGGCCGGGCGTTCCTCATCGGGGTGGTGGAGAACATAGACATGCTCGTAGCATTCCTCGTTCTTGCGGGCCGCATATTCGGTGGTGATCCAGTTGCCGTAGCGTTTGGGATCAAGGCTCGCCATGTCAATCTCGGCCTCTCCCTCCACCATCATCTGTGCAAGGTAATGGCCGGTGCCGCCCGCCGCGGTGATGCCAAACGAAAAGCCCTCCGCCAGCCACATGTTTTGTAGCTCGGGCGCGGGGCCGACAAGAGGGTTGCCGTCGGGCGTGTAACAGATCGGGCCGTTGAAATCGTCTTTCAGGCCAACCGTTTCCGAAGACGGAATGCGGTGGATCATAGACATATACTCTTCCTCGATCCGCTCCAGATCAAGGGGGAAGAGATCAGCGCGGAAGCTGTCCGGCACAGCGAACTCGAACCGTGCAGGGGCATTGCGCTCATAAGGGCCGAGGATCCAGCCCCCGCGTTCTTCGCGAACATACCATTTCGCATCCGCATCACGCAGCACCGGATGCTCGCCATTGGATTTGCGCCACTCCGCAAGCACAGGGTCCGGCTCGGTTACGATATACTGGTGCTCCACCGGGATGGCAGGCATCTTGATGCCAAGCATCTTTGCGGTGCGCTGGGCGTGGTTTCCGGTCGCCGTCACCACATGCTCCGCGCGGATCTCGAACGTCTCGTCGGCCGCAATCAGGTTGCCGCCCTTCTCCACCATCATGCGACCCGAGACGATCCATTCCGAGCCTGTCCAGTCGTAGCTGTCCACCTGGGCGCGCCGCACGATTTCGACACCGCGCTGCCGCGCCCCTTTGGCCATCGCTTGCGTTACGTCCGCCGGATTGATGTAGCCATCATCGGGGTGGTAGATCGCACCCTTCAGATCTTCCGTACGCACAAGCGGATAGCGGGCTTTGATCTCCGATGGCGTGAGCCATTCGTAATTGATGCCGACCGTTTCCGCCGTGGAAGCATAAAGCCGATACTCATCCATCCGCGCGTCGGTCTGCGCCATACGCAGGTTGCCCACCAAATAAAAACCGGCATTGAGGCCCGTTTCCTCTTCGAGGCTCTTGTAGAATTTCACAGAGTAATCGTGAATATGGGAGGTGGCGTAGCCCATGTTGAACAGTGGCAGCAGGCCAGCCGCGTGCCATGTGGAGCCGGAGGTAAGTTCATCCCGCTCCAACAGCATCACATCTTCCCAGCCAGCACGGGCGAGGTGATACGCAATGGAGGCCCCGACAGCTCCACCGCCGACGACAACAGCGCGCGCATGTGTTTTCATCTTTCGCCCTCCCGGTGATCTCTTTCCGTCTTGATATCAACAAGCAGGTGGAGGCCGGAAGGGTGCGCCGACACATGGATTGCGAAAACCGACCTGTCTCTCCCTGAGGAGTGGCGAGCCGCCTTAGCTATTTCCTGATTTGCAATGCGGAGAGGTACTGGCGGGCAAAGCTCTGGCGCACATTCCCTTGCACCAGAATGAAGGTGCGCGCATCCACCTGCGCGATCAGCGCTACGCCGTTAAACTGGTTGGGCATCAGATCGTAATAGGTAATGCCGTTGATCACTATTTTCTGCCTGGTATCGAGATCCCTTGGCATGATCAGTTTTGCGGCGCCCGGAGCCTGCGGCGTGGCCCGGTTGATCATGATGCCAAGCTGTGTGCTTTCCTTGCGGTAGATCGCGACTGCCCGCTCCAGCCCCGCTTCCTCCTGTTGGCTGTCTTTTTGCTTGTTGAACAGTGCTTCCTCACCCTCGCCCCAGCCATCTTCCACCAGATCGTTGT
The DNA here is from genome assembly GCA_947495795.1 of uncultured Paracoccaceae bacterium. GTDB lineage: Bacteria > Pseudomonadota > Alphaproteobacteria > Rhodobacterales > Rhodobacteraceae > Algicella. Next base: position 45,150 of record CANMAI010000004.1, on the reverse strand, counting down.
GACCACTGGCAGAGCGGATGCGTCGCCCTGTCTTCTCGCTCAGCCTGGCGGTTATGGCATCCATAGCCACTCGCGCCTCGCCTACACCCACAACAATTTCGCGCTCCCAGCCTGTCAGCGGTTCCGGAATTGTGATGCCTGCAATCTCGGCATCGGGGGTTCCGGCCAATGGGTGCGCGGCATCAAGGCTTTCTTCCAGCATCGCCATAAGTTCCTCAAGCGAGCCCGGACCTCCATTCGCCCGAAGCTCACCCTCCGAGAGGGCGGTGAGCATGGAAGCGTGCCGCACCGCTGATCCGCTGGCAAACTGGATAAGGCCAAACAGGATCGCGGCACCGCCGACGAAGACAACAAGGGCTTGAAGCGCGTTGCGCATGGCTCTTTTCCCCTTTCGGGCCGATGTTTCGGCCAATAGCATATCTATATAGAGTTCCAGCAAACCCTAGCATGGCAAATGGGGCGCTAAAATGATGGAATACAAATAATTGCCGACGCCGAAAAGGGAGTGCGTTCTTTGACCAATCTTTTTGAGACCGCGTGGACAACGCCGTTTGAAGTGCCACCCTTTACAAAAATTGGTGATGGCGATTTCGCCGAAGCTCTGGATGCGGCTTTGGCAGATGCGCGTGTGGGGATTGATGCGATCACTGCAAATTCAGAGGCTCCAACGTTCGAGAACACGATCGTAGCGCTGGAAACCAACGGCGAGATGCTTGATCGCGTACTGGGCGTGTTCTTCAATCGTGCGGGCACGGATGCAACGCCGGCAATCAAGGCGCTTCAACGTGACTTTAGCCCGCTGCTCTCTGCCTTCTCCTCCGAAGTCTCTATGAATGCCCAGCTTTTTTCCCGCGTTGATGCGCTGTTTGAGGCGAAGGCAAACCTTGGGCTGGATCCCGAGGCAATGCGTGTACTGGAGCTCTATCATCGCGGTTTCGTGCGCGCGGGTGCCAAGCTGGATGCTTCCGGCAAAGAGCGGTTGGCAGAGGTCATGGCAGAGCTTTCGCGGCTGGGCACGGAATTTGCGCAGAACGTGCAGGCCGATGAGGAAGAGTGGACGCTGACCCTCGGAGAGGATGATCTCGAAGGATTGCCCGATTTCCTGATTGGTGCAGCCGAAGCGGCGGCCGCAGAACGGGGGCTGGAAGGCCGGGTGATCACACTTTCACGCAGCCTCATCGTTCCCTTCCTCGAAAGCTCCGCGCGGCGCGATCTGCGCGAGGCGGCATTCAAGGCATGGTCTGCGCGCGGAGCGTCCGGCGGACCAACGGACAACCGCGAAACGGTACGCTATATATTGGCACTGCGCCAGGAGCGGGCTGCGCTTTTGGGCTACCCGAATTTTGCTGCCTTCAAGCTGGAAACGGAGATGGCCAAGACGCCCGCTTCGGTACGCGATCTGCTGATGGATGTCTGGGCGCCTGCACGCGCTAGGGCAGAGGAAGATGCGGCTGACCTTGAAGCGCTTATGCACGCGGATGGCATCAACGGCGCTTTGGAGCCTTGGGATTGGCACTATTATGCCGCCCGCCAACAGCGCGAGGAGCACAACCTCGATATGGGGGAGATCAAGCCTTATCTGCAGTTGGAAAACATGATCGAGGCGGCCTTTGAATGCGCAACCCGCCTCTTCGGGCTGAGCTTTGCACCCGCCGATGTGCCCGTACCGCATCCGGACGCACGAGCGTGGGATGTGCGGAAAGATGGTCGGCATATGGGCATCTTCATCGGCGACTATTTCGCCCGCCCGCCCAAACGCTCCGGTGCCTGGTGTTCCAGTTTCCGCAGCCAATCCAAACTTGATGGCGATATCCGGCCGGTTGTGATCAACGTGTGCAACTTTGCCAAACCGGCGAAAGGCGCGCCTGCGCTGCTTACCTTTGACGACGCCCGCACGCTTTTTCACGAGTTCGGACATGCGCTCCACAACCTTTTGTCGGATGTCACCTATCCGCGCATCTCGGGTACTTCCGTTGCCCGGGATTTCGTGGAATTACCAAGCCAGCTTTACGAGCATTGGCTGAGCGTGCCGGAAGTATTGGCCAAACATGCGCTGCATGCAGAGACCGGCAAGCCCATGCCAGCCGATCTGCTGCAGCGGCTTCTGGACGCCGAAAACTTCGGGCAGGGCTTCGCCACTGTAGAGTATGTGGCCTCAGCGCTTCTCGATCTGGAGTATCATGTGAGCAGCACGCCTGAAGATCCGATGGCGATGGCTGAGGAGGTGCTGAAAAGCATTGGAATGCCCGCAGCAATAACGCCCCGCCACGAGACACCCCATTTCCTGCATGTCTTCGCGAGCGACGGTTACTCTTCCGCCTACTATTCCTATATGTGGTCTGAAGTTATGGACGCAGATGCATTCTCTGTGTTCGAAGAAGCAGGAGATGCGTTCGATGCAGAGACGGCTGCAAGACTAGAGGACAGTATCTATTCTGCTGGTGGTCGCGCAGCAGCGGATGCGCTTTATCTCGAATTTCGGGGTAATATGCCGGATGTAAGTGCGCTATTAAAACAACGTGGGTTGGCGGTCTGAGAAGCTTTGGCGGTTCAGGCCTTGGCGCGAACTCGCCAAGAGTGATAAGGTTAACCTAGCACTCAGTGCGCATGTCGGGTTTTTATATTGTTTTTCCGTAATCTATAAATTTAGAATCCACTCTCTGAACTGGAGCTGGAACTTTTAAATGCTGTGAATTTACTATTTATATTTAAAACTTCCAACAATTGAATTGTTAACTTTTAGCTATTGCTTTCCTCTTGTGGTCTGCGATTCTCCCGATTATATCGTTCTACTATGATGCCGAGTGTGCTGCTGGTGTATTGATTAATTGCAGCAAGCTTGTGTTAGGGCACTCAAATATATCCGGGAGACTAAGACATTGACAGACGAAGCGATTGTGGAAAAAGGCGAGTTGTTGGCTTTGGCGTCCGACATCGTTGCTTCCTACGTAGGCAACAACACGGTGCAGCCGGATCAGGTATCCGACATGCTGCGCTCCGTTTACGGCACTATGAGTGCGCTGACGGAAGAAGAGGTTGAGGAACCGGTGGAACTGATCCCCGCGGTACCCATCAAGAAATCAGTGACGAATGATTACATCATTTGCCTCGAAGACGGTAAGAAGCTGAAAATGCTCAAGCGCCATCTTTCCACCTCCTATGGCCTTACGCCTGAAGAGTATCGTGAGAAATGGGGCCTCAAGTCTGACTATCCGATGGTGGCGCCTTCCTATGCTCTGAAGCGTCAGGAATTGGCCAAGAAGATCGGCCTGGGCCGAAAGCCCAAGACGGCCAAGAAGTAAGCACTTGCGTTGCGGCTTCGGCTGCAACCGTGTAGGAGAAGCGGCGCGCAGGAAAAGTTCCGGCGCGCCGTTTCCCGTTTTGAGAGCAAGAGCCCCATGACCAAGAAGCTGTTCGTTAAAACCTATGGCTGCCAGATGAACGTCTATGACAGCGAGCGGATGGCCGGCGCGCTGGAGGGGCAGGGCTATGAGGTGACGGAGGATCAGGCCGAGGCTGATATGATCCTGCTCAACACCTGCCATATCCGTGAGAAGGCGGCGGAGAAGGTTTATTCAGAACTCGGGCGGCTTAAGCCGCTCAAGGCAGCAAACCCCGATCTCAAGATCGGGGTGGCGGGCTGTGTTGCGCAGGCTGAGGGAGAGGAAATCATCCGCCGCCAGCCGATGGTCGATCTTGTGGTGGGGCCGCAGGCCTATCACCGCCTGCCGGAGATGGATGCAAAGCTTCAAACCGGTGCGCGGGCCATCGACACGGAATTTCCCGAGGAAGACAAATTCGAGCATCTGCCGAAAGCGCGCGGCCCGAAAGCCAGCCGTGCGCCTACAGCATTCCTTACCGTTCAGGAAGGCTGCGACAAGTTCTGTGCCTTCTGCGTGGTGCCCTACACACGCGGGGCCGAGGTTTCCCGCCCTGCGGAGCGGTTACTGGCCGAAGCGCGCGATCTGGTGGAGCGTGGCGTCGTGGAAATCACACTTCTCGGCCAGAACGTAAATGCCTACGAGGCGGATGGCTGGAGCCTCGCGCGACTGATCCGGGAGATGGCCAAGGTTGATGGGCTGGAGCGGATCAGGTTTACCACCAGCCATCCGAATGACATGAGCGAGGATCTCATTGCCGCCCACGGTGAGGTGGAAAAGCTGATGCCATACCTGCATCTGCCCGTACAATCAGGCAGCGATAGCGTATTGAAGGCAATGAACCGCAAGCACACAGCCGAGAAATATTTGCGCGTTCTTGAGAAAATGCGCGAAGCCCGGCCCGATATCGCCCTTTCCGGCGATTTCATCGTGGGTTTTCCCGGAGAGAGCGATGCGGATTTTGAAGCGACCTTGGCGCTTTGTGAAGAAGTGCGTTACGCGCAAGCTTATTCTTTCAAATATTCGCCCCGCCCCGGCACCCCGGCGGCAGGCCGCGAGGATGTGGACGAGGCCGTGAAATCGGAGCGGCTGGCGCGGTTGCAGGCGATGCTCACGGCCCATCAGGCGGAGTTTCAGGCTGCGCAGGTCGGTAAGGTTCTGCCGGTGCTTCTGGAAAAACCGGGCAGGCTGGAGGGTCAGCTTGTTGGCCGGTCGCCCTACCTCCAGGCCGTTCATCTGCAGGCGGATCCGTCGGATGTTGGGACGATTATTCCGGTTAAAATCATGGCATCGGAGAAGAATTCGTTGGCCGGTGTGCGGGATACCACAACATCTGGGGCAATATGACGGGCATTTGACGGTGTTTGGGCTTGCACGGCCCAAGCCGCTTGGGGCAGGCTTGAGGAAGACTTCACGCCAACACTCGGAGGACACTTGGCGACATCAGATATGCAGGCCGCACCCGATATCACTATAACGGAAGAGACGCTCAGCTTCCCGGACAACCGGCTTCTGATTGATCTTTGCGGTGAATACGACCGTCATCTGACGCAAGTGGAGCAGGCGCTTTCCGTCACGATTACGCGGCGCGGCAACGAGCTTGTGCTGCACGGTGATGCGGCAGAGCGCGGCGCCGATATCCTGCGCGCGCTTTACGCCCGGTTGGAGGCTGGCCGCGCCGTTGAACCTGGTGACGTTGAGGGTGCCATCCGCATGGGCGCGGATCTCCCGCAACCCACAGACCAACTCGAAATGTTCAAGGGCGAAGCGGTGGAAATCCGCACCCGCAAGAAAACGGTAGAGCCACGCACACCCGCCCAGAAGGCGTATGTGAAAAGCCTTTTTGAACAGGAGCTTGTCTTTGGGCTCGGCCCTGCCGGCACCGGTAAAACCTACCTTGCGGTGGCCGCTGCTGTCTCGATGTTTATTGAAGGGCGCGTCGACAAGATCATCCTTAGTCGCCCGGCAGTAGAAGCGGGCGAGCGGCTAGGCTTTCTGCCTGGTGATATGAAGGACAAAGTCGATCCCTACATGCAGCCGCTCTATGATGCGCTGAACGATTTTCTGCCCGGCAAGCAGGTGGCCAAGCTGATCGAGGAAAAGCAGATCGAGATCGCTCCTCTGGCGTTCATGCGCGGGCGTACGCTCTCCAACGCTTTTGTGGTTCTGGATGAGGCGCAGAACGCGACGACAATGCAGATGAAGATGTTCCTCACACGTTTGGGCGAAGGCAGCCGCATGGCGATTACAGGCGACATGACACAGATAGATCTGCCGCGCGGTGTGCCCTCGGGGCTGGTTGAAGCAGAGAAAGTTCTGCGCGATGTGAAGGGCATCGGTTTTGCTCGTTTCCGCAGCGTCGATGTTGTGCGCCACCCGATGGTAGCCAAGATCATAGAGGCTTACGAGAAGGTTTCAGCCGCGTCCGATTGATGGGAGCGCGGCCTGCCTCTCTGCGTTTGGTTTACTCACCAAGGGCAGCAAGGCGCTCCAGCGCCGCAGCTGCCCCGCCCGGAAAGTCCTGTCCCGCGAGCGCACCCGTTTCGAACACCACGCCCTCCAGGCCAAGTTCTGCCAGAACCTGTGTGGCTGCAGCGGAAGGTTCCGCCTCCCAGAGGAACACCTTTGCTGGGTTTGCCGTCAATAGCTCCTGCAAGGCCGCGATATCTTCCCGCTCCGGATCTTCGCCCGCCGGCCAATCAAGGCTCACAATTTCCAGCCCGTATGCTCGTGCGAAATAGGCGTAACGCGGATGTGCTGCGATCAATGGCTGCGGCAGCTTGGACGCAACTTCCTTCGCCCTTGCGTCCAAAAGCGCCAACTCCGCCACCAGCGCTTCCGTATCAAGCTCAGCCTCCGGCAAGCGCTTCGCCAGCGCCTCCCCTACGGCCTCTGCTTGTTGTGCCGCCTGCGCAAAATCCAGCCATGTGTGCGGGTCGGTGCCCGTATGTGCATGTTCACCATCAGGGCCGTGGCTATGCGTTACAGCCCCCTCCGTCTCGATCAGCGCGTTCTCGAAAGCCTTGGAAGTCACCACCGTTTTGGAGCGAGGAAGGGAGGTTTTTGCCGTCCAATCCGCATAGCCCGCACCGTTCAACAAGATAAGATCGGATTGCTGGATTTCGGAGATCTCGGCGATCCCCGGCTTCCAGAGCGCGGGATCACGGCCCTCGGGCACCGGCATTTTCACCTCAACGGCATCGCCGCCAATGCGTTTTGCGAAGACCGCCAGCACGTTATGCACCGCCGTTACCTTCAAAGGCTCCGCCAGCGAAGGTGTTGCCATCAACGCAGCAGCCAAAGCTATCGTCAGCCTCATTCCTCCGCTTCCTTAAGATCATCCGGCGTCAGCACCCAGTAGTCCTCGTGCCCCTCGCTGGTTTCCACCGTCACGATCACACCGGGGGAAAACGCCGCGTCAATGGCGATCCGCGTCTCGCCCGATGGGTCCAGTGGCACTTCCATCAGAACGGTTTCATCTTCCAGGGCCACCTTTATCGTGCCGATCTGCGCTGGTCGCTCATTTGAAAACCGGGCCTCCACAATCACCTCTCCCGCCTCGGCATAGGCATAGATCACCAGCCGATGCGCGAAAGCGGGCATGGTGGCCATCAGCGCCGTGAGAAAGAGAAAGCCGCGTATCACTGCTCCCATTCCTCGAATTTCACCCAGATCACGGCCCCAAGCTCGACAGGCATCGCCTGATCATCCCTGGGCAGCGAATAGTTCGCTGTTTTAAGTGCCGCAAACCCCCACCATCCGGCTGAAGGTGTGGCGTAGGAAAAAACGCCATTGGCATCAGCCTTGACCGTCTGCGTCACCATGATCTCGTTTGGCACGCCCAGGCCCGTCTCGTTATAATGCTCAACCTCGATCTCCGCGAAAGGTACGGGCTTGCCATCAAACTTCACGATACCCTGAAAGAGATTACCTGCCCAAAGCCCGAAAGGCTTGGTCAGTGGCACGATCTCCGTTTTCAAGCCAAGTTCCGCATCCCAACCGCTATCGTCATCAAACGCCGCGATATGCGTTTTCGAAAAATGCTGAATGAAGGTCTGTTCGGCCTCTTCCCAATAGGGCTCCGGCTGCATCACAAAGGTATAAACCCCCGGGCGGCCCAGCGTGTAACTGGCCGCAAAACCAGCTGCGCCATGGAAATCCTCAGCTTTGAGCGTTTCCGTGATGTTATCCACGCCATCGCTGTGGAAAACCTCTACGCTTTGAGGGGCCACAAGTTCCAGTCCCTCCGGTGTGAAGGGATGTGCAAAGCCGAAGCGCAGTTCGATCTCGCGTCCATCCTCCTGCGTCACCATGGTGTCGGAAGGCAGAACCATCCCAAAATGTGCTGCCGCCGGGTTTGCTGCTACCAGAAGCCCCAGAACCAACCCCAATCCACTGTAACGCATGCTCAATTCCCCTCAGCGCTGTGTTGTGACGAGCCATACCGCCACGTCATCCATCAAATGTGATGTAGCCATCAATCCGGCCCCTGCAAGGAGAAGAGCGGCGATTGTAATAATAAGCGCTTCCGCGCCGAGCAGCCGGGCTATCATCGCCTTGTGGCAGCCAAGCCGGAAGGCCGTTTCCACTTCTCCCGCCCGCAGCTTCAGCGCCAGATATCCGGCCAATACCACCGCAATCAAAGCCGCCGCCCCCACAATGATAAAAACAGCATCCAGCACGCGCCCGATGCGAAAGATCGTCTCCAGAAGGCCCGTTACCACAACCTCCGGCACCACGATCTGCGTCGGATCATTTGGCGCCAGATAGCGGCCCCGCAGAACCGCAGCATTGCGGGCGTCAGGCGGCACAGCGATCACGCTGGAGATGGGGTAATCATCGGGCGGACCATGAAAATGAAAGCTGTCGATATTTTTAGGCGTGATGCGGGTGAACTGAGCAAGCGCCGCATTGGCAACAATCTCGCCCTCGGCCTCGCTCACCACCATGCCTTCCTCCAAAACATCATCATGGCCATGCCCCAGCCCCTCGATCACCCAGGCGGTCGTAATATCTACGAACACTGCATCATCATCGGCGCTTCCAGTGGGGTCCAGCACGCCCACAACCTTCATCTCCAACGGATATGTGCCCGCGATATCAAAGAGGTTTTCTGGGTCCGAGATCAGCAGGTCACCCGCCCCGAGGCCAAGCCGGGTGGCGGCATTCGCACCAAGCACGGCCTCACCCAGCAGAGCCAGAGGTCGCCCCTCCGCGACCTTGAGCCCGCGAAAGTCGAAATAGTCGAAGGTGGTTCCCACAATCGGCGCGCCACCCGCCCTGAAGCGCACATGTAGCGGAATTGCGATGGCGAGATCACTGTCCCAGACCCTGTCGGAAGCGGCGATCGTGATCCGCTCGGGCCTGTCGGCGGTGAAATAGAGGCCGTTCATCATCAGATCGAGCGCTGAGCCGCGAGAGCCGATCATCAGAGGCGTCGCACTGGCGCGTGCCGTCAGCTGGTTCTCGGCCGCATCCAGCACCTGACGCGTGGCCATCGGTACAAAGATGATCAGGGCGAGGGCAAAGATCAGCACGGCAGAACGCACAGCATGATGGCGGATATAGGCGAATGCCAAGAACAGCGTATCGTTCATAGCGGCTCCTGCCGGAAGGCCGCGAAATCAATCACATGGTCGAAGCGCTCCAGCAACTCATGGTCATGCGTCACGGCCACCAGTGTAGCGCCTTCTGCCGCCACCTGTTCAAAGAGCAAATCGAGGATGCGCGTCTTGTTTTCCGGATCCAGATTGCCTGTCGCCTCGTCTGCCAGGACAAACGCGGGTGCTGTTACAAGCGCCCGGCAGATAGCCACCCGCTGCTGCTCTCCCTGCGAAAGTGCGCCGGGTTTGCGCCCCAGCTTGTCGCTCAGCCCCACACGTGCGGCCAAATTCCGCGCCCGTGCCCGTACAGTATCATCCAGTTTCAGGCTTCCGGTGATGTGGTAGGGGTAGAGAATGTTCTCAAACGCTGTCAGATATTCGACCAGAGCAAAGGACTGAAACACGAACCCGATCCGCCGAATGCGAAACGCCCGCCGTGCCGTATCACTCAACGCCGCGATGTTTTCATCCTCCACCCGGATCGCCCCCGCCTCAGGCACCAGAATGCCGGACATCAGGTTGAGAAGCGTGGTCTTGCCTGTTCCGGAAGGCCCCACAATTGCGGTGCGGCTGCCAGCGCTGATCTCCAATTCCGGAATATCCAGCCGGAAGCCGCCGCCCGGATGCGCGAAGGCCAGATCATCGATGCGGATCATTCAAAGCCCTCGAAAAACATGGGCTCAGGCTCCTGCCGCGCAACCGTATCAAGATCGAACCCGGTAAACTGCCAGCCGCCCGTCACCGGCCCCAAAGTCAGCTCCGCCGCATACTCGTTCACGCGAATATGCTGATGATCCGAATGACCGACGCGGCCCGAAACCTGCCAACGCGCTGCTACAATATAGCCAGCCGCATTACGACCTTTTGCAGTCATTTCCTTCAGTTCGAGATCAAGAATTTCGGTTTCCGCACCCGCTTCTTCCTCAAGCAGCTGTGCTGCGCGGCGCTGAAGATAGAGAGATGTCACCAGATCCTCAGCCACGGCCGATGCAATACCATCATAGATCGCAAACTCTTCAGCTTGCCCGAAAGCCGTATAAACACGCCCCAATAGCTCCACCAGAACAGGCTCCATCTCTGCGCTATTCCATCCCGGCATTCGCGCCGCATCGCGCCCACTCCACGGTTTCGCTGCAGCGAGCACAGCAAGCAGTACAACAAGACAAACGCCCGTCACCCGTGCCAGCCATTTCTCGAAAACCCTGATATGCATCACCCCTCCGCTCAAGCCGACCTTATGGCAAACAGAAAGAGGGTGCGAGCGGGTTTCGTTCGGTGGCCACCCGCAAAAGTGAGACATGTTGACGAGTTAAAATCAACCTACTAGTAGGTTGATTATGAAAACCAGAGATGTCCTTCTTGATACCGCTGAAACACTGGCGCGCACCCGTGGCTTCGATGCGTTCAGCTATGCCGATCTAGCGAAGGTAGTAGCCATTCGGAAAGCGAGCATTCATCATCATTTTCCAACGAAGGCCGATCTGGCGCTCGCTCTCATTCGCCGCTACCGCGAGGTGTTTTTCGCTGCACTGGGCAGGATCGAAGCGGAAGCACCCACCGCTGCCGCACAACTCGAAGCCTATCTCGCGCTTTACCGCACCGCCCTTTCCGAAGGCCAGCAACTATGTCTTTGCGTCGCATTCAGCGCGGGTAGAGATAGTTTTGATGAGGTGGTACTCACCGAACTCAACGCATTCCATGCCGATAGTGTCGCTTGGCTCACGCGTCTATTTGAGCGCGGGGCTGTCGATGGTTCGGTATCTGTCTCAAATGCCGCGCAGCAGGCTCACTCCTGTCTCGCGATAGCTGAGGGCGGGCAACTCATGGCGCGCGCCGCAGAGGATCCTGCATATTTTGACAGGGCGACAGCAATACTTGCAGAGCACCCGCACACCATTCCAGGCGACGCACTGGCCGGGCACACCTGAACCGAAGGAGAAAGCACCATGCGGATCAATGCCGATTTCACCAAGCGGGCCGTTATGCGCCCGGAGGATTATAGCTGGAAAGCCTCGCCCTCCGCCGGTGTGGAACGCATGATGCTGGACCGCGTAGGCAAGGAAGTGGCGCGGGCCACGACAATCGTGCGTTTCGCGCCGGAGAGCAGCTTTGAGGCGCACACTCATGATGGCGGGGAGGAATATCTTGTGCTGGAAGGCGTGTTTTCCGATGAAAGCGGCGATTACCCGGCGGGTACCTATGTGCGGAACCCGATCGGTACCAGCCACAAACCGCACACCAGGGAGGGCTGCACGATCTTCGTGAAGCTCCACCAGTTTGCCGAGGATGATACTGCGCATTTTCATGTGGATACAACAGCCGCGCCCTTCCACCCAGGCAGTGGCGAAGGCCTTTCCGTTCTGCCCCTCCACTCTGCGCCAGGTGAAAACGTGGCGCTTGTCCGCTGGCAACCAGGCACCCGCTTCAACCACCACTCACACTGGGGTGGTGAGGAAATTCTCGTGTTGGAAGGCGTATTTCAGGACGAACACGGAGACTATCCCGCCGGCACATGGCTCCGCAGCCCGCACCTCTCAGAGCATACACCCCGCTCCGATGAAGGCTGCTTGATCTACGTAAAAACGGGGCATCTATTGTGAAGTGAGGATCGGGATGCGCACGATATCTCGCCTACCAACCACATTCCTTTCGAAGGCCATCCACAGCCGTATCCACTCCCGAGATGTCAAACGCCATAGTCTGCGAACTCTCGTTGTAGGGAGTAATCCGGAGCAGCAATTTGTCTTGTCCAAGCAACTTCTTGATGAATGGGATTGCAGATCGTCCGCTCCAAAGCCCAAGAGCCTTGTTGTCGGTGCTCGCATTCATGCGAACAGAGGCCATTTTGCTCTCGCCAACACGATACTCAACCCGTCCATAGCTCTGGTTATCAGTCAAAAATTCGCCATCCATTGTTACCAGAATAGCTGTTGTATTCTCCATGCACCTCAGCCAAAGCTCCGCGTATCCGTTGCCCTGATGTGTGTATTGATGGCGAACCTTATCGTTGCTCGACAGCCGCACGAAAACGTTGGTTTGGTCGGTCATTCGAGAGCGATCGACGCTGACATTCCATTTGCCGGTATCATCCTTATTCACATCAGCCAGCGCTTCATCGTCCGTATCTGAAGCCTGCTGCGGCTGGGGTGCAGGTTTCAGGGCAACGGCCCCCCTGTCCCCTTCCATTGTGCGGTCATAGCAGGCAAGCCGTTTCTCATCTTCGACATAGTGTCTGCACTGCATCGCGGCTTCGACGTCTTGTGCTGTACTGATACCTGGCACCGGCAAAAGTATGCATGTGATAACGAGAAGAAAACTGCGCATCTGGTTTCCGAAGATAAGCGAATTTGACACTGACCGATCACCAGAATGGTCCGTGGGTTGGGTTAACAAAAGATAAAGTGTTTGCCGAATACCTATATAGGCAGAGCAGTTGTCGACTTGATCTCTTCCATCGAAAGCTGAGACGTCACATTGAAGATGGACACCTCAGCAATCAGCGCCCTATAGAAGTCATCATAGGCCTTTGCGTTCGGTACACGGACCTTCAGGATATAGTCGATATCCCCCGCCAGCCTGTGCGCCTCCACCACTTCTGGCCGGTTGTGCAGTGCTTCCATGAAGCGTTTCAGCCAGCCTGCATCATGCTCCGCAGTGCGAACGAGTACAAAGAAACAGGCGTCCAGCCCCAGTGCCTCCGGGTCCAGCAGCACCACCTCTCCGGTGATCACGCCAGCCTCCTTCAGTTTGCGGATACGATTCCACACAGGCGTCTTTGATCCCCCCACAACCCGCGCCAGATCCTCAAGAGATCGTGAGGCGTCCTCTTGAAGGGCAGCAAGGATCTTCCTGTCCAGAGCATCCAATGCGGCGGCCATTCCAACTTCTCCCTGAAAGCAGTGCGTTTGTTCCTGTCTGTCGCGCATAGCAGAACAACATCCTTATCTGCAAGCCGTACTCGCAACATATTGGGAAAATAGTCTATATTAAGACGTGACGACGAAAGGAATTCTCTGATGCGGCATTTCCCTGTTTTCCTGAACCTTCGCGGGCGACGCGTTGTCGTGTCCGGTGCCGGGGAGTGCGCCGTCGCGAAACTGCGGCTGCTTCTGAAGACTGAGGCGCGGATCAATGTCTACGGCATCGACGCGGCAGAGCAGGTGTGCCAATGGGCGCGCGAGGGGCGTATCACGCTTCACTCCCGCCCGCTGGATCATGGTGACGCGACCTGCGCCGCGATGCTCTATGCCGCCAATGAAGATGAGGCGCTGGATTTAGCAGCGGTGGAGATCGGCCGCGCAGCAGGTGCGCTGACCAACATCGTCGACAATCTCGAAGACAGCCAGTTCATCACACCGGCCATCGTGGATCGGGACCCAGTGACGATTGCCATCGGCACAGAAGGGGCGGCCCCTATCCTGGCCCGCAAGATCAAGGCGGAGCTGGAGGAGCAGCTTCCCACTTCCCTCGGCCTTCTCGCACGCATCGGTCAGGCTTTTCGCAAGCATGCGGATGTACTGCCGATGGGTCCCAAGCGCCGCAATTTCTGGAGCCGGTTCTATTTTGAGCGTGGGCCCGAAGCGATCAAGGATGGCCGCCGCGCGACCGAGCTGGCGCTTGAGGAACTGCTGATAGATGAACTCGCTGCCCGGCCCACACCTGGCCATGTCTGGCTCGTCGGTACCGGCCCGGGCGATCCCGAACTTCTCACGCTCAAGGCCCGCCGCCTTCTGCACGAGGCAGAAGTCGTGATCCACGACCGGCTGGTGCCAGCCCCAATTCTCGAACTCGCTCGCCGGGAGGCGCAGGTGATCGAGGTTGGCAAGATCCCCTATGGCCCCGCGTGGAAGCAGGAGGACATCAACGACCTTCTGGTGAGGCATGGCAAGTGCGCCAATGTCGTGCGCCTCAAATCCGGCGATCCGGGCATTTTCGGGCGGCTCGATGAGGAGATGGATGCCCTGGATGCCGCGGGAGTTGCCTTTGATATCGTCCCGGGCATCACATCCGCCGCCGCCGCCGCGGCCTCCATCAAGGCAAGCCTGACCAAGCGCGGGCGCAATTCCTCGATCCGCATCCTCACCGGCCACGATGTGAAGGGCTTTGCGGAGCAGGACTGGCGCGATCTCGCCAAACCGGGTGCTGTGGCCGCGATCTATATGGGTGTGAAGGCATCCACCTTTCTGCGTGGTCGGCTTATGATCCACGGTTGCGCGGAAGATACACCCGTGACAGCCATCGAGAACGCCTCCCGATCAAATCAGCGCGTAATCACCGCAACCCTTATTGGCCTGCCGGAGACGCTGGAAGCCGCCAAGCCCTCTGGTCCGGTCATGCTCTTCCTCGGCCTCACGCCCCGCGCGGCGGTGGCAGTGGCCAAGGAACCCGAACTCCAATTGCAGGAGGCTCTCTGATGGCCCGTAAATTCCTTCCCAAGGTTGCCACCGGCAACCACCTTCTCGAAGGCGATGTTGTGTATTTCACCGCCGAAGGTGGCTGGACGCGCCGCCATTCGGAGGCCACGCTTGCGGAAACACCGGAAGCCGCCGAAGCGTTGCTCGCCAAGGCCTCAGTCTTTCCGCAAGAGATCGTCGGCGTTTATCTTGCCGATGCGGAGCGCACCGAAGAGGGCCCCGCGCCCGTCCATTTCCGCGAGGCGTTTCGCACGCGGGGCCCCTCCAACTATTTCCACGGCAAACAGGCGGAACTCTGATGTACAGCTATTCCAATTTCGACGCCGATTTCGTGCACTCCCGCGTAGCGGAGTTCCGCTCTCAGGTAGAGCGCCGCCTTGATGGCAGCCTGACGGAAGACGAATTCAAACCGCTTCGCCTGATGAACGGTCTTTATCTACAGCTCCACGCCTATATGTTGCGCGTCGCAGTACCATACGGCAGTCTGAATTCCCGGCAAATGCGCCAGCTGGCCTATATCGCCGATACTTGGGATAAGGGCTATGGCCATTTCACCACGCGTCAGAACATCCAGTTCAACTGGCCGAAGCTTCAGGATGTGCCGGATATGTTGGCGGCCCTCGCGGATGTGGAAATGCACGCGATCCAGACCTCCGGGAATTGCATTCGCAACGTGACAGCGGATCACTTCGCCGGGGCTGCTGCGGACGAGATCGAGGATCCGCGGCCTACAGCGGAGCTCATCCGGCAATGGTCCACCGACCATCCCGAGTTTGCCTATCTGCCACGCAAGTTCAAAGTGGCGGTTACAGGCTCTCCGAATGACCGTGCCGTAACGAAGGCTCACGATATCGGGCTCCGCATGGTGCGGGATGACGCTGGTGAGCCGGGTTACGAGGTTGTGATTGGCGGTGGCCTTGGCCGCACACCCATGATTGGCAAAGTCGTGCGGGATTTCCTGCCGAAAAAGGACTTGCTCGCCTATCTGGAAGCGATCCTTCAGGTTTATAACCTCTCAGGTCGCCGTGATAACAAATACAAGGCGCGCATCAAGATCCTCGTCCATGAAACGGGCCTTGAGGCGCTGAAGGAGCGGATCGAGGCCAATTTTGCCCGTCAAAACCGGCTGCTGCCGGAGGTGGATGCGAGCGTTGCAGCCCGGATCGAGGCGAGCTTTGCGGCTCCAGAGTGGGATAAGCGCCCTCTGCCTGCTCCGTTCAATGATGCCGGGCTGCGCAGCTTCATCGACACCAACACAGCAGCGCACAAGAACCCGGATTACGCCATTGTAAGCGTTTCCATCAAGCCCATTGGGGGCACTCCGGGCGATGCGACAAGCGCTCAGATGCGGGTGCTGGCGGATCTTGGCGAAAAGTATTCTCATGATGAGCTGCGCATTTCGCATGAGCAGAATGTCATTCTGCCGCATGTCCACAAAGCGGATATCCCCGCTGTCTATGCGGCACTTCGCGAAGCCGGCCTCGCCACCGCGAATATAGGTCTTGTATCTGATATCATTGCCTGCCCGGGCATGGATTACTGCGCGCTCGCCACGGCCCGCTCCATTCCCATCGCTCAGCAGATCTCGGAAACTTTCGCGGATCTTGACGCACAGCGCGATATCGGCCCGCTCAAGATCAAGATCTCTGGCTGCATCAATGCCTGTGGGCACCATCATGTGGGCCATATCGGCATTCTCGGGCTGGATCGGGCGGGAGTGGAAAACTACCAGATCACGCTGGGCGGAGATGGTACGGAAACTGCCACGATCGGCACACGCACTGGTCCGGGCTTTGCCTATGATGAGATCGTACTTGCCGTGGAGCGGCTGATCGAGGCCTATCTCGATATTCGCGAAACCGAGGCGGAAACCTTCCTTGAAACTTACCGCCGCACCGGCGCGGGCCCCTTCAAAACGGCTCTTTACGGAGAGGAAGCACGCGCCGATGCGGCCTGATCGCAGCATAAGCTTTCAGCCCGATCTTTCGGTCGTGGCTCTGAACGCCCGCTATAAGGGGGCACCGCCGGAGGATATCCTCCATGCGGCCCTGCGCTTCTATGCGGGTGGCATTGCCGTTGTCTCCTCCTTCGGGGCCGAAAGTGCCGTGCTTCTGCATATGTTGAGTGAGATCAACCCACATGCGCCGGTGTTGCTGCTCGATACGGAGATGCTTTTCCCGCAAACGCTTGCCTACCAGGAAGAGCTTACCTCATGGCTCGGCCTCACCGACGTGCGCCGCATCAGCCAGTCACGGCGTGAACTGAAGCGGCGGGATCCCTACGGTGCGCTTCATCTCACCCAACCCGATGCCTGCTGTGCCATGCGCAAGGTGGAACCGCTGGAGCGGGCGCTCAGCCATTTCACAGCCTCGATCTCGGGTCGCAAGCGCTTCCAATCCGGCACCCGCGTCGCGATGCGGCATTTCGAGCGCGATGGAGCACGTATCAGGATCAACCCGCTCGCCGGATGGGCGCCTGCGGATATTGCTGCCCACATGGCTCAGCACAACCTGCCACGCCATCCGTTGGTGTCAGATGGCTATCCTTCCATCGGGTGCATGCCCTGCACCACAAAAGTGGAGCAGGGGGAGGATGCACGGGCCGGGCGTTGGCGGGGCAGCGAGAAGACAGAATGCGGTATCCATTTCACGGCCCAGGGGGCAGGGAGAGCATCATGACACAGATAATCACAAAGAACGGGTTTGTGGCCGAGCATTGGCCCGCAGCGGGCCGGATCTTTGATTTCGATGCCTACTGGCTCGGCCATGATCTGCCAGAGGAGGAACCGCTCGGCCTTCGCCTTGATGTGGCGCAGGACGCAGCGGATATCGTGCCCTGGTTTGAGCGCTTGGAGCTGATCATCATCCCTTTCGCCAGCAGTGCGGATGGCCGGGGCTTCAGCCTGGCCCGCCAGTTGCGCCAGTTGGGCTATACCGGCCGCATCCGGGCGGAGGGCCATGTGCTCGTCGATCAGTTCCGGGCGGCGCTGCGCGTGGGGATCGATGAGGTGGAGATTTCCAGCGATCAGGCTGCCCGCAACCCGGAAGAACAGTGGCTGGCCGTCAGCTTGCCGCAATCCTATCAATCCCGGCTCTTTGCCGCCGAATAACCCCCAGAGACCGGGATGGAGGGACGACGCGCGCGCAGGCTTTGCCGCGCGACGCCCCGCCCACCATCCCTGAAGGATCAGCCATGAATATCCAGACACCCGTTATCCCGAACGCACAGACCGTTACCGAAATCCATCACTGGACGGATCGCCTTTTCTCCTTTCGCCTCACCCGGCCGCAGTCCCTCCGCTTCCGCTCTGGTGAGTTTGTGATGATCGGCCTGCCGAGGGAAGACGGCAAGCCGCTTCTCCGCGCCTATTCCATCGCTTCGCCGAGCTGGGATGACACGCTCGACTTTTACTCGATCAAGGTAGAGGACGGCCCCCTGACATCCCGCCTGCAGCATATCCGGCCCGGCGATCAGGTGATCCTCCGCCCCAAACCCGTCGGTACGCTCGTCATCGATGCGCTGTTGCCCGGCAGCCGCCTCTACATGATCGCCACAGGCACTGGCATCGCTCCGTTTGCCAGCCTTCTGCGCGACCCGGAGGTTTATGAAAAGTTTGAGGATGTTATTGTCACCCACACCTGCCGCGAGACCGCTGATCTGGCCTATGGCAAGCGCCTGATCGATAGCCTTGAGGAGGATCCGCTGATCGGTGAGTTCGCGAAAGGCCGCGTGAGATATGTGCCCACCACTACAAAGGAGGAAAGCCCCAATACAGGCAGGATCACAGATTGGATGGGTTCCGGTCGTCTTGCGGCCCACCTTGGGCTTCCCGAGCTGACGCCGGAGGAAGATCGCGTGATGATTTGTGGCTCGATGGGCCTCAACACGGATATCAAGGCGCTGATCGAAGCCAGGGGTTTTGAGGAAGGTGCCAACAGCGCGCCGGGCCACTATGTACTGGAAAAGGCTTTCGTGGGTTAGACCGTTTCTCCTTGATGCGTGGAATGGGGCCGATGCCATTGCTTATGGCATCGGCCCTTCAATCCTGCATCAGCGCCATAGCCGCCGCCATTAGCGCCATGAACGCGACGTCCTTGCCCGGTGTTTTCACCTCCATTCTGCTGTGGTGTCGGGCAAACTCTTCCAGATCCATCTCCCCCTCAGCCACCGCCAGCAGCGCCGCGTAGCTTGTGTTCAACACGAGGTCGGGCGCCTTTGCCGGCTGGTAGAGCATTTCGGCCTTGCCATTCCGGGCCGATAGGCACATCGCCTGCCCGTCTACTATGATGCCCGCTTCGAAACTATCGCCATCGCGCACCACACGTTGCGCGGCAGCACCGAGAGTGACCGCGACAGTGCGCAGATTGCCGGGTGCGACAATCTCCGCCTCTGGCTGGAACCGCCCGCCAAAGAGGGCGAGCTCAAAGATGATGTCCCGCGTGCGCGCTCCCAGGGCGGTCAACTCATACAGCGCAGCGCCATGCGCCCCGCTTGTTTTCGTGATTAATCCATCGGACGACAGCTTGTTGAGCCTGTCTGTCAGCAGGTTCGCGGCAATTCCCGTCAATCCGTGCTGAAGATCGGAGAACCGTGCAGGCCCGGCATGCAGATCCCGCAGGATCAGCAGAGTCCAGCGGTCGCCAATGCGGTCCAGCGCTCGTGCGATGGGGCACAGCAGTTTGTAGGAGCGGGTCTTTGCCATTTACGCCTCACAGATATATTACTTTATTTTTTAAAGTAAAAACTTTAGAAATATAACTGAAGTTAGAGAGGCTATGCAATGTCAGCAACACCAAAAATCCTTGTCACCAGCGCCGCAGGTAAAACCGGGCTCCCCACCACATTGCAACTTCTTGAAAGGGGCTTTCCGGTAAGGGCCTTTGTGCGCCGCCGAGACCGCCGCTCTGACAAGTTGAAGCAGGCGGGTGCCGAGATCTTTATCGGCAACCAGTATGCACTCACGGACATGCGCGAAGCGATGCGCGGCATCCAGCGTGCCTACCAATGTGCGCCCACCGCGTCCAACGGGCTCCACTTCAATGCCATCTTCACCGCAGCTGCACATGAGGCCCGGATCGAGCACACTGTTACCCTCAGCCAGTGGCTTTCCAGTGTCGACCACCCCTCGCTTTTCACCCGAGAGGTGTTTGTCAGCGATCTTCTCCTGAAGATGCGACCCGAGATGAGTGTGACCACCGTCAATGTTGGATGGTTTGCCGACAATTACCTGATGGTCCTTGGAATGGCGGCACATCTCGGCCTCTTCACGATGCCATTGGGCGAAGGTGACACAAAGAAGAATGCCGCTCCTTCGAATGAAGATATTGCGCGCGTGGTGGTGGGGGCCTTGATCGATCCGGCCACCCATGCAGGCCAAACCTATAGGCCAACGGGGCCCGAGCTTCTCTCGCCCAACGAACTTGCTGCCGCGATGGGCCGTGCGTTGGGCCGCAACGTCCGGTATCAGGATATCTCCGAAAAGATGATGCTGAAAGCACTCAAGGCCCTGCCTCCGTCGAATTATTCCGAGGCTGCCGTTTCCCAACTCAAGATCTATGCAGAAGAGTACCGGCGCGGCGCCTTTGCCATCAACGCTCCCACGCGCGATGTGGAAATCGTTGGCGGCCGTGCTCCCGAGCCTTTCGAGAGTATCGTGCGCCGCACTGTCTCTGCGCGCCCGGAGCTGAAGCGCAGCAGGGACCGCACGCTTGGCGCTATGGGCGGCTTTCTGAAAATCCTGCTCACGCGTGCGCCAGACCCTGCAGCCATTGAGGCGCAACGGGATTTCGTGCAACTCGCGAAACCGTCCTTCGTCCAGGAGGATGCGCAGTGGCGCGAAACCCATTTCCCGAAACGCGATACTGGCCCATCCGGAAAAGCTGCTTGAATTCAAGGGCTCGCGATTTTCAAACCTACCATTACTGATCGGGCGACCTTCAAGGATTACATGGCCAAAATGCCGGGAATCGCAGCAGCAGATACTCTTCACGCGCGTTGAGCGTGATATCGTCTGATGCAAAGGCGCATGGCCCAATCGTCGTCGTGGCCGAGCTTCCAGATATCGAGGCGTTCCGTCGCTGGAGTGGTTCACCTGAATATCAGGCCATCGCTTCCCCGCACGAACTAAGCTCATTTCAGATCAAGATCGCCGGCGAGCAGATGGGCCGAGGCCTCACTTATGCGGCGTCAGTCCCCCTCGGCCTGCGCCGCGTGCAGCCGCGCATACGTTCCGCCCTTCGCAAGAAGGGAGGTGTGTGTGCCCTCTTCCACAACACGGCCTTCTTCCAGCACCACAATCTTGTCTGCATCGCGCACCGTTGAAAGCCGGTGCGCGATTACCAGTGTTGTCCGCCCCTTGGAAAGCCGAGCCAAAGCCGCCTGAACCACCGCCTCAGAGCGGGTATCGAGTGCGGAGGTCGGCTCATCAAGCAGCAGCAATGGTGCATCGCGCAGCACCGCCCGCGCAATCGCCACCCGCTGTTTCTGCCCACCCGAAAGGGCCGATCCGCGTGGGCCGACGCGAGTGCCCAGCCCGTTTGGTTGTTTCTCGGCAAATTCGGTAACGGAGGCCACTTCGGCCGCTGTCGCAATCTCTTCCGCACTCGCATCCAGCCGCCCGAGCCGGATATTCTCGGCAATCGTCTCATCGAATAGCGCCGTATCCTGGCCCACAACGGCAAACAGGCTGCGCAAATCCTCCAACGCCGTTTCGGCCACATCCGTCCCACCTACGGTTACCCGGCCCGAGGCCTTGTCGATCAGCCGTGTCAGCAGCCCGAAAACGGTACTTTTGCCAGCACCCGAAGGCCCCACCAGCGCTGTCACTTTCCCGGCTTCGGCCACAAAGCTCAGCCCTTGCAGGATTTCTGTCTCGCCGTAAGCAAAGGCCACGTCGTCAAACCGGATCTCGCCCGCCTCAATCGGCTTCGGCGATGCAGGAGAGGTGATCCGTGCCCGCGCATCCAGTACAGCGTAAATCCGTTCCAGTGAGGCCGCGGCCCCCTGGATCTGCCCGGAAACGGAGGAAAGCCGCCGCAAGGGATCGAAAAGCAGCGCCATCGCAGTGAAGAAACTCATGAAATCGCCAACACTCTTGGTGCCCGCCAGAATTTCTCCGCCGCCATAAATCAGCACACCGAGAAAGCCCAAGGCAGCGATCACATCGATCACTGCGGGCAGGGCCGCCTTGCCGGTTTCCGCGCGAAGCTGCGCGTCCAGAAAGCCGTCCACCTCTCCTCCAAAGCGTCCTGCCTCATGGTCCTCCAACCGGTTCACCTTGATGGAAACAACACCGTGGAAAATCTCGTCAAGCCGGGTGGAGATCACACCTGCCGCCTCCCGTGCTGTCCGGCTCGTGCCCCGGATCCAGCCCTGCAAAAACCCAAGCGGCAGCATCAGGAGTGGCACACCCACAAAGGCCAGGGCTGCCCAAATCCAGTCCACCCAGATCATCACAGCGATCAGCGAAAGGATGGAGATCGTATCCCGCCCCAGCGTCATAAGCGCCGCACTCGCGGTGGCCTGCAAGGCCTGCGTATCGCCACGCACCCGCTCGATCAGAGAGCCGGGCGCATGATCCTGAAAATACCGCGCGTCAAGCCCCAAAAGATGGTTCAGCATGCCCGTTTGCAAGGCTGTCGTCACCCGCAGGCCCACGCTCATCACCAGCACACGCTGGCCAAAACCGGCCACGGCCCGCAGGATGAAAATGCCGCCAATGGCAAAGGCAATCCAGCGCACAGAGCTGGCATCGCCTGCCACGAACACCTCATCAAAGAGCGGCTGAACCATATAGCTCATCACGCCGAGCGCACCGCCCTCCAGCGTCATCAGCACAAGGGCCGCCAGCAGCACCGGCCAGAAACCGCGCACATGCCCGCGCCAGAGGCGGCGCATCAGGGAGATACCGCTTTCATTCACGCCGCAACACCTTGTCTACAAAGAAGTTGCCAGCACCATCAGCGCTAAATCCGGCCTCCACAACCTCTGGATCGTAAACCTGCTCCAGCCAGTCCCGGAAGCCCAGATCGCCCGTCTTCTGATAGGCGCCGAAATGCGCGATGAAGGCATCCAGCACGCCTGTCTTGGCAGCCTTCACATGCAGATAACGCAAGCTCAGCTCCTCCGAAGCGCGCTCCGCATCCGCACCCTCCGCCAAAAGCGCCATGGCGGCAGCAACGCCCGCCCGGTCCGCTCCGGACTTACAGTGGATCACAACCGGGCGCGGTGCCTTCTCCAACGCATCAAGAAATCCCAAAGCTTCTGCCCTGTAAGGGGAACGCCGCGAATAAAGCCGCTGGTCGATCAATTCGATCCCGGCGTCCTCCGCCGCCTCCTTCTCCAGATGGTAGGAGCCCCAGTCACTTTCACCCCGCAGGTTGATGATGGATTTTATCCCCATCTCGCCCCATGCTTTCACTCGCGCGGGCCCCGGCTGGTTGGCACGATAAACACCCTCGCTCACTTCTGCGAAATTCCTCCAAAGCACGCGCAGAAACCCGTGATCAAACACCATCATGTCAAACCACGCTCGCAGCCGCGCATTGGGCGACGGCCAGTCCGCCACCCAATCCGCCTGCCAGCGGTCATACCAGTTGCGCCATTTCTGCTTCAGCGAGGCCACATCGAAACCCTTGATTACATCCCGTTAGGCCATACGGGAGCGGCTGATAGCTGGCAAGGGGCAGGGCCGGCAGGAAGGCGGGCCCGGATCATGCCCAATCGGCCTCTTCGCTCTTGCAGGGTGCGGCGCAGCCCTTCACATTGGCGCAAACCAACAGAAAGCCCAGCACACCATGCCTCTTCGTATCTGCACCTGGAATATCAACTCCGTCCGCCTGCGCGAGCCCATCGTGCTCGATCTCCTCCGCCAGCACGCGCCCGATGTGCTCTGCCTTCAGGAAACGAAATCGCCGGTGGAGAAGATCCCCACGGAGGCATTTACGGAGCTTGGCTATGGCCACATGGTCGCCCGGGGGCAGAAGGGCTATAACGGTGTGGTCATCCTTTCCCGCGTGCCGATCGAAGATGCAGGCCACCGTGACTTCTGCGAAAAGGGCGATGCCCGCCATGTGGCCGCCCGCACCGAAGATGGCACCACAATCCACAATTTCTACGTGCCTGCTGGCGGAGACGAACCAAACCGTGAAGTGAACATCAAGTTTGCCCATAAGCTCGATTTTCTGGCGGAGATGCAGGCATGGTTCAAAGAGGAAAGGCCGCGTAGGTCCATCCTCGTCGGCGATCTCAACATTGCCCCGCGCGAAGATGACGTCTGGTCGCATAAGCAACTGCTCAAGGTCGTTAGCCACACCCCCATCGAAGTGGATGAACTTGCAAAGACGCAGGATGCAGGTGCTTGGGTGGATATTACCCGGCAGGATATCCCGGAAGGGCAGCTTTACTCATGGTGGTCCTACCGCGCAAAGGATTGGAGCACTGCCGATAAAGGCCGCCGTCTCGATCATATCTGGGCAACGCCGGATCTTGCCCGTGGCGCAGGCGAAAGCCATGTGGCCCGCAATGTACGCGGCTGGGAAAAGCCCTCTGATCATGCCCCTGTCTTCGCCAGTTTCGATACATGATCGAGACAAAGACCGAGGGCCATATCGGCTGGATCATCCTCAACGATCCCGAAAGACACAACGCGCTGACCCGCGCTGCAATGACCGAGATCGAGGAGGCGCTTGGGGCGCACAAGTCCGCAGACTGCCGCGCCATCATTCTCACCGGGCGCGGCAAAAGCTTCTCCGCCGGGGCCTCGCTGAAAGAAGTCGCCTCGGAGGATTGGACGGAAAACCCGATCACCGCCCTCGCCGCCGCAATCGAGGCCTGCCCGCTGCCCGTCATCGCCGCACTCAACGGTGGCACCTATGGCGGCGCTGTCGATATCGCACTCGCCTGCGATTTCCGCCTCGGCACAGAAACGATGCGCCTCACCGTCCCGGCTGCAAAACTCGGCATCCACTATCCCGCCGAAGGCCTCGCTCGCGCCACCCGCATCCTTGGCCTGCAAACCACGCGCAGGTTATTCCTCGCTGCCGAAGGCTTCGCCGCAGCCGATCTCATGGGCGAAGGCTTTCTTGATGCCTGCTATCCGCCAGAAGATCTCGAAGCCGCGGCACATGCCTTCGCCGCACATCTCGCGAGCATGGCTCCTTTGGCGGTTCAGGGTATGAAAACCACACTTCACGAACAGGTCACCGGCACCGGCACACCTGCCGAAACCCGGTCGCGCATCGCGGCCTGCTTCGCATCAGAGGATCACAAGGAAGGCCTCGCCGCTCAGAAGGCCAAACGAGGCCCGGAATTCACAGGAAATTAGCCACAAATTCATCTTTCCCTAAATATCCAACACGCGAAACCTGCCCAAAGCACAGGTTTCAGCCGTCAATGCCCATCCGGCGCGCCTCGGATTCAATGCTGAAGAAACTCCGCTTCAGCCCCCGCGCCTGCTCCAGTGTTTCCAGCACAATCGTCGTCTCCTCACCTGATTTCTCGCGCACTGTCCACTGTTTCAGTGCAGGTGGAGTGTTGGAGAACACCAGCGTCATCGTCCCGTCTGCTGGCGCTTTGGGGTCCTGCAGAACCACAGAGGTAAACCCGTTACGGCTCGCCGTCCCCCGGCTCAAGTTCCGTTCGGTCAGGTCGATCCTATCGCGCAGCAAAAACCGCAGCGGCGTTACGTTCAGTGGATATTTTTGCGCACCTACATTCGATTTCGCATCCAGCACGCCAATGTTGATCCCATCGGCGATCACCTTCGCGGTGCCGCCATCATACTCGAAGCGGATCAGCCCGGGCCGCACCAGAAAATACTGCCCACCACCGCGCGAGCCATCCGAATTGATCTGGCTGAAGCGTCCCTTGATGGAGCGGAGTTGGTTGAGATACTTGCTGACCTCCACAAGAACCTGATCCTGTGCAAGAGCGGCGGAGCCATACCCGGCGAGTGGCAGGGCGGCGAAGGCGGAGAGTAGGGTTCTGCGTTTCATGTCCCCAATATAAGGTGCTTGTCCGCGCTCCGCCATCCGCCGAAATTCACAGTTTGGGCAGCAAAACGCGGGCAAGGTGACAGCGTGTTACAAAGCGGGGTCCGTGGCCCCATGTCAGAGGCTCAGGACAAGGTAGAGCAGATATCCGCCATAGGCTGCCAGCATCAGCCCACCCTCCCGCCGGCTGATCCGCCACCCGCTGACCGAGACGACGAACAGAAGGGCCGTTGCGGCCAGCATCACATGAATATCGAATGCGGCAATGGTGGCAGGCACCTCCAGCGGCCGGACGATAGCCGTGACGCCCAGGATACCGAGAACATTGAAGATATTGCTGCCGATCACGTTGCCGAAGGCCACATCGCTCTGCCCCTTCCGCGCCGCGATGGCAGAGGTAACAAGCTCCGGCATCGATGTCCCGACCGCCACGATCGTCAGCCCGATAACGGCCTCCGGTATCCCGAAATTCGTCGCGATACCCACCGCCCCGGACACAAGAAAGCGCGCGCCAAGGATCGTCGCGAAAAGCCCCGCCAGCAGCATCACGGACGCGGCGGGCAGCGGAATGCCGCCCGTCGCCACGCTCTCCGCCTCCGCCGCATAGACCGTCTCAGCGCTCGCGCGGCGTTCCAGATACAGCGTCAGCACCAGATAGACGATCAGCCCCAGCAAAAACAGCGCACCGGCGAACCGGCCAAGCGAACCGCTGATCACGGCAATGGCGCAAAGACCCGTCGCCAGCACCAGAAAGCCACCATCCCGCTTCAGGCTCCGCGCCTGCACGGCAATCGGCGAAATCAGCGCGGCCATGCCAAGGATCAGCAGAATGTTGGCAATATTGCTGCCCACCACATTGCCCACGGCAATGCCGGGCGCGCCGGAAAGTGCGGCCTGAAGGCTGGTCACAAGCTCGGGCGAAGAGGTGCCGAAGCCCACCAGCGTCAGCCCGATCACCATCGGCGAGATGCGGAAAATCTGCGCGACGCGAACCGCACCCCGCACCAGAAGCTCCCCCCCGATGACAAGGCCAAGAAGCCCGGCAACAAGATAAAGAATGTCTATGGTGGTGGTCTCCGAAACGAGGGTCAGAGACAATATGCGCACTGCCTGCCCGCCCAACAAGCCCTCAATTCCGGGCGCATATGCCAAGGCCGCGCGTGCAGGGGCCCGGCATGTCTCTGCCGGGCCCAAGTCGTTTTCAGGGTGTCGTCAGCGCGAAGGCACCAAGATCCCGCGCATCGTATAGCGAAAGCTCGGAATAGCCGTCCGTCGCCCGCGCGTTCACGTAGATCTCTTCCGCAAAGGCGGCCTGCGGACAGGCGCCAAGCAGAAGGCTCGCCGTGATCGTCTTGCGATACTCGAAAGCGGGCGCCTCGACATAGCCGTTCAGGGCGCTGCTCGTCGCCTCCGCGATGGGCACGATCGCATTGTCCCCGCGTTCCACATCAAAGTCGAACGTCGCGAACCCGTTGGGATGGCGCGCAAGGAAGCCGAGCGTCACCTGATCGGACGGACCTGCCGGCAACACCCCACAGACGGAGGGCGAGGTGCTGGCCGCACTGAACACTTCCGCCTGGCAGAAGTTGTTGTCGACATGCACGACCATCCGGAACGCCACGGTGTTCCCGCCAACGGTGATCCGGTTATAGGCCGGTGCATCCACGGTCGTCACCGTACCGGTCCCGAACGGGGCAGGCTGATCGGAGATCTTCATCTCCACGCCCTCGGTTTCCCACTCGACCGGCTGGGCGGAGCCTGTCTTGAACAGCTCCAGCTTCAGCTCGTATTTACCGGCGGAACTGTCGTCACCGTCGGCACGAGAGGCGGGCGCGCCCGGCAGATCACGACTGCGGAAATAGCCGCTGGCCAGATCCACCCGTTCGTTCAGCGTCACCCATTCCGTACCCGGTGAAGGCGGGTTCAGTGGCTTGATCTTGAACGCGTTGGCAACCGGTCCGGCGGCATCCGGCCCCAATTGCTCGCTCGGATAGCTCAGCACTCCACCCTGGAAGACGCGGTAATGGCGGTAGACGGAACTGTCCAGAACCTCCCACGCACCAAGCGCGGGTGTCGTACCATCCGGCCCGGTCAGCCGCCGCATCGACCAGCGATAATGCGTGATCCCCTTGTCGATCAGGCAGGTCCGGCTGAAATCCACCCGCGGCTCCAGCGTACCGCCAAAGGGCGCGCCACCGGTCACCAGACCTTCGCTTGCACCCGCCGCCGTCTGCACCTCCGAGACGGAGACATTCCGCCCGATGGACATGACCGCCACCACGCAATCCTCAAGATCCGGTTCAGGGTCGCAAACCGGCACCCGCGGATCGGTGATCGGAATGGTGATCTCGGTACCGCAGACATAGTTCCACCGCGTGTTGCAGGGGATCGGCGGGCGATACACCGTCTGGAATGTCCCACCGATCTCGTATTCGACCCAGACATAGATATCGGGTTTGTCGCCGAGACAGTTATAGGTGATGAACCGCCCGAACCGACCGTTGCTGTCGGTCGTCACCACCGCCAACTCGTCGCAGCGATACCGCCACCAGCGGGGATAGAAGCAGAGATACGGGATAAGGATCTGATAGTCCCGCAGGATCGCCCCGCGCACGACCGAGGCCACCGGAGAGGACAGCGCCGCAATCGTCCGCTCCGGCAGAAGGTCCACGGTCGGAAGGGCCGCTTTCGCCGTGGCACTGCGCAGGGTTTCCTTCCGGATACTCAGATTGCGCTCGATCCGCAGCGGCTCAATATTCGGCAGGGGGCGTGGCCCCGGACGCTGCCCGCCAAACGGGTCGGGGATCGGATCGGGAATGGGGTCCGGCAAGGGGCGCGGATCACGGACGATCTCCAGCAGATCCTTGCGCAGCTCGAAAAGCTCCAAATCCGTCAGAACGCTGATCCAGTAGCTGTGATCCACCTCGCAGATATGGACGCGCGCATCGCAAACCGGCCGCCCGTTCTTCATCACGCGCCCGGTCACATAGCAGAAACAGAGCGGCCAGAGGTTGATGATGCTATCGGGTATCCGCACCACGTGTTCCTTGATGCGCGGGTCGAAAACGGCCTCGAAGGCGTTGAGACGCGTCAGCCCCTCCACCGTCGGTTCCTCCTCCATGGCCGGGCCAAACAGCACGCGTGTCCCGCGCAACTCTTCCGCCTTGAAGGGCAGCGCCACGCTGTCCCCGTCCACCGGTGCCGTGTCGATCAGCTTTCCGTCCTTGGTGAATGCATAGGCGATGATATCGCCCTCGTATTTGACGTTTCCTACGAGTTCGACGCCTATCTTCAGAAAATCTCTGTCTGGCATGTTAAGCCCCCACTTAAACACTTGATTAAATAAGTACCGGGGCAAATGGATGCCCCGCCCGCACAGCCGTATATGGCTGGTGGAGCTTGAGAGTACTTTCGAACAACTTTAGGAAAATTGCGATTCGTCACTAATATTTGTTGATTTATGAATATGAATTCAGTGTGCGCGCTTTTGCAAGAACTGACCTTCTGCGAGATGATGGACAATCGACCCCCAAGTTCAGCCGTCAGACCACGCAATACATCGATCAGGCTTGCTCGCTTTCGAACGGCCAAATCCCTCAGGGCTCAACAACTTCTTCGCGGATCAGGGCACCTACGCTATGCGTGCAGTGCGACCCCGTTCAAAGCATGTGTCATCCAAAGTCGGGGGCTCCAAGTTCCGCGCCACAGCAAACAAAGCTTTTCTGCAAGTTTGCTGAACGCCGCTTGAAGTGTTGGCCATAAGCGCCTGCTCGGTGTGTGAAACGCCTTAGAGGGACCGGTAGACGAAGGGTTGCTCCGCGTCTCCTGCATCACCGTCCACACGCTGTCGCACCAGATGGTTCAAGGGAGATTTGGTGCAGGTCGGATCAGTGGCTGTGGCGTCGCCTGCGATGGCCATGGCCTGGCAGCGGCACCCGCCAAAGTCCCGTTTCTTGAATTCGCAAGACTTGCAGGGCTCCTGCATCCAATCGTCACCGCGATAGGCGTTGAAGGCCTCGCCTTTGTACCAGATATCGGCAAGACGGCTGTCGCGAATGCTCTCAAATTTCAGATGCGGAATGGTTTGGGCGGCATGGCACGGCAACACCTGACCATCAGGCGCAATATTCAGCCCCGTCATTCCCCATCCTCCCATACATCGCTTGGGGATATCCGTATGGTAGTCGGCAGGCACATAGTCGAGCACCAACTTGCCCTTCAGGCGCTTGCGGGCCTCGGCAACAATGCGGCTCGCGTCCTCGGCCTGTTCCTTGGTAGGCATAAGTTGGTTGCGATTGCGCAGCGCCCAGCCGTGGAACTGAACGATTGCCACTTCAATACGCCGCGCGCCCATTTCCTGTGCCATCTCAATGGCGCGGGGAAGTTGGTGCAGGTTCCTGCGGTGCAGAACGGTGTTCAGCGTCAGCGGAATGCCGCGCTCTGCGATCCATGCCGCAGCCTGCATCTTGCGCTTGTAGCCACCGTCATAGCCCCCCACATGATCGGCCATCTCCACGTCCGTGCCCTGCAGCGAGAGCTGAATGTGATCAAGCCCTGCATCCTCAAGTTCTTTCAGGCGCCGTTCCGTCAACCCGATCGCCGATGTGATCAGGTTGCAATAAAGCCCGGCCTCCCGCGCCCCGCCAGTGAGCTCGACAAGGTCGCGCCGCGATGCGGGTTCACCCCCCGAAAGATGAAGCTGAAGCACACCGAGATCCGTTGCCTGCCGAAATGCATCAAGCCAAACACCGGTGTCCAACTCTCGCTCCTTGCGCGCCAGATTGATCGGATTTGAGCAATAGGGGCAGGCCAGCGGGCAGCGATGCGTCAGCTCCGCCAACATAGCAATGGGTGGGGGTATGTTCATGTGCGTAACTCAAGGATGCGGCGTGCCGCCAGTCCCATAATGTACTCTCCCGCATCTGCCGCGATCTGATCAGCCGGTGCGGCATACTTTGCGGCGAGCGTACTCACGATTATTCCAAAAGTCTGTTCGCCATCAATTTCAAGCAGGATGGCGTGGCCAATGGGATCAAGGCTTATCACCCGCTCAGGAGCGAGCAGCACCCACTTGTCGCGCACTCTGTCATGGTGCAGCCGAACCCCGCGCGGGATAACAGGAACCTCATTCGGCGCAATCGTCATGATGCTTTGGAGGCGGTGGTTGCCTGCGTGTAAGTGCCGGGCTGCCACGCTCCAGGCGGAATGCGTGCCGGATCAACGTAAGCACTGTGCAGCGCGTCGAGCTGCGACCAGAGTACATCGGTCTTGAAGATCAGCGCTGCCGCGGCCGCATCCTGCTTTTCCGCCGTGTCAGCATGGTCCAATACCCAGGAGAGGCCGAAGGCCACGTCCTTGGGGGCTTCCGTCAGCCGGTTTCGAAAATACGACAGGCTGCGATCATCAGCGAAGGCATAGTTCGCCAGCAGTCCTTCTATCCGCGCGGCATGGATTTTGGGGGCAAACAGTTCCGTGAGCGATGCCGCCACAGCCTCCAAAAGCGATTTGTCCCGCACAAAATGAACATACGCATTCACCGCAAACCGCGTAGCGGGCAATACGCCTTCCTTGCTGGCCACATAGTCGCGATCAAGCCCAACAGCATCGGCAAGGCGCAGCCACCGCTCAATTCCACCTTCGTTCGCGTTCGTGCCATCATGATCCTCAATCCGGGAACGCCAGGCGCGGCGCAATTCCGGGTCTTCGACACGGCTCATAAAAGCTGCGTCCTTCATGGGAATACTGGCCTGATAGTAGAACCGGTTGATAACCCAGGCACGCACCTGATCAGGCGTGCAGCCACCAGAATGAAGAAGGTGATGGAACGGGTGTCTGTCGTGATATCGCTCTGCACCGATGGCGCGCAGCCGTGCTTCGAAGGCGGAATGCGAGGTTGTCATAAGGCGATTTCCATTCCGTCCTGTGCGATGGTCCAGCCCTTCGCTTCGGCGATTCTGCGTTCTGCGGACTCTGGCCGCAACACAGGGTTGGTGTTGTTCATGTGCACATAGATTTTGCGTTTCACATCAACACCCGCAAACGCAGCCATCGATCCTTCTGGCCCGGACATCGACATATGCCCCATCCGGGCACCGGTCTTCTGGCTCAGTCCTGCAGTTACCATTTCGTCATTCTGCCACAGCGTCCCGTCAAAGAACACCGCATCTGCCCCCGTGATCCGCGCGGCAAGCTCAGGCCTCAGAAGCGCACAGCCCGGGATGTAGTGTGCTGAGGTAGCGTCGGCCTGAAGATGCACACCCACAGTCTGCTCGCCCTCCAATTCAGTATCAACGGTTCCCCTCTCCAGATAGAGGGGAACCTTTCCAGGTACCGAATACAATGTTGCCATCATACTCGCAGTTAACTGAAACGGGGTATCCAAGGCCACTTCTTGCCGCGTGACCCAAGAGGGATTGAGCGCGTCGAAGATCGGATTTTGTGCCAGAACGGCGTGGATCTCCCCGGTTGCAAACAGGGTGAACGGTTGCTGCTCTCTCAGCGTCAGAAGCCCGGCGATATGATCTATATCGCCGTTGGTCACCAGCACCGATTTGATCGGACTTTCACGCAGGTCTGTCGGATGGAGATGCGGAGCCGCGCGAAGTTGCTCACGGATGTCGGGCGAGGCATTGATGATTGCCCATGAAACGCCATCCGCCGAAACCGAAATCGAAGATTGGCTCAGCGAAGGAATAGATCCTGCGCGGGCTAGATTACAATTCTCGCAACCGCAATTCCATTGCGGCAATCCACCACCGGCAGCGGCACCAAGTATTGTTGCGCGGAGGCTCATAGCGTGATCTCCGCGCAGTGTTTTCAGAACAGTGTATCGTTATCGCGGTCGTCGTGCTCAGGACCGTACATATTGATTTCCATGCCGCATTCGATTTCGCGGATCTCTGGTTTCGACCAAGTCATGACAATTCCTCCTTGTTGGTAGCACAAGCTTAGTCCGGTGGACGGCCACTTGTCATTACGACTTAGGTAACGGCTTTGAGGCGAAACACCTTGACGCGCAGGCAGCACAACTTTGGGTAAGCCACCGCCAGATTTCACGAGCTCCTGCTGGCAACCGTTTCGGTTGATCAGATGTTCAGCAGGAAACAACCAGGGAAATAGATGAAGACGTTACCGAATGTGATCCGGCCCCTCTTTATCGCGGATAGCCCCCGTATCCGCACTGTCAGTCAAGTGAAAACAGCGCAAAGGAGGGAAGCTCGCAAAGCCATGGGGTGCACCGGGATACCCGCGCAGTGGCTCTTCCGGCAGGCACTTTCACTCAGCCTCGAAGAAAAGAGGCGTATCCCATAGCGGCCTCAGGCCTCCGCCTCACCTTCAAGCGTAAGAACCGGCTTCGGCACCACCAGATCATCCAGTGTCAATTCTCCCTCTGGTCGGGCAAGCGCATACCGTGTCACCCAATCCAGCCGTTCCTCGGCCCGCGTGATCGCCACATAGGCCAGCCGCTTCCACAGAGGCAGTCCCGCCTCCGTGCGCCCGGCACGCGCGGCGGCGTAGAGATCCGGGGCAAACACTTGCACCCTAGGCCACTGCGAACCCTGCGCCTTGTGGATCGTACAGGCGGCCCCATGCACAAAAGCCGCCCCCATCCGCGCGGCAGAGGGAATGAAGGGCTCTTCCTGCCCCGGTGCCTCGATCTTGATGATCGCGGCCACGCTCACCTGCGGATCTTCTGCGCCAAACACATGCAGCCGCGCGAAACCCGGCTTCCGCCCCTCCTGCAGGTAAACCGTCTGCGCCCCCTTGATCAGCCCCCGCGCTTCCAGATCGATCCGCTTCTTGCGGTGCTTCAGCGGCAGTTCGATCCCATCACAAATCAGCGGCTCTCCGGGCAAAAGCGCATCTATCGGCGCATGATAGGCTCCGCGAAAAGCTGCTATCAGCCGGATGCGGGTGGCATTCCGCCATACCAGAACGGGGCTTCGCGCCATCAGCCCAGCATCCACGCGGGGCGATACCCGCACCCGCTCATCCTCCGCCGCAATCTCTTCCAGTCGCCGCTCAAAGTGGTGAAACTCCACCTCCGGATCGCCCAGCATATGCGCCAGATCCAGAATGGGGTTATCTGCTGCCTGCCGATGCACGCGGGAAAGCTCCAGCTTCCGCCCCTTGGGAAGCTGATCGAAGCTCATATCACCCGATTGCCCCACCGGGGCCAGCTGCGCCGGATCGCCAAACAAAACCAGCGTCGTGAAGATCTCCTGCAAATCCTCCAGTTGCTTGTCATCGAGCATCGAGGCTTCGTCCACAAACCCGATATCCAGCGGATCATCCCGCCGCTTCCACCCCGTAATGAAATCGGAGCCGCGCAAACCAGCCGTGGCCAGCGCCCCCGGAATCGATTTCTGGGCCTGATAGAACGCGTGTGCGCGGTCCAGCGCCTGCTCTGTCAGCCCCTCAATCTCAGGTTTCTCACCATCGCCCGCCAGCCATTCCGCGATCTTCTCATATTCCGGATCATACACCGGTGTGTACAAAATCCGGTGAATGGTCGTTGCCGCGACACCCCTGTTTCGCAGCACACTCGCGGCCTTGTTCGTCGGGGCGAGCACTGCCAAAGTCCGTTTGTCGCGCTTCTTCCGGCTTTCATATTCAGCGGAAATCATCTCGACGCCCGCATTCTGCAAGGCGTCCACCATCTGCGCCAGAAGCATCGTCTTGCCGGAGCCTGCTTTGCCCAGAACGGCCAGCGTACTGTCTCGCCCCGCGCCTGGCGGGGCAAGCGTGCCCTCCACCAGATCCACGCCCGCCTTGGCCAACTCGTCGGCCACACGGTCCCAGGCTTCGGCCTGATCTTCGGAAAGGGTGAGGGCGGTATCCATACCACCCTCTTACGCGCCCACGCCGGGAGAGAGAAGCGCCCTTATGCGGCCAGCGGCAGCACGGTCTGATGCGCGGGGAAGGAGGCATCGAACCACTGCCGCCCCAGGTCTTCATCCAGTCCGGCGGCCTCGGCGATCGCGGCCCGGATCTCTTCGGAAAACGGCCATAGTCCTGCGCAAATCCGGTTCTTGCCTTCGCCCGCCTCGCCGATCACCTCCGGCTCCCACCCGATGGAGCGGTAAATCCGCCGCATCCGCGCATCGAACACACCTACCGAAGAAAGAAGCCCAAACCGCAAGCCAAGCTCGTGCCCGGCCAGCATCACGCCGCCCGCGATCCGCTTGCCGTCATCCTGCGCATCGGGCGAGATGCAAAAGCGCGTGCACTCCCAGATCAACGCACTCATGATCGTCACGCCATCTGTAAGATGTGTGAAATGGTCGTTCACCATCGTCCGCCCCAACGTCGGCAATACGCGCATGCTTCCCTTGTGGCGGCCGTCATCGCCTTCCCAGATCACATAAAGCGGGTTGATCGCATCGTAATCATCCGTCTCGAAGCCGTTCTCATCCACTGTCACGTCCCACTCCAGGCGGTCGCGGAACTGAACCGCGCGGTCGCGGAACATCGTCTCGGCCAGAAGTGGTGCAGTGTTCAGTTGGTCGGCGTACAGAAATCGGATCATAACGGTGTCTCCCACGTTTATATGTGGAACCACCGATATCGAGATCATGGTTAAAGAAGGCCGAGCGTGCGCGGCCAAGTTTTTACGGCAACGGCGCTATTTCAGGGCAGAATCAAACCATTCGCCAGCGCCTTGGCAACCGCATGGGTGGTGTTGAGCGCGCCCAGTTTGTGCCGCGCCGCATCCACATACACGCGGAACGTATGCTCGGATATCTTAAGATAATCAGAGGCTTCAGCCCGGCTGCGGCCAGATGCCAGAAGCGAGAGCACATCCCGCTCGCGCGGCGAAAGCGGCGCCGCAATCACGGTATCTTCCTCATTCATGATTTCCGTCACACGCTGATGCACGTAGTTGGAGGCGAGCATCAAATCGCCGCTGCTTTCCCGCATGAAGCTCTGCCAGCCGTCGTCACCGTCATCGCCCGTCACGGAAAAGAGGGCAAACTGGCCGCCAACGCCCCGGATAGGCACACTCAGCCCTTGTCGGCCAATGCCCTGATCAACGGCTTTATGAAAGAGTTCGCGGGCAGGCTTTCCGCTCCAATCGAGGCTCTTCCAATCCATCGGAAGAAACCGGCGAAGCGCCTCACCCACAACCGGGTCTATGCGAAAGTATTCTTCTTCCTTGTAATGCTGCACCCAATCCGCATCATACGTCACCGCCCCATACTCGCGGCCGCTGCCTCCGACGACATGATAAACCACATGCGTCAGGTCAAACGCATCCCGCAAGTGTTCGACAACAGATTGTACGTCGTCAATTGTGTGTGACGATTGCAGCCGATTCCAAAGGTCTTCCATTCGGTGCGTCATTCATACTCGTAACGTTGGGGGTCTCCGACCCAGCACTCAATTCCTCCGACGCGATCATGATCGCATCGTCAAGATGCTCGGCAAGTTCGTACATCGCGCGCTGTTGGGCAAATTCGCGAATGTCGGCTAGTACGTGGATCATCCAATCGTGTGGCATCTGAACTCTCTAGAACAAGGGTTAACAAAGACTTAACGCAACCTTAACACCTAATATTCTAGCAGTTGCCTCGCGATTTTCTACTCCCCCAAAATAGCGAGGCGGCGCAAAATACTTTGCTGAAATCATTGATTTGTAGGGATTTTTGTATGATTCCGGCAAGATTAATTGCCGGAAAGCCACCGTATAGAGCGAAGAATCCTAACCTTCAAGACAATCTTCCAAAGTGCGCAATCCGGTGCACGGCGCGCCCACAAGCACCGCCATATTGCCCGGTTTATGCTCATTCCGCCGCATCTTCATATGCCCTTCCGGGATTTCCGCCCAAGGGAAAACCTCCGACATGCAAGGATCCAACCGCCGCTCCACCATCAACTGATTGGCGGAGGCGGCCTGTTTCAGGTTCGCGAAATGGCTGCCCTGGACCCGCTTCTGGTGCATCCAGAGATACCGTGCATCCATCGTCAGGTTGTATCCCGTTGTACCGGCGCAGATCACAACCATGCCGCCCTTCTTCACCACGAAGGTGGAAACAGGCATCGTCGCCTCGCCAGGATGCTCAAACACCATATCCACGTTCACACCCTTGCCGGTGATCTCCCAGATCGCCTTGCCGAACTTCCGCACCTCGCCAAACCATTCCTTATACTCCGGCGAATTCACAGTCGGCATCTGTCCCCAACAATTGAAATCCTTCCGGTTCAGCACGCCCTTCGCACCCAGGCCCATAACAAATTCACGCTTGTCCTCGTCTGAAATTATACCAATCGCATTGGCGCCCGCAGTGTTGATCAGCTGTATTGCGTAAGACCCAAGACCACCCGAAGCTCCCCACACCAGTACATTCTGCCCCGGCCGCAGCTCATGCGGCGCATGGCCGAAAAGCATCCGGTAAGCCGTGGCCAGCGTCAGCGTATAGCAGGCGCTTTCCTCCCATGTCAGATGCTTGGGCCGCGGCATCAACTGCTGGCTCTGCACACATGTAAATTGCGCAAAGCTGCCATCAGGCGTCTCATACCCCCAAATCCGCTGGCTCGGGCTGAACATTGGATCGCCGCCATTGCAATGCTCGTCATCCCCATCATCCTGGTTGCAATGGATCACCACCTCGTCGCCAACCTTCCAGCGCCGTACCTTCTCACCCACCGCCCATACGATGCCCGAAGCATCGGAGCCTGCGATATGAAAGGGTGCCTTGTGTACATCAAAAGGAGAGATCGGCGTGCCGAGCGCCGCCCAAACCCCATTGTAGTTCACTCCAGCCGCCATCACGAGCACCAGCACCTCGTGGCTGTCTGGTTTCGGTGTATCAACCACTTCCAGCTGCATCGCGGTATCGGGCTCACCGTGTCGGTCCCGCCGGATCGCCCAGGCGTGCATCTGGTCCGGCACAAATCCAAGGGGTGGGATCTCTCCCACAGCGTAAAGTGGCTTCTCCGACATGTCTCCACGATCCTTTGATTCGGCGTCCAGCATAGGTTTCTCCAATTCTTGCGCAATTTAATTGCGCCATAAACGTGCGTAAACTTGATAATTTATGTAATTTAATTAGGCAGCAGGTGCAAGAATATTTTTTTTGCACTGCACACAAATTGAAAGCCCATTAATTCCGGTGGCGTAATTTGGTTAACTGTTTCAATATCTAAGGGGTCGAAGATAAGGTGGGAATTGTCTGTTCAAAGCGCTTGAAATGGCATTTTTGTTAACCAAACCTAAACCATTCCCCGAGATACATGTGTTCATAGTTTCGCCATAATTGGGCAGAATACACCTCTGAGTTGTTAGTCGATCAGTTCCCCCTCCTGAAAACTTCAACAGCAAGAGAACCCAATGGTATCCCCAATCAACTTCACGCGTCGCCACGCGTTTGGCGTCGTCGGAGGCGCTTGCCTCGCAACCTCTCTTCCCTTTACCGCAATTGCCGCAACCGATGCGCAGGCCCGAGCCAAGATCAATCTTGCCGGTCGCCAGCGCATGCTCAGCCAAAGGATGAGCAAGGCCGCCTTTCTCATGGCTCTCAGTATCGAGGAAAGCCGCCACAAGGAAATGCTTGAGGAGTCGCACGCCCTCTTCGATCAAACGCTTAAGGGGCTGGAGCACGGCGATACCGCGCTTGGCCTTCCCGCGGAAGAGCATGATATCGTGCGGGAAAGTCTTCAATCCGTTGCCGGTCTCTGGGAGGTGTTTGGCCCGCTGATGGCAGGTATAGCTGCGCAGGGCGGAGTGTCCGAGCAGGAAATTTCCAAGGTCGCCCGCATGAACACTGCCGTCCTCTTCGCGTCCGACAACGCCGTGAAGCAAATGGTCTCCACCTATGGAGAGACGGATACAAGCCTCGGTATCGCAATCTCCATCAATGTCGCGGGCCGTCAGCGCATGCTGAGCCAGAAGATGGCGAAGGAAACCGCGCTGATCGGTCTTGGTTACAACGCAACGGACAACCGGGAAAAGTTGCGCGAGACATCAAGGCTCTTCGACAACAGCCTTTCGGCGCTGATCGACGGGTTGCCCACAATCTCGCTCCCCGCCCCGCCGTCCCATATCCGCCTCAAGCTGCAGGAGGTCAAATCCATCTGGGCAGATCTCAAGGGCATCTGTGTGGAAATCGAAAAAGGCAAGCGCATCGATGCCTTCGATCTGACAGCCATGGCCTCTCAAACCGATCCGCTGCTGTCCACAATGAACCAGGCAGTAACGCTTTACGAACAATTATGAGAGTATCCTGAGAAGACAATGCCGTAGTCCCCCCCATCGGCATTTCCGTGCCGGTCACACGCTTCATCATCCTCCTCCCGGATGTGATGTAGCAGGTGGCCGGCACATATTTTTCAGCAGCCAGGAATTCGGCGTGAAATTTTCACGACAATTCTTTTCTTCTTGCGCAACAATCTTATCCGTGCAACTTCTGTCGCAGTGCAGCATTTCCTGACGTAGCGCAAGATGGAGCATAAGGATGACAGAGAGCCCGACACCCGAGAAATCCCGACCTTGGCTCTTTCGCACCTACGCTGGCCATTCCACAGCAACAGCTTCAAATGCGCTCTACAAAGGCAATCTCGCGAAGGGCCAAACCGGGCTCTCCGTTGCCTTCGATCTGCCGACCCAAACGGGATACGACAGCGATCACAAACTCAGCCGTGGAGAGGTCGGCAAGGTTGGCGTTCCTGTCTCTCACCTCGGCGATATGCGCACCCTGTTCGAGGGCATCCCCGTCGAACAAATGAACACCTCCATGACAATCAACGCCACCGCTCCGTGGCTCCTCTCTCTCTACATCGCAGTCGCAGAAGAGCAGGGGGCCGATATCACCAAGCTCCAGGGCACGGTGCAGAACGACATCATCAAGGAATATCTTTCCCGCGGCACCTACATCTTCCCGCCAGCGCCCAGCCTCCGCCTCATCGGCGATGTCGCCACCTATTGCTACCAGGCCATACCCAAATGGAACCCGATGAACATCTGTTCCTATCACCTGCAGGAAGCGGGAGCGACACCGGAGCAGGAGCTTGCCTACGCGCTCGCGACGGCGCAGGCTGTACTGGACGAAGTGCGCGACAAGGTCCCGGCGGAGGATTTCCCCACCATCGTCGGCCGCATCTCCTTCTTCGTGAACGCAGGCATCCGCTTTGTCACCGAGCTTTGCAAGATGCGCGCCTTCACCGATCTCTGGGATGAAATATGCGAAACACGCTACGGCGTCAGCGACCCAAAACTCCGCCGTTTCCGATACGGCGTGCAGGTGAATTCCTTGGGGCTCACCGAACAGCAACCGGAAAACAACGTTTATCGCATCCTGATAGAGATGCTGGCCGTCACACTTTCTAAAAAGGCCCGCGCCCGCGCTGTCCAGCTCCCCGCATGGAACGAAGCCCTCGGCCTGCCACGCCCGTGGGATCAGCAATGGTCCCTCAGAATGCAGCAGATCATGGCTTACGAGACGGACCTTCTGGAGTACCCCGACCTTTTCGACGGCAACCCGGCCATCGATGCCAAGGTCGAAGCACTCAAAGCCTCTGCCCGCGAGGAACTCAAAACCATCGATGAGATGGGCGGGGCCGTCGCCGCGATCGACTATATGAAGTCTCGCCTCGTCGCGGCGAATTCTGAGCGCCTCACCAATATCGAACACGGCCACACTACGGTCGTGGGCGTCAACAAATACACCGAGGGCGAGGAAAGCCCCCTCACCGCAGGCGATGGTGGCATCATGACGGTGGACCCAGCCGTAGAGGCCGAGCAAATCGACCGCCTCAACCAGTGGAGGGATGCCCGCAACAGCTCCGGCGTAGAAGCCGCCCTCGACGCCCTGAAAGAAGCCGCCAAAACCGGCACCAACATCATGCCACCCAGTATCCAGGCCGCAAAAGCAGGCGTCACCACCGGCGAATGGGCGGCTGCCATGCGGCAGGTTTTCGGCGAGTATCGGGCGCCTACCGGCGTCGGCTCAAGCCCCTCAAACGCCGCCACAGGCCTCGACACTATTCGCGAAACGGTTTCCCGTGCCTCTGAGAGGCTCGGGCAGCCCATCCGTTTTCTCATGGGCAAACCAGGCCTCGACGGCCACTCAAACGGTGCCGAGCAAATTGCCGTGCGCGCCCGCGATTGCGGCATGCGCGTCTTCTACGAAGGCATCCGGATGACACCAGAGGCCCTGATCGAGGCCGCGGAAGAAGCCAAAGTCCACATCATCGGCCTCTCCATCCTGTCCGGCTCGCACATGCCGCTGATCGAAGAGTTCCTCACGAGGCTCGAAGCTTCGCCTCTCAAAGGCGCCCCCGTCATCGCAGGCGGTATCATTCCCGAGTTGGACCGCCAGCGCCTGCTGGAGCGTGGCGTTGCCCGCGTCTACACGCCGAAGGATTTCGATCTCAATGCAATCATGGCCGATGTCGTGGAACTGGTCACAGGCAAAACCGAGATTGCCGCAGAATAGCTACGCCTTCCGATACACGATCCGGCAGCCATCAGCGTCAAGCAGAACCATCTCGCCGCCGCTCAGCGCGGCAATTCTGTAGGGCAACATCGCATCGTTCGCGGCCTGCATCTTCAGCACACCCCCCTCCAGCTCCCAATCGCCGGAATGCCAGAGCTTGCCTGCATCCACCGCACCGGGCGCCGCGTAAATCCCAAGATCCTGCATCTCTATCCGCTCCGGATACGCCTCCGCACAAGCTTCACCTGCGCTCC
The DNA here is from genome assembly GCA_947495795.1 of uncultured Paracoccaceae bacterium. GTDB lineage: Bacteria > Pseudomonadota > Alphaproteobacteria > Rhodobacterales > Rhodobacteraceae > Algicella. The sequence goes on along the minus strand of CANMAI010000004.1, from coordinate 4,074 downwards.
GCACCCAAACACCGCTCAGCAAATCCCTGTCCATCACGTGTCCCCGCCAATGCGCCTCCGCCGGAGCGGAGGCAAAAACAGTGGCCGCAGAGGCGGCCACCGCAAGTATCATGCGTTTCCTCAAGCTCAACTCATGCTATCCACCAGTGAGGCAACCATCTTATCCCCATTGGCGACAGATTTGAGCTTCTTGGCAAGGCCGCTGCCGCCCGATTTCTTCAGAGCGGCATTCGTCGTGCCCTTGACCATCTCGGCAACGCGCCGCGCTTCAGAGGTTGAAACCACCGGGTTATTCCCCAGCGCCTTTACCGCCGCCACGGCATTCCCCTTGCGCTTGCCAAAGCGCCGGCCCACCTGCTTGGCCTTCACCAAGGCGTAATGCGGCGCAAGAACATCGCTCTCCATCGCCGCATCCAGAGCGCGGTTCCCCTCTTCCAGATGATCGCCACCGATGGCCAGCGTCAGCAACAGATCAGGCTCCGTCAGCGCAGCCTTGGCAGCAACCGCATGGGCATTATCCTCCACATGCGTCACCATCACGCTGTCCTTGCCGGACACCTTCACCGCCATGCCGTTCATCTCCCAGCAGACATCCACAACAATCTTGTGAAGCCCCGGAGCCGGGAAAAGCGCACCATCGCGCCCGCGCAGAAGCGTGAGATCGGCAGACATGGAGGCACCGGGCTTCAGCACCTCATGCGCGTGCTCTTCCACGCATTTCATGACGGACTGGAAGCCGCGCACAGTTGCCGCCGGATCAACGATCCGCCCGCTCACATGCTCCGATTTCAGGCTCAGACTGTCGGGCACCTCCATGGCGCTGTCCGAATGGTTGGTCAGCGTCACCTTCACCCGTACCGGCGCACCGATGGGCACGGCATCCATCAATGGCTCCACCTTCAGCTCCAGCGGTCCGTTCAGATCCATCGCCTCATCATCGCTGATCGGCGCGGAACTGTAAGATGATCCAAAGGGTATCATCCCCGGCCGCACCCAAGGATCAGGCATATGCCGCAACCGCTTGGCATCCGCCGCATTGAACGACCACTGGATATTGGACGGGAACACACCGGGGCTCGCTGCAATCTGGCCCGTGGTGTGCATGAAGCCGTTATCGGAAGAGTTGTGATAGAGCCCCATCGCATGGCCGATCTCATGCACGGCCGTCCGGAAATAGGGACCCGTCGCATCGCCGAACTGCTGGCCCTGCACCGTTCCCCATTGCGCCGTGGAAGGGATCACCCAGTGGCTGGAAATACCGGCCCCCTCCCGCGGGATGTTGTTACTGTCCGTGCCGGAATTGTCGTACATGATCCCGCGCGACGTGGCATCAAGCCGCCGCACGCAAAGCAGATGATACCGCCACTCATTATCCAGATTGGCGGAATCCCGCCGTGCCAGCATGGCCGAATGCATTTCCGCATTGGACCAGAACTGCCCGGACGGCTCCGTCAGATTTGTATCGCTGGAATAGGCATTCACATCCCAATCCACATCCTCGAACACGGATTGCCATGTGGCACCCGCACCATTGCCGGCCGGATAATCGGAGGCAGACACCCGATCAATCTCGATCGTGGCCTTGCGCAGATATCTGGAAACCCAACCCATCGAGATGGTGCCAAGATCCACACCCGCCGGGCTCTTCAGATCGCCCTCAAGATATGTCGCACCCGCCGGATACCCTGCTGGCGCCGATTTGAAGGTCATCACCGCAGAATGCAGCCCCTCATTGCTCCACGTGTTGGTTGTGCTGTCAAAGCGGAACCGCTCGAACCGCATGGTGAAAGAGTTACCGAAAGTGTACCATTGCAGGATCTGCGTTACCCGCAGGTAATAACGATAGCGCGAACGCGAGAAAATAGGGATGCCTGCACTTGGCGAAGGGTCCGGATTGGGAATAATCCGGAACGTCGGCCAGGATGTGAACGTATAGGCCGAGTGCGTGTATAGATCGCCGGAGGCAGTTGTCGAAAGCCCATGCCGCTCAACGCGCATCGTTCCGTTATACCGTGTCCACGGCGAATTCTTGGGTTTCCACTGCAGAAAATAGGCTCCGTGTTTCAGGCTGCGCAGCACGAATGGCTGGCGGAAAACCGGATCAATCGGGATGCGGGAGGCTGGCTGAAAAGGCGGTCGGTTATCCTCAGCACTCTCTTCGTCCAGCAGAATTTCATCGGGGAGTACAGGCACTTCATTCGGATCAGCCATGGCTTTTCTCCATATGATTTGAGCTAAATCGTTAAGAGCGCGCAATTCTGCTGCGCCCGCGCTCAAAATATTGAAATATTCGAACTCTAAAATGCGAAAGCGCACAGTTTGATGCGCTTCCCCTTTTCCGAGAGAATGCACCCGTGTCCAAGGCCGCTCATACGAGCCGTCTCTCTTGCAAGAGCTCAGCAACGCCATTACACCTTCTCTTCAATGAATGTGCGGATCAGATGCGGCTTTTTAGATATCAGATCATCGCGCGTAATGTGTATAAGTCAGTAGACGAAAGATCTGCATTCCATGATGATATTGCCCGAACTGCGGCTCGCCTTTGTGCATATCTACAAAACAGGCGGCACGTCCCTCACGCTTCTTCTCGCGCCTCACACATGGCCCCGCTTTCGCCAGCAGGAAACGCGGCTCAGCGGCAACGGCTTTCAGGGCACATGGCACTTCAAGGGCCAGCAGCATTCAAAGTTTTCCAACGGCTTCCCGCCGGGTCTGAAGGACGATATGCACGAATACCGGTTCCTGGCCGTCGTGCGCGACCCGTATACTTGGAGCCATTCGGTTTATAAGGAGTTCTTCTCCACCGACTATGAAGCCGTCACAGGCTCCAACTTTCTTTTCGGTCAGGTCAAGCCGGGCCGCAGCCTAGAAGAATTTCACGCCTTCGCTCGCGCCTTTAAGCCAGGCCACCCCGATATGTACGGGCTGGATACGCAGACATCCTTTCTTGATGGCATCCCGAAGGATCAGCTCCACCTCGTGCGGTTCGAAAACTACGATGAAGAGGTCCGCGACCTCCTGCCCAAGCTCGGTGTCAATGTCGAAAGCCTGCCCCACTCCCTCGACCGAGGCGATGCCAAACGGGTAGAGGCGGAAAAACTCCGCAACAATCCGGAGCATGTCGCCTTCTGCAATGAATTCTACGCCGAGGATTTTGAGAATTTCGGCTACGAGAAGCGCTAAGCCCGCAATCCACAACTCATCAAAGCAGGAAACGGTCCCGGATATTCGAACCACCTGGCCACGAACGTCCCGCAGCTTCGACTAAAGGGCTACGGTCAATCTGAACCGACCTATGGTCTCTGTCAGGCAATCACACCCGAAACACCGAGCAACCCTTGATCTCAAAGTCCGCTCGGCGGACGAAGTGTGAATTCGCTGCGGTTGCGCCAATGTCGGCTATCTTTCGAGACGCAAATCGACCTAGACCCCAAGGTCTAGTCTAGTTCAGCCCTGCCAGAATTCTTTCAGCGAAGCTGCAAGCGTGGGCATCGCTCACTGGAACGCAGGATACTTGTTCCAATCTGCTTTGCTCGATTGGAACACCAACTAGCAACCTCGTAGGTCTGCCATCGACCATTGTCAGGGGTATTCCCGTTGGATCGGCGGGTCGAACTTCCAATGCAAATTCCTCGATCTTTCCGGTCTCAGAACTGCTGTTTCGTACCCTGAAAAGCCAAATCTCCAAGCCGATTTCGTACTCTTCCGCCAAGTAATGTATGTTGCTGCAATGGCGGATTAGACGAGCTATACTGCATTTTGAATTCTCGCATAGCTCCACAACGTGGGCGTTTTCAACGAACGAAGAGTAGCCTCTGTCTACACAGGCTGCATGCAATGAGCCGCCAACAAATGCGGCGACCGGAGCGATCAGGAAGGATTTCAACACATTCATGGCACTTCCTTTAGAGACAATCCTAATCGTTGCGATGAGCAGTTCGCAAATAGCTTGTGCAGGCAATGCAGACATTCGTGCATCATGCAGCATCGGTCAATGTGGGCTGATTGTGTTGAAAAACTCGTCTTGAGAAGCGCCATGGTTTGCTCGTTTGTTATGGCCCGCTTTGATCTTAT
>CANMAI010000003.1 GCA_947495795.1 uncultured Paracoccaceae bacterium | reverse complement strand
AACACCAAAGCAATACCCCACCAACAGCATGCGGATCATCAGTTCGGGATCAATCGACGGGCGGCCTGTGCGGCCATGATAATCCGCTAGATGCACGCGGACGCTGCTCAAATCGACAAATCGATCAATCGCTCGCAGCAAGTGATCCTGCGGGATGTGATCCTCAAGCGAGAACTCATAGAACAAGGCCGCCTGCGCTTCCTGCTTTGGTCCCATCATCGCGATCAATCTCCCGCATCAATACCGAAATTGAATCAGCGATCAGCACACTAAACAAGCAGAGTTTTTCAACACAATCGGCCCATACCGGCCATTCACTCACAGTTTATCATTCTGCGGAGTGGCTCGTCATAGCTGCCATTGGTGCAAAGCGCAGCATTCCAGAAACTTGGGCGATGGCAAGCTGCCGTCCATCGATCAGTCAAGATGCCGCAGCGCGGCCCGGCGAACTTGCCGTTCGTTGCATGCGTAACTTCTCTGGGGTTGCGAAATCACTCCGTGCGGACGGAGCGTGTTTTCACTACGGCTGCGCCAGTGGCCGGTCAACTGTGAACTCGGCCCTTTGTAATGGAGCAACCCGTTCTACAGACACCAAAAAGTTTGTCTTGTCTGTCGCGTTCGAAATACATTTTTGGGCAGCTCCCTAGGCCGTTTGCAATTCTTAGAAATCATCAAATTCCGGGACGTTCCCAAGCCTGACAAGGAAGCTCGGCGATCCGACTTCGCCACTGTTTGGGTCTTCACTAATCATATAGGCATCAGCACCGGTGCAATCCTCGGACTGGGCTTCCCGCTCGGCTCTGTTCTGGGCTTCTGCTGCGGTGGAATATTGGAACTGCTTGCCAATCTTGAGGCTTGCTTGCCCGTCACGCCCCAGCCTCTGTTCCACATATGTCTGACAGATATAATGAACTTTTGTTGTGCTCTCGTCCGCATGCGTCATGTGCAATTCCTTCAGGTGTGTCCAGTCGCCCCTGGAGATTGAAAGGCGCGGGCGAAGCGTGCTTTGTCGCTATGTGGCGGCTATGCGTGAACCTGTCCTATGCACTACCGCGATGGCTTCGTCGGCGTGTTGGCTTCTCGTTCGAGGCGCGCAACGCGGAGACGCTCGTTCTTGGCTTGTCGCTGATCGGCCTCTTCTTCGACCATCTTTCGAACGATGCGGGTTGTCTTTTCCATCGGTGTTTCCACATTGTTGGGACGCTGCGCTTTGAACACGCTTGTTTTTGTCAGCTTTGCCAAGTGGCAATCTCCTCTTTGGTTGCATCCCCGTGTGTTTGAACAAGGTCGTTCAAACCAATGCGAGATGTTTTCTTGGGCCATAGGCATCGTGCGCAATTGGCAGGGGGCGATCATTGCGTAGATTAATCTGAATATCGGGGGCGGCCATGGCGCGCATCAAAGCGCCATAGTTCATGTTAAACTGCATTTCCGATCCAACGCAGAGCGCCGCATCTTTCGTGCCGATGACAAGATGATCGCTTGTTACACCGATAAGAGTATTGCCCGCCGACATCGAAAGCCCCGCCGCGTCGATGTCCTGGTGCCCAATGCCAAGAATTATCCGCGTCGTTTCTGAGTTCTTTGGGACAAGCTGGATTTTTGCAACCGAAGGATCTCTATAGCCGACGAGTGGACGCACAGACTTGGCGTCCGTCTCCATCACTTCGGCGACGAGCGTGAAGGCATCTCGAAACATGCCACCAATCTGATCCCCTGTGATCGGATCGACGCCAAGCAGTATAGCCTCCCCAATGCGCAGATCGTTGATCCGACCTGTGGCATGCCCCCCAATCGCCCAAGGCAGGTTTGCAGAATTGCCGCCAGATACCGTCTGAAGGACTGGGCCACACTGCCCCTCGAGATCACTGGCAAGATCAGACAGGGCCTGCATCTTCGCAGGTGTTGGGGCAATGCCATTCAGGCAAGCGAAATTGGCCCCAATTCCCTTCAGCGTCACACCGGGCATATCCACCACTTGCTGTCCTACGTCGCCAAGGTCGTTTGGCATGATCCCTTCGCGCCGATCACCCATTTCGACCATCAGGACAATGCCGTGAACCGTGTTTTGCCGGAGTGCCGCCGCAGCGAGCGCTGAGATCACAGCTATCTCAGTATTGTAGCTCGCCTCACAGACTTGAACGACGTCATCGACCTGACTCAGCATTGGCGTTCTGATCAAGGTGACCGGACATGTCATGCCAGCCTGGCGTAACCGCTTCACATTGCTCAAACGCGCCTCAGCCAGGCCCGCAGCGCCGCCGTCAAGCATGGCCTGGGCGATGGCTGGATGTCCGCACACGGCTTTGGTCACTGCGGTCACACGGATGACACGTATCTTCAACCGCTCGACAACAGTTCGCGTGTTGTGGCGTATCTTGTGCAGATCAACTTCCAGGCGCGGGCTATTCAAATCGCGGCCATGGGTGTTCCATGCTGCAGGCCGGGATACGCACCAACAACCATCGCCAATAAATGTGCCGCTGGTCTGCTGAGCGCGTCGGTCACAGGCAGCCCGAGTTTCTCAGTCTGTCCAGCAATCGTGTCTGTGATCTCGGCTTCGGACATACCCTCATGATTGAGCGTGACGCCGATGACCTTGGTATCGGAAAACGCCTCGATCAAGGCAATCTCACTCGCCGGTGTGGGCATCGGCATGTTGGGAAAGTCACAGCGATGGGCGCGTTTTGGCGCGTGCTGAAGAATGACTGCGTCCGGTTGGCTGCCGCGCAGGATAAAGGCCGATGTACAGAACGCGGGATGGCTCAACGCACCTTGGCCTTCGATCAGGATGACATCGGGCTGCTCAGCCTCTGAGGCCGCGACAATCGCGCCCTCAAGTTCGCCACAGCAGAATTGGGGCGGGACGGCGTCCATGGCCACACCATGTTTTGCGCCCTGCATCAGGCCCGTCTGGCCTGTTCCAACCAGCACGGTCTTGATGCCCTTTGCGTTCAGTGCGTGGGCCAAGACCGTCGCAGTGGTCCGCTTTCCTATGGCGCAATCGGTCCCAAGAACGGCGATACGCAGTGCATCAACACTTGCGACGCTGCCATCGAATAAACGCATGTCTTTGCTAAGCTTGGGCTTGCGGATGTCACGGATGGTGACCAATCTTTCCGATGCGGCTTGCGCAATTTCGGTATCGTCGCTCAGATATTCGTGCAGGCCACTGACGATGTTCATACCGCGCGCGATCGCATCCAGCACGACACCACGATCAGCTGTCGAAAGCCGCCCTGTTGAGGGGGCCATTCCATAGATGAAGGTATCAGGTATGGAGGTTTCGCTGGCGACAGCGGCATCTAGGTCTTTGAGAATTGGTATGTTGTTGATCACGTCATCAAGAACCTGCCCGCTGTTCTCGCCGCTGTGGGTGCTGTCGATGACCGAGACGATCCGGTAGGCTTCTGAATGACGCACAAGGCCGTTGGCAGTCTTGCCATCAATTTTGGCAAAGTTGCCCTCGCAATAGACAACCGCTGTCGGCCGCGCAGTGATCTTAGTGAGCGAAGATGGTCGTGTTGGTGTCTCACGGATCTCGGGGGGCGCTTGAGCGCCCCTGATGGGACGGCGAATGGTATCTACCGACTGGATTTCGGTTTTCATCGTATTTTCCTTTTGATGGCGAGACTGTCGCCCGACGGGATATTGAAGCGGCCGTCTTGGTGCGACGCGCTCAATTATTGAGAACGCACAGACCCTTGGACTGTTGGAAGTTCCGGTTGCATTTCCAACGGTTTCCAGACCTGTCGAGATGGGCGTTTGCGGGGATGTCGATCGCTTCGCAGCCTGTATCGGAAGCTTCATATCCCCTCTGGCATTTCCATCCCTCGCCGTAAGATGCATCGTCAAAATATGCGAACTCCGGGATGACTACGGCTTGGCACAGACCGTCCTGTTCGAAAAACCCACGTTCGCAGGTCCACGGCTGGCCATAGCGAGAACCGTTCAGATATCCGTTGATCGGAACCGCGATTGCAGTGCAATTTTCATCCACCTTCTCAAACCCGCGTCTACATTCCCACGCGGACCCATAGGATGCTTCCACCAGATAGCCGTTTTCAGGCACGACAACCTCTTGGCAAGAATCGTCGATTTTGAGAAACCCGCGCAGGCAGTGCCAGCGTTCGCCAGAAGGGTCTAGAAACCCACCATCGGGGACAACCACCGCAACACAGCCCGTTTCATAGGCCTTGCGATAGCCGTGATGACACTCCCATCCGGAACCATAGGTGCGGTTTGTCCCATACGCATTTTCCGGGACCACAATGGCTGCACAGTTGTCGCCAATGAGCCGATACCCGGTGTTGCATTCCCAACCGTCCCCAAAGCTCTTTGCACTGGCGTTTTCTGGCATGGTTTGGGCAAGTGCAGGCATTGCAAGGAGAAGCAGAGCAAAGATGGGGCCCATGAAAACGACCCAAAATATTCGGGCGTCCGCCAACATAGGTGCCCCGCAAACCGCTTGTGACGATTGCAGTGATGCTTTTGAATTATGATCCATCCAACTCAAGCCCCGCTAGACAAGCGTCTGCGAGGTCACGGTCTGGCGCATCTGAGCCGGGCCGGATTGCCCAACCTGTTTCCATCATCGCATTGCGGCGGCCAAAGCCAGAGAGATCCTGAAGAGCTGCGAGCTTCTCTGTCCGTTCTGGATCGGCTGCTGAAATGCCGAGGCACACCGGAACCATCGCCAAAGTCACTTCGTCACTTGCCATATCTTGCGCCATGGCTTGGGCGCTGCCGTTTGTTGTCCAGCCGCCCCAAGTGAAGCCGAGGATAGAAACCGCAATCGCGCCACCCAAAGCACCGTAGATGCTGGGTTTCGTCCATTCAGGAAAAGTCATTTTTGATCCTTTGACGGAGAAAGCGCCGCCTCACTGTTTTTTTATGCTGACAAGGTATTGCGTCAGGGCCGTTTCCAAGTCGTTTGATCGACAGCTCGCTGTCGATGTCCGGTCGCAAATCGTGGGTTTTTACTGCTACCAAAGCGGATGAACCTGACGCATGGGTGATGCGGTCGTGCGCGATAACATCGGCAACCTTCCCAAGCGTCAGATCCCTGTTACGGCATGTGACAGTTGAATTTTCATGATAGAAGATCGTGGTCCACTCTGGCAGGCGATGCGCCTCTACCGAAGAAGACCACAATTTGGTACAGTGTACATAGTCTCTTAGCGTTCGAATTACAACGCTCGCCGAGCTGATCTTGTTTCTAACGCCGCCCATGGTCCTGAAATGAGGGGAGCGGACGAACCTTCGATCTTGTGTGTCCGCAGCTCGCGCACAAAATGAGGCGCCTACTTAGCGTCTGCCGAAAGCGGACAATCACGAGAACCACAGCATAGGTGAATCTTGGTTTCTGCCGGACCCCGGATGCACCGCAGCATCCTGTGATGTGATGGATCGTCAACGTCGGGTTCTCGTAGTGGTAGGGCATGGCGGTTAGGCGGATCATCCACGGAAACCCAAGCTTACCAGCCATTCGTGCGCATCGCTCCTCCTGGAACAAAGGCCGCATCTTCGGTCAGAAACGACCGGTGACGCCAAAGCATGTCTGGGCAATCGGGGTGCGCCTCGAATTGGCCGAGAACCACCGCGACCCTGCACTGTTCAACATGGCGACCGACAGCAAGCTTCGCGGCTGTGACCTGGTGAGGATGAAAGTTGTCGATGTCATGGCGTCTGGTCAGATCAAGGAACGGCCATCGGTGCTGCAGAGCAAGACACAGAATCCTGTGCGTTTCGAGATATCCGAAGGTACGCTAGCTTCTGTTGAGAAGTGGATGGAAGATGAGCTCATGGTTGGCTCCGAGTACCTATGGCCCGGCCGACTTCATGAGCGCCTGCACATCTCGATACGCCAATACGCGCGGAGCGTTCGGGATTGGGTCACGCCGATCGGCTTGGACGCGACCGCCTATGGCACGCATTCGATGCGGCTGACGAGAGTGACGCAGATCTATAAGAAGACAGGTAACCTCCGCGCAGTTCAGCTCCTATTGGGGCATACAGAGATGGACCGTTGGGTCCGGTATCTTGGCGTTGAACTTGAAGACGCTTTGGACATCGCGGAAGCCATTGAAATCCAAAGCTGCGGGGCCGCCTGCAAGCGGCCCCATAGGAGACATCGGCAGTGGTCGGCTGTGCTGCGGCGCGTCCACCAAACCGGATTTTCGCTGCGACCGCGCAGATTCCAATCATGCGAACTCACATCATGCGGGCCAAACCTTCGTTTCTGATGCATCGTTGATGGTCCACCTCCGGCGCTTTGCAACTGAAGCGAGGAGTATCTTCGACAGGAAATAGGTTTTGTTCCTGTTCTGCACGTTTGCACCAGTTTCTGCATCGCACCGATGAACGGCTCCTATCCTCGGTGCGATTGAATAGCGGCAGTGTTTCCACCTGCATACCTTTAGAAAAATCGCGTCCTATCGTAATACCAGTTTTGTCGATAGACTTGGTGGCTACTGGCCAAATCGGTGGAGACAGAAACGTCACCGATTTGGGCGTCTTACTAAAAAACCCCAGGTGGTGTTCAGAATGACGATCGTCCATTCGACGACGAATGCGTTTTCGGTCCGGGAATGTGAGAGCATTGTTGCGGCAACAGCGACCGAGCACGTCGAAGACGCGCTGCTTGTCGGCCGAAACAGGGATCACAACCTGCGCAATTCCGAGCTGGTTTGGATGGACAGAATTGACGGAATGGGATGGGTGATGGAGCGGCTGATCACCCTCGTACGAGACGCCAACAGACATCAGTTTGATTTTGATCTGCACGAATTCGCGGAAAGCCCTCAGATAGCGAGATATGACGCGACCAGAGCTGGCCATTTTGCATGGCATTCCGATATTGGCGAGGGGCATGTGGCCAGAAAACGCAAACTGACCCTTGTTCTGCAGCTTAGCAAGCCAGCCGCCTATCTATGCGGTGATCTGGAGATCATGCCCAGCGCACACATCGTAGTCGCGAACCGCGCTCAGGGCTCTGTAAGCATTTTTCCGAGCTTTGCGCTGCATCAGGTAACACCCGTCACATATGGGATACGGCATTCCCTGACGGTTTGGGCACATGGTCCCGCGTTCCGGTAAATGAGCCGCGCAGAGACTTCATCTCCGCGCACCATGCGAGATGCAATTGATGCCTTGCATGCAAGCCTGCCAACCGATGGCGCCCGATTAGTTAAGACTTCGCGGCATTCATAGCCTATAATCGCATAATCAATGGTCGCGTCGATACTCGTTTCACCTGTTTCATCCGTTTGCATCACCGGGAGTGACGCTCATCACAGACCTCATACAGATCATCTACGCCTCTCAGCCCTTCGGCTATGACACCGCAACACTCAGCGGCATCCTCCTGGATGCACGCAAATGCAACACACGAGACAATGTAACCGGTGCGCTTGTCTGTCGTCATGACATCTACCTTCAGCTGCTCGAAGGCCCTTCGGAGCAAGTGCATGCGACCCTCACAAGGATAAAACGCGATGATCGGCATATCGACATCAGGACACTTTTGTCTGAACCGATATCCGACCGCATGTTCGGGGAATGGTCCATGCTTCATGATCCCGCAAAGTCGTGGATTTGGGATGCATCGAAGATTGCAGCGGGCGCGATAGAGCGCGCCGCGCCATCGGATTGCCGACGGCTGTTCGAGGATCTCGCCAAGAGTGCGTAGGGTCGCGAATAGGCCAAACCCTGCTGCCGGGTGTGAAAGTACAGGTCCAACCACTTAGCGGATAACCGCTGCTCGGCGGCCTGCTATATGCTGCCAAACCAACGGCGGAATTCACAGCTTTGCGGCAACGATCTTTGGAAACGGTCCACATCGGATATGAAGCAGCGTCGTCTTGTTCCGTCGACCTAGACCAGTGTGAACGGTCCTACCGGACCTTGCCGATACCGTCCAGTGCTGCGCTGCAGCTTCTCTGAAGCAGAAATCGATGAGTGGCGACGATCCATCACTGGCCGACCGGCAAACCCTGCCAGAAATGCGAGAATTTCGCCGGTTTTTTTCAAAGGCAACCAATTGATCGCCGGTAGAGCGCCAAGATCGGCCCAAAACGAGCGTTTTTGCTGACACACCGCTTATGCGTTTAATCTTCGAACATCTCAATCATTCGAAGTTGTTCATTCACGGCGTTCACAGCTTTGCCAACCCAAACTTGCGCCTCCTCCAGACTTCCACCAACTGGTGGATCGATAACATCATCAAGCCAGTTGCAACGGCCCTGTCGTGGCATTGGTGTTCGGTTAATTTCTAGGAACTCGTTGAGGGCAACCAAGTTAGAAGCCGCTTTCAGCTCCGGGGTCCGCAAAAGACCTGCACTATCAACGTCTAATCGTTCTGCAGCATAGAGCATGCGCAACCGCTCTAGAAGTGCATATTGTGGTGGTGTTACCATCCTTCGAAGGGTTTCAACGTAGATCGGACGTGTCATATCAGAGACCGTAGTATCTCAAGAAGTTGCGAGGCCACGAGCCAGTTCGTTCGTAATACGAAAGAGCGTCGCGATGAATGTCTATGTACCGCTGTGATGCTGCAAGTTCGGAAGGATCAATCTTTGCACCTGAACGCTCAAGTGCGTTTCTAACCGCTATATTCGCTCGACTTTCAGCAATGATCTCTTCCCGAACATAAGCTGCAGAATTTGGTGGATGAGCGAAGTGTTCCCGAACGAAGCGTTGCGGCGGTAACCCGGTTCGGGTGGACAAAATGTGGAACGCGCGCGCGTGATTAAGTTCATGCGCAGCAGTCACAAGCTTTTCGAACTGTCCTCCTGAATTGACCTGAGATGTCGAGATCGCCAGAATTCTCTGGCCTCCCGGGCCAACTGTAAAATAACTACTGTCCTCCGCAGTAGCAATAATTTCATCGACATAGCGGGAAGCATCGCGCAAGCCGAGATGCTGGGTTGCTTCATCCACCAAAGCGCGGGCGTCTGCGTCAGACCGAATGGGTCGTTGACTAGGAAATCCTCCAGTCGCAGCCTGATGATTGCGCGACATCCGAGCGATGTTTGCGTTCCGCATACGAAGCAACACACGTATGTCACTTTCGAACGGCGCGGCCCTAAACCGCCCAACACCGCCGATGTTGAAAAGACCTCCTCTGCCTGAGGGGAGCGGGGTATAATCTCCTACGACGCCTTGTCCGAACCGATGACCTTTAACCTCAGCGATCCCAAGCCGCGCTTCATCAAGCTGCCCGCGCGGGATGGGCCGGATATTTTGGCCGGACGCAGCTACACGGGTGGCGCGGGTTGCCGCGTAACGGATCACGACCGGCGCGCCGAGACCGGCAGCGATCTGCGTCACGGCCCAGCCCCGGTCAAACGCTTGTGCAGTCTCCTCACCGCCGAAGTGCATCGCTGTGTCATGCACCAGATCCCCGATCCAGCCTCGCTCACTCGCGTGGCGATCCGGTGTCCAGAGCATCTTGGCACCCTGCGACAGGGTGTCGAAACCGACGACTGTCAGGGCAACGCCGCCGACCGCTGCCAGCCCGCCGCTACCGATAGCGACAGTCACGCCCCCGAACATCTCCAGCGCACCCAAGCCGACCAGCGCGACGCCCGCCGCGTTGCGGGTCAGCCAGTTACGGAAAAACTCTTCCTCAGAGCCCGCCCCCGGATAGCCGTTTCTCGCCATCCAGTCGCCCATGACGGCATAGAGCCAATCTGCGCCTTCCTTGTTGGTGGGGAGCGGATTAATCCCATCTTCACCAAATGGCATATGCTCGGCCAGAAACATGCGATCCACATTCCGGCTTATGATCGAGTACACACGGACGACCTTTTCGCGATCATTGATCGTCCAGTTGCCGCTTTCTGCCGCCCGCTGCCGAGATGTCAGCGCCCGCCGTTCCTCACTCAGTTGCCCGAGTCGTTCCATCGCGTCTGCACCGGGTCGATTGTCTTCCTCGGTCGGACGATCGCCACCATAAAGGTGGTAGTCTGTATTCCGCTCTACGTATGCATCATAGATGGGTTGGAATTGCGCCATCTCCGCATCGATTTCCGATATTCTCGAGTTGGACTGGCTGACAAAGGCGGGAGCATCGATAAACTCAAAACGATAGCCAAGCGCGAGATCACCTTCATCAGACAGCAGTTGTAGCAGGAAGCCTGCGCGTTCCGGATAGCGCCGGGCAAAGCAGTCGAATAAGCCTTCTTCGGTCAGAAGCGCGCCGTCAAAAATGACCGGCAATACCTGGTCGCTCAGCGGTAACTCTTCGACATCATTAAAGCCGAACAACACATCGAGAGCGATGTTGCCCTCGTCAAAGGGCAGGACGACACCATCTCCACCGCATCCCTGCCCCTCGGCGCAAGGCATGTCGGTGTAGTACTCACGGGGGCGCTCGCTAAGCGGGCCGGTTGCAGCTTCGGCAAGTACAGCAGCACTTGGGGGTGTGGCGAGATCCTGAGGCATCAGCTGTAAAGCTCCTCCAAACGCTGTTGGAATGCTGCAAACCGTTCGCCGCTTGGCATCGCATGCGTATCGCATATGCGGGACAGGGTCTGATCGGTGCGCTCAAATTCGGCACCATAGAACAGCTCCCACACGCCCCATCGTTCCTGCTGCAAAGACTGTTGGAAACCATAGCTATGCATCCGGTGGAGCGCATTGACGATGGCAGTCTTCTGTGCGGTCCGCACATCGGGATCGCGTGACGTGGAGACGGCGTTGCCTTTGTCCAGCTTGCCCATCAGCGCGTCGGCACGTGCCTCGAATGTCAGATGCCGGAACACCGCCTTTTCTTCAGAACCGAGCTGGATTGGCCCGGTGTCCGCCTGAAATTCCTTTGCAGGACGAGCGATCTCTGCACGAGCGCCAAAACACGTGATAACGGTCAAATTACTCCAAGGCGATGGCCTGGCAAGAATCCGGTGTCCGAATGTCGGCGCACCTCGCAGAAAAGCGCGCATGATACGAGGATCGTAAAGGCGCAGATAGAACCACGCACCTGCCTCATCGCGCACTTTAACGAACTTGCGCAGATGTGCTCGAATATCCTCCAGTCCATCACGCGACCGAATGTATATGCCTGGGGCGTGATCCCACATCGCCCAGGGCGCATCGCTTTGGGTGAACAGATGCCGGACAAACCGATTACCCTCTTCCAGCTTCACGATCCACGGCGCCACGTCCCGCAGCTCTTGGGCGGCATCACCCTTGAACAGACAAGCATACTCAAGACCGGACGTCGAAAGAACTTCCAGCAGATTTTGCACACGTGCTGCGTCAAGAACAGCAAAGGTGCCAAGTGATGGGCTTCCTGACGCATCACCCTCGGCGATGCCCGCCTCGGTGAGCTCCGTCCGACCAAATAACGGCTCTTGAAGCGCGTCGGGGACAGTTCTGGGCGCTTCGACACCGAATTGGTCGTCGAGAGGCGCAATGTCATCAATCACCTGGATATGCGGTACGGCCTGAACAGCCGCACCTAGACTTGAAGGCACCGGCTGCATCCAGATATCATCGAGATTATCCGTTGTTTCCGACAAATCCGTACCTCAAACTCCTGTTCAGACAATGGACCAAGCGCAAAGTCCTTTTGAAGCTTCAATCATTCAAAGGCCTTTGTAAATGTGGTTGGTACTTAACTGACTTTAACAGCGTCGCTGAAGTAAAAATCTGATGACTTAGAACTCCAACAACGACCGTTTTAGTCAGCCAAGCACATTAAGAGCAAGCCCGCTGTTATCTTGGCGTTGAGCTCGAGGATGCGTTGGCGAGCGCAAGAGCCATTGAGATTTGATGCTGCCGGGTCGCCTTCAGGATCGGCTCTTAGCGGACCTTCATGATCGCCTTCGACTCTCCCGTGAAATTTCCAGAAAGTTGACGTTGATCAGATGGCGCGGAATGAGGCTGAGCTAGATGACTTCAAGGCGGGACTGTCTGAAGTCAGCGCTTATGTTCCAACTGCGGGAACAAGACTTTACAATGCTTTTCCGTAAAAGCGGAAATCGCTGGCTAGAGTGATACGGCTCGCTGCCAACTTGCCGACCCATAGAAGACCAGAGGCCAAGAAAAAGAACCATCAGATTCCTGCGCACAGAGCTGCTCGCCCTATTGTGGCTTGGCCCGAATACTTGGCAGCTGCGAAGCAAGCGATCAGCCAACTAGGTGAAACTGCGGACCGAGGCGACCTGCTTCAATGCGCGGAGACGATCTTGGAAACTACCCGTCTGCAGTCTGTGGATATCCAGTAATTAAAGGCACAGACTCTAGAAAAACTGCCGTGGATACCTCTCCGTTCAGGAAGTAAGGGCACAGTGACAGCTGCTTCATTGAGCAGACGTCGGGGCATTCCAATACGATCTGTCATCGCCTGAGGGGGCACTTATGTCGATGCCTGCGGTCAGGGATACGGCGGGCAGGTTCTTGCGGTCACGCCGGACCTCGACATGACAACCGTAATCACCTCCGATCCGAACCTTCTGGCGCGTACTCGGGGACATTTTGAGCACCTGATGTCACCGATAGAGAGGATCGCCGCGCAGGTGCACGTGCCGCCCTAACGCCGTGTGCGAGATCGTTCGTTCCGTGCGAAGCTGCGCGGCGCATGGCCCAGCACCCGTTTGAACGCGACGCCGAACGCGCTTTCGGACGTGTACCCGACATCCGCCGCGATGCGGACGACCGGCAGGTTGGTTCGGCGCAGCCGGTCTGCCGCCAAAAGCATCCGCCACTCTGTCAGATAATCGATGGGCGTTTGTCCGGTCACGCGCTTGAACCGGACGGCGAATGTCGTGCGGGATTGCGCGGTGACGGCGGCCAGTTCCTGTACGGACCAGCTGCGTGCGGGGTCGTCGTGCATTGCCTCGATTGCGGGGGCCAGCCGGGTATCGGACAGGGCCGACAACCAGCCATTGCGCCCCGAAGACGGGCCGTCCAGATAGCTGCGCATCACATTGAGCAACAGCAGGTGGGACAGATGCGTGATCGACAGCCCGCCGCCTGGCCGCTGTTCGCGCAATTCCTGCGCCAGCCGGTCAAGCGTCCAATAGACCGTGTCCCGATCGGCTCCAGGACGCACTGTGATCAGCGGTGGCAGGCTGCGCATCAGGGGTTTTGCGGGCGGACCTGACAGCAAGAAACGTGCCCCCGTCATGAAAAATTCGCCACCACCGCCATAGACCGCTGTGCCACCGTGGCGCACGGGTCGGTACAGCACCTGCGCGTCGATGGCCACGTGGGTGGGGTGGGCTGACAACACGAAGGGTAGACCACGGGGCAGGATCACGCAGTCACCTTCCTCCAGCTTCACCGGTGCCTCGCCCTCCACCGCGATCCAGCAGGTGCCCTTGCGCACGGCGTTGCATTTCAAACCTTCGTGGCCGTCGAACCGGATGGCCCAATTGCCCGCGGCATCGAACCCCGCGGCGACGCAATCGTGCGGATGAAGAAGGGAAATGATGTCAGACAGAGTGTCCATACCGCAGCTTTCGAACGATCGCGACAGAAAGCCGAACATTGGCTTATTTTTCGTTCCAACCATCCTCCATATCTCATGAAAGAACAAGACGGAGATATCGGCGATGATCTTAGTAACGACACCCACAGGGGATATCGGGGCGCGTGTTATGACGCGGTTGTTGGCGCACGGGGGTCTGCCCATCCGGGTGATCCTGCGCGATCCGGGAAAACTGCCGGAGGCCCTGCGCGACCGTGTCGATATCATCAAGGGTTCTCACGCTGATGCAGGAACCATCACTGCGGCTCTTGCCGGGGTTTATCGGGTGTTCTGGCTGCCGCCCGGCGATCCGGCCGCTGATAGCGCAAAGACGGCCTACGTCGATTTTTCGCGCCCGTTTGCGGAGGCCTTGCCCGCATCCGACGTCACGCACGTGGTCGGGGTATCTGCGCTGGGTCGCGGGTGGGGCCGCTATGCTGGCCTCGCGTCCGAAAGCATCGAGATGGACGATATGATCGGCAAGACCGGTGTGGCCTATCGCGCGCTGGCCTGTGGGTCGTTGATGGACAACCTCATGCGACAAACGCAGCCCTTGCGAGAGGGTGCATTCTTTGCGCCCACGCCTGCCGATCTGGCCCTGCCGCACGTCGCCAAATCGGACGTGGCAGCGGCGGCCGCGCGCCTGTTGTCGCGGCCCGATTGGGATGGTGTCGAAGATATTGCGCTGCAGGGGCCAGAGGATCTGACCTTTACCGAAATTGCCGATACTCTGACGGACGTGTTGGGCCGGCCCGTCAGCTTCACCGAAATTTCGATGGAAGCTTTTGCCGACACGCTGCGCGCTAACGGCACCAGTCCGGGCATGACTCTGGATTACGTCGCGATGCTGACCGCCAAGAACGATGGCATGGACACGATGCTGCGCAACACCCCCCGCCACCAGACACCCACCACGCTCCGCGACTGGGCCGAGGCCGAATTGCGGCCCGCCGTGCTGGGCTGAACCACACCACCAACAAAGGACACACCTATGACAAACGATATCACGACCAGCCGCAGACACCTGCTTCAATTCTCTGCTACAGCACTGGTGGCCGGTATCATACCCCGCGCTGCATCCGCGCAGGACAGCTCTGATCCCACGCCGACGCCCTATCCTCAGCCCAGCGTTGATGCGCGGTTCCCGGCAGAGGTCGCGCCGGGCGTTTTCGTAATACCGGATCAGCGTATTCCGCTGATCCCCAATGTCGGCATCGTGGTCGGAACGGACCGGGTGCTGGTGGTGGATTGCGGCCTTGGGATCGACAGCGCGGAGGCGGTCATCGACGCCGCGCGCCGTCTGGCACCGGGGCGCGAGATCATGCTGACGTTGACACACGCCCATCCCGAACACGGGTTCGGCGCACAGGTTTTCGCGCCTGACGCACAGATCTTCTACAACCGAGCGCAGGCCAACCATCTGGCGCGAGCGGGGCAGGGGCTGCTCGACGGGTTCCGCGCCGGGGTCTTGCCGACGGAACATCAGTTCCTGTTGGACGGGATCGAGATTACGCCGCCGGATCAGACTTATGACGGGGCCGAGGCGCGGCTGGACCTTGGCCGGCGTGAGGTTGTCATGCGCTCCGTTGGGCTGGCCCATTCGCCGGGCGACCAGACCATTGAGGTGCCCGATGCGGGCGTGGTTTTCGCGGGTGATCTAATCGAAGAACGCATCTATCCTATCGTTCCCTATTTCCCACCCCTGATCGGGGCCGAGGATATCGACCTGCCCACGTGGCAAACTGCGCTGGCCGGGATCAAGGAGAATGCGCCCGCGTTGATTGTGCCCGGTCACGGCAGTCTCGGCGGAGTCGAGATCGCGAAGGACGTCGACGGCTACCTGAATGCACTGCAAGAGGTCGCGGCAGCTGGATCAGACGTGGAGGCGATGATCGCCGAGATGCAGCGCCGCTATCCGACGTGGGAGCAAGCAAATTACATCCCCCCCGCCTTGCAATACCTCACACGGTAACGGGGGAGTGTAATTTGCCCCGCTGAATGATTGTCTGTCGCGCACTATATTGAACCGGAGCGCAGGACAATTTCGTCAACACTGACCAGACAGGAGAACTTCAAATGACCAACGTAAACCTGAACCGACGCGGTCTTTTGGCCGCATCCGGCGCGGTGCTTGTAACGGGGGCATCCGGCCTGATTGCGCCCGCTCGTGCCCAGTCTTTCGATCCGACGCCCACCATGCGCGGCGGAGCCAACAACTACCGCCCTGGTGCACCTATCGTGGACCGTATCGGCGGGGGTGGCTTCATCACTACGGGTACTGTGCGCCGTGCGGGCGATGGCGCACCGCTGGCCGGCCGGCGTATTCAGGTCTGGGCGCATACGACCGAAGGCCATGAGCGCGACGAACGGTCCCACGGGGCCACACTGACGGACGCGAACGGCGTGTTCCGCATGGAGATGCCGCAAATCGTGCCTGCCTTCGGCCAACCCCACGGCCATCTGGCCTACGACGCCGAATTCGACGACGGCGGGTTCGAGACCGTGTTTCTGCGCCCGGTCATGGCCAGCGCGTCGGATACGCAGTTGACCGTCGATTTCGTGCTGCGTCCTGCTTGATGCACCTGCGTCAAGGTTTGATCTGGGGAGGGGTGACGCTGACCATTGCCCTTCCTTTGATTGCGGCGGCGCAAAGCCCGCTGCTGGCATGGCGCGATCCGATCTATATCGCGGCAAGTTTTGCGGGCATCATTGGGCTGCTGATGTTATTGATCCAGCCGATGCTGATCACCGGCACGCTGTTGGGTGTGTTGGGCAAAAAAGCTCACACCTGGGTCGGGGCCGGGCTTGTGCTGGCGGTGGTCGGCCATGTGGCAGGCCTCTGGATTACCAGCCCGCCGGATGTCATCGATGTGCTGCTCTTTCGCTCACCAGCACCATTTTCCGTCTGGGGCGCACTGGCAATGTGGGCTGTTTTTGCGGCGGCACTGCTTGCGATCTTTCGAAAGAGGATCGGTTTGCGGATCTGGCGGGTTGGCCACAGCAGCGCCACTGTGATCGTTTTAGTGGGAACCGTTGTACACGCATGGCTGATTGACGGGACCATAGGAACCGCATTGAAGACACTCGTATGCTTGCTTTTACTCGCCGCTTACGTTGCAGCGATTTGGCGACGAAAAGTTTGGCGCATCTTCCGGTAGAGCTGCGTGTCTCTTACACGCGGCAGGAAACATTTTGTTTCAGGCAGACGCGACATCGCAAAGGCTGGCTCTCAAACCTCGCGCAGTAACAGTTGTTCGCTTGTCTGCAGTTCTCTGAAGAAATGTAGCATTCCGTTGTTGCCAGACTGCTATCGCGCAGCGACACACTGGGGCTGATCAAATCGCCGCAAGATCCGAGGCCCAAAATCCAGACCGCGCAAAGTGCACTTGACAATGTCCGCAGCAAAGCATGCTTCCACACGACCAAACAGGCCCAAGTCGTAATTAATACATGGCTCAGGCAGTACAATCGGGTCCGACCCCATCAGGCCCTAAACATGCGCCCGCCCGTCCCAGAAACCATGCACAAAAGTGGCACATAGAAATGGGGCTGGACAGAAGCAGCCGGCACATCCCATTAGTGGCCGATGTCGCGCCACGGTTGAGGATCAGCTTCGTGTTCTACGCCAAACTTGGCAACCATAACACGATTGCAGGAAATGCCACCAAGAGTCCGATCGTGATTGCATCCGCAATGAAGAACGGTGTGACACCCTTGAACACGTCCTGCACGCTAAGATCGTCCCGGACACCCGCGACAACGAAGCAATTCAAGCCGATGGGGGGCGTAATCAAACAGAATTCGGCCATCTTCACTACCAAGATTCCGAACCAGATCGCGCACATTGGGCCGGACATGCCAAATGTGCTGTCCGCTGCAGAAACTGCCTCTCCCCCGTTCAAGGCCATGACTGCTGGATAAACGACCGGCAGGGTCAGTAGGAGCATCCCAATCGCGTCCATGAACATGCCCAATATGGCGTAGGCGAGAAGAATACAGATCAATATCAGCATTGGAGGCATCGTCAGTGATGTGATCCAGTTAGAAAACGCATCGGGCAGTTCTGCAAAGCCAAGAAAGCGGACGTAGATCAGCACCCCCCAGATAATCGTGAAAATCATGACACTAAGCTTTGCAGTCTCCAGCAAGGCGTCTTTGAACTGGGACCAGCGCATACCTTGGTAGAGCGCCATCAGAAAGACAACAAAGGCTCCGATCGCGCCGCCCTCTGTCGGGGTGCCCCAGGCATCACCCCCGAAAGGATTGTAAACAAAGCAGATTATTGTCACGACCACGAAGACAATTGGCAAGGCTGGCGGCAGCGAAGCGAACCGCTCTTTCCACGAAAAACCGGAAACAGGCGGGCCAAACCCTTTGATCGTGAGCGCCATGCCGATGATCAGCACAGCGTAGATGATGGCGGAGAAGGCACCGGGAATGAAGCCAGCAAGCAAAAGCTTGCCCACGTCTTGCTCCACGATTATCGCATAAATCACCAAAATCGCGGAAGGCGGGATCAGGGAAGCCAGCGTGCCGCCTGCCGCAACCACACCAGCTGCAAATTGCTTATTGTAGCCAATCTTGAGCATCTCTGGAATTGCGATACGCGCAAATACAGCTGAGGTTGCAACCGATGCGCCAGACACGGCGGCAAAGCCAGCTGTGGCAAAGACGGTGGACACAGCAAGGCCGCCGGGCACCCATGCGATCCAGCGTTTGGCAGCCTCAAACAGGGCCTTGGTCAGTCCCGCATAATAGGCAAGGTATCCAATCAAAATGAAGGTCGGTATAAGTGAGAGCGCTTGGCTCGACACTTTGGAGTGGGGCACTTGACCCGCCGTTTTTGCTGCCACGCCAAGCGCCCAGTCAAAGTCATCAAAGGCGTAGTTCTTCTTGGCCCAAAAGATCCAGACCAGACCAAGCAAACCCGCAAGGCCAGCGGCGAACGCAACGCGCATGCCCAACACCACCAAAACAAGCATTCCGCCTGTAACCCAGAGACCAATCTCAATTGGTTCCATTATTTTTGTTCTTTCAATTGATCAGCTTCCATCGCGGCCTGTGTGGCAGCGTCGGCGATAACCGGTACTGCAACGGTGCTGCCTGTAACGATCCCGCGCAAATAGGCCCAGATTTGCAGGCAAAGGCGCAGACACAGCACCGAAAATGCGACGGGAACCAACAGCTTTGCCGGCCAAATGGGCAGGGCGATATCCATCGAACTGTCTCGGCTCCACATCGGGGCCGAGAAGTCAAAGCTGCGGGCGAAGTGGGAATAAGTTCCCCAAACCAGCAGCACCATGAGCAGAAGAACCGCAAGTGTTGTAACGAGTTCTGCCACATAAAGGGCGCGCCCGCGCAGTTTGGAAACGACAATGTCCATGCGAATATGCGCACCTTCACGCATGACATATGAGACCCCCATGAAGGCGATCAACGGCATTACCTGTTCGATCCAGTCCACATAGCCAGGCAAGGGTGCACTAAAGAAATTACGCCCGCTAACAGACACAACAGCCAACACCATCAGTGAAAACACCGCGAAGCCGCTCAACAGCGCAAAGAACGTTTCAAGGCGCAAAAGCGCTCGATCCAAAGTACTTAAAGTACTGTCATCGCGCACCACGAGAGAGGCTATTGCCATCGAAACACCCGTATCAGAGATTAAACATGGCTCCGCGCAGCAAACTGCGCGGAGCCAACGATGATTAGCTATCGCCAGCAATCATGCCAGTTACAAGATCATAGAGCTCTTGCGCAGGCAAGCCAGCAGCTTTGTTTTGCTCCAGCCAATCTGTTGCGGCTGGGGCAGCAGCGGCTTCCTTAAAGGCTGCGATTTCTTCATCAGTGAAAGTGACCCGTTCAATACCGCGCTCTTCCAAGGCTGGGCCCCAAGCGTCCATTGTTGCGCCATTGTAGTTCGTAACGTAGTGGTCCAGCGACTCCTCGACAGAGCCGAGCAGCGCTTCGCGGTGCGCATCAGACAAGCCGTTAAGCGCGTCTGTGTTTACAACAACAGGGCAGTTCACTGTTCCCGGGTTCAGGTTCTCTGTCCACCAAGTGGCTTTCTCAATCGTGCCGAAAGACATGTGAGCGTGCGGAGCGAAGGCAACGGCTTTCACAACACCGGAATCCATCGCCTGACGAACTTCGGATGCAGACATGGACGTTGGCACGGCGCCAACAGTTGCCATAGCAGCACCGATGCCACCTGTTGCGCGAACGCTCAGACCTTTGAAGTCTGCCAAGGTGCTCGGCGCATCACCAACACCGACCACATTGTATTGCGGCAGTGGTGACGGCATCAGCAGTGTTGCGTTCCAACGGCCCAGATCTTCGATCGCGGCTGGGTGCTTGTAGACCGCCATGGACAGTTCGATTTCCTGTTCCAGGGAAGACACGCCCAAGAACGGAAGTTCCAGAACGGTGATCGATGGGTTTTTGTCACGGTGATAGCCCGCACAGAACTGAGCCATCTCAAAAGCACCAATGGAAATCCCGTCAAGGTTTTCGCGGTTCTTGGACAGACCGCCGTAGCTGATGTTCAGTGTGAACTCGCCGCCAGTCTTTTCACTGACAAGCTCTGCCAGACGCTCAACATGCTCAGTGAAGGCACGGCGCTTACCCCAAAGGGATACGTTCCACTCTTCCGCGACAGTCTCGCTTGCGAACGCAACAACAAGCGCAGCAAGTGCAACTCGGCTAAGGTATTTCTTCATGATTGGTGTCCTCCCCAAAAAACTGATTGCGGCTAAGAGATCAGATTCTCTGCCTTAAGTCCTCTGAAGAAAAGTGCGCGATGTGATGGTCAGCCCTGCGGATTTCCGCAGAGTTATGAATGCGCAACTTTGTCGTTCCATGGGTATCAGCGACGGACTCCGGTTCTAGGCTGGATGACCGATCACTCTGCAAGTTCGTCGCTCGGATGTCGCAAGCTTCTTGCGCGTATGAGTGACAGTGTGACGGAGCGCCCCCGGCCGTCAGGTTCTGGGCTTTAGATAGGTCAGGCTTTCTTCGAGGATCAGCTTGTCCAGCTCAACTCGGTCACGGTTTTTTTGAGCCGCACATCCTCTTTCTCCAGGCCGCACAGCAATATCCATTGTGCCGTTTTCAATTAGCTGTGATGCCATCTGTGCACTGGATTTGCGAAGAAGAGACGCGGCTTGGCAATGCCGCCACTTATCACACTTCAAAAACCTCAAAGCTTGTATTTCATTAACTTTTTTGCTTAGCCTTCACTCACTAATTTTCCTTTCCACAAACTTTGAACCTGTAGTGAGAGTCTTAACATGTCCGACACGGTAGATCTTATCTCGAAAGTCACGAAACTCCGTATGGCTGGCCCGTATAATTCCGCCATACGAACAATAATCAGGAAGTCTCCATCAGGTGACCAGATAGCTGAGTTTGCAAAGAACTCGGACTCTGATGAGTACGCGGATATCCGGCTGATTGTTGGCACTTGGGAAAAGATTGCGATCCTCTTCAAGAGTAAAAGTGAAGTGGATCGCGATGATCTCTTTCGCGTAACGCCGGTCGGGCTTCTCTGGAAGATGTTTCTTCCCGCGATCACCATCATTCGGGAGGACGGCGCTTTCCCCGGCAATGACAAACCTTCCCCGGACTATGCGTGCGATTTTGAGTATCTCGCGCTTGAGTATGATATTTGGGCCAGGAAAACGGATAATGGCAAGTACACTTGCCCGTCCGAGCAGGCCATTCAGGCTTTGTTCGGCTGATATGCGGCCAATCGCTCCGGTTGCGTTGCTCTGCGGGTTGGATAGATCTGGGGCGGCTGCTTGGAACCTCATGAGTTGAGCTTCAAGAAGGGCCTTCTCCGGCCCTTCATTGATTTCGAGCGATGCAGTCGCGGCCCGCTTTTCTCTCGGGGGTTTGAGGGGTACTGGGCCGCTTTTGCAAACCCGGAACTTCCGCGTTTTGCACTCCAGCGCACCTTGCCTGCTCCGTTCCGGCGTATTCTTCTTCGGGAGTTGGGAGAAGCTGATCTTATTGTCGAGGATCCCCGCAGTCTCCCGCAGGATACCCGTGGCGAAAGGTGTACTGCACTGATCGAGGCGCTTGATCGCTGGCAAGATCTCTCTTCAGCCGCGCAGTCACGCCTCGTTTTGTTACTTCACGCGCTCTGTTACTATGAACTGGTGCTGAGGCTGGTTCCGGCTCAAGATAACCAAATTGTCCTTCACGACGCTGATCAGGTAGAACTCATCTACTGGCGGGCATCTTCTCACTATGTCCTCAATCTCAAGGGACGCGTCGATGCCTATCAAGATGCGGATCTCAGTGTGTTCGTACACCTCGCGCAACATCCGGAGGTGCCGAAGCTTACCGCGTTCAATTCCGCGATCAAAATACTGACACACAAGGCCAAAACCGGTGCATCTCTTGAAGAGCTTGTGGCGTGGCGCAGCCGCGCGCATGCGCTGGTGGAGGCACTTCAGGCGGAGATGGAAGCCGATAAGGGGGCCTTGCTCGAAAGCCGGTTCTATCGCTCGGCATCCTTTGTTCCGCAGTTGCAGAAGGATGTGGAAAGTGTCGTGCGGGAGATGGATCTTGCAGAAGAATTGGCGCTTTCGCTCTCGCCTGGGAATGAGACGGAACAGCTGCTCGCCGATGAAAATCTCCACCCCGTTCTCGAAAGCCGCACCAAGGAGGCGATCTGGCTCGGCGATCTTGATCTTGCGCTGGAGCGTGCAAACCGCGTGGTCGAACTCGATCCGTTCGAATCCCGCGCATGGCTGGAACTCGGCCAGGTGCGGATCAAGCGCGCGGAATGGGGGCATGCAGCGGAAGCCTATGTGCGCTCCATGACGCTCGGCCCTCCCTCCAGCGCGATTGCCGCCCATATGGCGGGGCTCTGCTTTCGCCATCTCGGCCAGCCCTCCACGGCTGCCTTCTTCTTTCAGGCATCGCTCGGCTTCGATCCGGCCTCACCCTCTCCGCATCACGAAATTGAATCGCTTCCCGATGATGCGGTCTTCACAGCTCTGAAGGACTGGAGCCTGAGGTCTGCACTCTATTGAAACTTGTCCGATGAAGATCGCCTTACGGCCTGCTCTGGCCCGAGGCAGGGCCGGGGCCCAGGATCAGGCTGGCCTGATCATCCCAGAATTCCAGGCCCATTCCGCGCGAAAGGGATTCCGCCTCCGTATTGTGGCCCACGGTCACTGCACCCCCCCGGCCATTCAGAAGACCGGCCAGACCTCTATGACAATGCGCGGTCAACGGGCGCAAACCCAGCTTCTTTGAGAGCTTGAGGGCCGCGAGATAATGCGCCTCTGCCGCGTCCCGGTTGCCCGAATAGGCCTCAACCTTCGCCAAAACTCTCAGGGCGTAAGCTTCGTTCGCCCGTTCGCCATGCTCAACAGCGAGCGCCAGCGCGCGGGCGCCCCAGTCTGCGGCCTCCTTCTTGCGCCCCATCGTAAGATAAGCCTCGCCAAGATAGGCTAGCCGCAGCGCATGCCGCGCCACAAACCCTCGCGCCTCAGCTACCTGCACTGTCTCTTCCAGAAGGGCTATCCCATCACGCGGCCATCCCGCCACCGCGCGCGCAAAGCCAAGATGTACCGCCACGTAGGAAAAGCCGACAGGGCTGTCGGCGAAGGCATGATCTCCGATGGCATTGCCAAAGCAATCAATCGCCTCAAGGAAACGACCCTGCCGCAGATGCAGAACCCCAAGCCCCAGATAGGCGTAGCCTCGGCTGAATGGATGTTCGGCTTCATCCGCGATTGCCAAGGCCTCGTTTCCGATGCGCAAGCCTTCCTCGAACTCTCCGAGTTCAGCAAGGCTCCACGCCATGAAGCTGCGCGAGAACGCGGATGGAAGCACGAACATACCGAACCGCTCATAAAGCCACTCATCGCCGAGGCTCTCGCGGTTCCAGCCGAAATGCTCCAGCGCACGCGGGTAATCCCCCAGTGTGTGATGCGCCAGGCCGAGGGGCAGGTTGCTGACAACCTGAAGTCGCAGATCAGAGACATGCTCTGCAATCTCAATTGCCCCTTCGCCCGTTTCAACCGCGTCGCGGTACTTGCCAAGAATCCAGAAATGATCCGTCAGATAGGATTTTACCCAACCACTGCGCCGCTCATCCCCGATGCTTTCCGCCATTGCCTTGGCTTCGCTGAGATAGGTGTAAATCCGTTGCCGCTCGCCCAGAGGCTGAAGTGCGTTTCTTATGTCAAACCGCAGATCAATCGCCCGTTCGATCTTGTTCGTGTTCTCTGGAAGATGGGTCAGCGCCGTCAGAGCCTGCTCAAAGAGCAAAACCGCTTCGCTGAACGCCTGACGTTCGGAAGCCTTGGAGCCCGATTGCTGGAGATACTGAACCGCCTTCTCCCAAAGCTGGCCACGGAAGGCATGCTCGCCCAATCGCTCCGCCTGTTCGGCGATCCGCTCCGGAAACAATGCCTCAATCGCACCCACCACACGCCCGTGAATCGCGCGCCTACTTTCATGCAAGAGCCCCGAATAGGCAACATCCTGTGTCAGTGAATGGCGGAACACGTATTCCGGTGCTCCTGAACTCTCATGCAGATATAGAAAACCGCCATCCTGAAGATCATTCATCAGGTTTTCCAGCGCCTCTCCCTGAACTCCGCCGATCCGCTCCAGAACGGCAATGGAAACCTGCTTTCCAATCACCGCTGCCTCCTGCAGCAGTTGTTTATGCGCAGGCGAAAGAGCGTCAATTCGAGCTGCAAGCAAGGCCTGTACGGTCGGTGGTACATCCTGCTCGCTCACCGGCCCGATCAGCCGGTGATATCCGCGAAAGCCTGCCAGCGCACCAGTATCCACCAGCGCCCGCACCATTTCTTCCGCAAAGAACGGGTTGCCCCCAGCACGCTTCAACAACAGCTTTTTCACCGGATCAAGGGTCGGGTCCGAACCCAGCAACGTGGCCAGCAGTTCCACGAACGAGGAGGAGGGAAGAGGATTAAGCTCCACCTCCCTTGCATTCTCTGCCTCGGTCCATTCGCATTCAAATTCCGGCCGGTAGCTTGTCAACACCAGAAGCCGTGCATCGGCCGCTTTTGACACAAGTTGCTTGATGAACCCTACGGACAGGGAATCCGCCCAATGCAAATCTTCAAAGACGGCCACAAGCGGGCGGGCCTCGCTCTCCGCCAGCAATATCGTGGTAATAGCCTGATAGGTCAGCTGGCGGTGCTGGGAAGGATCAACCGAGCGAAAAGCGTGATCCGTCTCGAGGGCACCAAAGAGGTCAAGCAGAGGCGGTGCAACTTCATCTGCGATCAAATCGAGCCGCTCAAGACCATCAACAACCTTTTCGCGTATCGATTGCAGTGTATCCGTCACAGAGATGTCGAAGGTATCTTTCAGAAGCTCAATGATCGGAAAATAGGGCGTGGCTCTGCCGTAAGAGGAGGCGTGGCACTGGATAACGCGGCACACACCCGCGGCCTCGCCATGCAGGAACTCATGGATAATACGCGATTTCCCGATGCCCGGTTCCCCGGTGATCGCCAGAGCCTGGCCTTTGCTCGCAAGGGCAAGGCTGTGCGCGGTCTCAAAGGCCGAAAAGGCCTCTTTCCGCCCCACGAAATGCGTGAAACCGCGCCGCGCTGCCACCTGTATCTTGGTTTGCAGCGGCGCACGCCCGATCACCTCATGCGCCTCCACGGGCTCAGCCATGCCTTTAACCTTCATCGGTCCCATCGGGACGGACATGATGTAGCCTTCGGTCAACCGAATTGTCTCTTCCGTTGTCAGGATAGATCCGGGCCGCGCGAGTTGTTCCATCCTTGCGGCCAGATGCGCCGCCTGGCCGATGGCATTGTATTCCGTATGCAGCTTGTTGCCGATCTTGCCCACAACCGTCTCGCCGGAATTCAGGCCCACCCGCACCAGAAGAGGCGTATCGTGCGAACTCTGCACATCCTGGGTATACCGCTCGATGGCATCCTGTATTCGCAGTGCCGCGTAACAGGCACAAACCGCATGATCTTCATGCGAGGTTGGCGCACCAAAGAGAGACATGATCCCGTCTCCAAGCACGCGCACCACCGTGCCGCCGTAGTGGTTCACGGCCTCCATCATGATGTCGATGGCAGGGTCCAGAATGCTCTGCGCTTCTTCCGGGTCACGGCTCGCGATCAATTCCAGAGAGCCGATGATATCTGCGAAAAGGATCGTCACCTGTTTGCGTTCGCCGCCGATCAGCCCCTTGATTGCAAGCGGCGTGCGCCTCAGAGGCTCTGGCGAGCCCTCAGAGGCATCGGCAGCCGGCTTTGTAACCTCACGCAGCAGATACCCGCATTCCGAGCAGAACTTGTCTGCCTGCGAAACGGGTGAATTGCAGCTGGGGCAAAAAGATGTCCGGACAGGCGATTTACGTGCTGGCAGCTCTATCACTCCATGCAGGAAGTCGACGCCGAATTGTCCGACAATGTGCGATACTAACGCTAGGTAAACACTCAAACAAGTGCGTTTTCCCTTGAATTATCCCACGACCAAAGTCGCATTTCTATGCCTCCGTATGACGGAAGGTTTTCTTGCTTCGCAGTATTCCCGGCTCACGAAGGCGGGAATCGCTTCCTATGAAGCGTAGATTGAAATCTTGGCATTGAAGTGTCGGCTTCCCTAATCACGCAAATACGTCTGCCCGATTGCTCGCATGAATACCTGTTGATGATCTTCAAGAACCCGAACTGTAACTTTCGCCACAGAATGGCGGATAGGTTTCGTTTGTTACACGCTTTTCATGCTACAGAGCTTTAGGTGCTAAGGGACGTTTTCAGCCGTTTGCTGGAGGAGTGGGGTCGCGTTGTGAGTATGAGTTTGAGAGCGGAAGTCGCGCCGCGCGGGGCGGAAAGCACGTGGAAACTGGATGTTCTGACCTCCACCATCACGGCGGGGCTTATGGCGGTTTTCACCTATCTGGTGCTGAATCCCAAGGTAGGTTTCGATGATGCCAATATCACCCAAAGCTATGCAGAGAACATTGCCCGGGGGCTTGGCTACGTCTACTACGCGGGCGGTGAGCGTGTAGAAGGGTCCACATCCGCTCTCTGGACGCTTTTCAACACCGGTGCCTTCCTCCTTTTTGAGCGGCCCGAGCCCTTTCTTGGCGCAACCGGTATCGTGATCATGATCCTCACGATCCTTGTCAGCATCAACATCGCACGCTGGCTTGCTCAGCTCGCGGCTCTTGATGCTGCGCTCGCTCCGCCAATTGTCGCCGGGCTCTACCTTCTTGTACCAACCTTCACGGGTTGGACAGCATGGAGCCTTATGGATGCCGGCCTCTGGATGCTGCTCGTCGCTGCCTTTGTCGGGTCGGGCCTCCGCCTTCTCGCGGATGACGAGCAGGGCAGGGGAGCCGTCTCTCTCTTTGTGATCCTCGCGGTACTTGTCACATGGTGCAGGCCTGAAGGTGTGGCCGTGGGGCTCGGGCTCAGCCTTTTGCTCCTTCTTCTCCAACGGCTTGCGCCCGCCCGCCACCTATGGAACGCCGGATTGTATGGCGCGGCAGTCAGCCTTGCGGCTTTTGCTGCACTGGCCGCGCTCAGGCTCTGGTATTTCGGCTACCCGCACCCAAACACCTACTATGCCAAAGTTTCCACCAAACTTGGGCCACAGGTCATTGACGGCCTGAAATATCTCAAAAGCTACCTCACCGAACCCGTCCATATTCTCCTGTTCATTCTGGCGGCCCTCGGTCTGCTGGCCCTGAGCAAGCAAAATCGGACCTTTCTGGCCGCCGTCCTTTTCATCGGCCTCTTTATCCTCGGCGGCATACTTGTCTATGTCGGCCTTGGCGGTGATCATTTCGGCTCACATCGCTTCTATCAGGTTTTTCTCCCCGTTCTCATCCCGTCAGCCTCCCTCTCGCTTCTGATGCTGCTGAACGCCAACCGGCTGCGCAAGGCCGCAACCGCCGCAACTCTAGTGATCGGCCTTGCGGCAATCACCTACCAGTGGCTGGATTTCACTCACTCCAAGGGCGATTACGCGGTGGAGTTCGGCATTGCCGAAATGGGCCGCGACATGGGCGAGCGTCTGAACGCGCTCCCCGATAGGCCCAGCGTCGGTATCTATATCGCGGGCGGCATTGCGATGACTTATGAGGGCCCGATTTACGATCTCCTTGGTCTGAACTGGGTGGCGATGGCCCATGCAGAGCGGGATCACGCCGGGCGCTATACCAACCACGGCGGCTTCGCCCGTTCCGTATTCTTTGAAACACTGCCCGTTATCGTCTCGCCCGAACGCCGCGCCTGCGATGATCGCGGGTGGATCACCCACAGCTTCACAGAGAATATCCTAGACGGTCTCTTCGCTGATCCGGAGTTCAACGAGATCTATGTGGAAGACTGCTGGAATGGGCTCTCCTTCTTCCGCAAACGCACGTACACCCTGCCGCCAGAGTAACCTTGAGCAGGCCCCCCGGTCTCACTCTTGCTTAAGGGCATTCAAAAACTTGCGGCACTGGCTTTCTTGGATTACGCCCAACCAATGATGCAAGGGCGGCTTGGCCCTTGCCGATCCTGCAATAGAGAAAGTCAGACCATGTCCACAGCCGTCCAGCCCCGTCTTCTCTTTTGCATAGGTGCTCAAAAAGCCGGAACGACATGGCTTTACAAGCATCTCGATAAATACCCCCAAGTCCATTTTCACCGCGTAAAGGAGCTTCAGTTCTTCACCAATATCCGGCCCACCCGCAACGATCCGGAGAAGGATACGTCGCCCGAAGGGTCCATGATGCGCGTGCGCACCAGGATCGCACAGGCAGAAGCACGCCTTCGCGCCAATCCTGGCAAGAAATGGCTTCCCCCCCGGATCGAGGTAGACCGAGAGATTGTGGATCATCTCGAAAACGGAAGACCTTTTCTCGATATCGTCGCGAGTACCGCCGCTGATGGCACGGAGCTGATTGCCGATATGTCTCCCGAATACAGCCTCTTCGAGGCCGATACCTACAGCGAATTGCTGGCATCGGGCGAAGATGTACGCTTCATCTTCCTCATGCGTGATCCGGTGGAGCGTGCATGGTCTCAGGTGCGTTTCAATACGCGTGTCAACAAAACCGATACACAGAACGTTGTTGAACGGGTCCTCAAGAGGCCGGATCACAAATTCGCCAACGAATTCTGGTCCCGCTCGCGCTATGATCTTACGATAAAGGCCCTGGAAGAAGCTGTTCCCGCCGAAAAGATTTACTACGGTTTCTACGAAAGCTTTTTTCAGGCGGAAACCATCCGCGACCTTACGGATTTTATTGGCCTACCCCAAATCGAGGCGGCGGTGGATGAGAAAGTCTTCACATCCAAGCCGGAAGTGATGGATCCTGATTTCCGTCTATTGGCCAGCAAGGTTCTTGAGCCGGTCTATGCCTTCGCAGAGACAAAATTCGGCGCCGACCTTCCAGAGAGCTGGGGGCAGAAAGCGGGATGAAGGCCATAGCCTCCGATCCCTGCATTCAGCACCTTCCCTTTTCCCCCGCCCCGTGAAATAGAGACGTGCCAAAGCGATGCATGCGCGGGAGACAGATATGCAGATTCGTGAGGCCCTCACATTCGACGATGTTCTACTGGTCCCCGGTGCCTCCACGGTGCTGCCCACCACCGCCGATACCCGCACGCGGGTCACGCAAAACATCAAGCTCAACATTCCGCTTCTCAGTTCCGCGATGGATACGGTCACAGAGCAGAAGATGGCGATTGCCATGGCGCAGGCGGGCGGAATGGGGGTCCTTCACCGCAATCTGGATCTGGAGGAGCAGGCAAGGCAGGTTCGCCGCGTCAAGCGCTTCGAATCCGGCGTGGTCTACAATCCGATCACGCTGGCCCCGGATCAAACTCTGGCAGATGCGAAAGCCTTGCAGGAACGCTATAAAATCACTGGCTTTCCTGTTGTGCGTGAGGGCCGTGTCGTTGGTATCGTCACCAATCGGGATATGCGCTTCGCCTCAGATGATGCGACGCCGGTTCACGCCATGATGTCTTCGGAAAATCTCGCCATGTTGCGCGAACCAGCTGATCTGGCCGAAGCAAAAAGCCTTATGGAAAGCCGCCGGATCGAGAAATTGCTGGTCGTCGATGATCAGGACAGGCTCACAGGCCTCCTGACAATCAAGGATATAGAACAGGCCGTTCTGAACCCGATGGCTTGCAAGGATCAGCTCGGCCGCCTGCGCGTTGCGGCAGCCTCCACGGTTGGGGATGCGGGTTTCGAGCGTTCGGAAGCGCTTGTCGATGCGGGTGTCGATCTCATCGTAATTGATACGGCCCACGGCCATTCCCTTTCCGTTGCAGAAGCCGTCACCCGCGTCAAACGTCTCTCTAATGATGTGCAGGTGATGGCGGGCAACGTCGCGACCGCCGCGGGCACCCGGGCCCTCATTGATGCGGGTGCAGATGCAGTGAAAATCGGTATTGGCCCGGGCTCCATCTGTACTACGCGCATCGTTGCCGGTGTCGGTGTGCCTCAACTCACCGCCATCGCCGATTGCGCGGAAGAAGCCATGCGCACCGGCCACCCGGTAATCGCAGACGGCGGCATCAAGTTCTCCGGCGATTTCGCCAAGGCGATCGCCGCAGGTGCGGATTGCGCAATGATAGGCTCCATGCTCGCAGGCACCGATGAAGCGCCGGGCGAGATCATTCTCTATCAGGGCCGCAGCTTCAAATCCTACCGCGGCATGGGCAGTGTAGGGGCGATGGCCCGCGGCTCGGCGGATCGCTATTTTCAGAAGGAAGTTTCCAACGAGAAGCTGGTGCCCGAAGGTATCGAGGGGCAGGTCCCCTACAAGGGCGCGGCGGGCGCCGTCATCCACCAGTTGGTCGGCGGACTTCGCGCCGCTATGGGCTACACCGGCTGTGCCACGGTGGAGGCGATGCGCAAGGAATGCCAGTTCGTGAAAATCACCGGCGCTGGCCTGAAGGAAAGCCATGTGCACGACGTGCAGATCACGCGCGAGAGCCCGAACTACCGGATAGGCTAGGGCAGGTGGCCCACACAAACACGATCCTGCGCTCCATCAATCTCGATGGCGGTCTCATCTGCGTTGATATTTTCCGCCGCCCGGATGGCACCTTCGGCTTTGAGGAATACCGCAGGGAACCCGAAGAGACGCGCGGCTGGTTCGCCATCGGCCATCACAGCCATCTCTCCTTTGGTGATGAGTCCGCAGCGCTTGGAGAAGCGAAAGCGCGGGTCAGTTGGCTGGCAGACGCTCTGGCATAGCGCCAACACGCTCTTCAACGCGGGTCAGCCCTTCACGCGCTGCTTCAGAGCCCGGTAGCCGGATATTGCGTGCCAGCCCAAGCTTTTCCAGTGCCAAAATGAACAGAAATCCCGGATCAGATTGATGCCTCTCCACGCCCAGCCGCGCCGAGTGCGGGAACGCATGATGGTTGCCATGCCAGTTCTCTCCGAAGGTGATCAGTCCCAGCCCCGGCAGGTTGTACCCCTGCACAGGCAACCCGGATATGCGCCAGCCCTGATGCCCTCGCTTATGCGCAAAATGCCCCACCAGCCAATGCCCCGTCAGGGAGATGTGGATACGCAGCGAGATGCCCCAGAAAACCCAGGCCCAGCCGCCCAGATAGAAAAGCAGAACGGCCAGCGGCACTTGTTGCAGCATCCATGTCCGCTCCACAAATCTGTAGAACGGGTCTTCCGCCACTTCCGGCTCAATTCGGAAAATCGGAGGCCGCTCCAGCGGGAACGTGCAATGCAGCTGCCACCACGCGTCCCGAAAGAACCCGGCTCCATGCGCCGGATGCGGCGGGCAGTACTTTTGTCGCTGATGCCAGTCCCGCATGTCATGCGCCAGGATCATCCCGAACGGCCCCGCCATGCCAACAATAGTGCCAAGCCAAACCAGCAGGCGCTCCAGCCAAAGCGGTGCTTCAAAACTGCGGTGGATCAGCAGCCGGTGCATACCCACCGAGTGCCCCGCACAGATCGTAACGCCGGTGAGAAGAGTGAACACAAGCGCCGCATCCCAAGCCGGAAAGAGCACCAAACCCGCCCAGCCAAGCCCCATATGCGCCAGATACCAGAGCGATTTTGCAGGCGCCCATGCAATGCGGCCCATCTCAGCCGAAGTTTCCGGTGTGGTAATCACCCTTTCAGTAGAATGAAGCGGCTGCATAAATCCTGATCTCCAAAACACTAAGGCACCACGCCAATACTTGCCCGATGATGCACTGCTCGGTCCTTGGATCAATGTCTCTTTCTGGCGCACCTGCGCCCAAGGCGACAGGAAACA
Organism: uncultured Paracoccaceae bacterium; assembly: GCA_947495795.1. GTDB lineage: Bacteria > Pseudomonadota > Alphaproteobacteria > Rhodobacterales > Rhodobacteraceae > Algicella. Next base: position 378,963 of record CANMAI010000003.1, on the reverse strand, counting down.
CCACTCCGGCCTTGCGTCTGGCACGTCACTCTGCTCGAAACGCGGAAAGCAGATCCGGAGGCTCGGTTCAAATGCCCCTCACACTATCCCTTATCGCCGTCTTCGCACAGGTGGCGCTCACGTTTTGGGCCATCATTCAGATGGGCCGCGCGCGGCTTTCCGCGATCCGGGAGAACAATATCCCCCTTAGCGAGATAGAGCTTTCAGCCGCAGCCTATCCCCGGCATGCGCAGCAAATGCAGGCCAACGCACACAACCAGTTTGAAACCCCGATCCTGCTTTATGCAGGTGTCGCGCTTGCAGCGGCACTTGATGGTGCAAACTGGGGCGTGGCAGCGGGTGCCGTCTTCTACATTGTCACTCGCATCTGGCACCGCCATATCCACGTCACCTCCAACCACCTTCAAACCCGCTTCAAGGTCTACGGCTTCGGCCTTATCGCCCTCGCTCTCCTCTGGCTCTCCCTCGCGCTGGGGCTCGTTCTGTGACGCCTGCCGCCCGTATCGCCACAGCCATCGATCTTCTCGATGAGATTATCGCAGGCGCCCCGGCGGAGCGAAGCCTCACCCGCTGGGCCCGCGCGAGCCGGTACGCGGGCTCGCGAGACAGGGCCGCCATCCGCGATATCGTCTTCGATGTTCTTCGCCGCCGCCGCTCGCTCCTCTGGCGATCCGGCCAGCCGCTGGAAAGCGGTCGAGCCTTGTTGTCTGGCATGCTCGCCGATCTGCCAGAGGAAAGAGGTCTCGCACTCCTCGATGGCTCGACCTACGGCAAACCCCCGCTTTCCGCGGAAGAGGCAGCAGCACTCCGGCCCCTGGCAACTGCGCCCGGGCCAATCCGCCTTGATATCCCCGATGCGCTTCTCCCGCTCTTTGAGGCAGCTCTCGGCACCGAGGCGGAAACCACGCTGAAACATCTCCGCCAGCGTGCGCCCATTCATCTCCGGGTCAACACTCTCAAGGCGACCAGAACGGAGGCGCAGGCAACCCTTGCCGCGGAGGAGATCGAAACAGAACCCTTGGCAGCCGCAGAAACTGCGCTCAACGTTCTCTCCAATCCACGCCGCATCGCAAACAGCCAGGCCTACAAAGACGGCCTCGTGGAGTTGCAGGACACCGCAAGCCAGATCGCCGCCGCTGCCGCGGAAGCCAGGCCGGGCGAACATGTGCTGGATTTCTGCGCTGGCGGCGGCGGCAAAGCCCTCGCTCTCGGCGCTGCCATGCAGGGCCGGGGCCATCTCATCGCCCACGATGCAAATCCAGCCCGGATGCGGGATATTCCCCAAAGGGCGGCGCGGGCCGGGGTCTCCATCACCTGCCTCGATACAGCGTCCCTCGCGCACCAAAAAGGCCAGTTCGATCTCGTCTTCGTCGACGCTCCCTGCTCCGGCTCGGGCGCATGGCGCAGGCATCCGGAGGGGAAGTGGGCTCTCAGCCCCGAGAAACTGGTGGAACTGGCTGGCCTCCAGAGCGCCGTTCTTCAGGAGGCACTCCGTTTTCTTCGCCCCGGTGGCCGGCTGCTCTATGCTACATGCTCTGTTCTGCTGGAGGAGAATCAACAGGTTATCGAGACGCTCCTTGAGAGACAGAATGGGCTCAGTCTTCGACTTGAAACAACATTGCCGGTTTGCGACACCCATGACGGCTTCTATTTTGCCTTGCTGGACAACGCCCAATACCCGTCTAAGTTGTAAGCGTGCTTGAGATTTATGCCACGTTAACGCTTTTGCGAAAGGGTGAAGCTAACTTGATTATGCAGCTGCATGGAGGGGCAGACAGGTGAGTGAGCGTGGATCCTATCAGATGCGGGATCGCGGCCCCATCTTGGTGGGCGTCGTATCCGGCGTCGCTGTTGCTGGTATATGGAGCTATGCGGGCCTCATGCTGGGCGCACTGCCGCTTGGGCCTGTCAGTGGCGTTCTCGTCGCGGCGATTGTTTATGTCACGCTCTCCCGCATGCAGAACAACACGCGCTCCAGCGCTTTCAATCAGTTTTTTGACAGTTCGGATTCGATCATCTTCCTCGTCAACAAACGCGGTTCCATTCTGCGGTCCAACCACACGGCGAAACGGGCAACAGGCCCTCTCTCCGGCTTTCTCGCAAAAGGGCTGCCAGACAGCGAAGCGCTCGTTTACTCGCTAGGGCGAGAGGCGGTGGCCGAAGGCTATTCCAGCCGTGAAGTACAATGGATGAACAGGCCAGCAGAGATTTACGTGCGCCAGATCGGCGGAGGTGCGCAGATCTGGACAGTAACGGAGATGGCTGCCGATGGTGCCACTATGGGCGATGATACGTCCGATGAGATGGCGGAGGCCGGACGCGATGCAGAGGATCTGCTGCAGAAGCTGCCTGTGGGCCTTGCCCGCATCGACCTTCAGGGCCAGATCATTTACATAAACACGTCTGGCCGCAGCCTTCTTGGCGCGGAGGCCGAGACAGGAAAGCGCTTTGCCGATCTCATCGAGGGCCTTGGCCGATCCATACCAGAGCGGCTGGAAGAAACATTCGCGGGTCGTGCGCAAGGCCGCTCGGAGGTGGCGCGTGGGCGGCGGGATGGCGCGGAAGTCTTTCTTCAGGTCAACATGATCCGTGTGGTGGAGGGCGGCCAGCCGATTGTTCTGGCCGTGATTAGCGACGCGACGGAGCTGAAAACGCTTGAGGCGCAGTTTGTACAAAGCCAGAAGATGCAGGCCGTGGGCCAGCTTGCGGGCGGCATCGCGCATGATTTCAACAATCTTCTCACAGCAATCCACGGTCATTGCGACCTTCTTCTGCTGCGCCACGATCACGGCGACCCCGATCACGGCGATCTCATCCAGATCCGCCAGAATGCCAATCGCGCTGCTGCCCTCGTGCGCCAGCTTCTTGCGTTTTCCCGCAAGCAGACGATGCGGCTCAACGTCCTCCATCTCTACGATACAATGGCCGAGCTGGCCCATCTCCTGAACCGCCTGCTGGGAGAGCGTGTTCAGCTCAACCTCGAAAATCTGGAGGATATCTGGCCCGTTCGTGTCGATGAACGCCAGCTCGAACAAGTGGTGGTCAATCTCGTGGTAAACGCACGAGACGCAATGGAAGATGGCGGCATCGTCACGCTCCGCACGCGCAATCTGGCACTGGAGGAAGAGCTGAAACGCGATCGTGCTAACGTTCCTGCCGGGCGCTATAGCGTCATCGAAGTGCAGGATACGGGCGCTGGCATTCCCGCCAATCTCGTGAACAAGATCTTTGAGCCCTTCTATACCACCAAACGTGTGGGCGAAGGCACGGGCCTCGGCCTGTCCACCGCCTACGGCATTATCAAGCAATCAGGTGGGTTCATCTTCGTCGACAGCGCAGTAGATCAGGGGACGTGCTTTACAATCTATCTGCCTGTCTATGAGGGCAGCACGGTGGCCGAAAGCAAGATTGCCGTTCCGCCTCCGGAAGCGAACTCCTCCGTCACAGATCTCACGGGCAGGGGAGTTGTTCTTCTGGTGGAGGATGAAGCTCCCGTTCGGTCCTTCGCAGCCCGCGCCCTACGGATGCGCGGCTATGAGGTTCTGGAGGCAGATTGCGGGGAGGCGGCCCTCGCCCTTGTCGAACAACCGGACACGCATGTCGATCTTTTCGTCTCCGATGTGGTGATGCCGGGTATCGATGGGCCAAGCTGGGTGCGCAAGGCGCTCAAGATGCGGCCCGATGTCAGCACAATTTTCGTATCGGGCTACGCTGAGGATGCATTCAAGGAGGGGCATGAGGAAATTCCCAACTCAAGCTTCCTCGCAAAACCGTTCTCCCTCAACGATCTCACGTCGCGCGTTCGCGAACACATAGATCTCTACGGCCATACGCAAACGCACTGAATTCCCCGGGGACCTTCAGAATCGATGTGTCCCTTCCACAGTTGGGCGCACTGCCTGAGCGGGTTTCTCACAGAGGTTCATCACCCCAGCACCTCAAGCAATCGGGCCGTGCCCCACCGTCTTGCTTTCCCAAATCTCGAACTGGTCAGCCAGCGCCTGCTCCAGCCGCCCGCGAGTCGCCGCACTCAGATCAGGGCCCGATCGGTCCGGCGAGACATTGTGGCGTTCGATATTCAGCGAACGCTTCAGGCGCTCCTCCCAGAGTGCGATGAACTGATCCATATCCTCATAACGATAAAGATGATCGATCGCTATCGGTCGCACGGGGCCCGTCAGCATGTCGCTCTGCCGTCCGACATTGAAGCAGGGCTTGTCACTTCCCTCAAGAAATTCAATTACATATTCCTCAAAGCTCATGTGGCTTGTATCCATTGCAGTTCCAGCCACGGCCTCTCGGCTGTGATACTTCCACCAACTTGCCAGCCAATCCGTCGGATTGCGGAAAAGGCAGCTTGTCTCCACGCCCTTCTCATCAATGAAATTGAGATACGGCTGTACAAACCGGCGGTAATTGAACGTGGTAATGTGGGTCACCTTGTGATGCCCGGTAAACGCGATATTCGCATGCCAGCGCAATGCATTCTCAATCGAGGTAGACCCGCATTTGGTCTGCGCGATAAACGCCAGCCGGGCTTTGAAGTTAATTATCATCCGCCGTCAGGCCTCCACATCGCATCCCGCAATCCATCGGGTATCGCGGTTTACGCTTTCTTAAAGGAGACAGCCGAAGAATGGGAACAGGTAAAATTTTAGTTGCAATGTTCCTGTTTTGGTCGCATCTTGCGCGGAATAAAAGGCGAACAGAGCAGTGATTGCCGAGCATAAGAACTTGTGAAATAAGAGGATCAGCACATGGCAACTCCCCTACTTGATTTGAATGAGAGACGCGGAATGGACAAGGAAAAGGCGCTCGAATCCGCGCTTTCACAGATTGAGCGGAGTTTTGGCAAGGGCTCGATCATGCGCCTCGGCCAGGATAACCCTGTTATGGATATCGAGGCGACCTCCACAGGATCCATCTCCCTCGATATCGCCCTTGGCATAGGCGGCCTTCCAAAGGGCCGGATTATTGAAGTTTATGGCCCGGAAAGCTCTGGCAAAACCACGCTTGCACTGCACGTGGTGGCCGAAGAGCAGAAAAAGGGCGGCGTTTGCGCCTTTGTTGATGCAGAACACGCGCTCGATCCGACCTATGCAAAGAAACTTGGCGTAAATCTCGATGAACTGCTGATTTCCCAACCCGACGCGGGCGAACAGGCGCTGGAGATTACAGAAACGCTGGTACGTTCCGGCGCTGTTTCGGTGGTGGTCGTGGATTCGGTCGCGGCCCTCACACCCAAATCGGAGCTTGAGGGCGATATGGGCGATCATCAGGTCGGCGCGCAGGCCCGCCTCATGTCCCAGGCCATGCGCAAGCTGACGGGTGCCATCTCTCGCTCCAATTGCATGGTGATCTTCATCAACCAGATCCGGATGAAGATCGGTGTGATGTTCGGCAGCCCGGAAACGACATCCGGGGGCAACGCCCTCAAATTCTACGCCTCCGTCCGCCTCGATATTCGCCGCATAGGTTCCGTGAAGGATCGTGACGAGGTGGTGGGCAACGCAACTCGCGTGAAAGTTGTTAAAAATAAGGTGGCCCCACCTTTCAAGCAGGTCGAGTTCGATATCATGTACGGTGAAGGCATCTCCAAACGCGGAGAGATGATTGATCTGGGCGTGAAGTCTGGCGTGGTCGAAAAATCCGGCTCCTGGTATTCCTTTGGGGATGAACGCATCGGGCAAGGCCGTGAGAACGCGAAAAATTTCCTGAAGGACAACCCCGAGACGGCCCTCATAATCGAAGACAAGATCCGCGCCGCCCATGGCCTCGATTTCGATATGACACGGGATGATGATGACGCACTGATGGAATAATTGGGCGTTCCAATCGCGCAATAGAAAAGCCCCGGCAGCGTCCGGGGCTTTTGTTTTATGGACACCTCTGAACACCTGAGCTAACACCAAACACCGGTAGAAGCCTGAAGTGTTTGAGGACGCGTATGACCAGCCTGAACGATATCCGCACGACATTCCGCGACTATTTCGCGAAAAACGGCCACGAAGTCGTGGAAAGTGCGCCGCTGGTTCCCCGGAACGACCCGACGTTGATGTTTGTCAATTCGGGAATGGTACCCTTCAAGAACGTCTTCACCGGGCTGGAAACGCGCCCCTATACCCGCGCCACATCCAATCAGAAATGCGTGCGCGCCGGTGGTAAACACAATGATCTAGACAATGTGGGCTACACCGCGCGCCACCACACTTTCTTCGAGATGCTCGGCAACTTCTCCTTCGGCGATTACTTCAAGGATGAAGCGATCCCCTTCGCGTGGGAACTGATAACCAAGGAAATCGCGATCCCCACCGAGAAGCTCTATGTCACTGTCTACCACACAGATGATGAAGCCTTTGATATTTGGCGGAAAATCGGCGTGCCCGAAGCCCGTATAATCCGCATCGCAACGGATGACAATTTCTGGATGATGGGCCCCACCGGCCCCTGCGGCCCGTCCTCCGAGATCTTCTACGACCACGGCGAACATATCTGGGGCGGCCCACCGGGCAGCCCGGAGGAGGATGGCGACCGTTTCATCGAGATCTGGAACCTCGTCTTCATGCAATACGAGCAGTTTGAGGATGGCACGCGCAAACCTCTCCCCAAGCCCTCCATAGATACCGGCATGGGGCTGGAACGCATGGGGGCCACGCTCCTTGGCTCCCACGACAATTACGATACAGACGTTATGCGGGACCTCATCGAGGCTTCATCGAATGCCACGAACGTGGATCCTTACGGCGATCAGAACGTCCATCACCGCGTCATCGCCGATCATCTCCGCTCCACCTCCTTTCTCATCGCAGATGGTGTGATGCCCTCCAACGATGGTCGCGGCTACGTGCTCCGCCGCATCATGCGCCGGGCGATGCGCCACGCCCATCTTCTGGGCGCAAAGGATCCGGTGATGTACCGCCTTGTGCCAACGCTGGTCCGCCAGATGGGCCAGGCCTATCCAGAGCTTGGGCGCGCGCAGGCCCTTGTCGAGGAAATACTCCTGATGGAGGAAACACGCTTCAAGCAAACGCTCGATCGGGGCCTGTCACTCCTTGATGCCGAGCTTGAAGCACTCCCCGAGGGCAACGCCCTCCCGGGTGAGACAGCTTTCAAGCTTTACGACACCTACGGCTTCCCCCTCGACCTTACGCAGGATGCCTTGCGGGAGCGGGGACGGGAAGTGGATGTCGCCGGGTTCGATACGGCGATGGAAGCCCAAAAGGCCCAGGCCCGCGCAGCATGGTCAGGCTCCGGCGATGCGGCGGATGAAAGCGTCTGGTTCGCCATCGCGGACCGTACCGAGCCCACGGAGTTTCTGGGTTACGAGACCGAACAGGCCGAAGGCCAGATCACGGGGATCGTGGTGGATGGAGTGGAAACAGCGGCGGCCGGGCAGGGCAAAGCTGTGCAGATCACGCTCAACCAGACACCCTTTTACGCAGAAAGCGGCGGGCAGGTGGGCGATACTGGCACGCTTGTTACCGATACGGGCAAGGTGGCCATCACCGATTGCCGCAAGAAGGCGGGCCTTTTCGTTCATATCGGCACCGTTACGGAAGGCGAGGTTGCCACAAATACCCCAGCCGAGCTGAGCGTCGATGAAAGCCGCCGCAGCGCCATTCGCGCCAATCATTCGGCCACTCACCTCCTTCACGAGGCTCTGCGCCGCGCCCTCGGCGATCACGTGGCCCAGAAGGGCTCGCTTAACGCGGCAGACAGACTGCGCTTTGATTTTTCGCAGTCCAAACCGATGACACCGGGGCAGATCAGCACCGTAGAGGCTGAGGTGAACGCGTTCATCCGCCAGAACTCGCCCGTGGAAACCCGTGTGATGACGCCGAAGGAGGCTGAGGGCATCGGTGCCCGGGCACTCTTCGGCGAGAAATACGGAGACGAAGTGCGCGTCGTCTCGATGGGCAAGGCCGCCGAGAGTGGCCTTGGCGCCTCGGGCGATGTGTATTCGCTGGAGCTTTGTGGCGGCACACATGTGCGCCAGACCGGCGAGATCGGCCTCTTTGTCACGCTTGGTGAAAGCGCGTCTTCCGCAGGCGTGCGCCGGATCGAGGCGCTCACGGGCGAGGCGGCGCAGGCCTATCTCGCCGAGCAGGATGCCACGGTCGCAAGCCTCGCCAGCACGCTGAAAGCGCAGCGGGGAGATGTAGTGAGCCGCGTGAAATCCCTGATGGACGAGCGCCGGGCCCTGCAAAACGAGGTCGCCAACCTCAAAAAGGAACTGGCACTTTCCGGCGGCGCATCCGATGAACCGCAGGCGCGCGATGTCGCGGGCGTGCCCTTCCTCGCGCAAACGCTTAGCGGTGTTTCCGGCAAGGATCTTCGCGGTCTGATCGATGCGCACAAGTCGCGCATCGGCTCCGGCGCTATCCTTTTGATCGCCGATGCCGATGGCAAGGCGGCCGTTGCCGCGGGTGTTACCGATGATCTCACAACGCGCATTTCAGCTGTCGATCTTGTGCAGGCCGCAGCGCGGGAGCTTGGTGGCAAGGGCGGCGGCGGACGACCGGATATGGCGCAGGCGGGTGGTGCCAGCGCCGAGAATGCAGAGGCGGCGATCCGGGCCGCAGAACAACTTCTGGAGGGATAAATGTCAGCCTTTTCAATCGTCCATGCCGATGTGCATGATGCGGAGGCCTATGCCAAATATGCAGAGCTTGCAGGCCCGGCCGTCGCTCAGTACGGCGGTATCTTCTTGGCGCGCGGCGGTACTGCGCACCAGATGGAGGGCGAGGGGCGCAGCCGCAATGTGTTGATCCAATGGCCGGATCTTGAAACAGCGCAGAAATTCTATGCCTCAGCGGAGTATCAGGCTGCTCTCGCACTCGGGCTTCCGGCTTCGACGCGGGAATACACGATCGTCGAAGGCGTTTAAAAATCCGAAGGCGTCAGGCCGCTTCCCCAGATGCCACGCCATCCTCAGGGTCGAAGCTTACAACCCTGTTCCTCCCCGTCTGCTTGGCCGCATAAAGCGCCAGATCAGCGGATTTCATCAGCGTCTGCAGGTCATCTCCGCAAACAGGCACTGTCGCCACTCCGCAAGAGACCGTTATGGTCGGCAACTGCACACCCCCGCTCCGCACCGTCAGCAGTGCCACATCCCTGCGGAAGGCATCGGCAATCTTCATCGCATCCTCTTGCGGCGTGTGCGGTGCGAGAATTGTAAATTCCTCCCCACCCACGCGGCAGGCTGCATGGCTTTCCTGAAAATGCCGTTGCATCAGCGTTCCCACCTGCCGCAGCACGGCATCGCCCGCATCATGCCCGTGCGTATCGTTGAAGTTCTTGAAGTGATCTACATCCACCGAAATCAAAGAGAGCTGGTCCTGCCGGGCGAGCGCCCTGTTCAGCTCCTTCTGGGCAGTATCGAGGAACCAGCGCCGGTTCCACAGGCCCGTCAACAGATCACGGACCGATTGATCCTGCAATTCCTGGCGAAGCCGCACATTGGCGACAGCCAGGCTGATCTGTTCCGCACAGATCAGCGCCAGATCCCAGCGCGATTCAAGCTTCTGGCGTAACCCAGCTTTGGAGAAATCGCGGATCTGCAAATCCGTGAAGCTCAGATGCAACATCCCGATCGTATCGCCATGTGCCACAACCGGCAGGCAGAAAGAGGGATTTTCCTTCTCGTCATTGTGCAGACAGGGAAAGTCGATGTCGTTGCTGCCATAGGCATAGGCGCGCCCCCGGCGGAGAGACCAGCAATCGTCAGGCTCGATATGGTCGGTCAGAAAGCTCGGCCCCCAGTGGCTCGCAAGCTCCAGCACATCCCGCGCGGCGCCGTAGATATAGAGCTGGCCGGACGCTTCCGGGATAAGCGTGCGCATACATCGGCTTACGATCTTCAGCAATTCATCCAGCGATTTCGCTGCATAAAACCAGCCGCTTGTCTGCGAAAGCAGCTTTCGTTCGGCGCGGCTTATCTGTTCACTCTCGGGCGGCCCAAGGTTTTCTGCCACGCTTGATGGCGCTTGCCGGAAAAAGCCGAGCTGCTGGCCGGCAGACCGCCCGTTCCCCTCCACGCGCGTCAGCCACATTTCAAGCATTGTGCCGCCTTCGCTCGCAGCCATCGGAACGCATTGAGGATGATCACCACCCTCGGCTTCCCTCAGCATATCCTCCGGCAGTGGCGCGCCGATGATTTCTGAAATCACATCAGCCAGAAAGGCCCCTACAAGAGCGGGCACCTCATTTCCGCACATCTCGGCAAACGCCGGATTGCACCACAGAATGCGGCCATCATCTCCACAGGCCACCATGCCGTCTCGCGCACACTCCGTTGCCAAAGCGGCGTAATAATCTCTCAAAAAGGGTGCGGCACCCTTGCCCATGTGTGGTTCCGCCAAACTCATCCGCGCCACCTTCTCGTGTGTCGTACCAACGTCCACGAGCAAGTTTAACAAACCGTCACTTCAGATAATTTTTCCGAGACGGAAATTCAGGCAAATATCTCGGCGGCCGATTGCTGCGCCTGAAGCTCTGTAACCTCGGCCACTACCCGCGCTGTGAGCCAAAGGCTTGCGGCACCAAGGATTGCCATCGAAATGTCAAACAATGCCAGTTTCCAGTAATCCGGGGTGCCATATAGCATATCATCCAGCCGCCAGGAGACGGTGCCACCAAGAATGCTGAATGCACTTGTGGCCCACCACCAGCCGAAAAGAGAGGGCACATCGCTCCCATCATCCGGATTAACCGCAAGCCACATACTCCAGAGATCGCGCAGCGCCTGATAGGGTTTGAAGTAAAGGGCAATCGGCACAAAATACCATCCAACCGCCCAGCCAGGGGAAACCTCTGGCGTCTGCCCTATCACAGCCGGTGTTCTGGCAAAGGCACGGTACGTCCACATGAAGAAAACGATATTGGCCGCCAGATAAAACGTAACCAATGTTATCGTGGGTATCCAGAATACCAGCAACAACACTTCATAGCCAATCACGACAGATGGAAGAAAGTAGAGCGCGCCGGTCTCTATATCGAACATCAGGGGCAGAATACTCACAAGCGATGCAATGGCTGCGGCCTTCATCAGCCACATTGCCCACCCCGCACGTTTCTCTAAGGGAAGCGGTGACATGAAAGACCTTGCTCATTAAGAATTGTGTTAAAAAAAGGGGGGCAGTGCCCCCCCAATCGTCAGCCAACCAGCGCCGCGTTCAGGTTTTCATCGATCTTCTCAAGGAAGCCTTCCGTTGTCAGCCATTTCTGATCCGGGCCAACCAGCAGCGCCAGATCCTTCGTCATGAACCCGCTTTCCACTGTGGAAACGACCACCTTTTCCAGCGTATCGGCAAATTCCATCAGCTTCGCGTTCTCATCCAGCTTCGCGCGGTGCTTCAACCCGCCCGTCCAGGCATAGATGGAGGCAATCGAGTTGGTCGAGGTCGCCTCGCCTTTCTGATGCTGCCGGAAATGCCGCGTCACGGTGCCATGTGCGGCTTCCGCCTCCACAACCTTGCCATCGGGTGTCATCAGCTGAGATGTCATCAAGCCGAGCGAACCAAAGCCCTGCGCCACGGTGTCGGATTGAACGTCGCCATCGTAGTTCTTGCAGGCCCACACAAACCCGCCAGACCACTTCATGGCCGCAGCCACCATATCGTCGATCAGCCGGTGCTCATAGGTAATGCCCGCTGCCTTGAACTTGTCGGCAAACTCTTCCTCGTAGATGCGCTGGAAGATCAGCATGAATTGTCCGTCATACTGTTTCAGGATGGTGTTCTTTGTCGAAAGATAAACGGGCCAACCAAGGTTCAAACCGTAGTTCAAAGAGGCGCGCGCAAAATCCTCAATGGATTTATCGAGGTTATACATTCCCATATAGACGCCGGAAGAGGGGGCATCGAACACCTCCCGTTCATCCACCGTACCGTCTTCACCTACGAATTTCAGAGAAAGCTTACCAGGCCCCGGAAACTTCATATCCGTCGCGCGGTACTGATCGCCAAATGCATGGCGCCCGATCACGATCGGTTTCGTCCAGCCCGGTACAAGCCGCGGCACGTTCTTGCAGATGATCGGTGCGCGGAACACCACACCGCCAAGAATGTTACGGATCGTCCCGTTGGGGCTTCTCCACATCTGCTTCAGCCCGAACTCCTCAACCCGCGCCTCATCCGGTGTGATCGTGGCGCATTTCACACCAACACCGATTTCCTTGATCTTCTCGGCAGCATCAATCGTGATCTGGTCGTTCGTCTCGTCGCGGCTTTCTATGCCCAGGTCGTAATAGAGAAGATCAATATCCAGATACGGCAGAACCAGCTTGTCCTTGATGAACTGCCAGATGATCCGCGTCATCTCATCGCCATCGAGTTCGACAACTGGATTTTCAACTTTGATCTTGGTCATGGGGCAGGGATCCTCTCTTTCAGACGTCGCGGCGAGCTATAGAGTATTCACATGCCCAAGGGAAGGCCGCATACGATTGTATACGAAGAGAACTTTCGCGAAGCCGGGCGCGTGGGCACGAGGTCGCCTTCGATCTCGAATTTCCAGTCAAATGATTTGTTTGAGTATTTTTAGACCGTTCGGTAAAAAGCGCTCTCAGGCGGGAATCTTGCACTACCAAAACGGTACCTAAACCATACCAAACCCAGCAAATATTTTCGCCCCTTTTTGGAGTGCGGGGCAGGAGTGTACAATGTCAGGAACGAACCATAAGCTGGCCGAAGAGTGGAGCGGTCCAACTCCGGTGTTCATCCTCGTTCGCCCGCAGATGGGGGAAAATATCGGAGCCGCAGCGCGTGCGATGTGGAATTTCGGGTTGGATCGGATGCGCATCACCGCCCCGCGCGACGGCTGGCCAAACCCTGCGGCTGTTGCCATGTCGTCCGGGGCTGCGCGGGTGATTGATCAGGTGCAAGTCATTGATAACACTCAAGATGCACTCCATGATCTCAACTTCACTTATGCTACAACTGCCCGCGGAAGGGATCTCACCAAGGCCGTTCTTACCCCTGAAGAGGCCATGGCAGACGCCCGCAGGCGCATGGATCAGGGCCAAAATGTTGGCGTGATGTTCGGGCCGGAACGGGCAGGGCTTGAAAACGCCGATCTCGTTCATGCGGGGGCTCTCATCTCCGTCCCTGTGAACCCAGCTTTCGCTTCCCTCAATCTGGCTCAATGCGTCCTGCTGATGGCCTATGAATGGGGTCAGCATTCGGGCGCAAAGCTGCCAGAGAGGGATGCCAAGTCCATTCCTGCACAAGGTCATGAAATCAAGGCGTTACTTGATAAACTTGAAGTGCGCCTCGAGGCTTCAAACTACTTCTGGCCAGTTGAAAAGACGGAAAGCATGCGCGAAAATCTTCGCAATCTCATCTCCCGAATGGAACTGACAGACGCCGATATCCGCACCCTCCACGGCGTTTTCCGCGCCCTCGCAGACAGGCACCCTGCGCAAAAATGACAACTTGTTCTCGAGCCTTGCGAGGCCTAAATCAGCCGAGATGCAAGAGGGCACGATGATGAGCGGCAAGCGCAGTATTTTCGAAGAAGTAAGTGGCGAGAAGCCTACGGAACCCGTTGTAAAGACAAAAGAAAAGAAGGATGCCCGTAGAAGCATAGCACGCTGGCTGATGGCCATCTTCGCGCTCGTCGTCCTTATGATTGCTGTGGGTGGAATGACCCGCCTCACCGATAGCGGCCTCTCGATTACCGAATGGCGCCCGGTAACCGGTGCAGTGCCCCCCCTCAGCGCAGAAGCATGGGACAGTGAATTCGAAAAATACCGCGCAATCCCAGAATATCAATTACAAAACAAGGGGATGAGCCTTTCCGAGTTCAAGGTCATTTACTGGTGGGAATGGGGCCATCGCCAACTCGGCCGCGTGATCGGCCTCGTCTGGGCGATTGGTTTTCTCTACTTTCTGGCCCGAAAGCAGATCCCCCGAGGCTGGATACCACCACTCCTCACACTCGGCGCATTGGGCGGCCTGCAGGGTGCGATCGGTTGGTGGATGGTCTCGTCTGGTCTCACCGGCACAATGCTGGATGTCGCCTCATACCGCCTGGCCACCCATCTTGGTCTCGCCTTTGTCATTCTGGGCTTAACTGCTTGGTTTGCAATGAAAATACAGAAACCGGAGGCCGATCTCCTGCAGGCAAGGCGCAGGCGCGAAACAGGTCTTCTTCGCGTCACCAGCATCCTTCTCGCGGGCACATTTCTCCAGATCATCCTCGGTGCCCTCGTGGCAGGTATAGACGCTGGCCGCAGCTATACAGACTGGCCACTGATGGGGGGGGCGTTCTTTCCCGCAACCGCCTGGGATCTCACACCTTTCTGGAGCAACTTCTTTGAGAATGCAGGGCTCGTACAGTTCAATCACCGCCTGCTCGGTTACATCATCTTCCTTGGCGCGGTCTTTGTCTGGTGGCGATCACGCTCAGTACCTGTAGCCGCCATTCGTCGCAGCTACGCTGTAATGATGGCATTTTTCGTTGGCCAAATTGCCCTTGGAGTCCTTACCGTTGTCTACGCCGCCCCTTGGTATCTTGGCATTAGTCATCAGCTTCTGGGAGTTGCATTGTTCACTGCGATCATCAGCGCACGCTTTCATTCAGCATATCCACCAGAGGAACGCATCGCTCGTGGGGCATAGCTTCAGTCAGGCGTCCCGGGGCTTGGTGATAAAGTCGTGGATCGCGGCCTGTGTTTCCTCAAACATCATGTTCTCAGCCATGATCTCAGCCGTATATTCATAAGCAGCACCAAGCGGTAATTCGGCCTGTGCGTAGAAGGCCTCCTTCCCGACTGCGACAACACGCTCAAATTTTTCTGCAATTGTTTCAGCAAGTTGCATGCCCGCTGTATGTAACGCATCACTCGGTACAATCTTGTTTAAAAGCCCGGTCGCCTTCGCCTCCTCAGCACCGATAAAGCTGCCCGTCAGCAGCATCTCCAACACCTTCTTGCGTTGCATCGCCCGGCTCAACGCCACCATTGGTGTGGAACAAAAGAGCCCGATATTCACGCCATTCACGCCAAATTGCGTGTCTTCTGCTGCGATTGCCAAATCGCATGTCGCTACCAACTGGCAGCCCGCTGCGGTTGCTATTCCGTGGGGCAAGGCGATCACCGGTTGCGGCAACCGTGTGATTTGCATCATCAATCTGGAACATGTCTCAAATAGTTCGGAAAAATATGCCTTCCCGCCATCCTCATGCTTTCGAGCCGTCGCCATTTCCTTCAGATCATGCCCTGCGCAAAAAGCCCGTCCCTCACCCTTGATCAAGACAACACGAATGTTCCTGTCCCCGGCGATCCCATCCAGAGCATTACTGAAGGCTGCCATCATCGCTTCTGACAACGCATTGAGATTATGGGGTGAATTCAGTGTTAGAACTGCGATATGCCCTGTATCAGATCTGATCAGAAGGGGGTCGCTCATAATAATAGACCTTGCAAAAGATTTATCTTTCCGAACAGTTTCAGAAAAGTCTTGGCAGGTATAGAGGGCTGTATGGAGTTAAAGCTATCAATTGATACCTTGCACGATTTTCTAGCCGAAGTTTTCCCTCAATTGGGCGATCGTATTCACGTTCTTGAAATGGAAGCAGGCAGACTGCGGGCGGAATTGCATGTCTCTGAGCAGGATTTGCGCCCGGGTGGTACCGTCTCAGGGCCGGCACTGTTCACTCTCGCAGATTGTGCTTTCTACATGGCGGTGCTTTCTGTGATTGGCCCCGAAGCGCTTACCGTAACAACATCATGCACCATCAATTTTATGCGCAAACCCCCGGCTGCTGATATTGAGGCCGAGGCCCGTATTCTCAAGCTCGGCCGAACGCTTGCAGTGGGGGATGTGATGCTGTTCGCCAAGGGAGGGTCAGATCCGGTCGCACATGCGAGTGTCACGTACTCCATCCCGCCAAAGGCGATTAGGAATGGGGGTATTTAGATACCTTATTTCCAATGCATTGATTTTGATGCAGAAAATTCGGATGTTTGCGGTTGCGACAGATCTAAAATACCTTAAAAGGCACTTCATCCGATCCAGACGATGCTTTGCATCCTCAACCTTCAGGACGAAATGATGAAAACCTATTCCGCCAAACCGGCAGATATTGAAAAGAAATGGATCTTGATCGATGCCGAAGGCATCGTTCTAGGTCGTCTTGCAACGATTATCGCCATGCGCCTTCGGGGAAAGCATAAGCCTTCTTTCACACCGCATATGGATATGGGCGACAACGTTATCGTTATCAACGCTGACAAAATTCAGCTGACGGGTAACAAACGCACGGACAAAAACTACTACTGGCATACGGGTCATCCCGGTGGCATCAAATCCCGGACAGCAGGCGAACTTCTTGAAGGCCGCTTTCCCGAGCGCGTGGTGCAGAAAGCCGTAGAACGTATGCTGCCCGGCGGGCCACTCAGCCGCCAGCAAATGACCAATCTGCGCGTCTATGCGGGCACAGAGCACAACCACGAGGCACAATCGCCTGAAGTTCTGGATGTTGCATCCATGAACAAAAAAAACACACGGAGCGCATAAAGATGAGCGACGATATCAAATCTCTCGATGATCTTAAGGATGCGGTGTCCGGCGAAGCCTCTCCTGCGGAAGTTGTGGAACAAGCCATTAAGTACGAGCCTGTGCGCGATGAACTGGGCCGTTCCTATGCCACCGGCAAACGGAAAGACGCCGTTGCGCGTGTCTGGATCAAACCAGGTTCCGGCAAAGTGACTGTGAACGGCAAGGAAATGAACACCTATTTTGCACGCCCGGTTCTCCAGATGGTGATCGGTCAGGCCTTTTCCGTTGCGGGTGTTACCGGTGAGTTCGATGTTATGGCTACAGTCAAAGGGGGTGGTCTTTCTGGTCAGGCCGGTGCCGTGAAGCACGGGATTTCCAAAGCTCTCACATTGTATGAGCCGTCCCTTCGTCCAGCGCTCAAGGCAGCTGGGTTCCTGACACGCGACAGCCGCGTTGTTGAGCGTAAGAAATACGGCAAGCGCAAAGCGCGCCGGAGCTTCCAGTTCTCCAAACGCTGATACTTTTGGTCCTGCCGAGAGCTTCTTGGCAAGGCCCTTCGAGCTTCAAAATTACAGTCGGCGCGTTCAGCATTTGTTGAATGCGCCGTTTGTTTTGAAGTCTTGAAAAAATAGCAAGAGAGCTTTCTAGGCAGCGCTTTTGAAACTAAGGGCGCGCTTTGCCCTTCAAATGCCGCATGAGGTTATCAGGGCTTTGTAGTGCTCTCACATAAGAAGGCTGAGCCGAAGATGTTGCCTGTCAGGTAGATGAGGTGACATAGTGAGGCTGAACAGTAAAAGGATCTTGGAATGACTAAATCTTACGCCACGGATCAGGAGAATTTTTGGGCTGGCGAGTTTGGAAGTGACTATATTGATCGCAATAATTCGGACCAGCTTCTAGCCTCAAAGATTGCGCTTTGGGGAAGTATGCTGCGCGGTGCGAGTGCCATCAACAGCGTGATGGAATTTGGCTGTAACATTGGCCTGAACCTTGTTGCGTTGAAGCGCCTGAAACCTCAGTTGGAATTGCAGGGTATAGAGATCAACGAAGAGGCTGCCGCTCAGGCCGCTAAAAACGTCGGCGGCGGTATTCGAAACGGTTCTATCATTGGGGTCATGGACGATCAGGAAAAGTTCGATCTTACGTTCACAGCCGGAGTGCTCATACATATCAACCCTGACCACTTGAAAGACGTTTATCGGAATTTGTTCATCATGAGCAAACGCTACATTCTTGTTGCCGAATATTATAATCCATCGCCAGTATCGATAGGATACAGAGGCCATAACGATAGGCTCTTCAAACGAGATTTTGCGGGCGATCTGATAGATGAGTTTGGTTTGAAGCTCGTCGACTATGGATTTGTGTACAAGCGAGACAACTGGGCTCCGCAGGATGACACCACGTGGTTCCTACTTGAGAAGTAGAAAATGAAGACCGCCCATTTTTCAACGTTGGGTATGAAACGCACCATCCTTTTGATGTCGTAAGTTTCGTGCGTGGGCCAAATGGAGACAGAGATTGAAGATTTACTCTAAGTCCGAGCTGCTCACAAAAGAGGCGCCCTCCACCTATTTCACCGGATCTGTGAAGTTCACGCCGATCGTGGACGCTCCGGAACCGTCACGTCTTAAGGCTCTGACTGTCCGCTTTTCAGCCGGTGCCCGCACCCACTGGCACACGCATCCTCTTGGCCAAACTCTCCATGTTGTTGAGGGCCGCGGGCTGATCCAGAAACGGGGTGAGGCCGCAAATCTGATTAGTGCTGGAGACACTGTATGGATACCACCCGGAGTGGAACATTGGCACGGGGCCGTTTCGACTGCTCCGATGGTTCACATTGCTATGCAGGAGAAGAAGGACGGCACGGATGCTGACTGGTTGGAGGCTGTGAATGACGCAGACTATCAGGCGTCACATACCGTATGAGCTTGTTTGAAGTTGATTGGGTTGGCATCATCGGATCAGAACACTCAAAATATGGGAGGGCATTTGTGTGCTCAAGACCAGTGCGGATAAGCCGAGGGCACGATCCGTTAACAGAAATAGGCTGATCTGATGGATCTAGGTGTAACGGAGCGTGTTCGCCCTCTGATCGCAGCCGTGCGTGAGATGGTGGAAGCTGAGATCATGCCGCTGGATGCCGAATTCCAATCTGAGGTCGGTAAGGACGGCGATCGCTTTATTTATACGGCTCGGATGACAGAGATTCTTGAAGGCCTCAAGGCTGAAGCCCGCAACCGTGGTCTCTGGAACTTCTGGCTGACGGATAGTGAAAAGGGTTATGGTCTTACTACGGTTGAGTACGCCTATCTAGCAGAGGAAATGGGCAAGACCCGGCTTGGAGCGGAAGTTTTTAACTGCAGTGCACCAGACACCGGCAATATGGAGGTTCTGGAGCGCTATTCGACACCAGCCCACAAAGAAAAATGGCTGACTCCGCTTCTGAACGGAGAGATACGTTCGGCCTATTTGATGACAGAGCCGGATGTTGCTTCGTCAGACGCGACGAATGTTGCGCTCAGGTGTGTTCGCGACGGTGAAGACTACGTTCTGGATGGCGAGAAGTGGTGGTCCTCCGGGGCCGGAGATCCACGCTGCAAACTATATATCACTATGGTTCGAACAGGTGGTGATGAGATGCCAATACACAAGCGACACTCAATGATCCTTGTGGATGCAGACACATCGGGGATCGAAGTGTTGCGCGCTATGGAGGTGTACGGCCATGACGATGCTCCGCATGGCCACATGCACATTCGTTTCAACGCGGTTCGTGTACCTGCCGAGAACCTTCTGCTGGGCGAGGGGCGTGGCTTTGAAATTGCGCAAGGTCGTCTTGGGCCGGGGCGTATCCATCATTGTATGCGTGCCATTGGCCACGCAGAGTCGGCACTTGCCTTGATGTGCAAACGTTCGCTCGAGAGAGAAGCTTTTGGTAAGCCGATTGCGAAGCTGGGCGCTAATTACGACATCATAGCTGAATGCCGCATGGAGATTGAGCAAGCCCGCCTGCTTTGCCTGAAGGCTGCATGGATGATGGATCAGGGAGATGCCCGCGCGGCAGCGCCATGGATTAGCCAGATAAAAGTGGTTGCGCCGCGTGTCGCCCTTAAAGTGGTGGATGAGGCCGTTCAGATGTTTGGTGGGCAGGGCATCAGTCAAGACACGCCTCTGGCCGCCTCCTGGACGCATCTGAGGACTTTGCGGCTGGCCGATGGGCCGGATGCAGTCCATCGAAGGCAAGTGGCACGGGCAGAGTTGCGCCGATATACCAATGACAAGATCTGACATGGGAGAGGTCATTCTGGTTCGGCATGGTCAGGCCTCCTTTGGGGCAGCGAACTACGACAAGCTTTCGGATCTCGGGCATCAGCAGGCCGAATGGCTGGGCCACTACTTTGCGGAGCATGCGATTGCGTTTGATCATGCCGTGTGTGGATCGCTACAACGACACCAGGAGACCCTTGCGGGTATCAACAGAAGCCATCACCTGCCTGCGACCGAGACCGATGCGCGATTTAATGAGCTGGATTATGATGCCTTGCAGTCTCAGTATATCCGAGCAACTGGAGTGGACGCACCCGTTGATCGCCGAGCGTTCACTGAACATTTTCCGGAGATCTTTGAGCGTTGGGAAGCGGGTGAGCTTGGCAAGGACGCGGAAAGCTTCACCGATTTTCGTTCGCGTGTTGAGATCGGGCTTGATGCTGTGGCGGAGCCGGGGCGCTCAATTCTGATTGTCACCTCTGGCGGAGTGATCGGTGTTTTGCTCAGGCGGATACTTGGGCTCTCTGCGCGTGCCACTGCGGATCTTATGCTGAACATCCACAACGCCAGCGTCCATCGCCTTACACTGGAATATGATGTGCTGCGTCTCTCCCTCTTCAACGCAAGTCCGCATCTGGAAGGGGAGGCGCGTGCGCATGCAAGAACGTTCATCTGATCCGCTGCCGATTGCCGCCTTGGAGACGTATCTCTCCAGCGTTTTACCCGGTTTCTCCGGCCCAATGGCGATCGAGAAGACTTCCTCTGGGCAGTCTAATCCCACATTTATACTCTCTGCCAAGCGCGGTAAGTATGTTCTCAGGCGTAAGCCGGATGGAGTTTTGCTTCCTGCAGCGCACGCTATTGATCGAGAATTTCGGGTTATGGCTGCGCTTGCGGATACCAACGTCGTCGTGCCGGAGATGCTGCATTACTGCGATGACGAAAGCATTCTTGGTGCCGAATTCTTTCTGATGTCTCATGTTCAGGGGCTCACCTTGAATGACCCGCGCTGCCCGGAGCTTTCCCTTGAGGTGCGTAAGGCAGTTTATCAAAATGTGAACCGGATGCTTGCCCGGCTCCATGCTGTGGATCCAAAGGCTGTGGGCCTCTCAGACTTTGGCAGACCCGGCAACTATTTCTCGCGTCAACTTTCCCGTTGGACAAAGCAGTACCGCGCAAGTGAGACAGATAACATCTCGGAGATGGAAACGCTGATATCCTGGTTGGAGGAAGCAACACCGCCGGCGGCTGAGAAGCCAGCACTTGTGCATGGAGATTGGCGTCTCGACAACTTGCTTGTTGACGGAGAAACAGGCGCTGTAAGAGCGATTGTTGACTGGGAACTTTCCACGCTTGGTCATCCTCATGCAGATCTTGCGGGACAATTAATGCAATGGGCGATGCCTGCCGGTGAAGTTGGCAGAGGGCTTGCCGGTGTGGACAGGGCATCCCTAGGCCTTCCAAGCGACCGCGAATATGTGGAACTATATGCCCGAAATGCGGGCTTGAGCGAAATACCGGACCTAAGCTTTCCTATTGCGTTCAGTTTCTTTCGGATGGGCGCGATCTTGCAAGGCGTGAAGAAGCGTGCCCTGGATGGTAACGCATCTAACCCGGAAAAAGCTCTGCGTCTCGGTGCGTTTGTTCCCCTCTTTGCACAGACTGCTTTGGAGCATCTTAACGTGGAAGCCTGAGGGTAGCCTTCAGCCCCCCCATATCCGCACTTTCGCCAAGCTCCAAATTACCCCCGTGGATGTGTGCAACGTCCTGGGCAATTGAAAGCCCAAGCCCGACACCGCCGCCCTTGTTAAGGTTGCGCGACGTATCGAGCCTAAGAAACGGCTTTTTAACGTCTTCGCGGCGCTCCTCAGGTATGCCAGGACCGTCATCTTCCACAATAAATTCACAGGTTTTGGGAAGAAGCTTCAACGATACCTTGACGACCCCACCGTAGTGAGCGGCGTTGTTGATCAAGTTCTGAAGTGCACGGCTTACAGATTGGTAGCGCAGCATAACCTCCGCGTGGCCGTCTTGCTCACTTGGCAGGCTAAATGAGATTGACGCACCGCTCCGCTCAGTTTGCGTCACAATATCTCGGACGATCTGAGCAGGATCAGCAGCCACCGGATCCTCCATCTGATCGCCCTTGGCAAAAGCAAGAAACGCATCGAGCATGGCCTCCATATCCGCAACATCACGCATCATCGGTGCTACTTCCGGCGAGGGATCCATCAGTTCTAATGAAAGTTTCATGCGAGTCAGAGGGGTCCGCAAGTCATGGCTGACCCCAGTTAGCATCTGTGTGCGCTGTTCCATCTGGCGCTCCAGCCTGCTCCGCATTGATAGGAAGGTAGAGCCCGCACGCCTGATTTCCTCTGCGCCTGATGGGCGATAGGGTAGGGATCTTCCCTTCCCGAATGCTTCCGATACGTTGGCCAACTCCAGGATCGGACGGATTTGATTGCGCAAAAAGAGAAATGCGATACCGATCAGAATTAAGGATGCAAGAACCATTACAACCAAAAGTTGATGTGGATTAGATGCAGTTACTCTTACCCGTGGGATTACAGCATTGAGAATACCCTTTTCCGTTTTCAGGCGCACAACTACCATGTGGGAATCATCAACCAGGTCCACAGCCACTTCACGTCCGAGAAGGGCGCGCAATTCTTCAGTAAGCGCGCGCCCTGAGAGGTCGTACCAATGGCGCCTGCTTTGTCCCGGCTGTTCTGTTTCCGCCTCTAGATCCAAGGGCATCGCAAGGGGCCTCGACAGATTAATCAGACGAAGCTGCGCTATCGCTGCGGTCGGCGATGTATCTATCACCTGCTGAGCAACAGCAATCTCACGCGCGATGCTGCGCGACATCTGTCGGGTGACCCCTTCAAAATGCCGTTGTACAAAAACAAATGAGACGAGAAGTTGGAGGAGTATCAAGGGCAACAGCACAATCAAAGCGGCGCGGCTGAAGAGAGAGCGCGGGATGTAGTGTTTGAAGTCGGGTAACGCCATGATCAAAAGCGTTACTCGCGCGCTGGTAGGGAGGCAAGGTTTCAGATGAAGGGCACAAGGGTTGAGGCTGATTTTCCCGAAGGCTTGCGGCGGGTGATTGCGCCGAATAGTGGACGAATGACCGGCCCGGGGACAAATACCTTCCTCATTGGCACTCGTGACGTCGCTATCATTGATCCTGGACCGGATGATCCAAGGCATCTGAGAGGTATTTTGGACGTCATTCCTCCAAGCGCCACTGTTTCCAGTATTGTTGTCACTCATTCCCACATCGACCATTGCGCTCTGGCTCGCCGACTGTCTGATCAGGTTTCTGCACCAGTCATTGCTATGAACGTGTCTAAGGCGCGGGAGAAGACAGTGAGCATTGCAGACCGTGCAGAGGAACTGGCTGGAGGTGAGGGTATCGATAAGACCTTTGTACCCGATTTCTATGCGAAGGATGGAGACACCGTTCGGGGAAGTGACTGGACCCTCGACACTATCCATACACCAGGCCATTTGTCAGACCATATGTGCATTGTTTGGAGGGAAGCTTCGGCCATATTCACCGGGGATCATGTGATGGACTGGTCCTCCACATTCGTTTCGCCGCCAGATGGGGATATGGGCGAT
Source organism: uncultured Paracoccaceae bacterium (assembly GCA_947495795.1). Lineage (GTDB taxonomy): Bacteria > Pseudomonadota > Alphaproteobacteria > Rhodobacterales > Rhodobacteraceae > Algicella. The sequence goes on along the minus strand of CANMAI010000003.1, from coordinate 355,564 downwards.
TATATGCAGTCGTTGGATATTCTTCTTCAACGCAGCGAAATATTGTACTTTCCCGCACATGGTTCAGCTATCGAGGATGGGCCAGCGCGCGTTAAAGAGTTGAGAGAGCACCGTCTGCAAAGGGAAGATGCCATTGTGAGCGCCGTTCAGGCTGGACGTAGAACCGTGGTATCGATCACACAAGCCGTTTATCAGGATATTCCAGAGCAGATGCATCATATCGCTGCACGCAATGTGCTCGCGCACCTTCTGGATCTTGAAACACGACGAAAGGTTGGCTCTTCAAAAGTTGGTTTGGGCGACAGATCGTATTTCCTGATAAAGAATAGCTAAAACAGTTCGAATTTCTCTGGACGCCAGAATCCTCGATTGATATAGCGACCGTCAGGAATAAAGCTCCATTCCGGCGTAGCTCAGTGGTAGAGCATCGGACTGTTAATCCGCAGGTCGTAGGTTCGAATCCTACCGCCGGAGCCATATTCTCAATGCCTTTCTGTATTGTCGGAAATGTAAGTCTGTGCAGAAAGCGGACGCTTTTGAGTTATCAACAGAAATTAGGTAGCCGGTAACCGTGTTGCTCACTCGTTCGGCTTAGCTGCGAACGGTCCAGCTACAAATAACGTTGCTTTAACAAATTTCATGGACGTTTGCATCGTAAACACGACGCGAGGTATTGCATGTTGAACGTTCATCCAATCAGGGAAAATCCCCGACATGTCAATCACAAGGCGACTTCGCCAGTGCGTACTTGTCTTTTGGTGGACGACTCCAGGTACGATCGCCAGATAGTTATGCGGCTCGCAAGGAATGCAGGGCTTGAGCTAAGCTTTCTGGAAATGACCAATCTCAATTCGGCACGTACAGTACTTCAGACCGAGGCAATAGATCTCGTAATTGTAGATTATAATCTGCCTGATGGAACTGGTCTGGATCTGGCACGGGATGTTTTTGACGGCAGTTTGGGTGTGAAAATGCCACTAATTCTTCTCACTGGCCAAGGCTCCGAACAGATTGTCTCTGAAGCATATGATACTGGATGCATGGCCTATCTTAGCAAGAGCGATCTTTCTGCGGAGCTCTTGGAAGATTCGGTCAACCGGTCCTTCACTCACTTCGCAGCAGGCAGGTTACTGAGCGTTCGAGCTGCACAAAGGCTTCATAATCCGCAGACGGTAAGTCACCGAGACAAGTCCGATCTGCTGATTCAACTCAACCCCTTATTCCAAAGACTGAAACGCCAGGTGCGTGGGCTCAGAACGGACCTGCAGACGGGCAACAATGTGGCCGCATTAGCTCAGATGGTACTTTTGGAAGAGGCGATTGAAGGCGTTCACGACGTATGCCATACTTTCACGGAGCAGGATATCGGATGAGCAACATTGGCACTGCTCTCACGTTGAAAGATACGTCTGTATCTCAACCAACTCTTCAAACGGTAAGAAACACCCAAACGAGTGAAAACCGCTCGAAGCTTCTTTCCAGAGCAAAGCACGATTTGCTTGCTCCGGTACGAGTGCTTCGTCATCTCCCAGACTGGATCGAAGACGACCTTTCAGAGGTAAGTTCCTTGATTCCTGAGGTTGTGTTTGAGTCCTTGGGTACAATCAGGGCGCAATCAGTTCGGTTGGAACGAATGCTGCAGGACTTTATGAAGTTTGAGAGACTGCCATTCCACCAACTAGGACGGGATGAGATTTGTGCGGAAACCCGCCTCACTGAGTTAGTTGAAACAATTTTGCCGGAGGGGCCTTGGAGTGTCGAGATTTTGGGTAGTCTTCCGGTCATACGGGCTGATTCCGCGCTTTTTGATGAGATATTCTCGGCTCTTTTGAGCAATGCAGTCAAACACAGTACTCAAAATCGCGGGTTTATCAGAATTAGACTTGTGCAAGGTCCTTCTCACTTTGATATTGAGATATCGGACGAGGGAAACGGAATTTCTGATGAAAATTTGATAAGTGTTTTTGAGCCCTTCATAATGCTGCAATCTCGCGATGAAATTGAAGGATCAGGGATGGGGCTCGCAATTGCTCTTCGAGCTGTCAATTTGCTCGGTGGAGAGATCCAAGTGGGACGCGGGACCGACGAGAATGGTTTTGCTGTTGCAGCGAGGTTTCCCTCGGAGCTGTTGGTTGAAAAAGAATAGTGTTTCCATTCTGCGAGTTTGTGCTGATAGGATAGTTACTGTTCTTTCCAAACCGGGTCAGTTTGTGTGCGCGGTTTGCAGATGGCAAGACGAGAAAACTCCGTGTATATCCGAACCTTATGAAAACAATAACACGAACAGAAGACCTGGCTGATTTCTGCAACACTGCAGCGGGATTCCCCTTTGTAACAGTAGACACTGAGTTTCTGAGAGAGCGTACCTACTATGCTCAACTTTGCCTCATACAACTGGCGTATCCGGGCAACGGCAAAGATGATGCTGTGCTGGTCGATACTCTCTCCCAAGAGTTGGATCTGGAACCTCTTTATGATCTCTTCAAAGATGAGAGCGTCATAAAAGTTTTCCATGCAGCTCGTCAGGATCTGGAGATTTTCTTCGTCGATAGGCAGGTCATCCCAAAACCTCTATTCGATACTCAAATTGCTGCAATGGTATGCGGATTTGGGGAACAAGTCGGTTACGAAACTCTCGTGCGCTCGATCTGTCATACCGGACTTGATAAATCCTCGCGCTTCACCGATTGGAGCAGGCGGCCGTTGAGCGAAAAGCAGAAAGCCTATGCACTGGCTGACGTCACCTTTCTAAGGGATATTTACCTGCATCTTGCGCAGAGCCTTAAGGAATCTGGGCGGCAGATCTGGGTGGCGGAAGAACTGGCCGTTCTTGAAAGCCCTGAGACTTACGTGACAGACCCAGCTTCGGCATGGAAACGCATCAAAACCCGTTCTTCGGTTCCCAGATTTTTGGCGGTTGTAAAAGCTCTTGCTGAATACCGCGAGACAGAGGCAAAGCGGCGAAATGTACCGCGCGGACGCATATTCAAAGATGATGTTATTGTAGAGCTCGCGGCAACACGTCCACATACTCTGGAGGATCTGGGAAAAAGCAGGTTGCTTAACCGTGAGTGCAGGAAGGGAGATGTTGCGGAAGCCATCATAGCCTGTGTAGAGCACGCGATGAGACTTGACCCATCGGATCTTCCCGTTGTTTTGGAACCCCGAAGGAGAAAGTCGGGGGGCGAAGGCCTTACAGATTTGTTGCGCGTCCTCTTGAAGGCAAAGGCGGAAGATACTGGAGTGGCGCAGAAGCTTATAGCGACAACAACAGATCTTGAGGAGATTGCGGGTGACGTCGCGACTGATGTGCCGGCGATGCGCGGATGGCGGAAGACCGTCTTTGGGAATGACGCTGAGCGGCTTTGCAGGGGGCAAATCGCGCTTTCTTCAGACGGAGCACGAGTCAAGATTGTGGAGATCTGAGAAGGATCACAAAAAAAGCGATTTCGTGCCAGCTGAGAATTCACCGATAATGTGAACACCGTCTACTTGTGTCCGCTTCGCTTTTGGGCCTGGCGTAAAAAAGGCGATCTAGGGCATTCCATCCTAAACCTGAATCGCCAAGCCCGGCCGCGCTTCGGGGCCCTTTGGCAACAGGGCGTCTCAGATGAAAGCCGAAGTGCTTTAGCGACCCAGTTTGACAGTACCGCCCTCCGACTTAACCCTGAAGCCCCGGATGAATTGTAGATCATCGTCGGAGATAAAGGCGGCCGCAGTCAGAATTCGCGTCCTAGCTGGCCCGCTGCTTTGGCTAAACTCGGGGGTAAAGACCCTGAATTGAAAATCTACAATTCCGTTCTCGTCAGGCATGCCCCTTCGCTCCGGTACCAAGACTGCACCAAAAAAACCGTGGGTCGGAGCCTCGGCGCGCGCTTGTAGGATCACTCCTCTGAGAGCAGCTTGCGCAGTTACGGTTGTTGCTGCAGGTACAAGAATTGATCCGTCAGTGATCCGCGTATCCGCAGACGAAAGTTCTACGTTTCTCGGCGATGAACTTCCTCCAAACGGATTGAGCGAACCAATTGAGCCTATTGAGCCGAAAGGATTGGACCCAGATCCATCGCCACACGCGGCTAGCACGCCAAAGACACCAACCAACACATATCTACGCATTATCCAACTCCACAAAATTCACTTCCTTGATAGAGAAGCCATACCGTCAAGAAAACCCCATCTGGACGTTCAACTACAGAGAGCCTATGTCTCTCGCTAAATGTATCAAAGGTTTGCAGGCATGGCTTTCAGGGCATTCGATGAGATAGCCGACGACATGGCATTCATTGACGAATGGGAAGATAGGTATCGCTATATAATTGATTTGGGCAAGGACATGCCCGGGCTTGAAGAAGGGCAGAAGTTGGACGTGACCAAAGTGGATGGGTGCGCCAGTCAGGTCTGGATAGTGCCTGAAGTTTTGGGATCTGAAACTCAGCGGCAATTGAGGTTTTCCGGTGATAGTGACGCTGTAATTGTTCGAGGATTGATTGCCGTTCTCTTAAGCCTTTTCAATGATAAGACATCCCACGAAATCCTTTCGATAGATGCGGCAGCAGAATTTGAACGGCTTGGGCTTTCGGGGCATCTCTCTGCCCAACGATCAAACGGACTGCGCGCTATGATGGCACGGATAAAGAGCATTGCACAAATGATTGAGGAGCAATCTGCATGAACATTTTGGCGCAGGTTTTGGAGAATCGTGGCTGGTTGCTCGCAGACGGTGCCACCGGAACCAATCTTTTTGACATTGGTCTCGAGGCGGGAGAAGCGCCCGAGCTTTGGAACTTTGAAGCCCCCGATAAGGTACAGTCCGTCTATCAAGGGGCTGTTGGCGCAGGTTCAGATATCATTCTGACCAACAGTTTTGGAGGGACATCTGCCCGCCTCAAGCTTCATAATGCTCAGAACCGTGTGAAAGAGTTGAACGAGCGATCAGCGCAACTCGCACGAGATGTGGCCCTGAAATCCGGTCGTCGGGTAATCGTTGCCGGATCCGTGGGGCCAACTGGAGAGTTGCTGCACCCTGTTGGAACCTTGACCGAGGAAGAGGCTTCGGAAATTTTTTCTGAACAGATTGAAGGGTTGCTCGAAGGCGGCGTCGATTTGATTTGGGCAGAGACAATTTCCTCCGCTGAAGAGTTTAGAGCGGTAGCGGCGGCAGCGGCGGTGCATAGTGCTCCTTGGTGTGGAACAATGAGTTTTGATACAGCTGGCCGTACAATGATGGGTGTCACTGCGCCTGACATGGTGCAGTTGGTGAACGAATTGGAGCATAAACCACTGGCTTTTGGTGCCAATTGCGGAACCGGTGCCTCTGATCTCTTGCGGACGATCATCGGTTTTACGAAAGCCAATCCCAGCGTTCCATTGATCGCCAAGGGAAATGCAGGGATCCCAAAATTTGTGGATGGTCATGTGCATTATGATGGAACCCCGGAACTGATGGGTGACTACGCCGTACTTGCGCGTGATTGTGGTGCGGCCATTATCGGAGGCTGTTGTGGCACTCGACCGCAACACCTGGAAGAAATGAAGCGACGATTGTTGAACGATCCGAAAGGTAGTGTGCCCGATCTTGATGCTATCCAAGAGCGCTTGGGGGCGTTTTCCTCACCTGCGGATGGAACTGAAGATACCGCGCCGCCAATCCGTCAGCGAAAGCGCCGAAGAGGCTAGGTCGGTAAACGGCGGCGCGATGTCGCAAAGAAATCAGATATTTTGAAGCTGTCACCACACCTTCCTTGGTACGGACTTCCGCAAATAAGCAGGAACAAGCGCAATGGCCGATGAAGAAGAACTCATCCTGAGCGACCTCCCGGACGATGAACTTGTACTACAGATGCATGATGATCTGTATGATGGCCTGAAGGACGAGATTATTGAGGCCGTTGAAATTCTGCTCTCGCGTAACTGGACACCCTACGACATTCTGACGAAAGCTCTGGTCGAGGGTATGCGCATAGTCGGTATTGATTTTCGCGACGGAATTTTGTTCGTGCCCGAGGTGCTGCTCGCTGCAAACGCGATGAAGGGTGGTATGGGCCTTTTGAAACCACTTTTGGTGGAAACCGGGGCTCCACGTCTTGGAAAAATGGTTATCGGGACGGTTAAGGGCGATATCCACGACATCGGCAAGAACCTGGTATCCATGATGATGGAAGGTGCTGGTTTTGAAGTTACCGATCTTGGGATCAACAATCCGGTTGAGAACTATCTTGATGCGCTAGAGGCGGAACAACCAGATATCCTTGGTATGTCGGCGCTTTTGACAACCACAATGCCATATATGAAAGTCGTGATCGACACGCTGATCGAAAAGGGCATGCGAGAAGACTATATTGTTCTGGTGGGCGGTGCTCCGCTAAATGAAGAGTTCGGCAAGGCAATTGGTGCCGACGCTTACTGCCGGGATGCCGCCGTTGCTGTAGAAACGGCAAAGGAGCTGATTGCGCGCAAGCATAATCAAGTCGCGGCAAGCTGATCAGCTTTTTACGGTTGCCCTTTTGCGCATACCTTTCAATCTCTGACCTATGCGCGCGAGGAACAAAACATACTTTGAAAACCAGGCTAGCCACCATGGATGGTCATGGCGAAAGACATCCAGCAGCAGCACAATCCGCGGGTTGTCAGATCGGTTGATTGCTTCATGCATGAAGGTGTCGTCCCAAAGCAGATCGTCACCTTCCTTTAAATGATATGTCTTGCCGTCAATCACCAGTTCGGCCGCGGTTACACCATTCTCAAGCTCTTCGACAAGATAGGCGAGGTGGTAGCGCCAAACGCCTTTGAATGGCCCCCGATGGGGCCGAAGGTGCTTGCCGGGTGGAAAAACACTGATGGTAGCAGACACGACTTCCGGATGCTTCTGCAAGAACTCCTGCATCAAGGGCATCTGCGCCTGATTGTCCGGATAATCATAGCCGTAGGCCCTGAGAGTGACCATTTTCCAAGGGATCTTGTCGTGATCAAAAAAGGTACGCTGATGCGGCATGATTTCGTGGTTAGCGGGTAGGGGGCGGCCTGTCGCCAGTTCCAAGGCTTCTCTGCGATATTCGGAAAAGCTTGTTTTCAAGTGTTTCGCTGCGGGAAAATACTGACCAATCTCAACAACCGCAGGCGTTTTGAAGGCAGCTTCATAAGGGATACGGATTGCCTCGCGCCAAAAGCGGTAACCCCACGGGCCCCATTTGAGGAGCTTGCGAACTTTAGTGGAACTGGCCATGCTCTTACCTTCGCTTTTTGCGTTACCAGTATCCAAAAACGCAGCTACAGGAAAGCCGGTAAACGATTCGAACACTGAAGGAATGATCGTAGTGAGATCGGTCCACGAGAAAATGCAGGATAGTGATGCCAGAGTGCTTCTTCTGGCATGCGGTGCTCTGGCCAAAGAGATCTTGACGCTGCTCGAAATCAACAATTGGAACCATATGGAGTTACGCTGCCTTCCGGCGCAACTTCACCTGACGCCAGAGAAGATACCAGCTGCTGTGGAGGAGGTAGTGCTCACGTCAAAAGGGCGCTATGATGAGATATTCGTTGTCTACGCCGATTGCGGCACGGGTGGGGCCCTCCAATCCCTCTGTGAAAAACTGGGCGTTCGGATGGTTCCTGGCCCCCACTGCTACAGTTTTTTCGATGGGAATGAAGCCTTCTTGAAGGCGCAAGAAACCGAGTTCACGAGCTTCTTTCTGACAGACTTTCTGGTTCGGCAGTTTGATGCCTTTGTCTGGCGGCCAATGGGCTTGGATCGCCATCCCGAACTCAGGGATGTACTGTTCGGTAACTATACAGCACTTGTTTATCTGGCGCAGACAGATAGCCCGGAATTAGATGAATTGGCGCAAGCGGCAGCCAAGCGCCTTGGGTTGGCCTATTCAAGGCGCTTCACGGGCTACGGCGATCTTGCCACGGAGCTTTCAGTACTCGCTTAGAGATACTCCGCACGAACCAGACCGTATTTTGCCATCTTTTCGTTCAGCGTTCTTCGTGGCAGAGCAAGCTCTGTCATTACCGAAGATACAGCTCCCCGATTTCGTCTGAGTGCGTTGTCGATCAGCATTTTTTCAAAGGCTTCAACGTGCTCCCTAAGAGGTTTTTCCACGCTAATTTCCGGCAGGATAGGAGGTGTATCCTCATCCTTCAGAAGGTTTGAGATACCCTCCTCGCCGCGCCGCTTCTGCAGAACCGCGCGCTCAGCCACATTCATCAACTGGCGGATGTTGCCGGGCCAGCGCGATTGTATCAGTTGTGCCGCCTCCTCGGCGGAAAGCTCGGGCGCATCGCAGCCGTAATCTTCGGCAAAGCGGGCACAGAACCGGTTGAACAGCATCAGAATATCCTCACCACGCTCGCGCAGCGGCGGCGTTGTGAGTTGAAGTGCGGTAAGTCGAAAAAAGAGATCTTCACGCATTTCTTCCGGCGCCTCTGACGTTGAGGAAACCTGAGAAGAGATCGAGATGACCCTGAGATTGCGCGGCGCAAGAGAGGTATCCGCCCCATTGGCACGCCCGAGTTCCGTGGCCAGTCGCGCTTGTGTTGCATCGCTCATTGCCTCAAAATTCTCGAGGCACAGAGTTCCCTCATGGCTTCGTTCAATCGCAGGCAGATCGCCCGGCATATCTGAGGGACCGAACAGAGCCAACTCCAGTGCGTCACCGGAAAGAGATGAGCAGTTGATATGAACAAAAGGTTTGCCCTTACGCGGACCACAGGCATGAAGAGCGTGAGCAATCAGGCTTTTACCTGTTCCCGTTTCTCCCGATATCAGGACGTGGCCATCGGCTTGTGCAGTATCAAGAATACTTTCGCGCAGCCGTTCAATCACCTGAGAGTTGCCTGCCAGCTTACGCAGCAACATCGTTCCATCGCTCATCTCACGGCGAAGATTGCGATTGTCTATTGTCAGCCGACGTGTTGCCGCTGCTCGTTTGACCAGATCAGCAAGGCGCTCCGGATCGAATGGCTTTTCTATGAAGTCATACGCGCCGACGCGCATCGCTTCTACCGCCAGTGCCACATCGCCATGCCCTGTGATAAGGATAACGGGAAGCGCCGGATCGAGGCTCTGCAGCCTGCGCAACAGTGCCATCCCGTCCATTCCCGGCATGCGGATGTCGGAAACTATCACACCCGGGTAATCGGCCTTCACTACCTTCAGAACCTCTTCTGCGGATCCGTATGTCTCTGCTTGGCAACCAGAAAGGTTAAGCCATTGGGCGATGGACCCACGCATATCTGCTTCATCATCTACAATCGAAACCAGTGTCTTGTCAGACATTCTTTCTACTCCGCGGCTCTCTGTGTGGCTGCCGTAACAGAAGGCATCTGCAATTCAAATATGGCGCCCTTGGGTTCTGCATTTCGGGCTGTTAATCGCCCACCGAGTTCCGCAGCAATACCGGCCGATATTGCAAGGCCCAAGCCAACACCCTCACCTGGCTTCTTTGTGGTATAGAACGGTTCGAAGAGGGCATCAGGATCTTCAAGGCCGATTCCATTGTCTTTCACTGTCAACCGAGTTTTTTGACCCTGCACAACAAGAATTTCGATCCAAGGCTCTGGCTCCGCATCTACAGCTTCGATAGCGTTGCGAAGCAGGTTGACGATAATCTGTTCCAGCCTCACTGGATCGGCACTTACGAAGACAGGGTGGGGCGGCATAATTTTGCGAATCTCTAGTTTCATGTCTCGCAGCTGGGGTGTCATCATGGAAAGACTGCCATCCACAGCATCCCGGATATCCACTTCCAAGGGCTTGTCCGTTCCCTTGCGCGCAAAGGATTTCAGCTGTCGAGTGATGGCGCCCATTCTTTCAATCAGGTCGTTGATACGATGAAAGCTGCTAAGTGCCTCATCTGGACGATCGCGTTGCAAAAGCAGCTTCGACCCGGCGAGATAGGTTTTCATGGCTGCTAGCGGCTGGTTCAGTTCGTGGCTTACAGCTGCGGACATTTGACCAAGTGCAGCCAGTTTCGACGCCTGTTCAAGGCTTTGTTCGGCAACTTCGAGATCCCGCTCGACCCGTTGACGCTCCTCCACTTCCTCTGAGAGCCGGGAATTGAGCTTTCTCAACTGCTCAGATTCCTCGGCTATACGTTTTGATTGGCGATGCAGGCGCGTATTTCCGAGATAGAGCCCGCCGGCCATAAGAAGTGACAACGCCATGATTTCCAATGCAAGTACGCCGTTCACACGCGCTCTTACACTGTCTATCCGTGCAAAATAGGTGAGGCGCCACCCTCGAAACCCAGTTTTAATCTCACTCCGAAGCAAGTGATTGCCCTGTAGATAAACAAAGGGGTTTGCCTCTGCGGAATTGCGCGGGGTCTGGAAGGCTTGGAGCACAGATTTGGGGCGCGGTGCTGAAGACAGGATGTTGGTGAGTGTATTGCTGCGCCAGAACGCATTGGAGCTGAGAATCACCCGGTCCGCACTGTCGGTCACGACCACGGTGTCGCCTCGGCTCTTCCAGCTTTCCTCCAGTCGTGTCAGGTCCACACGGACAACGATAATACCGAGCGTTTCCTGTTGTGCCTGGATGCGTCGGGAGTACTGAAATTTGAAAATTCGATCGTTTTGCTCCAGCTGGGCAACTGTAAAGACTGTATTTGCTTCGCGGAGCGCAGATACAAAATACGACTGATCTCCGAGTGAGGCACCGATAGCCCGCCTATCACTGGACGCAACGACGCGCCCTTCAAGGTCAAGCAAGTCAATCGAGGATGCTGAAATCTCTGCCGTGAACTCGATCAGCCTTCTGGATGTGTTCGTGTAATCCTTAGAGCGTAAGGCTGAAATGAAAACCGGATCCCTGGCCAAAACCAGCGGCAACAACGCCTGACGTTCCAGCATGCTGATCATGTTACCGGAATAGAGAGCTGCGGTCAGCTGGCTCTGTTTGCCCAGCGTATCTGAAAACCTCTTGGTGAGGAAAGAGTTTGAGCCGATGATTATGACAGCACAAATCGTGAAGCCGAAGAGCACAAGGAAACGGATGCGCCAACTCGGTCGGCGCGGCTGCCAAAAAACGGATCTCAGATTACGCAGCAGTCTTCCCATCTCCACAGGCTAAGCTCTCCATTGGCAAGCCTCAAGAGCGCCGCGATCTGTTCGGCGTCAAACCGCCGCCATGACGTTCTTGGCAAGGCTGGTGAAAAGGAGCTGACCATCTCTGTTGCCATGTTCCTTTTCAATAGCACGCTCCGGATGCGGCATCATACCAAGGCAACGGCGGTTCTCCGAGAGAATTCCCGCGATATTTCCCTGTGAACCATTTGGATTTTCAGTGTACCGAAAGGCAACCCTGTCTCCATCCTCAAGCCGCGAAAGCGTTTCATGATCAGCAATGTAGTTACCATCGTGATGCGCCACAGGGAGAGAAAGGATCTGATCCTTCGAATAGCCCTGTGTGTAGGGGCTATCGACAGTTCCCACTTCAAGGGAAACGGGTTTGCATATAAACTTTAAGCTCTGATTCCGCATAAGAGCACCAGGCAGTAGCCCGGCTTCGATCATAACCTGAAAACCGTTGCAGACCCCAAGCACATACCCTCCGCCTGCAGCGAACTCAACAACGGCGCGCATGATTGGCGCTCGGGCAGCGATGGCCCCGCAGCGCAGGAAGTCACCGAAAGAAAACCCACCCGGAATAGCAATGAGGTCAAGGCGGGAAGGCAGGTGGCTTTCCTTGTGCCAGACCATCTCTGTAGCTTTGCCGCTCACCTTGGAAAGCGCCACGGCCATGTCTCGATCGCAGTTGGACCCGGGGAAAACGATGACCGCGCTTCGCATCAGTGAAGGATTTCCACTGAATAGGTCTCGATCACAGTGTTGGCCAAAAGCTTTTCACACATGTCTTTGACTGTGCCGCGCGCCTCATCATCGGATGCGGCATCAATATCAAACTCTATCACCTTGCCTTGCCGCACATTTTCTACGCCCTCAAAACCAAGGCTGCCAAGTGCATGCTGTATAGCCTGCCCCTGAGGGTCCAAAACGCCATTTCGCAAGGTAACAGTAACACGTGCTTTCATATGCCTGAGCCTCTTCCTACTGAACGAGCTTGGGGCCAGTGACAGTGTTACCGCTTCGCGGCATGACGCCAAGACGCGAGGCGACCTCTGTATATGCGTCTGTAAGGCTTCCTATGTCGTGGCGGAAGACGTCCTTGTCCAACTTCTGGTTTGTCTCAATGTCCCACAACCTGCAACTGTCGGGGCTGATCTCGTCAGCAACGATTAGTCTCTGAAAATCGCCTTCGAAAACACGTCCGATTTCGATCTTGAAGTCAACGAGGCGGATGCCAACACCGTACATCACACCAGAGACGAAATCGTTTACTCGCAGCGCGAGTGCCACCATATCATCCACATCCTGCTGGCTGGCCCAGCCGAAGGCGATCACGTGCTCTTCGGTCACCAATGGGTCACCCAGGGCATCATCCTTGAGGTAGAATTCGATGATGGGCCGGGGCAGGGCGGTCCCCTCCTCAATTCCAAGCCGCTTACTCATGGAGCCCGCGGCGAAATTGCGCACAACTACCTCCAGCGGGATGATCTCAACCATGCGCACAAGTTGTTCGCGCATGTTGAGGCGTTTGATAAAATGCGTTGGCACACCAATCGTGTTCAATCCCATCATGAAGTGCTCGGACAGGCGATTGTTCAGAACGCCCTTGCCCTCAATAACAGCGTGTTTCTCTGCATTGAAAGCTGTTGCGTCATCCTTGAAATACTGGATAAGCGTGTCTGGCTCCGGCCCTTCATAAAGAATTTTTGCCTTGCCTTCATAAATCATGCGGCGACGTGCCATTCAACGCTCCGATCACAGGGTCTGGCTCGTCCTATAAGCAAAGGGTGAGCTGTGAGCAAGGGGCGGGAGATAGCCGAATCCATGCTTGGCAGTCGCGCTGAGCGTGTCGGTTCTGCCGGAAGGCATACAGTATGAACACAGGCCTAGAATATCGGAATTTTCCGCATTATATCGCTTGTAAAGCAGCCATTCATTGGGAGAGAGCATGTCGGGCTTTGATGATCGCGAAAAGGCGTTTGAAAAGAAATATGCGCATGATGCGGAGATGCAGTTCAAGGCGGAGGCCCGAAGGAATAAGCTCCTCGGTCTTTGGGCTGCCGAATTGCTCGGGAAATCTGGCGATGAAGCGGATGCATACGCCCGCGAAGTGATAAAGTCGGATTTTGAGGAAGCCGGAGACGAGGACGTTTTTCGCAAGGTCAGCGGTGATCTCGGCTCCAAAGCCAGCGAAACGGATATTCGGACGAGAATGGTCTCACTGCTGGCCGAAGCGAAGGCTCAGATTCTGAGCGAAATGTAGTCGAGAGCAGGCAGCTTCGGGTAAGCCTTCTTCTGATACTGGCTTAGACGGAGATAGACTGTTTGAGGCAACTACGTTGCAGTATCGGATTTGTTTACCTTCTGTGAACTACGACAGCACAATACTGGATCGGCGATCTCGGCAAAGTTGGGGTTTGTAATCCATCAACAATTTCGGATCAATCTGTTCATTGTGACGCTCGCTTTGAAGGTGTTGATCCGGTTTTGTTCAGCCAAAGCTTCGCTTCTGCGCGAACTTAAATGAGACGGGCTGATGTCTGATCTTCCGTCTGCAGGCATCTTTTACGAAGTAAAATCATAAGCCTGTAGCCTTTTCTGACGAGGCAATATGCTCTGAGGGTTGTGATGGGAGTAGCATGAACATGCCTCGGATGCGTAAGAAAGCCGACTTGCCAACGAAGATTTGTCCAGTTTGCGAAAGGCCGTTTTCGTGGCGAAAGAAGTGGGCGTCGGTTTGGAACGAAGTGCTATATTGCTCAGCTAAGTGCCGAAAAGCGGCGAAAACCGGATGAATTTCTCAAACCACATTTACGGTTCACGAACCCTGTAGCGCGTACACATCTCGTGGGTGAATGCTAAAAATGGGTGAGTGGTGTGTCGGGTGTTCTTCGCTATACGCGGTCGATCGGTCTTTTCGGTGGTGGTCAGAGATCATTTGGAGGGGCCAGATGGTGGGCGTCTCTGCTCCGCGGCGCATGCTTTCTCGCAATCGCCTCACTGGTTTTCGCGGTTCTATCCGATGATCTGGAGCAGTTGGAGTGGTCCGTTGTAAAGAGTGCAATGGGCGCTGTGCCGAGTTCGTTTCTTGCTCTGGCCCTTTTCTTCACGGCTATCAGTTACTTCGCAATGGCTATGTATGATGGCGTGGCCTTGCGTATTCTTGGCTACTCAATCCCGGACGGACGCAGTTTGGTGGCGGGCTATACAGCGACGTCACTCGGGCAAACGCTTGGTTTCGGTGTTGTGATCGGCGCAACCGTTCGGTGGCGATTTTACCGGGAGCATGGCGTCTCGCCAGCAGTCGCAGGCCTTGTTACAGGGGTGGTATCTGCAGGCTTCTTCCTTGCGCTTATCTTGTTGGTAGCCCTTTGCATTGCACTTGGTTCCGCTGATTTCAGCACATTGGCGGGGGTGAGCAACGGGTTCATACAAAGCTTGGCATCGGGAGTGCTCTTTTGCAGCGGGGCAGTCTTTCTGATGAGTTTTGTGCAGCCACGAATCCAGCTTGGCCGCTTCAACCTTGCTCTGCCCCGTTTTCAACCCCTTCTCCGCATCTCCGGCCTCGCTGTGCTGGATATCCTGCCAGCCGCCGCCGCTCTCTGGATGTTGATGCCCCCAGATGCGGCGCTCACTTTCACTCAAATTCTGCCGATCTATGCGGTGGCACTTGGCCTCGCGCTTGTTTCGAATACGCCGGGTGGGCTGGGAGTGCTGGAGTTCGCCTGCCTTCTCGCTTGGCCGCATGTGCCCGCAGAGAACCTGATTGCAGCTCTAATTCTCTACCGCGTTGTTTTCTACGGTATTCCGTTTTTATTTGGGATGGCATTTCTGCTAGATCATGAATATGGCCGCCGGAGTCGGCAGCCAAGGACTGCGACAGGTCAGCAAACCATCTCGGATCACGAAGCAGTAGGTTACGGGCGGGCTCTGAAGATCTTGAGTTCCTCGCACAGAGCTGAAGCCTGCCTGGCGCTGCAAGGAGACAAAGAATTTTTCTTCTCACCTTGCGGCGAGGCTTTCATTATGTATCGGGACCGGGGGAATGCGCGGATCGCACTTTCAGACCCGATCGGCAGTGTTTCCGCGTGGCCTGACTTGCTTGATGCTTTTCTGGCTGATTGTCGCACTGCCATGCGAACTCCGGCTTTCTACAAGGCAACAGAGAGTTTCGTCGGATGCCTTCGCTCCAAAGGTCTCGACATACATCAAATCAGCAAGGAGGCTGTTGTTGATCCACAAGCGTTTACACTGGAAGGATCGCCGCGAAGGCAGCTTCGCCGAAAGGTAAACCAATCGCGTAAGGCGGGCGTTCTTATCGATCTACATGGATCGGGGGCAGCTCCCTTCGCTGCTCTTTCGAAGGTTAATGACGCATGGCTTTCCGGTAAGAATAAGGGCAGAAAAGGGTTTTCCCTTGGAAGGCTGGAAGCGTCCTACGTTTCCAACTTTGATGTGCTCACGGCCCAACATGAGGGCAAAACCATTGCCTATGTTTCCTTATGGAAGTCTGGTGATGGCTCCGAGTGGTCCATCGATCTGATGCAATCCACCGCAGACGCACCGGGTGGTACGATACAGCTGCTGATCTCTGAGGCGATTTGGCTGGCCCGAAAAAACGGGGTGAAACGCTTTTCTCTCTGCTCTGTTCAGTTTTGTACGCGACCTAAGCCGAAGACCTTGGTGGAAAGAACAATGCAGATGTTTTGGAGAAGATATGGTCCTCGCCTTGGCCTGCCCGGCCTTTTCCGTTTCAAGGATATGTTTGGGCCGGATTGGGAGCCAGTATACTTGGCGACACCCAAGACCATATTTCCCATCACTGCCGGGCTGGCCATCAACGCACTTATCAATCAGCCGGATCAACTGGAGCCGAAGACACGCTGAAAGATCGTCTCCACATGTTTGGTGTGATACCCAAGGTCAAATTTCTCGTCGATCTCGGCTTCTGAAAGGGCGGCCGACACCTCAGCGTCGCCCTTCAATTCAGCCATGAAATCCGCGCCATCTTCCCAGACCTTCATCGCGTTCCGCTGGACAAGTCTGTAAGCATCCTCCCGGCTTACGCCCTTTTGCGTAAGGGCGAGAAGCACTCGTTGCGAGTGCACCAAACCTTTGAACTGGTTTAGGTTGCGCATCATATTCTCGGGATAAACCACAAGCTTTGAGATCACGGATGTGAGCCGCGCAAGCGCAAAATCCAGCGTTATGGTGGCATCCGGGCCGATGTTGCGCTCCACTGAGGAATGCGAGATGTCGCGTTCGTGCCAGAGAGCAACGTTCTCCATGGCGGGCACTACCGCCATGCGCACAAGCCGTGCGAGGCCTGTCAGGTTCTCCGTCAGCACCGGGTTGCGCTTGTGTGGCATCGCGGAAGAGCCCTTCTGGCCGGGAGAGAAGTATTCTTCCACTTCCAGAACTTCTGTGCGCTGCAGATGCCTGATCTCCGTAGCAATCCTCTCGATTGAGGAGGCAATCACGCCCAAAACGGCAAAGAACATCGCATGGCGATCCCTCGGGATCACCTGCGTGGAAATCGGCTCCGACGAAAGCCCCATTTTCTCTGCAACATGTGCTTCCACGGCCGGATCGATATTGGCAAATGTTCCGACAGCGCCAGAGATCGCGCAGGTCGCGATCTCTTCACGAGCCGCAATCAGCCGAGCCCTATTGCGATCCATCTCCGCGTAGGCTTGCGCCATTTTAAGCCCAAAGGTCACCGGTTCCGCATGAATGCCGTGCGAGCGCCCGATGCAGACTGTCTCCTTGTGTTCAAACGCGCGGGTTTTGAGCGCTTCAAGAAGAGCATCCATATCTGCAATCAGAATATCCGCGGCGCGCACAAGCTGAACATTGAAGCATGTGTCCAAGACATCGGATGAAGTCATTCCCTGATGCACAAAGCGAGCTTCTTCCGGCCCGATAATCTCCCCGAGATGTGTGAGAAACGCAATCACATCATGCTTTGTGACAGCTTCAATCTCATCGATCCGGGCGACGTCAAAAGTTGCTTCCTTGGCTTTCCAGACGGCTGCAGCACTTTCCTTCGGAATTACACCCAAATCGGCCTGAGCATCGCAGGCATGCGCCTCAATTTCATACCAGATCCGAAATTTGGCCTCGGAAGACCAGACATCGACCATTTGGGGGCGGGAATATCTCAGGATCATGAATGTACCTTTTGGGCTGGAAGAGGCTCTCCTCGGTCTGATAAGCGAGCGACATGGGAGTGACAAGCGTTGCAGGGTTCGAGGGACAGTGGCGCCTCTCTCGCCGGATAGAAGATAAGTTAAGCGGTGGCCTATCCCATTTATCGGGAAGCGCGGCCTTTGAACGGCGCGCCGAAGGGTGGATTTACACTGAAGACGGAACGCTCGAGACAAATGGCCAAAGGCTCTCCGGTTCGCGCATATACCAGTTTGAGGACTTTGAAGGTGGGGCGCGCGTCTTTTTTGAAGATGGCCGGGCGTTTCATCAATTCAGCTGGAATACGCCCGTCGGTCGGCATGACTGCGCACCGGATCTCTATCACGTGGCGTACCGTTTCGCAGAATGGCCGCGTTGGCATGCGGCTTGGCATGTTTCAGGCCCGCGCAAACAATACACACTTGTCAGCACCTACACGCGGCCTTGAAGCAGCAGTTCTTTCATGTCAGTTAGATCGCAACGTGTATAACGCAGCAACGGGACGGTAGCATGACACATTCCAACGATATGGTTTTGCAGGAGGCTTTTGGCTCCAACGAGGGCGCTCTTCTCTGGGCAAAGCGTGCAGCGCTGGTTGTGGCGGGTGTTTTGGCATTGTGGATCGCTGCGAAGATCAAGATACCGATGTGGCCCGTGCCGGCGACGATGCAGACATTCGTCGTGCTCTCCATCGGGGCGGCTTACGGAATGCGGCTCGGTGTTGCGACAATCCTTGGCTATTTGTTGATCGGCGCCCTTGGCTTCAATGTGTTTACGAACTCCGGTACTGAAGTTGGGCAGTATGGTCTCGTTTATATGCAGGGGACGACGGGCGGATATCTTGTGGGGTTTGTGATCGCCTCTGCGATTATGGGTTATCTGGCCCGTCGCGGGTTTGATCGATCTGTTCTCAAGATGGGCGTTGCCATGCTGATCGGAAATGTGGTGATATACGCCTTTGGCATCCCTTGGCTCGCCTATCTGCTCGTGGATCAGAATGGCTGGGCTCAGGTGATGGCCTGGGGGCTTACGAATTTCCTTCTCGTGGATGTGCTGAAACTCGCCCTAGCGGCAGTTATGTTCCCGGTGCTCTGGAAACTTATCGGCTCGGCAAGGACTTAAGCGAAAAAGCTACTCTACTTCGAGCTTTGGCCGGAGACCTTCTTACTGTGGCTGCTGGGCGCCGAGAATGGCATCCAGCAGCCTTTTTGCTTCGGTTTCGGTGCGCGTAAGCGCTGCTTTGTTCTCTCCGGGAAAAAAACGGGCGCGAAGGGCTGTGGGCATTGGCGCTGGAGTAAAGCTCAAAACCTTGGGCGATATGCGTCGTGTTTCTGCCTTCCAGCTTTCAAACAGAGCTATCTGTGCGGCCTTAGTGGCACCATAGGTGCCAAAAAAGCTCTGCCCGGCCTTCTCATCGCGAAAAAAGACTGCCAGAGCGTCTTCACGGGCCACTAGAAGCGGTTCTACCATTCTGATCAAGCGCGCAGTGGCCGTCACATTGACGCTGAGCGCCTTCTCCAGATCCTTTGGGCCTATGGAGGGGGCAGGGGCCATAGGAGCGTCCTGAATGGCCGTATGTAGCCAGAGATCGCATCCTCCCCAACGTTCGTGCAGTGCCAGGCACATGCGCTGGACGCCACCATCATCGGTTATATCCAGCGGCACCAGAGTTATGGTGCCGCCTGATGTCTCGACGACATCTGCAAGCTCATCCAGCCCACCAGCGGTTTGGGCCACGGCAACGATATGCGCCCCGGCGGAGGCAAGCTCCACAGCTGCTGCATACCCAAGCCCTCGGGAAGCTCCGGTGATCAGAGCGACTTTACCATCGAGAGCACCCATGTTCAGGCGGATTTCTTCATCTGGAAGCCACGGTCAATCATATCTGCCGGTCGTACCGGATATTCGCCAGAGAAGCAGGCGTCACAAAATTGCGGGTCCAGCACGTTGCGCCCTTCCTCTTCCCCGCAGGCCCTATAGAGCCCGTCTAGAGACACGAATTTCAGGCTGTCCACCCCGAGATGATCCCGCATTTCGTCTTCGGACATTGTGGAGGCAAGCAATTGCTCCCTTGCAGGCGTATCCACACCGTAAAAGCAGGGCCACATCGTAGGGGGAGACGCGATGCGGAAGTGCACTTCCTTGGCACCTGCATCGAGGATCATCTCCTTGATTTTCTGGCTTGTGGTGCCGCGCACGACGCTATCGTCCACCAGAACGATCCGTTTGCCCTTGATGATGGCACGGTTCACATTCAGCTTCAGGCGCACACCCATGTTTCGAATATGCTCCGTTGGCTCAATGAATGTGCGGCCCATATACTGGTTGCGGATGATCCCCATAGCATAGGGGATACCTGAGGCCTGACTGTAGCCAATGGCTGCAGGTGTGCCGCTATCGGGCACCGGACACACCAGATCGGCTTCAACAGGTGCTTCCTTAGCGAGTTCCATTCCGATCTGACGGCGTGTCTCGTAAACAGAGCGGCCGGAAATCACGCTGTCGGGGCGAGAAAAATAGACGTGCTCGAAGACGCAAAAACGTGGAGCGGTTTTCTCGAAAGGATAAAAGCTTTCAATGCCATCTGGAGTGATAATCACCATCTCGCCGGGTGCCACCTCCCGCAGGAACTCCGCGCCTATTATATCAAACGCACAAGTCTCTGAGGCCAAGGCGAAGCCCTCACCCACTTTGCCCAGCATGAGGGGGCGCACACCGCGGGGGTCGCGCACGCCGATCAACTTGGAACGGGTCATTGCGACTATGGAGAAAGCACCCTCCACGCGGCGGAGCGCATCCTTGATACGCTCTGGGATATTGCTCTGGATAGATCGGGCCATCAGGTGAATGATGCATTCCGTATCTGACGAACTTTGGAAGATGGATCCACGCTCGATAAGTTCGGCTTTAAGAGCCTCAGCATTTGTAAGATTGCCGTTGTGGGCTATCGCACACCCACCCATCGCGAACTCTGCAAAAAGGGGCTGCACATCGCGAATGGCCGTATTGCCCTTGCTGCCCGATGTAGAGTAGCGGACATGGCCGATGGAGAGCGCGCCGGGTAGGGTCTCCATCAGACTGGCTTTGGTGAAGTTATCCCGCACATATCCAAAGCGGCGCGCGGACTGGAAACCCACCTCCGGATCGTAGGATACGATGCCGCCTGCTTCCTGTCCTCTATGCTGTAAGGCATGAAGGCCGAGCGCGACAAAATTGGCGGCTTCCGCTACCCCTGTGATCCCAAAAATACCGCATTCCTCCTTGAGCTTGTCATCGTCAAAGGGATGGCTCAGAAACTGCGGCGTTTCGGTCATTAGACGGTCCTGTTGTGGCAACGCTGGAGAGGGTGGGCACTCGCGCTCCGTATAGAGCGTCGAATGCGGACTGTCACGCGAATGTCGCCAATCAGTTGCCTGTTGTGGGTGCCGTCGTCGAAGGTGTCTCTGCCTCGATGGGCGCTGCGGGGGCATCACACTCGCCTGTCAGCTGCGCATAACGCTCTTCAAACCAGCCGCGTGCATCCTCAGGCAGTTGTGCGGCTATGTTTTCCTGAGCACCCGCAAGGATTTCGCGGGTTTTGCTGTCCTCGATCATGGGTACAGGGCCGCTGCCTGCGATGAACTGATCGTAGACGATCAGCACCAGCACTATCAGCAGGGCGCCGCGTGCAAGCCCAAAAAGGAAGCCAAGCCCTTGATCAAGTGGGCCAATTGCGGAGTTCTGGATGACTCCGGATATCAGCGGTGTGAAAATCGAGACGACGATGAGCGCGCCTACGAACACGATGCCGAAGGCAGCAAGGGTCGCGAGGACGCAGGACGTGCCGATGATTTTGTCGAGATAAGGGATCTCGAAAACCAGCGGCACCACATCGGGAGCAAAGATGAATGCGGCGACAGCCGCGACAACCCACCCGATGATTGAGAGCACTTCACGCACAAAGCCGCGCGAATAGGCCAGTAGGGCCGAGACGACCAGTACAAACAATGCACCGCCGTCAATTATGGTAAAACCTTCCATGGACCTCACTCCGCGCCTTTTTTCACGTCTCTATCGCACCAAACGTTGAATGAATAAAGTCATTTAAGTCGATGTAGGTGTGCAGTTTCAGCGGAGTGTCGCCCAAGGTTTTCATACCCTGTGGCCCGAAAGCCGCAGAAAAGCCGAGCTTTGCGGCCTCTCGAATGCGCGCGTCCGCCTGTGTGATGGGGCGAAGTGCGCCAGAGAGGCTGATTTCGCCGAAGACAACCGTATCGGGGGCTATAGGGTGATCCTGGCGTGATGAGACAAGAGCTGCTGCTACAGCGAGGTCGGCAGCGGGCTCACCGATGCGCAGGCCGCCTGCTATGTTGAGATACACGTCTTGCGCACCGAAGCTGAGACCTGCGCGGGCTTCGAGGACTGCGAGGATCATGGAAAGGCGCGCGCTATCCCATCCGACGACTGTCCGGCGGGGAGAGGCGAGGGGGGATGGGGCCACAAGTGCCTGAATTTCCATAAGAAGTGGGCGCGTGCCTTCGATGCCTGCGAAGACGACAGAGCCCGGTGCCGGTTGATCCCGCTCTGAAAGGAAAAGCGCGGAGGGATTGGTGACCTCTTGCAGGCCCGTTCCTGTCATCTCGAAGACGCCAATCTCGTCTGCCGGGCCGAAGCGGTTCTTCACAGCGCGTAAGATCCTGAAATGATGACCTCTTTCGCCCTCGAAGTAGAGAACGGTGTCTACCATATGTTCGACGACACGGGGACCCGCGATCTGGCCTTCCTTGGTGACATGACCAACCAGCACGACGGAAACGCCTTTTCGCTTGGCGAAGCTGGTGAGTTCGTGTGCGCAGGCCCGAACTTGCGAAACGGATCCTGGAGCGCTCTCCACATGGTCGGACCACATGGTTTGAATTGAGTCTATAACTGCAATGGCTGGACGCTCATTTTCCAGCGTTGTCAGTATGTTGCGCAGGTTCGTTTCTGCTGCCAGCTGGAGTGGAGCATCCGTCAGGCCCAATCTCTGGCCGCGCATTCGTACCTGTGCTGCGGCTTCCTCGCCAGTGACGTAGAGCGCTTTCGCGCCCTTTCTGGCGAATGCGGCTGCTGCCTGTAAGAGGAGCGTGGACTTGCCGATGCCGGGATCTCCGCCAACAAGAATGGCAGATGCTGGGACAAGGCCGCCGCCGAGTACACGATCTAGTTCTTCAAGGCCGGAGCCTGTGCGGATGAGGGGCGCATCTTCGGCCGAAAGATCGGTGAGTGGGATGGAGCGCCCTTTGGCCGAGCCTATGCTCGTGCGTTTCGGCCCGGTTGCGGCGGCCTCTTCCGTGATGGTGTTCCAGGCGCCGCAGGCATCGCAGCGACCGGACCATTTGGAGTGGACCGCGCCGCATGCGTTGCAAATGTATTGAGAATTCTTTGCCATATCAGATGCTTAGCCTGTGAAAGGAAGGGCGGCAAGGAGTGCCGTGCCAAATGCTGCCTGAAAGAAAGGGAGGAGCCTGTTCCATTTTTGCTCCAGAATGATCGCTCCAATCGCGGCCAGAATGAGCATTCCGCCAATGATCTGAGAGGGGAGTTTCAGTGTGAGTTGGAGGGTGGCCATTGCCGTGATTGTGAGAGTGAGACAGGCTATATGGAGCTTTGCCAGATGGCCTCCGGCGCGAAAAATTTGTGTTGTAGACCAGAGGGTTGCGGCAAAAACGCCAGCGCCGATCACGATCCCTGCGAGAAGGAGGAACGGATTCATTTGGGTTTGCTCAGATAGGCAATGGCCATGGAGAGCAGCACAAGGCTTGTGAACACATAGAGGCCCCACGCCGTCTCTACGCGGCCGATGCCGACACCTTTGACGATGACAATATAGAGCGCAATCAGGAAGACATCGGCCATTGCGAGCTTGCCTAAAATCTCGATCAAAGGCATGGCGCGTTGCTTTAAGAGATTGAACTGAAGTGCTGATAACATTGCTGTTTTCAGAATGGGTGCGACCATCGCAAAGAGCGCTGTGAGAATCGCGAGCGTCTTGTCCTCTTCCCACAAAGCCTGAATGCCGGTGATGATCGAGATATCGTCGAGATCGAAATAGGGCAGTAAACCGGCCTTGGTGAGGGGGAGAAACCAAGAGATCGGGAAGGCGATCAGGAGGGCAAAATTGGCAATCTTCAAAAAGGTATTCATGGCGCTTCCTGAAAGCTGGGTTTGGTACCGGTTTGGTATGGTTTAGGGAGTGCAAGATGCAACGAAAAACGCCTTTTGACGCGCAATTTGAGAACTGGTCGCGTGCATTTGACCATTTGGTCAAAATTTTAGGGCGATGTAACGAGGAGGAATGTGAAGATCAGGATGCTGGCGATCAGGCAGAGAATGACCGCGAGATCGGACGGCCAGTGCCGGAGGCCGGGTGTGGCGATCGCGCGCATCCAATCGAAAAGCGTCATGCCTGAGAGGATGAGCCCGAGGGGCAGGCCGAGGGTGGGTAATACGAGACCCGCGAGCGGGCCGTAGAGCCAGAAGCAAGCGACAGCGGCGAAAATGGCCGTGAAGATCAGGTTGAGCGGGGCTGGGCGGATCTTGCCGAGCTTGACGAGGCTGCCTGCCAGAATGAGAGCCGGGATGGAGAAGACGAGGGCCGTGAGGGTGAAGGCCAGAGGGCCGGGTTCTGAGAGATAGGAGATCATCTGGCTTGCCGCGTGTTGCTTCGGTGTAGTGTGAAAGCTTCGGCCGAGCGCGGCAAGCCATCATTGCGGGGCTGCGTTTGGCTGACTATGTTTCGGCTATGATCAAGATCCAAACATCGCCGTATAAGCCTGCTTTGCTGACGCGCCGCGGGCTTATGCTTGCGGGGGTGCCTGCTTTGGGGTTGACCGCTCTGGCCGGGGCGGGTGCTTGGCGGCTGATGGCCGACGGGCCGGAAACCTCACCCATCGGGAAGGCCGTTTTTCTTCTTTCGGAAACGGAGCCCGAGGTTTTGGTGCTGAACGCTTATTCGGGGGCACTGGAGCGCAGCATCGGGCTGAAGGCAGCCCCCACGCGGCTGGTGATTGCGGAGAGCCCTGACAGGATTGTGGCGGCCGACCCTGGAACGCGGCTTCTGTGGCAGATGAAGCCCGAGGCGGAGACGGCTCTTCCGGCGTTGGAGCTTGATATCGAGCCTCTGCTCCTTTCCGCCAGCCCGGGGGGCGGCGTGCTTGCGGTGCTGGATTGGGGGCTTGGCGTGCTGGATCTGCGCAGTGGTGCGGGTGCGCGGCGCATGACTGGAATGGAAGGCGCGCATGATCTGCGGTTCTCCCATGACGGAGCATTGCTTTTCGTGGCGTTTATCGACCGCTCCGAGATCTGGAAGATTGAGGTGGCGACGGGGGAGGTGATGCAGCGAATAGAGTTGCCCGATGCGCCGGGGATCGACCATATGATCCGCACGATAGATGGTGCGCTTGGGCTTGCGGTGGCACCACCGGGGCTGACGGAAGCGGTTTTCCCGGTGGATCTGATGGCGGGTGAGGCTCTGGCACCGCTGCCGGTTGCGGCGCCTATCCGCCGGGCTGCGACGGATGCCTTTGGCCGCTATATCTTTCTGCCCCATCTTTTTGACGGTATGGTGGAGGTGATGGATGTGCGCCGCCGCGAGATTATTGCGCGGCCCGTGTTTTCGGCACCTGTTACGGGCCTGCTGCCGGGGTTTCTCGGGGCGACAATGGTGGCACTCAGCGCCGAGACGGGTGATGTGACGGAACTGGACCTTGATACATTCGCCATCACTTCGCAGATACGTCTGCCCGGTATTCCGGGCGGGGCAGCAGCGCATGAGCCGAGCGGGAGGATCTTTGCGCCGATGCCCGAAATTGACGGCGTTGCGATGATCGAGACGCGGGGGGCGCGGCTTTCGCAGAAGATGCTCGGCCTGCCGGGTAAGCGCCCGATACAGGCCTTTGCCAAGGGTGCACTTTCGTTCTGCCACGGCTGATTTTCCGCAGAGTGGAAGAACTCTGCCCGCGCAATTATGTTACCATGATTTTTCGCCTCAAAGCGCTTGGAATCCGAAAATAATTCAGCATCTCTAATGCGTTAACAACATATTAATGTATACATATTCTCGGCTATCCCCCTCGAACTCACACACCGCACACGAAAACGTGAGGTTCTGGCGGGCTGCCGCAGAGAACTCAATCACGCATCCGTACGGATGTGAAAATATCATGGAGACGAAACGTGACAATTTACCCCCTCACATTCTTCACTGGAAGTTCAAACACTGGATTCGTTATCGATTACAACGGGTATTACTGGCTGGACGACAGTACGTGGATTGTCGAAGAAGCGGACACTATCACGAACACCGGCGTTGCATTTGATTTCAACAGTAAGCGGGATCTCTATGTTGATATCGCCGGGCGTGTCTCTTCGAGCCAGGATATCGGCGTTCTGATTCAGGACAGCGACAACACGCTGGAAATCCGGGAAACGGGCGTTGTAATCGGCCAAACCTACGGCATCTCGGTTCTTGGTAGCGGAAATACCATCGTGAATGACGGGTTTATCCGCAGCCGCACAAGCGATGCTGTATTTATCGACGGCTACGATAACACGCTTATGAACTACGGGACGATCAAGGGCGCCACTTCCGGAATTCGCGTTATGGAATATGATACGGATATTGTGAACCGTGGTGTGATTACCGGCGAAGTGGGCATACAGATTTCCTCTGATAGTGTGTTTGTCAGCAACTCCGGAATGATCAAGGGCGTGACGCGCGGCATTCTCTATGATGCGAGTTATGGTGACAGTTCGTTGAACAACACAGGCACGATCATGGCCACGGACTCCGATATTGCCATCGAAGGCAACAGCGGTGGCAATGTGATCGCCAACCGCGGCAGGATTGTTGGGGATGTGGTGCTGAATGACGGCGACGACATCTTCGATTCTCGGGGCGGAATTATCACGGGCATTGCTTACGGCGGCGGAGGCGAAGACCTGATGTATGGCAATGATGGCAACAACCGCCTGGAAGGCGGGGTGGACGGTGATGAGCTGCATGGTGGAGGCGGTGTTGATCGCCTGTTCGGGCAGGACGGCCGCGACGTCATGTTTGGCGACGGTGGCGCTGATGTGCTTTCCGGGGGCAACGACAATGATGAATTGACCGGAGGACTGGGCAATGACAGGCTCATCGGCGGACTTGGCGACGACGATATGTGGGGCCAGGGCGGAGCCGACATATTGATCGGAGGGGCCGGTGTAGACGAGCTTTACGGAGGGTTGGGCAACGACACTCTGCGCGGCGGCGGCCAGCTCGATTTCATCGACGGCGGGCTTGGAGACGACACGCTGACCGGCGATGGCGGCGGCGATCTCTTCATCTTCGGCCGCAGTTCAGGCTCTGATGTGATCACCGACTTTCAGGACGGGATGGATATTATTGACCTCAGGGCGCTTGGGCTGACGGATATCGCCGACGTTCTGGCTGCGATTTCCAGCCCCACTGCTGGCACAAGCGTTCTGAATCTAACGGCTTTGGGGGGCAATGGTGAGGTTTCAATGAATGTCGCCTCAACTGTCTTTGACGAGACGGATTTTTATATCTGATCGTGAGAAAACCAAATCAAAGGGCCGCTGTCGCGGTCCTTTGATATAGATATCGCAAAAGTGGAGCAGCGTATTCAGGCCTCCAGCACCACTACATCCTGCGCGCTCAACACAGAGCGGGCTGTCGCTCCAAAACTCTTCTGATCGCCCTCAAGCTCTGGGAAAAGTGCCAGCACTTCATCCCGTGTCGCCTCGGACGCTGTACCGAGGCCGAGTGCTGCCGGGTGGAAGCTTTCGGACCAGGCGCCATCAGCCATGATGATCTCGTGCCGGTCGAACAGCAGGTGGAAATACTCGACATTCGCAAGATCGTTTGCCGGGATGATGGTGTTGTCGTTCACAAGGCTGCGCGCTGTTGCCAGCACTTCGGTTTCACCAAATAACGCTTCTGCCCGCCAGCCGGAGAGCAGCATCCGGTGCTGAGGGGAGACGAGCGTCTCTTCATGCGACCCGAGGGCATCCTTTGCGATGCGGATGGGGCGCAGATCCGGGAATTGCGCCAGCATTTCTCCGCTTAGAACGCTTGAACCGATCCAGCGGAGCGGTTGAACACCGTTATCCCGCGTCTCTACAAGATCGCCCTCTGTGAGAGTTTCGATCGGGCGCGGGCCGTTCGGTGTGGCGATCATGGCACCGCGTGTGAAGCAGACATTGGTTACGGTTCCAAGCTGGCCGGTGAGGGAGATTATGAAGCCGGTCGCAGCACCGTTCTCATCAAGCAGGGAGTAATCCAATCTCCCTCCCGGCCCGGAGCTGGAATAATCCAATGACCAATCCTCGGGCAGTACGAAGTTGATCGTGTCAATTGGGTTTGTGGCGTAGAGATACTGGCTGTCACCGTAAAAACTGTACCGGGCGGTTGAGATGCCCGGATCATTGAAGAGATCCAGTATCGAAGCATCGATTGTGACGGTCACATCGTCTTCAACGGCATTGTCAGTGAAGAATATGTAAGGGTCCGTGTTTGCTATATCGTAGTTACCATATGCCAGCGAATACGCGATATTGGCCATTTTTCACCTCGTTACGTTTTCCAACCGCCGATGCCTCGCAAAAGGCGCTGGCTCCAATAATAAGTCAGATATTCTGCTTCGAAAATCTGTTCATAATCATACACTTGAACATGTTTCGAAACGTTGGGGGCTATTTCTCTCAAACTGTCCGATCTCAACCGAACCTTACGTGAGGGATAGCTGTTTTCTGTGAGAAATGTCAATGGGGCGACAAAATGGTTAACGGCAGAAATGATGGTTTGCTTAACAGATTTGTGCCCGTTTGGCCTAGCGAACGGCCTCGATCGGGCCTTCGGCGCGCCCGTTGAGGAACTGGTCGAGATAGGGATCGCCTGAGGTTTCGAGGTTGGCGATCGGGCCGGTCCATTGGACAATGCCCTCGTGGATCATCGCCACCTTGTCGGCGATCGCGCGCACGGAGGACATATCGTGTGTGATCGTCATTGCCGTCGCCCCCATCTCCACCACGATTTCGCGGATAAGCTCGTTGATGACGCCCGACATGATGGGATCGAGGCCGGTCGTCGGCTCATCAAAGAAGATGATCTGGGGTTCGGCGGCGATGGCCCGGGCGAGGCCCACGCGTTTTTGCATGCCGCCCGAAAGCTCCGCCGGGAAGAGATCGGCGACATCAGGTTTGAGACCGACGCGGCGGAGTTTTTCAATGGCGATCTCACGGGCCTCCGCCTTGGGGCGCTTTAGGGAGCCGCGCAGGAGGCGGAAGGCGACATTCTGCCAGACATGCATGGAATCGAAAAGTGCGCCGCCTTGAAAGAGCATGCCGAACTGGGCGAGGAAGGCATCCCGATCCTTGCCCTGATGTTTGCCGTCGATCAGAATCTCGCCGCTGTCGGGCGTGATCAGGCCGAGAATGGCCTTGATGGTCACGGATTTGCCAGTGCCCGAGCCGCCGATGATCACCATGCTCTCGCCCTTGGCGATGGAGAGGTTCACGCCTTGCAGCACTTTTTTGGGGCCGAACGCCTTGTGGACGTTTTTCAGTTCGATCTTTGGGGTCATGATGCGAAGAACACCTCTGTGAGGAGGTAATTGGAGGCGAAGATCAGGATGGCGGCGGAGACCACGGCGTTGGTCGTGGCCTGGCCCACACCCTGTGCGCCGCGGCCCGAATTGTAGCCGTGATAGCAGCCCATTATGCTGACGATAAAGCCGAAGACGGCAGCTTTGACGAGGCCGGAGAAGACGTCTCCGAACTCGAGGAACTGGTAGGTGTTTTGCAGATAGGCTGCGGCGTTCAGTCCGAGCCGGTTGGTGCCGACGAGAAAGCCGCCCATGATGCCGATGATATCGCCTATGAAGACAAGGATCGGGAGGGTAAGGGTAGCCGCGAGAACGCGCGGGACGACGAGGTATTTCATCGGGTTTGTGGACAGCGTGGTGAGCGCATCGATCTGTTCTGTTACCCGCATCGTGCCAAGCTCGGCCGCGATGGAGGAGGAGACGCGGGCCGCGACCATCAGGCCGCCGAGCACGGGCCCAAGCTCGCGCACCATGCCGATGGCGACGATGGAGGGCACGACGGAGACGGCATTGAACCGGGAGCCGCCCTCATAGATCTGCAGGGCGAGAGCCGCACCGGTGAAGAGGGCAGTCAGGCCCACCACGGGCAGCGAGAAATAGCCGATCCGCATGATCTGCGCGCCTATTTCCAAAGGGTAGAAGGGGGGGCGGATGATGTGGCTTAAGGTGGCGGAGATGAACAGCACCAGTCGCCCGACGCTGGAACAGAGACCGAGAACGGAGCGGCCGATGGAGGCCAGAATATCGTCGATGAAGGCAATGATGGGCATATGCGCGTCCTGATTTCAGCCGCCCTTGTAGACGCGATTGTAGCGGGTTCCAAGGCTTGTCAGGATCTCGTAGCCGATTGTGCCGGCGGCCGCTGCAAGGGTGTCGATTGTCTGGTGTTTGTTGAGGATGCTCAGGCTCTCCGGGATCTCACGGAGATGGGTGATATCGACGGTGATCAGATCCATAGAGACACGGCCGACGATGGGGCAGGGGGTATCACCGTGGTAGAGATGCGCCCTATTGCCCATCGCGCGGATCAGCCCATCGGCATAGCCAGCCGAAAGCGTGGCGATCCGGCGCTGATCAGGAGCGATCCAGCTCGCCCCGTATCCGACGCTTTCTTGCTGAGCCACGAGGCGCGACTGGATGAGCGGGATTTCAAGTGAAACGACGGGGAGCGCCCCTTCAAACGGAAGCCCGCCATAAAGCCCGATGCCCGGGCGGGTGAGATCGAAGTGGTACTTCGGGCCGAGCAGGATGCCGCCTGTGGCTGCAAGCGACGCCCGGCCTTCGGGCGTAAAAGCCGCGCGTTGAGCTTCGTTCTGAGGATGCTTTGGTGTGTCCGAGCAGGCGAGATGGCTGATGGTAAGCACGGGCGAAAGCACATCCGGCATCTCTCCCGGTTCAAACCCGAGGCGATTCATGCCCGTATCGGTTTGCACCCCGTAGGGATGGCCGGGCAGGGCCTGAAAATGGCGTGCGATCTGCTCGGCGCTGTTGAGAAGAGGCGTGAGGTTGTGATCCCTCAAGAGCAGTGCATCACCAGACATATGCCCCGAGAACACATGGACCGATGGGCCCTCTCCCAGCGATGCGCGGAGCGCTGCACCTTCTTCCGCGAGGGCTACAAAATACGTGCGCGCACCGGCCTCGGCAAGCTTCGGGCCAACGGCTGCAATCCCCAGGCCATAGGCATCAGCCTTCACAACAGCAGCAGTTTCCACCGTCGGCGCGGAGAGCGCATCCAGTGCCCTCCAGTTCTCGACAAGAGCATCAAGATCAATGCTGAGGGTGGCTTGGCCCATGGTCACTCTTTGCTTTTGAGGATTTATGCGATCCCGGTGGAAGATTTACAATGCATGTAATGGGGGCCTGCCCCTTCCTGCAATGAAAGGTGTTTGGGAATTCCGCCAGCGCCGGGATCGGTCGCGCTAAATCTTGCTGCACTCCGCATGGCTCTTATTCGATCCCATTTGCGTTTGCGCCGAGCCTTGATCCAGGGGGCGCGTTTATGGATGGATTTTGGCATGGGAACCGCGCTGGAAGGTGGTAGGCACGATGGACAAAGAGCAACGAAAACAATAGACAAGGAACGCCGGGGGTATTGTTTTGGGAGTTTTTTGCCTCAGACGACCGGTGAAGGATTTGAACCGATGTCTTTCAACAATTGAAAGCGACTTCGTACATGAAAATCAGATAGTTTCTCCTCCGCACAGCAACAGTCCTTTTCGCATTGCTTGCGTTGGGAGCATTCTTCTTCCCACCCACGATCATCCGACAGGGCATCGTTGCACACTTCGACATGACGCCAAGCGGCTCTCGCTACATTGCCGGAGCAGCCTCCGCCGGTATCTACTACGGATCTGCCGAGGAGATTACTCTGAATGGCGAAATATCTCATGATCTTGTGGTTGCTCAGGATTTTGGAACACGGGTCTCTCGTATCTCTCAGCAAGGGAGCATCGTGTGGTCTGTGGAACTGGAGAGCCGATATAACCGGGTTTTTTCCAACGGAAGAGACCTATTTTTGTTGTCAAACTTCACGTTCAATGGCGAGCCGAGATCCGAGATTCGGCGGCTGGATTTCGGCACGGGGCAGGAGCTTGGATTTTGGCCCGTATCGTTTCCCATATCCGGCTTATCGATATCTGACACGCACCTCTATGTAGCCGCCATGCAGTCTTTTACGGGGCTAGGCCGCGTTGCGATATCTTCTAACGGAAATACAGACTTAGTGTTCGAGCCAATCCAGCTCGACAAGGAATTCTCAAACTCCCGATATCTTCTGGAGGACGGTGAAAACCTTATTTTGATGGATACGTTTGGACATCAGGCACTCGTCCACAGGATTTCGGATGGCACGTTATTGGCTTCACGGGATTTCTACTATCCGACACATGTTGAGAAAATCGGTGCCTCCGAATTCCTGGTTCTTGAGGAACATGCCAACCGCTTTTCAGAGTGGAACTCCGCAACGGGAGCGGTTGAAATCCTGCT
The DNA here is from genome assembly GCA_947495795.1 of uncultured Paracoccaceae bacterium. GTDB lineage: Bacteria > Pseudomonadota > Alphaproteobacteria > Rhodobacterales > Rhodobacteraceae > Algicella. The sequence goes on along the minus strand of CANMAI010000003.1, from coordinate 323,696 downwards.
GTCGTGTGAGCATCCCTTGTTCAATGATGCCTCCATTTCACCGCGAAGCATCAACGAAGATGAGAACAGCACGACGACCCTCAGGTATTTCGGGACGACATCCGTGTGCGATGACAGGGTGAGCGATCCGACCCTCTATTCCCCCAATGGATTTGATTTTTCCGAAGGGCTTGCGTACATCGCCGATACAGACAACCACAGAGTGCTCGCGTATGATGTCGAGTTGGGCAGGATAGTTGGAACCATCAGAGGCTTCAACAATCCGTCCAAGCTTGTTGTTGTCGAAAACGGTTTGTAGCTGGGTTTGCAACCGGTTGTCCGCAGAAAGACCGTCCGATTTGGCCGTTGCTGCCAAGCAGGTGCGGCAAGGCATGGCCAAGCCTTCCGCTCCGGCTCCGTTTGACAGTGTCATTCATCTAGACAAGCTTGCCCTATATTATACAACTAGACATATCTTGATGGATCGTCAGGATTCCTCCCGCGGAGTTTTGTGAAGTTTGAGCAACAGTCCTGCAAAGACACGCCGCACGGCAATTTGGAGCGCAATTGCCACGGCGCTGCGCGGAGATATCTCGGAAGGGCGCTATGCTCCGGGTGACAAGCTGCCAACCGAGGCCGTTCTGGCGGAGCGGTTTGGTGTTAACCGACATACGGTGCGCCATGCGCTGGCCAAGCTGGTGGAAGAAGGATTGGTGCGCACCCGGCGCGGGGCAGGGGCCTTTGTCGCGGCGCTGCCCACCGATTATCCCATCGGCAGGCGGGTGCGCTTTCATGAAAACCTGCTGGCTGCCGGTCGAAGGCCCGAAAAGCGCATTCTTCAGATCGAGCGGCGCGCTGCCACAATTGGCGAGGCGGAGGCGCTTGCCATCCCCAAGGGCGAGACGCTGTGTGCACATCACGGTCTGTCTTTCAGTGACGGGCGACCAATTGCGGTTTTCGAGAGCGTTTTTCCGCTGTCGCGCTTGCCGGGGATCGACATTGCCTTGGAAGAGACAGGCAGTGTGACGGAGGCGCTTGCTTGTGTGGGGGTGCCGGACTACACGCGCGCCTCCACCCGGCTCACGGCCGTTCGGGCCAATGCCACGCAGGCGCTGCACCTGCAGATGCGCGAGGGTGATCCGCTGCTGCGTTCCACCGGCGTGAATGTGGACGGTGAGATGCGCCCGGTGGAATACGGGCGCACGTGGTTCGCCGGGGACCGCGTGACCCTGACCCTTGAGAGCTAGTGTGTTTCAGGCGGGCTAGAGGTGTGTCTGCTCGTATTCTCGAAGCAAGCACCGGCCTTCGGGCTGCGGAAATCCAGTAATGCCCGGCGCAGATTTTTGCAGGACCAGTTCCATGGTGCGATGGTGATCAATCGATCCGCGACGGCTTTCGGCTGGTGGCGGTGCGGACGCGTTCTCGGGTACGCCATATCAGACGTCGCCCGGGTGAGACGGCTCTGCCCTGTTTCATCGGGCAGAACCATTTTGTGGACCGCCGCGCTGGAGGGCGCAGCTACACGACGGTATACCAAGCTGTGCGATACCGTGCGTGTCGGGTCAGTTCACCTGTCGAACCAGATCGCTCACCCAGACTTCCACGCGGCGGTTTGCGCGGCGGCCAGCTTCCGTCTCGTTGCAGCCCAGCGGCGACGCCTCGCCAAAGCCCGCTGTGCGGATCCTTACGTTGTCCAAGCTTCCAGCGGGTGCCTGATTGATGAGGGCGTCCCTTACAACGGAGGCGCGAGATTGGCTGAGAACCCTATTCTTGCTCGCTTCTCCGATAGAGTCCGTGAAGCCCACGAGCAGCACCTCCTTGTTTTCGTAGCTTCCTGTGGACAGCAACTCTGCAAGACGCTCGATATCGCCGACCGCACGGCTATCGAGCCGACTGGAGCCGAAATCGAAGCGGTATGTGAGGGACAGGCGATCCCCGACAATCAGATCGCTCATCATGTCCTTGAGATCGCGGAAACTTACCTCCGAACCGTTATCCATAACGGCGGATGCCACTCTGATCCCCTGTTCGTTCACCGGCTGTGCTGTGATCCGCTGATCGACGAAGCCTGCATCCGCGACGATGAACTGCCCTTCATCGGACAGCGCGAAATCCAGCAGGCGGCCGCCGTGACCGGTAAGTTCGCCTGCCTTCTTGTATGCGAAAATCCGACGTGTCAGCGGATACTCTTCCGTTCTGATCGTAAAATCATTCACCGGGGTCTGAACGCCGCAGACGCCCCGAATTGAAAGCGCTTTAGCATTTCGACGTGCAGAATAGCTGCTTATTCCGATCCCGAAGGGATCACGCGCAACCGCCTCAGAAATGGCCTGATCGCTTTCGAGGACAACAACATCTCCGGCAATTTTGGCGTTCACCGGCTGCATGACCTGTTCATTGAACACATCGTATGTGCCTGAAGATTCGCCACGGACGTAGAGATTGATGTCCGCGTCATAGCCACCGAGTTCAGACCATTTGGCTATCTGCCCGGCGAAAACAGCAGGAAGATCGTTGGCTGAAATCGCTCTCACCGGGTTGGCCGGATGCGTTACCACAACGATACCGTCCAACGCGAGGACCTGTTCGCGATCTCCGGCTGTTCCATTGCCTGCGATCTTTGTCATCTCGTCAGGCCGGGCCGGGCGCGTTGCGATTGCGATATCGGCGGCCTTCTCAGAGACTGCATTCAATCCCATCGTACTGTTGGACGCCTTCAATGCGATGGACACGAGAGGAGCATCGGCACCATCTGAGAGGCCAACGGTCTGGGAGCCGCCATCACCCGGTTGAACTGTCGAACCGGCATCGATCGATTGGGCATAGCCGTCGATCAGCGCCGGTATAAGATCCTGAATAACGGTAGCGGATCCCGCGACACGCAGCGCTTCCGGCTCGTTATTCTGAACGGGGCAGCCTTCGCCGATACACCGCATTTCCAGTGCATCAACCGTCATCACACCCACGGGGCTGCGCACCACGTATGTTTCGCTATCAAACTCAACCAGTTGCCCCCGGATAGAGATCGAGCCATCAAAGGATTCAAGCGTCACCATCTGCCCAAGTGCCGGAGCCCCAAGCCCGAGTGCAATTGCTGCGGCTGTCGTCAGAAATCTATTCAAGCGCACGATCGTTCCCTCCTTCGGAAAGTTCAGAGTTGTTTCCGGCAGAATTGCCGCCTCTTGCCCGGAAAGCCCGGGCGAAGGGCCTGAGTGGTGCAGGAACCATCAGGCTGTGGGTACTCATCCTCATCGGAACATCGCCTCGGGCAGCACCAGCGCGATTTGCGGGAACATCACGAGGATGGATATGCAAACAGCCATGGCAGCCCAGAAAGGCATTACACCTGCAAAAATAGTTTCAAGATCGACATCATCGGCAACCGTTTTGACAACAAAGCAGTTTACGCCAACGGGAGGGCTGATCAGGCCCATCTCCAGTACAAGCACCATGATCACGCCGAACCATATCGGATCGAATCCGAGTTGGATGATCAGGGGAAAGACAACGGGCAGCGTGATGACCATCAGAGACAAGCCTTCGATGACCATGCCGAGCACGGTATACATGATCAGTATCACCGCGAGGATCAGGTAGGGGCCCGTTTCCAACCCGGTGACCCATTCCGACACATGCCCGGGCAAACCAGATAGCGACACAAAAGGCGAGAAGACGCTGGCGCCGATCAATATCAGAAAGCAGAGCCCGGTTGTCTGCAGTGTTTCGGAAAGCACCAGCTTGATGGACGCCCAGTTCAGCGTTCTGCGCAGGACCGCAAAAACCAACGCAAGGAAGGAACCGACCCCCGCCGCTTCAACGGGTGTGAAGAGTCCGGAATAGATACCCCCAATGGTGAGGCCGATCATCGCCGTTATCGGTACTGCCTTAAGCATGGCCCGACGTCGCTCGCTGCCCGTCATCCGGTCTCCGCGCGGGCTCTCATCCGGCCGGACGGCAGATATCAGTTGCACGGTTACCAGAAAGAGGCCGGTCAACAAAAGGCCGGGCAGTACACCGGCAATGAAGAGTTGCCCGATGCTTTCCTCCGTGAGGATCGCGAAGAGAACAAAGCCGGTTGAGGGCGGGATCAGAATGCCGAGCGTGCCTCCGGCGGCAATGCAGCCGGTGGAGAGGCGGGGGCCGTAGCCGTAACGGTGCATTTGCGGATAAGCGACCCGCCCCATTGTGACGGCCGACGCAATGGAAGAACCGCTGAGGGCCGCAAACCCTGCACAGCCCACAACGGTCGCGCCCGCCAGACCGCCGCGCCTGTGACCAATCAGGGCTTGGGCAGCATCATAGAGATCGCGGCTCAGCCCCCCGACGGTGGAGAGATTTCCCATCAGAATGAAGAGGGGCAGCACGCTGAGACTGTAGTTCGAGATGATCTCGAAGCTCTGGCCTGTCATCGAGTAGGACGCGACGGTGAAGGAATTCAGGACCCCGTAGCCGACAAAGCCGACAATCAGCATTGAAATGCCTACAGGAACCCTGAGCGCAATGAGCGAAAGTAATCCAGCAAATCCGAGAATACCGATTGTTTCAGCTGCCATCCATCCGTTCCGGTTTCGAAGGTGGGGGGGATATCGTCTCTGATGTAAGGTTCAGCGGCGCGTTGGTTTCCGCCGAAGGCGCTTTGGCTGAGCTGTTGATAGAGCCAAAGGCCGCCTCGAACGCTACGGCCAGTGCTGCAAGTGCCGCGCCAATGCCGATCGCAAAATAGAAGGGGCCATAGGGGATCTGAAGCAAGACCGATGCCTCGCCGAAATCCTCCGCCTCGAAACCGGCAAGGTAGTTTCGGTAGGCAAAATACCCAAGTATCGCCACGGCCGCGATCACACCGGCAACAGTTACGCCTTGAGCCGCGTGTTTCGGCATCCGCTTGACCAGCATGTCGATCGAGATTGCCTTGCCGCTGAGGATCGAGACGGGCAGGGCGCAGCTTACCACCACAACCATCAGGGCCTCGGACAACTCGCTGGCGCCAAGAACCGGCAAATCAAACTGGCGCAGCACGGCATCGCTCATTGAAATGCCCATCATCGCTACAACGCTCACCCCGCCGATCAGAACGAGAAGGCCGAAGCCGAGGTTTGCGCAGGCGCGTATCATGCCAGATCACCTGCCATGCTGCGAAGCCGGGATGTTTGTGCGATTGTCACTTCAGTTTCCCGTTTGCGCATAAGGAAAGCGTTCTTCGAACGCCGCGAGCTGAAAGGGTGTAAGCTCGACGATCTGAACGCCATTCTCGGAAGCTGTGCTCAGAGCCTTCTGGCCAACGCGTTTATAGGCATTTGCAGCGGAGATACTGAGTTCGCGTCCTGTCAGAGCCTCAAGCTCACGGCGTTCATCATCCGAAAGCCCGTCCCACTTGCCCTGGTTCATCACCAGATAGAAGGATGAGATCGAACCCGGGATGTTCACAGTTGCAAAGTTCGCAACTTCATAGAGCTTGAATGACAGGATTGCGGACGCCCCAATATAGGTCGCATCGACAACGCCCGTACTCATGGCCTGATAGACCTCGTTTGCGGGTAGTGTGATGGGGATGCCTCCCCAATCCTTGATAATCTTTGCCGTAGTCGGATTGGCCACCCGCACCTTCATGCCGCGCAGATCCGCGATGTTGCGCACCGGCCTGTCGCGGGTGATCAGGATTGTTGGGTTGTTTGCCCATGTTGCCAGCATTTTCACGCGTGAGTAATCCTGCTGCACAAAATCGATGCTGTCCCACATCGCAGTCGTTGCAGTCACCGGATCCGTATAAAGGCCCGGCAGTTCGAACATCGTCATCACAGGGAAGAGGTTTTGGGTGTAACCCGGAATACCGAACGAAATATCCGTCTCGCCGGTCACCGCACGTTTGAATTGCTGTGTCGGACCCTTGCCCAATTCTCCAGCCGGATAGATCTTTATAACGGAGCTTTCCTCCATCACGGCGTTATACTTTTCGGCGAGGGGCCGCATAATAAATCGATCCATCGGATGCTGCGGAGACATGAAGTGCGCGAGCTTAATTTCATTGCCTTGAGCGAAAGATACCGAGCCAAGAACGGCCACTACACAACCAAAAATCAATGCCTTCATCAGGGGATCTCCAGTGTCGTTTGGTTTAAGTAAGCAGGATATGTGGCCCATCACAAAGCCAAAAATGCTAAATCGATAAACACATGTCTTTTTGTCTAATTTATGGCTTGTTAAACAATCTTAACGTGCATTAACCATTTTTGCGAGGGCCTTTGGGGCGACACACATTCCAACGTTCGCGCTCTCAACCTCGTGGCGAGTGCCACCACAAACGAATCTGTCATTGCCGCAAATTGTTTGCTCGGGTGGATGCGCGGGCCGTTCCCCGGCCGGTTCGCGCATTCTCCCGGAACGATGGCCGCGACGGCGATAGCGGCAACAACCTCGTGCGGGTCCCGCAGCTGCGCCAGACCCGCATTCCGGCAAGCAGCTACGGGGGAAAACCGGCTGCGATTGAGACCCCTTCCATCTCAACTGGTTCGAGCCGGCATACAGGCTTTCGCTCTCGGAGTATCTGATCGGGCCGAACCCCGCTCGGGTTGTGCGGCATTCAAATTGTGCGGTTCATGTGGTGTGTGACTGATCCGAAAACGGGGAAGACTGGCTCCGCAATGTCACGTCCAATCGAGGACGACTTTCCCGCTCGAACCACTGAGCATGGCTGCAAAGCCAGCCTCATAATCAGCTGCAGGGAAGCGATGCGTTATGACACGGCTCACATCGAGCCCGTTTTCGAGCATCGCGATCATCTTGTACCAGGTTTCAAAAATCTCGCGCCCATAGACACCTTTGATTGTGATTGCCTTGAAGACGATGCGCGACCAATCCACGGGCGATTTGCCGGGCGGGATGCCAAGCATCGCGATGCGCCCGCCCATGACCAGCGTCTCGACCATCTGGTCAAGCGCTGTCTGATTGCCCGACATCTCAAGCCCGACGTCGAAGCCCTCTTTCATGCCGAGTTCTGCAATGACGTCGCGCAGGCTCTCTTCGCCGACGTTGACCGGGCGAACGTCGGCGACTTCGGCGGCGAGTGCCAGCCTGTCGCGGTTGATATCCGTGATGACAACGTGGCGGGCACCCACATGGCGCGCGACTGCTGCGGCCATTATGCCGATCGGCCCGGCACCGGTGATCAACACATCTTCGCCCACCAGTTCGAACGATAAAGCCGTGTGAACTGCATTGCCCAAGGGATCGAGGATAGCGCCGATATCGTCTTGGATGGCATCGGGCAGTGGCACGACATTGAAGCCGGGCAGGGCCAGATACTCGGCAAAAGCTCCTGCCTCGTTCACGCCGATGCCACGTGTCTCAGGGTCGAGGTGGAACTTGCCCGCCCGGACCTGCCGCGAGTGCTGGCCGATCAAGTGGCCCTCGCCGGAACATCGCTGGCCCAGCTTCAGATCTTTCACCGCGTTGCCCAGTTCCACGATTTCACCGGCGAATTCATGCCCGACAACAAGCGGGACGGGCACCGTCCGCCGCGCCCAATCATCCCATTTCCAGATGTGGATATCAGTACCGCAAATTCCTGTTTTCCGAACCCGGATCAACACCTCGTCGGGTTTGATCTCGGGCACCGGGACATCCTGCATCCAGAGCCCTTCGGCGGGCTTTGCCTTTACAAGTGCCTTCATCGTCATGTGATCGCTCCGCATGCCCGGCCTGTCTGCGCGAAGGCCTCCAGAGCCTGATCCAGATCATCGCGGCTCAGCGCAGCATTCATTTGCGTCCGGATCCGCGCGGCCCCCTTCGGCACCACCGGAAAGAAGAACCCTGAGACATATATTCCGCGCTCAAAGAGACGCGCGGCCATATCCTGCGCCAATTTCGCATCGCCCAGCATCACCGGGATGATCGGATGCTCGCCCGGCAAAAGATCAAAGCCCAATGCAGACAGCCCCGCACGCCAATAAGCCGCGTTCTCAAAGAGCCGCAACCGCAGATCATCTCCGCTTTCTACCAATCGCAGTGCCTCTATCGAGGCTGCACAAACGGCGGGCGGCAGCGCGTTGGAAAAGAGGTAGGGGCGGGAACGTTGGCGCAGCATGTCGATCACGGCCTGCGGACCGGCGACATAGCCGCCAATCGCACCGCCCAGAGCCTTTCCGAGTGTACCCGTCAGGATATCTATCCGGTCGGCAACCCCGAAATGATGCGGCGTACCGCGCCCCTGCGGCCCCATAAAGCCCGTGCCATGGCAATCATCGACCATAACAACCGCGCCATACCGCCTGGCAATCACTGTGATCTGGTCGAGTTTTGCCAGATATCCATCCATCGAGAACACGCCATCCGTTGCGATCATGATATGGCGCGCGCCATCCGACTTTGCGGCCTGAAGCTGCACCTCCAGATCAGCCATATCGGAATTTGCATAGCGATAACGCCGCGCCTTGCAGAGGCGAATACCGTCTATGATTGAGGCATGGTTCAAAGCATCCGACACGACCGCATCCTCGGGCCCCAACAGTGGCTCGAACAGCCCGCCGTTCGCATCAAAACAAGCGGCGAAGAGGATGGCATCATCTTTTTCGAGAAAGGCGGCGAGCCGCTCTTCCAGCGCGCGGTGGATCGTGTGAGTTCCGCAAATGAACCGTACGGACGCCATCCCGTATCCGTCTTCAACAAGCGATTGTCTGGCCGCAGCGACAAGATCGGGGTGGTTGGCCAGGCCAAGGTAGTTATTGGCACAGAGATTGATCATCTCGCGCCCGTCAACAGACACTTTCGCCCCCTGTGACGAGCCGATGGGGCGCTCGGCCTTGAACAGCCCCTCTTCGCGGATGTGAGAGAGGCTTTCGCTGATATGTGTCAGGAAATCGTGGGTCATTGGCTTCCTCATCGGCTCAAGGATAAGGGAAGTGTACCGCGAGACTGGCAAGTATGCGATACGATGCGCTTGCAATCTGCCGCACATATTGACCCCGCCCTCGGTAGATCGTGGCACATTCCAGATTTCCCTTGTCCGCAGCAATTTGAGTATAGAGATTATCAGCGCGATGGCCGTTTGCTTGAGTAACCGGCGAGGCCGCAGCGAGGCAATGCGAATTTGCTGTATCTCGGATAGCGGGATTGGTGGCAGTTCTGGCCCGGGGGGCGAGAAACCCAAATTGTGGGCCGATGCGTGACTTCCATGATTGCGTTCAGGACAGTCTGGCCGTTAGGTTTCGGGCATGAATGGAACCACTCGCCCGCTATACGCCGCCCGTCTCAATGCTTTCAAAATCGGCGGTGCCGAGTATTGGCCGGGCAAGAACTCAGTTACGACATCGGATCTCCTGTCTCGCGCCGCAACAGCGGGGCTGACCGCCGCCGATCTCAATTACCCCGATCATTTCCTGGAGGACAGCCCGGCGGAACTTGCATTGGCGTTGAACGACAACGGCATGACCCTGAACGGCATGGCGATGCGCTATTATACTGATCCCGGCTACAAGCTTGGGGCGTTCACCCACCCGGACGCGCAGGTTCGGCGGGCCGCAATCGAGGAAACCAAGCGCGGGCTGGATGTTTTGGCGGAGATGGGCGGCAAGCTGATGACCCTTTGGATGGGGCAGGATGGTTTCGATTATTCCTTCCAGATGGACTATGCGCGCGCTTGGGGCCATACGATTGAGGCGATGGCCGAGGTTGCTGACCACAATCCCCAGATCGACATCGCGCTGGAATACAAGCCCAACGAGCCGCGTGCCTTTGCCTTGATGCCGGATGCGGCGACCACGCTTTTGGCGATCAGGGAAATCGGGCGCGACAACACCGGTGTTACGCTGGATTTTGCCCATGTGCTCTATGCTGATGAAATGCCCGCCTTCGCCGCAGCCCTCATCGCCCGGCATTCCCGCATTCTGGGCGTTCATCTGAACGACGGATATGGCAAGTGGGACAATGGTTTGATGGTTGGGGCAGTGCATCCCATCCAGACTGTGGAGCTGCTGGTTGAGCTGGAGCGCATCGGCTATGGCGGGGCGATCTATTTTGATACGTTCCCTGACCATTCCGGCCTTGATCCCGTAGAAGAAGCGCGCACCAACATCGAGGTTGTGGAGCGGCTGCGCGCGACAGCGGCAAGACTGACAACCGACCCCGATTTGCAGGCTGCCATCGCGCGGCAAGACGCGCCGATGGCGATGCGCTTGGTTCAAGCGGCGATGCTGGCGTGACCATTCTGGTTGCGGGCTCATTGCATCTGGATGTTGTTGTGGATGCCCCTCATCTGCCAGCCTTGGACGAAACGGTTACGGGGAGCCGTGTCAGTTACGTCTTTGGTGGAAAGGGCGGCAATCAGGCGATTGCGGCCGCACGGATGGGCGGCAACGTTCACTTTGCGGGCCGTGCCGGCAGTGACAGCTTTGGCGATATGATCCGGAGTGCACTTGCGGCCAGCCGGGTGGACATCATGCAGCTTCAGCTTGATCCCGGGCCGAGCGGCATGAGCGCTGCGATTGTAAATGCCAACGGAGATTACGGGGCCGTTATTGTGTCGGCGGCCAATCTGAACATCGCCGGAGACGCGATCGTCATTCCCCATGGATGTGCGATTGTGCTGTTGCAGAACGAAATTCCCGAAGCGGTCAATCTGGCCGTTGCACAAAGGGCAAGGCGGGCAGGAGCGCAGGTTTGGCTTAACGCAGCGCCTGCCCGCAGGTTGCCTGAGGCATTGGCTGCCGCCGTGGATTTGCTGATCGTGAACCGTGTGGAGGCGGGTTATTATTCGGATATCCTCGCATCTGGTGAAACGCTGACAACGCTGGGAGGCGAGGGGGTTTCGTATCGGGGCAAGGTCTATGGTGGATACAAAGTGGATGTGGTTTCCACCCACGGTGCGGGGGATATTTTTGTTGGTGCGCTTGCTGCGCAGGTTTCGGCGGGCGGAAGTATTGAGGACGGCATCGCGTTTGCGCAGGCTGCCGCGGCGCTGCATGTATCTTCGCGGTTATCGGACCGCGCGGGGTTGAACCCTCAGACTGTGGCGGATTTCGCGAGACGTTACGACAAGCGGTAGAAATGTGCAGCCGTGCCGCCGAATATCTTTGCGCGCGCATCGGCGCTTAGATCGAGGGTAAGCATCTGAGCGGTTTCAAGCCAGTGCGTGTATTCGGCCCCCAGTCGGCACACCGGCCAATCGGATCCCCACATCACCCGATCCGGCCCGAATGCAGTAATGACGTGCTGGGCAAAGGGGCGGAGATCCTCGATTGTCCAACCGGCATCGGCTTCTGTTACCAACCCGGAGAACTTGCAGCAGCCAGTTGTTTCTTCTGCCAGTTTCGACATACCGTCCGCCCACTCCGAGAACGCATTCTTCCCGGCGCGTTGATCGCGGATCTGTGGTTTCATGCAGTGGTCGTACACGACCCGCATCTCGGGGTAGCGCGCCATCAGCGTGGCGAAATAAGACAGATGCCGGGGAAAGCCCAGGGCATCAAAGCTTAGATCAAGGTCGATGATCGCCCGGTAGGCCCATTGGATATCGTCGCGCAGCATCCATTTGGCATCCGGGATATCCTGGATCATCGGGCGTACACCCAGAAACTTTGGATGTTCCGCAAGTCTTGTCAGATGCGCCAGGTTGCCTTGGTCCTCAAAATCAATCCAGCCCACGACCCCCTTGATGAAGGGCGTCGCGTCTGCCAGCCCAAGCATGTATTCTGTTTCGTGCACTGTGGCTGCAGCCTGAACCAGCACTGTACCCGCGATGCCCGATTGCTCCAGATGTGCGGCCAGATCTGACGGTGCATAGGCCCGGTTCAGAAGCGGATTGTCCTTTGGCATCCAGTCATAGTCTCCGCGCCGTGGTTGCCAAAAATGCTGATGGGCGTCGATTTTCATGCCTTGCTCCTCAGGTTGGTGCATCCTGACGCATCAGCCCCTTGGCCTTGAGGTCGGACCAGAGGGCGGGCGGGATATCAGCTTGCGCAGCCATCAGATTGCCCTCCATCTCGCTGACGCCTTGCCCGCCGGGGATCACGGACACATGAGCAGGATGCAGCAGTGGGAACTGGAAGGCGGCATCGACCATGCGCACATCATGATCCTTGCAGACGGCTTCGATGGCGTTCACCCGGTCCAACACATCTTGCGGAGCGGGATCGTAATTGTAGAAAGCGCCGGGCCGCGCACCCGTTGCTAGAATGCCGGAGTTATAAGGGCCGCCCGTCACAATCCCGATCCCCCGCGCCTCACAGAGCGGCAGGAAGCTATCAAGGGCCGCCTGTTCCAGCAGTGTGTAGCGGCCTGCTAGCAGAAACAGATCAAAATCGCCACGCTCGGCCAGTTTTTGACAGACTTCCCATTCATTCACCCCGCCACCGATTGCCCTGATCAGGCCCTGATCGCGCAGCGAAATCATCGCGTCATAGCCGCGCGCGCCGAAAAACTCATCGATGCGGATATCCGAGGCCTCCTTGGAACCGTGGGTAAAGGCGCAGAGATCGTGGACATAGAGAATGTCGATCCGATCCACACCGAGACGCGAGAAGGAGTGCTCGAACGACCGCATGACGCCATCATAGCTGTAGTCAAACTGCTCGCGCCGTTGTGGCACGTCGAACCACTTGCCGATGCCCGCGCGATGCTCGGCCGCGCATGCCTGGATCAGACGGCCGACCTTGGTGGACAGCACATACTCATCGCGCGGTTTGTCGCGCAGGAACGGGTTCAGCCGCGTCTCCGACAAGCCAAGGCCGTAGAGCGGCGCCGTATCAAAATACCGAACCCCGCCCGCCCATGCGGCATCGAGCGTCGCGCGGGCCTCGGCATCTGATATGGCCTTGTAGAGATTGCCCAAGGGCGCTGTTCCAAAGCCCAATTCCGTAAAGGTCAGCCCGCCATTGCCAAGCCTGTCCCAGTGGCGTGTCTTCAAAGTCATTCTGGTGCCCTCCTCCGGTCCCCCTCAGGCTTACTCCAAATTCCCTTTGCTTGAACAGATCGCCGGACATAGGTTTGCAAGGTAGGGAGCAGATAATGACGTTGAATTTCAAACGGATATTCGGAGAAACCAAGCCGGTGATCGGAATGGTGCATATTGGCGCACTTCCGGGAACGCCGCTTTTCGATCCTGGTTTCGATTTGCTGGGTGGTGCGCGTGCAGACCTTTTAGCGCTTCAGGAGGCCGGTTTTGATGCGGTCATGTTTGGCAATGAAAATGATCGTCCTTACGAATTTGATGTGGATACGGCCTCGACCGCAACGATGGCTGCGATCATTGGCGCATTGAAGGCTGAGATGACCGTGCCCTTCGGTGTGAATGTTCTGTGGGATCCGATGTCGAGCGTGGCTTTGGGGGCCGCGACAGGAGCGGCCTTCGTGCGCGAGATTTTCACGGGCGCCTATGCTTCGGATATGGGCGCCTGGACACCGGATGCGGGCCGGGCGATGCGCTACCGCGACCGATTGGGGCGTTCCGATATGGCGATGCTTTACAATATTTCTGCGGAATTCGCGCATTCGCTGGACCAACGTTCCTTGCCGGATCGTGCCCGGAGTGCCGTTTTTTCGTCGATCCCCGATGCTGTTTTGGTGTCGGGCCAGATCACGGGTGAGGCTGCAGCAATGTCTGACCTTGAGGCCGTGAAGGCTGTGCTGCCTGATATGGCTGTTTTAGCAAATACGGGCGTGAAACACGATACGGTCTCGGATGTTCTGGCGGTGGCAGATGGGTGCATCGTCGGCTCTTCGCTGAAGGTGGACGGGGATACCTGGAACCCCATCGACCCGGACCGCGCCCGGGATTTCATGGTGCGTGTGCGAAAGGTGCGGGCATGAAGGACCGGATCAAGCGCGATCTGATGGATCTGATGGTGGTGCCGGGCCTGTCCGGCCACGAAGATCGGGTTCGACACGCGCTGAGAGAGCGTCTGGCGCTGCAGGGGATAGAGAGTTCATCTGACAGGCTTGGCAATCTGACGGCGCATTTCCCTGGCGCGGGCCCGCGTGTGATGCTCTTTGCGCATATGGATCAGCTGGGCTTCATCGTGCGCCGGATCGAGGCGGACGGGCTTATCCAGCTGGAACGTCTGGGCGGCGTGCCGGAACGCGCCTTGGCGGCACAGGAGGTTCTGCTTTGCACACGCGAGGGCCACGACGTGCCCGGTATCATTTCCAACAAAAGCCATCATGCGACGACACCGGGCGAAAAATACACTGTTTTGCCTTATGCGGAACTCTTTGTGGATGCCGGTTTTTCCTCTGGCGCTGAGGCAGAGGCTGCGGGCATTCGCATCGGCACGCCGGTGGTCTATGCACCGCACGCCCGCTTGCTGGCGCAGGACAGGGTAACCGGAACCAGTATCGATGATCGGGCGGGCTGCGCCGTCTTGCTGGAAATGGCGCGGCTTCTCGCTGCTCGCAAAGGTGGGCCGCCGGTTGATCTGGCCTTTACGGTACAGGAAGAATTCAACCTGCGCGGAGCACTGCCTTTGGCGCGAAAACTGAAACCGGATATCGCGATTCAGCTTGATCTGATGCTGGCCACGGACACGCCGGATATGGCGGCGCGGGGAGACGTTGTGCTGGGCGGCGGCCCGGGTATGAGCCTTTACTCATTTCACGGACGCGGCACGCTTAATGGGGTGATCCCGCATCCCGCGATGGTCGATCTTTTCGAGAAAGCGGCGGCGGCGGCAAAGGTTCCCCTACAACGCAGCGCGCAGGTCGGGATCCTGACGGATCTGTCTTACGTGCAACTGGTCGGCGAGGGTGTTGCCTCCATCGATATGGGCTTTCCCATGCGGTACTCGCACTCAGCGCGGGAGATGTGTGATCTGAATGATCTGGTTTCGTTGACCAAACTGCTGGATGCAGCACTTGCCAGCATCGGGCCGGATTTCTCGCTCGACAGGGACGGTTACGTCTGATGGCGTTCACGCTGGGCATTGATATCGGGACGTATCAGACGAAGGGCGTTCTGGTTGACGAAGATGGAGCGATCCACGCGCAGGCCGCGCGGGATCACAAGATGCTGGTTCCGCAGCCTGGCTGGGCGGAGCATCGGCCGGAAGAGGATTGGTGGGGCGATTTCGTTTATGTGTGCAAGGCGCTGATGCAGAGCAGCGGTTTGGACCCGAGGGAGATCAAGGCGGTTGCCTGTAGCGCCATTGGCCCCTGCATGCTGCCGGTGGATGGAGACGGCGCACCTCTGATGAACGGTGTACTTTACGGTGTTGACGGGCGGGCCGAGGCGGAAGTGCAAGAGCTGACTGACCGCATCGGGGAGGCCACCATCATCGCACGCTGCGGCAACGCGCTCACCTCGCAATCGGTGGGCCCGAAAATCCTCTGGCTCAAGCGCCATCGGCCTGAGCTTTATGCCAGAACAGCGCATATCCTGACCTCCACCAGCTTTCTGGTGCAGCGCCTGACCGGCGAGGTGGTGATCGACCACTATACGGCGGCGAATTTTTCGCCGCTTTATGACGTTGCGCGCCAGGACTGGGTGGATGATCTGGCTGATGATATCGTTGCGCTGAACAAATTGCCGCGCTTGCTCTGGTCGAATGAAATCGCGGGGACTATCACGGAAAAGGCGGCAGCGGAAACCGGACTGGCGATTGGCACTCCGGTAACGGCTGGCACCATTGATGCTGCGGCAGAGGCGCTTTCGGTTGGCGTGGATCAGCCGGGTGACATGATGATGATGTATGGCTCCACCATCTTTATCATCCTGCGCGCACAGACGCAGGTGTCGGACCCGCGTATCTGGTACGCGCCGTGGCTGTTCGCGGGCGAGCACGCCTCCATGGCCGGCCTTGCGACGTCGGGGACGCTGACCCACTGGTTTCGCGACCAATTGGCCCGCGATCTGGATCCGGCCGAAGCGTTTGCGCTTTTGGCCCAAGAGGCCAGCACCTCGCCGCCCGGAGCGAACGGCCTTTTGATGCTGCCCTATTTTTCGGGCGAGCGGACGCCGATCCACGATACGCAGGCCAAGGGGGCAATCTTCGGCCTGAACCTGACGCATACGCGCGGGGATATGTATCGCGCTTTGATCGAGGGCATTGCCTACGGCACACGGCATGTGACCGACACGTTCACCGCGCTTGGGCAAGCTCCATCGCGTTTGCTCGCGGTTGGGGGTGGCACACAGAATGCGCTTTGGTTGCAGGCCACATCGGATATCACGGGGATTGATCAGGTGGTGTGCGAGAAGACAGTGGGGGCCAGCTATGGTGACGCCTTTTTGGCAGCCCATGCCGTCGGATTGGTTGAACGTTCGGATATCGCAGAATGGAACCCGGCAGAACGGACCATCAGGGCAGTACCCCAACCCGTCTATGACAAGGCCTTCACGCTGTTTCGCAGGCTGTATGAGCAAACAAAGGACATCGCGGAAGAAATCGGAAATGAGTGATCAACAGCGCGGCTGCAATCGACACGTGCGTGTATCGGAGCGGCGAGGGATGCGGATCAGCTTATTTAACCGCGCCCGCCGCCATGCCCTTGATGATGTATTTCTCAAGGAAGATGGCGACGACAACCAGCGGCAGGATCGCGGCAGATGACAGCGCGGCCATCGACCACCAGTTGATCCCCTGAGATCCGGTTTGCGAGGCGACCATCACGGGCAGAGTCGTGGCGTTCGTGGCTGTCAAAAGGGCAGCAAAGAAGTATTCGTTCCAGCACAATACCAGAGAGAGGATGAAAGCCGCGACCATGCCGGGCAGGGCGATCGGCAGAACTATTTGCAAAAATGCGCCCCAGATGCCCAGCCCATCGACAAGGGCTGCCTCTTCAAGCTCAACCGGGATGCCCTGAAACTGATCGCGCATGATCCAGATGACGATGGGCAATACCATGAGCGTATAGAGCAGGATCAGGCCGATGCGGCTGTCGAGCAGGGCGAGGGATTTGTAGAGCACAAGGAATGGCAGGGCCAACACGACGGGCGGCAGGATCATCTGGCTGAGAAAGAAAAATGAGATATCGGAATTGCGCATGAACCCGAACCGGTAGTTGAACCGCGACAAGCCATAAGCGGCCAGAGAGCCAAGGACCACGGCCAGCGCAGAGGCCGAGAGGGCGACGATTGTGCTGTTCCAGAACCGCTTGAGAAACTCTTCGCGGACTGTCGAGATTTCACCTATCAGGCGTGGCGAGATGCCGATCGATTCCCAGCCTTTCCACCGTGGTGTGAAATCGACCCAGGGGATGAGATTGCCCTTCATTACATCCGGCGCAAGTTTGAAGGATGTGGTGATCGTCCAGAAGATCGGGAAGAGACAGATCACCGTCCAGATCAGCAAGGCGGAATAGATCGCGATGCGGCTGGCCCACCACTTGGTCCTCTCGTGGCTATCCGCCTCATGATCCTTGAAAATCGCATTCATGCGGGGCGCTCCATCCATCGGCTGACCAGTTTGAGAAGCAGCGTTATAAAGATCACGATCAGCACCAGATAGACCATTGCAAGGAGGGTGCCGTAGCCCACATTTGATCGGTCTCGGTATTCACGGAAGATGAAACTGGTGACGCTATCCGTTGCGCCGCCCGGCCCGCCAGATGTGACGTTGATGATGATATCGGCGAGCTTGAGCTTGAAGATGATGCGGATGACAACAGCGGTGACCGAGACCGGCAGCATCAAGGGAAAAATGACTTCCTTGAAGCTCTGCCACCCTGATGCGCCATCGACCCGGGACGCCTCGAGTATCTCCTTTGGCAGCGCCTGCAGACCGGCGAGAAGCATGATCATCATGAAGGGGATGAATGTCCATGCATCCATTGCCATGATCATGAAGCGGGCGATTTCGGGCGTGCCGAAGAAGCTCGGCTCACCACCAAATTCGCGAATAACGCGGGAGATCGGGCCGAAGCGAACCTCCAGCATGGACTTGCCGATCATCCATGATACGGCGACCGGGCTGAGCATGAGAGGAAGCAGAAAGACCACCCGGAAGAACTTGCGGGCGCGTATCTGGGCGTTCAAAAGCAGAGCAAGACCGAAAGCGATTACATATTCCACGCTGACGGCCAGCACGTAGTACATCATGTTTTTCAGGGCATTCCAGTAGAAGCCATCATTCCACATTTCCCGCATGTTATCCCAACCATTGGGTTGCGGCCCGTTGGGAGATGCCAGGTTCCAATCGGTGAACGAGATGTAGAGCGCGAAGAGGAGCGGGAAGACCACAAGACTGATCACGAAGAGCGCTGCGGGCAGAACAAAGAGCGTGCGCTTACCCTTTTCACCATTAACGATAACCTGCGCGGCGCAAAGCGCTATCGCCCAGAGTATGTAGGCGTAAAGAATGGGGCGCCATGTGTCGAAACCGGCCGCCACGCGGCCGGTCTCGAACGCCATTTGCCATAGTGCGAGGACGGCCACCAAGGTTGCCGAGCCCCAGACCATTGCCTTGCCCAAGCGCTTGCGGCCATCAGAAATATCGTCGGCGGTTACCGTGTGAAGAAGGTCGCCCTCACTGCTCATGAGAGCGCACGCGGGATTTGATCTGTGAACTGCGGGGAATACTGCAAGCGCCTACTCGGGGTCTCTAATCTGCATAAAAACGGGCCGCACAGCGCGCGGCCCGTTTGGTGTTCCTGTGGTTGGACTACATGCCCAGTGACGCCTTATAGACAGCAATCTGACTGTCGCGCCCGATCTGGTCCGTGATCTTCTCCCAGGCTGCCGCAATTGCGTCTGCGGTTTCCTGAGCGGAGCCATACTGACCCGCATAGCCCTTGGCCAACTCGTCTTCTGCAACCGAATAGTATTGGAAGATGCCGGGAATGCGCGGCTCGATCGCGGCGTTGGGGTGGTTGTAGCTGTCGGCGTTGGAGCCGAGGTAATCCTCGACATAGGCACGGTCGTAACCTGCTTCTTCCCACTCCTCAAACTGGAAGTGCGAGTTGCGGTAGGGCTGGAAACCGGACGGGTAGGCGGATGCCCAGAGGGACAGATCCTTGCCGCCCAGATGGGCAGCCGCAGACCATGCTGCCTTCTTCTTTTTCTCGTCGCCTTCAACCGTGGCCATAACGTAAACGCCCCAGCCGATATAGGCCATGTTGGGGGCCTCATTACGGGTTTCCTCCCACGCGCTTGTCTGCGCGTTGTAGACGCGGTCTGATGCGGGGTTCACGCCGAAGCCCACCACATCACCCACGACGGACGTATCCGATGTGCGCGCGGATGAACCCACATCGCCCCACCACATCAGCATGGAACCCGTTCCCGCCAGGAACTGCTGGAAGGCTGTTGTGCCAGGGTCCGCGTTTATCTGATCGGTGGGGTATGCCCCCGCCTCGATCAGATCCATCACATCCTGGATCGCCTGCACCCATGCCGGGTTGTTTACCATGGGTTTCATGGTCTCAGGCTCGAACAGCCACGCAGGGCTGTTGGGGTGTTTGGCGTATGCGGATGCGCGGTTTTCGAGGAAGTAGAAGCCAAAGCCGCCCCAACCCTTCAGCGGATCCAGATATCCGTGCGCGGGCAACCCGGTAAGCGGATCTTCCTTGCCTATCAGATCCTTGGAAACCTGGTTGATTTCCTGCCATGTGGTTGGAACCTCGGCACCGCCAATGCCGCCTTCGCCAAAGTAATCCTTGCGATAGGCGAAGCTGTGGCAATCTCCGTCGATGGAGACACGGTATGTCTTGCCATCCCATGTGCCGACAGGCGCCTTGAGGTAGTCCACATAGTCGTCCATGTCGATCTGGTCTTTGACCCAGTCGGGCATTTCGGAGGCGAGGCCCTTGCCAAGCACGTCACCCTCGAATGGCGCACCCATTTCGATGATGTCGAAATCCACGGTGCCGGTCGCAATCGACTGTTGCAGACGCGCGTTGTAATCGGCCTGCGCAAGGTCGATCCAGTTGATCTTGGCCCCGGTGTAGGCCTCCCACGGCTTCAGGAAACCGCGAAACAGGAAGTTGTGCAGGTTTTGGTTATTGAGCCCCATAAAAGTCAGTTCAACGCCTTCGAATTCCCCCTCGGCAACGTTTTCCCTGGTCGCACCAAGGCACATCTCGCCCACTTTTTGCCAATCGCTATCGGTTGGTGAACCGGCGCCAACGCCCGGAATTTTCAGAATTTCAGCACGCACATTACTGTGGCCGTCTGCCATTGCGGCCTTCGGTATCATCGCCGCTGCACCAAGCGCGGCTGTGCCTTTCAGCATCTGGCGACGGCTCATTTTCTGAGCGGCTCTTATGTAATTATAGAGTTCAACTTTCACGTGCTTCCTCCCAAGACAGCAATAGTTATTTCAGGTGAGTATATGGCGGACGCTAAATTTTTTTAGTATTTTGAGTTAGTTGCGCTCTCAGCCCCCTCACGTAAAGTGGAGTATGAGCGATATTGACGTTGAGTCAACAAAAGCCGCCTGATGGCGTGGACAGGTTGGAGGCCTTTGTCTAGCATCAAGATCCGGGGCAGGGGAGAACACGCCGAATGGCAGACGTGAAGATACAGGACATCCGCAAATCCTACGGTGCTGTTGAGGTGATCCATGGGCTGAACGTCACCATTGAAGAGGGCGAATTTGTAGCGCTTGTCGGCCCGTCGGGATGCGGCAAGTCCACGCTGCTGCGGATGATCGCGGGGCTGGAGCCGATCAATGGCGGTACGATCGCCATCGGAGACCGCGTCGTGAACAACTTGCCCCCATCCAAGCGCGATATCGCGATGGTGTTCCAGACCTATGCGCTTTATCCGCACAAATCGGTGGCAGAGAACATGGGCTTTGCCCTGAAGGTCGCAAATGTCGACAAGGCAGAGATCACCCGGCGCGTGGCAGAAGCGGCGGAGATCCTGAGTTTGACGGAGTATCTCGACCGTAAACCGCGCCACCTGTCTGGCGGCCAACGGCAACGGGTTGCGATGGGGCGGGCAATTGTGCGCGACCCACAGGTGTTTCTGTTTGATGAACCGCTGTCGAATCTTGATGCCAAACTGCGCATCCAGATGCGAACAGAAATCAAGGAATTGCACCAGCGCCTGAAGACGACGACTGTCTTTGTGACCCATGATCAGATCGAGGCGATGACCCTCGCCGACCGGATCGTGGTGATGCAGGACGGCAGGATCGAGCAGGTGGGTACCCCGCTCGATCTTTACGACAACCCGGCAAATGAATTCGTCGCAACCTTCATTGGTGCGCCATCAATGAACCTGCTGTCTGCCGAAATGGGAGATGGGAAAATTCGGATCGCCGACAAGCTGTTTGATGGCCCAAGCGGCAGCGGCAAGGTGAAGCTCGGTGTGCGTCCCGAGCATCTGATCCTTGCGGAAGATGGCCTGCCCATGGAGGTCAAGGTGGTTGAGCCGACGGGTTCCGAGACAATGGTGTTTCTAAAGTTTGAAGGTCAGGATGTGACGGCCGTTTTCCGCGAGCGCCACGCGTTCAAGTCAGGCGAAACCATTCACTTGCAGCCAGATCCGGCGCATGTGCATTTTTTCGACGCTCAGAGCGGCGAAAGGCTCAGATAACAATGGCAGGAGGAGAGCCACATGCTCAAAGGTATCGACCCTATTTTGAACGCTGATGTGCTTTATGCGCTGCGGGCAATGGGGCATGGGGATGATCTGATTATCGCCGACACGAACTTTCCGTCTGACAGCGTGGCGCGGGAAACGGTGCTTGGCGAAGTGTTGCGCATCGACCGGCCCGCCGCAGAAGTTGCGCGGGCGGTTTTGTCGGTCTACCCGATCGACACATTCGTGGACGACGCTGCCGCGCGTATGGAAGTGGTGGATGAACCCGCAACGATACTGCCCGTTATGGAAGAGATGCAGGCCGAGGTGGATGCTGCCCATGGGCCGAAGATGATTGGGATAGAGCGGTTTGCATTCTATGATCGGGCCAAGAAGGCCTACGCGGTGATCCAAACCGGAGAGCGTCGGTTCTATGGTTGTTTCGCCTTTCGCAAAGGTGTTGTGCCGCCGGATGAGACGTAATCATGGGCAGGGTTGTAGTTCTCGGGGTCTTTGTTGCCGACACAGCTTACCGGGCAGACCGGATGCCTAAAATGGGCGAAACCATTTTGGGCAATTCATTTGCCCTGGGCCCGGGTGGCAAGGGCTCCAACCAAGCCGTAGCCGCTGCGCGCTTGGGTGCGGAAACCCACATGATTTCCAAGCTTGGACGGGATGACTTTGCAAAGCTTGCGCTCGACACATGGGCTGGGGCCGGCGTCATCCCGCACGTCGAACAACTCAGCGAGAGCTACACGGGTGCTGCGCATATTTTCGTCGAGGAAAGCACAGGTGATAACGCGATTATCATAGCTCCGGGTGCGGCAGCACTGATCAGCGAGAAAGACGTTGAGGGGCAGGGCGATCTGATCGCGAGCGCCGATGTGTTTGTTACGCAGTTGGAACAGCCGATGCGGGCCGCGGTGCGTGGCCTGGAAATTGCAAGGGCGGCTGGGGTGACAACGGTGCTGAATCCCGCACCTGCGGCACAACTCCCGGACGGAATGCTGGCGCTGTGCGACTACGTAACCCCCAATGAGACGGAATGTGAAGCGTTGACCGGCGTTGCTGTTCACACAGAAGAGGATGCAGAACGCGCGTGCCGGGCTTTAGCGGATCTTGGCGTTCGGATCCCCATTATCACATTGGGCGAACAGGGCGCGTATCTTCATGGCCACGGCCTCGTTCCAGCAATAGATGCTGGCCCGGTTGTCGAGACGACAGGGGCAGGCGACGCCTTCAACGGTGGTTTTGCGGCGGCTTTGGCGCGCGGGCTTTCACCTGAGAAAGCAGCGCAATATGGGTGTGCGACTGCCGGGATCTCGGTGACAAAGGCAGGTACGGCGCCTTCCATGCCTGACCGGGCAACTGTGGATGCGCTGATCAAGGGGTTGGGGTGAGTTCAGAAGTCTCCGAAAGGTCCGATTTGTCGGTAGGCTGGCGACCGAACAGGAGCAAGTATGATCGAGATTGGCGGACAGGATCTGAGTGACGCCGCACGCCGTTAACCATGGCTGGGTTTGGTATGGGTTCGGTGCGGGTTTGGGGGTGCAAGGCGGTCGGGATCGGGCGTTTTGGGGAAAGTGTTAACCTTCGGAGGTCATGGAAATGATAACCCCCGCTCGCGGGTGCACCGGGAGGTAACAGAATTGATTACCTTCATTTGGGGCAGAGTTTGTGCGATCCATATCACCCTGATGAGTTTGACCGGTGACGTTGAGTAGACCAGATCATGGCCGCGCGCTCAGACACCGTGCTTAAGAGGTGGCCTGATGCCTTCCGTTTGAGAGAATGCGCAACAGCTTCTCGCAGGCAGTTACGCGTTCGTGGCAGATGTTTTTGCAGGAGCTTGGGCACTTCCTTCTGGAGCCTCATTCAAGGGGATGATTTTCGCTTTATGATGACCGTTTGATCACCCTACTCACGCTTCTGAAACTCCGTCGATTTTCTCGAACTCCCCACCCGTCATTGCGTTCGCCTCCACAAGTAATACGGGATACTTCATAAATCCAATCGGCGGCAATTCCCGCTCCTGTTCCAGCCGCTCCTCCGCAGATCGAACCTGGAGTTCTCAGCACGGCCCGACGTAATGGTCCCCTAGATACCGTTTTAGCGATCTCTCCCCTGAAGTTCCGGCTCAGATCAGTGCGCCGATGGAAATTCGCCGGCGTATGGAGGAGCGAATCCGAAATCAGGAAACGGCGTGTTTTGAAGGCAGGGAAATGTGGGGCCCAGTTGTGGACAGGAGGGGAATTGCATCCCCTCCAACACATCCTCAATCTTGAGGGTGATATGGTGGCTGGTTGATCTGCGCCTTCAGGGGCAGGGCTGGCTTGCCAGGGCGTGCTGCTTCAGCGCGTTGTTTCCGTCATCCGCCGCCGCACATAGGCATCTACGTGGCCGATCATTTCTTCCATTCCGGGATCGAAGAAATGCCCTGCGTTCTCGATTACCTCATGCGTGATCGTGATGCCTTTTTGCTGTTTCAGCTTGTCGGAGAGGGCCACGATATCGGCAGGGGGCACCACCCGGTCTCCGGAGCCGTTGATGATCAGGCCAGAGGAGGGGCAGGGGGCGAGGAATGTGAAATCGTACATGTTGGCCGGCGGGGCGACAGAGATGAAGCCCTGGATTTCCGGGCGGCGCATCAGAAGCTGCATGCCGATCCATGCGCCGAAGGAGAAGCCTGCGACCCAGCAGCCCTTGGCATTGGGGTTGAGCGCCTGAAGGTAATCGAGTGCGGAGGCGGCATCCGAGAGTTCGCCCACGCCCTGATCGTATTCGCCCTGGGAGCGACCCACGCCCCGGAAGTTGAAGCGCAGCACCGTGAAGCCCATCTCCAGGAATGCGTAGTGGAGATTGTAGACCACCTTGTTGTTCATCGTGCCGCCGAATTGCGGATGGGGGTGCAGGATGATCGCTATGGGGGCGTCTTTGCTTTTCTGCGGGTGGTAACGGCCTTCCAGACGGCCCTCTGGGCCGGGGAAAATCACTTCGGGCATCTTTGGCCTCTCTCTTGCAGGCAGTACCGAATGCTTGACGGAATCACTCAGGCAACCTAGAATCATTCTAATATTCGGGCAGAGATGCCGCGAACGTTGGGTGTAGGTAAGGCGTGGCGCGGGTTGCGTCAACACTCATACATCAAGTGCCAAAGGGATGTGCCGCCTATGAAACTCAGCACCAAGGGTCGCTACGCAATGATTGCCCTCACGGATCTGGCCCGCGAGGGTGTGGGGCGGCTTGTAGCGCTCTCCGAGATCTCGGAGCGGCAGGATATCTCACTGGCTTATCTTGAGCAGTTGTTCGTTAAATTGCGGCGGGCTGAGATCGTGGAAAGCGTGCGGGGGCCGGGGGGCGGCTACCGGCTGGCGCGGCCTGCAGAGAAAATCCGGATATCGGAGATACTGGGTGCTGTGGATGAAAGCATGGATGCGTTGAGCCGGGGGGCGGGGGCCTCCGGTGCGACGGAGGGTACAGAGGTGACCGTGCTGACGGACAAGCTCTGGGAACAGCTTTCGGCGCATGTCTACGTGTTTCTGCATCAGACGCGGCTTTGCGACATCATGAATGATGCGATGGCCCCATGCCCGGCCGTACCTGCCTTGCTGGAGATGGTGGATGAGTGAGGGTGGTGCAGCGGTGGGTTATCACCCACCCTACAGGCAGCCCGTAGGGTGGGTGTTAACCCACCGTGGGATCGTGCCATGAGCAGGGTCTATCTCGACTGGAACGCAACGGCCCCTTTGCGGCCCGAGGCGCGGGCGGCGATGATTGCGGCGATGGATGTCGTCGGCAATCCCTCCAGCGTGCATGCGGAGGGGCGGGCGGCCAAGGCCTTGGTGGAGAAGGCGCGGGGGCAGGTGGCGGAGTTGGTTGGATGTGATGGGTCTGAGGTTGTGTTTACGAGCGGGGCGACGGAGGCTGCAAATACGTTCTCGGCGAACGCGCAGCTTGACGTTGTTGGGTCGACCATCGAACACGACGCTCTGGTTGAGACATTCGTTCCGCGATTGGCTGCGGACTGCAACGGGCACGTTTCGGTTAATGATCCACCCTCAGCTGCGCTCCAGCTGGCCAATAGCGAAACCGGAGTGCTTCAGAAGTTGCCAGCTGATTTATTTTTCGTGGACGCTGTTCAGGCGTTAGGGAAGGTAAACATAGACTTTGCATCGCTGAGAGCATTTTATCTCGCTGCCTCGGCGCACAAATTTGGCGGCCCCAAAGGTGTGGGTTGTCTTGTAGAGCGCGCGCGCGATGCGGGTGAGGCTGGGTTTGGCAAGGCAGAAGCCGATATTATCCCGCTTCTTTCCGGCGGAGGCCAGGAGATGGGTCGGCGTTCTGGAACCGAGAACGTTATCGGCATCGTCGGGTTCGGCGCGGCGGCAAAGGCTGCTGAGAAAGATCTGAGAGATGGCGTGTGGGAGCATGTCGCTGAACTTAGAAATATTCTAGAAAGCGCTCTGGAAGCCGCGACGGAAGAGCTTATTATCTTTGGGAAGGATGTTGCGCGCCTGCCGAACACCTCCTGCTTTGCCGTTCCGGGCTGGAAGGGGGAAACGCAGGTGATGCAGATGGATCTGGCGGGGTATGCGGTGAGTGCGGGATCTGCCTGCTCCTCCGGCAAGGTGAAGGAGAGCCGGGTGCTGCGGGCGATGGGGTTTGACAGTTTGACGGCCTCTTCGGCGATCCGGGTGTCGCTTGGGCCGACGACGACCGAGGCGGAGGTGTTGGGATTTGTGGACGCCTGGACGGGTGCCTATCGCCGGTGGAAGACACGGGCGGCATGAGTTTGCGGTAGGGTGGGTGCGAACCCACCGGGGCTTTGGAATGACGGTGGGTTCGCACCCACCCATTGGTATGAAACGGATGTTGGCCTCTGGGGCCTGAAGGGAGAGCGAGATGGCGGCTTTGGATACGGGCGAAGTAGTGGTGAAGGATGGTGTCGATCAGGAAACTGTGGATGCCGTGAAATCCGTGGGCGACCGCTACAAATACGGTTGGTCGTCCGACATCGAGATGGAATATGCGCCGAAGGGTCTGTCCGAGGATATTGTTCGCCTGATTTCCGAGAAGAACAGTGAGCCGGAGTGGATGCTGGAATGGCGTCTGGCGGCCTATGCGCGCTGGCTGGAAATGGAAGAGCCGACATGGGCGATGGTGGACTATCCTGAGATTGATTTTCAGGAGCAGTATTACTACGCCAAACCTGCTTCGATGAAGGAAAAACCGAAGAGTCTGGATGAGGTGGATCCGGACCTGCTGGCGACCTATGCCAAGCTGGGCATTCCCTTGAAGGAACAAGCCATTCTGGCCGGTGTCGAAGGCGCGGGTGATACGCCTGCGGAAGGGCGCAAAGTGGCTGTGGATGCTGTGTTTGACAGTGTTTCGATTGGCACGACCTTCAAGGATGAACTGGCCAAGGCGGGTGTGATCTTCTGTTCGATCTCCGAGGCAGTGCAGGAGCATCCGGAGCTTGTTCGCAAGTATCTTGGCTCGGTTGTGCCGCAATCAGATAATTTCTACGCAACGCTGAACTCTGCGGTCTACTCGGATGGCTCTTTCGTGTATGTGCCGCCGGGCGTGCGCTGCCCTATGGAGCTTTCGACTTATTTCCGGATCAATGCCGAGAATACGGGGCAGTTCGAGCGGACTCTGATCATCGCTGACAAGGGCTCCTACGTCTCTTATCTGGAGGGCTGCACGGCCCCTATGCGGGATGAGAACCAGTTGCATGCGGCTGTGGTGGAGATTGTGATACTCGAGGACGCCGAGGTGAAGTATTCCACCGTGCAGAACTGGTATCCTGGCGACGAGAACGGTGTTGGCGGGATCTACAACTTCGTGACCAAGCGGGCCGATTGCCGGGAGGCGCGGGCCAAGGTGATGTGGACACAGGTTGAAACCGGCTCTGCCGTGACGTGGAAGTACCCGAGCTGCATTTTGCGCGGCGATGATACGCAGGGCGAGTTCTATTCCATCGCCATCGCCAACAACATGCAGCAGGCCGATACGGGCACCAAGATGGTGCATCTGGGCAAACGCACGAAATCGCGGATCGTCTCCAAAGGGATTTCGGCTGGCAAGGCGCAGAATACGTATCGCGGGCTGGTTTCGATGCATCCGAAGGCGAAGGAAAGCCGGAACTACACGCAGTGCGACAGCCTTCTGATCGGCGACAAATGCGGGGCGCACACGGTGCCGTATATCGAGTGCAAGAACAACTCAAGCCGGGTGGAGCACGAGGCGACGACATCCAAGGTGGATGACGATCAGCTTTTCTATTGCCGCCAGCGGGGGATGGACGAGGAAGAGGCCGTGGCGCTCGTGGTGAACGGGTTCTGCAAGGAGGTGCTTCAGGCGCTGCCGATGGAGTTCGCCATGGAGGCGCAGAAGCTGGTGGCGATTTCGCTGGAAGGGTCTGTGGGGTAAGTGGACCTTGAGACCCCGCATAAGCACTCTATCCGAAACAGGGATGAGATTGAGCGCAGCAGCATATGCGGGTGCTTCTGTTGCTGCAGTGTATTTTCGCCCACAGCAGTGGATGACTGGATCTTCGAGGGGGCTGGTAAGCCGGAAACGGCGGCGTGCCCAACATGCAGCATCGATTCTGTGATTGGAGATGCTTCGGGTTTTCCGGTTACCGACAGAGCTTTCCTAGAAAGGATGGCAGATCACTGGTTTGCTGAAAGTCGGAGTCGCGGCCGTGGATGAGATCTTTGGCGCCATCTTCGCCCCGCTTGCGGCCATTTTCGCCTTGGTGCTGGCAACCCTGCTCTTGCCGTTCGTCCTCCTGGGTCAGCTTGTCTACAACCTGATGCGCCCGAAGGACCAGCGGCGTGAGATTTCCTGGGAGCGTAAATCGGTTTTCAGGCACTTCGCGGACGATCTTTATCAGGCCATCGTCGTCTATGGCTTTGCCGGGCTTGCCATTCTTGGCATTTTTGCTGGAACGGCGATTGGCATCAGTATGACGGAGGAAGAGCCTCCTGTTGTGCAGGCAGAAGAGGAAGACGGGCTGCTCAAAAAGGCCGTGACTGCGGGGGGCAAGGCGACTCTGGCGGAGGCCGAGGAGCGGGGCTGGCTGGATCGGTTTCGCAAGGATGACGCGGCGGAGGCCGTGCCTGAGGAACCTGTGACCGGTGCAGAAGAGACCGCTGAGAAGAAGCCGTTCTGGAAGGTTTGGGATTGATGATCGAGGGGTGGACTAAGCGGACCGTTTTGGCTGTGATGGTCGGCGGTTTTCTGGCTGGAGGTTTCGGCGTCAGTTCGGATGCTTCCGGACGTTCCCACGATCTTAGTTATGGCTTGTGGGGAGTGATTAATGACTGCCAACCGCATGGTCCTGTGATTTGTGAGTTTGATCCAATCACACTGCAGCATCAGGATGTGCGTGTGACTTTGTTGCAATACGGCCTTGAGGAGATGGCGCAATGACGAAACCGGTTCTCAACGTTGCCGACACGAGCGGTTTTCCGATGGCGCCCGAGCAGGGCTCGGAGCGTTTTGGAGGACTTGTTGCCTCGATTGGAAGCCAGATCGGGCTGAAGGGGTTGGGCTGCATGTATGTGCAGGTGGAGCCCGGAAAACGGGCCTTTCCCTTTCACAACCACCTTGGCAATGACGAAATGTTCGTGATTCTCGAAGGCAGCGGAACCTATCGGTTTGGCGATGCGGAACATGCCGTCGAGGCCGGGGATGTGTGCGGAGCGCCGAGAGGTGGGCCGGAAACCGCTCATCAGATTATCAATACCGGGGAAGTGACGCTGAAATATCTGGGTATTTCTACAGCGCAAGATCCGGATATTTGCGAGTATCCTGACAGTGGCAAATTTTCGGCCATGGGGATCGCACCGGGGGAAAATTTCTTTCAGGCGCATCTGAAGGTGATCGGTCGTCGCGAGGATGGCCGGGATTACTGGGAAGGCGAGGATCTTTGAGGGATGGCCAGGAGTTTGGCCAGCGACATTCCCGAGGACGGGCTTGGGCAGAGCCTTTGGGTGGATCTGGTGTGGGCATGGCGTTTTCGGATGGCGCGGCGGCGGCCTTTGCGCTGGCGCAGGCCCGCGCCGGGCGATATGGAAGCGTGGCACGGGCATACGGAGATCGCGCGGTTTGGTGATATGCTTGAGTGGGTTGCGGATGTGGACGGACGGCGCTGGTTCATCGCTTCACGCGACTGGCACGGCTGGCCGGACCCGCCTGAATTTGCCGTCTTTGCGGTGGCGTAGGCGGGCAGTATATGGATGGCACGAGATTTTGCGCGCTGGCCTCTGGCCTGGGTGAAGACGGGAGAAACGGTATGATTGTGACGACCACACCTTCGATTGAAGGGCACAGGATCGGGCACTACCACGGCGTTGTGGTGGGCGAGGCCATTCTGGGTGCCAACATAGTGCGCGACCTCTTTGCCGGTGTCACGGATATCCTCGGCGGGCGTTCGGGCGCTTATGAGGAGGAACTTGCCAAGGCGCGAGACATTGCCCTGGAAGAGCTGGAAGACCGGGGCCGCGCGAAGGGGGCGAATGCGATTGTGGGCGTCGATCTCGATTATGAGGTGATCAACAACATGCTGATGGTTTCCGCCTCGGGCACGGCCGTGACAGTGGAGGGCATCTGATGCAGTTTCTTGGCGCTTCCATCATTGCGGGCTTTATCTTCTTTATTCTCAATTTCTTTGGCAGCCTTTTGCTCGATGGCCCTAACGTAACGACGTTTGGCGCGCTTCTGGAGGCTGTGATCAAGACGGCCGTGTTCTCGACGCTGTTTCATTATCTGCACAACTGGACCGCCAGATTGTTTGGCTGGTATCGGATCGACAACCCTGAAGCCAAGCACCGGTTTGACAAGACGCCCGCGCTTGATCAGGCGCGGGAGGGCGGCGGTGTGCCGGTGGTTGAGAAGGCCGCCAGATGACGAAATTTGTGGCGCCGAAGCGCTCTCGCAACATCGGAGCGATGCTCGCCAAGGTGGTGATGCTGGTGCTTGGTGTTGTGGTGGGTGTTTTTGCGACCGCGGTTTTGCTCGACAGGCCGGAAGTGCTGGCGCAGGGGTGGGACGCCATCCGCAACCTGCTTTCCGGTGCGGGCAGCCGGAACGACGGCTTTCCGATGATCGTGGCGGGGCTTGTCGGCATACTTGCGGCTGTTTTTGGCGTCTATGTGATGCTGCGAAGCTCGGCCCTGTTCGGCATATTGATCGGGGCGTTCCTCTGGATCCCTTTTGGCAACCATTTCATGGCGCAGGTGCCTGAGATTGAAGAGAGTTTTCCCGACTTGCGGGCCAATCTGGAGGGACTTCTGGCTGAACGGCCACGCCTTCTGAGCGTGCGCAACTGGGCGGAGACGCGGCTGCCGTTGGCAACCGAAGATGGAACACAGGCACAGGGGCAGGATGGGCTGCGACGTTTGCCGCAAATTACGGATGAGGGAGTAGAATGATGTTGGAAATCAAGAATTTGCACGTGAAACTTGAGGAAGAGGACAAGGTGATCCTGAAGGGTGTGGATCTTTCGGTGGAATCCGGGAAGGTGCATGCGATCATGGGCCCGAACGGTTCCGGGAAATCGACTTTATCCTACGTGCTTTCCGGCAAGGATGGCTATGAGGTGACGGAGGGTTCCGCTGCGCTTGAGGGGGAAGATCTGCTGGAGCTGGAGCCCGAAGAGCGGGCGGCAGCGGGGCTTTTTCTGGCGTTTCAGTACCCGGTGGAGATACCTGGTGTGGGCAACATGACGTTCCTGCGCACCGCTTTGAACGGCCAGCGCAAGGCCCGGGGCGAGGAAGAGCTGAATGCGGCCCAGTTTCTGAAGTTGGTGCGCGAGACGGCGAAGAGCCTGAAGATCAGCGATGACATGCTGAAGCGGCCCGTGAATGTGGGCTTCTCGGGTGGTGAGAAGAAACGCAACGAAATCCTGCAAATGGCCGTTTTGCAGCCGAAGATGTGCATCATGGACGAAACAGACAGTGGCCTTGATGTGGATGCCATGAAGCTGGTGGCTGACGGAGTGAACGCGCTGCGGGATGCGGGCCGGGGCTTTCTGGTGATCACGCATTACCAGCGCCTGCTGGATCATATCAAACCCGATGTCGTGCATATCATGGCGGATGGGCGCATCGTGAAAACGGGCGGGCCGGAGCTGGCGCTTGAGGTTGAGCAGAATGGCTATACCGATATCCTGGCGGAGGTGGCCTGATGGGATTGCCGGAAGTGAAGGCGGATGGGGCAGAAGCGCTTCTGGCCCGCCACCCGGCACCGACCAAGGGTGCCAGATGGGCGGAGGAGATGCGCGAGAAAGCCGTTGCATCACTCAGGGCTATGGGCGCGCCTGTTGGGCGTGATGAATACTGGAAATACACCGACCCCCGCCCGTTGACGGCTGACACTGCTGAAGCAGCGGTTCTGAAGGTGGACGAGGCGCCGGTATTTGGCGAAGTGGATCGGCTGAAGCTGGTTTTTGTGGACGGTATTTTCGACCCCGCGCAATCGGATGATCTGGCGCTTTCGGGCGTGGAGATCGAGCACCTGAGCGATGCGCTGGCCACGGATATTCACTGGGCCAAGGATGTGTTCGGTGTGTTGGAAGCGCGCGGGCAGGACCCCGTGCCGCGGCCAATGGCGGCGCTGAACACGGCTGTTGCCTCTGTTGGTGTGGCGATCCGGGTAACCGGCAAGGCGGCAAAGCCGATCTCGCTGCGCTATCTGCATGAGAACCCAACCTCTGATGCCGTGATCCATCACGTGATCAAGGTGGAGGAAGGCGCGGAGGTGACCCTTCTGGAAAACGGGCCCGCGGCGGCGCGGTTCAACAAATGCATGGAAGTGGAGGTGGCGGATCGGGCCACGTTCCATCATGTGCGGGCGCAGGGACGGGACCATGAGCGGTTGGCGGCCACGCATATGTTTACGCGGCTGGGCACGGAGAGTGTGTTCAAATCCTTCACATTGACGGTAAACGGCGTGCTGACGCGCAATGAGGCGGTGATCGAGTTTACCGGCGATGACGCGCAGGCGCATATTGCGGGGGCTTCGGCGGGTGATGGTGCGTTCCATCATGATGACACGGTTTTCATCACGCATGATGCGGTGAACTGCGAGAGCCGTCAGGTGTTCAAGAAAGTGCTGCGCAATGGTGCGAAGGGGGCATTTCAGGGCAAGATCCTTGTGAAGGCGGGTGCCCAGAAAACGGATGGTTATCAGATCTCCCAGGGGCTGATGCTGGATGATGACAGCCAGTTTCTCGCAAAGCCCGAACTTGAGATCTATGCCGATGATGTGGCCTGCTCGCATGGGTCCACCGTTGGTGCCGTGGATGAGGATGCGCTGTTTTATCTGACATCCCGAGGCGTGCCGCGTGTTGATGCGCAGGGCATGCTGGTGCTGGCTTTCATTGATGAGGCCATTCAGGAGATCGAGGACGCAGCGCTGGCCGACGAGATACGCGAGCGGCTGGGTGCCTGGCTAGAGCGGCACCGGGCCGTCTGAGCGCCGGATGCTGAACCGTATCTGGGAGGCTTACCGGGACGTGCCGGGGACGATGGCGCGCCGGTTGGCCAACCCGCCCGGCGAGGCACGGCTTTTGATGTATGCGTTTGTGGTGGGGTTGGTTGGCTTTTTCGCCAGCCTGCCGCAAACGCTGGCCGATGCCCGTGCCGAGGCGCTTGACGGTATCGAGACGGCGGGGCAGGGCGATATCTCAGCGCATGTGCTTGCGGCCCTTTTCGGGGCCGTTTTCCTCTTGCCGCTCTTTCTTTACGGGTTTGCGATGCTCGTGCACCTTGTTGCCCGTGTGATGGGTGGCAAGGGTACAGCGGAGCGCACACGGCACGCCGTTTTCTGGGGAATGCTGCTGACGACGCCTCTGGCCGCCCTTGGCACGCTGATTGGCGGCGTTTTGACGCTGCCAGCGGCTCTTTGGGCGGTTAATCTGGCGCTTTTTGCGCTTTTCCTCTGGATTTTGGCGGGAACGGTGATGGTGGCAGAAGATTTTTCGAGCAGAATGCGCGTTACGATCAGTTTTTTGATGCCATCCGCGCTGTTTCTCGTAATAATAGCGGCATCGTAATCGGTCGAACACCCTAGTTTTTAACCGTTTGGCCATATTTGCGACCCATTTTTGGGTGCAGGTAGCCAGTAAATCAGTGGGGCGAAGGGATCGCGCAAGGTGCGCGGGGCAGTGCCTTTAAGCGCCACGAAAAGGCTGAAGGAGTGATTGAGATGTCCGAGAACGTACTGGAGGGCCCGGGTGCAGCTCCGCGTCTTACGGCTCTGGAAGAGTTGGAACTTGAACTCGCGGAGATGGATGAGAACCGGATCGGGCTTGGGCCGCGGATCTGGCGGAGCTGGAAGGATATGCGGGCGGCAACCCGCAACCTGATAGACGAGAAGCCAAGCGAGGCGCGGCTTCTGTTTTTCGTTCTTCTCTCCGATATCGTCTTTTTCCTCTCCATGTCTCTCAAAACGGTGGTGGCACCGCCGGAATCCTTCAAATCCGAAATTCCGCTGAGCATAGGCCTTGTGCTGATTGGCGCGCTCTTTCTGCGCACGACAGTGATGTATATTTTCTCGTTTATCCTCGCGAAAGGCTCGGCCGCCTTTGGGGGCAAGGGCACCTGGTACGACACGCGGGTTGGCGTGTTCTGGGGCGCGATTGTGGCGGCTCCTTTCGGCCTGCTGATGGCGCTGATCACGATCTTCATGAACTGGCTGGAGCCGACCCTGCCGATACTCGGCAACAAGTGGGTGGCGCTTGTTCCCTACTGGCTGGGGGTATTGCCCTTCATGTGGATCATCAGTCAGGGCCTTTCCGAAGCGCAGCACTTCAAGTCCAACAAAACTTCGTTTATCGTACTTTCGATTGTGGCTCTCGTCGTTCTGGCTGGCGGGATCTTCTTCGGGATAAGCGGACACTAAACAATGACTGACTGGATTGGGCTGTTGAAAGACAGCCTTGTCAAACCGCGCTCCGCTGCGGCGCGGGTGCTGGCCTTGCCTCTTGCAACACAGCAACTGGTGGAGATTGCAGCACTTACTGCGGTGCTGAGTGCTCTGCTTTCGTCTGTGAGTTTCCAGGCGAAGGAAGACGGTGCGCGGGTGCTGCTGTCAGCGCTCCTTGCGCAACCTCTTTTGCTTGCGCTCTTTCAGTTTTTGCTCTGCCTTGTGATTGCAACGCTGATGGACAGGCTTGGCCGCGCCTTTCAGGGCAAGGGTGATTTCCGGGGCGCGCTGGCCCTGACGGTGTGGTTCAATATCGTCTCGATCCTCATCCAGATAGGCATTTCCATAGCCATCGTTCTGGTGCCGCCGCTGGCTATTTTGCTGCTGATATTTCTGGTGGTCTGGTTTTTCTGGGCGCTCAGCGCGTTTTCTGCCGAGTTGCACGGCTTTGTGAATGCCTGGCGTGTGTTCGGGGGCATCTTTGTCACACTGATTGTGCTGTCATTCGCGCTAAATGTCGTGTTTCTGATGATGGGAATAGCGCCGCCGGAGATGGGGAACTGATGTACGATGTAGAGAAGATACGCGGGGATTTCCCGATCCTCAGCCGGGAGGTGCACGGCAAACCGCTGGTGTATCTCGACAATGGGGCTTCGGCGCAGAAACCGCAGGTGGTGATCGATGCGGTGACGAAGGCCTACGCGGAGGAATACGCGAATGTGCATCGCGGGCTGCACTACCTCTCCAACCTGGCGACAGAGAAATATGAGGCCGTGCGGGGGATTGTGCAGCAGTTTCTGAATGCTGCGCGTGAGGAGGAGATACTTTTCACCACGGGCACGACGGAGGCGTTCAACCTGATCTCCTACGGCTGGGCGGCCCCCCGGCTGGAAGCCGGAGATGAGATTATTCTGAGCGTGATGGAGCATCATGCCAATATCGTGCCGTGGCATTTCCTGCGCGAGCGGCAGGGCGTGGTGATCAAGTGGGTGGATGTGGACAGCACGGGCGCGCTGGACCCGGAGGCTGTGATTGATGCGATCACGCCGAAGACGAAGCTGATCTCGATCACGCATCTTTCCAACGTTCTGGGCACGGTGGTGGATATCAAGGCAATCTGTGCCGAAGCGCGGGCGCGGGGCATCCCGGTGGCGGTGGATGGCAGCCAATCGGCGGTGCATATGCCGGTGGATGTGCAGGATCTGGGCTGCGATTTCTTTGCAATCACGGGCCACAAGCTCTACGGGCCTTCGGCCTCGGGCGCGCTGTATGTGCGGGCGGACCGGATGGCGGAGATGCGGCCCTTCATGGGCGGCGGCGACATGATCCGCGAGGTGCACAAGGATCGGGTGACGTATAACGACCCGCCCCATAAATTCGAAGCGGGCACGCCCGGGATCGTGCAGCAGATCGGACTGGGTGCAGCACTTGAATACATGCAGGGCCTTGGCATGGATGCGATTGCGGCACATGAGGCCAGCCTGCGTGATTATGCGATGGGAAAATTCGCCGGGCTGAACTGGCTGAATGTGCAGGGCACGACGCCGGACAAGGCCGCGATATTCTCCTTCACGATGGAGGGTGCGGGGCATGCGCATGACATCTCCACCGTTGTCGATCAGAAGGGTGTGGCCGTGCGGGCCGGGCATCACTGCGCCCAGCCCCTGATGGAGCATATGGGTGTGAATGCGACCTGCCGTGCCTCCTTCGGGCTGTATAACACGAAGGCGGAGGTGGATGTGCTGGTGGATGCGCTGGAGCTTTGCCACGAGCTTTTCGCCTGAAGAGTATAACGCCTCCGGCGGGGATATTTGAGGAAAGATGAAGGCGATGGAGCCTCGGTTTTCGGACGGATCATCCTGTCGCGGGGGCACGGGCGCGTGCTCTCTTTCCTGTCTGCTGGTAAAGGATGTCAGAGCGTTTCGCCGAGAAGGCGAAGCGCTTCTGCAATGGAGGCGTTGCGGACGTTTTCGCGGCCGATTGCTCCGAACTGGATCGTTTCGGCATGTGTTCCTGTTTGGGTGGCAAGACCGAAGCAGACCATGCCTTCGGGTTTGAAGTCGGAGCCGCCGGGGCCTGCGATGCCGGTTATGGAGATAGCGCTTTGGGCATTGGCGTGTTTGAGGGCGCCTTCGGCCATCTCGGCTGCGGTTTCTTCGGAAACGGCACCGTGCGCTTCGAGCGTTTCCCGGCGGACGCCCAGCATCTCCATCTTGGCTTCGTTCGAGTAGGTGACAAAGCCACGATCGAACACATCCGACGCGCCGGGGACAGCGGTGAGGGCCGCCATCAGCCCACCGCCTGTGCAGCTTTCGGCGGCGGTGATCCTGATGCCTTCGGCGCGGGCGCGATCAATGACTTCCTCCGCTGTCATAGCCCCATCCATCCGTGAGAGATCCCTGCGGCGACGGTGAGGAGGAGTGCGCCCATGATGCCCGCGATCACATCGTCGAGCATCACTCCGAAGGGGGTGTGCATGTTGTCGGCCCAACTGACGGGCCAGGGCTTCCAGATATCGAAGAGGCGGAAGAGGAGGAAGGCGCCGATCCAGCCCGGCCATGGGAAGACGTGGGGTGCTGCGGAGGCGAACCAGAGCCCGGCGGAGAGGGGCCATAGGGCGATGAACTGGCCTGCGACCTCGTCTATCACGATGGAGCCGGGATCATGCTCTGCCGCGCCCCTGGTGACGGCGGCGGTGGCTGCGGTGCCGATGATGAAGACAGCGATGGTGGCCAGAGCAAGTGCGGGAAAGCCGCCGAGATAGTGAAGCCCATAGGCGGCGGGCAGAGCTGCGAGGGAGCCGAACGTGCCGGGAGCGATGGGGATGAGGCCGACAAAGCCGAAGGTTGCGATGAAGCGCATCATGGCGCGATCAGAGTGGCGGTGGCGGTGGCGGCGATCCCTTCCTCCCGCCCGGTAAAACCAAGGCGTTCGGATGTGGTGGCCTTCACGGAGATGCGATCCTCCTCAAGCTTGAGGAGGTTTGCGAGATTGGCGCGCATCGCCGCAGCATAGGGGCCAATTTTGGGGTGCTCGCAGATTATGGTGCAATCGATGTTGCTGATCCGAAAGCCGCGTGCTGCCGCGCGCTCAACGGCCTTTGTGAGGAAGATGTGGGAGGCAGCGCCTTTCCATGCGGGCTCTGACGGTGGAAACCACTGGCCTATATCGCCCTCTGCGAGCGCGCCGAAAATCGCATCGGTTATGGCATGCATCGCGACATCGGCATCGGAATGGCCCTTGAGGCTGCGGCTGTGCGGGATAGGGATGCCGTTCAGCACCACCGCATCGCCAGGCCCGAAGGCATGCACATCGTAGCCGATGCCGGTTCTTACATCCATGATCAGCCTTCCTGTCGCGCAAGGAGGGTTTCGCCGCGGGTGAAGTCCTCTGCGAGGGTGATTTTGAAATTGTTGCCGTCGCCCATAACGATTGCCACATCGAGGCCCGCGATACGGGCGAGCGTTACGTCATCCGGTGCGCCGGGGGCGGCCTTTCGATGAAGATCGAGAATGGCAGGAAACGCGAAGCCTTGCGGGGTTTGCGCGCGCCAGAGATCCTCTCGCGGGACGGCATCTGTGGCTTTGCCACCATCTGAACGCCAGAGTGCATCCACAATGGGCAGTGCAGGAAGGACTGCCTCTGCGCTGTGCAACGCCTCTACGACGCGGCCGGTGAGTTCGGGTGAGAGAAACGGGCGGGCGGCATCGTGGATGAGGACGGCATCAGGCGGATCGGCGGCAAGCGCCTCCAGCCCCGCATGCACCGATGCCTGCCTGTCCGCGCCGCCATGCACGGGGGGGAGGAGGCGGTTGTTGGCCAATCCGTTGACTGCATTGGTATAAAGCGCTTCATCCTCGGCATGGACGACCACCTGAACAAAGCTGATCAGGTTGTGCGACAGAAAGCTTTCGAGCGTTCGCGCCAGCACCGTTTGCCCGCCGAGCATGCGGTATTGTTTGGGCAATTCCCCGCCCGCGCGGTGGCCCCGGCCGGCGGCAACGATTAAGGCGGC
The DNA here is from genome assembly GCA_947495795.1 of uncultured Paracoccaceae bacterium. Taxonomy (GTDB): domain Bacteria; phylum Pseudomonadota; class Alphaproteobacteria; order Rhodobacterales; family Rhodobacteraceae; genus Algicella. Next base: position 285,321 of record CANMAI010000003.1, on the reverse strand, counting down.
GGTGTTCATCAACTGTCCATAGGCCGTTATCCGCTCTCTATCGCAAATCTCGGGCTCAAGTTAAAGGAGATTGCCTTGCTGCGCTGATTTGACTATTGATAGCAAGGTTGCCCAGAGATTAAGCAAAGTAGCGATGGATCCTGTAGAATTATTCCGCACAACCCCGGTTATGCTCGCGCCTTTGGCGGGCATCACGGATCTTCCGTTCCGGAACCTTGTGCGAGGCTTTGGGGCGAGCCTTGTGGTTTCCGAAATGGTCGCAAGCCAGGAGATGGTGCAGGCCAAGCCTTCGGCAAGAGCGCGGGCCGAGCTCGGGCTTGGCTGTGCAGGCACGTCTGTGCAGATTGCAGGGCGAGACGCCTATTGGATGGCGGAGTGTGCGAAGCTTTGTGCCGATCAGGGTGCCGAGGTGATCGACATCAACATGGGCTGCCCGGCCAAGAAGGTGACGAACGGATATTCAGGCTCTGCGTTGATGCGCCAGCCCGATCATGCGCTGAGCCTGATAGAAGCCGTGGTGGGTGCAGTGGATGTGCCGGTGACGCTGAAGACGCGGCTGGGCTGGGACGAAGATTGCCTGAATGCGCCGGATATCGCGGCGCGGGCCGAGGGGGCAGGGATCCGCATGATTACCATTCACGGGCGTACGCGGTGCCAGTTTTACAAAGGGCATGCGAATTGGCATGCGATCCGGGCCGTGAAGGATGCCGTGGGCATTCAGGTTGTGGCCAATGGCGATATCGTGGATTTGGCTTCGGCCAAGACGGCGCTGGAGCAATCTGGCGCGGATGGTGTGATGGTTGGGCGGGGCGCGCAGGGACGGCCCTGGGCTTTGGCGGAGATCATGGCGGTGCTGCAGGGGGCGCCTGCGCCGAAGATCCCGGAGGGGGAGGCGCTTCTTGATATGATCCTTGCGCATTATGACGCGATGCTCGGCTTTTACGGGGTGGAGCTGGGGCGGAAGAATGCCCGCAAGCATCTTGGCTGGTACATGGACGGGCTAAACTGCCCGAGTGATGTGCGCCGCGCCGTTTTGACAGCGCCCGGCCCGGCGGAAACCATCGCCGCTCTCAAGAAAATTCCCTTTGATCAGGTGAGGAGTGCTGCATGAGCGACCTGACGTTGGACCAGATATGGGGCGCCATCCCCTATCCGGCCTTTATCCTTGCGGCCGACAACACGGTGGCTGCCTGCAATTCGGAGGCGGAAGCCTTTACCGCGATGTCGCGCAAACAGCTGATCGGCAAGCCTTTGGCGCGGTATGTGGGCGCTGAAAGCGCTGTGCTGGATGGGTTGGCGCAGGCGCGGCAGGGATCCGTTTCCGTCGTGCTTTACAACATGGAAATTGCGTGGGCGGACAGGCCGGGGCAGAGTTTTACGCTGCGCGCGAGCCAGGTGCAGGACGCGGAGGGGCAAGTGCTGATGCTGCTGCATCCGCGCGGGATGGCGGACCAGATGGACCGCTCGCTTTCGAACCGCTCGGCGGCGCGTTCGGTGACGGGTATGGCCGCGATGCTGGCGCATGAGATCAAGAACCCGTTGGCCGGAATTTCCGGTGCCGCACAGCTGCTTTCGATGTCGCTCGATGATGGCGATCAGGAGCTGACGGAACTGATCCAGCAGGAGAGCAGGCGGATCGCGAACCTTGTGGAGCGGGTTGAACAATTTGGTGAGCTTCGGCCCATCAACCGGGCGGATGTGAACATTCATGATGTGCTGGATCGAGCCAAGCGCGCCGCGCAGGCGGGATTTGCGCGGCATGTGCGGTTTCGGGAGCAGTATGACCCCTCGTTGCCACCGACGATTGGCGATGCGGATCAACTGATGCAGGTTTTCCAGAACCTTTTGAAGAACGCTGCCGAGGCGGTGCCGGAGGTGGGGGGGATGATCACGCTGCGCACCGGGTATCAGCCGGGGGTGAAGCTGGCGCTGCCGGGCGGGCGGAGCGAGAAGCTGCCGCTGATGGTGAGCATCATCGATAATGGTACGGGCATTCCCGAAAACCTGATACGTGATGTGTTTGATCCGTTTGTCAGCTCCAAGGCCAATGGCTCGGGGCTTGGCCTTTCGCTCGTCTCCAAGGTGCTGACGGATCATGGTGGCGTGGTGGAGTGCGAGAGCGTGCCGGGGCGCACCGAGTTTCGCGTGCGCCTGCCCATCCAATCGAGCCAAACGACTGAAATTAAGAAGAAGCGGAGCGCCTGATGGAAGGGACTGTGATCGTTGCGGATGATGACCGCACCATTCGGACTGTGCTGAGCCAGGCGCTGACACGGGCGGGTGCGCGTGTGCGCTCCACCGGAACCGTTTCCACGCTGTGGCGCTGGATCGAGGAGGGCGAGGGCGACTGCGTGGTGACGGACGTGATGATGCCCGATGGCGATGCGCTGGATATTCTGCCCGCGATCAAGCGCAAGCGCCCGGATTTGCCGGTGATCGTGATGAGCGCGCAGAACACCGTGATGACGGCCATTCGTGCGACGGAAGTGGGCGCTTACGAGTATGTGCCGAAGCCTTTTGATCTGCGTGAAGTGCTGAGCCAGGTGAACAAGGCGCTGAACCGGCAGCGGCGGCTTTACCAGCCTCAGGAAGAGGAAGTGGTGCCGGCGGACGATACGCAGAAACTGCCGCTGATCGGGAGATCACCCGCCATGCAGGAAGTTTACCGGATCATGGCGCGGCTGATGATAACCGATCTTGGGGTGATGATTTCGGGGGAAAGCGGCACGGGCAAGGAGATCGTGGCGCGCGCCTTGCACAATTTCGGGCAGCGCAAGAACGGGACGTTCGTGGCGATCAACATGGCTTCCATTCCGCCTGATATGATCGAGACGGAGCTTTTTGGCACTGCGGCGATCGCGGGGGCTGATGGTGCTGGCAAGTTTGAGCAGGCGGGCGGCGGCACCCTGTTCCTCGATGAGGTGGGGGACATGCCGCTGGATGCGCAAACGCGGCTTTTGCGGGTGTTGCAGGATGGCAAGTTCGCGCGTGTGGGCGGGCGGGAGACGCTGACGGCGGACGCACGGATTGTTGCGGCAACACATCAGGATCTGCGCGCGCTGGTGAACGAGGGCAAGTTTCGGGAGGATCTTTTCTACAGGCTGAATATCGTGCCGGTGCGCCTGCCGCCCTTGCGTGACAGGCTCGATGATATTCCCGATCTTGCGCGGCATTTCCTGCGACAGGCTGAAGCGGAAGGCCTGCCCCGGCATATGATCTCCAAGGAGGCCTTGGAGATTTTGCGAAAGGAAGCGTGGCACGGCAATGTGCGGGAACTGGAGAACCTGATCCGCAGGCTTGCGGTGCTTTGCCCCGATGAGATCATCTCCGCCTCTGTGGTGGAGCAGGAGATCAAGGCGCGACCAAGCTCCACCAGCATGCCACAGCCCGAGCAGGGGCAGCGTTTGGGGCAGGCGATAGAGGTGCATCTGAAGCGATATTTCGACATGCACGGCGAGAATCTGCCGCCCAGCGGGCTTTATGAGCGGATTCTCAAGGAGGTAGAATTGCCGCTTATTGCCCTTTCTCTCTCTGCTACGCGCGGAAATCAGGTGAAAACGGCCGATTTGCTGGGAATTAACCGAAATACGCTGCGAAAAAAGATTCAGGAGCTAGACATTTCAGTAACACGCGGCAAAAAAATGATGTAACTTGGCCACAGTGACAAAGATAAAACAGGCCTGTCCCTCACGTGCAACAAACCGCCAGCCAGCTGTGGTCTGCCCTTGACCAGATGTTGCGTGAGAAACGCGTTCAATCGACGCTTACACTGCTACTGGTTGTGTTGGGACCCACGCTTGCAATCTGGACGGCGTTTGCCGTAAATACGCGAACAGGTGTGACAAGCGCGTCACTCCGCGCGGCTTTGCTGGCGGACTTTGTTTATGTAACGGTGATTGCAGGGCTGATTTCCCGCAGCATTATCTCGCAGATCATCGCACGGCGAAAGCAATCGGCAGGCTCGCAGCTTCACCTTCGTTTGACAGGCATGTTTGCGCTGATTGCGCTGGTTCCCACAGTGCTGGTGGCCGTTTTTGCCACGCTGTCCGTGAATTTCGGACTTGAGGGCTGGTTTTCCGACCGGGTGCGCAACGTTGTTGGCAACAGTCTTGCCGCCGCGCAATCCTATGAGGCGGAGCACCGGTTCAACATCACTTCGGATGCGTGGATCCTTGCGGGCTTTCTAAATGTGCAGAAGGATCGCTTTCCACTGATCTCGGCAGGCCAGTTGCGCGACCTTCTCACGCAGGGCCAGGTGCAGATGCAGCGCGAACTGCCGGAAGCCTTCATCATCGATGGCGATGGCGGGCTGAGGGGGCGGGGCGAGCGAAGCTACCGGTTCGACTATGAGAAACCCACAGCGGCGGAAATTGAGCGCGCGCGCCTGGGTGAGGCCGTCATTATCGAGGACTGGGAGAATAACGAGTTTCGAGCGCTGATCCAGCTGACAAGTTTTGTGGATCGATTCCTCTATGTGACGCGCGATGTGGACGGCGAAATTCTGAGCCTTCTGGACCAGACCAAAGAGACAGTCGGGCTTTATCAACAGCTTGAGCGGGAACGAGGGCGGCTTCTCTTCAGATTTGCCCTCGTTTATCTCGGCTTTGCGCTGATTGTGATCCTTGCCGCGATCTGGTTCGGACTCTGGTTTGCCGAGCGGCTTTCCAGGCCGGTGGGGCGACTTGTTGGTGCGGCGGAGCGCGTGGCCAAGGGCGATCTCGACTTTCAGGTCATGGAAGAGCGCGGCGATGATGAATTTGCTACTTTATCTCGCGGTTTCAATACGATGACGCGCGAAGTTAAACTTCAGCGTGATGCGTTGATCGAGGCAAACGAGGAGACGGAGCGCCGCCGTCGCCTGTTTGACTCTATCCTTTCCAGCGTAACGGCAGGGGTGATCGGGCTGGATGCCGAAGGGCGGATCGAGATGATGAACCGGGCGTCCGCCGATCTTCTCTCGCTCGATGGTATCCTGCCTTCCAAGGTCCATCTTGAGCAGGCCGTTCCTGAATTTGCGGAGCTTTTCAACAAGTTGGAGGGCAGTTTTCACGGTGTGAGCCAGGGCGAGGTGCGCATTTTGAGAAGCGGACAGGAAGAGACGCTTCTGGTGCGGATGGCACGCCGGGCCGGGGCTGGCGGGAACCTGGAGGGATATGTGGTGACGTTTGATGACGTATCCGACCTGGTTCAGGCGCAGCGCACCGCCGCGTGGGGCGATGTGGCACGCCGGATTGCGCATGAAATCAAGAACCCGCTGACTCCCATTCAGCTTTCTGCCGAGCGGCTGCGGCGGAAGTTCACGCCACTGGTCGGCGAAGAGGATGCGGCGGCACTTGCCCAATATTCGGATGTTATTATCCGGCAGACGGGTGATTTGCGGCGGATCGTGGATGAATTTTCCAAATTTGCGCGGATGCCGACCCCGGAGCGGCGCAGTGCGGATATCCTTCGACTGATCCGGGACGCGGTGCATTTGCAGGAAAACGGGCGGCCCGATATCCGGTATGTGGTAGAGCTGCCCGAAGAAAAGGTGGATGCGCTGATCGACGAGACATTGATCACGCAAGCCCTTACAAACCTGATGAAAAACGCGGCCGAAGCGACGGATGAAGCAGCGGCCGGGCGCACGGACTACCACCCTGAAATAAGGATTTTGGTAAGCCATGTGGAAGGTGCGCTTCTGATCCAGATACAGGACAATGGCGTGGGCCTGCCGGAGCAGCGCCAACGGCTTTTCGAGCCTTATGTGACCAATCGCGAGAAGGGCACGGGGCTTGGGCTTTCTATTGTGAAGAAGATCATTGAGGACCATGCGGGCCAGCTTGAGCTGATGGATGCGCCCGCATTTTCCGAAGGCATGAAGGTGGGGGCAGAGGCCCGCATCCTGCTGCCTGTGAGTGAGAGCGGCATCCTGCAAGAACCTGAAAAGAAACGAGCTTTGGCATAAACGAGGACGATATGGGCGATATACTGATAGTGGATGATGAGCGGGATATCCGCGAACTTGTGGGAGATATCCTGCGTGATGAAGGCCATGCCGTTCGGCTGGCGGGTGACAGTGATACGGCGCTGGCGGAGATCAATGGCGAGGCGCCGGATCTGATCATTCTCGATATCTGGCTGAAGGACAGCAAGCTGGACGGGATCGATATTCTCAAGCTTGTAAAGCGCAACAATCCGGCCATTCCGGTGGTGATCATCTCGGGCCACGGCAATATCGAGATCGCGGTGGCTGCGGTGAAGCAGGGTGCCTACGATTTCATCGAGAAGCCCTTCAACATCGATCAGCTGATGGTGGTGATCACGCGCGGGCTGGAAACAGCCCGACTGCGGCGCGAGAACGCAAGCCTGCGGGTGCGTGAGGTGAGCAACAGCGAGATGATCGGCTCCAGCGCTACGTTCAAAGCCATGAAATCGCAGCTGGAAAAGGTAGCGCGCGGCAACGGACGTGTGATGATGACCGGGCCTGCGGGCAGCGGTAAGGAAGTGGCGGCGCGGTATCTGCACAGCGAGAGTGACCGGGCGAATGCGCCATTTGTGACGGTTTCGGCCGCCTCGATCGAGCCTGACCGGATGGAGGATGTGCTGTTCGGGCGATTCTCGGCAGAGCGCGGGCAGGAGCCCGGGCTTTTCGAGCAGGCGCATGGCGGGATCCTGTTCTTCGATGAGGTCGCGGACATGCCGCTGGGCACGCAATCCAAGATCCTGCGCGTACTGGTGGAGCAGAGTTTCCAGCGGCCCGGAAGCTCGGACACCGTGCGCGTGGATGTGCGCGTTCTTTCGGCCACAAACCGTGATCTGAAGGCCGAGATTGATGCGGGGACGTTCCGTGAGGAGCTGTATCACCGGCTGAATGTGGTGCCGATTGCAGTGCCTGCTCTGGATGCCCGGCGGGAAGACATCCCCGAGCTTGCCGCCCATTTTATCAAGGAACTCAATGCGGTGCAGGGCTTGCCTTTGCGCAACCTGAGCGCGGATGCAGAAGCCCATTTGCAGACGATGAACTGGCCCGGCAACATCCGCCAGCTGAAAAACACGCTGGAGCGATGCCTGATCATGGGGCCGGATAGTGGAGAGGTGGAGGCTTCGGAATTTCCCTCGGAAATCACCGCGCCGACGCCGGAAACGGTTGTCTCCCTCATTTCAGCGACATATGCGGGCATGCCCTTGCGCGAAGCACGCGAGATGTTTGAGCGGGAATATCTGATCGCACAGATTAACCGCTTTGGTGGCAACATTTCCCGCACGGCAACTTTTGTGGGTATGGAGCGTTCGGCCTTGCACCGGAAGCTGAAATCGCTGAACGTCATCACCACCGCGCGCGGCGGCGCACGGGTGGCGGAACCGACGGAGCTTGACGAAAGCGCATGAAGGTAATCATTTGCGGGGCAGGGCAGGTGGGCGGCCAGCTCGCCCGACACCTCTCAGCCGAAGGCAATGATGTGACTGTGCTGGATCAGGACGGGCTTCTGATCCGCCGGATTACGGATACGCTGGATGTAAGCGGGATCACCGGCTTTGCTTCGCACCCCGATGTGTTGGACCGTGCGGGGGCGCGCGACGCCGATATGATCATCGCGGCCACGCAATCCGATGAGGTGAACATGGTAACGTGCCAAGTGGCGCATTCCGTGTTCAACATTCCGCGCAAGGTGGCGCGGCTTCGCTCCCGCTCCTATCTCGACGCCATTTACTCGGACTTGTATCGACGGGATCACCTGCCGATTGACGTTGTGATCTCTCCCGAAGAGGAGGTGGCGGAGGCGGCTTTGCAACGGCTGGCGGCACCCGCGGCGTTCGACACGGAGAGCTTTCTTGATGGGGATGCGCAGTTGATCGGGATCGCGATTGATGAGGATTGCCCGGTGATCAACACGCCGCTCCGCCAGTTGACGGAGCTTTTTTCAACGCTGAAGGCGGTTGTGGTTGGTATCCGGCGGGAGGGGCATCTTTTTGCGCCGGAGCCCGGTGATCAGATTTATGCGCGGGATCAGGCTTATGTGTTCGCGGCCACGCCGGATGTTCAGCGAACAATGGAAATTTTCGGGAAGACGAACCGCAAATCCTCCCGCGTGATCATTATCGGCGGGGGAAATGTAGGGCTGGCGGTTGCCCAGGCGCTGGAACAGGGCAAGGAAAAGACGCGTGCCAAGCTGATCGAGCTGAACCGTGACGTGGCCGAGCGGGCGGCGGATACGCTGGAGCGGACGATCGTTTTGCATGGCGACGGGCTGGACAAGAACCTGCTGGATGAGGCCAATCTTTCCAAGGCGGATGCCGTGTTGGCGCTGACAGATGACGACAAGACCAACCTGCTGACCTGCGCGCGGGCCAAGTCCGAAGGGGCGCCGCTGGTGATTGCGCTGGTGAATGATCCGGCCCTTTCCTCGCTGATGGCGCCGCTGGGGATTGATGCCTACATCAATCCGCGCGCCACAACCGTATCCTCCATTCTGCGCCATATCCGGCACGGGCGCATTCAGGCCGTTTATTCCATTGGAGATGCGGAGGCGGAGGTGCTGGAGGCGCAGGTGCTCGGCACATCCGCCATTTCCGGGCAGAAACTTCGGGATATCGAGTGGCCGGAGGGCGCGCTGGTGGGCGCGATCAAGAAACGCGGCAAGGTGATCCTGCCGCGGGGGGATACCAAGATTGAGGAGGGCGACGTGCTGACTGTATTTGCGCTCCGCCAGGATGTGGCTGCGGTGGAGGATCTCTTTCAGGTCTCCATCAATTTTTTCTGAAACCGGGAGGCGGCTTACGGGATGATTGCTCTTGTCCGCCGCCAGCCGCCGCTGGTTTTGCTGCTGCTTACATCTGCGCTTCTGATGCTTGGCCCGGCGGCCCATGCCGCTCGGTTGAATGAGTGGCTGATCGCGCGGACGTTTGTCTACCATTCGGTTTTCACCGTTATCGTGACGGTTATGGTGGCCTTTGCCCTTCAGGGCCGAGGGCTTCAGAATGAGATGCAGGGGGGCAAGCAGCGGAGCTTCAATCCCGGCCAGAACCAGCTTTTCCTGCTTCTCGTGGCCTATCTGGCGCTGCCGGTGCTGCTGGCGCTGCCGCTCGCCCATCTGCAACCCGCGCTGACGGCGCCGCAAAGCTACTTCGAGATGCTCTCCAGCCTCACCACCACGGGTGCAACGCTCTTTGATCCGGCGTGGAGCCTCGCCGAGCCGTTGCATCTTTGGCGTGGCATTGTGGGTTGGCTGGGTGGCTTCATGTTTCTTGTGGCGGCTCTGGCTGTGCTGGAGCCGATGAAGCTGGGGGGCTATGAGCTACAGGCGACAATTGGAGCCTCTGCGACGCCGAACCGGCGTATCCGAAGTGGTACTCTGGAGGCCAATGAGCGGATCCAGCGCTATGCCGCCCTGGTGGTCGTGCCGTACGTTACACTGACGGCCGCATTGACGCTCGGCCTGATCCTTGCCGGGGACAGAAGCCTTGTGGCGATGATGCATGCGATGGGGGTGATGGCAACGTCCGGGATCACGCCTCTGGAAAGCTTTGCAGAGGCTTCCAGCGGGCATATCGGAGAGGTGCTGGTCTTCGTCTTTCTCTTTACGGCAGTGACCCAGAAGAGCATTACGATCATGTTTCGAAGGGATATCCTCTCCGTCAAAGGCATTGATCCGGAAGTTAAGATCGCATTGCTCTGCATCACAATCCTGCCTCTTCTTCTCTTTCTTCGCCACTTCCTCGGTGCCGTGGATGTTGCCGATCAGGCAAACTGGCAGGGTGCTGTACGGGCCATATGGGGCAGTGCCTTTGGCGTGCTCTCTTTTCTGACAACCACGGGCTATGAAAGCCTGGATTGGGAGGCGGCGCGGGGGTGGTCCGGCCTTGCCACGCCGGGCCTTGTGCTGCTGGCGCTTTGCGTTATGGGCGGCGGCATTGCGACGACGGCGGGGGGCGTGAAGCTTCTGCGGATCTATGCGCTTTACAAGCATGGGGCGCGGGAGATGGGGCGGCTTATCCACCCAAGCTCCGTGGGTGGGGCAGGGATGACGGCGCGGCGCATCCGGCGGGAAGGGGCGGCGATTGCCTGGCTTTTCCTGATGCTGTTTCTGATTGGTATCGCGGCAACGCTGCTTGCACTCACGGCCTCTGGAGAGAGTTTTGAAGCTTCGATGGCACTTTCAGTGGCGGCGCTTACAAATACGGGCCCTGCCGCGTTCCTGCTGACCGAGGATATGAGCTTCAGGGATATGAGTTCCCTCACCTATGCGATCCTTTCGGCGGCAATGATCTTTGGCCGCCTTGAGGCGCTGGTGGTGATCGCGCTGTTCAATCCGGATTTCTGGCGCAGGTAGTGCCCTGAAAAAGGCAAATGAGCGCGGCTTTTTCGCACATGCACATTAATTTTTCCGCGACCGCTGGAAATCGGGCCGCGATGACCCCATAACTTATTCAATAACAATCATAACGCGGGCTCTCCGCACATAAAACTTAAGGCTGATAGAATGGCTGCCGACAGACAAAACCTTCAAGATGCGTTTCTCAACAACGTGCGCAAAGCAAAGATCCCGGTTACAATTTTTCTGGTAAACGGCGTGAAATTGCAGGGCGTAATCACCTGGTTTGATAATTTTTGCGTGCTTCTACGCCGCGATGGTCAATCTCAGCTGGTTTACAAGCATGCAATCTCGACGATCATGCCATCTCAGCCCGTAAATCTCTATGACGGAGAGGAAAGCGCTTAAGTGCGCACGCTCGTCCTCCATCCTGATCTCGCCCGAACAGAGACACGGCGCAGCCCGGAGCTTGCGCTGGAGGAGGCGGCTGGCCTGACCGAAGCGCTTGATGGTCTCACCATCGTGGAAAAGATGGTGGTGCCCGTGCCCAAGGCGAGGGCCGGAACGCTGTTCGGCACGGGTAAGGTTGAAGAGCTTAAGGCGCTCTGTAAGGCCGAGGAAATTGACCTTGTGATCATCGATGGCCCCGTTTCGCCCATCCAGCAGCGCAATCTGGAGCAGGAATGGAACGTCAAGCTGCTCGACAGGACGGGGCTGATCCTTGAGATCTTCGGCGAGCGGGCGCAGACGCGTGAGGGTGTGCTTCAGGTGGATCTGGCACATCTCAGCTATCAGAAAACGCGCCTCGTGCGCAGCTGGACGCACCTTGAGCGCCAGCGCGGTGGCGGCGGCGGGGCTGCGGGCTTTCTCGGCGGGCCGGGCGAGACGCAGATTGAATCGGACAGGCGCGCTATTTCCGATCAGATCGTGCGGATCCGAAAGCAGCTTTCAAAGGTTGTGAAAACGCGGAAGCTGCACCGGGCGGCACGGGCCAAGATCCCGTATCCCATCGTCGCGCTGGTGGGTTATACCAACGCCGGAAAATCCACTATTTTCAACCGGATGACCGGTGCGGAGGTACTGGCAAAGGATATGCTCTTCGCGACGCTGGACCCAACTATGCGCGCTATCACATTGCCGACGGGCAAGCAGGTGATCCTCTCGGATACGGTTGGCTTCATCTCTGATCTTCCCACCCAGCTTGTGGCCGCCTTCCGCGCAACGCTGGAGGAAGTGCTGGATGCCGATCTGATCCTTCATGTGCGCGACATGGCGCATCCCGAGACTGAAGAACAGGCAGCGGATGTTGCCGAAATCCTGGAAAGCCTTGGGATTGATGAGGCGGCGCAGGCAAAGATGGTGGAAATCTGGAACAAGGTGGATGCCGTTTCTCCGGAGGAAGCTGATGCGCTGGAGCGGATGGCCGAGCGAGACCCGCGCACCGTGGCTATCTCTGCGCTGACGGGGCAGGGGATGGATACTCTCTTTGCCGCTATTGAAGAGCTGACGGAAGAGCCGCATGAGGACGTGACGCTGAACCTTGAATACCGCGAGGGAAAAGAGCGGGCATGGCTCTTTTCGCACAATCTCGTGCTGGAGGAACGGCAGGACGAGGATGGCTATCATCTTGATGTGAGCTGGACCGCAAAGGATCGTGCTCAGTTTGAACAAATGCGCTCAAGCCATTGAGGTAATGCGCTTTAACTCGTCTTTCATCGCGAGCTTCTCACTCTCAACCTGATGCCATCCGCACATGTTGGAGCGGAACCATGTGCGCTGGCGCTTGGCGTATTGATGCGTGGCAATCTTGGCTTCGGCGATGGCATCCTCCAGCGCTTTCTCGCCTCGCAAAACGGCCATGAATTCCCGTGCGCCAAGCGCGCGGGATGCCGGGAGCGCAGGTTGCCAATCAGGGAGAACAGCGCGGCACTCCTCCATCGCGCCGGCATTCACCATATCGTCAAATCTTGCATCAATTCTTTCCCGCAACCAATTGGGATCGCTTGTCAAAACAAGTTTCTTACTGTTGGTTTCATCCACGAGTGCTGGGCCAGTCTCTCCCTGCCATGTGCTTAGCGGCCTGCCGGTGGCCTGATGCACTTCCCAGGCGCGTTGAAGCCGTGCCGGGTTGTTCTGATCCATCCGCGCGTAAAGGGCCGGATCGTGCTTCGCGAGGTAAGCCCGAAACGGGGCAGGGCCATTGGCCGCCAGCATGGCATCGCCTTCTGCACGGATTTCCGGGGGCGTGGCCGGAATATCTGCAAGGCCTTGAGTGAGCGCCCTGAAGTAAAGCCCTGTACCCCCAACAAAAATCAGGCGCCTGTTTTCTGCCACGAGCGCTGCGCACTCTCTCAGCCAATCGCCAACCGAATAAGCCGCTTCATATACCACATGCCCGTAAAGCGCATGATCCGCACGGGCGAGATCTTCCGCAGGCGGACGGGCCGTGAGGATTTGCCAGCAGGCGTAGACCTGCAGCGCATCAGTGTTTACGATCAGCGCGCCAGTTTTCTCCGCAAGGTGCAGTGCCAGCGCGGATTTGCCTGAGGCCGTGGGGCCCGCAATCAGGATGTGGCGTTGCTTTGGGTCCGCGCTCATCCGCGCTATTTCTCGTTTTTAGACAGCGGGCGCAAGTCTTCAGATAATCAGGTTTGGGAGCGCCGGACGCATTTTCTCAAAATTGCAGCGCTTGGCAGAAGTTTTATAGTATCTGCGCGCGACATCTTCGGTGCGCGGATCACCATGCTCTCAGGATTCACGCAGAACCTATTGGAAGCACGAAAAACTTCACGTTACAAAGTCGCTGTCAAGCGTCTCTTTGGTGTCTGCAAACGGGCCACCGTGTGGGTTGGGTATAGGATATGTTGGATTACGAATTACATAATATTGATTATGCGTTAATTTGATATGATATGCGCCCTACTTTGAAGTGCGGCTCAGCGCACGCAGAAACGCCGTTCTACACAACGCAAGCCGATCCGACATCCAGATCTTTGCAATCGTGTGGCTGAATGCATCAAGGAGGATTGAACGCCTAACCTTCTGTACTGCGCCAAGGCTGCTCTTTACCTCTTGCTTCCACTGACGGACGCCAGAAGCTGTGATGCGAAATTTGCATTAGGAAAGACGAATTCCGGCAGATAGGTTGATGCCAAGACCATAAGGAGCTTCCCCATGCATCTTGCCCGTTTTCCCCGTGTTTATCTCGCGCATCTAGCCACCCCTCTTGAGCCAATGGAGCGGCTTTCGAAGGAGCTTGGCGTAGAGCTTTGGATCAAGCGGGATGATTGCACGGGGATGTCAACGGGCGGAAACAAGACCCGCAAGCTTGAGTTTCTTATGGCTGAAGCTCTGGAACAGGGCGCAGATATGGTTATGACCCAAGGGGCCACGCAAACGAACCACGGCAGGCAGACAGCCGCTTTCGCCGCCAAGCTTGGCCTCAAATGCCATATCCTGCTGGAAGATCGTACGGGCTATCAGGATGGCAACTACAACACGAACGGGAACGTGTTGCTGGATCACTTGCATGGGGCGACCACCGAGAAATTCCCCGGTGGCCACGATATGCCCGGCGAAATGGAAAAAGCAGCAGAGGCGATGCGCGCCAAAGGTCATAAGGTGTATGTGATCCCCGGTGGCGGCTCTAATCCGACGGGCGCATTGGGTTATGTGAACGCAGCGTTTGAACTGATCTCGCAGGCCAACGACCGTAGTTTGAAGATCGACCGTTTGGTTCATGCGACCGGCTCTTCCGGAACACAGGCCGGTTTGGTGACCGGGATGTGCGCAATGAATGCACAAGTACCGGTGTTGGGTATCGGCACACGTGCCCCACAACCAAAGCAGGAACAGATGGTGTATGATCTGGCCTGCAAAACCGCCGAAAAGCTGGGCTGCCCAGGTGTTGTCAAACGCGAAGATGTGGTGGCCAATACCGACTATGTCGGCGGCGGCTATGGCTTGCCCACGGAGAGTGGCATTGCCGCAATCAAGATGTTTGCTGAGCTGGAGGGCATTCTTCTGGACCCCTGCTATTCTGCCAAAGGTGCGGCTGGTCTGATTGATCTGGCACGCAAGGGTACGTTCGAAGGTGAGCGCGTGGTGTTCCTTCACACAGGCGGTGCCGCGGCATTGGGCGGATATGACTTCGCGTTTGATCATTCTCAGCGATGGATTAATCTTTGAACGGGGCGTGCTTGGCCCCTGCCCTATTTATAACAGATCCCAGAATTCCTTAGCTTGCGGAGCAAACGTCGCAGGGTTGGCAAGTGCTGCGATGGTGAGGCGCGCGCTCCATCCCTCATCTCCAATGGGAACAACCAAGCCTTCGGCGAGCTCGGATGCAATCGCGGTTTCTGGCATCCATGCGAACCCGCTGCCATTGAGCAATCTGCGCTTGATGGTTTCGACCAGCCCATCAACGTAGATGGTTTCAACATTCATGGGCTTTTGGCCCACAGTGCTGTCCACCACCATGCCCAGGAAGGATGAGCGCTCGTAGGCAAGATACGGGATCGGTGATCCATTGGTTGCGGCAATATCCCAGCCGTGTTTCTTCGCGGGATGGGTGCTGGCGACGGGGATAAGTCTCTCGGACAAAACGTCCTTTCGGGCGAACGCCGCATCATCAATCCGCGGCGAAACCGAAGCGTGATAATAGCACAGCATAATGTCTACGGCGCCCTCAACCAAAAGATCACAGCATGAGCTGAGAGAATCCGAGATCACTCTGGTTCGCAGATCTGGGATTTTTTCCTGCATGGATTCGATCCGATTTGCCAAATAGTTAACCGAAATCGTGTGCAGAACAGAAAAACGAACAAAGCGATTGTCGCCGCCCTCTGTGTCTCGGATAGCTTCCCGGGTTTCCACAAGCTGCGTTATTGAACCCATTGCAACCGGCAGAAATTGCCGTCCGGCGTCGGTTATTTGGATGGGATACGTGGCCCTATTCACCAACGGCAGGCCGACCCAGCTCTCTAAGGCTTTGATTCTACGGCTAAATGCAGACTGAGTGATGTTCCGCTCTTCTGCCGCACGCGTGAAGTTCAGCGTGCGGGCAAGGCATTCAAAATCGCGCAGCCAATTCAAATCCAACTTAGAATCACCTCAGACAAAATGGAAATATCGTGACAGTATGTGAAACTATGCAAAATTAGAATAGTTTGATGATATGTTCGAATTTGTTCGAAATTGAGATCTGCCGCTAGACTGGACTTTACGAGGTGACCGAACGGAACCCAATGCGACCGTCGCGGAATGAATAAACGAAGGACGACAGATCGATCGTCGTGTCCGGCAAAAACGAACTCAAAAAGTGACGCCAAAAACCGGCGCAATTCAACAGAGGAGATCACCATGAAAACCAACCTAAGGGCACTGAGCCTTACGGCTGCGATCAGCGTCTTTGCGCTGCCGGCCTTCGCCGCTGAGGAGGTAAAGATCGGACTGCCGTCATGGACAGGTGCGCAGGCCATCGGCCACCTTTTGGGTGAAATTGTCACGTCTCGCATCGGCGGCACGGTCGAATATGTACCGGGAAACAACGCGACCATTTTCCAGGCTATGGATCAGGGTAAGGGCGACATTGACGTGCACCCCGATGTCTGGCTGCCGAACCAGGAAAGCTTTACCAAGAAATACGTTGATGAGGCAGGCTCCGTCACTTTGTCTTCCAATCCTTACGAGGGAAATCAGGGTTTCTGCGTTTCCCAGGACTTCGGCACTGCCAACAACATCACCGACATTGCGGATTTGGGCCGCCCGGACGTTGCGGCCTTGATGGACAGCGATGGCAACGGCAAAGGAGAGATGTGGATTGGTGCGCCCGGCTGGGCCTCTGCGAACGTGAATGAAGTGAAGACCCGTGACTACGGTCTCCTCGATTTCATTGAGCCAATCCGCGCCGAGGAAAGTGTAAAAACAGCCCGCATCAAAGACAGCATCGCCAAGGGCGAAGGCTACGCGTTCTACTGCTACAAGCCGCACGCTGTCTGGTTCATGTTCGACGTGAAAATGTTGAGCGAGCCGACCTTTGATCCGGCGAAATACAACATGGTTCAGCCGTCTGACGATGCCGATTGGTATGAGAAATCTTCTGTTGCCACCAAGGACGCACTTAAGGAGGTGCAGATCGCCTGGTCCAACTCTCTGGCTGACCGCTCTCCCGCGATCGCAGAGTTCTTTGCCAATTTCTCGGTCACCGCAGATGACGTCAGCGGCCTGGCCTTTGAGATCTCCGCCAACGGCGTGGAGCCGGCGGATGCGGCAAAAGCGTGGATCGAGGCGAACTCTGATCGCGTTGATGCTATGTTGGGTCTTTGATCTGACCTGAACGGCAGCACCGGCCCCGAGCGCCGGTGCTGCTTTACCCTTCCCCGTGAATGAGACAAGACATGCCCCCCGAGACTGTTGTCGAGATTTCCAACGTCTGGAAGATATTTGGCGCGCGCGCCGAAGACGCCCTTCGCGCGGTCCGTGATCGTGGGCTGACCAAGGCGGAGGTGCTATCAGAATTCAACGCTGTCGTGGGTGTCGCCGATGTCAGCTTGTCCGTGAACCGGGGAGAGATCTTCTGCATCATGGGCCTGTCGGGCAGTGGCAAATCCACGCTGGTTCGGCACTTCAATCGCTTGCTGGAACCGACCGATGGCAAGATCGAGATCGAAGGCACGGATGTCATGGCTTTGGGGCCGCGCGAATTGCAGCGCTTTCGCAACCAGAAGATCGGCATGGTATTTCAAAACTTCGCGCTGATGCCGCATCGGTCGGTTCTCGACAATGTCGCCATGCCGCTTGAAATCCGTAAGGTGGCCAAGAACGAACGCATGCGTCAGGCCGCCGCGATCCTGGATATTGTTGAACTGGGCGCATGGGGGGCAAACTTTGCACATGAACTGTCTGGCGGCATGCAGCAACGTGTTGGCCTTGCTCGGGCGCTGGCGGCAAACCCGGATGTCTTGCTGATGGACGAGCCGTTCTCGGCGCTTGATCCACTTATTCGGCGCCAATTGCAGGATGAATTTATCAGGCTCAGCAAAATCCTGAAAAAGACCACGATCTTTATCACCCATGACCTTGATGAAGCTGTGCGCATCGGCGATCGCATCGCCATTATGCGAGATGGCAAGATGGTGCAGATCGGCACTGCCGAAGACATCGTGATGGAGCCAGCCGATGACTATGTGGCCGACTTCGTCGCCGGGATCTCCCGGCTCAAGGTCGTGCACGCACATGCCGTGATGCAGCCGATTGAGGCGCATGTCGCTGCTCATGGCCCGATTGCAGCGGCGTGTACGCGTGTTGGCAAAGACGAAACACTCAGCACTTTGATCACCATGGCCATAGATGATGACAACCCCATCGTCGTGCACTCGGATGGCAAAGACTCTGGCATCATCACCCGCGCCGATCTGTTGCGCACCGTGATTGAAGGGACCGAAGTATCATGAGCGAAGCAAGCAGTGATCTTGGCGTCAATCCGCTGGAAGATACGTCGTCTGACGCCGCACTCGCCTATGCCGAGGAGCGCTGCGAAAATATTCGCCGGTTTGTCCGCACAAACCCGGATTACTACATCCGCATGTTCGACAAGATCGGCGCATCGGCCAGTTTCACTGCAACCTTCAACCTTATGGCTGGCCTCTTTGGCCCTATCTGGTTTGGTGCACGCGGATTGTGGAGCTGGGCCCTGCCCTTTCTCATTCTTGAAGCACTGGGCTTCGTGCAGATCGCGCGTGGCCTGTTTGGCGATCTGGCTTCTGATGCGATGGCACGCATTGCCTCTATTGAGGGCACGCTGGAATTGCGCAAACAGCAATTGGCATCAGCCATCGAAACCGGCTCGGACAAGGTGGAAGTTTATCGTCGAACGGTGGATTCGCTTGAGGCCAACATAGGTGGTATTCGCGCCGAGGCAGAGGCATTGGCGGCAGAAGGGCCATCGATTGCCCTGACCGGCGTGGCGATCCTTTTCGTCGTTAAGCTGGTCCAATCTCTCGTTGCCAACTGGGCGCTTGAAGCCCGCTTTTCCGATTGGCTGTCCGACCGTTCAATCCGCTCTGGCATGCCTGTATCGCAGATTGTCTTTAGCGCTGTTTTCATGGTTCTAATCGCCGCCGCGGCCATGCTGCATTACAGCCTCCCGGGGCGCTTTGCGCTTCTGAGCGATTTCCCGACCGACCCGGATATTCGCTTGACCAGCATTGACGGCGTCGAAGCCTTCTTTAACTGGGCGGTATTGAACGGTGAGGCGCTCTTTGACGCAATTACATATTTCATCCGCTTGGTGCTTGACGCGCTGGAGCTGATATTTGTCAGCACGCCGTGGATCGTAATTGCGGCCCTGATTATCTTGCTCACGTGGCTCACTGCGGGCGTGCGCATGGCAATCTATTCGGCTGCTTTTCTGGCGTATATGGGTCTTTTGGGATTCTGGGAAAAAGCCATGACAACGCTCGCGCTGCTCGGCACTGCGGCGTGCCTGTCGATCCTGATAGGAATTCCCTTAGGCATGTTCGCGGCACGCCGTCCTCGCTTTTATTCATTCATTCAGCCGATCATGGATTTCATGCAAACGATGCCTGCTTTTGTCTTCATGATACCGGTCATTGCATTTTTCGGCACAGGCAAGCCTGCCGCTGTTGTGACCACGATGATTTTCGGCGGCACTCCTGTGGTGCGCCTGACTGTTCTGGGTTTGCGCGGCGTACCGGATTCTGTGCGCGAGGCCGCGATCAGTTTCGGGGCGAACAAGTGGTATTTGCTCACCAAAGTGGAACTCCCTCTTGCCAGCCCTTCGATCCGGGCGGGCATCAATCAGACAATCATGCTGTCGCTCGCTATGGTCGTGGTCGCCTCTTTGATCGGGGCAAAAGGTCTTGGCGAGGATGTGCTCGAAGCTCTGCAATACGCCAATGTGGGCCAAGGTATCCTTGCAGGTTTCTCCATCCTGTTCTGCGCCATGATCCTCGATCGCATCGTACAAGGCGGGCGAAAATGACCCCTGCCGTTTTTGTCCATGGGTTCATGGGGGGGAGCAGGCAATGGCAAGCCCAGATCGATTGCATCGGTGACTTCGAAGTCGTTGCTGTTGATTTGCCCGGGTTTGGTGACAACGCCCATATGGAGGCGTTCGACAGGATCGCCGACTTTGCAAATTGGGTTCTCGACGAACTCAGCGCACAGGGCATCCAGAGTTTTCATCTTGTTGGCCATTCCATGGGCGGTATGGTGGCTCAGGAAATGGTTGCCCGATCACCGGAGCGCGTGGAGCGTCTGGTACTTTACGGAACAGGCGCGCGAGGTGTGTTGCCGGGCAGGTTCGAAACCATTGAAACATCCAAGCGACGCGCCCTGTCGGACGGGCCCCGTGCCACGGCACGCCATATTTCTGCGACATGGTTTCTGGAAGAGGAAAAGGCTGCAGCTTATGCAGACTGCGCTGAGACTGCCGAGCGGAGCAGCATTCAGGCAATCCTCGCGGGGCTTGACGCCATGAATGCATGGACCGGTGCCGCAAAACTGGCCTCGCTCAGCGCACGAACACTCGTGGTTTGGGGTGATCATGATCGCACATATCCGTGGAGCCAAACAGAACAGCTTTGGAAATCAATTTCCAACGCGAGTCTGGCAGTTCTTCCTGATTGCGCCCATGCAGCGCACCTAGAGAAACCCGGCCTATTCAACAGCATCGTGAATGACTTTCTCGATGTTTGAGAGTTGCCGCAGTCTTGCCGTTGGCGGCCCTTCTCGGGCCGCCAACTGAACCTGCACAACGCGGGAGCAGGCGCGAACTGACCTGGCGCCCCCTTCCGGGCTAGCCTTCAAAGAGCGGCGAGGTGTCCCCGAATATACGAACCGAGGTCACAAGCCCGTCTTCATTCTTGTCCGTGAAGGCAACTGCTCGCACGGTGGCCTTTGTGCCATCGTGCCGCACATAATGGTTCAGCGCTTCCAGAACATATGCCTTGTCAGAGCCGTAGATGTTGATCAGATCGTGTTCGATGCTCTTGAAGCTCTGCCAGTACCCGCCGAGCATTTCGACGACCGCTTTCTTGCCTTTCACAGCCGGAGCGTTGCCGAATTCGATAGAGACATCGTTTGCCAGAAATTGCGCGTAGGCGTCGAGATCCTTGGCGTCCAGCACCTTCAGATATCGCAAATAGGCATCAAAGGCGGTTTCGCTGAGTTGGTTGATGCGCAGGTTTGAGGTGATCATTGTCTTGGTCCTTCATTTCAGGTGAGGCATCATTGCCGATGATCCAAATTTAGCGGCCCAGCCTCATATCTTCCAATTGAACACCTTAGTGACTATCATAAGCATTAGTTATGAGTAGATATCCGGACCTGAACCTGTTGATCGTTTTTGATGCGATCATGTCTGAGCGCAATTTGAGGTGCGCTGCAGAACGTCTTGGCCGGAGCCAACCGGCGGTGAGCCAATCTGTGGCTCGGCTTCGCGACATCCTCGGAGACAGGCTTTTTGAGAAGACGCCGAAGGGTGTGAAACCCACACAAAGGGCTGAAGCGCTGTGGTTGGAGATACGTGACCCATTGCACCTTATCACGCAGGCGCTGACTCATTCTGATTTCGAGCCGAGGTCAATTGCTGCCGAGGTTACCATCGGTCTTGCTGACGATGTGCATGAGATGGCCTTCGCGCAGGTCGTTTCCTATCTCCGGGAGCGTGCGCCGGGACTTGTCTTGCGGGTGGCCGAGATCGATCATCAATCGGTATGGCAGGATGTGCAGTCTGGGAGGGTTGACTTGGCGGTGTCTGTCGCAGGCCCGCCGCCACGGGGTCTCGGATCCACAACCTTGTTCGAGCAGCCCTTTGTCATCCTGCACAGACCAGATGTTTCCCCGCCGGTGAGCTTGAAAGCATATTTGAAGGCCACGCATGTTGCTGTGGGCTTTCGCATGGAGGAAGCAGGTTACACAGATCAGCGACTGGCCAACATGGGGTATGAGCGACGCGTCATCGCATGGACCCCTCGATTTGGCTCGATTCCTGAACTGATTGTTAGAACAGGTGCCATTGCCACGATGCCGAAGCCAATTGCAGCCTTCCACACCCACCGCTTCGGACTGTCGATGGCGGCGTTGCCGTTCGCACTCGACCCGGTTCCGGTGCGTTTATGCTGGCACGAGCGCCGCAGGACTGATCCGTTGAATGCGTGGCTTCGCGAGCAGGTGAAGGCGGTTCTTTTAGATCAGATGAAAAGTGAACTTGGTTGAGTGCGGTACATCACCAATTACTGTGGCCTCAATGTTGCGGGGAATATCCGAGTATTTCCTCCGCCGGTGGATTAGCGAGCCCGTCGAAACCCTTGTCTTCAAAGTATTCGCCTGTGGGTTTATGGAACGACCGAACGTCTTGGCATCGCAGAATGGGCTGCGTAGAGTTTTGAGATAATCGAAGGACTACTGTGCCACGCCGCTATGCCGATATTTATCCGTCACTCCCATTGCTCAATAGCGATGCAATGGAGCACGTCTCGGCGGCGGCACTTATGTCGGTGCGGTATTTTCAGGCTGAGCCAGACACAATGCCCGAAGAGGTCTTTGCCGAACATCATATTCTATTGAATCTTTGTGAAACGCCGCATCGCGTGCAGAACCGTCGTGATGGGGACTTGCGGGATTTCACCTTTTATAAGGACGAGGTCATCGTCACCCCGGCGGGGATGCGCTCAGGCTGGCGCTGGTTTGGAAAGTCGGATGTCATTGTCGTCACGCTTGATCCCTTGAAGGTCGAACAGTTTGCTCAGAAAGAGCTTGGGATGTTGCTGGATACACAACAGCTTGCTGATCTGCCTCAGTTTGCTGATGCCGATCTATGTGCAGCTGGCGTGATGATGCGTGACGCCTTGGAAAACGATGATCTGACCTCAGGCGTGATGTTCGAGGCGATTAGCCGTGTCCTTCTGGTCAAGCTCCTGCAGAGATACGGTCAACATCGCCCTGAAGAGCTGGCGCTGTCGGCGCGCTTTACCTCGGAGCACTTCAAGCGCGTGCTTGCTTTTATCAGATCCAACCTTGATCGCACGATCACAGTAAATGATCTGGCGCGCGAGGCGGGGATGTCGCCCTCGCATTTCGGGCGGGTGTTCAAGGAAACGGTGGGCGAAACTCCGATGCAATACGTGCTGGCCTACCGGATCGAGCAAGCGATGGAGATGATGGCGGACGCCGCCCGCCCATTGGGCTCCATCGCACTGGATTGCGGGTTTGCCGATCAGGCGCATTTCTCGCGCAGCTTCAAGCAGATTACAGGGCAGACACCGCGACAGTTCCGTACTGCCTGATCATACAAAAGCTGGAATCTGCAAAAAGCGCGCAGCCCGGTTCAATTAATCCATGCGGTCACGCCGTATCTCTCATGTCATCGGGCAAGACGCCCACAACACTGACATTGGAGATACCGAGATGAAGACCTTTTCCCTGACCACCGCCGCTTTTCTGATCTCATCAACGGCTGCCATCGCGCAGATCGAAACCCGCACTGTGACCTTTGAAAACGAAGGCGCAACCTTGTCTGGAACGCTGTATCTGCCGGAAGGCCATAGCGGTGAGGCTCTGCCTACAATCGTCGTAACTGGCGCATGGACTTCCGTTGAGGAGCAGATGCCCGCCGTTTATGCCGAACAGATGGTAGAGCGTGGCTTTGCTGCCTTCACCTTTGATTTCCGGGGTTGGGGCAAGTCCGGTGATCTGCCGCAGAACGTTCGCTTCGTGGAAAGCCCCGAGGCAAAAACCTCCGATATCCGCGCCGCTTTCGACTTCGTTGCCACCCTGCCAGAGGTGGACCCGGTCCGTATCAACGGCCTCGGCATATGTGCATCGGCCGGCTATATGGTGGATGCTGTTTCTGGCAACGACATGGTTCAGCGGATCGGCCTCGTCGCCCCATGGCTTCAGAACGAAGAGATCGTGAACGCTGTCTATGGCGGCGAAGAGGGCGTGCACGGCTTGATAGCCATGTCGCGCGAAGCCGAGGCGGCTGGCGGTCAGATCATCCCTGCAGCGGGGCCCAAAGGTGCGGAAGGCGTACTGATGCCGATCGGCGGTTACTACTATGAGGAAGACCGCGGTGCGATCCCCGCCTACGACAACCAGTGGAATAACGCTGGCTGGGAAGGTTGGTTGACCTATCATCCCGCCGACAACGCCAGCCGGTTGACGCAGCCGCTGGCGGTTGTCCACTCGGAAAGTGCCGCAATCCCTCAAGGTGTGCAGGCGTTCCTCGCCGACTACGCTGGTGATGCAACGCTCAAGATGCTCGAAGACGTCACACAATTCGATTTCTACGACAACCCCGAAGACGTGACCCGCGCCGCCGACACGATTGCAGCCCATTTTGCCACTCCCGGCTCTGACAGCTGAACAGCATTTGGAGGGCGGTCTGCGCCGCCCCCTCTCAATCCACGGAAGGATATTGATATGAAAGCCCTGATGACAGCCGCCGCAATCGCCCTCGCCTGCCCCGCCCTTGCCGATGACCGGGCCGCGATCCTCGATCCAATCACCGCGATTGCCGCAGGTGCGGACCGCCACGACTGGGATCGCGTTCGCGACGCCTTCGCCGATGAGGTAACGCTTGACTACACAAGCCTCTGGGGCGGCGAGCCCGCAACCCAGGCAGCCGACAACGTTATCGCTCAATGGTCAGGCTTCCTGCCCGGCTTCGAGGCAACGCACCACATGGTAACGAACCACACGGTCACGTCGCTGGATGGCAACGCAGCGACAGCCGAGGCCGATTTTACCGCCACGCACCGGATAGGAGACGATCTGTGGATTCTGGGTGGGCGCTACGATTATGATCTGGTCCGCACAGAGGGTGACTGGAAGGTCGAAGGCCTGACGATGACTGCGCTTTGGGAAACCGGAGACCGAGGTGGCCTGATCGAACGAGCCAATGAACGCGCCACCCAATCGAACTGAACTAAGGATACCCCCAAGTCGATGCACTTGGGGGTATCACTTTGCCAATCGCTCACAAAAGACTGTCCTAATTACGATAGTTTTGGCACCGAGTTGATGTCTCGCCGTACGAACAATAAGAGATAGCGCGCTTGCTCAAGGGTCGAGGACGTCTGGCAGTACCGGTTGCCGTTCGCCTCAGGCGCACGCGCGCGCGCAATCAGACCTGCCACCACAATGATCATTTCGATTTAGGGCACCATTGCCAGGAACTCGGACGGAATCGGTGTGCCGAGAAGTGCCAGTTTCTGCTGCAGGTCATCGGCAAAGTCGAAAACTAGCGCCACTAAGCCGTCAAGCTTCAAAGGAATAGACCAGCTGACTGCGCGCTGCAGCCAGCAACACCAGCGTGGGTAGTGAAAGCCAAGCACGATGCCCCCGGCGAGCGAGGGCAGATCAGAGGTAATGCTGTGAGCGCGATCGATGTCCCAGACCATCGGATCGGCCATCGGCAGCGAGTACAAAAAGAGGTGAAAAGGCGCTAGTACCAACGCGGATTGTGCCATTAATTGATGCAGCCGCAGTGTTACGTCCAGCCCCACCACGCCCGAGATCGACCGAAACTGTCTCGAAAGCATG
Organism: uncultured Paracoccaceae bacterium; assembly: GCA_947495795.1. Taxonomy (GTDB): domain Bacteria; phylum Pseudomonadota; class Alphaproteobacteria; order Rhodobacterales; family Rhodobacteraceae; genus Algicella. The sequence goes on along the minus strand of CANMAI010000003.1, from coordinate 260,458 downwards.
AATTCCGCCAATATGATCGGAAATGCCAGTATTCCAACGGCCGAGGCCTATTCGCCCCAACATGGCCGCGGGTTGCAAGGCAGGATCCACGCCACTGTTAGCGGCGACACAACCAGCGCAAGGTACTTTAGAAGGAACGATTTCAGTTTCATGAATCCCAATAAGATCGGCGATATCAAGATCGACAGAGTGATCACGGCCTTACAAACTCAACAGGAGAGGGAATTTGATCCGGATCAAATTCCGCCTGCGGCGTCGGTTCACACCGTTGAACCAATGCCATCAGGTCTGTTGTGCAGCCTCGCCGCCAGCGCAACTCACGCTTGATCTGGACCGACCTGACACATTCAACAAAGGTCTTGGTTGGAATATTGATCAGAGCCACTAAAAAACCTTGGGGCCAAATCGTTGATCTATAGTTGCGGTGGTAGGCCCGGAGGGACTCGAACCCCCAACCAAAGCGTTATGAGCGCTCTGCTCTAACCAGTTGAGCTACAGGCCCGCCGTGGGCGTGAGGCTTACTTGGGGCGCTGGCAGGCGTCAAGCGGTGGTTTCGCGTGATATGTTTCCTTCTGCTGCCAACTGCGCTAAGCGCAGGCCAAGCAAAGAGGGAGACGCGAGATGAGCCGGATCACCTACGCCGATGCGGGCGTGGATATTGCCGCGGGCAACAGCCTTGTGGAGCGGATCAAGCCTGCGGCCAAGCGCACGGCACGCCCCGGGGTGATGGCGGGGCTTGGCGGGTTTGGGGCACTGTTTGATCTGAAGGCAGCGGGATATTCGGACCCTATTCTCGTGGCTGCCACAGATGGTGTTGGCACCAAGCTGAAGCTGGCGATCGAGCAGGATATGTTGCGCAGTGTTGGCATTGATCTTGTGGCTATGTGCGTGAATGATTTGGTGTGTCAGGGGGCTGAACCTCTGTTTTTCCTTGATTACTTTGCAACGGCGAAGCTCGATGTGGACAGGGCCACGGACGTGATCGAGGGGATTGCTGAGGGATGTGCGCAGGCCGGTGCCGCATTGATCGGTGGCGAGACTGCTGAGATGCCCGGAATGTATTCCGGCGGTGATTTCGATCTTGCCGGGTTTGCCGTAGGTGCGATGGAGCGGGGCATGAGCCTGCCCTCCGGCGTGACGGTGGGAGATGTGCTTCTGGGGCTCGACTCGTCCGGTGTTCACTCCAACGGGTATTCGCTGGTGCGCAAGACGGTAGAGCGGAGCGGGCTTGAGTGGTCCTCCCCTGCCCCGTTTGCGCAGGCCTCACTTGGTGCGGCGTTGCTGGAGCCTACCCGCGTCTATGTGAAGGCGTGTGTTGCGGCGATGGCGCAGCAAGGCGTGAAAGGGTTTGCCCATATCACTGGCGGCGGGTTGACGGAGAACGTGCCGCGTGTTTTGCCGGACGGGCTGGGTGCTGCAATTGATCTGGGTGCATGGGATCTGCCCCCGGTATTCCGCTGGCTGCTGGAAACGGCGGAGTTGGATGCGGCGGAGGCGCTGAAGACATACAATTGCGGGATCGGGATGGTGGCCGTAGTGTCAGCCGACGGGGCAGACGCCATTGCGGACGCTTTGCGTGAAGCCGGCGAGACTGTGTTCACCATTGGCTCTGTGACAAGCTCCGGCAACATTCGCTATTCGGGTTCGCTTCTGTGAAACGCAAACGGATTGCGGTGCTGATCTCTGGTTCCGGCTCCAACATGATGCGGCTGGTCGAAAGTTGCCAGACCGCTGGGCATCCGGCTGAGGCCGTGCTGGTGGTTTCCAACAAGGCAGAGGCGGCCGGGCTTGCCAAGGCTGAGGCTTTGGGTGTGAAGACGGCCGTAGTGGATCATCGGGGCCGGGAGAAGGCGGACTTTGAGGCGGAGCTGGATGCGACACTGCGGGCGGCAGACGTGGATATCATCTGCCTTGCGGGGTTCATGCGGGTTTTGAGTGCTGCATTTGTGAAAGATTGGGCAGAGCGTATCCTGAATATCCATCCTTCTCTGTTGCCGCTCTTCAAAGGGCTGGACACGCATCAGCGGGCACTGGATGCGGGGATGGCGGTACATGGGGCGACGGTGCACCTGGTAACGGCCGATCTTGATGCGGGGCCCATTCTGGGCCAGGCGGTTATTCCGGTGCGGGACGGCGACAGTGCCGCCGATCTTGCGGCACGGCTTCTACCACTGGAGCATCAGCTTTACCCCGAGGTGCTGGAACGGTTTGCCTCCGGCAGCCGGGGGCGTGTAGCCTTGTTTGCATGAGCAAAGTATCGGAGATCCGCAATATTGGCCCGAAATCGGAGGCTGGTTTTGCGCGTGCCGGACTGCACAGTGCGGAAGATGTGCGCGCGATCGGGCCGGATGAGGCGTATTCCCGGCTGATCAGGGCGGGTACGCGGCCGCATTTCATCGGGTATTATGCGCTGGTGATGGGGTTGCAGGGGCGGCCGTGGAATGATCTGGGCGGCGATGAGAAAACGATGCTGCGGGAGCGCTTCGACAGACTGGTCGCCGCAACTAAGGGCGGCGACCGGACGCTCTCAAAGCTGGAGGCTGAGCTTAATCGCTTGGGGGTAATCCCCGGCGACTGAGCATCAGTGGGATCTGCCGCCAGTAGCCCTTTGGGTGCCTCCCCCGGGATATTTCAGGAAAGATGAACCGGGGGCAGGACTGGCTGTGAAGGCTGCTTCGATCAGCCGACCAGTTCGAGACCGGAGAAGAAGAAGGCGATTTCTTCGGCGGCGGTTTCGGGTGCATCTGAGCCGTGAACGGAGTTTTCGCCGATGGACAGCGCGAACTCCTTGCGGATTGTGCCTTCGGCGGCATCCGCCGGGTTCGTGGCGCCCATCACTTCGCGGTTCTTCGCTATGGCCTCTTCGCCTTCCAGTACCTGGGCCACAATCGGCTCTGAGCACATGAATTCCACTAGTTCGCCGAAGAAGGGACGTTCCTTGTGGACGGCGTAGAACTGGCCAGCCTGCGCGGGTGTGAGGTGGATGCGCTTTTGCGCGACAATGCGCAGACCCGCATCTTCGAACTTGGCGTTGATCTTGCCGGTGAGATTGCGCTTTGTCGCGTCCGGTTTGATGATGGAGAATGTGCGCTGAGTGGCCATTTGATCGTCCTTTGGTATGAATTTGGCCGGGGGTTAACACGGAGGGTTCGGCTGCGAAAGGGATAAGTTGACAAGCCCTGCCCGTCCGACGACAAGGCGCGCATGCTCAGCATTCGAAACATATCCTTCTCCATGGTCGGTCGCCCTTTGCTTGAGGGCGCGTCTGCTTCCATTCCGCACGGCCACAAGGTTGGGCTTGTGGGCAGGAACGGCACCGGCAAGACGACGCTGTTCAAGCTGATCCGGGGTGAGCTGGCGCTGGATGGCGGGGAGATCGAGCTTCCGAGCCGGGCACGTATTGGCGGGGTGAGCCAGGAGGTACCTGCGGGACCGACGAGCCTTTTGGATACGGTTCTGGCCGCAGACACGGAACGGGCTTCGCTGCTTGAGGAGGCCGAGACCGCGACAGAGCCTGGCCGGATTGCGGAAATCCAGATGCGGCTGGCGGATATCGAAGCGCATTCGGCGGAGGCGCGGGCGGCCTCCATTCTTTCCGGGCTTGGGTTCAACGCAGAGGCACAGGCGCGGGCCTGCGCGGATTTCTCCGGCGGATGGCGGATGCGGGTGGCGCTGGCGGCGGTGCTGTTTTCGCAACCCGATCTTCTGCTGTTGGATGAGCCCACGAACTATCTGGACCTCGAGGGGACGATCTGGCTGGAGGCGTATCTGGCAAAGTATCCGCATACGGTGATCGTGATCAGCCATGACCGGCAGCTTTTGAATCGCTCGGTCGGGGCAATCCTGCATCTACACAATCGTGATCTCACGTTCTATCAAGGCAATTACGACACGTTCGACACCACACGGCGTATGAAGCTGATGCAGCAGGCGGCGGCGGCCAAGAAGCAAGATGCGGCGCGGGCGCATATGCAGGCCTTTGTGGACCGGTTTCGCGCCAAGGCCTCCAAGGCAAGGCAGGCGCAGAGCCGGATCAAGGCTTTGGAGAAGATGCAGCCGATTGCGGGTGTGGTGGAGAGCAATGTCGCGACCTTCAACTTTCCATCGCCGGAGCCGCTTTCCCCTCCCATTCTGAAGCTGGAGAGTGTTTCCGTGGGCTATGGTGGGCCGCCCGTTCTGCGCAACCTAGATCTGCGGATAGATCAGGACGACCGGATTGCACTTCTCGGTGCGAACGGCCAGGGCAAATCGACGCTCTCGAAGCTTTTGTCGGAACGTTTGACGCCGATGGAGGGAAAGCGGCAAGCCTCCTCCAAACTGCGTATCGGGTATTTTGCGCAGCATCAGGTGGATGAGCTACATCTGGATGAGACACCCATTCAGCATATCCGTGCTTTGCGGATTGGTGAGACGCCCGCGAAGATCCGGGCACGGCTGGCGGCAGGCGGGATCGGCGCGGATATTGCCGATACGGTTGTGGGTAAGCTTTCGGGTGGTCAGAAGGCGCGGCTTTCGCTTCTGATCGCAACGCTTGACGCGCCGCATATGATCATCCTCGATGAGCCGACAAACCATCTGGATATTGAGAGTCGTGAAGCGCTGGTGCACGCGCTGAACGAATACAATGGTGCGGTTATTCTGGTGAGCCATGATCCGCATCTGATCGAGTGCGTGGCGGATAGGCTGTGGTTGGTAAAAGACGGCGCTGTAAGGCCGTACACGGAAGATCTGGACGCGTATCAGCGGATGCTTCTCGGCCAGAAACCTGCGAACGATAAGACAAAGCCCGAGAAGGTGAAGCCCAAGCCTGCGCCACGCTCTCAGCTTCAGGCGTTGAAGGCGGAGGTGACGAAATCCGAGGCGCGGGTGACGAAACTGGAAGAGATGCAGACCAATATCGACACGCGGCTGGCCAACCCCCGCCTTTACGAGCGGGGCGATACCGAAGAAATCGAGAAATGGCAGAAGAAGCGCGCCGAAGTTGTGGCGGGGCTGGAGCGAGCTGAGGCTTTGTGGATGACTGCTTTGGAGAAATTTGAGAAGGCTGGCGGCCGGCCATGATGGAAACCGCACTAACTGCCTTTGTGACGCTTTTCGTGATCGTGGACCCGATCGGATTGGCGCCGATTTTCGTCGCGCTGACACAAGGCGTGCCGGAGGCGGAGCGGCGGCGCATCGCTGTGCGTGCCTGCCTTGTGGGATTTGGCGTGCTCGCCCTTTTCGGACTGGCAGGCGAACGGCTGCTAGAGCTTGTGGGTATCGGGATGCCTGCGTTTCGCATTGCGGGCGGGCTTTTGCTGTTTCTAACAGCCGTCGATATGCTTTTTGAGCGGCGTACCGAGCGACGGGAGAAAAACGTGGATGCGGCACATGAGGATACGCTGCATGTGGATCCCTCGGTCTTTCCCCTTGCCACGCCGCTGATTGCCGGTCCGGGTGCGCTGGCCACGATGATCCTTCTGGTGAACCAGCAGCCGGATTTTGCAGGCCAGGCGCTGATTTTTGCCGTGATGGGCGCTGTGGTGCTTTCCGCACTCCTTCTCTTCTTTCTCGGCGGTCTGCTCGAACGTGTCGTTGGTTCGATCGGAATCAACGTCATCACACGGCTTCTTGGCATGTTGCTGGCCGCTCTTTCCGTTCAATTTGTATTGGATGGGTTGCGTGGAGTGGGATTTCTGGCAGGGTAGCCGGATGGATATCGATCAGAACGCGCAGCTCATCTATCTGATACTGCTTGGCCTCTTTGTGGGCGGCTACTTCTTTTTTGATGCGGGCGCCAAGTTCGGGCAGAACCTGAAACTTGCCATCGTGTGGTTTGGCATCTTCGGAGCTGTGGTTGTGGGCTACCACCTCTTTGAGGAGGCGGAAACACGGGGCGCGACTTTGCGCGATACTTCAAAGGTAACGAGTTTTGTGGACCGCGAAGTGAAGTTGCGGCGCGCGCGGGATGGCCACTTCTATGTGACTCTGGATGTGAATGGCGCTGATGTGCGATTTGTGGTGGATACTGGAGCATCGCTGGTGGTGCTGAACGAAAGAGATGCACGCAGGATCGGGCTGGACCCGGAGACACTGCGTTTCACGGGTCGGGCGAGTACTGCCAATGGGCAGGTGAAGATTGCGCCGATCACGATTGATGAAATCAGTATTGGCGGGCTTTCCCACACGCGGGTGCGCGGTGCTGTGAATGGCGGGCGGCTGGATACATCGCTACTTGGCATGAGCTATCTGAAGCTCTTTTCGAAGATCGAGATTGCAGGCAACCGGATGACGCTTGTCAGGTAGAAGCCTTTTCCACCCAACGGCCATCGTCTTGCGCCCAGTATTTGCCTGAAAGCTTGGCTTCTTTTACCGCCATCCAATCGGCCCGGGCGGCATCCAGCGCGTCCGGCTCGTGACCGTTGAAGAGAAGGCAGAGGCGCTCGAATTGCGGCGCTTCCTCGACGGCCACCCGGGCCCTCTCCACCAGAAAGAGAATATTGGGATTATTTGGCAGCTCCGGCCCGGATGTGAGGTAGACGGGAGTATCGGGCAGAGGCGCTTGCCCTGCCACATCATGCGGCAGGAAACTTGCCGGATCGTAGGACCAGAGAAGATCATCTAGCCGGGGAAGATGCGCGGGCGTTGCCGCACGTACCACCGCCCGCCAGCCGCGCTGGAGCGTGCGGACCAGAAGATCAGGCAGCGTACGTTCCAGCGGCGTTTGCGTGAGATGATAGAAGAGAACCTCGGTCAAGGATCAAAGCTCGTAATTGTCGTGGATCAGCCGATCAAGAGCCCGCACGCCCCAACCTGTGGCACCCTTGGGCGCAAAGGATGTATCCGTTTTGGTGGAGGCAACGCCAGCGATATCGAGATGGATCCAGGGCGTTGTGTCTTTCACAAAGCGCTGGAGAAACTGGGCTGCGGTAATCGAGCCTGCAGAACGACCGCCGACATTGGCCATATCGGCCACGCGACTTTTCAGAAGCTTGTCATATGCCTGGCCCATCGGCATGCGCCATGCGCCTTCTCCCTCTGCTGCAGCGGCCGCAAGGAAGGCATCTGCCAGATCGTTATTGTTGGAGAAGACACCTGCATTTTCGTGGCCGAGTGCAATCAGTATCGCGCCGGTCAGCGTAGCGAGATTGATCATGCCCTGGGGCTTGAACCGTTCCTGCGTATACCAGAGCACATCTGCGAGCACGAGCCGACCCTCGGCATCGGTGTTGATAATCTCTATCGTGTCACCCTTCATGGAGCGGACGACATCGCCCGGCCGCGTGGCATCGCCATCGGGCATATTCTCCACGAGGCCCACAATACCCACAACATTCGCCTTCGCATTACGCCCTGCCAACGCCTTCATCACTCCGGAAACGACCCCTGCGCCGCCCATATCCATTGTCATGTCTTCCATACCAGCGGCAGGCTTGAGGCTGATGCCGCCCGTATCGAACACAACACCCTTGCCAACAAGCGCGAAGGGTGGTTCCTCTCCACCGCCATTCCAGCGCATCACGACAACTTTTGAAGGGGTGGTTGAGCCCTGCCCCACTGCCAGAAGCGTGCGCATACCAAGCTCGCGCAATTCCCGCTCTTCCAGCACCTCAACCTCGACACCCATAGCCTCCAAACCTTCGAGACGGGCGGCAAACTCTGTCGTGTCGAGGATGTTGGCAGGTTCGTTGGTGAGATCGCGCGTGAAGAACACACCATCGGCTATCGCCAGCATCGGCTCCAGTGCGGCACGCATGTCATCTGGCTTTGTGACCATCATCGTCGCGTCGGCAGGTTGCTTACCCTTGCCTTCGCCCGTCATGTGTGTCTCGAAGCTGTAGGAGCGGAGGACGACCCCATAAGCAAGATCCGCCGCACGACGATGCGAGCCTGCACCAAGTGTCAGAGACTCAAGCCCCTTGGCCTTCGCAATTTCCGCACCAGCAAGGCGGGCAGCCTTCGCATCAACGTTTTTTTCAAGCTTCAGTACAATGACGGCTTCGGCCTTCATGCCTGCAGGCATCGCCAATGAGACCACCTTGCCCGCACCGAGATCCTCAAAGACCTTGCTTTCGGAAAGGCGTTGCAGGGCGCCCTTCGTCAGCCGGTTCACACGCCGTGCCAGCGGATCCATCGAGCCTTCGGCTGTCATCAAAACAGCCACCTTACCCTCAGCGCCCGCCAGCGCGTCCAGATCGATCTCTTTGATCTCCACTGAGATTGGGTTTGTCATCGGCTAGGCTCCTGTTGAAAATTGGCTTTGCGATCTCCGCGTTGCTCTCTACTTAGGCCGATTGCGCCGACAATGCCAGATTGGGGTGACGACCCCTGCGACCGACGCTAAAGTGCGCCAAGGCGCGGCTTTCGGCGCTGTGAGTGAAAGAAGATCAAGATGCGCCGCCTTGATGGTTATGTTCTCAAACACCTGCTGACAGCGTTTGTGTTTTTTACTGTGATTCTGACAGGCGTGATCTGGCTGGGCCAATCTGTACCACTGATCGATACCGTCATCTCCTCCGGCCAGTCGCTGACTATCTTTCTGATGTTCTCGTTGTATGTGCTGCCCTTTGTGCTGATGATCGTCCTGCCGCTCGCGGCCTTTGCGGGTGCCCTCTACGGCATCAACAAGCTTTACGGAGATGCTGAACTGGTTGTGATGATGGCCGCAGGCCAGAGCCCGCTGCGGCTGGCGCGGCCTGTGCTGATCTACGGGCTGATCACGATGACTTTGACGCTTATCGTCACTGTCTGGCTGGTGCCCATCGGCGAGAAGCGGCTTTCCGCAGGGCGCGCTGCAATTCAATCCGAGCTTGCAGGCGCACTGATCAAAGAGGGGCAGTTCCTGCATCCAGATAGCGGGATGACGCTTTTTCTGCGAGAGGCGTCTGATACCGGGCGTATGGAAGGCCTCTTTCTCCATGATGAGCGGGATCGTTACTCTCCAACCACATATTCAGCAGCAACGGCCCAGCTTCTGCGTGACGGTGATCAGGCGCAACTCGTGATGCGCGATGGGGTGGCGCTTAACTATTCAGAAGAGCGCAGGCTTCTTTCCCGGGTTCAGTTTGAGGAGTTTACTTATGATCTTTCCGCATTGATCGCGGCCGAGCCCAACATTCGGATACGGCCGGAATCCTTCAGTCTGCCAGAGCTTCTAAGCCCAACCGAGAAGATGCTGGAGAGCGCGCGGTATGACCTTGCGGACTATCTCGCTGTCGGGCATGAAAAGATCGTGCTTGGGCTGAATGCATTGCTGATGCCCCTTATTGCGCTGGCCGTCATGCTGACCGGCAGCTATCAACGCAGGGGCTTTGCCAAACGAATGAGCGTTGCCATTGTTCTGGGTGTGGGGCTTGCGGCAGCGGGTGTGGCGGTAAAATCCGTTGTAACGGGAAATGCACAGAGCTGGCCTGTCTTTTATGCAGCCCCTGCACTTGCACTTTGTCTGAGCACTTTCCTCCTTTTCCGTGCGACGCAACCCGTCCGCCGACCGAGCAGCATGGTTTCTGCATGACGTTGGCCAACTATCTTCTCCGCGTGTTTCTGATGCGTGTTTTTGTCGTGATGCTGATCCTGCTTTTTGTTGTGGCGCTCCTGATGTTTATCGAGAGCCTGCGCCGCGCAGGGCGAGCAGATCAAGGCTTGGATTTCGCGCTGCGGCTGACGGTGCTGGAAGTGCCCGCAGTGATGGCACAGGTGTTCCCCCTCATTCTGATGCTGGGATCGCTGGCAACGTTTCAGGCGCTTTCCCGCTCCAGCGAATTGGTGATCATCCGGGCGGCTGGTGTATCGGCCATACGGTTTCTTGTGGTACCCGTGATCGCGGCCTTCTTTATCGGCATCATTGCGGTGCTTGTGTTCAACCCGATTGTGGCGGTGACCAAAGAAGGTGCGTCCGCATTACGCGAAGAGGCCTCGCGGGAGGGGCGAAATGTGTTCTCGCTGAGCGAGGACAGATTGTGGCTGCGGCAGGGCACGCGGGACGGGCAGACCGTTATTCAGGCCAATCGCGCGAGTGTGGATGGGCGTGTTCTTTTCAGTGTGCGGATGCATCAGTTCGATCCTGACAACCGCCTGACGGGCCGGATTGAAGCGAACTCTGCCACGCTGACGCCAGAGCTTTGGATCCTGCGTGGCGTGCGGCGCTGGGATCTGGCCGGTACCGCAGATGGCTCTCTGGGCGAGGCGGAGCAGATTGTGCAATTGAGCGTGCCCACCAATCTCAGCACCTCACAGATCCTCGACAGTTTTGCCCAACCAGAGACGGTTTCTTTCTGGGCGCTACCGGGCTTCATTCGGCAACTGGAGCGTGCCGGATTTTCGGGGCGAAGGCATCGCCTGTTCTTCCAGTCTGAGCTTGCCCGCCCTGCCCTTTTTGCCGCGATGGTCCTGATCGGAGCCGGGTTTTCGCTGCGCCATGCGAGGTTTGGGCAGACGGGCGTGATGATCCTCCTCTCGATTTTCGCGGGGTTTCTCCTCTACTTCTTTAAGGATCTCTCTGAATCGCTTGGCAACAGTGGAGACATTCCGATCCATCTGGCCGCATGGGCGCCACCTATGGTGGCCATATTTCTGGCGCTTGGCCTTTTGCTGCATCTGGAAGACGGCTGATGAGGTTTGCGGTTCTGGCATGCCTGATGAGCTGCCTGCTCGCCACACCCCTTTGGGCGCAAAGCGAGGAAGTGACGCTGCTGGCGGATACGCTAAATATCACCGACAATGGCGACGTGATCACCGCGTCGGGAACGGTGACTGTGCGCTATCAGGGGCAGGTTCTGGAAGCCTCCTCCATCACGTATGACAGACGAAACGATCGGATCCGCGCGGAGGGGCCCATTCGCCTCTCTACTGCGGAAGATGTGCTTCTGCTGGCGGATCTGGCAGAAATTTCAGCCGATTTGCGCAACGGGCTGATAACTGGCGCACGGCTTATCCTGAACGAGCAGTTGCAGATTGCCGCAGAAGGCGGCCAGCGGATCGACGGACGCTACAATGGGCTGGACCGTGTGGTCGCCAGCAGCTGCCTTGTGTGCGCTGAGCGGCCCACACCTCTCTGGCGGATCCGGGCAACCCGCGTGGTGCATGATGAGGTAGCCGAGCGGATCTACTTTCGAAAGGCATGGTTTGATGTGGCGGGTTATCCGATTGCCTATTTACCCAGCCTCAGTATTCCGGCACCGGGTGTCGAGCGTGCAACCGGCGCATTGCTCCCCGTTTTTTCAAGCTCCGATATCTACGGGTACGGGGTGAAAGCCCCTTACTACATTGTTATCGGCGACCATGCGGACATAACCCTCACCCCGTTTGTGACCACGGAAGGCTCCATTTTGCTGGAGGCAGAATACCGCCAGAATTTTCGCTCTGGCAGTGTGAACCTATCCGGCGCATTTGCGTTGAATGACGGTCTTGCATCGGACGATTTTCGTGGCTTCGTGGCCAATAGCGGGCAGTTTGATCTGCCCTACGGCTTTCAGACGGACTTCGAGCTGAACCTTGTGACCGATGATGCTTTCCTTCAGGAGTTCAACTATTCCGACGAAGACAGACTCGTCAGTTTTCTAGAGGTCAATCGTTTTCGGGAGCGCGATTATCTGGATCTCAGGATCGCCGGATACCAATCCCTGAGAGATGATGAGACGGCTGGTGAGATCCCTTTGGTGCTTCCCAATATCGGCTATCGCAAGGCTTGGGATGCCGGGCCTCTTGGCGGGAGGCTCGGTGTAACGGGTGATGTGCTTAATCTGGTGCGCACCGATGGGCGTGATGTGCTGCGCATTGGCGGCGGTGCGGATTGGCGAGGCAGCCATACTTTTGGCAGCGGCATACAGCTTGAGGGCGTAGGAGATCTGCGGCTTGATGCCTATCATGTCAGTGATGATGCTAGTTTCACTGAGGACCTTGTAACGCGTGCCGTGCCTACGGTGGGGGCTACCTTGCGCTGGCCCTTTGCGCTCGATACCGGTTCTGCCACGCATGTAATCGAGCCCATTGCGCAGGTTGTTTATTCCGACAATCGGCAATCCGGCCCGATCCCGAATGAGGACAGTCTTCTACCGGAACTGGATGAAACATCCCTCTTCTCGCTGAACCGCTTTCCAGGTAAAGACGCGCAAGAGACAGGCGCACGCGCCAATATCGGGGTGAACTACACGCGTTACGACCCGAACGGCTGGGAGATGACGCTGACAGCGGGGCAGGTTTTCCGTCAGGAAGCGGGAGACAGCTTCTCGGTTGGATCCGGACTGACGGGGCAGACATCAGATTTCGTTACGGCGATCTCCTTTGATCTACCTCCATCGCTTGAGGTGAATGCCAGTCTGCTTTTCGCGCCTGATGATCTGACTTTCCGGAGCGGGGCGTTTGATCTGGTGTATAAGAGTGAGCGTTTGGACTTGGAAACGGGATATGTATTTCTTGCGTCCGATCCGCAGGATCAATCGCTCAACCTGCTGCCAGAGCGGCAGGAATACACCATCGCCACGCGCTACCGGTTCGCACCCAATTGGGAGCTTACGGCAGGCTGGCGCTATGATTTTGCTGAAACCCGCACAACCCTCCGCGAGGCGGGACTTGCTTATGGCAACGAGTGTGTGGAACTCGCGCTTTCCCTCTCGCGTCGGCTGGCCACATCGAATAACGTGCCGACATCAACCAATATCGGGTTGAGTGTGAACCTGACAGGTTTGGGAAGCACCGCGAACCCGAAATGGCCTGCGCGCCGTTGCGCGGGCGGATAGAGCCGAGTAAAAGCTGCCAAATGATCTATTTTCTGCGCCCTGCCTTCACTGCCTTTGCCATCGCCCTGATCTCGGGCAGCGCACAGGCACAATCTGCCGACACCACGCCGTTTGCGCCAACGATTGTCGTGAACGAAGGAGTGGTTTCCGGCTACGAACTGGAGCAACGCGCCCGTTTGCTTGAAGCTTTTGGTGCCGGTGGCGATCTTCTGGCGCTGGCTGAAGACCAGTTGATCAACGAACGGCTGCAATTGCAGGCTGGTAAAGAACTTGGGCTGGAGATCACCGAGGAAGCGATTGAAGGTGGCGCTACAGAGTTTGCAGCGCGCCGCGAGCTAACGGCTGATACAGTGCGCCAGGCCCTTTCCGCCCGTGGGATAGCGCCCGAGACATTCAACGATTTTATCGAGGCCGGAATTACATGGCGAAGTGTTGTGCAAACGCGGTTCCGCCGGATTGCGACACCAACCGAGAACGATCTCGATGCGGCGCTTGATCTGGCCAGTCGCGGCATCCAGGAAAGCGTGCTTTTGCAGGAACTTGGGATGCCGTTTTCGGAACGGGGCGAGGAAGCGACGCTGGAGCTTGCGCGCCGCCTGTCGCGGGAGTTGAATCGTGGAGGCAATTTCAATGCGGCCGTTCGCCGGTACTCCCGCACGCCCTCCTCTGCGCGTGGCGGGCGGCTCGACTGGTTGCCTGCTGCCTCCCTGCCACCACAGGTGGCAGCGCAGGTGCTTGCCCTGCAAAAGGGCGAAGTGACCGCACCCATCCCGATTACCCGCGGCGTCTCCATGCTGAAGCTTCTGGATATACGTGAGGAGCCGCGACAGGATACAGGTGACGGAACACTGACCGTGACCTACAGCCAACTGATCATCCCACTTTCTCAATCCGCTGGCGATGGGGCGGTGAACGCAGCGCAAGTGCAGGCGGAAAAGATTCGCTCAGAGACAAGTCTCTGCTCCGATCTGGATCGTCGTGCCGATGAGTTTGGCGTGGGAAGCGGGCGGAGTGAACCGACACCTGTTAGTGCAGTGTCCTCGGATATCAGCCTCTTGCTGGCTCAGATGGATCCCGGTGACATCGAGATACAGAACGATGCGCGCGGTGTGGTACTCCTCATGCTCTGCGCCAGATCCGATGAAACATCGCCAGAAGAGCGGGAGGCGTTACGCCGCCGCCTCTTTAACCAGCGTATGAACACGCTCGGCCAGGGCTATCTGCAGGATCTGCGCGGGGATGCGGTGATTGAGCGCCGATGACAGCGCCGATTGCGCTGACGATGGGCGATCCGGCAGGTATCGGGCCGGAACTCAGCATTCGCGCTTGGCAGGAATTGCGGGAAGAAGCACCTTTCTTTCTGATTGGTGATGTCAGGTTTATGGAGAGCCTAGGTGCATCCTGCGTTGAAATCGGGTCGGCCGCTGAAGCCAAGGTCGCGTTTTTGCGCGGCCTTCCCGTTTTGAATTTGCCACTATTGCAAGCGCCTGTCTCTGGCCACGCAAATACCGCCAACGCCAGGGTAGTGATCGAGAGCATAGAGCGCGCTGTAGAACTTGTGATGCACGGGGAAGCCAGTGCGCTGGTGACCAATCCGATTGCCAAGAAAGTTCTGAAGGACGGCGCGAGCTTTGCATTTCCGGGCCACACGGAGTTTCTTGCGCATCTTGGGGGCGCTGAGCGTTCCGTCATGATGCTTGCAGCACCTGCTTTGCGCGTGGTGCCCGTAACAATCCATATACCGCTTTCAGATGTGCCTGCTGCTTTGACGACGGAACTGTTGCGGGAAACACTGCGGATTACACATGCGAGCATGATCAGTGATCTTGGTATCCCTAACCCGCGTATCTGTGTTGCCGGATTGAACCCACATGCGGGCGAAGGGGGGTCTATGGGCCGCGAGGATATTGAGCTTATCACACCGGTTCTTGAGGAGCTTCGGCGCGAGGGGTTGGATTTGAAGGGGCCTCTTTCGGCAGACACGATGTTTCACCCGGCGGCGCGGGCGAGCTATGATGTGGCCGTGTGCATGTACCATGACCAAGCGCTGATCCCCATCAAAACGCTTGATTTCGAGCATGGTGTGAACGCAACCCTCGGGCTGCCATTCATCCGCACATCACCGGACCATGGCACTGCATTCGACATTGCTGGGAAAGGCATTGCTTCCCCTGCCAGCCTGATTGCAGCCCTGAGAATGGCGCGCGATATGGCCGGGCAGCGCGCTCTTGCATCATGAATGACGGGTTGCCACCGCTGCGAGACGTGATTGCTACTCATGATCTCTCGGCCCGCAAATCGCTAGGGCAGAATTTCTTGCTGGATCTGAACCTCACACAGAAAATCGCGCGACGTGCGGGAGAGCTTTCCGAATGTGATGTTCTGGAGATCGGCCCGGGCCCCGGTGGGTTGACACGAGCGCTTCTGATGGAAGGCGCGCGCAAGGTTCTGGCGATTGAACGCGACCCGCGTTTCCTGCCCGCACTGGCGGAGATTGCGGAGGCTTATCCGGGCCGGTTGCAGGTATTGGAAGGGGACGCGCTGGCGACTGATCCATTGCCCCACCTTTCAGCGCCCGTTCGGATAGCCGCCAATCTGCCCTATAATGTGGGCACAGAACTTCTGATCCGTTGGTTGACGCCCGATATATGGCCACCGTTCTGGAGCTCGCTCACGCTGATGTTTCAGAAGGAAGTGGCAGAACGGATCGTTGCGGAGCCCGGCAGCAAGGCTTACGGGCGGCTTGCCCTTCTGGCACAGTGGCGCACAACACCAAAGCTGGCGTTTGAGCTTCCCCCACAGACCTTTACACCGCCGCCAAAGGTAACATCTGCCGTGGTTCATTTTGAGCCGCTGCAGGAGCCACGTTTTCCGGCGGAACGCAAGAAGTTGGAACGCGTTGTTGCAGCGGCATTTGGCCAGCGCAGGAAAATGCTACGGGCCGCTTTGAAAGGTGTGTTCAAAGACACCGTGGGGGCCTTGGAAGCGGCAGATATACCACCCACCGCCCGAGCTGAGGAGATTGGGCTGGAGGCGTTCTGCCGTCTCAGCCGTCAGCTATAGGGTTTATTCAGCCGCTGGAGTTTCCTGAACCGGCGTTTCAGGTTTTGCCTGCTCGGCACTTCCAGCATCTGCTGCAGGTTTTGCAGGGCGACGCGTGCGCGTGCGTGGTTTTTTGGGCGCTGGAGCCGCCGTTTTTGCATCCTCGGGTGTTTCCACAAGGCCCGGATCTGCCGAAGTCGCTTCCTCCGTTGGCATTTGCGGCATCATCGACTCGGGCTGAGCGCTACTTCCAAAATCCGGCTGCGGCTCGCTTCTTGGCTGATCCTGTTGCGGCTGCTGGTTCTTGTTGCTCTGCTGGTTCTGGTTGTTGCTTCTGTTCTGAGCTTCGGCGGCCTGACGATCCGCCTGCTCCTGTTGCCGCTCGGCCTGCTCGCGCATCGCTTCGCTCAACAGCCGTGTATAGTGCTCTGAGTGCTGAAGGAAGTTTTCCGCTGCTACACGATCATTTGACAGCTGCGCATCTCGCGCAAGCATCTGGTATTTCTCGATAATCTGTTGCGGTGTTCCACGCACCTTGCCTTCCGGACCGGCGCTGTCAAAAACGCGGTTCACAACATTCCCAACACTCCGGTTGCGATTGTTGTTCTTGTTGCGGGAACGCGACTTGTTCGAAGATCTCATGTTGATTTGATTTCTTTTTTCTGGAGCGCCATCCCCGAAGGATGGTCATAGTGCTCTACTGGCCCATTGAGGCGACAAATTGCCTGAATTTGGGTTAAGGCATTGCCAGTCTGGAAGAGCGTGTCCAAAACCGACCTCTTTAGCTATAGCCACCATACCCGGAAAAACAACAGGAAAGTGAAAATTGGTTGGAAATTGGCGAACCTCGAACCTCAGAAAGTCACGCTGACTATTCGGTCGTGGCCGTTCATGTCTTTCAGGCAGGAAAACGCGCTCGGGCCAGCGTCTTTCATAATCTCCAGGACATCCGCACCTTGGGTGTGTCCGATCTCAAGAAGCGCCCTGCCTCCCTCCTCCATATGTGTGCGAAGGCCCGCTGCAATTCGCCTGTAGGCATCGAGGCCATCACCTCCAGGTGTGAGAGCCAGGTGGGGTTCCCAATCGCGCACGTCAGGTGCAAGTTTGGCCATCTCTGTCTCTGTAATGTAGGGTGGATTGGAGACAACCAGATCGTAATGCCCTGAAACATCTTTCCACCAGTTTGAGAGAACGAATTGCGCACGAGATGCAACGCCGAGCGCCATGGCATTCTCTCTGGCGATAGCCAGCGCCTTAGGGCTGATATCTGTAAGAATAGAGCTGGCATCTGGCCATTCTGCAAGCAAAGTCAATGCGATACAGCCCGTTCCTGAACCGAGGTCGAGGATTCGACGGCCCGGTTTTTCCAACGCTGCAGCAATGAGCGTTTCTGTTTCCGGGCGTGGATCAAGCACGTCAGATGTTACCTTGAACGCGCGCCCCCAAAACAGCCGATGGCCGAGGATTTGCGCGACGGGCTGGCGCCTTTCACGCGCTGTCAGAAAGCCTTGAAAGCAGGCGATCTGGCCATCCGTGACTGTGTTCGGGAGGTAAAGCGACAGCCTGTCTTTTGTGCAGGGAATGGCAGCTGCGAGAAGATGACGGGCATCACCCGCCGGATCCGGTACTTCGGCGGATTTGAGCCTAGCGATGCCCTGTGCAAGCAAGGCTTGGAGGATCATAGGGCGAGCTCTGCCAACTTGTCCGCCTGATCGGCCGACATCAGGGCATCGATCAGCTCATCAAGATCGCCCTCCATTACCTGATCCAGCCGATAGAGCGTGAGATTTATACGATGGTCGGTGACGCGACCTTGCGGAAAGTTATAGGTGCGGATCCGCTCCGACCTATCGCCGGATCCCACCTGCCCCTTTCGATCTGCTGCACGCGCTTCATTCTGCTTTTGTCGTTCCAGATCAAAGAGCCGTGTCCGTAACACCTGCATAGCCTGAGCGCGATTTTGGTGCTGCGATTTTTCCGAACTGGTGACAACGATCCCTGTGGGGATGTGGGTGATGCGCACGGCAGAATCGGTTGTGTTCACATGCTGCCCCCCTGCCCCCGAGGCGCGCATCGTATCGATGCGGATATCCGTAGCCGGAACGTCGATATCCACGTCCTCCGCCTCTGGCAGCACCGCCACCGTCGCGGCAGAGGTGTGGATACGGCCTCCAGACTCGGTTGTCGGCACACGTTGTACCCGGTGGACGCCGGACTCGAACTTGAGTTGAGCGAAGACACCTTCTCCCCGGATCACGGCCACAAGCTCACGTGTGCCTCCAAGCTCTGTCAGCGTTTCGGAGAGGACCTCGAACCGCCAGCCGCGGGCTTCACTAAGTTTGTGGTACATCCTGCTGAGATCGCTGGCAAAAAGGGCTGCTTCATCTCCACCTGTTCCCGCACGAATTTCGATGATCGCGGGGCGGGCATCGGCTGCATCTTTTGGCAGCAAAGCAACCTGAAGCGCTTTTTCCTTCAGCGGAAGATCCGCCTGAAGGCCCGGCAGCTCCTCTTCTGCAAGAGCCTTCATGTCCGGCTCTTCCAGTAAGGCTTCCGCTTCTTCGATTTCTTGCAGAAGGGCTTGATATGCGCGGATTTCCGCCACAACAGGGCGCAATTCGGCGTATTCGCGGGATAGCGTGGCCAGATCTGCAGCATCAAGCTGTGTGGATAGCTGCGCTTCAATAAAAGCGAACCTGTCTTGGATCTGGGCGAGTTTCTCTGCTGGGATCATGGCAGAGAGGGATGGCGTGCCGAAGAGGCATGGTCAACCGAAACTCTACCCAGATGATTATTTATTTGGTATGATTTCAGTATGGTCTTGGTAGTGCTCACAGCGTCAACACTCGCATTTGCGGCCCCTCAGCAGATTTTTAACGTTGCGGAGGTGGGCGAAAGCCCCCGAGAGGTAACGGAAACCACGACGCCGCGAAAGACTGATTGCTTCTGCACGGATCGCACGGGCGACCGGCGGGAGATGGGGGAACTTGTTTGCCTTGATGTTGGCGGGCGGCTCTTTACGGCCCGATGTGAGATGTCTCTGAACAATCCGATGTGGCGCGAAGTATCTGACGGCTGCGTCAGCGCTTCATTGAACAAAACTCTCGATCGAGGTTAGCCAAGCTCGCGCCCGCGCTTCGTTTACCCCCATATCCGAATGCCCGTAGCGAGATCTCGAATAGAGTGCGAGCGTGCTGGTGTTGGTATCGCCCAGATCGAAGAACTGAACCGTAATATAATCCGGGAAAGCCAGCGTTTCCGAGCGCTGCACATACGTCACCCATCCGCTTTCCAGAGTGCCGGCAACACGTTCCACGCGAGGCTGCTCCATAACGAAGGTATCAAAGGCAATCGCCAGCTGAGCAGCATTCACCTCAAATGTTGGCGCCTCCATATCTACCGGCTGTTCCGTTATGGCCTGAGGTGCTGCGCGGAACGAATTGGGCGTGGCGGATGGGGCGACGGCGCGGGGATCGACGTGCCAGACTTCTGGATCATGTGTGGAGGTTCTTATCGAGTAGACCCCAAAGCCGAGGATGGCCAGGATGCCCACGAGGATGACGACTAGCATAATGCGCATTCTATTCAGCGGCCTCTGGTGTTTTGGTGCTCGCTGCTTCCAGCGAGGCTGCTCTTTCCTCTACCAGTTCAACGATGTGATCCACCAGTTTGTTGTTGTCTAGTTTATGATCTTGTTGTCCTGCGAGATACACCATGCCCGAGCCAGCCCCTCCTCCGGTGAAGCCAACATCCGTCATCAGCGCCTCTCCGGGCCCATTCACGACGCATCCGATGATGGAAAGCGACATGGGCGTTTTGATGTGCTCCAGCCGTTCTTCAAGGATCTCGACTGTCTTGATAACATCGAAGCCCTGCCTTGCACAGGATGGGCATGAGATGATGTTCACGCCGCGATGTCGGAGGCCAAGGGATTTGAGGATCTCAAAACCTGCCTTTACCTCTTCCACCGGATCTGCGGAGAGAGAGACACGCAGCGTATCACCGATGCCCATCCAGAGAAGATTGCCGAGACCTATCGCCGATTTGACGGTGCCTGACTTCAGGCCACCCGCCTCTGTGATGCCGAGATGAATCGGCTTGTCGGTTGCATCGGCAAGCCCCTGATAAGCGGCCACTGCCATAAAAACATCGGATGCCTTGCAGGAAATCTTGAACTCGTGGAAGTCGTTATCTTCAAGGATTTTGATGTGATCGAGCCCGCTTTCGATCATCGCATCCGGGCACGGCTCTGCATATTTATCCAAAAGGTGCTTTTCCAGGCTGCCGGCATTCACGCCGATACGCATGGAGCAGTTGTTATCCTTCGCGGCCTTGATCACTTCCCGCACGCGCTCCTCCGAGCCGATATTGCCGGGATTGATCCGCAGACAAGCAGCACCCGCCTCGGCCGCCTCGATGCCGCGTTTGTAGTGAAAATGGATGTCAGCCACGATCGGCACGGGGCTTTCGCGGCAAATCTTTTTCATTGCAGTGGTCGAGGCCTCATCCGGGCAAGACACGCGAACGATGTCCGCACCCGCCTCGGCAGCCTCGTTGATCTGGGCGAGCGTTGCCTTCACATCATGGGTGAGTGTGTTCGTCATCGTTTGTACGGAAATCGGCGCATCTCCGCCGACCGGCACCGATCCGACATGGATCTGGCGGCTCTTTCGGCGATAAATATTGCGCCATGGACGGATCGAATTCAGCGACATTGCCGACCTCTTCAGGATTTAATGATGCGCAGCGTTGGCACTTTGATACCGCCCCGCCGAGGGCTTGTCACCACGTGACGCTCCGCCATCTCGAGATAGAGGCGCAGATTATTCCGACTTCGCAGCGGCCTCCAGACTGGCCTGCATCACCTCCGGTATTTCGGTGATTTCCGCAAACGCTGTGGTAACATCATCAGGAACAAGAGAGACGTTCTTTGCGACACTCGTGCTGTTGCCGACTGGGCCAAAGAGGTTCTGATTGATTGCCACATAGACAGAGCCCGCATTGCCCGCGCGAAGCAATGGGCCAATGGCATCCGATGGCAGGGTGTAGATCTCTCCGGTATCGAGGATTTTCTCCAGAAGCACGGTGCCGTCCGCCTGCGATACACGCACCCAAGCAGGGCGTTGAGCTATCACCGTAATAACCGGAGCCACGGGCTCGGCACGCACCTGCGGTGTCTCGGAAGTGGTTGCACTCGCTGTGCGCAGCAGCTCCGCGCCTGCGGCAAGACCATCGAGCGGGCGCCCGCGGGCAACGGCTGGTTGTGCCTGATCTGGATTGATTTCCACAATCGGCCCGTCGCGGGGCTCCAGAACCGGGATATCGAGTTCGCGGGGTTCATAGAGCCGCGTGAGATCGGTGTCTCTAGAGGCAGCAGGCGCTGCTGAAGCAGCCAAAATTTCCTCTGTTCCATAGCCCGGCGCGACTATCTCAGTAACGTCTGCAAGCGTTTCAGGGCGCTGAGCCACAGGTTCGATATCGACGCGTTGGATATCATTCAGGACGGCGATACCGCCGTAAATCAGGCCACCGATCAAAGCAATCAGCACAGCGAGAGAACCAAGAGCGGAGAGTGAAAGATCGTTGAAAAAGCTGTTCCCTTGTGCAGCGCTGGACATAACGGGGCTGAACAGCGGATCCTGCCTGTCGACACGTACCGGACCACTGAACGCGATTTGCCCGCTCGGCTTTTTGCGCGGAGAAAGGCCCGCGTTCACGCCATCAAATCCGCTCTCCGCCGTGAACCGGCTGAATACTTCTTCCGGATCGAGATTGAGGTAGCGCGCGTAAGATCGCACATATCCCGCGATGAACCCCTTGTTCGGGAAAACCTCGGGATCGCAGTTTTCAATCGCTGCGATATAGGCGGCTTTGATCCGCAAATCGCGCTGCACATCGAGAAGAGATTTGCCGAGCGTCGCACGTTCGCCGCGCAACTCGTCACCGAGTTTGAGTTCAAAGGAGTCAAAACCTCTGATCTCGGATATGGACGATTGGTTGCCCATGGATCTGATAGAGATCCTTTCTGCTCGCTTTGCCCGGCTTACCGCGCTTCCTCTGCCACAACGTCTACGAATCGCAGACGCTACAGCATTATTAGTTTTAAAAAAGCTAACATGAAATCCTGCATCTGTAGAGCACACACTGATGCGATATAATTAGCATAATGAATGGCATGGCGAGAATATGGCGGTTTTTAAAGCCATCAGCCAATCCAGAACAGGCCGACCTGCGTAGAAGAGGGAAAGAGCAGGACGATTACATGGCTATCGATATCTTCTCAATCTGGCTGATAAGCCTTCTGGGGTTTCTCATTCTCTGGCCCGTGTCGCTTCTTCGCCGCGACGCGAGTGTGGTGGATTTCTGGTGGGGTCCTGGTGTAGGCGCGATGGTGCTGGTGGCGGGTTTGCGCCACGATGTTCCCTTTACCGGGGTAGCCGTCTTGCTGATGTCTCTCACGGTAATATGGGCTCTTCGACTTGGCCTCCATCTCGGCTTCCGCCGGATCATTGAGGGCGAGGAAGACGCGCGCTACGCAGAAATGAGGGAGGCCTGGTCACCCGGTTGGCCGTGGAAGAGCCTGTTCATCGTCTTCATCCTGCAATCTGTCTTGCAGGGGCTTATAGCCTTGCCGTTGCTTGTAGCTGTAATGAAAGATGATCCTGTGGCCATGACAGCGTTTTCTGCAGTTGCCTCTCTCTTTGTATTGGCGGGTATCGCACTGCAAACGCGCGCGGATCTTGAGCTGGACCGGCACAGGGCCGAGAACGGGCATGGCACTTTGCTTACAAGTGGCCTGAGAGCGTATGTACGTCATCCGAACTATCTCGGTGAAATCTTTGTATGGGGCGGATTGAGTGCGCTAGCAGTACAGCTCGGGGTGCTCTGGGCTCCGCTTTCGCTGGTCCTTGTCACAGGATTGCTTCGCTATGTCTCCGGCGTGACCATCATAGATGAACGCATGCAACGCACACGGCCTTCGGTCTATCCAGATTACAGAGATATGGTTCCAGCGTTAATTCCGCGCATGTCAACCCTGCAGCATCTCTTCAAGAGAGGACTTCAGAGCGGTAACGATGTTTGAGAAATCGATTGATTTCCTGTACCCTCCGCAGCCCTGAAATCATTGGTTCCACACTACAAAGTGTTATGAGGAGAGCACCTCTTCATCTCAGTTGCCACGTAGCTCATAGCGGTTCGCCGTGAATTTCAATCGCCAAAGTGCTCATGCGCTTTTGGCGATAGATAATCTCGGGTTGATATCGGAACGCTTCAGTAGATGTAGCGGATCTGATCTGTCCAATACCGCTCCAGGCGTCGCAGAGCATCGTTGATCATCGGAAGCTTGGTCTCGCCAAGAACATTTCGCTCATCTATTCCCGTGGCATGGCGAGCAAAAAGCTCGGAGACGATCCTGCAGACCTCCCGGCCCTTTTCGGTAAGGCGAACACGCACTGCGCGGCGATCGATGTTGCACTTCTGGTGATGCATATAGCCCGCCTCAACCAGTTTCTTGAGATTGTAGGAAACGTTTGAGCCCTGATAGTAACCGCGAGATTTAAGCTCTCCTGCAGTCACTTCATTATCACTCACATTGAAGAGCAGGAGCGCCTGCACCGCATTGATATCCAGCATTCCCAGCCGCTCGAACTCATCCTTGATTACGTCCAGCAACAAGCGGTGCAGCCGCTCCACCATCGCAAGGGTTTCAAGATACCCGCCCAAAAAATCGCGCGCATCACCGGATCCAAGCATCTCAGCGTGCTCAATTGGCCTGTTCATGTTGTCTCTCCGCGTAACAATTTGAGAGAGTTCTGCCGCTGAAATAGAAACAAGACGTTAAAATCGCAAAATTATTCCAGTTTCATCGCAAATTATGGAATTCCCGAATGAAGGTGAGGGCGCGATCGTGAGTGGAAGGCGCTTCTGCCCGCAGACTGACCCATGTGTAAAGTGTCTGATCATCCTCAGCGATTAAAGCCTCATATCTATCCAAATCGTCTGCAGAAAGGCCCTCAAGTTCCGCGTCGGCAAAGCGCCCGAGGATCAGATCCATTTCCTTGATACCTCTCCGCCAGCTACGCAAGCGCAGCCGCTTCAGTCGATGTTCACGTGTTTCCTCAGCAAGGCCACTCATTGCCGGAGCGCCCGCATACGTTTTTCAAGCTTGCCGAAGCGGGCACTCAGCGTCGTTTGCGCCAAACGAATTTCGCGCATTTCTGCCAGAAGAACATCAAGATCGCTTTCTCCATCCACGTCTTCTGCCAAACCCGTAGCGGGCCCCTCACCAGCCCCGCTCATCAGCCAGATGATGGAAACGTTCAGCATTCCTGCAAGCATCTGCAGCTTATTGGCGCGCGGCTCGGAACGATCCTCCTCCCAGTTGCGAAGAGTCTGGAGTTTAATCCCGAGCCTGCGAGCCAATTGTTGTTGAGTCATACCAATGGAATCCCGCGCCACCGCAATCCTGTCTCCAAAGGTCGAAGCAACGTCACTGAAATCGGCGGTCAGATCCGCAATCTGCAATTCATCGTCATTCATAATGCTATCCATTCGTTCTCTCTCGCAGCCTCTATACAGGCCAGCGCTGCCAAAACCCACCGCCGAAAAAAGTAACTGAGATGGGAAGCGTTGAAGCCGTGCGCAGCGGGCTCAATACCCGCAAGCACGGCACCACTTGAAGGGGAGTTTATCCACTGAAAATGGCGCGGTTGACGGGGCTCGAACCCGCGACCTCCGGCGTGACAGGCCGGCACTCTAACCAACTGAGCTACAACCGCGGAGATCACGGCAAGCGCCTTACGGCCCGAGGGGCCCAGCAGCAGTGGCGCGGTTGACGGGGCTCGAACCCGCGACCTCCGGCGTGACAGGCCGGCACTCTAACCAACTGAGCTACAACCGCAGCTGCTGCGCTTTCGCGTGGACCGTTTCTAGGGACGGTGCGGATGGGCGTCAAGCGGGATTCGGCCTGGAGCGAAGCAAAAAGCGCCCATACCGCCCGCATCTTCAATTTGCCTTTCCGACCGTCTTCACAGCAGGCGAAACAGTGCGCCGGCGTGGCTTATCGGACGATCGCTTACGAGGCAGCCCAAATATCAGGAGGCCATGCAGACCCTCATCAACAGTTTGCCATTTGCCTTGATGCACATGAAAACAAGTGCGAAAGACTATTCTTGACTGTAGTTCGGCAAGGATGGCCTTCTCTTTGTGCCCAAAACTCTCCCAACCGATGGTGATCAGCGCGTGACAATTAGGCTTCTTTGCATTGCCGCTGGTGATCTGCGGAACAGCATTATCGAGCGCCTCGTCACGCTCGCCGACGGAGACGTCGACGTGCGCCTTCACATAGGCAATGACAGCGGCGATCTTAAGGCCACCTCGCTCAGCACGATGAGTGCCCGACGAGGACGCTCCGGCCACCTGATGGACGCCGACGCTTTCCGGGCAGAAAACATGGTTGTTTCCCTTGCGCCAGGATATCACGAACGCTTGGATCGTTTCTCAGAGCATCTCATCCGGCGTTCGGAACCGTATGCCTATAAGTCACATGCCATTTCTTCACCGCATGATTACGCGCATTATTACAACATCCTAGCCGATGCGCTTGCAGATCGCATGAAGGCGGAGGGCATCACTCATGTGCTGTTTTTTGATATTCCGCATCTTGGCTATGACACCGTGGTGCACGATGTGGCGGTGTTACTTGGCCTGCGAACGGTGATTGTCACGCAAGCTCTCTTTCCAAATCGCTTCATGTCCATGCCCACGCCTTCGGCCAGCGGAAGCCTTGCGGAGAGGAGAAAAGATGCATCTTCTGATAAATTCAGCGAAGAACTGCAGCCCAGCCTGTTTTACATGCATGGGATTGGTCAGGAACGAGGCGAGCCGGGAAGACTTTCTGCGAAGGCTGTCCTGAATTTCATTCTCTTTCTTGCAACAAAACGCCCTTTACGCGCGCTCAATCTTGTTTACGTTTTACGCATACTTCACAGAATGCAAAAAATCTATCGTAAGCTGCCGAAATGGCGAGATCCGTTTGCACGCTTTTTCCATGAAGATGAGTTGGCCTATTTTGAAAGTTTGACTGGCTTCGAGGAAACGGAAATCGACCTGAGCCAGCGCTTTGTCTACTTCCCCCTACAATTGCAGCCGGAAATGACAACGGCCAGCCTCGGCGGCGTTTTCCGCGATCAGGCTCTCGCCGTTGAGGCACTCGCTGCAATGCTGCCAAGCGATGTGAAGATATATGTCAAAGAGAATCCGAAACAGGGAGGCTATATGCGCGGGCCGCTTTTCTTCCATCGTCTGCGGCGCATTTCAAAAGTTGTTTTCCTTCCCTCTTATGCGAACACCCATGCTCTTCTGGAAGCCTCGGAATTTGTGGCAACTGTCACCGGGACAGTCGGCTGGGAGGCAATCAGTTCCGACAAGACTGTGCTCGCATTCGGCAAACCCTGGTACAGTTCTCTTCCCGGCGTCGTGTCCTACCGCAATGGATTGAGCTACAAAGACGTGATGAGCACATCCTTCTCACGCGATCAGTTGAAAACAGCACTAGGCTATCTCGTTTCTTCCATGCACAAAGGCGTGGTGGAAAAGAACTATGCGAAAATCGTACCCGATTTCGATCCAGAAGAGAACGCTAGCCACTGTGCTGAAGCCATTCTCGGATTACTGCGAGGAGACACTGACTTCGTGTTTCAGGATTTGCCCGCATCCTGACCAATCAGTATTCAAAGAAAATATGGTGGGTGATGAGAGACTCGAACTCCCGACATCTTCGGTGTAAACGAAGCGCTCTACCAACTGAGCTAATCACCCGTGAAGCGTTGTATATCTCCGGTCGACCCTGAGCTTCAAGAGGCATAATCGAGCGATCCTGATTTTTTTAAGCAGGGTCGCGCCTTACCCTTTCGTCTGCAGGGCGGCCGCCGCACGCTAACGCTTTAAGCTGCGACCCAGTGGTCTAGCTTGGGCCAGTGTTTATTAACAAGATCTCCAACTGGTCGGCCTTTGCGTAACAAAGAAGGCCACCTCCGATACGGGGTGGCCTTCTTTCCTGTCAAATTATAGGCATCTCAGCTGCCTAAAGTTTCTAAGCCGCGAAAGGTCAATTGCTCTCGGCGCGCTCTTCTTCCGGGCTTTCAACATCGATTGTTGGTACCGTTATGGTAATCTCTTCAGTTCCGACATCGATATCACCGACTTCGGTGTCAAACTCCGGCAGTTGACCGCTTTCAACACTGATATCTACGTCAGGCATCCGGGCCTCTTGCGTCTGCTCAACATCGATCATGTAAAATCCGAAGGCACCAAGTGCCACCACCGCCGCGATTCCAGCAATAATTCCAGCACGCATTTTTCATCTCCTCGTTAGTTGTGGCTGGCTAACGCACTCCATGCTCTGAAAGTTTCAAAAAAATCTTGGAACCTTTTTTCCGAAGAACAGTTGCTTGGCTATGAACGCCAACAAGGAGTGAGCTATGGAATATGGTATTGTCGGTCTCGTGATCCTGATCGCGGACATCTACGCAATCTACAAGGTTTTGACGAGTGGCGCCTCTACAGCCGCTAAGTTGGTCTGGACGCTAATTATTCTGCTGTTGCCGGTAATCGGGCTTATCGCTTGGTTCATAGCCGGTCCCAAAGGTGGTACCGCCCGCATCTGACCTGACCCACCTAACAATTAGAAACGCCCGCTTCGGCTCGAAGCGGGCGTCTTTTTCAGTTGAAATTGGTTCGATCAGATCAGCTCAGTGTGCGGCTTGCACTCCTGCCCCACCGGAAGCGGCTTTTGCAGCGGCTGCGGCGGCTGCTTCAGCAGCTTCATCCCATTCGATACCCTCAGGTTTCCGTGTCAGTGCAAGTTCCAGAACCTCTCTGGCTTCACTGACAGGGATTAGCTTCAAACCATCTTTCACATTGTCAGGGATATCCCGAAGATCCTTCACATTGTCTTTCGGGATCAGCACCGTGGTAATGCCGCCTCGCAGCGCTGCGAGCAGCTTTTCCTTCAATCCTCCGATCGGCAAAACGTTGCCGCGTAGCGTCACCTCGCCCGTCATCGCCACATCGCGCTTCACAGGGATGCCGGTGAGAACCGAAACGATGCTTGTTACCATCGCGATGCCGGCCGAAGGGCCATCCTTGGGTGTTGCCCCTTCCGGCACATGGACATGGATATCCACTGTCTCGAACATTGGCGGCTTCAAGCCGACATCGGGAGAGATGGAACGAACATAGGAAGAAGCCGCTTCGATGGATTCCTTCATCACATCGCCCAACTTACCGGTCGTTTTCATCCGACCCTTGCCCGGCAACTTCAGTGCTTCGATAGAGAGAAGATCACCGCCGACTTCCGTCCAGGCAAGACCAGTGGTTACGCCAACCACATCTTCCTCTTCCGCAAGCCCGTATTTGAAGCGTTTCACGCCGAGAAACTCTTCGAGGTTCTCGGATGTCACGACCACTTTCTCGGCATCGCCCTTCACAATCTGCGTAACGGCCTTTCGGGCGAGTTTGGCGAGTTCGCGCTCAAGGTTTCTAACACCTGCCTCGCGTGTGTAATAGCGAATGATATCGGTGAGAGCCCCATCTTCCAGTTCGAACTCACCCTCTTTCAGACCGTGACCCTTGAGCTGTTTGGCGAGTAGATGTTGTTTGGCAATCTCAGCCTTTTCGTCCTCTGTGTAACCCGATAGGCTGATGATCTCCATCCGATCCAACAGCGGCCTTGGCATATTGTAGCTGTTAGCCGTTGTCAGGAACATGACGTTGGAAAGGTCGTATTCCACCTCAAGGTAGTGATCAGCGAAGGTGCTGTTCTGCTCGGGATCGAGAACCTCCAGCATCGCAGACGCCGGATCACCCCGGAAATCCTGGCCCATCTTGTCAATTTCATCCAGGAGGATCAGCGGGTTGATCGTCTTGGCCTTTTTCATTGATTGAATGATCTTGCCAGGCATGGAGCCGATATAGGTGCGACGGTGCCCACGGATCTCGGACTCGTCGCGTACACCGCCGAGCGAGATACGGATGAACTCGCGATTGGTGGCCCTTGCAACGGATTTTCCAAGGCTGGTTTTACCAACACCCGGAGGACCGACGAGGCAAAGAATTGGCCCGCGCAGTTTGGAGGAGCGCTGCTGGACGGCAAGATACTCTACGATCCGCTCCTTGACCTTCTCCAGCCCGAAATGATCATTGTCGAGGATATTTTGGGCGTGGTTGAGGTCTTTCTTAACGCGGGAGCGCTTGCCCCACGGGATGGAAAGCATCCAATCGAGATAGTTGCGCACAACCGTGGCTTCCGCTGACATCGGGCTCATGTTGCGGAGCTTTTTCAGCTCTGCCTCAGCCTTTTCATGCGCTTCCTTGGAAAGTTTGGTTGCCGCGATTTTCTCTTCATATTCTGTGGCATCATCCGTGCCGCCTTCGCCATCGCCCAACTCGCGCTGAATGGCCTTCATCTGTTCGTTAAGGTAGTATTCGCGCTGCGTCCGCTCCATTTGGGTTTTAACGCGGGATTTGATCTTTTTCTCCACCTTCAGCACAGACATCTCGCCCTGCATCAAGCCATAAATTTTCTCAAGGCGATCACCCACGTCGAAGGTTTCGAGCAGAGTTTGTTTCTCCTCCAACCGCACACCGAGATGACCTGCAACGGTATCGGCAAGTTTTGCAGCGCCTTCAGTTTCAGAAACGGCGGCAATCGCCTCTTCCGGAACGTTTTTATTGAGTTTGGCATAGCGCTCGAACTCATCGCCGATGGAACGCGTCAGCGCCTCAACAGTCTCGGCCTCGCCCGGTGTCTCCTCAATCAGTTCGGCCTTTGCCTCAAAATACAGATCATTTTCCAGAAATTCGGTGATGCGAACACGCTGACGGCCCTCCACCAGCACTTTTACCGTTCCATCGGGCAGTTTGAGCAACTGCAGCACATTGGCAAGCACGCCAACTTCAAAGATGCTGCCCGAAGTCGGCTCTTCCTCGCTTGCATCCTTCTGGCTTGAAAGAAGGATCTGCTTGTCATCGCGCATCACCTCTTCAAGAGCGCGAACAGACTTATCGCGGCCCACAAAGAGAGGCACAATCATGTGCGGGAACACCACGATATCCCTGAGAGGCAGGACAGGATGGGTGATTTGGCTCTGCTCAGTCATAACTCTTCCTTTTCTGCAAGACCCGCGGTCCCGGCTTTGCCAGCGACAATGCGGATCTCCAAAGCTTGAATGCCCTAGATGTGGGGTTCTGCCTGAGGTTTCAAGCATACGCCTTGTTCTTTCGCCACACTACGCAATCGAAGATGGGGCGGGCAAGCTGCGTTTGAGTGTGCGCCGCTGAAAGTGAAAAGGATTAAGGGAATGCGCACAAGCTGCGCATTCCGACCGTTTCAGCTTAGATTGGCCGCAAAATGGGCCAATGTACGCTCCCAAGCGAGAGTGGCCGCCGCCTCATCGTAGCGGGGCGTCGTATCATTGTGAAAGCCATGGTTCGCGCCGGTGTAGATATGCGCCTCATAGGTTTTCCCGTTCGCCTTTAGGGCCTCCTCGTACGCTGGCCAGCCCGCATTTATCCGCTCGTCAAGTTCTCCGTAGTGAATGAGCAATGGGGCTTGAATTGCAGGCACATCGGCCGCCTCCGGCTGACGACCGTAGAACGGGACGGAAGCCGCCATTTCAGGATAGGCGACGGCCAGAGCGTTGCATACGCCGCCACCGTAGCAGAAGCCGACAGCGCCCACATTGCCGGTGGACCCTTCATGGCTTACCAAGAATTCAAAGGCCGCAAAAAAATCCTGCATCAGCTTGGTGCGATCCAGTTCGCGTTGCATCGTCCGGCCATCATCATCGTTACCAGGGTAGCCGCCAAGCGGTGTAAGACCGTCTGGCCCGAAGGCGAGATATCCGGCCTTGGCCGTGCGGCGCACCACGTCTTCGATATAGGGGTTGAGGCCCCGATTTTCGTGAATGACGAGGACGGCGGGCAGTTTGCCGGTTGCACCGGCAGGCTTGGCCATAAGCCCCTTTATCGTGCCGTGCCCTTCCGGGCTCTCGTAGCTTGCTTCCATTGTCTCGATTGCCGGATCATCCGGTGCAACCTGCTGGGCCAAAGCATAGTTGGGCTGCAGGCTCTCCAACACAGCCGCTGCCGTTACACCTGCGGCTGCATACTTGCCCGCATTGGCTAGAAAATCCCGCTTGGTCAGCTTTCCGTGAACATAGCCATCGTAAAGTTCAAGCAGGCGTGGATGAAAATCGGACGCTTTCTTGCGCTCAGTCATTGTACTACCCCCTGTGGAAAAGACTTGTGCTTCACTAATACGAAGCGTGACAGAATATCCGTCGCGTCGCCAAGATTTTTTTATCCGGCCAGCTCAACCGCAGAATATGCATTTCACAAAAGTGACCAGACTGTGAAAGCCGATCTCAGGGTTCAGGAATGTCAGGGAAAGTCGGACTGGATACTGATCGTAAGCAGAACGTTCAAAAACTGTTTGGTAACTTGCATTGTAATTTGTGAATCAAATTTGAGTACGATCCTGTTTGTTTGCGCTTCAAAGAGGAGGGATATCGCCGATACTTCGTTGTGCCTGAAATTCTGTACAAAAATCGTGCAGATTGCCTGCGGCAATTGCTGAACGCAACCCGGCCATAAGTTCCTGATAGTAGTGAAGATTGTGCCATGTAAGCAGCATGGAGCTTATGATTTCCTTAGCCCGGAACACGTGATGCAGATAAGCGCGGGAATAGTTGGTGCAGGCCGGGCAAGTGCAATCCGCGTCCAACGGGCGCGGATCATCCGCGTGGCGTGCGTTCTTGATGTTGACCGCGCCCATACGCGTGAGCGCCTGGCCCGTGCGGCCAGAACGTGAGGGCAGAACGCAATCGAACATATCCACACCCCGCAGAACAGCACCCACGATATCATCGGGTTTGCCCACCCCCATTAGGTATCGCGGTTTCTGCGTTGGCAACTGATCCGGCGCATAATCGAGAACACCGAACATGGCCTCCTGCCCCTCCCCTACTGCGAGGCCACCAATGGCATAGCCGTCGAAGCCAATCTCCTGCAGTGCTGCAGCGCTTTCTGCACGCAAGTCACTCTCCAGCCCGCCTTGCTGAATACCGAAAAGAGCGTGGCCCGGCCGATCTCCGAAAGCTTCGCGCGAACGTTTCGCCCAACGGATTGAAAGGCGCATGCTTTCCTCTATCCGCGCACGGTCTGCAGGCAGGGCCGGGCATTCGTCGAAGCACATCACAATATCCGAGCCGAGAAGTTGCTGGATTTCCATCGAGCGTTCGGGCGTCAGGTTGAACTCTGCGCCATCGATGTGACTTTTGAACTTCACCCCTTCCTCGGTAAGTTTGCGCATCCCAGCAAGGCTCATCACCTGAAAGCCACCGGAATCGGTGAGGATGGGTCGGTTCCAGTTCATGAATTTGTGAAGCCCGCCGAGCCGTGCAATCCGCTCTGCCCCCGGTCGCAGCATCAGATGGTAGGTATTGCCGAGCAGAATATCGGCGCCTGTTGCACGAACGCTTTCCGGCATCATGGCCTTCACGGTGGCCGCAGTTCCCACAGGCATGAAGGCAGGCGTTCGAATCTCGCCTCTAGGCGTGATCACAGCGCCCGTACGCGCCTTTCCCTCTGTGGCATCAATTCGAAAGTCGAACTTCTGATCTGTCACGGGTCTCTCCTTCGTTCCCGCTCCATGCCAGAACACTCCGGAGATTTCCATGCAGGATGCAGCATCACCGCGCGGGTATTTCAACGCGATCAGGTGAGGCTGGACCTATCGAGAGCCAAACCCTATATGTTTAGTCAGGAATTGCATGTGCGAGGATGATCATGAACGCGAACCCCGATGGGCCGATGGAAGGCACACCCTTGATAAAGCCATCCACAACAGATCATCCGCTTTACGATAGTATCGTGGAAGCCTGCCGCACCGTGCATGACCCCGAAATTCCGGTGAACATTTTTGATCTCGGACTGATCTACACAATCGAAGTTCTGGAAAACGGCAATGTAGACATTCTGATGTCCCTTACGGCACCGGGCTGCCCTGTGGCAGGCGAGATGCCCGGCTGGGTGGCTGAAGCAGTAGAACCCCTGCCCGGCGTTCAAGCGGTAAATGTACAACTGGTTTGGGAGCCGCAATGGGGTATGGACATGATGTCTGATGAGGCGCGCTTGGAACTTGGGTTCATGTAACCTTCCCGGCTTCTGAACTTGAATCCGGCATCCGCCGCCTGACCAACTTCGAGCGGCATATACCACTCACGCAAACTGTGTTAACTTTTTCTGGCACTCTCCTCACTGGGCGTAGCTGGTTAAAGAAAGCTCATGAAACTGTCATGAGCATGTTAATGAATACTGAGAGGCCGAGGCATCTTAACGACTTAACGGAGCCTTCTATGATATATGTTTCCCGATTGACCCTGGCGATCGCTGCTCTTGCTATCGCCCCCGCCGTGGTGGCGGATCCCGTGCAGCTTGGCCCGCGCCCCTATTACCTGATCGATGTGATGCCCGATGGCGAGCTGAAATCGAAACTGGCATCCTGCGCCGACATGTCCTTCGCCAAATCAGATTTCTCAATCGCACACCGCGGCGCTCCGATGCAGTTCCCCGAACATACCGTAGAATCAAACCGTGCTGCCGCCAGGATGGGTGCCGGCATCTTTGAGTGCGATGTTACGTTTACGGCCGATAAGGAGCTTGTATGCCGCCACGCGCAAAACGATCTGCACACCACGACAAATATCCTCGCCTCTGATCTGGCCGGCAAATGCACTGCAGGCTTCACGCCAGCTTCCGGCGATACGAACGCGAGCGCGGAATGCCGGACATCCGATATCTCGCTTGCCGAGTTTCGGACACTGAACGGCAAGATGGACGCGGCAAACGGCGCGGCCACGACCGTTGCTGAGTATCTGGATGGAACGGCAGGTTGGCGCACGGATCTCTACTCCACCAAGGGCACGCTGATGACGCATGCCGAGAGTATTGAGTTGATCAAATCCTTTGGCGGCAAGTTCACGCCCGAGCTGAAATCGCCATCGGTAGAGATGCCGTTCGATGGCTTCAGCCAAGAAGACTATGCCCAGAAACTGATCGATGAGTATAAAGCGGCCGGTATTCCGGCGTCTGATGTCTGGGCGCAGAGCTTCAATCTGGATGATGTACTCTACTGGATAGAGAACGAGCCGGAGTTTGGAGCGCAGGCTGTCTACCTTGATGACAGCTACGATATCGAAGGCTGGAGCCCGATGGATGCGAGCACATGGACGCATTCGATGAGCGACCTAAAGGGCATGGGCGTGAACTATATCGCGCCGCCGATGTGGGTTTTGGTAACTCTAGAAGATGGTAAGATGGTGCCATCGCTCTATGCCAACGAAGCGAGTGCTGCCGGCCTGAATATTATCACATGGACTCTGGAGCGTTCCGGCCCGTTGGCCTCCGGCGGCGGCTGGTACTACCAATCAGTCACCGATGCCACAACGAGCGACGCTGCGATGTATCAGCTGCTCGATGTGCTGGCTCAGGATGTGAAGATTGCAGGTATCTTTTCCGATTGGCCCGCAACGGTAACCTATTACGCCAACTGCATGGGGCTCTGAGCACCGCAGTTAAAGGGCCGCGCCTCAACTGCGCGGCCCCTAATTAAAGAACGAGTGCAACGACCCGCTGCAAAGCCGAACGTAAGAACGATGGCTTGCGCGTTCTGCGCAGATCATCTTTCATTTTCGCAAAGACAGCCTGCTCTTTCTCAAACTCCGTCAGATCGGTGGAAACCGGCCTATCCCAAACGATGAAGCGCATTTTTTGATCCTTTCATCAATTTTCACGCCTCTTTTGAACATTTCCGATGGATATTTGCCCACACTCGATATCGAGAGTATACTTTCAAAAATGAAAAACAACCTTCCCTGGAGCGATCTCTCGCTTTTCGCCGTTGTGGCCCGTGCGGGCGGGCTTTCCGGCGCGGTGGATGCCACTGGAGCAAGTGCCGCCACGCTCAGCCGCCGGATGAAAGCATTGGAGACGCAGCTCGCCCGCAGGCTCTTTTTGCACGGAAAGCAAGGCTATGTACTTACTTCCGATGGCCGCGCACTTCTGGAAAAGGCGCAGGCGATGGAGGCCGTCGCCGCCGAAATTGCAGAATGGCGTTCAGCACAATCCGGGCCGCCGCGTGTGCGAATATCCGCGGGCAGTTGGACATCGCTCTATCTTGTCCGAAACGTCGGCACCTACTGGGCTCCCGGAGAGCCGTGGGTGCCAGAATTTGTGCATAGTGATCTTCAGATGGATATAGCGCGGCGTGAAATTGACGTGGGCATCCGCAATCGCAGGCCGGAACAGCCGTGGCTTGCCGGGCAGAAAACAAATGATGTTCTGTATGCCATTTATGCGAAGGCTGCGGACATTACAGGGTGGATCGGGGCGGGAGGCGCGGCTGCTTCGGTGCCCTCTGCAAGATGGGTTCAGGCGCATCATGCCGATGCGATTGTTACAACCGCAAACGATCCGCGCCTGATCCTCAGCTTGGCTGAAAGCGGCATGGGTAGGGTGGTGCTACCAACATTCGTAGGTGATTCGAGCGGGCTGGAGCGTTTATCCGCCCCCATCCCCGAACTCTCGACCGAAGAGTGGCTGGTCACCCACCACGAAGGCCGATATGAGCCGCCCGTGCGCCATGCAATCCGCAAACTACGGCGCTTTCTGGCAGAGGCGCCACAGCGTGCACTGAGTTTGGAGGCCTCAATATGACGGAGTGGAACAAGATGGTCTCCGGCATGCCTTATCGGGCAGGCGATGCGGAGCTTGTGGACGCCCGCAAGCGAGCGCAGCTTCTGATGCAGCGCTACAACGCCACAACCCTTGAAGATGTGAGTCTTCGGCGGGAGATCCTAAGCGATCTTCTAGGTGCGCATGGCATTCGAGGCGCCATTCGCACGCCATTTTCGGTTGATTATGGCACGAACATCTTCCTCGGCGACGATGTTTTCATGAACTATGGGTGCGTTCTGCTGGATGTCGCCCCGATCTGTATTGGCAACGGTACTGAGATCGGCCCTGCCGTCCAGATATACGCAGCAGATCACCCACGCGATGCAGCCATGCGGGCCAAAGGACTGGAACTTGGCAAACCTGTGCGCATCGGAGCGCATGTCTGGATCGGGGGTGCTGCGGTGATTCTGCCGGGCATCACCATCGGGGATGGCGCGATCATCGGAGCGGGATCGGTCGTAACGCGCGATGTCGCTCCGGGCGAGACGGTAAAAGGCAACCCCGCGCGGGGTTGATGCCGCCGCCTTCGTACCTTATCTTTTAGCTCAGGTACTCACGGAGAACGCCAATGTTCGCAATTCCCGGCAAACCACCTGTTACGATGACAGATGCTGCAGCCCGCCAGATCGCCCGGCTTATGGGTGAAGGCGGCACTGAAGGCCTGCGCATTGGTGTGAAGAAGGGTGGTTGCGCAGGTATGGAATACACCATGGATTATGTGGCCGAAGCCGATCCACATGATGAGGTGGTGGAGCAGAACGGTGCAAGGGTGCTGATTGCACCAATGGCGCAGATGTTTCTGTTTGGAACAGAGATCGACTACGAAGTTTCGCTTCTGGAAGCGGGCTTCAAGTTCAACAATCCCAATGTTTCCGAAGCATGCGGTTGCGGAGAGTCGATCAAGTTCGAAGGCATGTAAACAGCTTGGCCGCATGGCTCCGCTCTGCTACCTCCTGAAAGAACAGATTTGGGGAGATGGCGATGCCGCGTAAACTTGCAGCCGGAAACTGGAAAATGAACGGCGGGCCAGGTTCCGCTGCAATGCTGAATGCACTTGCGGAGGCTCATCCTGCACCCGATTGCGACGTTCTCATCTGCCCGCCTGCCCCATTGATCACCACACTTGTTTCTCTCGGCACTCCCTTTCAGATCGGCGCTCAGGATTGCCACAGTGCTGAAAGCGGGGCGCATACCGGAGATACGTCCGCCAAACTTCTAAAGGAAATCGGGGCTTCTGCCGCCATCGTCGGCCATTCGGAACGCCGCACTGACCATGGGGAGACATCAGCCACGGTTGCGGCCAAGGCGAATGCCGCCATGTCGGCCGGGCTTCTGGCCATTATCTGTGTCGGAGAAACGGAGGCCGAGCGCGATGGTGGACGCACACTGAAGGTTGTCGGAGGGCAAATTGCAGGATCAGTCCCGGAAGATGCTGAGGCACAGAATCTGGTCATTGCCTACGAGCCGGTTTGGGCTATCGGCACCGGGCGCACACCTACGATTGAGCAAATCGCAGAAGTTCACGATTTTATCCGCGAGACATTGATCGCACGGTTTGGTGATGCAGGTGCCGAAATCCGCATCCTGTACGGAGGGTCTGTGAAACCTTCTAATGTGGAAGAGATTTTTGCCGTGCCCAATGTGGACGGCGGTCTTGTCGGCGGTGCCTCTCTCAAGGCCGAAGACTTCGGGCCTATTGTTGCTGCAGCAAGCACCTAAAGCGTTTCTAAAAGACCCAAATCGCCAAAATCCTAACGCGCTCTCGGCGCCCTCTGGCTTTCGCCGATATGGTATCTCAAGCTAATTTGAAAGTGCATTAATGAGAGTGTTTCCAAGCGCCGCAAAGGCGCTTGGAAACAAGCCAAATTCATCAACCAAGCTCTTGAGAGTGATAAACTTTCGGTTTGATACTGTAGTGCTGCGCAAGGCGTTGCAGGGCGATCTTCAGCACCACTTTGCCCGAACGCGCGGACCAGCCAAGCCGCTTTTCCGCGGCCTCAAGCCCTTCAAGAAAGCAACACACCCGAAGCGCCACATCGGAAAGGCCGGGGCCGAGAGCTTTCATCGCGGCACCCATTTTATCACGGGCGGCAGTCGGCCCATCCGCAGGTCCAGAGGGTGCTCCCCCCTGCGGGCGCGTATCAGCTGTCAGAAACCGCTCCCAGTTCTGCGCAACCCGGGGACCCATCTGAGCAAGCTCAAATTCCTCGCGAAATCGCTCTCCTGCCTCGATCAGATCGGAGGTGAGATAGGGAGCGCCCTGCCTGTCTTTCTTGCGGCCGAGTACCAGCAGCGGGCTTTCGGCCAAATTGAATCGCACGACCTTGGCTTCGCTTCCGTGGCTTGCGGCCACATGACGCTCTCCAAATTCTTGATGCTGCGCCCGAAACGGGTTTTGCGCCTCGGCCATGCCCGAAGGTTCGGCCCGCAGAGCGCGATCTTCCTCCAACAGGCGCTTCAGACTGGCTCTCCCGGCCTGCGTGATGGTGTAACGCATCACTTTGCCCTTTGTTTGGCATTCAACCCAGTCACGCAGGGCAAACTGGTGCGCTACATCGCGCTCCAGCACAGCGATCCTTGTGTGACGGCCAGGCACCGTTTCTCTCAGGATCACAGCTTTCTCCATTTCAGGAGCAACCGCCATAAAAGCGTTCTTTTCACACAACCGCCGCAAAATTCGGCGGGCCTCCTTGGACACAAAATCAGTGGTTTCTTCTTCAACGCAACGCGCAGCATTGGCAATCATTTCCGAAATCTCCTTCGAGGTTACGGTTTGGGGGTGGGGGAAAATCAGGGATGAGCCTGCGGCCTCAAGCGCTTCATCGAACAACGGATCGTCGCGCCTTGTTTCAGTTCGCCTGATCTGACGTAAAAGCGTAGAGGCATGGCATCCCTGAGCCCGTGCCAATACGCGTATGGGCAACTTGCCCATGATATGCGCCAGATAGGTAAGCACAGTGTCTGGAACCCTCATGTCAAGCAAAGGCATGTGGGGGGACATACTTGTTACCATCTCGCGATCTAATTGGTGGGTCGCAGACATCACCGGATCGCCTTTTAGTTACAATTTGATGAAACTCTACCTAAAGTTGAAGTGTAAAAGAGATGTTAACACTCGCAGTTTCTGGGGGGTCTGAACTGGCGACTTGCACTCACCGAACGCTGCTACGCTTCAAGGCGCAACAGCCTGAACAAAGCCCCATAGTCGGAGGATCAGTTATCAACCAGAGGCAACCGACATGCTTGATATTCAAAGAACCATTAAAGATCTTCGCCGCCCAAAGCTTTTGGTAAGGGCCGCCCGGCTGGGAGCGGATCTCTACAAGCGGGATCGCGATCTCCGGCCTGCGCTCGGAAAGGAACCCTCGCGCCGCCAGACGCTGGGCGCCCTGCTCTCCGCAGAAGGTGATATGGAGGCAGTGCGTCTCCTGGGCAATGGCACATATTCCGCCGAAAAGCACATCCGCGTTCTCACGGCCCTGATCGCGGAGGCTCGGATTTTTTCGCGCTTGAGGCCTGCCTGAATGCGCGGGCTATACTGCCTCAGCCAAAGGCATCGGGTTCCCGCGCCTTTGCGGCTGCGATGAAGTCCGAAAGCCCTTCGGCAATGCCAGCATCAAGATGTGGCGCCTGATACTCAGAGAGCATTTTGCGGTAACGGATGTTGGCCAATTGAGAGCTATCGAGCCCGCCATCGTCGGCCCATGTCTCGAAGGGTTTGTAGTCCAGAACATTCGACCGCCAGAATGCATCCTTGAAATTGGCCTGTGTATGCGCGCAGCCGAGATAGTGGCCGCCTGGGCCAACTTCGCGGATTGCATCCATGGCCTGAGCATTTTCCGACATATCAATGCCTGCGGCGATGGAATGCAGGACCCCGAGCTGATCCACATCGAGAACGAATTTCTCGAACGAAGAGACCAGCCCACCTTCGAGCCACCCTGCGGAATGGAGCATGAAGTTCACGCCCCCAAGTAGGGCTGCGTTCAGTGTATTCGCCGTTTCATAAGCACTCTGCGCATCGGAAAGTTTGGAACCGCAGAGCGCGCCACCGGAGCGGAAGGGGAGATTCAATCGGCGGGCTAACTGCCCTGCCCCATAGAGTATTTTGGAGGCCTCAGGCGTACCGAACGTAGGCGCACCTGAATTCATGTCTATGGAGGTCACGAACGCGCCCATGATCACGGGCGCACCGGTTCGCACAAGCTGCGAATAGGCGATACCTGCCAGCGCCTCTGCCAACACCTGCGTTAGCGTACCCGCCACCGAAACGGGCGCCATAGCCCCGCCAACAATGAACGGCGAGATGATGCACGCCTGATTTGCGGCAGCATAAACCTCCAACGCGCCCATCATCACCGAATCGAACGTAAGCGGCGAGTTGATGTTGATCAGCGAGGTCATCACCGTATTCTGATCCACGAAATCCGCGCCAAACAGGATCTTACTCATCGCCACGCTGTCTTCCGCCCGCACAGGATCGGTGACAGAACCCATGAAGGGCTTGTCACTCAATGTCATATGCGCCTCAAGCATATCCAGATGGCGCTTGTTCACTGCAATATCGGTGGGCTCACACACAGTTCCGCCGGAATGATGCAGCCATTTGGACATATAGCCAAGACGTACGAAATTGCGGAAATCCTCGATGGTCGCATAGCGTCGGCCGCCTTCCAGATCCCGCACAAAGGGCGGGCCGTAAACTGGCGCAAGGACGAGAGATTTGCCGCCGATCTCCACGTTCCGCTCCGGATTGCGGGCATGCTGAGTAAACCTGTTGGGGGCTGTCGCACAAAGCCTGCGGGCGAGACCGCGCGGGATATGAACGCGCTCTCCCTTTACATCCGCACCAGCCTCGCGCCAGCGCTCAAGTGCCGCTGGATTGTCCACAAACGCGACGCCCGTCTCTTCCAGAACAGTTTCGGCATTGCGCTCGATGATTTCGATCGCCTCGTCGTTCAGGATCTCGAAATTCGGGATATTGCGCTCAATGAACCGTGCGGTCTCCAGCTTGGGCGTTGTCCGTTCCGCCCGGCGCGCCGCTCCACCACCGCTGCGCCCACGCCGTCCTGCCGCTGCCTCCGTCATCGCCATCTCCCTGAAAACCGTTGACCAAGCTTATACAAAGCACCAGTGCAAACCATGGGCTGAAACCGCAGTTTTGCAGGCGGCAAGCGACACGCCCGCCCACGTCTCTTGCGCTTTGGAACCGCGTTGCCTAAAGCAACGCGCATGACAGAGACATCCCATGACCGACTTCTCATCATCGATTTCGGCAGCCAGGTTACACAACTGATCGCCCGCCGCCTGCGCGAGGCGAACATCTACTGCGAAATCCATCCCTACAATAAGGTGGATGACGCCTTTCTGGAGGAGTTTGCGCCGAAGGCAGTGATCCTGTCCGGCGGCCCCGCGAGCCCGACGGAGAAGGGTTCGCCGCGCGCACCAGACACCGTTTTTACACTCGGTGTTCCGGTTATGGGTATCTGTTACGGCCAGATGCTTCTGAACATGCAGCTTGGCGGAATGGTTGAAAGCGGGCATCACCGCGAGTTCGGCCGCGCCTTCGTGGAAAAAACGGGCGCAGGCGACAATGATCCTCTTTTCAGCGGCCTCTTTGTCACTGGTAATGAAGAGGTATGGATGAGCCACGGCGACCGGATCACAGAAGTTGCTCCGGGCTTCGAGGTGATTGGCACCTCGCCGAATGCGCCCTGCGCGCTGATCGGAGATACGACCCGCCATTTTTATGGCGCCATGTTCCACCCCGAAGTGCATCACACACCAAACGGCGCGCGGCTGCTGAAAAACTTCACCGATCTTGCAGGCTTTATCGGCGATTGGACAATGGGGGCCTACAAGGAAGAGGCGATCCGCCTCATCCGCGAACAGGTGGGCGATGGCAACGTGATCTGCGGCCTCTCGGGCGGGGTCGATAGTTCCGTTGCAGCCGTGCTGATCCATGAAGCAATCGGCGATCAACTCACTTGTGTGTTTGTGGATACCGGCCTTATGCGGATGGGTGAAGCGGAAGAGGTCGTCGGCATGTTCCGCGACACCTACAATATTCCTCTAATCCACGCCGATGAGACGGAACTCTTTCTCCGAGCGCTTGAAGGCGTTTCTGATCCGGAGGTGAAGCGCAAGACCATTGGCAAGCTGTTCATAGATGTGTTTGAGAAACATGCAAAATCTGCGGGCGGCGCAAAATTCCTTGCGCAAGGCACGCTCTACCCGGATGTGATTGAGAGCGTCTCTTTTTCCGGCGGGCCCTCGGTTACCATCAAGAGCCACCATAATGTAGGCGGTTTGCCCGAGCGGATGGATATGCAACTCGTCGAACCTCTCCGCGAGCTTTTCAAGGACGAGGTGCGTGCGCTCGGCCAAGAGCTTGGCCTGCCGGAGAGTTTTGTCGGGCGCCATCCCTTCCCGGGCCCGGGCCTCGCCATTCGCTGCCCCGGAGAGATCACGCGGGAGAAGCTGGAGATATTGCGCAAGGCCGATGCCGTCTATCTCGATCAGATCCGCAAGCACGGCCTCTATGATGAGATCTGGCAGGCTTTCGTCGCAATTCTACCCGTGCGCACCGTGGGTGTGATGGGTGACGGGCGGACCTATGACTTTGCTTGCGCGCTCCGCGCCGTCACCTCTGTTGATGGTATGACGGCGGACTATTATCCTTTCACCCACGATTTCCTTGGCGAAACGGCCACTCGGATCATCAATGAGGTGAACGGGATCAATCGGGTAACCTACGACATTACCTCCAAACCCCCAGGCACAATTGAGTGGGAGTGAGTGCCTGTGGCATTTCCGGTTTTACACGATTGGAAGTTTGCGTTCGACCTTTAAGGAAGGCCATAAACTGCGATACGGCCAGTCTCAAATTTAGCGGAAAGCGCTCTCAGTTCTGCATACTCTCTTCTGCCGCCTGCAAATCCTCCTCACGGTATGTGCGCCCAACACACAGCGTATTGTAGCCGGAAGCGAGCACCTGCCGCTCTTCTAGGGCCGTCCTCATGTCTTTCCGTAGACCGCGTAAGGCAGTGCGGGCGGCCTGATATTCCACGTCCATCGCCATCCACTGAACGGCGATACGCTCGTCAATACGCGCAGTATCGCGAAGCGTTGCCATCCCAAGCCTTAGTTCCTCAATCACACCCCGAATGGCGACCAGACGATCCGAGGCCGTGTCAACCTTCGCATCAATCTCATCCATTGCATCCGCTCTCAACAGGCAGGAAGCAAGCGCATCGACTGACAAATCCGGCAATCCACGCCCAACTTCTGCGGCCCTTGCAGGCTCGGCAAGTGTGAGAATCAGAATGAGGGCGAACCACATCCACCTAAAGTGTATCAAGGAGTTAAAGAGTCGGTTAACGCTGGTTCTCCGCCCTCAAAATCAGATCAGCAGAGAACACGCCTACAGCGCAACTGGCAAAATCATCACTGTCCCGCCCCTTTTCAAACCACGCATTCCGCTCGGCCAGACCAATCGCAACTTTTGGCCCACGTGCAACGGGGCTGGCCCCCCAATGGCTGCCTGTAAAAGGCTCCGCCCCGGCCCAGGCCGCAGGTCCCGCAACACCTTTGCCGTAAGCCCGGCGCATCAGGACACCAGCAATACACTCAACCTGTCGTGTCACCATGCCGCGCAGCGCCGTTTCCTCTGCGCGATTGGCGCGGATCGTCGCCAAAGCGATGTCGGCTATACCGTGGCGCACCTGCACCGCGTGACCGTAAGCGTGCGCTAGGCGATAGCCCATCTCTGCATCGCTCATCTTCTTTTCGCTCAGCTTCGCATCGACATAAATCTTGTTGAGGCTGGTGCAGTAGATCACATAGGGATCACTCCCTTCATCACCGCCGCAAACATCACGCAGGGCAGACGTCAATGAGACGCCCGGCATTCTTGGGAAGGTTGCCTCCGCCACAGTAGCTACCGGCGAAAGATGCCGCGCGGTTTCTGAAGAAAGTGCACTCATCGCAATGTCTTGCGCTGACGTTGGGCCGTAAAGAGCTATCGAAAGGAGTATCGCGAGAGTATGTTTCATGGTGTGGAACGTAATCCATCAGGTAGGGCGACACCAGTTTTCTTGAACCCTGCTTTCCCGCTTGCAACTTTCCGTTGGCCCAGTGCAGGCTCAGCGCCATGGAACCCCAATCCCGCCCTCTCCTCGCAGCACTTTGGATGATGGGTGCGATGCTGTCCTTCACCCTGATGGCAGTGGCCGGGCGTGAGCTGGGCGGGGCGCATGACACGTTCGAGATCATGTTCTTCCGCTCGCTTCTTGGCATCGCCATAGTCGTAGGGATCGGGGCGCTCACCGGGCGGCTTGGCCAGATCAAGACAAGCCGCCTCAAGCTGCATTTCACGCGCAATGTGTTCCATTTCGCGGGCCAAAATCTCTGGTTCTACGCCGTCACCATTGTCCCGCTCTCTCAGCTTTTTGCACTGGAATTTACTACACCTCTTTGGGTCGCCCTCCTCTCCCCTCTCTTTCTGGGCGAGCGGATGACGGGCATCCGGCTTGCGGCGGCAGCCCTTGGTTTTGTCGGTATCCTCATCGTCGCACGTCCCGGAACCATGGAGATCAATGCAGGCGTTATCGCGGGTGCAAGTTGCGCGCTCGGTTTTGCGGGGGCAGTGATGGCCACAAAACTCCTCGCCCGGCATGAAGGCGTTATCTCCATTCTCTTCTGGCTCACAGTCATGCAAGCGGCTTTCGGCCTCATAACG
Organism: uncultured Paracoccaceae bacterium; assembly: GCA_947495795.1. Taxonomy (GTDB): domain Bacteria; phylum Pseudomonadota; class Alphaproteobacteria; order Rhodobacterales; family Rhodobacteraceae; genus Algicella. Next base: position 216,160 of record CANMAI010000003.1, on the reverse strand, counting down.
GCGGGCTATGATGGAGCCATCAAAATTCCCACATCAGCAACCCTGCCCTTTATCGCCATCATAGGCGTTTGCGGCCTTTTCAGTCACTTCTGCATCACAAACGCCCTTTCAATCGCTCCCGCAACGGTTGTGAGTCCGCTGGAATTTCTTCGGCTTCCCCTCGTGGCTGTTGTCGGCCTGTTTCTCTACAACGAACCTTTACTTGCTACGGTGTTCATCGGCGCAGCACTGGTCTTCGCTGCAAACCTGATGAACATCCTCGCCGAACAGCGGCGGCAAACGGCCCCCGCCTGAGGGGCCTTTCGCAACCGCGGCATTCATGCTACCCGCGCGGCGAGATCCGTTCGCATTCAAGGAGTAGCAAGATGGACATCGACAAGATCCCCGCCGGCAAGAACCCACCCGAAGATATCAACGTGGTGATCGAGATCCCCGGCGGCGCGGGCGGTGGTGCGCCGGTGAAGTACGAAATCGATAAGGAAAGCGGTGCCGTATTCGTGGATCGCGTTGTCAACACACCGATGTTTTATCCTTGCAATTATGGCTTTGTTCCCAACACCTTGCATGCGGATGGCGATCCTACCGATGTCCTTGTGCTGAACGATTTCAACCTGATGCCCGGCTCCGTTATCCGCTGCCGCCCCGTGGGTGTGCTGAAGATGGAAGACGATGGCGGGATGGACGACAAGCTGATCGCCGTACCGGTCGAGAAAGTGGATCCTTTTCAGGCAGGCATCCAGGATCTGAATGACGTGCCGCAGAAAACGCGCGACCGGATCAAACACTTCTTCGAACATTACAAGGATCTCGAAGACGGCAAATGGGTGAAAGTGATTGGCTGGGGCGACAAGGCAGAGGCCAAGGAAATCCTTCAGACATCTCTGGACGCAATGAAGAAGTAACCGGCAAATAGTAAGCACCGCTTACGAAAACCTGTTGTAAAAAAGACGAACAGCGCCGCGCCGCAAGAAAAGTGACGCGGCGTAATTTATTGACCGATCGCCCTCCGGATGCGTAACAATGTCGCAAATAGAACAAAAATTTTGTGTCTCGGGAGGGCACCATGACAATCAAAACGACCGCTGCTGTTGCAGCACTACTGGCAGCCTCCACCTCAGTCGGCTTCGCAGGAGGATATGATCGCTCAGGCCAGTCTCTTTCGGTGATCTTTGAGGAAGGCCGATATATCGAGTTTTCTCTCGGATTTGTTTCGCCGGATATCACCGGCACATACGCAGGTGCCGGTGGTATCTCTTCCGGCAATACAGGTGTTGATTACCTCCAGATTGGCGCGGCCTACAAGGCCGATATCACAGAAAGCCTTTCATACGCTTTGATCCTCGATCAACCTTTCGGGGCTGACATCTCCTACCCGACTGGTGCAGGGATCATTCCCGGCACGGAGGCCACGCTGGAGACCTACGCACTGACGGGCATCCTGAAATACGATATTACTCCGAATATCAGCGTTTATGGTGGCCCGCGGCTGCAGGCTGTCACAACAACGGAAGTAGCCGTACCACCGGCCGCGGGTTACACCGCTGAAGGCGATACCAGCTTTGCTTTGGGGTACAGCGTTGGTGCTGCCTATCAGCGCAAGGATATCGCTCTCCGGGTTGCGTTGACGTATAATTCCGAGGTCAACCACGATGTTGACACGACTGAGAATTCAACGGCGCTGGGTACAACAAGCTCAACCACTGACATCACGACGCCGCAATCTGTGAACCTGGAATTTCAAACAGGTATCGCCGCCGACACATTGCTCTTCGGCTCGGTGCGTTGGGTGAACTGGGACGGTATCAACATCTCACCGGCCAACTACGCTACAATTACGGGCGGCAGCCTTGTTGAATATGACGAGAACACATTCACCTACAGCCTTGGTCTTGGCCGACGGTTTAACGAGAAATGGTCGGGTGCAATTCAGGCGAGCTACGAGCCTGCAGGTGACGGGAACGCGCCAAATCTCGGCCCGACAGACGGCAACTTGAGCGTCGGCGTCGGAGCAACCTACAAGCTGAGCGAGCGTGCCGAACTTTCGGGCGGCGTTCGGTACGTTGTCCTCGGCGACGCAATCACACCAGGCGGCGGTGGCATCACTGGCGATTTCTCCGACAACTCGGCAATTGCAGCAGGCCTGAAAGTCGCCTTCCGCTTCTGAAACGCTATCTCTGTTACATCAGGCCTCGCTTTTTGCGGGGCCTTTTTGTTGCGCAATCCTCCTGCACTGCCAAAACTACGCCAAGCCGCTGGACGTAATGCGCGCATGCCGTTATCGCAAACGGGCTAATTTGTGAGGTATTGCCCGATGCTCTATGCGTCTTCGGAAGCTTGGCGAAATGCGCCGAACAAGCGTGTCGCCCTTTTTGGCATGTCAGGCCTTGGCAAAACCTTCGTTTCCAACCTGCTGCGTGATACTGGCGGCTGGTTCCACTACTCGGTCGATTTTCGTATCGGCACCCGCTACATGGGCGAACACATCGTCGATAACTTCAAGCGGGAGGCAATGCTGAACCCGTTTTTGCGCGAATTGCTGATGTCGGACAGCATCTATATCGCCTCCAACATCACCTTCGAGAATCTCTCGCCCCTCTCAACCTATCTCGGCAAACCGGGCGACCCGGCAAAAGGCGGCATTCCGTTCGACGCATATTGCCAGCGACAGGATCAGCACCGCTCAGCAGAGATTGCAGCAACCGAAGATACAGCCGTCTTTGCTGCCAAGGCACAGGAGATCTACGGCTATTCACATTTTGTCGCAGATTGTTCAGGCTCACTCTGCGAGGTCATCAATCCGCAGGATCTGAAAGATCCCGTCATGAGCACGCTCGCGGCGACAACGCTGCCAATCTGGATCGAAGGAACGGATGCGCATGTCTCGCAGCTTTCGGCCCGCTTCGATGCCGAACCCAAACCAATGTACTACAGCCCGGCCTTCCTCACCAAGATCTGGGCAGAGTATCTTGAGGAAACCAAGCAGAATGCGGAAACTGTTGATCCCGATGTATTTATCCGCTGGGGGTTCCGCCGCCTATTGGAGCATCGTTTGCCAATCTACGCAAAAATGGCAGAAAACTGGGGCATAACCGTACAGGCCGATGAGATGGCGGCCGTCCGAACCGCTCACGATTTTGTGGAACTGGTGGCGGAGCGCCTTGCCAGCCGCTAGATAGCAGGTTCGTCAACCGGAAGTTCACAATGCCCATCAAGATCCCAGCCACCCTGCCCGCGCATGATGTCCTCCTTTCCGAGGGCGTGATGGTCATGGCAGAGGAAGCGGCGGCACGGCAGGATATCCGGCCCCTCCAGATCGGGCTTCTCAACCTTATGCCCAAGAAGGCGGAGACCGAAACGCAGTTTGCCCGTGTGATCGGCGCCACTCCCCTCCAAATCGATCTCACGCTCATTCGCATGTCCGGGCACGAGAGCCGCAACACCTCCACTGATCATCTAGAGGCTTTCTATCAGCGCTTTCAGGACGCCAAATCCCGCAAGTTCGACGGGCTGATCATAACGGGTGCCCCAATAGAACATCTCGAATTTGATCAGGTGACCTATTACGAAGAGCTCCGCGAGATCTTCGAGTGGACGCAAACAAACGTGCATCACACAATGGCTGTCTGCTGGGGCGGCATGGCCATGATGAACCATTTTCACGGCGTCCATAAGGATATCCTGAGCGCAAAGGCATTCGGCTGCTTCCGTCACCGCAATCTTGCACCAGCCTCACCGTACCTGCGCGGCTTCTCCGATGATTTCGTAGTGCCCGTCAGCCGTTGGACAGAGATGCGTGAAGCGGATATCTCCAACAATCCGGATCTGAAGGTGCTGATGCATTCCGATGATGTCGGTGCCTGCCTGGTGGAGGATCCCAAGCATCGCACTCTCTATATGTTCAATCACCTTGAATACGATAGTGAAACGCTGAAGGGGGAATATGATCGTGATGTCGCTGCCGGTGCGGAAATTGTGGTTCCGATAAACTACTATCCCGGAGACGACCCAGCCCGCCCGCCGGAGAACCGTTGGCGCAGCCACGGGCATCTGCTCTACGGCAACTGGCTGAACCAGATTTACCAGACAACGCCCTTCGATGCAGCGCTCATTGGCAAAAATGCCCGTTAGCCGCCGCCATGTCCTGCTCGGTGCTGGCCTCCTCGGCTTGGGGGCCTGTGCGCAAAGGAGTATCATCATGGGCCGAGACAGCCTCCAGCCTACGGGTGAATTCATCTCCATCGGCCCCACCCGCCTGCACTACCAGATCATCGGCACGCAAGGCCCAAAGGCAATCGCTGTCCACGGCGCTTCCGGCAATCTGCGTGATTGGACGTTGGGGCCTGCCCAGCAACTTGCGAAAACACATCAGGTTCTCATCTTCGACAGGCCGGGTTTCGGTTTCTCGGATCGCGCCCCGAAGAACGGTTCCAGTCTGTCAATCCAGTCAGCTTTGATGCGGGAGGCAGCAGCGCGGCTGGGGTTTGAGAGTACGCAACTAATCGGCCACTCCTACGGTGGATCTGTCGCGCTGGCATGGGCGCTCGATGCGCCCTCCACTGTGAAAGGTCTCATGCTTCTCTCCGCTCCCAGTCAAGTCTGGGAAGGGGGCCTCGGGTTGATCAACAGCGTTACCGGTGCACCTGTTATCGGCCCTGTCGTCTCACGCGTCTTGCCCGCACTCGCCTCTGACAGCCTCGTTGAAAGCACCGTCGCCCGGATTTTTGCCCCACAACCCCCGCCGCCTGGCTATATTGAAAACGTCGGCTCCGGCCTCTCCCTCCGCCCTGCTACAATCCAGAACAACGCAGCAGATCTCAACGCCCTGAAAGAGCAGATCCGCGATATGGTTCCCCGCTACCCGAGCCTTGAGATGCCAATAGAAATCCTGCACGGCACGGCGGATCAGACGGTGCCGATAGATATCCACGCCATCCCGCTCTCCATGCAATTGCCTGAGGCGCGCTTCACACCGTTGGAGGGGATCGGTCATATGCCGCATCATGTCGCTCAAAAAGAGATGCTCTCCGCGCTCGCACGTCTGGAAGCGGCGGCCTAAAGCGCTTCTAAATCAAACAGAGACGCCACGCTGCCAAGAGCCAGGGAGCGCCAAGGGCAAGGCAGGGTTTTGGCGATTTAGGTATTTTGTGAAACGTCTTAGCGCCCTTGCTTTTGCAAGGCCGATACAGCACCTTCAGGCCAAAAGGATAAGCCTATGGCAAAGCTCACATTTCCCAAGCCCTTCGATGGCGCAATCAGCCATTACTACGAGGAAGAGGCCCCCAAGGATGTGCGTAAAGCCATCAAGCACGGCAAGAAGGACCACATTCTAAACCCCGACTATCCCTATAATGAACGAATGGACAAGGAGCTCTATGAGGACACGCTTGCTGCGCTCCAGATTGCCCTCGTCGCAATGCAATCCCATGTGAAGGCTTCGGGCAAACGGGTGGCAATCGTCTTTGAAGGCCGGGATGCCGCAGGCAAGGGGGGGGCTATCAAACGCCTTCGGGAGAACCTCAATCCCAGAAACACAAAGGTTGTGGCCCTCTCGAAACCATCCGATATAGAGCACACCCAGTGGTATTTTCAGCGCTATATCAGCCATCTTCCTGCCGCCGGGCAGATCACCGTATTTGACCGATCGTGGTACAACAGGGGCGTGGTCGAAAAGGTCTTCGGCTTCTGCACCGATTCTGAACGCGAAACCTTTTTCCAGCAGGTCGGTCCGTTTGAGCAGATGCTTGTCAATGAGGGCATAATCCTGATAAAAATCTGGCTCACCGTCGGCCGGGCCGAGCAGCTTCGCAGGTTCCTTGATCGGGAAAAGGATCCGCTGAAACACTGGAAGCTTTCCAGCATCGACGTCAAGGGCCTCTCCAGATGGGATATCTATTCCGAAGCGATCACCGAGACATTGGAGCGGACGCATACCAACGCCACACCCTGGACCGCCATTCGCTCCGACGATAAGCGCCGCGCCCGCATCGCTGTCATCCAATCCATCATTGCTCGCCTCGAAGTGCCGCGCTTCAACCTTGATGTGGCGGATGCGCAGATCACTGGCACACCGAAAGAGATCGGCCTCACGTGATCCACTTGCGTAGCAGCCCGCGTTCCGGCTAATCCCCCCCATGGCCGACAAGAACGAACCACCCCGCAAAGGGTATCACCATGGCAATCTGCGTCAGGCGCTCGTGGAAGCGACGCTGGAACTGGTGGTGGAGAAAGGCCCCCTCGGCTTCACGCTCGCCGAGGCGGCACGCCGTGCCGGCGTCAGCGCTGCAGCCCCATACCGCCATTTCAAGGGCCGCGAAGATCTGATCGAGGAAGCTGCCCTTCAGGGCTTCGAGATGTTCGCCGATCTGATGGAGCACGCCTTCAAGAAGGGCCAGCCATCCGCAATGTCCGCCTTCAGCGCCACTGGCCGCGCCTATCTTGCTTTTGCGCGGAAAAACCCTGGTCACTACATCACGATGTTTGAAAGCGGCGTCTCAATCGCAGGCAATGCCACGCTGAAAGCGGCCTCAGACCGCGCCTTCGGCGTTCTCACTCACGCGGCAGAGGGCCTTTCACGCCATATGCCACCCGAAAAGCGCCCGCCACCTTCAATGGTCTCCCATCATATCTGGGCACTCAGTCACGGCGTGGTGGAACTCTTCGCCCGTGGAGAGCCCGGCACCAAAAGCCCATACTCGGCCGAGGACCTCTTGGAAACCGGCACCGGTATCTACCTCCGGGGCCTCGGTCTCATTCCGCCCGACACAGACTGAGAAGGCCTCGACCTCTGGCGCAGGCTTGCCTATCCTGAGAGGAGAGCAATCGGAGTACTCCTATGAATATCGACCTTCTCAAACGCCTTTGCGAAACCCCGGGCGCGCCCGGCCATGAGCAGGACGTACGCACCCTGATCGAAGCCGAGATCGAAGGCCTGTTTGATGAGGTCAAAACCGATGCCATGGGCTCGCTTCTCTGCAAGCGCAAAGCACGCAAGGGCAACGACCCGCAGAAAGTCATGCTGCTCTGCCATATGGACGAAATCGCCTTTCTCGTTTCTCACATCTCCGAGAAGGGCTTCGTCTACCTTCAGCCCGTCGGCGGTTTCGACCCGCGCAACCTCTTCTCTCGCCGGGTTCTCGCCGTTACAGCATCAGGCCCCCTAAAGGGGGTAATGAATCCCGGCGGGCGGCCCGTACACATCTCCAAACCCGAAGATCGCAAGAAGGTGCCGGAGCTTTCCGAGTTCTTCGTCGATTTCGGCCTTGGCGAAACAACGAAAGATAAAATTGCCATCGGTGACAGCGTGGTGATGGACGAGCCGCTGATCGAGATGGGAGACAAGATCGTCTCCAAGGCGCTCGACAATCGCGTGGCCTGCTGGCTGGGCATCGAGGCCATTCGCGCATTGGATGCCAGCGGCGCGGCGCATGAGGCCGAGATCCATGTGGCATTCACAGTACAGGAAGAGGTTGGCCTTCGCGGTGCCCGTACGGCCTCATTTGCAGTGAAGCCCGATGTTGGCATCGGCGTGGATACCACGCTTGCCTGCGATACGCCGGGCATCCCAGAGCAGGAAAGCACGACTGTTCAGGGCAAGGGCTTCGGCCTTCATGTGAAGGATTCAAGCTTCATTGCAGATCGCGCCTTGGTCGCAGAATTTGCCGCCCTCGCCGATACGAAAAACATTCCCTATCAGCGCACAATGCTCGCCTCCGGCGGGCAGGATGGTGCGGCTGCCCAGCAGGCTGCTGCCGGTGCGCGGGCCGTTGGTATCGTTGTCGGAACGCGCTACATCCACACAGTTACGGAGATGATCGACAGGAATGATCTTGAGGCCGCACGGGACATTCTGGCGGCCTATCTGGCTGCGCACTAGCAGTCGACAGCACTCTCGTGAACGCACAAAGGCGCGCCTCTCTGGCGTGCTTTTTCATTGTATGAGGGAGCACCGTACGGTGCCATCTCATTCGGTTAACTCTACCGGCTTCTAACTGAGGCAACCCCCAACAGAGTAACCGAGGCGATTATGCTCAGTAACAATTCCACTACACCATCCAACACCGACACAGCGGTCGTCCAGGAGTGCGATCTCTGCATCATTGGCGCAGGCCTTGCCGGGCTGAATGCCCTTTTCGCAGCAGCGGAATACCTGCCCCCAAACGCGCGCGTCATCATGGTTGATCGCAACCTCAAATGCGGCGGTATGTGGAATGAAACCTACGAGTATGTGCGCCTTCACCAACCCCATCCCATGTTCACAGCAGGCAACATCGCGTGGGATTGGAACAAACCCAAAGGCTACCTAGCCGCACGCACAGAAATCCTTGGCCACTTTCAGCATTGCATTGAAACGCTGCGTGGGAAGGTTGAGCTGATCGAACTTTATGGCGTCAGTTTTGAGGGATGTGAAGAGTTCATCCGGGCAGATGCCCCGATGGTCCGCATTCAGTGTTGGGAAACCAACGGCTCTCACACGCATCTCACGATCGAAGCGCACCGGATGATTAACGCCATCGGTTACGATATACCTGTTCCCGTACCGCTTACCTTCAGCAGCGGCACCGCACTCTCCACAACACCCCAGCGCCTTCTGGAGGATATCGCCCAGGATGCATCAGGCGACGTCTACATCGTCGGAGGCGGCAAAACCGGAATGGATACGATCCTAACCCTCCTCCAGCACAGGCCGGGTGTAAGATGTATTCTGATCAACGGTAAAGGCACCGTTTTCGGCAACCGGAATCTTTACGCACCAGAGGGCATCAAGCGGTGGTGGCACGGGCATCTTTCGATCAGGACATTTGCCGACATAGCAATGCGGTTCGACGGCAGTAACGAGAGCAGCGTCTTCTCCTACTTCCGCAAACGCTTCACGATCAGCCCCGATGCCGAGGGCGAGCAGTTCTTTTTCGGGCTTCTCTCCGAGGAGGAGAATGAAACAATCTCAGAAGGCCTGAGCGGCATCGTCAGTGACTATATGGAGGACGTCGTGGAGACAGATCAGGGGGCGGAAATGGTCTTGCGAAGCGGCGTGCGGCTGCCAGTTGCGTCCGGCAGCGCCTTTGTGAACTGCACAGGCCACATCCTGCGCGATCCAAAGCCCTATCAGCCCTACATCTCCGAGCACGGTACTATCCTCACAATTTCAACTCGCTCCGCCATCCACTTCCTCTCCAGTGTTTCGGCCTACTTTCTCACGCATATGTTCTTTCTCGGGCACCTGCCTCATGCACGGCTTTATGCAATGGATTTCGAGGCGCTTTTGGGTAAAGGCCGGAAAGTCTGGCAAATGTCCGGCATGACCCTGTCCTTCATGAACACGATCCTTTTGCTCGATACCCTGCCCTTCAAGGTAATGGATAAATGCGGGCTGGATCTCGACAGGTGGTTCCCCCTGCCCCGGCGCCTCGCAGCCCTTCTCAACATCAAGTGGAACAAGAAGAGATATCTCGTTCATTGCCGCAATGTGCTCGACACAGTGGCTGAGAGATATGGCATCCGCTGCGGCGTGCTCACGCACCCCTGAACAGCCCGATTGATGGAAATTTCGTTGGAATTCGCTCCTTTAGGGTGAATTCCAACGCCCGTACTGCATGCCCAACCGCATAATCTCAAAAAAGTTATCTACCCCCCTTGAAGGATCGCCTCGCCTCTCCCAATTATGTTAATGTGAATAACATTTACATTTGAAAGGAGCACAAAATGCACACTCTCTCCCGCTGGCTGCGCGATGCCGAAGCCTGGCTCGATGCCCGCGGCCGCGGTGCTTGGATCGCCGCCATGGTCCTCGGTTTCATCTTTATCTGGCCCATTGGCCTCGCCCTTCTCTTTTACATGATCTGGAGCAATCGAATGTCCTGTTCAACCTTTCGCCGCAACCGCCCGTCCTTTCGCATGATGAAATCCACTGGCAACACGGCGTTTGATACATATCGGGACGAGACGCTCAAGCGTCTTGAGGATGAGCAGAGCGCCTTCCACAGCTTCCTTGATCGGCTGCGTCAGGCCAAAGACAAGGCAGAGTTCGACCAATTCATGGATGATCGCCGCCGTAAAGCCGATGCGCCCCGCGACACCGATAGCGACGCTGGCCCCGATTTGGGTGGCCCCGTGCCTGCCTAAGCCAAGCCACCCGGCTCCGCTTCCCTTGCGGGGCCGGCTATTTCCCCCTACTTTTCTCACAAATGGTTAAAGGCACATCATGGCTCTGCCACATCCAGATTTTGATGCACAATTCTACGAAACGGTCCCGCTGAAGCGCCTCGTTGCCTTCCTGATCGACATCGTGATCATCGCAATTCTATCCATACTAACAGTGGCCGTTTTTGGTGTGCTGACACTCGGCATTGGCTTTGCCCTCTTCATGCCAATCACCTTCCTCGTAAGCTTTGCCTATCGCTGGCTCACCATTGCAGCCCGTTCAGCCACTTTTGGCATGCTCTTCATGGGTATCGAATTTCGGGGCCGCGATGGTCTGCACCTCACTTCGCAAGAGGCCATGATCCATTCGGGAATCTTCATCGCTCTCACAATTACAGTCATCGGCTGGATCGCAACAGTGATCACCATCATGGCCAGCGAACGGCACCAGAGCCTTCCGGATCTCTTCCTCGGATCAGCCGCCATAAACCGTCCTGCAGATTAGCATTTGCCCCGGATCAATGGCACTGCTAGCTTTTGAGCAAGAGTAAGCAACGCAAGCGATCTGATGCATCACAGCCTTCCAAAGACGCCACAGTTCTATGTAACTGCGCCGCAGCCCTGCCCTTATCTTGAGGGCCGGGTGGAGCGAAAGCTGTTCACGGCTCTCCATCCGCAAAGCGCCGACAAGCTGAACAACGCACTTTCCCATCAGGGGTTTCGCCGCTCTCAGAATGTGGTCTACCGTCCGTCCTGCGCCGATTGCTCGGCCTGCCTTTCAGCCCGGATTGTCGTGCAGGATTTTCACCCCAGCCGTTCGCAAAAGCGGGTGATCAGGCGCAATGAGTATCTCAAGCGCGAGGCCACATCTCCCTGGGCCAGTGAGGAGCAGTATGAGTTGTTCCAGCGCTATCTCGCCTCCCGCCACTCGGATGGCGGCATGGCGGATATGGATGTTTATGAATACGCGGCGATGGTGGAAGAAACGGCCGTGCGCAGCCGCCTTGTCGAGTATTACGTAGAAACGCCGGAGGGCCGCAGCCTTGCCGCCGTCTGCCTCACAGATGTGCTGAGCGACGGCCTCTCAATGGTCTATTCATTCTATGAACCTGATCTCGCGTCCAATTCGCTTGGCACCTACATCATCCTCGATCATATCAGGATCGCAAAGGAAGCTGGCCTCTCCTACGTCTATCTTGGTTATTGGGTACAGGGTTCACGCAAAATGGCCTATAAATCCCGCTTCTCGCCGCTTGAGGTCTACATGCAGGGCCGTTGGCAATTGCTCGATACCAAGGCAACTCCACTCGCCAGCCAGCACCCGTTGGACAATGACCCGATCGCCGAACAAGTGGCCGCGATCTACCTCCCAGACGCAACGGTCTAAGACCGGTAACCTCCGCTATTCGTCAGTAAGCGTTGCCTTGTATGCGGCAAGTGCAGCGTCCTTCTCGCCCCGCGTCATCGTTGCCCATCTCTTGAGCTCCGTGTGATTTGTGACAGACTGAGCCAGCACTGCCATTTGTTCATCGCTCAAGGCATCCTTCCCAACAAACACATTTCTGCTGATGTGAAACACCTTGCCATTCGCATATTCCACGCACCGTTGCTCGCCCTTCACATCGCGATTGTCGATGCGGTAATCCTCATGGCGGCGCACCGGCCCGCGCCCCACATTCTGAGCTATTCCGTGGTTTTGGGTTATGTGCCCGTATTCATGGTCGCGAAAGAAATAGACAGTCGGATCAGCATGAACTGTTCCCGTATAGCCGATTATGTTTTCGGCAGTGTAAAAATCATCTCGATATCCCATCCCGAAATCTCCCCGGCAACGCGGGCCATTGCACATGCATCGCGCAATCCCCTCACCCTAAAACACTATAATAGTAAGCGCCGCGGGCGGACGATGTGCGCCAAGACACTTTTCCACCGTGTTTGCCAGTGCGGATCAATGGCCCAACAAATTGGGTACAATCGTCACGACGCCGGGAAACAGCCACAACAGTCCCAATCCTGCCATCTGGATCAACACGAATGGGATGACACCACGATAGATGTGCCATGTCGTCACGCTCGAAGGTGCCACACCGCGTAGATAGAAGAGCGCAAAGCCAAAGGGCGGGGTAAGGAAACTTGTCTGCAGGTTCACCGCGATCATGATCGTCACCCACTTCGGATCCATCGTACCGCCATAAATCACCGGGCCCACGATCGGGATCACGATGTAGATGATCTCCAGAAAATCAAGCACGAAGCCCAATACAAAGAGAACACCCATCACAATCAGAAAGACGACCCATTCCCGCTCAAACGAGCGCAGGAATTCCTGAATGTAATGCTCGCCGCCAAAGGAGATCACAACGAGGTTCAGCATCTGGCTGCCGATCAGAATGGCGAAAACCATGGAGGTCACTTTCGCCGTTTCCCGCACCACAGGGCTCAACACGCGGCCCTCAAAAAGCACCCAACAGGCCCAAAGCAACCCTGCCATTGCGAAGGTGTAACACCCCATCGCAACGATATAGGCCACCCAGTTCTCGAAGCTCACCACTTCGATATTCACGCGCAGATCGAAGTTCACGCCAAGAAGTAGCATGATAACCATGGCAAAGGTCGCCATCAGAATACCACGACCCGATTTCCCCTCCTCCTGAAGCTTGCGGTATGCCGCCAGCATGATCGCCCCGCCCGCACCAAGGGCCGCAGCGGGTGTCGGGTTGGTGATACCGCCAAGGATGGAGCCGAGCACCGCCACGATCAGCACCAGCGGCGGAAAGACAACGCGCAAAAGCTCGTTCTGCCCAAGCCTCTTGGCTGCGAGCCGCACTCCACTCAGCGCCACAATGAAGGGCGGGATCAGCAGCAGGAACCGAAGCCCCGGCGAGGTTTGCGGGCCGATGAACAGCACATCTACAAGCAGGACGGCAATCAGCGCTCCGGCCCCGATGAGCAGCGGTTGCACAGACATATTGGGCGCAACACCGCGCGCCAGCGCCAGAACCAGCCCCAGCATCACAACAATCGTCAAAAGACCAGAGCTGATAGGCGCCACATTCGCCAACGCATTGGCACGCGCCTCCACCAGCGCCTCAGGCGTCAGCGTCCGCTCCTCCTGTGTCTGCGCCCCGCCAGCCGCGTTGATCTCTTCCTGCATAACAACAGAGCGGTCCCATTTCTCCTGACCGTGCAATTCGATCATGGAAGCCTGGCATTCCTCGGAAACATTGGTGCGCAGTTCCGCCTGTTTGCCCAGATCGGCAATCGCGTTCACCGCGATGGATTGCGAACCGGCAATGTTTACGGCCCCCATCACGAAGGCCACCGCAATGATCCCTACAGGCACACCAAGATACCAGATCAACCCGTTGCGCACCCCGTGGCCCTCACTGGCCCCCTCCTGCGCCGGGATCGGTGGTGCCTTGTCTGGCCGCGCAAGGGCAAACCCGAAAGCGTAGGCCGCATAAAGCCCCGCCAGCAAAATTCCAGGCAATACGGCTGCCTGAAAGAGCGTGCCCACGGAAAGCACCGCAGGCTCCCCGAGATACGTCAGCGCATCCGAGCATCCAACGAGCGAAGCCCGTTCTTCCTGCGCAGTGGAGTAAAGATCACCCGCAAGTGTACCGAGCAAAATGATCACGATGGAAGGCGGAATGATCTGCCCAAGCGTGCCGGAAGCCGCGATCACACCCGTCGCGAGTTCCGGGGAATAGTTGTTGCGCAGCATCGTCGGCAGAGCCAGCAGCCCCATCGTCACGACCGTTGCTCCTACAATCCCGGTGGAGGCTGCAAGAAACGCACCCACCACCACAATGGAAACCGCCAGACCACCGGGCAAAGGCCCGAAGACACGCGCCATCGTCGTCAGCAAATCATTGGCAATCTTGGAACGCTCCAATGTGATACCCATCAGTACGAACATCGCCACCGCAAGCAGTGTTTCGATGCTTTGTCCCGCGAGAACCTTCTCGTTCATCCTGTTGACAATGAAAGATAAATTCCGATTGAGCGCCTGCTCCCAACCACCTGTCAGAAGCTCCTGCGTCAGCATTGGCAATTCGGGGTACTTGAAATGGCTGATCGTATCGCGCCGCACCCCTTCGGCAATCAAGGCCTGATATTGCCGCGCGGAAGTATCAATCACTTCCTTCACGAGGATGCCGCCGGTATCGAGTGCTGCAATAATCCCGAAGGAAATCACCGCCGCACCACCGATTGCGAAGGCCACCGGAAAGCCCGACATGATGCCACCGAAAAGGCAGGCAAACACAATGATCAGGCTCAGCTCAATTCCGTCCAGTCCGAATAGCATCAGTCCTGCCCCCTAGTGAATTTCTGCGACGCGGTCCGCCGTCTCGTCTTCCAGACTGTCCTTGTCCAGATATTTGTCTGCACTCTCAGGGCCTTCGCGCCACTCCAGATATGCGCGGAAGAAGAAGGCCCATGCCTGAATGAACATCATGCCGGCAAAGGCCACCAAAAGGACCTTGAAGAGAAAATAGGCATCAAAACCATTGGGCGAGAAACCGGTCGTTTCCACGTTCCATTTCAGGATCTTGGATTTCCGCTCCACCATCGCAAAGGCTTCCGTGGCATTGATCTTCGGCGTCACCAGATGCCGCCAAAGGAAGTACCAACCATAAAGCCAGATCAGCACCATCGTCGGCATCATGAAGAAAAGCGATCCGAGCATATCCACCACCCGGCGGCTGCCATGCTTCATACCGGAGTAGAAGAGATCGACCCGCACATGCCCGCCCTGCACCATCGTGTAAGCGCAGCAAAGTGCCACGATCATCGCGTTGTAAAGCTTCAGTTCTTCCGACCACCAGGAAAGATCCTTGGTGAAATCCACACCAAACGGGCCAACCGAAATCTCGGACACCCGGAAAATGCGCTGCAAGAACACGATCATGATCTGCTGAAGCACCATAAGCAGCGCCGCCCAGGCGAAGAACCGTCCAATCGTATTCGCAAACCCTTCGAAAAGGCGTACGACGCCCCAAAGGATCTGCCGCCGCCAGAGGCCGAGAAGAAAGAGAACAAGGAAGATATCGAAGATGGCAAAGAAGAATTCGACCGAACCGCCGTAGTAGATAACCCGCCCGATTGCCGCCTTATCTGACCAGTCGAGCCATGCTGCAGGATTGGTGAGCGCCCAGAATATGTTATAAAATCCCAAGCCGATATTGGTGACCAACCAGATCAATCCATCCAGCATGTAACCCTCCCCAAGGTAAATCCCCCGGCGCTGTTTGCGCCGGGGGAGGTATTCAGATCAATTGTTTAGCCGAGAACGCGGTCCCGCTGGGAGCGATACGCCCCTTCGGAACGTGTCAGCCAGCCGGAAGACGACTTCATCGATTTCTGCACGCTTTCAAACGTGTTCTTGAAGATGTCGTCGCCCATGTTCTCATCATAGACCTTCTGCGAAGCGTCACCAAAAGCATCCCATACGCTGTCCGGGAATTCCTTGATCGTCACGCCACCAGCCGTCAAGCGCTGCAGGGCCTGACCGTTGTTGGAGAGGAACTGCGCAAGATTCCACTGATGCGCTTCCATTGCGGCCATCTCGATGATCTTCTGGTGCGCAGGCGAAAGGCTCTCGAACACTTCGCGGTTGGTTGCCACGGAAAGGCCTGCGCCCGGCTCATGGAAACCGGCGGTGTAGTAGGTCTTCGTGATCTCCTGGAACCCGGCCTTCTCATCCGCCCAGGGTCCGATCCACTCTGTCCCGTCAATCGCACCGGATGCCAGCGCCTGATACACCTCAGAGCCCGGAAGGTTCTGTACGGATGCACCAAGATAGCCAAGCGCCTTGCCACCAAGGCCCGGCATGCGGAACTTGAGACCGTTGAAGTCTTCGGGGCCAGTGATTTCCTTGCGGAACCAGCCACCAGCCTGCGCGCCCGTGTTGCCGCCAAGGAAGGACTTGAGGCCGAAGATCTGGCCCAGTTCGTCATGCGCTTCCATGCCACCGTCGAAATAGTACCAGTTCATCAGTTCCTGCGCCGTCATGCCAAACGGAATGGCGGTGAAGAACGCATAAGCCGGATGCTGGTTGGTGAAGTAGTAGTCCGCACCGTGGTACATATCGGCCTGGCCGGATGTAACCGCATCGAACACTTCAAACGCACCAACCAGTTCGTTGGCCGCTTTCAGGTCAATCGTAAGGCTGCCACCGGACATCGTGGTGATACTGTCCGCAACGCGCTGCGCTGAGTCGTGCACACCGGCAAGGCCCCGGCCCCAGGTTGTCACCATCGTGAGCGTCCGATTGCCCTGCGCAAGTGCCGGTGCGGCCAGCCCCGTTGCGGCGGCACCCCCAAGCGCGGAATTTCTCAAAAATGAGCGACGATCCATTCTTATCTCCCAGTTGAATTCGCCCAGCCTCTGCCGGGCTGATGGATAGTGAAGCGGACCCTAAGCGAAGTTGCCCAAAGGTTAAATACCAACCAATACGTAGATGCGCCGGGCATTGACGTTTTCCGGACGATACGGACACTATGCGTAAAAAAGAAGCGCCGGAGAGCTTTTGGGAGCGAATAATACAGCCAAACCACCTGCAAGGTGGCTGCATCTGACTTATGGGCAGAAGGTATTTCTTCTGGCTACACTTCCCCTTGTTTTCGCGGCCGCCGCGATTGCTTCCGTAGTGATGTATCAGGCACGCGCCCTCTCGGATCGTGAGATCCAGTTCATGGAAGAGCGGCTGCTGGAAGCAAAGCAGGCGGAGCTCGTGAACTATATGAGCCTCGCACGCACGGCGATCGGCCATATCTACGGCAACGCTGCACCAGATAATGAAGATGCCAAACGAGAAGTTGCCCAGATCCTTGCGGCTATGACCTATGGCGACGACGGCTTCTTCTTTGTTTACGAATACGGCGGCACCAATATCGTCAGCCCCAAGCAGACTTATCTGATTGGCAAGAACTGGCTCGACGCGGAGGACCGCGACGGAGAAAAGGTTGTCCAGACGCTCATCGCCAAGGCCCGCGGCGGCGGCGGCTATCACCGCTACCCCTGGCCCCAGCCCTCTACTGGCGAAACCGGCCAGATGTATTCCTATGTCATCGGCTTTCAGGATTGGCGGTGGGCGCTCGGTACCGGTATCTGGATAGACGATGTGCTGGAAGAGGTGGCTATCGTGCGGGCAGGTACCGAAGCCCGCATCCAGCGCACATTCCTCTTTATCATCCTCATTACGCTGGCCGCCCTCTTGATCGTCTTCGCCTCGGGCCTCGTGTTAAATGTGCGGGAACGCCGCCTCGCGGATGCAAAGCTCAAGGAACTGACGCAGCGCATCTTTGACACACAGGAGGAGGAGCGCGGCCGCGTTGCCCGCGAATTGCACGATGGCATCAGTCAGATCCTCGTCGGCGTCCGCTATGCGCTGGAGCTTGCGGCCCGGCGCCTCAAAACCGGAAAATCCGGTGCCGCCGATGGCATCGCCACATCCGCAGAGGGCCTCAACGTCGCAATTCAGGAAGTCCGCCGTATCAGTCGCGATCTCCGCCCCGGCGTGCTGGATGATCTTGGCCTCGGCCCTGCCCTCAAGTCTCTCGTGGAAGATTTCTCCAAGCGCACCGGCATCAAGACGGAGTTTGAAACGGTCGTCTTCCGCAACCGCCTTACGGATGACGCCAAAACGGCTCTCTACCGGGTGGCGCAGGAGGCGCTCACGAATATCGAACGCCACGCGGAAGCCTCCAAAGTCAAGATGCGACTCTTCGGCAACCGACGCGGGGCAACCCTCCGCATCGAGGATAACGGCGTGGGCCTCAAGAACAGCAACCGCGCCGTCAGCCCCGGCCTTGGCCTGCGCAACATGGCCGAACGTGTTGAACATCTCGATGGCACAATCCGCCTCCTTTCCTCCGCCAAGGGCACACTTGTCGAAGCCAAGCTCCCCCTCAAACACATGCTCCCAGCCGGGGAGCCCAGTTCAGAAGGCCGTAAATCCGCATGAGTATCCGCGTTCTCCTCGCCGACGATCACCCCCTTGTTGTGGACGGCATCAAGGGTTTTCTCGAAACCTACGATCACATCGAAGTTGTCGCCACAGCCGCCAACGGGCAGGAAGCCCTTGATGCCTTCGATGCCCACGCCCCCGATATCGTGTTGATGGATCTCAACATGCCCGTTCTCTCCGGTCTCGCCGCCACCGAGATTATGCTCGAACACAACCCGGAGGCGCGTATCCTCATCCTTTCCATGCATGACAGCCCCGAATACATCTCCACAGCGCTGCGCCACGGGGCCAGTGGTTACCTCTTGAAGGATGTACCAACTGAGGAAATCGTGGACGCCATCGAAAAGGTAAGTGCCGGCGAAAAGTACATGTGCAACGGCACCGAGCAGACGATAGCCGAACCCGGCCGCGAGCCGCTGACCAGCCGCGAACAAACCGTTTTGCTGGAGCTTGCGAGCGGCAAAAGCAACAAGGAGGTTGCCCGCAGCCTCGATATCTCCGTTCGGACGGTTGAAACACACCGCAAGAACATCAAGCGCAAGCTCGATATCTCTTCCACAGCCGGTCTCACTCGATATGCTTTGGAACATGGCGTCTTGCGTGAGTAATTACGCTCACAGATCAAATTTTGAAATAAAAATTCAAAAAATGCGCCGCTGAAGACAGAAAAATTGAAAATCCACTGTTGACCCCGCGATTCTCCCGACATAAAACAAAAAGTATGAAGCAGAACGTGGTCCTTATTGGAAAGCGCGAGCCCCGGCGGAAGTAACCCTTCCAGATCGGTCCGCTCGCGCACAGCCCCTCAACGGGGCTTTTTTTATGCCTATCGGGATGGTCCCGGCAGGCTTGCGATGGAGAAGAAAATGTCGGCTCAAATGACCGGTGCGCAGATTGTCGTTAAAGCTCTGAAGGATCAGGGCGTGGAGGTCATTTTCGGCTATCCCGGCGGCGCTGTGCTACCGATCTATGACGAGATTTTCCAGCAATCCGATATCCGCCACATCCTCGTGCGTCACGAACAAGGCGCTGTTCACGCCGCTGAAGGCTATGCCCGTTCCACCGGGAAGCCCGGTGTTGTTTTGGTCACCTCGGGTCCGGGCGCTACAAACGCCGTGACGGGCCTGACGGACGCCCTGATGGACAGCATCCCCCTCGTCGTTCTCACCGGCCAGGTGCCAACCTTCATGATCGGCAATGATGCCTTTCAGGAGGCCGACACTGTGGGCATCACCCGCCCCTGCACCAAGCACAACTGGCTGGTGAAGGATACGGACATTCTGGGCGAAACAATCCATCAGGCCTTCCATGTCGCCACGCATGGTCGCCCTGGCCCAGTGTTGGTGGACATCCCCAAGGATGTTCAGTTTGCAAGCGGCGAATACACGGCCCGCGCGCAGTCGCGCACCAAGCACTACGCCCCGCAAACCGAGGGCGATATCGATCTCATCACGCTGGCCGTTGAGGGGCTGGAGCGCGCAGAACGCCCGATCCTCTATTCCGGCGGTGGCGTGATCAATGCAGGCCCCAAAGCCAGCCAATCCCTGCGCGAACTCACTGCCGCCACGGGCTTTCCCATCACATCCACCCTGATGGGCCTCGGCTGCTACCCCGCTTCAGGCGATAACTGGATGGGCATGCTCGGCATGCACGGTACGTATGAGGCCAATATGGCCATGCATGGCTGCGATTACATGCTCTGCATCGGCGCCCGTTTCGATGATCGTATAACCGGTCGTACCGATGCCTTCAGCCCGGAAAGCTTCAAGGTCCATATCGATATCGATCCTTCCTCGATCAACAAGAATATCCATGTGGACGTACCCATCGTCGGCGATGTCGGCCGCGTTCTGGAACAGATGCTGGAGGTCTGGAAGGCCCGCGGTTCCCGCACCAATTCGGAAGCCGTTGCCCGCTGGTGGAAACAGATAGAAGAGTGGAAGAGCATCAAATCGCTCAACTACAAGAACTCGGAAAGCACGATCAAGCCGCAATACGCACTGGAGCGTCTGGAAGCCCTCACCAAGGGGATGGATCGCTATGTCACGACCGAGGTGGGCCAACACCAAATGTGGGCCGCGCAATATCTGGGGTTCGAGGATCCGAATCGATGGATGACATCCGGCGGCCTCGGAACCATGGGCTACGGCCTGCCCGCTTCCGTTGGCGTGCAGATTGCGCATCCAGATGCGCTGGTGATCAACGTCGCGGGAGAAGCTTCCTGGCTGATGAACATGCAGGAGATGGGCACCGCCATGCAGTACCACGCGCCCGTCAAACAGTTCATCCTCAACAATGAGCGCCTCGGCATGGTCCGCCAGTGGCAGGAGCTTCTGCACGGCGAACGCTACTCCTCCAGCTGGTCCGAAAGCCTGCCTGATTTCGTGAAGCTGGCCGAAGCGTTCGGCTGTAAGGGCATCATTTGCGATAATCCAGCGGATCTGGATGAGGCAATCAAGGAAATGCTCGCCTATGATGGCCCCGTGATCTTCGATTGCGTTGTGGAAAAGCACGAGAACTGCTTCCCCATGATCCCTTCCGGAAAGGCACATAACGAGATGCTGCTCGGCGATGCCAGCACCAAGGATGTCATTGAGGTTGGCGGTGCCGTTCTGGTCTAGAAAAGGCCCCGAAGAAACTGAAAAATTTGCGTTTTTCAGCTATGGGATGACAAAATGCGGCACCACACTGGCCTTTGAGTTGACCCGTGTCGCCCTTACGGAGGCTGGCTTTGACCAGCCTCTCATCCCCTTTCCGGATACACGCCCGCGCCGCATCAACTTCTTTGGTCAGTTGGATGCGGAAAAGGCTGCGCTCATCCGCACGGCTCTGGAGGAAGAACGCCACCCGATCGTGATAAAAACACATGGCCGTCCCTCAGATATAATGGTGCGCTGGGTTCAGGCAGGAGAGGCGCGGGCTCACGCCATTTTCCGGGACCCACGCGATATGGCTCTTTCCCTCATTGATCATGGCAAGAGAGCCCGAGCAAAGGGCCGCCCGGCCTTTTCCGAAATCCACACTCTGGAGGATGCCTGCAACGGCATCGCCAACCAGCTCGACAGCCTCTCTGCGTGGCTGCAGCTCCCGGGTGTTCGCCCCCTGCAATACGAGTACTTCGCCTTCGATACTGAGAAAGGCGCCGCCCAGATCCTCACCCAACTCGGACTGGAGGGAAACCCGCGCCGCATTGCCCGCAAGGTGGCGCGCGCCGACAAGACGCTGCGCAACAAGGCCACGCCTGCGCGTCACAAACAGGAGCTTTCAGAGACGGAAAGCAAAGCGATACTCACCCGCTTCGCACCCTTCTACGATATCCTCTTCAACAAACCCGACATCTCCCTCCCCCTGCCGCCCTGTACGGATTTCAATGCGCCCGGAAGGGCGGAGTACTAATGCGTTTCGCCTTTAATCTGAAACATCACTTCTCACCTAACGCGTTGAAATCTTTTGTTTCAGGCAGCGCTGGATGATTCAAGTTCGAAGCGAAACGCTACAGATGTCACATCAAGCGCCACACCTTGTCCGCCCCCATAGCGCCAATGGCCTCAACACCCTCGTCAGAGCGGGCCAGTATAGTCACCGGCGCACCCGGCATGTCGCCAACCCGCGCAAACGCCTCGATCAACTCCCGGCAATGGAACGTGTTGCATACGGAAGAGCGAACATCGCGGCTCAATACGCATCCCAGCGGCCCTTGATAAACGCACGCGCCCTCCACCGATGCCTCGGGCAATGCGGCCTCATAAAAGGCAATCAGAGCCTTAGCATCCATATCGGGCCGCCGGGCCCGGATCTCCACCAACTCACCAGCCGTCAGAAATGCATTCCGATCCGCACCCTGCTTGCAGCAATAGCCCTGACACGTCGAACACCCGGCGATTGTAAGAGGGGCGGCAGCCTCGGGCGGCACCTCCACCGCCCCAACCACCGGCTCTTTCTCAAAGGCCTCCACCACAGCCTCAGCCAGATGCGCAAGAAACGCATCCCGCCGTTCCCCCGGCAAAGGCACGACAGCGGTGTTCTGATAGGGAACGATCACAGAAACCACATCGTCCGCCTCGCACCCTTCCTTCACCGCCAGTGCGCGTGCCGCTTGCCGCGGCTCAGCAGCCTCGCAATCCGCGTGATACGCGGCACGCCGGCCCTCCTCCGCCAGATAGTTGAGCAAAAGGATGTGCCGGTGCCCGCAAGCCGCCGCCGCGCAATGGCCAGGCCGAAACACCTCCGTCTTGCTCAATGGCGCGTCGCAATACGGGCAAAGCTTCTGCCAAGGCGCATCCGGTGCGGCGCCTGGTTTTGGCGGCGTGCGCCCGTCCCAAATGGCCGAGCGTGCAACCACTGGCGCCGTGCTTTCGTGCTGCATCTCACACACCTCTCCATACAAAAGTCGCTCGCCCTGCCTGCAAAAACCGGGCATACATCCATCAACCTAGAGCAAAAAGCCCGCTCCAATCCGTTACGGGGGAAACATGTCACCACTTAAAATAAAATCCGGAACCTCCAGCCATTCCGCCTATGATCTCCGCGATCCCAATGCCGAGATCATAGAGGCGCATACACTCGCCATCATCGTCGACAACGAGGCGGGCGTTCTTGCGCGCGTCATCGGCCTTTTCTCCGGGCGAGGCTACAATATCGATAGCCTCACGGTGGCCGAAATCGATCATACCGGCCACCGCTCGCGCATTACGGTCGTTACCACAGGCACACCCGCAGTGATCGAACAGATAAAGGCGCAGCTCGGCCGCATGGTGCCCGTGCATTCTGTCCACGATCTTACTGTCGAGGGCAAATCCGTGGAGCGTGAACTTGCGCTCATCAAAGTCAACGGCACGGGCGAGAAACGGGTGGAGGCAATGCGCACCTCCGAGGTTTTCCGCGCGAGCGTGGTGGACAGCACACTGGAATCCTTCGTCTTCGAACTCACGGGCACACCAGAAAAGATTGACGCTTTCGTCACCCTCATGGTCCCTCTTGGCCTCGAAGAAGTGGCCCGCACCGGCGTTGCTGCGATAGCGCGCGGCGCATGAGCCTGAAACGGGCAAATCAACGCCCCCACTACAGTACCGCGGTCGCCGTTGCTCCGCGTGATAAATCAAAAATTCTGTACTTGTAATAAACTCTTAATCCTCAAAATCGAGCTTATTGCCATTAGTCCAGTTATACTCCTGGCAGTCTGTAAATAGCGGCACTCTTGATGGCGAAAACATCTCAAACTTTATACACAAAACTTGATTGTCGGCTTGGCGGCTAAACCTTCTGTTGAATAAGGGCGGATAATTCAATCGGCGAGCCTTAAAAGAGAGCACGCCCATGATCAAAAAACTTATTGGCAAGGCGCAGTCCACGCGCTCACTATCGTTTCAAATCGCCTCCGGCTATCTTGGGTCTGCGGTTGTCGCGGCGGTTGCTACCGGAATCGGCGCCTATATAGTTTCTTCGGGCATTGTCCGGCAGGATGTTCAGAACAAGCTTCAGGTAGTGTCCGCCTCTCAAAACCATGGGCTGGATACTTACGTCACATCCGTCAGCGGGGATCTCGATTTTCTCATGCATTCCGATCTTGTGCGGGACAGTCTGAGCGCTTTCTCCAATTCCTGGGATACCACAACGCCGGATGGCCTGCGCAACGACTACATCGATAGCAACCCCAATCCAATCGGCAGCAAACATCTTCTGGATGCTGCGCCAGAAACAACGCCCTACAACGTGATGCACGGGCGGTTTCATCCGGATTTCCGCACGCTTCTTGAGCTGCGCGGCTACTATGATATTTTCCTGATCTCCCCCTCAGGAGATATCGTCTACTCTGTCTTCAAGGAGCTGGATTACGCAACCAACCTGCAATCCGGCGCATACAAGGATTCCGGGCTCGGTGTTGTGTTCCGTGAGGCCTTACTGGATACGGATCAAGCCTTTGTCGACTTTGAACCCTATGCTCCAAGCTATGGCGCTCCGGCAGCCTTCGTGGCTGCACCTGTAGCAGGAAAACAAGGCGAACAGCTGGGTGTCATAGCCTTGCAAATCCCATCAAATCAAGTAGCCGCAGCCGTAGCCTCCCAAGAGGAAGTAACAACATATATCGTCGGGCAAGACGGCTTCTTGCGCAGCGATCTGGCGGAGACGGAAACCAATGATATCCTCCAAAAACGCGTGGATGCATCGTGGCTGGAAGGCGTTTTTAGCAGCGGAGAAAGCGTGGTGCTGGAGGAGGAAGGCATCCTTGGAGGCCCCACTTTGTTGAGTGCCATGAGAGCAGATGTCTTTGACGAACAGTGGGTTGTCGTCACGGAGCGGCCAATTGCAAGCGCACTTGCTCCCCTCGACAATCTCAGAAATACACTTTTGATTGTGGTGCTTTCAATCATGCTGGCGATCGCGAGTATCGGGTTCCTGCTCGCGCAACGCCTTTCCAAAACAATCAGTGCACTCGCCAATTCAATGCTCCGTATTGCCAATGGGAAAATCGAGGGAGATATACCGGGCGAAACACGCGAGGACGAGATTGGCCAGATGGCGCAGGCCCTGCGCACTTTTCAGAAAAATGCGGGCGTTCAGCTCGCCGTCACGGCAGCGGTGCGAAGCAACAAAACGCCAATGGTGGTTCTCGATGGTGCGGGGAATGTCATCACACAAAACCCTGCATTCGACAAACTGTGGGAGGATGTCGGCGCAACCCTGAAGGACTACACAAAACCTTCGGACACCGGTCAGGCGTCCGGCTCGGCGGTGTCCGACCTTAATTTTTTGCCTTTGCTCAAAAAGGTTGAAGAACTTGAGGCGGACGGCACTTGCCTGAAAACCAAGGTGACGGGTGATCAGGCGCTGGATCTCAGCTACAAAGGCGTCGTCGTCGAGGTCAAGTTTTCCCCGATACGCGACACAGAGGGGACTCAGATCGGTTCAGCCGTCGAAATGAGCAACGTGACATCCGTGCGTGCGCTGGAGAACGAGTTGATTGACGTTATCGAGGCCGTCAACAAGGGCGCGTTCGACAAGCGCGTTACATATATCGACAATCTCGGCTTCACCTCGATGGCAGCATCCGGCATGAACGGGCTGATGGAAGCCGTAAACCGGTTCATGTCCGAACTGGATGAAGCGCTTGCAGCACTGGCAGACGGAGATCTGACCCGCCTGATCAGCAATCGCTTTCAGGGTGATTTCAAGTGCGCGGCGGACCGTTTCAATTCTAGCGTCAACAGCCTCAGCACAACCATTCAGCAGGTCGAGCGTGCCGCAGGCGAGGTGCGCGCGGATGCAGATCCGATTGCAAAGGGATCCCGCGATCTCGCATCTCGCGCCGAATCTCAGGCTGCAACTCTGGAACAAACCTCAGCGACAATGGAAGAGATGTCCGCAAGCATCCGCGAAAACGCCCAGAAGGCGCAAAATGGCGCGGACCTGAGCACACGGGCAAGCGAACTCGCCAAGGCCGGTGGTGATGTCGTAACAGATACCGTCTCGGCAATGGCGCGTATCGAAGAAAGCTCGACAAAGATCAGCGATATCATCAGCGTAATTGAAGGGATCGCCTTCCAGACAAACCTCCTGGCCCTGAATGCCGCCGTGGAGGCTGCCCGCGCGGGCGAGGCCGGCAAGGGCTTCGCCGTCGTTGCCTCCGAGGTTCGCACTCTGGCACAGCGCTCATCTGAAGCGTCCAGCGACATCAAACAACTGATCGCCGCGAGTACTGAAAACGTTTCTGCCGGAGTGGCTCTGGTCAACAAAACGGGCGAAAGCCTTGAGAATATCGTGGGTGCTGTGCAGTCTGTCGCAGAGACTATTGCCGACATCTCGGACGCCGTGAAAGAGCAGGCGACAGGCGTATCGGACATAAGCAGCTCCGTCGCGCATCTGGATGACATGACCCAGCAAAACTCCGCACTTGCGGACCAGAGTGCATCCTCGGCCAACAACCTGCTTAAGGCGGCTTCAAACCTCACGGCAATGATAGGCGGTTTCACCACAACAGCCGCGCCCGGCCAAGGGGCCGAGATGCGGCGCGCGTCAGGGCAAAACTAGGTACGCCAAAGAGATGAACCAGGGCTGTCAGATCCCGCAACCGACGAACTGCCCAGTAAAAAAAGGGGGATGGCACGCCATCCCCCAAGTCTCGCATTTTCAGGCTCTTATAGTTTACCGCTCGGTTTATTGCCTGCGGCCTGAAAGCTTAACGCCGGGCGGGGCAAACCGCCCCGGCGCATCTCTTTAACTACATCCGGACGTTCCCCCACACGTGTTGCACTTCATGCAGGTCCCGTTGCGAACCAGAGTGAAGTTCCCGCATTCTCCACACGGATCGCCCTCGTAGCCCTGCATTTTGGCCTTGGCACGCTCGTCGAGCACCGTGGCCGTCATCACTTCAACGGTGGAGACTGTCGCCTCCGTCGCAAGCCCGGTTTCCAGCGCGGCCGTTGCGGCGCCACCTTGCAGAACCATAAGTTCCTGCGGAAGGCGCTTTCTCAGATAGCCGGTGCTGCTCACCTGCTTGATCATCTCGATCGACGCCTGCTGCATGTCGGGCTCCACGGGCCGGATGTTGGAAACACCCTCTTCCTCGCCGCGCCCGATCTCGTCAAAGCCCTGCCCCTCTGGCTTCACATGAGCGAGATCCGTGCGATCAAGATAGCTGACCGCCAGTTCCCGGAAGATGTAATCCAGAATGGAGGTCGCGTTCTTGATCGAGTCGTTCCCCGTCACCATCCCCGCAGGTTCAAACCTCGTGAACGTGAACGCCTCCACAAATTCTTCCAGCGGCACGCCGTATTGCAGGCCCACACTCACCGCGATGGCGAAATTGTTCATCATCGCCCGGAAAGCTGCACCTTCCTTGTGCATGTCGATGAAGATTTCGCCCAACTGGCCATCCTCATATTCGCCCGTCCGCAGATACACCTTGTGATTCCCCACAATCGCCTTCTGCGTATAGCCCTTCCGTCGTTCCGGCAGCTTGGCCCGCCCGCGCGCGACCTCCTTCACGATCACCTTCTCGATAATCTTCTCCGCCAGAATCTGCGCCCGTTCACCCGCCGGGGCTTCGAACAAGGTCTCTTCCAGGTCCTCGTCCTCATCCTCGATCAGCGCGGCAGAAAGCGGCTGCGAGAGCTTGGAGCCATCGCGGTAAAGCGCATTGGCCTTCACCCCGAGCGACCAAGAAAGCTCGTAAGCCTCCTTGCAGTCCTCAATGCTCGCGTCATTCGGCATGTTGATCGTCTTGGAAATGGCGCCAGAAATGAAGCTCTGCGCCGCCGCCATCATGTGGATGTGGCTCTCCACGCTCAGGAACCGCTCTCCGATCTTGCCACATGGGTTGGCACAATCGAATACACTGTAATGCTCGGCCTTCAGATGCGGCGCACCTTCCAGAGTCATGGTCCCGCATACATGGTTGTTCGCGGCCTCGATCTGCGCCTTGGAATATCCAAGATGCCGCAGCAGGTCAAAACCCGGATCATTCAGCCGCTCCGCAGGGATGCCCAGCACATCGGAGCAGAACTCAGCACCCAGTGTCCACTGATTGAACACAAAGCGAATGTCGAACGCCGTCGGCAGTGCCGCCTCTACCTTGGCAATCTCATCCGGCCCAAAGCCGTGCCCGATCAGCGATGTCGGGTTGATATCAGGCGCATTGCCCATTGTCCCGTGGCCAACGGCATAAGCGACGATTTCTTCAATCTGCGCAGTACTATAGCCCAGCTTCTTAAGCGCGCCGGGCACCGATTGATTGATGATCTTGAAGTAGCCGCCCCCCGCCAGTTTCTTGAATTTCACCAAGGCGAAATCCGGCTCAATCCCGGTGGTATCGCAATCCATCACCAGCCCGATTGTGCCCGTGGGTGCAATCACGGTTGCCTGCGCGTTCCGGTAGCCATGCGCCTCACCCAGCGTTAAGGCCTCGTCCCACACCGCACGGGAAAGGTCGATCAGGCTCTTGTCCGGGCAGTTCGCAGCATCCAGCGCCACCGGGTTCACGGCCAGCCCCTCATAGCCCTTGCT
Organism: uncultured Paracoccaceae bacterium; assembly: GCA_947495795.1. Classification (GTDB taxonomy): domain Bacteria; phylum Pseudomonadota; class Alphaproteobacteria; order Rhodobacterales; family Rhodobacteraceae; genus Algicella. Next base: position 188,049 of record CANMAI010000003.1, on the reverse strand, counting down.
TTCGGAGTATGCCGCCCGCCGGTGATTGCGCATAACCCGCAGCATATGCTCGGCATTCGGCGCATAGCCCGGGAAGGCTCCCAGTTCCTCGGCCATCTCGGCCGAAGTTGCATAACAAACCCCCGTCATGATCGCGCTCAAGGCCCCGCACAAAGCCCGGCCTTCATCACTGTCGTAGCCATAGCCCATGTTCATCAGCAGGCCGCCAATATTGGCATAGCCCAGCCCCGTGGTGCGGAACTTGTAGGAGCGCTTGGCAATCGCCGGGCTCGGGAACTGCGCCATCATCACGGAAATCTCAAGCGTGATCATCCAGAGACGGGAGGCATGCACATAGGCATCCGCATCGAATTTGCCGTCCTTCAGGAAGGTCAGCAGGTTCATCGAGGCGAGGTTACACGCTGTATCATCAAGGAACATGTACTCGGAACATGGGTTGGAGCCCCGGATCGCACCATCTTCCGGGCAGGTGTGCCACGAATTGATTGTGTCGTGATACTGAATGCCCGGATCCGCACAGGCCCAGGCCGCATGGCCCACCTGATCCCAGAGATCACGCGCCTTCACCGTCTTGGCCACGGAGCCATCGGTCCGCCGTACAAGCTCCCAATCCGCATCATCCTTCACGGCCTGCAGAAACGCATCCGTCACCCGCACGGAATTGTTGGAGTTCTGGCCAGAAACCGTCAGATACGCATCTGAATCCCAATCTGTATCATATGTCGGGAACTCGATGGAGCTATACCCCTGCTCCGCATACTGCAGGATGCGCTTCACGTAAGTTTCCGGGATCATGGCCTTTTTCGCCGTTCGGATCGCAGCCTTCAGCCCCGTATTCCGTTTGGGGTCGAAGGCATCCGCTTCCGCACCGTCCCACGTCTTGATCGCCTCAAAGATCCCGTTCAGCTTCTCTTCATGCGCCTTGGAGCCCGCAACAAGAGACGCCACCTTCTGCTCTTCAACCACCTTCCAGTTGATGAACTGCTCGATATCCGGGTGATCCATATCGCAGATCACCATCTTCGCCGCCCGTCGGGTTGTGCCGCCTGATTTGATAGCGCCGGCCGCCCGATCCCCTATTTTAAGGAAAGACATCAGGCCAGAGGATTTGCCGCCGCCGCCCAAAGGCTCGTTCAGCCCCCGCAGGGAAGAGAAGTTCGTGCCCGTGCCCGAACCATACTTGAACAGCCGCGCCTCACGCGTCCACAGATCCATGATGCCGCCGTCATTCACCAGATCGTCCGATACGCTCTGAATGAAGCAGGCATGTGGTTGCGGGTGCTCGTAGGCACTTGTCGACTTCGTCAGCTTCTCGGTCTTGTAATCAACATAGAAATGGCCCTGGCTCGGCCCATCGATGCCGTAGGCCCAATGCAGACCGGTGTTGAACCATTGCGGGCTGTTGGGCGCCGCCATCTGCGTGGCCAGCATGAACCGCATCTCGTCATAATAGGCCTGCGCGTCGCCTTCAGAGGAGAAATAGCCTCCTTTCCAACCCCAGTAGCACCATGCGCCCGCCAGTCGGTCAAACACCTGCGTCGCCGTGCTCTCTCCCACAAACCGCTCATCTTCCGGCAGTTTCTTCAGCGCCGCCTCATCGGGCACAGAGCGCCAGAGGAACGAAGGCACGCCCTTCTCTTTCACCGGCTTCAACGCTGCGGGCACACCCGCCTTGCGGAAATATTTCTGTGCAAGAACATCGGCAGCCACTTGGCTCCATGTCTCCGGCACATCAATATCCTTTAGCGAAAACACGATAGACCCATCGGGATTGCGAATTTCGGATGCTGTCTTGCGGAAGGAAATTCCACCGTATGCGCCGGTCTTTTCCGTGGTGAATTTGCGGTCGATCTTCATTCTCTGCCCCTGAGATAGTCTTGGGTTATAGCCATGTAAGGTGCCGGTCGTTGCCTGCACCCAGCCCCTGCGGAGCTCCGCAAAAGCATGTGTGTCTGATTGTGCAGATATCGTCTCGACCGCTATATGTGGTGTCTGCCGCTGCCTGCCCACACAAACTGTCGGATGAGACCTCACCGGTCAACGCAAATTTTCACGTATTCGTCATATTTTGTCATTGACGTTGAAAAGCCCACAAATTCTAGGGCTCTAGCGGTTTTCGTTGAGCCACTGGAACATGAAAATAGTTAACAACTCTTGCTTGTAATTCGACGCTCTCAGCGCTCAAAATTTCATCTTATCAGAGACTTCCAAGGCAGTCCTAATAGTTAATTTTGTGCAGCGCAAAAGCCTTAAGCCACCATATGTTGTGGCCGGCAGTCCACAACCGAAACCGCGAATCTGCAACCGCGTCCCTCACGCGCGACCCCGAATGTCGGTTTGAGAAAAGCCACACACTCTTTCACTGGCAGACTGAACCTCAAGAAGGAGGTCACCCATGCTCGATCACACAGCCCTTGCAAAAGGCCTCGCCGCCGTCTGCCGGCCCGTGGCAGAAGCCAACGGCCTTCCCAACGCGCTCTATACCAGCCCCGAAGCCTTCGCGCTCGAACGGGAGCGTATTTTCCAGAATGGCTGGGCCTGCGCAGGTTTCGGTGCGGATGTCCCAAACCCGGGAGACGCCGCACCCGTCGATTTCCTAGGCATCCCCCTCCTCCTCATCCGCGATCTCACCGGCCAGCTTCGCGTGTTTGAAAATGTCTGCCGCCACCGCGGTATGATCCTCGTGGCCGAGCCGAAGAACTTCGGCGGCGTGATCCGCTGCCCCTATCACAGCTGGTGCTACAGTCAGGATGGCAAGCTCCGCGCCACACCCCATGTCGGCGGCCCGGGCATCAACGCGCATGAAAGCATTGCCCCGGAAACCACAGGTCTCACACCGGTTTCCATGGGCATCTACATGGATATGGTCTTCGTGAACATTTCCGGCTCAGCCGAACCATTTGAGGATTTCATCGCCCCCCTCCGCACCCGGTGGCAGGATTTCGAAGGCAAGCCACTCTTTCGCGGAGAGGGCTCCAGCTTCATGCTCGATGTCGCCTGCAACTGGAAGCTCGCGGTGGAAAACTACTGCGAAAGCTACCACCTCCCGTGGATCCATCCCGGTCTCAACAGCTATTCCCGACTGGAGGATCACTACCATATCGAGGCGCGCCGCCAGTTTTCGGGCCAGGGAACGCTGGTCTACGACCCACGCCTCTCGGAAACGCAGGCCTTTCCTGACTTCACTGATCTGCCCCCAAAATGGGAGAAGTTCGCAGAATACATCGCGATCTACCCCAATATCCTCTATGGCGTGCACCGCGATCACACTTTTGCAATCCGCCTCGATCCAAAGGCCGCCAACCAAACGATCGAAAACGTAGAGATCTATTACACAACGGAGGATGCCGCGAAATCCCCCGAATATGCAGATCTCCGCAAGGCCAACGCCGCCCTCTGGAAGGATGTTTTCATTGAAGACATCTTCGTTGTCGAAGGCATGCAAAAGGGCCGCGGCGCCCCGAATTTCGATGGTGGCCGCTTCTCCGCCGTGATGGACAGCCCAACTCACTGCTTCCATGATTGGGCCGCCACCCGCCTTGGCTGAGATCCCGGAAGATATGGCAGATGCGTTCGCCAACGCGGATCGAAACGCCGATCCTGCCACCCTGTCCGCGCTCCACGCAGCAGCAGCCGAGTGTGTGGAGACACTCCCCGAAAGACGCTTTCACCTTACCCATGCCTGGGTACTTGCGATGGAGGCGGGCGCGTCAGACAAGGCGAGCATGTTCGCAGAAAGGCTGATCGAACTCGGCGCGCTGACAAAGGCCTATTTGAAAGACGGATAAAAAGAGCCTCTGCCTTGAAAGCGCCCAAAGCTGCCAATAGCGGGTAAGGACTGTTGTTCTTGATCTGAGGTTCCCATGAGAATTACCGCTTTGATCCTTGCACTTACAGGCCTTTCCGCCTGCACAGGTATGGAAATCACACAACCGCCAGTGGATGTCGTAGCCCGCAATCCCGGCTCGGCCGCCGGCCTTGATGTCTATGCAAAAGCACGCGCACAGGGGCAGCAGGTGCCACGCTATCGTGGCGAAAACTTCGTGCCAGTACGCAGCTACACCAAAGCCGGATCAAATGGGCGCACGGAAGTGGCCGGAGCAAATTGTGCCATCAGCAACGCGCTCTACACAGCCAAAGTCACCACGCCTGTGATGATCCAAGTTCCCAACTACGGCCCCCAGTCCCCTGCGATCAATGCACAGTGTTCTCTCGGGGGTGCGTCCGGCACAAGCAGCGCTGCCGTCTACAACGAATCCTCGGTGCGGCGGCAAAACGCGGGGGCCGCCAATGGAATCCTCGGCGCCGTCATTGCCATTGGCGTGGATGCAGCACTCACCAATCCGGAAAAGGATACATTTCTCTACCGGCAACTCGATGTGGTGATGGAGTAGCGCCTCTAGCGCCTGAACAAGCGGTCGAAACGCATCAAAGCGGCGCGATACGCACCGCCAGTCGCTGAAAATAGGGCTCTTCCGGTGTCGCGATGATGCTGGGAAAGCCCGGTTGGTTCACTGCATCGGGGAAACCCTGCGCCTCGAGGCATACGCCGCCGAACGGCCCATAATACTCATCGTCATGCCCCGGCACGCCGATATTCATCTTGGGCGCATTGAAAAGCTGCAGTCCCGGCTGATCCGTGATCAGCCAAAGCTCCAGCCCCGTCTCTTCCGACCAGAGCGTTGCCGCAGGCACCCCAGCCTTCCGTTCGTCATTCAGCACCAGATTTAGGTCGATGCCCACCTTCTCCAGATCCCGCTCGCCAATCTGCACAGGCGTCCGAAAATCCATATGCGTGCCGCCTACATGCAGGATGCCGCCCGTCGGTATCAGTTGATCATCCACAGGCGTGTACTGATCGGCATGGATTTCCAGCACCTGATCGCGCACATCTCCCTTGCCATCAAGGTTGTAGTAGCTGTGCTGCGCCAGATTGATCGGCGTCGGCCTGTCCGGTACGCCCCGCATCTCGCACACCAGTTCGGGCCCCACCAGCCGAAATGTGACTTCGAAATCCACATTGCCCGGAAAGCCCATCTCGCCATCAGGGCTGTGATAGCGCAGCACCACTGCACTCGTGCCCGCCATCTCCATATCCCATACCCGCTTGCCAAGGCCCTCGGGCCCGCCATGCAACAGGTTGGCACCCTCGTTGGCCTTCAGCACAAAAGCCTCATTGCCTAAAGAGAACCGCGCGCCTGCAATCCGGTTGGCCACACGCCCCGCAACAATCCCGAAAGATTTGGAGTGCTCCGGGTAAGGGGCAAACCCCTCAAACCCAAGCACGCAGGGCACCGCCCGACCACCGGCCTCCACACGCCAGTCCCGCACCACGCAGCCATAGCTCATGATGGCAATCCGCGCATCGCTGTTTTCCAGCACAGCCTCGCGCACCTCCTTGCCGTTGTGGCTGCCAATCACCCTTGGCATGCTTATGCCTCCCCTGCGATCTCCCGGATCTGTTTGAGCAAAGCCGTTTTCACCCAAACCCCCTCTTCTGCCGCATGCTCCCGTGCCGCAAACCTGCGCGCACCAGGCATCCGTGCCCCATCAAGATCGTCGTATATTTGCGCAAGATCCGCAATCCTGTCGTCAAATCCGCCATTTGAGACGAAATGCGGATCAATCGCCAGCAGCACTTGGCCAAGATTGGGCGGGCCGCCCTCATTGTCAAAAAGGCTGGTGGCCTCCGCACTCAGCGCGGCCCCCGCCAGGCAGGCGGACATGACCTCGACCATCAGCGCCAAGGCCGCACCCTTTGCCCCGCCCATGGGTGCCATCGTGCCCTTCAGGGCCGTCGCTGCGTCCGTCGTCGGTTCTCCGTCAGGCCCCAAAGCCCAGCCTTCGGGAATAGGCTCACCCACCTCCCGCGCCGCAAGGATCTTGCCGCGCGCCACGGTCGTCACCGCCATATCAATCAGCAGGGCGCCGCCCTCCATCGGGGCTGCAAAGGCGATCGGGTTCGTGCCCAGAACGGCCTTTTTCGCACCCCATGGCGCCAACGCCTTGGGCGCGTTGCCGTACACAAACGCCACCAGCCCTTCCTCGGCCAGCCGCTCGCAATGATGCCCCGCCACGCCAAAATGGTGTGAGCGGTGGACCGCGCAACAGGCAATCCCCAGCATCCGCGCCCGTGCCGTCAACTCCGGCAAGGCCATGTCAAAGGCCGGGTAGGCGAACCCGTGGCCCGCATCCACCCGGAACACACCCGGCTTCAGGGAGTTGATCTCGGGCACCGCATGCCCCTTCACCTTGCCGACACGCGATTGCCCCGTATAGCTCGGAATACGCGAAAGCCCGTGCCCGCCCTGCCCGTCAATCTCCGCCAGTACCAACGCCCGCGCAGTGCTCGCCGCATTCTCCGCACTCACATCGGAGGCCTCAAGTGCCGCCCGCGCCAACCGCCCGGCCTCTGCAAGGCTCAGTTGCTCTTTGTCACTCATCAGGATTCTCCAGTGCAGGGAAACGTAAAATCAACATGGATATGGTCGTCATGCCGCACCCATGATTGTCTGGCATTAAAAGCGATCCTGTCACGAAGCAAGGCACCCGCCCGCGTCTCCATCAGCTCGGGCTGCAAATCGGGCGCGAAGAAGATGCGTCGCACGGCACCACCCCGCGCTTCGGCCTCATCGGCAAGTGCCAGGATAAGCGCGCCAAGTGCCTCAAAATCGATCCGCCCTGCTTTGCCCTCGCCAGCATCGTCGAACTCGACATCATAGCCAAATCGGTTCAGCGCATTGGTCGGAAGCACCGCTCCATCCGACAGCGGCACCATGATATCCACCGAAAGCCCCTCGCGGTGCGTCCGGTGCGGCGGGAAAGGCCCGCCGGAGGGTAGCCCGATCTCACCATACAGGAACCGGGTGCCGGGATGCTCTGTCGCGGCAGACGTCAGCGCCGCTTCCAGCGTCTCGATCACAGGTACACGCCCAAAGGTCCGGTTTGCCAAGACGCAAGGCACGCAATAGGTTCCCCAGCCCGAGCCGGACATGGCAGGCCGCGTCGTCGGTACCGTCACACCCTCGCAGGCAATGGCACCGCCTTTTGCAAAAGCCATCGGCACCGCCATTCCGGCCAGACAGAGAGCAAGAAACAGCCCGCCCCACCAGCGCGCCACGCGCCAAAAGCCCATTTGCTCTTTCTCGGCCATGAAACTCCATCAGGATTGGCGCGCACCCGACCTGCCTTTCAGACGGGCGTGGGCGGGGACGCGTAACACAAGAACCGGGCGCCGCACCCGTTCGGGTGGGCGCCCGGCTGAAAGGCAGTCTAAGGCGATCCCCCGGAAATCAAAAGCAATCTCCAGGAGCCGGACTCACGCAGACCGGTACAATTTTGTCATGGAGAACTCGCGGTGCCCCAGCGCTTCCGCTGCCGTCACACGTCCGTTCGCCGTCCGCCGGATCATCTCGATCAGCGCGTCACCCGCCTGATCAATCGTCATTTCACGCGTCAGCACGCCCGTCACGTCTACATCAATATGCTCGCTCATCGTACGCAGCGTCCGCGGGTTGCCCGAGATCTTGATCACCGGCACGATCGGGTTGCCCACCACATTGCCCTGCCCTGTCGGGAAGGTGTGGATCACATAGCCCGCCGCCGCCATCAGCGTCACGCACTCTGCCGCTGCCGAAGACGTATCCATGAAATAGAGCCCCGGCCCCTTTTCAGGAGAGACCGCAGGCCCCATCGCATCGATATAGGTCGAGGTGCGCCCGATCTTTTCGAGGTTGCCAAGTGCCTTCTCCTCAATGGTCGTCAAACCACCCAGAATGTTGCCCTTGGTCGGCTGGCTGTCGCTCAGATCATCAGTCTGATGCGCGAAGATCACGTCTTCCTGATAGGCCTTGAAGATCTCCATGAACTTCGACGCCGCCTCGGGGTTGGCCGCCCGCTTCTCGCAGATATGCTCGGCCCCCGTGATTTCGGAGGTTTCCCCGAAACAGCCATAGAGCCCGTGCGGCAACAGCTTGTCATACATGTTGCCAACTGTCGGACAACTGGAAAGCCCCGTTGTCGTGTCACTCTCACCGCATTTCGTGGAAACCCACAAATCCGTCAGCGGGCAATCTTCCTTCTGAAGCTCGGTCGCCCAATGGATGTACTCCTTGGCCTGCCAGCTTGCCGCCCGGATCGTCTCGAAATCGCCCTTCTGCTCGATGGAAAACTCCGCCACGGGCTTGCCCGTCTTGCGGATCCCGTCGGCGATGATCTTGGTCCAGCCCGGCTCGATCCCGATCACCACAACGGCCGCCACATTGGGGTTCGCACCCGTCCCGATCATCGTGCGGAAATGCAGGTCCAAATCCTCCCCGAACTGCAACCGCCCGTAAGCATGCGGAATGGCCAGCGTGCCCTTCACATTGTTGGCCACCGCCTCACAGGCCGCATTGGAAATGTCATCCACCGGCAGGATCACAACGTGGTTGCGCACACCCACGCGCCCGTTCTCGCGGCGCCAGGCCTGAATTGTGCTTGTGCTTGCATCAAATGCCATACTTCATCCCTCGACTCTTCGATTGTGGTGGAGCAGCTCGAAGCTGAGCCGCAGTCAGTTCTTTGATTGCAGTATTGAGTGTTGAGGTGCCAAACGTCGTTACAAAGAGATCTGCAACCTCGCGTTTGGTGAAACCAATTTGACAAAAAAACTCTGCCTCACCTGTAAATCCATGAAGCATCATCGACATATTTGTCAGATTTCGGGTCCCACTTTGATTCTCATGTCCTTTTAGCTGGCCCTGCGTAACGCCGACCTTGTCTCGCCCCGCGCCTTGCCTGTAAGAGCCTGTCTTGCCAACAGACATCTTATATTCAAAGCGGTATGCATACTGAACGCGCGACCAGCCTTCGACGTATACACGCATAGCTCAATTACCACCGCTTCGTTTTGAGGTTCTGTGTATGAACGTGGCCGCCCTTCGGCGCATCGCCCACCATCTTGCCGATATCCTCACCATACTTGATGATCGTATCGCCCGCTTTCAGATCCGTCAGCGCCACCTTGTGGCCAATGGGGATATCGTCCCCCGCCGTCAGCTGGAAATCGGTGTTGTCATGCGTCACGACGCACAGCATATCCGTCCCGGCCGTCAGGCCCTCCACCACCACAACACCCACATTGTCCTTGGCATCATGCACCAAAAGCTGGGGAACTCCCATCGCCCGGTCTCCTTATTGTTTGCGACTCACATAAATTCTTATATAAGACATCTTACATCATATCGAGACGCAACGGGCAAGAGCATGAAGACCCAACACCGCCCTCTTTACGCACAGGTCCGCACCGCCATAACGGATCGCATCGCCGATGGTGTCTGGGCGGGTGGCGAAGCCCTGCCCTCGGAATTTGCCCTGGCCGCAGAGCTTGACGTCAGCCAGGGCACTGTGCGCAAGGCGCTCAACGCGATGGCGGCAGACAATCAGGTGGAACGCGTGCAGGGCAAGGGCACCTACGTGCCCCTTCACACGCCGGAACGCGCGCTCTTTCATTTCTTCCGCTTCACCGCTCCCGATGGCGCGCCCCTGCGGCCAGAGCCGCTCAATCAGGCCATCACCCGCATCCCCGTGCCACGACAGCATGGCGATGCCTTCCCGAACGAGCCGCTCCTCTGGCGCATTTCGCGCAGGCGCGGGCTGAATGGCCGCCCGGCCCTCCTCGAAGAAATCTACATCAGCGCCGAAACCTTCCCCGATATCGGCCCGGAAGACGCCCTGCCAAATGCTCTCTACCCTCATTACCAGCATTTGTCCGGCCGCTCCGTCTCCCGCGCAGAGGATTATCTCACGGCCGAGGCCGCATCAGAAGCACTTGCCGAAGCCCTCGAAATCCCAAAAGGAACGGCCCTTCTGAAAGCAGAACGCACATCATACGACCTCCGCGACACCGTAGTCGAAAAGCGCATAACCCGCGTGCTCACCGAAGGTGCAGGCTACCGCGTCACCCTCCGCTAAGGCGCACCGGCACTCAACTGCGCAAACGCAAAACCTGCATTGCAGGCGCCGCCAACCCCGCCTTACTGTCTGCCAATGGAAACCTTCCCGATCACTTGGCTCGTCAGCGTTCTCACAATCGCCGCAGCCTATGTGCTTGCCTGGAACACACGCATTCCCGCCAGTGCGCGCTTTTTTCTCTGTGCGTTCCTGCTCTGCCTCGCATCCATCGCCATCCTTTTGGGCATGCGCATCTCATCCGATTGGCTCTGGCCTGCGCAGGCCCAACCCTTTCTCGCCGTTCTGGCGGCACCTTCGGCCTATCTCGGCTTTGCCGCGCTGAAACAGGAAAGCACGCAATACTGGAAAAGGACCTTGCTGCGTAATGGCTCAGTGGTCGGCGTTGCCCTCCTCGGCCTCGGAGCCCCTGCCCCCGCTTCGCCTGATGTGTTCATACTGGCCATCAACTGCCTTTATCTCATGGCCCTCGCAAGCCTGCTCAGCCTCAACCCGGATGCGTTCTCCGCCGTCCCGACACAGGCAACCGGCCTCCTCCGCGCGGCGATATACACCACAATTGCGCTTGTCGGTCTGATGGTCGCCGCCGATGGTCTGGTGTTTGCCGTCAGCCTTGTGGCGCAAGACCCCCAGCTCATCACCTTCCTAACCGGTGTCTCGGGCATCTTCGCAGCTTTCGTCTTTGTCGTGGCCCTTGTCAGCGTACCGGTGATGCTGCGCGCGCCCCGCAAAAACACGCCATCACGTGCCGCCCCGACGGAGGAGGACAAGGCCCTCATGCAGACACTTGAGCGCATCATGAAAGAAAAGGAACTCTTTCGCGACAGCAACCTCACACTCGCCCGCGTGGCCAGACGCCTGACCGTTCCCGCACGCGATGTCTCGGGTGCCACAAACCGGGTCACGGGCGAAAACTTCTCACGCTTCATCAATGGCCACCGCATCGCCTACGCGCAGCAGGCCCTGCTGGAGACGGATTTGCCGGTAACGGAAGTCATGTATGAAGCTGGTTTCTCGTCCAAATCCAGTTTCAACACGGAGTTTCAGCGGGTCACCGGCCTCACCCCATCCCAGTTCCGCGCAAAGGGTGCTGCCCCCTGAAGGGCAACCCCAAGGCAACGCCTAGTGTGGCTTACATGTGATCTCCTGCAATTCCACACCGAAAACATCGCCAAGAATGTTACGCCCCGGATTGATAACAAAGCCGAAGCTTTCCTCCAGTCCCGAGCGCAGCACAATATCAGCGTCCGGATGCGGGCGGCCGCTCACACGGTACATATCACTCACAACATCCCGCCCCCGCGCCAGAACTTTCGCCACCCGCCTGCTTTTCAACGTCAGTCGGATCGGATCCGCCAGATGGCCGGAAACCGTATCCCCGCCGAAATCACCGGCAACAAATCGAACTGGCAAGGTCAGGCAGGTTTCCGGCTCATCACTTCGCAGAACGACGGTTCCGCGCCCGACCTTTCCGCGCAGATCCAACAGCGTCACCTCACGCGGCCGGTCAATGGTCAGAATTCCAAACGCCCCGGCCGGAATTTCTTGGCCCGTAGCAGTGCGCATGGCATCGCGGGTAATCCAGGCATCATTCTCGCGCGCTGTCTCCGCAAAGCCCGGGCCGCATAACAGCGCGGATATAAACAGAGCCACAAAAGGCATCTTCAGAGCATATGGTCTCGGCATCACAATGTTCCTTGATCAGTTTCAAGGGCGTCGCCAGCGCGACGCCAATACCGATCAAAGCCATCCGTGCAAGGAACGCGCCCGGATGCACGATCCCGGACGTTCGGGATCGTGTTTCAGAACCAAGCAGTCAAGAATTCGCGGCGGAGCGGCCAAATTCAGGAACAGGGCCAGGCAGCTCCAGCTTTGGGTACTGCCGGATGCCGCATCTCCGCACCCGCATCAATCCCCAACTGCCCCGCCAGCCCTCCGTTGATCTCCAGCACAAACTGGATGTTATCGCCACCGGGAATGGATGTCAGATCGCCGGGCACCGCGTTGCTGTGCACATGCTGCACCACGCCGGATGCATCCATGAAGATCATATCCAGCGGGATCAGCGTGTTCTTCATCCAGAAGGAAACAGGCTGAGGCCGCTCATACACAAAGAGCATCCCCTCAAAGCGGCCCATGCTCTCGCGAAACATCAAACCCTGGGCCCGCTCTTCAATGGTATCCACCACCTCTATGCGAAACTGCACCTGCGAACCGCCAGCCCGCAGATCCAGCATGTCTTCAGAACAGGCTGCAGCGGCAATACCTGCCGCCAGTGCCCAAATTGTGAAAGCAAATCCTAATAGATGCAGCGGTCTCACGCCTCTGGCGTGCCGGTCACATCCGCTGCCGTGTTGGCATAATCCCAAGAACGGATTTCCGCTGCCGTCTTGCCGCGCGGCCCGCGCTTGCAGCGCACGCACACAGCCTCACCCGGCAACAGATCCGAAAGGCCGAAATGGCGCAGCACTTCCATATGCACGAAAATATCCTCGGCATCACCGAAAGCATTCACGAAGCCGAAGCCCTTCACCTTATCAAACCATTTCACCCGCGCCGGCTGCAGAGGCGTATCCACTGCTTCCACCACAAAGGCAGATTCAGGCTGCGCTTCCGCTACCTCGCCAGCAACAACTTCAATCTCAAGGATCTCTACAGCCTGACGGCCGCGCTCTGTCCCCTGAACTTCCATAGTGATCCGCGCGCCCTCGGCCACAGAACTTCTTCCGAAATTCCGGAGCACATTGGCATGAAGCAACACATCGCCCTCGTTGTCATCTACGATGACAAATCCGTAGCCCTTGGTTGAGTCGAACCACTTTACGTGACCTTTCATCATATACGATCTCGTCCTGCACAATTCCCAAACAGCACTTAACTCAGATACCAAAAACCGAAGCCACGGCTTGAGCCTTTCCAGCCCGCAGTCCCCCACACCGCGCAGTGCCATACAGAAAGCACATACTCCCCCCAAACGATGTAGGCCAACCTTCTACGAAAACCTTAAGCCTTACAATATCAATTATCCAGAATGCCGGGCCAGATTGGACGCAGTTGCAACATCTTCACCTAAGGTGCCGCGTTTATAGCAAAAAATGAGCGTCGTGTCCCGGCACGCCGCCCTTCAGGGGTTCAATCGTTGCACATCCCAGGCCGCCCCGATTTCCTTGCGGGACCAGCGGAACCTGTCATGCAGCCGGAAGGCCCCATCTGCCCAGAACTCTATCTCCAACGGGTGGATCCTGAAACCTCCCCAATTCGGGGGACGTGGCGGATCTTCGCCGAAACGCGCCGTCACCTCTTCCAGCCGCGCCTCCAGCACGGCCCGGCTCTCCAGCGGGCGCGATTGCGCACTCGCCCAGGCACCCAATCTGCTCTTGATCGAACGCGAGGCGAAATAGGCATCCGCAGACGGGCCATCCTCCCGCTCCACCAGCCCCCGCACCCGGATCTGGCGGCGCTGTGTCTTCCAGTGCATCGCAAAGGCGGCCTTGCCCGCGCCGTCCAACTCACCCGCCTTCGTGCTCTCATAATTGGTGAAGAAGACAAACGCGTTCGCCTCTATATCCTTCAACAGCACAATCCGCGCATTCGGCATGCCGTCGCCGTCGATGGTGCAAAGCGCAATCGCATTCGGATCGTTCGGCTCTGTCTTCTCGGCCTCTGCCAACCAATCGCTCACAAGCGCCACAGGGTCATCTCCCGCAAACGGGGCCTCACGCAGATCACTCATTGTTTCATCCTGTTTCGGTTATCACGGTGCCAATTCGCGTCCGTCTTGATGCCTGCTCCGCTTTGGCATAGACCCATCGGACCACACAAGAGGCCCGAGCGTTAATCGGGGCTACGGGGCCAAGCAAGAGGGCAGCATGTCACAGGGATTGATGAGCGGTAAGAAAGGCCTGATTATGGGCCTTGCGAATGACAAGTCGATCGCCTGGGGCATCGCGCAGGCCTGCCACGCGCAGGGTGCCGAAATGGCGTTTACCTATCAGGGCGATGCACTCGGCAAACGCGTGAAGCCGCTGGCCGAGCAGCTCGGTTCCAAAATCGTTCTCCCCTGCGATGTGCAGGATGCAGGCTCCATCGATGCTGTATTCGAGAACTTGAAAGCGGAATGGGGCAAGCTCGATTTTCTCGTCCATGCCATTGGCTTTTCTGATAAAAATGAGCTTCGAGGCCGCTATGTGGATACATCTGCCGCCAACTTTCAGCTCACCATGAATGTCTCGGTCTACTCCTTCACAGCCGTCGCCCAACGGGCAGAAAAGATGATGCCCGATGGCGGCTCCATGCTCACGCTCACGTATTTCGGGGCTGAGCGGGTGATGCCGCACTACAATGTCATGGGCGTCGCCAAGGCCGGGCTTGAAGCCTCCGTCAAATACATGGCGATGGATCTCGGGCCCAAGAACATCCGCGTCAACGCGCTTTCGGCTGGCCCAATCAAAACGCTCGCCGCCTCCGGCATCGGCGATTTCCGCTACATTATGAAGTGGAACGAATTGAATGCGCCCTTGCGCCGCAACGTGGATCAGGCGGAGGTTGGTAAATCAGCCATGTATCTCCTCTCCGATCTCTCTTCCGGCGTCACCGGCGAAACGCACCATGTCGATAGTGGCTATCACATCGTTGGCATGAAGGCCGAAGACGCACCGGATATCGATGTTGCAACGGGCCGCAAACCCGCAGTCGCCCCATGACTCTCGCGGCCTTCCTCACCTTCGCAGCCCTCCAGATTGCGATCGTGGTCAGCCCTGGGCCGAGCTTTGTCGTCACACTCCAATCCAGCATGCGAGGAAGTTTCCGCACAGGCCTCGGTGTCGCTCTGGGCCTGGGGCTCGGCTCGCTCGTCTGGGCAAGCATGGCGCTTTCAGGCCTTGCTCTCCTTTTCGAACTTGCCCCCGCCCTCCTCACATTCCTAAAGCTCATCGGTGCCGCGTTCCTCATCTGGATCGGCATCCAGCTCTGGCGAAACGCAGGCACACCGCTCCCCACGGAAGAGGCGGCTCCGCAGCGCAGCTTCACCTCCGCCGTTCGGCTGGGCCTCACGACGCAACTCGCCAATCCCAAAGCCGCCATCTATTTCGGCGCGGTCTTTGTTGGCCTGATGCCGGCAGAGGTCTCCCCCGGCCTCGCGGCCCTCGTTCTCGCAACGATCTTCGTGATCGAGGCGGGCTGGTACATCATCGTCGCCCGCTTCTTCTCCCTCTCGGCCATGCAAACGCTCTACCGCAAAGCCAAAACCGGGCTGGAGCGTGCATTCGGCATCGTTATAGGATCCTTCGGCATCCGCATTGCTCTCGACTGAAAGGAACCCGTCTGTGTCAGACCGTCTCCCGCACGAAAAAGGCTTTCACATATCCTGGGATCAGATCCACCGCGATAGTCGGGCGCTGGCATGGCGGCTGGAGAAGGAGGGCACGCAGCCCGATGGCAGCTGGAAAGCCGTGGTGGCGATCACACGCGGCGGCATGGCACCGGCCATGATCGTGGCGCGGGAGCTTGATATCCGCACGGTAGATACGATCAGCGTCAAATCCTACGATAATCAGACACAGGCCGACGCGACCGTCCTCAAATCACCGGACACGGAACTGATGGGCGATGGCACCGGCATCCTCATCCTGGATGATCTCGTCGATAGCGGCAAAACGCTGGAGCTTGTTCGCTCCCTTTATCCCAAGGCGCACTTCGCCACTGTCTATGCAAAACCCAAGGGTCGCCCGCTGGTCGATACCTTCATTACCGAAGTCAGCCAGGACACATGGATTTTCTTTCCCTGGGATATGGCTCTCCAATATGTTGAGCCTTATCGCGGCGCCTAAAGCACCTATATAAATACCAAATGCATTTCAAAAGTACGGATATCCTCAGTGAAGATCTACGCCCTCATCCCTGCCCGCTCCGGCTCGCAGGGCCTCCGCGATAAGAACATCCTCGATATAGACGGGCACCCGCTCATGGCCTACTCCATAGCCTTTGGCCAGGCGCTCGGCATAGATCAGGTGATTGTCAGCACCGATAGCCCCGAATACGCCAAAATCGCGCGAAGCTACGGTGCCACCTGCCCCTATCTGCGCGGCGAACACGCCAGCAGCGGCACCGCGATGGAGGAGGATATTCTCTCGGATCTCGCGGCAAACCTGCCGCAGCACGGAATCGAGATGCCCGATATCTGGCTCCGTCTCAAGCCCACCAACCCTTTCCGCAAGGTGGCAAGCGTGCGCAGAGGGCTGGATCTCATGCTGAGCGAAAACCCACCAGACAGCGTGCGCATCGTCAACCAGACGGATGCCCGTGTCTGCACGATCAACAGTGATGGCTACCTCGAACCGTTGACAGATCACTGGGATCGCACGCGCTCCGTCATGCGCCGCACCGAATTCCCGGATGTCTACTCGCCCTACAATCTCGATATTCTGTTTAACAAAAACTGGGAGCGCTGGGGGTCCGCCTATATGGGCAATCGCATCCATCCGGTGATAGATCACGCCATCACAGGCCTCGATATCAACGGCCCGGATGATTTCGAGATCATCAAATCCATGATCGAGGCGCGTCCCCGCCCCCAAGTCATCTCTGACTATCTCGTCCAACCCAAGGCACCGCGTGAACATGCAGCCTGACAAGGCAGAGCATCCGCAAATCAGGCCCGCGCCCGCTGCTGGCCCGTCCGCGATCTATTTCGTCACACATAACCGGAATATGGTCCGCATCTTCATAGATGCTTACCGCCGCTTGCAGGCGGATGGCATCCCCGTGTGTTTCGCAGTACCAGCCATGAAGCGGCATCGCGCCCAGGCCAAACCGGTTCTTGATGAACTCGGATTGGAATGGCTGTCCCTGATGGAGTTGAAAGAACAGTTGCGGGCGAAGGATATCGTGGTCGTCGGCACAAAACAGGCCCCTCCACACTTCCCGGATGCGATAAAATCCATACAGGAAATGGGCGTGCGTGTTGTCGGCGTGGTGGATGGATGCCGCTTCGCGATCCCAAACAGGTATGAAGGAGTGGACAGGATCCTCGTCTGGGGCCAATCCGGCAAGGAAGCCTACAAGGAGCGCGCCCGGGTTGTGGGGTCTCCCGTGCTTGAGGCAACACGCAAGGTCACAGGCCGCCAGTCCACCCAAACCGCAGTAATCAACTTCAAGTTCATGGACAAGCACAGGATAAACGGGCAGGCCAACGCATGGCTCAATTCCGTGCTTGATGTTTGCAGAGCCTGCAACCTCACCCCCATCGTCAGCAAGCACCCCTCAGCCCCCAAAGTCGCGGATGGTGTCGAAGTGTCATCCGACCCCATCGAAGCCCTGCTGGAACAGCATAATATTCTCATCTCGCGATTTTCCACGACGGTTTATCAAGCCCTGATATCGGGCGCCCAGCCCTTCATCTATTCGTTGAAGAACGATCGTATGGTCGAATTCCAAGAACCTCATGGCGCGTTCACGCTCTCATACGACGCTGAAGCGCTGCAAGCGTCACTTCAGAACTGGCAGCAAGGCAATACACGGTTTTCCCCGGATGCTTTTCTCAACCGCCATCTTTCAAAATTGGAGGATATACCGGCAACTCACAGAATTGCAGAGGAACTCAAAAAGCTGCTGGCTGAATAGGCCAGCGCGGCGCTAAGGCGTTTCCAAATTAACCTGACATCCTACCGCCAAAAGCCCGGGAGCGGCAAAGGCGCGGCCACACTTCGGCGACAGTCGTATTCTTGGATCGCCTTAGCAGCCGCGCCTGATCTGCATTACTGCTTGTTGAAAGATTGCGCTGCCGCTATCAGATCGCGGCCGATCTGATCTTCGAACTGCGCATAAACGGGCCGGAACGCAGCGCGCCATGCGGCCCGTTCCTCATCCGTCAGTTCAACGATGTTCTTGGTCTCACGCCACACATCCTGCGCCCGCGCCTCATTTATCTCGTAAGCAAAGCGGTTGTACTCGTGCGTAGTCAGTTCAAAGATGAGCAGGAACTGATCCCGCAGATCCGGCTCCAGCGAGTCGAGGAAAGTCTGTGAGGTCACGGCCATGTAGCCCAGATAGGCATGGTTCGATTCCGTCACCCCATCCTGCGCCTTGTAAAACCCTTTCGAGTAGATGTTGGACCATGAATTCTGCTGGCCCTGAACTTCGCCGGAGACCAGCGCGTCATAAACCTTGGAGAAGGCGAGGCGCTTCGTGTTGGCACCCAGCGCCGCAAACTGCGCTTCAATCACTTCGGAAGGCTGCACTCGGAACGTCAGCCCCTCGGCATCTTTCGGCAGGCGCAATGGCCGCGTTGCCGAGATCTGCTTCATCCCGTTGGACCAAAACCCGAGGCTCGCAAACCCCGAGGGCGTCAGCACATCGCGCAGCTCCGCCGCCGACTCGGAATTGGTGAAATTAAGCGCCTCCACCGGTCCGTCAAACAGGAACGGCAAATCAAACATCATCAGCACATTCGTATATGGCCCGAACTTGGAGAAAGAGGGCGCCGCCATCTGGATGTCGTTCCGCAGAACGGCCTCCAGCGCCGCATCATCATCGTAAAGCTCGGAATTGCCGTACACTTCCATGCACATCCGGCCATTGAGCTGCGTGTTCACACGCTCCGCCATTGCCAGCGCAGTCTCACCCTTAGGATGACCCTTGAGCGCGGTAACCAGACTCATTTTCACGACGGTTTCGCCCGGATCGCAATTGGCGAATGCCGGAGCAGACGCTCCGATCAGAGCGGCCAAAGCGGCAACTAGTTTCAGTTTCATAGGGGGGAACTCCAACCTCTCTTGAATTCCTACTGTATTATGATCTCTGGCCCCATGATCGTGTTCGGCAGATATGTCGAGAGCCACGGGATATACGTAATCATAATCAGGAAAATGACCAAAATAAGCAGCCAGGGCGCGGCAGCCTTAACAACGCGCATCATCGACATGCCCGCAACACCCGATGTCACGAACAGGTTAAGCCCCACGGGCGGCGTGATCATTCCGATCTCCATATTCACCACCATGATGATCCCAAGGTGAATCGGATCGACGCCCAACTCGATTGCGATGGGAAACACCAGCGGCGCTACAATCACGATCAACCCCGAAGGCTCC
The DNA here is from genome assembly GCA_947495795.1 of uncultured Paracoccaceae bacterium. GTDB lineage: Bacteria > Pseudomonadota > Alphaproteobacteria > Rhodobacterales > Rhodobacteraceae > Algicella. The sequence goes on along the minus strand of CANMAI010000003.1, from coordinate 169,009 downwards.
ATGAACTGCCCACCGATCAGCAGGATCACGTTCACGATCACAAGGAACATCACCTTCCCGAAGCCGGCCTCCAGCATAGAGCCTGCAATCGCTTGCGGAATCTGCTCTTCTGTCAAAACATGCTTCAAAATCAAAGCGTTAGCGATGATGAAAAGCAATGTGACCGTCAGCTTTCCGGCCTCAAAAAGCGTGTCGCGCGTGTCCGTATGCACCCAGGCTGTCAGCAGCGCATAGGGCTTCTTGTAAAGCGGCAACGGCGTGTTCGTCGGGTCGTCCTCATCAGGTCGCAAGGGGCCCATGTCCCGATAGATAAAATTCGCGATCAGAAAGGCATAGACGGCAGCCACCGCTGCAGCCTCGGTCGGCGTGAAGACACCGCCATAGATGCCGCCCAGAATGATGACGATCAGGAACAGTCCCCACCCCGCATCAAGCCCGGAATCCCAGACTTCCGAGAAGCCGCGCCATTCACCTTTTGGCAAATTCTTGACACGTGCGACCACGTAAATGGCCACCATCAGCATGAATCCCGCCAAAAGCCCGGGAATCACTCCGGCCAGGAACATGCGACCAACGGAAACCTCCACAGCCGCCGCATACACAACCATCACGATGGAAGGCGGAATCAGGATGCCGAGTGTCCCGGCATTACAGATCACGCCCGCAGCAAAATCCTTGGAATACCCAACCTGCTGCATGCCCGCGATCACGATGGAACCGATGGCCACCACAGTCGCCGGAGACGAGCCGGAAAGCGCCGCGAACAGCATACACGCGAAAACACCGGCAATCGCCAGACCGCCGGGATAGTGCCCGACACAGGCAATGGAAAACCGGATAATCCGCTGCGCCACGCCGCCCGTGGACATGAAACTCGACGCCAGAATGAAGAACGGGATCGCAAGCAGCGTGAAATGCCCCTCGAAGGCCGAGAAAAGCGTGCCCGAGACCGAGGCGAGCGAGCTTTCGGAGAACCAGATCAGGAACAGGGTCGAGGACAGGCCAAGTGCCACGGCAATCGGCACACCGATCATCAGAAGGCCGATCACCAGCCCGAAAAGCAGAATTACTTCCATGTCCTCAGTCCTTCCGCTCAGCGGCCAGCGCGTCTACCGCGTCTTCTACCTCATGGCTCGCAATGATCGTGTCGATCTTGCCCGTCCACAGCCACCAGGCCGATTGCAGGAACCGAAAGAGCAGCAACGCCATGGAAAGCGGGAGGATGAAGTAGGGGATCAGGCGCGGAATTTTCTCGTATTCGTCACCATCATTGAACATATCTTCCATGAAGCGCAGAAAGCCGGGCATGGGGATGTCATAGCTCTCATACCAGCCCTTGCCGCGAAAGCTCTCCTCAAAACCTGTGGGGAACCACCGCCCCGTGGTTTGCGGCAGGTTGGCGAAATTGGCCCAGTAATCCCACGCGCCCTTCAGCATCAGGAAGGCAAAGGCGATGCAGATCGTCACCGATATCAGCCCCAGCACCTTGCGCATCGGTTTGGAGACGATATTGAGCAGTGCATCCACGCCCAGATGCGCCCCGATCCGCACCGCATAGGACGTGCCGAGTAGAACGAGCCATGCAAAGAGGAATACTGTTGCCTCCTTGGCCCAGAGGATGTTCCCGTCGATCTCGAAGAGCAGGAAATCCCCGCCCGTCTTGCGCACGATCACATTGGCGAACGTGATCAACGTCATCACCCCGAGGATCGCCGCGATCAGCGTCTCCTCAAGGCCAGCAGTCACCGCACGGCGCTTCTGCATCGGCCCACTCCACTCGTCATGTCAGGTAAATGTCAGAGTGGCCCGGAAAACCGGACCACTCAAGTCACAATATCAAGGGTTTAGAACCCGGCGTTGATCGCCTGTGCCGCGTCGATATTCTCGGCGCCCACATCATCCTTGAATTGTTCCCAGACAGGCTTCATCGCCTCAACCCAGGCCGTGCGCTGCTCGTCTGTCAGCTGACGCACTTCCCCGCCTGCCGCGACGATGGCCTGCTTGGCTTCCTCGTTCACCTTGGTCGATTCCGCGTTCCGCGTCGCACTGACTTCGTTGAGGATCGTCAGGAACTGCTCCCGCACCGGCGCATCAAGACTGTCGAGCCAATCGACGGAGGCCACCACCATGTAGTCGATGATGCCATGGTTCGTCTCAGTGATACCGTCCTGAACCTCGAAGAACTTGCGGCCGTAGATGTTGGACCACGTGTTCTCCTGCCCGTCCACAACACCCTGCTGCAGCGCGCCATACACTTCCGCAAACGCCATTTTCTGCGGATTGCCGCCAATCGCTTCCATCTGCGCGACCAGAACATCGGACGGCTGCACACGGAATTTCAGCCCATCCGCATCGGTGGGCATCAGCAGCGGCCGGCTCGCGGACATCTGCTTCATGCCATTGTGCCAGAAGGACAGCCCCTGAAGGCCGCGCTTCTGCATCCCGTCCAGCATCGCCTGCCCGGAATCCGATGCCTGAAAGGCGTCCACGGCTGCAATATTCTTGAACATGAAGGGCAGATCGAACAGGCGGAACTGCTTGGTGAACTTTTCGAACAAGCTCAGCGAAGGGGCCGCAAGTTGCACGTCCCCGTTCAAAAGCGCTTCAAGCACCTTCTCATCAGTGTAAAGCGTGGAGTTGGGGAACACTTCCATACAGGCCGTGCCGTTCATCTCCTCGTTCACACGCTCCTGCAAAAGGCTCGCAGCAATCCCCTTGGGGTGCTTGTCCGTGTTCGTCACATGGCTGAACTTGATCACGATCTCGCCGCTGTCACATGCCGCCATTGCCGCCGAACCACCAAACGCCAAAAGCGCTGCCGTCGCAGCTGTTACCAGAAATTTCATGAAGACCTCCCAGTCTCGATTAACCACACTCTTTTTGTAGAGCTGTCGAAAGCATAGGCAAGCGAGACGAGGCTGCGAACCGGAAAGCATGCAATCTCATCGCATCGACATATTGTGCTTTAAACTCAATGAGATAACCTTCATGAAAAGTCGCGGCATCGCCCTTCTCCTCACCTATTTGTGCGAAAATCCGCACATTTTTTTCTGGCGTATCGGCAGGGCCGAATCGATACGACACCGACCAAGAGCACCACGATAGCCGCGCAGGGTGGCGCCGCAACACCCGTTCATCTCGCTTTGTACAAGCCCAATTTTTCCACTCCCAACCGCCTCACTGCCCTTTGCCAAGCGTCAGCCCATGGGCCGGGCAGGCGCTGCGCTGCGGCTTCGCATTGAGTCCGCGCCACCCAATCCGGGAACACTAGGATATGCTTGCGCGCAAAGAGCAGACTGATAACGTCAAATTGAAACGCAGCTTCATAACAAACGCTCCATGGACCAACTCCACAGCATCCTCACGTCCCCAGGTTTCCGCAGCACCATGGGCATCATGGCACTCACCTGCCTCCTTATGGCAATCGGCGTCGCCATCATCGCCTTCAAATTCTACGGGAGCAAACAGGCGGCCGCTGCACCCTCGGCCGAAGAAGAAAGATGGCTCCTCCTCTTCGCCTGTTGGCGCGACAGTCTCGTAATCACACTGCTCTACACGGCCCAGAGCTTCATCTATCGCTACACAGAGTTCAGTAACCTGTCCCAATACGCCAACGAAGGGTTCTACTACTACCCGCAGCTCGTCTCGCCATTGGCGAGCGTTTGCGTAGATGTGCTGATCTTCGTTGTCGCCGCGCACCGGATCATTGCGATCACTCGGTGGCTTGCATCGCAGCGTCCCAGCCAATCCTAGTTCTGTTGCTCTCTCTCACAAGCATCAGTTTTGATGATATGAGCAAGGATCAACGGTCCCAAACCGAAGGCAAGTGCCTTCAAAATCCACGACGAAGGCCCAGAGGGGTTTCATGCCCATTTCAAATCCGCCTTCAAATATGGAATAAAATCCGCTTACTCCCCCCGAAACGCCCCCGGCTCCAAACCATGCCTCTTAAGCTTGTCGTAAAGCGTCTTGCGCGGTAGCCCCAAGGCGTCCGCCGCCAGCGCCACCCTGCCCCCATGATCGGTCAAAGCCCCCTCGATCAGCAGCCGTTCCACCATCTCCATCTGCACTGCCAGCCCCTCCGCAGGTGCCACAGCCCGTACATGCGCCACCGCATCCCGCTCCGCCTTCAGCCGCCGGTTCTCCAGCACCAGCGTGCGCTTCTCCCAGCCCCGCGCAATCGCGGCCAGCAGCTGTTTCGGCGGGCAGGGCTTCTCCAGAAAATCATATGCCCCCGCGTTCATCGCCTGCACGGCCATGGGGATATCCCCTTCCCCCGTCAGCACGATCACCGGCAGATCCCTGTCTATCTTCAGGCACCGCTCCAGCAGCGCAAACCCATCCTTCCCGGGCATCCGCACATCCGTCACCACCACGCCCGCAAAACCGGGGCCTATGTGATCCGTCGCCTCGATAAACGCCCGGCACAGCGTCACATCGTAGCCCGCCAGTTCCAGGCTCTGGCCAATGGCCTCCCGCACATCACTGTCGTCATCCACAAAGAGCACACGGCAGCTCATTCGGCAGCCATCTCCGCCCGTGCGGCTGCCAACTCAACGGTGAACACGGCCCCGCCTTCCGCAGCCGTCTCGCCCGAGATCTTGCCACCAAAACTCTGCACGATCCCGTAGGAGATAGAGAGGCCAAGCCCCGTGCCCTTGCCCACCGGCTTGGTGGTGTGAAACGGGTCAAAAACTTCCGCTCCGTCCGCCAGCCCCGGCCCGGTATCCCGTACGTAAAGCCTCACCAGCGGCCCCGCCTCCTCAATGCGGATCGAAACCCGCTTCTCATCCTGCTCCTCCATCGCATCCACCGCGTTGGAAAGAAGGTTCAGCACCACCTGCTGCAATCGCACACGCCCGCCCTTCACCATCACAGGCGTATCCCCGGCCCATTCCACAGCCGTGTCCGAAGTGCGCAACCGCCGCTCGGCAATGGAAAGTGCGTCATTCACCGCCGCCACCAGATCCACCTCCCCAACGGCCTCACCTTCCTTGCGGGCAAAGGCACGCAGGTTGCGGATGATCCGCCCCATCCGGCCTGAAAGCTGGCCAATCCGCGCCAGCACGTCCTGCGCCTCGTCGGTCCGCCCTCGCTCCAGCAGCACCTCGCCATTGTCGGCCAGCGATTGGATCGCCGCCAAAGGCTGGTTCAGCTCATGGGAAATCCCGGCAGACATCTCGCCCAAAGCCTTCAGCTTGCCAGCCTGCACCAGCTCTGCCTGCACCTGACGCAGCGCCGTCTCCGCCGCCTGCCGCTCGGCCACCTCCCCGCGCAGCTGTGCGTTGGTGTCCGAAAGCTCGGCCGTCCGCCGGATTACCTCGCCCTCCAGCCGCTGCGTGGCCCGTGCCTCGATATCCAGCATCCGCCGCAGGGCATTGCGGCGCAGCACCAGCACCCCGCCGATCATCATCAGCACAGCCCCCACAGCCGCCGCCAGAGCGCCTCCAAGGGCCGCAACTTCCCGTGCCGGGCGCGTATCCACCAGCACATTGGCCGTCAGCCCCAGCGCCGGCAGCGGCTTCTGCAACCAAAGCGCTGTGTCCGGCAACTCGGAGTCCAGAACATCCGTCCAGACCCTGTCAGTCCCGCTCCCCGCCTCCGGCATACCGGGCAGTGGCTCGGGTACAAGCGCGCCGTATTGCTGCGCATCTCCCTCGGCCACCGGCCCCAGCGCACGCAACACCAGCAGGTTGCGATTGGTCAGAAAGATCACACCCCGATCATCGTGAAAGAACGCAACTTCCGGCACACCGCGCCACGCACTCTCGATCCGTTCCAGATCGACCGTCACCGCAATCACACCAAGCGCATCGCCCTCTCCGTCCCAAACCGGATGCGCAAAGTAAAAACCCCGCTGTCCCGTCGGCACACCCACTGCGTGGTAAAATCCCAAGGCGCCATCCATCGCCCGCTGAAAATAGGGTCGCCAGGCAAGGTTCTGGCCCACAATGCTCTCTCTCTGGTCCCAGTTGGAGGCAGCAATCGCCTTGCCCGCCCTGTTCATCACGAAGATCTGCAACGCACCCGAAACATCCGAGATCTGCCGCAACACCGGGCCCACATCGCGCCCGTCCTGCAACGCCGCCACCACATCCGGATGCCGCGCAAGCACGGAGGGCAGATAGCGGTACACCTCCAGCTGCCCCACCAGCCGGTCGCTCAAAAGCGTCATCGTGGCCGCACCCCGCTCCGCCAGCCGCGGCACGGCCAGCCGATACGTCGCCCAGGCCCCAGCAAGGTACAAAAGCCCGACAGCGGCCAAAACCGCCCCGCCAATCCAGATCTGCCGCACCCGCATCATCCCCCCACCTCCCGCGCCGCGCCGCATTTTGTCAAGCCCGCAGCTCCAAGCCGAAAACGCGTCCGTCGCGAAGGAGAGCAGGCGCGCAAGAGGCAAACACGCCCGACCAAAACCCGCCAAGTCACCATGGGCAGCACAAGGCAATGGCGGCACCGCATGCTCCGAGACACGCATCCCCGCGTCCTCCAGGTCAAAGAACGTCTCCGCCAACAAGCCACACCGTTCGCGCATGCGGGCCGGAAGTCGCTCCACCCAGCCCTGCTCAAGGAACGCAACCGCGCTTGCCCGAGTCCCTCCACTATCGCCGAACATCCTCCACCTTATTAGGATCGGTTCCAAGGGCAGGATCATACGCTAGTGAAACCAGCCATTCATGCCACGCGCGGCGAAGGTCCGCTCTCACCCAAGGTGACTAATGCTGCGCCTCGTATGAATAGCGGCTTCAATGGGACATCGAGCAACAATTGGACCTCATACCGGACCAACCTCGCCGAAGAGGTGCGCATTGACGACCTTTAGAAGTTGATCTTCGCTCAGGCTTCCGTCCACGATGATCGAGTGAAGCCTAAGCGATTTAATGTCCGCTTGGAGACGTTCGGTGAAGAGTGCATCTCGTGACAAGAGGTTTGCTAGCGCCTTTTCTGGATCACTTGTCCGGGACGGAATATCCCATGTTGAGGCGCGCGCATCAAATGCGATACGGCGGAAGTCTGAGGTAGGCAGCAACCAAGTCGCGCGAGTCCGATCTTCAAGGAGCGGTGCGACCAATCTTGGCAGAAGTCGGAAACCCTCCGCAATGATTGGCTTATTTTGCGGCAACGCCAGAAGGTCTTCAATGATGAATTCGAAGCCTTCGCCTTCAAACCAATGAAAGCTGTCGAGCATCGACTTAGGTGTCCGCCGAACCCAACGTTCGTCCATATTCATAGTCATGAACTCTGTGAGGCACGGGCATCTTACTGGATTGCAGCGGTCGGCATGGTCGCGCATTGCGACATCGGTATCGAACAGAATTGCTTCGTGTGTCTCTATTAATCTTCGGGCAATGGTCGATTTTGCGGCTCCACTGCCGCCACCAATCCAGTACACATGCGACAAAGCCGCAGGAAGACCTTCTATTTGAAACATGCCGAGGCAAATAGCGCAAACACGATCGGCAAACAAAGGCGCATTGCGAAAGATGCCATTGAACTTATCCGGCCAAATGATCGCAAAGTCGGCTTACCGATTATCGAGGTAGCTTGGAACCAGCGTCTGCTTACAATCAGTCCGGATCAACCCGCCTGAACAACCGTTTCGATGAAATATGCTGCGCTGCCAAAATAGCGACGCCGCGCTTTCACGGCCTTCTTCTCATACCAAGAGCCGCATCTGCACAAGTCCGCTTTCTACCGGCACTATGAAACATCCAACCAAACCGTCAATTTCATTCATCTGCTAGAAAGCGGGCGGATGTAACGCAAAACGAGCCTCCTTCGTTCGCCAACGCAAGCTCCTGCCCCTACCGGAACAGACCCCTTCGTCCCGGCCACATGACAAACTGGGAGCAATGGGGGGAGACAGGCAGAGCGGACAAAACCGGGCCTCAATCGCCCAGTCTAGCGGCCCCGCCAGCCCGGCACGCATGCACGGCCGACGCGCGCGGCACGAGCCGCACGAAGCCACCCTCGTCGCTGAAATGATGCATCCGCTTTCCATTTCCTGAATCAGGGCGTTTTAAATTTCACTGGGGCCATCCTGCCGCCAAGAGCCGGAGAGCGGGAGGGCTTTGCGATAAAGGTATATTTGGAGGGGCTCCAGCACTCCACATCAAGAAAACACAGCCACACCACGCGCGCGCAAACCACCCATCCCTTGCCAAGGCCCCCGGCATGCAGGCACAACGCGCCCAACCAAAGGAACACCCCATGAAACGCCACCCCGCCACCCGCGCCGCCCAGGCCCTCCACCACCTCAACGCGGAAGGTGGCGTCTCCCCGGCCATTGATCTCTCTTCCACCTTCGCGCGCGACGCCGATTACCAGCCCCGCCAGCCCTATATCTACGGTCGCGATGGCGGCCCCACCATCAAGACGCTGGAGGCCGTCCTCGCCGATCTCGACACCGCACATCACGCCCTCGCCTTCTCCTCAGGCATGGCCGCCATCACCACACTGATGGAAACCCTCCGCCCGGGGGACGGCCTCGCAGTCCCCCGCGTCATGTATCACGGCACCCTCGCCTGGGCCCGCCACCTCGCCGAAACACGGGGCATAGAGCTCACTCTCTACACACCCGACACGCTGGAAAGCGCGCTGACCGAGCGTACCCGCCTCCTCTGGGTGGAAACCCCCGCCAACCCGACATGGGATATCACCTGCATCGCCACCGCCGCCAAAGCCGCACACCGCAGCGGCGCCCGCCTCGCCGTGGACTGCACTGCCGCCCCCCCCTGCACCACACAAAGCCTCGCCCTCGGTGCCGACATCGCCTTCCACTCCGCCACCAAATACATGGGCGGCCACTCCGATCTCACCGCCGGCACCCTCTCCCTCAATGACGATGCCCTGGCGGAGGAACTGACCCATCTCCGCACCCTCAAAGGCAACATCATCGCCCCCTGGGACGCCTGGCTCCTGACCAGAGGCCTCCGCACCCTCTTCCTCCGCTGGGAGCGCGCGAGCGAGAACGCCCAGGCCATAGCCGAACACTTCTCAACTCACCCGAAAGTCACAAGAGTCCTCTACCCAGGCCTCCCAACCCACCCCGGCCACGCCAGCGCCCGCACCCAGATGCAAAACGGCTACGGCGGCATGCTCTCCCTCATAATGGACAGCGAGGCCACCGCCGCCCACGTCGTCCGAAACACAAAAATCTGGATCCCCGCCACCAGCCTCGGCGGCGTCGAAAGCCTGATCGAGCACCGCAAACCCATCGAAGGGCCGGAAAGCGAGGTTGCGCCGGAACTGCTACGGCTTTCCACCGGGATAGAGAGTATCAAAGACCTCATCTCCGATCTCGACGCCGCAATGTCCGCCGTGTAACCCTGACCCGATGGAAGAAACCTGGGATTTCAGCCGAGAGGGCGAAGAAGAACGCCTACAGGCATGGCTTTTGGAGCGCCCGTGGGAAGTCGGCACCGCCCTCGCCGCCCGGGCAGCCCTGCGCGTAACCCCCAATCTCGCGCTGTTGTTTGAGGCAGACGACCTTACCGAGTCGCCGCAGGACATTCTTTTGGCGCTCTTTTATGCTACACTCACATCCGCAGTTGCGGCAGTTGGACCAACTGCGGATGTGAAAAGCAGGGATGCCCGCTCCGCCGCCGCCTTCGCCGCCGACTCCGCCGTCGACTCCGCCGCCCTCTCCGCCCTCTCCGCCGCCGACTCCGCCTTCGCCGCCGACTCCGCCCGCTCCGCCGCCGACTCCGCCTTCGCCGCCGACTCCGCCCGCTCCGCCGCCTTCGCCGCCGACTCCGCCTTCGCCGCCGACTCCGCCGCCCGCTCCGCCGCCTTCGCCGCCGCCTTCGCCGCCGACTCCGCCGTCGACTCCGCCGCCCTCTCCGCCACAACCGAGAAGGAGAAATATGGCCTGATAGCCAACCTGTTCACCGAACCCTTGTGGCGACCGGCAAACCCGCCCGAAGGCATTCTCGACCATTGGGAAACGCTCAGACTAACCCTCAAGTCCCTGGATCAAAACTGGGCGTTCTGGATCGAGTGGTACGAAAATCACCTCCACGGCCGTCCCCAAAACTGGCCGCTCCTCGGCCAGATCGCCCTCATCCCGCCAGAAGACTGGGAAAAGGGTCCGGAGCATCTGAATGGCAAAATCAAAGAGATCATAAGCCGCTCAAAGTCTTCGGCATCAGGCGTCAGAGAAGAAGGGCAGCCAGCGTCTCAACTTCCGGTCGAGCTGGAAGAACTGGCTCAAACTCCGCAGCTAAGGGCGGCTCTCTCTGAATTTGATTTCGATGCCATCGCTCATCTCATGCGGATGGTCCGCTTTCCCGAAGATTTTCCTGACATAGACGACGAGGACCTTCGCAAAGACCGCGAAAACATGCTTTCCGAGTTGAGCGAAGCGCTTGAGGATCTCATACCCGATCTTGAGGCCAAGAACGCTCCGCAAGGCTTTATCCGCCGCGCCCAAAACTATCTCGCAGAGATGCAAAAACCGCAGGTAACACTTCGGCCACGGCGACTTTGGGATCTTGGCGCATACATACGGGATCAGAGCCTCAACGAAGACACTTGTCATGCCCTAGGCGAAATTCTTGCCGCCGACCTCCGACGTTTCTCCGAAAAACACCTCGACCTCATGCGAAACTACTTCGCTACGATGTTGTCGCGACTACAAGGAATAGACACTGTCGAATTCCGCGAAGATTTGGGTGCGCAAGAAATCCTCTCCACTCTAAAAAGCGCTGCGGACGCGCTTCCTCAAAGTGGCACCGATGTAACCCCCGCGCCGGATGAAGAAACGAGCGCGGTGGTTAAGGATGAGTGGCAGGACCTTAATACGAAATGGGGATATGTGCTTGGAACAACTGATCCAGAGCAAAAGCGTATCCTCGAAGCCAGCTTCTACACTTCAGCAAAGCGCCTCGCAGTCACTATTTATCGCTACGCTGTTCGCGCCGCTCAGTCAGTCCCGACAGTTGTAAATTCAGTTGGTTCGGTCGCCAGCATTGTGGGTCTTTGGGGTATGATTTTTCCTAAAGAGTTTGCAGCCGCCGTTGCTGCAATTGCCGCTTGGTTCGCATAGCGCAAATGACCCTCACCACCTTCCACCAATCCCCCCGCGAAGCCGCCTTCGTCCAGAACCCCTACCCCGTCTACGCAAGGATGCCCCGCCCCCTCTTCCACTGGGAAGACTACGGCATGTGCGCCACCGCCGATTTCGCCCTGATGGAGCATATCCTCAAGCACCCGAGCTTCGGCCGCGAAGTCCCGGAGCAGGAGCGCAACCTGCGCCCCGCCCATCTCGCCCCGTTCTACAAAATCGACGACAACTCCATGCTGGAGCGGGAGCCGCCGACGCATACCCGCCTCCGCGGCCTCGTCCTCCGCGCCTTCACCTCGCGGCGCATCGCCGCCCTGAAGCCCGAGATCGAAACCCTCGCACACGACCTGATCGACCGCTTCAAAGGCCCGGAAATCGACCTCCTGCCCGCTTTCTGCGAAACGCTGCCCGTAACGATCATCGCCCGCCTCCTCGGCGTGCGGGAGACGTCCACAACAGATCTCCTCAACTGGTCCCACGCCATGGTCGCCATGTACCAGTCCCGCCGCGACGACCGGATAGAGCGGGAGGCCCTGACCGCCACAACAGAATTCAGCGCCTTCCTGCACGAGACGATCACGGCCCGCCGCAAGACGCCGCGGGACGACCTAATCAGCCACCTTATCGCCGCCCGCGATGCAGATGACAGGCTGACGGAAGACGAATTGATTGCCACCTGCATCCTCCTCCTGAACGCAGGCCACGAGGCCACTGTCCACACCATCGGCAACGGCGTGCACTATCTCCTCCGCACCGGCCAGAAACCGGAACACCCCGAATACATCACAGAAGAAATCCTCGCCGCAGATCCGCCGCTCCACGTCTTCCAGCGCATCGCGATGGAAGACGTGGAGATCGCCGATCACCTGTTCAGAAAAAACGACCGCATCGCACTCATCCTGGGCGCCGCAGGCCATGAGCCGAGCGAATACCCGACCAAACAGGTCACATTACCAAACCCGTACCAAACCCATACCAAACCCACCTTGCCAAAACATCTCGCCTTCGGCCTGGGCCGCCACTTCTGCGTCGGCGCGCCGCTGGCAAGGCTGGAGGTCCAGACAGCCCTCCCGATCCTCTTCGAACGCCACCCGAAAATGCATCTCGCAGAGCCGCCAAAATACGCGGACCGTTACCACTTCCGCGCCCTAAAACACCTGAGGATAACGCTCTAAGGTCTTCATCTTATGTCCAAAAATATCCTCGCCGAAGGCATCACCGCGCCACCGGCTGTGCCTCCTCGACCAATCGGGCATAAAGCGAAGCCCCGATCGGCGCCGCCTCATCATTGAAATCATACTCCGGATGATGCAGCCCCGCCGTATCTCCCTGCCCGACAAACACATAGGCACCCGGAACCTTTTGTAACATATAGGAAAAATCCTCGGCCCCCATCTCCGCAGCACGCTCCGAATCGACATTCTCCGCCCCGACCAGCTTCTCCGCCACGCGCGCAGCGAAGGCCGCTTCCTGCGGATCATTGATCGTGACGGGGTAGCCGAACCGATAATCCACCTCGGCGGAGGCTCCATGCGCAGCGGCGACACCTTCGGCCAAAGCCTTGATTTTCTTTGCAATATCCTGCCGCGTCTCCTCGCGCAACGTCCGCACCGTCCCCGCCAGCAGCGCCTCCTCGGCGATCACATTATGCGCCGTGCCCGCGATGAACTTGGTGATCGACACCACTGCCGTATCAATCGGGTCCACGTTCCGCGCCACGATGCTTTGCATCGCCTGGCCGACGGCCATGCCCACCACAATCGGATCCACGGAATCGTGCGGATAGGCCGCATGCGCCCCGAACCCCTTGATAACAATATCAAAAGTATCCGCCGCCGCCATCGTCGGCCCCGGCGTCATCTCGATCTTGCCGAGCGGCAGGCCCGGCCAGTTGTGCATACCGAACACACGGCCAATGCCAAACCGCTCCATCATGCCGTCTTCCACCATCTCCCGGCCACCGCCGCCGCCCTCCTCCGCCGGCTGAAAGATCAGCGCGACCGATCCGGCAAAGTTCCGCGTCTCCGCCAGATACCGCGCAGCTCCCAACAGCATCGTTGTATGCCCGTCATGCCCGCAAGCATGCATCTTACCATCGACCTTTGATTTGTAAGGTAAATCTCGCACTTCCTGGATCGGTAACGCGTCCATATCCGCCCGCAGCCCGATCATCGGCCCCTCTCCCTGCCCCTTTATCACGCCCACAACGCCTGTACGCCCGATGCCCGTCGCCACCTCGTCCACACCGAATTCCTTGAGCCGCTCCACCACGAAGGCGGAGGTTTCATGCGTCTCGAACAACAGTTCGGGATGCGCATGCAGATGTTGGCGCCATTCCTTCATATCGCTGGCAAAATCGGCAATTCGGTTGATTACGGGCATGAAAATCTCCTCATCATTTGTCCCCATAGGGCAGCAACCGCACTCAGGCCGCAATATCAAATTGCAACCCGGATCAGGCGGGTTATGGTCGCGCCCATGGATAAAGACGCCTCAGAAACACTCGTGCACACTCAAGGCGGCGGTCTTCCACGCCTCCTGGAGATCATGCGCCGCCTCCGCGATCCTGCCACGGGCTGCCCTTGGGATATCGAGCAGACCTACGCCAGCATTGCCCCCTATACCATTGAAGAAGCTTACGAAGTTGCCGATGCGATCCAGCGCGATGCCCCCGAGGAGTTGAAAGACGAGCTCGGTGACCTTCTCCTTCAGGTCGTCTATTACGCACAGATGGGAGCGGAGGACCGGCTTTTCGATTTTCACTCCATCGCCGATGGTATCGCCGAAAAAATGCTGCGTCGTCACCCACATGTGTTTGGAAGTGAAAGCCGGGATAAGTCTGCCGAGCAGCAAACGGTGGATTGGGAGAAGATCAAGGCCGCCGAGCGGGAGAACAAGGCGGCAAAGGGCACGCTCGACGGTGTAGCCCTCGGCCTGCCAGCCCTCACCCGGGCTCTTAAGCTGCAAAAACGGGCAGCGCGCGTGGGGTTCGACTGGCCCGAAACCATAAATGTTCTCGACAAGATTATTGAGGAATCCCAAGAGATTGTTGAAGCTCGCGATACGCTTGGCCCGGAAGCACTGGAGGAGGAAATCGGCGATCTTCTCTTCGTCATGGCCAATCTCGCCCGCCATCTCCACGTCGATCCCGAGGCCGCCCTCCGCGCTGCCAACGCCAAATTCACGCGCCGGTTCGAAAACATAGAGGCGCGGCTCAGCGCCCTTGGCAAGACACCGGCCGATAGCAATCTGGCCGAAATGGATGCGCTCTGGGAGTCCGTGAAGGCAGATGAAAAGCAGCCCTGAAGCCTACATCATCTGCACCACCCCCCGCAGCGGCAGCACGCTTCTTTGCAAGCTCCTCGCCGCGACCGGCATATCCGGCGAACCTGACTCGCTCTTCCACCGCCCGAGCCTTGCTGCATGGTGCGGTGCCTACGGGCTCGAAGCGCAAAGCTACCCGTCAACACCCGCCCTCCTTGAAGCACTCTTCGATGCTGCCATCGCAAAGGGCAGCAAGGGCGGCATCTTCGGCCTTCGTCTCCAGCGCCAAAGCGTTGATTTCTTCATGGAACAGCTGGCCATTCTCGTCTCAGGCGAAACAACGGAAAAGGCCCGCATAGAAAGAGCGTTCGGCCCAACCCTCTTCATCCATCTCACTCGGGCCAACAAGCTCGACCAGGCGATCTCCTACGTCAAGGCGAACCAAACCGGCCTCTGGCACCGCAACGCCGATGGCTCGGAACTGGAGCGCACCGCCCCTCCAAAACCACCCGTCTATGACGCGGAAGCGATCACCAACCATATCAACAGGTTCAGGCAAACAGACGCAGCCTGGCGCGCATGGTTCACGCGAGAGGCAGTCACCCCACTCACCCTCCAATACAACGATCTGGCGGCAACCCCGTCGGCCATCCTCGCCACCGTGCTCAAGGCTCTGAAGCTGGAACCATCATGCGCGGACACTGTCGAACCCCTGGTGGCAAAGCTGGCCGACGCCACCAATGAGGAGTGGGCCTTGCGCTACCGTCAGGAACACAAGGACTGAGCGCTCCACCGCCGTAGGGTGGGTGTGAACCCACCACGCCGTGCCGGTGGGTTCACACCCACCCTACCGCCTTTGGCAGCCCTACTCCAAAACCCCGGGCCAGTTTGCGTTCCCCGCCACAATCCGGCCCGGAATATCCCGTTCCCACCGGCGCTGGATGCGGCGCGAAAAATTGAGGTAAAGCTTGCCGTCCACAATCCGCCAAGCCTCCGGCACGGTCGAGGCGGTGTAGCCTTCGCTCACCGCATAGGCGCAGTATCCACCGTATTGCGGCGCAAAAGCTTCCGGATCAGCCACAAAGGCGGCACGGTTCTCCTCCGAAGCGAAGTGCCAGACAGCACCGTTCCACTCATATGCAATCAACGGGTTTCCAGCCACAGGGCGGCTCTCACGAAAGTAGGCAACGGCATCCGTGCCATCGATGGCGATCCCGTCATTGGCATAAATCCCCTGCGTTTCAGCTTGGGCGGGCCGCACACTCGCAGCAATGGCCGGGAGTGCGAGGGCGAAGGTCAGAAATCGGCGGCGGGTGGCAATCACAGGTCTCTCCTTTCAACGCTTCTTCCCAGGATTTATATTGCCCGCACTCCACCCCGTCAGCTCATCCAACATCCTTGTGAAGGCAACCCTTTGCATTGTGAACTCTGCTGCACTCTCCCGTGCGTTTTAAAATCCTTTATCTTACCCCGATCAAAGGGTTAAAAGCGGCCCAAAGGCCCTTAACCTTAAGCCCAAGGACATCCCATGAGCACGATCATCGACATCACGGCCCGCGAAATCCTGGATAGCCGGGGCAACCCGACGGTGGAGGTCGATGTCCTTCTGGACGATGGCGCCTTCGGTCGCGCCGCCGTGCCCTCCGGCGCCTCCACCGGCGCACATGAGGCGGTAGAACTGCGCGATGGCGATAAGGCCCGCTACATGGGCAAGGGTGTTCTGAAAGCCGTCGATGCCGCCAATAACGAGATTGCGGATGCCATCGTCGGCATGGATGCAACCGAGCAGGTGGCGATAGATACTGCCATGATCAAGCTCGACGGCACAGCCAACAAGGGCCGCATCGGCGCCAATGCCATCCTCGGCGTTTCCCTCGCGGTCGCCAAGGCAGCGGCAGACAGTCTCTCCATGCCGCTCTACCGATATATTGGCGGCACCTCGGCCCGCGTCCTGCCCGTCCCCATGATGAACATCATCAATGGCGGCGAACATGCAGACAACCCGATCGACATCCAGGAATTCATGATCATGCCGGTCTCTGCCAGCTCGATTGCAGAAGCCGTGCGGATGGGCTCCGAGATTTTCCACACGTTGAAAAAGGAGCTCTCAGGCGCAGGCCACAATACCGGCATCGGCGACGAGGGCGGCTTCGCTCCCAACCTCAGCTCCACCACGGAAGCGCTTGATTTTATTATGCAGTCCATCACCAAGGCCGGTTACAAACCGGGCGAGGATATCTACCTCGCGCTCGATTGTGCAGCCACGGAATACTATCGCGACGGCGTCTACGACATGAAAGGCGAAGGCAAGAAACTTACTTCCGATGAAAACGCCGCCTACCTCGCCAACCTCGCCGCCAACTATCCCATCATTTCCATAGAAGACGGGATGAGCGAGGACGACTGGGACGGCTGGAAAGCCCTGACGGACCTCATCGGCGACACATGCCAACTGGTGGGAGACGACCTTTTCGTCACCAACTCAACACGCCTTGCAGACGGCATCGCAAAAGGCAGCGCGAACTCAATGCTGGTCAAAGTCAATCAGATCGGCTCCCTCACGGAAACGCTGGAAGCGGTCGACATGGCCCACCGCGCACAATTCACCTGCGTCATGTCCCACCGCTCCGGCGAGACGGAAGACGCCACAATCGCCGATCTCGCTGTGGCCACCAATTGCGGCCAGATCAAAACCGGCAGCCTCTCCCGCTCGGATCGTCTGGCCAAATACAACCAGCTCATCCGTATCGAGGAAGAACTGGGCGAGACGGCAATCTATGCGGGCCGCTCCATCCTGAAGCGCTAGCTATGGAAGATCCCTTCAGGCACCCGACCGCCGAAGAGATCATCAAAGCCTACGATCTCCAGCCGCACCCCGAGGGCGGCTGGTATCGCCAGACTTGGGTGGCCGAAGCGGCGGAGGGCGAGCGCCCGGCTGGCACGGCCATCTACTTCCTTCTCAAACTTGGCGAAAGATCCCACTGGCACCGCGTGGATGCCGCCGAAACATGGCACTGGTATGCAGGCGCGCCCCTTTTCCTGTGCTACTACGATGGCGAATACCATTATGAATTTCTAGGCAAGCAAAGGGTATTCAGAGAGCGTCTCGATACGAGAAAACCTCAAGCCACCGTGCCACAAGGCGCTTGGCAAGCCGCGAGATCCGACGGAAGCCCCGGTTTGGATCCGGATTGGACGTTTTGCGGCTGTACGGTATCGCCCGGCTTCCAGTTCGAAGGATTTGAACTTGCAGAGCGGGGATGGCAACCCCCGCCGCCCGAGGGATACGAAACAAACCTGTTTGATCATGAAAGTTTCACACCACCCAAGTTTGTGACGATTACAAAGGTCGCCGCCGAGGCTTTGCGAACCCAGTACAATCATTTCAATGTCGGCGAAGAGGATGGATACATCCTTGGCGTTTTGCAGGCACTGGGTGCTTACGAGGAAGATCACGACGGCAATAAAATAGCCCTGAAAGGGGACCACATCGGCATCGGCGGGTGGGGTAATGACAAACCGCCAACCCACCACGTAGACACCCGACTTGGTTTTCCGATCGTCTACCAACTCACACCCCATCTGATGAACCCACGCCCGATCACATTGGGCCATGACGGCGAAGAGTTTTTCACCCTATCAGAGGACGGCCATCGCTATCCCCAAAAGAACCAATATCCGACAAATCCGTAGGTTGGGCAATTCTTGCCCACCGCCCCAGATGCAATGCCGCGTCGCTTGAAATCAGCCCCCCCAACGCCTACCCTAATTACAAACGATAAAGGCAATTCGATGCGGTATCTTCTCACAGGGCTTTTGTCCCTCCTCTTTTCGGCCAGCATCGCGATAGCCGCGAACGAGGCAGAAGACGGCCTTGTCGATATCGGCAAGGACGAATGGTTTTCGATGGTCTCGGGCCGCACCGTGATCTACAAGATCGGCCCCGATCTCTGGGCCTATGAAACCTACTCCACCCGCTCCAACTACGTCATCATCCAGCTTGCCAATGGCGAATGCATGGAAGGCACGTGGGAACATATCGACGGCACCTTCTGCTTTGCCTGGGACAACCGCGAATATTCATGCTTCCGCCATGCGCGCGACGGCGACCAGATCCTGATCATACCCACCGTTGACGGCGAACCCTCGGGCACCATTCAAACCGTTAGCGACATCACCAGCGACCCGGTGCCCTGCGGCCCGGAACTCACGAGCTGATGCAGCCACCGCCGGGGCTGGACCGCAGCGACACCGAGCATGCAGCGCTGGAAGCGGCCTTTGCCGCGATGCCCGAAGATTACATACCGCGTACGCATCTCTGGCAGGGCGATCAGCCCGCCTATATCAACCGCCTGATCCACGAAGGTTCGCCCTATCTCCTTCAGCACGCCCATAACCCGGTGGATTGGTGGCCGTGGGGGGAGGACGCCCTCGCGGCGGCTAAGGCAGAGGACAAACCGATCTTCCTCTCCGCAGGCTACGCCACGTGTCACTGGTGCCACGTGATGGAGGAGGAAAGCTTCGACAATCCTGAAGTCGCCAATGTTCTGAACCGCCACTACATCCCGGTGAAGCTCGACCGCGAACAGCGCCCGGATATCGACCAGATCTACATCCTCGCCACCACGCTCCAGCACCGCCATGCGGGCTGGCCCAATTCCGTCTGGCTGTTCCCCGATGGTCGCCCCTTCCACACCGGCACCTATTTCCAGCGCCCGCATTTCCTGCAACTTCTGGAAGCCATCGCGAACGCCTGGACGGGCGAGGGCCGCAAGGAACTCGATGCGTTCGCGACCAATCTGGCCGAGGGTGTCCAGCGCGCCAGCGCCCGCGCGGAGCCGCCCGCGGAACTCGCAAACGCACCGCAAGCAGCACTCGACCACCTCGCTCAGATGTTCAACGCGACACATGGCGGCTTTTCCACCGGCACGCAGTTTCCGCATGAGGGCTACATCCTCTTTCTGCTCGACCACTGGCGCCGCACGGGCGCGGCCCCGGCGCTTCAGATGGCCCTCAAGACACTGGACGAGATGCAGGCGGGCGGCCTTCATGATCAGATCGGCGGCGGCTTTCACCGCTACACGGTCGATGTGAACTGGCGCACGCCGCATTTTGAAAAGATGCTCTACAATCAGGCGCTTATGCTGCAATGCCTCACACAGGCTTTGCATATCACTGGCGACCCTGCCTACCAGCGCAGCGCCGAACGCCTTGTCGCATACCTCGCGCGCGACATGACAGCACCCGACGGCGCCTTCTACACGGCGGAGGATGCGGACAGTCTCGACGCCGACGGCAAACGAGAGGAAGGCGCCTTCTATTGCTGGTCTCCGGATCAGGCCAGGGTAGTTCTCGGCCCCGACGCAGCGCTTGCAACGGAAACGCTCGGTCTTGCGGAACCGCCAACGTTGGAGGCTGGCCCCGTTCCCCATCTCAATCTCGCTGCGCAGCTGGACTACACAGCGCTCGACCCTCTGCTCGACCGTCTCCGCATCGCGCGAGAGGCCCGCCCGCGCCCCATCCGGGATGACAAGATCATCGCGGGCTGGAACGGCCTCATGATCCGCGCCCTTGCCGAGGCTGGCACTGTTTTCGCCCGGCCCGGCTGGATCACGCAGGCCACCGCGGCGCTGGATGCCGTTACAGACAGGCTCCTCACAGACGGCGCACTCGCCCGTGTCCATGCGCGCGGCAATCGCGCGGAGGCGGGCAACCTTTCCGATTACATCTGGCTCGCCCAGGCGGCCGCAGCCCTTGCGGAAGCCGGAGAGGCGCGCTTTCTCCCCCTTGCGGAACAGCTCTGCGCAGAAGCGCTCACGCGCTTCACCATGCCCGACGGCCGCCTTGCCCTCGCCCGCGACGGCACGCCGCTTGGCCCGGTGCTCGAAGGTGAGGATGGCGCCACGCCGTCCGCAGAAAGCGCGGCACTCGAACTCCTCGCGGCATTGGACCGCATCGCGCCAGAGCCGGAGCGCCGCATCCGCGCGCAGGAACTTCGCACCGCCCTGTCCGGCGGCATCGCGGGACTCCCCGTCGTGCGCCTTGTTGGCCTTCAAGCCACGCGCGACCTTGATCACGGCACCACCCAGCCCCACCGGATGGCAGCGGGCGGCACGGCCCGTCTCGCCTTGCGCAGAACGCCCGAAGGCCCGCGCCTCATGCTCACCTGCACGTCGGGCTGGCATCTCGGCAGCGACACCCTTCCCAAAGGCGCACACCCCTTCGCGCTCACGGGAGCGAAGGCGGATATCCCGCCCTTTTCCCCACCGCAAACCGATCTCGACCTGCCCCTGGAAGACCTGCAGGACCAGATCGCGGTCACGCTTCAGCTCTGCTCCGACACGCTTTGCAACGCACCGGAAACGCATCACTTCAGGATCCAGCCATGATCTTTCGCGCTCTCGCAGTCCTCCTCTCTCTCGCCCTGCCCGCCGCGGCAGAGCGAATTATTTCTCCCGAAGAGTTTGAGGCGATGTCACAGGACAAGACGCTCTATTTCACCCAGAATGGCGCACCCTACGGGGTGGAGCGCTACTATGAGGACCGCCAGAGCACATGGCAGTACGAGGATGGCAGCTGTATCGAGGGGCGCTGGTTCCCGGTGAACGATACGATCTGCTTTGTCTACGAAAACGCCCCGCTCAGCCCGCAATGCTGGATCTTCGCGGAGCGGGGTGGAAACTTCTACGCCCGCACCGATGGCACACCCGCCGGTGCGCTCAGCGAGTTGCGGTTGGCAGGCGAGGACACCAAGGCGCTCAACTGCAACGCACCCGATCTTGGGGTCAAGTTCGCACCGTAAATAACTGGAAGTGGTAGGGTGGGCAATCTGCCCACCAGCCCAAACGGTGGGCAGATTGCCCACCCTACCACAAACTCTAGAACAGGCTCCCCTGCCCGCCATCAGTCTTCTTCGCAGCCTTGGCCTTTGGCTTCGATACCGATGCGTCCTCCGGCACCACATCCAGCCTTCCATCCGCAAACTCGATCTCCAACCGCGCGTGCTCCCTCGCAATGCCCGCTGTGGGCACGGCTACATCACCGGCTCGGATCACGGCAAAGCCCCGTTTCAACGTCTCGCGGTACCCCACCGTCTGGCGCACACGCTCAAGTGCAGCCAGCCGTGCCCGCTGCGCCGCAATCTCCGCCTGCCCCGTACGCACCAGCGCACCGCCTGCCCGCATCGCCCGCTCCTTCGAGCGTTCCACCTGCACAGCAATCATCCGCGCATCCAGCCGCAGCCGCGCCAGCCGCTCGCCCGCTCGCTCAATCTGCCGCCCAAGCCCCCGCGCCAGCGCCTGCCCGCGCTCTTCCAGCCGGTCCCCCCGTCGTGCAAGGCTCCCCTCCAGAAGGCCTGGTCCGAACCTTCCTCCGGCACCCGTCACCAGAGCAATCCGCTTTTTCTGCGCAAATGCCCCCAGCGCCAGATCCAGACGTGGTACCAAGGCATCGAACCGCTGGCTCCTCTCCCCCAGCACCGCTTCCAGCCGCGGCAAGGCGCGCGCCAGGTCCCGCAACCGCTGCCGCCGCTCCTCTAGTAGCCGCGCAAAGGCCCGCTGCCGCCGCGCTTCCAGCGCTGCCAGATGCGCCATAAGATCCGCACGCACCGGCACCGCCATCTCGGCCGCCGCAGTGGGCGTCGGCGCACGCCTGTCGGCGGCAAAGTCAATCAGTGTCGTATCCGTCTCATGCCCCACGGCAGAAATCAGCGGGATAGCGCTTTCTGCGGCCGCGCGCACCACGATCTCCTCGTTAAATCCCCAAAGATCCTCCAACGAGCCACCTCCCCGCGCCACGATCAGCACATCAGGCCGAGGCAAGGCCCCTCCAGGCGTCAAGGCGTTGAACCCTCGGATCGCCGCAGTCACCTCTGCCGCCGAACCCTCCCCCTGTACCCGCACCCCCCAGAGCAACACCTTGCGTGGAAACCTGTCCCGCAACCGGTGCAGAATGTCGCGGATCACAGCCCCCGAAGGAGACGTCACCACGCCAATCACTTCCGGCAAATAGGGCAAGGGACGTTTGCGCTCCGCCTCGAAAAGCCCCTCCGCCGTCAAAGCAGCCTTGCGCTTTTCCAGCATCGCCATCAGAGCACCCACACCGGCGGGCGCCATATCCTCGATCACCATCTGGTACCGGCTCTGCCCCGGGAAGGTCGTCAGCCGCCCCGTGGCAATCACTTCCATGCCTTCTTCAGGCCGCATGGCTAGCTTGTTGGCCGTGCCCTTCCAGATCACACCCGCCAGCACCGCGCGATCATCCTTCAGATCAAGGTAAAGATGCCCCGAAGCAGGTCGCGAGACACGTCCCAGTTCGCCCCGCACGCGCACACGCTGAAAGGCACCTTCCACCGTGCGCTTAACAGCACCCGAAAGCTCGGCCACCGTGTATTCCGGTGCGTTCTCCCCGGCTTCCGGTTCCTCAAACAAATCGCTCATGGCTCAATCCCCGCCGCAGCCGCCGCCGCCGCAATCGGCGCTGTCAGAGCTCCTCCGCCCGCGCGGTGCGTTCAGCATGTACAGGATGCCCCCACCGACAGCCAGAACAAGCAGAATCGGATATCCGAAACGGCTCAGCGGTCCCGCAGCCTCAAGAAACCACAGCGCGATCAGGCCAACACCGGCCAAACCGACAACATTCCCGCCCCAGCGCATCGCAATAATCTCGCTCTCGCCCTGCCAGATATGCCCCGGCGCCCGCATCCCGAACTCATCTGCATAAAGCGCGCGTGTCGCCCGATACTGCCTGGCAAAGCGCTGCTTCTCACGCGGCCCTTTGCTCGGCTCATGATGCAACCGACGCCCCAGCACACCATCGCAAAGCGCTTCCCAATAGGAGCGTGTGTAGCTCAGATGCATATGCCATGCCCGATCAATGTCCTCCGAAGGCGTCGCCTGCTCCCCACTGATCGCAGCAAGATAGAGAAATCGCCGATATTCCTCGATAACGTTGCGCGCATGCGCCTCCGTCCACTTCTCTTCCTCCGCAAGCTTCGCTGAGAAGGGTTTTTCAGCATCATCAGCATCGAATTCGAAAGCCTGAAGCCGCTGCCACAAATCCGGATCCTGCACGCTTGCCCTCTGCACCACATCTGCCTAAGCAGTGCGAAGCTAGCAAAGCGGAGGCTATTTGTGAACATCCTGATACTCGGCAGCGGCGCCCGCGAACACAGCCTCGCCTGGGCAATCGCGCAAAACCCTAAATGCGATCGGATCATCGCAGCTCCGGGCAATCCAGGCATCGCCGAAATCGGCACCTGCATCCCCCTCGACATCGAGGATGGCGCAGCCGTGGTGGCCGCGGCAAAGGCACATAAGATCGATTTCGTGGTGATCGGCCCCGAAGCCCCGCTCGCAGCAGGTGTGGCCGATGATCTTCGCGCCGCAGGCTTTCTCACCTTCGGGCCCGGCAAGGCAGCCGCACAGCTCGAAGCCTCAAAGGCCTTCACCAAGGAGGTTTGCGATGCCTCCGGCGCCCCCACAGCCGCCTATGCCCGCTTCACGCAACTTGCTCCCGCGAAAGCCTATGTGGCGGAACAGGGTGCTCCCATCGTAATCAAGGCCGATGGCCTCGCCGCAGGCAAGGGCGTCACGGTCGCGATGGATCTCGCCACAGCAAACACGGCACTGGAGGATATATTCGCAGGCGTTTTTGGCGCATCCGGTGCCGAAGTGGTGATCGAAGCCTTCCTCGAAGGCGAGGAAGCATCCTTCTTCGTGCTCTCCGATGGCAAAACCGCCCTCCCCCTCGGCACAGCACAGGATCACAAACGCGCCTTCGATGGTGATGAGGGCCCCAATACAGGCGGCATGGGCGCCTACTCCCCGGCACCGATCATGACAGACGCGCTGGTCCAGCGCACAATGACAGAGATCATAGAGCCCACACTGGCAGAGATGGCCAGTCGTGGGACACCCTTTCAGGGCGTCCTTTTCGCAGGCCTGATGATCCGGGATGGCGCGCCCAGCCTTGTGGAATACAACGTTCGTTTCGGCGATCCCGAATGCCAACCCCTGATGATGCGCCTCGGCGCACAAATCCTCGATCTCCTGCTCGCAGCTGCCAAGGGCAACCTGGCCGAAGCACGCGTGCAATGGGCCGATGATCATGCCCTCGCCGTCGTCATGGCGTCATCCGGCTACCCGAGCGCGTATAAAAAGGGCGCTGTCATCACCGGCCTGGAGGGGATTGGAGAGACGTCAAACCAGATGGTCTTCCACGCAGGCACCGGCCTGAACGAAGCTGGTGAGATCACGAACCAGGGCGGTCGCGTTCTCGCTGCCACGGCCCGCGCCGAAAGCCTCAGCGCCGCGCGGGATCGTGCATATCAAACAGTTGATGCGATCAAGTGGGACGGCGCGTTCTGGCGCAAGGATATCGGCTGGCGCGCCCTCTGATGCCAACCGCCCCCGCCGCGCTCCGCTCCGGATGTGGCGGGGCGGGCGGGTGGGCGCCACATCCGGAGCGGAGCGCGGCGGGGCATGCCTCAACAGGAAAGCGCACCCGTAATACTCTCGCCACCCGAAAACACCCCGTTATCCCGCGCCAGAACCTCAGCACCGCTCAATCGAACCGCCATGATCCGCGCCCAGCCCGCATCTGCCAGGATCACCTCTGGCCCGGCACCACACACACGCACACCACCCGTGATAAAGGCCTCGCCAATCTGATGGTTCGAAAAGCCAGGCGCCGCCGCGATCTCCACCAACCGGCCCCGCTCCGGCGTCACAAATCGCAGCACCTTCGCCAGATGCGGCCTGTCCACATAGGCGATATCCATCCGCCCATCCCCATCGAAATCCGCAATCCCAGCAGGGGCCAACCACCGAAACCGCGTCCCGATCGGCTCCGTCGCCGCCAGCCTCTTCAGCTTCGGCGCTCCCAGGTCGGGAAACTCGGCCTTATACACAACAAGCGCAGCCCCGCGGCGCGCATCGCTTTCCACAACAATAATCTCGGGCGCACCGTCGCCATCCATATCTGCCATACGGGGTGCGATATCCTCAAAGACGCGATCCTCGGGCAAATCCACCCGCACCTCGCGCCCCTCAAGCCCAACGATCAACGCACCGTATTCCACGTCATCGCCCAGCACACCATGCGGATAGCGCGTGGTCGGCGCCGCGAATACAGCGCTCATCCGGTAGCAGGGTTCCGGGATCACATAGCGCCCAAGCGCCGGGTCATTCGCCTGCCCTGCCACCGGCCCACAGGCCCAAACGGGCGCCGCCAAAACCCAAACTGCGAAAATCCAGAGCGCCCGCCTGATCAAATCTGCTTCTCTGGCATCTGTACCACCAGCCCCTCCAGCGCATCACTCACCTTCAACTGGCATGTGAGGCGCGAACGCTCCGCATCTGGCTGCCACGCAAAATCGAGCATATCCTCTTCCATCGCTTCCTTGGCGGGCAGCTTACCCACCCAGTCGGGATGCACATACACATGGCAGGTGGAGCAGGCACAGGCCCCGCCGCAATCGGCCTCAATGCCCGGAATGTTATTGTCCCGCGCACCTTCCATCACGGAAAGCCCGGTCTTCACGTCCACCACATGTTCGGTGCCGTTGTGCTCGATATAGGTGATCTTGGCCATTCGCTGTCTCGCTCTCTTTTCATGCGTTCCACCCGTCCTAAACCGCGCCGCCCGATAAATAAAGTCGGCCTCCCGGCTTTTTGAAGCCACCCCTGCGTGTCTTGGACACGGATTGGCAGAGATCAGAACCTGCTCGAGCACAAGAGTACGGCAAGACTTGCCATCCCCCACAATTGTTCCTATTTTGTTCTCATGTATGATGTTCCTCACAGTCTTGATGCGCCCTGGCCCCGCCCGCCCCATGCTCTGCCCGCCTCTATGCTGGAGCTTCCCGCAGCAGGTGCTCTTGTCACCGTGGCAGGCCTCGTGATGGTGCGCCAGCGCCCGGGCACCGCCAAAGGCGTCATCTTCCTCACGTTGGAGGATGAAACCGGCATCATAAATATTGTCGTCTGGGCCAAGGTCTACGCCGTCTTCCGCAAGGCCGTGGTCTCTGCCCGGTTGCTCCGCGTCACGGGGCCCCTCCAGCGCGATGGCCAGGTGGTCCATATCATCGCCCAGAAAATAGAGGATCTCTCCGATATGCTTGATCGCCTCGCCTTCGGGCAGGAGGATGGCACCGGCAAATCCGGAACTCTGCAGATGGGCCAGCCGGTCAATACATATGACGCGCGCGGCCTCACCCGGCGCTAAACCATCCCACAGAGGCTCCCGCCCCTTTCGGAGGGCGCGGGGTGGGCAGGTGGGCGTGCCCTTCGAAAGGGGCGGGAGCCTCTGTGCAAGAAGAAACACCCTTCCGTTAACCCTTTGATAAGTTAACCAAACCTTTACAGATACTTTGAATTTTAGACAAAGCTGTGAGATCTCTCGCCCCGTGGCCACCCGTGCCACATGGGGCCGAAACGAGGGATTATCATGCCGACACTGACAGCGACATCCGCCGGATTTCACACACTCGATCCATTGGGGCGCGAAATGGCACCCTATGCCTTCCTGCGCAGCATCACCAATATCGAGGGCACCATTCAGCAGGATCCCGAAAGCGGCATCTGGCAGACACTCGAAAGCTTGCGCCACCCCACCCACGCCATCCAGCTCTCCGTCGATTTCCTCAATGCAGCCCCCGAGGAAGATGGCTTCCGCACGCCCGTCCGCGTCACGGAAATCACCTATACACGTACAGATGCCACCGGCACGCACGTGATCGGCACCCTCGATCTCGGCGCGGGCATCACACTGTCGGCGGCACATCGAAGCAACTGGCAGAACGAGGCGGGCCAGTGGCAAGCCGATCTCGCGGATCACCTCGAAGATCTCATCCAGTCAGAGGGCTTTCGCTTTGTCGGTGGCAGCGGCAACGATATCCTCACCTCGTTCACCCCCATCCTGCCCATCTACGGCCGGGTGGAAATGTATGGGCGGGATGGCGACGATCACCTTACCGGCACACTGGCCGATGATGCGCTTTTCGGCGGCCGGGGCGATGATACCCTCACCGATCTCAGCGGCCACAACGTCCTGCGGGGCGGTGCCGGAGACGATACCATCATCCTCGGCCTATGGTCGGATGAGAGCCGCGCCTTTGGCGGGCGCGGAAACGACACGCTCACCTCCTCCAACGGATCAGACAGGCTCGCAGGCGGCCACGGGCACGACCGGATCGAAGGCGGGCGCGGCGCGGATATCCTCATCGGAAATCGGGGGCACGACGTGCTCAGCGGCGGCGAAGGCAGAGACAGGCTCATCGCAGGCCCGGGCAATGACCAGCTCACAGGCGGTGACGACGCGGATGTGTTCATCTTCCGCGCAGACCATCAGGGCTGGAACCGCATCACGGATTTCGAAGCCGGGGAAGACAGATTGCGCTTCATCGGCCTGGAGCAGGATACCCTCTCATTTCATACCCATGAGGATGGCACCTTCATCCATTGGGGCGAACAGGGCGCCGGGCTCCTTCTCGAAGGCGTTGAGATCGCCGATCTCGGCGCAGGGGATTTTCTGTTCTGATGGCCCCAAGCTACAACGCTTCGCATCCATCGAGGATCGTATCGCGTTTTAAGAACAGAAAGAGGGGGCGCGGTCGTAAGACAGCGCCCCCGGTTTATTCACAGCGTTTCACCTCAAAGGCCAGAGAGAGCCACGTCACTCCACCGGCGAAAGCGCCACAAAGCGTGGCTGACCTTCCTTGCGGATCAAAAGCAGCACGGATTTTCGCCCTGCCTCCGCCGCAGCCTTGAAGCCGTCCGACACATCCTTCGGCGTGCCAACGGTGGTCTGCCCGATCTCCGTGATCAGGTCTCCTGCACGGATACCCTTGGAATGCGCTTCACTGCCCTCTTCCACACTGGCAATCACAACCCCGCGCTCCTTCTCACCGATATCGAACTGCTCGCGCAGATCATCCGTCAGCGGTGCAAGGCTCATGCCCAGAACGTCCAGATCGGTTGGCGCTTCCACACCTTCATCGCCGCTCTCACCAGCATCTGCCTCAGCGCTTTCACGGCGGCCAAGCGTCACCCGCAATGTCTGTGTTCCGTCTTCGCGAAAGACCAGCACACGCACCGTCTTGCCAACGTCCGTTTCGCCAACCATACGCACCAACTCGCGCGTATCGGCCACGTCCTTGCCATCGAAGCTCAGGATAACGTCGCCCGAAAGCATACCGCCTTCCTTGGCCGGGCCGTCGGGCACATCCGTCACCAGGGCACCTTCCTCGCTATCAAGGCCAAGCGCTTCGGAAACATCCGGTGTGAGGTTCTGAATACTCACGCCCAGCCAGCCGCGCCGCGTCTCGCCGAACTCCTGCAACTGCTCGACCACGCGCGTCACCACAGCGGCGGACATGGAAAATCCGATCCCGATGGAGCCGCCATTGGGGCTGAGGATCGCCGTGTTCACACCGATCACCTCACCGTCCATGTTAAAGAGCGGCCCGCCCGAGTTCCCGCGGTTAATCGCTGCATCCGTCTGGATGAAATCGTCGTAAGCGCCCTGCAAGGAGCGGTTGCGCGCCGAGATGATCCCCGCACTCACCGAAAACCCCTGCCCCAGCGGGTTGCCGATCGCCAAAACCCAGTCGCCTACACGGGCCACATCACTGTCGCCAAAGGCCACAAATGGCAGAGGGGCCTCCGGGTCCACTTTCAGTAGTGCTATATCCGTGCGCGGATCCGTTCCGATCAGTTCCGCCGGCAGCTCGCCGGCACCATTGAAGAACTCTATCATGATCTCGTCGGCGCTTTCGATCACGTGGTTGTTCGTCACGATATAGCCATCAGCCGAGATCACAAATCCGGAGCCGAGCGCCGAGCCGCGCCGCTCACGCTGGTTAGGGCCGCCACGATCCATGAAATCGTTGAAGAAATCCTCCAGCGGTGATCCCTCCGGAATCATCGGGCGCGGCCCGGCCGAGGCCGTTACCGTGGTCGTCGTCGTGATATTCACGACGGAAGGGCTCAGCTCCTGCGCCAGATCCGCAAAACTCTCCGGTGCCCCGCGCGATATCGCAGGTGTTGTCAGCACAAGCACCAGCGCCCCGATCAACACCATGAACGCCGTACCTGCAGGGCGTCTGTCGGGAACGCTCCGTGCGATGGCTTTTACCTTGGTCAAACTCTATCCTCCTGCGCTACCGCTCTCATCGGGCGAACCCGCCTGATGATGGGTGAAATGGCGGCCAAAGCAAGGCCCGCCCTCAAATTCACCACTCACCTTTTGTTCAGAAATAGGCGCACTGCGCCAGCGCCGCAAGTCAGGCGCGCAAAAACCACAGCACAAGAATGCCAAACGCAACCACGCTCAGCCCCAGCATCCGCCGCGTCTCAAGCGGGATATCATCAAGCTTGCGCAGCATTTCTCCAAAACGCGAAGGGGCCAGCGCAAGCACCAGCCCCTCCACAATGGCCACGAAAGCGAGGCCGAAAATGATGTCCTCAGTTGTCACGAGGCGAAGGCTGCGCCTGATCCGACTTCAGGTAATCGAAGAACTCGCTGTCAGGAGAGATCACCATCGTCGAGTTGCCACCCTGCAAGGCGGCCTCATATGCACTGAGCGAGCGATAGAACGCGAAGAACTCGGGATCACGGCCAAAAGCCTCGGCAAAGATCGAGTTTCGCGCGGCATCCGCCTCACCGCGTATGATATCACTATCTCGCTGCGCTTCGGATACCAGCTCCACAGCCGTTCTGTTGGCCTGAGCCTCAACACGCTGCGCGGCCTCACGGCCCCGCGCCCGCTCGTCTTCCGCTTCCCGCGCACGCTCCGTTTCCATCCGCAGGAAGGTCTCCTGAAGGTTGGCCTCGGGCAGCTCCGTTCGCTTGATCCGCACATCGATCACCTCCACCCCGAAGGCGCGCGCCCTCAGGATCGCAGCATCGCGAATACGGTTCATCAGGCCCACGCGGTCTTCCGAAAGAATGTCGTTGGAGCTGACAGAGCCGAGCACTTCCCTTATCTGAGACGTCAGAATGGTGCTGAGGCGGTTCTCGGCAATCACGAAGTCCCCTTCAACAGCCTCCCGGAAGCGCACAACATCGTCGATCCGCCACCGCGCAAAAGCATCCACACGCAGCCGGCGATCATCCAGCGGCGTCACTTCCTGTTCGGGCGTGTCGAGAGATTGGATCCGGTCGTCATATCGCACAAGGTTCTGAAGAAACGGCACCTTGAACGCGACACCCGGATTCTGTTTGACATCGCGGATCTGGCCAAACTGCATCACCAGCACCTTCTGGCGCTCATCCACGATGAAGATAGAGGACATCAGTGTGACCAGCGCCAGAAGCAGCACAACCAGTAAAATCATGAGACGGCTCATTGGCTGGCTCCTCCCGTAGCACTGCGACGCAGCTCATTCAGAGGCAGATAAGGCACTACGCCCTGCCCGGCCCCGGTGGCCCCTTCATCAATGATGATCTTGTCCACACGGCCCAAAACCCGCTCCATCGTCTCCAGATAAAGCCGCTTGCGCGTCACTTCAGATGCTTTCGCATATTCATCGTAAACAGCAATAAACCGGCTCGCTTCGCCTGTTGCCTCGTTCACAACCTGCGCACGATATGCCTCTGCTTCCTGCAAAAGCTGTGCAGATTGACCACGGGCTTCGGCAAGCGCACGGTTGGCGTTCGCATCCGCCTGGTTCTGAAGCCGTGTCCGCTCCTGCTCAGCCGCCTGAACGTCAAGAAACGCTTCGATAACCTGCTGGGGCGGGTCTGCATCCTGAAAGTTGACACGCACAATGTTCACGCCTGCGCCGTAGCTGTCCAGCGTATCCTGAACCAGCGATTGCACTTCGTCTGCAATGGCGCCCCTGTCCCTGTTCAGTACAGGTGCAAGGTCGGAACGGCTGATAACCTCACGCATTGCCGATTCCGCCACGTCACCGATGGTCGTATCCGGATCACGCAGATTGAAAAGGTAATCCTGCGGACTGGCAATGTTCCAGACCACATCAAACCCGATATCCACCACATTCTCATCACCCGTCAGCATCAGCCCTTCCGTGCCGCGACCGGTAGAGCCGATGCGTACCGGCCGCTCCCCCGTTACGTTCACAATCTGGCGGGTCACAACGGGCCATGGCGCGAAGTTAAGCCCCGGCTGACCGGTCTTGTAATAACTTCCGAAGAACAACTCGACCGAGCGTTCCTGCGGCTTCACGGTATAAAAGGAAATCAAAAGCCAAGCACCGATTAGCGCCAGCCCGATCAGAATAGCTCCGCCTTTGCCGATGCCCTCAAATCCGCCGCCGCCAGAGCCGCCGCCACCGCGGCCGCCCATCAGAACGCGCAGTTGCTCCTGGCCCTTGCGCACGATCTCGTCGATATCGGGGCCCTGCCCGCCGCCGCCCGGCCCACGGCCACCGCCGCCTCCGCCGCGCCCGCGATCATCTCCACCATTGCCGCCCCAAGGGCCGCGGCCGCCGTCATCGTCGCCGCCGCCTCCGCCCTTTTTGCCGCCGCCGCCGCCCCATGGGCCGCCCGAGTTATTGGAATGTGGCATTCGCCTGTTGTTCCCTTTTGTTAGTTATGTCGCATGCTGAACCATTACCTGTTGATCTCAGCACATAATTCAAGATCCAAGCGTCGAAACTCAGCCCGGAACCGGGTCCCTCATGGTCACGAGTTCTTCAGCCGCCGTGGGGTGCACCGCCATTGTGCGGTCAAAGTCCTGCTTGGTCGCACCCATTTTTACAGCGATCCCCACCATCTGGATCATCTCACCCGCCGCAGGCCCCACGATATGCACACCCAGCACCTTCTGCGTCGGTTTGTCCACAATCAGCTTCATCAGCATCCGCTGGTCTCGGTCCGCAAAAGCGTGGAACATCGGCCGGAACGTGGAGCGATATACCTCGATCTCGTGATCCTCACGCGCCTCTTCCTGGCTCAGGCCAATCGTCCCGATCTCGGGCTGCGTGAACACGGCTGTGGGGATCAGCGCGTGATCCACGGGTGTCGGATTGGCCTTGAACACCGTCTCAGCAAACGCCATCCCTTCGCGGATGGCCACAGGCGTCAGGTTCACCCTGTCCGTCACATCGCCAACCGCAAAAATCGAAGGCACCGCTGTCTGGCTGAACTGATCCACTTCAATGGCACCATTTCTGTCCAGCTTCACACCCAGTTCTTCCAGCCCCATGCCCGCCGTCAAGGGCTTACGCCCGGTGGCATAGAGGATCACATCATGCTCGGAGAAGGTGCCATCGGTGCATTTCACCTTCAGCCCACCCTCCACCTTTTCGATGCTCATCACATCGCGGCCCACGTGAAGATCAATTCCCTTCTTGCGCATCTCCTCGGCGATATGCCCTCGCACCTCATCGTCGAAACCGCGCAAAATCTGCGCCCCTCGGTAAAACTGCGTCACCTTCGTGCCCAGCCCGTTCATGATGCCCGCAAACTCGCAGGCAATGTAACCACCGCCCACAATCAGCATCCGCTTGGGTTGCTCTTTCAGATGAAATATCTCGTTTGAACTGATGGTATGCTCAACCCCCGGCACCTCCGGCGCAAAGGGCGCACCGCCCGTGGCCACCAGAATATGCTTGGCTGTCACCACATCGCCCGTCGAAAGCTCCACCGTATGCGGGTCCTTCAGCACGCCCCGCGCCTTGCGGATCTCCACACCCGCCGCCTCAAGGTTCTTGGCATAGATCTCTTCCAGCCGGTCGATCTCGCTGTCCTTCTTGGAAATGAACCAGTTCCAGTCGAAGCTCCGCGCACTCATCGTCCAGCCAAAACCCTCCGCATCCTCCGCCGCCTCGGAAAAGGAGGAGGCGAATACCATGAGTTTCTTCGGCACACAGCCCCGGATCACGCAGGTGCCGCCATAGCGATACTCCTCGCAAAGCCCCACCT
Organism: uncultured Paracoccaceae bacterium; assembly: GCA_947495795.1. Lineage (GTDB taxonomy): Bacteria > Pseudomonadota > Alphaproteobacteria > Rhodobacterales > Rhodobacteraceae > Algicella. The sequence continues at coordinate 135,789 of CANMAI010000003.1, read as the reverse complement.
TGGCACCCGCCATGGCAGACCAGCGCGCCGCCCGCACTCCGCCGGAGCCGCCGCCGATCACAAAGAGATCGTAATCAAAGTCACTCATTCCAGCTCTCCAGCCTCGTCCAAACGCATCATCAACGTATCGAAATGCTCTGAGTCCGCGATATCGACCAGCATTTCCGGGTCATCCCCAAAAATCAGCCGCGCCTCGCCCGAGGCCGCACCCACAACAACTGTATCCGCAATATCCAGAAAAAGACCCGTCTCCACCACACCCGGCAATTCAAGCAATGTCTGAGACAGGGTATCGACATCGCGGATCTCGCCAAGCTCCAGATCCAGAAGGTAATGCCCCTCATCCGTCACATATTGCTTGCCATCCTTGCCGCGCCAGCGGGTCGCCCGGCGAGCCACATCCAGACCTTCCAGCTTGTCCTCGATTAGCCCCTTGGTCACTTCGGCCCCAAACCGCACGATCTCCACGGGCAGTGGAAAGGCTCCCAGCCGCTCCACCTGCTTGGTCGGGTCGGCAATCACCACCATCCTGTCCGAAGCCGTGGCAACGATCTTCTCCTGCAGCAGCGCACCACCCGCACCCTTTATCAGCGAAAGAAGCGGATCGAACTCATCTGTTCCGTCGATCACCAGATCCAGCCATCCGGCCTGATCCAGGGTCATCATCCGCAGGCCCATCCGCGTGGCCAGTTCCTCGGTCTGGCTGGACGTGGATACGCATTGAATGTTCATCCCGAACACATGCCGCTCCGCCCCCAACAGCTTCACCAGCCATGAGGCGGTTGATCCCGTGCCAAGCCCCACCCGCATCTCGTCTTCCACGAACTGCATCGCATGATATGCGGATATCAGCTTCGCGCGATCCGGCGGCGACAATCGGTCAAGCATAAGGGGGATCTCCGGTCTTGGTCGGAAGTGAGTCAGTCGTTCCGCCGCTTATAGGCCGAAACCGGCCCGTCCGCGAGCGGGTTTTTGCCCACCCGTCGCGCAGGGCACATCAAAGCGTCGCTGCAGAACGGATTGCGCGCGGAATTCGTATAGCATAGCAGCGTCAGGGACATGTAGGCAGAAGGGCGCGAGCGATGTTTCTCAGCATATTCGATATCTTCAAGGTGGGCGTCGGCCCGTCCTCCAGCCATACGATGGGCCCCATGCTGGCCGCCGCCCGCTTTCTCGATCTGCTTCGCGAAGGGAGGGATATCATCCCCGGCGCGGGCCAACTCTCCGCCCTTCGCTGCCATCTCCACGGCTCCCTCGCCTTCACTGGCAAAGGCCACGCCACCGATAAGGCCGTCATCGCCGGGCTTTGTGGCTTTCGCCCCGATGCGTTCGACGCGAAGGCTGCTGCCGCCGCCGAAGCCGCGTGCCGCACATCCGGCACCATCACACCGCAGAAACTGGCACCCCTTACGTTCCGGCCCGATGAAGACATCATCTTCGATTACGGCCCGCCGCTGCCTGGCCATACCAATGGCCTCGTCTTTCGCGCCTATGATGCCGCCGGCAATCTTTATGCGGAGGAGACGTATTATTCCGTTGGCGGTGGCTTCATCAAAACCGAACGCGAATTCGCCACGTCCGAGCCCGAATCCACCACCGACGATATCCCCTACCCCTTCCATTCCGCAGATGAGATGCTTGAGATGGCCGCCAAAACGGGCCTCAGCATCGCCGCACTGAAACGGGCGAACGAAATGGCGACCGGCCACGGCAAGGGCCTCTCGGAAGGCCTGGACCGTCTCTGGCAAGTCATGTCCGATTGCATAGATCGCGGCCTCGAAGAAGATGGCATCCTTCCCGGCGGGCTGAATGTGCGCAGGCGCGCAAAGGCCATCCATGAAGCCCTGCAAGCCGAACACGGGCAGAACCTCGCAGCCCCCCACACGATCAACGATTGGATCTCTGCTTACGCGATGGCCGTGAACGAGGTGAATGCGGCGGGCGGCCAGGTTGTCACGGCCCCGACCAACGGTGCCGCAGGCGTGCTGCCCGCGACGCTCCGCTACTATCTCGACCATGTCCCCGGCGCCACGCGCGACCGGATCCCCGATTTCCTGCTGACAGCCGCAGCCATCGGCGGCCTGCTCAAATCCAACGCCTCGATTTCCGGCGCAGAGGTCGGATGTCAGGGCGAGGTCGGCTCCGCCGCCGCAATGTCTGCCGCAGGGCTCTGTGCCGTGCTGGGTGGCACCCCGAAGCAAGTGGAAAATGCAGCAGAAATCGCGCTCGAACACCATCTCGGCATGACCTGCGACCCGATCAAAGGCCTCGTTCAGGCCCCCTGTATCGAACGCAACGGGCTTGGCGCAATCAAGGCCGTCTCTGCCGCATCGCTGGCCCTGCGCGGCGACGGAACACACCTTGTCAGCCTTGATGCCTGCATCAAGACAATGGCGGAAACGGGCCGCGACATGGACGAAAAGTACAAGGAAACATCACTCGGCGGCCTCGCGGTGAACGTGCCATCCTGCTGAAAGGGCGGATCTCAGCCGATGCCTTCCAGCGCTGCAATCGCCGCGTCAAGGCACTCCAGAGGCAGAATGACCAGCGTTCCAACCCCATCAAAGCTGGCGGTTACCCGCTCCGCCACACTCTCGTTGGATGTGCCGATCTGCCCCCCCGGCACCATGGCCAGCCCATCGATTGGCCACCGCAGCCCTGTGCTTTCACCCCCGGTCACGGGCGCCATCGGAAAGAAGGAAACCCGGCAGCCAACCGGCAGGTCCAAGGTAAGGACATCCGGGCAGTGAAACACCATGTCCTCCTCGCCAATCACGATGATCCTGCGTTTCGGATAAGCCACAAGCACGCTCATCACCGCCAATGCATGGTCAAAGCGCCCGCCAAGAAAGCCCACAGCCAGGATCATCGGCGCATCAATACCAAGTACCGACTTCTCGAAATCGGTCTTGTTCTGATCCTCCACAAGATGAACGGAAATGCCCGATTTCCGCCAACTTTCACTATTACTTAACGAGTCAAGATCACCAATGATCGCAATTGGCATCTGTCCCAATGCCTTGGCGGCGTCCGCTCCGCCATCTGCCGCAACCAGCGTCTCCGCACGGGTCAGGGCCTCGGCAAGGCAAGCGGCGGAAACGGGGCCGCCACCGACAAGGGTTACTTTATGGTCACAGCGAACGGCGGGCGATTGCATCTGGAACTTGGATATCCGGTCAATTGAATATAGCGTTTCGTGTGTGTATCAGCGATCATGATTTGGATGTAAGGGATTAAGCGGATCCCAAGAGAGAAATTTGGTGGGAACCAACGGTGTACGAGGGCACGGCCAGGATGGACAACGCAGAGAATTCGAACGCAAGACTTCTGAAAGTCACCTATGGAGACTTCAAATGCGAATTGGAGGGTTTTGACAATCCATTCGTGATCATGCGCAAGGTTGTGAACTTTTTCGAGAGCCACAAGGAAGATTCCGACTTCGCGCAAGGCGATGCTTCGATCGCGATGGATGAGCTTGTGCAAACATTGCGTAGGGTATCGGGCGGTGCCGAGGTAAAGGCCAACGCCATTCCGGGCGGTGTATCCCTCCGCAACATGGACGGTGTCGCGGCAGAAGAGGCGTCCATCCCAGCTCCACTCCCTGTTGGAGAGGAACCAGAAGCAACGCCTGAATCTGAACCTGAAGCGATGCCCGAACCTGAACCCGTCGTCGCGGAAGAAGCGATGCCCCAAGAGCCTACTCCACAGGAAGAAACCTCCGTCGCAGAAGAAACGACTGAGGAAATGCCTGCAGAGCACGCGCCGGATGAGCCAGCCCATGAGCCGGAGGCCGTCGAGTTGGAAACGACCTTGGCACAGGAGGCAAGCTCCAAGGAAAAACCCGAAGCTCCAGCTGATATTGAGCCCTTCGATACGGATGAGTTCATTCTCGCCGAATCCGCAGCTGCGGAGGCAGAAGAGGCACCTGAGGAAGCTCAGAGCGCCGAAGAAGAGAGTTTGGAGCCGGAAGAACCCACAGAGGAAGACGCGGCAGCCTTCGCCAATGCGGTCGCTGCCACAGAGGCCGAACCCGAGCCAGAGCCCGTTGAGGAAGAAGACGCCCCGGAACCCCTCGTGCTCGGAACCCCGATCGCTCCGGAACCGGCCCCCGAGCCGCTGATGCTCGATGCTTCTCTCCAGCCCAAAACACCCCCCAACGCCGATCCCGATCTTTCGGCCCCACCGCCAGTACCACCGGCGGCAGCCACAGCTGAGGCACCGGACGTGGAAAAGGGTGAGGCCACCTCAGGCGGGATGCTCAGCCAGGTCTCCAGCACACTGGATAGGCTCAAGCGCACAACCTCCCGCGAAGAAGCGCCCAAGGAGGAAACTCCGGCCGAGAAGCCTGCAGGCGCGGGCCTGAAAGCCGGCCTCTCCAGCCTTCGCATCCCCACACTCGGCCGCAAATCCGCGGAGGAACCGCCAAGAGAAGAACCTGCGCAGGAAGAACCCGTTCTCAAGCCTCTCTCCGTGGTACCCGAAGATGAGAGCGCGGCAAAACCGAAGGGTATCGAAGAAACCGTCTCTGAACGTTCCGAAGAAAACTCAGCGCGCCGCCTCCGCATCATCCGCAACAGCGAAGGCGAAGAGGCGCCTGCCGCATCTGCAGAACCGGCAGCCACACCAGCACCTGCACCTGCGCCCGCTCCGGTTCAGGCAACGCCCGCCCCGACACCAGCCCCCGTTCCCACCCGGGCACCGGAGCCCGCACCCACTCCAAAACCGGCTGCAGCCAAAGTCGCCGCCACCGGAGACAACGAGATCGCAAGCAAGCTTCAGGCAAGCATCACCAGTGGCCCTATCAACACCGGTGCAGTGGCGCTCAATATCGGCGAGGACGAATTCGAGGACGAAGACGACATGTCCCCCCGCCGCTTCGCCCATCTCATGGGCGCAGGTACATTACCCGAACTGATGGAAGCTTCGGCCGCCTATATCATGCTGATCGAGGGAGAGGCCTCCTTCACACGCAACGAAATCATGGGAACGGTAGACAGGATAGGAGAAGATCAAAGCTTCACTGCAGAGGCCCGCATCAAGTCCTTCGGCAAACTCATGCGCGGCGGCAGGCTTGTCCGCGCGGATGATGGCCGTTTCGTCCTCTCGGATTCTGCAACTAAGGTCTTCATCGACAAGATGGATGCCTATGATCGGGACAATCCGGAAGACGAAGGTTAGGGCGTTTCCCAAACACCCGGAAGCGTCCCATCGCCATTCCCCCGAGAGCATCGAAGATGTGGCAGGGGTTTGGCGAACCAATCAAAACCGGAAGTGCAATAAGGCACCGTGCATTAAGCCAGATAATCGGAATGCGCACCCAGAAGCGCGCTCCGATAGTGCCAAGCCTCTCTGACTTCAGGAGCCTTCGGCCCAGGGCCGGATAACCACGGCGGAAAGAGAGTTCTTCGGCGAGCCATCTATCAGTTTGTCCGAATAGCTGAGATATACCAGCGTGTTACGGGTTTCGTCAAAGAACCGCACCACCTGCAGCCGTTTGAAAAGCACCGAACTTCGCCGTCCGAACACTTCCTCACCGTCCTTTAACTCGTCGGCCACGGCAATCGGCCCGGTCTGACGGCAAGCAATCGACGCATCGGAAGTGTTCTCGGCAAGCCCGAGCGAACCGGAAATCCCGCCCGTCTTGGCACGCGAGACAAAGCAACTCACCCCGGCCACCTTCGGATCGTCAAACGCCTCGATAACGATCTTGTGGTTCGCGCCAAGCAGTTTGAAGGCCGTGTCTACACTGCCGACTTCTTCCGCCCCGGCAGCCGTCGCCGCCCCAACGGCAGCCAATGCCGCAGCCACCCTGAAAATCTGTCTCATACCTACTCCGTTTTGCCCGCTGCCGATGCAGCATTATCCGCTCTCTCATCCATATGGGGAGCGAGCTGCGGCTTTGCATCCGGGTCCGGCCTGCCGACCCCCAGAAAGATCGCCTTCAGCGGTAACGCCCAGATCACACCCAGCACTACGAAAATCAGAAGTTCCACAAGAATCGGCGGGCGCTCCAGCATCTCCACAAGATTGACGGCCACAATGATGTAAACCGGAAGGCCAACAACCAGTGCAAAGAGAGACCACCGCCGTCGTGCCTTGTATGAAAGAGCCATTCGTCAAACCTCCTCAGAGCCACAGCCGATCAGATAAGTCCTTCGGGCGGCATTACCACCCCCTCCGGCCCCGCATCCCTTCGGTCGGTGCGGGGTGGGCGGGCGGGCGCTCCGGCCGAAGGGATGCGGGGCCGGAGCGCCTAATCCGCAAACGGATCCCGCACGAGGATCGTATCATCCCGCTCCGGCGAAGTGGAAAGCAGCGCTACGGGGCAGTCAATCAGCTCCTCAACCCGTCGCACATACTTGATCGCCGCCGCAGGCAGGTCCGCCCAGCTTCGCGCGCCCGCCGTTGTCTCGCTCCATCCAGGGAGCGTTTCGTAAATCGGCTTTGCCCGCGCCTGAAGTGCTGCCGCAATCGGCAGATGGTCGATTACCACTCCGTCCAGATCATAGCCCACACAGATCTTCAATTCCTCGAATCCGTCAAGCACATCAAGCTTCGTCAGAGCGATCCCGTTCACGCCCGAAGTTGTGCAAGTCTGGCGCACCAGCACCGCGTCGAACCAGCCGCAACGCCGCTTCCGCCCCGTCACGGTGCCAAATTCATGCCCCCGTTCGCCCAGCCGCTGCCCATCCGCATCATCCAGTTCCGCCGGGAAAGGCCCCTCGCCCACCCGCGTTGTATAGGCCTTCACGATCCCAAGCGTGAAATCAACCGCTCCCGGCCCCATACCCGTACCTGTCGCCGCCATGCCTGCCATCGTGTTTGAGGAGGTCACAAAAGGATACGTCCCGAAATCGATGTCGAGCAAGGCCCCCTGCGCCCCCTCAAAAAGGATCCGCTGCCCGGCTTTGCGCCGCTCCGCCAGCACCTTCCAGACAGGTGCCGCATATTCCAGGATGGTCGGTGCCACCTCCAGCAGGGCCGCCTTCAGCCCCGCCCTGTCCACCTCATCCAGCCCAAGGCCGCGACGCAAGGCATCGTGATGCAAAAGCAACCGGTCCAGCCGCAGATCCAGTGTCTCCGCATCGGCCAGATCAGCCACCCGCACCACGCGCCGCCCCACCTTATCTTCGTAAGCCGGGCCAATCCCCCGCCCCGTTGTGCCGATCTTGGCAACCGAGTTCACACTCTCTCGCGCCCGGTCCAACTCACCATGCACCGGCAGGATCAGCGGCGTATTCTCGGCCACCATCAGGCTGCGGGGCGAGATCTCAACACCCTGCGCCTTCAACTTCGCGACTTCCTCCACGAAAGCCCAGGGGTCCAGCACCACACCATTGCCGATCACCGAAAGCTTGCCCGGTCGCACGATGCCTGAAGGCAGCAGCGAAAGCTTGAACACCTCGCCATCTATCACCAGCGTATGGCCCGCGTTATGCCCGCCCTGAAAGCGCGCGATCACATCCGCCCGCTCACTCAGCCAATCAACAATCTTACCCTTGCCCTCGTCGCCCCACTGCGCACCGATCACAACAACATTGGCCATTCCGCTCTCCCGCTAAACCGCGCTCGGTCTACGCGAAAGGCCGGAAGCCGGAAAGCGCAAAATGCGGCAGCGATGGTTTTTACCAACGCGCAGAAGCCAATGCAGCGAAGCACCGGAAGGCTCTCACTCGCTCAACTCTTCGGCTTCAGGTTTCGCATTCCGAAAACCGTTACGTCAGGTGAAATATCGTGCCGCAGGCGCGAAAGATCAGCAAAAGGGCCCTGACTTCGGGAAATTTGCACTCCCAAACCGGTACCGAAACCATACCAAATCCAGCCTTTCCAAATTAGGGGCCGAAACCGCCCCAAGCCGGTTCCGGCCCTGGCTCAAAAAGCCAGAGCTTTCACCTGCCGTACCTGTGAAAGAGCATTAATTTCGGCCAGCATCTCGTCCGTAACGTCCTCATCAACACCCAGAAGAGCAATGGCTTCCCCACCCTGCGCCGCCCGGCCGAGCGCAAATGTCGCGATGTTGATCCCAAGCCGCCCAAGCAGCATTCCAAGCGCGCCGATATAGCCGGGCTCGTCCGTGTTGGTGGTGTAAAGCATCCGGGGTGAAGGTTCCGCTTCAAGGTTGATCCCCTTGATCTGGATAAACCGAGGCCGGCCGTCACTATATATTGTACCAGCAACGGAGCGTTCCTGTGCCTCTGTCGTCACGATAAGCCGCACATATGATCCAAAGGCCCCCTGCGCATCCTTGCGTGTCTCCGAGATTTTTACACCTCTCTCCCGCGCCACAATCGGCGCAGAGACCATATTCACCCCACCTTCTCCCACCAGCGGCCGCAGCAGCGCCGCCGTCAAGGCCGATGTCAGCGGCTTCTGGTTCAGGTCTCCAACCCGCCCGACATACTCGATTTCGATCTCCTCGATCGGGCTCTCGGTCACCTGCCCCGCAAAGCTGCCCAGCTTCTCGCAAAGATCAATCCAAGGCTTCAGAATAGGCGCTTCCTCAGCCGAAACAGAAGGCGCATTCAGCGCATTCTGGATAGCCCCCTTCAGTAGATAATCGGACATCTGTTCCGCCACCTGAAGCGCCACATTCTCCTGCGCTTCCTGGGTGGAGGCCCCCAGATGTGGTGTACAAACTACGTTTGGCAACCCAAATAGAGGATTATCAGTCGCAGGCTCAGAGCCGAACACATCAAAAGCAGCGCCTGCCAACTGGCCCGATTTCAGGGCCTCTGCAACAGCCCTCTCATCCACCAATCCGCCCCGCGCACAATTGATAAGCCGCGCACCGGGCTTGATCGCCGCCACGCGCTCTGCCGAAAGAATATTGGCTGTCTTTTCCGTTTTTGGCAGATGCAGAGTAATGAAATCTGCCCGCCCCAAAACATCTTCCAGCGCCTCGACTTTCTCGACACCCAACTCTCTCGCGCGATCCACACTAAGAAACGGATCATACGCAATCACCTTCATCTTCAGCCCAATAGCTCGGGTTGCCACCACTGAACCGATATTGCCCGCACCGACCAATCCAAGCGTTTTCCCGGTGATCTCGGACCCCATGAACCTGGATTTCTCCCACTTCCCCGCCTGAGTGGAGGCATCCGCCGCCGGGATCTGGCGCGCAACAGCAAACATCATCGCAATCGCGTGCTCCGCTGTGGTAATGGAGTTGCCGAAGGGCGTGTTCATCACAACGATCCCCTTTGCACTGGCAGCAGAAATGTCAACGTTATCAACACCAATCCCGGCCCGGCCGATCACTTTCAGCCGATCCGCCTTGGCAATCAGCTCAGCGGTCGCCTTGGTGGCAGAGCGGATGGCAAGGCCATCATATTCTCCGATGATTTCGGCCAGACGCGCAGGATCCTTTCCAAGATCTGGCTGAAAATCGACTTGGACGCCCGCATCGCGGAAAATCTGAACTGCAGCTTCAGAGAGTTTGTCGGAAATGATAACTTTAGGCATGTTGAAAACCTTCTTAAGATCAGCAATCACCGAGGGCACAACCTCGGTGCGAAAGATTGGAAAATGGGAACCGGGCAGGATCCGGCCCCAAGTGAGTGTATCAGGCGGGAGCCATCTCGGCCTTTGCGGTGGCAAAAGCCCAGTCCAACCAAGGCGTTAGCGCCTCGATATCGGCTGTATCAACCGTCGCCCCGCACCAGATCCGCAACCCCGGCGGCGCATCGCGGTAGCCGCCGATATCAAAAGCCGCGCCCTCAGCCTCCAAAGCGGAAACCATACGTTTGGTGAAGGCCCGCTGCCCCGCCTCATCCAACGCCATGACGCTGGGATCAACGATTTTGAGGCAAACGGAAGTATTGGACCGAAGCGCAGCTAATTCCACCAGGTTGTCAACCCAAGCAGCGCTGTCCACCCAACTCTGCAAGGCTGCAAAATTGCCTTTCGCCCGCGTAAGCATTGCCGGAAGGCCACCAATCTCCTCCACCCAATCCAAAGCGTCCTCACAATCAGCAACGGCCAGCATCGAAGGCGTGTTGATCGTGGCTCCGGAGAAAATTCCCTCGATAAGCTTGCCACCTTTGGTGAGCCGGAAGATCTTGGGCAAAGGCCGCACGGGCTGAAAACTTTCCAGCCGTTCCACTGCGCGCGGGCTCAATACAAGCACGCCGTGGGCACCTTCTCCACCAAGGCCTTTCTGCCAGGAGAATGTCAGCACATCGACCTTCGCCCAGTCCACGGGCTGAGCAAAAACAGCGGAGGTTGCATCTACCAGCGTAAGGCCGCCCCGATCCGCAGGGATCCAATCAAAATCAGGGATCCGCACACCAGATGTCGTGCCATTCTGGGTAAAACAGATATCGGCATCCTTGCGGACAGAGCCAAGATCCGGCACTGCGCCGTAGGGCGCCTCAAGCACCCGACACTCCTCGAGCTGCAACTGCTTCACAGCGTCCGTCGCCCAACCGGCACCAAAACTTTCCCAGACAAGCATATCAACAGGCCGCGCACCAAGCATGGACCACATGGCCATTTCATAGGCCCCGGTATCGGATGCGGGTACGATACCGAGCCGATACCCCTCCGGCACTTCCAGCAGCTTTGCCAACCGATCGATAACCGATTTCAGCTGGGCCTTCGGGCCAGAAGCACGGTGGGATCGGCCAAGCCAGGCTTTGGCAGCAATGCGATCGGGAGACCATTTAGGGTGTTTCGGGCAAGGCCCGGAAGAGAATTCGGGACGCGCAGGCTTAAGCTGCGGCCGATCAGGGAAGCTCATGGACGGCTCCATCGTCAGGGCGAAATTCCTGAGCCTGCCACCGCTCGCCCTTACACGGCGACCTGCCCACCAGCCTTCTAACGCAAGCGCGCTGCAATGCACAACATCAAAGGAAGTCTTGGCCCGCGAATACCTTCAAGATCATTCTGGCACCCTGCTCAGGCAGCGCGCCCACCCGCCCGCCCCGCGCTGCCTGAGTAGGGTGCGGGGATGATCTAGCGCCGATCCAGATAGGATCGGAACTTCTCCAGAGCCCGCTCGATGTTCTCAAGAGAGTTTGCATAGGATAATCGAATGTAACCCTCACCTAAGATCCCGAAATCAGGCCCCCCGATCACTGCAACGCCTGCCTCTTCCAGCAGGCCAGAAGCAAGTTGCTTGGCGGCCATTCCCGTATCCGCCACATTCGGGAATGCATAAAAGGCACCTTCTGGCATCACGCAGCTCACCCCTTCCATCGCATTCAGGCCATCAACTACAACGGCCCGCCGCGCATCGAACGCTGCCATCATCTCCGCCACACAGTCCTGTGGCCCCGTCAGCGCTGCAATAGCGCCATATTGCGCTGGGGCATTCACGCAAGACCATGAATTAACCGCCATTTTTCGGGCTTTATCAAACAAGGCATCAGGCCAGACAGAGTAGCCCATACGCCACCCCGTCATCGCGTAGGTTTTGGACCAGCCATCAAGGTAAATCAGCCGGTCGCGCACTTGCTCGAACTCCAATAGCGAAACATGCGCTGCCTCGCCATAGGTCATCTGCCCGTATATCTCATCGGAAAGCACTGCGAGATCGGGCCAGGCTGAGAGCCCGGCCACAAGGGCCTCGATCTCACGCCGGGGCGTCACGCCACCGCACGGATTGGCCGGGGAATTCACGATCAGAAGGCGCGTTTTCTCATTGATAAGAGAAAGCGTTTCTTCCGCAGAGAACGCAAACCCATTTTCTTCCCGGATCGGCACGGGAACGGGTGTGGCATCAGTGAATTCGATCATGGAGCGGTATATCGGAAAGCCCGGATCAGGGTAAAGGATCTCCGCGCCCGGCTCGCCAAACATGAGGATCGCCAGAAACATCGTCACCTTGCCACCCGGTACGATCAGCACATTGTCCGCCGGGACGTTCACACAAAGCCGGCGTGCCAAATCGGCACAAACAGCTTCCCTCAATGCGGGAATGCCGGTGGCAGCCGTATATCCGTGATGTCCGTCGCGCAGGGCCTTTACGGCTGCTTCTACGATATGCTCAGGCGTCGGGAAATCCGGTTGCCCTATTCCCAAGTTGATGATGTCCCGCCCTTCTGACGCAAGCGCATTGGCACGGGCCAGCACCGCGAACGCGTTTTCCTCTCCGATCCGGTCAAATCCGGGAATTGTTTTTAAAGCCATGCGTTCCACTCCCACTGCACTGGCTTTGTGCTTACTGCGACATATTGGAGGGGATCAAGCCGCGCCTGTCATCCACATCAAAAAGCCGATAGGGCTTTGCCGACGTAAAGGGGCCGCATGAAAAACGACTGGATTTCCTACGGCGCCGTTCTTGCGCTCAGCCTGATCTGGGGGTCGTCCTTTTTTCTCACAACGATCGCACTCCAGGCCTTTTCTCCGGTCGTAATCGCAGGCGGGCGTATCGTCTTTTCACTTCTGGCAATTTTAGTAGCGCTTCTTGTTTTTAAAGAGCGCCTTCCCAGCGGACGCGTGGAATGGGTTTGGTGCGGGCTGCTCGGAATGTTCAGCCTGATGTTTCCCTTCACAGCCCTCGCATGGGGCCAACAATCTGTGCCCAGTTCGACCGCCGCAATCTATGTCTCGGGCGGGCCTCTCTTTATCCTAGCCCTGTCTCGTATACTCCTCGCCGAAGCCATTCCCCTCCGCAAGTGGATCGGGTTCATCATAGGTCTCTGCGGCTTGCTCTGGCTCGTGGGGTTTGATGCGTTTCGCGATCTGGGCAAAGCCGGACAGTTGTGGGGGCAGCTCGCATGCCTTTCTGCAAGCTTTTCCTACGCATTATCCGCCATTCTCATCCGCAAGATGCCGGAAATGCCGCTTCTTACCGCCACAATTGGCGCGCAGACAATTGCTTCCCTTCTGATCATTCCGTTCGTTCTCATTCAGCTACCATCATCCATGCCAGGAGGCGCCCCTCTTCTCGCACTGGCTGTTCTCGGCCTTATTCAAACGGGGCTGGCACAACTTCTCCGCTTCCATACGGTGCGCCGGTCCGGTCCGGTCTTTGTCTCCGTCGTTGGCTACATTATTCCGATCTGGGCAGGGCTGATCGGCGTGCTCTTTCTGGATGAGGCTTTCACGATCAGAATGGCCATAGCGTTCGGGCTGATCTTCACAGGTTTGCTGATCACGCGGAACGGAGCTAAGGCCCAGGCGCTCCGCCCTTGAAGCCTGTTGCAACAACGAATTTCTCGGAACTGTCAGCCCGGCTCGCGGGAGGCTTCACATGGGTCGTCTTTTCGAAATTTTGCTTTAGAAGCTGCAGCAAATCCGCCTCAGCCCCGCCAGCCAGCACCTTGGCAACAAATGTGCCACCCGGATCTAGCACATCAAACGCAAAATGGGCAGCTGCCTCGACTAGTGCCATGATTCGCAAATGATCGGTCTGCTTATGGCCTGACGCAGAGGCCGCCATATCAGACATCACCACATCAGCCGGACCACCGAGCCATTCCTTTACCTTGCCGTCCGCACCTTCATCCAGAAAGTCCAGCACATGGAACTCGGCACCGTCGAGCGGATCCATTTCCTGAAGGTCCACACCGATGATGCGCCCAACCGCCTTGCCCTTCTTGGCACTATTGGAGTTGATGCGCCCAACGGCAACCTGTGCCCAGCCGCCGGGCGCTGCACCGAGATCAACCACCCGCGCACCCGGCACAAGAAAGCGAAACTTGTCGTCAAGTTCCAGTATCTTAAAAGCTGCACGACCGCGGAACCCTTCCCGCTTGGCCCGTTGTACATAAGGATCGTTCAATTGCCTATCGAGCCACAGGGTCGAACTGAGTTTCCGACCTTTGGCCGTTTTGACCCTGACCCGCAGATCCCGCTGGCCTCGGCCCGATGTGTTGCGGTTCGGCGTTTTACGTTCCGTCATGCGGTACCTCTGGATGAAATGCGCCGGTCGCTTCCATCATCGAGTAGAGCATCCCTTCACGCAGACCGCGATCCGCCACGCCGAGTTTGTCGGTTGGCCATATCCGCAGTAGAGTTTGCAGGATCGAGGCACCTGACATGATCAGCTCTGCTCTGTCGCGCCCGATAGAGGGATCGTTGCGCCGCCCTTCAGCACCCTGTGCGATCATGCGCGCAATGACGGTATCAATCTGCGCCTCGGTCAGCGTAATCCCGTCCACTTTCCGCCTGTCATATCGCTTCAGGCCAAGATGTGCAGCCGCAACGGTGGTGACGGTGCCAGACGTTCCGATCATCTGAAATCCATTCACGCCATCCAGCATATCGAGATCTTCGTAAGGGCGAAATTTCGAAAGTTGCTCCTCAAAGTACCATGACATAAGCGCAAAACGCGCGCTTTCGTCCTCAACATCGTGAAACCGCTCATGCAGCGTTGCCACGCCGAGCGGAACTGAAATGAAGTCGATCAGCTTGGCACCTGCCACCGCATTTGCATCCCTCTCCATGCGCAGCCGCATGACTGCCGCCGCCCGCTCTGAAGGCGGTACATGGGTAATGTCGATCCATACAAGCTCAGTCGAGCCACCGCCGATATCAAAAACCAGAACATGATCCGAATTTTCCGTAACGAGCGGCGCACAGGAGATAACGGCCAAACGCGCCTCTTCATCGGGGGGTATAAGCTCCAGCGTCAGGCCTGTGCGCTTCTCGACCTGGGAGAGAAAGCTCGCCCCATTACGCGCCCGCCTGCAGGCTTCTGTTGCCACTAGGCGCATGTGGCGTACATCAAGCTTGCGCAGCTTAGTGGCACAAACCTGCAAGGCCCGGATCGTGCGCTCTGCAGACGGTCTGGAGAGAGACCCCGTTCGTTCAAGATCCGAGCCAAGCCGCACGGACTTTGCGAACGCATCAACAATGCGAAATTTTGCGCCTTCGGGGCGCGCAATCAGCATGCGGCACGAATTCGTGCCCAGATCCAGCGCCGCATAGAGCGCGCCGGACGACTGCGCAGGCATCCTTCCCCCGCGTTTGCGAGGGCGAATTATGCTATCCTGCGCAGAAAAAGACGAATCCTGCGCCATTTGAACAACCAAATCTTGAGCCAAGCCCCATCGGCCCGGCCTTTGATGTGACGCTACATCAGCCAGTTACAGCAGCGCAAGCTTGTGTGCGACAATTCCGTGAGATGCCTCGCCCGAAGAGGGCTGTTCAGGCGGCACCTACACTGCTCGCCATCGTAAGATCCGCCGTGGCGAACCCCAGCGCACGGCAGACATCATAGGTGAGATCGGGTTTGTTGAGAGTATAGAAATGCAAATGCTCACATCCTTCCCGCATCAATGTATCGCAATGATCCGACGCAATTGCAGTTGCAAGCAGCGTGGCGGATGCCTCATCTTCTGCCCGACCAAAGGCATCGTGCATCCACGTAGGCACTGTTGTGCCGCAGGCACCTGCAAAGCGGGTCATCCGTGTAAAATCCTCGACTGGCAGGATGCCCGGATGGATCGGAACGTTGATGCCAGCCTTCTCGCATCGATCACGGAACCGCAAAAACATCTCTGGATCGAAAAAGAATTGAGTGATTGCCGAACTTGCTCCCGCATCCACCTTTGCCTTGAGCGAGACGATATCGTCTTCATCAGTTTTTGCTTCCGGGTGCCGCTCCGGATACGCGCCAACGGCAATGTCGAAGCCTTTGTTCACAAGAGCCTCAACAAGCTCAACAGCACCCGTAAATCCATCTTCGTGAGGCGTGAATGCGTCCACTCCCTTGGGCGGGTCTCCCCTGAGAGCAACGATGCGCTTCACACCAATCGCAGAATAATCAGACGCAACAGAAAGCGTCTCCTCCCGGCTCGCACCAACACAGGTTAGGTGGCCTGCCACGTTGAGGCCGGCTCTGTCCCTGATAGTCCTGATCGCAGCCTTGGTACGATCTCGAGTCGTGCCGCCGGCGCCGTAAGTTACGGAAACGAAAGTCGGATCAAGAGGGGCAAGCCGTTCCACCGAGCGCCAGAGCTTCAGCGTCGCCTCTGTGGATTGCGGCGGAAAAAACTCAAAAGAAAGCGAGCGGCGCTTAACGTCCGGTTGATCAAATGGGGTCATGGCGTCGGTTCCTACCGTCAAAGCGTTTTGCTGACGCTGTTATACGCACATTTTCCGACCGTTCAATGTTATAAAACGACGCATTTGAGTTGACATCTCAGGCCTTCACTTCCAATTCAGGCCTTCGTGAGAAGGTCGCGAACAAGAAAGCTCGTGTCGCGTTTTGATCGGATTGGCTGACGTAAAGGCGATACTGCGGGATGAGAAAGCGGAGTTTGAAATCATGGCAGATGTAACGGTCGTATATTGGCGTGATATCCCAGCTCAGGTTATTGTGGGTAAGGGGCGTCGTGGCTCCAAGATACCGCTGCCAGAGCGGTTTGAGCAGGCGATCGACCGGTGCGCCATGAAGATTGGCGCAAAGGATAGTGATGCCTATCTTTCAGAATGGCGCAAAGCAGCTCCCTATGAGGTCGAAGGTGACGCACCGGATGTCGCAAAGGCGGAAGCCGCGCGGCTGGAGGGCGCGTACGACTCGGAGAAGATCAAGCAGTTGATCGCAAATGATGGTTGGGCCAATTCCTGATTGGGGGTCCTGTAATTGACGTGGAGTGAGCGCATGGCTTCGATTATCCCATTCGGCCGAAAGGCCCAGAGCCCGAAGCCCGTAGAGACAGGTGCGATGCCCTCATTTCTCGAAGGCTTCTCCATTGAGGTGATGCCGCGAACAGCAGCAAAGATCGAAGATTTTAGGACCATTCTTCCAAGCGGCACGCGGGTTTACGTGGCGCATATTGACGGCACTCCGATCGAGGAGATGGTATCAACGGCGGCGCGACTGGTGGAGGAAGGCTTCCCCGTAATGCCGCATTTTCCCGCGCGGATCATCAAGAATCAAGCCGTTCTGGAAAGCTGGATCAAGGCCTACAAGGACGTAGGTGTGCGGCAGGCATTGCTTCTGGCCGGTGGCGTTTCCGAACCTCAGGGAGATTTCTCCGACAGTATGCAACTGATGGAAACCGGGCTCTTCGATGCGCACGAGTTTGAGCGCATCCATGTGGGCGGGCATCCGGAGGGAAACAGGGATATTGATCCTTCTGGGGATGATACTCAGGTGATGAAAGCGCTGCGCTGGAAGAATGACTTTCAGAGCCGGACGGATGCAAAAATGGCGATTGCCACGCAGTTCTGCTTCGAGGCGAAACCAGTGATCGACTGGGCGAACAAGCTGCAAAAGGAAGGCATCACATTGCCCGTGCATATTGGAGTCGCGGGGCCCGCGAAACTGCAAACGATGATCAAGTTTGCGATGGCTTGCGGGGTTGGGCCTTCGCTGCGGGTTCTGCAACGGCGGGCGGCGGATCTGACGAAGCTGATGCTGCCGTTTACACCTGAAAGTTTTCTGCGCGATCTTGCCGAGCACAAGGCGCAAAACCCGGATTTCAACATTGAGAACGTGCATGTCTTCCCGCTGGGGGGTATCACCAGATCAGCCGAGTTCATGGATGAGTTTGGCGCACAGCGGCGCCGCATGGCCGCACAGGGCTGAAAAGAAAGCATAAAATGACAAGAACAATCGTCGAATCCAAATCGAAGACCGCAATCATCGGCTTCGATCAGCCCTTCTGCGTGATCGGGGAGCGGATCAACCCCACAGGGCGAAAGAAGCTGGCGGCAGAACTGGAGATGGGCGATTTCACAACTGTCGAGAAGGATGCGATTGAGCAGGTGGCGTGTGGTGCCACCATGCTGGACGTGAACTCCGGGGCCGTTTTTGCCAACAAGATGGCCGAAGATGCACGGTATGCGGACAACAATTTCGTCGAGCCTCCATTGATGAGAGAGCTGATAAAAAGGGTTCAGGCGGTGGTGGATGTGCCGCTTTGTATCGACAGTTCGGTGCCCGGCGCGCTGGAAAACGGCCTTGAGGCCTGCGAGGGGCGACCACTTCTCAACTCCGTGACGGGTGAGGAGGAACGGCTGGAGATCGTCCTGCCGCTGGTCAAGAAATACAATGTGCCGGTGGTGGCGATTTCGAATGACGATACGGGCATATCGGAAGACCCGGACGTGCGGTTCGCGGTTGCCAAGAAGATTGTGGAGCGGGCCGCGGATTTTGGCATTCCAGCCCATGACATCGTGGTGGACCCTCTGGTAATGCCCGTAGGGGCAATGGCGACGGCCGGGCTGCAAGTGTTTGAACTGGTGCGGAAATTGCGCGCCGAGCTTGGGGTCAACACAACCTGCGGGGCCTCGAATGTCTCCTTTGGGCTGCCGAACCGCCATGGGATCAATGCGGCGTTTTTGCCGATGGCGATTGCATCCGGCATGACCTCGGCAATTATGAACCCGGTGCGGCCTCAGGAGATGGAGGCGATCCGCGCGGCCAACTTCCTGATGAACAATGATCCGCATGGCTCCGAATGGATCAAGCACAACAAACCGCCTGTTGCGGAAGGTGAGGTTGCAGCGGGCGCTCGGGGAGCGCGGGAGGGGCGTCGGCGGCGGCGCGGCTAGTTCGGCTCAGTTTTCCTTGTGTGAACCGCAAGACGCGCATCTCTCTGCGCACAGGATCTCAGAGAACAGTTAAGAGCCATTGAATACTGCGGCCCACAGCCCGTGGTAGGGTGGGCGCTCTGCGCCCACCGCACGAGATGGATTATCCACCATTGGTGACAGCATTTCCGAGCAGCGTCCATCCGACCATGCTCTCGGGATAGAGCTTCACGTTTTCGATCCCCGCGATCTCGGAGGCGACGAACCAGTTGGTGGCGGCCCAGTGGCCGGTGTTGCAGAAGCTGACGAGGGGCTTGCCTGAGTTCTCTCCTGCAATTGCGCGGATTTCGGTGATCATTGCCGCAGGTGCGTCCATTCTGGGCGAGTTGCCCTTGAACCATGTGGAGTGAACCAGGTTGAGTGCGCCTTCCAGCGTGCCAGCCGTTTGGGCGGCAGGATGTTTCTTGTTTCCTTCAAAGAATTCAAGGGGTCGCGCGTCCAGCAACACAGCTTCCGACGCGCCCAGGACCACATCCTTCACGCCGTCTCTGTCCATCAGCCAATCGGATGCAAGGGTGATTTGCACGTCCGATTTCACCGGTGCTTCGGCCAGCTTTTCAGGATCACCGCCCGTACCAACCCAGGCAGTGTAGCCGCCATTGAGGATGGAAAGATCGGAGAAACCAGCGGATTTAAGCGTCCAGTATACACGGGCGGCCGCGCCAAAATCGGTTGCACTTTTGCCTTCGTGTACCACGAGGATGCCCTGCCCCATCATGGCACCGATCCCCTGAAGAAGCGCCTGAAGATCCTCCGCTGCTGGCACGCGACCCGGATTATTCTTTGGCCCCCGCCACTTGCCATAGGGCGCGTTGACAGCGCCGGGCATGTGGCCCGTGGCAAAATCCTTTGGCGCACGGATATCTATGATCAGTGTGCCTTCGGGCAGAGCCTCATCCGGCTCTGACAACGGGGTGAGGGTCTGGGCCACGAGAGGGGCCGCGACAAGAAGGGCGATAAGGGCTGCGAGGATGCGGTGCATTGTGGCTCCTGTCCTGAGGTTTCTCCCTTATCTCAGCACAAGATCAGGGCTTTGCCAAATCACCTGTCTGTGCCGTGCCTGTAACAAGCCTGTAGGCGGGAATGCCGAAGGCCAGCAGAAAAGCAATGTTTCCCAGTACGTTAAGAGGCGCACCCGCTGCCAGAGATGCGAGGCTATCGACAGTGAACCAGCTGAGGATGCTGATCAGAATGATGCGGCCAATGCCCACCGGTGCCGTGGCGAGGCCCGTGCGGGCAAGAAGCAGGATCATTATGCCCCAGCCGGTGAGCGTACCACCCGAGATGGCGGCCATCAGGCGGGTTTCCCGCGCGGTGAAATCGGCAGCGCTGTCCCAGAGAATAAGGTCCGCCATCGGCTCCATCAGAACCGCGCCCGGGGGCCATGCGGAAGCCGCGATGAGAAGGCCGAATGCGATTGTCGCGACGCTTGCGCCAGTTAAGTAAAACTGAACTGAAGCCAAAGCTGGGTTTGGTACCGGTTCGGTATGGGTTTGGGAGTGCATAATTTCCGTCCTTTCAGTGCTGTTGCGGTTCGCGGGCACCATGCGGGCGGTGAGGTAACGGAAACAATTACCTTGGAGGTAATGGTATTCGGATCTGCAGTTTGGCAGATTTCGGAGATTGAGGAGGCAGGTAATGGAATTCGCTACCTTGTTGAGAGACGGCCGCAAAGCGCGCCGGATGAGCCAGCTGGATCTGGCGCTGGAAGCCGGGGTTTCCACGCGCCACATTTCGTTTCTGGAGACAGGCCGCGCACGGCCGAGCCGGGGCATGGTGCTGAATTTTGCCGATGCTCTTGCGCTGGCTCCTTCCCAGCGAAACCACGTATTGGAGGCTGCGGGGTTTGCCCCGGTGCATTCCGCCCACGCCCTTTCCGATGCCGCTCTTGCGCCTGTTTGGGAGGCGGTAAAGCGGATGATGCGCCAGCACGAGCCTTATCCGGCCTTCGTGCTGGATGCGGACTGGACGATCCTGCTGGTGAACCGGAGCGCGGCGCGGCTCTTTGGCTCCATCGGGCTGATGCAGGGACGTTCCATGCTGGAGGTGCTGACGCAGGGTGCCGAAATGTTCGAGAACTGGGAGGAGATAGCCACGATCACCGCCACGCGGCTGCGGGCAGAGAGCCGGGATGCGGGCGGAATTACGAAGCTCGATGAGATGGCAGCGGTTTTGGAAAGCTACGGGTTTGCCCGGCACGAAGAGACGCTGCCGCCCTTCGTGCCGCTGCGCTTCAAGGCGGGTGAGGCAACGCTTTCGCTGATTTCCACGCTCGTGCAATTTGGCGGGGTGGATGATTTGACAGTGCGTGATCTACGGGTGGAAATGCTGCATCCCGCGGATGATGTGACAGACACTGCTCTTGACTGGCTCGCCGTGAATGCGACATGAGGCGGCGTTTCGCGGCTTTTAAATCTTTCTCTGCGCAGTATGTTCGGAGAAAAGAAGAGGCAAAGCGGCATGAGCGACCCATTGGTGATTTTTACCCCTTCCGGCAAGCGCGGGAACTTTGCCGTGGGCACGCCGATCCTGACCGCCGCGCGGCAGTTGGGCGTGGATCTGGATAGTGTGTGCGGCGGGCGTGGGATCTGCTCCAAATGCCAGATCACGCCTTCTTTTGGCGAATTTCCCAAGCATGGGGTGACGGTATCTCCTGAAGCGCTGAGCCCATGGAATGCTGTGGAGGAGCGTTACAAATCCAAGCGCGGGCTGATCGATGGGCGCAGGCTCGGCTGCCAGGCCAAGGTAGAGGGCGATGTAGTGATCGACGTGCCGCCCGAAAGCCAGGTGCACAAGCAGGTGGTGCGAAAGCGCGCCGAGGCCCGCGATATCGTGATGGATCCGGCAACGCGGCTTTACTACGTCGAGGTTGAGGAGCCGGACATGCACGCCCCCTTGGGCGATCTGGAGCGGCTGGTGGAAGCGCTTGTGGCGCAGTGGGGGCTGGCGCATGTGGAAGGGGATCTGCGTAGCTTGCAGATGCTGCAGCCAGCACTGCGCAAAGGCGCGTGGAAGGTGACATGCGCTGTGTACCACGGCGATGGTCTTGGGCCTGCGCGGATCGTGCATGTGTGGCCCGGCTATTATGAGGGCACGATCTACGGGCTGGCGGTGGATCTCGGCTCCACCACTATTGCCGGGCATTTGTGCGATCTGCAATCGGGCGAGGTGGTGGCTTCTGCCGGGCTGATGAACCCGCAGATCCGCTTTGGCGAGGATCTGATGAGCCGGGTGAGCTATTCGATGATGAACCCCGGCGGGCATAGCGAGATGACGAAGGTGGTGCGCGAGGCGATGAATGCGCTGGTGGGCCAGATCGCGGCGGAGGCGCGGATTGATCCGCAGTTGATCCTGGAAGCGGTGTTCGTCGCCAACCCGGTGATGCATCATCTTCTGCTCGGGATCGATCCCGTGGAGCTCGGCCAGGCACCCTTCGCGCTGGCCACATCCGGTGCGTTGACGATGTGGGCAGCGGAGCTGGAACTGGCGCTGCACCCGGATGCGCGGGTGTATATTCTGCCCTGTATCGCAGGGCATGTGGGGGCCGATGCAGCGGCCGTGGCCTTGAGCGAAGCGCCCAACCAGTCCGATGATCTGGTGCTGATCGTCGATGTTGGCACGAATGCCGAGATCCTGCTCGGCAACCGCGATAAGGTGCTGGCCTGTTCCTCGCCCACGGGGCCTGCCTTTGAGGGCGCACAGATTTCTGCAGGGCAGCGGGCGGCTCCCGGCGCGATCGAGCGCGTTGAAATTGACAGCGAAACAAAGGAGCCGCGCTTTCGCGTGATCGGCTGCGAGATATGGTCCGACGAGCCCGGATTTACCGAGGCCGTGGGGCCGCAGGGCATCACCGGTATCTGTGGCTCCGGCATTATCGAGGCCATTGCCGAGATGCGGATCGCAGGGCTCGTGGATGGTGGCGGGCTGATCGGCTCCGCCGCGCAGACGGGCTCGGCCCGGTTGGTGGAGGATGGCCGCACGCATTCCTACCTCCTCCATGATGGCAGCGCCGGCGGCGGGCCGAAAATCATGGTAACGCAGGGCGATGTGCGGGCCATTCAGCTCGCAAAATCAGCGCTTTATGCTGGTGCGCGCCTCCTGATGGATCAGCTTGATGTGGACGTCGTCGATCGCGTGGTGCTGGCGGGTGCCTTCGGCGCACATATCAGCCCCAAACACGCGATGGTGCTGGGCATGATCCCCGATTGCCCGATCGAGAAGGTGACAAGTGCCGGCAACGCTGCGGGCACAGGGGCGCGCATCGCGCTCCTCAATTCCGCCGCCCGGCGCGAGATCGAGACGACGGTGGGCATGATCCAGAAAGTGGAAACTGCGGTGGAGCCCCGCTTTCAGGAGCATTTCGTGGCCGCCAACCACATCCCCCACAAGACAGCCCCCTTCGCGCTGCTCAGAGACGCCGTCCCCCTGCCCGAGCCGCGCTTCAACACCGGTGGTGACGGCGGAGATGGCCGCAGACGAAGACGCCGCGCGGGCTGAAGCGTTCCGCCTCAAACTGGAACTGCCATAGCGCGCATAGCCAGCCAAGGGTGCCACGGGCCCCGGTTTTGCCGAAGGCAAAAATGGGGAGAAAAGACTTGGCGCGGAACGCGCCTCCTTGGGGTCAGAAGAGACGCTATTCGGGCCAGTCCGGCGGTGCGGCATCGTAGAGAAGCGACATGGGCTTGAAGAACGTGAACAGGCAGTGCCCCGAAGACCAGACCTTTTCCTTCTTCTCCTCAAAGTCTTCCCATCTGGCCATCCAGGCCATGCACGGTCGCTGGCCGTCCTTTCCCGCCGGGCAAATCGCATCGAGATGCCGGGCTGCCCAGGCCGCCTCGCAGGCAAAGGCGCGGGTCTCAGCCCTCTCCTCAAACGCCGGATCGCTGGAGAAGGGCTGATCGTTCCAGCGCTCCGTGATCCGCTCAAACCGGTTCATGTTCTGATAGAACATGTATTGCAGTTGCGTGGGCTCATAGTTCGAAAAGTAAACGGCCCCGCGCAGGGCGTCCCGCATTTTCGGCAGGTCTTCGAGCTTTTCGGTTCTCATCAGTTCATTCGCACGCGTCTGCCAGATGGCGGGATCGGTTTTGCCGAAGCGGTATGCGCGGGTCTGCAGCTCTGCTTTGGGCTGCGAAACCTCCGCCTCATAACGATCCCGAAACGCCCGTTGCTTTTCGAACAGGGCGGAAACCTCTGCGGCGAGGTCCGGTGGCAACACGTCTTCGGGCTTTGCTTCATTGAGAAGGTCGGGCTCAAAACCCGCGTCCCGCACCACTTCGAATATCTGATAATTGATGGCGAGCCCGGGTTCGTAAATCTCATAGTGGCCCATGTTCTCAATCACCTGAACCATCTCGCGGAGAAGACTCGGGAAATAGGGATCATACCGCAGCAAGGCCTCCAGCAAGGATTTCTCCTCAGCCATTCGCTCCAAGGCCCGCTCTTTGTTCTGAGGATCAATCCGAAAGGTCTGGCTGTAGTGGTTGAACAGATCCCGCGCGATCTGCAGCGAATGGGGGGCTGCGCGATAGGCATCAATCGCCGTTTCAGCTTTCCCGGCATCCCCGTTCATGATTTCAAAATGCGCCTGCGCGCGCAGCGAAAGATCGTTGAAGCGCCGCCCGGCAATCTCCAACGGGCCGGTGCTTACCTGCCGGAGCGTATAGTGATGCCGGAGAAAGGCTTCCGCGATACAGATCTCCCCATCGTAGTTCGCCCTGTCCAGCACACGCGGGGCGTAAGCGCGGCAGGCCTCCTGCATGAAGTGCCAGCTTCCGCCCCAGTTGGGTGTGAAGGCATCGACAAAGCGATCCAGCGTGCCTGTATTGGGCCGGACTTCAAAGACATCTTCCAGAAAGCCATTGGCGTCGTGCCGTGGCCCGCCCATTGCGAGCAGGCGGAACATGCCATCCGATCCTGGAAGAAAGCCCGGCTCTTCCGCAATCAGCTGATGCGCCATTTCCAGGGCAATGCCACCATGCCCGTAAAACCCGGCAAACGCCTCGCGCGATGTATAGCGGGCAGATCTTTCGCCGCGCATGATCAGGCCAAGATGACGGTTGTGCCACATCCAGCCTGCCCGCGCGTGGCGGCTTCGGGGATATTCGGCACGCCATCTTTCCAGCAGCGCGATGGTTTCCGGATGCGTGGTGGAAAAGAGTTCATAGAGGGCGCGCTGCCTGTCCGGGTGTCGGATGCCCGCCTTCACTTCATCATCGACCGCATCGAGCGCTGCTTCCAGTGTCGGCAGATCTCCCTGCAGAATCATCTGGAACAGCTCTTCCTGCGTTGTGGCGGCGGCTGGAAGGGCGAAAAATGTGGATAGTGCGGCTTTCAGAAGCGTCTTGAACATTGGAAAAAGGCCTTTGCTGCGAATGCGCAAAGGGTATCGTGCTTTGCAATCAGCCTCAATCATATGCGTTTTGCGGCATGGAGCCGCGTTTGCTGCCGCGGATTGTCTGGCCCGAAAGTGGCCCCTGAAATGCAGAGTTCGATCATACCGATCCGCTTCAGAGATAAATCGGGAACGCCTCCCGCAGGGTTGCATCCAACTGGGCTGGAAGTGCGGCTTCCGGCGGGCGGGCCAGCAGCTCTGTTATGCGGGTCCGGGCTGTCTCAATCAGGTTGGGCCTGCCCCGTTCCTCCCATTCCTTGGGGCTCGTGCGGTCCGCAAGTTCGGGGTAGATATATTCGGTCTGCATGAGGCTGAGTGTTTGATTCTGGCCCAGATAGTGCCCCGGCCCGCCCATGCAGACGGCGCGCATCGTCTCGAGGCTGAGGCTTTCCTCCGTCACCTCCACCCCCCTGATGCAGCGCTGGATCTGGCCGAGCATGTCGTTGCCGAGGACAAGGCTCTCGAAAGAAAAGCCGAGAAGGCTGGCATGCATGCCTACGGCCTCATAGACCATGTTGAGCCCGGAGAGACCTGCCATCGTGTTGGAGATGCTCTGCTCCCAACCGGCCTGCATATCCACTGTCTTGGCATCCGCGATGCCTGCCGCAGCCCCGCCCGGCAGGCCAAGAAAGGCGTGCATCTGGCCGCAGGCCGCCGAAAGCAGCGCCTGTTCGCCGGAGCCACCCGACATGGCGCCTGTGCGCAAATCCGACACGAAGGGCCATGTGCCGAAAATGGCGGGGTGGCCCGGGCGGATTGCGTTTACATAGACAAGGCCCGCAAGACATTCGGCGGTGGCCTGCACGATGGTGGTGGCGAGCGGTGCCGGTGCCGTGGCGCCTGCCTGCCCTGCCGAGAGGAGGAGTATGGGCATGCCCGCGCGGATGCAGGCCTCCATCGTCTCACAGCTTTCGGTGGCAAACTTCATCGGCGGCACGACAAAGCAGTTGGAGTTGAGCACGAAGGGGCGCTTCCGCCACGCCGCCTCGCCGCTCGCGATCTGGTGGAGCATCTCGATCAGGGAGCCGGCATTGGCCGGGTCCGAGATCGAGGTGCCGATATGCTTGGTGGTGCCGGAGACGCAGGCATAGAGCGTGTTGAGATCCATCTCCAGCGGATCTTCGATATCGCGGGCGACCATGGTGCGCTGGAAGAAGTGTACGTTATCAAGCTGTTGAACGATGCGGGCGGCGTTATGAAGATCGGCCAGGGTGGAGGGGCGGAGGTGAGGCTCCGGCCCCTCCTCCACCACCAGTACGGCGGCCCCTGCGGTGCCGAAATGCACACGGCTGCCCGAAAGATCGAGATCGAAGCGGGGATCGCGGGCATGAAGGACAAGATCCTTTGTGGTGCGGGCCAGCGCATCCTCGATCAGCGCGCGGGGGAAGCGGATGCGCCCGTCCTCTCCGGCGATGGCCCCTGCCCCGATGAGCAGCTTCACACCTGAGGGCGGCGCATCAGCAAGGCCAATCTCTGCCAACGCCTTGAGGGCTGCCTCGTAGATGCGGGTGCATTCATCCTCCGTAAGCGGTTTGTAGCGCCCGCCTGACATGCCCGGCTGAATGGGGCGAAGCGCCTCGGGGATGGGCGCCGCACGGAGCGCACGACGGGCAGCGCGGCCGCCGGGGCGGGATCTTGTGGTTGTTTCTGGCATGGTTTGCTCCTGTCTGATGGAAGGAATGATCAGACGGAGTGCGGGGACCCTCGCGCGGCACGACCCCGCGCGGCACCGATTGTGCGGGCAATCAGGATCTGCTGCCAATCGAGTTGCTGCATCCCCAAAGCGTGCCGTCAGGCGAAGTGCCATGCTGGCCTCTTTGCGACGGGAGTGTCGGTTTCGGGCGGCGGGCGGGCCGGTGCACTGCCCCGACCTCCGGCGTTTCCCAATTCGCCTGAGATATGTCGTCGCCATCAGTCAGATTGTGAAACGCAGCTGTTGCTCACGCGGCATTCCTTCGCAGCGTGGCGAGCTTGTTGCCGCGCTGCGGCTTGGTCGTCATAGAAGCCGTTCAAAGCTATTCCTGGTCAGACTTCGTGGTTTGAAACGCCTTTGATATAAGTTGCAGGAAATTTCGCGAACACCCAAGGAATACCCCAGCCATTCCGTCCAACCTTAGGGCAACCCAAAAAGGACGTATAACATGACAAGACCCTTTGCTGCTGTCGCTATGGTGTCGATTGCTCTGTTGGCCCCGGTGCGGGCGACGGCGCTGTCCTGCGCTCCTTTGCCAGACCCTGTTCCGATTTTAAACGAAACAAGGCTAGCGCCCGACGAAGTGGTTGTTGGTTACGGCGCGTTCTCGGCCGGGGCGGATTTGCGCAGTCTTGCGGCAGGTACATTGGATGCAGGGACGTCTGAATTTGAATTCCAAGGCGTTATGTTTGCCGAAGGTGGCGTCATTCCAACCGATCCAGCAACGTCTGTTATCAGCATTGGATGTACCCATGAACTCTGGTGCAATGGCCTTGGCCATCCGATTGTCGGTGTGCCCTATCTGGTCGTGTTTGATCGCGCAGCATCGACCGGGCAATTATCAGTTTTTTCGGACCTGTGCGGATCAAGCATAATGTTGTCGGTGGCAAATCTGAGAGTTGAAGACGTCGCTTTGTGCCTCGCGAGCGGAAGCTGTACGCAAGCGGACTTTGGCTATTGATCAGGACTTTGCTGTGGTAGCCAGGTTTTTCAAGGAATTGAATGGGACTCATATGAATAAGGTATTGAAGGCTGGTCTTTTTTTGGGGTTATGTGTTCCGCTCGGCTGGTTTGCATATGAACAGCTTCGTTCAAAGGATGGTGATTGGGGGCCAGTGCCCTGCCAGTTAATATCTGGCATGAGTTCGTTTGCCACACCTGATGATTGGCCGGGCGATATGCTTGAGAACTGGGAAAACGATTACCCGGACGCGCTGAACGGTCTTATCGATGTGAAAACGGGCATGATGAGCGTGACTGCCTGCATCGCCTTGTATGAACAAGGGTTGGAGCTCGTTCTGGAAGAAGAAAGCTCAGAGCGGCTCGCTTCTCCTATTCCACATGAATATGAGTATGCGCATACAATCCATTTCGCGGGGATGCACCGCGCCATCGGTGCGCGATCTGAAAGCAAGGTTGATGTCGTATTGCATTTGGGTACGCCGTCAACCCGGCATACTGTCGAACACATTGATATTAGATATTTTTTCGCTGATCAGGAGACACCAGAGCCAGATATGGATCGGCTGCGCGATGGCGTGATTGACCGCTTTGGCACGCCGAGTGTCGAAGTTCAGACTGATGCTGCCGTCTTTATGTATTGGTTGATTGCAGACGGTCGCCTGTCCACGCGCGGTTTTGAAGAAACATGCGGCTTCAGTGCTTCGCCAGATGATGCACTTTGGTGGAAAATTAATGACACCAACAACGCCGATCCGACCAAGTGTTCGGGGATCTTGCATGTCTCGTTTGGCGGCAATCATGGTGACGACGCACCAAATACTTCCCGCTATCTGAATTTGACACTGTATGACACCGTCCGAATGGTGCGAAACAAGCTACACGAAGACGCAATTCGCGAGGCCCATCGGTAGCTGATAAACGGACAAAAGTGATCTTTTGGCTTGCCATAGCTGGACGCACGTTTGCCCCGGTAATGTGCCGCTGATATGGGCTTCGGGTGCTGATGCAGGAAGAACCCAACGCGGTTGTCAGATACGACGCTCACACCGACTTAATCAGTTGAGGTAGGCAAATGCTGGACTGAGAGAAAGGTCGTGGCGGTCGTATTAGGTCATTTGGAAACTGATTTCAGGCTGAATCGCTCAACATTCGTGCATCGCGCAGCATGGGCCACTCCTAATTATAATGGCTGAAAATCGCGTCGCAAATTTCAAAATCCGCCTCGAAAAGCTGAAAGAACACCGTGTCGTCATCGCCATTTTCCATCATTTTGACAAACCTTGTGCGATAAAACTGCGCGTAGGCGATCATGATCAGGCCGCTTTCGTAATTTGCAGCTTCTGAATCAAGTCCTGTACGCATTTTCATCGCTTGGGTTTGACCCTGAAAATAGCCATACATAGCGCGAACAAGCTCAGTATCCTCTGTGAGGCTATGATGACCATTCCGTGCAAAATCGTCCAATGAGTTCAGCCTGAACCTCAAAAGGCCGCCACACTGATGAACAACGGCTCTTGACGGTGGTATGACATCGCCTGACTTCGTTAAATCTTGTAACGCAGGGGTGGCCTGCGAGTAAGCGGTTGAAGCGATAACGGTCACCGCACAGGACAGCAGTGCGGCTCCGAGCAGATAAAGGGGTTTGCTCATAGTGTGCATCCATTGTTTGTCGTTTCAACATTAAGGTGAAACAGCAGGGACACCAATATTAGAGATGAAGAACAAAGGGCAACTGGGCGCAGACCCTGAAGCGGCTACGATGAACACACGCGACGTGATCCTTGGCGGCGTGTGCTCGCAGCGAGAATTTAGTACTTCTCCGGTGGGCTCCTTTAGCACCTTCGCTGCATCCTGCTTTAATGCTCGAATTCTTCAATCTAGGTCGGTTTGTGACATTCAGTGCCAAGTTCACCGGCAGGCGTGGCAGGGTTTTGGTGGCTCAAGTGTTTTCTGGAAAAGCTATCGCTTTCCCAACGGCCCGGCCTTGCGCCTGTCGTGCGTGCGCGCACCGGGCCGTGTGACTATTCGCAGGCCACCGCTTGCTCGGCTTCTGGTGCGGGGATCGTGTCGGGAGAGGCCGCAACTTCGGCCACAGCTTCGCGGATTATCTCTGCTATCTGCTGGCAATCGGCTTCGGAAAAAGTGAGAGGAACGCGCATGTCGAAAAGCGTTGCCAGAATACGGTCCGTTTCGGGAAGCGTCTGGGCGTTCACATAGCGCCAGCTGTGATGGGACGATGTGAAGCCTGTGGGTTCCACGCTGCCGAACCATTTCAGCTCCACCCCACGGGCGGCAGTGGCGGCCAGCAGGGCCTGGCATTGGGCCTTCGTGAATTCGGTAAGGCGGAACTGGATCGAGGAGCCGACGGGGCTTTCCTCCCCGGGTCGCTCTATCACGGAGAGGATGTTCTGCGCGGCAAGCCCACGCTCCAGCACGCGGTAGCGCGCGTTCCAGCGGGCGACATTTTCGTCCAGCGTGGCGAGTTGCGGCCTCAGAATTGCGGCGCGGAGCGCATCCATGCGGGCGGAGCAATTGGGCATCTCGAGCCGCGCCTCGGCAAAGGCATCGGCCGGAGGGCCTGCGCCGTGGCGGTCATAAAGCATGTAGCTGCCCGAGAGGATGGTTGCCCGGGCGGCGATATCTGCATCATCGGTTGTGAGAAAACCGCCTTCGCCCGAGTTCATGTGCTTGTAGGTTTGCGTGGAAAAGCAGGCAACCTTGCCGAAATTGCCAGAGCGCGTTCCGTTCCAGCGCGCGCCCATCGTGTGGGCGCAATCTTCTACCACGGCAACGCCTGCAGCATCGCAGATCGCCATCAGCCGCTCCATATCGCAGAGATGGCCGCGCATGTGCGAGACAAGGAGAACCCGGGCGTCCGAGGCTCTGATTTTTCGCTCCAGATCATCCAGATCGAGGCGCAGGTTCTGGTCTGTCTCTACAAGAACGGGGCGCGCGCCCACGGCACCGATGGCGCCGGGCACCGGGGCAAGCGTGAACGCATTGGTGAGCACTGCGTCACCCGGAGTTACGCCGCACGCACGCAACGCGATCTGCATCGCCTGCCCGCCCGAGGTAACGGCCAGGCAGTAGCCACAGCCCTGCCAGTCGCGAAACTCGGCCTCCAGCTGCGCCACCTCGCCCACTTCGCCCGGTGCAAGATTGTAGCGATGCAGCCGCCCGCTTTGCAAAACGGCAATCGCCGCATCAACAGCGCTTTGCGAGAGCGGTTCCTGCTGCGTGAACGAGCCTTCAAACGTCTTCGCCAAGTGGCCTGCCCTCCGAGAAACTGTGAGACTGTTTTTGCATTTCGATACCCAACCACATCAATAGAAACTTGGCAAAGGGATGCAGCTTCATTTGCGACAGAACTCTGCCGGTTATGGTGGTGTAATCCCGGACCGGTGGCCCTGATCAGGCAAGCGGCGCCCATTCCACGAATTCACAAGATTTCTGAGTGTTTTGCAAGATTTCACATCGGGATGTGAAATGGTGCGGTCGAGAAGACTCGAACTTCCACGGGAGTTACCCCACAGCGACCTCAACGCTGCGCGTCTACCAATTCCGCCACGACCGCACGAAAAGGTAGCGTGGGTTTAGCGAAGGCATTTCAGGAAGGGAAGAGGGGAAAGTGCGTTGATGCGAGATTTTTTTCACAGTCATCCGGAGACCTGTTGCGTAGAGAACAGAAGGGGCGTTGCACGCAAGGGTAGAAAGACTTCAGTAACCATCGGAGATTTACCATGAACATGATCACATTCACATTTATTGCACTTGTCGGCGCAATGGGCTTGGCGGAACTTAGCCAGATGGATGGCTTTCCCGCGTTTTCGGACAGGGTTGTGGAGCGTGTCTCTAACCTCTGAACCGTGGAGGCCTCTGAATCGCGGATGGATTGCGCAGCCGGGCGGAGATGCGCATAAGGGGCCGAACTGAGCGCGAGGCGTATCATGAGCGGCCCGGACTGGATGATCAGCAAGAGCCCGGTGCCTTATCCGGAGGCACTGGATGCAATGGAGGCCCGCGTGGCGGGCATCCTCGGCGGCACGGCGGCGGAGCAGATCTGGTTGCTGGAGCACCCTCCCCTTTATACGGCCGGTACGAGTGCGAAAGCCGCCGATCTGGTGGAGCCGGATCGCTTCCCCGTATTTGAGGCACGGCGGGGCGGTGAATACACCTATCATGGGCCCGGGCAGCGGGTGGCTTACGCGATGCTTGATCTCGGGCGCCGTGGCCGCGATGTGCGGGCTTATGTCTGGCAGCTGGAAGAGTGGATTATCCGCACATTGGCCGCGTTCGGCGTAACCGGCGCGCGGCGCGCGGGGCGTGTCGGTGTGTGGGTGGTGCGGCCCGAGAAGACACCGGGGCCAGACGGCGCACCTGCGGAAGACAAGATTGCCGCTATTGGTGTGCGGGTGCGGCGCTGGGTGGCGTTTCACGGGATATCGCTGAACGTGGAGCCGGACCTTACGCATTATGACGGGATCGTGCCTTGCGGGATCGAGGGCTACGGGGTGACATCGCTGGTGGATCTCGGCCTGCCGGTGACGATGGCGGATGTGGATCTTGCCTTGCGTGCCGCATTTGAGAGCGTTTTCGAGGCCGAATGAGAAATGCGAGGCGGTTTTGCGGGCTTTATTAGGTATGTGCGAATGGATGCTTTGGCAGACGCGAAACCATCAGACGCATCTCAATCTTCAAGGTTAGCTGCGGCCTCAAGTAAGGCCATTGCTCCCAAATCGATAACCGCTGCTCGACATGTTTCATACACAACGCATGCACCTGCCAGCACGCCGGTTGCATGATATAGATTTAGTTTAATGCCAGTATACTCGATGCCCCCAAATCGAACCGGCTCAATCAAGGTAAGTTTGCCGGTCCCGATATCCAAACGAAAAGCAGGCGAGGGCTTTGCCGCCTCCTTTGATGCGATGTTCGCGTAGCGCATTACAATTTGCTCTGACGTCCAGAACTCGACTTGCGATTGGCTGGGAAGAATCTCCTTTAGGATCCTTGGATTGGCTCTCAGGACTTCTTCGAGGCCAAGCGCAGTAGCCAGCTTTGGGTTATCAATCAACAAATTCGGATTTGCGTTCAGCAAAGCGCTGCGTCTTACGTCTGGAGGACTCCCTTTCAGCAATTTGGCTAGATCTTCTATGTCCACTTGCTGGCGTACAGCCTGCTCAGCACCAGTTGCGGCAGCAGATCGACCACTTCTCAAAGCCAGCTCTGCTGCATCATCTACAGACCGCTCTGCACCATCGAGAGCTTTTCTGATGACACCGCCAAACAGAGGGTTAGCCATGGACGTCTGTGCGACGACTATAAAAAGACAGCAGAAAACCAGAAGAGTGGACAAATGAACCATCTGAAAACCTCCAAAAAACGGTTTATCATAGCATGAATGCCTTTCCACCGCACGGCTCTGAATTGTTCTCAGGCAGAGGCAGGCTTCATGACCTCAGCCCATCCCGATCAGCGTTCCCGTGAAGGCTGTTGCTATGGAAGCGCGGAACGCTTTTTCCAGCAGCTCAAGCGTTGCAATGCGGCCTGAGGATTTGCGCCATGCGAGGCCGAGGGTTCGGTGGTGGGAGCGGCTTTGGAAGGGCAGCGCCGTGACGGAGGGGTCGCGCTCCGTGACTTCGGAGGCGACGTAAAGCGCGGGCATCAGGGCGACGCCCATCTCCATGGCGACCATCTGGCGGAGGCCATCGAGACTGGTGCCTTCGTAGTGTTCGAGCAGAGTAGCACCCGTATCGTGGCAGATGGCGCGCACCTGCTCGTTGAGCGCGTATTTCGGCCCGAGTGTGAGCACACGCAGCCCGGCAAGATCGTGACGGTTGATGGCTTCCTTTTGCGCAAGGGCATGATGTGCGGGCACGACGAGGAGTAAAGGCTCGCGGAAAAGAACGGCGGTTTTCACATCGGCGCTGCGCACAGGCATTTGTGTGAGGATCACATCGTGGAGGCCCGAAAGGAGCTCCACTTCCAGATCGGCGGGTGTCCCCTCGCGGATATGGAGCAGGATATCGGGATGAGCGGCGTGAAGATCGCGCAGCATGGAGGGCAGAAAGTAGGGGCCTATCGTCAGTGAACTGCCCATGCGCAGCGTGCCGCTGACACCATCCCGCAGCGTTGTGGCAAGATCTTCAAGCCCCTGAACCTCATCCACGATGCGCCGCGCACGGGCAACAACCTCGCGCCCCGGTGCAGTGAGCGTAACCGGGCCCTTGCCCCGCTCCACCAGCCGGAGCCTGAGCGAGGTTTCCAGATCCGATATCTGCGTGCTGAGCGAGGGCTGCGAAACGCCGACCGCCTCTGCCGCATTCCGGAAGTGCAGCTTATCTGCGAGGGCGGCCAGATACCGCAGTTGTTTGAGGGTGACGGGCTTTTTCATGAGAGGTTCGCCAATTTTTCCGGACACGCTCATGATAGGATTTTCCTATCAATTTATCAATTTCTTTGGAATTGCAAATCAAGTATGCGCACCCATTTTCTGGTTCAGACGACACAAACGCAATCAGAAACAGGAGTTTATGAAAATGTCCGATATCTATGGAACCTCTGGAAATGACAGGCTTGTTGGCACTGCCGGCAGGGATGACATCATCGGACGCGCGGGAAATGATATCCTGCTGGGCGGCGGCGGGAACGATGATCTTGCTGGCGGTGCGGGAAATGACGTTCTGGACGGCGGTGCGGGCAATGATGAGCTGCTTGGCGGCTCAGGTGCGGATACATTCGTCTATGGTGCCGGAGCCGACACGATAGATGATTTCCGCTCCGAGGACAGTATCGTGATCGATCCGTCCCTTGGCATCTCCAGTTTTTCAGAACTTCTGGGCCTTGCAAGCACCGTGGATGGCGGTGACAGCACGCGGTTTGATTTTGGCGGCGGCAACACTCTTCAGCTTGAGGATGTGCGGATTTCCCAGCTGGATGCGAGCCAGTTTGGCTTTGACCCAGTGGACCCCACCCCTCCTGGGCCAGCGCCCACGCAAGGTGGAACGCCGGGGGATGACCGGATCATCGGCACAGGTGGCCCCGATGACATCAACGCAGGCGGTGGCAACGATTTCGTGAATGGGCGCGGTGGTGCGGATGACATCGATGGTGGTGCGGGCAATGATGTGTTGCGCGGAGGTGGCGGCAACGACGATATCAATGGAGGCACAGGCAACGATAGGCTTTTTGGCGACGGCGGACATGACGATATCAATGGCGGCGCGGGCAACGACAGGTTGTTTGGCGGTGGCGGGCACGACGACCTTAACGGCGGCATCGGCAATGATGTGCTGAGTGGTGGCTTCGGTCGCGATGACCTTAACGGCGGTGCGGGGCGCGATGTGCTGAACGGCGGCGGCGGAAACGACGAGTTGTTCGGTGGCAGCGGTGCGGACACGTTCGTGTTTGGTGAAGGGCGCGACGTGATCGAGGATTTCTCGGCAGCGGATCTGATCAGCCTTGATATCGCGCTTGGCGTCGACAGCTTCTCCGATGTGCTTTCGGTAGCGAGGGTTGTGGATGGTGGAGACGATGTGCTGCTTGACTTCGGGGGCGGCAACACCCTTCGCCTGGAGGATACAGCGCTTGGCAGCCTGAATGCGGGTGACTTCCTGTTCACCTAAGGATCTGCCTTTGATGAAGGCCCTTCGCTGCCTCTCGCATATTGGAGCGGCGAAGGGTCGGATGCAGGTATTATGGGAGCCGGGAGGATGTGCTAGGCTCACCGAATGACCGCGACATGTCAGTACAGCTTCCGCAAAGCGACTTTGGATGATCTCGACATGCTCAGGGCTTGGCAATCGCACCCGCATGTCCGTGAATGGTGGGATGAAGACGCGCCGTATGATGAAGCGGAGTTGGCTGATCCCCGGGTGGCACGCTGGATTGTTTCAATCGCCGGGCGCCCTTTCGCGTTTATGCAGGACTACACAGTTCACGGGTGGAAAGATCACCACTTTGCCCATCTTCCCAAGCGATCTCGGGGGATTGACCAATACATCGGAGAGCCCGAAATGATTTGTGCCGGGCATGGTTCGGCATTTATCAGCACAAGACTGCGGGCTCTCTTTGAAGCGGGTGCACCCGTGATCGCGACAGATCCACATCCTGACAACGAACGCGCGATAGCCGTCTACAAGAAGCTGGGTTTCGAGCGGTCTGGACCACCTCAGGAAACCCAGTGGGGCCTGATCGTTCCGATGCTTGCGAAAGCGTAGGCCAGAAGCGCTACGGCAGTTCAGCCCCGCAAACCGCCTGGCCAAGAAGACGCCTCGAAACTCCAGTCTGGCTTAGGATGACTTGCCATTTGGCCAAAGGTGCCTGACGGCCAGACGTGGATATGTTGAGAAAGTCTGCATTATTGAGGCTGTGATGCGCGAAGTGCCGCGCCTTGCCCATCGTCTTCATGAAACGAGTGCGGAATCGTCCATGCCGAAAGATGACGCTGAAAACGTGCGCCACCTTCCGCATTGAAATCAAAGGTTTCAATGCGGAAGGTGATACTGGAGGTCTCATATCAAAAGCGAAACGCCATGGCGGATGCGAAGGATACTTCGCCCCCGTTTTCTCGTTCAGTTGCCCGGAACGCGCAGCCAAACCTCGACACGGCGATTGCGCTCGCGGCCGATATCACTGTCGTTGCAGGAGAGAGGCAGCAGCTCGCCGTAGCTGAGCGGTGTGAGGCGAAGGCGGTTGACGACCTCGTTTGGCAGTTCGCTTGTGAGAAGGTTGCGCACTGATTCCGCGCGGCGTGCTGCGAGGGCCGTGTTCTGGCCGCTGTTGCCCACGGAATCGGCAAAGCCCACCAGCATCACTTCCAGCCCGTCGAACTCACCTGCGGACATGCGCGCGCCAAGCTCGCGCAGGCTGCGGATGGACTCGCTGTCGAGCGTACTGGACCCGGTGAGAAAGCGGAACGAGATGGAGAGGCGATCCGCGTTGCGCAGCTCGCGCATCATTTCGGAATACTGGAAACCATCGAAATCGGGCTCCACCGCTGCGGTGTGGATGAGCATCATGCCCATATCTTCCAGGCGCATCCGCTCCAGCTCTCGGTCAATGAAACCGGCCTCATCGATATAGGGCTGGGCTTCGGGTGTGCGGACCCAATCCAGAAACGCGCGCGCTTCGGGGTGAATGGAACCGGGCCGCGTGTAGGCATAGAGGCGACGGGAGAGCGCATAGCCTTCGATCTTCATACGGAAATCCGTAGGCGGCGAGAGAAGCCCACATTGTTCGCGGATGGAGAGGATATTGACGTTGTTGGTGAGCGCCAGCCAGCGGCCAACAAAGCCGATGCCGCCACGATCCGCAATTACCGCATCGACCATATCCTGATAGGGGCCAAAGCGATTGACGAAGGCCGTTTCCTCACGCCCGTTGGGGCGCACGATCTGATCGAGGAAGATAGCGCGGTCGCCAGACCCCTCGCCAAAGGAATTGACTTCGATGGGATAGTTGCCGCCGCCAAGTTCCAGCCAGTTGGTGATCTCGCCGGACCAGATGCGGGCAAGCTCTTCCGTGGTAAGGTTGCGCACCGGGTTATCAGGGTGGGTGATGACGGTGATGCCATCGACTCCGAGCACCTGCTCGTTCGCCGTGCCGCGCAATTCCGGGATACCGGCGGCGGCCATCTTGGCAAGATCACTGTCTTTCATGCGCCTGTCGGCAAGGCCGATATCGGCCACCCGCTCGGCCAAAGCCGGGAACGCGGAGCCCGAGCCGCGGGTCTGGAGATCGATCTCCACCAGCAGTTCGCCGTCGGCTTTGGTGAGGATCACCTTACGCTCTGCATCTTCACCGGTTTCCACCAACTCGTAGCTGGCCTGTATGGATTTGGCATAGCCGCGCAGAAGGTTCGGGATAAGCGTTGTGCCCACTGTGCGGGAGCCGTAGATGCCGAACTCCGGCTCCACATCATCGATTACAGGGCAGATGATGCCGATGCATTCCACGCTGGCAGAATCGATCCGGAGGCGGCCCATCACAGTATCGAGCACGTAAACGCTGCCCTCAATGGCCAACAGATTGCCTTTTACGGCAATTTTGCCATCAGGCGAACGTAACTCAACAGGTGGATTTTGCGCGAATGAAGGGCTGGGAACCGTTGCAACAGCAACGATCAGGGCAGCGACAACACTCGGGAGCAGGCGAATTCTTGAGATCAACGGCATGACTGTTCAACCCTCTTTAAAAGACAAATGGCCCCTCCCCGATTGCCGATGGAGTTGGGCTGCACTCAAAGCATATACCAGTTTCTCCCAGATATGCGGCAACATTGTGATCTGACGAATGCCGGTTAACCTGTCCTTAGGAGCTCTGATGAACGTTCGCCTCCCATGAAAAGCGCGACAATTGAACGCCCCGTTTTTTGGGAATGGGTGTTGAGGATGGTTCCGGTTGCGGCTACACAATTTCAAGGCATGCGGTCAAAACCGCGTGTTCAAGACTTGTTCAGGAGAGACCCTTATGGCTGATGCAACTGCGCATGCCGGTGCTGAACATGACACGCGCGGGTTTTTCACCCGTTGGTTCATGTCCACCAACCACAAAGATATCGGGATTTTGTACCTTGTGGCGTCGGCCATCCTCGGGTTCATCTCTGTAGCCTTCACGATGTATATGCGGCTGGAGCTGATGGAGCCGGGCGTGCAGTACATGCTGACACCGGACGGTGCACCAAACGGGCATATCTGGAACGTGATGATCACGGGCCACGGCATCCTGATGATGTTCTTTGTGGTCATCCCTGCCCTCTTTGGCGGGTTCGGTAACTTCTTCATGCCGCTGATGATCGGCGCGCCTGATATGGCGTTCCCGCGGATGAACAACCTCTCCTTCTGGCTGTTTATCGCCGGTTCTTCGCTGGCGGTGCTCTCGGTGGTGGCACCGGGCGGTAACGGGCAGCTTGGCTCGGGGATCGGCTGGGTGCTTTATGCGCCGCTTTCGACAACCGAGGGCGGGATTTCGACCGATCTTGCGATCTTCGCGGTTCACCTCTCCGGTGCCTCGTCGATCCTTGGTGCGATCAACATTATCACAACGTTCCTGAACATGCGCGCACCCGGTATGACGCTTTTCAAGGTGCCGCTGTTTGCATGGTCCATTCTGATCACGGCGTTTCTTATCCTGCTTGCCCTGCCCGTGCTGGCCGGTGCGATCACGATGCTGCTGACAGACCGGAATTTCGGAACCACATTCTTCGATCCTTCGGGCGGTGGCGATCCGGTACTGTACCAGCACCTGCTCTGGTTCTTCGGGCATCCGGAGGTGTATATCGTGGTGGTGCCGGGCTTTGGCATCATCAGCCACGTTGTCGCCACCTTCTCGCGCAAGCCCGTTTTCGGCTATCTGCCGATGGTCTGGGCGATGATCGCGATCGGCGCGCTCGGATTTGTTGTGTGGGCGCACCATATGTACACAGTGGGGATGAGTGCGACGCAGCAGAGCTATTTCATGCTGGCAACCATGGTGATCGCGGTGCCCACGGGCATCAAGATCTTCAGCTGGATCGCCACGATGTGGGGCGGTTCGGTGGATTTCAAGACGCCGATGCTTTTCGCGATGGGGTTCATCTTCCTCTTCACCTTCGGTGGCGTAACCGGGATCGTGCTCTCTCAGGCCGCTGTGGATCGGGCCTATCACGATACCTATTATGTGGTCGCCCATTTCCACTATGTGATGAGCCTCGGGGCCGTTTTCGCGATCTTTGCGGGCGTGTATTACTGGATCGGCAAGATGTCTGGCCGCCAGTATCCTGAATTCTGGGGCAAGGTGCATTTCTGGACGTTCTTTATCGGCGCCAACATCACCTTCTTCCCGCAGCACTTCCTCGGCCGTCAGGGCATGCCGCGCCGCTATATTGACTATCCCGAGCAGTTCGCGCTCTGGAACTATGTCTCTTCGTGGGGGGCGTTCATTTCGGGTGCGTCGTTCCTGCTGTTCATCGGGATCGTGTTTTATACATTGCGCGCCGGTGCGAAGGTGACAGAGCCCGCCTACTGGGGCCCGCATGCCGACACGCTGGAATGGACACTGCCCAACCCGCCGCCTGAACATACGTTCGAAATCCTGCCGACGCAGGATATGTGGGACAAGCCGCATCACTGATGCGGCCTGACGGGCACCCTGCATGACCATGCCAGGATATAAAGAGAGCGGGGCCGGAACGGATGTTTCGGCCTCTTCTCGTTCCAAGGTGGGCGACCCATTCACACGCGAGGATCCCCCGAGCTACAGCGTAACGCTCTGGCCCAACCGCTCGTTGAGCGCTGCGGGGCTGCGCTGGGTGATCGGGCTTGTGGGCGCGGGGCTTCTGATCCCGCTGATCCCCTTTCTCGGCACGCCGATTGCATGGGGCCTGATCCCCTTCATGGTCGGCGCGCTTCTCGCAGTGTACGCCGCCTTCATGCGCAATTACCGCGATGGTCGCCTTTACGAGATCCTGCGGCTCTGGCCGGACCTCATCACCGTGGAGCGGGTGGACCCGAAGGGCCGCCGAAAATGCTGGCACGCAAACCCGTTCTGGGTGGAACTTGCCATGCACTCCGATACCCGTGTTGAGAACTACATCACCCTGCGTGGCAATGGACGGACAATTGAGCTGGGAGCCTTCCTTTCGCCGGATGAAAGGGTGGAGTTGCACGGCGAGCTGGAGACTGCACTGAGGCAATGCCCGACATGAGCGCGGCCAATGCATGAGGTCTAGGATTCACCTGCACCTCTCAAGCACACTTCGCCGGGTGAGATTGCGGCTTCGATTGACCCGGGCCCGCTATCTGTATGCTGCTGCAATTCTGCTGCAGGAGGTCTTCCCCGACAGACGTCCGGCTATTCTGGTGCTGGGAGACTCGATAACACGCGGACGCTTGCCCCATCTCAAAGAAATGTTTGAACCGGATTACGCGGTCTGCGCACCTTTCGAAAACGGGCGCGGAACCCTCTTCAGCCTCACCCAGATAGAGACCTGGCTAAGATTGCGAAAGCATTGGGATTTGGTCGTGTTCAACTGGGGCCTTCATGACTTGCGGAGACGCGATACCGTACCAGCCGTTTCCCAAAGTGAGTATGCAAAAAGCCTGACGATACTGGCGACACGGATCATCGCAAAATCCGATCACGCACTCTTTGTCACGACAACGCCCGTTCCTCCAAAGGCTGCCGATTGGAAAAACGATGACGTCGATCTCTATAATCATACTGCAATCGAGATCATGGAGGAACTCGGTGTTCCGGTTTGCGATTTGAGCTTGTTGGCCGCAGAGGTTCACGCAGACCATGGAAAGATGCCGCGTGACAGTGACATACACTATGACCGCGAGGGATACCGCCTTTTGGCGAAACCTGTTGCGGGGGCAATGCGTGCCATACTCGAAACATCCCGCTGGGATGCGGCGGATTAAGCGTCCGCGATCACTCGCAGAGCTGCGCCTTCACATCGGCGCCGACCTTGCCGAAATCGATCTGACCGGCGTATTTGGCCTTCAGTACACCCATTACCTTGCCCATATCACGCACGGACGCCGCGTTGGTTTCGGCAATTGCCGTGGCGATGGCTTTGGATTGCTCTTCTTCCGAAAGCTGGCGCGGCAGGAAGCTCTGGATCACCGTGATTTCGGCGCGTTCGCCTTCTGCCAGTTCGATCCGGCCTGCCTCGTCGTAGGCTTTGGCACTGTCCTGGCGCTGCTTGATCATCTTGCCGAGGATCGCGAGGATGTCGCTGTCGGACACGCCATCCGTATTCTCTTCCGAACGCGCGGCAATATCACGATCCTTGATGGCTGCGTTGATGAGGCGGAGCGTGGACAGCCGGGTGGTATCCTTTGCTTTCATCGCCTCTTTGGTTTCTTCTGACAACCGCTTGCGGATCATCCCTGCCTCATAATTTGCCCAGCAGCCAGCGCTGCAATAGGCGCTGTGTATAGCGAAAGAGGCTGGGAAGAACAACGCCTGATAGACCTTGTAAGTATATGAAATAAAACAATTTTACAAATTAGTTGGAATGGTTGACGAGGCATTGGCCGCAGAGTAGTGTCGCGAAAATTCAGGCACAGGAAGAGCATCATGGCACCCTCCGCATCCCCTGCGCGCGCACGTGATACGAGCGTGGAAAACGCTGGAAAGCCAACGGCTTGCATTGTGCTGGCGGATGGCCAGGTGTTTTACGGGCGCGGTTTTGGAGCAGAGGGTGTGGCCGTGGCGGAGCTCTGCTTTAACACCGCGATGACCGGT
This sequence comes from uncultured Paracoccaceae bacterium, assembly GCA_947495795.1. GTDB lineage: Bacteria > Pseudomonadota > Alphaproteobacteria > Rhodobacterales > Rhodobacteraceae > Algicella. Next base: position 94,015 of record CANMAI010000003.1, on the reverse strand, counting down.
TATCAGGAGATCATGACGGACCCGTCCTATGCCGGGCAGGTCGTGACATTCACGTTTCCGCATATAGGCAATACCGGTGTGACATCTGAGGACGATGAGACGGCAGACCCGGTGGCGGCTGGTATGATCGTGAAATGGGATCCGACGGAGCCTTCTAACTGGCGCGCCGAGGGGGAGCTCGGGGCCTGGCTTGCGCGGCGCGGGCGGATTGGTGTGGGCGGTGTGGATACACGGCGACTGACACGCGCGATCCGCCATCAGGGCGCACCTCATGCGGCGATTGCGCATGATATGTCCGGCAGTTTCGATCTGGAAGATTTGCGGGCGCAGGCCGTGGCGTTTGCAGGGCTTGAAGGCGCAGACCTCGCCCGCGATGTAAGCTGCACGCAATCCTATCACTGGAACGAAATGCGCTGGGCATGGCCCGACGGTTTCCCAGAACGGAGGGAGCCTGGGCGGAAGGTTGTGGCGATTGATTATGGTGCAAAGCGAAACATCCTGCGGTGCCTTGCCTCTGCGGGTTGCGATGTGACGGTGATGCCCGCCACCACCACAGCCGAGGAAATTCTGGCGCAGGAGCCTGAAGGGCTTTTCCTTTCAAATGGGCCCGGTGATCCGGCGGCCACGGGTGAGTACGCGGTGCCGATGATCCGCGAAGTGATGGAAAAATCGGATATGCCGATCTTTGGCATCTGCCTCGGCCACCAGATGCTGGCACTGGCTCTCGGGGCCAAGACGCTGAAGATGAACCACGGGCATCACGGAGCCAACCATCCTGTGAAGGATCATACGACCGGCAAGGTGGAGATTACCTCCATGAACCATGGTTTTGCCGTGGACAGCCAAAGCCTGCCGGAAGGTGTGGAGGAGACGCATGTCTCGCTCTTTGACGGCTCCAATTGCGGGATTGCCGTGACCGGGCGGCCTGTCTTTTCGGTCCAGCATCACCCGGAAGCAAGCCCCGGCCCGCAGGACAGCTTCTATCTGTTCGAGCGGTTTGTGGCGGCGATGGACTGATCTCGGAACACTTAAGCACTCGTTAACCAACTTACGCGATTTTCGCCTTTGGATCGGGAGGAAAGCCCTCCCAAAGGTGTGCGTGTGCAAAGAATGTTACGAGAAGCGGCCCCTGCGTCGGATTGGAAAGCCGAGCCCCTTTTTCCGCAGCGGGCACGGCAGATGGGGGCGACATTGGCGGCGATTTCCAGTGAACGGAGTGACAATATCGCTGGCGCGGTTGCGCTGGACGGGCAGCTGCGCCGCCCGGGACGGCCGGCACGGGATGTGCGCTTTCTGCGGCGGCTAGACCCGAAAGCCTGCCTCGCGCATTGCTATATTCCGTGGCGGTGGATCGGCCAGACGGCAGTGATTGCAATCGCTGATGAAACGGACATACCGGCGATCCGGCGGAGCCTGCCTGCAATTGAGGGCAAATACGCCTTTGCGCAGGTGGCGCGGGAGGAGATTCGGGCCGCCATCGCGGATGTTTTCAGCGAACGGCTGGCCGAAGCCTCCGAGACACGCTGCCCGGATTTTCTCTCCTGTCGGTCCTGGGGGCAGAAACGCGGATCTGCGCTTCAGATTTCGGGGGTGATGGCATTGATCGCCGGGATCGCCCTCATGCCCTATCTGGCGCTCACCGCTTTGCTGCTGTGGGTGAGCCTGATGAACTTCGCAACGATGGTGCTGCGCGCGGTGGCGTTGCGGGAAAGCTTTCGGCCAAAGAAGGCTGCGCCTGCGGGCAACAATGTTCTGGCAATCTCGCAGCATCGAACTCTGCCGAAAGTCTCCGTTCTGATCCCTCTTTTGCGCGAGGACGTTGTTCTGCGCAACCTTGTGGCAGCGCTGAAGAAAACGAGCTACCCGCCTGAATTACTTGATGTAAAGCTGGTGACAGAAGCAGATGACAGGGCGACGGAACTGGCGCTTGCGCAAATTGCGCTACCGGATTGGATGAGCATCCTGCCCGTACCGCCCGCGGTGCTGCGCACCAAGCCGCGTGCGATGAATTATGCACTGGATTTCTGTGATGGAGAGATTGTGGGGATTTATGATGCAGAGGACAGGCCCGAGCCTGATCAGCTGCGCAAGATCGTGGAACATCTTCATTTCGGGCCGCCGGATCTGGCTTGTGTGCAGGGCTATCTCGATTTCTACAACGCGAAGCAGAACTGGCTTTCGCGGTGCTTTACAATCGAATACGCGGTGTGGTTTCGCGTGCTGCTGGGCGGGGTGCAGCGGCTTGGCATCCCGCTGCCTCTTGGGGGCACAACCGTCTTTTTCCGCCGTGGCCATCTGGAGGAAATGGGCGGGTGGGATGCGCATAATGTGACGGAAGACGCCGATCTTGGCATGCGTCTGGCGCGCTTTGGCTATCGGACAGAGATGGTGGCGACGACGACGATGGAAGAGGCCAATTGCAGCGCACTGCCCTGGGTCAAGCAACGCTCCCGCTGGCTAAAGGGCTATGCGATTACATGGGCTACGCATATGCGCCGACCCGCAACGCTTTTGCGGGATCTGGGGCTTGCGGGCTTTCTCGGCTTTCAGGTGCTCTTTCTCGGAGCGCTCACCTCCTATCTTGCCACCCCGCTGTTCTGGCTTCTCTGGTCTGGCATGTTCGGGCTGGAGCTCGCACTTTGGGAGGCTGTCCCCCTGCCCGTCTGGATCAGCTTTTTCAGCTCCATGATCATCGGGCAGGCACTGATGCTGGCCGTGGCTTTCCGCGCGATATGGGCGGAGGAGCGGCGGCATCTCTGGCCCACCGTGTTGACATTGACGCTGTACTGGCCGCTTGGAGCGATGGCTGCGTACCGGGCCATCTTCGAATTGTTCACGCGGCCATTCTACTGGGCAAAGACGCAGCACGGGATATGATTTTCGGTTTGGCGTTCTGCGTCGCCGTGCTCTTTGACATGAACACGCTCCGCACAGCGACAGGCAGGGCGCAAGCGTTTGGCCCGAGCATGGTGCCCTCTGCCCTGGCACCCTTCCGACACTGCGCAATCCGTTAGTCCAACACACGCAGCACGTAACGGCTCAATCCATTCCAAAGAGCCGGTTGAGTTCGGGGCGGAAGCGCTGTTTGACAAAATAGTTGGTGCGTTGGACGTCCGCCAGAAGCGCATCACGTTCCTCCTCCGAAAAACCCGGACGAAGAGGGGTGCCACCATTGGCCGCCATTTGCGCCAGAAGCACCTCGTCCGCCACACTCTCTTTCACGCGCTTGCCGTGAAAAGGCAGCGTCATCAGGCTGCGCGGCAGATCTGCGGCCTTGAGGAAGGCCGGGAGAACCGGCATTTCCTGCGGGTAGCGGAGCACGCGGATCGCCCCTTCTCCGACGACATGCATCCATGCAGTGAGAAGCGCATCGTAGTTCATCTGGGCGCGAATTTCAGACGAGGCGAGCCACGCGGCGAAAGGCCTTGCCTCGGCGATATCCGGGTTCATCACATGCTCGCGGTAGGTGGAAAGCGCCCATTCGTCCTGGCGGCGCAAATAGACGACAACGCGAAGATCAAAGCGCTCGCCCACCCCTTTGAAGGCCTGCGCAGCCTGCGGGCCGAGAGCTGCCAGCCCTTCCGCGCTGAGGAGCGTGACGCGGCGGCTGCGCGCCACCTCCAGATAGCGCGCAACCACATCGGCACTGGGGCCATAATGCAGATGCGGCGTGCCACCTGCCTCCGACCTGAGCGCCTCCACCAGATCATTGTGCTTGCTCAGCACCTCGCCCTCCGGGCCTGTGGCGCGCGGGTAGTGAAGGCCAAAGGCGGGCAGTACGGCGCGGTTGCGGGCAAAGAAGCGCTGGATCGCGGAACTGCCCGTCTTCATCGTTCCGATATGAAGGATCAGGCGGGGCATCAACCGAAGCTCATCGTAACGTCTTCGAACCCGGTGAGGGAGAAGCGGAGGCGGCTACCCGGTGCCAGCACATAGGGCGGGAGGTGCGCACCACACAGAACCAGATCGCCGGGCTGCATAGCCTTGCCCCGCCGCCCGTAGTGATCGGCAAGGAAGGCAACAGCGCGCGCGGGCGGCTCGGGCGCTGCATTCGGTTTGTCGAGTATGGCTGCGCTGTTCAACGTAACGCGGGATATGCTAGGCGTAGCGGCCAGTTCTCGCGGCGCAATCGCGGTAGTGCCAAGCACGAGGCCCGCATTGAACACGTTGCCAGCAATGACGGTGTGGATATCGGGTGTGTCCGGCACGGACCGACGCTCCAGCAACTCGAACCCGATATGGAAGCCTTCAATTGCCGTCTCTGCCTCTGCCTCCGTTGCGCCAGTGCCAAGGGGCATGCCTATGCGGGCGATGATTTCGGGCTCTATAGCCAGCTTGTGAAAGCCATCGGCGGGAAAATGCGCGCCGTTTCGGGCGAGCTGATCGTGGAAAACGCGGCCAAACCCGGGATGCGGCAGGCCAAGGGCCCGCTGCTGCGAGGCTGTGTTCCATGCGATCTTGTAGCCCGCAAAGCCGCCAAGTGCGCCTGCAAGCCGTGTGGTTACGGCATCCTGCACGTTTGCCGCCGTTTCCAGATCGGGGATCTCATCAGGGTAGTTCCGGAACGGGCTCTTTGCGGCAATTTCGCCAGCAAGCCGGGCCGCGACGTCAGGCACCCGCGGCCTCCAGCTTCAGCCGGGTTTCATAGGCCAGCGAGATATGTGCACGGATCGCGGCATCGGCCACCTCGCCGTCCCGCGCCTCGATCGCATCGACAATTCGCGTGTGCTCTGCCAGAGCCTCTTCGCTGCGGCCTTCCTGAGCAAAGGATGTGGTGGTGAGCAGGGCCATGGCGCGGTGGACCATCTGGAGCTGCTGGATCAGGTAGCGGTTGTGCGATGCGAGATGAAGCTGACGGTGGAAGCGCTTGTTGGCACGGGAAAGCGCATCGGGGTTGCCGAGAAGCGCCCTGTCCTCCTCTATCATCTGGTAGAGAACGTTGATCTCCTCTGGTGCCGCGTGTTGGGCGGCAAGGCGCGCAGCAAGGCCCTCAAGCTCTGCCCGAACCACGTAAAGCTCGCCCATCTGGTTGTGGCTGAGAGACGCCACGATGAGGGAGCGGCCATCGCGGGCCAGCACACCCTGCGTCTCGAGCCGCTGAAACGCTTCGCGGATCGGCGTGCGGGAAACGCCGAAACGCTCCGCCAGATCAGCCTCCACCAACCTGTCTCCGGGGCGGTATTCGCCCGCGTCAATGGCCGCGAGCAAGAGCTCGTAGGCGTCCTTGTGAGGATGATCGGAGGTGGGCATGGGCTATCCTGTTCGCGGTGGTTTGTGCATCTTGCTACATCCAAAAGGAAAAAAGCAAAATCAGATTTTGTTTTTGGGGGAAATCCCGCCCTGTAGCTTGCCGGGCTTCAGGCGCGGGCCGTGATGATCCAGGCCGTGATGGGAACACGAACCTCGCCGTCTGCAAGATATTCCGCAAACGTTTCCTTGAGCGCTGTGCGGATCCAGGATCGCACTTCCGAGGGCTGATCGCGGAGGCGGCGGGCGAGTGGGCCGATGCGAAGGACGAAATCGGCAGCGCGGGCGGTTGGGTCCGGATCATCGCCAAGGGCAAGCGGGGCTGTGGATGAGAATGGCTCCCACGCGAGGCCATTCCAGCCGGACGTCTCGAAAACGGGAGCGAAGGTGGTTGGGTCGGCCCAAGCAAACGGGCCCGGCCCCGCTGCTAGTGGGGCGCCAGCTTCGGGAAGGATACGGGCCGCTGCGTGAAGCGGGAGGCTGGCCCAGAGATTTTGATCGGGTGCAGCCCATGCGATGAAAGCCGCCTCTGCATCCGGCTTCAGCTGCGTGCGGATATGCGCAAGTGCTGCGGGCGGATCATCGAAAAACATGGCACCGCAGCGGGAAAAGAGTGCATCGAAGGGCTGATCGAAGGTGGTGATCGCCGCATCGCCTTCGACAAAGGTGAGATCAGGCGCTTCCGTTCGAGCGAGGCCCAGAAGATCGGGCGAGATATCGAGGCCGGTGGGCACCCCTCCCGCAGCTGCAAGCGCCCGCGTTGTGGCCCCTGCCCCGCAGCCGAGATCCAGCACGCTTCTACCCGCGATATCACCCAAAGCAGCCATCCCGACATCGCCCGCAGGCTTGAGAAGCGCTTCGAGCGCGGGCATCTGCCGCGCCCATTCCTGCCCCACGCGGCCCTGCCAATCTTCCTTGCTTGTCATCAGATCCCCTTGCCGCCTGCCGCGAATGGGGCTAGGCCGTGGCTTATGTTACGCTCCGCTTTCGATCATGTTCAAGACTGGGTCTTTGATCTCGACAACACGCTTTATACGCCTGAAGCCAATCTGTTTGCGCAGATTGAGCACAAGATGTCCGGCTTCATCATGGGCGCGCTGAATGTGACGGCGCGGGAGGCGGCGCATCTGCGGGACAGCTATTGGAAAAACCATGGCACCACGTTGGCAGGCCTGATGGAAGAGCACGGGCTGGATCCGGACCCTTTCCTCGAAATGGTGCATGATATCGATCTGAGCGGGCTTGCCCCTGCACCGGAGCTAAAGGCCGCGATCCAGGCGCTGCCCGGGCGCAAGATCGTGTATACCAACGGCTCCCGCGCCCATGCCGAGCGCGTGCTGGAGGCACGTGGGCTCGCAGGTGTGATGGATGCGTATTTTGGTGTGGAGGATGCGGATTACCATCCGAAGCCTGCGGGGATCGCGTTTGAGAAGGTTTTCACGCGGGCGGAGCTGCGCACCAGTGCGGCGGCGATGTTCGAGGATGATCCCCGCAATCTGGCCGTGCCGCACAGGCTCGGCATGAAAACCGTGCTGGTGGGGCCGCATGAGGATGCGGACCATATCCATCATTCAACGCAAGATCTGACGGACTTTCTGTCGCGGGTGGTGTGAGAGGGCTGGCCCGGACACGTTTGGACGCCTAGGCTCTCCTCCATGGAACACGTGCAGACGGATATCCTTGTCGCCGGTGGCGGCGTGGCGGGGCTGACGGCGACGGCAGCCTTTGCGGCGGCTGGCTTTCAGGTGATCTGCGTGGAGCCTTCGGCACCGGTGATCGCAGAGGCGGATGTCGGGGCGGATTTGCGCAGCACCGCATTTCTGGAGCCGAGCATCGATGTGTTTCGCGCAGCCGGGCTTTGGGAGAGGCTGGAGCCCTACGGCACTGATTTGCGCGTGATGCGTCTGGCCGATGCAGGCGGTGCCGAGAACGAGATCCGGCAGGTGCAGGATTTTGCGGCGGATGGCCTCGGGCGGGAACGTTTTGGTGTGAACCTGCCCAACTGGCTTTTGCGCCGCGAGATGGTGGCGCATCTGGAGGCCGAACCCAATGCAACCTTGCTGACAGGCGTTTCCGTTGCGCGCCATACGGGCCGCACGGCCGGGGCGATTGTGGTGTTGAGTGACGGGCGGCAAGTGCGGGCCCGGCTTGTTGTGGCGGCGGATGGGCGCGAAAGCTTTCTGCGGGAGGCCGCCGGGATTGCCGTGAACCGCGTGGCTTATGGGCAGAAGGCGCTGGTTTTTGCCGTTTCACACAGTGTGCGGCACGATTTCGTTTCCACGGAAATTCACCGAACGGGCGGGCCCTTTACATTGGTGCCCTTGCCGGACCGGGAGGGTGTGCCCCATTCCTCCGTTGTGTGGATGGAGCGGAATGCGAAGGCAGATGCACTTCTTGCAATGGAGCCCGGAGACTTCGAGGCGGCCCTAAATGCCCGTTCCTGCGGCGTGCTCGGGCATTTGCGGGTGGCCACGGGTCTTGGTGCCTGGCCGATCATCTCTCAGCGGGCAGAGCGGCTTTTCGGGCCACGCCTTGCGCTGATTGCGGAGGCGGCGCATGTGATCCCGCCCATTGGTGCGCAGGGGTTGAATATGAGCCTGAAGGATATTGCCGTTTTGCGCGACCTGATGGGCGAGGCCGCAGCCACAGGGCGGGATATCGGCGCGCATGGGCTGCTGGAACGCTACGCAAGAACCCGACAGGCAGAGATCACAGCACGCATCGCGGGCGTTGATGTGCTGAACCGGGCGGCGATGGCCGAAGCGCAGGAATTGCGGGATTTCCGGAATTTCGGGTTGCGGATGCTTGCAGGCAGCCCCCTGAAAGCTGTGGCCATGCGGGCCGGACTGGGATGAGCCAACGAATCAAAAAATGGCGTTAGTAATCGAAGGCGCTTCGCAATGTACTATTTGCGGCGATGTGTTGGACAGCAACCGAACTTACGTAATGTTTCCTCCCTTGGTAATGGATCCGGACCATCACCTTTGGCCCTACTCTGACAGTGGAGTTCACCGCGGGTGTTTTTTACAGTGGGAGCATGCGAACGAATTCCGGCAGCTATTTGAGCTGTTTCGTCAGGAATACCGGCGACATTTTGATTTGGTGATGCTGGAAGATGGAGAGATTGTTGAAAGAAACCGATTTAAGCACACACATTTGGATGCATGGGTGCGGCATTGATCTGTGGTTCAGATCGGCGGTGGTTGGGTTTCAGAACTGAGAAGTACATTGGATTCCACCTCCCCCACCCCCGGCAATGTCATGAGGCGGCGGCGGAGGATGCGTTCGAAATCCGAGAGATCTTTCGCGATCACCTTGAGGCGATAATCGTAGACACCGAGGACGTGCTGGACGAGCTGAACTTCGGGGATGGCGGTGACGGCCCGCTCAAAATCCGTGAGGGACACGCGGCCCTTGCCGGAGAGTTTGACGCCGAGAAAGACGGTGACCGTATAGCCGAGTGCTTCGGCATTTAGCGTGATCTGGCGGCCCGTGATTATACCTTCGTCTTCCAGCCGTTTGATACGACGCCACGCGGCGGGCTGGGATAATCCGGTGGCCTCCCCCACGGCCTTGGCGGAGAGAGACCCATCGGCGAGGAGCGTGCGGAGAATTGCGCGGTCCGTATCGTCAAGATCAGTCATATCGGCACGGCCTCTGTGTTCTTGAGTTCGGAGACGAGCATGAGGGCCTCGATATCTGCGATATGGGGGAGGTTGAGGATATGGCTCTTGTAGATCTCCTGATAGTGGTTGAGGTCGCGTGCCAGCACGTCCATCCGGATATCGACGCGGCCGAGAAGCGTCTGGATCGCCTGGACATAGGGGATTTTGCGGGCTTCTGCGATGAAGGCATCAAACGCATTGCTGGCGGTTTTATCGAGTGAAATACGCAGGAAGACCTGCACTTCGAAACCGAGAGCGCGCGGATCTATCGTGGCTGTGCGGCCCGTGATAACGCCTGCGGCTTCCAGTTTTTCCACCCGCCGCCATGCGGCTCCTGCGGAAAGGCCCGCGGCGTCTGCCAGCTCTGCCTTGGCAAGTGTGGCGTCGGCCTGGAGGAGACGAAGGAGCCTGCGATCTGTATCGTCGATTTGCATGATTTTTGCGCCAAATGGAACACTTGCGAATACCTTTTCCACCATTCCCGGCAAAAGCGCAATCTGAGATGAATTTATCACCCTATTGCCGCTATTCTGCTGCCAGAACCACAACGGAGGAACGGATATGCGCGTATATTATGATCGCGATTGCGACATCAACCTGATCAAGGACAAGAAGGTCGGAATCATCGGCTACGGCTCACAGGGGCATGCTCATGCGCTGAATTTGCGGGATTCGGGCGCAAAGAACCTCGCCGTGGGCCTGCGGGATGGCTCTCCCAGCCGTGCGAAAGCTGAGGGCGAAGGCCTGCAGGTGATGGGGCTGGCAGAAGTTGCGGCATGGGCGGATGTGCTGATGCTCACGATGCCGGATGAACTTCAGGCGGATACCTACAAGAAATATGTGCATGACAATCTGCGCGAAGGTGCGGCAATTGCCTTTGCACACGGGCTGAATGTGCATTTCGGACTGATCGAACCAAAAGCCGGTGTGGACGTGATCATGATGGCACCGAAGGGGCCGGGCCATACGGTGCGTGGTGAGTTCGTGAAGGGCGGCGGTGTGCCCTGCCTTGTGGCAGTGGACAATGATGCTTCCGGAAACGCACTGGAGATCGGCAAATCCTATTGTTCTGCCATCGGTGGCGGGCGCTCTGGCATCATCGAGACCGACTTCAAGGAAGAGTGCGAGACGGATCTCTTTGGCGAGCAGGCCGTCCTGTGTGGCGGCCTTGTGGAATTGATCCGTATGGGCTTCGAGACGCTGGTTGAAGCGGGTTACGAGCCCGAGATGGCATATTTCGAATGCTTGCACGAGGTGAAGCTGATTGTGGACCTGATCTACGAGGGCGGCATTGCCAACATGAACTACTCGATCTCCAACACGGCGGAATACGGCGAGTATGTTTCCGGGCCGCGTGTGCTGCCTTATGATGAAACGAAGGCGCGGATGAAGGCGATCCTCACCGACATTCAGACAGGCAAGTTTGTGCGGGACTTCATGACGGAAAATGCCGTGGGCCAGCCCTTCTTCAAGGGCACGCGCCGGATGAATGATGCGCACCAGATTGAAGCCGTTGGGGAAAAGCTGCGGGCGATGATGCCGTGGATTTCAGACGGCAAGATGGTGGATAAAGCGCGGAACTGAGGTGATCCGCAGCAGGCATAATATGCTTGCAGCGGATTTGTAACCCGAAACGGAAATGGCGCTTTGAGGAGCGCCATTTTTTTGAGCAGGCATCTTCAACTCCGGGATTGAGAGTTCCTCCCAGCGGAGTGTTCTCCGGCTTCAGTGCTCTTTCAGCGAGCGCTGGCGATTTGGATGAAGCGGGGCTAGAACGAGGGAAACCGGACAGGGAGTTCCTGAATGCTTGTTTCCTTTTTGCTTCGCTGGCTTGCCGCACTTCTACTCGTGTTGGTGACATTCAACCCCACCAGCCTGAACTATGTGCGTTGGGCGACGGAAGGCACGGCCTCCCTGCCCATGATCATTCTGTTGGGGATGATCCTTTTGGTTGGCTATGTGATCTTTCTGCGCGCCACATTCCGCTCCATCGGCGGGCTGGGGATTGTGCTGGTGGCAGCATTGGTGGGTGCCTTCCTGTGGGTTTTGTTCGATTTTGGGATCATCAGCCTGGAAAACCCCGGAGCGCTGACATGGATCGGGCTGATCGCGCTTTCCTTCGTGCTTGGCGTGGGGCTGAGCTGGTCGATCATCCGGCGTTCGCTTTCGGGACAACTGGATGTGGATGATGTTGAGGAATAGCGCGTGCTGAGCGCGAGGGAGCGGCGATTTCTGATCGGAGTTCTCTCGGCAGGCAATTTTATCGTTGGAATGGGCGCGTTTGTGGTGATCGGCATTCTGGTGCCTTTGGCTGCAGATTTTGGCGTGAGCGATGCCGAGGCGGGCATGGTGATGACCGTCTATGCGCTGAGCTATGCCGTTCTCTCCCCCTTGCTCGTGGCGTTGACGGGTGCGTTCGGGCGGCGGCGCGTGCTTTTGTTCTCGCTGACGCTCTTTGCCCTCGCGGCCCTTCTTTCCGCCCTCTCGCCCAGCATCGAAGTACTCTTTGCAGCGCGGGTGCTGGCGGCGGCGGGTGCTGGCGTGTTTACACCCACTTGTGCAGCCGTGGTGGCCGCCACCAGCCCGGATGAGGGGCGCGGCAAGGCACTGGCGCAGGTCTTTTTCGGGCTGACTTTGGCGCAGGTGCTGGGCGTGCCAATGGGCAGCTTCATCGCCTATCAGATCGGCTGGCAGGCAAGCCTTGGTGTTGTAGTGCTGCTCGCCCTGCCCTGCATCTGGGGAATTTCGCGATATGTGCCGCGTGGGCTGAAATTCCAGCCCACCAGCCTTGCCGCCCTTGGGGGGGTACTGGCGGACTGGCGGGTGATGCTGCAGGTGCTTTTCACGGCGAGCTTTCTTGGCTCGATCTATGTGATCTTCACCTATCTCGCCCCCCTTCTCACGCAGACAATGGGCTACGGGCGCAACGGCATTACGCTGGTGCTGGTGATCGCGGGGCTCGGGGCCGTGGCGGGCAACCTTGTAGGGGGCTGGCTGGGGGATCGGATTGGCCCGGTGCGCACCCTCTTTCTGCTGACGGCGGGGCAATGCGTGCTGTTGCCGCTCTTCTCGCTGCTGCCGATGGCGAACGGCCTGGTGCTGGCACTGGCGTTTGCATGGTCTGTTACCGGGTGGTCTTTCATGGCGCCTCAGCAGATGCGGCTGCTGACCGCCAGCCCCGATGGGCAGGCGGTGGTTCTGGCGTTGAATGCTGCGGCCATTTACATTGGAGCAGCGCTTGGTTCGGCTTACGGCGGGGTTGTGATTGAGGCGTTCGGGATAGGCATGCTGGGGATATCAGCCGGCCTCTTCGCGGCTTTCGCGCTCGTTCATCTTTGGGCCGGAACTCGGGTTGGCCGGAGCGGTTGATTTGGCATCGACAATCCATAAGTGAGCCGGTAGACAGCACGCCAGTCGAGGAAAAAGGCCACCGATGGAAAATATCGTTCTCACCGTGCATCTGCTTTTGGCACTGTCACTCATTCTTTCCGTTCTGTTGCAGCGGAGCGAAGGGGGCGGCCTTGGCATCGGTGGTGGCGGTGGTGCCGGGTCGTCGCGTCCGCCGACCTCTCCCGTGGCCAAGCTGACTTGGATCCTTGCGATCGGCTTTCTCTGCACCAGTCTTGCGCTGACATGGATCGCGGCGAGCAACTCTTCCGGTCGCTCGGTCATTGATGGTGTCACGCTGGAGCAAGACGACAGTGGCGATGCGCTTTTGCCGCCCGCACTTGGCGACAATCTTCTGCCGCCGAGCCCGACAGACGCGCCGACCCCGCCGCCTGCTGCGGAGTAATACCGGTGCCGTTAGGGCAACCACTGGTTGGTCTTTTGCGGCAATCCACATGATATTGCGGTTGCGCTCTTGAAGTGAGCGCCCGAATCCGACTATCCTTAAATCCCGTGGGCAGGCATTTGCGTTACGCCCCTGTGATCCAATTTCCGCCGCGGGAGCAGCAATCATGGCAAGGTTCGTTTTTATCACCGGTGGTGTGGTGTCTTCCCTTGGGAAGGGTCTGGCATCGGCGGCTTTGGGTGCGCTGTTGCAGGCAAGGGGGTATTCGGTGCGGTTGCGCAAACTTGACCCTTATCTGAACGTCGATCCCGGTACGATGAGTCCGTTTGAACACGGTGAGGTCTTCGTGACTGATGACGGCGCGGAGACGGATCTTGACCTTGGTCATTACGAACGATTCACCGGCGTTGCGGCGCGGAAGACGGACAGCGTGAGTTCCGGGCGGATCTACTCCACTGTTCTGGAGAAGGAACGGCGCGGCGATTACCTTGGTAAAACCATTCAGGTGATCCCTCATGTGACCAATGAGATCAAGGATTTCATCGCTATCGGAGAGGATGAAGTTGACTTCATGCTCTGTGAGATCGGCGGCACGGTGGGCGATATCGAAGGGCTGCCGTTCTTTGAGGCGATCCGGCAATTCGCGCAGGACAAGCCGCGTGGGCAATGCATTTTCATGCATCTGACACTCTTGCCTTTCATCAAGGCGTCTGGCGAGTTGAAGACGAAGCCCACCCAGCACTCCGTAAAGGAACTGCGTTCCATCGGGCTGGCCCCGGACGTTCTGGTGTGCCGTTCAGAGGGCGCCATACCGGAGAAGGAACGGGAGAAGCTGGCACTGTTCTGCAATGTGCGCAAGGACAGCGTGATTGCGGCGCAGGACCTGAAGAGCATTTATGAGGCGCCTCTGGTCTATCACCGCGAAGGGCTGGATCAGGCGGTGCTGGATGCGTTCGGCATCTCCCCTGCCCCGCAACCCAATCTGGAGAAGTGGAAGGATGTGGCGGACCGCGTTTATAACCCAGATGGCGAGGTCCGGGTCGCGATTGTGGGCAAGTATACGCAGCTGGAAGATGCCTATAAATCCATCGCCGAGGCGCTGACGCATGGCGGCATGCACAACCGGGTGCGCGTGCGGGCCGAGTGGATTGATGCGGAGATATTTGATCGGGAAGACGATGTGGCCCCTTTGCTGGAAGGGTACAACGCCATCCTCGTGCCCGGCGGTTTTGGCGAGCGCGGGACGGAAGGCAAGATAAAGGCAGCGCAGTTCGCGCGGGAGCGAAAGATCCCCTATCTCGGGATCTGCCTCGGCATGCAGATGGCCGTGATTGAGGCCGCGCGAAACCTGCTTGGGGTGGAGACGGCCGGATCAGAGGAGTTCGATCAGGAGGCAGGGCGCAAGCGGTTCGAACCGGTGGTCTATCATCTGAAGGAGTGGGTGGAGGGCAACCGGACCATTCAGCGGGATGCAGATGATGACAAGGGCGGGACGATGCGACTGGGGGCCTATGATGCCGTGCTGAAAAGCGGCAGTGCGGTGGCCGATATCTACGGTGGCACCTCGATTTCCGAGCGGCATCGGCATCGCTACGAGGTGGATATCAAGTATCGCGACAAGCTTGAGGCCCTGGGGCTGAAGTTCAGCGGCATGTCACCCGATGGGCGGCTGCCCGAGATCGTGGAGGTGGAGGACCATCCGTGGTTTATCGGTGTGCAGTTTCACCCTGAACTGAAATCGAAGCCCTTTGCGCCGCATCCGCTCTTTGCCGATTTTGTGAGGGCGGCTGTGGAACAATCGCGCTTGGTTTGAGCGTTTAAGGGCCTATATTCATCCCATGTTTGCAGATTTGATGAACAGATTGATGGGCACGGAGCCTGCGCCGGACAGGGCGGCGGACTACAGGCAGGCGCTCGCGGCCCTTCTTGTGCGCTGTGCGCGGGCGGATGACCATATCGATGCGGCTGAACTGGCGCAGATCGACCGTATCCTTGGCCAGCGCTACGCGCTTTCGGATATGGATGCGCGCGCCTTGCGGGACGACGGTATGGCTTTGGAAGCCGACGCCGGGGACACAGTGCATCTGACGAAGGTGATCAAGGATGCTGTGCCCTATGAAGAGCGCATTGCGATTGTTGAGGCGCTCTGGAGCGTGGCCCTGGCCGATAATGACCGGGATGCGCATGAGAATGCATTCCTGCGGCTGGTGGTGAACCTGCTCGGCGTGAATGACCGGGACAGCGGGTTGGCGCGGCAACGGGTGGACGGTAGCTGACGCCTCCTGCACTGGCGGGGGCCAGCCCCCGCACCCCCGGGATATTTCAGGAAAGATGAAGGTGGCGTATGGCTATCTATCGCTCAGCGTTTCTTTGATTTTTTGGGCGATCATTGCGCTGACGCGAATGTTGCTCTCTCCGGTGACGCCAGCGATATGCGGGGTCAGGAGGACATTGAGGCCTTCCCATATTCTGCCGCTCTCGGCTGTAAGTGGTTCGGTTTCAAAGACATCCAGCGCGGCGCCACCGAGCTTGTTCGCACGAAGGGCTGAGGCAAGCGCCTCCTCATCGACTACGCCGCCGCGTGCCGCGTTGATCACGTTGGCATCGGGCTTCATTGTGGCGAGGCGCGCCGCATTCACCAGATTGCGCGTGCCTTCGGTGAGGGGCGTGTGAAGGCTGAGCGTGTCAGCCTCCCGGAAGGCGGTTTCCATATCTACGGAGCGTGTGCTGCCCCATTCAGCGGCATCTGGTTGAAGAAACGGATCGTGGCCAATGACATGCATGCCGAGCGCTTTTGCGCAGGCGGCTGTTTCGCGGGCAATGCCGCCATAGCCGACAAGGGCGAGTGTGCGCCCTGCAACCTCTCCGCCCATCATCTGCTGGCGCGGCCAGGCACCGGCGGCGACATCTGCGCTGCGCAGCCATGCGCCGCGGGTGAGTATGAGTGTTGCTGTGATCACGTATTCGGCAACCGAAGCGTTGTTCGCTCCGGTTGCGGGCCAGACAGCTACATCACGCGCCTTGCAGGCCTCCGTCTCAATGTTATCGAGGCCGACGCCAAGGCGGCCCACGGCCCTCAGAACGGGGGCGCTTTCCAGAAGGGTTTCAGTCACCAGCGTTCTGTTGCGGACGATGAGCGCCCTTGTATCCTTGAGAAGTGCGGGGATGTCGGCTTGCCGGTCGGCCAATGTTGGGTCGTAGACTGTATCGAAATCTGCACTCAAGGCCGCCACCGCTGCATCATCCATGAATTCTGTGATCACAATATCAGGCATCAGGCGGCCTTTCGGAAATCGGAGAGAAGAATGGCCTGGCCAGTACGGGCACTGGCTTCGGCGGCGGCACCCACGGCTACGGCGATGAGGCCATCGCGGAGGCTAACCTCTGGTGCGCTACCTTCCTGAAGCATTCTAAGGAAGCGCTGGTGCTGGAAGAAGGTTGAGCCGTGATGGTCGCCCGCTCTCTGGATGGTCGGATCGATCTGGATTTCCTGATGGATCGCCTGCTTTGTCTCGCGCGGTGAAATCACAAGTTCGGAGTGGCGCATCTCTCCCTTTGGTGCAAAGCGATCCGGCCCCGGCATCTTGGCATCTATCCGCGCGTGCATACCTGTGGCAGAGACAACCTCCTGCCAGTAGGAGCCCTCAGCGAACATGCAGAGATCGAGCATCGCGCGGGTGCCGTTATGGAAATCGACGATCACATAGGCATTGTCCAGAATGTCGGGTTTCTGACCGTCGTAATCCTCATCAAGATGGTTCACACTGATGTTGCCGGACGCATAGACACGCATCGGTTCCGATTTGAGGATGAGGCGCATGAGATCAAAGAAATGGCAGCATTTCTCGACCAATGTGCCGCCGGTTTGCGAATTGAAGCGGTTCCAGTCTCCTACCTTGGGCAGGAAAGGGAAGCGATGCTCGCGGATGGAAAGCATCTGGATTGAGCCTGCCGTGCCCTTCTCCGCTTCTTCGATCAGGCGGGCGATGGCGGGCATGTAGCGGTATTCCATTGCCGTCCAGAACGGAGCTGTACGGGCGCGGGCACGATGTTCGATCTCTGCGCATTCGGCCTCCGAAAGGCCGAGGGGCTTTTCGCACAGGATGGGAAGATCGCGCCAGAGGATATCCATGAGGATCGGATGGTGAAGATGGTTGGGGGCGGCAATGACGAGGGCATCAAGCTCCTCGTTTGCCAGCATTTCTTCGTGTGTGAGATAGGCTTTACACTCCGCCCCTGCCAGTTCCTGCGCCTGACGGCACATGGCAAGATCCGGGTCGCAGAGTGCGGTGACGCGTGCGCTCTCCAGGAGCTGGATGTTGCGAATATGCTCCTGGCCCATCATGCCAGCGCCAATAAGGCCGTACTTTTTCATAATTCTACAATCGGAAGGTTGAGCGCAGCAGCAGCGCTGCGAAGGGTTGCGGTGTGATCGCCGTAAACGAGGCCCATGTGATGCTCCAGCCCGCAGGCGATGATATCTTTCAGAACCACAGGTGCGGACCGCCCAAAGCGGAGTGTGCCGGAGGTGCCGGTGAAGGCCATGGGGCGCTTGAGCATCTCGGCCTTTGAGAGAACGAGGCTCGGCGCGCCGTTTGCCTGGGAGATGCGGGCGAGAGTGACGGTGCCGGGCTTCAGCGGAAACTCGTAGAGCAGTGGCATCTTGCGGTTGGTGTGGATTGTCGCAGTCGCCTCCACATCCTCATCCCGCATCGAGATGGGCGCCTGCCCGCAATGCCAGACAACACCCGTATCATCCTCTGCATCCATATCGACAAGGTCCACCAGGAAGACGGGGGCATCCGCTGCTGTTTGCATCAGGAGCTGCGTGAGCGCGCCATAGACATCCGCCTCGCAGGCGCAGGGGGTGCGGGCCTCGCCCAGCATGGACACGGGGCCGCAGACAGCGCCGCCATATTCGGTGAAGGTTTCGGGCCAGCAGCGGATGGCGAAAGCATCGAAATTGTTTTCCGATTTCAAGGCATCAAGCGCGTGCTTAAGGCGGAGGGAGCGATCCAGCTCTTCCTGATTTAGCTGATCAAGCCCCTCAAGTGTGGCATCCGCCTGCGCAAGGATGGGCGCGATTTCCTGCGCGGGAGCCGCCTTTGCCCTGGCGAATAGATCCGGAAGCTCAAGCTCCTGCACATCGACGCCCGCGAGGGACTTTAGGGCGCTTGCATCGTAATCGCATGTCGTAAAACCATCGGGAGCAGCGCCGATGCGGGCGATGCGCTTGGCGTTAAGCGCGGCTGCGATGGCCCTGCCCTCCTCGGTTGCCGCCTCGGGTTGCGTTGCGGGCAGGAAACCAGATGGATGCTGCCCGGCGATCAGCCCTTCAATGTCAGCATCCGCATCGCCGTAAAGCCAGCCGAAGCTGCGCCCGTTGCGCTTGAGCGCGTGGGAGGCGAGGTTCAGCCCGCAGAAGGCATTCAGGCGGAGACGCCCACCGAGGCGCGGCTCTGGCACGGCCCATATGCTGAGAGGCTGGGTAAACGCCTCTGCTGCCTTCAGCGTCATGCCCGCATCGGTGAACGTGATCTGGAGGATGAGAAGCTGGTCGATGTTTTGCGCCTGCAGGTCATCTATTGCGAATGCGGTGCTCAGGGCATCGAAGAGCAGTATGCGGGGGCCGCTGATCTGATGATCGCTGGCATCGAGGCGTGCGAGGATGGCGGCGAGCTTCTCCTCCGCAAAGGGCACATCGAAGGTTGGCCGGCCGAGGGGGAGGATGCCGATATGGGCCATCAGATATCCTCGTATTTATGGCGGAAACTGGCATCCGCAGGCACGAAACCGGTGTGCGAAACAGCCGAATTCTTGTGCCAAGGTGTCGCTTCAGCCTCTGTTAATGCGTTGAGGTCATTCATGTAATCCACGGCTTCGCCCTGAAGGTCTGCCTTGATCGTGGCCCAATCAGGGTAATGCTGAAACGCATCAAGCCAGATCGCGCGGCCCGCAAGATAGCCCGAGGCACCTGCCTTGTAGGCGTGCTGGAGGATGCGACGGAAATCAGCCTTACCCGCCCCGGCAGAGAGCATTACCCAAGGGCGGTTGGCGAGGCGGCCCATCTCATCAAAGACGGCCTGAACTTCGGCAGAGCCGTCTGCATCCTTGGCATTCACAGGGCTCTCAAGTTTGAAGATATCGACGCCGTATTCGGGCTTGGCAAACTCCTCCACCGATTTCAGCACGTCATCTGCCTTCTTGCCCTGCATCTCCACGTATTCTTTCGTTTGATGCGCGTCCGCCGCGAGAGGGTAGACGAGAAGCTCGAAGAGAAAGGGGATATCGAACCGCGCACAGGCCTCGCCGATACGCCTGGTGAAATCCTGCTGGGCGCGGTTTACCCCTGCGCTGGCATCGGGGCGGTACCATGCAAGCACCTTCACAGCATCGCCGCCCATCCGCTTGATCTTACCAACGGACCAATCATCGATTTCCGCACTCAGCCGCCCGCCCTCGGTTTCCTCAAAGAGACTATCCTCCAGCGTGACAATCAGGCCCTTGGTGGGGCTGAACGTATCAAGGCCCATCGGAATGGCGTAATGCGGATCGAGCAGCATGGCGGAGGAAGCCTCCTGAAGCGTCTCGATGAGAAGCGTTTTGAATTTCGCCACGTCCTCCCAAGGTGCCTCTGGCACGCCGTGATGCTTGGCGATCGGGCCCTTTATCGGGGGGCGCTGATCAACGGCTGTCATCTTGAAAAGGCCGTGGCTATCGGCCATGCGCCGAAAGCCCCAGAGTTTGCCGGGTGTGAGGGTCATGTGCTTGTCCTTGCTAGGAATTCTTCAGTCTCTTGGCGGGAGGGCGTGCCGCGACGGCCGCCCCTTCGTGTGCATTTGAGTGCGGCTGTGGCAGCTGCGAAGCGGATGGCTTCAGCCTCGGATGCGCCTTCGGCCAAACGCAGTGCGAAGGCACCGTGCCAGACATCGCCTGCGCCGAGCGTATCTGTCGGAGTTATAGGAAAGGCGGGGTGGTGGCCGGTTTGGGTCAGCGTGCCGTTCGCCCCGTCCGTCACGCAGAGCCATCCGGGAATGGCGTCTTTGGCCTTCGAAAGAGCGGCAGCGAGATCGGCTTCTCCGGTAAATTCGCGCAGTCCCTGCGCGGAAAAGGCAACATGCGACGCCTTGGCGGCCAAGGCCGCTGGCACAGGTGCCTCGCCATCGAGGATGCCGGGAATACCCAGAGATCGGGCATGATCGAGTGCAGCGTCCGCAGCCTCGGGCCAGCGCGTGTCCGCAAGAATGGCCTGTGGAAAAAGCGATTTGTATTCAGCGGCTTGTGGGAGCTTCTGGCCGCGAAAAGCCATGATCTGGCGTTCTCCATCCGGGGTGACATAAACGGAGGAAAAGGCGGATTGCCCATCCTCGGTGCGCAGGACATTGGCACAATTCACACCCTCCGCTTCCAGATCCTGAAGTGTGAGATCACCAATGAGATCACGGCCCATCCGGGCGGAAAGGATGGGCGTGCCACCGAGACGCGCGATGGCGACGGCGGCGTTGGCGGCACATCCTCCACCGACGATATGCGCGGAATGCGCGGCGTATTTCTCCGGCGCATCAGGAAAGCGCTCCACCTCGAACACCATGTCGGTGACGGCGGATCCGACGACGAGGATCTGAACCATCAATCCACCTTCAAGCCGCTAGGTACAGTTTCCGGGCGGCCAAGACGGCCCTTTGTGCTATCGCCGCCAGTGAGGGTTTGGAGAAATGCGACGAGATCCGCGATCTCTGAATCCGTGAGATTTTTTGATTCTATATCAATGGCTTTCGCCAGCCTTGCCATCTCGCGCGCATCTTTCTGGCCAATGAAATCGACGCTGGCGAGCCAGGGGATATCCGGAAGAAGTGCCCTTTCCGGCGTCCAGTTTGCGAGGGCTTCTGCCGGATCGAGATGATGGCGAATGATGCCCTCCAGCGTGCGATACGCGCCGTTGTGCCCATAGGGGGCTGTAAGGGCGACGTTGCGAAGCATGGGCGTGCGGAAGCGGTAAGCATCCTCTATGCGATTGGTTTCGTTCAATCTTCCTCGGTCTCGCACCATCGCGTCGAAGGCGCGGGTGCGGCCGGGACCGATGGGAGGGAGGGCGAGGGCATGGAATTTTTGATCGGTGAGAAGACGACCCCTATGGCAGGAACTGCAATTGGCCTCTCCGAAGAAAAGATCGAGACCGCGGAGTTCCTGCTCCGCCAACTGGGCTTCCCCTCTCAGATGGCGATCGTATGGGCTGTCATGGCTGCGCCACTCCGAATTAATAAAGTCTCCCAACGCGCTGGCAATATGATGAATTTCAATCTCGGATGCGTCTTCGATTTCCAAGTTAGCAGCCCTTAGCATTGCAGCGTATTCGGGGATACTGCGCACGCGTTTTGCGAGAAGCGCCCAGGCTTCCTGGGGGCGGCGCCTTGCTGCGCGGGCGATCTCGTTATCTTCGAGGTCTCCGGCCATCTCCGCCTCTGCTGTCATCGGGAAGAGCGCCTGGGCGGCCATGATGTTGGGGATGTTATCGGGCAGCGCCTTATCGGCAGGACTATTGAAATCATTGCCAAAAATATTGGATTTGCTCAGGCGCCCATCATGGAAGAAAACACGAAGCTCCTTTGCCCCAAGGTTCCACAGCGGCGGAGCGTTGCGGGGGATACGGCGCTCCACTGCGTGCCTGCCGGTGCCGGAAACGCGTTCGGGGCCGAGGCCCGTGCCGCCTTCGCCGATGCCAAGGGAAAGGCCATCTCCGGTGCCGAGATCGTGGTGGTGGCAGGTGCCGCAGGAGATGTTGCGGTTGCCTGAGAGGATGGGATCGTAGAAGAGAAGGCGGCCGACCTCGGCGCCTTTTGCGTTGTAGGGGAGGAAGTGCTTTTCCTCCAATGGCGGCGTTTGTGCGGCGCTTGAGATTGCCGCGAAGCTGAGGCAGACTGCGGCCGATACTTGGAGAGTAAAATGCTGAAACTTGTTGTTATTGCTTGTCTTTTTGCGGCTCCTGCTATGGCGGAAATTGGCCGCGCGAAAGACCTGATGGAGGCCGGGCGTTTTGAAGAAGCCCGCGAGGAATTGTGGGAGCCTGCGCGTTCCGGCAATGCGGATGCTGAGGAACTGATCGGGATCATGTATGCGCTTGGGCTTGGCGTCGAACAAGACGACCAGCGGGCGTTTGAATGGTATCTTCGCTCTTCTATGAAAGGGCATCCTGGGGCGCAATCCGGGGTTGGCTGGTACTATGAGACGGGGCGTGGCTTGCCCGCGCCCGATCTGGTGCGGGCCTATATGTGGTATGTGCTGAGCGCAATCGGGGGCGACCCGGATGCTGCGATCAGCCAGGAAGAAGTCATCAAGAAGATGACGAAGGAAGAGATTGAAAAGGCGCATGTGCTGATCGACGATTACAAAGTTTGGTTGTATCCGTTCGAGTGAGGGCACCCCGGAGGGATGCCCTTTTCTCAATTAATTCAGATCCTTGGCGGAAGCTGCTTCAAGATCCGCTTCAACCGCTGTAACGGCCGCTGCGAGAGCATCGAAGATCTCGGCACCGCCATCGACGTTGGTTTTGAACCATTCGTAAACGGGTGTTGCGGCCTCTGCGAACTTGGCTTTCTCTTCGGGGCTCGGCACATAGAGATCACCGCCACCGGCAACGAAATCCTCATAGGCCTGAATGGATTTCCGCTTCGGTGAGGCGAAGGTTGCCTGCTGGAGCTGGTAGAAACCATCCACCACAACCTGGCGCATATCTTCCGGCATGGAGAGGAACTTTTCGTTGTTCATCCACCACAATGCACCCATATATGCATGGCCATCGAGCGTTACGAACTGCAGGCCGGCATCGGGGAATTTCATGCCCATAATGTCGGTAATGCCGTTCTTGGAACCTTCAACAACGCCTGTCTGAAAGCTTGTGAATAGCTCCGGCCACGGGATCGGTGTGGGAGACGCTCCGAGAGCTTTTACCAGTTCTTGTGGCAGGTCGGCCACAACTGTCCGGATCTTGAGGCCCTCCATATCCTCGGGGCTTGTGACGCGGCGCTTGGTGTTGGCGAAGTTGCGCCAGCCGCCGGTGTTGCCAATCGTCATCAGGCGGATCGCATCACCCGAGGAGGCGAGCGCCATTTCGCGCATCTTGCGGGTGAAATCGCCCTGCAGAACGGCCTCCGCCACCCGGTCGTCCTTCATCAGGTATGGCAGGTCAAGCACTTGAACATACGGAAAAATTCCGGCGGCACCACCCGATGTGGAGATGTAGACATCGATTGAGCCATCCGCGATGCCTTGAAGACATTCCGCCCCGTTTGCACAGAGCTGCGTGCCGATGAAAACCTCGACCTCGATGGCGCCGTTGGAGGCGGCTTCGACATACTGCTTGAAGACGTTGAGGCCATCGGCATCTTCGTCATTTTCGTTGGAATTGGCTGTTGCGCGGATCGTGTAATCCGCCGCCGCCACGGGTGCGGCAAGCATGGATGCGAGAAGCAGCGACTTCAGCGCTGTTGATATTCTCATGAGGTTTCCTCCTGTTGGTTACGCTGGATTTGGTATGGTTTCGGTATGGGTTTGGTAATGCGACTTGTTTTGTCGGGTATTCACCGTTCTCACTGGATGAAACCCGTCAGCCGCGGGATCGTCAAGCTGATTGCGGGGATGTAGGTGATCAAAAAGATCACCGCCACCTCGACGGCGAGGAAGGGCAGGATTGCCTTGGAGATTGTTTCCACCCGCTCGCCTGAAACCGAGCTTGCGACGAACAACACTAATCCCATCGGTGGGGTGGCGAGGCCTACGGTGAGGTTGACAGACATGATGATCGCGAAGTGGACGGGATGGACGCCGATATCGGTGAAGATCGGGCCAAGGATAGGGCCGAGGATGATGATGGCGGGGCCGGCATCAAGGAACATGCCGACAATGAAGAGGAGGATGTTGATCAGGAAGAGGAGCGTGTATGGGTTCTCGCTGAGTGAGAGGATGAACTCGGCCAGCGTTTCCGGCGTGTGGGAGAGTGAGACGACCGTTTTGAAAGCCACTGCCGCGCCGACGAGGAGGAGGACAGTGGAGGAGCCGAGCGCGGATTTGGTGAGGATGGCGGGGAGATCCGAGAGCTTCATCGAGCGGAGAATGAAGAAGCTGATCAGGATTGCGTAGGCCACGGCAATCACGGACGCCTCCGTCGGTGTGAAGACCCCGACGAGGATGCCGCCCAAGATGATGATCGGCGTTTGCAGCGGCACCACGGCGCGTTTGCAGACGGTGCGGAAATCGGCGCTGACCCGGCTGCGGAGACCGACGAGGAGAAAATGCGCGGGGATCAGAAGGGCCGCGAAAGCGATCCACTGGCCCCCTGCCCCGAGATCCACACCTGCGATGCTGCGAATGATCTCGAAGAGGCCGAACATCAGCGCTGCAATGTTGATGCGCAGGAGGATGAGGGAGACGAAACCTTCGGTGGGTGTGATCGTCTGGTTTTTCTGGACGATGCGCTCGGCCTTGGGAAGGTCGTAGCGGTCTGCCAGCAGGCGGACCATGAGCATCAGGCCAGCGCCCACCATGATGCCCGGCACGATTCCCGCGAGAAAGAGGGCGGCGACCGACTCTCCCATGACATAAGCGTAGATGATCATGATGCCCGAGGGCGGGATGATCGGGCCGATGACGGAGCTTGCGGCGGTGATTGCAGCGGCGAATTTGCGGGTATAGCCGTTCTTTTCCATCGCCGGGATCAGGGTGGAGCCGAGGGCGGAGGTATCGGCCACGGCGGAGCCGGAGAGACCCGCGAAGAGGATGGACGAGAGGATGTTCACGTGGGCGAGGCCGCCGCGGAGATGGCCCATCATGGCCTGGCTGAACTCCACGAGGCGCATAGTGATGCCGCCACGGTTCATCAACTCTCCCGCCAGCATGAAGAAGGGCAATGCCATAAGGGGGAAGCTGTCCATCCCGTTGTAGACGTTGCGGTAAAGGAGCGCGAGGTCACGTTCCTGCCCGTTCAACCAGAGGAGGATGCCGGGCGCGAAGAGGAGACCGAAGAAGACCGGCAGGCCGATCATCAGGAGAACAAGGAAGACGGGGAGGAACCAGACGAGCATTCAGTCGCCCCCCGCCGTGATCATATCCGGATCGGGTTTGAGATCGGCATCGCTATCGAGCACGGCTATCAGGCTGCGCAGGATCAGTTCGATATTGACGACCCACATCACGATCAGGCCGAGCCAGAGGGAGAGATACATCCACGCGAGCTTGACGCGGTTCCACGCGAAGCCTTCCCACGCGAAGGCGTCGGTTTTGCAGGGGGAAAGCCAGTTGATCTCCAGCGTGAAGGGAACGTAGAGCGTGGAGGAATTGAAGAGGCAGCCTGAGGCGACGTGTTTCTGGCCAAGCTGGACGCCGACTGTCAGGACGACCATTGCGATGGCGAAAAGCGTGAGGTTGAGGATATGGCCGAGTTTTTCCGGGAGCGCGCGCGGCACCATATCGATGGCCACGAACCCGCCCCAGCGATAGGCGGAGGGCGCGATCAGGCCCGTCATCCAGAGCATGAGGAAGCGCGCCGCCTCCTCTGACCAGTTTTGCGCGTTGCCGAAGCCGTAGCGGGCAACCACCTGGATGAGGATGCAGATGACCATGAGCGCCAGGGCGATCCACGCAAGCTGCCGCCCCACACGCAGGATGAACGTGTTGAGCTTCGTGAGGAAGCTGAAGGGCATCCAGAGAAGGGGCAAGCGTCTCTCCCTATGCTGCGGCTCTCGCGGCCACGTTGGTTCGGATGCTGAGCGAAACGAAAGCGCGTGTCAAGCGTGGAGGAGCGCGGGCGTGCTGCTCGTCTCGATCAGGCTGGTATCGGATTGGGTGAGGATCTGGCGGATTTTCGCAGGGCGGCAGCGATCTGTGATGAAGGTGTGGATCTCGGAGAGATGGCCGATACGCACGGGTGCGCGGCCCGCAAATTTTGTAGCATCGGCAGTGAGGATCACGTGGGCCGCTCGGGAAATCATCGTGCGCACGACCTCCGCCTCATTGAGATCGAAATCGTAGAGATGGCCCTCGCCACCGATGGCTGCGGCCCCGATGATGGCGTAATCGACGCGAAACTGGGAGAGGAAGGCCACCGCACTTGCACCGGTGATCGCGCCATCCGAAGGGCGCACTTCGCCGCCTGCGGTGATGGTGGATACGCCGGGTATTTGCCTTAGTATATTGGCCATGTTGACGTTATCGGTGATCACGCGGAGGCGCGCACCCTGCCCCATCGCCCTCGCCACGGCCTCCGTCGTGGTACCTGCATTGAGGAAAACCGTCGCGTTGTCGGGCAGAAGACGCACCGTGGCGGCGGCGATGGCCTGCTTGGCCCCGGCGGCGATTTCGCGGCGGGTATCGTAGGCGAGATACTCGACACCAGCCAGAAGGCTCGCCCCGCCATGGAAGCGGAGAATGAGGTGTTTCTCCTCCAGTATCCGGAGATCCTTGCGGATGGTTTGCGGTGTGGTGCCGAGGGCCGTGACAAGCTCCTCCACCCACACCTTGCCTTGCGCCTGGATGCGTGTGAGGATTTCTTTCTGACGGGCATTCATGCGCTTTGGGCCTCTTCTCGGGTATATCCAAGAATTGCCGTGTTTCGTTTTTGTGTCAAAAGGAAAATTGGAGTGCGATTGCGATGAGCGGGCATGGCTATGAGAGCGGGCGGCTGGATCTGCCGTTCGTGGGCATCGCAACTTTTGCCAAACGGCCTTACGCGCCAGACTGGGAGACGCTGGAGGCGGATGTTGCCGTGCTGGGTGCGCCTTTTGACGCGGGCACGCAGTATCGCAGCGGCGCTCGGTTTGGCCCGCGCGGGGTTCGGGAGGCCTCCACTCTGTTCTCCTTCGGCCATGCGGGGGCCTATGATCATGAGGATGACGCCATCTATCTGGGCAACGATGTGCGGATCGTGGATATGGGCGATGCAGATATCGTGCATACGGATACGGAGGCGAGCCACGCCAACATCGAGACGGGCGTGCGGGCGGCGCTGAAGGCAGGCGCTTTACCCGTGGTGATCGGCGGAGATCATTCTGTGAATATCCCTTGCATCAGGGCGTTTGCGGGTGCTGAGCCGTTCCATATCGTGCAGATCGACGCGCATCTGGATTTTGTGGACGCGCGGCACGGGGTGCGGCACGGGCATGGCAACCCGATGCGGCGCGCGGCGGAGCAGGCGCATGTGAGCGGGCTTTCGCAGCTTGGCATCCGGAATGTGAGCTCCACCGCGAGGGAAGGCTACGCCGATGCGCGGGCGCGGGGTTCCGATATCCTTTCGGTGCGGCAGATCCGCAGGCTTGGTTTGGATGGGGTGCTGGCGCGCATTCCCGCGGGCCGGGTGTATGTGACGATTGATATCGATGCCTTCTGTCCGTCCATCGCACCGGGCACGGGCACGCCCAGCCATGGCGGATTTCTCTATTATGAAGTGCTGGAGCTGCTGCAGGGGCTGGCGCAGCGCTCTGATATCGTGGGCATCGATCTCGTGGAGGTGGCGCCGGATTATGACCCGACAGGGAGCACGCAGATCCTCGCAGCGCAGATTTTGCTCAACTTTCTGGGATTCATTTTTCACGAGCGGGCGCAGCGATAGTGCCTTTGCGCCGGTGCCCTGCTCCCGGCCTTTCAATTCGGGAAGCATGGCTGACGCCGCCTGCCCGACGGGAAATACGGGATCTTTGCTCCTGCGCTAACGGGCGGGAGGATGCCTTTACGGACGATCCCGGTAGGGTGGCTCTCGCCCGTATATTGGGTTGCCCGCAACGCAGGCGCCGCCCTAACTGGCCTTTCGCCAAGGTTCCGTTTGCAGAAAGCGGATCAGGTCATCGCTGTTCATCGGCTTGGCAAACGCATAGCCCTGCAGGATGTTGCAGTTCAAATCTGCGAGAATCCTTGCGTGTTCAAGTGTCTCCACGCCTTCCGCAACAACCTGCACGCCCAGGGAATGGCCGATCTCAATGATGGAGCGGACAAGCGCCGCCTTTTCTACCGAGGCTGTGATCGGTATCACGAATTGCCTGTCGATCTTGAGTCCGTCGGGATTGAGCTTGATCAGACCCACAATGGATGAGTGACCAGTGCCGAAATCATCAAGTTCCACCCCCACACCCATCTCGCGAAGCTGGTCGATCGTCCAATCCACGCTGCTGTCTGCCTCATCAAGGAAAATGGATTCGAGAAGCTCAATCGTGAGCGCACCCGGCGGGAAACCGGCCGCCCGAATATCCTCAAGAAGCTCCGGCTCACGCAAGCGGTGACCCGAGATATTGACGGATACGCGCGGCGGCTCGACACCTGCGGCCTCCCATCGCTTCCTGTCTTCGATCACGCGGAACAGTACGGCCTGATCGATACGGCGAAGCACCCCAAGCTCTGATGCAACGGGGAGGAAGCTATCGGGATGCAGGGTGCCGCGCTGCGGATTTTCCCACCTTACCAGCGCCTCCACGCCGCTGACGGAATGGGTGGCCGCATCGAATTGCGGCTGGTAGTGCGCGTGAAATTCGTTCCGATCCAGCGCTTCCAAAATTTCATCGGCGAGGATCTTCTTTTCCCGGATCTCAGCCTGCAATTCCTTACTGAAATAGGCCCAGCAGTTGCGCCCAAGATCTTTTGCCCGGTAAAGCGCCATATCGGCGTTGATCAGAAGTTCGCGCGGATCCTCCAGATCATCATCCGCAACCGCAATGCCGACGGATGCTCCGTAGCGCACCTCTTTCTTGCCGATCTTCAGGGGCTGGTTCATGCGCTCGACAAGGCGGGCGGCGAACTTGGCCAACTGGCCCGGATCGGGCCCCTCCTCGGTGATGATGACAAACTCGTCTCCGCCGACGCGCGCGGCAAAATCCTGCGTACGGGTTTCCGTTTGCAGAACATCGGCCACGTGGCGGAGCACCGCATCGCCCGCCGCATGGCCCATCGTGTCGTTGATCTGCTTGAAGCGATCAAGATCGATGTGGAGAGCGGCCAGCGGATACCTGGCATGAGTGGCCTCCTGCATCCGTGCGTCGAGGATCTGATCGAGATAGCGGCGGTTGGCGAGCCCGGTAAGCGCATCATGCAGGGAGGCATGTTCTATCCTGCATTTGGCGTCCTCCAGATCGCGGTTGCGCTGCTCTGCCAGATCGCGGGAGATGCGAAGATCGGCCGCGATCTCCTCCAGCTGGATCTGCTGCTCCCGCTCGCGCGTGATATCGACGCGCAGAGTGACCGTATCGCCATGATCGGTCTTGCTTTCCAGTACGCGGTAGTGGCGCCCATCGGTAACGGATACTTCCAGCGTCCCGGTAGGATTGCGGTGATGCTCAAGGCGCTCTCTTATCCAGTCTTCCTCGCGGCCCTTGGCATTTGCAAATTGCCCCAGTTCTATCGAGCCTTGGATTATCTCTTCGAAGGTCGCGCCAAGATGCAGGTTGGGGTTCTTGCGCTTTCCTCTGTCGTACGCCTTGGAATTCATCATGATGAGCCGATCATCAGGATCGAAGATCAGAAAGGCATCATCCAAGGCCTCTATCGCCGCTTCCAGCCGGCTTTGCGCCAGTTCTGCACGGGTTTGGGCGGCCTTGAGAGCCACTTCGGATTTCTTGATATCGGTGAGATCGAAGCGCAGACCCACAATCTCTCCGCTGTTGAGCGGGATATTTTTCAGGAGCATCCAGCGACCATCGGCGAACTCTACGAGTTGTTCCTGACCGATCAGGCGCTGCCGCTCTTTCTGATAATCGGCCACGAATTCATCATGCGTGCGCGCACCCGGATCCCAGACACCAAGTCTAAGGCCCTCGTACACGCCATCTTCGAAGTGGACGCCCGCCTGGAGGTAGGGCCCAAGCGCCCCGTGCATATCGCGGAACGCCTGATTGCACATAACGATCACATCATCCCTATCGTAGAGGACGAAGCCATCGGCCATCGCATCAATCGCGCCGCGTAGACGTGCCTCCATCTCCACCGCCTCGTTCTGGGTGCGGCGGAGGTTGTGCTCTGTCTCCTTCTGGGAAGTGATATCATGGGCAACACAGCACAGCAGATGATCGTTGAGCGTGGGATCGAGAATGCGAAACGCGTGCACCCAATACGTTCGGGTGAGACCATCTGAATTTTCAATTTCGCATTCGCCGGAATAGGGATGCCCTGTTTTGAGAACACCTTCCTCATCGAAGCAGAAGAGGCCACGACCGGCAGTGCGCGAAAGCTCCTTCTCGCTGCGATCAAGGAACCAATCGGTCGAGCGGCCGAAGAGTTTGGCCACATCGCTGTTCACAAGCACGAACCGGCCATCATGTTTGATGTAGCACATCAGGCCTGCCGCGTTGATCAGGCTGGCATAGCGCGTTTCGAGCGAGTGCTTTTCGGTAACGTCACGGTGGAGCGATACGTAGCGTTCCAGCACCCCGAGATCGTTCAGGATAGGCTGAAACTCGAATTCGCCGAGATAGAGTGTGCCATCGGCCTTGTGGCAG
Source organism: uncultured Paracoccaceae bacterium (assembly GCA_947495795.1). GTDB lineage: Bacteria > Pseudomonadota > Alphaproteobacteria > Rhodobacterales > Rhodobacteraceae > Algicella. The sequence goes on along the minus strand of CANMAI010000003.1, from coordinate 63,842 downwards.
AGGATTTGCGTGAAGACAGCCTCGTGCCTGTCCAGCTTGGCGCTAATATCTTGCACCGCCGCATCATCCGCCGGTGTGATGAACTCCGACATCCGCTTTCCCGCAACATCCTTCAGCGTGAAGCCGGTGAAGGCCTTGAAGGATGGGTTGACCCAGGTGCAGCGGCGGTTCTCGTCCATCACGATGACCATATCCTGCGTGGTTTCCGCAATGAGGGAGAGATCGCGTTTCTGATCGGCGGCAATCTTGCGATCCGTGATGTCGCGGAGAATGCAGATCCAGAAGCGGAAGAGACCTTCTTCATCGGCCAGCGGCTGGCACCTGAGATGGCACCAGAAATGCGTGCCATCCTTGCGGCCGATGACGATATCGCTTTCGACATTCAGCCAGTTGCTCAGGCGATCAATGATCTGTGCATGATCCGCGGGATCCGTCTCATCGCAGGCCAGAAAGCCAAGCGTCCTGTCTGCGATATCCTCTTCGCTGTATCCGGTAAGCTCGGTAAAGGCAGGGTTCAGCCAGGCCATACGCAGCGTGGCACCATCCGAAGGATCGGCGGCGGAGATGAGCACGGCATCCTGCGTGTAGGAGCCTATATTTGCGACGACAGACTGAAGATCCATGACCACCGAGGGAACTTGCTTGGCGACGCTTATGGCGGGCAAGCGTAAATATCCCCCTTAGATTTGCGGCACCAAGGCGGCGGCCACCAAAAAACTCTGGGCAATGCGGTGGGAAAGGCTGTATTGCGCTTGGGGCAATTGCGAGGGAGTGACGCGCGTGATCCTTATTGGTGGCGAGAACTTGATTGATTTCATTCAGGAACCGGGCGGCAGCGGCCATCCGCTCTACCGCGCCATTCCAGGTGGCTCGCCCTATAATGTGGCCAAGGCGGCGGCGCGGCAGGAGGTGGCGACGGGCTACATGACCCCCTTTTCCTCAGATACGCTGGGCGCAATGCTGGAGGCGGAATTGGCGGCCGAGGGTGTGGAGCTTCTGGCTGCCCGTTCCTCCAAGCCCACTTCGCTTGCTGTTGTCTCGCTGTCCGATGGGCAGGCGCAGTACCAGTTTTACCGCGACAACACGGCGGAGCGGGATGTGGATGCGCCCGGACTGACGGCGACGGTGCCGGAGGGGGCTAAAGCGTTTCATATTGGCTCACTCGCGCTGGCCAACGGGGCAGATGCGGAGGCATGGACGGCGTTCTTTGAGGAAATGTCCGCTTCCGGGCGCTTTTGCAGCGTTGATCCGAATGTGCGGGCGGCGTTCATCCATGATCGGGCGGGGTATCTGGCCCGGCTGGAGCGGCTTTATGCGGTGGCCGATCTGATCAAGCTGAGCGATGAGGATCTGGCGTGGCTGGCTCCGGGAGAGGCGGTGGAAGATGCGGCGCGGGCGATTTTTGCACGATCCGGCGCGGCCTTGGTTGTTTTGACCTTGGGGGGCGAGGGTGCCTTTGGCGTGACGGAGAGCGAAACGTTTCGCATCCCGCCTGCTCCGGTGGTGGAGCTGAAGGATACGGTGGGCGCAGGCGATACATTCATGGGCACGTTGCTGGCGCAATCCGCGCGGGCTGATCTGATGGCGAAGGATGCTTTGCGGACTACGGCACCGCCAGAGATAAAGCGCATTCTGACGCTGGCGGCGAAAGCAGCGGCAATCAATTGCGGACGAGTTGGGTGCAACCCGCCTCGGCTGGATGAGCTGGCCGACTGATTAAACCACTTTAAGATATCATATTAGATATCTGAAAACGCTTTTCTATTTAAGCTTGTGATTTGCGGCGTCACCAGCTTAAGCCGGTGGTACGGGCGGCCGGAATCGAACCGGCACTCTGTCACCAGAACTGGATTTTGAATCCAGCGCGTCTACCAATTCCGCCACGCCCGCTTGTGTGCCGTCTTGTTGGTGGAGCGCTGCTAGCACGATTCCCCGGCGGCGAAAAGAGGCAGCTTGGCCCCGCGCGAGCTTCTCAGAGATCATCCGTTGCAAAGGTATCGCACATCTTCATGCTGGCCGATTGGTAGCCGCGCCTGAACCAGTTTTGCCGCTGCGCGGATGTGCCATGTGTGAAGGTATGGGGCATCGGCTGCTGGCCCGCATTGCGCTGGAGTGTATCATCGCCGATCTGGCGCGCAGCGTTCATCGCCTCCTCCACATCCCCGGGCTCTACAGAGCCAATGCGCTCTTTCGCATAGCGCGCCCAGACCCCCGAGAAGCAATCGGCCTGCAGCTCTATGCGAACGGAGATGAGATTGGCTTGCACGGGGTTTACGCGGGAACGGATGCGGTTGGCCTCGCCCAGCACGCCCAGTTCGTTCTGCACATGGTGCGCCACTTCATGCGCCACCACATAGGCCGCCGCAAAATCCCCCTCGGCGCCAAGACGATGTTCCAGAGTGACGAAGAAGGATGTATCGAGATAGGCCTTCTCATCCGCCGGGCAGTAGAACGGGCCTGTAGCACCGGATGCGCCGCCGCAAGGCGAAGATGTTCTATCGCGAAAAAGCACCAGAGTGGGCGGTTCGTAGGGGCGCCCGACCTGCGCGGGGAAAATCTCGCCCCACACCTCTTCCGTATCCGCGAGGACGACCGACACAAATTGCGCAGCCCTGTCCTGATCTTCCTCCGCCTGGTTGAGCGTTCTGGCTGAACCGACATCGCCCGCAAGGAACGGTGTGACATCGACACCGAAATAGAGGCCTGCGAGAACAAGCACGATTGCGCCGATACCGCCAATGCCCTTGGCACCGCCCACACGCGCCCTGCCCCGCCTGTCTTCGATATTGCGGCTGCCGCGGCGCCCTCTCCATTTCATCACTTATCTCCTGAGCCCTGTTCCCGAAGAGACTGCACCAGCCTTAACAGGCGGTAAAGACCTTGACGGTGATGCGGGGCCATGATGCATGGGGCCGTGCGTTTTAAGGGGGCGGCGATGCTGCGTGGATTGTACGATTGGACATTGAGGCTTGCAGGGCATCCGCAGGCGCTGCTGGCGTTGGCCTTCGTGAGCTTCATTGAAAGTTCGATCTTTCCCATCCCGCCCCATGTGATGCTGGTGCCTATGGTGCTGGCCCGGCCGGAGCGCGCGTGGCTACTGGCGGGCGTGTGCACGGCGGCATCGGTGCTCGGCGGTGTGCTGGGCTACTGGATCGGCGCGGAACTTTTTGAGAGTGTGGGCCGCCCTGTACTGGAATTTTACGGCAAGATGGAGAAATTCGATATCTTCAAGGAGCGATTCAACGCTGTCGGTGCTTGGGCCGTGCTTTTTGCGGGCATCACACCGTTCCCCTATAAGGTGATCACGATAACATCGGGGGCAACGGGGCTGAATTTCGGGGTGTTCATGATAAGCTCCGTTATCGCCCGCTCCTTCATCTTCTTCGTGATTGCAGGGCTTCTGTGGAAGTTCGGCCCGCCGATCCGTGACTTCATCGAAAGGCGGTTCGGGCTGGTGGTGACGCTGGTCTTCGTTGCCCTGATTGGCGGGTTTGCCGCGGTGCGGCTGTTATGAGTGCACACAGGCTGGTTCTGGCAGCGGCGTTCGGCTCTTTCGCTCTGCTCGGGGCGGCACTTGTCTCTCAGTATTTCGGCGGGCTGCATCCCTGCAAGATGTGCATCTGGCAGCGCTGGCCGCATGGGGCCGCCATTGGCTTTGGTGCGCTCTTTCTGCTGACGTCGTGGCGGCCTGCCATCCTGCTTGGCGCGCTTTGCGCACTTGTCACATCCGGGATTGGCGCGTTTCACGCGGGCGTGGAGCAAGGCTGGTGGGAAGGACCCACCACCTGTTCTTCCGGGGATATCAGCGGGTTATCGACAGAAGATCTGCTGGATCAAATCCTCACGGCACCCGTTGTGCGCTGTGATGAGATTGTGTGGGAGTTTGCTGGCATCTCGATGGCGGGTTGGAATGCGCTCCTCTCCGCCGGGCTGGTGCTGATCTGGCTTTGGGGCTGGCGCGCCTACGCGTCCAGCTCCGCATCCCAGTAAAGGTAATCCATCCAGCTTTCATGCAGGTGGTTCGGCGGAAATTTGCGGCCGATATTCTGCAACTGCATCGGATCGGGCCGCAGCGGCGGCTTGCGCAGATGCATATTCGCCTGCCTGAGCGTTTTGGAGCCCTTCTTGAGATTACAGGGCCCGCAGGCCGCAACCACGTTATCCCACGATGTTTTGCCGCCACGCGCGCGGGGCATCACATGGTCGAACGTCATATCGCCCTTGGCCCCGCAATACTGGCAGGTAAACTCATCCCGCAGGAAGAGGTTGAACCGCGTGAAGGCGGAGGTTTTGGCAGGCCGCACATAATCGCGCAGCACCACGACCGAGGGGATCTGTATCTCCAGCGAGGGGGAGCGGACGACCTCATCATAGACCGAAACAACCTGCACACGATCAAGGAAGGCTGCTTTCACAGCTTCCTGCCAAGGCCAGAGCGAGAGTGGCAGGTAGGAAAGCGGGCGGTAATCAGCGTTCAGCACAAGCGCGGGATGATCCCGCATCCCCGAGGGATGCCTGATGAAGCTTGGCTGGTCTTGCGTCCGGGTCGCGGTATGCATAGAGACTCGTTCCTTCGTCCTGCTCGGCCTGTGCGGCGGCGGACGGGACGCGCCCGCCCCAATGATTATGGGCTGACTATATCTCGCCCTTTGAGAGGCGCAACCCTCTATATCCAGCGGGTAGAGCAGCCTCGGGCGCAAACTATCCACAGGTTCCGAAGCTTTTGTGACAGCCAGAGCGGAATCCTCGCCTCCCATCTAAGATGGACATCGGCGGCCAAAAGGCAATATCGGCGCATGGTTTGCCTTGCGGGCGGTATAACGCGCCCGTTGGATGTGGCGCCCCTGCTGGTGCGCCGATCTGCGCTGAGGGTAGCGTCGGTCGTATCCCAGACACCGGCGTTCCCGATGTTTTCACCCCGCTCGCTTATGGAGGCAGTAAATGCCGGTGGGCTTGCACGCCGATCACAGGGCCAAGCCACTTTTCGGTCAATGCGCGTGCGGGCAGGCCGAGAAGGAGTATCAACGGTGAAAGCTTGGAACTTCATACGGTTTTTGATCAAGCGTCTAGCATTGCAGATCCGATGAAGGCCGTGCACGCAGAGCCGCTGTTGCGCATTTCTGCTCCGGCGTCTGCCTTTCTCATCACTTTAGCCGGGATCGAACTTCGGTGATCGCGCCGCTGACAATGTCCTGCAAGGCCTCGCGAGATGCACCGGCCTCTGCCATGATGACCAATCCGTTGACAATAGCTGTCAAGGTTCGCGCCATCGAAGCGTCCGTTGCGCGCGCACCTCCGTCGGCGGTCAAAAGGCGGAGCATATTGGCTTCGAACGCCTTGTTGGCACGATCAATTGCCGCATCCACAACCGGGCTTTGCCCCTTGAGCTCAAGGGTCGCACGGCATCTGAGGCATCCGTTGGGCGCGCTTGGGTCGGCCAGCCGGTCCGCGCTGGCGCGAAGGGTTGTCTCAACCGCATCACCCGGATCGGTGGTTTCCCGCAGAGTACCGCTGACACGCGCATCGAACCGTGCGGCATAACAATCCAGTGCCGCTGCAAGAAGCGCATATTTGTCCCCATAGAGCTTGTACAAACTCGCCCGAGACGTTCCGCTAGCTTGTGAAAGGTCGCTGATGGACGTGCCGGAAAATCCTGATTTCCAGAGGACATTTGTGACTGCTTCGATGATGGAACCGTCATCGGAAATCGCCGGGCGACCGCGTTGACTATTTTGTGAACTCATCAGTCTTTTTATTCCTCTCAATTTATGAACTATTGGGTATGTTAAATAGCAACAACAGGAGACCATATCCATGACTTTCTCAAAGACAATGACATTGATAGCCGCCCTTTCGCTGCCGTCATTGGCGATCGCCGAAGTCTCGAAACTGATCCTCAGCGAGATGCCGCTCAACCAGACACCGATTGAAGGTGTTTCCTCTGCCATGATGTCAGGCGCAATGGATGCCGAAGGGGTTTTCGGAGCAAACGCCATCATGGAAGATGGAAGCATATTCCCGCCCCATAGCCATCCCGATGCCCGAATGTCGCTGGTTATCGAAGGGACGATGTATCTTGGGGTCGGAACCTCCATCGACCCAAGTGCCGAACAGGTGTTCGAGGCTGGAAGCGTTGCACTTACGCCTGCGGGCGTGCCGCATTGGATGGCAGCGCGCGACGGCGATGTCCGCATTCTCGAGATCGGGACAGGGCCGACAACAACGGATTGGACACAAGACTAGGGAGTTGTCGCTACCGTCATACCAGCTGGCACCCTTTGAAAGGGGTCCGTTCGCTGTGGCAAACAAAGGGCGGATGTGGACAATCCAAATAGCCGATATTCGCCACATTGCGGTAAATGTGTGGGCAAAGTCTCCCTTTGACACTCTTACCGCAAGCGTACCCTGACCCATTTGGGCCTGCGTATTGACGTGAAAGTCAAAGTCATCTGACGTTCAACACGGAGAATGCGCATGGGATCCCTCGCGGTCGCTCGCACAGGCCGCTGGGCGGGGATCGCGCTTTCAAATCTCATCTGTCTTGGGGAGAAGGCCTTCAAGCCTTTAGATCCGGGCCTTCAGGCCAGCCAGCGCATCGCGGATTGAAGCGCCAGGGTCAGCCCATCGGGTGCGATGCCGTGGGCCGTGCCGGGAGAGGTGTGAACGGCCACGTCGACACCCGCAGCCTTCAGCCCCGCCTCGGCCAGCGCCATGCTTTCATAGGGCACCACATCATCCTGATCGCCGTGCACCAGAAGCACCGGCGGTTTGGAGACGATCTCCGACTTCAGGGCTTCGGGTTGAAGGAGACGGCCGGAGAAGCCGATGATACCGGCAAGCGGATCGGCGCGGCGGAGACCCACCTGAAGGCTCATCATCGTGCCCTGGGAAAAGCCGAGGAGGATTGTGTTTTGCGCCGTAATTCCCTCGGCCTCAGCCATCTCATCTAGATATGTGTTGAAGGCGGCGGCTGCCGCCGCCATCGCGATGCCCGCCTCCACTTCGCTGGAGCCATCGAGCCACGGGATCGGGAACCACTGATAACCCATTGGATTGTTGGTGCAGCGCGTTGGGGCGTTGGGAGAGAGAAATGTGGTATCGGGCAGGTGCGGTGCCAGTGGATCGGCCAAGCCTATCAGATCCTTGCCGTCCGCGCCGTAGCCGTGAACAAGTATAACAAGCGATTTCGGCGTGCCGGAGGCGGCCTCTTTTCTCTCAAAAGTCAGGCTCATACCCGCACTCCTTCCCGTGATTTAACCGCACCGTAGTATTGCCAGAACAGCGTGGCCGCAACCGTGCGCCAAGGGGACCACGCCTCCGATTGGATGCGGAGGGCCTTTTCTGTCGGGCGTTCCTCCATCCCGTAGATGAGCTTCGCGGCCTCCTGAAGAGCGAGATCGCCTGCGGCAAAGAGATCGGCCCGGCCGAGGGAGAACATCGCGTAGATCTCCGCCGTCCAGACACCAATGCCGGTAACGGCCGTGAGGGTCTTGACGATCTCGGCGTCGGGCTCCCCGGCCAGAGCCTCGAAATCGATGCCGCTTTCGGCCAGCGCCCTTGCATAGCGCCGCTTCTGGCGTGAGAGGCCGCATTCCACAAGCGTCTCTTCGGAACAGGCGGCAACCGCTTCCATTTCCGTCATCCCCGCTGTCTCCAGCCTGCCCCATATTGCATCGGCCGAAGCAACGGAAACCTGCTGACTGACGATGGCGCTGAGCAGGGCGGGATAGCCCGCCTCCCGCCGTCGCAGCCGCACCGCACCCGCGATATCCGCGGCTTTGGCCAGCGCGGGATCGGCTGCCGCCAGCCACGCCACGCCCTCATCCACATCTTCCTGCGCATGCAGGATACGGCCCACCATTTTTGCCTCCTTCAAACCTTGCCGGAGAGAAGCATGAGGGCGCGCACATGTCGAGGCAGATCGCCCATTGGAACCCCAGATTTCCCGGTGTAGAAGCGACCAATGACTGACGCACACATCTCCGATGCCCGCGCCCGCAAGAACGTGGCGGTACTGGTGGCGGCCCAGGCCTTTTTGGGCGCGCAGATGCCCATTTCCTTTGTGCTGGGCGGGCTTTCCGGGCAGTTTCTCGGGCCGCATCCCTGCCTTGCCACGCTGCCGATCTCGCTGATCGTCTTCGGCTCCATGATGACGGCTCCGGTGATGGCCAACTTCATGCAGACAAACGGGCGGCGCGCCGGGTTCATTCTGGGGGCTGCGGGTGGAGCGCTGGGGGGCGCGCTTTCGGTGATAGGGCTTTTGCAGGGCTCTTTCGCGCTCTTTCTCATCGGCTCCTTTTGCACTGGCATCTATATGTCCGCACAGGGGTTCTACAGGTTTGCGGCGACGGATACGGCGAGTGAAGGGTTTCGGCCCAAGGCCATTTCCTATGTGATGGCGGGAGGTTTGCTTTCGGCCATCGTCGGCCCGCAACTGGTGAAGTTGACAGGTACGCTGACCGACCCTGTGCCCTTCGCCGGCGGCTATATCGCCATTGTCGTGCTGAACCTGATCGGCGTGTTCGTCTTTGCGTTTCTCGATATTCCGAAGCCGCCGAAGCCCGAGGAGAATTCACCAGCAGGGCGAAGCCGGATGGAATTGCTGAAGACACCCAGGATCGCCGTGGCGATGATCTGTGCAATGGTCTCCTACTCCCTCATGAACCTAGTGATGACCTCCACCCCGCTGGCCGTGGTAGGCTGTGGCTTCACCACCAACAATGCCGCCGACATCGTTTCTGCGCATGTATTGGCAATGTTCGTACCCTCGTTTTTCACCGGGCATCTGATCGCGCGGTTCGGGGTGGAGCGGATCATTGCGACCGGCCTCATCATCCTCGGTGCGGCCGGACTTGTGGCGCTGAGTGGCGTCGAGCTGGGGCATTTCTATATCACCCTCGTTCTCCTTGGGATCGGCTGGAATTTCGGCTTCATCGGCGGCACAGCCATGCTCGCCTCCGCGCATTCGCCGGAGGAGCGGGGGCGCGTGCAGGGTATGAATGACTTTGCCGTTTTCGGAATGGTGACGATCGCCTCGCTCAGTTCCGGCTTGCTGATGAATTGCTCGGGCGGTTCGGCGCAGGAGGGTTGGACAGCCGTGAACATCGCGATGATCCCCTTCCTTTTGCTGGCCGGAGGGGCGCTGACATGGTTCGCGCTGCGGGAGCGGCGCATCGCCGCATGATCTGGCGGCGGCGCACACTCGTCTCGGATGAGATTGCGGACTGGGTAACGGACCGCTTCTCGTGGCTTGTCACCACATTGGGGCCGAAAACCTTCTTCGACCACACAAAACTGATCCTGCCGACGAAGAGCTTCTTTAAAAGCAGCGGCGGCACGGATGAAGCCACGGCTTCCGCGATTTTCGATGAGGTGCGCGAGCATATGGGCATCAACCACTGGCCCGTGCGGCTGGTGCCGCTCGGCACTGTAGGAGATGATTTCGGAGCCGCAACATATGAGACAAGCCAGGTCGCCGGCACGTTTTACACACCCGAGGACGGGCCTGCGATCATCACCTATCGCCCCGGCTTGATGCGCACGCCCAAGGCCTTCATCGGCACGCTGGCGCATGAGCTGGCGCATTATATCCTTGCCCCGCATGTGCATGAAGCGCCCGGCGGAGAGGCCGAGCATGAACAGCTGACGGATCTGACAGTGATATACGCGGGCCTCGGTGTGATCGATCTGCAAGGCGCACGGGATGTGGGCTGGCAGGGCTATCTGAGATCGGACACGCGCGCCTATGCGCTGGCCACCTTCCTGCGGCTGAAGGATCTTGACCCTGAACTCGCCACGCCCTTTCTTGACGGTTACCTCAAAAAACGCCTGACGCGGGCGCTCCGGCAGCGGGACGAACGTGCCGATGAGCTTGAGATCCTGAAGAGCCTTTCGGGCCGCTGAGCGCTACCAGTTTCCAGTGGTGCCTTGGATCAGGCGGCGGAAGCGCACACGGGCATCGGATATGACAAGAGGAGCCGAGAAAGCAGCCTCCGGGCGGCGATTGGCCCGGATAAGGATCGGCTCTGCCCGGACAGCGGAGAGGAGGGCCGGTAACGTGGCGCGCGGAAGGGCCTTGCGCTTCTCGCGGGCCTTCATGTAGCTCACACGCCCCGCATCGCCCAGAATATGCATCCAGTTTGCGGTGCAATGCACGATGGAAGGGATGTTTCCCCGCGCCTTCAGCTCCGGGAAGGCCTGAACGATTGCCGCCATCCCTTCGGCCATGCCGAGGTGACGCGCAGCAGCGCGGCCGGCGGGGCCAAGCGGTGTGCTCTCCGCAGAGATGCAGGCGGAAAGTTCCATCACGATGCCCGAACTGTCTTTCAGAAGCGCCTCTATCTTGAAGAGATCGTCCAACCCCTCGCGCGCCAGTTCCCAGCGCCGCGCATCGATCATTGCATCGATCTTCTTGCGGGGCAGTTGGCGGCGGCGGAGCATCTCGGCCAGCGGTGTCGTGACCTCGTGTTGGCGCACGGCCTTATCGGTGTAGATTTCCTCCACAGCATCACGCCACCATTGCAGCCGCATCTCCGCCAGCATCGGCTCGTCCGTAACCCACGGCGCACGTGCGACTTCTGCGTTGAAGGCGTAAAGCACGATGAGATCCGCGCGGACTTGCAGGGGCGCCGTAAGTGCGGCGGCAAACCTGTCGGGATCGCTCTTGGCGACGCTCTCTGCGCAGGCATCGACGCTCACGGCCGGGCGTCCGCCGGGCGGACGATGAAATACGCGTATGCATAGGCGTCGCCGTGCCGCTCGAAGAGCTTTGTTTCCTGCTCCGCCCCGTCCAGCACCTTCCGCATGGTCTCATCCGCACCGGGGCGCAGCGCCTCGGCCCGTGCGCCCAGGGGGCCGAGATAGACGCGCCAGTCCTCCAGCGGCTGCACGAACTCATCAACCAGCGTGTAGCCAGCTGCAGCAATGCGCTGGCGCACGCCCTTGCGGTTCGTCATATCGGGGTATTCCATCCAAAAGAGCCTGGCTTCTTCGGGCGGCTCCGGTGTGATCCAGACGGCTTCCGAAAAGGCAACCACACCGCCCGGTTTGAGAAGTGGCGCCCAGCGTTTCAGCCCTGCTTCGACGCCGAGGAAGTAAAGCGCTCCCTCACACAGGATCAGATCGAGCGTGGAGGGGCTGATGCCGGGATCGGCCATGCTCGCCGCGCGTGTTTCCAGCCTGCGGGCAAGTCCGGCGGCGTGGGCGCGGGTTTGCAGCGTTTCGAGATAGGGCTGGTGGTGATCTATCGCCAGCACCTCCGCCTCGGGGAAGGCCTGCAGCGCCATCAGGGCCGCAGCGCCCGGCCCGCAGCCCATATCGGCAATGCGGATCGGGCCGGAAAGACCTGTAAGGCCGAGTGCTTTCAAAGTGGAGACATCAGAGCCCGGGGCCTCGCGAAGGAGGCCCTTGTGCAGTGTCTGAAAGGCCTCCTGCTCGCTCATGCGGGCACCGCGCCATCACGGATCAGCTTCCATGTGATGGCGTCGATCAGCGCCTGAAAGCTGGCATCGACTATGTTGGCGGAAACCCCGACGGTGGACCAGCGCCTGCCCTGCCCGTCCTGACTGTCGATCAGCACACGGGTTACCGCTTCTGTTCCGCCATTGGTGATGCGCACCTTGAAATCCACGAGATCTATATCTTCTATATGGCTCTGATAAGGGCCAAGATCCTTGGCCAGCGCGCGGGAGAGCGCGTTGACGGGGCCCTGATCATTGCCCACAGCATCCATGCTTTCGGAAACAGACATGAAGGTTTCCGCGCCAATCGCCACTTTCACCATCGCTTCGGAGAGCGTGATCATCTCGCCCTTGGCATTGGTGCGACGTTCCACCGTCACCTTGTAGCGCTCCACATCAAAGAACCGGGGGAGCGCGCCGAGATGGCGGCGGGCGATCAGTTCGAAGCTGGCGGCCGCACTATCATAGGCGTAGCCGCGATCCTCGCGTTCCTTAACGTCCGTAAGGATCGCGGCGAGGCGTGGATCGCCCTGTTCGGTTTGCAGCCCGGCTTCGGAAAGGCGCTTGCGAAGGTTGGATTGGCCTGCCTGATTGGACATCGGGATGAAGCGGGCGTTGCCAACGGCTTCGGGGGGAATGTGCTCGTATGTTGCCGGATCCTTCAGGATGGCAGAGGCATGAAGGCCGGATTTATGCGTGAAGGCCGAGGCCCCGACATAAGGTGCGTGAGCGTTCGGGACGCGGTTCAGGATATCGTCCACCATGCGGGAGGTCTGGGTGAGGGTCTTCAGATTGTCCTCGCTCACACCGATCTCGAACTGGCTGGCATAGGGCTCTTTCAGAAGAAGCGTCGGGATCAGCGTGACAAGATTGGCGTTGCCGCAACGCTCTCCAAGCCCGTTGAGCGTGCCCTGGATCTGGCGCGCACCGGCGGCGACGGCCACAAGGGAATTGGCGACGGCATTGCCCGTATCGTCATGCGTATGGATGCCGACGTTCTTGCCCGGAATGCCGGCTTCGATCACGGCCCTGACGGCCTTGCGCACATCATGCGGCAGCGCGCCGCCATTGGTGTCGCAAAGAACGATCCAGCGGGCCCCTGCATCATAGGCGGCCTTCGCGGTGGCGATTGCGTAGTCGGGGTTTGATTTGAAACCGTCGAAGAAATGTTCGCAGTCGAAAAGGGCTTCGCGGTTTTGTTCCTTCAGATGCAGGAAAGAGGCGGAGATATTCTCGAGGTTCTCCTCCAGCGTGATGCCGAGCGCCTTGGTGACATGGAAATCATGCGTCTTGCCGACGAGGCAGACGGCAGGCGTGCCCGCATTGATCACCTCCGCCAGCACGTCGTCATTGGCCGCCGACCGCCCGGCGCGCTTGGTCATCCCGAAGGCGGTGAAGGTGGCGCGGGTTTCGGGGACCTGCGCGAAGAAGTCACTGTCCGTCGGGTTGGCACCCGGCCAGCCGCCCTCGATATAATCGAGACCGAGGGCATCGAGGGCCTTGGTGATGCGCAATTTGTCATCCAGCGAGAAATCGACGCCCTGCGTCTGCTGGCCATCGCGGAGCGTTGTGTCGAACAGGGAGAGGTGTTCGCGGGTCATTTACACCTCCAAGCGCGGTGCGTGGTGCAACGGTGTGTTTGGATATTTTCGGAAAGATGAATGGAGAGGTTCATAAGACATCCTCAAGCTTGGACGGGTCAAATCCAGCTTTGAGGGACCATGTGGTGCCCTCTGCGCTATCTTTCACTTCGACCCCCGCAGCAACGAACGCATCCCGGATGGCATCGGCGCGCACGAAATCCTTTGCTTCCCGCGCATCAATGCGGGCGGCAAGAAGGGCTTCAATTTGGGAGGATGTATCTATATCCACTTCACGCCATTGGCCAAACTCGTCTGCCAAAAGGCCGAGCATTCGTGCTGAACCCTTAAGCCCCGCCAAATCTCCAGCAGACGCCAGAGCGTGGAGCGCACTGAGCGCAGCGGGCGTGTTGAGATCATCGGCCAGCGCGTCCTCTACGGACGCGGCGGTGGCAGAGGGCTCGATGCCCTCTGTCAGCGCACCCCACTTGCGGAGAGCAGCTTCAGCTTGGCGCGCTTTCTCCTCCGTCCAATCCATCGGTTTGGCGTAGTGCGTCATCAGAAAGACGTAGCGGATCACTTCACCGGGGACGCCTTTGTCCAGCAGATCGCGGACGGTGAAGAAGTTGCCCAGAGATTTGGACATCTTCTTGCCCTCGACCTGGAGCATCTCGTTGTGCATCCAGATGTTCGCAAAACTGTCTTCGCCGCAGAGGCATTTCGATTGCGCGATCTCATTCTCATGATGCGGGAACTGGAGATCTATGCCGCCGCCGTGGATGTCGAACCGCTCGCCAAGGAGGGCCTTGGACATGGCGGAGCACTCTATGTGCCAGCCGGGACGCCCTCTGCCCCACGGGCTTTCCCAGCCGGGTGTTTCAGCGTCCGACGGTTTCCAGAGGACGAAATCCATCGGGTTCTTCTTGTACGGCGCAACCTCCACACGGGCTCCGGCGATCATGTCGTCGGTGCTGCGGCCGGACAGCTGGCCGTAATGCTCGTACGCATCGACGTTGAAGAGGACATGCCCCTCGGCCTCATAGGCCGCGCCTTTCGCGATGAGGGCCTCGATCATCTCCACCATCTGGGGGATATAGGCGGTTGCCCGCGGCTCCTGCCAGGGCGACAGATTGCCGAGGGCGGCCATGTCCTCGCGGTACCAGCCCACGGTTTCTTCCGTCCGCTCGGCAATCAGATCCTCTACGCTGCGGGGATCGCCCGCCGCCTTTCGCGCGCGCGCGGTCTCGTTGATCTTGTCGTCCACATCCGTGATGTTGCGGACATATTTGATCTGCCGGTCGGGATATGTGTGCTGCAACAGGCGGTAGAGCACATCGAAGACCACCGCGGGCCGCGCATTGCCGAGATGGGCGCGGTCATAGACCGTCGGCCCGCAGAGATAGAGCGAGACCTCGCCATCCTTCAGCGGTTTCAGCGTCTCGTCGCGACGCTTGGCAGTGTTGTAGAGGGTGATCTCGGTCATGTTCGTCCCATCGGGTGTCAGAGAAAGCTCTCCCGCGGGCGACCTAGCATTTTGATTTCAGATTGGAAACACAGAGACGCGCCGCGGACGATATGTCAGCAGATAATGCAAATACCAGTGCAGATGGCGAAGCGTTTCATAAGGGCTTTATGATGGGCGCCATCACAAAAAGCAAGTTGTCTCTTGCGCGGGGCTCGGCCAAGCTGCGGCCATGAACCCGGAAGAGATAGAGGCCCACTGCATGGCCCTGGCTGGTACGACACGCGTGATCCAGTGGATGGGGGCGCATGTCTACAAGATCGGCGGCAAGGTTTACGCGATCTATGCCGATCAGAAACATCGGGTGACGCTGAAATGCGCGGATGTGGAAACGGCGGAGTTCCTGATCGAGATCGGTGTGGCAACACGCGCCCCGCATCTGCCGCGTGGTGGCTGGATCTCGCTGCCTGCGGATATGGAGCGGGGCGATCTCGAAGCGCGGCTGGAGACATCTTACGAGACCGTGAAGGCAGGGCTGCCCAAGGCTGCGCAGGAGGCATTGAAATGAAGGCATCAAAGCGAATTTCCACGCTGAATGCGGCAGGCTCTGACGGGTGGGAGATCCTTTATGCTGCGCGGGATATGCGGCGGGCAGGGCAGACTGTGCTGGATCTGACCGTGGGCGACCATGACAGGATTACGCCCGATCTGATCCTTGATGAGATGATCGGGAGCGCGCGGGGCGGACACACGGGCTATGCCGATGTGGCCGGGATCCCCGCGCTGCGGGATGCGATTGCAGCGCGGGTGGAAGCGCGGACAGGCGTGCCGACGCACCGTGAGAATGTGCTCGTTACACCCGGCGGGCAGGCCGGGCTCTTCGGCAGTTTCATGGCAACGCTCGATCCGGGCGACACAGCGCTTTTCATTGATCCGCATTACGCCACCTATCCCGGCACAATCCGCGCGGCCTCCGGCATTTCCCACAGTATCGCAGCACGGCCAGAGGCCGGTTTCCAGCCGGAAATGCGCGATCTGGAGAGCGCACCGGAGGCGAAGGTGCTGTTGATGAACACACCCAACAATCCTACCGGCGTTGTCTATTCTGCGGCCACAATGAACACGCTTGCAGGTTTTGCGAAGGCGCGGGATCTCTGGGTGATTTCGGATGAAGTTTATGACGGGCAGGTCTGGGAAGGTGCGCATATCTCGATGCGCGCACTGCCCGAAATGGCGGAGCGCACATTGGTGGTCGGCTCGCTTTCCAAGAGCCATGTGATGACGGGCAGCCGCCTTGGCTGGGTGGTTGGGCCTGCCGGGATAGTCTCGCATCTCGCCAATCTGGCGACGAACACAACCTACGGCGTGCCGGGCTATATTCAGGATGCGGCCGTTGTTGCGCTGGTCGAGGGCGATGGGATCGAGGCGGAGCTGACAGCCACCTACCGCGCCCGCCGCGATCTGGCGTTGAAGGTTGTGGCCGGGTTCAATGGCATCACTGCGGTGCCGTCGGCGGGGGCTATGTATGTGATGCTGGATATCCGCAGCACGGCCATGTCTGGCCGGGAGTTTGCAGCGCGCCTGATTGATGCACACGACATTGCCGTGATGCCGGGCGAAAGCTTTGGCGCTGCGGCAGCGGGGCATTTGCGAATTGCGCTGACCCGGGATGCCTGCACTTTAGAGACAGCGCTTCGCACATTGGCGCGCTTTGCAGAGGAGATACGAGATGCCGCATGATCCCGGCCCCGCCTTCCGGGCCCTGCACAAACCGGGTGATCCCTTTGTTCTGGCCAATGCATGGGATCTGGGCTCTGCCCGGATGCTGGCAGCGATGGGGGCAGAGGCGCTGGCCACGACGTCAGCGGGGCACGCCTTCACGCTGGGGCGAACCGATATGGGCCGCGTGTCCCGCGATGAGGCGCTGGCGCATGCCGAAGCGATGGTTACCGCCACCCCCTTGCCCGTTTCCGGCGATTTCGAGAACGGCTTTGGCGATGCGCCTGAGACCGTGGCAGAGACGATCCGATTGGCCTGCGAGGTCGGGCTTGCCGGATGTTCCATCGAAGACACCGCCCTTCCGGGCACAGAACCTTACGAACCTGAACTCGCGGTGGAGCGGATCAAGGCAGCGGTTGCCGCGTCCCGCGCCCTGCCCCGCGATTTTGTGCTGGTTGCGCGGGCGGACGGCATCATGAACGGGCACTATGATATCGAGGAGGCTCTGCGCCGCGTGCAGGCCTATGCCGAAGCGGGTGCGGATTGCATCTACGTGCCGATCCCGCCTTCCATGGCCGATATCGCGCGGATCTGCTCCGCCGTTCCATGTCCGGTAAACGCACTGGCCGCCGGACCGTTTACCAAGGTTTCAAGGTCCGAATTTGCGGCTGCCGGTGTCGCCCGCATCTCCCTCGGCTCCGCTCTTGCGCGGGCGACGCACAAGCTGATCGCCGATGCCGCGGACGCCATGTTCACGCGCGGCGATTTCGGCCTTCTGGGCGGTATCTCGGGCGGCGAGGTGGATGCGCTTCTGGAAAAGGGGAACTGAGGCAGCCGAGGAGCAGATCCGTCCACGGTCTTCGAGCAGACCTTCAGCCCCATTGAAAAAGATACCGCCCGCACATCCATGATGCGCGGGCGATGATGGTACAATTCCGGTTGTCCGGAGCTGCGATCAGAATTTCCAGGATACTTTCGCACCGATCGTGCTGACATTGGCATCAATGCCTGAATCGTCGATGTCCTGGAAGTCGTGGTAGAGGTATTCCACACCCGCCACGATATTGTTGGTCAGCAGATAATCCACCCCGGCACCGACGAAATAGCCGTAGTCGGAAAGGTCACCTCCGGCGGTGTTCACGTTGGCATAGGCGGCACCACCTGTCCCGTAGATAAGCGCACGGCCAAGCTCGAACCCGCCGCGTAGCTTCAGGCGGGCCAGTTGATCGATCTCACCCCCTGTATCAAGGCTCAGGTCGGCAACGGAGAGATCAAGCTCCGTACCCAGAACGAACTGACCGAAATCATAGTTGTATCCACCATGGATACCGCCAAAGGCTCCATCCAGGTCGCTGTCCGCAGCGCCGTCGGCTTCACCGAAGCCGTAGCCTGCCTGAACACCGGCGTAAAAGCCTGTCCAGTCAACACCCACCGGGACGGAGGCCACCGGTACGGGTGCCAGTGCTGGCTCTGGCGGTGCCTCGAATTCCACGTTGCCCGCGAGCAGCGGTGTAGCAAAACCGCCTGCAAGGAGCGTGGCTGCAATGAGTTTCTTCATAACGTTATTCCTTTCCTGCCTGTACCGGATCGGCACTCAAACAGGGCGCGGACAAGCTCTCTGCCTGTCGCGAAAGTCGCTTCCCGCACCCTGTGAGATAGACGGTGGGACGGGAGATTCGTTCCTTCACGTAACGGTGATTTTCATGAATATGGCCAAATTGTGAAGTTCGTGAACAATTGCTGCAATTGCGTGTGCAAACCCCGCTTGATCTTGGCTGTGGCTTTGATTATGTCGGGGAACGCTTGGGGAATAGGTTAACGGTAGACCCGCAGACTCTGACTCTGTTAGTCCTGGTTCGAATCCAGGTTCCCCAGCCAAACTTCCAGATTATCTGACACGGTCACCGATACCCGATTTGTCGGTCGCGGCACTTCGGGCTATTGGGAGGCGACGCGTTCGCCTGACAGGCCTCGCCAAACGCCACCCATTCGAAGGCCCAATGAGCATGGCCGGGAAGATCGTCTTCCCGGCCACACACTTCTTATCGGCCCCGCCCTGCGAAGGGGCTCCACTGTCGGTCTGTCAGGCAGACCTGTTGTGTAGCCCCTCGATCAACGGGCAGACGTCAGATCAGGAAGAAGTTGGATGCTTCCAGTTCGAAGTTCACGTTCTCCAGAGTGATCGTGCCTGTTGCCAGTTCGATCACGACATCGCCACCCACGCCATTGGCCTGCTGCTGCTGGATGTCCAGAATGAAGGAGAAGGCGTCGAAGTCTTCGCCCAGTCCCTCAATCTCCAGCGTGTCGACATTCTGGAAATCGGTGACGGTATCGTTGCCGAGCGAAGCCGCAGCATTGCTGACATCGAAAACGAACGTATCCGCGTTTCCGCCACCGGTCAGGATGTCGTCACCGGTACCCGCAACAAGCCTGTCGTCGCCTGCACCGCCGATCAGCGTATCGTTGCCGCTGCCGCCCACAATGGTGTCGTTGTTGTTGCCACCGTTGAGGAAGTCGTTGCCACTGCCGCCCACGATCATGTCGTTGCCATTGCCACCGCTGAGGACATCGTTGCCCGCACCGCCGAACAGCCTGTCGTTCCCGCTCAGACCGTCGACAACATCGTTACCGGCATTTCCCTGGATCAGGTTGTTGCTGTTGTTGGCGCGGATCGTATCGTCCTGGTTGGAGCCGATTGCGTTTTCCATCAGGCGTATACGGTCACCCTGCGCATCGCCGCCGATGCCCAGAACGCTGGAGCTATCCATGACGAACTGCACACCGTCTGCCGACCCGGAGTAATCCACCGTATCCACACCGTTGCCGCCATCCATGAAGTCGGCACCGGCACCGCTGATAAAGACATCCCGGCCATTCTGTCCGAAAAGCTCATCATCACCCGCACCGCCATCGATGGTGTCATTGCCGGAATTGGCTTCGATTTTGTCATTGAGGTCCGAAGCTATGAGGGTCTCGGAATCGCCGTCTCCGATGATGAGGAACTGATCCCGGGTCGCCTCGAAGCCTGTCAGATCCACATCTGAGACGTCGATCACAACCGCTTCTCCACCCCGGATGTCGATCGTGGCAAACTGGTTGGGCTGCTGCAAATCGAATGTCAGGGACTGCAGATTTTCGACCTGTTCTCCGTTGAGGCGGATCAGAACATCATTCCTGCCGGTAACTTCCAGAGCGATAATCTCGATCGAGACGAGTGTATCGTTCCGCAGGTCATCATTCTGGGTCACGAGAAGCGTGTCATTGCCCGCGCCACCATCTAGGATGCGATTGTTATCGTTCACGATCCGGATTATGTCGTCACCTTCTTCGCCAAACACGTCATCACTGCCGTCCCGGCTATCGATGAAGTCGTTACCGGCGCCCGCATTGATCACATTGGTTCCGTTGTTGCCGGTGATGGTGTCATCGAAGGCGGAGCCGCGGAGGTTTTCGAGGTTCCGCAGGCTGTCGCCTTCAGCGTCCCCGCCGATGCCGAGCACGTCGCGGTTGTTCATGACGACCGTTATTCCAGCTCCGGACGCGGAGTAATCCACGGTGTCCCTTCCGTTGCTGCCATCCATGATGTCTGCACCAGCGCTGCCCAAAAGCAGATCGTTGTTGTTGCCGCCGGTCAGGAAGTCGTCTCCGTCACCACCATCCAGCGTGTCGTTGCCGTTGCCGCCGCGAAGCTCGTCATCACCCGCACCGCCGTCCAGCGTGTCGTTGCCGTCGTCGCCGCGAAGCTCGTCATCACCCGCACCGCCGTCCAGCGTGTCGTTGCCGTCGCCACCGTTCAACTCGTCGTCGCCACCAAGCCCTCTCAGGGTATCATTGCCGCCGCGACCATTGATGATGTCGTTAAGGTCGGAGGCTGTGAGAACCTCACTATCGTTGTCGCCTTCGATGATGAACCGGTCCAGTGCAGGATCCAAGTCGATCAGTTCGATGCCGGAGAGGTCAACCTCGGTCTCTCCATCGGAGGAGATGCGGATATCGGCGAACTGGTTGAGGTTCTGGAGAGCAAGCGCGATCGATTGCAGATCCGCGATCTGTTCCGCGTTCACACGGATGAGTGCATCGTCTCTGCCGGTGATTTGCAGAACGATGTTCTCGATCGAGACGAGGGTATCGTTGCGCAAGTCATCGGCTTCGGTCACAAGCAGCGTATCATTGCCTGCCCCGCCATCGATGATACGGTTGTTATCGTTCACGATCCGGATCGTGTCGTTACCTGCTTCGCCAAACACGTCATCACTGCCGTCCCGGCTATCGATGAAATCGTCACCGGCGCCCGCATTGATCACATTGGTTCCGTTGTTGCCGGTGATGGTGTCATCGAAGGCGGAGCCGATGAGGTTTTCGAGGTTCCGCAGGCTGTCGCCTTCAGCGTCCCCGCCGATGCCGAGCACGTCGCGGTTGTTCATGACGACCGTTATTCCAGCTCCGGACGCGGAGTAATCCACGGTGTCCCTTCCGTTGCCGCCTTCCATGATGTCTGCACCGGCGCCGCCCAGAAGCAGGTCGTTGTTGTCGCCGCCGAACAACTGGTCGTCTCCGTCACCTCCATCCAGCGTGTCGTTGCCGTTTTCGCCGCGGATATCGTCATCACCGTCGCCACCAAAGAGTGCATCGTTGCCATCACCGGCATTGATCCTATCATTGCCACCGCCGCCAACGAGCCTGTCAGCACCGTTGCCGCCGTTCAGCGTGTCGTTGCTAGCGCCACCGAACACCCGGTCATCGCCATCGCCGCCGTTCAACTCATCATCACCACCAAACCCTCTCAGGGTATCATTGCCACCGCGACCATTGATGATATCGTCAAGGGCAGAGGCTGTGAGAACCTCGTCAATATTGTCGTTTCCCTCGACAACGAACCGATCCCGCGCAGGGTCGAAGCCGATAAGCTCGATGCCGGAAAGATCAACCTCGGTTTCTCCAGCGGCGCCGACACGGATATCTGCAAACTGGTTTCCGTTCTGTGGAATGAACGTGATCGATTGCAGATCCGCAATTTGTTCAACGTTCAAACGGATGATCGCATCGTCTCTGCCGGTGATTTGCAGAACGATGTTCTCGATCGAGACGAGGGTATCGTTGCGCAAGTCATCGTTTTCAGTCACAATCAGCGTATCATTACCTGCGCCGCCATCGATGATGCGGTTGTTATCGTTCACGATCCTGATTGTGTCGTTACCTTCTTCGCCAAACACGTCATCACTGCCGTCCCGGCTATCGATGAAGTCGTTACCGGCGCCCGCTTTGATCACATTGGTTCCGTTGTTGCCGGTGATGGTGTCATCGAAGGCGGAGCCGATGAGGTTTTCGAAATTTCGCAGCGTGTCGCCTTCAGCGTCCCCGCCGATACCCAGAGTCTGGGCGTTGTTCATGACGACCGTTATTCCAGCTCCGGACGCGGAGTAATCCACGGTGTCAATGCCTCCGCCGCCGTCCAGAGCGTCTGCACCGGCATCGCCCATGAGCACGTCATTGCCGTTGCCGCCGTTCAGCGTATCGTCGCCCGCGCCGCCAAAAAGCCTGTCGTTGCCATCATTGCCGTTCAGCGTATCATTGCCGTCGCCGCCGCGCAGATTGTCGTCGCCGTCGCCGCCATTGAGGATGTCATCACCCTCACCGCCGTTCAGCAGGTCGTTGCCATTGTCGCCGTTGAGCGTGTCATTCCCCGCACGGCCAAAGATCCGATCATCGCCATCGCCACCGCTGATCGTGTTGTTGTCTGCATCACCAAAGAGTTCGTCGTCACCGGGTGTCGTAGGCATAATTCAGTCTCCAACTATGTTGTTAGACGCATTGCCGTTAGGGCAGGTTTTACGTCTTGATGCCCTTAGTCGCCGCTGGAGCGGGAAAGGTTCAAAAAAATTTCAGATAATTTTCGGGGCGGTTCTGGCGGGGCAATCCGGGCATCGCCAAGTGTGGCCAGCCCCCCGAAAATCCGGCTGACCACGCGACCGCACAACACTGCAATGAGCACCGCTACAGCGTTTCACCTTAAACCTTAATCACCTATCGCTGCCTGAAATCAAAGATTTCAACGCAGTCGGTGAACAGGAATGCTTCAGATCAAAAGCCAAGCGCTTCAGGGCCCGAAAATAACTCCGGGCAGCCATGTGGCAAGGCCGGGGAAGAGGGCCAGAATGCCAAGCATGGAAAGCTGGATTACCACGAACGGGGCCACGCCCTTGTATATCGTGCCGGTCGAGACTTCCACCGGTGTCACCCCGCGCAGGTAGAAAAGCGCGAAGCCAAAGGGGGGCGTGAGGTAGGAAGTTTGCAGGTTGACCGCGATCATCACGCCGAGCCAGACCGGATTAAGCTCCATCCCCAGAAGAACGGGCGCGACGATGGGAACGACCACGAAAGAGATCTCCAGTACATCGAGAAAGAAGCCGAGCACGAAGATCACCAGCATAACGGTAAAGACCGCCCCGAACGTGCCGCCGGGAAGGGATGTGAGGATACTTGTGACAATCTCATCGCCCCCCAATCCGAGGAAAACGAGTGAAAAAAGCTGGGCACAGATGATGATCGCAAACACCATGGATGTGATGCGGATGGTCTGACGGTTGACCTCTGCGAGCGTACCGTTCCGGAAGACGCGCCAGAGGCAGACGGCAAAGCCGTAGGCCACCGCGATGCAGGCGAGAACAGCCGCCCAGATCGACGCACGCTCCAGCGCTGTGCCGATTTCACGCGTCACCCGCATATCGACCTGGGTGACAAGAAAGATCAGGATGACAAGACCGGCGCAGGCAAGCAGTACAGCCCATTTCCGTTCAGTATTGGCCCTGTATCCACCGAGCATGGTGGCGCCAAGCGCACCGAGTGCCGCCGCCTCTGTCGGTGTGGCGATGCCCGAGAGAATTGACCCGAGGACCGAGACGATGAGAACAGCCGGAGCCAGAAGCGCATGGACCAGGCGCTGGCCAAGGTGGCCTGCATTTTGAGCATCTACCTCCGTAATCGGAGGCCCGGCAGACGGGCGGAACCAGCAGACAATCAGGATGTAGAGGATATAGAGCCCCACCAGAACGAGACCGGGGATCAGGGCACCGGCAAAGAGATCTCCGACTGAGACAGGATCAGGCGACCAGTTGCCAAGCTTGCGCTGTGCTTCCTGATACGCGATCGAGATCTGATCCCCCAGCACCACCAGAATGATCGAAGGCGGGATGATCTGCCCAAGCGTTCCCGACGCCGCGATGATACCGGTCGCCAGCTTCGGATCGTAGCCGCGCCGCAGCATCGTGGGCAGCGCCACAAGGCCCATGGTAACCACCGTGGCCCCCACAATACCCGTTGAGGCTGCAAGCATCGCCCCCACAATCGCGACAGAGATACCAAGCCCGCCCCGCAGCCTGCCAAAGAGCATGCCCATCGTCTCCAGAAGCTCTTCCGCCACGCGGGACCGTTCCAGCATGACGCCCATGAAGATGAAAAGCGGTATTGCGATCAGCACCTGATTGGCCATCAGGCCGCTGATGCGGTTCGGCAATACGGCAAAGAACGAAAGCTGGAACACATCAAACCACCAGCCCATCAGCCCAAAGAGAATGGACGCGCCCGCTAGCGTGAACGCCACGGGAAACCCGAGCATCAGAGCGCCGAAAACAAACGCGACCATCAGGCCGAGCAGGATATCAGACCCCACGCGCTATCCTTCAGGGCTTCTGAGGGGCGGCTGCCATGCATTCGTCTCCAGCTTGCCCTGCAGCACGAGAATGGAGCGGAGCACCATTGAGAGGCCCTGCAAGGCAAGCGTCGCCGGGAAGAGGAGAATGCAGGTTTTGAGGAGGAACATCGCAGGGATCCCGGACGGTTCCATCGATCCTTCAAAAACGGCCCAGGATGAGGCGACATAAGGCCAACCCGCCCAGAACAGAAGCAGGCAGACCGGCATGAGCAGAAAGGCGATGCCGATGATATCAATCACGGCCTTCGTTCTGGCGGTTGCCCCACTATAGAAAATATCGACGCGAACATGGCCATCGTGCAGCAACGTATACCCGGCCGCAGAGAGAAAGATGATCGCGTGAAGATACAGGATACCCTCCTGCATCCACAGGATCGACAGACCGAACACGTAGCGCATGAAGACAACAACGCCCTGCAACACGACCATCGAGATCGCCAGCCATGCGAGGCCACGGCCAAACCTGTCTGTAATCGTATCGAGAAGGCGGGAGAGTTTGAGCATGGGATCCATTCTGCCCAGAAACCGCCCCGAGCACAGGGCCCGGAACGATCTCGGGGAGGAACCAAAGGCTTAGATGCTGGATTGCGCGAGGGTGCGGGCGTTCAGGAAACCCTGAATACCCAATTTCGACCAGCCCATGGATTTCTCACGGAAGGCCTTGTAGCTCTCCCAGACATCCTTGGTGATCGCATCGGCACCCGCAACATCTTCCATCACATCCCTGCTCGCCTTGGCAAGTTCCACCAACAGCTCGTCAGGATACTGGTGCAACTGAACGCCGTGTTCCGTCAGAAGCTTATCCAGCGCATCGGGGCTGACGCCGTTATACTCTGCGGTTTGCAGATAGCATTCCGCTTCCAGGATGGATGTGATGATCTGCTTGTCGGCATCTGATACACCCTCCCAGAAGCCGAGATTGATCCCGTAGGAACCGATGTTTCCAGGCTCGTGGAAGCCGGGCCAGTGGTAATGCTTTACGATCTTGTGAAAGCCGAAGGCCAGATCGTGCCACGGGCCAACCCATTCAGCGCCATCAATAGCACCGGACTGGAGTGCCGCGAAAACCTCCGATCCGGGCAGGTTGACAACCGCCACCCCGATTGAGCGCAGAACCTCTCCTCCAAGGCCGGGCATGCGGAACTTCACGCCCTTCATATCATCGAGTGATTCGATCTGTTTGTTATACCAGCCACCCATCTGAACACCTGTGGAGGGCCCGGCAAACGGCTTCATGTTGAAATCTGCATGAAGCTTGTCCCAGAGCTGCTGGCCACCGCCATGTAGGATCCAGGCATAGGTTTCCGGCGTTGTCATGCCAAAGGGCACGGCACCGTAGATATTGTAGGCTTGGCTCTTTGACGGGTGGTAGTATTCGGATGAGTAATACATATCCGCATTGCCTGCAGAAACCGCCTCAAACACACCCACACCGCCCGGCACAAGAGCACCACGATCATACAACTTAACCTCGATACGGCCTTCTGTAGCTAGGTTTATCCTGTCTGTTACGCGCCGCGCAGAGGTGCCCAGCCCGGGAAACATTGTGGGAAAGGACGTTACGAAACGAAGCTCCTTTTTCCCCTGCGCAAGGGCCGGTGCTGCGAGCACGGCAGCGCCTGCGGCACCGAGCCCCGCCGTTCGGATGAACTGCCTTCGTTCGATTGATGATGTCATGTCTTCCTCCCGAGATACTCTTGTGAAGTGCGTGTACTCAACGGTTCCGCCTTCACTTTCTTTGGTGCGTCGAGCCAGATAAAGATCGCGCTGGTTTGCAAAGTCATCATACCAGTTGAAAATGTGATCCTGTCAAGTCATTCTCTCCGCAGAGTTCCAGACAGGCTTCAAAGCGGGCCTGATCGGTCCGAAACCGCGATGCGGAGGAGTGTCGAATGACGGCTTGCATTCACGATCATTCGGAGTGGGCTCCGGGCAATCAGGCCGGGGCCGCAGGGCGATATCTGACGGCGGATGTGACCCTCGCTGCCCTGACACTCGCACAGACGGGGCATGTGATCGATCTCGGCCGCACCGTCATGCCGGGCGCACCCGCCAATCCCGCCCTCATGACCCCTTATGTGCTTTCGCCAACCGTGCGGGCCTCCGATAACATCGCCATGCGCCGCGCAAACGGGGGTGAGAATGATGCCGGAGCGATATTGGAGCGGATCGGGATGACCAGCCATGTTGGCACTCATATCGATGCCTTGGGGCATTTCGCAGAGGGCGACAGGATGTATGGGGGCAGATCCGCAGAGGCACTTACAACACCTTCCGGGCTGGCGGAACTTGGCGTGGAAAACATACCACCCATTGTGACGCGCGGGATATGCCTCGATCTTGCCGGACTGGATGGCGCCGCGCATCTGGAGCCCGGGCGCGCCGTGACCCAAAGCGATCTGGAGGCAGCATTTGCAGCCGCCGGAACACCCCCCCGGCCCGGAGATGTGGTTTGTCTGCATACCGGTTGGGGCCGTTACTACGATACTGATCCCCAACGCTATATCGCCGGTGAACCGGGCATAGACCTTACGGCAGCACGCTATCTCACGTCACATGGGGTGATCGCCATCGGCGCGGATACGATGGCGGTGGAGGTTTTGCCCGGTGCCGATTTTCCCAAGGTACAGATGCCCGTTCACCTGCATTGCCTCGTCGAGGCCGGTGTGAACCTCATCGAGAACCTTTGCTTGGATGAGATGGTGGCAAAGCGGATCACAACGTTCTGCATCGTGATCGCCGCGGTCAAGCTGAAGGGCGCAACCGGCGCACCCCTCCGCCCGCTCGCACTGATCTAAAGCGTTTCGTCTTTAACCTGCGCTATCACTTGTCACCTAACGCGTTGAAATCTTTGATTTCAGGCAGCGATAGGTGATTCAAGTTTAAAGCGAAACGCTTCAGGGCTCCGGAGAGGCGAGATAAGTCCGATGATAGAGCACATTTGCGCGGGTAAGATGATCGTGCATCGCCTTTGCAGCGCGGGCTGCGTTCTTGGCCTCTATCGCATCCACAATTTCCAGATGTTCATCAATGGTAAGCTGCTCACGCCCCGGCAGAATAACGGTATCCGCATGAAAATCTGCCAGCCAGCCGAACATTGCCTCTGCCAGCGCCGTATAGATGGGGTTGCCGCTGATTGACGCCAAGGCGCGGTGAAACTCCCGATCATGCGTCAGGAAACTTGTCATATCGGACATGGCCCCCGCCTGCGCATCAACAATCCGCCGCAGCCTCTCCAGATCCGAAGTCGTGCGCATCCGCGCCGCTTCCTGCGCCATCGCCTTCTCGAACGCAAAGCGCGCTGTCTTGAGATGCTCAAGATTGGCGCTGGAGGTTGCCAGCAGATGCCGCATCGTACCGCTGAAATGCTCCACCATCTTCCCGATGGAAGGCTCGGCCACCTTGGCACGCTCGCCGTGGCGTATCTCTACCAGCCCCATTACCTGCAAATGCTGCATCGCCTCCCGCACAGCCGGGCGGCCCACGCCGAACTGCGCCATCAGCTCGCGTTCGGATGGCAGAGCTGCCCCCGGCCCGTAGGCATCGTTTTCGAGGAGCGCAAGGAGGCTCTCGCGTATGTCGTGGGAGAGGTTCTTCTTGCGGGGCTTTGGCTTTGTTGCGGTCATGGCGCCAAAATCATACAGCGATCTGAACAATTCAAGCGGTTTCGTGACAACGGCGCAGGCCGAACGAGCCCTTGGGGGGATGTTTGGCCGCTGGTCCTGCAACAGCCATCCCAGATCGGGCTGTAGATTGATCTAAGCCGGTGTGGCGAGTTTTCCGAAAGCACTTTAGATATCACTCCATTCCCGCGATTATATCTGATCAGTTGTCACTCTACAGCCTCTCTCAAGGCGAGCCTACTTCAGCTAAAAATCTGTATTTGCTCAACAAAACATCGCAGATTTGCAGGTGTTTCTCAAGTCCGAATGAGGGTGCTTGACATATCGACGCATTTAAACTGGTATGACAAGTGAGATGAAGATGCCAGAATGGCGCGCATCCAAAAGCTCAAAATCTCCGCCCGGATCAAAGGGGGCGAGAGGCGTATCTGGGAGGATTAAACATGATGATTTCAACACTGTTCCTGAAGCGTGGGGCAACAGCCGCCGCACTCTCGCTTGCCGTTGCAGGCGCACCACTGTCCGGCGCACCTGCTCTGGCACAGGACAAATCCTATACCGTGTCTGCGGGCTCCATCAGCGGAAGCTGGTTCGCGATCATGACGACGATGTTCGAGCTTTACCGCAACAATATCGATGGGCTGACATACACGACCATTCCGGGAGGCAGCGTTGCCAATCCCATTTCGCTGAGCAGCGGGCAATCGCAATTTGCAATGTCCTACTCCACAAACCTTTTTGCCGCCGCTCGAGGAGATGAACCCTACAAGAGCAAGCTTGATAATGTGCGTGCAATCGCAAACACGGGCCTCTCGGCTTATATGCACGTCTATTTCGATACCTCCCTCGGCATCGAGGAACTGGGAGATATTGCTGAGCGCAAGATTCCCCTGAAGGTCGATACCGGCCCGCGCGGCGGCGGGGGCGAATTGGCCGCCGGGCGCATGCTGGCTGCCCACGGGGCCTCTTATGAGAATATCCAGGCCTGGGGAGGCTCGATCACCTATTCGCCGTACCGCGAGGCGATGGACAGGGTGAACGACAAGCAGATCGACGGTTTTGCCAATGATGATCTGCCAGGCGCACCGCTTTTTGCCGAGTTCGCCGCCAAGGATGATATCACCATCTATTCCCAGTCCCCCGAGGCGATCAAGCTGATGGAAGAGAAGTACGGCTACATCCCGGGCGTGATCCCTGCGGGCACGTATGAGGGCCAGACCGAGGATATCATGACGACCTATCAGACACCCCTGTTCGTCACTACGGCGGATATGGATGAAGAGGTCGTCTATCAGATGACAAAGCTGATGTTCGAGAAAACCGACGAACTGATCGCAGGCCACAATGCTTTCAAGGCGCTGGATCTTGCGAAAGCCCCCTTCGGGCTGACAGTGCCGCTGCATCCCGGTGCTGAGCGCTATTACCGCGAAGTCGGCGTCCTGAAGTAAGCCCAATCAAAGTGTGCCTTGGTTGCCCCGCGCGAGTGGGGCAACTTTGTTGTATATGATGCGCGCTGAGGGCATCTGATAGTTTTGAGGAAGGATCGGTATGGCCGTCGAGGTTAGCGGGCAGCGCATTCTGTCAGGCAGTCACGCTCTGATCTTGCGGTTCTTTACGCTGATCGTGATTTTCTACCATCTTTACACGGTGCAGTTCGGCCAGCCGCAGGTGCTGATCTTCCGTTCGATCCATGTGGGTATGTACACGGCCCTCGTTTTTCTGGCCTACGGCTTCCTGCGCGGGCGAGAAGGCTCCCGGATCCCGTGGTATGATTTCGTGCTGGCGGGCATCGCGCTGATTCCGGCGGCCTATGTGTATCTCGATTATGATCGTATCTCGCTGCGCTATCCTTACGTGGAGCCGCTGGAGACGATGGACTGGATCGTGGGCCTCACTGTCATGGTGCTGGCAACCGAGGCCTGCCGCCGCGCCCTTGGGCTGACGCTGACGCTGATGCTGGCCTTTTTCCTCGGCCACGCCCTTTTCGGCCCCTATTTTCCGGGCGTCCTGAACCAGCCCGCTATCGGTGTGGAAAGGATCATTGACCATACTTTCATGACAACGGCAGGCATTTACGGCTCGCTTACGGGGCTCTCTGCCACCTATGTCCTCATGTTCGTCCTCTTCGGTGCGATCCTCGATTGTGCGCAGGGTGGCAAGTTCTTCATGAATGCCTCCGCCCTTCTGGCTGGCAGGCTGAAAGGCGGGGCGGGCAAGGTTGCCGTGTTTGCAAGTGGGCTTTTCGGGTCCATCTCTGGCTCGGCTGTTGCAAATGTCTATGCAACCGGCAGCTTCACAATTCCCCTGATGATCCGCACAGGCTTCCGGCCACGATTTGCCGCAGCGATTGAGGCAATCGCATCCTCCAGCGGGCAACTCGTGCCTCCCATCATGGGCTCTGCCGCCTTCCTGATCGCGGATTTCACAGGCACGGCGTATTTTGAAGTGGTCAAGGCCGCGATCATTCCCGCCTATCTCTACCTCTTTGCCGTCTACATGATGGTGCATCTGGAAGCGGCCAAAAACGATATCCCCGCGATGGGGGAAGATCTCATTGCCAACGCCAAAAAGGATTTCTTCAGATATGCCCATCTCGGCGTGCCACTCGTGGTGATCGTCTACCTGCTGATCGAGGGCAGATCGCCCTACAACGCGGCATATTGGGGCATCATCACCACCATCGTACTCGCCCAGATCTTCCCGGCAACACGGATGAACCTTCGCGGTATTCTGGAAGCGTTCGAGACAGGGGGCCGGATCATCGCACCCATTGCCATGTCTCTCTTCGTGGCAGCGATGATCATCAGCACAATCGAACTCACAGGGCTCGGCCTGCGCTTCACCGCCTTGCTGCTCAGCGTTACCAATGGTGATCTGGTGATAACGCTGCTCTTGGTGATGGTCAGCTGCATCATTCTGGGCATGGGGCTGCCAACGGCCGCCGCCTATATCATCGTGGCAATTTTCGCAGCTCCCGCATTGGTCAAGCTGGGGATCAGCCCGCTTTCCGCGCATCTCTTCGTCTTCTACTACGCCATCGTATCGGCCATCACGCCGCCCATTGCGGTGGCGGCATACGCAGCGGGCAGTATCGCGGGAGAAAAGTCTCTGCAGGCCGTGGGTTTCACCGCCATGCGCCTCGGTGTGGCCGTCTATCTGGTGCCCTTCATGTTCATCGCAACCCCGGCATTGATACTAAATGCCGGTTGGGCGGAAGTTGCGCAGGCCGTGCTGACAGCATCCCTGGGGATAGTGGCGTTGGCCGCTGCCGCGCAGGCCTATCTCGTGATGCCCGCACATGTCTTGGAGCGGGTTGTGTTGCTTGCGGCGGCCATCTGCCTCCTGCTCGGCGGCCTGCGAACAGATATTGCAGGTCTCGTTCTCGTTGCCTGTGTGGTGCTCCTTCAATATCGCCGGAAATCATCCACCAACCCGCCCGCACAGGCAGCCGGATCAACCGATATCCCATAGCCGCGCAAGCGCCTGCAAGGGCCCGTCCGCATCCACAACAAATGTATGCCCACCCGGCATGAGCATAAGCCGCGCGCCGGGGATCGCATCCGCCAACGCCTCCACAATGCGGCGCGGGGCCTGCCCATCGTGAAGGCCGCCAATCACCCAGGTGGGAGCCTGAATGGAGGGTAACAGATGGCGTGCATCGTGGCCGGCGCGAACGGCCAGCAGGCGTGCCGCACCGCCCTTGGGTGCCACCGCCGCTTTCCGCTCCAGATTGGCTGCCATACGCGCCACTTCCGCTGCATCCACGCAGCCTTCCTTGCGGACATCCTGAATGGCGATAATCTTGCGCACACGCTCCAGAACAGGAAGATCCGCCAGCGCGTGCAGCGGATAGGAGCCAAGCGGGCCACCGGGCCCTGCCGCAATCAGCGCCAATCGGTTGATGCGCTCAGGTGCCTTGGCAGCCAGATGCTGCGCCACCATGCTTCCGAAAGAGTAGCCCACAAGATCAAACCGCGCGCAGCCTTCCATCACCCGCAGCGCATCCGCCACGTAGTCCGCCATACGCCACTCCTTTGCCGGAACCCCAGTCTGCCCCAACCCGCGCTGATCAAAGGCCGTTACCCGCGCGCGGGGAGCCCAATCGAAAGCCACACGGTCAAACCGAAGATCCCAGGAGGATCCCCCGATAAAGAGAAGCGGCGGACCCGCGCCCTGCGTTTCGGTATAGATTTTCATTCAGCGTCCCCTTGCGGAGCTTCGGTTGGTTGGCAGTCTGCAGCGCACCCCCCCCACTTGTCAGGTAAGATCGATCGGAGCACAAGCTCGCAGAGCCCGCCTATCCGTTGAAATTTGAGCTCATATCTCAATGAAATCAATGAAAGCGCCCTCTGCTCTGGTCTTTCAAAGAGAGTTCGAAAGTAGATATGGACAGGAACATGTTATACCAGTTACGGTGTAATTCGGCATGGCCTTCAACGATCAAGGCCTTCGCGTATTGCTTAAATGGGAGGAGATAACATGAAATTTGGATCAATAGTCTGCACGGCGGCCCTTGCACTGGCAACCCCGGTCTGGGCAGATTTTCCGGAGAAACCCGTCACACTAATCGCGCCCTTTAACGCCGGTGGTGGCACCGATCTGCTGCTGCGCGGCTTTCAGGAACCCTTCGCAGAAGCCCTTGGCGGAAATGCCGTTGTGCAGAACATGGCTGGTGGGTCCGGCACGGTTGCAGCCTCCCATATCGCAGGCCTCAGCCCTGACGGGTATACTTTGGGGTATCTCTCGATCACGGTTTCAACGATCCAGCCCCAGATCAAGGACGTGCCCTACGACAAGGAAAGCTGGACGCCGATCTGTTCTGTCGCCGCCTCGCCCACGATGTTCTTTGTCGGCGCAGATAGTGAATACAACAGCCTTGAGGATGTGAAAGCGGATATCGAGGCAAAGCCGAACGCGCTGATTTTCGGTTCCTCGGGCCCAGGTGCGATCACGCATCTCACGATGGTGGCCGCCATGAACGGTATGGGCGTGATGGATAAGGTCAAGCATCTGCCGCACAAAGGCTCCGGCCCCGCAATGAAATCCATGGCGGGTGGCATCATCCAGTTCTTCGGCGATACCGAGGTGATGATGTCGCGCTATGATCTGAAGCCTCTCGCGGTGTTCGCGGATGAGCGGCTTGCCTCCCTCCCCGATGTGCCGACGGCCACGGAAGCCGGGATCGCGGCGCCCCTGAACGAGCTCTACCTCTGGGGCGGCCTCTTCGCGCCCGCCGGACTAGATGCCGAAGTAACGGCGAAACTGGCAAGCGCCTGCGAAGGTGCAGTACAATCCAATGCTTTCCAGGCTTTTGCTGAAAGTACAGGCACCGTGATCAACTATCGCGGCCCGGAAGAGTTCGATGCCTTCTTCCGCCAGCAATGGGACGCCAACAAGACCCTGATCGAAGCGGCGGGGCTCTGAAACCGGCGGAGCTAGTGCTCCGCCTACCCTTTCGTTGGCGGCCAAGGCAGAGGATCGGATGAAATTTCAACTCAATGAGCGCATCGTCGTGGCTGCAGTGCTGTTTGCAGCCCCGGTGATCCTTCTCTTGCTCTCGACAAGTGCAGAGTTTGCAGATCTCGGCGGGGCCTTCTCCCCGATGTTCTTCCCCGTCAACGTGCTCTGGGGCTGGGCGATTGTTGCCGCTCTGACCCTTGCCAGTGAGATCACAACGAACACGGAAAAAAATGCGATCTCCCCGCGCCGCTGGGCACAGATCGTGGGTGTAGCTATCGCTATGGCGCTCTTTGTCTACGCCACCACACGCCTTGGCTTTCTGTTGAGCGGCATCGGCTTTGTGCTGGCAACCCTGCTCATTCTCCGCGTACGCGGGCCCGTTCTGATCATCTGCTATTCTCTGGCGGTCCCCGGGGCGCTCTTTCTCCTTTTCCACCACGGTCTGGGCCTGCCACTTCCCACATCGCCCTTCTCCTACCTGTTCTGATGCTCGAAGCGCTCCCCGCAGCCCTCGGACTTTTGCTGACAATGCAAGGCATGCTCGTCCTTGTGATCGGCACAGCCCTCGGCATCGTTCTCGGGGCCATGCCGGGCATCGGCTCAACCGTTGCAGTCGCCCTCGTCCTACCGTTCACACTTTCGATGGAACAGGCCCCGGCCATCCTTCTTCTCCTCGCCGTATACGCAGGCTCCGTCTACGGCGGCTCCATCTCGGCCATTCTCATCAATACACCCGGCACACCGGCAGGGGCGGCCACAGTACTGGATGGCACACCGATGGCGCGCGCAGGCAAGGCCGGGGAAGCCCTCGGCTGGGCCACTGTCGCCTCCGTTGTCGGCGGGCTGTTTTCGGCGATCCTCCTTCTTTTCGCAGCCCCGCAACTGGCCGCCTTCGCCCTGCAGTTTGGCCCGGTGGAGACGTTTGCGCTCATCTGCCTCGGGATGACCTGCATCGTTACCGTTTCCAAGGGCTCCGCCCTCAAGGGCCTCACCGCAGGCGCACTCGGCATCTTTCTCAGCACCATCGGCGGCGATCCGATCACAGGCGAGGTACGCTTCACCTTCGGGCAATATCAGCTGATTGCAGGCTTCAACCTGCTGGCCGTGGTGATCGGCATTTTCGCCTTTTCCGAAATTCTCATCCGCATCGCCGATGGCGCATCGGAGGGGGGCACAAAAATTGAGTTCAAAGGCATCGTCCTGCCCCGCCTTTCGCAATGGAAAGGGCGGCTGAAGGGCTTGGCGAAATCCATCGCCATCGGCTCGGGCGTGGGTGTGCTGCCGGGCACTGGCAGCGCCACTGCCGCATTTATCTCCTATGCGGAGGCCAAGCGTTCCTCCCCCCGCGGTGCAGAGTTCGGCAAGGGCGAACCCGACGGGATCATCGCCGCAGAGAGCGCCAACAATGCCGTTACCGGCGGTGCGCTCGTCCCTACAATGGCGCTCGGCATTCCAGGTGATGTGATCACCGCCGTGATGCTCGCCACCTTCACGCTGCACGGCATCACCCCCGGCGTCCGCCTGATGGAAGACAATCCCGTGCTGATGGCGGCCATCTTCCTCGGGTTCTTTGTGATCAACATCCTTCTGCTCCCCCTCGGTCTGCTCCTGTCCAAGGTTGCAGCGCCCATCCTGCGGATCCGCGAGCCACTGATGCTCAGCGCCATCGGCGTGCTCTGCGTGCTTGGCGTCTACTACGTGCGCGGCAATCCGTTCGATCTTCTGATCATGTTCGCCGCAGGCGTTGCCGGGCTGTTTCTGCGACGCGCTGGCTACCCAATGGCCCCCCTGATCATCGGCATGGTCCTCGGCCCCGCCTTTGAATTGAGCCTCAGACAGGGCCTGATCATCACAGATGGTTCCTTTGCCGCTTTCTTTGACGGACATCCGATTGCCGCCGTCCTGCTGACTGTTACGGCGGTGGCTTTGCTTTGGCCACTGGTCCGGGCCCTACTCTCGTGGAAGAAGGAGCGCTCTCGCGCATGAAAACAGATATCCTCATCACCGGAGCAGCGGGCTTCATCGGGAAAATGGTGCTTACAGCACTTTCGGCGCAGCGCCAGATAAGCGTTGATGGCAGCGCCAAGGAGATTGGCAACATTCTCGCGGTAGATCTCAACACAGATGCGCTACAGGATCTGGCGGCAAGGGACAGGAGGATCCAGCGGATCAACGGATCCCTTGGCGATCCGGCCGTGCTCAACCGCATCTCGGCGGCGGAACCGGGTGTGATCATCCACCTTGCCGCGGTTGTCAGCAGTGCAGCGGAAGCCGAATTCCAGCTTGGGATGGATGTGAACCTCAACGCCACAATCGGGCTGATCAATGTTTGCCGTCGCCTCAAGGCACCGCCCGTCCTGATCTTCTCATCCTCCGTTGCCGTCTTTTCCTGCGCAAACAATGATACAATCGATGAGGATACACTGCCCCGCCCCATGTCATCCTATGGCACGCAGAAGCTGATGGGCGAGCTCCTGATCCGGGATGCTTCGCGGAAGGGGTTTATACGCGGTCGCACCCTGCGATTTCCAACCGTTTCCGTGCGCCCCGGAAAACCGAATGCCGCAGCATCAAGCTTTGCCAGCGGCATCATCCGGGAGCCTCTGGCAGGGCTGGAGGCGATCCTGCCCGTCGGCAAGGATCTCCGGCTTCACCTCGCCTCACCGGAACGGGCGTGCGAGAGCGTTCTGGCAGCGATTGCATTGCAGCAAGACGCGTTGGAAGGAGAGACGACGATCACCCTGCCCGGCGTTTCCGTAACAGTGGGCGAGATGCTCGACACGCTCCGCAAGACAGGCGGCGAAGAAGCGCTCCGCCTCGTGGTCGCAAAGCCCGATGCAGCGGTTGAGCGCATCGTCCGAAGCTGGCCAGGCGAAATTCTGGCCCCACGCGCCCGGCGCATCGGTTTCCGATCCGATGAAGGCATCGATCAGATTATAGCACTCCATGTCGGAGCGACTGCGATGCAGGAAACAGGCTGAGACACAGACCATATGGCGCGCAGCCTGCCCGCCTGGAATTCCTTGACTTTTGCCGCCTGCGAGACTCTCCTTCCGACACAGCGTCCAGCTGATTTCACCCTCCATGCCTTGGCAACAGGCTCAGACTGGGGGGGCATTTGGAACGCGGCGCGCGCAAGATAGGGATTTGGATTTTTGCAGGCTGAAGCGGCACCAGAGAGAAAAGAAACAAGGTTTGCCCGCAAGCATGCGGCCGCCGGAGTTCTAACCGCGACACTGGCTTTTGTTCTGCTCGGCTGCGCAGCTCCTGCACCATCCATCGGCAGACTTCAGGATCCAACCGCGTTGCGCGTCTCGGATCACCGCGCAGGGGGCCTTCCGTCAAGTTTTGGCGATACGGATCCGCACGAATGGGGTGCCGTCGGGCCGGATAGTTACCCGGTGCACGGGATTGATGCCGCGCGCTATCAGGGAGAGATCAGCTGGCCCGCCGCGCGCAAGGCGGGCATCAGTTTCGCCTGGCTGAAGGCAACCGAGGGCGGGGATCACCTGGACCCGGGATACGGCCTGAATGCACCCCGCGCCAGAGCGGCGGGCGTGCCCGTCGGTGCCTACCACTTCTACTATTTCTGCCGTACCCCTTCAGAACAGGCGCGGTGGTTCATCGCCAACGTCCCGCGCGTCTCTTCGGATCTTCCGCCAGTGCTCGATATCGAGTGGAACCACCAATCCAGAACGTGCAAGCGCCGCCCCGAGGCCGCCACCGTGCGGGCTGATATCCGGGAGTTTGTCGGTATCCTGAGCAGGCATTACAGAACAAAACCGGTGATCTATACGACGCCTGATTTCTATGAGGAAAACGGCCTGAATACCCTCTCCGACTACGAATTCTGGCTCCGCTCCGTAGCAGGCCATCCGTCTGAGCGGTATCCGGGGGAGCAATGGACCTTCTGGCAATATACCGGCACCGGAGTCGTGCCCGGCGTGGACGGGATTGTCGATATCAACGCCTTCGCCAGTGATACACAGACATGGCAAACATGGCTAGCGCTCCGGACGCAGCGCTAAGGCGTTTTGTCTTTAACCTGAAACATCACTTATCACCTAACGCGTTGAAATCTTTGATTTCAGGCAGCGATAGGTGAGTCAGATTTAAGGCGAAACGCTATAACACAGAACATCAGATCTCACCGCTCTCCCTTGTTGAACGGCACCATCAGTGCTGCGGGCACTTCCGCACGCCGCGACATGACAACAAGGGCAACTATCGAGAGAATATACGGCATCATCAGGAAAATCTGATACGGGATCTCGGCCCCGAAACCGGTCTGCTGCACCCGGATTTGCAGCGCATCAAAGGCCGCAAACAATATAGCGCCGAGCAGGGCCTTTCCCGGCCTCCAAGAGCCAAAGACGACAAGTGCTATGCAGATCCACCCCCGGCCATTGACCATCTCGAAAAAGAAGCTGTCAAAGGCAGACATCGTGAGGAACGCCCCCCCCATCGCCATGAAGCCACTGCCCACGATAACCGCCCCCATACGGATCGCCGTAACCGATAGCCCCTGAGCAGCCACCGCCGCAGGGTTTTCGCCCGCAGCCCGCACGGCAAGGCCCAGCGGTGTGCGGTAGAGGATCAGCGCCACCACGAAAACCAGCACAAAGGCCAGATAGGTGAACGGTGTCTGCGCAAACAGCGCAGGGCCAAACAGCGGGATGTCGGAGAGGAAGGGTATCTCATAGGGCTGAAACGCCTCGATCTTCGGCGGGCTCGTCACCTCCGGCAGGGCCAGCCGGTAGGCGTAATAGGTCGAAGATGTGGCCAACAACGTAACACCAAGCCCCACAACATGCTGCGAAAGCCCGAACGGCACTGTGAGGAAGCTGTGCAGAAGCCCGAAAAGCATGCCCACCAGCATGGCCACACCAACACCCACCCAGAGCCCGGTGCCGGAATAAACGGCCATCCAACCCGCAAAGGCACCGGCCACCATGATCCCCTCGATCCCGAGGTTCAGCACACCCGCCCGCTCGCAGATCAGCTCCCCCAGCGTCGCAAAGATCAGCGGGCTGGCAATGCGGATCGCGGCGGCCCAGAAGCTGGCAGAGAGAAGGATATCTACAATCTCCATGGCCCTAGTCCCTCACCACACGAAACCGCGTCAGCATGATCGCGAGAACCATCAGCAAAAGCGCTGTCGCAAGCATGATATCGGCAAGATATGTGGGCACATCGGCGGCACGGCTCATGCTATCGGCGCCAACAAAGATGCCCGCGACGAAAAGAGCCGCAAGAACCACGCCCAGCGGATTGAGAAGGGCCAGCATCGCCACGATAATGCCCGTGTAGCCAAAGCCCGGCGAAAGATCGAGCGTCAGGCTGCCCTTCAACCCCGCCACCTCGGAGAACCCGGCAAGTGCGGCAAGCCCGCCCGAAAGAAGGGCCGTCTTGATCAGAACGAGGTTAACCGGAATACCCGCAAATGCCGCCGCCTCCTTGTTCAGCCCAACCGCGCGCATCTCATAGCCCAGCGTGCTGCGCGTCTGGATGATCCAGATGCAAAGGGCCGAAAGGATCGCCAGCGCAAATCCCCAATGAAGGCGCAGGCCCTCAACAATGCGCGGCAATCGCGCCTCCGGCAGCAGCCGCGCGGATTTGGGCCACCCCATGCTCATCGGGTCCTTCAGCGGGCCTTCCAGAAGCATCGAGATAAAGAGCAGAAAGATGAAGTTGAAAAGAAGCGTCGTCACCACTTCATCGACGCCGAACCGGGTCTTCAAAAGGGCAGGAATAAGCAAAAGTGCTGCGCCCGCAAGGATCGAGATGAATGCGATTGCAGGCAATAGCGCAAGGCTCGGCCATGGCAGGAAGCCGGTGCCGAGCAATACCGTCATCAGCGCACCTGCGTAGAGCTGCGCCTCCGCCCCAATGTTCCAGAACCGGGCACGAAACGCCACCGCAACGGCAAGCCCGGTAAAGATCAGCGGCGTCGCGCGGTTCAGCGTCTCAAGCATCGCGAATTTAGAGCCGAACGCACCCTTGATGATCAGGCCGAGCACGGAAAACGGGTTCGCCCCCGCGATCATGGCCAGCAACGAGGCTATAAGAACGGTAAAAGCCAGCGCAATCGCAGGCGGCAGCACCTTTCGCGCAAGGGAAGGGTTCTGAACCGGCTCAAGACGCATGGGGGATCCTTGCATCAAACCCTTGCCCGGCCATCCACAGGCCCAGTTCCGCCGGTGTCTTCTCTCCGCGCACAAAACCGGGCGAAAGCCGCCCCTCCGCGATAACGTGGATCACATCCGAGAGCGCCATGATCTCATCAAGGTCCTCCGAGATCAGAAGCACCGCAGCGCCGTGCCCCCGCGCTTCCAGCAACTGGCCGTGCACATAATTTACCGCGCCAAGATCAAGCCCGCGCACGGGCTGGTTGGCAAGGATCACCTGCGGATCCGCCTCAAGCACCCGCCCGAGGATCAGCTTTTGCATGTTCCCGCCGGAGAGGAGGCGAATGGGCGTATCGGCTCCCGGGCAGCGCACATCGTACTTGCGGATGATCTCTTCGGCAAAACCGCGCGACTTTCGCCAGTTCAGCCATCCGCCCTTGCTGAAAGGCACACCCTTGTAGCGCTCAAGGATCGCGTTCTCGGTCAGATCAAAATCCGCGATCGTGCCCGTCTTGTGCCTGTCTTCGGGAATACGGGCGATACCACTTTGCACGGCATCGCGCGGCGTCCATCTCTGCACAACCTCGCCACCCAGCACGATCCGCCCGGTCGCCGGGCTACGCAAGCCGCCCAGCACATCCGCCATGGCCGCCTGCCCATTGCCCGATACACCCGCCAACCCGATGATCTGCCCGGCTCTCAAGGCAAGTGAGACGGATTTGAGGCCGGGAGCACTCCCGATATCCGGCGTGGAGACGTCCTCAAGCTCAAGCAAGGCCGCACCCGGATTGGCCGGGGCCACATTCGGCGGGGTTGCCTCCAGGCCCATCATCATGGCGGCCAAGGCCTGTGTGTCCGTATCCTCGGTGCGGGCACCGCCCACCAGCTTGCCGTGGCGCAGCACCACCACGCGGTCGGCAATGGCCATCACCTCATGCAGCTTGTGCGAGATGAAGATAATCGAAAGCCCGTTCGCCGTCGCCTGCCTCAGCGTGGCGAAAAGGGCATCCGTTTCCTGAGGGGTCAGCACAGCCGTCGGCTCATCAAGGATCAGAATGCGCACATCGCGGTAAAGCGCCTTCAGGATCTCAACGCGCTGCCGTTCACCCACGCTCAGGTTGCCCACACGGGCATCCGGAGAAACGGCGAGGTGGAATTTTTCCGAAAGTGCTGCAATCCGCGCGCGGGCACCAGCCCGGTTCAAACGCGGACTGAACAGCGGCTCCGCGCCAAGCGTGATGTTCTCCTGCACGGTCAGGTTATCGGCCAGTGTGAAATGCTGATGCACCATGCCCACGCCCGCATCCAGAGCCGCACGGGAATTGCCGGGGGGCAAGGCCTGGCCAAACACCTCCACAGTGCCGCTGTCGGCCGTGTACTGGCCAAACAGGATGTTCATCAGCGTGGTCTTGCCCGCCCCGTTTTCGCCCAGCAGGGCAACCACCTCTCCCTGATCCACGCCAAAGCTGACCGCGTCATTCGCAGTCAACCCGCCGAAGCGCTTGGTGATAGCGTTCAGGCGAAGCGCCTCAACCTTACCCATGCCCATCCCGGATCAGGAGGATGATGGCTCTTCATCGTTTATCGTCACCGTAAAGGTGCCCGATTTGATCTCCGCCTCGCGCTGTGCCACCAGTTCCATCGCAGCCGCAGGAACCTTGCCCTCGAACGTTCCAAGCGGTGCCAGCGACGTGCCACCCTCGTTCATGAACGAATAGATGCCATAGTCTGCCGCTTTGAAGCTGCCCGCCTGCACTTCGGCAATAGCCTTGTCCAGCGTCGGTTCAAAATGCCAGATCGCCGAAGCAACCACAGTCTCCGGGTATTCCGCCTGCGTGTCGATCACATTGCCAATGGCCAGAATGCCTTTCTCCTTGGCAGCATCCGATACGCCAAACCGCTCTGCATAAAGCACATCCGCACCGTTCTCGATCATCGCAAACGCCGTCTCCTTCGCCTTGGGCGGATCGAACCAGCTGCCGATAAAGCTCACCTGAAAGCGGATATCCGGGTTCATCTCGCGCGCTCCAGCCATGAACGCATGCATCAGGCGGTTCACTTCCGGGATCGGAAAGCCACCAACCATGCCGATATTCGCCGATTTGGTCATCGCACCGGCGATGATCCCCGAAAGGTAGGATGCATCCTGAATGTAGTTGTCAAACACCGCAAAATTCGGAAGCGCGGGATCTTCCTTGAAGCTGGAGCCCATCAGGAAGGCCACATCCGGATACTCTGCCGCCACTTCGCGGGCCTCCTGCTCGGCCCCGAACACCTCTCCGATAATCAGCTTGTTGCCCGCTTCGGCGTATTCACGCAGCACGCGAGCATAATCCGTGTTGGAAACGTTCTCGGAGAAGGAATACGCGATATCACCGCGCCCCTGTGCTGTAAGCGCCGCCTGATGGATCCGGCTCACCCACTGCTGCTCCACCGGCACGGTATAGATGCCCGCGGTCTGAATAGGCTCTGCCGCCAATGCACGACCAGCACCGAGCATCAGCGATGTTGCAGCAGTCGTCGCCAAGAAATGGCGGCGATCAATGGCAGTTGAATATGTCATGATAGGCGTCCCCTGTTGTTTCCGCCAAGAAGGAATTATTTTGACCAAACGGTCAAGGAATGATTGTGGTGACCGCTGTCTGACAGCTCTGTTTGCCGTGTTCTGCACCAGATACAGCTTTGATGACTGCTTTTTGGACGATCCCGGAACGAACCCTCGCGCCTGAGTTGAAGTGCTGAAAGTACCGGGGTTCCTGTGCGGTCTGGCCCTCTACATCAGCCTGCGGATCAAGGGCTGCCTGCTCCACGTTTGCGCAGTACCAGCCAGATGCCGTTGCGCGAGCGTTGTGTCAGCCATGCAACGGGTTGCGGCTCGCGGTCCGCAACCGGTGAAAGACTGTAGCGGCCAAGCACGGCGGCCATCACCAGCAACGTTTCCTGCGTGGCAAAGGCAGCGCCGGAACATACACGTGGGCCGATATTGAAGGGGATGTAGGCCTTGCGCATGGAATTCAGCCCCTCGGGTGTGGTGAACCTGTCGGGATCAAAGAGATCGGGGTGAGACCAGTTTTTGGGGCTGCGATGGACCATCCAGGGCGTCACAGCCACGATGTCGCGCGTCGTTATGCTGTAATCCTGAATATCCAGCGCCTGCTGCGGATCGCGCATATATGTCGTCACCGGCGGATAAAGGCGCAGCGCCTCGCGCCAGACATCGCGGTTGAAGCGCAGTTTGCGAAGCGCGGAGAAACCCGGAACCGCACTGCCGATCTCGGCGTCCACCTCCGCCGCCGCCCGCGCCTGCGCGGCGCCATCATTGGCAAGCAGGTAGAAAGACCATGAAAGCGCGCTCGCCGTCGTCTCGTGCCCTGCGAGGAAGAAGAAGGCCACCTCATCCACAAGATCCGCTTCCGTAAAGCGATACTTCGTTTCCGGATCTTCCGCCTCGATCATAGCGCTCAAAAGATCCTCCGGCCCCCTGCCCGCTTTCATTGTGGCCATGCGGGCGGCAATCAGCGGCTTCAGCAGCGCGCGAATGCGCCTGCCCTCTCGCGCTGCCCGCCCCGCGTGCAGCGGCAAAAGCCATCGCGGCAGGCCCGCCATTTCCAGCCCGATAAAGGCGGGGGTGAGCTTCTGATACTTGCGGAAAGCTTCCGAAAGCGCATCAACAAACCCCTCGGGCACTTCCTCGGAAAAAACGGTGCGGCAGAGGATATCAGCAGTCACCCGCATCGTTTCCTGCTCCACATCGATAGGCTGGCCATCGGCGGCTTCCAGCCGCGCCATCATGTCATCCACCGCGCCCTGCATCAGCGGCAGGAAGATCTTGAGCTTGGAAAGCTCCATCGTCGGGTCCACCATCCGGCGTTGACGCTGCCAATGCGCCCCGTTCGTCACGAACATGCTCTGCCCGATCAGAGGCTCCAGCAGCCGCCGCATCACATGGCTTTTGGGAAAGTTCGCCTGATCGTCCACCAGTATCCGGCGCAGCGGTGCGGCCCCGGTGGGGATCCACACATTGCGGCGAAACAGCGGAATGCAATAGAGGCCGCGCCGGTACGCCCGCTCCGGAAAATGGGAAAAGTCAGAGCGCAAAACAC
Source organism: uncultured Paracoccaceae bacterium (assembly GCA_947495795.1). Classification (GTDB taxonomy): domain Bacteria; phylum Pseudomonadota; class Alphaproteobacteria; order Rhodobacterales; family Rhodobacteraceae; genus Algicella. The sequence continues at coordinate 20,597 of CANMAI010000003.1, read as the reverse complement.
CCTTGAGAACCTCCCAGCGGGAGGCACGCTCAGCCAGCGGTTCCGCTGCGACGGGGCGAAAAAGTGCACGCTCATTCATCGCATCTGCATCCGGCTTGCCTTCACGGCCGAGCTGGCCCCCCGGAAGCGTTCAGCCAGCGTTCCCTGCCCCAGGATGATGTCATACCAATCCCAGAGGCCAGGCTCGGCGTTGGCATGAAAAAAGAGGAAATGGCCGCGCAGAACGCTCATCCGCCCCCAGCGCACCTGCTTGCGCGAAAAGATGGCGCGAAAACCCGCCCCCAGCACGATCGGCCCGGTTTTCTGCCCAATCGCAGGCATGTCCGCCGCCAGTGTCGGATCCAGCCGCGTGAAGGAGATCCAGTCTTCCCCACTGGAGATATCGACCCATGTAAGATCCCGCCGCGCGGCCAGCCGGGCAAGTGCGGCGCGGGCACGTTCGGCCTCAGGGTTGAGGGAGAAAAGAGAGGTGTTCTGGCCAATCGTGATGAGGCCGAGCGGGGTCGCGTCCCCGGCGCTCTCCTCCACCCCTTCATCCAGCGTCAGAACGGCCTGAAGCGCCCCGGCGGAATGCCCCACAACCAGCACCTCCTTGTACCGACCGGAAGCGCGGGCCTCCCGGATTTCCCGCGCAAAGGCCGCCCGCCGGGCGACAAGGCTCTCCGCACTGCCAAGCGCCTCCTCCCGAGCGAACCGGTAGTAATGGGCGAGCCAAAGCGCGAAATGCCTGCCATCATTCCGGGCAACCCAGAGCATCAGCAAGCCCGCAACAGCAAAGCCCGCAAGAAGCCCGGCTGGCCAGAGACCGGAAGCCGATTGCACAAGGCCATATGCCCAAAGCCCGGCCAGCACACTTGCACCAAGGAAGGCAGGCAGCAGCCAGTAGGGATATATCAGGCAACCGAACATGCGCCTGTCCGCTGCCCATACACGGCGAAAGAGGCCGAGCCGCAGGAAGTGCAAAAGATCGCCGAGGGCCATGCGATAGATCTCGGGCAGCGCCCTATCCATCCGCTGGCTCACCAGATCGTTCCACACCAGAAAATCGTACTCCGTTTCACACTCCGCACCCGGGCTCAGCATCGAAAGCTCCCAGCGATGCAGATGAGGCGCAAGATCCTTCCGCTTGCCCATCGCGAAGCGGCGTTCGTGCAGCGCGGCGTAGGCCTCTCCCTGCTCGCGCATCGTTCTGGCATAAATGCCCACAGGCCGCGGGTCGAACCCTGCGATGTAGAAGACACGGCGGCGGGTAACGGATCGAGGCGCCTCACTCTCAGTCACGGGTCTTCCATTCGCTGCTGCAACCGGCCAAGGGTATGTCAGCCCCGCAGCACAGCCGCAAGGGGAACGACAGATCGCCCATTGCATGGGAAACAACGCCAGCAGCGGCCTCAGGCATCAAGCCACCGGCGAAGCGCTGCATTCGTCTCCTCCGGCCCCTCAAGCACCGGAAGATGCCCTGCCCCGTCCACCACCTCCAGCACCGATCCGGCGATAAGGCCGTGCATGAGGGAGTGCCGCTCCGGCGGGCAAAGCCTGTCCGTCCCTCCGCAAAGCACGAGCGTTGGCACACGCACCCCTCGCAGCACATCAAGGGCATCGCGCCGCGCCATCAGGGCCAGCGATTGCATGCGGAAAACCTCCGGCCCCAGAGCCACCGCCATTTCCATGCAAAGCTCCAGCACCGCTTGCCGATGGGGCCCGTCACCCAGATAATTGGGCTTCAGCTCATCGCGCATCACGTCCCGCAATCGCCCTGCCGCCACCGCCTCCATCTGCGGCCCGCGCCGCGCGGCCACATCCGGTGCTTCGGCCAACGGGTTGGTGTCCATCAGCGCCAGCCGCTCCACGCGCTCCGGCGCCTGCCGCATCATCTCCATCGCAACGATCCCGCCCATCGAAAGCCCAGCCAATGCAAAGCGCGGCGGCGCATCCGCCAGCACGGCCTTGGCCAGGCCCTCAATGCTGTCGGTACCCGTCAGGCTGGCAATATGCACCGCCCGGCCCGCCGAGAAAGCCGCTATCTGCGGCCCGAAAAGCCGCGCATCGCACATCATCCCCGGCAGCAGAACCAGCGGCATATTCACCCGGCCAGCGCCGCCCCTTCGGCCATCACTTTCAGCTTTGCATAGGCAATCTCCGGATCAACCGCGCCAAAGCCCGCAAATGTACCAAACCCACAATCGGAGCCCGCCACCACACGCTCCTCGCCCACAATATTCGTAAACTTGGCAATCCGTTCCGCCACCAGTTCCGGATGCTCCACGAAATTGGTGGTCGTATCCACCACCCCCGGCACCAATACCTTGTCATCCGGAATTTCCGATGCCCTGTCGCGGAAAACCCGCCACTCATGCGCATGGCGCGGGTTGGATGTCTCAAAAAGCACATAAGACGCACGCGCCTTCATAAGCGTCCCGAACACCTTGTCCATATCAATATCGCAGACATGCGGCCCCTCGTAGTTGCCCCAGCAGATATGCACGCGCACCTTCTCAGGCGGAATGCCCTCCAAAGCCCCGTTAAGGGCCTCGATATGGCTTTCGGCAACCTTGATAAACTCCGCATCGGAAAGATCGGCAAACAGCATATGCCGCGAAAGTGCGAGATCCGGGCAATCCAGCTGCAGATCAAGCCCCGCATCCACGATGGTGCGGTATTCTTCCCGCATCGCATCCGCCAGCGCTGCAAGATACGCCTCCCGATCAGGATAATAGTCGTTCTGCAGAAAAAGGGAGATCACACCGGGCGAGGCGGCATTCATGAAGCCCCGCTCCATCCCGTGTCTTTCCATCGCGGCCTTCAGGTTGGCGATATCCGTCTCCAACTCCCCCTGTCCCTTGGACTTGACCTCCCCCACGCACATCGGACGGGCGTATTGCGGGGTGCCACCTTCTGAGGCAAGCCGCTTCAGGAAAGAGGGAAAGAGCTTCAGATCGGCAGGTGCATTGCGCGGACTGTCCCCGGCAAAGCCGGTATAGCGATCCTTGACATAGGTCGCGTAGGAAATCTTGGACGTCTCACCGTCCGAGACAATGCCGACACCCGCCTCCTTCTGGCGCAGCACGGTCGCATCCACCGCAGCACTCATGGCGGCCTCGAATGCCGCCGGATCGTAGGCCTCGCCCCGCTCCCGCGCAAAGATGAAATCCACCACTTCCTGCGTGCGCGGCAGGCTGCCCGCATGTGTTGTCAGAACTGTCATCAGGTTTCCTCCACCGTCAGTGCGATCTTGCCGATATGCTGTTTTGCGAGAAATGCCGCCTGCGCCTCTTGGAGTTCACGCAAGGGAAATATGTGCCCAAGCAAAGGCCGGATTGCCCCGCGCTCGATCAGCTTCACAAGGTTGGGAAACACTTCCGGCTCCAGCGCTGTACAGCCGAAGAAGCTCAGATCCTTCAAGTAGAGCGTCCGCAAATCCAGCGAAACCTCCGCTCCACCAACAGCCCCTGCCACTGCATAGCGGCCACCGCGCTTCAGCACATCCAGAAGCCGTGGCCAAGCCGGGCCGCCCACCAGATCGATCACCACATCGACGCTTTCCGCGCCCAGCCGCTGCACGGGATCCTCTTCCCGATCCAGTGTTTCCGCGGCACCAAGGGCGCGCAGATCGTCTGCCTTGTCGCTCCGCGTCACCGCCAACGGAACGCCACCCCGCGCCGCGATCAGCTGAATGGCCGCAGAGCCAACGCCCCCGGACGCGCCCGTGACAAGCACACGCTCCCCTCCGGCAACACCTGCCCGCGTCAACATGTTTTCGGCTGTGGAATATGAACAGGGAAACGAGGCAAGCTCGGCATCGATGAGCGGGCTGGAAACAACAAAGGCGTGGCGTGCGGCAACGCACACATAGTCAGCGAAACTACCATCGCAATCAGAGCCGAGATACCAGGGCGGATCCAACACGGCGCCACCCGCCTCCCGCAAACAGGGCTCGATCAGCACCCGCTCCCCGATCCGACCGGGATCCACACCGTCGCCGACCGCCGCGATCCGGCCGCACCCGTCAATCCCTTGTATAAGAGGAAACTTGATCGGCGCGCCGGACCAGCTTGCATCCGCTGCCTCTCCGTCCGACTTTGAATACCATGCCAGCCGCGTGTTGATATCCGTGTTGTTCACGGCGGTCGCCCCCACGCGCACGATCACATCTCTAGGCCCCGGCTTCGGCACGGGCAGATCGTCCCGCCATTCCAGGCAGTCCGGCCCGCCATGGCCTGTCAGCACAACACCGGACATCATGTCCGGCAACGCTCTGACTGCAACACTCATCCTTCTCTCCACGTCGGCCCCGCCGGATCATCCGTTCCAACGATGTGGTAAAGGCTGGCCTCCCCCGTCATTGCAGGCACCGCACCATGCGGCAAATCTGCCGGAACAGAGGCTGTATCGCCCGGGTTCAGTACAGTCTCGCCCCCCTCCCAGAAAAGCCGCCAGTGCCCGTGCATCGGCATCAGAACTGAGGGGCGATCATGGGTGTGCATAGCGTCCGAGGCAGAGGCGCGGGTCACGAAATCCACCTCAAAACCCGGCTTGTCCCGCAAAAGGCCCGTCTCTCCGATCACCTTGGCAGGTTTGCGGCCCGCCAGCGCCACAAGATCCCAGCAGCGCGCGACATGGCCTGGCACGACGTCGAGCGCCTCCGGCTCGGGATAATCGGCCAGTTCCGCCTCCGTCAGCAGGGGCATGGGTGAAAGGCCCTCCGGCAGCCGCTCCCCGGCCTTGGTGTCGTAAAGGCGTCCGTTCTCCCCCAGAACCAGCCCGTGATCAGCCGCATCCTCGATCACCTGCGGTGCCCAGATCACGCCGCCCCCGGCATCGTCACCGCCCAGGATCGCCATGATCATCCCGTAATCCGTGCCGATATTCTCGAACCCGCGAAAGATGCCGGTGGGAATGTTGATGATATCCCCCTCTTCCAGCACCACCTCGCCCGCATCGCCCCAGCGCCCCCAGAAAAAGCGCCAACGCCCCTTCAGCACGAAAAACACCTCTGCCGTGCGGTGCGAATGCAGCGAGTTCCGGCATTTCGGCGGCTGCCCGGCCGCGCCAATGTTGAACCCGTGCGGAATGGCGATATGCACATGCTGATCGAGGCTTTCGGAAACACCCCCGCCGATGATCGTGAAGTTCTCCTTCTGGTCGCTCCCCGGTGTGTGCGCATCAATAAATGCCGTCTTGCACGGGCGCAGATCGCCGTAGCGCACGATCCGTGCGTCCATCTCCTCAGGTGTCATTCTGCGCCTCCCTCATAATCTGCCAGCCGGGCCCTCAGATCCGCATTTTCAGCCTGCAATTCCGCCATGCGCGGCCCAAGCATCGCCTCGATCTCTTTTTCCGTGAACCGGGGCGTGATGAATTGCGGGCAGTTCCAATCGAACGCTGCCACACGAATTGTGAAAAGCCGCTCCACCCGCCCCTGCCCTTTGCTTGCAAGCTGCGCGCTCAAATCAGGCGCATCCTCCGCCTCAATCACCTCAGCATGCCCGATGATCTTCATCCGCGCCTTCCGCGCATAATCCATCAGAAAGAGCGCCACCCGGGCGTCTCCACTCAGATTGCCCGTGCTCACATATTGCCGGTTGCCCCGATAATCGGCGAACCCGATCGTCTCCGGCCCCAACACCTTCAGAAATCCCGTTGGCCCGCCCCGATGCTGCACATAGGGCCAACCGCTTTCCGAGATGCTGGCCATGTAAAAGCTGTCGCGGCTTTCGATAAACGCCTTCTCATCCGGCCCCAAACCGTCCGGTACCGGGCGCTGCAGCATCCGTTCATACTGTTCGCGAGAGCCCCGCGCCGCCTGCTCCGCAGCCACGCGCGGCGTGAACATGAGCGTCCCGAAATGGTCCATCACCCGGCCCCTGCCAACAGGATCTGCTTCCAGATTGCCACTTCGTCATAGAGCACGTATTCCCGCCGCAGACCCCACGGGCCGAACTCGGCGTGACAGGCGCCCATGACATGCACTCTGGCGCCGGACGGGGCACCGAAACCGCCCCATCCCGAATGCACGCCCTCAAGGCTCCAGCGCAGTGCGGCGCGGGGCGGCATCGCGCTGTCCTCCCGACCGATCTGGTGATGGATGGTAAATGCAGCATCCGGAAAGGCCGCGCGCAGCCGCATCCAGAACCCATCCACTGCCCCGCGTCCGTGACCGGTCACGCCCCCCGGATATTCCGACTGGACCGCCCTGTCATACGCAGTGCCGATGACGGCCATATCCGCGTCCATGATCCGCGACAGGATGTCGGCATATTGCTGTCCCCAGGGATCGTCATTGCCCTGCCCCGCATAGGGGCCCGCCATATCGCCAAGCGTGGTGAAGGGGCGCGGGGCCACCTCCGGCCCGCCCTCCCGCGCGATCATCTCGGCCGCATAGTCCTCCGGCGTCCAGCCAAGTTGCCGCACGATGGCCCCCTGATCCCGGATCAGCCATTCATCGTCGATCTGGTTTGCCTTCGCGTGGCAGTCGGCAATGATCCGGTAGGTCAGCCGCTTGCCCGTCGCCTTGCCGTACACCCCGTCGCCGCTATGCGTGGCCGTGGAAAGCAAGCGGTGGGAAGAGAGCATCCCCACTTCCGGGCTGCCGGACCAGATCACATCCTCGCCCAACAGGGTCCTGTCGGGAAATTCCGCCAGCGTCGCCATCGTCGCACCGATCACGGCCTCATTGCCCACCACGATACCGGCGGGGGACCGGACGATGATTTCGGGCGCATAATAGCGGTGCAGCGTCGCGATGCCCCGATCCTCCCAGATCTCCTTAGTGATGCCCAGAATGTAATCCGGGAAATCCCGGAACCTCTCGTCAAAGCCTTGCATCATCGCTCCATCCTTCTGGCACCCGGGCGGAGCGGCGGATAACCAGCGGTGCCTCCAGCACCACCCGCCGGGCCGGAACCGCCCTCTTGCCGATACTCTCCAACAAAAGGTTCACCGTCTCCGCCACCATGCCATTGGCCCGCTGGCGCAGCGTGGTCAGCGCATAGGCGGGCCACGCTGCGGGCGGGACGTCATCGAAACCGATCACCGAAACATCGCCGGGCACGTCCAGCCCCAACTCGCTTCGCAGCACATCCATCACGCCAAAGGCCATGTGGTCATTGGCGACCAGAACGGCATCGGGCGGATTTGGGCCCGCAAACATCCGCCGTGCCGCAGCCTCGGCCAGCGCATGGTCAAAATCGCCGGCCTCCCGGGCCGCCAGATCCGCGCCGCCTTCGGCAAGCCCCGCCCGAAACCCGGCCTCCCGGTCCCTCTGGGTGGAGGCGCCTTCCCAACCGGCGATATAGCCGATGCGCCGGTGCCCCCCGGCCAGAAGAAACCGCGCCGCAAGCTTCCCCCCGGCATAATTGTCAGACGTCACGGAAGCCACATCCTCCCCGTCCTGCGCGCGGTTGAACAATACCACCGGCACGCCCGCCGCCCGACACCGCGCCGCCAGATCCGAGGAAAGGGCGACAGAGGCCATCACGATCCCGTCCACCTGATAATCCATGATCTCTTCCAGAACCTGATCCAGGTTTCCCGCTCCCTGCGAAGCCATGAAGACCAGCACATGATAGCCTTCCGCCTGCAACGCCTTGGAAAGCTTCTCCAAAGCCTCGGGGTAGAAGTAATTCTCCAGATAGGCGACGACGAGCCCGATGATCCGGCTCCGCCCGGTGATCAGGCTGCGGGCCAGCACATTGGGCCGGTAGCCCAGCTCGGACGCGGCCTTTTTTACCTTCTCAACCGTCGCAGCAGAAGCAGAAGCACCCGGCGTGAACACGCGGCTGACGGCGGATTGGCTCACACCCGCCCGCTCGGCCACATCCAGAGAGGTTGCCTTGCGCACACTCATCCGGCCGTCCACCCTCCATCAACCAGCAACGAAGATCCGGTGATCAATGCGGAGGCGTCAGAAGCAAGGAAAGTCACCGCCCCCATGATATCCTCCACCTCGCCCACACGGCCAAGCTTGATCTTCTCGGTCAGCCACGCCACCTTCTCTGGCCGCTCAAAGGTGGATGCGGTCAGCGCCGTGCGGATGAAGGTTGGGCAGATCGTGTTCACGCGTATCCCCATCGGCCCCCACTCGATCGCCATGCCCTTGGTAAAGCCTTCCACCCCGTGCTTCGTGCCGGAATAAACGGCCCGCTCCGGCCCGGAAATATGGGCCATCTGGCTCGATATCGTCATGAGAGAGCCGGGCTTGCCCGCCGCAATCAGGCCCTTGGCGACAGCCTGTGCCAGAAAATACGCCCCCTTCTGGTTCACATCCACAACCGCATCGAAATCCTCAGGCGTGGTGTCGAGACTCGGCCCATGCCGCGCCAGCCCGGCAGAGTTCACCAGCACATCGAACGGACCCTTCTCGGCGACAGCCGCCGCCGTAGCTTCAACAGCGCTCACATCCAGAGGCAGCGCATGCGCGGCCCAACCCTCCGCCCGGATTGCCGCAACCGCCACTTCCAGCGCATCCACCCTGCGCGCGCCAAGATACACCTCCGCGCCCGCTTCCGCCAAAGCCACGGCACAACCAAGCCCGATGCCGGAAGAGGCCCCGGCCACAAGCGCGCGCCTGCCATCCAGCCGAAACGAAGGGGTGCGGGGCAGCTTCATGCCTCAAGCTCCCCAAAGCCGGGGAACCCGCCCCGCCGCGCCTTGTTGAACTCCCGCATCCGGCCCAGCACATCCACGCCCACCTGCGTATACACATCCAGCAGATCCACCAAAACCCAGTTCTCCCGTATCAATCCGTTTTCCAACCGCCAGAAATCGAGGCTGCGCATCGTTACCCTCTGGCCCTTCGGCACCATCCCCATCCAGCCGTCATCGCTGATCGTCTGGATCATGTCGGGCCAGCCCGTCACACCCACATAATCGCCATCGCCAAAGAAATGATAGGTGATCTCATCCACATGTTGCCCTCGGTCAGGCATGGCTTTGAGGAAGGGGATCTGATGCCAGTTCCGAAAGCCCGCAATCCCGCGCCCTGTGCCGATCCCGGCAGGCCCGTACCAGCTCATCTTCGGGTGCCAGTAGCGGGGCATGTCCATCACCTCCGGCCCGCCCTCCAGCGGGTGGCGCTTCATCGCCGTCAGCATCTCCACCACCGTAGCACTGGAGCGGCGCGAGGCAGCCTCGTCCCATTCCCCCCGCCGCAGCCCGTCCTGCGTGGCGGGCGCTGGGACCAGCCACTCGCGCCCGAGGCTCGGCGCCATTGGCCAGGCCCCCGCCTGCATCATCAATTCCGGTATGTCCCAGAGCGCCTGCATCTCCGCGACACGACCCTCCTCAATCCTGTAGAATTCATGGTACCGCATCGAAGCCATATGCCCCGTCGGCGGTATCTCCAGAAAGGGGTTCCAGAACGTGCCAGTGTAATACCCGCCACACCCCACCCAGTTGCCGCCATCCGCAGGCCCGGCCATCACAATGAAATCGCGCCGCTCCAGATCCGGAAAGGCTGCGGCAAGGGGCTGAAGCGCCCGCTCCCAAAGACCGCCCGCCCCCTCCAGATCCTCAAAGGGATGGGCAAGCCGAACAGTGGCATCCGGGGCGAAAGCAGCCTGCAAAGCAGCCTGTACCGCCTTCGGCTCAAAATCATAAAGGGCAGCGCGCATACCATCCAGAACATGGCGATTGGTGCGATGCTCGCTCATCTCGCAGCCGCCTCCATCCGCCGCAAGGCCTGCATCAGCACCGCCCTGTCATAGCCCCGGTACCAAAGAGGGCCCTCCCGCCGGATCAGGAGATCCTGCCCGTGCTCTGTCTGTCCCAAACCCGCAGCGAACTGGCCATCTTTCAGCGCGTAGGCAAAGGGGATCCACTTCTCGTAAGCCTCCCAAGCGCCGGTCTTGCGCAGCACGAAATCCCCGTCAATCGCACGTTCGCCCTCGATATGCGCAATCACGAAGGTCTCATCCACATAGGCCGCCAATGCCTTGGCCGCTTCAGGATCCAGCCCCTCGCCTTCCATCAGCAGCGCCGCCTGCCCGTCAAACTGGTAGCTGAAAATGCCAACCTGCCCGTCGAGATGCGCAGAGAGAACATGGCACCAGATGCACCACTCAGCGCCATAGATCACCAGCACGATGCGGCCACTGCGCGCGGCCTCCGCCTTCGCATCGGCCAGCACGTCAAATTGCGAACCGCACTCATCGTAAAGCGCCGCAAGCCCGCCCCGACAGTCCTGAGATATCTCAGCAGGAAAATGCGCACCCTCTCCGGCCCAAAGTGGTGCTGCCCACAGGCAGGCTGCAATCGTCAAGAAATGCCTCACTCCGCTGCCTCCCCATACGCCACATTCCGCCCGCCATACCGGCGCACCCGCAGATTGCACTGTTCCGCATGGCCCACAAAGCCTTCCAGCATGCAAAGGCGGGAGCCGTAGGCCCCGATCTCGGCAGCGGCCTCATCCGTCAGCACCTTCTGATAGGAATGTGTCTTCAGAAACTTGCCCACCCAAAGCCCGCCGGTATACTGCCCGGCCTTGCGTGTCGGCAGCGTGTGGTTGGTCCCGATCACCTTGTCGCCATTTGCCACATTCGTGCGCGGCCCAAGGAAAAGCGCACCGTAAGACGTCATGTTCTCCAGAAACCAGTCGTCCCGGTCCGTCATCACCTGCACATGCTCAGAGGCGATCTCATCGGCCACTGCCAGCATCTCCTCGTAGCTCTCGCAAAGATGCACCTCACCGTAATCCTCCCAACTCCGCCGCGCCGTCTCCGCCGTGGGCAGAATGTCCAGGATGCGCGCGATGTCCGCCAGCGTCTCCTCCGCCAGCCTGCGGCTGTTGGTCACCAGAACAGCGGGCGAGTTATACCCATGCTCCGCCTGCCCCAGCAGATCGGTGGCGCACATCTCAGCATCTACGATCTCGTCGGCGATCACCATCGTCTCCGTCGGTCCCGCAAAAAGGTCGATCCCGACACGCCCGAAAAGCTGCCGCTTGGCCTCTGCGACATAGGCGTTTCCGGGCCCCACCAGCATGTGCACGGGTTCCAGCGTCTCGGTGCCCAGCGCCATCGCGCCCACTGCCTGAATACCGCCGAGGCACAGGATCTCATGCGCACCTGCCAGATGCATCGCTGCCACGATCGCCGGGTGCGGCCCGCCGTCCACCGGCGGGGCTGAAGCCACGATCCGCGGCACACCCGCCACCGCCGCCGTCAGCACGGACATATGCGCCGAGGCCACCATGGGAAACTTGCCTCCTGGCACATAACAGCCCACCGATTGCACGGGTATGTTCCGGTGTCCGAGGATCACACCGGGCAGTGTCTCCAGCTCGATATCCACCATCGAGGCTCGCTGCGCCTCGGCAAAGCGGCGGATCTGGGTCTGCGCAAACCGGATATCCTCCATATCCCGCTCAGAGACCCGGCTCATCGCCGCCGCAATCTCACTCTCCGTCAGCCGGAAGGCCGCAGGATCATATCCGTCAAACCTGGCCGAGAGTTCGCGCACCGCCCCATCGCCCCGCGCTGCGATATCTCCAAGGGCTGCCTCCACAACACGGCGCACATCCGCATCATCACCGGCCCGCTCGGCCTCGGCCTTGCTCGCTTTCAGAACCTCAACCATCGCTCCCTCCCGGCGGGACCTTCTCGCCCCGGTCAAACGCTTCCCAGCCCTCACCGCCGAACACATCAACGCCCAACTGGCTCAAAACATGCGGGAAATCGACCATCACCCAATTGTCGACGATCTTCCCGTCTACCACTTTCCAGAAATCCATATAGCGGATCTCCACCCGCTTGCCCGTAGGCTCCACGCCGAAGAACCGCCCCGAATGCACGGCCTCCTGCCGCCCGAAAGCCGCCGCCCATTCCCCCATGAAAAGCCGGGCCTCATCCACACAGACCTTATCCGAGAACGCGGCTTGAAACGGCTTTTGCCAGTTCTCCTGAAATTCCCGCACCCCGCGCTTGGTGCCGCACCCGAAATTCCCGAACCACGAAAAGCTCTCGGCAAAAAACTCGCCGATATCGGAAATCCGGTGATCGTTGAGACCGTCAACCATGCCCTCGATCACAGCGCGCGTCGCGTTGGTCTTCGACATATCGGTGGCGCGGGACAAGGGCGCCTGCTCAGGCCGCGATCCTTTCATGGCCTGCACCTGCACAGGCCTGAAACCCCGGAGCCTCCGGCGGGGATATTTTCAGACATAAGATGAGGGAGAAACACCCCGCCTGCCTTACGCAAAACGGGGTGCCATCTCATGTCGCGGCCATCGGCGTCCCCGCCTGTACCGCCAGAAAACTGTGACAAATGATAGTTAACAAACCCTTTCATCTTGTGTCTGAAAATATCCCCGCCGGAGGCATCTAATACTCTTTGCATGGTCTACCCCTTCACCGCCCCCGCCGTCAGTCCAGAGACGATCTGGCGCTGAAACACCATCACCAGAAGAAAAAGGGGCGCGGTAATTGAAACGGCGGCCGCCACAGCCTCCACCTGATCGGTCGTGGTTGTCTCGCGATTGAAATACCCCGCAATCGCCGGTACCATCGTCTGGTTCTGCGCATCCAGCAGAAGCGATGTCACAAGAAAATCGTTATAGGCCAGAAGAAAGGAGAACAGCCCTGTGGTGATCACTCCCGGCCACATCACCGGCATGATCACCCAGCGAAACGCCTGGAAATGCGTGCAGCCATCCACCCGCGCCGCTTCGTCCAGCTCCGCCGGAATGCTCTGAAAGAAGGAGCGCAGCATCCAGATCGTGAAGGGCTGGTTGATGGAGACGAGAACGGCGATCACCGCCAGTGGCTGGCCATAGAGTGTCGGGGCGTTTTCTCCGAGGATCGGGCGCAGGATCTCGGCAGAATTAATGAAAACAGGCAGATACCCGGCCACCAGAACGGAATGTGGCAACGCTCTGAATACAAGCGCGATAATCAGGATCCAGAATGCAAGCGCAGAGCCGGAGCGCGCCAGCCCGTAACCCGCAAGAGTACCTACTGTCAAAGAAACCGTCACCACTCCTGTTGTCACCAGAAGCGAATTGAGGAAGTTGCTGTAGAACGCGTTCTCTGCCCATACGGCAACATAATGCTCTGTCGAAAGCCCGATCACCGGCACACCAAGCGGCCCCGCCAGCGCGTTCAGTGCCCCGAGAACGGTTGGCAACAGCCCAAGGAAAACCGCCACAAAGCCGAGCCCGAAGACAACAGCCCCGAGCACCCAGCCGAGCGCGATCAGCCCAGGCGGGCTGAAGCGTTGGACCCAACCACCGAGGTTGCGCAACGCAAGCCGCGCGGTGAGCCACAGCACTGCAACACCCACCAGTATATCCAGCAATGAAAGCCCGTGCCCCCGCGCCCGTGTCTCCGGCCCGAGGATCACATCCAGCGGGTTGGCGGCAAACGCATCCACCGGTGTCTTGAAGCTCATCACCGCGATCCAGAAGATCGGGAAGGCCGCGATCAGGCACCAGAGGGCGAGAAACCCAGCGGATCCGGCTCGCAATGCGAAGGATTGGCGCAAGGCGCGGGGTGTGCTCATCTCACGCCCCCCTGTGGTCGCGCCAAGTGCGGCGCAGAAGCGGGATCAGCAGGATCACGATCCCAACCATCGTCAGCATAGCGGAGGCGGAGGCCCGCCCGATGGCCCGGTTTCCGGCATCATCGGGTTGCAGGAAATCATATGTCAGCCATTGCAGGCTGATCACATGCGCCTGCGAACTGAAGCCCACGATCTCCTCGAACACGCGGTAGCTGTCCATCAGATGGATCAGCGCCACGAACACGATCAGCGGCATCAGATGCGGCACGATCACATAGCGCAACCGTTCCCACCGGCTTGCACCATCGATAATCGCACTTTCCAATGTGTCCTGATTAACCGTCTGCAAGCCCGCATAGAAGATCACAAAGGCAAAGGGCGCCACATGCCAGACCCTGTAGAACAGCATCAGAAGCTCGATCGTCCAGCCCTGCGCGAACATGGAGATATCGCGCGCCAGCCACCATTCCAGCCCCGCCGTCATGATCCCGTCGCCGATGAAAAGCCAGCGGATCGAAAGCGCGCCGATGACCGGTGTGATGATGAAGGGCAGAAGAGAGACGAAGATGATCTGCCCGCGAATGGCCTTCGCCGCGTTGTTGACGGCCAGGGCGATGGCAAGGCCAAGACCGATGACCAGCGGAAGGGTGATCAGTGTGAAGGTCAGGGTGAACCGCAACGCCTTCCAGAAATCGATGGACAGGATATCGCCCCACGCGCCTGCCGCAATCGCCTCCCCCACCTTGCCAAGCTGAAGCACCCGCGCATAGCTCAGCCCGCCCACCCATTCCGTCGTGGTGCGGATATTGCCCGCCTCATCCAGAAGCGGGCGGGTCTTTATCTCCGTCACGCAGGTCTGCGTGACGAACCCCGGCGTGCAGGTCTCCACCTCGACCCGTTCCAGCACCGGCTGCGTCAGCTGGAAGCTTTGCAGAAACACGCTTGTCAGAGGGGCTGCGATAAACAACAGCATCAGAAAGACGGAGGGGCCAACAAAGGCCGCGAATGTGCGAAATTTCATGACAGCCCCCCTCTCCGGTCAAACGGGTTCGCGTAAAGGGCCGGCATCACCGGCCCCCGTGTTTCACTCCAGAATACCGGCTTCCTTGGCAGCGGTTGTATAAGCTGCTTCAACAGCAGCCAGCGTATCCCTCGCGCCGCGCTCACCGGTGAAGAATGCGGGCAGTTCGTTGCCCAAAGCCGTGTGCATCAGCCCCATCTGGCTGGTGGAGGGGTAAGAAATCGGCGCAGGCTCCGCCGTGGCCGTGGCAATCGCGCCCTCGGCCATCCGGCTCGGCGCATAGCCAGAGATCAGCCAGATCGCCTCGTCATTGGCACCTTCGACCATTTCCGTATCAAGCCCCTCCATCGCCACACGGAAGGCAGATTCCGCCTCCGCATCAGGGATGTTCTTGGCAATCACGATCCCGTCCCACCAGAGCGTGGTGGCCGGTGCACCACCCTCCATCGCAAGGGGCGCTGCCGCCGCATACACCTTATCCACCACCTGGCTTTCAGCCGGGTCATCCATCGCCCCCGCGCGGGAAGCCCAGAGGTTCGCCATCGCAATCTTGCCCTGCTGGAACTGCTGCTGAACATACGTGCTGTCAGACACCAGATATTCCGGATCCATGAAAGCCGTCGTCGCCTTCATCATCTCCAGCGCCTTTACACCGGCTTCCGAATTCACGGCCGGCGTGCTGTCATCGTTCACGAAAGAGCCGCCATAGCCGAGGAACATGTTGTTGAAATCCTGCGCGAGGTTCCAGCCCGATTTCATCGTGGCTCCCAGCGGATACTCCACCACATCCGCCGCCTCGATTGCAGCCGCAACCTCCAGCACCTCGTTCCATGTGGTCGGCACCGCCAGCCCCAGATCATCGAGGATATCCTTGCGGTACATCAGGTGCTGCGTGTTCACCATCATCGCCACAGCCATCACCTGGCCGTTGATGCGGATCAGCTGGTTCGGTGAAAGGTTGCCGCCATATTGCGCCACCAGATCATCCAGCGGGCGGATCGTACCCTCATTCAGCAAGGGCGTGACCGTCCCGTTGGAAACGCCGCCAATATGGTAGAGCGAGGGGTTGGCAGCGAAGGCCGCAGGCTGCTTGGTGCGAAACTCCTGATCAAGCTCCGCCTCCACATTCCCGCATTCCGCCATCGCGTCCGTCACCGATTTCCAGGCCTCGAACCCCGCAGAAAGGGATTTGAGGGGCACGGGGTTCTCATAAGTACACCCGGCATAGGCACCCGTCGTCATCAGCGAAAGAAGGCCCGCCGCCGCCATTATCTTCAGTTTCATTGTCTTCTCCCGATTGCTTGGCACCCCGTTCTTGTGAAGCACCATTTTGTTGAGGGCCGCTTATGCCGCCCCGATCCTCACACCGTTTGCATCAAACAAATGGCAAATCTCCGCAGGCACGCTGAGCGCGACCGGCTGGCCGATATCGGCCCGGTACTCCTTGTTGGCCTTCACGCTGACAAGAGCACCACCGGCCCGCACCGTGATCATCGTGGCATCGCCCAGCAACTCCATCGTGTAGACATTCGCGGCAATCTGGCCCTGCCCGGCCACCGCCGCATCCTCCGCGCGAAAGCCCAGCGTCACAGGCCCGGCCGGCCCGGCAAGCCCCGCGATCTCCACATTCTCGGCCCGGAACACACCCGCCTCCAGCACGCCCTCCATCAGGTTCATCGCCGGGCTGCCAATAAAACCCGCAACGAATGTGTTGGCCGGATTGTCGTATATCTCCGTGGGCGTCCCCACCTGCTGCACCACACCCGCGGACATCACCACCACGCGGTCCGCCAGCGTCATCGCCTCGATCTGGTCATGCGTCACGTAGATCGTTGTCACCTGCAATTCGTGCGAAAGGTTCTTGATCTGCGCCCGCGTGCTCACCCGCAGCTTCGCATCAAGGTTCGAAAGCGGCTCGTCCATCAGGAACACCTGCGGCTCGCGCACGATCGCCCGCGCCAAAGCCACGCGCTGCCGCTGCCCACCCGAAAGTTCCGCAGGCTTGCGGTGCAGAAAATCGTCCAGCTCCACCATGGCAGAGGCTCGGCGCACGCGCGTGTCATGCTCGCCCTCCGGCACTTTGCGCACCTTCAGCGGAAACCGGATATTGTCGTAGACATTCATGTTGGGATAGAGCCCGTAGCTCTGGAAAACCATCGCCACATCGCGGTCCTTCGGGTCGAGATCATTCACGACTCGCCCGCCGATCACGATCTCTCCGTCCGAGGCTTCCTCAAGCCCCGCCACCATCCGCATGGTCGTGGTCTTGCCACAGCCGGACGGGCCGAGCAGAACCAGAAACTCCTTGTCCGCAATTGTCAGATCAAAGCTGTCCACGCCCACGAAGCTGCCCCAGCGCTTGGAAACATTCCGCAATTGGATCTCGGCCATCAGCGCCCCCCAAAGCTTGCTGTGCAAAAGCCCGCCTCCACAGGCTAGACTCGCTTCGGTTAATCTGACAACGTTTTTTTGCAATCGTATGCAAAAATGCTCTCAGGACGCCATATGCCCTTGTTTCGTGATACGGCCCACAGCTTCCTCAATGCAATCATAAGGGCCGAATCGCCCGATATTCCGGCACTTCTGCAAAAAGGGCTGACGGAGGATACCGTCTGGGATATCGCCCACCCCATCGGCCAGCTAAAAGGCCGGGAGGCGGTTTTGAAGGGCTTTCTGGAACCGCTCCGCGCCGCACTCGCCCATTGCAGACGCCGCGACGAGATCTTCATTGGCGGCCCCAACCGGCGCGATGAAGGCGGCGAATGGGTGGCCTCCGTCACGCACTACGTCGGCACGTTCCATGCCCCGCTCTGCGGCATCACCCCCTCGCAACGGCTAGCTTTTTTGCGCGCCGGAGAGTTCTACCGCATCGAGGATGGCCGCATCTCCAAGGCCCGCATCATCATCGACCTGCCCGATCTGATGCGCCAATCCGGCGGCTTGCCCTTCCCCGGCACCCTCGGCACAGAAATGCTCTTCCCCGGCCCCGCCACGCATGACGGCGTGCTGCCGCCGCAGGATCAGGGCGACGGCGAAGCAAGCCTTGATCTGGTAGAACGGATGCTGGGCGCCCTTCATGTGTTCGATCCCGAAACCTTTGGCTCAAAGGCGCAGACCGGCAGCGAAGGCACATGGCACGAAGATATGCTCTGGTACGGCCCGGGTGGCATCGGCTCCAACTATCGCTGGGAAGGCTTCGTCAAGGATCATCGCGAAAGCTTCCTGAACGCCTTTCCGGACCGGAAGGGCGGCAACCATTATTGCCGGATCGGCGATGGCAACTATGCCGCCGTCTCCGGCTGGCCTTCAATGACAATGACGCATCAGTCCGATTACCTCGGCATGCCCGCCACCAACAAGGCGCTCACGCTCCGGGTGATGGATTTCTACCGCTGCGCCGATGGCAGGATCATGGAAAACTGGGTGCTGCTCGATTACGGCGATCTCTTCGCGCAGATGGGCGCTGATATCTTCAAGGCGTAGTCAGCACCGGCCGCCATCCAGACCACGCCCCCAGCAAGGGCGACGGTGGCTCAAGCTGCGCCCTTGACCCAACAGCGAAACCGGAAGCATCGCGGAAAAGAGCAGAATTTCCTCAAAAAGTACATCTAAACAAACAATTATACGCAAAACCTCATGCTGCACCGCTTCGCCGAAGCGCCGTTGGCAGCACATCCTCACTCGGCCAATAGCCCGTCAGAAGTGCACGCTCATAGCCCTGCACAAGCCCCTGCGCCCGCATCGCCTCGGCAGCACCTGCATGATCATATGCCAGCCGCCGAAACTGCACACCGCCCTCCAGCACGGCATATTCCGTCTCCGTGCGCCCGTCATGTGGCGGCATGCCGATCACACCTGCATTGATCCACTGATGCCGCCCGACAACGCGCTCAAACGCGATTCCCGAATGCCCTGCAATCACCGCATCCACTGGCCCGATCTCCGCCTCCAAAGCCGCAATCTCTCCGGCGAAAACCGCATCCGCATCCATCCCCCAGATAAACCGGTTGATCGCCGTGGCCCCGCCATGCACCACCCCGTAACGCAACCCCTCATGCGCAAACTCGATCCGTTCGGGCAATCCCCCCATCCAGTCCCGCAATTCCGGCCCCACCAGCCTGTCAACATGCGCGTACCACCCGGCAGAAAGCAGCGAACACGCGCTCCCCTCATCAAAACCGCAGCCGCAATCCATTGCGCCCACCGCCAGCTGCGCCTCGCAATTGCCCGTCAGCACAGGGCATCTCAGATCCTGCAGCCGCTGGGCAACCGCCACCGGATCCGCGCAATAGGCCACCATGTCGCCCGTGCAGATCATCCGCTCCGGCAGCACGCCCAAAGCCTCCGCCTCAGCCACCAAAGCTTCCAGCGCCTGCAAGTTGGAGTAAGGCCCACCAAAGAGAAGCACCGGCCCCTCCAGTTCGCCCAGATCCACAACCTTCATCACCCCTCCTTGCAGGTCCGCCCCGCACACCCCATAACCTCTGTCAAACGCAAGGTTTGAGGGCAAGGCCATGGAAACGGAACTCGCAACATCAGTCTGGGATAGCGCCCTCTGGTTCACCGTCCTCGCGGTGATAGGCCTCCTTTGCATGTCCGCCTTCTTCTCAGGATCGGAAACGGCGCTCACCGCCGCCTCCCGCGCCAAACTGCACGGCCTCTCGGATAAAGGCTCCAAAGGCGCCGATACCGCCCTCAGGCTCACGGAAGACAGCGAACGGTTGATCGGCGCGATCCTCCTCGGCAACAACCTCGTCAACATCCTCGCCACCTCGCTGGCCACATCCATGCTCACATTGCTCTTCGGCGATAGCGGCGTCGCACTGGCCACCCTGGTGATGACAGCGCTGGTCCTCGTCTTCGCAGAGGTCATGCCCAAGACCTACGCGATCACCAACCCGGAAACCGCCGCCACCCGCGTCTCCCCCATCATCGCAATCGTCGTCCGCGTGCTCGCCCCCATCGTCAACGTCGTCCGCGCGCTCGTCCGCACGTTCCTGCGCTTCTTCGGGGTGGAGACGGACCCGGAGGCCAATCTTCTGGCCGCTCAGGAAGAAATTGCAGGCGCCATCGCACTCCACCATTCTGAAGGGGCTGTGGAAAAGGACGATAAGGACAGGCTCCTCGGCGCGCTCGATCTCAAGCACCGCGAGGTGGAGGAGATCATGCTCCACCGCCAGAATATCGAAATGATCGACTCGGACTGGCCGCCGGAGGAAATCCTCTCCGCCTGCCTCAAATCCACCTATACCCGCCTTCCCATCTTCAAGGGTGATCCGGAAAACATCATCGGCGTCATCCACGCCAAGGATCTTCTGCGCGCCGTCGATGCGCTCGTACGCGGCACCAAGGGCGGGCTGGATAATCTCGAAACCTTCCAGATCCTCGATGTGGCGATGAAACCCTACTTTGTGCCGGAAACCACAACGTTGGATGATCAGATGCGCGAGTTTCTGCGCCGCAAAACCCACTTCGCCCTCGTGGTCGATGAATACGGTGCACTCCGTGGCCTGATCACGCTCGAAGACATTCTGGAGGAGATCGTGGGCGAGATTGCCGATGAGCACGATGAGGAACAATCAGAGATCCAGCAAGCCGCCGATGGCACGGTCACAGTGGAAGGTGGCATGACTATCCGCGATCTCAACCGCGCCTGCGATTGGAACCTGCCGGATGAAGAGGCAAACACCGTCGCGGGCCTCGTCATCCACGAAGCCCAGACGATCCCCACCAAAGGCCAGGTCTTCACCTTCCACGGCTTCCGCTTCGAGGTGCTGGAGAAAGACCGCAACCGCCTCACAGAACTCCGCGTCCGCCGCCTCGGCTGACGCCCACCCAGCCCGGTAGGGTGGGCAATCCTGCCCACCGTCACCTGCACAGTCCCAAACGGTTTAACGTCCCGACGGCCCGAAGAATGCGGTTTGTGCCAAACAGTCGTCGGCAAGAGGTTTCATCCAGCAGCGGCCCTTCGTGCAGATCGCAGCGGATGACCGGATTGAGCCTATTGGTTTTGCTCTGATTTGGTGGACACCTAGAATAGGCGCAGATTGCGTCGGGAGGTGTCGAATGACGAAGCCGAAAC
>CANMAI010000002.1 GCA_947495795.1 uncultured Paracoccaceae bacterium | reverse complement strand
AAACTTCGACAAAGAAACATACAAATGGCGGCACCTGATCGAGAATTACTTCGGTAAGTTGAAGGAAAACAGAGGGACAGCAATGCGTTCATGCAAGACTGATCAGAGCTTCAAAGCCTTCATCTCGATTGCCGCAACAATCATTCAAACACGGTGAACGTCAACAACCCCTAGTCCCTTTGGTTTCTGAGCGTTTCCTTAACCGGTGAACGCCGGTTGATATCCAGTGCGACCTGATAAGGCCGCCCAGACGATCCTGGCGTTCTTGTTGGCGAGCGCGACAGCAACCACATTTGGGTGTCGCCGACCGCGCATCCGTTCGATCCACAAGTTTCTTGCGTCTGTTTTGCCAGCTGCTTTCCGAAGAACTGCACGAGCGCCATGGATTAACAGTGTGCGTAAATATCGGTCGCCGCGTTTGCTAATCCCAAACAAGCGGGATTTGCCGCCACTGGAGCGCTGTTTGGGAACAAGCCCAAGCCAGGCCGCAAATTGCCGTCCGTTCTTGAAGCAGGTCCGGTCACCAACAGCGGCAACCAGCGCCGTGGCCGTTATCGGCCCAATCCCCTCGATCTTGCCAAAACGCTGGCACATCTTGTTGGACCGAAAGAGGTCTCGAATGCGCTTTGTGTAAGTCGCAATGCGCTGATCCAATTCATTGAGTTCTTCACGCACGTCGCAGACCAACTCTACGAGCATAAGGCCCAGCATGTGATCAACGCCTTCGGCAATCTGCGACAACACACGCCGGATTCTTGAGATGTCTCGTGCGACGACCAGGCCATGCTCAGCCAGCCTTCCCCGGATCTGGTTGACCAATCTCGTCCGATCCGACACCAGTCTTTGCCGGATACGATGAATGGCCTGGATCTCAAGCTGTTCCGCTGACTTGACCGGTACAAAACGCATAGACGGCCTTCCTATAGCTTCGCAAATCGCTTCGGCATCGTTCCGGTCGTTCTTGTTGGATTTTACATACGGCGTCACAAACTGCGGTGAGATTAGACGAACCTCGTGACCAATATCTGCAAAGACTTTTGCCCAGTAATGCGACCCGCTACAGGCCTCCATTCCAACTATGCAGGGCGGCATATCAGCGAAGAACTGGGTGACGGCATCGCGTCGCAATGTCTTTGTTAGAACCTCTTTGTCCTGAGCATCCACGCCGTGGACCTCAAAGACATTCTTTGCCAAGTCCAAACCAATCCGCACAATTTCCATGATATATCTCCTTGCTTTGTAGATGCGCAATCGTCGCCGCCCGAGGGCAGCGGGGTCCATATCATTGGCTCCTACATAGCAAGTCCTTTTTGATCTGATTTGTGCATTTGTCAAAAGCAGTCATGTGTCCGGCCTGTTTGCGCGGTTTTGACCGCTGGCCCTGATGGATTCCGCAAACCAAGTCCCTTACAGCTTATGCGGATGGTGAGTGAGCGCGGATCCCCAGGTGTGCAGAACGCTGGTCATGCCGACCTTCGCCCCGAGACGCTTGGGATCGGCAGCAATTGTCGTCACTGTTTCTGCCGACGCGCGGAACAGCAGGCCGTAGACCTCTCTCTGGTTCCAGTACGCGATGCGGGCAGTCTCGGCTGGCAAAGTGAACACGACGTGGAAGTATTCCACAGGTAACAGGTCCTCTGCGCGCGCATCCATCCGGTCACGTTCAGCCGGTCCTTGACAATTCGGGCAATGCCGGTTCCTACAAGAGTTGTATGCGATATGATGATGGTCGCATTTTGCACACCCTGCCACATGCCCGCCGAGCGCCTTGGTTCGACAGGCTTTAATTGCGAACATGACTTTGAGCTGGTTCAAGCTGACATGCCCGGTATTGGCCCGCCGCCACGCGGGGCCATACTTCCGGAAGATGTCGGCGATCTCCAGCCTTGGACGCGACAGCCGCCCGAACCTCTCCTCCCCCGCGCCTAAAGGTATGATCCTGTAGTTTTTCCAGCATCTCATAGGGACTGACTGTGCCGCGAATGGTCTTGGTGGCGAAATGCGTGTAGTGCGCTGTCGTGCTGAGCTATGAATGACCGACAAGCACTTGGATCACCCGAACATCCGTTCCGGCTTCGAGAAGATGCGTGGCAAAGCTGTGGCGCAAGGTGTGCAGCGTGGCGGGTTTGTTGATGCCGGCCATATGCTTGGCCGAGGTAAACGCGCGGTTCAGCTGGCGTGGTGACAAAGCCATGATCTTGGGTTTACCCGGAAACAGCCATCCCTCGGGGCGTGCTTCCCGCCAGCAATCGCGGAGTAGATCAAGCAAAGCCAACGATAACATGGCCTTGCGGTCCTTGTCATTCTTGCCCTCGTCGACATGGATCAGCATCCGGTCGCTGTCGATGTCCGAGACCTTGAGATTGCAGACCTCGGATGCGCGCAAGCCAGCACCATAGCTGATCCCCAAGGCGGCGCGATGCTTCAGCCCCGGACCGGGAACCGCCCCTAGCAGTCGCCGACCTCTTCGACGCTCAAAACTACGGGCAGCTTCTTCGGTTTGCGCCGGAACTTCATGTACCGCTTCATCTCTTCGTGCCCGCAAGTCATCCCAAAAAAGAACCGTAGCGACACAATCCTGGCGTTAAACACGCCGGTCGAGACCCCGGTATCCGCCATATGAAGCTGATAAGCCCGCAGTTCGTCGGGCGTAGCTGTGTCGGGCGACCGTCCAATAAACTCGGCAAAGTACTTGACCGCCCTGATATGAGCCTGCTGTGTCTTCGGCGACATGCCACGAATGCGCATTTCTTCGATCATCCGCTCGCGCAGCGGGGTTGTCTTCTCCTCCGTCACGGGAGCCTCCTGTCATCAGATTGAGAAACCCCAATCGTCAAACAGGTCAGCAAGATCACAAAATACGCGCCGTCAGGGGCAGACCAATACCTCAGCGACAAGAGCGATCGCCGCGAAAGCGGCTTCGTCATCCCGCCCGATGTGCAGAACAGTCACGTTCGCTTTGGGCTTTACTACGGACTTTGATTGCGAAGGTACAAACGACAGCAACGTCGCGCGTAGCGGATGCTCGATAAACCCTAGATGAAAGGCTGATTTCGTCATGAAGCGAGAGCCGGGAGGCAAGCTTGTTGTTGTGTCGGCCGGTGGCGGAGGGTGAAATGTTCACTTTTCGATCAGCTCACGCATTGATGAGAACGGCAATCTGGCGACGTTTGTGCGCGATCAGGCGGGGCAAGTGGTTGCACAAAGTGCGCCTCAAAGCTCGGCGGCTGTGCAGACAGCAAACCGATCTTCCAGCGGGTATTTGGGCGCGTAAGTTTGGGAAATCCATTGCTACTTTTGACCGACGCCAGCGAATGCAAACAACGCTCCAACCACAATTATGATAAAGACGGCCACCACCGCCCATGTCGATGCTTCACCGTGATCGTTCTCGTGAACATATACAGCCCCACTGCACTTCAGACATGGACGACTCATATTTGAGAGAGCACGATTTGCAATCCACCCACATGACTTGCACTGGCCTTTGAAGCTCATTTGAGACTAGCTTTCATTAGAATTGCGTGAGTTACTAACTGGTGTTTGAACATTGGATAAATCGATGAAATTAAATTGAACACAACGTCAAGCCGAGAAGTCTAGACGGATGCTGCAAGAATCCAAAGCAATGTGTGAAGAGGATTTCGACAGTGCAGAGCTCAGTACAGTCTTGGCCCACACTAGACAAGATGCTGCGCTTGCATGCTTTGTGTCCTATTCTGCCCGAAGTTGGGCTATTTTCGCATCGTTCATTTCGGTTCTAAATCTCATTCTCTTGCTATTGCTTTTGTTAGGCTAGGAACGTTCCTCGATATGCCAATAAGCAGATCCACGTCGGCGACACTGTGAGCAACGAAAGCTGCCCGCCACATCAAGAAGCCGGTCGTATGGCTTCAGCCTTTCATGCAAAACCTTCGCCGATACAGTACCGATATGGCCGCCGGCATCACATTTGAGAACGAGAATATGTTTCAGCGCGGAATCTTCCACGCGGAGGTTGTATCGAGGAACAATGATAACCTTTTTGTTCATAATTTATTCTATCTCGACACTCGCAGATTGGTCACGGAAAACTGGATGCAAATTGTCGCCGACGCTAATGCCGAACTATGTGCGGAAGATGCATTCTTGGTGAAAGCGACTGGTCAACATACTTCGAAGCGTTGAGCGTCATTCGATCAAACACGCCGCTGGAGCGCCCTCGTTTTATTGTTTGCCCGACCCAAACCATGCCTGTGGTTATGGCGCTTGATCAGGGCATCTTCGAGATGCCAGCTAAATGGGGCCACAAGGGCAATTGGATAAAATCCCCGCTGCACATTAACGCCAAGATTGAGACCGCCCGCGAGAAGCGTACGTTTGCCAACGCTTGGCGTTCTAGCCGCTGCCTGATTCCAGCAACTGGTTGGTATGAATGGACGGGTACTAAGGGCGAAAAGCAACCTTGGTTAATCACTCTGGAGCACGATGCAAGCGATCCGGACGTACCACGTAAACATCCCGTGTTTTTCTTTGCAGGATTGTATTGCGAGGCATCCGACTTGTCCGTGAAGTTTCTGATTCTCACTCGTGAAGCTGACCCATTGATTTCGGGCATTCATTCCCGGATGCCGGTGATCGTTCGTGAGGAGGAAACCGTCGCTTGGTTGATCGGCCAAGGTGACGAAGACGCCGTGATCGAGAATATTGGAACAGGGTTTGGTGCCGAGCTGATGGCTCACAAGGTTGAGCCCTTTGGTGTGAAAGACGACCGGCCTGATATGATCAAGCCAGTCGATACCTTGTTTTAGGCGGCTTCGTTTCGACGGCGCTTTAGCTCGCGCAACATGACTGGTTCCGGATCGTCAGGATTTTCCGAGATGGCGATCAAAAGGCTTCCCGCGTATCACGCGGCGAATTCATGATTACTGTGAGCATTTGACCTACCTCGGAAGTGGGGTGCAGTCCTGAATTGCAAACAAGCCAATCTATGGACAGATCGTGTTTGCCGCAGAAATCAATTATGTGATCAACATCTGCGTTTCTTATATCGTGTGCCCAGTTAGTCAACGGCGTGTTCTTCCAAGCGCATATCTCGGCAACGCGCTTTCGAATCGCGGGACAGTCGAGGTCAGGAAGGTCTCTTTCGGCGATCTTTTGCCTGGTCATTTTTATCATTTTCCCTTTGTGGGGATAGAAGATGTAACGGTGCCAAAAATCCTAGTAAGTAATTGTTTTTGATAATGAAGTGGCGGAGAAGGTGGGATTCGAACCCACGGAAGACTTGCACCTTCAACGGTTTTCAAGACCGCCGCATTCGACCACTCTGCCACTTCTCCGTCCGCCCTGTCTTAGCGAACGTCGGCGGGGAAAGTCCATATGAGAAATGTGTAAGCTCAACGCTTTCCTTTCCTATGCAAAGAGACTAAACTATGCGGTTAGAAGCGGTGATCAAACCGTATATAGGCGGAGCAGCGTTCGTTTTGGAAATGAGCCGGTGGGCTTTAATACCATATGCGAACCAATTCAGGGGGATATCATGGTACCGACTGCGTCCTTGACGTCACTGGCGAAGTGCAGCGTTGCATTGATGTGTGGGCTTGTTCTGACGGGATGTGATGATTTTCCCGGGGGCGGATCAAGCGATGCAGCGGCCTCGGCCACGGTTAACACATCGCGCGGGCAATTGCGCATTGAGGAGCGTGATGTCGAAGCACCGGATGTCTTCTCTCTGAGATCGAACGGGCTTTGGGACGGGCGACCCTCGTTCGGTGGCATCTGGGTGGCCGTTCCGCAAAATGTGGAGCCGGATCGGGTGCGGATCACAAATCTGGATACCGGAAAATCTGTGGAGGGTGGTTTGTTCCGCAAAGAAGTGGAAAACCCTGGCCCTTCCATACTTGTTTCTTCTGCTGCGGCCGCGGCGATTGGGATGCAGGCGGGTACACCTGCGGATATGGAAATTGTGGTTTTGCGACGTGAGACAGTGGAGATCACACCGCCTCCGCCCATCACGGTGCTGGATCCTGAAGTGCCGGAAGGCGAAGAGGAGGATACCGGTTTGCCGGGCCTGGCCGCCGATGTGCCAGCGGATGGTCCCGCAGAAGGCATTAGCACAGAAGCGCTGGAAACCACCGTTTTAGAGGCTGTGGACCAAACGCAGGCTGCAGGCGCAGCCGTTGGAGAAGCTGCAGCGGCTACGGCAACCACTGCGGCCGCGAGTGTTGAAGCTGCAGCAAGCCCTGCAACTGCTCCCGCATCGGAACTGGAGCGGCCCTACATTCAGGTGGCCACCGTCAGCAACCCTGCCAACGCGAATGAAGTGATCAAGAAGCTTCAGGCCGCCGGACTGAGCGCGGAACTCCGTGTGGGCCAGTCGGCGGGCAAAACGATCTTCAGCGTTGTGATCGGCCCAGCCCAGACCGCGAAGGACCGCACAGAGGTTTTGCGGAAGGTTCGCAAACTGGGCTATAAGGACGCTTATCCTGTGTGATTAGCATGGGAGAGGTGTTGCCTGAGGGAGAATGGGATGCGGGTCTTTAGCTTGCTGGCCTTGGTGGCTGCGGTTGTTTTTCTGCCAATGCGCGGATTTGCGCTCGACACAACAGCTCGCGCGGCGCTGGTGATTGATCACGACACACAGACCGTGCTCCTCTCCAAGAACGCGGATATGTCCCTGCCGCCCGCATCCATGTCCAAGCTAATGACGTTGGCCATGCTGTTCGAGGCATTGCAGAGCGGGCGATTGACGCTGACAGATACATTCCGGGTTTCCACCAAGGCGTGGCAGATGGGCGGCTCCAAGATGTTCCTCCGCGAGGGCGATGAGGTGACTGTTCAGGATCTGATCCGCGGCGTGATCGTGCAATCGGGAAATGATGCCTGCGTGGTAATTGCCGAGGGGCTCGCCGGATCGGAAGTGGCATTTGCGGACCGAATGACCAAGCGCGGACGTGAGTTGGGAATGATGAATTCCGTCTTTGCAAACTCGACCGGATGGCCGCATCCCGAGCATCGTATGTCTGCCGAAGATCTTGTTATCCTGGCATCTCATCTGATCAATCAGTATCCGGAATATTATCCCTATTTCGCCGAGCAGACCTTCACCTGGGATGGGATAGAGCAGGATAACCGCAACCCCTTGTTAACGCTGGATGTAGGCGCAGATGGCCTGAAAACCGGGCATACGGAAGAGGCCGGATACGGCCTTGTCGGCTCCGCCGAGCGTGATGGGCGCAGGATTACGTTCATGCTGACGGGGCTCGATAGCGCTCGGTCGCGCCTTGTGGAATCAGAGCGGCTTGTGAACTGGGCTTTCCGGGAATTCTACACGCGCACGCTTTTCAAGGAGAATGCGCCTGTTTCCACAGCGGATGTCTGGATCGGCGCGGAGAAGACTGTAGCTCTTGTTGCGGCTGAGGATATCAACATCGTGGTGCCGTTTGCCGAACGTGACAAGGTGACGGCAAAGGTGAAGTATACCGGGCCTGTAACCGCTCCGATTTCCAAGGGCCAACAGCTTGCCGAGCTTATTGTGGAGATACCCGAAATAGGCGCGCAGCGTATTCCCCTTGTGGCAGGCGATGCCGTCGAGCCGGGCAGTTTTACGACGCGGTTCGTGGCATCTGCCCGGATACTGACGGGCCGTCTCTTTGTTGCTGCCGGTGAGATGATCAACTGACATGGCAGCCTCGGGGCGGTTTATTAGCCTTGAGGGCATGGACGGGTGCGGGAAATCAACGCAGGCGCGGCTGTTGGTTGAGCGGCTGCGAGCACAGGGTTGCGAAGTCGTCCAGACCCGCGAGCCCGGTGGTTCCGAAGGGGCGGAGGATATCCGGAGGCTTCTGGTGGAAGGAGATCCGGGGCGGTGGTCTCCTGAGACAGAGATACTGCTTTTTACGGCGGCGCGGCGGGATCATCTGGAGCGATTGATTGCACCCGCACTCGCACGTGGCGCTATCGTCGTAACGGACCGGTTTGCCGATAGCACACGGGTGTATCAGGGCGCTGCCCGTGCCGATTTGCGGGGTGTTGTGGATCAGCTTCACAGCCTCATGATCAAGCAGGAACCGGATCTGACGCTGGTGCTGGATATGGAACCGGATGCAGCACTCATCCGGGGGTTGGCGCGGAAATCGGGGGAGGATCGTTTCGAGGATATGGGGCTCGGGTTTCAGCAGCGGCTGCGGGATGGTTTCCGAGCATTGACGCGCGCGGACCCTAAGCGTTGCAAGCTGATTGCTGCCGAGGGAGCGGAAGAGGCCGTTGCAGAGCGGGTTTTTGCCGCCGTTTCCGAGGCTTTCCATGAGTGACGAAGGCTTGCCTGAGGCGGACAGGCAGGAAGGCGCCCCGCATCCGCGGCATGTTGCGGATCTCTTTGGTCAAACAGCGGCAGAAATGGCTTTTCTGGAGGCCTACAATTCTGCTCGGCTGCATCACGGATGGTTGCTGACAGGGCCGCGCGGTGTGGGCAAGGCGACGCTTGCATGGCGGATTGCCCGCTTCCTTATCCAAGAGGAGCCGGGAGGGTTGTTTGGCGCGCCCGACAGCCTCTACGTGAGCCCTGATGCTCCGGCTTTTCGCCGGACAGCAGCTTTGACGGAACCTCGTCTTGTGCTCTGTCGCCGGAGTTATGACGATAAGGCCAAAAGGTTCAAAACCGCTTTGACAGTGGAAGAGGTGCGCAAGCTGAAGGGCTTTTTCACGCTTTCCGCCGCAGATGGCGGCTGGCGGATCGCGATCGTGGATGCCGCCGATGAGATGAACACGGCAGCGGCCAATGCGCTTTTGAAGATATTGGAGGAGCCTCCCGAAAAGGCTATTCTGCTTCTGGTATGCCACCGCCCTGCCCGCCTTTTACCCACCATCCGCTCTCGCTGCCGCACTTTGCGGCTTGCTCCGCTTGATGCTGCAGACTTGAATGCTGCTCTTGCAAGCACAGGCCATGAAGGCAGGATTGACTCGACGCTGGAGATGCTTGCCGAGGGCTCGGTGGGCGAGGCGTTGCGGCTGCTCTCTGGCAATGGAACAGAGCTTTATCAGGAGATATTGGCGCTGCTTGGCAACGCCTCGAATATGGATCGCCCCCGGCTGATGGCGCTTGCGGAAAAGGCCGCAGGGCGCGGAGCGGACGAGCGATATGATCTGATCCTGCGACTGACGAACGTGGCGTTGGCCCGTATGGCGCGCAATGGCGCGGGTGGACAAAAGCTGCTGGAGGTGGAGGCAGAGGTTGCGGCCCGGCTTTGCCCCGGGCTGGCGGCGGCGCAGGGTTGGGCAGGCCTCTTGCAGGAGATTGAGGGCCGTGCCACCCATGGCCGCGCCGTGAACCTTGATCCGGCGCAGGTGGTGCTGGATTCATGGCTCGCCATCCAGCGTGCGGCGCGTAAGCTGAGCGTTGCCTGAGCCTTTCTTGACGCCGCTCCTGATATGTCGGATATCCGGTTAAAGGGCCGTTGAGCCCCCTCTCTCCGTGAAAGCCCATACTCTGTGACCGCTCTTCCAGACCTTGTTGACAGCCATTGCCACCTCGATTTCCCGGATTTCGAGGGGAAGCATGCAGAGATCGTTGCGCGGGCGGCCGAGATGGGTGTGCGCCGAATGGTGACGATCTGTACAAAGTTGCGGGCAGAGCCCTCTGTGCGGGCGATTGCAGAAGCGCATAAGGGTGTGTTCTACGCGGCTGGCACACATCCGATGAGCGTGGCCTCGGAGCCGGTGGCGCGTGTGGAAGACCTGGTCGCTCTGGCTGCGCACCCCAAATTTGTGGGAATAGGTGAGACTGGGCTGGATTATCACTACACCGCTGAGAGCGCGGATGTGCAGAAAGAAAGCCTCTGCATACATATCGAAGCGGCACGGCAAACCGGCTTGCCGCTGATCATCCATGCGCGGGATGCGGATGCGGATATGGCTGATATTCTGGGCGCTGAGCATGCAAATGGAGCTTTCGACGGCGTAATGCATTGCTTTTCCTCAGGGCCGGAGCTTGCGAAGGCTGCGCTCGATCTCGGGTTTTACCTTTCCATGTCCGGCATTGTGACTTTCAAGAAAAGCCAGACGCTTCGGGATATCTTCGCGGCGGCCCCTTTGGATCGGATACTGGTGGAGACCGACAGCCCCTATCTTGCCCCGTCACCGCATCGTGGCAAACGGAATGAACCCGGATATACAGCGCATACGGCCGCGATGGGGGCCGAGATTTTCGGGGTGAGTATCGAAGCGTTTGCCGCAGCAACTACAGCTAATTTCGAACGGCTTTTCCCCAAGGCAAGGCATGGCTGAACTGGCCGTTACCATTCTCGGCTGCGGCTCTTCCGGCGGTGTGCCGCGCCTTGGCGGGCATTGGGGGGCCTGCGATCCGAAAAACCCGAGGAACCACCGGCGACGCTGCTCTCTTCTGGTAGAGTTAACTGGCGCGGACGGGGTGACCCGTGTGCTGATCGACAGTTCGCCTGATCTGCGGATGCAACTACTCGATGCGGGTGTCGGCTGGCTGGACGGCGTTGTTTATACGCATCAGCATGCCGATCACGTGCATGGGCTTGATGATTTGCGGATGATCGTTTTCAACAGGCGCGAGCGTTTGCCTGTCTGGGCCGACAGCGATACGACGAACGCGCTGATCTCGCGCTTTGGGTATGCATTTGTTCAGCCCGAGGGCAGCAACTATCCTCCGATACTGGATCTGCGCAATATCGACGGCGCCTTTGCCGTGGAAGGCCCGGGTGGTGCTATCCCTTTCCAACCCTTTCGTGTGGTGCATGGGCGGATAGACGCGCTGGGATTTCGCATCCATGATGTGGCCTATCTGCCGGACGTAAGCGCCATGCCGGATGATAACTGGTCCGTTCTGGAAGGGCTTGACCTCTGGATCCTGGATTCGCTGCGCTACACACCTCATCCGACGCATATCAACTACGAGACGGCGCTGGAGTGGATTGGCCGTGCGGCACCAAAGCAGGCGGTTCTGACCAATATGCATATTGACCTTGATTACGAGACGGTCGCCGCCAACGTGCCAGCGGGTGTGCAACCCGCTTATGATGGGCTGCGGCTCACTTTCGAGGTCTGAATGCTTGCACTTCTAGATGTAGTGATCCCCGTCTTTCTTGTGATCGGAGCTGGCTATCTTGCTGTTAAGGTAAAGTTTTTTGCTGATCCGCACCTTGATGCCCTGATGAATTTCACGCAGCATATCGCGATCCCTGTGTTGCTCTTCCGGGCAGCGCTGCAACTGGATCTTGGGGCTGTGTTCGATCCGCGCTTGCTGGCGTCTTTCTATGCGGGCAATACGGTAGCGTTTTTTCTTGGTATTCTTGGTGCGCGCGTGCTGTTCAAGCGGCGGCCCGGCGAGGCTGTGGCGATTGGCTTCGGGGCGCTTTTTTCCAATTCCGTGATCCTCGGACTGCCGATCGTTGATCGTGCGTTCGGCCCGGATGTACTGGCGGCGACCTTTGCGATTGTCGCGATCCATGCGCCGTTTTGCTACATCCTCGGGATCACTGTGATGGAGATCAGCCGGGCTGATGGGCGGGGGGCTATTGAGACGGCGCGGGCGGTTTTGCAGGCCGTGGTGCGGAATGCGCTGATGATCGGGCTGGCGCTTGGTTTTCTCGGGAATTTCAGCGGCTTGGTGCTGCCGGGCACGGTGATGGCGGCGGTAGATATGGTTGTTCGGGCGGCGCTGCCGACGGCGCTCTTTGCGCTTGGGGGGGTGTTGACGCGGTACCGGATGCGAGCCTCGTTGGGTGAAGCTGGCATGGTGGCTACACTTTCGTTGGTGCTTCATCCGGGGATCGCGTTTCTATTGAGCCACTATGTATTTGAATTGCCTCTGGATTTCGTGCGCGCGGCGGTGCTTACGGCGAGCATGGCGCCTGGCGTAAACACCTATGTCTTTGCGACGCTCTACAAACGGGCGGAGGATGTGGCAGCCTCGACCGTGCTGCTCGCGACCGCAGTTTCCGTTTTGAGCGTGTCTGTCTGGCTCGGCATTCTGAACGGGCTCTAGACTTTCACGCGCTCCGATTTTGGATCGTAGAGCGGCTTTAGAGAGGCCGATGCCTCAAATGGTTTTCCCGCGATTTCAATGGTGTAGCTGGATTCGAGTAGATCCGCTGCACTTTCACCCTTGCACGGCACATACCCGAGGCCGATTGAGGCACCGAGCGTGTGGCCGTAGTTGCCGGAGGTAAGGTAGCCGACCATTTTACCATCGCGAATGATCGGTTCGTGATGGTAGAGCATCCCCTTTGGATCTGTAAGCTGGAACTGGACCATACGGGTCTTGAGGCCCTCTTCACGTCGGCGGAGAACGGCATCTTTTCCAATAAAATCAGGCTTGTCCGTCTTTACCGCGAAGCCGAGGCCTGCTTCCAGAACATGATCTTCATCTGTGATGTCATGGCCGAAATGGCGGAAGCCCTTTTCGATGCGGAGTGAATCCATTGCGTGGAGGCCGCAAAGTTTGAGGCCCCGACTTTCACCGGCGTTCCAGATGGTCTCGAAGATGTGGGCTGCATGGTCTGTCGGCATGTAGA
Source organism: uncultured Paracoccaceae bacterium (assembly GCA_947495795.1). Taxonomy (GTDB): domain Bacteria; phylum Pseudomonadota; class Alphaproteobacteria; order Rhodobacterales; family Rhodobacteraceae; genus Algicella. The sequence goes on along the minus strand of CANMAI010000002.1, from coordinate 398,841 downwards.
GTTCCCACCCAAGCTCGCCGACATAAGTGACGCGGTGCGCACGGGCGAGGCTTTGGCCCAGTTCAATTTCCTGCATCATTCCAAACGGATGCGCTGCGTTGGTGAGATCTTGTGGCGTTACGGCAGAGAGGATATTGCGGCTGTCCGGGCCCATCACGCAGATTACAGCTTCGGCTGAAGTGACGTCTGTGATCACGGCGAAATCGTCTTGGACGTGGCGTTTGAGCCAGTTCATATCGCGCTGCACCGTGGCGGCGGGAACGACCATGAGGAATTCGGTTTCCGAGAGGCGCGTTATCGTGACGTCTGCCTCTATGCCGCCGCGTCGGTTAAGCATCTGCGTATAAACAATTTTTCCGATTGGCACATCCATCTGATTGCCGCAAACGCGGTTGAGAAAGTTGCACGCATCCCGGCCTTCGACGCGGAGCTTGCCGAAGGAAGACATATCGTAGATCCCTGCCCCTTCGCGGATCGCCTGATGCTCAAGCCGTTGATTTTCAAACCAGTTTTGCGGGCCCCAGGCATATTCGTAGTTGGCGCGCTCGCCCGGTTTGGCAAACCAATTGGCCCGTTCCCAGCCTGCGGTTTCGCCGAAGGCTGCCCCAAGGGTCTTGAGGCTTTCGTGAAGGGGGGAACGGCGGATGCCGCGGGCAGTTTCGAACTGGCGGTAGGGGTAATGATCGGCGTAGAGGAGGCCGAGAGTTTCGCTAACGCGTTCGGTTAAGTACTTGCGATTCTTCTGAAAAGGCTGGACACGGCGGATATCGGACTCCCAGAGATCGAAAGGGGCTTCGCCATCGTTCATCCATTGTGCGAGGGCCATGCCTGCGCCGCCGGAACTGACGATGCCGATGGAATTATAGCCTGCGGCGACCCAGTAGCCGCGCAGATTTGGGGCTTCGCCGAGGTAGTAGCGATCATCAGGGGTGAAGCTTTCGGGACCGTTGAAAAAGGTGTGGATGCCCGCCTCTGCCAGCATTGGCATGCGGTTTATGGCCTGTTCAAGGATGGGTTCGAAATGGTCGAAATCCTCGGGAAGTTGATCGAATTCAAAGTCTTCCGGGATTCCCTTCATCCCCCACGGCTTGGCGCGGGGCTCAAACGCGCCAAGGAGGATTTTGCCCGCATCTTCCTTGTAGTAGGCGCATTCGTCCGGGACCCTGAGAACGGGTAACTGCTTGAGACCCTTGATGCTTTCGGTGACGATGTAGAAGTGTTCGCAGGCGTGGAGCGGCAGGGCGACGTTGTTCCGGGCAGCGAAATCTCGCGCCCACATACCGCCGCAATTGACGACGAGATCGGCTTCGATGATGCCTTCCTCCTCGCCCTTTTTCCATTTGACTCCAGTGACTTGGGAGCCGTTTTGCAGGACTTCCAGCACCTTGGTGTGCTCATGGAACTTCGCACCGCGTTGCTTGGCGCCCTTCGCAAGTGCGAGGGCGATATTGGCCGGGTCGGCCTGGCCATCCTTGGGGAGATGGACAGCGCCTGTGACGCCATCCGGGTTGATATGGGGGTAGAGGCCTATCAACTTTTCTGTTGATATTTCAGATACTTCCACATCAAACGCGCGGGCGAGACTGGCCTGGCGGAGGATTTCTTCGCGGCGTGCTTCGGTGAGCGCCACGGTGATGGAACCGTTCTGCCGCATACCGGTCGAAATACCCGTCTCTTCTTCTAATTTCATATATAAATCAGCGCTGTAGCGGGCCAGTTGCGTCTGGTTTTTGGAGCTTCGGAGTTGGCCGATCAGCCCTGCTGCATGCCATGTGGTGCCGCAGGTAAGCTGCTTGCGCTCCAAGAGCACCACATCTTCCCAGCCGAGCTTGGTGAGGTGGTAGGCGACAGAACAGCCGGAGACGCCGCCACCGATGATGACGACGCGGGCTTTTTGAGGGAGGCTCATGGGCGGAATCCTGAGGCTGGGTTTGGTACGGGTTCGGTACGGGTTTGGTAATGTGACTTGTTTTGTCGGGTATTCATGCCCGCAGCCTCGCATTTTCCGGATCGTAGAGGGGGCCATCGGGCTGCACCTCAGCTGGCACGCGCTGGCCGAAGATCTCCACCTCAAGACGGGTGCCGGGCGTGTTGAGATCGGGGCGGAGCATAGCCAGCGCTATGGATTTTCCGGTGCGGTAACCGAATGCACCGGAGGTGGTTTCGCCGACGATATCATCGCCCTTGTAGAGGTTCGACATGTAGGGGGCGTCGCAGCCATTCGCCTCGACGGTGAGGAGCGCGAAGGATTTTTTGCTGCCCTGCTGCTTCTCGTTGAGGAGAGCGGCCTTGCCGGGGAAATCCTGCGGCTTGTCGAAACGGATGAACCGTTCCAACCCGCCTTCGAGAAGGGAGTAGTCGGTGGAGAGATCCCCCTTCCAGGCGCGGTAGCCCTTTTCGATCCGCATGGAATTGAGGGCGTACATGCCGAAGGGCGTGGCCCCTGCCCCGATGACCGCCGCGTAAATTGTGGGGATGTCTGCGCAGGCGGCGTGGATTTCCCAACCGAGTTCTCCGGCGAAGGAGACGCGGGGGAGCATGGCCGGTTTGCCTGCTACATTCGCGTTTTGGTGGGTGAGCCAGCCTAGGGAGAGATCGGCGTCTGTCAGGGGTGCGAGCAGGTCTCTCGCTTTTGGGCCAGAGAGGATGAGCGTGGAGATCTCTTCCGTATGGTCCGTGAGGGAGAGGCCTTCGGCGAGCGTTGCTTTCAGAAGCTCGAAGTCGTGCCATTGTGCGGGGGCTGCGGTGATCAGGGTGAAGTGATCTTCGGCGTGACGGATCAGCGACATTTCGGTGACGATGCGGCCACGCGCATCGGGGAAGTAGCCAAGCGTCATGCGGCCTGCCTTGGGAAGTGCACCGGCGATGCGGGTGCGCAGCCATTCTGCGGCACCTTCGCCTGAGAGGCTGAAGCGGGAGAAGCCCGGAAGATCGAGGACGCCCACGCCCGTTGAGACGGCTTCGACCTCCTGCCGGATGCGCTGCTCCCACGGGCCGGAGCGGCCCCAGGTTTGGGTGCTTTCCTCGGAGGTGTCGTCCCCCTCCTTGGCGAACCAGTTGGCGCGTTCCCAGCCGTTATACGCGCCCATTACGCCGCCCTGCTCGACGATCTTCTCGTGAACCGGGGAGAGCTTTTTATCGCGGCCTGCGGGCCATTCGTGATGCGGAAAGTGCATGGCGTATTCGTGGCCATAGACCTCCATGCCTTTCTGGTTCGTGTAATCCTGATCGGCATGGGCCGTGAAGCGGCGAGGGTCAGTGGCCCACATATCCCATTCCGTGCTGCCTTCGGTGACCCATTCGGCAAGCACCTTGCCCGCACCACCGGATTGGGCGATGCCGAAGGTGAAGACGCAGGCCTCGAACGCGTTTGGCACGCCGGGCATGGGGCCGATAAGGGGGTTGCCATCGGGGGAATAGGGGATCGGGCCGTTAATGACCTTGTTGATGCCGCTTTGGCCGAGGATGGGCACGCGGGCCATGGCATCTTCGATATACCATTCCAGACGATCAAGATCATCGGGGTAGAGCTGGAAGCTGAAATCATCCGGCATCGGATCGTCAGGGCTCATCCAATGGCCCTTGCAGTTGCGCTCATAGGGGCCGAGGTTAAGGCCGGTTTTCTCCTGGCGAAGGTAGTAGGAGCTATCCACATCCCGCAAAAGGGGGAGCTTGCCGCCGTTTTCCTTGGTGAAAGATTCGATCTCGGGGATCTCGTCCGTCAGCATGTACTGGTGAGACATGACCATCATCGGTACGGTGCGGCCGCCATAGGGCTTGAACCATTCGCCGACGCGCTGCGCGTAGTAGCCTGCGGCGTTGACCATGTATTCGCAGCGGATTTCGCCCTTCTCCGTCTCCACGATCCACTCGCCGTTTTCACGGCGCACACCAGTGGCAGGCGTGAAGCGCAGGATTTGTGCGCCCTTCTCACGCGCGCCCTTGGCGTAGGCCTGGGTGATCTGGGCCGGGTCCATGTCTCCATCGGTAGGGTCGTAGAGGCCGCCTTCGAGATCGTGGGTTTCCATGAAGGGATACCAGCTCTTCAGATCTTCGTTCGTGCACATATCGAAGGTGAGGCCCTGATATTTGGCCATGCTTTTCGCGCGTTCAAACTCCATCATGCGCTCCTTGGAATGGGCGAGACGGATGGAACCGGTGACGTTGTAGTTGAGCGGGTAATCCACCTCTTCGCCGATGCGGCGGTAAAGCTCCGTTCCGTAGCGCTGCATGTTCATCACGGCCCATGAGGCTGAAAAGTTGGGAATGTTGCCTGCCGCATGCCAGGTGGAGCCTGCGGTGAGTTCGTTTTTCTCCAAGAGCACGCAGTCGGACCAGCCCGCGAGGGCAAGGTGGTAGAGGCAGGAGGTGCCGACGGCACCACCGCCGATGATGACGACGCGGGCTGTGGTGGGGAAATCTGCCATGGGGGCCTCCTAGTAAATCGGGGGTGAGACGATCCAGACGAGGATCGCGGGTTTGGTGCCGGGGTTCTTCCAACGGTAGGGCTGGCGGGCGAAGTGGAAGCTGTCTCCGGCCTTGAGGTGGTGGCGGTTGGTACCAATCCAGAGGTGGAGTTCACCCTCAACCACGTAACCGCCCTCCTCCGTAGCACGGGCGGGAACGATGCCGCTTTCCGAGCCGGGCTGGAAGGTGGAGCGGATCATCTCGAACGGGTGGTTAAGATCGGGCGAGAGAAGTTCCTCTGTGAGGCCCTCGGCGCGGTTTCCTATCTCAGTGCGGTGCCGCGCGCGGACGATCTGGCCACGTTCGCGCGCCGGGGCCTCATCGTTGCGGAAGAAGAAAGAGACGGGGAGATCAAAGATTTGCGCGATTGTTTTGAGATCGGAAATGCCCGCATCGATCTGCCCCCGCTCCACATGTGAGAGCCATGCGGTGGAGCGGTTGAGCGTGCTGGCCAGTTGGTTGAGGGTGAGGCTGCGCGATTTGCGGAGCGCACGGATATCTGCGCCGAGTGCTTCGGCCAGAGATTCGGAACTTGAGGTGGCTTTGTGCATTGGGCAATCCTGAAGAGTTGCCCGAGGATTTCACAAAATTGAAAATTTGCAAGTTTTTTTCAATTGCGGTTTATCCTCTTGTACGCCCCCCCGGCGCCACATCTTCCATCAACCGGGAGCGGTCTCCTTTCCCCATGAGACGCCCTTCAGCAAATCATCGTCAAGTGTTTCGCCGTGCAGGACGCCTTCATACATCAGGAGAAGCGGTGGGGTGTCTGTCAGTCGCTCGGCCCCGCGGAAACATTGGCGTGTTAGCGAAATGGCGTAGCGGGAGAGGAAGAGCGCCAAGAAGGCCAGAAGCTCTGGTGCTGGAGATTTCGTGGTCGTCATCATGGTGGCAAGGATAGAGGCTGCGGCGACGGTCAGCGCGAAATCGAAGCTCGACATCTTGGAGAAGGATCTGAGACCGTTGAGACGGACCAGAAGGATTATAGCGGCGACTGCTGCGACAGTATTGGCGGCGACGATCAGGAGGGCCATCAGGACCGAGCGGCCTGTGCGTGCCGCCCCCGCGTGATGAAAACAGCGCAGAGGACAACGATAATGCCGCAGGAAATGATACCCAGCGCGCGTTCATACAGGCCATCAACCGAAGTGGGCAGGAAGAGGAAGACAGGGGACGCGAGGGCCCAGAGAATTGCGAGGCCGATCAGTGCTTGTTTTGCCCATGTGTGATCCGGCCCGATGCCCGACGCCATGAGGAGCGGGGCTGCGAGGAAGAAGAGGCCGAGGCCGTAGACGAGATAGATGTGGATCACCACGCCGTCCGCATCGCCATCGCCGTATTCATTGCGGGCACCTATTATGATGACAAGAGCACTGAGTATTGCCAGCGAGAGGATACCTGCGGACCATCCGACACCGCCAAGATGTGCGTGGGAGGCCGCCAAGGCAGTTGCCGCGAGGCCAGCGGCAAAGGCGTAGAGGGAGACATCCATGACAATCTCGGAGGGGCCTGCGGCAAGATCGCTGATCGTATCCGCGACCCAATCATGGTTGGGCACGAAAAACGGGGCGATGATTGTGCCGACAATCAGGGCAATGCACCCGAGGATACCAAGCCACCCGAGGAAGAGAAGGAGGTATGGGCGTTCCGCATAGGTAAGGCTGTTTTCTCTGCCGTCTGCCACGTTTTATCACCTTTCGCTGCCCGCCCTGCCGGGGAAGCTTTGAAAGCAAACGCGGCTGCACCGCATCCGTTCCACCCGGGGCGAGAGGTTTTGCGCAGATACGGGCTGGGCCGTTGCAGCGTTGCGTATTCAGCGATCCGCGATTGGCACGTATTCCTGATCGTCCGCGCCGGTATAGAGTGTGAGCGGGCGGATGAGAATGTTGCCGCGAAGTTGCTCGACGCATTGGATCGTCCAGCCCGGCACGCGGCCGATCGCGAAGATCGGGACGTAGAGATCCATCGGGATACCGTGGAGTTGGTAGATCGCACCGGAATAGAAATCGACATTCACGTTGAGGCCGTGGCGGGCGTAGGGCTGCATGGCTTCAACCACCGCCTGCAGGATCTGAAACCAGCTTGGATCCCCCATCTCCTCGCCCAGTTTGCGCACGCCTTCGCGCATATGGCGGGCGCGTGGGTCTTCCGCCCGGTAGACGCGGTGGCCGAAGCCTGTGACGGGTTCCCGGTTGGCGCGCTTGGCCTTGACATAGGCGGCGGCGTTTTCGGGGGTGCCGATCTCCTCCACCATTTTCATGACGTCTTCGGCAGCACCGCCATGCGCCGGGCCAGAGAGAGTGGAGAGTGCCGTGACGCAGGCCGCGTGGAAATTCGCCTCCGTCCCCACGGTCACGCGCGCGGCGAAGCTGGACGCGTTGGAGCCATGTTCTGCGTGGAGAATGAAGTCGATATCGGCGAGGCGGGCGGCATCTTCGCTGGGCTTCTCACCCTTCAGCATCCAGAGCCAGTTGGCGGCGTGGGAAAGATCCGGATCCGCTGGCACGGGTTTGCGGCCGTTGCGGATATGCTCGTGCGCCGCGACGATCATCGGGATCTGGGAGGTGAGACGGAGACCGTTGGTGATGAAGTCCTCCTCACTCACCTTCTGGCTGTCGGGTTCTAGTGCTGCGAGCGCGGATACTGCGGTGCGGAGCACATCCATCGGGTGGCCTGCGGCGGTCGCCTCGATGATGGCATAGATCTCTGTGGGCAGCGTGCGAGCGGCCTTGAGTTGGGCGTCGAAGGCTGCAAGTTCCGTGGAGTTTGGCAACGTGCCGTGGATCAGGAGATAGGCCGTTTCCTCGAAGGTCGATTGCGTGGCGAGATCGTGGATGGAATAGCCGCGATAGGTGAGCTTGCCCGCCGCCCCGTCAATATCGCTGATCTCCGACCGCTCAAAGTAGACGCCCTTGAGGCCCCGGTTGATCCGGATTTTCTCTTCCATTCTCTCTCTCCCTTGTAACTGATTGGGCCGCATACTAGCGTGCCGGGCGGAGGAACCACCACATGTTATTTGTTGCAGATGCTATTGAAAAAGCGCGTAAAAAACGGCTTCGGGTTGTGTTGCCTGAGGGCGATGATCCGCGGATTGCGGAGGCGACTGCACGGATCGCGGCGGAGGGGATTGCTGAGCCTTTGGTGATGGGGGCCGGTGCGGTGCCGGATGGGGTGACAGCCCTTTCAGATACGTTCGATACCGGCCCGCTGGTGGAGGTGATCCTTGCCAACCGGCCCGGAAAGCCGAGCCTTGCGGAGCGGATGCTGAAAAAGCCCCTCTTTCGCGCAGGCGCGATGGTGGCCGCGGGCCAGGCGGATGCGATGGTGGCGGGTGTGGCGCATGCCACGCGCCGGGTGATCGAGGCGGCGGGGCTGACGATTGGCATGGCCGAGGGGGTGCGGACCGCCTCCAGCTTTTTCGTGATGCTGGTGCCGGAGCGTGCGCCGCTGATTTTTGCCGACTGCGCGCTGAATGTGACACCGGATGCGGAAGCGCTCGCCGACATAGCGGTTGCGACAGCAGGTTCCGCGGAGGCTTTGCTGCCGGAGGCGAAGCTCACCTTTCTTTCCTTCTCGACGCACGGATCGGGCAGTGGCGCGAGTGTGGATCTGGTGCGGGAGGCGATGGCGCTGGCCGGGCCACGCCTGCCCTGCCCTTTTGACGGACCCATGCAGGCGGATGCAGCGCTTTCCAGCACGATTGCCGCCAAGAAGGGCGTAGAGGGCGATGTGGCCGGGGCTGCGAATGTGCTGATCTTCCCGACGTTGGATGCGGGAAATATCGGGTACAAGCTGGTGCAGGAACTGGCGGGAGCGCAGGCGATTGGGCCTTTCCTGCAGGGTTTTGCACGCCCCGTTTGCGATCTCTCGCGCGGTGCCAGCGTGGATGATATCGTGGCCGCTACGGCGGTGACGCTGGCCATGGCTTAGGATAGTATCCGAAGCGCATCGCGGGCGATCATCTCTTCCTCGCGGGCGGGGATGATCCATGCGTCTATCCCCGAGCTTGGCGCGGTGAGATGCGGGCCGCCGCTGGCATTGGCCTCCAGATCTGCGACAACGCCGAGCCAATCGAGGCCTGTAAGGAGGCGGCGGCGGACTTCGACCGCGTTTTCGCCGATGCCGCCTGTGAAGGCGATGGCATCGAGGCCACCCATGGCCGCGATCAGCGAGCCTGCATGGCGGAGCGACCAGTAGCAGAAGTGATCGACAGCGAAGGCGGCGGTGGCGGACGGGTCGATCATCAGGCGGCGCATGTCGGAGACGCCGCCGGAGAGGCCGAAAAGGCCGGAGCGGTGGTTGAGCAGGGATTTCACGCGTTCCAGTCCGTGATCTTCCACCATTTTCAGAACGGCATTGGCATCTATCCCGCCGCAGCGTGTGCCCATGGTGAGGCCGTCGAGCGGAGAGTAGCCCATGGTGGTGGCGATGGATTTACCACCCTTTATCGCGCAGAGCGATGCACCGTTGCCGAGATGGAAGGCAAGCAGGCGGTGCGGGAGTTTGGTGCCTGAGATTTCGGGCAAGAGGCGGGTGAGGCTGGCGTAGCTGAGGCCGTGGAAGCCGTAGCGGCGGATGCCTGTGGTTTCCGGCACATCCGGCAGGCCGTAGCGGATGGCGGGTTCGGGGTTGGTCGCGTGGAAGGAGGTGTCGAAGCTGGCGAACTGCGGCAGGTTGGGCGCGAGTTCGGATACAGCATCGATGGCCGCGAGGTTGTGCGGATTGTGGAGCGGGGCGAGCGGCGAGCAACTTTCGATCTCTGCCCGGACCTCGGGCGTGATGCGCATGGGCTGCGCAAGGTTCGGGCCGCCGTGGACGACCCGGTGCGCGGCGGCTGCAAGATCGCTGAGGGAGAGACCGGCGGCCTTGAGAGCCTCGAAGATCGCCTTCAGGCCCTCTATGTGGTTGGGCACGGGATGGGCCGTTTTGGCCCCGTTTACCGTAAGCTCGGATGCGCCGCCGATTTCCATGAGCGCGCCCGCATGTTCGGCCTCAAGCGCGCCGTTGAAGACGGCGAACTTGATGGAGGACGATCCGGCGTTGAGGACGAGGATCCGCACCGCCGAGGGCCTTCAGGCGGAGGCCTGAGGGCGCATGTCTGCCTTGCTGATGCCAGCCACGGCCACCGGTTTCTTCATGGCGTCGCGGCGGAAGGGCTCGCCCAGTTCCTGATTGATCATGGCTTCGATCAGGGTGGTCTTGCCGTTCTTCATCTGATCGGTGATGGCGGTGTTCAGCATATCCGTCAGTTCGTCCATCGTGCGGGCCTGAACGCCCTGAAGACCGCAGGCCTTGGCGATGCCGGCATAGGACACGCTTTCGTCAAGCTCGGTGCCCACGAAATTGTCTTCGAACCAGAGGGTGGAGTTGCGCTTTTCAGCGCCCCATTGGTAGTTGCGGAAAACGATCATGGTGATGGGCGGCCATTCACTGCGACCGATGGCTGTCAGCTCTGTCACGGCGATGCCGAAGGCACCGTCGCCCGCGAAGCCCACGACGGGCGTGTCCGGGCAGCCGATTTTGGCACCTATTATGGCTGGAAGGCCGTAGCCGCAGGGGCCGAAGAGGCCGGGGGCAAGGTATTTGCGGCCTTCATCGAAGCTAGGATAAGCGTTGCCGATGGCGCAGTTGTTGCCGATATCGGAGGAGATGATGGCCTCGCGCGGGAGGGCCTGCTGGATGGCACGCCATGCCCGGCGCGGGCTCATCCAATCGGGTTTGGCGGCGCGGGCGCGTTCGTTCCATGTGGTGCCGGGATCATCTTCCTCGCTATCCATGGAGGAGAGCTGCTGCGCCCATTTGGATTTCTCAGTGGCGATCTTGGCCTTGCGGTCGGCGCGGCCTTCGTCGCCTGCTGTGTCGCTGAGCTTGGCAAGGAGGCTTTCGGCAACCTTCTTTGCGTCGCCAACAATGCCCACGGCCACTTTCTTGGTCAGGCCGATGCGATCCGGGTTGATATCGACCTGAATGACCTTGGCATCCGCGGGCCAGTATTCCATGCCGTAGCCCGGCAGGGTGGAAAACGGGTTGAGGCGCGTGCCGAGGGCGAGCACGACATCGGCCTGCTTGATCAGTTCCATCCCCGCCTTGGAACCGTTATAGCCGAGCGGCCCCGCGAACAGCGGATGGGAGCCGGGGAAGGCATCGTTGTGCTGGTAGCCAACGCAAACGGGCGCATCGAGACGTTCGGCGAGGGCCTGACTGGCCGGAATACCTTTGGAGAGCACCACACCCGCACCGTTGAGGATAACAGGGAACCTCGCTTCGCTGAGAAGATCGGCCGCAGACTGAAGGGCCGCGTCACCGCCATTGGGGCGCTCGAACTCCACGATTGCGGGAAGCTCGATATCGATAACCTGTGTCCAGAAATCGCGCGGCATGTTGATCTGCGCGGGCGCAGAGGCGCGCTTGGCCTGCAGGATTACGCGGTTCAGCACCTCGGCCACGCGGGAGGGATCGCGCACCTCTTCCTGATAGGCGACCATATCCTCGAACAGTTTCATCTGCTCGACTTCCTGAAATCCGCCCTGCCCGATCGTCTTGTTCGCGGCCTGCGGCGTGACGAGAAGAAGGGGCGTGTGGTTCCAGTAGGCGGTTTTAACGGCGGTGACAAAGTTGGTGATGCCCGGGCCGTTCTGCGCGATCATCATGCTCATCTTGCCGGTGGCGCGGGTGTAGCCGTCGGCCATCATCCCGCCCGAGCCCTCATGCGCGCAATCCCAGAAACGGATGCCCGCTGCATCGAAGAGATCCGAGATCGGCATCATGGCCGAGCCGATGATGCCGAATGCATGTTCAATACCGTGCATTTGCAGCGTTTTTACAAAGGCTTCCTCGGTCGTCATCTTCATGGGGTGCATCCTCTCTGAATGGGCAAATGGCCCGCTTTCCGGCGGGGGCCTTTTGAGGATAACAGGTGGCATAGGTGGGGGGAAGAATTAGGGCCAGTCGGCCTCAAGAATAAGGCCACAGGTTGGGACGGCGGTTTCTAGAGTGTTTCCACGCCTAACAGCGAAGCGTTAATTGTCTGTCCTTCGGCCCAGCCTCTTTCTACCGTCGCCGTCTCGCTTCGACAGGTCTCACAGAACTGGAAGCGGCTTAGCTTGTAACCGTGAAGGACAGCATGAATTCCGCTTGTTCTTCGGAGGCGATATCATGCGCGCGGATTTTCACCTGATAGGCTCCCGGGGTGAAACCTGTGAGGTTCAGGGTGATGTTGAGGAACATCTCCTTTACCTCCGAGCGGCTGGTGAGGCGGATTGTCTGAAATTCGTCCTGCTGCAGAAGCGATGTGCCTTCTGAAGAAAGCACTTCAAGATCCAGAACGACGCCAAACTCCTTGCCCGTTTCGGTATCGAGATAACCGTAGGCCTTGGGTTCGGCATATATCAGAAGCGGCTCACCAGCGGCAAATTCGCTGCTGGTGCGTTCTTCATAATCGCCTGCAATCTCGGCTGGGCGGGTTACGAAAAACGCATTTTCGATAGTGAGTGGCGAGACATCCCATGCTGCAGAATACGCATCGCGAGCGGCACCCAAGAAGCCATCGCCCTGCGCGAAGGCAGGCGCTGCTAGTGCCAGAAACGGCGCGATCAGATAGGCTTTGGACATCGGTATTCGGCTCACTCAAGGGTCGGCTGACAACGGGTCGACGTTTCCGCCGACCCTTTCACAGTTAGCCTTTGCCCTTCCATGGAACAAGCCAGTTCTCAATCTGGCGCATAAAAATGTCGATTGTGTATCCGATGACACCGATCACAATGATACCCATGATCACAATATCGGTTTGCTGGAACTTCGAGGCTGCAATGATCATTTTACCGGCCCCCTTCTCGGCTGCCACAAGTTCGGCGGCCACAACCGTACCCCAGCAAACGCCCATTGCAACGCGCGCGCCGGTGAAGATTTCCGGCAAGCTGTTGGGAAGGATCACCTTGGAAAGGATCTGGCGTTTGGACGCACCGAGCGAGTAAGCCGCGTGGACTTTGGAGATGTTCACACCCGAGACCCCTGACCGCGCTGCAATGGTCATGATCCAGAGGGCGGCGAGGAAGAGGAGGGAGATTTTGCCCTGCTCCCAGATGCCGAACCAGATGATGATGAGCGGGATGAGTGCGAGCGGCGGAACCGGGCGCATGAACTCCACAATCGGATCGAACCAGCCGCGGAACCAACCCGAGAGGCCCATGGCGAAACCGAGCGGGATGCCGAAGAGGCAGCCGAGTGCAAAGCCGATGACAACACGGATGAGGGACCAGAAGACATTCTCGAAGAGGGAGACATTTTGGTAGCCTTCGCTGGCGATCTGGAAGAATTTGGAAACGACCGCCTCTGGTGAGGGCAACCAGATTGCCTCCATCTGCATGCCTTTGGTCGGCTCGAACTGGAGCGTGCCCCGCGCTGTCATAAGGATCCTTCCGTTCTCGACGCTGATGGTATCGCCCGGTTCTATGGCTGTGCCATTGACAGCGGTGACGCGGTATTCGTCGGCATCTCCGCCTTCGTCATTGTTCTTGAGACGCAGAAGTTTAGAGCGATAAGCGGCAACGCTGGCCGCATCGTCCTTCGCGAAGCCGGTACCCGGCGGCACCTCGGCGGGATCGGCGGAGCCGCCAACCTCGAAGACATTGATGGAAACGGTAGCATCGTCCGTTTCGCCCGCAGCATTCGTGGCGGTGTAGATGATGGAGGTCTCGCCGACGAACGCGCCGGGCATGTGGATGGGGGAGATTACGGAGCCCGTGAACATGCCCCAGACCAGAAAAATCGAGACAACCGAGGCGACGGAGGCGATGCGGTTTGAAACAACCGAGCTTTCATCACCGAAGGTAACCGTTTTGCGGGCATTGAAGCCCTTGGCTGTCCGTTTTTTGCCGGTTGCGAGATTGTAGAGGAAGAAGCAGACGCCGCTGATCCCGACATAAAGGATGAAAATTGCGGCGATGCCGAGGGTAAGCGTAATCAGTTCTCCGCCGAGATCGATAAGTTCCTCGCCCATACTAAGCTTCCTTCCGCCCCATAATCTCTTCTTCCATATCCCAGATCATACTGAGGATTTCCTCACGCCGTGGGCCGAATTCAGGGTGCTTTTTCACTTCGCGGAGATCCGCGTTGACGCCCATTTCCGCGAAGGGGAGATGGTATTCCTTGTGCACGCGCCCGGGGCGCGGTGCCATGACGAGAAGACGCTCACCAAGGAGAAGTGCTTCCTCCACCGAGTGGGTGATGAGGATGATCGTCTTACCAGTTTCCTTCCAGAGCTTGAGCACGAGGCCCTGCATCTTCTCGCGGGTGAGCGCATCGAGCGCGCCCAAGGGTTCATCCATCAGGATCACATCCGGATCGTTGGCGAGACAGCGGGCGAGTGCCACGCGCTGCTGCATGCCGCCGGAAAGCTCGTAGATCATCTTCTGGCCGAAATCCTGCAGGCCGACGATGCCGAGAAGCTCGTCGACGCGGTCGCGCGTTTCGGCTTTCGGGGCGTTCTTCATGTTGGGGCCGAAGGCGATGTTTTCGCGAACGCTCATCCATTCGAAGAGAGCGCCCTGCTGGAAGACCATGCCCCGCTCCGGCGAGGGGCCAAGCACCTGGTGATCGTTCAGCGTGATCTCTCCCGCTGTGGGGGCGAGAAAGCCCGCGAGGATGTTGAGAAGGGTTGTCTTCCCACAGCCCGAGGGCCCGAGGACGGACATCAGTTGGCCCTGTTGGAGGGTGATGTTGATGTTTTTGAGCGCCTCGACCTTGCCGCCATCGGGCAGATCAAAGGTCATAGAGATATCGTTGATCGTAAGTGTGGACATCGGCAAGACCTTTCCGCATGGGGCGCACAAGGCAAAGCCTTGCGCGCCCGAAGCCGGATTACATTGCGGAAGCAGCTTCCAGGAAGGATGTGTTGATCAGCGGCCCGTAATCGGAGAGCGCCTTGATCTGACCTGCCTCTTCCAGCTTGCCGGCAGACTCCTTCAGAAGCGTCGCAAGCTCGCCGCCCATCCATTCGCTGGAGAGCTGCTGCTCGATGGTCGGGAAGGTAAACACGTCCAGTACGGCTGTGGTTGCTTCAACATCCATACCCGCCTGCTTGGCAATATCGGCCAGCATCGGATCGCGATCTGCCGCATATTGCGCGTTCATATCGGCTGTGACCTTCAGGAACTTCGCCAGAAGCTCCGGGTTTTCCTGGCCGAAGGCTGCGGGAATGGAAGTAACGTCGAACACTTTGCCGACGATTGCCTCTTTTTCAGCACCGGACAGAAGCACGTTGCCGTATTCCTTCATGCGACGCAGCGCACCGCCCCAGCCGCAGACCATATCGAGGCTGCCATTCGCGAAGGCTGCCGCACTGTCCACAGGCGCCATATCGACGACTTTCATTGTGGACGTATCCACGCCGAAATGTTCCATCTGAGAGAGGAAACCGGCATGCGCAACCGTACCGAGCGGCACGCCCACTTCCTTGCCCTCCAGCTCGCCCGCGTTCTCGGCTGTAATCTCAAGATCGGAGCGGACAACGCAGTTATCGTTGTCGGAATAGGTGACCGCGATATCGACAACCTGAAGGTCCTGGCCTGCGGCTGTGGCCACGAGGAACGGTGTGACGCCCTGGCTGAACGAGATATGGACATCCCCCGAAGCCATGGCTGAGGACATTGCCGTACCCGCATCGAAGGAGACCCAGTTGACCTTGACGCCAAGCGCCTCTTCGTAGGCACCGCTGTTCTGTGCGAACTGGTTTGGTGTTGGCCATTCTAGAAAGTAGGCCACTGTTATCTCGTCAATATGGCCATCAGCGTGCGCTGCCAATGGTGCCAAAAGCGAGAGTGCGGCGGCGGATGCCGCGAGCATGGAAGTGAGTTTCATATGTCTTATTTCCCTGTTTCAGACAATTGAGCGGCCCCCGGGTTCTCCGAATTATTGCCGCTGGTGATCGTTTGATGCGTAGGCAGTTCCTTTGTTTTGCTTACGAAAGAGACGAAGCCTTCGCACATACCGCTCAGCGAACCCAGTTTTTGCCGTTTGTG
This sequence comes from uncultured Paracoccaceae bacterium, assembly GCA_947495795.1. Classification (GTDB taxonomy): domain Bacteria; phylum Pseudomonadota; class Alphaproteobacteria; order Rhodobacterales; family Rhodobacteraceae; genus Algicella. Next base: position 383,359 of record CANMAI010000002.1, on the reverse strand, counting down.
CAAGCAAAATCGCGTTCCCCGATGGCCGTAAAGCTGCGAAGTTGAAGGACATTTCCTATAGCACCATCGGCGGGAAGCTATAGAGCCAGATGCCGATCTCTTGCGCTACGCGAAGCCGGGGTGTTCAGGCCACCCTCTGTCCGGTTCACAGCCCGTCTCTGTTTGCCGTTGTTTGATCAACGTCCCCATTGGCGAGCAGCCGGAAGCGACGCGCTAGATACGCTTTGCAACGCGCGCGACGCCTTCCGGAATTTTGGAATGGTGGATCGAGGAATAGGCCATTCGGAAGAAGTGCGTGGGAGGATTTTCGCCTGCATAGAACGCCGTGCCCGCCTCGATGAGGACACCGTCTTCGCGCAGGTCGCGGGCGAACTCTATACTGTCTAAGCCTTTTGGCCCCTCAATCCAGAAACCAGCGCCGCCGAAGCCCGAGGCGGCGGCAACCCTGAGGCCGTTATCCTGCAAGGCCTTCGTCATCACGGCACGGCGGGTGCGGAAAGCCTCGCGCAGCCTGCGAACATGTGCGTTGTAGTGGCCGAGGGCGAGAAAGTGGGCTGTGGTGCGCTGCGGCGTGCCGGGCGGATGGCGCATCATGAGCGCGCGGAGATTGCGCGCTTCTTCAATGAAGCCCGCATCGGCATGGAGATATCCGAGACGCAGGCCAGGAAAGAGCGATTTTGAGAAGCTGCCGATATGGATCACCCTGCCCCGTGTATCAAAGGATTTGAGAGCAGGATTGGCGGGTTTCAGAAAGCTCATCTCGAAATCGTAGTCATCTTCGAGAATGAGGAAGTTGCGCTCTTCGGCAAGCTCCAAGAGCGCCTTGCGCCGCTTGAGCGTAAGGGTGACGCCCGTGGGCGCCTGGTGGCTGGGAGTGACGCAAACCAGATCAACGCCTTCGGGGATTGCCTCTGGCGGCAGGCCATCGGCATCGACGGGCACGGGCAAAATCTCGCAGCCTGCGAGGCGAAGCGCTTCGCGGAGATCGGGATAGCCGGGATCCTCGATCACGACGCGCAGGGGCTTCCGGCTGCCGGAGAGAAGCTGGATGACGAGCCAGAGGGCGTTTTGCGCGCCAAGGGTGACGAGCACCTCCTCCTCCGCGGCCGCAACGCCGCGCGCAGGCAGGCCGTGGGAAAGGATGTGAGCGATGAGCTTGGGATCATCGCTGTGGATCGCATCGCAGGCCACCTGCCCGAAATCGCGTTTTCCCAGCGCCCGGCGCGCGCAATCGCGCCAGTCGTCATGCGGGAAGAGATCGGGATCTATCTGGCCGTAGTTGAAGGGATAGGGATAGGCGCGCCAATCGACGGGCTTTTCCACGCGACGCAGATCGGAATACTGGCCGTTCAGCCACTGGCCCCAGTTAACCCGCGCCTCCTCCGGCTCCTTGGGGCGATGATGCGACGGCATGAGATCGGGGGCATCGGGAGAGACGAAGAAGCCGCTGCGGGCCGCCGCCTCCAGGTACCCGTCGGCCACCAGATCCTGATAGACGAGGCTGACCGTGATCCGGGCAATGCCAAGGTGATCGGCAAGCTTGCGGCTGGACGGAAGGCGCTGGCCCGGCATGAAGCGGCGGGCGAGAATGGCGGCAGCGATACGTTCCCTCAGCTGGGCCTGAAGGCCGATGCCGATTTCACGATCGAGAAAGAACTGGGTTTCCGAAATACGCATGATGCGCGCACGCTAACTGGGATTAAGCGCGTGCGCAACTGGACCTAATAATGGGTTTAACTGGGGTTAATCGCGCGGTGCGATTGGCCCAAACTGCCCGCTGATTAGGAGGTGAACCGTGTACGGTTTCCCGACGGATGTTCCACAATATGCAAATGAGGGATGCGCGATGATCTATCAGGGTAATTCTATGGAACAGCACTGGATGCCGTTCACTGCAAACCGGGCCTTCAAGGCAGAGCCGCGCATGGTGCGCCGCGCTGAGGGCACGTATCTCTACGATCAGAACGGCGACAAGGTCATCGACGGATCGTCCGGCCTCTTCTGTTCGCCTGCAGGGCATTGCCACCCAAAAATCATCGAGGCTGTGCATGCGCAGATGAAAACGAACACCTACACAGCCCCCTTTGGCCTTGGCCATGATGGCTCCTTCAGGCTGGCAGCTGAGATTGCGCAGCTGACGCCCGAGGCGATCAACCACGTTTTCTTTGTGAACTCCGGCTCCGAGGCCGTGGATACCGCGCTGAAGATTGCGATGGCCTATAACAACGCAAGGGGCGAGGCGCATCGCAACCGGTTTGTCAGCCGCGAGCGGGCGTATCACGGCGTAAATATCGGCGGCGTAAGCCTTTCGGGCATGGTGAAGAACCGCGAAACCTTCCCGTTGGTAATGCCGAATGTGGTGATGATGCGCCACACATGGACAGGCGACGACCTTTTCTGTGTTGGCCAGCCTGAACATGGCAAGGAGCTTGCCGAGGACTTGCAACGCTTTTGCGAGACATATGGTGGCGGGCAGATCGCGGCGGTGATTGTGGAGCCTGTGGCCGGTTCCACAGGTGTTCTGGTGCCGCCCAAGGGCTATCTGGAGCGGATCCGCGAGATTTGCGATACGCACGGGATTCTGTTGATCTTTGATGAGGTGATCACAGGCTTTGGCCGTATGGGCGACAATTTCGGCGCGCAGACCTTTGGTGTGACACCCGATATCATGACGCTGGCCAAAGCGCTGACGAACGGCTCCATACCGATGGGCGCTGTGGCGGTAAGGGACGAGATCTACGATACGGTGGTGGATGCCAGCCCGGAAGGGGCGATCGAGTTTTTCCACGGCTACACCTATTCCGGCCATCCGGCGGCCTGCGCGGCAGGCAGCGCGATGATGGCGATCATCGAGGAAGAGGCGCTTTTCCAGCGCTCCAAGGATATGGCGCCCTACTTCAATGAGGCCGTTATGAGCCTGAAGGGCCACCCGCTGGTAAAGGATATCCGCACGATCGGGATGGCGGCCGGGATCGAGGTACATCCGCACCCTGCCCCCGGTGTGCGGGGGAATCTCCTCCAGAAAGACATGTTCTGGAACGGGCTGCATGTGAAATTTACGGGTGACTCGGGCATATTAGCGCCACAATTCATCGTCGAGAGGGCGCATATCGACGAAATAATTGACAAATTTACGGCAACCCTGAACACACATGCGACACAAACAAGAGCTGCCGCAGAGTAAATTGGGCGGCGCGTCAGCGAACCGTTTTCGGCGACGCTGACGCCTCCGTCAGAAAAGGTTAATATGCGTTAATAAATAGGGCCATAGCACTTCGCCAAGCCTCGTTTTTAATGGTCAACACGTGCCTGAACACCCGCTTGACCACCCTGATAATTGCCGATATCAGCACATCTTAAGCGGGTGTAGCTCAGTGGTAGAGCGTTTGCTTCCCAAGCAAAATGTCGTGAGTTCGATCCTCATCACCCGCTCCAACCTCATTTTCGCCAATTTTATTCCTATATAGTGATAGTCATCGCAGTCTCGTGAGGATGTTACGAGTGATGGTTAATCTAGCCGGTTCCTTCTGCCCCCCAGAAGGCTTTGTAATGGAAGATGGTAATATGAATGAAGAAACTCTTGTTTATGGAGAAACGGGAGCAAGATCAGCAGCAGAAATTTTGAAAGCACTGGGGCACACGGGTCGGTTTACGATTATGTGTCAGCTTCTTCACGGCGAGAAATCCGTGAATGTGCTGGAAAACCTGCTCGGCATCCGTCAGGCTGCAGTTTCGCAGCAATTGGCGCGGCTTCGCCAAGACGGCCTTGTGAAGCATCGGCGGGAAGGCAAATCCATCTTCTACAGCGTCGCAAACGCGCGCGTTGAAGAGATGGTGAAGTTTCTCTGTGCCCACTTCGCCGTTTCTCACTGATAAAGACGCTGGGCGGTCCACTGCCCCGCGCCAGACGAGCCTGCTGTAAGGGCTCGAGTTTCAGTACTGGAAGTCTTCGCGAATGAGCGAGGACTTGAAGGTGCTGAGAGACTGGCTAAACCAGAACAGAGTTTCCTCTCCAAGACAGATCAGAGGATAGCTGACCAGAGAGCATCTGGGATCAGTTTTTTGTGATGTCAGTGCATTTGTGCCTGCATATCTCCAATAAATCGCTTCCAGCAAGCGAGCACTACGTGCGACTGAAAATAATTAGGCGCCGGGTGTCTTTGGCAAGGCCGAGGATTCGCGCAGGACATTTGATTTAAACGCAGAGGTTTAGTTAAGCCTGCGTCCCGATGACATTCCGCGATACAACCCTCAATTGAGATTTCCGCCTAAAGTCAAGTCGATCTGAACAGAATCGATTGAAAAAACATGTTAGTGTTTTGAGTAAGCTGGCGTTTGAGCCGGCAGAATTCACATTTGTATCCGAAGTATTTTACGCCTGCCGATACCGCGTGACCATTTTAGCACGATGCGCTTTACGCGCCGATATTTGGAGGAATTTCCATGTCCATTGCACGCTTTGAAAACCTGAATTCCGTTGTACATCAAGGTATTACTATTTCATTTGGCACGCAGGAGGTTAACGGCGCGCCTGCCCTTTTCTACAACGTTCTCGGGCTCAACGTGGAGAGCGAGGAGGACAGCAACGACTGGACAGGCTTCAAGCAACTCGCCCTGCCCGTTTGCGTGCGCCCCGCTGGAATGAGCTTGGTCAGCCTTCCACTTGAGGTTGCAGGCGTGGCGGCGGACCCTGCACTGCCCATTCGGGTGGTAAGCGATCAGCGGCGGATCAGCGTGTTGATCCCTTCCACACGCGGGACAGTGTTGCTGGCCCGATATCTGCTGCGAAAAGTCTCTTCCGGAGGGCGTGATCAAAGCTCTGACTATGAGCTTTCGCCTGTCTGGGAAGTTCGCTTTGAGCGTAGCGGCAAGCAATCGGTGGCGGATGATCGCACGGATCCGCAAACCTATGTAACGGCCGATGGCAAACCGTTTTTGGAGCCGATGTACGAGCTTGCGATGCTGAACGGCTTCGCGAACCGTCAGTTCGACGTATTGTTCCTGCCCGTTCAGGATTCTGAAGCGCTGAATTGGCAATTCATCACGACAGACGCCAGCACCGGGACGTTGAGCCTCTTTAATTTTCCATCCACGGATACCGGATTACCGGACACCGCAGGCAAAACGCTTAATGACAGCTTTGAAATCCCACCCGATGCAACGTTTACGGTGGTGGATGAAACCAACACGCCGCTCGACCTGCAATTTGGGCCCCGTGCAACCCTCTATATGAAGCACGAAAACGCCATCGGACCGGACGGGGATAGTATGACAGTGCGCCGGGAGGGGCGGGTCGCGTTGGCTCTTCCCGCAGCGCAGGACAGTAAAACGGTGACGATTATCGCCGATATCGCAGTGTCCCGGACAGGAACACTGGCGGATATCAGTGGCGAGGTTTCGGCTTCCAGAATCGAACCTGCCAATTATGCACTCGCCTTTGATGATGTGGCCTATATCGGCCTCAACGGTGGCACGGATGCACCTCTGGAGATCAAAGGTGCCTACCGCTTCGATCTTTGGGTCAACCCTTCAGAAATCGGCAATTCGGATCGAATGATCCTTGGTGGGGCTGCCGGTGTTGCGGCAGAGGCCCGCGCGCCCTTTTTGAACATCACAAGAGATTTGCGGCTGGCGTTTGGCTTTGGAAATGGCTCTGCGGAGCAGCGCTACGTCACCGAACCGATTACCTGGCAGGTGGGGGCATGGTACCATTTGGAGCTGACCTTCACGCCGGGTGCCGAAAAGCCTTTCACTGTCGAGGTAAACGGAAGCGCTTTGCCAGCGGCAGGGCCTGAAGATCCCGGCCTTCCCACCGGCAGTGCTCTGGCGCGGATCAGTGCGGCCAGCGGCGGCTTTAACGGGCAAGTTGATGCGGTGGTGATAGAGGTAGACGGCACGATTGTGGCAGACCTGCCCTTTGATACGGTGGATTATGAGAAGACACCGCGCACAACGCCCAATAGTGCCGCTTCGGGCGTGATTGCCGAAGTGTTTGGAACGCGGCTGGAGCTCTCAAGCAGCCCTCTTGATCTCAACACGAATGGCACGTTCAACATCGATGAAGATGGACTGACCTGGTATGCGGGATATGCCCCTTTCCTGATGCCCGCGGCCACGCCTGATTTTCTGGAAGGCTCCGATGCGATCCTGCATCTCTACTTTCAGGATGAGAGCACGGGCATCTTTTCCGTTGGTCATTACTCGACCCGCACACAGCGCGCCATCTTCGGCCTGCCCTGGACAACCGCACAACTGGTGCCGCAGGGGGTGGAAGAAGAGAACCAGCTGAGGATTGTTTCCCACGCGCCCGGAACCGCGATGAACAGCGCCGAGATCCGGGTAGATGACGGGCCTGATTTGCGGCTATGCGATGTGGAACTGGCCAATGTTGCAACGGATCACGGCGAAGAGTGGCGGGGCATGCCGCGCATGATGCGCAATTTCTCGACAGTGCTGAATGGTCAGGCAACGAATGATCCGAGCAATCAGGACCTTTTGAACGGCGCTCGGCTGTTTTTTGATTATTCCGGCACCTATCCGCAGATTGTGGTGCGCAGCAGCGTTCCCGGTGATGGCGGGCTTTTTCAGTTCGTGTCGCGTCTGCCCACGATAGCGCCGCTGGCGGCGCTGAAAATCGAGGATGGAACGCGGGGAGGAGATGCCAATCTGACCGTTGAGAATACGCCGACCCACTGGAGCACAGGCACCATTCGCCACACATGGCCCAATGTGGGGCGGATACCATCTGAACTGACCCAGACTCTGGCCGGAACGCGGGCTGGCTACGATTACAGCGCCGTTGGCTCGAACACTGATCTGTATGGGCTGGAGGCAACCATAGGCCTTGCGAGTGTGACAAATGCGGCTGTTTTTGTGCGTCGCTCCGAACTGCCAAACTTCGATCTGGAGATCATGGACGGTGATAGCGGGCGGCTCTCGACGGTTCAGGTGAACGATTTTCAACTGCAGAACGTACCGCGAGATCAGGTAAAATTTGCACACATTCTCAATGGGCTGGATGCTTCGTATACTTATCCTGAAGGTTACAAGGAAGCGATTGCGGCCAACATTCTAGTGCAGACAAGCGGGCTGGCCGCGGAGATGCGCAACACCGGCGGCAAGGCGGCAGGGAAGGCCCCTGCCCTTGCGTTTTCCAATCTGAACCGCGCCTTTTACGATGGCACGCCTTACGATGCTGGCGCGCTGGACAATCTTGAGCGTACCGATGCAGGCATCCTGCAACAGGCGCGGGGCGGGATCGGGGAGAAGCGCGCACCGATTGCGGGCTCTGCCCTTGTATCGGCAGCCTTTGAGGCACCGCCAACCAGTGGGGCGACAGCGGGTATAGTCAACACAGCGGCTAACAGCGGCGGGATTGCTCCGCTTCTGGTAAACGGGGCGGTTGGGGGATGGATACAGAACGCGCCCAACTTCTCTGTTGGCACGAATAAGAACGGCAAGCGCAACTATCTGGCGTATGGCTTCGCCCCTGAGGAAGAGATGCCGCCGATCGAGGCTCTTTCCATTGACGGAGACATGTCAGTGGAGGTGTGGCTCAATCCAACGGATCCGGTGAGCGCTTTGCATTCGCGGTTGATGACCTTTCATTCCGTCGGGAATATCAGCTATCCGGCGCTGCCGTTTCGCTACATGCTCGGGCTGAAGCAAGGGCCTGCGGTTGAGATCTCGAATGGTGCGTTTGCCGCGCGATCCTACAATTTCCTGCCTCCGAATGCGACGTTGCAGCTCTACATCAATATCACCTCCGAAGAGGAAGCGGGCACATTTGCAAGTATCAATCCGGTGCGGGGAGTGGGCGATTATCTGAAGCTGAGGCTCGCCCAGTTCAGCCGCCCCGTGGTGGAATTTATGGGAGAGGATGTGATTGCCACGGGCAAGGCGCTGCCGCTGAACCAATGGGTGTTGCTGACAGTGACGGTGCAGCCCGGCGCGGGTGGCGGCACGGATATCTCCTTTTACATCAATGATGAAGCTCCGGTAACGGGCAGCAGTGCGCAAACCTACGAAGGACAGCTCGGGGAGCTGCTTCTCGGCGCGCGTGCGCAGCAACCTCTCACATTTTTGGCCAATGGGGTTTCAATGTGGCGTGTGAGCCTGACTGCCGAGGAGGTTCGCAGCACGTATCTCTATGATTACGCCGATAACGCGACCGGCCTTCTGATCCGGTGGAATTGTACGGAAGGCACTGGCAGCACCCTTTTGAATGCAGCGGCGTCGGGCGATAATTTCGACGCGACGATCAGCAATTTTCAAGAGGCTGGCTGGGATGACGACGGGATCTATCAGGTGCCCTATGCCGGGCGCAACGATCTGGTTTTCGAGGCCGGTGGGATCGCCCGTAACTGGACACATGTTGCGATGCTCAGCCGCCAGGGGCGCGGGATCACGCTTGATGGCTCGGCTTACGGAATTGTTGACGACGGCTCTGACCTGAACGGCGCGGAAAGCTACTCCCTGGAGATTTCGGTGTTGCCGGACGCTTCTGAAACCTCCCGCGTTCTTATTGAGAAGCCCGGGTGTTATCGTCTGATGCTCGATAGCCTCAACAGGATCCAGTTCACGACCGTGATCCGGGTAGGGCTGCAGGTGATCGCCTTTACGGCGACGAGCACACCGCTGAGCATCAACGCGTCTCACAGCATTGCGTGCACCTTCACCTCCGGAGCTGTGGAAAACAGCGGAACGGAGGGGCGGGTTCTTCCTCAGTATTTTGCCAGTGCGCAAGTCTATGTGGATGGTCAGGCGAGTGGTGATCCGGCCTTCGCCGATACCTACGCCGATAGCGTGCAAGTGCAGGCATCGGACAGCGCGTTTCAACTTGGGCGGAACGCGCGGGAGGATTTCTTTTATACCGGCAAGATCGCCAATATCCGGCTATGGCAGCGGGCCCTGACGGAGGCTGAAATTGCAGAGGTGGCTGTTTACCACAAGGCACCCGCCAGAACCGATGGCCTGGCTGCGGACTGGCCGCTCCGCGAGACGGAGGGCCGGACAGCGTTTGATCAGCAGGGCAACAGCAACCTTCGGATGAGCAGCAATCAGCTGTGGAGCCTCTATGAGGAGGTGGCACAGATGGAGGTGCTGGTTGATGGCCGCGATGTGCCCCTTTCGCCGCTGAATGCCGACGATCTGGGAGGCTATGGCGACAGGCAACTGACGGTTGGAGCATCGATCAATCAAAAGTCACCCAACGTGCCTTTTGACGGCTCCATCGACGAATTGCGCATCTGGGACGGGCTTTTGACGCCCGAACAGGTGACAGACAGCATGAACCGCACGCTGGATCCGCGCACAGATGGACTGGCCGGGTATTGGCGGTTCAATACCGGATCTGGCCTGCAGGTTTACGACCAGACGGGCCGTGGCAGCACGCTGAGCTTCTCGCCCGCAAATGAAACGAGTGGGCCGGACTGGGAGACATCAACCGCGCCGATCAGTGAGGAGGCTGCACCCGTTCTCAACGTTTTGGGCGGGGTTAAGACGGAGTTCACCGGTGAATTGACTGGGACGGCCGCTGTCTGCGAATACTCCGATACCCAGCTTGATGCTTACGGCACGGCGTTTGCGGTTCTCAAGCGCGCCTATGTCTACAATCCCGGTGCAGATGGGGATACACGCCTCCTGACGGGCTACAAGGTCGGCGATCTGGATCTGATCTATATCGGACAGGTACAGACGGCACCGAAAATCACGGGCTATATCGAAGGTGGCCCGCCGATCCCAAGCGAGAACCAGACGGTCCCCTATTGGGCGGGCCCGCCGGGAACATCCAACCCGTTTGGGTCCGCCTCGTCAGTGACGCTGAGCGAGGCGCGCAACACGACATGGTCGTTCTCGGCGAGCCAGAACATAGGCGGCAGTTTTGAGATCGGCGGAAGCCTTGGGCTTCTTTTCAAGGGGAAGTTCGACAACTCGAACGGACAATTCACCTTCTTCGGGATGGATCTGGCGGAATATGAGGCGAAGGCAGGTGCAAAGCTGGGCCTGACGGCCAGCAAATCGGGCGACAGCGGAATTGGCCGCCAACATGGGCTGACGCATGCCCGGACGAGCGAACTGGCACCCGCAGGGTCCTGGGAACCCGCCGATGATATGCTCAACCCCAAGGTCGGGCGGCGATATGTACAGGATAATATCGGCACAGCCTTTGTAAAATCCTCCACCGCGAACCTCTATATGACAGCCATCAAAGGCTCTCAGACGGCAGTGGCCTATACATTGATTGCGGATCCGACGATCCCCGAGGATGTCAACATTATCGACTTCCCGATCAACCCTCGCTACGTGAAAAACGGGACGCTTGATGGGAAGGTTGGCTTTGTCAATGATCCCGACTGGCCGGATGCGGATGTGCGGCGCGGCAGCTACTTCAACCCGACCGAGGCCTATGCCCTCAAGAGACGGTTTGAAAAGCAGGAACAGGATGCGCAGGCCTATTACGATCAGTTCAATGTCGATCTGTTGAGCCTCTATCCGCTGCTTTCACCCATTCAGGACAAAATGGACAATGCACCGGGATTTGACCGTGGCACGGGCACAATTCAGCGCAATCTGGCCAACACCTATGTCTGGTCGGCGGGTGGCGGGCTTTTGAAGGAGGAATACAGCACCGTTGATCAGTTCTCGGAAAGCCGCTCCGGTGTGACATCGCTGACGCTGAAAGCTGGGGTTGAGGTGGAGGGCAAGGCTACCTCTCCGGCAGGCGGGTTTTACGGAACCTTCGATGCGATGCTTTCGACCACGTTCACCACAACTGTCAGCAAAAACAGTGCGACAAGCTATGCGGTTGCTCTGTCTGCCAGTGCCAATCCAACCGGCTTTCTGAATGCGCCAATTATTTCCATCGAGGATGGAAAGCCGGTGCTCCACGGGTACACAGACGGACCAGCGCCCGGGAAAGTGGATACCTACCGCTATATGAGCTTCTTCCTGGCGCCTTCCAAGGCCAATTTCAGCCAGCTTGCCCGGGTGATTGACCCCAATTGGCTGAACAACAGCGCCCAGGCAAACGCGGCGGCACTGCGTGAAGCCTCCGAGGCCGAAAACGGGACGTGGCGGATCCTCTACCGCACGACTTTTGTGAGCCGGGTGCCGATGGAGTTTCAGCCGATCAACAGCGACACTCTGGCCCCGGATGTCGAACCGCCGGCCAATGTGGCATTAAATTCGTGGCTGCTGGATATTTTCGTGGCAGAGCTGGATGCCACCAACCCAACACCCGTTGAGATTGGTGACGCCGTGAGCGCCGTTCTTGGAACCGGGCCGGACCAACCGGGGATCTTGGCGGTGCTGCTCCCCTGGTGGACAGCATTTTTGACCCGGGCCGAGGTGTTCGGCTCCGAAGACTACAAGGCACTGGTGACGCTGCGGGAAGACCTGCTGCAATATGTTATCCGCTTTTACGAGAGTGCCGAAGCGCTTAGCTGACCCCCATTTTTTCGGGGAAACTGTCTTGTCGAAGATTTTCATCAACTCAATAGAAGGAGAAGCATTGTGGCATCTGAAGTTTGGAACGGCATCCTCGTTAGAGGATCATTGGGGGAAACGGGGACGATCCCGCGCGCCTCATCATCGAATTCACCGGATCTCATCGCTTTCGGCACAAGCCCGATGGCCGACCCGAATGTGCTGACGGATGAGGGACAATATTCAGAAGCCTTTTCCAACCAGATCTTTCAGGGCAATTTCAACTACCTTTATACGCGCGGCAAGAACCTTACAGGCGGGCCGGTATCGGGCCATTGGGAATTCTGGGCCGTACCCTCGAACCTGATCCTTCTGCCCGGCCTCTGGAAGACGGACGAAAATACCGTGCGGCTTCAAACATCCTCCGGAGAGATCGCACCGCGCTTTGAAGCACAGTTTGACGATGAAATCGTGGCCTCCCTTGATGCGTTCACATGGAACGTGAAACCGCTCTCGGACGGGCGACACTATTGCCTGATCGGTGTGGCTGTCACCGATGGTCACCCCAACCCAATTGCCGACCAAGGCAAGATTTCGGACTGGGGGGCCATTTTGGCAAATAACGGCAACATCGCACAGCGCAACACCCGCCTCGTTGTGGGCGACGTGCCGGACATCACGGACAGTGTGCCCTATAGCCAGGGTGACGAGGAAACGGATATCGAGTTTGCGTTCGTGTTCTCCAACATGCCGCTTGGATCGAAATTTCATGTGGCAAGTGGCACGCCCGTTCCCGGCGAGGGAATTGTGGAATTGACCATTGATCCGATCTCGCAACATGATTTTACGATCGGCACGAAGACGTTCCGGATGCCTGCGCAATGGGCCTCGAACTTCAACTATTCGCTTATTTTCGGAAATGACTGGGGGGACGTGACAGGCACACCAAGTGTGACGCTGCGCCCGCAAATTCCGATGGTCTCGACTCACAGGCACTACAGGTTCGGGCGTGTTGCGGGAATAGATCCGAGGACGCGCGCCCTGCGGGTAGACAAAGCAGGCCGGCCCATTCGCCTGTTGACGGTGGGCGCCTATACCAGCAGCGCCGTTGACAAGCAAAACCCATCCCTGAAGGCCCAATAGGAGGATTTGAGATGCCTAACCAACGTGAATCCCTCTTGAATGTAGAAAGCATCGAAAGCCTGATTGCCCTGAAAACGGAATTAAGCGCGTTTCTGGGAAATCAGGCAGAGAGCTTCTCGTCCTCGACCGGACTAGGCTTTGCCAAGGCAGAGCAATCCGGCCTGGACTATTTCCAGTTCTCGCTGAAAAACAAGGCCGGTGTGGGTGCCGATGCTGCGGACCTTACGGCCAAGATGGCCTATGATCAGACGAAAAGCTACAAGACCGTTGAGCTGTTGCTCAGCTGGAAAAACCTGCCCAAGGAAGGGCTGGCCATTGAGCTTGGCAGCGACGTTTCTGCCTTTGATTTCCTGCGCTTCGACGTCACCAAACCTGACGGAAATATCGCCAAGTCCGATACATCGGACGCGCCTATCAAGGCTGCGCTTACGCTTTCCATCTGGCTCCGCCCCGCGACTAGGCTACCAGCCGATGCGGAGATTTCCGTCACATTTCGGCGGGAGATCGACAATGGCGGCAGCGGGCCGTTGCAGTTTGAAACCCTGGGCAAGACCGACCTGAAACTCAGCTGAGAAAGATGATGCCCCGCATCAACGTGTAGTCGATGCGGGGCACATTGGTTCCGACCATCAAAGGCGCAAGATCAGCGCTCCAGAGCACCTACACCGGAAAAGCGGAAAGCCTCCTGCTCAAGTGCATCGATCTCTTCGACCGACATTTCATCATTCGCGATGGTGATGCGCCCGAGGAAGATTTGCGGCAGTTCATCCCCACGGCCCTCCATGGTGAACTTCACCGCTTCGGCAACTGCCGCGCCAACGTCGTCGCCCATGCGCATCGGTGTGGCGTTCAACTCGCCGCGGCGCATCGCTTCAAGTTCGAGGCCTGTTCCGCCCCAGCCGGTTGAGAAAATCTCATTCTCTTTTCCGGCGGCAAGCTGAGCCTCCACCGACCCCATGGACATCGCGGTATTGGCGTTGTGAATGATCTTGGCTTCCGGATAGGCCTGAAGGATCAGGTTGGTACCGTCGAAACCACCTTCGCGGCGGTATTCGCCATAGTGTTCATACGCCAGCTCCCAACCGCCTTTCTCCTGAACACAATCCGAAAAATCACCGGAGCGCTGGTTGTCGGTGATCCCGGGAATACCACGGTTCAGCGCATAGGTCTGATCGCTGCCAAGTCGCTCGACCATGTAATCACAGATCAGCAACGCACCCTCGGTGGCGGAAAAATCGAACCAGCCTGCGGGATAGTTTTCAAGATACTGCGGAGGTGTGAAAAAGGAGATGACGAAGGTGGTGAAGCCTTCTGTGGCTGCAAGTTTGTTGATGTTGTCGGCCTGTGTTGCCAGCTCGGACGGCCCGAAGAGAACAAAATCCCAGATATCCTTGTCTTGAATAACCTGATCCGTATAGGTGCTTTGCAGACTGTGCTCGATCTGACGTGATGCAAATTCGGTTGTCTCATATTCGATGCCGAGCTGGTCAAGACGCTTGGTGAATGCAAGATACATCCGCGCCCAGAAATCAGAGACATCGGCGGAGGGATAGACCAGTGCGATTTGCAGCGGCTTTTCCTGTGTGCCTGCGAACGGAACAGCCTCGCTGCCGACAATGCCGCGCAGCATTTCCAACTCACCCGGGCGGTTCATTTGCTCAACCGTCCAATAATCGCGATCGCCATCATCCGGCAGGGTCATGAGGGGGATCTGTCTTCCCTCTGCCAGTGCCGAGCCTGCGCCAATGGCGAGTGCCATAAGCGGATAGGTGATTTTGCTGAGTTTCATTGGGTCTTCCCCCCTGTTGAAGTTTCTTGGTCTTGAGTTAGCCACTGCGGCTGGGTGTCCCCGCGCCAAAGTAACCGAGCGCCAGCAGCAGCAGCAGTATGCCGATGATGGCCGCAGTGAATTTGATCAGGCGCTGCGCCTCACGGCTCGCGAAGAGGCCCATCAGGCCCCCGGCGCTGCCATCACGATCCTTCTTCTGCAGCCATGTGTAGAGCGCGACAGAGGTGACGATCACCACGCCAGACCCAACGGATTGCCAGAAGAACTCGATCCGCAGAGTGACAAGGGCATTGATCATCATCGAAAGCAGCAAGACGCCCGCCAATGATCCCAAAAGCGACGCGCGGCCGCCAAAGAGAGACGTACCACCGACCACAACCGCCGCAATGACGTGCAGATTGAAGAGAGGCGCAGAGGTTGCCTGAACAGCATTCAGCTTGCCCAGCAACATGACGCCAGCAAGCCCCGCCATGGCCCCCATAAGCACGTAAGCATAGATCTTGTAGCGATCGACGGCGATGCCGGTGAGTTCTGCCGCCTGCGGATCCGAGCCGATGGCCACGGTGTAGCGGCCGAAATACGTGCGGCGCAGGATGAAATAGCCCGCGATCATCGTCACCAAGCCGATGATAACCGGGATCGGCAGAAATCCGTTGAGCCGACCGCGGCCGATATCCGTGATCAGATCCGGAAAGCGGGCAAGCACCAGCCCCTTGGCTATCACCAGCGCAAAGCCGCGATAGACCAGATCCATCGCCAGCGTGCCGATCAGATCGGGCACCCGAAATCTCGTGATGATCAGGCCATTTATCAGGCCCATGCATGCGCCAAGCGAAATCGCAATCGCCACACCCGCCCATGCCGGATACCCGTAAACCTTCATCAGAAAGGCCGAACAGATCGTGGAAAGGGCCGCAATCGAGCCGATGGAAAGATCGATGCCACGCTGGGTAATCACGAAGGTCATTGCCATTGCCATCGGCATATAAAGCGCTGACTCCAGCAAGATTATTTCCAGGTTCGACAGGCGGAAATACCGAGCGGGTTCGAGGATTGCCATCAACAGGACAATCATCAGGATCATCGACACTGGCGCGATGATCGACATGTAGGGCTCCATACGCTCTTTGATAGAGCGTTGGCGTGCGGGCATGGTTATGTCTGTCACGTTCTGATCCTTCACGCGGCGGCCGAAGCGCCGACAATCATGCCCAGCACTTCTGCGTTGTCAGTATCTTTGGTGTCGACAGTGCCGACGCGCTGCCCACGACGCATGACCTGAATTCGGTCCGATACGTCAAACACATCATCAAGCGAGTGCGAGATGAGGATGATCGCAAGGCCCTGCTCGCGCAGTGTCTTGATAAGCTTGAGTGTGCGGGCCGTTTCCTGCGGGCCGAGGGCCGCCGTTGGTTCATCCATCACCAGAACGCGCAAACCGGTGTGATAGACAGCGCGTGCGATTGCGACAGCCTGCCGTTGCCCACCCGAGAGGCTTTCTGTCAGCACATCCATGCTTTTCAGCTTCACGCCCAGACGCTCGCTCAACACACGCTCTGCCTCTTGCCGCATCCTTGCATTGTCGAGCACGGGGAACCCGAGAAATGACTTGGTCAACTCTGCTCCGAGAAACAGGTTCTCTGGCGGCGTCAGATGATCAGCAATCGCGAGGTTCTGGTATACAGCATCGATGCCAGCAGCAATGGCATCGGAGTGGTTGGCCATCTTGAATTCAGCGCCATCCAGTTTGATCGATCCTTCGGTGGGCTGGTAAACCCCGGTCAGGATCTTGATCAGTGTGGACTTGCCTGCGCCATTGTCTCCCACGATGGCCAGAACTTCACCGGCATACGCCTCAAGATCAACATTCTCCAAGGCCGTAACGCCACCAAAACGCTTTACGATACCGTGCATCGAGATAAGGGGACTTCGGGACATTGTATCTCCTTCTGCGACGCCCCTCTTGGACAGGCCAACTTGAGGTGCACGTCGCGCTTCGAAATTATGGTCTATTCGGCATAAATTGTCACATAAAGATGGAGTTTACCCCGCTTCTGATCCGGTCTCTGTATGGCTTACTCGTTGGTTTGCAGCACAAACAAACCAACGCGCTGTCAGCGATGTTCCTGCCATCGGCGCACCCCCAGACCGATGGGTTTGCGCCGGTTTCCCGGCAGTTTCGGATCCGGCCCCCAGATCGCCTGATACGTATCCAGAGCCATGCCGCGACGTTGCAGGATGATGGCCGCTACTGCGAGCGCACTCCACCACAGCACCAATGTCAGCCACATCCAGTTCGGCCCGTTCGCCTGCCACAGCCCGCTCATGATTGTGACCATCGCCAGCGCCAGCGCCACGTAGCCTGCGGCCTTGTGCACATACTCGAAAGCCAGCCTGCGCGGCGTCATGTCAAAGTGATCCCCCCGCATCTCGGGACTGGTCGGCCCGCCCTTTGTGCCGCGCAGCAGGCCGCCAAGCAATTGCACAACCGCCAGCGACAATACGCACCATCCAAGCCACCAGTGAGGGCCCGGCAAAGTGTCAGGGCTCCGGTCACTCAGGATCAGCCACACCCCCGCTGCCATCAATGCGCAGGCGGTGTACTGGCAGATGCGATGTGTATTCCACCAGAAATGACTGTCGAGCCGCTTCGGATAATCCTGCCCCGGCGCAATTTTGAAATACCGCGCAATGAAGATCCCGAGCGGCACCAGAACACCCCAGGCCGCCACCATACTCCGGGCGTGCCAGCTCAGCGCGAACCCAACCTCATGAGGGCGATCAGTATCCATGGACGCCAATAGCCACTCCCACATCAGCCCTTCACGGCTCCTGCAGTCATACCGGTGATGATCTGGCGCGAAGCGACGAACGTGAAAATGATCGGCGGAATGGCCAGCAGCATGCCCGTGGCCATGATCACGCCCCAATCGATATCAAACTCTGTCATCGAGTTCACGATTGTCACCGGCACCGTGCGCGAATTGCGGTCTGCCAGTGCATTTGCGAGCAGAAACTCGTTCCAGGCGACCCGGAAGGTGAAAATTGCCGCCGCCGCCAATCCCGGTTTGATCAGGGGCAGCACAACAAGAAAGAACACCTGAAAGGGCCCCGCCCCATCCATGCGGGCGGCTTCCTCCAGCTGGATCGGCACCTGTATGATGAAGCTCTGGAGGATCCAGATCACAAAGGGCAGGTTCATTGCCACGTATACCAGAATGATACCGGCACGCGTGCCATCGATCTGAAACTGAAAGGTCCAGATCCCGAACACCGGCACCAGAAGCACAGCAGGTGGCACCATGCGCATCGCAAGCGTAGAGAGCGAGACCGTATCTCGCCCCATGAAGCGGAACCGCACAAGCGCATAGGCCGCCATACAGCCGATGACCAGCGTGATCACAGTGGATACGAGCGAGATAATCAGAGAGTTGACCAGCGCGCGCCCGAAGGTCTTGTCGCAATAGTCAACATGCGCCGCTTCATACCAAAGGAAATCGCAAAGAGCGGTTTCGTAGTTGCGGATCGTGGGCATGAACAGGAGCGAGGAACTATCGGACATTATGTCGACATTCAACTTCAGGGATGTGGTGAGCATCATGAAAATCGGCCCGACAGCCATTACCACCAAAGCCACGAGCAAGGCGTAAAAGGCGGGGTTTTGCTTGTCGTAGCTTTGCGCAGACATCATGTTTCCTCCTGAGCGGCGCGGCGCAGGCGGGCGGCACGGGCTTCGATGGCCTTGTTGTAAAGGAACATCCCAAAGGTCAGGATCAACAAGAGGATCAACAGGTAGTTGGACATGGCCGCCGCCTCGCCCAGTTCGCGGAACTCTGATGCCGTGCGAGAGATGCGGAGAGAAAGGATCTCCGTCGACAATCCCGGCCCGCCATTGGTCAGCACCAAGATCACCTCGAGCACCTTGAACGCGTCGATCAGGCGCAAGAGTGCGGTAACGATCAGCACCGGCATCATAAGCGGCAGCTTGATGTAGATGATCTGCTGCCAGCCGGTTGCGCCATCAATACGGGCCGCCTCCATCGCCGATCTCGGCAGGGATTGCAGGGCTGCAAGAGACAGGATGAAGATGAACGGTGTCCATTGCCACACATCGGCAATCACAACTGATGCGAAGGCCCAATCACCGTCAGAAAGCCAGGGGATGGGCTCAAATCCGAGCCCCTTCAGGGTCTGGTTAAATATGCCCACAGTGGGGTGATACATGTAGCGCCACATCAAACCCACCACGATGGGCGCGATCATCATGGGCAGGATGAAGAGGGTGCGCAGCAGAGACATGCCGCGAATATTCCGATCCAGAAGCAGCGCGAGGCCCACCCCGAGACACATCTCAAGGGTGACCACAACAGCCGCAAACTTCAGCGTAACCCAGAAGCTCTCGCGAAAGCTCGCATCGCCCAGAAGGTTGATGTAGTTGCGCAACCCCACGAACTCGGCCTCACCGATGCGCTGGCTCGGGTTCCAATCCAGGAAGCTGGCATAGATCATGTAACCAATGGGGTAGAGCAGTGCGACGGCCATGACGATGACCGCGGGGGCCATGAACATGTAGGGCGTCAGCCTGTTTACATTGGCGGTTTGCATGGGCGCAGATCCGGAGATTGGTTGGGAGGGCTCGGTTCAGGGTGATCCGATGCCCGGTTTTTCGAAGGTGTGAGGTCGCGGCTGGCCTCCGGCCGTTCGCAACCCCACACCCACCTTGTTATTGCCAGGTGTAGTACCCGGCCTCTTCCATGATCGCGCGCGCACGCTCGGCCACACCGTTCAAGGCTTCCTGCGGATCAAGGCCTTCCGTCAGCACCTGGCTCATCGTCGTGCCGATATCCGCATTGATCTTGCCCCATGTGGGGATGATCGGGCGCCAGTCGGGATCGGCATATTTCAGCGCCTCACCGAAGGTCGCGGAATAAGGATATTTCTCATTCAGCTCCGCGTTCTGGTAGGTGGAGAAGCGTGAGGGGTTACCGCCTGCCATGGCTGTCATCAGGTCACCCTCTTTGGAGGTCAGCCACTGCATCAGAAGAAAGGCTGCTTCCTTGTTCTGAGCGTTTTTCGGAATGGCGATCCCGAAGCCACCTGTCTGAGAGCCACGACGCACACCCTCGGGATGCAACGCATAGCCCACATTCCCTGCAACAGTGGATTTGCTTGGGTCCTCAAAACCTGCGGCAAAGGCGATGCTGTCCATGAACATGGCCGCATTGCCCTGCTGGAATGCAGCAGCTGCCTCGGCGGGGCCAAACGTCTGGGAGCCCTCGGGGCCGCAATCCACAATCGTTTTCAACGCATTGGCCGCAGCAACTCCGGCCGCATTGTTGATGATCGGCTCCCAATTGTCGTCAAACACACGGCCACCCAGCGGGGCCAGATGCAGAAGGAAAGCGTGGGAGGCCTGATGGCCCGATGCCGCGCGCGATGCCATTCCACCCATGCCGTCCTCAAGCTCTGGAATCTTGCAGGCCGCATCCAGAAGCTGGTCGTAGTTTTGCGGCACATCAATGCCATGCTTCTCGAAGATGTCCTTGCGGTAAGCCAGAACGGAAGTCTCGGAACCGTAAGGAATGCCGAAGAGTGAGCCGGTTGGGCCGGGCAGATAGCCCTTCTTGCCGCCAGCGATGCCGATGTTGGCCACATAACCGTCGATCAGATCCGCAGCATCGTAGTTCGGATCTGCCAGTTTCGGATTCATGAAATACTTGGCCAAGTTCTCCAGCTGATCAGCGAAAACGTAATCGGCTTTCGAAAACACCACATAGGAGATCAGGTCATAATCACCTTCATCCTTGGTCAGCTCCAGCGTCTGGCGCTCGCGCATCTTGAGGTATTGCAGCTGATCCACCTCAACTTCAATGCCGGTTTGCTCCGTGAACTCAGGCAGCACCCTCATCATGGCGTTGTAGTGCGGGTGCGCTGGCACGTTGATGACCAGCGTCGTGCCCGCATAGGGCGCGTATGGGCCGCCGTGGCCATCGGCAAAGGCAAAGCCTGCCGTGGCTGCGGTCACTGCCGTGCCGATCAGAATGGATTTGAGTGATAGCATCGTTGGTCTTCCTCCCTAGTTTTTTTATCTCAAAGCCGAAGCCCTGAGGTCTTGTCGAAAAGCATGATTTCATCGATCAGCACGCCAAAGCTTTGCATCTGGCCCGCCTTGATCGGGGCCGCGCTTTGCGTTTCCACCAGAACTTCCGTGCCGCCGCAGCGCGTAACGAGCACTGATTGAGCGCCCAGATATTCCGAAACAACGACGTTCAGCTCAATGGGCGCGCCTGTCGTAAGATCCATCGTAAAGCTTGACGGGCGCAGGCCGAGGGTAACACGGCGCTCCGCAAGGCTGCCCAGCCGCTGGCCCATCTCAACCGGCAAAGGCAACATGAAACCATCGCCGCGCACCCATGATGTGCCCTTCTCGTCCACCAACTCGCCATCGATGAAGTTCATGGTTGGCGAGCCGATGAAACCCGCGACAAATGTGTTTACGGGCGCCTTGAACAGCTCTTCCGGTGTTCCCTGCTGCTGGATCAAACCATCGCTCATCACCACTATGCGATCACCAAGTGTCATGGCCTCCACCTGATCATGCGTCACGTACACCATGTTCTTGTCGATCGTGTCGCGCATCTCAGCCAGTTCCGCGCGCATCTTGCCACGCAGTTTCGCATCGAGGTTGGAGAGCGGCTCATCAAACAGAAACGTGCCTGCATCGCGCACCAACGCACGCCCCATCGCTACACGCTGCCGCTGGCCGCCAGACAATTCGGCCGGCTTGCGATCCAGCAGCGGGCTGATATTCAGCATCGCAGCGACGCGCTTTACCTTCTCCTCAATCTCCGATTTGGAAACCCGCGCAAGCCGCAGCGCAAAAGACATGTTCTTGGCGATGCTCATATGCGGGTAAAGCGCGTAATCCTGAAAAACCATAGCCAGATCCCGGTCCTTCGGCTCCAGCTTGCTGATCGGCTTGTCGTCGAAGTAAATCTCACCACCGGATAGGGTCTCCAGCCCCGCCAGCATCCGCAGGGTGGTGGACTTGCCGCAGCCGGATGGGCCCACAAGTACCGTGAACTCTCCATCCTCAAGGGTCAGATCGAACGGAGGCAACACCTCAACGGAGCCATAACTTTTGGCAACCTGATCAAATGAAATTCTAGGCACGCGATCCTCCCCACGAGCACTGCGGGCTTTGCCCTGCTTTTGAGCAAGAGTGGCCAACCCACGGTGTTTGGGGAAGAGGGTAAACGGGCAATTAGAGTTAGCGCTAACGTTAAAATTGAATTAGAACGATGAAATCAAACAAAAATACCTCTGCAAGGAACGTCCCTTATGCCGCGAGCAAAACCAGCCAAAATCGAGGATGTGGCCGCCAAGGCAGGCGTGAGCATCATGTCAGTCTCGCGCGCACTGCGCGGCGTGGAGGGTGTTTCAGAGAAAAAACGCACCGAGATTCTCAAACTTGCGCGGCAGATGAAGTACATGCCGAACTCCAATGCGCGCTCCCTCGTGGTGGCCAACTCGAACCTTATCGGCATCTCGTTGCCAACTTTCGCAGGCGAGGTCTTTGCGGAAATTCTGAGCGGCATGCGGGGTACATTCGATAGCGCGGGCTATTCCAGCGTGATCGACACGACAGAGTATTCCCGCACGGCGGAGCTGAGTTGGGTAAAGCGATTGCTCTCATGGCAACCCGCCGCGATCATCCTGACAGGCATTGACCATGATCCGGAAACGCGCGCCCTGCTGCAAGCCTCAAAGATCCCGGTGCTGGAGATATGGGACCATACGGGCGACCCGATAGACGCCTGCGTGGGCATAGATCACTTCTCGGCTGGAGAGCTGATGGGGCAACACGCGATGGAACTGGGCTATTGCAGGCCAGCTTTTGTAACAACGCCGCGCGGCCACGATATTCGAGCAGATGCACGGCTGGAAGGTGTTCGATCAGTCTTTTCAGGGGCCGAGATTCGCGCGTCTCGCCCTCCGCTCGGCAATGCGTTTCTGACGGGATTTCACGGCACTCTGAAGCTCATCGAAGGTGGTACCCCGGATGTGATATTCTATCTCAACGATCACATGGCGTTCGGTGGTATGATGGCGTGTGGGCAGGCTGGTCTTCAGGTCCCGGATCAGATTGGCATCGTCGGTTTCAACGGGCTCGATATCACCGGCGTTTTACCCGTGAAACTGACCACGATCAAAACACCTCGCCGCCTGATGGGGATAACCGGTGCCCGCACAATCCTCGCAAAGATCAATGGCGTTTCCGTGGAGGCTGCGAAAGCCCTCCCGGTTGAACTTGTGGCCGGAGAGACGACGAGACCCCAGAGTATCACAAACTGATCGGTTTCAATCCAGCACCCGCAAGAAGCAACTACGGCTGTTTGGGAGACGTAGAAGAGGCTGGCGGAAGCATATCCAGGTTTGCAGCGCGTTCAGATGATCGCACCCCGAACCTTGGCGGAAACCCATTCCGAGATCACCACAGCGGCAAGGATCACGATGAGGATCAGCGAGACCTGTGGCCATGCCAGCACGTTCAGCGAAGCCGATAGCTGCAAGCCGATCCCCCCTGCGCCCACAAGGCCCAGCACCGTAGATTCGCGTATGTTGATATCCCAACGGAAGACGGCGATACCTGCGAAGGCAGGCAGGATCTGCGGCACGATCCCGTACGCCATAACCTGCCAGCGGCTGGCACCGGTGGCGATGATGGCCTCAACCTGCGTCTCGTCAATCTCTTCAATCGCCTCGTAGAGCAGTTTCGCGCAAAACCCGATGGACCGGATGGCAATGGCGACAACACCTGCGAAAACGCCCGGCCCGATTATGGCGATCAGCAGAAGCGCCCAGATCAACGAGTTGATCGAGCGCGTAGAGACGATGATCAGGAGGGCTATGGGCCGAATGAACAGCGCCGAGGGCGTTGTATTTCGCGCTGCCAGAAAAGCCACGGGTACCGCGAGCATCAGCGCGATAATGGTGCCCAGAGTAGCAATGTTGAGCGTATCCCAGATCGGCTCGCCCAGTTGGGCGATGTATTCCCACCGCGGCGGCGTTGCCCGCGTCCAGATATCGCCCGCAATGCGCGGCGCGTCCCACACGAAGAACCACGTCGTGGCCTCCGATATCCTCTGCCAGCAATAGGCGAAAACCGCGACCCCGATCAGCCACATGATCCAATGTGCCAGGCTCTCGCGCCCGGTGCGGCGCTGCCACAGCTTTGTTCCCTCCGTCTCGCGTACCGGCATTATTGCACCCGCGCCCGGATAATGCCCGAGAGGTATTCGAGCGCCATGACAATCACGATGATGATGATCAGTATCGCCGCTGCCGTATCGTACTCATAGCGATCAAACGCAGTGTTCAGCGTCGCCCCGATGCCGCCCGCACCGACAAGCCCGAGAATGGCGCTCTCCCGGAAATTGATATCGATACGGTACATCGAAAGCCCGATGAGGCGCGGCATCACCTGCGGTTGCACACCGTAATTTATCCACTGCATCCAGCGCGCGCCCGAAGCCTTGATAGCTTCGGCCTGCACCTTGTCCATGCTCTCAATATCCTCGGCAAGCAGCTTTGAGAGAAACCCGATGGTTGCAAAGCTGAGCGTCAGAAAACCGGCCAACGGGCCAAAGCCGAAAATGGCAACCAGGAGGATCGCCACGATGATCTCCTGCAATGCGCGGCTGATGGCGATAATGGCCCGGCAGATCAGATAGACGGGCAAGGGCGCCACATTGCGGGCGGCCCCCAGAGCAATGGGAATGGAAATGGCGATACCCACCACCGAGGCCGCAACGGTCATTAGGATGCTTTCCAGCATACCCTCGTAAATATCGCTGGAGCGTGTGGTGAAATCCGGGCTGGTAAACGCCAGCACGAACTGCTTGCCCCGCTCAAGCCCATCATACACGCGCGCCCAGTTAACCTCGATCGTGAGGTAGGCCGCGATCAGATAGGCCACAAAGCCAGCAATCAGCGTCCAGCGCAACCAAGGGCGCTGAATGAAGGGGGGTTTCTTCCAGGGCTGGCCGAGGCGCGCCTCCAGCGAGATCTCGGACGCGCTCATTCCGCCGCCTCGATCGTGTCTTCGTCATCGACCTTCTCAATGGTCGCTTCCCAGTCTTCCTCGCCGTAGATCTTTGTCAAAACGTCCGGGGTCAGTGCCTCCGGCGGACCGTCAAACTCTACAGCGCCGAACCGCAACCCGATCACACGCTGCACGAACCTCTGCGCCAGGGCCACATCATGAATGTTGATAATCGCCGCAAGGCCCCGCTCCTTGCAGAGCTCACAGATCAGCCGCATGATCTGGCGCGAGGTTTTCGGATCGAGCGATGCCGTAGGTTCATCCACCAACAGCAGCGCCGGGTTCTGGATCAACGCGCGGCAGATACCAACCCGCTGCCGCTGCCCGCCGGAAAGCTCATCCGCGCGCTTGTCTGCCATATGTGCCAGACCGACACGGTCCAGCAGCCGGAACGCTTCATCCACATCTGCCTGAGGATACTTGCGCAGAAAACTGCGCCAGAACCCGACATAGCCAAGACGACCCGATTGCACATTCTCCATGACGGTCAGCCGTTCGACCAACGCATACTCCTGAAAGATCATGCCCATGCGCCGTCGCTCGCGCCGCAACGCGCCTGAGGAGAGACCGGTCAATTCCGTGCCTGCGAGATATACCTTGCCGGAAGTTGGCTCAACCAGCCGGTTGATACAGCGAATAAGCGTGGATTTCCCGGCACCTGAAGGGCCGATCAGCGCCAGAACCTGGCCTTCGGGGATTTCCAGATCAACGGCTTTCAAGGCCTGATCCCCGGTCTTGTATGTCTTAACAAGCTTCTCAAGCCGCAGCATGAAAGCCTCCCTGCCCCAGTTTTTTTTATCGATTATCTCTGCGGTCAGGCGGGCCAAACATGGCCCGCCCTAATGCACCTTATTCGCAG
This sequence comes from uncultured Paracoccaceae bacterium, assembly GCA_947495795.1. Taxonomy (GTDB): domain Bacteria; phylum Pseudomonadota; class Alphaproteobacteria; order Rhodobacterales; family Rhodobacteraceae; genus Algicella. The sequence continues at coordinate 358,036 of CANMAI010000002.1, read as the reverse complement.
GCGTAGCTTACACCGTTCGCCGTGTCTATCTTGCGGATCACATCCCAGAATTCCTGATAAGTCATCTCCAGGAACTGTCCTTCATTGGATTTGGAAAACTCTGCCTCCAGAGAGGTCCCCTCCCATTCAAAGCTGAAGAACGCATTGCGGATGCTTTCCTTCAACTCCGGTTTGAGATTGTAGACAGTGCCAAAGCCCGTCGTCGGGAAGGTCTGCGATTTGTAGATCACCTTCACGTCGTCTTCCTTGATCACATCACGGCTGATCATGCGCGATTTCACGGAGTTGGCGATGGAGGCTGCCACATAATCCTTGTTGGCCACACCGAGGATGGAGTTGTCGTGTTTGCCCGAATAGACAGGCTCGAAATCGCGCTCGGGGATCAGGTCAAAATCGCTTTTCAGGATCGCAGAAGGTGCCTTGAAGCCGGAGTTGGATGTGGGCGATGTAAAGGCGAGAGACTTGCCCTTGATGTCCTCCACTTTTTCGATGCCGGAACCAGGATATGTGATGATCTCCATCTCATAGCCGAAATTGCCATCCTTCGATGCCATGATGGTGAAGGGATTGAACCCGGCACAGTTCACAGCCAGCGGGTTCGAGCCCGTGTTGAAGCCCGCGATATGCAAGCGGCCGGAGCGCATCGCCTCGATCTGGGCCGCGTTGTTCTGAACCGGAAAGAAGACAACGGTTTTGCCCGTCTCGGCTTCCAGATGCGAAAGGAAGTCAGACCATGCAGCCTTATACACGGCAGGGTCTTCCACCGGCGTGTAGGCAAAGATCAATGTATCCGGGTCAAGCTGCTCAGCCGGATCGGTGGGCGTATCTGCCAGCAGGTCACCATCCACATCGCAGAACCGTGTATCCAGATCACCGCGTGGGCAGTCCTGTGCGGTAACAGGCCCAGCTGCTGCCATGGCAAGAACCAAGGCCGCGCCAGAAAGAAGTGAAGTCGCTATTCTCATGAAATATCCTCCCAATGCGCAGAGGCTAGTTCGGAAATTACGGAATCACAAAGTGTATTTCGGGCGTTTTTGGTGCGTTTGTCAGGACACGACATTCAAAAACTCTCACGGGTCGCCCGGTGATAGACCCTCAGCCGGTAAATTTCGCCTTTCAGGATGAAACGCAGGCCGCAATCTCGCTTCGGGCATGCAAGGCCGATCACGTCAGACGCCGATGTAGCGCTCCGTGAGTTCGGAGGACAAATCTCCAAATTCGCCCGCCCAAACGCTCGCTCCACGTTGCAAAATTACCGCCTTGTCCGCAATGTCACTAAGCTCCCTCAGAGATTTATCCACGACCAGCAACGCCATTCCGGTTTCCCGCTTCAGCGTTGCAATCGCCGCCCAGATCTCCTGCCGCACAAGTGGTGCCAGCCCTTCGGTTGCTTCGTCCAGAATCAAGAGCCGTGGGTTCGTCATCAGCGCGCGGCCGATGGCCAGCATTTGCTGCTCGCCGCCGGAAAGCGTGCCCGCGTTCTGTCGCTCCCGCTCTTCAAGTCGGGGGAAAAGCGCCTCCACCCGGGCCAGATCCCAATGCCCTGCCCGTGCCGCCGCAATCAGGTTTTCGCGAACCGTCAGGTTGGTAAAGCAGCGCCGCCCCTCCGGCACCAGGCCGATACCGAGCCGCGCAATCCTGTGGCTCGCCATACCTGCCAGATCGTGGCCATCGAAAGACAGCGTGCCGCGCATCACTGGCAGCATCCCGCAGATCACCTTGATCGTGGAGGTCTTGCCCATTCCGTTGCGGCCCATCATCGCCAGAACCTCGCCCGGCTCGAGCGCAAGGTTCACATCAAAAAGCGCCTGAGAGGCACCGTAGGCCGCTTCGATCCCGCGAAGGTCCAGAAGGCTCATTCGGCGTCTCCCAGATAGGCTTCGCGCACCGCCGCATCGGAGCGGATATCGGCCACCGTGCCGCTCGCAATAATCTGCCCATACACCAGCACGCTCACCCTGTCCGCCAACGCGAAAACCGCGTCCATATCATGTTCCACCAGCAGAATGGGCGCCTCGGCCCGCAATGTGTCGAGAAACCGCGTCATCCGCTCGGAACCGCTGGTGCCGAGCCCCGCCATCGGCTCATCCATCACGAACGCCTTCGGCTTCAGGGTCAGCGCCACAGCCACTTCCAGTTGCCGCCGCTGGCCGTGGGAAAGCTCCGTTGTCGGCGTGCCCGCATGATCGGCAAGCCCTACGCGCTCCAGCGCCTCTTCCGCTATCCCGCGCAGCGTCTTGTCTCCCAACGCGGAGCCAAAGAGCCCGGGCCGCCCACCCCGCGCTCCAAGCGCGCCGAGCAGCACGTTCTGCAGCACGGTGTCCTCCATCGCCAGCGCCGAGATCTGGAATGTTCGCGCAATCCCTGCCCCGGCCCGCGCAGCGGTGGAAAGGGCGGTTACATCCCGCCCCATCAGATGCACAGATCCCGCATCCGGGCGCAGTCCGCCACAGATCTGCGCAATCAGCGTCGATTTCCCGGCCCCGTTGGGCCCGATGATCGCATGGATTTCCCCCGCGCGCAGATCAAGCGAAATACCGTCGCTCGCCTTGAGCGCCCCGAAGCTCTTGCATAGCCCCCGCGTTTCCAGAACCGGCTCAGCCATGCGCCACCTTGCGCCCTGCCAGCAGGCCAATGATGCCGCCCCGCGCAAAGAGCACGACGATCAGGAGAAGCGCGCCGAGATAGATCAGCCAGAACTCCGATAAACCGCCCAGAAAATGCTCCAGCGTGATGAAAAGCGCAGCCCCTGCCAAAGGCCCGCACAGCCGCCCGACCCCACCGAGAATGATGAACACCATGATCTCGCCGCTCAGCTGCCAGCTGAACATCGTGGGGCTGACAAACCGGTTGAGATCCGCAAACAGCGCCCCCGCAAGGCCGGTAATCGCCCCTGAAATCACAAAGGCCAGCAGACGCAGGCGAAACGGGCTGAGGCCCACGGTTTCAACCCGCACAGCGCTCTGCCGCGCCGCATTCAGCGCCAGCCCGAAGGGAGACTTTGCAAGCCGCGCATTGAACCAGAGTGCTGCCAGAAGGATCACAAAGCAGATCGCAAAGAACTGGATCGGGGCGAGTGTGTTCAACCCCGGAAAGCCGTTCCGCACATAGATCGAAAGCCCGTCTTCCCCACCATAGGCGGGCCAGCTGATCGCGAAATAGTAGAACATCTGGCCAAAGGCGAGCGTGATCATGATGAAATAGACACCCGATGTCCGCAACGAAATCGCGCCGATCGCCAGCGCTACAAACGCAGATGCAACCACGGCCAGCAGCCAGATCACCGGCATGGATTTCGTGCCTTCGATCAGCAGCGGCCATTCCATTAGGGGGCTGAAGCTCTGCGCATGGCTCGCAAGGATCCCCATCGCATATCCGCCGATCCCGAAAAACACGGCATGCCCGAGGCTCACCAACCCGCCAAGGCCAAGCGCAATGTTCAACCCCACACCTGCCAGCGCCAGAATGGCTACCTTCGTGGCAAGAGTAATCGTAAACGGCGCATCCAGAAACAACGCGGCCAGCGGTACGGCCAGAAGCCCACCAATCAGGCCCGCATTGATCAGGCTCTCCCGGCTCATTGTGCGCCTCCGAACAACCCCTGCGGCCGCCAGAACAGCACAAGTGCCATGAGAATGTAGATCAGCATCGAAGCGAGCGCGGAGCCGCTGGATGTGGCCGCCGATGTCTCCATGAAGAGCTTGAAAAACTCAGGCAGCAGAACGCCACCCAGAGTATCCGTCATCCCCACCAGCAACGCTCCGATCAGTGCACCCTTGATGGAACCGATACCGCCAATCACGATCACCACGAAGGCCAGGATCAGCACAGGCTCACCCATCCCCACCTGCACCGATTGGATCGCCCCCACCAGCGCGCCCGCCAGCCCTGCGAGTGCTGCACCAAGCGCGAAAACCACAGTGTAAAGCCGCGAGATATCCACCCCGAGCGCTGCAATCATCTCCCTATCATTCTCACCCGCCCGGATCTGAATGCCGAGCCGCGTGCGGGAGATCAGGAGAAAAAGCCCAAGCGCCACCGCAAGCCCGATCCCGATCAGCGCCAGCCGGTAGAGCGGATACTGGATGCCGCCCGGCAACGAAATCGGGCCGGAAAGCGCATCTGGTATATCGAGAAAGAGCGGAAAGGAACCAAAGAGCCAACGCGTCCCTTCCGAGAAGATCAGGATCAGCGCGAATGTCGCCAGCACCTGATCCAGATGATCCCGCGCATAAAGCCTTCGTATCACCAGTACCTCCACCAGCGCGCCCGCCGCCGCTGCCGCAGAAAGTGCTGCAACCAATGCCAGAAGAAAAGAGCCGCTCCACCCCGCCACCGCCGCCGCTGCAAAAGCGCCGACCATATAGAGCGAGCCATGTGCGAGGTTGATCAAGCCCATCACGCCAAACACCAGCGTCAGCCCCGCCGCCATCAGGAACAGCATCACCCCGAATTGGAGCCCGTTCAGGATCTGCTCTGCCAAAAGAAGGGTGGACATCAGGCCGCCGCCCCGCAAACCTGCGCAAAAACAGGAAGCCCATGCCCAGCCTTGCCGATATCCGCCCTGCCACCGCCAGAGATGCGCCCGAGATGCTGGCCATCTTGAACGAGATCATCACCATCGGCGGCACAACCGCTTTCGAGGATCTGCTCACCTTGGAACAGCTCACAAGCTGGTATGTCGAGGGCCCCCGGCTCTTTTGCTGCCACGTCGCTGTGGATAGTGACGGAAAAATCGCCGGATTTCAGTCGCTCGACCAGAACCCCGAATTGCCCGAAGACATGGCGGACATCGCCACATTCGCACGCCAAACCCCGCTGGTGCGTGGCATCGGCACAGCGCTTTTTGCTGCCACGACAGCCAATGCCACCACTAAGGGGCTCGCAACAATCAATGCCAAGATCCGCGCCGATAATGTGCCTGGCCTTGCCTATTACACAAAAATGGGGTTTCGCGATCATTCCATCGTTGCGGGCGTGCCGCTGAAAGACGGCACGCCGATGGATCGCGTCGTGAAGCGTTTCCAACTCGGCTAGCTTACATCTGGCATTCGGCGGCATAAACGTCGCCGTGCCCTTCCAGTGCCGTGCCGATGATCTTGTTGGTGAACACATCACCTTCCTTGATCACCTCGCGCACATAGATATCCTGCACAGGGTGATTGTTCGGCCCAAAGGCAAAATCGCCGCGCGTGCTCTCGAAATCTGCTTCCTTCAGCGCCGCACGAAATGCCTCCTTATCGTTCACATCCGCCTTGGCCACTGCGCTGAGCAGAAGGTTTGCCGTATCAAAACCTTGCGAAGCATAAAGCGATGGCAAGCGTCCATACTCAGCCTGAAAGCTCTCCACGAACGCCGCGTTGGCCGCGTTGTCGAGATCCTTGTTCCACTGTGAAGTGTTCTTTACGCCCATGGCCGCATCGCCCACGGCCTGCAGAATACCCTGATCGAAGCTGAAGGCCGGACCCACGATGGGCAGATCAACACCGCTGTCCGCGTACTGCTTGAGGAAAGAGATCCCCATGCCCCCCGGCAGGAAGAAGAAGACGTTATCCGCATCCGAGGCGCGGATCTGGGCAATCTCGGCCGCATAATCTGTCTGCCCCAGCTTGGTGAAAAGCTCACCCGCAAGCTCCCCCTCGAACTGGCGTTTGTAGCCAGTCAGCGCATCCTGCCCGGCAGGATAGTTTGGTGCGAGGATAAAACTCTTCTCAAGTCCCACACTATTTGTATACGCCCCTGCAGCTTCGTGCAGACCGTCATTCTGCCAGGCCACATTGAAATAATTCGGATGGCACGCCTTGCCGGCCAAAATCGAAGGGCCCGCATTTGGCGAAAGGTAGAACTTGCCCTGCGCCGTCGCTGAAGGCACCACGGCCATCGCAAGGTTGGACCAGATGATGCCTGTCAGCACATCCACTTTCTCGGATTGGATCATCTTGTCGGCCAGTTGCACGGCGATATCGGGTTTGCGCTGATCATCCTCGATCACCACCTCGATCGCATCGCTGCCCGATTGCTTTATCGCCAGCATGAAACCATCCCGTACGTCAATGCCAAGGCCCGCACCGCCGCCCGAAAGCGTGGTGATCATGCCCACCTTAACCTTGCCGCCATGGCCATCTGCCCCGGCACTCCCGGCCAAAGCTGCAAACGTTGTAGCGAGCACAAACGATTTAATATTCATCAGGTCTCTCCTGTTGGGTATCCCGCAATGGTGTGTCCCATTGCTTTTATCTGTCAACTCAGCGCATGGCAGATGGCATCGAGGACACCCGCTTCGCAATTGCGCGAACCCGAGCCCACCCTTTTGTTTCCCACAGCCCGGAATCCTCTCTTAACTCTATGCCGCACAACTCATCATTTCGTCAAAAGAATTTTAAACTTAAAATATATTCAACTGTTCAACAGAGATACAAAATCGAAGTCAGTCCACGTTTTAAGCATCTGGAGCCTTGTCGCAACGTAATGGTCGCAATCCTTGCAAAAAATGTCGGAAATAGGCACCGAATTGTCTTCCAAACCGGTTGACCTCAGCCGCCTCATCGCGTGCAATGCCGCCCAAGGCGCGAATAAACGGGCCATTCATAATTTCTTTGCGCGCCACAGCGTCGCGAAGCAACAGGTCAGCAGGGAGTATTCTATGACCCACGAAACCATTAATGGTAAGCCATTGCATTCCGCAGTCGAGATGTATGCAGACGAAGCGCGCAGTGGCAAAATGGACCGCCGCGAGTTCCTCGCAACGGCCACGGCACTCGGTGCAACAACCGCAGGCGCATATGGCCTGCTCGGCCTCGCAGCGCCCAAGGCAGCCCGCGCAGATGGCCATGGCGGCGGCACATTGCGGATGCAGATGGAAGTGCGCCGCGTGCAGGATCCGCGGATCTTCGATTGGTCCGAAATGGGCAATGTCGGCCGCGGCCTCTGCGAAAACCTCGTCCGCTACACCAAGGATTTCACGTTCGAGCCATGGCTGCTTGAAGCCTGGGAAGTATCCGACGACGCCAAAACCTACACGCTCAACGTTCGCACGGGTGTAAAGTGGTCCAACGGCGATGATTTCACCGCCGATGATGTGATCTACAACCTAAACCGCTGGTGCGAGAAAGACGCCGAGGGCAACTCAATGGCCGGGCGCGTTGCCAGCATGATCGACGAGGCAACCGGCAAGGCTGCAGAGGGCGTCATCGAGAAGGTGGACAGCCACACCGTGAAGCTGAACCTGCCAACCGCAGATATCACGCTGATCCCGGGCTTCACCGATTACCCCGCTCTCCTCGTCCACCCGACATTTGACGAGACGGGCGCAGACCTCAGTGCGAACCCAATCGGAACCGGCCCCTACATGATCGACAACATCGAGGTTGGCGTCAAATCGGTACTCACCAAGCGGGACAACTGGTGGGGCGGCGATGTCCCGCTCGACCGTATTGAATACATCGACTACGGCACCGATCCGTCAGCCTTCATCGCGGCTTTCGAGGCGGAGGAAGTGGATGCCATCCACCAGACCAACGGCGAATATGTCGAGATCCTCGACAGTCTCGGCCTCGTGAAATCCGAGGCTGTCACCGCCGCGACGGTGGTCGCCCGGATGAACACCGAGGCAGAGGTGGACGGCGTGAAACCCTACGAAGATCAGCGCGTGCGTCAGGCTATCCAGCGTTCTGTTGATAACTCCGTCATTCTGGAACTCGGCATCAACGGCCTCGGCCAGACGGCGCAAAACCACCATGTCGGCCCGATGCACCCCGAATATGCCGATATCGGCATGCCGGAACGCGATCCGGAGGCCGCGATGGCCCTCCTGACGGAAGCAGGCATGCAGGATTATGAGTTCGAGTTGATCTCGATCGACGATGACTGGCGCCGTGCCTCCACCGATGCCATCGCCGCCCAGATGCGCGATGCCGGCATCAAGGTGAAGCGCACGATCCTGCCGGGTGCCACCTTCTGGAACGACTGGACGAAATACCCCTTCTCCACCACGAACTGGAACATGCGCCCGCTCGGCGTGCAGATCCTCGCCCTCGCCTACCGCTCCGGCGAGGCATGGAACGAATCCGCGCATAACAATCCCGAGTTCGACGAGAAGCTGAATGCAGCACTCGCCATCGCCGATGCGGATAAACGCCGCGAGCAGATGAAGGAGATCGAGCAGATCCTTCAGGACAGCGGCGTAATTATCCAGCCCTTCTGGCGCTCTCTCTGGCGGCACACGACGGACAAGGTTGTCGGCGCGGAACAGCACCCGACCTTCGAGCATCACCACGATCTCTGGTCTATGGCCACATAAGGAAGGGAGCGGCCAGATCATCGGCCCTTCCCATATCTTTCGGGGCGGCACCTCAGCCGCCCCCACCCCTTCCCAGTCATTCTCTGACCAACCGGAAAGCGGGGCGTAAACCATGCTCTCATTTATTCTGCAGCGCACCGGCGTGATGATCCTTACCGCCATCTGCCTGACCTTCGTGGTGTTCTTCCTCACCAATCTGGAGCCCAACCTCGAAAAGCTCGCCAAAGAGCAGGCCAACAACCGGATGACAGACGAACAGGTCGCCAGCTGGCTGGAGAAGAACGGCTACCGAAGGCCTGTTCTGGTGCGCTACGGCGAATGGTTGGGAGGAGTCGTCGTTGGTGATTTCGGTCATTCCACCGTGTTCGATACAGAGGTAGGTCCATTGGTTGCCAAACGCCTCGGCTATACCGGGAAACTTATGTTCTGGGTTATGATCGTTATGGTCCCCAGCGCGTTGGTCGTAGGCATCCTTGCCGGGATGAGAGAGGGTTCGATAACGGACCGAAGTATGTCCAGCGTCTCCATTCTCTCAACCGCCACACCTGAATACGTCTCTGGGGTGATTTTCATATCCGTGTTTGCCACAAGCTTTGGAGGACTCAAATGGTTCAAGGCCTCAGCCGCATCAGCAACCAATGGAATAACATTTGAGAATTTCACACTTCCCGTTTTAACAATGGCGCTCTACGGGATGGGGTACATTGCGAGAATGACACGGGCTTCTATGGCCGAGGTGATGACGGCGCAATACATCCGCACCGCCCGGCTCAAGGGAGTCAGTTTCCGTACAATCGTTATCAAGCACGCACTCCGAAATGCGCTGATTGCCCCTTTTACCGTTATTATGCTGCAATTTCCCTGGCTGTTGACGGGCGTTGTCATTGTCGAGTCCCTCTTCAACTACAAGGGATTTGGCTGGACGATGGTGGAGGCTGCCAACAACAACGATATCGAGCTCTTGCTGTCCTGCTCGATTGTCGCAGTCGTCGTCGTTCTCGCCACACAGCTAATCTCGGACATTGGATACGTGTATCTCAACCCGCGTATTCGCGTTCGCTGAGGATCAGGATTTATGGAACCACTAGGGCTTACAGGTATCGTTTCAGGCATTTTGCTTCAGCTTCTGCCTGTTTTTGTGTGCCTCATCATTGTGATCGGCCTCTCGATCATGTTCAAGAAAAACCTCAGCCTGTACGGCAGGCTATTTGACAGCACAATCGGCTTTATTGGCTTTACAATCATCGCGTTCTGGATCGTCACGGCGCTTCTGGCCAACTGGATTGCGCCATTCGATCCCAGCGCCAACAGCGTCACCATGAGCTGGGCCGTACCAGGCGCAATAGAACCGAAGGCGGAGACACCCTACTTCCTTGGCGGAGATAAACTTGGCAGGGACGTGTTTTCTCGCGTTATCTACGGATCCCAGACGGTGCTGGCAATCGCTCCCGCTGCGACACTCTTTGCATTTATGATGGGCATCGTACTTGGCCTTCCGGCAGGCTTCATCGGTGGTTGGCGCGATACAACGCTGTCATTCCTTGCAAATCTTGTTCTCGCATTCCCGGTGATCCTGCTTTTCTTCTTGCTGGTTACGCCCGAGATTGCCAAAGAAAGCTTGTTTTCAATCGGGGGAATTGGCTTCACGCTGCCGCAATCCATAGCGATGGTCCTTTTTCTCTTTCCGATTATCTTCATGCTGGTCCTGTTCACGTCGCGCTTTTCCACTCAACCCCAAAAAATGTGGCTATATCTTTTGGTCACAACCGTTGTCGGCTTTTGGATCTATTTCGGGTTGGTCTTCGATGTCGATCCCGTTGGTTTTTGGTCCGGCTTGATGGATCCGAACATGCTCAACATCTTCGTCTCCGTTGTATTCGTAAACTCACCCACCGTGTTCCGCATCGTCCGTGGTGTAACAATGGATATCAAAACGCGGGATTATGTTGCGGCAGCCCAAACAAGGGGTGAGACATCATGGTACATCATGCTTTGGGAGATTCTGCCAAACGCCCGCGGTCCTCTTATTGTCGATTTTTGTTTGCGCATTGGCTACGTCACCATCCTGCTTGGAACACTGGGCTTCTTTGGCCTAGGCGTAAGCTCGGAAAGCGCCGATTGGGGCCTGACCATCAGCGATAATCGTCAGACATTCCTATTGGCAGGTGTCGCCTCAAAGGCTCACACGATAATCGCGGCACTTACACCGGCTTTGGCTCTAATGTCGCTCGTTCTTGGCCTCAACCTGCTGGCCGATGGCCTGCGCGAGCAGAGCCTGAAGGACTGAACATGTTGCACTCCCTAAACGGTACCAAAACCATACCAAACCCAGCTTTTGAAAATGGAGCACTGTCATGACCAAGTGGGATTATGACGGCCCGATCCTGGAGATCGAAAATCTCTCGATTTCCTTCTTCACCCGCGCAGGCGAGATCCCGGCCGTGATGGATTTCTCCTGCGTCGTGCAGCCCGGCGAGGCCATGGGGCTTGTTGGGGAATCCGGTTGCGGTAAAAGCACGGTCGCACTCGGCGTGATGCAAGACCTTGGAAAGAATGGCAAAATCGTCGGCGGCTCGATCAAGTTCAAGGGCCGCGAGTTGAACGAGATGAGTCAGGCGGAACTACGCGATCTCCGCGGCTCAGAGATTGCCATGATCTATCAGGAGCCAATGGCCTCCCTCAACCCTGCCATGAAGATCGGCAAACAGTTGATGGAAGTGCCGATGATCCATGAAAATATGGATAAATCAAAGGCTTACGAGTTGGCGCTGGAAGTGGTGGAAAGCGTTCGTCTGCCCGACCCCGCCCGGATGCTGAACTCCTTCCCACACCAGCTTTCCGGCGGCCAGCAGCAGCGCATCGTGATTGCCATGGCGCTGATGTCCAAGCCCAGCCTCCTTATCCTTGACGAACCAACAACCGCTCTGGACGTAACGGTCGAGGCCGGAATTGTCGATCTTGTCAAAGACTTAGGCAAAAAATACGGCACATCCATGCTGTTCATCAGCCACAATCTCGGGCTGGTTCTGGAAACATGTGACAGGCTCTGCGTCATGTATTCCGGCGAGGCGGTGGAGACAGGCTCCATCGCCGATGTCTTCGACAAGATGCGGCATCCATACACACAAGGCCTCTTCCGCTCGATCCCGCTTCCCGGCGCCGACAAGAACACCCGCCCCCTCATCGCAATCCCGGGCAATTTCCCCCTGCCGCACGAACGGCCACCCGGTTGCAATTTCGGCCCGCGTTGCGATTATTTCGTTGCAGGTCAATGCGATAAGGGAGAGATCCCGATGAAGCCGATCGCCGGAGATGACAGGCATGACAGCCGCTGTCTCCGCTTCGAGCAGATCGACTGGACGGCCGGTCCCGCGCAATCCGTCAATACCGACAAGACAGAGGCAGGCGATGTCGTCCTCCGCGTCGATGACTTGAAGAAGTACTATGAAGTGTCTGCATCCGCTCTCTTTTCCGGCGGTGAGAAGCGCGTGGTCAAAGCCAACGAGACGCTCAGTTTTGAGGCGCGGGAGGCAGAGACCCTTGCCATCGTCGGCGAAAGCGGTTGCGGCAAGTCCACGCTCGCCAAGGTTCTGCTCGGTTTGGAAACGGCGACAGACGGCAAGGTTCTCCTGGAAAACAAGGACATAGCCAACACGGAAATCGAAAAGCGCGACACCCGCACCGTCGCTGACGTCCAGATGGTCTTCCAGAACCCCTTTGACACGCTCAATCCCAGCCATACGATCGGCGGTCAGATCATTCGGGTACTGGAAAAGTTCAAGATCGGAAACACACCTGCCGAGCGAACCGAAAAGATGCTCGAACTCCTTGATCTCGTTAAACTTCCCCGCGAATTTGCCAAACGAAAGCCGCGTCAGCTTTCCGGTGGTCAGAAGCAGCGCATCGGCATCGCCCGCGCTTTCGCAGGCGGCCCGAAAGTGGTGGTGGCCGATGAGCCCGTCTCCGCCCTCGACGTCTCGGTTCAGGCCGCAGTCACGGATCTTCTGATGGAGATCCAGCGCGAGAGTCGCACCACTATGCTCTTCATTTCACACGATCTTTCCATCGTGCGCTATCTCGCAGATCGGGTGATGGTGATGTATCTCGGCCATGTGGTGGAGATGGGCACGACGGATCAGGTCTTCGCACCGCCCTACCATCCCTACACCGAAGCCCTGCTCTCAGCTGTGCCGATTGCCGATACCAGCGTGAAGAAGAAACATGTCGTCCTCGAAGGCGATATTCCCTCCGCAATGAACCCACCCTCCGGCTGCCCCTTCCAGACACGATGCCCCAGAAAAGCCAGTGTTCCCGGCAGCTTATGTGAGGATCAGGTGCCTCCAATGCGCACGCTTGAATCCGGCCATCAGGTCAAATGCCATCTCTCCGATGAGGTTCTGAACGGCATGGAGCCTGTCATCGTGCTGACGGCAGCCGAATAGAACCGGGACGTCACTTGTGCTTGTCCAACGTATTCGGTTGGCGCTTTTTCTTGTCCTTGTAAGGGTTTTCACCCGCTCTCAGGAACAGCCGGATGGGCGTTCCCGGCAGATCAAAGTCGCGCCGCAATCCATTGACAAGAAACCGCTTGTAACTATCCGGCAAAGCCTCGGGGATAGAGCAGAAAAGCACAAAGGTAGGTGGCCGGGTTTTGATCTGCGTCATGTAACGCAGCCGTATCCGCCGCCCTCCCGGTGCCGGTGGCGGATGCGCGGAAATCTCATCCGCCAGCCACCGGTTGAGCCGTGCAGTAGAAATCCGGCTGTTCCAGGTCGCATGGGCATCTTTGATCGCCTGTTGCAGCTTATCCAAGCCCTGCCCCGTTTGGGCCGAGACCCACACAACCGGCATGCCCTTTAGCTGGGGCAACAGCCGCGCCGCATTTTCCCGCAACGCTTTGGCCACATTAGATTTATCTGTCTCCAGATCCCACTTGTTCACCGCAACCACCACGGCCCGACCCTCCCGCTCCGCGAGGTCGGCAATGCGCAGATCCTGCTGCTCAAACGGGATCTGAACATCGAGGAGGAGAACGACAACTTCAGCGAACTTGACCGCACGCAACCCGTCGGAAACCGAGAGCTTCTCCAGTTTTTCCTGCACCTTGGCCTTCTTGCGCATTCCCGCCGTATCAAAGATCCGGTAATTTTGCCCATCCCATGTCGTGTTCACAGAGATCGCATCCCGCGTAATCCCTGCCTCAGGCCCGGTCAGCAGCCGATCCTCACCGATAATGCGATTGATCAGGGTCGACTTTCCGGCGTTAGGGCGGCCCACAACCGCAAGCTGGATAGGGCGACCTTCCGGCAGAGGGGCGGCATTGCCGTCTTCATCCACACTGTTGTCGATCGCACTCAGAAGCCCCGCCTCTTCCGCTTCACGCTCCACTTCCGGTCTGATCTCCTCCAGCCGCCTGTAGAGATCCTCCATCCCTTCGCCATGCTCTGCTGAAAGTTGCAAGGGTTCTCCAAGGCCCAGCGAAAAGGCATCGTAAAAACCGCTTTCGCCAGCCCGCCCCTCAGCCTTGTTGGCAGCGAGGATCACATGCTTGGCGCGTTTACGCAGTATATCGGCAAAGAAATGATCGGCCGCCAGAACGCCATCTCGTGCGTCTACAATGAAGAGGCAGATATCGGCCTGATCAACCGCACGTTCCGTCAGCCTGCGCATTCGCCCTTGCAGGCTCTCATCCGTTGCCTCCTCAAGCCCAGCCGTATCAATCACGGTAAAGCGCATGGCCCCAAGGCGGGCATCGCCCTCGCGTAAATCCCGCGTCACCCCTGGTTGATCATCCACCAAAGCCAGTCGCTTGCCAACCAAACGGTTGAAAAGCGTGGATTTCCCCACATTCGGGCGGCCCACAAGGGCAAGGGTGAAGGTCATGGCATGCGTCCGGTTTTGGCAGGCTTGGCGCTCTGCAAGCCCGCCTCCTAGCCGGTTTGGCCCGCTTTGGAAAGGGCGCTATTGAAAGGCGTGCAGGTCTCCGCGACGAGAGATGATGTAGAGCACGCCATTGGCGATTGCCGGTGCCGCCGCAGCACCACCAGGAATATCGACCGATCCGAGAAACGCACCCGAAAGGGGATTGTAGCTGCGCAACTCTCCGTCGCCGGAGGCCACAATCAGCCGCCCGCCGGCCAGAAGTGGCCCGAAATGCGCAACGGCCTCCTTACGCCTGTCTGGCCGAACCCATTCGGGCAACGGCGAGCGCCATACAACCTCTCCCGTTTCTGCCCTCAGCCTGATCAACTCACCAATATCACTGACAATGAAAAGATCGCCGCCCACGGGCAAAGCCGGGCCATAAGCTCCATCCTGCTGCGTCCAGAGCCTCTCACCAGAACGTCTGTCAAGCGCCACAAGGCGGCCTGCCTGGCTGGCCGCGTAGACGATATCGTTGTCGATCACGGGATCACCGGAAATATCACCGATCCGGCTCCGCACAAATTCGCGCCGCCCGCCGGAAACCGCAGCACTCCACACGCGCCTGCCAGAACGCACAAGCGCTGCCGTCACTTCACCAGATTGGAACGGGATCACGGCCACCGGGCCACGGATGGCGGGGCTTGCGCCGCCCAGAAGGCCAGCGCCCTGCCCTACGCCGGAAATCCGCCATTCAAGCTCTCCGGTTTCCGCATCCAGCCCATAGGCCACATCATTGCGGGAAATGGCCACAATCCTACCTTCGGAAACGGCAGGAGCTGCGCGCATCGCGCCATCCAGCAATCGCCGCCAAAGGATTACACCTGTGGCTGGGTCAAGCCGCAGAACCTCGCCAAAGCCGGTTGTCGCAATCAGCGCACCTGCATCATAGGCGAAGCCGCCACCGAAGCCTTCAGCCGCCCGCTCACCCTCAGCCGTCAGATCCGTCTGCCAAAGCACACGGCCCTGAGGGCTTATCGCCCGCGCTCCAGAGGTGGAATCGAGGGTATAGATCCGGCCCTCCGCCACTATGGGTGTAGAGACAAGACGGTTGCGTTTGGCATTGCCGGAACCGATTGACGTGCTCCACACACGGCGCGGTGTGGCCGAAAGCACCAGGTGACCGGGCAGATGCACGCTCGAGCCACGCACATGCGTCCATTCTGTATTCTGCCGCGCTGCCGGAATGGAAAGCGGCACAGGGCCCGAAGGCTCCGCCGCTTCGTCCACACTCGCAGCCTCGGGGCGCACAGGTTCGCGCTCTCCGGGCAGAATGATCTCTGGTTCGCTACAGGCGGCAAGCGCCAGAAGTGCCAGCGGGAAAAGGTGTGCCGTGCGCATCGGCGAAACAAAAACTCGGGTCATGTACACTTATCCATCCGTCGCAGTCGGCAACTCATCTGTTCCCGGCAGAGGGATCTCTCCGCCAAGCGCCGTAATCATGCGCACCGCCCTGTCTTGCGCAGCGGCAGAAACCGTCTCGGAAACAGCCAATCCCTGAAAGATCTCCAGCGCCGCTTCCATCTCACCCGCCTCAACGGCCATCAAAGCCTTCTGCTCCAGTGCCAGATCACGGAAGGGATGACCCACAACCGTCAATTGCTCCAGAATTGTGCTGCGTTCCTCTGCAGGCATCTCACCCGCTCCAAGCATCACAATCTTCAGCCGTGCAAGATCGGCGAAAATCTGCGGAGTGTCCGTGTTCGTCGCAACAGATTCGAGCGTTGTCGCTGCATCGGCGGTTTTGCCCTCGGTGGCCTGAACAGCGGCAAGCTGCAATCGGGCCAGAACTTCGGCCTGACCGCCCTCTGCCACAAGCGCCTGCAAACCCGCTTCCCGAGCGGCGGCATCCTCTTCTGTCAGCGCGGCCAACATCGCATCGCCGCGCGCTTGTGCGTCCGTTTCCGCCTTGTTCTTAAGGTATTCGTTGACGCCGATACCGCCCACAAGCAGCACAACACCAGCCCCGATCCACACGGCATACCTGCGCAGCACTTTCAAAAGCCTGTCCCGGCGAACTTCTTCGGTCACCTCATCGAGAAAGGAATCGCTCTCAGACACTCAACTCTCCTCCGCAAACGTCTGGCGGACCATAAACCGGGGCCGGAGGGGATGCCAAGCGCGAAACCACCGGGCGAATTCGGAGAGTAGTGTGCGTTTTTGCACGAATTATGGGCAAAACAAGGCGGCAAGGTTGATCCTCAAGTAAGAACCGCTTACATGCTGCAGTCAGGCAGTGGCCGCAAAAGTGGTCCGCCTGCTCATTTGTTTCGTACCCATGATGTGCCCGCGTTCCTCTTCACAGAGCCGATCACTTTTTGACGAACCGACCGAAAGACAAAGACATGCGCTTCCTACCTTTTTTTACAGCCTGCCTCGTGGCCGTTGTTCTGTATGGCGTGATCATGGAGCGTGATGCACTGAAGGCCTTCGCCAACGGAGAGACTGTTGCCCAAACGACCGAGGAACCGCTTGGAGATCAGGTAACCACAGCCTCAGCAGATGGGCCGGTGAGCGTTGTGGTGCAGATATCCGAAGGCCAGGTGGTGCAGAGCGGGCTTGTGCTCTCCGGCCGAACGGAGGCGGCGCGCAACGTCGAGATAAAGTCCGAAACTTCAGGCCTCGTGGTTTCAGAACCCATTTCCAAAGGCTCCACGCTTGAGGCGGGTGATATGATGTGCGAACTCGATCCGGGAACGCGCCTCGCATTGCTTGCGGAAGCCAAGGCCAAGCGCACCGAGGCAATGAACAATAACGATACAGCGACCAAACTGGCAGAGCGTGGGTTCCAGTCGGAAACATCCGCAATTTCCAGCCGGGCCGCGTTGGAAAGTGCCGAGGCGATGGTTTCGCAGGCAGAGAAGGAAATCGAACGGCTGGAAATTCGCGCGCCTTTCGCGGGCATTCTGGAGAGCGACACCGCAGAACTTGGCTCTCTCCTGCAGCCCGGTTCTCCATGCGGCACTCTGATCGCCCTCGATCCGATCAAGCTTGTGGGATACGTCCCCGAACTTGAGGTTGATAAACTCGCACTTGGTGCACAGGCGGGTGGCCGCCTGTCCTCCGGCCGTGAAGTGGTTGGCAAGGTCAGCTTTATCTCCCGCTCCGCTGATCTGCTTACCCGCACATTCGAAGTTGAGGTTGAAGTACCAAACCCCGACAGTTCCATCAGAGACGGCGTGAGCGTCGATATTCTGATCGGGCTTGAAGGCGCCAAGGGCCACCTACTGCCCCAATCGGCACTTACTTTGAACGACGAAGGCACACTTGGAATTCGGGCCCATGTGGATGGTGTTGCACGGTTCATGCCCGTGCAGGTGATCCGCGATGATCCCAGAGGCATGTGGCTCACAGGCCTGCCGGACAGGGTGGAAGTGATCGTGGTCGGTCAGGATTTCGTGGTGGATGGCCGCTTGATCACACCAAGCTACCGCGGCGAAGACGGAAAGGTAATCCAATGACAGGCATCGTCGATTGGGCCTCCGGCCGGGCGCGGATGATCCTCGCCTTCGTGATCCTTTCAATCGCCGCAGGTGTTTATTCCTATGTGGGCCTTCCGAAGGAGGGTGAGCCAGATATCGAGGTTCCCGTCCTCTTCGTCTCCGTCCCCTTTCCCGGAATTTCCGCCGAAGACGCCGAAAAACTCCTCGTCAAACCGTTGGAGACAAACCTCCGCGATCTTGATGGGTTAAAGCAGATCTCAGCCACGGCCGCAGAAGGATACGCGGGCGTCGTGATGGAGTTCGAGTTTGGTTGGGATAAATCTGCCACCCTCGCTGATGTCCGCGACAAGGTGAACCAGGCTGAGGCCGAGTTTCCCGATGGTGCGGAGCAATACTCCATCAACGAGATCAATTTCTCCGAATTCCCAATTCTTGTAGTTTCTCTTTCAGGTGCTGTGCCGGAGCGCACTCTATTGCGCGTTGTCAAAGACTTGCAGGACGATGTGGAGGCGATGGCACCCGTGCTTGAAGCAGGCCTCGCAGGCCAGCGCGACGAGATGGTCGAGGTTCTGATCGATCCACTGAAACTCGAAGCCTATAACGTTACGGCGGGCGAACTCCTGAACGTTGTTGTCAACAACAACCAGCTTATCGCCGCAGGGGAAGTGCGCGGCCCAACCGGCACCTTCTCGGTAAAAATCCCCTCCGCTTTTGATGATGTCACGGATGTATACGCCCTTCCCGTAAAGACGGATGGAGACCGCGTGATCACACTTGGTGACTTGGCCAATATCCGCCTGACCTTCGAAGATCAGGAAGGTACTGCACGTTATAACGGCGAGAAAACGGTGGCGCTTCAAGTTGTCAAGCGCAAGGGCTTCAACGTTATCGAGACGTCGAAACTGGTGCGGGAACAGGTGCGCGCCTCCGTTGCCGAATGGCCCGAAGAGTTGCGCGATGCCATCCGCGTCGATTTTTCGATGGATACCTCCACCGAGGTGGATAGCATGGTCAGCCAGTTGGAGGCCTCCGTTCTCACCGCGATTGCGCTCGTGATGATCGTCGTTCTCGCCTCCCTCGGCATTCGCTCTGCATTGCTCGTTGGCTTTTCAATTCCCACGTCATTCCTCCTCTGCTTTGCCCTGCTGAACGTCTTCGGCATGGCCATCTCCAACATCGTTATGTTCGGCCTGATCCTCGCGGTCGGCATGCTGGTGGATGGCGCCATCGTGGTCGTTGAATATGCAGATAAGGAAATCCGGCGCGGTATCGGCCCCATGCGGGCCTACGCGGCAGCGGCCAAACGCATGTTCTGGCCCATCATCTCTTCCACGGCCACTACACTCTGCGCCTTCCTTCCGATGCTTTTCTGGCCGGGTGTCGCCGGTGAGTTCATGGGCAATCTGCCCGTCACCCTAATCTTCGTGCTGTCCGCCTCACTCGTGGTAGCACTTGTCTATCTCCCCGTTGTCGGCGGTATCGCGGGCCGCCTTTCCCGGATTATCACGCGCTCCTCGGACAAACTGCGCGCCTCCATGCCTTGGCTCGTGCGTGCGCTGCTCGCCCTCATCCCGATTGCAGCCCTCTTCACGGGCTTCATGATGATGCTCCGTGGCCAGCTTTTGCCAGGTTTCGCGCTCTTCGCGCTCTCCTGGATGGCGCTCTCCATGATCGGCGGCTCCATACTGCCGAAACCAAAAGAAAAGGTAGGCAAAGCCGGATACCGTCGTTCGCTATTCGGCCACTTCATACATTTCATTTCCGGCAATCCGATCATGCCGTTCGTCTCCATAATCGCCGTGGCCTTCTTTGTTTTCAACGTCTTCGGCTATTTCGGGCAGAACAATAATGGCGTCGAGTTCTTTGTCGAAACAGAGCCGGAACGCGCGATTGCGTATGTCCGCGCACGTGGCAATCTCAGCCTCGAGGAAAAGGATGCCTTCGTCCGCGAGGTCGAAGGCATCATCGCGGAAGTTCCGGGCGTGAAATCCATCTTTGCCTTCGCAGGTGCGGGCGGGCTGAACCAGAATGTCGGCGGCGCCGCTGCTCCAAATGATGCGGTGGGTCAGGTTCAGATCGAGCTTGATCCTTGGCAGGAACGCTACGCCCTCGGCCCCGAAGGCCGTGGTGTGCCCATCCTTGAAGAGATCAACCGTCGCCTTGCAGAAGTGCCGGGCATTGAGGCCGAGATATCGGAGGCCGCAATGGGCCCCGCCACCGGCAAACCCGTCCATCTTCGCCTCAAGGGTACGAACTGGGAGGAATTGCTCGCGACAACAGCGATGGCGCGCGATCACTTTGAAGGTCTCGAGGGCCTCAAGGATGTGGAAGACACGCGCCCCCTCCCCGGCATCGACTGGCAGATTGACGTGGATGTGGAGAAGGCGGGCCGCTTTGGTGCCGATGTCGCAACCGTTGGCGCGATGGTCCAGTTGGTCACACGCGGCCTCACGCTCGATACAATGCGCGTTGACAGCTCGGACGAAGAGATTGATATCCGCGTGCGTCTGCCCGAAGAAGATCGCCTCCTCTCAACGCTCGACACATTGCGCGTGCGCACCACCGAGGGCCTCGTGCCGCTGGCCAACTTCATTTCCCGCAAACCTGTTGCCAAGCTCGGCCAGATCGACCGCGTGGATGGAGCGCGCCATTTCGATATCAAGGCCGATATCGAAGCGGACCTCGTAAAACTCACAAAGCTTGACGATCTGGGAGAGGTGACCGACGAGACGCAAATTCTGGCGGCGGACGAAGTGGATGCCAGCACCGAATGGTCCGAACGGCTCGCAGCCGGCACATGGCGGCGCGATGTCGTCACCCCGGGCGAGCGGATCGGGGTTCTCACTTCCTGGCTCGATCAGGCGGGCCTGCCGGGCAGCATTTCCTACGAATGGACGGGCGATCAGGAGGATGAGGCAGAGAGCCAGGCGTTCCTGCAATCCGCCTTCATGGGCGCACTCGGTCTCATGTTTGTGATCCTCCTCGCGCAGTTCAATTCGATCTACAATTCCGTGCTTGTACTGCTGGCGGTGATCATGTCCGTTACCGGTTGCCTGATCGGCATGCTCGTTATGGGCCAGCCCTTCTCGATCATCATGACGGGCACGGGCATCGTGGCCCTTGCCGGGATCGTCGTGAACAACAATATCGTGCTGATCGACACCTATCAGGAATATTCGAAATATATGCCAAGGCTTGAGGCCATCACCCGCACGGCCGAGGCACGCATTCGCCCCGTTCTGCTGACAACTATCACCACAATGGCGGGCCTCGCTCCGATGATGTTCGGCCTCTCGGTCGATTTCTTCGGAGGCGGCTACACGCTCGATGCACCTACATCGCTCTGGTGGAAGCAGCTCGCCACGGCAGTCGTCTTCGGCCTCGGCCTCGCGACGGTTCTGACGCTGATCGTCACACCCGCCCTCTTGTCGGTACGTATCTGGGCAGGCAAGGGTGCCTACGGCCTCTGGATTTTCACACTGGCCAATATCCGTGGCAGCGAGAGCCGTCTTGCGCGGGATCGTGCGCTGGCCCGCAGTGCGCGTAAATCACCCGCAGAAGATGTGGAGTGGATCGAGGAAGAGCCGGTCATCCGGCTCGACCAACCGATCTTCACCGGAAAACCCCGCGCAGCGGAATAAGGCCTGAGCGATCCTATGATGTTGCGAACCATAGTCGCGACGGTATTGCTGATAGTTCTAGCCGTCTTTGGTTGCCGGATTGATGCACATCGCAAGCTTAAGAACTCAGCTTCAGCCTTCGCGGAGCGATGTACGATTCATTCCCCGACTTTCGACAAACCGCGAGAGGTTGTTTATCCGCTTCTCTTTGCAGACGCGGGAGCGTTCTGGCGGGTTCAACCGGCAAAAGTATTGGATCTCACAAACCTTAGCGCCACCTGTGGCCTCAAAATTGCCGATGCAGCCGATCAGAACTACTATAAACAGGAATTCGGCCTTATTTTCTCAGACGAGAGCTGGCAGCCGGATTTTTCGACCTATACCCTTTATCGAACAGACATGGTGTTAGGCCCCGGCACAATCTGCCCTTCTGATCAAAATGCGTGCGCAGTCTATTTTCTTGTTGGCAATGAAAATGCCTATCTCAGCCTTAACATCTTCTAAAAAGAGCAGGACAGGAATTTGCGTCACATCTTTTGAGTTGCCCAGAAAAGGACCTTTTCCCTCACTCTGGCAACACAAGTCAGGCCGCCTCACCCTCTTCCGCCTGTTGCGTATGCCACATCCGCGCATAGCGCCCATCTCGCGCCAGCAGCGCTTCATGCGTGCCCTCTTCCGCCACCCGGCCCTTTTCTAGAACCACGATCTTGTCGGCATGCACCACTGTTGAAAGCCTGTGCGCGATCGTGATCACACTCCGCCCTTCGCCCATGGCCTTCAGGCTCTCCTGAATATCGCGCTCCGTTTCCGTATCCAGCGCGGACGTCGCCTCATCCAGCAACAGGATGGGCGGGTTCTTCAGCAATGTCCGCGCGATACCCACGCGCTGCTTCTCACCGCCGGAAAGCTTCAGTCCGCGCTCTCCCACGGTTGTGTCATAGCCGTCTGGCAGGCTCTCGATGAAGTCATGGATCTGCGCGGATCGTGCCGCATCCTCAATGTCCTCCTGCGATGCACCCGGCTTGCCATAGGCGATGTTGTACCCAACCGAATCGTTGAACAGCACCGTATCCTGCGGCACCACACCGATCTGGGCGCGCAGGCTCTCCTGCCGGATATCCCGCACATCTTGCCCGTCAATCGAAAGCGCCCCCGCCTCCACGTCATAGAACCGGAATAAAAGCCGCCCGATCGTGGACTTGCCGGAACCCGATGGCCCGACAACGGCCACCGTCTGACCGGGCTCAACCTCCAGATCTAACCCGTGCAGGATCGTGCGGTCGTCATTGTATCCGAACCGCGCACCTTCAAAGGTAATCCGCCCACCTGTCACCTTCAGATCCGGCGCATCGGGTTTGTCCGTAATCTCGGCGGGCTGCTCCAGCAGATTGAACATGTCGCCCATATCCACCAGCGCCTGCCGGATCTCGCGGTAGACCGTACCAAGAAAGTTCAGCGGCATCGTGATCTGCACCATATAGGCGTTGATCATCACGAACTGGCCCACCGTCAACTCTCCGGCCTCGACAGCCAGCGCACCAAGCACCATGACCGTCACCAGACCACCGGTGATCAGGACGGATTGCCCGAAATTCAGGAAGGCAAGCGAATGCAGCGTCTTCACAGCCGCCTTCTCATAGCCCTGCATGGACGCATCATAGCGTTCGGCCTCGCGCCGCTCCGCGCCAAAATATTTCACCGTCTCGAAGTTCAGCAGACTGTCGATAGCCTTTTGGTTGGCGTTCGTGTCTTCCTCGTTCATTTCCCGGCGGATCTTCACCCGCCATTCGGTCACCGCAAACGTGAACCAGACATAAAGGGCTATCGTCAGCGCCACGATCCAAAGGTAAGACGACCCGAACGCAAAGAAGAAAATCGCGCAAACCATCAGCAGCTCCAGCGCCAATGGCCCCATCGAGAAGAGAAGGAACCGCAGAAGGAACTCCACTCCCTTCACGCCGCGCTCGATCACCCGGCTCAGCCCCCCGGTCTTGCGGCTGATATGGTAGCGCAGGCTCAGCGCATGAATGTGCTGGAACGTCTCCAGGGCAAGCTGGCGCAGGGCACCCTGCCCCACGCGGGCAAAAACCGCATCCCGCAACTGGTTGAAACCCACGCTGGCAAGGCGCATCGCCCCATAAGCCAGCACCAGCCCCACGCTGGAGGAAATCATGAAAAAGGCCATATCCGGCGCATCCGGTGCCAGCGCATCCACGGTTGCCCCGAAAAAGGCGGGGATACCCACCGTCACCACCTTGCCCAGCACCAGCGCGATCATGGCCAATACCACACGGATCTTCACATCGGGGCGGCCTTCGGGCCAAAGGTAGGGTCCAACCTTGCGAATGGTGCGCAGCGCACTCTGGCGCTCCTCGGATGCGGTAGGCTCCGCGTCGGGCGTTCCAACGTCGGGTGTGGTGGTTACGTCTGCCATGGGGTTCTTTCCGGAATACTTGCCCTTACTTAGGAACCATAAGCCCGGAAGTCCACGTTTGCAGAATTACTCGCCCGCAGCGTCCGGCAATTCCAGAATTTGGCCCGGATAGATAAGATCAGGATCACGGATCAAACCCTCATTGGCGGCAAAGATCTGCGTGTACTGAAATCCGTTGCCGTAGCGCTGTTCCGCCATCACCCAAAGCGTGTTTCCGGGTTGCACGGTGATCTGCGAGAGCGATGCGATGGCGGCCGCCGGAAATACTCGCTGAAACGGGCTCTCGACCCGGCTCTCCACGGAGCCACTTTCGGAGAGCGCATCCACACGCAAAACGTAACGCCCTGCCGCAACCCCCGAAAGCGTTGCATCCCATGTGCCTGCCTCGGAACTTTGCACCACGATCACAGGCTCTGCATCCACATAGATCCGGATCGACTGTATCTTTGGCGCACGGCCCGAAAGCACCACAGCACCTGCTTCATCATAGGTGATCGCATCCAGCGTTACGCTCCGCACCTTGCCAAGCGCACCGGGCTGCACAACTGTTACCGTGTCGCTACCGGCCTCTTTCTTCAGGATAGCAGGCGCCGAAGCCACCTCCTCATCAGACAGGGCGACAGGCACCAAAAGCACCGTCTCAGCGCCCTCACTCAGCCCAGTCTGTCCTTCAGCCACCAGAGAGAGGAGTTGCCCCTCATCGGAGGCAGGCGTCTGGATAAATGCCACGAACTCACCCTTTGCATCAGCCTCAGCCGTCGCAATTTCAGAGCCATTGGCCAGAACGCGCACGCGCGTACCCGGATCAGCCCGCCCCGCCACAACGCCAGCACCCTCTGCATCCACCCGCACAAGATCAAACTCCGGCAGGCTCGGCGGAACCTCATTCGGCGCACCTTGCGGCTCGCTTACACGGGGCGTTTCCGCCACAACAGAAGGGTCCGCGCCATTGGAAACCTTCACATCAATTTCGCCACCCGCACGGGCATCTGGCAATTCGGCCTCGGCCTCACTACCGGCTTCAGGCGCAATGCCACCTGCTTCGATAGTTCCGGAATCCTCGGGCTCACTGCCACGCGCACCTGGCTCATCCCGCTCCCCGGCCGGTTCAGGCTGAACGGAGGCCACAATATTCTCGGAAGATGTATCCCCGGCGTCCTCTTCCTCAGGCACACTTGCGGAAGAAACAGCCTCCTCTTCCGGCACCGTCCGCCAGCCGAACGGGTCCGCCACAAGACCAATCAGGCCCAGAACAACGGCAATGCCTATTATGATGGGGGCTGCCCTGGAACCCTCAGCAGCCTGTTCAGCTTCGCTCATATCCGCCTCAGCACCACACCCGCGATCAGATAAGCATTCCTTCGCAGATATCCGAAAGTAACGCTCGCCTTCTCCCCAATTGCCCGTCAAAATGCGCGAAATTTCCAGACTTTACAAGATGTGAGGCCGTATCCCGTGACAATCCGACAGCAATTTTCCGTGTGCGTGTTCTGCGGCTCACGGCCCGGAAAGGATCCGGCCTACATGGAAGCCGCAGAAAGCCTCGGGCGCGAAATGGCGCGGGCAGGTATCCGTCTCGTCTACGGTGCCGGTGATGTGGGCCTGATGGGCGGGGTTGCCAGGGCTGCACAAAAGGCAGGCGGAGAGACGTTCGGCGTGATCCCCGTTCACCTCCTCGATGCCGAGGTCGGCAAGCATGATCTCACCAGCTTCGTGGTTACCGAAACGATGCACGAGCGCAAGAAAGTCATGTTCATGAACGCCGACGCCATCGTCACCCTTCCCGGCGGCCCCGGCTCTCTGGATGAACTGTTCGAGGTTCTCACATGGGCACAACTCGGCCTTCACACCAAACCCATCCACCTTCTCAACATCCAGGGTTACTGGGATCCTTTGCTCGCGCTTCTGGATAAAATCACAGCAGAGGGTTTCGCGGATCCTTCCTTTCGCGGGCTTCTTCACGTGCACCCCTCTGTCGAAAACGCACTCAGAGCACTGTCCACACACCAAGGCTAAAACCCAACCTCATCCGCTTGCCTATCCTGCTCCAGAACATTATCCAGCCGCCGCACAAAAGACTTTCCCAGTTTAGCCGACTTGAAAATGGATAATGGCCTAGATGCTTCCCCTTCTGTCTCGCCTCACTTTGCAATACGGGCCAAAGCCAAAACGTGATCGCCTGTTCGATTTTCTGTGTCCGGGCATTCACAAATCCGGCACGACCTGGCTTCACTACAACCTCAAGCAACATCCCCAAACCCGCATGCCGATCGCAAAGGAATTGAACTATTTCAACTATATCTATCGCGGCATCAGGTATCCGGGTTTTGCGGAACGCTGTGCTCGACGGGCGCACTCAAAAGCGTTGAAAAGCCTGAAAGGGCTGCACCTCCGGAGGGCAGCACACTATCATCAGATAGCGGAAAACGCTGCCGATCCGACGGAGACTTGGTACAGGCAGGTCTTTCAGGTTCTCCCAGAGGGTTGTCTCACCGGGGAGTTCACGCCCGACTACTTTTTTCTGGGCGAAAAATCTGTCACCCACATACATCAGCTGGCACCAGATGCGCGGATAATAATTCTCATACGCGAGCCAGTTGCCCGCATGGTTTCAGCACTGTCGATGGGCGTTCAATCAACTCCCAAACTGAAGCAGACCACTCGGGTGCAGCAGGATATTTTTCAAAGCAGGGCCGATTTCATTACCAACATTCCGATCTGGGACAAGGTTTTCGGAGATCAGATTCTCTACGTTCCGTTTGGAGACATCAAATCAAACCCACAAGCGGCCTTGCGATCAATAGAAGCCTTTATCGGGCTGGATCCGTTCGACGGGTACGAAGATGTAGGCAGGAAGCATAACAGCCAGACAGGCAGCGTGGAAATTGAGCCTGCAGCTCTGGAGGTCATAGAGCGCACCGCAAGCAAACAACGGGCTTTCCTGGAAAAGCGGTTTGGCGCAAACTTTTGTGCCCGTATCTAGAAAGGCGCCCGCAAAGGCGCCTTCCGAACTCAGGTTCAGGGTAGCTATCAGCTCAGTCGCGAAGCCACATTTTCCCAGTTCACCAGGTTGTCGAGGAAATTGGTGAGATATGCCGGGCGCTTGTTGCGGAAGTCGATGTAGTAGGAATGCTCCCAGACATCACAGCCCAGCAGCGCCGTCTGCCCAAAGCAGAGCGGGTTCACGCCGTTCTCCGTCTTCGTCACTTTCAGGCCACCGTCGCCGTCCTGTACAAGCCAACACCAGCCAGAGCCGAACTGCCCAGCACCTGCCGCGGAGAATTGCGATTTGAACTCATCAACAGAACCAAACGCCTCCACGATCTTGCTTTCCAGTTCGGAAGGCATCGCACGCCCAGAAGGGCCCATCATTTCCCAGAACTGATTGTGGTTCCAAAGCTGGCTCATGTTGTTGAAAAGGCCCGATTGCGCAACGGCCCCCGCCTCATACGTCGCCTTCACGATGTCTTCCAGCGATTTGCCTTCGTGGCCAGAGCCATCCAGCAGCTTGTTGCCATTGTCGACATAGGCCTTGTGGTGAATATCATGGTGAAATTCCAGCGTCTCGGCGGACATTCCGGCAGAGGCCAGCGCATCATGCGCATAGGGAAGATCGGGAAGTTCGAAAGCCATTGTCTGTCTCCTGTTAAAGGCGAAGGTTGGGCGAAGTTAACGCCTCTGGGATATATAAGTTCCTGAGCGGGAACGGAAACCCGGAAATGAGAATTTCTGCAAGCGCCATGATGGGCTCAGAGAGGCAGCGCCGCAAGTCCCACGCGCCGCCCTTCGGCCAGAAGGATGTTGTAGGTGCGGCAGGCGGAAGGGCTTGCCATCAGCTCCACGCCAATACCCGCCGCTTCGAGGGCAGCCTGGATCTCCGGATCAAGCACCGCGATATCCGCCCCCATGCCCGCGAGCAACACGTCAATCCTATCGGCATTCTCCAAGAAAATCTGGTGCTCGGGCCAGCCGCTCCATGCGACAGGCCCACCGGGCAGCACGGCCAACGGCCCGGCGCGCTCGTCGCCGCCAAGGCGGAAAAAGCCCGGCCCATAGCCGTCTACAGGCTGGCCCGTATCATAAACAATCTCGGTAATCCGCATCGCTATTTCCGCTCCACTGTCAGCTTGGGCCCCGCATCGCCATCCACCAGCTCCATCATCATCAGCCCCCGACGGGCCTCACAGCGGGGCTCTCCGCCGGAGGGAGAGAAAAGTGCTTCCGGCACTGGCATGATATCGCACCCAAGGGCAGAGACAAAGCCGATCGCCGCATATCCTTCGTAGAAAAAGAACGTCTGATTGAACCCGGCACAGGCCAGCGCCTCCTCATCCGTCTCCGCACGGATCAACTCTCGCACATCCTGCCCCGGCGCACCAAGGCACATATGCGTCCAGCCATCCGGCGCCACGGCCCGCACGGGTTGTGGCCCTTCGGCAAGAAGAGCTGCCAATTCCTCCGCCCGCTCCGCCTTTGGTCCGTTGAATGCTATGAAAAGGGCTATACTGCCCACAACCACACCGGCCAGAACCAGCCCCATCCGCAGCGCATGGGCAGAGCGCTCCAGCATCCCGATAAACCTGTCAAACCGGCTCTGATACACCGCCCGCCCCGAATCCGAAGAACCAACGCGGCTCTTCATCTATTGTCCAAAAATATCCTCGCCGAAGGCATCAAGGCCCAGGGAGAATACTCCGCTCAGGCATCTATATTGGCAAACTGCGTCCCGGCACCGCCACCCCCATCGGTCTTGGACCAGTCGCGTTTCACATCCAGCCGGTGCAGGATCGGCGAAGCGATGAAGACGGAGGAATACGTCCCCACCAGCACGCCCCAGATCATCGCGAAGGTAAACCCGCGGATCACGTCACCCCCAAGAACATAAAGCGCCACCAGCGCCAGAAGCGTGGTCACGGAGGTCATCAAGGTCCGGCTCAACGTCTCGTTGATCGAAAGGTTCAGCACCTCCCCCAGATCCGTTTGCTTGAACCGGCGCAGGTTCTCGCGCACGCGGTCAAACACCACCACCGTATCGTTCAGCGAATAGCCCACAATCGTCAGGATCGCCGCGATGATGGAGAGGTTGAACTCGATCTGCGTGATCGCAAAAACGCCGATCGTCAGGATCACGTCATGCACAAGGGCCGCCACGGCCCCGACGGAAAACTGCCATTCGAACCGCAGCCAGATGTAGAAAAGCACCGCCCCGATGGCGAGAACGATGGCCAGTATCCCGGCCTGCACCAGCTCGCCCGAAACCTTCGCACCCACACTATCCGTCTGCAGGTATTTTATCCCCGGAAAGGTCTCGGAAAGAGCCGCCTTCACATCCAGAATAACCTGTTGCTGGATGTTCGCGTCATCGCCCTCCTGCTCAATCCGGATCGTCACCTGATTTGGCACCGAGCCTGTAAACTCCGCCGCCGGGTCAAATATCTCCGTCACCGCAAAATCGCCGATCCCGAGGCCGCCCAACGTCTCGCGATACGTGCCCACATCCGCAGGCTCCTCGGTTGCCGCGGTAATCATCGTCCCGCCGCGAAAATCGATCCCGAAGTTCAGCCCCATCATGAAGAACGCCACGAAAGACGCCACAATCGACAGACCGGAAAGCGCCACACCGGGCCGCGCCATCCCCATGAAATTGATCTTCGTGCCCTGTCTTACAAGCCGCAAACGCATCTCAGATCTCCACCGTCTTGGGTTTGCGTATCTCCATCCAGAGCACCACAAAAAGCCGCGTCACAAAAATCGCCGTGAAGACAGATGTGATGATCCCAAGCCCCAGCGTCACCGCAAAGCCCCGCACAGGGCCGGACCCGATGGAGAAGAGGATCACGGCTGCAATCAGCGTGGTAATGTTGGCGTCAATGATAGCCGAAAGCGCCTTTTCATAACCCGTCTGGATGGCGCGCATCGGCCCCTTGGCCCGCTTCAGCTCCTCCCGGATCCGCTCGAATATCAGCACATTGGCATCCACCGCCATCCCGATCGTCAGCACAATACCCGCAATCCCCGGCAGGGTCAGCGTGGCCCCCAATATCGACAGAAGTGCAAGCACCAGCGTCACGTTGATAATCAGCGCGAGGTTCGCAAATATTCCGAACAACCCATAACTCATCGCCATGAAGATCAGCACTGCACCGAAAGCCACGATGCACGCAATCCGCCCCGCATCAATGCTGTCCTGCCCAAGTTCCGGCCCCACAGTCCGTTGCTCCAGAACCGATAGCTCGGCGGGCAAGGCACCCGCGCGCAGAAGGATCGCCAGCCGTGTGCTTTCCTCAATACTGAAATTCCCGGTGATAATACCCGCTCCGCCAGGAATATGGCTCTGGATCACCGGTGCGGAAATCACCTCATCATCCAGTACAATCGCAAACGGGTTGCCGATATTCTCCGCAGTATGGCGCCCGAAATCGCGCCCGCCGGAAGGATTGAACCGAAAGCTCACCGCAGGCCGTCCGTTCTGGTCAAACGCAGGCTGCGCATCCACCAGATCTTCGCCGGAGACGATCGCACGCCGCTCCACCACATAGAACGTGCCCGGCTCATCAAGGCTCGGAAAAATTACATTGCCCGTGCCGGGGTTCCCGTTGCCATCGCCAGTGCGCGAGACAACGTGATGAAAGCCCAGCTTTGCCGTGGTGCCCAGAAGGGCCAGCAATTCCTCGGCACTCCCGATCCCAGGCACCTGAATGAGGATCCTGTCCTCGCCCTGCCGCTGAATGGTCGGCTCACGCGTGCCAGTCTCGTCCACGCGGCGGCGGATGATCTCAAGGCTCTGCTCCATCGTCCGGTTGTCCGTCGCAATCTTCTCGGCCTCGGAAAGCTGCACGACAATCTGGTTGGCATCCAGCCGGACCTCGAAATCACGCGAACCTGCACCTGTCAGCGAAACCACAGGCTGCGTCAGCGCCCGCACGGTAGAAAGCGCCTGCTGCAAGCCCGCGGCTTCACCGATCCGAACCCTCAATTCGCCGTTTTCGAGGCTCACCCGGCGCACTGTGCCCACCTGATCCCGGATCTCGCGCAACCCGTCGCGGATCTCGGGCCAGAAGCCCTCCAGCCGCTCTGCATGCACATCTGCCACGGCCACTTCCACCAGCAAATGCGCACCACCCCGCAGATCGAGGCCCAGATTGACAAGCGCAGAGGGTGCCCAGGAAGGCCATGCCTCCGCCGCTGCGGCCTCATCCGGCGTCAACACATTGCCAACCTCCAGCGATGCGCGCGCATCATTGGCCTTCTCCACCTGTGCATAGAAAACGTTCGGCATCGCAAACACCACACCAAACAGGCAGGCAAGCGCGACGAGGATCTTCTTCCAAATGGGGAAGTCGCTCATTACTTTTTCACAGCCTCAGCAGGTTCCGTCTTGCTCATAACCTGAACAACGGTGGAGCGGACAACGCGAACCTTCACATCTGCCGCAATTTCAACTTCCAGTTCATTGTCTTCCTTCACCTTTGTCACCTTGCCGATCACACCGCCCTGCGTCACGATCTGATCACCGCGCCGCAACGCTGCCACCATCGCCTGATGGTCCTTCATTTTCTTCTGCTGCGGGCGGATCATCAGGAAATACATGATCGCAAAGATCAGAATGATCGGGATGAACCCGGCGAAACCACCCGCAGCGGAACCACCGGCGGCCTGAGCGTAAGCTGGGCTTGCAAACATGTATTCTTCCCTCGTCTGTTAGTTTACCTGCTTGGGATGTCGACTCTCAGCCGATCCCAAATTTTGGCGGACCCTACTTGAGCCCTCGCCCCCCCGCAAGGCAGGTTCGCGCGCTTGGCAATGGACCTATGCACGCAAACACTCCGTTAAAAGGTCGAAACTGCGAAAGGCGCACCCCTTGAGTATTTGACCCTGCCTACGCGGTCAGCCTACACCTCCCCTTAATCCGAATCTCCGAGACAGCGCCCATGCATGATATCAAAGCCATCCGCGAAAACCCCGAAGCCTTCGACGCCGCCCTCGCCCTGCGAGGAGAGGAAGGTTGGGCCGACGATCTTTTGTTGATCGACAAGCACCGCCGTGAAGCGATCCAGTGGGCCGAGGAGGCGCAGGCAGAGGCGAACAAAGCCGCCAAGGAGGCAGGCGCTGCGAAGGGGCGTGGCGACGAGGCGGAATTTGAGCGGCTGCGCACGCTGTCTGCTGCCAAGAAGCAGGAAAAGGCCGAGCGCGAGGAGAAAGCGCGGATTGAGGAAGCGCAGATGGAGCAGATCCTGATGACGCTCCCCAATGCGCCGCTGCCGGACGTGCCCGAAGGTTCGAGCGAAGACGACAACCAAGAGATGCACCGCTGGGGCAACCCGCGCAACTTCGCCTTCGATCCCAAGGAGCATTACGAAGTGCCGGGTGCCGCTACCGGTCTCGATTTCGAAACTGCGGCCAAGCTCTCCGGCTCTCGCTTCGTGGTTCTCAAGGGCGCGATGACCCGCCTTCACCGCGCCCTCGCCCAGTTCATGCTCGATACGCATATCGACAAGAACGGCCTCACAGAGATGTGGACGCCCGTGCTCGTGCGCGATGAGGCGATGATGGGAACGGGCCAGCTGCCGAAATTCGAGGAAGACAGCTACCGCACCACCAATGGCTGGTGGCTGATCCCGACATCCGAGGTGAGCCTGACCAACACAGTGGCAGGCGATGTTCTGGCCGCCAAGGATCTGCCGATAAGAATGACGGCCCATAGCCAATGCTTTCGTTCCGAAGCGGGAAGTGCCGGCAAGGATACCGCAGGCATGCTCCGCCAGCACCAGTTTGAAAAGGTGGAGATGGTGTCTGTCACCACGCCGGAGGAAAGTCGTGCGGAGCTGGACCGCATGACAAAGTGCGCAGAAGGTATCCTTGAGGCACTGGATATTCCCTACCGCACGGTCGTGCTTTGCACAGGCGATATGGGCTTCGGTGCGCAGCGTACCCATGATATCGAGGCGTGGCTTCCCGGACAGAACACGTACCGCGAAATCTCTTCGTGCTCTGTCTGTGGCGATTTTCAGGCACGGCGCATGAACGCCCGCTACCGCCCCACGCCAGAGGCAAAACCACAGTTCGTCCACACACTCAACGGCTCCGGCCTCGCCGTTGGCCGTTGCCTGATCGCTGTGGTGGAAAACTACCAGCAGGAGGATGGCAGTATCACACTGCCAGAAACGCTGCGTCCTTATATGGGCCACGCAACCGCGATCGCCGCAAATGGTACACTGATCCACTGACGGTCCGTAGGGTGGGTGTGAACCCACCATTCCACCTGAAAAATGGTGGGTTCACACCCACCCTACCGTCAAATCCCGAGATCCCGAAATACGGCGGGCAACTGCTCCGGCAGGTCTTCCGCAATCAGGCCAGGCCCGAACTTCCGTGCGCATTCCACATGCAGCCAGGCCGCCGTCTCTGCCGCCGCATGCGGCGCAAACCCGCGCGCCAGCAGTCCGGTGATGAACCCGGCAAGGACATCCCCCGAGCCCGCCGTGGCCAACCAAGGTGACGCGCGCTCGTAATGCGCCGAATTGATCGAACATCGTGCATCCGGGGAAGCGATCACCGTATCCGCGCCCTTGAGCAGCACCACACACCCCGCGCGCGCCGCCGCTTCCCGGCACGCATCCACCTTGGAATAGGCCGGGCCCTTGGTGGCGGGCGCGGCGAGCCTCTCCGCGATATCCGGAAAAAGCCGCGCAAACTCCCCGCCATGCGGCGTCAACACGCAATTGCTGTGCAACGCCTCGAAAAGCTCCCGCGGCGCATCCGCAAAAGAGGTCAAGGCATCCGCGTCCAGAACCACCGCCCGCCGCAGCGTAGGGTGGGCAATATGCCCACCATCCGAGCCGCCACCCTCCAAAGCCGCAAAAACCATCTCCCGCGTCCGCGCCCCAACACCCATCCCCGGCCCAAGACAAAGCGCATTGATCCGCGCATCTACCAAAATTGCCCGAAGCGTCTCGGCATCCTTGATCGACCGCAGCATGATCGCATCCAGTCGCGCCGCATTCTCCTGCAAGGCTCCCGGCGGGCATCCAAC
This sequence comes from uncultured Paracoccaceae bacterium, assembly GCA_947495795.1. Classification (GTDB taxonomy): domain Bacteria; phylum Pseudomonadota; class Alphaproteobacteria; order Rhodobacterales; family Rhodobacteraceae; genus Algicella. Next base: position 324,285 of record CANMAI010000002.1, on the reverse strand, counting down.
CGTCACCAGCCCCGCGCCGATACGCAGTGCTCCGCGGGCAGCAAGCCGTGCGGCTCCCCCTTTTCCAACACTCCCAGAAAAAATCAGTGCGTGGCCGTAGGTGTATTTATGCGTCTGGCTGCGTCCGATACCACTTTTGCGAAGGCGGGTTCTTGTACCGCTACGTTCTGTTGGCGATCCCACGCGCCTTACCGTTTTTGCATCAACTCGTCCCCATGGATCGTCCTTGTCTTCAGCACGCGGCAGACCAATATCCACCATCTTCAAAGCACCGCAGAGTGCTGGCCCGGACCCAATGAAGTGGCCAACTTTTGCACTGTGAAAGGTAACCGTTAAGTGAGCTGTCGCTCTCCCGCATTGCCTACTGTCGTCCAGTGCTTCCAAATGTCTCCCACTGTCCGAACACAATCCGGAAGGGACATCGATCGCCACGATCACCGGACCGACTTCTTCTTCCGTCCACCACAGCCCATCGTCAAACACCTCATGACTTACAGTTTGAAGTGCATAGTCCTCAAGGGCTCTGCTCACCCCAGTCCCGAACAGAGCGTCGACCACAAGGTCACAATGACTCATTTGAGCATAGGCATTGCCACCACCTTCCCCGTAGTCGAGAACCTCACCCAACTCCCGCCACCGCCGACAGTTCTCCGCAGCATCCGGCGGCAGCTTCTTCTCCTCCCCATAGAGAAAAACCTCGACCTCCCAGCCTCGCTCCTTCAACAGTCGCGCCACAACGAAGCCGTCGCCGCCATTGTTCCCCGGCCCGCACAGCACAACCGCCCGGTGCGCCGTCTCCGCCAGCTCCGGCTGCCATTCCAGAATGGCCTCCACCACGCCCTGCCCGGCCCGCTCCATCAGTTCCAGCCCGGTTACCGAGCCACTCTCGATTGCCGCCTGTTCAAACGCTCGCATCTGCGCCGCTGTCAAAAGCTCCGTCATCGCCCCGCCCTCTTCCCGCTCACCGGCCCACCAAACTGCACAAAAAATAGGCAGAAATGCAAAAATCCAATAACAGCCGCTGTTCCCATTACTCTACCCATTGGCATCCCCGGGCCTGAAGTGTTTTCTCGCGCAGACCAGAGATGTCAGGGCCGGAACCGGTACCACATGGGGAGCAAAAATGAAAAAGATTGAAGCCATTATCAAACCCTTCAAGCTCGATGAGGTCAAAGAAGCCCTGCAGGAGATCGGCGTGCAAGGCCTCTCCGTGATAGAAGCCAAGGGCTTTGGCCGTCAGAAAGGCCATACAGAACTCTACCGCGGTGCTGAATATGTCGTGGATTTCCTCCCCAAGGTGAAGATCGAAGTCGTCATCGGTGACGATCTGGTCGATTCAGCCATCGAGGCAATCATAGGTGCGGCCAAGACCGGCAAGATCGGCGACGGCAAGATCTTCGTCTCCGATATCTCCCACGCCATTCGCATCCGCACCGGCGAAGACGGGCCGGACGCGCTTTAATCCTTTCAACAGATCGGGCCGCCTCGCCACGTGGCGCGCAGGCTGCGCCCTCTCGAACCCAAGCCACAACAATAGGGACAGGTAAAGATGACTGACAACGCATCCGTAGTTGCCATGATCAAGGAAGAGGATATCGATTATGTGGATATCCGCTTCACTGATCCGCGCGGCAAGCTCCAGCACGTCACCGTGGTGGCCGATCAGGTAGACGAGGACTTCCTGGAAGAAGGCTTCATGTTCGATGGCTCCTCCATCGCCGGCTGGAAGGCGATCAACGAAAGCGACATGAAGCTGATGCCGGATGCGGACTCCGCTTATCTTGATCCCTTCTACGCCGAGAAAACGCTCTGCCTCCATTGCTCCATTGTGGAGCCGGACACAGGCGAAGATTATGCCCGCGACCCGCGTTCGACAGCCGAACGCGCCGAAGCCTACCTCAAATCCTCCGGCATCGGCGATACCGCTTATTTTGGCCCGGAAGCGGAGTTCTTCCTCTTCGACGATGTGAAATTCTCCAATTCGATCAACAAGGTATCCTACGAAGTTGATGCTGCCGATGCGTCGTGGAACACCGATACCGACTATGAGATGGGCAACATGGGCCACCGTCCGGGCGTCAAGGGCGGCTACTTCCCGGTAAACCCCACCGATGCGGCCACCGATCTCCGCTCGGAAATGCTGTCCACGATGAAGCGGATGGGCATGAAGGTGGACAAGCACCACCACGAGGTGGCGTCCTGCCAGCACGAACTTGGCCTGATTTTCGACAGCCTCACCAAACAGGCGGATGAGCTTCAGAAGTATAAATACGTGATCCACAACGTGGCCCACGCCTACGGTAAGTCCGCCACCTTCATGCCAAAGCCCATTGCAGGCGACAATGGCACGGGGATGCATGTGAACATGTCCATCTGGAAGGACGGCAAACCCCTCTTCGCGGGTGACAAATATGCCGACCTTTCACAAGAGGCACTCTGGTTCATCGGTGGTATCCTAAAGCACGCGAAAGCGCTCAACGCCTTCACCAACCCGGCCACCAACAGCTACAAACGCCTGATCCCGGGCTTCGAGGCACCGGTTCTGCGCGCTTATTCCGCCCGCAACCGCTCGGGCTGCGTGCGCATTCCCTGGGCCGAAAGCCCCAAGGCAAAACGTGTAGAGGCCCGCTTCCCCGATCCGGCGGCGAACCCCTATCTCTGCTTTGCCGCCCTCCTTCTCGCGGGCCTCGACGGCATCACCAACAAAATCGATCCCGGCCCCTCCAACGACAAGGATCTTTACGATCTGCCGCCCGAGGAACTGGCCGAAATTCCCACAGTCTGCGCCAGCCTCCGCGAAGCGCTGACCTCGCTGGAAGAGGACCATGCCTTCCTTCTGGCAGGCGATGTCTTCTCCAAGGATCAGCTGGAAGGCTATATGGAACTGAAATGGGAAGAAGTGTATGCGTTCGAGCACACACCCCACCCCGTCGAATTCCAGATGTATTACAGCTGCTGAACGCAATAAGTGTGCGCCCCGGTTATCCGGGGCGCGCGCTTTGCAGAGTAAAATGCGCATATGCAGAGCGCGTGAACTTTCGGCTCGAAGTTGATCTACAAGCTGCCCGCTTCTTCTGGTTCGCGACGTAGTAGTATATCTTCAGGCGGATCTATGGATTTCTGATCCCGCTCTTCGACATAAACATCCTTAAGCGCACTTTCGGCTGTTAAGATTTCCCATACCAAACCACCCAACCGCGCGACTCCCTCTTCAACTTCAATCTTCTTGAAGAACCATTTCCTGATGAATGGTGTTCTGGGAGAGACATAGATACCGTGTTCCCTTTCATCCGCATAATCCGGCTCTGCGCCCGAACCAAATTGATCAATCGATGAACAACTCAAAGCGAGGCTGAAGTCGCCTTCATGTTCTACCTCAAGCCAATGTCCCCAATCCTCGACGATCTGATGGCGAACACTCACCCCCTTTTCGCCGAGCTTCCTGATCATGAAGTCAGCCAGTTCGCGCGCGTACACTCCGGGGTTTATCTCCGGGTCATCTTCATCGGCCTCTTCCGGGGTCGGTTTGAAGATGTCCGTCCAAAATCGAAATCCAGTGTCCATCGTGCATCCATCCCACTCTGTAATGGCTCGAAAGAACTCTCCGTATCAACACTCTATAGGGCAGACAAGAGTTTCCGCCTTTCAGGATGCGATCAAGAGAGAACCAGACAAAACTCCCGCCGATACTGCATCAGCGCCGTAGTAAAGCGGCGCGATTTTCGCGGGTTTGCCTGATCATACTGGATCACGAAGAAATCCGTGCGCTCCTGATACACATATTCCAGCGCTCCCTCCCGGGGCGAAGGTGTGAAAGGCGGCTCCGGATTGCGGTAAAGCGGTTGCTCGTGCCGGGCCAGAAAGGGTGGCTGCATCTGGAAGAACAGGAAGGCGATCGGCGGCTCCGCTCCGCCTATATCCTCAGTATATCGAAACCGGTCTCCGGTTTCCGCATCCGCCACCGGCATGGTGATCCCCTGAATATCAGCCCGGAAGGAAGACCAAAGATCGTCCGGCGCTGCCTGATACGGGCGATAGACGTCGATCTGGATGATGCACTCCTCCACCGTCACCACCGTGCGGCTCTCCGGTGCCACGTTGGAGCCTTCGCTCTCGATCAGGGCTTTCAGCTCCGCCTGAGAGATCGGCTGCGCAAGTCCCGCGCTCCCGGCCAGCATCACCCCCATCAAGAGCGCAAATGTCCAGATACGCATGCAATACCTCCGATGTTACCGTCCCAAGGATAGCACAGTTCCAATCGCATGATGATCCGAACCGAACAGACCGAGCAATTCGGAACGTGCGTCCACACCCTCCGGCACCAGCACATGATCAAGCGGCAGGCCCGGCCAGATGTCGGGCCGCTGAAAGCTCAGCCGCAGCCCCGGCACCACACGGGTATCACTCGCCGCGGCAATGCTCTGCACGCTGTGGCCCCAGGGTGCCATATTGAAATCCCCGGCCAGGATCATCCGCTCTGCCCGGCGCTCCACCAGCCGGGCCACCTTTGCCGCCTGCTCGGGCTGCCGGTGCGGCCAGGGCCAGGGCAGATGCACGGAGCCAAAGCTTATCGGCCCCACCTCCGTTACAATCGGCACAAGCAAAAACCCCTGCCCCCGTGCGCAGTCCACAGGCCCCGCCAGCGGCAGCCGGGAAAGCACCGCAACGCCGCCGACGCCGCCGAAAGGACAGAACTCCGCCACCTGATACTCATAGGACAAAACATCAAAGACAGGCCTGGTGACGGAGGATACTTCCTGAAGCACCACGATATCCGCATCAAAATCGCGGATCGCCTGCATCACCGCCGCCGTTTCCCGGTTCGTAAATCGCAGGTTCTGGCTGTAAAGGCGCAGGTCTTCCCGCACCGCTTCCTCCTCTGGGAAAAGAACGGCAGCGCTCCCCACAATCGCGCCGCCACTCACGATCACAGCCGCACCCAATGCAACCCATCCCCGCAGCAAGATCGCCAGAACCCCAAGCCCCAAAACGCCCAGCACGAAGTGCCCGCGAAAGGCCGCCAGCGAGTCCCCCGCCGGATGCACTTCCCCGAAAAAGCCAGCAGCAATCCCGCCTGCCACCAGCAAAACAAGGGCAAAAACCGCCTGCCTCAGCCCTGAAATCACACCTGCACCACCCTCATCCTTCGCTCAAAAACGACGCCGCCGATGGCGATTTTGAACGCGCCTGCCCCCTCAATCGCCCGTGAAACTCACTCCGAAAGGGTTGCACCATGAACCAGCATTACGCCGACATCCGCAAGATAGATCCCGCAAAAAGCCGCCCGGACGGCACCCCACTGGATCCTGATCGCGTGGAAATCGGGCCAACGCAACTGGCGTTTGAAGAATGGGCCGCGGCAGGCCTCACGCCACCGAACCTTGCCGCGATGCGCCAATACCGCCTCACGCGGCTCACCCAACAGATCAACCAGCGCGGCCTCGCGGGCGTCCTCCTCTTCGATCCGCTCAACATCCGTTACGCAACCGACACGACCAACATGCAGATCTGGAACACCCATAATCCGTTCCGCGCCTGCCTTGTGATGGCAAATGGCTACATGATCCTCTGGGATTACAAGAACGCGCCGTTCCTCGCCGATTTCAATCCGCTCGTCCGTGAAACCCGCTCCGGCGCGTCAATGTACTATTTCGCGCGCGGCGATACGACGAAACAGGCGGCTGAAACTTTCGGAGCCGAGGTTGCAAGCGTCCTCCGCGAACATTGTGGCGGCGAAAAACGCCTCGCGGTGGACAAGATCCTCGTGCACGGCCTCCGCGCGCTGGAAGCTGAAGGCCTGACCATCGAGGAAGGCGAGGAAGTCATGGAGCACACGCGCGCCATCAAGGGCCCGGACGAAATCCTCGCCATGCGCTGCGCCATGCACGCCTGCGAAGCGTCGGTAAAAGCCATGCATGAGGCTGCGGCCCCAGGTCTCTCGGAGGATGAAATCTGGTCCGTCCTCCATGCGGAGAACATAAAGCGCGGCGGCGAATGGATCGAAACACGCCTCCTCTCCACCGGCCCTCGCACCAACCCGTGGTTTCAGGAATGCGGCCCCCGCATTCTCCAAAACAACGAAATCCTCGCCTTCGATACGGATCTGATCGGCCCCTACGGCATCTGCGCCGATATCTCCCGCACATGGTGGATCGGCGATGGCGCACCGCGCCCGGATATGATCGGCGATTACAGAATGAGTGTGGAGCATATCCAGACCAACATGGCCCTCCTCCAGCCCGGCACGCCCTTTACCGATCTCACGCAAAAGGGTCACCACCTGCCGCCGGAATACCAGCGCCTGAAATATGGCTGCAAGTTCCATGGCGTCGGCCTCTGCGATGAATGGCCGCTGATCGCCTATCCCGATCAATTTGTGGAGGGCGCATTCGACTATGAAGTTCAGCCCGGCATGGTGTTTTGCGTTGAAGTCCTTACATCGCGTGACGGTGGCGATTTCTCGATCAAACTTGAAGATCAGGTGCTTGTTACTGAAGCCGGGCCAGAAAACCTGACCACATATCCGTGGGATCCAACTTTACTTGGAAACTGATCCGCTGCCCCTTTTACCTTAATGTCAGGTGGCCTTGGGAGACAGCAAACTTCACCGAACTGTACAAATACAGACAAAATATTTTTAATCTGTTGGACAATTTTTTGTAACATTCTTACTGTCGATCTTCGGTGGGGTTGTTTTTTTTTGGAGTTCTCTATGTACAGGTCAGGTTCAGCTCAGGCTGGTTGTCTGAAATTGCAGGCGGTGCGAACCGCTCTTACAACAAGCACAGCGCTTATTTCTTTGGCATTCAGCGCAGGAGTGGCCTTCGCAGATCAGGTCGCCCTTACATCACGCGATGGCAATGCACGCATCGTGGGTGAGCTGATATCCGAAGAAGATGGTGTGTTTCTGGTTCAAACCTCCATCGGCCAGATCCGGGTGGACGGAGAGCAGTTTCTCTGTGAGGGCGAAGGTTGCCCCGATGAATCAGACGACGATGATGATGTCGATCTTGAGTTTGATTATGCCGTAAATATGGTGGCCTCAGCTGGCATTGCCGATCAGCTTCTGCCTGTGATCGCACAGGGTATTGCTGCTGAGTACGATGCGAATGTCGAGGCTCTGGATAGCGCGGGCGCGCCACTTCCCGAAGAAATCGGCCGTCCCCTTCCAGGTGGCCCACGCGAAGATGATGATGACGACGATGATGATGATGGAGACAGCGCCGAGGGCGAAGAAGAGGAAGAGGGCGAGGACGACATCATAAGTATCGTCCTGAGAAACGATGACGATGAGCCTGTTCTGGCCTACAGCGTTGTGATTGCGGAAGAAGAAGATGCGATCGAAGAACTCGCTGAAGGCGATGTCGAAATCATCTTCCTCGATGAGCCCGCCGAAGAAGACGATATCGAAGAAGTTGCTGAAGGCGGTGGCGGTGTGATCACTTCCGTGGGTCAGGAACGTGTGATCGCGGTGGAAGGCCTTGTCGCTGCCGTTTCCCAGGAAAATCCGATCAACCGCATCAAGGCCGAACAGCTCCCCCTCATCTTCTCCGGCGAGATCACAAACTGGTCCGAGCTCGGGGGGCCGAACGCGCCGATCAACGTCTACTCGTTCGATAACGCCAACGCCGCCTTCCACTATGTGGAGGAAATGGTGCTGGAGCCTGCCGATGAGGAACTGGGTGATGATGTAACTGTCATCCAGACGATGCGCGAGCTGACTTCCAAGATTGCGGCCGACCCGAACGGTATCGGCGTGGTGCCTTACACCAACCAGCGCGGAACCAAGGCTGTTCCCATCGAGTCGCAATGTGGGATCATCAATGCCGCCAACGAGTTCTCGATCAAGACAGAGGAATACCTCCTTCAGCGCCGCTTCTATGCCTATAACCGCGCGTCCGTGGGCGAGAAAGCGCAGGAGTTCCTTGACTATCTCGATGGCGACGAGATTGACGGGCTGGTCCAGAAAGCCGGTTTCAACGATCTCTCCGTTGTGGTCGAGAATGAGAACAGTGGTGCCACACGCACGCAGGAACTCATCAAATCCACCACGGATGCGTTCGAGCTTGGCATCATGCGCAACCTCCTGCTGGATATGGTCTCATCCAGAAGGCTCTCCTCCACCTTCCGCTTCAGCCTCGGCTCCAGCAGGCTGGATGTGCGGGCGCGGGATGATGTGCGGCGTATCGCCAACTACATCACAGAAAACCGCCCCTCAGAGGTGCTGTTCGTCGGCTTCACGGATTCGGTCGGCTCCTTCGAGGCCAATGCCCGGCTCTCTGTCGGACGCTCGGCTTCCGTGCTTTCCGCCGTGGCAAACCAGCTGTCTTCTGAAGTTCTCAGCAACGTCAAGCTTTCGCAGCTGGGCTACGGAGAGCTTTCGCCCGTGGCCTGCAACGAAGATGTAGATGGACGCCGGATCAACCGCCGCGTCGAGGTCTGGATCCGGTAACACGACCCAACCAACCCGTTGCGGGCCGGGAATTTCCGGCCCGCAACACACCATATCTGTCACAACTCTCACGTCTCTGCGACATCACGGCCTTCTTCATTGAAGCGTAACACCCCTCCGTCCCATATGAGCGCAACACACAGGAACGGAGACAGGCCCCATGCCCACGGAGAAGCTCACATTCAAAGGCCATTCAGGCCACGATCTGGCCGCAAGGCTCGACATGCCCGAGGGTGCGCATCTCGCCACCGCGATCTTTGCGCATTGCTTCACCTGCTCCAAGGATATCCCAGCCGCCCGTCGCATCTCCCAGCGCCTCGCAGCCATGGGCATCGCCGTCCTGCGGTTCGATTTCACCGGGCTCGGCCATTCGGATGGCGAGTTTGCGAACACGCACTTCTCTTCCAATGTCGATGATCTCCTTCACGCCGCTGCGGCCCTCGATGCACGCGGCCACGCCCCCACAGTCCTTATCGGCCATTCCCTCGGTGGTGCCGCCGTGCTGAAAGCCGCCCCCGATCTGCCCACTGTGAAGGCCGTCGTCACACTCGGCGCGCCCGCCGATCCCGCCCATGTCGCCCACACATTCGCCCCGGCCCTCCCGGAAATCGAGGCCGTGGGCGAGGCGGAGGTGGCCCTCGCGGGCCGCCCCTTTACCATCCGCAAAGCCTTCCTTGATGATATCGCCCGCTCGGAACTCACACCCGCCATACAGGCGATGGGCAAGGCGCTCCTCGTCCTCCACTCCCCCATTGATGATACGGTCGGCATTGAGAACGCCTCCGAGATCTTCCTAGCCGCCAAGCACCCCAAGAGTTTCGTAACGCTTGATGATGCCGATCACCTCCTCACCCGCCCCCGCGATGCGGATTACGCGGCGGAGGTTATCGCCGCCTGGGTGCGCCGCTATCTCAAGATCACACCGCCCGCAGCGCCCATCGGCGCGCCCGAAGGCGTAGTGCGCGTCTCGGAAGTCGATCCCAAAGGCTTTCTCCAGCACATCTCCGCTGGCCCTCGCCATTTCGTCCGCGCGGATGAACCCAAGGCCTTCGGCGGCACGGATGCGGGCATGTCGCCCTACCAGTTCCTCTCCGCCGGTCTCGGTGCCTGCACGTCGATGACGATCCGCATGTATGCACGCCGCAAGAAATGGCCGCTGGAAAACGTGCATGTCGATATCCTGCACGACAAGATCCACGCGTCCGATTGCGAACATTGCCAGACAACCGATGGCAAGATCGACCAGTTCCACCGCCGCATCACACTCACCGGCCCTCTTGATGCGGAGCAGCGCACACGTCTTCTTGAAATTGCGGATAAATGCCCCGTGCACCGCACGCTGGAAAACGAAGTCGAGATAAAGACGGAATTGGTGGAAAGCGCCTGAAGTCGGCGCTCTGCCCCAAATAACACCTAACCTCCACGGAACCTTCCACACCCATTGCGCGTTCAATGGGTGCCCGCCTCGTGTCATTTGCAAACAACCACGAGACGGGCTTGTGAACAAAACATCCACTGGAGGACTATAATATGAAATCGATTATTATTGCTACAACCGCGCTCGCAAGCCTCAGCTTTGCTTCAACCGCCTTTGCAGATGGCCATGCCGACAAGATGGCGATCTTCGTGCCGGATCCGGACGCGCTGGCCTCCGATTTGGGATTCTATGAAGCGAACCCCGACATGCTCACAGCCAACAACCTGATCAACGCAATGATCTACACATCGCCCGACGACAATGCGGAGAGCATCGGCGACGTGAACGATATCGTCATGACCAAGGAAGGCCGTGTCGCAGCTGTGATCGTGGGTGTGGGTGGTTTCCTCGGTCTCGGTGAGAAGGATGTGGCCGTTTCCATGAACAAACTCCAGTGGCGCATGAACGAAAATGACGAGCGTCAGCTCGTGATCAACGCCTCCCGCGAAGAGCTGGAAGCCGCCCCGGAATTTGATCGTTCGGTTCTCGCGGTCAAAAACTGATCACTAAAGATGGCCCGAAAGCCCCGGACGCCGGTTTTCGGGCCATCAAACGGGAAACGACCCATTCGTTACCCGACACAAGCTCAGTATTCCCCGCGAGAATTATGCATCGGCGCTACTTGCCCGGAATCCGGGCCGCAGGCCGCCGGGCAGCACCTATCCGCCTCATTGGGCTGGCGCTTTGCTGAGGGCAGCATCTTGGCCAGAATTTCAAGAACTTGGCATCATACACTGAGATGATCCGACATGTGATGCCCCCGCAGGCAGACACTCTCCGGCTCGCACCTAATTTTACGGAAGCTGTGTCCCTGAGCTCGTTTCGCACCCCTAAATTGCAACCAATACATACCTCGTCACGGGTGCCTGCAAATTACTGTGAGCGAATAGCTCATTGGGCTGCTCACCGGAAGAGCAAGGTCGTCGACACTACGATTACCCTACCCAAAGGCACGCCCCCACCTCCGGATGCGTCAGCCTGCGAACCTGTCCGACTACTGCGGATCCACAGGCCGTGAAAGCGCCCGCATCTGGCTCACCCGGTCCCGTTCCTGAAGGCTGTTGAACGGGCTGGCGATCCGGATGCCGAACGAAAAATCGTTGTAGTACTGATCATTCCGATACCGGTTCAGCGCCAATGTCCAATCGGCAAACAACGAAACGGGCAAGCGGGGCACCGCAAACTCGGCCCCTACAGTGGCAAGCGCGTCAATATCATCCACTGTCACAGCGGCCCGAAAGGCCAGCGGATCAAACGGATAGTAACTGATCTCGCCCACAGCGAAGGCACCCACATTCCGCCCGTCTGCAAACGCATCATTTCCTGTCACGGCCTGCAGGCCAATCACCCCACGCCCGGTAAAATCACCCCATTCGCGGATCCCGTAGCCCATGGCTTCAACAGAAAACTCGCCACCATCAAAGCCGCCGATCCGCCCACCGATCCCAACCGTAGAGGTCCTCCACTGGCGAAAGCGCAGCGCCTCCACCTGCACATCCACCGGATAATCGCCGTCAAAAAAGCTGTTCCGCACACCTAGGGAAAGCGTGAAGCGGCTCCCCTCACCACCATCGTTGAAGGTCAGGCCCGTTGTGTTGCGGATTATATCGTTATCCGTCCCCCCCACATTGTCCCGCGCGAAATAGGTGAAAGACGTGTCGTAAACCGGCCCGGCAAGGCTTGGCCCGGCGGCCAGAGCAAAGGTTACCACCAGGGTCGAAAACTTTGGAAAATTCATTTGGAAAGGGCCTTTTGGGGGAGCTCCTCTCTCCACTATCGCCTCGCGGTCATCAGGAAAACCCTAAGCTGCCAAATTCCAATCATTTTTTGGCGCGCACCGTGCCAAATACCCTCTCGCTTCGGCCGATACATGCAAACAATCCACCCAAATGCATACAACATCTTGTTCCCTTCTCGCCCGCTCTGCCATAATATACCCAAAAGAGCAGCCCGAGAACGGAGGCCCAACGAATGGCCGATGATATGTTTGGTGATCCAGCCGAGCCCGAAAATGCAGCAGTACCCGAGAAAAGCAACCGCCTGAAAAAGGCGGAGGATATGTTTGCGGGCAGCGGCAGCCCTTCCAAGAGTGACGTCTACGATGCCAGCTCCATCGAACATCTCGATCCGCTGGAGGCCGTCCGCCTGCGCCCCGGCATGTATATCGGCGGCACCGATGATCGCGCGCTCCACCACCTCGTGGCCGAGGTGTTCGACAATTCGATGGACGAAGCCGTGGCAGGCCACGCCACCCGCATCGAGATGGAGCTTCACGCCGACTACTCCGTCACGATCCGCGATAATGGTCGCGGCATCCCCGTGGATCCCTACCCCAAATACCCGGATCGCTCGACGCTGGAGGTGATCCTGTGCGAGCTTCACGCCGGCGGCAAATTCTCCGGCAAAGCCTATGAGACATCGGGTGGCCTCCATGGCGTCGGCATCTCCGTCGTCAACGCCCTCTCCGATCATGTTCGCGTAGAGGTTGCCCGAGACCGCAAGCTCTACGCCCAGGAATTCTCGCGGGGCATCCCGCAAGGCAAGCTTCAGGAAATCGGCGCTGCCCCCAACCGGCGTGGCACCACCGTCACCTTTCACCCGGATGCCGAGATCTTCGGCACCTCTGCCCGCTTCAAACCCGCCCGCCTTATGGCAATGGCCCGCTCCAAGGCCTACCTCTTCTCGGGCGTCGAAATCCGCTGGAAAGCGGCCCCGGAAACCATCAGGGATGAAACCCCTGCAGAGGCCGTCTTCCACTTCCCCGGCGGCCTGTCGGATTATCTGTCTGAGCGCCTCGAAGGCGCCAGCACTTATGCGGACAAGCCCTTTGCAGGCAAGGTCAGCTTCGCAGACCGCAACCCCGGCACAGTCGGCTCCGTAGAATGGGCCGTCAACTGGACACCGATGCGTGATGCCTTTGTCTCCAGCTATTGCAACACCATCCCCACGCCCGAAGGCGGCACCCACGAAACAGGTTTCTGGGCCGCGATCCTCAAGGGTATCCGGGCCTATGGCGAACTCACAGGCCTCAAGAAGGCCCAGCTGATCACACGTGATGATGTGCAATCCGGCGGCTCCGCCCTCATCTCCGTCTTCATCGCAGAGCCCGCTTTCGTCGGCCAGACGAAAGACCGGCTCAGCACACAGGAAGCCGCCAAACTGGTGGAAACCTCCGTCCGCGACCGCTTCGATACATGGCTCGCCTCCGATACCAAATCCGCAGGTGCCATCCTCGATTACCTTGTCCTCAAGGCCGAAGAACGCCTCCGCCGCAAGCAGGAAAAGGAAACCCAGCGCAAGACCGCCACCAAGAAGCACCGCCTTCCCGGCAAGCTCGTCGATTGCTCCACCAGCGCCCGCGAAGGCACGGAGATCTTCTTGGTGGAGGGCGACAGCGCGGGTGGTTCAGGTAAGGCCGCGCGAGACCGCAGCAATCAGGCCCTCCTGCCCCTGCGCGGCAAGATCCTGAACGTGCTGGGGGCCGCCAGTTCCAAACTCACCACCAATCAGGAGATCAAGGATCTCTCCGAAGCGCTCGGCGTTGGCCTCGGCACCCGCTTCAACGTAGAGGACCTTCGCTACGACAAGGTCATCATCATGACCGATGCGGATGTGGACGGTGCTCATATCGCGGCACTTCTGATGACATTCTTCTTCACCCAGATGCGTCCCCTGATCGATCAGGGCCACCTCTACCTCGCCTGCCCGCCCCTCTACCGCCTGACGCAAGGGGCAAAATCCGTCTACGCGATGGATGATGAGGAGAAGGATCGCTTGCTGGAAACCGGCCTCGGCGCGCGCGGCAAGATAGAGATCTCCCGCTTCAAGGGCCTCGGCGAGATGAACGCCAAGGACCTCAAGGACACCACGATGAACCCGGCCACCCGCACGCTGATCAAGGTGAACATCGATGAGTTTCAGCCAGGCGAAACAGCCGACCTTGTAGAGCGCCTGATGGGCAAGAAGCCGGAGGCCCGTTTCCAGTACATCCAGGAAAACGCCCGCTTCGTCCAAGAACTCGACATCTGAAGCGCCGCCAAACTAACCTGCTGCAGGAAAATCCAGGACATTTGGTAAAAAATTTACAGTTTGGACTCGATTTTATTTGCGCGGTCTAAATGCAGCCACACTTGAGAATATTTTCGATATTCTTAGTGGGGTTTCCATGCGCAGACTTATTTCAACACTCACAATACTGCTTCTGATTGCTCATCCAACCCTCAGCGCAGACTACAGCATTATCCGCGAAGGCCAGCGATATGAGCTGGATGTCTCGTTCCAGTTCACAAACCCCAGTGCCCTTGTCCTCAAAAAGGGTGGTGGAAAAGTGATGATCGAAATCCTTGAGGGCGACCGGAAGGGAGAGGTGCTTTGGGTCAGCCCGGGCAAGCTTCTGACGACCGACCAGAGCCGGAAGCAGGAGGCCGAAAATGTAGTGGACGGGCTAAGCGCGGCCGCCGCACTTCTTTGCGCACTTTCCAAAAACTGTGATCCCAACAACCAGAAGAAATCTACCCCGCGCAACAGCAATCCCGATCAGAACTATCCTCGCCTTCCTCTCAGGCAGGTCCAGTTCGCCAATACCTGCAACAAGACCATCGACGTCTGGCTCGCATATCGCAATAACGGCGGCCTTCGGGGCTCCAATGCATATTGGACAATAAAGCCGGACGAAAGCTTTTCCATCCGAAGCAGCGGCAAAACCGTTTTCGCCGACAGTGATCAGATGTGGGTCTTTGCCAAGGCCAAAGACGAGTCCCTGCAATGGTCGGGCGGGCGCTCCATAACTCTTGCTGGCAAGAAGACGTTGGACATGCAGAAGGCCAATGTCTTCGTGCGGAACAATCGCTGGCAGATCAGTTTCAATTGTGACTGAGTCGGGCGCCATTCTCCGGTCAGGCGGGCTTTCGAGCCGCCTACGTTCAAAAATCGCGATATCAACGTCAAACCAGGGCACTTTGGCTTGACCGTTGCGCAGGGGAGTGCAAACTCGCTGGTGTCACAATATCTGTAAACATCGCTGTCAGAGTTTCGGCAGTGTTCGACGCCTCTATCGTCTCGATTAATCCGTGTTCCAATCAGCTACACACGATAACCACAAAGATACATTTCATCGTTCGACTTGGGGGAGCTTCTCGAATGCCGCAATACAAGATAGAAAATTCGGATCTTAGAGGATTGTTCACGCACACCCTGCATGTGGGCACACAATACGATCAGAATATCATTCGCCCCTATCAGCTTGCTTTCAGCCGCGCACATGATGTGTACGAAAAGGCGCTGGATGATCAAAAGAAGAGCGACGCATTTCTTGCCGATATGATTTTCATAGGGCTCGTCGTCCTGGCCGGTGTTGCCACTGCGGGTGTTGGCGGGGCTGCCGTCGCGACGACAGGAGGAACGGCGAGCCGCATTATCGCTCCGAACGCGACCAAACCTGTGCAGCTCATTCTTCCGAGTACGATCAGAAGCTCCGCAGCTAAAACAGTGCCCATAACGACCAGCAAGAACATGATGAACAAGCTGCTCAAATCAACTGGCACAGCGATGACAGCAGCCTATAACAGCACCACCGGAAAACGGGTATTTGGTAATCTCTGGCCGGAAGTCAAAACCCAACTCAAGAAGTCCGGAAAAACCGGTCTCGCCGCACGGTTGGATTCCACAACCGGCGCACGCCTGCCAAATAATGTCACAGAGGCCAGTGCAATGCTGGAAATGGAAGTGCACAAGCCCCTTCTGGCTGCACGCGAATATATTTACTCGGTCGATCAGGACGCAGCAAAAAGCGATGCAGAAAAAACGGCAGCCGCCAATGAACTGGCTGCTCGAAAAGAAATCATGACCGCACCAGAAATGTTGGACACGGATAAACTTGAAAAAAATCTGCTTCTTGGGTTTTTCATGACCCTCCTGCTCAATAGCGATTTCGTTCAAAACTATTCGTGGAATCCTTATACCGGCGCACAATCCAATGGTCCTAGGCGTTCCGTCGACGTACTGCCAAGCGATCCTAAATATCCGTCGGCGTTGAAACCGAATGCCTTTGTCATAAGTTCCGGCGATCGTGGTAAAATCAACCAGCCGGGTGGCAAAATCGAGGATGCAATTGATGAAGCCTACAAGGCGCTTTTCAGTAAAGAGTTCTTCACCAATGGCTTTTTTAGCCAAGACCTCGACTACAAGCATCTTCTGAAAGCCGAAAATACGCTCAAGAGCCTAACAACGATCTAGGACTCGCGTTCCCAACATTCCAGAGAAAAGGCACCTGCGGCTTGGTCCTCAGGTGTTTTTAGGGCAAGGTTTTCAGCTCGTTTTACGCCGATCAGAAGTCGAACAACTCATCCAGAAAACCACCACGTTTCTTTTTGCGGTGCCGTCCACCTCCGCGGTAATCGTCATCATACCCCCGATCATCGTATCCGCGATCATCCTGTCGCGGTGGTGGGGGCGGCGCGGGTGCAACGGCCGCGCGCTCAATAATCTTGTCCAGCTCGCCGCGATCCAGCCACACGCCCCGGCATTTCGGGCAGTAGTCGATCTCGACCCCGCTTCTGTCGGAAATCACGAGTGTTTCGCCGTCGATCGGGCACTGCATCTGAACCGCTCCTTTTGGTTAAATCTGACTAACAGATTGGGCTTTTTGCCGGTTTTTCAAGAGCATGCGTTAACCTTTGGCGGCTTTCCGCTGCCGGAATTTTTGCACTCCCAAACCGGTACCAAACCCATACCAAATCCAGCCTTCACGAAATCCTGAAAGCGCGTACCGCACTCTCCGTGTTAACCTGAAAAAAACGACATGGGAGACGCCTTTGAAACACCTTGCCATCGCAGCCCTTCTCACCCTGCCCGCCCCCGCTTTCGCGGCGGAACAGGTGAGCATCAAGGGCGAAGTCATCGACACTTGGTGCTATTTTTCAGGCGTCATGGGCCCACCGGAAAGCGTTGTGGGCTCAGCCCATCACACCTGCGCAATGTGGTGCGCCGCAGGCGGCATTCCGGTGGGTGTTCTGGCCGAAGACGGCACCGTCTACATGGTCCTCAAATGGGAAGGCGCGGAAAGTGCCAGTGGCTCCAAGGCCATTCTGGATGTGCAATCCGATACCGTCACAGCCCAGGGAGAGCTGCACCAGCGCGATGGCATCAACTATATCATCGTCGCCGAAGTCACTGAAAACGCTGGTATTACCGCCAATCACGATGAGTGGGGTATCGTCCCGCCATTCGCAATTCCGAAGCCGAAATAATGATGAAACATATCACAGCCATAGCCCTACTCCTCGCCAGCCCTGCAATCGCGGAGGGTGAGTTTTCCGAAGGTTCCAAAGCTAAGGCCTGGGGGGTCGCGGGTGAAGAACCGGCGCTTTTCACCGGCAAGGTCGTCGATATCCTCTGTGAGCTCACAGGCGATTGCGCGGCCGATTGCGGCGGCGGCCAACGCCAGCTTGGCATCCTGAGAGATGCGGACCAAGCTCTTGTTCTCGCGGCAAAAAACAGTCAGGCCGCCTTCACCGGTGCGGCAAACGAGCTTGCACCCTTCTGCGGCCAGATGGTCGAGGTGGATGGCAATCTCGTGGGCGACACGGAGGTCTCTCCGGTCAAGTTCTATCAGGTCCAGACCATCCGAGCGATCGGCACCGAAGACTGGACCAAGGCCAACAAATGGACAAAGGACTGGAACGCCGCCAACCCGGATCTCAAGGCCATAAAGGGCCCATGGTTCCGCAAGGATCCCCGCATCGCCGAACAGATCGAGGCGGAGGGATATCTCGGCCTCGGTGCAGAGGTGGACGAGGCGTTCAAGAAAGAATGGTTTGAATGATCCGCACACTCTTTGCCTGCCTTCTGGTCGCCGCTCCTGCGGCGGCCCAAAGCCCCTTCTTCCTTGATATCACTCCGAAATTCGCGCTAATCGATCAGTCCGGCACCCCACGGACGGAGGCGGATTTCGCAGGCAAACCGATGCTGATTTTCTTCGGCTACACCAAGTGCGAGAGCATTTGCACCGTCGCCCTTCCTGCCATGGGCGAAGCGCTCGATCTCTTGACGCCGGAGGAGGCCGAACAGATCGCCCCGATCCTCATCACCATAGATCCGGAAAATGACACGCCAGAGCAGCTGACCACCGCCCTGCCCGATTATCACGAAGCAATGATCGGCCTCACAGGCCCGGAAGATCGCCTTGCCGACCTGCGCAGGGTTTTCCAGATCGAGCGCGAGATTCTCTTCGAAACACCTTATGGCGATCCCGTCTACGCCCATGGAAGCTTCCTCTATGTCACGGATAAGGCGGGAAAAGTTCAATCCATCCTCCCCCCGATCCTCGGCGCGGAGCGCATAGCGGAGATCGTCCGCGCACAGCTTTGAACCGGCTGGCCTTTCAGCAAAGCTGCGCTATTCTGTCAGCAACAGCAGACGACGCTCCCTGAAAGGCTTCTCCCATGAAACTCAATCCACTTGGCCGCACCGGCATCATGGTGCCCGAAATCTGCATTGGCACAATGACTTGGGGCAACCAGAACACCGAGGCCGAGGGTCACGAACAGATGGATTATGCCCTCGCGCATGGTGCCAACTTCTGGGATGCCGCAGAGCTTTATCCCGCTATCCCGATCGGCCCGGAAACGCAGGGCCGTACCGAAGAGATCATCGGCACGTGGTTCAAATCCCGGCGCAAGCGCGAGGAGGTGATCCTCGCCACCAAGGTCGGCGGTGTTGGCATAGAGTGGATCCAGGATGGTAGTCCCATCTCCTCAACCAAGATTGCAAAATCTGTCGAGAGCTCGCTCAAGCGCCTGCAAACGGATTACATAGATCTCTACCAGCTCCACTGGCCCAACCGCGGCCACTACCATTTCCGCCGCCAATGGGCTTACACACCCTCCGAGCAGCCGAAGGGCATTGAGCAGGAAACCCTTGATATTCTTGGCGAATTGGGGCGCCTGGTCGATGCTGGAAAAATTCGCGCCATCGGCCTTTCCAACGATACAGCCTGGGGTACTGCGGAATATCTGCGTCTTGCCGAAGCCCACGACTTGCCCCGTATAGCCTCCATCCAGAACGAGTACTCGATGATGTATCGCCCCTTCGATCTCGATCTCGCAGAGCTTTCGCATCACGAGGATGTGGGCCTCCTCGCCTACTCCCCGCTCGCTTCAGGCATCCTCTCCGGCAAATATTCGGGCGGCGCGATCCCCAAAGGCTCGCGCGCAGATCTGGAGCCGGGCATGAGTCGCAAGAACGAAACCTCCCTCATGATTGCCGATAAATACGTGGCCCTCGCAAGGCAGCATGGGCTGGATCCATCCGCGATGGCCATCGCCTTCTGCCTCACCCGCCCCTTCATGGCCTCCGCAATCATCGGTGCCACCAGCATGGCACAGCTGGAGATTGCCGTAAGTGCGAAGGATATCATCCTCTCAGAGGACGTGATGGAAGGCATTGCCGAGATCCACAAAGCCCATCCCGCACCCTTCTGATGCTCTACTTCGCCTACGGCTCCAACATGCTGAAAGCACGCCTGAAATCGCGCTGTCCGGGCGCGGAGCTTGTGGCGAAAGCAAGCCTCACGGATCACCATGTTCGCTTCGCCAAACGGGGCATGGATGGTTCCGGCAAGGCCACAATACTACCGATGCCGCAGGCCACAACAAACGGCGTTCTCTTCGATGTTCCGGATCTGGAAATTGAAGCCCTGGATGCCGCAGAGGGCGTCGGCAAAGGGTATCGGCGTGTCCCTCACTGCCACGTCGGAACAAACGAGGGGCGGAGAGTTGCGTTCACATATCAGGCTACAGCGCCTGAGGATAACATCCTGCCTTTCGATTGGTATCTCGGCCTGATCATCGCCGGATGCCACCAGCACAGACTGCCTGAGACTGTGTGCAACTGGTACAGCGCCCACCCGTTCACAGATGATCCCGAGAAAGCGCGTCCCGGCCGCACGCTCGCCGTCAAGACGATGGCTCAGGAATCCACGCTCGATCTCGTTTATCAGTCAATCAAAGTCGCGTTCACGCCTCAGAACTGAGCCTCAGGATCCCTGTGCCAAAAGCTCATCCAGTTGCTGCTTTATCCAACCCCGCGGAATGAAATGCCCCCGCGCATGCAAATCCAACCTTACCGGCTTGCCACTTGCGCAGTCCTCCCAGAGGTAGCGCCGGAACGTATCATGACGGGTCACAGACCACTCTCCCAAAGCCTGCACATCCTCGGTGCAGCCGTTTTGCCGCCGCCAAAGCGCCACCGGATACATCTCATCCCCGCCCGGCCCCATCGGGAAATCCATCACTGTATCGCGCAGCCCATGCACATGGCGCACATCAACAGGTGCTGAACACTCCTCCGTTTGCCGCAACGTGCCGGAAACGGCGAGCAAGGCCGTAACGGTCTCGCCCGCCTCGCAGGCAAAACGCCACGCCATCGCACTTCCATAGGAATAACCTGAGACAAAAAGCCGAGAGCGGTCAATCGGATAGCGCTGTGCTGCATCCTCCAGCACCCGCAGGGCAAACCCCACATCATCGGTGCTGTCATCCCAGAAATCCCACGTCTTGCCGCGCCCGTTTGGCGCAAGCAACAGCACGCCGGATCGCCGGGTCGCGCCCGAAATGCGCCCATGCTTCACAATCAGTGTTCCCTGCCGCATCCAGCCATGAAAGTGAAGCATAACGGGCATCGGCGTTACCCCGTCCCAGTCATCCGGCACCTTCACGTGATAGGAGCGATCGCCCAATTGGCAGGGCACCTGCTGCTCGCAGGCTTCCTGCGCGTGGGCTGACAGCCCCGAAAACAGGAGTAAAAGGGCAATCAGAAAACGCATAGGCCAGGCTCCGCTCGACTTTTTGAAGACACTAGCCCGCAGATCGGCTCCGGCAAATTCACAAGCCCGTCAGCCGGGCGCCAACTGTTCCAGAGCGTCCACATCTCCAGCCTCCAGCACCGGGATCGCCCGCTCAATAGCGTCAATGGGCCAGTCCCACCATGCCAACGCCAGAAGTCGTGAAATATCCGCATCGGAAAACCGCATCCGCACCACTTGCGCCGGGTTGCCGGCAACAATTGCGTAGTCCGGAACGCTCCCCGCTACCACAGCCCGCGCACCAACGATCACCCCACATCCGATCCGCGCGCCCGGTAAAACCATCGCCTCGCGGCCCAGCCAGCAATCGTGGCCCACAAGAGTATCCCGCCCCGGCGGCGGATTGGCCGCGTAGTCTCCAAACCTATCCTGATCGAAGATCGGGAAGGGGTAGGTCGAAAGCCCGCGCATATCGTGATTGGCTGTCGACGTCACAAATTGCACGCCCTCTGCAATCTGGCAAAACCTGCCGATGCTCAGCCGCTCCGGCGCGCCTGGAAAAAGGTAGGGCGCCAGTACATTCGCCCAATTCTCAGGCTGCCGATCATCATGTGCATAGGTGTACTCGCCCACATCGATATTCGGATGATCAATAACGGGCTTTAAGAAAACGTTCGGCTTATGTGCCGTGCCGTCCGGCAAAATCAGCGGATGCCGCGTTTCCGGTGTTGCCAAAGTCATCTCAGCCAGCCTTCTCTTTCAGAGCCTCCAGTTCCATCCACTCTTCTTCCGCTTCAGCAAGCGTTGTATGGCGCTCCACCAAGGCCTCGCTCGCCTTGGCAAACTTGGCAGGCGCACTGTTAAAAAGTTCAGGATCCGCCAGAAATTCCTCCAGCTTCGCAATTTCAGTCTCCAGCTTCTCGATCACACCCGGCAAGGCCTCCAGCCTGTGGCTCTGCGTAAAGCTCAGCCCCTCAGCCGCCTTCTTCCCGGCCTTGGGTGCGGCACCTTTCTTGCGCGTCGCTGCCACCTCCGTCACATCCGCCGTATCACCCCGCTGCGCCTTGTAGTCGGAATATCCGCCCGCATAGACAACGGCAGAGCCCCGCCCCTCCATCGCAATCGTTGTCGTGGCCACACGGTCGATGAAATCCCGGTCGTGGCTTACCAGAAGCACCGTTCCATCGTAATCGTCCAGCAACTCCTGCAAAAGGTCCAGCGTCTCCACATCAAGGTCATTGGTCGGCTCATCCAGCACCAGCAGGTTACTTTCCCGCGCCATGATCCGCGCAAGCAAAAGTCGCGCCCGCTCGCCGCCCGAAAGCGCGGAAACCGGCCCCCGCGCCTGCCCCTCGGTGAACAGAAAGTCCTTCAGATAACCCATCACATGTCGGGGCTGGCCGCGCACCATCACCTGATCCGAGCGACCTGAAACACCAAGCCCGGGATCAAGCGTCATCGCATCCCAGAGCGAGCATGTCTCATCCGCCAACACCCTGTTCTGATCGAAAACAGCAAGTTCCAGATTGGTCCCAAGCCTGATCTGCCCAGCATCCGGCTTTATCTGGCCGGTGAGCATATTCAGCAGCGTCGTTTTACCCGCACCGTTCGGCCCGATCAGCGCCACCCGTTCCCCCCGCTGGATCCGCAGATCAAAGGGCTTCAGCACCACTTGATCGCCGAAGCGCTTCTCGATGCCTTCAGCCTCCACCACCAGCTTGCCAGACTTACCGCCCGAAGAAAGCGCCATTCGCGCAGGTCCGCTTCGCTGGATTTGGTTCGCACGATCCTCCCGCATATCCTGCAAGCGGCGCACACGCCCCATATTGCGCTTGCGCCTACCGGAAATCCCCTCCACAGCCCATCGGCTTTCGGCTTTGATCAGCCGGTTCAGCTTGTGCCGCTCCTGATCCTCCTCATCGAAGATCTTGTCCCGCCAATCTTCAAATGCCGCAAATCCACGATCCAGCCGCCGGACAACTCCCCTGTCCACCCAGAGGCACTGCTTGGTCAGGTTTCGCAGAAAGGCCCTGTCGTGAGAAATCAGCACAAATGCCTTTCGTCGCTCGGCCAGATGCTGCTCCAACCAGTCGATCAACTGGATATCGAGATGGTTGGTCGGCTCGTCGATCAGCATCAAATCAGGGTCTTCGGCGATCAGCTTGGCCAAAGCCGCCCGTCGCCGCTCCCCCCCGCTCGCCGCGTCAGGGGAAAGGCCGCCGTCCAGCGCCACACCCTCAAGGGCAATATCAACCTTGTAGGTTTCCGCCGGGTCCAACCCGCTCGCCGCATAGTCCCAAAGCGTTGCAAATCCCGCGAAATCCGGATCCTGCTCCATATAGGCTACGCTTTGCCCCGGCCGCAAAAACCGGTCTCCGCCGTCAGGCTCCACCAGCCCTGCCATGATTTTCATCAGCGTCGATTTGCCCGAGCCGTTGCGCCCCACCAATGCCACCCGGTCGCCCGGATGAATGGCCAGCGAAAGGCTCTCAAACAACGGGTTGCCACCGAAGGTGAGAGCAATATCGGTCAGGGTCAGAATGGGTGGTTGTGCCATGCCGCCTCTATCGGGCGCTGGTCCGGGAAGGTCAAGCTGGTAACGGCATTTCGCACAACCCGCCCTTGCACCCGACCACGCCCCGCAATAGAAGGCTGAGAAGCCTCGGCCACCGCGGAAACCTTCGCGCAAGGAGCCATATCGGAGGCGGCGAGAACAAGGGAACACTTACCATGCTGGGCAGCCTCAGAACATCGGGAAAGGGCAAAGGCTCCAACGTCTTTATCTGGATCATCATGGCCTTCCTCGGCATCGGCCTCGTGGGTTACGCTTTCATTGGTGTCGCATCGGGCCTCGCCAGCCAGAACGTGGCGAGCGTGGGTACCCAGAAAGTGGACAGGCAGGATTACCTGCGCACGCTGGAAACCTCCATCCAGCGCCTTTCCCAACAGTTCGGGATGGGCCTCACGATGGAGCAGGCCCGCGCATTCGGGATCGATCAGCAGGTACTCCGCCAGATGATCACGCAGGCTGCCCTCGAAGGAGAGGCAGCAAAGCTTGGCGTCTCTGCGGGCGATGATGCAGTGCGCGAACAGCTTCTTTCCCTGCCGGAATTTCAGGGCCCGGGCGGCGGCTTCAGTGCCGATACCTATGAGTTCACGCTGGAGCGTTCGGGCCTGTCCGCACCGGAATATGAAGAGCAGGTGCGCGGCGATCTCTCCCGCACCATCCTTGAGGCAGGTGTCAGCGGCGGCGTTGTCATGCACCCCGCGATGGCCGAAACCCTTCTGAAATACGCGGGCGAAGAGCGCAGCTTTTCCTACGTGATCCTCACAACCGCGCAGTTGCCGGAACCCATCGGCGAACCCACGGAAGATGATCTTCGCCGTTTCTACGAAGAGAACCCGGAAGCCTACACACTGCCGGAAGCTCGGGCCGTCACCTATATCGCGCTCACCACAGAAGACATGGCTGAAACGATCGAGATCAGCGATGAAGCCATACGCGAGGCCTACGAGCAGCAAACCAGCCGCTTCAACACGCCCGAGCAACGCGTGCTTGATCGCATCGTTTTCGGTACTGAAGAGGACGCGGCAGCAGCCAAGGCCCGCCTGGATGCAAATGAGATCGGCTTCGACGCATTGGCCATAGAACGCGGCCTTTTGCCCGGCGATATTGAAATCGGCGCGCGCCCCGCGAACCGGCTTTCCAGCGCGGAACGCGATGTTGTGTTCGGCGCAGAGGGCCCCGGCATCGTCGGGCCCGTCAGCACGGATCTTGGGCCCGCGCTTTACCGCATCAACGCCATCCTCGCCGAGCGAAATACACCCTTCGCGGAAGCCGCCGAGACGCTGCGTGCCGAGCTTGCCACCAATGAGGCAGGTGCGGCAGTTGGCCAGGAAATCGACCCTGCGCAGGATCTCCTTGCAGGTGGCGCGCCGCTTGAGGAGATCGCTGAGGAAACACCGCTCATCCTAGGCACAATCGAGATAAGCGAGCGTCTCGGCGAAGGTCTTGCTGCCGACCCCGCCTTCCGCGCGGAAGCGTTGGATGCTGAAGTGGGTGAGGAACGCGATCTCATAGATATCGGCGGCGGCGGCATTGCAGCCCTCCGCGTCGATGAAGTCATCCCACCCAGATTGCAGACCTACGAGGAGGTGGCAGAAACCTTGTCCGACGATTGGCGTGTGGTGGCAGAACAGGTGGCCGTGCGCGATTACGCCAATAGCCTTCTTGAAAACCTGAATGAAGCCCGCACCTTCAGTGCCGTGATGCAGGAAGCAGGCCTTGGCGTCAGCACAACAGAACCCACCCGCCGCGGCGTTCCCGTCGAGGGCCTGCCGCCCGGAATCCTTGAGCCGGTTTTCGCGCTTGAGGAAAGCGGTACAGAAATCTTCGAAGATACAGACGCCACGTACATCATCCGCCTTGAAGAGATCACACCCTTCGATCCTGCGGCAGAGGAGAACGCAGGCGAGTTGGAGGCGACGCAGGCGGCCATCTCCAACAGCACAGCACTCGATGTGTTCAACGGCTTCGCACAGGGCGCTCAGAACGCGGCGGGCGTCAGTGTCAATCAAGATCTCATCAACCAGTCTCTGGCGCTCTATCCCTGATGCAGCTTCAGCCCGCCTATGATGCCTTCGCCCCCGGCTTCGAGGCAGGGAACAATCAGGTTGTCTGGACGAAACTGGTTGCCGATCTCGATACGCCCGTCTCGCTCATGCTCAAGCTCGCGCAGGCACGGAAAGACAGTTTCATGCTCGAATCTGTCACCGGTGGAGAAATACGGGGCCGCTATTCGGTGGTCGGGATGAAACCCGATCTCATCTGGAAATGCCACGGCACCAGCGCCTCAATCAATCGTCACGCACGCTTTGAGGCTGATGCCTTCGAGCCTGAGGCGGCCGACCCTCTTACCTCGCTTCGCGCCCTGATCGCGGAAAGCCGTATCGAGATGCCGCCAGAGCTTCCGGCTATCTCCGCCGGTCTCTACGGCTTCCTCGGCTACGATATGATCCGCCTCGTCGAGCATCTCCCCGATATCAACCCGGATCCCCTGGGCCTGCCGGATGCGCAGATGATGCGCCCCACGGTGGTTGCCGTGATCGACGGTGTCAAAGGGGAAGTTATCATCGTCAGCCCAGTATGGGCCTCCGGCGGGCTCAGCGCCCGCGCAGCCTACGCACAAGCCGCTGAACGCGTGATGGATGCTGTTCGCGATCTCGAGCGCCTGCCCGCCTCCGATGCGGTGATGGCCGAGGATGAACCGGCACAGGAGCCCGTCTCCAACACCACCAAGACCCGCTATTACGAGATGGTCGAGCAGGCCAAAGAATATATCCGCGCTGGAGATATCTTTCAGGTTGTGCCCTCCCAGCGTTGGTCCCAGCCGTTCAAGCTGCCCCCTTTCACGCTCTACCGCGCACTCCGCCGCACCAACCCCTCGCCCTACATGTTCTTCTTTAATTTCGGCGGCTTTCAGGTGATCGGCGCCAGCCCGGAAATTCTTGTGCAGGTCGAAGGCGAACGCGTCACCATCCGCCCTATCGCAGGCACCCGCCCGCGCGGGGCCACCCCTGCCGAAGACATAGCTCTCGAAAAGGAACTTCTCGCCGATCCAAAGGAATGTGCCGAGCATCTGATGCTGCTCGATCTTGGCCGCAACGATGTTGGCCGTGTCGCCAAGATAGGTACGGTCGATCCCAACGAGCAGTTCATCGTGGAGCGCTACAGCCACGTCATGCACATCGTCTCCAATGTCAACGGTGTGCTGAAAGAGGATGAAGATGCCCTCTCCGCCCTCCTCGCGGGCTTGCCCGCAGGCACCGTTTCCGGCGCGCCGAAGGTGCGGGCGATGGAGATCATAGACGCGTTGGAAGAAGAGAAACGTGGCGTCTATGGCGGCGGTGTCGGCTATTTCTCCGCGAATGGCGACATGGATATCTGCATAGCCCTCCGCACCGGCGTGGTCGCCGACCATACGCTCTACATTCAAGCCGGTGGCGGCATCGTGTACGATAGTGATCCCGATGCTGAATTCGAGGAAACTGTCAACAAATCCAAAGCCCTGCGGCAAGCGGCAATAGAGGCCGCGCGATTTAACGCAGATAGAACCCAGAACTGAGACTGGGCGCTTCGGGTCTAACCTGCTTTACCGGCACCGAATTTAGCGTTGGATCGAAGGCAGAGACAAGGCAAATGCGTTTCAGGTTTTTCCCTAAACGCTTGACAGCGTTTCGCTTTAGTCTTTCGTCAGCACAGCCGAAACCGGTGCAATGGTAACCGATTTCGCACCCGGCCCGAGAAGCCAGGAGAACAACGTTGTCACTGTTTCGGGCTGCACGCGCCCCACCACGATCACCTTGCCTGATTTACTCGCCTCCAGCACCGCGCGGTCCAGCGCCTGCGCGATCTGCTGCGGGTCAAGATCGGCATCAATCACCCGGTAGACAACTTCGCTCGCCACACCAGCCTCATCCGCCTGCTGTGGAACCTGATTGAGGCCAGTGCCACGATGCGTCAGCAAGCCATGGCCCGTTATCGTCAGCGAATCCAGCGCTGCCTGTACAAGCGCGCGGTCGCGCGGCATCGGGCCGTCGATCCTGTCCATCAGCCCCGTCGCCACAGGCACCGCATTGAGCGTGCCGCCGATCAGTTCGCGAAAAGCCATAGGATCGTCGCCGCGCTCAAATGTCTGGCCCTCACCGGGCAGCACCGCCACAACCTCATAGCCTCTCGCGTTATAATCCCGTGCAATTCTCTCTGCGCCGGAAAGATTGGCCGTCACCCCGAATGTAATCGGCGCGGAAAGGGCCAGAAGCCCCTGCCGCAACGCCTCGGCCGAACCATCATCCTGCAAGATTATAGACATCAGCGGCTTGCCGGCACCATTCGTGAACTCAACAGAATTGGCCTCCAAGGCGGCTCCGGCCAGTAGCGGCTCCGCAACCAGTTCAACCAGCGCGTTGTCATCCTCTCCCGCAGCATCGTCCGCCTCGACGCCATCGGCCACATCTGGCACTTCGGCCGACGCAGTGTTCACAGTCGGCTGGCTCACCTGAGGCGTTGCAATGGCCACCTGCGTACCACCCCCAGTGCGCGGCGGCGTTCTGTCGGAACTGCCGCCGATCCCGATATCGGAGCTTCCCACCACCGGGCTGCCAAGAGAGGGCGAACCGATGCTTGCAGGGCCGTCATTGCCGCCCCCGCCTCCTGGGCTCGGCATGGCCAACGGCTGTGCTGCGGGAGCAGGCGTGGGCGCAGGTGCAGGGGTCGGCTCCGGCTGAGGAGCCACCATCGCAACCTCCTCGGTCGGTGCCGCCTCAGGTGCAGTAACCGGCGCGGTGTTTGTCTCGAAGTTGATCGTCGGGGCCGAGGCGGCAGGAACAGGCTCGGCCACCGGCTGCTCTTCCATCGGCTTCGGCATCGCCGTTGCCATCTCAGGATCCAGCGGAACCATGATCGCGGTCACTACAAAAACAACGCCACTCACCAAAGCACCCAGGATCAACCCGCGAATGAATCCACCCATATTTCAGCTATCTCCTCAGCCAATCACTCATCTTGCCCGCCAAACACGCAGCGCCATGCCGGTTTCGCTTGACCATCCAAAGCGTCACCGCGCATGTATAGCGTCGATCCTAACGCGTATGCCAGCACGAAAGGCTGGCACAAAGAGAAGAAAGCAAGATGCTGCTCCTGATCGACAACTATGACAGTTTCACCTACAATCTCGTCCATTATTTGGGCGATTTAGGGGCAGATATTCAAGTTTATCGAAATGATACAATTACTGTGCAGGATGCGATGGGGATGCGCCCCGACGCGATAGTCCTGTCTCCCGGACCCTGCACGCCTGATGACGCCGGAATTTGCCTCGCCCTCACACTCGCCGCTGCCGAGACACGCACCCCTCTTCTCGGGGTTTGCCTTGGGCATCAAACACTTGGCCAGGTTTTTGGCGGCAAGGTCCAGCGCCATTCCGAGATCGTCCACGGCAAAGCTGGCGTGATGCACCATGAAGGTAAAACCCTTTTCAAGGGGCTTCCTTCGCCGCTCTCAGCCACGCGATACCACTCTCTGGTGGTCGACCGCACCTCCCTGCCCGAGTGTCTTGACGTCACGGCAAGCCTCGAAGATGGCACAATCATGGGGCTTTCCCACAAAACTCTGCCGATGCACGGCCTTCAGTTCCACCCTGAAAGCATCCGTTCGGAACACGGCAAGCCCATGTTGCAGAACTTCCTCGATATGGTCACTGTGCCCGCATGAGTGAGACCGACTTCAAAGCTCTTATCGCCAAGGCCGCGGAACATCCGCTATCCCGCAAGGAAGCAGAGGCGGCTTTCGGCGTTCTGATGGAAGGCAACGCAACGCCTGCACAGGTCGGCGGTTTTCTGATGACACTGCGTGTACGGGGCGAAACGGTCGACGAATTCGCTGCAGCAGCAGCCGTGATGCGCGCAAAGTGCCTCGCCGTAAAGGCCCCCGAAGGCTCCATGGATATCGTCGGAACGGGCGGCGACGGCAAGGGCACGCTCAACATCTCCACCGCAACCGCCTTCGTGGTAGCGGGGGCCGGCGTCACAGTTGCCAAACATGGTAACCGAAACCTCTCTTCCAAATCGGGCGCGGCAGATGCACTTACGGAATTGGGCCTCAACGTCATGGTCGGCCCCGAGGTTGTGGAAGCAGGCCTCCGCGAAGTCGGCATCGCCTTTATGATGGCCCCCATGCATCACCCCGCCATCCGCCACGTCATGCCCGCAAGATCAGAGCTTGGTACGCGCACGATCTTCAACATCCTAGGCCCACTCACCAATCCGGCTGGCGTCAAGCGCCAGCTCACCGGTGCCTATAGCCGCGAGATGATCCGCCCGATGGCCGAGACGCTTCAGACCCTCGGGTCCGAGAAGGCATGGCTTGTTCACGGAGGTGACGGCACGGATGAAATCTCGATCTGCGGGATCACGCATGTTTGCACACTGGAAAACGGCACGGTGACGGACAGAGAGCTTCACCCTGAAGACGCAGGTCTAACCCCACATCCCTTCTCCGCGATCGAAGGCGGCAGCCCGGCGGAAAACGCCACAGCCTTCCGCGCGCTCCTTGCCGGAGAGCCCTCGGCCTACCGGGATGCCGTCTGCCTGAACGCCGCCGCTGCCCTTGTCATCGCCGATGCCGCAACCGATCTAAGCGCAGGTGCTGAGCAAGCTCGCGAAAGCATCGATAGCGGTAAGGCAAAGGCAAAGGTCGAAGCCCTCGCCGCACTCACCCAAAAACTGGGGCCAAAACCCGAATGACAAACGTTCTCGAAAAGATCAAAACCTACAAGCTGGAGCATATTGCCGCCTGTAGGGAGGCCCGCCCGCTGTCAGAAGTGGAGGCCGGAGCGCGCGAGGCCAGCCCCACGCGCGGCTTCACCGATGCGTTGATCGGTGCCGCCCAGCAAGGATACGGCCTCATTGCCGAAATCAAGAAAGCCAGTCCCTCCAAGGGCCTGATCCGCGAAGATTTTGATCCAGCCGTACTCGCCGAAGCTTATGCAAAGGGTGGTGCAACCTGCCTCTCCGTCCTCACGGATGAACCGTCCTTTCAAGGCAAGAATGCCTATCTGACAAATGCCCGCAACGCCACGGACCTGCCCGCCCTGCGCAAGGATTTCCTCTATGATCCCTATCAGGTGGTCGAGGCCCGCGCGCTCGGCGCTGATTGCATTCTGATCATCATGGCCACCGTCTCCGACGATCAGGCGCAGGAACTTGAGGCTGCGGCCACCGAATGGGGCATGGATGTGCTGGTCGAGGTTCACGATCTGCCCGAGCTGGAGCGTGCCAGCAACCTCAAGGCGCGTCTCCTCGGCATCAACAACCGCGATCTCCGCAGCTTCGAGACGGATACCGGCACAACCAAAGATCTCGCCAGGGATGTACCGGAGGGTCGGGTAATTGTCTCGGAATCGGGCCTCTCCACGCCCGAGGATCTCTCAGATCTCGCCCGCTACGGCATCCGCAGCTTTCTCATAGGCGAAGCGCTGATGCGCCAGCCCGATGTGGAAGCTGCCACCCGCAAACTCCTCGCAAACCCTTACATGCCGCCCGCGCCGTGACCCAGAAACTCACCCATTTCGATGCCGCTGGGGCCGCGCATATGGTCGATGTTTCGGCCAAGGAGGTCACGCACCGCACCGCTATCGCCCGCGGATCCGTCCATATGGAACCCGAAACGCTCAAACTCATCACCGAGGGCCGCGCGAAGAAAGGCGATGTCCTCGCCGTTGCACGCCTCGCCGGGATCATGGGCGCAAAGAAAACCGCAGATCTCATCCCCCTCTGCCACCCCCTCGCCCTCTCAAAGGTCGCGCTCGATCTTACAACGGCGGAGGATCCTCCCCGCGTGGAAATTGAAGCCACAGTCAAAACCACAGGCCAGACAGGTGTCGAGATGGAGGCGCTCACCGCCGTCTCCACAGCCGCCCTCACCGTCTACGACATGGTCAAGGCTGTTGATAAGGCCATGCACATCACCGATATCCGCCTCGCCTTCAAGGATGGCGGCAAATCCGGGCGCTTCGAGGCCGAATGATCAGCGTCGCAGAGGCTCTGGCCCAAGTCCTTGCCCTCATCGAACCCACCGAGACGGAAGACATCCCACTCGAAGACGCAACGGACCGCGCTCTCGCCGCCCCCATCGTTGCCCGGAGATCGCAGCCGCCCTTCCCGGCTTCCGCGATGGATGGGTATGCCGTACGCGCCGAAGATCTTAGCGGCGAGCCCCTGCGGGTTATTGGCGAGGCCGCCGCAGGCCGCCATTTCGCTGGTAAAGTCGGGCCGGATCAGGCGGTTCGCATCTTTACCGGCGCGCCGGTGCCGGAAGGCGCCGATACGATCCTCATTCAGGAGGATGCTGTACGCTCAGGTGACAAGATCACCCCGAAAGAGGGCCGCGACACCGCGCAATACATCCGCCCGGCAGGTGGCGATTTCGTGGAAGGCGCTGAAATCTCAGCACCCCGCCGCCTCACCCCCCGCGATATCGCGCTCGCGGCGGCCATGAACCATCCACACCTCACTGTTCGCCGCCGCCCAAGGATCGCTCTGATCCCCACGGGCGATGAGCTAGTTCATCCCGGCCAGACCCCCGGGCCGGATCAGATCATTTCATCCAACAATTACGGCCTCGCCGCGATGATCACCCGCGCAGGCGGCACCCCGTGGCTCCTCCCCATCGCCCACGACACGCCCGAGAGCCTCCGCGAGACCTTCGCAATGGCGCAGGGAGCGGACCTCATCGTCACACTTGGCGGCGCTTCCGTCGGCGACCATGATCTCGTGCAGGAAACCGCTAAAGGAGAGGGCCTCGATCTCAGCTTCTACAAGATCGCCATGCGGCCCGGCAAACCGCTCATGGCAGGCCGCCTCGGTCGCACACCTATGCTCGG
The DNA here is from genome assembly GCA_947495795.1 of uncultured Paracoccaceae bacterium. Classification (GTDB taxonomy): domain Bacteria; phylum Pseudomonadota; class Alphaproteobacteria; order Rhodobacterales; family Rhodobacteraceae; genus Algicella. The sequence continues at coordinate 292,114 of CANMAI010000002.1, read as the reverse complement.
CCTCCCCGGAAACCCAGTTTCTTCAATGGTTTGCACCACGCTCTTTATAGAACCCGCGATCCACGCCTTCCTCGGATTGCCCATGCCAGATCGCAGCTTCACCGCCAAACTTGCCCATGCGATCCCCGCAAACGGCCCGCGCGCGCACTACATGCGCGCGCGCCGGGAACCCAACGGCACCGTCACCGTCTTCGAGCATCAGGACAGCTCCCTCCTCTCCGTTCTCGCAAAAGCCGATACACTCGCCATCCGTGCACCCCAAGCACCCGCCCTTCCAAAAGGTGCAAAAATACGCTGCCTACCGCTCGATCCTTTGTAATTGTTGACACAAAACAGGAACACTTGTAGAACTGTCTGGAACGAAACGAGAATTATCGGGTGTGGCAGCTGAGAACCGCACAAATCCAGTAATCTGCGAGCAGTCGCGAAACATCGAGGCATGACATGCTGACGAAAAAACAAATGGATCTTCTGGGCTTTATCCACAAGCGCATCCAGCAGGATGGCGTTTCGCCTTCTTTCGACGAGATGAAGGAGGCGCTGGATCTGCGCTCGAAATCCGGCATTCACCGGCTGATCACGGCGCTGGAGGAGCGGGGCTTTATCCGCCGCCTGCCGCACCGCGCCCGTGCGCTGGAAATTGTGAAGCTGCCTGATGCGATGGGAGATCGCTCCAACAACGTAACGCAGCTTCACAAAACGCCGCCCAAACCTGCGGATAACACACCGGAATTCCCGATGGGCGGCGATGTCGTCACTCTCGCCGTGATGGGCCAAATCGCTGCGGGCACTCCAATTGCGGCGATTGAGCAGGTCGCGCGGCACGTCTCCATTCCCTCCGATATGGTCTCCGGCCATGCCCGCCATTTCGCGCTTGAGGTAAAGGGAGACTCGATGATCAATGCGGGGATAAACAACGGCGATATCGTCGTGATCCGCGAACAAAACACGGCAAATAACGGCGATATCGTCGTGGCTCTCGTCGATGGTCAGGAAGCCACGCTCAAGCGCCTGCGCCGCCGGGGCAGCGCCATAGCACTGGAAGCTGCGAACCCAGCATATGAGACGCGCCTCTACGGCGCAGATCAGGTGGACGTACAGGGCAAGCTCGTGGGCCTTATCCGCTCCTATTAAGCTAGGTTACTGTTTGGCTCATTTAGTCTCTCGCATCGGAGGTGTATTCCCCGCCCGGTATTGAGAGAGCGTTCGGGTACGCCTTTCATACTTAGGTTATAGCCCCCCGGAACCCGTCTCTCTAAAACGGGTTCCGCCGATGCGTCCACGGTCGCACTCCGCTTCTGTCGGCCACGCTCACCAGATCCAGCGATCCGTCCTTCCGCCTGAAAAGCGCATGCGCACCACCGGCGGCCAAAACGGATTGATCCAGCAGCGTGCACTCTCCACCAGTTCCCCGTTCGATCTTCGGCGCAATCAAAACAGCTGATTGCGTACAGAGATCGGGCGTCAGAGCGTCCGCCCCCGTCCACAAAACCGGCACATTTCCCGGCAGCATCCCTTCCACGCGCCCCTTCGCCGTCCGTTGCAAGGCATCGCGCAAATAGGCACGCTTCGGATCCATCGGCGCACCGTCATTCTCCAGCCAGATCTTGGCCGCAAACTGGTTGCCCCTGTCAGCGCTCAGCGCGCGCCCGGTCTCTGTCAGCATACCAAACATCCGCCCGTTCTCCGCCACCAGCAAGACCGGCCGCTCCGGTGCGGACCAAAGCACCAAGGCCGCCAGCACCGGCCCAAGCCCGATACTTCGCGGCCGCCCCTTCATCAGTAGAAGCATCAGCGCGCCAAGGCTGATCAGCGGCAGGATCCAGGGTGAGCCTGTCGGTACAAACACCAGCGCATCCTCCCGCGTTGCCGCCCAATGCGCGATCCGCAGGATATGCTTGATACCGAAACTCATCGCCTCCAGCGCAGGGGTTGCCAGCCCAAGCGGTGCGAGCAGAAGGGCCGCCATCGCACCGGGCACGACAATCAGCCCCATCGCAGGCACGGCCAGCAGGTTGGCAATGTATCCGTAACGCCCTACCGCATTGAAATGATACGCGGAAAAGGGCGCCGTAGCCGCTCCTGCCACAAAAGAGGTAATCGCCAGCACCACAAACCATTTCGCATAGCGCAGCTTGCCCCTGCCAAGCGCCTTCCAAAAGGCCGTTGGGCGCAGCAACTGAAAGCTCGCCACCAGAGCGGTTGTTGCTGCAAAGGACATCTGAAACCCGGGTCCCATCAGGCTCACCGGATGGACTACCAGCACTATCAACGCCGCAATCGCCACCGCCCGCAGCGTCAGCACCGGCCTGTCCAGCATCACGGCAATCAGCGCCACCGCGGCCATGATGAAGGCACGCTGCGTGGCTACGCTCGCCCCCGAAAGCCCAAGATAAAAAAGCCCGAATGCGAGCGCCACACCAGCCGCGATCTTCTTTGCCGGTATCCGCAGCGCAAACCCCGGTGGAAGCGCAAGGGCCAGTCGTACCGCGCCAAACACAAAGCCCGTCAACAGCCCCATATGCAGCCCCGAAATCGCAAGGAGATGCGCAAGGTTGGAGGCGCGCAGATCTGCCATCTGCGCCGGATCAATGGCAGAGCGATCCCCGGTAAGGATCGCCGCCGCAAACGCGCCGGTTTCCGCGTCCATTCGGCTGCGAAGCCATTCGGAAAGAAACATCCGAAGGCGAAAAACCTGGACAGAAAGCGGCAGCGCCACAGGCGGTGCGCGCACCATCACAGGGTCGCGCGTATAGCCCACAGCCCCGATCTGCTGAAACCAGGCATGCCGCCGGAAATCAAACCCGCCGGGCTCCACCGGCGCATTGGGCGGGGCCAGCCACCCCCGCATCATAATCATCGCGCCGGGCTCCAGCGCTCCGGGCGCGATATAGCCCGAAAGGCTCACCCGCACGCGCTCCGGCACCACGCGGCTGCGCGGAAGCTCAACCTGATCCAGCAGCACCCGCACAGCGTTGGAGGCGGAGCGATCCAGCGCCACAACCCGCCCGGAAATCGTGCCGCGATATTCCCGCTCCAGCACCGGTGCTTCCACCAGCCGCGTTTCCACTGCGGACAGCACAATCCCGAAGGCCACAAGCCCCGGCATCAGGCAAAACCCGCTCCGAAGAGCAAGGCTTGATCCAAAAGAGATAACGCAACCAAGCATAAGCGCCGCCAAAAGCCCGGCACCCGGCTCAAACCGCAAACTGAAATAGAGGCCCACACCACAGGCGAGTGCGACCGGCGACCACAGCATCGTGGATCCGCGCGGCACGTCGAAAACAGCGCCAAACGTTGCCCAAAGGCGCACTCTTGTTCTCCCCCCGCCAGTTGCCCTACATGAAGGCCGAAGGCTACCGGGATCATGGTTGCCAACAGGTTAACGCATCCGCGCCCGAGAAAAGGAACGCCCATGTCCCCCGTCATCACCCGCTTCGCTCCCTCGCCCACCGGCTATCTCCATATCGGCGGCGCGCGCACGGCGCTTTTCAACTGGCTCTTTGCCCGCCACCACGGCGGCCAGTTCGTTCTGCGGATCGAGGATACGGATAAGGCGCGCTCCACACCCGAGGCCACAGAAGCCATATATGCGGGCCTCACATGGCTAGGCCTGAACTGGGATGGCGCGCCTGTCTCTCAGGCCGCACGCGCAGACCGCCATGCCGAGGTTGCACACGCCATGGTCGCCGCTGGCACCGCTTACAGATGCTACGCCACCCGCGAAGAGATTGATGCCTTCCGCGATGCCGCCAAGGCCGAAGGCCGCCCCCCCCTCTTTCGTTCCCCATGGCGCGACAGCACAGAAAACCCGGACCTTCCCTACGTCGTCCGGCTCAGGGCGCCGCAGACAGGAGAAACCACGATTGAAGATGCCGTGCAGGGCAGCGTGACATGGAAGAATGAGACGCTCGACGACCTCATTCTTCTCCGCTCCGATGGCAGCCCCACCTACATGCTCGCCGTCGTGGTTGACGACCATGATATGGGCATCACCCATGTTATCCGCGGCGATGACCACCTCACCAACGCAGCCCGCCAAACGCTGATCTATCAGGCCAACGGCTGGGATCTGCCCGTCTTTGCTCATATCCCCCTCATCCACGGGCCGGACGGTGCCAAGCTCTCCAAGCGCCACGGTGCGCTCGGCGTCGAAGCCTACCGCGATATGGGCTATCCGGCGGCTGCGATGCGCAACTATCTCGCGCGGCTCGGCTGGAGCCATGGCGACGATGAATTTTTCACGACAGAGCAGGCAATCGAATGGTTTGGGCTCGACAGCATAGGTAAATCGCCCGCACGTTTCGACTTTAAGAAACTGGAAAGCATTTCCGGGCAACACATCCGTGCCATGTCCGAGGAGGAAATACTGAACGAGCTTTCCGCATTTGTTGCAGCGCAAAATAAACCTGCCTTCACGCAAGCGCAGGCAGACGCGATTATGAAGGCGGCACCCGGCCTGCGGGAGCGCGCCAAGACGCTCCCGGAACTGCTTGATATGGCACATTTTATTCTCGGAAGCCATCCATTCACAGCCGACGAAAAGGCTGCAAAGCAGCTCGATTCTGTATCCCGTGGTATGCTCGGCAGATTGACTTCGCGGCTGCGAGATGGTAGTTGGTCCGCAGAAGATCTGGAGGCACAGCTCAAGGCATTCGCTGAAGATGAATCCCTCAAGCTTGGTAAAGTCGCTCAGCCGCTTCGCGCCGCTCTTACAGGGCGGGTCGTCTCTCCCAGCGTGTTTGACATGATGGAGATCCTTGGCCGCGATGAAACGCTGAGCCGAATGGAAGACGCAACGGCCGGGAAAACGCTCGGCACGTAAAGGCATTCCGGGGGGGATGCACGAAGATCACTAAAGGCCCGCTGAGGTTCTCTCAGCCATGGGCCTTTTCAATTCGCGGCCATAAGAGCCGCCGTAGAGAGGGCCCAGAATGGCAAAAGACGTAGATCGCACCGGCACAATCTCCTTTGATGGCAAATCCTTTGATTTTCCGATGAAAAGCCCAACCCTTGGCCCCGATGTAATCGATATCGGCAAGCTTTATGGTAAGGGCGATATCTTCACCTACGATCCGGGCTTCACGTCTACCGCCTCCTGCGAAAGCTCCATCACCTATATCGATGGCGACAAGGGAGAGCTTCTCTATCGCGGCTATCCCATCGATCAGCTGGCAGAAAAGTCCCACTTTCTGGAGGTTTGCTATCTCCTGATCTACGGAGAGTTGCCCTCCGCCGCAGAGATCGAGGATTTTGAGCAGCGCGTAACACATCACACCATGCTTCACGAGCAAATGGTGAATTTTTTCAGAGGGTTCCGTCGCGATGCTCATCCGATGGCAATCGTCTGCGGCGTGGTTGGCGCGATGTCCGCCTTCTACCACGACAGCACCGATATCTACGATCCCTGGCAGCGAGAGGTCGCAACGATCCGTCTGATCGCGAAACTCCCCACAATCTGCGCATGGGCCTATAAGTACCATGTCGGCCAGCCCTTCATCTATCCGCGCAACGATCTCGATTATGCGTCGAACTTCCTCCACATGTGCTTCGCCGTCCCGGCTGAGGAATATGAGGTCGATCCGATCCTGTCCCGCGCGATGGACCGTATCTTCACGCTGCACGCCGATCATGAGCAGAACGCTTCCACCTCCACGGTGCGCCTCGCAGGCTCCTCTCAGGCCAACCCTTTTGCCTGTATCGCAGCGGGTGTTGCCTGCCTCTGGGGTCCGGCACATGGTGGGGCCAATCAGGCAGCACTGGAAATGCTCCGGGAAATCGGAACGGTAGATCGCATTCCCGAATACATCGCGCGGTCCAAGGATAAATCCGATCCGTTCCGCCTGATGGGCTTCGGCCACCGCGTCTACAAGAACTTCGATCCGCGCGCCAAAGTGATGGAAGAAAGCGCGCACGAGGTGCTGGGCCTGCTCGGCGTGGAAAACAACCCAACGCTGCAAGTCGCTCAGGAACTTGAGAAAATCGCCCTTGAAGACCCGTACTTCATCGAAAAGAAACTCTATCCCAACGTCGATTTCTACTCCGGCATCATCCTCGATGCGCTTGGTTTCCCGACCTCGATGTTCACTCCGATCTTTGCCCTTGCCCGCACAGCGGGCTGGATTTCCCAGTGGAAAGAGATGATCGCCGATCCCTCGCAAAAAATCGGCCGCCCGCGCCAACTTTACACCGGCGCACCGCACCGCGATTATGTAAACGTCGAAGATCGGAAATGATGCGTAGGGTGGGCGCTTGGCGCCCACCGTCCGGGGCCGAAACATGAGCAAAAGCCTGAAACGCGTCCTCGCGGATGCCGAAAGCAAGGGGCTCTTACTGGAGCCCCTTCGTCTTGAGGAAGGCACACTCACAGCGCAGGCCGCGGCAGACGCGGCGGGCACAACTGCTGGCCAGATCGTCAAATCCATCATCCTGCGCTGCCCGGAAACGGATGCCCATATTCTCTTTCTCACAAGCGGAGACAATCTGGTCGACTATGCCAAGGCCGCCGATGTGGCGGGCCATCCGCTGGAAAAGGCCGATGCAGCCAGCATCCGCCGCGTCACGGGCTTTGCCATTGGCGGCGTCAGCCCGTTTGGCCATCTCACCCCACCTCGCACTTTCCTTGATCCCGATATCCTGCGCTACAAAACCGTCTGGGCCGCTGCAGGCACGCCTCACCATATTTTCGAGATCGAACCGGCAGTTCTGAAGGAAAAAACAGGCGCCGAACTCGCCAGCTTCACTGAGTCAAAAATCTGAGCACGGATCGCGCCGCCCGAAGCCCCGGTTCTTCCCCCCCCCGCCCCAGCATCTCCATCGCCCGGTTCGATGCGGCCAATTGCATGCGCGCAACGCCAGAACCATCCAGATACCGCCGCGCCTCTGCGGCAATCAGGTCCGCCCGGCATTGTTCCAGCAAAAACTCCGGCACAGGCTGATCAGAAAGCCGAGCCGCCTGAAGCGCCGCCCAGTCGGGCACCCCGCCTGGCATGAAGCCCTGAAACACATCGTTTTGCGAAAGCACATGATACCGATCCAGCAAGTTCACCAATGTTGCACTCGGCAAGCGTACAAAGCGCTTGGCGATCACCGCAGTCAGCGCATTGAGATCATAGGCCACAATCATCGGCGTCCCAACGGCAGCCACTTCCAGCGTCACGGTGCCGGAGGCTGCAAGCGCCAGATCGGAGACCGCAAAGGCCGCCCGCTTGCCCGCCTCCCCGGCCTCGGGCCCGATCACCAGAGCGCCCGGCACATTTGCAAACATCTCCCGCACAGCGGCCAACCGCGGCCCTACGGTTGGCACAAGCACACGCAAGTCTGGCCGCTCCGCCACCAGTTCCGCCGCAGCATCCCGCAGCACCGGCCCCACGCGCCCTACTTCGCCACTGCGAGAGCCGGGCAGCACCGTCAGGCAGTGGGCATCGCCCAGCCCATGCTCCGCACGAAACGCCACCCCGTCTGCGGCCGAAGGCGAGGGTACAGTCGTCACCGGATGCCCCACGAAATCGCAGCTCATGCCCGCGACTTCCATGTAAGGCGGCTCAAACGGCAGCAACGCCAGCACGTGATCCACAACCCTGGCCATCTTGTCCGCCCGCCCCGGCCGCCACGCCCAGACTGAGGGCGCCACGTAATGAACCACCTTCAGTTCAGGCCATGCCGCCTTGGCGCGCCGCGCCACCCTCAGGCAGAAATCAGGGCTGTCAATCGTGATCAGAACGTCGGGCCGCATCTCCGCCACACAGTCACCTGTCCCCCGGATCCGCCGTAGCAGGTCCGGCAGGCGCGGCAAAACCTCGGCCACCCCCATCACACTCAAGGCATCCATCGGAAACAGGCTCTTCAGCCCCTCAGCCTCCATCAACGGGCCGCCGACCCCTTCCAGCGCCAGCCCCGGCACCTCCGCCGCCAGCCCGGCAATCAGCGCGGCGCCCAATGCATCCCCCGAAGCCTCGCCCGCGATGATGAATGCGCGCATCTCAGCCCCCGCGCGGCCGCGCCCAGAGGAAAACATCCAGCGCATCTGCCTGCGCCACCACCTCCTCGCGGCCCAGCACCAGAACGCCGCCCGCCTCGATCACCACACCGCCAAGCCCCGCCTTATGAGCCTGCCGCACGGTCTCCGGCCCGATCGCGGGCAAATCCGTCCGCCAATCCTGCCCCGGCTTCGGAGCCTTCAAAAGCACACCCTTCGCCCCCTCGGGATCCGGCCGAAAGGGTGCCGCAGTTGCGGCCACATGAGCCAGCATTGCATCCGTCCCCTGAATGCTCTCCAGCCCAAGGCAGATCCCCTGCGCCACCACCGCGCCCTGCCCCACATCGACAGCCCCGATGGCATCCACAATCTCCTCGGCCCGCGCCGCATCGGTCCGATCCGCTTCCGAAGGCCGGCGCTTGCTGAAAAATCCCTCCGGCACGAGCAGGCTCTCCAGAAGCTCATGCGCCGCCACAATCCGCAGTTCCTCACTTTCGAAAATCTCCGAGACGATGCGCAAAGCCGCATCATCTCCGCCCTTCAGCGCCTTGAAAAGCTGAGGCGCCAGCCTGATGGCCGTCAGATCAAACCGCAGCGGGCTGATCCGGGGCCGGGCCATACCACCCGCGAAGCTCACTGCCGTAAGGCCCGCACGCTTGAGATCCTTGAAAAGCCGCCCCGGCTTCTCGAAGATAGCCGGAATAACAGGATGCCCTTCCAACCAATCAAGCTCGATCCCTTCGAACTTGATCACACGGTAAGGCCGCCCTGCACGTGCACAATCCTCCGCCAGCATGCGCGGCAAAACGCCCGCACCCGCCACGATCGCCAATCCTTCAGCCTTGTCCGTCATCACTCAGGCACAGTAAACCGCTTCGCCCCCTCGGCGGAAACAAAGCCGGAAATTTCCCGCAGAAAAGGGTTTTCCGGATGCGTGGCGAGTGCGCGCCCCACACGCTCCGCAAAAGGTCCTTGGCCTTCAAACACCTCCGAACCAAATGCATTCCGCAGCTCATTCATTTCGCCCTTATCAGAGCCACGCCGCTTCAGCCCGATGAAATTCAGCCCCGCCAGATGCGCCCGCTCGCCCGTGGTGGTACCAAAAGGGATCACATCGCCCACGATGCCGGACATGCCGCCGATCATCGCGCCCCGCCCGATCCGCGTGAATTGCTGGATACCCGAAAGCCCGCCGATCACCACCTGATCTTCAACCGTCACATGGCCTGCAAGCGCCACGGAATTGGCAATAATCACGCTATCGCCCACCCGGCAATCATGCCCCACATGCACGGATCCCATAAAAAGGCACCCATCGCCAACGGATGTGATACCACCACCACCGGCGGTGCCGGGGTTCATCGTCACGTACTCGCGAATGGTGTTTTTCACACCGATCACCAGTTCCGTTCGCTCGCCGGCATATTTCAAATCCTGCGGTGCATGGCCCAGCGAGGCGAAAGGATACACAATCGTACCGTCGCCAATCCGCGTCACGCCCGCCACCGCAATGTGCGATTTCAGCACAACGCCAGCGCCCAGCACCACCTCCGGCCCAATCACGCAGTAAGGCCCGATCTCGCACCCTTCACCCACAACGCACCCGTCCTCCAGAATGGCGGTAGGGTGCACGGCAGCGCTTGGGTCAATGCTCATGCGGGCGGATCCTGGATCATCGCGGTAAACTCCGCCTCGGCGGCAATCTGGCCCTCTACCTTGGCCTCGCCCCAGAACTTCCAAACCTTGCCGCGGTTGCGCACTACGCTCACATGCAGCTCCAGTTGATCGCCCGGCTCCACCACACGGCGGAACTTCGTTTTCTCAAGGCTCATGAAGTAAACAAGCAATCCCTTGTCAGCGAGTTCCAGCGACCTCACCACCACCACACTCGCTGTCTGCGCCATCGCCTCCACGATCAGCACACCGGGCATCACCGGTGCTGCCGGGAAGTGCCCCTCGAAATGTGGCTCGTTGGCACTCACATTCTTCAGGCCTACAGCACTTTCACTATGCTTAATGTTGAACACACGCTCGATCATCAAGAACGGATATCTGTGCGGGATCAGCCGCTTGATCTCGTTGATATCCACATGTTCCAGCGTCTCGTCTCTTGCAGTAAAGCCCATGCCTGCCTCAATTCCTGATCTCAGTTCTCCGTAGCCCCAGGGGTTTCGCCCCCCGGCGCCGGATCTGTTGCTGCATCCAGTCGTTTAATCACCTCGGTCGTAATATTCAAATCCTGTTTGAAAATCAGCACAAAACGCCGATCGACGATCGAGGCAGCGCCGCTTTCATCCAACAGCTGCAAGAGGATGGGCTGCACCTGCTGCAGGAACTGGCGACGTCGTGCATCCGCGCGCCGGCTTATGGCTGTTTCCTTTTCCTCCTGCACGCGGCGCGTCTCCACAACCTTGGTATCAAAGGCATCAGCAAGTTCCCGAAAGGCAGCCGCATCCATCTGATCACGGCGCTCCGTCAGCTCCAGTTCCTCCGCCTCGAACTGCGCATCCAGCGCCCTGCCCTCGGCGCGCAGGGCATCCCTGTCCGCCTGTTCCCGACGCAGGATCTCCTGGCCCGGGCGGCTGTCTCTCAGCAGCCTGTCCTGCTCTATGATCAGAAAGGGCGGTGGCAGTGTCTGCGCCAAAAGCGGCGCAGATAAAGCCAAAAAGATCAGCGCAGCCAAGCCTTGGAGCCCGGCCCGCATCTCAGAACCGCGTATCAACCGTCAAACGGAAGCGTTCAAACTCGTCTCCGTCGACAGAATTGATCGGTACAGCATAGTTGAAGCGCAATGGGCCAATCACTGTGTCCCAGAAAATACTGGCGCCAATCGCACTCCGCAGCTTCGCGCCATCATCAACCGTACCAGACGCACCTGCCGTATCGTAAAGGCCCCAAACGGTGCCCACGTCGGCAAACAGCCCACCATAGATCCCGTATTCCTCGGGCAACCCGATCGGGAAACTGGCTTCAACGCGGGCCACAGTGAAGAAGTTACCGCCAAGAGCGTCGTCCACATCCTCCGTGTTGCCGGGGCCAGAACAAGCCGTGCAGCTGTCTCGCGGGCCAAGACCACCGCGTGCAAAGCCACGGAAGTCATCGCCGCCCAGAACAAACCGGTCCGTAAAGCGGCTCTCCTCGTTGAACCCGATAAGCGCACCGCCCTCCAGTTCCGCCGACAGCACAACCTCCTCGTCAAAGAAGCTTGTGAAGGCACGCGCACTCGCCACGGTTTTGGAATAGCTGGTATCGCCCGAAAGCCCCGCAATATCCTGCTCCAGCCGGAAGATAAACCCAGCGGTCGGATCAATCGGGCTATTGCGCTTGTCGAGCGTGTAAACAAAGCCAATGGCCGTCGTCAGATCTTCACCCTGCTCCCGGATCAGAATGGGCGAAGTGCCGTCGGGATCAATGCCCGATATCTCATCAAGCGAGATCCGCGCGCGCAGCGCAAGGCGGCTGTCTTCCGTCAGAGGGAAGCTGATCTGCGGTACAAACCCGATATTGCGGGTCTGCAACGAGCTCTCGTCAAATGTATTTTCACGGTAGTACAGCCGAAAACCTGCCGAGAGATCCTGATCAAAAAGTGCAGGTTCTGTGAACGAAAATGAAAGCGTATTGATGTCCTGACCACGCGCGAGATCAATAGCAATCCGCTGCCCACGCCCAAGGAAGTTCCGCTCATCCAGCGAAATTGTACCGGCGATCCCCTCTTCCTGTGCAAATGTCGCCCCGAAACTCAGGCTTCCCGTAGGTGCCTCTTCGACATCCACAACCACCACGGCGCGATCCGGGCCGGATCCTTCGCGCACAGTTGTATCCACCTTGTCAAAGTAGCGAAGCGCCTGAATGCGCTGCTCGGCCCGCTGCACTTCGCGGCGGTTGAAGGCATCGCCCTCCACCACACGGAACTGGCGGCGGATCACGCGGTCCAGCGTCTGAGTGTTGCCGCGGATGTCTATCCGCTCGATGAACACACGCGGCCCTTCCAGAAGTTCGAATTCGATATCAATCGTACGCGTTTCCTCATTCTTGGTCACGCGCGGGGCCACCTCCACAAAGGCAAATCCCCTCTGTCCGGCCAGAAACGCAAGCCGCTCAATCGTCGTCTCCACCTTCTTGGCAGAATACGTCTCACCGGGCCGCAGATTGATCAGCTCATCGAATTCCGCCGCATCCAAACCCGGCGCCAATGTCGAAGCGAATGTCTCTCCAAAGCTGTACTGCTCGCCCTCGAAAACCGTGAAGCTCAGGAAAAACCCATTTCGCTCACGCGAAAGCTCCGCAGTAGCAGAGCGCACCTCAAAATCCACATAACCGCGATTGAGGTAGAAGTCCCGCAACAGCTGCTTATCCAGCTCCAGACGGTCTTGATCGTATGTATCATTGGTGAATAAAAAGCTCAGCAGCCCCGCCTGCCCCGTCTCGATCACTCGCCGCAACCGCCTGTCAGAATAGGTGTTGTTGCCAACAAAGCTGATCCGCTGCACCTCCGTCACGCCACCTTCGAAAATCTCGTAAACAAGGTTCACCCGGTTGTCGTCCAGCCGGATCAGCTTGGGCGTCACCTCTGCAGAGAAACGGCCCGACTGAGCGTAGAGGTCGATGATCGCCTGCGCATCCGCTTCGGCCCCGGCCCGGCTGTAGGCGCGGCGCGGTTGCAGAGTGATGATGTTGCGCAGAATATCGTCATCCAGTTGCCGGTTGCCCTCAAAATTGATGATGTTGATCGTGGGGTTCTCAACTACCGTAATCACCAGAACGCCAGCGCGCGGCGCAATCGCAACATCCTCGAAAAGCCCCGTATCAAAAAGTCGCTGCAAGCCCTCATTGATCTCCGCGGGGGAAACCACCGCGCCCGGTTCGATCCCAGAGAAAACGCGGATCGTATCGGCTTCGATCCGCTCATTCCCGACCACATCAATCCGGCTGAAACTGGCGCTCTGGGCATTTACTGTCGTGCTGGTCACACCAAGCGCCATAAACGCGATGCATACCACCCCTAGTGTCTGCAATTTCAGGAACCGCAACACTTCACACCCGATCACGCCCATAACACGCCTTCCCCAACAGTCTTTTTCTGCTGGCTGCTTGCGATCTCAGGAGCTGAAGTCGGCAGCCAGTCTCACGATGTCGTTATACGTTGCAAAAAGCATAAGCAACAAGACCAAAGCGAGCCCGGTGGGCATGATCCAGCCAAGAACCTTCTGGGATGGTGCTTTTCCGCGCACAGCTTCATAGGCGAACATCGCCAGATGGCCCCCATCGAGCACTGGAACAGGAAAGAGATTGAGCATGCCCACGGCGGTGGAGATCAGCGCCACGAACATGATGAAATCGGTGCCGCCCAGCTTCGCCGTCTCGCCAGACATCTGTGCAATTCCCAGCGGGCCCTGCAGCAGGGAAGGCGAAAGCGCACCCGCAATCATATGATAAATGCCGCTCAGCGAGGTTTCGATAACGGTGAAAACCTGCCGTACACCGGCTTCCGCAGCATAGAGCACACCCACAGATTCGCGCTCGGGCAGGTAGATCCCGGCATTGATTACACCAATCCGGTAGCGCGTCTCGAAGCCGCCCTCAGCCGTCTGCACAGGTGTGCCAAGCGGGGCCATCTCCATGTCGAGCTTTGCACCGTTGCGCAGCACTTCCATCTCCAGCGTCTCACCGTTGGAGCCATCCACAATCGCCAGCAGATCGGAAAAGCTGCGCATCTTCTGGCCGTTTACCACGTCGATATAGTCACCAGCTTCCAGCCCGGCACGCCGTGCGGCACTGGATGGAAGAACGCGGCCCACAAGCGTGATGCTGGGATGCGGTGTCTCCACCTCCAGCGCCTGCCCCGCCCGCAGAATATCCAGCGTCAGTGGCCCTGCAGGGCTCATCTCATTAGCAATACGGCGAAAATCACCAAACGTATCAATGGGTTCACCGTTTACGGCAACAACCTCATCGCCAATTTCCAGCCCAATTTCAAGGCCGGGGATCTGTTCCACCTCACCCAGAACCGGCCGGTCAGAGGCAGCACCCACCCAGAGTGCCAAGCCCGCAAAAACCACGGCGGAGAAGATGAAATTGGCAAAGGGGCCAGCCGCAACAGTCAGCGCGCGCCGCCAGATTGCCGCGTTGTGAAAGGCCCTTCCCTTCAAATCCGGATCAAGGTTCTTCAGCGCCTCATGATCAGGCGCACTCGCCCCGTCTGCATCGCCCAGAAACTGCACCATTCCGCCCAGCGGTAGTGCGGCCACCTGCCAAACTGTTCCACGCTTGTCCGTTCGTTTGGCGATCACGGGGCCAAAGCCGAGGCTGAATTTCAGGGCATGTATCCCGCACCAGCGCCCCACGATGTAGTGGCCGTACTCGTGCACGAACACCACGATGGAAAGAGCGACAACAAACGCGATGAACGTGCCGAAAAAGCCACCCACCACCGGAATACCCAAAATCAGTTCCATAAAGCCTCTGTACCTGTCTATCGGGGCGCTTTTGCGCCAACCCATTCACCGGCTTTGCGCCGTGCCCGCGTGTCATAATCCAAAACAGCTTCCAGTGATACGGTATTTTGAATGTCTGAAGCCTCTGGCCCCATATTATCCAGAACATATGTTACCAGATCACTCATATCCAGAAATCCGATCTGCCCAGCTATAAATGCATCCAGCGCAGCCTCCTTCGCAGCGTTGAACACTGCGCCCGTCAGCCCGCCTGCTGCCATCACGTCCCGGGCCAGCTGCAACGCGGGAAAACGATCTCTGTCTTCTGCCATAAAGTCCAATCGCTTTAGCGTGGCAAAATCAAGGCGTTCCAGCGGCAACTTGATGCGTTCCGGGTAGTTGAGTGCAAAGCCGATGGCCCCCCGCATATCCGAAGGGCCAAGCTGCGCCATGATAGAGCCATCCGCGAACCCCACCATCGAATGTATGATGGATTGGGGATGTACCACCACTTCAATCTGCTCAGGCGTCACATCAAAAAGCACATGCGCTTCAATCAGTTCCAGCGCCTTGTTAAACATAGTCGCACTGTCGATGGAGATCCGAGCGCCCATATCCCAGTTTGGATGCGCCATCGCCTGCTCGGGCGTCACATCCCGCATCTCGGCCTTTGTCAGGTTGCGAAACGGCCCGCCGGAGGCGGTGAGCAATATCCGCTCCAGCGCACCCCGATCCTCGCCCTGAAGCGCCTGAAATATCGCGCTGTGCTCACTGTCCACCGGCAAAAGCCGCGTGTCATGCGCCGCACAGGTTTCCTCCAGCAGCGCCCCCGCACAGACAAGGCTCTCCTTGTTGGCCAATGCCAGCGTTCCGCAATGCGCGGCGGCGATCAGCCCCGGCTCCAGCCCTGCGGACCCAACAATCGCGGACATCACCCAATCGCTTGGCCGTGCCGACGCTTCGCGCAAGGCCTCCGGCCCCGCCGCAGCCTCGACGCCGGACCCCGAAAGCGCCGCCTTCAAGTCGTCCAGCAAGTCCGGCACCGCCGTCACCGCCACGTCCGCGCGCAAAGCCTTCGCCTGCTCCGCCAGCAATGCGATGTTCCGCGCACCGGTCAGGCAAACCACATCGTAAGCCTCTGACCCGCCTTGCCTTTCCAGCAGATCAACGGTGTTCTGCCCGATCGAACCGGTGGACCCGAAGATGGAAATCCTGCGCATCGCCTATCCCGCCAGCAGCCCAAGCCGCTCGATCAGCCCGAACATCAGCAAACCACCCAGCAACCCGTCGAACCTGTCCAGCAGCCCGCCATGTCCGGGGATCAGGCTGCTGCTGTCTTTCCGTCCGAATTTGCGTTTCAGCGCACTCTCCAGCAGGTCACCCGCCTGGCTCGCCATCGCCACCACAATGGAAAGCGGCAGGATCACGCTCAGATTGGCCCCCCAGCCGCCCAGCCAGAACACCATGCCCACCATCAACGCCAGCACCAACCCGCCAATCGCACCGGCCCATGTTTTCTTCGGCGACACGGCGGGCCAAAGCTTCGGCCCGCCAATCAGCCGTCCGGCGAAATAGCCGCCGACATCCGCGGCCACCACCACCAGAATCATCCACAGCACCGTCAGCAGCCCCGTATCCGGTGCCCGCCGCATATCCACCAGCACGCAGAGCGCCAGCGTGATGTAGATCAGCCCCGGCCCCATCCAGCGGATATTCGCCCGGTCAAACAGGAAAAGCCCGACGATCCCCATCGCCATCGGCGCCGCAGCCCACCAGAGCGACAGATAGCCCGTCGCCTCCACAGCCAGAACGGAGCTGACGATCATGATCCAGAGCGGCGGGTCCTTCAGCGAAAGCTGGCCCAGCACCAGCCGCCGGAACTCCCACAACATCAGCGCCGCGCCGAACCCCACGAACAAGGTGACGAAAGCGATGTTCTTCCAGAACGCAAGAACGGCAACGATAATCAGAAACAGGGCCGAGGCGACCCGCACCCCGAGATCCGCAAACTTGACGCTCGGGGTCTCCGAGTTATCCGGCATGTTCACCCGGCAACGGCACCGAAACGCCGGTCACGCTGGCCGTAATTGGCGATGCAGTCCGCCAGAACCTCTCCTGTGAAGTCCGGCCAGCAGATATCAAGGAACTCGTATTCCGCATAAGCCGCCTGCCAGAGCAGGTAGTTGGAGATCCGCACCTCACCGGAGGTCCGCAGCACCAGATCCGGGTCCGGCAGCCCGTCCGTATCCAGAAACGTGCCGAATGACGCCTCGTCCAGATCCGCGATATCGAAGTCACCGGCATCCCGCGCCTCGACCATGCGCTTCATCCCGCGCAAAATCTCGTCGCGGCCGCCATAGTCAATCGCGACCGTCAGCGAAAGCTTGTCATTCTCTGCCGTCAATTCCTCGATCTGCGTCATCATGACCTGCAGATCCTTTGACAGCCGCTCCCGCATCCCGATGAAGCGCAGGCGCACGCCCGCCTCCACCAGCTTCGCGCTCTCCTTGCGGATATACCACCGGAACAACCGCATCAGCCCGTTCACTTCCGCGCTGGAGCGTTTCCAGTTCTCCGTCGAGAACGCATAAAGCGTCAGATGCGTCACACCCAGATCCGGGCAGGCCTGCACAACCTCGCGCACCCGTTCAACGCCCCGCTTGTGCCCGGCAAGGCGCGGCAGGCCCCGCCGCGTTGCCCAGCGGCCATTGCCATCCATGATGATGGCCACATGTTCCGGCTCGGGCCGCTTGTGCAGTGCGCGTGTGTTTGGCATCTCGAATACTCTTTAGCGCGAGGCGTCTAAACCTGCATTATTTCCGTTTGCTTGTTCTCAAGAGCATCATCCACCCGCTTGATCGCGGAATCCGTCAACTCCTGGATCTCATCTTCCCAGATCTTCTGATCATCCTCGCCCATACCGTCGGCCTTGGCCTTCTTCAGCTGATCCATCCCGTCCCTGCGCACATTTCGCACGGAAATGCGGGCATTCTCGGCATACTGTCCGGCAACTTTGGCCAATTCGCGGCGGCGTTCCTCGTTCAGTTCCGGGATCGGCAGGCGCAAGATCGTGCCGTCCATCTGCGGGTTGATGCCCAGGCCGGAATTGCGGATCGCCTTGTCCACTGCATTCACAAGGCTCTTGTCCCACACATTCACCAGCACCATGCGCGGCTCCGGTACGTTGATCGTGGCGCACTGGTTGATCGGCGTGGGAGAACCGTAAGCCTCTACCATCACCGGCTCCAGCATGGAAGCGGAGGCCCGCCCCGTCCGCAAAGAGGCAAACTCCGTGCGCAGCGCGTTCAGCGCCCCATCCATACGCTTGGCCAGCGCATCGGTATCAATATCAATATCTTCGCTCATCACCGTCTCCCCGCCTCTCCGGACGTTGTATTGCACATGTTCCCTCAGGAATGTGTGTCACTTACCACTGTAAACGTACCAGCTCCGTTCACCACACCCGCCATTCCGTTCGGCTCATCCAGCGAAAACACAATAATGGGCAAACGGTTCTCCCGCGCCAAGGCAATCGCAGAGGCATCCATCACCTTGAGGTTCTTCTGCAACACCTCGTCATAGCTGATCTTGGGGTAGAACACAGCATCCGGGTTGGTTTTGGGGTCGCTGTCATACACGCCCTGCACCTGCGTCCCCTTGAAAATCGCCTCACAAGACATCTCGGATGCGCGCAGCGTGGCCGCTGTATCTGTCGTGAAATAGGGGTTGCCCGTGCCCGCCGCAAAGATACACACACGGTCCTTCTCAAGGTGGCGCACGGCCCGGCGACGAATGTATGGCTCACACACCTGATCCATCGGGATGGCGCTGATCACCCGCGTGTGGATCTTCAGCGCCTCCAGCGCCCCCTGCATGGCCAGCGCGTTCATCACGGTCGCCAGCATCCCCATGTAATCGGCCGTCGTCCGCTCCATCCCCTGCGCGCTGCCCTGCAATCCGCGAAAGATGTTGCCGCCCCCGATCACCATGCACACCTGAACGCCCATATCATGGACCTTCTGCACCTCCTTGGCGATACGTTCCACAGTCGGCGGATGCAGCCCGAAGCCCTGATCTCCCATCAGCGCCTCCCCGGATATTTTCAAAAGCACCCGCTTGTATTTCGGAGCAGTTTCGGGAGATGGCGCTGCATCATTTTCGGGCATTCGGGGCGCTCCTGTGTAATTTGCGCCAAAATGTCCGAAAAGCGCTTCATATTCAACGCTGAAACGCGCCCCGAAACCACTTTCTCACTCAATTCCTGCCATCACGATTGCCCCAAGGCGCATCGTTAGTATAGTGGGCTTACGGGGGTGTCGGCCCAGATGTTGTATGGGCTTCCAGTGTAAAGGGTTCCACATGCGGCTTGTATTTGCTTGCCTGATCAGCCTTTCCGCGGTGCCGGGCATCGCCATGCCGCAATCTGCAGCCCAGATCCGCCTCACCACGCCGGATGGAGATCTCTCCATAACCGGCACATTTCTAGGCTTGGAGGGTGAAGCCTACCGGCTGGAAACAGCAGCAGGCATCTTCACAATCCCAATGGCAGACGTCACTTGCGAAGGCCCCGCCTGCCCCGCTCTCTCGGAAGTTCTCGTCTACGCCAACGCCAAACTCGGCCAACCCATAACGCTCAAGGGCAACAATCTGATGATCTCAGGAACGCTCAGGGCTTTTGAGAACCAGATCTATGTGATCGAAACCAAGATTGGAGAGATGCGGGTGCCGGCCTCGGGCATTCTCTGCAAGGGCGCTGGCTGCCCGTTTGGAATTGAGGTACCGGCTTCCCACCTCCCTCGCGCCTCTATAGCCAAACCACGCAGTTAACTGCCCAGCTTTCGCCTGAGCGCATCCTCGAGCGTCTCGCCGTCCTTGGGCGAAAGATCGCCAATCATATCCCCAGACGCAATCACGAAGCCCTCTTCATGGCCCCGGCTGAAAGGCTCTGCGTCCCGCTGCAAGCTGCTTTCCCAAACCCGCTTCATCAGTTGCAAAACCGGGTCAGGATCTTTCAGTTCCGTAAAGCCCACAAAGACATCGAACCCTTTTCCCCTCGGCGGGCTGACCCTGCGCCATGTAAAAAAGATATCTCCCGGCATACCCGGCTCCGACCAGACTCGAGAGGCCGAGCCAACGCCATAGCAATATGCCTTTGGCCGAAAGAAGTTTTCCACAATGATGAAATGCGAGGACGTGATCGCGTAGCGCCGACGTCGGACTAAAACTTCATAAACAATAAAGATGAGAAGCATGAAAAGCGGCGTGAACAACCCGATAATGAGCAAGGTCACTACATCAGTGGTCCCCGTCAAAAGCAAAAGAAGCACGGCAGCACCAGCAATTCCCAACACCAGTTTGATGGTGCCGATATCTCTCTGGATCGACATGCGGAAAGGCATGTCCGGTCGCCCATACCAAAGCAGATCTTCCCGTGGCAGGGCAGCCTCAATGTCGGACCTGTCCGTTCCCTTCAAAGGACGCACACTTGGTACAAGCCTGTTTAACCCATCCACAACGCGCCCTCCAATCCGCAAAAAAAAGGCCACCCCAAAAGGGGCAGCCCCATAGCTCTCAGAAAACGCGGGTTAACCGCCCATCGTCTTGGCAACTTCCGCCGCAAAATCTTCCTCGACCTTCTCGATGCCCTCGCCCACTTCCATGCGCACGTAACCGGTGATCTCGAGGCCAGCATCCGCAGCCGCCTGGCCTACGGTCACATCCGGGTTCATCACGAATTTCTGCTTCAGAAGGGTCACCTCCTCGTAGAACTTGTTCATCCGGCCCACGATCATCTTCTCGATCACCGCATCGGGCTTGCCGCTTTCACGCGCCTGCTCGGTCAGCACGGTCTTTTCGCGCTCGATCAGCGCGGGGTCCAGATCAGCTTCGGAAAGCGAGGCAGGGTTTGTCGCCGCAATATGCATTGCGATCTGCTTTGCCACACCGGCGTCCGATCCGTTGGCTGCAACCAGCACTCCAATCTTACCCATATCGGTTGCGGCTGCATTGTGGATGTAAGACGCCACAACTGGCCCCTCCACCTTGGCCATCCGGCGCACGGTCATATTCTCACCGATGGTGCCAACCTTCTCGGCGACCGTCGCTTCAACGGACTTGCCGCCCATATCCGCTGCCAGCAGCGCATCATAGTCGCCAGCGGTCAAAGCAACCCGAGCAATCCCGGCCACCATCGTCTGAAAGTCCGCGTTCTTCGCAACAAAATCGGTTTCAGAATTCACTTCAACGGCGACACCCAGGCCATCCTTTACGGCAACAACAACCAGCCCCTCAGCCGCAGTACGGCCAGACTTCTTGGCAGCCTTCGCAAGGCCCTTCGTCCGCAGCCAGTCCATCGCTGCTTCCTGATCGCCATCGTTCTCGGTCAACGCCTTCTTCGCGTCCATCATGCCTGCGCCGGATTTCTCGCGCAGTTCCTTCACCATTGCCGCCGTGATCGCCATCACGCTTCTCCTTAAATGAGTTATGCTTCGGGCGTCACGCCCGGAAAATTGCCAACTGCCGCAGCGCCTAAAGGGCTTCTGCGACAGTTCCAAGACAGGTCAGACCTCGGGCCAAACCCAAAGGCTCAGCTTGCAGGTGTTTCCTCAGCCGCTGCTTCCGCAGGGGCCGCTTCCGCTGGCGCTTCTTTCGCGGGGGCAGCTTCCGCAGGGGCTTCGGCTACAGCCTCAGCCGGTGCCTCAAGAGCCTCCTCCATCGGAGCCTCTTCCATCGCACCCACATCCACACCGGCAGAGCCGAGCTGTGCGGCCATGCCGTCCAGTGCCGCCCGCGCGATCAGATCGCAGTAAAGGCCGATGGCCCGCGCCGCATCGTCATTGCCCGGAATGGGGTAGTCGATGCCCACAGGGTCGGAGTTGCTGTCGAGCACCGCGATCACCGGGATACCCAGCTTCTTGGCTTCCTGCACCGCCAGTGCTTCCTTGTTCGTGTCGATCACGAAGATCAGATCCGGCACACCGCCCATATCGCGGATCCCGCCGAGCGAGGCCTGAAGCTTGCCCTGCTCGCGCTCCATCTGAAGGCGCTCTTTCTTTGTCAGCCCCTCAAAACCGGATTCAAACTTCTCATCAATCGCCTTCAGGCGGCTGATGGAGGCCGAAACCGTTTTCCAGTTGGTCAGCGTGCCACCGAGCCAGCGGTGGTTCATGTAATATTGCGCGGAAATCTCCGCCGCATCCGATACAGCCTTCTGCGCCTGCCGCTTCGTCCCCACGAACAGGATGCGCCCGCCCTTGGCAACCGTCTGCTGCACAACGTTCAGGGCAGCATCCAGCAGAGGCACGGTCTGCGTCAGATCAAGAATGTGAATGCCGTTGCGGTCACCATAGATGAAAGAACCCATACGCGGGTTCCAACGGTGTGTCTGGTGGCCAAAATGTACGCCTGCTTCAAGCAGCTGACGCAATGAGAACTCTGGAAGAGCCATTGTCGTTTCCTTTTCCGGTTTCGCCTCAGCGGGGATCAGATGGCTTCTGTTCAGAACAGAAAGCCTCCCAACCGGTGGATTTTCAGGGATGTCTCCCCCGAAAACCCGGCCCCGCCTGTGGATTTCGTGCGCGCTCAATACGGCGCTTTATCCACAAGCGCAACCCCTACCGGATCGTCAATGGTCAGGGGCAGTCCATCGAGACAATGACGCTGGCTCTCACCCCTCGATGAAGGAAAATACCACCAACCCCAGGCCAAGCGCAAGTGCAAGGCTGCCCAGAATGATCTCGCTATACTGCTTGCCATCTGGCCGCGGTGTGTTGATCAGCGCAGCCTCCGCCGGATTCTTCGGGTCGTAATACACCGTCACCTCGGCCCCTACGGGATAGCGCTCCCGCAGATCCTTCACCACGGCCCGGTCCGAGATCGTGTAAAGAGCAACACGCTGCCCCGAATAGGCGCGGCCATCCACCTCGAAGTCATATTCCGGCATGAAGCTGTGCCAGCCCTTACTCCCCGCAACCGGCTCCTTGAACTCGGCCTTGGTAATGCGCCCCGGGGCGGACGCCCAACCCGCACTTTCCCTCAACTGCCGCAAGGATTTCACGGCGTGAAGAAGCAGATAAAGCGCCAACGCACTCATGAACAAACCACCAAACAGCATACTCCGGCTCCCTACCGCGCGATCAACTCAACCCGGCGGTTCAGCGCCCGCCCAGCCTCAGTGGCGTTGGAAGCAACCGGCGCCAGAAATCCGGCACCCGCATGCGCGATACGCTCACCGGCAATCCCGTAGCGCCCCGCCAGCGCATCGCGCACGGCCTCTGCCCGCTCAGCCGAAAGCGCAAGGTTATATTCCATAGAGCCCTGGTTGTCCGTATGCCCCACCACAACAACCGAAAGCGCCGCATTGGCCTTCAGAAAAGCCGCCATCTCCTCCAGCGTCGGCTCGCTTTCCGGCTTGATAATCGCCTCGTCCGTATCAAACCGAACACCGTAAAGTGCCACACTCCCCGTATTCGAAATCGAGGCCTGCATCTCTGCCGCGTCGATCATGCGAAACGCCATCTCCGTCTCTTCCACAACCGTCACCACGGATCGCGCTCTTCCATTGTTCATCGAAAGAAACAACGCCGCATAGATCATGCCCTGATCTCCCGGGCGCGCGGCCAGCACGTAGCGGTAGTTGAATGCATCGGCCCAACTCGGCGAATTGCCAAACTGGTCCACATCATAATTGATCTTCCCGCAGTCCTTCTGATCGCAGGAAAGCAGAAGCTCCAAACCGTTCGCTTTCACTGCAGCCTCAAAATTCCGGTGGATCTGCACGAGCGCGATATCGGCAGGATAGAGATAGGCGATGCGCGTCACCGCCCCTTCCACTGTCTCCGTCTTCCGTGCCTCCCGCGCTATGGAAACCTCATCGAATTCCCGCGTTTCGTAAGCCGTGATCTCGCTGCCTTCGAAACGCCCCACCAGAGGGTGATCCTTACTGCCAGCCGCATCCTCAGCATTCACCGGCACACCAAGCAACAAAAACATCGCCACTATGGAATATCTCATCACACCCTCCAGTCCAACTGCATCATCACTCACCAGAGAGCATCATAAACCGCAATTCGAAATTCTCGTAACCCGTGTTGATTTCCACATTCCGGAACCCATTACCTCCGAAGTCATGGTTTTGCCTACCTGGTGCCCATCTTCGGAAAAAATCCGGCAAAACCGCGCCTCAGGCCCGTTTTTCGGAAATTTTGCACTACCAAAACCATACCAAACCGTTACCAAATCCAGCTTATGAATCGCGCCACCCCAATCCTCTGCATCGGCTCCGCACTTTGGGACATCATCGCCCATTCCAGCCGCGATCTCCGCCCCGGTTTCGACGTGCCAGGAAGGATAGAGCGGCGCATGGGCGGCGTGGCGCTCAACATCGCACTGGAGCTTGCACGGCAAGGTCAACCGGTTGATATCCTGAGCTTAATCGGAACAGATCCTACAGGGAACGCGCTTGTCGAGGCGATCAAGTCAGCCGGTGTCGGCACAGCCCACCTCACCCGCGCCGATGTGGAAACAGATACATATCTTGCAGTAGAGACCCCGAACGGAGAGGTTTTTGCCGCAATAGCCGATTGCGCAGCATTGGAGCGTGCCGGAACGGACGTTTTCGAACCGCTCAAAAATGGAAAAGTCGCTGATATTTCAAATACCTACACCGGCCATATCATTGCAGACGGCAACCTTCCCACCGAAACACTTGAAGCCCTTCTCAGCCTCCCCGAATGCGCCCGGTCCGAGTTCATCTTCGTCCCCGCAAGCCCCGGAAAAGCAGGCCGTCTTTCCCCCGTGATCAAGGCCCATGGCGGGCGGATATACGTCAACCGAACCGAGGCAGAAATCATTTTAAAACAGTCGCTTAAGTCTGCACCTGAAGCAGCAGAAAAGCTCGTGGCACTCGGTGCCAATACTGCCATCGTAACAGATGGCCCTCGCCCCGCAGCCCATGCCTCGGAAGGTGCGGCCACTTTCACCGAAACCCCACCAAAAACAGTCGCCAAAACCACAACAGGCGCCGGCGATATCTTCCTCGCTGCCCACCTCTCAGCAGAACTTAACGGGGCAGATCCCACGGGGGCACTTGCCGCTGCGATCACTGCATCCTGCAATCATATCAGTGGGTTAGAAAGTCAGTCATGATCCTAGAATTCTCCCGGGAAGTCGCCAAGGCCCGCGCCGAAGGCAAACCCATTGTGGCACTTGAAAGCACGATTATCACCCACGGAATGCCCTATCCGCAAAACCTGGAGATGGCCCGCGAGGTGGAGGAAATCATTCGCCAGGAAGGTGCCACCCCCGCCACAATCGCGGTGATGAACGGCAAAATTCATATCGGTCTTGATGCGGAACACCTTGAAAAACTTGCAAAAACGCCCGATGCGGCCAAGCTTTCGCGGGCCGATGTCGCAGTAGCCCTCGTCACGGGCATTACCGGTGCCACAACCGTCGCAGCCACAATGATCGCCGCAAGCCTCGCCAATATTCCCGTTTTTGCCACAGGCGGCATAGGCGGCGTCCATCGCGGAGCAACGCAAAGCTTTGATATTTCGGCAGATTTAACCGAACTCGCCGAAACACCGGTCACGGTCGTCGCCGCAGGAGCGAAGGCCATTCTGGATGTCCCCAAAACGCTGGAAGTCCTTGAAACAAAAGGCGTTGCCGTCATCACATACGGCCAAAACGATTTCCCCGCCTTCTGGTCTCGCAAAAGCGGCCTGCCCAGTCCGTTGCGCTTGGATAACCCGAAAGACATCGCAAAAGCTCACATCATGCGCGCAAAACTCGGCCTCCCCGGCGGTCAGCTGGTTGCCAACCCGATTCCGCAAGCCTCTGAAATATCGCGGGAAACACTCGCACCTTCAATCGAGCAGGCACTTAGGGAAGCCGAAGATCAGTCCATTGCCGCAAAGGCTGTCACCCCTTTCCTGCTTTCCCGGATTTTTGAGCTGACCAATGGCGCATCACTCACTGCCAATATTGCCCTCGTAAAGAACAACGCCCGCTTAGCGGCTCAAATTGCATTGGCACATCACGAACTCAGCATTGCAGAGGCACAAGCCGCACCTTAAGTAAGAGCCGCAACAGGAAAGCGTAGCGATGGCCAAGCCCACCAAAAAGAAGATCAGAAAGCCCAAGAAAAAAGGGACTTTCCTCCAACGTTTCCGCACAGATTTCCTGACCGGGCTCGTGATCGTCGCTCCCGTTATGCTTACGGTCTGGGTAGTCTTGTCCGTCGTAAATTTTGTGGATGCCCGGGTTCTGCCGCTGGTGCCCGATTTCTACAACCCCGCTACATATCTTGGCCGGAACCTCTTCGGCTTCGGCGTGGTCGTCTTCGTTCTTTTCACAGCTTTCATAGGTGCGCTGACAAAGGGCCTGTTCGGCCGCCAGATCATCCGCTGGGGCGAAGGGCTTTTCGATCGCACACCGATTGTTCGCTCTATTTACAATGGCGTAAAGCAGATTGTTGAGACAATCCTCAATCAGTCCAACCAGTCATTTCAGAAAGCCTGCCTGATAGAGTATCCCCGCAAGGGCATCTGGGCGGTCGCCTTTGTTTCCACAGATACAATGGGCGAAGTGCCGGTAAAGGCGGGCCACACCGAAATGGTAAGCGTCTTCCTTCCAACCACACCAAACCCCACATCCGGCTTTCTGCTTTTTGTACCCCTTAAGGATGTCGTACCACTCGATATGAGTGTCGAGGACGCGGCAAAACTTGTAATCTCAGCCGGGCTCGTTCTGCCACCGGAACCCAACCAGCAGGCCCCGCAAGTCGTCAAACCCGCCGCCAACGCTTCCTGAGCCTTGATTACCGCAGCAGCCACGGGCTTCGCGACAGCATTCGCCCTCATCCTGGCCATAGGAGCACAAAACGCCTTCGTCCTTCGGCAGGGCCTGCGGCGGGCGCATGTCTTTGTGGTCTGCCTCATCTGCGCCCTCAGCGATGCATTGCTAATTACAGCCGGCGTCGCTGGCTTTGGTGCCATCGTAGATCGGGCACCATGGCTACCGGATATCATGCGCTGGGGTGGTGCCGTTTTCCTTGTTTTTTATGGGCTAAGCCGCCTTTACGCCGCAAGAAAGCAGGGGGCCGCACTTAATCTTTCCGGCGATGCCGAACCCCTTGGGAAAGCTGTTTTAACATGTCTCGCCCTCACTTGGCTCAACCCACATGTGTACCTCGATACCCTCGCGCTGATCGGTGCCGTATCCGTACCCTTTGAAAGCGCTTCCAAGCTCGCGTTTGGGATCGCGGCCGTTGCGTCCTCATTCGTCTTCTTCTTTGGCCTCGGTTATGGTGCCCGGTTGCTGGCCCCATATATGCAGAGCCCAAGGGCATGGCAGGTTCTTGATATCGGAATTGGAATACTCATGCTGACCCTCGCGGCAATGCTGATATTGGCCCACTAAGGCCGGATCATTCCTCGATCCACCAAACCTCGGGCAAAAAGCCGATCCAGTCTCCATAAACCGGTAGAGCCTCGGGACGTTTCATCTCCGCTTTATGCGCCAACAGGCTCACATCCGAGTACCAGAATGGCACCACGTAGCGCCCGGCAGTGAGGATCCTATCCAATGCTCGGACGGCGGAAACGAATTCGTCCTCGTTCTCGGCCGTCAGCATAGTCTCAATCATCGCCTCTGCTGCCGGGCTATCCATTCCCATATAGTTTCGCGTACCAGGCACGGTCACTCCATCGGATCCCCAGTAAAGCATTTGCTCGTTGCCGGGAGAAAGCGAAAGCCCCCAACGGTTGACCATCATATCATAGTCATAGGCGGCCTTTCGTGTATTATGCTGTGCACTATCAACGAGTTGCAGATCCATCTTGATGCCAAGGCGGCCCAGCATCTCCGCATACATATTGGCAATAGCCTCGTTTCGGGACGAGCGGAGTAGAACGGTGAACTCAAACGCCTGTTCCTCTGAGTTTCTCAGAGTTCCGGCATCATCAACGGTCCATCCCGCCTGCTCCAGAAGCTTCCGCGCCGCCCGCAGCCCCCTTCGGTTGCGGCCTTCAATATCGGCCACAGGCAGGCTGTAGCCTTCCATAGTGCCCGGTATGAGCGTGTCGGCAAAAGGTTCCAGCAGAGCCTTCACCCGCCCCTCGGCTGGCCCGTGGCTCATTCCGAGAGCTGAGTTGGAAAAGTAGCTTGTCCGACGTGGATAGGCACTGTCATTCAAGGTCTGGTTGATGAACTCGAAATTGAACGCAAGGATCAACGCCTCGCGCACACGCCAATCCTTGAACATCTCACGCCGCGTATTGAACACGAACCCTTCCATATCAGAGGGACGGCCGTGGGGAATTTCGGATTTCACGATGTCCCCGTTTACCGCCCGCGGGAAGTTGTAATCCGTCTTCCACTTCGCAGGATTGCCCTCTCGGAAGTAGGAAGTTTCACCCGCCTTGAAGGCTTCAAATACAACGCCCGCATCCGTGAAATACTCGTAGCGGATGGTATCCACGTTATTGAGGCCTTGATTGTAGGGCACATCCTTTCCCCAATAATCCGGGTTGCGGTTGTATTCAATAAACCTGCCCGGCTCAAAAGCACCAACTATGTAAGGCCCGGAGCCCGTAATCCTATCGAGCGAGCTTTCATCGAACGCCCTCCCATCCCAATCGGCTTTGCGAAGGATCGGGCGCAAGCCCATAATCAGCGGCAATTCGTTGTCTACTGTATTGAAGTTGAAGCGAATCCCTCGATCACCCTTCCGCTCATAGCCGGAGATCTTGTTCCACGAATTTCCGTAACGGGGATGTCCCTTTTCCGCCAATGTCTCGAAGGACCAGATTACATCATCGACTGTAACCGGTGAGCCATCGGAGAACTTGGCTTCCGGACGCAGGTGAAACTCAACCCATTCCCGCTCCGGTCCGGTCTCCACCGATTCGGCCAGAAGCCCGTAAAGGGTGAACGATTCGTCCCAGGAGCGGCCCATAAGCGATTCCACAACGTGGCTTCGGATGTTGTAGGGTGCGCGGCCTTTGAGGATATAGGGGTTCATCGAATCGAACCCGCCCACCTCTCCAACGAGGATACTCCCACCCTTAGGTGCGTTGGGGTTGGCATATGGTAGAGACACAAAATCGGGTGGCAAAGCGGGCGTTCCGTACATAGAAATGCCGTGCTGAGGCTCTGCGAACACACTTCCTGCACCAAAGCCACACAGGATCAGCGCCCCACCAAAGGCCCGAGACATCACGTTCATACCCATTTTCCCCTGCTCAAGTTGTCTATTATGATGCCAGCATAGAGCCCTGTTCCCATGAGATAAATTTTTATCTTGGAGTGCGGCGAGAGATTTCGTATAAAGGTATCACTGCTCGATAGGTTTCTTGCCTGTATGAAACCTGCCTCAATAACTTAACGCCCTCCTCGTGAGGGCGTTTTTTTTGTTTCACGGAGTGAAACTGGGATGCACTGAGGCTTCAGATACCAACCATCCACACGATACGGCCTTTGCTCTTTCGCAGTCGCAGCATATAAATCTACGCAGCGCAGCATGCATCAGGGATATCGGTAAAATGAAACTCAAGGGCAAGACCGCAGTGATCACAGGATCGAACTCCGGTATCGGGCTTGGAATAGCGGAAGAACTGGCCAAATTAGGCGCGAATGTCGTGCTGAACTCGTTCACGGACAATGAGGGGGATCATGAACTGGCCAAGAATATCAGTGCGGAGACTGGCACAAAGGCTATCTACATTCAGGCAGATATGTCCAAAGCCGATCAGTGCCGTGCGCTTGTTGAGAAAGCCGCCGAGGCTTTGGGTCAGGTTGACATTCTCGTCAACAATGCCGGCATCCAGCACGTCGAAGCCATCGGCACGTTTCCGCCTGAAAAATGGGATGCGATCATTGCGATCAATCTCTCCTCCGCCTTTCATACTGCGGCAATTGCTGTGCCTATGATGCGAAAGCAGGGCTGGGGGCGTGTGGTGAATATTGCCTCGGCACACGGCCTTACCGCGTCGCCGTTCAAATCTGCCTATGTCGCGGCCAAACACGGCATTGTTGGACTTAGCAAGGTTGTTGCGCTGGAAACTGCCGAAGATCCGATCACCTGCAATGCTGTCTGCCCCGGATACGTTCTGACCCCGCTGGTTGAAGCTCAGATACCGGACACGATGAAAGAGTATGACATGGACCGCGAGACGGTTATTCGCGATGTCCTGTTGGAACGCCAGCCTTCCAAGGAATTCGCAACTACGGAGCAAATGGGCGGTGTCGTCGCATTTCTCTGCTCTGATGCCGCGGCGCAGATCACAGGGACAACGCTCTCTGTCGACGGCGGATGGACAGCGTTGTGACCGTCAAAATCAATCTTGCCCTTCAGGGCGGCGGTGCGCATGGAGCGTTTACATGGGGCGTGTTGGACAGGCTTCTGGAAGAAGATGATATCGAGATCGAAGGGATCACGGCAACATCGGCTGGTGCCATGAATGCAGCCGCACTCAAGGCCGGCTGGATAAGGGACGGCAATGAAGGCGCGCGCGCCGCGCTCGACGCATTCTGGGATGCGCTTAGCAGCGCAAATGGGCCTGATATTGCGAGTTGGTTTTCCACAGTTCTGCCAGCGCCGGAAGCCTATGCGCGCTTTATGGAAATGAGCCCGGCTTACCTTGCGGGCGACGCACTGACGCGGATGTTCTCCCCCTATGAACTCAACCCTCTCAACATTCATCCATTGAAACCGCTGGTAGAGGGTTTTTTCGATTTTGAAAAAGTCTGTGCCGATGACGGCCCAAAACTCTTTGTCTCCGCTACAAATGTCCGCACAGGCAAAATCAAGATTTTCTCCGGCGCAGAGATAGACGTGGATCCGCTTCTTGCCTCAGCCTGCCTGCCCACGCTCTATCAAGCCGTCGAGATCAAGGACCCCAAAACGGGAAAGCTGGAAGCGTATTGGGACGGCGGCTATCTCGGCAATCCCGCCCTTTTTCCGCTGTTTTACAATACAAAAAATTCAGACGTGATGATCATCCACATTAATCCGATCCACCGGGAGGAAGTCCCGCGCTCTTCAGTCGAGATTCTCAACCGGGTCAATGAAATCAGTTTCAATTCTTCGCTTTTGAGGGAGTTGAGGGCGATCGACTTTGTCAGCCGCCTTATCGAGGAGGGCGTGATAGGCCACAACACCATGAAAAGCATTCACGTGCACTCCATCATGGATGACGAACTGATGAACAAGCTGAGTGCGGCAACAAAGCTTTCTCCCGACAGACGTCTGCTCAACACTCTGAAAATGGCAGGGCGGACGCAAATGGATGCATTTTTGCGAGATCACAAAGATAACCTCGGAAAGCGGAGCACGGTGGACTTGCGCGCGATGTTCGAGTGACAGGGCAATACAGCCCCAAGTCTGCAGCATCATTGAATGCCTAGCAGCGAGGCCATCTGGCAAGACGGAGAGCCCGCGATACCCCCCCGCATGTTCAACTTAGCGGAACATACGCTTGCACATTCGTCCTCAGAACCGGAAAAAACGGCACTTGAACTGATCCACGATGTCCGAGCTTTGCCTGAGCGCTGGAGCTATGGAGACCTCTCGGCGGCGGTCAGAGGAACGATGACGGGCCTCCTCAATCAAGGTCTTCAGCCAGGCGATAAGCTCTTTTTGAGGCTAGGGAACACCCTCGATTTCCCCATTCTGTTCCTCGCGGCTGCGGGCATCGGTGCACTCCCTGTACCCCTCTCTCCAATGCTGCGTCCGCGCGAAATGCAGGTCATGGCTACCCTTCTCACGCCCAAGCTGGTGGTTTGCGATGAGGGCGTTGAAGCTCCAGTCAATGTGTGCGTTCTGACGGCAGCAGACGCCAGGCGCTTTAGAGACTTACAGCCTGCACCCTTTGCCAGAACATGGGCGGAAGACCCGGGCTATATCATCCTCACGTCCGGTACCGGAGGGACGAGCAAAGCGGTTGTCCATGCCCACAGAGCGTCTTTTGCACGACGAATGATTTGGAAGGACTGGTATGGGCTTACGGCAACTGACACTATGCTCCACGCAGGAGCCTTCAATTGGACGTTTACGCTCGGTACTGGCCTGATGGATCCATGGGCAAGCGGGGCGCGCGCGTTAATCTATTCTGGGCCACACACACCCACAATTTGGGGCGATCTCGCCGAGCGTTTCAATCCGACTCTCTTTGCGGCGGCGCCCGGCGTTTTTCGGCAGGTTACAAAGCCGGACAGATTTC
This sequence comes from uncultured Paracoccaceae bacterium, assembly GCA_947495795.1. Lineage (GTDB taxonomy): Bacteria > Pseudomonadota > Alphaproteobacteria > Rhodobacterales > Rhodobacteraceae > Algicella. Next base: position 260,480 of record CANMAI010000002.1, on the reverse strand, counting down.
GGCCAGAGCAGTTCGCAAGTCTCCGCCATGGGCTTTCCGCCGGAGAAGCTTTATCCAAATCGGTTCGCGATACATGGAGCAAAGGAACAGGAAAGCCCATTCTGCAGGCGCTCGGCATGACGGAGGTTTCCACCTACGTTTCAGAGAGTCCGCGCAGTCCTTTGCTCTACCGTCCGCAGAGAGGACGAAAAGTGGCCATTCTGGAAGAGAATGGCGCAGAACCGATGAAGCCGAACACGCCCGGAAGGCTTGCCATCGCAACATCCGACCCTGGGCTGATGCTCGGATACTGGAAAAATGGGAGAGCAGAGTTACCGAACGAAGGCGGATGGTTCGTGACGGGAGATCGGGCTGAAATGCGAGAAGACGGGCATATCACCTATCATGGCCGGATTGACGATCTGATCACCAGCGGTGGCTACCGCGTAGCTCCATCCGAAGTGGAAAAGGTATTGCAGGCCCATCCGGCGGTCAGCGAGATACTGGTTGTGGCCCTGCCCATCCGAAAGGACGTGGAAGTGATCGCCGCTTTCGTCACTCTGCACGCACCCGTCGCGAAGGAAGCTCTGAACACCCATTGCGCTCAGCAACTGGCGCAGTACAAAATACCCCGGAAATTCATAATCCGCGATACCCTGCCCCGCACGGCCCGCGGAAAACTGGATAGACGCACTCTCATCGCCGAGCACGGCTGGAAGGCAGACACGTGACAACTCTCGACATTATCTCAGATCCGATCTGCCCTTGGTGCTATATAGGCAAGTGCAATCTGGATAAAGCTCTGGCAGAACGCCCCGACTTCACCTTTGATATCCACTGGCGTCCGTTCCAATTGAACCCGGATATGCCCGCCGGGGGGATGGACCGGCGCGAATATCTGGAAACCAAATTTGGCGGTAAGGAGGGTGCAATCAAAGTCTATGGCCAGATAGCGCAGGCGGCAGAGGATGCCGGACTGGAAATTGATTTTGCCAAGATCAAGCGGACTCCCAATACAATTGATGCGCATCGGTTGATCCGCTGGGCACGTGTGGAGGGGCGGCAAGGGCCGATTGTGAGCCAGCTATTTGATCGCTATTTCCGGCAGGGCCACGATATCTCCGATCACGCGGTGCTCTCCAATGTAGCAAAAACAGCAAATATGGATGATGCGGCAGTTGGGCGTCTTCTGGAGGGCGATGCGGATCTCGCTGAGACCCGCGCGGAAGACACGCAGGCTCGAGAGATGGGAGTGTCAGGTGTGCCGACCTTCATCGTGGGCTCGAAATATGCCGTTCCTGGTGCACAAAGCAAAGAGATGTGGGTTCAGGTTATTGATGATCTGATCGCCGCCTCCGAACCCGTTTCCTGAGGTCGCCATGTCCCCCAAGCTCAGCGCCCTTCTCGTCGCCCTAATAGCGCTCGCATTCGCTGCGTCTCCTTTCTGGTTTTCCGGTTTCGGAGGGTTCGACCCAAATCGCTTTCCGGTTCCGCAGGTCGAACCACCGGTGCAACCCGCAGGATACGCCTTTGCGATCTGGGGGCTCATCTATCTCTGGCTGATCGCGCACGCACTCTTCGGGCTTCTCAGACGGGCAGAAGATACAAAGTGGAACGCAACACGGCGGCCACTCTTTCTCAGCCTTGGCATCGGGGCAAGCTGGATTGGTGTTGCACAAGCCAACCCAATCCTTGCAACTGTGCTGATTTGGGCCATGCTCGGCATGGCCGTTATGGCGCTTATGGCAGCCAAAGATGGCCCAGATCGCTGGCTTTTGAGAACGCCGCTGGCACTCTACGCAGGCTGGCTTACTGCTGCGAGTTGTGTGGCTGTCGGTGTGAATGCGGCGGGGTACGGGTTGGGTCCAAGCGACATTGTCTGGGCCTGGGCAATGCTTGCTCTCGCGCTCGGTGTAGGCATTGTGGTTCAAAGCCAATTGCAAGGCACGCCGGAATACAGCCTTACGATCATATGGGCGCTGGTGGCTATCGCGGTGCAGAATGCGACACTGGGAAACACTGGTCTGATTGTCGGGAGTGTCGTCGGTATCCTGCTCTTGCTCATACTGATCTTCAGGCAAATGCGCGCATAAGCGCGGCATCCCTGCCACAGAGCCTGCGCGCGCTGTTTCCGCTCTGGACGCTCCCTGAACACACCCCTAGAACACAGGGGGAACGATGATCGGAGCCATTTCATGCGTATTCTTGTTACCAATGATGACGGGATCAATGCCCCAGGGCTGGCCGTGGCAGAAGAAATCGCGACAGAGCTTGCTGGCCCCGATGGTGAGGTGTGGGTGGTGGCACCCGCGTTTGAACAATCGGGCGTTTCTCACGCGATCTCGTTTGTTCGCCCCATGCGGATCGAGAGATGGGGGCCGCGTCGGTTTGCCGTCGAAGGTACGCCGGCCGATTGCGTTTTGGCGGGGCTCGGTGACGTAATGGCCAATACACCGCCTGATCTCGTACTTTCGGGTGTAAACAAGGGTCACAACGTGGCTGAAGATACACTTTACTCCGGCACTATAGGCGCGGCTATGGAGGCTGCCATGCACGGCCACAAGGCCATCGCCATGTCTCAGTACTTCGGGCCAGAAAATCGCGGCGCGCCAGATGAATTTCTGTCGGCCCGTCATCTCGGGCCAAAGCTCGTTCAAAAGCTCGCCACAAACGCCAAGTGGGCGGACAACCGCTACGGGGTTTTCTATAACATCAATTTCCCACCGGTTGGCAGGGTAGATGATGTGAAGGGGTTCAAGGCAACGTTCCAAGGCCATCGGCCTGACCCAAGCTTTGGAGTCATCCCTCAAGAGGCGCCGAACATGCGCCGCTATTTGTGGCTTGGCCACGGCAAAGGCAATGCCCAAACTGAGCAAGGCAGCGACAGCCGCGAGTGTCTGAACGGGTTTGCTACTGTCACGCCGCTTCGCGCTGATCTAACAGCCCGGGATGTCCTGCCCTCACTGGAAGCTGTGCTGAGTGACTGAAACGCAGGTCATGGAACTTATCATGTCGCTCCGCATGGCGGGTGTGCGAGACATGGATGTTCTGCAAGCAATCGAGCAGACACCACGGGCCGCATTCCTCTCCGGCGTTTTCAAGGACCGTGCCTACGAGAATGTTCCTTTACCAATCTCCTGCGGTCAGACAATCAGCCAGCCAACGGTTGTGGGTTTGATGACTCAGGCACTGGACGTGAATCGTCGCTCGACCGTGCTGGAGATCGGCACAGGCTCTGGCTATCAGGCAGCCATCCTCTCCCGCCTTGCACGCAGGGTCTATACAACCGAGCGGCATCGCACCCTCGCCCGCGCTGCCCGAGAGGTGCTGGCAAAGCTCGACCTGACGAATGTGACCGTTATTGCTGGAGATGGCACCCTCGGCTTGCCCGATCAGGCACCATTTGACCGTATCCTAGTCACCGCCGCCGCAGAGGACCCCCCCGCCCCTCTTCTCGCCCAACTCCGCCCCGGCGGCATCATGGTTCTGCCGGTAGGGCAATCGGACACTGTGCAAACACTGCTCAAAGTGATAAAACAAGATCAGGGGTATGACTACCAGACCTTGGGGGAGGTTCGTTTTGTGCCCCTGTTGGAAGGAATGGCAGAGGACCCCCCCGAATAATGGCACTCGCAAACGGGGCCAGAGCAGAACAGATACGGGCGGTAAACATGACGGGTATTCACAGATCTCGCTGGAGTAAGGTCACACTCCTAATAACGGCGTTTGCAGTGGCAGGCTGCGATGGCGGGCCTAACTTTGGCGCCGTTGGAAATTTCTTTGGCCAGAACAGGGGCGACGCCGGTAGCGAGCTGCCCCCACCCGCACCGGACTCGCGCGGCGTGATCACCTATGCCACGTATCAGGTAATCGTGGCGGGTCAGGGAGATACCATATCCGCGATGGCGGCACGCGTCGGTCTGAGTCCCGAGGAGGTAGCGGCACACAACGGGCTTCCCGTCACTTACGCGCCTCGCCCGGGCGAGGTTCTCGCTCTGCCGCGCGATGTGGGCGGCACACCGGCAACAGTTGAGGGCTGGAGCCCCGATGTGGCGCTCTCCGCACTGGATCAGACCGGCCCGACCACAACAACGCTTCCACCCGCCGGCGGCGGTACAGCCACCGAGAATCCGTTCAACAATGGCCAGACAGGAACGGTTATAGATCCCATCCGCCACCGCGTGCAGGCTGGAGAAACGGCGTTCTCCATTGCGCGGCTCTACAATGTATCGGTCACATCACTGGCCTCATGGAATGGCCTTGGGGCTGAAATGGCCTTGCGGGAGAATCAGGAACTGCTGATCCCAGTTACTGGCAAACGGAGTGCGGCAACGGCTCCCGCACCCGCGCAGCCCATCAACGAGCCTGGCACACCGTCCGTCGTTCCAACCCCGCCCTCGGCGCAAACACCCCTGCCCGCCAACCAAAATCTGGCCGATGCCCAGAACCCGGTATCGCCCAATCTTTCAGCTGACCGTACACCGCCGGGTGTCAGCCGAAAGTTTCAGGCACCTATTCCCGGTGCAAGCGTGCTGCGCGGATATTCTCCTCAAGGAGCCAACAAGAACGAGGGGATAGATTTCGCAGCCTCCGCAGGAACGGCCGTGAAGGCAGCAGAAGAAGGCGAGGTCGCACTTGTTTCCAAGTCTCTAGGTGGGCTTGGCACAATCCTTTTGGTCCGACATGCCAACGATATTCTAACGGTTTATGGCCGCATAACCGATGTGAGCCTGCAAAAGGGAGATAAGGTCCGACGCGGGCAAACTTTGGGCGTGGTTGCTGAGGGCTCTCCTCCAAACCTCCATTTCGAGATCCGCCGCGGTACAGAAAGTGTAGACCCGGGGCCTTACCTCTGACGAGAAGCATACCAGGTTTTGAGGCGAACAAGTCCTTCCCGCATGCGCTCGGTCGGACCGGCATAAGAAAAACGAAGGGTCTGGTGGCCACGCGCCGGATCGAAGTCGAGACCAGGGGTGACCGCGACACCTGCGTCGCGGAGGATCTCTGCGGCCAATGCCCGGCTGTTGTCCGAAAGATGTGACGTATCGGCATACAGGTAAAAAGCACCGTCCGGCGGAGCAATGTCCTTGAAGCCAGCCTCGCCAAGCCCGGCCATCAAAAGCTCGCGATTGGTAGTGTATGTTTGGATGTTGACGTCGAGCTCCTCCCTGCAATCCAGGGCCGCAAGGGCCACGACTTGGCTCGCATGAGGTGCACATATGAAAAAATTCTGGGCCAATCGCTCCACCCGGCGGATATGCGCCTCCGGTACGACCATCCAGCCGATCCGCCAACCTGTCATAGAAAAGTATTTTGAGAACGAATTGATCACGTAAACGTCGTCGCTGATCTCCAATGCCGTAACAGCGCGGGGACCATATTGGATCCCGTGGTAAATCTCGTCAGAGATGAAGGCGATGTTCTTTTCCTGTGCTGCGAAAATCAGCCGTTCAAGCGACTGCCGATCAAGCATCGTACCCGTCGGGTTGGCAGGGCTCGCCACAAGCAAACCGGCTAGATCCCGTGTCAAGGAAGCCTCTGAGGGCTGGAAGCGATCATCCAGTTGCGTAGCAATAGAAACAGGTTCAAGGCTCAAGGCCTTGAGAATATTTCGGTAACTCGGATAGCCCGGATCGCCGATTGCAACTTTCTCCCCTGCATCAAACAGCGAGAGGAAAGCCAGCTGGAAGGCAGCGGAAGAACCAGCAGTCACCACCACGCGCGCAGGATCAACGTCCACCCCGTACCAATCTGCATAGAGCTTAGCGATCCCCGCTCTCAGTTCAGGCAGGCCAAGTGCTACTGTATATCCGAGCGGACCTGCCGCCATCGACCGCTGCAATGCCTCGAGGGCAACAGCCGGAGCAGGTGTGCCGGGCTGACCAACTTCCATATGCACAATGTCCCGCCCAGCCTCCTCCGCAGTCCGCGCGGCCTCCATCACATCCATCACGATGAAGGGTTCCACATCCCCTCGTCTTGAAACCCGCATCGCTCTCGTCCTATCTATCCCTCAAGCCTTTAGGGGAGGGTTCATCATTTTGAAACAGATCTGGCAAGGCCTTCGCACCTCACTCTCGCGGACCGTCTGCATATTCACAGCCACATTTTTCCTGTTGCCTGCCCAAACGGAAGCTCAAGGCCTGATCCGCGATGCGGAAATCGAGAGAACGCTCTCTCTGGTATCCGCTCCAATCTTCAGAGCGGCTGGCCTCTCCCCAAGCCAGGTGCGCATCTACATTGTTCAAAACCCGCGCATGAACGCGTTCGTTGCGGGCGGCAACAACATCTTCATCCATACCGGGATGCTCCGCCGGCTTAAAACAATTGATCAGCTCCGCTCCGTGATTGCGCACGAAACGGGGCATATCACCGGCGGGCATATGGCACGCCGAAACGAGAAACTGCGACAGACACGGGGCGTAGCAGGGCTCGCCCTGCTTCTTTCGGTTGCCGCTGCCGTAGCCGGTGGAGGCGATGCCGCAATTGCTGGTGGCGCAATCAGCCAAGAAGCAGCCCTTCGAAACTTTTTCAACCACACCCGCGTGGAAGAATCGAGCGCGGACCAAGCGGGGCTACGCTACATGATCGCAGCGGGTGCGGACCCTCGAGCTGCAATTGAAGTTATGAAACTGTTCAGCGGACAGGAAATTCTGTCGGCATCTAGGGCCGACCCATATGTGCGCACCCATCCTTTGTGGTCAGAGCGTATCCGGCTACTGGAAGACAAGGTGGCCAACGCACCCCGCGCAAAGCCTGCGGATCCGACGGAGGCCTATTGGTACGCCCGTATGGTTGCCAAATTTAACGGCTTTATCGGAAGGCCGGATCGGACACTCAGACAGTACAAAAATGACAAGACGGAAATCGGTGCGCTGGCCCGTGCCGTTGCATACCACAAACGCCCGGACATACGAAAGGCGATGGCGACCGTGGATAGTCTGATCAAGGCACGCCCGAACGATCCGTTCTATTGGGAATTGAAGGGGCAGTTTTTGCTCGAAAACGGAAACGCCGGTCAAGCTGTAAGAGCTTATCGCCAAGCCGTAGCGCTTGCACCAAAGGAAGGGCTTATTCTCGGAGGATTGGGGCGCGCACTGATTGCACTCGACCAGCCAAATGCCACGAGAGAAGCGCTTAGTATTCTGGAAAAATCACGCAGTCTTGATAAGGCAAACCCCCGCACGCTACGGGAACTGGCCGTGGCCTATGCGCGTACAGGCCAGAACGGGCGCGCCTCTCTGGCGACAGCTGAAAGGTTTGCATTGCAGGGTCGCTTGCGGGATGCGAGTGTTCATGCCAGACGCGCAGCAACTCAGCTTCCCGAAGGGTCGGCCGGATGGCGGAATGCGCAGGATATTCTCAGCGCGGCAGATCGCGCGTCCAGATAGGGATCAGAACCGATGCTTAAACTGATGCTCAAAGCTTCTGTCTTATCTCTGATGGCTTTACCGCTCTCGGCGCAATCAGGCCTTAGCACTGCAGACAAAGAGACACTCCGTAACGAAATTAGAGAGTATATTCTGGAGAACCCCGAAATACTACGAGAGGCAATGGCCATTCTTGAGGAGCGCGAGGCTGACGCACAACGATTGGCCGATATAGCCCTTGTTCAATTACACAGCGATAGCCTTTATTCAGACGGGTTTTCCTTCATCGGAGGCAATCCGGATGGCGACATAACAATCGTGGAATTTGTGGATTACCAGTGCGGATACTGCAAGCGCGCGCATCCTGAGGTTCAAGCAATACTCAGTGCGGACCCGAATATCAGATATGTGGCGAAGGAACTTCCCATTCTCGGTCCCGCGTCTATGGTCGCGGCCCGTTCCGCTCTTGCTGTGCTCGATCAGCAGGGGCCGGAGGTCTATGCGAAGTTTTCAGATGCATTAATGCGCCACCAAGCACAACTCACCCCCAGTGTGATTTCTTCGCTGGCGGAAGCGAGTGGTGTTGACACTCAAAAAATGCTGACACTTGCAGATACGGACACGATCACGAACCGCTTGAACGCGAACCGTGCACTTGCGCAGGCGATCAAACTGTCCGGCACACCGACCTTTGTGGTAGGAGATAAGATACTCAGGGGATATCTGCCTCTACCCGAGATGCAGAGGGTGATCGAGGAAGAAAGAGACGGTGCCTAACTTCCTGTACTTCGCGGCTTTTCAGCCTCTTTCGGATTGCGTATAACGCTTCTTACCAAGGGCCGATGCACAGGCAGGGCCACCGAAACGGCAATAAAAACAAGAAAACGGGGTTCTGATGAGCGATAAGGATTTTTCCTCCGATGTGGCCTTTATCGAGGCGCTGGCGGAGATGTTGCGCAAGAATGATCTGAGCGAGATCGAAGTGCGCCGCGAGTACGGGGAAGATACAGCCTTGGATGTGCGCGTCGCGCGAACAATGCAAGCTTCTTCTGTGCCGGTACAGATGGCGGCTCCGGTCGCTCAGGCTGCACCCGCCGTTGCCGCAGCGGTCACCGCTCCGGTAGCCGCAGAAAGCAGTGATCCTGCTCAAGATCCTGGTGCCGTAACATCACCGATGGTTGGCACAGCATATCTTCAGCCGGAGCCGGGAAAGCCCTCCTTTGTGGCCATCGGTGATACGGTGAAGGAAGGTCAGACGCTTCTGATCATTGAAGCTATGAAGACAATGAACCAAATACCTTCACCTCGGGATGGAACCATAAAGCGCATCCTCGTGGAAGATGGGGCACCGGTTGAATTCGGCGCACCTCTCTTCGTCCTCGACTAGGGGCTCCTGAGATGTTTTCAAAAATTCTCATCGCCAATCGCGGCGAAATTGCCCTTCGAGTCATTCGCGCCTGTCGCGAAATGGGGATCAGTACTGTTGCCGTACATTCCACAGCGGATGCCGACGCAATGCATGTGAGGCTTGCAGATGAGAGTGTGTGCATCGGTCCGCCCGCCGGTGTCCAAAGCTATCTGAATGTGGCCAATGTAATCTCAGCCTGCGAAGTCACAGGGGCGGAGGCGATCCACCCCGGCTACGGTTTTCTCTCCGAGAATGCAGCCTTTGTTCAGGCCCTGGAAGATCACGGAATTACTTTTATCGGCCCGACGTCTGAACACATCTCGACGATGGGCGATAAGATTACGGCCAAGGACACGATGAAGAAGCTGGGGGTTCCATGTGTACCCGGTTCCGATGGCGGGGTGCCGACCGTAGAGGAAGCGCGCGTAATCGCAGCTGATATGGGCTATCCCGTGATCATCAAGGCAACTGCGGGCGGTGGCGGGCGCGGCATGAAGCTCGCGCGGACTGCCGATGATTTGGATGCGGCTTTCAGCGGGGCCCGAACTGAGGCCAAGGCGGCTTTTGGCAATGACGAGGTTTATATCGAGAAATATCTCGAAAAGCCTCGCCATATCGAAGTGCAGGTATTCGGTGATGGCAAAGGGCGCGCTGTGCACCTTGGCGAAAGAGATTGCTCTCTTCAGCGCCGCCACCAGAAAGTGCTGGAAGAAGCCCCCTCTCCCGTTATCGATGCAGAAACTCGTGCTCGCATTGGCAAAACCTGCGCTGATGCTGTGGCCAAAATCAACTATATCGGTGCTGGCACGATCGAGTTTCTTTTCGAAGATAATGAATTCTATTTCATCGAGATGAACACCCGCCTTCAGGTAGAGCATCCAGTAACAGAGGCCGTTTTCGACGTCGATCTGGTGCAGGAGCAGATCCGTGTGGCAGCGGGCGAAGAGATGCAGTTTCACCAAGAAGATCTGACGCCAAATGGACACTCCATAGAGGTGCGGATCAACGCGGAGAAGCTGCCTGAATTCCGCCCAAGCCCAGGTACGATCACTGCCTATCATGCGCCTGGCGGCCTCGGCGTGCGCATGGACAGCGCTATCTATCAAGGCTACCGCATTCCACCTTACTACGACAGCCTAATTGGAAAACTGATCGTGCATGCCGAAACACGCGAAACCGCGCTAGCACGCCTCAGTCGCGCCTTGTCTGAGCTGATTGTTGACGGGGTGGACACCACAACTCCTCTGTTTGAGGCTTTGCTGGAAGAACCCGACATCCAAACCGGCAACTACACAATCCATTGGCTGGAACGCTGGCTTGAAGGACAAACAGCGGGAGATTAGTCTGGCCTATGCGTGATGAGAGCCCTCAGGAAATCACGGCCGATCTCCTCCTCCACGCCTATGCCTCCGGTATATTCCCTATGGCTGAGACGGCTGACGGGGACGAGATTTTCTGGATTGATCCGAAGACAAGAGGAATACTTCCTCTTGATGGCCTTCATATATCAAAGTCTCTTCGTAAAAGGATGCGCAAGGGCGGTTTTGAGGTTCGATGGGATGCCGCGTTCCGGGAAGTTGTGCTCGCCTGTGCCGATCGTTCTGAGACGTGGATCAATACTGAAATACTGGCGCTCTATGAGCAACTGCATCACCGGGGATATGCTCATTCCGTTGAAGTCTATGAGGGAGGCGAGCTTGTCGGAGGGCTATATGGTGTATCATTGGGCGGCGCGTTCTTCGGTGAAAGTATGTTCTCAAGCGCACGCGATACATCGAAGATAGCCCTGATCTATCTCGTTGCTCGGCTTCGCCAGGGCGGCTTCACCCTGCTTGACACGCAATTTGTCACTGATCATCTGATATCGCTTGGGGCTACGGAAATCAGCCGCGCATCTTATCATCGCCAGCTTACGCGTGCGATCCGACTGCCTGCCCAATACTGGGCGATGGAAGCCTCGGACGATCCTCAACTGGTACTACAGTTGAGCACCCAAATATCATAGCGCGGATGATCCAGCGCGGAAAGTGCAGGACTATCTGAAAGCATCCACCCGTTGAATCGCGCCTCCGCCTCGCGCCTGTCACGGATCCGAAGAAACGCGTATGCCGAATCGCCGATAGCACCCTCTGGATAGCGACAGGATTCCAAGGTTACTTCTAGCCGCTTGAAAATAAGTGTCTGACCAACCTCAATCACAAAATCATCGACAGTGTTGTTAAGAGTATCAAGGCCCCGCAAGCGCGCTTTTGGCGCGTCTACGAGCCTAAGCTCCTGAAAATCGCTCGGTGGGCTCTGAATACCCTCCTCAACTACAGCGCCATCTTCTGTATTTGGTGTACCATCAGTGTTGAACCCTGTACTCAACCCGTCGGACTGCGCAAAAGAAAGCGCTGGAACCAGAAGGAGAGGAATAAGCGAGAAAAGGCGCTTCATGCTCTACTCGGAAGCGCTTTCACCAACGAACTTCATCAGCAGATTCAAAAAGCTGACAGAGCTTTGCGTGTAAATGATCTCATCACCATCCGAGAGCATGAACTCCGATCCACCTGGTGTAATCTCCACGAAGTTTCCGCCCAAGAGCCCTTCAGAAGCAACCTTAACGTCACTGTCATCCGGGATCTTCACCGGTTCATTGATACCGAATACAGTTTCCGCCTGATAGCTCCCAAGATTAAGATCCAGCGCTTTTACCGTACCGATTTTCACACCGGCCATTCGCACATCAGTACCGATATTCAACCCTTCGGCAGAATTGAAGCTCGCTTTCAGATTGTACATATCCGAGGTGCCCCCACCAAGCCCGGTAGTCTGGCTGGCATAAGCAATAAATCCGAAAGCGGTTACCAGAACCGCAGCGCCAATCAGTGTTTCAGCAGCATCATTCGCCATTTTTCACTCCGGAGACCAAGGCTGGTAGTCCATCCGCGAGGCAGGCTGCAAAGCGCGAATGCTGCCGGGCGGATGGTACGCAGCGGGCGTGCCCGTAAGGTTAGCTTTGTGTGGTTTCTCCCAAGACCTTTTTACAAGGGGCTTTTCGGTCGGTGGGGCTTGATATGTATGGTGCAACCAACCATGCCAATCCGGCGAGATACGGCTTGCCTCAACATCTCCGTTGTAGATTACCCAACGCCGAGCGCCGTCCTTTGTGCGATAGAAAACGTTACCTTGCTCATCCTCACCAACTTTCTCGCCATTGCGGGAAGTCCAGAGGCGGGTGCCAAGCGTTTGGCCGTTCCACCACGTAAAAAGCTGAGAGAAAAGTGACATTCTTAAGGGCTCCGTGCCAGTTATCAGAGATGTATGCGATCGGCCGTTAAACGTCCAGAGCACGGAGACATACCCTACTGATAAAGCGTTCCCATGCCGGGTTCGACATAACAACTCAGGCACCCCGGTCCGCGAAAAATCATCGGCTATGTGAATTCAGTGGATTGTTTGTGTAGTCGAGCCAATCCGCCCTGACGTGCACTTGCAACTTCTGCCTTTGTACATCCAAACGGCGGTGCACCGCCCAATTCGCATCCAATGGGCAAGCTACCCGGCAGTGGCGGGTTCCTTCGTCTTATCCGCATAGATCAGAAGCGGCTCACCTTTTCTGACGATCGCGTCCTCGTTGACCACGACTTCCTCAACCCCCTCCAAAGCGGGAACCTCAAACATCGTATCGAGCAGCACCTCTTCGAGGATAGAGCGAAGACCACGGGCTCCGGTCTTACGCTCGATCGCACGAGCAGCAACCGCCTTCAGAGCTTCATCAGTGAATGTCAGCTGTACACTCTCCATCTCAAACAACCGTTGATACTGCTTGATCAGAGCGTTCTTAGGCTGTGTGAGGATCGTAACAAGTGCCTCTTCGTCAAGATCTGTCAATGTCGCGATAACCGGCAGACGACCCACAAACTCAGGTATAAGACCGAATTTCAGCAAGTCCTCCGGTTCTAGCTCTTGGAAAACCTCGCCAACACGGCGATCTTCATTGTCTTTGACATCGGCACCAAAACCCATAGCCGAACCTTTGCCGCGCTGACTGATGATCTTGTCGAGCCCTGCGAATGCGCCACCACAAATGAAGAGAATATTGGTCGTATCCACCTGCAGGAATTCCTGCTGAGGATGCTTCCGCCCGCCTTGTGGCGGCACGCTTGCAACAGTACCCTCCATGATCTTCAGAAGCGCTTGCTGCACGCCCTCTCCAGAAACGTCCCGTGTAATCGAAGGATTATCCGACTTGCGGGAAATCTTATCAACCTCATCTATGTAAACGATCCCACGCTGTGCCCGTTCCACATTGTACTCGGCAGACTGCAGCAGTTTGAGAATAATGTTCTCAACATCTTCTCCAACATAACCAGCTTCCGTAAGCGTGGTTGCATCCGCCATGGTGAACGGAACGTCAAGGATTCGAGCCAGCGTTTGCGCAAGCAAAGTTTTGCCACATCCAGTTGGTCCGATTAGCATGATATTGGATTTTGCCAGTTCCACATCCGGGTTTTTGGTGGAATGATTCAGCCGCTTGTAGTGGTTGTGAACAGCAACGGAGAGCACACGCTTAGCGGTTTGCTGGCCAATCACAAAATCGTCCAGTACGCCACAAATCTCCTGTGGGCTCGGAACCCCCTCCGAAGATTTCACGAGGCTCGATTTCGTCTCCTCACGGATAATATCCATGCACAATTCCACGCATTCATCACAGATGAACACGGTTGGTCCCGCGATGAGCTTGCGGACTTCATGCTGACTTTTGCCGCAGAACGAGCAATATAGCGTGTTTTTCGACTCGCCACCGCCTGATTTGCTCATTTCCTATTCCTCCTCGGCCCCGTTCGGCCTTAAGCCTAGTTCAAAGCCATTACCGAAAACCTACTTTTCACTGTGCAATCATTCCATATGGAATGACAAGTACTCCGACTTCAAAACGTTGCAATGCGCACTTTGGTTTTAACCAAATGCATCAAACACGCAAATAGTCGAATATATAAAATGGCTGTCGGGCCTCATACAGCCAGACAACACCATATTGCGCCCTCGAAGCGAAGCTCAATCCTCGGAATCGCCGGAGCGTTCGGCAACAATGTCATCCACAAGCCCCCATTCCTTGGCGTCTTCGGCTGTCATGAAGTTGTCGCGCTCCAATGCCTGTACAACGGTCTCGATATCCTGGCCGGTATGCTTCACATAAATCTCGTTCAAACGATCCTTGAGCGCCTGCGTTTCGCGAGCATGGATCATGATATCCGTCGCCTGCCCCTGATAACCTCCAGAGGGCTGGTGCACCATGATACGGCTGTTGGGAAGCGTGGAGCGCATGCCCGGCTCTCCAGCCGCCAGAAGGAGCGAGCCCATGGAGGCAGCTTGCCCGATGCAAACCGTAGCAATTTTTGGACGAATATACTGCATTGTATCGTAAATCGAGAGCCCGCTCGTCACCACGCCGCCAGGCGAATTGATATACATGGCAATCTCTTTTTTGGGATTTTCTGCCTCAAGGAAAAGCAGCTGCGCCACAATAACCGTTGCCATTTCGTCATGCACAGGACCGGAGACAAAAATGATCCGCTCTTTCAACAAGCGAGAGAAAATATCGTAGCGGATGGAGCCGCGCGCGCTCACTTCCTCCACCGTTGGGATGATGAAGCTGCTCGGTGGAGTCGTCGGATCAAACATGGGGGCTTACCTTCTGTGCATTGTCGGTCGCCGTAATATGCGCCGCGCTGCCTTAAGGAATAGTTCTCCGCATGGGGGTCTGCAAGGGCTGCACCCAAAAAGGATAATCCGGCTGACAGAGGGATCAAAGTTTCGTGTGGCTATTCGCTGTAGCTGTGCGAACCGGTGTTGTCGTATTAGCCTTTGCCGACATTTCGAAAGGGTCGCTCGATGCGCAGTTCCATAACAACAGCTTTAGTTTTGCTATTCGTGCAAAGCCCAGACATCCAAGCACAAGAGATATGTTCTCGCACAGGCCCGGTTTGCGAAACTCCGTTAGGCAGTTACCGCATAGCATTACCCGATGCGCCAATGCCGGAGAAGGGCTACCCTGCCCTTCTGTTCTTTCACGGCGCCGGAGGCAGCGGAGCCCGGACACTTGGCAACAGCAGCTTGGTTGATGCCTTCACCAATGCCGGATACGCGGTGATCGGCCCCGATGGCTTGCAGCGCCCCAACAGCCGGTTTGGGCCGGGCTGGTCCTTCCATCCGGAACGCCCTAAACAGCGGGATGAAGCTTCGTTCACCGCAGAGATCATCGAGAACGCAACCGTTCGTCATGGGATCAATCCGGAAAGGGTATTGCTCTCAGGCTTTTCAATCGGAGGATCCCTCACCTGGTATCTGGCCTGCCAGAAACCGGATCTTGCTGCAGCCTACGCGCCGGTGGCAGGTGCGTTCTGGCGGCCGCATCCGGAGAAGGAAAGCTGCATCGGCCCGGTAAAAATGCTCCATACGCATGGATGGCGCGACAAAGTAGTGCCGTTGGAAGGTCGTCCACTCGGGGGCGGGCGGATCTATCAGGGCGATGTTTTCCACTCGCTCATGCTCATGCGGATCGAAAACAGTTGCGACGGAATGCGGGCAGATGCCTTTACAGTCACCGGAGATTTCTGGCGTCGCATCTGGAGCACATGTGCCGAGGGTGCAGCCCTCGAATTTGCGCTTCATCCGGGTGGACATGCGGTGCCGGAAGGATGGCCAGAGATGGCCATCGAATGGTTCGAGGGCCTGAACGATAGTTAAATTAAAAGCGCCGCCCCGAGGGGCGGCGTTTTTTCCTGCTGTGCTTTCTCAACTACTCTTCGTCGAGCGCTTCAACCGCCTTCTGCAATTCATCCTTGGAAACAGATTTCTCTGTCACTTTGGCTAATTCCAGAATGTAATCCACCACCTTGTCCTCAAAGATCGGTGCGCGGAGTTGTTGCTGCGCGCCCGGATTCTTTTGAAGGAATTCGAAGAACTGCCGCTCCTGCCCAGGATACTGACGTGCTTGCTGCATCATGGCCTGCTGCATCTCGGCATCAGATACCGTGATGTTATTCTTGGTACCTAGATCTGCGAGCAACAGTCCGAGGCGCACGCGCCGCTCGGCAAGCTTCATGTGCTCGTCCGTCGGCTCAACCTTTTCGTGATCGTGCCCTTCAACGTCAGGGTTTTCTTCGTGCCAAAGCTGATGAGCAATCTGATCCGCTTCCGTTTTCACAAGGCTCGGCGGCAGATCAAAACTCACAAGATCGTCGAGCCCATCCATGAGGTTGCGCTTCATCACCATGCGTGCAGCGCCTGAATATTCCTCGGCCAGACGCTCCTTGATCTGGCCTTTCAGGGCATCCAGGTCATCCATGTTGAACTTCTTTGCCAGTTCGTCGTCGATAGGAGCGGCCTTTGGCTCTTTCACTTCCTTTACGGTGCAGGCAAATACAGCATCTTTACCGGCCAGTGCCTCCGCCTGATATTCGGCAGGAAAGGAGACGTTAACCGTAACCTCTTCACCTGTCTTAGCTCCAACCAGCTGCTCTTCAAAGCCCGGAATGAAGCTGTTGGAGCCAAGGACAAGGGGGTAATCTTCGGCAGCACCACCTTCGAACTCTTCACCATCAACGGAGCCAACGAAATCGATCACAACCTGATCGCCGTCCTTGGCCTTCGTGCCCTTCTTGCGCGACTCGAAATGATTGGCTGAGTTGGCGAGGTTTTCCAAAGCCTCGTTCACAGCCTCATCTTCAATCTCCGCTACCAGCTTCTCAAGCTTTAGCTTGGAGAAATCAGCTTCCGGCACATCAGGCAGAGCTTCATAGGTCATTTCGACCTCGACATCATCACCTTCTTTCCACTCGTCATTCGTCATTTTCACGTCTGGCTGCATCGCTGGCCGATCGCCTGTCTCATCAAAATGGGAGCGCATAGCATCATCGATGGTTTCCTGCATGGCTTCACCCAACACGGACTTGCCAAACATCTTTTTCATAAGAGCTGCAGGCGCTTTGCCCTTGCGAAAGCCCTTCATCTGAAAGTCCTTGCGCGCCTCATCCAGCTTTGCGTTTACCTTGGCATCCAATTCGCCCGCAGGAACAGTAATCTGATAGCCCCGCTTCAATCCGTCGTTCAGGGTCTCTGTGACCTGCATCTCTTCTCTTCCTTCGTATCAGTGGTACGGGTGAAGGGACTTGAACCCCCACGCCTTGCGGCACCAGAACCTAAATCTGGCGTGTCTACCAATTCCACCACACCCGCATATTTCCACCCTCCGGGAAAGGTGGCGTCTTTGTCGCGGTCGCTCTATCAGAAGGAAATTGCGGGTGCGAGCAAAAAAAGCGTTGGACCTGCTGAATGGACACCGTTCCTGAAGTCACACCGGAACAGATGGGCCGCTTTCAAGGTGGCGGGTCAAAGCTCATATGCTGTATGCGTCACGGATCTTCCGATCAGTACGGTCCTCTAGCGAGGACCCGAGGGAGTCTCTAACGGGCCAGAAAGCCATTCAATTATGGCCCGCTCGTCCTGCAGACTCCCAAATCCGCGCCCAAATGCCCGAAAAATATGCAAAAATCCTTATTTGAAGGTGTATAACGTGGATTTGTATCATCTTTAACCAATTTCGCGAAAAATTATGTGGATTTCATTGCCTGCGATTTAGTATGCAAGCCCCGAGAAAAGTTCATAAATGAAAGAAAATCCTGATGCCCATGCTTAACTATGTCGATGCGTCCTTTATAACGAGTGAACTTTTGGGATCTGGTTCGCAGGGAGATGGATCCCAGCACGAGAACGGATTCATTGAGTTTTCAGCGAATGCGGTAACAACGCCAATTGAAGTGACGGACGATGATGGCCTCTTTCAGGACAACGATAGTGGTCAGACGATTTCGGATCCGGGCGCCAGCGGGCTCCCTGCGAATGCCAATGTCGAGGCAGAGTATACGGTTGTTGTTCAGGATCCGAATACCGGGATAGAATACACTCTTTACGGTATCTCCGTCGGCGCTGGCTTCAGCAACGTGGTGGGTTTCGCCTTTCTCGGAACAGCCCCGCCAGTTGGTGTGAATCTGGAGGTGATGTCGACCAGCGAAGGCCCGCGTGGAGACAGCGCTCCGGCTTACGATACCCTGGCCACAACTATTTGTTTCGCTCCCGGCTCAAAAATCCAGACACCAGCTGGAGAGCGCCTTGTTGAAAGCCTCGCGGTTGGCGATTTGGTGATCACGGCAGACAAAGGTGCACAGCCCATCCGCTGGATCGGCCGCTCGCATATTTCGGCGGAACAGCTCTCCCTGTCCCCCGAACTGCGGCCTGTCCGTGTGAAGGCAGGAAGCATTTCTGCGGGTCTGCCCGCACAGGATCTGGTCGTTTCACCGCACCATAGGATTGTAGTCGATGGATGGCGCGCACAAATGCTGTTTGGCGAGAGGGAGGTCTTGGCCAGCGCAAACTCCCTGATAAATGACACGGGCATCCGTTCCGAAACACCCGAGAATGGTGTGACCTATATCCACATCGCTTTTGATACCCATGAAGTGGTGATCAGCAATGGCATCCGCGCAGAGAGCCTTCAGCCGTCTGCTCCAGTGGTTGATGCACTTCAGGGCCGCGCGCGTGAAGAACTGCTGACTGTTTTCCCTCATCTGCGAACACGCGAACTGGGAGGTTTGTCGGCACCGGCACGCCGAATTTTGTTGCCGCATGAGGCAAGGTCTCTCGTGGTGAACTGATAGGCCAACTTACCAAAGATGAGAAAGGCGCGTTTCGCTCGCGCCTTTCTTTTCAGGCTTTCACCAATTTTGCCTTCGCGAGTTTCGCAAGATCCTGCGCGATTGAAAACGCGCCCTTCACCTTGTCAGCGCCTACGCTCCAATCCCGCCGAACAACAATCTTGTTGTCTTTCACCTTTGCAAGACCGCGCTCGGCCTGAATGAACTCCACGAGCCCTGCCGGATTTGCGAATTTATCGTTATGGAACTGGATTGTCGCACCTTTAGGGCCACCATCCAGTTTGGCAATTCCAGCCTCTTTGCACTTGGTCTTTATGCGTACGATATTCATCAGCATCGTCACTTCTTTGGGCAATTTGCCGAAGCGATCGATCAGTTCGGCTGCAAATCCCTCCAGTTCCACTTTGGTAGAAAGCCCGGAAAGCCGCCGGTAAAGGCCCAGACGAACATCGAGATCGGGCACGAATTTCTCGGGGATCAATACCGGCACCCCAAGATTGATCGAGGGTGCCCATGTCTCATCAGCCTCGCTCAACCCTTCCAGTTCGCCCGCCTTCATCTTTGCAATCGCCTCTTCCAGCATGTCCTGGTAAAGTTCGTAGCCAACCTCGCGAACATGTCCGGATTGTTCGTCGCCCAACAGGTTGCCAGCCCCGCGGATATCGAGATCCTGGCTGGCCAGAGTAAAGCCCGCCCCCAGTGCATCAAGTGAACCAAGCACACGGAGGCGCCGCTCGGCTGTGGCTGTAAGCTTTTGCCGAGGCTTTGTCGTGAAATATGCGTACGCCCTCAGCTTGGATCGGCCCACCCTGCCCCGGATCTGGTAGAGTTGTGCCAGCCCGAACATATCTGCCCGATGCACGATCAGGGTGTTTGCAGCCGGAATATCCAGGCCGGATTCCACAATCGTCGTTGCCAGCAACACATCAAATTGTCCGTCGTAGAACGCGTTCATCCTGTCATCCAACTCACCGGCTGCCATCTGCCCGTGTGCTGTCATCACAGTCACCTCAGGCACTTGTTCGCGGAGAAACTCCTCCATCTCGGCCATGTCGGAGATCCGGGGCACAACGAAAAAGGATTGGCCTCCCCGGTAGTGCTCGCGCAGCAGTGCTTCCCGGATCGTTATTGAATCAAACGGGCTCACATATGTGCGGATGGCAAGCCGGTCCACCGGTGGCGTCGCGATCAGGCTCAGCTCTCGCACGCCACTCAGAGCCAGTTGAAGCGTGCGCGGTATAGGTGTTGCCGTGAGGGTAATCACATGCACTTCCGCCCGCAGTTGTTTGAGCCGTTCTTTATGAACAACGCCAAACTTCTGTTCCTCGTCAATCACCAGAAGCCCGAGATCCTTGAACTTGATCCCTTTGGCCAAAAGCGCGTGGGTGCCCACCACGATCTCCACCGTTCCCTCTGCCAATCCGTCTCGAGTTTGGGCCGCGTCTTTCGCGCTGACAAACCTAGAAAGCTGGCGAACCTTTACCGGCAAGCCGCGGAACCGTTCTTCAAAAGCCTTGAAATGCTGACGCGCCAGCAAGGTGGTGGGCGCGATAATCGCAACCTGGGCACCACTCATCGCCGCAACGAAGGCTGCGCGAAGCGCAACTTCAGTTTTCCCGAAGCCGACATCACCGCAAATCAGCCGGTCCATCGGGCGGCCGGAGGCCATATCACCCAATACATCCTCAATCGCATTCAGCTGATCATCCGTCTCGGTGTAAGGAAAGCGCGCGGAGAATGCATCCCATTGCTGGTCCGGCAGAAATCTCGGTGCCGTTCGCAAAGCCCTCTCTGCTGCAATCCGGATTAGCTTGTCCGCCATATCGCGGATGCGCTCTTTCAGTTTGGATTTCTTGGCCTGCCATGCTCCGCCACCAAGCCTGTCCAGCAATCCCTCTTCATGGCCGTATCGGCTGAGGAGTTCGATGTTCTCCACCGGCAGGAACAGCCTGTCGCCGCCGGCATATTCCAGCGCTATACATTCATGCGGCGCACCTGCCGCCGTAATGGTCTCCAGCCCGTTGTAGCGCCCAACCCCATGCTCGATATGCACGATCAGATCGCCCGGGCTCAGGCTGGTTGCCTCCTGGAGAAAATTTTCGGCGCGCCTTCGCCGCTTTGGCGCACGTATCAGACGATCCCCTAGAATGTCCTGCTCGGAAATCACCGTCAGCCCCGGCGCTTCGAAACCCGCCTCAAGGCCCCAGGTCGCCAGATACAATCGGCACTTGCCATCAACATCCCCGGCGTTGCCAGCGACCGACACATCGCCAACCGCGTTTTCCTCCAGCATCCCCGCAAGTCGCTCCCTCGCGCCATCGGAGTAACTGGCCACGAGAACATTCCCGGACTTGCGCCGTTCCTTGATATGATCCGCCAAGGCCCCAAAAAGGCTGACGTCTTCCTGTTGGCGTTCCGGCGCAAAATTTCGCCCAATCCGCGCACCAGCATCGACCACATTTGGGCCGGAAGGTTGTGGCAAGGGCGAAAGCTTACGCACATCCCGGCCCCCAAGCGCCTGCTCCCAGGCAGGATCATTGAGGTAGAGCTCTTCCGGTGGCACGGGCTTGTACACACTGTCCATGCGGGCTTTGGCATTCAAAGCCTCCACTCGCGCCTCATACTGATCTTTGATTGAGAGCCAACGCGCCGCCCGCGCAGGTTCAAGTTGATCGTCAAGCACCAGAGGTGCGCCCGGCAAATAGCTGAACACATCTTCAAGGCGCTCATGGAAGAACGGCAACCAGTGCTCCAGCCCCTGATACTTGCGGCCAGCGCTGACGGCTTCGTAGAGCGCGTCATCTGTACCGGCTGCGCCGAATGTATGTCGGTAGGTCCGGCGAAACCGCTGGATCGCTTCATCATCGAGGATCACTTCTGAAACGGGTGCCAACTCCACTCGGCCGATCTTTTCAATCGTGCGCTGGGTTGCCGCATCAAAGCGCCGTGCCCCGTCCAGCACGTCGCCAAACATATCCAGCCGCACGGGCCCCAACTCTCCCGGCGGATAAATATCGATCAACCCGCCGCGAACGGCAAAATCGCCGGGCTCGGTCACTGTCGGAGCCTGAG
The DNA here is from genome assembly GCA_947495795.1 of uncultured Paracoccaceae bacterium. GTDB lineage: Bacteria > Pseudomonadota > Alphaproteobacteria > Rhodobacterales > Rhodobacteraceae > Algicella. Next base: position 238,953 of record CANMAI010000002.1, on the reverse strand, counting down.
AGAACCCCATACGCACCAGAAAGGCCCGCAGCGCCGCCTCGTCCAGTTGCTTGCCAACAATCGCAGTGAAGCTCGCAGCCGCAACCGTTGCCTGCGCGGGTACGCGCTGAACCACAGCGTTCAGTGTTGTAAGAATAACTGCAGGCTGGGCAAAACCATCTGCCAATGCCGCAAGCGTCGCCATGCGGCGGGATGCAATGTCGGCGGCAGGAGAGATCCTATCATAGGGAAGACAATCCCATGCCGGGAAATCAAGCACCGGCACGTTTGGGCCGAAGAACCGCAATGCAGCACGCATCGCAGCCATACGAGCATCGTCCCGCGCCACATGCACGACAGGCCCGGCCGTCTCACCAACCAGATCCACCACAAGTTTGGCATCAAACCCCTCGGGAGCCCCCCCGACGCGCAGAACTCGCCCGCTGCTGTTCATCGCGTTCACCCTACCGGTACGTGGGTCTGAATCCAGTAATAGACGGCGTTTGCTCCAGCCGACATCACGCCAAAAACGCCAAACAACTGGATCCAGAAGCGTAATCGCCGAACGACCTTGCGTAACTCCGCCGGATCAAAGTCGCTCTGATCTATCCAAAGAGCCCAGCGGACGGAGATGCCATAAATGGCGGTTAGCGGTATAAGCAATGTAAGCGCTGCGATACAGAATTCGTTGGAAAAGAGGATCGCGCAGGTAAGCAGCGAACCGATCACGAACGACCAGACGCCCACCAATACGGTGCCTAGCCGCTTGAAATATGTGACAATCCGAAAAACGCTGGCCCGCAACATCGCATCTGCATGATGCGCCCAGGGCCCGCCTTCTTCCTTCTCGCGGTTGGCCTGCAAAACCGCATCAAAAGGCACTCCAAGCACGAAGTGACTCGTCATTGACCAGGCAATCACGTGCATTATCCAAAACCAGAGTGTCCAGAGACTCTCCAGGTTCATAATTTCTCTCAAGCCGTCCAACGAAACTCTCCAATCGCTGGAAGTGAGGTATCCGATTCTCCCGTGAATTCAATGCCAAAGACGATATTGACTTGAGATCAACCAAGAGCCCGTGTCAGATGATGCGGACAATTGGCGAGGCTGTGAGAATGATACCGACCACTGCTCCTTTTCCCTCAACAAGGATGCGGCGCACACGCAGGGCGCCGTGGATTCGCGATCTCGTGCAGGAAAACACACTCACCAGCGCAGATCTGATATGGCCTATTTTTGTTTGCGATGGAGAAAAGGCGCGCCAACCGATAGCCTCCATGCCCGGAGTTGAACGTCTGAGCGTCGACCTTGCCATCGATGCTGCCCGTGAGGCAGCGGATCTCGGTATCCCTTGCATTGCTCTTTTCCCCTATACTGATCCATCCGTAAAAACACCGAGCGCAGAGGAAGCATGGAACCCCGACAATCTCGTCAATCGCGCGACCCGCGCGATCAAATCTGCCGTACCCTCAGTGGGGGTGATGCTTGATGTCGCGCTCGACCCCTACAATTCCGACGGCCACGATGGCATTGTCCGCGATGGCATCATTCTCAATGACGAAACGCTGGAAGCCCTGAACAAGCAATCCCTCGCGCAGGCGGAAGCTGGGGCGGATATCCTCGGTCCATCCGATATGATGGATGGTCGCATAGCCTCAATACGGGTGATTCTGGAGGAAAACGGTTTTCAAAATACAATGATCCTAAGCTACGCGGCCAAGTACGCATCCGCCTTTTATGGCCCTTTTCGGGATGCGGTAGGCGCCTCTGGTGCACTGAAGGGCGGCAAGAAGACCTATCAGATGAACCCGGCCAATGCTGATGAGGCGCTCCGCGAGGTTGCTCTGGATCTTGCAGAGGGGGCAGACATGGTGATGGTCAAGCCAGGTATGCCCTATTTGGACATCTGTCGCCGCGTGAAGGATCAGTTTGGTGTGCCTACCTATGCCTATCAGGTCTCCGGTGAATATGCGATGATCGCAGGTGCGGCGGAGCGTGGATGGGTTGATGGAGAAAAGATCATGTTCGAGAGTCTCATGGCGTTCAAACGGGCCGGCTGTGATGGGATCCTGACGTATTTCGCTCCCGCCATTGCCCGACTTATGCGCTAAACTCACTCTTTCAGTCAGAAGCGCAGCAAAACCACCAGAAGCTTGTTCCAGTTCACAGCACATAATTGCTGGCAACGAAACGCCTCTAGAAGCCCCTCAGCAGCCTTCGCTGGCAAAGCAGCACAGCCTATGATATCTAATTTCGTAAGTTTCGGCATCAGACCGAAACGCGAGGCAGTAAAACAGGAGCAGTCCATGACCAACTGGACAAGACGCGGCTTTATTGGCGCGAGTACAGCAACGCTTTCCGCATGTTCCATAGGAAATGTGCAGACCGGCGCGATGATTGATCGGGACGTAGCAGCCTCCCGCGAGCTTCTCTTCAGAACAGTTCCTTGGTCCCAGCGCCTGGCAGAGCAAGCGGCCGGTGTGCTAATCATCCCGAATATAGTGGAAGGTGGTTTCGTTCTGTCCGGTGCCTACGGCGAGGGTGCATTGCAGGTAGGCGATGCCACGGTGGACTATATGTCCATGACAGCCGCAGCCTTTGGCTTCCAAATCGGCGCCCAAAGCTTCAGCCAGGCGCTCTTCTTTCTCACACAGGAATCTTTGCGTGCATTCCGCGTAACCGACGGTTGGGAAATCGGAGTGGACGCGGAGGTGGCAATCCTCGAAGATGGTGCTTCCATAGGAGCGTCCAGCAACACGGTAAGCCGTCCGGTCGTATCCATTGTCTACGGACAGAGGGGCCTCATCGTTGGCGCAAGCCTTGAAGGAGCAAAGTATTCCCGGCTCATTCGCTAAGATCAAACAGGAAACAATTCCTTTCCACTATCGCTCTTTATCTGAGTTATGGGAACAGTAAGTGTCCTCGTATCACAGCAAAAAGTGCGAGGGAGCCATGTCACATATTCTTCTGATCAGCGCCAGCATGCGGCGCGCCAATTCAACCACCCGCAAACTGTCTGAAAGCGTTGTCAGCAAACTCTCAGACCAGAACACCACAGTAACCGAACGGGATCTTGCTGATGGGATTGAGCTGATTGACGAGGAATGGATTGCGGCGAACTTCATCGCAGAGGCTGATCGGACGGAAGCGCAAAAGGCCCGTCTGGCGACTTCGGACAGACTGATCGCCGAGCTCAAGTCCGCCGACATAATCGTCATCGGAGCACCAATCTATAACTTCGGTGTACCGGGAGCCCTAAAGGCATGGATCGATTTGGTGGCACGCGCACGCGTGACTTTCAAATACTCGGAAAATGGTCCGGTTGGCCTTCTGAAGGGTAAGCGCGCAATCATCGTTACCGCATCGGGTGGCACATCTGTGGATAGCGCTGTTGATTTCGCCACCCCTTATCTCAGGCACGCTCTCGGCTTTCTCGGCATAAATGACGTCACTATCATTGCCGCCGATCAGCAGATGGTGGATCCAGCGGCAGCCAAATCGCGCGCCGAAGGAGGAATTCACGCTCTTGCGGCCTAGGAAAATGATGCTCGGATCGCCGCAATATTTTCACGATATGCGGCTTCCGTACCCCCTTTGAATACCGCTGATCCCGCCACCAGAACATCGGCACCGGCATCGGTGCAAAGTGGTGCCGTCTCCGGTGTTACTCCACCATCTACCTCCAACCAAATCGGGCGCTCGCCAATCAGTTTTCGGGCAGCAGCGACCTTCTCAACCACAGAATGCGTGAACCTCTGCCCGCCAAAGCCTGGGTTAATCGTCATCACGAGGATCAGATCAATTTTGTCGAGGCAATACTCGATTACGCTCAGTGGCGTTGTAATATTGAGCGCGACGCCTGCCTTGCACCCAAGATTTCGCACCGCCTGAAGAGAGCGATCAAGATGCGGCCCCGCCTCGGCGTGAACAGTCAGAATATCCGAACCCGCTTTCGCAAAAGCCTCCAAGTACGTATCTGCGGGGGAGATCATGAGGTGCACATCCACTACTGTCTTCACATGCGGACGGATCGCCGCAACGACGTTTGGCCCAATCGTCAGATTAGGCACAAAATGTCCGTCCATTGGATCAACGTGGATCCAATCCGCGCCCTGCCGCTCCACACGGGCAATCTCTTCGCCCAGCATCGCAAAGTCAGCCGAAAGGATCGAGGGCGCAATCTTTGGCGTACGAGCCGGATCAAAGCAGGGTGCTGGCATGGATTACATTCTCCTTCAGGTCGTCTGATCCCCTAAAAGCAAAAGAGCGCAGGCTCAAGACCTGCGCCCCTTCTATTTGCAATGCCGCGTTTACTCGGCTGCTGGCTTGGATAGCTCACCCTCGATCTCAGCCGTATCATTCGCAGCTTTATCAGGTGCCTGACTGACTGCGTCCACGACGCCGGCGATCCCATCCTCAAAACTCATCCCAAGTTCTTCACCGAGCTTTTTCAGAGCCGGCATCTGCACCGCCATGCCCATGATTGAATCTACGGCCTGATTGATTGGCGCCTTACCGGCGTCGCCCCCTCCAAAGCCACCGGCAACATTGCCGTTCAGTCCGCCAAGATGATGGATTTTGATGCTGTCGATCTTCTCTGCAGGCTTGACCATTTCGGCAACGATCTTCGGCATTGCCTCCAGCCGCGCCAGATCCACTTTAAGCTCGGCAATGCGCTCAGAGATAGCGTTCTCCGCTGCAACCAGCGCCTCCTTACCTTCTGCTTCCGCAAGAAGATCAAGCTTCTTTGCCTCCGCCTTGATCGTCACGGCATCGGCCTCCGCCCGAGCTTCCTCGCGTCGTGCTTCGGCCCGGTCTTCGGCTGCTGCACGCTCGGCTTCGGCATGCACACGAACCTGCACGGCGGAGCGTTCGGCTTCACGTGCTGCTTCAATCAATGCGGCTTCCTTCTCACGTTCTGCAATCGCAAGTGCCCGTGCGGTCTCAATGGCCTCTGCCGCCTTGGTCGCCTCAGCCCGAGCAGAGTCTGCGGAGGCCCGCGCCCGGCTCTCCTCCTCGGATTTGGTGGCAATGATGATCTGGCGCTCCTGATCGGCAACCTCAAGTTCCCGCTCCTTGGTGATCTCCGCCTCACGGATAGCCCGCTCGCGCGCAATCTCGGAGGCCCGGATCTGCTGCTCTTTCGCAATCCGCGCCTGTTCCTTGAGTTGCTCTCCACCTTCACGACGGGAGGCAATCTCAGCATCCTGAGCAGCCTTCATCGTCTCGATCTCCTGGATCTGTGCGATCAGGGCACCCTCTTCCTCCTGCTGAATCTGATATTTCAGCTTCTCGGCTTCCATCGCCGAGCGCGCAACCGAAACCTCTGCATCCGCGTCAATCTCCGCACGCTCCTTCTTCGATTTCGCGATCACCTCGGCAAGCTTCCGCATACCAACCGCGTTGAAGGCGTTGTTTTCATCAAGATGCTCAAAGGGCGTCTGATCCAGAGCCGTCAGCGAAACAGACTCCAATTCCAGGCCGTTTTTCAGCAAATCCTCGGAAACGGCATTCTGCACCTGCTGCACAAAGTCGGAGCGGTTCTCGTGAAGATCATCCATGCTCATCCGCGCTGCAACGGCACGCAGGCCATCGATCAGCTTACCTTCGATCATCTCCCGCAAGAGGCCCACATCGAAGGTCTTATCACCCAGCGTCTGTGCGGCCCGGGCGATCCCATCGACAGTCGCGTTCACAGAGACATAGAACTCCACTGCCACGTCCACGCGCATTCGGTCCTGGGTGATCAATGCAGCCTCGCCGTTGCGCATCACTTCCAGGCGCAGGGTTTTCATGTTCACAAAGGATATTTCGTGCAACAGTGGAATGGCAATCGTCCCACCGTCCATAATCACCTTCTTGCCGCCAGAGCCTGTTTTCACGAGGCTCACCTCTCGTGTAGCGCGCCGATAAAGCCTCGCCATCACGAAGCCGATAAATACGATCAGCGCGATCACCGCGCCCACTGTGATTAGAATGCTCTCCATATAATCCTCCATAAGTTACACAATTCATGCGTCCGGTGCGAATGCACCGCCTCGCACCCAGCCAACTGGCAAGGCTCAGTCCGTCGTCGTTTCCATCAGTCTAAGCGCGCCATCCGCCATTCTTGTGACATAGACTTCTGCCCCCTTCACCAACTCAGCTTCATCCTCGTAAGGCTCCAGTCGAAGATAATGCGTATTGCCATGCCGATCCTTCACCCGAACCTCAGCAGGGGATCCGCGTCGGGCAGTGCCCTGACTGATGACACCATGCGCACCCGCCAGATTGCGGGCATTAAGAGCTGAACTTTCTGTTTTCGGCACAATCCGGGCAAGCTGAACACTCAGCACTTTCGCAAAAAAGACCGCAGGCGCAATTGCCAGAGGGACGGCGAGCGCACTTGGCAAGGTAAGCCCTGTTATCCACTGGATCATGGATTGCAAAAGCACGCCGGATACGCCGAAGCCGGTAAGCGCCGAAGCCACCCAAATCGCCACCGGCACTTTGCCGATGCCCAGCCAGCCAAGAAGTCCCCCGCCCGAAATACCCGGTGCCGCATCAGTATCGATATCAACATCCAGATCCGGGCCATCGAAGTCTAAATCAGGGCCATCCAAATCAAAATCTGCATCCAAATCAATATCAGGCCCGTCCGCCTCAGAACTGATAAAGGAAAAGCCCGAGAGAGCGGCAACAAGTTCAAGAATCAAAAGTCCAAGAACAATGCCCAATGCTGTGGAGAAAGGCACGAGGCCTTCTGTCGTCAGAAAGTCAATCATAATCCATTCCTATCTCTACTATAGGATATGGGGATGTATACCATAGTATTCAAGAGATCGTGATCGAAACTTCAAAAACCGTCACTCGTTCTTTGTCAGAAGTCTCATCAAGCTGGACGTATCCCAACGCCCCCCACCCATAGCCTGGATTTCCTTGTAAAACTGGTCAATCATTGCCGTAACAGGCAATTGCGCACCATTGGAGTTGGCCTCCTCAAGGCAGATCCCAAGATCCTTACGCATCCAGTCCACTGCAAAGCCAAATTCGAACTCATTCGCTAGCATTGTGGATCCACGGTTCTCCATCTGCCACGAACCTGCGGCTCCCTTGGAGATCACGTCCAGTACCGCCTCACCGTCAAGCCCGGCCTTGGCGCAAAAGTTCATCCCCTCGGAAAGGCCCTGCAATAGCCCTGCAATGCAGATCTGGTTTACCATCTTGGTTAATTGCCCGGCACCCGAAGCCCCCATCAGACGGCAGGATTTGGCAAAGGCATCAATTACAGGTTCAACCTTGCCATAAGGCCCGGCGTCACCACCGCACATTACCGTCAGCACACCATTCTCGGCACCCGCCTGCCCACCGGAAACCGGCGCATCAACGAAATCAAAGCCGTTGCGGCTGGCAACGGCATACAGTTCCCGGGCAACTTCCGCTGAAGCCGTCGTGTGATCAACGAACACTGTCCCGGCCTCCATCGCAGCGAAAGCTCCCGAATCTCCCGTTGTGATCGATCTCAGATCATCATCATTCCCAACACAGGCAAAAACGAACTCAGCGCCCTTTACAGCATCCGAAGGCGTTGATGCAAAACTTCCACCGTGTTCAGCGGTCCATTTCTCTGCCTTGGCAACGGTCCGGTTATACACCACGACATCATGCCCGGCAGACTTAAGATGCCCCGCCATCGGATAGCCCATCACTCCGAGCCCCAAAAATGCTATCTGCGCCATGATCACCTCCGGTAAACGCTGTCCATCAATTGTCCCTTCCGCTCTGGCCTGCTAATCCTCAGGCGTCAAGCTTGAGGAGTCGCTTTCGACCAATGATCACGGTTTTTAAATGGTTGGTTCGCGGCCTTATGGCTGCCTTTGTTCTCCTGCTGGCCGCGCTCGGGCTCGGCTACTATCTCGCATCCCATTCCCTGCCGGACTACAACGCCGAATACACATTGGCCCGGCTGGATCGGCCAGTGGAGATCGTACGCGACAACTACGCCGTGCCTCATATCTTCGGCGAACAGGATACAGATGTCCTTTTCGGGCTCGGCTTCGCTCACGCGCAGGACAGACTCTGGCAGATGATGCTTTTGCGCCGCACTGCTCAGGGTCGTCTTTCGGAAATCTTCGGCGAGGAAACGATCCAGATAGATCATCTTATGCGCGCTCTGGATCTCTATGGCCTGTCGGTAGCCGCCGCCCGGAAGCAGAAGCCAAGACTGCAAGATGAACTTAAAGCCTACTCGGACGGCGTAAATTCCTATCTGGATCTTATACAATCGGAGGCGCTGGGGCGAGGCGCACCGGAGTTCTTCCTCTTCTCCCCTGCAATCGCACCGTGGACACCGGCAGACAGCATCGCCATTCAAAAGCTGATGGCATTCCAGCTTACAGATATGGCGGAACGCGAAGTGCTGCGCGCCGAACTTTCTCTCCGCCTCTCTCCGGAGCGGTTACGCGATCTTCTGCCGGAGCCTGAGGGTGCTACGATCGAGTTGCCAAACTTTGCATCGCTCTTTCCAGACTCCACTTTCGCAGAGGTCGAGCCGCGCCCCCAGCGACACCCTCTCAACCCACAAATGCCGAGAGGTCAAACTGGCGCTTCCAACGCCTTCGCAGCCGATGCATCCCGTGCCGCAGCCAATGCCCCGCTCCTTGCCAATGATCCGCATCTCGCGCTCTATGCGCCCAGCTTCTGGATGCTTGCACGGCTGGAACTTGCATCGGGGCCGGTGATAGGCGGCACGATCCCCGGCCTACCAACAGTCCTGATCGGACGCAGCGAAAATCTCGCCTGGGGTCTTACAACAAGCTATCTGGACGATCAGGATCTCTATATCGAACGCCTCAATCCGGACGATAACTCCGAGTATCAGACGCAAGACGGCTTCCAGAAATTCCGCACGCGCGATACGGTGATCGCCGTCAAGGATGCCCAGCCCGTAACGCGGACACTGAGCTGGAGCGCACACGGCCCAATCATCCCTGCCCCGCATTTTCGGGCAGAGGCGATCACCCCGGAAGGCCATGTTACCGCACTATCATGGACAGCCCTCACCTCCGAAGACCGCACACTGGAAGGTGCGATCAATCTCATGCGCGCCAAATCAACGGACGAGGCCATAAAAGCCATGTCTCTAGCAGTCTCGCCTGCCCAGAACCTTATGGTCGCAGATAAGCGAACCGTTGCATCAAAGGCTCTGGGGCTCGCGCCGAGGCGCCACCCCAATAGTGTCAGTCGCGGCATCATCCCCTCGGCAGGCTGGCTTGCAGTAAACGATTGGCAGGGCTATCTGCCGAGAGGCGAGAACCCGGGTGTTTCCCAGCCACAGGGCGGTATCGTCGTAAATACGAACAACCGTCTCACTGAAAAACCGTTTCCAAACCATTGGAGCCACGATTGGGGTGACAGTCACCGCATCATCCGCGCAGAGCGTCTGCTCAACGGTCGTGAATTCCACACGCTGGACAGTTTCGTGGAAATCCAGACTGATACAATCTCCCCGGTTGCCCGGTCACTCTTACCCCTGATCGCCCGCAACCTGTGGTATCAGGGGGAGCCAGCGGCAGAGGATACACGCGAACGACAAAGGCAACAGGCCCTCGAAGCACTGGCAAACTGGAATGGCGAAATGAGCCAGCATGCCTTTGAGCCGCTCGTATATGCTGCCTGGATTAAGGAGCTTCAGAGGCTTCTAATCCGCGATGACATCGGAACTCTTGTTGAGGAGTTCCGAACGCCTGTTCCGCTCTTCATTGAAAGGGTGTTTCGCAATGAGGCTGGTGCGGCTGTGTGGTGCGACATCCGACAATCCGTGCAGGTCGAGAATTGCGAGACCATCACCCGCCAAGCGCTCGATGCGGCCCTGCTCAAACTCACCGAGGAGTATGGGCCTCGTATGGAGAGTTGGCGTTGGGGAACAGCGCACGCCGCCCTTCACCGTCATCAGGCCCTTGGCCGCATCCCGGGGCTCGCTTGGCTGGTGAACATTCGTCAGGAAACTCCCGGGGGGGATTTTACGCTCCTGCGCGGCAAATCCATCGGGCAAGGCCCGAATCCGTTCGCGAATGTGCATGGTGCGGGCCTGCGCATCGTTGTTGATTTCGCCGATCCCGAGGCATCCCTCATGATCATCTCAACTGGTCAGAGCGGGCATATTCTCTCCCGTCATTACGACGATCAATCGCTTCTCTGGAGGCGCGCGGAATACATCCCTATGACACTGGATCCAGATCTTGCTCGAGGGGGCGCTGTAGGGATCACCAAACTGTCTCCCAAGTAGTTCTGCTCTCAAGATCTGTAGAGCGCATCGGCGCGCGCTTCAAACGCCGCCACGATCCGTCGCATTGCTTCGTAAAACACAACCCCAATGATGGCCTGTAACGTCTTGGACTTAAATTCAAAATCCACAAAAAAATCCACTTCGCAACCACCTTCAGCCTCTCGAAACACCCAATGATTGTTTAGGTAGCGGAAGGGGCCATCAAGATACTCAACATCAATCACGCGCTCTGCCCGGTTCAGCATCACCCTACTGCCAAACCGCTCACGAAACACTTTGAAGCTGATCACAAGGTCCGCATCCACGATCTCCAAACCCCCGTCGTCCCGACGGCCGCGAATGCGCGCGCCCACACACCATGGCAGAAACTCAGGATACTTTTCGATATCCGCGATCAGGGCGTACATCTGATCGGGCGAATAGGGCAGGATCTTTTTCTCGGAATGCGTCGGCATTGGTCTGATATGGCCGCTCGGATCGGATTGTGCAAAGGTGCGCTTGGTCGCAGCAAGGAAGGTGTAGCGCGTGGATCACAAAGACTATGTAATTGATCGGATGATTTCTGCGAAATCCATTGCGGCACGGGTAGAAGAACTCGCGCGTGAAATCACAAACACTTTCTCAGGCACAAACAAACTTGTTGTCGTTGGCCTTCTGCGCGGCTCATTCGTCTTCATCGCCGATCTGGTTCGGGAGCTGGACCTTCCTGTCGAGGTGGACTTCCTTGAAGCTTCGTCTTACGGCAATTCGATGGAATCGAGCCGGGAGGTCCGCATTCTCAAGGATCTCAGAGGTGAAATAGAAGGTCGCGATGTCCTGGTGGTCGAGGATATCGTCGATACGGGCTACACCCTTCACCACGTTCTGAATATCCTTCGCACGCGCAGCCCTGCACGCCTTGAGGCCTGCGCCCTTCTGGACAAACCCACCCGTCGCGAGGTGGACGTAAAAGCCACGTGGACCGGCTTTGAAATTCCGGATGAATTTGTTGTGGGCTACGGCATCGACTATGCGCAACGAAACCGCAACCTTCCCTATATCGGCAAGGTCAGGTTCATAAACAAAAAGGAGGTTTAAAGCGGACAATCAGTCCCGGCTCAGGCTTTCTTTGTTATTTGCGGAAAGCGGCACTGCCATCGGCCAACACGCCAACCCGGGTGGGTCTCACTCCATTGAGCAAGCTGAGGTTGGGCACCCATCATGCATTCCATCAATGATACATTCACGTACTGCATTCGCCGCTCTTCACATGTTGTCGGTGTCGCAGCAAGACACGCCACAAAAACGAGTTCAATCATGGGCCGTTCCTTTGTTCGGGCAGCCAGCGGCTGCATTGGCCCTCCCGAAGCACCATGTTCTCATGGCCTTATCTTTTTTGCCCAGAAAACATCAGTCCGCCGGATCGCCTGCACGAGGCAAGCTTATCTTTCATGCGATCCTGCAAAGATCCGGTTAATTCACAATGACGTAAGCGACAAAGTGCACTTGAACTGCAAATAAGTCGGTTTTCGGGCATTTCGAAGAAGTATTTGGGTAGGTAGACGGCAATAGCTTCCCAAATTTGCTACCAAAGGGAGAAAACTTTAGGTCCGGATCAGAGTTCTCGTTCAGAAGACATCTTTAGCAGTCTCCGCCCCAGAACCTCCGCATCTTTGGTAACAACACTCTCAGTCGCAAGATTGATCGCAGAATATAGCGCGCGTGCATCTTTTGTTTGAAGAAAGTCACTATAGCGCTGCAGCGTGTCGTCGGAAAGGTCGCGATATGTGTAAGCCATGCTCTCAAGAACCGACGTCCGCACTTCTGCGCGTATCATATCTTCCTGCATGCGCATCAGCGCTTCACGTTCCGGGGCGGAGAAACCCTGCGCGTCAGATCCGGCCATGCCGGCCATCAGTGCAATATTGATGTTCAGGGCGAGTGCTGTTCCGCTGTCCACCACACCCATTCCGTCCATCATTCCCGCAATGATCTCGAAGCGCGGGCGGAAACTGTCATCGAGGTTTGCAATAAAAGCTTCCTGTGCAGCCTCTACCTCGAAGCGCGCAGCTGGGTCCTGCGCGAGCTTTTCGAGATCCGTGATAAGCATCGCCTCGTCAGATGAGTAATGCAGCGCAAGATCCGCAATCTGTTCAGGAGAGAGAGCCGCATCCACGGTCTCCACCGCAAAGTCCATCATCGCATCTGCCTGAAACAGGCCCTCGCCCGCCGCACTCCAATCGCGTGCGCCCCCGTCGGAGAGGCTGGGGCCCATCTGATTTGGCAATTCCGCAAAGCTTGCCGCCTGACTCTCCGCCGCCACGTCGAAGCCGATCAGGAGCAAAAGCGCTCGCGCACGCTCCGATGCAGACGCGCTGAACGTGGAAGCCAGGAGCATACAAAAAGAAACAAGAACAATCCGCATCGCCAAACCCTCAATCCGCCAGCTTTGCCAAGCGCGCAGCCCGAAGCTGCGCAAAATCATCCCCGGCATGATAGCTGGAGCGTGTGAGGGGGGTGGCCGAGACCATCAGGAACCCCTTACCGAAAGCTGCTTTTTCGTAAGAGGCAAATTCCTCCGGCGTCACGAAACGCGCCACCGCATGGTGTTTTGGCGTCGGCTGCAGATATTGCCCGATTGTCAGGAAATCCACATCGGCCGCCCGCATGTCATCCATCACCTGATGCACGGCCTGCCGTTTCTCACCAAGCCCGACCATAATGCCGGATTTGGTGAACATCGCGGCATCCAGTTCCTTCACCCTCTGAAGCAGGCGCAGTGAGTGGAAGTAGCGGGCACCCGGCCGCACCTCCGGGTAGAGCCCCGGAACCGTTTCAAGATTGTGGTTGAACACATCCGGCCGCGCCTCCACAACCGCTTCCAGAGCGCTGTCTGGGCATTTCAGAAAGTCGGGTGTCAGCACCTCGATCGTTGTTTCAGGCGTTTTTCTCCGCACGGCCCGGATTGTCTGCGCGATATGCCCGGCTCCACCGTCAGTCAGATCATCCCGGTCCACTGAGGTGATCACAACATGCTTGAGCCCGAGCTTCTGAACAGCGACGGCCACCCTGCCCGGTTCAAACGCATCCAGCGCATCAGGTCTGCCAGTCGCCACATTACAGAACGTACATCCGCGCGTGCAGATCTCGCCCATGATCATCATTGTCGCATGCCCCTGAGCCCAGCACTCACCCACATTCGGGCAACCGGCCTCCTCGCATACCGTTACCAGCTTGTTCTCCCGCATGATTTCGGCGGTCTTACGATATCCTTCGGAGTTGGGGGCCTTCACCCGGATCCAATCGGGCTTCTTCGGCTGCGCATTTGAAGGCCGCTTCGCCTTTTCGGGGTGCCGCTGGTCGGGTATCTTAAGATCACGCATGGAAGTCTCCCTTTGCTCCCCTTGGATATAGGCATTCCCACGTGAGAACCAGATGCAGTTATCGCCTAAATACCTGCTAGAAGGTGCGCTCAAGGCAAAAGGGCGCAGAAACCTGCGCCCCTTACAATCTGGCAACCCTCAGAAATCAGACGATCAAAAAGGGATCGTCTGCAAAAAGCTCTGCTTCTGAAACACCTTGCACAAAAATACGATTGTCTCCGTTGACCAGAACCACGCCCCGTTCCCGGTCACGAATTGTGAAGTCATCAAGGGTCAGCCCTTCACCGAAAGCGATGCTGTCCTGCCCAAGTTCGAAATCTGCGATCCGATTGAAACCAATATCGTCACCGTTGAAAGTAAAGGTATCCCGCCCACCGAAACCTCGAAAGACGTTGTTCCCGGAACTGGCGATCAAAGTATCGTCCCCCGCTCCAGCGAAAGCTCGCTCGATCTCAGTGCCACGCGCGATCGTCAGATTACCTGTCCCACCACCAACATCCGAGAATGTTCCGGCCTCAAGAGAGATAGTCTGATCCTGCGTGAAGTACCTGAGATTGAGTATATCAATACCGCCGGAATCCACAATTGTGAGCGCGACCGGCCGGTCGAAGTTTACAAAATCAAGCCGCTCCTCTCCGTGGTTCTGTCCAAAACCGTATTTCGTGTTGCCAAGCCGCGTGTCAGTCGCGGTGCCATACATATCCTGCACGGCTATCACATCACCTGGCATTGGCGTCAGAATATAGGCAAAGCTGGCATCCACGAACGTGTTTTCTCGCTGCGAAAAGTAAGACATTACAGTCGCCTGCCAGCTGTCGTTCAGATAGGCTGCATCATTGGGGTAACTCGCCGAGCCATTGTAAGGGCCTGCATGACCAAGCCCGATAGCATGGCCGATCTCATGGATATAAGTCTGATACGAGTAGCTGTCGAAGTCTGTGCCATACCGCGCAATCCAGTCGGTCGAGATATTCACGCGCGAAGATGTAATCGTGCCATTGCTGGTAAAGCTTGAGGATGCAAAGGCACCACTTTGGTTATCGTCAAAACTAATCTCGGCCCTGCCGCTCGTCTCGACAAAATCAAGCCCCGTAACATCGGCCCAGCTTTCGAGTGCGGCACGTGCCAATTCACGCCCACTGCTCGTCAGCCCGGTCAAATTAACGGTGATGTCATTGTCAGGACCAGCATCAAACTGCCTGCCCCGCCCGCCCCAATACTCATATCTCAGAAAATTGGCGATCCCTTCGTCTGTCCGCACGACATTTGGTGCCGCCTCAACGGAGGTTCCATCCCCCCAATCAAACTCAAGCGCCGGGCCATGCCCGTGATCATGATCATGATCATGCACGTCCTCGGCAGTGTAGTCCGTGGATGATGTCGCTTCGAGATGTCTCATATCTTACTCCCATAGGGTCTTATTGCAGTCATTTGTGAAGCAAGCTGCTGGAAGGAAGAGCGCTGCGGGATGCTATCACCCCCTCACACCCCAAAGACAACCAACCAACAAAGCGCCACACAAAAGGGATCTTCAGGAACCAATAAAATTCACCCGCAGAACGAGCAAAGTACCTGACGTCAGCGTTAGCATCGGCACACATTCAAAAAAAGCTTGGGCTTCAATCCCTCACCCGATAGGCAACAAATCTCCGAACATCGCTGTTGAAAGCTTCCATTGTTGGATCAGGTACAGATATTTGAGCTTGAACATCCAGAGGCGGGCACGTTTCATTTTCTGTTCAGAGCCTATCACCGGTAGGGAAGGCGCTGAACTAAACCTTGTGATATCAAATCGCGGTCAGACAGTCTCCAGAACATCAGGCAAAAGTTTTTTGGAAACGTCGCGCAGCATTTCTGTCAGTTCATCAAACCACTTGTCAGGCATCCCGCTTTGTCGGCGAACAATGCCAATCCGGCGGTGCGGGGGCGTGCCCCGGAAAGCGCGAAGTGCAAGTTCAGGCGTTGATTTTTGTTCCGTCGCCGCAGCGATCTGCGGTACAAACGTCAACCCATGCCCCATTGCCACCAATCCGCACAAAGTGCCAAGACTGGAGGCGCGCAAATCGATCCGGTGGCGCATCCTTTCCAGAGCGCAGGCCTCTAACGCCTGCTCGCTAAGGCAATGCCCTTCATCAAGCAGCAGCAGCTTTTCAGGATCAATTTCCGACGGATGTAAAGTCTCGGGTAGCTCAGAAAGTGCCGCCGCCGTCCCAGCCAAAAGAAACGGGTCTACAAACAGCTCAGCCTCCGTCGCCCCTTCCATACCACTCGGTAGTGCCACGATCGCGGCATCCAGCCGCCCCGTCTCCAGCTCTCCAAGCAGAACGTCCGTTTGAGCCTCCCGAACACCGAGTTCAAGCTCCGGGTAGGTTTTTCGCAAAAGAGGCAGAACCAAAGGCAACAGGTAGGGCGCAACAGTCGGTATCACGCCAATTTTCAGGTGTCCGCTTAAGCCTCTCTCAAGCCGCGCCACCTGCTCAATAGACGATATCTCGGAGAGAACACTTCGCGCTCTCAGCAAAATCTCACGCCCCGTATGCGTCAACACGATCTTGCGGGATTGCCGCTCAATCAGCTTAGCGCCAAGCCGCGCCTCAAGCTCCTGTATCTGAACGGAAAGTGCGGGCTGGCTCACTCCGGAAAGCTCCGCCGCACGGCCAAAATGCCCTGTTTCGGCAAGTGTGATAAAGTATTCAAGCTGTCTGAGGGTGATTTTCATAACTTAGTCCTATCATGAATGTCACATAATTCAATTTCCAATCCCTTCTCAAATCAGGCATTTTTAGAACAGTTCCAAACAGCGGAGGATTCCATGGCCAAGAAGATGACCACGACAGCCGGCAACCCGATTGCCGACAATCAGAACTCCAAAACCGCAGGTCCACGCGGCGGGCTCATGCTCGAGGATTATCAACTGCTGGAAAAGCTGGCCCATCAGAACCGTGAGCGCGTTCCTGAGCGGGTGGTTCATGCAAAGGGTTGGGGAGCACACGGCACCCTCACAATCACCCACGACATCACTAAGTATTCCAAGGCAGCCATCTTTTCGGAAGTCGGCAAGGCAACTCCGATGATCTCACGCTTCTCCACTGTCGCAGGTGAAATGGGTGCAGCCGACAACGAGCGCGATGTGCGGGGCTTCGCGTTCAAATTCTACACCGAAGAAGGCAACTGGGACATGGTGGGCAACAACACACCTGTCTTCTTCCTCCGCGATCCTTACAAGTTCCCGGATTTCATTCACACCCAGAAGCGTCACCCCAAAACGAACATGCGCTCAGGCACAGCCATGTGGGATTACTGGAGCCAGAGCCCCGAAGCTTTGCATCAGGTCACGATCCTCATGTCAGATCGCGGATGCCCTAAAACACCGATGCACATGAACGGCTACGGCTCTCACACCTTCTCCCTGATCAATGCGGAAGGCGTGCGTCACTGGGTGAAGTTCCACTTCAAAACGCGTCAGGGGCATGATTTCTACACGAATGCCGAATCCGCCGCCAAAATCGGCCAGACACGCGAGGGTTATCAGGAAGCCCTCTTCGGAGCCATTGAGGATGGCATGTTCCCGAAATGGGACATGAAGATTCAGGTAATGACCGAGGAAGAGGCTGAAGCGGCCCCGTTCAATCCGTTCGATCTCACCAAGGTCTGGCCACATGCCGATTACCCGATGATCGACGTCGGCGTGGTAGAGCTCAACCGCAATCCGGAGAACTACTTCGCCGAGATCGAAACCTGTGCCTACAGCCCATCCAACGTCGTTCCGGGCATCGGCTTCAGCCCGGATAAAGTGCTTCAGGCGCGCATCTTCTCCTATGCGGATGCACACCGCTATCGGATCGGCACCCATTACGAGCAACTGCCCGTGAACCAGCCTAAGTGCCCTGTGCATCACTACCACAAGGACGGGGCCATGAATTTCATGGGCCAACTCACCGGCGCAACGGATGCCTACTACGAACCCAACACCATGGGAGGAGCCGAAGAACAGCCAAGCTACGCGGAGCCTGCTCTCGCGATTTCCGGAGACATGGATCGGTTCAACCACAGGGACGGCAACGATGATTACAGCCAGCCCAGGGCACTCCACGATCTCTTCAGCTCAGATCAAAGGGCGCGGCTCTACATGAATACTGCCGAAGCCATGCACGGAGTGGACGACGTGATCATCAATCGCGTTCTGACCCATTACGATCTGATTTCGGAAGAATACGGCAATGGCATTCGGGCGGCTCGTGCAGAACTGGCAGGAGCGTCTCAGGCTGCCCAGTAAATCCGTTCTCCTTTATATCCAATTTGTTCAAAAGGCCTTCTGCGGAAGGCCTTTTGTTTTGGGGCTGGGTTAAAGATGCTTTTACTGATCCGCCTTAAACGAGACGGAGACTTTAACCTGGAGGCCGCATGTTTGGACGAACGCAAAACCAACGGAACAATGGCTCTGATAGTTCAGGAGCCACGCTCCATGCAGCACTCGATAACGTGTTTCTTCAGGTCCAGTGCCGAACAGACGGAAAGATAACATCGGTCAATTCCGCCTTTCTGGAGCGCTTTGGCTATAAAGAAGATGAACTGCTGGGCGAGTATTACGACAAGCTCGTCTGGCCTGAATATGCGCTCTCGGCTCCCTACAAGGAGTTTTGGTCAAAGCTCGCAGTAGGAACCGCGATATCGGATCGTGTTTCCAGGTTTGCAAAGGATGGGTCACGCGTCTGGCTGGAAATGAACGCAGTTCCCGTGCTTGACGCCTCGAGAAAGGTCAGCCACATCCTGTTTCTCTTCACCGATGTAAGTACAGAAATGCAAAAATCCGTGGATGAAGCGGTAAAGCTTCAGGCGATTGAGCGTACGCTTGCAGTGATCGAGTTCAAACCGGATGGAACAATTGTGCGCGCAAACTCCGGCTTCCTGAAAGTCATGGGCTATTCGAAAGAGGAGGTTGAGGGTAAGCACCACAGCATTTTTGTGGATCCAAGCTACGCCAAATCAACGAATTACGCAGAATTCTGGGAACACCTAAAACTGTCTGAACCCCATGTAGGCGAGTTCACACGCTACACCAAATCCGGCAGGCCCGTCTATCTGAATGCGACCTACAATCCGATCACAGACAGGCGGGGCCGTGTTGTGAAGGTCGTAAAATATGCCACCGAGACGACGGAACGCCGTCTCGCAATGGAGGAAATCGACTCTGCGATCAAACGCGTCAGCGCAGGCGATCTGACACAGCCAATTGTCGAGCAATTCAGTGAGGAGTTTGAGCCTCTACGGATAGGCTTCAACCAGATGATGCTACGCCTCTCGGAAATGGTTTCCCAGATCGGAGATACCGCAGGAAAGATTTCAACAGTTTCGTCCAGTATTTCATCCGGTGCGCGAGATCTGTCTCATCGCGCCACCAAGCAGGCCGCCACACTGGAAGAAACCGCAGCGACAATGGAGGAAATTTCGTCAACGATCACGCAAACAGCTTCCAACGCGACCCAGGGCACCCAGCTCGCGGAAGAAGCGCGCTCCAAAGCGTCCAATGGCAGCAAGACAGTGAAGCAGGTTGTCGAGGCCATGAGTGGCATCGAGGACGTTTCGACACGTATTGCGGATATCACCTCGGTCATTGATGGTATCTCGTTTCAGACGAATCTTCTGGCCCTCAATGCTGCAGTAGAAGCCGCGCGCGCAGGCGAATCCGGCAAGGGCTTTGCCGTGGTGGCAGCGGAGGTGCGAACTCTGGCTCAAAGGTCCTCCGAAGCCGCAGCAGATATCGGTAAGCTCATTCAGGAAAGCACTGCGAAGGTGCACGACGGCGCAGAATTGGTGCGCAGCAGCGGCACTGCTATTTCGGATGTGATGGTCTCGGTAAACAATCTTTCAGAACGGATCAGCGAAATATCTATCGCCTGCAACGAACAAGCCAAAGGTGTAGGAGAGATAAGTACGAGCATCGCGGAACTGGATACTATCACCCAAAAAAACACGACACTCGCAGAACAAAATGCTGCCGCATCCGCAGGTCTTCAACAAAAGTCAGACGCAATGGCACAGCTCGTCGGTCAGTTCATCACGGGCGCACCCGATAAGAATGCCGCGCATGCCGCATAATCCGATACTGGTTCGGATGCATAATGCCTAAACAGCGTGAGAACCCATGCTTACGGAATAAGGGTATCAGAAGTGAATCGCACGCCCGTAGGCATCAAGCACACTTTCGTGCATCATCTCTGAGAGAGTCGGATGCGGGAAGACGGTCTCCATCAAGTCCTCTTCCGTGGTTTCCAGCTTTCTCCCAACGACATATCCCTGAATGAGTTCGGTAACTTCGGCACCAACCATATGCGCGCCCAGAAGCTCTCCCGTTTTCGCATCAAAGATTGTCTTCACAAGCCCTTCAGGTTCGCCCAGAGCAATGGCCTTTCCGTTGCCGATAAAAGGGAAATGTCCAACTTTCACATCATACCCCTTTTCCTTTGCCTTGGCCTCGGAGTATCCAACAGACGCCACCTGAGGATGGCAATACGTACAACCAGCAATGCTTTCAGGCTTGATCGGATGGACATCGTTTTTGCCGGAGATCAACTCTGCGACCATCACACCTTCATGGCTGGCCTTATGCGCCAGCCATGGCGCGCCTGCAATATCGCCAATCGCATAAAGCCCTTCCACGCCCGTGCGGCAGAACTCATCCGTCACAACATGCGTCCTGTCCACTTTTACGCCAAGCGCCTCAAGCCCAAGCCCCTCAACATTGCCAACAATCCCGACGGCAGAGATTACGGTATCAAACTCCACCTTCTCAACCTTGCCACCCGTCTCGATATGCGCGGTCACCTTGCCCTTGCCGCGGTCCAATTGCTTGACCATGGCCTTTTCCATGATCTTCATGCCTTGCTTTACAAAGGCTTTCTTGGCAAACGCAGAAATCTCCGCATCTTCTACCGGAAGAACGCGATCCATAACCTCCACCACAGTCGTGTCCGCCCCCAGCGTGTTGTAGAAGCTGGCAAATTCGATCCCGATGGCACCCGATCCGATCACCAGCAGCTTCTTCGGCATCCGCGGTGGTTGAAGCGCATGCTTGTACGTCCACACCAGATCGCCATCTGCCTCCAATCCGGGCAATTCGCGTGCGCGGGCACCTGTTGCCAGAATAATGTTTTTGGCGGCCAGGTCTTCTGAGCCTTTATCCGTTTTGACGCTGACCTTACCCTTCGCCGGGATCGTGGCGTCACCCATGATCACCGTCACTTTGTTCTTCTTCAGCAAGTGCCCGACACCGCCGGAGAGCTGTTTCGCGACACCGCGCGAACGGCTGACCACAGCGTCAAGATCATAGTCGATCCCCTCCGCCTTCAGCCCGAACTCCTTGGCCCGGTGCATTAGATGGAAAACTTCCGAAGATCGCAGCATCGCCTTCGTTGGAATGCACCCCCAATTCAGGCAGATCCCACCAAGATGCTCGCGCTCTACCACGCAAACGCTCATGCCGAGTTGCGCACCACGGATGGCCGCCACATAGCCACCGGGGCCTGCGCCGATCACGACAAGATCAAAGGATTTGGCAGACATCAGATATGCTCCTCAGCTAAATTTGGTTTAGCGCTAAACCATTTAGCTGAGCATAACACCGGCCAGCAGCGAAAATCTAGGCGGCAATCTCACGCAGCGTCATCTGATATCCGCCATCTACCAGATAAGCCGTTTCCGCCGGGGTAGACACCCGGCCGATCGCTTCATTCCGATAGGGAAAACGCCCGAACCTGCGGATCACCTCACGGTGGACCTTGGCATGAAGGAGGTTTTCAGCACCCTCCAGATGTGTTGCGATCAGGCGCACGCAACGCTCCTGATCCGCAAGGCACTCGGAATGCTCCAGCGGAAGGTAGTAAAACTGGCGCAACGGAAGTTTCGTCTTCACGTCATGGCCTGCTTCGATTGCCTTCTTTGCCATCTTCAGCGCCTTTGCATCGCTTGCAAAGGCCTTTGCGGTGCCACGAAACATGTTGCGCGGCATCTGATCAAGTAAGATCAGCAGCGCCAATGTGCTCTCCGGCGCGCATTGCCAGCCAATGGATTTGCCATCCATCGCATCCTGCCAATGCGGCTCAAAACGCGCCTTTATCTCAGCGTCAAGCTCCGGCGTGGATTGATACCACTGCGCTTCGCCAACCTCGTAAACCCAAAAATCGATAATATCACGCGCTTCGATCTGCATATCAGCCCTCCAGCCCGATGCCCCACGCCTAAAACGCTGCCCGATATCTAGGCTTACGGATAGTCACTTTGTGTTGCATGTGTTTCAGTTGTCACATGATCATCACGATAACCCGTATCGTCATCGTCGTTCTGCGCCAGATCAATCGCCACTTCCTGCGCCACCTCAACGGCCACAGGCGAGGCTTGCGGCATCACCGCTGCATAGGCCGAAGTCTCATCAACCGAGGGGGCCGCACGTTGCGTCATCCGGAAAAGCGCATAACCTGAGATAAGCGCAAAAAGAACAGCAATATAGCCAAAAAATGCGTATGGCCCGAAGGCACCCATCAGCCAACCGATAGCAATCGGGCCGGCAATCGCGCCCATTCCATTGGTGAAAATCAGCCCGCCAGACGCCGCCGCCATATCCTCATGCTCAAGGAAATCGTTCGTGTATGCGATCAACAGAGAGTAGAGCGGATTGGCGCATCCCCCGATCACAAACGCCAGAACGAGGAGTGTCGGAGGCTCGGCAATAAATGGCGCAGAGGCCAGCATCGCAAGCACTCCAATCAAGGTCGTGGCAAAAATCAGCTGCCGCCTGTCCATCCGGTCCGAAAGCCAACCGAGCGGGAACTGCAGTACCGCCCCGCCAATGTAAATCGCTGCCACAAAGAGCGTCGTGTCCTTCACACTCAGCCCAACCTCCGTTGCAAACACCGGCGCCATGCCGAAAAGCGCCGCAAAAACACCCCCCAGGAAGAACGTACCTACCATTCCAAGAGGCGATGCCCGATAGAGTCGGACAAGGCTCATCGGTTTGGTTGTCTGGAACACAGGCGCCGGGCTGACGGATAGCAGGATGGGCGCAAAGGCCACACTCACCAGCACGGACATGATCACAAAAAGTGTATAGCCGCCCGGATCGGCAAAATTGGCGATCCCTTGCGCGCTGACAATTCCCACCATCTGCACAATCAGATAAAGCGAGAGAGACTGGCCACGCGTCTCATTTGTCGCGCTGTCGTTCAGCCAGCTTTCCGCCACCACGTAAACGCCTGAAAAGCACAGCCCCACCAACAGCCGCATCAGCGCCCAGACAAGCGGGTGCGGAGCAGCAGCGTAAAGAATGAATGCGGCCGAGATCAGCGAGGCGAGGGCTGCAAACACGCGCACGTGCCCAACGCGCCGGATCATGTGAGGTGTCAGGCGGGAGCCCACAAGAAACCCGACAAAATAGGCCGACATCACATACGACATCGTGGTCGCGCTGAAGCCCTCGATAGAGCCGCGCAGGCCAAGTGCAGTCCCCTGCAGGCCATTCCCGATCATCAGGAGCAAAACACCCAGTAGGAGCGCCCAGGAATTTCTGAGTACGTAAAGCATGAAACAGCCTTTCTTCTGGCCGCTCTATTGGGATTCGCAGGCTCGCAATTGCTGCGATGCGACATGCCCAGTCGTTTTCATCCCTCCGGCAGCAAGAGGGAGCTGTCGCCGTAGGAAAAGAAGCGATAATTTGCCTCAATTGCGTGCGTGTAGATGTCGCGAACGCGCTCCGTGCCCATCAAAGCGGAAACCAGCATCATCAGCGTGGATTTCGGTAGGTGGAAGTTGGTGATCAGAGCATCCGTCACACGGAATTCGAAGCCAGGCGTGATAAAGATATCCGTATCCCCTGTCCATGCCTCAACTTCGCCTGTGTTCCTTGCCGCAGTCTCAATCAACCGCAGCGCCGTCGTTCCAACAGGGATAACACGCGCACCTCTCGCCCTCGCCGCCCGGATCGTCTTGGCAGCGCCCTCGCTCACCATCCCCCATTCGCTATGCATCTTGTGATCAGCGATATCATCCACCTTCACCGGTAAAAATGTGCCCGCTCCCACGTGGAGCGTAACCTTTGTATGCTCGATCCTGGCTGCCTCCAGTTCCGCAAGCAATGCATCATCAAAATGCAGAGACGCCGTAGGGGCCGCCACTGCCCCGCGCACCTTGGCAAAAACCGTCTGGTAATCCTCCAGATCCTTGTCGTCAGCCGCCCGCTTTGTCGCGATATAAGGCGGCAAAGGCATTTCTCCGAGCGTGTCGAGCGCCGCATCCAATGCATCACTTTCCAGGCTGAAGGCCAATGTCACTTCACCCGCCGTCCCTTTGGCCAGAACCTCAGCCGAAAGTGTCGGGCCGAAAACCACCACATCACCCGCGGCCAACCGTTTGGCAGGCTTTGCCAGCACAAGCCACCGCCCCGATGTTTCCGGGCTGAGAAGCGTTACCTCGATTGCAGCCACACCGCTGCCATGCGCCGATTTCCGAGTTCGCGTTCCCCGCAACCGCCCGGGGATCACGCGCGTGTCGTTGAACACAAGCAAATCGCCCGGCTGCAGCACGCCCGGCAGTTCGCTGAACACGCGGTCCTCCATCCGGGAACGCCCTGCCACCAGAAGTCGCGAAGCGGGCCTAGGCCGTGCAGGGCGCAGCGCAATCAGGTCTTCGGGTAGATCGAAGTCGAAGTCGGAAAGGCGCAGGCTCATTCGGGTGCAGGGCCCGCAGGTTGCAGTGCGGGGCGGGTCATGAATATCTCCCGTGCAGCACCCGGGGTCAGTAACGAAAGCGGGTTCACCGAAGCCGACGGCGCACCTGCCGTGCCTGTCAGCTGGAACGTAGCCCCCAGCAACCCCTCCCCATCCCGTCCGCCGAACAGGCGGCCGATCACCGGTATCCGGGCCGGAAGCCCATTCAGCGCATACATCGGCGAAACAACCCCCTCCATATTCAACTGATCTCGGCTCGTATCATAGCTGCCCGAAAGCGTCACACCGAGCGTGGCACCAACAGCCCGCGCCCGCGTGATCGTAATCTGATCCTTGGAAAGGGTGAACCAACCCTGCGCATCATCAAAACCGATCCCCGCTCCGCCGAGCCTGTCCAGCAGACCAAACAGGTTCGTCACGGCCAGAAGGTTCGCCAGAAGCGGGGCATTGATCGCCCGTGCCTTCTGAAGAGAGAAGCGCCCGTCATAGATCCCGGGTGCCAGTGGCGTCAGCGAAACGCGGAGTGTTCCACCGGAAATATTCTTCAAAATCTTCGCGTCGGCCAAAGCCCGCCCACCATCGCGCGCCTGCAGATAAACCGTACCACCATCGCGCACCACGCCCGTCACCTCAGCGCCGCCATTCACCCGTGCGGAGAAGCGTCCCCGGCCACCATCGTCGGAACTGAGTCTACCGGAAAAACCCGTCAGCCTTATGGTGTCAGTCACGCGAACCGTATCGGGCGAGATACTCAGTTGCATCGCACTGCCCTGCCCTCCAGCGCCCTTTGCACGCTCCGGCAAGTAGCGCAGATCCAGAGTGCCTCCGCGGATCTCCACAGCATCTCCGCCAGAGGCCGGCCGCCAGTCCATCGCCGCATCAAGCCATCGGCCCACCTGCAGGCGCGTCAGCCGTGCGGCCGCCAGCCCGCCAGCGCCGAGTTCAAGCGCGCCTTCAGCTTTCAGCCCGGGCCCCTCAAAAACAAGCCCATCAACACTTGGCGATGCTCCAAGCCGCCCCCTCAGTTCGAGCGAAGCCCCACGTCCCGCTTGTTTACGCCACTTGAGGGCAGGCACAGCAACCGCAGCATCTCCCAAATCGGCCAGAGCGCGGTAGCGTGGTGCTGATCCGTCGCGCAAATCAAGCGTGAATTGCGCAGACCCACGCCCGCCAAGAGCTCCCTTCGGAAGGTTTATGCCAAGACCGGCCACCGTTTCAGCCGTCACGGGCACACGTCCGGTAATCCGCGCCTGCCCCTCCGGATTACCGTCTATCGCGCGCCGATAACGCACATCCAGCGGCACATCGTTCAAACGAACCGGCCCCACCAGATCCAGCATATCTGGCGTCACAGACAGCGCGAGTTGTTCGCCCTCAACCACACGGCCGGGAACAATCCGTGTGGAGCGTAAATCAAATATCTCAGCTGTGGCCGCATACGCTACATCTGCAACTTTCAAACCATCGAGCAAGGGCAGTTCCAGCGTGGCCACCGCCCGCCCGCGCCCCTCAGCAAGACCAGCACTCCATCCTGCCCGTTCCATCACGCGCAAGGGCGCATGATCGATCAGCGCGAGAAAAGCGCCAATTTCGCCTGAGCCTGCAATCTCGGCCTTCGCCCAGACAGGTTTCACAGTGAGATCCGCTATCTCAAACCGTGTTCCCGCAAGGTTGATTTCCCGCCCGCCAGGTGCTGCCGAGCCTGCATCAGCTACGCCCTCGTGCAAAATCAGATCCAGCCGCCCTTTGGCCATTTCTACCCGGCCCGCGCCGTTCCTTACCGGCGGCATCGTATGAAGGATGGATACATCAGCACCGGCAAAATCCAGGCCGAATGCGATGTCCGGCTTGCCTTCCACCATTCGCAGATGCGCTTCCACATTCCGCAAAAGCCCTTCATTCACATGATTGGTCAGCCATTTCCGCACGCCTTTGCGGAAACCCTCAGGCCAAAGCTCCATCACCCTGGACTGCTCAATCTCCGCAACCTTTGCATCCAGCGCGACATCCCACCCGGAAGCCATCGGGCGCACACGCCCTGAAAGACTTACATCCGCCAGAGGCCCGCTAAACCGCGCGTCCCCGATCTCGATACGAAACGGCTTCACAAAAACACGGCCCATCAGACGGCCAGCGCCGAAATCCACAGGCCTGCTTATATGCGGCGGCTGTGCAGTAAGGTGCGGCAGGCGCATCTGCGTCGTCAGCACGTCCACCGCACCACTTTTACCGCGCGTGAGGTAAACTTCGCCCTCAGCGCCAAAGGCACCAAAACTGGTCTTCACCTCAAGCCCATCTACCGTGATCCGATCCGCCTCCGGGTCGTAACTCAGATAACCCTTGGCTCCAGCAAACGGGATCCGCGCGCCATCAGGTGGTGCAATCGCGCCAGGTCCGAGGGTCAGAGTGCCGGACATATCCGTCATCCGCCCCTCCGGATCAAACACCAACGCCAAGTCGCCACTTACCTCGGCATCAATCAGGGTCATCCAGTCCAGAGCGCGAAACTGGCTGGCAAGATCCGATGGGCGGGCGCCATCCAGTTCCATCTGCAGCCGCGTTTCACCGCCGCCCATGGCAGGGGCATGCATCCGCATGGCAATCTTCAACGGCACATTGCGCCCGGCCTCGAAGGTGGCCCGCAGCGAAGCCTGTAAGACATCCCCCTCGCGCTCTAGTGCAGCGCGTGCATCTTCAGTTTCCCAACGCGCGCCGTTGCGCGCATCCAGAAATGAAATCCCGATACCCCGCAGATCCACTTGCACAAGCTCAGAAAGCATCGCAGTGCTGCTCAACGCTCCAACTGCATCCAGCACACCGCCAAGATCAAAGGCCTGATCGCCGCTGCTCCCAGCCAAGATCGGCGCAAACCGGTCTTCGTCCTGCCCGGCAGACAGCATCAGCCGCCCGCCCGGCTCCCGCCGAAACCGTAGGGCGCCGCCCTCCACTGTCACATCCTGTGGGCGCAACTGCCCCTGGAAACCGGCGGCCACACCAAGCGAGGTTGTCACCTTCGGCAGATGCACCACCATCTCGCCCTGGCTCACCTCCACATCGCTCAGCGTTATCCCCGCAGCCGCATCAGCGCCCATCGTCAACCCGATCGCACCCACGCTGATCTCAGGTGCACCCTCACCGCCAGCGCTTTGCATTTCCGCTTGCAAGGCCGGGATCCAGATCTCCGAACCATCAACCGTCAATACAAAGAGCAGGGCAGCATACACCACCAGGCTCATGATCTTAGCAAAAACGGAGCATGTCTCGCGCACACAGAACTGCCAGAGCGCCACGCCGGACAGCCTGCGCTTGCGCACGGGCTTTGGCGCGGCCATGCTGGCCGAAGGTCTCCGCCACGCCTGCTTCACGCCGCACGCCAGCCTGCGCCAAGCCACGCTTTCGGTTTTCCGGTCTTGTCCTCAGCCCTCATGGCATCATATCTCGCGCAAGAACATCATCATCCCGCATCCGAAGAAGGGGAGTATATCTCATGACAAACACTGAACTCGATAACGGCGCACCCGCACCGGCGTTTACCCTGCCGCGCGACGGTGGCGAAACTGTGTCGCTCGGCGATTTTGCAGGCAAACCCCTTGTCCTCTTTTTCTACCCCAGAGACGATACCTCCGGCTGCACCAAGGAAGCTATCGCCTTCACAGAACTCACTCCCAAATTCGCGGCCCTTGGCGTGAGCCTACTTGGCATCTCCAAAGATAGCGTGAAAAAGCACGAGAAATTCATTGCCAAACACAATCTCGGCATGCCGCTCCTCTCCGATGAGGAAGGCGACATGTGCGAGCAATACGGCGTTTGGAAAGAGAAATCCATGTACGGCAAAACCTACATGGGAATTGAGCGGTCCACTTTCCTGATCAACGGCGATGGCAAGATCGCTCAGATATGGCGCAAGGTGAAAGTGCCGGGCCATGCCGAGGCTGTGCTCGAAGCCGCAGAAACACTCTGAGCCCGCCGATGGAAAGCTTGCGTGCGGCAGCGGTTGAGGTATTGAACACCGCCGATGCCCGAGCCAAAACCGCACTGTCGCGCCGCTATGCCGCCGCGTGGTTTGCAGCCAGAGAGGCGGGCAACCCTCCGCCTCTCGGCAGCGCCAAGCCTCCTGCCAGCCCGGCCCGGCCGGAGAAGCCGGAGTTGCTTGATCCCCGCGATGTGCCCCGTCGCAGGCCCGGAACGGAGGCGGGGCGTCTCGCCATACTCCACGCCATCGCGCATATCGAACTCAACGCCGTCGATCTCCACTGGGATCTGATCGCGCGCTTCCCCGATGTGCCCATGCCCCCCGGCTTCGCAGACGATTGGGTGCAGGCCGCCGACGAGGAAAGCAAGCATTTCAACCTCTTGGCCGATAGGTTGGAGGCCATGGGCAGCCACTATGGCGCATTGCCCGCCCATGCTGGAATGTGGCGCGCAGCAGAAGATACGGCCCATGATATCGAAGGTCGTCTCGCTGTCGTGCCCATGGTTCTGGAGGCACGTGGCCTTGATGTAACGCCGGGTATGATCGCCCTTTTCGAGAAAGCCGGAGATACCGAAACGGTCGCCGCTCTCAATGTCATCTATGCCGAGGAAGTGGCCCACGTGGCCTACGGCTCAAAATGGTTTCACTTCCTCTGCGGACGTCACAATCATGATCCGAAGGAGCGCTTCCATACGCTTGTCCGGAAATACTTTCACGGCCCACTCAAGCCACCCTTCAATACCGAGAAACGGGCCGAGGCCGGCATGCCGCCAGACTTCTACTGGCCTCTCGCCACGTAAGATTAACACTTTGTTAACGTCGGCAAACTTTCGCCCAATTTCCACCGTACCCGCAACGCAGTTGTTGCGTGAAAGCGGCGGCTCGCGTAGGACAGACGGCAGGCAAGGCAGGTGGTCGTGAACCGGAAAAACGCTGTCACGGCAAATACAAAGGTAAGCACAACTTATGAGTGAACAGTCAGAGCAAGCGCATCCCCCTGCGCTTCAAGACAAAACTGTGACCTTGGTCTCAGAAGGTGGAAAAACCGTTGTAGCACTCTCCCGAAAAACTCAGCTTCTTGGCGGCGCAGCCATTGTTGCCGTGCTGGGATGGACGGTCGTTGCAACCTCTTTCATAGTGGTCGGCGCGCTTGAGGGTCGTCAGGCCGAAGGTGACGATACGCTGATGCGCGGCGCCTATGAAATGCGGATCGCCTCTCTCACAGACGAACGCAACGAACTTCATACAGAATTGGCCGCACTCGAAAGCCGGTTCGAGGTGGCGATGTCCACCATAACCAATCAGAAAAGCGAGCTTCTGTCGGTTGCCCGCCAACGCGCAGAAATGGACACAGCCTTGGAAGTTGCCCGTGCGCAACTGATCGACGCTGTTGCCGAGAGAAACCGCGCAGAGGCCGAACAAGAACATCTCGCGCAATCCCTCGCAGATTTCAGCATTGCTGATCAACAGCTCGCGCAAGCGCAGGAACTCGACGGCGCGCTTACAACCGTCTCCAAAACGCTCGCATCCGTGGCCCGTGAGCGCGACACAGCGCACCAGAACGTGGATGAACTGGAAACCGAAATAGCCTCGCTTGAACTCTCTATGGAGATTGCATCCGAGCGTCAGGAACAGATGGTCGCCAGCCTTGAAGATGCGGTGGAGATGACGTTCAAACCACTGGAGACGATGTTTGAGCGCTCCGGCCTTGATGTGGACAGTCTCGTCTCAAGCATCAGACCGAGCTACACGGGCTTTGGCGGTGCGTCAGGCCCCGTTTCTGTCAGCACCCACAGCTTTGAAGATGCTGCTCTGAACGAGCGCTTCAACACGCTGATGGAAGGTATGGACAAGATGAACATGATGCGCATCGCGGCCACGAAGGTGCCCTACGCGATGCCCGTCAAGGCCTCACACCGTTATACAAGCGGCTTTGGCACGCGGCGCGATCCGAAAACAGGCGGCAGGCGTGCGCATAACGGTATCGATCTTGCAGGCCCACGCGGCACCAAGATCCTGTCAACCGCGGAAGGTGTGGTCGTATTTGCCGGTCGCCAGAGCGGTTTCGGCAACCTCATCAAGATTCGTCACGAGTTTGGTTTTGAAACGCTCTACGCCCATCTCAACCGCATCAACGTGAAAGTCGGAGATCGGATTGCACGCGGCGAGCATATCGGCGATATGGGAACCACAGGGCGCAGCACGGGTGTGCACTTGCACTACGAAGTGCGGATCGGTGGCAAGCCCGTCAACCCAATGACCTACATAAAGGCAGCAAAAGATGTTTTCTAAAAACAAACCCTCGGATACGCCTGAAGGCACGCCGGCTGCACCAAAGCCGTCTGCATCTCCTTCCTCCTCCTCCGGTAGCTCGGCGCCCTCATCATCGCCAAGTTCCAGCCCGTCATCCAGCTCTTCGGCTCCAAAGGCCAAGCCAGCCCCCTCCATCCTTTCTGCGGATCTCGTGATCAAGGGCCACATCAAGACCAGTGGCGATGTGCAGGTGGAAGGCAATGTCGAAGGCGACATCGAAGCGCATCTTCTGACAATCGGCGAAAGTGCAACTGTCAAAGGCGAAGTCGTCGCTGATGATGTTGTCGTAACGGGCCGCGTCATCGGTCGGGTACGTGGCCTGAAGGTTCGCCTTACATCCACAGCGCGCGTGGAAGGTGATATCGTTCACAAAACAATCGCCATCGAAAGCGGCGCCCATTTCGAAGGCTCCGTCCAGCGCAACGACGACCCGCTAAAGGCGAGTGCCGCCAAAGGTGTTGTGAAGTCAGCTGACTAAGGCGCATTACCTACTTGTCGTTGAATAATTGATTAAAGACCGGCCATTGCGCCGGTCTTTTCTTCTTTCTGATCGGGTTTTGTGCTAAACCTCAGGTTGATCAGGGAGAAGCATCATGGATTCGGCAATGATTGCCCTGATCGGAAACCCGGTCTTTCTTGTCCGTTCGAACGGGCCGAACACATTCAGCTATATCAGCATCAATGCGGCCTATGAGGCTGCCACCGGTCTGCAATCATCTGATATTGTCGGCAAACCGGTACAGGAAATAGTGCCCGCACGTCAGGCCCGCCGCACAGTCAGCAATTATGAGCATTGCCGCGAAACCGCAGCCTTCCATTCCTATGAAGAACTCCTCGATTTGGCAGATGGCGAGGTCTGGTGGCACACAACCCTCTCCCCCTGCTTCGGAGATGACGGGGCGGTCACTCAAATTCTTGGAAACTCTTTCGATATTACGGCAAACAAGCGAAAGGAGGTGGAGCGTATCGAGCATATCTGCCGCCTCAATTCCGAGCGCGAGGCGTTGCGCAACTTCACGAGGCTGGCCGCCCACAATCTCAAAGAGCCGATGAACAGCATCTCTTCCTATGTCGACGAGGTGATGCACTCCGCAGGAGGCCTGCAAAGTGAAACGCAGGAAGACCTCAAAATTATCAGGGACTTATCGGCAAAAGCACGGACCAGTATTGAAGACATGCTTCTGCGAATGCAGGCCGATACCTATGAGATTACCCAGCAGCCCGTCGCACTCGGCCAGATCTGCAGCGATATCGCAAGCCTGATAGATCCGCGCAGGCTTCACACGATTTCGTTCAAGAATCTTGCTCTCAAGTCTGATCCTGTGATCATGCACCTCGTCCTGCGAAACCTGATCAACAGCGCAATCACCCACAATCCCAACAGAATACTGGAGATAAACGTGGCCGTAGAAGAGCGCGGCTCCTCGCTCCGGGTCATGGTCAGCGATGATGGAGAGACTTTTGCCAAGCGCCCGATAACCTATCAAAGCGCGTATCACCCCCCAGATTTTGGCGGGCGCAGCAGCCTCGGATTAACAGCACTGCAATCGATCCTGCGATCTGTGGGGGGGGAGATTATGGCGGCCCCACCCGCCAGCAAAAAACGCGGCACAACGCTCGTCGCCATGCTGCCGGGGCGTATCGTATCAGACAGGCCGAAAAGCTGAATCTGTCGGTCGGAAACCTATGTGGCAAACCTTCTGAACCCGGAGAAAGGTGCCGCCGGAAGCGTCTACCTTCGGTCTGTCAGTCAACCTGATTTGCTTCGCCCCGGCTCTTACCCGCCACATCAAGCGCTAGCGTGGCCGCCATGAAAGCATCCAGATCACCGTCCAGCACGCCCTGGCTGTCGGAGGTTTCCACATTCGTCCGCAGATCCTTCACCATCTGATAGGGCTGCAATACGTAGGAACGGATCTGATTTCCCCAACCAATATCCCCCTTCGCATCATGCGCATCCTGAATGGCCTGTGTCTTCTTGCGCATCTCCATCTCGTATAGCCGCGATTTCAGCGCCGCCATCGCAATCGCGCGGTTCTGATGCTGTGATTTTTCCGAGGATGTTACCACGATATTCGTCGGAATATGCGTAATCCGCACCGCTGAATCCGTTGTGTTCACGTGCTGCCCGCCAGCGCCGGAACTCCGATACGTATCCACGCGAATATCCGCCGGGTTCACCTCGATCTCAATCGTATCGTCAATCACCGGGTACACCCAGACGGAGCTGAAAGATGTATGCCGTTTGGCCGCTGAATCGAAAGGCGAAATCCGCACCAGCCGGTGCACTCCGCTCTCGGATTTCAGCCAACCATAAGCATTATGGCCCTTCACCAGATACGTGGCGGATTTTATGCCCACCTCGTCCCCGCCACTTTCGGCTACAAGCTCTACCTTGTAGCCATGCTGCTCAGCCCATCTCACATACATCCGCGCCAGCATCTGGGCCCAGTCATTGGCCTCCGTACCGCCCGCACCCGCGTTGATCTCCAGATAGCTGTCATTGCTGTCCGCTTCCCCGTCCAGCAACGCCTCGATCTCCGCCTTCGCGGCTTCCTCCGCCAAGGCCCCGATGGCTGCCTCGGCCTCTTCCACCACTTCCGTATCGTCCTCGGCCTCACCAAGCTCGATCAGATCTATATTGTCCTGCATCCCGCCGGAGAGCCCTTTGTAGCGGTCAATCGCATCGGAAAGCTGCTGGCGTTCCCGCATCAGCTTCTGCGCCTTTTCCG
Source organism: uncultured Paracoccaceae bacterium (assembly GCA_947495795.1). Taxonomy (GTDB): domain Bacteria; phylum Pseudomonadota; class Alphaproteobacteria; order Rhodobacterales; family Rhodobacteraceae; genus Algicella. The sequence goes on along the minus strand of CANMAI010000002.1, from coordinate 205,609 downwards.
GATCGTTCCATAGGTTCGGGTCCTCCGAAAGCGCGTTGAACTCCTCAAGCCGATGCTCCGCAGTCTCCCAATCCAGCCGCTGCCGCAACAGGTTCAGCGATTTCTCGATCTCGGCAATCTGGTTCTCAATCTCGGCACGCATCGGTCTATCCAGTCAGGTAAATGAGGGCCAGCTTTGAGCCCCGCTGTTTCAGATGTTTTAAAGGCCCCGGAAGCGAGGTGAAACCGCTTTTTTCCCGGCATAGCCTCGCAAAAGACAAGGTGACGATGTGCACAGCCCGTGCGCGGCGCATCATATAACATATTCCCTCACTGCAATGTTTTTGAAACCAATTTGAAGAGTAGGAAATTACCAGATGAAACACATACCTCTCGCGCTCCTCTGCGGCGCTCTGGCTATCACTGGCTGCACCGGTCGTTTTCAGGATGATTTTGAGGTGGATACCGTCGGAGCAGCACCCGATGTCGCGCCCGACGGGATGCCGGACGATCAGATCTTCGTCAACACGTTCAGCGGCGGCTCGGTTGTGGTTACCAATTCCAGCCCCATCGCCGGTGCACAATCGCTGGAATTCGGGGGTCCAACCGGCCAGTTTGGCCCCACCGCCTACATGTATGCCGAAGAGATAGCGGACACGAGCGAGGAGGTTTCGGCCTTCTGGATGGGGCGCCTTTCCGACGATGCCTCCGTGCGCATCAATTTCTTCACCGGCCATTTCACCGATATTGTGGTCGTACTGCTTGAAGATGGAGATATCGAGGTGAACGGCGCTGTTGTCGGCACCTACACGCCCAATCAGGTGCACACCATCTCCATGAGCGCCAATCCAGCAACCGATCGGTTCAGCTTTGCGGCCGCGGGGGCCGTCTCGCCAGGCAGTTCCACATCTGGCCCCGTGTCCAATCCCGGCAGCTTCCCACAAAGCAATATCGGCCTTGTGGTGGAACTCACAAGCGGCGGCACCTATGTGATGGATACAGTGCGCATGAGCGAAGACAATCCATGAGAGCAAGCACTTCGGCGCCACCCTGGGCGCCGGAGAAACCGCCTTTCAGTAAAGCCCGCCTGAAGAAAGCACCCCGAAACCGGGCTTGGAAGGAATAACCTTCTGCTGGCCCTGCACGGTTACCTGCTGCGTCGTGGTGTTGGCCTGATTGTAAAGCGGCAGGTTTGATCCCATAGCGAAACCACCATCGATAAAGCGCCCGCTGGAGCCCACCGCAGGCTCCTCGCCTTCCCGAAAAAGCTCCGCCACGATATTCTTGCCGCTGGAACTGTTGGGCACCCGCACACCTGTGAACCTGTCAATCTTGATCAACACGGTGCCCGGTGGCTGTGGTCGCTTGAACGAGCCATGATCCTTCAGCGCAGTTTTCATGAACTCTGCAAAAACTGGCCCGCACATCGTGCCACCGTAAGAGCCCTTGCCCATCGGGCGCGGCGTATCGAAGCCCATATAGCAACCAGCGGCGATTTTCGGCGTGAAGCCGAGAAACCACACATCCTTGCTTTCGTTCGTCGTGCCTGTCTTGCCGGAAATAGGCACACCCAGCTTGCCCACGCTGCTCGCCGCCGTTCCGCGCGAGACAACACCCTGCATCATGGAAGAAAGCTGGTAGGCCGTCACCGCATCCATCACCTGCTCCGCATCGTTCCAGATCCAGGGCAGCGATGTGGGCTCGGCCCCTTCATTGCACCGGCGGCAGCTCCGCTGATCCTGCCGGTAAATCGTGTTGCCGTAACGGTCCTGCACACGGTCCACCAGTGTCGGCTCCACACGCTTGCCGCCATTGGCAAACATCGAATAGGCCGCCACCATCTTGAAAAGCGTCGTCTCTCCCGCGCCCAGAGAATAGGACAGGAGCGATGGCATATCCTTGTAGACATTGAACCGTTCTGCATAATCGCTCACCTGCTCCATCCCGATATCCTGCGCGATCCGCACAGTCATCAGGTTCCGCGATTGCTCGATGCCCGTGCGCAGAGGCGCAGGCCCGTAGAACCGGTTGGAAGAGTTCGTGGGCCGCCACAGCCCCTGCGGCGTGTTCACCTCAATGGGCGCATCGACCACGATGGAATTGGGGTTATAGCCGTTATCCAGAGCCGCGGCATAGACAAACGGCTTGAAGCTGGAGCCGGGTTGCCGGGTTGCCTGTGTCGCACGGTTGAACACGGAATGCTGGTAGGAAAAGCCACCCTGCATGGCCAGCACGCGCCCTGTCTGCGTATCCATAGCCATGAACCCGCCCTGTATCTCCGGGATCTGGCGAAGAGACCAGCGCTGGAATTGCCCGCCTTCGATGATCGCCTTCACTAGCACCACATCGCCAAGCTGCCATAAATCGCCCGGTCTCTTCGGCTTCGCGCTCGGGCGGTCCTCGGCGCGGATACGCCCGATCCACTTGGCATCTGCCAGCGTCAGGAAATGCCCGTCTTCATCTTCATCGACACCCTCGATCCCGATGCGCACGGAGCTTTCGCCTACTTCCAGCACGACAGCCGGGATCCAGCCGATAACGTCACGTGGCACACGTTTTTCGGCCAAGGCCGCGCGCCAGGTCACTTCATCTCCAAGCACGTCGGCGTCAAGTGTCTCCAGAGGCCCGAGATACGTCCCCCGCGAGCGGTCATAACTCTCAAGTCCCTTCCGCAAGGCCTCGGCAGCAGCCATCTGCAATTCCGGTTCCACAGTCGCACGGATCGTCAGGCCACCGGTGAAAAGCTGCTCCTCGCCCCCTTCCAGCTTGGTCGAAAGCTGGCGGCGGATCTCATCCGTAAAATAATCCCGTGGCGGAAGGGCATTTCGGGCGGATAGGATATCGCCCGACTGAACGGTGATCAGATCAGTGGCCTTCGCCTCTTCATAAGTGGCCTTGTCGATATAGCCGTTTTCCTCCATCTCGCGCAGCACAAAATCACGCCGCGCCAAGGCACGGGCTTTCTGGCGAACGGGATGGTAGTTGCTCGGCGCTTTCGGGATCGCCGCAAGGTAAGCCGCCTCCGCCGGTGTCAGTTCTTCCAGCGTTTTGGCAAAGTAGGTCTGCGATGCCGCCGTCACCCCGTAAGAGTTCTGCCCGAGGAAAATCTCGTTGAGGTAAAGCCCCAGAATATCTTCCTTGCTGAGCGTGTTCTCAAGCCGCACGGCCAGAAGAATTTCCTTGATCTTGCGCTCTGCCGAGCGGTCCCCGGAAAGCAGAAAATTCTTCATCACCTGCTGCGTAATCGTCGAAGCCCCGCGCAACCGCCCGCCCCGCGCCGCATCCACGGCCGCCTTCACAATACCCACAGCATCAAAACCACCATGGTTGTAGAAGTTCTTGTCCTCCGCACTGATGAACGCCTGCTTGATCAGCGGCGGGATCTCGTCCACCGGTGTGTAGATCCGCCGCTCCTGCGCAAACTCGTCCATAACCAGCCCACGCGCGGAATACACACGGCTGATCGTGGCAGGCGCGTATTGCGCCAGTTGCTCATGATCCGGCAGATCCTTGCCGTAATACACAAACACACCCGTCAGCGTGACAGCTGCCATCACGAGCCCCAGCGTGACCCAAGTGAAGACAAATCCAAAAAAGTTCAGCAAACCGCGCATATCACGCCTCATTCATTGGCATTACAGTCACTCTACCGCACCGGCGAACCGGGCGCAAAGCCCTGCGATCACTTTAAACCGCAGCATCGAAACATTGGATCACGAGTTCGGCACATAAGCGCTATTCTCACAGTTGCAAAGACTGATCCGGCAAGCCTCATCATTCTGCCGCACCCATCAGCTGCGGTTGCAATGAAAGCGGCGCTTCCCGGCTCTCCAGCCACCCTAAAACCGCCGCTTTCATTGCAACCGCAGCCTCCGCCTGCCAATCCGCGTTCTGCATAAGGGCTCTATCCTCAGCGTGGCCCAGAAACCCGAGCTCGACCAGCACCGAGGGGATATCCGGCGCCTTCAGCACTCGAAAATTGGCTGCGCGAAGCGGGCGGGAGCGGATAACCCCCACGCTCCCCGACAAAGCCCCCACAATGTCCCCGGCAAGTGCGCGGGAAGCTTCCCCCGTTGCGCGATAGGAGAGATCACGCAGCACACCCGTCAGATCATCCTCTGCCGGCTCAACAACATATCCCGCCAACCGGTCGGCGCTGTTTTCAAAATCCGCCACAGCAGCCGCGTCCGCATCCGAAGGCTGATCGGCCAGAACGTAAACCGTCGGGCCTGAAGCAACGCCGCGGGTCACCGTGTTCGCATGCAGCGAAAGGAAGATGTCCGCCTCCGCCGCCCTCGCGGCCGCCACGCGTGCCGCCAGCGGCAGAAACACATCTCTCTTGCGCGTCATCTCCACACGCAACCCGGCCCCTCTCAGCTCATGCGCAAGAACCTTCGCAAAGGCGAGAGCGATATCCTTCTCCGCAACCCCCTCGCGTACAGCCCCCGGATCGCGCCCGCCATGCCCCGGATCAAGCATCACCAGCGCCGTATCCGGCCTAATTGCATCCACAACAGCGGCCTGCTCCGCATCGGCGGTCTTCTTAAACTGCAGCACAAGCACAGGCCCTGCCGCCCGCGCCTCGAATGCAGCACTCTCCAAAATCTGCGCATGGCGTGTCACCAATCTGATCCGCGTCGCACCACCGGCACCGGGCAGAGTACCCGCGTGCTCCACCGCCTCCGTTTCCAAAAGCGGCAGATCGGCCTCCATATCCAGATCGATCACCACCTGAAGCGCGTCCGCTTTCAGTCGATACGCCACCCGCTCGGTCAGCCCGATCTCCACCCGCAGGCCACCCCACAGCCCTGTCGAAAGGCCAGTGGCTTCGGGCCGCACGCGCGGCTCGGCGGCCAGCGCGGCGCTCGCCAGCACACATGCCGCAAATATCGCAAAGCGATTGAAAAGAAATATCATTCTCTGCTCAGCCTCTGCGGAACTCTGCCCGCTCGTTCCTTTTCCGCAGAGCCTAGCACATCGCAGCAAGGCCGCAAAGCGTGGCGAAAAGATCATGAAAAGAGATTGTATTCACCGCCGCAAACCGCGTAGAACAAAAAGGTCAGGCTCCGTGAGCCAAAGACTTTTTAGATTCGTCGCACTCGCGACCCCATACGCAGAATTCTGAACAAGCTTTCTGACCATGGTACGCAAAATGAGTGTGCGACCGGCGCTTGCGCCGAAATTGCCCCGGACGTTCCGGGACCCGTATGGCGCCTTCAAAATGGCGCTGGAGTAATAACCGCGATGGAACGCGCAGACCATCTGAGCCATCCCCTGCCTCCGGCTTCCCGCCGCGCAGCGGAGCGTGAGTTGGCCGCATTCCTCCCCAATCAAAATCCCCAATCCACTTCTCCGCCCGGTTTCCGGGCCCTAAGGCGTGTTGGGATGAGAAAGAACACACATACTTATGCCTATGAAAATGCTGATCGATGCCACGCACACGGAAGAGACCCGTGTTGTCGTGGTGGATGGAAACAAGGTTGAAGATTTCGACTTTGAGTCGCTGAACAAACGCCAACTCGCCGGAAACATCTATCTGGCAAAAGTCACAAGGGTAGAACCCTCCCTGCAAGCCGCTTTCGTCGATTATGGCGGAAACCGGCATGGCTTTCTGGCCTTTTCCGAGATCCACCCCGATTACTACCAGATCCCGATCGCAGACCGCGAAGCGCTTCTGGCCGAGGAAGCCGCGCTGAACGCGGAGGAAGATGCACGCGAGGAAGAGGAAGAAAAGCCCAAATCCCGCAGCCGCTCCAGAAGCCGTTCGCGTTCTCGCACCAAGGCCGCTGCTGCGGCTCCAGCAGATGACGTAGTGATCGGCGAGATCGAAGAGGGCGAAGAGAGCGGCTCCACGCTTGTCGAAGATCTGCCCGAAGGCGGTCAGATACCAGAGGCGGAAGCCGCCGAACAGGCTTCTGCCGACGAGGATGCCCCGGTTTCAGAGACGCCAGCGGAAGAAGCACCAGAAGCGTCTGGCGAAGCTGAAACCGACGAAAAGGCGGAAGCAACGGACGAAGGCGCACCGGAACAGGAAGCTGGTGCCACAGAGGGCGAAGCACCCGAAGCGGAGGATTACGACACCTCCGGCGCAGAGGACATCAAGGAAGAAATCCGTCCCCGCAAGCCACGTGCGCGGCGCTACAAGATCCAGGAAGTCATCAAGGTCCGCCAGATCCTGCTCGTGCAGGTCGTCAAGGAAGAGCGTGGCAACAAGGGCGCGGCCCTCACCACCTATCTCTCGCTCGCAGGCCGCTACTGCGTTCTCATGCCCAACACAGCGCGCGGCGGCGGCATCTCCCGCAAGATCACCAACGCGCCAGACCGCAAGAAACTGAAGGAAATCGCGGGCGAGATCACAGTGCCGGAGGGCGCGGGCCTCATTATCCGAACCGCCGGTGCCAAACGCACCAAGACAGAGATCAAGCGCGATTACGAATTCCTGCTCCGCCAGTGGGAGCAGATCCGCGATCTCACGCTGCAATCCATCGCGCCGGCCCCGATCTACGAGGAAGGCAGCCTGATCAAACGTTCGATCCGCGATCTCTATTCGCGCGACATCGACGAGATCTTCGTCGAGGGCGAGCGCGGCTACCGTGAAGCCAAGGACTACATGAAAATGCTCATGCCGTCCCACGCCAAGAACGTGCGCCAATACGCAGAACCCCTGCCCCTCTTCGCGCGCTATCAGGTGGAAAATTACCTCTCCGCGATGTTCAACCCAACGGTGCAGCTCAAATCCGGCGGCTATATCGTGATCGACGTCACCGAGGCGCTTGTTGCCGTCGACGTGAACTCGGGCCGCTCCACCAAGGAAGGCTCCATTGAGGATACCGCCCTCAAGACCAACCTTGAGGCGGCCGAGGAAGTCGCACGACAGGCCAAACTGCGCGATCTCGCAGGCCTGATCGTAATCGACTTCATCGATATGGAAGATCGCCGCAACAATAACGCTGTCGAAAAGCGTCTGAAAGACAAGCTCAAACATGATCGCGCCCGTATCCAGGTCGGCCGCATCTCGGGCTTCGGCCTGCTGGAAATGTCGCGTCAGCGCCTCCGCCCCGGCATGCTGGAGGCCACGACCAAGCCTTGTGAGCATTGTCATGGAACAGGCCGCGTGCGGTCCGATGACAGCCTCGCGCTTTCGATCCTGCGCGAGTTGGAAGAGGAAGGCGTGCGTCGCCGTGCCAAGGAAGTTCTGGTAACCTGCCCCGTGGAAATCGCCAATTACATGCTCAACGCAAAACGCGAGCACGTGGCGATGATCGAGGGCCGCTTTGGCCTCTCCGTTCGGATCGAGGGCGACCCGACACTTATCAGCCCGAATTACAAGATCGAACGCCTCAAGGTCGCGACCCGGATCATCCCGGAGGCTTCGGCACTGGAAGGCGTTGTCGACGCCCTCCCGGACCTTCCCGATGAGGACGAGGTCGAGGTGATCGAGGCGCAACCAGAAGATCGCTCCGAAGCCCGCGAAGAAGGTGCGCCGAAGAAACGCCGTCGCCGGCGTCGTCGGCGCGGTAAAGGCGGCAATGGCGATGAAAGCGAGACTGCGCAGGCAAACGGCGACGACAAGGCCACAGAGCCCGGCGAGGACGCTGCACAGCCAGCAGAGACAGGCGAAGAAGCCGCCTCTACCGACGCACAGGATGCCGAGCCTCCCAAGAAAAGCCGCAGCCGTTCACGCTCGCGCAGTCGCAAAACCTCCAAACCGGAGGAAAGCACAGCCGAGACTGAGGCCCAAACGCCGCAGGACCCGCCCGCTTCGGCAGAGCAGGCGCCTGAGCCGACCTCCATCTCAGAGACCGCAGCGGAGACGCCACCAGTTGAGGCTCCTGCAGAACCGGAACAGCCAGCAAAGCCCACGCGGAAGCCACGCACCCGCGCATCCTCAAAGGAAACAATTGCATCCGTCACGACCGACGCTCCGGAGCCTGTGGCCGCAGATGCCGCGCCGGATTCCGAACACGCATCGGAAGGCGACGAACCCAAGAAAAAGGGTTGGTGGTCCCGGGCACTCGGCAAATAGGCCCAGCCTCGGACCAAAATAACAAAGGGCGGCCCCGGGGCCGCCCTTTTTTCATCTGCCTTGCGCGGATGGTAGGCCCGCCGTCTCACCCGACCAAGGGTTTCAGCGAAACACCCCGCCGCCCTGCCAGGTCCGCCACGTACTGCCATGCCACCCGGCCAGAGCGGCTGCCGCGTGTCTGTTGCCACTCGATCGCCTCAGCCCGAAGTGTCTCGTCATCAATCTCGATCCCGGCAGCCGTGCAATATCCTCGGATCATCATGAGAAACTCATCCTGATCGCAGGCATGAAAGCCAAGCCAGAGGCCAAAGCGATCCGAAAGGCTTACCTTCTCCTCTACCGCCTCAGCCGGGTTCACACCTGCCGAGCGCTCATTCTCGATCATATCGCGCGGCATCAGATGCCGCCTGTTAGAGGTGGCGTAGAACAGCACATTGTCGGGCCGCCCGGCGATACCACCATCCAGCAACGCCTTCAGCGATTTGTAGTGGCTGTCGTCATGGTCAAAGCTCAGATCATCGCAAAACAACAAAAACCGCGTCTCAGCCCCGCGTAACAAATCCATCAGCCGCCCAAGGCTCGGCAGATCTTCCCGCTGCAATTCCACAAGTTTCAGGCCCGGCACCTCTGCCGCCACAGTGGCGTGCACGGCCTTCACGAGAGAGGATTTCCCCATCCCCCGCGCGCCCCACAACAGCACATTGTTCGCCGAAAAGCCGGAGGCAAACTGGCGCGTATTCTCCAGAAGCGTATCACGGGAACGCTCAATCCCCACCAGCAGTTCAATCGGCACACGGTTCACCCGGCGCACAGCCTCAAGCCTGTCAGGCTCGGTATGCCACACAAAGGCATCCGCGCCCCGAAAATTGGGAACAGGGATAGGTGCCGGGCTCATCCGCTCCAGCGCAGCGGCCATCCGCTTCCACGCCTTCTTACTCATGATGTGCTCTTGTCAGCCTCTTCATCCTCATCGTCGTAATATCCATCCGCCCGAAGCTGCGCCTCGCGCTTGCGTTCCACGATGACGACAAGCTGAATGGAGATCTCATAGAGCATGTAGACGACCGTAAAGAGGATGATCTGCGTCACCACATCCGGCGGCGTTACAATCGCGGCCAGCACCAGAATACCCACCACCGCGTATTTCCGCGTCGCCCGCAACCCATCAGCAGAAACAAGCCCCGCTTTGCCCATCAGCGTCAAAAGCACCGGCAGCTGAAAGCAAAGCCCAAAGGCCACGATGAATTTCAGCGTGATATCAAGGCTCTCATTCACCTTCCCGAAGAAGACGATATCAATGCCGGTATCCTCCGCCCCCTCCACCACGGGCGGGCTGGCAATCAGCAGGTTGGAAAACACGGATGCCACATCCGCGAAGCCCAGAAAGAAGGCCATCGCAAGCGGCGTAACGACGAAATGCGCAAAAGAAGCACCAATAATGAACAAAACGGGAGAGGCGATGAGGAACGGCAGAAACGCATTCTGCTCATTGCGGTACAAGCCCGGCGCTACAAACCGCCACATCTGATGCGCAATCACCGGGAAAGAGAGCGCAAGCCCGAACACCATTGAAATTCGGATCAATGTGAAAAAGTATTCCTGCGGCGAGGTGAACTGCAACTTCGGATCCGGGTCGCCCAGATCCCGCAATGTCTGCTCAATGGGAGCTACCAGAAAATCGAGAATGAACTCCGCAAAACCAAAGCAGATGATCATACCGATCAAAAACGCGATCACAGCGCGGATCAGCCGCGTGCGCAGTTCGGCCAGGTGCTCGATCAGCGGGGCGGATGTGTCGTCGATTTCGTCGTCAGCGATGCCGGCCATTCTCAAACTTCCTTCGCAACGGCCGCCATCTGGCGCGTTCTTTTGCGGTATTTCCAAAGAAACAGCAGCAGAGGGATCTGCAATGCCAACCCAAAGGCACTCATCATAAAGAGCGCATATCGCGTCCATTCGGCGAGGAAAGACAATTCAAGAACGAGATCCCCGAAATCTCCCTCACCAAGAGGCGCATAGATACGCTCGATCTCTCCGGGCACATAAACGAAAAGGGCAAAACCCGCCCCTGCCAGAAACAGCACCGTCGATGCCAACGCCGCCCGACGCAAGACCCGCTCCGTCGAGATCCAGATCCGCACCACGTTATAGGCCACGATAGGCACACTGACGATCAGCCCGAAAACGGCAGCGACGCGCGTCCGAAGCAAAAAGGCCTCTTGCGGGCTGCCAAAAACAACCTTGGTCTCCACAACACCCTGCCCGGCCATTGCTGCCGCCAAAGGCACGCGTACCGTCTCGAAAAGCGGTATCCAGAACATAAAACAGGCGATAGAGGCCGCCAGCCAAGCCGCAAAGGCCACGATCAAACGCATAAAGCCGCTCAGCTTGAAACGTGGCTCAATACCGGGCTCCACACTCAGGCTCCGTCGGAAGCGGGTTTGGCTTCGGGTTCGGACTGCACGGTAACCTCGGCTTTGGCAGCAGCCTTGGGCTTGGGCTTGGGTTTGGAGGCGGCTTCGGACTTGGAGGACGACTTTGCATCCGTTTTTGCGTCCGCATCATCGTCCGTCATGAACTTTTTCGCGTAAGCCTGCGCAGATTTCGTCGGCCCGCCCATCCCGATATCACCGATATCGTTCATGCTCTTGGCCGCATCCTTCAGCCCTGTCTCATCGGCGGCTTCTTCCATGGAGCGCTGAAATTCGCGCGCCATCGCCCGCGCCTTGCCCATGAAGCGGCCCACCGTGCGGAACATACCGGGCAGGTCCTTGGGGCCGACAACGATCAGCGCAACAATCCCGATGATGATCAGCTCGAGCCAGCCAATATCAAACATGAGCGAATGCTCCTAAAAGACTTTAAACTTTGTCTTTTTCCGCATCCGGCGTCACATCATGCGCCTCTTCGGCAGCAGCGTTTTCCAGCTCTGCCTTGCCTTCGCTGATACCCTTCTTGAAGCTCGTGATCCCCTTGCCAACCTCACCCATCAGCGATGAGATCTTACCGCGGCCAAAGAGCACGAGCACGACAACGGCGATCAGCAGGATCCCCGGCAGGCCAATATTGTTCAGCATAGTTTTCTCCCGTCAAAGCTGCACCCACAAGACACAGCGCTTTGTCTCTTGATCGAGTATGTATTGCGTGAGAGCCCCGGGGAAAAGCCCAAAGCGAGCTTTAACCTTAAATTTACCGTGCGTGCGCCTTGATCACGCTCGCCACAAATGTGGGCACAATCTCACTCGCAAGCCCGGTTTCCACCCGATCAAAGGGCCCGCCCGTGGCCTCCAGATTAAGCTCCAGGGTTTCGGCACCCGCCTTTCGCGCCAGCTGTGCGAACCCCGCTGCAGGATAAACCTGCCCGCTCGTGCCGATGGAAACAAAGAGCGTGGCAACACCCAAAGCCTCCTCGATCTCCGCCATATGGTGGGGCATTTCACCAAACCACACCACATCAGGCCGCAACGCAGGCTGGCCACAGGCCGCGCACATCTCTCCGTTGCCGAGGTCCCCGGCCCAGGGATGGCGCGCACCGCAGGCCGCGCAAAGCGCCGAGAACAGGCTGCCATGCATATGCACAGCCTTTGCACCGCCCCGCTCGTGCAGATCATCCACGTTCTGCGTCACAAGCATCAGCCCGTCGCCAAGCGCGCGTTGCAACTCCCCCAGCGCCAGATGCGCCGCATTGGGCTCCACAGCGCCCGCCTGCGCCCGCCGCGCATTGTAGAATTGCTGCACATAGGCCGGATCGCGGGCAAAGGCTTCGGGTGTTGCCACTTCCTCCAGCCGTACCTGTTGCCAGATACCGCCAAGATCACGAAAGGTGCCAAGCCCGCTCTCCGCTGAAATCCCGGCACCTGTAAGAATAACGATCATGCCGCCGGGCTGTGCAGCCAAGGATCGGCCACCTTGCTTTGTCGCTTGCACGGAAACACAAAGCAGCGGTCCCGCCGCAGGCTCAGCCACAGGGGCGTCTCGGCCTTGGGCAGAAACACCCCCGGCACCGTCGCCTTCAGCATCGAGCCGTCATGGTCCATCTCCAGCTCCACAAGGCTTTCGTGCCCCATGAACCGCGCGCGCCGCACGGCACCCCGCGCCGCCACACCATCGGTGGGCGTCGGCAATGGCCCGGCCCCCTGCCTATCAAAATCGAGTTTCAGATGCTGCGGGCGGATGATGATTTCCACATCCGCATCGTCCCGCATATTGGGGCAGAAGAACTGGCCAAAGGGCGTCTCCGTCTGAAAGTCTTTCACAACGCCGTGCAGTAGATTGATATCGCTGAAAAACGCCGCCGCCTCAGCATCCGTCGGCGCGTTGTAGATGTTGTAGGGCGCGCCGATCTGCACGATCTTGCCCGCCCGCATCAGGGCAATCTGGTCGGCCATCCGCATCGCCTCATCCGGCTCATGCGTTACTAGCAAAACAGCAGCACCTTCCTCTTTGAGGATCTCCAGCGTCTGATCCCGGATCTCATCGCGCAAACGGTTATCAAGGCCGGAGAAAGGCTCATCCATCAGCATCACACCCGGCCTCGGCGCCAACGCACGGGCCAGAGCCACCCGCTGCTGCTCGCCACCCGAAAGCTGATGGGGATACCTGTCCGCCTTCTCCGTCAGCCCCACACGAAGCAGAAGCTCATCCACCCGCGCTCCCCGCCCGGCATCCCGGCGGGCCAGCCCAAAGCCCACATTCTCGGCAGCCGTCAGATGCGGAAACAAAGCAAAATCCTGAAACATCATCCCGATGCCCCGTGCCTCCGGTGGCAAATGCGTGGCCGCATCTTCCACCACCCGCCCGTCGATCCGGATAGAACCGGAAGCCGCCCGCTCCACCCCGGCCGCCATCCGCAACGTGGTCGATTTTCCGCACCCCGAAGGCCCCAGAAGGCACGTCACCTGCCCCGGATACAACGCCAGCGAAACACCATCCACCACATGCACACCTTCAAAGGCACACCGCAGATCATCAAGCTCCAGCCGAGGTTCCATCCAACATCCCGATTAATTCCGTCAGGTATCGAGGATGTAGCAACCCAAAGTGCCCCCCGCAAGCAGCGACGGCTCAGAACCGCGCAATCTGCGCTTCTGTGTTTCTCACAAGGCCCCGCTGCGTGCGCCATTGCCAGAAAATGGAAGGTAGCGGAAAACAAGAGCGGATACGCAAAGGGACAGCATCAGGCATAGAGAAACATGAAGCGCTTTTCAAAAAATGCACTATCCGTAGAGGTCGCTCAATGGGTGCCTCTTGTGCTTGCCTTCAAGTTCAAAGGGCGCCCGCCGCACGACTTCTTTGCAAGAAGCTGCCCCAGAGACATGCCAAAAAGCCAACCACAAGCACAGCCAGACAGATCACCAAAAGCCGCTCATACTTGTGCCCCTCGCCAAGCACCGCAATCACAGCCGGGCTCGCCTGGAAAAAATAGGCGGCCGCCCCCGCCATGGCCGCCACAAAGCTCACCACATAGGACCAGAGCGGAATGGGTCGCCCGAGGAAAAGCCCGATCAGGATGACCGGGGCGAGAAACATCGAGGCCGTGCCACTGACGGCGACGGCGGCGAAGAGATCCTCCGTCTCCGCCAGCAGAAACAACACACCTCCCAGCATGAATACCACCATTGCAATCCGCCCATTGGCGACCGTCTTCGCGCCAAGCCCCAGCTCCACAACCGCCAGTCGCGCAGACGAGGCCAAAGCGGAATCCAAAGTCGAAAGTGCAGAGACAATCAGACTGGCCGAGAGGCAAAAGAGAACGAACGGCCCGAACATCCGCGCCCACACATCCTGCATCGCTTCTCCGTCTCCGGCGAGTATCCCCGCCTGAATGCCAAAGATGCCAAACCCAAGAATGAACAGGGCCGAAATCCAGAACGCGAACAGAAAAGAGTTTCGCGTCGTCCGCGCATCTGCCAGAAAGCCCCTGTCCATCATCACCGGATCATGCGCCGGATAGGAAAGCACTTGTAAAAGTGCCACCGCCAGCAACACCCAGCCCGGTCCAACGCCACTGACGCCGGAGGAAACGATGACCGCCGTTGGGAAGAAACCGGGCGCGCTTACCATCGCGTAGAAGGCCACGGCAAACACGATCGCGAACAGGGCCATCTGCACCATATCTGTCCGCAGGCTGGCGCGCAGCCCACCCATTGCGGAATAGCTGAGCCCGATCAACGCCATTGCCACCATAGCGCCCTCGGCCGCATAGGGCGCATCCCCGAATGCCGCGCCAAAGATCACGCCCACCACCAGAAGATTGGCAAAGACCTCAGACATCAGGCGCAGCGCAACAACCGCGTTGTAGCAGGCCACACCCAAACGCCCGTAATCCTCCCGCAGCCAGTCCTGAACAGAGCGCGCACCCCGCGCCCGCAAACATCCCACAATCCACATGCCGGTGATGAAGCTGAGGTAATAGGCCGTATAGGCCAGCGCTCCCGGCATCCCGAAATAGAAGCCGAGGATTGCCGCGTTCATCAGGCTCCGCGCAAAGATCCACGTTGTCACCTGGCTGAAGGTCAGGGTCCACATCCCGGGCGCCCGCCCCGCCGCATCCGCCCCACCAAAGAAACCCTCGGCATCCACCCGTCGGGGAGAGAGCCAGAAGGAAAGCGCGCTGACAGTCAGGACAAAGGCAACCAACGCATAGGGAGAAGCAAAAAGGGTCATGATTGGGGGGCGTCCTAAGTGATAAAAGTCACACTCTATTAGACGCAGTGCACGCGCGTCACCAGCGGACCCAACGGCTTTGTGAACGCTCCCCAAAAGGCAGTCTTCAGCAGCGCGAAGGCCCGCCCATCTTTTCGCCCATCTCGAACACCTCATCGAGATCATGCAGGCTTTCGAGAATCCGCCATGTCCCACCGGGGCCCGTCTCGCTGAACCGCACCTTCAGATGGACAGACACTTCACCCAGCGCGTTCGTGTAGATCGACGCATGATTGAGATCGAGCGTCGGGCTATTCTGTAGAAAGTCGCCCCATGTCTCTCCACGCCTGAAATTGGCGACGGTGCTGTTGAGCGCGGTTAGATAAGCCTTCGCCGCCCTGTTCTGGCAAGCATCGTTGGGGTCCAAAGCAAAATAGCGGATCGGCATCTTGTCAGACAGCGCAAGCGCCGCCAATGCGCCGGGATCCGCGTCCATGAAGGCCTTGCGTACCTGCGGCCAGAATTCTGCAAAATTCTTTGTGGGTTCATACGCGTTGGCACCCGAGGCACCAAAGATAAGGGCCGCAACCAAAGTCAGCGCGGCCGTATTCATTCTAAATCTCAAGTCTGTCTCCCTTTTTTCGCGCAAGTGCGGCCTGAGAGGTTTTTGCTACCCTAGGTTATGAGGCCGAAAAAAGGGCCAGAAACACAATCTTGCGCCCTTGCCGGTCACAATTTCAACGGTGGAGATGCGGACCTCTCCATGGTCCGCACGCGGCGCTCAGCCGCTACAGGGTGGCGTTCACCGCACCGCCGTCCAGCAGGATATTCTGCCCGACAATAAAGCCCGCATGCTGCGAGCAAAGAAAGGCACACATCGCTCCGAACTCTTCCGCCGTGCCATAGCGCCGCGCAGGAATCGTCGCCTCGCGCTGCGCTTTCGCTTCCTCGACGGAGATGTTCTGCGCCCGGCTCACGCCGCCATCCAGCGCCACCGCCCGGTCCGTCGCATGGATCCCCGGCAGCATGTTGTTGATGTTCACGCCAAACTGCGCCACCTGACGGCTCGTGCCTGCCACATAGCCTGTCAGGCCGGCCCGAGCGGAGTTCGAAAGCCCCAGCACCGGAATGGGCGATTTCACCGATTGCGAGGTGATGTTCACCACCCTGCCCCAGCCTCTGTCGCACATCTCCGGCAGCATCGCCTTCATCATTGCAATCGGCGCCAGCATGTTGGCATCCAGCGCCGCAATAAAATCATCCCGCGTCCAGTCGCTCCACATCCCCGGCGGCGGGCCGCCCGCGTTGTTCACCAGAATGTCGGCACCCGTACCGGCTTCCAGCACCTCTGCCTGCCCGTCCGGCGTGGCAATATCCGCCGCCACAGCCGTCACCGAAACACCGTGTGCCGCGCGCAAAGCGTCCGCCGTCGCATCCAAGGCGTCGCGCGTCCGTGCGTTGATCACCAGATCCACACCTGCCGCCGCCAGCGCCTCCGCACAGCCGCGCCCCAGCCCCTTGGAGGCCGCACACACAATCGCCCGCTTACCCTTGATCCCCAGATCCATCGCCACGCTCCCCTTTTCCGATCTCCCGCAAAGATCAGCCGATCCGCGGCGCTGTCAACGTCGAAACGGCACCGCTAGGCATATGCAGAAACGATCCAATAAGTTTTTCCTCAAACTCCGATAGAAAATTTCAATCATAAACCGGCTATCTTTTTTGGCACAGCTTTGCTACACGCTGCGCCATGGGGGGGCTTTCGTTAAACGCGAGCCCAAAATGACAGATCAACCAGAAGTCGGCACGATCCGTGCCAAGTTCCTTTTTACGATTGGCCTGTTTTTCCTCTCCGCAATCACAGCCTTCTCCGCCCGGGCGGAAAGCGTACGCATCACGTCGGAAACGGTGGTTCACCGGATAAGCCTTGCCGCCCAGCAAAAAGTGCTGGCCGAAGAGATGTTTGGCGCACTCTGCTATGCGCGTGCTGGCGTCGCGAAAACCGCCCTCACAGCGCGTGTGGATGAGGCGGCACTCAGGTTTCGCCGTGTCCATACCGGCCTTATTTCCGGTGACAGGAAGCTCAACCTCTTCACAGAGTACGACAGCCAGGTGTTCAATCAGTGGTTGTATGTAGATCATGCCTGGTCGGGGCTGTCGGGCACGTACGAACGCATGCAGAAGGGGCGCTTGATCACCAAGGCGCGTTTTGAGCAGACGCAGCGGTTGAGCAACGTCATCAGTCAACAATCCGAAACCTTTGCCGCACAGATCCACACAGCCTATGCCCCGGCTCTCTCTCCCCTCGATGGCTGGCGCACAAATCGCATCTCGCGCCTCAGCAATCTCCGCTATCTCGCGGCCAAACTGTCGCGAGAGCTTTGCCAGGTCGCGCATAATGCAGCCGCCCCCGGCGGTATGGCTTTCGCACTCGCAGATCTGGATATTGAGCACCAGAGTGTTCTGGGCGATCCCTCTGCCAACACGTCGGACCACCGTTTTAATACAGCCGATACGCCTCATCTGGATGAGGCTGATCAGGTCTGGCAAAGGCTGAAACCAAGCCTGCGCAATATCCTGCGCGACCAGCCGGTTTCCGATGATGAGCGGGAGATCCTGCGCATCGGGCTGGATCATTATTCCGTCAGTTTGGCACACGCGACAGATCGCCTGATGGGCGCTCCGGAATTCAAGATGTCCGTCGCGTCAGAGGCAGGGCCGGTTTTGGAACACAAGTAGCCAAAACAGCGCGCCCGCAATCCATCCGGCGGCTTTTGTCCCCCCCAGGAGCCGCCGGATGGATTTCGACTCAAGTCCTGAAGTGAGTCGCGGCAAACAGAACGTCCCTTACAGCTTATAGGGGCATCTGTTACATTCATTACAATTTCAGTGTGTTTTTAGCCGCCAACAACCACGGATTGCTCAACCCAAAGTATAATTGCCTTCTTTGAGCCACATTTGAACGAAATGTCTCATTGCGCGAGAAGAATGTGTAATCTCGCAAGTTGCGTCACTCGTAAGGATATCGCCATGAGTATGAAACCAGTTCTGTTCGCCGCCGCATTGCTCTCCGCTGCAGCACCTCTCCCCACTTTCGCTCAGGAAACCGCCGTTACGGCGCAGTCCGTAGCCCATCGGATCGATGTTGCCGGTCGTCAGAGGATGCTCACACAGCGCATGGCCAAGTATTTCTGCTATGCCCGCTCAAACGTGAACCCGGCAGAAAGTGCAGCCATCCTTACCAAGGCAATGGGTCTCTTCGAGGCAACCCACATCGCTCTGAAAGCGGGCAATACCGATCAGGAGATTTTTGCGGAAACCCACACCATCCCGCTCGCAAAATGGGAAGAGCTGAACAGCTATTGGAACCCGCTCAAAGCCATCTACGAGAATGCACTCGGCGGAACCCTGATCACGGAAGAAGAGTTTGCGCGTGCCAACGGCCTCACCGGCGAAGCATTGAAACGCGCCAACGATCTCGTGGTTGCCAACCGCACGGCCTATGCCAGCTTTCTTGGCGATGGCGCTGCTGCCGAAGCTCTGCTGATCGATCTTTATGGGCGCCAGCGAATGCTCAGCCAGAAGCTCTCCAAGGAGGTCTGCCTCGTCTCCGCCGGTTTCAACGTTGAAACGGCACAGCCCGAACTGCAGGCCACGCTTGAGCTCTTTGACAATTCGCTCAACGCCTTCATCAACGGAATGCCGATTGCAGGCATCCCCACACCACCCACACGTGGCATCGCCGATCAGCTCGCCCTGGCGAAGTCTGAATGGGATGCGGTGCGCGATATTGCAGTTACGGTTGCGGCCGGCAACGCCACAAATCTCAGCGATCTCGGGCGCTTTGCCAAAGGCACAGACGCATTCCTGACCGAGATGAACAAAGCTGTTGGCATGTTGGCGGAATACGACGCCGCACAATCATAACGTCAACGCGTTAGTGCAAAAACAAGGGCCACCGCCCAAGGTGGCCCTTTTTCTATAGTCTGTCCAGAAATTCACGGTAATTCTTGCCCGTCCGCCCCGGCCTGTCGATCATCGGCAAATGCCCGCAACCTGTCATCATGCGCCGCTCGGCGCGTGGCAAAGCGCGCTCGAGCACCGCCCCGCCGCTTGGATGAAACACCCTGTCCCCCTTGCACCAAAGGATCAGTGTGGGTTGCCCGATGCGGGGGGCCAGCCGCTGCAATGGGGTTACGTCGAACAAAGCCACCTCATCCCAGATCCGCTGGTTGAGATCAGGCGTCGCAATCTCGTCCGCCGCCCAAGCGTTCAGCACAGCCGCAGGGGTGGAAGGCGGGCGCGCCAAAACCAGAGCGTTGCGCCTGTCAAAATCAGCACGGTTCCGCACCACCATCGGTGCCTGCCCCGCCAGCGCCGCCCTCTCGAAATCCGTCTGGCGTGGCCCCAGCACGCCCAGCGGGCTGCCGATAAAGGCAAGGCTGCGCACCTTTTCCGGCGAACGCGCCGCAACCACGCCCGCAATCTGTCCGCCCATCGAACTCGCAGCAATATGCGCACTCTCCAGCCCAAGTGCTGCCATCACTGCTTCAAGGTTATCGGCCTGTCGGCTCAGCCGGTACTGCCCGCGCCCCAGCGGCGGGTTGTCACCAAACCCTGGCAGATCGATCATGATCACGCGGTAGCGGTCCGTCAGCCGCCGGGACATCTGAAGCCAGTGCTCCTTGCGCGCAAAAATACCGTGCACCATCAGCACAGGCTGGCCCTTGCCCCCTTCCAGATACCGTACCGGCCCGGCCGCTGTCTGCACCACCCGGCCATCCAGCCCGGCGGAAGCCCGCCCGCTTGTCAGCATCAACCCCGCCACCGGATCGGAGCTGGAACCGCAGGCCACCACCAACCCCAGCCCCAGAACCGCCGTCACTTTCACCCAAAGCCTGCCCATGCCTCAACCTTTCTTGCCCCTACCGCCAAGCCCCGCTATAGCACGCCCATGCTGGACCGTGCCCATAACCGCCCCGACCTGCCCGCCGAGATCGCCCGCCGACGGACGTTCGCGATTATCTCGCATCCCGACGCCGGAAAAACCACCCTGACAGAGAAATTCCTCCTCTATGGCGGCGCAATTCAGCTTGCCGGTCAGGTCCGCGCCAAAGGCGAAGCCCGCCGCTCCCGCTCCGATTTCATGCAGATGGAGAAGGATCGCGGCATCTCCGTTTCCGCCTCCGCTATGTCCTTCGAATTCCGCGAATTCTGGTTCAATCTGGTCGACACACCGGGCCACTCCGACTTCTCGGAAGATACCTACCGCACCCTCACCGCCGTGGATGCCGCCATCATGGTGATCGACGGTGCCAAAGGCGTCGAAAGCCAGACACAGAAGCTCTTCGAGGTCTGCCGCCTCCGCGATCTCCCGATCCTCACCTTCTGCAACAAGATGGATCGCGAAAGCCGCGATACCTTTGAGATCATTGACGAAATTCAGGAAAATCTCGCGATAGACGTCACACCCGCAAGCTGGCCCATAGGCGTCGGCCGCGAGTTCCTCGGCGCGTATGACATGATCAACGACCGGCTCGAATTGATGTCTCGCGCCGACCGCAACGTCAAAGCGGAATCCATCCAGATCAACGGCCTAAACGATCCTGAAATTGAAAAGCACATCCCCGCGGACCTCCTTGAAAAACTCCGCGAGGAGGTCGAAATGGCCCGCGAACTCCTGCCAAAATTCGACCGCCAGGCCTTCCTCGATGGCACCCTCACCCCCATCTGGTTCGGCTCCGCCATCAACTCCTTTGGCGTGCAGGAACTCATGAACGGCATCGGCGACTACGGGCCGGAACCGCAGGTCCGCCCCGCGCAGGAACGCCAGATCGCACCCGATGAGAAGAAAGTCTCGGGCTTCGTCTTCAAGGTCCAGGCCAATATGGATCCAAAACACCGCGACCGCGTGGCCTTCGTCCGCCTCTGCGCGGGCCACTTCAAGCGCGGCATGAAACTCACGCATGTCCGCTCCAAGAAACCCATGGCCATCTCCAACCCCGTCCTCTTCCTTGCGAATGACCGCGAACTGGCAGAGGACGCCTGGGCCGGCGATATCATCGGCATTCCCAACCACGGGCAACTCCGCATCGGCGATGGCCTGACAGAAGGCGAAATCCTCCACTTCGCAGGCATCCCCAGCTTCGCGCCGGAGCTCCTCCAATCCGTCCGCGCAACGGACCCGATGAAAGCCAAACACCTCGAAAAAGCCCTCACCCAGTTCGCCGAAGAAGGTGCCAGCAAACTCTTCAAGCCCACCATCGGCTCCGGCTGGATCGTCGGCGTCGTCGGCCAACTCCAGTTCGAAGTTCTCGCCTCCCGCATAGAGCTCGAATACGGCATCCCCACCCGGTTCGAGCCCACCCAATTCACCTCCGCCCGCTGGCTCTCCGGCCCCAAAGACAAGGTGGAAGCCTTCGTTGCCGCCAACAAGGGCCACATCGCAACGGACCATGACGGAGACCCGGTCTACATGACCCGCCTCCAATGGGACATAGACCGCGTGGAACGCGACTTTCCGGAGCTGAAGCTGACAGCGACGAAGGAGATGATGGTGTAGGGCTACATAGCCTTGGCCTAAGACAGCTCGTTTGTTACAGTGTTGCGAATTTGAACGTACAATTAGGTAACCCCATATGCCCAATTCAATCACCGTAAACAATTTCGACTTCAGAGAAATCCTTGAAGATATTGAAGACACTCAAGCTTCAGATTTCATAGGTTCATTTACCGCCACATCCGGAACCTTCCTGCTGGATAATGGCATGACAGTTCAGTTCTCACAGGCAATCCACGGCCCGGGAACGTTCTTCAGCATTGACGATGGCAGCCCTGGTAGCCTGTCTTGGTCTTTCTGGGAGGCTAATATTGATTTTGATAATGGGTTCGATATTCAGTCTGCTTTAAACACACGCCAACCGTATGATATTCCTGATGCTATTTTCATAAATACGACCTATCTCACATGGCTCGACAGCGTCACCATAGGCTTCGATCAACCGGAAAACTTCCAAACCTTTGGCACGATGTATGGTCGCGGTGGCAATGATGAGTTCTACATGGGCATTGACAACATCCCGCTCGACCTTCGCCCCGAAAACGAACCACGCGTCACAGCCTTCGGAAATACTGGCGACGATACCTTCTATATCGATGCCCCAACTGCAACAGCCGTCGGCGGGTGGGGGGATGATACATTCCAGGTCTTTGCAGGCACCGTAGGCCTTCGCGGAGGAGCCGGGGCAGATACATTGATCTTCGACAATGCAGCACCGCTTTCGCGCTATGTCTCCCCTGTGGAGCGCAGCTTCGCAATTATCCGCGATTTCGAAGCCGAGGACACGCTCGTTTTCGCAGATACTGAAGGCGAGTTTTTCCCGGATCTTTTCTCCCAGGGCCCGGCCACCTCATTCGCAGATCTCTTCAACACAACCGATCTCTCCACCCTCTCCGCCCAGACGGTCGGCGGCGTCACCTTCTTCTTTGGCCACGCCGCAGACGGAGACGCCCGCATCTTCCGCCGCGGCGAAGATGCGGACGGCAATACCTACCACGAGAACATCCGCTTCGACGGCCTCACCCTCGCCGATCTCGATGCCACCCAGATTTTCATCTCCACCTTCGGGTCCGCCGATCTTTGAAGCGTTTCCGCCATCGCCGAGCCCGGCCCGACGATCGCCAAAGCGTGGAGCGTGGAGCGTGGAGCGTGGCTTTTCAAAGCCGATGCAGAAGGCAAAACGGAGTTTACGGTTTGAAGTGATTGTCGCAAGGCAGGGGGAAATCCTTGAGCTGCGTCTCGAAGCCACATAGGATTATGATTAACACCAATTAACGGTTGGGCATTAAAATGATTGTAAGTTTCCCGCCTCCGCTTTTCCAGCTTCAGAACTCGTTTCTCAATCTCCGCGATCTTCTCGAAGATATCGACGATACGACATCGGCTGATCTCCTTGAGGACATTCCGGGATCAACTGTATTTTTCGACTTGGAAGGGGACTTGACAGGGCGGTTCTATTCCTTTTTTGGCTCGCCTTATCCCGGTGAGGAGCCCAGCTGGAGCACCGTGTTCTGGATTAACAATGAGACCGAATTCGTTGCAGCATTCAGCTTGAGCGGCCTCGACAACGAAGTCACGTTTGACAACGGTTTTTCACTTATCGAACTTCTGAGTACGCAGACCAACATCCTCTACAACTCGCTAATCGGCGGAGTGAACGAAGGCTTCAATCAGGTTGATATCATGCGCGGCTACGGCACGATGTTTGGCCGGGGAGGCGATGATGTTTTTGAACTCGGCTTCGAAACCGCCCCCGGCGACCCGTCGCGTGGAGACGCCAGAACCCTCGCTTACGGAAATCTCGGGGAAGACACGTTTTATATCAGCACAGAACTGTCCTCATCGATCGGCGGTTGGGGAGACGACACGTTTGTGGCCGTATCCGGCACAATGGGCCTCATAGGCGGCTTGGGCGCAGACACCTTCATCTTCGATAACGCCGCTGCAGAAGGCGAAAGTACCTTTGCAATCCTTCGTGGTTTCAACGTGGCAGAAGACACCCTTATTTTCGCAGATACAGAGGGAAACAACACACCCGACCCGGACACGCTCGGCCCCGCCACATCCTTCGCCGATCTCTTCAACACAACCGATCTCTCCACCCTCTCCGCGCAAACGGTCGGCGGCGTCACCTTCTTCTTCGGCCACGCCGCAGACGGAGACGCCCGCATCTTCCGCCGCGGCGAAGATGCAGACGGCAATACCTACCACGAGAATGTCCGCTTCGATGGCCTCAGCCTCGCAGATCTGGATGCCTCGCAGATCTTTCAGGCGGAATTCTCTGCGTTGCTTTGAACATCTGCCCGGCTACGGGTTTACACAAAGCTGGGTATATCGTCGCTTGAGTCTCCGAATTCGGTCGTGCAGCGGGCAACTTGAGTGCCCGCTGCGGGGATTTGACATAGCTGTAGCGCTAACACGCCCAGCAAATACACGCTAGAGATGATACCAGTTTGCACGCCTAACCAAATCGTTGAAATCCTCGGCATAAAACCACCAAAAAGACAGCAAATGTAACCTAGGCGACAAAACTCTCGCTTCAGTCACAAACCTGTGTTTCTCTCCGGCCATCAACGAAGGAGTTAAACCCCCATGCCTGCAATCGAAATTACCGGCCCCTACAACTTCCAGACGCTTGTCGCTGATTTTGACGATACCGGCCCCGGAGACATCACATTCGATGATTTCGGCACCACCACATTCAACATGGATAACGGCCTCACCGCCAGCATGACTGTGCTGGAACTCTTTGGCGAGTTCTTCTCTCTCGTCACGATATCCGATGCCAACGGCCAGATTGCGAGCTTCGGCGTGGAAGCCAACCTCTCCTTCACCAATGGAGTGGAGCTTTCCACGGCACTCCAGAGCTTCCCCAGCATCACCTACTCCTCCACCAGCCCGGGTGCGGAAATCGGTGGCTTCGTCGGCACCGCAGATCTCATGTCCGGCCTCGGCGATTTCCGCGGATTTGGTGGATCGGACACGATTGGCCTCATCGACACACTTGGCCTTGATGACGGCACGCGCCACAGAGCTTTCGGCAACAATGGCGATGATGCACTCTACGCTGCGGTCGAACGCTCCCTTCTCAACGGCGGCAACGGCGATGATACGCTGGAGGTCGGCACAGGCAGCGCCCGCCTCATCGGCGGCAACGGTGCGGATGAATTCTATTTCGACAGCGGCGTTTTCAACGGCGCCACCGGCACGGGTCGGATCAACGCTCTGATCAGTGATTTCGACAATTTCGATGACAGTGTCTTCTTCAATCAGGATAACGGCAGTCTGCCCGCTGGCGGAGAACCCGAAACCACCAGCATCGGCGATCTGTTTGAGAGCAGCACACTTACGGTTGGCGAAACCCTCGATTTTGACGGTGTGCGCTACTTCTTCCGCGAAGCGTCCGATGGAGACGCCCTGATCCAGCGCCGCGGTACGGACAGCGAAGGCAATGTCTACCGCGAGAATGTCCGCTTCGATGGCGTCGGCCTGGACGAACTGGACGCATACCAGCTCTTCATTCTGGAGTATAACGCCACGCCGGACATCGCCTGAATTTATTGATATCACACTCCCGGCAAATCATCCTTTCGCCGGGAGTGTTGTAATTCCCAGAACCATTACTTTGCTTTTAAAGTTTCTTCACGCCGATACTCGCGCCGCTCGGCATGCGCACCCTGATCCGTGATATCGATGATACAGATACCACTACCGACAATCTCATCACCACACGCAACGGCTACACCTTCGGCCTTGTTGGCCCCCTCTTAGGCACAGTGGAACGCTTTGGCCCTCAGGGAGATGAGTTCTACACTGTCGAAGTGCGCAACAGCGCCAACACACTTGTTGCCCGCATCAGCGTCGAAGGCATCGGCCTCGACGAGTTGGATACCTCTCAAGTCTTTTTCATCCTCAACGATGAGGCAGCAGACCTAGGCATCCTCGGCTGAATTCAGTCCACGAATGCCTTCTCGATCACGAAACTGCCGGGCTCGGAATTCGCACCCTCCACCATCCCGGCGGCCTCGCACAGCGCCTTGTGGTCCTGCAGCATCTCCATGGAGCCGCAGATCATCACGCGGTCGGTCTCCGGATCCAGCGGCCCCACGGCCTCCGCCAGCCGCCCGTCCCGGATCCAGTCCGTCATACGGCCCATTGCGGGGCTTTCCTCGCGTGTGGTCGTGGCAATATGGGTCAGCTTGTCGCCCACGATCTCGCTCAGCATCTCATCGGCGCGAATAGCGGCAACAATGCTCTTGCCATAGTCCAACTCGGCCACATCCCGGCAGGTCTGCGTCAGGATCACCTGATCGAATTTCTCGTATGTCTCGGGGTCGCGGATCACACTCACGAAAGGGGCAATCCCCGTACCCGTGGAAAACAGGAAGAGCCGCTTGCCCGGCGTCAGCGCATCCAGCACCAGCGTCCCCACCGGTTTGGGCCGCATCAGGATCACATCGCCATCCTTCAAGTGCTGCAAGCGCGAGGTCAGCGGCCCGTCCTCCACCTTGATCGAGTAGAACTCCAGAATATCATCCCAAGAAGGCGAGGCAATCGAATAGGCGCGCAACAACGGTTTGCCCTCCACCAGCAGCCCGATCATCACAAATTCGCCCGAACGAAAGCGAAAACTCGCAGGCCGCACGCAGGAAAACGAGAATGTCCGCTCCGTCCAGTGGTGAATGCCGCTCACAGCCAGCTCCGCCATGCCACGCAGCGCCTTCGGGGTCTCGTCGTTCATGGTTCTTTGCCCTTTTACCTCACGGGTTTGCTAACAAGCCGGGCAAAAAAGCGCAAAGACAATCCGAAAGCTGCGGCAACACGGCCCTTCCGCCGTGCTGCGATTGACGCAGAGCATGATAGGCTCTATGTCACTCTTCATGACTTGCCCCAATCCGGGGGCATGGGCCGCGCAGCCCCTTTTGCGGCCACCAATCGCCGCAACAATAACGGAATTACATGACCAAATTTTCTGACTTGGAGCTGGACCCAAAGGTCCTGCAAGCCGTAGCCGAAGCCGGTTACGAAACACCAACACCGATCCAGGCCGAGGCCATCCCGCATGCGCTTGTAGGCCGCGATGTTCTCGGCATCGCGCAAACCGGCACGGGTAAAACCGCGAGCTTCACGCTCCCGATGATCACCATGCTCGCCAAGGGCCGCGCCCGCGCCCGGATGCCGCGCAGCCTCGTGCTTGCGCCCACACGCGAACTCGCCGCTCAGGTGGCTGAAAACTTCGAGATCTACTCGAAACACACCAAACTCTCCATGGCTCTCCTGATTGGCGGAACGTCCTTCAAGGATCAGGACAGATTGATAGATCGCGGCGTCGATGTCCTCATCGCCACGCCAGGCCGCCTGCTCGACCATTTCGAGCGGGGCAAGCTGATGCTTACCGGCGTTCAGATCATGGTGGTGGACGAGGCGGACCGGATGCTCGACATGGGCTTCATCCCCGATATCGAACGCATCTTCAAACTCACCCCCTTCACGCGCCAAACGCTCTTCTTCTCCGCCACCATGGCGCCCGAGATTACGCGGATCACGCAGGAATTCCTCAGCAATCCCCAACGCGTGGAAGTGGCCCGTCAGGCAACGACGTCAGAGACCATTGAACAGTGGATCTGCAAGCACAAGCCAAGCCGCCGCGACAGCGCGGATAAGGAAAAGCGAGAGGTTCTCCGCCGCCTGATCGCCGAGGAAGGCGAGGGCCTGACCAACGGCATCATTTTCTGCAACCGCAAGCGCGATGTCGATATCGTCGCAAAATCCCTTACAAAACATGGGCTTGATGCGGCGCCCATCCACGGCGATCTCGATCAATCCGTCCGCACACGCACGCTGGATGGCTTCCGCGATGGCAAGCTCCGCCTCCTGATCGCATCGGATGTGGCCGCCCGCGGCCTCGATATCCCGGCCGTCTCCCACGTCTTCAACTACGATGTGCCCACACATTCCGAGGATTACGTTCACCGCATCGGTCGCACCGGCCGCGCGGGCCGCGAAGGCAAGGCCATCACGCTCTGCCTGCCGCATGAGGAGAAATACCTCGCCCAGATCGAAGAGCTGGTGAAAAAGACAATCGACATCAAGCCAAGCCCACTGGCGAACCCGACAACTCAGCCAGATGAGGCAGCAGGCGAAGACGCGCCCAAACCACGCAGCAGAAGCCGCTCACGCAGCCGGGCCAAGCCCGAGAAAGAGGCCGCAGAGGCTGCTCCACAGGAGAGCAAGCCAGAGCCGCGCGAGGAGCGAAGCCGCAGCCGGGATCGCGACAGAGACCGTGGCGAGGACCGCAGCGGAGATCGCCGCAACCACCGCAGCAGCCCGCGCAACACCGTAGTCGGTATGGGCGATCACGTGCCCGCCTTCATGATGCAAAGTTTCAGCGTGTCCGAACTGATGGCTGCCACCAATGCGCATCCCGAAGAGGATGAGAGGCCGGAGCCGGTTGAGGAGGCGATCTCGGACGCTCCTGCGCAGGAAGCAGCAGCTGAGCCGAAGGCGGAAAAACCGAAGCGCAAGCGCGCATCCGCCAAAAGCAAACCCAAGGCAGAGCCTAAGGAAGAGACAGCAGCCCTCTCACCGGAAACTGCGGCATCCGAGGTAGAAGCAGCGCCCGAAGAGGTGGCAGCTCCGGAAAAACCGGCTAGGAAACCACGTAAACGTGCATCCGCCAAAGCTGTCATCGAGGATGTGGCAGCGACACCGGAAGAAGAAGTCCCGGCGGTCGAGCCTGAAACTGAAGCGCCCAAAAAGCCCGCTCGCAAGCCTCGCAAGCGCACAACGGCCAAGGCACCCGTTGTGAAGGAAGCCGCAACCGAGGGACCCTCCCCGGAAATCGCGGAGGCCGCCCCGGCAAAACCGGCGCGCAAGCCCCGCAAACGCGCTTCCGCCGCTGCCGTGATCGAGGATATCGCACTGGCAGATACGCCCGAGAACGCTGCAAAAGAGTAAACCTTCCGCATCTCCCGGCATGGGAGATGCGGAACCGCCTACCGCGCCACCCGGCAAAACCCGCAGTGATACCGCTCATAGGCAACACCGTTCGCAGCCGCCAGCGCAAACACATCCGTCATATGGCGCTTGTGGCTGTCCACCTCGATCACAGCCAGATCGACATCCGGGTTATAGCTCGGCCCCGCCACATTGGCTGCATGATCTCGCCAGTAGCTGGCCGCCGCCGGGCGATCGTCGATATAAAGCGCGTAATCCTTGCACCCCTTCTGGTTCGAAACCTGCTCCTGATAGGGAAAACGGCCCGCATCCAGCGTTCCGCTATAGGCCGCATTGGCATCTGCCATCACATCGGTGAACACACGGTTGCCAAGCGTAAACTGCTTGTCCAGCGTGTAAAAGTGGATCACGGAGTTTGCCGGCGCAAACAGCCATCCATCCCCCGAACGGCTCCCCTCGCTCTTCTTCATCTTCCACCCGCCATGCGACAGGATCACGAGTTGCCGCGCCCCCGCTGTGTGCGAAATCGCAATCCCATCCTCTCTGAATATCGGCATACCTGTCTCCGCCTTCCCCGTAAATCTGGTGTCACCAGCCTGCAGAACCATTCCGCAAGCCTGTAGCCGGGGTAGGCAGTCAGGAGGCAAGCCACTGTACCGGGTGAGACATATCCCAAAGCAGTACAAAGCTGCTCGAAATGCTGTGTGAACGAGGTTGGGCCGGCAAATACTGCCTTACCAAACGACTCCAAACACATGATTCAAAACATTTTTTAGAAACGAAACACGCCAAGCCGTGCCCTTCGGCACGGCCGGGCACTGCACGATTTTCAACGCTTAAGTGATGTATCGTGTCCAGTTCAACTCGCCGGGCACCGGCAAATCACTCGGCATCAAAACGGTTGATCATCACCGTCACCATGGGCTTCTTGCCCACCAGGCTCTGGCTTTCGGTCTGCACCGTCTTCACAACCAGCCGCTCCAACGCCTCATCGCTGTCCAGCACCCGGCTTGCGGCCTTGCCCATTGCGTTGCTGAGTTCACGCTCCAGCAGCTCCGCCAGATCGCCCCGCGCCGCATCGGGCATCCCCATCGCTTCCACCCAAGCACCACCAATGGGCGTGCCGTCGGCTTCCAGCATCACGGATACAATCACGTGGCCCCGCGTGGCCATGCGGATGCGGTCGCGCACCACGCCGTCCATCGCGCCGATCAGTTGAGAGCCGTCGAGATACACCCGCCCCGTCTCCACATGGTCGATCACCTCGGCCCGGTCGCCCGTCAGATCGACAATCGAACCATTGGGCGCGATCACACCGTGGATCTGGGCTTCCGCCGCAAGCTCCACATGCGCTCGCAGATGCCGGTGTTCGCCATGCATGGGGATCAGGTTCAAGGGCCGCAGCTTGGTGTGCACCTCGGCCAGATCAGGCCGGTTCGCATGGCCGGATACATGATATTTCCCCGAACTGTCATCAATCACCGTCACACCCTGCTCGGAAAGCTGGTTGAGGATCCGCGCAACCCCCACCTCATTCCCGGGAATGGTCTTGGACGAAAAAAGGAACGTATCCCCTGCGCTCAGTGTCAGCCCCTGATAGCCGTTGGCGGCCAGTTGGGCCGATGCCGCCCGCCGCTCTCCCTGAGAGCCGGTGGCCAGCACGAAAAGATCACCGCGTGGCACATCGCCCGCATCCCGCGTATCCACGATGGGCGGGAAATCCGACAGAACACCCGTGGCAAAGCCTGCCTGTATCATCGTGTTCATCGCACGGCCCACCACAGCCACGCTGCGCCCATTGTCGTGGGCCGCCTGCGCCAGCGTCTTCAGCCGCGCGATGTTGGAGGCAAAGGTCGTGGCCACAACCATCCCCTTGGCATCGCGCATCAAAGCCTCGATCTCGGGCTTGATATCCGCCTCAGAGCGCCCGGCATGGGGGCTGAACACGTTGGTGCTATCGCAGATCAGGGCTTTCACCCCCTTCTTGCCAATCGCCTCCAGCACTGCCGGATCATAAGGCTCGCCCACCAAGGGCGACGGGTCGAGCTTGAAATCCCCGGTATGCACCAACCGCCCTGCGGGCGTATCGATCACCAAACCGGAAGCTTCGGGCACCGAATGGGAAACCGGCAGGAAACCCACCTCGAACGGCCCAACCGTCACCGTCGCAGGCCATGGCTCCACCACGTTCACAACCTTCGGGTCCTGCCCCGCCCGCTCCAGCTTGTTCTGCGCGATAAGCGCTGTGAACTTCCGGCAATATACCGGTGCCTGAAGCCGCGGCAACAGATGCCCGATGGCCCCCACATGATCCTCATGCGCGTGCGTTATGAAAATCGCTTCCAGCCGGTCCGCCCGCTCTGCAATGAAGGCCGGGTCCGCCATGATCAGGTCCACACCGGGCGTGCTTTCCATATTCGGGAAGGTCACACCGGCATCCACCAGAATGAACCGCTGGTCGCCCACGGGCCCATACCCGTACACATACATATTCATGCCAATCTCTCCCGCACCACCAAGTGCGAGATACGTCAGCTTATTCTTACCACTCATTTTTAATTGTCTTTCGTATTCCGGGCATGGATCAGAACCAGCCCGTGTATTGTTATATCGCTGTCCAGATGATCGAAAACATCGGTTCCCTGATCAAATAGGGTGGAAAGACCCCCGGTGCCAACCACCGTCATCTTTTCTCCACGCTCCTGTGACACGCGTGCACATAAGCCTTCGATCAGCCCAACGTAACCCCAATAGATGCCCGACTGCATGCACATCCGGGTATTCGTGCCGACAACCTTCTCGGGTCGGGTCACATCGATATAGGGCAAAGCCGCCGCCGCCTCGGAAAGTGCGCGCAAGCTCTGGTTCACTCCGGGCGAGATGATCCCTCCCTCATAAGCACCATCATGACCCACGATGTCGAACGTCGTGGCCGTCCCGAAATCCACCACGATCAGGTTGCCGCCATAGCGATCATACGCACCCACCGTGTTCACCAGCCGGTCCGCCCCCACTACCGTATCCGCATCCACCCGCACAGGCACGCCAAGCTCCACCTCCGGCTTACCCACCACAAGTGGCCGCGTCTGAAAATAAGTGTCTGAAAGCACCCGCAGGTTAAACACCACTTGCGGCACGACGGACGAGATGATCACGTCATGCACGTCCTCGATCAGCCCATGCGGCTGCATCAGGCTCTTCAGCCACACATAATACTCATCCGCCGTGCGGCCATGCGTTGTCAGGCAGCGCCAAGAGCCGATGGTTTTCTCACCGTCATGCAGGGCAAACACCGTGTTGGTGTTGCCCACGTCAATCGCCAGAAGCATGAGGATCCCCCCTCAGAAAAACCAGATCAGAAAAACACATCCGCAGCGGGCAGGCTGATCCGCCCCTTGGCCGTGTTTAGAACAAGCGCCCCGCCCTCGTCCACCGTCTCGAAAGTGCCGGAAAGCTCGCGGTCGGGCAGTCGCGCACGGATCACCTCGCCCAGCCGCGCCGCACTTTTCAGCCAAGCCACGCGGATACCTGGAAACCCCTTTTCCCGGTAAACGGCCTCCCAGCCCGCGAAGGCCGCCGCCAACCGGTCCAGAAAATCCTCGAGCGTGATCACACCGCCAAGATGAACCGGTGGCAATGCCCCCTCCTCCAGAGCCTCGATGGGCGGTGCATCCGCAAGGTTCACACCTATGCCGACCCTCAGCATCAGCCGCCCATGTACCGTCTCGCTTTCCAGCAGGATGCCCGCAAGCTTCTGCCCGGCCAGCAACACGTCATTCGGCCATTTCAGCGCCAACGGCCCCGCATCCAGCCCGTCCAGCACCTCATGCAAAGCCAAGGCCGCAATGAAAGATCGCTGCGCCGCCGCTACAGGCCCCTCCGGCACCGCCATCATATATGTCGCAAAGAAATTCCCGGCACCGGCCTCCCACGCGCGTCCGCCACGCCCCCGCCCCGCTGTCTGGTGATGGGCCAACATCCAGAACGGTGCAGGCGTGCCAAGGCTCAGCGCCCGTGCGGCCTCCGCATTCGTACTGTCCACCTGATCAAGAATGATCCGGCCGACCCCGATCGGCCAGTTCAAACCAGTCATGGTCAGTTCACCAGCGCTGCTGCCGCGGCCTCAGCGGCGCCTTCAATCCCGAAGAGGTTGATAATTCCAAGCAACATCGCCGCCGAAGAAACGCCCAGAAAACCCCAATGCAACACCGGCATCTGGCCCGTCAGCGGCCCGTTCTCCTCGCCGAAATACATCAGGTAGATGATGCGCAGATAGTAGAAGGCCCCAATCGCAGAGGCAATCACACCCAGCACCGCCAGCCATGCAAGGCCCGCATTCACCGCAGCCGTCAGCACGAAATATTTCCCGAAGAAGCCCAGCAAGGGCGGCAGTCCGGCAAGGCTGAACATCAGGATCGCAAGGCACAGCGCCCGCGTAGGCGCCACCTGAGAGTAGTTCCCCAGCGCGCGGATATCCATCACGGCCGTGCCGTCCCGCTCCATATTCAGGATAAACGCGAAAACGCCGACATTCATCGTGACGTAGATGGCGAGGTAGATCAGCATCGCCTCCGCCCCCTGCGCCGTGCCCGCTGCCAGCCCCATCAGCACAAAGCCCATATGGGAGATGGACGAATAGGCCATCAGGCGCTTGATATTTGTCTGCCCGATGGCCGCAATCGCCCCGAGGAACATCGAAGCCACGGAGAGAAACGCCAGAATCTGGCTCCAGTCCGCCACCGCTTCACCGAACGCATCATGCACCACACGGGCAAACATCGCCGCCGCCGCCACCTTGGGCGCGGTCGCGAAAAAGCCCGTCACAGGCGTCGGTGCGCCCTCATAGACATCAGGCGTCCACATATGGAAGGGCGCGGCAGACACCTTGAACGCCATGCCCGTGCACAGGAACACGAGGCCGATCAGCAGCCCCAGCGAGATCTCACCCGCTCCGACAGCCGCTGAAATCCCGGCAAACTCGGTCGTTCCGGTGGTGCCATAGACCAGCGAACACCCGTAAAGCAGCAACCCGGAAGAAAGCGCTCCAAGCACGAAATACTTCAGCCCCGCCTCGGTACTCCGCAGGCTGTCGCGCCGAAACGCCGCGATCACGTAGAGCGCAAGGCTCTGCAGCTCCAGCCCCATGTAAAGCACGATCAGATCATGGGCGGAGACCATCATCATCATGCCGGTCACGCTCAACGCCATCAGCACCGGATATTCGAACTTCATCAGCTCGTGCTTCTCAAGATACTTCGCTGAAAGCGCCAGCAAACAGGCCGCGCCCCACAGCATCATTACCTTGGCAAACCGCGAAAAATCGTCGGAGATGAACGTCCCGCCAAACGCCTCCCGCGCGCCCGGAGGCGAGAGGCCAATCCAGGCCCCCATCACCGCAAAAACGGCAACCGTCGCCCAAAGTACCAGCTTCGAGGCACCCAGCTCGTTCTTCGAGAACACGCCGAACATCAGCGCCGCCATCGCAAACACTGCCAGCACCACCTCGGGCATCACCACATTGATATAATCGCCGATCATCTAGTGGTCCTCGCTTACCGCAACCTGCGTGCCCGCTTCCGCCAGCGACGCCGAATAATTCTCAACCAGATTGGTCACGCTCGGCCCGATGATATCGAGCACCAGCGCCGGATAAACGCCAAGCAGGATCGTCGCCACCACCAAAGGCGCGAACAAAAGCTTCTCGCGCCTGTCCATATCGTTGATCTGCTTCAGGCTCTCCTTGATCAGATCGCCGAACACCACCCGCCGATACAGCCACAGCGCGTAAGCCGCCGAGAGGATCACACCCGTCGCCGCGAAAAACGCCACCCAGGTATTCACCTGGAAAACACCCATCAGCGTCAGGAACTCACCCACAAAGCCAGACGTGCCGGGAAGGCCTACATTGGCCATCGTAAACAGCATGAAGATCAGCGCAAAGGCGGGCATCCGGATCACGAGCCCACCATAAGCCTCAATATCGCGTGTGTGCATACGGTCGTAAATAACACCCACTGTCAGAAACAGCGCGCCAGAGATGAACCCATGCGAAATCATCTGGAAGATCGCGCCATCCACGCCCTGCTGGTTGGCGGCAAAAATCCCCATCGTCACAAAACCCATATGCGCAACAGAGGAATAGGCAATCAGCTTCTTCATATCCTCCTGCATCATCGCGACCAGCGACGTGTAGATGATCGCGACAACGCTCAGCGTGAACACGAAATTTGCCATCAGGTCAGACGCCACCGGGAACATCGGCAGGCTGAACCGCAGGAACCCGTAGCCGCCCATTTTCAGCAGGATCGCCGCCAGCACCACGGAGCCTGCCGTAGGTGCCTGAACGTGGGCATCCGGCAGCCACGTATGCACAGGCCACATCGGCATCTTCACCGCGAAAGACGCGAAGAACGCGATCCACAGCAGCGTCTGCATACCGCCCACGATATGCCAGCCAAACACCGTCATCGGGCTCGCATCGAAATCATGCGCCAAGAGCCGCACAATATCCGTCGTGCCCGCCTCCATATACATCGCAATCATCGCCACCAGCATCAGAAGAGAGCCGAGCAGCGTGTAGAGGAAGAACTTGAACGAGGCATAGATCCGGTCCTTGCCGCCCCAGATCCCAACGATCAGGAACATCGGGATCAGCCCGGCCTCGAAGAAGAAGTAGAAGAGGATCAGATCGAGCGCACAGAAAACGCCGATCATCAGCGTCTCCAGCACGAGGAAGGCAATCATGTATTCCTTCACCCGCGTCGTCACCCCCCATGAGGCACCGATCACGATGGGCATCAGGAAGGTCGTCAGCATCACGAACAGAACGGAGATCCCATCGACCCCCATCTTGTACGTCAACCCGCCCAGCCATTCCGTCTCTTCCACAAGCTGAAAGTCAGGGTTGGAAGGGTCAAAATCAGCCAGGATCCCAAGCGAGATCAGGAATGTCGCAGCCGTGGTAAACAGGGCCAGCCGCTTCGCATTCAGTTGCGCCGCCGTATCCTCCCCCTTCAGGAAGAAGGCAAGCACCGCCGCACCGATCAGCGGCAGAAAGGTGACGAGTGAGAGCAGGTTATCCATCAGCCAGCCCTCCCGATAACCATATAGGTGATGATCGCGGCGAGCCCGAGGAACATCGCGAACGCATAGTGAAAGAGGTAGCCTGATTGCGCCTTCCCGGCGAGCCGCGTGAGGAACGGAATGATCCCCATAGCCAGCCCGTTGATACCGCCATCAATCGTGGCTCCGTCCCCCTTCTTCCAGAGGAAGCGGCCAAGCCACATCGCGGGCCGCACGAAGATCAGGTCGTAGAGCTCATCGAAATACCACTTGTTGAGCAGGAATTGATAAAGCGCAGGGTTGCGGCGCACAAACGCCGCAGGCACGCCCGGGCGCAGGATATAGGCGTAATAGGCGCCGCCCAGCCCCAGAAGCATCGCGATGAACGGCGCCAGCTTCACCCATGTCGGAACGTAGTGATAATCGTACAGCACCACGCCGGTGTTGCCGTGCGCCTCGCCATGATCATCCTTCGCCGCATCGCCATGGGCCGCGTCTTCACCGTGTCCGGCCTCGCCACCATGCGCTTCATCCGCACTATGGCTTTCAAGCCCGGTTACGTAAATCGCCTCTCCGAAGAATGCCTCGGAGTTCTTGCCAACGAAAGAGTTGTAATAAACCATCCCCAGCAGAATGGAGCCAGCGGCCAGCACCATCAGCGGCACGGTCATCGTCCGGGGGCTCTCATGCGCATGCTCATGTGTATGCGCATCGCCCCGCGCCTCGCCATAGAACGTCATGAAGATCAGCCGCCACGAATAGAAGCTCGTAAAGAGCGCCGCGATCACCAGCAGCCAGAATGCATAGAGGGAATGCCCCGCATAAGCCCCCTCGATAATGGCATCCTTGGAAACGAACCCGGCCAGACCAATCGGCAACCCGAACATATCGTAGCTCAGCGGAATACCGACACCGGTGATGGCCAGCGTCCCGATCATCATCGCCCAGAATGTCACAGGGATCTTCTGGCGCAGCGCGCCGTAGTTCCGCATATCCTGCTCATGATGCATCGCATGGATCACCGAGCCTGCACCGAGGAACAGCATCGCCTTGAAGGCCGCATGCGTAAACAGATGGAACATCGCCGCCTGATAGAAGCCAACGCCAGCAGCCGCAAACATATAGCCCAGCTGGCTACAGGTCGAATACGCGATCACCCGCTTGATGTCGTTTTGCACAAGGCCAACCGTGGCCGCGAAAAAGGCGGTGGTGGCACCCACAACTGTCACGATGCCCAACGCCACCGGCGCAAACTCCAGAACGGGCGACATGCGGCAAACCAGAAAGACCCCGGCGGTCACCATGGTGGCCGCATGGATTAGTGCGGATACCGGCGTCGGCCCCTCCATCGCATCCGGCAGCCACGTGTGCAGGAACAACTGCGCCGACTTCCCCATCGCCCCGATGAAGAGCAGGACGGCAATCGTCTCAGCCGCGTTCACGTTCATGCCAAGGAAGTTGAAAGAGGTCTCCGCCAATTCCGGTGCCGCAGCAAACACCACATCGAACTGGATGCTGTCCACCAGATAATAGACCGCGAAAATCCCCAGAATGAAGCCGAAGTCGCCGACGCGGTTGACGATAAACGCCTTGATCGCCGCCGCGCCCGCAGACGGCTTGCGGTAATAGAACCCGATCAGAAGGTAAGACGCGACACCCACGCCTTCCCAGCCAAAGAACAGCTGCAAAAGGTTGTCGGCCGTCACCAGCATCAGCATCGCGAAGGTGAAGAAGCTGAGATATGCGAAGAAGCGCGGCTTGTAGCTCTCCCCCTCCTTCCACTGCGGGTCGTGATCCATATAGCCGAAGGAATAGAGGTGAACGAGCGCAGAGACACTGGTCACGACCACCAGCATCACCGCCGTCAGGCTATCCAGCCGGATCGCCCAATCCACATCCAGCGTGCCGGACCGGATCCACGTGAACAGGCTTTCGGACGTGCTGCCCCCGTCATGGCCAAGAAAGATCACCCAACTCAGAATGCAGGACAGGAACAACAGCGACGTCGCCGTCACCATCGCCGCCTTCTCGCCGATAAAGCGATGCCCGAAGCCGCAGATCAGGGCGCCGATCAGGGGCGCAAAAAGGATAATCGTCGGCATAAGCTCAGCCCTTCATCACATTGACGTCTTCCACGGCAATCGTGCCGCGGTTTCGGAAGAAGCACACAAGGATGGCAAGCCCGATCGCTGCCTCCGCCGCCGCGACCGTCAGCACAAACAGCGTGAACACCTGCCCCACCAGATCGCCGAGAAAGGCCGAGAAAGCCACGAAGTTGATGTTCACGGCCAGAAGCATCAGCTCGATGGACATCAGGATCACGATCACATTCTTCCGATTGAGAAAAATCCCGAAAATCCCTGTTACAAAGAGGATAGCGGCAACGGTCAGGTAGTGAGAGAGTTCAATTTCCAATGTGTCACACCTCTTGGATTGCGCGCGCAAATGAATCTGCCGCGCTACGGCTGATCACTCTCGCGTGCGATTCTTCAGAATTTCTTTTAACCTCAACTACTTGGGAGGTTCTGTTAACATCATAAAGTTCCAAAATAGATCTGCCCCACGCGAGGTAGGAAGAGCTTGCGCCATCAATAGAGAACCGCATTATCGAGTAAGAGTTCGTTGTCGTTCCGCACCGTTTCAAAAGCGCGTCAAAATACTTCTCGGATACCCGTTGCATCTCAACAATGAAAAGTTGGTCATCTCCTTCCAACGGATGGAGTTCACTAAAGACTTTCATGGTAGAAGCACCCATCACAACCCACACACATACCGCGCCAACGCGTATTCCACTGTGCCAGCCTGCAAGCGCCGGTCCCGCACCTGTTCCAGCGACGTCACCGAAAGCGACAGCCCGCGATATGTCCGCGCCTCGCCCAACCAGCGATATGTCGCATTCGCGCAATCATAGGCCCGCGAAACCAGCACCTTGCCCGAAGCCGTTTGCTTCTCGAACAAGGCATCCGCCCAGGGCCGCCCGCCCTCCTTGTGGGCCGAAACAAGCGTGTAGGCTGCGCCTTCGCCCGAAGCCACCACCGTCACCCGGTCTCCCTTCCAGCTTTTCACCTTGGGATGCACCTTCACCGGCAGGCCCTGCGCCACGGCGGCACTGGCCATCAGAAGCAGCACAGAAAGGGCGAGCGCCATTCTCACAGCCCCTGCCCCGGTTTCACGTCGACCATCTCGATGCTTTTCGCCGGGTCGCGGTAGATCTGCGCCAGAATATCCTGCCGCTTGATGTCCTCGCGGTGGCGCAGCGTCAGCACAATGGCGCCCACCATCGCCACGAACAGCACCAGCCCGGCGGCCTGAAACAGCAGAATGTACTTGGTATAGAGTATCTCTCCCAGCGCGCGTGTATTCTCCACATCCTCCGGTGCCGGTGCCACCGCATCCCGCGCGGCGAGAGATGCCTCAGTGATTTCCCACGAGCCGAAGGCAAACATCAGCTGCATGATAATGATCACCCCGATCAGCAGGCCAATCGGCGTATACCGGCTCAGCTCGCCTCGCAACTCAGCAAAGTTCACATCCAGCATCATCACCACAAAGAGGAAGAGTACCGCCACAGCGCCCACATAAACGATCACCAGAAGCATCGCCACAAACTCCGCCCCCAGCAAAACGAACAGCCCGGCCGAGGAAAAGAAGGCGAGGATCAGCCACAACACCGAGTGCACGGGGTTTCGGGAAACCACCACCAGAACACCGGCGATACAGGCCGTGATGGCGAACATATAGAAGGCGAATGCCGCGAAACTCATGGGGAAACCCCTTCTTCTTCAAAGACTTCTATGGCCGCGTTCAGCGCATTGATCATTGCCGGGAAGCCGCCATAGAGCACCATCTGATGGATCACTTCCATGATCTCCCGCGCGTTCGCCCCAATACTCAAAGCGGCCTTTACATGCACCTTCAGCTGCGGCCGCGTCTGCCCGCCAAGCACCGCCAGAGCGGCAACGGTGGCCAGTTGGCGCGTCTTGTAATCCAGCCCGTCCCGCGCATAAACCCCGCCATACACCGTGCCCACCTGCCACTCGGAAAAGCCGGGCAGCCACGGGTCGTAGCGCTTGGCCAGAGCCGCCTCCAGCCCGGGCATCACTTCTTCGGAAAGCGCGCGCCCCCGTTCCAGATCAGATGTTTGGTCGGCGAGGCTCATCGGTAAGGGGCATCCAGTTCCAGATTGCGGGCGATCTCGCCTTCCCAGCGGTCGCCGTTCTCTAACAGCTTTTCCTTGTCGTAGAAAAGCTCCTCTCGGGTTTCCGTCGCGAACTCGAAATTCGGCCCTTCCACGATGGCATCCACCGGGCAGGCTTCCTGACAGAAGCCGCAATAGATGCATTTGGTCATGTCGATGTCGTACCGCGTGGTCCGGCGGCTGCCATCCTCGCGCGGCTCCGCATCAATCGTGATCGCCTGCGCGGGGCAGATCGCCTCGCACAGTTTGCAGGCAATACACCGCTCCTCTCCGTTGGGGTAGCGCCGCAATGCATGCTCACCGCGAAAACGCGGGCTCAGCGGCCCCTTCTCATGCGGGTAGTTCAACGTCGCCTTGGGCGCAAAGAAATACTTCAGCCCAAGCCTGAATCCGCCGATAAAGTCGGCCAGCAGGAAGTATTTCGTTGCGCGAGTCCAGTCAATTGCTGTCATTCAGCCGCTTCCTCTACATGGTCTGAGTAGGAGGCCCACTCAAAAATCGTGTTGGCCAGGTTGCTCGCCGTCAGCAAGGGTTTGCCGTTGCCATTGTCCCTGTCCAGCTTGTGCTCCACCAGGATCACATCACAGAAGGTCATCATCTCCTGATAGGAGATATCGCGTATGCTCTTTCTCAGATCACTCATCGTCAGCACCCCAGTTCTAACGTTACGATTTTATCCATCACCCCATCGAAGACAGCGAATTTCTCCGCCATCACCTGAGGTGCCCCCTCCGGTAGCTCCACCCAAAGCGACCAGATCTCCACAGCAGCGCCCCGCTCCTCTTCCGCGTAACAGGGTTCTCCTTCTTCCATAAAAAAGAGGGCGGAGGCGGCGTAGCGCAGGCTCGTCAGCATCGCAAAGCTTTCCATGCCCAGCTTGCCAAAGGGCCGCATCTGCCTCCCCGTGATCAGGCCGAGGTTCTCGGCAAGCGCCGAAGCCTCGCACCCGCCCGCGTCAATCTCACCCGCAGCACAGATCTCCAGCACCGCCATATCCAGCACGCGCTCACCCTTGTCAGCAAAGTTCTGCTCTGTCTGTGCCGCAGCAGCGGGCGCCAGAAGGCAAAGCAGATATGCCGCGAGAAAGCGCATCAGCCCTCCACGGGGAAGCGAGCGTAGCCAGGCACGTCGTAGAGGGCCAGACCTGCCACAATCACCACCCATGCCAGGCTCATCGGCAGGAACACCTTCCAGCCCAGTCGCATCAGCTGATCATAGCGGTAGCGCGGCGTGATCGCTTTCACCATTGCGAAGATGAAGAAGAAGAAGCCCATCTTCAGCAGCATCCAGTGCAGCCCGTCACCTAGCAGTGGCACGTCGGACGCAAAGGGGATGGGGCTCAGCCAACCACCGAAGAAGAGGATCGTGATCAGCGCGCACATCAACACCACTGCCATCAACTCACCGATCATGAACAACAGGAACGGTGTGGAGGAATACTCCACCTGATAGCCCGCCACAAGTTCCGCCTCCGCCTCCGGCAGATCGAAAGGCGGGCGGTTCGTTTCCGCCAGCGCGCTCACGAAAAACAGCACCACCATCGGCAGATGTGGCAGCCAGTACCATGAGAGAAAGCCCATATCTCCTTGCTGTGCATAGACAATATGGGAAAGGTTCAGCGACCCGGTGGAGATAATCACCCCGATGATGATGAACCCGATGGACACCTCGTAGGAGATCATCTGCGCCGCAGAGCGCAAGCTGCCGAGGAACGGATACTTGGAGTTTGAAGCCCAGCCCCCCATAATCACGCCGTAGACCTCAAGCGAAGAGATGGCGAAGATATAAAGGATCCCGACATTCAGGCTGGCAATCACCCAGCCATCATTGAACGGAATAACGGCCCAGGAAATCACCGCCAGAACAAATGTGATCATCGGCGCGAGGAAGAAAACGGCCTTGTCCGCACCCGCAGGCACCACCACTTCCTTCACGATATACTTGATGAAATCCGCAAACGATTGCAGCAGCCCGAACGGCCCCACCACGTTCGGCCCCTTGCGCATCTGCACAGCAGCCCAGACCTTGCGGTCCGCATACATCAGGAAGGCCAGCGCCACCAGCACGCACACCGTCACCAGCAAGCACTGCGCAAGGATGATCGTGAAGATGCCGAACGGCGTTTGCAGGAACTCGGCCATATCTTACTCCGCCGCCATGGCGGGCTTGGCCGCCAGTTTCGAAAGCTCGGCCATCACTTCAGAGGCGCGGGCAATCGGGTTCGTCTGATAATGATCCGATACAGGGTAAACGAACGGTTTGCCAGACAGTTTGCCCGCCTTTTCGGCCTTCCATTCGTTTTCGGGCACTTCGTCGATCCGGCCAAGATGCGGATGCGCCGCGACAATGGCACTCCGCAGTTCCGCCAGCGCGTTGTAGGGCAGTGTCGCCCC
Organism: uncultured Paracoccaceae bacterium; assembly: GCA_947495795.1. Lineage (GTDB taxonomy): Bacteria > Pseudomonadota > Alphaproteobacteria > Rhodobacterales > Rhodobacteraceae > Algicella. The sequence continues at coordinate 163,790 of CANMAI010000002.1, read as the reverse complement.
CAGTTCAGCACTCAGCGCCCGCAGGATCGCCCAGTTCTCCTTGGCTGCTCCCGGCGGGAAGCCGGCACGCGCCGCCATCTGCGGCCGCCCTTCGGTGTTTACAAACAGTCCGGATTCTTCCGTATAGGCCGCCCCCGGCAGGATCACATCCGCCCGGTGCGCACCCCGATCCCCGTGAGATCCCTGATAAATCACGAACGGCCCGGCCTCGATCTCCACTTCATCAGCGCCGAGATTGTAAACCACCTCGGCCCCGTCCAAAGCCGTCTCCATGCCGCCCTCGGTCGCAAAGCCGATATCCATCGCCCCCACACGGCTTGATGCCGTATGCAGGAACAGCACACGCGAATTTGCAGCCTCCGCCATCTGCATGATCGTGCCAAGCACCGCCTCACCATCCGGCCCGCTCAAAGCGCCCTGCCCGACGATGGTAACACCCTTCACATCCCGCTTGTCGGAATGATCCATACCCGCGAGCTTCTCCAGCGCCGCACGATCAGAGCCAAGCTCCGTCACATCATAGGTAAGATCAGCAACCTCGCCGAGCCGCGCCACCCGCGCACCATTGATCCAGGCCTTCCGGATCCGCGCATTCAACACAGGCGCTTCAGCCCGCGGATTGGTGCCAATCAGCAGGATCGTCTCTGCATCATCAAGATCCTCGATCGTGGCTGTCCCGGCATAGCCAGAGCGATTGCCAATCGGCAGTCTCGCCCCGTCCGTCCGGCATTCCACAGTGCCGCCCATGCCGCCAACCAGCTCTTTGAGGGCGAACATCGCCTCCACCGGCGCCAGATCACCCGCCAACGCGGCAACCTTCTTGCCCTTCACAGCCTCAGCCACAGCCGCAAAAGCCTCGCCCCAGCTCGCCTCGGCCAGCTTGCCATCCCGGCGCACATAAGGCCTGTCCAGCCGCTGCCGCCGCAGCCCATCCCAGATGAAGCGCGTCTTGTCGGAAATCCACTCCTCGTTGATCCCATCATGGTTCCGCGGCATGATCCGCATCACCTCGCGCCCCTTGGTATCAATCCGAATGTTGGAGCCCAGCGCATCCATCACATCAATGCTCTCGGTCTTGGTCAGTTCCCACGGCCGCGCGGTGAAGGCATAAGGCTTCGAGGTCAGCGCGCCGACGGGGCAAAGGTCGATCACATTGCCCTGCAACTCGCTCGTCAGCATCTGGCCAAGATAAGAGGTAATCTCGCTGTCTTCGCCGCGCCCCGTCTGCCCCATCTCAGGCACCCCGGCCACCTCCGTCACAAACCGCACACAGCGCGTGCAGGAGATGCAGCGCGTCATCTTCGTGCCGACCAAAGGCCCGAGATCGGGGTCCACACTCGCCCGCTTCGGCTCGCGAAAACGGCTGAAATCAACGCCGTAGGCCATCGCCTGATCCTGAAGATCACACTCTCCGCCCTGATCACAGATCGGGCAATCCAGCGGGTGGTTGATCAGCAGGAACTCCATCACCCCTTCCCGCGCCTTCTTCACCATCGGGCTGGTCGTCTTGATCTCCGGCGGTTCGCCATCCTTACCACCCCGCAGATCCTTTACCTGCATCGCACAGGAGGCCGCAGGTTTCGGCGGCCCACCGACCACTTCCACAAGGCACATCCGGCAATTGCCTGCGATGCTCAGCCGCTCGTGATAACAAAAACGCGGTATCTCCACCCCTGCTTCCTCGCAGGCCTGCAGGATCGTCAGCCGAGGGTCCACCTCCACCTCGGCCCCGTCGATGATGATTTTGCGAAGGTCAGTCATTCGAACACCTGTCTAAACATTTTGCTGCTGTCGCATCAGAACACGGCCCTTCAGGGCCGCCGCCGTCAAGCACAGCGGAAGAATGATGAGTATGAGAAGGAGGGAGACAATCTGCACCATCTCCGTATCCGGAAGAAATCTGAGCCCAGCCCCACTGGAAAGCCCATAAAGAAACAGCCAGATCAGAACAAGGCTCAGGGCCCCCCGCAGAACAATGCTGATCCGCAGAACATGGGAAATCACGACCGTGCTGGCACAGATCCAAAGGGCGGAGAGCGCCACAGAACCGATCACCAGTATATTCACGGCGTTCTCGCTCATTCAGAACCTCTCCGCCACATCCATTGCACCTTCTTCCGCAGGCCATTTCTTGAAGGCCAGCCAGAAGGGCATCACGAGATTAGCAATCGGCACGAACATCAGCAGGCTCCAGAGGCCGCTATGGCCTGTCCGGCTCCACAGCTTCCAGTAGGGCGGCATGATCAGCACAAGCACTATCAGAAATCCGAGTATCGCATTCATCGCTCAGAACCTTCCCGCCACGTTCACCCGTCGCTCTTCCGCAGGCCAGCGCTTGAACGCCACCACCCAAAGCATCACGATGTTGACCACCGGCACCAGCATCAAAAGGCTCCACCAGCCCGAATGGCCGGAGCGAGACCATATCTTCCAATAGGGCACGATAGCCACCACCAGAAACACGATCACACCAATAAGCCCGGGCACTCCAATGTTATTAAGCATCCCTTACTCCGCCGCCGCCGCACAACGCCCGGCCTTGTAGAGCCGCGCCTCTTCCAGATAATTCCAGCCAAACGCCGCATCCGAATTGCCGTTTGCCTTCAGCATTTCCAACCGCTCCAGCCCTTCTTCCAATGTCGGGTCATGGCCTTCCTCGACCCACCACATCACGAAATGCTGCTCGCCGAGTACCTCAAACCATTCCTGGCCCCGGTCATAGAACTGTTTGTGGATGGTGTTCCACACAAAATGCTCCAGCGTCTCCACACTTTCCCAAACCGTGAGGTTGGAAACAAACTGCGGGTCACCGCCGATCTTGGCCTCCGTGTTGCCCGTGCCAGGCTCGCCAGAGCCTTCCATCATCCACACAAAGCCCGGCATCCGCTTGCCAAGCCCGTTCACCCGATCGAGGTTCGCCATAAATTCGGCAACCCTGGGATCGTCCACAGGTGCCAAAAGCCGTCCGATATTGAGTTCCGCAAGATGCATCAAAGTCCCCCTGTCCAACGAAGATACGCCGCAATCAGCAGGCCGAGTGCGGTTGCACTCAGCAAAAGCACATGGCCAAGCCGGATGGAAGGGTCCACCAGCTTTTCGGCCACCTTCAACAAAAGCGCTCCAAACGCCATCGCCGAAAGCACACCCGCACCCCAGGTGATCGGCTCATAAATACCGCCCGTGCCCCGCCCGTTCGCCCAGATCGCCAGCCCGTAGCTCAGCACCATCACGGCCAGCAGCACGGCAATCACCCGGATATCCCGCTTCAGAACAGGCGAGGCCTTCCGCGCCCGCACCTCCGGCCGCTCCTCTGCCACCCCATGCGGAGAGCCGGGCCGCCACTGCCAGACGGAATGGCGCTCGTCATCCATCAGCGGAATACCTCCATTGATACACGATCCTGCGGCCAGCGTTTCAGCCCAATCACAAGTGCAAGAAGAGCGTAAAAAAAGAGAGTTCCAACTACTCCCAAGCCCAAAACCAAATCGCCGGTGAGAGGGTTGTTCAAATAATGGACAACACTGCCAAGGACGACAGGAACCGGGAGGTAAGCACAGTACTTCCAGAAGAAACCATGCCCGGTCCGGCGCGCAATCTGATGAAGCCCCACGGACATCACCATGCACGGCAATCCTAAGAGCACGATTCCAATCACTTCGCCTGTCTGGTCGGGCGTCATAGTCTACTCCACCGCCGCCGTGCTCGCTGTCAAATATTTGCCCGCACCCACGCCACTTTGAGCTTCCTCACGTCCGATGCGGCAAATCTCGGCAAGCTCGCGCTTTGTAGGTTCGCTGCTCTCTGAAACTTCCATTTCAAGGCCCCGCGCCCGGAAATACTCCTCCGCCAGCGAGCCATAACCCGCTTGCCTGATGTCCCGGCGGAACCGATTGAAATCGCCCTGTGTGAAGCCATCGGACCTAAATCTTTGCGCAACCTTGCGTGTCTCGGACATCGCCAACGCCTCATCATAAATCAGCCCTTCACAGGCCTCGGATGTCCCACCGGCAACCCCGATTTCCGAAACGTGGTCCAGCAAATACTGCGGCGGCGCTGCTTTTGAAGGCGGAGGAGGCGCTTCACAGCCGGCGAGCGCGATCAAGACAAAACTGAATGCGGCCAGACGGGCAACCATCAGGATCACTCCGCTGCCACAGCACTCACACGGCCCGTGCGTTTTGCCTTGATCCTGTCCTCGATCTCATCCCGGAAATGCCGGATCAGCCCCTGAATGGGCCAGGCGGCCGCGTCGCCCAGCGCGCAGATCGTGTGGCCCTCGACCTGCTTGGTGACATCCAGCAGCATGTCGATCTCTTCCGGCTCCGCATCGCCCCGCACCAGCCGCTCCATCACGCGCATCATCCAGCCCGTGCCCTCGCGGCACGGCGTGCACTGCCCGCAGCTTTCGTGCTTGTAGAACGCACTCAAACGCCAGATCGCCTTGATGATATCGGTGCTCTGATCCATCACGATCACCGCCGCCGTGCCAAGGCCGGAGCGTTGCTCGCGCAGCCAGTCAAAATCCATGATCGCATCATCACACAGATCCTTGGGCAAGCACGGCACGGAAGAGCCTCCCGGAATAACCGCCTTGATATTGTCCCAACCTCCGCGCACGCCGCCGCAATGGCGATCCAGCAATTCGCGCAGCGTGATCGACATTTCCTCTTCCACCACACACGGGTTGTTCACATGGCCCGAGATGGCAAAAATCTTGGTGCCCACATTGTTGGGCCGCCCGAAAGAGGAGAACCAGTCCGCCCCCCGCCGCAGGATTGTCGGCACAACAGCAATCGATTCCACGTTGTTCACAGTGGTCGGGCAACCATAGAGCCCCATATTCGCGGGAAACGGCGGTTTCAGCCGCGGCATCCCCTTCCGTCCCTCAAGGCTTTCCAGAAGCGCGGTCTCCTCACCGCAGATATACGCCCCCGCCCCGTGCACGAGGTACAGATCGAAATCCCAGCCCGATTTGGCGGCATTCTTGCCAAGCTTCCCCGCCTCATAGCATTCGTCAATCGCGGCCTGCAGCGCTTCCCGCTCGCGGATATACTCACCGCGAATGTAGATGTAGCAGGCATGCGCGCCCATCGCGAAGCTGGCGATCAGGCAGCCCTCGATCAGCGTATGCGGATCGTGGCGCATGATCTCGCGGTCCTTGCAGGTGCCGGGCTCGGACTCATCGGCATTCACCACCAGATAGTGCGGCCGCCCGTCGCTCTCCTTCGGCATGAAGGACCATTTCAGCCCCGTCGGGAACCCTGCCCCGCCGCGCCCACGCAAGCCCGATGCCTTCATCTTCTCCACAATCACATCGCGCCCCTGCTCGATGATCTTCGCGGTGCCATCCCAATGGCCCCGCGCCTCCGCGCCCTTCAGGCTCCGGTCGTGCATCCCGTAGAGATTGGTGAAAATCCGGTCTTTATCTTCCAGCATGTCGCGCCTTTCGCATTGCAGGCATCAAGATAAGTGCAAAAAGCACCATGTTCACTAGGGCAAAACAGCCCACAGCCGCCGCCGCATAAAGCGCCTGATCAGCATCCACCACCACCGGCAGGCCAAGATCAAAAGGCAAACTGTCGAAAATCCAGAGGAGCGCGCCCATCAGCAGGAACACGAAGGGCATCTCCGCCATCGCATAGGTCAGAAAAGCGCGGGGCAGCGCATCCTTTTTTGGCGTCTCGGCCTCATCCTGAAAGCCCACATTCCGTGTCATCACTCGCCTCCCTGTCGCCCGCGCCAGATGCGCAGGATCACGAAGAAAGACCATACGAACGCCGCCATGCATGCCATATCCAACAGAAACACAAACCGCACCGGCAGCCCGAAAGCAGCCCCGATCGCTCCGCCCGCCAGCCACACGCAAGCCGCCAGCGCGATCACAATCGCAGGCAGCCGGGCGTCAGGCCCGCGCGGGTTCGGTTCAGGGGTCATGTCTCTCTCTCTTTGCGGGAGCGGCGCAGCACGCCACTCCCCATCTCATGGGTTTTGGTTAAGCGTCAGTAAACGTCACCCTTATCGACGCGCTTGGAGAACTCTGTTTCTCCACCAGACGCAAGTGTCTTGGCCTGATCCACCCAGCCGTCGCGCGTCACGCGGCCCTTGAAGCCCTTGAGGTTGGCATTCACCCAGGCCACCTCATCCGCGCTCCAGTTGGCGATCTGGTCGAAATGGTAAAACCCCATCTCGTTCAGCATCTTCTCCATCTTGGGCCCGACGCCCTTGATTTCCTTCAGGTTGTCCGCACCACCCTCACGCGGGCCGTCCAGTGTGGCGGGCTTGGAACCTTCGTTCTCGCCCTCTTCAACGCCGTCGCCGTCAAAATCCTTAACCTCGGCGGCCTTCTTCTTTGCGGCAGCGGCAGTCTCGGCCGCCTTCGCCTTGGCAGCTTCCGCGGTCTCCTTTGCTTTGTCAGCCACATCAGATGCTGTGTCAGCAACGCTGTCCGCTGCATCCGAAGCCGTCTCGGCAACCGTGTCGGCCGCGTCGCTTACGGCCTCAGCCGCACTCTCGGCCTTTTCCTCAACCGCAACCGCCGCCTTGCCGGTGGCCACCCCAGCGGCATGCGCCGTCTCCTCAACGCCCTTGCTCGCCTCTCGCGGGGCGGCCGTTGGCGCAGGTTGCTCCACCAGCGGTGCGGTTACGGTACCCAAAGGCTCCAGCGCACCACACATGTACTTCACCAGCAGCCAGCTTCCCAGCGCCGCCGCAACGGCACCGAGGAAAACGGCACCTGTAATACTGATCTCTCCGAAAAACAGCAGCAGGGCTGCAAGCAATAGGCCGCCCAAACCACTGATACCAAGGCAAATGGCCGGGCAAACCCAACCGTCACTCTTCGCGCTATGTCCATCCATGAGGGGTATTCTCCCGGTCATCTCGTGTTCTGCCGCGCAAATTCTTCGCGCAACCTCCCTGGTTCAGCCCTCAGCCCTCATCCGCGAACGCCTTGGCCTGCTCCACCCAATTATCACGAGATACCCGTCCCTTGAAACCTTCAAGATTGTCATCGACCCAGGCAATTTCGTCCGCCGTCCAGTTGGCCACCTGATCGAAGTGGTAAAACCCCATGGAATGAAGCATCTGCTCAAGCTTCGGGCCAACCCCCTTGATCCGCTTCAGATCATCCGGCTGACCGCCCCGCGCTTCCGTCAGCCCGGCCGGTTTCACACCGGGCGAGGCCGCATCTTCAGCCTTGTCCACCTCGGGCCGCGCAATGCTTTCCTCGGCCACCTTCGCCTTTGTAACAACAGGCTCCGCCGCCTTGGCGTTCGCAGGCACAGGCTTCGGCTTGGCCGCCTTCCCCCTGGAAACCGGCTCCTCCAGAATACGCGCAATCGTGTCGCCAAACTCTTCCGCCCGCTCCACCGAGGCATTCGCGGCATGACCACCTGCGAAGTCCTTTAGCGAGGTCAGCCCGCCCAGCGGCTCGGAGGCAAACCGCCCCGTTTGCGAACCGGGTTTTGGAACCTCGCCCTTCGCAAGCGCTGCCAGAATGCCCTCAAAGCTCTCGACCGTCAGATCCTCATAGTAATCCTTGCCGATCTGCGCCATCGGCGCATTGGCACAGGCACCCAAGCACTCCACCTCTTCCCAGCTGAACCGGCCATCTTCGGAAAGCGCGTGTGCCGCAGGCGCAATCTTCTCCTTGCACACCGCCACCAGATCCTCCGCCCCGCAGATCATGCAGGACGTCGTCCCGCAAATCTGGATATGCGCAACCGAACCAACGGGCTTGAGCTGGAACATGAAGTAAAACGAAGCCACCTCCAGCACGCGGATATAGGCCATCCCCAGCATCTCGGCCACGGCCTCGATCGCCGGTTTGGAAACCCAGCCTTCCTGCTCCTGCGCCCGCCAAAGCAAGGGGATCACCGCAGAGGCCTGCCGCCCCTCGGGATACTTGCCCATCTGCCCATTCGCCCATTCCAGATTGGCAGGCGTGAAGGCAAAGCTTTCAGGTTGTTCGGGGTGGAGACGGCGGAGCATCAGCGGCGCTTCCTTCTATGGTCTGCAAAGCTACAGCATTCTTCTAGCGCCCTGCATAAAGCAGGAATAGACGGCCCGAGCAAGAGGAGAGCGTACACGCGTTATCTCCACTTGTCAGAACCGACCTCGCTATTTACCGGCTCTTCCGCCGCCAAGGGGTTGATCATCTCGAAGACCCCGTGATGCTCGGCTCACTCTCACAGCCAATCTCCTGCACGAACACCGCTTCTAATAAGGGTTTTTCCATTCTGCAGCCATTCGCCTCCGGAACGCGAACACACCCATCCACTTCCGCCTGCGAAACGTCCTTCCCCACAGCAGCGCCGCTCGCAAACAGAGCCGCCCCCAGATCAACTAAAACCTGAAATCAAATACCATCATCCGCATCCCTGTTTTTCCTGTCTTCATCACTGCAGTGCAGTCACGTAACATCCGGCAAACCGCAGCTCCGTGCCCGCGTCTCAGAAAAATCGGGAATGCATCATTTATAAAGCATCAACAGCGGTCGATGCAGAAATCAAGGCTACTTTGCCACACAAAGCGGCGGCGAAATCCGCAGAACATCGTTCTCCACCGTCGCCTTGCCCATATGCATCATCGCCTCCACCATGAAGCCGATCTCGTCCTTCTCAAACCGCGCAGCCGTCAGGACCACCTCCGCCGTATCCTCGGACATCACGCAACTGTTCTGTGCCATCACGCCGACAAACCGAAGAAACGGGTTCTCTCCGGCATTGCCGCACGCCTCCGAATAAAGCTGCGCAATATCCGTATCCTCATTCACAACCACACCGCCCTCCGCACCCAGCGTAAAGAGCGCGACCTCAAGATCCTGATAGTCAGCGCCCTCACGGGAAAGGCGTTTGGAAAACGCCAATTCCAACGGGTCGATATCCAGGCTGCACCGGTTCTCGTTCAGGATCTCCACAAGCACGTTCACATGCCGGGAAGGCGCCCCCTGCGCCGAAGCCGTGGAAAGGGGCGCAGCACACAAAAGTGCTGCCAGAAAAAGCCTTGAATCAATCCGCATCTTAGTCCTCCAAACTGCAATATCCCGCTCGCCTGATTTTTGTCGGCATACCTCATGGTGATGGGAATAAAGCGCCCTAACAGCCGCTCCTGTCCAGAACCAGTGTACCACCCTTAACACTTGCGATGCCCTCTTTCGTCCAGCTCTCCACGATCTTGCCAACGGCCCGGCGTTCAAGCCCGGATGCGGGCAGCATCCGCTTGGCATCCGCTTCCGTCATGGAGCAGCCATTTTCGCGAATGATCCCCCGCAGCTTTTCACCATCCGCCTGATGGCCAAGAAGATGCGCGTTGGAGCCGCAGTGCCGCGGATGCAGAACCATCCCAATCCCTCTTTCGCGCCAAACGGAGCCATCTTTGAGAAGGCCATCCATGATCCGGTCCATTTCCTTGGGGCCAACACTGGCCAGCACATTGCCAACCACCTTGTCGAGTTCCGGAGGCGAAGAGGCCACGCAGCCATTGCTGCGGAGAGCCTCAACCACATCCGTCGCCGGATCCGCCGCCAGAGCAGGTGTCGAGATGCAGAAAGATATGGCTCCGACGGCCATCAGGCATTTCAGTTTTCGGGTGGTCATCAACAACTCCGTTGTTTTTTGAAAATTAGTGATCAGGATCCAATCGGGTGAAATCATTCAGGCAAACCCAACACGGGTACCAGCCAAAAAGCCGCCTGAACTGAACACAAAAATGAGAGCGACACACAGAGGCAAGCGGCAAAGCGAAGGCGAACGCCCTCGCTCCACCAACATGTCAGAAAATCGTTCGCGCAAAGCCAAGCAGCAGTGCCACCACAGCACCGATGATTGCACCGGAAAGCACCTTGCTCCGCCCCCGCGCGCCCAGTATCGCCGCCGCACCGGCAGCGGCCCCCGTCACGATCAGCCAGAGATCAATCGTCAGAGACATTTTTCGCCCCTACTGCGGCTTCAGGCGTTCAAGCGGGTGGCACACATATGTCAGGCCATCGCCAGAGCCGAGCATCGCCTCAACGGTCGGCGTCTTGCCATCCACGGCAAACGCGCAAAGATGAGAGATCCGCTCCCCTTCCACCAGCACCACACCGGGTGCCACATTCACGTAGCCCACCGAGTTGTCGACAAGATCGATGATGTCCTGCGCCAAGGCTGCTCCGGGGATGAGCACGGCCATTGCGGCTGCGCAGATCGCGGCTTTGAGTGTTACCGTCTTCATAGGGTCTCCTCCGGGCACGGCCCGCTCCAATTTCGATTCCACGCCCGAAGGCGCAGCCGCAACCTGACAAGATTTGACCATTCGGTCAAATTATTCCGTCAAGCAGATATGTGGAGCGTACGCTGCGCGCCTCGGAGGCACTGATCCCGGAAAAGTCGATCTCTTGCACTACCGAAACCATACCAAAACGGTACCAAACCCATACGCGGTTTTGGCGCTGACTTTAGCGATCAACCTCACCAAACACGATATCCAGCGAGCCGAGGATAGCAGAAACATCCGCAAGCTGATGGCCTCTGCAAAGATAGTCCATGGCAGCCAGATGCGGGTATCCCGGCGCCTTCAGCTTGGCCTTGTAGGGCTTGTTCGTACCGTCGCTCACAAGATACACGCCGAACTCACCTTTCGGTGCTTCCACAGCCGCATAGATCTCTCCCTCGGGCACATGAAAACCCTCGGTGTAGAGCTTGAAATGGTGGATCAATGCTTCCATCGAAGTCTTCATATCCGCCCGGCTTGGCGGCGTGATCTTGCCGCGTGAGAGAACATCTTGACCTTTTGTTTTATCAAGCTTTTCAAGGCATTGGCGCATGATCTTCAGGCTCTCACGCATCTCTTCTACCCGGCAAAGATAGCGATCATAGCAGTCGCCATTCTTGCCAACGGGGATCTGAAAGTCCATCTCGTCATAGCACTCATAGGGCTGCGCCCGCCGCAGATCCCAGGCCATGCCGGAGCCCCGCACCATCACGCCCGAGAAGCCGTAATCCAGCGCATCCTGCTGGCTCACAACGCCGATATCCACATTGCGCTGCTTGAAGATCCGGTTCTCCGTCAGCAGGTCTTCAATATCCTTCAAAGCCGCCGGAAACGTCTCCGTCCAAGCAAAGATATCCTCAATCAGATCATCCGGAAGATCCTGATGCACCCCGCCCGGCCGAAAATAAGCCGCATGCAACCGAGCCCCACAAGCCCGCTCATAGAACACCATAAGCTTCTCGCGTTCCTCAAATCCCCAGAGCGGCGGAGTGAGCGCACCAACGTCCATCGCCTGTGTTGTGATATTGAGTAAGTGGTTGAGAATACGCCCAATTTCGCAGTAGAGCACACGGATCAAACTGGCGCGGCGCGGCACATCCGTGCCCGTCAAACGCTCAATCGCGAGGCACCAGGCATGCTCTTGGTTCATCGGGCTTACATAGTCGAGCCGATCAAAATAGGGCAAGTTTTGCAGATATGTCCGGCTCTCCATCAGTTTTTCTGTGCCGCGATGCAAAAGCCCGATATGCGGATCACAGCGTTCTACAATCTCGCCGTCCAGCTCCAGCACCATCCGCAAAACTCCATGTGCTGCAGGATGTTGCGGCCCGAAATTGATGTTGAAATTACGGATCTTCTGCTCTGCTGGCGCGCCGGGAAGGCCGCCCATGTTTCCATCGTCCATCATTTGCCAGCCTCATAGCTCTTGTGCCAACTTTCAGGCACAGCATCCCCAAATCTCTCAAAAGCGTCCTCGTAAACCGGCGCAAGAACCCTAGCACCAGCCTTAGCAAGTTCGGGCGGAAGATCGGATTGTCCAAGGCTCGCATTCACACGCTTGTCGAACCCACCCTCCACACGCTCAATTCCCAGAAAATCGGAAAGCCCTGAAATGTTCTGCTGCTCGAAAAAAGTCTCGAAAAAGGCAGTAAAGACGTTCTCAGTCGGTACCGCCTCTTCAAGAAACTTCAATGTAAGCAGGTAGTTATTCCGCGAAGGAATGTTCACATCAAAGCTCTTTAGCTCGTCCTTAAAAAACTTGGCACTCACAGCCAAAGCCTTCTCCAGTGCCTGTTGCTTCTTCTTGAAGCCACGCATTCTGGACTGAGACCAAAGCCGGTCCACCGGATCTCTCATAAAGAAAACGAAACGCGAGCGCGGAACCAGTCTATGCATTTCGGCCAGCATATCCCGCTCCACAATCGCGTAGGCTGGCGTGATATCGCAGATACACTCCTGCCCTTTATAGCCACGCGAAAGATACCGGAAATACCCGGCATATCCATCAGCGCCAACTGGGAACATCGACCGCCAAAGCGCATCATCGAGCATTTTGGCGCCCAAAATGGCTTTATCTGGCTCGTTAGCCCCCAGAAATAGCTTTCCACGCCTGGCAATGCGGTTCAGAAATCGCACCTCAAAACCTTTGAGATCTGGATGATACGGCTGCGAGAAGTAGTGTACCTCCTTGCGTTGCGCCCCGTGGCACTGTGGGTGCTTTTTGAGATACTCAAAAAGCCATGTGGAACCCGCCTTCTGCGCACCAAGCCCAAAAACATAGGACGCATCCTCAGCAAGTTCATGCGAGCCCGTGGATCCGACATATTGCCGCCAGGCATGACGAGCGGGATCATCTGGCACCTTGATACTCTGCCCGGGCGCATGATCATCAACAACAGCAATATCGTCTTCCATTGCCATATCAGGCTAGATTTCCTTTGCTAGTTCGTCACCGGGCAGAATGTACTCTGCACCCTCCCAGGGGCTCATGAAATCGAACTGACGATACTCCTGAACCAGATCTACCGGCTCATAGATCACACGCTTCTCCGCCTCATCGTACCGTACCTCGACATAGCCCGTGGTCGGAAAATCCTTACGGAGCGGATGGCCGCGAAAGCCGTAGTCTGTCAGAATTCTTCGCAAATCAGGATGGCCTGAGAACAATATACCATACATATCAAAGACTTCTCGCTCAAACCAATTGGCTGCCGGAATGATTTCAGATATTGACGGTACGATTTCCCCCTCACGCACCGGAAGCTTTACGCGAATGCGCTGGTTCTGCGTCATTGAGAGGAAGTGATAGACAACATCAAACCGACGCTCGCGATCCGGATAGTCCACTGCAGTGATATCGATAAGCGTGGTGAATTGGCAGTTTGCATCATTTTTCAGAAAAGTCACAAACTCGACAACGGCGGATGGTGAGACCAGCGCAACAAGTTCGCCCCTGACGATGGACGCTTCTATCAACGCATCATCCTGTGCAGTTGCAATGGCCTGGCTGAGATCGATCAACGCATCAGACATTCAAGTCACATCCCTCTTGCAATGCCATCAGCGGGCGATGGTCCCTGTACGGCGGATCTTGCGCTGAAGTTGGAGAATACCGTAAAGCAGCGCTTCGGCGGTTGGCGGGCAACCGGGGACATAGATATCCACCGGCACGATACGGTCGCATCCACGCACCACGGAATAGCTGTAGTGGTAGTATCCACCACCGTTGGCGCAAGAGCCCATCGAGATGACATACCGTGGCTCCGGCATCTGGTCATAAACCTTGCGAAGCGCTGGGGCCATCTTGTTGGTCAGTGTTCCAGCGACGATCATCAGATCGGACTGTCGGGGCGAAGCACGCGGTGCCGTCCCAAAGCGCTCCAGATCATAGCGCGGCATGGAGGTGTGCATCATTTCTACAGCGCAGCAGGCCAAACCAAACGTCATCCAATGGAGACTGCCCGTGCGCGCCCAATTGATGATGTCCTCTGTCGAGGTCAGAAGAAAGCCCTTGTCCTGCAACTCAGAATTCAAGGCTGCGGTAGCAACGTCTTTGTCCGCCCCAGCAGTGCTAGCGCCTGCGACTACTCCCATTCCAGGGCTCCTTTGCGCCATTCGTAGATAAACCCAACGGTCAGCACTCCGAGAAAGACCACCATCGACCAGAAGCCGAAGACACCCACTGCTCCGAAGCTCACTGCCCAAGGGAAAAGAAATGCAACTTCAAGATCAAAAATGATGAAGAGTATCGAAACGAGGTAAAATCGCACATCAAACTTCATGCGTGCGTCATCGAAAGCGTTAAATCCGCATTCGTAAGCACTTACTTTTTCAGGATCCGGATTGCGCACAGCAACAATCACCGCAGACAACATCAGAACCAGACCCAGAGCGATCGCCAGCCCAAGGAAAACGAGGATTGGCAGATATTCTCTCAGAAGTTCGTCCAAAGCACTTTCCTCCTCTGCATATCACCCGACCGCACAAACCGTTCTCGCTTTGCACATCGTTGAGTATTCTGCCTCCAGACCGACGTCAACACAGCAAGCGCAAAAGGCACAAAATGCCTCACACCTAAAGCTTCAAAAGCGAAGTAAACTTGCGGAACGCAACTCAAGGGGCCCTTGTCATGCGCGATTTTCAAACTAGCGTAAAAATTTGCGTAAAAATTGTTTTATAGTAAACACATTCAAAGGAAGCTGAGCATCCCTTTAACACATTGAATTTAATCGATAAATCGGCAAATGTTGACGTTAGGGAATATGTCTAGATCTGGGCGACCGTATGGTAAGTTGGGGGCGCAATGTGCTAGGATAGTGGCATTCACCACAAGCCTTTGGAATTACAGAGTTTATTTTCCGGAGGCAAATCCTGTACAGGTTTGGTTAACCGTTAACAATTTTTTTACACTGATGTATGATCTGCTTATCAGCACCAGTAACCATCACCTGCGCAGTGTTCGCGCAATTTGTTCGAAGGTAAAGATTGATGTTTGAGTTATCGTCCAGACACAGAGGCACCGAATGGCGCTTTCTGTCGGATGAGAGGGGGTCAACGGCAAGCGAGTGGGTGGTCGCGGCTGCTATCGTTGGGCTGTTTTCAATTCCAGTTGTCGCACTGATCAATTCGGGTACTCAATCCCGTACGAAAGATGTGCAGATCGCCTTGGAAGATCCCTCCAGTCAGGAAACCCTTGATGCATATGCCGTGGGCAAAGACGGCGAAGACGGCGGAACTTTGGGAGGTGCTGAACCAACATCTGCCTCGGACGAAGGCGAAACAGAAACCGCGCCTGGCTATTCCGGTCTGAACAAAGGGGTCGGGTACGATGTTGATGTAGCGGACATCATGAACCCGGATCGCGGAACGCAGACCCGGATGAGCACGAACACCAAGAATTCTTCCGCTACAGGCGGCAGTAGCGGAACGCGCCGCCCACTGGTCTTTTCTCCAAGCGCTGCGCCAGCTGAGCGGAGCTTGCGCAGTCGCCAGCTTGGAGGGATCAGCTCGGCTCAAACCGTGGTCCGTCCGTCCAACGCCGCACCGAAGCAAGTTCCTGCTCAAAAGAGCACCGTTGATCCCTGCGGGACGCGTAGTCAGGCGAAAACGATACGGACCGATGATGGTCCGATCGAAAGCCAGGAAGACTTGAACGCAGCTCTCAGCGAGACTGTGGACGAAAGCAAGATCAACGCCCTTTTGGAAAATGTCCGCATCCGTATTCTGGATGAGGAAGAGGCCAAGAATGATGACTGCTCCGAGACCGAGGTCGTAACGGCCGCAGCTGACCAACTTGATGACGGAACTGTGCTCGGTGCCGTGACGATATCGTCAGCAACAGATAGCTTGCCAACACAACGGCGCAGGCCAGAGGGTATCGGCCGCGCTGTCGGTTCGGAGACCGCAGTTACTCCGACACCCCGGAGGCCACGTCAAAGCCTTACAAAACTGCCGATCCCGCAAGATGCAGATGCGCTGCAAAAGATTCTGGATGGTGATGTGATAGGAAGCAGAACATTGCCTGAGCGTCAATCCGGCGGCCTTGCACCAGCGCCTTCTGTGCCAACAGCACCTGTGAGAAGAGAGAACCAGCCGACAGAACCGGCTCAAAGGGTTGCCGCGCTGGCGTCCGCTGGTCTTGGTCGTACGGTAAACATTCATGAAAACGTGGCGCTTTTCGCCGGCGAGATCACAACAGGCTTCCAAGGTCAGGTCGGTGCCGGTTCAGATGTTGAGGCGTTTCTTTCGGTAGCTAAAATCGAACTCCCGAAGAGAGACGTGCCTATTCTTCGCTCTGGACGGTAAGTCCGCGTTTCTCGGGGCCGAACTGAATGGCAGGACGGGTTGAATGCCAACCACACTCATTCAGCGATCATCGCGTACTTGGAACCCGAGACTCTCGAACATGAGTTCAGCTCTCTGCCAGTCCTCCATCGTGTCAATGTCCTGTACGCGCCATGAGGGGAGCACAACAGCACTCGATCTTTGATAGAATAGCTTCCTCCGCTCGCGCCAGGCTTCTGGTCGCCCCACATAGAATTGAGCCGCATCATGATATGCTGGTCGCAGATCCTGGGAGCGCACAGGGAACATCTCCGGATTGTCCATCGCCACGCTTTGATCGGCTTCAAGTCTGAACGCACGCTCTATCGGTGATGCAAAAGCTGTGGCCGAGAATACATAATCCCAACCACCCAGCCGCATCTTTTCATGCCCCAATTGAATGTCTTCGCTCCGCAGAAATGGCGCTGTCGCGTAAGCGCAGGTCACGTAGTCAAGAGAGTGCCCATTTTCCAGTGCCCACTCTACCGCGTGGGCGATGACATCTGTTGTTCCTGTCATGTCATCCGAGAGATCGGCAGGGCGCACAAAGGGCACATTTGCTCCAAGCCGAGCTGATATATCTGCAATTTCCTGATCATCCGTTGAGACGATGATCCGCTCAAAGCATCCGGATCTTTGCAATTCTTCAATCACCCAAGCGATCATTGGTTTGCCGCAAAATGGTCGGATGTTCTTGCGAGGGATGCGTTTGCTGCCCCCGCGTGCTGGAATAACGGCCCAATTCATGGCGTGTCCTATTTACCAGTTCTCATGCCACTTGGGCGTGAGAGACACTATGCCCGGCGGCAGTACGGACGCAACCATCCTGCGGTAGACGGCAGGAATGGAATTCAATATGGCTTGTGCGGAACGGCCAAGAACTGGAGTTAAGACTGTGGATTTGAGCGGCAAAAGCATGTTGATCACCGGGGGAACAGGCTCCTTTGGGCGGGCGTTCGTCGCGCGTATACTGGAAACACAGCCCAACCTTCGACGCCTGATCATCCTGTCTCGGGATGAACTCAAGCAGTTTGAAATGGCCCAGGTGTTCAGCACAGAAGAACACAAGTGTCTGCGCTACTTTATAGGGGATGTGCGGGACCCTTCCCGCCTGAATCGTGCTTTTGAAGGCGTGGATATCGTGATCCATGCGGCAGCACTCAAGCAGGTGCCCGCAGCCGAGTACAACCCCTTCGAATGCATTAAAACGAACGTGCTTGGCGCCAACAACGTGATTGAAGCGGCGCTTGATGCCGACGTCTCGCGTATCGTAGCGCTTTCTACCGATAAGGCGGCAGCGCCGATCAACCTCTATGGCGCCACAAAGCTTTGTTCCGACAAGCTTTTCACCGCAGCCATGAACATAATCGGCGCCCGTGATCTGAAGGTTTCGGTTGTGCGCTACGGAAATGTGATGGGCAGCCGCGGTTCGGTAATTCCGTTCTTTCTAGCCCGAAAGGAAACAGGATCTTTGCCGATTACAGATACGGCAATGACACGCTTCAATATCAGCCTTCGCGAAGGCGTGGATATGGTGCTCTGGGCATTGGAAAACGCTGAAGGTGGCGAGATCTTCGTGCCGAAAATCCCCTCCTACCGGATAACCGATGTGGCAGAGGCCATCGGGCCCGACTGCGAGAAGCCCGTTGTCGGCATCCGCCCGGGCGAGAAGATCCATGAAGAGATGATCACCGCATCCGACAGCTTCAACACGGTTGATCTCGGCCAGTATTTTGCCATTCTACCAAGCGCAGGCCAGTATACTTCCGACGAATATGCCAAGCTCAAGGGTGGCCAGCCTGTGAAGCCCGGGTATGCATATGATAGTGGCTCAAACCCAGATTTCCTGAGCGTGGGGCAACTGCGAGACCTGATCGCCGACTATGAGGCTGAGGGCAAAAGCGCGTGATACCCTACGGACGCCAGAACATCACAGAGGATGATATCGCAGCAGTCGCCGACGTTCTGCGTTCTGATTTTCTGACGCAGGGACCCGCTGTTCCGCAATTTGAGGAGGCCGTGCGCACAGCGTCCGGAGCCACACATGCGGTGGCTGTTAGTTCCGCCACAGCAGGGCTGCACATTGGATGCGCGGCCCTCGGTGTGGGGCCCGGAGATATGGTGTGGACGGTTCCGAACACCTTTGTAGCGTCGGCCAATGCTGCCATTTACTGCGGTGCGGATATCGACTTTGTGGATACAGATGCCGAGACCTGGACGATTTCCGTACCGGCCCTGGAAGAAAAGCTTGAAAGCGCCAGAGCTAAGGGGCACCTGCCCAAGGTTGTCATCCCGGTCGATCTTTGTGGGCGCCCCTGCGATATGGCTGGCCTGCGAAGGCTGGCTGATACCTACGGTTTCAAAATCCTCTCCGACAGCAGCCACGCCATCGGCGCCACTTATCAGGCTGGGCCGGTTGGCGACGGGCGCTTTGCCGATATAGCAGTCTTCAGCTTCCATCCTGTGAAGATAGTTACAACTGGTGAAGGTGGGGCCGCAGTAACAAACGACCCGGCGCTCGCGCGCCGGATGGAATTGTTGCGAAGCCATGGCATCACGCGCGATCCTACGGAGATGACAGAACCAAGCCATGGGCCATGGTATTATCAGCAGATCACACTCGGCTGGAATTACCGGATGACAGATATCCAGGCTGCTCTCGGTGCCAGCCAGATGCGTCGGCTCACGGAATTTATCGACCGAAGGCATGAGCTTGCGCGACGCTATGATACGCTGCTTGCCGATTTGCCTCTGCAGCTTCCCGCCCCGGAGCCCGAGAGCCGCTCTGCGCTGCACCTCTACCCCGTTCTCGTGCCAGAAGATCAGCACAAGGCGGTTTTTCGGCACATGCGAGAGGCCGAAATCCTTGTGAACCTTCACTATATCCCCGTGCATTTGCAGCCCTTCTACCGACAACGCGGCTTTGCCGATGGATATTGCCCCAACGCCGAAGCTTACTATCGCCGCGCCATCTCTCTACCAATGTTCCCCGCTCTTACCGTTGATGAACAGGACTTCGTGGTGGAGACATTGCGCACTGCACTGAATGGATGAGGATACTGTGATGACACGAACCGTCACCATAAACGGCCGCCCGATTGGTCCGGATCATCGGCCTTATGTGATCTGCGAGATTTCCGGCAACCATAACGGCCAGTTGGATCGTGCGCTGAAGCTGCTCGATGCAGCAGCGGCCACTGGCGCGGATGCGATCAAGATGCAATCCTACACGCCCGATACGATCACGATTGACCATGACAGCCCCGATTTCATGATTGAGGGAGGGTTGTGGGACGGCCGCAAGCTCTACGATCTCTATGGCGAAGCACAAACGCCTTTTGAGTGGCACGCTCCCTTGTTTGCAAGAGCGAAAGAACTGGGTGTGACGCTCTTTTCGACACCCTTCGACGAGTCTGCGGTGGAGCTTTTGGCGGGACTGGATGCACCGGCTTACAAGATAGCCTCCTTTGAGATCATCGACCTGCCGCTCATTGCTGCGGTTGCCGCCAAGGGCAAGCCGATGATCATTTCCACCGGTATGGGGAACCTGGCGGAGATTGAGGCGGCGGTGACTACGGCGCGCGCGAATGGTTGTGATGAGTTGATACTGCTGCATTGTATCAGCTCCTACCCAGCTCCGATTGAGCAGGCGAATTTAGCTACCGTCCCGCATCTGGGTGAAGCGTTCGACTGCGTCTCCGGCCTTTCGGATCATACGATGGGCAGCGCGGCGGCTGTCACCTCCGTCGCACTAGGAGGATCAGTGGTGGAAAAGCACTTTACGCTTGCCCGTTCAGATGGCGGGCCGGATGCCGCTTTCTCGATGGAACCCAAAGAGTTCAAGGCTCTGGTGGAGGATTGCCACCATGCGCACGCGGCTATCGGGGCGGTGACATATGAGCGGGCCGAGGCTGAGCAAGGTTCTGTCCGGTTCCGACGGTCGCTCTATGTGGTGGCGGATATTGCGGCGGGTGACGTTTTGAACAAAAGCAACATCCGCTCTATCCGCCCCGGTTTTGGCCTATCACCTGCTGAGATGCCAAAGGTGCTGGGACAACGCGCGCGGGTGGATATCCCACGCGGCACTCCACTGTCACGCGATCTTCTTGAGCAGGGCTGATCGCGGTTGCAACTCAGCAAGCCTTGGCTAAAGTGCGCTGGCATTTCCAAAGGCTTCCATCATGTCTGCGATTATCCGCGTCTCCAACGTTTCCAAAATCTACGAAGGCGGTTTTACCGCGCTGAAGGATGTTTCCCTTCAGATCAGAGAGGGTGAGATTCTCGCGCTATTGGGGCCGAACGGAGCCGGGAAAACCACTCTGATTTCAACCATTTGCGGGATCACGCTACCCACAAGCGGGACGATAGATGTGGGCGGCTTTGACAGCCAGAAAGACTTTAGGGGTGCGCGAAGCCTGATAGGGCTGGTGCCACAGGAGTTGACCATCGAGCCTTTCGAGACGGTAATGAACACTGTTTCCTTCTCGCGCGGGCTCTTCGGGAAGAGCCATGATGCGGCGGTGATTGAAAAGATCCTGCGTTCCCTTTCACTTTGGGATAAGAAAGACAGCCAGATCCGCACGCTCTCGGGCGGCATGAAAAGGCGGGTACTGATTGCCAAGGCGCTGAGCCATGAGCCGCGTATTCTGTTTCTGGATGAGCCTTCTGCGGGTGTTGATGTCGAGCTTCGAAAAGACATGTGGGAGGTGGTGAAATCCCTTGCCGCCGAAGGTGTTACGATCATCCTGACGACACACTACATCGAGGAAGCCGAAGAGATGGCCGACAGGGTGGGCGTGATCAACAAGGGCGAAATACTACTGGTTGAGGAGAAGGCCGACCTGATGCGGAAACTGGGACAGAAGGAGCTTCAGATTGAACTGCAGGAGCCCGTTCTTGCCCTTCCCGAGAGCCTTGCGAGTTATGACCTGACGATTGAGGATGATGGCAATAAACTGCGCTATGCCTATGAAACAACGGGAAATCGTACAGGAATCACAGCGCTTCTGGCTGATCTTGCAGCCGCCGGAATGCGGTTGAAAGATATCGAGACGCGGCAAAGCTCCCTCGAGGAAATCTTCGTGGGGCTGGTGAAGGAAAAGGCATGAACTGGCACGCGATCAAGGCAATCTATATCTTTGAGATGGCGCGTACCTGGCGCACGCTGGCGCAGAGCATCATCTCACCTGTGCTTTCCACATCGCTTTATTTCGTGGTGTTTGGTGCGGCTATCGGCAGCCGGATCGAGGAGGTTGAAGGTGTGAGCTATGGAGCGTTTATCGTGCCGGGTCTGATCATGCTTTCGTTGCTGACGCAGGCGGTTTCCAACGCATCTTTCGGCATATATTTTCCGAAGTTCATAGGCACGATCTACGAGCTTCTCTCAGCGCCTGTGTCGTTTCTTGAGATCGTGATCGGTTATGTGGGCGCTGCGGCCACAAAGGCGTTCATTATCGGGATGATCATCCTGGGCACCGCCGGCTTCTTTGTCGATCTCCGCATAGAGCATCCGTTTGTGATGGCGCTCTTTCTGGTGCTCACCTGCATCTCGTTCAGCCTGCTCGGCTTTATCATCGGTATCTGGGCCAAGAACTTCGAGCAGTTGCAACTCGTGCCGCTTCTTGTGATTACGCCGATGGTGTTTCTCGGCGGCAGCTTCTACTCGGTGGCAATGCTGCCTCCGGTTTGGCAGACGGTGACGTATTTCAACCCGGTGCTCTACCTGATCAGCGGCTTTCGCTGGAGCTTTTATGAAGTTTCAGACGTGAACGTCTGGCTGAGCCTCGGGTTTATTTTCATATTCCTGTTTGCCTGCCTCGGTGTAATCTGGTGGATTTTCAAAACCGGTTATCAGATCCGCAGCTAATTTGCGTAAACTACGGCAAAAGTTTTAAGAAAAGGGTAACAGCAATCACCCCTTTTCAATTGCCGCGTTCATCCCTATCTTAAAGGAGTCCCGCAAGGGACTACGGTGATAAACGCGCATGTAATAAGCGGATCGGACCCGGGGGCGGTACCCGGCGGCTCCACCAAAAACCCTTCATTTGGGGGTGCGAGGGGCCGAAATAGGATCGACGGACGTCTAAAGATGTTAGCTTTCACTCGGCGGGATGCCACCGTTATCGGTTCATTTAAGCTAGTTGCAAATGACAACAAAGCTCCGATGGCTCTCGCAGCGTAAGCTGTGCGAAATATCGAAATCTAAGCCCTAGCGCTTTGCAGCGTTAGGCGGGGTTCGCAGGCACCTGGCAACAGAAGCCTGCACTTATCCCCTTCATTTTATGCAAAGAACCCCCTGCCCGGCCTTTCGTTGCCGGAGAATTGGGGTATGGTAAACGGGATACTGGGGGATTTTGATGAACGACCGATTCCACTACGGTCAGTTGATGCATAAGGCAATGCGTGGCCTTATGGCAGAAGTGCTGCAATCCGTGGCCGATGATGGCTTGCCGGGTGAGCATCACTTCTTTATCACCTTTGATACGCATCATCCCGGTGTGGATATCGCCCCCTATCTCAAGGAACGTTACCCTGATGAGATGACGATTGTGATCCAGCATTGGTTTGCGGATCTCACGGTCCTGGCAGACAGGTTTTCGATTACATTGAACTTCTCGGACAGTCCCGAGATTCTGGTGGTGCCCTTTGATTCCATTAAGACTTTTGTCGATCCCTCTGTAGAATTCGGCCTGCGCTTTGACGCGCAGGAGGATGGGGAGGGCGACGAGGATATTGTGCTGGAGCCAGTGGACAAGGATGAGGAAATCGCTGAGGACGAACCTGCCAAGGCCCCCGGCGGCGATGTTGTGAGCCTCGATACGTTCCGCAAGCACTGACGGGAATTGGCAAGGCTGGCGGGGCGCGGTATAGCAGGCGCAACGCAGCTTTCAGAGGATGTTCCCATGGCCGAAACCCGCACCGAATCCGACAGTTTTGGCCCTTTGGAGGTGCCCAGCCACAAGTATTGGGGCGCGCAAACCCAGAGAAGCATTATCAATTTTCCGATCGGCTGGGAAAAGCAACCGATTGCGATTGTGCGGGCTTTGGGCGTGATAAAACAGGCCTGTGCGGAGGCGAATGTGACGCTCGGCAAGCTGGAGCCGAAGGTTGGGGAGGCCATTCAGGCGGCGGCGGCTGAGGTTGTGGCGGGGAAATTTGATGACAATTTTCCGCTGGTGGTCTGGCAGACAGGTTCCGGCACGCAGAGCAATATGAACGCAAATGAAGTGATCGCGAACCGTGCGATTGAAATGCTTGGGGGCGAGATCGGCTCCAAAGATCCGGTTCACCCGAACGATCATTGCAACATGGGGCAAAGCTCGAACGACACGTTTCCGACGGCGATGCATATCGCTGTGGCCACAAGCACACATGAGGTTCTGCTGCCTGGATTGGAGAAGCTGCACAATGAACTTGCAAAAAAGTCTGAGGCTTTTCAGGATATTATCAAGATTGGTCGCACGCATACGCAGGACGCGACGCCGCTGACACTGGGCCAGGAATTCGGTGGATATGCGTTTCAGGTGGAGCAGGGAATTGCCCGGGTGAAAGCCGCGCTTGGCAATATCTATCCGTTGGCGCAGGGGGGTACAGCTGTTGGAACGGGCCTGAACACGACAAAGGGCTGGGGCGAGATGGTCGCCGCCAACATGGCAAAAATCACGGGTTACCCATTCGTTACCGCACCGAACAAATTCGAAGCACTTGCTGCGCATGATGCTTTGGTGGAAATTTCAGGCGCATTGAAGACTGTAGCAGCAAGTCTTTTCAAAATTGCTAACGACATTCGATTGCTCGGCTCCGGCCCCCGCTGCGGGCTGGGCGAGCTGATGCTGCCGGAGAACGAGCCCGGTTCCTCCATCATGCCGGGCAAGGTAAACCCGACGCAGTGTGAGGCCCTGACCCAGGTGTGTGCGCAGGTGATGGGCAATGATGCGGCCGTTGGCTTTGCGGGCAGTCAGGGGCATTTTGAGCTGAATGTCTACAAGCCGATGATGGCCTATAACGTGTTGCAATCTATACAGCTTCTCGGCGATGCAAGCGTTGCTTTCACCGACAATTGCGTTGCGGGGATCGAAGCGGATGAAGACCGGATTTCCAAACTGATGTGGGAAAGCCTGATGCTGGTGACGGCTCTGGCGCCTGAGATTGGCTATGACAACGCAACGAAGGTGGCCAAGACGGCGCACAAAAACCGCACCACTTTAAAGGAAGAGGCGATCGCCTTGGGCTTTGTGGATGAGGCCACTTTTGATCGTGTTGTGCAGCCGAAAGACATGATCGGGCCGAAATAGTCAGCGCCAGAATGGCGTATGGGTTTGGTACCGTTTTGGTATGGGTTTGGTATGGCGAGAGGGCGACTTTTCGGCGCTGATACCCCTGACATATCCTTGCCAGGCCGGAGGTAACCGAAACCATGACCTCTGAGGTCATCGGATCCATTACCTCGCCCCTGCGCCTTGGTCGTGCAAACCAGCAGCTGGAAAACGCCCTTACCGGGGTGGCGTGCATCGGCCTGCGACATATCGCCAAATTCGCATTCCAAGAAAACTCAACCTTGCGTTGAGAGCTCTTCGCACCGACAATGCAATGTGCTCGGCGTCTGGGACAAGCGCCGGGCTTCGTGTTTTTGCGACCGAGGGGATAGAGCATGGCAGTGATCGCATCGCAGAGCTTTGAGAACGAGACGGCGCAGACCGGCGCAGACGGTTACATTACCCCGGAGACGACGCTTGGTTCGACGGTGGAGCTCTCCAATCAGGCGGGTGGTGTTGTAGAATCAACCGGCGCTGACCCGACCGGCATCGCCTATACCGCGACGCTGACCGGCACACGCGCTGCGGTGCAGGCCTCCGATGCCGATACGCTGGGGGTTGCGACGGCGGGTGCCCAGGGCGAATTTACGGATTGGGCGGACGGAAATGCGGGATATGTGTTCGGTGATCCGGATGGCCTCCTGGAGCTGACTTTCGAGGAAGTCGATGTCTCTAACTATGAGAATGTGACCGTCTCTTTTTCGGTCTTTGTCTCTGACACCGGTTATGAGGCGAATGATAGCTTTCAGGTGACCCTGCTCACCGACAGTGGTGAAGAGCTTCTTGTTGATTTTGGCGAAAGCGAGCTTGAGGCGGCGAGTGAAGAGTTTCAGACGATCTCTTTCGATCTGCCTGCGGGTGCCACTTTCGCACAGCTTGTGGTGAGCTCGGATACCAACGCTTCGGGCGAGACCATATTTTTCGATAATCTGGTGATTGAAGGCGATCTGATCTGCTTTGTCAGCGGCACGCGCATTGAGACAGCAGCGGGAGTGCGCGCTGTCGAAGATCTTCAGCCGGGTGACGAGGTGCGCACACTGCGGGGCTTCAAGCCTCTGCTCTGGGTCGGGTGTTCAACAATCTTGCCGCGCGAGGCTCAGCAACCGGTGCTGTTCCGGAAGGGAAGCTGGCTGGGCAACACGCATGATCTGCGCGTCTCGCCGGCACACCGGATGCTGGTGCAGGGCTGGCAGGCCCAAGCGCTGTTCGGAACGGATGAAGTGCTGGTTGCAGCGCGCGATTTGGTGAACGAGGAAACGATTGTGGGCGCGCCGGTAGCGGCTGTGACGTATTGGCACCTGATGTTCGAAGACCACGAATTGCTGCGCGCAGAGGGGTGCTGGAGCGAGAGCCTGCAACTTGGCGAGACGGCACTGGACAGCATGTCGGAGGCCACGCGCGCTGAGGTGCGGGCGGTGGCCCTTGATATGGATATGCCGGTCGTGCGGCCTGCCCTGACCTCCGCCGAGGCGCGGGCATTGCGCTAACGCGTTTCTCCTCAAACCCGAACCACCAAAAGCGTGTTGCGCCGTTGGCGCTATCGGGCTTTTGGCGGTAAGGTGCTTTTGATCAAGGGCGAACCGGGTAGTGTGGCAGAATGGCTAAGGTGATTAATCTCAGACAGGCACGGAAGGTTGCGGCACGGGCTGCAAAGCGCCGGGAAAGTGAAGCTGTGACACACGCCGCGCGTCTTTCAGCATCGGACAAGGCAGGCGTTGCCGCAGCCAAGGCCGATACAGCGCGGCTTGAAGAGCACAAGCGCGAAGATGATTAAGCTTGATACCTCCAACCTCGATTTCTCCGATGCGCGCCCGAAAAAACGCTCCCTCACGCTGCGGGGGCATCGGACATCGGTGAGCCTTGAGGACCCATACTGGAAGGCATTCGTCGCGATTGCCGGGGAGGACGGGAAGCCGATCAACGCCCTTGCCGCTGAGATCGACGAGGCGCGCGGTGTGGAGTGCGGATTGGCCTCGGCGATCCGGCTGTTTGTGTTCGCGCGTGCTTCCGAGACGGCTGTGGAGTGATGCTCATCCTGCTGCGGGGCGCGGGCCGGTTCAATTTGTTAGCCTGTTGTTCACCATGAGCCGCTATTGGAGGGGCGAGCAAAAGGGTGTGACGCTGTGGATTTTTTCGACAATGCCGGGAAGGCTGCGTGTTTCTTGCCGGACGGCAAGACGCTCTATCTATGGGACGGCAAGCCTGTGGCCTATCTTCGGGAGGACCGGGTTTTCGGGTTCAGCGGGCGGTTCCTTGGCTGGCTGGAGCGGGGATGGCTGCATGACCGGAGCAACCACCCCACCCTCTTTTCCGCCAACGCGACCGATGGCCCCTTGAGGCCGATGAAGCAGGCACGGCCATTGAAGGGGCTGATCAAGGCGCCGCCCATTCCCTCCCCGCCGCAGCCACCGCCGATGAGGCCGGTGAAAAGCAAACGCTGGTCTGAGATTTGCGGGGCTGATTATTTCACGCAGTAGCCGCACTAAAGCGTTTTGACTTAAACTTGAATCGCTTTTCGCTGCCTCTCGCCTTTGGCTCGAATGCGAAAAACGACGAGGGGTGTCTCAAGTTAAAGTCGAAACGCTATAGACACAAAAAGGGGCAGTGGCTTGCCTTTCTTCGGTTTCGGAGAGCTGCACCGCGCCCCGGGAAGCATGGGACGCGGTGCTTCTCCCCCTCTCAGGCCGCGAGAGGTGCCTCAAGGCCAAGCCTTTTGAGGGCCGGGAGAAAGCGGTTGCGGCGCGAGACATGGCCCATGCTGGCCATGCCGATGCAGTATTTTGAGCAGCTTTTCGTGGGATGGAGGTGGCGCGCGCGCAGGATCTTATCGGCGATGCCGTTGCCACGGGCTGACTTCGTCTCGATGATGAACATCGCCGGTTCCACCGTGCGGGTCCGGCCTTCGGAGGAGAAGTGGAGGCTGGTATCGATGGTCATGCGCTCGCCGCCCTGCCGGGCCACCAGCGTGATACGCTCATACTGCATCGCGATCACCGGGCGCAGCGTTTTGCCGAAGCGTTCATTGTAGAGCGCTTTGTAGTTCTGCTCGATAAAGGCCATGGAGCGATCACAGAGCGGATTGGCCGGATTCTCTACGGGCAGGCGCCTTTTTACGGTGATCTGCCGCTTATCCTTGAGCTTCACTTCGAGGTAGCTGAAGCCCGCATCCACATAGTTGCGCACGCGCACCTTGCAGCGTTTGCGGCGGCCCTGATGATGATCGTAATAGCCCCGGAGGCCCGCATCATCAAAGTAGCGCGTGGCGTAGGTGAAGGCGCGTTTGCCCTTTATTTCAAGCACATCGAAATGCGCGGAGAAATCCTTCAGGGCCGGCAGCAAGGTGGCGGCAGGCAGGATGTACTTGTTATCCTGCCGCTCCAGCATGGCCGCCTTCGCGTTCAGATCCTCAAGGCTGAGGGTGCTGAAGGATGAGAGTGTCTGCGCGATCTGCGGATCCATTTTGCTGTTCCTTTGAACTTGCGGGTTTGCGGAAGAAGACGTTGATGCGCGCGAGATCATTGATGTAATCGAGCGCGGTGATCTGGTAGGACATCACCTCCACACCCAACCTGCGCGAGAGATCCTTGCGCATTGCTTCGGGGTGCGAGAGCGCGTGCGCCTCGATCTTGTCGAGAGTGATTTTCACGCCGTCTGCTGATTTGAGGAGGCGCGGGTGATCGAGGATGTAGGCGCCAGCGATGACGATCCCGATGACAACAGCGACGAACGGCAGCTCTGTGCCCTGAATCGAGCAGATCACGGCGATGGCGATGGAGCCGAAGAAATAGGTGATCTCGACCTTTGAGATTTGTTCGGAGCGGAGGGTGAAGAGCGCAAGGATCGCGAAGAGGCCGAAGCCTGCAGCAAGGCTGAATTCCACCGCTGAGAGGACCGTGAGGACGCCAAACGCGAAAACGTTGAACATCGAGGCTGCGGTGACGAGCTCCTTATCGCGGTAGCGGGCGTAGTAGAGGCCAAAAATGAGGACGGACATGGCTGCAGCGTTGATCGTGAAACGGATCAGGACTTCGGGGGCGATGAGCGTGTGCAGCATGGGCGATCTCTTTACAAGCGTGGCGGAGGCAGGGAATGGGCTGCCTTGGCGGGTTCTGATTTCTGGGGATGTGTGATCCCGCACTGTGAAGATGCGGGATGGCGCGGCAAATATCCTGATCCGCGCATGAATGCGGAGTGTCAGTTTTATGAACAGTTTATGACAGGCTTGGGTTCAGGCTTATATCTTTGATATTAATGACAGATATTCAGACTTGAGTGGCCGAATTCGGTGTTTAAGCGCCTGTACCGAACCGCAAGGCGAGAACACTCTGCCTTCCGCTTTTGGGCGACCTGCCCGTGGTGCTTCGATCAGAATCTGAGGCGCAATGCGCGGCCACTCCGCGTGAGAAGTGGCATGGGGCATTGGGGGGTGAACTTAGGAATGCGACAAGACGGCTTTGCCGTGGCGTGAGATTATTTTCGACGGATTGGTACGGCCGCTCCGTTAAAACTGTGACCTGCAAAGGTCCGACGCCTCAAAGGTGAGGCGCGCAAACCCACAGTAAGGAGACGCAGAATGGACTGCACACTGACCGCTGCCATGAAGGCAGCGCTTCCAATCCTGTTGGCTTTACCATTGATGGCTTGTGACGACGCCATGCTGGCGGATACGGGCTGCACTCAACTGGAACTCGGCGTCGGCATCAGGGGGGCTGATTGCGGCAGCCTTTCGGTTTCTGAACTGGCGCAGATGAAATCTGAGGCCGACAGCTAGGGATGTCTGTGTTGCGTTAGCCCGGGTGTGGACGCGCGCCCTACCGCTTTGTGATTGCGAGGTAGATTCCATCTTCGGAGCGTACTGTAAGATGGTGGACAGGTTTGGGTGTTTTGCCCTCCACCAGATCGAATTTCAGATCACGGAGGATGAGGGCCAGCAGGATGACGCCTTCGATCATCGCAAAGCCCGCGCCCGTGCAAACCCTTGGCCCGCTGGAGAAGGGCAGATAGGCTTTGCGCGCGGCCTCTTTGGTTTCGCGCTGTTGCCAACGGTCCGGATCAAACACATGGGGGCGATCCCACATCTTCTCGTGGCGCTGCATGTGCCACGGCGAGAGAAAGAGGAGCGAGCCACGGGCCACCTTGCGGTTGCGGAAATGCTCATGCTTCACCGGCTCGCGCACCATCATGGGTACGGGTGGGTAGAGGCGGAGGGCCTCCCGGAAGACATCGCGGATGAAGGGGAGGTTGCGCATGTTGGCAAAATCCGGGGTCTCATCCCATGCTTGACGGGCCTCTTTCGCCGCCCTTTCCTGATAGTCCGGGCAGGCGGCGAGGCAGTAGAGTGTCCATGCCAGTGCTGAGGCCGATGTTTCGTGGCCTGCAAGGAAGAAGATGGCGACCTGATCGACCATTTCCTCTGTATCGAATTTCTCGCCTGTTTGCGGATCGGCAGTGATCATGATCTTGGTCGCAAGGTCGTTTGGCGCGGTGCCGGCCTCGATTTCACCTGCGCGGATCTCCGTCATTTCGGTGATGAGGTCGCGGATGGTCTGCGCATTTGTGCGGGATTGGCTGGTGCGAAAGCGCGGCACCCAATCGGGCATTTTGAGAAGCGCCGTATAGGTCATCAGAGGGGCGGAACGCTGATAGTTGCGGAAGGCATCGAAAACGGCGCGTGCCTTCTTGTCTTCGATGGGGCGGGAGAAGAGCGTGCGGAAGATGACATCGGCAGCGGCGTGAGAGGTCTCGTATTCGATCTCCACCGGGTTGCCATCGGCCTGCGCTTTCAGGCGGTCGCGGCAGTTCTGGCCTGCTTCGACCATCGCGGGGAATACGTCTCTCAGGCGGCCACCCTCGAAGCTCGGGTCGATAATACGGCGCTGGCGCTTCCATGTCTCGCCATTCGTCACAAAAACAGAATTGCCGAGAAGGAGGTGGAGTGTGTCGCGGATGATATCGGATTTCGGGAAATCGTCCGGTCGTTCTTCGAGGACGGTTTTGGTAACGTCCGGATCGTTCACGAGGAAGGTGTGAAAGAGCGGGAAGCGCGTTTGCGCCATCCATGCGGAATAGAGCCGTTTGGGCAGTGAGGCGAACATATCCTTGTGCGCAAGCTTGAGGCGCTGGCGCATGGTCGCGTTTTCAGGCCGTGTATCCGGCATTGGAGGGATGAAATCGCTCATGTCCGGTTCGTGTAGGGTGTGCAGACGCGGCGGACAACAGAGGGGGATGTCGTACGCTCTGCAAAGCGGGTGCGCAGGGTGAGGGGGCCTGCGGTGATGCGGAAGTAATCGTACTCGGTGGGCTTGTCGAAGGCGTAGATATACTGGAAGTGGCGCACGAAAAAGGTGAAGACTTTCGGGTCCTGCGCCTCTTCGGAGAGGGTCTGTGTGAAGGCTGCGGAGATGACCTTGGGCCAGATCTGATCTGCGTCGGCCGCGCC
The DNA here is from genome assembly GCA_947495795.1 of uncultured Paracoccaceae bacterium. Classification (GTDB taxonomy): domain Bacteria; phylum Pseudomonadota; class Alphaproteobacteria; order Rhodobacterales; family Rhodobacteraceae; genus Algicella. The sequence continues at coordinate 132,962 of CANMAI010000002.1, read as the reverse complement.
GCAGGTGGCCACGGGATCGGAGAGGGGGAAGCAGCCGCCATCTCCAGGGGCGGAGACATCGAGCCACGTGATCTCAGGCGTTTTGGAGAGAAGGTTGAGATCGGCCCGCATGTCGCTGGCACCCTTCAGGAAGCTGGTGAGCGGGATGACGTGCGCGAGGGTGAGGAGGCTGAGCTTGCCAAGATCCAGCCCTTCCATCCGCAGGAGTTTGGCGACGATGGGAACGGCCACATAGCCGCCTGCGGAATGGCCCACCACAAGCACCTCATCGGCCGCGCCGGAACGGAGGACTTCGGCTACCCTTTGGGCGAAAGCTTCTTCGCGGTCGAGCATGGGCTTGGGGCGCTTCTGCGCGCGCACCGCAGCATAGGCAAGCATGAAGAGAAGGTAATAGATGTAGTGCTTCTGGTCGCGTTTGCGGAAGTAGAGCAGGATTGCGGTTGTGGCGACCCCGCCTGCTACCAGTGCAACGGGCCAGAAGGCGTGCGTGGTCAAGCCGAAGGCGACGACGAGCGCGCCCGCCCCAAGGCCTGCCAGTAAACCGACCAGCAGTTGGGCCAGGATGGTGAGATAGGGGTAAAGCCCCGGGATCAGGATTTTGCGGTGGAGCCGGGCCCATGCCGAGACGGCACCGGACCAGAGGAACCACGTGCCCGTCCACGCCCATGTCCAGAGCGCGTGGGCTGTGTTGCGGTTCATCGTCTGGCGCACGAGATCGGACCATTCGAGGAACTCGACCGTGGTCTCCGTGCGCTTGCCTTCAATCTCGGATGTCACAGCCCATGCATAGTTGCCCGCCTGTTTGGGAGCAGCGCTCACGCCGATCTCGTAGCTCGAAATATCGGCCTGGCGGCCTGCATGTGTGCGGTAAAGCTCGCGGTAGCGGCGGGCGCCCATCGGATCGAAGCCCGGCACGTAGAAGACGTGGCGGCGGTGCACTTCCTGCGGATGACGGGCTTCGGGGGCCACATTTTCGGCCAGCGCGCCATCCATCTCGGCGCCGTCCATCTCAGCGTCTTGCGACATTGAGCCAGATCCCGTCTTTCGGGCGGAGGGCGAGGCCCGGTTGCGGCGTTGGGATACGCTCCGGCAGCGCCGAAAGGTGGAAGGTACCGAGGATCTGCGTGAGGATGGCCATGCAATCGAGCCGCGCCATGCCGGCACCGGGGCAGCGGCGGGTGCCTTCGGAGAAGGGTACGAAATGATGGCCAGGTGCCGTGCCCTTGCTCTTTCTCTGCCAACGGTCAGGGTCGAACCGCTCCGGCTCCTCCCAATGGGCCTCATGGCGGCCGAGATGCCAGGGCGAGATGAAGAGAAAGCCGCTCTCGCGCACCGCAATATCAGTGACGAGTTCCACCTGACGGGGACGGCGGGCGAAGAGCGGGATGGGTGGGTAGAGGCGAAAGGTCTCGTTCAGGATATCTGGGATGAGACGGAGCCGCGCGAGCGTGCGGAACTCCAGCGGGCCTGTGGCCTCCAGTGCCGTGCGCGCCTCGATGCCTGCGCGGGCCTCTATTTCAGGATCGTTCGCTGTGGCGTAGAGTGCCCAGGAGAGGGCGGCGGCCAGCGCTTCGGAACCGTGGACCAGAAGGGCCGTTACCTGATGTCTTACGAAACCGGCATCGAGCCGCTCCCATGTTTCGGGGTGCTGGGTGAGCATGAGATCCGTGGCAACATCCGCCGGCCCCTTGAACTCCGCGATGCCGGGCACGCGCGCTTCGAGATGGGCATCAAGGGCGGCGGCCAGCGCCTTGCCATCCGAGCCCTTGCCCTTTGGCTGATCCTTACCCCCGAATTCAGAGACCATGCCAGTGCGCGCCATGCGGGTGGCAACGTCTGGCAAAAGCGCCGCGATCTCGCCCCCCTCCCCTTCACCGACGTTCAGCGAAAGCACGATGCGGAGGCTGACATCGGTAGCGAGCCGCTGCATCTCGGCTGCGATATCTACCGGCCCCTCGGCCTTTGCCAGCCGGGCGATGGCCTCCTCACCGGCTTCGAGAACACGCGGAAGGTAGCGTTTCATCTTCGCCGGGCTGTAGGCCAGTTCCACCAACGGGCGGATGCGGGCATATTGCTCTGGCCCGGCCTCAAAAATCGTGCGGCCCAGCTCCGTGAAGCTCTCCTTCGGCACTTCCTTGGGGCGGGAGAACTCTGCAGCGCGGCTTTCGAGCATCTCGGCAATCTTGGTGGTATCGTTCACAAGGATGCGCTGGCGGCGGAGACTGCGCAGAGGCACTATCATCGCCCGGTAGAGTTTGTGCGGTGTGGCAGCCGCAAAACTGTCGGGTACCGTGCCGAAGCGCGAAAGCAGGCCCTCGCCCGCATCTGCCTTGTTGTCATCCGTCTCTTTGCTCATTCCGCTCTCGGCCTGTCCCTGAGTTCCATTCGAATACTCGGATTTGTGAGCCGGGGCCAGAGCTTAGACTGGAGGGGGTGACATCTGCCCAGTAAGAGAGACGAGTCCAAGCTGAGCCTTCACGCTATCTATGTCTCCAAGCACCCAAAGTTGAGATATCTTTTCATCCTGAAATTCAAAGAATGCAGCACCCGCCCATTCAATTGTTTTGCCAGTCGCTTCCACACCGAAAAACGGGCCGCGGTGAATTCCACGAAACAGCATTCTTGCGGCGGCCTTGTTGTCTGAGACAATCAGCTCTTTGATAAGACATCTATACTCTCCGAGCGCGCTGTGCACCGACTGCATGTAGGCAGCAAACCCGTCCGGGCCTGTTTTCTCCGGGCCAAGTGAACCGCGAAACCGAAAATCAGGAGAGAGAATCTCCTTTGCTTTGGCAGCATCGTTCTTATTCCAGACGTCGTGGTAGAACGTTTCAACCAACAGGGTTTGCGCGGACATTTGAGTAGCTCAATCTTAAGGTCATTTGAGGGGTGGTAACGCGCTTTGATGTTAACTGCCGATAGCGACTTTAACCAATCAAGGCGAGGCCCGGGAAGGTTTCCAGCAGCCAGTAGGAGAAGCTGGTGAAGAGGCCGGTGACCATCATGACGCCCACGAAGATCAGGAGGCCGCCCATCACCTTTTCCACTGTTCCCATGTGTTTGCGAAAACCGGACAGAAGGCCGACGAACGTGTTGAGGAAGATGGCGGCCAGAAGGAATGGCAGGCCGAGGCCGAGCGCGTAGACCCCCATCAGCATCATGCCACGCTCTGCCGAGCCATCCTGTGCGGCGAGCGAAAGGATCATGCCGAGGATGGGGCCTATGCAAGGGGTCCAGCCGAAGGCGAAAGCCAAGCCGAGGATGTAGGCGCCGAACGCACTGCCGCCCCGATCCCCCACATCCACCCGCGCTTCGCGGTAAAGGAGCGGGATGCGGAAGACACCGAGGAAATGCAGGCCAAAGATGATGATGACAACGCCTGCGGCGATGCCAAGCTCTCTCTGGTATTGCAGAAATGCGCTGCCGAGCCCTGCTGCCGCGAAGCCCAGAAGGATAAAGACGGTGGAGAGCCCGAGCACGAAGAAGACGGCCGCCAGAACCACGCGCGGGTTGGCGAAGCGGCGGCTATCCTCCACGGATGTGCCGGCCATGTAAGCAAGATAGGGCGGCACGATGGGCAGGACGCAGGGCGAGAGGAAACTGATGACGCCCGCGACCAGTGCGACCATCAGGGCCGGAAAGAGGGACGCGTCCAGAATATCGATGCCAAACATGCTCTGCCTTTGTTGTGCCTCACCGCTCTAACCCGTCTCTCTTAACGGGTCACGCAACATAACGTCACAATGGCGTGGCGTTCTGTAACATGGGCGCCGATTTGCGCTTAAACTTGCGCAGATAAGGCGCTACCAGTTGGGCATGAATGAGACAGATATTCTTGATGCGCGCGGGCTGCTCTGCCCCCTGCCCGTGCTGAAGATCCGCAAGCGGCTGAAGGGGCTTGGGACCGAAGCACTTTTGCAGGTGGAAACGGATGATCCTGCGGCCTTGGTGGATGTGCCGCATTTCTGCACGGAACAGGGGCACGTGGTGATCAGCTCAGAAGAGGTCGATTTTCCGCATCAGCGCTGGGTTATCCGTAAGGGCTGAGGCGGCATTCGCCGCCTCCGGCAGCAATTCCACCACGACGGCGGCATAAAGGATGGCGGAGGCCACCAGAACGAAGGCGTGCCAGATCGTATTGTGGTGGGGGAGCGGCTCCCACAGATAGAAGATGACGCCGATCGTGTAGATCAGCCCACCGGTGATGATGAGGATGAGGCCGGGCCAGGAGAGGGCCGCGATCATCGCACCGCCTGCCACGGCACCGGCCCAACCCATGCCAAGATAGAGGGCGAGGGCGAGCCAGCTGTAGCGTGCAGGATCAAGAATTTTGAGGGCGGAGCCGAAGAAGGCCGCCCCCCAGAGCCCTGCCAGGAGGCCGGTGGAGGAGCCTGCGAGAAGGGCGAAAGGCGTGTAGGTGCCTGCGATCTTGATGAAGATCGCGGTGTGATCCAAGCGGCGGAAGATGCCGCGCCAGGACGGATTGCGCACCATGTGGTAGAGGGCGGAACAGTGGATCATCAGGAAGAGGCTGAGCCCGTAGATGATTGCGCCGATTATGGCTGCAGGGTCCCCCCGCCAGACGGTGGCCAGCGTGATCATCACGGGCACTGCCATCAGCACCAGCACGATACCGGCGACATGGATGCAGGCGTCTGACCACCGTTCCGCCGGTGTGTAGACGCGTGTTGTGATCTCTGCGTTTGCCATACTCTAAAGGTACGCTGCCTGACTATTCTCGCAAGTTACATAAGTCACGGTTACTAATTTTTGATGACATGTGAGCGTTATTCTGCCGCCTTTTGTGCTGCGGGAGCGCCACCTGACCGGATAGCTTGCAGTAATTCTGCCCGGCGCTTTGCGGCACTCTCCGCATTCGCGGCCTTTACATGGCCAAAGCCACGGATCTGGAGCGGCAGTTCGGCCCAGGCGATGGCAAGATCGCGGGTTTCGGGGGTGAATGCGGCACTGACCTCCTTGAGGTTCTTGGCATACTCACGGATCAGACCGCGCTCCATCTTCCGTTCCGCCGTGTAGCCAAAGATATCGAGCGGTGTGCCGCGCAGGGATTTCAGGCGGGCGAGGAGTTTGAAGGCCTTGAGGATCCACGGGCCAAACTCGGATTTGACGGGCGTGCCGTCCTTTGCCTTTTTGCCGAGGATCGGGGGGGCGAGATGGAAGCGCATTTTCTCTGTGCCCTCAAAGGCTTCCACCACCTGAGCTTCCAGCGTTTCGGAATGGAGGCGGGCCACTTCATACTCATCCTTATAGGCGAGAAGCTTGTGGTAGCCTTTGGCAACGGCCTTGCCGAATTCCTGATCTAGGGCCGCGGCCTCATCCACCGCCTTGCGGTAACGCTTGGCGAGGCGGGCATTCTGGAATTTGGTGAGGTAATCCGCGCGGTAATCGGTGATGGAGGCGAGAGTTTCCTCTTTCACTTCGGTTGTCTCCGAGATGGCTTTTGCCGCTTCGCCCGGGAAGGCGATGGCCCAGCGGCCGATCTGGAAGGCGCGTTTGTTGCCTTCGACGCCTGCGCCGTTGAGCTCTATGGCTTTGAGGAGCGCCTCTTCCGAGAGCGGTACAAGGCCCGCCTGCCAGGCCGCACCAAGCATGAGGACATTGGCGTAAATGGCGTCTCCCAATAGTTTTTCTGCCGTTCGTGTTGCGTTGAGGACATTGAGCGCCTCATCGCCCACGCGGGCGCGGACGGAGAGGGTGAGGCGATCAGTGGGGAGCTTGAATTCAGTGTTTCGCGTGAAATCGCCGGTGATGATCTCATGCGCGTTCAGCACGGCGCGGGTTTGGCCCCGCGTCATCAAGCCGAGGGTCTTGGCACCTGCCGCCACCACCATATCGCCACCAATCACGGCATCCGCCTCGCCCGTGGCCACACGGATGGCGGAGATATCGGCGGGTTTTTCGGCGATGCGGCAATGGATGTGCACCGCACCGCCTTTTTGCGCGAGGCCCGCCATTTCCATGACGCCCGAGCCCTTGCCTTCGAGATGCGCGGCCATGCCGAGCAATGCGCCCACGGTGACAACGCCCGTGCCACCAACGCCGGTGATGACGATGTTATGCGTGCCGTCGATCACAGGGAGCGCGGGGGCGGGCAGGTCCGGGAGTTCGAGGTCCGCCGCCTTACCCTTTTTCGGCTTTGCCCCTTCGAGCGTGACAAAGCTGGGGCAGAAGCCTTTGACGCAGGAGAAATCCTTGTTGCAGGAGGACTGGTCGATCCGACGCTTGCGGCCCAGTTCCGTTTCCAGCGGCAGGATCGAGACGCAGTTCGATTGCACGCCGCAATCACCGCAACCCTCGCAGACGGCGGGGTTGATGAAGATGCGTTTGTCCGGATCGGGGAATTCGCCGCGCTTGCGGCGGCGGCGTTTTTCGGCGGCGCATGTCTGGATGTAGATGAGTGCGGAGACGCCCTTGACCTTTTCGAGGCTGCGCTGAACGTCCATCAGTTCGGTGCGGGGATGCATTTTGACTGCGCCGGGGAAGGCCGATTTATCAATATCCTCCTTCTCGTCATAGACACCGACAACAGTGCCAACACCCATTGCGGTAAGCTCATGCGCGATCTGGGCGGCTGTGAGATCGCCGTCATTGTGCTGGCCGCCCGTCATTGCGACGGCATCATTGTAGAGGATCTTGTAGGTGATGTTGGTGCCTGCCGCGAGTGCTGCGCGGATGGCCTGAACGCCCGAGTGGTTGTACGTTCCATCTCCAAGGTTCTGAAAAACATGGGATCTTTTGGAAAACGGCGCTTCTCCGATCCAGTTGGCCCCCTCGCCGCCCATATGGGTGAAGCCGGTGGTTTCGCGGTCCATCCACTGGACCATGTAGTGGCAGCCGATGCCCGCATAGGCGCGGGCTCCCTCGGGCAGTTTGGTGGAGGAATTGTGGGGGCAGCCGGAGCAGAACCACGGGTTGCGGGTGGCAATCTCGGTGGCGTTGTCGGCGCGGGCGGCCTCCTCCAGCCTTTCGCGGGCAGCCTTGATGGGCTGATCCACGCCTTCATTCGCGAGAATTGCGCCGAGTTTGCGGGCGATGGTGACGGGATCGAGTGCGCCTTTGACGGAGAAGACTGTCTCTCCCTCTTCGCCTTTCCAGCCAATGACGCGCCGGCCGTGGCGCTCATCAAATATGGCTTCCTTGATCTGCACCTCGATGAGCTTGCGCTTTTCCTCAACCACGATGATGAGTTCGAGATCTTCCGCCCATTCGCGGAAGCTCTGCATATCAAGTGGCCAGACCATGCCGACCTTGTAGGTGGTGATGCCGAGGGCGGGAAGGTCGGCCTCTTTCAGGCCGAGAAGATCGAGGGCGTGGGACGTATCTAGCCAGCTTTTCCCGGCAGAGACGATGCCTATTTTGGCCCCCGCCTGCCCGCCCATGCGCTTATCGATTTTATTAGCGCGACCAAAGGCTTCTGCGGCAAACCTCTTGTAATCGTGAAGGCGCGCCTCTTGCGCCACCGGTGTATCGCCAAGGCGGATATTGATGCCATCGGGCGGGAGTTGGAAACCCCCAGGCGTGACGATTTCCAGGCGTTGCGGATCACCGTTCACCACCTCCGTGACCTCGACCGTATCCTTGACGCATTTGATGCCAACCCAACAGCCGGAGTAGCGCGAAAGGGCCCAGCCGAGGATGCCGTAATCCAGCACCTCCTGCACGCCTGCGGGGCTGAGGATGGGGATGAGTGCATCCATCAGGGCGAATTCGGATTGGTGAAGAACGGTGGAGCTTTCGCCTGTGTGATCATCGCCCATTGCGGCGAGCACACCGCCTAGGGGCGATGTGCCGGCCATGTTGGCGTGACGGAAGACATCGCCTGTACGGTCCACCCCCGGGCCTTTGCCGTACCACATGCCGAAGACACCATCATGAGTGCCTTCGCCTCGCAATTCGGCCTGCTGCGTGCCCCAAAGCGCGGTGGCAGCGAGATCCTCGTTGAGGCCGGGATTGAAGGTTACTTCAGCGGCCGCAAGCTCCTTACCGGCACGCGCCATCTGAAGATCGACCGCGCCGAGGGGAGAGCCGCGGTAGCCGGTGATATAGCCTGCGGTGTTGTGGCCTGCCGCCTTGTCGCGGGCCTTTTGCATCATCGGTAGGCGGACAAGCGCCTGCGTGCCGCTGAGGAGAACCGTCTGCTTTGAGAGATCGTAGCGATCCTTGAGGGACACCGATTGCAGGCTCATTCCACACTCCCAATTTGGTTTTTCTGAATTCTAGGTCAGCAAAGCTGACCAATAAAGCACTTTCCGGCTCCTCCGGTCCAAGGTCGCGCAGAAACTTGCTTTCGACAAGATTTTTGGACGGTTGCGTAATTTTTGATCGGAAATCCGGGGCGTTCTGATATGGGGATGGGAGAATTTGGCTGGGGGCTGGAATGGTGACGGGAACGGATTGGGATAAGCTGCGAATCTTTCACTCCGTGGCGGATGCCGGCTCGCTGACACATGCGGGCGAATCTCTGCATCTGAGCCAGTCTGCCGTTTCCCGCCAGATCCGGGGTTTGGAGGATAGCCTTGGGGTGACGCTATTCCACCGCCATGCGCGCGGGCTGATCCTGACGGAACAAGGGGAGCTGCTGTTTGAGGCGACCAAGGCGATGCGCAAGCGGCTGGAGGCAGCCGAAGGGCGGATCCGCGACAGTGCAGACGGGATATTCGGCGAGTTGCGGGTAACGACGACGATCGGGTTTGGGACGCTTTGGCTGGCCCCCCGGCTGAGCCGACTATACGAGGAATTCCCCAATCTGAAGATAGACCTGATCCTTGAGGAAAAAGTGCTGGATCTGCCAATGCGCGAGGCGGATGTGGCGATCCGGATGAAGGAACCCTCCCAGGCTGATCTGGTGCGACGGCGACTGATGGATGTGAACATGCAGTTCTTTGCATCGGAAGCCTATGTCGAGAAAAACGGCGCGCCGAAGGAGGTGGAAGATCTGGCGCAGCACCGGCTGATCAGCCAGAGCACAAATTCGCGCCAGGTGAGCGAGGGCATGAACTGGATTGCCCCCTTCCTTTCCGCCGAGCATTCCAGCCGCCTGACGGTGAACAACTACTTCGGCATTCTGCAGGCCGTGGTGCACGGGCTTGGAATAGGCTCCCTGCCCAATTATGTGAGTGTGGACACGCCCGGGCTGGTGCATGTGCTGCCGGAACACCAGAGCAAGGTAATCCCGGTTTATCTGGCCTACCCCGAGGAATTGCGGCAATCGCGCCGGGTGGCGGCCTTCAGGGATTTCATGATCCGCGAGATCACGGAATTTCGAAAACAGTACCAGTTGGGTGATGCAGCCTTGCATGAATAGGCGCACAGGTTGTGACAAAAGTGCAGCTATGCGTTTATTAGATGTCAGCTATGCGACATTATTCCTTGTCTGAACGCGATTCACCCCTTATTTCTGATTTCGAAGGTGCTGAGCATCTTCACCTCCCTGTTGGACTTGGGCCGAGCTTTGCTCGGCCTTTTTTTTGACCTCAGGGCTTCGGGGCATAGGATTTCAGCCAGGATACGAATTGCTTTACCGGCGGGCGAAGAACGCCCGTCCGGTGCAGGATGTGGTAGCCGCGATCCCGTTGCGGTGACTCCCAGAGAACTGAAAGCCGACCCTCCGCAATATCGTCCTCCACGAACAGCCGGGCCGTGGCAGCAATGCCGTGGCCTTCGCGGAGCGCCGCAAGAAGGAGGTTGCCCGGCAGTTCGGTGACATGCGTGCGCGCATCGAGGGACAGGCCCTGCTCCCCCATCCAGTTCATCACCTCGGTTGTGCCGGTTTCCTGAAACCATTTGAGATGTGTGAGATCGCTGATGCTCTCTGTCTTGTCACCGGGAATAAGATGCGATGCGCCGACGATCACGAATTGCGTGGCGTGGAGAAGCGTTGAGGTGAGCCCCTTCCAGCCGCCGGGGCCGAAGCGGATGGCCACATCGAACGCATCGATAGCGGGATCGAGCACGGCGGCGGACGGGCGGATGACAAGATCGCCCTCGGGGTGGCGCTTCAGGAAATCGGCATAGCGAGGCATGAACCAGTAGGTGGCAAAACTCGGCGTCATGGTAACGGTGACGGGGCGACTTTCGGAAAGGCCCTCCAGATCGGCCCATCCGCGCCGGATCGTCTCGAACCCTGCTGTAAGATCGCGCGCGAGTGTTTGACCTGCCTCCGTAAGGGCCATTCCCCTGCCCTCGCGCTCCACCAGTTTTTGGCCAAGCCGCCCTTCCAGCGCACGCACCTGTTGGCTGACGGCAGCATGCGTGACGTTCAGCTCTCGCCCAGCGGCGGAAAGGTTCTTGTGGCGCGCCACGGCTTCGAAGGTGCGAAGGGCGGCGAGGGAGGGAAGGTTTTGAAGGCTCATATGTAAGATTATCTTACAGTACGGAAGTTTTATCAACTTTGGAATTGCCACCTACTGTGGGAAAACTTGGAGACAGGCGCAACCGAGGAGATGGAACATGTTATATTTGATGGCAGACATCATGAAAGTGGCGACGCGGATTGACGACCCGCACATGGCCAAGTTGCGGCCCTACCGGAACCGGCGGCGGAGGTGGAGTGCGCCGCGCTGGTGGCTGAAGGACCGGTGACGGGTAGCAATCCTGGGCTGAGGCCGGGGCGGCACTTTGGCCACGGCCCTGCCTTAGCCGCTTGTTCCTGCGCGGCGCTTATGCTAGCGGCTGAAGCGGGAGGATCTGAGGGGATCTGAAGTATCAGTGCCGGATGAAGGCACGATCCGCTGCGGAAATTGCCGGGCCTGAACAGGCGAGAGGCATTTGAAGGACGGGCCGTGCCGGGGCACTGGATTTGAAAGGCCCCGCCGATGTTCCCGACCGTTGCTCCAGAGCAGTTGCCAGCACTTTCGCCATCTCTCTTTTTCGGAATGGAGAATGCGGCCGCGCTTGATGATGCATTTCATGAAACGATGGAGCGGGTTTACCTGCCACTTCTGGAAGACGGACTGCTGCCCTATAACCTGTGGCGGATTTCTTCCGGCGCATACCACCAGCTGAGCCTTTTCACGCGCACGCTTGGTGACCTTTCCCAAATGACGGCGCTGGAGATAGGCTCGGGTGCCGGGATGAAATCGATGAGCTGGTGCCGGAGCTTCAAAAATTACATCGGCGTGGAGATTGATCGGGATCTCACCGAGACGACACAGCGTCACTGCAAGAGATTCGGCATCGACAACGCCGAATTCCACACGGCAAATGCTGCTGAATTCGTGCGTGACATGACAGATGATATCGATCTTCTGATCCTCTATGCCGTGCTGGAGCATCTGACGTTGGAGGAGCGGGAAGAGATCCTCGCACTTGCCGGGCGTGTGGCAGCTCGGGGCGGTGCCGTCTATGTAGAGGAATGCCCCAACCGCCTGATCCGGTTTGACAATCACTCCTTCCGGTTGCCGTTTGTACAATGGCTGCCCCTGCCGCTGATGCGGAAGTATATTGCGGACAAAAGTAATCGTGAAAAGCTGGTGGACATGGTTGGAGAGGCCGACGACCCGGAGACAATGCTGTTTCGGGCGGGGGTTGGGCTGAGCTTTCATGAGTTCGAATTATTCTGGCCGGGGTTTGCCGATGTGGCCGTTCTGTCGGACGGGTTTTCACCCGAAATCGCGAATTTCTCGCCAGTTTCGGGGGAGGACCTGGCGCTGCTGGATTACTTTGAGGCGGCTGACGTGCCTGCGCATGCGCTTTTCGCCAAGCATCTCCTGTCCGGTATTTTCAGCAAGAGCGCGGGCGGGCTTTCGCCCAAGGTCCGCCGCCTGCCTGTGCTTGGACAGAACATGGGCGGCGTGGCGCTCCCCGGCAATACGGTAAAGCCTTCAAGGGTTCTTATGCAGGGTGACGCACGGATTGCCCTGCCCGCTCATGAGGGCGAGACGGTTCTCTCACTCGGCCCATTCAGCAGTGGGCAGCTTTCGGTTCTGGGTGCGGATGGCTGCGAGATTGCACGCTATGATCTTGGCGCGATGGCCAAAGCGCGCCTGCCACTTTGGCACGACCGTTCCGCGATTGCCCTGCCAGCCGGAGGCGAGCGGGTGCTGGCCTACCGGGGCGAGGCGGGCCTTCATATCTACGATATCTTGCAGCGCGAGGCGCAGCCTTTGGCGCTCTGATCGATTTGTGCTGAAAACCGGTTTCCACTTCCGGGATCGCGCATTATGAAGGCGGCGTAAGCGCCGGAGACAATAATGCCCGAAGAGCCCCCAATCACGCCTGATCTGATCGCGGCCCACGGCCTTTCCGAAAGTGAATATGCCGAAATATTGCGGCTGTTGAACCGGGAGCCGAGCTTTACAGAGCTGGGGATATTCTCGGCGATGTGGAATGAGCACTGCTCCTACAAGTCCTCCAAGAGGTGGTTGCGAACGTTGCCCACAGACGGGCCTCAGGTGATTTGCGGGCCGGGGGAGAATGCGGGTGTTGTGGATATAGGTGACGGGCAGGCTGTGGTGTTCAAGATGGAGAGCCACAATCACCCCTCTTATATTGAGCCCTATCAGGGGGCAGCCACCGGCGTGGGCGGCATTTTGCGGGATGTGTTCACGATGGGTGCGCGGCCGATGGCCGCAATGAACGCCTTGAGCTTTGGCTCCCCCGATCATCCCAAGACAGCGCGCCTGTTGAGCGGGGTGGTTGAGGGGATCGGGGGCTACGGCAACTGTTTCGGCGTGCCGAATGTGGGCGGGGAATTGCGGTTTGATCCAGCCTACAATGGAAACTGCCTTGTAAATGCGTTCGCCGCCGGGATCGCCGATGCGGATGCGATTTTCTACTCTGCTGCCTCCGGTGTGGGCCGGCCCGTGGTGTATTTGGGCGCGAAAACCGGGCGCGACGGCGTGGGCGGGGCGACGATGGCCTCCGCCGAGTTTGACGACACGATCGAGGAAAAGCGCCCCACAGTACAGGTGGGTGACCCCTTCACCGAAAAGCGGCTGATGGAGGCGACGCTGGAGCTGATGGCGACGGGGGCCGTGATCTCCATTCAGGATATGGGGGCGGCTGGCCTTACCTGCTCGGCTGTGGAGATGGGCGACAAGGGCGATCTCGGCATCCGGCTGGATCTGGAGAAGGTGCCGGTGCGCGAGGAGGCGATGACCGCCTACGAGATGATGCTCTCGGAATCCCAGGAGCGGATGCTGATGGTGCTGGATCCTGAGAAGGAGGCGGCGGCGAAGGCGGTTTTTGACAAATGGGATCTCGATTTCGCGATTGTCGGCGAGACGATCGCGGAGGATCGGTTTCTTGTGTGCCTGAATGGCGCGGTGAAGGCGGATTTGCCGCTGAAGGCGCTTTCGGGCACGGCCCCGGAATATGACCGACCCTATGTGGTGACGGACCCGCCCGGCCCTGTGGGCGAGGTGCCGGAACTGGCTCCGGCGGCAGCACTGATGAAGATCATGGGCAGCCCGAATTACAGCTCTCGCGCCTGGGTCTGGGAGCAGTATGACTATACCGTGGGCGCGGATACGGTTGTGGTGCCCGGTGCCGATGCGGGTGTGGTGCGCGTGCATGGAACGAAAAAGGCGCTGGCCTTCACGGCAGATGTGACGCCGCGGTATTGCAAGGCAAACCCCGTGGAAGGGGGCAAGCAGGCGGTGGCCGAAGCTTACCGGAACCTGATCGCATCAGGCGCCAAGCCTTTGGCCGTGACGGATAATCTCAATTTCGGCAACCCCGAGAAGCCCGAGATCATGGGGCAGCTGGTGGGCTGTATCGAGGGTATCGGGGCGGCGTGTTCCGCGCTCGATATGCCTGTCGTTTCCGGCAATGTGAGCCTTTATAATGAAACGGATGGTGCCGCGATCTTGCCGACGCCGACAATCGGAGCGGTGGGGCTGCTGGAGGATCTGGGCGATCTGGTGCGCATGATCCCATCGGGCGACGAAATACTGGTGGAGCTTGGCGGAGCGGGCACGCATCTGGGGCAGTCGGCCTATCTGGCCGAATGCTGCGGTCTTTCGGCAGGTGACGCGCCGCATGTGGATCTGCCAGCGGAGCGGGCGGCCGGTGCGCTGGTGCAGCGGCTTATGACCAAGGGGTTTGTGCGGGCGGCGCATGATATCGGCGATGGTGGGCTGGCCGTGGCCGCAACCGAGATGGCAGTGGCTGCGGATACCGGCGTTCTGCTCGAAGGCCGGGCCGGGCTCCCTGCCCTCTTCGGGGAAGATCAGGGGCGCTATCTGATCAGTTGCGATGCGGCGGATCTGGATGAGATTTTGGCTTTGGCATCCGAGGCGGATATCTCGGCCGAGTGTGTAGGCCGGTTTGGCGGGGATGCCGTTCAGATGGGCGGAAGCGATGACAATACTGTGAGCATGGCCGAACTTCGCCGCGCCCATAATGCGGGGCTTGCCACATTGGTGGCGTGATCCCTTGCTAACCGGGAATATGAAACCTAGATTTACCGTTAGCTAATGTGGAGAGCGTAGCGTATGGCCATGCAAGCCGTTGAAATTGAGCGCATGATCCGGGAGGCTTTTCCCGAAGCGACCGTCGAGATCAAGGATCTTGCCGGAGATGGCAACCATTATGCCGCGACGGTTGTGGCGGAAGCGTTTCGCGGGATCAGCCGAGTGAAGCAGCACCAGATGGTTTATGCCGCGCTGAAAGGCAAGATGGATGGCCCGGCAGGCGAATTGCACGCGCTGGCGCTGACGACACGGGCCCCGGCCGCCCAGAAAGAGGAGGGCTGAGGCCATGCCATACTGGGCACAGGTACTTATCGCCGCTGTTATCACCGTTGTTGTGGTTTTGCTGCTGATCAAGCGGATCCGGCGGCGTGAACGGGCGGATATTGATGCGCCGGAACTGGTGCTGACGGAAGACGGCGCATTGCGGGATGCCTCTGGCGCCGAGGTGGATATGGATGAGCCGCCCGCGCCGAAGGGGTGACCGGGCGGCACTTCTCACGAAATTCAGAAAACGGGACGGAATGATATGACAACCGACGCGCATGAGGCCATCAAGGCCGATATCGAGGCCAATGATGTGGTGCTGTTCATGAAGGGCACCTCTTCCATGCCGCAATGCGGCTTCTCTTCCAAGGTGGCGGGTGTGCTGAACTATATGGGCGTAGTTTTCAAGGATGTGAACGTGCTGGAAAATGACGCCGTGCGCGAGGGGATCAAGAGCTTCTCCGAATGGCCGACGATCCCGCAATTATATGTGAAGGGTGAGTTCGTGGGTGGTTGCGATATCGTGGTGGAAATGACGCTTTCCGGCGAGCTGGATGAGATGCTGAAGACGTCCGGTGTGGCTTTTGATGCGGATGCCGCGAAAAAGATCCGCGAAGCCAACCAGCCCGCCTGACCATCCCGCGGCTGGGGGAAGGCTTGCCCCGAGGGCGTGACGAAGACAAAACGCCGGAGCAATTTGTTCGGGGTAGCCCCTCCATGAAAATGGTGGGGCTTTCTTTTGCCTGAGGTTGGCCGCCTTAAGCCTGTATGGCACGCTCATTCGGAAATTTCTTTTCTTTCTCATGCCAAATGTTCATGATACGTTCCCATTATTCAAATGGGAGGATATCGGATGATCAGGGGAAGCTGTCTCTGTGGGAAGGTTAAGTTTCAAATCTCGGGTGAACCGTTTTCATTGAGCTACTGCCATTGTTCGAGATGCCGGAAGGCTGCGGGTGTTTTTTCCGCGGTTTTGATCGGGAAAGCGGATGATCTGCGGATCACCGAAGGCAAGGATGAGATCGCCAAATTCAGGGTTCAACCGGATGGGAAATTTGACCGCTGTTTCTGCAGGGAATGCGGCACGTCTCTGGGCGATTTGGCTTCCGATGATGCCTATGTGGTCGCGGCCTCAGCTTTGGATGACGATCCGAAAATCAAGCCGATGCTGCACATCCATACAGCATCAAAACCAGACTGGTATGAGATCGTGGATGACTTGAAGAAATTCGAAGGTGATTACATCCCGGAGAAATAGACCGCTGCCGTGTCGCAGTGTCGTTTCAATCGCGTATGCAGATCGGCACTGGGCTGTTTGGATCTGCAGCTTGCGACTATCGAAGTCGAAACTTGCGGCTCCCTGCGATTGCACCAAAAATTGCTTTGAGTGCAGTATGGCAACGTTACGGAACCCTTTTGCAATGCACTCCAGAAGCGCGCTGCGAAACGTTTGGGCTTGGTCTTTCCTCAGCTATTGCGCTTCGCCTTAAACCTGAATCACCTATCGCTGCCTGAAATCAAAAAATTTCGACGCGTTAGGCGGTAAGTATTGTTTCAGGTTAAAGGCGAAACGCTTTAGCGCAGCCTGAAATCAAGGACTTTTATCCGTTGAGTGATACACGCCGTTTCACGCCAACATCTGATCGCTGTGGACTTCAGAACGAGAATGAAATTCCTATCGTGGCGAAAGGTGTGATGGCGTAATCGTCCAGATCATCGTTGATCTCTGCCACAGACGCATCCACCCGTGCACGCTGGGCGGCATTCAGGGTAACGCTGGTATCATAGGTGAGATCATAGGGGGAGTATTTGGCACCGATCTCGCCAAAAACAGAGATGGCCCGCCGGGCACCTGACGTGTAGCCGATGGAGAGAACGGGGGCTATTGGCAGCTCCTGCTCTATGTCGAGGGTGACAGCTCCGGGAATAGTGAGGCCTTCGTAGGTTGGGCTTTGCGTGATACCGGTGGCCGCATAGCCACCGAGGGAAAGCCCGCCAGAAATGCGAAACCCATTTCCGAAGGGGTGATAATCGGCCATGATGGCAGCCTGAAAAGCACTGACATCGACATCATAGGTGTTGCCGTCGCTATCGTCGAATTCCCCGTTATACGATGCAATGGCAATGGGAGTGCGGACCGCGAAGCGTGAGCCCACGGAGGCGGCCGGTGCGATGGAGAGGCCAAGCGTGGACGGACCAGCCTCCACCCAGTAGGCATTCGCATCCTCAGCGCGCAGCGCAGTGGAAAAAACTGTCGATGCCATGGCCATGACAGACAGAAAAGTGAAGCCGAAACGCATTGGCGGTGCCTCCTGAACCGAACCGGATCAGACTATGCGAAACAGGCTTAACAAAGGTTGAACGGTGGCCCGGAAAAGGCCGTTTTCACCGCGCCTCCAGCGCCCCTGCGAGCTTTTCGAGATGGTCAGTGACATCCGCAAGAAGCTGCGTGGCCGCTGCCGCGTCGCGCCGGGATGCCGCCAATGCCTCTGGGTCTGCCCCTTCATTGAGCTGAAGGGCGCTTTCGGCGATCTTGGCGGCCTTTTCCTCGACGCTTTTCAGTTGCGTCTCAAGATGGCTCACCCGCGCCTCGGCTTCCGTCATCTTGTCGGCCAGCATCAGCGCGGAGAGCAGGAGCATGCGGGCTTCGGGCGCGCGCCCGATCTGAGCCTGAAGGGCATCGGCCTCTGTGTTGAGGAGGCTGGCAGCGTGGTGGAGCTGATCCTCCTCGCCGGGCTGGCAGACGACGGGGAAGGAACGGCCACCGATTTCAAGTTTCACCTCAGGCATGGATCAGGCCTCCTCGACCAGGGGCTTGAGCTGGGAAATGAGGGTATCAAGCTCTGCGAGATCAGTGTCTCGGGCGCCCTGAAGCTTGGCAAGCTCTGCCTTCAGCTCCGCATTCTCTGCTTCAAGCTGGGTGTTATCTCCGCTTTCGGCGGAAACCTGACCGGAAGCGGCGCTGCCATCCACTAGGCCCTCACATGCTGCTGCGATCCGCGTAAGAGCTGCTTCAATGCGGGCTTGCAAGGTGCTCAAATCATTCATTTCTCAGCCTTCTTGTTAACGCGGCACCATGACGTCGAATCGGCGCGCGTGCAACCTGTTACAAAACTGGAAAGACTTTAAACGAGGCGGAGGGGCGTGCCGACCGCTTTTTTTTGCCCCGGATCGCTTGACCCTGCGCAGGCGTTGCGTATCAGTGCATTCAACGCGAAAACCTGTAAAAAAGGGCCGAATTGGCCCGCAAATCGAAAGATATTGTCTTGAACATCACTGAACTGAAATCCGCCCATCCCGATCATTGGAATAAGGCCGCAGCCCTCCGGGTGCTGGCAATGGATGCCGTGCAGCAGGCGAATTCCGGCCATCCGGGCATGCCGATGGGAATGGCGGATGTCGCGACGGTACTGTTCGAGAAACATCTGAAATTCGATGCGAGCGCGCCGGATTGGGCGGATCGGGACAGGTTCATTCTGTCTGCCGGTCATGGCTCCATGCTGCTTTACGCGCTGCTGCATCTGACGGGCTACCCGAAGATGACGATGGATCAGTTACGCAACTTCCGTCAGCTCGGCGCGATTACGGCAGGGCATCCCGAATACGGCCATGCACCGGGGATCGAGACAACGACAGGCCCGCTTGGGCAGGGGATTGCAAATGCCGTTGGCTTTGCGATGGCCGAGCAGAGCATGGCGGCACGTTTCGGGCGGAAGGTGGTGGACCACCACACCTATGTGATCGCCGGTGATGGCTGCCTGATGGAAGGCATCAGCCAGGAGGCAATTGGCCTTGCGGGCAAGCAAAGGCTCGGCAAGCTGGTCGTGCTGTGGGACGACAATGGCATCTCAATTGACGGGGCTGTAGAGCTTTCAGATGTGACCGACCAGATGAAGCGGTTCCGCGCCAGTGGCTGGAGTGTTTTTGCCTGCGACGGGCATGATCCGGTGGCCATAGATGAGGCGATTGCCGCAGCGAAGAAAACGAACACGCCGAGCCTGATCGCCTGCAAGACGCATATCGGCTACGGTGCGCCAACAAAGCAGGATACCGCCAAGGCGCACGGCTCGCCTCTGGGGGCGGATGAGATTGCTGCGGTGCGCGAAGCTTACGGCTGGAGCCATGCGCCGTTTGATATTCCGACTGATATCAAATCTGCCTGGGAAGCGATTGGCGCACGGGGAGCAACCGCACACACAGAGTGGAAAGAGCTTATGGGCACCCTGCCCCCGCGCCGGGTGGAACTGTTTGAGCGGGTGATGAAGGGCGAGGTGCCCGCAAAGCTGACGGGCGCTGTGCGCAGGTTCAAGAAAGAGGTCAGCGCGTCTGCCCCGAAGGTTGCCACGCGGAAATCCTCCGAGATGGCTTTGGAGGTGATCAATGCGGTGATGCCGGAAACCGTGGGCGGTTCTGCGGACCTCACCGGCTCCAACAACACGCTGACGCCCGATCTTGGCATCTTCGACGCCAAGAATCGCAAGGGCCGCTATGTGCATTACGGCATTCGCGAGCACGGGATGGCCGCCGCCATGAACGGCATGGCGCTGCATGGCGGTGTAATGCCCTACGGCGGCACGTTCCTCGTTTTTACTGATTACGCGCGCGGCGCCATTCGCCTTTCCGCGCTGATGGGCGCGCGCGTTGCCTATGTGATGACGCATGACAGCATCGGACTTGGCGAGGACGGGCCAACGCACCAGCCGGTGGAGCATCTGGCCGCACTTCGTGCGATGCCCAACCTGAATGTCTTCCGCCCCGCCGATACGATTGAGACCGTTGAGGCGTGGGAAGTGATGGTGAAGAGCGCCAACACACCCTCCATAATTGCGCTTTCCCGGCAGGGCCTTCCAACTGTGCGAACAACGCATAGCAACCAGAACCTGACGGAACGGGGCGGTTACATTCTGGCCGACGCTGAAGGCACGCGCAAAGCGGTGCTGTTGGCGACGGGATCGGAAGTTGAGATCGCGATGGCGGCCCGGGAGGCACTTCAGGCCAAGGGGATCGGCACGCGCGTTGTCTCCATGCCCTGTTGGGAGCTTTTCGAGGAGCAACCCGAAGCTTACCGCCGCAAGGTACTGCCACGAGGCCCTGTCCGGGTGGGCGTGGAAGCAGGTGTGCGCTTCGGCTGGGACCGCTGGCTTTACGGGGAGCGGGGCCGCCGGGAGAAGGGCGATTTCGTTGGCATGGAAACCTTTGGAGCCTCCGGGCCGATAGATGCCGTCTACACTCATTTCGGTATCACCGCAGAGGGTGTTGTTGCCAAAGTTGAGGCTATGCTCTGAAGCGCTTGGCACCTCCTGTAAGGCTTTTCGGGAAAGGCGGGCGTGTATGAACCTCTGGTATGCCTTGGCGATTATCGGGGTGATTGTGGGCTTCTTCTGGCTGGATGAAGTGTATTTCCAGATGGACGCGCTTGCCTTTCTGGGCAAACAGGTTGTGCGAATGACGGATTGGCTCGCCTTCTGGCGATAGGAGGTTTTGATGGCTTGGAAGACGCTCGACGATATGGATCTGGACGGGAAGGTTGTGCTGACCCGCGTGGATATCAACGTGCCAGTGGAAAACGGCGAGGTGACGGACGCGACGCGGATCGAGCGGATCGCCCCCACGGTGCGCAGCATTCTGGCCGCTGGTGGCAAGCCCGTGCTGCTTGCCCATTTCGGGCGACCCAAGGGCAAAGTGGTGGCCGATATGAGCCTGGAGATCACGCGGGAGACGCTGGCACAGGTGCTGCATGCCAATGTGATCTTCGCAGATGATTGCATCGGCCCGGTGGCCGAGGCGGCTGTAGAAGCTTTGGAGCCTGGCACCGTTCTTTTGTTGGAGAACACGCGCTTTCATGCTGGTGAGGAAGCGAACGATCCGGAATTTGCCAAGGCTCTGGCGGCTTTGGGCGATATCTATTGCAATGATTCCTTCTCTGCCGCGCACCGCGCCCATGCCTCTACTGAGGCTTTGGCAAAATTGCTGCCCGCCTGTGCCGGGCGGCTGATGGAAGCCGAGCTGGGCGCTTTGGAAAAGGCATTGGCATCGCCTGAGCACCCGGTTGTGGCGGTTGTGGGCGGCGCCAAGGTTTCGACCAAGCTCGAACTTCTGGGCAACCTGCTGGGCCGGGTGGATAGCATCGTGATCGGTGGGGGTATGGCGAATACATTCCTTGCAGCACAGGGCATTGATGTGGGCAAATCGCTTTGCGAGCATGATCTGGCGGAGACGGCGCGGGAGATTATGGCCGATGCGGACGCCAAGGGCTGCACGCTGGTTTTACCGGTGGATGTGGTTGTGGCTCGGGAGTTTGCGGCAGGCGCTGCGAGCGAGGTAGTAGCCGCCGACGCCTGCCCGCCCGATGCGATGATACTGGATGCGGGGCCGGAAAGTGTCGCCGCTGTGAGCGCCGTGTTCGAGGCCGCGAAGACGCTGGTGTGGAACGGGCCATTGGGTGCTTTCGAGATCCCGCCGTTCAACAAGGCGACGGATGCAGCAGCGCTAAAGGCGGCAGCGCTTACCAAGGCCGGAGCGCTGCTTTCCGTGGCTGGCGGCGGGGATACGGTAGCCGCGCTGAATTCCAGCGGCGCGGCTGGCGATTTCACCTACGTTTCCACGGCAGGTGGTGCCTTTCTCGAATGGCTTGAGGGCAAGACATTGCCGGGAGTTGCAGCGCTCGGCTAGACTTACCGTTTAAAGAGTGCACCAGTTAGGGATATCTGTGCAGCTTTTGACGGGGGAATTCTGATGAGCGGAGCTTTTACACTTGTGACAGGCGCATCGCTTGGCATCGGGCTGGAGATTGCACGTGTGGCAGCACGAAACGGGCGCAACCTGATCATTACCGCGCGTTCGGCGGATACGCTGGAGGATGTAGCCAAAACCATGCGCGAGGAATACGGCGTGGAGGTGGTGGTGATACCTGCTGATCTGAGCGTGGAAGGCGAGGCCGCGCGGCTTTGGGCGGAGGCGGCAGAAGGGCGGCAGATCGATTTTCTGGTGAACAATGCGGGGCTTGGCAGCCATGGCGGCTTTGCCGAGGCGGACTGGACCCGCGAAAAACGATCTATCGATGTGAATATCACGGCACTGACGGAGCTTTGCAAACTGGCGGTGCCGCATATGAAAAGCGGCGGGCGGATCCTGAATGTGGCTTCGATAGCGGGCTTTCTGCCCGGGCCTGCGATGGCGGTATATCACGCCACGAAAGCCTATGTTCTCAGCCTTTCAGTGGCGCTGAATGAAGAGTTGAAGGACAGGCGGATCACGGTGACAGCCCTTTGCCCGGGCGCCACGCAATCCAACTTTTCCAGCGATGCTGATATGGGCAATGTGAAGTTCATCAAATCGGGCAAGCTACCAACGGCTGCCTCCGTGGCCGAATACGGCTATGGCTCGGCCATTGGAGGACGCGCCGTTGCGGTGCCGGGCTTCATGAACAAGGCGACGACATGGCTGACGCGCATTCTGCCGCGCACAATGCTTGCCTTCATCACGCGGCGGGCCTTCGGGACACTCTGACTGAGAGTGCACGAGGCGTGCCGGAACGCACACGCTGCACGGCCCACTTCTTGACCATGCTTCGCTGGCCAGTCTAAGTGACGGCACAGTTTGCAAATTGGGGAGAACCATGAAGGCAACGCGCATCGTATCGAACATTCTGAAGAACTATGAGGGGGAGACGCCAGGAGTTAAGGCCAATCTGAACCGCATGTTGATGACGGGGAAACTGGGTGGCACGGGCAAGATGATCATCCTGCCGGTGGATCAGGGTTTCGAGCACGGCCCTGCTCGTAGCTTTGCGCCGAACCCTGCGGCTTATGATCCGCATTATCACTATCAGCTGGCGATTGATGCCGGGCTGAACGCATATGCAGCGCCTCTCGGCATGATCGAGGCGGGTGCGGATACGTTTGCCGGGCAGATCCCAACGATCCTGAAGGTGAACTCAGCCAACTCGCTGATCCCATCGGAGGCCCCGAAGACGCAGGCCATCACCGGTTGTGTGGATGATGCGCTGCGGCTCGGCTGTGCGGCGATCGGCTTCACGATCTATCCTGGCTCTTCCATGGCTCTGGACATGTTCTCCGACATCTCTGCTATGCGTGAGGAAGCGGCGCGGAAGGGGATTGCCACGGTTATCTGGTCTTACCCGCGCGGCGAGGCTTTGGACAAGGTTGGCGAGACGGCGGCGGATATCGGCGCGTATGCGGCGCAGATCGCGGCGCTCTTGGGTGCGCATGTCATCAAGGTTAAGCTCTCCACTGCCGATCTTTCGCTGAAAGAGGCGAAGAAGGTTTATGAGGAAGAGAAGATTGACGTCTCCACACAGGCAGCCCGCGTGGCCGATGTGATGAAATCGAGCTTCAACGGGCGGCGGATTGTTGTGTTTTCCGGCGGTTCCAAGAAGGGGATCGACGGGGTGTATGATGATGCGCGGGCTATTCGTGATGGCGGTGGTAACGGCTCCATCATCGGGCGCAACACATTCCAGCGCGAGCGGGGCGAGGCTTTGGAGATGCTGGCGAAACTCGTTGAGATCTACAAAGGGAAAGCCTGATCTTGGAAACAAATGCACTTGGCCAGCCGGTAGGGCCAGAGGTTCCCGGCTGGGCGGGGGCGAAGCCGCCCCCCAACAAAGTGCTCACGGGCCGGCATGTGGTGCTGGCCCCATTGGAAATGAGCGATGCGCCCGCGTTATTCGAGGCTTATGCCGAGGACGAGAGTGGCGGAGACTGTACGTATCTTTTCAGCGGACCTTACGAAGATACATCCGCGTTGCAGCGGGTGATCACAGGGTATCTTACCGGGCCGGATCTTTTCTACTGCATTCGGGATGCTGCGAGTGGCCGGGCTCTGGGACAGGCGAGCTTTCTGCGGATCGCGCCGGAAGCGGGTTCCATTGAAGTTGGCAACATCCTCTTCTCGCGGAGCTTGCAGCGGACAGCGGGAGCGACCGAGGCAATGGCTCTGATGATGGGCCATGTGTTCGATGATCTGGGCTACCGGCGGTATGAGTGGAAATGCAATGCCCTGAATGTGCCTTCACGGCGGGCGGCGGAGCGGCTGGGCTTTACCTTTGAGGGTGTGTTCCGGCAGGCGCTGGTGATCAAGGGGCGGAACCGGGATACGGCCTGGTATTCCATTCTGGACAGCGAGTGGCCTCTGCAGAAGGCGCGGTTTGCCGAGTGGCTTGCACCGGAGAACTTTGATGCGGAGGGGCGGCAGATGCGCGCCCTCTCCGAGATTTAGGCAGCCTTAACCCGGCAAGCCATCGACAAAATGGAACGTGCCTTCCGAAGCATCGAGGCGAAGTTTGAGAAGTGGCGCATATTCCTTGGAATTGTACCAGCCAAGTGCTGCATCCATGGTTGGGAACTGGATGATGACCGGTGTTGTTGGCGTATAGGCACCCTCCATCACTCTGGTCTCTCCTCCCATCGCGAGATATTTGCCGCCGAACGCCTCCACCGTGGCAACAACGCCCCCGCGATATTCGCCAAACTTATCCGGATCGGTGACTTTGATGATATCTACAACGGCAAATGCTGGCATGGTTCCCCCCTATATTTTGCTTGGTTTAGAGGACACTAGCACAGATTTCGCATCCTTGGTTTGAGTCTTTTCGGCCACATCGGCGTTGTGTGGCTGAAAGCCGCAATTTTGGGGATTCACACTGCGAATCACCTCTGCCATAGTGGGGCGTCACCGAAAAGAGTGAGATCGAGGCAAAAAATCGGGATGCAGGCGCAGCACAACGTATCGGGCATATTGATGGCGGGGTTTTCCGCCTTCGTGATCGCAATGGTGTGCTATTTCACCTATGCCGCCATTCAGGGTAATTTCGGCATGTTTCGCCAGATGCAGGTGGAAGCGCAGGAAGAACTCCTGCTGCGCGAGCTTTCCGAATTGCAGGCGGAGCGCGCGATCATCTCCAACAAGACGCGGCGGCTTTCGGTGGACTACCTTGATCTTGATCTTCTTGATGAGCAGGCCCGCAAGGTGCTTGGGCTGGCGCGCGGCGACGAGATTATCATTCGCTGAAATACGCTTGGGCTGTTTGCTCTTTTTCTTCATTATTGATCCAGCGCAAAGAAACAGCCTCTTGGCTGCTGAATAGAGTGCGGGCGTATCTTTCCCTTGCGGCAGTTTTTGAGGGTCGAGGGGATGGATTCTAAATTCGCATACGCTATACTTAAAGTAGTTTAGCACTAAACTACCCTTGGGAGGGATCATCATGGCGACATCGACGCGGCGAAAAACGCCCGCGAAATCCAAGGCTGCGGCCAAACCGAACGCCTCCAAGGAAGAGCTTCTGCATTACTACAAGGAAATGCTGATGATCCGCCGGTTCGAGGAAAAGGCGGGGCAGCTTTACGGGATGGGGCTGATCGGCGGGTTCTGCCATTTGTATATCGGACAAGAGGCCGTGGTAGTGGGCCTTGAGGCTGTGGCCAAGGAAGGCGACCAGCGGGTAACCTCCTACCGCGATCACGGGCATATGCTGGCCTGCGGAATGGACCCGAAGGGCGTGATGGCCGAGCTGACGGGCCGCGAAGACGGTTATTCGCGCGGCAAGGGCGGCTCTATGCACATGTTCTCCAAGGAGAAGAATTTCTACGGCGGCCACGGGATTGTGGGCGCACAGGTACCCATCGGCGCGGGGCTGGCCTTTGCCAACTGGTATCGCGGCAATGACAATGTGAGCTTTGCCTATTACGGCGACGGTTCCGCCAACCAGGGCCAGGTGTACGAGACATACAACATGGCGACGCTCTGGAAGCTGCCCTGCATCTTCGTGATCGAGAACAACAAGTATGCAATGGGAACGAGCACCAAACGCTCGACCACCACGCCCGATCTTTACGTTCGTGCCGAGGCGTTCGGCATTCCGGCGAAAAAGGTGGATGGGATGGATGTGCTGGCGGTGAAGGCGGCGGCCGAGGAGGCCGTAGCGCATTGCCGGGCCGGCAAGGGGCCGTATGTGCTGGAAATGGATACGTATCGCTATCGCGGGCATTCCATGTCCGACCCGGCGAAATACCGGACACGCGAGGAAGTGCAGAAGATGCGCGACGAGAAGGATCCCATCAACATGGTGCGGGATATCCTTTTGGTGGGCAAGCACGCCTCCGAGGATGATCTCAAGGAAATTGACAAGGACATCAAGGCGGTGATCAACGAAGCCGCTGCCTTCGCCCAGGAAAGCCCGGAGCCTGCGGAAGCAGAGCTCTGGACGGATATTGTGGCGTAAGCGGGGGAACGGAACATGGCAACGAACATACTGATGCCGGCGCTTTCGCCGACAATGGAAGAGGGCACGCTGGCCAAATGGCTGGTGAAAGAGGGCGATACCGTGGAAAGCGGCATGATCATCGCCGAGATCGAGACGGACAAGGCGACGATGGAATTCGAGGCAGTGGATGAAGGCACTGTCGGCAAGATCCTGATCGCCGAGGGCACGGAAGGCGTGAAGGTGAATGAGGCGATCGCCGTGCTGCTGGAAGAGGGCGAGGATGCATCGGCAGCCGAGAGTGCGGGTGCGGCCCCTGCCCCGGCTGAGACACCGGCGGAGGCGCCTGCTCCGGCGGCCGCAGCGCCTGTGGCTGTAAGCATCCCGGCTGAAGCAGAGATCCCCGAGGGCACAAGTTTCAAATCCATGACGGTGCGGGAGGCGCTGCGCGATGCGATGGCCGAGGAGATGCGCCGCAACGACGATGTGTTTCTGATGGGCGAGGAAGTGGCCGAGTATCAGGGCGCTTACAAGATCTCTCAGGGATTGCTTGATGAGTTCGGCGAGAAGCGTGTGATCGATACGCCCATTACCGAGCACGGGTTTACAGGGCTGGCGGTAGGTGCGGCCTTTGCCGGACTGAACCCGATTGTGGAGTTCATGACGTTCAACTTCGCCATGCAGGCGATTGACCAGATCATCAACTCCGCGGCGAAAACGCTCTATATGTCCGGCGGCCAGATGGGCTGCCCGATTGTTTTCCGGGGCGCCAATGGAGCTGCAGCGCGTGTGGGTGCGCAGCACAGCCAGGATTATGCGGCGTGGTATTCGAGCATTCCTGGCCTGAAGGTTGTGCAGCCATACAGTGCGGCGGATGCGAAGGGGCTTCTGAAAAGTGCCATTCGCGATCCCAATCCGGTTGTTTTCCTTGAGAACGAGATCCTTTACGGGCGCAGCTTCGATGTACCCGAGATAGAGGATTACACCGTGCCCATCGGCAAGGCCAAGATCTGGCGCGAAGGCACGGATGTAACGATCGTTAGCTTCGGGATCGGCATGCAATACGCTTTGGCCGCAGCGGATGCCGTGGCCGAAATGGGGATTTCGGCTGAAGTGATCGATCTTCGCACGATCCGCCCGATGGATACGGAAACGGTGATCAAATCAGTCAAGAAGACGAACCGGTGCGTCACGGTCGAGGAAGGCTTCCCGGTCTGCTCCATCGGTTCCTACATCTCCTCCGTTTTGATGCAGCAGGCATTCGATTATCTGGATGCGCCGGTGATCACTCTGGCGGGCAAGGATGTACCGATGCCCTATGCCGCCAATCTTGAAAAGCTGGCGCTGGTGACCAATGACGAAGTTATCGCGGCCATTCGCGCCGTCACTTACAAATAAGGGGGAAGATCATGCCGATTAATCTTTTGATGCCTGCGCTTTCTCCGACGATGGAGGAAGGCACACTCGCAAAATGGCTCGTGAAGGAGGGAGATGAAATATCCTCCGGAGATGTGATTGCCGAGATTGAGACGGACAAGGCGACGATGGAGTTCGAAGCCGTTGATGAAGGCACGATGGGCAAGATCGTGGTGGCCGATGGGACGGAGGGTGTGAAGGTCAACGATCTGATCGCCGTGCTTCTGGAGGATGGCGAAAGTGCCGGTGACATCGGCGATGCACCCGCCGCTTCGGCACCTGCGTCAGCCTCCGCACCGGAGGCTGCTCCGCAGCCCGACACGGCAGGCAAGGCGGCCCCCAGTGGGCGCCCCGCGCCGGCCGCACCGCCAGCAAGCGATGGATCGCGCGTCTTCGCATCTCCACTCGCCCGCCGGATTGCTGCCGATAGGGGGCTTGATCTGGCTGCGATCAAAGGCTCTGGGCCGCGTGGCCGGATCGTGAAAGCCGATGTTGAAAGCGCGAAGGCGGCCTCGGCACCAGCGCCCGCCGCGAAGGCCGATGCGCCGAAGGCAGCGGCTCTAGCGCAGGGCATGAGCGCCGATGTCGTTGCCAAAATGTATGCAGATCGGGAATACGAGGAAGTTTCGCTCGACGGGATGCGCAAGACAATCGCGGCCCGCCTGACGGAAGCCAAGCAGACCATTCCCCATTTCTATCTGCGCCGCGACATCGAGCTTGATGCGCTGATGGCCTTCCGTGCCCAACTCAATAAATCGCTGGAAGCGCGGGGCATCAAGCTTTCGGTGAACGACTTCATTATCAAGGCCTGCGCTTTGGCTCTGCAGGATGTGCCGGATTGCAACGCTGTCTGGGCAGGAGACCGGGTGCTGAAACTGAAACCCTCGGATGTCGCTGTAGCTGTGGCCATCGAAGGTGGGCTTTTCACACCGGTCCTGCGCGACAGCCACACCAAAACCCTCTCCACCCTTTCCGCCGAGATGAAGGATCTGGCGGGCCGCGCGCGCGAACGGAAACTCGCCCCCCATGAGTTCCAGGGCGGCAGCTTCGCCATTTCCAATCTCGGGATGATGGGCATCGAGAGTTTCGACGCCGTGATCAATCCGCCCCATGCGTCCATTCTGGCCGTTGGAGCAGGTGTTAAGAAACCCGTTGCTGGCAAAGATGGTGAATTGAAGGTGGCGACGGTGATGAGCGTCACCCTTTCGGTCGATCACCGGGTGATCGACGGTGCTCTCGGGGCAGAATTCCTTGCGGCCATCAAAGGCTATCTGGAAGACCCCATGAACATGCTGGCGTAAGACGGCACAACACAAAAAAGGGCCGCGCCGAGATCCCCGACGCGGCCCCTTTTGTTTCTGTATTCTTACTGAAGCGGAATACCGTTTGCGGTAATGGAGCCATCTTCGCCCATCTCCACACGCGACGTAAAGCTGTCCGGCTCCGTACCCGGCTTGGCGAACATGCCCATCATCATCTGCACCGGCATAGCCTGCTGAGGCTGCAAGAGCCCCATCTCTGTCAACTTGCCCATCAGACCGTTGACCCCAAGAATCTCCACATCCACGCCACCAACTGGCATCGGGAACGGGCCTGCGTTGTTGATGACAGCGGAGCCTTTTCCGGATACTTCGGCACCCGCTAGGCTCACACGCAACTCCCGCAATTCCAGGTTTTCGAATTCAAACGGCATACCGCCCTGCATCATCGCCTCTTCCATCGCATCCTGATCGAGAAGCGAATAGAGCGCGCTGGCCTTGCTGACGACATCAAGCATGAGGTTTGCAGGATCGCGCGGCAAAGCCTGAGCCGGATCAATCATGCCCCAGATAGCATCATCCACGCTGAGATCGGAGAGATTGAAGCGGATCGCCATCTCGCCCGGCGCATCGGTTGGCACCATCGGCATGGCGAGGCGTGTCTCATATCCAGCCATCGTCGCTGCAACAGGTATGGGCAGCATGTCGCCAGTGAAGTTAAGCTCAAGATCATCGCCAAGGAAGCTATAATCCAACTGGCCGCCATCGATTTTGGCAAGCACTTTGGATTCTCCGCCCGTCAGAGCAAAATCGAACGCACCATCCGGCCCGTTGCCCTTCGCTGTGAAGCTTGAAGAACTGGAACCCATCACGGCATCCAAGGCCGCATCCGCTTTGAATAGCGCTTCCGGATCGGACGAATCAAAGATCCCGGCAGTACCCGTGAACGCAAGGTCGCTGTAGTTGCCCTCAATATTTACGGGACCTTCCGGGGACTCAACATCCATGGAAAAAGCAAGAGAGGCGGCGCCATAATCGAAGGCCTGCTCTTTTGCAGAAAGAGAGAATTCAGCTGTACCCGCGATATCCTTCATAACGAAGGTGATATCCATCTCTGGCGTATCATCCACACCACTCATGGAGAACCCGGAGAGAGAGGTGTCGGAGTAATCAAGGAGAAGAATGCGCTTGTCACCATCAGCACGTGCGAGGTAACCGCCATCCATAATGAGCGCGAAGTTCACCTCAATAGTCTCATCTTCAAAGGATGAAGAAGATGTCGCCCTAATCTCCGGGCTGTGCGTAACTTTGACTTCGTAGCCGTCCTCGGATGTGGGTTCGAACCGCATCTCGTCAATGCTTATCGTCGTTACTGTGCCGTCATCTGCATCAAGACGAAAGCCTACATCTGTCAGAACCTCGGCATCACCATCAGTGGACGTGCTACCCACCTCCATCATCATGCCCTGCGCGGCATAGAAGGCTTTGAAGTCTTCAAGAAACTCCGCCGGTGTGAGAGCAAGTGAGGGAGAGGCCAGAACCATTGCGGCGGTACTGGCACATGCTAAAAGGGATTTCATGATCCACCTGTCCATAGGAATTGAATGGACTGCATATTTTATGACAGTGGCAGAAGGTTCAACCCCGAAAAACCAGTGTCATCAAATCGTTTCAATCTGCCCTTTGAGCAATTGATCCATGGATTTAGCGGGCTCCGAGCATCCAGCCTCACCGACGATTTTGGCGGGCACGCCCGCCACCGTCTTGCAGGGCGGGACTTCATGCAGCACCACAGAGCCGGAGGCAATGCGGGAACAATGGCCGACATGGATGTTGCCAAGCACTGCGGCCCCCGCCCCAATCAGCACACCGTTGCCGATCTTTGGATGGCGATCCTCTTCTTCCTTGCCCGTGCCACCGAGCGTGACGGAGTGGAGCATCGAAACATTGTCGCCAACCACAGCAGTTTCGCCGATCACGATGGAATGCGCATGATCGATCATAAGCCCCTGCCCGACGCGCGCACCCGGGTGGATATCCACACCAAAGATCTCTGACGTGCGCATCTGGACAAAATAGGCCAGATCCTTGCGATTTTCCTGCCAGAGATAATGGGAAAGCCGGTAGGCCTGAACAGCTTGGAACCCCTTGAAGAAGAGAAGGGGCTGGATGAGGCGATGGCAGGCAGGATCCCGCTCGTAAACGGCCATGATGTCGGCCCGCGCTGCCTCAATCAGCGCAGATTGTTTGGCATAAGCCTCATCAAGGATTTCACGGAGAATAAGCTCTGGCATATCCTCAGAGGAAAGCTTCTGGGCCAGCCGAAAACTCAAAACGCTCTCGAGGCTCTTGTGATAGAGGATGCCGGAATGGACCATCGCAGCCATCAAGGGCTCGTTTTGCGTCACATCCTCAGCTTCCGCACGAATGCGGGACCACATGGGATCCACCTGCTTCAGGCTTGGTTTGGTGAGCGCCATGGGACTGCCTCCGATGTTGAAACGTTGCCGTTCGTTCTCTGACATCGTACCAATCGAGGGGGAAATCAAGCCTGCAAAGAGGAAAGTATGGATCACCCTGATGTGATGCGCTTCAAAAAGCTGATCGAAGCGCGCCTCGAAATGCTTGATAATGAAGATGAAACCGGTACCGAGGCGCGTGGAACCGTTGTGCTCGATCAACAGAGTGTTGGCCGCCTCAGCCGGATGGATGCCCTCCAACAGCAGGCGATGGCTGAGGCGACGCATGCACGGCGGCGCGAAGAACGTCGGCAACTTCGGGCGGCGCTTTCCCGGATTGCTGCGGACGAGTTTGGCATATGCCAGGATTGCGGTGAGGATATTGCCCAAAAACGGCTTGAATTCAGCCCCGCAATCGCACTCTGCATCACTTGCGCAAGCGGAAGCGGCTAAACAGCGCGCGGCGGCACAAGCTCAGTAATATGGATTGCGAGCGCAATCTCTCCGCCTGAGATGTCGCCGCCCTCACCGGTGATCAGCAGATCGGTCGCTTCATAATAGCTTACGGGCGCACCGCTGATACCAAGCAAATAACTGTTAAGCCCCTTGCCGAGGCCAGATCCGTAACGATTGTTGGAGCCAGGCACACCAATACGCCATGTCGCGGATCCACCGGTGAAGGCAGAAGTGATCCGCCCTGTAATACCAATAACCTGTGCAAAGGCAGGGATCGCCGCAGGGACAGTTGATGTGCCGCCGCCCGAAATTGTGAATGCAATATTGATCACACGTGAAACCGTAGCACCTCCATTCGGGCTGATCGCCGTAGCGCCGCGCACCCAATTATCCCCATCATACATCTGCCAGATCGCGGCCGAAGCATCCCAGAGGCGCCAACCGATGCGCGGTGTGATGAACGCCCATCCACCGTTCGCCCAAAGCGCCAGTTCACCCGCGTGCCCAACCCATTCCGCCACGGCTGCGGGCGGAACAAGATACGCTTCTCCATCCTGTGGAGAGGGGGGGGGTACCGCCAGATCGGAGGCGATGACCCGCAATTGCGCAACCGCATCCAGACGCGCCAGCGCCTCGTTGACGGTTACATGTTTCTGCGCCTGAGCAGCGGCCACCAGCGGCAAGCCAAATTGAAATGTCTCAGCCATCAAACTCTATCCTTGTATAAAAACCGGGGCCAAATCTATCCGAAACCTGAGCGACCTCGATGCCAATTGTGGGCGGCGCGCCATCAGCGGCCTGTTGGGCTGCCGTGTAGAGAATGGCTGGACCGAGAGGCGCAAAACTGCGCAGGAGAGCACCGCCGTTCAGGATGCGCAGATCATAAAGCTCCGCAGCTTCCGCCAGCGGCACATCCACATTCCGCCAGGCGTCACCGTCCACCCGCGTGCGCCGGACCCAGGAGATTCTGATCCCGCCATCATCACCGCGCTCCGCCCGCAAATGAACGGGCGCATAAGGCCTGAGCCCAACGCCCTCAAAGGCCTCCACGTGATGAACGTAGGCAAGACTATCATAGCTGAGACGCTCAGGTCCTACGCGATAGTGACGTGGCAACCCGCGTGCTGAAAGCGGCAAATCCGGCTGAACAGCGCTGCCGTCCATCAACA
Organism: uncultured Paracoccaceae bacterium; assembly: GCA_947495795.1. Lineage (GTDB taxonomy): Bacteria > Pseudomonadota > Alphaproteobacteria > Rhodobacterales > Rhodobacteraceae > Algicella. The sequence goes on along the minus strand of CANMAI010000002.1, from coordinate 100,283 downwards.
CGAAATCCGTACCGATGGGCCATTCAGCCGGGATTACAGGCTCCGTCCCCGCTTGCCCCCGCAAAAGCCCCGTCAGCCGATATTGACGCTCTGCCACAAGTTCTGCCGAGCGAAACTGGAACACTTCCCAGTTCCCCTCACTACCATAACGCAACACGCCCACATTGGCCCCATTCAGCACATCCGAAGCAGATCTGCTTTCCAGAGCTCCACCGCTAATCTCCAACAGCAGCTCCTGCCCGGCCCAACGCCCGCCCTCTGCGCGCTCAAGCGGCTGGATCAGAGTGCCCACCACACTTGGCCGCGAAATCTCCGCATTCAGCGCATACCCGAAATCTTCTCCGGAGGTGAAGATCGCAACCTGTCCTGGCCACGGCCGGGCCGATGCTGCGATATGCGGGCTGTGCGGCACCTCAGTGCCCCGCATCAATGGCAGATCCATAAATTCCGCATAAATCTGCGCCTGAGATGTGTTCGGCGGCACAGGCAACTGTGTTGCCCGCCGCACACGAGGCACATAGAGATCACGCTCGATACGCACGGCTTCAACAGATCGCGCATATCCCTCCTCTATTCGGTCAATCCGGTAAAGATGATCCCGTGCCGCACCCGGCACTTCAACCACATCGCCAAGTCCGATGCGCTGACGTGATCGCGGCAGAGAGAACGAAACCGTGTCCCGTGCGATATGAGACTCTGTCAGCCAGCGCTCCGCGACAGCCTGCGCCTCGTCCTGCGCCATCGCAATGGGCAGGTCTGTGCGCGCAACGGTCAGGTTGAGGCCACCCGGCATACGAGCCTCTGCAGCGCTACCCTGATAGTCTTGTTCAAAAGAAACAAAGCTGGCCCGCACCAGATCAGCGGTTTCCGATTTTGGTGCACGCGTCAGGGCGAGAGAGGCCGTTTCATTTCCCTCAATCGCCATCGCATCGGGCTCCAGCGCCACTACGTTTTCCGCGTTTCGCGTTCGGAAAACCATTGCACCCCCGCCATCATAGGCATCAAAGGCATGTGCCAGCATCAACGGCTGCAAGGATTGCCGCGCCGTCTCCGTATCGGAAATCACAAACCCGCGCAGGGCGCCATAAAGGCGGTCCACATCAATGTCGAAAAGCCCGGAGCGGGCGGTAACTTCCCGCACCACATCGGCGAGGGCCACAAGGTTGGTGCGCCCGGAAATCCAGTGCCCGCGCCCGTAATTATGCCCATCGCTCCACACATCCAGCCGCGCTGGGAAATCCGGCCAGGGACGCGCATCCCATGCCCAGACATGCGCACGGCTCATATCGATCATCCGCCCCTCATAAACCCGGCTTTCCGGGTTATGCGCAGCCTCACCCCAGTAGCCGAGCATGGCTTGCAAGTAGCGCACCTGAATGAAATCATCCTGCCCGCCATTGGAATAGTAGGGCACCGCATTCTCGGAGCTTTGTGGGTCTATGAACACGTTCGGCTGGTTCGTTCCCTTATCCACGGCAGGGCAGCCCAACTCGGTGAACCAGATCGGCTTGCCCTCCGGTGCCCACTCCGTAGGTTCGGAAGCCCTTACACCATCAACCCTGTTCCAATGCGGCTTGCCCCACCAGTTGCGGATGTCCTTGTAACGGTAAACCCAAGGCATATCGTAGGCCCCGTCGGTGATCGCCTCACGCACCTGTTCGTCGCGCGCCCGATCATGTGGGTAGAACCAGTCATACCCTTCGCCACCCTCAATGTTGGAACGCAGATAGCCAAGATCATAGATGGAGCCCGCTTCCGCATCGAGATGGCCTGAGCCGTCTCGCCAATCGCTCAGAGGCATGTAGTTGTCGATACCCACAAAATCGATATTTCCGTCCGCCCAGAGGGGATCCAGATGGTAGAAAACATCGCCGCTTCCATCCGCTGGGTGATATCCAAAGTATTCGGACCAATCAGCAGCATATCCAATCTTCGTGCCCGCTCCCAGAACACTGCGCACATCTGCAGCAAGCGCCCGAAGTGCTGCCACTGCAGGAAACTCGGTTCGGCTGCTCCGGATACTCGTAAGCCCCCGCATCTCGGAACCGATGCAGAAAGCATCGACACCACCGGCCGCCGCACACAGATGCGCGTAGTGCAGAATAAAACGCCGGTAGCTCCATTCCTCCGGTCCCGAATAACTCACCACGCCGTTAATCAGGGCAAAGTCATTCACCTCAACGGTACCGAAAAATCCAGCCACTTCATCTGCGGCGACTACAGTCTGATCCGATGTGCCAGAGAGATGCGGTGCCATGCTCGTGGTGATCCGCCCACGCCAGGGCACTGTCGCCTGCTCCCCCTGCCCCCAAGGATCGGGCAAGCCGTTCCCGGCGCGTATATCCATCAAAATGAACGGATAGAAAACAACCTTCTTCCCGCTCTCACCCAGATGCCGAATGGCCTGCACCACGGAGTCGTCCGTTGGCGTACCGCCAAAACCGGGGCGGCCATCCACGTAGGAAACCCGAGCGGTATTCCCACGCGCAACACCGCTCACAGCCCAAGGCATGCCTGCCCCATCCTCTTCCAGCTGCTCCACTTTGGGCCTCAGCGTGCAATCGCCCGCCCGCAGATCATCTCCAAACCAGCTGATCACCAGTGATACGGAGCCGCAATTGGGCAAATCCCCGTCAAGCTGCTCAACCGCCACCTCGAGATCCGTGCGGCCATCAGCGTTGTTCACGTTCACAACACGGTTCACACCCTTGCCCTGATCGAACACAACAGGATCGGTGGCGTAGGAGTACTCACCTGTCCCCGGAACCAGCGCCACTGCCTGAATGTCCTTTGCCGGATCAGCGACCTCTACCGCTTCACCAGCGCCAGCCTTACGCGTCACCTCAAAGCTGAACTGCGGAATGCGGTTGCCAAAAGGCGAAAGATCCAGATCCTCCAGCACCACATAAGCCGTACCGCGATAGGCGGGAGCTTCGCCCTCAGGCAGGCTGGCTGCAATTGTCGCGTCCGGCAATTGGGTTTCGCTGCCCGGATAAAGCCGCCACGTGGTATCGGAAAGGGAAAGCTGCTTGCCATCTGCCCAAACACGCCCGATCCGGGCGACCTCTCCCTCACAAAGTGCAATGGCCAGACTGATCGAATAGCTAAAGCTGCGCGTCTTCGGCTTGGGTGGCCCCTTGCCGCCGCCCGAAGTGCTCACATTCTCCTGAAAATTGCTGGACCAGATTACCTGCCCCGCAATCCGCATCTGCCCGAAGAGCCGGGGAATGGACGCACCTTCGCGGGAAGCCTGAATGCGGAAGTTCTCCACACGGCCCACATCAACGGGCGCTGCCCCGCCGCCCAGCAAGCGCTGGTCGAGCATTGAACCGAGCGTTGCCCCCACAGCCTGCCCAATGGCGGCTGTGGTTATGCCCGCAATCGTCCCGCCAAAGGCTGCCCCGGCCGCAGAACCTGCAGCCGCCAGAACCAGAGTTGCCATCAGTCGCTCCTGTCAGGAAATCGGAAAAGTCCCGCCACACGGCGGGCCCATGCTGTCGAGAGCGGCGATTCAACAACGCCGCGCCCGCTATAGGCGTGAATGAAAGAGGCTGCTTCACCAGAACACGAGAGAATACCGACATGTTTGGCCACACCGCGATGCCGCATCCGGAAGATCAACGCATCACCAGGCTTGCGTTCATCCCATCCAATGGGCTGCAAATGCCGGCCCGCAGCGGGCAACAAGCGCTCGATCCTGTCGGTTTCGGACCAGTCCGGCGTGTATGCCGGAACAGCTTCGGGCTCCGCACCGTAAACAGCCCGCCACACACCGCGCAAAAGGCCAAGGCAATCCGCACCCGCTCCCTTGCAACTGGCCTGGTGCACGTAAGGCGTGCCAATCCAGCTTCTCGCAACCGTCACAATCTCGGCGCTACGCACCGCCTTGCGCCCAACGCCGCACGGATCCGTCATGCACTTCGTCTTCACGCGGATAGGCCGTTACCCAATCATCTCCCGGCATATCCGGGAAGCCGCGAAAGTTGAGGTAATTGTCAAACTTCACACGGCATGTCTCCGCCCGCTTGTCGCATCCCGCCACCAGCGTGAAGGCATCCCCGAGCACAATCTTGCGCGCAGGTTCCTGCCAAAGCTCGATGCGCCGCAGCGTGCCAGCCCCAAGATCCTGCTTGATCAACCCCGCCGTGCCCATGTTGGCCCCGCTGATCCAGCGCAACTCGCCATGCGCAAACCAGCCCGTCTCAAAATCAGGAAGAGCCCCGATTTCCAGAGTTGCGCCCTCTGCCGCGCGCTCAACACTCAAAGTCACCGCGAAATTGGGATCCCCAAGATCCACACCGCATTTCAGCACACCAAGCGCCAGATCGCAGGTTTTCACATAAGCCCGCCCGATGGGGCGGTTCAGCGTCTCCGCCAGTCCGCGCAACTCGATTTCAAAGAGAGCCCCACGCTGGCGCACTTCGCCGAGACTGCCCCGAAAGAGCTGCATCCGGTCCGCACAATTCTGCCAGTTCACCCACCAAAGGCAGATCTCCGCATCATCGTAACGCCCGGCCAGAATGTCCTCTTCCGTCAGCCCGACAGCACTCAAAGCCCCAACAGCCTGGCTGTTGTCCACACTCAACCCGGTGGACATCTCAAGCGCCTGCGCATCCATTCCTGTGCTCGCCTGATAGGTCAGTTCGTCGAATGCCAGGTCATTGTCATGATCGGTAAATCCGAATACCACACCGTCTTTCCGCGTGATCTTCCAGCACCGGGCCAGCGTCGTGGCTCCGGTTGCCAGATGCGCATTCAGCGCGTCCGCCACAACCACCATCAGACACGTACCTCGATTACTGGAACGGAGGGCATCTCGCCGGCCGAAAAGTTGGCAACACTGGTCTCCACCCTGTCCGTATCGAACCGTACCGGCACGTCGAACTCAAAACCCGCCGTCACCTCTGCCCCAATGGGCGGCGCGCTGGCGAATGTTACCAGACCGGCATCTATATCGAGAGAATAATTGCTGCCCTCGCTTTTCACATCACCGGAAAGCGCCACGATAACAGTATCTTCCACGGGTTTGGTGATAGGACGACAATAAACATGCGTGCCGGAGCGATACGTCTTGCACAGCTGAAATGTTTGCCTCTCTCCATCGCCCGTGCCCATAACCTGATCAATGCCGGTCGGCGTACCCGAGGGTTTGCAGGATTTGAAATCCGTCCAGTCCTTCCAGCGAAAGCCGATCAGCTGGCCATGCCGCGCCTCAAAGAAGCCCACCAGCGCCTCAAGATCATCAAGGGATTGCACCCCAACGCCCGCATCGAACCGGCGGCGGGAATGGGCCCAAGGCGCATTCCGCTCTTCAAACCCGTTGGAGAGGGAGACGATCTCCGTTCGCCGCTCCGGCCCGCCGACGGAGCCGAACGAAAGCCGCGCGGGAAACCGCACATCATGAAAATTCATTGGCCTAAACCTTTGCTGGAGTAATCAGAGATTGCGGTTGGAGCGGCGCATCGCGCGGCTCATCTGGGCCGCGATCTGGCTTTGTGAGCGGCTGAAGCCCGCCACATCAGGCGTCGTGATGTTCATCGTCACACTCACCCCGCCACCGCCGCCCGCGGCCCGCACCCCAAGGCTGCCATCAGAGCCGCGCGTGAGCGGCATAATGGCCTCAGGGCCAGCTTCGCCCATCAGGCCCATCTGTCCGCCTCGCATCCCGAAAGCCGTGGCACCATTCACCACACCCCCCTTGGCAAAGGCCTGCACCCGCCCCTGAGACATTACACCACCCTGCGCAAATAGCCCGCCCAGCAACCCGCTGATACCGTCGCCAATCGCGCCGGTTACCGGCTTCAGGGCCGCATTCAGGATCGTGTTCGAAAAGCTCTTTGCGACCTGCCCCATCACGTCTGAAAGCTTTGAGCCATCAAACATCAGGCCCGTGAAAGCGTTCTTCAGTGATGTGCCCATTGTGCGGGAAAGGCCGCTTGCATCGACACTCGCACTGCGCATCGTGGAGGAAACATCATCCATCTCGGAGCGAAAGGCGGCCGTGATTGCCTCTGTTCCGGCAATCGTGCCTTCCAGCTCGATCAGCCGGGTTTCCAGGTTGTTCAGATTGTCATTGATATCAGCCATCCGCCTCGTCCTCTTCCCTGTCGGGGTATTCCGCCATCAGTGCATCCAGCCCGCTCCGGGTCAGGCACCGCGCGCTTCCTGCATCGGCACCAGCCAGAAACATCAGCTCCGCCGGTGTCAGCGCCCAGAATGTATCCGGGCTCAGGCGCAACTGGCGCAGCCCCAGATCCATCAACGCAGGCCAGGCAACCTTGCTCACGCGTCCGCTGCCACGTCCGGCAACGCGAATGTCACCTTCAAGAGCTGCGCTGCAGCGCGCGCCGCCGCCATCGGCCCCCCACCGAACTCGGCGCTCAGCACTGCGTCTTCCGGCATGCCAAGCCCTGCAGAGATCAGCGCCACGAGATCAGCGGTGCGAAACGAGCCATCTTCGAACCGGGAAACCATTGCCACCAGCGAACCGCTTTCCAGACGCGCCTCAAGGGCTGCCAGCGCGCCGAGCGAAAGGCGCATCACTCGCGCCTCGCCGTTCACCTCAAGCGACACTTCGCCGTGAAACGGGTTGCTCATGGGGTGGCCACGAAGGTGAGTTCACCCGCAGAGGCAAGCGAAAGCTCGTACACAGCCTCGCCATCATGCGCACCGGAATACTCGATGGAGGTGATCTGGAAGAGCCCCTCCACCGTGCCGAAATCCGGTATGATCACCTGGAAAATCGGGATGTCCCCGTCAAAGAAGATCTGTCGCGCCTTCTCATCCGTGTCCTGATCCCGGAATACACCGGAGCCGGAGATGCTCGCGGACCGCACACCCGATCCCGCCAGCAACTCGCGCCACCCCCCCGCACTCTGCAGGTTCGTTACATCCACCGTCTCGGAGTTGAAAGTGATCCGCGTGGCCCGGAGGCCCGCAACCGTCTGAAACGCGCCTTCGCCCGTCATATCGATCTTGATCAGCAGATCCTTGCCTTTTTGGGCCGCCATATTCGCAATCCTTTGTAAGATAGAGAGAGCGCGGCGCAGATGCGCAGCGCAGAAAGAGACGAATGCCTCCGGCGGGGATATTTAGAGAAAGATGAAAGGCGTCTTCATCTTTCTCTAAATATCCCCGCCGGAGGCCAGAAAACTCTTATTCCTTGGCCTCAAGCACAGCCTGAAACCGCAGAACGATCCGCCGGGGGATGCGCGACGTGTTGCGGTTCGCCCTTGCAGAGTGAAACCGCAACGCCACAAGATGCCCTACCCTCAATGTAAGATCCGCGTCCTCCAGCGCCGTGCAGACTGCAGCGGCCACAGCCTTGGCCTGGCGAAACCCCTCCGCGCGTGTGATCACGGTGATGGAAAGATCGTGCACCGAACCATCGCTGGTCTTCGTGGATCCATCGCGTACCCGTTCTTCACCGAGCAGCACATATGTCTCCGGCAGGGCCATCGGATCTCCGGGCAGGGGTGCATCGTAAACGGCATCGCCGATCAGCGCCGTCAGATCAGTGTCGCCCTGAAGTGCTGCGTAAATCGCCGCCTGAAGCGCTTCCGAGAAAGCATAGCTCATGTCACACCCCCCTCTTCGCATTCGCAGATCAGATAGTGGCCAGCAGCATCGAATTCCGCGACGGCGTAGATCGGAAACACCCGCTCTCCTTCGCGAAACCGCTGATCTGGGCGCGGACGGGAGGGGGCACCGAAAGGAGCTGCCCGCACAACAATTCGAAAGCGCTTGCGCGAGGTTCGACGCCCGCCCACAACCGCTTCCGATCCCGTCCGCGCCGACACATCCGCCCAGAGCGTCCCCAAAGGCGCCCAGGCCGGATCCACACCACCGGCACCATCCGGTGTGTTTTGTCGGCTTTCCAAAACCAGCTTCCGGCTCAGCACCGGAACGCTCATAATCTGTCTCCCGAAAGGCGCAGCGTCTGGAACCGCCCCAGCAGCGCTGTCACCCCGAACGGCAGTTCCGGCCCGCCGCCCTCAAGGCTGCGATACTCGAAGTAGTGCGCGGCCAGCATCAGAACGGCCTGCCGGATATCGGCCGGCGCATCCTCCCAGACAGGGCCGAAACCGGCTGTGAACGTGATCCGCACAGTGCCGTTGTGCGGAATGGCCGGCAGCACATTCGCCACCAGCTCGGGCCGGAAGTTATCCGGCCGCAACCGGTAGCGGGCAGGTGCCAACACCGTCTCCGCTCCCTCCGCATCCACCAGTGCCACGCGGCTGACAGCGGAAACCGGTGCCACAGGCAGGCCCTGGCGATCCCCAGAATGCCAGCGCGAGATCTCCCAGAGATACTCGCGCTCCAAAATCACTTTGCCCGTCCGCGCCTCCACGCAAGCCATAGCCGCCCCGAGATAAGCCTCCAGCAGGGCATCCTGCGCACCATCATCGGCAAAGCCCGTGCCCAACCGCAAATGATCGGCCAACGCCCGCACTGGATAGGCCGCCACGGATGGCGTTGTCTGTTCAGTCAAATTCATCGGAAACTCCTCAAGCCACCATGCGCGGTGCGTCGGCGATACGGATCACAACGGCGCGGATCAGGTCTCGGCCCCTGTCGGTACGGGCGGAAGCGGAGACCATATAGGTCTTGCCCGGCACGCCTCCCTCGATCAGCGCAAAGGACGTGTCGCAGGCCAGATGCTGCTCGGCGATCACAAGATCCGCCTCGCTTACCACGGGCGTGATCCGCCAGCCGAGATCCTCGCGCACCCGCTCTCCCGGCTTGAGCTTCTCGTCGCGCCAGCGGATCGGCAGATCAATCGCCTCTTCCGCCGCCTTCAAAATATAACCGCTCATGGGCGACCGTCCTTTTCACTGAAAAACGCGCACCCCTCCGGGCACCTCTCAGGTGGTGAGAGGCGCAGGCTGGAGAGGCTGCCCGAAGGGGATGCGCAACCGCGCTGCCCGAGGGCAGCGCGGTACGAGATGAGCCGATCAGCTCACCGCAAAACGCAGGAGCTTGATCGCTGCAAAATCGCTCACATCGCCGCCGATGCGCTTGGTGGCATAGAAGAGCACATGCGGCTTGGCGCTGAACGGATCGCGCAGGATGCGCAGATCCGGGCGTTCGGCCACAGTGTAGCCCGCGCTGAAATCACCAAAGGCAATCGCATTGGCGTCCGAGCCGATATCCGGCATGTCTTCGGCCACCAGCACGGGATAGCCCATCAGGCGCGCAGGCTCACCCGCTGCCAGACCATCGGACCAGAGGAACCGGCCATCCGCATCCTTCATCTTCCGCACGGCACCCGCCGTCTTGGAATTCATGACGAAATTCGCATTCGCACGGTATTGCGCACCAAGCGAATAGACGAGATCGACGATCGCATCCGCAGGCTCGGAGACGGAGAAATCACCATCCGCACCGGTTGCCACGTAGCCGAGATTACCCCATGTCCAGGCACCATTCTCAACAGCTGTGTAAGTCAGAAAGCCTGTGGGCTTATCCACGCCATCGCCGGAAATGAAAGCCGCCCCTTCGGACCGCGCGAACTTGTCCGCGATCCGGCCAGCAAGCCAACCTTCCACATCAAAGGCACTGTCATCGAGCAACCGCTGGGAAGCCTTGGGCAGCGCGGAAAGCTCATGAAGCGGGATGACCACGCGGTCGATCTGCGGCGTCGCGGTCTCCGTCAGGTTCGCCGTCTCGGAAGCCCAGCCAGAGCCGATATCTGTGTGATCCACCAGAACATCGTAAGAGGTCGCCTCAACACTCACCACATTGGCGACCGCACGGATGGAGGAGGCACCGCGCAGAACGGAAGTGATCGTCTCGGCCGTCTGCGGATCAACCAGATAGCCGCCATCGGCGGAAACCGCTGTTGAGAGCGCCTTCTCTTCGAACTCAAGGCCGCGCAACGCATCATCATCACCGGAACGAAGATAGGCACCAAAGGCCTTCTTGTGCGGCACACCCACTTCGGTGTTACGGGACAGGGCGGGCCGCTCGGCGGCGTGGGATTTACGATCAAGCATGGTCAAACGGGTTTCCTGTTCCTTGAGTTTGGTCTTAATATCGGATTGAAATTCATTGAAATTGCTCAGAAAATCCGTCATGGCGGCTTTCACCTCCGTAACCGGTTTCCCCTCCGCGGACATGCCCGCCCGGGATTTCGTCTCAGACTTTTGCATCCAGTCATCCTTTGAAATGAATGTCGTAGTTGGGTGGCACGTCCTCATGCCATCAGCGCCCTGGCTTCCGCGAATACCTCAGCCAGGTCCTTTGCAAGTTCCATCCCCTCGGCATCCGCCGAGGGTTGAACCCGCGCCTCGGGCAGCATCGGAAATGTCACCACCGATACCTCCCAAAGATCCACTTCCAGAAGGCGGCGCCCCCCGGTTTCACTCTTGTCGGCCCGCTTGGTGCGGTAGCCGATCGAAAGCCCATCAATCGCACCGGCCTCCAGCAGGGCCAAGGCCTCGCGCCCGGCCTGCACGTCCGTCAGGATCCGTCCCTTCACGTAAAGGCCCGTCTTGTCTTCCCTGATCTCGTCCCACACGCCGATGGGCTTCAGAGGGTCATGCTGCCAGAGCATCTTCACCGATCCACCGGGCCGGGCCTTCTGCGCCAGCGAGGCTTTGTAAGCCCCCGCCGCCACGGTATCCCCGCCCTGATCCTCGGCGCCGAAAAGGCTGGCATAGCCCTCGATCACCCCCTCTTTCAGCGCGATCTCCGCACCGAGGGTCGTGTATTTCGTCTCCAGCGCAGGCGCGCTCAATTGGCTCAGCATCGCTTGTCCCGTCACGGTTTGAGTGTCAAATATTGGTAGGCGACATCCGCCGCCAGAAAGGCCGCGCATCCGAGGACAACGAACCAGAGGCGCTTCTCCATGCGCTCCAGCCCCGTCTCGATCTGCTCCAGCCTGCGCTCCAGCGCCTTCCAGCGTTCGTCCGTCACCCGTTCATGCGCCTCCAGCCTTGCGGAGGCGCGGTCAAACGGCTCGTAAAGAAAGCGCGAGCCGCCACCCCGGCCGCGCGTCTCGCTCACGCGATGTCAGCCTTGGGTGGCAGTCCCAGAAGGCTCCGCTTCTCTGCTTCCGTCAGAAAGCCCGCCTCGCTCACCCGTCGCCACTGCGCCTCCCGCTCAGCACTCAGCGCGTGGATCTGGTCGAGATCCGGCCTCAGCGTCAGCCCCATGCCAAAACGCTCCGGCAACCACCCCGAAAGGGCGGCGAGCGTCTTGGAAACCAGCGGCAGCACCGTCAGCCGGTAAAACGCGCGGTTCGCCTCCTGATAATTGGCATAGGAATTATCACCAGGCAGCCCCAGCAGCATCGGCGGCACCCCGAAGGCCAGCGCAATCTCGCGCGCGGCACTCTCCTTGGTCTTCTGAAACTCCATATCGGAAGGCGAGAAACCCATGGGCTTCCAGTCCAGCCCACCTTCCAGCAGCATGGGGCGCCCGGCGTTGGCAGCACCCGTATGATGGCTCGCCAGCTCATCCACGAGGCGCGAATACTGATCCGCCCCCATCTGACCCTGCCCATCCGCACCCTTGTAGACGATGGCACCAGAAGGGCGGGCCGCATTGTCCAGCAACGATTTGGACCAGCGCGAAGCAGAATTATGCACATCCAGCGCTGCAGCCGCCGCCTGCATCGCGGAGAGGCCATAGTGGTCATCCTGTGGATGAAAGTTCTTCACATGCAAAACAGGCGCAAATTCGCCCCGCATATCAAACCGGTGCTTGCGCGCACCCACCGCATACTCATATGCAACCGGCCACCCATCCGCACCGGGGATCACCTTCATCCTGTCGGAACGCAGAACGAAAAGCTCCCGCGGCGCACCTTCCAGCGTCTCACCTGCCGCTTCGAAATAGCCGTCGCCGCTGAGAAGCAACTGGCCGTAGAAACTCTCAAAAAGTGCCGCACCGCCCTGCCCCTGATTGGGCTGGGCGATCAGGCTGGTCAACGGATGCTCTGCATACCGCGTCTCCGCATCCTGCACCACGATCGGCACCGCAGCCGCCGCCTCCGCGATCATCTTCACACAACGAAAGCCCACGGGGTTTCCCGCAAAGCCGTTCCGTGTCAACGAGGCTATATCCCGCGGGCTCCACGCAACGCGCCCGCTCCCATGAAACGCAATTACAGGAGCAGCAGCCGAGGCTTTCACCTCAGCCACATCTACCTCTGCTCTCCGAAACAGTTTGAAAACCATCCGACATCCGCTCCTGTCATGAATAAGGAGAGCCCGCGCCGAGGGTTCGGCCGGGCTCTTGAAATTGCGCTCAGCAGGACTGCCGAGAAAAAAAGAGACGAATGCCTCCGGCGGGGATATTTAGAGAAAGATGAAGACGCCTTTCATCTTTCTCTAAATATCCCCGCCGGAGGCGGAATTCTAAAGCCCGCGCACGCGGGGGGCCAGCCAGGCAGCAGCCGGTTCAATCACCAGATCTGTCAACGCCCAGACAAGCGCATCAACGCGGTCCGGGCTGCCGGAGCCTTCGAAGCCGCGCTGCGTCATCAGCGCCATCTGATCCTCCAGCGCAGAAAGGCCCGGCATATGCTGCACACGCCCCTGCTCATAGAGTGCTGCTACAGGCTCCGCGCGGGCCACCTTGCCCCGGCTTGCCCTCACAGCCTTGTAAGACGCATGCGGATCCACCTGACGAAGCACCGTCTCGACCAAATCGCCGCCCTGGTTGACCTCTGCCACGATCCTGTCGGCCTTGTGCCTGTGGTAAAGCCGTAAAACTTCAGAGGCCCAGTCCTGCGGGCTTGCCTTCGCGATGGAGGCATCCTCCAGCACCGTTGCTCGCCATGTCTGCGGCGGGCCTTCCCTCACCACGCTGGCCACCACGATCCCGCACAGATCGGAGCCTTCGCCCGACGTCACAGGCGGGTCCACGGCCACAACGATCCTGCCCTCTGGCGGTGCCTTATCCACGCGGATGCTGTCAAAACTCTCCAGCGTCCAGAGCGCCCCTTCAAGTCCCTCCAGCAATTCGCCGTCCAGTTCCTGACGCCCGAGCCGCGTGCCCGCATAGCGTGCCGATACTTTCTCAAGAAAGCCGCGCGCAAGGTTCGCTTCATTGGCCGAGGTCGGTGCACTTGTTTTCACCGTGTCCGGAAGCGCCAGTATCTGGCGCAAAAGCGGTGTATTGCGGGGCGTCGTCGTGACCACCTGGCGCGGGTTGTTGCCCAGCCTAAGGCAGAATTGCAGCATATCCCACGCCGCATCCGCCTTCTTCCATTTCGCCAGCTCATCAGCCCATGCGCAATCAAATTGCGGTCCGCGCAAGGCCTCCGGATCGGAAGCGGAATAGCAAACCGCCTCCGCGCCATTCGGCCATACCAAACGTCGGCGCGAGGCTTCCCATGTGGGCCGCCTGTCGGGTGGTACGCAGGCCAGAAGCCCGCTCTCGCCCATCACCATCACGTCGCGCACCTGATCATATGTCTCACCGATCAGGGCCACCCGGCGGCACTCCCCAGGATCCAGCGGGCCCGAACCTTCCACCTGAGCGCGCACCCATTCAGCGCCCGCCCGTGTTTTTCCGGCCCCACGCCCACCGAGGATCACCCAGGTGGACCAGTTGCCCTCCGGTGCAAGCTGATGCTCCGTATGGGCCCAATGTTCAAAAAGATACGGCAAGGCTGCAATTGCATTATCGCTCAAGCCGCTGAGAAAAGTTTCAACGTCCGCCGCGCTCGCGCAACCGAGCCAGTCGCTGACGTATTTCACTTCGTGCGGCGTCGAGATCAATGGATCCGCCGCTTTGTTCTGTGCTGCATGTGTCAAGGGAGCCCTCGAGATCCAATACTGCTTTCAATTGTCTTTGGTAGCTGCCCAGCAGCTCAACCCAGCGGCGTGCCGCAAGATCGTTTGTCGCACCGCGTGGCAGATCGGCCAGCGCGCCTTGAAGCGTTTTGATAATGTCGGTTAAAACATTCCTGGCCTGTCCGAGCATTGGCCCGAAGCTGCCGTCTCGTCCCTCATGGGTCATATGTCTGAAATTGCCTCTATCGGCCTCGCTGGCGATCAAAACAAAAAGAGCGGCACATGTTTCCATGTCCGCTCGCCCAATTCCTCCAGCTTGAAACAAGGTATACTCTGGAGCGTTCGGTAAGTCAATTACAATCGCTCAGGTTGAAAAGCACCGTACGGTGCCCCCTTTTCCCAATTGCGGAAGACGCCAGAGCGCCTCAGTTATCCCGCTGCGCCTCGATCGCGCGCCAGCGCGCCACGTTCTGCTCGTGCTCCACAAGCGTTTCCGCGAAAGCATGGCCGCCCGTGCCATCCGCCACAAAGAAGATGTAGGGCGTCTCGTCCGGGTTGGCCGCAGCCTCAATGGCGCGTCTGCCCGGGTTGGCAATCGGTGTGGGTGGCAGGCCCGCGATGGTGTAGGTGTTATAGGGTGTCGCCCGGTCCAGTTCACTCCGGCGCAAGCCTCGGCCCAGAATGCTCTGCCCGTTCGTGATCCCGTAAATCACCGTCGGGTCCGTCTGCAGCCGCATCCCCCGGTTCAGACGGTTGGTGAAAACGGAAGCCACCTGCCCCCGCTCCTCCGCCACGCCCGTTTCCTTCTCGATGATCGAAGCGAGGATCAACAGCTCATCGGCGGTCTTGATCGGGATGCTCCTGTCCCGCCCATTCCACGCATCGGCCACCACCCGCTTCTGCGCAGCCTCCATCTCGGCCACAACTTCCGCCCGCACGTCACCCGCCCGCACTTCATACGTATCCGGTGCCAGCGCCCCCTCAGCGGGCAGATCCTCAATCTCGCCTTCCAGCACGGGAACGGCCTTCAAGCCTTCAACCACCTGCCAGCTCGTCAGCCCTTCCGGTACCGCCACCCGCAGCGTCAGAGAGGCATTCGCCTCAATCAGCTCATCCACCTTCGCCGCCAGAGCCTCAGGCTCCAGCGCACTGAAATCCTCGGAGCCGATCTGATCGAGAAGCCGTGGCTCCACCCGGTCCGCCCGCACAAGATATGTCAGCCGGTAGCGCGTGCCGCCCGCGCCGCCTTCGCTCAGCAGTGCGGCGATATCCTTCATCGAGGCCCCGGCGGGCACCGCATAAACACCGCGCTTCAATTCGTCGGAAAGCCCGTCATAGCGCAGGCCCACCCGGAAGATCGAGGCAGATGAGATCACCCCCTCCTCTTCCAGTTTGGCCGAAGTGCGCCGCCAGTTGGAGCCGCTCTCCACTTCGAAGATTATCTCCTCTTCTACCTGCGGCGCGCTCGCATACTGGTTCTGCGCCCAGGTCAGGAAGCTCACAAGCCCGACCAGCCCCACGATCAGCAGCGTCATTCCATTGGCGGCCAGATGGCGTGTCATCGTGCTTTATACCTTGCTGAAAACCACGGAGGCATTGGTGCCGCCGAAACCGAAGGAATTGGAAAGTGCGATATTAATCTCCCGCTTGCGGGCCACCTTGGGCGCAAGATCGATCTCGCTCTCCACATCTGGGTTATCAAGGTTCAGTGTCGGCGGTGCGATCTGATCACGAATGGCAAGGATCGAAAAAATTCCCTCGATCGCACCAGCCGCGCCGAGCAAATGCCCCGTAGCCGACTTGGTGGAGCTCATCGTGGCCCGGCCTGCCGCATCGCCCATCAGCCGCGCCACGGCACCCAGCTCGATGGTATCGGCCATTGTCGATGTGCCATGCGCATTTACGTAATCAATCTGGTCCGGCGTCACACCTGCCCGCTTCAATGCAGCCTTCATGGAGCGGTACCCACCGTCCCCATCACTCGCCGGGGCGGTGATGTGATACGCATCGCCCGAAAGCCCATAACCCGTCACCTCGGCATAAATCTTGGCCCCCCGCGCTTTCGCGTGCTCATATTCCTCGAGCACCACAACACCGGAGCCCTCGCCCATGACAAAACCATCCCGGTCCCGATCGTAGGGGCGCGAAGCCGCAACCGGATCATCGCGGCGCGCGGTGGAAAGCGCCTTGCACGCGTTGAAACCGGCAATCCCAAGCTCTGTAATCGGCGCCTCGGCGCCGCCAGCCACCATCACATCCGCATCATCCAGCATGATCAGCCGTGCCGCATCACCGATGGCATGCGCCCCGGTGGAACAGGCCGTCACCACCGCATGGTTCGGCCCCTTGAAGCCGTAGCGGATGGAAACCTGCCCCGAACACAGGTTGATAAGTGCGGCCGGAATGAAGAAGGGAGAGATCCGCCGCGGCCCTCTCTCCTTCAGAATAATCGCGTTATTGGCAATCGTCGAAAGCCCACCGATGCCCGAGCCGATCATCACGCCCGTCCGCTCAAGGCTCTCGGTATCGCTCGGTGTCCAGCCCGCATCCTTCACCGCCTGATCGGCGGCCGCCATGGAATAGAGGATAAAGGGGTCCACCTTGCGCTGGTCCTTCGCCTCCATCCAGTCATCGGGGTTGAACGTCCCGTCAGAGCCATCGCCCATCGGAATTTCGCACGCATAGTTCGTGGCCAGATGATCCGCGTCAAACCGCGTGATTGTGCCCGCACCCGATTGCCCGGCAATCAACCGGCTCCAGGTTTCTTCCACACCGCATGCCAGCGGTGTCACCATACCCAAACCTGTCACAACCACACGCCGCATCGCTCGACCCCTTTTTTTTTCTCGTTGCCCGTTCTTTATCCTAGATAGGGAAACGGGGGCAAGATGGCTTGCGCCAGCGCACGGGCCCTCAGGTGAAAACAGCCGCCAGATCTTCAGAGTTCACACCTTCCTTGAGGTAACGCAATCGCGTGTAAAGCACCGCAATATAGGAAGAAGCGAACGCCATCATCACCGCATTCAGAAGCGAACCAAGCGCGTTTACCACAAGCAGCACACCTGTGCTCATATCCAACAGGTTCGCAAACAGCCAATCTCCCAGAACGGCAATCGCACCTCCCACAATCAGGCTGACGGCCAGCAAAAAAAGCAACAGGCAGCCCGTCATCAGAATGTAAGAGCCGAGAACCGGCCATCGATAGCCCTTCGTCAACTGCGATGCGCGGGAAAGCGCGCCGAAATTCGCGCGCTCTGCCACGATCACCGTTGAGAAGAGCCCAAACCGTGCCCCGAGATACAACGCCAGCACAGTCGGCGCGATCATCGCAAACAGAAAGATAGCAAACCCGATCGGGCCGCCATAGCTGTCATCGAAAACAGAAATGCCAAGCGGCATCAGCACCAGAAAGAGAACAAAATAGCCGAGCGCGATCATCAGGAAAAGCAAGATCGAAAGGATAAGAATTGATGGCAACCCAACGATTGCACGCTGAAAATAGAAGCCGATCCTTAAAGCATTCCCGGCCCGCAAATCCACTGCCCCCAGTGTTACGGCAGTGGTCACCACAATGCCGAGCAGCAAACCCAGGAACTGGATCACCACATATCCGGCAATACCTGAGTCGGAAACGTCAAACGCGTTGTTACCGGATGACGGGAATGCGATCGTCGACACGATCGAGAACAGAAGATACGGCACGAAGGCCAGGGGCACCAGCACATGGATGCGGCTGAAAAACATGCCGAACGCACCCGACAGTACAGAGCCAACTCCCAGCGCCTCACTGTTCTGAACGGCATCATTCATTGAACGGCCTCTGGAAAAACCCTTTTTGAAATAAGAAACAGAAGCGCCCGATTGCCGGGCGCTTCTGAGAAGATCAGATCACTCGAAAACCTGTACCAGATCCGTCATGCCCACGCCCTCTTTCAACTCGCGCAGTCGCGCGTAGAGAAGGGCCGTAAACACCGCAGATAAGCCGTAGCTCACACCGGAGAAAATGGCCTGCAGGACAAGCACGGCAAAAACACCGCCGATGCCGAGCACGATGAACATCGAAATCAACTGCATCGCAATCGTCACCAGCAAGATCAGGATGAAGATCACCAAAAGCGCACCGACAATCGGCCAGCGATAGCCCTTGGAAAGGCTGGAAGCACGCCCAAGGCCGCCAAAGCCCACATTCTCGATCAGGATTGCCGGCACAAAGACGTAATAGCGCGCCAGCAGATAGAGCCCCGGTATGATAAGCAGGACAAACCCAATCGAGATCAGGATGTAAAACAGGATACCCAAAACGATGATCGGCAATGCGCCACCCAGCGTGCGCCCGATATAAGAACCGATGTCAATCTTGCGTCCAAGACTGGCATCATAGGCGGCAAGCGTCGTGATCCCGATGATCAACAGATAGACCACCATCGAAAGAGCAATCACCAGGAAGTAAGCGGGTGTGAACACATCGCCCGGGTTCTGCGGCGTGCCGGAGAGCCCCGCCTCCACGATATCCGGAAGAACGAGATAGTTGAGAATGCCCAACACCAAGGTCGGCACGAAAGCGATCATCAGAAACAGCAGAAAGTTTTTGAAAAACACGGAAAAAGTCCGCGAAATCAGGCTGCCCACTCCCAGCCCCTCGGTCGCATCATACGTCTCAGTCATTATCCCCTCCGAGATAGGTTTGCCCCCACAAACAAAAACGGCGCTCAAATGCAGAGCGCCGTTCAAAAATCCGTTTCAAGCCGCTCAGCTCGCTTCTTTGATGAATTTCACAGCATCGCCAAAGGTCTGGATCGTCTCGGCCGCATCATCCGGAATTTCAATGCCGAACTCTTCCTCGAACGCCATCACAAGCTCAACTGTATCCAGGCTGTCTGCACCAAGATCGTCGATGAAAGACGCGCTCTCAACCACTTTGGCTTCTTCCACATTCAGGTGCTCTACAACGATCTTCTTCACGCGGTCTGCGACGTCGCTCATGGTTTTGTCCTCACAGTTTGGCCCCTTGACGGGCACTTAAAATTCACCCCGCATCCGGGAACTCACTGGCCAAAGGCCTCTCTGTCCGAGATCGCCTCCAAGCCCCGTAAAACAGTGCACCGGCGAATACCGGGGCGCTATAGCACACTCTCTGGTGTTGGCAAATGTTTAAACCACCTTCCAGAATGCCCTCCAATTGTCGATCGCAGGGCAGGCGCTCGATAGACGCCAAATAGGAAGTGTTGCACTATATTACAAACACCGAAAGACATCTGACACGGCCAGAGAGCCGTCTGGGAAGGGGGCGCGCAGCCGCCTGAAGCACCCGAAAGACATCCATCATCCCGCCACAGCAACGGGCCGCGAATGGTGGAAATCGCCCTTTCGGCCATCTCGATATCCATTTGCAGGCCCCCGCTCCAACTGGTGAACATTTTACACCTTTGACTCTCTGCGGCAGATTTTTTGAACACTTAGCAAGAGAACGTCACCGATGGCGGCCCAAACGTCAAACACATCTCACCCAGAGCGAGCCTCCACCGCTCGCAACGCCAGCGTTGGTAATGCCAAACATTGCTGCCGTTTGTATCTTCGCAAGCAAGGACCGCAGTCCGCCCTGAGCAGACATGGCTTTGACGTGCACCCACAGAAAATTAGGCTATTGCTGCGGACGCACAATCTATCAATCCGAAGTTAATAAGCAGCCATTCAAGTTGAGGAAACCCGACTGAAAGTATCAGATGACGACAATTAGGCCCACAACCGCCCACTTTTAAGCCGTCGATGAGCCTGCATTGAAAGGCTGGCGATTATCAATCAAGCTGACCTTACGACCACCCCGTAGAGGAGATGTTGGGCAATGCAGATTTTCAAGGTTCTGGCCATAGCTGCAATATGCACAAGCCCTGCCAACTCCGAGGAACTACCGGTTTATTTTCATATTGAAAGCCAGGGCAATGAGTGGAATTTTGACCGCGATGCTTGGGAAAAAGCCGTTCGCAACTCAGGCGGAAAGGAAAAAGTAGCTTATCTCCATCAACGGGGTAAGGACGCTTATGAGCAGGCACAAGCTGAGGCAACGTCCTTTGGATGGCAACAACCTGTTGTCTCAATGACGACCGCTAATTTGCCTGTGAAGAACTCTAACGAGTTTCGCAAAAAAACCCGTAGCATGGATGATGGCATCCAAGCACAGGCAGAAAAATTCAAGGATTGGCGTCTTCTTGTTTCGCTACCAATGTGCCGCCTCTATGAAATGCCCGGGGGGGCTTCTCTTCCTGAAAAACTGCACTTCCTTGCCGTGCTAGACAGCCCCGCTGCGCGCGTGATTTGCTACCAAAGCACAATGGCTTACTTCGCCACGCCTCCCGAAGCCGAAGGGATCAGACCAGAACCCGTTTTTATCGACCCTATGGCGATGCTTTTTCAGGATCAATTGCCTCCGTTTGCTCTGCACTCCGCCTACCTTGCACATAAGGACAAACGCGACGAGAATGGGCGTTATCTAAAGCGCGAAAGCAACGTTTACGCTCCGAATGAGGAGATTTTCTTGCGCGCATATTTTGACAATGTCCGCAGAAAGCTCGTTGGCGGACCGACGCAAAGCTATGCAATTCAACTTGATTTAGAGATCCGCGATGGGGCCGGTACAGTTCTCTCCCGCAGTGACAGCCATTACGTGTACGAAGGCAATTCTGTCCAAGTCTTCCCGGTCGATAAGACCCAGTTCTACAATCATATCACCGCAGGCATCGGCCTTGATGCTCCCGGCGACTACCAGGTTGCCTTTATCTTTACAGACCAAAACGCACCAAAATCGCCAGCGGTTGAAGCCGTTTTTGAGGTGACAATAAAATAGGGTTGAGAATGAGGTGGCGCGGTTGAAATAGACGGCTGCAAAGTCCCGCCGAACCGACCTTTGAGCGCCTCAGATGCTGTATATCGACCGAACGGCAGGATTGGGAAAGCTGCGCCGCAGCTTTAGGTTCGACATTTACTTGAAAGATTGGGGCCCCGCATGACTTTGCAAAGCCCACTATCTGCGCTTTGCTGCCAATTGAATGAGATGCAGCTTTCGGCAAGATGGGCTCAAAGCGGGCCTTCGCCGCATCACAGGCAAAGGTCCGGTTTTTGCATTTCGGGTCGATTTCTTTACGTGAATGTCAAATTCATCTGCCGTTCAACACCGGCAGCCACGAACTCTACATTGCTGCAGGATTAACGTCTTGTTCCAGCAGCGGGTGCCAATCTAGAAAAGGGTACCGGGAGAAAAGTCGCGTTCAGCAGTACGCCTGCTTCTGTCTCTCTTCCTCGTCCCAGCCGCTTTTTCCGAGGCGAAAGCGGAAGACATCACCATGTGGGTCTTCTACAACTTCCAGCCCATCGTGGTGAACGCCCCGGCCAGGCAAGGCCTGAGCTTCGATCTGGCAAGGCTTCTCGCGGACAATTCTGAAGGCGCGTTCAGTTTCCATGTGGAAGTGCTCCCGCGGCGACGGCTGAACAATCGCCTTGCCGAGGGGCTGCCGGGAATGGTGTTCTGGGCCAATAATGCCTGGTTCGGTGATCGGGAGAAGACAAACTATCTCTGGTCAGGCGCGGTAATCGACGATTGGAACGTGGTCATTTCTCTCGAAGAAACGCCCGTTGACTATACCGGCCCACACTCCCTTTTCAGCATGACCCTCACAGGGATCGCAGGCCATCGGTATCAGGGATTGGAAATGCTGATCGAAGGCAGATACATGAGGCGCAGCACCTTCAACGGCGAAGGTCAGGTCATCCGCTTCATCGGCATTGGGTGGGGAGATGTTGCTATTCCGGCAAATTCAGCAGCCCAGCACTACACGCGCCTTCGCGCTTGAGAACGTGATCCAGTTCGTCGTGAAGCCCCACTCAAAGTACAGCCCCCACAGTCCAATTCAGCCACAACTCGGATCCGCCTTCCGGTATACGCTGCGAAGCTACGTGATATGCCGGAACGGGTGGGGATGATGCACTCCCACGGTCTGAACAGATGAATTTAAGCCAGGCGACCACTACGCCCTCTCAGCGGCTCTTGTCGAAAAGAGGCACGCACCGGGCCAAGGCATGGCGCATCGGCAAGCGCAAAAGCCTCAGATCATCGCCATCCCGCCGTTCACATGCAGCGTCTGCCCCGTCACATACCCCGCCCCGTCGGAGGCCAGATAAAGCACCGCAGCGGCAATCTCCTCGGATGTCCCCATCCGCCCCGCCGGGATCACGCTCATGATCTTGGCCCGCTGATCCTCGTTCAGCGCATCCGTCATCGCTGTCGCGATAAAGCCCGGTGCCACGCAATTGGCCGTCACCCCGCGGCTTGCCACCTCCGCCGCGATGCTCTTCGTCATCCCGATCACACCGGCCTTGGCTGCGGCATAATTCGCCTGCCCCGGGTTGCCCGTCACCCCGACGATGGACGAGATATTGATGATCCGCCCCCACCGCGCCTTCATCATCCCCCGCATCACGGCCCGCGACAGCCGCATTGTGGAGGTCAGGTTCACCTCCAGCACAGAAGCCCATTCATCATCGGACATGCGCATGAACAGGTTGTCCTTCGTCATCCCCGCATTGTTCACAAGAATATCCAGCGATCCCATCGCCGCCGCCGCATCCTTTGGCAAAGCCGCCACAGCCTCGGCATCGGAAAGGTTGCACGGCAGCACATGCGCGCCTTCGCCCAACTCACCCGCCAATTCCTCCAAAGGCCCGACCCGCGTGCCCGAAAGCCCCACCTGCGCACCCGCGCCATGCAGGGCCCGCGCAATCGCACCACCGATGCCACCCGATGCGCCTGTTACCAGTGCCGCTTTTCCCTCTAGGCTCATGCATTCTCTCCCACAAAGGCCTTCACACCGTCCACCGTGCCGACAGCCGCCGTCTTCACATCCCGGTCAATCCGCCGGACCATCCCGATCAGGGCCTTGCCAGCCCCGACCTCCACAATCTCGTCCACGCCCTGCGCCACCATCCAGGCCACGCTCTCGCGCCACCGCACCGAGCCTGTCACCTGATCGAGCAGCAAATTGCGGATCACCATCGCATCGCTCACCCCATGCGCACAGACATTCTGCACAACCGGCACCGATGGATCGGCAATATCCACACGGGAAAGCGCGTCCGCCATCACCTTCGCGGCAGGCTCCATAAGGGCGCAATGAAAAGGCGCGCTCACCGGCAGCATCACCGCCCGCTTCGCACCCTTCTCCTTGGCCAGCTCCACGGCCCGCTCCACCGCGGCCTTGCCACCGGAAATCACCACCTGCCCCGGGTCGTTGTCATTCGCCGCCGCAAGGCACTCACCGCCAGCTGCCTCCTCCACCAAGCTTGAGACCGCCGCGAAATCCAGCCCCAGCAAAGCCGCCATCGCCCCCTCGCCCACCGGCACCGCCGCCTGCATCGCCTCGCCGCGAATGCGCAAAAGCCGCGCCGTATCCGCAAGGCTCAAGGCACCCGCGGCACACAGCGCCGAATACTCGCCCAGCGAATGCCCGGCGACATACGCGGCAGAGCCAACATGCACCCCCTCCGCCTCCAGCGCCCGCATCGCGGCAATGGAAGTCGCCATCAACGCAGGCTGCGCATTGGCCGTCAGCGTCAATGTCTCGATATCCCCGTCCCAGATCAGCGCTGAAAGCTTCTCTCCAAGCGCCTCATCCACCTCTTCAAAAACAGCCTTCGCGGCCGGATAGGCCTCCGCCAGATCCCGCCCCATCCCGACGGTCTGAGCGCCCTGCCCCGGAAACACAAACGCACGGCTCATGGCCCCACTCCCTTTCTTGCTTTTCCGAAGGGTGTAGCCCGACAGGCCAGAAGCGTCCAGCAACATCAGTCGGGCAAACGGGTCAAGACGCTGGCACACAACAAGGAAATGGCCGGCGCCATGCAATGTCCCGATATGGTTTTCACACGCGCCACTGAACGGAATTGCCCGCAGAGCACGAAAGGTTGCACGCGTACCGAATGCAGTCACCCCACAATCCGTGCGCCGCCAGCCCGCAGGGTGGCACACAAAATCCCCGCTCGTCTCACTTTACACCAGCCATTGTCTCACCGCTTCAACCATAGCACCCCCTCAACCAAGCGGCAGTCCGATGGGGCAGACCGACGCTGCAACGCAGCTCCGCTTTGGCGTCGTGCGGGCGAGTTGAGGGGAGCGTCAGATATTTCCGCCGAGCAGCGGAAGGTCGAGTTTGAGCCCATACCTCCCAAATGCTGCATGTCATACGAATGTCTGCTAATGAGCTGCAAAGAGTTTGCGATGCGGAGCGCTTAGATGATCAAGGTTTTCGGTCGGCAAAATTCGTCGAGCGTTCAGCTCGTGATGTGGACCATCAATGAACTTGGCTTAGAACACGAACGCCTAGACTTCGGACACGGTCACGCTTCAACGCGCACCGAAAGCTATTTGAAGATGAATCCAATGGGCCGTGTTCCCGTCATCTTGGATGGTGACGTTTGCATGTTTGAGAGCGCGGCAATTTTGCGATATCTTGCTGCCACTTACGGGACCGATGAGTTTTGGCCTTCTGACCCTGCCCGCCGCGCGCCGCTGGATACATGGGCCGAATGGG
Source organism: uncultured Paracoccaceae bacterium (assembly GCA_947495795.1). Classification (GTDB taxonomy): domain Bacteria; phylum Pseudomonadota; class Alphaproteobacteria; order Rhodobacterales; family Rhodobacteraceae; genus Algicella. The sequence goes on along the minus strand of CANMAI010000002.1, from coordinate 75,961 downwards.
GCAAAGGAACTTTCACTGAGGCTGTCCTCGAGGTCTTCGTTTATGATGTTCGCCTATCGCCAGACACCCGTGATCCTCAAATTTTGCGCGATGCGACTGCCTCGTTGGTTCCGCTTGCAGAAATGCTAGACCAACGAACTGCAAAAGGTCCTTGGCTAGACGGAGCCCGCTTTTCGTTTGCTGATATTGCGTGCGGACATATCCTCCATAGGTATTTCAGTTTGGATTGGCCGAGACCAAGCTTGGCGAATTTAGACGCATACTACGAACGCTTGCAGACAAGATCAGCATATCGAAACCATGCGATGGTTTCATATGAGGCACTTAGAGGGAGTTACTAGAAGCCGCCATTAGCGCAACCGCAGCGAAAGCTCACTTGTCCCGCCAAGCAGACCTGTCCAACCACCACCGCACGCTCCTCCCAAACCGTTGCCAAATATCGCAACCACCGCCCGCTCTCTTGAAACCGGCGCCCTTACCAAACCCATACCGAAACCATACCAAATCCAGCCCTTGCGAAGCTCAGACAAAAAACTTATACGACATTTTCTTTCCGCGAGTTCAAAAACCCCGCGATGCCCCTCGGATGCCGGGCGGAGAGTTGAAACCGGCATGGTGAAGCACGCTTGAAAATGGTGATCTCATGGCGCTCTACGAGCACGTGTTTATCGCGCGGCAGGATCTTTCCAACGCGCAAGCCGAAGGCCTGATCGAGCATTTCGGCACGGTCCTCTCGGACAATGGTGGTTCGGTCGTCGATACCGAATACTGGGGCCTCAAGACGATGGCCTACAAGATCAACAAGAACCGCAAGGGCCACTATGCCTTCGTGAAGTCCGACAGCCCCTCCCCGGCTGTGCAGGAGATGGAACGCCTGATGCGTCTGCATGAAGACGTGATGCGCGTGATGACGATCAAGGTCGACAAGCACGAGGAAGGTCCCTCTGCTGTTGTCGTCGCCAAAACGGCGAAAGACGAGCGTGGCTCCCGTGGCCCCCGTCGCGATGATCGTCCCCGCAGAGAGGAGCGCTAAGCCATGGCAAACAAACCCTTTTTCCGCCGTCGCAAGTCCTGCCCCTTCTCGGGCGATAACGCACCTGCGATCGATTACAAGGACGTGAAACTCCTGCAGCGCTACATCTCCGAGCGGGGTAAGATCGTGCCCAGCCGGATCACCGCTGTCTCCTCCAAGAAGCAGCGAGAGCTTGCCCGCGCGATCAAACGCGCCCGCTTTCTCGCCCTTCTTCCCTACGTTGTGAAGTGAGGATCTGACCCATGGATGTTGTACTTCTCGAACGTGTCGCAAAGCTTGGCCAGATGGGCGAAGTCGTCAGCGTCAAGCAGGGTTACGCCCGCAATTTCCTGCTGCCGCAGGGCAAGGCGCTCCGCGCAACCCCGGCCAACATGGCCCGCTTCGAGGCTGAGAAAGCCCAGCTTGAAGCGCGGAACCTGGAGAGCAAGGGCGAAGCTGACAAGCTCGCCGCGAAGCTCAATGGTCAGCAGTTCATCGTGATTCGCTCCGCCTCCGATGCCGGTGCCCTCTACGGGTCCGTCACCCCGCGCGATATCGCCGATGCAGCCACCGAAGATGGCTACAGCGTTGATAAGAAGCAGGTGATTTTGGCCAACCCTATCAAGGAGTTGGGCCTTCACGGCGTGCAGATCGTCCTCCACCCGGAAGTGGAAGCGGAAATCACGATCAACGTGGCCCGCTCTCAGGAAGAAGCCGAACTTCAGGCTTCCGGCAAGACGATCCAGGAGCTTCAGGCCGAGGCAGATGCCGAAGCCGAGTTCGACATCGCCGAGCTTTTCGATGACGTTGGCGCAGCCGCTCTGGACGATGATGAGGAACTCATCACACCGGGTGGCGAAGAAGAAGCAAACGCTGAAGAAACCGAAGACTGATCAATCTTCAAGTCGCTTTAAAGGCCGCGCAATCAAAAGGTTGCGCGGCCTTTTTCATTTTAGCCAAGCATCCATATCCCGTCCGGCGCGAAGGCGTGGAACGCAAATGCGAACACCACTTCGTGCACGATGTCGCGCCCATTCGCTGCATCAAACACCCGCACAGAGCCAATCTGACGCCCCTCCGCGATCACACCGGTATCAAGCGCAGATGCCATCGTACCGGCCCAGACCAGCCGCACCCCGGCCTCCACGATCTCCGGCTTTGTCCGCAACCGCTCCAGGGGCCAAGCTCTATTGCCCACGCGAACAACCCGCGCCAAGGGTGCTATCCCATGTGGCGGGTTCTCCCCCTGGTACAGGAATGGCCGGGATGACGTGTCATACCCGCCATAGGGATTGCGCCCGTACTGCCTCCCGCCACGCTCTGGTTCCGCCATCACAGGCCCATCCGGGTTGCGTTCAAGAAACGCCTCCAACGGCTCCATCCAATTGACGAGCGGCCTCAGCTTCGTGCCCGTGAGTTCACCAACGACGGCCTCACCATCAAACTGCTGCCACCAGCTTTCCGTCTCCCGGTCAAACATTACCATATCGGAATGCCGCAGCTTGCCGGAAACCCCAAAGGTAAGCACAAGGCCCGCAGCACGCCTGTCAAAAACAAGCGCAGAATTGCACAAAGGGCAATATGTTACCGCAATAGGCACGCCACCGATCACGTCATTCGCAATCTCATGCCACATCAGGTAGCGCACCGGATAGGTATGCTCTCTCTGGCCCTCCAAGGCTACCGTGATCACCGGCTCGCGTTCCGATAGCCCGCCACCTTTGCCAAACGAAACACCGTTCAGCGCAGGGATGCCATCTCGGGGTACCCCACCCGAAAAGATCTCGGAAAACGGCACGGATGATTTCGAGAAATCGGTGCCCCGCCACTCAGCCTTCCAGAAAGGCGGTATCGGCCCCTCCGCAAGTGCAACACCCGGCATCGCCAAAGCGCCCATACCCGCCAACACATCACGCCTTAACATCACACCCTCCCCAAACCTTTGGGAAGGTTCGCAAAAAAGGAGCCAGCAAAGCCAGCCCCTCTCACGCAGTCGTTACGTCTCGTTAGCTATCTGCTTTAATCCTTACGGATTTCATGTAATCCGGGTTCGGAACAGATCCGCCTTGCCCTTGCCCCCGCTGGATCTGATCCACCACATCCATTCCCGAGACAACACGGCCAAACACCGTGTATTGACCGTTTAGAAAATAGCCTTCCTTGAACATGATGAAGAACTGGCTGTTGGCAGAGTTCGGGTTCTGCGCCCGCGCCATTCCGAGAACACCGCGATCAAACGGGGTATCCGTGAATTCCGCAGGAAGATCGGGATAGCTGGAGCCGCCAGTCCCTGCCCTGCCGGAGCTTACGGCCTCGCGCTTGCCATGTTGCACATCGCCCGTCTGCGCCATGAACCCGTCGATCACACGGTGGAACGCCACACCATCATAGGCACCCTCTCGCGCAAGCGTCTTTATCCGCTCCACATGTTGCGGCGCGAGGTCTGGCAAAAGCTCGATCTCGATCACGCCGTTTGCGGCACCCTCAACCTCGATCACCAGCATATTCTCCGCATCCTGCGCCCATGCGACAGCCGCGAAAAGCGAAGCGCCGAGCGCCAGAAAGACACGCCGGATCATGCCTGAACGTCCGCGGCCACGCGCACGGTGATCATCCGGTCCGGGTTCGCCGGCGGTTCACCCTTCGCGATTGCATCCACATGCTCCATTCCGCTGATCACCTGGCCGAAATTGGTATACTGCCCATTCAGGAAATGCCCTTCAGCAAACATGATAAAGAACTGACTGTTGGCAGAGTTCGGGTTGGAAGACCGCGCCATCCCCAAAGCACCCCGATCAAACGGCACCTTGGAGAACTCCGCCGCCACATCCGGCAGATCGGAACCACCGGTGCCAGCGCGAGAGGCGTTGTAATCCTTCTCCATATTGGCATTCGCCACATCGCCCGTCTGCGCCATAAACCCATCAATCACCCGGTGAAACGCAACATTGTCGTACTTGCCATCACGGGCCAGCGTCTTTATCCGCTCCACGTGGTTGGGCGCCACATCCGTCAGCAATTCGAGCACCACTTCGCCATCCTTCAGTGTAATGATGATCGTGTTCTCAGGGTCTTTGATCTCGGCCATTGGGCCCTCCTTGTTGGTACCTGTTCACCGGATGCCCGGCAAAAACTCATGGATTCATCCGTACTTGGATGAAACCGCTTTGGCTACAGGCGGGGGCACAAAAGGCGTGATGTCGCCGCCCAGCCGGGCAATTTCTTTCACCAGCCGTGAGGCGATCGCCTGATGATGCGCATCCGCCATCAGAAATACCGTCTCTACATCATCCCGCATCGCCCGGTTCATGCCCACCATCTGAAACTCGTACTCAAAATCGGAAACGGCACGCAACCCGCGCACGATGATGCTGGCTCCCACATCCATCGCACAATCAATGAGAAGGTTTTCAAAAGGATGCGCGACGATCTCGGTACCGGTAGCCTCGGCAATCGGCGCACATTCCGCCTCCATCATCGCCACGCGCTCTTCCAAGGTAAACATCGGCCCCTTGTCGCGATTTATGGCAACACCGATCACCAGCCTGTCCACCAATGTACAGGCCCGCCTTATGATATCCGTATGGCCGAGAGTAACAGGGTCAAATGTCCCAGGATAAAGCCCGATCCGCATATGCCCTCACCTCCCGCGCAGGGTTGCCTTTTGGCGGGCACGCAACATTATTGCGGCCGAAACGTCAAGGGCTGGCGAAAACATCGCCAGCCCTCGGATGTTGCCGCTTCAGCGCATGGCTTCAGCCATGTCCCACGATCATCTCCGTAAGGTCTTGATTCTCCCGTTCCACCTCGGCAATCCGGTAAGCCACCACATCGCCGATGGAAATCACGCCAATCGTTTTGCCCTCTTCCAGAACCGGGAGGTGGCGGAAACGGCCATCCGTCATTTTTTGCAAGGCCTGCACCGTCACATCATTTGGCGCGGCGGTGATCACCTTCGCTGTCATAAGTGCGGAAACCGGGTCCTTCAGGCACTCCACACCGCGCTTGCCCAGCTCGCGCACGATATCACGCTCGGAAATCATCCCATCCAGCGAAGCTCCATCGGCGGAAACAATCAGCGCCCCGATCCGGTTCTCGGAAAGGATCTTTGCCGCATCGGCAACGCTCGCCGAGGGCTTGATCGTCAGAATGTCATGGTTGGGTTTCGACTTCAGAATCTGGCGAACGGTCACGGACACCTCCCTATTTGTCGTTTGAATGACACCAGCGTCCTTCGCCCGGCGGGTTCTGTCAAGACATCCGCACCGCGCAATTGCCCAAGGAGCAGAAAAACGCGGCCAGCCCTCAACGCTCCAAGAGCATTTGAGCGCAGTGTCGCGACCAAGCCAAATCAGGCTACAGGTATCCAGATCTCCACCGTGCCGCGCCCTGTTTCAGGGTCAAAGCGGCGGTCATACAGCTCAAAGTCGGGAGCAGGCCGTGGCTCAAGCCCGGCATCAGGCAAGGCCTTGTTCCAGATCGTGTAAACCGTCTTCGGCAGATCGGAAACGTGGCCGGAATGCGTGAACACGGCGTAGCGCCCGCCGGGCACAACCACATCATCCATACCAGAAGGGACTTCCACGCCCTTTGCCGCCTCCACTCCCGCCACATAGCGAAACCTGCCGGAACCATCCGCATCGCAACAAATCCCGTAAGCCGCGCCCGGTTTCGCCTCCGGCACCTCCGCCTCCCGTGCGTTGATCGCCTCCCAAAGAGACGGAATTCCGCTGATATCCTCAAAACTGCACCACGCACTCATCCCGATAGCGCGAAACGCGGCACGCTCGCGGATATCCGGTGCGGCAACATCGACTATAAGCTCTTTCTTCATCTCCAAAGGCTCCATCAAAACAAGGTTTCGGGTAGATCGGGCCTTTCGCACACTGCTCGGCAGCACACCGAAATAGCTCGCAAAGGCCCGGGTGAACGCTTCATGAGAGGCATAGTGCGCATCAAGGGCCGCCGACAGGATGTCACGCTCTCCCGTCGCCAGTTGCTCGGCGGCCACGGAAAGCCTCCGCGCCCGCAGATAAGTCATCGGCGAATACCCGGTCGCTGCCCGAAAAGACCGGGCCATATGATAAGCGCTGACGCCACAACGATCCGCCAGATGCTCCAAGGTAAATGGAGTGTTCAGCATCATTTCGATCTGCCAGATCACTTTGTCGGCCAACGCCACCATCGCCTCCTTACATCTCAAGCGAAAAGCATGGTTGGATCGCGCGCTGAATGCTTGATCGCGCTTGCGCTATCCGCAGATCTATCCGTCGACAGAAACCAAGGTGCCAGCTTCAGCCAGTGTCTCAAGCCGCGCCACTTCCCGCCGTACTCCGCTCGTCAACTCCTCCGCAAAGAGTCCAAGCCGCTCAACCCGCCGGTCATCCGCGTGGCGGATGAGGTAGAATTGCCGGGCAAGTTTAAACGTGTCCACCAGCACCCGCTTCACGCCCGGAACAAACGGCAGCGCGAAATCGTGTACAATCCCGATACCCGCACCAGCGCGGATCCAGGCGAGCTGGACCGGAACCGAATTGGAGGCAAAATCCACTCGCCCCACACCGAGCTCAGCCTGATAATCCAGCGCGCTGTCATAAATCATGTCGGGGATATACCCAACAATCCGCCTGCCCTTCAGGTCATTCCGTAATGCGATGCCGCCCGCCATATCGAGATATGCTTCCGAAGCCGCAAGATGCAGATGATACTCCGCCACCTTCTGCACCGTCAGCCGCCCGGCCGTAGGTGGAGAGACGGCTATCGCCATATCCGCCTCCCGTTTGGATAGGTTGAACACACGCGGCAGCGCCACGATCTGCACATCCAGTCCCGGATGGCGGGTCGCGATATCCGCCAGCACCTGAGGCAAAACATACGTCGCACAGCCATCCGGAGCGCCCAGCCTGATCGTACCGGAAAGCGCTCTTTGCGGCCCCTGCGCCTCTGCCAGAGCTCCGAGCACGCCCTGCTCCACATGTTCCGCCTCCGAAAGCAGCCTTTGTCCTGTCTCTGTCATCGCGTACCCCTGCGGCGATTTCGCAAAAAGCCGCATACCCAACGCCCCCTCCAGCCGCTGAATGCGCCGCCCCACCGTTGCTGGGTCCAGCCGTAGGGCTTTGCCCGCCCCCGTCAGGCTTTCGGCCCGCGCCACCGCGAGAAACACCCGTAAATCATCCCAGTCCATCTTTCCCCTTTGCAAAATTGCAAAACACTTTTGTCAATCTGCCTCTGTCACCCACAATTCTGCAAGACTATAAGGGGCCAACCAAGGGAGGCCCATATGCAAGAACTCACCCATTTCATCGACGGCAAACACACCAAGGGAACATCTGGTCGCTTTGCCGATGTCTACAACCCGGCTACAGGCGAAGTGCAGGCTCGCGTCCCGCTCGCCTCCAAAGCAGAGCTGGATGCGGCCACAGCCTCCGCCGCCGCAGCCCAGCCAGCATGGGCCGCCACAAACCCGCAACGCCGCGCCCGCGTGATGATGAAGTTCGTCGATCTGCTGCATCGCGACATGGACAAACTCGCCGAAGCCCTCTCCCGAGAGCACGGCAAAACCATCCCCGATGCCAAGGGAGATGTCATTCGAGGCCTTGAAGTCGCCGAATTCTGCATCGGCGCGCCCCACCTCCTCAAAGGTGAGTTCACCACCGATGCCGGCCCGGGGATCGATATGTTCTCCATGCGCCAGCCCATCGGCGTCGCTGCAGGCATCACCCCTTTCAACTTCCCCGCCATGATCCCGATGTGGAAATTCTGCCCCGCCATCGTCTGCGGCAACGCCTTCATCCTGAAGCCGTCGGAGCGCGATCCTTCCGTCCCGCTCATGCTCGCTGAGTTGATGCAGGAGGCTGGCCTGCCAGATGGCATACTTCAGGTCGTGAACGGCGATAAGGAAAGCGTGGACGCAATCCTCGACAACGAAATCATCTCAGGCATCGGCTTCGTCGGCTCCACCCCCATCGCCGAGTACATATACTCCCGTGGCTGTGCCAACGGCAAACGTGTCCAATGCTTCGGCGGTGCCAAGAACCACATGATCATCATGCCGGATGCAGATATGGATCAGGCGGTAGACGCTCTTGTGGGTGCCGGCTACGGCGCTGCGGGCGAGCGCTGCATGGCCATCTCCGTCGCCGTGCCAGTCGGTGAAGATACCGCCGACCGTCTCATCGAAAAGCTCGCCCCCCGCGTAGAATCCCTCAAAATCGGTCCCTACACCGCCGGGAATGACGTCGATTTCGGGCCCCTCGTCACCGCCGAAGCAAAGACCCGCGTCCTCGGCCTCGTCGATCGCGGCGTCGAGGAAGGCGCAAAGCTTGTCGTCGATGGCCGCGACTTCAGGATGCAGGGCTATGAGGAAGGCTACTTCGTCGGCGCCTGCCTCTTCGACAACGTCACGAAAGACATGGACATCTACAAACAGGAAATCTTCGGCCCCGTCCTCTCCACCGTACGCGCCAATTCCTACGAGGAGGCGCTGGGTTACGCGATGGATCACGAATATGGCAACGGCACCGCCATTTTCACCCGCGACGGCGACACGGCAAGAGACTTCGCCGCCCGCATCAACATCGGTATGGTCGGCGTCAATGTCCCCATCCCGGTACCGCTGGCCTACCACACGTTCGGCGGCTGGAAGAAATCCGGCTTCGGCGATCTCAACCAGCACGGGCCAGACGCCTTCCGCTTCTACACCCGCACCAAAACCGTCACCGCCCGCTGGCCATCGGGCACGAAGGAAGGTGCCGATTTCTCCATTCCAACGATGGAATAACTCTGGAAACCGTTTAGTCTGTTCTTGCCGGTTCAATCCGGCGAGAACAACAGATTTACGGATTGTCAAATTGAACCGCTATATCCTACTCACTCTGGCCGCTTCCATCATCTCCTCTCCTGCCACTGCTCAGGAAGAGCCCTCAGACGGAGAGGGCAAACTGATCTTTGGAAACGCATCGAACTTCGGCAATGCCACCCGCGGCTCCTCAGTCTTCAACAAAGGGAACTCCCCTTTTGGTGCGGGCAATTCCGCCTTTGGCGAAAGCGCCGAGCGCGAAGCCTTTTTTGAAGATCAGGCCGCAAATGCCACTCCTCAACCCAACTTCCAGGGAGCCGGTAATTCGCTTGAAGAGCGGAAAATTCGACTGCAGGAGACTGAGGCGATGCGGAGTGTAAATAGAGCAGATCCCGAGAACTATCCAATAGATGAGATCACCGGAGCTGCGGGTTTTTACGACAGACGATGCTTTGAAAGCAGGGTCGCACAGACATATGTTCCCCCAAACAGCCCCCTCCGCGCCACCATCGCCTGCCCTCCCGGTACTCAGGCAACCGTCGCGACGAGGTTCGTAATTCGTGGTTCCGATGGAAAAGTGTACCCGATCACCACCAAAACCGTAGACGTCTCGATTGTGCTCGGCGAATAGCTGTCAGGGTCAATCAGTCTCTGTCCACGCCAAACTCTCTCGTCGCGATATGTCAACGTGATCAGTCTCCCCTGTCGGGCGCGAGGCTGGCGGGCGGGCCGGGAGGGGCGAAGCCCCGAGATCGGGGCGGCCGACTGCCCGCGGCCTTCCCCGCCCCCTCGAACAATCATTCGCCATTCGGTAACAAGGGCCAGCCGCCACAAGTCTGGTACTTTTGCTCAAAAATACCTATGATGATCGAATGAAGAGCTTCATACTCCCTCTCATTGCTGCACTCGCGGCACCACTTCCGGGCTCCGCAGAATCCGGGCGGTTCTCCGTTTTTGGTAACAGTCCCGAACGGGAAGCCTTCTTCGAGAAACAAGCCGATAAGCGCGCAGATGAGGCCGCCGAAATCGCCAAGGCCCGCGCCAGAGCCGAGGAGAAGCGGCTTGAGGCAGAGCGCGAAGCGGCCCTTGCCGCGGCGCGTGCGCCTGCACCGTCACTCGCGACCGGCGCGCTGGCCTGGCCGCCCTATCATCCGGCCTGCATAGGCACGCAGGAAAGATACGCACCCCAAACGGAAACAGGTAGCGCTTCCACCCTCATCCGCGAACGCACCACATGTGGCACGCGTCTTGTGGGCACGTACCGCCCCAACGGTATCTTTGTCGTTCTGGGTCCTGATGGGCTCTACTACCCGTCCCACCGCTCCGGTCTCTCGATCAATCTTACTTTCGGGAATTGAACGCTTGATCAGTAAAGCCGGGCAGGCTTTACTCCGGGCAAAGCGACACGTCCGGAGAACCACATGGATTTCGCCCTGAGCGCAGATCAGTCCGCCATTTTCGATATGGCCCACGCCTTCGGGCAGGAGAAAATCGCCCCGCACGCGCTAAAATGGGATGCCGAAGGCACCATGCCGCGTGCTGTGCTGGAGGAGGCAGCCGCACTTGGCCTCGCCACCATCTACGTGCCCGAAGAACTCGGTGGCAGCGGCCTTTCGCGCCTCGATGCCACGCTCATTTTCGAAGCCCTTTCAATGGCCTGCCCCTCTGTGGCAGCCTTCATCACCATCCACAACATGTGCGCCAACATGATCGCCCGAAACGGCAGCGAAGAGATGCGCGATCACTGGATGCCGCGCCTCGGCACGATGGAAACCATCGTTTCCTATTGCCTGACGGAGCCGGGCTCCGGCTCCGATGCCAGCGCGCTCCGCACGCGGGCAGACCGCACGAATGAAGGCTACACCCTGAACGGTACCAAGGCCTTCATCTCGGGCGGCGGCTATTCCGATCTCTATGTCGTCATGTCCCGCACCGGCGAGGACGGCCCCAAAGGGATCTCCGCAGTCCTTGTAGAAGATGGTGCATCCGGCCTCTCCTTCGGTGCGCTGGAGCGCAAGATGGGCTGGCGCGCACAACCCACAGCGCAAGTGCAATTCGACGATTGCAAAGTGCCAGCCAAGGCCCTTCTTGGTGAGGAAGGCAAGGGCTTCACCTACGCCATGCAGGGCCTTGATGGCGGCAGATTGAATATCGCTGCTTGCGCTCTTGGCGGCGCACAGGCGGCCCTCAGTGCTGCCCTTTCCTACGCGGGTGAGCGCAAGGCGTTCGGCAAGGCGATAGATCAGTTCCAGTCGCTCCAGTTCAAACTGGCAGATATGGAGATAGAGCTTCAGGCCGCCCGCGTCTTCCTCCGTCAGGCCGCCTGGAAACTGGATACTGAAGCTCCGGACGCGACAAAGCACTGTGCGATGGCAAAGCGTTTCGTGACGGATGTGGCCTTCAAGGTTGCCAATGATGCGCTCCAGATCCACGGCGGTTACGGCTATCTGGAAGATTACGGCATCGAGAAGATCGTCCGCGATCTCCGCGTTCACCAGATCCTCGAAGGCACCAACGAGATCATGCGGCTCATCACCGCCCGCGCCCTTCTGGCAGAACGGGCATGAGCGATATCCGCATCCGCAAGACCCGCCGCACAGGCCGGATCACGCTCAACCGCCCGAAGGCGCTGAACGCGCTCACCTATCAAATGGCGCTCCAGATCGAGGACGCGCTGGATGTCTGGGCCCAGGATGATGAGGTAGCCTGTGTTTTGATAGATGCGGCAGGCGAGAAAGCCTTCTGCGCGGGCGGCGATCTTACGGCCATGTATGAAAGCGCATCCAAAGGCGATTATGATTACGGCCGCCGTTTCTGGGCTGACGAGTACCGCCTCAACGCAAAGATTTTCGAGTTTCCAAAGCCCTACCTCGCGTTCTGTCAGGGCTTCACAATGGGAGGCGGCGTTGGCGTCTCGCTCCACGGTTCCCACCGCGTTGTCTGCGAAAGCAGCCGCATCGCAATGCCCGAGTGCGGCGTCGGCCTCGTGCCCGATGTCGGCGGCTCGCTGCTCCTAGCTCGGGCACCCGGTCGTCTTGGCGAATATCTAGGCCTCACGGCTCATCGGATGGACGCGTCCGATGCCCTTCTCGCTGGTTTTGCGGATTACTACATTCCGCAAGCGAACTGGGCGGCGCTGATAGAGAGCATCGAGGAAACGGGAGACCATACGGCGATAGACGCCGCCGCCGAAGATCCGCCGGACGGCACGCTGATGGCCAACCGCCAGCGCATAGACGATACCTTTGCCGGGGCCACGGCCGCCGATATCCTGCGTGGCCTGGGCGACGATGAGTTGGCCGAAGCGACCACCAGGGCCATCCGCCGCAACTCTCCGCTCTCGGTTGCCTGCACTGTCGAACTTGTCCGCCGTGTTCGTGCTTTCGAGAGCATCCGCCCCGCGCTGGAAATGGAATACCGCTTTACATCGCGCAGTGCCTCTCAGGGGGACTTCATCGAGGGTATCCGCGCGATGATCATCGACAAGGATCGCACCCCCAACTGGCAGCACGAGAGCGTGGAAGCGGTGCCGCATATGGATATGGTGAACATGCTGATGCCGCTCGGAGATGCGGGGCTTTGGGCTTCCATGCCGGAGGAAAGCACAGGCTAAAACGCCGGAGCCTCCGGCGGGGATGTTTTCAGAAAGATGAAAAGGGGAGGCATGACACCTCTCCGGGGAGGGCGTGACATGAAGATCGGGTTTATCGGGCTGGGGAATATGGGCGCGCCGATGGCGGCCAATCTGGCCAAAGCCGGGCATGAGGTGCGCGGGTTTGATGTGGCAGGAACCGTGGCCGAGGAGGTGGCGGAGGCTGCCTCTGCGCGAGAGGCCGCTACCGGCTGCGCCGCTCTGATCACCATGCTTCCCAACGGGGCAATCCTGCGGCACGTCGCCGATGAGATCATCCCGGCAATGCAGCCCGGGAGCACATTGATTGATTGTTCAACCGTCGATGTTGAAAGCGCGCGCGCGGTGGCAGCGCAAGCTGAGGATGCGGGGCTTCAGGCGGTGGATGCGCCCGTTTCCGGTGGTATCGGCGGAGCCACTGCAGGCACGCTCACGTTCATGGCGGGCGGTTCGGAAAGGGCTTTCAACACAGCGCTCCCTCTCTTCGAGATCATGGGCAGAAAAACGGTGCATTGCGGCGCACCGGGGGCCGGACAGGCTGCCAAGATCTGCAACAATATGCTCCTCGGCATTTCCATGCTCGGCACCTGCGAGGCCTTTGCACTGGCCGAAAAGCTGGATTTGGACTGGCAGAAACTCTTTGATGTGGTTTCAACCTCCTCGGGGGCCTGCTGGTCCGTCAACACCTATTGCCCAGCTCCCGGCATCGGCCCGTCATCGCCTGCCGACAATGACTACAAGCCGGGTTTTGCCGCAGAGCTGATGCTGAAAGATCTGCGGCTTTCCCAGGAAGCTGCAGAGGCAGTGGATGCCGCAACACCGATGGGCAGCCGTGCGACCGAGCTTTATCAGGCTTTCATCAAAGCTGGCGGCGAAGGGCGCGATTTCTCTGCGGTTCTCGCGGCTCTCCGGGGGGCTGGGTGAAGGTCTGGTTCTGCACCCTGCTCGCCCTCGCAGCCACACAGACCCGGGCCGAAATGTGGCCGTTGCTTCAGGGAGAGGCACTCACCGCAGCCCTCTCCGGCCAAACGCTCGCCTATGAAGATGCCATACAAACCTTCTATGCCTCCGGCCGCACCCGCTACACCGCGCGTCAGGAAAGCTGGGGCTATTGGCGGGCCGACAGCCAATACTATTGCAGCCAATGGCCGCCGACTGAGGAATGGACTTGCTACACCGCCCGGATATCACCCGATGGTGCCGAACTCCGTTTCATTGATCCCGGCGGCCATGTAAGCACGGGTACCTTCACCAAATAGTTCAAAGCCCCTTCAGAAACTCGAGATACACCTCGCCCACCTTCCGCGGCTTATCCAGCATTGGAACATGGCCGCACCCTTTCAGCGCAACAAGCCTGCCATCACCAAGCGCATCTTCCAGCACCGGCCCACCACTGGGGTGAAAGATCCGATCTTCATCGCACCAGACAATCAGGGAGGGCATCGTCAGATCCGGCGCAAGCTCCTCCAAGGGCGCCCCTTCGGAAGCCGAAACCTCCGCCCAGATCCGCCGGTTGTTCTCCGCCAGCGCCGCCTCTTCTGCGGCCCATGTCTCCAGCACAGGCGCAGGCATGAAAGGGGTTTTCGGGAAAAGCCACGGCATCCTCTCAAAGAAGTCCTCCGGCGTCTCCACCAGCAAAGGGATATTTCCCTCAGCCAGTGCTAGCTCCATCTCGCTCCGAACCGGAGAGGCAACGCCCACCGGGCTTCCGATAAAGGCGAGGCTTGCCACCCGCTCCGGCGTCTCCGCTGCAAACATCCCCGCAATCTGTGCAGACATCGAGTTTGCGGCGATATGAAATCGCTCCAACTCCAGCGCATCAACAGCAATACGGAAGTTGCGGGCCTGCGCGTTGAAATCATAGGCCCCCTCGCCCAGCACCGCATTTTCACCAAACCCGGGAAGATCCAGCAGGATCACGCGATACGCACCGGAGATCGCTCTGGATACATCTATCCAGTGCTCCTTTCGCGCATAGATCCCGTGCAGAAAGAGCACCGGCTCCCCACTGCCCGCCTCCAGATAGTGCAGCGGGCCGATCTCCGTCTCCACCACGCCAGCCTTCAGCCCTGCTGAAAGCTCCACGCCTGCGATCATGTAATCCGCCGTGGTCTCAGGAAAGAGCTTGGCTCCGCCGAACCCGGCAACCCCCAGGCCCAGAATACCAGCCAGCCCCCAAAACGCCCTACGCCCCCACACCATCCGCATACCTCCGTTCAGACATGCTTCACGTAATGGCTCCGCAAACGAAAAAAAGCCATGACGGAATACTTCCGCCATGGCTCAGGTCACTGCTCAAAGTCTACCCCTGAAGCGGCCACGGGCAACCATCTCTCTGGCGCCCGGAACCTGCCTCATCTATCCTTCGATATACGATGCGATGACCGTATCCAGCCCTTGTTCCTGTATCGCAGTTTTATTCATACTCACAAAAATCGCTACTGCTGCGCACAACACGAAACCCAGGCTCACCACCTTATCCATACTCAAAAATCCCGTACCAGTTACGCCCCTCAAGGCTTGTTTTCACGTTTCGCTGGGGCGGGAATAAGGCACGTTCTGGGCCTTTTGGCGTTATTCGGCTGCGATGCCCTTTGCGCCCAAAAGCTCCTTCAGATAACGCCCGGTATGGCTGCGCGGCTCGGCGGCCACGGCCTCGGGCGTGCCAACAGCAACGATTTCACCACCACCGTCACCACCCTCGGGGCCGATATCTATGATGTGATCGGCTGTCTTGATCACATCGAGATTATGCTCGATCACGAGGACGGAATTTCCCTGCTCCACCAACTCGTGCAATACTTCCAGCAACTTCTTAACATCTTCAAAATGCAGGCCGGTCGTAGGCTCATCAAGGATGTACAAAGTGCGTCCCGTTGCACGTTTGCTTAATTCCTTGCTAAGTTTCACGCGCTGCGCCTCACCGCCCGAAAGCGTGGTCGCCTGCTGCCCGACCTTGATATAGCCAAGACCGACGCGCATCAGCGCCGTCATCTTTTCGCGGATGGCGGGAACCGCGCTGAAGAACTGCTCTGCATCCTCGACCGTCATGTCCAGCACATCGGCGATGCTCTTGCCCTTGAACAACACTTCAAGCGTTTCGCGGTTATAGCGCTTACCGCCGCAGCTTTCGCAGGTCACGTAGACATCGGGCAGGAAGTGCATCTCGATCTTGATCACCCCGTCGCCCTGGCACGCCTCACACCGCCCGCCCTTCACGTTGAAGCTGAAGCGCCCGGGCTTATAGCCGCGTGCCTTCGCCTCTGGCAGTCCGGCAAACCAGTCACGAATAGGCGTGAACGCCCCGGTATATGTAGCCGGGTTGGAGCGCGGCGTCCGCCCGATCGCCCGCTGATCGATATCGATCACCTTGTCCAGATGCTCCAGCCCCTTGATGCTCTTACAGGGTGCGGGTGTTTGCCGCGCCCCGTTCAGCCGCATGGAGGCCGTCTTGAATAATGTCTCGATGGTCAGTGTCGACTTGCCGCCGCCCGAAACTCCGGTAATGCAGCAGAACAGCCCCAGCGGGAAATCGACGCTCACATCCTTCAGGTTGTTGCCCGTCGCACTTTCGATCCGCACCTTCTTCTTGTTGCCCTTGCGCCGAATGCCGGGAATGGAAATCTCGCGCTTGCCCGTCAGATACTCTCCGGTGATCGACCCTTTCGCCTTCTCAATCTGCTTGGGCGTGCCGCGTGCCACGATCTGCCCCCCATGCACGCCAGCACCGGGCCCGATATCCAGCACGTAATCTGCCTCGCGAATGGCTTCCTCGTCATGCTCCACCACAATCACGGTATTGCCCTGATCGCGCAGGTTCTTCAGCGTTATCAGTAGCCTGTCATTATCGCGCTGATGCAACCCGATAGAAGGCTCATCCAGCACATAAAGCACGCCCGTCAGGCCAGAGCCGATCTGGCTCGCCAGCCGGATCCGTTGGCTCTCCCCGCCGCTTAAGGTGCCAGCCGCCCTGGAAAGGGTCAGATAATTCAGGCCCACATTCACAAGAAACCCGAGCCGCTCCCGGATTTCCTTTAAAATCGCCCGCGCTATCTCGTTCTTCTGATCAGAGAGCGTGGCAGGCACAGCCTCCACCCAATCCAGCGCTTCCTGAATGGAAAGCTCCACGATCTGGCCCACATGCTTGCTGTCAATCTTCACGGCCAAAGCCTCCGGCCGCAGCCGATATCCATCGCATGTCCCGCAAGGCCGGTTGTTCTGGTAACGTTCGAACTGCTCGCGTCGCATATCGCTTTCCGTCTCACGATACAGCCGCTCAATATTCGGAATAACGCCTTCAAAAGGACGGGAAATCTCGTACACCCGCCCGCCTTCATCATAACGAAACTTGATCTTCTCTCCGGAAGAGCCGTGCAACATCAGTTGCTGCACATCCTCGGCCAAATCCCGCCATTTTGCCTTCTTGTCGAAGCTGTAATGCTTGGCCAAAGCGTCAATAGTCTGCCGCACATATGGCGAATTGGTCTTCGCCCAGGGCGCAATCGCCCCGCCCTGAAGGCTGATATTCTGATCGGGCACGACCAGCCGCTCATCAAAAAACAGCTCCATCCCCAGCCCGTCGCATTCCGGGCATGCCCCGAACGGCGCGTTGAACGAGAACAGCCGCGGCTCAATCTCCGGAATGGTGAAGCCCGAAACCGGGCAGGCGAACTTCTCGGAAAAAGTAAACCGCTCCGGCTCATCCGCAGCCGTCTCAAGGATCGCGATCCCATCCGCGAGATCGAGCGCGGTGCGGAAACTATCCGCCAGCCGCGTCTCCAACCCTTCCTTCACCACCAGCCGGTCCACCACCACATCAATATTGTGGCGGAACTTCTTGTCGAGCTCCGGCGGCGCATCCAGCTCATAAAACTCGCCATTCACCTTCACCCGTTGAAACCCCTGTTTCGCAAGCTCGGCAAATTCCTTGCGGTACTCCCCCTTCCGGTCCCGGATAATCGGTGCGAGTAGATAGCCCCGCGTGCCCTCCGGCATCGCCATCACCCGGTCCACCATGTCGGAAACCTGCTGCGCCTCGATCGGCAGCCCAGTTGCCGGGCTGAAAGGCGTCCCAACCCGCGCATAGAGCAGCCGCATATAGTCATAAATCTCGGTCACCGTCCCAACGGTGGAGCGCGGGTTCTTCGACGTCGTCTTCTGCTCAATCGAAATCGCAGGCGACAGCCCGGCAATATGGTCCACATCCGGCTTCTGCATCATATCCAGAAACTGCCGCGCATAAGCGCTCAGGCTCTCAACATATCGCCGCTGCCCCTCCGCATAGATCGTATCGAACGCCAGCGAAGACTTGCCAGAGCCGGAAAGCCCGGTGATCACCACCAGCTTGTCCCGCGGAATATCCACATCAATCGACTTCAGATTATGCTCACGCGCACCCCGGATCTCGATATTCTTCAGCTCAGCCATCACCATCTCCTGCAATCGGGTTGGATGTAACGCATCACACAGGGAATCCCACCCCCGAAAAGATGGAACAAAAGGTGAATATTTGCAAGCTACCTCTAAGCCCTTGCGCAGGCTGGAAACTTGCCGAAAGCTGGGCGCGCAACGTCCAGGGAAGAACCGCATGTCGCCCCAGATCACCACCCACCAGTCGGAGGAAGATCTCCGCAACGAAAGCATCCTGATCTATCTCAACGGCAAGATCGTTCCGCGCGCCGAAGCCCTTGTCAGCGTTTACGACAGCGGCTTCATGCTGGGCGATGGCGTTTGGGAGGGCCTGCGCCTGTACAATGGCACATGGGCATTCCTGAACGAACACCTCGACCGGCTTTATGAGGCTGCCAAGGCGATAGACCTCGATATCGGCCTCACCCGCGAAAACCTCACCGAAGCGCTGGAGGCCACACGCAACGCCAACGGCATGGAAACGGATGTCCACGCCCGCCTCATGGTCACACGCGGTCCGAAGATCCGCCCCTTCCAGCACCCAGCCCTCAGCCAGTCCGGCCCCACCATCGCAATCATCATGGAGCATTCAAGGCCCTCGCTCCCCCGCCCCATCACGCTCGCCACCGTCCCCCATATCCGCGGCCTTCCGATGAGCCAGGACCCGAAGCTCAACTCGCATTCCAAACTCAATTGCGTCATGGCCTGCATAGCAGCCGAAAAAGCGGGTGCCGATGAGGCGCTGATGCTCGACATCCACGGCTTCGTGAACACCACCAATGCCTGCAATTTCTTCATCATCCGCAAGGGAGAGGTTATCACGTCCACCGGCGATTACTGCATGAACGGCATTACCCGCCAAAACGTCATAAACCTATGCCGCGCCAACAAAATTCCAGTCCATGAATGCAACTTCTCCCTCGTGGAAACCTACAGCGCCGAAGAAGCCTTTCTCACAGGCACATTCGGCGCACAAACGCCTGTCTCCCACATCGACGGCCGCCAGATCGGCAACGGAGATCTCGGACCGACAACAAAGCGTATCCGTGGTCTCTATGCGGATCTG
The DNA here is from genome assembly GCA_947495795.1 of uncultured Paracoccaceae bacterium. Lineage (GTDB taxonomy): Bacteria > Pseudomonadota > Alphaproteobacteria > Rhodobacterales > Rhodobacteraceae > Algicella. The sequence continues at coordinate 57,045 of CANMAI010000002.1, read as the reverse complement.
ATCGCAGAGCACACCAAATGAAAATCGCGATGTGGTCCGGGCCGCGCAACCTTTCCACAGCCATGATGTACGCCTTTGGCAATCGGCCCGATTGTGCCGTTTCGGATGAGCCTTTCTACGCGGCATATCTCGCCAAGACCGGCCGCGATCATCCGATGCGTGGCGAAATACTCGCAAACCATCCCACCGATCCAGCCGAAATCGCGGCTCATCTCAACGGGCCGAACCCGCAGAGCAAGCCGCTCTGGTACCAGAAGCATATGTGCCACCACATGGCGGATTTTCCCCTCGAATGGGCGCTTAAATGCCAAAACGTGTTCCTCATCCGCCATCCCGTCCGCGTGGTCGCGAGCTACGCCGCCAAGCATGAGAACCCGACAGCTCAAGATATCGGCTTTGCGGCACAGGCGGCTCTCTATGCACAGCTCGGCGGCATCGTGATCAACGCCACGGATATCCGCGCCTCTCCGGCAGCGATGCTCAAAGCCCTCTGCCACGCTCTCATTATCCCCTACGACCCGGCCATGCTCCACTGGCCCAAAGGCGGCCACACGGCAGACGGAGCATGGGCCGCGCACTGGTACGGTGCCGTCCATGCAAGCACCGGTTTCGCCGGAGCAGAAGGCCCCCTACCCCGCCTAAGCGGGCCAGCGGAGGCCTTGGCCCGCGCGGCAATCCCACACTATCAGGCACTCGCCGCCAACGCCCTGAAGCCGCTCTAAATAGGGTCAGCCTTTCCGCACGAGCCCATCCCCGGCCACGACCTTCCCGGAGAGCGCCTCTACATATTCGATGAAGATGTTGCCGGGAATGCACAGCTCCCGGCTCAAGGTCTTTGCGGCGGCCAGCAAAACCGCCTCAATCGTCGCGACAGGCATCCCCTCAAAGCAAAGAAGCCGCCCTATGGGCGGATGCGTTGCGCCCGGCTGCACTTCTGCCGCAGCCCCACCCTCAACATAGTGTCCTGGCTCAATCGTTGCCCATGTCACCCAAACATGGGCAGGCTCGCAGCTGGCAGCTTCGGCAGTCGCCATCGAAGTCGCAGCCAGCGCATCCGGAATGCGCTCCGGCTCCTTTTTGCGGCAAGGCCGTGATCTGAAGAACGGGCATAGTCCTTCCTCCCTGTCCAGAACATAGCGAATATCCCTCAGCGAAACATGCGCATGCCTATTCCGGCACAATACCTCGCACCCGGTTGTTACGGGCATTATGCTCCAGCTCCACCAAGCCCAGCAGTTCCATCACCGGAGGCACATAATTGGCAAACCGCCCACGATACCCTTTGCGCAGGCCGTAATACCCACCCACCGGATTGGTCGCATCCCGCGCCCAGGCCTCCAGGCTGCCCTCTTTCACCGGCTTACCCTCGTCGGCATTGCCCAGAAGCATCCAATCGCCATGCGAGAGTAGCATAGCATGGGCGTCCTCAAGGCCGCGCAACTGATAGGAAAGCTGCGTCTTGCCAACCTGCACCACCAATGAAGGCACGCTTTCATCACGCCATGCCTGATATTCGGAACTCAAGGGCGGGGTCTTCAAAATCCACGGATCATCCGCCGCACCTGTCCCATACGTCACCATGTTCATTGTCTTTCCTCCGCAAGCCGCTTGATACCATCCGCAAATTGCGCAAATGAAGGCTGCAAATCCGGCATGGACCTACAGATCATCCCGGAAAGCAGCCCCAAGAATGTCTCCTTGATATGCAACCGCACACGGGGTTGGGCATGGCCCGGCAGATCCTCGATCACAAAGACCCGAACGCCCGCAAACAGCCCCAACGGCATTCCACCTTGCCAGACCATCCGTCGGTGCAGCTCGAACACCGTCACCTGTAGCCTGAACGCACGCTCCGGGCTCACCTCAGACCACAGGCGGAACTTTGAGCCCGGCGCAATCCGCCCCTCAATGCGCATGATCCCAAGTTCCGAATTCTGAAGTATCTCCGCATCCGTCAGCAGCGCCCAAACTGCCTCAGCCGATGCATCGATCTCCCGCGCCACCTCAACTTCTTTCATCACACTCCCCATCTTGTTCGCCATGGTCTATAAACCCAAACATGACATCTTCTGTCTTATTCTAAAGTTTGGGATTCAGATTTCATCATCCACAGGATCTCACCCACCCTTGGCGTGAAATCCTGTTCTGCCGAACAAAAGAAATCGGAGTGAAAAATGCGCGCCGCACGTCTCCTCCAGATGCTCCTTCTTCTGCAAAACCGCGGCCGCCTCACCGCCGGCCAGCTAGCAGAAGAGCTGGAGGTTGCCCGCCGCACCATCCACCGTGATGTGGATGCAATGACGGAAGCGGGCCTGCCCATCATCGTCCACGCGGGCCAGGGCGGCGGGATCGAGCTTGGCTTCAACTACCGCACCCGCCTCACCGGGCTGAACCCCGATGAAGCCGAGGCCCTGGGCCTCATTCTCGCCCGCCCGATGCCAGAACTCAAAGCGCTCGGCCTTGCCGGAGCCGCCAAACGCGCCTGCGCCAAACTCATCGAAAGCCTGCCAGACGCCCCCCGCCGACATGCAGCCCGCGCGCAATCACTGTTCCATCTCGAAAGCGAGGCTCTCCCCGAAGATCCAAGGGTAGAAGCCCTCGCCAAAGCTGTTCGTGAAGCGCGCATCGTGCGCATCAACGCCCGCTCAAAGACCCCTCGCACAATCCATCCACAAATGCTTGCAGCGAGCCCTGAAGGCTGGGCGGTCGTGGATGCATGCGCCCCCGATCAACCCATTCCTCTGGCGACCTGCGGAGATATCAACATCTCTTCCAAAGTGTTTCTGCGATCTGAATGAACGCAGAGGAAGCCGATCCGAGGCATCAGTCCTCTTCGTAGTCCTCAATGGTCACTGTGCCGCTGGGATCTTCGTCATCACCGTCTTCATAATACTCAAAATCATCGTCACCATCGTCATCGTAAAACGTCTCATCCTCGTCCTCTTCCTCTTCGCCCTCACCGTCAGTTTCCTCCGGGGGCGGCGTATAGTTCGGATCGAGGGAATAAGTGTTTGTTGCCGGATCAAAGATCAGCCCCTCAGATGTCCCGAAGATCGATTCCGCAATCGCCTCCGTCACCACACCCGACCAGAAAGGATCGCTCTTTATGTCTTCCTGCCCGTACACATACTCGGCGAACTCCCACATGGCCGCCCACGCTGCTTCATCTCCCTCCCGCAGATCGTTCTTAAAGTCGTTTTCCAGTGTGGTTAAGCTCGGGTATTCATCTGGATTATTGTTATAGGTTTCATCAAGCCACTCTTCGATGGCCTCGTTGAACTCCTGAAGGCTCTCTTGTTGTTCTTCGTCTAAATATGGCGGGATCTCCGGATCTATAGGCTCGCCATCCGGAAAGCCCCCCTGATAGTTTGGATCGAGAAATGGGTAGTCTTCAAATTCGAACATGGTTTAGGCCTCTTTGAACAATAACTTTCGAAAAATTGAATGCGTATAATCTGATGTCAAGCAAAGCAGGGCACCGAACGTATGAGAGTGTGATTTTTTGCAGGTTTAGTCTGGCGCGTAGAGGCCGGTAAGGAGCCGTGTAGTCAGGCGGCTCGTTGATCTCGATGGTGTCGTCAAACAGGTCAAGAATGAAGTCATCGCCCTCCACTTCGCACGTTCAGACCATCTCCATCGCGGGTCAACGCCCACTCTATATCGTCACAGGGGAAAGAAGATGGGCCAAACTGGCCGATGTGGGATAGGCGCCTGTGGGCTGATTGCGCGGCTTGAGCCTACCAGGCCTCCCCAAAGGGCCGCAGGTCAATCTCGAAACTCCAAGCACTCTCATCCTGCTGCGTCAGCCCATAAACCGCCTCTGCAATCGCGTCAGCCTTCAGGAAATCCGGTCCAACCCGGTCTCGCTCCGGCGAGGCAATGCCACCATCAATCACCACATAGCTCACATGCACCTTCTCCGGCCCCAAATGTCGCGCCAGCGATTGTGCAACAGAGCGCTGCGCCGCCTTGCCCGCGGCAAACGCAATGGTCTTCGCCCGCCCACGCAATGCAGCACTGGCACCAATCACCACGATGTTCCCGCGCCCCTCGGTGCGAAATACCGGCAAAACGGCCTGCGCTGCCCTCATCAGCCCCGCTGCATTTATATCCATGTTCCGCGTCAGGTCTTCGGGCGTCACATCCTCAACGCTGCCCCACGCACCTGATCCGGCATTGTAGATCACCGTCTCCACCGGCCCGAGATCCTCGGCCACGGCGGCAAATGTCTCCGCCACCGCCGCATCGTGGCCAACATCACAGGAATAGCCCCGCGCGTCCGGAAAGCTCATCGCATCCGCCGTCATCCGCGCACCATCCCGCGCGCACAGCGCCAGCGCATAGCCCGCCTCAGCAAACCGCTTTGCAAAGGCCATGCCGTTGCCGGGGCCCACACCCAAAATCACGCAAACAGGTTTCATCACAGCGCTCCCAGTTCCACCAATCGCTTCCACGCCCGCTCAATATAGCCAACCTTCATCGAATGTCCGCCACCATGTGTGCAGAATTCCATCACTTTGCCAACGTCATGCTCCGCCCTCTCACAGGCCAGTCCCTCGGCCTCAAACCGCTCTGCGCCTTCGTAGCCAAAATTGCGCATCATCTCTAATGCTGCGGGCACACTGCCCTGCCGTGTTGTGGCAATCGCCCGGCCCTGCAGTGGCACAATGGTATCCGTCGTGCCGTGTGTATGCAGCATATGCACCGGCCCGCTCGGGCAGGCATCGGGCACCGGAGCCCAGAACGTACCTGCAATAGGAGCAAACCCCGCAAACATGTCTCCCCGCTCACAGGCCAATTGCCACACCATCATGCCCCCGGCGGAAAACCCGGTAAAAAGCATCCGGTCTGTATCAATCCCATGTCGCTCCGCCAGCGTAGGCACCAGAGCGTCAAAATAGTCCAGCTCCACCTGCCCATCCGTGGCGGGCGCGCTCGGCACACCGGGAATGCGCCAATCCTCGGCATAGGATTTCACCCCCACCAGCGCCACGCCCAGCCTGTCCGCCAGCGCCCGCAGGTTTTTGTTGCGCATCGTGCCGTTGGCCGAACCGCGATACCCATGCGCGAAAACGATCGCCCCGGGCCGCTCAACGCCCTCGGGCAACTGCACCCGGTATGTCCGGTCCCCAAGCTGGCAATCCGTCTCAATCCCGCACGCCGCCGCAGATGGCGCAAAAGCCGCCACTATCAGCGCCAAAATCCAACCAATTCTCATAAAGTCGCCTCCAAAAGTGCAATGCAGCACCGTCTCGCCAAAGCGAAGGAGCGTCTACACACATTCAAGTGAAGCCGGTTGAGCGCTACCGCCCCAGAATGATCCGCACGTAGTTCTGCGTTTCCTTGAAAGGCGGCACCCCGCCATACTTCTCTACGGCTGCAGGCCCCGCATTATAGGCCGCAAGCGCCAGCCGCCAGGAACGGAATTTGGCGTATTGCCGCGAAAGGTAACGCGCCCCACCCTCAAGATTCTGCCGCGGGTCGCGCGGGTCCACTCCAAGACTGCGGGCCGTGGCGGGCATCAGTTGTGCCAGCCCCATGGCCCCCTTGTGAGAGCGGGCCTTCGGGTTCCAGCCGCTTTCCTGCGTCACCAGCTTCAGAAACAGCTCCACCGGCACACCGTGCCGCGCTGCTGCAGCGCGCGCCATGCTCGTGTACTGGCTCTTTGGCACATTCGCCCGGCCATAGAACCCCGGGCTATAAACATCCAGGCCAACGCCCGGCCGATCAATACTGCGAGAGACACGCGGCTCAGGCGGCACATTTTTAAGAGAACCGGGCACCGGCCGCCGGATCAGATCCTTGTCATAGGAAGGAAGACTGGAGGAGTTGCCGAATATAATCTCCGCTTTCAACTCCGCGCCAGCAAAGCTTGCGCATAAAACTGTCAAAACCAAAAGCCGCATTCTGCCCCCAGGCCAGATACCATCTAATCGGGCGCAATACCGCCTCGGGTCCGTCATTACCCCAAGTGCCACGCTCTGTCACGCCCCGTTAACCTTCTCTCTCTTGGCCTCCCCATGCGAACCTGTTTAGTGTCAGCCAACCAAGAATCGCGAAAAAGGAAGAAGCGTATGGCCGGGAGCGTGAACAAGGTAATGCTGATAGGCAATCTCGGAGCAGACCCTGAGGTCCGCAGCTTTCAGAACGGCGGCAAGGTCTGCAACCTGCGCATTGCCACATCCGAGCGGTGGCGCGACAAGGCCACCGGCGAAAACCGCGAGCGGACAGAGTGGCACACCGTTGCCATCTTCAACGAACGTCTTGCCGATCTCGCGCAGCAATATCTGCGCAAGGGCTCCAAGGTATATATCGAGGGCAAGCTGGAGACGCGCAAATGGCAGGATCAGTCCGGCCAGGATCGCTATTCCACAGAGGTTGTCCTCCGCCCTTACGGCGGTGAGATGACGTTCCTCGACAGCCGGCCTGAAGGGGGCGGGGGCGGGGGGGGTGGCTACAGCAGCGGCGGTGGAGGCAGCGGCGGCGGTGGAGGCGGCGGCTACGGCGCAGGCCTCCCCAATCAGGGCAGCAGCGCCCCCGGTGGCCCGAATGATCTGGATGACGAAATCCCGTTCTGAGCCCCCGAAAGAGGGCGGGAAGCACCCTGCCCTCAAACCGCTTTCAGGCGTAGCACAGTGTATTCTCTTCACGCGTTCCGGCAACCGTGAGACTTGCACCGATTTTGGGGCCGAAAGCACGCCGCAACAGTGTGTCCGGTTCAGCCCTCACCGGCACATCTGCGGGGCGCTCCCTTCATAAACCGAGGCAGCTTGAAAAGAAGTTTACGTAGCGTAACTTGCCGCATTTCTAATACAATGTGTTCGAAAGCAGTCCCCATTAAGAACACACGATGGCAATACTATTGTATTACAGTGAATTAACAGAATATTAATTGACTTAAGCACAACCGCAAGCACTTCTCGACATGTAAGTTTTTCGACGTGGAGTGGTAAGATGGTTACGAGTTCCCGATTTCTCGAGGCGCGCCCTGCAAGCCGTCGCTGTGATATAGGTTCTGAAGACGGCAGCATCACAATATTCACCATCGTGATGTTTCTTACGATGTTTGTCGTCACCGGAATGGCTGTCGACTATATGCGCCACGAAACCTACCGCTCCGAGATGCAGAACGCGCTGGATCGCGGCCTTCTTGCGGCAGCCGATCTCGATCAGACAATTACCGACGAGGAAGCAGAGGAGATCGTCAAGGAGTATTTCCTCACCGCCCCCCATGTCGGCACCCTCACCATCCCGGATGTAACGGTACTGGAAAACTCGGTGATCGAAGAGGGCATCGGTTCCCGCGCCGTTGAGGCCACCGCATCCATCGACATCAACACATTCTTTCTCCGCGTCATCGGCTACCCGACAATGACAATCAACGTCGCGGGCGCTGCGGAGGAAATTCGCAAGGATGTAGAACTCTCGCTCGTCCTCGATATCTCCGGCACGATGCGCTATTGCGACGACGTAAAGAGATCCAACTGCAGCGATACCGAAGATCGCCGGATAGAACGTCTGATCCCCGCAGCCCAGAAGTTCATCGATAGGATCGTCACCGCCGATAGCGCCGGCACCACAACGGTCAACGTCATTCCCTATGCGGGCAGCGTCAACCCTGGCCCGGAACTCTTCGCAGCACTCGGCGGCCAGCGCAAATGGCTCGCCGATGGCGGAAGTTCGTCTGACCCGAATGCAAATTACGCATCCTCATCCTGCCTAGAACTGAAATCGGAAGACTTCGTTTTCAACACACTGCCCAACAAGGGCTACTACGAGCAGGTCCCTCATTTCCACTACTACCCAACAGAAGAATATTGGATGAACTGGGGATGGTGCCCCGACGATTCCACCGCGATTACAGTGATGGAAAACGACGCAACCAAACTTAAAACCGCAATCAGTAACCTCAGAACCAGCCTTCACGACGGTACGGGCACCGATATCGGGATAAAGTGGGCAATCTCCCTGCTGCACCCCAAATCCAAAGACAGGCTCTCCCCTCTGGTCGCTACCGAGTTTCAGGGTGTCCGTCCCCGCCCCTGGAAAGACAACCGAACGCTGAAAGTGATCGTTCTCATGACAGACGGAATGATCACAGGCCAAAGTCGCCCCAAGGACCCGGATGCAACAATCAATGCGACCAAGGAGATCAACAACCAGGGCCGTGGAAAGGGAAAAACGATAACCTCCGAAAGTGATGCGGTAGCGCAGTTTGGTGCTCTGTGTACGCAGGCCAAGACGAAGGATATCATCATCTATACGATTGCCTTTGAGGCACCCTCCAGGGTGGTTCCCGCGATGAAATCCTGCTCAACCGATGCGGACACACATTTCTACGAAGTCACGGGAACCGATGGTATCTCCCTTGCCTTCGATGAGATCGCGACAACGCTCTCCAAAATCAAGCTGGTGCAGTAATGCTGGGCAAGTTTCGCAGAAAGGCCGGGTCGGAAAGCGGCGGATCGACGGTCGAGTTCGTGATCATCTTCCCCGTTTTCGTCGCAGCCGTGTTCTCCACGATCGAGGCCGGATGGCTGATGTCGAAATCCATGATGCTGGATCATGGGCTGGATCTTTCCATCCGCGACCTGCGCCTCGGCAAGGTCACCAGAGTAACAGCCGATCAGATCCGCGATCAGATCTGCGACAAGGGCGTTGTGTTCAACCGCTGTGCAGAGGGGGTGCTTGTCGAACTCAAGCCGATAGCCTCGAGCGCAGACTACCCGGTTGAGGGCTCATCCTGTATCGATAGCTCCGTTGTGGATGATGAAGGCCTCGTCGTGATCCCCGAGGTTGAGTTCAATCCCGGCTCCCGGTCAGAGTTGATGTTTGTCCGCGTCTGTGCCGCGGTCGATCCGATTTTCCCTGGCATAGGCCTAGGCCTGCGTCTCCCCAAGAACGGCGACGGTACCTACAATCTCGTCTCGACAGCCGCCTTTGTAAACGAACCGGAGTAAGCCCAATGATTGGTAGAGTGACACCGCGCCTCACATCGGCTGCCCGCGAAGAGAAGGGCACAGTCACGATTGAATTCGTAATCACATTCCCACTTCTCATCATGTGGATATTTCTCAGCTACGTCCTGTTTGATGTTTTCCGCGCCGAAAGCCATGCAAACAAGGCACTGTTCATGGTCTCTGATGTCATATCGCGCGCGGAATCGATTTCAACGGCAGAACTCGACGACAACTTCATTCTGCTCGATAAGCTCTTGCCTTTGCACAGCGACGATAAGTGGATGCGCACAACATCCATCGCTTATGATCACGATACAGACACCTATGAAGTCCTCTGGAGCCACGTCACCCAGCCCGACGATTTCACCGTGGAGGGCTACACAGATGAAACGCTGCCCGCCGAAATGGTGCTGCCCACGATCCGCGGGGAGGACAGCATCGTTCTGGTGGAGATTGCCATTCCCCATTCCCCGATCATCGATAATTACGGCTTCACCGATCTGGCCTGGACGCCCCACACAATTGTGCGCCCACGCTTCATAGCCAAGATCGTCTGCACCGATTGCGAACCCGTTGTGGTAGCATTGGGCGACTAAAGCGCTTGGCTGCTAAACTGAAACGCCCCTTATCGCGTGACGCGTTGCAATTTTTGATTTCAGGCAGCGACAGGTGATCAGAGTTTGAAGCGAAACGCTGTAACGCAGGCCAGACACCGCTGCGTAAACGCGGCAGGGTATCAGCCCTGCAGTTTTGCCGCGCAATGAACGCACGGGCACCCCGTACCTGTAAACACCTTCGATAGAGGGCCCTCAGAGCAGATCGCAGAATTGGACGTGCACGATCCAACCGCGGCGCGGCAGTGTTTGTACTTCACAACGCATTCGCTGCGGTCGTTCAATTCAATTGAAAGCGAAATACTCTGGCCGCTGTGTCACGTACACCCATAGTGCCGGATACACTGTCTCTGCAGCACCGTTCTTTCTTACCGGAAATGCCCTGCAAACAGCGGCATGTCCCACAAGTAACTGCACATTCACAGAATTGTCAGGATATTTGAGGCCAGGGCAATCTGTCAAAGGAATGTCGGACAACCTGCAAACATCGCAAAAGGAACATGAAATGAACGAAGATACATACCGCCAGCAAGGCTTCAATCAGGATGATTATCTCCATGTCGTGGGCTGTCCTTCTGCAACCTCCGGTGTCTGCCATCTCTTCGCTCTGAAATGGGCGTCGCTGATCGCAACCGACAAGTCCAAGGGCACGGGCGACCGGATTGATCAGCTTAAGCGCTACGCACAGGAAGTTCGGATACTCTACAAGAGCTTTGGGGATCGCTGGGACAACGAGGGGGGCGACCGTGCAGATGAAGGCATCGCGAAGATGCTCGGTCTTCAGGTCGATAAATTGGAGAACCTAGGCAACAAGGCGCAGGTCCACGCCAACATTCGCGCAGAGCACAGGACCAGCTTCATCCACAGTTTCTGGTGGGCCGATGGCAGCGGCCATTCGATTGGTATCTATCGCTCAGGCAAGAAATGGGGCGGCCACATTTACGTGCTTGAGCCAAATTTTGGGGAGTACAAGATGAATAAGGGCCAGTTCGGTGATTGGCTTACATGGCTGGAGCTTGAATACGGTGACGGGCCGTTTGCACAACATCAGTTGCGCCATTACTCAACATACGAGCAAAAGGCTATCCGTGGCGGTATGAAAGTAATGTGACGCGTCCCCCCTAACACAGGGATCATCAGCACGTCGCGGATGATCCCACCCCGAACCGTCTTCAAAGCGCACACGAGTATCAATCATGAGCGCCGGCGACCGCATTGCGCCCAGCACAGTAGAAGATGCCCGAAAAGACGCGTTGGTCAGCAAAACAGTTAGCCGATCAGCTACCCTTACCAAACCGGTACCAAACCCGTACCAAACCCAGCTTTCGCAGCATGCGGCCCGCCTTTGGGCCTGAATCTGTCACTTCAGAAAGACCTTTTCCCTCATATCGCGGTCGGCTATAGTCAGCCCAACAAAATATAGCAGCCCTGAAGGGCAAGGCAGTGCATCCGTGAGTGACGACCAAATCCCGCCAGAGTCAGACGACGTTCCCGCAAAACCAGTCTATGACGGACCAACGATTTCCATCGAAGAAGAGATGGAAACCTCGTTCCTCGACTATGCGATGTCCGTCATCATCTCACGGGCGATACCGGATCTGCGGGATGGGCTAAAGCCTGTCCACAGAAGGATTTTATATGCGATGTCGGAGACGGGTAACACCGCCGACAAGCCCTACCGCAAGTCCGCAAGGCCCGTGGGTGACGTGATGGGCAAGTACCACCCCCACGGAGATAGCGCCATCTACGATGCCCTCGTCCGCATGGCCCAGGATTTCTCCATGTCCCTTCCCCTCCTCGACGGCCAAGGCAACTTCGGCTCCATGGACGGAGACGCACCCGCAGCCATGCGGTACACCGAGGTACGGATGGACAAACCGGCGGATTTCATCCTCGCCGATATCGACAAGGATACCGTTGATTTTCAAGACAATTATGACGGAAAGGACCAGGAACCGGTCGTCCTCCCCGCTCGTTTTCCGAACATGCTCGTCAATGGCGCAGGCGGTATCGCCGTCGGTATGGCAACCAACATTCCGCCCCACAATCTCGGCGAGGTAATTGATGCCACACAAGCCCTGATCGAAGAACCAGACCTCTCATCTGAAGTGCTGATGGAATACGTTCCGGCCCCAGATTTCCCAACAGGCGGCGAGATCTTGGGGCGCACGGGTGCCCGCAAGGCATATCTTGAGGGCCGCGGCTCTGTAATCATCCGCGCCAAGACTTCCGTAGAGGAGATCCGCAAGGACCGATACGCCATCATCGCGCATGAAATCCCTTATCAGGTCAACAAATCCACCCTGATAGAACGCATCGCAGAACTTGCACGCGATAAGAAGATCGAAGGCATCGCCCACGTGCAAGACGAGTCCGACCGTTTCGGCGTCCGCGTCGTTGTCGAGCTGAAAAGAGACGCAACAGCAGAGGTCGTCCTGAACCAGCTTTTCCGCTTTACACCGCTCCAAACATCCTTTGGGTGCAACATGTTAGCGCTAAACGGTGGCCGCCCTGAACAGCTCACACTCCGCAGCTTTCTCACCTCGTTTGTTGCCTTCCGAGAAGAAGTCGTCGCCCGCCGCACGGCGCATGAACTTCTCAAGGCCCGCGAACGCAGCCACATACTCTGTGGCCTGGCCGTCGCTGTGGAAAACGTCGATGAAGTCGTCGCCACCATCCGCGCCTCCGCCGATGCAGCCGAGGCCCGCGATAAGCTGATGACCCGCCGCTGGCCCGCCGAAGCCATCGCACCCTATATACAGTTGATTGACGACCCGTCCCACAAAATGAACGATGACGGCACCTATTTCCTGTCCGAAACACAGGCCCGCGCGATCCTCGAATTGCGCCTCCAGCGTCTAACACAAATCGGCGTCAAAGAAGTGACGGACGAACTCGAGGAACTTGCCGCCAAGATCAACGATTATCTCGATATCCTCCGCTCCCGCGAACGGATCATGGCGATCATTTCCGCCGAACTCTCTGAAGTAAAAGAGAAATTTGCAGTGCCACGCCGCACGGAAATTCTCGAACACGCGGGCGATATGGAAGATGAAGACCTGATCGAGCGCGCCGATATGGTCGTCACAGTCTCCAATTCCGGCTACATCAAACGTACACCCCTCACCGAATATCGCGAACAAAAACGAGGCGGCAAGGGCACACAAGGCATGGCCACGAAAGACGAAGATTTCGTCACCACCCTATTCGTTGCCAACACGCACACACCGCTTCTGTTCTTCACGACAGACGGCATGGTCTACAAACTCAAAACATGGCGCCTGCCCCAAGGCGGGCGCAACGCCCGCGGTAAGGCCATCATCAACATCCTGCCGATCCCGCAAGGCACTACAATTGCTGCCATAATGCCGGTGGACCGCGATGAGAACGAATGGAGCGAACTGCAAATCGTCTTTGCCACATCCGAAGGCGAAATACGCCGAAACGCCCTTTCCGATTTCACCAATGTGAAATCCAACGGCAAAATCGCAATGAAACTGCCGGAAGGCACGTCCCTCATCAACGCGCGTATTTGTTCAGAAGATGATGATGTGATGCTCGTCACCGCGCTCGGCAAAGCCATTCGTTTCCAAACAACGGCCGTCCGCGTCTTCAAGGGGCGAGACAGCACCGGCGTGCGCGGCATCCGCCTCGCCAGTGGCGACAAGGTCGTCTCAATGGCCGTCATCCGCCATTTCGATGCGACCTCTGAGGAACGTGCAGCCTATCTCAAAATGCGCCGCGCAGTCGCCGGTAGCGAAGATGAAGGCAGTGATGACGATGAAGAGGCGGTCGCCGATGTCGCCCTCTCCCAGGAACGCTACGCGGAAATGTCAGCAGCTGAAGACCTGATCCTCACAATCAGTTCGCAGGGCTCAGGCAAACTCTCATCGTCCCACGGTTATCCCGTACGCGGGCGCGGGGGCCAGGGCGTTGCAGCGATGGATAAAGCCATGCGGGGCGGCCCGCTCGTCGCCAGCTTCCCTGTTGATCTTGACGATCAGATCATGCTCGTCACATCCACCGGTCAATCCATACGCTGCCCGGTAAACGGCATTTCCTTCCGCTCGCGTGGCGCTGGCGGCGTTCGTGTATTCAACACGGCGAAGGGCGAAGAAGTCGTCTCGGTGGCATGGATTGCAGAAACCTCCGGAGAAAACGAAACAGCAGAAGAGTAGTTCAGCGGTTTCCATAAACGGAAGTCCGCTTGTGCCGCTTGCAGCATTTCCAACGCTCTAATGGTGAGGCTTTCATCCACTCGGTCAGAATTTACGCGACCTTGGAGAGATGCCCGGATCGAAACAAACGGACATCCATAAGAAATCGCTAACCATTGGCCAGTAGGGCTATGCCCACAATTAGAGGTGAGCCATGAACCACTATCACTGTGCAATCGACCTAAAAGATGATGCAAAAGCCGTCGCTTTCGCCGCCGCCTTGGATGTCTGGATGTCCCACCTTCAGGCGAATGGCGTTATCCAATCCTGGCACCTCTGCCGCAGAAAGCTTGGCTTCGGTGCGCCCATTGCACGCGATTTCCTGCTGCAAATCGAAGTAAAAGATCTTGCACAGCTTGATCAGGCCTTCCGCTTCACCGGCACCGGTGATGAGCAGGTCGAACGCCTTTACACGACTGTTCACCAGATGGTCGGAACCGTGGATACATCGCTCTACCGGCCTTTTCCGGACCCTGAGCGCGCCGAACGCATGGCCCTTCTCTGACACAGCATCAGGATGGCGGGCGGGCCGGTGAAGGGCGAAGCCCCCGAACTCGGGGCGGCCAGGCCATGCTGATGCGTCTTTTCTTTGCGGGGCAAAACCTCTAAACCGCCCGCATGAACACACCCATCCATATCATCGGCGGCGGCATGGCTGGCTCCGAAGCGTCGTGGCAGATCGCAGAGGCCGGCCTTCCGGTTATCCTCCACGAGATGCGCCCCACGCAGAAGACCTTTGCCCACCAAACCGAAGGTCTAGCAGAGCTTGTCTGTTCAAATTCCTTCCGCTCCGACGACAGCGAACAAAACGCCGTAGGCCTTCTCCACTGGGAGATGCGACAGGCCAATGGGCTCATTATGCATACTGCAGACAGGCACAGCCTGCCCGCAGGAGGTGCACTTGCGGTAGACAGAGATACCTTCTCTGCCGAGGTCACCGCGCGTCTCGCAGCTCACCCAAACATAACGATCGAACGCAGTGAACTTGAGGGCCTGCCTCCGGAGCGCTGGGGCAGTACAATCATTGCCACCGGCCCCCTCACATCCCCTGCCCTCACCAAGGCAATCCTCGGAGAAACAGGCGAAGACGCACTCGCCTTCTTCGATGCGATCGCCCCTATCGTCTATATCGAAAGCGTGAACATGCAAAAGGCATGGTTCCAATCCCGCTACGATAAGGGCGAGACGGAAGAGGATCGCACAGCCTATCTCAACTGCCCGATGACAGAGGCCGAGTACAACGCCTTCCTTGATGCACTGCTCGCCTCGGACAAAACCGAATTCAAGGATTGGGAGAAGGGCACCCCCTATTTCGAGGGCTGCCTTCCTATCGAGGTCATGGCTTCAAGGGGCCGCGAAACCCTCCGCTTCGGTCCTATGAAGCCCGTCGGCCTTACCAACCCCCACAATCCAACAGAGAAACCCCACGCCATCGTCCAGCTTCGTCGCGATAACGCGCTCGGCACCCTCTTCAATATCGTAGGCTTCCAGACGAAAATGAAATACGGAGCCCAGCGAGAGGTGCTTCGCCTCATTCCCGGGCTGGAGGAGGCAGAATTTGCCCGTCTCGGCGGCATTCACCGCAACACATTCATCAACTCGCCCCGCCTGCTGGATGCGTCCATGCGCCTCAAGTCCAGGCCCGATATTCGCTTCGCGGGCCAGATCACAGGCGTGGAAGGCTATGTCGAAAGTGCGGCAATGGGCCTTCTCGCAGGAAAGCTTGCTGCCGCCGAAGCTCTCGGCCAAACGCTTCAGGCTCCACCACCCACAACGGCTGTCGGCGCTCTCATCACGCACATCACCGGCGGCGCTGAGGCCAAGACCTTCCAGCCGATGAACGTGAATTTCGGACTGTTCCCACCAGTGCCGGATATAAAGAGTGGCCGCAGAGGCCGGAGAGACCGGTACAAAGCCTACACAGATCGTGCAAAGGCTGATTTCACGGCTTGGCTCGACGAAAAGGCCAAGGCAGCCTGAGGCTGGACCCATTCCATCGGCGGCGTTAAGCTCAGCAAAGGGATGGAAAAATGACAAAAAACTACCTCGATAGCGTCTATGAACTTGAGAACGCAGAGAAAACGAGGGCCTTCTACGATGATTGGTCCGCAAGTTACGATAAAGAAGTTGCCGAGAACGGCTACGCCACACCGGCCCGCGCGGCCAATGCACTTGCAGGCCTAGTCGAGAACCTCAAAGCCACGCTCCTTGACATCGGCTGTGGCACAGGTATCAGCGGCGCGGCCCTTCATGCTGCTGGTTTCACAGAACTTGACGGAACCGATTTTTCTGCCGAGATGCTCGCTCAGGCGCGAGCAAAGGAAATCTACCGCGATCTCATCCAAACGGATCTGAGAGATCCTTTGCCCTTTCCAACCGGCACCTATCCCAACATAGCGGCAATCGGCATCCTCAATCCGGGTCATGCTCCAGCCGAAACACTGGATGAAATACTGGCGATTCTCCCCAAAGGTGGTCGCCTCGTCTTCTCTCTCAACGATCATGCACTGGCAGACTGGACCTATGTGGGGCGCTTGCGTGATAATCTCGATGCAGGCTGCGCCACGCTCGAATTCAAGGAACATGGTGATCACCTTCCCAAAATCGGCCTGAAATCGACCGTCTATGTTCTCCGCAAAACATAGCGAACGTTTCGCACCCTCGCCCACCGGCCCCCTTCATCTCGGCCACGCTTTCTCGGCTCTTACCGCGTGGGAGAGAGCGTTGGCGCAACGCGGCGATTTTCTTCTCCGCATCGAGGATATCGACCAATCACGCGCCCGGCCGGAATGGGAGGAACAGATATACACGGATCTCGAATGGCTCGGTATCTGGTGGCCCGAGCCCGTTCTTCGCCAATCCGAAAGGCACCCGGCCTACAGGGCAGCTCTGCAAAATCTTTGGGAGCGAGACCTCCTCTATCCCTGCACCTGCACCAGAAGAGACATAGAGGCCGCAGCCTCCGCGCCACAGGAAGGTGTGCCCACCCACGGGCCGGATGGGCGCATATATCCCGGTACATGTGCCAAGAAAGCCGAGGGCTATCCGCTCTCCCTCGAAAAACTACCGGAAAATACCACACTCAGGCTCAACATGTCTCAAGCCAGCTTTCTGTTGGGGGAGCATCAGACAACCCATATTCTAGGTGGGTCATACCTCCTCCACTACTTGGAGACAGGCCCCGCCATCCCAGGTCAACACAGCTTCGAACCGCAGGAGCTTATCTCGACCGTGGGCGACATCGTTATCGCTCGCAAAGACATGGGCACATCCTATCACCTTTCGGTCGTTGTCGACGATGCCTTCCAGAAAATCAGCCATGTCACGCGCGGCGAAGATCTCTTGGAGGCGACAAAAATTCATGTGCTTCTTCAGCATCTGCTCGGGCTGCCGACACCCATCTACCACCACCACCGCCTGATCCGCGATGAGGCAGGCAAGCGCCTCGCCAAACGCGATGATGCCCGTGCGGTATCAAAGTACCGTGCAGTGGGAGCCACCCCGAGAGATATTCGACGTATGGTAGGTTTATAGCGGCGCCTCAGTCAGCACCTCTGCCCCATCGCGGATTTCCGTGTAAAAACAGTGTCGTCGCCCGGTATGACAGGCAGCTCCCACCTGCCGCACCTGCATCAGCAAACAGTCCCTGTCGCAATCTATAGCCATCGATACCAGCGTCTGCAGATGGCCCGAGGTGGCCCCCTTCCGCCATAATTCCGCGCGGGAACGGGACCAATATGTCACTTCTCCCGTCTCCAGCGTCGCCGCCAGGCTTTCGCGGTTCATCCAGGCCATCATCAGAACAGCGCCGTTTTCTGCGTCCTGAGCAATCGCAGGCACAAGCCCTGTAGCATTCCATCGCAGTGTTTCAAGATCAAACATAACCATCGCCCTACCCTTTCCAGACCGGAAGTTTGAGCCTATCTATGAGGTCCACCTGCGGATGGGAAGAGCAAGGACAATCCGATGCCAGATGGCGATATGATCAAACTCTACTCCAAGCGCATCCTCGCGCTCTCGGCTGATATCCCGCATGAGGCAAGGCTGGACGCACCGCAAGCAACCGCTATGAAGCGCTCGCCGCTCTGCGGATCTACAGTTACCGTGGATCTTAACTTGAAGGATGGCAAAATCGTCGAATATGGCCAGGACGTAAAGGCCTGCGCGCTCGGCCAGGCCTCCGCCGCCATTTCAGGGAAAGCCATCATTGGCAGCACAGAAGCGGATATAGCAAAGGCCCGCGACCAACTGCGCGCTATGCTCAAGTCGGATGGCCTTGTGCCGGACGCTCCCTTTGAAGGCTTCGAGGTGCTGCAACCAGCCAAGGACTATAAGAACCGCCACGCGTCCATACTGCTCACGCTAGAAGCCACGCTGGCGGCAATAGAGAGCGCCAAGGCTGGAACCCGCTAACGCTCTCATCCAAAGATCAGCTGAAGATGAAGATCCCGTCATCCACATCAGAAATGCTGAGCACAATATCAGTGTTCTGGATCGAAATGGAATCCCGACCACCGACCTCACGCACCAGAATATGGTGATCGTTGACCTGCGTGAAATTCAGGTCCGCCTCATCGCTCAGACCCCAAAGCACGATGTCGATTTGCTCACCAAGTTCCCAATCCTTGATGAAATCGCGGCGATTGTCGGCGTACATCACGAATGTATCCACCCCGTTTCCGCCCCAAATCCGATCAGCGCCAAAGCCGTCATAGATCGTATCGCGGCCATTCCCGCCGCGTAGAAAATCTTCGCCACCACCGCCAAACATTCTGTCATTCCCGCGACCGCCAAAGATATGATCGCTGCCACGGCCACCAACAAGATGGTTTCCCACCGTGTTCCCATAGATAAAATCATCACCCCTGCCGCCAATTGCCCGCTCAATCACAGTGCCAACGGCCAGAGACATATTGCCAACGCTTCCGCCGATATTCGATGTTGTCGGCCCAGTATCATTCGGCCCAGACATACGCAGATCAATCAACTGATCCTGAGAAAAGCCCGAAAAGTTGACAGTATCGCGCCCGCCACCATCAATCAGTGTGAAGGTATTGTTCTGGATATAGCTTACCAGATTGCCGTAAGCCTCGCTAACGGCGGTAGAAATGTTGCTGTTAAAGCCCCACACTGTATTGCCCGCAAAAGCCGCTGCCGTGCCAAACCCATACACACCATAGAGATCATCAAAAGCAAGCAGATCAGCCGCCATCGGCCCGATCACATGCGCCCAATCAGCATCGACCGTCGGGTTCTCGTCCTGCGAAAAATACGACATCATGGAAATCTGCCAACTGTCGTTGTCAAACGCCCGATCATCCGCATAGGTCACGCCCGAGCCATTATAGGCACCCTGATGGCCAAGGCCGAGCGCGTGGCCGATCTCGTGCATCACAGTGCGGTACATCCCGCTGCCTACAGTGGAAACACCGCCATAGAAGCTGGGCGAGAGGTTGATCTCGGTATAAGCCGTTGTCGTTGTGCCAGTATAGGCGTAGTAGCGTGCGCTCGCGCCGCTGCTGGCGTCGCCAAAGAAGAAATCGACAGTGTTCACGTCATCCGCGGTTGTTTCCTGAAAGTCGATGCCAAGCAGTTCCTCATAGTGTCGGAACGCTTCCCGAACCAAGTCCGCCCGCGCATCGCTCAAACCGTCAGCATCCCTTGAAAAACCGCTGACATTGTAGAGCAGCACACCGTCATTGGCTGCAAGGCCCGTATCGCTGAGGTTAAAGAGATGACGGCCGCCACCGCTGGACTCCCAGTACCCATCTGTCAGAAAAGCCGCCAGTTCCTCCAGCGTCCCGACACTGGGTGCTCCATCGACCGACGTATCAATCGGGGGGTCACCGGGCGTTGCGCCCACATCAACACCCTCTTCAGGCTCGTATCCCTCCGGTAAAGGAATATAAACCGCGTCGGAATGGTTATGATCATCCGCGTGCGCGGCCTCGTCACTCACAAAATCATTAACATACATGGGTAATTTACCCCTCCAAACAAACCGCCCCGCAGAGACATACTCTAACTGGGGGCGCGTTGCATTCAAAGAGCCAAATGAGACAATCTGAGGGCCAAAAACCTCAATTCTACACTTTCGCACATGCTTTTAGTCTCGTGCCGATGCGAAATAAAATTCAATGCAATTCAGCCTTCAAGGCGATGTACGCGCCAAAAAAAAATCGCCGCAACCTTCCCCCGAAGGTGCGGCGATAAGTGGCGTTCCCGTTATGCAGCGTTTGTCGCAGGCAGTAACAAACTTCACGAAATCCGTGCGCACAACACATAGGTCCGCAGGCAAAGAGTGATCAGATAAGGCTCAGATCAAGCCGGGGAGAAAAACAGCAGAAACAACCATGGCACATACCGCTGCAAGGCCAAGAGTGTCCACAATCCAGCCACGAGGCTGGTCCTGGAAGGCACGGGCAACGTAAGCAATCATCGTAAGTCTCCTTTTGTTCCTTGTTCACTTAATGTTCCACCTTCTTAACCTATCGTCAAGAACTTTTGAGGAACTTTAAGTGATAAAAAAATTACCTCATCAAATACAAAGAGTTAGCGCTTACATTCATCCCACCTTGAGCATCAGAATCGCCTTGTCCTGATCCATCAGGTAGAGAAGCACGCGCATGGCCTGCCCCCGCGCGCTCGTTAGCCCGGGGTCCTGGTGCAGTAAAAGTCGCGCATCATCCTGTGCCGTCTTCATCAGATCCGCCTGTCCCTCCAGATCCGCAATCCGAAAGCGTGGCAGCCCGGATTGCTGCACGCCCAACACATCCCCTGCGCCCCGCAGCTTCAAATCCGTCTCGGCAATGCGAAAGCCATCCTCTGTTTCCCGCATCATCTCCAGCCGCACCCGCGCCCCCTGCCCCAGAGGCCCGGCATAGACAAGCATGCAACTGGACTTCTCCGACCCACGTCCCACTCGGCCCCTCAGCTGATGGAGTTGCGCCAGACCAAACCGCTCCGCTCCCTCGATTACCATGATACTGGCGCTAGGTACGTTCACCCCCACCTCAATCACCGTGGTGGCCACCAGAAGCTGAATACGCCCAGCCACAAAATCCGCCATCACGGCATCCTTCTCGGCAGAGACCATCTGCCCATGCACCAACCCCACACGTCCCTCGCCAAGGCTGGCGCGGAGCGTTTTGAAGCGGGCCTCGGCAGCGGTCGCCTCCACCACTTCGGACTCTTCCACCAAAGGACACACCCAATAGGCTTGCCGCCCTTCGGCCAGCGCGTTGTCCAGGCGCCCTACAACTTCATCCAGCCGTTCCGCATTCACCAGAACCGTCTCAATCGGCTGACGACCGGCCGGCTTCTCATCCAGAACAGAAAGATCCATATCTCCGTAATGCGCAAGCTCCAAACTGCGGGGGATAGGTGTTGCGGTCATCACCAGCACATCCACCGCCTCTCCCTTGGCCCCAAGGTCCATTCGCTGGCGCACACCAAACCGGTGCTGCTCATCCACGATGGCCAGTCGAAGATCCGCAAACTCCACATCCCGTGAGAAAAGGGCATGCGTGCCGACGAGAATGCCAATATCGCCCGACGCGAGTGCCGCCAACTTCTCGGCCCGCCCCTCTCCCTTGTCACGCCCCGTCAACACCTCCAGCCTTATACCCGCGTCAGCCGCAAGCGCCTGCAAGCCCTCCACATGTTGTCGCGCCAAAATCTCGGTTGGTGCCATAAGTGCAGCCTGCCCGCCCGCCTCGCAAGCGGCCAGCATCGCCATCAAGGCTACAAGTGTCTTGCCCGAGCCCACATCCCCCTGCAGCAATCGGTTCATCCTGCTCGGCGCGGCCATATCCTCGACAATCTCGGCAACGGCCCGTTCCTGCGCGCCGGTTGGCATGTATGGCAAGGCTGCCAGAACCGCTTTGCGAAGCGTGCCATCTCCCAAGGTTGGTTTGCCCCTGCCCCGCTGCGCCTGTGCCCGGGCAAGAGCCAGCGTCATCTGATGCGCGAGCAACTCGTCATAGGCCAATCGTGCCCGCGCCGGTGATTGCGGCGAAAGCCCCCCCATGCCATCGGGATGATGCGCAGCCGTAAGGGCCACCCCCCAATCCGGCCAATTCGCCTTGGCTTTTACGCCAGGCTCAATCCATTCCTCCAGCGCAGGCGCTTTCTCCAGTGCATCCACAGCAGCCTTGGCCATCACGCGCTGCGTCACGCCTTCGGTCAGAGGATAGACAGGCTCAAAGTTCGGCAAGCCCTCCGCCTCCTCCCGCGTAAGAATATGCTCGGGGTGCACCATCTGTGCCAGCCCGTCAAAAAGCTCAACCTTACCGGAAATCACGCGCCGCTGCCCCATCGGCAGCACCCGCCGTAGCCAATCTATCCTAGGGCGAAAGAACACAAGCTGAAACTCAAGCTCCGCATCGCGCACCATCACCCGGTAGGGCGCGTTTCGCCCGGAAGGCGGGCGGTGGAGCCCGATGTCAACCTCAACCGTCACCACCCCCGGAAGGTTCGCGCCATTCACACTCTCTCGCAATCGCCTGTCCACCACGCCGCTTGGCAACGTAAACAAAAGATCCCGAGGCCGCGTTATACCCGGCTTTTCCAATGCTGCGCGGATCTTCGGGCCAATCCCGGCCAGCCCCTCGATATCGCCAAAAAGCGGAAACAGAATTTCCGGTCGCCCGCTCACGAAACCAGCGCCCGCCACTCTTCTTCGCTGAGGACTTCCAGACCTAACGCCTCCGCCTTTGCTCGTTTGGAGCCTGCCCCCGGCCCTGCCACTACGATATCCGTCTTTGCCGAAACGGAACCGGAAACCTTTGCCCCCAAAGCCTCTGCCTGCGCCTTCGCTTCAGCCCGCGTCATCGTCTCTAGGCTGCCGGTAAACACGACGGTCTTGCCCGAGACAGGGGAGCTCGCAGCGGGCTGCGCCGCATCCTCAACGTCTAGATAGGCCATCAATCGATCAAGCACGGTGCGCGCCTCTTCCTGATGGAAGAAATCAACCGCGGCTCCGGCCATTACCTTGCCAACGCCGTCAATATCAACCAGCGCCTCCCATTCCGGGCCCTCATGTTCCCGTGCAGCCTCCATTGCCTTGCGAAACTCATCCCAACTTCCGTAACTCCGCGCCAGAAGTGCAGCGGAACTCTCGCCAACATGCCGGATACCAAGGCCAAAGATCAGCCGCGCCAGGGGGATGTTTCGCTTCTCCCGGATCGCGTCAAATAGGTTCTCTGCCGATTTCGCCCCCCAGCCCTCCCGGTTCTTCAGCGCCCTGATCTCTCCGGGTCCATACCGTTGCTCCAGTGCGAAAATATCGCCCGGCTCCTTCACCCAGCCGTCCTCGAAAAACGCCTCAATCTGCTTTGCGCCCAGCCCCTCGATATCGAACGCCGCACGAGAAACAAAATGTTTCAGCTTCTCGACAGCCTGCGCCGGGCAAATCAGATCTCCGGTACACCGGGCAACGGCCTCACCCTCTGGCCGCACAACATCAGAGCCGCAATCGGGGCACTTTTCCGGGAACACATACCGCTCGGAACCTTCGGGTCGCCGTGCCTGATCAACATCCCGCACCTTAGGGATCACATCACCGGCCCGGTACACAGTCACCCAATCCCCCACACGAATGTCGCGCCCCTCCCGGATGGGCGCGCCATTGCTGTCTCGCCCTGCAATGTAATCAGCGTTGTGCAATGTGGCGTTCGAAACGACCACACCCCCAACCGTCACTGGCTTCAGCCTTGCCACGGGCGAAAGCGCACCCGTACGTCCTACCTGTATCTCGATCGCCTCAAGCCGCGTCACTGCCGTTTCTGCAGCAAATTTGTGCGCTATCGCCCAGCGCGGCGTGGTTGACCGAAAGCCAAGCCGCCCCTGCAATGCAAGATCATCAACCTTGTAAACAATCCCATCGATATCATACCCCAAAAGCGCGCGATCTGCAGCAATCGCCGAATAGTGCTGTACCGCTTCGCCTACCGTGTGGCAAAGCTTGGTCAAGGGGTTTATGGAGAAACCAAGCGCCTCAAATCGTGCCAAGGCACCTGCCTGTGTTTCGCTCAAAGGTTCCGAAATCTCGCCCCAGGCATACGCAAAGAACCGCAGCGGCCGTGATGCGGTAATCTTCGCGTCGAGTTGGCGCAACGATCCTGCGGCTGCATTGCGTGGGTTGGCGAAAGTCTTTCCACCGGCCGCTTCCTGCCGTGTATTCAATGCCTCAAAGTCCTCGTGCGCCATATAAACTTCCCCGCGCACCTCCAGAATATCCGGTGCACCCACAAGGGTTTGCGGAATATCTCCAACTGTCCTCGCATTGGCAGTCACATTCTCACCAACGGCGCCATCACCCCGCGTCGCCGCTTCAACGAGGCGCCCCCCCTCATAGCGCAGCGAAAGGGAAAGCCCGTCAATCTTCGGTTCCGCTGTATAAGCGAGCGGTGCATCAGCCTCGAGCCCGAGAAATCGCCGGATCTGCGCGTCGAAATCCTGAACATCCTCATCGCTGAATGCATTTCCAAGCGAGAGCATCCGCACCCGATGCCTGACCTTCGCAAATCCCCGAACGGCGGCGGCTCCAACCTTCTCACTCGGGCTATCAGCGCGCTTCAATGCCGGAAAATGCGCCTCGATATCCGCATTCCGCCTCTTGAGCGCATCATACTCCGCATCGGAAATCTCAGGCATATCGTCCTGATGATAAGCGGCGTTTGCAGCCGCCAGAATATCCGCAAGTCGCGCGAGTTCCACCGCTGCTTCTGCCTCCGTCAGCGTCGCAATATCGGTCTTACCATGCATGCCAAAGCTCCAACCACTCTGCATTCGGTTTAGCGCTGGAAAAACGAGAGGTCCACACTCACAGCAAGAGTAAGACAGGAGGCAATGCCGGTAGGCTTTGATGTAGGCCTCCCGGACTAGTTTGCTCCTAGACCAGAAATCAACCACCTGGTTTCCGCAATTCGATCGCACCGACAGTCGCGGTGTCGAACCTAGTATTGTACTGCTGCGCGCCTGGATAAACCCCACTTGAAAATCTCCGGGACGATAACAAGCGGCAAAGCGAGCAGCGCAATCACACCCCAATGGGCCAAGCCCAACGCCTGTGTGTGTAAAAGCGTCTGTAAGGGAGACCAGTAAACAGCGGCTATCTGGGCTCCGAAGGTTGCGGCAAGTGCCAGCAATAAAGCGCGGTTTGAAAACCATCCAAGCGCCAAACATGGCAGAGAAAGTGAGCGGAAAGCAAAAACACTGACCTTCTCGAACACCACCATGGCAGTGAATGCCGCTGTCCGTGCAAGGTCCTCTCCCTGCGGTAGCAATGTGTAAAAGATCCAGAGGCTCGCCATCCCTGTATAAAGCCCGAAGCCACCGATTGTCGCCAAGCCCCACTTACCCAGAATGGGTGTATCCTTAGCTCGCGGCGGACGCTTCATTTGCCCGGCTTCGGCCTTTTCCACGCCCAATGCGATGGCAGTCACGCCATCGGTTACAAGGTTCATCCACAGAATCTGCGTGGCCAGAAAAACCAAGGGACCGCCAACCAGAAGATTGATAACAATGGCGATAACCTCACCTGCGTTGGAAGAGAGGAGGTACCGCACGAATTTACGTACGTTGTCGAACTGTCGGCGGCCTTCGGCAATAGCCCGAACGATGGTGGCAAAATTATCGTCAAGCAGAACCAGATCAGCAGCATCCTTAGCAACATCCGTGCCGCGAATACCCATCGCCACCCCGATATCCGCCTGTTTCAAGGCGGGCGCGTCGTTTACCCCATCGCCAGTCATCGCCACAATCTGCTGTTGCGCCTGAAGGCAGCGCACAATGCGCATCTTGTGGGCGGGCGCTGCACGGGCGAAGAGAACCTGCCTCCGCAAAGCGTCTTTAAGTTCAGGATCGGACATTGCCTCAATATCAGCACCAGTGATCGCTTCGTTAGCCGCAAGGCCAAGCGCGCCAGCAATTGCGGATGCCGTAACGGGACTATCGCCGGTGATCATAATGATATTGATGCCCGCCCCCCGCGCGCCTTCAATGGCGGCTCGCACTTCTGGCCGGGGCGGGTCGATCAAACCAACGAGGCCGAGAAAGCTCAGCCCCGTCTCGGATGGTATCCTCGTTTCTGCTACCTCCAAGCGCCTGGCAAGGGCGATCACCCTAAGTCCCTCGCCCGCCATAGCCTCATAGGCGCTACGGATGCGCGCGGCCTCCGCATCACCAAGTGGCACACTTTCCGCCCCCTTCTGCACTTGATCGCAAATCGCCAATATCTGCTCCGGCGCGCCCTTTGCGTAAGTTACCAACTGGCCATCGTCGCAAGCCAACACATGCATGCGTTTGCGCTCGCTTGAGAAAGGTAATTCGCTGATCCGCGCGTTCGCATCGGGTATCCGCGCCCAGCCTTTGTAGGCAAGTGTAACAAGCGCCCCCTCGGTAGGAGAGCCGGTCATCACCCAATCCTCGCCGCTTCGGCTTAGGCTGGCGTGTGAACAGACAAGTGCGCTCTGGAGGAGCGCCGCGAGTGCCAGGTCATCCACCGCCCTCACGTGCTGGCCATCCGTCTCGATATGGCCTGCCGGGTCATATCCCGTGCCGGTTACCTCAAAAGCGGCGGTAGGCATCCAGATCTTGGCAGCCGTCATCTTGTTTTCTGTCAGAGTGCCTGTTTTGTCCGTGCAGATAACCGAGGCCGCCCCCAGCGTTTCAACCGCCTGAAGCCGCCGCGCTAGCGCCTTTTGCCGAACCATCGCAGAGGCTCCAAGCGCGAGTGTAATCGTCACGACGGCAGGCAGGCCCTCAGGCACGATCGCAACGGCCAACGAGAGGCCGGTCATGAACATCTCAACCAGCCCACGCCCCGTCAGCGTTCCGATCAGGATGATCACAGCGGCAATCCCCACTGCACCAGTGCCCATTTGTTGCGCCAACCGCCCGAGTGTCTGCTGCAGCTGAGTGATCTTCGCACCCACAGAGCCTGTCAGGTCGGCAATCTGACCGAACTCTGTGCGCATCCCCGTAGCTTGCACCTGCCCTTCGGCCCGACCTGCTACAACGGAAGTGCCCATGAAGAGCTTTGATGCCCGGGCCACTGACTTTTCCACAGGCAGCGATTCGCCCGTCAGCACGCTTTCATCGATACGAAGCTGCATCGCCACCATCAGCTCTAGATCTGCAGGAACTCGGTCACCAGCTTCAACGATCACCAGATCACCAGGCACAAGCGCGCGCGCATCCACCGCCTGTTCCCGCCCGTCGCGAACAACCCGAGCGGTTGCCGCCAACATGTTACGCAGCGCCTCTATCGCGTTCTCCGCCCGCCACTCCTGCACGAATCCGAGCACGCCATTCAGCACAACCACCAGCAGGATGGCTGCCGTATCTACAGGTTCTTGCAGGATAAACGCGATGATCGCGGCGATCAAAAGGATCACGACCAAAAGCCCTGTGAACTGCCTTAAAAGTACACGCAAAGCAGAGGTTCGCCGAACTCGTAGCAGAGCATTCGGGCCAAACTCCAACTGCCGCTTTGCGACCTCCTCTGCGGAAAGCCCGCCCGCAAAAATGGAATTGTGAAGGCTCATCGGCACCTGCTGCTTTGCTCAATTACCCAAGTATTCGGCAGCAATCAGGCTCGCCTTGATAGATATCAAGAGAGACAGAAAGGAGTACGCTAGAGTGGCGCAAACGCGATGGCCAAAAGGAGGGCTCAACATGGCCGATAAACAGACAACCGGTGGCACGTTGGAAGATCCGACAGCTACTGCATTGAAGGCGATGACCGATCTGCAAAAGGCAGGCCTCGGGCCAATGACGTGGATGGGCACAACCATGCTCGAGAATATGAGTGCAATGGGAAGCGAGGTAACGCAGTTCATCGCTGACCGTATTAAGGAGGATGTGAAAGCCCAGCACCAGATCATTCACTGCAAGGATGCGGGGGAGTTGCGCAAGATACAGTCCGATTTCGTGCAGAACGCGATTGAGCAATACACAACCGAAACCGGGAAACTGGTCGAAATGAGTAACAAATTCATGACGTCCGCCCTCAAAGGCAACGCCAATTGATCTGCAACGCCCAAGCAAAAAATAACTGATGTTCACCAACGATGTATTACCTCGGTACCGGGGCTTTCAGCGCTTGAAACCTGGCCTGTGATTGTGACCGCGCGGCCAACCGGTGGCTCCGCTCCGGCCATCATGATCTCTTCCTCAGCTCAGATCCATCGAACCAGATATCTGCACTAGGATACACCTCACCCTCGACTTTATCGCCGATGCGTTTTGGCACCGCCGATGCCCTGGCTCTGAGATGATCCCGGTGTTGTGTCCGCCGCGTGTCAAAAGAAAAGTCACGTCAGTGTTTGTCAGCAGACAGACGTTGTAGACCGAGCGCCAGGGAGAGACGCGGTCCGTTTCGGTGCCCACGCAAAAGATAGGCACTCTGATATCCGTCAGCGCTACAGGCTTGCTGCGCGCAAGGAACTGGCCGCGTGCCAGCTGGTTCTCCAGAAAGAGCGCACGTAGATACTCTGAGCGCATCCTTGCTGGTATACGCGTTGCGTTCGTGTTCGCGGCCATCAGATCGTTCGTGGGCGTCCGCTCGCCCAGCAGATAATGGTGGACCACCCGACTCCAGAACAGATCGTTTGAGCGCAGCATCCGAAACGTGCCGGCTATTTGGTCAGCGCGCGTATCGCCCCTGAACAGCATGTTGAAGTCTTCGCTGTAGTTCTAAAGTCCACACAGACAGTTCCGGCCCTGCTCCTCGATACTCTGTTTCAAAGCAAACGGGTTCGTCGGAGCAAAAATGCGAGCGAAATCGCATCAAGAATCTGTCGGGCCACAGAACTCACAATTTGTGCATGCGCGGGGTCGATTCCGCGCACGTCACTGGTTGCGGCCTACCACCTATCCTGCTGACTGAGAAAGCATCTGGCAAAAAGAGAGAACTGCAGGTGCTGCCGACCGTCACCGCGGAAACGCTTATCCGCGGAGGCATCAGGTTCCAGAGCGTCCACCATCCGCACTCCGCTCGTCAGTAGATCCGTCCAAGCCGAAGCAACATCATCACCGTCTTTCACCAGCAGCTTGTCCTGCTTGTTTGGAGATCAGAAACGATGCATCGCCCAATCCAGATATGCAGTGGTCAGCGCCGCCGGAGGCACCCCACTGGTCAGACTGCCCAGCTCCGCATGCGCCTTGATGTCGATCCGGCTTAAGTGCGTGTTTAGGAATCGATCACTTCAACACGGATCGTTCACGGACTGGCACCCCCTCCGCAATCTCGTCGCTGGGATGCATGATAACGCGCGCACCCGGCTCCAACCCGCTGAGAACCTGTGCCATCGTGCTGTTCTTGAGCCCAATCTCGATCTCAACCTTCCGGGCCAGCCCCGCCGCCTCCACGAATGTGAACCATGTTTCACCTTCACGAAAAACAGCACTGAGCGGGATCTGCACGACGTCCTCCGCCTCCCATTCCACAATTCTGAGGAACACGGAGAACCCGTCCCCAAGGCCCGGGCGTGCCTCCGGCAGCGACAACAGATCGAAATCGACATCCACCCGCTGCTCCTCAATCCCGAGTGCCGACACCTTTGTCCGTGCAGCAGGATCCGCCGACCGCAACCGCGCCTCCAGAGGAGCAGGCCCACCCCACCGCTCAACATACACGCGGGCACCGGGGTTCAGGCGAACAGCGTCACTGGACAAAAGATCCGCAACAATCTCCAGATCACCCGTCTGGCCAATCGAAAGCAGACGCGCGCCCGCGATAACCGGCCGCTCGCTGACAATATCAACCGCCAGTACAGTTCCCGTGATCGGCGCGAAGATCTGAACACAGCACGTTCCGTTGGCACTCTCATCATCGGATGTCGGCTCAATCAGTGCAGCGCGGGCACGCTCCAGAGAACCGGATGCCATATCAAGGCCGGAAAGGGCGGCATCTCGCGCCGCCTCACTTGCCGATAGCGCCTGCGCCGCAGACTCCAGCCTTGTGAAAGATGCGACACCACGATCCACCAGCGCCTTGGCCCGCTGATACTGAGACTGCACGTAATCCAGATCCTCTTCCGTCTTGCGAAGCTGGCTTTCCGCTACGCGTAGAGAAGCCTCTGCTTCACTCACTGCGGCCTGCGCCTGAATGCGGGTACGTGTGTCCAGCAGGCTGGGCGCCGCTGGTTCAACAACAGCCACAACCGTATCTCCTTCAATGACAGCATCTCCAACGGCCACCGGCGCACGGCGGGCCGTTCCGGTGATGGGTGCCGCTACATCATAGATCTCGCGGATCTTTGTCTTGCCATCCGCATTGATCGTAATCTGCATAGGTCCGCGCTTAACGGTATGGAGATCCACCGGCACAGGTTCGGTGCGAAAGGCAATAAACAACAGCGTGCCAAGCACCAAAACAGCAAGGGCTGCAAATCCGATATTGCGGGGTTTCAAAGCCATTGGGTTACTCCCTCGTTTTCATCACGGTAACCAGATCCAGCCGATCAATCCGCCGACGCACCAAAAGCGAAGACAGGAACGCTGCGCCCAGCACAACAAGGCTAGCGACAGCGAAGGTTGCGGGTTTCAGGATGAGCGGCATGGAATAGAGATCGCTCGAAAAGTCGCTGGTCATGGCATAGGCAATTCCGCTTCCAAACAACCATCCCAAAGGCTGTGCGATCAGCGCCAGTGCCATCGTCTCCCCCATCAAAATGTAAGAGACTTCGGCACGTCCGAAGCCAAGAATACGCAGGCTCGCCAGTTCCCGTGCCCGCTCTGAAAGCTGGATGCGCGCGCCATTGTAGGCCACCCCAAACGTAATCAGCAGGGCAATGGTCGTGTAGATGGTGGACATGATAAGCACGTTGCGGCTGATTGTTTCCTGAAACGAACGGCGGGATGTGGTAAGCATAACTGTGCCGGTCAGCTTCGGGATCTCCTTCATCGCCGCGTGAAGCGCCTCGGTCTGCCCCTCATCCAACGTCGCATTGGCAACCGAGATCTGCGGAGATTGATGGAAAAGACGGTTGAGTGCGCCTAGGTCCATATATGCCCCCAACCCGAAAAACTGAGTTACCGTACCTGCAACCGAGATCTGGTAGGTGCCACGCTTGCCGCTCAAGAACTCGGCCTCGATCATGTCTCCGGTGGTCACTTGAAGATGATCCGCAAGCCGCGTGGATAGCAAAATGCCCTCATCCGGCGCATTCAGGGTCTGGCCCCTGTCCCCCACCACACGGCTAAGGTCTGGATCCGGGCGGCGTGCCTCTATGGCGATACGCTTAGTAAGATGGCCGTTGCGCAAAATGGCCGCGCCATACTGCTGGCCTTCAAGCTGAAGAATGCCGGGCAAACGCCGGATATCCTCCAGGGCGCTCTCCGGCAGGTCCTCTGCAAAGAGCAGCATCGCGTCCTGACGGTTCGACTGATAGAATGCGCTGTCGATGATCTCATCCAATGAATCACCTATGAAGCTGGCTGCAATCAACACCGCAACAGCCAATGACAACCCCAGAGAAGTAAAAGCTGCCCGCACCGGCCAACGCAAAAAACTGCGCAGTATCATCATCGTAGGTTGCGAAATGCGCAGCGCTGACAAAAGCCTGTCCAGTATACTTCGCTTGAAGTGCGGCGGGGCGGGCGGCAACATTGCAACCGCGGGAGCGAGCCGCGCCGCTTGCAGCGCACTCCTCGCAGCACCGATGATTGCCGTGGCAAGGCCTATGCTGCCTGAAATAATGAAAGCGGCGTAAGAAGTGTGATAAACGAGAAACGGAAAGTCGAAGAACTGCGCATATTGCCGGGATACACTTCGCGAAAGCCAGTCTCCAACACACCACCCTATCAAAATCCCGGCGAGGGCAATCAAGCCCGCAAGCAGGAGGTAGTGAAAGCATATCTCGGCATCAGAATAGCCGATCGCCTTCAGAAGTCCGATTTCACTGCGTTCCAGTTGGATGATCCGGCCAACAACCATATTCACAAGAAAGGCGCTGATCGCAAAGAAGATCGGCGGCAGGATCAGCGCCATGCTGCGCTGTTGGGCAATTTCTGCCTCCACAAATGCGTCCGATTGCTGAAGGCTGCGATCATGCGCACCAAGCCCGCCGTAAGGATCGAGCAAATCATCAAGCGCGTCGATCACCACATCGGGTCGTGCCGATGCCGTTAATTTCAGCGAAACGGAGTTGAAGGCGCCTGTCATATCAAACGCAGCCGCAGTGGCTCGCTCCGACATCCACAGAATGCCGAAACCCTTGTTGTCTGGCAACAATGCGCCGGGGCCGATCGTATAGATGAATTCCGGCGAAAGCACCGTACCAGTAATCGTCAACGGACGCTTCTGCCCATTTAGATTGGCGAAAAAAATGTCCCCTGGCCGAAACCCGTTGGCAATTGCAAAGGGCTCGTTGACCGCCACTTCATCAATGGCTTCAGGATCCGGCATTCGCCCGCTGCGCAGGATCGGCACATTCAGGCGCGACATGCCGGTTTGCGGCACAGAGATGATGTTGCCCATGGCTGTTTCAACCCGCCCGGGAATATCCAGAACCGCATCGCCGGTAATCCGTGGCTCAACGGCCCAAACCCCCTCAATCGCCTCGATCTCGGAAATCAGGCTCAGCGGCACGCGGCGCGCTTCAGCGAAAATATCCGCAAAGCGATTACGCTCATAATAAGCCGCTCGAGTATCTTCCAGCGCGCGCGACATTCCCACGGAAGTCTGCAGAATTGCCACTCCACAGGCCAAAACCAGCGCTATGGCAAGCGCCTGTGCCCAGAGCCTCTGGAAATCCCTTATGAGTTTGCGATCAAGGGCTTGCATCACTTACTCACCAGACAATCTCAGATGGCATAAGGCGGGTTTCGTTGATCAGCACGTCACTGATCTTCCCGTCTTGAAACATCACAACCCGGTGCGCCATTTTTCGGATGGCAGCGTTGTGTGTGATCACAGCGGTCGTCGTCCCGAACGCCTCGTTGATATGGCGCAGAGCTTCCAGAACCTGCACGCCTGTCTTGCTGTCCAGCGCACCCGTCGGCTCGTCGCACAAAAGCACCTCCGGCCGCTTGGCAATCGCGCGGGCGATGGCAACCCGCTGCTGCTCACCACCAGACATTTCGGCGGGAAAGTGATCCAGCCGATGACCGAGGCCCACCAGATCGAGCGCCTCGGCAGGCGCCATCGGGGTCGCTGCCACATCGGTAACGAGTTGAACGTTTTCACGCGCCGTTAGGCTCGGCACCAGATTGTAGAACTGGAAAACGAAACCCACATGGTCACGCCGGTAGCGTGTCAGCCCCCGGTCGCTCAGATCAGTCAACTCTAGGTCACGAAACCAGACCCTGCCAGAGGTTGCGTGATCAAGCCCTCCCAGAATATTCAGCAGCGTAGATTTTCCGCTACCCGAAGGGCCGAGAAGCACAGCAAGCTCACCCGCGAAAAGCTCCAGATCGACGCCATCAAGCGCAAAGACCTTAACTTCGCCAGTGTCATAGATCTTGGAGACATGCTTCGTTCTGAACACCATCTCGGGCATCGTGAATCCTTTCGTGAGAGACCATGGCAGCCCGTAACATCAAGGGCCTTGATCTTGCTCAAGCTGCGGCCAGTACGGCACAGAAGTCAGCGACTTTCTGGTCCTCCTCCGGGGCTCGTTGGCTCCTTTCCGTAAGGCTCATCGTCGCAGTAAGCTCCTGACCAAGAGTTGCGCATACCCTCGCACAGGCCCTTTTCAACAGGCTGTGGGAGGTGCACAAAACCCGGTTTTGAGGGTGCGTATGTTAGGTAACGCTAGGCAGCAGACCGCGCCCAGGGGCGCTGTGTTTTTCGACCCAGGTTCTGTCACCGAAGCCCTGCTTTTGGTGTCAGAGGGAACAGTGCGTGCTCAGCAACTGTCCGAGGGTAGCCGGAAGATCATGCAGTAACTTGCGCACCGGAGCAAAAGCAGCGTACCTACAATCGCCATCCTTCTGGCTCATGAGGATTATTGCGTCGAGGCGGACACGGACGTTGCAACAGTCGCAATCCCGCGTGCAAGACTCGATCACTTGGTTGGCCAGTCTCCAAAATGCCGTGCCTACGTACTCTCCGAATTGCCCCACGCTTAGTGGCCCATTTTCAGCGGGGAAGGACAATTCCCTGGTTGGTCAGAAACGGTCTCTTATTAAACTGACCTGATTGCCCTCTAAGCTCTGAACAAAGACACTACCATGCTTCGAAAGGTTCAATGCTATCCGCGGATAAAGCATAGGCGATATCAGCAACTTGCGTCGACATAGATGCTGTTCCAAACATGCCAATGACATTTACAGGCTCGTAAAGTCCTGAACTCTCGTAAGGTTTTTCTGTTGTGACAAAAACGAGTTGGTTAGCGGGAGGGGGCGGAACGTGGACGCATGCGCCAATAAACGGCACTAGAATGAAGGCCGTAACGCCAGTACCGGAATAGTCTATGGGCAATATAAAGCCCGGTAGGCGAACGACTTTTCCATTCCATTCAGTGCGCACACCATTCGATTCAGGTTGTTGACTGGAGAGAGGCGCTTGTTCGTGCTGAATCAAACCCTGAAGCATCGGTGACATAGCAGGTTGCCCCGTTGGCACTAGATCCGGCCAGTTCAGATCAACATAACCCTCTGCCCGCGAAATTTGCGGTATGATTGCAAAGGCACCAAAGCTCGCCATAAATTGCCGTCGATCAGCAGCTGATTTTACCATACATAGACTTCCATTTGGTCGGCTTTTAACGTGTAGCCGACTTCCGCAACTTCGGTGGATTGAGCCTCATGCTGCATCTCACCGATCACCCACACCGCATCCCACAAATTTTCATTGGGCCAAGGGGTTTCGGTTCTAACAAATACAAGCTGGTTAGGAGGCGGCGGCGGCGTGTGAATGCAGGCCCCTACATACGGGACCAGCACGAAGCTGGTCACGCCGCTCGTTGAAAGATCAATCGGAATAATGAAGCCAGGCATCTTGATGTACGCACCGTCCAGTGCTGGGTTCAATTTGCTGGCATTCGCATCGAAGACCGGGCGCCAATAGTCATTGCGCTCGTCGATCTCTCCTTCTCCGACAATCTCAGGATAGGGCACGCCTAGCGGGATCAAATCATCCCATGTGACTTCAGTGGGTGTTTTTGCGAAGGCAATTTGCGGTAGCGCAGAGCTGGCCATAGCTGTTGCGATCAGTTTGCGACGTGACAAATTCATTATCTCAGTCCCTTCATCTCAAATCCTTACCATCATACCATCCGCAAGTGACATACGATAGGCCCTCAGCGCTGGAGCTATGCTAACGACTGCGCCAGCAGCAACAACGCCCAAAACGACCCAAACCTCCCGCAATGTTGGGGCCTGAATTGGCAACCAAAGACCGAAAGCACGGTCCACAAATGGCTGGCCGATGAGCAGACCAATATAAAGTAAAGCGAGACCAAGGGCCGCACCAATTGCGGCCATCAAAACGGCCTCCAGAACAAGCAGGCCTAAAATCACACGTGGCCGAGCGCCCATTGCACGGAAGATTGCCATCTCGCGGCGGCGTTCATTCAAGCTGGAAAAGATCGTGGCCATCATACCAATCAGCGCAGTAACAACGACCATGGCGGAAACCCCGATCAACGCAGTCTCAGCGATACCAACGATCTGCCATAGCTCCTGCAAGGCCACGCCAGGTAGGATTGCAAGCAGAGGTTCTTGCGGGTACTCGTTGATGGATCGCTGCAATCCAAAAACCTGAAGACGGCTCTTTACGCCGATGAGAGCTGCGGTGATTGCTTGTGGCTCAAGCTTCATCTGCCGGATGACATCGACTGGCGTGGACTGGCCGGGTATCTGCGCCCCACTTTGCCAATCGACATGGATCGCCTCGATTGCCTCGAGACTGATGATTACGGTGCGATCTACCGGCGTGCCCGTCTTTTCCAGGATGCCGGATACGCGGAACGGCTGATCCTCGTGCTCACTGAAAGAGGCCAAGCCATGTGCAACGACAATAGGCGCGCCGACATCATAGCCAAGTGTCGCGGCTACATCTGCACCAATGACCGTGTCGAAGAGGTCGGACATCGTGGCACCGTCCCTCATCGCGAGAGGTTGACCAGAGCGGTATCTGTATCGATCAAAGAATGCAGGCGTCGTGCCCATTACCCGGAACTGGCGGTGACTGTCGCCCAGGGAAATAGGTACGATCCAGTCCACTTCAGGCCGGGCTGCGATGTCCTGATAGCTTTCCCATGTCAGATTGTTAGTTGCGTTGCCGATACGGAAAACGGAATACAGTAGAAGTTGGACTGATCCAGACCGAGCGCCGATAATGAGATCAGTGCCCGAAATTGTATCCGCAAAGCTGGCCTTGGCCCCAGTCCGCACTTTCTCAACACCTAAAAACAGTGCCACGGAAAGGGAAACTGCAAGGACAGTCATCCCTACGGTCAAAGCACGCGCAAAGAGCGAGCCGGAGGCAAGGCGTAGAATCATGCAACCTCTCGCACGGTTTTAGCAATATCGGCCATGTGTATCACCCGGTCGAACTGTCCCGAAAGTCGCGTGTCATGGCTGACCATCAAAAGCGTCGTGTTATTTGCACGCGATTGCGCGAAGAGGAGATCGAGAAACGTTGTCTGCGTGGCTGCATCAAGCGATGACGTCGGCTCATCGGCGATAATCAGAGCGGGTGTGCCAATCAGAGCCCGCGCTGCTGCCACACGCTGCTGCTGTCCCACACTGAGCCTGCCAGCTCGTGATGCCATAACGTTTTCCGGCAAACCCAGGCCGATGCACAATCTCTTTGCCTCAGCAGGCGGGTCTTTCACGCGCTTGCGCCGCTCCGGTGCAAACTGCAACGGCAATAAGATGTTGTCCTGCACCCTTGCAAAGGGCAAAAGATTAAACTGTTGGAAAATCAGACCAATTTTCTCCGCCCGAAATCGATCACGCTTGCCTGGAGACAGCGACGCAATGTTCACACCCGCAACCGAAACACTGCCGGATTGTGCGGCAATCGTACCGCAGATCAATGACAGTAACGTCGACTTACCCGATCCACTTTCGCCAAGCAGTAAAACCGTTTCTGCTGCGGCAAGCACCAATTCTGGCACATGCAAGCCAAAGGACGCTCCCCCTGGCCAACAAAATTGAACATCATCGAGTTGCAGTATTGGGGCATTGTTAGGCACAGGATGAGACCGATCTAGAACATGCCACGCAGATCAAGTACGGGCGCGTCTCGCTCCACTTCAAACGACGTTGCACCCGTATCAGAAATGACTTGCACCTCCACTTCTAGCGCATTTGGGAAAACGTCAAAATAAGCAAATGTGATAACTGCCACAGCGCTAGGATCGGCACAATTCAACAGATATTCCGCATGAAACTCCGTGTGGTCTCCGTCACTTTCGTGCGCGACGTGATCGCCCTGGTCATGCTTCCCCTCCTCATGTTCATCACCATGATCCTCGTGATGGTCGCCATGGCCAGCTTCGCTTTCCAACTCCGCGCTAGCTTGCACAACGCTGCAGCCTGCAGCATCGGCCAACACAAACAAATCCAACGGTCGCGCCAGCGTTGCCACCGCAGCATCCACAGCGGCCCGATCCTCGGCGCTTTCCGCCACATACTCAAAACCCACGATATCCGCACCGGGCGCATGCAACTCCATCGCAATCCGCTGTCCTTCGAATGCTATATCCAACTGACCCACACCATGTTCATGGGCGTCAAGCTGGCGGTTTTCATCAGCAAAAATATGTGAAGCAGCGAGAACTGAGAGGGCGAGACATGGGAGCAACTTCATATGAGCAATCCTTTGAAGCAGATGAGAAGGGGTTTAAGTGGAGCAGCCTTGGCATCGTCCGTGGATTTCAACGATGTGGCGGGATGCAGTGAAAGAAGAGCGTACGGAAATCGCAGACAGTTCGGTGTGCAAACAGGTTCCGTCGTGTTCCTCGACGGCACCGCAATCGTTGCAGATTGCCAGAACCGGAACGGCAGCATCATGATTGCAGCGGCATGGAACGAAAGCCTTAATCGATTCTAGCTTGTGAGCGCGCCCCTGTTCTGTAAGCGCTGCAAGAGCGCGGTAGACAGTCGGGGCTGCAAGATCGGGCTCGTCGTGCTTCATCTGATCGAGGATTGCATACGCTGTCATAGGTTTATCGTGTTCATTTAGGACACCCAAGACATCAGACTGTCGTATTGCTGCTTGCTTTCGCATCGAGATTACCCAAATTTTCGCTGAACAGTTTGTTATTTTATAAAATGACAAATTGCAACTGCACCTCTTTAGATCCGCTCCTGGTAGCCAGTTGTCGCCGTGCCCTCATTAGGGCTAGTGGAAAAAATTGCGGAATACTGCCAGGGTCAGGACCCATTGATTGAGCCAGAAGACTACGGTTACGGCGATGCAAGAGCTCCACGCCTACGGCATTTCCGCCGAACGTTGTTTCCTATGCCAGTTTGGCGCTGGCGCGATGAATCTACGCGGTGAATTTGCGAGTGTCCGAGACGGGCGCTTTTGTTACAAAGTGTGCTGCCATCCAGACGAGCTCGAATGTTCCTGAGGAATCGGCTGCCGAATTTGGACTGGACAACCTAACCCCAGAAGAGGCCATTTACACTTGTTGGATCTCATTTTCCGTCGGCAATTCGGAGCAGCTTACTCAAGATCACGCTGTAGCAATCAAGCCCATCGCATCAGGCCCCAGAAGATCGCCCGCCAACTTCTTGTCCGGCATGGCTGACCAGCAATTGCATCTCAAGTGGCTCACATCTAACCTCATAGGAAAACAACCATCACCGGAATACAATGATGATCGGCGCAGTTGCAATCGATGTCGTATCCCCTGTCTTCAGCGAGGCCGATGTCGGAGCAGATATTCTTCGAAAACAGGTCGGCAATGGGCCAACCAACCAACCAAATGCCGCCCCTTTGCCTTACAAATCGCACTATCCATGAAAGTTCCCGCATTGGCCTGGGCTGCAATTGCACTTACCGTTGTGATCTGGGCGTCCTTTCTGGTGGTTACCCGAGCTGCGATGACGGAGCGGCTCGGCATTGTCGAAGTTGGTCTTATCCGCTTTGGCACAGGCGCTATATTCTTCCTGCCACTTCTAGCAAAGCGCGGCATTGTCCCACCAGGCGCCGGGATCAAGGAAGTTATCCTCATTCCGGCCTTTGGCGGCATCGCCTTTATCTGCTTTCTGGCTTGGGGTCTTCAACGTGCGCCTGTCGCCGATAGCGGGGTTTTCACACCCTCAATGCTACCGGTCTATGTTGCCCTTCTCTCGGCCATTTTTCTCGGCGAGCGTTTCACGAAACTCCGAATTGCAGGTTTTGTGCTCATTATCCTTGGCGCGCTCGCCGTCGGTGGATGGTCAGCTCTTGTACAGCGAGGCGACGACGTTTGGCTCGGCCACCTTTCCTTCACGGCAGCCTCTATCAGTTGGGCGATCTACACGATCCTCTTCCGCCAATCGGGCATGAAAGCATCGGATGGCGCGGCCCTCCTTTGCCTTTGGTCCACAATAGGTTTCGGCACGATCGCCTTCTTTACCGGCATAAGCTTCGAAGGTATTTCGCAAACCACAATCGCCACCCAGATCATCTTTCAGGGCGTGCTGTCAGGCTTCGTTGCAAGCTTTACATACTTCTACGCCATCCATAATCTGGGCCCCTCACGCACAGCTGCCTTTGCCGCCCTGGTTCCGATCCTTGCCGCTTTGGGAGGCTGGGCGCTGCTGGCGGAGCCAATCGGATGGATCAAGGCAATGGGAATAGCGGTCGTTGCGACAGGTGTCCTTCTCGCGTCGGGCATACTCTCCGCAAGGAGACAGCTATGAGCAGTTCCTACTTGATCGCACAACGGTCAAAAAAGCTGCTTCGAAGACACCTCAAACAGCTGTTTCGAGCGTCGGCCTCCCTTCATACCTTCGGCAAAAAGCAGAGGAAAGAGGGCCGGCGCGTCAGCCTCATTTGACACCAGTTGAACCTACACTCCCGCTCAATGCCGGTTCGTAGCAAGAGCATCGCCAAGGACGGCGCGAACCACACTCATCTCCACATCCCGAGCCACAAAGGCCTCACCGATACCATGCGCGAGAATAAAGGTGATGGCCCCCGCCTGAACCTTCTTGTCCTGCGCCATCAATGCGATCAGGCTATCTGCATCCGGTAACTCGCCCGGTATGTCAGCCAAATCCTTCATCATACCCATGGCGTCGAGATGCGCTCGAACCCGGCTCGGCGCTTCCTGCGCACACAGCCCCAAGCGTTGCGAAATCTCAAAGGCCAGGGCCAGACCAACGGCCACGCCCTCGCCGTGTAGCAAACGCTCTGAATAGCCCGTCGCCGCCTCCAGGGCATGCCCGAACGTATGCCCAAGGTTCAGAAGCGCACGGTCACCGTGCTCTTTCTCATCCCGCGCCACAATCTCGGCCTTCATCTCGCAAGAGCGCCTTACCGCACGAATGAGCGCTGCCGGATTGTGGGCGAGGGAAGGACCAACACCTTCAAGCCACTCAAAAAATTTCGCATCCCCCAATAACCCGTATTTTACAACCTCGCCGTAACCGGAGCGAAACTCCCGATCGCTTAGCGTACCCAAAACGTCCGTATCTGCCAGCACCAGCTTCGGCTGATGAAACGCTCCCACCAGGTTCTTTCCCAATGGTGAGTTAATCCCCGTTTTACCACCAACGGAGCTGTCCACCTGCGCCAGCAGGCTTGTGGGTACTTGCACAAAATCAATGCCCCGGCGCACCACCGCGGCGGCAAACCCGGCCAAATCACCAATTACGCCGCCACCAAAGGCCACCAGTATATCATCGCGCTCCGCGCGCTCGGCAATCAACCACTCCACCACTCTTTCCAGCATGCCCCAGCATTTTGAACTCTCGCCGGGTGGTAGAACCAGCACGACATCCACAATGCCCTCCGCCGCCAATCCGGCCCGCAAATCACCTAGATGCAGATCCGAGACGGTCTCATCCGTAACGATAAATACCTTCTTCCGCCGAAGCAGAGGCGCAATTTCAGCACCGGCTTCGCCCAATAGTCCGCTGCCAATCTCGATCCGATAGTCTCTGCCCGGCAGGGCAACTTTCACACACTCGCGCATTTACTCCACCTTTTGCAACGTCGCCGCCTGATCGGGATGCGCCCGATCATAGGCGACGATAGCTTCAAGAATACGCCGCACCATCACCTCATGGCTCAAATCCCGCTCGGAAACGACCCGCACCGCCGCCTCGCTGTAGGCGGTGCGGCGTGTCTCCAGCAGTCCGGCCAGAACGCTCTTTGCATCCGGCCGCTGCAGTAGCGGCCGTGAGGGCCTGTCTTTCACCCGGCTCCAGAGCGTCTCCAGATCCGCATCAAGCCAGACGGAAAGTCCTGCATCTGCCACCATTTCCCGGATATCGGCGCTCACAAAAGCGCCGCCGCCCGTCGCCAGAACACCCGGTGCCTCTCCCAGAAGGCGCGCTATCACGCGCCGCTCGCCATCACGAAAATAGGCCTCGCCAAAGCGTTCGAATATCTCACGTACTTCCAATCCCGCCGCGGCTTCGATCTCCACATCCGAGTCCTGGAAAGGGACTTTCAGAAAGTCTGCCAATCGCCTGCCAACACTTGTTTTTCCAGCTCCCATCAGCCCAACCAAAACCAGCGGCCGCGTCAGGCGCAGCGTATACTTGGGTACCAGCTTCGGATCAGCCGCCTGTGGCATTTTTCTGCTCTTTTCCCTCTCTTAGATTGATGTAGACTGATTGCGGCGTTAAGTTCCAGAGCAATCGAGCTAATGAAAGGCCTTCGGCATCTGAACCGAAGCACAAAAGCCGCGAGGTGAGGCAATTTGGGACGATTGATCAAGTATCTCCTCTATCTCGGTCTTGTGGCCGCAGTCGGTATCGCGGGCTACGCGCTTGTGTCCGACCTCGAACCGCCCAAAAGGGAGGTGATCATTGACGTGACACCACCTTCTGAATGATCCGCATCATTGCCCTTCTGGCACTGGCTGCTCCCGCAGTGGCGGAGCAACCGCGCAGCGCTATTCCATGGCTTTCCGAAAGCCTCAATGCGCCCACCATAACGGAATCGGTACAGCCTGAGCCACAGCTTACCGGCCTTGCGAACCCACGGTCCGAGATTGTCGTCACCACACTTGATGCCCCCTCTCGTGACGGTGTGGGCCTTCTGAAGACAGCGCAAACCGGCCTGCCTGCCAACCTTTGGGGCCGCACATCTGCCTTACGCGTCCGCAGCCTACTCGCTGATCATCCCGGAACGGGTGTTCCCAGCACCCGCGCCCTCTTCAATGCGCTCCTTTTGGCAGAAGTTACTCCGCCTCTCGGCGCCTCAGGCACCAACGCTGTCCTCCTAGCCCGGATTGATCGATTGCTGGAGACGGGCCACCTTGAACAGGCCGAAGCCCTTATCGAAGCTGCGGGCATTACCGATCCGGAGCTTTTCCGCAGGGCATTTGACATCGGTCTCCTGACAGATCGTTCAGAACCTGTCTGTGAAACTCTCTCGCAATCGCCCGCCCTTTCCCCCACGCTCCCGGCCCGCATCTTTTGTCTTGCCCGAAGCGGTGACTGGAACGCGGCTGCACTCACCCTCTCCACCGGCGAACAAACTGGCGATATTCCAACTGTGGAAGCCGATATCCTGTTTCGCTTTCTGGATCCGCAGCTTTTTGAGGATGAACCCGCTCCGCCAGAGCCGGACCCACTCACGACCTTGGATTTCGTGATCCGTGATGCCGTGGCGCTTCCCAGGCCGGAAGGCCGCCTTCCGCTCGCCTTCTACCATCTCGATCTTCCCAGCCATCAGCCGATCCGCGCGCGCATTGAGGCTGGGGAGCGCCTTGCCCGCAAAGGAGCCATTCCGTCCGGCATTTTGTTCGCCGCCTACCGCGCTGGCAAACCCGCTTCTTCCGGTGGTATCTGGGATCATGCCGCTGCCGTGCAGGCGTTGGATAAAGCCATCGCCGCCGAAGATCTCTCAGAACTCGGTCGGGCCATCATCGCAGCCGATGAACTCTTCGCGCGTATCAACCTTCGCACTACCCTGGCACAGCAGTATGCGCCGGAACTGGCCCTCCTGCCCAAAGACGCACTTCCAGCCAACGCCCGAGAACATGTCTCCGCCCTTCTGCTTCTCGCGGGAAACTACACGGCAGCAAATGCGATGCTTGCCAACACCAACGACCCGGTAGAGCAGTTTTTCCGCGCCATCACCCAACCCGGTACCGCGTTCCCGGAAAGCGAGGCTTTGTCCCCTCTCAAACGCGCGGCTGCGCGCGGCCTTACCCGGCCCGATCCGCCTGATCCCACCAGCGCCTTTTCCACCGCTCGCCTTGAAGAGGGTTATACGGGTGAAGGTATCCTCGCAGCCCTCAACTTCCTGCAAGCGGGAGCGGAAATTGACCCTGGCGATCTGGAGGCCGGCCTTTTCCTTCTTCGTCAAGCTGGCCTCTCCGATTGGGCACGCCGCATCGCCACGGAAACGCTCCTTCTTCTCCCCGAGGCATGAGCACGGCCTGGATCCAGCCCTATCTTGAAGCACTGCGCGCCGAACGCGACGCTGCAGACAATACGTTGCTCAACTATCACCGGGACCTCACCCACTTC
The DNA here is from genome assembly GCA_947495795.1 of uncultured Paracoccaceae bacterium. Classification (GTDB taxonomy): domain Bacteria; phylum Pseudomonadota; class Alphaproteobacteria; order Rhodobacterales; family Rhodobacteraceae; genus Algicella. The sequence goes on along the minus strand of CANMAI010000002.1, from coordinate 13,650 downwards.
ATGGAGCATTGCACGCGCCGGAAATTCAATTCCGAGACCGTTACACGCGCTGACATTGAAGACTATCTGATTGGTCTTGAAGCGGTGGGCTTGAAGCCCTCTACACGCGCCCGTCGCCTGTCCTCTATAAGAGGCCTCTTTCACTTCGCTTTCACCGAAGGCTGGCGCGGGGATGATCCTTCCGCCCTTATCAGAGGCCCCAAACCCGCACAACGACTTCCTAAAACCATGTCAGAAGCCGATGTTGAAAAGCTGCTCCAGGCTGCGCCCCAAACCGGCCGAAACCGTGCGGAAAGTGCCCGGAACACCTGTTTGATGGAACTCCTCTACGCCACCGGTCTTCGCGTAACGGAGCTGGTGAGTCTCCCGGTTTCCGCGACACGCGGTGATCCCGCGATGATCCTCATCCGGGGCAAGGGTGGGCGCGAACGCATGGTGCCCCTCTCCGATCCCGCACGCGATGCGCTTGCCTCATGGCTTACCATTCGTGATCAGGCCGAAGAGGAGGCCCACATCAAAAAGCGCCACCCCTCCAGCCCCTATCTCTTCCCCAGCCGATCAAAGCAGGGCCATCTCACCCGCGTTCAGTTTCATGGTCTTGTCAAATCCATCGCAGCCGCTGCGGGCCTCAACCCGGCGGAGGTTTCACCCCACACACTGCGTCATGCCTTTGCAACGCATCTTCTGGCCAATGGCGCTGATCTTCGTGCCATCCAGACGCTGCTGGGCCACGCCAACGTGGCAACCACCGAAATCTACACTCATGTTATCGAAGAACGCCTGAAAGCACTGGTTCTCAATCGGCATCCATTGGCCAGCAAGTTAAATCCATAGCGCCACTATGAAGACGTGCGTTATCAACAGGCATCACTTTGGGAACTTCGGCGGCAAGTGAAATGCAGGACAAACCGGCAAGCGAGAGCGTCAAAGGCGTTTCAGACACCTAGGCCAGCTCAATCAACAGATCCTTAGCGTCCACCTGTGTCGCAGCGCCAACATGGATAGCCTTAACCGTTGCCGAGCGGTCGGCGTAGATCCCCGTTTCCATTTTCATGGCCTCAATGGTGCAAAGAAGATCCCCCTCCGCCACATCCTGCCCGGCCGTTACAGCAACGGAGGCAATCAGCCCCGGCATTGGAGCTGCGATATGCCCTTCATTGGCTGGATCGGCTTTAGGGCGGGTCTCAAGGCTTGCCGTGATTGTACGGTTTGCCACGCGTACTGTCCGGGGTTGACCGTTGAGTTCAAAGAAAACACGAACCTGCCCGTCATGGTTTGTCTCACCAACGGCTTGCAGTCGGATCTCAAGTGTCTTGCCGGGGTCAATTTCGGCGGAGATTTCGTCACCCGGCTCCATGCCGTAAAAGAACACCGGTGTCGGCAGTGTTCGCACGGGGCCATAATCGGCGTGCCGGGTCATATAGTCTGTGAAGACCTTCGGGTACATCAGGTAGCCGCAGAGATCCTCGTCGTCGATCTCCACACCGTCCAGCGTCCCGCTCACCTCACGGCGCGTGGCCTCCAGGTCAACCGGTTTCAGTTGCGCACCCGGCCGCACCGTAATCGGCTCAGTCCCCTTCAAAACCTTCTTCTGTAGTGCCTCTGGGAAGCCTCCGTATGGCTGTCCGACATCGCCCTTGAAGAAGGTAACAACCGAGTCTGGAAACGAGACTTCACGATCCGGGTCCAGTACATCTTCCTTGGTCAAACCAGCGGAGACCATTGTGAGAGCCATATCGCCCACGGTTTTGGCAATGGGCGTTACCTTCACCACATCGCCGAACATCTCGTTCACATCAGCGTAGGTTTTGGCCACCTCATGCCAGCGGTCCTCCAAACCCATGGAGCGCGCCTGTGCACGCAGGTTTGTCACCTGCCCGCCCGGCATTTCATGAAGATACACTTCTGAGGTGCCGGATTTCATATCCGCCTCAAAAGCCGCATACTTCGCCCGCACGCCTTCCCAATATGTGGAAATTTCGCGGATCGCTTTGGGATCGAGCCCGGTATCACGCTCGGTGTGTTGCAACGCCTCGACAATGGAGCCGAAACAGGGCTGGGAGGTCATGCCCGAGAACGCATCCATCGCCACGTCCGCAGCATCCGCACCGGCCGCCGCTGCCGCCAGCACCGATGCTCCGGAAATACCGGATGTATCATGCGTGTGGAAGTGGACAGGAAGGCCAACTTCCTCCTTCAGTGCCTTCACAAGAACAGTGGCCGCGGCCGGCTTCAGCAGCCCCCCCATATCCTTCAGCCCGATCATGTGGCAGCCAGCAGCCTTCAGATCCTGCCCCATCGCAACGTAATACTTCAGATCGTACTTGGCGCGATCCGGGTCCAATATATCGCCGGTATAGCAGATCGCGCCCTGAAGGATCTTGCCGCTTTCCAGAACGGCATCCATTGCGACCCGCATGTTCTCCACCCAGTTCAGGCTGTCGAACACGCGAAACAGATCAACGCCACTCTCTGCGGCCTGCGCAGTGAACTTCTGCACCACATTGTCCGGATAATTCGTGTAGCCAACACCGTTCGCCCCGCGCAGCAACATCTGTGTCAGCAAATTTGGCATCGCGGCCCGCAAATCTCTCAGCCGCTGCCATGGGCACTCCTGAAGAAAGCGGTAAGCGACATCGAAGGTCGCGCCGCCCCAGCATTCCATGCTGAAGATGCCAGGCAAATTGTGCGCATAAGCTGGTGCTATCTTGATCATATCATAGGAACGCATCCGTGTTGCAAGAAGGCTCTGATGCGAATCCCGCATGGTTGTATCGGTAAGAAGGAGCCTCTTTTCAGCAAGCATCCAATCCGCCACCGCCTGCGGCCCCTTTGCTTCCAAAAGAGTGCGTACACCAAGCGGAACTGTCTCACTGCTAAGCTTTGGCACCCTTGGTCGCGCCTCTTGCCGCACCGGTTCTGACCGTCCTGCGGTTTCGGGATGCCCGTTCACCGTTATATCGGCAATATAGGTCAGAATTCGCGTAGCCCTGTCGCGGCGCGGCGCGAAATCATACAATTCGGGCGTCATATCTATGAACTTGGTAGTATAGGTGTTATCCAGAAATGTCGGATGTTTGAGCAGGTTCTCAACAAACGCTATATTGGTAGAAACCCCGCGAATACGGAACTCTCGCAAAGCCCGATCCATGCGTGCAATCGCAGCTTCGGGTGTCGGCGCCCAAGCGGTTACCTTTTCCAGAAGGCTATCATAGTACCGCGTGATCACCGCTCCCGAATAGGCTGTCCCACCATCAAGACGGATGCCCATACCCGTCGCCCCGCGATAGGCGGTAATCCTACCGTAATCGGGAATGAAATTGTTCTGCGGGTCTTCTGTCGTCACCCGGCACTGCACCGCATGGCCATTGAGCGTAACATCTTCCTGCGAAGCCTTCCCGGTCGCCTCTGCGATGCTCTTGCCCTCAGCAAGCAGGATCTGTGCGCGAACGATATCAATGCCCGTCACTTCCTCGGTGACTGTATGCTCCACCTGTACCCGCGGGTTGACTTCAATGAAGTAGAAATTGCCGCTCTCCATATCCATCAGGAACTCAACCGTTCCTGCGCAGCGATACCCCACATGCGCGCAGATTTTCCGGCCCAGAGCGCACAATTCCTCTCGCTGTTCCTGTGTAAGATACGGAGCTGGTGCGCGCTCCACCACCTTCTGGTTCCGCCGCTGAACGGAGCAATCCCGTTCCCACAGATGGTACATACCGCCCATCTCGTCACCAAGGATCTGCACTTCCACATGGCGTGCCTTCTGCACCAGCTTCTCAAGATAGCCTTCGCCGTTGCCAAATGCGTTCTCGGCCTCACGGCGGCCTTCGAGCACCTTCTCTTCAAGCTCGTCAGCGCTCATGATGGGCCGCATCCCGCGCCCGCCCCCACCCCAAGAAGCCTTTAGCATGAAGGGATAGCCGATCTCATCTGCCATCCGCCTTACTTCATCCATGTCGTCGGGCAGAACTTCGGTCGCCGGAATGACGGGCACACCAGCTTCCATGGCCACTTTGCGCGCACTCGCCTTGTCACCCAAAGCCCGCATCGTCTCCGCCTTAGGCCCAATGAATGCTATTCCCGCTACATTGCACGCATCCACAAGATCCGGGTTCTCGGAAAGCAATCCATAGCCGGGGTGCACAGCATCTGCGCCGCTCATCTTGGCAACCCGAATGATTTCCTCAATCGAAAGATAGGCTGCCACCGGCCCCAAGCCCTCGCCAATCCGGTATGCCTCATCAGCTTTGAAGCGATGGAGCCCCAGCTTGTCTTCCTCAGCGTAAACAGCGACCGTGCGCTTGCCCATCTCGTTGGCTGCCCGCATCACACGAATGGCAATCTCACCCCGGTTGGCGATCAGGATTTTCTGGATGGTGCGCATCGAATAAGCCCTCTTCTCGTCAAGTTGACACATGGCTAACGGATTGCGTTGCAACGCACAATGGCGGGAACTGGGTAGGCCAGTTCTGCCGCGCTTTCAGTTTTCTCAACTTTGCTACCAAGCTTTGCGCCCTGCCACGCGTCTGATAGTCAGACCGTAGATAAACCAGAGGATCTTACCCATGCGCTTCCCCCTGTCTCTCGCAGCCATTTTGCTCTCTTCCTCAGCAGGGTTCGCTGCCGATATTTCAGCGCTTAGCACCATCACAGCCGCCACAATCTACCCAGGTGGGGCGACGCTCACGCGCACAGCCCCTTTCAGTGCAGAGCCCGGCACCCACAGCATCATTGTCGAGGATTTGCCGCTGAATTTTGATCCTGCCAGCCTGCGTGTTACCAGCACCTCTGCGGAAGCCTTTACCATTCTGTCCGTAAATCATCGCGTAGATCGCCTCCCTCCAAGCGAAAACGAAAAGTCGCCTGAGTATCTGGCTGCGGAAGCGGATATTGAAGCAATTGAAGCGCGTCTTCGCACAGTTGACGCCGATATTGCCGGGGAACGCGCTCGGATTGCGGTAGCTGCCAAGCGTCTCGAGTTTGTCAACGCACTGATAACCCGCGAACCACAAAAAATGGTGGATAATCTCGAATACCAGAAGGCTGGTGTAGAAGATTGGGCCGCCGCCATTGAAACGCTGGCCATAGCAACAGAAAAGGCCCTTCAGGAGAAACTCACCGCAGAGGAGGCCATAGGCACGAGCCTTCGCCTGCGCGAAGAGATTGAAGAAGAACGCGTCGAAGCGGAGCAGACGCTCAACGCTCTCGATTTGCCTCCGCCACCTCGATCCATAGCTACGGTGGAAATCTCAACCCCCGCAGAGCTCGATGCATCGCTTCAAATTGCCTACCGTACCGATCAAGCCGGCTGGCAACCTGTCTACGATATGCGTCTCGACCGGGGTGAAAAGCCTATATTGGAGGTGAACCGTCATGCTCAGGTCGCTCAATGGACAGGCGAGGACTGGCAAGGGGTCGAGTTGACCCTCTCCACGGCGCAGCCGTCCAATAGTATCGCAGCTCCCGAGATGTGGGAGCAGATCGCGCGCATATTTGAGCCCGGACAGGACAAGCGCATCAGGAGGAGCACGAGCGGGCTTTCTCTCAGCGACTCCGTGATGGAAAGCCGCGCGGAAGCCGATTTCGCGCCCGAACCTGTTTTGGCCGAGGCTCCCGTGCCCGGTTTTACCCAACTTTCACAGGGCGAAACCGTTGTCTACCGACTGAACGAGCCTGTTGATATTTCAGGAGATCAAACCAAACGGCAGGTTCGTATAGATAGCCAGAGTTTCGATGTTTCTCTTACGGCCCGCGCAACGCCTCGCTTTGATACGACGGCTTACCTGACAGCGGACCTGCAGAATAGCTTCGGCGGCCCCATCCTCCCGGGTCAGGCTTCCATTTTCCGCGACGGTACTTTCATGGGCACAGCGTACATTCCCTTCACGGCCGCCGGGGATACTGCCGAGCTTCCTTTCGGCGCACTGGATGAAGTTCTCATCACTCACAGGACGCTGGAAAAGGAAGATGGAGACTTCGGACTAATCGGTACCACCAACCGACGTGTAGAGCGTTTCCAGATAACCGCACGAAGCCTTCTGCCCTATACACTACCGCTGGTGATCACTGATCAGGCCCCGGTATCTGAGCAGGAAGATCTGGAGATCGTTATCCAATCTCGGCCGCGTCACAAGCCTGTGGATGAACAAGGGAAGCGCGGGGTGGTGTCGTGGAACATTGATCTCGGTGCAGATGCCGATAGCACCATTGAGTTTGGCTACGATATCACGTGGCCGGGTGATCAAAGCCTGACGGTGCATTGACTTTTTTACCAGCGTGCCCGATCCGGGCGCGCTGGCCTCCTCTTAAAGGGCTTTACAAAAAAACATGTCATAGCCTTGGGAAACAAGCTTCGATTGCTAATACCCTAAAGCTCCAGTTTGGTTTCGATTTTGCTGCTCGCCTCAATCAAGTGCGAAGTTCTGAGAGCCGAACCTAAGGAGAGCGGACCTCATAAGTCGAAACTGTCTGCGAACCTAGCAGACCTGTCCTGCGGCCCAACCAGACGCCCAAGCCCACTGGAAATTGTACCCGCCCAGCCAGCCTGTAACATCCACCACCTCACCAATGAAGTAGAGCCCCGGCTGCCTCCTTGCCTCCATGGTCTTGGAGGCAAGATCAGCGGTGCTCACACCGCCCACTGTAACCTCTGCCGTACGGTAGCCTTCAGAACCGGATGGAAGCACCCGCCAATTGGCAAACGCAGTTGCGATGGCACGAAGTCTCCTGTCGGAAATATCACCAAGTCTCCCTCTCTCACCCAATTCACCCAATTCACCCAGGAAATCATCAACCAACCGCTTCGGCAACAAAGTCGCCAATGCAACCGCAATTGATTGTCGCCCGTTCGCCGACCGAGCCGAACGGAGAAAGGAAAAGCCCTCCTCTTCGTCCAACAGTTGGACTGAAACACTCCGCCCTTCCTCCCAGTAAGAAGAAATCTGCAAAATTGCAGGCCCCGAAAGACCGCGGTGGGTAAAGAGAATTGCTTCCCGAAATGCCGCGTCGCCACACCTGAGCACTGCGTTTGTTGAAACCCCGGAAAGGGCCTTCATCCGTTCTAGTAGGGAGCCACCGAAAGTTAGTGGAACAAGACCTGGCCGTGTCTCTTCGAGCGCCAAGCCAAACTGTTCAGCGGTGTTGTAACCATAGGAGGTTGCTCCCATTTTGGGTATAGATTTTCCGCCCGTCGCAACCACGATGCTCTCTGAGTACAACTCCACGCCATCGACCTTGAGCTGATATCCTTGCCCAGAAGCTTGCGGAATCCCCAAATCGACGCCCAGACGCAGCACAACACCCGCCTCAAGCATGTCAGACACCAGCATATCAATGATATCGCGCGATGATTGAGTGCAGAACAATTGGCCCAGCGTCTTCTCGTGGTAGGCAATACCACGCTTCTCAACCCGTTCAATAAAATCGGCTGGCGTGAACCGGGTTAGCGCTGATACAGCAAAGCGCGGGTTTGCCGAAATGAAGCGCTCAGGGTTGGTGTTCACATTGGTAAAGTTGCATCGACCGCCACCGGAAATGCGGATCTTCTCACCCGGCGCGCGGGCATGATCCAAGATCAGCACCCGCCGGCCCCGTCGTCCGGCCTCAATGGCCGCAATCATACCGGCTGCACCCGCGCCGACAACAATGCAATCCCAGTTTCTTGCCAACTCAGCATTCCTTTCGCGGTACGCCTAGCAAGGGCACGCGACCGCAAACAAGCTTTCATTTGTACTTGCGGGGCAAAGTCCCAGATTGTAAGACCATCGCCACCGTTGGGGTGTAGCCAAGTGGTAAGGCAACGCTTTTTGGTAGCGTGTACCGTAGGTTCGAATCCTACCACCCCAGCCAACACTCATAACAATTTCATACCAGTACGAGTTTTCGTATTTTTCTCCGTTTATTCCGGGGCCTTTCGGGGTGTCCGGATATCCCAGATCCGGAACATGCCGTAAATCGGTGGGATTCTGCCAATAGTCTGGAAACGGCATTTGCGCGGTCGACGGTTGGGTGTGTTTGATGCTGCCGGGATCGCGCGGCGCTGGTCCGTTCAGGGCCCGTACCCTCTTACAGGGTGCGGAACATTTCTCTCTGTTCATCCCAAAGTGCCGGAATGGCGTGACGCAGCAACCATTCAGTCGTCAGGCCAGTTGCTTGAGAACCCACAAACACATCTCGCAAAACATCCGGTGCCAGGAAGGCCAGATCGACCAGCTAGTAAACCCGTTGTTTTGATACGCCCTCAGACGCGGCAATCTCGGCATAGGTTTTCCCGGCCCGGATCAGGTCAAAGTAATGATGTGCTTTTGCAATGTTATTAAACAGGGTTTCATCGCGCGGACTGGCTGTGTCAGCCAGGACAAGTTTTGTTTCAACGCCCCGCTTGCGGTGTTGGAACGCGGGGTCAATCTCGAGGTGTTCCTCAGATACCCGTTCGCAATCAACGCCCAACATCTCAGCTAAGCCTTTCTCTGATATGATGATTCTGATCCTTCCCGGCGCGATCTGAATATTTTGAGGCAGCTGCAGGAGGAGACTGCTCTTTTCGTTTTGCTCATCGGCTTCGGCCCCAGTGATTTTTACCAATAATCTTACAATTGCTGCAGTCTCTTCTGCCGTCGGGTCGCTCACGATATTTGCCGTCACGGACGGCGTGCTCAGATACTTGCGAAGCAGATTGGCAATCAGTGCCTCCAGCTCAGGCCCGGGCAGTCGCCAGCCAGATATATCTTTGGGGCCTTTGCTTCGGATCAGACGGTTTGAGACATAGTATCTGAGCCGGTGTCCTTTTGAGGACTTTGTATGACTCGGCATCAGACGGTCACCAGTTTCATCAAACAATTTGCCAATCAGAAGCGAGACCTGTTTTCGACCGCCTCGACCCATCCCTCTCTCTTTGCCTAAACGGTTAGCGACAGAGCGATTTTTCAGCTGGTCCTGCAACGCATCCCAAAGGTCTGGCTCAATTAGTGGTGGATGCTGGCCGGGATACACGCTCGCCTTATAGCGAATGCGGCCAGCATAGACCGGATTGGTCAGGATGTAGTAGATGTGACCAAAACTAAAGGGTGTTCCTCCCTTCAACCGGCCAGATGACAAAGTCCGGATGGCTGTCTTAAGACCCAGCCTGTCTGCCTGATCTTTCACCGCCCGAACCGAGCCATGCTCTTTGTAGAGATCGTAGATCGTTCGGATAACCTGTGCATCCGGCTCTTTGATCTTCAGCGTTCTGCCATCCGGTTCATAGCCCAGCGGCACGTTGCCCCCCATCCAGAGGCCTTTCTTCTTGGATGCTGCGATCTTGTCGCGAATGCGTTCGGCCGTCACTTCCCGTTCAAACTGGGCAAAGCTGAGCAACATGTTCAGCGTCAGTCGCCCCATGCTTGTGGCGGTGTTGAACGATTGGGTCACAGACACAAACGATCCGCCTGTCTCATCCAGAACCTCGACGATCTTGGCAAAATCCCCCAGCGATCGTGTCAGCCGGTCAATCTTGTAAACAACAATCCTGTCCACTTTGCCTGATCGGATGTCTGCCATCAGTCGTTGCAATCCCGGACGTTCCAGCGTCCCGCCCGATAGCCCGCCATCATCATAAGCGTCAGGAACCAGAACCCAGCCTCAATCTTCTGGCTGGCGATAAAGGCCGCACAGGCTTCACGTTGTGCATCCAGCGAGTTAAATTCCTGTTCCAGCCCGTCTTCCGAGGATTTGCGGGTATAGATCGCGCAGCGGGTCTTCTTCATGCGCCAATGCCCGTTTTGCTCTCCAGCCCGAAGAAGCGTGGACCTGACCAGCTTGTCCCGCTGATGTGAAGTGCAATGGCCGACAGTGACCTAAACCGCTTACCATTCATTACGTATCCATCGTCGCACACATCGACCTGATACCGCCGCCCGTTCCATTCCCTGACAAGCTGCGTCCCAGGTCGGATTGCAGCCGGTGTGTTCCTCGCGGTCTTACCTGCATTTGCGGAATTGAGAGCCCACTTCAGGTCCGGGGACAGCCCGCCAAACCGGTGGCACTGAGCATGCCAGATCAGTGCCTTGCGCATGAAGGTCATCGACAGAAAGTGAGGTGGTGCGTTGTCGAAAGCCTCTGTCCAGGTCACCCGAAGGGTCGAACGATCCATGTCAGCAAGTTCAACCCAACGGGCTTGTATCCTACTTTCACCGGTCATCAGGCAGCATCCACCGAGGTCTTGTCGACAATGCGGTATCGCAAGGGCTTGCCGCCGCCCGGCTTCTCAGCGTCCAGCACGTATCCTGACTTACGCAGTCCCGTCAGTGCCGCACGCGTGGAGTGAGGCTGCCAGTTGAATTTTGCGCTGATGGTGGCAACATCTGCCCCGGCTTTCCGGCTCAGTATCTGAATAAGCTGGGCTTTTTGGGTTCGCGGTTTTGTTTGTCGGGTCATGAGGTTCTCCTGATCAGGTCACACAGGACCGGACTGGCCCTGCTAGTGATCAGAGCCCGGAGGTCCGGGCGGAGAAGCTCGCACCCCTGTGGGCGCGTCGCTATCACAGTACCGCTCCGTTTTGCGCACTAGTCCAGTCATTTTGTGGAGAACGGCCCTTACCGGCGTATTTCGTTGAAAAACTCTTCCTTGATCGACCCATGAACTGCTGATTCAATTTCCGTATCGAGTGGAAGGATTGATCATGTTGGGACCGGGGCAGGAAGCGCAGGCGGCGTTGTTCTACGAGTTCTCTCTGGAAGATCATGTCCCTCAAGATCACCTATTGCGATCCATTGACCGGTTCGTCGCTCTGAGCGACCTCCGTCAGTATCTGGCGGATTTCTACAGCCATACAGGTCGCCCGTCGATTGATCCGGAGTTGCTGATCCGAATGCTATTGGTTGGCTATTGTTTGGGCATTCGATCTGAACGGCGTTTGTGTGAAGAGGTGCATCTGAACCTGGCGTATCGCTGGTTTTGCCGCCTCGATCTGACGGATGCTGTGCCGGATCATTCCACCTTCTCCAAGAACAGGCACGGTAGGTTCCGAGACAGCAATCTGTTGCGCCGCTTGTTTGAAGCGACGGTGGCGCGTTGCATCACCGAAGGACTGGTCAGCGGCCAGCGCTTTGCAGCAGATGCCAGTTTGATTGAAGCGGACGCGAACAAACAAAACTCGACGCCCAAGGAAGATTGAGATCACGGCACCATCACCCCCGGCGACGCACCACGTGCCGTGCGCGAGTATCTCGACGTTCTGGACGACGCGGCTTTTGGCGCAGCAACAAAGGTCGAACCAAAGTTCACGTCCCATTCCGACCCGTCCAGCCAATGGACAGCAGCCCGCAAAAGCCCTGCGTTCTTTGCCTATTCCACCAACTATCTCATTGACACAGATCACAGCGTCATCGTGGACGTCGAAGCGACCCGGTCGATCCGACAGGCGGAAGTGGGTGCTGTTCGCACGATGCTGGACCGGGTCAAAGACGGGTTTGGCCTGCACCCGGAACGGATCATTGCGGACACGGCATACGGCTCCGGCCCGATGTTGGGCTGGCTGGTGGATCGCAAAATCGCGCCACATATTCCAGTTATCGACAAGGCTGGCCGGACAGATGGAACCTGGACACGGGCTGATTTCGAATGGGATGCTGAGAACGATCAATACATCTGCCCCGAAAATCAGGAACTGAAGCAGTTCCGCCGCAACTACTCCGATCCAAACAGGGGACCAACCGGCAAAGGTGTCGCAAAATATCGGGCGCTCAAGCTCACCTGCCAATCATGCCCATCAAAGGCCCGTTGTTGCCCCAACATGGACTTCCGTTCCATCACACGAGAAGAACACGAAGACGCCCGCCAGATTGCCCGCGATATCGCCAAAACCAAACAATACGATATCTCGATGAAGCTGCGAAAGAAGGTCGAGATGCTCTTCGCCCATCTCAAGCGCATCCTCGGCCTCGGAAGGCTCCGATTACGTGGCCCATGTGGCGCGAACGACGAATTCCTCCTCGCCGCCACCGCCCAGAACCTCCGCAAACTGGCGAAGATCTTTCCTGCACCGCAGCAAACGCAAAAGGCGTGATCAGAAAGGCGCTTGCGCCGTGTTCCGGGCGACACTTTCTGCGCCAGAAACACGTTTTTTTCAACAGAACCGGCCCAAAACTGACTTCTGCAGCATCGTTCGGCTCTGCAGTGCAGCTTCACCTAACCGGCTCTCTGTTTGCGGGTGAGTCAAGGATTTAGGCTTGTTGTCTTTCGGGGTCGTGGTTCTCTCCGAAGTCGGTGATGCCGCTTCATGATGGCGTCCGGGAGCTGATCGTCAAAAATGTCATTCGCGAAGTTGGCTTTGTGCCACGTCTGCCGCTTTAGGCTGGCTTGATCCGCCTCCGTCCCGAAGGACGCTGAACCCGCCTCCTCTCTCGGGCAGGTGTTCCGGTTTTGCGCTAGGTTTTGGCCTCCATGTTCGCTTCAAATACGGTTCCGTCACGCCAGATGCAGTGCAGGATGACCGCGCGTTTGCGGGATGCTGCCACGGCAGCTTTCTTGAAGCCCTTGCGGTCCTGCAAGCGCTTGGCCCACGCCAGTAGAGGTGAAGGCTTTCGCACTTGGGTGATCAGCGTCGTCGCGGCCGAGTAGAGCAATCGCCGCAGATCGCGATCCCCACATTTCGAGATGCGCCCAGACCAATCCATATCGCCGGATTGATGTCGTCTTGGCGTGAGGCCAAGGAACGCACCCACGTTCCTCGATCTCTTGAATCGCTGGGCATCATCAAGCGTTTCGATAAATGACAGCGCAACCACAGGGCCGACGCCCGGTACGGTCATGAGGCGACGGGCAAGATCGCTCTCACGCGCAATGGCTTTCAGTTCGTCGTCCATCGCTTCCGTTGCTGCGCAGAGAGCCTTGTGGGTCGGGTTGAACATCTCAGTCATGACACTGATTGCCGGATCGGTCTCAGCTGCTGAAGCAAGCTGATCACGAAATCCCTGCCGCAGTTTCGTGCGATGGACCGAGCCCATGCAAACGCCGAAGGTCTTCAGAATGCCGCGCACATGCCCTTCCAGATCTTTGCGCATCCTGATGAGACGCTCTCTTGTCCCGATCAGCACACGAACACGTTCCGAAGCCTCGCTTCGAATGTGAACCTGGGTGAACCAACCGGTCCGCGCCAGATGCGCGAGGCCTTCCGCATCACCCGGATCGGACTTGTTGATCCGCCCCGACAAAGCCTTGTGCGCAAGGCGGGCATCAATGCAGATGATCGGTAGTCCGCGCTTCTCCAACTCGCGGGTCAACCAGATGGCAAGAATTCCGCTTTCATGCACCACGCGCTCAGGATCAGGTGCATGCTCGTGGATGAAGGAGTAATCCGATCCGGATCCGACGCCGTCTCCCCACGGGCCAAGACCGTGCCCTGCGCGTCAACAACACAGATCGAGACGGATTTGACGGATACATCCAGGCCAACATAATGGGACATGGTCGTTCTCCTCTACGGCTTGCGATTTGTGAGGCCAGCTTACTGGACCTCGTTCGCCCGAGGAGAGCGATCACCGCAAACACACCATGTCATTCGCTGCAAGCGCAGCATCGGTTGGAATGGGCTGATTGTGTTGAAAAACTCGTCTTGAGAAGCGCCATGGTTTGCTCGTTTGTTATGGCCCGCTTTGATCTTATGCCATC
>CANMAI010000001.1 GCA_947495795.1 uncultured Paracoccaceae bacterium | reverse complement strand
CAGCAAACTACCTCACCAAGCCGGTGAAGCGTTACCTACATATACACAACAAGAGTCGCAAGACACAAAATGAGAAATTCACAACAAAAAGCAGCCGCTTTGTGCCTTCGCAATTTTCGCCACTAAATCTAGGGGCTCAGCCAGCCTGGGGGGCAGTTTTCGTGCGTGGACGAGACCGAATATTGCGCACCCAACGGTAGGCCAGAAGGGCTGCCACCACTGCACCGTAGGCCAGCGGCTCAAACGGCCAGGATTTGACCAGCCAGATGTAATGTACAGCGCTCAAAGCCACCGCTGGATAGACGAGCTTGTGCAATTTGCACCATGTTCCGGAGCCCAGCTTGCGCACGGCCCAATTGGTGGATGTCAGCGCCAGCGGGATCAGCATCAGAAGTGCCAGCGTGCCCACAATGATATAGGGTCGCTTTGTCAGATCCTTGGCCAACGCGTTCCATTCCAGCTGGTTGTCCAGAAACAGATAGACGCTGAAATGCAGCAGCACATAGTAAAATGCCATCAGCCCCAGCATCCGGCGGAAGCACATCAGATTGATGCGCGTCAGCCTTAGCAGCGGTGTGACGCAAAGCGACGCGATCAGAAACTGCAGCCCGATCTTGCCCAGCCCATGCTCCAGCGCCTTAACCGGATCAGGGCCGAGCCCATCTGTGAAGGCTGCATACACATACAACGCCACAGGCACGAACCCGATGATGTAGAACGGCCAGACAGGAACCTTCCTGATCCAGCCGTTGATATGCATCACGACGGGGTTCATCGCTCAGAAGTTTTTCCGCAGATCCATGCCGGCATAAAGGCCGCCCACTTCATCCGCATACCCGTTGAACATCAGCGTGTCCTGCTTTTTGGCAAAAATTCCGGCACCCACCACGCGTTCCTTCGCCTGGCTCCAGCGGGGGTGGTCCACTTCCGGGTTCACGTTGGAATAGAAACCGTATTCGCGCGCAGCCTGCATATTCCACGATGTTTGCGGCTGCTTATCCGTCAGCGTGATCCGTACGATGGATTTGATGGATTTGAACCCGTACTTCCACGGCACTACCAGGCGCAGCGGCGCACCGTTCTGGTTCGGCAACTCCTCACCGTAAAGCCCGTTGGCAAGAATCGTCAGCGGATGCATTGCCTCATCCAGCCGCAAACCCTCCCGGTAAGGCCAATCCAGCAACTGGAAGGAGCCGCGCTGCCCGCGCATCTCGGATGGGCGCACCAGCGTCTCGAACGCCACGTATTTCGCACTGCCCACAGGATCCGCCCGCGCAATCACATCGGCCAGCGGAATACCGACCCATGGCACAACCATTGCCCATGCCTCCACGCAGCGGAACCGGTACACCCGCTCTTCCAGCGTGCTCGGCTTGATCAGGTCTTCAAGCGCATAATCGCCCGGATTGTTCACCATCCCGTCGATCTTCACGCTCCACGGGTCTGTTGTAAGGGCACCGGCATATTTCTTCGGGTCTGTCTTATCGAGGCCGAACTCGTAGAAATTGTTGTAGCTGGTGATATCGTCCTTGTCCGTCAGCGGCCCCGGCAGATCCCCGCTCGCCTTCTCAAAATCAAGGCTCCGCGCGTAGCCCGGCAAAGCGGCGCCCGCAATCAGGCCAGCCGTACCAGCCAGCAGTGCACGCCTGTTCAGGAAATGCGACTTCGGGGTGATCTCGGAAGATCGGATTTTGTCAGCTGCTTTGATCAGCACAGGCGTGCTCCTCACTCTAATTAGGTGTCTCCGCCCTTTTGGCACAAAAAGGCGTCACGGTGTCTCACGTTTTCGCGGCCAATTATGACACTGGCAGGGCAATAACTGAAGGCGAGTTAACAAGAGCGTGAGAAACAATTTATGAATTGAATGTGAGTTGAAAGTGAAAATTCCAGACGCTTAGGGCACGCCGCCAGATTTCAAGTAGAAAAATCGCGCTAACGCACTGAACCGCGTCAACTTTCTCAACGTAGCCCTGTCAGATACCCGATCGGGTGTCCTCAAATCATCGCTACAGGAGAGAAATTAATGCTTCGCCGTACACTGATCGCAACGACTATGGCCTTCACTTTTGCGGGCTCCGCATTCGCAGATGGCCACTCAAAGGACATCGTAGATACAGCCGTTGCCGCAGGCAGCTTTGGCACACTTGTTGCAGCCGTTCAGGCCGCAGAGCTGGTGGATACGCTGAAGGGCGAAGGCCCGTTCACTGTATTTGCGCCCACGGACGAGGCGTTCGCAGCCCTGCCAGAAGGAACTGTCGAAGATTTGCTGAAGCCTGAAAACAAGGATCAGCTGATCGCCGTTCTCACATACCATGTTGTCCCGGGCAAAGTGATGTCGGGTGATATCGCGGGTCCGATGTCTGCTGCCACCGTACAGGGCTCGGAAGTGGATATCACGACAGAAGGCGGCGTGATGGTTGATGGCGCAAAAGTCGTCACCGCCGATATCGAAGCCTCCAACGGTGTGATCCATGTGATCGACGCCGTAATCCTGCCCGAGTAATCGGGCCGAAAGACGGGTTTAAGCCAAAGGCTCAGGCCCTAATATCAAGACCATGAGGCGCCGTGTGGGGCGGCGCTTCTTTCCAAACCAAAAATCAAAAAAGAAGGAGGGATGCCATGAACCGCAGATCCCTGATCAAAGCTGCACTCTTCGGGGCGTCAGCGCTCGTACTCTCAGCCTGTGCCGATATGGCCAGCGAAGGCCCGGGCGATATCGTCGATGTCGCATCCGCCAACGGCTCGTTCAACACACTTGTCGCCGCCGTTGCCGCTGCCGACCTGGTGGATACGCTGAAAAGCGATGGCCCGTTCACCGTTTTCGCACCTACGGATGAGGCGTTTGCCGCACTGCCCGCCGGTACGGTTGAAACTTTGCTCAAACCGGAAAACAAGGATCAGCTCGTTCAGATCCTCACCTACCACGCGGTGCCCGGCAAGATTGCCGCCGCCGATATCCCTGCCTCCCGCATCAGCGTGGCCACGGTTGAGGGCAGCAATCTGCACATCGATGGCCGCAATGGCGTGAAGGTCGAAAATGCAAACGTCATCATCCCTGATGTCGCCGCATCCAACGGTGTGATCCACGTGATCGACGCTGTTCTGCTGCCTTAACCGGCACTGGCCACTGCTTGGGCCGGTTCCCGGCCCAGCCTTGAGAAAGGAGCGGCCGGGCACTGAACCTGCCCGACCGCCTGTCTGGAAAACCCAACTACAGGAAACCCAAACATGCCCAGCATAGCAGCAATTGCGTCAACCAACGGAAATTTCGATGTCCTCGTTGCCGCACTCACATTCCTCGATGAAACCCTGCCCGACAGCAATCTCGTGGCGACACTCTCCAGCCCTGATACAGACGTTACCGTCTTCGCGCCCACGGATGCCGCCTTCGGCCAGCTTGCCACAGATCTTGGCTTCACCGGCGATGTGGCAGACGAGGCGGCGGTTACCACCTTCCTCGCCACCACCCTGCCCGCAGAAACCCTGCGCGATGTGATCCTCTACCACGTCTCCCCCGGCAGCCAGACACTGGCCGATATTCAGGCGGGCGGCACGGTGGAAACACTCCTCGGCGTCACGATCACATCCGATGGCCCAACGCTGGTGGATAACGAGCCCGATCTCATTGATCCTTCCGTAATCATCCCGGATATCACCGCCGATAACGGCGTGATCCAGGCAATCGATCGTGTGCTTCTGCCCATCGATCTTCCGGGCAATGATGCACCAACCATCACGGGTATTGTGGCCGCTTCCGGCCCGGGCTTTGATGATAATGCGGGTGATTTCGACATTCTGCTCGAAGCCGTCACCACGGCAGGCCTCGCCGGTGTGCTGGATGATCCAGATGTCGATCTCACAGTCTTCGCGCCAACCGATGGTGCATTTGTGGGCCTCGCAACCACCCTCGGATTCGAGGGCGCAAACGAAGGCGAAGCGTGGGATTATCTGGTGGAGGCGCTCACCCTTCTCGGCGGCGGTGATCCCATCCCGCTTCTCACCACAATCCTTACCTATCACGTGGCCCCGGAATCGCTTCAGGCCAGCCAGGTCCTCTCCTTCTCTGAGATCGAAACCCTTCAGGGCGGCACCCTCGGCGTTTCCGGCACCACCCTCGTCGATGCCGATCCCGATATAGCAGATCCCGGCCTCATCGCCACCGATATTCAGGCCGCAAACGGCGTTGTCCATGTTCTGGATGGCGTTCTGATCCCGGCCGATCTCCTCGCCTCCGATGGCGCGGGGGATGTCGATTTCATCATCGCAGATGATCAGAGCAATTTCATCGCCACAGGTCGCGATGCCGATTTCATCGATGCAAATGGTGGCAACGATGTCGTCAAAGCAGGTAGCGGCGATGATACCGTTCTCGCCGGTGCAGGGTTCGATTTCGTCAAGGCAGGCCGGGGCGATGATGTCGTGTTCGGCGGAAGTGGCGCAGACACGCTCTTCGGCGCTGCAGGCGATGACAGCCTCAATGGCGGCTCCGGCTTGGATATCATCAAGGGCGGGCGCGGCGATGACACGATAGAGGGCGGCGCGGGCCTCGATATCATACGCGGCGGCAGCGGAGCAGACGTCTTCGTCTTCACCTCAGCCTCCGACTTCGATGTCGTGCGCGATTTCAAGGCGGGCACAGATCAGATCGACCTTACCGATTTCGGCCTCACGGGCCTCGATGATATCGAACACAATATCTTCGATTTCGGCCACCGCACGATCATCACGCTCGGCCACGGCAACACGCTCGTCCTCTCGGGGGTCGATGCCGATGAGCTTACTGCGGGTGATTTCATCTTCGCTGTGGACACTATCGCCTGAACTGTTTCGCCTTTAGCCCGAAGCATCATGTATCACCTGACGCGTTGAAGCCTTTGATTTTCAGTCCGCGATAGGTGGTTAGACTTCAAGGCAAACACCATAGCCAAAAGGCCCCACCCGGCCAATACCGGGTGGGGCACATCTTTTGAGAAGCATCTCAGTGAACAGTGGCCGCCTTCTCGGCCACCTGCTGCGCCCGGTCCCCGACGATCAGCCCCAGAGGCCCTGCTGTCACCGGGATCTCGGCCCCATCCATCACGGAGCCTGAAAGCAGCATCTCCGCCAGCGGATCCTGTAGCGCCTTCTGGATCACCCGCTTCAAAGGCCGCGCCCCGTACACAGGGTCATACCCCTGATCCGCCAGCCATGTCCGCGCATCAGCGTCCAGCTGCAACACAATGTTCCGCGGCTCCAGCCGCCGGTCCAGAATGCTCAGCTGAATATCGACAATCCCGTCCATATTCGCGCGAGACAACCGATCGAACAGCACGATCTCATCCAGCCGGTTCAGGAACTCGGGTCGGAAATGCGCTTTCACAGCCTCCATCACCTCGCCTTTCGCCGCCTCACTATCCGCCCCGTCCGGCAAAAGCGAAAGCGCCTGCGCCCCAAGGTTCGATGTCAGGATGATCAGCGAATTCTTGAAATCCACCACACGCCCCTGCCCATCCGTCAAACGCCCGTCATCCAACACCTGCAAGAGCACGTTGAACACGTCGCCATGCGCCTTCTCGACCTCGTCGAACAGGATCACCTGATAGGGCTTGCGCCGCACAGCCTCGGTAAGCACACCGCCCTCATCATAACCGACATAGCCCGGAGGCGCCCCGATCAGCCGCGCCACGGAATGCTTCTCCATGAACTCGGACATATCCACGCGGGTCATCGCCGTATCATCGTCAAACAAGAACTCCGCGAGCGCTTTGGTCAGCTCCGTCTTCCCAACCCCGGTCGGCCCGAGGAACAGGAAAGAGCCCATAGGCCGGTTCGGGTCATTCAGCCCCGCCCGCGCCCGCCGCACAGCATTGGAAACCGCCGCCACCGCAGCACTCTGCCCGATCACGCGATGCCCAATCTCCTCCTCCATCCGCAGGAGCTTCTCACGCTCACCCTCAAGCATCCGGTCCACCGGAATACCGGTCCAGCGCTCCACCACGGATGCGACATGTTCCGGAAGCACCGCTTCCTCCACCATCACATCGCTTTCCTCAGCCTGCTCCGCCTCAGCCAGCGCCTTCTCCAGATCCGGGATCACGCCAAACTGCATCTCGCCAGCCTTGGCCAGGTTCCCCGTGCGCTTGGCCTGATCCAGTTCAGCCCGCGCATGATCCAGCCTCTCCTTGATATCCCGCGCAGCACCCAGCTTGTCCCGCTCCGCCTGCCACTGGGCCGTCATCTCGGAAGATCGCTCCTGCAAATCGGCCAATTCCGCCTCAAGCTTCTCCAACCGATCTTTCGAGGCGTCGTCCGTCTCCAGCTTCAAAGCCTCCGCCTCGATCTGCTTTTGCAAAAGCTCCCGATCGAGGGCATCCAATTCCTCAGGCTTCGAATCCACTTCCATCCGCAGCCGGGACGCCGCCTCATCCATCAGATCAATCGCCTTATCCGGCAAGAACCGATCTGTGATATACCGGTGGGAAAGCGTTGCAGCCGCCACAAGCGCCCGATCCGAGATCCGGATCCCGTGATGCACCTCATACTTCTCCTTGATGCCCCGCAGGATGGAGATCGTATCCGGCACCGTCGGCTCCGTTACCAAAACAGGCTGGAACCGCCGCGCCAAAGCCGCGTCCTTCTCCACATGTTTGCGGTACTCATCCAAAGTCGTCGCACCCACACAATGCAACTCCCCGCGCGCCAGCGCAGGCTTCAGCAAATTCGATGCATCCATCGCGCCTTCGGATTTGCCAGCGCCTACAAGCGTGTGCATCTCATCAATGAAAAGGATGATCTCACCCGCCGCGGCCGTAACTTCGTTGAGAACGGATTTCAACCGCTCCTCAAACTCGCCGCGATACTTCGCACCCGCGATCAGGCTGCCCATATCCAGCGCCATCAGCTTCTTGTTCTCAAGGCTCTCCGGCACATCCCGGTTGACGATCCGCAACGCAAGACCCTCGGCAATCGCGGTCTTGCCCACACCTGGCTCACCGATCAGCACGGGGTTGTTCTTCGTCCGGCGAGACAGCACCTGCATCGTCCGACGAATTTCCTCATCCCGACCGATGATCGGGTCGATCTTGCCCTCGCGCGCCGCTTCCGTCAGATCGCGCGCGTATTTCTTCAGCGCCTCGAAAGTGTCCTCGGCAGAGGCACTGTCCGCCGTCCGCCCCTTCCGCACCTCGTTGATCGCCGCATTCAGCTTCTGCGCCGTCACATCCGCGGCCTTCAGGATCTTCGCGGCATCCGTCGGCGTCACCGCCAAAGCGGTCAGCACGCGCTCCACGGTCACAAAGCTGTCCCCTGCCTTGCCCGCCAGCCCCTCGGCCTCGGCCAATACCTTGCCCAGCATCGTATCAATGTAAATCTGCCCGTCGCCGCCCGTCACTTTGGGCACCGCAGCCACGGCCGCATCTGCTGCCGTCTTCACCTGCGCCGCATCACCGCCAGACGCGCCAATCAGATTGGCCGCCAACCCCTGATCATCGTCCATCAGGGCCTTCAACATATGAACGGGTAAAACGCGCTGGTGATCCTCGCGCATCGCAATCGTCTGAGCAGCCTGCACGAATCCGCGTGCCCGCTCGCTGAACTTTTCAAAGTTCATAGGTCATCTCCTTCTTCAGCACTCAACAAGCCCGCCCACACTGCGGCACGTGGCTTTAAGCCTGAGTGTCAAATGGGGTTCGCGCTCTGGCCACACAAGATCGTGAACATCAAAAATCGCACACCAAATCCCCTCTGCGGCGTTTCGCGGGCTACCACCTGCCCTAAGGCCCGGCTACCCAACCCAAAAGAGGAAGATAAAAATGGACGCACTCCTCATATGGTCGGCCGCAGGTCTCAGCTTCGCATGGTTCGGCGTTCACCTCGTGATGGGCGGGCGCGAGGTTGCAGCACCCCTTGTCACAGACGCGCGCCTCGAAGATGTCGTCCGCTACACCAGCTACCTCTGCTGGCACATCACCTCTTCCACGCTTCTCTTGATGGCGGCCTTCTTCGCGGGTGCCGCACTCTTCTCCCTCCCCGGCCTTCTCTACGCGGGCACTGCACTCGCGGCCGGCACGGCACTCGTTGGCATCCTCATCCCGCTCCGCTTCCGCATCTCCTACGGTCTCCTGCCGCAAGGATGGCTCTTCCTGCCAATCGTACTCCTCGGCCTCATAGCTGCAATCTGAGCGCGCAGATACCGGCGATCGCCGCCAAATACCTGAGCAAACAACTCACATTACCAAACCCGTACCAAAACCTTACCAAATCCAACCATCTTATGTCCCTTAAATATCCAATCAGCTTTTGCATCGCAAAACGCTGAAGCCGAAGGCTTTCAGCCCTCAGCCAGGCGCGCCATAAGACATAAACGCAAACCGCCGCCCATCAGGTGCCCAACACGGCACATTGATACTCCCCTGCCCACCGTTGAACCGGCAAAGCTCCTCCATCGCTCCATCCCGCAAAAGCCGCAGCGAAACATCGCGATCCCGCGGATGCTGAAGCGTCCCCTCCGGATAGGCCAGATACAACATACTGTCCGAGACGGGTGAAGGATGCGGAAACCAGTTTACGGAATTATCGTTTGTCATCATCTGTTTATCGGATCCATCCAGCCGCATCCGCCAGATCTGGGCAGCACCCGAAACATCCGAATTGAACCAGATCCACCGCCCGTCCCGGGTATAATCCGGCCCGTCGCAATGCCCCATTTCCTCCGTCAATCGCAACTCGGCCCCACCCGCAACCGGCATCGTATAGATATCAAACGCACCGCTCCCATCCGATGCGCCCCTCTGCCCAACAAAGGCAAACCGCCGCCCATCCGGCGCCCAGCCATGCCAGTAGGATGGATTTTTCGCTGTGATCTGAACGGGTTGCCCCCCTGCCCACGGGACGGAAAACACTGTCGAGCTGCCACCCAGCTTGCTGGAAACCATCACACGCGCCCCATCAGGCGAGATCCCATGATCGTTGTTGCACGCCACACAATCTCCGGTGTCCAGAGGCACCAGCGCAGGTGCTGACAAGGGCACTCGGTAGAGCCGCCCCTCCCCGTTCACCAGCAAGGTTTTCCCATCCGGATGCCAGTTCGGCGCCTCGATAAGCCGTTCGGAAGAAAGGATAATCTCCCGGGATCGCGTAGCCAGATCGTATATTTCCAGAAAACTTCGCACCCGACCCCTACCCATTCCACGCCTCAAGATGTACCGAAGGAACCACCAAACCCAAAGGTGCAAAATGCCCGATGATCGCCTGATAGTAGCCCTCGACACCCCCAACGCCCTCTCGGCCCTCACCCTCGTTGATCAACTCGGCCCGAGCGTCAGCTTTTACAAAGTCGGCCTCGGCATGCTCACCGGTGGTGGTCTGGCACTGGCCGACGAGTTGAAACAATCGGGCAAACGCATCTTCCTCGACATGAAGCTTTTCGACATTCCCGCCACAATAAAAGCAGCCGTTTCAGGTATTTGCAGGTACGATCTGGATTTCCTGACGGTCCACGGAGACCCACATGTCGTCCACGCTGCCTCCGCTGCCAGCATAGGCACCTCCACCAAGATCCTCGCCGTCACCTTCCTCACATCGCTCGACCGCACAGATCTGGATATCAGCCTGATCCAGAAAGGCAGCATCGCAGATCTCGTAACGGAACGCGCCCGCCTCGCCTTTGACGCCGGAGCCCATGGCATCATCGCCTCGCCCCACGAAGCCGCAGCCATCCGCGCCTTGCCGGAAGCAAAAGGCAAGCTGATCATCACGCCCGGCGTCCGGCCCGCCGGTGATGCGGCGGACGACCAGAAACGCACCGCAACCCCTTCAGAAGCCTTGCAAAACGGCGCCGACCATATCGTCGTCGGCCGTCCCGTCTGGAAAGCCCCAAGCCCACGCGTTGCTGCAGAAAGGATCCTGAAAGAGATCGCAAACGTCTGATCCTCTCGCAAATCCAAACCACAATCGCTATTCTGCGCGCTGAAACGCAGGTTACAAAATGCCAACCCTCTGCCGCGATTGCCTACACTCATCCAGCGCCGAGAACCGCTGCCCAGAATGCGGCTCTCCCCGCCTGCTCAAGCACACTGAGCTGAACAACCTCTCCATCGCCCATATGGATTGCGATGCCTTCTACGCTTCCGTCGAAAAACGCGATAATCCGGATATCCGCGATAAGCCCGTCATCATAGGCGGCGGCAAAAGGGGCGTGGTTTCAACGGCTTGCTACATCGCCCGCATCAAGGGCGTCCGCTCTGCCATGCCGATGTTCAAGGCGCTGGATCTCTGCCCCGAAGCAGTGATCGTCAAACCCCGCATGGAAAAATATGTGGAGGTTTCCCGCCAGATCAAAGCGCTGATGGAAGAACTAACGCCTGTTATCGAACCCCTTTCGCTTGATGAAGCCTTCCTGGATCTCACCGGTACAGAACGCCTCCACGGCGCGCCACCCGCCACTCTTATGGCCCGCCTCGTCAAACGCATAGAGGAAGACATCGGCGTCTCCGCCTCGGTGGGCCTTTCCCACAACAAGTTCCTTGCCAAGATCGCCTCTGATCTCGATAAGCCCCGTGGCTATTCCATCATTGGCAAGGCCGAAACCGAGGAATTCCTTTCAAAACAAAGGGTTTCCGTCATCTGGGGTGTCGGCCGCACCTTTCAGGAAACGCTGGAACGGGATGGCATCCGCACCATCGCCGATCTCAAACGCCGCGAGCGCAAAGACTTGGGTCTCAGATACGGCAGTATGGGAGACAGGCTCTGGCATCTCGCCCGCGGCCTCGATCATCGCAGCGTCTCCAGCCGCGATGGTACCAAAAGCATCACCAACGAGACGACCTTCAACATCGACACTGCAGACCCGCAGCTTCTCGAAGGCCATCTCTGGCGGTTGGGGGAGAAGGTTTCGGATCGCGCAAAGGCCAAGAGCCTTGCAGGCAAGGTGGTGATGGTAAAACTCAAGCGTGCCAATCATGCCAGCCTAACGCGCCGCATCACCCTGCCAGAGCCCACGCAGATGGCCAACGTAATCTACCGCGCGGCTCAGCCCCTGCTGGCCAAAGCCTTGCCAGAGGGCCCTTTCCGGCTGATCGGCGTCGGGCTCACCGGGCTCACCAGCAGCGAAATGGCTGATACCTCCCCCGATCTTCTTGATCCCGATGCCAAAACCCGCACTGCGGCGGAGCGCGCCACAGATGAGATCCGCCAACGGTTCGGCACGGATGCGATTCTCAAGGGCCGCGCTCTTCGATAAATCCGGATTGCGCACTTATTGTGCAAAAGTCAGCAAAATCAGAGCGATCTGCGGTCGAATATCCAAAGAGGTGGCGATAATCACACCGTAACGGACGTTTCGCAGCTGCACACTTGACTTTGCTGCGCTGCATCATACTTTGGGAATATCGATGCTCAGGCATCACGCGCCGCAAGGCGCATCCTCCCTAGACTTGGGCCACGTTTAGCGTGGCCCTTTTTTTATCCAAACATCAAAGGAAGGCTTATTCGGCAGCCAGCGCAGGCGCCTGATCAGCAATCTGCGCGAGCGCGCCAACCACCCGTACCAGCCGTGATGCCACATCCCTGAACCCTGAATGCGGCGAAACCGTTCGCTCATCCATATAAAGCGAGCGGTCCACCTCGATCTGCAGTGCATGGATCCCCCGCACGGGGCGCCCATAGTGCTGGGTAATGAACCCGCCGGCAAATGGCGCATTCCGTGCCACGATAAAGCCTTCAACCGCAAAAATGGCCATCGCAGCATCAATCAGCCAATGCCCGCAAGCCGCGCCAAACCTGTCTCCCAGAATAATATCCGGCCTGCGCCCTTGCACCAGCGGAGCGGAGGAAAGCGCGTCATGCGGCATTGAATGACAGTCAAACAAGATGGCCGTACCAAACCGATCCCGTTGTTGGGCCAGGATCTGCTTCAGCATCTGGTGGAACGGTGTATAGGCCTGCCGCAGCCGCAGCCGCGCCTCCTCCATCGAGATCTTGCCCGATTGGATGGTACGCCCTTCCCCCACCACGCGCGGGATCACACCAAGCCCGGCCGCCACGCGCGGATTTGTGCCCGGCCGCGGTGCGCCGGAAATCAGCGCAGGATCCAGCTCATCCGCGTTCCGGTTGAGATCAACGTAAGCCCTGGGAAATCGCGCCACCAGCATCGGCGCACCGGCCTTGGGCGCATGGCTAAAAAGCTGATCCACAAAGGCATCCTCGGAAGATCGCATCGTGATCGGATCGAGAAGTGCACGCGCCATGAAACCTGATGGATAGTCCGAGCCTGAATGTGGCGAACTGAACACAGCCCGCGAGGTGATCCGCCCCGGCATCGTCAGGTGATATGGCAATTCCACTGGCAATCGGCTCCATTTACGCTTTCGTCGCAGCCAACCTAGTGCAATACATCCAATGGCAAAAGCCCTTGAACCCTTCAACTTTCCCTTTTATAGAACTCCCTCACGTCAGCGGCGCGAGTCTCTGGCGTTGCTTTTTTACGGGCGTATAGCTCAGCGGGAGAGCACTTCGTTGACATCGAAGGGGTCACTGGTTCAATCCCAGTTACGCCCACCATTCACCGGCCCCCCGCGGCCACAGAAAATGGCCAGGTTTGGCCAATGCAACAAGGCGCAGACGCTGTCGCGCGCCAATCTAGGAGAGAGGCCATGAAGGTCAGAAATTCGCTTCGCTCCCTGAAAAGCCGCCATCGCGATTGCCGCGTGGTGCGCCGTAAGGGACGGGTCTATGTGATCAACAAGACCCAGCGCCGGTTCAAAGCCCGCCAGGGCTGAGTCCTTCGCATTTTAATGAAAAAGGCCGCGCATACT
Source organism: uncultured Paracoccaceae bacterium (assembly GCA_947495795.1). Classification (GTDB taxonomy): domain Bacteria; phylum Pseudomonadota; class Alphaproteobacteria; order Rhodobacterales; family Rhodobacteraceae; genus Algicella. Next base: position 803,528 of record CANMAI010000001.1, on the reverse strand, counting down.
GCGCGGCCTTTTCTGTTTCAGGTTGGCAATTCACATGGGTGGTCAGGCCGCTCGCCACGTGTCAGTCATTGTCATCATCGTTGGAGACGGCAAGCAAACGGAGCACCGTTTCTCCATTGAAGAAGCCGGTAACCTCAAGTTCCTGCGAGCTCTGGAACCCACGCAGCGCCTGCCGCGTATCCTGCGTGATGTCACCATCCACGCGACCCGGCGCAAATTCCAAGGAGGCAAGGCGACGCTCAAGTCTCCGCACGCTCGCCTTTGAAAGCCCCAGAGCATTCTCTTCCGAGCGGTAGGCTTCACGCCGCGCCACACGACGTTCAGCGCCGCGCAGATCTTCAATCGCTTCTTCTGCGCGGTCGCGGAACTGTCCATTGTCGTTCTGATTCAAATACCGACGATACGCGCGGATTGTGTTGGCATCCCGCGCCGCACGCCAGGCACTCCGGTCCTCGGCCCGTGCACTCGCCTCTTCACGAGTGCGGATCTGTTTCAACAGAGCTTTGGCCTGACGGGAATGCACACCGTTGGGGTAGCGCTGCAGATAACGGATCAGCAAAGGCTTGGTGTTGTTTTTGCCGGTTCGCTGCCAGAAGGCCGTGTCTTCCTGCTTGCGGCGCCATTCGGCAGCCTTGATTTCCTGCCGGCGCTTGTCCGCATCTGCTTTGAGTTTCGCAATCTGCGGCTGCCTCAGATACCCGGTTGCATTGAGATCCCGCGTCTTCTGCCACTCTCTGATGGAACCTCGTGTACCCGGCCCGAAGATCCCGTCAATCCCGCGTGTATTATAGCCCAGAATTGTGAGGTTCCGCTGGATAACGCGCCGCGCATCATCGGTCAGCCCGATCGCACGCTCTCCGTCTTCCGCAGAATTGCCGCCGAGGAGACGCCGCGCTTCCCCAGCATTTGCACCATTGGGAAAGCGCTGCAAATAGGCCCGAATAAGCGCGCGATCATTTGTGCTGGAGGCCAGCGCCCAAAGCGCCTGCTCCGCAAAAACGATCCCGCCCACAGCGTTACGGCCTGATGGCACAAGCCGCATAGAGCGTGTGACACGACCTTTCAGATTGATGCGGTCGTTACGCTCGTCTACCTCCGCAGCGCTCAGGCCCTGAATGAGAAACTGGTTTTTGACAGCCCGGTTCACCTGCCCGGCCGTTCCATAAACGACAAGCGCATTGTCCGGCGCTTCCACTTTGAAGGGCCGGGTCGCGAAACTGGCAAAATCGGGGTCATCCTGCGCGTTAAGCGCAAGGACAATCGCGGTATCTCCCTCCCGGGAACTCGCGGTCGAGAGAAGAGCCGTCAAAGGCACAGCTTCGAAAATCACGCCAGTCCGGTCCGTCGCCTCAAGCCCCACAGGGATGATCAGCGTTTCGTTACCAATCGTGACGGCACGGCCCGAGAAATGGATAACAATCTTGCCGTCGCCACCCTGAGCGGCCCTGCTGAACTCACTCAGCATCCGGCGGATGCCTTGCCGGTTCAGGTCGCGGCCCTGCATCACATCGTAGCCCATATCCCGATAAAGAGAAACGAGTTGGCGATGGCCATCTTCAACATCCTCAGCCACGCTCCCTTTCAGGGACGCCGCATTACTGATCACCAAAGCCACATCTTGCGCAAAAGCAACTGCTCCGCCACAAGTCATAGCGGCCGCAAGAATGCCCCCGCGCATGTATCCGATAAACGACATCACTTCTTCCCTTCAGACGTTTTCTCTGGAAACAACTAAACCACATCGCCTGTTACAACGAAAATCAACAGACCGGGGCGGATATGTCAGTTTTGAAAGATCAGCTATAGTCTCTCTGGTCATCGATCACTTTACCGTCATTGGGCAAAGATCCCGGCGCCACAATCTCAACAGCACCGCGCAGTTTCAGCACGTCACGCACCGCGCCCATCATCACATCCGCGTCGCCACCCGCAGCCTCAACGGCCACATGCAGGCTATCCTCCTCACCGTCTCGCGCCACCGTCACCCGCGCGCGCGCCACACCCTCCAGCCGCGCCACAAGCTCCGCCACCTGCTCCGGCCGCACGAACATGCCCTTGATCTTCGTCGCCTGATCCGCACGCCCCATCCAGCCCTTGATCCGGGGGCCGGTTCGCCCGCATGGGCTCTGCCCGGGCAGCATCGCGGAAAGATCACCCGTGGCAAAGCGCAGAAGCGGGTAATCCGGATTGAGCGCCGTTACCACCACCTCGCCCACTTCGCCCTCGGGCACAACATCGCCGGTGCCTGGGCGCACAATCTCCACGATCACGCCCTCATCGAGAATCATTCCCTCCATCGCATCGCTCTCATAGGCGATATGCCCGACATCGGCGGTTGCATAGCATTGCCGCGTTGTGATGCCCCGCTCCTCATAAGCCTGCCGCAGGCTCGGAAAAAGCGCACCACCCGAAACCGCAGCCCTGGTGATGCCAAGCTCCAGCCCCAAATCATCCGCCTTCTCCAAAACCTTCATCAGATAATCAGGCGTTCCCGCATAGGCCGTCACTCCGATGGCCGCCGCTGCCTGCGCCTGCATCTCCGTCTGCCCGGTGCCAGCGGGCAGTACGGTCGCACCCACCGCCGCGGCCGCACTCTCAAACATCATGCCCGCAGGTGTTAGATGATAGGAGAAACAGTTCTGCACGATGTCACCCTCGCCAATCCCGCATGCTGCCAGAAACCGCCCCAGCCGCCACCAGTCATGGCCTTCGCCACCCGGCTCGAAGATCGGCCCGGGAGACATGAAGATATGCCGAAACCCGGCCACTGGCCGCGTGGAAAACCCACCCAGCAAGTTCCCGTGTTTCTGCACAGCCCCGAGATCAGATTTCCGCAAAACCGGCAGCTTCGCCAAATTCTCCGGTGCCCGAAGCGAATCCGGATCAATACCGCCCAAATGCGCCGCCAGCCCAGCAGCCTCGCCCAGCCCCGCGCTCAGCATCTCACGCAACCGCCCAAACTGCCCGGCCATGCGTGCATCCGCACTCCGCTTCTCATCCGCCTCAAAAAGATCCATTAAATCCGTCCTCCAGGAAGCGCAGTTCCGCCCCTTCATCTTTCCGAAAATATCCTCGCCGAAGGCATCGAAACGCCTTGGCCAGCGCAAGCTCCGAAATCTAGCTCAACCACCGCTTCCGCCGGCGGTAGCTTCGCACGTCGCGAAAGCTCTTCCGGCCTTCCTCGGAAACCCCAAGATAGAACTCCTTCACATCCGGGTTCTCGCGCAACTCCGCCGCGGGCCCGTCCATCACGATCCGCCCGCTTTCCAGAATGTATCCGTAATGCGCAAACCGCAGCGCCACATTGGTGTTCTGCTCAGCCAGAAGAAAGCTCACACCTTCCTTCTCATTCAACTCTTTCACAATGCCGAAAATCTCCTCCACCAACTGCGGTGCCAACCCCATCGACGGCTCGTCCAGCAACACAGTCTCAGGTCGGCTCATCAGAGCCCGCCCGATCGCGCACATCTGCTGCTCCCCACCGGATGTATACCCCGCCTGCGATTTCCGTCGCTCCTTCAGCCGGGGGAAGTAGCGGTATACCATCTCCAGATCCTCGGCCACCGCCGCCTTACCGTCCCGGCGCGTGTAAGCGCCCGTCATCAGGTTTTCCTCGATGGTCAGATGCTCAAAACAATGCCGCCCTTCCATCACCTGGATAACGCCCTTCTGCACCAGATCCGTAGGGCTGAGGTTACCGACTTTCTCACCGCGATAGAGGATGTGCCCCTTGGTGATCTCGCCCCGCTCCGAATGCAGCAGGTTGGAAATCGCCTTCAACGTGGTGGTTTTCCCCGCACCGTTGCCACCCAGCAGCGCTGTGATGCCGCCCTTGGGCACGTTCAGGCTCACACCCTTCAGTACCAGGATCACGTGGTTGTAGATCACCTCAATGTTCTTGATCTCCAGCAGCGTCTCGTCCGCCTTTGCTCCGTCCAGCATCACTTATCCTTCCCGCGCACTGCTTTGTGTCGCCAACCGCTCAATCAACGCATCCGCACCAAGCCAAGGTATCTTGCCCCCCGCTCCGATGCGCTGCCCCTCGGCAAACAATTCCCGTGTAAAACTCTCGCAAAAACTCAACTTGGAACCGTCACCCTTCAGGCAATCCGGCCCCGGCCAGACCTCGGGCGCAAACAACCCGCGCACTGTCCAGCCTTGATCCTTGGCAAACTGAATGGCCTCAATAGCGGAAGAGCGCAGCAATTCATCGGAGAGAATCTGGCTGGAACGGCTTGCAAGAGCAGGCAACGCATAATCCGGCTCATCCTCCGGGAAAGCACCAGCATTATTGAGGAACACGTACACCGTGGGCCGCACCCGCGCCTCCGCCAACCCACGCAGGAAAAGCCCCTGCCGCGCTGCTCCATCCACATAAAGCGCGCCGTTCACACGCCGAGGCGGAAAAGCGATCGGGATTGCCGCGCTTGCCAACAGTGCCTCACGAAAGCAGGGCGCACGGTTGCGCGTCGCCTTCGCCTGCGACGTCAGATCGAACGCTTCAAAAAATCCGGTGCGAAGGTTCACCGCCCCCACCAGCAGCGTCCGCTCCCCGGCATCGCCTGCAATATCATCCAAGAGCGCGCCGGAGATCTGGCGGTCAATCAGCCGGGAAAGCGGTGCAGGATCCCAAAGCGAAGCACTGCCCGCCAGTTCAATCACACCCCGGCGGCGGAGGATATCCCGCTCCCGCACGCCATTATATCCAGCCGCCAGCACAGGGTCATATTCGGGCCCCGCAAAAATCAGCGGAGCGAGCAACGCCCCCGTACTCACCCCCGTTACCACATCAAAATCCGCAGGCCGTGGCTCCACCCGGTTCTCGGACCATCCGGTAAAGAACCCGGCTGTAAATGCACCCCACTGCCCACCCGCAGAGAGAAGCGCCACATTCACACGGGGCAACCGCGCGCGCGCGGCGCGGCGAGGGGCCTGCTCGGCAGCCCGCTCCTGAAACATCGCACCCATGCCAAAAATCTGCGCCTCTTCCGGCGTCATCACACTGCCCTGGCTGATCTCCGGCATCCGCTCTGCCACCGGCAAAGCCTCGCACACCAGATCCTCGGGCAACGGGGCGGAGCAGGCGGAAATGGCAAGCGCAAAAAGCACCAGACACCATCTCATACCGCCTACTCCCTTATCGCCAGCGCCTTAGCTGCAACCTTCAGAGATATTGTTCTCCGCAGCAAAGGCCTTGCTGTCTTCCATGATCAGCGGATCAATCACATCACGGTCGCTCTCGATCCAGCCCGTGATCACTTCCCACTTGCCAGCACTCGCATTCCACTGCTGCACTTTGCCTTTGCCGGAGCCGCCGTGGTTTTCACAGGAAACGCTGAACTCAGGCCCGAACCCGGCCATCCCCAGTTCCGCCATACCGGCTTCCGTGATCTCCAGCGCTTCCATCCCGTCCCGCATCATCACAGGCGTGATGTCCGCTACGCCGTGGATTTTCTGCGCAACCTTGGTTGCCTCGGCTGCAAGCATCGCCGCGTAGACACCACGGTTGTAAAGCACTGATCCCACCTGGTCGCCGGCACCCGCAGCCTTGCCTGCATCCACCACATACTTCTGGATGTCATCAAATACGGGGAAGTCGGAACCGATATTGTGCATGTTCAGCGCCTTGTATCCATTGGCGGCGTCACCCGCAGGCAGCACATCATTCTCGGAACCCGACCACCAGACACCGATGAAATTCTCCATCGGGAAGCGGATGTTGGCAGCTTCCTGAATGGCGACCTGGTTCATCACACCCCAGCCCCACATCAGCACGTAATCAGGCCGCTCACGGCGGATCTGGAGCCACTGCGATTTCTGCTCCTGTCCCGGATGATCCACGGCAATCGGAGTAAACGTGTAGCCGTGTTTCTTGGAAAGCTCTTCCAGCGTGCGGATCGGCTCCTTGCCATAAGCGGAGTTATGATAAACCAGCGCCACTTTCTTGCCGTTCAGATCACCGCCGTTCAACTCCAGCAAGTGTTTGATCGCGATGGAAGCACCATCCCAATAGTTGGCCGGATAGTTGAACACGTTGGAGAAGATCTTGCCGTTCGCCGCCGATGTACGCCCATAACCCATGGAATGGATGGGAATACCGTCTGCCGTCGCTTTCGGGATCAGCTGATAGGTGATGCCGGTGGAAAGCGGCTGATACACCAGAGAACCTTCGCCCTTGGTGCTCTCATAGCATTCCACACCCTTCTCGGTGTTGTAGCCCGTCTCACACTCGATCATCCGGATCGGCACACCGCCGATGCCACCGTCACGCTCGTTCAGCAGGGTGAAGTAATCCGCATACCCATCCGCAAAAGGAATGCCGTTCGCTGCATAAGGCCCTGTCCGGTAGCTCAATGAGGGGAATACGAGATCCGCCATCACCGGCGTTGCCGCCATGAAGCCTGCCACCATCAGGCTTGTGAACTTCATAAATTTCATCAGATAACTCCCATTGTTGGTCACGCGCCCTCTTTGCCGGGCTTCCTCTTGATCGTTATTGTCTACGATGCAGCCGATCATACCACATCGCTCTTCGCTAATGCGGGAACGGCCAAAGCCGCAGCTTCTCCTTTATGGTCCGCCAAAACGCCGCCAGCCCATGTGGCTCTGCAATCAGGAAGACAATTATCAGGGCCCCAAGGATCACGAATTCAAAATGCGTGGCGATATCCGTGGGCCAGCCAAAGCCACCCACCATGACGTTCTTCATGAAAACAGGCAGCAGCACGATGAAAGCCGCCCCCGCGAAGGAGCCGAAGATGGAACCAAGGCCGCCAATGATGATCATGAAGAGCGCGAGGAAGGATTTGTTAATCCCGAATGCTTCTCCCACTTCTACCGCACCAAGGTAGACGGTGAAAAACAGAGCGCCCCCAACGCCTACGAAGAAGGAAGAAACGGCAAATGCCGAAAGCTTCGCTTTCAGCGGGTTCACTCCGATGATCTCCGCCGCAATATCCATATCCCGAATGGCCATCCACGAGCGGCCCAACCGTCCGCGTGTAAGGTTGCGCGCCAACCATGCCATCCCGAACACGAACACAAGGCAGAAAAGATACTTGGCCTCCGGTGTCGCATTCGGCCCGGTGATCAGGAAGCCACCAAGCGTCCTGTCCGGCGCATTGATCTGGCCCGAGGCCGAATTGTTGTAAAACCAGGGCACCCGGTTGAAGAGCCACACAAGGAAGAACTGGGCGGCCAGCGTGGCCACCGCCAGGTAAAAGCCTTTGATACGAAGCGATGGCAGCCCAAACAGCAGCCCCACCAGCGCCGTCACTCCGCCCGAAAGCAGCACCACGAAGAAGATGTTCAGCTCAGGTGCCGCCGTCATGATCTTGTAGGCCGCATAAGCACCAACAGCCATGAAACCGCCCGTACCAAGGCTCACCTGCCCGCAATAACCGGTGAGGATGTTCAGCCCGATGGCAATGATCGACCAGATCAGAAACGGGATCAGAACCGCCGAGGCCACATACTCGTTGATTGTGAAAGGCACCACGAGGAAGGCGATTGCCAGAACCGCAAAATACCGCCAGCGATCGAACGCAATGGGGAAGGTCTGCCCATCGGCGGCATAGCTTGTCTTGAAATCTCCGGCCTCGCGGTAAAACATATCAGCCCGTTACCTTCTCTGCTCGAACATATCGAAGTTCTCCAAAAGCTCCGGCGCACGCTGCCACAAAAGCACGGCACCACCGGCAAGCGCGGGAACGGCAACCAGCCCGTAAGCACCGATGCCGATGATCACCACCAGTACACACCCGCCCCACACCGCGATCCTGTCGGCTGAAGGATCACGCGGATCCATCAAGGGCACGAGATACCGAAAGGCGGAAAACGCCAAAGGCACCAGAAGAACCAGCGCGAGGATGGAGAAAATCAGCCTTGAAAACAGCCCCATATAGGGGGCGAGCAAAGCAAAAACGAAGGCCAGCAGGCCCGTTATGACAACCATACGCGGCGAAAGGGTTTCATCCTCCCGGAAAAACCGATTTAGCAGCTTCATTCTTTTATCTCCCGAATAGTCCATGACTTCCAGAAGCCCCCCACCCGAAGGCTTCTTGTGAAAAGCGCGCAATTTCAAACTCGTTCAATGATCTTCTCACCAAACAGTCCTTGCGGCCGAAACACAAGAAACAACAAAGCCAAAACATAGGCAAACCAGTTCTCCGTCGCACCGCCAATAAGCGGCCCTATGCTGAACTCGAAAAGCTTTTCACCCACCCCGATGATCAACCCGCCGACAATCGCACCAGGAATGGAGGTGAACCCGCCCAGCATAAGCACCGGCAACGCCTTCAGCGCAATAAGGCTGAGCGAGAACTGAACCCCCAGCTTCGCCCCCCACATGATGCCCGCCACCAGCGCCACAAACCCGGCAATCGACCACACAATCACCCAGATCGAGCGAAGCGAGATACCAACTGAAAGCGCTGCCTGATGATCGTCCGCCACCGCCCGCAGCGCCCGGCCCGTCTTGGTATACTGCGAAAACAACACCAACGTGATCACAAGGATCGCAGCAAACAAAGTGGCCCAGATATCCAGATTGTCTATGTAAAAGCCGTAGAACGCATCGCCACCCCAACCCGCAGTGGCCTCTTCCAGCCAGAGGTTACCGCCCTGCGGCAGGCCCACATCCAGCTTCTTGATATCCGATCCCCACATCAGATCGCCGAAACCTTCCATGAAGTAGGCAAGCCCGATGGTCGCCATGAAAAGGATAATCGGCTCCTGGTTCACCAGATGCTTCAGCACAAGCCGCTCCACGGCCCAGGCAAAGAAGATCATCACGAAAACAGCCAGCACAATCGCCAGCACCGGCACCCCGCCTATCGTCGGCAGCTTCCAGCCAAAGTAATGCATATCCGTACCAAAGATCGCATTAAGCAAGTGCGCAAACGGAACCTGCCCGTTCTGCAATCCAACAAGCGTCAACGCGGCAAACAAGGCCATCACGCCCTGCGCATAATTGAAGATACCGGATGCCTTGAAGATCAGCACGAACCCCAACGCCACAAGCGCATACATCACACCGGCCATAAGCCCGTTCAGGATCACCTCAAACGTATAAAGTACCTCGGCACTCATCCCTCAGGCCTCCTTGTCGATCTCGGTTACAAAGATATGAAGCCGCCCCAACTTCGTATCCGAAAAATAGGTGATCGCAATCCGCGGCTCCCGCCACTCCCTGCTTTCCAGCTGCAGAACGCGCCGGTTCTCCAGTTCCACATCATCCGTCAGGGTGTAGCCGTTTTCACCACGCTCCACCAAAGCCATAAGCGCCGCCACACTCGCGGCCAGAACGCCGGGGTCGCGCTTCAGCACAGGGTCCACAACGCCTGCGCTGCATGTATCGAACCTGTCTCCAAGCCTGCGCGCAAAAAAATACGTCCCGTTCTCGCTTTCAAAAACCAGCGTTGCATTGTTCAGCCCCGGCACCAGCGCAAGGGGTTTGGCAGACATCTTCAGCCCGCTCACATCCGGCTCCACGATGTTTTCGAGAGGTTCAAGGCAGCGCGCGGAAGCGAACTCCCAGAAGTCGGAGGCGTCTTCCGCCTGCGCAACCCCCGTCAGGAGGCTGAACATCAACGCCCCCAAAAGCCCGAAAGCCGACCGGACTGGGGTGGGCGAGTGGGCCTTTCGCCACCGCCGCGTCCGGTCGGGTCTGAAATCAGTCATGCGCAACCCCCAGATAGGCATCGATCACATCCTGATTGCCCCGCACTTCATCCGGCGTTCCATCGCCGATCTTTTGGCCGTAATCCAGTACCACCACTCGGTCCGAGATATCCATCACCACGCCCATATCATGCTCAATCAGCGCAATCGTGGTGCCAAATTCGTCGTTCACATCAAGGATAAAGCGGCTCATGTCCTCCTTTTCCTCAACATTCATTCCCGCCATCGGCTCATCCAGCAGCAATAGCTTCGGCTCGGCCGCCAGGGCCCGCCCCAACTCCACACGCTTCTGCAGCCCGTAGGGCAGCCGCCCCACCGGCGTCTTCCGAATGGCCTGGATCTCCAGAAAGTCGATGATCTTCTCAACAATCTCGCGGTTCTCCACCTCTTCCCGCTCCGCCGGCCCTGTCCAGATCGCCTGCTGCCACCACGGCACCCTCATCTTGGTGAACCGCCCGGTCATGATATTGTCGAGTGTGCTCATCCCCTTGAAGAGCGCAATATTCTGGAACGTCCGCGCAATCCCCTGATGCGCAATCGCATGGGGTTTCATGGGCCCGCGCTTGGCGCCCCGAAACCAGATCTCGCCATCCTGGGGATGATAAAACCCGTTGATCACATTCAGCATGGAAGATTTCCCGGCACCATTAGGCCCGATAATCGCCCTGATCTCCCCCTCCCGAATATCGAAAGAGATATCCTTGATCGCCACAACCCCGCCAAAGCGCAGCGTGATGTTGCGCACCTCCATCAGAACGTCGCCAATCGTCCGGCCATCCGGCGTCACAAAGCTTCCACCGTCCATCATTCGACACCCCCGGTAAAACTTGCAACCACAAGGAAAATGGCCAACAGGATCAGAACACGCAGAAAGAACGGTCCACGAACGAACTTTCGGACCTCATCCGGCCTCGAGAAGAAATGGGTCGCGTGTTTGTCGCCAAATCTCTCCGTGAGTTCCTTGGCAAAGGGGGCTCCCGCATCTCTGAATGAGGCTCTTACAAATCCAAAGAACAGCAGCAGGAGACACGCAAATGCGGCCAGACTGGCAATAGAAGCAGCATCGCCAATCATCAAACACGCACCAAGAGCCGCCCCAACGCAAGCGACGCTGAACGTCCTGACATATCTGGCCCGGCCTGCAGTCATCCCATCACCATCAAAACCATCGCGTTTTCAACAAAAATCGCACGCATTTCCACGACAAGGATGCACCCTGCGGGATGGCGGGTGTGGCGAGGCGCGCCAGCGCGAGCGTCACCCACCATCACGCCACCACCCACTGCACGAGAGGTCGCACAACAAGCCCCGTAAACTCAACAGCCATCAGCAGAAAATACACCCGCACCGGCCGGATATCGAACTCGTCGTTCAGGCTGTTATACCCCACCAAAGCCCAGCTCAGTCCAACCTGATAGCGCCGCGGTGTAAACCCGTTACTCTCCAGCCAGATCACCCAGCGAGATGCGACATAAGCCACGAAGTAAAGCGAGACGAGTACCGAAAGCGTCATCGGGTTGTAATCCGCCAGCACCAGCCAGCCAACGCAGACCAATGTGAATACCCAGAGCGCCAAACGCCGCACAAACTGGCTGCCGAGCAGCGCTTCGAGCAAACTCACATGATCGTGCGATCTCATTCAGCGGCCACCTTATGCCCGGTCTCCACAACAACCGCATCCCGGATCTCCAGCGTCGCCTTGATAGAGCCTTTCCGCCCATCCTCATAGGTCACTTCCGTCTCCGTCGAGATGCGGTCAGATCCTTCATAAAGTGCCGAAATCAGATCACTGTACTTCTCCTCGATGATCCGGCGGCGCACCTTCTGGGTGCGCGTCAGCTCGCCATCATCCGCATCCAGCTGTTTGTGCAGCACGAGAAACCGGTGGATCTGGCAGCCGGAAAGCATTTCATCCCCGGCCACACTCTCATTCACCTCAGCCACATGGTCCGCAATCGTGGCCAGCACCTGTGGATGCCCGGCAAGCTCCTGATAGCTCGCATAAGCAATGTTGTTGCGCTCCGCCCAGTTCCCCACGGCCAGAAGATCAATGTTGATGAACGCGGTGCACATCTCGCGCCCTGCGCCGAACACCACAGCTTCCAGGATATCGGGATAGAACTTCAGCTTGTTTTCCACATATTTGGGCGCAAACATCGCGCCATCAGCCATCTTGCCCACATCCTTGGCACGATCAATGATCCGCAGATGCCCGGTTTCCGGCTCAATAAAGCCCGCATCCCCTGTGGCCACCCAACCCTCGGGGTCCTTGGTCGAGGCCGTGCTCTCGGGGTTTTTGTAGTATTCTACAAACGTACCGGGAGAACGGTAATACACCTCGCCATTTTCCCCGATCCGGATTTCCACACCGGGTGATTGCACACCCACCGTATCCGCCCGCACCTCACCATCCGGCTGCTGCGTGATGAACACGCTCGCCTCCGTCTGCCCGTAAAGCTGCTTCAGGTTGATCCCGAGCGAGCGGTAGAAATCGAAAATCTCCGGCCCGATCGCCTCTCCGGCAGTGTAGCCCACCCGCACCCGCGTCAACCCCAGCGTGTTCTTCAACGGGCCGTACACCAGCAGGCCTCCAAGCTTGTACCACAGCTTCTTTCCGCCCGGCACGGCCTTGCCATCCAGTATCTGCGGCCCCCATTCCTTCGCAAACCCCATGAAATGATCGAAGATCCGCTTCTTGATCTGCCCGGCATCCTCCATCCGGATCATCACGCTTGTCAGCAAGCCTTCAAAGAATCGCGGCGGCGCAAAGAAATACGTGGGCCCGATCTCGCGCAGATCATGCTGCATGGTCATCTCGCTCTCCGGGCAGGCGACGCAAAAACCCGTCCAATAGGCCTGCCCCATCGAGAAGATGAAATCACCGACCCAGGCCATCGGCAGATAGGCCAGCACACTGTCCGTGCCCACAAGATGATCAAACTCGGCAGAGGCCTTCGAGGTTTCCACAATATTGCGGTTCGAAAGCACCACACCCTTGGGTCGCCCCGTTGTGCCAGAGGTATAGAGCATCACGCAAGTCGTATCCGGCCCCTGCTCCGCGCAGCGCCGCGCAATATCCGCCGCATCGCCCTCGGCCCGGCCCTTCGCCTCCACCTCGGCAAAAGGATGCATGGTGGAATGGTCGTATTTCCGGAGGCCACGCGGATCGAGATAGATCACATGCTCCAGCCCGGGCAGCTTGTCGCCAATCTCGGCAACCTTGTCTACCTGCTCCTGATCCTCGGCAATCACCATTCGCGCGCCACAATGGTCCAGCACGTAAGCCATCTCTTCGGCCACACTGTCCTGATACACCGGCACTGGAATGCCGCCCGCCATCTGGATGGAGACCATCGCGGAATAGAGCTCCGGCCGATTCCGCCCGATAATCGCAACATGGTCACCGGGGTTCAGCCCCAACAGCACCAGCCCCTTGGCGAAGGCCGAAATCATCTCCTCCGCCTCGGCCCAGCTCCAGCTGCGCCAGATACCGAATTCCTTCACCCGGTAAGCAGGCCGCGCACCAAACATCTTGGCATTGCGCGCCAACAGCTTTGGAAACGTATCCAATTGTCCTGCCGAGTGTGCATCTGGCATGGCAATCCTCTCCCTTGTCAAACGACCCGTCGCGATCTCTGCCGCCTTTCCGGATCATCCGAAACAGAGGGTAGCAACAATCCTGCGCAGGTAAACAGTAAAAATTGAACTATCGTTCATTTCACCGCGAGGTACGACACAAAACGCAACCCAACTTAGCAAAAGTGCCGTGGGTTAAGGGAGGGAAGGATGGTCTAAAAACATCGGGCAGATGTGTTTTCCAAAAAATCGACGGCTTCGCCACCAATATGATGGATAGTCAGAGCGGAACGGAGGGTTCAGGCCAAACCCGCTTCATCCAACTCAACCTCCTGCAACAGAAAACCGGCCAGACACACATGTCAGGCCGGCTCATAAGTCTCGTTGGAACGCTCCGGCGTTACAGCAAGGCCATACTCTCGTTGTCTTTCAGCAAACGACGCGCAGGGGCATACACCTCATGCGTCCGAAGTTCTGGCATAATCTGGAAAAGCTCCTCCTGCGTCGCCGCACTCAAGGCATCCACAGCACCTTCAAAGGGCCTGTAGCTCTCCGTCGCCAACCCGTCACTCTCTACGATCTGATGCGCATCAAACATCAGATGCACGTAGCGCACATCCTGCAATGCGCTGACAGGACGAATGGAGGCGTCATTGATCAGAGAGCGCGCTGTCGCCAGCACCTCACGCTCGCCAAAAAGCGTCTCCGCCCGCCAACCTTCCACCAACACGCGGTGGCAGGGCGAAACCGAGAGATCCCGCGCAGGCACGCCCGGCGCAATACTTCCCGCAGAGATCCTCACTGGCGCAAGCGCGGGGTTCGCCCGCAGATACGCCTCTGAAAGGGTGGAGCAAGACGCCCAACGCAACACCTGCACGCCGTCGTCCCGCGTCACAACCTCATCACCGATAGCCAGCGTCTCCACGGCCCGCAATCCTCGCGGCGTTCGGATCATTGTGCCCGGCGTAAAACAGATTGGAAGAAGATCATCATAGCCGATTGATCCGCCAGGTTCTCCATTGTCGATCACCACAAGATCCACATTCACCGGCGGTATCGTATCACCCAGCACGGCCAGCCCGACAATATTTGGATGGCCCAGCGAAACGGCCAGCAATTCGTAAGTATTGCCGTCCGGATCACGCACGACAATAAAGTACTCCGCCTCCACATTGGAACCGGCATTCGGCCCCGAGGCGATTGTCTGGCTGCTGCCAACATCGTCCTGAAAAAAGCCGTTTGTGTCCGTAACCTCAATGCTCGTCAACGCATTGGAAGAAAGCGTCAGGGTCTCACCCGCAAGATGGTTCCCACCACCCTGCGCCCCGGCCCCACCTAAAGTGGAACCACCACTGAAAGAGGCTGAAGCAGTTTGGATATAGCTTACCGTTGGCATGCGAAACACTCCACTCGTTACTACAAATTCTGGTTTGAACATCCATAATGTGGCACGAGAAGGGCATCAGAATGGTTAAGCCGCCAAGAGTAATCCCTTTTCGTGTCATCGCGTGCGTCTGTGCTTCTCAAGCCACAATCGCCCGTAATGCCCCTCCGGTCTCTCAGGGCCAGCTGGAATAGCGGATCTGGCGAAGCTCCAGCTGTTGTTCTCGTAGCCGCAGATAGCGCAAATCACTCTGCAGCCGCACCCGCAACCGCTTCTCTTCAGGCAATAACCCTGCCAGCTGATGTCGGATCAGATCTTTCTCACGGTCCAACTCATCGAGATCCTGCTCAATCCTGTAATAGCTCCGCCCATGCTGATAGGCTGGCTTCATCTGCCGCCACTGGTCATCCGTACATACCGCAGAAAGCTTGCGCCCCGCCCGGCCGATCCGGTAAGCCCGGGCCGGCCTGCAATATCGCTTCAGCCCCTCCTGCCGCCCGGCTTCCCACTCCGTCTGCACAGGCGAAATCCCGGCCTCTGCGCAGGCCTTGCGATGCTCGGTAAGAAATCCCGCCTTGCGCCCATCCCGGCCGTCATCAAAGCCGATACCATACCAATCCCCTACGCGGCACTCGTCCTCCGTCAGCGTCGCACAGCCCGCGAGGCCAAGCAGCATCGCACAAATCAGCATCAGTCGCATCGGCTAACCCTCCAAATCAGTATCCCCCACTCGGCTTAACCGATCCCGGCCCAAAGCGGGTAGACACATCTCACGCCCCTTCTGAAACCCATCGTAACAAAGGAACCACACCCATCAAAAAAGTGTGCAAGTAGCACATTCTCAGCAATTCGCGTGCCCGACACTTGCCAAATCCACCTCGCAAAGATTTTCTGCACCCGCCGCCCAAGGATCCGCGCAGCAGCCGCGTCCTACAGGATAACATGTTGATGAGCGTGAGCGACGAGACACTTGTGAAAGACGCGCAGGCGGGCGATGCCCGCGCCTTCGGCATGCTTGTCGCCCGCCACTACGATCGCATTTACAGGCTCGGCTACCGCATGCTGGGCCAGCAGGCCGAGGCGGAGGATCTCGCGCAGGATATCTGCGCAGGCCTCGCCGCCAAGCTCCGCAGCTTCCGGGGGCAGGCACGCTTCACCACCTGGCTGCACACGCTGGTGCTGAACGCGGCGCGCGACAGGCTTCGCCGCCATGCCACCCACACCCGCGCCGCCGATGGCTGGGGCGATTGGGAGAAAGGGCGGAGAGCGACAATCAGCCAAGGCGCGGAGGAACAGCGCTGGCTGGCTGAGGCGCTGGAACTGCTGGCGCCCGATCTTCGCGCAACCGTGGCACTGGTGCTGGGCGAAGAGATGAACCACGCCGAGGCGGCAGAGGCTCTCGGCGTATCCGAAGGTACGGTAAGTTGGCGGATGAGCGAAGTGCGCAAACGCCTCCGCGCGCAGGCAGAAGAGGAGAAACTGGCATGACAGATCCGCTCGACGCTCTCCAGAAAGCGCTGCAAGACACGCCCGCGCCAAGCGATAAAGGCCGCGACGCCGCCCTCCGTGCCGCCATGCAAGGTTTTGAGGAAGAGTTCCAAGGATCCGAAGCTGAAGCCCGTCCCACTCCAGAACGCCCACATCCCGTGGTCGCTTTCTGGAAAGGACTGAAATCCATGGCACGTAAATCCCTCACCCGCCCCGCCCTCCTCGGCACAGCCTCCATCGCGACCCTGATGATCGCGGTCGTTGTCACGCAGGATCAGGGTGGCGATGTCGCCAGTCTTGGCGAACAAATGAATGCCAAGGCCACTCCCCCAGCCCCGCTGGAGTCCCTCTCCGAAACCGAAAATGATCGCCTCGCACTCGAAAACACAGCCGAGCAAAGCGAAGCACAGCAAAGGCTTGCCTCATCCACAGAGGCACGCGGGGCTATGGTACCGCCATCCGAAGAAATTCAGGCAGACGCCGAGCTCTCGCCCCGTGTCGGCGATATAGTGGGCGGAGACGCGTCCCCGGGCTCCGCCGAACTTGGTGCAACCCACGCAGATAAGGATGAAAGCGGCGAACCTGAATTTACCGACAGTTACACATTAGGCGTTGAGCTCCAGCCATCCGTCCAAGCGGAAGAGAGTGCCGGAGCGCCGAGCGCAAATCAGATCAATCCGGGCAACAGCACTGCTTTCGCCGAAGAACAAACCATCGTGGCCCCCGAACCAGAGGCGCTTTCCGCACCTCAGGAAACTGCGAGACGAGAGCGCCAGATCTCCCAAGGGATGTTGTCTACGGGAATGTTCGGCGGCGGTGGTGGTTTACCTTCCCAGTCACCAACTCCAAACAGGCCAGTGCCCTCCGCCACCGCTCCACAACTGCAACCGGAGGCGGATTTAATCGAGATATCACCAGTGGCAGAGCCTTCTGGGGAAACCTTCCCGGATGCGCCGCAAAGCGACATCAAATCCACCAGTACCGATCCTGTTTCCACCTTTTCTATAGATGTGGATACCGCCTCCTATTCCTACGTCCGCTCCGCCCTCACAGGCGGTACTCTTCCCGATCCGGGGGCTATCCGCATCGAGGAGATGATCAACTATTTCAACTACAGCTACCCCAAACCCGCCAGCCGCGAGGTTCCCTTCACCACCAGCATCTCCGTCTCGGAAACCCCGTGGGATCCGGGCACGCAAATCCTGCAGATCGGCCTTCAAGGCTACGAGATCGCAGCCGAGGATCGCCCGCCCCTCAACCTCGTCTTCCTGATCGATACATCAGGCTCCATGAACGACGCGAACAAGCTGCCCCTTCTCATCTCCGCCTTCAGCCTGCTCCTCACAGAGCTTCAGCCCGAAGATGAGATCGCCATCGTCACCTATGCGGGCAGTGCAGGCATGGCCCTTCCGCCCACCCCTGCATCAGAGCGCGCCAAGATCCTGCAATCCCTCCAAGCCCTCCGCTCAGGCGGTTCCACCGCCGGGGCCGCAGGCCTCCAGCAGGCCTACCAGCTTGCCGAAAGCATGGGTGCAGAGGGGGAGACAACCCGCGTCATCCTCGCCACCGACGGCGATTTCAACGTCGGTATTTCCAACCCGGAAGAGCTCAAGAAATTCGTCGAGGAGAAGCGCAAAACCGGCACCTATCTCTCCGTGTTGGGCTTCGGGCGTGGCAACTACAATGATGCTCTCATGCAGGCTCTCGCCCAGAACGGCAACGGCATCGCGGCTTATATCGATACGCTTTCCGAGGCTCAGAAAGTCCTGATAGACGATATGACGGGCAGCCTCTTCCCCATCGCAGGTGATGTGAAAATTCAGGTGGAGTTCAACCCGGCGGAGATCGCCGAATACCGCCTCATCGGGTATGAGACGCGCGCACTTCGCCGCGAAGATTTCAACAACGACGCGGTGGATGCGGGCGAGATCGGCGCGGGCCATTCCGTCACGGCGCTTTACGAGATCACGCCCGTGGGCTCGCCCTCCGTCCGCATCGATCCCCTGCGATACGGGGCCGAAGCCCCGGTGGCCGTGGCCGAGCCAACCGATGAACTGGCCTTCGTCAAGCTGCGCTACAAGCAACCCGGCGAAGCGCAAAGCCAGCTCATTTCCACGCCCGTACTGGCAGGCAGCGATGGGATATCCCTGGAAGATCAGCGTTTCGCCGTCGCCGTCGCAGGTTTCGGCGAGGCCCTGAGGTCCAACCCGGAACTCGGCAGCTGGAGTTTCTCGGACGCTGAAGCCCTCGCCGCAACAGCAATTGGCGAGGATCCGTTCGGCTACCGCGCCGAGTTCCTGCGTCTGGCAAGATTGGCCAAGGCGTTATCCGGCGAGTAAGGCGTTCAACGTCTGCAATCGGCATAAAGCATAGCAACCCGCTGCTCTGAAAAAGCGGCGGGTTGCGTCCCGAGTACCCTCGGTCGGAAAAAATATGGAAGCCACGGCAGGCGAAACCACACGGATTTCAGAACGTCAGGCGCACCATCCCGATCCTGCACATCTGCCCCGTGAACGATCATCACGAGCATCAGCCAGAGCGTGTCGACCAGCATGTGACGCTCACGGCCCTTGATTTCCTGACCCGCATCAAAGCCCGAAAGCCCCCCGCTTTAGGTTGTCTTGACGGAGTGGTTGTCCAGCAAACCTGCCGTGCGATTGGCTTCGCACCCTTCCAGATCACGGGCCGTCATGACCAAAAGGTGACTGATGCTCATTCAGAGCCCGCTGTCTCGCCGCGTGTAGAAATAGCCTTGCACGGTCGTCACGGGCGGGAAGTCTTTCAACAGCGTACTCCGGGCGCAGCCGCTGGCGGCAGTGTAGAGCAGCCCATCCATCACATCGCGCAGTTCTGTCGAGCGCCTGCAGCCCCCGATTTCGCAGGCGGCAGCAATGGTGCAATCAAAGGCCACTTCCGATCCCGTCAAATCACCTTGATACCGACCTCCATCCCGCAGCTACTCACACCGGGGGACATCATCCCAAGGCATCCGGACCCTCCATGCGTCTCGCAACGGTGGTCAGTCACAGGCCCATGATATCGCTCAACTATTCATTTCAGGCTCCGAGATAAAGCGCTATGGAGGGTGGGCGCCGAAATTCACGCAATCGTCCACTCCCCAAGTGGTCCAACCACCAGAGTATGAGCCAGCCTAGACGTATTTAGCTGATACTAGAGTCATCTGCGATTCCGCTCCCAGCGATGCAGGCTTGCCCTGTCTGGCAGTGGGGCTGTTCAGGCGACTGTCTGCAGGCGTGCAGCCCCATAAGGGGGCTGATCGGCGCGGCGCACACTATCACAAGTGTCGCCGACAATACTGACCATCCGGGAAACTCCATCGTGCAGAACTTACAAGCCAAAGCACCGGGAAGCGAAATCCAACGCATAACGACAACGATCCAGTCGGCGCGTGGCGCGACAGGATGCACCAACTTGTCGAATGCCTGTTCAATACAGTTTCCATTTTGCAACCGCGCGAATACCGGGTGATGGATCAATCGCTGCCACGGGATCACCCTTCACCGAGAGAAGGGCCTTGTCTTTGCAATCATCCATTTCGCGCGCAGATTTCGTAGCACTATTTGCCCGCGTTAAAACATCACCCTGCAATCGAAAGCGAAATGCGATTAGTGACGTTTCAAGCAAGAAATGCCAGGTGTTTCAGAACTCAGACCAGCTCTCCTCCGATTCGGACTTTGCGACGAAACTCTCATAATCCGGAGCGGCATTTACAACCGCCGCAGACGGCCCGGGCTCCAACTCCGGCTCGGGTCCGGCCGCATCATCGCGTGCTGCCAATTCCTCCCATGCAGCATCAGCTGCCTCCTCGTTCATCTGTATTTCATCGGCAATTGCAGCCACACCCCGCCCTGCGGGTTCAGCGGCAGGCGTCCAATCAGTTGCGGGCGGTTCCTCTCGTTGGGTGATCGCTGCCGCAGCGCCGCCCTGAAAGAAGGCCAGCAAGTCGCGCAAATTCTTCGCACGGATTTTCAGCTCTCCCGCAGAACCGGCATTGGTTGAGGCAATCACCGCGTTTTCCTGCGTGATATTGTCGAGATTCGCAATAGAGGCAGAGATTTCCTCAACCCCCTTGGCCTGCTCCTTGCTGGCCTCGGTGATCTCGCCAACCGTGGCAGAAACCGATGTGATTGATGTGACTATCTCATTCAGGGCGTCCCCCGTTGAGGCCACGAGGCGCACGCCATCCGCCACGTAGGAGGAAGAATTGTCAATCAGTTCCCGGATATCGCGGGCAGATTCAGAGGAGCGTTGCGCCAACGTGCGAACCTCGGAGGCAACCACAGCGAACCCCTTCCCCGATTCTCCGGCCCGTGCAGCCTCCACGGCTGCATTCAGCGCCAGAAGGTTCGTCTGGAAGGCAATCGAGTCGATTACGCTCACAATATCGGAGATCTTGCTCGAACTCTCATTGATGCGCTGCATCGCGGCGGCCGCATCGCCAACAATAGTCCCGCCCCTATTCGCGCGTTCGCTTGCCTCATGCGCCTGACGCAATGCATCCTCGGCGTTGTCGGCATTCGATTTGACGGTAGAGGTAATCTCTTCCATCGTGGCGCTGTTCTCCTCCAGCGTTGCCGCCTGATTGGCCGAGCGTTCGGAAAGGTTAGAAGCGTTACTGGAGATCTGCTCCACCTCGCTTTCGATCCCGGCACCGGAGTCGGCCACGCGGCTGATAATGTCGCGCAGGCGCACAAGTGTCTCGTTCACGGAAACCGAAAGCTCCGCAAAAACGCCCTCTTCGCGGACTTTCATCTGATTGTCGAGCCGACCTTCGCTCATATCCGTCACAACGCTGACCATATCCTTCATGACATCATCCACAGCACTCAACATGCGGTTCACATCATCAGCGAGTTCTGCGGTCAATTCATTGGTCTTGCTGACAGGCACACGTCGAGAGAAGTCACCGGCAATTGCCGCCTCAGTGGCCAGTTTCACATTCTGGAAAACGTCCTCGTAGCTCTGCGCGCGTTCCGCCCCAACATGCGCAGCCTCCTTGCTCTTCTTTTCAAGGTCCACCCAGTCGGTCACGGTTTTGCTGAATCCGTGCAGCGCCTGAGATATCCGCGCAAGCTCATGATCTCCCTCTTCAACCGGTATCTTGGCATCAACATCACCCACGCTGAGCTTGTCCATCGCGCCGATCAAGCCGCTCATGGAGCGTTTGAGGCCGCTGCTCACATGACGGATTGCCAGAACGCTGACGATCAAGGCGGCGAGAAACATACCCGCAATCAGAAACTTGAAGCTTGCAACGGATGCATGCACATCGTCGGCCAGGGCATTGGTTTTCGCCTCCTGATGGTCAATGAACGCATTGATCCGTGCGAGCCACAGAATGAAGTTCGGCCGCGCTTCGCCCATCAGCAGCGCTTGGGCTGCCGTCATATCACCGGCATTTCTTAGCCGTCTGATCTCGTCCACAATGGGCAGCGTCGCGATCTCAATTTCCTTGATGGCGTTCAAAAAACCCGCCTCGGTTGCATCCTCGCTTGAAACCATCATCGCATCGAGAGGGCCGGCGGAAGCATCGTAATCCGCCGCCAGTTTATCTATCATAAGCTCCGCTGCTTTAGCGCCTTCGTCATCCATCAGCACAACATCGCGGATCTCGATCGCACGGTCATGCACACTTCCGCGAAAGTTGATCGCATAGCGCTGCTTTACCGCGTTCACTTCGCTGATTTCAGTCAGCGCCTTTTCATTGAGCCCGACCCTGTAGACAGCAAAGGCACTTACAATCGCAAAAAACACGAGGCCAATACCGGCGGCCACAGCAATGCGATGCCCAAGCTTCATCTTATCGAACATGATCGATCTCCAACAAATTTGACTTGGGATCCGAGTAGCGCAGCGGGGCTTACGAAAGTCTGAAAGGGTAGGGAAATGGCGGATGCAAGGCCGTGTTTTTCAATTGTATTTTAGTTATAAACAGAAAGGGCCCGCGCAACGCGCGAGCCCCTCGATCTTCGGTTGGTCAGAAACCTCAGGCTTCTGCGGCCTCCAGCTCAACGGCCTTCGTATTGGTCGAAGCGATCTCGATCCGGCGCGGCTTCAGTGCCTCGGGCACTTCGCGCACGAGATCCACATGCAACAGACCATTTGCCGTGACAGCGCCGTCCGCACGCACGTGATCCGCCAGTTGGAACCGGCGCTCAAACGCGCGCGTTGCAATGCCGCGATGCAGGTAATTCACCTTGTCCGTCTCGGCGGCTTTCTTGCCGGAGATCACAAGCTGCCCGTCCCGCGCCTCGACATTCAGCTCATCTTCGGAAAAGCCGGCAACAGCAACGGTGATGCGATACGCATCATCGCCTGTTTTCTCAATGTTGTAAGGGGGATAGCTCTGCGAAGAGCTTTCGTTTGTCAGCACTTGATCCAGCATTCCTGCAAGACGGTCAAAGCCAACGGTCGAACGGTAAAGCGGGGAAAAATCGTACGTTCTCATGTCGCATCCTCCTGAGTGAGCGATACAAAAGTTCTGCCTTCCACCATGGACAGGCATTTCAGGTTTCGTCGGGCCCGAATTCGGCCCCCGACGCTTCAGGAGATGGGTATCGGCTCTTCGGGTTTCAAGAGCCTGGTTTCTACTTTCCGATCTGCGGAAATCCCGAGGAAGAACCGCGCTGCAGCTGATCCGCGAGGCTCTTTTTCGCGCCATCCTTGCCGGTAACGGAGATGCGGCGCGATTGTATCTCCGCACCCAGCTCATCCAGCAAAAGTGCCACACTGTCATCCAGCGGTGCACCGATGGAAACCTCTCGCCCCCGCCACGGCATACCTCCGGAAACCACAGAGCCCACCTGCGGCCCATCTTCCGTCATCGCCATGATCGGCGCGCCGGAAGAGCCATATGTCAGGTTGCAATCGGTCAGCCACATGCCGCCCTGTTCGCTCAGCACCTGGCATCCTGTCTGCAGCGAAGGTGCCTCCGCACGCCCCGCCCCGTAAGACACGACGGAAAGGCGCTGGCCTTCCCGCAGCCGCTCAACGATCGGCAGTGGCGTGATCGCCAGATCGGCCACAGCGTATTCCAGCTCAATCACCGCCACATCCCGTGCCGCACGATAGCGATAATCACGGCTTTTGGCGTTGTATCCCTCGCGCACAGCAATCCGCTTGCCAAGTCGCGTGGCAATCACCCCGCCATCGCGCAACCCCACGCGAAACTCCATCTGCTGCGGCTGATACAGCTCCCCTCGCGGGTCAAAAACGCAATGCGCCGCTGTCAGCACATGGCTCCGCGTAATCAGCGCGCCCGAACAGAACCCCTCGCCATTTATCTCCAGTCGGCCAACCGCCTGCCAATCCCGCACATCGTCCAGAGAGGAGAGTCGCCGGAAGCTCTTCGGGTCCTGCCCAAAGGCCGGAAGGACCAGAAAAAAGGCTAGAAGTGCCGCTACCAGAGGCGCGAACTGCCGACGCCCGGTAAGTCTCGTCATTCTGCGGTTCCGATCCTGCTATTTCCCGATCTGAGGCAGAAGGGAGAAGGCTTTTCTCGGGTTGGTGCGGCCAAGCTGCTCATCGATATTGCCCAAATGTCCCTTTGCGGGCTTACTGTGGAACACGGGATCCTCGCTGGCAAGCTCCGCCAGCAGGGCATCCACCGGATCGCCCAGCGCCGTGCCAAGCGAAACGCTGCGCTCTCTCCACTGCGCCATCGCCGAAATCACCGAGGCGATGCGCGGCCCCTCATCCGTCTGCACAAAAATGGGAGAGCCGGACGCCCCGAATTCAACAGCGCAGGAGTACACCATCACAGGGTCCCTGTCGGCCAGTACATGGCACAGCTTCTGAAGCGTCGGCACATTGGCGCGGCTGGAGGCGTAGGAAACCACCATCACCTCATCGCCAAACTCCAGCGAGGCATTGCGCGCAAACGGCACAATCGCCGGATCCCTGATGGGAAGATCGAGCTCCAGAACCGCAAGATCAGAGCCGACCCGCGCGATCTTGTCCTTGCCGGTGAACGTGTAATCTTCATGCACCACGAACCGGCGCACTCCGCGCACTGCCGCAGCCCGCCCGTCGCGCCAGCCGGCCCGAAATACAATCTCTTCGGGTGCCACAACCGCTTCCCGCGCCCGCACATAAACGCAATGCGCCGCTGTCAGCACATGCCGCTCGCTGATCAACGCGCCCGTGCAAAACCCGTTGCCGCCCACCTCGATCCGGCCAACGCCCTGCCAGGCCTTAGCATCTTCGGCTGTTTCCAATGGTGTCAGGCGAGTCAGGTTCTCGGCAGCGGCCGGAACCGCAAACGCGAATATACTAACCAGAAGGACACAAAAACGCATGTCAGATCCTTAATCCAACCTCACGCCACCTCTGTTACATATGTCACGTTCCAGGCCGGATTAGCAATAATCCGCTGCCGCTATAATGAATCAACCGCGACCAAAGCAGGAGGCTTCGGCCCGCCCGTCGCCCAATCCAGCAGCTCCGCCGTGTGCACCACCGGCACGCCCGTGCCGCCGCCGATCTGCATCATGCAGCCGATATTGCCGGCAGAAATCACATCCGGCGCCAGCGCCTCCAGTGTCTGTACCTTGCGGTCCTTCAACTGCCCGGAAATCGCGGGCTGCATCAGGTTATACGTCCCCGCCGATCCGCAACACAGATGCGAATCCTTGGGCTCCAGCACCGTAAATCCTGCCTCTTTCAACAGCGTCTTCGGGTGCGTCTTGATCTGTTGGCCATGCTGCAAGGAGCACGCCGCGTGGTACGCCACCTTCAGCGCCTCCGGTGCCTTGGCCTCCGTCAGCCCAAGGTCCACCATCACTTCGCTGATATCCTTGGTCCGCTCCGCCACGGCGGCGGCCTCCTCTGCAAGGTCGGAATTGCGGAACATATGCCCGTAATCCTTCACCGTCGTCCCGCAGCCGGAGGTGTTGATCACGATGGCATCCACACCCCCGCCATTTATCTCCGCCGTCCATGCCCGGATGTTCATTGCCGCCGTGGCATGGCTCTCATCGGTCTTGCCCATATGGTGCGTCAGCGCCCCGCAACAGCCCGCACCCTTGGAAATCACAACCTCGCAGCCATGCCGCGTCAGGAGCCGAATGGTCGCCTCGTTGATATCCGTGTTCAACGCCCGCTGCGCACAACCCGTCATCAGCACCACGCGCTTCTTGCGCTCACCCTGCGCGGGATGCACCTGCGGCTCTTCCATCAGGCTCGGTGTGGGGATCGTCTTCGGTGCCATCTCCAGCATCGCCTTAAGCCGCGCATCCGGCATCAGGGGCGCTAGGGGCCGCCCGATCTTCGCTCCCAGAAGCGCCAAGCGGAAGCGCGTGGGGTAGGGCAAAATCCGCGCCAAAATCCAACGCAAAGCCCTGTCCGTAAAAGGCCGCTTATACGTCTCTTCGATATACTCCCGCGCATGATCCACCAGATGCATGTAATGCACGCCCGAAGGGCAGGTCGTCATGCAGGCAAGGCAGCTCAGGCACCGGTCAATATGCTTAACCGTCTTCTCATCCGCAGGCCGCCCACTTTCCAGCATATCCTTGATCAGATAAATCCGCCCGCGCGGGCTATCCAGCTCATCCCCCAATACCTGATATGTCGGGCACGTCGCCGTGCAGAACCCGCAATGCACGCACGTCCGCAACACCTCGTTGGAACGCTGGATGGCAGGCTCTTTCAACTGCTCAGGAGAAAAGTTCGTCTGCATGAAGGAAATCCTTACCTGAGATCACGCCGGAACATGCGCTGCACCCGTCATCAAACCGGGGTTGAGAATGCCGCTTGGATCGAACTTCGCGCGCAGCCCCGCGCTGATCCGCGCGAGAGGGGCAACCTCGGGGTGAAACACGCCGTGGGTTGCCTTCTCTGCATCACTGCCGCGCACCAGAGTGGCATGGCCCGCAATACCGGCCAAAGCCGCCCGCACATCGCGCCCCTCGGCCACGCGCGCCCACAAAAGCCCACCGCCCCAATCATAGAATGCAACCGCTTCCCTGCCCAATGCAGCCCTTGCTGCAGGCCCGTCGCTCGGCTTCACAGAGATACGCCAGACAGAGCCCTGTCCATCCGCCAGCATCCCCGCATCCCGGATGTCGGCCCATAATGCCGCCACCTTGGCCTGATCCTCCATCACCTGCACTGGGCCATAGGTGCCTAAAATCTCGCTCAACCTGCCCGCTCGGTAGGCGACGGAGCCTGCAAGCCCTTCCAGTCGCAGCACCGTGCGCGCGGTATCGCCCGGCAGATGTGCCGCACCGGAAATATCGAAAGGAGAGCCCAGCGCCTCGGACATTGCAGCCACTGCCGCTGCATCATCCAGCCCCTCGATCACGACAGTGCTCACGGCCTCTGCCGCAGGCAGCACCTTGAAGGCCACCTCCGTCAGCACGCCCAATGTGCCAAAACTACCTGCCATCAGCTTCACCAGATCGTAGCCCGTCACGTTCTTCATCACGCGGCCACCGTTCTTGATGATCTCGCCCTTGCCGTTCACAAAACGCACGCCGATCAGGCTGTCACGGCACCCGCCTGCCTGAATGCGCCGCGGCCCGGCAGCGGCCACAGCCACCACGCCGCCAATCGTCGTGGCAGCATTCGTTCCATACAAGGCACTGTGAAGCATCGGCTCAAAGGGCAGCCGCTGGCCTTCCGCTGCCAACGCCGCCTCGATCTCGGCAAGCGGCGTTCCTGCCGCCGCCACCAATGTTAGAGCACCCGGTTCATAAAGCGAAATACCGGTTAACCCCCCCAGGCCCAGCATCTCTGCCTCAACCGGGTGCCCCAACCCACTGCGGGAGCCTCCACCGGCGATCTTCAAAGGCACCTTCGTGACCTTGATCGCTTCGGCAAGCTCCTGTTCCGTCTGAGGATAGATCGACATGGCGCTCTCTTTCAACGCGACGGGGCGCTAAATCGCCCGCCAAAAGTGACAATTTTCCGGATTTCAGGCCGCCCGGCGCGATGCGGTGCTGTCCAGCGGGAACACCTTCGCCGGGTTCAGAAGCCAAGCCGGATCAAACACATCCTTCACATCAAGCTGCGCTTCGATATCGGCAGGGGCATATTGCGTATCCATCAGATCCCGCTTTTCCACGCCCACGCCATGTTCGCCCGTCAGGCAGCCGCCAACCTCCACACACAGCTTCAGGATCTCCGCACCCAATGCCTCACAGGTCTCCAGATCACCCGGTTTGTTGGCATCAAAGAGGATCAGCGGGTGCATATTACCGTCACCGGCGTGGAACACATTGCCCACATCCAGTCCATATTCCGCGCTCAACTCTCCGATCCGGCGCAAGACGAATGGCAACTGGTTCACCGGGATCGTGCCATCAAGACACATGTAATCGTTGATCTGCCCCATCGCGCCAAAGGCCGATTTCCGCCCCTTCCAGATCAGCGCACTCTCCTCGGCACTCTGGCTCTGGCGAAACTCCAGCGGGTCATGCGTAGCGGCGATCTTGGCAATCTTCTCCAGTTGCTCGTCAATCTCGCTCTCCGAGCCCTCGACCTCCACGATCAGCAGCGCAGGTACATCCGGATACCCCGCTCCCGCAAAATCCTCGCACACGCGAATGCACATCTGATCCATAAACTCCATCGCCACAGGCAGAACACCCGCCTTGATGATGTCTGATACGCACGCCCCCGCAACCTCACTGGAGGAGAAGCCGATCAGCACGGGCCGTGCGCCCTCGGGCTTGGCCAGAATGCGCAGCGTCGCCTCCGTCACCACGCCAAGCTGTCCCTCGGATCCGCAGATCAGCCCGAGCAGATCATAGCCAGACGCTTCAAGATGCGCCCCACCAAGCTCGACAACCTCACCCTCCATCGTCACCATCTTCACGCCCAGAAGGTTGTTCGTCGTCACCCCGTATTTCAGGCAATGCGCCCCGCCGGAATTCATCGCGATATTGCCTGCAATTGCACAGGCCAATTGGCTTGAAGGATCCGGCGCATAGAAAAAGCCTTCCTCCTCCACGGCCCCTGTCACGGAAAGGTTCGTCCGCCCCGATTGCACCCGGATCACCCGGTTCGCGTAATCCGTCTCCAGCACATCAGCCATCTTGGCCACACCCAGAATAATGCTGTCCTCGGTCGGCAAGGCACCTCCTGCAAGGGATGTACCCGAGCCGCGCGGCACCACTGGCACACCCTCCGCATGGCAAAGCTTCAGAACCGCTACCACCTCCTCAGTATTGGCGGGCAGAACCACGGCCAAAGGCTGACAGCGGTAAGCCGAAAGCCCATCGCATTCATAGGCCCGCGTCTCGTTCGGGTCATGGATCACGGCATCTTCCGGCAGGATCATCCGCAGCTTGGCCACAATCGCTGCCTTGCCACTCAGAATGGCTGCATTCGGCTCCGGCATCTGCATCGCGATCTCCCAAATCTAAATATTGGTCATTTTATATTACCAATTTCGCGTTTTGGCGAGTCCTAATCCTGGGCTGCGGCATCTTTTCCGAAACCAGGTTCCGGGCAGACAGAGCTTGCTCCGGCAGATATTCGTCTTCAGTCTTCTCAAACCCCAAAACCGGAGACAATAATGATCGGCCGTACACTTGCATCCCTCTTCGGTAACAAAACCGCCAAAGCCCGCTCTCCGGCCTCGCATGAGATTAATCTGGCAGCAAGGCCGCAGGCAAATCTCTCCACAGTCGGCATCACACCGGCCCCGCTTTCCCTTCCCATCTGGGTGGACACCGATCCGCAAAATACCGAACCTGCCACCTACGAGGGTCTCTTCTGGGAGATCGAACCCATGGGCGAATACGTCTATTATCTCGCGGGCGATTACGCAAAGAACGAGAAGGGGCTGCTCCGCTTTCCCACCGCCACCACGTCCGCAAGGGTGGAGCGAAACTTCGAGCAGGATGTGATCGCTGTCGCAGAGCAGGACGGCCTGCGGGAACATCAGCAAGGCATTCTCACGGCGGCTGATCTCTCCGATATCGAAAACCTCACGGTTCAGGCAGCCGCCCAATCCCTCCTGCCCAGCGCTCAGGATCTCGGCGATGAGAAATGGATCATCTCCCTCAGCGGCCCGGGAAATGATATCACGAAGGGCCGCAGCCGTCTCATGGTCTGGCAGCACCCTTTCACCAGCGCTCTCTTTGCAGATCTTCATTTTGAGCAGACATCCCCCGAGGCCGCTCAGCATCCGGCCCTCACCACACTACGCGTCTCAAGCAATGATCCGTCGGCCCGCATCGGCGATCTGCACGCGCTCTTCGCTCCCTTGGAGGAGCGCTACAGGAATATGCCCCACCTCTCCCTTTCGGGGGCCAGCCGGATGTAGCGACCCGGCGAAAGACTCCTTGATCTTTCGGGTAATCGCGGATAAAAATTATCCATGATTCGAAAGCAGGTGAGAGATGAAACTGGGTGACGGCGTTGAGCAGGCAATCCATTCGGTCACGCTTCTGGCCGCATTGCCGCAAGGTGGGCTCCTCTCGGCCGCAGCCCTTGCGGAATTTCACGGCGTCTCGGCCAGCTACCTGCTCAAGCACCTCCAGGCGCTCTCGGTCGCTGGTATCCTCGAAACGCTGCCCGGGCCAAAGGGCGGCTACCGTCTCGCCCAGAAGCCCGATGAGATCACCCTCCTCGATATTGTCCTCGCCGTAGAAGGGCCGGAGCCTGCCTTCCGCTGCAAGGAAATCCGCCAGAACGGCCCCAACCCCCTGCCCGCCAAGCGCTTTACCGCCCCCTGCCAGATCAACGCCGCCATGCTGCGGGCGGAGCGGGCCTACCGCAGCGAACTTCGCACCGTCACCGTCGCTGCACTCAATGCGCAGGTGATGCGAGAAGATGACGGCTCCATAGCAGCGCGCGGTTGCGCCTTTTTCAAAGGCCATATGCGCCAGTCCAAACCCAAAACCCCAAGCTGAAAAGGAGACAGCAATGCACGCACGCCTCGATTACATGAAAGCCGCACCGGAGGCATTTCAGGCCGTCCTCGGACTGGAGCAATATGTCTCGAGCCAATCCGGCCTCGATCCCCGGTTGATCCACTTGCTGAAACTCCGCGCCTCGCAAATCAATGGCTGCGCATTCTGCGTCGATATGCACACCAAGGAGGCCAGAAGGGACGGGCTGAGCGAACAATGGATAGCCCTCGTCTGCGTCTGGCAAGAAGCCACGGTCTTCACCCCCGGCGAACGCGCCCTCCTCGGCTGGACGGAAGCCCTCACCAATCTCAGCACATCCGGCGCACCAGACGATGCCTTTGAAGATATGCGCGCACATTTCTCGGAGGCGGAGATCACGAAGCTGAGCATCGCCATCGGCACAATCAACATCTGGAACAGGCTCGCCGTGGGCTTTCGCACGCAACATCCAGTTGATATCGCCGCCTGAAGCAGCGCCGTGGCCCCACACCAAAGGGGCCACGGATACCGCACTGCTGACAGCCGCACCGCGCCGTGATACGAGGCAGCATGAAAGCGTCATACGATACAATCGGCCTCAACTACGCCAATCTGCGCAAACCCGATCCTCGGATCGAACATGTCATCAGCAACGCGCTTGGCCCTGCCAAAGCGGTGCTGAACGTCGGCGCGGGTGCCGGATCGTATGAGCCGGCAGACAGGAACGTCACGGCAGTTGAGCCTTCACTGGAAATGATACGCCAGCGCCCGGCTTCAGCCGCGACCGCCATACAGGGCTCCGCAGAAAACCTGCCCTTCGATGACAATACTTTCGACGCATCCATGGCGATCCTCACCATCCACCACTGGTCAGATAAGGAAAAGGGCCTCCGGGAAATGCGCCGCGTCACGCGGGGCCCCATTGTGATCCTCACGTATGATCCGGCTTTCCGTGGTTTCTGGCTTACAGATTACATCCCGGAACTTGTGACGCTGGACGAAGGGCAGATGCCCCGCATCACCGATTATGAAAAGTGGCTCGGGCCTGTCGAGATATCTGCCGTACCCATTCCACACGATTGTATCGACGGGTTCCAAAGCGCCTATTGGCGTCGGCCCGCAGCCTATCTTGATCCTCAGGTCAGGGCTGCAATGTCCTCCTTCTGGGCCGTGGGCGATGTCTCCGCTGGCTTGAAGAGACTGGAGAAAGATCTCGAAAGCGGCACATGGGCGGAGCGGTATTCCGAACTGGCCACCCTCGATGAATGCGATTGCGGCTACCGCCTCGTCACAACCCGGTAGCCGGGCGGAACGCCCTACCCTCACCCCCGAAAATCACCAGCCGCATACCCGCCGGTGACAGGCGAAGCAGGGTGCTTGCGATCAAAATCCAATGCGGACCGCCAATATCCATAACGATGCCACTGCCCAAAGAAGCCCGGCATGCACAGAATCCAAAACCTGCCGTTCAAGCTCCCGCACCGCGCTGATCGTTGCGCAGGGGTGGGAGGGTGGGCTGCGCAACGGGCAGCGCGGTGCGGGAGCGGTCTACCGGCCCTCGATCCGCCAGGCGATGAACACCAGAGAGCCCGCCAGAAGCAGCATAAGCCAGCCCGGCGCCAGCGGCGTCAGGCGGATATCGCGCACATCATAGGCCTCGCGCCGGGTCAGCCCGACCCAGTTGCGCCCGCTGGAAACCCGGCCTTCGGATACACGGCGGATATTCGGCACGCCGTCGGCCAGCCGCAGGATCCCGCCCCCCGTGGCATCGCTCAAAGGCTCCATCAAAGCTCCGGTTGAGATCGGATTCTCGAATTCCTTCGGTGCCGCAGGCCCCACCGCCGTCACCGTTTCCGTCTCGCCTTCCAGCAAACGGTAAATCCCGTTTTCCGGTGCCGGGAACCGCGTCTGCCACACGCCGGGTGCCACTTCCGTCAGCGCAAGGCTTTCGGTCTCCCCGCTCGGCATCGTCACCACCACGTCGCCCACCGCATCCCCGAGAGAACGGCGCGTTACCGTGATATCCACGCCATCCGGCTCGGCCACCAGCACCTCTTCTTCCAACTCCGGCTCCTGCATCAGCCAATGCGCAAGCCGCCGCAGCAGCTCGCTCTTCGGCCCGCCGCCCTCCACACCGCGCGACCAGAGCCACGCCTGATCAGAGGCCAGCATCGCAATCCGGCCCTCACCGGGGCGATCCAGCACCAGCAGGGGGCGCCCATCCGGCCCCTCCATCACCGCATGCCCGCTCTCCTGTTCCATCTCGATCATGCGGAACCAGCGGCCCCAGCCGGGCGTGCCATCTTCCGCACTCGGGCGCGGCGCATAGGCCTCCAGCCCGCGCGTCACCGGATGGCGCGCACCGAGTTCAGAGATCAGAGGCGTGAACCCCTCCTCGAACACCCGCGCCGTGGGTGCTGCGGGCAGAATATCCCGCAAAGGCGTGCGGTAAAGGCTCTCCGCCCCCGCAAAGGCAGGGCCCGAAGCGATCAGCACAGCGCCGCCATCCTCCACATATCGCCGGATATTATCGATATAAAGCGAGGGCAGAACCCCCCGCCGCCGATACCGATCAAAGATGATCAAATCGAACTCATCCACCTTGTCCATGAACAGTTCGCGCGTCGGAAAGGCAATCAGCGAAAGCTCGAAAACCGGCACACCATCCTGCTTTTCGGGTGGGCGCAGAATGGTGAAATGCACCAGATCCACCGCCGGATCGCTCTTCAAAATGTTCCGCCACGTCCGCTCGCCAGCATAAGGCTCGCCGGAAACCAGCAACACGCGCAGCCTGTCGCGGATGCCGTTGATCGTCACGATCGCCGCATTGTTGCGCGCCGTCAGCTCATCCTCTTCGCTCGGCACGGTGATCTGCAGCACATTCAATCCGCCCCGATCCAACTCCAAGGGCACCGTCACCAGCTCATTCACCGGCACCTGAAAAACCGCCGGATCCTCGCCGTTCAATGAAAGAAACAGCGGCACCAGCTCACTCGCCTGGGCATCGCCTAGTGTCTCCACGATCAGCTGCAATTCCAGCTCTTCGCCCACAATCGCGAAACTCGGCGCTGTCTTCAGCACGATCCGCCGGTCCCACTCGTCCTCGCGCCCGGTCAGCAGCGTGTGCACGGGTGCCGGAAACTCCGCCATCGCCTCCACATCATGCAATTGCCCGTCCGTCACGATCACGGCCCCGGCAATCCTGTCGGGGCTCACCTCGGCCGCCGCCTCGGCCAACGCGCTCAGCAAAAGCGTGCCCCGCTGCGCCGCATCGCCCGATTGGTTCGTCACCCGCACCTCGCGCAAATCCAGCGGCGCATCGGCCGAAGCGGTGGCGATCCGCTCGCTCAGCAGGCCGCGGGCCTCGGCAATCTGCTCCGGGCGAATATCAATCCCCTGGCTGTCCGTCTCGTCGATCACCAGAAAAGCGATATCGCCCAGAAGATCCCGCTCTTCCTGCTTCAGCGAAGGCTCGGCCAGGGCCACCACCAGCACCAGTGCCGCAAAGCCCCGCAGCCACCAACCGGCCAGCCCGCGCCACAGCGCAAAGGCCACCAAAACCAAAGATGCGCTTGCCAAAACCGCAATCAACGGCCACGGCAGAATGGGGGAAAAGCTGATCGCGGTGAATTCCATCAGTTGCCCAGCCTCTCCAGCAACGCGGGCACATGCACCTGATCGGATTTATAATTGCCTGTCATCACATGCATAATCAGGTTCACGCCAAACCGATACGCCATCTCCCGCTGCCGCGCACCGCCGGTGCCGCGCCCCACGGGCAGCATCGGATTGCCGCGCGCATCCTCGGCCCAGGCTCCAGCCCAATCGTTCGCCCCGATAATCACCGGCGTCACACCGTCATTGAGGTTTCGGAAGGGCATCCCCTCTACCTCCTCGATATCCGGCATCGCCTCCACCCAGATCTCACGGCCCGCAAAACGTCCCGGAAAATCCTGCAACAAATAGAATGTCCGCGTCAAAACGTGGTCATCCGGCGCAGGCTCCAGAGGGGGCACATCCAGCTTTGCCGCCAGCCGCTGCAACATCCGCCCATTGGGCGTGCCAGCGCCCAGCCGCCCGCCAAGATTGGCATCCTTGGTATCAAACAGGATCATGCCGCCGGATCGCAGATAGGCATTCAGCCGCCCGTAAGCCGCATCCGAAGGCACTGCCTGCCGCTCGCTGATCGGCCAGTAGAGGAAAGGGTAGAAGGCAATCTCATCGTTTTCGAGGTTCACCGCAACAGGTTCCGCAGGCTCTATCGCCGTGCGCCGCGTCAATACCCGGCTGAGGCCCGAAAGCCCGGCACGGCTGATCGCATCAACCTCCGCATCACCGGTTTCCACATAGGCCAGCACGGTCTCGCTGGTGCCATAGAGCACCGCCGCATCGTCACCCTCCTGTGCCTCCGCAGAGGGCGCACCAAGCACCCCGAGCCCAAGGGCCAGCAGAGCAATCGTGCCGCCCTTCACTACGCGCGGCCCCGTCAGCCGCCCGCCGAGCCACAGCGTCGCGATGATATCCACCAGCAGGATCATCAGCGCCGCCGCCAGCAACCACGGCTTCAGAACTGTTTCCGCAACCACGCCCATCTCCTCAACAGTCACACCAAGCGGCAAGTCGCCCAATGGGGCAATGCTATCGCCCGTGCGGTAAAGATTAAGCGCATAGCGCTGCTCACCCGCCTCGTAAATCCCGGGCGGCATGTCCGGCCCGGGCCGCGCCTCGGCCAGCCGAGCCCCTTCCACACCCGCCAGCAAGGAAGGCTCCTGCAACGCACCAAAACCGTCCAGCACCGAAACCGGCACCCATGTCTGCCCCTCAAGCGCTTCGGCATCGGGGACCCGCGCGCGCGTGCTGACGGCCAGCCGCTCCAGCATTTCCACGAAAAGGCCGGAAAGCGGCAGGTTGGACCAGTCGGCATTGGCCGTCACATGGAACAGCACGACGCGTCCATCGCCTTCCGCGCGGCCGGTTACCAAAGGGGTCCCGTCCTCCAACGCTGCGATTACGCGCTCCGGCAGGTTGGGATCGGGCTGTGCCATCACCTGGCTGGAAACGGAGACATCATCGGGCAACCGCAATCCGAAAAACGGGCTCGCCTCGGGAAAGGCACGCAACTGTTTGGGCGCGCCCCAACTCATCGTGCCGCCCACAGCCCGGCCTCCGGCACGCAGGCGTACAGGCAAAAGCGGATCTTCCTCCAGCTGGCCCTCACCGCTCCGCGCCAGCCGTGGCCCGGCAAAGCGGATCAGCAAACCGCCCGAATCCACCCAAGTCTCCAGCGCCTCCCGCTCCGGTTCTGCAAACGTGCCTATATCTGCCAGCACAATCACATCCGGCGCGGCAGAGATAATATCCGTCAACGGCGCCTCTATCAGGTCCGCACTCGTCTCCAAAGCCTTGGAAATATAAAACAGCGGAGAGACGAGCCGCGTCGTCTCCTCTTCCGTGCCCCCCGCCAGAATGCCAACCTTCCGCCGCTTCAGCCCGTCATCCGTCAGCACCACACCCCCGGCGGAGCGGTGCTCGGGCAACACCAGCCGCGTTACCCGATTGCGCAGCTCAATCGGCAGGTCCAGCACCACATACGTGGCCGTGCCCTCGCCCTCGAAAATCACGCGCGTCTCGCCCAATACCCGCTCGATCCCGTTCGGGTCCGGCCCCAAAGCCGCAACCCGCACAGAGGGGCGGATCGTCCCGTTCTGCCGCAAAATCTCGGCCCGCACCGCCCCATCTTCGAAACGCGGAGCCGTCAGCGCCATCGGGTCCGCGTCATCGCGGATCACCGTCACACTGCCCTTTGCCTGCAAAGCTGCCAGAAACGCGGTGTCACCTTCGCTCTCCAACCCATCCGTCAGCCAGATCGTCTCAAACCCATCCACATCCGCCGCATCAAGCCATTCGCCAAAAGCCGCCCTGTCCGGCGCCCAGGCCTCCGGCTGCAATCCGGTTACCCGCGTCATCCAATCCTGCGCATCGCGAAACGGCAGCCCCTCGCCCGCCGGAACACCGGCGCTTAACGAAACGAGCGCTGTCGGCCGCCCGGCCCGCGCGGCCTGATCCAGCACATCCTCCACCCGCGCCTGCCGCGCGGCCCAGCGCGGGGCACTGGCCCAGCCCCCATCCATCAGCACCACCAACGGGCCGGTGCCACGGGATTGCGTCTCGGGGTTCAGGATCGGATTGGCAAAGGCGAGGATCGCCGCCGCCAAAGCCACCATCCGCAAAAGCAGCAGCCACCACGGGGTCTTCTCCGGCATCCGCTCCGGATCAAGCAGGCCCAAAAGCAGCCGCACCCCCGGAAACGCGCGCTTGGCCGGCGCAGGCGGCACAGCCCGCAGCAACCACCAGAGCACGGGCAGAATGGCCAGTGTTACCAACAACAGCGGCGCAAGAAACGCGATGGGGCCAACCGTCAACATCTACTTCAACCCGCCGATTGCCATGTAAAGCCACAAGAGCGCCTTGCGCGGGCTCTCCGATGTCCGGTGCACAAGGCAGCGCCAACCCGTCCGCCGCGCCATCACCTCCAGCGCTTCACGCCGCTCCGCCAGACGCTCCTGATACGCCTCCCGCAAAGCCTTGGCCCGCTGCGTCTCGAACTCCACGGTGCCGCCGACGGATTGAAAGATCGTCCGCCCGTCAAAGGGGAACACCTCTTCCGTATCATCCACAATCTGCACAAAGCAGCCCGCCACATTCCTGTCCGCAGCATGCGTCAGCGCGGGGAAAACATCATCCCGCGCGCCCATGAAATCAGAGAGGAAAACCGCCCGCCCGCTCACCGCATACCGCGCCATGGGCGGCACACCGTAATCCAGCCTGTCCGGGTTCTCCTCGGCCAAGGCCATCGCCATCCGCTGAAGCTGGTTCTCGCCAGTGCGCGGTTGCGCCGCGTTGGTGCCCAGCAAAGCCACACGCTCCCCGGCCTTCACCAGCAAAACCGAAAGCGCCAAAGCCAGCAATACCGCCCGGTCCCGCTTGGTGCGCGGCGCTTTCGGCCCCTTGTAGTCCATCGCCGCCGCGTCATCAGCCCAGATAGAGACGGTCTGCGCCGCCTCCCATTCCATCTCGCGGATATACATCTCGTCAGAGCGGCCGGAGCGTCGCCAATCCACCGCCGTCTGCACATCGCCCGGCATCGCCCGGCGATATTGCCAGAAATTCTCGCCAATCCCGGCACGCTTGCGCCCATGCACCCCCATCGCCACCGTAAACGCCAGCCGCTCCGCTTCCGCCAGCAAAGGCGGCAGAGATCCCGCGATCTTCTCGGAATCGCGGCGGAGCAGAACAGCCGTCTTGGCGCGTTCAGAGGGAGAAATCGTCACGCAGCAACGTCCCGGTCAAGCGTCACCTCCACCAAACGGGCAATCACACCGTCCAGCGTCTGCCCCTCGGCCCGTGCCGCGAACCCAAGCGACATCCGGTGCACGAGGATAGGATGCGCCAGCGCCGCCACATCCTCGATCGAAGGCGCCAGCCGCCCGCTCATCAAGGCCCGCGCTCGCACGCTCAGCATCAGGGATTGCGCAGCCCGTGGCCCCGGCCCCCAGGAAATCGCATCCGTAATCGCGTGGTTCCCATCGGCGGTCCCGGGCCGAGCGGCGCGCACGAGATCCAGAATGGCCTCTACCACACTCTCGCCCACCGGCATCCGGCGAATCATATTCTGCGCCGCAATCAGGCTCGCCGCATCAAAAACGGCCTCCGCCTGCGCATCTTCCGCACCTGTCGTTGCCAGCAGAATATCCCGCTCCGCATCGCGGTCCGGATAATCCACATCGATCTGCACAAGGAACCGGTCCAGCTGCGCTTCGGGCAGGGGATACGTGCCCTCCTGCTCAATCGG
Source organism: uncultured Paracoccaceae bacterium (assembly GCA_947495795.1). Taxonomy (GTDB): domain Bacteria; phylum Pseudomonadota; class Alphaproteobacteria; order Rhodobacterales; family Rhodobacteraceae; genus Algicella. The sequence continues at coordinate 765,685 of CANMAI010000001.1, read as the reverse complement.
GTTCTGCGTCGCCAGCACATGAAACGGCGCTTCCAGCACCCGCTCGGCCCCCGCAATCGTCACCCGCTTCTCCTGCATCGCCTGCAGCAAAGCAGATTGTGTGCGCGGGCTCGCCCGGTTGATCTCATCCGCCATCAAAAGCTGGCAAAACACCGGACCTTCAATGAATTTAAAGGTACGTGAGCCATCGGGCCCCGTTTCCAGCACCTCAGCGCCCAGAATATCGGAAGGCATGAGGTCCGGCGTGAACTGGATCCGGTTCGCACTCAGCCCCATCACGGTGCCCAGCGCCTCCACCAGCCGCGTCTTGGCCAATCCGGGTGCGCCCACCAGCAACGCATGCCCACCGCACAGCAGTGAGGTCAGCGTCAGATCGACCACTTTCTCCTGCCCGATCACACGCCGGGCCACCATTGCCTGGGCACGCGCCAAAGCATCGGAAGTTGCTTCCATCTGGTCTGCAAGATCAGTTTCGGTCATCAGGCGGGGGCTCCTTTTACACTTGCTGCCGCTGGTCACCATCCGCCCGGCCGCTATACTTCACCTCAAGATGTAGGCTTATGCCTCTAGGATCAAGTCGAAGGGTGGTCTCATGTCCAGTCAGAAAACCGTTACCCCGGATGCAGAGGGCCTCGCTGCCGCCGCAAAAGCCGCCAGCACCAAGGGCCCGCCGCCCGTCCACCTCTGGGATCCACCCTTCTGTGGCGATCTCGATATCCGTATCGCACGCGATGGCACATGGTTCTATCTCGGCACACCAATCGGCCGCAAACCTCTCGTCAAACTCTTCTCCTCAATCCTGAAACGCGAGGGCGATGCCTATTTTCTGGTCACTCCGGTCGAGAAGGTTGGCATAACGGTCGAAGATGCCCCCTTCCTCGCCGTGGATTTCGAGGTAGCAGGAACCGGCCCCGCCCAATCCCTCACCTTCACAACCCTCACGGAAGATCAGGCAACAGCAGGCCCCGATCACCCCATCCGCGTGGAATTGGATGATGAGGGCGAACCCAGCCCCTACATCCACATCCGCCGCAACTTGGAGGCCCTGATAGACCGTAAAAGCTTCTACCGTCTCGTCGATCTCGGCGAAACAGCCCCCCATCAGGGCGAAAACTGGTTCGGAGTGCGCTCCGAAAACATGTTCTTCCCGATGATAAAAGCGGCCGACCTCCCGGGCTGAGAAAGCCGCCCTGAGCTTGAGGGGAGACGGGCAGTGCCTGCCCGCAGGATGGCGCTCCGATGCCCTTCAGCACACTTTATGCCAGCCAAGTTCTCCTCCCACCAACCGCCGCGCCAACATCAACCAAGCGCCAGCCCGGTGGGGCGAGCAGGCGCTGCCCGGCGGCTCCGCCTTGGCTCCGGGCGGGTAAGGATTTCTTGGCAGCTCCGGAAATGGGGACTTACCGAACATAGCTGCACATCGTACACCTATCTGCGAGGCAATAGATCCCGTTACCCTGTGCCGCACACCGCCCAGTCATCGCTTAATTCCGCTGCCTTGCAGCAAACGTCCAGCAAACGAAACTCATCATTTTCAGGCGTACCAAGCGCGCGAGAGCGGAGGACAAAGCCGAGCACCCCGTGGCACTGATCCGAACCTTCGGTGCCGTGTCTGGCAGAGGCCAAAACGAGCCCGGAAAATCTCGGAAACACCCGTTCGTCACATCAAAAGCCTACTCAGTTCGAGGTAATCAATCCCGTTACCTCCCAAAGCCGCATCGCACAGAGGTAATCAATCCCGTAACCCAACGCCGTTAACACTCTCGCGCAAAACGGCCAATCCCGAACGCCTTGCACTCCCAAAACCATACCAAACCCGTACCAAACCCAACCATGGTTAAAAGCCCTGCTCGCCAATCAGATCCACCGCCGGTCCGCGTTACTGCGCAATTTCCAAGATCAGCGTCAGCACACTAAAAAGGCAGCATTCAGGGCCGAATTGCCGCAGAAATCTTAGGAAAGGAGATACGCACCTCCGGTCTAAAGTTCTCTTTAAAATCAATGTACTATTATGAATATAGAACAGGCCCTAAAGGCCGAATTCCCGGAAAACCTGCCCGTACAAATCCCGTTTGAAGGGCACGATACTCTCCAGCAAATCCGCCGCCGCCATCCACTGCCACCGCGCAAATTCAGGCTCCGCCGTCTCCAGCCGGATATCAGCGTCAACGCCCAGAAAAGACAGCAAAAACCACTTCTGTTCCTGCCCCCGATACCTGCCGCCCCAGCGGTTCGGGATCACCTCGACCGGCAGATCATAGCGCAGCCAGTCCACCGTTTCGCCAATGATATCAACGGCCTGAGGTATGATGGACGTCTCCTCCACCAGTTCCCTCAAAGCCGCCGTCTGCGCATCCTCTCCCTTGTCGACACCGCCCTGCGGCATCTGCCAGGCCCCCGGCGTATCAATCCGCTCACCCGCGAAGATCAGCCCATCCGCGTTCTGAACCACCAGTCCGACGCAGGGCCTGTAAGGCAGCTCCTTAATCTCTTCCGGCGTCATGCAAATCTCCTTCTTCACGGCGCAAAAAAGCCGGGGCATCACACCCCGGCTTCCTCTAACTCATTTAAATCAAAAGGCTTACTGCTCCAGCTGGCTCAGCACCGAAAGTCCGCGCAAAACGTCCAGAGCATAGGCCAATTGCTGATCATCCGCCCGCTGCTTCGCCGCAGCTTCCGCTTCATCACGCTCTTCCTCCAGCAACTGCAACTCATCTTCGCTCAAGCTGTCATTGGAAAGCGTGCCACGCAGATCCGCCTCGGAACGCCCACGGTTGGCAACGCTGTCCCCCTCGTCCTCTTCCTCAACAACCGGAGGGCGCTGCTCCACAATAATATCCGGCGCCACGCCGAGATTCTGAATGGACCGCCCCGATGGCGTGTAGTACCGCGCCGTCGTCAGCCGCATCGCACCACTGCCCTGCAAGGGCACAATCGTCTGAACGGAGCCCTTGCCGAAACTCTTCGTGCCCACAACAACCGCACGGCGATGGTCCTGCAACGCGCCCGCCACAATCTCGGAAGCCGAAGCAGAACCGCCGTTGATCAGCACCACAATAGGCTTGCCCTCGGCCAGATCCCCGGCCTCTGCATTGTACCTGTCGCTGTTGCGCGGATCCCGCCCGCGGGTGGAGACGATCTCACCTGCTTCAAGGAACGCATCGGAAACATAGATCGCCTGGTTCAGCAATCCGCCCGGGTTGTTGCGCAGATCCAACACGAAACCGTTCACATTCTCCATGCCCCCTAACTCTTCCACGCGCTTTTCAAGCTCTGCTTCGAGGTTGGGGAAAGTTTGCTCATTGAACGTTGTCACCCGCAGCACAACCGCATTGCTTTCCACGCGGCCGCGCACGGCGGAGATCTTGATCGTGTCGCGCGTCAGCGTCAGATCGAAAGGCTCTTCCTCGCCTTCCCGCACAATCGTGATCAGAATATCGGAGCCCACAGGCCCCCGCATCAGATCCACGGCCTCATTCAGGTTCAGCCCAAGCACCGGTTCCCCATCCACGTGGGAAATCAGATCACCAGCCTGCACGCCGGCTCGTGCCGCAGGCGTATCGTCGATGGGAGACACGACCTTCACAAAGCCGTTTTCCTGCGTTACCTCGATTCCAAGCCCGCCGAATTCGCCTTTCGTTTGCACGCGCATGTCGCTGTAATCATCGGGCGGAAGATAGCTGGAATGTGGATCAAGCGAAGAGAGCATCCCGTTAATCGCGTTCTCGATCAGATCCTTCTCCTCAACATCCTCCACGTAGGAAGAGCGGATCCGCTCAAAGATATCGCCGAACAAATCAAGCTGCTGATACGTCACCCGCTCGCGGTCCAGCTCCTGTGCCACGATCGGCCCGGCAAACTGTGATGTCACCACAACACCGGCAATCGTGCCAATGGAAGCCGCAAGAAGAAGTCGTTTCATGGTTGTCTATTCCTCGTTTTCATATGCGAACCACAGGGCCGGATCGACCGGCGTGCCGTTCACTCTCACCTCTATATAGAGCGATTGTTGGCGAAGGTCGCTATCTCTCTGTGCATCGCCAATCAAAAACTCTTCGTGAACACCGGGCAAAAAGCCAAGCCCCGTGCCCGCAATTACCTCTGTTCCCGCCTGAACCAGAACATCGCCCAGCCCTGCAAACACAAACAGTACACCGGGGTCGGGCTCCACAATCACCACCCGACCGTAACTGTCAAGAACACCGGCAAAGCGAACTGTCGCAGAAAGGGGTGTATTTACCAAATATGCCGGAGATGCGGCAATAAAAGTACCCGGTCGCCGCGCACCTGCCGTATTTGGTTCATTAAAAGAGCGTGTAATCCGGCCCAATACTGGCACCGGCAACTTGGTATCTGGTGCGCCGCCCCCTGCCAGCGGGGCAGGTACGCCGTCCAGTGCAATCGCCAAAGCGCTCAGATTGGCAGCATCCTGGCCGATATCCGCAGTTAGATCGGCAGGGATACTCTCTTCGCTCAACGCCCCAATCGCCGTTTCCAGTGCCTTGGAGGAGGCTTTGACTTGCCCGTCAATCTCACGCGCCTGCGCCTTCAGAGCCGCTAGCTCCGCAAGTTCCTCCCGCAGCGCCCGCATCTCCGCCGCAGCCCTGTCGCTTACATGGTCGAGCAGAATACCAGCCAGAACAACATCTTCCGGCGCAGCCGTCCCAAGGATGAATAAAGGCTCTGAGCGCTTTGAAATCTGTTGCAATGCTGCCAGAACGGAGCCGAGATCCTTGTTCCCCTCCCGCAAGAGCCGTGCCTTGCGACGCTGCTCGGCAGCTGTGGCCACCATCGCATCCCGCAGGGCCAGCCGTCCCTCCTCGTAGGCCCGCACTGCTTCGGAAATGGCAGCACGCCTGTCCTCTGCATCCTCTGCCGCCGCAAGGGCTGCCTCCGCCCGCGCAAGCGCATCCCCAGCAGCCACCAAAGCGCCTTCCTTTGCCAAAGCAGGCCAGGCCAAAATGAGAAGGAAGAGGGCGGCACGGATCATGGCATCTCGATCAGGGGTGTGCCCGTCATCTCATCGGGCTGCGGTAGGTCCATAAGCTGCAACAGGCTCGGCGCCAGATCACCGAGCTTGCCACCCGGGCTCAGCCGTGCGCCATCCGGCCCGCCCATCAGAACAAGTGGCACCGGGTTCAGCGTGTGCGCTGTATGCGGCCCGCCCGTTTCCGGGTCCACCATCACTTCACAATTTCCGTGATCTGCCGTCAGCAGCATCGCGCCACCGACGTCCTCAAGCGCCTTAACCAAAGCCCCAACACCCTGATCAACCGCCGCGCAGGCCATCATCGCGGCCCCAAGATCGCCTGTATGCCCCACCATGTCGGGGTTAGCAAAATTCACGACAATTAGATCGTACCGCCCAGAACGCACAGCCCCCACCAGATGCTCCGTTACCTCCGGTGCACTCATCTCGGGCTGCATATCATAGGTCCGCACCTTGGGGCTCGCCGCCATATAGCGCTCCTCCCTCGTCTCAGGCTCTTCAACTCCGCCGTTCAGAAAGAACGTCACATGCGGATACTTCTCCGTCTCCGCGATCCGGAACTGAGCCTTCCCCAGCTCCGCCAGATACGCTCCCAACGTGTTCACAATCTCTTCGGACGGGAACATCACATCCATGAAGCTGTTATGCGCAGTGGAATACTCGACCATCCCTAGAACAGCGGAAAAATTGGGCCGCCTGCCCGTCTTGAATGGGTCAAACCCAGGCGCACACAGCGCAGAAAGGATCTCCCGCGCCCGGTCCGCCCGGAAGTTGAGGAAGAAAAGCCCGTCGCCGTCGCTCATACCGGCATAGCCGCGCAAAGCTGTCGGGGTCATGAATTCGTCGGTGATATCTTTCACGTAGGCAGCCTCAATCGCCGCTCTAGCGTCCTCTGCCGTGGCCCCATCCCCCTTCACCAGCAGCCTGTAGGCCTCCTCAACCCGCTCCCATCGGTTGTCCCTGTCCATCGCATAGAACCGGCCACATATCGTCGCCAAGGCAGCCTCGGGCAGTACAGCCTCCAATTCCGCAATCTGCGAAACCGCAGAGCGGGGTGCCACATCCCGGCCATCCAGAAACGCATGAACCTTCACCGGAACGCCCGCCTCAAAAATCATGCGCGCCGCTTCTGCAATATGGCGCTGATGCGAATGCACTCCACCGGGAGAGGCAAGACCCGCCAGATGCGCCACCCCGTCAGAGACTTTCAACTTCTCGATGAACCCCTGCAAAGCCGGGTTTTTGGCAAAGGATCCATCACTGATCGCATTATCAATCCTCGGCAGATCCATCCAGACAACCCGCCCGGCCCCAATATTCGTATGTCCGACCTCGGAATTGCCCATCTGCCCCTCGGGTAAACCAACCGCATTCCCATGCGCCACAAGCTGTGTGTGCGGGCAGGTTTCCCATAGCCGATCAAATACCGGCGTCTCCGCCAAGGCCACCGCATTGGCCTCGGTTTCAGACCGCAGCCCCCAGCCATCCAGAATAGCCAACACGACAGGTTTCATGGGCGCCCTCCCTCTTTGCAACCAGATGTAATCCGCTTCCGACAAAGAATGAACCTGGAAAACGGCAATCTGAAATCGAGCATGGAATCAAGGTCGTCAGGCAGGCGCGGCTCCCGTTGCGCGTGTGGCAACCTCCCTAAACCCGATGATACGGGCTCCCCGCAAGGATGGACGCCGCCCGGTACAACTGCTCGGCCACCATCACCCGCACCAGCATGTGTGGCCAAACCATTGCTCCGAAAGAAATCGCGAGATCCGCTTCCGCCCGCAAATCCTTCGCCAGCCCATCCGCACCGCCGATCATCAACGCCGCATCCCGCACGCCCCGATCCCGCAAATCGCCCAGTCGTTTGGCAAACTCCGGCGATCTCAGCACCGTCCCGCGCTCATCCAGTACAATCCGGTAGGCGCCCTCAGGCACGGCACTCCGGAGCAGCTTCGCCTCCGCCATCATACCGCCCCCCTTCCTGTCCTCAACCTCTCGGCATTCGGCCGGGCCAAGGCCCAAGCCTCGCCCAGTTTTGCCAAACCGCTCCAGGTAGTCGGAAACAAGCACTGCCTCGGGCCCGCCGCGCAGGCGGCCTACAGCACAGATGGTCACCCTCAACGGATCTTAAACGTCAGCGCCCGCAGGCAGCCACATCTTCTCCAGCTGATAGAACTCGCGCACTTCGGGGCGGAATACATGCACCACCACATCGCCGCAATCGATCAGCACCCAGTCGCCGCCATCCTTGCCCTCCATCCGGGCAGGCTCTCCGGTTCGGGTCTTCACCCGGTCCCGCAGCTTCTCGGCGATCGAGACAACCTGCCGTGACGAACGCCCGGATGCGATCACCATATGGTCCGCAATCTCGGATTTGCCGCGCAGATCGATCGTAACGATCTCTTCAGCCTTGTCATCCTCGAGGGAAGCAAGAACCAGATCCAGAAGAGACCCGCTCTCGCGATATGCTCCGGCCTGCGTGGCGGGAGCAGATGCAGCACGCGTGGCTGCCTCAGTATGTTCGGTCAGACTGATGTCCTCCATAATCCGGGACCAGCCAATCCGGCCCCGTTCCGACATAAGTACAGATTAGCAAAATCCAAACCGTCGCTCAAGCGCAAGGAGAGACCATGCCAGCAAATGAGAGAACCATAACGCTTGAAGCCTTCACCAATTTCTCTTTGTGAACGCCAGTCTCACATCCGGAACAACAGTATCATCTTCAGCGATGCGGGCACAGAGACCCAAATTGGCAGCATGCGCAGCGAGGTGATCCATCGCAGCACAGGCAATAACCGTATTCTGGGCTGACAAGACGGCAAATATCCAATCGATATCACCGCCTATGGTATCGCCAGTTTGCCGCACTCAGCACCGAGATCAGCACCTAGAGCACGAACGCTGTGATTGATCTGAGCGCATTGGGCGGTATTGGTTCGATAGTGATCGCCGACGCGGCTAACAGTCTGGATACGTGCAACTTCAAATAATTTACACGCGATAATTGTATTCACAACAAAAACAACAGGTTCTCCATAGTATACAGCACATGTGATTATTCTCAACTTGTGATACTTTAATATGCGTTAAATTTTCGCACGTAACAAGTGGGGGATCCCAAATGCCTATCAATACAATTCTATCTGGAACAACTGTTATCAACTTGACCGTGGCGGATGAAATAAGTCAGGTCATCGCTGGAGCCGTAGTAGACGTCGCGAGCGGTGACGCAATCGAACTCGATGCAATTGGCGCCGCACTCTATATCGACGGGGACGTCATCACGGCAGGCGGTGATGCGGTAGACGGAAATTTCGAAAACAATGTCATTCATATTCGTTCGGGCGGCTCCGTACTCGGAAGCTCGGACGGCGTCACAACCAGTGGTGTGAACACCGTCATCATAAACGATGGCATGGCGACCGGAACTGTGGATGAGGGCCTGCAGATTGACGGCGCAGGCAGTATCCTCGTCAACAACGGTATAGCTTTCGGAGGCAATAACGGCCTTTATATGTCTGGCGACAACCAGACGGTCATTAATACTGGCCTCGTCACGTCCGACGGAAACGGCGTTATATCGCTTGCTGACAATGCCATTATCGTCAATTCCGGCATCATTCGTGGAACGAATGAAGGCGTGCTCTTCAACAGCGGCTCCACATTCAGTTCAACCCTGATCAATTCAGGCACCATCCGCGCCACCAACGGCCCACGGGCGATTGAGGGCAGCGACGGTATCGAGACGATCATCAACACCGGAACGCTCTTGGGCAATGTTTCGCTCGATGGTGGCAATGATTTCTATGATGGACGCGGCGGTACGATCACCGGCACTGTCTTCGGAGAGGCCGGGGCAGACAGGATGATCGGCGGAACGGGCGCGGAAGGCCTGAACGGTGGTTTCGGTAACGATACAATCTTTGGTGGCGGCGGGGCAGATCTCATAGCGGGTGCATCCGGCAACGATTTCTTACGTGGCGATGGTGGCAACGATACCATTCGCGGCGGCGGCGGCAACGATACGATGCTCGGCGGCTTCGGCGCAGATCTCCTGAACGGCTTCTCCGGCGATGACGTGATGGATGGCGGCGCAGGTAACGATCAGCTGATCGGCGGCCTCGGGGCGGATACGTTCCAGTTCCAGCTCAACGCGGGCAATGATCGGATCTTCGGCTGGGAAGACGGCACGGATGAAATCGATCTCACCTCCTACGACATCGCCCACGCTGCGACACTCAATCTGGCAATCTCGGCTGTAGCCGGAAATGCCGTCGTCGATCTTGCCGCACTCGGCGGCACCGGCACGATCACGATTAATGGCGCGGCGGGTGATATCACCGACGCTGATTTCATCTTCTGAGATCCGGTCTTTGTGGCGAGCTTTCGAGCTCTCCACATCCTGATCAAACAAGTATTACGAAAAGGACAGCGCGATACCCACCCCGCTCATTCCCAGCCAATCCGGAAGCTTCCTTGGCATACAGCAGGAACCACCTTTCAAGTCGCAGTTGGTGAGATTCTCGATGCGCCGGATGATGCGATCCGTAGTGGGGGCTTCGCAGGCATGACCTTCCTAGTCGATGGCATAGTCAACGGAAATACAGGCCATGCTATAAAGGTCGTGAACAAGGACGAGGACACCATGGTGCATGTCCGGTCATAAACGGGCGCAGTAGCAGTGAACGACCGTGTCCGTGTTTTCGACATCAACTCCTTCTTTAAAAAACCACGGTTCAATCACAATCTATGCGGCGGCCTCAAACTTGTGTGAGGGCGTGGGTTTCGAAGCAGCGGCTTTGGCACAGATTTCCTCAAAGGCTTCTCCGGCGAGGATACTTTCGCTGTCAGGCCGGTAATGATCAACTGATCGCCGGTGCAGATATTTCTAATCCCACTCAACGCCGAAAACGATCGTATTTTGGGCTGGGAAGGCAGGACAGACTAAATAGGCTTTCAGTCTATGGGATTGCGCATACAATTGCCCTCAATCCGGCGATTTCTTCAGTCTGCGGCAATGCGATGTTCGAACTCATAGCGATTGATGGCAGCGGCTCAGTCACCATCACCGGAACTTAAAACCTCATAACTGGCGCTGATTTCACCTTCCGGCAAACCGCGCGCCAATCGCACTTTTGCATCTGTACCTGGAGTGAAAATACTCGTTGTCTTTGCCAAAAGCCTTGCCAGGCAACTAGCCGTTCGAAGGGGTAATCACTTGGGGATCCTTGGGCTGAACGTCAGCGTGTCCCATTTCCGATCCGCTCAATCGCCCCAACAACATCCCGTCCGCCAGCCAGCCCGCATCCTGTGGCCGCCACCATCTCCGGCAGGATCATCCACTCCAGCACCCATGCAGCACCTGAACGCTCCTGCTCGTGCACAAGTGCCTGATGCATTCCCCCCAGCTGAACCGCATTGAAACGCGCCAGCGTCACCAGCAGCTCTGCCTTAACCGGGTTGGCCTTATGTGGCATCGCAGAGGAACCACCTCCGCCCGTAAGCGCAATCTCATCTACGCCCTGCTGCGCCATCAACACGATATCCTGGCCCATCTTGCCCAGCGTGCCGGACACGAGCGAAAGCCATGACGCGAGTTCGCCAAGCCCGTCCCGCATCGCATGCCAGGCTCTGGGCGCATTGCCAAGATCCAGAGCGGCCGCCAGTTCTACCGCAATCTTCTCCCCGGCCTCTCCGAGCGCGTCCCGCGTGCCCGCCGCCCCTCCGAACTGCAGGCGCAGAAGGCGCGGGCGCAGCTCTACCAACCGGTCCAGATGCGCGCTGAGCGGCATCGCCCACGTGTTCACCCGATCGCCCACGGTGATTTCCACCGCCGTCTGCATCCGTGTGCGCCCCGTTAGCACCCGCGCGCCATGTGCAGAACTCAGTTCCTCCAGCGCCAGAATAAGCTGGCCAATACGCGCCTCGAAAACACCCAGTACCTCTCGCAGCCCCAGCACCAGCGCAGTGTCCATTACGTCCTGAGACGTCAACCCGCGATGCACAGCATCTTGCAGATCCTCGCCAACCTGTTCTTTCAGCTGGCGCACAAGATTGGGCACCACCAGCCCGTCGCGAGCAGCACCGGCCCGAAGGTTACCTGGATCAATCTTCGCCGCTTCAATAGCCAATGCCGCCGCTTCGCCCAGATCCGGGGCCACCACACCGGCACGCCCAAGGGCTCGTACATAGGCGGCCTCCACGGCAACCATCCGCGCCAGATCCGCCTCCGGTGCCATCAGCACGGCCACCTCGGCATCGCCGAACAGGCCCCCCATCCAAGGATGCGCGAACACACTCACGCCGCCCGCAGCCCCAGAATGGCGCGCGCCTCAGCAAAGCTTGCCACCGGTCGCTCGTACCGCGCGCAAATCTCCGCTGCCCGCGCGATCAGGGCCGCGTTGGAGGGGGCGAGCCGCACCTTGTCCAGCCGCACGTTATCCTCCAGCCCGGCCCGCGTATGCCCGCCCGCTGCAATCGCCCACTCGTTCACCACCGCCTGCCCGGCACCGATCCCGGCAGCACACCACGCAGCCTCCGGCGCACGGTCGCGCATGGCCTCCACATAAAAATCAAACACCGCCCGATCCACCGGCATCGCGTTTTTCACACCCATCACGAACTGCACGTAAAGCTTGCCGTAAAGCATACCCTCACCGTGCAACCGGATTGCCTGCAAAATGTGGCTGAGATCAAATGCCTCCACCTCCGGCACAACGCCGTACTCGCGCATCTCGCCCGCCAACCAGGCTACCAGATCCGGCGGGTTCTCATAAACACGGCTCGGAAAATTGTTGGAACCAACACTCAGCGAAGCCATATCGGGCCGCAGCCCCAACATGCCCCCGCGCTCCTTACCGGCGCCCGAGCGGCCCCCCGTGGAAAACTGCACAATCACACCGGGGCAATGCTGCTCCAGCCCCACCTTCAGTGCGGCAAATTTCTCCGGGTCGCTCGAAGGGCTCTCATCATCATTGCGGACATGCGCGTGGATGATGGAAGCACCGGCCTCCACTGCTTCATGGGCACTCTCGATCTGCTCGGCCACGCTGATCGGCACCGCCGGATTATCCGCCTTCCGCGGCACGGAACCGGTGATTGCACAGCACAGAATGCACGGTTTTCCGGCAACATCATACATCAAAAAACACCGTCTCATTCTCCCCCTGAAGATGGATATCAAAGCGATATGCATCTCCTTCACGCGGAGCAACCAGCCCAGCCCGGCGCGTGCCGACCAGCGCCAGCACCGGGTCTTCCACATTGGCCCCCGCCTCATCGCCAAAATACATCCGTGTGTGAAGGCCAAGGTTGATCCCCCGCGCCACGATCCAGAAGGCGATATGCGGCGCTTGCAAGCCACCCCCCGGCCATTCCAGCCGCCCTGGGCGGATCGTCTTAAAGCGAAAGAGCCCACTTTCTCCATCCGTCGGCTGTCGGCCCCAGCCCGGAAAATCCGGGTTGTCAAAACCGCCCACGCTATCCGCCTGCCAGATTTCCAGCATCGCATCGGTAAGGGCTACACCATCGCCGTCAAACACATGTCCCTCAATGTCAATGCGTTCGCCCTCAACAGCCCCTGAGAGCATCTCGCTCCCCAAATCTTCGCCACCAAGCCCCGCAAAACTCGGCACACAACCGATATGCACATAGGGCCCTGCCGTCTGGCTGGCACTCTCCTTCAACCGGCTCATGTACTCTTCTCAAAGGGTGCCACCCCCCGCAAGACTATATCAAACCGGTAAGCCCGCGCATCCATCGGCACAGTGTGTTCCATATCCAGCTTCGCCGTCAGCTGGTCAATCGCGGCCTTGTCGGGAATTGTATTCACGATCGGGCAAAGCGGGATATGCGGATCGCCCTCGAAATACATCTGCGTGATCAGCCGCTGTGCAAAACCGTGTCCAAAGATCGAGAAATGGATATGCGCGGGTCGCCAATCGTTCCCGCCATTGGGCCATGGGTATGGCCCGGGCCGCACCGTGCGGAAGGCATAACTACCATCCGCCCCGGCAATCAGCCGCCCGCAGCCGCCAAAATTCGGATCCAGCGGCGCAAGATACCCATCCTTCTTATGCCGATACCGCCCTCCCGCATTGGCCTGCCACACCTCCAGCAAGGCGCCTGACACAGGCCGCGCATCGCCATCCAGCACCGACCCATGCACGATGATCCGCTCGCCAATCGCGCTCTCGCCCGCAGCCGCATAATTCCGCGTCAGATCATCATCAAGCGGCCCCAGCATCCCATGCCCGAACACCGGCCCTCTGATCTCGCCCGGCCCGTTCTCGAAGGAAAGCAGCTCCCGCGCCGGTGCCCGCAGCCGCGTGCTGCGGTATTCCGGCGTCAGTGCAGGCGGATGCCCGGCCAGATTACGACGCGCAAAAACCTTAGGCATCGCCTGCATCCATCTCCGCATAAACCGCTTTGGCGATCTTCAGCGCATGGTTCGCCCGAGGCACACCCGCATAAATCGCCACATGCTGAAACACCTCCAGCACATCCTCGCGGCTGGCACCCGTATTAGCAGTGGCCCGCAGATGTAGCGCAAGCTCATCCCAGTTGCCCAAACCGGCCAGCAACGAGAGCGTTATCATCGAACGCTCGCGCCTCGAAATCGCACTTCCCGCCCAGACAGTGCCCCAAGCCGCCTCTGTAATCAGCGTTTGAAACGGGCCGTCCAGATCGCCCTTCGCAGCCTCCGCCCGGTCCACATGCGCATCTCCCAGAACGGCCCGGCGCACTACCGTGCCTCGCTCAAACCGGCCCTCACTCATCCCTGCGCCCTCCCGCAATTTTTGCCAGTATAACGCGAGGATCGGTTCAGAATATCGAATTTTGCAATCGCTGCTTTTTTAACTGCCCAAGGCCAGTAAATCAGAACGCTTCTTAGCCGGGCGGCACAAATGCTGCGCGTGCCTTTCCCGCAGTAGCCCGATGCACACACCCTTCCACATGGTCATTGATCAATCCCATGGCCTGCATGAACGCGTAAATCGTCGTGGGGCCCAGAAATTTCCAGCCCCGCTTTTTCAGCGCCTTGGCAAGGGCAACAGAGGCAGGTGACGTGGAGGCTGCCTGAGGCGGAGGCAGGGCATCCGGATCAGGCTCATAGCGCCATATGAATGCCGCGAGAGAGCCCTCGGCCTCAACCAGCTCGCACATCCGGCGCGCATTGTTAAGCGTCGCCTCGATCTTTCCGCGATGTCGCACGATACCCGCATCGGTCAGCAAGCGCTTAACATCGCTGTCATCGAAGGCGGCCATCTGCCTGTAATCAAAACCGGCAAACGCGGCCCTGAAATTCTCTCGCTTGCCCAGAATGGTCCGCCAGCTCAAACCTGATTGAAAGCTCTCGAGGCAAAGCTTCTCGAAAAGGCGAACGTCATCGCTTACGGGAAAGCCCCATTCAGTATCATGATAGTGGAGAAATTCAGGCGCAGCACCGGACCAGCGGCACCGCTGCTGCCCATCTGGCCCAAGTATCGTTTCCGTCACGCCGCGCTCATCATGAATTCGAGCGCCGGCACTGCCCTCTTCACATCCACCTCGATAATCTCCGCCGTCACCACACCATGCGCAACAAATGGATCGGCGTTCACACGCATCTCCAGCGCATCGCGATCTTCCCCATGGGCCAGCAGCACCCCTCCAGCGGCTGGTTGAAGCGAACCTGTTGTCTGAAAAACGCCATCGGCAAAGCCTTTGGCAATCCAGGCGTTATGCTCCGCCATGAAATCGGGCGCCGAAGCCCTGTTATCCGAGAATTTCAAAAGAATGATCTGCATCTTATTTCCCTTTCCTATCCTGCTTTTTTGGCCTGCAATTCTTCCACCCACGCCTCCAACGCCGAGACTTCCTCACAGATCCATGCCTCATCCCGGAAGGTTGAAGCCATCACGGCAATGCCCTGCGAGCGGCCGAGAACATGCAAAGCATGAGCCTCCGCTTTGTCGCCGTGGCCGAGCAGCAAGAACTGTGCCGCGAGCCAGCTCTGAAACAGTCGGAATATCTCGGCAGCGCGGGGCCGCGCCGCATGATCCAGCTTGGTAAGCTCCGTGTTCAGCGTGCCCACCGGGCAGCCAAACGCCATAATTTTTGTGCGGTTGGTGATGAGAATGCGAATGAAGGATGAAATCCGTGCAAGCGGGGCCGAATCACTTTCCCACGCGGCCAGCATGGCACACGTCGCCTGCATCCGTCGGCTGATCACGGCGTCCAAAATGTCATCTTTGGTTTTGAAATGGTGGTAGAAATTACCGCGCGAAATCCCCACGGCACCAGCGATATCGGCAAAGGAAGTCGCCTCGTATCCGGCCTCATAAAACAGCGTGTCAGCCTGTATGGCTATCCGCTCATGTGTCGTAATCCTGGTCATAATGCCTTGCCCGAAATGCCCTTTCAAATCTAATTAGGACAAATGACCTAATTAGTAAAGCGCAATCCGAAAACCCTTGTTCCTGCATCCGGACTCCCAAAATCCCCAGATAAACCGGCAAGGGAGCCCAATCAGTCAGCGCGTACAGGCCCGCATCTCGCCCGTTCCAGCCACCTCCAACTGCCCCGCCTCATAAACCGGTACCAGATCATCACCCTCCTTAAGCCGAAGCGACACCCAGAGAGGCACGATCTCTCCATCCTCCCGTTGACAGCCGGAAACGGAAATGTTCAGCGAAACCGAACCTTTCGCCCGCGCCGCCTTCCTGCCGCGCATCTCCGCCTGCACCGCCGCCAGATCCTCCACGCTTTCCTCCGAGAGCCCAAACCAGACGGCCCGATAGCCAACACCCCGCACTGATGCCTCTTCCGAGTGAGCCTCCATCTGCACAACGATACCAACCGGCGCGCGGCCCTGCCCGATGCCTGAAAGGCTCAACTCCACATCACCCGGCCGCAAAACTGCATCTACAGGCACCTCCACCAGCGTCTCCAGCTCTGCAAAGGAGGCATTCAGCGGATCGAAGTCCGTAAAGGCACGCTCTGCCACGGGCGTGGTATCCACACAGGCGCCCATGCTCAGCATTAGGCCGGTAATCCAGAAAACTTCATATTGAATTCCTCATTTGACAGTGATTCTTTATTGTTTTACATTAAGTTTATCGTGTTGAAAATGATGGATGTCAAAATGAACGAAACCAATCTTTCCCGTGTCCAATCCGTCAGCCGTATCCTCGTCGTGGCCAGTACACTCGCGCTTGTGGGCCTCGGTGTATTGGCACTTGTGCTCACCTTTCTCCCCGCTCTCTTCATAAGTGTCGCCCGGCAGGCCTTTCCGGATGTTGCGCAGGCCGCCACCATCGGTTTCGGCCCGCATATCGGCACCCTTCTGGCCAGCCTCCTGCCACTGGCCGCAATGACCTTCATCCTCTGGCATATCCGCCATCTCTTCACGCTTTTCTCCAAAGGCGAGGTGTTCTCACACCGCCCGCCGCACCACATTCATCGCATCGGCTGGGGTCTGATCGCGCTTGCCGGTGCAAAATTTCTCTCTCACACTCTCGCCATCCTTTTTCTCTCTCTCGGCAATCCGCCGGGCGAAAAGATCCTCACGATTGAGGTCAGCGGCTTCGATCTGCACATCGTGATGTTCGGCGCAATGATGATCACGCTCGGGTGGGTGCAGGGGGCGGCGGCAGCGCTTCAGGCAGAGAACCGGCAATTTATCTGATGGCCATTACCGTCACTCTTGATGTCATGCTCGCCCGCCGCAAGATGCGCTCCCGTGATCTCGCGGCCGCCGTCGGCATCACAGAGCAGAACATCAGCCTTCTCAAATCCGGCCATGTCAAAGGTGTCCGTTTTTCAACGCTGGAGCGGATCTGCGAGATACTGGAATGCCAGCCCGGCGATCTTCTTACCTACGAGCGGGACACTGCGGAGCAAGAATGAGATCCGACCTCCCCGAGGCTATTCCGCTGCAAGCCGCGGGAAGGAACCGCTCACGGCCTCAGACCCGGCGCTTCGCTCCCACTCCTGGGGTACAGCCTTCCGCCTCGCCCGAACCAGGGCAAACATTGCAGGTGTGAAGTAAAAGGAAACGACCGCCGATAGCAGAACCCCGCCCGCAATAGCCACGGCGAAAGGGGGCCAGAAGCCGCCACCCGCGAGGATCAAGGGCAGGAAACCGCCAAACGTCGTGATGGTGGTAGAGATGATGTGGCGGCTCGAGCCTGTCACCACATCCGCCATCGCATCCGTATCGCCAAGGGTCGCATCGCTGTCGGCCTGCAGGCCTGTCAGGATGATGATCGCCGCGTTTATCGAAACCCCGATAGAGCCGATCACCCCGATGATCGCATTGATCCCGAACGGGTATTGCATCACTGCGAGAGACAGCATCGAAAGCCCCGCCGAAAGAACGCAAACCACCAGCGCCACCGCCGTCAGCCGGAAGGAATTGAACGTAAGCGCGATGGTGGCAATGGTCAGCGTCACAATCAGCCCCACCGAGGCCAGCAGATTGCCCACCGTGCTGGAGCGTGCATCGCTGTCTCCCCCAAGCTCGATCCGGTAGCCCGCTGGCACATCAAAACCACGCGCATCCAGAGCGATCAGCACAGATTGCAAGGCCTCCTCCGGCAGAACATCGGCCACGATAAAGGCCTGCACAGTGTTCATCCGTTCGCCATTGCGGCGGGTGATCACGCTGGGCGCAGGTTCCAGCACTGGCCGCGCCAGCTCGGAAAGCGGCACGACAGGCAGGCTGCCAGCCGCCGAGATGCCAGCAGCATTCGGTAGCAGAATGGGCAACCCTGCAATCGCGCCCAGATCGGCGCGCTGGCTCTCATCAAACCTCACGCGCACCGGCAGCTGATCCGTCCCCTCCACAAGGCTGCCGCCATCAACGCCCACGAGGCTTGTTTCCAGCTGGCTGGCAATGGTCGTCACGTCAAAGCCCAGAAGCCGCGCATTGGTCTCGTCAATCTCGAACCGTATCTGTGGCGCACCGCCCGAAACACCGGCGCGCACTTGTGTCACCAGCGGCAGATCAGCCATTAGCGCCCGCGCATCATCGCCAAGCTGGCGCAGCGTGGAAAGATCTGGCCCTACGATCCGCACCTCAACGGGCGCGGCAACCGGAGGCCCCTGAACCAGCCCCCGCACGATGATCTGCGCCTGCGGGTAGCTCTCTTCCAGCCGGGCCTGCAATTCAGGCACAAGCCGAGCGGCATCCTCGCTCGTTTTGGTGGTGATCATGGCCTGTGCATAGCCCGGTTCCTGGCTGCGCCCACCGGTGATGTTGTAGTAGAACGCTGGCCCTGATTGACCGATGGACCAATAGATCAGGTCGATCCCCTCCTCCTGTCGCAACAACGCGTCCACATCGCGCGTCAGCTCCGCCGTCTGTGCAATCGCGGTGCCGGGGGGCATATCCACCTCCAGATAAAACTGATCCCGCTCAACACCCGGAAAGAATTGCGCTGTCAGCGTAGGGAAGGAAGCAAACCCCAGCACAGGCAGGATTAAGGATATCCCGATAGATTTGAGAGGGTTGCGCACAGACCAGCGGATGGAAGTGCGGAACGCACGGCCCAAAAGCAGTATCCTAAGTCCAGAGGGCCTGTCCGATTTCAAAAGCCAGCCCGCAAGCGCCGGCGTGACCGTAAGCGCCACAACCAGAGACCAGATCAGCATCAGAACCACCGCAATGGCGATTGAGCCCACGAAATCCCCCGCAGGACCTGGCAGCAGGATCATCGGTGTAAAGCTCAGCGCCGTTGTCACGGTCGAGGCCAAAAGAGGCGCTGCCAATCGCCTGATCGCCTCGCCCACGGCATCCTGCCGGGCCATCCCACGCGCCAGCCGCTGACGCACCTCATCCACCATCACAATGGCCGCATCTACCAGCAGGCCAAGCGCCACGATCAACCCAGTTACCGACATCTGATGAATCGGAAGCCCGATGAAATTCATGGTCGCCAGCGTCGCCAGCGAAACCACCGGCAATACAAGCGCCACAATCGCCGCCGCACGCAGACCGAGAGTCAGGAAAAGCACGCCCACGACAAGGCTGACACCAATGGCCATATTGGTGCCCACCTCGGCCAGCCTATCGGCAGTATACGTGCTCTGGTCGAACAACAGTGTCTCGGCAAGGCCCACAGGGATCGTTGCCGTATTGGCCTCAAGCTCTTCCCGCACGAAGCTCATCCAGCGGTCAATCTGCACGCCATCCTGCGCGAGAACACCGATCAGAACGGAGGGGCGGCCGTTGGCGATGGCCATCTCCGTAGCAGGCTGCCGCGCGCCACGGGTTACGGTCGCCACATCCGTCACCGTAACGGATGCCCCGGCCTCATTCTCGCGCAAAACTACCTTGCTTAAGCGATCCAGCGCGTCTATCCCGCCCGAAATGTTGATCGTGAGGTCTGATCGGCCACCCTGTAGCCGCCCCGCCTGCACCTTGCCATCTGCCGCTGCAATCCGCTGCGAAATCTCGGCAGTCGTCAGCCCCAGGGCGGCGGCTCTTGTATGATCCACAACAACCAGCACCTCATCCTCAGGCTCACCAAAGAGATCCACCGCGCGTGTGGAAGGGATCGCCCGCAACCTATCTGCCAGCGCCTCTGCATGGGCATGCGCCAACGTGATCGGCACATCGCTGTGCTCTGCCGTCACCGCGATCACTGCCGAATAGGCACTGATCCCCTCGGCATTGAATTCCGGCGCCAGAACGCCGGTAGGAAAATTCCGCCGCGCATCTTCCACCGCATCCCTCGCTTCAGACCACACCTGCTCAATTGCGGCCCCTTCCAGCGTTTCCAGCAACTCCACAGAAACAACGGAAACACCGGTGCGCGAGACGGAAGTAATGGTGTCCACCTCTGCAATTTCGCGCAGTTCCTCCTCGATCTCCGAAGTCACCAAAGCCTCCACCCGCGCAGGATCCGCGCCCGGGAATGTGGTGGTTACCGTGGCAAAGAGGTTGGTAATCGTCGGATCTTCCTGCCGCCCCAGTGACAGGAAAGAAGAAAGACCGGCGGAGATTAGAACAAGAAGGATCAGTGCCACAAGGCGCGGCTGGCGGAAGGTGAGCGTTTCCATGATATCAGCCTTCCACGTTCAGAATTTCAACCGACTGGCCGGGCACCACGCGGTGTGCCCCAGTCGCCACCATGAGCGCGCCATCCCTGAAGGTGCCGCGTACAAAAGTGCGGGTCTCTTCCACATGCAAGAGCTCAACCAGCGAACTCCGCACGATGCCATCCTCCACCACCAGCACCGTCCAGACGCCCCCCGCACCTTCCTGCAAAGCATCCATCTGCACCCACACACCGGGCAGAAGTACCGTGTTTTTCAGCAGCAATGTCGCGGTCTGCCCAAACACTGGCGGCGTGTCCGTGTCGATGGCAAACAGCGCCGTCCGCGTGCGGGTTACAGGGTCAATGTCAGGACGAAACTGGATCAGTTCAGCCTCGAAAACTGTGCCATTGATATCGATCTCCGCGCCGGCAAGATCGGCCTCCGAAAGCTCCAAGGGCAAGCCGATGCGCACTTCCGCACTCCCTGTCTCGATCAAGCTCGCCACCGCCTGCCCAGTGCTGAGCGCTGCGCCTTCATCCATGAACTGAGAGCCAATCCGCCCCGCAAAAGGTGCCTTCAGCACAGATTTCTCGAGATTGATCCGCACCGATTGCAGACGCGCGTCAATCTCAGCGATGCGGCTTCGCAACTCGTCGCGTGTCGTCCGTGCCTGATCAAGCCCCTCCTGGCTTGTAAATCCCTGTTTGCGCAGTGCCTCCGCCCGCATCAGCCGCGCCTCTGCAAATTCCAGCTGCGATGCCGTGGCATCCCGGGCAGCGCTTTGCCCGCGCTCATCCGCTGCAAGCAGGGCCGTATCCAGCCGCGCCAGTATCTGGCCCTCTGCCACCTGATCGCCCTCATCAACGGTCAGTTCCACCAAACGCCCGCCCAGCTCAAAGGAAAGTGCCACCGTCGCCCGTGCCTCGACCTGCCCCACAAAGCGGCGGTCCACCCTGTAGCCCTCTTGGCGAACCAGTTCGACAACCGAAACTTTGGTGACCGGCGCGGCCTCCGGCGGTGGCACGTCAGCAGCCCGAAGCGCCAGCGCTTCCGCCCCGAACATCACGGCAGCGCCCGAGGCCGCAAGCACGGCGAGGGTCAGCGTAACTGAGACCGATCCGCGCAATATACGCGATACCAGTCCGGGCTTTCTTGTGTCACTCATCGCATTTACCTCCGGGGCAAGCCATCTATGTTAGAGTCTCTAACATATGTTAGAACCTCTCACTTTGACAAGTGTTACGATGTCTGAAAGAGAATGGATCATGACAAAGACGCAGATTCCGAACAAACGCGGCAATTATCACCACGGTGATCTCAGGGCTCAGTTGATTGAAGCAACACGTGTTCTGGTGGAAGAGAAAGGGCCCGATCACTTCTCGGTTTCCGAAGCATGCCGCGTGGCAGGCGTGTCCACCGCCGCACCCTACAAGCATTTCAAAAACAAGGAAGAAATGCTGCAGGAAGTCGCGCTTGAAGGCATGCACCGGCACCGCGATCAGATGTTGCAGGAAGTGGCTCCCCATCCCCGTGGCACATTGGCACGGATCGTGGCACTTGGCCGGGTCTATGTCCGTTTTGCCGAAGAAGAGCCCGGCGTTTTCCGGCTCATGTTCGCATTTTCAGATGATCACGATAAGCATGAGGCGCTTGAGGATACGGGCGAGGAAACATTCAAGGTGGTGCAACAGGAGGTCGCCTGGTGCCGCGGAAGCGATGAGATTGAAGAACAGGATATCCATCAGGCATTCCTGCTCTGGAGCTTTGTCCACGGCCTCTCCTTCCTGCGTATAGACGGCAAACTGAATGCCATGGATCTGGCAATAGATCTGGAGCAGGTCCTGAACGACATTGCCCGCAGGGTGGTCACACCGGAAGGCTGAAAGCGCCGCACATCAAAGGCCGAGGCCGGTAGCCCACACAATCTGCTTGAACACCTCCGCCCAACATGCACCCCCCTCCCGCCAAGAGCACCAAAGCGTAAACGGGCGGGCTCAATGCCCGGCCGTCTCACGCCTGCGGGCATCAAAGCAGCCTGATATGCTCCACCAACAACTGGAAAAACGCATCGGCGTCCACGTCTCGCAGATACCGCACATTGGGCACGCGGTCCGTAACCCCCCACCAGTCCGCTACGGTCATGCCCTGCGTCAGGCGAGAGGCCGTCTCAACCTCCACATTGATCAGCTTGCCACCAAAGATCTCCGGCGTCAGCAACCACGCAATCACACAGGGATCATGTAGCGGCCCGCCATCAGTCCCGTATTTCGCCTCATCATAGCGCTCGAAAAAGCTCAGTAACTCGCCCACCGCTGTGCCCGCCGTGGTCCCCAGCGCGTAGAACGCATCCAGCCGCGCCTGCGTCGTCAGACACTGATGCGTCACATCCAGCGGGATCAGCGTCACCGGAACGCCACTGCCGAACACGATCACCGCCGCCTCCGGATCGACGTAGATGTTGAACTCCGCCGCGGGTGTCACGTTTCCGCCCTCGAAGAACCCGCCCCCCATGGACACGATCTCCGCGATTGCAGCCGCAATCTCCGGCGCCTGCTGCAAGGCCAGTGCGATATTCGTCAACGGCCCCAGCGTGCACAGCGTCACGCTGCCGGGCGCGGCATTTCGCAACGTCTCCACGATGAAATCCGCGCCGTGCATCGCCTGCAGCGGCATTGTCGGTGCGGGCAGATCGGGCCCGTCCAGCCCCGTCACCCCGTGCAGATATTCGGCCGTCACCAGATCTCGCGTCAGCGGCCTGTCGGCCCCGGCATAGACAGCCATGTCGCGTCGCCCCGCCAACTCGCAGATCTTGCGCACATTCTCTTCCGTCCGCGCCAGCGGCACATTGCCCGCCACGGCCGTGATGCCCAGCACGTCCAGCTCTGGCGAGGCCAGGGCCAACAGGATCGCCACGGCATCATCCTGCCCGGGATCGGTATCGATAATGATTTTGCGGGGCGGTGGCATAGCGGCAACTCCTCTGGAAGGACAGAGGAACAGAACCAAATCCGACACCTGACCGCAAGGTCAACTCAGGTCAGCTGTCGCCCACGGCACCCCGAAAGGTCGCCCGGCGGACAGGCCTCATGCATCCCGTAGGAAAACCGCGATCTCGTCTTTCAGCACCATCCGCGCCCGCCGCATTTCCTGCATCCGGAAATCATCCACCGGCTCCACACCGGTTTCGGCCCGATGGACCGCCCGATTGACCTCGTGATACTCATCCGCCAACCGGGCAAAATGCGCATCATTCGTCTTCAGCTTGTGCAATACATCTTCGTAACCAGGAAAATCTTCCGCCAGCTCGTGAGGAACATGGGACATGGGGCAAACCTCCTCTGAATGCTCTCTCACCCGGCTACCAGCCTCTCTCCACACGCGCATTGCGCCAGATCAATCGCATGCACCGTACAGAAAACGTTGCAGACCGCCCAAGCCGGATGGCAGGATAATCCATGTCCGGAGCAGGTGTCAGTTGTGAAGAAAAGATGGTTCAGATCCAAACGCCTGGCCGCCTTCGCGGTTCTGACAACCTGCGGCCTTGGGCTTGCTGTCTGGCAGCAGTCCCGCCCAGCCGCTGAAACGGACTGGCCCGTTTATGAAAGGAAGGAGCTTTTCGGCGGCCACTACGCCCTTGTCCGCATAGAAAAGACGCGATCCGCAAGTATGTTCTTGCTCCCCGGCCAGTCCGGCAACAGGCCCGGCAATGTCAGTATCTACACGGCAGACGGCACGTTCCGTGGGCAGCCCCTGTCGCGATGGTCGGCAATTTCACGCTGGATTGGGTGCCAGAGGCGGAACACGTCTATCTCGGTAGGCCCAGACAGGCAGGCTGGGATCTTGCGTCCTGCAAAATCCGGTTCCGCAACCTTTATCCGGGCTAAGCTTGGCCGGAAATCACCCGATCCGCCCGCGCCCGGCCTTCCACGACAAGCCGCGCATTCGGCAGATCGTTTTCCGCAACCTTTCGCGCGCCCTCCGCCTGCCCGGCCCACCGCTCCAGAAGCCGCCGTTCCAGTTCCGCCTCAGGCACGTCGAGGAACCAGCAGGCATCGAGCAGTGGTCGCACTGCTTCCCATCCGCCATCATCATGCAGCAGATAGTTCCCCTCAACAATCACAACGCGGGCCGCAATCTCCAAAGCACCAGCACGCGCCAGTTCCAGGCTGCGGTCAAACCGGGGGGCAAACACGTGCTCTCCCGCCCGTACCCGTGTGAGGCAGGCCACGAAACCGGCCACATCAAACGTCCAGAACGCACCCTTCCGCGCGCGATCTCCCCGCGCTTCCAGAACGGCATCATCCAGATGAAATCCGTCCATTGGCAACAGTGCCGCGCCCGGCACTGTTGC
This sequence comes from uncultured Paracoccaceae bacterium, assembly GCA_947495795.1. Classification (GTDB taxonomy): domain Bacteria; phylum Pseudomonadota; class Alphaproteobacteria; order Rhodobacterales; family Rhodobacteraceae; genus Algicella. Next base: position 741,320 of record CANMAI010000001.1, on the reverse strand, counting down.
CACCAAAGCTTCCGCCAGAGTCGATTTCCCCGAAGCTGGCGCACCGGCGATCCCCAGCACAAGGCGCGGCCCCCGCGCCAAAGCCGCTATATCTCTGACCAGTTCCTCAATACCCAAGACTACACCCCTTCCACGATCTCGAACTGCTCCAGCGATCCCTTTGCCCGCAACCCCTTCAGATGATGGGCTATATAGTCGTCAGCATCCAGCCCGGAGCCGTGGACAAGAACAGGAAAAATGGTGGAATAGGGTGCCCCGTCCTCTGCAATCCGTCGGACGACGGCAACGTGGGCCATATCTTCCTGCAACGGATCAGTGAATTCAAGCACACCAAAATGTATCGCTTCGTCATCTGCGCGAGCATGCACCCACCGCGCAAAGCGCAAGGCGGGCACCCACCCTCTCTCTCGTATCTGTCGATCAACACAAAGGCCAGGGCAGCTTCCGCCTGCGCCTCCGGCCCGAGAAACTCTGCGGGCATCAACTCTGCCTTCCCATGAACCGAAAGCAACCGGTGGAGCGGATGTCGCAGTTCCGGACGCTCCGCCAGTCGCACAACGTCGCCCGCATCTGGCTCGTCGCCGTTATCCAGTAACTCGCCCAAGGCCTGAAGCGGTTTCAGAACACCGGTGGAGCGCTCAATATTTGCCTTCGACGCGGAGAACATGCGCCAGCCCCAGATCCCTCCCAAAAAGGCAAGGCACCCGGCGCAAGCCCAAAGCATCAGGCCGCTACCAGCTGCCCCCGCACAAGCTTCTCGTAATCCTCAGCGATCATCCGCGTCAGCGCGCCGACTTCAAACCTGTGCGGCCCGATCTCGGCCACCGGCGTCACTTCCGCCGCCGTGCCCGTCAGCCAGCACTGCTCAAAGCCCGGCAGTTCCTCGGGCATGATGTGGCGCTCCACAATCTCGACGCCCTTGGCCTTAAGCATCCCCATGACCGTCTGCCGCGTGATCCCGTTGAGGAAGCAATCCGGCGTCGGCGTATGCACCTTGCCGTCCTTCACGAAGAACACATTTGCGCCTGTGGCCTCCGCGACATAGCCACGATAATCCATCATCAGGGCGTCAGAGCATCCCTTGGCCTCCGCCTCATGCTTGGACATCGTGCAGATCATATAAAGCCCTGCCGCCTTGGCAAAACAGGGGATGGTCGCCGGGTCCGGCCGCTTCCAGCGCGCGATGTCGATCTTCGCGCCCTTCATCTTGGCGTCCCCGTAATAGGCGCCCCATTCCCAGACCGCGACGGCCATCCGCACCGGGTTTCGCGCTGACGCGACACCCATATCCTCACCAGACCCTCGCCAACAAAGCGCCCGCACATAAGCGTCAGACAGACCTGAAGCCTTCAGCGCCTCATCCTTTGCCGCCTCGATCTGATCGACGCTATAGGGGATCGGAATATCCATCTGTTCACCCGAAAACAGCAACCTCTCTGAATGCTTCCGGCTCTCGAAGATAACGCCATTATACGCTCGTTCCCCCTCAAAAACCGAGGAGCCATAGTGGAGCGCATGTGTTAGGATGTGAACATTCGCCTCCCGCCAAGGCACCAGTTTCCCATCCAACCAAATAGTCCCATCCCGATCATCATAAGCCCCAGCCATCACCTTATCCTTTTCGATTATTGCCATCAGATAGGCCGTGAAGACGCAATATTACAATTTGTCTAGGGGAGACCTACCATCGCCCCCAATAAAAGTCAATAAAGCTGACATAATTTCCAAAATTCAAAACGGATCTCCATGTGACACAAAAATGGCTTGGCGAACGTTTCAGCATCAACCTCGATACTACCATTGATCTGAAGTGGTCCCGAAAAACTGATGGAGTGGATGGCTCCTGTTCCAACCGACACCCCTTGGCCGCACAGCTCCTCAACTTGCCGTAGCTGCGTAGCAATCTCTCCCGGCTGGTGTCGCTTGACCTCCACCTTTGATTCTCAAATTAGTAACTATAGGGTCGGACCAATTCAAAGGGTAGGATCTGTCCAAAAGTTCAACCGGCAAGCGCTCTCCATATCACTGGTGCCAGTCGAAAGGTTGCGCGATGTATCGCAAAGACATCCGCGCCGATAAGATCGATGGGGCCTTTGATGCCCTGCTCAAATCGCTAACGCCATGTGCGGAAATTCAAGGAACTGAAGCGGGAACGTTTTCTTTCGCAACAGCAAGACGCCCCATCAGAGCGCGGAGAGCAGGCCATGGTTTACGCGACTTGCCATCGCGTCATCCACTCATCAAAGCCCTGCCTTACAATCGAAGATCTGCAGATGCTAATAGGCGACTGATCGCCTAATTCATTGAAACAATGCGAAATTCTACAAAAATCATCTTTTAAGAAAATTCTGTGCTTATACTGTACTCAGCCTGACAACGCATAGAACCAGACAAACTATATTGAGCTTAAATATTTGTTTTTATTATGTTTTTTTGGTGCCCCCACACGGACTCGAACCGCGGACCTACTGATTACAAATCAGTTGCTCTACCAGCTGAGCTATAGGGGCTTTAGGCGGTAATTAGCGTTCTTCCTTTCGGCTCGCAAGATTAAAAATTTCAATGTGGAAAATCATCGATTTAATCTTGACAAAAACACTCAGATCAAGCCAGTTTATATCTGACTGAAATTGTCAGGTAAATAAGGAATATTGCAATGAGCAACTCGCGAACCGTTTTGTGCAGCCTTGTCATATGTTTTGTCGGCGGCAGTACACTGGCCGATGGCATTGTCAATATCTACTCATCACGGCACTACGATACGGATGAGCGGCTCTATTCTGATTTCGAGGCAGAAACTGGCATTACCATCAACCGGATCGAGGGCAACGCAGACGAGCTGATTGCGCGGATGGAGGCAGAAGGAGCCAACTCTCCAGCTGATATTCTTCTAACCGTGGATGCAAGCCGCACATGGCGGGCCGATCAGAAAGGGCTTTATCAGCCGGTAGACTCGCCAACACTTAACGCCCAAATCCCGACATATCTGCGGCATACGGCCGGGCACTGGTTTGGCTTCTCCCAACGTGCGCGGATTATTTTCTACGCCAAGGATCGGGTGGAGGCCCCACCGCAGACCTATGCTGACCTCGCTGATCCGGCTTACAATGGCCAAGTTTGCATGCGTTCTGCCACCAACGTCTATTCGCAGACCCTTCTTTCCAGTGTCATTGCAAATGAAGGCGAGGAAGCCGCCACTGCCTGGGCTAAAGGACTGATGGAAAATCTTGCGCGTGATCCGCAGGGTGGTGATACTGATCAGTTGCGCGGCCTTGTTTCGGGCGAATGTGATATTGCCGTTTCCAACACCTATTACTTTGCCAGGGCCATCCGGCGGGATGTCGAGGGTGTTTCGGGCGCAATTGACGGCATTGGCTGGGTCTTCCCAAACCAATCCACCACCGGCACCCATGTGAATGTGTCGACTGGCGGGGTCGCGGCCAATGCACCCAATCGGGAGAACGCGATACGGTTTCTGGAGTATCTGTCTTCGGAGAGCGCCCAGAAATACTTCTCTGAAGGAAATGATGAGTATCCGGCGGTTCCCGGCGTAGGTCTAAGCCCTTCTGTCGCAGCCCTTGGCTACTTCCGCTCTGATACCATTGCACTGGATACCATTGCCGAGAACACAGCAAAATCTCAGGCGATCTACAATGCGGTTGGGTTTGAATAAGTTCGAACAACACGCAGAGATCCCGTATCCACGGGATCTCTTTACGCTTTCAGCCACAAATCCTCAAAACAACTGCCAATCTCTTCAATGCTCCCGCTGCTTCAGGGAACTCTTCATGCTTAGGAGGGCAGACGATCTTCGATCAACTTAAGCAGGTTGGCCTTGAGCGCCGCGCCACGGATCATTGCTCCATGGCACGGCACTATCACTGACGGTGGTGCGGTGGTGAGCTCTCGTTGCAGCCACGCCCGGTAAGCCATCCTATTGCCAATGCCGTACTTTGGGAATGTTCCGAGCATATCGGCCTCTTCGGCATAGTCGCCGATCTTCGCTTTCGGGCCGCTGAACGCATCAGTGACGATCCATGCGAGTGCGTCGCCAACTGCCGCCCGGATCCAGATTTCGCCTGTCTTCAATCCTTCGGGAGTGATGATATCCATGCCCTCTGGCAGATCGGCTGCGAGCACATCCAACGGTTCGAAGGAAAGGCCAGTGATCTTTTCCAACCGCGGTTTTGCCGCTTCGGCGCAGCAGAGGGTAGCTCCAGGAAAGGCCGTGCCATACTCCGCAAGCGCCTTATTATGGTATTGGTTGGGAGCGAGCAGAAGCTTGACATCCCCAAGATGCGCAAGGCTTTCACGCGCTTCAGAGCCGAAGCCGGCAACGGGGCTGTAAAGGCAGAGCCGCCCGGATCGCAGCCGGATTGCGGCGCACCGCAGGTTTGCCGCCTGCGCAGACCAAAGACCGACAAAACCTGCGATTGCGGTAAAGGGAGAGACTGCATTCTTCATCCCGCTTCCAATGCTTTCAGATACGCAGTGATCACGGAAACGAGGGGTGCGCCTGCGTTGTGCGCGCCTCTGGCCCGGTTCAGCGCATGTATCCCCATCACAGCCGGAATCAGACCACGCGCCAGAGTTTCTATATCCGCCTCCTGATCCAGCAGCCCCTTGCTCTGATCGCGACGTAGCGCACCGGTAAAATATGCTTCCAAACGGTTCCAGTAGTTTTGAACAGCCGAGCTAAGCCTTTCGCTGCCGATATGGGCGTTTTCAATGCCGGTATTGACGATCAGGCATCCCCATTTGCTGCATGTTGGCGAGCCTGACGTGACGAGTCCTTCGAGAAAACCGATGATGTCCGCGATACCGCCCTCTTTCAGCGGTGCCATTGCAGTAGCCTCCGCTGTATCTGCGTAGAACTTCAGAGCTTCGAGATAGAGGCTTTCCTTACCGCCAAATTCTGTGCGGATCGCGAATTGATTTAGCCCCGCCTTCTCGTGCAGATCGCGTATACCGAGAGACCGATAACCGGAGGCCCAAAAAGCGTAGCAGGCCCGCTCAATCGACTTTTCACGCTCGTAGGATTTAGGCCGTGCCACGTGGAGATCCCTCAAATATATGTTTCTCTACAGTTGCATAGAAATAACCTTAGTGCAATTGCACAGTCACCCCTTCAGACTCAATGACAAGGGCCAAAAGCTGAGACCCGCTACGATGCCTTGTCTCGATTGCCTAGATCGGGTCAGGTCGCCGTGCGGTCGACATGCTGCACCCCATACCGCGCCCGCACAAAACTGCGGCAAAGGAGGATCACCGGGATCAGTCCGAAAGCTGCAATGATCAGCGAGGGCACGGCAGCCTGTGCCAAGCGCTCGTCACTGGCGAGCCTGTGGGCCTGCACAGCGAGAGTGTCGAAGTTGAACGGGCGCATGATCAGTGTTGCCGGCAGCTCTTTCATCACATCCACAAACACAATCAGCATGCCAGTCCACAAGCTCGCGCGCATCAGCGGAAGATGCACTCGCCCAATCATCCCGCCGGGGCTTTGGCCAAGGGTACGCGCCGCAGCATCCACCGATGGGTTGATTGTGGTGATGCCTGTATCGAACGCGCTCAGCGCCGCAGCCATAAAGCGCACCATATAGGCGATCACCAAGGCCCAGATTGAACCCGTGAGGATCAAGCCAGTGGAGATGTCAAACGTCTCCCGCATCCATGCATCCAGCCCGTTATCCAAAGCGGCGAACGGCACCATCAGCCCCACCGCAATCACACCGCCCGGTACTGCGTAGCCCAGCCCTGCCATAAGCTCCACCAGCTTTGCTAGCTTTCCAGGGCGGAAGCGCACAGCGTAGCCGATAGCGATCGCGGCGAGCATGGTCACTACGGAAGCAACGCTCGCCAGCACCAACGAGTTTTGCATGAAGCGAAGATAGCGCGGCGAAAGGACGGCCTGTTCCGCACCCAATGCCATATTGCCGAGCAGGAGCACCGGCAACACAAACCCGAAAAACACTGGCAGGGCGCAGAGCACAATCGCCGCCCCTGCCTGTCGGCCGGAAAGCACCTGCACCGGTTGGCTGAGCCCACTGGCACGAGGCGGGTAGCGCTTTGCCGCCCCGCGCTGGATCCGCTCCAGCGTTGCCAGAAAGAGTGCCACCGTCAGCAGACAGAGGGCAAGCTCCGCCGCAGCGACCCTGTCTCCCATGGAGAACCATGCCTGGTAAATCCCGGTCGCAAATGTCTGAACTCCGAAATGAGCGACCGTGCCAAAATCCGCGATGGTCTCCATCACCGCCAACAGCATACCACCGGCAATCGCAGGCCGCGCCATCGGCAGGCTCACCCGTAGAAACGCCCGCCAAGGAGGCTGACCCAACACACGCGCCGCAGTATATCCGCCAAAGCTCTGCTGCAGGAAGGCGGCTCGTGCCAACAGATATACATAGGGATACAGCACCAGCGTGAGCATCGCTGCTGCGCCGCCAAGAGAGCGGATCTCAGGGAACCAATAGTCCCTTGGCCCCAGTTCGAATACGGCTCTCAGCCAGCTCTGTACGGCGCCGGGGTGATCCAGCAAATCGGTATAGGCATAAGCCAGCACATAGGCCGGAAACGCCAAGGGTAGTGCCAGCAGCACCTCAAAAAGACGCACACCAGGAAAGCGGCATGTCGTCACCAGCCAGGCCGCACCTGTGCCAATCACCCCAGTGCCGATAACCACCAAGACCACCAGCTGTATGGTATTCCAAGCGTAGCGGGGCAGCACCGTGTCCACCAACATAGCCCAGCTGCCGCCTGTGCCGCTCAAGGCCGCAAGCGCCACCGCCCCGATCGGCAGCAGGCAAAGCGCCGCACAGAACCGGGAAAGCCAGATAAGGGCCGTTTCGCTCATCACCACCTCTTGATCGGCCTTTAATGCGGCGCATCTCGACCTACCTCAACTCTCATAATCACTTGGGAGCGTGAGATGAACCTATTGCGAGCGTTTTTGTTGACCTTTCTGGTCGTAGCCCCAGCGGTGGCAGAAACCGTAGCTGTGGATGGTGGCAGCGTGAATGTTGACCGCATGGTCACCGGCCTCGATGAACCCTGGGCCATTGCATTTCTCCCCGAAGGCGATCTCCTGATCACAGAGCGGGATGGCCGCCTTCTGAACGTCTCCGGAGGCCGCGCCAGCGAGATCTCAGGCGTTCCGCGTGTGGTAGACAGAGGCCAGGGTGGTCTACTTGACGTCGTGCTAGCCCGCAATTTCGCGACCACCCGCACGCTCTTCCTGAGCTACTCTGCACCTATGGAAGGCGGGGCGGGAACTGCATTGGCTTCTGCCACCCTATCCGCCGATGGCGCCCGGCTGGAAAACCAGAAGATACTGTTCCAGATGCGTCTTGGAAGCAGCGCCGGCCAGCATTTCGGCTCCCGCATCGTAGAAGCCAATGATGGCACGCTTTTCCTGACGATAGGTGACAGGGGCGACAGGGAACGCGCACAGGACACCAACCGCCACAACGGCAAGGTTGTCCGTGTCAATCGGGATGGTACTACCCCTAGTGACAATCCCTTCGTGCAGGGCGGTGCTCTCCCTGAAATCTGGTCGTTGGGCCACCGCAACCCGCAGGGCGCAGCGCTCGACGCGCAGGGCAATCTCTGGCTTGTGGAACACGGCGCGCGCGGCGGAGACGAGATCAATAAACCCAGCAAAGGCTTGAACTACGGTTGGCCCGTCATATCCTACGGTCGCCACTATAGCGGCCTCAAGATTGGCCAGGGTACCGAGGCGGCCGGACTAGAGCAACCGTTACACTACTGGGATCCATCGATCGCTCCATCTGGCATGATGATATACTCTGGCAAACTATTTCCTGATTGGCGCGGAGATATCTTTGTAGGTTCCCTCAAATTCGACATGATATCCAGATTGGAAAAAAATGGCAGCAGCGCCTCGGAATCAGAACGCCTCTTTCAGGATCGCTACACTCGCATCCGAGACATTCGGGAAGCGCCCGATGGCACAATTTGGTTTCTCTCGGTTGGCGATGGCGCAGCCTATCGCATATCACCAGAATGAGTGTGGAGCGACTGCTTTATGTGGTCATTATGAAAGCAATACTGGTTCACATTCATTGGACCGCTCAAGTGGGGCTGATCGTACGATCCGAATTTTGAGCGTATGAAGGCTAAGGGGCATCCTAGAAACCGGTCTGGATATTATCCTGAGCGCTATTCTCTAAGCCCGCAAGCTTAGAGATAACCCTTCACGCTGCTGGAGGGAAACCTCGCTTCGTCCGCATTTGGACTGGTGATACCATTATCCCGAAGCACGCCTGGGGATTTTTCAGGCCGAGTATAGTCTGCCTATCATGTCCGGTCTCCGGCGTCATGTGTTCGGCCCAGACCTCTCAGTTTTGGCACAATGTGCTCTCGTTCGAACGCGATATGGCGGCGGAGGGTGCTGAAAAAGCCGCGAAGCATATAGCCAAATTCGTTGGCATGTGCATCGGGGTCGGTTGAAAGAAATTCCGTGAAGGCTTCCTGCAGTTCATCCGCATATCCTCTATCCTCAAAATGCTCACCTTCCAGCCTGGTGAGAGTATCGAGCAATCTGCGATCCTGCGGGTACGTGCGGCGTAGCTCGGGAAAGGCCCGCTGTTCCTCAAAGCTGTGGGCACGGCGAAGCAGTGTGCTGGTGCTGTGCAAAAGATCAGGGCCACGTGCGAGATTGGCACCGATGTGGAGGCTATCTGCCAGCGTTTCCAAGGCGCAGCAAAGATTCAGCTTGGTTTGAAGGTGGCCGTCGAAGCTTTGTTCCAGCGTCGGCGCGACCTGCCTGGAACAGGACTTTACCTGAAAGGGGTACACAACCGTTCCTGCGGCCTTCGACGGCTTCTGGATCATCGCCTTTTTCTCCGCGCATCGGCTGGTTTGACAGCTGCGACATTAAGGTGACGGGTGTCCAACCTCCTTGATTCAGATCAAGGTATCGACGCACCATACGCCTAGAACCGGATACAAGGCGCAATGCCGCCTGCAGTTGCGTGATTGAGAGAGGACTGGGCATGAAACACAGTGGGGATATCCTGGGGCTTGCTATTGGCGCTATTCTCTCGCTGATGGCGGCAGGACTGGCAGCAGACAGTGCGTTTGCAGCGCATGCCTGGTTGCTTTTTTTGGTGCTTTGCATAGCGCTCGTGATCTTGCTCCGGCGGGCGGATTTCTCTCCTAAACCTGTGGATACTTCGGGCTATCTTGACGGGCCGATCCGCTACGGCGCCATTGCCACCATGGGTTGGGGGATTGTGGGCTTCCTGGTGGGTGTTGTGGCGGCTTCGCAACTGGCATGGCCAGACCTGAACATCGAGCCCTGGTTCAATTTTGGGCGTGTAAGACCCTTGCATACCTCGGCAGTTGTGTTCGCCTTCGGCGGGAACGCGTTGATCGCCACATCGTTCTATGTGGTCCAGCGCACCTGCAAGGCGCGGCTCTGGGGCGGAAATCTCGCTTGGTATGTCTTCTGGGGCTACCAGCTTTTCATAGTTCTGGCAGCCACGGGCTATCTTCTGGGCATCACGGCGGGCAAAGAATATGCCGAGCCAGAATGGTATGTGGATCTCTTTCTCACCGTTGTCTGGGTCGCCTATCTTGCCGTTTTCCTTGGCACCGTTTTGCGGCGGAAGGAGCCGCATATATATGTAGCCAATTGGTTCTACCTCGCCTTCATCGTGACAATTGCGATGCTGCATGTTGTGAACGGGCTGAGCATGCCGGTAAGCCTCCTAGGCTCCAAGAGCTACAGCGCTTTCTCCGGCGTGCAGGACGCGCTGACGCAGTGGTGGTACGGGCACAATGCCGTGGGCTTCTTCCTTACGGCAGGTTTCTTGGGCATGATGTACTATTTCATCCCGAAACAGGCGGAGCGGCCCGTCTATTCCTACCGCCTTTCGATAATCCATTTCTGGGCGCTGATCTTCTTATATATCTGGGCGGGGCCGCACCATCTGCACTACACAGCGTTGCCTGATTGGGCGCAAACGCTTGGCATGGTATTCTCCATCATGTTGTGGATGCCGAGCTGGGGTGGCATGATCAACGGGCTGATGACTCTTTCGGGCGCGTGGGATAAACTGCGGACGGACCCGATCTTGCGGATGCAAGTGATCGCGGTCGCATTCTACGGCATGTCTACCTTTGAAGGCCCGATGATGAGCCTAAAGGCGGTGAATGCGCTGAGCCATTATACCGACTGGACCATCGGCCACGTGCATTCCGGTGCACTCGGCTGGGTGGGCATGATCTCCTTCGGGGCGATCTATTACATGGTACCGAAACTTTGGCAGCGGGAGCGGCTTTACAGCCTTCGCCTCGTGAACTGGCACTTTTGGCTCGCAACTCTTGGCATCGTTGTCTACGCCGCTGTCATGTGGGTTTCGGGCATCATGCAGGGCCTAATGTGGAAGGAGTATAACGCCGATGGCTTCCTAGTATACTCCTTCGTGGAAAGTACGGCAGCGATGTATCCCTATTACGTGATGCGGGTCTTCGGTGGTGTACTTTACCTGATCGGTGGGCTGATCATGGCCTACAATATCTATATGACGATCAGGGGGCGTGTACGGGATGAGGCCGAGATGGGCGCACCCGCCACACCCAACCTTCAGCCAGCAGAATAAGGGGAGAGTTCATGTCCTTTCTCGACAAACACAAGATCATTGAGACAAACGCGTCTCTCCTCCTTGTCGGTTCGCTCGTTGTTGTCTCCATCGGCGGGATCGTGGAAATTGCTCCGCTTTTCTATCTGGAGAACACTATAGAGGAGGTGGAGGGGATGCGGCCCTATACGCCGCTGGAGCTGGCAGGCCGTAACATCTATATCCGCGAGGGTTGCTATGTCTGCCACAGCCAGATGATCCGGCCCTTCCGGGATGAAGTGGAGCGCTACGGGCATTACAGCCTTGCCGCCGAAAGCATGTATGACCATCCGTTCCAGTGGGGGTCCAAGCGCACGGGCCCGGATCTGGCGCGCGTCGGCGGGCGCTATTCCAACGAGTGGCATGTGCAGCACCTGATCGAGCCACGCTCCGTCGTGCCGGAAAGCATCATGCCGAGCTACAGCTTCCTTGCAAAGTACGAACTGGAGATGGACGATCCGGAAGCGCATCTACTGGCCAACCGTCGCGTTGGCGTGCCCTACACGGACGCAATGCTGGAAAACGCGGAGGCCGATCTGCGGGCTCAGGCTAATCCGGATGCAGATTGGGACGGGCTGGAAGAGCGCTATCCCAAGGCGATTCTAGGTGATTTTGATGGCGACCCGGAACGACTGACGGAGATGGATGCGCTGGTTGCATACTTGCAAATGATGGGTACGCTGGTCGATTTCTCGTCGTTCGAGCCCACTGAAAATCTGCGCTGAGGAGAGGAAGATGAGCGAACCCACCACCTACGACACTCTCCGCGCTTTCGCGGATAGCTGGATGCTCCTCGCGATGTTCCTCTTTTTCCTAGGTGTCGTGCTCTGGGTCTTTCGCCCTGGCTCCAAAAAGCTGAGCGATGAAGCCGCCCGCATACCCCTCGACGAGGATTGATAAGATGGCAGATGACAAGAATGAAATAGACGAAATCTCCGGCGTCGAGACGACCGGTCATGAATGGGACGGCATCAAAGAGTTAGACAATCCGATGCCCCGCTGGTGGCTGTGGACGTTCTATGCCAGTATTGTCTGGGCAGTCATCTATATGATCTTCTATCCCGCAATTCCGCTGATCACAGGAAACACTGAGGGTACACTCGGCTGGTCTGCCCGTGGAGATCTGGCGATGGCTCTGGAAGCCGCTGAGGAAGCCAAGGGAGACAGGATTGCTGCAATTTCAGCAGCATCGGTGGATGAGATACTGGCCGACGAGCAATTGCGCACGTTTGCAGTGAACGCGGGACGTGCCCATTTTAAGGTGAACTGCGTGCAGTGCCACGGCTCAGGTGCGGCGGGAGGAGCGGGCTATCCGAACCTCAATGACGATGACTGGATCTGGGGCGGATCGGGCGAACAACTCTATCTTACGCTGGCCCACGGCATCCGTTACGAGCAGGACGAAGATACATTTGTCTCGGATATGCCTCGCTTTGGTGCTGATGAGATACTTTCCAGAGACGAAATCTCGGATGTCACTCACTACGTCATGTCTCTCTCGAACATGGAACACGACGATGCAGCTGCAGAAGCCGGGGCCGTCCTTTATGAGGAACAATGCAGTGCCTGCCATGGCGAACAGGGAGAGGGTGTCCGTGATCTGGGCGGCCCGCGTCTCTCAGATGCGATTTGGCTTTACGGCGATACCTATGACGAAATTGTCGCACAGATCACCAATCCTCGCATGGGTGTGATGCCCGGTTGGAAAGATAGACTGGGCGACCGTGCTGTGAAGGAATTGGCCGTCTACGTTCATTCCCTCGGCGGTGGGGAATAGCCCAAAGGGTGGGCAATAGCGCCCACCCTGCCCAAAATAGATGCGATTTAACTTGGAGGAAGTCTCGATCCATCCAGCCAGGCATCGGTTGGATCGCTTTGGGGAAGAATTGGGCTATCATTCACTCTATGAAACGCCTCATCGCCCTCTTTTTCATCCTTGCAGGCACCGCAACGGCGCAAAGCCCCCGCGAAGCGGGGCTGGAATTGGTACTGCTCGCTGATGCCTCGGGCTCCATCGACGCTACTGAACTAGTCTTTCAGCGCCAGGGTTATGCTAACGCCCTTACTGACCCTCGCGTGCTCTCAGCCATTGAGAACTCCATTTACGGCAATGTTGCCGTGACTTATGTAGAATGGGCCACAAACACAGCTGTTGTGGTGGATTGGATGATTATCGACAGCGCGGAGACGGCAGAAGGCTTTGCTGAAGCCCTTGTCGGGCCACCCCGTCAAGCCTTCGGACGCAACGCCATTGGCGGTGCGCTTTTGGAAGGCAAACGGCTGATCGAGGCGAATGATATTTATGCGCCACGGGCGGTGATCGACTTCTCTGGCGATAGCATCGGCAATTCCTCCGGCCCGGATATCAGCACGGCACGCGATACTGTTCTTGCGGCCGGAATCACCATCAATGCCCTACCGATATTGCGGCCTGAGGAAGGTCGGCGGGCCGGTGCCAATCTTGAAGAAGCCTATGCCACTCGCATCATTGGGGGTCCCGGTGCTTTCATGGTGACCGCCGAAAGCCGCGAAACCTTTGCGGCGGCGGTACGTCGGAAACTCGTGCTCGAAATCTCAGGGCTGATACCCGACGCCTATAGCGTAGCTGCCGGAAACAAATAGCTTCCTAATTCCGCGTCCCTTGTTTCCTCACTTCGACATTGCTAGCTGTTGGCGATGCTGAAAAGGATAATCATCGCAAGCTGCATTACCAGCGTCGCTCTTTCGATTTCCCAACCTGCACAGGCGGAAGGACCACCAGGGGTGCCACTGCTGGGAGATGGACTGACCTCTCAAAGCTTTGAAGTACGCCGGATCGCTGATCCCTATCTCAGTAATATCACCTTCTCGCCAGAGGGCCGGTTCTTCATCGTTGAGGGCAGTGCGATCCTCAAGTTCGATGCCGCGGGGCGGGAGACATTTCGGCTGGAACAGGGCGAAGATATGTACCGCCCTCCCTTTTCCCCCTTTGTTGTAGCATCCAACGGCGTTTATGATTTCCGTGAGGATCTGCCAGAAAGGCAGCCGATCGTTCAATATGTGAACAACACTTCAGGCAAGACATTCACCGAGGAGAGTTTTGCCCGAATTTTCGGACAGGCTTATGCGGATGCGGACATCGTACTTATCGGCAAGAATGTTCATGGTACAGGCCGCATGTCCACCTATCTGCGGATCGGAGGAAAGTGGGTGCTGTTCTATGTGGCTTACAGCAATATCGACATCGAAGAAGACTTTGAGCTTGGTAACCGGATCAAAAACTTCGAGGCCAAAACTCCGCGCATGATCATGCTGAAAGACGAGGCAACGGGGAAGTATGCGCATGACAGCCGAAGGCTTAGGAGCGATAAAGTACAGCTGCCGGAGGATGCGTTAGACTACACCGGAAACCAGTTTCTCGAAACGATTTCATACGACAGCACCTACATCTCGGAAAGCTTTGCCTACACCCCTATTCCCGCACTTTGGGGTGGTGTCGGCCACTACCGGCTGAGCGTTGAGGGCCAGGCGATGGAGTTCTGGGAGATTGCGGTGCGGGAGGTGATGAGCGCGAAGGTTTCAACCAAGCTGAATCTCTTTGGACTGCCCTCGCCCTACAATGATGACGTACCCGTGCGCTTTCTGGAGTTTTTGCTGGCAACAACATTGATACCGCCGGAAGTGATGGGCTGTACGTGATCCGCCCTCGCTAGGACGTTCAAATCTTTTGCGAAGTACTTGGCGAAGCGCCTCAGGGTTGCATTTCGGCCAGAATCTCTTCGATCGCATTAAAGCCGCTACCCCAGCCCTTGTCCATGTTCGCCATAGCTTCTGCGAAGCATGCAATCTCCGCAGTATTCGCATCCATCGGAGTCTGAGAGAGACGGACACTAGTAGAACCTGCAATCTCTTTGAAGGTAACAGTGGTGAGGAGGATGAGGGGCCAGTTGGGCATCATCTGGTTGGGCGCAACGTTCCAGTTCGCATCCGCCGATGAGTGGTGTCAGACGAGGCGCTCTTCGGAGACAACCTCCTGAAAATGCATTCGACTGAGGTCGGACTTTTCGCCCCATTTCATCTCGTTCAACCACATGCCGTCAGGCCTTAGATCAAACTTATGGATGATTGTCTCCACGCCGGGGCCGTACCAGCGGCTGAGGAGTTCCGGATCCGTCCATGTCCGCCAGACGAGGGCGCAAGGCGCTGCAAAGCTGCGTTCAATCACGTATTCAGGCAGGTCACTCATCGTTTTCGTCCCTTGGTTCCGTGTGTTGAAGTGTACGAAGGACATCATCTAGCTGATCGAAGCTTGCCCCCCAGAAAGCCTTAAAATCATCCAGCCAACGGGCGGCCACGGCCATGTTCTGAGCCTTGAGGCGGGCGGGGCGGCGCTGCTCCACGCTGTCTCGCTCTATCAATCCAGCTTTTTCCAGCACTTTGAGGTGCTTGGAGATGGCGGGCTGGCTTATCTTGAAAGGTGCGGCGATCTCATTCACGGAGGCCTCGCCTTCTTTCAGCTGTGAAAGGATGGCTCTGCGCGTCGGATCAGCCAAGGCGGCAAAAACCGTGTCGAGATCCTGCTTTAGTTCATAACCTATCGATTCCATAACTAAATTATTATATATCCTATTGGTTTGCGTCAAGCCGCCGCGTGGGGCGATATGCAGCGGGTCCGAAAGCCCATCTCCGCTTGATCAGGATCAAGGATTTGGAGAGCGTGGTTGCATAGGTTACAATCGACTTTCAGGAGCATTCAGGTGACAGCACCGGATATTCAACCGCATGATGTGGAGGCCATCAACGCCGGCGCGAAAGCGAAGGCGGAGCCTCTGTATGCGGCGCGTGAGAGGATCCACCCCAAGCGAGTTAGTGGGCAGTTCCGGAATCTGAAGTGGATTGTAATGCTCATCACTTTGGGGATTTACTACATCACACCCTGGATCCGATGGGATCGCGGGCCTTTTGCACCGGATCAGGCTGTGCTGATCGACATGGCAAATCGGCGCTTCTATTTTTTCTTCATCGAAATCTGGCCACAGGAGTTCATCTTCGTGGCGGGACTTCTGGTGATGGCAGGTGTGGGCCTCTTTCTTGTTACAAGCGTTGTGGGCAGGGCTTGGTGCGGCTACGCCTGCCCACAGACGGTATGGACGGACCTTTTTCTCTACGTGGAGCGCTTTATAGAGGGGGATAGGAACGCGCGGATCCGGCTCGACAAGGCACCATTGACGTTTGACAAGTATCGCAAGCGCATCTCCAAGCATATAATCTGGCTGATGATCGCCGTAGCGACGGGCGGGGCCTGGATTTTCTACTTCGCCGATGCCCCCACGCTTCTTTACCAATTTGTAACGCTGCAGGCAGCCCCGATTGCGTACGGGACTGTGGCAGTGCTCACCTTCACGACTTACACGCTGGGCGGCGTCCTGCGGGAGCAGGTGTGCATCTACATGTGCCCTTGGCCGCGCATTCAGGCGGCTATGCTGGATGAAGACAGCCTTGTGGTGACCTACAACGATTGGCGAGGAGAACCGCGCACGCATGGGGCCAAGCGCGATGCAGATATACCGCATGGCGATTGCATCGATTGCAATGCCTGTGTGGCTGTCTGCCCAACGGGGATAGATATCCGCGATGGACAACAGTTGGAGTGTATTACTTGTGCTCTTTGTATTGATGCCTGCGACGATATCATGGGCAAACTCGGCCGCGATCAGGGGCTGATTTCCTACGCAACGCTGCGGGACTACAACCAGAACGTAGCCACGGCCACGGGGCCCGAGGGGATAGATCCAACAAGGGTGCGGGACGACGATGGCTTTATCCCCACAATCCGGCAGTTCGACTGGAAGATCTTTCTAAGGGTACGCACGCTGATCTATTTCGGCGTTTGGGCAGCGATTGGGGGGGCGATGCTGGTAGCGCTTCTCGCACGCGACAGGCTGGAGCTGAACGTACAGCAAGACCGGAATCCCGTTTTCGTGCAGCTTTCCGATGGCTCTATCCGCAATGGCTATACCGTTAAGCTTCTGAACATGGTGCCGGAGCCACGGGTGATCTTCCTGTCGCTCGAAGGGCTACCGGGAGCGACAATGGAGATCAACGAGATCGACCAACCTGCTGGCACCAGCTTTGCGGTGCCGGTTGATCCTGATACACTGCGCACGTTGCGTGTGTTCATCAGTCAACCGCCCTTCGCTCAGGAGCCTGGGAGCACCCGATTTGTGCTGAAGGCCGAGGACAAGCAGAGCTTTGAGGCAGACAGCTATAACGCAATATTCAAGACACCGGAGAACTGAGCAATGCTGAAGAACCTGTTTGGCACGGAGAAGTTTACCGGCTGGCACATGATGGGCGTGATGACGCTCTTCTTTGGCACGATCATCAGCGTGAACCTGACGCTGGCTTATTTTGCGGCGCAGAGTTGGACAGGCTTGGTTGTGAAGAACTCCTACGTAGCCAGCCAACATTTCAATGAGGATGTGGCGGAGAAGAAGCGGCAGGCGGCGCTGAACTGGCGGGAACATTCTGTGTATCAGGGCGATACGCTGACTGTGACTTTAACGGATCAGAACGGGCTTCCCATCACACTAGATAGCCTCACTGCCACGCTCGGCCGCCCGGCGCATGAGCGTCAGAATATGGTGGTTGTACTGGAGCCAGTGTCTCGTGGACAGTATGCGGCGAAAGTTGTGCTGGGTTCAGGGGTGTGGGATCTTGCGCTGACAGCTGTGCGGGATGATGCAGTGCTCTGGACGGCGCGGCATCGGCTGGAAGGTGGCACGCGCTGATGCAGTGCTGCGCCTCCTCTGCTGCGGTGGAATATGCAGGTTCACTGGAGTTGAGCCCAGTGGAGAAGGAGGCAATCGCAGCTTGCCATGAGGGGCGGAACGGTATGGCGGATCTGGTGCTTGTCGTGCCGGATATTTCCTGCGGCGGCTGCATATCCAAGGTAGAGAGACACCTTGGAGCAATGGAGGGCGTGGCCTCGGCCCGAGTGAACCTGACTTTGAAGCGGCTGCAGCTGCAGCTGGAAAATGCGGAGCGAGCGCCTGAGGTTTTGCGAGCGCTGGCGGAGATCGGCTATCCCGGACATCCGGTTGAGGATATGCAGGCCGAGGAAGCAGCTGAAGATGCGAAGATGCAGCACCTTGTGCGCTCCCTGGCTGTGGCGGGATTTGCCACGGGCAACATCATGCTGCTTTCTGTTTCCGTCTGGTCGGGGGCGTCGGGGCCGACGCGCGACCTGTTTCATCTGGTATCGGGCCTGATTGCAATCCCCGCAGCGGCCTATGCGGGACAGGTATTCTATCGTTCGGCTTTTGCGGCGCTGCGCCGAGGGCAACTGAATATGGATGTGCCGATCACGCTGGCCATTCTGCTAGCCCTTGCTATGAGCCTGTATGAGACGCTGCGCGGCGGGCCGGAGGCCTATTTCGACGCGGCAGCAATGCTGCTTTTTTTCCTGCTGATCGGGCGAACGCTGGACCAGATGATGCGAAACCGCGCACAGACGGCTGTAAAGGGTCTGGCGCGGCTCGCGGCCAAGGGCGCGGAGGTGCTGGGGCCGAACGGGCCGGTCTATACAGCATTGGATGAGATTGCGCCGGGGATGGTTTTGGTCATTCCGCCAGGAGGCCGCATTCCGGTGGATGGAGTGGTGGTTGAAGGCGTTAGCGATCTGGATCGGGCGCTTGTCACGGGCGAGGCGGAACCTGTGGCAATCGGGCTGGGCGCCGAGGTGGAAGCAGGGACGCTGAACCTGACCGGACCCTTGAAGATACGCACAGAGCGGGCAGCAGAGGCATCCTTCCTTGCGGAAGTGATGCGGATGATGGAGGTGGCCGAGACGGGGCGTGGCCGTTACCGGCGGGTGGCTGACCGCATGGCGCAGATCTATGCGCCTGCTGTTCACCTTCTCGCGGCGATAACCTTTGTAGGCTGGTTTGTTATGGGCGGAGATTGGCATATCGCACTGACAACAGCGATCGCGGTGCTGATTGTCACCTGCCCCTGCGCCTTGGGCCTTGCCGTGCCGGTGACGCATGTGATTGCTGCAGGCAGGCTCTTTGAGGCTGGGACGCTGATGAAAGATGGCAGCGCGCTCGAAAGGATGGCCGAGATTGATATAGCAGTGTTTGACAAGACAGGCACTATGACAACGGGAACGCCTGCGATTGAAGGCGCCGAGGGTCTGCGCCCGGAATGGAAGGGGCCCGCTGCAGCGCTCGCGCGGGCTTCCACACACCCGGCGGCACGCGCGTTGGCGGCGCATCTGATTGCTGCTGATACGGTGGCGCTGGAGAATATTCGCGAGGTGCCGGGATCCGGTATTGAGGCGCGACGGGGAGATGCGCTGATGCGGCTGGGCCGAGCGGCATGGGTACAGGAGATTGCCTCTGGCGATGCACCGGAAGGTCTTGCCTTTGCAGAGGAGGGGCAGCCTGCTGCGGGTTTCGAATTTTCCGAAACGCTGCGAGAGGGAGCCGAAGACGCCATGCACGCTCTGGCAGCCGAGGGGCTGGAGAGGGGTCTTCTTTCCGGTGATACAGTCGAAAATGTCGAGCGGATCAGTGCGAAGCTTTCTCTGGATTGGTACTGGGCCGATCATCGCCCGGCAGACAAGGTGGCACAGCTCGGCACGCTGGCGGAAGCCGGGCACAAGGTACTAATGGTGGGCGATGGGTTGAATGACGGGCCGGCGCTGCGAGCTGCGCATGTTTCCATGGCCCCTTCAACCGCTAGCGACGTGGGCCGGATGGCGGCAGATTTCGTGTTTACGCGGCCAAGCCTCGCTTCTGTGCCGCAGACGCATAGGTTGGCGTGTGCTGCGGGGCGGATCGTGCGGCAGAATTTCGGGTTAGCGCTCGCCTACAATACGATCGCGGTGCCTTTGGCGATTGCGGGTTTTGTGACACCGCTGGTGGCGGCCATTGCCATGTCCGCCTCCTCCGTTGTTGTGGTCTGCAACAGCTTGCGGCTAAGGCGCTTTCCGTTGGAGTTGGAGGTTAGCGCGGGCGCGCAGACCGATACGCATATCAATCTGACTGAAAAGGCGTCGGCATGACGATCCTACTGCTGCTGATACCGGTGACAATTGCGCTTGGTGCCGTGGGGCTGATCGTGTTTCTCTGGACGCTGAAATCCGGACAATACGAGGATTTACAGGGCGCTGCAGAGCGCGTGCTGGATGATGAGAATGACGACCGACCGCCGGAGTAAGTGGCGGTCCTCAACTCAGTGCGCTCAAGCAAGCGATCTTGCTCAAACGGCCACAGATGCCTTAAAAACCTGACCAAAGAAAAAGGGCCGCGCTACCGCACGGCCCTTTCGCCTAGTTATTAAGATGTTCTCAGACTACATCGCGGATCCATACTTCCACGCGGCGGTTGATGGATCGCCCCTCTGGCGTTTCGTTACATCCAACCGGCGCAAGCGGGCCGTAGGAAAGAACGCGCATCCGGTTCTGCGAGACGCGGCCAGCAGCGGCTGTTAGGATCGAGTCCCGAACTTGTTCGGCACGGCTCTGGCCAAGGAGAATATTGAGGTCTTCGCGGCCAATGGCATCGGTGAAGCCAATGATCAGGATTTCCTTGTCCGCTGCCTCTTCGCTTGCCAGGAAGTCAACCATACGGTCGATATCGCCGAGCGCTTTGTTGTCGAGGCGGGACGAACCGGTTGTGAAGCGGAAGGTCGTGGAGAGACGCTCCGCATCCACCAGTGATTCCGAGAAGTTCTTCAGCTGCAGAAGGGCAGATGCGTTCGGCGCTGCGAGAAGAGCGGCAGCAAGACGAATGCCCTGGCTGTCGATGTCAGCGGCGGTAACGCCCTGATCCACAAAGCCAACGCTCTGGATCGCATCCTGAGCAGCACCGGAGCCTGCGAAGGTGATCAGGTCCGTGATACGGGACGCGATTGGCGCACCGGATACGTACATGAACACACGACGTGTCAGCGGATATTCCTCTGACTTGACCGAGAAGGGCGTCGCTTTTGCGAGCGGGCCACAAACGCGGCGGATCGGAAGCACTTCGGCGTTGCGACGTGCAGAAAGGCTGACGATGCCGATTGCGTTGGGATCGCGTGCAACCTCGTCGGCGAGATCCTCTTCGCTGGCCACACGCTCAACCGCATTGGCAACACGGGCGCGGTTCGCGTCGATGACCAACTGGTTGAATGTTTCGAAAGTGGAGCTGTCCTCGTTCGGGAGAAGCATCCGGATCGGCGCATCGGCCCCACCGAGCTGTGACCAGTTCCGGATACGGCCGGAGGCGATCAGAGCGAGATCTTCCAGAGAAACGGACGGTACGCGGTTCTGCGGCGAAGTGATCGGCACCAGAGCGTCAAGCGCGATAACCGTTTCCTGACCCGGAAGGGAGGGGTCGGCAAAACCGGCCTGCGTGAACGCGGTGATCTCATTTCCGCCAACAGGGCGTGTTGTGAGCGCGATCGCGGCGGACCCGTTTATCAGCTTGGAGAATGCAGCCGGTGTATCGGACTGTTCCACGGATACACTGACTTTTACTTCGTCGCTGTCATCCATCATCTCGAGAGCGCTGGAGCCGCTTTGACCACCAGAGACTGTCTGTTCTGCCGTCATCTCTTCCTGGAACGCATATTCTTCCAGAAGGTTGGCGAGGAGCGCATTGTTCACACCGTCACCCACGGCAATGGCAAACTCTGTCTTTGCATCGACCACCGGGCAGCCCGCACCCTGACATGTCACCGAAGCAACGTCGATTTCCAACGTACCGATCAATGTCTGGATCTTGTAGACCTTGCCATCAAAGTCTTGCAGGTCCCCAGTCAGGGACAAAGATCCGTCCGTCGTCTGTAGGGTTACTTCAGCAGCGTTCACTGCAGCGGAGGACAATAACCCCGCAAGAACACCAGTACAGAGATATTTCCAGCTTTTCAGCACAACCTAATCCTCCAGGTCTAATTCTTAGCCACACAGCTTTTCGCGAAAGCTGCCGATCAACAACGTTTAAGTCAACAACGGACCCCAATTAAGTTCAGGGAAGATCGTTAAAGGTGACTTCAACAACAACAGAACGGTTAAATATGGCTAAACTCAGGCTGAAAAGCGTCAACTCATCAGTGAAAGTCTCTGAAATAAAGCGAAAATGGTGACATTCAGGACTCACCATACCTTTTCGCCACATTTCCGGGTTTCTAGCGTGACTTTGGAGGCTGTTTACTCTGCGTGATGTCACCTGAACCTGCCTCACGTGCTCAGGCGATTCTCTTCAGAGCACTACATCGGTCGCTCGGCCTTCCGCAACAGCACGATCCATGGCGACGCGGGCAACCACGAGATCCTGAAGCCCGACGCCCGTACCATCGAAGAGGGTGATGTCTTCTGGCGTGGTACGGCCCGGATTATCGCCGTTGATCACGTCGCCGATGGGTGTGATGGCGTTTTCGGCCAGGCTGCCGGCCGCGATGGCATGCTGAGCCTCGCCGATGGAGATAGATTGCGCCACTTCATCTGTGAACACTCTTGCTGCGGCAAGAAGTGCTGCATCCACCTCCTGCTTACCCTTTGTGTCAGTGCCCATACAGGCGATATGCGTGCCGGGTTTGATCCAATCCTTCATAAGGAGCGGCTCGTAGGCGGAAGTGATGGTGATGATGACGTCGGCCTCCGCGCTGAGCGCTTCCCGCTCCAGCGCCTCGAAGGGGAGGCCCACCTCTTTCGCGACGCCCTCCACCCGGGGAATCATGGACGGATCGTGGTTCCAGCAGATAACTTTCTCGAAGTCTCGCTGTTCCAGTGCCGCGCGCAGCTGAAAGGCCGATTGGTGGCCCGCGCCGATCATGCCGATGACTTTCGCATCCTTGCGCGCCAGATGCGCGATGGAGACCGAACTGGAAGCGGCGGTGCGGACAGCGGTCAGGTAGTTGCCCCCGACGACGGCCTGCAACTGACCTGTATCTGGGTTGAAGAGGGCTACGGTTGATTGGTGGTTCGTCAACCCGTTGTCCATATTGCCGGGCCAGTAACCGCCGGATTTGACGCCTAGTGTAAGGCCTGCGCGATCGAAACCGGATTTGAACCCGTAAAGGGCGTCCGCATGGCCGATAGCTTCGCGCACCACAGGGAAGTTCCATGCATCGCCCTTTGCCATGGCGCCAAAGACGGCCTCCACTGCATCAAACGCGTCCTTGCGGGTGACGACGGCCTCGCAGACCTCTTCCGTGACAACATACATGTGGGAGACTTTCCTGAAGAATGGGAATTTGATTCTGTGGGGGCCGCAGGTCGTAGGGTGGGCAATCCTGCCCACCATGGCGCGGTGGAACGGTGGGCAGGATTGCCCACCCTACCACCTGCTCCGCGCTCAGTATGCCTTGCCGCGGGCCGAGACGGGCCAGATGGTTTCTACCTTGCCATTGCGAACACCCACATACCAATCGTGGACGTTGCATGTCGGGTCGCAATGGCCCGGCACGAGCTTGAGCTTGTCGTTGACCTTCAGCACACCGTCCGGATCGGCGACCACGCCATGCTCGTCAGAGCATTTGACGTACTCCACATCCGTGCGCCCGAAGATCACCGGCAGGCCGCTGTCGACGGATTGCGCTTTGAGGCCCGCATCGACGATGGCCTTGTCCTTCTTGGCGTGGCTCATCACCGAGGTCAGGATGAAGAGCGCGTTCTCCCACTCTCCCTGATCGATCCGGTTGCCGTCCTTGTCGAGAATACGGCCGTAATCGGCATCCATGAAGGCATAGGAACCGCACTGAAGCTCGTTATAGACGCCGGAGTTGCCCTCGAAATAGTAGGACCCTGTGCCGCCGCCGCCGACGATATCGCAGTCGAGGCCTTCTTCCTTGAGCGTATCGACAGCGTCCTTCACCATGGCAACGGCGACGTCGATCTTGGCCTTGCGGTCGTCATAGCTGTCCATGTGCTGCATTGCGCCCTGATAGGCCTGAATGCCCGCGAATTTGAGGCCGGGGGCCGCATCGATGGCTTTTGCAATCTCCACAACCGCAGGCGTTGTTGTCACGCCGCAACGGCCCGCGCCGCAATCGATCTCCACAAGACACTCTATTTCCGTGCCATGCTCCGTGGCGGCAGCGGAAAGGTCGGCGACGTTTGCCACGTCGTCCACGCAGCAGATCGCACGAGCACCAAGCTTCGGAAGCCTCGCGAGGCGATCGATCTTGGCCGGGTCGCGCACCTGGTTGCTGACCAGCACGTCCTTGATGCCGCCGCGTGCAAAAACCTCCGCTTCGGATACCTTCTGGCAACAGACCCCAACGGAGCCGCCCAGCTTTTCCTGCAAGAGCGCCACATCGACCGATTTGTGCATCTTGCCGTGCACGCGGTGGCGCATGTTGTGGTCTTTCGCCCAGTCGCCCATCTTCTTGATGTTGCGTTCCAGCGCGTCGAGATCGAGCACGAGGCAGGGCGTCTGGATCTCGCTTTCGTCCATGCCGATGGCTGCGGGCACGTCGTAGCCCACTTCCAGATCGTCGAATTTCACAGGTGCGTTCATCAGGTATCTCCCTCAGCTCTTCATCCATGGCAGTTTGTCGAGATCGACATTGCCGCCCGTTACGATCACGCCCACGCGTTTGCCGGCGAAGACGTCCTTGTTTTTCAATATAGTGGCCAGTGGCGGGGCGCAGGAGGGCTCCATCACGATTTTCAGGCGCTTCCAGGTGAGTTTCATCGCGTCGATGATCTCTTCCTCGGAGCAGGTCAGGATATCTGTCACATGGTTGGAGACGAAGTGCCAAGTACGCTCCTTGAGCGGCACTTTCAGCCCGTCGGCGATGGTTACCGGGGCGTCGTCGGCGATGATGTGCCCGGCCTTGAAACTGCGATAGGCGTCATCCGCCTGTTCGGGCTCTGCCGCGTAGATCTTGATTTCCGGGGCGATGGTGGAAAGCGTCAGACAGGTGCCGGAAATCATGCCGCCGCCGCCGATCGGGGCGATCACGATGTCGAGGTCCTTGATATCCTCCACCAGTTCCTTGGAACACGTACCCTGTCCGGCGATCACGCGCGGATCGTTGTAGGGATGCACGAATTCCGCGCCCGTATCTTCCAGAACGCCTGCAAACACCGCTTCGCGAGAGGAGGTGGACGGCTCGCATTCCACGATCCGCCCGCCATAGTGGCGCACCTGATCCTTCTTGGCCTGCGGGGCCGTGTGCGGCATAACCACGGTGCAGGGAATGCCCCGCCTGCCCGCCGCATAGGAGAGCGAAAGACCGTGGTTGCCGGAGGAGTGCGTGGCCACACCTTTCTTTGCCTGCTCATCCGTCAGACCGAAGACCGCGTTGCAGGCGCCACGTACCTTGAAGGCCCCGGCTTCCTGAAAGTTTTCGCACTTGAAGTAAAGGTCCGCGCCCGTCAGCTCGTTCAGATACTGCGATTTCAGCACCGGCGTGCGGTTTATATGCGGTTTGATCCGCTCGTGCGCCGCTTCCACATCATCGTAGGTGGGCAGATCCAGCCCGTCCAAATCTCTCATCTTTCCCTCACGCTGCCTGCGCACGGGCCGCCGCGGCGGTCGTGCGGTAGTATTCCTGTGCCGCGGCCACGCCGGACCCGAGCGTGATCGGATAGTTCAGGTCCTTCATGGCCATTTCGATTGTCGCAAGGCCGGACAGTACCATCGCGTCTGTAAGCGACCCAAGATGGCCTATGCGGAACACCTTGCCCGCCACTTCACCAAGCCCCACCCCGAAGGACATGCCATAGGTATCATAGGCATGATCGGTCAGGGCTGTCGAATTGAAACCCTCCGGGACGACAATCGCGCTGACTGAATCGGAAAAGAGGTCCGGTGTCTTGGCGCAGAGCGACATGCCCCAGGCCTCCACGGCTTTGCGCACACCTTCGGCCAGTCTGTGATGCCGCGCAAAAATGTTCTCCAATCCCTCCTCAAAGATCATGTCGAGGCTTTCGCGCAGTCCCATGATCAGGTTGAGCGGTGGTGTGTAGGGAAAGCCTCCGGTCGCGTTCATCTTCAGCATGTCGCGATAGTCGAAGAAGCAGCGGGACAGGCCCGCCGTTTCCGTTGCGGCCACTGCCTTTTCGCTGACGCAGACAATCGCCATGCCGGTGGAAAGCATGAAACCCTTCTGGGAACCGGAAACGCAGATATCGACGCCCCATTCATCCATGCGGAAATCCATGGAACCGAGAGAGGAGACGGCATCGACGAAGAGCATTGCGGGATGGTTGGCGGCATCGATAGCGGCGCGAAGTGCCGCGATGTCGGATTTCACGCCCGTTGCCGTTTCGTTATGCGTCGCAAGGACCGCCTTGATCGTGTGATCCGTGTCGGCTGCCAGCGCCTCACCATAGCGATCTGCCGGAGCGCCCGTACCCCATTCGCATTCGATCACCTCTACATCGAGGCCGTGGCGCTGGCACATGTCGATCCAGCGATGGGAGAACATGCCGAAGCGTGCAACAAGCACCTTGTCGCCGGGCGACAGCGTGTTGGTGATGGCGGACTCCCACCCGCCCGTGCCGCTTGCCGGAAAGATGATCGGCTTACCGGTTTCCGTTTTGAAGACCTTCTTGAGGTCTTCGAGAACGGGCGCGAATACGTCGACGAAATCTGGTGCACGGTGATCGAGCGTTTGCACATTCATGGCATGGCGCAGGCGATCGGGAATGTTGGTGGGTCCGGGAATGAAGACAGGGTTCTGGCCAGACATTGCATTTCCTCCGTTTGGTTGAGATGCAACATAGGATATTTTGAGCAGATAGCAATTTTTCTGGAAAAATATTCTGTTTAAATAGATAAAGATATAACCCATTGAAAAAATTATGTATTTGTTTTTTCATTCTGAACAACAGATTTTATTTGAAATATTTTTCCATAGCTTTATCTGTGTAGCTAGTGAAAGAATCAGGGGAAGTCCGATGGCTGAAGCGATCAATCCGAAGCGCCCGCGCGGGAGGCCCCGGTCTTCCAGTACCGAAGGGTCTGGCGGAACAGTGCAGGCATTGGATCGGGGGTTGGCGTTGCTGACGGCATTGTCGCGGCAGGATCAGGTGACACTGACGGAGCTTTCCTTTCAGATCGGCTTGCCGCCTTCCACGGCGCACAGACTGCTGACGACGTTGCAAAAACACGGCTTCGCGGCGTTTGACGAGGTAACTCAGGGCTGGATGGTCGGATTGGAGACGTTTCGCATCGGTTCCGCATTTCTGCGACGCACCAATCTGGTGGAGGCAAGTCAGGCGATGATGCAGCAGCTTATGGAAGAGACAGGGGAAACCGCGAACCTTGCCATTCCGGATGGCGGTGACGTGGTTTTCGTCAGCCAGGTGGAGACGCACAACCCCATTCGTGCATTCTTCCGTCCCGGCACGCGCACGCCCATGCATGCCTCCGGTATCGGCAAGGCACTTCTGGCGTCGATGCCGCGACGAAACGTTGAGAAGCTTTTACAGAAGGCGGGACTGCCGGAATTCACGCCCAAAACACTGACATCTCCGGACAGTCTGTTTGTCAATCTGGAGGCGACTGCCGGGCGAGGCTGGTCTTTCGACGACGAGGAACGGTATCTGGGCATGCGGTGCGTGGCATCCACGGTTTTCGGCCCGCAGGCAGAACCGGTGGCCGGGCTGTCCGTTTCCGGCCCGACCGTGCGCCTTCCCGACAATCTGGTGGAAGAAATCGGGCCGAGAGTGCGTCGGCTGGCCGCAGAGATCACGGCCAGCATAGGTGGTCGGGTGCCAGAGCGGGACTAAGCCGCGTTTGCCGTCGACCAGATGAAGAACACTTATTAGAAAGCCGATGCTGCGACGAGTGTGAGGATCAACGCTAGGGCTGACACGCGCACGATGACAATCGCGGTGAATTGGAAGAAAGCTCCCAGATCGGTAGTTGCAAGAGCCAGAAAGACGAGGCACAGGCGGGATGTGGACGCTTCGCCGGTCTGCTGCCCCCGATCTGCCAGTTCCAGCAGCATCCGGGCAAAGATACTTTTAAAACTCCACTGCTTCCAACGATTCCGGGACGTCTTGGGTCAGCCGTATTCTGATAGTGCGTCATGCCACCACAAACCACTAAGATTGATAAAACTATCCCGCTAAACTCACGCTTGTCGTCCATGCGAAATTCACCATTTGGTTTCGCAAGAAAGCTTCCAGACGTGCCATCTGTGCATCCGTCAACCAATAAAGATCGCTCTTATCGCCGCTCCAACTTCCAGGGCAGTGATCCCGACATTCAAGTCAGAATCAATGGGTCCTTACACACTGCATGAACCGGCAAGATGAGCTAAGGTTGTGTGGGCTTGCTGATCGCAATGACGGAGATCGCTAAGGCCGCAAAAGTGACTTGAATTCCGAAGAGCAGCCAGATGCATTGCGTAAGTGGAGTGGAACTGCTTTTTTGCAGGCACGCCTAGCGGGCAGCGATTTAGGCGTACTTTGGGGTTGATCCGCCGGATCCGGGTTGTCCTGAAGACTTGCTGTAGTACCCGTAGGAAGCAGGCTTGTACCGCATTCGCCGCCTCTATTCCGCACCGATCAGAGGCAGCTGGCGGATTTTTCCGGCTCCCGCTGGCTATATTGCAGGTGTGGCACTGACAACAAACCGACTTGCATTGAAGCGCAGATTTTCGTGAAGGGTTCGAATCCTCTGAGGAGACAGAGAAACTATCCGACAGGGGGCTTTTTCCTGCCTTTGAAATGAAACATCAGCGATTACCGTAGCATGGCGGCTTTAGGCTGGCCTGAAACCAGTTGATCAGCGTGATGATCGAGAAAACCGGTAGCCTCGTCGCACGGGCGATATCAGCGGCGTAGGGACCCATATTGGTACATTCCAGGACGATTGCACCAAGATCGGGATTGGATCTCTGGAGGGCACGGGCCGCTTCAACATTGTCTTCCCGCGCGCGTGCTACATTCAGTTCAGGTTCATTTTCCAATATCGCACGCGTGAATTCCTGCCCGCCTTCTGTACTTCCGATAGGCGTTCCTTCAGGCACATTGGCTGCAGAGAGATGTGCGTTGGTAAGCGTGGAAGCCGAGACTGTCAGGATGCCCGCGCGTTTGCTGCGCGGCAGTGTTTGATTGACCATCTGAAGTTGCATGAGAGATGAGGTGATAATGGGAACCGGCAGCGCGTCTGTAAGCCTTGCCTGGAAAAGTGAAAGAAAGCCGCAACTGGTGGTGATGCCGTCCACGCCTTCGGAAACAAGTTCCTGCGCCGCATCGATGAAAGCAGGCAGCAACCCCTCAGCCTGCTTGCGCACTACCAAATCTGGAGAGGCGCCCCTCACGACGCGGAAGTATACGGGGAAGGGCCATGTGGAGGCGCAGCCAATATCACCGGAAATTCGGGGAAACTGCGATTCGAGCATCAGAATACCAATTGACGGGGTCCCCGCTGGCTGGGTGTCTTGTCCGTGCAAGTGTGAACTTCCTCCCGATTGGCAACGGTACACACCCAGTTTTCCTGATTGTCCGATGACCATTCAACGAAACCCTGCCTGCATCAGGTGGGGAAAATTTGTGAATTTTTATTGACGTATAGCGCTATCGCAGTGCCCACTGAAGCGAACCGGGGCCAAAAATCAAGTATTTGCAATCACGGATCCCGGGAGAAGTTCAAGAAGGAGTGGGATAAGATGGCTGCAAAAATTGTCGTTGGATTGGATGGGAGCAGTTCGGGAAACCGGGCTGTGGACTATGCCAAAAAGCTTGCCGGGCAAATGGGCGCCTGCGAACTGGTCCTTGTCTATGTGATTGAATGGTCGCCCTACAGCTTTCAAACACCGGAAGAAAACGCCGAACGACACAAGCGGCGGGAAGAAGAAATTGAAGCCGCCATGAGCCGGGTTATGCAACCTGCGCTGGACGGGCTCGCAGCGGATGGCTGCACGGCGCGCGGAATGGTCAAGCATGGCGACGTTGCAGACCTGATTGACAGAACAGCCGTTCAGGAAGGCGCCGATCAGATTGTGGTGGCGCGCTCTTCTGAGGGCGGTTTCGTGAAACGGATGTTTGGGACAGCGACAGCCAATTTGGTGATGCATGCAAGCGTGCCTGTAACGGTGGTCGGATGAGGAGATTTCACATGAAGAGTATTCCACTCGCCCTTGCAGGGCTGACAATGAGCGCACCGGCAGCCCTAGCGCAGGGCGCGAAAAGTATCGACCAACAGGTGAACGAGATTTTTGCGGCATCAACAGGCTGGTTTGTAAGCGCAATTTTCGCACCACTCCCCGGCACGAGCTTTCCGTGGATCGTGCTTTGGCTCGTGGTGGCCGCATCTGTCTTCACCGTCTACTTTGGGTTCATCCAGCTGCGCGGTTTCATGCACTCCATCGCGCTGGTCAAAGGAGACTATTCCGATCCAGATGATGCCGGGGAGGTGAGCCACTTTCAGGCTCTGGCCACGGCCCTCTCTGGTACCGTGGGCTTAGGTAACATCGCAGGCGTTGCAGTCGCCGTGGGCATCGGCGGGCCGGGAGCAACATTCTGGATGATACTGGCAGGGCTTCTTGGCATGGCTTCGAAGTTTACCGAGTGCACTTTGGGCGTGAAGTACCGGAACGAGTATCCTGATGGCACGGTTTCAGGTGGTCCGATGTATTATATCTCCAAAGGCTTCAAGGAAAAGGGCCTCCCGGGAGGTGGATTCCTTGCAATTCTATTCTCGATCTTCTGTATTCTCGGTGCATTGGGTGGCGGCAACATGTTCCAGGCCAATCAGGCGCATGCGCAAATTTCAGGGATCGTGGGAGATTATCCGGGTTGGATCACGGGCTTGGTATTTGCGGCAGTTGTGTTCGCTGTGATCGTGGGTGGTATCAAATCCATAGCGCAGGTAACGGAGAAGGTGGTACCTTTCATGGGCGTTCTCTACGTCACGGCGGCGCTGATCATCATTCTGGTGAACTTTGATCAAGTTGGTTGGGCGTTCGGGCAGATCTTTGCAGGGGCCTTCACTGGGCTTGGTGTGGCCGGCGGTTTTGTGGGTGCCTTGATCCAGGGCTTCAAGCGGGCGGCCTTTTCCAACGAAGCAGGTGTCGGCTCGGCTGCCATTGCTCACTCTGCCGTTCGAACGAAGGAACCGATTACCGAGGGCTATGTTTCCCTTCTGGAGCCTTTTATCGACACGGTTGTGATCTGCACAATGACAGCATTGGTGATCACCATTTCCGGACAGTTGATGATTGATCCAGAAACCGGCAACTACCTGGTGCAGGATGGTGTGATCCAGACTGTAGGCGGCACCTCAGGTGTGGCTCTTACCTCAGCTGCCTTTGCCACCGGCTTTAGCTGGTTCCCATACGTTTTGGCCATCGCCGTGATCCTCTTCGCCTTCTCGACGATGATTTCGTGGTCCTACTACGGCCTGAAAGCATGGACGTATCTGTTCGGCGAAGGCAAGACGACGGAGCTGATCTTCAAGATCATCTTCTGCATCTTCATCGTGATTGGTGCGGCTGCCAGCCTTGGCCCGGTAATCGACTTCTCGGATGCTGCAATCTTTGCCATGGCGGTCGTGAATATCTTTGCACTCTACTTCCTGATGTCCGTCGTGAAGGAAGAGCTTGCCTCTTATCTCGGCCGTCTAAAGTCGGGTGAGATCAAGAAATTTGCACACTGAAAAGCAAAGTCCCGGGCCGGTTCTCACCAGCCTGGGACACTTTAGGAGAGAAGCGCCCTTACTTTCCGATTAGCGTGGCCGGATAAGTGCCGAAACAGCACTTTCGGCCGTTGGTAGAAGCTGTGTGTACCATTAGCAGTTCTCATACATTTAGGTGGCAATGGTGATGCTGGGATACGTTGCATGAAGCATGTGGTGATCGTTGGCGCGGGTATTGTGGGCGTCTCCACAGCCATCTGGTTGCAGCGGAGTGGCCACCGGGTAACATTGATCGACAGGTTGGGGCCTGCTGGTGGTGCCAGCCACGGCAATGGCGGAGTGCTGGCCTCTTGCGCGATGGTACCGGTTACCGGGCCCGGACTTATGCGGAAAGTACCCGGTATGCTTTTCCGCCGGGATCAGCCGCTGTTTCTAAAATGGGGGTATCTGCCAAAGTTGATGCCCTGGCTTGTGAAGTATTTGGCCCATGCAAATGCCGAGGATACAGAGCGGATTGCCGCAGCTCTGGCGCCCATTGTCGGCGACAGTCTCGCGGACCATCTGGCGCTGGCGGAAGGCACAGGAGCGGAGCGGTGGATCCGGCCTTCGGATTATCTCTATCTCTACAAAGATCGCGCGGCCTTTGAGGGCGATGCTTTCAGCTGGGACCTGCGGAAGATGCATGGGTTTTATTGGGAGGAGCTGGAGCAGCGCGATCTGAGCGCTTATGATGGGATTTTTTCAAAGAATTTGGGCTTTGCCATAAAAATGGGCAATCATGGGCGGATTGCCGACCCTGGTGCCTATGTGCACGATCTTGCAGCACATGTGGAGGCCTCCGGCGGTATGCTGATCAAAGGTGAAGTTGAAGATCTGGTGCGCGAGGGTGGTACGGTTACTGGGGTGCGTTCAGGAGGACAAACGCTAGACTGTGATGCGGTGCTGGTGGCGACGGGTGTATGGTCTGGCCCATTGGCACGAAAGCTGGGCGTTCGGGTGCCATTGCAGAGTGAGCGAGGCTATCATCTGGAGCTATGGGAGCCGAACTTCATGCCGAAGGCCCCGGTGATGCTGGCAAGCGGCAAGTTTGTTGCCACGCCAATGGAGGGTCGATTGCGATTGGCCGGGGTGGTTGAATTCGGCGGCTTGGAAGCTGGACCTTCGCGCTCACCGTTTGAGCTGCTCAAAAGAGGTGGCTTGACCGCGATGCCAGGGCTGACTTGGACGCGGGAAGAGGAGTGGATGGGGCACCGGCCCGCGCCCGCAGACAGTATTCCCGTGATTGGAGAAGTGCCAGGCGTTCGCGGGGCATTCCTGGGGTTCGGGCACCATCATATCGGGCTAACGGGCGGGCCGAAAACGGGCCGACTGCTGGCACAGATGATAGCCGGGCAGAAACCAAACATTGACGTTACCCCCTATTCTCCCGCACGTTTCGCACATTAAAGATCCAAGCCCCGGCAAAAAGGGGCAAACGTGTTCAGCATGGAGAGTACATATGAAAAAAACAGCAACATTTTTGGCAGCATCTGCCTTACTGGCAGCCACTCCAGCGGT
Source organism: uncultured Paracoccaceae bacterium (assembly GCA_947495795.1). Lineage (GTDB taxonomy): Bacteria > Pseudomonadota > Alphaproteobacteria > Rhodobacterales > Rhodobacteraceae > Algicella. Next base: position 708,556 of record CANMAI010000001.1, on the reverse strand, counting down.
GGCCGAGAAATGGGATATGCCACTCGCCTATTCCGGCTCCAACTTCCATTCCGTAACCGCTGCTGAATTCGGCAAGTGCGTGACAACGGGAACTGGTGGCGAGATTGAGATCGTCACGCACCCATCCGGTTCGCTTTTTAAAGGCGGAGATATCAAGCGGGCCGTCCAAACCGGGCAGGCCCCGATTGGCGAACGCTTGCTATCCGGCCACCAGAACGAGAACCCGCTTTTCGGGGTGGACAGCATTCCCTTCCTTGCCACCTCCTTTGATGCCTCCGAGAAGCTCTGGGAAGCAACCAAACCCACGCTGGAAGGGCTGCTGGCCGAGCAAAACCTTACGCTGCTGTACTCTGTGCCATGGCCTCCTCAGGGGCTCTACTTCAAAAAGGAAGTGACTTCCGTGGCGGATATGGAGGGCGTGAAATTTCGCTCTTACAACAATGCGACCGCTCGGCTCGCCGAACTGACGGGCATGCTCCCGGTAACGATTGAGGCCGCCGAGATCAGCCAGGCGTTCGCCACCGGCGTAGCGGAGAGCATGGTCTCTTCTGGAGCCACGGGGTACGACCGTAAAGTTTGGGAAAGCCTAACGCATTTTTATGAGGTGGATGCGTGGCTTCCTCGCAATCACATTTTCGTAAACTCTGATGTCTGGAGCGGAACTTCGGAGACCAATCAGAACGTGATCCGTGCCTGTGCGGAGCTTGCGGAGTATGCGGGCACCTGGCGCTCCAAGGAGTATACCGGCTTTACTATGGCGGGCCTTCGCGAAGGCGGCATGACGGTTGGTCCGGCTGGAGACGGGCTTGTTGGTGAGCTGAAAGAGATCGGTGCAACCATGACATCTGAATGGCTTGAGGCCGCTGGTGAAAGTGGTGCGTCGATCGTGGACGCCTTCAAGGCAGCACAATAGGGCTTGGGTTCTTGCGGTCCCGGTGGTTTTCCGGGACCGTTTTCCGGCTAAAGTGAAGGATATCTGATGGGTTTTGGCCGGATTGTGCGAAAGCTGCTCGATGGTCTGTATCTGATTTCGGGGGTTCTGGCTGCCCTCTGCCTTATCGCGATCCTCTGCCTCATCCTCGTGCAGATGCTGGCGCGATGGACAGGGGAGGTTTTCCCCGGTGCTCCGGATTATGCAGGCTATGCGATGGCGGCAGCATCATTTCTTGCCTTTGCAAGTGCGCTGAACAAGGGCGCGCATATCCGGGTCTCCATCGTTTTGAACGCACTTGGGGCGCGTGCGAAGCGGCTGCTGGAGATCTGGTGTTTCGGGATCGGCACAGCGATTGCATGGTATTTTGTATGGTACGGCCAGCGCTTCGTCTACTGGAGCTGGAAATTCAACGATATCAGCCAGGGGCAGGACAAAACTCCGCTTTGGATCCCGCAATCTGTGATGCTGCTCGGAGCTGTGATCTTCGCGATTGCGCTCACAGACAGCCTTATTTCGCTGATTGTGAAGGGTGAGCACCGGATCGTACGCGACGAGACTGCAAGCGAGGTCTAGATGGAAAACGCCTCTGTTATCATACTCTTTCTGTTCGTTTTGTTTCTCTTGCTGGGCAGCGGTGTGTGGGTTGGCCTTGCGTTAATGGGTGTAGCCTGGGTGGGAATGGAACTGTTCACAACGCGGCCCGTGGGCGATGTGATGCTCACGACGATATGGTCCGCCTCCTCCAGCTGGACCCTCACGGCGCTGCCACTTTTTATCTGGATGGGGGAGATCTTGTATCGGACGCGCCTGTCCGAAGATATGTTCCGCGGGCTTTCTCCGTGGATGGCGCGTCTTCCCGGCGGACTGGTGCATACGAATATTGTCGGATGTACTGTGTTTGCCGCAGTTTCCGGCTCCTCTGCTGCGACTTTGACAACAGTGGGCAAGATGTCCATCCCTGAGCTCCGCAAGCGGGAATATCCGGAGACGATGGTGATAGGAACGCTGGCCGGCGCTGCAACTTTGGGCCTGATGATCCCGCCTTCGCTGACGCTGATTGTGTACGGCGTAACGATCAATGAGAGTATCACAAAGCTATTTTTTGCAGGCATTCTGCCAGGAATTGTACTGGCCGCGATGTTCATGGCCTACGTCGCCGTCTATGCGAGCATCTCAAAAAAGTGGGCTCCGGCGGCTGAACCGCAGATGACTTTGGCCGAGAAGCTTGCCAATTCGCGGTTTCTGCTGCCGGTGATATGCCTCATTCTGGTGGTGATCGGCTCAATGTATCTGGGTTTTGCGACAGCTACAGAGGCGGCGGCGTTCGGGGTGGTCGGCTCCCTATTGTTGGCGGCGGGGCAACGCTCGCTGAATTGGAACACGTTCGCCGAAAGCCTGATGGGCGCGACACGGACTTCGGCGATGATCGCGCTCATTCTGGCGGGGGCAGCTTTTCTTTCGCTGTCTATGGGGTTCACAGGCCTGCCGCGCGGGCTCGCGGATTTGATCGCGACATGGGATCTGACGCGATTTGAGCTTCTGATGGTGCTTCTGGTTTTCTACATTATCCTCGGGTGCTTCCTGGATGGGATCTCCTCTGTGGTTCTCACCATGGCTGTCGTGGAGCCGATGATCCGCGATGCCGGTATTGATCTGATCTGGTTCGGAATCTTCATCGTTGTGGTGGTGGAAATGGCGCAGATAACGCCTCCTATCGGATTTAACCTGTTCGTTTTGCAGGGAATGACGAACCACGAGATGAGTTTCATCGCGAAGGCCGCGATTCCGATGTTTCTGATCATGGTGTTAATGGTATTTGTACTGATCCTCTTTCCCGAACTCGCCACATGGCTGCCTGAGAATTTGCGGCAAGGCCCGAGTTAACGCGCTTCAGTGTGATTTGAATCGTATCTAACAGGCGAGTTGAAGCAGGACCGTTTCGGCCGCCTGATAGTCGGATGTATTTTTACCTTCCTTGATGCGGGTTTGAAACGGAGAAAGCAGGGCCGCCGCGGCATCATGCCTGTTACGTTTTCCCCAGAGGCGTGCAAGGCCCGTCGCGGCGCGAAGCTCAAAGAGGGTGGCCTTCTGATCTTGGGCAAGCTTCATGGCGTAAAGCAGAGACTGCTCACCTGCCTGCACCTCCCCGGCATCAACAAGGAGTGTGCCCTTCATCAGATGGAAATCAGCAATGCCAAGACCGATACTGGCCGGATTGATACGTTTTTCAGCTTCTGAGATGCGAGCGAGGGCCAGTTCGTAATCGCCTGCCATGCGGTGGATATCCGCGAGCAGGATCTGATGGCGCCATTGCACATGAATGAGGCCGAGGGCGCACCATGTGGCAAAACCGCTTTCGGCCTGTCTAAGCCCTGCGCCTATGTCGCCGCTCGCCGCAACGGCCCATCCGCCAAGTACATCTGCCCAGGCCCCGAATTGTGCGACGCCCTGCTCCCGGGCACTCTCCCCTGCCTCCTCTGCAGCACTGAGTGTCGCTGCTGGATCACCGCGCCAACGATGCAGGTAGGCCGCGAGGCCAAGCGAGAAACTGCGGCTGTAGCGGTTTGGCAGATCACGGGCGAGTGCTACACCTTTTTCACTCCACTCCAAGGCCTGATCGCGGTTACCGAGCCAGTCTTCAACCCATGAAAGATAAGCATAGCACCAGAGTCCTGGGTCTTCCCCGTGGGTGCGGACATATTCGGACTGCTCGTCCGGTTGATACAACGCGAGGGCGGTGTTGAAGTCTTTCCGCGCGCCCTCGTAAGCGCCCAACGTCATCTGAGTATAACCCATGATCCGGTGGGCCATAAGTCGCCGCGCAGGTTCGCCGGAATGATTGGCGAGGTTGGCAAGTTGCCCTGCGAGGAGCGCGGCTTCCTGAAAATCAGCGCTGACGGAGTGCCAGTGCCAAAGGCCGCGTAGTGCCCGGAAATGGCGGGGCGTATCACCCAGTTCGGCACTCAATGCCTCCGCCCGCGTAAAAGCCCGGCGCACATCGTCGGAGCCGTGGCTTTTGGGAAGGATCGAGGCGACACCGAGGCCAAGTTGAAGATCAAGCTCTTCGGATGTACGCTCCACTGTGGCGGGGCAGAGTGCGAGTTGGGCGAGTGCACGCGTGTAGTGACCGATGGCCTCAAGATTGGCGGACTTCTTCATTGCCTGCTCTGCCGCATAGCGGCCATAGAGCGCAGACAGTTGGGGCATATGTGCTTCGGCAGCATGATGCGCCAAAAGTTCTGGCTGGTGTTCGGCCATTTCGGGAAAGGCCGTCTTCAGCGTTTCGAAGATGCGGGAGTGCAGGGATTGCCGACGCGATTTCAGTAGAGACTGATAAGCAGCATCAAGCACTAACGCGTGCTTGAAGCTGAATTGCGGATCATCCACATCGCCGAAGGGAAATATTATTTCGGCCGCAGCAAGCTTGCCGAGCGAGGACTGCAGCTCTGCCTCCGATTTGGTGCTGACAGCACGGAGGAGACGAAGGCTGAATTCCCTTCCTATGGCTGCGGCTGTCTGGGCGATCTCTTTGACATCGTGAAACTGATCGAGGCGGGCCATCAACGTATCCTGTAGGGACGCCGGAATACTCGCCTCTCCGGTTTCCATGATGGCTTTCGTAAGTTCTTCCACGAAGAGTGGCACACCATCTGTGCGCGTTATGATGGCCTCCACCGTCTCAGGCGGCAATCCGTTGCCAGCAAGGCTCGCCACCATAGATCGGCCAGCATCTGGACGTAGACGGCTCAGCTCCATATGGGTGAGATGTGGATAGGCATCAAGCTTCGGCTGTGGCTCGGGTCGGCTGGTGACAACTAGAAGAACGTTAGCCGCTGCAATCTCTTCCAACCAAAGAGTGATTAGTTCATGCGTGGTGGGATCAATCCAGTGGATATCCTCTATGAGCATAAGCACGGGTTTTTGCGACGCGAGATTGAGAAGTTGCGCTTTCAGCACTTCCATCGTGCGTTTGCGCCTTACAGCCGGGCTGATACCCGGAGCCTCAGTAGGTGCCTCCAACCCGATTAGACTGGCAAGAAGTGATTCTGCTCCTTCATGTCGCAAGCCTGCCGCTTCCACCAAAGCTTGAACCTTTTCGCGCTGTGTGCGCGTCGGTTCGCCACGCAAAAGGCCTGCAGCATGGCGGAGGTACTGAATGACCGGCCAGAGTGCACTGTCCGTATGGTAGGGCGAGCACTGGAGACGCAGGACAGTGCCTTCCTTCGGCGCTACGATATCTGTGAGTGCTTTGCTGATCCGCGACTTCCCGATTCCTGCCTCACCACTAAGCAGCACGGCTTGCCCTTTGCCATCTCGCGAAAGTTTCCAACATTCGAGAAGAAGCGCCAGATCTGTCTCTCGCCCCACCATCGGAAGGTCGGCTTGGCCAAAGCGCGCCTCAAACCGGCTCACACTTTCAGGCTCTCCCGTGATCCGAAAGACTTCCGCAGAGCCGGGCAGGCCCTTGAGAAGTTGAGGACCCAGGCTCCTCATCTGAAGAGCTTTGCCGATGAGCTGAGCAGTGACTGCAGCGATAACGACCGTTCCGGGCTCTGCCAGCGTTTGTAACCGCGAGGCGAGATTAGGCGTGGCACCAGTGGCGGAATTCTTGCGTGCCCCGCTTTCGCTTATGAGATCGCCCACCACTACAAGCCCTGTGGCTATACCGACACGCACCTGAAGGGCCACACCGGCACGTGTCTGGAGGTTGGCAATGGTATTCACGACCTCCAGGCCAGCACGGCCCGCCCTCTCTGCCTCATCCTCATGTGCACGCGGCCAACCAAAATAGGCGAGAATGCCATCCCCCATATACTCAGCCACGTGGCCATCATATCGGGTGATCACGCCTGCGCAGGCATCCTGAAAGCCGCGGATCACATCGCGCATATCCTCCGGATCCAGACGGGCGGAAAGAGCTGTGGAACCCACGAGATCTATAAACATTACAGTCAACTGGCGGCGCTCCGCCTCAGCCAGTGGAACAGTTGAAGCCACGGTTGGAACCTGTGACGCCTTATTTGGCGCTATTGCATTCAGTATCCGGCGGCGAGGACCGAGGGGAATACCAAGCTCCTTAAGGTCATCATTGGAAAGCAGAGGGAGATCGCGCAGATCAATCTGATGCTCCTCGAAAAGACTTTCGAGATGCGCCAGATCGAGGCTCGCAAGCCATGTGCGAACAGTATTCCCCAACTACCCCTCCGCTGCCATTTGTGGCAATCCTTCCAAACTTACTTATCTGAAAAGGCAAAAGTTTGGCAGCCCTTTGGAGCTTCTATCTAGGGTTGTTTTTCTGCATCAACGGTTTGGTGCGCGGCCGAATCCCCTGACTCCCACCAGCCGAGGCATCCGAAGAGGCATATCAGCCCAAAGCCGAGAGGGCCTGTACAGCAAGCGTGGCTTTCCTGAACAAACCATCCTCCCGCCACGAGGCATACGATTGCGAGCCAACTGACGGTGCTTGTGCGGAACGCACGAGCCGTAAGTATCGTAAGCGCTGTCAGAACTGTAGCAATGAAAATGGCCCAGGAGCCCGTCTGCGAGATGTAGGAGCCGACGCCACCCACCCATGGATCAGTCCATGTCTCATTCAGCACAAGTGCCACACCATCCACCTGCTCGGAGCTAAGGCAGGGTGCTGAATTGCCCGCCGCATCCATGCATTGGATGATCGAGCCACCTTCAAAATACGCTGTCGCGGCTTGGAGGTTGTTTGTGATCTCCAGCGTGCGACCGAGACCGATGCCACCAATGGCATCAAGCGCAGTATAGTAGACGGCAAAGACGAAGAGAGCCCCGTGCGCGCCCCAAGAAAGGGCGGTGACTGCTGCATTTGGTGCGGCCTCGCTTTGTACTGTGGAAACCGTGAGCATAAGCGCGATAGCGGTGAGGCAGACCGTGGGTGTCTGGATCATATGGAGCCAGAACCACCAATCCGGGCCGAAATAATCTAACGCGGAATGCGAATGGCCGCCCGGTTCTGGCTGGCGCAGGAAAGTGAACATGCCCGGATTTTGCGTGAAACCCGCGGGGTGAAAAAGTTCTATACCTACAAGGATGGCGGGGCCGACAATAAGGCCGAATATCCAGACTATCCGGTAATCCGCCGTGCGGGGCATCATTTTCTGCGCCGCCTGGCAGGCTTCGCCTGCTCTGCGTTGTATTTTTCGATCTCTGCGAGTGTGAACGCATAGCCCTGCTCGATCCCGCGATCGAGGTTAGAGTGGTTCCAATCATAGTTGATGTCATGGCTGACGGGTACGATACGGATCCGGATGCGGTCCTTAAGCTTGGGGTCGTTCTTCACATGCTCCTCAAACTCCTCAACATTGCTTTCACCGAGCGAACCCGCGAAGAGCATGCAAAGATTGTTCATCGCGTCATCCATGTTCTCGGGTGGGCGGATTTGTTTTGGATCAACGATGCGGATCACCCAGACCTCCTCCAGTTCCGGGTGATCTTCTATCAGATCAGTGAAGGAAACGGTGCGCACAAGGGCACCTTCGCAATAGGATTTGCCGTTGAACTCAACCGGTTCGATGATAAACGGCAGGGCCGAGCAGGCGCGCATGCTATCTGATGTCATCTGTTGCATGTGGGGTGGTGGTTTTACCCGGTTGGCGAAAAGCTCGATCTGGTCATCGGTCATGTTCCATGCATTGTGGTAGAGGAAAGGCCTCTCCGGCTCAAAAAGCTTCTTGATATCCAAACCAGTCGAAAGGCCGGGGCCTTTGTGGGCACCGCCTGTCATGCCCTTCATCTCCGATTTCCATATCATGGATGTCATGAACCGAGTAATCGGGTTGGCCGCTGCCATCGTTGTTGCAAGCTCTGCAAAGGCATGCGGGTTCCAGTATTTCGGATCAGACATGTAGGTTTGCAGCGCGGCGACAGCTTGTTGTGTAGCAATGGGTGCCGCAAGGTTTCGGTAGCTTTGCGGGTCGAACATATATCGGATCAGCGCTTCTGTATTGCGCTGTATGTCGGGTACAAAACCTGGCGTTATCGGGAACTTGTCGTAAGAAATATCATCGCGAAATATGTATTTGCGGAAGTGATCAATCGTTTGCTCGGGTGCCGTCTCCTTGGGGTAGCTGTTGTAGTGCGCACCGACCCAGACGCCGATGCACGAGAGTGCCCAGACATCAAACTCGATCCCGTGATCTCTGAAGCATTTGAGTGCGCCGAGATGCAGCCCCGCTGCTGGTCCGCCGCCGCCCAATGTGATTGCCCGTTTCATTGTCCCGTCCTCCTCGCGTGATAGAGGCAGAAACGCGGGATGGAGACAAGAGCAGCGCTGGCAGTGTATCAGCGCTCAGGTATTGCAATTAACAAAATCGAGCCAATCCATACCGCTTTAAGAATTTGCAGCAGCTCTGATTTCCGCCACATCAAGTTCCGGCTTCTCCCTTTGGCTTTCCGGTTCCGGCTCTCCGGTTTCCCAACCCTCGGGTTCGTCTTCCACCGCTCCGGCTTCGTCTTCCGTATTATCTTCAATCGCGCCGATGATCAGCGGAAGCATGGCGGCAGCCACACTGTCGGATTGTGCTGTTTCGGTGGGTCGCGTCCAACCAAGAGTGTCGAAGGCATTGCAGTTCTCGCAGAGTGGCTGCCATTCGCCGTGGATATGGTTGCAATTGGAGCAGATCCACGCCTCACCACGCGGCACAGTGAGAGCTTTGGCAAGCCAGCCACGCACCACCGTGTCGGGTGCTCCTTCGCCCTTTTCGATGGCGGCCATGATAGCAAGGGAACGGGTGGTGGGATCGGTTTCTGCCAAATCACCAAGAGCCCGCCGAGCGCCCGGAAAATCTTCGGCTGCGAGAGAAAGCTCGGCCGCAACCATCCGGCTTTCCGGGTGCTCGGGATTGAGCTTGATCAGTTCTCCGAAACGGGAGAGCCGTGCGCCGGGTGTCTCATTCGGCGCGATGCCCGCGAAGGCCGCAGCAAGATCCGGATGAGGGGCAGTGGCCCAGGCTTTCTTGATCACTTTCGCGGTTTTCCGTGGCTCATCAGCCTCATTATAAAGGGCTCCTGCAAGCGCTGCCGCAGGCACGAAATCTGGTGATATGCGGTTGGCCTGATAGGCGGCATCTCTGGATTGAGCATCTTTGCCCTCCTGTCTGGCTCCCAACGCCTCAGCCACCAGAAGCACAGCTTCCCGCCGTTTACCTACATCGCGCGGCAATGTGGATGCGCGCACCTTTGCGGCCAACGTTGAGCGAGCGCCCGCCCAATCCGACGTTTTCGATTGCAGATCGAAAAGCGTATCAACAACACCTGTATTGCGCGGATTAAGGGCGAAAGCCTTTTCTGCAAGCTTGAGCGCCGTTTCCGTACTGCCGGTTTCAAGCTGCTGCTTCAGAAGGCCCTTGATGCCGATAAAGCGAGATTTATCATGCGACAGCATCGTCTTGTAGAGTTCTGTGGCACGGGCCCGGTTGCCATTCGCCTCAGCGGCTTGTGCGCTGAGCAGAGTTGTCAGCTCCGGTTTGTTCAACAGCTTCTCGGCCTTCTGGGCCTTCGTCTGAGCCTTGCGGTTGTCGCCCTCTGCAAGGGCCGTCAGGCTTTGGGAAAGAGCGTCATACCCCTTCCGTTCCCGATTGCGATCAAGGTAGCGCATCAGGGCCGTGCTGTCGCCAAGCATTGTGCGCACAACCGCCACGCAGAAGCCCGCGATCTTGAGAACGATCCAAACGACCGCCATCAAAACCACAAGACCGATCAGGCCACCAAGCGGTGTGAGCGTGCGCTCCTGGCCATTGAAGGCGATGCGAACCTCTCCCGGTGTTTCAATAATGAACCCGGCGCCGTAGGCAAGCGCGGCTGCGATGCCGATAAAGAACAGAATTTTCACGAGCGACCAAATCATGACAGGCCTTTCAGGTTCAATTTATGCCGAGCGCAGCTTGGCTCAACTCTTCAAGAGCGGTGGAGGCTCTTGCACGGCCATCAGCGTTCTTGATCCAGCCTGCCATTGCATTAGCAGCGTCGGAAGGCAGTGAAGCGGCTTCGGCAACTGCGGCGTCGAGATTGCCATCGCTGAGCGCCGCCTCAATCCGGCTGAGTACCGCATCGGTCGTATCGCCCTCCTGAGGCGTCAACGACCGTGAGGCAACCTGGGATTCAAGGAACGCCCCAAAGCGGCCAAGGGGCCCGTCACCGGCTCGGGCTGAAATATCCGCCCGTATTGCAGCATGCGCCGCGTCCGGGAAGGAGGTGCTAAGCGCGGCGACTGTTTTCACTCCACTATCGGCATTCTCATCAAGAACGTCCGGGATTTCCACGTCAGTAGAACCCTTTGCCCTCTCCAAGGCATCGCGATACGGCGTTCCAGCAGTGAGAGACGCTTCAATGGACGCAAAAGAGGCACGCAGCGTTGCCAGCCTTTCGGCTTCCGCCGCAGATGTTTCCGCCTCGGAAACGCTTGCTTCGGCAGCTTCGACGCGCCGCGCAGCTGCGGCAGCCACCTCTTCCAGGCGTTGCCCAATCCGGCCATCATTTGCGGCCAGTTCGGAAATCTCGGCTCTCAGCCCATCGATTGAAGCCGAGAACTGGGAGATTTCGGCAAGCGAGCTTTCCGAAATGCCCTCGTTGCCAGACAGATCGCCAAGCGCCTCAAGCTGGCTGGCCATACCCGAAATACGGGTTTCCAGCTGAGCAAGGCGCGCCTCGATTTCGGCACCGTCAGAGCCTGCAACCTTATCTGCCAAGGCAGACATCTCGCTTTCAAAGCTGCTGGTTCTGGTGGCTATCAGAGCCTCCACTTCCGCCAAGACTTCTTCGTTGTCAGCAACGGGAAGCGCTGCAAAGCGGGCATCCGTGCTTTGCCGCAAGGCTGCAATTTCGTCCTCGACCTGAGACTGACCAGGAAGAAGCCAAGCCTTTACAGGGCCAAGACCGGAGGGAAGTGATGGCGCAATTTTTGGGCCTCCCCAAAGCGCAAGACCAGCGCCAGCAATAAGGAGAACAAGCCAGGTGAGTACCTTGCCTGCAAGTGAGCCTGAAGCTTCGTCCGCAGACGCCTCATCGCCCTCGTCATCATGTTCATGACTATGATCAATCGTTTCCGGGACAACGGCGGCGCCGCTGGAGATGAGTGCAGCACCAGCAAGGGCTTCCTGAAGCTCGTCTGCCGCTTTACCATCGTCAGCAGCTTTCTCATCCTCTGAGGCTTCAGCCTCTTCAACAACGTCTGCGTGAGAGGTTTCATCCTCGCCATCTGTTACGAGGGGCTGCGCATCTTCGCTTTCGGATTGATCCTCCACATCAGCTTGTGATGCTTTCGTTTCGTCCGGATTGTTTTCTTCGTTATCAGGATCTTTAGGCGTGTCTGACATGCGGCAAGGCCATCCAAATTAATTAAAGGAACGTTCATCCCGCTGAATGCGCAAAGAATCCCCCATGACTTATAGTTTAGTGCTGCCACTGCTGTGCGACAAGCCGCGTTAGAGCGCGTCTATCATCGCACTTTGCGTCGGATTGTCTGCAATTGTGAGTGCCAGCCCCAGTTTTTCTACCTGTTGGGCTGCGGCTGAACTGATGCAAACAAGTGCCAGATCTGGGGGGAGGTTCATGCTGCTGCATAACTCTGCGAAAATCTTGGCCGTTCGCGGTGAAAAAAGAGGCACTGCGTGAATACCTCCTGCGGCAAGAAGTGCCGCGACGTCAGGCGGGAGTGGCTGACGGAGCTGATCGTAAAGAACAAGCTTTTCGGCGGAGATCCCTGCGTTTCCAAGACTGCCTGTCAGATCGATGGCCTGATGATTACCGGTGATGTGAAGAAAGCTGCGCCCGTCTTGTGATCCCGCCAGCAGGGTGTCCCTCAACTCTCCTGCTGTTGGCCCCTGAAGCGTTGCGTTTATCTGGGCTTTACGCGCCACAATGTAGGCCGCTTTGCCGGCGCAGAGGGCGGGAATATCGCGGCGGGTGGAGTTTTCCAGAAATGCGCGCACTCCGTTTGCCGAGGTGAAGATGAGCGCATCCACTCCGACCAGATCGACCGGTTTTTTGAGTATCTCAATGGTCAGAAGAGGCGCAATGATACAGCTGAACAAGCCAGGACGCGCCTCTTCAATTGCCTTGGCAAATTGTTCCGCTTGCGGTCTTGGCCGGGTAATCAACACAGTGCGGCGGGATTGCTTGCTCATCTTCTGGGTGATACCTGCCGGGCAGAGAGAGCGCAAATCAATGCCCTGAGGTTTGACCGGTGCCCACCAAATGAGATGTCTTGGGATTGAAAGCAGCTGCGATGAGACGGCGGCGGCGGTTGTAACCGGTGAGAGGGAGATTCTCTCGAGCGAAGTCTTTGATCAGGCCGACCTTCACGCGCCCTTCGGAGGTGTTGTACCAGAGATTGCAGCGCGAGCACATGCGGAACGCCTTGATGTGGTGATTGCCAAGGCCCTGAGCACGGCGAACACAACTCTTTCCCAGATTGATCTGATTTCGGTGACGGCAGGCCCGGGGCTGATCGGGGGCGTGCTCTCTGGTGTGCTTTCAGCAAAGGCGATCTCGCTTTCTGCCGCGATCCCGTTTGTCGGTGTCAACCATCTTGCGGGGCATGCCCTTACGCCCCGACTGACGGACAACGTGGAGTATCCTTACCTCATGCTGCTCGTTTCCGGCGGGCACTGCCAGTTTCTTTCTGTCGGCGGTCCAACCCAATTTTCGCGCATTGGCGGCACGATTGACGATGCGCCCGGAGAGGCCTTTGACAAGGTGGCAAAAATGCTGGGGCTTGGATATCCGGGCGGGCCAGAGGTGGACCGGCTGGCGCGAAAAGGGAATGCACAACGGTTCTCCCTCCCGCGCCCGCTTCTGGACCGGGCAGGCTGCGGTATGTCTTTCTCCGGGCTGAAAACGGCGGTGCGGCGGGCACGAGACCAGTTGGTGGAAGCCAATGGCGGGCTGACGGAACGGGATCAGGCAGATCTGGCAGCGAGTTTTCAAATGGCGGTTGCCGATGTTCTGGCAGAAAAGACGCGTCGGGCGTGGCAGGTTTTCACGGAGCGAAATGGAAAAGGTAAGGTTATTGCCGTCGCGGGTGGTGTTGCCGCAAACTCGCTTGTTCGGGAGAGGTTCGCGGGGCTCACGGAGGCGTTGGGAGCGCAGCTTTTGGCTCCACCCCTTGAGCTTTGCTCAGATAACGCGGCCATGATTGCTTGGGCCGGGATCGAACTGTTTGAGCAGCGGGGGGAGGATGCGCTGGATCTGGCCGCGCGCCCTCGATGGCCACTGGATGAAAACGCAGCACGGCTGCTTGGCTCTGGGAAGAAAGGCCCCAAGGCATGAAGACCGTTGCTGTGATCGGCGCCGGAGCTTACGGAACTGCGCTTGCCGTCATTCTGGCAAAGTCCGGGCGTTCCGTTTTACTCTGGGATAGGAACGCCGAAAACGCGGCGAAGATGGAGGCTGCTCGGGAGAACCCAAGAAGGCTGCCGGGCATCGCCCTACCAGAGAACCTGAAGGTAAGCAGCGCTTTGGCGGATATTCCGGACAGCGCAATCCAAATCCTCGCGGTTCCTGCGCAAATGACAGACGTATTTCTTGCAGCCCATGGTGCCCAACTGCCCGCTGCGCCGATGGTGCTCGCTGCCAAGGGTCTTGGCTTGGCTGATGCACGGTTGCAGTCCGAAATAGCAAGGCAACATCTGCCCGGGCGGCCCATCGCTGTAATCAGCGGCCCCGGTTTTGCGGATGAAATCGCTCGCGGCCTGCCCACGGCCCTGAGCCTTGCCTGCCATGATGCAGCCCTTTGCAGCCAGTTGCAGGCACGGCTGAGCACACCAACGTTTCGCCTCTACACAAGTACAGATTTGCTTGGGGTTCAGCTCGGCGGCGCTCTGAAAAATGTGATAGCGATCGCTTGTGGTATGTGTGCCGGTGCGGCGCTTGGCGAGAGCGCAAGAGCAGCGCTTATGACACGTGGCTTTGCCGAGATCGTGCGGCTTGGCCGTGCTATGGGAGCGGAAGCGGAAACTTTCGGTGGGTTGGCAGGCATGGGCGATCTGGCACTGACATCGGCAACTGTGAAGAGCCGGAATTTCACACTTGGCCACGCTTTGGGGCGAGGAGAAGCGCCGCCTCATGGCAAGACGGTTGAAGGGGTGGCAACAGCAGAAGCCGCAGCACTTCTTGGCCGGAAGCACAGCGTTGAGCTGCCGATTGTGAATGCCGTTTCCGAAGTTTTGAGCGGCAGTATGACGGTTGAGCTTGCCATGAACGCCCTTTTGGCGCGACCTTTACGCGAGGAACGCGCCTAAGGAACTTTGAGCGACGGGAGGACCGATGCGGTACTGGCTTTTTAAATCCGAACCCAGCACATGGAGCTGGGACGATCAGGTTGCCAAGGGCGGCGAGGGAGAAGAATGGGACGGCGTGCGCAATTATCAGGCGCGCAATCACATGCGAGATATGGCTTTGGGGGATCGTGGCTTTTTCTACCATTCCCAAAAGGAGAAGAGCATTGTGGGCGTGGTTGAGGTATCGGCCACCAGCCACCCGGACAGCACCACCGAAGATGCCCGCTGGGACTGCGTGGATATCCGCGCTATCGGCCCATTTCCGGAGCCTGTAACGCTGGAGATGTGCAAGACCGAACCTCGCCTTGAAGATATGGTTCTGGTGAAAAGCTCACGCCTTTCGGTTCAGCCTGTGAAGGAAGCTGAATGGAAACTGATCTGCGAGATGGGTGGCTACAAAGGCTAGGGGTCGCCTCAACAGCTCGTGACTTTTGTTTTCAACCTTTTTCTGATCTAGCGTTCGCATCACAGGATATCCGAGGTTTTTCATGCCGGACTTGAAGGGTGCAGACATTATTGGCCGGGCGCTTTCCGCCGCTGGTGCAACCCATGCCTTTGGCATTCCGGGTGGTGAAGTATTGGCTCTTATGGAAGGGCTGGATCGTGCTGGCCTAAAGTTCGTGCTCACCAAGCATGAAAATGCCGCAGGCTTCATGGCAGAGGGGCTTTGGCACGCCACCGGCGCGCCCGGGGTTCTTGTGGCAACACTTGGGCCCGGCGTAGCCAACGCGATTAATGTAGTCGCCAATGCCATGCAGGACCGCGTGCCGCTGATCTTCCTGACGGGATGCGTGGATGCAGCCGAAGCAGAAACCTACACGCATCAGGTTTTTGATCATCAGGCAATGCTGCGCCCGATCGTGAAAGCCTCTTTCCGAGCACCCGCAGGTGCTGTCGGCGTGGTGATAAAAAAGGCAATTGAGACTGCACTGGATGGGCAACCGGGCCCCGTGCACGTGGATGTGCCTATCTCCGTGGCAGAGAACCTCGAGAGGGGAGATGCGCCCAGCCGCTTTCATGCGGCCCCAGCCTTTCAACCGGCGGATAAGGCTTTGCTGGAGCAATGCCGCCGCGACGTTGCACAGGCAGAGCGGCCATTGGTTATTGCTGGGATGGACGCGCTCAATCAAGGTGCAGCAGAGGCGGTTGCCGCTTTTTGCAAAGCGCAGGGCATTCCGCTTATCACCACATACAAAGGTAAGGGAATCCTGCCCGAGACGCACCCTCTCTCACTGGGCGGCGGTGGTCTTTCGCCCAAGGCTGATGGGCTTCTGCTCCCGCTGATTGCTCAGGCAGATTGCATTCTGCTTCTGGGTTACGATCCGATTGAGATGCGGGTTGGTTGGCGGAATGCGTGGCGCGAAGACCAGACGGTGATCGAGATTACAGAGGTTCCGCGTCGGCACGGAATGCACTTTGTCACGCACGAGTTGCGCGGCTCCGTTGCCCCGACACTGGACGCTCTGGGCGCTGAGCCAGCTTTTCGCTGGCCTGATGATGCTCCAAAACGAACAAAAGAAGCGCTTAAGGCCCAGTTTACACCAGAAGGATGGGGGCCGGGAGCAGTGTTTGCGACGCTGCGCGAAGAAATGCCCGCAGGTTCCGTGATCACCGCCGATAGCGGTGCGCATCGCATTTTGCTTAGCCAGATATGGGAGTGTTCAGAACCACGCCAAATGCTGCAATCCAGTGCTCTCTGCACGATGGCTTGCGCCGTACCCTTGGCGATGGGCTTCAAGATCGGCGCACCAGATGCGCCGGTGATGGCCTTTGTCGGTGATGCCGGGCTGGAGATGGGGTTGGGAGAGCTGGCCACCATCCGTGATCTGGCGATGCCGCTGATCATCACAGTTCTCGTGGATGAAAGCCTTGCCCTGATCGAGATGAAGCAGCGGAGCATGCAGCGGGCAAATCTTGGTGTGGATTTCGGTGGCACCGATTTTCCTGCTGTTGCCGAGGCTATGGGCGGTGTTGGTGTTTGGGTCGATGATGTAGCGACATTGCGAGCGGAGGCCCGAAAGGCGCTCGCCCGGTCCGGCTTCACGATTCTGGCATGCCGCATCGGGCGGGGCGCCTATGATGGGACCTTCTGAGAAGCTCAGGCGGCTGCAAGTTTGGTGGGCGGGCGTGGCATTCTTGCCCGCGCAACTATGGTAGAGCCTGCAAAAGCTGCTATCGCCCACGCCCACCCATGCAGGCTACCGGAGACAAGCCCGCCAAGATAAGCACCGATATTACACCCATAACCAAGCCGTGCCCCGTAGCCCATCAGGAAGCCGCCCAAGATTGCTGTCCAAACTTCTGTGAAACTCAGCTTCCAGACTGGCGCGAACTTGCCTGCAAGGCTGGCGGCGGCCATTGCACCAAGGATGATGCCGAAATTCATGATGGATGTTGAGCTTGTGAAGATGGAACGCTCCAGCGTGCGCTCGTTCCAACGCTCCAGAAGCCAGCTTTCGGTGGAGACGCCGGAGAAATAGAGGATCTTCGCTCCCCACAACCCAAAAGCCTGAGTGATGCCCCACGGCCTGTTAAGAACCAGAAACGTGGCGATCCCGACAAGGGCAAGCGCGACTGCGCCAAGCCACGGAGACCATGGGCCCTTGATCAACGAGGTTGTTTTGCGCGTCTCCTCAAGAGAGCCATGCACACGCCGCTCCCATCGGGCCGCAAACCACGAGAGTGCGCCGATGATGAAAAGCAGCAGAATGAGAGCGGGGATAGGGCCAAACGCTTCGATTGTGGAGATCCGCTGCATCCTTGGAAGGGCGTTCCACCACGGCAGATGAGCGACACCCACGACAGACCCGATAATGAAAAAGGTAAGCGTGATGACCATTCGCGTACTGCCACCGCCCACGACGAAAAGCGTGCCGGAGCCGCAACCACCGCCAAACTGCATACCCATGCCGAAAAGGAATGCGCCAACGAACATGCCCACACCAATGGGTTGCACAAAACCAGAGGCTCCGAACCAGCCGATCATGGGGTAGGACACAACTGCTGTAAGGCCGATCAAAAGGAATTGGGCTCGCACACCAAAACTGCGGCCTTCGGTCACCAGTCGCCGCCAGCCCGCAGTGAAGCCAAAGGCTGCGTGATAGAGCGCGAAACCGGCAAATCCGCCGATCAGCGTTGCTCCGAAATAGGAGAATCCACGCTGCTCCGCCGCAAAGGATGCAATGAGCAGGATGCCCGCAAAAGCGGCAAGGGTGGGCAAGGGAGGCATGTTTCCGCGCATAAACCTGAGAAAACCGAAATATTGCACCTTTGCGAATAACACATTCGTGACCTGACGGCACTGTGAGTTGCGGGCTGCACTCCATGCGTTGATGCAGGAAAGCAACGAACTGAAAAACGGGATAAATTGGCCATGGGGCATATGACCGACTTTTGCGGATGCGAGACGACCCTGAGCTCTCAGGCTGCTACTGACCACTGGAACAAGACGGTGAAAGCGTTTCTTGCGCACGGCGCAGCAACACCTGAGCATCTGGGAAAAACGCTTGAGCTTGCGCCTGACTTTGCGCAAGCCTACGCCGCTAAGGGATTGTTCAGCCTTTTGCTTGGCCGCGCAGAGCTCGTGCAAACGGCCCGCGAGGCGCTTACACAAGCCGAGACGTGCGGCACCACCAGCCCCCGCGAAGCAATCTATATCTCTGCTCTTCGGCTTTACCTTTCAGGTGCCCCATCCGCCGCGGCGTCTGCTTTTGAAACGCTGCTGAAAGAATGGCCCGAGGATGCACTTGCCATGAAGCTCGTGCAGGCAATCCGTTTTGTACTCGGCCAGCCGGATGAGATGCGGAAATCTTTGGAAGTTGTAATGCCTGCCTATCGCAACCACGCAGCGCTTGGCTATCTGAAGGGCTGCTACGCATTCGCACTGGAAGAAACAGGCGATTATGCAGCGGCGGAAACCGCTGGCCGCGAGGGCCTGTTGCTGGCACCTGATGATGCGTGGGGCCTTCACGCTGTGGCGCATGTATACGACATGACAGCCCGCGCAGAGGACGGGCTTTTCTGGCTATCCGGACAAACAAAAGCTTGGGAGCACTGCAACAACTTCCGCTATCATGTTTGGTGGCATATCGCGCTGATGCATCTTGATCTCGGCGAAATGGATGAGGCTTTGGCACTCTACGATGCAGAGATCCGCGCGGACAAAACGGATGACTACCGCGATATTTCCAACGCTGCATCGCTTCTCTCCAGGCTGGAGCTGGAAGGCGTGAATATCGGAACGCGGTGGGAGGAGCTTGCAGCGCTTTCCGAAGGACGGGTCGAGGATGGATGCGTTGTGTTCGCCGATCTGCACTATCTTCTTTCACTGATAGGCGGAAACCGAAAGGACGCTATGCGCAAGATGATGCACCGCATGGCAGCGGATGCCACGCGGCGCGAAACCGAGATGGAGAAGGTTATCCACCGTCCCGGCCTTTCCGCAGCGCAGGGGCTTGAGGCCTACGGGGAAGGCCAGTTTGCAACCGCCTTTGCCAATCTGCGAACGGCGCGGGCAGATATGCAGCGCGTTGGTGGAAGCCACGCGCAGAGGGATGTTTTTGAGCGTCTCACAGTAGAAGCAGCGCTGCGTGGGGGATATCTCAATGCGGCGGAAGATCTTCTGGCAGAGCGTACAATGAAACGGGGTGGTGCCGAGGACGGGTATACAGCGCGTCGCAGGCTTCTCATCGAAGCCGCGCGGGATGATGCCCGCCGTGCTGCCGCACCTGTCCTATAACGACTTGCCATCGCCTGTTTTCTGGCTCAGAGCATCTGAATGACAGCCCAAGCACCTTTAAAACGTCCCCGCGATCCCAGGCTCGATTTCTTTCGGGGCATTGCGATGTTCATCATCCTGCTTGCCCACACGCCGGGCAATCCGTGGACAAAGTGGATCCCTGCCCGGTTCGGCTTCTCGGACGCGACAGAGATTTTCGTTTTCTGCTCCGGCATGGCATCTGCGCTGGCCTTCGGCGCAATCTTTGAGCGCCATGGCTGGGCAATGGGCGCGATCCGTACCGCACATCGGGTGTGGCAGGTATATTGGGCCCATATCGGCATGTTCATGGTGATCGCGATGAGCATGGTATTTCTCAACATGTTCGAGACGCTGCCGCGGGATTACATAGGCCAGCTCAACCTCTACCCTTTCTTCAAGAATCCTGGCGAGCAGCTGATCGGCTTGATGACGCTGACATATGTGCCGAACTACTTCGATATCCTGCCAATGTATCTGGTTATCCTCGCGATGATCCCTCTGGTAATGGCGCTTTCCCGCATTGGCACATGGGCTGTGATCGTGGGTGTCGTGGGTGTGTGGATGGCCGCAAGCGTTGGGCGCTACTACAGCCTTGGTTTCGAGTTTTTAGCGCCTTTGGCCACAAGGCTGGAGTTTCTTCACCTTCCCGCGCAACTCTGGTTCGAACCGCCAAACAACACACGGCAGTGGTTCTTCAACCCATTTGCCTGGCAACTTGTGTTCTTCACCGGGTTCGCCTTTATGAAAGGCTGGCTGCCTGCGCCGCCTGTAAAGGCATGGTTGATCGCCATTGCGCTGGCCATTGTGCTTCTGAACATCCCTTATAGCCATATAGGCGTGCGAGAGTTCGGGTTCAGTTGGGCGCGAGAGTGGCGCGTGGAGCATCGCTACTTCTTCACCAAGACCGACTTCGGGGTTTTCCGGTATATGCACTTTCTTGCCCTCGGTTATCTCGCTTGGGTAGCCGTCGGGCCAATGGGCTCCCGCCTGAACATGGGCACGCTATGGCCGCAGGTTGTGAGTGTAATCCGCAAGGTCGGTCAGCAGTCGCTTGCCGTGTTCCTGACATCGATGGTGCTGGCGCGATTCATGGGTGTCGCTTTCGATATATGGGGCAAGGATTTCTTCTTTGTAGCGCTGGTGAATCTAACCGGCTTCGGCATTCTAATTTGCACTGCCTATCTGGTTGGGTGGATCAAGGGCAATCCGTGGAAGGGCGATCCTGCAACCAGGCGATCCAACAAAGACAGGGACTACCAAGCCTCTCCCCGGGAGCAGGTGGCATGAGTGGTCTTTCAAGACGGGATGCGCTGGCGCTTGGGGCAGCTTTTGCAGCCTTTGGCATGGCGCGGGCGGATGAACTGCCGGATGGAATCGGGTTTGGCCCAGAGATGCCATTTTCATCAACGACTGTGGTTGAACGCGCCAGGGCGCTGGCTGCAAAGGCCTATAAGGCTCCCCCGAAGGTACCTCAGCCTTGGCTAGATATAACTTACGATCAGTATCGCTCCATCTGGTTTGATACGCGCAACGCTCTTTGGAACAGAACGGATCGTCCTGCGCGATTGGAATTTTTTGCGCCAGGCCTCTACTTTCCGTCTCCGATAGAGGTCTACGCCGTGGGAGAGGATCGGAAAACAGCGGCACCAATACAATTCGTCCTCAATGCCTTTGATAAGACAGACAAGTTCCCGGATCTGCCAATCACCGATGCAGTCGGCTATTCTGGTTTCCGCATTCATGGAGAGATCGAAACAGCGGGTGTCTTTCAGGAATACGCAGTTTTTCAGGGTGCGAGCTATTTTCGGGCGGTTGCCAGAGGGCAGGTTTACGGGCTTTCGGCGCGTGGCCTAGCGTTGAATACAGCTGGTGCGGACGGTGAGGAATTCCCGGAGTTTCGCGCTTTCTGGGTGGAGGCACCAGAACCGGGAGCGACAAGCGTGACGCTCCATGCCCTTCTGGATAGCCCTAGCGTAACGGGCGCCTATCGTTTCGTGATCGCGCATGGCAGCTCCACCGTGATGGATGTAGAGGCCACGCTTTTCCCGCGTGTTGATCTTGACCATGTTGGAATTGCTGCAGAAACCTCCATGTTTCTATTCGACGAGTCCAACCGCAACCGGTTCGATGATTTTCGCCCGGCGGTACACGATAGTGATGGATTGCTCATTGTGAACGGCGCCGGAGAGCGGCTCTGGAGGCCACTCGCAAACCCCAGGAAACTTCAGGTTTCGAGCTTTGTTGACGATGGACCGAAGGGTTTCGGCCTGATGCAGCGCCCGCGTGATCTGGCCGATTATGCGGATCTGGAGGCAGCTTACCACAAGCGCCCCGGGCTCTGGGTGACCCCCGGCGAGAACTGGGGTGCTGGCTCTGTGACACTGGTGGAAATACCGGCTGATCGCGAAATTTACGATAATATCGTCGCCTATTGGCGGCCGCGTAAGCAGCTGATGGCTGGAGGTGAGTACCGCTATACCTATCGGCTGGATTGGTGCGAAGCAGCACCCATCCCGATGGACAGGACACCTGTGCTCAACACGCGTATGGGTGCGCGCTTTGAGGGTGGGCGCATTGCGACGGTGGATTTCGCCCCGCATGGCGCGATTCCGGAAGATCTGAGTAAAGTTACCCTTCATATCAGTGCAAATCGGGGTAAGGTGAGCGACGGTATATTGCAGCACAATCCCGAAACAGGTGGTGTGCGGATGGGGTTCAGCTACTTTCCGCCCGAAAAGCGCTCCATGGAACTCCGGGCGCAGATGCTTGTGGAGGGAAGGCCGATTTCCGAAGTCTGGCTCTATAGGTGGACCCCGTGACAGCTCCATTTCCGGACCCACCGATGATGCCGAAAGAGGCTCCGCTGCCAATGCCCCGCCAGCAGCTGGAGGTCCGCATGACGGACCCGAACGCGCCGCAGGGTGGCGCTCGAACACCATACACTTCGCGTCTCTTTCTCTTTGGTTTTGCACTACTTTCCACCCTCGGTCTGGCGTTGATTTTCGCCGATTGGTTCCGCATGGATGGAGTAAGCGGGCTGGAGGGTACAGTAATCGTGCTCGCCGTTTTTACGTTCTTCTGGATCGCGCTTTCTGTGGCCATGGCCATGCTTGGATGTTTGCCCGGAGCCGAGCGGCCGAAGGGGAAAGGCCCCGCACTCAAAACCGCCGTTTTGCTCCCGATTTACGGTGAACCTGTGGAGGAAATTGGCTTGAACGTCGGCGTGATACTCGCCGATTTGGCGCGCGCCTCAACCGACCATTCGTTCACTCTCTTCATTCTTTCAGATACCCGGCAGCCGGCAAAAGTGGCTGCGGAAATACGGATGATGGCACGCCTGCGCCGCCGCTTTGGCATGGACGTGATCCACTATCGCCACCGCGCTGAGAATACCGGCTACAAGGCTGGAAACATTGAAGATTGGGTAATGCGCTGGGGGGCTTCGTATGAAGCAATGCTGGTGCTGGATGCAGACAGCGTGATGACGGGCGAGGCTCTCGTGACGCTTACGGATGCCCTTTCCGCAGAGCCCTCGCTCGGTATGGTTCAGAGTATCCCGCGGCTCTTCGGGGCCCGATCTCTATTTGCCCGGTTGCAGCAGTTTTCCAATGCGGTTTATGGCACCACGCTTGCCCGGGGGCTGGCGAGATGGACGGGCGATGAGGCCAACTATTGGGGGCACAATGCGATCATGCGGGTGCGGGCCTTTGCGGATTGCGCTGGGCTGCCGGATTTGCCGGGTCGTGCTCCTTTTGGCGGCCCGGTACTAAGCCACGATTTCATTGAAGCGGCTCTCCTCCGACGGGCCGGTTGGCGGATACGGTTTGTGCCGGAGATCGAGGGAAGTTACGAGACAACACCGGAGAGCCTGATCGCCCATATCATGCGGGATCGGCGCTGGTGCCAAGGCAATTTGCAGCATCTTCGGATGCTCTTCTCTGCCGGGTTCAAATCTGTCAGTCGGATGCATCTCTTTCAGGGCGCGATGGCCTATTGTGCCTCTCTGGGATGGTTTGCGTTGCTTATTCTCTGGGTGTTTCTCGGTATTCGGGAAAGCGCCGAACCAGTGATCTATTTTGATGCCGGAAACCCGCTCTATGTGTCGTGGCCGGAGATGGATCAGTTCGCCAAACTGCTGATTTTGTGTCTTGTTTACGGAATGTTGGTAGCGCCGAAACTGTTGGGAGCACTGCGTTTCTGGGCAATGGATCCGCGCCTTGAAAGCGCTGGAGGGCCCTTGCGCTTCTGGGCCTCCTGGGTAGTTGAAGTGGCCTTTTCAGTGCTGCTTGCGCCTTTGATGATGATCCAGCATATCATCGCCGTTCTGCGCACACTGGCGGGTGTAGATACCGGGTGGAAGCCGCGCGGAGATGCGTCCATCGGCATCAAGGGCTACCTCAGATTTCATCTGGGCGAAATGGCCGTGGGAGCGGCCATGCTTGGCATTTTTGCCGCCGGATATCTCAGCCTTTGGCTACTGCCGATTGCAGGATCTCTGCTTCTGGCGCCGTTGATTTCGGCCTTGTCTTCCCGCGAGTGGAAATGGGCAAAAGCGCTGTTGCTGACCCCGCAGGAAGTGATGCCGCCACGCGTTTTGCAGCAACATGCAGCGGAACTGAACTCAAAAACCGATTGGGAGGATCCCTCCTCCTCCGGCGCAACAATTCCTGCCTAGGGCATTGCCAGCCCAAATTTTGAAGGCTGGGTTTGGTATGGTTTCGGTACCGATTTAGGAGTGCAAAAATTCAGGTGGATCTTTCACGAATACATCGGACGTAACGGTTTTGGCTACCTCCCGTCAGATGGACATGCAGATGTATTTCATCTCCAGAAAATCCTCGACCCCTTGGCGCGCGCCCTCTCGTCCGAGGCCCGATTGCTTGACGCCGCCGAACGGAGCCACTTCCGTTGAAATGAGACCGGTATTCACGCCGACCATGCCGTATTCGAGGGCCTCGGCAACGCGGTAAACACGGCTGAGATCGTTGGCGTAGAAATAGCTGGCGAGACCGAAAATCGTATCGTTCGCCTGTGCGATCACGTCGTCCTCATCCTCGAATTTGAAGAGCGGCGCGACAGGGCCGAAGGTTTCGTCATGCGTCACCATCATCTCACGGGTTACCCCGGTGAGAACCGTGGGCTGGAAGTAGGTGCCGCCAAGATCGGAACGTACACCTCCGGTAAGAACCTTAGCGCCTTTGGAGGTGGCATCGACGATGTGTTCTTCCACCTTCTCGACCGCTTGGCTGTTGATCAGAGGGCCTGTGGTGACGCCATCCTCAAAACCATCTCCGAGGCTGAGATCCTTGGTAGCGTTCGCGAGCTTCTCGGCGAACGCATCATAAACGCCGGATTGAACATAGATCCGGTTGGCACAAACGCAGGTTTGGCCATTGTTGCGGTATTTGGAGATCATGGCACCCTCGACAGCCTTATCGAGATCAGCATCATCGAAGACGATGAAGGGCGCGTTGCCCCCAAGCTCCATGCTCATTTTCATCACCTGATCGGCGCCTTGACGCAGGAGGATGCGGCCCACTTCCGTAGAACCTGTGAACGTGAGTTTACGAACCTTCGGGTTTTCGCAGAATTCCTTGCCAATCTCTGCACCATCACTGGAGGTGATGATGTTGAGGAGGCCCTTTGGCAGACCCGCGCGTTCGGCCAGTAGGGCCATTGCGAGTGCCGAAAGAGGTGTATCTTCTGCAGGTTTCGCCACGAATGCGCAGCCAACGGCGAGGGCCGGGGCAACCTTCCGAGCGATCATAGCATTGGGGAAATTCCACGGAGTGATGGACGCGACAACACCAACGGGCTGTTTGATGACCGTGAGGCGCTTATCCGGCTGATGGCCGGGGATGGTCTCGCCATAGATGCGCTTTGCCTCTTCGGCGAACCACTCGACAAAGCTCGCGCCGTACATGATCTCGCCCCGCGCTTCCGCGAAGGGTTTGCCCATTTCTGCCGTGAGGATGCGCGCGAGATCATCGGCATTGGCAACCATGAGATCGTGCCATTTGCGAAGGACGGCACCACGCTCTTTCCCCGTTTTCCTTGCCCAGTCTTTCTGAGCTGCGTAGGCGGCATCAATGGCACGCGCGGTTTCTGATCGGCCCATATCCGGAACGGATATAAGGGTGTCGCCACGTGCCGGATTGATGACCGGGAAAGTTGCTCCACCGTCTGCACTTACCCATGCGCCATCAATCAGGGCCTTATTGCAGAGGAGACTCTGATCTTCGAGGATGTCGGAAAGATTGGTTTGATCCAGCATGGTTTGCTCCGCAATGTCCGGGTCTGACGTTGGCGAGAGAGGATCACAATAGCTGATGGGGTGCAAGGCGGCCTGGGAAGGCCAAGCCCTGATGGAATGAGCCAGAAACGCTCTCGCTTTGAGCGTTCGAGGTATTCAGCTGATGCTATTGCACGATGGTGGGGTCCGGCTTGCGTCTGAAGCGTTAAAGACCATCGCGTTTGATTGAGTGCGGTCACAGTGGCGGGCGCGCAATGCCAAGCACACGCAGCCTTACCGATGTGGGTGGGCACCCTTAGTCCGATAGACGCGCGGTGTATTCCAAAACATCTCGCCCCAAAGCCTTATCAGCAAAACCCCGGCCTGCGCCTTTTGCGCTCCCAGGCTTTTGGCGTCAGGGCATCGCAGATTAAAGGCGAAACACGTCAGGTGAGCGCGCCAAGATGTGTCTCGATGGCGTCGCGCATATCGGCCACGCTGAACGGTTTGGCAACAAAATGATCCACCGTTTCGTCATTCGCCTTGTCACGATAAGCATCGGATGTTGCGAGGAACACAGGAGTTGCCTTGAGCGCCGGATGTCCCTTGATTTTCTGTGCGAGTTCCACTCCTGAGAGGCCGGGCATGTTGAGATCCGAAATCACGGCATCGAACTTTTTGGTGCCCATCACTTCAAGCGCCTGATCGCCACTGGCCGCAAGGGCCACATCCATCACTCCCAGCTTTTTCAGGCACTGCCGTGCCAACCCGCGCATGCTCTGCTGATCGTCAACCACCAGAATTTTCAACGTCTTTGCGTCCGGCATCAAATCTGCTCCTTCAAGCTCAAGCCCGCTTTCTAGCATTGGGCGAATTAAGAAATTGACAAACGCGGGGTGCGATCTGGCTCAAGGCGAGTTCCGCATCCAGCGCTCCGAGATTGGAGGCAGCCTTCGGCATGCCGTATACGACACAGGATGCCTCATTCTGGCCAAGCGTGAACGCCCCCGTGTTTCTGAGCGCACGAAGCCCTGCGGCCCCGTCGCGTCCCATCCCTGTGAGGATGATACCGATTGCGGCCGACCCGATAGAGGAGCACACGCTGTTGAAGAGGACATCAACCGAGGGAATATGACCGGAAATGGGGCCGGTTGTGCCATCCAGTTTTGTACGGATATGCCCGGCTTCCCGCACTACCGATAGGTGGCGATCACCCGGCGCAACCCGTATCTGACCGGAATGGATGGTCTCTCCGTCCTCCGCCTCCTTTACGTCAAACGGAAACTGCTGGCCAAGCCGCGCGGCAAAGCGCGGTGTGAAACGGGCAGGCATGTGTTGCGTGATCACAATGGGTGGCGCGTTGCGGGGGAATCCCTGGATCACATCAAAAATGGCACTCACTCCACCTGTGGACGCTCCAATAGCGATAAGGCTGACACCATGTGCGTTGCCGACAGTGGCTACGGGCGATGACGCAATGTTCTTCGGGCCCGCGTTGGGCTGCGATGTCGGGGTCCAACGCTGAACCCTCGCGTTGCGGGCCATGCGAACCTTCTGGCGTAATTCTCCTCCGAAGATGGAGAGCCCCTCGCGGCCCGCCGGCTTGGCCACGGCATCCACTGCACCGATATGGAGCGCGTTCAGAGTGACATCCGTGCCTGCGGTTGTGAGCGTAGAGACCATTATCACGGGCATCGGGCGTAAAGACATGATCTTTTCGAGAAATTCGAGCCCGTTCATTCCCGGCATTTCAACATCGAGCGTCACAACATCCGGGTTATGGATCTTGATCATATCCCGCGCTTCGTGCGGGTTCTTGGCTTGTCCCACGACGACGATATCGCCCTCCGCTTCGAGGCCGCTTGTGATCATTTTCAACATCAGTGAGCTGTCGTCTACAACGACGACGCTTGTTTTCTGGAGAGACATCAAAACAACTCCACAATGCTGGCCTGCACTTTCTTTTCCACCCGAAGTCTTTGTTCGAGCGATACCTCTGCGGCCCCTGTCTTGGCCGTGTCCTGATTTGAAAGGTTCAGGACGCGCGCCTTGCCGGTGGACGGAAAATAGAAGACGCGCCGCGCACGATCACCGCCGAGATCTGACGCTAGTAGGCGGATGCCTTCTTCCCGCAGATAGCTGAGTACAAATTCTGCGTTCTGCTGGCCGACATTCGTCATCTCGGCTCTGGAGATTACGTTTCCCGCGCCAAATACCTTTGCCTCGAGATCCTGCTTCCGGGCTCCGGTACGTAGTATTTCGTTGATCAGTACCTCCATGGCATTCACGCCGTAGCGTGCAGAAAAACCGGACGCATTCTCACTCCTATCGCGCGGCAGCAGGAAGTGATTGAGACCGCCGATCCCTGTGTTGCTGTCTCTGATGCACGCGGCCACGCAGGAACCGAGCAACGTGGTGATCGCAACATCGGGTTCGTGCATTACCTTGTGATATCCTGGCAGAACCGGAAACACCTTGGAATTGACCTTGGCCTCAAAATAGACCGGGTTGAGGATCGGGTCCGCACTCATGGCAATCGCCTTTTATAAGTAGTCTGACCCTCATTTATGAAGGCGGAATGGTCCCCAAGAATGGACTCAGAATGCCCGAGATAGAGGTAGCCGCCCGGCCGGATAATCTCGGCATAACGATTGATCAGTTTCGCTTTGGTGGAGGCATCAAAATAGATCAGGACATTTCGGCAAAAGACAGCATCGAACAGGCCTTTCATAGGCCAAGGCTGCATGAGATTGAGTTGCTTGAACGAGATCAGATTGCGGGCCTTCGCATCAATCTGGATATCTTTGCCATCTGGCGCGTCCTTAACATACTTGTTGTGATCAGACAGCGCCGGACCCGCCTTTTCCTTCGGATATAGGCCTGTACTGGCTTTCTCCAGAACCTTGGTGTCGAGATCGGTTGCAAGTATCTTGAAATCAATCGGTACCGATTGGACGGATTCCAATATCGAGAAGGCAATCGAATAGGCTTCTTCACCAGAGGAGCAACCTGCAGACCAGACCCTCAGCTTGCTTTTCCCTTCTGTGATCGTTGGCGCGACGACGTTCTTCTTGAAATGGACAAAATGATGATTTTCGCGGAAGAACGAAGTAAGATTGGTTGTGATGGCGTTTATGAACTGCTGAAGTTCTTCCTGATCCCTCCCACTGTCGACGTGATCGAGATAGGCATGAAACCCCTCGATGCCGGTGGCGCGAAGTCGACGGCTGAGCCGGGCATGGATCATCTGCCGCTTCTGAGGTTCGATGACGATACCCGCCAGCTTGTAGATCCGGTCCGTGACGCGTGCGAAATCCCGCTCGGTGAGCAGGTATTCGTCGGTCGGATCCACCGCGCTTGCTGTTGAGCCTGAGAAGTGAGGAGCCATTCGGTTTTGACCTATTCAGAGTTCATCTTCTTCAACGGGGAAGAGAGTGTTGAGATCCAGAAGCGCGACCATACCGTTCTCGGTGTTCACCAAGCCTGAGAGGGATGACATATCGCCGAGTGACTGGCCGGATGGCACGGGGCGGATATCGTCTGTCGGAACACTGATGATGTCGGAAACCGCATCGACAAGGATGCCAACGGTCTTCGAGCCGATCCATACAATCACGACCACATGAACTTCCGTTGCCTCCGTCAGCGCACCACCGAAACGGGTCCGAAGGTCGTGTACGGGCACAATGGTTCCGCGCAGATTCAATACACCGCGCGTGTAGTGCGGCTGGTTGGGCAGCGTAGTTGTTGGTGTCCACTGTTTGATCTCTCGCACGAGGTTGATATCAACCCCATAAGAGCGGTCATCGACCAGGAAGGTAACGTATTGCTTGAGAGGGCCGGACTTCTTGGTATTGCTGTCCGGGTTTTCGAGAACATCTGTAAAATCGGTCAATGCATCATCTCCGAGTAAGAGCCACTAGAGCCGTTCATGCTGAGTAGAGAGGGGACATCCAGGATCAGGG
Organism: uncultured Paracoccaceae bacterium; assembly: GCA_947495795.1. Lineage (GTDB taxonomy): Bacteria > Pseudomonadota > Alphaproteobacteria > Rhodobacterales > Rhodobacteraceae > Algicella. Next base: position 679,359 of record CANMAI010000001.1, on the reverse strand, counting down.
CGACCTGACCATCCCCAAGAATGGTGGCACCCGAGATGCCCTCCACGCGCTTGAAGTTTGCCTCCAAGCTCTTCAGAACGATCTGCCGCTGGCCGATCAGCTCATCCACAATAAGGGCTACAAGCCCGCTGGTTTCTGTATCCACAACAATGGCCATATCCATTTCATTGCCCTTGCGCGGCTGAGAGAGGATTGCGCGCAGATCAATGAGACGGAGGAACTCACCACGCCGTTCAAGCAGGTTTTCACCACTTGGAAGACATTTTCGGGCCTCCTTGTCGATATGCAGTGCTTCAACGACGCTGGACAGTGGCAGGATGAATTTCTGGTCGCCGACCACAATTGTCATCCCGTCCATGACGGCGAGCGTAAGCGGCAATGTTATCTCGAAGCGCGTACCCTTTCCGGGGGTGGATTCCAGTGTGCAGCGGCCACCGAGGGAAACAATCTTCTTTTTCACCACATCCATCCCGACACCCCGACCGGACACCGAGGAGACCTCTGCCGCCGTGGAGAAGCCAGGATGGAAGATCAGCATGTCGATCTCTTCCGGGCTGAGGCTGTCTTCGGTGGAAATGAGGCCAGCTTCGATCGCCTTTGCGAGAACCCGTTCCCGGTTTACCCCGCGGCCATCATCCTCGACCGTGATGATCACGCGCTCTCCCCGATGTTCAGCGGAAAGCTTGATGACACCGGTGCGGGATTTGCCTGCAGCCACACGGTCTTCCGAGGTTGCCTCCAGACCATGATCCATCGAATTGCGCAGCATATGGGTAAGAGGTTCCGAAAGCTCTTCGATGACGGTGGCATCCACTTCCGTATGCTCACCTGAAAGCTCAAGCCGCGCTTCCTTGCCCAGTTTGTCCGCCAGATCGCGCACAACACGCGGCATCCTACTGAATACGGATTTCACAGGTTGCGCGCGGATCGCCATCACGCTTTCCTGCAATTCACGCAACTGGCGAGACATGGCCTCCACGTTATGGCCCATTTCCATGCCATCTTCACTGGAATCGGTGGCCTGGATTTCCATCAGCTTCTGCGCGATACCCGCCTGCGTGATCAACATCTCGCCAACCAGATTGACAAGCCTGTCGATACGCGGAAGCTCCACTCTGAGAGACTTGCTCGGTCCGCTTCGTGCCTTGGCCGCCCCTCCTGCGGCCTCACTTCCTACCCGAGGCGATCCCTTTTGTGCTGTCTTGGGATCCGAAGCGATTGGTTCTTTTTGCTCTGTGGTCGAACTATCGCTGGCGCCAGCCAACGCACTGTCAGCGATTTCATCAATCTCCGCGCCAGGCGCTGCGGCTGCATCTTCTGGCGAACCATCTTCATCCATCTGCTCATCCGACGAAAATTCAATATCGGCGATATGGCTATAGATCTCAAAAAACTCTTCGAGGTCTTCGACAGATTTCTCCGTATCGAAGATGAATTCCCAGGTGAGCGCGCAGGCAGTGTGATCAAAGTCTTTAAGTGGTGGCACCTGCCCCAGAACCTCGATCCGATTCAGACCGAGGGCCTTTGCCGAGCCGATCAGGCGCAGCGGATCGTGGCCGGAAGCAAAGAAATCCTTCTCCGGGGCAAAACGCACGGTGATTTCGCGGGATCGCGGCTTGGCATCTCCATCGTCAGCTGTGGTTTCCTCAGGCGGCGTGTCAAAAACCTCGACAGTCGACTTCGCAGAGACAATTGACGTTTCGGGCACCTCTTCCGCTCCGGCGCCGCCGCTTGCCAGATGCTCCAGTTCACCCTGAAGGTTTGAAAGCTTCTCCTCATCAACGGGTGTGTCGTTCTGCGCGCTTTCAATCAGCACTTCCATCATATCGCCGGAGCGCAGCAGGATCTGGTTGATTTCCGATGTCGGTTCCATCTGATCGGATCGAATGAGATCCATCACGGTCTCAAAAATATGCGCAAAGCCAATCAGTTGATCAAAACCAAAGGCAGCAGCACCGCCCTTTACGGAGTGAACGGCACGGAAAGCCGCATGCACGGTTTCCTCATCATTGGTGCCGTCATTCAGTTGATTAAGGTGCTCCTGAAGGGTGGCCAGAAGCTCATGACACTCTTCGAAAAAGAGAGCCTGGAAATCAAAATCGTCATCATCATCCATCGGTGTATTCCCGGTGTTCAGGCAAGTTGTTCAACGAGCGAGAGGATCTGGTTCGGATCAAAGGGTTTGGTGAGCCAGCCTGTAGCCTTGACCGCCTTTGCGCGATCCTTGAGGGACTGCGCCGTCTCTGTTGTAAGCAACAGCATCGGCAGGGATCTGCCCTCAGGCTCCTTACGGGCAGCCTCTATGAAATCAAGGCCGTTCATACGGGGCATGTTGAGATCGGTGATCACGATATCGGGCCGATGCTCTTTCAGCTTATCGAGCGCCTCGATACCATCGACGGCGAGAACAACCTCGTGGCCGCCTTTCTTGAGGCACTCCCCAAGCATGACGCGCAGGGCGCGGGTATCATCAACAGCGAGAACACAGCTCATGATGCAAACTCCATTTTCATAAGTTCCTGAAAGAGACCGATATCCGTGAACGCATCTACAAAAGGCGTGCTCGGATTGATCACCGTCAGGGGGGGTGAGAGTTCGGCCCGCGTGTTCAGCGCGCTGACGAGGGCGAGAATTATGGGCGTTGACATCTTTTCGACTTCGGAGGCATCCACGGCCAGCCCCGGCTCCGTTCCAAATGCCCTGAGATCGGTTGTGAGTTTTTCCGCAGCGTCGATATCTGCCTTTGCGGGCAGCACGATAGGCTCGGATGCAGGTTCAGACATGTGCCCTCCGCAAAACGGGCAACGTCCGGACTTCCGGGTGTGGGATAGTGTGCTGCGCGTACGACATCCGAAACTCTCCTTGCATAAAGACCAAGCGGCCGCTGACGGAATTCAACGGGGGCCACGTATGCTGCGGAGTTGTTTCTGAGTGCTTAACCGGGCCGGTTGCCGGCTTCGGTGAATGCCTAAAATGTTAGGCAAGTCCGGCGGCAGATGCCGCCGGATCGCTTCGCTTTATCAGAGATAGGCCGCCATCGCGCGGGCGGTATCGATCATGCGGTTGGAGAAGCCCCATTCATTATCGTACCAACTGAACACGCGTGCGAGGCCGCTTTCGAGCACCTTGGTCTGCGCGGGTGCGAAGCTGGAGGAATGCGGATCGTGGTTGAAATCCATCGATACGAGCGGCGCATCCGCATAGGCGAGCACACCTTTGAGGAAACCTTCCGATGCTTCCTTCATCGCCGCATTGATCGCGTCTGCACTGAGTGCGCCGGAGGAGGTGAACTTCAGATCGATGCAGGATACATTTGGCGTGGGCACACGCACAGCAGACCCATCGAGTTTTCCTGCAAGTTCGGGCATGACGAGGCCCACGGCCTTTGCAGCACCCGTCGAGGTCGGGATCATCGACATGGCCGCTGCGCGCCCCCGGTAGAGATCCTTGTGCATCGTATCAAGGGTGGGCTGATCGCCCGTGTAGGAGTGGATCGTCGTCATATAACCGGACGCGATGCCGAAACTATCCTGAAGCACCTTGGCCACCGGTGCGAGGCAGTTGGTGGTGCAGGACGCATTTGAAACGACCGTATCCTCTGCCGTCAGGCTCTCATGGTTCACGCCGTAGACGATCGTCTTGTCGGCACCGGCACCGGGTGCCGAGATGAGCACGCGCTTGGAGCCGTTCTCAAGATGTGCAGCTGCTTTCTCGCGCGCTGTGAAGAAACCCGTGCACTCCAGCGCGATATCAACATCGCTCCACGGCAGTTTTGCAGGGTCACGCTCTGCCGTCACGCGAATCGGGCCGCGGCCGACATCCATCATGTCTCCCTTCACCGTCACCGTGCCGGGAAAGCGGCCGTGAACGCTATCGTAGCGGGTGAGATGCGCGTTGGTTTCCACGGGGCCAAGATCGTTGAGAGCCACGACCTCGATATCATCATGACCGTTTTCGACAATCGCACGCAGAACGTTGCGCCCGATCCGGCCAAACCCGTTGATGCCGACCTTGATGCCCATGTTCCCATTCCTTTTTGTAAGAGACGCCCTGCCTTGCGATATGCCCTTGACCAAGGGGCAAGGTCAACCGGTGTCGCCAGAAGTGTGATGCTTGTTTTGTGGTTGGGTTATCTGCAAGGGATCCAACGGGGAGAACCACTAAACCCCCTGCAGATAGATGCCCCAGCCAAGGCCCTAATAAGGCTGGAGCGAAGCGCACACGAACTGAAGAAGCTCGCGTGTTAGCGCTAACATTTCAGTTTTTGTGCGGCGCGTCAATTGGAAAAGCGTGACAGCCATGTGAAAGCGGCGGCATCGCCAGAGCAGGCACACAGGTGGGCGTCTGCAAGGTGGCCATGTTCGGGACCAGCCAAAATCGGGCTGGAACAATTGTCGCCTAGTATCGTTGAGAACCCGAAGCAAGTGGATAGGGATTTTGACAGTGAGCGATCTGAAGCATGAGTTCTGGAGCCGGATGGACGATGTGCAGGCCGGAATGTTGGGGATAAAGGGCCAGGGCAGGCTGATCGCAATGTCTCCTCAGGTGGATGACGACGTGCCGGATCACGTGTGGTTCATCACCGCAAAGGGCACGGAACTTGCAAAGGCCGTTGCCTCTGGTGCGCAGCCTGCGCAGCTTGTCGTCGCGGATGCGAATGCAGGCCTCTATGCTGACGCAGAAGGAATGCTGAGCCACTCGACCGACCGGGAGGCGCTGGACGAGGCATGGAGCTTTGTTGCGGATGCGTGGTTTGAAGGTGGCAAGCACGATCCGGACGTATGCCTCCTGAAATTCACACCCGCCTCTGCCGAGATTTCCGTAACCCCGACAAGCGGTGTCAAATTTCTCTACGAAATCGGAAAAGCGCATATCACGGGTGAAAAACCTGATGCTGGCGAGCAAGGATCGATTGTCTTCTAACCCGACGGATACGCCAGTGGTGTGAGCCGCCTCGCCCGACAAGGAAGCGGCTCGCGATACATGGTTTCGATGCGTATTTTCCTGATGAACCCTGTTTTGGGCCATTTCCGCATAAGTTTCGTAAGCAGGCCAGAAACAAAACTGTGGCGCTGAGTTCCTGGAATTGGCATCTGTTCTCCACGCAGCCTTCGCAAATATGCAGCGGTTGCGCAGGGTAGTTGCAATGGGGTGCGCAGTGGAGAAAGAACGGCTTTACGCGGCAATTGATGCCACATGGGCGCCGCTGGAAATGCGCAGTGTTGACGGATGGATCCTGCGGTGCGGTGGAGGCGGTGGTCAGCGTGTTTCGGCCGCAACGGCGCTGACCGAAGGGGCCGATATCGGATTTGCCGAGGCTGAGATGCGGGCCATGGGGCAAGTGCCGCTTTTCATGATTCGAGACGGTGAGGATAGCCTTGATGCGGCACTTGCCGAGCAGGGGTACCGGCTGAAGGATCCGGTGGCCATTCGTACCTTGCCGACCGCAGATCTGGCAAAGCTTGCCCCTCCGGGTGGCATGTTCTTCGAAGGCAAGAGGCCGCTTGCGATTCAGAACGAGATGTGGGCAGCCGGCGGTATCGGTCCAACAAGGCTGGATGTGATGGCGCGGGTAAAGGCGGAGAAGCGCTACCTTCTGGGGCGCGTGCAAGACACACCGGCGGCAACGGCTTTTCTGGGGCTGCATGCTGGGATTGCAATGCTGCACGGGTTGGAAGTGGTGGCATCCCAACGCGGCAAGGGCGTTGGCACGGCTATGATGGGCGGCGCTGCACGGTTTGCCGAGGCACATGGTGCCGATACGCTGGCCGTGCTGGTCGTGCGCGAAAATGATGCTGGCGAGGCGCTCTATTCCAAGCTTGGGATGGTGGAGAAGGCGGGCTATCATTATCGGGTGTTCCCTGACTGAAAGCTGAAGCCCATGCCCACCGCCCTTGATTTGCCACCTGTGGATCCCTTGCCCGAGGCAACCCAGAAGTACTTTGATCTTTGTGCCGAGAAGCTGGGGATGGTGCCGAATGTGCTCCGGGCCTATGCGCATAATATTGAGAAACTCGATGCGTTTGCCGCGATGTACAACGAGCTGATGCTGGGGCCAAGCGGGCTGAGCAAGCTTGAGCGGGAGATGATCGCAGTAGCGGTTTCTTCGGTGAACAAGTGCTTTTACTGCCTCGTGGCGCACGGCGCGGCAGTGCGGAGCCTTTCAGGCGATCCGGCGCTGGGAGAAGCTTTGGTGATGAATTACCGTGTGGCAGATGTGTCACCGAAACAGCGGGCAATGCTCGACTTTGCGGTCCTGATGACGGAGGCTTCCGCGAAGACCGAGGAGGCGGACCGGCAGGCTTTGCGGGATGTGGGCTTCAGTGACGCGGATATATGGGATATCGCGGCGGTCGCTTCTTTCTACAATATGTCCAACCGGATGGCTTCGGCCATAGATATGCGGCCCAACCCTGAATATCACGCACAGGCCCGGTGATTTTCCGGGCCACACTCCTGCTTTGCTTGCTGGCTTTGCCTTTGCGGGCCGAGACGGTGCTGCTGCTGCCAGCCGGGGCGCGTGAGACAGCGCGGATTGTGGAACCGCAGGCGCGGCATCTTTTGCCGACAGCGCGGTTCACGCCCGATTTTCAACCGGGCCTGATGCTTGAGGGGCAGCTTGTATTGCGGGCATGGCGCGTACCGTTGGAAGGTCGGGCTGGATTGCCGCTTTTTCAGGCGCTGCGGGCACAGATGCCGGAGCTGGGTTTTCGTGTGCTGCATGATTGTGCAGACAAGCTGTGCGGTGGTTATGATTTCGTCTTCAGGGCGCGCGTGCTGCCACCGCCGGAGATGGAGGTGGATCTGGGGGATTTCCATTATCTGAGTGCTGTCGCGCGGGACGATCCGGGCCACCATATCGGGCTTCTGGTAAGCAGGGATGAGGATAGCGGCTTCGTTCAACTGGCCGAGATTACGCCTGCATCGGGCGATATCCCCGCACTTGAGGCGCCACCCCGCGTGCCTCTGGCGGCAGATCTCGAAGGATTGGAGGCAGCCCTTGGGCGGGACGGACGCGCAGTGTTGAGCGGTATCGCGTTCGAAGCCGGGCGAACCGCGCTTGCCGAGGGAAGTGAAGCAGCCCTGGCGGCAGTGGCGTCCCTTTTGGAGAAGGATCCGGGGCTTTCGCTGCTGCTTGTCGGGCATTCGGACAATAGCGGCTCTCTGGAAGCGAATATCCGCGTATCGCGGGCCCGGGCAGAGGCCGTGAGAGCAGCGCTTGTATCGGGTTTTGGTGTGGATCAGGCACGATTGCGGGCTGAGGGAGCCGGGTTTCTGACACCGCTGGAGGCTAACCTGGATGAGGAGGCTCGGGCCCGAAACCGCCGTGTGGAGATCGTTTCGCTGCCAAGAAGCCAATAAAAAGGGGCCACGCTCATCGCGTGGCCCAAGTCTAGGGAGGAAATGCCCGTCTCCGGGCAATGACCTTGGGAACAAGGTCATCCTTAACTTACCATCGGGGACAGGCGGGTATCCATAGCGGTTTCGGAACAGGTGGTGTGCCTCTGAGGCAAAGCGGCGGTTTTGATGCTTTTTTCAGCATCAAAACCGGGTAAATCGCTTAGCCGGTCTTATCCAATGCAGGTCGCTGCCATGTTTCGGCTCCGCCGAACTCTGCAATCAGGAAATCGAGGAAAGCGCGGGTTTTGGGAGAGAGATTGCGCCGCTCCCGGAAAATCGCCATCAGATCAGAGCCCGGAAGCGAATAGTCCGGCAAGAGGCGGACAAGGCGACCCCGCACCAGATCATCGCCTACGAGATACGTGGAAAGCCGGGCAATGCCGAGGCCCGCGCGGGTTGCATGATAGATGGCATCTGCGCTGTCCGTCTCGAAATTGCCACCCACCTGCACGGTTTCCGCGCCGTTCGGCCCCTCAAGCCTCCATGTGTTCTTGGCACGGGCGGAGGCGAGGAGGAGGCAGTTGTGATGCTCCAGATCCTCGGGCGCCGAGGGTGTGCCGTTGCGCTTGATATACTCCGGCGTGGCGCAGATCACGCGGGCGCTGCTGCCGATCTTGCGGGCTATTGCAGAAGGATCCTCGATCTGCTCGGAAAAGCGAAGGCCCACATCCACCTGATCCTGGCTGAGATCTATTATGTGATCCGAAAGCTGAAGCGAAATCTCGATATCGGGATAGCTCGCCATGAATTTCGGCAGTTTCGGCAAAAGCTTGAGCTTGCAGAAAGCCACAGTGGAGCTGACCCGGAGAAGGCCCGAAGGATGCCCGCTCATCGTGGCGAACTGCGCCTCGGTTTCGGCCAGAGTGCCGGCAAGATCGCGGCACCGCTCGTGAAAGATGCGGCCTTCCTCGGTGAGAAGGATGCCGGTTTGCGTGCGGGTGAGAAGGCGAAGGCCGAGCCTGTCCTCCAGCCCGGCAATCTGCTTGCTGACGGAAGATGGTGCATGGCCGAGCATACGGGCGGCAGCAGAAAAGCTTCCGCCTTCCACGACCTTGGCAAACAGCAGCATTTGAGATGGCAGCTCCATATGGGTGCCCTTTCGGTAACGCAAAACGCAGTTTCCTGCGCCGGGGGGAATTTGTGTTGCACTGCAATATAGGAACGCGTCGCGCCCGTGTCACTCCATTCGGGCGAAACCATTAAGAATGTGCGGAGATTGAGCGATATAGCGCTGAGCTACAGCTGAGCCTGCCTAAATTCCGCGCAAAACGACGGCCGGCTCGATCCTAGCTCTGCCAGTCATCCGGGCCGATCCCCTTGAAGGACTGAGCGAGAAAGTCGATGAAAGCGCGGAGTTTTGGCTGCACGAAGCGGCCGGGTGGGTAGACGGCGTAGATGCCGAGGTTCTGCTTCTGCAGATCGGGCAAAACTTCAACCAACCGCCCGTCATTCACGCTTTCGCCCAGGATGAAGCTGGGCAGAAGCGCAATGCCGAGGCCGCTTTCGGCAGCTTTGAAGAGCGATTCCCCGTTGTTTGCGGTCAGTCTGCCACCGACGCGGATATGGCGCTCCTCTCCGGCATTCGTGTGCAGACGCCAGAAGTTGCCGGTGGAGAGATTAGAGTAGTGCAAAAGAAGATGCTCCGAGAGATCATCCAGCCGCTGCGGCGCCCCCTGTGCCTTCAGATATTGCGGTGCCGCCACCATCATGGCCCGGCTTTCGGCAAGTTTGCGCGCGCGCAGCGTGCTGTCTTCCAGGTGGCCGATACGGATCGCCATATCGAAGCCTTCGGCTACCAGTTCCACAAAGCGATCATCAAGTACGAGATTCAGCGAAATATCCGGATATTCTGAGAGGAACTTCCCGACACGTGTAGAGACCTGACTGATACCGAAGCTGACGGGCACCGAAACGCGGAGCGCACCGCGCGGGGCATCCTGCATGGCGTTGACCATCTCGTCAGCCTCTGATGCACCCGAAAGAACGGTGGTGGCACGATCGTAATAGGCGAGGCCGATTTCCGTGGGGCTGACGCGGCGCGTGGTACGGTTGAGCAAGCGAGCGCCGAGACGTGCCTCCAGCGCGGAAACATGCTTGGAGACGGCAGATTTCGAGACGCCCATCTTACGGGCCGCATCCGTAAAGCCACCCTGATCCACCACGGAGACAAATGCCTCCATCTCACTCAAACGATCCATTTTGTTTCCCCCAAAGTGCCAATCGCCGGTATATCAGGCGATTGGTGCAGGGCAAGGGCGCTTACTGCAATGTGATAGACGCGGGTGATTGGCCGCGCGCTTCTGCTCACGCCGCAGGCAGATCAGCCAAGGCCAAGTGTGCTGTGGATGAGCGGAAACGGGATGAAGATACCCATCGGCCCGAGGATCGCGAAGGCAGCGACGGCGTAGGACCATGCGGGTGCCAGCGGTTGTGGCCTTTGCCGGGCGAGCAGGATCACGAGGATCAGGTTGATCGATGCGAGAGCACACCAGCGGGGAAAATCGAGACCGATGACAGAGAGAGCGAGTGGCGCGAGGGCCGCGAGGATCAGCAGCACACCAAGGAGATTGAGGCCGACATAGCGGGCTGCGATGCGGATGAGGAGGAGGATGTGAAGGGCCGCCAGGCCAATGAGAACAAAAGGGACAAGTTCCAGCCCCCGCATGCGCCAATAGGCGAGTTTCATATTCTCGATCAGATCTGAGTTGAGAACGGGCAGCGAGTCTTCCGCTGCCGTCATGTATGTGGCCTCCAGCGCCGCCATGTCGGGCTTGACGGAGAGGAAAAGCACGGCCGCCGTTGTGGCGATTGTAAGGGCTGAGGCTGCAACAACGGCTGGTGTGATGCCGTGGCGTTGTACGTGGAGCGTCACGGCAAGGGGCACATGAATGAAAAGTGCCGCCTCGTGGATGAGAATGGTGAGTGGCAGAAAGAGGATCATCCAGCGCATGGGGCTGAGAGTGACGGCAAGGAGAATAAGGTAATTGATCTGATCGAAGCGCCCGAGATCCAGCCCGATGTTGAGAAAAACAGCCGGAGAGAGAAGAAGGGCCACGGCAAGCGTGCGGTTCTCCAGCCGGGACAGGAGGATGGCGAGAGTGGCTGCCAGAGCCAGCGCGGGGATCGTTGCGGCGAGAACAAGCGCAGGCGTCGCGGCGGCGATTGGATCGAAATTGTAGAACGTGCCGAGAAAGGCGCGTTTGATAAAGCCGAAATCCGCATAGTTGAAGTGATACTGCGCAAGCTTCCAATGATCGAGATAGGGGAATGCCGGGGCGCTGCCGGGTGGCGGTGTGCCAAGCGTCGACATGTGGTAATTGCCGAGTGCCAGAAGAGCGAGACCTGCGAGCAGAAAGACGATTGAACGACCGAAAGACACGTTACGCATACTCTACCCTTGGCTCCCTGGGCCATGTACTTTGAAACCGACGTGATCACTGGCATAAAATGAATGTGCTGCCAACGGTCCCTCACTTAGCAGGCGGTGTTGGTGGGTCTGTTTGAATTGTCACATATCCTTGGCCGGTGCCGCAGGGCATTGGGCTGATAATTGTGGAACGTCAGATGACTTTGACCTTTATGTCACGGATCTGACCCAAAGTGGAAAGCCGGAGCTTGGCGCAGTTTGCGGCTAAGGTCCTGAGAGAGCCCGACTCTGTCATTGTCATTCCCCGCTGCGCGCGCGCAGCGCGAAAGTATGGCATGAGTGAAAAGACAGTGCCGCCGTGCAGCGGGAGAAACCGCCATTGATGTGGCCCGCAGCCTATATCAGGCATTGAATTCACGCGTCGCGGACTAACCTTTGCAAAATGCTGGCTATACGGCCTCCGGCGTTAACGCCAATTTGCACCTTTGTTGTTATCCTGCCTTTGAGCATACCACGGTGCTCATCGCTGACCCTTCCTCATCAAGAAGAACCGCATGTGAAGTTTTTGCTGCGAGCGGGGCTGCGGCAATCATATCTGGCATCAATTCGTCAAAAAGCGCCTGTGCAGCGATTGGGTCAGGCGCGCGACTTATGACCATCAACGGCATCATCATATTGACCTGATCAATTGCCTCTTGGCTTGCTGACCCTTCTAGCAGCTCGGGCGGATCGAAAGAAAATCCTTCTGGCCGCACAAGTAGACTTTCGGAGAGCGTTGCAAGGCCCGCCGTCATTGATGTGACGGCATCCAATTGATCCAGCTCTGTCCTTTGTTCGGGGCTGAGACCGCCAGCCCCCCGGATTCCATCCAGCACCTCTTGCCGATGGATTGCGGGCATTTGAACCGCCAAGACATTCAAGAGCGCCTGGAACTGCTTTTGTGTCCGTGTGCGCTGATCCACTGGCGCCGCTGCTAATGCCGCGATCTGTTCGAGGCTGCATTGATAGGCCAAATCGACCGGTTGGTCCGCAAGTTCGGCCAAGTGAAAAGCTGAATGGATAAGGTGTTCGGGCAGACGCAGATAGGTGCGGGGGCCGGCTTCGGTTTCTTGGTACAGCCGATCATCACGCTGGCTAATCGCGGCATAACCGCCATACATGCCATCTGCAGCAAGCGCCCAATCATGGCGCGTACCTTCACCGAATTGCCAATCGCTAAGCGTGGTGCCTTCTTGTGCCTGAATGCCGGTCGCGACCACAGTGTAGGGCCCGCTTAGAACATCTCCGCGTGTCGTCCGTGCATCACAGTTATATGGCTCTGCGCAACTATTTGGGTAGATGCTAGGATATCCAGCCAGCAAGCCGCTTTCAAACTCTCCATCTGTAAATTGCAGATATGGGATCAGACTGTCCATTTTCCCTTCTTTGCTGAACGCGGGAAAATCTGTCCTGACCCAGACCATGCCCGGCGCCTCTAGAAAGTCCTGGGTCAGTTCATTGGCTGCTGCACCTGTGCAAAGCGCGGTAAGAGCGATTGCGAATCTGATCATTGATCTCTCCAGGTCAAAGTTGAATGGGGGTAAGAAGCCGGTAGTTTCTGTTGCTAATGTCGGCGTCAAAATTAAAGCTCCAACAAGACAGATCCCGAAACAAACGCCAGATATCCAAAGAAAACAAAGCGCCATGCGGGTGGGTATACTGCGCTCAAGACAAAAAGCACCAAAACCACCAGAAGATGAACGGGCAGCAACCAAAGCTGCACGTAGCTGTTGATCATGCTTCGTTTCGGGTCATCAGGATGAACCAATATGTTGACGGATTTACCGACTTGGTCATCACACCATTCCTTGCCCAGTCTGTACGAGCCATGCGCCTCTATCCCTTCGGCACTGATCGCAATTGGGATGTCGTCAAAGACTGCAACGCTATTTGTGGCGACGCTCCCAACACCGCCCGATCGTCTGAATTGCACTCGTTCACATCGGTCAACCACAGCCGCTTGTGATGTCCCAACGAATAGACGTGGCAGGTCACGCAACGGTTCGTGCGTGGGTTGCGGTGTCCAAAGCGTGAGGGACAAGAGCAGCATCCACAGGTTCAGGACATACTTCAGTGAGAGACGCTTCCCTTTAGCCTGCGATTGATGATGTCGGCGGCGTCCTTCGAATACGGTCCGGCGCCGTATACTGGTGATATGTTTCGGATGTCTTTCTTGGGGTCACCCGACAGGATCAGCGCACCCCGGTGCCGCGTGTTACCGTTTGATGTGTGGTGGGTTTGTGTGGACGCCTGTTCGAGCCGATCAAGCGGTTCCTCTTCTCGTTGATGTCCGAACAAGGTTGTATGCCTGATTTCCATCACACCCCTTGCGGGATCAAGGATCAATTCATCCCGCCTGACAAGCAAGACAAAACCCAATGCGGGAAGCCCTATTGCAAACACCCCCATAAGAGCAGCTTCTTGAAACCCGACCTCAAGATAACGTTGCCAAGTGACATAACACATCAGCACAATCGCACCGGTCAGCAGACTGCCCATGAGCCAAGGTGCGTCCCGCAGGTAAAGGCGGTCGGGTGTGTTTTCAACGACCTTCATAGGTGCCTCCGAGGCAGAGGGTCGGACTACTGCGATACTTCAATGACGCGGGTTTCGTCCGCATCTATGTTGATGATCCCAAGCTCTTCGCCGCGATACACCATGGCGTAAGGGCCAGGCAGGACCTGTTTTTCTCTACCGTCCTTGAGGTTGATTGGATCTTGATCACCTTGCAGCAACAGAAAGTCACCACGCACACGTTCTGCCAGGCTGACGGTGGCAAGGCCATAGTCGGCGGCGGAAATCGTATAAGTGCTGTTTGGTCCGATGGTAACAGCAGGTGATGCAAAGCCGCTGAACACAAACCGATAGTCACCCGGCGCCAGTTGCACCTGCGATCGTGATTTCCGCAGGCTCACGATCTCTTCCCCAGAGGCATCATCAATCACGTCAACGTCGCCTAGAATATCGTCAGACCAGTTTATCGTTGCCAAGCCGTAGTCAGCAGCGGTGACCGTATAGTCGCTATCGGGCTCAATCACGACAGGTGGTGATGTGAAGTAACGAAAGGCAAAACGGTAAGTGCCGGGCGGGATTTGCGCGCTTGAGCTCGACTTCCTAATCGTAGCTATATCGTCCCCCGTCGCATCATTCACGATTTTCACGTCAGCACGGATGTCATCATACCAGCGCACCGTTGCCAGTGCATAGTCAGAGGCGGATATCGTATATTCACCACCGGGTTCTATCATAACGGGCGGAGAGACAAAGTTGCCAAAGTCAAACCGATAGGCGCTCGGTGGTATCTGCAGCCTTTCGCGTGACGCCATAAGCGACAATATCGTGCTGTTGGTGGCATCTTCAACAATTCCCACATTGCGCGCATTATCAGCGCCCCAAATCACAGTGGCCAACCCGTAGTCAGCGGCGGAAATGGTGTAGTCACTACCCGCCTCTATGCTGACCTGCGGGGGGATGAACTTCCAGCTTTGAAACGGATAGCCAAACTCAAAACGGTAGGTGCCGGCCGGGACCTCTAATTCGGGGTCGGATGGCAACAGGACATCAATCTCTTCGCCCGTATCGGCGTTGAACACCATGATGTTGATATCGCGCAAGATATCATCGGCACGGAATAGGTTGGCGACCTGTGGCGCCACAGGGGTGACAACCGGTTCCACCACGACGGGTTCTTCAACGATGCTCACCCTCACATCGGCCAGCGCTTCGTCCAGCGCGTCCGCCGAACTGGCGTCGTAGTATTCGCCGCCACCTGCTTCGGCGATGCAGCTGAGCTGTTCTTTGGCCTCTGCATCCACATCGAAGCCCACGACATGAATGCGCACATCGATGTCCTGTTCGCGCAAGAGCGCGGCCGTTGCACAAGGATCGCCTTCACAACTTTCGATCCCATCCGATACCAGCACAATCGACACCGGATCTTCAGTCTGGCGCATGACCTCGCCTGCACGCAGCAAGCTGTCGGAAATCGGTGTCTTGCCCAGCGGTGTCACACCTGAAAGGGACGCCAGCAGGTCGGCGCGATCGGTCTGTCCGGGCGTCGCGATCACCTCAATATCCGCACAAGAGCCGCGTTCGCGGTGGCCATAGGTGATCAGCCCTGCATCCACGCTATCTGGCAGACCATCAATCAGCCCGCTCATCACATCCTTTGCGATGACGATCTTTTCCACGTCATTCACCCGCCCCCACATCGAACCGGAGCCATCGAGAATGAACAGCACATCCGCATTTCTGGGCGCGTCTTGGGCGCTGGCCATGTGCCCCAGTGCGATAAGTGGTAAAGCCAGATGAAATAAACGATGCATGATGCCCTCACTGATTATTATTTATAGATAGCTGTGCAGGAAAAGGACTTACTCTCTCAGAGCCCGATAAACCCAATTCATTCATTAAAGATCGCACCTTTCAGAAGGTCGATCATAGCCGGCAATCGTTCCTGTCCCGTAACTCCGTCTTTGCGTTCTTCAAACATGCCTTTCATTCGAAGATCAACATACCCGTGCACCATCGACCACATCATGACTGCCAGTGTGTCATGGTCAAAGCCTGTCTTGGGCGCGCTTGCCTCGTCCTGAATGCAATACTTGTAGTAGAGCGTGTCCATAGTTTTCAGGAGTGCTTCATTCTCATGATCCACTAGGTCGCTGCGCCAGATAAACGCGTATCGATTTGGATGCTTCATCGCGTATTCGTAGAGAACATGTGCTGTTGCGAACAGTCGTTCGCGAACAGGAACATCTGAAGCGGCCAGTCGCCGATCGGTCATTTCTAGGATCTCGTTAAAAACGACATTAGCAGCGGCGGTGAGCAGTTCGCGCCGGTCCCGGTAATGATTGACCGGCGCCGCGTGGGACACCCCTGTTTCTTCCGCGACCGCGCGGATCGTGACTGCCGATACTGCCTTGGCATCAATCAGTTTTAGCGTGGCATCGAGCAACGCTTGCTTGAGATTTCCATGATGGAACTTTTTCTTCGACATACCCTTATATTGACATCGTCAACTTGGCAGTCAATATTGACGCTGTCAATTTATCGGGAACCATTGTTTATGGCCATGCAAATTCACGGATCGCTCTTATCTCCGTTCACCCGCAAGGTGACACTCCTGGCAATGGAACTTGGGCGTGACTTTGAAGCAATCGAGTTGATCCCCTACATGGCACCCGAAACCTTCGGTGAGATAAGTCCGCTGAGGAAGATACCTGTCCTGAGAGATGGAAGCTTCACCCTGAATGACAGTTCGGCGATCTGTGCATATCTTCAAAGTTTGGCAGGAACGGAGCTGAACTTGATACCGACGAACCCTAAGCAGCTTGGTAAAGTTCTTTGGATCGAGGAATATGCCGATACAGCACTTTTCGAGGTGGTAAGCAGAGGGTTTTTTCAGCCTTTGATGGTGAATCAATTACTTGGAAAACCTATTGATTTCGAGCGGGTCAAACGCGCGGCTCAGAAGGAGTTGCCACCGTGCCTGGAATACCTTGAAGACTATCTGTCAGAGAGGGAATGGCTTTGCCAGTCCGGATACTCTTTGGCTGATATTTCAATCTACGCACAACTCGCAAATCTGAAACATACTCGACATCTGCCGGAATCTGACCAATATCCGAACTTGATACGCCACTTCGAACAGATGATGGAAAGGGAGCGCGTCGCGGAATTGTTTGAACAGGAAGTCGCGTATCTGAAGAAGATGCAAGCTGGTTTGAACTAGCGAAGCTACCGAGAAAACAAGACGGAAAACTTGTCTCACATGAAGAAGTCCTACTGCATGTTATGCGCTCTTGTTATGTTTCCGGCATCACTTGCCGCCAGCCCTGAATTGACCTGTCTCGCGCCCGCATGGGACCGTGAAATAGAGGTGCAAGTGGCACTGCAAGATGAAATCGCCCAGATGGTGGTTGCAGCGCAACCCGACCTACAAGAGGTTTCGGAACTGTCCGCCGCATCGGCCAAACAGAACCTGACAATGACACGGGCCTTGCGCGAATGGATCTGGGAAACGGATCCGGCCCGGCTGGATACGCTGGAGGCGCATAGCGCATTCAGTTGGACCGATGAAGATCGGGCCGCATGGGTTGCCGCCGACCCTGATGCTGCGGCAATGCAGGACCGGCTGGATGATCTGAATGCGCAACTGGCCGCGCACCCGGACCTCAACGCCTATCTTACCTTGCTCGGTGAAGATGCGCAGCAAGCGCAGATGCTTGAAATCACGCAAGGTTTTGGCGAACCTGTGGTTGAGGCGAGCGCGGGTGTCGCCGCGTGCTATTGATCAATTATCCGTACCGCCGCGCGCAAATGCAATACGTCCATACATCAAGGAGGACGAGATGATGACCGCACGGATCAACGCGACAAAACGGAACCGCCGCGCGCTATTGGGACTACTATCCTGTCTTGGTATGACGTTGCCAACCGGAGGTTTCGCATCCCCGCAATGGTCCTGCCTGCAACCTGCCCTTGAAGAAGAGTTGCAAAGCAAACTCGCTTTCCAGGATGCCTTTGCGCAAACAGTTGCTGCTGAGCAGCCGCAACTTGACGATTTTGCCGGTCTACAAGCACAGGCTGGAAAGCAGCGGTTCGCCGTCAGGTGGATGCAGGTTCAATGGCTGTGGCAAAACTCGCCAGCGCGTCTGGACCATCCCGACAGCTTTTTCACCTACGATTGGAGCGATGAGGATAAAGCAAGCTGGCTAGCCGACGACCCCGCCAACCGGCAGGCGCAGGATCGGCTCGATAACCTCACGGCCGAAATCGCTGGCCACCCCGATACCGACAGCTATCGCGCGGCACTAAATTCCGAACAGATCGGCGAACAGCTTGCAGAATTATCGGTCGCTTTTGGTGCGCAGATTACAGCGCACCGTGATGTCATTGCAACCTGCTTTGCGGACCACAAGCCCTGAAAGCCGTAACATATACCAAATGATTTTTCGGCGGCATGCCACTATTCAGAAAGGAAACCTCAATGAATGCTCTCAAGACAGTTCTGACAGGCACAGCTGCAATAATTGTCAGCGCACAAGCCGCACTTGCGCTTGACGAATGCCTGGTCGGGCAGTGGAGCGCAGACCTGAACGACATGACGGAGATGATGGCTCAAGGCGGCATGCCAATCGATGGCGGTGAGGTTACTGGGTCAGGCCCCATCATGGACATCAGTTCCGACGGCAGCGTGCTTAGCAATATGGAGGGCATGACCATATCGATGGACATGGGTGGGACGAATGCCTCTGTCACCATGGCCGGCAAGAATGAGGCCAAGATTGAGGCCGACAATGGTACATTTACGATCACGGCGACGACATTTGATGTGGTGACGGAAATGAACATCAACGGTCAGGTGTCAGTGGTCCCCCCACGCCCTGCCGAAATGGGGCCGGAGATATCCACTGGCACTTACACATGCTCTGATACGGACCTCATCTTCACCCAGCCGCCGCAGGTCTATCAGATGCAGGCTATTCCGCGGCGTTGGACACGTATCGCAGGCTAGACGCCGCGTGGACCCAGCATGTTTAAGCTTTCGCCAAATTCAAATCTCATCCCTTTGTTGCTAGCTGGCGGTTTTGCTGTTTTGAACATTGCCATATTTTTCGCAGTGACGCGGCTGAGTTAAGGCTTGTTTTTCTCATTCGGATATTTCCTCTGGGTCATCTGCGTATCAGGTGTCTCTTTTCCTCTGGCATTGATCGGGTACAGAGTTTTTGCAGGGAAATGGGCATGGTGGTCCGTTGCTTTGGCCTGCGTCATCTCGGCCGCGGTCAGTGTGATGCACTTTGGGATGATTGTCGTCGCTGCGAAGGTGGTTTGATGATAAGTGTTCCACAACCACAAACTGCCCATGCACTCGCCGGATCACCTTAGAAACCCATCTTTTTGATCACCCAAGGGGAATGACGTCTCGATCATGAAGAGATTATCACAGTCCAATAATACTCCTTTGCTCCTCGGCGCAGGATTCTTGATGTTGCTCGTGATCTTCTATGTTGTCACGAGGGGTCTGGATCAGCCCCGTGCCAGAACAATCGAGTATTTCCTATGGTTCATTGGCCTCTCTGGCCCGCTCTTTAGCATGGCCCTGATCACCTATGCGATCGCCAAAGCTCGCTGGGCATGGTGGCCGGTTATAGCAGCTTGCATTATATCAATTGGCGCAAGCACATTTTTCATGTGGCTCTTCATCATATCCCTTCTTGGCGTATGAAAATGGGCGCAAGAGGCAAGTGATATGGAAAGATCACCTTCCGCGCGGACTTATGGGGCATTCACTGCGCCCAACCAAGTCTGCGCAGAAAGCACGGTTTGAATATGTAGCTCAGCAGCGCATTGAATGTCCGTTCTGGAGACTTTGCTTGCAATGCAGCAGAAAGCCCGCCGCATGCGCAAAGCGATGCTGCGTCAGCGAAGCGCGAAAAACGAATGATGGTAAAGTCCACACCGCTGATCTTGGCCTAAATCGTGCTGAAGGTCAGGTCTGAGCCAGGAATGCTTGGTGTTCAAACCAATATAGAGTGACACAGCCTCTTGAGAGCAGTCAGATGATTGACCGCATAGAGGCAATGGTGCGCGACGTTTGACAATCTTCCATCTCAGAAGTTTGCGGCAGTGATTGCCTCACCTATCCATTTGCGAAACACTCTCAGGCGCTCTGTCTTTCTGAGATCCGCATGGGTCAGCACCCAGATATCGCGGGCAGGCTTGGGAACCATCCCGGGAAGACGAACGAGATCCGGGTCCGCCTCGCCGATCGAGACCGGCAGATAACTGAGGCCAAGGCCTGCGCGTGCTGCGTGGTGCTGAAGCTCTGCATGATTGTATGAACCGCGCGCGAGCAGATGGGGATAGGGGGTGTCTGCAATCCAGCTTTGCGGCGTATCCGGTGCCCACCCAAGCCAGACTGCGCCGCCGGATGGATCGCTCAGATCGTGCTCCGCCAGATAGGCCCTGCTGGCATAACCGGAAGCATGGCTTTGAGCGACCTTGCGCCCCACCAGCGTATCATCGGGAGATTGTCCGATCCCGACGAGCCGGATCGCGATATCGGCCTCCCTGCGCGTCAGGTCGGCCGTATCGTAGGAGATATCAACCTGCAGGTTGATGTTGGGATGCAGATCCTGAAACGATGCCATCTGCTGCAAGAGCCCGTAATAGGCGATGAAATCAGGCAGCGTGATCCGGATCACGCCGCGCATCTCCTTGTCTGCGCCCGTAATGCCACGCAGGCCGGTGTCAAACGCGTCGGATGCTTTGGCGACAGCAGACCGGAGAGACACACCCTCCTCCGTCAGTTCAAAACCGCGCGGCCCGCGGATGAAAAGGCGGGCGCCGACGCGGGCCTCCAGTGTTTCCATCCGGCGCGAGAGGGTGGAGTGGCTGATGCCTGCCCGCGCTGCGGCGGCGCGCAGGGTGGTGGCACTCCCCAGAATGCTGAAAAGGCGAAAGTCCTCCCAATCCATTATTGACTCCTCTTTGGTCCATTTACGCACCAATGAGTTGTATTTTGGACGATTTATAGGCCTTACCGCAAGATGTATTCAGTCCGACGACAGAACAGTAATGGAGAGAAAGATGCAGCATTGCCGTGCCGAAGCCACCCGTCTTATTGAGGTGCCTGCCGAAAAGCTCTGGCCCACCATCGCCCGGATGACGGGGATGGAGGAGTGGTATCCGGGCCTGATCTCCCGATCTGTGGTGGATGCCTCGGGAGATCAGCCAACCCGGTTTTGCGTGATGCGCGATGGCGGTGAATTGCAGGAGCGTATTTTGGTACGTGACGCAGGAACCCGGACCTTTATCTATGCGATCGACCGGCATCCACTGCCAGCCGCAGATGTGGTGGGAACGATCCGCATAGATCCTGTTGATCAGGGATCGCACGTAACATGGGACGCGCAGTTCAGCGCAGAACCTGAGGCCGCCGCCCAGCTTGTGGAAATGATCTCGGGCATGTACCGCGCCGGCCTCGAAAGCCTTGCCAGCCATCACAAAACTTGAAAGGAGAAACACCATGTCACTCTGGAAAAAGCTCACCACCCGCAACGTGGGCGCGTTTGACCGCGTTCTTCGCGCCGTGCCCTTTGCTGTCTTTGCCTATATGTGGGTGACCGGCGCGCTCACCGGTCTGCCGCTGATCGTGCTGGGCGTGGTATCGGCGATGCTGCTGGTGACTGCCGTGACGGGGATGTGTTCCATCTACGCCATGCTTGGCCTGAGCACCTGCAAGGTGAAGACCTGAAGCGCTTTGTGCGTCATCCGACCCTCAGGCTGGCTAAGAGCAGAAAGCCAGTTGCTCCTGATAGCGCTGCGCCCGTGCTTCCACCCGGCGCGCCGTGTTCATCAGCCATCCTTTGCGGCGGTAGCTGCCACGGCGGTAGCCTGTGTGGCCATCGTGGTAGGCGAGGTACTGATTGTAGGCGTCTTCCATCGGGATGCCGTTGAGTTGCAGTGAGCGCTGCATGTACCAGCCCATGAAGTCAGAGGAATCTCGGAAATTGTTGCGCTTGGCGCGGCGATTTCCGGTTTTCTGGCGATATTCATCCCATGTACCATCCAAAGCCTGAGAATATCCGTAAGCGCTGCTGACCCGCCCGTTGGGAATGAAGCCGAGGAACCATTTGCGCGGGGTTCGGGCATCGGGCCGGAACGTGCTCTCCTGATAAAGCGTCGCGAGTTGCACATGTACCGGCGCACCGTAGCGGGCCTCCGTGCGGTTCATGGCCTTGAACCACGCGGGCCTGTCTCGCTTGATCGCGCAGGCGTTTTCCACATCTCTCGGCGGGCCTTGGCTGGCTGAACAGGCTGTCAGCACCAAAAGCATCAGTAGGGCAAAGCGGGACATTGCCTGAATACCTCAATTTATTTCACTGCTCGTTGCGCACGGTTTTCCGCGTCTGTCGGCAGAATGCCTTAAAACAAGGCGTAGGGGAAGGAAAACTCAGAGGAAAAGTGCAAGGATCAGCGGAATTGCGATCACAGATAGGAGAGTGGAGACAACGACAAGGCCTGCCACCTCCGTCGCGTTGGCCTCATATTTCTCTGCCAGCATGTAGGAGGTGACGGCGACGGGCGTGGTGACCTGCAGAACCAGCACGGCGAGAGCGATACGATCAAGGTCAAACTGGAGGCCCGCCCAGAGGGCCACGGCGAAACAGGCGATGAGTTTGAGAATGCTGAGAATTGTGGCGCGCAGGATGGCCCCGGGGTGCAGGCGGGAAATGGCGACACCGAGGGTGACGAGCATCAGGGGGATGCCCATCTGGCCGATCAGCTCCAGCGTGTTCATGGACCATTCGGGGAGCGACCAGTTCATGACGAGAAAGAGGCCGCCCAGCAACGTGGCGCCCACCATGGGCTCCTTGATTGCGTTCAGCAGTGATCCGCCGCCAGAGACGGCGTAGATGCCAATGGTAAAGGAAAGCACCGCCATGATGGCGAAGATGACGACAGCAAAACCGAAGCCTTCCGGCCCGAAGGCAAAGAATGCGAGCGGAAGGCCAAGATTGCCCGTGTTGCCGAAAGTCAGAGGGGCCCAGAACGTGCGTATCTGGAGGCGGAAAAGCCAGCAGAAGACGAGAAGCCCGGCCCCGAGCGCGCCATAAGCGACCAGAGTTGCAAGGGCCGTATCGCGCAGCGCTGCAGGGTTGATCTCGGTTTCGACAAGGGCCACGAAGATGAGGCAGGGGATTGCCAGCGTCATCGCGAGGCGGGTGACGAACTGAACACGGTATTCCAGCCCGAGCTTGACCCACACAAAGCCAATGCCCGCCAGAATGAACACTGGCGCCACGATTTGCAGCACTTCAAGAAGCAGTGACACGCGCGTAAGATCCTCGTGGGGAGTGTTGACGTTGACGGTGTTGGGCGCGATAACGCATGCTTGTCAACGCGATGTAAAGATCAGGGCGTGCATGGTAACGGCTGAAATGGATGAATTGACTGCAAAATTTTCCTTGGGGCAGGTGGTCCGCCACCGAATCCACCCGTTTCGGGGGGTAATCTTTGATGTGGATCCAAAGTTCGACAATACGGACGAATGGTACGAATCCATCCCTGCCGAGAACCGCCCTTCAAAGGATCAGCCGTTCTATCATCTTCTGGCGGAGAACGAGACGAGCTACTACGTCGCCTACGTGTCCGAGCAGAATCTTGTTCGCGACGAGACAGGGGATCCTGTGGAGCACCCGGAGGTGGAACACATGTTCGGGCATCTCTCGGACGGGCGGTATCAGCTGGACGGGCAACTGCATTGATCGTGTGGTGGGTTAACACCCACCCTACAGGCTGCCTCTGTGCCATGCCGGTATCTCAGACGGCAGCTTTCAGAACGTAGCGCGCATCCTAGTCCACCACCGGGAAAGGTGGGCGTGCCTGCGGCAGAAGCCTTCATGAACGCCTCATTCATTTTCGCGTAGGACGGCACCTGCGAGATAGAGGGAGCCGCAAATGAGGATGCGGGCCCGGGGATGCTCCTTGCGGATTGCGGTGATCGCCTGAAGCAGACTTTCGGCAATCCAGGTCGGGATACCTACATCCCTTGCGGCCTTTGCTGTTTCTTCCGCCGGGAGAGTTGCGGCCTCTCCGGGGATGGAAATGGCATGAAGCGCGGTTGCCAGAGGCTTCAGCGGCGCAAGATAGGTGCGCACGTCCTTGGTTTTCAGCATGCCGCAGACCATGAAGAGCGGGCGTTCCGGCAGGCGGGTGAGCGCTTCGGCCAGCGCCTCGCCTGCAGCAGCGTTGTGGCCCCCATCAAGCCACAACTCGGCACCCTCGCCTGCGGCTTCGATAAGGGGGCCGGTTTTGAGGCGTTGGAGGCGTGCAGGCCAGTGGGCATCTGTTACGGCGGCTTCAAGATCTCCGGTATCCAGATGGCGGAGTGCCGCGATAGCCGTGCCTGCATTGGTGATCTGATGCGCACCGATCAGCTTGGGGCGGGGCAGATCCTCCAACCCGCGCTCATCCTGATAGATCAGGCGGCCATGCTCTTCCCAGACCTGCCAGTCCTGATTTTGGATCAGAAGCGGAGCGCCCATCCGCTCTGCCTGCCGCTCTATCACCTCCATCGCTTCAGGAAGTTGCTCGGCGACGATGCAGGAGACACCCGGCTTGATGATGCCCGCCTTCTCGAACGCGATCTCTGCAACGGTCTCACCCAGAAACTGTTGATGGTCGATCGAAACGGGGGTGATGACGGTGAGTGCAGGCCGCATGACGTTGGTGGCATCGAGACGACCGCCAAGACCAACCTCCAGAAGAGTATAATCGGCAGGCGTTCGGGTGAAGGCAAGGAGAGCAGCTGCTGTGGTTATCTCGAAATAGGTAATCGGAGTGTGGCCATTTGCGGCCTCGCACTCCGCCAGAATTTCGGCTAGTGCCGGTTCAGAGATCAGCTCTCCGGCCACACGGATCCGCTCATGAAAACGGGCGAGGTGGGGGGACGTGTAGGCATGCACCTTGTGGCCTGCCGCCTCCAGCCCCGCACGGATCATCGCCTGAGTTGAGCCCTTGCCGTTGGTGCCTGCAATATGGATCACAGGCGGCAGGTCACGCTCGGGGTTGCCGAGGGCTGCGAGAATGCTGTGCATCCGATCCAGAGTAAGATCGATGATCTTCGGGTGGAGCGACATGAGCCTGGTGAGGATCGCGTCGCTGGTTTCTCCACTCACGGCTTGGTTTCAGCAATGGGCACTTCGCCCACGGGTTCTGGCGGAGGCGAAAGGGCAGCTGCCTTGGTATCGGGCTTGGGCAGATCGCCGTGGATCATGGGTGCCTCCTTCATCAGAAGCCGCAACAATGTGCCAAGCTCTTCGCGCTGGTTCTTGCGCTCCACCACCCGGTCGAGCATCCCGTGCTCCAGCAAGTACTCAGAGCGTTGGAAACCTTCGGGCAGGCTTTCGCGGATCGTCTGCTCGATCACACGGGGGCCAGCGAAACAGATGAGGGCGTTGGGCTCGGCGATATGGATATCACCAAGCATGGCATAGCTGGCGGTAACGCCACCCGTTGTGGCGTGCGTCATCACCACAACATAAGGCAGGCCCGCCTCGCGCAGCATTTCCACGGCCACTGTGGTGCGGGGCATCTGCATGAGGGAGAGAATACCCTCCTGCATCCGCGCGCCACCGGCAGCAGTGAAAAGAACAAGCGGCGCACGCCGTTCAATCGCACGCTCCGCCGCCGCAATAATGGCGTTGCCGACATACATGCCCATCGAGCCGGACATGAACTTGAAATCCTGTACGGCAATAATCGTTTTCAGGCGCCCGATCTCGCCTTCCGCTACAACCATTGCGTCCTGCGTGCCGATATCGCGGCGCGCATCACGAAGGCGATCCACATATCTTTTCTGATCACGAAAGTGGAGCGGATCGGCGATGGGCTCCGGCACCTCTACATCGATATAGAGGCCACCGTCGAACAAGGAGGCCAAGCGCTCGCGGGGCGCGATGTACATGTGGTTCTGGCAGTTGGGGCAGACATGTAGCGCGTCCGTCAGCTCCCTGTGGAAGAGCATGGTTCCGCATTCATCACATTTCGTCCATAGGTTTTCCGGCACCTCGCGACGGGAGAAGAGCGAGTTGATCTTCGGGCGCACATAGTTGGTGATCCAGTTCATGGGGCTGGGGGCTCCTCTTCTCTCTTTCGGAGCTTAGATAGTGGGGCGCTCGGAGGAAAGCAATCTTGTGCGACGGCGCAGCCAGAGAAGCCATAAGGCGTAGGCCGTGAGGATGAACCCGATATTTGCGAGCAGTCCGGTGCGCATTGCTGCGGTGTCGGCCGGGTCGATGCTGTCTATAAAGAGGCTTAGCGCCGAAAGATCACCCGGGGTGGCCACGACCAGAAGGCCGATGGCATTGTTCGCGAAATGCAGGCCGAAAGCGGCGGAGATGTTACCCGTTCGGGCCGTCACATCACCGGTGATCAGCCCCATGATGGAGGCGGCGACCACAACGAGCCATGCGTTTGGCCCAAAGTTGGAGGGTTGCCAGTGAAGTGCACCAAAGAGAATGGCCGGGATCACCCACCAGATGAGGGGGGAGGTAAAACGTGTTGCAAGCAGAGGCTGAAGATAGCCGCGAAAGAGCAGCTCCTCCGCCGAGGTTTGGATAAGAAGCACAAGAAGCGTCGGCAGGAGCAGCGTCAGCCAGATCGGTATTTCCAATTGCCGTGTGGGCGGAGCGATCAGCGCTGAAAGCCCAATCAGAGATCCGATCACCAGAAAAACGAGGCCAGCAGCAACCAGAAACCGGCGTGTCTGGAAACGGGGTTCCACTCCCCAAAAGGCCGCATAGCGGCACTGGTGAAGGGCATGCGCCGCGATCCAGACACCGATATGAGCGCCCGCGAAACATCCAAGAAAGGCAATCAGGGTAGCTTTGTTCAGTTCTCCCTGGAGGAGGCCTTCAAGACTTGCCGGATCAACAAATGAAAAGATGATGCCGATGCCGAAAATGGCCAACCCCGTGATAAGTATATAAACACCCGCAACTGTCAGAAGGCCTGTCAGGGTGCGCCAGGCCTCCACACGCCCGAAACGGGTGATGGACTGAGACCGATACTGCGCGAAGCTCTGCATATGAGCGATTCTTTCCGATTTCCTGATGAATTGATCTGTTCTCTGCTTTTTTACAGAATTTCAATGCCTTCTGTCGGATTTGCGTTTTTAAAAAGACGATAGATGACGTAGGGTAATATTTAAGAAACTGGGGGATCTTTTTGACGAACTTGGTAGAGTTTCTGGCCAAGGTGGAGGCGGCGACGTGGTCGGAGCCCCTGTGGAGCACGTTTGTTTCCTACTGCGGTGACGCTGGCTTTCCAATGGTCAGCTACCACCACATGCCCCCTATCGGATCAGCAGATGAAGGGCGTGTTCGTGTGGCAGCCCACGGATTCCCGAAGGATTGGACAGAGAATTACATTCGTCAAAAGCTCTATCGCATTGACCCGATCCCCGCTTTTGCGTTCCGCCGCGAGTACCCTTTCTACTGGTCTGAAATTGAGCGCATGGAATTTCAATGCGAGGATGAGAAGACCTTTATTCTGAGCCTTGTCGATGCAGATTTCGGAGATGGCCTCGCAGTGCCCACCTTTGGCTCCGGAGGGCGCAATGGGTATTTCGGCCTCGGATTTGGTGGCGAACGCAGGGATATTGGAACAGCGGGTATCACCATTCTCCAGGCGGCTTGTCAGGCTGCCCACCTGCGCTACTGTACCCTGCTGAAAGAAAGCCTGCCTGTTCCGCCAAAGCTTTCGCAACGCGAGGTGGAGATTCTGGAGTGGGTGGCGCGCGGGAAGAGCAATAACGTGATTGCCGATATTCTGGGGATTTCGACCCACACGGTGGATGCATATTTGCGCCGTGTTTTCGTGAAACTCGGCACGGCGGATAGAATCACGGCCGCAATTCGTGGTCTGGGCATGGGCGTGATCCGGGGATACGTCACATAAAATTTCTGATGCATTTTCGGGGTCAAATTCGGGTTTACGAATCTGTCTCAGGTAGCGTCCGAAACCGCTTTCGAGATCGATTAATCATCTCGGTTTAGCAATTTTTTACTTTACGCTAACGTCAGCTACGTGATTGCGGGACATAACCTGCGCGGTTGAGAATGTGACAGTAAAAAGACTATCCAGATCTTGCGAGAATGAAAGCGCTTTCAGAGTTTAGAAGCGCACATGTTAAGCAAGAGTGGGGACGGCAAACTTCGAGTTCTGAAGATAAGCTTTTCCTTCCAAAGCGTTCGATATGTGGCCCAAGCATCATCCTCCCCCCAGGGTGATCGCCCTGGATCGTTTTCTACTCGCCACTGCTGTCTGCCTGAGTATCAGCTGGATCGCAGAGTGGTGTGAGCCCTTGTTTGCCCCCCCTAGCTGGGGTTCACACCACAGGCCTCTGGCTCCGTGCATCTTTAAACCCCCCAGGGATGCACGGGGCGGGGCAGCTCCCCCGCTCTTCCTGATCAGCGCCTCTTGAGGTTTTAGCCCTTGGGTTCTAAGGCTTCTGAAAAGCCAAAGCCGGAGGAAGTAAGCCATGGATGCGCCCCGTTTCGACAAGAGCCGTTTGCCGAGCCGTCATGTGACGGAAGGGCCAGAGCGGGCACCGCACCGCTCTTATCTCTATGCGATGGGCCTGAGCGAGGCGGAAATCCATCAGCCATTGGTAGGTGTGGCAACGTGCTGGAACGAAGCCGCACCCTGCAACATCGCCCTGAACCGGCAGGCGCAGGTGGTCAAGCAGGGTGTGAAGGCGGCGATGGGCACACCGCGCGAGTTCACGACGATCACCGTGACAGACGGGATCGCGATGGGGCATGAGGGCATGCGCTCTTCGCTGGTATCGCGCGAAGCCATTGCAGATACAGTGGAATTGACGATGCGGGGGCATTGCTACGATGCCATCGTGGGCCTTGCGGGCTGCGACAAATCCCTGCCGGGCATGATGATGGCGATGGTCCGGCTGAACGTGCCGTCCGTGTTCATCTATGGCGGGTCGATCCTGCCGGGGCGGTACGAGGGCCGCGATGTGACGGTGCAGGATGTGTTCGAGGCCGTGGGTCAGCATCAGGCCGGAAACATGAGCACGTGCGAGCTGGAGAAGCTGGAGGCGGTGGCCTGCCCCTCGGCAGGAGCTTGCGGCGGGCAGTTCACAGCCAACACGATGGCATGTGTAAGTGAGGCAA
The DNA here is from genome assembly GCA_947495795.1 of uncultured Paracoccaceae bacterium. Taxonomy (GTDB): domain Bacteria; phylum Pseudomonadota; class Alphaproteobacteria; order Rhodobacterales; family Rhodobacteraceae; genus Algicella. Next base: position 650,850 of record CANMAI010000001.1, on the reverse strand, counting down.
TCGGGCTTGCGTTGCCAAATTCGGCGGGTGCACCTGCCCCCTACGAAAGCCGGGATCAGTATTCGGAAGCGTCTGGCCGGGCGGTGATGAACCTTCTGGAGAAGAACATCCGGGCACGCGATATCGTGACGCTCAAGAGCCTCGAGAATGCGGCGCGGATCGTGGCGTGTACGGGTGGCTCCACCAATGCGGGGCTGCACCTGCCCGCCATCGCACATGAGGCGGGGATCGAGTTCTACCTCGATGACGTGTGCGAAATTTTCCGGGACACTCCCTATTTCGTAGATCTCAAGCCCAGTGGCGCCTATGTGGCCAAGGATCTCTATGAGGCAGGTGGCGTGCCCGTGGTGATGCGCGAATTGCGCAAAGCCGGATTGATCCACGAGGATTGCATGACAGCCACAGGCCGGACAATTGGTGAAGAGATCGATCTTGTGGCCCGCGAGGCGGATGGCAAGGTGATCTACCCGGTTGATACGCCGATCACCAAGACGGGTGGCGTGGTCGGCCTGAAGGGCAATCTGGCACCGGAAGGCGCCATTGTGAAAGTTGCAGGCATCCCCGAAGAGCAGCAGCGCTTTACAGGCCCTGCACGGGTGTTCGAATGCGAGGAAGATGCATTTTCCGCCGTTCAGGAAAGGACTTACAAGGAAGGCGAGGTGCTCGTTATCCGCAACGAGGGGCCTGCAGGCGGGCCCGGCATGCGCGAGATGCTGGCAACCACGGCGGCCCTTTCCGGCCAGGGTATGGGCAAGAAGGTTGCCCTTATCACCGATGGCCGTTTCTCCGGCGCGACACGTGGCTTCTGCGTAGGCCATGTGGGGCCGGAAGCCGCGCATGGCGGGCCGATTGCGATGCTCAAGGATGGCGACGAGATCACTATCGATGCGGTTGCCGGAACGATCAGCGTGGCTCTTTCAGACGCGGAACTGAACGCGCGCAAAGCAGATTGGGCGGGCGCACGGGAGACGATCTATGCCTCCGGTGCCCTTTGGAAATACGCCCAGCTGGTGGGTGAGACGTACAAGGGTGCTGTCACCCATCCCGGCGGCGGGGCGGAACGGCATCAATACGGAGACCTATGATGGCCAAAAATCAAGGGCTCTATTCGGCACGGGTTTGGTAACGGTTTGATGTCGCGAAAGGCTCACTCGGGTATTCTGCCAAAAATGGCGCTTCTGGCCACACTTTCAGGGGTGTTGGCCGCCTGTGCCGTGAGCATTCCAGCCATCGACCGGGCTGAACTGCGCGTGCAGGGTGCGCGCGTGACGGTTGTGGCGCCAGAGGGGTTCTGCGTCGATCCGCAATCCGTTGATGTCACGCGGGCTGGGGGTTTTCTCTTGTTCGGGGATTGCGCTGTTCTGAATGCGGCGGAGCCGGCCGATGCGCCGGTCAGTGCCGTGATCTCGGCCAGTGTGAGCAATGCGCCCCTTCCCGGAAGCATCGAGGATCTGCGCGGGTTTCTGGTGGAGGGGCCGGGCGTGGTAACGCTGGGCCGCAGTGGCGAGGCGGACAAGGTGCGCGTGCTTTCCAGCCGGATCCGCGACGGTGTTCTTTATGTGAAAATTGAAGACAGGGGCCCCTCGCCCGTACCGGGAGCCTCACCGGTTTTCTGGCGCGGCTTCTTCGAGGCCGGCGGGCGGCTTTCCATCGGCACGGTGAACGGATTTGCCGACCGGAGGCTGAGCGATGGCGACGCACAGGCGCTGCTGAAGGCGCTGGCGGACAGGACACGCGCGGCCAATACCGCACCCGCCGATCAGTGAGAGATCATTTTCGCCCGTAGCAGTTTATGGAGCCACAGAAGTTGGGTGGTACGGTCGGCCGGAGGTGTCTGTGCAGTGCCAACAGACTTGGAGGAATGTAAGCGGGTTTGCGGTGATCACTGGGTGTACTCCGCTATACTTACCTCACCGCCCTGCGGCCTGTCTTCAACAACTGTGGTACGAAACTGATGTATTTCCGCCAAAAATGGAGCCGACATTCGTGAATGTCGCAGCACCAAGAAATTTGGCGTCAATCCGGTCACCCGACGGTTTCGGTCGGGCGAACCCTGTTCCAGCCCGAAAAGGTCTGCCCTGCGGGTGTTTTCAAAGAGTCGTCACTCGGCGTCGAGGATCTCGGTTATCAAAGCGAGCGTCGCTTCAGCCCGCACTGGGTTCGGGTAATTCCGGTTGGCCAAGACGACAACACCAATCTCTTCTTCGGGTACCATGGCCACGTATGCGCCGAAGCCATTCGTCGCCCCTGTCTTGTTGAAGAACATCGATCCTTCGAGCGACACATTGCGCTTTGTGATCGGTTGCGGTGCAAGCGCCATCTCGCGGCTGTTACCTCTGGCAAGCTCCTCAGCAGTAACGGGCCAGGCGTATTCTTCCCAAACCATCGCCTGCGCGTAATGCACCGTGTCATAGCGGGCCTCGCGCGTCCGTGAAAGCGCTGCAGCTACCTCCGCCGTCGTGGCGTACATGCCAAGATGGGCCTCGAGAAATCGGGTCATGTCGGCAACAGAGGATTTTATCCCATAGGCCTCCGCATCCAGCATTCCCAGAGTGACCCGGATCGGGCGCCCACCAAACCGGTCGTATCCGAAGGCATAGTGCCCCATCGCCGCTTCTGGGACTGTTACGTAAGTGTTCTCAAGGCCGAGTTCGGGCAGCAGTTCTTTCTTCAGAGCAGTTTCATAGTCGCTGCCGAAGGCTTCGCCGGCGATCTTCCCCAGCAAGCCGATGCTCAGATTGGAATAAGATCGAATGTGCCGAGGATCTTCATCGGTCGTCCAGTTGGCCATCCATTGGGTCAGATCGGCATCGTTCCGGATCTGGCTTGGTACCTGCAAAGGCAGTCCACCATTGGCATGAGCGGCCAGATCGTAGAGCGTGATCATATCAAAGGCGCTCCCCTCAACACCAGGTATCCACTCTGAAACCGGGCGTTCCAACGAAAGCAGCCCACGTTCCTCGGCCAGGCCTGCCAACGCTACATTGAACAGCTTGCTGACCGAGCCCAGCTCAAAGAGGATGTCCGAAGTCACCGGTTGCGCGGTTGCTCGGACAGCGAACCCGTATGTGTAGGTGTAGGCCTCACCCCTGTAAGTCACACCTATTGCGATGCCGGGGATGTCAAAGGTCTCGATGACTGGGCCGAAGACTGTCTCGCTGATCTGCTGGAACGCTGCATCAGTGAGCGGTCCTGACAGGGCAGGAGTAGCACAAAGTGTTAATGCGAGGGTGAAGCCGCGGGCCGTTCTCATCGGGTATATCTCCTCAGACGGACAGCGTGTGACCGACACCTGCTTTGAGTTTCATTTGCCGCAGCACCCGCATGCTCCAAGAATTCTGCGAGCCGCGACTGGCTTTGGCGGCCTACAACGTTGAGCCAGCGCTCAGCACCAGTATGGCGGCATCTCCCCCAGAAACAAACCCATGCGAAGCCTTGTCACACTCTTCGCAGCGTCCCTGTCGCATTTACTAAACTGCGCGTTCGGGCAATAGCTGAACCCATCAACCATTCGGAGATTCTGCGCGTCGTCTCTTCAGGCATTTCTTGCTGACTCCAATGGCCGAAATCCGGGCTAACAATGTCCACTTTGGCCACGCGTATGGAACGGCGAATTCTGTCTTTGAGTCCAAAGTGTCGAGTGATGCGTTTTCCAATACGGCCCAGAAAGCAGGTCTTGGTAGCGTAATCATTTCCATTACGTCCCAACCCCCGCGTTCACCGAGGTAACCATTCCCGTTACCCCACACCATTAACGTTCTCTCCAAAACGCCCGATGCTGAACGCCTTGCACTCCTAAAACCGTACCAAACCCATACCAAATCCACCCATGGTTAACGGGCCAACTCCGCGCTTCTATCCCGCTGCCATCCGCTATAGGGTCCGGCTCAAAGCCAAGGCCGCATTTCGGAGGACCACATGACCCAGCGCCTGCATCTCGTTTTCGGCGGCGAGCTTGTCGATCCGCAATCCAACGCGTTTCGCGACGTCTCCGAGATCGACATAATCGGCATCTTTCCCAATTATGCCGCCGCCTATGATGCCTGGAAAGGTGCCGCCCATCGCACCGTGGATAACGCCCATATGCGCTACTTTATTGCCCATCTTCACCGCCTCCGCGATGAGGAGCGTGAGGCCAGTTCCACCGAGGAACTTGGCTAAGCCCTTGCCATGAAAAGATCAATCGGCCTCGCTCTCTATCTCGCTGTCTCCGGGATGGCGTATGGATGGGCGCGGCGGATCGTGGCCAAAAGGCTGGAACGCGGCAAGGAACATGAGACACGCCACCCAGAGCGTCTTGGCACAGCCTCTCTGCCCCGCCCCGAAGGCCCGCTGCTCTGGTGTCATGCGGCCAGTGTGGGAGAGTCCGTTTCTCTCCTCGATCTGATCGAGGACCTGCTGGAAGCACGCCCCGATCTGAATGTTCTGGTCACAACCGGCACCGTAACCTCCGCCGCCCTCCTGAAGGAACGCCTGCCGAAACGGGCCTTCCACCAGTTTGTCCCGGTCGATGCCACACGCGCCATAAAGCGTTTTCTCAAGCATTGGCAACCAGATGTAGCGGTCTGGACAGAGAGCGAGCTTTGGCCCGCGCTCATCCACTACACGCACCAAACCGGCTGCCCGATGTATCTCGTCAACGCCCGCATCTCCGCACAATCGGTCAAGCGGCTGCGCTACGCGCTTGGCCTCGGTCGCAGCGTGCTGCGCCGCTTCAAGGGGATCATGGCGCAGGATGATCTGGTGGCCAATCGGTTCTACTATCTCGGCGCAGATCCGGGTTCCATCGAGGTCACAGGCTCCCTGAAGGAGAACGCGGCACCTTTGCCCGTAAACGAGGATGAGCTGAAATCCTTCACCGCAAAGCTGGCGGGCAAGCAGATATGGCTCGCCGCCTCCACGCATCCAGGCGAGGAGGATATGGTCGCCAAGGCCCACAGGCAGGCCCGGCGCACCGCCCACGGCCTCATCCTGATCCTCGCCCCTCGCCATCCCGAGCGTGGATCCGAAATCACCCGTAATCTCCGCAATACAGGCTGGCGCGTGGCCCAACGCAGCGCAGGCGAACCCCTTGCACGCGATACGGAAATATATGTTGCCGATACGCTGGGCGAGATGGGACTCTGGTACCGCCTTGCACCAATCAGCTTCATCGGCGGCTCTCTGGTGGAAATCGGCGGACACAACCCTTTCGAGCCCGCCCTCCTGGGCTCGGCCATCCTGCACGGGCGCCATGTCTCGAACTTTGAGACAGCCTACACACGTTTCCGGGCAGAAGGTGCCACGGTGGAGGTTCCGCGTGGCGATGAGCTTGGGCGCTGCCTGATAGAGACAATGCCTGCCGACAGAACTGCAAAACTCGCCTCCAACGGATGGCTCGTCTCTTCCGAAGGGGCCGATGTAGCGCAGCACATCTGCGATGTTCTCAAGGCGGAGTTGCCACCGCAGGCCACACCATGAGGCCGCCCGGCTTCTGGCAGAACCCGCGCAATGCACCGGGCCTGGCAGCACAACTTCTGGCGCCCGCCGCAGCCATCTGGGCAGGCCGTACGGCTGCCCGGCTCCGGCAACCGCCCGTCTTTCAGCCCGGGATACCGGTGATCTGCGTTGGCAATCTCACCATTGGCGGCACAGGCAAAACGCCCACGGTCATGACACTTGTCGAACGGCTGTCCGGGCGCGTGCCCCACATTGTCAGCCGCGGCTACGGAGGTAGCCTCGCAGGGCCGCTGAGGGTGGATGAAACGCTTCATACCGCGGAGGACGTGGGAGATGAGCCGCTCCTTCTCTCCGCCTTTGCCCCCACATGGGTTGCCAAGGCGCGTGCGGCGGCCGCGCGTAAGGCAGAGGCAGCAGGGGCCGGTATCATCATCATGGATGACGGGTTTCAGAACCCCGATATCTTGAAAACATTGAATATAGTCGTCGTCGATGCGGAAGCCAGCTTCGGCAATGGCCGCGTCATCCCGGCAGGGCCGCTGCGAGAGCCTGTGAAAGCCGGGCTGGCCCGAACGGACCTTCTGGTTACCATCGGCCCGCCGACGGCCCAGAACTCACTGGCTGAGAACTGGGCGGAGATCGCAGACCTCCCCCGACTTGAGGCGCAGCTGAAACCGCTGGCTATGGGCATGCCGTGGGCCGGCCTCCGCGCCTTTGCCTTTGCGGGCATCGGGCGGCCGGAAAAATTCTTCACAACGCTGCGAAATGCGGGTGCCGAAGTGGTGGAAACCCGCGCCTTTGATGATCACGCCAACTTCAGCCAGCCGATCCTCACCCGCCTGCTACATGATGCGAAGGCCGCCAACGCCAAGCTGGTAACAACGGAGAAAGACGCCGCGCGCCTTCCCTCTGCGTTCCGCCGCGAAGTGCTCGTGCTGCCGGTGCGGCTGGCCAGCGATGATTGGTCACCGCTGGATCAGGCTCTCAAAAAGCTTTAGCTTTCGAGCTTGCTGTTCAGCATCTCCGCAAAACCAGCATAGCCCATATTGCCAACCTTCTCGCCATTCACCACGAAGGAAGGCGTGCCCGTCACGTTATCAGCCTCCGCGTTCTTCTGGTATTCCTCCACCAGCGCCTTCGCCCAATCAGCATCCTGAAGGCAGGCTTCCATATCCTCATTAGTCATCCCCGCCTGACGGCCGAGACCATAGAGGTTGTTGATCACGGTTGCAGGCTCCCGATCCCCAAGCCAGGCTGATTGGTCAGCGAAGATCAGATCGAGGATGCCGAAATATCGCAGCCCTCCACCGCATCGGGCCAGCATCCCGGCCCAGAGCCCGTATCTGTCGAAATAGACCTCGCGCATCACAAACTTCACCTTGCCGGTCTCTATGAAGTTTTCACGCACCTTCGGATACACCTCATTGTGGAATTGGGCGCAATGCGGGCAGGTGAAACTGACATACTCGATCACTGTCACGGGCGCATCGGCGTCGCCCTTGGTCATCTCCACCACTTCACGAGCCTGTGCGAAGGCGGGCAATCCCCCGAATGTGGCCCCTGTGGCAAGTCCTAGCTTAAGCCCCGTCTTCAGGGCCCCACGGCGGGTGATCGTATCCAGTTTCATCCGTTTTCCTTAGTTCTGGTGCTGCGTGTATCGCGGTTCAGCACGTTCTCTCCAAGCTGCATGAGCGCCTTGCGCAGGCCCTCATCTCCAATCGGTGTCAGCGCCGCCTTCATCTCTGGCGAGGGCACGCGAGTATTCTTCTTAGGTACAAACTGGGATTTTTCCTCGTGAAATCCAATGGGGCGGGTGGGCGCACCCGTTTGCGTGATCTGCACCCGCTGGATCGCGTTATACCCGTAGCAAGCATTCACCCGCTCGCGAATGGTCTCGCGTTGCATGGAAACTTCCGGTGCCCGCGCGCTCGCGCAATGCACCACAAGCGTCGCCCCGATACCCTTCTGCGCGTAACTCACCTTTACAGGCGTGGCGACGGCGGCAAGATCCGCTCCGCAGATCTCCTCCCAATCCGTCAGCAGCCGCGTTTCCGCAAAACCGCGCTTCTCCGTCACCTTTCGGATGTCGGATGCAACGCAAGCCCCCGTCTGGCGGAAGCCACGGCCTTTGCGAAAGGGCGTTTTTGACACTGGCAGTAAGGCTCCTCTGGCTCTACATCACCTCAAAATGCCTGAGCCGCAGGCAAACAGCCACCCCTTGAGAGAGATGAGATCTTCAATTTTGTGTAATCTGAACGCCTCGGCTGAAACACTTCTGGAATGGTACGATACGCACGCACGCCCGATGCCGTGGCGCGTTCCGCCGGATGCACGGAAGGCAGGCATGGTGCCAGAGCCTTATACCGTATGGCTATCTGAAGTGATGCTCCAGCAAACCACCGTGGCCGCCGTGAAAGAATACTTCATCGCCTTCACCACGCGCTGGCCGCGTGTGCAAGATCTGGCCGCCGCCGAAGATGCCGATGTCATGGCCGCCTGGGCGGGCCTTGGCTACTATGCGCGAGCCCGCAACCTCCTGAAATGTGCACGGGTCGTGGCCAGAGAGCACGAGGGCATTTTCCCAGACACGGAGGACGCCTTGCTCAAGCTACCCGGCATCGGCCCCTACACAGCGGCGGCCGTCGCGGCTATTGCCTTCGATAGACCGGCAACCGTGCTTGATGGCAACGTAGAGCGCGTGATGGCCCGGCTGCATGCAGTCAAGGAGCCTTTGCCCGGCGCAAAGGAAAATTTGCGGGCTCATGCAGCGGCGCTCACCCCGGAAACCCGCCCCGGAGATTATGCACAAGCCGTGATGGATCTCGGCGCCACTCTCTGCTCTCCCCGCAATCCAGCCTGCGGCATCTGCCCATGGCGCACACCCTGCAAGGCGCGGCAGGAAGGCATCGCAGCAGAACTCCCGAAGAAAACGCCAAAAGCTGCAAAGCCCGTGCGCCGCGGGGTGATCTACTTCGCGCAGCGCACAGACGGCGCAGTGCTCCTTGAAACTCGCCCACCAAAAGGGCTTCTGGGCGGCATGCTCGGCCTGCCGGGCACAGAGTGGCAGGAGGAAATGCCGGAGGGCAAACCGCCCGTTAAGGCCGATTGGGCGATCTCGCCCGAGGCCGTGCGCCACACTTTCACGCATTTTCACCTGATCCTCGATCTCGCGCACGCAAGCCTGCCGCAAGGCACCGATGTACCGCAGGGCAGCTTCCGCAACGTTAAGGATGTACCGCCCCAAAACTTGCCCACAGTGATGCGAAAAGCCTATATCCTTGGCGCCTCTTTGCGGCAAACCCGCTCGGATAATTGATCTGTGACGATCCGCCAACATATTTAGGACTGATTATCTGTTATAATGGTGCCCAGCAAGCCAGAGAGACCCATGACCGCCCAACCCAGTATCGCTCGCGCTCTTCCATTCTGGATGTCGCTCATATTCGTGCCCATGATCACCATTTCAGGTATTTATGGCGGTTGGACAATCGCGCTCATCCCAGCCTATGCGTGGATTGTGATGACACTCCTCGATTATGTGGCTGGTCTGGAAATCTCCAACATCGATCCCCAGACGGATGAGAGTGAACTTACATGGTACAAGGCAATCACACTCATATGGCTGCCGGTGCAACTGGCGGTAATCTTTGGCACGATAATGCTGGTAAGCTGGACGGATCACCTCTCCCTGACGGAAAAGATCTTCCTGATGATGTCCGTCGGCGTCATCTCGGGCGGCATCGGCATCAATTACGCGCATGAGCTTATCCACCAGAAGAACCGGCTGGAACAGGCGTTGGGCGAATGGCTCCTCATCTCCACCTGCTACGGCCATTTCCGCTCGGAGCATATTCTGGTGCACCACCGCTATGTCGGCACTCCGCGGGATCCTGTAACAGCACGATATGATGAAGGCTTTTACGGGTTCTTTTTCCGGGTACTCTTCGGCCAGCTCACCTCCGCCTGGGAGGTGGAGGTTGAACGGCTGGGCCGAAAGGGCAAGCCCTGGTATCACCGCGATAATCCCTTCTATCGCTATATCGGCGGCAGCACGCTATTTGCCGCTTTGGCGTATCTCATCGGCGGCTGGGCCGCCGTGGGCTTCTTCCTCATCCAGTCCTTCATCGCCATGATGCAGCTCGAACTGGTGAACTACGTGGAGCATTATGGCCTCACCCGCCGCCATCTTGGCGAGGGCAAGTACGAGCATGTGCATCCGCGCCATTCCTGGAACGCCGCGCACAAGATGACGAACTTCCTCCTCATCAACCTCCAGCGCCATTCAGATCATCACTACAAGCCCGACAGGCGCTTCCCACTCCTCCAGAACTACGATCATACGGAAGCACCCCAGCTGCCCTACGGCTACCCGCTGATGACCCTTTCCGCGATGGCCCCGCCCATCTGGCGGCGCATCATGAACCGGCGTGTGGAAACATGGCGCGCGCGGCACTACCCCGATATCGAGGATTGGACGCCCTACAACGAGGCAACAAACCCGCTTCCGCGCTAAAACGTTCTCGGAACACTCAGAAACACTTTATCGCTAAAAGCCCGAGAGCACCGAAGGCGTGGCAGAGTTTCGGCGTTTCAGTCACTTTAAAGGTCTGAGCAGAAACGGTTAAGCCGTAGCGCCGCCTCTTCCAGCGCCGCGTCCGATGCTGCGAAGGAAAGGCGAATGAAGGGCGAGGCCCCAAAACCAGCACCTCCCACAACGGCCAGATCTTCACGCTCCAACAACGCATCCACAAACGCGGTTTCCGTCGTATACCGTCCGCCCAAAGCGTTCTCGATCCCGATAAAGAGGTAAAACGCCCCCTCCGGCTTATGCAACGTCAGCCCCGGGCAGTTGCCGAGCGCCCCGAGCAATCTGTCCCGCCGCCGCTCGAACGCAGCCCTCTGCGCCTCCACACAATCCTGCGGTCCGTTCAGCGCCGCCACAGCCGCTGCCTGACTGATCGCACTCGGATTGGTCGTAGATTGCGATTGTAACACCCGCATCGCCCGGATCAGCCCCGCAGGCCCGGTACCATAGCCCAGCCGCCAGCCCGTCATGGCATACGCCTTGGAAACCCCGTTCACCGTCAGTACCTGTTCGGCAAGCTCGGGGCACACAGCCGCCAGCGTTGCAAAAGGCGCGTAGCCATACCGGATATGCTCGTAGATATCGTCCGATATCACCAGAATATCGGGCCGCCCCACCAGCACATCCCCAATGGCCCGCAACTCTTCGGCTGACAGAACGGCACCCGTAGGGTTGCAGGGAGAGTTCAGCATCAAAGCCCGGGTTCGAGGCGTGATCAGCGCTGCAATCGCCTCCGCCGAAGGCTTGAAACGCACCTGCGGCCCACATGGCATATCCACCGGCACACCGCCGGCAAGCTTGACGATATCAGGATAGCTCACCCAGGCCGGGCTCGGCACGATCACCTCATCCCCCTCGGAAATGGTGGCGAGGATCGCGTTGAAGATCACTTGCTTCGCACCCGTCGCCGCAATCACCTGATCCGGCGCGAATTCCAGCCCGTTCTCCCGCGCAAACTTCACAATGATGGCATCTTTCAGCGCAGGCGTGCCATCCACAGCTGTATACCGCGTCTCTCCCGCCCGCATCGCGGCAATCGCGGCCTCCTGAATATGCGCAGGCGTGTCAAAGTCCGGCTCCCCGGTGGTCAGGGAGATCACATCCCGCCCGGCGGCCTTGGCCGCTGCGGCCCGCGCCATGGCAGCAGCGGTGGGCGAAGCCTGAATGCGGGACATGCGGGGCGCGAGCGGCAGGGTCATCAGAATACCTCTAGAAACTACTCCCGGTTAGCCCATTCCGGGCACAACCAAAACCCCTTTCACCTTTGCAAAAATATCCTCGCCGAAGGCCCCCGCCAACCAGAGAGGCGCAGCGCAGGAGGAAGCCGCTACCCCCGCAAACCCTTCAATACAGCCAAAAGCCCGGCCGTCGAACCATCCTTGCCTCCAGCATCGCCGCCTTCGACCAGCGGTAGCATGGCCGTGGCCAGTTCCTTGCCAAGCTCTACCCCCCACTGGTCGAAGGAATTCAGCCCCCAGATCACACCTTCCACGAACACCCGGTGCTCATAAAGCGCGATGATCCGGCCCAGGGTGAAAGGGTCCAGATGATGGTAGATCAGTGTGGTCGATGGCCGGTTGCCCGGAAACACCCGATGTGGCGTATCCGCCTCGGGCCGCCCCAGCATCAGCGCTTCAGATTGCGCAAAACAGTTGGAAACCAGCAGATCGTGCTGATGCGCCAGATCCTCCTCATGCCCCACCGCTGCCACCAGAAATTCGCATGGCACCACCCGCGTGCCCTGATGGATCAGCTGATAGAACGCATGCTGTCCGTTCGTCCCGGGCTCGCCCCACACGATCGGCCCGCTATCGGCCTCCAGCGGGCTGCCGTCCAGCGCCACCCGCTTGCCATTGCTCTCCATATCCAGCTGCTGCAGATAGGCGGGCAGCCGCAACAGCCGCTGATCATAGGGCAGCACGGCCCGCGTATCATAGCCGCACACGTTGCTGTGCCAAATACCCGCCAATGCCAGCATCACCGGCATGTTGGCGATCAGCGGGGCCTCGGCGAAATGCCGATCCATTGCATGCGCTCCCGCCAGAAACGCCCGGAAATCCTCCGCTCCCACTGCCAGCATGATCGGCAGGCCAATCGGCCCCCAGAGCGAGTAGCGCCCGCCCACCCAATCCTCGAAACCGAAGACGCGCCCCGGGTCGATCCCGAAATCCGCTGTCTTCTCCGTAGCCGAGGAAAGTGCTGCAAAATGCCCACCCGCCTCCAGCCCGGCCGCCTTCAGCCAGCCCTCGGCCGTCCGCGCATTCGTCATCGTCTCGATTGTGGTGAACGTCTTGGAGGCGACGATCACCAGTGTGGTGGCGGGTTCCAGCCCCTTCAGCACGTCATGAATATGCGCGCCATCCACATTGCTCACGAAATGCACACGCGGCCCATCGTGATAGGGGGCCAGCGCCAGCGTCGCCATCACGGGCCCCAGATCGGAACCGCCAATGCCGATATTCACGACATCGGTAAACCGGGCACCCTTTGGCGTGGTGATGCCGCCACCCCGCACGCCCTCCGCAAACGCCTCCATCCGCCCAAGCGTCTCACGCACACCGGGCATCACATCCGCATCATCCACCATCACAGGCGTACCGGAAAGGTTGCGCAGCGCCGTGTGCAGCACAGCCCGGCCCTCCGTCTCGTTGATCTTCTGGCCCTCCAGCATGGCATCCCGCCGCGCCGCAACACCTGCGCTCTCGGCCAAAGCGATCAGCATATCCCGCGCTGTCGCATCCATCGCCGTCTTGGAATAATCCAGCACCATATCGTCCAGTTGCACTGAAAATTCGGCAAAGCGCCCCGAATCCGTGGCAAAAAGATCTGCGATCCGGGTTGTCCTGGTTGCCGCGCAATGGGCCTTGAGGGGTGTGAAATCAGGCATATCAGCGCTCCAGCTTTGCCGCGTCTCGTGCAAGGGTCTCGATCTCGTCCCACCGTCCTTCCGTCACAAGACCGGCAGGCGCCACCCACGAGCCACCGGCGCAAAGCACGTTGGGCAGGCTCAGATAGTCATCGGCATTCTTAAGGCTCACACCTCCGGTGGGGCAGAAATGTATCTGCGGCAAGGGGGCACCAATGGCCTTCAGGGCAGGCGCACCGCCGGAAGCCTCCGCCGGGAAGAACTTCAGCACATCATAGCCTTTCTCCAGCATGGCCATCGCCTCGGAAGCCGTGGCCGCCCCCGCCAGCAGCGGCAACCCCTCCGCCTCGCACGCAGCGATCAGCGTATCCGTCGCCCCTGGAGAGACGCCGAATTTCGCGCCAGCGGCTACCGCCGCTTTCACATCCTCCGGCGTCACCAGCGTACCGGCTCCCACCACGCCGCCCGGCACATCCGCCATTGCGCGGATTGCCTCCAGTGCCGCAGGCGTGCGCAAGGTCACCTCCAAAGCAGGCAGGCCACCCGCCACCAGCGCCTCGGCCAGTGGCCGGGCGGAACCTGCATCCTTCACCACCAGCACTGGGATAATCGGCGCGAGTCCGCATATTTCACGGTTCTTTTTTGAAGCATCCTGAGAAGTGATCATACTGGCGTGTCCTCACATTCGGGCATCTCTACCACATCGTTTTCGCGGCCCTCTCGGGCCATTCCGTATCGTAAGTTTTACCGTCAATCGCACCCTGCGTCATACCGTCCAGTATCGTGCCGACGCTCGGCAGATGGCTGGTATCGGGTGCCGCTTTCCACAATTCGGCCCGCATCACCGCACGCGCGCACTGAAAGTATACTTCCCCAGGCGTCACCACGATTACAGAGCGCGGCTCTTTCCCCTTCTGGGCATACCGCGCCAGCAGTTCGGCATCATCGCGCAGCTCTGCTGTGCCGTTCACACGGATAACCGTGCCCGAACCGGGGATCAGGTACATCAGCGCAACGCGCGGGTCGCGGAGGATGTTGAGCAGGCTGTCGATCCGGTTGTTGCCCCGCCTGTCCGGCAAAACCAGCGTCCTCTCATCCTCCACATAGGTCACCTGCCCCAGATCGCCGCGCGGGCTCGCATCCAGCCCGTCCGGGCCAACAGTTGCCAGTGCGCAGAAAGGCGCGGCCTCGATCCATGCGCGATATTCCGGCGTGATCCGCGTGGCCACCTTTTCCGTCGATGCGGGTGCGGGCATCTGATGATAGATCTTACGCAGGGCCGCCTCTGTGGCAATCTTTCCCATCAGAGGATCGCGCAGGCGCCGGTTTCGGCAGAACCTGCATTGGCGCGGAAGGCCGCGAACATCTCCCTCCCGTTGCCTTCATGGTAGTGATCGAGGTTGATGCTCACAGGCGGCCGCTCCAACGCGCCCTCCGTCAGCACATCCAGCGTACCCGCGACCGCATCCACCCGCACAATATCGCCCGTGGCAATCCGCGCCAGCGGCCCGCCAACCACAGCCTCGGGGCAGACATGGATCGCCGAAGGCACCTTGCCAGATGCGCCGGACATGCGCCCATCCGTCACCAGGGCCACTTTCAGCCCCTTGTCCTGCAACACCGCTAGAATGGGTGAAAGAGAGTGCAACTCCGGCATTCCATTGGCCTTCGGCCCCTGAAACCGCACCACAACCACCACATCCTCCGTAAGTTCACCGGCCCTGTAGGCCGCCTTCACCTCCGCCTGATCGTGGAACACACGCGCCTTCGCCTCGATGATCTGATGTTCCGGCTTCACGGCAGAAACCTTCATCACGCCGGTGCCGAGATTGCCCGAAAGACGGCTCATGCCCCCTGTCGGCTGGAAGGGGTTGGCGGCAGGGCGCAGGATCTTCTCGTTCAGGCTCTCACCCGCGCCATCCTCCCACACCACAGCACCATCTTTCAGCTTCGGCTCCTGCGCGTACCGCGCCAGTCCGTCGCCTGCCACGGTGCGCGTATCATCATGTAGCAGCCCCGCCTCCAGCAAGTCGCCGATCATGTAGCCAAGCCCGCCGGCGGCATGGAAATGGTTCACATCCGCCAACCCATTGGGATAAACACGCGCCATCAGCGGTGTGGCATCGGAAAGTCGGGCAAAATCCTCCCAGTCGAGGATCACTCCAGCCGCCCGCGCCATCGCGAGCAGATGGATCAAAAGGTTGGTGGAGCCGCCGGTGGCCATCAGCCCGACAATCCCGTTCACGAACGCCTTTTCATCCAGCACGTCGCAGGCGGGCGTATACTCATTGCCCAACGCCGTGATCGCCAAGGCACGCTTGGCCCCCTCAAGCGTCAGTGCGTCGCGCAGGGGTGTATTCGGGTTCACGAAACTCGCCCCCGGCAGATGCAGCCCCATAAATTCCATCAGCATCTGGTTGGTGTTGGCCGTGCCGTAGAACGTACAGGTGCCGGGCCCGTGGTAGCTCGCCATCTCGGCTTCCATCAGTTTCTCGCGTCCCACTTCACCGGCTGCAAACTGCTGGCGCACCTTGGCCTTCTCGTCATTCGGCAAGCCGCTCGGCATCGGCCCCGCGGGCAGGAACACACTCGGAATGTGCCCGTAGGTGGCAGCCGCAATCACGAGGCCGGGCACGATCTTATCGCACACGCCAAGATGAATAGCCGCATCGAACGTGTTGTGACTCAGCGCCACGCCCGCCGCGAGAGCAATCACATCGCGCGAAAAAAGCGAAAGCTCCATCCCCGACTGGCCCTGCGTCACCCCATCACACATCGCAGGCACACCGCCCGCCACCTGCGCCGTTCCACCGGCCGCCCGCGCAGCCTCCTTGATCAGCGCGGGAAAACGCTCAAAGGGCTGATGTGCCGAAAGCATATCGTTATAGGCGGTCACGATCCCGATATTGCCCGCCTCTCCCAGCAACGCGGGCTTGTCACCCTCCATCGCCGCATAGGCATGTGCCTGATTTCCACAAGTCAGATGTGCGCGGCGAGGGCCCTCATCCCGTTGCCGCGCCATACGTGCCAGATAGGCCGCGCGGGCCTCCTTGCTTCGCTTTACAATCGCATCCGTCACGGAGGCTACAGTGGCATCCAAAGGCATGTCTCTCTCCTCTCAGGCTTCAATCTCGCGCCAGCGGCGGCCATCCCGGTGCAACAGGGCAAGCGCATCCTCCGGCCCGGAGCCGCCCGGATCGTAAGGCTGCGGGCGGCCCGAACTATTGGCCCAAGCGGCCAGAATGGCATCCGTCCACTCCCATGCAGCCTCCACTTCGTCACCACGCATAAAGAGCGTCTGGTTGCCTCGGATCACATCCATGATCAGCCGCTCGTAAGCATCGGCCACTTCCACCTGCGGCCCCAGCGCATCTGCGAATGTCATATCCAGCGGCACTTCCTTCAGCCGCATGCCGCCCGGCCCCGGTTCCTTGATCGTCATCCGTAGCGTGATCCCTTCATCGGGCTGCAATCGGATAATCAGCGCATTACCACGCTTTTCCTCCACCTCCGGAAAGATCGAATGCGGCACATCCTTGAAGATGATCGCGATCTCCGACATCCGCGCCCGCAGCTTCTTGCCCGTGCGCAGATAGAAAGGCGTGCCCGCCCAACGCCAGTTGGAGATCTGCGTCTTGATCGCCACAAAGCTCTCCGTCCGGCTGTCTTGGTTGTCCACATGCTCCAGATAACTGCCGTCATCAATGCTGGCGCGGTACTGCCCACGCACGGTATCGCTTGGCGGCACAGGATCCAGGGCCCGGATCACCTTCAGCTTCTCGTCGCGCACCGCATTCGGCTCGAACCGCGCCGGCGGCTCCATTGCCGTCAGGCACAAAAGCTGCATCAGGTGGTTCTGGATCATATCGCGCATCGCACCCGATTTGTCGTAGTAGCCACCGCGCCCTTCCACACCGATCGTCTCCGCCACCGTGATCTGCACATGATCCACATGCTGGGCAGACCAAAGCGGCTCGAACAGGGCGTTGGCAAAGCGCAAGGCCATCAGGTTCTGCACCGTCTCCTTGCCGAGATAATGATCGATCCGATAGATCTGGCTTTCCGTGAAGCAGGTGGAAAGCTGGGCATTCAGCTCCTGCGCGGATCCGAGATCATGGCCCAGAGGCTTCTCCACGACGATCCGGCTTTTCGGGGTCGCCAGCCCGCGCTTGCTCAACTGCTGTGCGATCACTCCAAAGAGCGATGGCCCAACGGAGAGATAGAAGGCTCGGGTCTCACCCTCGCGCAATTTCTTGCCAAGATCCTCCCAGCCGTCATCTCCCTTGGCATCCAGCATCACGTAATCCAGCTGGCCAACAAACGCGTCCACGTCTTCGTCCGTGCGGTTTTCAGGCTTGATGAACTCTTCCAAAGCCTCGCGGATCAGCGTCTGATAGGCCTTTTTCGTCATCTTTCCGCGCGCCGTGCCGATCACCCGCGCATCCTTGGGCATCTGCCCCGCCCTCATACGCCGAAAAAGGCTGGGGAGGATCTTGCGGCGGGCCAGATCCCCCGTCCCGCCAAAAATCACAAGGTCGAATGTCTCAACCGGAATGACGCGTGCAACCATGATAACCTAGCCCTTTTGCGCTGCCTTGAGCGAATTCAGTCCGAAAAAGGACCTGATATTACCATAGCTGAGTCGAGGGCCACGACCCAGCTAGCTTTCGAGCGAGACACTAGGCATAGCACCTCGCCTGTCAACAGGAGAGATTACTCACTTTGAGGAAGGCGCAATCGTACCGCGTGTCGTTTCCTGAGGTCGCTGATGCTTCGGTTGCTGCAAATCGCGCCGGAACGCAGCGCTCAAACCAAGAGCGGCCGCAACGCAAATCGCGATATACCCCATCAATTCCAACGTCTCCTCCCAGACGATGTCACCAGGCATGTGGAACAGACGTTTCTCAAAAATATCCGAAGACAACACCAGCACCAGTGATACAAGCGCCCAGTATGTCGAAACCTGCCGACGAAGGCCGCCAAAAATGGAAAGCGCCCGCGCTCTGTTGCGAAACCAGAACACGGCAAGGCCGAGCACGGTCAGCACCGCCACCGAAACAACTAATGTCTCTGTAAATGCCTGAACCCCGTCGCCCACCCCGTAAACCCCAAGAAAAGAGGTCTCCCGGAAGACGACAACAACGCAGAGAAGTGTGAAGAACGCCGAAATCGAAACATGTATTTCACCCTCCCGCCAGATCGTCTTCCAAAGCCGTACAGTCAGAAGAGCCCACAGGAATGCACCCAAAGCCATGACGGCAATCTGCAACGTCTCGTAGTGCGCGTTTTCATCGAAAAATCGATAGGATTCGGGAAGACTCTGCGTGAAGAAAATCGCGGCACCGCCCAGCGCAACCAGGATAATTACAGCAACAACAGTCATTACGCGGTCGGTGCCAGAAACATTTTTTTGCATCGCATTTCCACCAGTCTGCAACCAGCAAGGCAAAGCGTCGGCGCTGGAGGTTTTCTGGTTGCTGACACGATATATGTCATAAAAAATTCATATCAACGAGCGAACAATCCGTTTCCATGTCAATTCAGCTTTGCCGATCACACGCAAAGCACGAACTGCCGAAAAGTGATGTACTCTGGTATGAAGCGCTCAGATATCTTCACCCTTCTTCAGCAAATCCTCGATCAACTGGCGATGCAGATCGTTGCTATCACCCCCGCCGAATGTCAGCCCACCGCCAGTGAAAAGCGTGCCATATGTCAGCGCTAGGTTCACTGTCTGCCCGATGCCCGAGATGAACTGATCCCGCTCCAGCGGCGAAAGCGGGTGGATGAAGGTGGACCAGAGCCTGCCATTGGCCACCGCATATCGCGCATCGAGTGCGGTATCGAAATTGGCCTGCATCACGCGCAGAACATCTTCCGCGCTCATCCCCTCGGCAGAGCGTATGGGCACCATGGCCCGCATCCGGTCAGCAGCCGGATCTGTGATGATGATCACCGGTACATCCTCTATGGTCATCCGAAAGGAGGTGGGCGCGAGCTCCGCCTCCGGATCCAGTGTCTGGATGATTTCCGCAAGCCGGTCCAGCGTCATGGAAGGCTCGGCTTCCTGTGCAGCAAGGCTGGCCGGAAAAAGGGCAAGAAGGATGGCGAATACACGTGCAAACATGGGGTCTCTCCTCAGATACAGGCCCAACCTAGCGCGGGATCATATTTCAGGCCATGCACCCTTTGGTGAACGCGCGCGATTCCCACCATGCACCGTCAGCGGTTTTCCGCGCCATGTGGAAAAGCTTGTGGATGAAGCCTGTCGCCTATGGGCAAACCATTGCCCCAACGTGCATCTACCCGCTTTCAAAGCACAGGGAAGACACGCTTTTTTCAAAAGCAACCCTCCTGTGGATGAGCCACATACGAACAGTGTCCGAAAAGTGAGTTATCCACGGAAGTCACACAACTCACACCTTCTTTTTCAGAGCTCAGGGCGCTAGGTTGGCACACCACTTCGGAGAGCAGAAAAAATGGCGGATGGGTCCAACCTTCCGGAGGCAGAGGCTTTAACTCTGCCCCACAATATCGAGGCCGAACAGGCGCTTCTGGGCGCCCTTCTGGTCAACAATGATGTCTATGACAGGATTGCGTCGCTCGTGGGCGAGCAGCACTTCTACGATCCTGTGCATGCCCGCATTTTCGAGACGGCAGCCCGTCGCATCCAGAAAAACGCACTCGCCTCACCCGTTACGCTCAAGGCGTTTCTGGAGGATGATCCCGGTCTTCAGGAACTTGGCGGCCCTGCCTATCTCGTCCGGCTCGCCGGGGCGGCCACATCGCTCTATTCCGTCAAGGATTATGCGCAACTTATCTATGATCTCGCCATCCGCCGCGATCTCATTGGCATCGGGCAGGAAATCTCGCTCAAGGCGAGCAATGTCGATGTGGAAAGCGAACCGAAGGAGCAGATAGTCGAGGCGGAGCAGCAGCTTTACAAGCTGGGCGAGCAGGGCAATGTGGATAGCGGCTTTCAAAGCTTTCTCAAGGCCGTCACCGATGCGGTGAACGTGGCCAATGCCGCCTATCAGCGCGATGGCGGGCTTGCAGGCATCTCCACCGGGCTGATGGATATGGATCAGAAACTCGGCGGCCTCCACCCCTCCGATCTGCTGATCCTCGCGGGCCGCCCCTCCATGGGGAAAACCTCTCTCGCCACCAACATCGCCTTCAACATTGCCAAGAAATACAAAAAGGGTATGCGCCCCGATGGCACAGAAGGCACGATCGAAGGCGGCGTCGTGGGCTTTTACAGCCTTGAGATGTCTGCCGAACAACTCGCAGCCCGCGTGCTTTCCGAAGCCTCGCAAGTGCCCTCCGAGCAGATCCGCCGCGGCGACATGACGGAGGATGAATTCCGCCGTTTCGTCGAAGCTGCCAAAACGCTGGAATCCTGCCCCCTCTACATCGATGACACAGCCGCTCTCCCCATCAGCCAGCTTGCCGCCCGCGCCCGCCGCCTCAAGCGCACGCACGGGCTCGATGTGCTGATAGTCGATTACCTCCAGCTTGTGCGCCCCGCCAGCGCCAAGGATAATCGGGTGAACGAGGTGTCCGAGATCACGCAGGGCCTCAAGGCCATCGCAAAAGAGCTGGAGATCCCCGTCATCGCCCTCTCCCAGCTCTCGCGTCAGGTCGAAAGTCGCGATGACAAGCGCCCCCAGCTCTCCGATCTCCGCGAATCCGGCTCGATCGAGCAGGACGCGGATGTGGTGATGTTCGTGTTCCGTGAGGAATACTACGTCGAACGCGAGAAACCCTCCGATGACCGCATCGACGAGATGATGCAGTGGCAGGAGCGTATGTCGAACCTTCACGGCAAGGCCGAGGTAATCATCGGCAAGCAGCGTCACGGCCCCATCGGCACGATCGAACTTGCGTTCGAAGGCCGCTTCACCCGCTTCTCCAACCTCGTCAAGGCGTATCAGGCCGGTGCGGGCGAGTTCTGATTTTCGAGCTGCCGTAACTTGCACATGCGTCGCATCTGGGCCATTTTGGGTTCATGACAAACGTAGATGCCCGCGCACAGGAAATGGAAGAAGCCCTCAGGGCGGAAGGCGTGCGCGTCACCCGCCAGCGCACGGCACTGTTGCAGGTGCTGGCCGAAGCGCTGGATCATCCTGATGCGAATGAGTTACACCGCCGCGCACAGGAGGTGGACGATACCGTTTCGCTCGCCACCGTCTACCGCACCCTCAGCGTGCTGGAAGATCAGGGCGTCATCCACCGCCACGCCTTCGAAGGCGGTGGCGCCCGGTTCGAGGCGGCGGACATGCCCCACCACGATCACCTGATCGATCTCGATACCGGCGCCGTCGTCGAATTCCGCTCAGACAAGATCGAACAGCTCCAGGCCGAGATCGCGCGGGAACACGGCTACGAGGTTGTTCACCACCGGTTGGAGCTTTATTGTCGGAAGCGTGAGACAAAGGATTGAGCGCAACCCTCGGGTCCGGCCGCAACCTCATCGCAAAAGTGTCATCTCAAGGTCATCTTTTCCAAGGTAAACAAGGCTTTTGAAGGCCGCCCCATGTATAGTCGCTACGCACTTTATTTTACGCTCCCCGATGGCCCGCTTGCCCGTTTCGGCGCGGGTTGGCTTGGCTGGGATGTTGCAACCGGCAAAGCTGCCGAACACCCGGAAATCCCCGGCCTTGCCATCCCGGATCTCACTGCCCGCCCCAGCAAATATGGCTTTCACGCCACGCTGAAGCCGCCTTTTGTGCTAGCCGAGGGCTTGAGTGCTGCCGATCTCGAAGCCAAGCTCGCGGCCTATGTTGCGCACACGCCCGCCGTTGAGGCCCAGGCCCTCAGGCTCACCCGCCTCGGCGGCTTTCTCGCGCTCACCCCCGCGGGTAAAGCATCTGAACTCACCACACTCGCCGCCAAACTCGTCCGCGCATTCGATAATTTCCGCGCGCCTCCCGGCTCGGAGGAACTCGCTCGTCGCCGAGCCACGGGTTTATCGGAGGAGCAGGAAGCCAATCTTCAGCGCTGGGGCTATCCTTATGTGATGGAAGAGTTTCGCTTCCACATAACGCTCACCCGCAAACTGACAGACGCGGAAGCGGAGGCTACGGAAAAGGCGCTTGCACCCCACATCACTCCCCTCCTGCCAAAGCCCTTCCGGCTGGAAGCGATCACTCTGGCAGGCGAACGGGCGGACGGGTTTTTCGAAGAAATCACCCGCATCCCCCTTGCACCCGCAAAACCTCAGTAATCGCGCTCCTCTCCGGTAAACCGGAAAAACCGCCCGCTGTCCTCAAGGCGCAATCGCGTTGCGATATCTAGGATACCCTCTGCCACATCGGCAGGGCTTTGATCAGCAGCCTCACCGCCCATATCCGTCCGCACCCAGCCCGGATCCACAGGCACCACGGCTATCCCACGCTCGTCCAGATCCGTCGCCAGCCCCTGCATCACCTTGTTCAGCGCAGCTTTGGACGCGCGATAGGCGATCCTGTCCGATGTCGCATTGCCCATATAGGCCATCTGGCTGGAGACGGAGAGGATCCGCCCGCCTTCGCTCATCGCAGGCAAACACGCCTGCGCAACCGCCAGAGGGGCCAGCGTGTTGATCCGCAAAGTCTCTGCAAACCCCTCAAAATCCATGGAAAGCGTGCTTTGCATAGGCGTTTCCGGGCCGATCACACCGGCATTGTTGATCAGGATGTCAACCGGAAGCAGCCCGGCAAACGCCGCCGGAATCCCCGCAATATCCTTCATATCGCACACCCGTATCTCCAGCCTGTTGCGCTTGGGCATCTTCGCCCGCTGTGCCTCCGTGCGCACCGTCCCCGTCACCTGCCAGCCGCGCACCAGCGCGTCCTCCATCATCGAGGCTCCAATCCCGCGATTGCAGCCCGTAATCACCACATGCACCATACTCGATCCTCTTCAGCCTTTTCTTCCCTTTAGCAACACGCAGGCCCCGGCACGAGCCTTTTTCCGAAACCCGCTGATGCCGGATCGGGTACTGCGTGACGGCGGAGGTCCGTTGGTTATCCGAGGGAGCGGTGAAACTGCACGTCAGCGCTCTCCCGAAGAAAACAGGAACGTGCAACCGCAAAGGCCACCTTCATGGCAGCTCGGTCAAGGGTAGAGCGGGGCCGGGATGGCAGTGCTCGGCCAAGTCGCAACCCCTTCACCGGCCTTGCTGATGCCCGGCCCGTCGGCACAGGCGGCGAGCATCAGGACGGCGGCTATCAAAACGGTAATGCGTAACATTTTCATCTCCTTTGCGTGATGATCAAAAGATGTGCGCGGCACCCCGCCCCTGCCTTGCCCAATTGAAAAAAGTGCCGATCCTTCAGAAAAAGACGCGCATTTTTCGGAATCGTTTGGAACCGGGCCTGTGCTAATGTCATCCAGAGGCAATGATTGCCGAAGGAGATGCTGATGACCCCGATACTCGTGTTGCATGGCGCAATTCTCGCGCTCACCCTATTTGCACTGGTGCAGTTTCTCCTCGTCAGCCTTCGCAGCCCCCTCGCCCTCTTCGGCGCGCTCTTTGCCGGTGCCGTGGCTCTTACGTCCGTGCTGCAAATCTCCGCTGTCTGGGGCGGAATGGGCCCGCTCCACGCGGCCATCTTCGTGCTTCACTGCGGCAAGATGGTCTACTTCTGGTGGTTCGCGCAGGCTCTCTTTGATGATCGCTTCCGCCTCCGCCCGGTCCATCTTGCCCCTCTTGGCCTAACTTTCGCTGTTACTTTTGCAAGCCTCACGGGCTGGGTGGATAGTATGCAGTCCCTGCATGTTCACCACCTCATCACGCTCATACTGGTAGGCCATGTCGTTGCCCTTGCGCTCCGCGATCTGCGGGGCGATCTCGTGGATGCCCGCCGCAGTTTCCGGGCGATGGTCGGCATTGCGATCCCCATCTTCGTCGTCGGCATGATCGGGGTTCATACCTACGAGGCGATCACAGGCCTCAGCCTCAATTCCGAACTGGCCGAGGCCGCGATAACCGCGGGTTTCGCCTTCCTCTTTACGCTCTGGCTCACGCGGATCGAGCGCGGGCTGATCCTCGCGGCCCCCGCCGATACGCCGCAGCCAAGGCCTATGGATGCGCCCGCCGATGTGCTCGATGTCGCCCGCGTCAAGGCACTGGCCGAAGGCACCACTCTGCTGGAGCCGGGGCTGACCGTCGGCAAACTCGCCGAGTATCTCAAGATGCCCGAAC
This sequence comes from uncultured Paracoccaceae bacterium, assembly GCA_947495795.1. Taxonomy (GTDB): domain Bacteria; phylum Pseudomonadota; class Alphaproteobacteria; order Rhodobacterales; family Rhodobacteraceae; genus Algicella. The sequence continues at coordinate 626,772 of CANMAI010000001.1, read as the reverse complement.
ACAGGCTCCGCCGCCTCATCAATCAGGGCCTTGGCTACCGCAACTTCGCGGATTTCCTCAACGCCCACCGCGTCGCCGCCGCCGAGATCCGCCTCGCAGACCCGGACCGCGCACGCGAGCAGATCATCAGCCATGCCTTTGCACTCGGCTACAATTCCCTCACACCCTTCAACCGCGCCTTCAAGGCCCGCACCGGCCAAAGCCCCACCGAGTTTCGGGAGCGTGCGCTGAAGGAACTGCTGGGCAAACATCCCCTCGGAACGCCCGGCCTGTAAGCCCCTCAAACACAATACGTCGTAACGCTGCGTCTTCTCCCGGGAAGGCGCGCGTAATCTAGTGGGTCAAAATCCAACGCCCCGGCCAAATGTCACCTGCCTTCGCTTGTCAGCGGATAAATCGACCCAGCTGGAATAAACTGCACGCTTGCTAAGCAAGTTACGGAAATCTGCTCAAATATTTGACTTGAAACAGGCACCTGCACACAAATTCAACGAACTTGATAGACCTCCTCGCCCAACCTGACAAAGACGAAGACATGAGCCTAAACCTCAGAATTCTCGTCGTCGAAGCAGATCAGGCAAGAGTGCGCGATATCGTCGATGCACTTAATGCGGCCGGATGGAGCGACGTGAAGGCGCTTGCCCAGATTTCCGCACTCGATCGTACCGTCAAGGAGTTTGCGCCCGATATCGTTCTGATCGATCTGGCAAATCCAGATCGGGATACTCTGGAACATATCTCCTATGCAACGGAAACGGAAAAACGTGCTGTTGCTCTTTTTGTTGACCACACCGATGAAAACCTCACGAAAGCAGCGCTGAACGCCGGTGTCAGTGCCTATGTCGTCGATGGCCTGACCATGAACCGGATCAAACCGGTTCTTGAAACGGCAATCGCGCGCTTCAAGATCATGCACCAAATGCGGTCCGAGCTTGATGCCGCGAAACAGGCACTGGAAGACCGCAAAACGATTGACCGCGCCAAAGGCATTCTTATGCGCCAACGCGGGTTGGCCGAAGATGCGGCCTACAACCTGTTGCGCAAAGCCGCGATGGATCAGGGGCGCAAGGTCATTGATGTCGCCCAGGCACTGGTGACAGCTGCGGATCTTCTGTCATGACAAATACACTGCTGAACTGCGGATATGTCCCGCTAGTGGATTGCGCACCACTGGTCATTGCAAATGAGTTGGGCTTTGCCGCGGAACAGGGGCTGCAGCTTAACCTGGTGCGCCAGCCCTCGTGGTCCGCATTGCGTGATATGCTGGCCCTTGGTCATCTGGATGCAGCGCAAATGCTCTCTCCGATGCCGGTTGCAATGTCGATCGGCCTTGGGGGGCTTCCCGCTCAAATCGATACGCTGATGGTACTTTCGGTAAACGGAACTGTCTTTGGGGTGTCAAACGCGCTGGCATCGCAGATCGGACATATTGCCTTCAGCGATGCCAGAGCGCTGCTGAAGGCAATCGCTTTGCACAAGGGGCAGCGGCTGCGGGTCGGTGTTCCATTTCACCATTCGATGCACCGGCTGTTGCTGTCATACTGGACGTCTGCCGAGCCCGGACTGACAGTCGAAGAGGTTACAGTGCCGCCCCCCCGGATGGCCGATGCTGTTGGCGAGGGGGTTGTCGATGCGTTCTGGGTTGGCGAGCCCTGGGGAAGCGTGGCCGTCCGGCGCGGTGTGGCGCAACTCATGATGACAGGGCGCGATGTCTGGCAATTCGCACCTGAAAAGGTGCTTGCCGCCCGCCACATCTGGGTCGAGGAGAACGGTGATATTACACGCAAACTGATGCGCGCCGTTTTCCAGGCATCCAGATGGCTGGATGCCAAAAAGAACAAACCACTCGCCATCGAAATACTGGGACGAAGCGAACATCTCAGCCTCTCCCCGGATCTGATTGATCCGGCGGTGACAGGTCACATAGTGCCCAAGCTGGATGACCATCCGGTAGAGGTGGATCGCTTTCTTCAGTTCCACACCAATGCGGCGAGTTTTCCATGGCGCAGTCAGGCGGCATGGATCGCGCATCAGCTTGGGGCAGACGCCAAGGGCCTGCGTCAGGCAAAGGCATGCTTTCGGTCGGATCTATACCGGCAGAACCTTGCGGGCATTGGTGCGGATATGCCGGGTGCTTCCGAGAAAGTGGAGGGCTCATTGCGCGTTGAAACGGCCGTCGCATCGTCGCGCGGACACATGATTCTCGCGCCAGACGCTTTCTTTGATGGCAGAACCTTCGATTATACCTCTGAAAACGGATGAAATTTTGGGCACTTTTTTGCACTGCCGCATGAATTGATGCTGCAGCGCAAAATAATTGTTGCCTCACGCCGCAGTCCTCTGCACGATTTGATCAAAGGGCAGTGACGCCCGACCTTTTGCACAAGCCGACGCTGGCAGTGCAACTCCCAAGAGCAAAGCCGCTCGTATGGATCACGGAGCTTATCCGCCGTGGCCCCTACGTGCGGCTTTTTTCGTTTTGCCTTCGCGGGCCGTGAAAGGATCCAACAGATGAGAAAGACACTTTCAGCAATACTGGCAACAACCAGCCTGTTAGCGACGGGTGCTTCAGCCGAGTTCCTGGAGCTTGAAAAAGATGAACTGACCCTGGGCTTCATCAAACTCACCGATATGGCGCCTTTGGCAATTGCCTATGAGCTGGGCTATTTCGAAGATGAGGGTCTGTTCGTCACCCTGGAGGCACAAGCCAACTGGAAAGTGCTTCTGGATGGCGTGATCAGCGGCCAGCTTGATGGTGCCCATATGCTTGCGGGTCAGCCTCTGGCTGCAACCATCGGCTACGGCACAAAGGCGCATATCATCACGCCCTTCTCAATGGATCTCAACGGCAACGGCATCACCATTTCCAATGAAATCTGGGAAGAGATGAAGCCGAATGTGCCGCTGATGGAGGATGGCCGCCCACAACACCCCATCAGCGCCAGCGCACTCGCGCCCGTGGTTGAGGATTACAAGGATCAGGGCATCCCGTTCAACATGGGCATGGTGTTCCCCGTCTCCACGCATAACTACGAAATCCGCTACTGGCTTGCCGCCGGCGGGTTGGAGCCCGGCTATTACAGCCCGCAGGATATCTCGGGCCAGATTGGCGCTGATGTGCTGTTGTCTGTCACACCGCCCCCGCAGATGCCCGCCACAATGGAGGCAGGCACGATCTTTGGCTATGCCGTGGGCGAGCCATGGAACCAGCAGGCCGTGTTCAAGGGCATCGGCGTACCGGTGATTACCGACTATGACATGTGGAAGAACAATCCAGAAAAAGTCTTCGGGATCACGGCCGAATTTGCTGAGGAAAACCCAAACACCACAATCGCATTGACCAAGGCCCTGATCCGGGCCGCGATGTGGCTCGATGCCGACGATAATGCCAACCGCCCGGAAGCTGTGGAAATTCTCTCACGCTCGGAATATGTCGGCGCGGATTACGATGTTATCGCCAACTCGATGACGGGCTTTTTCGAGTTCGAGAAGGGAGATGTGCGCCCCGCACCCGATTTCAACGTCTTCTTTCGCTACAACGCGACCTATCCCTTCTACTCCGATGCGATCTGGTATCTCAGCCAGATGCGCCGCTGGGGCCAGATTGCCGACACCAAGCCTGATGAGTGGTACTTTGAAACCGCAGCCGAGGTGTACCGCCCCGACATCTATCTCGAAGCTGCGCGTATGCTGGTTGATGAAGGCATCGCGAACGAGGCCGATTTTCCCTGGGAAAGCGATGGCTTCAAGGCACCCACACCAGCCGCCGATATCATCGATGGCATCGGATATGACGGGCGCGCGCCCAACGCCTATATCGACAGCCTGCCGATCGGCCTGAAAGGCGGCCAGACGGTCGTGGATAACGAAATCGAAGGCTAAGCCAAGGGGCCCACATAGCCGCCGCGCGGTGTGGGCCTCTGCCCATCCCCCTTTTGATGAAGCTGCAGTTGGACATCAAACATGACCACGATTGACCCGGACACACTCGACATCGAGGCGCGCCGCGCCCGGCGTTTTACCCGCATCAACAAGGCCGATGCATGGTTCAGGGTCTTCGGCCTGTCATGGGTTACGCCCATCCTGAAAGCCGCCGCCGGCGATAACCCGCGGGCTCAGATCAAGGAAATCTGGCAACTCCTTGGGGTGCCGCTTCTCGCCATCGCCGCGTTCCTTCTGGCCTGGGGCACGCTGGCCCCGCAGGTTCAAACGTCTTTGGGTGCCGTTCCCGGCCCTGCGCAGGTGTGGGCGCAGGTTGGCAACCTCCATGCAGACGCAGAGCGCGAAAAGGAAAAGGAAATCGCTTTTTATCAGCGGCAGGAGGCGCGCAACGCCGCATTGATCGCCGAAGGCAATTCGGATCGGGTCCGCGACCGTATCTATACCGGCAAGCCAACCTATTACGATCAGATCTGGACTTCGATCAAAACCGTCTTCTTCGGGTTCCTGATCGCCTCTGTGGTGGCAATTCCACTTGGGATCGCCGCAGGCCTCTCCGTCACGGCCAATGCCGCACTGAACCCGCTTATCCAGATCTTCAAGCCGGTATCACCGCTGGCGTGGCTGCCCATTGTCACGATGATTGTATCCGCCGTCTACACCACGAACGATGGGATGTTCTCAAAGTCATTCCTGATCTCGGCCATCACCGTCACACTCTGCTCGCTCTGGCCGACGCTGATCAACACCGCCCTCGGCGTCAGCAGCATCGACAAGGATCTTGTCAGCGTAAGCCGCGTGCTGAAGATGAACACCTACACCAAGATTACCAAGCTGGTATTGCCCTCGGCGCTGCCGCTGATCTTCACGGGTTTGCGCCTTTCGCTGGGGGTGGGCTGGATGGTTCTTATCGCCGCAGAAATGCTGGCCCAGAACCCCGGTTTGGGCAAATTCGTCTGGGATGAGTTTCAGAACGGCTCATCCCAATCGCTCGCCCGCATCATGGTCGCCGTCTTCACCATCGGTATTATCGGATTTCTTCTGGATCGCGTGATGTATGCGCTGCAATCCATGTTCACCTTCTCGGCAAACCGGTGAATGGCATGAGCATCCTGTCACTCAAAGGCGTCACCAAGGGCTTCGGCACAGGGCTTGATCGTGCCACGGTTCTGCACGAAATCGATCTTGAGGTCGAAGAGGGCGAATTCCTCGCAATTCTCGGCTTTTCCGGCACCGGAAAATCCACCCTGATCAACCTCATCGCAGGGCTGGAGATGCCCGATGGCGGCACCCTGACTTTCAAGGGGCAGCCGATCACGGAACCGGGGCCAGAGCGGGGTCTGGTTTTCCAAAGCTACTCGCTGATGCCGTGGCTGACGGTTGGCGGAAATGTGGGGCTTGCGGTCGACGCCGTCTTCCCTCGGCTGTCCAAGGCGGAGCGTGCGGCGAAGATCGACCATTATGTCTCCATGGTCGGGCTATCGCACGCCGTCGCCCGCCGCCCCTCTGAACTTTCGGGGGGCATGCGCCAGCGCGTTGCAGTGGCGCGCGCGCTTGCGATGAATCCCGAAATGCTGCTGCTGGATGAGCCGCTTTCGGCGCTGGATGCGCTGACGCGCGCGAACCTTGCCGACGAGATCCTGGAGATCTGGGAGCGGGACAAGAAAACCTGCATCCTGATCACCAATGACGTGGACGAGGCCATTCTTCTCGCCGACCGCATCATCCCACTCAACCCCGATGGCACGCTGGCCAATCCGGTTCCCGTCACGCTCCCCCGCCCGCGCGACAGGATGGCAATGAACCATGACGAGACGTTCAAAAAACTGCGGGCAGATATCACGACGTACCTGATGGATGTGGGCATCGCTGCCAAAGTTGCAGAAACCCGAACCCTGCCGGATGTCACCCCGATCCACGGCATCCCTGCCGCCGTTGCCCGTGCGCAGGAAGGGCTGCAGGAGAGGTTCCTCAACTTCTCCCAACTCCACAAGGTATACCCCACACCCAAGGGGCCGCTGACCGTGGTTGAGGACTTCAACCTCAAGATAAACAAGGGTGAGTTCATCTCGCTCATCGGGCATTCCGGCTGCGGCAAATCCACGGTGCTCACAATGGCGGCGGGGCTAAACCCGATCTCCGAGGGGGCTGTTGTGCTGGATGGCACGCATGTCGAGGGCGCGGATCCGGAACGTGCCGTTGTTTTCCAGTCGCCCAACCTCTTCCCGTGGCTCACAGCCAAGGAAAACGTCGCGATCGGGGTCGACAAGGTCTACCCGAGGGCCAGCCAGGCCGAGCGGCAGGAGGTGGTCGAATACTACCTGGAGCGTGTGGGGCTGGCCGACAGTATGGATAAGGGCGCCGCAAGCCTTTCCAACGGGATGAAGCAACGTGTTGGCATCGCCCGTGCCTTTGCGCTTTCGCCCAAGCTTCTGCTTCTCGATGAACCCTTTGGCATGCTCGACAGCCTGACCCGTTGGGAACTTCAGGAAGTGCTGATGGAGGTGTGGTCGCGCACCAAGGTAACGGCGATCTGTGTAACCCACGATGTGGATGAGGCCATCCTTCTGGCCGACCGCGTGGTGATGATGACGAACGGGCCACAGGCAACCATCGGCAAGATCACGGATGTGGAACTGCCACGCCCACGCACCCGCAAAGCGCTGCTGGAGCATCCGGATTACTACGCTTACCGCCAGGAAGTGCTCGATTTTCTTGAGGAATACGAGCATGGCGCGACGCCTAAACCGAAACCCAAAGTGATGGCAGCGGAGTGAAAACCATGGCCCGAAAACTTGTTGTCATCGGCGCAGGCATGGCCACGGGCCGCGCGCTGGAACACCTGACAGAGGGGCAGCCGGACGGCTGGGACATCACCCTCTTCAACGCAGAACCGCGCGGCAACTATAACCGCATCATGCTGAGTCCGGTCCTGTCGGGAGAGAAGACCTATGCCGAGATCGTCACCCATGATGATGCCTGGTACGACCAGCAGGGCATCACCTGCCGCTTCGGCGAAAGGGTGGCGCGCATTGACCGTGCAGCCAAAACGGTAACGGCGGAAAACGGCGATGTTCTGGCTTACGACAAGCTCCTTTTCGGCACCGGCTCCAACCCTTTCATCATCCCGCTGCCGGGCCATGATCTGGAAGGCGTGATCGCGTATCGCGATCTCGAAGATACGCAGCGGATGATGAGCCTTGGGCCGGACAACCGGGTTGTCGTCATCGGCGGGGGGCTTCTGGGGCTGGAGGCGGCGGCAGGCATGGCCGCGCGCGGTGTCGATGTCACGGTCGTGCATATCATGGGCCATCTGATGGAGCGTCAGCTGGACGAAGCCGCCGGGTATCTCCTGCGCAAGGCGCTGGTGGAAAAGGGCATCACCGTCAGATGCTCCGCCAATTCCAAGGAAATTCTGGGGCAGGAAGGCCATGTCCGCGCCCTGCTGCTCGACGATGGCACAGAACTTCCCTGCGATCTGCTGGTCATGGCTGTCGGCATCCGCCCCAACACAGCGCTCGCCAACGCGGCGGGTATCGCCACAGGGCGCGGGATCCATGTCGATGATCAGATGATCACCTCCGATCCGGACGTGCTGGCTGTGGGAGAATGCGTGGAACATGACGGTGCGCTCTTCGGGCTTGTGGCGCCGCTCTACGATCAGGCGAAAGTGGCTGCCCAGACCCTGCTGGGGCAGGATGCGGCCTTCGTGCAGAGGGAACTTTCGACCAAGCTCAAGGTCACGGGCTGCGATCTCTTCAGCGCAGGCGATTTTGCCGAAGGCGAGGGGCGGGAAGATATCGTCTTTCGCGATCCGGCGCGCGGCGTCTACCGTCGCCTGGTGATCGAGAACAACATCGTTATTGGTGCCGTCATGTACGGCGACACGGCCGACAGCAACTGGTTCTTTGGCCTGATCCGCGACAAGACCGACATTGCCGAAATGCGCGAAACGCTCATCTTCGGCCCGGCCTATCAGGGGGGGACCCCCCCGGACCCTTTAGCAGCTGTTGTAGCCTTACCGCGTGATGCGGAGATCTGTGGCTGCAACGGTATCTGCAAAGGGCAAATCGAAGACGCGATCGCAGCGGGTGCCTCTGATCTGGGCACCGTGCGGGCAACCACCAAGGCATCGGGATCCTGCGGAACATGCACCGGGCTTGTCGAGCAGGTGCTGGCCGTCACGCTCGGCGATGCGTTTGTGATCCCTGCGGCGCAATCTGTCTGCGGCTGCACCGAATTGGCGCATGAAGACGTGCGCCGCATGATCAAATCGCAAAGGCTGACATCGATGCCTGCTGTCTGGCAGGAATGCGGCTGGAAAACGTCCTGTGGCTGCCACATCTGCCGCCCGGCGCTGAACTTCTATCTGCTGGCGGATTGGCCGCTGGAGTATCGCGACGACCCGCAAAGCCGGTTCATCAACGAACGCAAGCACGCGAACATTCAAAAAGACGGCACATTCAGCGTCGTCCCGCGCATGTGGGGCGGGATCACCACCCCGGATGAGCTGCGAGCGATCGCGGATGCGGCCGATAAATACGCTGTGCCAACCGTAAAGGTTACTGGCGGCCAACGCATCGATCTCCTTGGGGTGCGCGGCGAAGATCTGCCGGATATCTGGGCCGATCTGAATGCGGCTGGCATGGTTTCCGGCCATGCGTATGCCAAGGGCCTGCGCACGGTGAAAACCTGTGTGGGTACCGATCATTGCCGCTTTGGCACCCAAGACAGTACGGGCCTTGGTATCAAGCTGGAAAAGGAGCTTTGGGGCGCATGGACGCCGCACAAGCTGAAGCTGGCCGTCTCTGGCTGCCCGCGCAACTGCGCAGAAGCAACGTGCAAGGATATCGGCGTTGTCTGCGTTGATAGCGGCTATCAGATAAGCATCGGCGGGGCCGCTGGCATGGACGTCAGGGAAACCGAACTGCTGGTGCAGGTACCCACGGAGGAAGACGCGATCAATGTGATCAAGGCCGTCACCCAGCTTTACCGCGAGAACGCGAAATACCTTGACCGGATCTATAAATGGATGGGCAAGGTTGGTTTTGATTGGATCAGGGAGCGCATCTCCGATGATCCTGATGAACGCGCCGCACTCGTGGCGCGGTTCGAACTCAGCCAATCGCTCTATCGCAAAGATCCCTGGGCCGAACATGCCAGCCAGAAGGCCGAAAGCTACAAGCCATTGGCGAACCTGTCATTGGAGGCCGCGGAATGAGTACATGGATCGACATCGCATCTCTGGAAGATATCCCGCAGCGCGGGGCCCGGGTGGTGAAAACATCGCGCGGCTGTGTCGCGGTTTTCCGCACCGCAGAGGATGAGGTCTTTGCCCTCAACAACGCCTGTCCCCACAAGGCGGGGCCATTGGCCGAAGGCATCGTGCACGGAAAATCCGTCACATGCCCGCTGCACAACTGGGTGATTTCTCTGGAAACCGGAACAGCAGAGGGAGAGGACGAAGGCAGCGTCGCAACATACCCGGCCCGCGTTGAAGATGGGCGCATTCTGCTGGATCAGTCTTTCCTGCGCGCGCGGGCCGCTGCATGAAGCTGACGAGGACCACCTGCCCCTATTGCGGCGTTGGTTGTGGCGTTCTGGCGGGGGCTGATGGCACGATCAAGGGCGATCCGGATCACCCGGCCAACTTCGGTCGCCTCTGTTCCAAAGGATCCGCCCTGGGCGAAACCATAGATCTGGACGGGCGCCTGTTGCATCCCAAAATCGGAAAGCGGCGCGCAAACTGGGATGAGGCACTTGATCTTGTCGCTCACAAATTCAGCGCGGCCATCGCAGGGCATGGCCCGGACAGCGTGGCTTTTTACGCCTCGGGGCAGTTCCTTACCGAAGACTATTACGTCGCCAACAAACTGATGAAGGGCTTTATCGGCTCCGCCAATATCGACACCAATTCGCGTCTGTGCATGGCCTCTTCGGTGGCAGGGCACAAGCGAGCCTTTGGTACGGATACTGTCCCCGGTATCTACGCTGATCTGGAAGAGGCAGATCTGATCGTGCTTGTGGGATCAAACCTCGCTTGGTGCCATCCCGTGCTGTATCAACGCATTGCTGCGGCCAAGGAAACGCGCCCGCACATGCGTATCGTCAATATCGATCCGAGACGCACCGCAACCTGTGATCTTGCCGATCTGCATCTGCAAATCGCACCCGATGGCGATATCGCGCTGTTCAACGGGCTGCTTGCCTATCTGGCAGATCATGAAAAGCTGGATCACGCCTTCACGGATACCCACGTGAACGGGCTGGCTCAGGCCGTTACCGCCGCCCGGCTGTCAGATAGCACCGATACTGGGCTCACCATGCAGGAATGCGAGGCATTCTTCGGCCTCTGGGCCGGTACCGAAAGGGTGGTAACCGCCTACTCGCAGGGCGTGAACCAGTCGCAGTGCGGGACGGACAAGGTAAACGCGATCCTCAACTGCCATCTGGCAACCGGGCGCATTGGCAAGCCCGGCATGGGTCCGTTTTCCCTCACGGGCCAGCCCAATGCCATGGGCGGGCGGGAAGTTGGCGGGCTCGCGAACATGCTGGCCAACCATCTGGAGCTGGATAACCGGGCGCACCGCGAAGCCGTGCAGGCCTTCTGGCAAAGCCCCGCGATTTGCAACAAACCGGGGCTGAAAGCCGTTGATCTGTTCAGCGCCTGCGCGAAAGGCGAGATCAAGGCGCTGTGGATCATGTCGACGAACCCGGCCGTATCATTGCCGGATGCAAACAGCGTTGCCGCAGCCATCGCGCATGTGCCCTTCGTTGTGACCTCCGACATCATGGAGAACACCGATACAAACGATCTGGCGCATGTCTGCCTGCCCGCCACCGGGTGGGGCGAAAAGAACGGAACAGTCACAAACTCCGAGCGGCGCATATCCCGCCAACGTGCATTCCTGCCGGCACCGGGCACAGCGCGCCCGGATTGGAAGATCATCAGCGATGTCGCCACGCGCATGGGATTTGATGCAGCCTTTGCCTACACAAAACCCTCCGAAGTCTTCGCGGAATATGTGGCCTTGGATGCCGCAACATCAGAGTTCCCGCGCGATCTGGATCTCAGCATCTTCGCCGATGCCGATTATGGCGATCTGCTTCCCACCCAATGGCCGCGCAACAATTACCGCTTCTTTGCGGACGGGCGGTTCTTTCATCCCGATGGCAAGGCGGAGATGGTCCCGATCAGTGCACCTGCTCTCGCCCGCACGCGTTTTCAACTGAATACCGGGCGCAACCGCGACCAGTGGCACACCATGACGCGCACCGGTAAATCTGCACGGCTCGGCGCACATCTGGCCGAACCGTATGTCGAGATGCACCCCCAAGATGCCGAGGCGCTCGATGTGGCGGCCGGGGCGTTGATCCGCGTCGAGAGCACCTATGGCAGCGCGATACTCCGCGCGCTCGTAACACCCCGTGTTGCACCGGGCCAACTGTTCGCACCAATGCACTGGACCCGCCAGCGCGCAGCATCGGCCACGATCAACAGCCTTACCGCGCCGGTAGCCGATCCATTCTCCGGCCAACCCGCCCTGAAATCGGGCGAAGTATCCGCGAGCGTTTATCGGGCCAGGTGGTATGGGTTTCTGGCCTGCGCCGAACTCCCTGTGCCCCAGACGCCCTATGCCGCCGTCGCGCGAACGCAATCCGGGTGGCAGGCGGAGCTTGCAGGTAGCAAGGCCCCACAGGATTGGGTTGCTGAAATGCGGCGGCTTTCCGGGCAAGCCACAGGCGCGGCATCCTCGCAAACCGATCCCGCCACAGGCACAATCCGCATTGCGATCCACACAGATGGCATCATAACCGCCCTCCTCTTTGCAGCGCCGAAGCCTGTCGTCCTCTCCCGCATCGCAGCAATTGCCTGCATAGGCACGGATACACCACCCTTGGTGGCCCTTGCAGGGCGCAGCCCCGCCAACCAGCCAGATCCGGGTGCCACGGTTTGCGCGTGTTTCAATGTGGGGCGCAATACCCTCCTTGCAGCCGCAGCGAAGGGCGCACGAAGCGTTGCAGCCCTGGGCGAAGCCACCTGCGCCGGAACGAACTGTGGCTCATGCAAACCCGAGCTGGCTGCCCTTTTGGCAGAAGCACCGCTCGCGATGGCCGCCGAATGAGCCTTGCACCCTTTGTCCGGATCGTTGCGCGCGGCAAGGGCCGGGCCCGCGCGATGACCCCGGAGGAAGCCAAAGCGGCAATGCTTCTGATCCTGCAAGGCAAAGCAGCCCCCGAGGCTGTCGGTGCCCTGCTCATGGTCATGCGTCTGCGCGGCGAAACGGCCGAGGAAATCGCAGGATTCACGTCCGCCTTGCGCGCGCATGTAAGCGGAAAGCTCCCCCCTGTCGATCTCGATTGGCCATCCTATGCAGCCGGGCGCAGCCGGGGTGCGCCCCTGTTCCTTCTGGCCGCACGATTGGTTGGCCAGGCCGGCTACAGCATTTCAATGCACGGTCGGAACTCACATCAATCGAGCGCGGCGTCCCTTCGCACCGCGCTGAAACTGGCCGGACCAACGGTGCAGTACACCCCGCTTGAAACGTTGTGCCCCGAGGCTTTGGCGCTGCTGAAATTGCGCGATACCTTCGGGCTGCGATCCTGCTTCAACACGGTGCTCCGCATGTGGAACCCCTCACAGGCGCCTGCCACCGTTCAAGGTGTCTTTCATCCTTCCTATCGCAGCCTGCAGGAACAGGCCGCCCAGATGCTGGGCCAGCAAGATCTGACAATCATCAAAGGCGGTGGGGGCGAGTTTGAACGGCATCCCTCCAAGGAGATCGCTCTGTTTGGCCTTCGGAACGGCGTACCCACCCAAGAGATCGCACCACCCATTCACCATGAAACACGTCGCCTTCATGAGGCCCGCAAAGCAATTGATCTGGGCGCCCTTTGGCAGGGAACCCGCGATGATCCGTTCGCAACAGCCACGATCACCGGCACAGCAGCGCTGGCCCTCTGGACTGTGAAAGCAGCCCCCACCGTTCAGGCCGCCCAGCACATGGCGGAAACCCTGTGGGCCGAACGCCACCAGCACGAAAGCCTTTCCGCATGAAAACCTTTCCCATGTTTCTTCAAATGGCCGGTCGCAGGGTCGTCATCGTCGGTGGGCAGGAGCAGGCGGCGCAAAAGGCCCGGCTCATACTGAAGACAGAAGCCGAGGTCGTGATACTGGCCCAAACACTGGATCCCGAACTCTCCAGTCTGGCGGCCGAAGGGCGCGTTGTTCACAAGACAACCCGGATCACGCGTGAGAGTTTTCGGAACTGCGCGCTCGTGTTCATAGCCTCGGGCTGTCCGGGGGTCGATATGGCGCTTCATGCCTTGGCAAAGGCAGCGGGCGCGGTTGTGAATGTTGTTGATCAGCCCCACCTTTGCGATGCAATCACCCCTTCCATCGTTGATCGTGATCCGGTCGTGATTGCCATCGGAACCGAAGGCACGGCGCCGGTTCTCGCACGCCAGATCAAGACGCGGCTCGAAGAGTTGTTTGAACCTCGGCTGGGCGATCTGGCTGCGTTGGCAGGGCGGTTGCGCACGGCCGCAGCCGCACGCCTTTCGCAACGCGCCCGCCGTGATCTCTGGCGCTGGGTTTTCAACGAAACCCCGCGCCGCCTCTTTGTAAGCGGTGCGGAACGCGAGGCTGCCAAACTGATCAAAACCGCAATTGAAACCGGCGATTTCGGGGAAAGGCACGGCGGAAGTGTCAGCCTTGTTGGCGCAGGCCCCGGCGCCAAAGACCTCATCACACTCAGAGGTGTCCAACGCCTGCAGGAGGCAGACGTAATCTACTATGATCGCTTGCTGGAAACCGAGATACTGGATCTCGCACGCCGTGATGCGGAACGCATTTACGTCGGCAAGGCACCGGGCTGCCATAGCTGGCCGCAGGAAAAGATCACGCAGACGCTTGTTGCCGCCGCAAGGCGCGGCAAACGGGTTGTCCGCCTGAAATGCGGCGATCCCGGTATCTTCGGACGCAGCACTGAAGAGATCCGGGCGCTTGAGGCAAGCGGCATCCCGGTGGAAATCGTTCCCGGTGTCACCGCCGCCTGCGCAGCGGCTGCCGCCCTTGGCGAGAGCCTGACAGAACGCGGTGAGATCGACACGGTAACCTTGACAACCGGTCACCGGCAGGACGGATTTGTGGTTCCGGACTCCGTTCGCAACCTGAGGCCCGGGGCCTGTGTTGCTCTCTATATGGCCGTCGGTGCCGCAAGGGATATCGAGGCCCGATTGCAGAAAACGCATCCTGGCACCCCTCTTCAGGTGAGGATCGTCGCCAAGGCGCAACGCAAGGGGCAGATTACAGCCTCTTGCGAAGTAGCGGACCTGACGGAAACCTTGGCAGATCATCAGATAGAGGGGGCCGCGATCCTGTTCATCCGCTGGCCGCTGACCAAATCATTGGCAGCCATCGACACACAGTCTCAACCGCGGATCAGCGTTTCAGCAAAGTAACCACAGAAGCGCCCTCTGTCGCGCAAGACCACCCTGAATGAATGCAGGGCAAAGCCTGCCCGGATGAGCGGGCGAGGCCTTGCTTTGGCGGGGGCCTGCCAAATGATCAGCGTACTGATCCCCACCAATTCACCTTACGCGATATTTTGGGCCTGCACCGTTCGCTTGGGAACACAAAATCACGCGATCAGCTGTTCCCAGATCGCTGCATTCCGCCGCGCAAAGGCGCTCAGATGCCCGATCTTGCCAAGGCCGAACTCTTCGGGCCGGATCGTCAGTTGTCGCACATATGTATCGGGATAGAACGGCATCAGCCGCCACACCGCCTTGGGCGGGATCATCGGATCATCCGCAATCGCCACGCATTTCACATCCGCATGCGTGGCCTCCCACGCAGGCTCCGGCAGATGCACACCGATATCGGAGGCATAAAAATCCTCGGAGGTGCACCACCGCCGCCACTGCCAGAAAACCGGCCCCGGCAAATCTGCGCCCAACCCGGTATTCTTTCCGGGCAAATAGCCGAAAAGCCGCGTCAGCAGCGGCCCATGCCCGTACCAGAACATCCGGGCAAGCGGCTGGTAACTCATCGGATGATCCCGCACATGCACCGGGCCGCTGGCCACCGCGATCACGCGGGCAATCCGCGCCTGTCGTTTCTGCATCGGCAGCATGAAGCCACCCAGCGAATGGCCGATCACCCAGATCGGCGCATCCTCGAACCGTGCGCCCAGCCAATCCCGTGCAGCCTGCTGATCATGCACACCCCAATCGGACATCAACGCCTTGGAATGCTTCACATGACCCTCTGCCGAAGCACCGAAATCGCGGTAATCATACGTCAGCACAGCCACCGATTTCCGGTGCGCCAGCCAATGCGCGAAATGCCGGTAGTAGCTCTGCGGAATACCCGTCGCTCCGTTGATCAACACAGCCGCAAGCGGCGGTGTCGTGGGCAGAAAAAGCTGCCCCGTCAGGTGGGCAGACGCACCTTCGATGTGCACGGCCTCGGATACTGGAACAGGTTCGCTCATCATTGCCTCCTGAATAGACTGGTCGGTCTATTGTTCAGGTATAGACTGATTGGTCTAATCATGCAAAAGGTTTCTGATGGAAAAAACCACCCGCGAAAAACTGATCTATGCGGCCACCGATCTCTTTCGCCGCAAGGGCTATTCCGCGGCCGGCCTCACGGAAATCCTGCAGGCAGCAGGCGTGCCGAAAGGCTCGCTCTACCACCATTTCCCGGGCGGAAAACCTGATCTCGCGCTGGAAACAGCGCGATGGGCGGGCCGCTACCTCTCTCGTCTGATGGAAGAAGCCTTTCAGGAAAGCACAAGCTTCAAGGAAGGCGTCACCCGCATCTGCAACGCCATCGCCGATATCCACGATGCGCGCGGCGCGTGGGATTTCTGCCCTGTCACCGGCACCCTGCTCGGCGGACCGGCGGATGAACGCTTCCGCCTTGCAGCGCTTGAGATCTTCGAAAGCTGGGTCAAACTCAGCAAAACCCACGCCATCCGCCTCGGCATGGCCGAAGCACGGGCAGAGCTGCAATCCCGCGCGGCCCTCCTCCTCATTGAAGGCGCATGGATCACCGCCCGCGCCGATGGATCCGCCGATATCATCCGGCGGATCCCAGATATGCTTGAAGCTTGAAGCCTACCCCAGCAACACGATATCCGAAGCCCCAGCACTCCGCCGCAGCGCATGAACATCCGCAAGCGCGGGGTCATTGATCCAGCCCATCGCGGCCTCCCTGTCGGGGAACGAAAGCAACGCCGCCACATCCGGCAAATCAGGGCTCCCATCCAGCGCCGTGGTCTCTCCCGTCGCCGCCTCCACTTTGCCGCCATGCAGCGCCAGCGCCTCACCCGCCTTGCCCCGATACTCAGCCAAAGCATCCGGGTTCTTCACCGTCAGTTTCGCATATGCATATATCATCTCTGTCTCCTCTGTGTCTTGCCAGTCGGAGATAGCCACGCGCCCGTAAAACAAAAACGCGTGCAAACGCAGTAGGGTCATGCAATTTTGCATGCCATGACAAACTGGGACGAACTCAAAACAATACTGGCCGTCGCTCGCGGCAAGACACTCGCGGCAGCGGCGCAGGAACTCGGGCTCAACTACACCACTGTCGCGCGCCGTATCGCGCGGGCCGAGGCTGCGATGAACCTTACCCTGTTCGAGAAGCTTGCCGATGGCTACCGCGCCACCAAAGCTGGCCAGCAGGTGGCTGCCCACGCCGCCAGAATGGAAGACGCGGAGCACGCACTTCTGCGGGAGTTGCGCGGGCAGGACACCACGCTGTCCGGCCCCCTCACCGTCACCGCACCCCAGCTTCTCATTTCTCATTTCCTCGGCCCGGCCATCAAGGCGTTCTGCGCGGCAAGCCCCGAGATTACCCTCAAGATCAACGCCTCCAATGCACTTCTCGATCTCAATCGCCGCGAGGCCGACATCGCAATCCGCATCAGCCGCAACCCGGGCGATACTCTGAAGGGCCTGCGCCTTGCAGAGCAGCACAATACCGGCTTTGCCACGCAGGAATGGGCGGACAGGATGGCCGAGGATCCCGCAGCACCCATGCACTGGCTCGTCTATGATCAGTTCCCCGAGCTGCCCAAACATGTGCTGGAAGCCTATCCAAACGCCCGCGTCACCATGAAATTCGATGATATGGGCGCGATGCTCGGCGCCGCCAGCGCGGGGCTCGGCGTGATCCGCACACCTATGTTTCTGGGCCGCACCACGCCGGGGCTCACCCAGATCCCGCGCCTCGTGCCCAAGCCCTATGCCGATATCTGGGTCGTCGGCCATCCAGACGTCTGGCCCTCCGCCAAGCTCGCCGCCTTCCGCGATGTGTTGGTACCGCATTTCCGCAGCAACAGGGCGCTGTTTGTGGCGTGAAGGAGGATTTATCGACTGTAATTTCCCCACAACGCGAGCCGGGCAGGGCCCGCCCGTGGGTTGGCGCTGCAACAGTCGGCTAGGGCGCTTTATGCCGGCAAAAGTTCTTCTACCCAGTCGAACCGCACGATGGCAGCCCAAGCGCCCACACTCGGGAACGGGCGGGCGCTGCCCGGCGGCTTCGCCTTGATTCCAGGCAAATCAACGGGACCACAAACCCTCAGTTTACCGCGTTTCCATCAGAAAACCGGGGCTTCAACGTGAACTCCACAAACTCCGTGCGCTGGAAGAACTTGTTGTTGTCGTCCGAGATGCACAGGATACGGATCTGCCCCGCCCCGTCCCGCCAAAGCGCAATCCCCTCCAGATTGTCGTACTGCCCCATCCGGCTTTCCATCACCAATTCCTCGTTCACCAGCCCATCAGCGGTGATATCAAACCGCCTTATCCGGCTGGCAAAACCCAGCGTCCGCAAGTCCCGCTCCAGCACATAAAGCTTCCCGTCCGGCCCGATCTCGGCCCCCGCCACCAGATGCGGCGGCTCCCTGCGCAACGTCATCGGCACTGTCCAGCCCTTGGCAAACCGGTACACAGGGAAGGGCCGCTCCAGCCTGCCGGAGCGTTCGGGAATGGCGTAAAGCGCACCGTCCCCATCGGAGAAAAGCGCCTCCATCCCGGAATTGTTCTGCAATTTGCTGAACGCCGGATGGTTCGGCACGGCGCGCGGCGGCTTCGAGATATCGCTGTAAATCCGGATACGGTGATTGGCCTCGAAGGAAACCGCCAGCCGTCCATCCGGCAGCCGCGTGATCCCCTCGGCATCGATGTCGAACCGCCCCACGGGCGTACCGTCCACGCGCAGAAGCGGCCCGCGATCGGCCAGCGTCACATCCGACAGCCCCCTTTGCGACCGCGCCAGCACGCCCCGCGCGTAAAAGCCCTTGTCCGACACCACAACAAACCGCTCGCCCGCGTCATCCACGGCAAGGCCGGAAAAGCTGCCGAAACTCTCATAGCCCTCGTTCCACACCAGCACACTGGTGCGCGCCACCATATCCGCCGCCGCAGGTCCGGCAGCGAGGGCTGCGATCAGCGCAAGACGGTGGAGCATTGTTGCGGCAGATCGGCCAGCGTCAGGGCACGTTTGGGGGGTTTGGGCTTGGGTTTGGGGGCATTCGGGTCCGGCTTCGGCGGGTTCAGCGCATCGGTGACCCACCATACCGCATCCTTGCAGCCGTCACCGCGCGGAATGGGGTCCTGCTCGCGGCAGCCCGCAGCCCCCGCCGGGCAATTCATCCGCACGTGGAAATGGTAATGATGCCCCCACCACGGCCGGATCTTCCGCAGGAAATCCCGGTTTCCCGTCTCATCCTTACACATCTGCAGCTTCACCGGCGCTGTCACGAAAATCCGCGCCACCGAAGGGTCGCGCGCCGCCGCTCGCAAAATCCGGTGATGCGCAAACGTCCAGTTGCTGTTCACATTCCGCTGGTCCGGCGTTCGCACGGAAATGGAGGAGAGATTTTCCCGCTCCACCCGGCTCAGATCCAGCCGATCCACCGGCCTCATCCAGATGTCGATATCAAGCCCCATCTGATGGCTTGCATGGCCGGTCAGCATCGGCCCGCCCCGCGGCTGAGAGATATCGCCGATATAAAGCCCCTTCCAGCCCACTTTCGTGGCTGCAATCGAAAGCCGCTTGATAAAGCGCACAGCATCGGGATGCGCCCAGTTGCGGTTGCGCGAAAGGCGCATCGCCTGCCATGTCGGCCCCGTCTCCGGTAATTGCTGCGCCCCGGCAAGGCACCCCTTGTTATAAGTGCCAAAAGGCGCCGAGCTCTGCCGCGAAGGCGTGGATTTCGCCCCGAAAAGCTGCTTGGCGGGGGTTTGGGCGGCGGCTGGCAAGGCAAGGGCTGCAACCGCGACAGCCATCAAAATCGTTCGGATCATCAATCAACCTCCGGGTGCGTTCTCACCCAGAGTAGCAGAACCAGCCCCGCCACGAAAAGCACGATTACAGGAGAAATGCCCCAGCGCTGGCTGCCCGTCAGCGTCGTGACAATCCCGATCAGCGCAGGCCCGATAAAGGCCGTGGCCTTGCCCGAAAGCGCGTAAAGCCCAAACGCCTCTGTCATCGGCACGTGCCCCTCCGCCTGATGCACCAGCAAAGTGCGGGAGGCCGCCTGAAGCGCACCACCCGCGGCCCCGATCAGCGCACCGCACACGTAAAACACGATATCCGGCAGACCGCTTTCCGCGCTGAGCGGAATAAAGAAGAAGCTTTCCCGCGTCGTCATCAGCGTGGTTGCCGCCACAGCGATCAACAGAAGAATGGAGGCGTTGATCACCGGCTTCGGCCCAAAGGCCCTGTCTGCCCGCCCGCCGATCCATGCGCCAACCGCCCCCGTCAGCGCTGCGATGATCCCGAACACACCAAGCTCAAAAAGACCCCAGCCCAGAATGCCCTTGGCAAAGATCCCACCAAAGATGAACAGCGCCGCCAGCCCATCGCGGTAAAGCATCGCGGCAATCAGATAGGTCAGCAACGTCCCCTTCCCCGGCAGTGAAAGCACCGTGGCCTTCAGCTGGGCCAACCCCTTGCCCACCGCACCTGTAACCTTGGCCCTGCGCGGTGCATCCGGGGTGAACAGGAACAGCGGTATCGCAAAGATGGCAAACCAAAGCGCAGTCAGCGGCCCCGTGGCCCGCGCAGGCTCACCCTCCGCCGGGTCCAGCCCGAAAAGCGGTGCGATCCCCAGAAGCGTCGTGTCCTTTCCGGGCGAAGGGGCCAGCAGCAACAGCACCAGGATCAGCACAAGCACACCACCCACATAACCCATCGCCCAGCCAGAGCCCGAGATCCGCCCGATCTCCTCTCGCGGGCCCAGCGTCGGGAGCATTGCGTTGGTGAAGATCAGCATGAATTCCGAGGCGATGAACGCCATCAGGAAGAACGCCAGCACCAGCGTCATCTGAGGCGTGCCGGGGGCTGCCAGCCAAAGCCCCGAACAGCCAATCACGAACAGAACCGAAAATGCCGCGATCCACGGTTTGCGCGGCCCCGATTGGTCGGCAATCGCGCCAAGCACAGGGGCCAGTATCGCAATGGAAAAGCCCGCCAATGCGGAAACATTCGCCCAAAGCGCCTGCCCCGCCGCTGCATTCTCGGCCACCTCTGCAGCGAAATAGGGGGCAAAGATGAAGGTGATGATCAGCGTGTAGAAGGGCTGGTTCGCCCAATCAAACAGCATCCATCCCCAGACACCCTTGCGCGATGCCATCACCGGCACCTCTTCCGCGATACTCACCATACGCCGCTCTCCTCAATTGCGAGGATTAAGACGGGCGCGCGCGCATCTTGCAAGCAGGCTCTTGGCCCCCGGGGCGATTTCCCGCCCGGGGGCCAGCCGTCAATGCGCGTAACTGCGGATCTCCCCGCTCTTCAGCCGCGCCATGTAGGATTGCATCTCGGCCTTCACGATCGGGGCCAGGAAATACATACCCAGAATGTTCGGCACACAGATCAGGAACACCAGCGCATCCGAGATATCAAGGATCGGCCCAAGCTGCACCACAGCGCCCAGCACCACGAAGAGGCAGTAAAGCACCTTGTAGAAGGTCTGCCCGATCTGCCCCTCGCCGAACAGATACGTCCACCCCTTCAGCCCATAGTAGGACCAGGAGATCATGGTGGAGAACGCAAACATCACACCCGCAAAGGCCAGCGGCACCGGGAACCACGAGAACTGCCGCTCAAACGCGGCGGAGGTCATGGCAATCCCGATGGCATCTCCGGCAAAATCGGGCTGCGCCACCTGCGTCGTGCCGATCACCAGCGCCGTGATCGTACAGATCACGATGGTATCGATGAACGGCTCCAGCAGGGAAACATAGCCCTCCGTCACCGGCTCCTTCGTCCGGACGGCAGAGTGGGCGATGGAGGCAGAGCCAATCCCCGCCTCGTTGGAGAAGACAGCCCGCTGAAAGCCAATGATCAGCGCGCCCAGCGCACCGCCCGCCACACCTTCACCTGTGAAGGCCCCATCGAAAATGTTGGCAATCGCACCCGGAATATGCGGGAAGTTCATGAAGATCACGATCAGTGCGAACACACAGTAAAAGATCGCCATGAACGGCACGATCTTTTCCGTCACCCGCGCGATGGATTTGATACCCCCGATGATCACGGCGAAAACCACCAGCGCAAGGATGATTCCGATCAGCCAGCCAAAACCATCAAGCCTGCCGCCGGCTACGTTGTTCAGCTGCACATAGGCCTGATTGGCCTGAAACATGTTGCCGATGCCCAGCGCCCCGATGAAGATCCCGATAGCGTAGAACGTGCCCATGACCTTGCCGAAGCCGGGCATCCCCCGCTCCGCAAATCCTTTGTTCAGGTAATACATCGGACCCCCGGAAACGGAGCCGTCGGGGTTTTCCGTGCGGTACTTCACGCCCAGAGTACACTCCACGAACTTGGTGGACATCCCCAGGAACCCCGCCACGATCAGCCAGAAGGTCGCCCCCGCGCCCCCCACAGTCACCGCAACCGCTACACCCCCGATATTCCCGATCCCCACAGTGCCGGAAACGGCGGTGGCAAGCGCCTGAAAGTGGCTCACCTCGCCCGCATCATTGGGATCCGCATAGTCGCCCCGCACCAGCCGGATGGCATGGCCAAAGCCCCGCAAGTTCACAAAACCAAGATACACCGTAAAAAACACGGCACCCGCCACGAGCCAAAGCACCACCACCGGCAGTTCCGCCCCGAAAAGCGGGATCTTGAAGAACACGATCTGCCCCATCAGCGTGGCAATCGGCGCGGTGAAAGAGTTGATCGTATCGTCAATGCCCGCATGGGCGGGCAGGGCCAGCAGAAAAACTGCGGCCAGTGCCAAAGCAAACCGGATCATGGTTCCATCCCCTTTGTGTTGAATTTCCCGCACCACCCTCATGGCACCACCACCACGGGCACCGGCGATGCCTGCACCAGCTTGCCCGTCACACTGCCAAAAATCAGCGATTTGAGGCTCGACCCTCCAACCCGCCCGATCACGATCTGCGCCACATCATGCTGGCGCGCCAGATCAATCAGCGTCTCCGCCGGCCCCCCGTGCCGCACCACCGCCTCAGCCTCGATGCCCGCAGCCGCCAGGCTCTTCATTGCCGGGTCCACCACACTCTCTCTGGCGCGAGAGATCTCCTGCTCCCGCCGCGTGTGGCGCTCCGCATTCTCCTCAGGTGTGTTGAATGTATAGGGAGACCATTCGATCACATAGGCCACTACGATCCGGGCCCCACTGGCCTTGGCCCGCTCGGCCGCATAGGCCAGCGCCCGGCCCCCCCCGGCGCTCCCGTCCGTCGCAAGTAAAACAACGTTAGACATCACCACCCCCGCTGGTTCCAACAAAGCCGGACCGTATTCGGAACGTGGATTTACTCGTTAAAAGATCCGAGATATCGCATGATCATTGGAGGAAGCTATTATCATTGCAAGAAATATTTATCATTGGTGCGTTTGCATATCAGACGGGTGAGGATGTGGGCAGAAGCCGCAATGCCGCTGTGGCCTGTCATCCTTTCCCACAAAACAGCACCCGTCAAAGGACCCGCGGGATTGATGAACTACGGCCAAACAGATAGGCATAAGAGACAAATCCTTATAGAGCGATCCTCAAAATGCGCCTGTCTTTTCTGCTCATCGCAGCCTTGGCATTTCAGCCCACACCCACACCCGCTGACGAACACACCAGCATCACCGATCATCTCCCGCCAGGCGTCATAGCGCTCGCCTATCAGGAGCTGCAAAAAGAACAGCGCCGTCGCTACCAGACATCACCGATCAGCGTTACCAGCTTCGATGCGCTGCGCGATTACGTACCGCAGGATCAGATCGGCCAGCATTTTGAACTTACCCTCATGGGCGGATGGGACGGGATCCATCCGGATTTTGAAAGAGGAGCGAAACAGGACAAGGCTTTCATTGGCTCACGGCCCGAGGATATCCTCGCACTCACCCTGTTTGATGAGATCGATGGCGAGATCCAGCTTTGGACATTGAACAGCGCGGAACGTGCGTCCGAGATTTTTGCGTTGGCCGCAGCGAAACCCGGCGTGAATCAGCTATCTGAAACGGCATTGAGCATTCAGATACCCGGATCCGGCGGGAATAAGGTCTACCTTCAGCAAAACGGGAATATGCTGGCCGCAGGTCGCCGCCTCGAAGATCTGCAAACCGCCGCTCCCGCCAGCCTTCAGGGCAATCCGGACTACCAGCTTTTTGAGCAGGCATACCGCGCAACGCTCAACTCTGCCCTCTCATCAGTGCCGGAAGGCGCCACAGCAATCGAGGTGACCTTCCTTAACTGGGGGAATGTCATGGAGCCCGATACCGCGAAACCCTTTCCCAGAAACATCTCGGAAAGCGCAGTCTTCACGGGCACGGATCTGGCCCCCTTCTACGGCATTACCCTCGTCGATTGGCGCACCACCGGCCCTGCCTTCGGCGTCTCTCTCGCGTTCAATCATTTCGATCAGTGCGAGGGTGCCGCACCCTTTCCGGATGTGGTGGCGTCGCGATGGTCCAGTCTCAAGTTCGGCCCCGACGGAGATCTCGCCGCGCAATGGCTTGGCTCACCCCAAAGCGTGGAGCTTGTAAAGGCAAAGCCGGGCGAGACGGAATTCTGCGCAACCGTCCTCACCGGGCCTGCCGTCAGCATACGGGATCCCGGCAACTACGCTTTGGCCAATCCGATGTACTCAAACGGCTACCACCTCTTCCGCGGCGTCATGCCGAACGAAGCCTTCTTTCAACCCTAGCCCGGGGTCCGAGAAACGGGGCCCGAAAAAGCGGGGTAATGGATTTGCTTACCTCAGAGGTCATCGAAACCATTACCTCAGCTGGGTTCGGGGCCGGTTTGCCAAAAAACACCCCAAAGTCGACTTTTTCGGGAGCGTTTGCACTCCCAAAACACTACCAAACCCGTACCAAAACCATACGCCTCTAATCCCAGCGGCAAATCGTGATCTCGGTGCCGCCATATTGCCGCCGGTCCGCCTGTCTCAGCCCCTCGGCAAGGGTGATAGCAGCACTCTCTTCCCACACGATCACGGCCCCCTTCGCGATCCAGTTTCCCGCCAGCGCAGCTGTCATTGCACGCTCTCCCAGCCCCTTGGCATAGGGCGGATCGAGGAAGATGAAATCAAAGGGTTCGCCTGTGTTCTGCCCCAGCCGCGTGGCGTTTCTCTTTTGCAGTTTCACAACCTTACTGCATTGTAATTTATCAATATTTTGGCGGATCAATGTTTGCGCCTTGGCCCCGTCATCCACCAGCAACGCCTCCGCCGCACCCCGGCTCAGCGCCTCAAAAGCCAGCGCACCTGTGCCCGCAAAAAGGTCCAGCACACGTGCCCCTTCGAGGCCCGGATAGTCCCCGTGTTCCAGCACGTTAAACAGGCTTTCGCGCACCTTGTCGGATGTAGGCCGAAGATGCGCAGACGCATCGCCCTTGCCCAGCGCCGCCAGCCCGATCCCCCGCCACTTGCCACCAACGATCCGCATATGTCTAACTCACTGATATCGCTTTAAAATCCAATCCTTCAGCAATGTCTTCAGCGGTCGGAGAAAGCCCTGCCTCAATCCACCTCTTACCCGTCATATAGGCTTTCGGATCATTCATCGCATCCACCGCCAAAAGCTCCAACCCTCTGAAATACCAGCAGGAATAGGAACCTTCCCGCTCTCCCTCCCGCGTCACAACCCGATCATACCCGGTGTTCAGCCCCGCAATCTGCAATTTCACATCATACTGATCCGACCAGAACCAGGGTTTGGCCGTATACTCCACCTCATCCCCCAGCATATTAGCGGCCAAAACCCCAGCAAAATCAATGGCATGCGGAACAGATTCCAGCCTGATCCGGGATCCGCGATACGGGAAAGAGGCACAATCCCCCGCCGCATAAATCAGAGGATCAGAGGTGCGCCCAAACGCATCCACCGCAATCCCGTTTTCCAACCGCAATCCCGCACTTTCCGCCAACCATGTTTCGGGCGAAATCCCCACGCCCACCACAACGAAATCAACCTCCAGAACCTCGCCATCCGTCAGATGAACAGCCTTCACACGGCCATCGCCTTCCAGCCGCTCCAACCCAATTCCTTCAAGTATTTCAACGCCGTGGCGTTTGTGCAGTGCCCGGAAATAGTCGGCCGTCTCGGTACAGGCAACCCGTTTGAGTATCCGATCAGCCATCTCGATCAGCGTCACCCGCAGGCCCTTCGCAGCCGCCACAGCCGCCGCCTCCAGCCCGATATACCCACCCCCCACAATCAGCACATGCCGCTCAGGAACTACCTCCGCCGCCATAGCATCCACATCCGCCAGATCCCGCACGGTGTATACCCCGGCAAGCCCGCCCCCCACAGCCTCCGGCAAGCGGCGAGCAGTGGAGCCTGTCGTCAGTGCAAGTTGTTCATAAGGAAGGGAAATATCCCCCTCCAGATGCACCATTCGCGCTGCCCGGTCTATCCCTGTCACCCGCGTTCCCATTCGCAAGGTGATACCCTCGGCCTCATAAAAACTGGCCGGTCGCAGGTGCAACCGCTCCGCCTCCATTTCGCCCAACAGATACTTCTTGGAAAGCGGAGGCCGCTGATACGGCAGATGCGGCTCGCTCCCCACCAGGGTCAGCTCCCCAGAGTATCCCTTTTTCCGCAGTGTTTCCAACAAGGTAGCGCCAGCCTGCCCCGCGCCCACAACCACAATCCCCGCCATCTCACTATTCCCTGAAGCCGGGGCAATTCCCCTGTGAAAACTGCACCAAACCCTATATGACCCAACACAAAGAGTGCAACGAAGGAGCCATATCCATGACAATTTCTATCGGCGATACCCTGCCCGCAGGCGAGTTCATCGAAATGGGCACAGAAGGCCCCGCAACCGTGGCTCTTTCCGATGTGCTCGGCTCCGGCAAAACAGTGCTCTTCGGCGTCCCGGGTGCTTACACCCCCACATGCTCCTCAGCGCATGTACCAAGCTTCATTCGCACCAAGAAAGCGCTTGAAGATAAAGGGGTTACATCCATCGCATGCGTTTCCGTAAACGATCCGTTCGTCATGAAAGCATGGGGTGAAGCAACGGGTGCCTCCGCCGCAGACATTCGCATGCTCGCAGATCCATCAGGTGCATTCATCGCAGCACTGGGGCTTGATTTCAGCGCACCACCCGTCGGCCTTCTGTCCCGCTCTCAGCGGTTTGCGATGGTAGTCGAAAACGGGAAGGTAACGCATCTCAATGTGGAAGACAGCCCCGGTGTGTGCGAGCTTTCCGCAGGCGAAACGCTGCTGGATCAGCTTTAATATCAAACGCTTGGCGACCAAACGAAGAAGCCACAGACCTTCGCTGACCTTACGGAACCGTGGACAGGGCGTAAACCCGCATGACACCCTAAACTCCTCTGGAGGAGGGTGTCATGCGAACAGTAATCCGGTGGAGCCTTCGCGGGCTCGTCTTTCTGGCTCTGATAGGAGCCCTTCTGACTTTCGTCTTCTGGGAACGGCTCGAGCGTCTCTACAGAGTCAACACGCTCTTTGATGAAGATCGGATCGTCTCGAACTTTTCCAGCATGGAGACGATGTTTCTTACGGCGAACCTCGCTGCAGGAGAACCGCGCCCCTTGGCGAATTCACCCCAACCGATTGCCGAGACGTTCGCCCATGAAGGCCGGACAGAGGCGGTAGCCGATTGGATTGAGCGAACCAACATGACGGCACTCGTCGTTCTCAAAGACGGAAAAATTGCCCATGAGGCCTATCTGAAGGGCACAAAGGCGGAAGACACCCGCATCTCATGGTCCGTTGCCAAGAGCTTCCTGTCTGCGCTTTTTGGTATCCTCATGGAGGAAGGCAGCATTGCGTCGCTGGATGATCCTGTAACCAAATATGCACCGGAACTTGCCGGTTCCGCCTATGACGGCGTACCGATCCGCGACGTTCTGACGATGTCTTCCGGAGTGACTTTCAATGAGGACTATCTGGATTTTAATTCTGATATCAACAAGATGGGCCGTGTGTTGGCGCTCGGCCACTCGATGGACGGGTTCGCCGCAGCCCTTTCTGATCGCACGCGGCCACCGGGCGAGGCACGGCAATATGTTTCCATAGATACGCATGTTATCGGAATGGTGATCCGGGGTGCGACGGGCCGAGACGTTGTGGATCTGTTGGAAGAAAAGGTGATCGCTCCGATAGGTACCGAAGGCCCGCACTATTATCTTACAGACGGGCGCGGCACAGCATTTGTTCTGGGTGGGCTGAACATGCGCACACGGGATTATGCGCGGTTCGGCCAGATGATGCTGGAAAACGGGCGTGTGGGCGATACCCAGATCGTGCCGGAAGACTGGGTCGCCGAAAGTACCGTCAATATAGCACCTGAAAGTGCGACTGGCCGGGTTTGGGGGTATGGGTACCAATGGTGGGTACCACCCGGCGCGGCGGAAGGGGAATTCCTCGCGCGGGGGATCTACGACCAGTACATCTATATCAATCGCAACCACGGTGTGGTGATCGCCGTCAACTCCGCCAATCGGCGTTTTCGCGAGGGTGGCGATGCGACCAACCTGAAATGGGTCTCGTTCTTTCGCGCGCTTTCGGCCGGGCTTGCGGGATCACCCGGCTAGCGCATCCATCTTCTTTGCGAGTGTAAGGTCAAGGTCTGTCAGGCCGCCTGCGTCATGGGTTGTCAGCGTAACGGTGACCCGGTTGTAAACGTTGGACCATTCAGGGTGGTGATTCATCTTCTCCGCAACAAAAGCAGCCTGCGTCATCCAGCCGAAGGCTTTGATAAAATTGCCGAATTTATACTCTTTCGTGATCGCATCGCGGCCACTGTCAAGCGCCCAGCCTTCAGATAGAAGCGGCGCAAGCCCGGTTTCGCGTGCTTCGTCGGTGAGTTTTTCAGCCATGTCTATTCCGCTCCTTCATCTTCGTTGAGTGTTTTTCGGAAGGGGCCATAGGAGGTGACAATCTCTATCTCCTCATCCACAGCTGCGCGCTCCGCTTCCAGATATTCCGAGATTGCATTGGCAAAGCCTTCATCCGCAACCCAGTGAAGAGAATAGGTTGGCACGGGCAGATATCCGCGGGCCAGCTTGTGGCTCCCCTGCGCGCCCGCTTCCACCCGCGAAAGTCCGTTTTCAATCGCGAACTCGATGGCGCGGTAATAGCAAAGCTCAAAATGGAGGCACGGAATTTCCATATTGCAGCCCCAGTAGCGGCCATAAAGGACGTCTGCGCCAATAAAGTTGAGTGCTGCGGCAACTGGCACGTCCTCACGCTCGGCAAGTATCAGCAGCATGTCGTCCCGCAAATACGCCTGTGCCTCGCGGAAGAATTGTCGTGTGAGGTACGGCGTGCCCCACTTTCTGGCACCCGTGTCCTGATAGAACTCCCAGAACGCATCCCAGTGGTGCGGCTCGATATCCGCGCCAGTGAGCATGCGGATCGTAAGCCCCGCTTCGGCAGCCACTCGGCGTTCTTTACGGATGGTCTTGCGCTTTCGCGATGAAAGGTCCGCCAAAAAGGCCTCAAAATCAGTGTAATCGCGGTTGAACCAGTGAAACTGCTGGCTGGTTCTCTGGAGCAAGCCTGCCTCGCCGCCTGCCTCGTACTCCGCCTCTGTGCAAAACGTTATGTGGAGCGAAGATACCTTGTTTTGCAGTGCGAGTTGTACGGCACCTTGCGTCAGAGCCGCGCGTCCTGTCTCTTCCCAGCCGGGCCTTGCCAGAAAGCGGCGGCCCGTAGCGGGCGTAAAGGGGATAGAAGCCTGCAATTTGGGGTAGTAGCGCCCACCTGCACGCTCGTAAGCATGCGCCCAGTTGTGATCGAAGATATATTCGCCCTGACTGTGGGACTTGCCGTAAAGCGGCATCACCGCAATCACCTCACCCTGCGCTCGGGCAACAATATGGCGAGGCTGCCAGCCTGTGCCCGTGCCAACCGAGTTGCTATCCTCCAGCGCCTTCAAAAACCGATGGCGCGTAAAGGGATCCAACGGGCGCGGGCCTGCGTCCGGGTCCGTGCAGGCATCCCACTCATCGGCGCTTACCGAGGAAATGCTGGCCAGTACTTCAATTTCTATGCGCGGAGCATCATCCATTCAGGCTGTCCATTCTGCGTAGAGGGATAGCTCTAGAGATGGGTGCCATGCGGCTTGCGTCAATGGCAGGGGATATATCCTTCAAAAGTGACATTGTCCGCAATATTTCGTGCCACGGCCTCTTCTTTGTTGTTTCGGATAGTCCATGTCAAAACTGGAAGCCCCTTGTCTTTCAGCCGCGCAACGGGTTCGGAAGCAAGCGCGCTCTGATCGTGGCTTATGAAGGAGACATCAAGGCGCTCTGCATCACAAAGTGTAGAGAGTTCCTGGCGCCGGTTCGCCGGGACCCACTCCCAATGCTCTTTTTCAAAAGCAGCGGTTGTCAGCCCCACCGGGATTGCGGGCGCAAACTGCTGAAAGCTTTCCACCGCATGCGGATTGAAGGACATCACCGCCACCGGACCATTGTAGCCTAAAAGATCCTCCGCCACAGCCTGCTCCAGCGAGCCGGTATTTGCGCCCATGGCACCATCCTGATCCTTAATCTCTATCAGCAATGGCACTTGGCCTTTTACGACGGAAAGAACTTGTCCGAGCGCCGGAATCGTCTCGGAACTGCCCCTCAGCCGGATATGCTGCAGCTCTTTGGCTGTCCGCTCTCTGACACGCCCATTGGCATCCGTAACCCGTTCCAACGCATCATCGTGGAACACCATGGCCACCCCGTCTGCACTGAGTTGAACATCTATCTCGATGCCAAAGCCAGCGTGGACAGCCGCAATGCAAGCGGATGCTGAGTTCTCAATCCGCCCGTCTGATAGATCATGAAGCCCTCTATGTGCCAGCGGGATCTTCAGGAATGCAGGGTCCAGCTTTGGCTTAGGCAATCTGGAACACGCCCTCCACTTCCACCTGAACATTGAATGGCAGCGAGCCTGATCCCACGGCCGCGCGGGAATGCGCACCCTTTGCGCCAAAAACATCGGCCATCAGATCGGAAGCGCCATTCACAACAGCAGGATGCTGCTCAAACTCAGGCACAGCGTTCACAAAGCCGGTGAGCTTTACAACACGGACCACAAGATCAAGATCCCCACCGCAGGCTGCCTTGAGCTGTGCGATCAGGGCAATCCCACAGTGGCGAGCCGCATTCTTGGCTGTTTCAACATCCACCTCTGCGCCAACCTTGCCTTTCATCAAACCATCAGGCGAGGCTGGAAGCTGGCCGGAGATGAAAACAAGATCACCCGTTTGAACGAACGGCACATAATTGGCCGCCGGGGCCGAAGCCTCTGGTAGTGTAATACCGAGACTTTCGAGTTTCGCGTCGATCTTGCCGGTCATGCGGTTTCCCTGTGGCTGCAATGCCGCTCACGATAGCGATCCAATGAGCGAGGTAAAGAACGGTTCAGCTCTCGCGGAAAGCCTTGTTGAAATAATCCGCCATTGGCTTCACCAGATAGTTCAGTGGGCTTCGCTCTCCGGTTTTTATGAAGCTTTCCACAGGCATTCCTGGCACCAGAGTGATATTGCCCAGCCGCTCTACCTCACCTTCCTTGGGCAGAATTTCTGCCTGATAGAAAGTGTAGCCCGTGTTCTCATCCACGAACGTATCGCCGGAGACCTTGCTAACGTAGCCGTAGATCTCCGGGGTAGTGCGCTGATCAAACGCAGAGAAACGCAGCGCAGCTTCCTGCCCGAGCGCCACTTCATCAATGTTGATAGCATCAATCCGGGTCGAGATGACGAGTGGAATATCCTGCGGGACGATGTACATGATCACATCCGCCGGGCGGATTACGGCACCGATCGTGTTGATCTGCCGACCATAAACAACGCCGTTCACAGGTGCCTTCACCTCAAGCCGCGAGAGCGTTTCCCTACCGGAAAGCCGCCGCTCCTTCAACTCGATCTCGCGGTACTGGATATCGCGCAATTCACTGATCGCCTGCTCGCGCAAGTTGGTATCGAGTTTCAGCGCGCCGATTTCGATCTCCGTCACCCGTGCACGCAGGCCAGCGGCCTGAGAGGTAAGCTCTCCCACCAGCCCTCCAAGCCGCGACTTTTCCCGTTGCAGGGAAAGAACGCGCGAAACCTGTGTCAAGCCCTTGTCCAGAAGGCTCTGCTGATCGGAAAGTTCCTGCTCGATCAGGCTCAGCTGTTCGCGCAAGGCGGAAAGCTGTGCCATGCTGCCCTCAATCTGGTTCCCGATCTGCACCTTCTGTTCCGCCAGCTGCTCCACCTCTTTGCCAAGTGAATCCTGCCGGGCACGGAAGAGCCGCTCCTGCCCGAGCATCAACGCCAAAACATCTGTGTTCGTCTCGGCAAGCTCCATCAGCTCTTGATCGAAGCGCAATACCTCCGCGCCGTCCCGCTCAGCCTCAAGCCGTGCGCGGCGGGCCATGATCTCGAAAAGCTGGCTTTCGATGATTGCAAGCTCAGATCGCAGCATCCGGCCATCGAGCCGCAGAAGCGTATCGCCCGCCTCCACCTTTGCTCCCTCTTCCACAAGAATTTGGCCCACCACTCCGCCTTCGGGATGCTGGACAGCCTGACGGTTGCCTTCCACAATGATCATACCCGGGGCAACGATAGCGCCCGAGATATTGGCGAGCGCAGACCATGCGCCGAGGCCGAAAACAAGAAAGCCAAGAGCGCCCAGGCCGATCAAGACGGGGCGAATGGGGTTCCAGGGTGAACTGCGATCGCTCATTTCTTGCCTTCCGCTCCTATGGAGCCTGCTATCTGATTGTAGTTCTTGATCTGCTCGCGCAAAACTTCATCACGCGGGCCGAATGCTTTCATCACACCGTTTTCAATCACCAACAGCAAATCACATTCGGTAATGCCGCTGGGCCGATGGGCCATGATAATCACCGATTTTCCGGCTTCCTTCATGGTGCGGATAGCTTGGTTCAGCGCATTCCCACCCTCGCTGTCGAGGTTGGAGTTGGGCTCATCAAGGATAAGGATCGCGGGATCACCGTACATGGCACGGGCCAGTCCGATCCGTTGCTTCTGTCCGCCGGAAAGCCTGCCGCCATTGGGCATCAGCACGGTATCATACCCTTGCGAGAGGTTTAGGATCATTTCATGCGCACCCGCCTTCTTTGCAGCCTCCACCACCTTTCTAGGGTCCGGCTGGGCGGTGAGCCGAGCGATGTTCTCTGTTACGGTTGCACCAAAAAGGGCCACGTCCTGAGGCAGATAACCGATCTGAGCGCCAAGAGCCTCAGGATCATACTGATCAAGCGTCGCTCCATCCAGCCGTACCTTTCCGGATGCCGGCGGCCAGATGCCTGTGAGAACCCGCGCTAGGGTGGATTTGCCCGATCCGCTCGGGCCGATCACGCCAAGCGCTTGCCCCGGCTCCAACCGGAAACTGAGCATACGCAGCGTCGCAACCTTGTCGCCCGGCGGCACGACCGTCACCTGCTGCGCTTCCAGAATGGAACGGGGTGCTGGCAGGGGCGTATGCTCCGGCTCGGGCGCTGTGGTATTCATGAGATCCGTCAGAGAACTCCAACCCTGACGCGCCCGTTGGAAAAGAGACCATCCGCCAATGGCCTGATCCACAGGTGCCAGTGCACGGCCCATCAGGATGGAGCCGGCAATCATTGCCCCAGGCGAAAGCTGGCCGCGCAGCACAAGCAGAGCACCCAGTGCAAGCATCGCGGATTGCAGGAAGAAGCGGAACGTTTTCGAAAGTGTGGTGAACACACCGGTCTTATCACTCGCAAGGATCTGTGCTTCGAGCGCTTTATCCCGGTTCGCCTGCCAGCGCTGGAGCACCGCGTTGCGCATACCAAGGCCCTGCACCAGTTCACCTTGTTCCCGCACACCCTCGGCAAATGCCTCGCTCTGGTTGCTGGCAACCTGTGCCTCAATCTGAGGACGGCTTGTGAGTATCTGATTTAAAATCGTCACGCAGATCAGCACCAATCCGCCGAAAACGGCCAGCCAGCCCATAAGGGGATGGAAGGTGAAGATCGCTAGAATGAAAATCGGCGTCCAGGGAATATCGAAAATCGCGAAAACAACGGGGGCGGACATGAACCGCTGAACGGATTCGAGGTCACGCAACCCCGTCGCAGGCTTGGCACGCTCTGCCGGGATGACCGAACGTCTCAGGATGGCATCGAAAACGCGGCTGTCGAGCGTTGCCTGAAACTCCGCTCCAATGCGGGCCGCGACCCGGCCACGTGCATAATCAAGCACACCCATGATCGCGTAAAGCGCACCAACCAAAAGGAAAAGCGCCGTTAGCGTCTCCATCGACCGGCTTGCGAGAACACGATCATATACCTGAAGCATGAACAGCGGGCCGGTGAGCATCAGCAGGTTCACGAACACACTGAACAGCGCTATCAGCCAGAAAAGCCCCTTGCCCTGCGTCAACGCCTCACGCAATTCCGCCTTTGCATTGTTTGGCCGAAACGCGGCTTGCGACTTTTGCATCTCTCTTCCTCTGTTCAGACCTGTGACGCTGTAAAGGATTTGCGGGTCTATCTCTAGCAGCAATCGGCGTTTGTCATCACGCTACGTGTCGCAGTGTTTAGCAATTATCACTTTTGATGCACACGCTCTGGTGCCCGGATTGTATAATGCTATATCAAGGCGAAGTTAACGGGGCTGAGCATGCTTTCTGATAGATTTGAGTGGTTAAAGCGGGGTGGAATGATCCTCGCGCTGCTGGCTGTTTCGGCCTGCACGGATACGAGTGGTTTGAGCTCGTCTGATTCGGATCCTTATGAGGATGCGAACCGAGCGATTCACAAGTTCAACAAAGGGTTGGACAAGAACCTCTTAAAGCCAGCTTCCGAAGTATACGGGGGGGCTGTGCCGAGCCCGGTGCGCAAGGGTGTCAGCAATGCTGTTACCAACATCAACGAGCCATTGGCATTCATCAATCACAGCCTTCAGGGCGATTTTGATGATGCAGGTGCTACCTTCGCGCGGTTCGCCGTGAACACGGTGTTCGGCTTCGGCGGCCTCCTCGATATCGGCACGGATGCCGGTATTATCGAACGCCCAACCGACTTCGGTGAGACACTTGCCGTGTGGGGCGTGCGTGAAGGCGCCTATATCGAGCTACCGGTGTTCGGCCCCTCATCTGAGCGGGATCTGGCCGGCCGTGTGGTTGATCTGGCTATGAACCCAACACGGTATGTACTTTCGAGTACTGAACAACAGGTTTTGACGGGTGCTACGGTGGCTGATGTTCTGAACACCCGCCATGAGTTCGCGAGTGTGATCAATGCACTCCTCTACGAATCCGCAGACAGCTACTCTGCGGCGCGTATTGCCTACCTGCAAAACAAAGCCCGCTCTCTCGGGGGTGGCCTGAGCGAAGATGATCTGGAGGATCCCTATGCCTTTGAATGACGATAAACACTCTCGCCGTACTGTTTTGGCAGGCATCACTGCACTGAGCGCGGCTTTGGCGATGCCGCAGGCTTCGACAGCGGCAACTACAGATCAGGCCGTTGGTCTGGTGAACAAGATCGTCGGCGAGCTGCTGCAGGTGGTAAAAGGAAGCCAAAGCGAAGCACAGGCACTGCGCCGGTTTGAGCAGATTTTCGTCTCTTACGGAGACGTGCCCGTGATCGCCCGATCCGTTCTCGGCCAGCCCTGGCGTTCGACGACGTCGGCTCAGCAAAGCGCGTTCGTCACGGCATTTCGCGGCTACCTCGCCCGGAAATACGGCAAGCAATTTCGCGAGTTCAGGGATGCATCCGTAAGGGTTACCGGCGCGGTGGACCGCGGAGACAAGGGTATCGTCGTCTCGTCTCAGATGACTTATGGAGGCCGTCCTCCCATTGCCGTTGACTGGCAGGTGAGTGATCGCTCCGGCCAGTTGAAGATGTTCAATCTGTTTATAGAGGGCGTTTCCATGCTCTCGACAGAGCGGAATGAAGTGCGCGCTTTGCTGGAAGCTAATCGCAATAATGTGGATGCATTAATCGCAGACCTGCAGCGCAGGGGCTGAGTCGAAACCGAGGCGTGGCGCCTCTTTCTACTGAATCACCAACGAAATCCGCTTCAACCGAAGCGGATTTCGGCTTCAGCGCTTCCGGTAAAGTTCCCTTTGGCTTAGTTGCCAACGCCCAAAATTGAATTCAGCACACTATCCATCACAGTTTCCGCCACAGCATCGCCACCACCGGCATGCGCTGCCCTTTCCGCTGTCGGCAGTATCTGACGTGGCACAAGCATCGGCAGCGGCTTCACCGGCAAACCCTCATGCGCACGCGTCATCGCCGCGTGCCAGATCTCGGCCGGAAGCCCGCTACCGGTAACACCCTTCAGCGGCGTGTTATCGTCATAGCCCATCCAGACGCCCGCAACATAGTCTCCCGTAAAGCCGATGAACCAAGCATCGCGCGCCGCCTGCGTGGTGCCGGTTTTACCTGCAGCAGGGCGATTTGCCAGTTTTGCGCGTGCACCGGAACCCTTCTCGACAACCTGATTGAGCATGTAGACCATGTATCCAACGGCAGTCTCGTTCATCACGCGGAAGGGCGCCTCCCGGTCAGCACCCATGAGCAGCGTGTTATCGCCCTTCAGCTTCAGGGATGTCAGACCATAAGGCTTTGAGCGGCGACCACCATTCAAAATACCGGCATATGCACCTGTGAGTTCCAGCAATGTCATCTCGGACACGCCGAGTGCCAATGCCGGGCCTTTAGCAATCGGAGATGTAATCCCCAGATCCTCAGCCATCGCGCGCACTTTTTCGCGGCCCACACGCTCCGATACCTTCACCGCAACGGTGTTGATAGAGGATTGCAACGCCTCCGTCAGCGTTATCTCACCCCGAAAGGTGCGATCGTAATTCTGCGGAGACCATGATTTCGAGCCGGTGATTTCAAGCGTGATCGGGGCGTCAAAAAACGTATCTGTCGGAAGCATACCGGCTTCCAGCCCCGCCGCGTATACGATGGGCTTGAAGGCAGATCCCGGCTGGCGCAGCGCCTGCGTTGCGCGGTTGAACTGGCCCGCCACCGGACCTGCCGTTTTCCGGCCACCAACCATGGCCCGCACCGCGCCATCGGGCGACATGATCACAATGGCCGCCTGCGCCTTGGAGCCCTCGCTCACTTTCTCCGCAAAGATTGTCTCGATTGCCTGTTCCGCTGCCCTTTGAAGTCGCGGATCGAACGTTGTTTCAATCACCACGTCTTCTGTTGTGGATTGCGTCAGGAAATTGGGGCCCGCCGCCATCACCCAATCCGCAAAGTATCCGCCCGCCCGTGCCTGAGCTGCCGGAGAAAGTGCCGCCGGTTGCGCGCGCGCCAACTCCGCCTCGATCCGGGTAAGATGGCCCTGTTCCTGCATCAGATTGACGATAACGCTCGCCCGGCCCTGCGCTGCATCGATGTTGCGCGTCGGTGCATATCGGGAAGGTGCCTTCAGAAGGCCCGCGAGCATCGCTGCCTCGGAAGGATTAACCTCTCGCGCGGATTTCCCGAAATATCTCTGCGAAGCCGCCTCAAAACCTTGGGCACCCGCGCCAAGATACGCGCGGTTGAGGTAGATTGAGAGAATATCCTTCTTGGTGTATTTCAACTCCATCGCCAAAACGATCGGCACCTGCTTGATATGCCGCTCAAGGCTACGAGTGTTGCCGAAGAATAGTATCTTGGCCACCTGTTGCGTCAGCGTTGAGCCACCCTGAACCACGCGCCCGGCTTTGAAATTGGCCACCATGGCCCGTGCGATGCCGCGTGGATCCAGGCCAAAATGCTTGAAGAAGCGCTTATCCTCGGTGGCCACCACCGCATTCACAAGATGGGGAGAGGCGGTTTCTGTCCGGGTCGTCTGATACTGCTCACCGCGCCACGCGAAAACCTGATCGTTGCGATCACTCAGGGTAACCGAGCCACGCTCGCGGCCATCCAGCAACTCGGCGACGGGCGGAAGCGTCAGGTAATAGTAGGCCGTGGTACTGCCAACGACGAGCGCGAGCAATACTGCAACGCGAAAGCCGAACCACCAGACTATGCGGAAAAGAAAGCGGAACACACCGCGCAGTAGGCGCTCTACAAGCCCGGGGCTGCGGCGTGCGTTTCGTTTGCGCGGCGCTTTGCGCCCGCGTTTTGTTCGTTTGCCTGTATCGGCCATGGCTTGCTGCCTTTTTGGTCCGCTCGTTTCGGCAGAGCATAATCCTTCCGCGCTGCTTTGTGGAGAGCCAAGACACATATTTATGTGCTGCACAAATTTTGTGCATGAAAGAGTGCATTTGCCCCTCCTGAGCGCGTTTACGGCAATTTCACAGAAAAGCAGCGCATCTACTGGTCAAATTTCTGGCATCACTCACAGCCTCCTTTCTTGCTGAGCGCGAGCGTTCGGCAGATCAGCCGTGCGCACTCCCAGGGATCAAGAGGGGAACACATGAAACTGGTTATTGCAGTGATCAAACCGTTCAAGCTGGAGGAGGTCCGCGAAGCGCTGACATCCATCGGCGTGCAGGGTCTGATGGTCACGGAAGTTAAGGGGTATGGGCGGCAGGCTGGCCACACCGAGATATATCGGGGTGCCGAATACGTTGTGAACTTTGTGCCCAAGGTCAGGCTGGAAATCGTTGTGGCCGATAGCCTCGTTGCACAGACAATCGAAACCCTCGCCACAACCGCCAAGACGGGCAAGATCGGCGACGGCAAGGTTTTCGTTCTGGATGTTGAACAGGCTCTGCGTGTGCGCACCGGCGAGACCGGGGATGACGCGCTGTGAGCCGCCCAACTCAATCAAAAAAAACGAGAGACATCATGTATAATTATCTCAAGCTTTCGGGTTTTAGCGCAGCATTCCTGATGCTAGCAGCACCCACTTTCGCTCAGGATGCGGCGACGGGTGAGGCAGCAGCCCATACCGCATTCATCCTCAACACCCTTCTTTTTCTCATAGGTGGCTTTCTTGTGTTCTGGATGGCCGCTGGCTTTGCCATGCTCGAAGCAGGCCTCGTACGCTCCAAGAACGTCACAACACAGCTCACAAAAAACATCGGCCTCTTCTCGTTGGCATCAATAATGTTCTACCTAATCGGATACAATATCATGTATCCCGGCGATGGGAATTGGATGATCGAGGGCTGGCTCGGTTCTGTTGGTCTAAAAGATATCAAACAGGGTACCAACCTAGATACGGGCTATTCAGATGGTTCGGACTTCTTCTTTCAGTTGATGTTCTGTGCCACAACGGCTTCCATCGTCTCCGGCACACTCGCAGAGCGTATCAAGCTCTGGCCATTCCTGATTTTCACGCTCGTCCTCACAGGTCTCATCTATCCGATCGAGGCTTCATGGCAGTGGGGCGGTGGCTGGTTGTCCGCGGCCGGTTTTTCCGACTTTGCAGGCTCCACCCTTGTTCATGCTGCCGGGGGATTTGCGGCTTTGGCCGGTGCAATTGTTCTCGGTGCCCGAATAGGAAAATACAAGAACGGCCAAGTCGTGCCGATGCTGGGCTCCAACATGCCACTGGCAACACTCGGTACATTCATCCTCTGGCTAGGCTGGTTCGGATTTAATGGTGGTTCTCAGCTCGCAATGGGTACCCTGGAAGATGCCGACGCCGTTGCGCAGATCTTTGCAAATACAAACACGGCAGCCGCTGGCGGTGCTGTGGCGGCGCTTGTTCTGACCCAGCTCATCTACGGTAAGGTTGATCTTACGATGGTCTTGAACGGAGCGCTTGCAGGCCTTGTTTCGATAACGGCTGAACCCCTCGCTCCGTCCCTTGGATGGGCAACAATCGTTGGTGCAGTGGGCGGTGTCATCGTCGTCTTCGCGGTACCGATGCTCGACAAGTTCAAAATTGATGATGTGGTTGGCGCCATACCCGTACACTTGATCGCGGGTATCTGGGGTACACTTGTCGTCGCTGTAAGCACGCAAACAACATACATGATCGGTGAAGAAGAAGTTGCCCGAACCGTAATTGAACAATTGATGGTTCAGGCGCTTGGCGTCTTTGCAATCGGTCTGTTTGTCTTCGTCTTCTCTCTGGTCGTCTGGCTTATTTTGAAAGCCACGATGGGCATTCGTGTTAGCGAAGAGGCAGAAATCAACGGCCTCGACAGTTCCGAGATGGGCATGGAGGCCTATCCCGAATTCACCAACTGAATGTCCCCATCGGGGGCACACCTCCTATCATGATTAGCCCGGGCCGACTGGCCCGGGTTTTTTGTGCGTTGACCTCTCCCTCTGATCGCGTGCAACTGGGCAGATGACAGACTATGATGCCCTTGCCGCCCGCGTTGCTGCTCTTACCGAAGGTGAAGAAGACAACATTGCCAAAATGGCAACAGTTGCCTGCGAGCTTTTCCATTCAGATGCGCGGTTCGACTGGGTTGGATTCTATCGGGTTACCGCCCCGAATCTTCTGAAGATAGGCCCCTACCAGGGCGGGCATGGCTGCCTTGTTATCCCGTTCGACAAGGGCGTTTGCGGCGCTGCGGCGCGCACCGGTGAAACCCAGCTTGTGGATGATGTGGATGCATTCCCAGGCCATATAGCCTGCGCTTCCAGCACGAAATCAGAAATTGTTCTGCCTGTCTGGGATAGGGATGGGGTGCTTCTCGGTGTTCTCGATATTGACAGCGATCAACCAAGCGCCTTCACCAAAAGTGACGCAGCTTTTCTTGAGAACCTGATGATGAAAACCTTTTGCAGCGCAAAAAGGGCATAAAAAAGCGGGCACAAGGCCCGCTTTCCTAAAGCTTTTGACCAGTGATTACTGGTTTGCAGCAACAGCAGCCGCGATGATCGCAATACCGATCACGGGGACAAGCCAAGCAGCGTTGGAACCGCCTACGGGCTCATCAACAGCTACGGGCTCAGGTGCCACGAAAGGCTCTACGTTGCCGGCAAAGGCAGGTGCTGTGAGCAGCGCAATGGCTGCAACAGTTGCAGTGAGTTTCATTTTGGTCTCCATCTGGCCAAATAATTAGGTTGCGTACCTATGGTTAACAGGCAGTGCGCGCCTATCGGTATGGAGAAAGCCACAATTATGCAATCCTGACACTCAGGAAAGCTCTAGTTTCCGCCTCCCTGTGCCATGATTGCAATATATCGTGGTTTTAATACACCAAAGTCAGATCAGAAGAACCTGCGTTCCCACTTTGGCAAGGCCAAACAGCTCAGCAATCTGCTCATTATATAAGCCGATGCACCCGTTGGAAGACTTGCGCCCGATCTTGCGCGTATCGTTTGTGCCGTGGATTCGATAGTAGCGCCACGAAAGATAAAGCGCGTGCGTACCGAGTGGATTCTGCGGCCCCGGGCCCACATATTCAGGCAGATCAGGGTTGCGCTTAAGCATATTCGGGGTTGGCCGCCAATCGGGCCCCTCCCGCTTGCGCGTAACCTGCGTGCGGCCCGTTCTTGTGAGCTCTGGCGTCAGTGGCACAGATGTCGGATAGACGTTGTAGATTGCGCCTTCTTCATCCCAGTAGTGCAGCACACGCGCCCGCGTATCCACAAGAATCAGGCCATTTGCCCTGCTGGAGAAGTAATCCTGCCAATCCCGGGCTACAAAGCCAGAGACACGGCGCTCCAGCTTTGGCTGTGCAGCGGGGTCGTTGATCGGGAAGCCGTTCGAATCAATGCCCGCAGGCGCTTGCGCCAACACGGATGGTGCGCAAAGGCCAGCAGCCGCTGCTATTCCGGAAATCTGGGTGAACTTACGGCGGCTCAGCACCGGCTGGTATTTTGCGGGGGGTTTCGCATTCATTTCTACATTCCTTTGGCAGAATCGCCTGATCAACCGCTACCCTATTATGAAAGGCCATTTTCTTCAATTCTGCCACAGCTTCCGCCGATAAGCGTTGCATGAAGAACAACCAATTGTGTGCCATCAGCTTTGCCGGTAGAGAACGGTGATAATTTGGCGAAATATGGGTTCTGGTATGCTCCTTCGGGTTATTCTTCTTCTGGTGACGCTTGGTGCGATCGCCGCGTGTGCGCCCGTCACCGAGACAGGAACAGGCGTGCGGATGATCTCGCGTGCCGAGACGAACGACATACGCGCCCGGCATGTCGATACTGTAAACGCGCTTCGCGCTGAGCGCGGCTTACAACCCGTTCAGCTTTCCGCGAGGCTGACAGCGGCTGCACTAACCCATGCCCGCGACATGAGCGTTCAGGAGCGTGCCTGGCATTTCGGTTCGGATGGGACTTCCCCGAAAGACCGAGCCGTTCGTGCCGGTTTTCAAGGCCGCGTCTTTGGTGAGAACATCTCCGAAAGCTTTGACGACGAAGTGACGCTCTTCCAGTCGTGGCTTGATGATCCAGTTACCCGCCGGGTGATGCTGGAGCGCCGTGCATCCTCTATCGGTTTCGGCTGGTTCCAAGAGCCGAATGGTAAACTCTGGTGGGTGCAGATCATCGGTGGCACTCCCCAAGTGGCGGGCGGCTAGTCTTTCCCTCACCTTTTAGGGCGTTAGTACCACCCAGTTAACGCATAAGACTTTCCAAATCCGATAGTGTCGTGTTTAATTGACACTATGGCTGTCACAGAAAATATACGACTCGCTCGACCGCATCCCGCTGTGGTTCTGGAGCTGCTGAAGCCTGTCACGTGGTTTCCGCCGATGTGGGCCTATATGTGCGGCGTTGTTTCTTCTGGTGTGCCAATTTCGGAAAGATGGGGCCTTTTTGCGCTTGGCGTTGTTCTGGCCGGCCCGATTGTTTGTGGGATGAGCCAGGCCGCGAATGATTGGTGCGACAGACATGTCGATGCCATAAATGAGCCTGACCGGCCGATCCCATCGGGGCGGATGCCCGGCCGCTGGGGCTTGTGGATCGCTTTGGCGATGAGCGGCCTTGCCGTTTTGCTGGCAATCCCACTCGGCGTATGGGGGCTCGGGGCCACGATACTGGCAGTTACTGCTGCATGGGCCTATTCCGCAGAACCTGTTCGTTTGAAGCGGTCCGGCTGGTGGGGGCCCGGCCTCGTTGGGCTTTGTTATGAAGGCCTGCCTTGGTTCACAGGTGCCGCTGTGATGAGCGTGGGCGCACCACGCTGGGAAGTCGTGCTGATCGCACTTCTATATGCACTGGGTGCTCATGGCATCATGACGCTGAACGACTTCAAGGCATTGGAAGGAGACCGTGAAACAGGCGTAAACTCCCTTCCGGTAACGCTCGGGCCGGAACGCGCAGCAAAACTTGCATGCTGGGTCATGGCTATTCCTCAGTTCGTTGTCATCGCAGCACTGGCATTTTGGGGCCAGCACTGGCACGCGCTGATCATCTTCGCACTGCTGTTGGCGCAAGGCTTTGCAATGCTCCAGCTGATGAAAGATCCGAAGGCGTTTGCACCCTGGTACAACGCCACAGGTGTTATGCTTTACGTCCTGGGAATGCTGACAGCGGCATTTGCTCTGGGGGGCATGGCATGAAGCACCTCAGCTGGATCGGCATAATGCGTCTTGGCCTCGTGCAGATGACGCTCGGTTCCATCATCGTTCTCACCACCACCACCCTCAACCGGGTGATGGTGGTGGAACTCTCAATGCCCGCAATGCTCGCGGGCACGCTTTTCGGGATCTACTACGGCACACAGTTTCTACGCCCCCGTTTTGGCCACAGCGCGGATGGCGGTGGCCGTAGAACACCCTGGATTATCGGCGGAGTTCTGATCCTCGCACTCGGCGGCATCTCTGCCACGCTCTCGGTTTGGCTGATGAGTTTGTCTTCCGCTCTGGGCATCGCTGCCGCCATTCCGGCGTTTCTTCTCATTGGCATCGGGATTGGCTCAGCCGGAACCAACCTGCTGGCATTGCTCGCCGCAACAGTTGCACCAGAACGAAAGGCCGCTGCCGGGCCGCTCGTCTGGATCATGATGGTGGCTGGGCTGGCGACAACAGGTGCGACGGTGGGCGCAAACCTTGATCCCTACACCATTGAGCGCCTGCTGATCATCACGCTGATTGTGTGCGGCATCGGTATCACCCTCACACTACTTGGTGTCTGGGGTATTGAACGCTCCGTTCTGCCCGTTCAGCAGGAGGTCCCCTCCACCAAACCGCCTCTCAAGCACATTCTGGCAGAAGTTTGGGCTGACAAGAAAGCCCGCCACTTCGCAATCTTCGTCTTCGCCTCCATGTTCGCCTACAATGCTCAGGATCTGATCCTGGAACCTTACGGGGGCCATGTATTCGGAATGACGCCCGGCGAAAGCACAACACTCGGCTCTCAACAACATCAGGGCGCTTTGCTCGGAATGATCCTCGTTCTTGTCTCCACGCTCGTCTTCAAGGGCAGGCTTGCCGGGCAACCCCGCGCCTGGATGGTTGGCGGCTGCATTGCTTCCGGCCTTGCGCTGATCGGCCTCGGTATCGGCGGGCAAAGTGCAGGCAGCTGGCCTGTTGGGCTGAACGTTATGGCGCTTGGCGTGGCAAATGGCAGTTTTGCCGTGGCAGCGATTGCGGCCATGATGGGGCTGGCCTCTCAGGGGCGCAGTCAGCAAGAGGGCGTGCGCATGGGTGTGTTCGGAGCGGCGCAGGCCATCGCCTTTGGCCTCGGAGCCTTCGCCGGAACGGTTGCCGTGGATGTGGCAAGAGCGATCTTCACAAATGATGCTTTGGCCTATGGCACCGTTTTCATCGCGGAAGGCGGGCTTTTCTTGGTATCGGCAGCGCTCGCCGCACGCATGGCGCTTTCCCGTGCCCCCCGCACCCCAAATGTTATCGTCGCAGGAGAATGACCATGGATTTTGATGTGATCGTTGTGGGCGGCGGCCCGGCAGGGGCGACGGCAGCGGAGGATCTGGCGCGTTCGGGTGCAAAGGTTGCGATGCTGGATCGTGCGGGCCGTATCAAGCCATGCGGTGGAGCCGTTCCGCCTCGCCTCATCAAGGATTTCGACATTCCGGAAAGCCAGATTGTTGCCCGGATCAATACCGCGCGCATGATTTCTCCAAGTACCCAGAAAGTCGATATAGAGATCGAGAATGGCTATGTGGGCATGGTGGATCGTGAGCATTTCGATGAGTTTTTGCGCGCGCGTGCTGAAAAGGCGGGAGCCGCGCGGATCACCGGCACATTCGTT
Source organism: uncultured Paracoccaceae bacterium (assembly GCA_947495795.1). GTDB lineage: Bacteria > Pseudomonadota > Alphaproteobacteria > Rhodobacterales > Rhodobacteraceae > Algicella. The sequence continues at coordinate 582,308 of CANMAI010000001.1, read as the reverse complement.
AGGATCACAAGGGGCAAGGAAGGCACGCAGCTTTGGTATCGCCCCCGCGGCGAGGATGAAGCGCAACCTCTCAAAACCAGGCTCATCATCGGCGCTGATGGTGCCCGCTCCGATGTGGCGCGCGCTGAAGTGCCGGGGGGAGAAAGCATCCCATACGTGATTGCCTATCACGAGATCATCGCCGCCCCCGACGGTGTAGAAAGCTACGATCCTACCCGCTGCGATGTGATCTATGACGGCACGATTTCACCGGATTTCTACGGCTGGGTCTTCCCGCATGGCGCACAGGCCAGCGTGGGCATGGGCTCTGGCATCAAGGGTGTGGATTTGAAGAAGGCCACCGCCGCATTGCGGGAGCAATCGGGTCTAACTGGGTGTGAGACGATCCGGCGGGAAGGCGCGCCGATCCCGCTCCAGCCCCTGAAGAAATGGGATAACGGAAAAGATGTCGTGTTGGCTGGCGACGCTGCAGGCGTCGTTGCACCCTCATCCGGCGAAGGTATCTACTATGCCATGATCGGGGGGCGTTTCGCCGCGATGGCAGCCAGTGCATGCCTCAGCACGGGTCGCGCGTCCGATCTCCAACTCGCCCGGCGCTTCTTCATGAAGGAGCACAAGATGGTGTTTCGCGTGCTGCGTATGATGCAGGATACATGGTACCGTTCCGACGACCGGCGCGAGCGGTTTGTCACGCTTTGCAGGGATATCGACGTGCAACGCCTGACCTTCGAGGCATACATGAACAAAAAGCTTGTTCGCGCGCGCCCTTGGGCCCATATCCGCATCATGGCAAAGAATATTGGGCATCTCACACGCCTCATCCCGGCATCATGACGCAGCTTATTCCGGCCTGGTTAGAAGATGTTTTGCAACCCGTGGAGAAGCTGGAGGTTCACAGGCGTGGCCTGAAACACCCCGCCATCTCCGTTTTTGTGATGGACGGAAACAGAACCCTTCTGCAACGCCGCGCCCTTTCCAAATACCACACACCCGGCCTCTGGGCCAACGCCTGCTGCACGCACCCGCATTGGGGAGAGGATCCCGAGGTTTGCGCGAAGCGAAGGCTTCGCGAAGAACTCGGGATCGAAAACCTTTCTCTCTCACAACGCGAAGGCGTTGAATACCGCGCCGAAGTGGGTGCGGATCTGATTGAGCATGAAGTGGTGGATATGTTTGTGGGTGAGGGTCGCCCATCTCTTGCACCCAGTCCGGCCGAGGTAATGGAAACCCGCTGGATAACGCTGGATGCCCTTCGGCAGGAGATGGATCAGCGGCCGGAGATCTTCACACCGTGGCTGCGCATCTATGTGGCTGAGCATACCGCCACGATTTTTGGCGAGGCTGCCTGACAATTCAGTGTGAGAAGAAACCGGGACCCGCTTTTCCGAGCAGGATTGCCGCGGCTTCGCTGCCCATTTCAGCCCCATCAGACGCATTGCCAGAAACCGTTTCCAACAGAGCCTCCGAGCCGTCCGGGCGAATAATCTCCCCCCTCAGCACGAGAGATTCACCATCCAGAACGGCCAGCCCACCGATAGGCGACTGGCAAGAACCATCAAGCCCGCGCAACATTGATCTTTCCGCCGTGAGGCGAAGCCCGGTCGGACCGTGGTGAATTGCCGCCAACAGTTCTGCCGTCACGTCATCGTCCAACCGTCGCTCAATACCGATGGCACCTTGGGCAATCGCGGGCAGCATATCCTCCGTTTCAATCGGATTCTTCGGCACATTGTTCAGCCCAAGCCGATTAAGCCCCGCCATCGCAAGAAAGGTGCCCGAGGCCGCACCTTCCCTAAGCTTGCGCAACCGCGTCTGCACATTTCCGCGAAACTCGACAACCTGAAGGTCCGGCCTCCGATTTTTCAATTGCGCCCGCCGACGGAGGCTGGATGTGCCCACCACCGCACCTTCCGGAAGCGCCGCGATACCTGCAAACTCAAGTGAGACGAACGCATCACGCACGTCTTCCCTCGGTAGATAACAATCCAGCGTCAGCCCCGCCGGCTGATCCACCGGCATATCCTTCATGGAATGCACGGCGATATCGATGGCCCCTGCCAGCATCGCCTCTTCGATCTCCTTGGTGAAGAGCCCCTTACCGCCAATCTCGCTCAACGGCCTATCCTGCACTGCATCACCGGTCGTCTTGATCACCTCGATGTGGAACGCCTCTTCCGGCAGATCATGCGCTGCCATCAGGCGTTTTCTGGTCTCAAATGCTTGCGCGAGTGCCAGAGGCGAACCGCGTGTTCCGATGCGCAATGGGCTATCCGGGGAAGGGTGTGCACTTTTCATATCTCGGGAGCCTAACTTGCCTCGTAAACCCATGCAATTGCAGAAGATGTCTTTCCCTCGGCAAGGCGCAACTGTAGGCTACATCTGACAGATCAGGGGACGAATATGAAGAGTGAAGACAAGCGGTTGCTGCGCGTTCTGGCCGGTGAAACCCTCGATCCGCCACCCGCATGGATGATGCGCCAGGCCGGGCGCTATCTTCCCGAATATCGCGCAACCCGGGCGGAAGCCGGAAGCTTTCTCGATCTCTGTTATCGGCCCGACCTTGCAGCCGAAGTCACGCTCCAGCCTATTCGCCGCTACGGCTTTGATGCCTCGATCCTCTTTGCCGATATTCTCCTCGTTCCTCAGGCTTTAGGCGCGGATCTCTGGTTTGTCGAAGGAGAGGGGCCGCGGCTTTCAACCATCACGAGCGCTGCCGACTTTGCGAAGCTCAAGCCTGTCGAAACGATCCACGAGACACTCGCCCCAATCTACGAGACAGTGCGCATTCTGCGAAGAGAGTTGCCAGCGGAAACTGCGTTGATCGGCTTTGCCGGTGCGCCCTGGACAGTAGCCACTTACATGATCGCCGGGCAGGGCACAAAAGATCAGGCCCCGGCCCGAAAGCTTATGTATGGCGACCCTGAAACCTTTGATAAGCTGATGGATCTGATCACGGAAGCAACCTGCGAGTACCTGATCCGTCAGATCGAAGCAGGGGCGGAAGTCGTGAAGCTGTTTGACAGTTGGGCCGGCGCTTTGCCCGGGCCCGTCTTTGAGAAATACGCCACTCTTCCCGCCAAACGGATTGTTGATCGCTTGGCTCAGGTGCATCCGAACGTGCCGGTGATAGGCTTCCCAAGACAAGCCGGTGAAAAGGTGGAGCGCTTCATCGAGACAAGCGGCATTGCTGCCTGTGCAATTGACACAAACGTAGATCCCGCATGGGCTGCGCGCGTTTTACAGCCCAAAACATGCGTGCAGGGCAATCTCGATCCGGCACTTCTAATCACGGGTGGCCCAATGCTGGAGCGTAGCGTGATGAACCTGCGCGAAACTTTCGCCAACGGCCCTTATATTTTCAACCTCGGCCACGGTATCACGCCAGACGCCAACCCTGAGCATGTTCAAACAATGCTGGATGTTCTGAGGCGCTAGAACGCTTCAGGCCGCCACGATATCCTGCAGCAGAGCAACGTTTTTCCTATCGAGAGCTGAGGCCATGTCGCCAGTCATGATAGCAAAAACCTCATCCAGCCCAAGCGCCGCCCTGTACGGGCGCGCATAGGCGAGCGCATCAAATACATCTGCCGCCGTCAGTACACTGGTAAGCGGGTCAATCTCGTTCCCCTGCAGGCCAAGCGGGTAACCGGAACCATCACGCTTTTCGTGGTGCCGCCCAACGATTGACGCTGTTGTCTGCAACTCGGGTGTGCTCGCAAGCAGAGCCTCTCCAACGGCGGCATGAGTTCTGATGTGCGCGCGCTCCTCGAACTCAAGACTGCTGCTCTTGTTGAGAAGATCATCGGGCAATGCCAGCTTGCCGATATCGTGCAACAAAGCAGAGCGCACAAGAAGATCAAAATCAGTTTCCGGCACTTCGGCCCGTTCGGCAATCGCAAGCGAAAATCTAGCTACCCGCAGGCTGTGATCTGCCGTCATCTGGCTTTTCAGCGCCATCAGCTTCCACAGAGCCATCGCCAGAAAGTCTGGATCAGCTGTTTCCGAGAGTGTTGTGTCTGGCTTGAAGGGCGGTATATTCGCCAGTTCACTCGAAAGCGCCGAACGCTTTAAATGCACAAAAATTGGACGATCAACCGGTGCGTTCTGGCTGCCGAGATATTCACCAACCAAGTCCACCACATTGCTCTCGAAGCCCCACATACCAAGCAATGCGTCGCGGTCCTTCCTCGGCTCCGCAAGCGTATCCAGCAAGGTTGGTCTGAGAGAAAGCTCAATCCCAAGCGGTTCTACGGTGCCTGATACCGATTGGCTCTCGAGAAGCCCTGGAAGCAGATCATCGACAAGAGCTAGGAGAACGACGACGGCATGGAGCGTGTCCTGTTCGTATTCGATTCCACCGCTTTCTGCTGCAAGCGCGATCAATGCGCCCGTCCGCCTTTGCAGCCGTTCGGCGCTGCCCTTCTGCAGCAGCTCGAGGGCTGCTTCCAGTACTTGCGCCAGCGCGGCTTGCTGCCGTCTTTCGGGCGAGAGGAACGGTTGGGGCATCGGTTGATCCTAGATCATCAGCAAACGAAAAATCAGCCGTCTATTGAATGCATCGTCTCTAAACTGTTAAATTCTAGAGCTAAATGGAAAAAGACCGCAACCGTGAAGCCACAGTTGCGGTTCTTTGATGCATGGAGATGTCGCGTTAACGACTCTTATCAGCCGCCAGTTCCGGGGATCTCCACATTATCGGGGTAGACTGGCCCATACCCGTGGATGACGGCCCATTCATACCAATTGTCCACCACGGTGCCCGTAAGCAGAATACCGATGCCCCCGGTAATTGTTGTGAGGCAAGCGAACCACCAGGCCCACCGATGGATCCCTTCCATCGTTGCATTGAAGCCCATCGTCCAGCGCCAGAAGAGGCCCGCGCGCTCAGAGGCTGTTCCGCGATCCAGGATCTGTTCGATTTCCCTGTCTCCACCCACACGGGTAACCGCAAGGATCGTGGCACCGTGCATCGCAAAAAGAAGCGTGGAGCCATAAAGGAAGACGATCGAGAGCGCGTGGAACGGATTGTAAAACAGGTTCCCATACGTCAGTGAGAAATTGTTCGTCCAATCCAGATGGGTGAAAATCCCGTAAGGCACCGCCTCAGACCAACTGCCCATCAGCACTGGCCGGATAAGGCCGAGCACAAGGAAGAGCCAGATCGCTGCAAGAAAGGCCCAGCTCACATGGTAGCCAAGGCCGAGCGCACGTGCGCGTGAGTAGGATCGCGCCCACCAGGCCATCACCGATATCAGAAGGAACAGGCTGGATATCAGCCACCATCCACCTTCATCAAGCGGCGGCATGGAAAGGCCATATTCCGGTGCCGGTGGATCGAGGGAGAGCCAGAAGAGCTCTCGCAGGAAGAGCGCCGGGTTGAAATCCACCTGGATCCAGAAATTGAGGCCAACGATAAAGAACCAGAGCGCCCCGGCCACCAGACCGATAAGGCCGAAGAAACCCAGATGGATGGGCCCCAATTGCGCATTCCCGATCCAGCCCATCAGCTTGGAAAAGCTGGGTACGCCAACCCGATCGGAGTTCCAATCATCAGACACAGCCATGCCGGTTTCCGCCGGACCCTGAACCTGAACTTGCGTGAAGATGTTTTGATATTCGATTGCCATTGCTCTCAACTCCTCACAGATCAGCCCAGAAGGGCAGGTCGAGCCACCAATCCCACCAGACAACCCAGGCATCCGTCCAGATTGTGCCGGAGATCACGATGCAGATCGCGGACCAGAGGCCTGCGTTCAACGCCAGAAGCAAGCCAACACGGTGGATGCCGAGCGTACCGACGGAATAGCCGATGAAATCGCGGAAATAGGTATCCTCATGGTCCGGAGTGCGCACTTCATCCGCACTCGGATTGGTTGCTGAAAGGATCAGCGAGCCATGAAGTGCCAGCGCCAGCGTCGTCGTAAAAAACAGGGAAACGGCGATCATATGCGCGGGATTGTAGTGGAAGTTACCGTATGTATATCCAACGTTTGAAACCCAATCGAGATGCGTCCAGATCCCATAGGGAAATGCGTGCCCCCAGGCACCCATCAAGATGGGGCGGATCACGTTAAGCGTCGCGAAAGCGAGGATCGCAAAGCTGAAGGCAACGGGAACATGGAGACCCATGCCAAGCTTTCGGCAGATCTCTACCTGCCTCAAGGCCCAGGAACAGAAGGCACCGAGCGCACAGATCGTGATGATCTGCCAGAGCCCGCCTTCATTCATCGGCATGAAGGCCAACCCAGCCTCAACCTTGGGCGGATAAATCGAAATCAGCCAAGGGTTCCATGTGGGGCCAATTGCTGCACCAACAAAGATAAGGGCAGTTCCGAGGGCGGCAAAAAAGAATGCCGTGACACCGAAGAAGCCGACATAGAAGGGCCCGACCCAGAAGTCGAAAAGGCTTCCCCCGATCAGCGTACCCCCGCGTACGCGATATTTTTTCTCGAAGCTGAGCAAAGCCATACTTCCGTCTCCGCGTTGGTGGCAGGCCGCTGGGGCCCCGCCCGTGTTTCAGTTAGAATTGCCGCGGGCGAGGCGTGCCGCCCGCAGCGATTTTGTGCTGGTCACCGGAGTGATCACATTGCCTCCGAAGCACGCCTTATTCGGCAGCGCGTTCGGCGGCAGCGATCTCAAACCAGTTGTATCCATCAGCGCCCGTGCTGAGCAGGACGAGGTGAATCATCGCCGCCAGCAAGAACAGGAACACGCCCTGAGCCACGAAGACGCGGCGCGGGTCGAATACCAGCCAGATTTTGTAGAACTTGCTCATATCCATGTTGTGCTCCTCAGAACCAAGGACGCCAGATGAACACTGCAAGGTGCGCTACAATCGCGACAACTGAAAAGAGATACAGCCCGCTCATATAGACACTGTGCAGTTCCTGCGCCTGGTCATCGGTCAGGCCTGTGAAAGACAGGCCAGTATTTTCAGCCATTAACTATCCTCCTGGATGGTTAGACCGATGCCGCGGAACCTCGCGGCCAGGTGCCTTGCCCCTTACGGGAACAAGGCTATCCATCCGGGTTGCCCCTTAGGATCTCGAATTCTCCACCCTCTCAGATGGAGAAAATCTTGGGCGTCACATCGCGGGCCATTGCCCAGGCTTCGGTGACGAAGAACCGCCGCTTCTGCCCCCGGCGCGGCAGCACCATGCGGATCAGCGCTGTGGGCAGCGAGATCGCAAGGATGAGCGCGAAATAAACCGAGTACTCCCAGTTCACGGTCTTGCCGCGTGCGGGGCCTTGATCGAACGGGATATGTGCCATTCAGCTTTCCTTCCTGTTGCGCGTCTGGTTGGGGTCGAGGGCAGCGACAGTGTCGATGCCCACATGGTCTGAACCTTGATCGAGAGCGGCCTTTTCAGCCGCGTCCCGTAGTGATTTGGCGGCCGAAATCCGGGTGAGGATCGGGTGCCGCGCCACGATTTCATCCAGCAGACGTTGAGCTTCTGCATCCCAGGGCAGATCTTTGCGGAGCGTGGTGGGCGTAGCTTCCGCAGCGTCCATTTCGGTGCCGAGGGGCAGGATGTGAAAGAGCGCGTCAAAGAGGCTGTTGCAGACTTCCTGCAAGAGATACGTAGCGCCTGCGTAGCCCATGAAAGGCGTGCCGGTGGCGCGGCGGATCGCAGCCCCGGGGAAACTTGCGGGGATGAAGGCGGGCTTGGGGCCGAAGCCTGCACCCATCTCGGCCATATACATCTTCTCGTTGATCGACCCCATGACAACGAGGGGCCGCTTCTCATGCATCAGGCGTCTAACCTCTTCATTGTCCGTCTTTTTTCCGGGCTGGCGGGCGACGGCGAAGGCGCAGGGGAGGCCGAGATCGGTTTCGAGATAATTGCGGATGCCGCGCGCGTATGTCTCGTTCGCAGTGATGGAGAAGCTGGCGGTAGCAAAGAAATCCTGCGTAACAGAGCGCCAGAGATCCCAGACCGGTTTGATCGTGGAATGCTTCTCGGCCTCAATGAAGGGCTGGGGATCGAGGCCCAGAAGTTCCCCGAGTTTTTCGAGGAATGATGTGGTGGAAGCGACGCCGATGGGGGCCTGAAGATAAGGCTTTTCAAGCACTTCGGCGAGGCCACGACCAAATTCGCGGTACATCACGACGTTCACATCCGCATCAATCAGCTTGGGCATATCGGCGATATGGGAGCCGAGCGGCATCACCATATTTACTTCCGCACCGATGCCTTCGACCAGGCGGCGGATCTCGGCGAGATCGGAGGGCATGTTGAAAGTGCCGTACATGGGGCCGAGGATATTGACGCGGGGTTTCGCGCCTTCGGGCCGCTTGATCGCGCGAGGCATCCGGCCCTTTGTCATTCCGAATTCGGTGAAGGCCCATGTCATCGCGCGGTCTGCGCATTCCCATTGGTCTTCATCGATCGTGCGGGGCAAAAAGCGTTGGATATTCGTGCCTTGCGGGGTAACACCTCCGCCGATCATCTCTGCAATGGAGCCGGTAACAACCACTGCAGGAAGGGCTGGGTCAAGCGTTTTCCAGGCTCGTTTCATGGCCCCTTCGGTGCCTTCGCGGCCCAGCTCCTCTTCGCCCAAGCCTGTGACAACAATGGGCAATTCATGGGGTGGCAGCGCATCGGTGTAGTGCAGAACGGAGGTGACTGGCAGATTTTCGCAGCCGACAGGGCCATCAATCACAACTTGCAAACCTTTGAGTGCGCAGAACGTATAGACCGCGCCCCAGTATCCGCCGGCTCTGTCATGATCCTGCACCAGCATCAGATCATCTCCGCCGCTTTGGCGCTACGCGCTTGTTTTTCCAGCTTTTTCTGGTGGCGCGCGCGGAACTCAGGGTGCAATTCCGGCTGGCCTTCCCAAATGCCCGCCGTATCGCCCGTGCCGACACCCTCGAAGAAATTCTTCATGGATTTCATACGGTTGGCGTTGGCCATCGCAGCATTTACAACCTGCGCAAGGGAGCCTGCGCCTGCGGCACCCATCAGGGGGCGGGCCGATATGAGGTTGGTGAAATAGAGTGACGGGATCGCCAACTCTTTGGCTTTCTGCACGACCGGTGTGGTGCCGATGGCGAGATCGGGGCGGATGGCTTCCATCGCCGCCGTATCATCTTCAAGGCTCGCGCGGAATTTCACCTTCACGCCGCGCGATTCGAGCCAGGCAGCATCTTCAGCGGACCAGGGGCTTTTCGCGCAAGCCGTTCCCACGTAAGGAATTTCTGCGCCGCTTTCGATCAGAAGCCGGGCGACGAGCAACTCCGACCCCTCATACCCTGATAGGGTGATTTTTCCGTTAATTGGCGCGGCTTCCAGCGCGGCGCGGATCTGGGGCAGGAGGGTGTTGAGGGTCTCATTGACCTTTTCCGCCGCTATCCCAAAGAGATTTCCGATGGACTTGAGCCACGATTCGGTTCCTTCAACACCCACAGGCGCGGAGCCGAGGATCGGGCGGCCCGCCGCCTCGAACTCGCGAACGGCTGCCGTGTAGAAAGGGTGGATGGCCGCCACGGCGCTGCAATCGAGGGCGGCGTAAAGCTCGCGCCACTCCCTGCAGGGCACCGTGGGGCCGGTAGCCAGACCGAGGGGGGATAACATCTGGCCAATGCTCATCGGATCAGCCGGGAACATCTCACCGAGAAGGGCCACGGTAGGGCGATCCATTACAGCGCCTTTCGGACGGGGCACTGGGCCTGCAGCCGCCTCTGCGCGGGCATAGGCCAGCATCGCACCGGCAAGCACGTCTTTCGCCTCTGCGTGGGTGGGGATACCGAAGCCGGGAACATCTATGCCAACGATCCGCACACCATTGATTTCTTTCGGCAAAAGTCGCAACGGCACACCGCTCGCCGTGGGCACACAAAGGTTGGTGACAACGATGGCGTCATACCTCTCGGGATCGGCCATATCATGCACCGCATCGCGGATATCTTCGAACAATTTGCCGGTAACGAGCGATTCAGAGTTGAAAGGGACGTAACCCACGCTACGTCTCGCTCCATAGAAGTGACTGACGAACGTTAGGCCGAAGACGCAGCAAGCGGAACCAGAGAGAAGAGTCGCCACCCGCCGCATCCTCAGCCCTACCCTGAGCGACCCAAATGCAGGACACATGCTTTGCGGCTTGTCGTGCGGGCCAACGGGGTAGTCCTTTGCGAAGGCTTCCAGAAGTTCGGAATTGCCTGCCATCTCGGCGGCCTTGCGCATCTCGGTGGCACCAGCGTGGCAGCCCGCGCCTCCCTCGGGAGGCGGGCTTGGCTCTTCGGGACGATCTGTACCGGTGATTAACGGCACGTCCGCGCTGGCGTCATATGCTATCTCTTCGCTCATCTCTGCCTTTTGCCCGCCCGGAGCCCGAAAGCTGGGTTTGGTATGGTTTTGGTACGGGTTTGGTAATGCGAGTTGTTTGGTCGGGTACTCAGCTCAGACATCATCATAAATGACCTCCAGGCTTTCCTTGGGTTGTGCGTTTTTGCCGCGCATATCTTCATCCGTTGCGGGCACCAGCACGAAATCGGCACCGGTGGTAGCGCTATCGAACAGCGCAAGCAGGCCATCCTGATCGAGCGGTGTGGGATGCGTTGGCGGGGCATCGGCCACGTTGCCCGCAAGCTCTGTGAAAAGCGCGCCCCATTGCGTCTGGTTCGTGCCAACGATCTGGTAGGCTGCGGATTTGCGGCGAAGATCATCATCCGCAGGGATGGAGGCAAGAACCGGGATATCGACTTTGCCCGCGAAAGCCTGCGCCTCGCCCGTGCCATCATCCTTGTTGATCACCATACCCGCGACGCCGACATTGCCGCCCATGTTGCGGAAATACTGAACCGCCGAGCAGACATTATTGGCCACGTAGAGGGATTGCAGATCGTTGGAGGCGACGACGATGACCTTTTGCGCCATATCGCGGGCAATCGGCAGGCCGAAGCCGCCACACACCACATCGCCGAGAAAATCGAGAAGGACGTAATCGAAATCCCAATCATGAAAGCCCAGCTTCTCCAACAGCTCGAACCCGTGGATGATGCCGCGCCCGCCGCAGCCTCGGCCCACTTCCGGCCCGCCAAGCTCCATCGCGTAAACACCGCCGCGCTTGAAGCACACATCACCGATCTTAACAGGCTCTCCGGCGAGGGACTTCCTGGTAGAGGTCTCAATGATCGTGGGGCATGCTTTCCCGCCGAAGAGAAGGGAGGTTGTATCCGATTTCGGATCACAGCCGATGAGGAGGACGCGCTTGCCCATCTCCGCCATCATGTGGGAGAGGTTGGCGAGCGTGAAGGATTTGCCGATGCCGCCCTTGCCGTAGATCGCAATGATCTGCGTTTTCTTGGTGGCCTCGCGGATGGGCACTTCGCCCAGCGGCGCATTGGCCTCTGCGCGAAGGCGGCTGTCGTTGGAGGAAATGCTGTCTCCAGTCAGATCCGGAACGCGGTCGTCGAGGGCTGTCATGCGGAGCCTTCCCAGTTGAGACACATTTTGAGGCAGGTGGGATCTTCGAATGCGGTGCGATATGCATCAGGCGCATCGGAGGCCGGAGCGGTGTGGGAGATGAGGCCGTTGAGATCGAGCATTCCCTCATCGACCAGAAGTTTGGTGGCCAGCATGTCCTGCGGGGCCCACTCTGCCGAGACGCGAAAACGGGCCTCTTTCATGAAGGCGGGCGGGAATGCGAACTGCACAGGCTCGGCGTAGAACCCGGCAAGAACAATCTCGCCGCCCTTGGTAAGGCGCATGATGAATGAGTTGAGAGCCGAGACATCGCCCGAGACATCGTAGATCGTCTCGTAACACTGCGTGCTGTCCTCATCGGGGTGAAGCACGGGGTATTCGAAACTGCCGCTGCGGCGGGCTGGATCCAGCTCCCACACTGTCGGCGTTTTGCCGGCGGCCATGGTGATCCGCGCAAGCAGGCGGCCCATCACGCCGTGGCCAACGATAAGGTCGGGCAGGTTCGTCTCCAGCCCGGCAACGGCGTGGCGGGCCGTGGCGGCCAGCGCCATAAGAATACCGTTTTGCCCAAGTGCGGGATCAAGCCGCGCTGTGCGACTTGCGGGTGTCACGAGATGCCGGGCAGCGCCACCAAACAAGCCGCGCACATCTTCGTAGCAATCGGCGCCGGGCACGAATACAAGATCGCCGGGTTTGTGGCCTGAAAGCGCACCCGCCTCCACCACCTCACCGACGGATTCGTAACCGGGCACCAGAGGGTAGCCCATTCCGGGGAAGGTGGGCATGCGACCGGTGAACAGCAGCTTCTCTGTGCCTGTGGAAATACCGGAGTGGCGAACCTTCACGACGATATCATCGACACCCGGAGATTTGAGGGCAACATCCTGAAGGGCAAGGTGCTGAGGGGCCGTGAGTACAACGGCTTCGGTGTGCATGACATCCCCCCTCTTCTTGCGTTGCAGCCTTACGTTGGCTGTTGGCACAGACTCACGTTTCCGCAGGTCATTAAGTGTAAGGTAAAGCTGACATTAAAAGTTGTCAAACAAACATTACATGTTTTACTCACGCCCGTTTTGGCTTCTCAGCCCGGATCACGCGTGTGATGAACCGCTGACGCGGCTTGAGCGTCTGAATGTTGATAAAACCGGCGGTTGCAAGGTTGTGGCTATGGGTTTCTGCGGATCGGGGCTTGCCGCTTGTCATTGCTGCTGTGTAGAGGCCGAAATACGCATCGCCCTCACGCGTCGGTTTGGCACCGCCGGACATTGGTTCGGATATGATGAGGTGACCACCCGCCGGCAGTGCGTGGAAGACTTTGGCGAGGAGCGCGTGGACGGTTTCATCGCCGTGATCGTAGAGCACGCGTATGAGGCTGATTGCATCCGCGCCCTGCGGGATATCATCGGAAAGAAAGCTGCCGCCGACGGCCTTGGCACGGGCCGCAAGGCCCTTGGCCTCAAACGCTGTTCTGGCGCGATCAGCGACGGCGGGAAGATCGAAAACCGTGCCGCTGAGCCCGGGTGTTGCGTTGAGCGCCGCGGAGAGAAACGCGCCTTCGCCGCCGCCGATATCGAGGAGATGGCGGATGCCCTTCATCGGGTGGCAGGCCAGCGTTTCGGCGGCAACCATCGTTTGGCTTGCGGCCATCAGCTTCGAGTAGGGTGCGGCGGTTGCCGCCTCCATGCCGTGGGTTTCCGCGCCATGCACATAGGCCCAGTAGCGGGAAAGATTGGTGCTCTCCACCTCGCCCTTCAGAAGCGCTGAAGGATCGGCGAGATCAGCGTAGAGAAGATGATGGTGGCGGATCATCTCCACCACGCCGGGCGCGCCGAGAAGGGCGGCACCGAGAGGGCCGAGCGCGTAAGTCTCGTCGCGGTTGCGAGAGAGGAGATCGAGGGCGGCGGCCCCTTGTAGGAGGCGGCGCAGGGCCTCCTCGGGCCAGCCGGTTTGCTGTGCGAGATCGGGGAGACTGCGGGGGCCGTTCCTCAGCCTGGTGAACAGGTCGATTTCGACGGCAGAAAAGAGAATCTGGCTGTAAACAAAGCCCGCAACGAGATCGTAGAGTTGCGCGCCCTGCCGGTTGGCGATGGGCCGAGTGAGCGGGAAACGCGTGGCCCAGGCCTGAAATTTCGGGTCTGCGATGCGAGAATCGCGCCAGCGGGAAAAGCCGGCTTTCAGCCGGGAAAGCAGGCCGGGCGATACATCTGGCCCTGCGCTTGCCGCCATGGCTCAGGCCGCCAGATGTTCAAAGCCCGTTGGCGTCAGGCGCCGGGCCTGTGCGGAGACTATCTTGCAGAGAAGCTCCTCCCCCGGGCAGTGGGGAATGGATGCAATCGCCCCGCCAAGAATGTTGTGAAGCTTGCGCACGGCACCTTCCACACCCAGTTCCAGCACTGCACTCGGGCGATCATGCACAGCGTCCTGCCCGGCAGGCTTGCCAAGCTCCGCCTCGGTGAGAAGCGCATCGCGCAGATCATCGGCAACCTGAAAAGCCTCGCCGATTCGCGCACCAAGCTCCACCCACGGCTCCGCATCTGCACCAGCAGAGATGGCACCCATCGTGGTGGCAGCAACGAACAGCGCACCGGTTTTGGACTGGTGATAATGGGAAAGATCGACAGAAGCCTCGCTTTCCCAGCCCTGCCCGGCGCAGATGCCGCCCGGCATGCCGGTGGCCCGCGCAAGGCGGGAGACAAGGGGGGCCGTGCGGGTGGGTGTGGCCATGCTGGCAGAGGCCAGAACATCAAAGGCCAGCACGATCAGCGCATCGCCCGCAAGAAGCGCCAGCGGCTCTGAAAAGGCCTTGTGAACAGTGGGTTTGCCGCGCCGAAGATCCGCATCATCGAAGCAGGGCATATCGTCGTGCACAAGGCTGGCGCAGTGGATGATCTCAATGGAAATCGCGGCGGCATCGGCCAAGCCGGGCTGATCTTCGCCACACGCCGCAGCGACCGCGAGGGCCAGTTGCGGCCGGACACGCGCCCCGCCGGAAAAGACAGCATGTGAAAGGGCAGCCGCAAGCTGTGGTGGTGCAGGTTGCGCAACGGGCGCGGAAAGGGCTGCCTTGAGTGCGGTTTCAATCCGGTCCTGCATCTTGCGGCCCCCTGAAGTGTTTACAGCTGTCCATTCAATGTGACAGTATATGTGTCAACTAGTGTGGACATATCTACGCAACCTGTCAATCACGGAGCCTGTCTTGAGAACGCAAATGGAACGCACCATTGTGGTGGGGGCCGGGATAGGCGGGCTGGTTGCGGCGCTGGAACTGGCACATCACGGGCACGCCGTGACGCTTTTGGAGAAAGCCTCGGGGCCGGGTGGCAAGATGCGAACTGTGGGAACGGCGGCAGGGCCGGTGGATGCAGGGCCGACCGTTTTTACCATGCGCTGGGTTTTCGAGGAGCTGTTCGAGACACTCGGTGAGGCGCTCGACGATCATCTGGATCTGCACCCCGCAACACTTCTCGCGCGGCACAACTGGCCCGATGGCACCTCTCTCGATCTCTTCGCGGATCCTGCGGCCTCCGAAGCTGCCATTCGAGAATTTGCAGGGCCGGAAGATGCTGCGGCCTTCCGGGCCTTTCGGAAGCGCACGGCCTTTCTGTTCGATCAGCTGGATGCGCCGATGATGCGCAACCCGAACCCAAACCCGTTGCGCGTAACCCTGGCGCTCGCGCCCGTTCTGCCCCGGCTTCTGGCCGCTGCCCGCCCGCTTTCCACCATGTGGCGCGATCTTGGCCGCCAGTTCCGCGACCCGCGCCTTTGCCAGCTTTTCGGGCGCTATGCGACCTATGTGGGCGGCTCACCGTTCCTCAGCCCAGCTCTTCTGAGCCTGATCTGGCAGGCGGAAGCGCGGGGTGTTTCTCTGGTGACGGGTGGAATGGCTGCTTTGGCGGCCAAAATCGAAAGCCTTGCGGAAACGCGCGGGGTGGAGCTGCGCTACGCCACCCCGGCGGAGGAGATTGTGGTGGAGGCTGGCAGGGTGGCCGGTGTGCGCCTCAGTTCCGGCGAGGTGTTGCAGGCCAACCAAGTGGTCTTCAACGGCAATCCCAGCGCGCTGGCCTCCGGGCTGATGGGCGCGGATGTGCGGGCGGCAGCGCGGCAGGTCAGGCGGCACGAACGCTCTCTTTCGGCTTATGTCTGGACGTTTTCCGGCGCTCCGAAAGGTTTTGATCTGGCGCATCACACGGTTTTCTTTGGCGGCGATTATGCAGCGGAGTTCAGGGATCTCTTTGAGATGCGCCGGATGCCCGCAGACCCCACGATTTACGTGTGCGCACAAGATCGGGATGATCGGAGGCAGCCCGCACGCACGCCCGAACGCTTCCAGATCATCATGAACGCGCCCGCAGATGGCGACAGCGTAACGCCCAGTGAGCAGGAGATGCGCCAATGCGAGATGAGAACCTTCAACCGGCTGGCCGCAGCAGGGCTGACGCTGGATCCGCCCTCCGCAGAGAACGCGCTGACGACGCCGTGGGATTTCGACCAGCTTTTCCCGGGGATGGGCGGAGCAATCTACGGGGCGCATCCGCACAGCCTGATGGCGAGCTTCAAGCGCCCGCAGGCCCGCACGAAAATAGCGGGCCTCTATCTGGCGGGGGGGGCGGGGCATCCGGGGCCGGGCGTGCCGATGGCAGCGCTTTCCGGGCGGCACGCGGCCGCTGCGATACTGCAGGACCGCGCTTCGACATCACCGTCGATGCGGATGGATACGCGTGGTGGTACATCGACGGGCTTAGCGATGACGGCACGCGCGGCATCTCGATCATCGGCTTCATAGGCTCGGTCTTTTCGCCATATTACCGGTGGGCGGGGCGAAAGAGGCCGCTGAACCACTCCTGCATCAACGTGGCACTCTACGGGAAGGGTGGGCGCTGGGCGATGACGGAACGGGCGGCGCGGCATGTGCGGCAAACCGAGGATCGCTTTGAGGTGGGGCCAAGCTCCCTGACATGGACAGGCGATGCGCTTGAGATCGACTTTGACGAAGTTTCCACCCCGCATCTGCAGCGCCTGAAGGGAAGGGTGCGGGTGATCCCTTCTGCCATCACCGATATCGAGGTGCCGCTGCATCAGAGAGACCGCCACATCTGGCGGCCCTTCGCGCCCACGGCGCGTATCGAGGTTTCTGTGGAGCGGCCGGGTTGGGATTGGACGGGGCACGGGTATTTCGATGCGAATTTCGGCACGGCAGCGCTGGAGGCTGATTTCAGCTACTGGACATGGGCGCGCCTGCCCGTGGCGGGTGGAACAGCCGCATTCTACGATGCCTCCCGCAGAGACGGGACGGCGCTGGCCGTGGCCCTGAAATTTGGTGAAGATGGCAGCGTGCGTGAGATGGAAGCCCCGCCGATGGCCCGTTTTGCGCGGGGGCTCTGGCAGGTGCGGCGCGAGGCACGGGCGGATGCGGGCTACCGGCCCCGGCAGGTGCAGGCCATGCTGGACGCACCGTTTTACAACCGCAGTGCAATCCAAACGCAGATCAACGGTGAGGAAACCGTGGGGGTGCACGAGGCGCTGGATCTCAACCGGCTGCGCAACCCTGTGATACTTTCCATGCTGATGGCACGGATGCCGCGACGCTGGTAGCTCTCGGCGCCTCGCAAGCCAGCCGCGCAAACAGACATTTGTAGCGCCTTGGCGTTAACCTGGAATTGAGAGATACTTGCGGAGATACGAGGCCTCGGGATCATCATCCGCATCGAGCCGTGGGCCTTTTGCTTGCGGTACATCCTCCGACAGTAAGGTGCGCCCCGCAATCTCATTAATGCTGGCGCGATCCGCTGCGTAGAAATCGAATATGTTCTGGATTTCCACCTGAGAGTAGATATCCACCTTCTCCAGAAGCGGGCGGAGCTTGTTATCCAGAACAAACGCGTTGTGGATCACATCGCTTACCTTGGCCCTCTTGGCGATCCCGGTGAGATACGCCTTGCGGACCGCGAATGTGGCTTGCGGCGAGAGGCTCTTGTTCCAGTTGAATTTGGCCTCCACCTGCATTTCCGTGCCGGTGAGAACGGGGAAGAGATCGTTGGGCAGAGTGAGATCATCGTAGCTCAGCACCGTAAGCTCTGCCCCGAGCGAACGGGCCAGCCGGAGCACCGGTGCAAATGCGCGGATATGCCGGTTTTCCTGAAAGAAGAGCATCGGGTCCAGGCGTGTCGAGCCTCTTTTAACACGCTCCATGTAGTAAGAGCGCATCCAGTCGACGTGATTGCGGAGAACCGCCACAACTTCCAGCCGATGATCGGGGAAGGCCTCTCGCATGATGGCAAGCGTGAAGCTCGCCTCCGGCATCGAAAAATCCTCGCTGGAGATCAGGATGGGCTTTTCCGGCTCCGCCCTGTGCTCCTTGACGATCGCATCAAGAGAGTCAGTGTTGCCATAGCGCAGATCTTCCACCAGCTGCTGGTGTGCGAAGGCCCAGTTCTCCAACCGCCCCGCGCGCGGGTAAAGCACCGGAAGGTGCCCCTCATCAAAGGCCTCGGCCAAGGCAATCTGCGTGCTGGAGGACCCTGTTTTGTGGTATCCAACATGGAGACGCAGGACTTTTTCAGACATCTAGGCTTGATCCTTTTCGGGATAGGCGAGCAGCACTTACTAAAGCTGTTTTTCGGAGAGAGGTGACACTTCGATATCGCGCAGCCGTGCCCAAGCGTGGTGCATGCTTGCGCCTTCTGCAAGTCTTGTGTGCACGTATATCGCAAGGGTCGGGCTGCCTTCAGGGATCGTGAGGCGGTGGCTCTTCTGTTGATATGCAGAGAGGGTGATCCAGCCGGTATCCGCCAGCCAGATGGGGCTTTCATCGCCAAGAAGCTGGCTTTCTTCAAGCACGGCGGCAGGTGCGGCACGCACCCGAAAGCTGACATCGGCAGAAGCCTGATGCTCCACCGAAAGCGCGAAAGACAGTTCTCCGGGACCGAAAAACCCGAGGCCCAGTATCTCGGCTGTCGTCGTTCTCTCCAATTGCGGGTGAACCAGCAGAAACCCGGCCTCGGTATCCAGCCCGACCATCTTGTGGGGACGTTTGAGAGGCCTCGGGGTTGCATCGCGCACGGAAATGCGGGCGCTCAACGACGCATTCACCTTGGAGGGTTTTGTCCACTCACCGCTCTCGGCAATCTCGAAAAGCTCGGCCACGAAGCTTTTGTCGATCACGGCATCGCGCTGACGGCTGATCTCTTCCTGTGTAAGTTCATGGGCGGCGAACCGCATAACCGCCTGCTCGGCCAGCCGAAACCGCGTGCGCTGATCATCAACTGTCCAGAGCCGTTCCCAGACGAGGCGGAGGATGAGCCTTGCCATGGTCAGACGCAGTTCTCCGCGGTTAACACGGGAGCGGAAGATGCTTTCCAGCATATCGAGAACCGTAAACACATCCAGAACGCGGCGGGAACCATCTTTGGTGATCCGCGCATCACCGCTATCGCGGTGCTGGTAAAGCGGTGCGTTCACATAGGCAAAGCTCGGCTGGCTGAGGAAGGTTTTGTAGAAAACGGGATGATCCTCGTAATAGAGGCCGTGATCATAGCGCACATCATCAAAAAGGCTGCGATGGTAGAGCTTGTTCCACGCGCTCGGAAATATCGCACTCAGCGTTTCCACCGAGCTTTCGATCGTGCCGTTCTGCCATTTTGGGTAAACGCACTGATCCTCGATAAAACTCGTAACGGCGGCCCCCGGCGCGCCATCGGCATCTATATGCTGCACACCGCACACAGCCAGCCGTGTGCCCTGCTCTTCGCAGGCTGCGAACATCCGGGCCAGCATATCCGGAGCCATCTGATCATCACTGTCCACAAAGGCAATATAGGTGCCGGTGGCCGCATCCAGCCCGGTGTTGCGCGCCGCTGAAAGGCCGCCATTTGGCCTGTCCAGACGGCGGAAGCGCGGATCTCCTTTCACGAACTGGTCTATGATTTCAGGGCTGCCATCCGTCGCCCCGTCATTGACGACCAGAACCTCTATCTCCTTGAGGGATTGCGCCGCGATGGAGGCGAGGCAGGCTTCCAGATAGGGCTCCACGTTATAGACGGGCACGATAACAGACACCTTGGCCGGGCGCTTGACCGCGATTTTCTTACGCGCCCTGTGTGGGTTGGCGGGATAATCAGCCGAGATCGTCTCCAGCGTATCCACGTAGTTGCGGGCAAACGCGCGAGGCGTGAAGCGGGCCTCGTAAAGCGCCTTGTTGGCAGCACCCCGCGCCTCCCTTTCCTCGGGAGAAAGCGCCTTGGCGGCGTGCAGGGAAGCGGCGAGTTCACTTTCTGTATCGTAGAGCATCAGGCCATCGCTCGGCCCTTCAAAATAACGGTTTCCGCCGGTGCGGGCCGCGATCACCATCTTGCCTGCGGAAAGCACTTCGAGCAGCATCAGATCGAAATAGGTCTGCAGATTGGGCAGAACGAATACGTCGGCTGCGGCCAACAGATCTCCTGGCTGCTCGGTACGGCCATATTCGATCCACCGGGGATGCTGCGGCGCGGGCAGCGGGCCGGGAGTACCGCCGATGAGGAAGGCAAGATCAGCCTCCTCTTCCAGAAGGGCTGCACCCACGCGCGCAAGGACGTGGTAGCCCTTGGCACGATTGTGCCTGCCGATGTAGCAGGCGGTGAAAGCCTCGCCCAGGCCAAGCTCGGCCCGGGTTTGTTCACGCGGAGTGGAGACGACAAGCGGCTGTGCGCCGGTTGGGACGAAGCGGGTATCGCGCTGGCCGAAGCACTTTTCGAAATCGCTGAAGGTGGAGCGGTAGGGTTCCATCGCCTCTTCGCACGGAAAGATCAGGATATCCGTGTGATGCAGCGCCAGATGATCGAGGAATCTGTGGTTGTGAAAATAGAGATTGGCAGCCTCTGCTGCCGCGCCCTCGGAATACGCTTTCTCCGACCATTCCTTGGCGGGCATTTCCGGGCAATGCGTTGTCAGCGCCAACTTGACCTTGTGCCGACAGCCGTGGCGCACAAGCGTTGTGTGTGCCTTGATCACATCGATGGTCGTGTGAACATGAACAATTCTGCGGGCTTGCGGATCGAGGCGGCGGAGATTGTCGGGGGCGAGGTGCATCCAGTCCGGCCGGGCAACGAAAGCCGCTTCGCGAAGCGCCTTCACGGTCGCCTCGGACTGATCGGTTTCCGCAAAATCGGTTTCACGGCGTTTTGGGGTGGAGAAGAGGGGAGCCTTGCTCTTTCCAAAGGTGGCATTGAGGAACTGCGACCCGGAAGTGTTTGTATCCGACGCCCGGGTGATCAGATCAACCGGTGCCGCCTCTCCCATATCCTTGAGGCCCGCTGCCAGATTTGCCAGGTATCCCGGCGGCCCGCCCGCCCTGAGATCAAGCTGCCAATCAAAGTAGATCGCATAAGGCGCCGCAGATCGGGGATCGTTTTGCCAGCTACCCGGCTTTGGGAATTCTTGCAGCTTCATGGCTTCTGGTCCTGTCGGTTTGAGGCTGCGCGGAGCAGGTTTCTGTGCCGTTCGTTCAGGCAGCATTGGACATGTGGAGGCTGAGCCACTTGCCCGCGCCAGTGAGGGACTGGTTCACCACCTGATGCATATCGAGATACTGGTAGGTGCCGCAGCGCCCGATGAAGGAGAGGTTCTGCTCCGCATCCGCCATCATCTTGTAGCGGTCATAAAGCTTGTCGTAGCGCCCATCGTGGGTTTTGACGGGATAGTAGCGTTCCATCCCGTTATCCTTGTAGTCGCAGGGCTCCTCTACCGTTACCGGCACATCCTGGCCCTCTTCCCGGCAGTGGCCCGGCAGGTTGTGCCACCATGTTTCCCGCGTAAACGGGCCATCATCGGTGTAGTTGATTGTCACGTGCCGGGGTGCCTGCGCCCGCGCCACCCTGGAGGTGTGGAACCGGATGGAGCGGTAGGGCAGCTCTCCCAGCTGATAGTCGTAAAACGCGTCGATCGGCATGGAAGAGAAACAGTAGTCGTGGTCTGCCAGCATCTTCCTCTCAAACGGTTTGCCTGTTTCCACCGTGATTTCGGGGTGATCGAAAAGCCGCTGGAAGAGTGCCGTGTAGCCATCCTTCGGCAAGGCCTGAAAGGTATCTCCGGGGAAATACCTGTCTTCGTCATCCATGCGGATCTGCAACCGGCGCACCACGGCGGCATCCATATCCTGCAGATCGGTGCCCCACATCTTGCGGGTATAGGGCCGGAAGAAGAAGTTGGTGAGTGTCGGCCCTATATGCGCATAGAGGTGATCTTCCGCCGTACGGATCTGGGCCCGGTGTTCTGTCTTGCCCTTCAGGAATGCCATCACGTCCGCGCTGGTTTTGAGATCGGTGCCGAAGACAGCGTTCACCGTCGCGCGGTTCACCGGCAGGGGCACTTCCTGCCCGCCATCCATCCGGGCCACAACCTTGTGCTGATAGGGGATCCAGTCCGTGAAACGCGACAACCATTCCACCACCCGCTGGTTCGAAGTGTGGAAGAGATGGGGGCCGTATTTGTGCACCCGCACACCCGTTGCATCCAGATAATCATAGCAATTTCCGGCGATGTGATCGCGCTGATCGATAACATGTACCTTGAGGCCGTATTCGGCGAGGACGCGGGCATAGACGGCCCCGGCCAGCCCGGCCCCGACGATCAGCACTGTCTGCATCATCTTGTCGGATATTCGGCCTGCAACCAGAGGTGGGCTGAACAGGCCTGTATGGATCAAAATCTCGTCTGACATGAAGCGCCTCTCTCCCGCAGTGATGCACAGGCGCCGCGGTGCGCACGTGCATCTGCCGGAGGGTAGGCGGTTTATGGTAAATCAAGAGTTAATCCCGCAGGCCGTTATATACCATTCTGCAGGATATCGGCCGAAAAGGCGTTCAGGGCGTGGCAGCACTGCCCGCCCGATTTCGGCGCCAGATGTCGAAATTGAGCGCTCCTGCGTAGCTCACCCATATGAGATAGGGCACAAAAAGCACGCCCGAGAGCGTATCGGCCTGCCAAAACAGGATGAGCGTGATCAGAACGGAGAGCCAGAGCCCCGCGATCACCATCAGCGCGCCGCCGAGCTTGCGGAGGCCGAAGAAAACGGGTGTCCACAGCCCGTTGAAGGCAATCTGGCAGGCCCAGAAGGCGAGGGCGGGTGCGGGATCCGGCGTTGCGGCAACACGGGTCGCTGCAAAGATAATCGCTGCATAAAGCGCTGTCCATGCCAGTGGAAAGAGCCAGTTTGGCGGGGTCCAGCCCGGTTTATCCAGATCATCATACCACTGGCCCGGCGGAAATGCGGCACCTGTGGATGCGGCGGCAATAACGGCACCTGTAAATCCTGCGAAGGTGAGCCAATCCATCTTTCAATCCATTTCGTTCGCCAGTGAGTTCCAGACATCTTCTATCAGATCAACTGCCCGGTTGCAGCAACCGCAAACAAAGGCCCGCTACCGAAGATAGCGCCGCAGATCCGCATAAAGGGGCGGCCCCGCCACGATCAGCCCCGGCTGGCTGGCCGATGGGGAGTTATAACGCGGCGTTGCTCCACCGGTGGTGCGCACTTCCGCGCCAGCCTCGCGGCAAATCAGATCACCCGCCGCGATATCCCACTCCCACGCATCGCGAAACGTGAGTGCTGCATCGAAACGTCCCTCTGCCACAAGGCACAGCCGATAGGCGAGGGAGGGGCGAAAGTGCGGGTTTACCTTCGGCAGGGGCCGCGCCCAGTTTTCCGCCTTGAGCGCTGTCTTGTTGGAAAGGATATCCGCACCTTCCACGGCCTCGCGCCGGGAAACGGCAAGCGCATCTCCGTTCAGCGTCGCGCCGCCGCCTTTTTGCGCCATATATGTTTTATCCTGTGCGGGCATCCGGAAGGCAGCAGCGATAACCTCCCCCGCCTCCACCACGGCCAGCGCCACACCCCATGCCGATTGCCCGGCAATGAAAGCGCGTGTGCCATCAATCGGATCGACGATAATCGTGCGTTCCGCCGAAAGCCGTGCCTCCGTGTCCGGCGTCTCCTCGGAAAGCCAGCCGTAATCGGGCCGCGCCGCCTTCAACTCCGCTTCCAGCATGGCATTCACCGCCAGATCGGCCTCGCTTACCGGGCTGTCATCGGGCTTGATCGTCACTTCCGGATCGCGCCGGAAGTACCGCATCGCGATCGCGCCCGCCTCCGCCGCAGCCTCCTCCAGAAGGGCCGCGTCAGCTACCGGCAATCGTCAATCCCTCCACACGCATCGAAGGCACAGGGCGCGAAAGATGCATGCGCGCATCGTTCGCAGGTGCCACCGTCATCAGCATTTCGCGCAGATTGCCCGCGATGGTGCATTCGTTCACCGGCTCCGCAATCTGGCCGCCGCGGATCCAGAAGCCGGAGGCCCCGCGCGAATAGTCACCTGTATTGGGATTGATCGAGGCTCCCATAAGCGAGGTGATCAGAAGGCCCTCGCCCATCTCGGCCAGCATCTCCTCCCGGCTCTGGCTGCCTTGCGTGAAAGACAGGTTACCAATGCCCGGTGAAGGCGGCGCGGAAGAGCCGCGCACCGCATCACCCGTGGGTGCCATGCCCAGCTTGCGGGCGGAGGCGAGATCCAGCACCCATGATTTCAGCACACCATTTTCCACCAGCGCCCGCTCTGCCATTGGCAGCCCCTCCGCATCGAAGGGGCGGGAGCCGCTGACGCGCGGGCGGTGCGGATCTTTTGCCAGCGAAAGCGCCTCGGGCAAAACCGCCTCGCCCATCGCATCTTTCAGCCAGCTTGTGCCCCGGGCAATGGATGCACCATTTATCGCAGACAGAAGATGCGCGATCAGGCTGGAGGAAATACGCTCATCGAACAGCACGGGATAGGCGCCGGTGGGCGGCTTTTTGGCCCCAGCCCGCGCCAGCGCCCGCTCTGCCGCCAGCGCCCCGATACTTTCCGGGCTATCGAGATCGCTGAGGTGGATGCGGCTGTCAAAGGCATAATCGCGCTCCATCTCCAGCCCCTCGCCAGAGATCGCCACGCAGGAAATGCTGAAGCTCGTGCGCCCGTAACCACCGGAAAACCCGTTGCTCGCGGCCAGAAAGAGGCGCGTGTGCCCAGCGCTCGCTCCCGCATCGGAAACCTGAGAGATGCCGGCAGTTGCCAGAGCGGTTGCCTCCGCCCGCCGCGCCGCATCCTCCAGCTCTGCCGGTGTGGGCGCGGCCGTAAGATCTTCGGCCTCCAGCGCCGCGACATCCCAGCCTTTGGCAAGCTGCTCAGGTGCGGCCAGCCCGATATCAGGATCTTCCGGCGCCTCCCTGGCCATCGCAACGGCCCGCTCCGCCATCTCGGCAATCGCCTCAGCGCGCGTATCGGAGATGGCAACACAGGCCTGCCGCTGGCCCATCAGCACACGCAGGCCCAGCTCCACTCCCTCGGCCCGCTCTGCCTGCTCCAGCGCGCCACCCCGAATTTCCATCGAGGTGCCGCCCTCTTCCACGGCCAGAACATCCGCTGCCTCGGCCCCCGCATGCCTGGCAGCATCGAGCAATTGCCCGGCCAAAGCCTCCAGATCCATTGCCATCAGAAGAGCCCCGCAACCGCATGGGTGATCAACCCGAGAGCGATCAGCAATTGCGATAGGTTTGTCAGCCCGGCCCCGGCCGCACGCTGCCAGCCAGGCGCATCCCGTTTCGTGAAATGCAGCGCATGAAAGATACGGCCGAGCACGAGTGCGATGCCGAACAGATGGATCACCCAGGCAGGCGTGCCGATCAGCGCCATGATCAGCAGAAACACCAGCGTCAGCGGTACATTCTCCACGAAATTTGCCTGCCCCCGCATCACACGGATCATATAGGGATCACCACCATCCCCGATGGAGATCTTCAGATCGCCACGCGCCTTGCCAACTGTGAACAGCAGCCAGAAAAAGATGAGGCCCAGAAGGCCGGAATAGAGAGCGAGCGCATAGAGTGCGGGAAGAGCATCTGTCATGGGACTGCCTTTCGAGGGAAATCTGTGGCCACTCTAAAACCCCGGGCGCAATTGGCAATGCCGCCGCCTGCGGCAGATCGCTCAGTCAGGCGGAAGTGCCCGCTTCTCGCCAGCCTCATCCACGGCCACAAATACGAACCGTGCCTCCGTCATGCGGATCAGGCGGCCCTCCGGCTGGCGCGTCACCCACACCTCGACGGAGATCTGCATGGAGGTGCGGCCCTCCATGTGCATCTTGCCCCAGATCGTCACCAGATCGCCCACATGCACAGGCTTCATGAAGGTCATGGCTTCCACGGCCACGGTGGCCACGCGGCCACGGCTGCGCGTGCGGGCGAGAACTGAGGCGCCCAGATCCATCTGCGCCATCAGCCAGCCGCCGAAAATATCGCCATTGGCATTCGTATCGGCAGGCATCGCGATGGTTTGCAGGCACAATGTACCGTTTGGTTCTTCACTCACTTCAGCCACTCCACAGATTTTGCCACGGCGCCCTTCAGCCACATCAGATCGACTCCACCCAGCAGGCGGTAGCCTTTGGCGCGCAGGGTGTTCGCCGCCTCCTCCGTGAAGGCAATCCCGCCCAGAGGCAGCCCCGCCCCCAAAACTGCCTTCTCGATACGCGCTACAGCCTCCTGCATGACAGGATGCTCCATCTGGCCCGAAACGCCGAGATCGGTGGAAAGATCGAAGGTGGCGATCACCACGGCGTCAATACCCTCGACAGCGACAATCTCCTCGATGTTCTCAAGCGCATCCCGTGTCTCGATCAGGATCAGACATACCGTCTCCGCGCCCGGCCCTGTGGCATAGTCCTCCAGCGCAACTTGCCAGCGCGAATGCGCGATGAAGGGCCCGAAACCGCGCGTGCCCTCGGGTGGATAGCGCAGCGAGGCCACGCAGCGCCGCGCATCCTCCGCCGTGCGCAAAAGTGGAAAGCAGATCGCCTCCGCACCCGCATCCAGCGCCCGCTTCACATGCGCTTCGCCGATTTCCGGTATCCGTACCATCGGCGCGCAACCCGTGCCCTGCGTGGCCGTGATCATGGCATGCAAGGCCTCCGCACCGATCGGCCCATGCTCCTGATCGATGATCACGATATCCGTACCCGTCGCCGCCATGGCCTGAATGGAAACAGCCGAAGGGATCACGCAGACCTGCCAGTTGAGCAATCGCCCCGGCTCCGCCAGTTTCTTTTTCAGGGTCATGCCCATCGCAATCCTCCGAAGTCAGTGCGTCCCATACCCTCCCACGAAAAACGGTGGGTTAACACCCACCCTACCACTTTGAAGATCCGTCCCGCGCGTCGCCTGTAGGGTGGGTGTTAACCCACCATTGCTCACAATCCCGGAAAGTAGTCCTCGCATTCCCCTTCGCGGTATACATCCGCCGTGCAGCAATGCAGCCCACCGCCAAAGGCATAGGCATCGCGAAGCTCCACCTCCACAACCTCCATGCCCAGCTTGTCCATCTGTTCGGCCTGATAAACCTCGGACTTCTCGACGCAGACCGTCTTTGGGTCCAGCACCAGCACATTCATCGACAGCCATGTGGAGGAATAGCACAGCGGCGGCGGACTGTTATGCGCAGGCTGGGCGGCATCCACGATCTCCCACCCGTTCTTCTCGAACATGCCCCGCTGATCCTCCGGTAGACGCCGCTGCGGATTGTTGAGGATGAGGCCCGGACGCAGCGGCGTGAAGGTAGCATCGATATGGATGGGGTAGGGATCGCCCGGAAAGTTCACGGTATGCACCCGGTGCTCCGGGAAATGCCGCTTCAGCCACTCGATGCCCTTGAGGTTCGTGGTAAACCCATGCTGCACCACCAGATCGCGGCCAAAACGCAGCACATCGGCGGCATCGAACAGCGGCTCCTCCTCCGTCGTGACAAAGTGCTTTTCCGCCGCCCATTGCAGCCGTTTCTCGACACCAATTTTCTCGGAGAGATAATCGGCATGATAATCCGCATCCGTCAGCCGCGGCTTGGGCGCCGCCTCATGCCGGAATTTCGGATCCTCATCGAAATAGCGCTGCATCAGCGGGCGGTAGCAGAGATATTCGAACCAGCGGCAGCGATAGCTCATCGTCGCTTCCAGCATCTCATGCCCCACGGTCAGCAGGACGTCACGCGGAGGCATACAACCGAACTGGCTCTCCGTATGGAAATCAGGTGTCGTCACCGGCTGGCTGAAATCAATCGGATCGGGCCGGTCCACCCGTATCCCGCGCCCTTCCAGCATGGCCGCAAAACTGTCCAGCAGCTCATTGCCACGGTCAATCGTCTCCTGCGGGCGCTTTCCCCATGTGCCGCGCATATCGCTGTCTTCGGGCACCTTGGCTTCCAGCGCGGGCTCGTTCGGCGGAATATGGCAATCCGTGGCGCGGCCGACGATCACATGCCGCAGGGGATCCCACTCGTTCCAGCTTTTCACTTCCGTCCTGGCAGCAGACCACGCCATCACACACTCCCCTGTTTTCCTCTCCTTACGGGCCAAAGCCGCCGCCTTCCATCCCGGATCCGCCAGGAAATGCCCGAACGCGACGGCGTGGCGCAGGGAACACGCAGCCCGGAGCCACCACGCTGCAGGCTTGCTATCGGAAAAGCGCATACACTAGGGTCGCCCCGAACCATTCAGAGGTCCGCATGGCGCTTCGCCTTCTCCTTCCCTTCGCCCTTCTGCCCCTCCTGGCATGCGAGGGTGATCTGCCCAAAGCCACAGAGGCGGATCAGGCGGTGGAATACCGCTTTGCCGATCTCTCCATCACGCGGCAAAACCTCGCGGAAGTGCGGGTCCGCCTCGCCAATCCCACGCGCCGCATCACAACAGAGCGCTATGCCTCCTGCATTGTGTCCGACGCGGCGCAGGCGAAGGGTTTCGTATGGGTCAAAAGGCTGCGGGGCAAACGGCGTATTGATGGCCCGATCGAGGATCTGGCCGTGCGCTACACGCTCCACCGCCTCGACGAGCCGGAGGGCGATACGGTGTTCACCGCAGCGCTCACCCTTTCTCTCTGCAAGGTGGATGGCATCCCCACTGTTTCTCAAGCAGCCGCGCCGGATGAAAACCTGCCGGAGCTTTCACTGGGAGGCAGCGGTGCCCCCGTGGAGGGGCCGGGCGCTGTGGCACCGGTGGAAGAACTGCCCGCAGAGGTATCCACACCTCTTGATACATCCCTTCCCATCGATCCCGTTTCCCCCGATCTGCCGCCCTTCGATCCGCCCCCCGTGGATCCGGAAGAGGGTATCTGACGCAAGTATCATACACATTGCGCAACAAGGCGTGATGCCGCACCGATTGCATAGGGCGCAGTTGAAGGGATACAGTCGCGCCATGTTGCATGCCTTTCGCCAACGGATCGTCATTGCCTTGCTGGCCCTCGCGCTGGCCAGCCTGGGCTTTGCGCATGATGCCGCAAAGGCGGATACGCTGGCGCTTGAAGCGGCGGCTGTCATGCTCGACGCCGAGATTTGCGGCGAGAGTGATATCACTGCGCATGGCAGCGGTTGCGAGGCATGCCGCCTTGCTGCGGGCGCTGACCTGCCGCCCCTGGCAGTGGAACTTCCGGCGCGCGTTGCCAGGCGGGCCCTCTGGCAAATGGCAAATATCACTGCGACCAACAAAGCGCCGGGCCACCCTTCCGCCCGTTCACCCCCTGCCTGACAGACCCCGAAAAACCTTGTCTGTCAGTCTGAAGGAATTCTCATGCTACGCACACTCAAACCGCTCGCCGCAGCGGCTCTTATCGCACTTTCCGCCACACAAGCCCTTGCTGGCGGCGCAAAACTCGAAATCTCTGAACCGCATGTGATGGAATCCATGCGCATGGCCAAAGCCGGTGCCGGATATCTCTCCATCACCAATACTGGCGATGCCGCTGATCGCCTGATCGGGGTGGAGGTCGATTTTGCACGCTCCATGCTGCACACAACCGAATTTTCCGACGATGGCGTGGCCCGCATGATGCATCTCGAAGAGGGCATCGAGATCCCGGCGGGCGAGACCGTCACGCTGGAACAGGGCGGGCTTCACATCATGTTCATGGGCCTGAAAGAGCCGTTCAAGCTGGAGGAAACCCATTCCGTCAAGCTCATCTTCGAGCAAGCGGGCGAGATGACGGTCGACTTTTCCGTGATGGCCCGCAAGGAAGGTATGGGGCACGGCACAATGAAACATGGCGATCACAGCGCACCGAAAACCAACTGAACGCAAATGGTCGGGCCCTTGAAGGGCCCGGCTATCCCTCTCCGGCAAGTATGGCAGCCAGTGCCTCGAAGCTGTTGATCCATCCTTGCCGCACACCAATCCGCCCGTCCGCCAACACAATCTCCCGATGTTCCAGCCGCATCCGCGTGGCAGCCCCTTCAGCCTGGAAGCTGATCGTCACCTGCGAAGGCGGCGTTTTGCGTTCCGCGCCCGGCTCCATCTCAACAGTGTGGCACCAGCTGAAAGACAGCAGCTCAGCGCGTTGAACAATGAGGTAATACCCCTCAAGAAACTCGCGCCTGCCCGCCTCCACACACATGTAGAACCGCCAGGCACCGCCTTCGCGCAGGTCGATCTCTATATCGCCAAGCTGGGAAGGATCATTGCCAAACCAGCGCTTCAGATCCTCCGCCTTGGTCCAGGCATCAAACAGGCGCTCTGGCGAAGCCGGAAAAAGCGCCTCCACCACCACCGGGCTGCTGCCCGCAGGGGAACGGAAAACATCGATCATTCGGATTTCTCATCTGCAATCATGCGTGCCAACGCCTCAAAACGACCCTGCCAGAAGGGGCGGTAGGCTTCCAGCCACGAGACGGCATCGCTCATCGGGGCGGCAACCAGAGAGCAGTGGCGCACGCGCCCCCGCTTTTCCACACGCACAAGGCCCGCATCCTCCAGCACGCGCACATGGCGCGTAACGGCGGTTTGCGACATCTCGAAAGGGTGGGCCACCTGAGAAAGCGGCTGCTCCCCCTCCATCAGGCCCAGAAGGATGGCGCGGCGGGTATCATCGCCCAACGCGGAAAAGACAGCGTTCAGATCGCTCACAGGGTTCTCCAATACTCAACAATGTTGTTGACTAAATATGCAGCGTGTAATAGTCAATATTATTGTTGAGTGTTTGCCATTTTGCAAATCCGAAAAGAGGATCCTTTCCAATGCCCAATCTCGTAGATCGTGAAACCTGGCTGAAAGAGCGTGTTTCCCTTCTGAAGGAAGAGAAAGCCTTCACCAAATCCCGCGACGCGCTGACAATCCGTCGGGGCGCATTGCCAATGGTCGAGATTACCACTCGTTATGTTTTCGAAAGCGAAGAGGGGCCAAAAACGCTGTCGCAGCTTTTCGGCGGCGCGCAGCAACTGCTTGTCTACCACTTCATGTTCGGCCCAGATTGGGAAAACGGCTGCCCAAGCTGCTCCTTCTGGGCAGACAATTTCGAAGGGATCGAAGCGCATCTCGCCGCCCGCAACACTGCACTCGTGCTGGCCTCCAACGCACCACTGGAAACGCTGCTCGCCTACCGCAAGCGGATGGGGTGGAGCGTGCCCTGGGTCTCTACACTCAGCACGAATTTTGGCGAGGATTTCGGTGTGAGCTTCAACGCGGAAGGCGCAATGGAGGGCAATGGCTACAATTACGGCAAGAAGCCCTATGCAGGCGAAAGCCCGGGCTTAAGCGTGTTCTATAGCCTTGGCGGCGATCGTGTTGCCCACAGCTACTCCACTTATGGCCGCGGGCTGGATATGCTGAATGGCGCCTATCACTTGCTGGATCTCACGCCCAACGGACGCGATGAAGACGCTCTGCCGTACAGTCAGGCATGGATCAAAAGGCATGATGAATATGTTTAGCGGAAAGACGCTCTGAAGTTTTGCTGCCCGCAGTCGCTATGATTTGCGGGCAGCGCAATATGCCGGGCTGTCAGCCCTTCATCCCATCCCAGAAGCTTTTCACACGACTGAAGAAATCCTGTGTCTCAGGGCTGTTATTCGCAGCCTCCGCCTCGAATTCCTTCAGCAAATCCTTCTGGCGCGCCGTCAGGTTCACCGGCGTTTCCACGGCAAGTTCTATATAGAGATCACCGTAGGAACCGCCGCGCAGTGTGGGCATACCCTTGCCACGCAGGCGCAGCTGTTTGCCGGTTTGCACACCGGCGGGCACCTTCACGCGGCTGCGGCCGCCGTCCACTGTCGGCGCTTCCAGCTCTCCGCCCATCGCGGCGGTTGTCATGGAAACGGGGATGCGACAGTAAAGATTCGTGCCGTCCCGCTCAAAGATCTCGTGATCCTCGACCTCGATGAAGATATAAAGATCGCCCGAAGGTCCACCACGCTGCCCGGCCTCGCCCTCACCGGCCAGCCGGATGCGCGTGCCCGTTTCCACCCCTTGCGGGATGTTGACAGAAAGTGAGCGATCCTTCTTCACACGACCGGCACCGGCACAGGACCCACAGGGGTTCTTGATGATCTGACCACGGCCCTGACAAGTGGGGCATGTGCGCTCCACCGTGAAGAAACCCTGCTGCGCGCGCACCTTGCCCATGCCCGTACAGGTGGGGCAGGTGGAAGGCTCCGCACCGTTCTCGGCGCCGGTGCCATTGCACACCTCGCACGCAACGGAGGAAGGCACGGTCAGATTGGCGTGCTTGCCCTTGTAGGCCTCATCCAGGGAAACCCGCAGATTGTAGCGCAGATCCGAGCCGCGCACCGCACGGCGCTGGCCGCCGCGCTGCCCGCCGCCCGCAAAACCGCCGAAAAGATCGTCGAACACATCCGAAAACGCGGACGCAAAATCGGCATTGCCGCCCTGAAAGCCACCGCGCTGGCCGCCACCGCCGCCATTCTCGAACGCAGCATGACCAAAGCGATCATAGGCCGCCTTCTTGTCGGCATCCTTCAGCACATCATAGGCTTCGTTCACTTCCTTGAACTGGGCCTCGGCATCAGGCTTGTCGGCGTTTCTGTCGGGGTGCAGCTCCATCGCCTTCTTGCGATACGCCTTCTTCAGCTCCGCTTCCGAAGCTGATTTTTCCACACCCAATAAATCGTAATAGTCTGCTTTTGCCATCGTCTCAAAAGCCTCCGATAAAACGGCAAACTGGCCCGCCCGAAAGGGAAGGCCAGCCGCACGTGCCCATCAATCAGGCTTTTTTCTGATCGTCCAGATCTTCGAAGTCGGCATCGACAATGTCGTCATCCACCGGCGAAGGCTCTTCTTCGGAAGCGGCCTGAGCAGCCTCGCTTTCCTCGGCCTGCGCCTTGTAGATCGCCTCGCCCAGCTTCATCGCGCTCTCTGTCACATCCTGACAGCGCGTCTTGATCAGCCCGGCATCATCGCCGTCTACCACTTCCTTGAGGTTCCGGATCGACATCTCGATGGCCTCAATCGTTGTCGGATCGCATTTCTCACCGTGCTCCTCAACCGACTTCTCGGTGCCGTGGATCAGGCTTTCCGCCTGGTTCTTGGCTTCGACAAGCTCTTTCTTCTCCTTATCGGCCTCGGCATTTTCCTCGGCCTCTTTCACCATGCGCTCGATATCATCATCGGAAAGCCCGCCAGAGGCCTGGATGGTGATCTTCTGCTCCTTGTTGGTGCCCTTGTCCTTCGCGGAAACGCTGACGATACCGTTGGCATCAATGTCGAACGTCACCTCGATCTGGGGCAGCCCACGCGGTGCCGGCGGGATGTCTTCCAGATTGAACTGGCCGAGCATCTTGTTGTCCGTCGCCATCTCGCGCTCACCCTGGAACACGCGGATCGTCACGGCATTCTGGTTGTCTTCAGCCGTGGAGAAGGTCTGGGACTTCTTCGTTGGAATAGTCGTGTTCCGGTCGATCAGACGCGTGAATACACCACCGAGTGTTTCAATCCCGAGCGAGAGAGGCGTCACATCCAGAAGAACAACGTCTTTCACGTCGCCCTGAAGCACACCGGCCTGAATGGCCGCACCCATCGCCACAACCTCATCCGGGTTCACACCCTTGTGCGGCTCTTTCCCGAAGAACTTCGTAACCTCTGCCGCAACTTTCGGCATACGGGTCATCCCGCCGACGAGCACAACCTCATCGATCTCGGATGTGGCAATCCCGGCATCCTTCAGCGCTTCCTTGCACGGCTTCATGGAACGTGTGATCAGATCGCCCACAAGGCTTTCCAGCTTGGCACGTGTCAGCTTCAGCACAAGGTGCAGGGGCTGGCGTGTGTCCGGATCCATGGAGATGAAGGGCTGGTTGATCTCGGTCTGCGTGGAAGAGGAAAGCTCGATCTTCGCCTTCTCGGCCGCTTCCTTCAGCCGCTGCAGCGCCATCTTGTCTTTCGTGAGGTCTACGCCGTTCTCTTTCTTGAACTCGCCCGCAAGATACTCAACGATCCGCATGTCGAAGTCTTCCCCGCCGAGGAACGTGTCCCCGTTGGTGGATTTCACTTCGAACAGGCCGTCGGAAATCTCAAGGATCGAAACATCGAACGTACCGCCGCCAAGGTCATAAACGGCGATTGTCTTGTCGCCCTCTTTATCCAGCCCATAAGCCAGAGCAGCCGCGGTCGGCTCGTTGATGATCCGCAAAACTTCAAGCCCGGCAATCTTGCCCGCATCTTTCGTTGCCTGGCGCTGCGCATCGTTGAAATAGGCAGGCACCGTGATCACGGCCTGCGTGACGGCCTGGCCAAGGTAATCCTCGGCCGTCTCTTTCATCTTGCCCAGCGTGAAGGCAGAGATCTGAGACGGGGAGTACTTCTCACCGCGCGCCTCAACCCATGCGTCGCCATTGCCGCTGTCCACGATGTTGTAAGACACCATGTCCTTGTCTTTTTTCACCATCGGATCATCGATCCGGCGGCCGATCAGCCGCTTAACAGCGAAAACCGTGTTCTCGGGGTTCGTTACGGCCTGCCGTTTGGCAGCCTGGCCCACAAGGCGCTCATCTTCGGTGAACGCTACGATAGAAGGCGTGGTGCGCGCGCCCTCAGAATTCTCCACAACCTTCGCTGCACTGCCATCCATAATGGCCACGCAGGAGTTCGTGGTTCCCAAATCAATCCCAATTACCTTCGACATGATCCTGTCCTTCTTCTTCGGCGATTGCGAGGTGCGGGTCTGCGGAGCAGCCCCCGTCCCTCATCCCAACGATAAGCACGCCCCTTGGGGCGCACTGTCTGACGGGCTATATAGGGTTGGCCTGCGGAGGCTGCAAGCGTCACGCTCCGCTCAGGTTGCGGAATCTGTCCTGCAATCGCCACAATGGAAAAATATCGTCGGCTGCGGGCAAGGATAAGGCCGCCCCTGCTTCCATTCGACCCTTCGCATCTTAAACTGTATAAGCCAGCAAACGCAGACACCTCCGGAGTACAAAGATGAAGACCTACGCCGACCATTTGACCTCCACCAAGTCTTTCGGAGAGGCCATTGATCCGCGCAAGAAACCGGTTGTCCGCTCCTCGGCTGTCTTTCCCTGCGTTGTCAATGAATCGATGGGAACGGATATTCTCTTCATGGGCTACTGGCTTCTGAAGCGGAACATGAAGGAAATCTCGCTTCTCGCCACGCTGCGCAGCGAAGGCGGCGAGGTGATCAATCGAAATTTCAGAGTGATCAATGAAGTACGGGCCTACCGCATCTCCGTGCAGGATCTCCTGGAGGAGATTGGAAGGGAAGACGACTTCAGAGGCTCCATAGAGATCGAGGTATTCTCCACGCAGGATATGGTGTTCCCCTATCCGGCCTTCGTCGTCTGCTTCAATTCAGAGGAAAGTGCTACATTCGTCCACACCTGCGGGCGGATCTACAATGATTTTGAAGATCTGAAGGAGGCTTCCGCAATTGCCGTACCGGAGACAGGTTTCGATCTTTCGCCCGATCCCGGCTTTCACCCCTATATCTCCTTCGTCAACGGCCCTTTCGCGATTGACGAGCAATCGGTGGACGTGGAGATCATCAACACGAACGGTGAAACCCGCACCAAAAGCCTGCCGTTGGGCAGCATAGCACCATATGAGACGAAATTTCTCTTCCTGATGGATGGTGAAGAGAAGGATTTCCTTGGCGGCGAGAAGGGCACGGCCAAGATCCGCCACGATCTTCAGGGCTTCTTTCCGCGCTTTGTGGCAGGCAATTTCGATGCGGGCTGGTCCAACACGTCGATCACGCACTCCTACTACGACACGCAGCACCAGACAGATGAGGCCGCCTACTGGACAAATCCGGACCCGGCCATCCTTGCTGACAGCGTTGTTGTCTTCCCTCTCTTTGCCGAAGATGGGGCCTATACGCAGCTAGCGATCTATCCGATCTTTGCACCATCCGATATCGCCTGCGATCTCGATCTCTTCGCCCCGGATGGCACCCATCTGGCGCGCATTCCCGAATGTGCGGAGATAAAGGGTGATGCCCAACGCCTTCGCTATCTCGATATCGCGAAAATGCTGAACGAGATCGGCTTCAAGGCGGAGAGCAACAGCTATGTGCGCATCACGCTCAGGGGCGAAGGAAGGCTTCCGGCGCGGCTGAAGTTCGGCCTCAATCTCGGCAACCCGGCCAAGCACGATATTCCCAGCAACATCTGCTTCGCGGCCAAGGTGCCCAACATCAAACTCCTCGACAAACCGGGCACCTTCAAATGGGCGCCTATCGTCAATCGCGGCGGCTCAATGCTTGTTCTCTCCAACATCAGCCCCGTGCTTGAAGGCTTTAGAGAGGCCAACGTAAACCTCAAGATCTGGCGCGAAAGCGATGACACCCCGCTGGAGCGCAGCATCCAGATCGCCGATAATGGCAGCCACTGGTTCGATATCCGCAAGGATGCGGAGGCCGCTGACTTTCTGGAGGGCCGCACGGGCTGGGTAACCGCCCAAAGCGATAATCCCTTCGTGGATGGCTACTACATCGAAGATCGCGGCCATGGCATCATCGGCGCGGATCACATATTTTAGAGCGCTTCCAACATACCCGGACACACCTTGTCGCCAACGGCCCAAATCAGGGCTTTGACGAACCGGTCTCAACCGGAAACGGCCCAAGGCCTACCCGCCTCAAACCGGTCACTCCGCCGCTGGCAATGCCTCTGCAATATAGCTGTGGACGGCGGAAACCACGACCGAGCCCTCGCCCACGGCTGAGGCCACACGCTTCACAGAACCGGAGCGCACATCGCCCACCGCATAGATCCCGCGGCAGCTCGTCTCGAAGGGTGATTTGCCACCGACAGCCTCGCCAGTGCGCACAAACCCCTTTTCGTCCAGTGCGATATGCCCGTCCAGCCAGTCCGTGAAAGGCACCGCACCGATCATGACGAACAAGGCCTCCGTCCCGATCTCCTTCGTCTCACCTGAAGGCTTATGCGTCAGCGTCACACTCTTCAGCGAACCGTCACCCGCCAAAGCCGTCACCTCGCTCTCCGTATGGATCGTGATCCGCGCGTCATTCTCCAACCGCTGCAACAGATAGTTGGACATCGTCTCGGAAAGATCGGGCCTGCGGATCACCACATGCACATGTTCCGCATGGCGGCTCAGGAACATCGCGGCCTGCCCGGCGGAATTGCCACCTCCGATGATCACGGCTTCGGTGTTCTTGCAGAACCGCGCCTCAAGCTCGGTCGCCGCATAGTAGATGCCGGCCCCCTCAAACTCATCCAGCCGCTTCAGCGAAAGCCGCCTGTACTGCACACCTGTGGCAATCACGATGGATTTGCAGCAGATGTCATTCCCGTTGCACAGAAGGATCCGGTAGCCGTCCTTCACCACCTCCAGCTTGCGCGCCGTGCGGGGTGCTGCAAAACGCGCACCGAACTTGATGCTCTGTACCTGTCCTCGATAGGCAAGATCAGAGCCGGAAATGCCGGTTGGAAACCCCATGTAGTTCTCGATCCGGCTCGATGTGCCCGCCTGCCCGCCGATTGCGGTATTCTCCACCACCACGGTCGAAAGCCCCTCGGATGCGCCATACACAGCCGTCGCCAGCCCGCCCGGCCCGGCACCGATAACCGCCAGATCCACCTGCAGGCCATCCGTCACATCCAGCGCCATGCCCAGTGCATAGGCGATCCCCGGATTGTCGGGCCGGTTCACCACTTCCTTGCCGCGCAGCACCACGTTCAGTTCGGCCTTGTCCAGCTCCAGCCGCTCCGCCATTTCCGCCCCCTCTGCCGCAGTATCGAAGAAGCGGTGCGGGATACGGTTGCGCGAAACAAATTCACGCGCCCGCGTCACGTCGCGGTTTGCCTCCGGGCCCAGAATGGTCAGCTGTGCCTCCGCCGTCTTCATCAGCACTTCGCGCCGCGCCGCAAAGCCGGAAACGATCACATCCCCGATCTCGGGGATCTGGTTGATCACCTCATGCAGGGCCTCGGCCGAAAGCTCCAGCACCTCTGCATCCTCATCGGCGCGGCAGGAAAGAAACGGCTGCTGTCCGCTCAAAAGCCCCAGCTCCCCCAGAAACGCTGTGGGCGTAACGGTGCTGATCACCTCGATCCCGCCGTCCTGAATATCCACAATGCTCAGCTTGCCCTTCAGCAGCACACAGAACTTGTAATCGTCAACACCTGCCTCAAACAGCAAGTCCCCGGCGTTCAACTTCCGCACGGCGCCATAAGGGCGCAGTGTCTCCACTTGTGCATCTGTCATCCCGCGCCCGGCTTCCTGCCGCAGAAAATCGTCGATCTCGGCTTCGGAAAAACGGGAATCGGCCATGAGGTGCTCCTGTGCAATGGTTAATGCGGAAGGTAGGCACGAACGGGCGGGAGTCCAGACGGCAATCAGCTTGGAGACGGCTGTTGGTTCAATTTGAAATTTTGTCAGAGCCCCCTGTCCGATCAAGGCAGGTTTCAGAGGCAGAACAAAAGCCGGGCAGCGCCTGCCCGCGGGATGGCGCCGGAACGCCCACTAATCTCACTTTATGCCAGCCATTTACTCTCCTGCTCGATCTCTGTGCTTATCTCAACCAAGCGCCATCGTGTTTAGACTTAAGAAAGTCAATTGGTCGCCTGTCCGTTATCTGACTTTGAAATTCTGAAGCAAACTCAAAAGTCCGCTCTCTCTCCGCCCGGAATCAAGGCCGAAGGCCGCCGGGCAGCGCCTGCCCGGCTCACGGTGTACCTTAGGGCATATGCTCGACAGATGTCTTACATGTCTCGCCCTCATTCCCACTGCAACGGAAGCATCGATCCACACCGAAACGGGTTGGCCTCTTAACCCATCTTCCCCAGAATGGGCCCGAAATCATCAGAAAGAGCGCAATGCAAACCCTCACCATCCTCGGATTTCGCGTCCTGAAAGGATACCTGTCGCCAGAAGCCCAGCGCAACCTGCGTGATGATCTGCGGGAGGTGATCCGCGC
The DNA here is from genome assembly GCA_947495795.1 of uncultured Paracoccaceae bacterium. Classification (GTDB taxonomy): domain Bacteria; phylum Pseudomonadota; class Alphaproteobacteria; order Rhodobacterales; family Rhodobacteraceae; genus Algicella. The sequence continues at coordinate 543,647 of CANMAI010000001.1, read as the reverse complement.
CGCGCCCTTTCGCCAGCCCGTCACACCGGGGGGGCGCAAGATGTCTGTGCAAATGTCCGCAGCCGGGGATTTCGGGTGGATGACGGATGAGAAGGGCTATCGCTACGCGGGTCGTCAGCCAAACGGGGCACCTTGGCCGCCGATTCCGGAACGCATTCTGAAGATCTGGGAAGCGGAGGCAGGCTCCGAACGCGCTCCGGAATGCTGCCTGATCAACTACTATACTGAAGGTGCAAAAATGGGCCTGCATCAGGATAAGGACGAAGCCTCTTTCGCGCATCCCGTCCTCTCCATCTCTCTCGGCGATCCTGCCACCTTTCGCATGGGCGGGCCGAAGCGTTCTGACCCGACGCAATCCATTCTGCTGGAAAGCGGTGATGTGGTGGTGATGGCCGGTGAGGCCCGCCGCGCCCATCACGGAGTAGACAGGATCCGCTTTGGCCGCTCAGACCTTCTGTTGCAGAATGGCCGCATCAATCTGACGCTTCGGGTGGTGACATGATGCACTCCCAAAACCATACCAAAACGGTACCAAACCCAGCTTTACGCAATCACGATCTCTGTTGCAGCTTCGGCACATAGTGTTGCCACTGTATCACTCGGAATTTGATCTGTGAAAAACACATCCAGATCCGCCAGAGAGGCTACCCGCACCGGTGCAGTACGCTGAAATTTGGATTGATCGGCCACCAGAAAGACCTTCCGTGCGTTGCTGATAATCGCTTGGCTGACCCGTACCTCACGAAAGTCGAAATCCAGAAGATCTCCTTCAAAATCGAGTGCCGAAGCCCCGATAATTGCGAAATCCACCTTGAATTGCCGCACCATATCCGCCGTCACATCGCCGACGAGGCCACCATCGCTGCGCCGCACCGACCCGCCTGCAACGACAATCTCGCAGGTCTCGTTTTCAATCAACATGTTGGCGACATTCATGTTGTTGGTCACAACCAGTAGATTTTTATGCCGCAAAAGTGCCCGCGCCACGGCCTCCGCACTCGTGCCAATCCCCAGAAAAATCGAGGCTTCATCCGGCACGCGGGCGGCACAAGCAGCCCCGATCCTCAGCTTCTCTTCGGCATTGAGAAGCCGCCTGTCTGCATAGCCGATATTGGCCACACCAGAAGCCAGCATCGCCCCGCCATACACCCGCTCCAGCTTGCCAGCATCGCAAAGCTCGGTCAGGTCCCTCCGGATCGTCTGTACCGTTACATCAAAATGCTCGGCCAGCCGCTCGACAATCACTTTCCCTTCACGCCGGGCCAGATCGAGTATTTCACTTTGCCGAAAATTCTGCGCCATATCAAAGCCTTAAATCACTTCTCGCCTGCCAGATGCAACCCTTCAAGCCACGACGCGTTAACCATAAAGACCTTGCGCCCACCACACAATTGCGAGACCGTGACACATATGGAAAGGCCTATTCCTGACGATCTCGATAGCCTTATCGCATGCCCTCGTTGCGATCTACTGCACCGTGTCCGTCCGCAATCGGCCAACACGGTTGCACGCTGCAGCAGGTGCCATGTCAAGCTCGTCACCACCCGTCAGGACGCTATTCCACGCGTCACAGCCCTTGCAATGACAGTGCTGATCCTGATGATTGCCGCCATCTTCTTTCCGTTTTTAAACTTGAAAACCGGGGGTTTAAGCAATTCCGCCTCGCTGTTTGATGCCGCCACGGCCTTCCAGTCCGGCATCCTGATCCCGCTCTCAGGTGCGGTGGCAGCGCTCATTATCATTCTGCCAGCACTGCGCGTCACCGCTATCATTTACGCCCTGCTCCCTCTCCAGATGGGCCGCAAACCGGCCCGCCACGCCCCCTTCGCCTTCCGCCTCGCCGAAAAGCTGAAGCCATGGGCGATGGCGGAGATCTTCATCATTGGGGTGGCCGTTGCTCTGGTGAAAGTCACAGGCCTCGCAGAGGTTACCCCCGGCCCCGCCTTCTGGGCGTTTTCGGCTCTCGTTGTCGTCATCGTCCTCAAAGACACCGCAATGTGCAAATGGTCCATATGGTCAGCCCTCAGCCAGCGCTGACAGCCCGTGAGGCCGGGGTTATGGCCTGCACGCGTTGCATGAAAGTGCAGCCGCCCGGCCGCAATTGCCAGCGCTGCGCGGCCCCCTTGCACGCGCGAGAGCCGAACAGCCTTCAACGCGTGTGGGCATGGCTTGCAGCAGGAATTCTCCTTTATATTCCGGCAAATACCTATCCGATGCTTCGCACTTCCACACTCGGCTCCACATCCGACAGCACCATCGTTGGTGGTGTTATCGAGCTTGTGCACTACGGCTCTTACGGCGTGGCCTTCATCGTGTTCTTCGCGAGTATCGTGATACCCGTATTGAAGTTCGTTGCCATCGCGTATCTGGCACTTTCACTCAAACGCGGTGTGGAAACGACCACGCACCAGAGGCTTATCCTTTTCGAAGTGGTGGAGTTCATTGGCCGCTGGTCGATGATCGATGTTTTCGTGGTCGCCATCCTCTCCGCGCTTGTCCAGCTCGATTTCGTGGCCTCGGTCAACCCCGGCCCGGCCGCAGCTTGCTTTGCCCTCTCCGTCGCTTTTACAATGCTCTCGGCCCAAAGCTTTGATCCACGGCTTATCTGGGACGTCGCCAAGAAGGAACGAACATGACAGACGGCCCCGCTGAGCTGGAAGTGAGCGACCGCAGGCCTCCCATCTGGGCGCGGGTCTCTGTTGTCTGGTTTATCCCTTTGTTTGCGTTGGTGATTTCGCTCTTTGTAGCGTGGCAAAACTATACAAACCGAGGTGTTCTCGTCTCCATCAGCTTTGAGGATGCGGCTGGGATAGACGCAGGCAAAACGGTTGTGAAATTTCGGGATGTGGATATCGGGCTTGTGGAAAGCGTGGGCTTCAGCGCAGACCTCAACAGCGTAACGGTCAAGGCGCGGGTCGATCAGAACGTGGCGCCCTACCTCGATGCTGATGCTATTTTCTGGGTCGCGCGTCCCCGCGTTACAACGCGCGGCATCTCGGAAATCGATACACTTGTTTCGGGCGTATATATCGAGGGAAGCTGGGATAACCGGGCAGGCGAGGCCCGCACCGAGTTTGCCGGGATGGAGACACCCCCGCTGGTGCGGGTCGGGGCAGATGGGACCTTCATTCAGCTACGTGCCCCGGATGCCGGCTCGCTCGCCGCCGGTGCGCCCATACTCTACAAGGGGATCGAGGTTGGGCAGATTGAAGATCTCCAACTGGCAGATGGCGGCGATCATGTGATTGTGGATGCCTTCGTGGAGGCGCCCCACAACACAAGGCTGACCAATGCGACGCGCTTCTGGAATCTTTCCGGTTTCTCGCTTTCCTTTGGTGCCGGAGGGGTGGAACTGGATGTGGACAGCCTCGCCTCTCTTGTGGAAGGCGGTATCGGTTTTGCCACAGTTTATTCCGGTGGCACGCCAATACGCGATGGCCACGTGTTTGAACTCTTTGAGGGAGAGGCCGAGGCGCGGGAAAGCATCTTCAATCGGCGAATTGCTTCTGAGCTGCGGCTTTCCATCGCCTTCGACGGCTCCGTGAAGGGCCTCGTTGCCGGTGCGCCCGTAACCTATCGCGGGGTCGCAGTGGGGGAGGTTGAAAACCTGACAGCCACGGTTGTTGAGGACGCAGACGGCCAGTTGAGCGATGTGCAGCTTCTGACAAACATCATCATCAGCCCCGGCAAGCTTGGCCTGCCGGATACGGCAACACGCTCCGATACGCTCGACTTTCTGGAGGCAAGTGTGGCGGGTGGCCTGCGCGCGCGCATTGCCTCTGCCAACATCCTTACAGGTTCCCTTCTGGTAGAGCTGGTGGAGCGGCCCGATGAAACGCTTGCAACCTTTGATCGGGATGCCGAGCCCTTTCCTCTGCTGCCCACATCGGCCTCGGCAGTTGAGGATTTTGCAGCCACGGCGGAGGGGCTTTTCGAGCGCGTGAATGCACTGCCTGTTGAGGAGTTGATGACATCAACAGTCTCACTCATGAACAGTCTTGACAGGCTGGCTTCCGATGAGGCCGCTCAGGGTACGCCCGAGGCGATTGTTAGCCTCCTCGATGATACGCGAGCGCTGATCAATTCGGAGAACGTGCAGGCCGTGCCTGCTGATCTGCGGGCAACGATTGCTTCGATCAACACGATGCTCGATGAGATCAACACCGGAGGGGCTGTAGCCAACCTGTTGGCAGCATTGGAAGAAACCAGAGCGGTGGCTGAAGATATCAACAAAGCCACGGATACTCTGCCGGAACTTGTGACGAAGTTGGACAGTCTTGCGCAGAAGGCGATTGATCTGCCGCTGGAAGGCTTTATCGCAGATACCCGTGGGTTGGTAACTTCGGCAGATGAGTTGATTGGGAGTGACGCCGTGAAGGCTGTGCCGGAAACCGTTGCAGCGCTGATGACGGACACCCGCGCCCTGATCAATTCCGAAGCATTGCGGGCAGCACCAGGCGAACTACAGGCAGCGCTGGCGCGGATAAACACCATTCTTGCCGAATTTGAGAGAAGCGGCTCTGTGGCAGGTCTGGCTTCGGCGATTGGCGATGCTCAGAAGGCCGCTGCGAATGTGAGCACCGCTTCAGAAGCATTGCCGAAACTCGTTAGTGATGTGGAGGAACTGGCCGCCAAGGCTGCGGACCTGCCGCTTGATGAGTTGGTGACATCGACCCGGGGGTTGATAGAAACCGCCAACGGATTGTTGGCCTCGGAAGATGTGCGCGCTTTGCCGGGATCGCTCGGTGCTGCTTTGGACGAGATTCAGAACATTCTCGCAGCACTGGAAGAGGGCGGGGCTGTTACCAACCTAAATTCGGCGCTTTCCTCCGCTGCCACGGCCTCGGATGCGGTGGCTACTGCAGTCAAGGATTTGCCAGCTTTGGCTGAGAGGTTGAACAGACTGGCGGCACAGGCCGGCGCAACTTTGAGCGCCTACAACGCAGACAGCGATTTCAACTATCAAACCCGGGCGGCTTTGCGGGAAATTGCGGAGGCGGCGGAGGCTGTTTCTTCGCTTTCCCGCGCCATCGAGCGACGCCCCAACTCTCTTTTGATCGGACGGTAGAGTATGAGATTGGAAATTCTGGCTCTCACGGCCGTTTTATTCGGGTGCTCAGGTGAGAGTAGTATTGCCCTGTATCCGTTGGATCAGGTGCCCGCTTCGACCCGTATTTCGATACCATACCAAACGGTGGAATTGCGTTCCGTCTCCCTGCCACTTTACGCAGAAGCGGAGGAAATCCCCATTCTGGTCGACGATGGTTCTATCCGGACAAATAGCGATCTGCTCTGGGCCGATGCACCAGAGCGAGCGGTGACCGAGCAGCTTGTGCGCAGCCTTGCGGGCATAACAGGTGCTGTGGTTGCCGCGGAGCCCTGGCCGCTCGAAGATTTTCCAACACTTCGCATCGAGGTGCGGGTGAACCGGCTGCTGGCCAGCGGCACTGGCCCGCTGGAATTTACAGGCACATGGTTCGCCTCAGCACGGGATCGGCGGGGCCGGGATGTGACGCAGCCTTTCGAGATCTCCGTACCATTTGAAGGCGAAGGGCTGGCGGCCCGAACCACTGCGCAGAGCGAAGCCACCCGGCAGTTGGCAGAGCTTATTGCGAAACGACTGGCGCGGTGAGGACACGCTGATAGAGATGCCACGTTGCATGGCCCAGTATTGGAATAGCTACGACAAGGCCAAGAAACAGCGGTACCATTGAGAGGAAGGTAACGATCGCGATCAAAACGCCCCACAGGAGCATTGTGCGCATATTGCTGAACACTGATTGAAAACTGACGATCATGGCTGTCACGAAATCCAGATCCCTATCCAACAGAAGCGGCATGGAGACAACCGTGCTTGCAAAGAGTATGAATGAAAGAACGGCTCCGACCACCGTACCCACGGCAAGAAAGGCGAGCCCTTCCGACGTGCCGGTGACAACGCCCAAAAATGCTTCTGTGCTTGAAAAGGATTGGAAGCCGAGAAAAAGCGCGATCAGCAGCCTTATCTGATAGATCCAGATCCAGAAAACGAAAAGGATGACGAGAGACATCCAGCCGATCTGCCGGTTTGTCTGATCAAGTACCAGAGTAAGGATTTCCCGCCAGCGCAAGGGCTCGCCCCGCTGAAGTCGGCGGCTGACTTCATAGAGGCCTACAGCAGCGAACGGGCCGATCAGAGGGAATCCGATGGCAAAGGGAATGATCAGCCATGTCGCCTCAAAGTTCCGCAAGACAAGCAGGACAAGCAGGCCACCAAGCGCGTAGACCCCGCCGAAGAACGCCCCCAGCAAAGGAGCTGCCTTGAAATCCCTCCAGCCAGCGGAAAGGGCAGCTGAGAGATCGCTCATCTCGATCTTGTTGATTGTCGGCAGCACGGGCGGGCGGTAGGGTGCCTTGCTCTGCGTTTCCGCCATGGTTTCCTCCGGTTTTTCGGGCAGTCTAATCAGATATGACGTGCCGAGAATTGATCTGGAACAAGTCTTTGGGGCTCACTCAGGATAAGCGGCGGACATATCGACGAGCGATCTTTTGATCAGGGTTTCAAGAACGCCGGTATCAATACGCGAGAGCCGCGTCACGTAGAGGCAGCTGACGCTGTGCTTGTGAGACCCGAGCTTCGAGAGAAGATCACCGTAAGCTTTGAAACCCGGCATGATGTAGATGCTGAGGTTTGTCTTTCGCGGGGAAAGGCCTGTTCTGAAGAACCGGTATGTTCTGCCATCGCGGCGCTGGTAGGAATAGGAGCCGAACCCGATGATGCTGTCGCCCCACATGCGGGGCGGAAAGCCCGACAGTCGGGCCATCATATCCATCACGCTCCGCGCATCCTCTGCTCGCTGCGCAGGCTCTACTGACGAAAGGAAACTATCTGGGTTCGCATCGCTCTCAACTGTCCTCATATCCGACACTGGATGCGCCCTTTCTGAACTACCGCGGCGAACGTTTTGCCAATATCCTTTGCAGAGTACGGCGGTGCATGTTCAGCCGCCGGGCCGTCTCGCTCACGTTCCTGTCACAGAGCTCGAACACACGCTGGATATGTTCCCACCGCACACGGTCCGCGCTCATCGGGTTCTCCGGTGGCGGTGGTTTCTCTTCGCTGCGGGCGAGGAGGGCGTTGGTTACATCATTGGCGTCGGCGGGTTTGGACATGTAATCTGTTGCGCCAATCTTCACGGCGGCAACGGCCGTCGCGATTGCGCCGTAGCCGGTGAGCACCACAATCCGGCTATCGGGGCGTTTCTCGCGCAACATCTCTACAACATCAAGGCCATTGCCGTCTTCGAGGCGGAGATCGACGACCGCGTAGGCGGGCGGGCGGGTGGCCGCAATCGTCTTGCCCTCCGCCACAGTGGAAGCCTCTACCGGGGCGAAGCCCCGCTTTTCCATAGCACGGGCGAGCCGTCGCAGGAACGGCTCATCATCATCCAGAAGCAGAAGCGAGTTGTCCTCTCCGATATCCGCCAGTTCACGATCTGTCATGCAATCTCCCTCTCCAGAAATTATCTAGTTGGCAAGTAAGGTTACGTCAAACGGCTTGGCACTCGTTTCCGATCAATATGACGAAGGGCCGGGGTGTTCTTGTGGATCAGGGTTGCTAAGAAGCGGGTATGCAGGATGCACTCCCTTACGAAGAAAGCCCGGATATTCTTGTGGTCGGCGCGGGGCCAGCCGGGCTTGCTGCGGCGGAGGTTGCATCGGCAACCGGGCTGTCTGTCTGGGTCGTGGATCAGAAACCGAGTTTTGGGCGGAAGTTTCTCATGGCCGGGAAATCCGGACTCAACCTCACGAAGGCGGAGCCGGTAGCACGGTTGATTAAAGCGGTTGAACCACCTGCCGGACAGATTGAAAGTGCTTTGCGGGCTTTCGATGCAAGCGCGGTGCAAGCATGGGCTGAGGCGCTTGGTGTGCCCGTCTTTACCGGGAGTTCTGGCCGGGTCTTTCCCAAAGTCATGAAGGCCTCCCCTCTGCTCCGTGCGCTTTTAATGCGTCTTGAGAAGCAGAACGTTCGAATGTTCAACCGATGGCGCTGGGATGGCGGTTTGCAGAATGGTTTGAGGTTTGAGACACCCGAGGGCGCGGTTCTGGTACATCCGAAGGCCACTGTGTTTGCATTGGGCGGTGCAAGTTGGGCGCGCCTTGGTTCTGATGGAAAGTGGAGTGCACATTTGCCCAGCACACCGTTCAAGCCATCGAATATGGGTTTTGAAGTGAACTGGTCTCCGTTTATGAAGGCCCATTTTGGCTCTGCTATCAAAAATGTGCGGCTCTGCGTTGGCGATAAGTCGTGGCGCGGCGAGTTTGTTATCTCTCCAATTGGTGTGGAAGGCGGCGGGATATATGAGGCTTCCACAGCGCTGCGCGAAAAGATGAGAGAGAGCGGTGCCGTGCTGACGCTGGACCTCTTTCCGGATATCGCGCAAAGCAAGATCGAGGACCGTCTTTCGGCACTTCGTGGCAAGATGAGTGGCGCAAGTTTTCTGCGCAAAACCTTAAAGCTGACGGGCGCACGGGCTGCCCTTGTTCGGGAAATTATGGGGCAAGCCATGCCCTTGAACGCAGCGCTGGCACCTCATTTGAAGGCGTTGCCACTGCACCTGACAAAGCCAATGCCGATAGATCAAGCCATCTCCACGGCGGGCGGTGTACCGCTTGTCGAACTCGATGACACGCTGATGTTCAGGAATCACCCCGGATTTTTTGCGGCGGGCGAGATGCTGGATTGGGAGGCGCCAACGGGTGGCTACCTGATCACGACATGCCTCGCTACTGGGCGATTGGCCGGGCAAAGCGCTGCGCTTTGGGTTTCAGCTAACTCTGACAGCTAAGCGTTACTCAACCCGCGCAAAGAGGGTGCTATGGCCCTGGAGCATAGTGGCTCCATCACTGATTGCCTGCTCACTATTCTCAATATCCAGAACCACCAGCTTCATACCATCAGGTAGCTTAAAAAGCTGGTCCTTTGCACCCAAATTGAAGACGCAAAGCAGGGTTTCTTGCTGCGATGTGCGCGTGAAGGCAAGGCCGGTTTCCGACCAGTCGATAAAGGCGATATCACCTGAAATAAGGGCCGGATGGCTCTTTCTGAAGGCTATAAACGCCTTGTAGTGGTCCGCGATGGAACCCTGCGCACCGACCTGAACATCTGCCGCGGCCTCCGCATGCTCTTGGGGAACGGGCAGCCACGGCTTTACCGTGGAGAACCCTGCATTTGGTTGTTTTGCCGACCATGGGTAAGGCGTGCGGCAGCCATCCCGACCCTTGAACTCAGGCCAGAAGTTTATCCCATACGGATCCGTCAGGTCCTCATAGGCGATATCTGCCTCGGTGAGGCCGAGCTCTTCTCCCTGGTAGATGCACACAGAGCCTTTAAGAGACATCAGAAGGCTGCCCGCGAGCTTTGCGAGTTGCTCGGGGCTTTTTGTCTCTTCGGCCCAGCGGGACATGTGACGTGGAACATCGTGATTGGAAAACGCCCAGCAGGGCCATGAAGATCCATCGGCGAAAGTATTTCCGGCCGTCTCGAAGGCCTCGACGCAGCCCCTGAAATGCTCGACGGAAAACTCAGGGCCAAGAAGATCGAACGAGTAGCACATGTGGAGACGATCACCCTCTGCGGTATACTCCGCCATCGTCTTGAGGGAGCGTGTGCCGTCTCCCACTTCGCCCACCGATGTTGTTCCCGGATACTCATTGAGAAGAGCCCGGAACCGCTTCAGGAAAGCAATGTTTTCAGGGCGGGTCTTATCAAAGATATGCTCCTGATAGCCGTATGGGTTGATATCCGGAACATCATTTGCTGCACTGGCCTCCACCGGTGGATTATCTCTAAGCTTTTGATCATGAACATAAAAATTCACTGTATCGAGACGGAAGCCGTCCACCCCACGTTCCAACCAGAAGCGCACGGCATTCAGCAAGGCATCCTGCACATCCATGTTGTGAAAATTGAGGTCGGGTTGGGAGGGCAGGAAGTTATGCAGGTAGTACTGGCGGCGCTTCGGGTTCCAAGTCCATGCGGAACCACCAAAAACGGATTGCCAGTTGTTTGGCGGTGTGCCGTCGGGCTTGGCATCTGCCCAAACGTACCAATCCGACTTGGGATCATCACGGGCGAGCTTGCTTTCGGCAAACCAAGGGTGCTGATCGGACGAGTGGGAAAGCACCTGATCGATGATGACCCTGAGGCCGAGGCTGTGCGCTTTTGCGACCATTGCATCAAAATCAGCAAGTGTGCCGAACACGGGATCTACATCGCAATAATCGCTGACATCGTACCCCATGTCTTTCATCGGTGATGTGAAAAAGGGCGAGAGCCAGATCGCATCAGCGCCCAGATCTGCGATATGGGAAAGCCTTTGGGTAATGCCTTTCAGATCTCCAACCCCGTCTTCGTTGCTATCCTGAAAGGAGCGCGGATAGATCTGGTAGATGACTGCACCGCGCCACCAGTCTGCATTTTCCTGCGCTGGTGTCTCTGCGGTATCGGGCATTGGGGTGAGGTGGTTCACGGCACGAATCCATCTGAAGTACGTTAAGAAAGCGCTTTCAGTGAGGCTTTATCAGGCGTTCAGTGTCAAGCATGAAACAGGCTTGGTAAGCCGTGATCTTGCCAAGCAGGCCGATTATTTCTAGGAGAGGAAACGCTTTCACAGCCGGACGGAGGAATGTTGACCAATCTGAAAGCTCTCGCAGAGCATCTTGGTGTGAGTCAGGCCACTGTAAGCCGGGCGCTTAACAATTACAGTTCGGTCAACGCAGAAACCAAGGCGCGCGTTCAGGCTGCTGCTTTAGAGCTTGGATATCGGCCCAACAGCAGTGCGCGGCGGTTGGCGACAGGGCGGATCGGGGCGTTGGGAATTGTGATGCCTGCCGGCACCAACCTGCTTACCGATCCTCATTTTGTTGATTTTCTTGCGGGACTTACGGAGACATTGGCCAAGCACGAGAACGAGGTTGTACTGACCGCAAGTTCGGATATCGCGACCTACAGGCGGTTTGCTGCGACGGGAAAGGTGGATGCTTTCGTACTGAGCGCACCGGTAGCTTTTGATGAGCGAATTGCGCTGCTTGACCAGATAAAGTTCCCGTTTGTGGTACATGGGCGCTGCGAGACAGAGATCCCCTACGCCTACTACGACATTGAAAACAAAGAAGGTTTCCGGGATGCAACAACCTATCTTCGCGAGCTTGGGCATCGGGATATCGGGCTGCTGAACGGGCCTTCGAATGCTATGTTTGCCGTTCAGCGTGAAGAGGGGTATCGTGAAGCTTTTCAAGGATTTAGAGTTCGTGAAGAGCTTATTCTGAGCGGGCCGATGACGGAGGAAGCAGGCTACCGGAATGCGGGTCTTCTGCTGGATCTTCCGGAGCCTCCAACAGCCCTTCTCTGTTCGTCTACGCTGATGGCAATGGGGGTGAACCGGCAAGTGCGCGGCAGAGGTTTCACGGTTGGCAAGGATATCTCCATCATCACGCATGACGATGGGCTATCCTCTTTGAAAACAGAGAACTTTTCGGTTCCACTCACGGTTACGAAGGCACCCATTCGGCAAGCGGGAGAGGAACTGGCGGAGATGGCACGGACGCTGATCGACGGAGAAAGTATCGCCAATCTGCAGAAAGTGGCGCAGGTGGAGCTGATCATTCGGGGCTCTACAGGGCCAATGCTGAGCTAGGCACTTTGCCATCAAATCCGAGTATGGATTTGGTACTGGTTTGGTACCGGTTTGGTAGTGCAAAATTCCCCTAAATCGGGATGAAACGATGCCCTGAGCGGCCAGATAATCGGATCCGTTACCTCGGAGGTAATGGATTTAGGAAGGCAGGCATCGGCGTAACCCCCCCCTGAAACGTAGAGGTAATGGAAGCCATGCAATCCGTTCGCATAAATTCTGAGCTGACAGACAAGATTCTGGCTGCGCCATTCCGGTTTCCCTTGAGGTACCTCCCGATTTGCCACAAAAAGGGTTAGATTTTTCAGGCCTATAGATCAGGAGTTCGCGTGTCCCTCTTCCTTATCGTCGCCTTGCCCTTTCTTGGGGCATTGTTACCAGGCCTGATGAACTCCGCCGGTCGTCAAGCCTGTGCGGGCGTTACTTTCACTGTCACCCTCGCAGCTTTTATTGGGCTTTTGACCAACCTGCCTGCAGTGCTGGCAGGTGAACTGGTGACAGCTCGGTTTGACTGGATTCCGGTACTGGGTCTGAACGCCACTTTCATGCTGGACGGCCTTGGCTTTTTCTTTGCCTGCCTGATCCTCGGGATCGGCCTTCTGATCATCACATACGCGCGGTTCTACCTTGCCCGCAAAGATAATATGGGCGAGTTTTTCACGTATCTCCTGCTGTTTCAGGGCGCGATGGTGGGTATCGTACTGAGCGATAACATATTGCTTTTGCTTGTTTTCTGGGAGCTCACGTCCCTTTCTTCCTTCCTTCTGATTGGGTATTGGAAACATCTACCGGAGGGGCGCCAAGGCGCGCGGATGGCGCTGGCTGTTACCGGTATGGGCGGCCTTGCGATGATTGGTGGCATGCTCATCCTTGGACAGATCGTGGGGAGCTACGATCTGAGCGTGATTTTGCAGAACCGCGAGATGATCCAATCCTCACCGCTGTATGTGCCTGCACTGATCCTTATTTTGCTGGGATGCTTCACTAAATCCGCGCAGTTCCCGTTCCACTTCTGGCTGCCGCACGCGATGGCGGCACCCACGCCTGTTTCGGCCTATCTGCATTCCGCCACGATGGTGAAGGCGGGTATCTTCCTGATGGCGCGCATGTGGCCAGTGCTTTCTGGTACGCCGGAATGGTTCGTGATCGTCACCACCGCCGGGTTGGTGACAATGGTGCTGGGTGCTGTGATTGCACTGTTCAAACACGACCTGAAAGCGCTGCTGGCCTTTTCCACCGTCAGCCACCTTGGCCTGATCACCATGCTACTGGGCACCGGTACGGCCTTCGGGGCGATGGCGGCGATTTTTCACATCCTGAACCACGCAACGTTCAAGGCAGCGCTCTTCATGTCTGCCGGAATTATCGACCACGAGGCGCATACGCGCGATATCCGGCGGCTGGGCGGGTTGCGCCATCTGATGCCAGTGACGTTCGGCATCGCAAGCCTCGCGGCTTTATCCATGGCGGGAATTCCGTTCCTCAATGGCTTTCTTTCCAAGGAAATGATGCTGGAGGAGGCGTATCATACGGTTCTCTTCGGCTCGCATTGGCTGGTGCCCGCGCTGGCAACGTTCGGCTCTTTGTTCTCTGCGGCCTACTGTTTCCGCCTGATTGGCCATGTGTTCCTTGGGCCAGTGCGCGACGACTATCCGATCAAGCCGCATGATCCAGGTGCGGGTATGTGGCTGCCGCCTGCGCTTCTTGTGGTGATGGTGGTGGTTATCGGCGTTGCCCCGTTCCTCGCAGAGCCCTTCGTGAAGCTGGTAACGGCCTCCGTTCTCGGAGATACGGCGGAGGTGCCGACAGCGTACTTCAAGATTTGGCACGGCCTTGTGCCCGCACTCTACCTTTCCATCATCGCGGTGGTGGGTGGGCTTGTGCTGCTGGCCATCTTCAAGCCTGCGCTGCGGCTCTGGGATGCGGCACCGCGGCCAGAAGCCAAGACGATCTTTGAAGCACTTATCGCGGCTGTTGCGCTCCTTGCCCGCCGCATCATCCATACGCTGCATGATGGTGCGTTTTCACGCTATGCCGCGATTATGGCCATTACCGTTCTGGCCGTTGGGTATCACGCCTGGGCCACCGGAACAGTGGGGCCGGCGACGCGCGAGATGCAGGAGACGAACATCGTGCAAATTGCGGGCTGGCTGATGCTGGTGGTGGCCACATGTGGGCTGGTATTCCTGCACCGCAACCGCCTGCTTTCCCTGATCCTGATCGGGATTGTCGGGCTTGTGGTATCGGTGGGTTTCGTGTTCTTCAGCGCGCCGGATCTGGCCATGACGCAGCTAACGGTTGAGGTTGTTACCATCATCCTTCTGTTGCTTGCGCTTAACTTTCTGCCCAACCGCACACCTATCGAGAGCAGCATTCTGCGCCGCACCCGGGACAGCGCCGTGGCCGTGGCGGGTGGGCTTGCAGCGACAGCCCTCTCTTATCACTACCTTTTGCGTGATGCGATTGCGCCCAGTATCTCCGAATTCCACCTCGCCAATTCCTACAAGGGTGGTGGCGGCACGAATGTGGTGAACGTGATCCTCGTGGATTTCCGTGGTTTCGATACATACGGAGAAATCATCGTGCTGGGCATCGCGGCCCTTCTGATCTACGCGCTGACGGAAACGCTGCTTTCCGGCCCGGTGCGGGCACGTTTGCTGAACCGTTTGCCTGATCAGGCGCGGGCGGGCGATATGCATCCGATGATGATGGTGGTGCTGACCCGCGTGATCATGCCGATGGTAATGATGGTGGGCTTTTACATCTTCCTGCGCGGGCACAACCAGCCGGGTGGCGGTTTTATCGCCGGGCTGATCGTCTCTATCGGGTTTGTGATGCAGTATATGGCGAGCGGTTTTACGTGGACATCGGCGCGGCTGCGTTACCCTTATCACGGGGTAATCGGTGCCGGTGTTCTGATCGCGGGGCTGACAGGGATTGGCGCGTGGTTCTTCGGCCAACCGTTCCTTGCATCGGCGTTCACCTATGTACGTATCCCACCGTTCAACAAGTTTGAGCTGGCGACCGCCGCCTTGTTCGACCTCGGGGTGTTCCTAACCGTGGTGGGCGCTGTATTGCTTTCGCTGGAAAGTTTCTCGCGGCTGGCACGGCGGGCGCATGTGCCCGACTCCGAACACCCTATGGATATTGATCCTTCCCGCAATATCCCCGACCCCAAGACGGCAGAGGCTTGATATGGAATTACTTGTTGCTTCTGCCATTGGTGTACTTACGGCTGGCGGCCTCTATCTGGTGCTAAGGTTGCGGACTTTCCCGGTGATCATGGGGATTTCGCTGCTGACATATGCGGTGAATGTGTTCCTCTTTGCATCCGGGCAACTGACGGTGGGGGCCGGGCCGATCCTGACGGATGCCACGACCTATGCGGACCCGCTGCCACAGGCATTGGTACTGACGGCCATCGTGATTTCCTTCGGGATGACGGCCGTGGTGGTGATGATTGCGCTTGGTGCCTATCTCGGTGGGGATGACGACCATGTGGACGACCCGAAGGCTGACCCCGAGACGGGGAATGCGCCATGACCCACTGGATTATTCTGCCGGTCATGCTTCCGGCTTTTATCGCCCCCTTCATCGTGCTAGCCGCCCGCTATCATATCGGCATTCAGCGGGTGATCTCCGTGGCAGGCACCCTTGGCCTCGTGGCATTGGGTGCGGGCCTTGCGTGGGAGGCCTCGGACGGGACTGTGACGCTCTACCAGCTTGGCGATTGGGCCGCCCCTTTCGGAATCGTGCTGGTGGGCGACAGGCTTTCGACGCTGATGGTGCTGCTGACCGCTGTGCTGGCGCTTTTCGTGCTCTTGTATTCAATCGGATCCGGCTGGGATGAGCGGGGGCGGCATTTTCATGCGCTGTTTCAGTTCCAGCTCATGGGGATCATGGGTGCGTTTCTGACAGGCGACCTTTTCAACCTGTTCGTTTTCTTCGAGGTGCTGCTGATCGCATCCTACGGGCTGATGATCCATTCGGGTGGTACGGTACGACTGCGGGCCGGGGTGCAGTATGTGCTGTTCAATCTGCTGGGCTCTACTCTCTTTCTCTTCGCGTTGGGCGCGATTTACGCAGAAACCGGTACGCTGAACATGGCCGATGTTGCCCAGCGCGTGCAGATGATCGACCCGACCGGCGATGTGGGTATACGCGTGGCTGCGGTGCTGCTGCTGATGGTTTTCGCGATCAAGGCAGCAGTGGTGCCACTGCATTTCTGGCTGCCATCGAGCTATGCAGAGGCACCGGCACCTGTCGCCGCGCTCTTTGCGATCATGACAAAGGTTGGCGCCTACGCGATCATCCGGGTTTACACGATGGTGTTTCCGCCTGAGCTTGAGACAACGGCGGGGCTGCATGAATGGTGGTTGCTGCCTGCGGCTCTGATCTCGCTTGCCATCGGGATGGTGGGCGTTCTGGCCGCCCGGCATCTGGACCGGCTGGTGGCGTTTGCAGTTATTGGGTCGATGGGGATGGTGATGGTGTCCATCTCGCTCTTTTCAGCGGTGGGTATCGCGGCGGCGCTCTACTACATCGTACATTCCACGCTGGCCGCTGGTGCCCTGTTCCTGATCTCCGATCTGGTGCGCACCAGTCGTGCGAACCTTGATCTGACAGCGCAACCGCCCATCGGGGGTGCGGCGCTGACCGCGGCTTTCTTCTTTGTCGCGGCCATTGCGATGGCGGGCCTACCGCCGCTTTCCGGCTTCGTGGGCAAACTTCTGATCCTCGATGCGGCGTTTGATACGGCGCATGTGGTCTGGGTGTGGGCCGTGATCCTCACTGCCAGCCTGATCAGTGTGGTGGGTTTCGCCCGCGCGGGAAGCATATTGTTCTGGAAGGCAGAGAGTGTGGAGGCGGGCGAAGGTGCTGCCGCCGCAGTGACACCGAGCGTGCTTTCCTACACGGCTGTTGGTGGCCTGATTGCGATGCTGGTGGCGCATACCGTTTTCGCGGGCCCTGCGACAGGATACACAACCGCCATTTCCGACCAGCTTTTCGCGCCGGATCGCTATATCTCGACCGTGCTGGAGACGCCGGGCAAGCTATCCGACCCCAAAGACGAGGCACAGTGACATGATGAAAGCCTTCCACTGGCTGCTGCCCCACCCGTTCCTGACCGTTCTGATGGCGATTGTGTGGACACTGCTGCAAAACGAGTTTTCTGCCGGGATGGTTGTGTTTGGCCTGATCCTCGGGATCATCATCCCCATCAGCACGGCGCGCTGGTGGCCTGATCGCCCTCAGAGCATGGCCGTCGGGCGTATGATAAGCTATTGCATGCTGGTGATCTGGGACATTCTGGTGGCCAATGTTCAGGTTGCGTGGATCGTACTGACAAAGCCCAATTCCAAGATACGCTCTGCCTGGGTTGTTGTACCGCTGGATTTGCGCTCACCCGAGGCGATCAGTGTGCTGGCGGGTACGATCACGCTGACGCCCGGCACAGTTTCCGCCGACCTCTCGAATGAGGGACATTGCCTGCTGGTGCATGCGCTGGACACGGGCAACCCCGATGCCGTGCGCGACGGGATAAAAGACCGGTATGAGCGCCGCCTGAAGGAGATTTTCAAATGACCCTTGCGACAGACCTGATGAACTGGGCCCTTTACGCGGCTTTCGTCATTCTCACGGCAGCCCAGATTATGGCCATTATCCGGCTTTGGATCGGGCCCAGCACCGGAGACCGTATTCTTGCGCTCGATACCATGTTTATCAACGCAATCGGGCTGATCGTTTTGCTGGGTATTGCGCAAGGCACGCAGATCTATTTTGAGGCGGCCCTGATCATCGCGATGCTGGGTTTTGTATCCACGGTCGCTTATGCCCGGTTCGTTCTGCGGGGAGATATCATCGAATGACCCTTGAGATCATTGGCCTGATTGCCATCACATTTTCACTGATTGTTGGTGCGATCTTCATTCTCGTCGCCGGTATTGGCCTTTTGAAACTGAACGACTCTATGGCGCGCCTTCATGCCCCAACAAAGGCGGGCACGGTGGGTATCGGTGCCTTCCTGATGGCCTCGATGATCCACTCCTACACGTTTGGCGAAGGATCAATGCACGAGCTGCTGATCATGGGTTTCATATTTGTCACCGCACCGGTTTCCGCAAACTTCATGGCCAAGGTGAACATCCATCGCCGCGCCTGTGATAAGCCACCTGAACCGCCGCGTGATACGACATGGTCCACTCTGGATGTGCCGGAGGTTGATCGCGAGATCGAGGACGTGACCCCCTGAATTCACACGGTTACGCCCGTGAGAGCTGCTTTCGCAGCACGCACGGGCGCATGGCTTTGGTACTTGTGAAACTTAAAGCAAAACGCTTTGGCTTAATCGTGACTGGCCTTTCGCGGCCTCTCCCTGAGGGTCGAACGCGAAATAGGGTAGTGGATGTTCCGGGTTAGTCATCGTCGATTTCATGGTTCTTCACCCCGATCTCGAATGAGGCCGCTACGCCCATATGCTCGTTGAAGCCGAGCAGGGTTTGCATCACGACACCTTCGATATCGGCATAATCACCCGTTCCACCGGTGATTGCCCTTGCATTGGCGACACCGACATCGGCGATCTCATCGCCCTGGGTGATCAGGATTTCCCCGTTGCGGAACTCGAACGTCTGGCGGCTGATCAGCCATGTGCCGGTTTTGGTGTGTGCACCATCGGCGACAAACCAGCCATCGCATGTCCATGTGCCGAGCACCTTTTCCGGGAAGGCTGGAGAGCCATCCTTCAGTGTGCCCAAGGCACCATTGGCGAGCGTGCCCGCAGGATAGATATAGCCCTGCGTGAGGAAGGGGTTGCCGTAGGCGGGCATACCATCCTCCTCGAACACCGGCGCAGGCGCGAAGATGAACCGCGTGTGATCTTCGGAAACGTCCACAGCCTTGAGCGGGTATCCCGCGAGGGCCGGAGAGGCGAGTGCTGCGAGAAGCGCAGCAGTGGAGAGAGTCTTGGCGAGCATTGGAGTATCCTTTCTAGGGTAAAATTGCTCTTTCAGTTGGGGCGCGGCGAGGGGTGCCGCGCCCCGCTGTCAGGCCACGTGATGCGCATGGGTTTGCGCAGCAATGCAGCCGACATGCCTGTGATCGGTGCCGCAACAGCCACCAAGCACACGGACATTGGGGAGATGCATAAGCAACTCACGGTGAAGGCGGCCGAGCTCCTCGGGATCGCCGTCATCGAGTTCTTCGCAGACATCGAGTTCTGCATGGCTCATCCGCGAAGCATTGGTGCGCAGGCCACCGATCCGGCTGCGCCACGCGCCGCCTTCCGCAAGCATCTGGTGGAAGTGATCGGGATGGGCGCAGTTGATCATGTAGTAGATCGGGTAGCTGTCCGTAGCCGCATCAACCTCGGCAATTGCCGCGCCGAGTGTTTCCCCCGAAGGCAGCTTTCCGTCGGTTTCCAGCGTGAAGGAGATGACCACCGGCAGCCCTACCTTCTTGGCCGCCTGCGCGATGCCAACACCTTCGGCGATGTAGGGGATCGTCATCCCGGTTGCGAGATCAGCACCTGCTTCGACGAAGACGCGAAGTTGCTGGATGTGGATGGCCTCAGCGGCCTCTGCCGTCAGCGCCTCCCCCACCAGATAGCCATCTCCTGCGGGACCGACCACGCCGTTGACCAGGATTGTCTGGCCGCCCTGACCCAGGCGGATTGCCAAAGTGCGTGCGAATACGACCGCATCCGTATTGATGCGGGCCAGATGACCCGGTGTGAGACCCATCACCGGGGCCCATGCCGCATTTGTGCGCCATGTCACGGTATCGAGCAGATAACCCTGGCCGTTCAGCCGCGCCATCTCGATAAAGCGCTGGTAATAACGTTCGATAGCGGCGCGGCCATCCTCACTCTTCAAGAGAACAGAAGAGGCAAAGTGGGGAAGGTCGAACCCCTCATGAAAGATCATGCTGGTTTCCATACCCCCATCGGAAATGAAGGGGCGTTCTGTGTTCATCAGTTTGGCAATCGACATCTCGTTTACTCCGTTCGGTTTGGATGGTGGAGAGATAGCGAGGACCGGGGCTTTGATGCTATTGGCGTTGCGGTACAGTATTTGCAGAAGAAATAGTGTATTCTTCTCTGATACTTACGGCTTTTGGATTAGACCGGTGTGCAGATGCGCACACACATACTGCACCTGTGGTACAGTAAATCGGAGGGGCTTGAGATGGCACAGCAGGGGACAACGCGAGAGCGGATCATGAATACGGCGCAGGAAGCTGTGCTGGCAAAGGGGTTTGATGCAACCTCTATTGACGAGATCGTCTCGGCTGTGGAAATCACCAAAGGCGGGTTCTTCTACCACTTCCCGGATAAGAATGCCTTGGCGGTTGCGCTGATCCAGCGCTACATCGACGATGAGAATAAGCTGTTCGATGATATCTTCGGGCGGGCACGCGACCTGAGCGACGATCCGCTGCACCGTATGCTGATCGCGCTGAAGCTTCTGGCGGAAGTTCTGGATGATCTGCCCAATGGGCATCCCGGCTGTGTGATTGCGTCTGCCGCCTATCAGGACAGGCTGTTCAATTCCGACGTGCGACGGGTAAACGAGGAAGCCGTAGCCGCATGGCGGCGGCGGTTTTCTTTGATGTTCGAGGAGATAGCGCAGCTTTATCCACCGCGGGAGGCTGTAGACCTGCGGGAGCTGGCAGATATGCTTTCCGGTGTGGTAGAGGGCGGTATCATTCTTTCCAAGGTGTATCATGACCCGAAGTCGCTGGTGCGGCAGGTGATGATATACCGGAGTTTTGTGAAGCTGCTCTTTTCGCCCGTACCCGGCTGAGGCCTCTTGCGATTCTCTTTTGAGGGGCCTATATGGCTTCCAACAGCGGCAAGACTGGGGTCCACACCCAGCCTTCCACCGGAAGAAAGTACGGGCCGCGCGCCCGTTTTTTTATGCCTGAACGCTGGGGACAGCTGAATACATGTCTGACACCGGGATCACCGATCTGATTGCGAAAGCGCCGATGGACCAGCGGCTGGCCTCTATCGTGGCGCCGGAGATCGAGGGCATGGGCTATGAGCTTGTGCGCCTGCGGTTCATGGGCGGCAAGACGCCCCGCTTGCAAATCATGGCGGATACAGCTGAAGGCACAATCGAGGTGGATGACTGCGCGCGGATCAGCCGGACGGTGAGTGCCGTGCTGGATGTGGAAGATCCGATCGAGGGTGAATACGCGCTTGAGGTATCCTCTCCGGGGATCGACCGGCCGCTGACGCGGCTGAAGGATTTCGAGACCTATAACGGCTATGACGCCAAGCTGCAGACGGCAGAGCTGATTTCCGGGCGCAAGAACTTCAAGGGTGTTTTGCGCGGGATTGAGGATGGCGAGGTGCTGATCGAGATCCCCGAGGGTGTGATCGGGCTTTCCTTCGAGTGGCTGACCGAAGCCAAGCTGGTGCTGACGGACGCGCTGATCGCCGAAAGCCTGAAGGCCAAGAAAGACGCTGGGTTCGACCCAAACCAATTTGACGAAATTCAGGAAACCCCTGACAGCGAGGAGACGTGAACATGGCTGTTACTTCTGCCAACCGGCTGGAACTCTTGCAGATTGCGGATGCGGTTGCCCGCGAGAAGATGATCGACCCTGGGTTGGTGATCGAGGCGATGGAAGAGAGCATGGCGAAGGCGGCACGTTCCAAATACGGAGCGGAGTATGATATTCGAGCCTCGATTGATCCCAAGACGGGCGATCTGACGATGACTCGGGTGCGGACAGTCGTGGAAGAGGTGGAGAACCATTTCACCGAGATGCTGCCAGAGGATGCCAAGCAGTGGCTGGATGATCCCAAACCCGGTGACACGATTACTGATGAGCTGCCGCCGATGGAGATGGGCCGGATTGCCGCGCAGTCTGCCAAGCAGGTGATCATGCAGAAAGTGCGTGAGGCCGAGCGTGAGCGGCAGTACGAGGAATTCAAGGATCGTGTGGGCGAGATCATCAACGGGCTGGTGAAGCGCGTGGAATATGGCAACGTGATCGTGGATGTGGGCCGAGGCGAAGCTGTGCTGCGCCGCGACCAGTTGATCAACCGCGAGGCATACCGGACGGGCGACCGTATTCGCGCGTATATCCGCGATGTTCGTTCCGAAGTGCGGGGGCCGCAGATCTTCCTTTCGCGCACCGCACCTGAATTTATGGCCGAACTCTTCAAGATGGAAGTGCCGGAGATTTACGACGGTATCATTGACATCAAGGCGGTTGCACGTGATCCGGGCTCCCGTGCCAAGATCGGCGTGATTTCCTACGATAACTCGATTGATCCCGTGGGGGCCTGCGTGGGTATGCGGGGTTCTCGTGTGCAGGCCGTTGTGAACGAGCTTCAGGGTGAGAAGATCGACATCATTCCCTGGAACGAAGATACGCCAACCTTCCTTGTGAACGCCTTGCAGCCTGCCGAAGTGGCCAAGGTTGTGTTTGATGATGAGGCCGAGCGTGTTGAGGTTGTGGTCCCGGATGAGCAGCTTTCGCTGGCCATCGGGCGGCGTGGCCAGAACGTGCGGCTGGCGAGCCAGCTTACCGGGCTGGATATCGACATCATGACGGAGGCCGAAGAATCAGAGCGCCGCCAGGCAGAATTTGCCGAGCGCAGCCAGCTCTTTATGGATACTTTGAACGTAGATGAGATGGTGGCGCAGCTGCTGGTTTCCGAAGGCTTCTCGACCCTTGAAGAAGTGGCTTTTGTTGAAATGGAGGAGCTTGCTTCCATCGACGGGTTTGATGAGGGCACGGCCGAAGAACTGCAGGCACGTGCGCGGGAGAGCCTTGAAGAGATCAACGCCAAGGCGCTTGAGAAAGCCAAGGAGCTGGGCGTTCAGGAGGATCTGTTTGCATTTGAAGGCCTGACACCCCAGATGATTGAAGCGCTGGCGGAAGACGGTATCAAAACGCTCGAAGATTTCGCGACCTGTGCGGATTGGGAGCTTGCGGGCGGTTATACCGTTGTGGATGGCAAGCGCGTGAAGGATGACGGACTTTTGGAGAAGTTCGATATGGACTTGCTGGAAGCGCAGCACCATATCATGAAGGCTCGTGTTCAGCTTGGCTGGCTGACGCAGGAAGAACTGGACGCGCAGAACGCGGCGGCAGATGCCGAAGCGCTGGGCGAGACTGAAGAAGAGGGCGCAGAAGGTAGTGAGGAGGCTGAGGTCTGAGAAGACCACGGGCTCTGGGGCCGAAATGTCGCGCGGGGGGCGTAGCAAGGAGAGTGTGGAGCCGGAACGGCGCTGCATCGCCACCGGAAAAACCGGGCCGAAGGCCGGGTTGATCCGCTTCGTTGTGGGCCCAGGCGATCAGATTGTTCCGGATCTGGCCGAAAAACTGCCGGGCCGGGGCATCTGGGTGGCGGCGGATCGGGCCGCTCTGGATAAGGCGGTGAAGAAGAATCTCTTCCCGCGCGGCGCCAAGAAGGGTGTTGCCACAGATGCGGGCCTTGCCGATCTGGTAACGCAGCGGTTGGTGGCCCGAGTGTTGGAGACACTTTCGCTGGCGCGAAAGGCAGGCCAGGCGGTTTGCGGGCTTGAGAAGGTGAAGGGCCTTCTGATAATGGAAGAAGCCAGCTGCCTTTTACAGGCGGCAGACGGATCAGAGCGTGAAAAGCGCCGATTGAGACCACCAGAAGGGGAAAATACCTATTTCGACGTGCTCACGGCGCAGGAATTGGGTTTGGCATTTGGACGGGATCGTGTGATACATGCCGCACTGATTGCGGGTGGACTCGGCGAACTTGTCAGGTATGAGTCGGCGCGACTATTTGGGTTGCGACCAAATCAGGGCTAACATCTGGGTTGGCTTGATGTTCCGGGGGGGTGACCTCCGCTATAGGACTTCGGGGGATGGCCCTCGGGGTGAAAGGTTAAGATACGAATGAGCAATACGACCGACAAAGGCGACAAAGGCAAAACTCTGGGGCTGCGCGGGAGCGGCGGCACAGAGACGAGCCAGGTGCGCCAGAGCTTCTCCCACGGCCGATCCAAATCGGTGACTGTGGAGCGGAAGAAAAAGCGGATCGTTGTACCCAAGGCCGGCTCATCGGCGGCGGCCTCTGTGGCGCGAACGGGTGGTGAGCGCAGCTTGCCGGATGCGGAGCTGGATCGGCGGCGCAAGGCGCTGGCTGCTGCGCAGGCACAGGAGAGCGACCAAGCCGAACAGCGTGCAGCTGCAGATAAGGCGCACAAGGATAAAATGGATGCCTTGCGAGCCGAGAAGGTTGCCAAGGAGCAGGAGGCTGAGAAGGCCGAGATTGCGCGCCAGCGCAAAGAGCAGGAAGAGGCCGAAAAGAAGGCCGAGGAAAAAGCTGCTGCTACGAAACCTGCGGCAAAGGCCAAAGGAGCCAAGGACGAAGCTCAGGACCCGGCGGCGGCACAGGCTGCCGCATCGCGGGCTGAGGCTGGCAAGCCGGTGGCAACCAAACGTGGTGCCACGAAGCAGGCTGAAGAAAAGAAAACCACACGCGGGCGCGGCGATGATGATCGCAGGCGTTCCGGCAAGCTGACGATCAGCCAGGCGACAGGTGCGGATGGCCGCCACCGTTCCATGGCTGCGATGAAGCGCCGTCAGGAAAGCCAGAAGCGCAAGATGATGGGCTCCAACGAGCCGCGCGAGAAGGTTGTACGCGAAGTTCAGGTGCCGGATGCAATTACGGTGAGCGAGCTTGCCAACCGTATGGCCGAACGTGTGGCTGATATCGTGAAGTCACTGATGACCAATGGCATCATGGCCACGCAGAACCAGACGATCGATGCGGATACCGCAGAGCTGCTGGTGGAAGAGTTCGGCCATAAGGTTGTGCGTGTTTCCGATGCTGATGTGGAAAGTGCCATCGTGACGGTGGATGACGATCCCAAGGACCTTCAGCCCCGTGCACCCGTGATCACCATTATGGGCCATGTGGACCACGGCAAGACATCGCTTCTGGATGCGATCCGCAAAACCAGTGTTGTGACAGGTGAAGCGGGCGGGATTACCCAGCATATCGGCGCCTATCAGATCACGACGGATGGAGGAACGAGACTCTCCTTCCTGGATACACCCGGCCACGCTGCCTTTACGTCCATGCGTGCGCGCGGGGCGCAGGTAACGGATATCGTTATTCTTGTGGTGGCGGCAGACGATAGCGTGATGCCCCAGACGATCGAAGCGATTGCGCACGCGAAAGCGGCAGAAGTACCAATGATCGTTGCGATCAACAAGATCGACCGGCCAGGTGCAGATCCGCAGAAAGTGCGCACGGAGCTGTTGCAGCATGAAGTGATCGTGGAAGAAATGTCTGGTGATGTGCTGGATGTTGAGGTTTCCGCGATGACGGGTGACGGTCTCGACAAACTACTTGAAAACATCACCTTGCAGGCCGAATTGCTGGAGCTGAAGGCAAACCCCGACCGCCCTGCCGAAGGCGCGGTGATCGAGGCGCAGCTGGATGTGGGCCGTGGGCCTGTGGCCACTGTGCTGGTGCAAAACGGCACGCTGAAACGCGGCGATATCTTCGTTGTGGGTGAGCAGTGGGGCCGGGTGCGTGCGCTGATCGATGATCAGGGTAACCGGGTTGAAGAAGCCGGGCCTTCCGTGCCTGTGGAAGTTCTGGGCCTGAATGGCACGCCCGAAGCGGGCGATGTGCTGAACGTGGTGGAAGACGAGAACAAGGCACGCGAGATTGCCGAGTATCGCCAGCAGGTTGCCAAGGACAAGAAGGCTGCCGTCGGCGCTGCAACGACGCTCGATCAGCTTCTGGCGCAGAAGAAGGCCGACGAGAACGTAACAGAGCTGCCGATCCTGGTGAAAGCCGACGTTCAGGGGTCTGCCGAGGCCATCGTTCAGGCGATGGACAAGGTTGGCAATGATGAGGTGCGCGTGCGCGTGCTGCATTCCGGCGTGGGTGCAATTACCGAGAGTGACGTGACCCTGGCCGAAGCGTCCGGCGCGCCGATCATCGGGTTCAACGTGCGTGCCAATGCGCCCGCGCGTGAAGGCGCCAACCAGAAAGGTGTGGAGATCCGCTACTACTCCATCATCTACGATCTGGTGGATGATATCAAAGCCGCGGCCTCTGGCCTGCTTTCCGCCGAGATCAAGGAAACCTTCATCGGGTATGCCGAGATCAAGGAAGTGTTCAAGGTATCCAATGTCGGCAAAGTGGCTGGCTGTGTGATCACTGAAGGGCTTGCCCGACGCGAGGCTGGTGTACGCTTGCTGCGGGATAATGTGGTGATCCACGAAGGCAAGCTAAAAACCCTGAAGCGCTTCAAGGATGAAGTCAAAGAAGTGCAGGGCGGCCAGGAATGCGGGATGGCCTTCGAGAACTACGAGGACATCCGGCAGGGCGACGTGATAGAGATCTTCGAGACGGAAGAGATCGAACGGACACTAGCCTGAGGCCTGAACCAGCTTTTAAAATGCTCCACGCGAAAGCCTGGGGCATTTTTTTTTGAGCTCATCTAGAGGTTAAGGGCCACAACCTGATGAGGTGAGGGCCGGGGCCGGGCGGCGGGGCCTTGGGCCTTCCAATTCTCGATTTCCGGAAATATCGTCACAATCTCATCTGCAATGCTTTGCATTCCCGGACCCATATCAAACCCGACGGCATGGAAACTTTCTGACTACACACCATCAACGCATATGATTTCGTGGTGATCGAAAAGCAAATAGTAATAGTTTACCTCTTCCACATCCAAAATGCAGATCGTTGTATCGTTGATAAGACTTTTCGCCGGAACCACCACTTCCGGCGCATCGTACAGAAGGTTTGCACGCCAACCGGAGACCAGAATACGGTGATTTGGTGAAACCAGCGTTTTTTCGTGTTTTCCGAGGGCATCGGCCCTGAACTGAACCGGTCTCAGTTCTGGAAATTGGGTGAGAGCTTCGGAATTAAGCGTACTGAAGCCAATCCATCTCAGCGGCTGGGGGCCACGATCCCTTGTGAGCACAAGGTCTCCCTCCTCAAGATCTTCAATCCTTCTTGGGCCATTCGGTGTTGAAACACTGCTCCCGCCGGTAAAACAAGCATTTGATATATTGCCCATCTGGCCGCCAGATACGTTAAAAATGCCCTTAAAAGAGTTCAATTCATCATAGAGAGAAGTGGATATCAGTCCGCCAATTGCAGGAGAATCGTAAATCACCTGCAGCGACCAACCAGCCGGAAGGACAACATCAAAAGTAACGTTTTCCAGGGCGGCGCCGACACCAAACGCATAGATACCATAAACGGTGCCAAGCAGGTCAAAATCATAGAAAGTCGCAGTGACAGTGGAGGGACTCAGATCTGCCAATACGTTGTTGATAATGGTTGGTACCCCGGCGTTTGTGCCATCAAATATGAAACTGTAGTCAGGCAAGATCGCTGATCCATTTTTGAAAGTTTCCTTCCTGATTAGCTCACCATTACTAATGATTTCTAAAGACACATGGTTTTCTGAACAGCGCGGGACCCCCGTGGATATGAGGGTCCTGTGGACTTAGTTTCAAATATCCAGAACCACCCACGCAGGATCATGATCCGAGCCATCGCCGCCATGCTTCGTGCGGCGGTCTATGTGGGCTGAAGTCAGCGCATTGCGGAGGCCGTGGCTGACCCAGATCTGGTCGAACTGCTCGTAACGTGGAAACTCCGGGCCGGGTGGGTTGAAACGGTGGGTCCAGTTGGTTGTTGCAGGCCCCGGGCCCTGGCCGGGCGTCTCCGCCTTGGCGGGGCGGGTTTCCACGGCCGCACTCAGCACGTTGACCATGGCCTGGCCATCAACCTCGAACATGGGCGCCAGATCAGTGCTTTCCGGTGGATCATTCATATCGCCCAGAAGCACGAATTTCGCACCCTTGCGTTCCTGCTGCGAGAGGATCTCGCCAATCATTTCCGCTTGCCTGCGGCGGCGAAGATTGGCGTTGATCGCCCCTTGCACCGGATCTTCGGTGAAGGGGACAAAGTGGGACTTCATGTGGGTGTTGTATATGGTGAGGAGCTTGTCCCCATTTTCCTTCAGGATTTCCACCTCCAGAAGATCGCGGCCAAAGATACGCCGCCCCGGATCATCGGGGTGGCGTTTTGCCTGATGGGAGGTGATGGCGCCGAGAGGGCGTTTTGAGAGAAGGCCCACATCAATCAGGCGCTGGTCGTTGCCCTCCACAAGCACGACATGAGGGTACATGCCCGCGAGGTGATCACGATTGAACGCCTTCAGGATCTCGATATGCTCCACCTCCTGCACGGCGAGAACGTCAGCATTCATGGCGCGGATACGGTTGGCGATTGTGGCGGTATCGCCCGGATCTTTTGGCTTGACGAGGCGGCCCATGAAAGTGCGGACACTGACATCATTCTGACCGAAGGTAAGCTCTATTCCACCCGCTTCGTGTGGGGGAAGCGCCTCTATCTCGGCCTGAAAATTGTAGCGCGAGAAGAGGTTGTTGAGGTTGAAGGTACCGATTGAGATTGCCATTGAAACGCCCCCTGTTTTGCCAGAACTCTACCACGGAACGGGCAAAAGTTGCGTGACACAGCGCACATCTGGCATGTGGGCTGCCGACCGCCTATATCTTGCCGGATTGGAGGACGGATATGAGTGAAACGGCATTTCCCGGTTGGCATGGCACAACCATCGTCGCGGTTCGCAAGGGCGGCAAGGTTGTGGTCGCAGGCGACGGGCAGGTGAGCCTCGGGCAAACGGTGATCAAGGGTTCAGCGCGGAAAGTGCGGCGGATATCTCCGGGTGGGCACGAGGTTGTCTGCGGGTTTGCAGGCTCCACCGCAGATGCGTTCACTTTGCTGGAGCGGTTGGAGGCAAAGCTGGAAGCGATGCCAGGGCAGTTGGCGCGGGCAAGTGTGGAGCTGGCCAAGGACTGGCGGACAGACAAGTACCTGCGCAATCTTGAGGCCATGCTGATTGTGAGCGATGGCCGGGATCTGCTGGTGATCACGGGAGCAGGCGATGTGCTGGAGCCGGAAAACGACGTGGCGGCCATCGGCTCTGGGGGGAACTATGCGTTGGCGGCAGCGAGGGGGCTGGCGGAAACTGATCTGGATGCAGAAGCCGTGGCCCGGCGGGCGCTGGAAATTGCAGCAGAGATCTGCGTTTACACCAATGGAAACATGACGGTTGAGGTGATTGGCGCCGGGAAGTGAGATTTTGAGCCTCCGGCAGGGATATTTAGAGAAAGATGAAGGAGCGCGATTTCATCTTTCTCTAAATATCCCTGCCGGAGGCATTTTTCGTGTCAGGACAGTGTTGCGAGGCCAAGCGGAACGCTGAATTTTTCGCACCAGATCCAGACTTCATTGTAGGATGCAACGTCGATCGACGACGGGATCTCGTAGGTCTGTGCACCGGTGTTTTTGGCGAGAGGTGCTAGAAGTGTGTTGGGATCATAACCGTTGCGGCCAAGTGCCACTTTGGGATCAGGTGCGCCATCGAAGGTGAAATCATCTCCAAGCTGAACGCTGAAGGTGCCACCATTTTCAACGATTCTGACCGAACCAGTTGTGGTGTGGCGGGATTTGCCAACGAATGTGCCGCTGCGTGTAGCAGTGGCTGAAAGCGCTGCGGATGCGAGTGTTATAACGGGTAATGCAAGGGCAGCCGTTCTGAGAAAGGCGCGACGGGTGTGCATGGGCTTGGTTCCTTTATTTGGGACGCGTTGACGCACTATCCGCAAACCAGCCTCGATTGGCATCCCCCCTCACGCAGTTGTGGGGCAGCGTGAAACTTCGCGCTTGTGTTTCGGGCTTCTCTGCATATCTCTGACCGGACGCCAAAGAGGAATATTTCAGTGACAGACCTGACCCCACGCGAAATTGTTTCAGAACTGGATCGGTTCATTGTCGGCCAATCGGATGCCAAGCGGGCCGTCGCGGTGGCTTTGCGGAATCGCTGGCGGCGCCGGCAACTGGCGGATGATCTGCGCGATGAGGTGTATCCCAAGAACATCCTGATGATCGGGCCGACAGGTGTGGGCAAGACGGAAATCAGCCGCCGGTTGGCCAAGCTGGCCCGTGCCCCCTTCCTCAAGGTGGAAGCCACGAAATTCACGGAGGTCGGCTATGTGGGCCGCGATGTGGAGCAAATTATCCGCGATCTTGTGGATGCGGCGATCATAATGGTGCGCGATTTGCGACGAGATGAAGTGACAGCGCGGGCTGAGGAAGCGGCAGAGGAGCGGGTGCTGGACGCGATTGCCGGCGAAGGCGCGCGGGAGCAGACGCGGGAGATGTTTCGCAAGAAACTGCGAGATGGTTTGCTGGATGACAAGGAAATCGAGATCGAGGTTTCCGACAGTTCCAACCCGATGGCGATGTTTGATATTCCCGGCCAGCCTGGTGCCAATATGGGTATGATGAACATCAGCGAGATGTTCGGCAAAGCAATGGGCGGACGGACGCAGCGCCGTAAAATGCGTGTAGCTGAAAGCTACGATGTGCTGCTTGCCGAAGAGGCAGACAAGCTGGTGGACCAAGAAACGGTAACGCGGGATGCGGTAACTGCCGTGGAAGACAGCGGCATCGTTTTTCTGGATGAGATCGACAAGGTCTGCGCGCGTTCAGATGCGCGTGGGGCAGATGTGAGCCGGGAAGGCGTGCAGCGCGATTTGCTGCCACTGATCGAGGGAACCACGGTTTCCACCAAACATGGGCCGGTGAAGACCGACCACATTCTCTTTATCGCAAGCGGTGCTTTCCACATCGCACAGCCTTCCGATCTGTTGCCGGAACTTCAGGGGCGGCTGCCCATTAGGGTGGAGCTGCGGGCGCTGACGGAAGAGGATTTTGTGCGCATCCTGACGGAGACCGACAACGCCCTGACCCGCCAGTACACGGCGTTGATGAAAACCGAGGGCGTGGATGTGAGTTTCGCGGAAGAAGGCATCGCCGCTTTAGCACGGATCGCTGCCGAGGTGAACCAATCGGTCGAGAATATAGGGGCGCGGCGGCTCTACACCGTTTTGGAGCGGGTGTTTGAGGAACTGAGCTTTGCAGCGCCCGACAAATCGGGAGAAGCTGTTCTGGTGGATGCTGATTATGTAGAGAAGCATCTTGGGGCGCTGGCCAGTTCTGCCGATCTCAGCAGATATGTTCTGTGAGACTGTGTAAAACCACACGATAACGTAGGCCAAATTGGCTTATCCGGCTTAGAGGCCAGTGTTTTTTGTGATAGTGGAACAATCAACCGAATGATTCAGAAAGCTGTTCGATGAAAAACCTGTTGCTTACTTCCGCCATTCTCGTTTGCTTTGGCACTCAGACCCCAGCGCAATCGCCCTCTGAGTTCACAGATTTTATTGAGGGCGGCATTGCCTCGATGAATAAAGAGGGTGCGGGCCTGACGGTGGGTTCGCGCGAGATATCTGACGATGGCAGCCTTCTTCTGAACGATGTGGTGCTTAAGCCGGAAGATGGCGACATAGAAATTTCGATGGACTTTCTGAGGCTGATGCCAACGCAGAATGAGCCGGGCCAGATACTGGTAACGATGTCGGATACGGTGAACATACTGGTTCAGCCCGAGAACGACCCTTTGGAGCTGACGCTCAGCTCCAGCGAGTTTGAATTGGTGACCAATTGGGTAGAGGATATGGCCGGCAGCCCTGTTGTTTCCATCGCGGCAAGCAACCTGAACCTTGTGGGGGGCGATCCTTCCCATCCTGTGTTGCGTGCCCTTAATCTCGGCTTCAAGGATCTGGCCTTCAGTTTCCGCTTTAGCGACGCGACGCGTGCGCTGGAAAGTGCCTTTTCCGCAGGTGAAATTGCGGCTGTCTACGACATCAACGATCCGACCACAGGCAGCCCGCAAACCGGGGATATTCTCTACAGCCAGTATCAGTTTGCGCTGACAGCGGAGAACATTCCGAAGGATGAAGATGGCGCGAAAGCCTTCTTCGATGAGAACGGCGCTTTCAGTCTTACCGGCGGCTCCAAGGGAGCGAAATTTACCATGACGGTTGATGCTGACGGACTCCCTGTGAGCCTGGAGGGAAATGCTGGGGAGGGAGAGATTGAGGTTTCTCTGAAGGAAGGTGTGCTGGCCTATATCATTGATGCCGCCGGATTTGACTACGGGGTTGAGTTTGATCCCAGCGTTCTTCCGATCCCACCTTTCAACGTGTCAGTTTCCGCTTTGACAATGGATTTTCGCGTACCCATGCGCCCTTCCGATGCTGTTCAGGAAGCGAACCTTGATATGGCGATCCGCGACCTGGCACTGAGTGATGCGCTTTGGAGCATCTTTGATCCGGAAGAAACGATCCCCCGTGATCCGGCAACGCTGGAGATCGATCTCGGCGCATCTTTGGTGATCGAGAAACCGCTTGTTGAATCCTTCGACGAAGATGGTGTGGAGGATGCGGCTGATCCAACAGAGGTCGCCACGGTTTCCGATATTGATGTAACGACGATTTTCCTGAGCGCCGGGGGTGCCGAGATTGCGGCCGATGGCCGTTTGGATGTTATCAATGACGGGCCGATCCCAATGCCAGAGGGGGCGATTGATATCTCGCTTAAGGGTTTGCAGGGCCTTGCGAATTCTCTTGCGGCCCTTGGCCTGGTGGATCAGCAGCAGGTAGGCATGGCCATGGGAATGATGATGGCATTTGCAAAACCCGGCGATGCGGCGGACGAATTCACATCCAAGATCGAATTCACCGATGGCAGTATTATAGCGAACGGCATTCCTGTTCAGTAAAACCGCTTAAATGCAACTCTCGTTCCTGCGAACAAATGCACAATGGCTCGCAGCGGGGGGGTTGCTGACTTTCGGAAGCTCTTTCGGGCAAACCTACTTCATCTCGCTTTATGCAGGGGTGTTTCGGGAAGAGTTCAGCCTTTCGCATACCGATTGGGGCAGTATTTATGCCGTGGGCACACTGGCCTCTGCTGCGCTCGTTCTGATGGTAGGAGGGTTGGCGGATCGGTATAGGACGCGGACACTTGCCACCTTCATTTTATTATTGTTTGCAACGGTTTGCATCATGGTTTCGCAAGTTCGTGAGGTGTGGGTTCTACCGGTACTGATCTTTGGGCTGCGGTTCTGTGGGCAGGGAATGATGTCTCACATTGCGGTGGTTTCCATCGGGCGGTGGTTTGCGGCAGCTCGGGGGAAGGCGATTTCCGTCACCGCGATGGGGTATTCGGTGGGAGAGAGCCTTTTGCCGATTTCCTTTGTGGCCCTTACCGCGTGGATCGGATGGCGCGGGAGCTGGGGTGTAGCAGCGTTGCTTTTGCTGATGCTTCTCTGCGCTATGCAGCTTTTGCTGCGAGGTGAGAGAAACCCGAGAGGACAGGAAGATCTGCAAAGCAGTACCGGGATGGAAGGGCGGCATTGGAAGCGGCGCGATGCTTTGAAGCATTGGCTGTTCTGGGCAACCCTACCCGGCTTTCTGGCACAACCGGTTTTTGGTACGGCGTTTTTCTTTCAGCAGGTGCATCTTACGGAGCTCAAGGGATGGACGCTGGCGAGCTTTGTAAGCCTTATCCCCATCTACACGGCAACCTCAGTTTTCTCTTTGTTTTTGGGAGGTTGGGCAGTTGATCGCTTTGGTTCCGCGCGTGTGCTACCGTTCTATCTGATGCCTCTCGGACTGGGGTTTTGTATCATCGCATGGGCGCCCAATCTGGTATTTGCAGGCGTTGGCCTTGCGGTAATTGGCATGATGCAGGGGCTGAGTGCTTCTGTAATCGGGGCGTTTTGGCCTGAATACTACGGAACGAAGCATCTTGGTGCCATCCGCTCTGTCGCTGGTGCAGTGATGGTTTTTGCAACTGCTTTGGGGCCTGCGATCACCGGTTTTCTGATTGATGCGGGCTTTGATTACCGGCTGCAGCTGATTGGGATGGCGGGGTATGCATTTCTGATGTGTGGCGTGTTTGCGGTGGCGATGAGAGCCGTTCGGGAGCCTTTTAGCGCACCCGTTTAAGGTAGACATAGTAGGCACCGCCGCCGCCATGCCTTTGATGTGCAGGCAAAATTTGCAGGATCAGTGGAGCCGTCGGGGCTTGGGCGAGCCATTGCGGAACTGCGTGGCGGAGGATGCCACGGCGGGGAGCGATGGCATCGTGATCCCTCTCGGGATCTCTTCCTTTGCCAGTTATCACCAGCACAAGGCGGTGGCCTTGAGCATGCGCACGGAGGATGAAACTGGTGAGGGCCGCGTGCGCACGATCTGCTGTGAGGCCGTGGAGATCGACCTTTGCATCCGGCTTCAGGCGGCCTTTGCGGATTTTATCATGGGTGCGTTTGTCAGTGCGCACCGGTGCATCGGCCAGCCTCTGCATCGGGTCTGGTGCAAGATCCAGCCGGGTTTTCGGCTCCGCTTTCGGAATGCGGATCTGGCCTGTTTTCAAAGGCTGGATTTGATACCGATTTGGTACCGGTTTGGTATGGGTAGGGATAGCGGTGGAATTTGCGAGCTTTGAGCGTGAAGAAAGCGGTTTCGCAGTCTCGCGCACCTGATCCCAAAGGGCCTGATCCTCTGGGGAAAGGGTGCGCCGTTTGCGCGCCATCGTCCGCGATGCTCCGGCTTAGCCGCCTGTCGCGACAAGCCGCCAGTTGGGATCTTCGCTGTCCATGGTGCGGCTGAACGTCCAGATATCTTTCTGCTTCTTGATCTCTGTCGGATCGCCCTCGACCACTTCGCCATCAGGATCGCGCACAACGGATGTGAGCTCGCCCACATAGCGGAGAGTGATATCGCCTTCCTTGGTATCTTCGTGGAACTCGGCTTCCGTGATCTTCATCTCGCGGATGCCGACGAAATTGGCCTCTACCGTCAGCTGCTTGTCTGCACGGGCAAAAACAGCAGCGGAAAAGCTTTCGTAAACCTCTGGCGAGAGGAACTGTTCCAGCGTGTCGAGCTCTCCGTTCTCGTACGCCATCAGAATCATCTCGTAGGCCTGCCTTGCGCCATGCGCAAATTCACCCACGGAAAAGCTCGGATCTACCCGCTTCATCGCGGCGAAGGCCTGGCCAGATGGGCTTTCCGGATCCACATGATCGGCGATATCAGGGTCAGGTCCGCCGCCCTCTATAACTTCAAAGGCGCGTTTGTCGGAAGGTTCGCCCAGCGGCTTGGGCTGTGAGGTCGGCTCAAAACCATCACGGGTGCCGAGCACATCGCGCAGGCGCAACACCAGGAAGAGGGCCACGCCCGCAAGAACGAGGATCTGGATCAGTTGGCCGCCCATGGATTTCCCTTTTTTAGACAGAACAGGTGGATGCTTGATAACATGGTTCTTATGTAGGGTGTGAGTGGCGTCAAGTCCATGAGGACAAAAGCGCCCATTTGACGGAGATCTGACAATATGTGGCTGTTTTTGCTCTTTGTTGCGGTACCGATCGTTGAAATCGCCCTGTTTATCCAGGTCGGCGGGGCGATTGGTGTGTTTTCCACGCTCGCAATTGTGATCCTGACAGCTTTGGTGGGGACACTTTTGGTGCGGGTTCAAGGCATTGCCACTTTGATGGAGTTGCAGCGCAGCTTGCAGGGTGGCGGCAACCCGGTGACGCCCATCGCCCATGGAGCACTTATTCTGGTTGCCGGTGTTTTGCTGCTGACGCCAGGGTTTTTTACGGATGCCTTTGGGTTGAGCCTTCTGATCCCGCCCGTTAGACGCGCGATGATCAAGGCTGGTGCTGCCCGAATGGCCGGGCGATTTGCTGTGAACGTGAACGGACCGCCAGAGCACAGAGCGCATGACAGTGGTGTGATTGATGGGGAATTCACCGTGGAAGATGTGGACGACAGCGGGCCGCGCGGCAGCTCCGGTTGGACGCGCCGAGATTGAAAATAACAGGTTTCGCGGGCTAATGGACCCGGAAAGGGGCGCAAATCATCTGATTTCTTCTGGTTGATGCTTCACCTATCTGCTGAAACGCTTTAGATGAGGCGCAACGGTAGCAAAGAGGATTTTCAATGGCTGATGAACAGAGCAACGGCGCGGCACCAGAAGCTGCAGCCGAGGCAAGCACGCCACCCCGCCTTCAGGTAATCACACAATATATTCGCGATCTTTCCTTCGAGAATATCGCTGTTCAGAAATCCATGAAGATCGATGGAAACCCCGAAGTTTCCGTGCAGGTTGCGCTGGATGCGAACAAGCGGGATGAGAATGTTTTCGAGGTTGTCACCAAGGTAAAGATCGACAGCAAGGTGCAGGATCAATCGATCTTCATCATGGAGCTTGAATATGCTGGCCAGTTCCGGGTGGAGAACGTGCCCGATGCGCAGCTTCATCCCTTCCTGATGATCGAATGCCCGCGAATGATTTTCCCTTATCTTCGCCGTATCGTAGGCGATGTAACCCGCGATGGGGGGTTCCCGCCGCTGAACCTTGAGAATATCGATTTCCTTGCGATCTATCGGCAGGAAATTGCCCGGCGGCAAGCCGAACAGCAGAAGGGCGAGGGCACACCTGTTTCCTGATCGGGATTGGATATTTTTGGAAAGATGAAGGGGCAGGCTTAAGGCTTGCCCTTTTTCTGTGGCTCAGCTTTTCCAGACTGGCGCATCGCCCAGCGTTTCGACAAAAGCCTTGTGCCGGTTGGCCTCTTCTTCGCTGAGGCGGGATGGCAAAGGTTTGGAACGCGGCCTTGGGGCCCATGCTTCGCCAGAACCACCATTGGAAGACCCGCCAACAACGCTGAGCGCAAAATCGGGTTGGCGGCCGCCGATGAGTTCGAGATAAACCTCGGCGAGGATCTCGCTATCGAGAAGCGCTCCGTGTTTTTCGCGCGCCGAATTATCGACGTTGAAGCGGCGGCAAAGCGCATCAAGCGAGTTCTGGGCGCCCGGAAAGCGGCGGCGCGCAATCTCCAGCGTATCGAGCGCCTGGCCTGGCGGAAGCTGGGGCTTTTCGCACCAGCGGAGTTCCGCATTCAGGAAGCGCATATCGAAGGCCGCGTTGTGGATCACCAGTTTGGCGGAGCCTGCAAAAGCCAGGAACGCATCCGCGATCTGGGCAAAGCGAGGCTTATCTGCAAGAAAGTCTTCGCTGATCCCGTGAATGGCAAAAGCCTCTGCCGGCATATCCCGATCCGGATTGATGTATTGGTGATAGGTGCGGCCTGTGGGCATGTGGTTGTGAAGCTCAACCGCACCGATTTCCACGATGCGGTGGCCTTCTTCCGGACTGAGGCCTGTGGTTTCGGTATCGAGAACAATCTCACGCATGGCTCTACTTTCGCTGATCTTCAATGATGGAGAGTACCGCATCACGGGCGGCATCCAAGCCATGTGATGTGTCTATCAGGTAGGTCGCGCGTTTTCTCTTTTCGGCATCGGGAATCTGGCGGGCGAGGATAGATTGAAACTGCTGTTCCGTCATCCCATCGCGGGAAAGAACGCGGGCCCTCTGAACTTCAGGCGGTGCGGTAACGACGACTACGGCCACGAACTCATTTTCCGTTCCGGTCTCAAAGAGAAGCGGGATGTCGGAAAGTGTGAGATCGGCCTTGGTGTATTGCTGGAAGTTCCGCCGTTCCTGCTGAACGAGGGGGTGGATTGCGTTCTCCACTTTGGCAAGAAGGCCGGGTGTATTGCGAATGGCTTCCTTGAGAATATCGCGGTTCACACCTTCCGGCCCGGTGGCATTGGGACAGAGACGGTATATTTCGTTCGTTCCGGGTGCATCCGGTTGATAGAGCCTGTGGACAGCGGCATCGGCATCCCAGACTGGAATACCTGCTTGTGCAAAGAAACCGGCTGTCGTGGATTTGCCCATACCGATGGAACCTGTCAGCGCGAGGTGGCGCGGCTTCATGGTGTGAGGATTGCCTTGCGGAGCGCCTCGTCCACTTCCGGCCGTTGGCCGAACCAGGCCTCAAAACCGGGGAGGGCCTGAAAGAGGAGCATGCCCAGGCCATCCACAGTGGGATTGCCGCGTACACGTGCTTCTTCAAGAAGCGGTGTTTCAATCGGAGCGTACACGATATCTGTGACCAGCGCGGTTTCCGGCGCGTGCTCCAGAGAGAAGGGAAGATCCGGTTTGCCAACCATGCCAAGCGCTGTGGTGTTGACGATGAGTGCCGTATCCTCAGCAGCGTCACTTGCTCTGTTCCAGTCCGTGATGGTGATCCGCGCGCCAAACTGATCTTTCAGGATCTCGGACCGCTGGCGCGTTCTGTTGGCGAGACGGATTTCGGGAGCACCTGCATTAATGAGGGCGGAAATGATGGCACGCGACGCGCCACCTGCGCCAAGAACAAGTGCCGGGCCCTGCTGAACATTCCAGCCCGGCGCGTTTTGCCGGAGGTTTTCAAGGAAACCGTAGCCATCTGTGTTATCGGCACTGATGGTGCCATTTTCGCGGAAGAAAACCGTGTTTGCAGCACCGATCAGAGAAGCGCGATCCGTGATATTATCGGCCATCGCCATTATGCTTTCCTTGTAGGGAAGCGTGAGATTGATGCCGCGAAAGCCAAGCTTGGGAAGAGCGCGGATGCCCGTTTCAAAATCCTGGGGCTTGAGGCCGATTGGAACGTAGAAGCCTGGAAGATTGTAGCGCTTTAGCCAATGGCCATGCAGGCGCGGGGAGAGGGAATGGGCGATGGGCCATCCGACAACACCGGCGAGAGGGATGGTCTGATCATTCATGTCTCTCCGATCCCCCGTGTTCTGAGAAAGGCCAATACTTCAAGTAATGGGAGGCCCAGAACAGAGAAATAGTCTCCCTGTACGCGGCTGAAAAGCGTCGGCCCGTCCTCTTCCAGCTTATAACACCCGACTGTGGCAAGGAGGGCATCACCATGCCGTGTGATGTAGGATGAAAGAAACGCATCTGAGAAATCACGCATCACAAGCTGGGCCTGGCCGATGTGACGCCACACAGGTTTTGCGCCTTCGTAGATCACGGCGGCTGAGAGGAGCGTATGCGATGTATTGCGGAGTGTGCGAAGGGTATCAGCTGCGTCCTCCAGGCTTTCAGCTTTGTCGAAAAGGCGGTTGCCAGAGACGAGGATCTGATCCGATCCGAGGACGAGTGCCTCAGGAAAGCGCTCCGAGATTTTGCGGGCCTTCATCTCGGCCAGAGCATCGGCGATATCGCGCGGTTTTGTCTCTTCAGCAATGAGGGCTGCTTTCAGGCTGGCCTCATCCACGCGAGCAGGCTCAATCTGGTGGGGAATATGGTTCGCAGAGAGGAGCTGGGACCGGATTTGCGAGGCTGAAGCAAGGATAAGCGTAGACATTTTACGGATCTCGATTGCGGAGGAGCACTTTGATGGAAGCGGCTGTTTCTTCGATGGAACGGCGGGTGACATCTATTACAGGTAGATCGTATCGATCAAAGAAAAGCCGCGCTTCAACGATTTCATCTTCGACGCGTGTTTTATCGGCGTATTCGATATCCTTGCGTTCCAATGACTGAAGGCGCTGACTTCTTATCTGGGCGAGACGTGTTGCTGATGCCGTGAGGCCAACGACAAGCTGGCCTCTTGCCAAGGCCGCCAGAAGGCTTGGCGGGACAGATTGGCGGTAGACCAGTGGAACGTTGGCCGCCTTGATGCCCTGATACGCAAGATAGATCGATGTCGGCGTTTTGGATGTGCGGCTGACCCCCGTGAGAATAACATCTGCTGTTTCCAGATAGGCCGGATTTTGCCCGTCATCATGGCTCATCGCGTAATCGAGGGCGGAGAGGCGTATGAAATAATCGGAACTGACAACATATTGCTGCCCGGGGCGACTAGATGGGGCAGCCTTGAGGCGATTGGAGAGCGCTGTGACGAGTGGATCGAGCAGGGAAATGGACTGAATGCCGTGCTGTTGGCATTTGGTGCGGAGAGCCTCGCTCGTATCGGCACGTACGAGTGTGTAGACAATCAGATCCGCGGTTTCCCAGATTGTGGCTGGGAGAGTTTCAAGCTCGGATGGCCGACCGATAAAGGAGAAAGTTTCGATCTTTACCTTGCTCGACTCGAACTGGCTGGCAGCTGCCTGAACTGCGAGGGAAACAGTCTCTCCCGTTGAGTCTGATATAAGGGTGATCCGGATATCTGACATATGTTCCTTTTTGTCTTGTGGATTAATCTGATGATAAGGTTTGCATGATCTGTGGAGCTTATCGATCGCTTTGAGAGCCTTCGAAAACTGTGCACGTTGTTGATCGGCCTTGCCATCTTTCATTCACATGTGGAAGCCTGCGATGCGTTTGTGGATTACCTGTGAATTAGGTCTGCCTTCTCTCTCATAGTCGAATGCTTGAGATGAAAGTATCAGAAAGTTTCCTATAACATTCTGATATTATTATACTATTTTTGGTATGCGTTATTTTCAGATGCCAAAATCGCTCCCCTCTTTTATCCAGAGGGTTTGCCTGGTTGGGGATAATTGTGGGGATCCCCGTTTTCCCCTTCACCTACTACCAAAACAATCTTTTATAAGATTCATATTTAAGTAAGGGTAAGAAAAGGAAACGGGAGACATCTGGAATGCTGGCGGACATTTATCTCTGGGTGAAGGCATTCCACATTATGGCAGTGATTGCCTGGATGGCAGGTTTGTTCTATTTGCCAAGGCTCTTTGTGCACCATGTTGAACGTGCAGAGCCGGGTAGCGAACTTTCAAAAACTTTCATCATGATGGAAGAGAAATTGCTGCGGGTCATTATGAACCCTTCGATGATTGTGACATGGATTTTGGGGCTTACACTTGTGGCGACGCCCGGGATTGTCGATTTCAGTTCAGACATTTGGTTTCATGTGAAGGCCCTGATGGTGATTGGGATGACCGTTTTCCATATGTGGTTGGCCAGATGCCGGAAGGATTTTGCAGCTGATCGGAATACACGAAGCGGGCGGACTTACAGGCTGATGAACGAGGTGCCCACCGTGCTGATGATCGTGATCGTTCTGATGGTGGTTGTTAAGCCATTCTGAAAGCGTTTTTGGGCAAAGGAGCGGCATTGCGACCCGTTTTTCTTTGTGTCTGTTGACTTTTTGATGAGACTCCCAATATAGGGGAGAAAGAGCACGGGCGTTCGCCCACACAAGTGCTGCCCCCTATTTGTCGTATATATCGCTTATCGACTGAATCGCTGCGTGAATGGCAGCTATTGAAGGTTTTTCATGGACTATACCGAACTCTCTCTCGCCGATCTCAAGGCAAAAACTCCTGCTGATCTTTTGACGATGGCTGAAGATCTGGAGATCGAAAACGCCTCTACCATGCGGAAGGGCGATATGATGTTCGCTATTCTGAAGGAATTGGCGGAAGAGGGTGTGGAAATCTCCGGCGATGGTGTGCTGGAGGTTTTGCAGGACGGATTTGGATTTTTGCGTTCTCCAGAGGCGAACTATCTGCCGGGGCCGGATGATATCTATGTGAGCCCAAACCAGATCCGCAAGTTTTCTCTGCGGACGGGTGATACTGTGGAGGGTGTGATCCGCGCACCGAAGGACAATGAGAAGTATTTTGGTCTTGTGAAGGTGAGCCAGATTAATTTTGAGGATCCGGAGCGGGCGCGGCATAAGGTGAACTTTGATAACCTGACTCCGCTTTACCCAGACGAGCGGTTGATGATGGAGATCGAGGATCCGACCATCAAAGACAAATCTGCGAGGGTGATCGACCTTGTGGCGCCGATTGGTAAAGGCCAGAGGTCGCTTATCGTAGCGCCGCCAAGAACCGGTAAGACTGTGATATTGCAGAATATTGCGGCTTCTATCGAGGCCAACCACCCTGAATGCTTCCTTATCGTTCTGCTGGTGGATGAACGGCCGGAAGAGGTGACGGATATGCAGCGCTCGGTAAAGGGCGAGGTGGTTTCCTCTACCTTTGATGAGCCTGCGACGCGGCACGTGGCTGTAGCTGAGATGGTGATCGAGAAGGCCAAGCGTCTGGTGGAGCATAAGCGTGATGTGGTGATCCTGCTAGATTCGATCACGCGGCTTGGGCGTGCGTTCAATACGGTTGTACCAAGCTCTGGCAAAGTATTGACCGGCGGTGTGGATGCGAATGCCTTGCAGAGGCCGAAGCGGTTCTTTGGGGCTGCACGGAACATCGAAGAAGGTGGTTCTCTGACTATTATTGCCACTGCTTTGATCGATACGGGCAGCCGCATGGATGAAGTGATTTTCGAGGAGTTCAAGGGGACAGGTAACTCTGAGATCGTGCTGGATCGCAAGATTGCGGATAAGCGCGTTTTCCCCGCAATCGATATCCTGAAATCGGGAACGCGGAAAGAAGAGCTGTTGGTTGAAAAGGTGGATCTGACCAAGATGTTCGTGCTGCGGCGTATTCTGAACCCGATGGGTACGACGGATGCTATCGAGTTTTTGCTTGGGAAATTGAAGCAGACCAAGTCGAACTCTGAGTTCTTCGACTCGATGAATTCCTGATACCTTTTCTTTTTGGGCTTGAAGATCCGGGCTCTGCCCGGATTTTTTTTGAGCAATGGGTATGACAATGTTGAACGAAACAATTTTTGCGGAGGCGACAGTTCCGGGGCGTGCGGGCGTTTCGATCGTGCGGGTCTCTGGGCCGGATGCCTGGGAGTGTGTTTCCTCTCTTGCGGGATCTTTGCCAGAACCCCGGATTGCCGCTTTGCGTGAGCT
Source organism: uncultured Paracoccaceae bacterium (assembly GCA_947495795.1). Taxonomy (GTDB): domain Bacteria; phylum Pseudomonadota; class Alphaproteobacteria; order Rhodobacterales; family Rhodobacteraceae; genus Algicella. The sequence goes on along the minus strand of CANMAI010000001.1, from coordinate 501,418 downwards.
TCGTGACCCTTTGGACGGGCGCTTGTTGGATAGTGGCCTTGTGCTTTTGTTTGCCGAAGGAGCAAGTTTCACAGGAGAGCGGGTTGCCGAGCTTCAGCTGCATGGCAGCCGGGCGGTGGTAAAGGCTGTTCTGGAAGTGCTTTCCAGAAGAGAGAGTACAAGATTTGCTGAAGCGGGTGAATTTACGAGGCGTGCAATGGAGAACGGGAGGCTCGATCTTACCCAAGTCGAGGCTCTGGGCGATCTTATAGATGCGGAGACCGAGGCGCAGCGACGCCAGGCTATTCGGGGATTTGAAGGGGAATTCTCGCGTGTTCTAACGGCTTGGCGGAATGATTTGCAGCGGGCGATGGCCTTGGCTATGGCGACTCTGGATTTCTCGGATGAAGATATTCCGGATGATTTGGCGGATGAGATACATCTGTTAATTCAGCGCACTATTGGCTCAATGGAAGATGAAATACGGGGATGTGATATCGCTGATCGGGTGCGGACCGGATTTGAGGTTGCGATCGTCGGCAAGCCCAATGTGGGGAAATCTACCCTTCTGAATGCTTTGGCGCGGCGGGATGTTGCTATTACATCAGAGATTGCGGGAACGACTAGAGATGTTCTGGAGGCGCAGCTGGAGCTATCGGGCCAGAAGGTGACGGTGCTTGATACAGCCGGTTTGCGCGAGACGGATGACCGGGTAGAAGGGTTGGGCATCGACAGGGCGAGAAATCGTGCGGCGGGTGCTGACATTCGGATCTTCCTTCTGGATGAAGGAGATAGGGTGGAAGACTTTGAAATCACGCAGCAAGCAGACGATATCGTTTTGAGGGCGAAAGGTGACGTTCTCAAGCACGGTGAAGGATCTGTTTCCGGACTTACAGGACTTGGTGTCGAGGCATTGTGTGATCGGCTTGGTGCTACTGTTGCGGCGCGGGCCTCGATTGTTGCTTCCGCAACTCGGTTACGGCATAAGGTCGGGCTGGAGGAGGCTTGTGAGTCTTTGAAACAAGCAGCAAGGCGGTTGAAGGCTGAATCTTTTGATCTTGACCTTTGTGCAGAAGATTTGCGTGTTTCGACAGCTCGAATTGGAAGCCTTATAGGGTATATGGATGTGGAAGACCTACTGGATGTAGTGTTTTCTAGTTTCTGCATTGGCAAGTAGGGATGTTTCACGTGAAACATAATCTGTTCGATGTTGTGGTTGTCGGTGGCGGTCACGCGGGCGTGGAGGCAGCGCATGCTAGCTATCGGATGGGTGCGCGCGTAGCGCTGGTAACACATCGCTTTGATCGTATTGGTGAGATGTCCTGCAATCCTGCAATCGGAGGAATTGGCAAGGGGCATTTGGTTCGGGAAATTGATGCAATGGGTGGTCTTATGGGCCGCGGCGCGGATCACGCTGCAATTCAGTACCGATTGCTAAATCGGCGTAAAGGCCCAGCTGTGCAGGGGCCGAGGACGCAGGCCGACCGTGTCCTTTATCGTCAGGCGATGCAGGCAGAGTTCGACAAAGCGACGGGCCTGAAAGTGATTGAAGGTGCTGTGACGGATCTGGTTGTGGAAGGTGGTAAAGCTGCAGGGGTGGTTCTTCAGGACGGTAGTGTGGTTAAGTCTTCGACCGTTATTCTGACAGCAGGCACCTTTTTGAACGGAGTTATGCATATTGGATCGTCCCAAACGCCTGGTGGACGGAATGATGACCCTGCAAGCACGAGGTTAGCCTCTAGGATGAAGGCTCTGGGCCTTCCAATGGGTCGACTGAAGACAGGAACGCCTCCACGGCTTAGTTCTCGTTCGATTGATTGGTCTTCTGTTGAAATGCAGCGTGCGGATGAAGATCCGCATTTCTTGTCGTTTATGACGACGCAGGCTGAGCAACGGCAAATTGAATGCGGTATTACACATACAAATGCTGAAACGCACAACATCATCAGTGAGAATATCAATCAATCGGCGATGTATTCCGGAAATGTATCCGGAGTTGGACCTCGATATTGTCCATCAATTGAAGACAAGGTCGAAAGGTTTGCAGATAAGTCTTCCCATCAAGTTTTCCTGGAGCCTGAGGGTATAGATTGCGACGTGGTGTATCCAAATGGAATCTCGAATTCTCTCCCTGTTTCGATCCAGGAGAGATTCGTTCGAACACTCAATGGTCTTGGAGACGTTCAAATATTGAAGCCAGGTTATGCAATTGAGTATGATTATGTTGATCCACGTGCTTTGACACAGAGCCTGGAGCTGCAATCTATGGAGAATCTGTTTCTTGCTGGGCAGATAAATGGAACAACCGGCTATGAAGAAGCTGCGGCGCAGGGGTTGATTGCGGGCGTTAATGCGACTCTTCGCAGCCGCAGTGGTGGGGCATTCGTGTTGAGTAGGTCCGAAAGCTATATCGGTGTCATGATTGATGACCTTACGTCCCATGGTGTATCAGAGCCCTACCGAATGTTTACCTCGCGGGCGGAATTCAGGTTGGCCCTTCGTGCCGATAATGCGGATCAGCGCTTGACTCCATTGGCCAGAGATATCGGTTTGGTGTCGGAAGCTCGCTGGTGTGCCTTCAGAGCGAAGGCAATGGATTTGGAAAAGGCGCATGCTGCTCTGGTAGACATGAGTGTTTCCCCCAATGAAGCTAAGAAAGCCGGACTAAGCGTTAATCAAGATGGTGTCCGCCGCTCTGGCGGGGAGCTTCTTAACATTGCCGGTGTACGATTTGAGAACTTGTTTGAGTTGGACCCACAGCTTTCTCTGGTTGAGGAGTCTATAAGACGTCAAGTTGAACGTGAGGTTCTGTACGCACCTTATTTGGAGCGGCAGGCTAGGGAAGTAGCTCTTCTTCGCAAAGAGGAGGATGTAACGATCCCGTTTGGTTTGGACTACAACACTATCAAGGGGCTTTCGACGGAACTGAAGGAAAAGCTTTCCAAGGCATCTCCGAAGACGCTTTCTCAAGCGAGACGCATCGAAGGTATTACGCCAACTGCTCTTACACTGATTTTAACAGCTGTCTCCTACTACGTGACTGAGAAATCCGCATAGTGAGCGACCTTTTTAATTTCACCATCCCGCATGTTTCACGTGAAACAAATCAGCGGCTTCAGGAATATGTTGCATCCTTACTGAAGTGGACGCCTGCAATTAATCTCATAGGCAAATCCACAGAAAAGGAGATTTGGCAAAGACATATTTGTGAGTCCACGGTTCTGTTTGGCTTCATGCCAAAGCAGTCACAGCATTGGCTTGATCTGGGTTCTGGTGGTGGCTTGCCAGGTGTCGTCATCTCGATTTTGGCTTTGGAGAAAGCTCAAGATCTGACAGTTACGCTTGTCGAGAGCGATCAGAGAAAGGCAGTTTTCCTGGAGAAAACTATAAGGGATCTTTCTCTTAAAGCACTCGTTCTGAATGAAAGAATAGAAGTTATCCCCCAGCAGGGTGCAGATGTGATCTCGGCCAGGGCCTTGGCACCTCTCGGGCAGTTGCTGGAATACTCTTGGCCCCATATGGCGGAAAGCTGCGTACTTCTCTTCCCGAAAGGCCGAACTTACAAATCCGAGATTGAAGCGAGTGTGAGGAAGGGTTACCCAAGCCCTCAGGTACACCATGCGGATGCTCAATCCGACGGTGCGGTGCTGGAATACAAGATCGGTGAACATGACTCGGAATAGATCAGTTAAAATCGCCATCACCAATCAGAAGGGCGGCGTTGGGAAGACAACAACGGCTATCAATCTTGCAACATCTCTTGCTGGACGCGGCAAGAAAGTTCTTATGATTGATGCAGACCCGCAAGGTAACGCTTCCACCGGTGTCGGCATCGGTCGTGCAGATAGAGAAATATCTGTGCACGATGTTCTTTTGTCCGATGCAACGCTCACGGCGGCAGCAATGAGCACTAGTTTAGCCAATCTTTCAGTCGTGTCCGCGAAACCAGATCTCAGCTCGATTGATATTGATCTGGGCTCTCAAAGAGACCGGTTTCTCCGCTTGAAAAGGGCAATTGATAGCGATTCAGGCGGGGATTACGACTATATTCTTATCGATTGTCCGCCGTCTCTGAATCTGCTGACTGTCAACGCGCTGACGGCGGCCGATCAGGTTATTGTCCCTCTCCAATGTGAGTTCTTCGCATTGGAAGGTTTAAGCCAACTCCTTGGAAGTATTAGAGAAATTAGAAACTCAGTGAATCCTGACCTAAAGATTCTCGGGGTGTTGCTTACGATGTTTGATACGCGGAACAGACTGTCGGATCAGGTTGCCCAAGACGTGAGGGCCAATCTGGGGGCACTTGTTCTGAAAACGGTTATCCCAAGGAATGTTCGGTTGAGTGAAGCCCCTTCTCACGGTCTGCCAGGGGTTATATATGATCCCAGAAGCTCCGGAAGCATTGCATATCAGAAGCTCGCAGATGAAGTCCTTCACAGCACGCAGACACGAGACCATCAAAGGGGGTAACCACCATGGCTGCACGTCAGAACAAGAAAAGCCTTGGCCGTGGTCTCTCAGCTCTCCTTGCTGACACTGGCGAAGATAGTGTTAACGAAAATACAAAGTCTGTTCGCCCGGACACAGTGTTGCCCATCGAAGCGATGTCAGCAAACCCTGACCAGCCACGTCGCGTGTTCAAAGAGGATGCTTTGGCGGATCTTGCCGCATCGATCAGGGAAAAGGGCATACTTCAACCAATTATCGTAAGACAACATCCGTCAAGGAGTGATCACTATGAAATTGTTGCCGGGGAGCGCAGATGGCGGGCAGCACAACGGGCGTCGCTGCATGAAGTGCCTGTCCTTATCAGAGATCTATCTGACAGCGAGGTACTTGAGTTAGCAATCATCGAAAATGTCCAGCGCTCTGATCTCAATCCCCTTGAGGAAGCTTTGGGCTATCGTCAGCTCATGGATCGGTTTGGGCACACTCAAGAAAAACTCGCCTCAAGTCTTGGTAAGAGTCGGAGCCACATTGCAAATCTTTTGAGACTTCTGAATTTGCCTGATGTCGTCCAGGCAATGGTCAACGCAGGTGCATTGTCTGCCGGTCATGCCCGTGCGTTGCTGGGTGCGGAAGATCCGACCGGGCTGGCACAACACATTATCGACAATGGGTTGTCCGTTCGCCAAGCTGAACAATTGGCAAAGACCGGGAAACGTACAAAAGATAGCTCTGTGCCTAAGCCGTCGGATAAAGACGCAGATACAAGAGCACTGGAGGCAGATCTAACGGCGCATCTGAAAATGCGTGTTTCGATAACCCATCTGTCAGAGGCTGGCGAGGGTGAAATAAAGATTAAGTATAAATCCTTGGACCAACTAGACGATATTTGCCAGCTTCTTAATCAATAATTGATTTTATAATATAGTTGAGAACTGGATATCCAGCCTCACACAGAAAGAGCTGATCAGCTTCTTTCTTAAGTAATCCTGTTTCTTCAAAGGAACTGACCGATATCGAGCCTCCCCCAAGTCTTCGGTATCGCGCCAAATCAACACCGTCAGAGAGACGCAGCCCCATCATCAGGTAGTTTTCCGCCTGATCCTGTGGGGAAACAGCACTCCGCCGGATGTTTCCGGTGCCTGAAGTTTCAACACTTTTCAACCAGTTTTCAGGATGTGGCTCCGTCTCCATTGCCCATCGGCTAGCCCCGGAAGACGCGAAGCCATGTGCGCCTGGCCCGATGCCCAAGTAGTCACCGCATTGCCAATAGATCCGGTTATGGCGACATTCCGCGCCAGGCCGCGCATGGTTGGAAACTTCGTAAGCTGGCAGTCCTTCATCTCTACAAAGGGACCGCGTAGCCTCAAACATATCTGCAGCAATTTCGTCATTCGGCAGTCCGCGCAATCCTCCGCGCTGTGCCAGATCATAGAACCGTGTTCCCGGTTCGATCGTTAGTTGATAAAGTGAAAGATGGTCCACTGCCATCGCAACGGCTTCCTTCAACTCCGCTGTCCATGCGTCAATACTCTGGTTTTGCCGGGCGTAGATAAGATCAAAACTCACGCGCTCAAATCGGGCACGGGCGATATCGAAGGCCGCACGGGCTTCCGCCGCAGTGTGAAGACGGCCCAACCGCCGAAGATCGTCATCCCTGAGCGATTGAATACCCATGGAAATGCGATTTACCCCGGCTGCTGAATAATCTGCAAATCGCCCGGCCTCGACAGATCCCGGATTGGCTTCAAGGCTTATTTCTGCGCCATCCCGTAGCACCCAATGCTGGCCCACCGCACTGATTACCGCGGCCACCGTTTCCGGGTCCATCAGGCTCGGCGTCCCGCCACCGAAGAAAATGCTGTCAACGGTTCGGCCTGGCCATTCTTCAGCGGAGTGGGCCAGCTCTGTCAGCAAGGCATTTCGCCAACGTTCTTGATCTATTGAACTGCGAACATGGGAATTGAAGTCGCAATACGGGCACTTTGATTGGCAGAACGGCCAATGCACATAGATGCCAAAACCCGCTTCCTCCCAGTTCTCAAGTGGCAAAGGCGTCTGCCACCAGAAGCTGGAACGCATGCGCTCTGTGGCTCATTGCGTGCTTGCGCGAAGGATCCATCTCGCCAAAGGTTTCGGTCTCGCCCAAGGGCAGGAACATCGGATCAAATCCAAACCCTCGGTTGCCGCGGGCTGGCCAGACGAGCGTGCCCTCAACTTCTCCCCGATAGATTGCATCGCGGCCATCCGGCCAAGCCAGGCAAAGCGTGCAGACAAAGCGTGCAGAGAAGGGAGCAGCATCCCCGGTTTTCTGCAAGGCGTTCCAAACCTTTTCCATCGCCATTGGAAAATCGCGGCCACCCGGCGTTTCAGCCCAATCTGCCGTAAATACACCGGGTGCACCGCCAAGCGCATCCACTTCGAGCCCGCTATCATCTGAAAGAGCTGGCAACCTTGTGCCTTTGGCAGATGCATGCGCCTTTATCCGTGCATTACCTTCAAAACTATCTTCAGTCTCTTCGGGTTCCGGCAAACCGTGATCAGCGGCAGAGCTTACTAAAATGCCGAACGGTTCGACAAGAAGAGCAATCTCGCGCAGTTTGCCCGCGTTGTGGGACGCAATTACAAGCTTGTCCGAAGCAAACTTCGCCATCAGCCCTCCACTGCTGCAGATTGCGCTGCCGCCAGCACATCACATCCGATCTCCGCAAGGTCGAGAAGCGCATTCAGCTCATCACGTGCGAATGTCGCACCTTCTGCTGATCCCTGTACCTCAACCAGCCGCTTTTCTGCCGTCATCACAAAGTTTGCATCCGTTCCGGCGTCGCTGTCCTCAACATAGTCGAGATCCAGCACAGGCTGCCCTCCATAGATCCCGCAGCTTACGGCCATAATAGGCATCGTTAGCGGATTGGTTTTGATCTCGCCAGAGGCCATGAGCCCTTTTACCGCCAGAGCCAGAGCGACCCATCCCCCTGTGATGGAAGCGCAACGCGTCCCGCCATCGGCCTGAATTACATCGCAATCCACCGTTATCTGGCGCTCACCCAGGGCAGGCCTGTCTACGCCTGCACGAAGGGAACGCCCGATCAGTCGCTGGATCTCCTGCGTCCGGCCCGATTGTTTGCCAGCCGTTGCTTCACGCCTGTTCCGGCTTCCAGTGGAGCCCGGCAGCATACCGTATTCCGCAGTTACCCAGCCAAGCCCGGAGTTGCGCAGAAAGGGTGGCACCCGTTCTTCCAAAGAGGCGGTGCAAATCACATGCGTATCACCGCACTTAATAAGGCAGCTGCCTGCCGCATGCTTCACAATTCCTGTCTCGATGGTGATGCTCCGCATCTCATCTTTTGCACGACCCGATGGGCGCATAAGGCCTCTCCTTTTGTGAGTGTGCCGCCTCTTAGCTGGAAAAGAAGGGCGGGTCTACCGCTGGCGTCCCCGGCTGGCACTCTCATTTGCAGTACGAGATTGACGCAGCCTGACAAGCTGCATAGATACGCAATGCTGTTTTGGGTTAGACCGGATCATGAGCAAGATATCAGACACCTATTCCGCTCTTGATGATCGCAGCCGCGATGTATTTCGCAGCGTTGTGGAGAGCTATCTGGAAACGGGTGACCCCGTTGGCTCCCGCACGCTGGCACGCAGCCTTTCCGAGAAGGTTTCGGCCGCAACCGTCCGCAACACCATGCAGGATCTGGAGCATCTTGGTCTTTTGGATAGCCCCCATGTGTCTGCAGGGCGGATCCCGACGCAGCTTGGCTTGCGTCTCTTTCTGGACGGCTTCCTTGAGGTTGGCCAAATCTCTTCTTCGGAGCGGCGGGAAATCGAGCGGTCGCTGGATGGCGATAGCCCCGATATTACAGCAATGCTGGATCGGGCTGGTGGCCTTCTTTCCGGGTTGACGCATGGTGCATCTCTGGTGTTGGCACCCAAGGTTGAGGCGCCGATCAAACATCTGGAATTTGTTTCGCTTTCTTCCGACAGGGCTCTGGTCGTGCTTGTTACGGCTGATGGTCATGTGGAAAACAGGTTGTTCACACCACCACCGGGCCTCACCCCCTCTGCAATGCGTGAGGCTGCCAATTTTCTTAATGCCGTTCTGGAGGGCCGGACGCTCAGCGAGCTTGGTTTCGTTGTGCGCCGCGAGATTGACGCGCGAAGGGCAGAATTGGATGCGCTTGCTACACAGCTCGTAGAAGACGGTACCGCAATCTGGACAAACACGCAGGAGAGCGAGCCTGCCCGCCTGATCGTTCGCGGGCGCGCAAACCTTTTGGAGGACGATCAGAACGAAGCAGATCTGGAGCGTGTGCGCAGCCTTTTTGATGATCTGGAGCGTAAACGTGACCTCGCCCAACTGCTGGAGTTGACGGAAGAAGGCGACGGTGTGCGCGTTTTTATTGGTTCTGAGAACAAACTCTTTTCACTTTCGGGTTCCTCTTTGGTGGTTTCCCCTTATATGAACGCCGAACGCAAGATTATCGGTGCGGTTGGGGTGATTGGCCCGACGCGTCAGAATTACGGGCGAATTGTGCCCATAGTGGACTATACGGCGCAGCTTGTTGGACGGTTGATTTCAGGCCGTTCGGAACTGTAGCAGCAAGAAGAGAGACGGACACGCAGGCATGGCCAGAGACAGAGACGAAATGAGCGATATGGAAGACGACTTTCTGGATGATCCCGAGGCTTTGATGGCGGATGCTTTTGAGGACGATCCGAGCAATGACGAGATCGAGCTGGATGCTGTTCGCACAGAGCGTGATGAGCTGAAGGATCGCCTTTTGCGGGCTCTCGCGGAAGCGGAGAACATTCGAAAGCGTGCGGAGCGCGATCGCCGGGACGCCGAGCTTTACGGTGGTGTTCGGCTGGCGCGGGATCTTCTCTCTGTGCATGACAATCTTGGCCGTGCGCTGGAAAACATCGGCGATGCTTTGAGAGAGCAAGAAGGCGCATTGGTCGAAGGGCTCGATCTGACTCAGCGCGACTTGCTGGCCGTATTTGCCAAACACAAGATCGAGACGATCGAGCCCGAGATCGGTGACAGGTTCGATCCGAAGCGCCATCAGGCCATGTTTGAAGCGCCCATTCCCGATCAACCCGCAGGCTCCATCATTCAGGTGATGACGAAGGGTTTTGGTATTGGCGAACGCCTGTTGCGCCCGGCGCAGGTGGGCGTTTCCTCCGGTGGTGGCAGCGCCGTACCCCGCGAGGAGGTGGAGGAGGATTAATCCTCCGCTTCCGCTTTCAGGGAATAGATCAGGGCCAGTGCGTCCCGGGGGCTCAGTTCGTCGGGGTGGATATCCTTGAGCATGGTTTCAAGCGCATTGCCCTGTTGTTTGGGCTGAGGGGGGGCTGGTGCTGCGTTGAAAAGTGGCAGGTCATCCACGAGTGTTTTTGAGGCTCGGCCCGTTTCCCGTTCCCCTTCCTCAAGCGCCTTGAGAACCGTGCGTGCCCGCTCCACCACGCTTTCCGGCAACCCTGCGAGCTTTGCCACCTGCACACCATAGGATCTGTCTGCCGCACCTTCGCGCACCTCGTGCAGGAAGATCACATCACCTTCCCACTCACGCACTGCCATTGTGACGTTCGCGAGGCCCTTGAGCTTTGCCGACAAACTGGTGAGCTCATGATAATGTGTGGCGAACAGCGTGCGGCAGGTGTTCACATCGTGAAGATGCTCCAGTGTGGCCCATGCAATCGAAAGCCCGTCATAAGTTGCTGTTCCGCGTCCGATCTCATCCAGTATCACAAGGGCGCGGGGCCCGGCCTGATTGAGGATGGCGGCAGTTTCCACCATCTCCACCATAAAAGTCGAGCGGCCCCGCGCCAGGTCGTCGGCGGCCCCCACTCGGCTGAAAAGCTGATCGACAATGCCGATCTCCGCTCGATCAGCCGGCACGAAACTGCCCATCTGGGCAAGAAGTGCTATCAGTGCGTTCTGGCGGAGGAACGTGGATTTACCCGCCATGTTCGGCCCGGTCAGCAGCCAGAGCGGCCTTGCCTTTTTGCCCTCGGCACTGAGATCGCAATCGTTGGCAACAAACGGGCCTTCCTGCCCGCGTCGGAGTGCCAGCTCCACAACCGGATGGCGCCCCTTTTCGATGCGAAAGGTGGTGTCTGTGCTGATCGCCGGGCGCACCCAGCCTTCGCCCTTGGCGAGATCGGCTAGTGCGGTTGCAAGATCAAGTTCTGCCAATGCCTTTGCGGCTTGGGCAAGCCGGGCACCTTCCTTCAGAACGGCGGTACAAAGATCGGTAAAGTAGGCCTTCTCCAATTCCAGCGCATGGCCGCCTGCGTTTAGGATCTTGGTCTCAAGTGCTGAGAGTTCCTCCGTCGTGAAGCGCACTTGATTGGCTGTGGTTTGCCGGTGGCGGAAAGTATCGGAGTGTGGTGCGGCCAGCATCTTCTCTGCATGGCTTGCCGGTGTTTCCACGAAGTAGCCGAGCACGTTATTGTGCTTGATCTTCAGCGCGTTGATGCCGGTAAGATCCTGATAGGTTTTCTGAAGGCCGGCAATCACACCGCGCCCTTCATCGCGCAGTTTTCGTGCATCATCCAGTTCTTCGGAATAGCCGTTTGCGATGAAGCCGCCATCGCGCACAAGATAGGGAGGCTCGGCGATGAGCGCTTCTTCCAGCAGATCAGCCAGCGCATTATGGCCTTTCAAATCTTCGCGGGCTGCAGCGATGAGCTCCGGTGCGTCCGCTGTATCCAGTTTTTCCGCCTTGGCGTTTGCAGCCGCCAACCCGTTTCTGAGAGCGGCAAGATCTCTTGGCCCTCCTCTTTCCAGAGAAATGCGAGATAGCGCACGTTCGATATCGGGCGTCTTGCGCAACTGGTCGCGGAGATCTTCCGCAAGCTGGCTTTCTTCAGCGAAGTAAGTAACCGCGTCGTGCCGCGCGCCGATCACTGCTGGGTCCGTGGAAGGACTGGAGAGGCGCACTTCGAGCAGCCTTGCGCCTGCGCCTGTCAGAGTGCGGTCGATCGCATGCAGCAATGCCCCTTCGCGGCTGCCACTCAGGCTGCGTGTAAGTTCCAGATTGCGGCGGGTTGCCATATCAATCTGCATCACGCCGCCAGCAGTTTCCTTGAAAGGTGGGCGTATGAGAGGCAGTTTGCCTTGTTGCGTAAGGTCGAGATAATCGACCAGTGCGCCGAGGGCAGAAAGATCCGGGCGGGAGAAGGCGCCAAACGCATCCAGCGCCTTCACATCAAAAAGCGCCTGAAGTCGGCTCTCGCCGCTCGCACTGTCAAAGCTGGAGGAGGCGCGGGCGGTTAGGGTGACGCTGGCATCCTCGACCACCGGGCGCAGTGTTTCGGCCTCTGCCTCTCGTACAAGCAACTCGCTCGGTGCGATCCGGGCCAGAAGACGCGAAAGATGTGGTGGCTGGAGAGATGTAACCTGCAAGTCGCCTGTCGAGACATCAACCCAGGCAAAGGCTGCCTCTCCTCTCACCTCGGCGTAGGCTGCCAGAAAGTTGTGTTCCCGCGCATTGAGAAGTGTGTCTTCCGTCAGTGTTCCGGGTGTGACCAGCCGCACGACATCACGTTTCACAACGGACTTGTAACCGCGCTTTTTCGCCTCTGCCGGGCTTTCGAGCTGTTCGCAGACGGCCACCCGAAAGCCCTTGCGGATGAGTGTAAGAAGATAGCCTTCCGCTGCATGATGCGGCACACCGCACATGGCGATATCCTTGCCGAGGTGTTGGCCGCGTTTTGTGAGAGCGATATCCAGGGCAGCAGATGCGGCTTCTGCGTCTTCAAAGAAAAGTTCGTAAAAGTCACCCATCCGGTAGAAGAGAAGCGCATCCGAATAGCGCCCCTTGATCTCCAGATATTGCGCCATCATCGGCGTCACATTGCCTGTCTCTGCCACCCGGCACCCTCACCTGCTTTTGCGGCAAACCTTATCCGCCGAATGCGCGGTGTGAAAGGCTCAGACGTGCTTGGCAACCGCTTCCAATGTACGACCCATCGCCGGGCGCTTACGCAGGCGCTTGAGATAGGCGCCGACCCGCCCTTCCGGCAGCGGGAACTTCGCAGAAAGCGCCCAGCCTGCGCAGTGGCTGATAACGATGTCGGGTATCGTCAGATCATCGCCCGCAACAAATTCCTGCTCGCCTAGCAGCATATCAAGCTGTGCCATCGCAGTTGCAAATTCGCCAGCCGCCGTGGCCTTCGCGGCCGGGATGCGCTGATCTTCCGGAAGGATGAAGCTGTGCTTGGATTTCGTCCACAGGGCTGCATCGATCTCGGAGACGGCAAACTGAGTGAGGGCGTCCTGATGCGCCCGTTCGGGTGTGCCTGCCTTATGGGTCAGGGTGCCATGCTTGTCGGCGAGATACGTGATGATTGCGACGCTATCGGTAAGGGTTGCCTTTTCGTCCACAAGCGCTGGGATTTTCCCAAGAGGGTTGTAGCGCAGTGCTTCCTCGGAACGTGGCGGCGCGGGCACGATCTTGTAAGGCTGCTCAAGTTCTTCGAGTGCCCAAATCACGCGCAGTGCGCGTGACCGGGGATGACCAATCACTTTGTACATAGCCAATCCTAGTGTTTGTGTTGCATGGCGATACGGATGAACAGGCGCTCTACAAGTGCCATTGCCGGTAACGGGCGCGGGGACCGGAGCATAAGATCGGTGTCTGTTATCAGGCCAAGCACCGGTTCCAGTCGATTGGCACCCCAGGCGCGGGCCTGTCGGGCCATCCTGTCTTTTCGCGGCCCGAAAACGGGGGGGCGTGCGCGGCTGAGAGCCGCATCGGGGCCCTGGGAATCAGCGGCAGCCATGTAGAGCAGACGGAAGTGCCGCATGAGGGATATGCAGAGGCTTGTGGGGTTGGCACCCTGACTTCCAAGCTTTTGCATCGCATCCCCGAGCGCCTGAACCGAGCCCTCAGCCACGAGATGGACAACCTCATCCAGATCCGCATCGCTGTCTTGCGGGGCAACGGCTGTGATATCCTCGGCCGAGAGTGGCGCTTCATCACTGCCCTTGTAGAGAGCCAGTTTTTCAAGTGTCTGGCGAAAGTCACCTGGATCCAACGCACGGCCAAGTGCCATAAGATCATTCAGGACCGGCCCTGGAATATCGCGAAGGCCTGCTTTCGCGAGCTCTGCCTCAATTTCATCCCGGCTGGCAGGATCGGTGTAGATCGCTGCGGCAAGGGCACGCCTGTCCGCCTCGAACGCTTTGCGGAGCGCGGATCTGGTGTTGAGCTGGCCTGCCGTTGCCACGATCATGGCATCGCCTTCCCGCCACTCCGCCAAGGCCGATTGCATCAGCTTGGCCAGTCCGTCCGTGGCTTCTTCCACCAGCACAACCCTTTGCCCGGGAAAGAAGCCCTGCGCCTTCAGGGCATCATCAAGTGCCGCAGGATCACGTCGGAGGTCTGCACCGGACATACGTGTGAGGCGCATCTCATTGGCACCTTCCGGCCCGATCAGCGCTTTCACCAGATCCTGCCGTTTGAGGGCAACACGCATCGCATCTGGTCCAAAGATCAGAATGCCGCTTCGGCTCGTATCCGGATGCGTGAAAAACTTTCCGGCATCGCGAGGACTGAGCTTCATTTGAACCAATCCCCGGCAGTGGTGGCGAGGCGAAGCACGATCTGGTCTGCCAGTGCGATGGCAAGCCTGCGTTCTGAATCCTGGCGGGCTGTATCCGTGGCGAAGGGTGAGGCGGTGGTGCTGTAGGCGGTGAAATTACGCACCTGACCTGTGAAAACCGGCTTTTCGTCAGAAAAATCTTGCACCTGGAAGCTGGCGCGACCCGTGACATTGACGCGTGTGATAGTGTTGTCGGACCGGATCGCGCGACCCTCGGATGTGATCTCTGGAACGATCATCAGGGTGTAGCGGGGGTTTTGAGCTGCGCCGAGCCGCGCTTCGAGTTGTTGTCGCATCTCGAAGCCGAAGCGTCCTTCGAGCGGGCCGATTGCGATTTGGTTTTGAAGCTGAGATGCTGCGCTTCCGCTGCCGTAAAGGGGAGTGAACCCGCAACCTTGAAGGGCCAGCACCGATGCCAGCCCTGCCAGAAAAGTACGGCGCTCAGAGCACCACATTCACGATCCGCCCGGGCACCACGATGATCTTGCGCGGGGTTGCACCATCAAGCGCGCGCTGTACTGCGGCATCGGCCAATGCCAGCGCTTCTACAGCTGATTTATCTGCCGCTGCCGGAACCGAAATTTCGGCGCGGCGCTTGCCGTTGATCTGGATGGGCAGGACGATGCTTTCCTCTTTCAGCAGGCTTTCTTCAGCGGCGGGCCACGCAGCCTGAGAGACAAGACCTTCGCCGCCCATTGCGGCCCAGATTTCCTCGGCCAGATGTGGTGTGAAAGGTTGCATCAGTTGCGCCATGACTGTCATAGCCTCGCGCCGTGCTGCACCAAGCCCGGGAGCATCGCCCGTTGATTTGGCGATGGCGTTTGTCAGCTCATAGAGCTTTGCTACGGCCTTGTTGAACGCGAAGCCCTCGATACCATCTGTTACGTCGCGGATGCTGCGATGGGTTAGCTTGCGGAGTGCGAGTGCATCTTCGCTTTCGCCATCATTTGCAGGCGCATTGCGTATCTCATCCGCCAGCCGCCAGACGCGTTGAAGGTGCTTCCAGGTTGCGTCGGCACCGGCGGCTGTCCATTCCACATCACGCTCTGGCGGGCTATCGGACATTACAAACCAGCGCGCCGTATCCGCTCCATATTGATCAACGATATCAACAGGATCCACGACATTACGTTTGGATTTCGACATCTTGATGCTTGGCCCCCGGAAGACAGGGGTTCCGTCCGTCAGAGCAAATCCGTCATCCTTTTGCACAACCTCATCCGGCGCGTACCACGTTTTGCGTGCATCCGAGCTTGGCTCTGGGATCGAAAAGGTTTCGTGGCAGACCATACCTTGCGTGAAAAGCGCGTTGAAGGGCTCAATCGCGCTTTCCGGCAGGTGCCCGGTTTTTTGCATCGCGCGCGCAAAGAACCGCGAATAGAGCAGATGCAGGATCGCGTGTTCGACACCGCCGATATACTGATCGACATTCATCCAATAGGCCGCATCTTCGGCCTCTGTTGGCGTTTCGGCGCTGGGTGCCGTGAAGCGCGCAAAATACCAGGAGCTATCTACGAACGTATCCATCGTGTCCGTTTCCCGCTTGGCAGGTTTGCCACAGGCGGGGCACGGCGTATCGCGCCATGTGGGATGGCGGTTCAGCGGATTGCCGGGCTGATCGAGAGTAACATCCTGCGGCAAACGGACAGGCAGATTTTCTTTCTTCTCAGCTACTGTGCCGCATTCGTCGCAATGAACAACAGGAATTGGACAGCCCCAATAGCGCTGGCGACTGACACCCCAATCGCGAAGACGGAACTTTGTGACGCCTTGGCCGATACCCTTTGCTTCACAGAAGGTAATTGCGGCATCAATCGCCTCGTTGCCCGTCATCTCCGGGCCGCCCGCTATGGGCTTGGTGAAAAGCACTTTCTCGGTTTTGGCTGGCACAAAGGCCTCGGTCTCAACAGGAGTTCCGTTTTCCAGAGCAATGAAAGTATCGATAACGTCCAGGCCGTATTTGCGGGCAAAATCGAGATCGCGTTGGTCGTGTGCCGGGCAGCCGAAAATTGCGCCCGTGCCGTAATCCATCAGGATGAAGTTGGCCACATAGACAGGCAACGTCCAATTCGGATCCAACGGATGCTGGACACGGAGGCCGGTATCGAAGCCCCGTTTCTCGGCAGTTTCCAATGCTTCTTCCGATGTGCCAATCTGGCGGCACTCCGTATTGAAGTCTTCAAGTGCAGGATTTTTAGCCTCCAGCTCCTTGGAAAGCGGATGATCCGGCGAGATGGCAGCAAAACTGGCGCCCAGTAACGTATCTGGTCGGGTCGTGTAGACTTCGAGATCCTCAAATCCTTCAGGTGCGCCGATGGTTTTGAATGCAAATTGCAGGCCACGGCTTTTGCCGATCCAGTTGGCTTGCATCAGACGCACCTTCTCCGGCCAGTCTTTCAGAGTATCGAGTGCAGCCAGAAGCTCTTCCGAATACTCGGAAATCTTGAAGAACCATTGCGTGAGTTCGCGCCGTTCCACCAAAGCACCAGAACGCCAACCGCGGCCGTTCTCCACCTGTTCATTTGCCAGCACCGTCATATCCACCGGATCCCAGTTGACGGTGGCGTTCTTGCGGTAAACGAGGCCAGCCTCCATCATATCCAGAAAAAGCGCCTGCTGCTGGCCGTAGTATTCGGGATCGCAGGTGGCAAATTCGCGAGACCAGTCAATCGAAAGACCGATTGACTTGAACTGACTTCGCATTGCGGCGATGTTGCCATAGGTCCATTCGCCGGGATGCGTTTTACGATCGATTGCGGCGTTCTCAGCGGGCAAGCCAAAAGCATCCCACCCCATAGGATGCAGAACCGAATAGCCATTTACGAGCTTGTAGCGCGCCACCACATCGCCCATCGTGTAGTTGCGCACATGGCCCATATGGAGATTGCCGGAAGGGTACGGGAACATCTCCAGCACATAGTATTTGGGCCGGTCTGGGCTGCGCTTGGCTTCGAACACTCCCGCCTTTTCCCAGGCGGCTTGCCACTTTGGTTCAATCTCGCGCGCGTTCAGGCGGGACATTTGCTGTTCTTTCCTAAATTCCGGCGTCAGCTGCGACGCCCGGCCTCTGAGACGCGGATCTGGCGGGCGCGTGTGAGGATTGCATTCTCGATTTCTTTGGCGATCTCATCACTTACGGCCACGGCGCGCCCACCCGATTGGCGGAAAACGGCAACGCGGAGCGAGCGTGCCTCGAGTGCGGGCTCTGTTATATAGACAGTGATCCGGTAAGGCTGTGAAGCGCCGTTCACCCGGCCCCAATCCGTTGTGATGATGCCGGAGAAAGGATCAGCCGCTTCAATGGGCAGGATGGAGAGCGTATCAAGCGATGCAGCCCAGAGATATTTGTTGACGCCGATCTTCTGATCCTCGCCGCGGTCTCCGAAGAGATCGAAGAAACGGCTGCCATCGCGCTGGTTTTCAGTGAGGCGGGACTGGCGCTGTTCCTCTATGCGATTGGAGCGTTCTTCTGGTGTACCACCACAGGCTGCTAACACCAATGAGGCCATGCAGATCGCCAGAATATTCCGTTTGGATGCCATGGCTCAACTCCTGCCCCAGAAAACATGCGCTTAAAGCGTTGAAGATTTTCTAGCGAACTGGGCAAATGGCTACAAGAGCGAAGGCATATATCTCGAATTGCCACAGTGTGGCTTTGCTGCATCAAGAATCTTTTTCGCGGGACCCTTCTGGGCATTTGCTTGATCCGCGTCTCAAATTTGATCATTTAGCAAACGTACTCATCCGGGTGGACCTGGAGTGAGGTGCACTCTGAAACACAAATTTGAGGGAAAACGATGAAAAACGTTCTCTTTGCAACGACTGCACTGGTCGCCTTCGGCGGCGCTGCATTCGCTGACGGCCACGAAGGTGCCCCGGTATCTTTCTCCGGTTCTGCCGAACTTGGTATCACTTACACAGACCTCGACGGCGCGGCTAACGACGGTATCGACTTTGTTGGTGACTATGGCCTCGACATCACTCTGTCCGGCACATCCGACGCTGGCATCTCCTTCGGTGCAAACGTTGAAATCGAGCATTCTGCTGCTAACGCTGGCACGGGCGAAGACATCGATGATTTCAACGTATTTGTTGAAGGTGCATTCGGTACTTTGACACTCGGTGACGTAGACAGCGCTTACGACAAAGTTTCTGTTGGTATCGACACTGGCGGTCTGGCTGATGAAGCTGACTACTATGCGTTTGACTCTGGCCTTGACGGTCTGTCCGATGGTATCATTCTGCGCTACGACTACACTGTTTCCGGGTTCACAGGGTCTGTCTCTGTTGAGCAAGGTTCTGGTATAGCTGGTGTTGACGAGATCGACGACATTCTTGCTGTAGGTGTTGGTTACTCCGGCTCCTTCGGTAGCGTTGATGTAGGCTTTGGCCTTGGCTACACAGAAACTGAAACAGATTCTGTTGATCTCGGCACTGGCGACCACTCCGTCATCGGCGTTTCCGGTAGCCTCGGCTTCGGTTCCATCACTGGTAAAGCTTCTTACCAGATCGTGGACTCAGTGGCTGCCGCATTTGGTGACAGTGACGTTATCCAAGGTTCTCTGGCTTACTCCGCTGGCGCAATCACCGTTGGCGCAAACGTTGCGGTTTGGACAGGTGATGTTGATAACGAATCCTACGGTGTATTTGGTGAATACGACCTCGGTGGCGGTCTCGCCCTCGTAGGTGCCGTTTCCACATCCAACATCTCTGGCGACGACGAACTGCGCGCTGGTATGGGTTTCTCCATGTCCTTCTGATCCTACCGGATCTGAAGAAAGGAAGAGCGGGCCCTGGCCCGCTCTTTTTTGTAAGTAGACTATGTGAGTTGAGTGATACTCGACAGTGCCGCGGTAACCGCTACCTGAAAAGGTGAAAGCTATGCCAAGGTCAGTTTAGTAAAGCTTGATAAGCTTTATCTCAGTATCCACCAATCCAGTCACCGAAGATCTGTATTCTGCATCATATGTCAATCTGACTGGCCATTTGATGCGTCTGCATTCACGAACTGAGCCGTTGACCGCCGATCTTACCGGTTTCTGGTGAATAACCGTCAAGCCTGTGTTCGAGAATCGTTCGTAGGATCGATCCATCGCCAGCGCTTACAGCGCTTTCGATATCGCGGAGGCTTGATGCCGTTTCCGTTTCGGAAAGCAGACCTTCGGCTGCCCTGAGGATCTTGGGGTGTGGTGTGGCGATTGTGGTGTCGTCTATCAAAAGCTCTTCGTAGAGCTTTTCTCCGGGGCGCAAGCCGGTGATTTCGATGGAAATATCACCCTTTGGGTTGGCCTCGTCCTTTACCGTGAAACCGGACAATTCTATCAGGCTGCGGGCCAGATCCCAGATTTTCACCGGCTTGCCCATATCCAGAACAAACACCTCCCCACCCTCTGCGAAGGAGCCTGCCAGAAGGACGAGTTGTGCTGCTTCCGGGATTGTCATGAAATAGCGCGTTACGTCTGCGTGGGTCAGCGTTACCGGCCCGCCGGACTGGATTTGCTTGCGAAACAGAGGGATGACCGAGCCCGAGGAGCCTAGGACGTTGCCGAAGCGGACCATTGTAAAAATGGTGCCCTTGCTGCGGGTCTGGCGATCCTGAACCACCAGTTCTGCCATGCGTTTCGTGGCACCCATTACGTTTGTCGGCCGTACCGCTTTGTCCGTCGAGACGAGAATAAAGCGCTCGACTCCGGCTGCTTCGGCCGCGTCTGCCAGCGTTCTGGTGCCAATTATGTTGTTGCGCGCGCCCTCGACCTCATTTTCCTCGACCAGAGGAACGTGTTTGTAGGCCGCTGCATGAAGGATGATCTGCACTCCGTTGGCCAGAAGCGTTCGTTCTACACGAGGGGCATCACAGACTGAGCCGAGAATGGACACAATCTCGATTTCGTTGTGAGCAAGTTCACGCAGGTCCATATCGATCTGGTAGAGCGCAAATTCGCTTTGTTCGTAAAGAACGATACGTGCTGGATTCGTCTCCAGCAACTGACGGCAGAGTTCCGATCCTATGGAGCCGCCCGCCCCGGAAATCATGATCGTCTTGCCGGTATAGGCGGCAGAAACCTCTTCGCTGCTCAGATCTACGGTATCGCGGCCGAGAAGATCATCCACTGAGACTGGGCGAAGCTGATCCTGTAGCGCTCTACCATCCAGCATTGTCTCAAATGACGGGAGAGTGAGCACTTCCACCGCCAAATGCTCGAGTTGCTTTAGAATGCGCCTTCTTTCCCCCGGTGTAATGGAGGGCATGGCCAGAATCACCTGTGCGACACCGCGGCGTTCAATGAGAGTGGGCAAATCGTCAGGCAGGAAAACGCGAAGGCCGGATACCTCCACTTTGCGCAGCGCCGGATTCTCATCCAGAAAACCAACGGGTTTCACATCGGGTGAGCCTTGAAGGGCTGCCATAAGCTGCTGACCGGTACTGCCTGCGCCATAGATCAGAACGGATTTCTTGGGGCTGGCACGGGATTGGATGCGATCCATAATATCAAGGAGAAAGAGCCTACTGAAAACGGCGAAGAAGAGAAATACCGCTGCCCAGATTCCGGGAATGGAGCGGGGCAAGCCGAAACTGAACCCGGTATTCAGCGCAGCGCAGATCAGCGCCATGATTGAGGCAAACTGGCCGAGGCGAAGTATCGCCCGACGCTCGAACGTGCGGAGTACGATCCGGGGTATGCCCATCCACCAGGAAAGCGCCATGCCGATGAGCGGCATCAGTATGAAGAGACCGGTACCCTGAGGAAAATACTGAACAGGCCAAACCTGCCCGAGCCTGAGCTGAAGTGCGGTGAACAGGGCGACGCTCATGAAGAAACCGTCAAGGCTCAGCAGGATTGCAGCCTTCTGGCCGCGCGTCATCGTGTTGTGCAAGTTTCCCATGCTATCCCGCAAATAATCCTGTTTTGCGATACTCGCAGATTCGAGCAAAAATACGACCCTCGGCGGAACTTGGCCGTTTTCCCCTAAAATTGCCTGAATATCGCTCTTTTTCCACCATATCGGCACGAAATGGATCAAATGGGCGCTGAGTTACTCTTTGATCCTTAATCCTTAGCTGCTACACGGCACCCAATTCTATCAGACTGAATCCAGGACAATTCCATGACAAGCCAAAATACGATGCCTATCGCTGAGCTCTTTGTCTCTCAGGAAAGCGCAGCCAAGCTGAAGACCGAGGCGGGCGATATGCTTTCATGGGATCTGACGCCGCGCCAGATCTGTGATCTGGAGCTTCTGATGAACGGTGGTTTTGCGCCGCTCAAGGGGTTTCTTTCCGAGGCTGATTACAACTCTGTCGTGGAGAATATGCGCACAGCGGATGGTAAGCTGTGGCCGATGCCCATCACGTTAGACGTGAATGAAGCCTTCGCTGAGAAAGTGGAGCCCGGAACCGATATCGCGCTGCGGGATCAGGAGGGTGTTATCCTTGCGATCCTGTCTGTTTCCGACAAGTACGTGCCAAACAAGGCGCGTGAGGCCGAAATGGTATTTGGTGCGGATGATCTGGCCCATCCTGCCGTGAACTATCTGCACAACACGGCCGGGCCAGTTTATCTCGGTGGGCCGATTACCGGCATTCAGCAACCGATCCACTATGACTATCGGGCGCGCCGCAACACACCGAACGAATTGCGGGCCTTTTTCCGTAAAATGGGTTGGCGCCGGATCGTGGCCTTCCAGACCCGCAACCCGCTGCACCGTGCGCACCAGGAGCTTACGTTCCGGGCGGCCAAGGAAGCGCAGGCCAACTTATTGATCCATCCCGTTGTCGGACTTACCAAGCCCGGCGACATCGATCATTTCACGCGCGTGCGGTGCTATGAAGCTGTGCTGGATAAGTACCCATCCGCCACCACGTCACTGAGCCTGCTGAACCTTGCTATGCGCATGGCCGGGCCACGGGAGGCTGTGTGGCACGGGATTATCCGTGCAAACCATGGCTGTACCCACATGATCGTTGGCCGTGATCACGCAGGCCCCGGCAAGAACAGCGCAGGGGAGGATTTTTACGGCCCCTATGATGCTCAGACCCTCTTCAAGGAATATGAAGAGGAAATGGGCATTGAGATGGTGGACTTCAAACATATGGTTTGGGTTCAGGAGAAGGCACAATATGAGCCCGCTGATGAAGTGGAAGAGGGCATGACGGTTCTCAACATTTCCGGCACAGAATTGCGCCGCCGCCTCTCTGAGGGGCTTGATATCCCGGAATGGTTCTCCTTTCCGGAAGTGGTGGAAGAATTGCGGCGGACAAAGCCTGCCAAGGCAAAGCAGGGCTTCACGATTTTCTTCACGGGTTTCTCCGGTTCGGGTAAATCGACGATTGCCAATGCCGTTATGGTGAAGCTGATGGAGATGGGCGGCCGCCCGGTTACGCTTCTGGATGGCGACGTTGTTCGAAAAAACCTTTCTTCGGAGCTGGGCTTTTCCAAGGAGCACCGTGATCTTAACATTCGCCGTATCGGCTATGTCGCTTCCGAGATCAGCAAGAATGGCGGTATTGCGATTTGCGCGCCCATTGCGCCATACGCGGCAACCCGCCGGGCCGTACGCGAAGATATCGAGAGCTATGGCACGTTCGTTGAAGTGCATGTTGCCACTTCCATTGAGGAGTGTGAACGCCGCGACCGGAAAGGGCTCTATGCGCTTGCTCGTGCTGGCAAGATCAAGGAATTTACTGGGATCTCTGATCCTTATGAGGAACCCAAGAACGCAGAACTTGTTCTCAACACGGAAAATGTGGACGTGGATAACTGTGCTCAACAAGTGATCCTTAAGCTCGAGAGCCTTGGCCTGATCGCTGGATAAGGTCGAATAAACTACGGAATTGTGAAGGCCGGTCCGGAAGGTACCGGCCTTTCTTTTTGTTGCCGGGTCAAATAGCGGTGGCCTGAGCGCTGCTTTTCTGGTGGATTGCGCTAAGTAAAAAATTTCAATTTGGGAGATGCAGGTGCAAATTCGGCTGGTCGGGGGTGTGATGGTTCTCGCAGCATCATTCCTGCAAATAGCAGAGCCTGCCAGTGCCCTAGAGCTTTTCGGGTTCCAGATCTTTGGTGAGGACGAGCCCGATAGCGATAAAGTCGAGATCCTTGATCCGCTGGATTACACGGTTTCACCAGAAATACTTACGTCCGAAGGAAAGCTCAGACGGCGCCTCTTGGCAGCGTCAGACGTGTGGCAAAGGAGAAATGAGCCTGCATCGGGTTCTGCAGGCCTGATTGTTGCGGCTAAAGCGGATTACCGACGCTTGCTCGCCACGCTTTACACGGAAGGCCATTATGCGGGTGCGATCAGTATTTTGCTGAATGGCGTGGAAGCCGGCGATCTGCCGAATACGAGCCAGCTTCGGGCACCTGTTTCCGTTACACTGTCTGTCGATCCGGGGCCGGGTTACCGGTTTGGGACTACGCGTGTAGAAAATCCGCCCAGCGGCTTCATTTTGGGCAGTGACTGGCCACCGGGAACGGTGCGGAGTGTGTTTGCTTCCGGTGATCCGGCGCGTGCGGACGTGATTGATGATGTGGGTGAAGAAGCCGTTGATCTGTGGCGCAGCAAGGGGCATCCGCTGGCTGTTGTTACAGATCGGGAGGTGGTGGCCAACCACGCAACAAATACGGTCGATGCGCTAATTGTTCTTGAGCCAGGGCAGCAGGCCAGTCTGGAAGAGCCCAGTGTTCGCGGCTCCAAAAGAGTACCGCCAGGGTTTATTCGCTACATGACAGGCTTGAGCGAGGGAGAGGGGTATTCCCCTGAAGCTCTGGATCGGGCCCGTGCGCGGTTGACGCGCCTTGGCGTGTTTCGGTCAGTGCGGCTGGTGGAAGGAACGGAAATCGGGGAAGACGGGCTTTTGCCAATTACAGTCGATGTTCAGGATCGCAAGCCGCGAAGGGTCGGCGTTGGGGCAACGCTTTCCTCGCTTGACGGGATTGGGCTGGAAGCTTTCTGGCTGCACCGCAATGTTCTTGGCCGTGCGGAACGGCTTCGGTTTGATGCCAAGGTTGGGGGTATTGATGATGTCAGAAGTGTATCGGATTACGATTATCTAGCGAGTGTCTCCTACCGGGTACCCGGCGTTTTCAATCCTGATACTGATCTCGAGGTTGGGGCTTCGGCGGAGCAGAATGTCTTCGATATCTACAGAGATCGTTCGGTTTCCGCATATGTGGGTTTTCGCCGTATTTTTACACCCCGGCTGGATGGAAGCCTGTTTCTCGATACATCCTATTCAAGGGTCGAAGATGAGATTGGCACCCGTGAATTTCTGACATTTGCTGTCGAGTCCGAGCTGACTTTCGACAAGCGGGACAATCCAACCGATGCAACGCGGGGTTACTATCTTTCCGGAGAGGTGACGCCTTTCTATGAAGTCGAATTTGAGTCTCTTGCAGTGCGATCTGAATTGGATGCTCGCGGTTACCTTTCTTTTGGTGCTACGCGCGGCACGGTTTTGGCTGCACGTATAGGTATTGGTTCGGTTCTTGGTGGGGCGCTGAGAGAATTGCCACCGGATCAGCTTTTTTTCTCAGGAGGTGGTGGCTCGGTGCGGGGCTATGGGTTCCGCTCCATCGGGACAGAGGTGGGGGGCGATACATTGGGTGGCCGATCCTTTCTGGAGCTTTCGGCAGAGTACCGTCAGCGCATAACCGAAAGCTTTGGAATGGTTGCATTCGTCGACTCAGGCTTTGTAAGTAACGATACACTGCCCTTTGCCGGGTATGATCCGCGTATCGGGGTTGGCCTTGGGTTGCGGTACAATACCGGTCTTGGACCTCTGCGTCTGGATATCGGCACACCCGTCGATCGTCGCCCGAATGATCCGAGGGTGGCGTTCTATATCGGCCTTGGGCAGGCGTTCTGATGCGTTTCGTAGCCTTCACTCTCATATTGCTGGCCCTCGCCATCCCGGTTCGTGCGCAGACGGAGGGTGCGGATGACAACGGCTTTATCATCGGACTTCTGGAGGACAACCTTTCTACGGAAACACGCAAAATCCGTTTGAGCGGTGTGAACGGTGTACTCTCCAGCTCCGCCACGGTGGAGCGTATCACGATCTCGGATCCGGAGGGTATCTGGCTTCAAATAGAGGATGCCCGGATTGTCTGGAACCGCTCGGCGCTTTTGCGCGGTCGCGTGGAAGTAGAGGAACTGGCTGCGCGCAAGATCTCCATTCCACGCGGCCCGATTGCCGATCCGAACGCACTGCCGGAAGCTGAAGCGCAACCGCTGAAATTGCCGGAGCTCCCGGTCTCCGTTGCTTTGGGTGGTTTGGAGATTGAAGAACTATCGTTTGGAGAATCGCTTTTTGGCTTGGCGGCGATCGTTCAGGTTTCGGGTGATCTTTCCATTGTGGAAGGCCAGTTCGAGACGACGCTTGAGATGGAGCGGCTTGACGGCCCGGGTGGAGCTCTTTCGCTTCAGGCAAGCTTTGATGGGGCAACTGAAGAGCTGGCGGTTGATCTGGATTTTGCCGAACCGCCCGACGGGGTGGTGGCGAACGCTCTCAATTTGCCGGGCAAACCCTCGGTCAATCTAGATATCGAAGGTCGTGGGCCGCTTTCCGATCTGAGTATCAACCTCGATCTTGCGGTTGATGGAGCGCAACTGGTTGACGGCAATCTTCGTCTACAGGATCAGGAGGGCCTTCAAGGGTTTGATGCCGAACTGATCGGAAAGCTCCAGGATGTTGTCCCCGATCTCTACGCCCCCTTCTTTGGCGGTGACGCAACTCTGCGGATTGCGGGCAGCGAGCTTGCAGATGGCGGCCTTCGCGTCTCCGATTTTTCAGTTGAAACGGCTGGTTTGCAACTGACCGGAAGCGGAGAAACGCTTTCCGGTGGCTTTCTGAAAGAGGCACGGCTGACTGGTCAGATAGGGTCTGCCGATGGAGCGCCACTGATCCTGCCCTTTGGAGATGGAAGTACATCTCTTCAGGACGGAACGTTGGATTTCAACTTTGGAGTTTCTCAGGCAGGCGACTGGGGCGGCGAGCTTCAAATTCGTACGCTTCGAAGTGGTGAAATTGAAGTACAATCCGTTTCGCTTGATCTTGGTGGTGAGAGTGAAAACATCAGCTCCGCGACAGAGCGAGCACTCTCCGGGCGGTTCCGGGCCGCGCTTGAGGGAATAGGCTCTGAGAAACCGGAAATCGAAGAGGCTCTTGGAGACCGTATTGATGCGACTGCCCTGTTTAACTGGGAAGCAGGAGCGCCCCTTTCGGTGCGAAATCTTGTGATTGCAGGTGCAGGGATATCGCTTGAGGCGGAGGGAGATATTGCTGATCTGGCGCTCGATGGCCAGATCGTTGCACGGATCGGTGATCTTTCGCCGTTTGCGGATCTTGCGGGGCGCGATCTTGCCGGCGCGCTTACGCTCGCCACCGAGGGACGTGTGGAGCCGCTTTCCGGAGCATTCGATGTTGATTTGCGAGGATCAGCAGAGAGCCTTGTACTTGGCACTCCGACGCTTGATGCCTTGCTTGAGGGCAGCACACGGCTCAGCGGCGGGCTTGCTCGCTCCACTTCGGGTGTCGTGGCGCGTGCGTTCCGCTTGCAGAACGACAACCTCACTCTCACAGCGCAAGGGCGTTATGCCAGCTCCAACACCGATTTTGCCGTTACTGCTGCGCTTTCGGATATCGGCCTCATCCATCCGGAAAGTGCGGGTGCGGCCAGTGTGGTTGCGCAGGCTTTGGGTCCTGCGGACCGCATTACGCTGAAGGCTGAGGTCAGCATTCCAAATGGCCAGCTTGTGGAGCGGGATGTCAGAAATCTGAAGGTGGCGTTTGAAGGGGAGGTTAACAACGGCGGCTCTGAGCTTGATGGTGCTCTCCGGGGTACGGGCAGTATTGGCGAGGCCGATCTTGCTCTTTCTGGTGCG
This sequence comes from uncultured Paracoccaceae bacterium, assembly GCA_947495795.1. Classification (GTDB taxonomy): domain Bacteria; phylum Pseudomonadota; class Alphaproteobacteria; order Rhodobacterales; family Rhodobacteraceae; genus Algicella. Next base: position 474,499 of record CANMAI010000001.1, on the reverse strand, counting down.
CTGGAAGTGAATCAGCGGTTTCGAGCCTTGCGAAGTTTTGAGTTGGTACTGGGCGAAACACAATTGGAGGGGAGCGTTTCTCAGGGTGGGGACGGTCTGATCGCCGGTTCAATTGATGTGAAATCCCCAGATCTTTCAGTTCCCGCTACCCTGCTTTTGGCAGAGGCTGAGGGTGTGGCCGAGCTTGGCGTAATTCTATCACGATCCGAGGGCGGCCAGCGTTTGCAGCTGACGGGTTTTGCGAGAGACATTGTGGTGGAACAGCACAGCCTTGAAGCGCTGGACCTCGATCTTGATATCCGTGACCTTCTGGGCGTGCCTTTGGCCGAGGGCCGGATAGAGGCGGACCGGGCAATTCTTAGCGGCGTCGGTATAACCGAGCTTGAGGTACAGGCAGATCGTACCGGGCTGGAGATGGACCTTCGGGCAAACGCGCTGCTTGATCGTGGAACGGAGATCAACCTTGCCGGAGCTCTGACAAATCTGGACCCTGGGTTTCGGCTGAACCTTGTCGATCTTGTATTGAGAGATGGAGAGCAGGAAGCTGTTCTTTCGCGGCCTGCCACGCTGGAGATGAGAGGCGCGCTGATCGGGCTTTCCACCTTTGCATTGAAAGTGGGAGATGGCGAAATTCGTGCAGAAGGCAGTGTGTCTGACCGCTGGTTGATGACGTTTGATCTCGCCAATGTACCGCTTTCTGTGGCGGATCTCGTCGTTCCTGACCTTGCACTTGAAGGCTATATTTCCGGCGCGGCCCGCCTTTTTGGGCCAAGAGAGGCTCCAGACGTTTCCTTTGATATTGATGCTCGTGCCCTGAGTGCTGCACCTGTGCGTGAGATTGGGTTTTCACCTTTCAACCTCACGGCGCGCGGGCGGACGGACAGCAATCGTCTGGATATCACTGCAGGTTTGGAGGCTGAGAATACGGGCAGGGTAACTCTTTCCGGTGCCCTTCCTCTCACTTCGGATGCCGGACGGATCGATCTTGCGGCGGAAATCAGCAATCTTAACCTAAGCGAACTGAATCAAATGACAGGCAATCAGGGCCTTGAGGGGCGTATTGGCGCGACAGCTGATATCTCAGGTACTTTGGCCCGGCCCAGCGCATCATTTGCAGGTCAGGGCGAAAGGATCTCTGCACGCGCCCTTCGATCCAACGGGGTGCAGCCCATCCGCGTTCGTGCCAATGGAGATTTCGCCCGAAACGTTCTTACCCTGGAGAGTGCGGAAATCTCCGATGCGAACGGCCTTCAGGTTTCTGCGAGTGGCAGAGTGCCTGTGGCACAGCAGCGCGTGAATATTGATTTTCAGGGTACAGTGCCGTTGGCCTTGGCCAATGTGGCCCTGGCTGAGCAAGCGATCCAGATTGGCGGACGCCTTGTTACTTCTGGAACGGTCAGCGGGCCATGGGCTGGCCCGCAGTTTTCCGGTACGGCCACGATTGCCAATGCCACTCTGGTAGACCCTCTGCGAAATGTTCGCGTCAATAACATCGACATGAACGCCGGTTTCAGTGGCCGGGGTATCGACATTCGTTCACTGTCGGGTGAGTTGGCACAAGGCGGCTCAATCTCAGGACAAGGGCGGGTCGGGTTTACCAGAGGTATTCCTGCTGATCTGGCCTTGCGATTGAACAATGCACGTTACTCCGATGGCCAATTGGTGGACACGACGATCTCTGCCAACATCACCGTAGACGGGCCTCTCGCGGGCGCAGGGCGTATTTCGGGACGCGTCGACATCGGCAAAACCGAAATTACGGTGCCCAACAGTTTCGGTATCCGGGAAGGCGTGCTTTTGGATATTGAACACCGCAACTTGCCAGCTGATGCGGCCCTTACCCTTGACCGTGCTGGCTTGCCAGAACAGGAACGCGGTAGCCGGAGCGGATCTTCCGATTTGCGACTTGATGTAGAGATATCAGCACCCAATCAGATCTTTGTGCGTGGCCGCGGGCTTGATGTGGAAATGGGCGGCGTGGTGCGTCTGCGTGGCCGTGTCTCCGATGTTTTGCCAATCGGAGAGTTTGCTTTGATCAGAGGCCGGATCAATATACTCGGCCAGAGGCTGGAGTTCGACGAGGGCGTTATCCAACTAAGTGGCGATTTCGATCCGCGAATCCGGCTGGTGGCAACGACAAACGCGCAAGAAACGACCGTAAACCTTGTGGTCGAGGGCCGTGTTTCCGACCCGCAGGTCACGCTGACATCCAGCCCTGAGCTTCCTCAGGACGAATTGTTGGCTCTCCTTATCTTCCAGAGAAACCTGAGCGAACTGACTCCCTTTCAAGTGGCACAGCTTGCTACGGCAGCGGCCACTTTGGCTGGTGGTGGCAGCGGTGGTATTCTAGAAGGCCTAAGATCCGCCACCGGCCTTTCCAATCTGGATGTTGTGACCGGAGATGAGGGTGAAATCGGCGTTCGAGCCGGCGCATATCTTCGGGACAACATCTATCTTGATGTGGAAGCCGAAGATGATGGCGATGCGCGGGCAACCATCAACATCGATATCACCGATAATTTGCGTGGCCGCGCAACCTTCGGGAACGATGGCGAAGGTAGTATCGGGATTTTCTATGAGAAGGACTACTGAGACATAGAGTGGCGGTTTTCTCAAACGCAGCTAGTATTGCCTGAAGCATTCCATTCGTGCGTGAGCCAACCCGATGCCTCTTAATTCGCGTGTTACCATAAACCAGCTTGTCCTGAATCGGGATAAGTTCGCGTGGAATGACTGGTGGAAAATCTGGCAGCGGATTGGCCAGGGCATAGGAGACAAGAACCTTTCGATGATGGCTGCAGGGATCGCGTTCTTTGCAATGCTGGCACTGTTTCCCGGTATTACAGCCACTATTTCTATCTACGGGTACTTTGCCAACCCGATTGTGGTTCAGGAAAACATTGGTCTCCTTCGCCCAATTCTACCAACGGAAGTGTTTGATCTGGTGAACAGTCGCGTGACGCTCTTAATCACTGCGGAGCGTCAGACACTGGGGGTGGCCTCAATTGTCAGCCTTCTGCTCGCAACATGGAGCGCGCGCGCAGGTATCACGGCGATGATCTCGGGCCTGAATGTGATCTGCCGGGAAAGCAATACCCGCAACTTTGTGTGGAACATGATGGTTGCCTACGCGCTGACGCTTCTTCTCATCCTCGTTTCTCTCTTAACCCTTGCAACCGTAGTGGTGATACCGACCATTATGGCTTTTGTGCCGCTTGGCCCGGGAAGCACAATTGCCGTTGGGATCCTGCGCTGGGGTGTCGCGCTCTCTTCTGTCACCCTCGGTATTGGTGCGCTCTACCGGTTTGGCCCCAGCCGCCGCACTCGCCGCCTTCCGTGGATCACGCTTGGAACGCTGTTTGCTGTCTCTCTCTGGGTAATCGTATCCGTGCTGTTTTCATTCTATCTCAGCAATTTTGGTAACTATAACGAGGTTTACGGGTCGCTGGGGGCAGTTGTTTCCCTTCTGATGTGGTTTTACCTGAGTGCGTTTGTCGTACTTTTGGGAGCAGAGCTGAATGCCGAGATTGAGGAGCATGCGATTTCCGTCATCCGTTCGCGCTATCCGCATCTTCTGGCGAGAAATGATCCCCTTATGCGCGAGATGGTCGGAGATGCGGCGGAGTAACGTGATCGGAATGGCACGAAAGCCCTTTCCATCATCGCTTGCCTGTAAGCCGATCTGGACAAGACGGGCTAAGTTCGTACAGTTGCGCCATGGCACTCAAGTACAACGCAAATCTTGAAGTTCAGTACCCTGAGGACACGCTCCTCGGCCAACTTCAGCCTGCAAGCCGCACGGCTTTGGAAAAGGCGTGGACGGTCACACGGTATTCTTCCGGCCAGATCGTGCTGGATGCCGAAGAGACGAGCCTCGATGTTCTGTTCCTCCTTGAAGGCGCTGTACGTGTTGCCAATTTTTCGGCAAAGGGTCGGGAGGTTTCATTTTCGGCGATCGCCGAAGGGGACTGCGTGGGCGAGTTTGCGGTGATCGATCATGAGCCGCGTTCTGCAAGCGTCGTCGCGATGGACGAAAGCCGTATTGCACGTGTTTCCGAGAGCCAGTTCCGCGAAATTCTCTCCCAGCATGCGGACATGAGTTTTGCGTTGATGGCACGTCTTGTAGGTAAGCTGCGAGAAATGACCCGGCGCGTGAGTGACTTTACCGCCCACAAGGCGGATGATCGGATCCGGCTTGAGCTGATCCGCATGTTTCGTGCCGTGGAGGCGGATGACGGTACTGCGGAATTGCCCAAGCCCCCCACCCAGGCGGAACTGGCGGCTTTCGTTTTCACAAATCGCGAAGCTGTAGCGCGCGAAATAGGCCGCATGAAAAAGGCCAAGATACTGGAGCGTCGCGGCCGCGGCCTTTTTGTGCCGTCGGTTGATGCGATGGAGGAGTATCAGGCCAGCCTTCAGAGTGAATAATGCGCCCTGAAGCGTTTGGGATTTGAGTTGGCCAGCAACGTGTGGCACCTCAAATCACCCGAACGCACTAAGCCTCAAAGAATTCTACAGACCCGGCTCTGATTTCTGCGACAGTCAGTCTTCCAGTTGAAAAGGCACCCGTATCCAGGGAAATATGACGGCGGGAGAGCATCGGTTTCCTCTGAACAATGTGGCCTTGGACAACCCACGTTCCGCAAGCTCGCGCGGAATTTGTGCATCGGTGGCCCCACAAAAGCTGCCTGGCGCTTTGTCTGTCGAGCGGCATATCCGCGTTTGTTCCCGCGTGAGAGACAAAGACGTTGCCGGACTGGTAGTGCGTGGGCAGCGCTCTCAAAAAACTGAGTATTGCATCAGGAATGACCTGGCGGAGAGCTGTGGCAAGGCGGCGAAGCTCGTGGACTGGCAGTTTTTCAACGCCTGTATCGGAGAGGCCGAAGCTTGTCAGTGTTTCTCGGCCCCCATGACAAAGCCATGCGCTCATTGATTCAGGCATGGCGAGGAATTTGAGGAGCATCGCCTCATGGTTTCCCATGAGGCATGTCAGCGGGTAACCTTGACTTAGAGCTTGCTGTAAGAGAGCAAGAGTGGCAGCACTTTCGGGGCCGCGATCGATATAATCCCCCACCAGTACAATTCGCGCATTGGCGTTGAGCAGTTCCATTAGGAGCGGCTCGAGCAAGTCTATCCGCCCGTGCACGTCTCCGACAACAAACAGCGGCTCGGCTGGTGCAAGGCTGTGCGTCTCGCAGGGATCGTGTACAAAGGGAAGCCTCTGCGCCTGTCCGCTTGCGGGCAGCCACTTTGCTGGTGCTTCATACAGGTTGCGGCGCTGATAGATCATTGCTCTGCCCGAATCCCATACGCTTCAGTCTGCGGCTGTCCTGCCGCGCCAAAATTAGGCCGCCAATCTTCCCACCCGCCTGGATCAAGGCGTCTATCCCGCTTTCAACAACTTCCTTATGCGTCTTTTTCCAATGAACTTGATAGAGGATCTGATCGGCAAGTTTTGCCATTGCCAGGGTGGCGGAACTGGTCTCAACCGGGGGTGTGTCGATGAGAATGTGGTCATAATGATCGCGCGCCCAAGTGAGGAAATTGGCGAACCGCTCCGTTACCAGAATATCTCCCGCATGCGCTGATGCGTCCTCGGCAACCAGAACATCGATTGAAAGCCCGTCCGGTTCCAAGGCTGCCTCTTTCAATGAACAAATCCCCGCAAGTACGGAGAGGATGCCGTGTGCATTTTTCACCCCCACTTTAGCGGAGAGACTTCTGTTTCTGGCGTCCGCATCGATGAGCAATACGGAGCCACCCCAGTTGGCAAGCGTTTGCGCGAGCAGGAGGGCCGTGGTTGATGCCCCCTCAGCGCGGCACGATGACGTGATCATAATGACGGAAGCTTCCGATTTGCTGGTCTTGAGCAGCAGTGCTGTTCTAAGCGCACGAAACCTTTCTGTCAGTTCTGAGGCGGGTCGGTGCAGGAAAGTATTCAGGGGGTTTCTGGATTTGCGAGTAGCCTCGGGCAAAACGCCAAGAACTGCTTGCCCCGTAGCTCTTTGCAACTGGCCTCGGGTGAGAAAGCCTCTTTCAAAGAGTAGCGGCCACACTGTTGCGACAAGGCCAGCTGTAAGAGAGGCCATTGCGAAGAACGCGAAGATCCATGTGGACGGCCAACCCCAGATGGGTGAGTGCCTGAGTTTTGTTGAGGCTATTTTGAGCGGCGCGAGCTGACTTGAAGCATAGTGTGCCAGTTCCGTCCGCCGCTTCCGAAGCTCAGAAAGAAACAACCTTGTCTGGAGAGCCTCGATCCTTTGGGGGGGACCGGCATCGGCGACCTTTGTTTCTTCAAGCAGCGAACTGTTGGTGCCCTCGGAGCGACGGGCATCAGACAGGATTATCGATCTATCAACAGCTTGATTTCGATTCTGAAGCGACCGGGCAGCGGTCGTGATTTCTTCATTCACTTTTCGGATCTGTAGAGCGTAGGCCCTCGCAACCCTGTGGGTGGCTTCTGTCTCCAGACCGGCAGCAACGATGTTGGCCGCTTGCAAAGCCGCTTCAGCCGTCTCCCCCCAAAGCCGCAGGCTCATTTTTTGGCCATCAGATCCACGGAGTATTCGCAACTTGGCGGAGGGAAAGTTCTCCACAATTGAGCTGGAAAGAACCCAGTTCAGCCCCGGAAGGGACGGATCCTCGCCCTGCGGCTTGGCAAGTATGATCTCGGCTTCGTAGCGCCAACTGGCAAAAGAATTGTTCGTCAGAGTGCCTGCAAGGATCCCTGCTATCAGATACAGGGATAGGCGAAGGGTGTTTGAGCGGAGCAGCCGAAAGACACTGAAACGATCTTGCACTCTCCCCTTGGCTTTAGGGCGACGAAGGAAAATCATCCGAGACACGCATGGAACATGTCGATCATGCCCTCAGCCTCATTCCAATCGCTGGCAGTTTGAAGTGAAGCAAGGGCTTTCCCAACTTTTTGACACACTAATACTTTTGTTAAAATTGGCCTCTTTACGGTAAAGAAAGATTTAACAAGTTGAATTTGTCAGGATTTAACCGGAGTTAGTGCGCCTCGTCCGCACTGAAACGATTTTTTCCTTCCCAAAACGGACCGGCTTTCGTATCCCGGACATCTGGCCCCGTGGCTCAACTGGATAGAGCAGTCCCCTCCTAAGGGACAGGTTGCAGGTTCGAATCCTGCCGGGGTCACCATGTTGCTTTGGTCGGCGTTGACGCTGTGCCAAGGAAGGGAGGCACGGTGAGTGAACGCATTTTCATACCCGCAAGGCGTGCAGACGATATACTCATCTATGAGTATTTTGAGATGCCGACCCAGCGCCGGTGGCAGTTTCGGGTAGTGCTTGCGCAGGACGGCCCGGAAGGTGAACTAAAGCGAACGGGTTCGGGCACTGTTTCTGCAGATGAGCTGGAGCGATGCAAGGGCCTTGTGGCCGCATTACCGGACGTGGAAAAGGCCCTAAGCGGCGTCAATCTCGCGAACGCGGCCAGTTTCGGTGGCGTGCTTGCAGCCGATCCTGCAGCTGCGATTGTTACCAAATCCATGCTCTTTACCAGCACGCTTTATCTCAATCTGATGCGTCAGTCTCTGGTGGAGGAGAGCTCCATCAGTCGGTATGAAAGTCGCGCCCCGGATGAGCGGTTCGATATCGGCCTCAGCGCCTCAATCTACGATGGCTTAATCAAGCGGCATGATCTTGAACGCGCGGAAGCCTTGCTGAACGCCGATCTGCCTCATGCAATCGCGCCTAAACGACAGCACCGTGAATGGGCATACTTTTTTAAGATCGCCGCAGAGATCAAGCTTAGGCAAAATGCAAAGCGCTCCGCCGTAGCCCTTCTGGAGCAGGCAGTAAAAAGCCTGCCGGAGGCGGCGACCCTCCGCCGAATTGCTAGCCTGCTGGTCGACCTCGAAGACCGGGAGGCCGCGATTGAAGCTTTTGAGAAATCTCACTCGATTGAACCTCTTGGGCCCCAGCCGAGATTGCGCCTTGCATGGTGCTATTTTCAGATTGGGAATACGGAAATGGCAGGGAAACTTGCCAAAAAATCTCTTGAGATGGGGAATGAGAATGCGACCAAGCTTCTGGAAAAGTTGAGCGAACAAGAAGAGAGCTAGGTCGCCTTATCTTTGCTGCATTGGATGGTTTATTAAGGCCGATCGGCCGATAACGCTTCGGAGAAGCTGGCCTCACGCCCGGACACCTTGTTTTTGCTTTTAAACATGTACGGTTTGGTTGATACACGGCCCAATTCCCTGAATGCCTGGGAAAAAGGAAGGCGGCTTGCGGGCTGCACTGAAGAGTTGGAAGGTTAGAATGCGGATCTGCTTTGTAGCGCTCGAAATCCTGGGGCCGTTCAATGGTGGAGGTATTGCGACGGCGCTTGCCGGCCAGGCCGAGCATCATGCGAAGGAGCATGAGGTTACCGTGCTCTACGTGCATCCCGGCCTGAAGAAAGACGAGGCGGGGGAGTGGGAGCGCTTTTACAATGAGCGCAACATCCGGTTCATTCGCGCCGAATTTGATACGTTCTATCCGCTCGACAGCATTCCAAAGCGCTCTTTTGCGGTGAAGGAGTATCTTGAGGCCATGGAAGATGAATTCGATGTCATCTTCTTTCATGATTATCTGGGTCTGGGCTATTATACGGCACTCAGCCGCAGCCTCGGTCTTGGCTTCGAGGAAACGCGCATAGGCTCGGTCATCCACGGTCCTTCGGAATGGGCGCGCACGCTGAATATGGTTACGGATACATCGCGCGACATGCTGCTTTACGAGCTTGAGCGAAAGCAGCTTGAGTATTCTGATTTTGCAGTGGCGCCGAGCCAAGACATCATAGATTGGTGCGAAGAGCAGGGTTGGGTTCTGCCTGAGGACACGCGCCCTATTTCCAATGTCCTTCCCCATCGGCTGGACCTTCGTACCGGGCTGACCCAAGGAGATATGCAATCTGTCGATGAAGTTTGCTTCTTCGGCCGCTTGGAGACGCGAAAGGGGATTTTCACGTTTCTGGATGCCATCAAATACCTGCATAAGAACAATCTGAAGCTGCCAAAGAAAGTAACCTTTTTGGGTTCTTTCTGCGTGAATGGCTACCGCAATTCAGCCAGTGCTGTTCTGGAATATGCGTCCGGATGGGAATGTGAATTCGAGTTTCTGAACAACTTCAGTCACGAGCAGGCAATCACTTATCTTGTGGAGAACAAACCGCTCACGGTGCTTCCATCGCGGGACGAATCCTTTGGGCTCACAGCCTATGAATGCCTAGTTTTCGGTGTCCCGACTCTGATTTCGGCGCGCGGTGCGTTGCGGACGATGGTGGCAGAGCCGGAGCGTGAGGCGATCCTTTTTGAACCGACCGCGAATGAGCTGGCGCGCAAAATCTCCGGCGCTCTTGAGAAAGGTATCGTGATCGGGACGGTTGATCCGATGCATCTGGATGCGGCCGCGGCTTGGGACAAGCTTCTGGCAGATCTGGAAAAACCAGGTAGTGCACCGGATCCGAGCAAGGCGGTTGTTTCGCTTGATCCGGTGAAGACGACCAAGGGGAAAAAGGCCAAAGACCCTCTGGTCTCCATTATTCTGGTCCACCACAATCGCGTTTCCACGCTGCGCCATGCTTTGGCCAGCCTGCTTGAGCAAACCTACGACAAGATAGAAATCGTGATCGTCGATGATGGATCCAATGCCGCCGAATATGCGGCAGCTGAGCGCTTGGTTGCTGCTGCAGATGATCCTCGAATACGTCTTGTTCGGCAAGAAAACCGGTATCTTGGGGCTGCCCGAAATTTTGGGGTATTTCACGCTGAGGGCGATTACTTTCTCTTTATGGATGATGACAATATTGCGCTTCCCGAAGAGATTGAAACATTCGTTAAGGTTGCATTGTCCACCGATGCCGACGTGCTTAACTCAGTTTCCAAGATGTTCCGCACCCGCGCCGGGGCGCGAGAAGCATTCGATATCTACCTACCCGTTGGCCCATCTCTGGAGCTGGCGGTTCTTGGCAACACATTCGGTGATGCCAACGCTTTGATAAAGCGTAGCGCTTTTGAAGCAATTGGCGGCTACACTGAACAGTATGCCGTTGGTTGTGAGGACTATGAGCTTTTTACCCGAGCCTATCTGAGCGGCATGAAAATGCAGCTGATCCCTGATTATCTCTTCGAATATCGCTCTGAAGATGAAGGCATGATGAAGGAGTTGAACTCCGGCAAGTACATCATCAACCAGTTGCGTGGCGTTACGGCACTGTTTGATACACATCGCAAGATTGATCTGTCTCAGATGCGTGGCCTGATGCGGCTCAGTTTCTACTCCGCGGTTACTGAGGAGTATGATTACTGGATCCGGGAGGGTGCTAAGAGCCGAAAGCATCCGGAACTGGAGGAAAAACTGACCAATGCGCGTGGTGGCCCGAATGGGCCCGAAGCCTGTGAAACAGTGGCCCAACTTATGGCTGCTGATGGGAACATAGGTCAGGCAATTGATTTTATTGAGAGAAACAGGATCAGGCCAACGGATCCCATGCTCAGCCGATTGCAGCAATTGCACCAGCAGCACAAAAGCCGGGAGATGAATTCCGGCATGCAGCAGAACGTTATCCTAAATCCGTCTTTTGAATTCTGGACGATTGGAAACCGTTTTGAGGGGATCAAGCCTTATCAGTACACTGCCAATGAATGGCTTGTTCCAACTCCAAAGGAACGGCCCGGTCTGATCGTTTCTCAGCGGAATGACAATGCACTGCTATCGATTTCCCATGCTCGCAACGGTTCCTACATCCGGATGCAGTTGAACGCCGCAGATCCTGAGGGCTATCTCTTTCTTTCGCAAAGAAATTTTGAACTTGGCAATATACTTGAGCGAGAGGTCGAGCTGTCGCTTGTTACACGGGCTTCATATGAGGGAGATCTTGTTGTCTTTCTGCGCGTCACCACGGATCCTGATAGTGGTGATTTGCGGGACGTACATCCTTTGCAGACTGTACGTGTTTCAAAGGATTGGGAGCGAACGACCTTCAGTTTCAATCTGAATGACTTCGATCTATCCGACATGAAAACCAACTCTTTTCTCAGTGTTTTCATAGCGGTACCAACACACCACGTTCTTTATCTCGATATCACCGATGTTACTTTGGTGCCGAAGGGGAATGATGTTTCAATTGCCCCTTATGTACGTGCCACGGAGTTTCGCCGGGCGGAACATCGCTGCTTTACAGTTGGCCGTGATGCGCGGATTGAACCGTCCGAAGACAACTCTGCGCTGATCCACCTTACTCCGGCGCAAGCGGAGAAGATTGCCTGGGATTCGCGGTTTTTCATCGTCTCGCCGTGTGTGACTTTGCAGGCCAATGGCTTGGTTGCAGAGACGAATATTACGTCTGTTGAGTTTCAGGAGGCCGTTGAGGGCACTGCCACTCTGCGGATTTCATTGGAAAACCCGCTCTCGGACAGTGGTGTGGTGATCGATGATATGATTGCCGTTACGAATTACCTGGAAGGCTAGCAACCGGTTTCGGAGGTCTCGGCTGGAGAACCGAGACCTCCGGGACTTGCAACCCATGGTGGCAGGCCCCCCGATCTCGGCAAAACCGCAACATACGGCTCCAATGCAAAGATCTCCTGCACCACGCCTTTCTTTTACCAAACTTTTTTGGAAATGCACTTATTGCGATTTTTAGCTTGTCGATCGGCCGAAATTGCCTGGATTTGCCTGTGAAACGCCTGTTTACTGCATAATTTTGACTTTTCTGCTGTTTTTTCTGTGCGTGTTCAAAGCGCTTTCATGTGAGATATCGGCGAAGTTTCGCCGCTTCTTGAATGTGTTTTTCTCGAATTGCTGAATTTGTGGCTAAGAGATGGGCGCGGAGATTCGCGGATCTTTCAGTGGCGAAATTCTGTGGCGCATCCTAAGGCTGGATTTGGTACCGGTTTGGTACCGTTTCGGTATGGGTAAAAAACCGCGCGGGTTATCGCGACGATGAACACCGCGCGGCATGATATTGAGGCCACTTCGATCTTCATCCGAGATGGAAAAATCGGGGATATTGGCCCGGATGTGAAAGCAGGTGATGCGCGCGCAACAGATGCGACCGGCTGTGTCGTGACCTCCGGACTGGCAAACACCCATCACCGCCTTTTCCAAACCCTTACAGGCGGGCTTCCGCCGCAACTTGCAGCTTGATGTAACAGCTGGGATGCTTTGCCATTTGCGGCAGTTTCCATTTTGGCATACTTCCGCTACTTGGGTTGCAGTATTATGATGTATGGGGCGAAGACATGATCGTTGGTGCGCGGCCACCTGAGGCAGGCACTCTGTTCACTTTGCTGCTGGGTGAGGGCCTGAAATACTCGCCGGAGCTAGCCGGTGTGAACGTTTTGCCCCTGAGTAAGTGGATTGCTTCCGCTGAAAACGTAGCGCGGCCGGGTGATCCGCCGCAACTGGCCACCGCCAACGCAACGATTGTTGGGGCTTTGTTCTCGGAAGCTGACGCCGAAATGCTTGCCGGACATTCGGCTGCAAGGGCATTGGCGGATGCCTTGCAGTTTCCCGTGGTGATCTGCGATGAAGAAAGCTCCGAGACACACCTCTCCCGAGAGGCTTTTCGGCTGATGGCCGATCATGCAGCTGGTCTCACACTTGAAGCCGCCCAAGAGCGTGCGGCTCTGGCCCTTTTGCGCAAGCAACACATGGAGATGCAATCTGCGTATGTGCAGGTGGAGGAGTTTGCCTATCATTCCCTTGCGCCCAAATTCACGCGCACGCAGGAATTTCGAAACCACGATGAAAGTGTTGAGTTAAAGGCCGGTGAACAGGGCATTTTGCAACGGCTGCCCTTTTCCACGCATTCCATGGCGGCGCTTGATGTGTATCTCAAAGCCGAGGCTTCTGATGACGGCCGCTTGACCTTGACGCTGAAGCGGGGGGTTGGCCCTGACTTCGCGGAGCCCGTTGCGGTTTCGCTGAAGGGTGTGACACCCGGTTGGATCCGCTTTCCATTTGTACGGGTGTTGAAGGGTGCCCCGGGAGATGCATTTGCGGCAATCAGTTATCAGGGAGCGGGGAGTGTGACACTTGCGCTCAGCCATCCTTCACCGGTTGAGGACTACTGTGTTCAGGTAAATGGAGAACAGCGCCCGTTTCCCTTGGCATTGCGCGGCTTTCGTGGATTGCCCGGCGCACCCTTGCCACCGATGCAGATGCCAAGAATGGCACCGCCGCCCGACGGTAGTACGCGCATGGTGATGGCGCTGGATCTCTGGCCGATCAGAATGCTGCCGCGCCTGCACCGGCGGGCGAAGTTCTTCGGCTACAGGGAGTACGTTTCTGCGGACTACTGGGATGCGGAAAATGCCTTTATGGTGCACCCAAGTACCGAGCGCCCAGTTGTGGGTATATTGCGCAATGTGTCCGTCAGCGCTTTGACGCGCGTTTCTGCGGTGATCCATCTTGCCAATGCAAAAGCGGATCCGGTTGCGTTCGCGCTGGGCGTTGCACCTGCCGGCAAGGTACGCAGGCTTGGGCAGGCGATGCGCCATCTCAACCCATGGACGGTGCTTGCGGCAGGCGAGTTTGGCACAACCGAGCAGCGGTTTTCCAACCCGCTTGGCGGCAAGGTAGATCTTCTTCTTGCTACCTCCTCCGAGGGCCGAGAGGCGAATACCAAGGCATGGGCGTTGTTTCGTGATTTCAGCTTTACCAACGGCCCGACAGCCGGATGACCGAGGCGCCAAAGATTGCGCTTGTTGTGCCTACATATCAACACAGCGGGTTGGTGAATGAGGCAGTTGCCTCTGCACTGGAGCAGGTTGGCGGGCCGGATTATGTGGTGATAACGGTCAATGATGGCTGCCCTTCGACTGAGACACGGGCAGCACTTGGCGGCTGGGCTGGGCTCTATCCTGGCAAAATACACGCTCTCCATCAGGCAAATCGTGGGCTTTCCGGGGCGCGAAATGCTGGGATTGCCTATGCGCGGAAAAACTTTCCGGCGCTGGAGGCGATTTTCTTCCTTGATAGCGATAATCGGCTCGAACCGCATGCGATGGCTCTTTTTGGCAAACTTTTGGAGAGCTATCCGAAAGGGGATTGGTTCTTTCCTCACTTCGATATGTTTGGTGTTGAAAGCACTGCGCATAATGGCGGGCCGTATTCGGTGGCGCGCTTGGCCAACTCCAATCAGTGCGAAGCCGGTTCACTTGTGCGGATGCGTGTGTTCGATGCCGACATCTGGTTCGATGAAAGCATGAAAAGTGGATACGAGGATTGGGATTTTTGGCTGTCTGCCAGCAAGGTGGGTTTTCGCGGACAGCGGGTGGATCAATCGTTTTTTCGCTACAGAAAGCGGCCTGAAAGCATGCTTGCCGGATCGCATGCCAACGATACAGCCTTGCGTGAGCGGATTTCTGAGAAGCACCGCTGGCTTTATGCGCGCGACGGTATTGCCCGCGCCGTGGCTGAGGAAGGCCCGTATCTTCTGGTGATTGATCTGGCCGAGGGAACGGGAAGCTTGAGATATGCGCCGGACCTGAGGCCGGAGCCGCTGGATTTCGAGGCGCTTGCGGCATTTATCTACAAAGCGGTGGCACAGCCCCAGCGCCATACCCTGCCACCTTACGTTCTTCTTGCGCGTGGCAGCGCGGAGCGGGTTCTGGATGATGCGAAATGGGGGCCTTCCTATCTAACACACCTGGCGCAGGCCGTTGTCTATGACAATGCGGCGTCGATGCGGATCAACCCTGAGGTAGAGGAGGGCAACTACTGGTTTACGACGGAGTTTCACACCTCGGACCGTGTTGTTTCGCCGAAGCTGTTGAAAGAGCGTGCCAAGGAGCGATTCCAGACGGCTGATCTGGTGATGCTGCATATAAGCGCGTTCATTCACATGTTTGACGCCCGCAATGCTGATCAGGCCTTCAGTGAACTGTTGCAGGGGCTGAGACCACCGGAGTGTTTTGCGTATCTCCCGGAATGGGCTTCGCCCGAGCCTGCTTCAAACCTGCTTTCGCTTTGGCGACAGTTCACGGAGCGTATGCTTGATACGCGCTTTTCCAACGACCATCGTCACAGATTTCGCACTTGGCGTGCAGACCCTGCTTTGGTCGGCCCACGGGATCTTCCGGCCGTGCTGAGCCAAAACGCGCTGGGTGGTTCTCCTCTGGTGTTCGAGCGCCGGTCGGAGGCGCTGCATGTTGGATTTGTACTGCCTATCATCAAATTCGGCGGTGTTGAAAAATGCGGGATTGCCCTTGCTCGTGCCCTGCGGGCGGAGGGCGTGATCCCGCATCTCTTTATCTACGGCAATCAGAACGCAGCCCATACGGATTGGTTGTACGAACCCTTTGAAACAGTGCATCTGGTGGGCAACGGCACGCTTAGGGATTGGCGCGGGCCGCGTTATCTTGGCACCAAGATGGCACCGGAGCCACCGCCCGAGATCATGACCAGTATTCTTGGGCCGCTTTCGGGTATGGATGCCGTGATCAACGCGGGCAGTGCTGCGCTTCATCATGGGCTTGGCGCGCTGAAGCGAAAGGGCATAACAACCGTTTCATGGGAGCACCTGATTGAAACCGGCCCATATGGTCGCAGCTATGGCACTCCCTACCTCGCGATTGCCTATGAGGGTGGGTACGATCTGATCCTCACATGCTCCAAGGCGCTGGCAACGTGGATGCGAGGCCAGGGCGTTCCGGGCCCGAAGCTGCTGCCCATTCCCAATGGGCCAGGATTTCCGATGAGCGGGACCGCGATCTCTGACGCAATTGCTGCGCGACGAGAGCGGGCACCGAATGCAGCCATCCGCGTCGGGTTTCTAGGTCGGATGGACCGGCAGAAGGGCCTGGACAGATACATGCGGATTGTTGAGGCGTGCCGTGATCTGCCGCTGGAGTTTTCCATCACCGGCAAGGCTGTACTCGATGGCGCGGAGTTGCCGCAGATACCCGAGGATGTGCCGCTTCATCCCGCCGCCTACGAATTGGCAGATGTAGAGGCCGCCTTCGCGCGCATGGATATCCTGCTGATGCCGTCTCGCGACGAGGGCCTGCCGTTAACCATCATGGAGGCGCAGCGCGTGGGCGTTGTGCCGGTGGTGAGCAATGTGGGGGCCGTGCCAGAGGCTATTCGGCACGAGGAAAACGGCTTTATCGTTTCTGCGGATGATGTGGTGGCAGAGACGGAGGCTGTTCTGCGGAGGCTGGTGGCCGACAGGGCAGAGCTTGCGCGCGTGTCTGCCACTGCTTCAGCGGATGAGGATCGTTGGGCGGCCAATGCGAAGGCTGTTGCTGCGGCGTTGAGGGAAAGACGGCGCGACTGATATCAGGCTTTCGGGTGCAAGACGCCATATTGTGCGTAATCTCTGTAGAGAGATGTGAACTCGAGCGTTCTGTCAGAGGCTGCCGCCATTTCTGAACTGAGTTCGGCGCGAGGCGAGACGTGAAATTTGGCCAACCAGCTTTTCAGTACGGAATTGAAAGCCCCGGGCAACCTCTCGCCTTGTCCGAAATCCACGACATGCACGCTGTGCGCTCCATCGCCCTGAGCAACAGAAGCCCGAAGTGCTGCCTGCCAGTCCGGGATCATGGAGAGGCAATAGGAAAGGATGATCCGATCAGGCTGGCTGCCGAAAAGCGCATCTGAATCAAAATCCGTGGCGTCACCTTCCTTTACTGTGATGCGATCCGAGAGACCCGCGCGTGCGATATTGCTGCGCGCGGTTTCCAGCATCTCGGCAGAGATATCGAAGCCTGAGAGCCTGCAATCGGGATAATGCTGCGCCACCTTGATCAAATTGCGCCCGGTGCCGCAGGCTACTTCCAGCACATGGCCACCGCTGGGTGGTGCGAGATCGCGGATCAGGCGGTCCCGGCCCAGAAGATAGAACTTGCGCGTGGCGTCGTAGATGTGGCGCTGGCGGCGATAGATGCCATCCATCAGGGCGCCGTGGTTCCCTTCAGCCATTGAAGACATAGACGTGCGTGCCTCCGTAGATGGCCGAGCGATCTTCACGGCTTAGCTCTGTGGAAAGCTCGGGCTGGTACTCCCAACGCTCCAGAATATCAGCACGTACGCGGCCGGGCAGGATATCGGCCTCGCCGCCTGTGCGGAAAACGACGCGGGCACCATCTGCTGCTGTGCGCGTAACCTCAGCCCAAAGAGCGTTCAGTTGTGCATCCGTCATCCAATCCTGTGCATCGAGGAACACATAGCCGTGCTTGCTGGCAGCAGCGCATTCGGCAAGCGCATCGGTAAGCGATCGGTTGAGCGCCTCGACCCTTGGCGCATTGGCCTTCACTGAATCGAATTTTGCGGCCTTGAGATAAGGCGGCACCGGTCCGGTGCCATCCTCCTTGTAGCCGCGATTGAAGGCGGCCCATGTGAAGTAGTTCTGGTCCACAGGGAAATCGCAGATCAGCTTTTCCACCCGGCCTTTCAGCACAGGTAACACATCACCTCCGCCATCAGCAGACAGCTTGTCGTATTGCGCCGGTGGGATGCCGAGACCGAAGAGGGAGGCACGGCGACGGGCGAGAAACCTGACGAGCCTCCGCTCGAATTGCGGCGCGATCGTCTTCTCATAGAAGGTACGCTGTTCCTCAAGACTTTGGGCGTTGAGAAGCGGCTGGAACCTTACACCTCCCATACGGGCCAGCAGGTGAGAGAGTGCAAGGAACCGCCCGAGAACACCGTAGCGATAAAACCCCTTGGCAAACATATCGATCCGTTTGCCGACGAGCCGATGACGACCGCGCCAGTATGTCAGCGTTTCGCTGTCGAGGACCGGTGCGATGTGGCTTTCAAAAAGAGCCGGGTTTGTCCGTTTGTTGGCATGGCCGAAGAAATCGTAGAACTGTTCCTGCGTCAGCACCTTAGCTGCTGCAAGCTTCAGCCTGGCCAGTGCGATATGCGCGGGCGAAAGATCAACGACCATGATGGATGCGGGGCTGGCTGTCAAATAGCTCATCATGTTGCAGCCGCCCGAGGAGATGGATACGAGGTTGCTTTCCGGCCCGATTTGAAGCGCTCTCATATCGCAAACCGGATCTTCCCAGATTTGCGCGTAGACAAGGCCCTTGAAAAGATTGGAAAAGAGTCGTTCCAGAAGGCCCGTCTGGCTAAGCGCGTTGCTTTGATGCACCGCACTTCCAAGCTGTTTCTTCGTGGCCTTTGCAACGCTCATAGAGCCTCCTGATGGAAATGCAGCACGTTCTCGTGCTTTCGTTGTTTTGCCGGTTTTTCCTTGTTGCGCGCTTTTGTGATGGCCACCCAGTCGATCAGGCGGAGTGTGCCGTCCCGCTCTTCTACAACGGCTGTGCAGCTTTCCACCCAATCGCCCGTGTTTACATAGAGCATATCGCCCATTTCGGCGATGCGGGCGTGGTGGATATGGCCGCATATTATGCCATCGTACCCGCCGCGCTGGGCCTCATCCGAGAGCACTTTCTCGTATTCGCCAATGAAATTTACCGCGTGTTTCACCTGACGTTTTGTCCAGTTGGAAAGGCTCCAGTATTGACCGCCCCAGAGCCGCTTGGCCCAATTGAGCCATGTGTTGACCCAGAGAACGAAATTGTAGGCCCTGTCGCCGATATGGGCGAGCCACTTGGCGTTCATCACCACCACGTCGTACTGATCGCCGTGAATGATCAGCATCCGTTTGCCGTCTGCTGTCGTATGCACATCCTGCGGTTTCACTTCGATGCCGCCGAAATGAGTACCGAAATAGCTGCGCATCACCTCATCATGGTTGCCCGGAATATAGATGATCGGGGTGCCTTGGTGGGCCTTGGTCAGCAACGCCTCGACCACATCGTTATGCGCTTGTGGCCAGTGCCAGCCGCGGCGCAGGCGCCAGCCATCGAAAATGTCTCCGATCAGGAAAATCTGATCCGCGTTATGCGAGTCGAGGAAATCCAGCAGCATTGCCGCCTGGCAACCGCGTGTGCCGAGGTGGATATCTGAAAGAAAGAGCGTGCGGAACGGTTTGGAGTTTGGCAATGGGGCCTTCCGCAGGTGATCTGGAACTGTTTATGCGCTTATATCACCAGTTTTGTGACACGCACGCCCCCTTTTTCGCCCAAAGGGGGCCTGTAAAAGGAAAAAGGCCCCGCTCAGGGGGTGAGCGGGGCGAGTTGGGTGCTTGCGCACCGGCGGTAAACCTCGGGTCGGCCGGGCGGGCGCGAAGCCTGCCGGTTGGGCCGGAATTTCTGTGTGGGTTGGCCTATTGCTTCAGTTCGGCACGGATTTGCTGGCGCAGTACGTCTATCGGGATGCGCTGGCCTTCGCGGGTGAAGCTCCAGTATGTCCAGCCGTTGCAGCTTGGCAGGCCTTCCAGTTGCGCACCTACCTGATGAATGGATCCCTTTGTATCATGGGCGATTAGCGTGCCATCTGCGCGCACTTTCGCACTGTGGCGCCCGTTGAGGGAGTGGAGCACTTCTCCGGGGTTCAGCATGCCGCGTTCCACGAGTTGGCCAAAGGGAACGCGGGGTTCGGCGCGCTTGGATTGTGTAACCTCGAGCGCCTCGCGATCCAGCATGCGCACATTGGCAATGCGCTTTTCGGCGATCTTGCGATAACTCTCTTCCCTCTCGATCCCGATGAAGCGACGGCCAAGTTTTTTGGCAACTGCGCCTGTCGTACCGGTGCCAAAGAATGGATCAAGCACAAGATCTCCGGGATTTGTGCTGCCCACCAATACACGGTGGAGCAGGCTTTCCGGTTTCTGTGTGGGATGGGCTTTATCGCCCTTGTCGTCCTTCAAACGTTCAGATCCGTTACATATCGGCAACAGCCAATCGGAGCGCATCTGGATACCGTCGTTCAACTCCTTAAGCGCCTCATAGTTGAAAGTGTATTTTGAGGCATCGGATTTTCCGGCCCAGATCATCGTCTCATGCGCATTGGTCAACCGCTTGCCCCGAAAGTTCGGCATGGGGTTGGTTTTGCGCCAAACAACATCGTTGAGGATCCAGAAACCTGCATCTTGCAACGAGGTGCCAACCCGGAAAATGTTGTGATATGAACCAATTACCCAGATCGCACCATCAGGTTTCAGCACACGACGTGCGGCTTTCAGCCACGCTTTGGTAAAGGCGTCATACGCAGCAAAACTTGCGAACTGATCCCAATCATTATCGACCGCATCGACGAGACTGGAATCCGGCCTGTGCAAATCCCCTTTCAGCTGGAGATTGTACGGTGGATCCGCGAAAACCAGATCGACGGAGCCTTCCGGCAGCGCATTCATCGCTGCCACGCAGTCTCCGGCGAGAATTTGATCCACCGGCACGGATTTTGCCGGAGCTTTTTCGTTCGTTTTCATTTGCCTGCCAACCATTTCGTTGTGCTTGGCCCGAAGATGATTCAAAAGCGAATCGCCGTCAAATTCTTTTTTGAATCAATATG
Organism: uncultured Paracoccaceae bacterium; assembly: GCA_947495795.1. GTDB lineage: Bacteria > Pseudomonadota > Alphaproteobacteria > Rhodobacterales > Rhodobacteraceae > Algicella. The sequence goes on along the minus strand of CANMAI010000001.1, from coordinate 454,118 downwards.
TTAGTTAATTCTCTTCACACAATATCTTGTGGATCGGTTTGAACGAACGTCTATGGTGTGGGGTGACACCAAGGTTTTGCAGCGCCTCTCTGTGGCTTTTCACCCCATATCCCACATTCGTTTCCCAGCCGTAGCCCGGGTACTGTTGCGCCAGTGCCACCATCTGCTGATCTCGTGTTACTTTTGCCACGATCGAGGCTGCGGCGATGGATGCGGAAATACTGTCGCCCTTCACGATCGCCTGTGCCTTGCAGGGTAAGCCGGGAGGGATGCGGTTGCCGTCTATCAGCGCGAAGTCGGGTTGTATCGGCAAGGCCGAGACCGCGCGGCGCATAGCGAGGTAGGTTGCCTGGAGGATATTGAGGGCGTCCACCTCCTCAACGCTTGCCTCGCCGACGCCTACTTGCGCAACTTTGTGAATTTCCTTGCACAACGCTTCGCGCCGCGCGGCGCTGAGTTTCTTGCTGTCGTCCAGCCCGGCTGGCAAAGTCGCCGGATCGAGAATTACGGCGCACGCTGTTACCGGCCCGGCCCATGGCCCGCGCCCCACCTCATCAATTCCGCACACGAGGCCGCTATTTTCAGATTCAAAAGAGAGATCAGGCACGTGCGGCTGCAGCAAAGAACCGGCCCATCAGATCGGTATCCAGCTTCGAGTCCCTGCGTAAGCCGGAACAGACATCCACGCCATAAGGCCGCACCGCGCGGATGGCTTCGGCCACGTTGTCGGGGGAGAGCCCACCCGCGAGCCAGACAGGAAGCGGGCTTTCACGCACGATCTCTGCGCTGATCCGCCAATCATGGGTGCGGCCCGTGCCGCCCAGTTCTTTCACCGCCTTGTTGGGTGAGCCGCTATCCAGAAGAAGCTGATCGACATGATCCCAGACATCGCGGGCATTATCCACTGCGCTGGGCCCGTTCACATGAATCGCCTGTATCAGTTGACGATCCGGCAGCGCCGCGCGGATGAGAGCAATATCGCGGGGTGCGATGCGATCAACGAGTTGAATGGCCGTGGTCGGGCATTTTGTGGCAAGTTCGATAACCTCATCCGCCTGTGTTTCGGCGGTGAGCAGGACGGTCGTCGCAGTAAGAGAACCTGCGATTTCAGCGATGCGCGCTTCTGGTATCGGGCCAGGGCCGGACGGCATCTCGCTGACGAGGCCAAGTGCATCGGCCCCCGCAGAGAGAGCTGACTTCGCTTCTTCCAAAGATTGTATGCAGCAGATTTTAACCTTGACCATTGCGGCCTCACAATACGCTGAGAAGAAGCCCTATTGCGCTGGCAAATGCCGCGCCTGTCAACAGCCATCCGTACCATGGCAGCATTTCCGAGCGGTGGGATTTGCGGTTGGCAGGCTTGTTGGTGCGGATCAGAAAATCTTCTGCCATGCCGGGTAGAAGCGGGCCAAACCGCGAGAAGACCCGGACGGTTTGTGCAATATCCTGAAGGACAGCGCGAGGGCCAAGATTATCTCGAATGTAGTCCTCAACCGCGGGTTTGGCGGTCTCCCACATGTTCATTGCCGGGTTGAGGGAACGGGCGACACCTTCCACAACCACCATGGTGCGCTGAAGAAGGATCAGCTCCGTCCGGGTCTCCATGCCGAACCGCTCCGTCACTTCGAAAAGATGGGCCAGAAGCTTGGCCATGGAAATGCGCCGTGCATCCTGCCCGAAAATCGGCTCGCCAACGGCCCGAAGAGCCTGAGCGAAGGCATCAATATCCCGATCCGCAGGTACGTAGCCCGCCTCGAAGTGAACCTCTGCGACGCGGCGGTAATCACGGCGGAGAAAGCCGATCAGAATCTCGGCATAAACCCTGCGTGTATACACATCGATCCGGCCCATAATGCCGAAATCGAGGGCGATGATATCCCCATTCGGGGCGAGCTTGAGATTGCCCTGATGCATATCACCATGAAAAAAACCGTCTCTGAGGGCGATCTTGAGGAATATCTGAAGGACACGCGCGGAGAGCTCGACAAGGTCAGCACCCTCTGCTGCCAGAGTTTCCGGCTCACCAAAGCGGGAGCCCTCGGCCCATTCCAGCGTCATCACTCTGCGCGCAGAGAGGTGCCAGACCACTTCTGGCACCTGAAAGCCCTTGTCTTCCAGCGTGTTGGCGCGAAATTCCGCGGCGGCTGCGGCCTCCATACGAAGATCCAACTCACCAACAACCACACTTTCAAAATGCTCGATCACATCCATCGGGCGAAGGCGACGGGCAGAGGGAGAGAGAAGCTCCACCATGCGTGCAGCGAAATAGAAGGCATCGACATCGCGGAGGAAGGCCCGCTCGATGCCGGGGCGCAAAACCTTGATGGCGACCTTGCGGCCCGTTTCCCGCTCCACTGCCTGATGAACCTGCGCGAGTGAGGCGGCGGCGATCGGTGGATCGAAGCGCGAGAAGAGCTCATCCACAGGCTGCCCGAGTTCGCGTTCAATGCTCTTTCTTGCGGTCTGCATATCGAAGGGAGGGAGGGCATCCTGAAGCATCTTCAGCTCATCTGCCAGATCATCTCCCACCACATCCGGTCGGGTGGACATGATCTGCCCAAATTTGATGTAGGCTGGGCCGAGAGCCGTCAGCGCGCGAGAGATGGGAGGTAACTTCGGATCGCCCTGATAGCCGAGAAAGGCGAAGGGCCAGCCCAGAATGCGGGCTGCAATGCGCAGGGACGGTGGTGCATTCAATGCTTCGAGCGCCAGCCGCATCGCGCCTGAGCGCTCAAACGTGGCACCCGTTCGGATCAGCCGCCAGATATTGTGCGGGCCTCTCAAATTTTCCAACCCGAATGAAGCGCGGCGATACCCATGGAAAGGTTGCGGTAGGCCACCTGCTCAAACCCTGCGGCGCGGATCATGGAAGCAAAGGTATCCTGATCGGGGAACTTGCGGATGGATTCGACAAGGTACTGGTAACTTTCGGCATCATTCGCAATTACCTTGCCCATGCGCGGGATCACATTGAAGGAATAGCGATCATAAGCCCATTGCATGCCGGGGTTGGGCAACTGGCTGAACTCCAGCACCATGAGGCGGCCGCCGGGTTTTAGCACGCGGTAAGCCTCCGCAAGGGCGTCGGGTATACGCGTGACATTGCGGATGCCGAAGGAGATTGTGTAGGCGTCAAAGCTGTTATCCTCGAACGGCAGCGCCATCGCATCGCCCACCACCCAATCGAGTGCATCCGCATGTTTGCGGGTCTGAGCGCGACGTTCGCCTTCAATCAGCATGTCTTCCGTCATATCCAGAACAGTGGCGCGCGCCTGATCTTTCACGCGATCGAGATAGCGAAAGGCGATGTCGCCTGTGCCGCCGGCAACATCCAGTAGGTGCGTATGCGGGCGCGGGGCCAGCCAATCCATCATCGCATCTTTCCAGAGGCGGTGAATGCCGAGGCTCATCGCATCATTCATCACATCATATCTGGATGCCACGTTGGAAAAGACGCCATGCACCATGCCTGCCTTCTCTTCTTCCGGCACGGTCTGGAAACCGAAATGTGTGGTGCGATCGTCTGCCATGATCTCTGCCTTATGCGTCTTGTTCGGGCCGACTATAGGCACCGGGCCGGAAAGAACAATTCTGCCCTGTTGTCGCGGGCAGCGATCACGAAACTCTTGCCTTCCGCAGAAAAACTGTAAAGATAGATTGACATGCTTTGCACATCATGCGGCGGGTTCTGGCCCGCAAAACGAAGGAAATCACGATGAGTCTTTGGTTTGGGATCACGTTATTTGCCATCATGGGCGGCCTGATGGTCGGGTATGTGCTGAGCGCTGCTATGGCCGTGGACAAGGTTGAAAAGCAGATCCAGAACAACATGAATTCCTGAATATCTGAGCGACAATGCCCGAGCTGCCCGAGGTAGAAACCGTTCGCCGCGGGCTGGAGCCTGTGCTTGCCGGGCAACGCCTTACCCATACGGATGTGCGCAGGCCGGATCTTCGATGGCCTTTTCCGAAAAACATGTCGGAACGATTGTCCGATGTGTGCGTTATGCAATTGAGACGACGCTCAAAGGTTCTTTTGGCAGATCTCGACTCCGGAGACACTTTGTTGGTGCATCTCGGAATGTCGGGCCGGATGCTGATTGAGGGTACGATGCCGGGGGGCTTTCATCACCCTCAATCAGCTCCGGGCAAACATGATCATGTAATCTTTCATACAGAGGCGGGTGCATCGATAACATTCAACGATCCGCGCCGTTTTGGTGCCATGGATCTCTGGCCCACGGCAGAACTGGAAACACATCGCTTTCTCGCAAATCTCGGGCCGGAGCCGCTGGGCAACGATTTCAACGCGCCTTATCTCTCCGGCCGCCTCAAAGGAAAGGGGAGCACCATTAAATCGGCGCTTCTCGATCAGCGTATCGTGGCGGGCCTTGGCAACATATATGTGTGCGAGGCGCTTTGGCGGGCTGGCATTTCGCCAAAGCGGTTGGCTGGTAAGGTGTCTCGGCCTAAGGTCGAAAACCTGGTAGTCCACATTCGGGAAACACTGGCAGATGCGATTGCCGCCGGTGGATCATCACTCCGGGATTATCGCCAGGCAGATGGGGAACTCGGCTATTTTCAGCATTCGTTTGCGGCCTACGGGCAGGAAGGTGAGCCATGCCAGCGGGAAGGATGCAGCGGTATTGTTCAGCGCATCGTGCAATCGGGCCGCTCAAGCTTCCATTGCGCACGGTGCCAGAAATGAGACTGAGCTCATATGTTCAGATGATTGCATGGTTATGGTCCAAGGGTTGCGAAGGCTGACAGCCGTGATAAGTCTGGCCCTTCAAGCTTGATGCAGGGGGAGACCCATGGCTTACGAGACTATCCTCACCGACATTGACGACCATATAGGCACCATCCGGTTGAACAGGCCGGAGGCGCTCAATGCGTTGAACGCGCAGCTTCTGGAGGAGTTGGGCAAGGCGCTGACCTCCATGGATGGGAACGACAAGGTGCGGGTGATCGTGCTGACAGGTTCCGAGAAGGCCTTTGCCGCCGGCGCCGATATCAAGGAAATGGGCGAGAAAAGCTTCGTGGATATGTTCGGTTCCGATTACTTCGGTGCTGAGACGGAGGCCATCCTGCGCATTCGAAAGCCGATCATTGCAGCCGTGGCGGGCTATGCTTTGGGCGGCGGATGCGAACTGGCAATGATGTGCGATTTCATTATAGCTGCGGACAATGCCAAGTTTGGCCAGCCAGAGATCAACCTTGGTGTGATCGCGGGCATTGGCGGCACGCAACGGCTGACCCGGTTTGTAGGTAAATCCAAATCGATGGAGATGCACCTAACGGGCCGAATGATGGATGCGGAAGAAGCGGAACGTTCCGGTCTGGTGACGCGCGTTGTGCCTGCAAAGGAGTTGATGGCGGATGTGATGAAGACGGCGGAGAAGATCGCCGAGAAATCACCTCTTTCCGTTATGGCCGCGAAAGAGGCAGTAAATCGGGCCTATGAGACCACGCTTCGTGAAGGCCTTCTGTTTGAGCGGCGGCAGTTTCATGCTCTCTTTGCTACAGAGGACCAGAGTGAGGGGATGCAGGCTTTCACCGAGAAACGCACCCCGCAGTTCCGCGGCAATTAGGCACGAAACGATGTTTCCCTCAAATAATGAAAGCGGCCCCGTTGACTCAGCGAAATTGACGGTTTAGAGACGCGCTTCATCTTATCAACACATAAGAACCGGAACGTAAAAAATGGCAAACACGCCAGGATCCAGAAAGCGCGTCCGCAAGGCCGCCCATCGCACCGAGATCAACAAGTCTCGCCGTACGCGTATGCGCGGTTTCATCCGCAAAGTTGAAGAAGCCATTGCATCCGGCGATGCGGCCGTGGCCAGTGCCGCGCTGAAAGCGGCTCAACCCGAAATCATGCGTAGCGTCACCAAGGGCATTCTCCACAAGAATACCGCAAGCCGGAAAATTTCCCGCTTGTCCGCTCGGGTAAATGCGATCTCCGCAACCGCCTGATCTTGCGAGAGCTTCTTGGCAACAAAATTGCGCGCCCACTCGGGCGCGTATTTTTTTGTTAATCGAAATGTCATGTTCTCTTTTCATTCCAGTTGCCCGAATCTCTGACCCACTCTAAAACCATCAAAGCTGACGTGTGGTCCTGTCGGCTCAAATCATTGGAGTAGGTTGTTTGAAAACGCACAGTAAAACGTGCGTATTTTTACTGTGGGAATTCGTTAACTATTCTTAACCGATACGAATCTACCACCCTCCTTTCATTCTTCCCGTCAAGCAATTCTTATTGTTGAAAGCAAAGCGACGTCCGGATTAGGGTGTGTTCAAATCTGAGTGACATGCCTGAGGAATGGGAGAGAAGATGTCGGTGGAAGGGTCTGCAAACATTACGGAAATGACGCCGGAGACGGCGTTCGCAGCCCTGAAGGACGATTCGACAGCGCTTCTTGTCGATGTTCGTACCCGTCCGGAGTGGAGCTTCGTGGGTGTGCCCAATCTCTCTGGCCTCTCGCGCCAGACGGCATTGATCGAATGGCGGCAGTTCCCGGACATGTCGGTGAACGAGAGCTTCACAGAGCAGGTAATGGATGCCGCTGGTGGGACGATGCCAGATCAGATTTTCTTCATTTGCCGGTCTGGCGCGCGTTCTATGGAGGCTGCCCGAGCGGTTGCCCAGTTTGCCGATGCACAGGGCCTGAACCCGGTTTGCGTGAATGTGGCCGAAGGGTTTGAGGGAGATCTCAATCACGATCGCCACCGCGGGCACCTCAACGGCTGGAAGGCGCGCGGATTGCCGTGGCAGCAGAGCTGATCAAATAGCTTTACGGGGTGTAAGCCATCCGCCCCAGAGAGAGATGGCAGAAAAATGCGTGCGGTGCACGCCGGGTAGAAGAAGAAACGGGGTAATAATGTCAGCTGACCTTTGGGGCCGTGTGTGTGATGAGTTGCGTTTCGCGATCGGGCAGGATGCGTTCAAGAACTGGATTGATCCGCTTGAATTTCGGGGATGTGAAGATGGGGTGGCGCGGCTTGCGGCACCGACACCTTTTATAGGTAATTGGGTCTCGCAGCATTACGGCGAGCGGATCCAGAAGATTATCTCAAAAAGCGGCACGAATGTCGTGCGTCTCGATTTTACGGTTTGCCCCGCAAAAACGGTTACGGCGAAACCGGTTCATTCCGGCTTTTCGGAACCCAAGGTGGAATTTGTTCCACAGGCGCAGCCAATGGCGAAGCCGAGTGCAGCTGTCCAGACCGCTGATCTGGATCTTCCGGGCTCTCCGCTGGATGCAAAATACAAGTTCGACAACTTTGTGGTAGGCAAGCCGAATGAGCTGGCGCACGCGGCTGCCCGTCGTGTGGCGGAGCCTGGGCCGGTGACGTTCAATCCGCTCTTTCTCTACGGTGGCGTTGGCCTCGGCAAAACCCATCTGATGCACGCCATAGCCTGGCAGATCCAGGAGACACGCCCCGATGCACGCGTTCTGTACCTCTCGGCAGAGCAGTTCATGTATCGCTTCGTGCAGGCACTCCGCTTCAAGGATATGCACGGGTTCAAGCAGCTTTTCCGGTCTGTCGATGTGCTGATGGTCGATGATGTGCAGTTCATCGGCGGCAAGGACTCGACACAGGAAGAATTCTTCCATACTTTCAATGCTTTGGTCGATCAGAACCGTCAAATTGTTATCACGTCTGATCGCCCGCCCAATGAGATTCAGGGGATCGAGGATCGTATCATTTCCCGGCTTCAAAGTGGGCTGGTCGTTGATGTGCATCCCACTGACTATGAGTTGCGGCTCGGCATACTCCAGTCCAAGGCAGAGGCGCAGGCGCGCCTCCATCCCGGTATCGATGTGGATCACGGCGTGTTCGAGTATCTGGCGATGCGCATCAGTTCGAATGTCCGCGTGCTCGAGGGTGCGCTGACCCGTCTCTTTGCCTTTGCCTCCCTTGTCGGGCGCAAGATCGACATGGATATGAGCCAGGAGTGCCTGTCCGACATCTTGCGCGCATCCGAGCGCAAGGTGACGATTGATGAGATTATCCGCAAAGTGGCCGAGCATTACAATGTGCGGATGGCCGATCTTCTCGGCCCCCGTCGTGCCCGCTCCGTTTCCCGCCCGCGCCAGGTGGCTATGTTCCTCTCCAAATCCCTCACCACCAAGTCCCTGCCGGAAATCGGGAGACGCTTTGGTGGCCGCGATCATACAACCGTGATCCACGCCGTCCGAAAGGTGGAGGAGTTGCGTGTGATCGATGCGCAGATCAGCGATGATGTGGAGCTTTTGCGCCGTATGCTGGAAGCCTGACGGAAACACAGCTGCTTCTGTTCATACGCATATGCGATCCCCAGAGCGCTGATATCCTCCCCCCTCCAACCGGTGAACCTGAAATCCGGGAAAGCCTGGGGGGTTCCCTGGTCAGAACGTGTTGGGTGGTCTAGGCACCCGCGACACCGGAGACTTCACCCTCCGCAAGAATGGCCTACCGGGAGCCACAGGCTGCTTCCAAAGCGCATAGTTCGTCGTTTTCTCGTTGAATCCTCTCACCATTTCGCTAACGTCGAGGTCCGCTTCCAAGTCGCAAGAAGGACCGCGCGCCATGAAAATCAGCATAGAGCGATCAGCCCTCCTGAAGGCCATGAGCCGGGCGCAATCGGTTGTGGAGCGGCGCAACACGATCCCCATTCTCGCCAATGTGCTGATCGAGGCAGAGGGCGACGGCATAAGCTTCCGCGCGACAGATCTGGATATTGAGATCATCGACAAGTCCGATGCAATGGTTCTGCAGGCAGGTGCCACAACGGTTGGCGCCCATACGTTACATGATATCGTGCGCAAGCTGCCCGATGGCGCGATGGTGGAACTTTCGGATGATGGCAGTTCCGGCCGCTTGGAAATCCGTGCAGGCCGTTCCAACTTTTCCCTCGCCACACTCCCGCGGGAGGATTTTCCGGTGATGGCCAGTGCCGAGTATGATTGCAATTTCGCGGTGGACGCAGAGGTGTTGAACCGTCTTTTCGACAAGTCCAAATTCGCGATATCCACCGAAGAAACACGCTACTATCTCAACGGTGTCTACATGCATGCCGCTGATGGCGCCGAGGGCCGCGCGCTTCGCTGCGTGGCAACAGATGGCCATAGGCTCGCCCGGATCGATGCGCCGCTTCCGCAAGGCGCGGACAATCTGCCCGGTGTGATCGTGCCGCGCAAGACAGTGCTGGAACTCGGCAAGCTGCTGGCAGGCGATGGCCAGATCGCTGTCTCTGTTTCCGAGACCAAGATCCGCTTTGCCACACCAGAGGTGACACTCACCTCCAAGGTAATAGACGGCTCTTTCCCGGACTATTCGCGCGTGATCCCACAAGGCAACACCAAGCGGTTGGAGGTGGACGCTGCTGAGTTTGCCAAAGCAGTGGATCGCGTTTCCACCGTTTCCTCGGAACGCTCTCGCGCCGTCAAGCTGGTGCTGGATGAAGACAGGCTCGTTCTCTCCGTCAACGCACCCGATAGCGGTGCAGCGGAAGAGGAACTGGCCGTAGCCTATGGCGACGAGAATCTGGAGATCGGCTTCAACGCCAAATACCTTCAGGAAATCGCCGATCAGGTGGATCGCGAGAATGCTGTCTTTCTCTTCAATTCCGCCGGAGACCCGACCCTGATGCGGGAAGGCAATGACGAAAGTGCCGTCTATGTCGTCATGCCGATGCGGGTATAGGCACCACCTGCCCCCTTCAACTTTCCGGAAATATCCCCGCCGGAGGCTCCGGCGCTGCAATGCAGAGTGCCGACTGAAACGGTGCACCTGATATGGCCTCCGTCACCTGCCTTACCCTCTCCCATTTCCGCAGCCACAAACGGGCAGAGCTTGCTCTTGGGCCGGAGCCGATAGCACTGTTTGGCGCCAACGGTGCGGGCAAGACGAATATACTGGAAGCCATTTCACTTCTCTCCCCCGGGCGGGGCCTTCGCCGCGCAGCCCCCGAGGAGATTGCCAGGGCACCGGAGGCGCTGGGCTGGAAGATAACAGCATCCCTGGAAAGCCTTGGTCAGAACCATGAGATCGAAACCTGGGTGGAGCCGGGCCAAAGCCGCCAGACACGGATAGACGGAAAGGCAGCACCGCAAACGGCCCTCGGACGCCTCGCGCGGATACTCTGGCTTGTTCCCGCGATGGATAGGCTCTGGCTTGATGCCGCATCCGAGCGGCGGCGCTTTCTGGACCGTATGGCAATGAGCTTTGAACCCTCCCATGCAGATGCAACGCTCGCCTATGAAAAGGCCATGCGCGAACGCAACAGGCTTCTGAAGGATCAGATCAGGGACGCAAGCTGGTATGGCGGGCTTGAGGCTCAGATGGCCGAACATGGTGCCGCGATCCACGCCAACCGTGCACTCACCCTTGCCCGGATTGCCGCTGCGCAGGAGGGAGCCGCCACAGCGTTCCCCCAGGCCACGCTTGCATTGGAAGAAGCAGCCAAAGATCTCACGTCTTCGGACGGCTTGGCTGAAGCCTTCGCTCAAAACCGCCCGCGCGATCTGGCAGCCGGGCGCACCCTTCTTGGCCCCCACCGCACAGAGCTTCAGGCGATCTATGCGGCCAAGAACACGGCTGCCCGTCTCTGCTCCACAGGTGAGCAGAAGGCTCTCCTTGTTTCGCTCATTCTCGCCAATGCTCGTGCCCTGGCGGAAGATCTCGGCACCGCGCCGATCCTTCTCCTCGATGAGGTGGCTGCCCATCTTGACGCAGACCGGCGCGCCAGCCTCTATGATGAGATTATCAGCCTTGGCGCTCAGGCCTGGATGACAGGCACGGGCCCGGAGCTTTTCACAGATCTTGGTGCGCGCGCCCGCCATATCGAAGTGCGGGAGACCACAGGCCAATCCCAACTCGCAGAGGCAACATCATGAACCAGCGCATCACCCTGATCACTCTCGGCGTGGCGGATCTTGCCTTGGCCCGCGCTTTTTATGCGCGGCTCGGCTGGCGGGAACATGGGATGAGCAATGATGACGTGGCGTTCTATCAAATCCACGGGTCTGTCTTTGGCCTTTATGGTCGCGCAGCGCTTGCAGAGGATCAGGGTCGCCCGAATGCGCAACTTGGCGCAGGCGCCATGAGCCTTGCCCAGAACTTCAGCACAGAGGCGGAGGTTGATGCCGCCTATATGGCCGCATTGGACGCGGGTGCTACGGCGCTGAAAACTCCTGAAAAGGCCTTCTGGGGTGGCTACTCGGGCTACTGGGCCGATCCTGATGGCCATGTCTGGGAAGTTGCAATGAATCCTTTCTGGCCGCTCGGCCCCGAGGGCAAACTGGAGTTGCCGGACGCGCCATGACACTCAGCGTAGCCGAGATCGGGCTTTATGCGCTCGCCCTCTTCATCCTCTTTCTCACGCCGGGTCCTGTCTGGGTCGCCCTGATCGCCCGTGCGCTTTCCGGCGGCTTCCATGCAGCATGGCCGCTTGCGATGGGCGTGGTGGTGGGCGACGTGCTCTGGCCGCTCCTTGCAATCTTCGGTGTGAGCCTTCTCGTCAGCCTCTATGCAGATTTCCTCACTGTCCTGCGCTATGCCGGAGCGGTGATTTTCCTGATCATGGGGATTGCCCTTATCCGGCATGCGGATCGCGTGATCGGGGAGAACTCCCAGCTCACCCGCCCCGGCATGTGGGCTGGCTTCATTGCAGGGCTTCTCGTGATCCTTGGCAATCCCAAGGCCGTCCTTTTCTATATGGGTGTTCTGCCAGGCTTCTTCGATCTTACCGCAGTCACCGCATGGGATATCGCCGTGATCTGTGCCATTTCCGCGATTGTGCCCCTTCTCGGCAATCTCGTGCTTGGGCTGATGGTGGACAGAATTCGCGTTCTGCTTGCCAGCCCAAAGGCGCTTCGCAACATGAACCTCAGCGCCGGATTTCTGCTCATCGGAGTGGGCCTCGTCGTCGGATTTTCTCCATAGTTTTCCACAGGTTTTTGCACAGCTTATCCGGCACTTTTCCAAGCGGTTTTGTATATCGCCTAACTATCTGAAAAGTATGTATACTTTGCTACTGACAATGCGCTCTGAAAGCGTGACATTCCTGTCACAAAGGCCTAAAATGGCGGCAACAAAAAAGGGAAGCCCCACATGGCCGATAAAGAGCAGCCTCAAGAGGAATACGGCGCGGATTCGATCAAGGTTCTGAAAGGCCTTGAAGCGGTGCGCAAGCGGCCTGGAATGTATATCGGTGATACCGATGATGGCTCCGGTTTGCACCACATGGTGTACGAGGTTGTCGACAATGGGATCGATGAAGCACTGGCGGGCCATGCTGATACGGTAAGCGTCACAATTCATGCGGATGAAAGCATTTCTGTAAGCGACAACGGCCGTGGCATCCCTGTGGATATCCACGAGGAAGAGGGGGTGAGCGCGGCTGAAGTGATCATGACCCAGCTGCATGCCGGCGGCAAGTTCGACAGCAATTCCTACAAGGTATCCGGTGGTCTGCACGGCGTTGGCGTTTCCGTTGTGAACGCGCTTTCCGATTGGCTGGAACTTCGGATCTGGCGAAATGGTAAGGAGTATGTGGCGCGGTTCGAGGGTGGCTTTACAACCGAACATCTCAAGGAGGTGGGCGATGCTGATGGCCGGCGCGGTACCGAGGTGCGCTTCCTCGCTTCGACGGAGACCTTTTCGAACCGCGACTATGTGTTCAAAACGCTGGAGCACCGACTGCGGGAACTCGCGTTCCTGAATTCCGGCGTGCGGATTACCATTCGCGATGAGCGTGGCGCGGAACCCTTGGAAACCGAACTGATATACGAAGGTGGCGTGAAGGAGTTCGTCCGCTATCTGGATCGCTCCAAAAACGCGCTGCTGCCGGAACCGATCTTCGTGGAAGGTACCAAGGATGATATAGGTGTAGAGGTCGCGATGTGGTGGAACGACAGCTACCACGAGAACGTGCTGCCCTTCACAAACAATATCCCCCAGCGGGATGGTGGTACGCATATGGCGGGTTTCAGAGGGGCGCTGACGCGGACGATCAACAACTATGTTGGCTCCTCTGGCCTTGCAAAGAAGGAGAAGGTGACGCTTTCGGGGGATGACGCCCGCGAGGGGCTGACATGTGTCCTTTCAGTAAAGGTTCCGGATCCGAAATTTAGTTCACAGACAAAGGACAAGCTCGTTTCTTCCGAGGTGCGCCCTGCTGTCGAAAGCCTGATGAACGAAAAGCTGGCGGAATGGTTCGAGGAGAATCCGACTGAGGCTCGCCACATCGTCTCCAAGATCGTTGAGGCCGCGCAGGCGCGCGAGGCGGCGCGCAAGGCGCGGGAGATGACACGGAAATCGGCTATGTCCGTAGCCTCCCTGCCTGGCAAACTGGCGGATTGTCAGGAAAAGGATCCTGCAAAATCCGAGGTGTTCCTGGTGGAGGGCGATAGCGCGGGTGGTTCTGCCAAGCAGGGCCGCTCCCGCCACAATCAGGCGGTGCTGCCCTTGCGCGGTAAGATCCTGAATGTGGAACGTGCGCGATTTGATCGGATGCTGGGCAGTCAGGAGATCGGCACACTGATCACTGCGCTCGGCACTGGCATCGGTCGGGATGAGTTCGATATCGAAAAGCTGCGTTACCACAAGATCGTCATCATGACGGATGCCGATGTGGATGGCGCGCATATCCGCACGCTCCTTCTCACTTTCTTTTACCGCCAGATGCCGGAGTTGATTGAAGGCGGGTATCTCTACATTGCGCAGCCCCCGCTCTTCAAAGTGGCGCGCGGCAAGTCCGAGGTTTATCTGAAAGATCAGGCAAGCCTTGAGGATTATCTGATCGAGATGGGCCTGGAGAATGCGGCTCTGCATCTCGGCACCGGGTCTGTGGTCGCTGGCGCTGATCTTGCGCGTGTGGTCGCCGAAGCGCGTGAAGCCCGCACCTACCTGCAAGCCTTCCCGACACTCTATGCGCGCCCCATTCTGGAGCAGACGGCGATTGCCGGGGCCATGTTGCCCGGACAGCTTGATGGCGACCCGCAGGGTACAGCCGATAAGGTTGCCCAACGGCTTGATCTGATCGCCACGGAATACGAGCGCGGCTGGCAAGGACGGCCCACCCAGGATGCAGGCCTGCGCCTTTTCCGCACGCTTCGCGGCGTGGAAGAAGTGCGCAACCTCCCTGGGCCGGTTTTGCGCGGCGGAGAGGCCAGGCGGCTTGGTGCGATGACTGATAGCCTGCAGGAGATCTACAGCGCGTTGCCCAAACTTGTTCGCAAAGAGAAGGAAACGGCCATTATGGGCCCCTTGTCGCTTCTTGATGCGATCATGACCGAAGGTGAAAAAGGCCTTTCTCTGCAGCGCTACAAGGGTTTGGGAGAGATGAACCCGGGCCAGCTCTGGGAGACAACGCTGGATCCGGAGGCGCGGACGTTGTTACAGGTTCGTGTCGATCAGGTGGATGAAGCAAACGAGGTGTTCACAAAACTGATGGGAGACGTGGTGGAACCCCGCCGTGCCTTCATTCAGGAAAACGCGCTGAGTGTGGAAAACCTGGATTTCTGAGAGCTTGGTGCGTTCCGTTGCGCAGGGCAGTTCAAGGGGGGAAAGTCTTGCGCGCCAAGGATACCGCAGATACAAAGCGTTCGCGTGGCCCCAATAGCTCAGTTGGTAGAGCAACTGTTTCGTAAATAGTAGGTCGGCGGTTCGAATCCGTCTTGGGGCACCACTAAATTCATTTAACCCATTGAAACCAGTAATTTATTGTACTCATCATGGCGATTGATCCACCTTTCAGTCCACCTATAGGGGGGCGCTGCTAGGCTGCAACGCAGCAAGCATTTTTCGAATTTGAGTAGACTTTCGAGTCCTTAACCCGTGGCGATAGTTCGGATGCGCTTGGCCGGATGGCGCACCTCCCCGCGCTCCATGCAGACGACAGACGGCCCAGCCACGCACTGAAGGGCACTCGCAGCGCTGTTTCGTGCTTTTCGCCGTCGCAGTGCATCTGGGCGCATTTCGGAGCCTTTGGGTCGGGTCCATGGGGTTAGCGTCACTTTTTGGCATTGGCCCCCCCGCCCTGTACCGTGCCGACAATCGCCTGACCGCCGTCGCCCACATTGACGTGCTGCACGGTCACCGTTTGCTTGCCGCCGTTCCGATGTTTGCGCAAAGCTTCAACCTGCGCTGTGAAGGTCCGTGCCAGCTTTGTGAAGCCAGTGTAATGTGCTTCCGTCTGTTGCAATAGTCTCGCAGTTGCCAGACATCGCCCAGCGCGCATCATCGCAACGTGGGTTGCTGCCATTTGAACCGCCAGCAGCCGCTCCACAGCATCGCGAGGCTGCATCTCTGCCACGGAGGCAAACATGAACGCCCGCTCGTCATTTGCGGGATGTTCCTCGTTTGCCTCATCTGTCCTCAAAACCTTAAGACAATGGCGCATCAAGCCAGTTGCCATATCTGGACAATCCGTTCCAAATATTCTTTCCAGTGCATCGGCTTCGTCTATGCAGAATTTGTGAAGGCCATCAGATCCACCAGAGAAGGTGATGCCCAGTTTGCGTTTTCGCTCTACCGATTCTTTGGTCATGCTCTCGTGCCCTATGGCTAGATATATATGTGTCCCGTTTTTCAGGACGCCGTTTCTTAGAGTTGCCGCGAATGCGTCCCATATTTCAGGACGGTTATAGCGTCATCCACCGGAGTTTTCGCATCCTCGTCCCGTTTTTCAGGACGCACTGTCCTGTTTTTTGGGCGGGGCTTTGGTGGTTTACGCCATGACATGAACCGCTTTCGGGCTGGTGTGCCGTCCTCTGCGGGTTCTTCGTCCAAGCGCCAAACGGACGCTTTACCAATCCCACCCGGGCCAAGGCAGGGGCCTTCAGCCAGTTCAATGAATCCCCTGTCTTGAAGCTCCTGAAACCATGGACCGACTGTATTGCGGTTTACGTTCAGTGCCTTTGCTGCATCCCGATGACTTAGAAACAACGCAGCATTGTTCGATCCGTTGAACCGCCGTCGCAACTCGATATAGAGCGCGCGTGGGCCGGGTTTCAGCGTAGCCCAGGCTTCCGTGGCTTGAAGGTATTCGGCAAGCTGGACATGACGCCCAGCCCCCCGTTTTCCTTTCCGGTAGGATTTCGTGCCCGACATCACTTGCCCCCGGAGTTGCGCAGGTCGAACAGCAGTCGAGCAAGCGTATCGTTCAGGCCAAACTGGTGGCGCATACGCCGCTCGAACACGTCGCGAGGCGATGGGTTGCGGAGGTGTGTCTTGCTCATGCTGCGACCTCCCCAAACCGCCGCACAGGCGCACTCAAGATGTAGCGGGCATGCGTGCCAGCAAATGGGCCTGTGTGCGGTTCTGTAACCGTCTCAATCGGTATGCCAAGCTGGCGCAAATTGAAGATATAGCCGCTCCACCGTGGCCCCGGCATGTCGATGGACGTGCAGCCCTTTGTACCGGCGGAGATAAGGGCTTCCAGCGCCCAACGGTCGCGGCCTTGCACCGCCACCTCCAGCGTTTCGCCTGTTGAAAGGTGAACTTTGAAAAGGGCCATGCCCCAACTTGTCTTGCTAGTCATGGAGTTCTCCACAATTGATTTGCGGAAGCGCTGGGCGTATGGATTGGAAATACTTTGGACAGTATATTCCCGCTCAATTCGCCCTGCGCCTGCGCAGAGGGTTGAGCGGGTCTTACGCCGCATGTGCCGCAATAGCGGCGTCGATATCGGCTTCATTCCAATACAGGCGAGAACCGATTTTGACGGGCTTGGGCAAGCGCCCCAGCTCGACATCTCGATAAATCGTGGTGCGACCACGGCCACCGAGCTTTTTTTGTAGATCGCGGAAGGTGAGATAGCGCATTTCAGTGCTCCAGATACTTCGATGGAGCAAAGTTGGTCGGATCAGGAAGAATTATCCACACAAGAACTTCGAGAAGTTTCTGTTAGTATCTGACGTCTGGCCCTCTGGCCCTGTAGATTATCTTCAATTGCTTGCCGATGACGATAAAACGCATCCCTGATAGTACTGACAGATTTTCCATAACGTTCCGCAACCGAACTAAATGCATCTTCAAGTGAGAGCGCAGATCCATCTCCTGTTTCTGCATACAAACCAAAAACTTCGTTTGCGTATTTAATGCCCTCGTTGATCTTGGCCGCCTTCTTTCTCATGGCCGACCTACCCTGACCATTTATGTGCTCAAACTCAAATGCTTGCCCAAGGGACATTACAGGAGAGTCCTTGTACTTGTTCCATGAAAGTACGAGTTGCCTCACGACCGCTAGGGGAACTTCCACCGTTTCTTCACGCCATGCAGGAAAAGGGTAAGCATCTTTTACTTTGTCGTGACTACCGCCCTCATCTAGGACAGGAAACAACGCTCCAAGTGCCTCAAATGCCACCCAAGATTTGTTCAAATCTCCTTCCTCGGAAAGACGGTGACAGGTTAACAACCAAAAATAGACCTGTTCCAGAAACGATTCAAACTCATCTTTGGGTGGCGCAGAAATTTGCTGCAAGTCAACCTTGGGCGAATTTGACCTACCCATGTATCGAAATGACCTCAGCAATTTCATCCGCAACTTTAAATGACCATAGTTCCATCAACGCCCGCCTTTGCTCCAAGAAGTCTGTCCGCCGGTAGCTCCGCTCAACAGCACCGCCAACCGTATGGCCCAGCGCTGTTTCGGCCACGTCATGCGGAGTGCTGGTCGCCTCCGCTACCCAGTCGCGGAAGCTGGACCTGAAGCCATGCGGGCGCTCCATCATGCCGCGCCGTTCCATCAGCTTGGCCATCGTCATGTCAGAAATCACGCCTTTGCGTACGCCCGGAAACAGAAAGCCGTCTCGGGCGAACGGAACGGCCTCTGCAATGACGCTCTGCGCTTCCTGACTGAGCGGCACGGCAAAATCCTGCGTGGCGTCCTTCCGGCCTTTCATGGCCTCTGCGGGGATGGTCCACACATCGCCCTTGATCTGGTCAAGATGGACGTGGCGCAACGGATAGCTGCGCACAGCCGTCAGGATGAGCAGGCGCAGGGCCATTTCCGTAACCGTGCCACCATCAAGCGACTGATAGAACGCCGGAACCTCCCGCCATGGCAGGGCGGGAATGCTTGTCACCTTGTGTCGCTGCCTACCGAGAAGGGCCTTGGCCTTTTCCGTCGCTTGCAGATCCACATCGAGGCCCAGCGCCGCCGCGTGCCGCATGCAAATGCTGAGACGGTTGATTGCCTTGCGGGCGGTATCGGCCTTTTCGTGCCATATCGGGGCAAGCGCGTCGCGAATATCGCGCTGGTCAATCTGTGACACCGGCATGCGACCCAGCTTTGGCAGTACGTGCAGCGCCAATGGGCTGAACCAACGACCTGCCTTGCCATCGCCCTTCAACTCGGCTTTGCGACTTTCAAATGCGTCGTGGGCAATGTCGGTAAGGACATGCATATTGCGCTCCGCCTCGCGGCGCTGGCGTTCACGTTCCTTGATGGCGTCTTTGCCGTCCCGCACCACGGCCTTCCATTTCTCAGCGTCCAACCGCGCGGCTTTGAGACTGACATCCGGGAATCGCCCCAACCCCATTTCATGCCGTCGCCCAAACAACGTGTAGCGCAACACCCACTGTGCACGGCCATCGGAATGCTTAACAAACCAAAGCCCCTCCCCGTCCGAATATTTGCCATGCGGTTTGGCTTTCAACTCGGCACTGGTCAGCTTATTCTTGGGTCGAGCCATTTCTGATCCACCTTTTGATCCCCCCCTAGATGTAGTGTATCACGGGGCAAAACGGAACAGAGTGAAACAGAATTTATCAATAAATTACGGCATTTGATGCATTTGGAATGCACCAAGACACTCCAACATATAGGAATTGGATGCCGTCTTGGGGCACCATTTCACACTTCCGCGCACTCAGCGCCAGTATTCCAGACACTTGCGCGGTTCGAACGCCCGTTTCCCGATCCAAGCTGATTGGGGCCTGAAAGGTCAGCTTCAGCACCGTTCTTTTCACGGCGAGCAACTCCTTTTTATAGATTTTCCAAGGAGTTGTCAGAAACGTCATTGTGTGTTCGAACATTTGCTCGAAGGTGTGCTTCGGCTGTTTTGTTTTGGCCTGCTTTTCGGCGTTCAAGGTTATCGCCCACCGGCCCCGGAAACCATCTTCCCAATGGAACCCAGGCCGATCATGCACTAACATTCAGGCTGGACCACTCAAGTGGGGCTGATCAGAGGTTTGAATGGTTAACTTATCCTCTAGAATCATAATCCAATTTGCGGCCATAATTGTCGTTGGCATTCAGGCACCTTCAGTCTCGGCTGATGAACCATCTTTGCCCAGCGCTGCAGCAACGTTGTCTCCTGCGGAAATCCGTCCGCTCTTGGAGGCGTACAATGGGGGTAGATCGTTTGATGGGCTTCGGGATGAAAATGGCATGTCTGTTGGACACCACGCTGCGTACAATATTGAGCATCCGGATATCGTTACGTTGCTTGATGAGTTTGGCACTTTGTTTGTTGGGCGCGATAACCAAGGCCGGACACCGTTAGCGCATGGAATAGTGCAAAACAATGTGCAGTTCGTTTGGCTTGTTACACAGAATACAGCCTTATGGTATTCGGGAGAACTCGACAATGGTTCGGGGTTAGACTTGTGCAGACGAAAGCTCGTGCACAATGAGGCATGTGAAGTGCTTTTGACTAACGTATCAAAATAATTTTCTTCTCATATAGGGGTACAACTATGTCACCTCAAAGAATAGAAAAGCTCGCGGATATCGCTCAATTTAGTTTGGCTGATCAGCACCACAACCCTTTGAAATGATGTCACTTCATTAGTTTGCGGCAGGGAATGTTATAACGCGTTCCGAAATGTAGATTTCTATCTGCAATCAGCACCTGTGCAATCAGACAGGCCGATTTGATGGTGTGATCCTTTCGTTGGAATGGAAGCAAACGTTATGGGAGCGCCACGGCTGCGCACGCCGTCAGAGCAGCACTAAAGCTATCTAAGGCTTTGATCGCGGCGAAGCATCAGTTGCACCCGAAGCAGGTTAGCCGTGGAAGCGGCAGGCCATCGACGGCATGGTGGACGTGTTCTCCGGCGGCAAGCAGAGCGGCCCGACTGAGGCTGTGCGGCGCCGATCCTTCTCCCGTTATTTATAGCACCCATCTTTCATCTGCACTGCGGACACGTATCACGCCAAGGGAGGTTCACATATCTCGCATTGCGCCAGTTATGATACTTCTCAGTTATCCAAAGATCCGGATTGAGCCCACATCGACCATGCTGCAAGATGCACAAACGTCTGCTCTTGCACCAAGATAGTGAACTCGAGTGTCAGTACCCGCCAAACTGCTCAAACCGGATATTTTCTTTGGCGACTCCTGCATTTTCCAACACATCGCGCATGCCTGAAACGAAAGCACCAGGCCCCACGCAGTAGAAAACTGGACCGTTGAGATCAGGCAAATGCCTACGCAGCATCTCCGCGTCGATGCGTCCTATTTCGCCCTCCCAGTCGCTGCCGTCTTTGATATCGGACATGGTTGCAACCAGTCGGAATCCTGGGTTGGCCGCGCTGATCTCTTGCAATTCGTTCAACATGGCTGCGTCGGCTGGGCCGCGATTTGAGTAGAACAGTGTGGTGTTGGTCAGACGACCGGTGTGATCGGCATCGCGGATCATCGATAGGAAGGGGGTGATGCCGATCCCTCCTGCCAGAAACACTGAAGGCCGATCTTGATCCTCATCCCATGTGAAACTTCCCAACGGGCCAGTGAACTGCAAGTTTGTCCCTTCCTGCAGAGCCTTTAAGGCTTGCTTGAAAGCGCTGTCGCGCAAACGAGTGATCACGGTCAGGTCCGCTTCATGAGGCGCACTGGCGATGGAAAGAATGCGCGCCTCGGCAGCACCTGCGGTTGCATCGGTTGGGATGGTCAGCCGGATCGCTTGGCCCGGTTCAAATGTGAACCCGGCAGGTTTCGCAAGGCGCACCGCAAGCGTGTTTTTCGCGACCATCTCGCGCCCGAGCAGCTTTACAGTGGACGCCCGGCTGTTCCGGCCTGTCAGCCTCACACCATCGCGCATGTTCAAGGCCATCAGCGTCAAATTGGTTGCTCCTGCGATCAGCTCGACACCCTGCAATACGTAGAACAACGTATCGAACGTCCCCGCCGAGGCCTTGGCTTCAAGAATGAAGGCCATCGGAAGCAGGATCAGTATCCCGTTGGCGGCGATGATCGGCATCCGCTTTTTCTTGGCGGACACAAGCTTCTCAGATCGGCCAGCCCCCAGCGACATGCCAGAGCCACCAACAATCGCCATCGCCGGGATCAAGATGAACATCCCATTCAGAATCCAGCCCTTCACTGCCGCGATGGTTTCATACGAGCCGAATAGCTCTGAGATGACAGTCGATGTCCAGAACGTGAAGATCATGAGCAGACCGACAGCTCCAGCGATGGCGTGAATGCGGGTTTTCATGGGTTGGTCCTCTTCTGCTTGGCAACTCCCATTTCGGGTTTTGCCTCCTTTGAGTGGTAGGTGGCTGGTGCGTCAGGTCTTGATCGCGATGCAGCCGAAGACCGCAGCCGCCATGCCAAACCCGATGCGGAAGTAGTGGATCGTCAGCCATTGGTTCAGTTTGGCCGCCCCTGTCACTTCGTCCATGGTCCCGCTCGCAAATGCTGTGTTGGTGGGGACAAAGAAAGCGAAGGTCAGGATCGCGACAACCACGATGCATAGCGTGCTCAGCAGCCAATATTTCAAGTCCGGGCTGCCCCAGGACAACCAGACCGATCCAATGAGACCGATCAAGGTCGGCATAAAGATCAGAGGGATGGATCGAGAGACGAACTGATTGTTGGCCGCGAACCAGTCCAAGAATGCCTGGGTCGGAAGGCTGCGCCAGTATCCACCCAGCGTCACGCCGATACTGAGCATGACGCCAGCAAATCCTGCCGCTCCACAGATGGCGAGTATGTTGAATGTTGTTTTGATCATGATCCGGCTCCCTTGCCTTTTGAGCCGAACCACATCCGCCGGATCAGCCCGTCCCGTTTGATGAAATGGTGGTAGAGTGCAGCGCTCGCATGGAGCGCGAAGAGCACCAGCATGAGTCTCGCACCCACACCATGTGGCACGCGTGGCAGGAACTCAGTAAAGTCCGGCAAAGGCTCTGCGTTTGCGCCGAACAACACGCCTCCCGCACCCGAAAGTGCCAGCATGCCGATACCGCTTGCTACCATTCCAAGGATGGCAATGTAGAACAGGACATGGATAGCTTTCGCAGTGAACGTCTGCCAAGCAGGGCCGCCATCCACCGGACGTGGCTTTTGATCGACGCGCCACCACCAGAACAGGCGCAGCAGCGTCAGGACCAAGATGATGGTGCCCAATGGGGCATGAAAAATCAGGATCGCTTCTTTAGCTGTGCTCTCCGTCATCGATGCGGCCCTGAAGCCGGACCCGAGCATCGCAAGAATGAAGACTGCGCTCAGCCAGTGTATGGTAACGGCAACCGATCCATACTGGGTTGGGGTGCTTTTCATGAGACCTGCCTCCTCGTTCCGACTAACAGGGCTTACAGGCCGGTGATTGCTGCGCGATAGGCAAGGTTGACCACATAGCCGCTCAGGAACTCGTCGCGCGTCAGCAACGCATTGTCATCCGTGTCGGCGCGGCGGAAATCCCAAACCATCGATTTTTGATATTCGCGCCGGGCAATCTCACCGTCTGCGTCATGATCCCAGATAGCAAAGAGGATTTTCTGCGCGGTTTCGTAAGCACGCGCCTGGCCCGCATCCTCGGCGATGAAGTTGAAACCGAAATCCCATTCCGTGAACTCGCCCAGACTGATTGATCCGCTTTCATCGGAGTCCATAGACACGAAGATTTCTTGGCCAAAATCAACGAACTCACCCATATCGGCGGCACCATTTGGAGAGTCCTCAATCGAGCCGTAGACCAGTTCCGCCAGTTCGCGGCCGGGTGTCGATTCGCCTGACTGAGCCAGTCCAGAGGCCGGGAGAGCCAGAAGTAGCGCGCAAATTGCTGTCAGCGTTCTCATCTCAGTATTCCTCTTTGATTCGCTTTGCATAGCAAGCTATATACTATTACATAGTTAGCTATGCAATGCTAAGTTGGAACCATGGAATTTGATCGCATGAACTCCGCGGGATACCTCGTGAACAACATGGCCCGCCTGCTTGTCGAGGTGCTTCGCAAGCGCATCGCACCACTTGGAATCGTCCCTGGGCAGTTTCCGGCACTATTGGCTCTTTGGGAGAAAGACGGCCTCACTCAAAAAGAGCTTCTGGCCATGCTCGATATTGAGCAGGCCACACTCGCAAATACGCTGACCAGGATGGAACGGGACGGGCTGATTATCCGTAAAGAACACCCTGCAGATGCACGGGCGCGGACGATCCACCTTACAGATCAAGGACGTTCAATCCGGGACTCCGCTTATCAGACAGCAATGCAAATCAACGAGGAAGTGCTGGCTGACCTCTCCGAAGATGAGACGCAAGCGTTTCTGGACTACATGCGCCGGATCATTGGAAGGATCAAAGAAGGTGAGAATTCCTGAAGCGACATTGGTGCAACCGCAAAGAAAGCATACTATTTTCCGCAACCTGTAAGTTTTCCGGATTGGTCTCGCTGTGTCCTGCATGAACGACCGGTTTCTCTGCTGCAAGGCAGCGCCGAAAATCACGCACCAGCGGCATTGTCTGTGCCACGAGCACGCGCAGCACGAATTCAGCCCTTCTGCTATGGGCTCATGCAGCACCTTCGTAGCGCTGGTCACGAACTGCCGGTTTGGGAAACACCACCGTTTGCTGATGGTCGTTCGAATGCTGGGCCCTTGATCCTCTCTGGAAGTAAGCGCCTTCATGCAAAACCCATCGCGATAGACTTGCCAAGAAGTCAGAGGGCTGTTTTTTTACGCCTATGAGAAGCAAGGTCTTGTCCAATGTAATTGCCCTCGCCTTTGTTGTATGTTTTGCACTTCTCGCCATTTTCCTTGGCGTTTCCGATTATCTGGTTCTCCTGATTGGCTCCGCAATCCTGTTGTTTCGGCGGCGTATTAACCGTTGGCGGATCAAAGCACTCGCAAAATTTGCGCTCTTCATGCTCGACAATAAGCTACCCGGGCATGGCCACTTTTTGCACTATGTTGAAAAGGTTGCGCATGAGGCAACAAAGACCCCTAAATTGCGAAAAAGCGATAAGCTACAGCACATCGTTGAAAAATCCGAACGCGAGTGGCAAGCGGCCGTCGAAAAAGACAAAGATCGCGTCTACACGGAAGATGAAATCGCTGCTTACTTTGATGCTCATAGCGACCCGGTTGTCTATCTGATCCGCGAATGGGGTGGACAGGGGTCATTCACCCAAATTGGCGGTTTACCACAACTGGCACCAGATATCACTTGGCCCAAACATCGGGAAACGGGACTCCCACTGCATTTTCTAGCACAAATCAATCTGGCCGAGGTCCCCACAACACCAGACACCACCATGCTGCCGCGCACGGGCACATTGTGGTTTTTTGTCGATCTGACAGACGATAGCGATGGTGATACTGCCGAGCAGCGCGTTCTATATCACTCTGAATGTGATCCCGGGTGGCAGCGTGTAAGACAAACCAGTGACTTGCCTGCGATAGCCGAACACGTTCGACGTCAGGCAAACAAGCAGGGACATCAAAACACTGCAATCCTGCCGCAAAGTAACATGGCCTGCGTCGTGCATCCGTGCCTCTGGCAGGAAAATGAGCTGCCCAAAGACCGCGGGGTAAACATCATGAGAAAGGCGTTCGACTACAGTCAGACACACAAACAGGACACTTTCGCGCAGACCGTTCAATCTTCCGGTATCACAAAACTGGTCCCTCCTGCACATGACGGCCCGAATTACTGTCCGGATGTTTTTGGCGGACACTTTCCTTGGACCAACTTGGTCGCAACCAAGCTCACACAGCCGATCACCAGACTGGTCAAGCTTAGGAATTTTGAGAAGCGTACCGAAAACATCGAACAGGCAGAGCAACTCCTGGCAGACCTTCAGACCGCTCCACCGATGACGAAACTATCGCCAGAGCATCAGGCCCGATTTGATGACTGCATATTCAAGAATGCGGGCTATGAAAGCGCGCAGGCAGCGCGCGACAGCGGTGACGATTTGATAGGGCTGCGCACCAGCCTTCATTCGGCTTTGCGAACGATAAAGACGCAAGCCGATGTCGATCCCGACCTTCTCGCAGCACTTCCCAAAGACCTCCTGCGTGGGTTCATGCCGTACCGCATAGCGGAAAGCTCTAACGACACCATGATTGGTGGTCCAAAATTTGCGAACCCCAATCCGACGCCAGGCACCGGCTTCAAACTCCTGCAAGTCGACAGTGATAACACGCTAGGTGTGACGTGGGGTGACATGGGATTGGTTGAATTCTGGATCGACCCCAACGATCTGGCTGCGCTTGATTTTGGCAAAACGCAGTTCTGGATCTCAAGCGGCTGATCCTCATCACTTCAATCGTGTCTGCACCGCACATTACTGTGCCATTTTGTTGTAGAAGCAACCAAAACACGTTCAGAGCGGCCATTCATCCATTGCGCAGCATCATGCAATACGGTCTCAAACCCAACCCGCTTATTTGAAAGTTTGCGGCGAATGACTGAAACGCCGTCTCAAAAAGATCGTTGGTTCACATCCGAAAGCTGTGCAGATGCGCGCACCAGCGCGATCAGTGCTCCCGCACCAAGCCAATGCGGAGGGCAAATCTCCAAAGAGCGTCCAGCCCAAAAGCGCAGCGATAGCGGTTTCGAGATAGACCAACGGTGCCAAACGGTTGTGATGATGCAGCCGCTGAGACGTTCTTCAAGACGATAAAAGCAGAGCTGATCTGGCGACGGTCATGGGAAATGAGGCGACAAGCTGAGATGGCGATCTTTGAATGCATCAACGACTTCTACAATCCGCGTCGACGCCACTCAGCACTGGGTTGGAAAAGTCCGGTCGCCTTCGAACGAGAGGTGGCCTAAACGGGCACTTGGGGCGGCACAAGACCGTGACAGGTCCACCTCAGTGATTTGCGACTGTACAAATTGTAGCCATATTTCCGGAGTGTTTTCGAGTATTCTGCCTCGAAATATGCATGTGTAGTATCAATGACCTTTTTCATCATATCTTATGTACTGGTTGTCTTGTCTGTCGCAGGGCTTGTTGTACTTTTTTCAACCAATGGCGTGGTGATAGGTGTCACCTATGCAACTTTCGGAATTGGCTTGGTGTTTGCCTTAATACCGGTCAATGCAATCGTTCCGCTGATCATTTTCTTTCCATCCGTTGTGTCTGGAGGTGGCCTTCGTCCCATCGCATTTGGTTTGGGGGTCATTTGCTACATTGGATTCCTGACCGTGCCGGCCATGATCGGAAAGCGGGAATTGCCTCGGATCATGGCCCATGTTGCTTCGGAAGATTTGCCAGTACCGGCGCAACCAGCTGGCGTCCGCCGGTTTGAACTGAAATTTGCGACCGACATATCTCATCAGGTCTGTGAAATGACATGTCGTGCGCTGCTGAAGGGCGGACATGCAGAATGGGTTCGGGTAGTTTATGACGGTCCAAAGAAGAGCCAACTCATCTATACATTCGGCGTGAACCAGGAAACAGGCGAACTGACCTCGTTAGAGAATGATAAGACACCAGCCGATCTCATTGTCAGCCAGACCCGCGTTACACTCAAGGATGTATTCGAGCAGTTCTCACCTTACGAGTTGGTAGTACCTGGCGTTTCCCAGCGTTATGAAGTGCTGAGGTATGAGGGCGGCGGATACAGCGCGATCTATCAGGTAACTGAAGTAGCGTATCAACTCGTGGATAGGCCAACAGTCTTCCAGCCTAACATTTTCAGCGCCAAAAACACTGATGGTTATGATTTGAAAAGGACAACGTACAACGCTTCAGAAATCAATCATTCTTTGGTTCTGCAGAACATGGGCTGGGATTTACCGTCCGAGCAGACCATTGACCATGGCCCTCAACAATCCCCTCCACCTTCATCTGCCGATGTATCTCTGATCAACCGGATACTGGACCGCACCGACCCCGCGCCATTTTCGCTTTCCGATGGCAAGCTGATCCGGAACTACGTCGATCAAGTCCAGTTATTTGATGAACTTCCGGAAAGTCATCGGAGATTGATGGAGCGGATCATCAAAGAACACAGATTCCAATCTCACAGCGGTATCCCCGCTGTGTTGGGCAAAGATAAAGAACTACGTATCCGGATTTTGCCTTGGGTCTTTGAAAGGCTCAAAAATGGTGATGGGATGACAAGACAAGTATCGCACTATGTCGTCGAGACTTTTGTGCGAAGCAATCAACCCGACGAACTAGCGCCCTATTTCGACTGCTATCTTGCATTGCTCGAAGAGAGTGATTTCAAAAACGATTGGCTCTTGTGGGCGGCCGGTCGTTTTGGACAAGACCCGAGCCCGATCATTGCGCGCGTTATTTCTCCGACAGCGGATGGCATGGGCCCCGGATTTAGCATCCTTCGTAACGCGGATCCTCGCTGGCAGGATGGCGTATCATTGCAACTTTTGCAGGCATATCGCGAGTACCTGCAATTAAACACTGAAATCGAAGATTGGATGCAAACACGCCGCGCAGCAGTATCGCTCAGCCGCTATGGTCATACGGCGGAAGTAAGAAAGATTTTGCAAGATAGGGGGATTGGTGAAGACTGGAATTTGTAAGCTCGTACAAGAGCGCATTTTCTAGAATGGGCTTGGCCTGTCAAAACAATTCAACCTACGGCGACGGCCAGATTTGTTTGAGTTGTTTGTCTCGGATGAAACGGCGAATTCGATTTTGACTCCCAAACAAACCACCAATCCAAACCAGTCAGCGAATGCCCTGTATGGATGTATTTACCGAATTGGTCGAGGTCGTACTCGGCGACAGCTTGTGCATCTATATCGATGAAACGCCAATCCCTGCCTTAAAATCGGGCAAGGGACAAACCGGCGATTTGATCAGCCCCACCTGAGTGGTCCAAGTTGATTGTTCGTGCATTACTGGCCTTTGGTGCATCGGAACAATGGTTTTCGGCGCTGGCGGGCGATGCCCAGATTGCCCGCAAATTCTCACCGAAAGATGTAAAATTGCTGGCTGGCGTTGGCGCGACCGAAACAGTTCTGTCCGTATCCAAGCAAAGTCGTTTGCTTTGCAGCCGCCGTCCAACAACGGCGGCAATTCACATTCAGCTGCAGATCGAGCATCGTTCATGCGCTTGTTCGAATAAACGTCGCCGATCACCGCTTCCCTGCCGCGAATTAATTCCTCCATCAACTACGTAGAGTTTTGGATGAAGCGGCCGGATCAGACTGTGACGATAATGGGACCCAATTCCACGTAAACCATGAGGCAAGGATGGTTGAGGACCTCAAAGCTCCCGTCCAGCCGTAATCGCTGTCAGGAACTCGATCGACCGCTCCAGCGACTCGAACGTGTAACCGACAAGGATGTCGCGCTCGTACCAAAAGAGGTTGCCGGATTTGACGCCGTCGAGATTGCGCCAGAACGGGGCGATCTCATCCCATTGCGCTGTCAGCATGGGAATGGTTTGCCCGAAACGTGGCGCGCTGCTGGCAATCAGGACATCGCCGTCAAATTCCTGGATACGCTCGACGCTGACGCCGTTCATGCCTTCTGTCGCCTCAGCCTGGATCACCGGTTTGCTGAAGCCGAGATCATCGATGACCTGATCGATCGCGCCCCAGTTGGGATAGTACCAAAGCCCGTCTTCCCAGATATCGAACCGGGAGAGCGTGATCGTGGCGGGGTCGCCAATCACCTCACGCGCTTCGGCGATCCGCTGCCCGTACCGCGCAAGCTCGGCGTCGAAGGTCTCCTGCATGTTCGCGGCGTCGGCCAGCCAGGAGAGGTGGTCGAGATAGGGCATATTGGAGGGGATGATGATGGTTGGCGCGATCAGGCTGAGCTGGTCGTAGATCTCCTCGTTCCAGACGCGTCCGATGATGAGGTCCGGCTCGGCGGCTGCGAGCGCTTCGATATCAACGGGATTGCGGTCGCTGAAATAGGCGACGCCGGATGCATCAATGAATTCCTGACCGAAGATGTCAGCGGCGCCACGAACATAGGTATCGCCATTCTCCATCCGGTTCATCACGGTGAGCGCAATGGGCGCGCCAATGTCGAGGAGCGGCGTGGTGATCTGATCGCCGCGCAGGCTGGCGATGCGCTCTGGGCTCTCCGGGATGCATGTCGTCTCGACATGATGTTCGAACGCGCGTTCGCCGTCTCTGCAATCCTGTGCAATACTTGGGGTGGCGAAGAGCGCTACCGCGACGGTGATCAGAAGTCTCATGAGTTTGTCTCCGTATCTTTGATGATTGCAATGAAGTCGCCGCGCCAGATCTCCTTGGGATCGAGCGGCAGGGCCGCGTCGAGGTCTTCGCAGGACCCATAGGCTCTGACCGTCTCGCGGCGACAGATAACGCGCGCGCGATGCCCGGTGAGCTCCACGATGAAGTGCCTTTCGTTCTCGCTGGCCCCCACTTCGAGGATTTGCGCCGGTCCATGAAGGCCGCTTGGACGGATCGCCTTGAGAGCCGTGACCTCGGCGACTTGCTGAACAGGGGAGAGATGGGATGCGCCGCGATAGCGCGGAACGTAAGGCCTGTCCTCGGCTTCGGCGGCCAGAAAGGACGCGGCATCAGCTGGAGCCAGGCGCCCGTATTTGCGCATTGCTGGCATGGTAAGAACACTGGCCGACAGGCGGCACCCGCCCAGGTGTGTGCATTCCCAAACGTCGAAGCCGCCGGTTTTTCTCGCCTCGGCGGCCAGGGTCTTGTAGACCGCGAACCCCCATTTTGCGCAGCAGCGATCGTGCTTGCCATGTGTGCAGCAGAGGATCAGCGGCAGGGCAAGCGGCTTTGGGTGGTACCCCTTCAGGAGCGCGTGGTTCGCGACCGCGTCAAGGAAAGGGGCAAGTTCGCCGGGTTCGAGATCAAAGACCAGAGCCTCAGGCATCAGAAAGACCCGGATCAGATCGCTGTCGTAGGGTTTCCGGTCGATCAGGTTCACCCGCCATCCAGCCCCCACGACGCGGGCTATCGCTGCTTGAAGCTGGTCAGGCATCCCGCCTGCAATGCGCAGCGAGTGCCTCCATCCGGATTTTGGCCACCGGATCAGAATATTCCTCACCTGATGTGCACCCCACCCTGCGAGGGGTTCGCCGGCCGCGGAACTGTGCTCGGAGCAGAAGCGCGGTGCCGTCATCGCCGGGCCCTCCACGACAGGATCAATGCGCCACTGACGATCAGGACGGCCCCCATAACGGCGGCCATGTCGGGCACGACGCCGAAGAGAGCCGCGTCATAGAGAGCGGCGAAGATCAGAATGGAATAGAACGCTGGCATGACAGCGCTTGCCTCGCCGCGTTTTATAGCCTGGATGAACAGCGACTGGCCTATGACCATGACAACGCCGAGAGCGATGAGCAGCGCCCACTGCGTGACGTCCGGGGCTTGCCAGAACAGCACGGCAATCCCCGCCGAAAGGGCCGCGCCGAGGCCATTGTTGATCAGGAGGATCCGCAACGCCGGTTCGCTGTCGGACAGGCGCTTTATGAAGATCGTCTCGATACCCATGAAGGCGGCGGCAGCCAGCGCAAGCAACCCGGCGGACTGGAAGGTGTCGCCACCCGGGCGCAGGATGAGGCCCGCGCCGACAATCGCGAGCACCGCGGCGATCAGTTTCCTTGGCCCGAGACGTTCGCCAAGCAACGGCACGGCAAGGGCCATCGCCACGAGGGGCGAGAGGAAGGAAATCGCAGTCGCTTCGGCCACGGGCATTCTTGCGACTGCGGCGAACATCGCGGTGATCCCCAACCAACCGGACAGCGAGCGGAGCAGGTGCCAGCGCCAGCAGGCCCCGGTGAGCGATGGCCGCGCTGCCGGTTTGAGCGCGAGGAAGATGAGCAACGCAAAAAACGCGAAGGTAAAGCGCCCTGCGCTGACCTGAAAAGGTGCGAGGGCGGGTGCATCGCCGATTGATTGCCCGAGAGTTTTGCCGATAAGCGATGTGGCGGCAATCACCGCGCCCGCTGCCATCATGAGGACAACCGCCAATCCGGTGCCGTGGCCCCCGTCCTCCACCGTCGCTTCAGCGCCGCTTGTAACCTGCATCAAACGCTCACCTTCTCAGATATCACGACGGTGCCGGAACACGGGCCACATGGGTCGTGATCAGGTGGAGCAACATATCGAGCTGCCGGAACGAGTAGCCGGTCGATATCTCACGCGGCAGGACGATGTAGCGCCCCTCTGCGCATGCCGTCAGCACACGGCACCAGCTTGGAAGTGCTGCCTCAAACCGGGCGCGCGGATCGGCAAGCGTATCACCGTAGGCGATGGTATAGGTGTCGAAGAGATAGTCGGCCTGAAGCTCGGGCAGCACTTCGAGGCTTATCTCCTCGCCCCAGATCACGCCGCGCGCGGCCATATCCTCGGCCATCGGGATGCGTATGAGCCCAAGATTGGCCAATACCTTGGTCAGGCCACCGTAATTGGCATAAACCTCCAACTTGTTATCGTACATCTGGATCTTGGCGTAGCTGGCACCCTGGGCCGCCGGAAAAGCGGCGCGCGCGCGGTCGAGATTGGCTTGATACGTTGCATGCATCGCCTCCCAGACCGAAAGATGGCCTGCGGCGTCGGCGATATCGCGTCCGAAGGCAAGCGGATCAGGACCGCCCTGCGCGATGAAGACGGAGGGGGCAATAGCCTCGTACTGCGCACGCGCTTCCATCTCGAGCTTGCGCCCGATGATGAGATCG
The DNA here is from genome assembly GCA_947495795.1 of uncultured Paracoccaceae bacterium. GTDB lineage: Bacteria > Pseudomonadota > Alphaproteobacteria > Rhodobacterales > Rhodobacteraceae > Algicella. The sequence goes on along the minus strand of CANMAI010000001.1, from coordinate 422,294 downwards.
GGTTCAAGCGCGGCGATCGCCTCGAAGTCCATCGCGTTGAAGGTGCCGACGAAGCCGATGCCTGAAGTCTCAAAATCGAGCCCGAAGATCATGTCGACCGAGCGCATATAGGGCGCGCCGGCATCATTAAGCCGCCCGTGGGAGCCAACGACCTTTGCGCCGATCTCAACCAGGGTGAGCGTGACCGATTGATCGTGCAGTCCGACGATGCGCTGCGGGTCTTCGGGGATGCAGGCCGTGCCGCCCAGATGATCGAAAGCCCGCTGATCCTTGGCGCAGTCTTGCGCGGTTGCGGGAAGGGCGAGGGCTGCAAGAGTTGTGGCAATGACGAACATTTTCATGGCAGGAATTCCTTTCATAGTTGTGTTCGGGCCTGGCTGCGCAGGATCAGCCAGACAAAGAGTGGGACACCAATCAACGCGGTCATCAGACCGGCGGGGATCTGAACCGGCGCGAAGAGGGTGCGGCCAAGAAGATCGGCGAGGCTGACCATCAGCGCTCCTGTTGCGCCAGTCAGGGCCAGATGCAGCCCGACCCCGGCGCGCGCGATACGGCGGGCGATATGCGGCGCGACGAGCCCCACGAAGCCCAGCGGGCCGACAGCCGCGACGGCGAAAGCTGCAAGGGCAACAGAGAGTGTGATGAGGGCGATGCGGTTGCGGCGGACGGCGACGCCAAAGCCTGTCGCGATGTCCGGGCCGAACTGCAGGGCGGTCATCGGGCGTGCGGCCCAGATCAGGATCGGGGCGCAAAGGGCGAGACAAAAGGCCAGCGACCAGACCTCGCCCCACCTGGCTGCATGGATCGATCCGGCGAGCCAGCCGAGTGCTGCAAGGGCCCGGTCGATGTCGCCATAGGTCAGAAGCGCGTTGGTGCCCGCAGAGATGAAGGCCGCCACGCCGATGCCGGTCAGGATGAAGCGCATCGTGGCGCCTCCGGTACGCTGCATCGCGATCCACTGGATCAGGGCGGCGACGGCCAGCGCACCAGCGAACGCCAGGGCCGGACGCCAGACCGACCCCATGTCGGGAAAGGCAATCATCGCCGCGACCACGGCGAACCCGGCGCCCTGGCTCACGCCGACAAGGCTTGGATCGGCAAGCGGATTGCGGGTGATGTTTTGGAGAACCGCACCGGATAGGGCGAAGAGTGCACCGGTCATCATGGCGGCAAGGGATCGTGGGAAGCGCAGGTTCCATACGACGGTTTCTGCGGTCTCCGACGGAGCATTGCCAACAAGTGTTGCGAGAACGCCGGGCAGGTCGATGGGATAGCTGCCGAACATGAAGCTGGCGACAAGGACGGCGATATTGGTCGCGACGAGCAACACCAAAACGGTCAACGCGCGGGTAGGAAGCGCAAAGGTGACCGGCCCATCCAGCCTCTGCCACGTCGTGCCTGTCATAGCCGTGCCCTGACCAGCCAGACGAAGAACGGTGCGCCGAGCAGGGCCGTGACGATCCCGGTCGAGACCTCGACTGGCGATAGTACCATGCGGGCGGCGATGTCAGCGACAAGCAGAAAGGTCGCGCCGAAGATCGCACAGAAGGGAACGATGACGCGATAGTCGTGCCCGAAGATCAGGCGAGCGGCATGTGGCACGATCAGCCCAACGAATCCCATCGGTCCCGCAATGGCGACGGCCGCCGCCGTAAGCGCGACGACAGAGAACAAAACAAGGGCCTTGAGACGTGTGACATCGACACCAAGACCCGTGGCGGTCTCGTCGCCCATGGAGAGGGCCGTGACTTGTCGGGCGACGACCAGGGCGACGCCCATGCCCGCAATGAGCCAAGGCAGCGCCCAGAGCATGACACCGGTCGATCGGCCTGCGAGCGTCCCGGTGAGCCAGACGCGCAGCGTCTCGAAACTGTCCTCATCGAGCAGGTTGGCGATCGAGATGAGCGCGCCAAGAAAGGCCGTAACTGCGGCGCCGGACAGGACAAGCGTAAGAGGCGTCGCGCCGCCGGGAGCAGAAGTGGCGATCAGCCAGACGATGCTCGCGGCCCCGAGGGCCCCGATGGCAGCGATCAGTGGCGTCAGTGCCGGGTTGGCAACATCGAAGACGCCGACCGCCATGACGACAGCAAAGGATGCGCCCGATAGCAGGCCAAGCAGTCCGGGCTCGGCCAGCGGATTGCGGGTGGTGCCCTGCATGAGAGCGCCCGCAACCGCCAGGGCACCGCCGACGAGAACGGCGAAGAGCGCACGGGGAAGCCGCAGGTCGCGGATCACCATATGGTCGAACTCCCTCGGATCGGGGGTAGCCAATGCGTCGATCACGACTGAAAGCGGGATCACCTTGGCCCCGACCGCGATATGCCAGCCGAATGCGAGCGCCAATGCGCCGAGGGCGAAAACCGTGCCGGATCCGACGATCCCTGATCGCAAGAGCGCGGTCACTGGGCGGCGACCGAAAGCGGCTGCGAGGTCTTTGGAACGCAGACCGGGCGTCCACTTTCCACATCGATCAGGATCGTCGCGTCGAGGTCGAAGACACGGGCGAGGTTTTCATGCGTGAAGACATCCGAAACGCTGCCTTCGACAATCACCGCGCCGTCCTTCATCATGACCAGCTTGTCGGCAAAGGCCGCCGCGACGTTCAGTTCGTGCATCACGACAACCAGCGTGCGGTTCGCGTCATGGGCGATGCTGCGAAGCATCGCCATCAAATCGACCTGCACCTTGAGATCGAGAAAGGTTGTCGGCTCGTCGAGCAGAAGAACGCTTGTTGCCTGCGCGATAACCATTGCGATCCAGCATCTTTGCCTCTGGCCGCCGGAGAGGTCCGACAGACGCCGATTGGCAAATTCCGTCACCTGCGCAGCTTTCATCGCATCTGCCACAGCACGTGCATCCTCGCGCGACCATTGCCGAATAAGCGACTGATGCGGGAACCGCCCCTGAGCGACCAACTCGTGGACTGTCAACCCTTCGGGCGCGACCGGCCCCTGCGGCAGAAGCGCGATTTCCCTGGCGATTTGGCGCGTGGGCTGTGTGTGAACAGGCGTTCCACGAAGGCGAACCGTGCCAGCTGACGGGTGAAGAACGCGGCCCATTGTTTTCAGGAGAGTCGACTTTCCGCAGCCGTTGGGCCCGACAATGATCGTCATTTGCCCGAATTGCACGGTCAGGTCGAGATCAGAGATAACGCGGGTTTCGCCATAGCTGACGCTCAGACCCTCAATTGCAAACAGCGGCACTGACTCCTCGAGGTGACTTTGAACTTGATCGACGACAGGCGTCACAGCCGATGTCCCTCACAGTGAGCTTGCGGACAGCGGATCGCGGCTGACGTTGGATAGCTCTGGTGCGGTTGAGACATGCCGTTCCCCCGGAAGAGTGTTCGATGATCGAAAGACCGGGCTGGGCTAAGGGGAGCTGGCTGGGCGCCTAAAGTCTGAGTGATATTGTCAGGATTGTCCAGAACCTGATGCAGGTTGGCGCAACATAGCTGATAAAGCCGACTGTTTCACGCAGCCTTATCTCAAGAGCCAGTCACCGAATCCGTGACACGCCAGACACCCAATTGCCTGAAGGGAGCGGGCGGATGAGACGCCCGCCAACAAATCGAGTGGTGGAAAGAAGCGATTGGGCCGGATCACCCAAATGGGTGACCAATATCTTCGGCAATTTCTGGTCGTCGGCATGACATCGCGCGTCCGGCAAGCCCGATCCAATCCAGAACGCGCCAGCAAATGGCTGACAGCTCTGCCTGAACGCAAACCTGCCCGCATGGCAACCGTTGCCACGGCGAACAAGACCGCACGGATCGCCTGGGCGGTTCTGACGAAGAAAGAACCCTAGTCACCCAGAACTGCCTAAAACCAATCGAGAAACACGAGATAGCAAGACCAGCGAAATGATGGTGCACAAGTCAGCCGTTACAATCAGGATACCTCGCCGAACGTCTCGGGCGTCACAGCCCGCGAAGCCGAATGGGACCTGGTTTGCGGAACCTATCTGGGCCAGCGGTCAAAACCACGCAAACCATGAGAGGGCAGTGGGAACACACGACTGCTTCTGACAAATGCACAAATCAGATCAAAAAGGACTTGCTATGCACTGGCCGTCCACACTCGATCATTCGCTAGATCCTGCCAAAAGTCTGCTTGCCTTCGATACTCAATGCTTCTGCAAAATCTGATCTGGATCAGGGATGCGCGACCCTTGGGCTAAAATGCCGGGTGACCAGACGTGGCTGGGTTCGGAACACTAACCAGCTCAGGTCAAATATCTCTGACCTTCCACACGCGCAGCAAGGGCCGCCAATTCTACTTCAGCGGCACCGCAAAAAGTGCCGTGGCCTCTCCATGCACACTGTCATCCGCGCGAATGAACACCTCGTTCACGCCCTCCGGCACGATCACGCCGGAAAGGGAGCGTGTGAAAGGCTGCTCACTCACATGCGGATGCGCCAGCACGCGGTAGCCCAGCTCGGTGCCGTCCTCCAGCAGTACCGCCCAGCCATCGGCATAGTGATCCCACCCGGTATCGCCATGCGCAATCGTCACATCAAAACGCCAGCCGCCTCCGCTCTTGGTGGCCGTGGCTTCCACCACCTCTGCCTCCCCGGCCAGCACTGGGCCTGCGGCCATCACAAGGGCCGCAATCAGAACTCTGCGCATCCGTTCTTCCTTCTTCCGAGATCCTCTCTCCTCATATCCCGCAATCTCCGAAAAAGCGACGCACCGCATTTCACCAACGCGTGAGAGTGGCTGCAGGCCAACTGCCGAAAACCATTACCTCCAAGGTAACGGATCCCGTTACCTCCGGGCAAACACTTCCAAAATGCCCGAGATCGCGGGAATTTTGCATTACCAAACCGGTACCGAAACCATACCAAATCCAGCTTTGCAAAAGGCTTTCCTTTTCGGCCCGCCCCACGTATGGCTCTGCCACTGATTTCAAAGGAGAAGGACAGTGGGTTACCGTATCGCCGTTGTCGGTGCCACAGGCAATGTGGGCCGCGAAATGCTGAACATTTTGGCAGAGCGCCAGTTCCCCGTGAAGGAGATTGTGGCACTCGCCAGCCGCCGCTCCAAGGGTACGGAATGCAGCTTCGGTGATGAAACGCTCACGTGCCAAGATCTTGATCTATTTGATTTTTCCGGCTGGGACATCGCCCTTTTCGCAATCGGCTCCGAGGCGACGAAGATCTATGCTCCGAAGGCTGCGAAGGCCGGTTGTATCGTTATCGACAACTCTTCGCTCTACCGCTACGACCCCGACATTCCCCTTATCGTGCCGGAAGTGAACCCGGATGCGGTGGAAGCTGTTGGAAACAAAAACATAATTGCCAATCCCAACTGCTCCACAGCACAGATGGTGGTGGCCCTGAAGCCCCTTCACGACCGCGCGAAAATCAAACGTGTTGTGGTCTCCACATACCAGTCTGTGTCCGGTGCCGGTAAGGACGGGATGGATGAATTGTGGAACCAAACCAAGGGGATATACGTTCCCGGCCAGGAAAAAGAGCCCGAGAAGTTCACCAAGCAGATCGCTTTCAACGTGATCCCGCATATCGACTCCTTCATGGAAGACGGCACCACCAAGGAAGAATGGAAGATGGTGGCGGAAACCAAGAAGATCGTGGATAAAAGTATAAAGGTTACAGCCACTTGCGTGCGCGTACCCGTGTTCGTGGGGCATTCGGAAGCGATAAATATCGAGTTCGAGGATTTCCTGGATGAGGACGAAGCGCGCGATATCCTGCGCGAAGCCCCGGGTATCATGGTTGTCGACAAGCGCGAGGATGGCGGATACGCAACGCCCGTTGAATGTGTTGGCGATTTTGCCACGTTTATCAGCAGGATACGCCAGGACAGTACGATCGAGAACGGCCTGAACATCTGGTGCGTGAGTGACAACCTGCGCAAGGGTGCCGCGCTCAACGCGGTGCAGATTGCGGAACTTGTGGGCAGGCGGATCTTGAAGAAGGGCTAAACCTCTCTGATCTAAACACTTTCAGCTGGCAGCAATGTCAGCTGAAAGTGAGCTCCGGTATCTGACGGCACAAGCACCAGCTCACCCCCGAGATTGCGCATGATCTCCCGGCTAATCGGCAACCCCAAACCCGCCGATCCGGCCAGTGTAACCTCATCAAGTCGTGCAAATTTCTCAAACGCGCGGTCTTGATTTTCCACTGAAATTCCAGGCCCGTTATCCTGCACGTGCACAAGGGTCTGCCCGCCTTCGTGCGTCACCGATATCCGAACCTCGGGCGCGTCCGCCTTACCGTATTTCACAGCGTTGGAAATAAGGTTGATCAGTACCTGCGCCAACCTGTCAAAATCGGCTTGGACAATGCTTTCAAGGCCCGTTTCCTCAATCTCCAAGGCCAAACCAGCCTTGTGCCGCAGCCCCTCAGTACTCGAAGCCGCCGCCTTCACCACATCCCTTATGCACACCTCCTCCATGTCCAGACGGGCGCGCCCGCTTTCCAGAAAGCTGAGATCGAGGATCTCATCCAGAAGCCGCGTAAGCCGCTGACTTTCTTCGTGAATAATGCCCACAAAGCGCTGTGCATCCGCATCGGAAACACCCTCTGATGCCCGCAAGATCTCTGCGAACGAGCGGATCGAAGTCATTGGCGTTCGCAGTTCATGGCTTACCTGGGAGAGAAAGGCGTCCTTCTGCGCCCCGATTTCGCGCAGTTGCGTATTGGCCTTGCGCAGTTCCTCGGCAGTCTTCTCCAGTTCCTCGGATTGCCGCTCAAGGCGATGCGAATATTCCACAATCTGCGCCGTCTCATCGGCCATCTCAATCAACTGATCCACAGAGATCTGCCCGCCCATCGTGATCTGGCTTACCATCGCATGCGCGGAAGCGGAGCCCACGGAGCCTGAAAGCTCCCGCTCCACCCGCACAATCAGCGCATCATCCGCATCTGGCAATCCACCGGTTTTTCCTTGCGCATGAGCGGCTTGGGTGAAAAGCGCGTGGGCTGTGGTGGTGCCAAGAATACGCTGTGCAAGGGTAAAGAGATCCTCCGAAGTGGCGGAACGGCCTGTTACCAGATTGCTCTGCCCCCCTTCAAAAACATCCACGAAAGCAGCCGCCTGCACCACTTCCAGCGGCCTCGGATTGCTCATCAGAGAAACGAATATGAACACGAATGCGTTCAGGCTGAGAGACCAGTAAACTGTGTGGACAAGAGGATCTTTGATCTCCAGACCAAACAATGCGTTCGGTTGCAGGACGGTAAGGCCAAATAAACCATTCTCGATGATATTGTCGGTCAGAACAAAGCCACCCTCGAAGCTCGGCAAAAACAGCGTGTAAGCCCAGATGGCAAAACCCACGCCGATCCCGGAAATGGCTCCACTGCGCGTTGCACCGCGCCAGTAGATGCCACCAATTAGGCTGGGTAGTATCTGTGCGATCCCGGCAAAAGAGATCAGACCGATTGAAGCAAGCGCTCCGCTTCCCCCCGTCACAAGAAAGTATACATAGCCGAGCACCAGGATCACAGCGATGGAAGCGCGGCGGCTGGTAAGAACAACGGAACGCACATCACCCGATGTCTGGACTTTCCGTGTGTTCAGCCGCAGCCAGATCGGCACCGCGATGTGATTTGAAATCATAGTCGAAACCGCAATAGCGGACACGATCACCATAGACGTTGCGGCTGAAAAACCGCCCAGAAACGCAAGAAGTGCCAGACCATCCTGCCCTTGGGAAAGTGGAACCGTCAGAACATAGAGATCGGGGTTGGCACCATCTGGCAGGAAGGCACGACCGGCAAGCGCTATGGGCAGTACAAAGAGCGAAATAAGAAACAGGTACGTAGGAAACGCCCAGGCGGCAGTAGCTAGATGCCGCTCATCGCTGTTCTCCACAACCATCACCTGAAACATGCGAGGCAGGCAAACGACCGCTGTTGCGGACAGAAACGTAAGCGTCACCCAGCGAGGCGTGAACACTTGTTTATCAAGATGTTCGTAGTCCGTCAGTGGCAGGGTGTTGGACCCCGTACCAAGCCCCCAGACCACGAAAACCCCCACCGCAAGCAGCGCCACAAGCTTTACAACGGCCTCCACCGCAATCGCGGTGACAACACCGTGATGCCGCTCATTCGCGTCAATGCTGCGGGTGCCAAAAAGGATTGCAAAGAGGGCAAGGCCGACGGCCAGCCAGAAGGCGGTAAGCCAGCCGCTTTCCGAAAGGGGCGGGCTTGAGGGCTGTGCAAGTGCCGTGATCGAGAGCGTAAGGGATTGAAGTTGAAGTGCAATATAGGGTGTGGTGCCCACCACCGCGAGCAAAGTGACGATCACGCCGAGCGTGGCACTCTTCCCATAACGAGAGGAAATGAGATCCGCGATGGAAGTTATCCGCTGCGCCTGCCCGATCCGCACAAGCTTGCGCAGCAGAAACCACCATCCAAAGAACACGAGCGAAGGCCCGATATAGATCGTCACAAACTCCAATCCATTGCGCGCAGCAGAACCCACTGCGCCATAAAAAGTCCAGCCGGTACAATAGACGGAGAGTGACAGAGTGTAGACTGCGGGAGAGCGGATCCAGCCAAGCCTGCTGCCCGTGGCGGCCCTTCGCTCTGCCCAGAAGGCGATCGCAAAGAGGAATGAGGCGTAGGCGATGCAGACGAAAACAAGACTGTTCCACGTCAGCATGATCTAGCCGTCTTTCTCGTTCTCGCCCGTCAGTCGCGCCGAAAGTCGGGCCGTCGCGAGGATCAAGAAGGCCCATGCGACGAATATATAAAGATACGCAATCGGCGCGCCGAGGATCGTTTCTATGCCGACCAGTGTGTTTAGTATCGGCGACACAAGAAGAAATACACCAAGAAACGGAAGCGCACGCGCCGTATCCCGCTGTTGTCGCTGAATGCGTTGATCCTCCTGTCGAAGCTGAGTGTTGTTCAAAGGGCCGCAAGCTCGCGGACAGCTTTGATAACCTCGGCATTGGAAAAGGGCTTCGTCATAAAGGCTGTCACACCTAGTTCCTCCGCTGTCTTCCTATCCTGAGCTTGTCCCTTTGCAGTGAGCATCAGTACAGGCGTATCAGCATGGGATCCCGACCGCATATCTCGCAGTATATCGAAGCCGGAACGATTGGGCAGCATCACATCCAGAACAACCACATCTGCTCCGCTTTCAGAAACACGGGCTACTGCCTGCGCACCATCTGCCTCCACCACCACATCGAACCCAGCATGGTCGAGGAGGAACTTCAATGCACTCGCGATATTGGGCTCATCTTCGACGATGAGAACGCGCTGGTTCACGCTACACTCTCCCTATCCTGCGGCTATGCTGCCGCTTGGTTGATCAAGGATAGCGGGGTTTTTGGCAGAATGTCACGGGATTTCAGCTTTGGATCAGTTGGCTGGAGGTTCGAGCCGAGCACCCCACACGCGTGCAGATCCTACAGGCCGTACCGACCATCGCAGTCGGCTGAAAAGAAGCCCCAAACGGGCTTTTCTCCTTCGCCACGATCAGCATGGATGCTACCAGATCACCGTTCTCTCCCAATTTAAGCTGCTTGCGGGAAGAGGCGAACGCCAGAGTTTGATACTGCTGCCCGGTGTCATGTTCCATATCAGCCAGAAGCGGCTGGCCAGGTTGAGAAAATGAACGAAACAGCGGCCAGAGAGGGCAGGCATTGCCATGGCGTGGAAGCGCAAAGCCCGGAAGTGGTTGGCGGAGCAGAGGATAGCCCGATGCGCTGACTGTGATGAGGCCAAATTGGGGTGCCTCGATCCTGGGGCGGTGAAGGTTTGCAAGACGTCGGAAAACGGAATGCAGATCCCGATCAAAAGCGCGGCTGAGGATCATCGGATCGAAGCTTGCCTCTTTCGCCTTGCTGGCAAAAGTCTCCAGCGGCATAGCACAGGCATCCTCTGCATATGTGTGCAGATACGCGCGGACGAGATCATGCGCATCCCCCGTAAGCTGAGGTTCCGCAGCCAGCATGGCGTTGATCGTCTCATCCAGCTCTGCCAGTGCAGCATTTGACGCCAGATCGCTCTGTGTCTCCTGATCCAGTATCTCGAAGTGATACTGATTTCGCGTGAGGTACTGGTCCAGCGCTTCCTCCGCCGTTGCGGCACTCGCCGCTTCTGAGCCTGCCCGGGCAAGGTATGCTGCAAGGTCTTCGGTCGTATCGGAGAGGCGCACGCTTTCTGTATGCAGACTTTTGTAGAAGTCTTTCACCTGCGCCTCCGGTATCGCCTCCATCTGGGCAAGAATTGAGGCAGTGGAGCGGATGGCAGTAACATTTGAGAGAATTCCGTGCACAGTCTCTGACAGAAAGGGATCATGGGAAAGCCTATCTGAAAGAGCTGAGATTACGGCCTCTTGATCCCGGATCTTACGTGCCTGTGCGGCCGCAAGAGTTGCCCAGCCCGGAAAGCGAGCGGCCAGATCCTCCACCGGCTCGGTTGACCGCTCGGCTGCATCGCGAAGATCAGACAGAAGAGTGGGGTTATCCGATTCCGAAAGCTGACTGGCGCGTGTATTTAGCGCCTCGGCTATTGAGTTGAGAATCTGACCACCAATACCTCTTTTGTTGTGCTCGATGAGGTTGAGATAGGACGGAGAAATTCCGACAGTTTTTGCCAGCTGTGTCTGGCTGATACCAGAACGCCGCCGCAACTCTCTGATCCGGCTGCCAACAAGGGATCTAAGCATCTGGAATTCTCCAAGCAAAACAAGGCGTTTGTGCGGTGCGAGGTAAATTATTTACATTTTTGCAAGGCTGTTTTGAAAATAATTTACAGAAAAAGTAAGTGTTTGCAACTGTTTATTGCTTTTTTGACGCAATTGAGGCATGATTATTGCGGGCAGACAGCCCCGCCGCCGAAAGGCGAGACGAACAAATCCTTTGGGAGGAAACATATGTCTGGATTCAAAATGAACCGTCGTGGTTTGCTTAAATCCGGTGCCGTGATGGGTGCTGGTTTGGCAATGCCAACGGTTTTTGCAGGCCGCTTGGCTGCGGATGGCCATGCTTTCACGAACGCCCCGACTGGCGGCACTGTGACACTTGGTTTTAACGTACCGCAGTCTGGCCCGTATGCTGATGAGGGCGCGGACGAACTTCGTGCGTATCAGTTGGCGGTTGAGCACCTGAATGGTGAAGGTGACGGCGGAATGATGAGCACTTTTAGCTCCAAAGCGCTGAACGGCACCGGCATTATGGGCAAAAAGGTCGAGTTCGTTACAGGTGATACACAGACTAAATCTGATGCGGCGCGGGCTTCTGCCAAGTCCATGATCGAAAAAGATGGCGCTGTAATGATCACGGGCGGCTCTTCATCGGGTGTTGCTGTGGCAGTGCAAGCTTTGTGCCAGGAAGCTGGCGTGATATTCATGGCAGGTCTTACCCATTCCAATGACACAACTGGTAAGGACCGCAAGGCCAACGGTTTCCGTCATTTCTTCAACTCCTACATGTCAGGCGCAGCGCTCGCGCCCGTTCTGAAGAATGCTTACGGCACTGATCGGAATGCCTATCACCTCACGGCAGATTACAACTGGGGTTACACGACCGAACAGGCTGTGAAGGAGTCCACTGAAGCGATGGGCTGGAATACGGTCAATACGGTGCTTACTCCGCTGGCCGCGACTGATTTCTCCGCGTATATCACCCCCGTTCTGCAATCTGATGCGGATGTTCTGGTGCTGAACCACTACGGCGGAAACATGGTTAACAGCCTTACAAACGCGGTTCAGTTTGGTCTGCGAGACCGGATTGTGAATGGGAAGAACTTCGAAATCATCGTTCCGCTCTATTCGCGTCTGATGGCCAAGGGGGCCGGTGCCAACGTTAAAGGCATCTTCGGGTCCACCAACTGGCACTGGTCGCTGCAGGATGAGGGTTCTCAGGCCTTTGTAAAATCCTTCGGCACGAAGTACGGTTTCCCTCCATCTCAGGCAGCGCATACATGCTATGTGCAAGCAATGCTGTATGCAGATGCCGTTGAGCGGGCCGGTTCTTTCAACCCTTGTGCCGTTGTCGAGGCCCTCGAAGGGTTTGAGTTCGATGGCATGGGCAACGGGCCAACACTCTACCGCGCCGAAGACCACCAGTGCTTCAAGGACGTTCTGGTTGTGCGCGGGAAAGAGAACCCGACCTCCGAGTTCGATCTTCTGGAAATCGTGGAAGTGACGCCAGTTGATCAGGTGACATACGCACCCGATCATCCGCAGTTTGCGGGCGGCTCTTTGGGCACTTGTAACCCGGGCGCCTGAGCCTACCGATCTTCGGTACTCGGCCTGACACCAGGCTTTGTCTTATGAAAACCCGTCATCCCCCCAAGGGGATGGCGCAAGATTCCTTGTTCCTGGGAGGGACCGATGGACGCGATTCTTCTACAGACCTTGAACGGCCTTGATAAAGGGTCCGCCTATGCGCTGATAGCGCTGGGCCTGACGCTGATTTTCGGCACGCTTGGCGTGGTGAACTTTGCGCACGGCGCCTTATTCATGATGGGCGCGTTCTGCGCGGTGACCTTCAACAAGCTTCTGACTCTAAGCACTATAACGCTTGATCCGGAAAAGAAGGATTTCCTCGGGAACCCACTTCAGGTGCGTACACCCTATATCGAAGACTGGCTTGGGCCTGAACTGGGCGCTGCAATCATCGACTGGTCGGTGCCGCTGGCTATTCTGTTTGCGATCCCGGTGATGATCATAATTGGTTTGGTGATGGAGCGCGGCCTGATCAAGTACTTCTACAAGCGCCCGCACGCAGACCAGATCCTTGTGACTTTCGGCCTTGCCATCGTGCTTCAGGAAATCATCAAATTCTATTATGGTGCCAACCCGATCCCGACACCCGCGCCCTCCGCTTTTGCTGGCAGTTTCGATTTCGGCGCTCTGATCGGTATGGATCCGGGAACGATTATCTACCCGTACTGGCGGCTCGTTTATTTTGCCTTTGCCTTGTTGGTGATCGTGGCGGTTTTCGTATTCCTTCGCTTCACGACCTTCGGGATGGTTGTGCGAGCAGGAATGGCCGATCGGGAGACTGTGGGCTTACTTGGTATCAATATCGACAAACGTTTCACGATCATGTTTGCAATCGCGGCCTGTGTTGCGGGCCTAGCCGGCGTTATGTACGCGCCGATCAATTCGCCCAACTACCACATGGGAATGGACTTTCTGGTTCTGAGTTTTGTTGTGGTTGTCGTCGGAGGCATGGGCTCGCTGGCCGGTGCCGTACTTGCAGGGTTTCTTCTGGGCATTCTGGAAAGTTTTGCCTCAATGACGCAGGTTCTCGACGTACTGCCGGGGATCAACCAGATCATCATCTACCTTGTTGCAATCGTTGTCTTGCTGACCCGGCCACGCGGCCTCATGGGCCGCAAGGGCGTGATGGAGGACTGAGGCATGTTAAAGCTCGACTCAAAAGATACGCGACTCTTTCTGATCGTTATCGCCATGACGCTTCTGGCACCGTTTATCCTGAACCCCTTTCCCGAAGGATCCAACCTCGCGCAGTTCAATGCGGGCTATCCTGATCTGATGCAGCGCTTTGTCATCTTTGGCATCTTTGCCATTGGGTTCAACCTTCTGTTCGGCCTCACCGGCTATCTAAGCTTCGGGCATGCAGCTTTTCTCGGCGTCGGATCATACGCCAGCATCTGGATGATGAAGTTGCTGACTGTGAACGTAATCCCGGCGATGTTTGCATCCGTGATCGTGTCAGGTCTGTTTGCCCTTGTAGTAGGTTACGTCTGTCTTCGCCGATCAGGAATCTACTTTTCGATCCTCACCCTGGCATTCGCGCAGATGTCTTTTGCCCTGGCCTATTCCGTGCTGACTCCACTCACGGGCGGCGAGACCGGTTTGCAGCTGAAGGCGGCCGATCCACGCATCCTGGATTTTGGGGCTGCAGAAGGGTCAATCGGGCGGGCAAGCTTCTTTGGGATCGATATGCGAGCCAGCATGGAACTGCCGGTGGGTAGTTGGCTCTTCACGCTCAATTTTGGTTACTATCTGGCCGCATTTGTGATGCTCATCGCTTTCTACGTCTCGATCCGTATATTCCGCTCGCCCTTTGGGATGATGTTGCGGGCGGTAAAATCCAATCAGAACAGGCTGAACTATACCGGAGTTTCTACCAAGCCGTACACACTTGCGGTGTTCGTGATCTCAGGCATGTATGCTGGCCTTGCGGGCGGATTACTGGTGGCAATGGACACGCAGGTGGGCCCGGAGCGCATGTTCTGGACGGCAAGCGGCGAGGTTGTGTTGATGACCATTCTTGGCGGAGCCGGTACTTTGATTGGACCGGTTTTGGGCGCTGGTTTCATCAAATACATGGAAAACATCGTCTCCAAGATCAACAGCAAGACGCTTGAAGCCTGGTTTGGGTTTTTGCCGGACGGACTGGAAGATGCATTGATCACGATCGTCTATCCCTTCGTTGGTAAAGGATGGCACCTGACTCTTGGCATCATGTTCATGCTGGTTGTTATCTTCCTGCCCGGTGGTCTTGTGGAGGGCGGCAAGCGCATTGGCGGCTGGCTCACAGGCAAGGGGCGCAAATCGAAAACAGATGGTGGGCAGGAGGCAACGGCCTCCACCCCCGCTGAATAGGGAGTGCTGGCGGATGGGAATTCTTGAAGTTCAAAACGTCAACAAACGTTTCGGCGGTTTGCAGGCGCTCAACAACGTAAACCTTAACGTTGAGAAGGGCAGCGTGCATGCGATTATCGGCCCCAACGGCGCGGGAAAATCTACACTTCTCAACTGTTTCGTAGGGCGGCTGACGCCTGATACCGGCAGTGTGATGTTCAACGGGAAGAGCCTTCTGGGTATCAAACCGCACCAGATCAACCAAGCAGGCGTCAGCCGGGTTTTCCAGACGCCTGAGATCTTTTCCGATCTCAGCGCTTTGGAAAACGTGATGATTCCAGCCTTCGCCAAGCGGGACGGTGCCTACAAGCTGAACCCGTTTCGACGGGTGACACAGGAAAGCGAAATCCGAGACAGTGCTGAAGAAGTGCTGCGTGATGTCGGTCTCGCGGATAGGAAAGATCTGATTGCAGCAGAAATGAGCCGCGGAGATAAACGTCGGCTGGAAATGGCGATGTGTCTTGTGCAGGACCCGGAACTGCTGTTGCTGGATGAGCCAACGGCAGGCATGGCACGGGCAGATACCAACAAGACAATCGATCTTCTGAAGCATATCGGCGAGACGCGTGGCATCACGAAGGTTGTTATCGAGCACGATATGCACGTGGTCTTCAGCCTTGCTGATAAAATCAGCGTGTTGGCGCAAGGCACAGTGCTGGTTGAGGATGTTCCGGAAAACATCAAGGGGCACCCGAAGGTGCGCGAAGCCTATCTTGGGGAGGCGCAGGTATGACGCTTATTGATGATGCAGTAGAACGGGCGAAAGCCGAGCACATACCTCGCCAGGCGCCCGCCTACTTCTCCGCGCATGATGTCCATGCCTATTACGGCGAGAGCTATATTGTACAGGGCGTGAGCTTCAATATCCATGAAGGTGAGATCCTTGCACTGCTCGGTCGGAATGGTGCAGGCAAAACCTCGACACTGCGTGCAATTGCGCGGGTAGACGACCCTGAGATCCGCCATGGCGAGATATGGCTGGATCACAAACCGATCCATGAGATGAAGGCATATCAGGCCTCTGGAGAAGGCGTTGCACTTGTGCCGGAGGATAGGAGGATCATTCCGGGGCTTACAGTTGAGGAGAACCTTCAATTGGCGCAGATCGCGCCACCTCATGGATGGTCAATCGAGCGAATTTACGAACTTTTTCCCCGTTTGGGTGAGCGGAAAAAACAAGAGGGCGTCACTCTTTCTGGTGGCGAGCAGCAGATGCTTGCGATTGGCCGTGCACTGGCCCGCGATGTGAAGCTCTTGTTGCTTGATGAACCTTATGAGGGGCTTGCTCCTGTGATCGTTCAAGAGATCGAGCGGACGCTTACCGAAATCAAGAAGCTGGGGATGACAACCATAATCGTGGAGCAGAACGCAGTCGCTGCGCTCAAGCTTGCGGATCGCGCTGTGATCCTCGACATGGGACAGGTTGTGTTCGATGGTACCGCACAGGAGGTGCTTGACAACGCCGAACTGCGTGAGGAGTACCTCGCCATCTAGCAAGGGCTTGCAGAACAACGAGACGAATAGCCAATCCATTTGGGGGAAATCATGTCTGATACCTTGGAAGCACCCACCCGTACATGGCATGCCGATGCCGCAAAATACGAAGAGATGTACGCGGCTTCAATCGCCAATCCTGAAGCCTTCTGGGGCGAACAAGGTAAGCGTCTGGACTGGATAAAACCCTACTCCGCAGTAAAGAATGTGAGCTATGGACACCCCGATGTCTCCATCAAATGGTACGAAGACGGCACGCTGAACGTAGCGGCCAACTGCATTGACAAACATCTTAAAGAGCGCGGCACACAGACCGCCATCATCTGGGAACCTGATGAGGCGAGCGACGAGGCTCAGCACATCACCTACCAGCAACTGCACGCGCATGTCTGCAAGTTTTCAAATGTTCTCAAGGAGATGGGCGTCACAAAGGGTGATCGAGTAGTCATATATATGCCGATGATCCCACAGGCAGCCTATGCCATGCTGGCCTGCGCGCGCATCGGTGCTGTCCACTCGATTGTATTTGCCGGTTTCAGCCCGGACGCGCTGGCAAACCGCATAGACGATAGTGAGGCCAAGGTAGTAATCACATCCGATGGTGCTCCTCGGGGCGGGCGGGTGACCAACCTGAAAGACAATGTAAATCAAGCCATCAACCATTCAGCCGAAACACCGAAAGTGCTCGTGGTGAAACGCACCGGCCAACAGGTTGCATGGGTCGCAGATCGGGACCACTGGCTCCATGAAATGGAAGAGAGAGTTTCTGATCAGTGCGACCCGGTGGAAGTGGATGCCGAACATCCGCTTTTCGTGCTCTACACGTCGGGCTCAACAGGAAAACCAAAGGGTGTTGTGCACTCCTCGGGCGGCTATCTGGTTTATGCCGCCATGACCCATCAGTACACGTTCGATTATCACGACAGTGATGTTTTCTGGTGCACTGCGGATGTTGGCTGGGTCACAGGCCACAGCTACATCGTCTATGGGCCACTCGCCAACGGTGCGATCACGCTGATGTTTGAAGGCGTGCCAACTTATCCGGACGCCAGCCGTTTCTGGCAGGTGTGCGAAAAGCATAAAGTGAACCAGTTCTATACTGCTCCCACGGCCATTCGCGCACTGATGGGGCAAGGTAAGGAATGGGTTGAGAAATGTGATCTAAGCTCGATCCGAATTCTTGGCACAGTGGGTGAGCCAATCAACCCTGAGGCATGGAACTGGTACAATGATGTCGTCGGAAAGGGCAAATGTCCCATCGTGGATACATGGTGGCAGACGGAAACCGGAGGTCATCTTATCACTCCGCTTCCAGGTGCGATCCCGACAAAGCCGGGCTCCGCGACCAAACCGTTCTTTGGGGTGGAGCCGGTGATCCTGGATCCGACTTCTGGCCAAGAGATCACCGATACGGAGGCCGAGGGCGTGCTCTGTATCAAAGATAGCTGGCCGGGCCAGATGCGCACGGTTTATGGCGATCATGAACGCTTTGTGCAGACCTATTTCAGCGATTACAAAGGCTACTACTTCTCTGGTGACGGGTGCCGCCGCGATGCCGATGGCTACTACTGGATCACCGGCCGTGTAGACGATGTGATCAACGTCTCTGGCCACCGCATGGGCACTGCGGAGGTAGAAAGCGCGCTTGTTGCCCATTCAGATGTTGCGGAAGCTGCCGTGGTGGGCTACCCGCATGATATCAAAGGGCAAGGTATCTATGCTTACGTTACGCTTATGAACGGCGTCGAAGCCACCGAAGATCTTCGAAAGGATCTCGAGAGATGGGTCAGAACCGAAATTGGCCCTATCGCCAAACCCGATCTCATCCAATGGGCACCGGGCCTTCCCAAAACCCGATCCGGAAAGATCATGCGCCGTATCCTGCGCAAGATTGCGGAGGATGATTTTGGCGCGCTCGGCGATATCTCTACCCTCGCAGAACCCGCCGTTGTCGATGAATTGATTGAGAACCGCATGAACCGAAGTGGCTGAAACGCTGCCTTGACCCTCCTGCGCCCGAAGCCTACGGGTAATCGACTGGCGTGGGAGGTGCCACATGCAATCAGCGGTGATGTGGCGCGCCATTGGTCTGATGGCCATCTCCATGAGCTTGATCCCGGCGGGTGACGCCGTCGGGAAACTCATGATGGAAATCTACGGTGTGGAACCGGCCTTTGTCGCGTGGTCTCGCTTTGTTGTTGGGTTTCTTGCCCTTATTCCCTTCCTCAATCGCTCCAATCTGCATTTCTCCGCCCTTCTCAACTGGCGGATCTTGCTGCGCGGTGTTCTGATCGCCGGTACAGTTGTGTCAATCCTCACCGGTGCAAAGACTGAAGGGCTCGCAACTGTTTTTGGAGCTTTTTTCGTCGGCCCGATCCTCAGCTACTTTCTTTCCGCACTTTTTCTGGGAGAGCCTATCCGGCCCGCGCAAACTCTGCTTCTCTTCATCGGCTTTGCGGGTGTATTACTGGTTGTTAAGCCCGGTTTTGGGATGACATCAGGCATCGCTTTTGCAGTTCTCGCGGGTGTGGGTTATGGCTTCTACCTTACCACAGGCCGCTGGCTGGCAAACGCTGCACCTCCAATGACGCTCCTTCTCACGCAGTTGCTCGTCGCATCTGTTGTGCTCACCCCAATCGGCTTGCCAGCCATGCCATCCTTTGGTGGTTGGATGCCCTTACTCTTGCTGTGCAGCGGTATTTTTTCAGCGTTTGGTAATTTTCTTCTACTGTTTGCGTATCGCTCGGTCGAGGCAACACGTCTGGCTCCCTTTGTCTATCTGCAGCTCGTCACCGCTACGGCCCTCGGTTTCGTGCTGTTTGGGGATATCCCAGATTGGCTGACTATTGCAGGATTGCTTCTGTTGATCAGTTCAGGTTTTGGTTCCCTTGCGTTAAAGCGTCCGGCATGATTCACTAAGCTCAATAACTAAAAAAACGAAGACTTGAGCGAGAGCAGGAGAACCCAGAATGGGACGTGTCATTCCCTTCGCCTTTATGGCGATGGTCATGGTGAGCTGTAGTCAGGTGACCGAAACCGAAGAGGTTGTGGAGCCTGTAAATGAGTGTGGCGCACTGGAAATGCAGGATCTGGTTGGCAAGACTGTTGAGGATCTGGCAGCGGTAACATTCGCCGCGGAAGTAACACGCTTTATCAACCCGGGCGACACTATTACGCAGGATTTCCGGGCGGAGCGGATGAACATTGAGTTTGGCGAAGACGGTGCGATTACTAGCGTCTATTGCGGCTGACGATATGTTTTATGGCATTCTGAGCAGGCTGCGCCGAGTTCTTTGAAAGCGACATCAAAGGCAGCGGCATCTGCACCTGCGGCCTGAATGTTGCGGGCCGCGGCTTCCATGGCTTTGGCCTGAAGAAGAAACCCATCCCAGTCTTCCCAGATGATGGCCAGTGATTCAGATGGCGGTGTCATATCGCGCATCTCAAAGAGTGTCGGGATACTCTCCGCCCGGCTGATCAGGGTATCAGCAGCCACGGCAGCGGTATCAGCATCAATCGTACCGGATTTGGCCATCTCCCCCAGCACCTTGGTAGCACGGCCCACTTCGCTCATTGCATCCATCCTGACCTTGACCACGCCCGTCGCCCCCTTATGCGCAAAAACTGTGGTTGCGAAGGCAATAAGAGTGATGCTTGTGATTATGAAGCGCATGGAGTTTTCCCGGATGGTTTCTCTGCCAACTATCGCCTGTTGCCACAGAAACGCAATCCATCTCAGGCAAACCTTGTCATGCAGATGAGGGCCAAAATGGCAAACGCTATCCCCAGCATCTCGCGACCCGTGAGCGTTTCTCCGAAAGTGAAAACGCCTAAGGCAGTCATGAACAAGATGGTGAGAAGCGCGTACCAGACACCGACAGACGCAAGAGACATGTGACGCATCGCAAAGAAAAACCCGAGGCCTGACATCATGTACATCGCCATTCCGGCAAACAGGTAGGAGCTACCCGTCCAGTTTGGTCTCAGTGAAGCGGTCTTCAAAAGCCAATCACCAAGAATAGTGACGACAACAATTCCGAGCATCGCCAGGAAGGGTGCAAGTGCCATTTTCATATCCTCTCAAGGGGTGACACTGCCGCAAGGCGGAGAGGGATACTGTGTCGCCTGTCACAGAAACGCAGCAATCTGCATATGCTTCGCTACTTGATCACTCCCTGCCATCCAGGGGTGAAATGGTGCCGTAAAAGCTCCATAGGGTGCGCACGAAGGGTGAGGCGCATGGCGGCATAGTCCTCCACCACCTCCTCTCCCAACGTCATCCCGGGCAGGTTTACCTCCGGTTCCGTGATACCCTCTCCCTCCAAATCCTGTGCAAAAAGCGGTAATGGCTCGGCACTCTTCAAAGCCTGTGCCTGCCACAAAGCTTCCCGCCTCTGAAGTCCAAGGCTTGCGAAGGCATCGGCTTCGCCCAGAATAGTGAGAATGCGAGAAGATATGCCCGCACGACGCCACACATCTTCCACCACGCGGTAACCGTTGCCACGTGCCGCTGTAATCCAGGTTGCCTCTTCCTCACGCATAGATTTGATCTGGCGAAACCCCAGACGCAGGGCCAATCCGCCTCGCCCGTCAGGCTCCATCACATTGTTCCAGTAGCTGGCATTGATATCGATTGGACGCACTTCCACCCCATGCATCCGCGCATCACGTACGATCTGTGCAGGAGCGTAAAAGCCCATCGGTTGAGAATTAAGGAGTGCGCAGGCAAAGATACCGGGGTGGTGGTGCTTGATCCATGCGGAGGCGTAGACAAGTAAAGCAAAACTGGCGGCATGGCTTTCCGGAAAACCGTACTCGCCGAAACCCTCAATCTGAGAAAAGCAACGCTCCGCAAATTCATGTGGATATCCGTTCTTTTCCATACCTTCGAGGAAGCGTTCCCGAAAAAGATGGATCGTGCCTGATTTCTTGAAAGTGGCCAACGCCCGGCGGAGCCTATCCGCTTCCTCGGGCGAGAATCCTGCACCGATGATGGCGATCTGCATCGCCTGTTCCTGAAAGAGGGGCACACCGAGCGTTTTACCCAGCACTTCTCCCAGTGCGTCCGAAGGAAACTCCACCTGCTCCTCACCGCGTCGTCTGCGGATATAAGGATGCACCATGTCGCCCTGAATGGGGCCAGGGCGTACGATAGCGACTTCGATCACCAGATCGTAGAAATTACGAGGCCGCATGCGAGGCAGAAAGTTCATCTGCGCGCGGCTTTCTACCTGGAAAACGCCAATACTGTCTGCACGACAGAGCATATCGTACACTTTAGGATCTTCAGCGGGCAGAGTGGCAAGATCATAATCCAGCCCATGGTGCGTCTGTATCAGTTCGAACGCCTTGCGGATACAGGTGAGCATACCAAGGGAGAGCACATCGACCTTCAGGATGCCGAGCGCGTCGATATCGTCCTTATCCCAACATATAACGGTACGGTTCTCCATTGCTGCATTTTCGATGGGTACGAGGGCGTCGAGCCGCCCCTCTGTCATGATGAACCCGCCTACGTGCTGTGATAGATGGCGGGGGAAGCCACGTATCTGCTCGACTAAATCCAATGTCTGGGCAAGGCGCCTGTCTGCAGGGTTAAGGCCCAGTTCGCGCAGCGTTTCCTCGGTGACACCTGCAGAACCCCAGCCCCAAAGTTGGGAAGACATGGTGGAGATAATGTCATCGGACAGGCCCATCGCTTTGCCGACCTCTCGAATAGCACGCTTTCCACGATAATGAATCACGGTGGCGCACAGCCCTGCGCGGTGCCGCCCGTAGCGCTTATAAATGTACTGGATGACCTCTTCCCGGCGTTCGTGCTCAAAATCGACATCAATATCGGGGGGCTCGTCCCGCGCTTCGGAGACGAACCGTTCAAACACCATCGTACCGATCTCTGGGCTAACGGAAGTAATACCGAGCGCGAAACAGACCACCGAATTGGCGGCCGAACCGCGGCCCTGGCAAAGGATGTTACGGGAGTGAGCGAAACGGACAGTATCTTCTACCGTCAGGAAATAGGGCGCATAGTTCAACTTATCGATGAGCGCGAGTTCGTGCTGCACCTGTTTTTTAATTTTTTCAGGCGCGCCCGATGGATAGCGCCTACGCAATCCATCCCGCGTAAGCCGCTCCAACCGGATCTGTGGTGCCTCTCCCTCCATCATTTCGGAAGGATACTCGTAACGCAGTTCATCCAGCGAAAAACGACAACGGGCTGCGATCTGACCCGTATGATCAATCGCTTCTTTTTGCTCAGGGAAGAGGCGATACATCTCACCCGCTGAACGGAGTCGCTGCTCTGCATTTGCCTGTGCCAAGCGCCCGAGCTTATCAATTGTGATGCCCTCCCGGATACAGGTGAGAACATCAACCAATCGCCGCCGTGTGCTGTGGTGCATAATGGGTGCGCCGGTCAACGCCATGGGAATGCCAAGAGCTGATGCCGTGGCGGAGGCTTGTTGGAAGCGTCCATCATCATGACTATCATAGTGTGGATGCACCAGAAGCGTGCACTGGTTCCCGTATCGCCGCGACAACTGCTGTACCTCTTGCAGCCATGCGCCCGCGGCGAAGACCTTAGGTCTTGCTTCTTGAAAATGGATCAACAGTTCCTGACCCGTAGCGTAGGTTAAAAGATCTTCTAAGTAGAGCGGGCACGTTCCTTTCTCCGCCCTACAGCGGCCCAGTGTGAGAAGCTTACAAAGACGCCCCCAAGCCGCACGGTCTCGCGGTAAAACGGTTACTTCAGTACCTGAGTGAAGACAGATACGTGCGCCCGGTAACAGGCGGGGTACTTTCGTATCTGCCGGAAGATCAAGACCAAGAGTTGAGAGAGTTTGCGTATCGCCCATTTGTGCCGCTTCAACCGATTTTGCAATATCCCGCAGCTTCACATGTGCCCGAACAATGCCCGAAACCGAGTTTCGATCAGCAATGGCGATTGCAGGCAAACCGAAGAGAGTTGCGCGCAGTGCATATTCTTCTGCATGGCTGCCGCCTGTCAGGAAGGTAAAGTTTGATGTGATCGATAATTCTGCAAAAGCCATAACAAGTACCGCGCACTCAGGACAGGATTTTCGTTCTTTATTTGTTCTTATACAGACAGCAAAGAATATGAGTCAAAAAATCCTGCAGCGATCATCGCTGCAGGATTGGTAATTCTCATGCTTAAGAAGGCAAGGCTTTGATATTACGGCTTCACAAAAATCTTACCTTGCCAACACTCTGAAGTTTTTCTCAGTTCGCTTGTGCGAAAATCTGCGGAGCGCATCCTTTGCATTTGCTTTCCGCTTTGGCGAGGACAACAGTACCATAGCGCGTTTCAAGAACAATTGTGTCAGCGTCTTCTCCTACCAATTGTCCAGTGAATACAACGGAACTGTCCACCATCGAAACGGTTACAACGCCAGCTTGCGCTGTGGTAGCGAACGCCAGGGAAAACAGTGCAACAAATGCAGCCATACGGCAGATAGCTGAGCGGATTTTGATCATTGTTCTGTCCTTCTTTACTCTCTCAATCGTTACGCGTTGCCTGTGCAGGCTTCTCTGGCAGAACACGCCTGAGATACAGAACAACAATGCATACGTATCAAGTTTAGGTTGTTTTTTATCTTAATACGCTTCTCAATTTTTGCACCAGAAAGCTTACGACCTGGTTAATGATATGTAATTGACTGGTTTGTTATTAAAGTGACAAAAAGCGGCCTTTTCATGAAAAATCTCCATGCACATACCATGTTCCCGCCATATCTTTTGTCCTGGTTTGAAATGCCCAAAGGCGTGCACCTTCCAACGTTTCTATCTGCCAGTAATCCCGCACACCACTGCGCCACTCAGGTTCATCCAACCACCATTCCGGGGCAATCCGCTCGGGGCCAAAAGCGGCGACATTCTGATGATCACGGCGACGCCAACGGAAGCTTGCAGGGGGCACTCTGATATCATCCGGCGTAAGTATCTCAGGACTGAAGAGCAGGGCTGGACGGTTCGATAGGTGTAAAGGCCAATCTGCAGCAGGCGATGAAAACGCTGCAGTCATGAGTGTACTGCTCTTTTCCGGAATATGGCTATCTGCAGGATGCAGGCGCGTTATCGCTTCTGTGCCCAGCCGTGCGCCAATACGATCAATCAAGGCATGAACCGCTGTGTCTTCAATCTCTGAAATTCGGGAATGGGCAGCACCCTTAGCATCGACATGGCCCCTATGTTGTTCAGGTGAAATCGACTCTGTCACATGCGCTTGCAGACGCAGGCAATCAATACCGAACCCGGCTTCTATTTCACTGAGCTGAAGCGTGAAGAGAGGCCTGATGCGCTCAGGCTTGTGTGTCGGTTGGGCTAGTCCAACTTCCAGAATCTGGATCGTATGGTCGCTGCGTGTAATTGTAAATTGCAGCCGTCTTGCTCCACGCCCGGCTGTTTCCAATTTGGCTGTCAGAGGAAAAAGCAGCCGATCCAGCCCTGCCAGAATATCAGCTTCCAGACCGATTGGTTCTGGAAAACTGAGCCTTGTCGCAAAATGCATCGGCGCATCTTCGGGCGATACCGGTTCCGGTTCCCTGCCAAAAGCCTGATCGAGCTGGCGGACAAGTGCTATCCCAAACCGGCGCGCCAGAGTTGCCCTTGGCAAGGCAGTCAAGTCTTCCACCCGACGCAAACCAAGCCGTGAGAGGTTGGCCACAAGACCTTCAGGTAAACGCAAGGCCGCAATGGGCAGTGGGCCAAGATATTCGTTCATCTGATCTGGCGGTATTATATGTACCAGATGCTTCACTGAACCTGCAGGCGGAAAGCTCGCAGACCGTCGCTTTGTTGCGCGGGATCGTGTGGCTCGCGCTTCCTGATCAATCGCGTCACCTGTATGTGCCGGTCTGGATGTGCAATTCTGAAACCGCGCAACAGCCCATGCGGCGCCCATCGTATTGGCTACTCCAATCTGGGCGGCCAACCCAAGATCAGCACATCCAGCGGAAAGTTGGTTGGCAAGGTCCGCTTCGCCGCCAAAAAGATGAGCACAGCCTGTTATATCCGCACGCAGAGTCGCGTTGCTGTCCTGTGAGATCCATGGGGAAAAACGCCCAATCCAGCGTTTAAACGCCGCTAGAAAAGCTGCCTGACGCGCAGCGTCGCATGTGCGTGTGATAAGCTCGGGGCATATGGCGCGGGCATCCGCCATGCCCATACCCACCGAAATTCCAGCCTCCTCAGCCAATGTTGAGAGGCTAGTGAGTACCCGCTTTCCTTTCAGGTCTTCCGAGATAGCAAAGACCTTATCCGCTAATTCAGGTTCTTGGCGCAGGGCAAGATCTGCGGCAAGGCGTGGGAACCAAAGCGAGAGGATACGACGTTGAGGCATGGCTTCTTTTTGTTCACTCTATGTTCTATAGTTAGCAAATTGTGATAAGGAGTCGAGTCAATGCCATATCGTGTTGCTGAAAAGAAAATACATCACCTGCGAAGACCTAAGTGCATCCAAAGGCCGTTGGAAACCCCGGCGCTGCGAGAGGCATCGGACCAGCAGCACCATAGGATCCTACACCACCGTACCGCGACCAGCATGGGCGTCAAAAAATGGGGCGTGGACGTCTGATTGGCCGGACCAAAGGCGGTATGAACACGAAGCTTCATGCGGTCAGCGACAGCCATGGGCGGCCCATCAGCTTCTCTGTCACCGCTGGACAGGTCACCGACTATATTGGTGCAAGGGCATTGCTGAGCAGCTTGCCAAACGTCGACTGGCTGCTTGGGGACCGTCGCTATGATACAGATTGGTTCAGAGAATCCCTTCAAGACAAGGCTATACGACCATGCATTCCTGGCCGAAAGTCTCGCGCCAAGGCAGTGCGGTACAACAAGCGCAGGTACAAGCGTCGCAATCGTATCGAGATCATGTTCGGCAGGCTGAAAGACTGGCGACGCGTCTTAACCCGCTATGACAGATGCCCAAAGGTCTCCCTTGTCCGCAATCGCACTCGCCGCAACCGTCATCTATTTTTTACGAGTCCTGACCCTAATCGAGCACTTCATCTTCAATGAGAGAAATCTTACCAGATTTCGCCAATTCCTGAATCTGTCGCACGACATCCTGATGCGCTGCCTCACCGTCGCGTGGTGAGACCTCCTGCATCGATTCAATCTCCTCACCGAGCCGCTCGGCGAGGCGCTTCGATATATTCTCCAGTATGAAGTCGCCAGAAGCATTTTTGGTCTGCTGAGCGAACCTGAGAGCTTGCAGTAACATTGGCTCTTCGATCTCTTTGACCAAAACGGAAACTTCCCGCGGCTCCACACGCATACGAATATCCGCAAAAGTGAACATCGTACGCACCACCTCGGCCGCCAATGCGCTGTTCTGTTCTTCCAACTGCTCCAGAAACTTCTCTCTCGTATCTGACGTTAGGTTGTTCATCAGCCCGGCAATAACATCTGAAGGTTTCCGAGAGCGCTTGGTGCGCTGGATCGCCGAGAGAAAATCACGTGTGATAACGCGTTCAATCATCTCTGATACTTCATTGTCGAGCGCAGGAACACGAGATAGACGAAATACAGAAAGCTGTGCGAACTCAGTGTCCAATCGCTCGATAACACGTGCAGCCTTGTCGGGACGAAGTTCGGAGAGGATAACAGCCGCCGTTTGGGGATGTTCGGCTCCAATAAATGCAGAGAGTTGAGCGGGCGTACAATCGTTCAATTTTTTCCAGGCTGCCCGAGAGTCGCCGCCCTCCACATCAAACATGATCTTTTCGATGGCATTGTCGTCGAGCACTTGTGAAAGAAGCCGTCGCGCAGTTTGCGAGCCACCCAAGATCTCCTCATCTGTTCCGATGGAAAGCAGAAACTCAGCTATGATCGCATCGAGTTCTTCGTCCGGTACTCGATCCAGCCGCGAAATGGCCATTGCTGTGCGCGTCAGCGCGGTTTCATTGAGATCTTTCAGAAACTCGCCGGCAAGCTCCGGCCCAATCGCCGTGAGAATAACAGCTGCCTTGTCAATTGGTGTGGCTAAATTTGTGGTTTCGGAAAGCGATTGTCGCGCTGCCTCCCATTCCTCGGGGGCGATCTCCGTAGGAACAATTTGAGGAAGCGCTGCATCACCCACCTCACTCATTGTATATAACTCCGCACCATAGCTCCCGCCAGCAGCGTCCATCCATCAGCCAACACAAAGAAGGCCAGTTTGAAAGGCAGGGCAACCACTGCAGGTGGAACCATCATCATTCCCATCGACATAAGAATTGCGGCAATCACGAGATCGATAATGAGAAAGGGTAAAAAAACCAAAAACCCAACCTCAAATCCCCTCTGGATTTCAGACAGAAGAAAGGATGGGATAAGAACAGAGAGGGGCGAGGCTTCATTCGGTTCTGCGCGGTTCGGGGCGAGATCATTGAGCATCGCAAAAGTATCGGGATCCACCCTTCCCTCCATAAATACCCGAAATGGAGCAATCGTTGTCGCAAAGGCATCCTCAGGGCTTATCTCGCCATCCAGAAGAGGTCGTACGCCTGTAGCCCAAGCTTCCTGAAAGACAGGTTCCATCACGAAATAGGTAAGAAAGAGAGCAAGGCTCACGATCATCATGTTGGGGGGCGCCTGCTGTACACCAATAGCTTGACGAAGAATGGAGAGAACAGTGACCATGAAAGGAAAGCAGGTGATCATTATCGCCAGGCCTGGTGCAAGGCTCAGCAATGTTATCAGAACGAAGATCTGAATACTGCGGAGGGTAAGTGATCCGTCCTCGCCGAAGTCTACAGAAAAATTCTGAGCAAGCGCTCCCTCTGGCACGATAAGTGTCAAAAGGAGCGTTGAAACTATGATCGCAAATTGACTTATCTCACACTCCGTTGGAGAGATCAGCCACTTCAGTCAAGCGAACACCCAGCCGTCCGGAACCATCATCCATCTCCTGCAACTCACCGCGGGCAATCAATCTTTCACCTATATAGAGTTCGACCGGGTCATCAATTTTGCTATCCAGCGTGAGAACGCTGTCTCGCCTTAACTGAACGAGTTCGCTCACAAGTGGTTTGGCCCGTCCGACAGAGATCATAACGTCGATGGGTACCCCCATGAATGCACTCTGACGTCTTGCCGGACCACCCGACATATCCGGCGCATCGGCCTGTGCCTGCGGGAGTGTTTCGGCCATCGGGGCAATGTCTGCCTCAAGTTCATTATCCGACATTTGCTGTCTCCTCCTCAGCAAAAGGTGGGCAGAGCGCTACAGCTTCTGCTTGCGCAACGGCCTTGCGCATTTCTGACAGGCAGGCCTCAATATCGATCTCATCGAAGCCATCATCCCACGCAAGGCGGGCCTCAAGCGGAGTCAAGCGCGGATCCTGATCCACCGTATAGCGCTCGGAAAAATGCGGAAGCGCTGCCTTGATTCCAGCAGCCAATTCTGGCGCACAGGAGATGCGTGGCACCAGATCCGGACGAGCCTCAAGCACATTTTTGAGCTGCCGTTCCAGCTCGGTGATCAAGCCAGCTTCGGCCAAACTGGGCGCAAGCCCTTCAGTCAAGGCCCGAACAACAGGTATCAGCGAGGCCACAACAGCAGTCTGGGCTTCGGCGTAAGACATCTGAGCGTCCCGCAATGCTTCAACAAATTGAATGCGAAGCTGGTCCTGAGCTTCCGCGTGCTCGCGTGCGGATGCTTCTGAGCCCTGCGCAAACCCTTTCGCGTGACCCTCACGGTATGCTTCTGCCACCTTCTGAGCAATGTGCTCCCTCTTCGCCATTTCCATCTCGGCTCCGGGAGAGAACACCTCCAGTTTCAAATTTCCCATCAGGCGCTTTCCTTCCCGGATTCCGGAGCTTCAATCCAGCGCCGGAGTACCTCAGCTGACTCTTCGCTGCGTTCTGTGATCACGTTGCGAAGGTTCTTGATCTTGTTTTTGTCCTTATGGTCCAAAACCCCATCAGCCGACATTTCGAAGTCGGCACCAATATCGGCACCATCCTCCAATATCTCGACTGTCTGTTCCGTTCCTTCCTGCGTGAGCGCAGCGGGTTTTTGAGTGAGAAGCGGTCTTACAACAAACATCCCCAAGGCCACAGCGACCAATCCCAAAACAACTGTCTGAATTAAACGGATCATTTCGCCAGTCATGAGGCCGACAGATGTGTCGCCTGCAAAAGTGCCAACCTCTTCAATTCGTGGAAACTCAAGCGTCTCAATTGTCACAACGTCACCTCGCCCGGGATCAAAGCCAATGGCGCTTTCCACGAGTGCGCGAAGGGAAGTCAGCTCGGTTTCAGAGCGGGGAGACCAGGTTGTGGCCCCATCGTCACCCGAGCTGCTTATACCATCCACGATCACGGCGACGCTTATCTTCCTGATCTGGCCCGGAAGAATGACCCTTTCACGGCGTGTCTCGCTCACTTCGAAATTAAGTCTTTCCCGCGTGAGGTTGGACGAACTGTTTGAATTGCCACCTGTTGCATCTGTCTCACCATCCGGCAAATTGCTGGCAACAGTAACACCGCCACTATTTGAACCACTCGAGTTGTCCGTCTTCTCTTCCGTATCACTGCTCACGGTGACGCGGCTTGTCGGGTCGACAATTCGCTCTGTGATAGTTTGACTGTCCATATCGGCATCTATCATTACCTCCACAACCGCGCGGCCAGCCCCGACCCGTGCGGCCAAAAGGCGCTCGATATTGGCCTTGAGTGTTTCCGCGCGGGCTTGCGTCGCGTCTTGCGCCGCCATGCCCATAACCTCTGAATCACCTGCGGCCAGCACCACGCCAACCTCACTGTCGATCACTGCAACGTCGCGTGGATTGAGGCCGGAGACGGCCGCCGCAACCAAGTGCCGAGCTGCCTCTGCC
Organism: uncultured Paracoccaceae bacterium; assembly: GCA_947495795.1. Classification (GTDB taxonomy): domain Bacteria; phylum Pseudomonadota; class Alphaproteobacteria; order Rhodobacterales; family Rhodobacteraceae; genus Algicella. Next base: position 392,353 of record CANMAI010000001.1, on the reverse strand, counting down.
TGGCTTACAGACAGGGTTCCACGTGCCATCGTAACTGTAACAGAAGCGGACGTGTCATTCTTCCGACTGAATGGTTGATTTTGTGGATTGGCTATATGTACGCGCGCGGCACGAATATCGCGAGAGGCGAGGATAGTTCTCGCAATTTCCCCTTCCTTTGCGCGCCAGTAGGCTGCGTCAAACATCTGGCTGGTTGTGCCAAAGCCTGTCATAGAATCAAGTAGTTCGTACCCCGCACCACCGGTGCTGGGCAGGCCTTGTCCCGCCAGAGAAAGACGCGTTTGATCTCGCAGACCACTTGGCGTGAAAATGGAATTACCGCGTACCTCGAATGGTATCGCATCTTGCTCTAGCGCCGCAATCACTTCTCCGGCGGTTGCCGGATCAAGCCCCCCATATAGGAGTGACATATCAGGCTTGCTGGCCAATCGGGCTATTCCGATCATCGCAAGTATTGCCACAACACTGGCCAGAATGATCACCATTTTCCGGCGGCCGTCCAGCGCCTCCCAGGAATTCTGTATCTGCGTCACTGCAAGCCTCTTTCCCTTCACCGAGCCATTCTGACATCGGCGGATTATTTGATGAGTTTTGGGATGTCAGGCTTAAGAATTGGTTAGCTCTGCTGTGGTTAAAGCAGATCTATCGAAAGAATTTCATGAGCTGGTCACCTAATGGCAGAGATCACGGATCCGGATGCAGAAGCAACGGAAGCAGCACCTAAATCGGGCCTGAAAGGCTTATTGGTCGCCATTTTAGGCGCAAGTATAGCGGGCGGAGTAGGATTCGCCGCCACCTACGTTGGATTGCTGGATGGTGTCCTTGGAGTAGGGACAAGTGCGAAAACAGAATCACAAGCTCGCATTGCCTTCGTACCGATGGATCCACTTATCGTAAGCCTTGGCCCGCGGGCACGGGCGCAAACGCTAAAGTTCACGGCACAGCTTGAGGTTGAGCCAGATCATACCGAAACTGTTCAGATGATGCTGCCTCGCATCCAGGACGTTTTGAACACTTTTCTCCGCGCGGTCGAAGAATCAGAACTTCAAGATCCTGGAGCACTCCCCCTTCTGCGGGCCCAAATGCTTCGACGTATTCAAATCGTCTTGGGAGAAGGTCAGGTACGCGACCTCCTTATCACTGAATTTATCCTCAACTAGGAGCCTTCCAATGGAACTTATTGCAGACGGACTATTGATTGCGGCTGCCAGCACCGCCGCTCTCTACTGCTGGGTGTTGTCGCGTAGGCTGACTGCCCTCAAGAATCTGGACAAAGGCCTTGGTGGTGCTATCGCAAGCCTATCGGCGCAAGTAGATGAGACGCGAGCTTCGCTTGCTTCTGCCAAATCGCAAACTGGCGCCCAAACACGTGAACTGAAAGAATTAACGATGCGGGCTGATGTTGCGGCAAAGAAACTGGAGATAATCCTTACAACCGTTCAGAAGGCCAAGATTTCTGCGTCTCCAGGTGCAAAGGCACAGCAATCAGCCGCAGCTACAGAAGTTGTTTCCCAGCCGACACATGCCATCCGGGAGAGGCGGGAAGCGCCCGCAAAACCGATCGCTACTGACAACATCTTCAAGCAGGGCAGCTCCCTTTCCCTTGATGATTTCACCCAAACGACCCCATCCTTGGAAATTAATCGTGAGAAAGATGTAACCAAGGCCGAGCAAACAGGACCAGCTCTGGGGAAGTCAGCTGAAGTTACAAAATCTGCTCTGATAACGAGGCTGCGTGGGCTTGCTGAGGCTACTGCATCATGAGCGGAAGGCGCACTATATTCGAAAAACCACCGCGCAGCTTCGCACTGGCACTTATTATAGGCTGCTTTGTATTATCCAGTGCTCTACGCCTTTCTGCAGCTGGTGCCGCCATGGCGCAGCAACTGGGCGAGACACAATTGGCTTCCTCGGAATCGATGGAGGGCGACAACTCGGCCGATACGGATGTGTTGCTGGAGGCCTTAAGAGAGAGAGATAAGCAGGTAAAGGAAAGCGAGAGACGCCTTGTAGAACGCCAGGCGCTTCTCAAGATAGCAGAAGAGGAATTCGAGAAGCGGCGCATCGCTCTGATTGAGGCAGAGGAACGTCTCGCAGCAACCTTGGCGATCGCCGACAATGCGGCCGAAAAGGACCTGCAACAATTAACTGCAGTTTACCAGAATATGAAACCGAAGAAAGCCGCTGAAGTATTTGATGCCATGGATCCAGTGTTTGCAGCTGGCTTTCTAATTCGAATGGCACCCGAATCCGCCGCAGAGATTCTAACCTCAATGACTACCGAAACAGCATACTCAGTAAGCGTTCTGATGGCGTCGAGAAACATGAATGCTCCCACAGAATAGCACGGGACTTGAGGAATTATTAAGAGTAACGCTGCTAAGCTACTGAACGGTTTCCTAATCCAAGTGAGTGGCAAAAAGCATGTTCGGATTTCTTGGCATCGGTATTGTATTTGTCATGGTCTTCGGTGGGTATCTGATCGCCGGTGGGAAGATGGGAATTATCCTCGGCAGCCTTCCCTTTGAGATGATGATGATTGGAGGTGCCGCACTTGGTGCATTCATTATCTCGAACGATCTTCACGGCGTCAAACAAACTATGAAAGACATTGGTAAGGTCTTCAAAGGACCTTCATGGAACGCTCAGGATTATGAGGATTTGCTGGTCCTTTTGTTTCGCTTGATCCGCGTCGCACGCCAAAACCCGCTTGAACTGGAAGGTCATATCGAGACACCTCAAGAGAGTGATATATTTGCAGAATTCCCGCGAATTCTGGCGGATCACGAAGCAATCGATCTGATTTGCGACACTCTTCGTTCTGCTTCAATGAACTATGATGACCCTCATCAGGTGGAAGAGCTTCTCGACAAGCGAATGGAGGCCCAGCAACATCACGCGGAGCATTCGTCTCACGCACTTCAAGCCATTGCCGACGGTTTGCCTGCGCTAGGTATCGTTGCGGCTGTTCTCGGGGTCATCAAAACCATGGCCTCAATTGATCAGCCCCCTGAAGTTCTTGGCAAGATGATTGGTGGAGCTCTTGTTGGAACTTTTCTTGGAGTATTTCTCGCCTATGGTCTTGTTGGTCCGTTTTCTGCGCGGGTAGCTTCGGTAGTCTCTGAAGATCAACACTTTTACAATCTGATACGTGAAGTATTGGTGGCCAATCTCCATAAACATCCCCCAAATATATGTGTGGAAGTTGGACGGCAAAACACTCCTCATGATCGTCGACCAAGCTTCAATCAATTGGAGGAAGCACTCCGCGGCGGCAAGAAAGAGGCGGCTTGATCATGCGTATATTTGTAACTGTCATCCTGAGTTTAGTCATCAACATGCCTCTGGTGGCCTTGTCGCAAGACCAGTTGATTGTTCGGTCTGCAGAGCATCCCGAGTATTCACGCCTTCTTGTTACCGTTCCATCCGGCACCTCTTGGGCTATAGCGCAGGATGGTCGTACAGCGACCGTCAGTTTTCCTGGCGTTCGCGCAGAATTCTCAATGGATCAAATTTTCGACCGAATGCCACGCACGCGCATCGTTGCCGTTGAGGGAAAAAACAGAGCAATTGGCGCGGCTCTAGATCTGACACTAGCGTGTTCGTGCAAGATAGAAGTTTCACGCATCGGCAGCCGATTTTTGGCTGTGGATGTCAAACGTGCAGAGGGCAATAAAAATGCTCCCGCCGGTCGGCGTGTTCTTTCAGCAAGCGAGCCAAAAGGTGAGCCTTTAGAAACAAGTGCAGACTTGGCGGCTGTTCGGGAATCAGATCAGGTTCCACTCGCTACTGCACCCTCGTCAACTCTGCTTAAAACTACCAATCAGCTTAGTTCTCTCGGGCCCTCACAAAGCGGGGACGCTATTGAAACATCACCTAAGCAAACACCGGAAGCCTCAAATCTAGGGAACACCCGACAGGGTCTCGTTGCTCAACTTACACGCGCAGCTGAGGAGGGACTAATAGAGTTTTCAGATTTGGCGGCCTCTCTTTCTTTTACACCTACCCTGCCCTCTGTGAGCAATCTTCATCCAAACCAATCCAATACAGAACAACCGCTGCTTTCCACACGGGAACTGGGAAAGACCTCGGCCGACAATTCCGTTTCTGCCGAGAGACCAGAAATGGCGGATATCGGCGATGAGAAGCCGAACAATCAATCTGAAATTCGGAGCCTGCAGAACAATCCCTTTGCCCAAATCGCGATACCAAGTGAAATGATGGATGAACGGCTTGAAAGCCAGGTTCAGACAAGAACACCCCTTGATGAGATTGATGTTGAGAATTCCAGAACGGCCGTTGATATAACCTGCCCTCAAGATCGGTATCTTGATGTTCGGGAATGGGGGGCGGGAGAACCTATAGGTGACGAAATTGGTGCCCTCCGCAGAGCACTTGTGTCAGACTATGGCACAATTGACGGACAGGTCGTTTATACGCTTGCAAAATATTATATAAGCATCGGTTTTGGTCGCGAAGCAGAAAGCATTCTGGGCCTTGTGCCGGGAATGGAAGATGAGAAAGCATTGCTGCTGCGCGATCTTGCCCGTGTTGTCGAGGGGCGCGAGGTTTCCGGTGAAGGCGTACTAACAAATACGCGCGATTGCGTTGGCAGAGTGTCGCTGTGGAGAGCAGTTGCCGGAATGGAGCGGCTTGAACCTGGAACCGAACGATCCGAAGGCATTCTTGCTGCATTTTCTGAACTCCCCAAAAGCCTGCGTCGTTTAGTCGGGGAGGAGATCGTCCGGCATACACTCGAGCAAAATGGGGCCGATCACGCAGACTCCATAATGCGTATTCTTGACAGAACACCAGGCGAAATGAGCGCGCGAGAAGGTGTTGTGCGTGCGCGGGTCGCTTCTGACCTCGGTCGTACCAATGAGGCAGCCGAGCTACTCGACGAGATCCAACAGAATGCTAATCTCGAGGTTGACAGGCTTGCGATGCTGCTTATGCAGGCAGAGGCTGTTCTGGAAGAAGGAACCCCAATTCCTCAGACCCTGTTTGATGATCTTGAAAGCATGAAACGCCATCATCGTGGAGGTTTGGCCGAGGGTGATGTTGAGCTTGCACTTGCGCGGTTGGATTTCGGCGCTGGAAATTCAAGTAGTGCGTTTGAGAGGCTGCGTCGTTTTGCTCGCGGAAACCCCGAAAGGTTGGATGACGTCAAACGATTGGGGCGTCACGGTTTGCGTATTATAGACCAGACAACTACGAGCCCGACGGCATTTGTGAGGCTCGTTCTTCAGAATCAATTTATCCTAGATGGGGGCCGGGATGGTGTCGGTCTACGAAATGACCTGGCCAAAGATCTTTTGGAAAAGGGCTTGCCGAACGTAGCACTTAATCTGATGGAAGAGCTTCCGATCTTGCCAAGTTCTCAAGACCGTAGGCTGCTTGCAACGGCACTGCTGGCAACAGGCCAGCCGACCGAGGCCTTACAGCAACTCGAGGGCCTATCCGATGAGGCAGCAGCTAGGTTGCGAGCTGATGCATATGTTAACCTCGGCGCAATAGAAAATGCTTTTGCATCATTGAAATCGCTGCAGGAGGATGATCCGGACCGAAACAACCTTGCACTATTTAGCAGAAATATTACTGAGGTCTCGATGGATGGTCTGGATCCATCACTAAAGCCTTTAACGCGTATACTCACATTCAACGAAGATGATCTTCAAAATGTGGGGTCCCAACAGGTTGAGATCATGCAGGACAACGCCGATGCAGACGACGGAGTACAACCTGTTTTTCCAACGGGCGATAGCAACAGTGATGTCCTAGCTGAACCCCGTCAGACACTGACGTTAGCCGCGCTTCAAGCGCGAATTCAAGACTCAACTGCGTTTAGATCCGCCATTTCAACGGCCTCAGAGAAACTGGCGAAGCCCAAGTAGAGTATCGGCGTGGCCAGCCTCATTTCTATGAGCCACTTCAGATCAAAGCGCCCGCGGCCGTGATGGGCTACCCAAAGAGTCCCGGGGTCGGTCTAGGTTTTCCGAACTTTATCATGCATCTAGCCCATCTGCATCTGCTGATTCCACCGCCGCCGCCGGGGCCTTGTGCTGGATAGCACTGTGCGGTCGTTCTTCAGTGTAATCTCCACCATTGCCCGGCAGGCTGTGTTTGCATCGCTGAAAGGCGCTAGGCCAATATGAACACCCACGCGTTTGACTGCGAGAAACGCTCTTGCTTCGGGCGTAGCTATCTGAGATCGGAAAACTTCAAGTGGTAATCCTCCCATTTTTAGAGTGTCGCATCAGCAGCATCTAAGCTGCTTCTAGTTTCTGTATCGGGGTCATCCCGCCGATCCCCATGTTTGGTCTTTCGTTGTTGTAAGTCCAGAGCCGGCGCGTGGCGTGTTCCTGCACCTCCTCGATGCTGTTGAAGTGATATCGCCCCAGCCATTCCGTCCGGACTGTTCTGTTATAGCATTCGACATAGGCGTTCTGTTGCGGCTTGCCGGGCTGGATATAGAGCAAACCGATCCCGGCTTCCTCCGCCCAGTTCTGAAGCCTGGCACTGACATAGTCGGGGCCGTTGTCCACACGAATGGTGAAGGGTTTACCGCGCCACGCTATAATTTGGTTCAGCGTGCGGACAACGCGCTCTGAGGGTAACGAGAAGTCGACCTCAATGGCCAATCCCTCTCGGGTGAAGTCATCAATGACATTCAGCGTGCGGAATGAACGACCGTCTGCAAGCTGATCCGCCATGAAGTCCATCGACCAAACCTCGTTTGGTGCCTCCGGCACGGCCAAGGGTTCAGGCTTCTCCCGTTGCAGCCGTTTCCCAGGCTTGATCCGCATGTTCAGCTTCAGCTCACGATAGATGCGGTAGACCCGCTTGGGGTTCCAGCCAAAGCCTTTGACGTTCCGCAAATGCAGAAAGCACAGGCCGAACCTCCAGGCCTTCTTGGCGTTCGTCAGCGCGACCAGCCAATCTGCAATCAACTCATTCTCATCGCTGAGCTTCGGCTGATATCGATAGCATGTCTCGCTGATCGAGAACGCTCTGCATGCCAGAGCGATGCTGGCGGATCGGTAGCGCACCGCCCATTCGGCCATCTCGCGTCTTTGAGACGGCCTCACCACTTTTTTCCTAAGGCTTCCTTCAACAGATCGTTCTGCATGCTCTTCTCGGCATACATCTTCTTCAGCCGCTTGTTCTCTTCGTCCAGCGCTTTCATCCGCGAAATCAACGACGCGTCCATGCCGCCGTACTTGGAGCGCCACTTGTAGAAGCTCGCACTGCTCATGCCATGCTCGCGGCAAAGATCAGCAACCGGCACGCCGTTCTCTGCCTGCTTCAAGATCGCCATGATCTGGGCTTCGCTGTACTTTGATTTCTTCATCAGAAGCTCCTCATTCACCTTCGAGAAAACTCTACTTCCGCACACCCCTAAATTTCGGCGGGATTACCGCTGGATACGCGTGGGATCAGCCGAATATCACCGCCTGTCGTTTGCGCGGCTAAGACCTTGCTTAGCACAGTAAAGATGAGCGAAGTACGCGCAGCCTAAATCGCTTGAGAGAACCTTCGAGATGACCGAAATAGAAGTCCCTGCCTTTATAGCCGTTACCCTTGGCTTTATCGTCTTTTTCCTTGGCGCCTTTCTGACACGCAGCGTTGCCTTTTTGCGGAACTACAGCATTCCTGAGCCGGTCTCAGGAGGAATTGCGGTTGCCCTTGTCACGTGGGGGCTCTTTGTCTTTGCGAACGTGCAGATCGTGTTCGACCTCGCAGTTCGAGATTACCTGCTGGTCGTCTTTTTCTCCACTATCGGGCTTAACGCACGCATTGCCGATCTCTTCCGTGGGGGGCGCTTGCTCATTACGCTTCTCGGCCTGACGCTGGCTTTCATGGTTCTCCAAAATCTTGTGGCGTTTGCAGGGGCTGTTATATTCGAATTGCCTACACCTGTTTCTGTTCTCCTCGGGTCTGCTTCTCTGATCGGGGGGCACGGCACTGCTATAGCCTGGGGCCCGCAGATCGAAGAGGTAACTGGCTTTGCGGCGGCAGCGGAGGTTGGCATCGCGACGGCCACGCTGGGCCTTGTGATGGCGGCGCTTATCGGAGGGCCGATTGCAAAACGGCTTATCGACCAAAATAATCTTCAAGGAGAAGAGGGGGCAGCCCCCGTTGTGGGGCTCGAGTATGCGGAAGCGGGCGAACCCGAGGATCAGGTCAACCATGTCAGCCTGATGCGCGCGACACTGGCAGCTCATGTCGCGATTCTGCTCGGCTATATTGCCAATATTGTGATTGCGGAAATGGGGCTGAAACTACCGCTTTTCGTACCCTGCCTGCTTGTCGGCATCATCATGTCCAACACAATCCCCTATCTCCTCCCCAAGCTGCCGTGGCCCGCAGGCAGCAACGCACTGGCTGTGATCTCGGACTATACCCTATCCGTCTTTCTCGCGATGTCGCTGATGAGCATGCAACTCTGGACGCTCAGCGAGCTCGGTGGGCCCCTGCTGGGCGTGCTGGCAATGCAGGTTGCAATGACAGTGGCGTTCATCTTCTTCGCCTTTTTCCGTCTCGTCGGTCGCGATTACCCCGCAGCGGTGTTGAGTGCGGGCTTCGCGGGTTTCGCTCTCGGGGCGACACCCACCGCCATCGCCAATATGTCCTCCGTCACCAAACGCTACGGGGCAGCACCGCTTGCCTTTGTCGTGCTGCCGCTCGTCTCCGCGTTCTTCGTGGATCTGGCAAACGCCTTCATTATCCGGTTTTTTGTCGGTCTTTGAGCTGTGTTCATACCCGAATGAAGGGCGGAGCAGTTCAGAAGGGGAGGATCAACCTGGTTATCGCTGCTACGCGCTCATCGCGGCCTCAAGCTCTGCAAAGCGCGTCAGAAAGTCGTGCTTCACCTCCATCGGCGGTCGCGGATTGAGCGAAAAGCCGTCCAGTTCTGGAAAGCGTGGTGCGCCGAAAAGCCTGTTGGCTTCCGCTTCCGCGAAACCGGCAATCTGCACGGCCTCCAGCCAGGCGCTGATCCTATCGGCACGTTTGATCTGCTTTTTCACGGATGCGGGGATTTCTGCAGGCAAGCCGAACCGCAGATGCACCGCAGCTGCCAGCCGCACATCCATGGCCTTGTAGGCAGGCCCCACAGCCGCTTTCACAGGAGAGATCATATCGCCGATCACGTATTCGGGCGCATCATGCACTAGGGCTGCCATCCGCCACCTCACTGGTGCCTTGGGGGCCACCAGCCCGAAAAGCTGCTCCACCAGCAGGGAATGCTCAGCCACCGAATAGGGATATTCCCCGACCGTCTGCCCATTCCACCGTGCCACAAAGGCCAGCCCGTGCGCGATATCCTCGATCTCGATATCCAGAGGTGCGGGATCCAGCAGATCCAGCCGCCGTCCGGAAAGCATACGTTGCCATGCGCGTTGAGCCATCTTGCCGCCTCTACAATTTCAGTGCGCGGATAGCACGCCAATTCACGTTGCGAAACCAAATCTCAACCTCTTTGTCGGCCTGTGCAGCATCATACATTGCCGATGCCCCATCAGGGTGCTATCTGCCCGCACAACCGGAGCCTGCAAAGGAATTGCACCATGCCCAATGATTACATCGTGAAGGACATCAGCCTCGCCGAGTTCGGCCGCAAGGAACTGGATATCGCAGAGACGGAGATGCCGGGCCTGATGGCTCTGCGGGAAGAATTTGGTGAAGCCAAACCGCTGGCGGGTGCCCGCATCGTCGGCTCGCTGCACATGACGATCCAGACAGCCGTGCTGATCGAGACGCTTAACGATCTCGGCGCGGATGTTCGCTGGGCGTCGTGCAATATCTTCTCCACGCAGGATCACGCAGCAGCAGCCATCGCTGCGGGCGGCACGCCTGTTTTTGCGATCAAGGGCCAGTCTCTCGAAGAACATTGGGATTATCTCGACAAGTCGTTCATGTTCCCTGAAGGCCCGAACCTGATCCTCGATGATGGCGGTGATGCAACGCTATACGTGCTGCTCGGTGCCCGCGCGGAGGCCGGGGAAGATATCATCCCTGTGCCAAGTTCCGAAGAGGAAGAGGTGATCAAGGCACAGATCAAGAAACGCATGGCCGCAAGCCCCGGTTGGTTCACCAAAACGCGGGACGCGATCAAGGGCGTCTCGGAAGAGACGACAACGGGCGTCCATCGGCTCTATGAGCTTGAAAAGACCGGCCAGCTGCCCTTCCCCGCGATCAACGTGAATGACAGCGTGACAAAGTCGAAATTCGACAACAAATACGGATGCAAGGAAAGCCTCGTGGATGGTATCCGCCGCGCCACGGATACGATGATGGCTGGCAAAAATGCCGTCGTGCTCGGCTACGGCGATGTCGGCAAAGGCTCGGCTGCTTCGCTTCGCGGTGCAGGCGCCCGGGTTCAGGTCACCGAGGTGGACCCGATCTGCGCGCTTCAGGCCGCGATGGACGGGTTCGAGGTTGTTGTCCTCGAAGATGTCGTCTCAAAGGCCGATATCTTCGTCACCACCACCGGCAACAAGGATGTTATCCGGCTCGAACATATGCGCGAGATGAAGGATATGGCCATCGTCGGCAATATAGGCCATTTCGACAATGAGATTCAGGTGGCCGCGCTGAAAAACCACAAATGGACCAACATCAAGGATCAGGTGGACATGATCGAGATGCCTTCGGGCAACCGAATGATCCTGCTTTCCCAGGGCCGTCTGCTCAATCTCGGCAACGCCACCGGCCACCCGTCTTTCGTGATGTCGGCCAGCTTCACCAATCAGGTTCTGGCGCAGATGGAGCTTTGGCAGCGCGGTGATCAGTACGATAACACGGTGCACATTCTGCCCAAGCATCTCGATGAAAAGGTCGCTCGTCTCCATCTCGGCCGCATCGGCGTGAAACTGACAGAGCTGTCGTCAGAGCAGGCCGACTATATCGGTGTGACGCCCGCGGGCCCCTTCAAGCCGGAGCACTATCGCTACTGATCGGATTTTCCCTGTCCTCCCAAGGGCTTGGCATTGATCAGTTTCCCGTGAGTTCACGCGGCCTTGTTGGTCGTGTGAACTCACGCATGCTAGGGTCCTCTGACGTAGTAATCTGGAGGAACCACCGATGCAGAAAAAAATGCACAATCGCCGCGCCTTTCTGGCTTCGGCGGCGTCCGTTGGGGCGGCTTTGCCACTTGCTGGCGCGGTAAGTGCCAAACCGAATACACAGGGCGGTGATTTTGCCTATGAGGTCCAGTTCACGGACGAGGAGTGGCAGGATCGACTGGAGCCCGATCAGTACGAAATACTGCGGAGGGGTGGGACAGAATGGCCCAAATCCAGCCCGCTCTGGAAGGAAACGCGCGCCGGTGCCTATCATTGTCAGGGCTGCGAACTGCATGTCTACCATTCCGAATGGAAGGTTGAACTGGACAAGGGCTGGGTTTTCTTTGCCCATGCGCAACCCAATGCCGTGCTGATGGATATCGATAAGGCTGCAAACTACACAATGAACCCGTCCAACGCCCGGACGATGATAGAGGCGCATTGTCGGCGATGCGGAAGCCATCTTGGCCACATCCTCGTAGTAGAGAGGCAGCTGGTGCACTGTATCAACGGAACCGCGCTGGATTTCCGTCCGCTCGACGCTTGATTCAACTTATATTTATGCCTGAAAGCCGCCGTCTTGGCGGCTTTTTTGTTGATTTTGGCAACAGCCAACAGAAATCGTACATCTGATTGAGAAAAAAATTTTTTGTGTTGAGAGAGGCTGGAACGAAACAAACGCCACGCTTCGGCTGGTCCTGTAATGTAACACAGAAGCCCATCCCCCATATTCCCGTGAGTTTTATTGCAAATCTCGCCTCAACCAACTGTAAAATATGACTTTATTGCATACGAAACCTTCATCACGGAAGTGTTATAAAATCTGTCAAGTAAATTTTTTGTTATTTTTCGTGATCAGAAACGTGAGTTGAGAAACCATACCGCAACGGCAATGGTCAGGGCGCAAGCCACTGTACGGCTGCGTCGAAACAATAAACTTTGTGAGGACATCATGAAACGCAACCTTATCGCACTCTCCACTGCCGTTGCTCTCTCTGCCGCAGCATTCGCGCCAGCCGCTGTTGCTATGGATCAGGAACTCTCCATGCTGGAGCAGGCCATCAACAACTCCTTCTCCCAACTGGGTATCGAAGATGTTTCCATGGGTGATCTGACACTCGGTCAACTCGCTCTCGTGAAGAACGTTCTGGAAGGCGACGACACTACGTCAAACAAGAAGCGCCGCATCGAGGCGATCATCTCCCGCTAAGGGATATTGCGTAACCTGCTTGCGCAAGAGGGCGGTGCAATTGCGCCGCCCTTTCTCGTTTCAAAGAAACATTATCCTTTCTAAACAGATAGTTAATCCTAAAATTGCGAGTAAACACTCTTTGCATTTTCCGCTTGGATGGGGCATAGAGAGGGTGTGAAGCGGGCTAGAAAGCCTCATCGGTCTTCACAGAAGGTATTCAGATCCAAGGGCTCCGAGGCCGGTTTCTGATGCCACCAGTCGCAGGATGCGCTTTCCGAATACCTTTTTTCTTGGTCAGGCCAGTTTGGGTGGCTTGCTGTGGCTGAGGATATCGAGGTTGCCGGAGAGGAATGTAAAACAACCGGGCTTGGGTGGTGCGGTTGTTCTACAAGAGAAGCATCGAATGCGCGCGGGGAACACTCTGAGGGGGGTGTTCCCCGCCGCCAATACCGAGGCCAGACGCGTTCACCTTGTCTCTTACCGTTTGGGTAGTCTGCAGGAACACTCTCTTCGCCCCGTCACGGAACATCAAACAAGAGCTGCGTCACGAGTGTTCGGGTTTTATGCACACTCTCGCCGGGGGGCAGAGTGGGCAAACTGTGCGGGGCCAATTGGCCTCGCACAGTCCTGTTTCGGCTTATTGGCCAGCGTGTTTTGTCATCAGCGCGCGCACATCTTCTACCATGGCTTCGCCATCAAGCCCCTTGCTGTTCATGTCTTCGATCCAGGCTGCAATCTGCGCGTCCCCAAGCGTTTGGATCTTCGCAACTTCCGCCGCATCCATCACGTGAACAGCGTTGTCGGTATCCGCCACCAGCTTCTCCGCCAGCGTGTCGCCCTCATCCATGGCGCGCCCGGCCCATGCCGAAGCCTCAAGGCCGGAATTGGCATCAATGATGGCCTTCAGATCAGCGGGCAGGTTTTCATAGCTCGATTTGTTCATCGCCCAGATGAAGAACGTGTTGTAAAGTGAACGCTCACCCGCGATGCTCGTGTGGCTGTCGGCAAGTTCCTGCACCTTCAGAGCAGGCACGATCTCCCACGGGATCACACCACCATCCACCACACCCTTGGAAAGCGCTTCGGGAAAGGCCGGTACGGGCATGCCCACCGGGGTTGCACCCATCGCTTCGAGCAGCGTATTGGCCTGTCGCGAAGGCCCGCGCAGTTTCAACCCGGTGAAATCAGCAACCGTCTTTACCGGCTCGCCCCGCTTGTGGATGATGCCCGGCCCATGCACATGCACCGCCAGAAGATGCACATCGCTCATGCGCTCCATCAGGTATTTCTCTGCATATTCCCACGCGGCACGGGAAGAGGCTTCCGCATCCAGCCCGGTGATGAAGGGCAGTTCCAGCGCCTCGGCTTCCGGGAAGCGGCCGGGATTGTAAGAAGGGATCGTCCAGCCACCGTCGATCACGCCGTCGCGGATCTGGTCGTAAATCGCGGGCGGTTTGCCCCCCAGCTGCATCCCCGGATAAAGCTCCACCTTGATCCGGCCATTGCTTTCTTCCATCACCTTATCGGCCCAGGGGGCCATGAAGAACGCGGGCACCGATCCCTTGGGGGAAATGAAGTGCTGAAAGCGCAGCGTTACATCCTGCGCAATGGCGCTTGTCGCGCTCATTCCGATGGCCAGACAGGCCGAGAGTGCTACTTTTGAAAATCGTGTCATTTTACGTCTCCCTGTTTTGCTCTAAGCTTGTCCTTTTGATGCCGGAGGTAAAGCGTTAATGCTCATCGAACGATACGCCGCACGCGTTAAGGGCCGGAAATTTTGCACTACCAAACCCTTACCGAACCCATACCAAACCCAGCTTTGAAATGCCGCCCCCAGCACTTCGCCAGAAAAAAGTTAACGCACCTCAGGTCAGGCGGTCCTCACGCGGCCCATCGCCCGGTTTTGTGTGGCGGATTGCCCTCGGCGTGGCGGCAATCGCGCTGGTCCTCAGCGTCAGCGCAGCGCTTCAGGATGATCGCTGGAACCCGTTCACACCGCTCAACCCCAACCTCGCCACAACTCCGATAACCCCGCTGAAGCTCACCCGCACAGCGGCAGATCCGCAACAGTGCAGAGCCGCTCTGGATATGATGGAGGGTGCTGCGCAAGCCTGGCTAAGTGACAGAGAACACAGTGAAATCTGTCATATTCGCAACAGAGCTCTGGTGTCGGAAATAGCCGGTGCAAGGGTCCAACCGGTGGAAACACGCTGCGCAATTGCCCTGCGCCTCGGCATGTGGGCCCGTCATTCCGTGCAGCCAGCTGCAACAGCACATCTCGGTAGTAGAGTCGCCGAAATTCAGCACTTTAGCAGCTATTCCTGCCGCTCCATGCGCACCAGCCGCGGCAATTCCACGGCCATGAGCGCCCACGCAACCGCCAGTGCGATCGACATTTCAGCGGTCCGCCTCGAAGACGGTCGCACACTCTCTCTCAGATCCAGCTGGAACAGCTCACCGGAAACAGAAGCCTTCTGGAGGGAAATCCGCGATTCTGCATGCACCTATTTCCGCACAGTTTTATCGCCGGATTACAACAGCTTGCACGCCGATCACTTCCATTTTGCGCAGGGCCGCTGGCCGACCTGTCGATAGAAAAAGAGCCCGAGCGCGAAGCTCGGGCCAAGTCCAACAGGGAGGTTGCGCCATAACCCCGGCGCAGAAGGGATCTATATCGAAAGCCGGTAGCCACCGCTTTCGGTTACCAGAATACGCGCATTCGAGGGATCGGGCTCGATCTTCTGGCGCAAACGGTAGATATGCGTTTCAAGTGTATGTGTCGTGACACCCGCATTGTAACCCCAAACCTCGTGCAGAAGTGTATCGCGGGCAACAACCCCGCTTTCCGCGCGGTAGAGGAATTTCAGTATGTTCGTCTCCTTTTCCGTCAGCCGGATTTTCTTTTCCTGCTCATCAACCAGCATCTTGGCAGCAGGTTTGAAAGTATAGGGGCCAACGTTGAAAACAGCGTCTTCCGATTGCTCGTGTTGCCGTAACTGAGCGCGGATACGGGCCAGAAGGACGGGGAATTTGAAGGGTTTAGCTACGTAGTCATTGGCGCCGGCATCGAGTCCGAGGATTGTGTCCGCATCTGTGTTGTGGCCCGTCAGCATCAGGATCGGAGACTTCACACCGCCCTTGCGCATCAGGCGGCACAGCTCCCGACCATCCATATCGGGCAGACCAACGTCCAGGATAATCAGATCGTAATGGCCTTCTTTGGCCCGCTCCAACCCGGTTCCACCGTCTTCGGCTTCAAAAACGTCGAACTCTTCCGTGAGCACAAGCTGATCAGCAAGGGCTTCGCGCAGATCTTCATCGTCGTCCACCATCAGTATCTTTTTCAAGTTGCTCATCATTTTGGCCCTTTGCTGCGTTGAAGTTAAAATGCGGTTCCGTGAGCTTCGGAGCAAGGCAGACTGGCGTTTCTCACGCTCAAGTGTGTCGCGCCCCGGCTTTGTTTCAATTTCCGGGAGGCCGGGATATAGGATTGAAACGCATTGAAAGATCGGATCACGGGAGTGTCAGCGCGTGGGGCTATTTCTTACAGACGCCGAAAGGGTGGCGCGTGCGCGGAGCGATCTGCGGATGGGCGCTGCGGTGGTTCTGACGGACGGAAGTGCCTCGGCGTTGGTGCAAGCTGCAGAGGTTTTGAGCCCTGAGCGGTTGGCTGATCTGCGCGAATTGGGATGGCCAGAGCTGGCAATTACGCGTCGCCGTGCAGAAACGCTTAAAGCGCGTGCCTATGATGGCGACATTGCGCGGCTGTTCTTGCCAAAGGATGCTGAATGTCGTTGGGTGCATGCCGTTGCCGATCCAGTTTCAGATATGGCAACTCCGCTGAAGGGACCGTTTCAGAGCGTCAGAGAGGGAGATGCTGCCCTTCACCGCGCCGCAATCCGGCTTTGTAAATCGGCTCACCTAATCCCGGCCGTTGTGGTTGTTCAGCTTTCAGATGGCGCGGCATCGGCGCTGGATAATGACCTTACACGCCTCGATATTTCGCATCTGAATCCACATCTTCCTGAGCTTCTGGAGGTGGCTGCCGCACGCGTACCCTTGGCTACTCATTCAGCCGGGCGTGTGCGCGTGTTCCGCCCGAAAGATGGTGGTGAAGAGCATTACGCAATTGAAATCGGCGCGCCGGATCGAGCGCAACCTGTGCTGACGCGCCTCCATTCCGCTTGTTTTACAGGCGATGTGATAGGCTCGTTGAAATGTGATTGCGGTGCACAATTGGATGCGGCGCTGGCGCAGATGGGAACCGAGGGCGCGGGCATACTCCTGTATCTCAATCAGGAAGGGCGGGGGATCGGGCTGGCCAACAAGATGCGCGCCTACGCTTTGCAGGATCAGGGGTTTGATACGGTTGAAGCCAATCACCGTCTTGGATTTGAGGATGATGAGCGCGATTTTCGGATAGGAGCAGAGATGCTGAAGTCTGTCGGCGTACGCTCTGTGCGGCTGATGACGAATAACCCGGCGAAGGTGGAGCGCATGCAGAGCAACGGGATCGTTGTGGCAGAGCGCGTTGCGTTGAAGGTTGGAGCGCGGCCCGAGAACGAAGGGTATCTTGCGACCAAGGCAATGAAATCAGGGCATCTGCTTTGAAGGCGCTGGATGTCGTTGCTTCTGAGTGGGGCGCGCGGTTTTCAGGGCGTCTGTTTCCGTGCGCAATTGGCCGCGGTGGGCGCACGGCAGCAAAGCGGGAGGGTGATCAGGCCAGCCCTTTGGGATGCCACCGCGTGATCGGAATGCTGTACCGGTCAGATAGGATCGCGCGCGGTGCGCTGCCTGATTGGGCAAAGCCCATTGGCCCGTTCGATCGCTGGTCCGATGATCCGCGGGATGCAGAGTACAATCACTATCTGCCGGGTGCGGGGGCCGGCACTTACTCCAGCGAGAGGCTTGCACGCCCAGATCCTCTTTACGATCTGATCCTGATCACGGATTACAACTGGCCCTTTGCGGAAAAAGGGGCAGGTAGTGCCATATTTCTCCATTCCTGGAGAAGGCCGCGCTATCCGACAGAAGGGTGCGTGGCCTTTCGGTTGCAGGACCTCATCTGGATCGCCAATCGCTTACGGCATGAAAGCCGGGTGATCATACGCTAGCCGTGATGCGCTGCCACAGTTTT
This sequence comes from uncultured Paracoccaceae bacterium, assembly GCA_947495795.1. GTDB lineage: Bacteria > Pseudomonadota > Alphaproteobacteria > Rhodobacterales > Rhodobacteraceae > Algicella. The sequence continues at coordinate 374,958 of CANMAI010000001.1, read as the reverse complement.
TAGTGTGGAGAATCCATAAAGCGCCTCAAACCCCTTTTCGCGCCCGTGGCCTGAATGGCCCACTCCTCCGAAGGGGAGTTCTACCCCGCCGCCAGCACCGTAATTGTTAAGAAAAACCTGGCCTGCTCTGAGCGCCCGGGCGAGTCGCATCTGCCGCGCGCCATCGCGGGTCCAGACACCGGCGACCAACCCATATTGCGTGCCGTTGGCAATGCGAATGCCCTCTTCCTCGGTCTCAAAAGGAATAATCACCTGAACAGGGCCAAAGATCTCCTGTTGCTCCAGATCATCGCCCGGTGCCACGCCGGAGAGGAGTGTAGGGCGGACATAATGACCGCCCTTCGCGCTGTCCATCAGAATACCCGCTGCAACGACTTGGTTGGGTTTGATCTTGTTCAGAAAGCCTTCAACGATTGCTTTCTGACGTGCAGAGATAAGCGGCCCGACGGAAAGATCCTCCTCTGCCGGACCGACCTTGAGGGCGCGGTAGGCTTCGGCCATCCTTGCTTTCACGTCTTCAAAAACACCGGTCTGCACCAGAATGCGAGAGGCGGCGGAGCAGGTTTGGCCAGCGTTCTGCACACCTGCATTCACGAGAAATGGCAGGGCTGCGTCCAGATCCGCATCATCGAATACAAGTTGAGGGGATTTGCCACCAAGTTCCAATGTGACAGGCGTGATCTTATGGGCTGCGGCCTCTTGTATCTTAACACCCGTCGCCACCGAGCCGGTGAATGAGATGTGATCAACATGCTCATGGCTCGAAAGGGCTGCCCCTGCTTCAGCGCCAAGCCCAGGCACGACGTTCAGAGCACCGGGCGGCAGGCCCGCCTCCTCTGCAAGCCGGGCGAAGGCCAGAGCCGTAAGGCAAGCCTCTTCCGCTGGTTTCAGAACGCAGGCATTGCCCATTGCAAGGGCTGCTCCAACGGAGCGGCCAATGATCTGCATCGGATAGTTCCAAGGCACAATATGAGCTGTCACACCGTGCGGCTCTCGCAGGGTATAGACTGTATGGCCATCCAGATAAGGGATCGTCTCGCCCATCACCTTGTCGGCAGCGCCGCCGTAGAACTCCATGTAGCGTGCCAATGCGTGGGCATCGGCGCGAGCTTGTGTAAGGGGTTTGCCCACATCTGCCGCTTCCAGATGCGCCAATTCTTCGATCCTGGTTTCGACAATCCGGCCAAGCCGGGTAAGGCACCGCCCGCGTTCCAGTGCCGTCATCCGGCCCCATTCACCTTCGCGTGCGGTTATTGCAGCTGCAACGGCTGCATCCACTTCCAGCGCGCCACACCGGGCGATCTCCGCCAGCTTCTCGCCTGTTGAAGGATTGCCCAGTTCAAGCGTTGCGTTTGGCTTAAGCCATGCGCCGCCGATGAGATACTCCGTGGAATCGAACCAGATACTCTGCATAAAAGTGCTTTCAAATTGGAACCTCAGATACTGAGTACCGGTGTTGCAGCCAGAAGGCTCCTTGTATAGGGGTGCACAGGATTGTGGAGCACGTCTTCTGTTGATCCACTCTCCACGATCTTTCCACTTTTCATGACCAGAACGCGATCCGTGATGGCTCGTACGACATGGAGGTCATGGCTGATGAAAAGATAGGAAAGGCCAAACTTCTGTGCGAGATCCGAGAGAAGATCAAGGATTTGTGCGCGGATCGAAACATCAAGCGCTGAGACGGCTTCATCGAGCAGGATCAACTCTGGCCGCGCAATCAGGGCGCGGGCGATAGCAATGCGCTGACGCTGCCCGCCGGAGAATTCGTGGATGTATTTTCGGGCATCCGACGGCGCAAGCCCAACGGAGGCCAATGCGTCGGAAATTGCGTTCTCCCGTTCCGCGCCTTTTGGTGGGTTTGGGAGTAAATGGAAAGGCTCTGTGATCAGACGGGCGACGCGGTGGCGCGGGTTGAATGAACTGAAGGGATCCTGGAATACGACCTGCATCTTCGCACGCATGTGGCGGGGCATTGGTTGACCGTTGGGGACCGTTCCGCTATCGAGCGCGATTTGGCCCGATTGTGGTGTGATCAGGCCCAGAATTGTGCGGGCAAGCGTAGATTTGCCGCAACCGGACTCTCCTACAAGGCCGAGGCTTTCGCCGCGTTGCAGAGTAAAGCTGACTTTGTTGACGGCTATCTTTGGATCAGGCTTGTGCAGAAGGTGTTGCCTGCGGCCAGGGTAAGTGCAGGTCAGGCTGCGGACTTCCAAGAGAGGCGTATCTGCACTGACGTCGAACCTTTCGGGCGCATGGGCAGACGCTTCGAGCAATGCGGCAGTGTAGGGATGGCTTGCCTCGGCCAACACCTTTCGGGTTGGCCCTGCTTCAACGATCTCGCCGCTTTTCATTATGGCGATGCTGTCGGCAAGATCAGAGACGACGGCCAGATCATGCGTCACAAAGATCGCCGCCATTCTATCCTCGAGCACAAGGCGCTTGATCAGTGCCAGAATCTCGGCCTGAGTGGTTACATCCAGAGCAGTCGTAGGCTCATCCGCTATAAGGAGTTTGGGGTTGCAGGCGATGGAAACGGCAATACCCACGCGCTGGCGCTGGCCGCCGGAGAGCTGGTGAGGATAGCGGTTGAGGGGAAATTCGGCGGCAGGTAGCTCCACCTTATCTAACACTTTGCGTGCTTCGATCAGCGCTTCTCGCCGCCCGAAGCCTTTGTGAATGCGAACGCTTTCCGCCACCTGATCTCCGATGGTTTGCACCGGGTTGAGCGCTGTCATCGGTTCCTGAAAGATCATGCCGATATCTCCGCCACGGAGAGCGCACATCTGGCTCTCGGTTTGGGCTGTGAGGTCCCTGTCGGCAAACATGATCTGCCCCGACATTTCTGCGCCATTTGGGAGAAGCTGCATGACACTGAGCGCTGTCATTGACTTGCCCGAGCCACTTTCGCCGATCAAACCAAGAACTTTGCCTTCTTCCAGCGATAGAGAAACATCGCGCAGGATCTGAGTGCTATGGATGGACAGATTGAGCCCTTTAATATCGAGCAAGCTCATCGCCCGGTGCGCCTTATGCGGGGATCTGTGATGTCTCGCAGCCCATCGCCCATCAGATTTAGCCCGAGGACCGTGAGGATGATTGCGATACCCGGATAGAGCGCGAGATGTGGCGCGAAGGAGATCATCGTCTGGCTTTCTGCCAGCATCCGGCCCCAACTAGGCGTGGGCGGCTGTGCCCCGAGGCCGACATAGGAGAGTCCGGCTTCCGCCAGAATACCGAGGGAGAATTGAATAGTGCCCTGAACGATGAGGAGGTTGGTGATGTTGGGCAGGATATGTTCGACGCTGATGCGGAGTGGCCCTTTGCCGGCGACGCGGGCTGCGAGGATGAAATCCCGCGTCCAGAGCGAGAGCGCGCCGCCGCGCGTCAGGCGGGCGAAAACAGGAATATTGAAGATGCCGATGGCGATGATGGCGTTAAGGGCCGAGGGGCCGAAGACTGCAGTGATCAAGATGGCGATGAGGAGGGAGGGGAAGGCGAAGATCAGATCATTCGAACGCATGATGAGTTCATCGAGCAAACTGCCGGAACGGGATGCGGCCAAGAGCCCGAGTGGCACGCCGAGACCCATGCCGATGCCGACGGCGACAAGTGCGACGGCCAGCGAGATGCGGGCACCGACCATAATCATCGAGAAAAGATCCCGCCCGAAATGATCGGTGCCAAACCAATGCTCCATAGAAGATTTCTGGAGTCTGGCGGCGATATCAAGCTCGGTGACGTCGAATGGTGTCCACACAAAGGACAGCAGTGCTGCGAACAAGAAGGTGCCCGCGAGAAGGCCACCGATCACAAGGCTGCGCATCTAGTGAACCCTTAGCCGAGGATCGACAGCGGCATAGGCTAGATCGACGAGGAAGGTAACGAGGATGACTGCAAAAACGAGAATCATGACGACGCTTTCCACGACGATCAGATCCCGCTGGGCGATAGCCTGAAAGATCAGGCGGCCAAGGCCCGGAAGGAAGAAAACGTTCTCTATGATGATTGCCCCGGCCAGCAAAAAGGAAAATTGGAGGCCGAGGATCGTGAGCACGGGGATCATCGCGTTGCGTAGCGCATGGCGGCGGAGAGCCTGGCCTTGCGTAAGGCCTTTGGCGCGGGCGGTGCGCATAAAATCCTGATCCAGCATATCCACCAGCGCGGACCGCATGACACGGGAGAGGATGCTCGCCTGTGGCAGGGCGAGCGCGATTGCCGGGAGAGTGAGCGCCTTCAGCCCGGGAAAAAGCCCACCCCCCCAACCTGGAAAGCCACCGGCGGAAAACCAGCGAAGATTGATCGCGAAAATGACGACGAGGATCATTGCGAACCAGAAGTTGGGAATGGCAACACCAAGCTGGGTAAAGCCCATTATGCCAATATCGACGGAAGTCCCACGCTTTGAGGCAGCCCATATACCCACCGGAAATGCGATGATTGTGGAGAGAGCGAGCGCATAGAGGGCGAGCGGCAGAGAGATCCAGAGCCTGTCGCCAACCATTTCTGATACAGGCGTGCGGTATGTGTAGGAGATGCCAAAATCACCTTGCAGCATGCCGGTAACCCAATTGATGTAGCGTGCAATCGGGCCGGCATCGAGGCCAAGCTCTGCCCGAAGAGCCGCGACTGTTTCGGGCGCCGCGTTCAGCCCCAGCATATAGGCTGCCGGATCTCCTGGTATGACCTCGATCGCTGCGAAAACCACAACGCTCGCGACCGCCAATGCGCCCAGAAGGGAGACCAAGCGCTTTAAGGCGTATCGGAGCATTCTGGCCTTCCTCAAGCGAAGGGGGATCCGCGCAGGAGGGTTATTCCTCCCAGTACACTTCCGTCAGATCATTAGCCTGCGTCGGAGAGTTTTCCCAGAGCCCTTTAATCCGTACATCCGCCACGCCGGTTTTTGCCAATTGGAAGAGATAGCCGTTGACGTATTCTTCTGAAATGCGCCGCTGAACGGCTTGGAGAACGGCGGTTCTGTCCTCTGGTACAGACATCGAGGCGAGGCCCGACATCATGGCCCTCACAACAGGGTCATCGTACTGAAAATAGTAATCCGGACGGGCGTAAATGCCGATATCCATCGGCTCCGTATGGCTGACAATCGTCAGCCCGAAATCCTTGCCCCGGAACACCTGTTCCAGCCACTGCGCCCATTCGAGATTGCTGATCTCTGTTTGGATGCCGACGTTGCGTAGTTGGGCTGCAATGATCTCTCCGCCGCGCCGTGCGTAGGAGGGGGGGGGCAACTTCAGTGTGGTTGTAAAGCCGTCTGCAAATCCTGCCTCGGCCAGAAGTGCCTTGGCTTTCTCGGGGTCGTGCGGAGTCAGGCCCGTCAGATCCACATAGGCCGGATTGTGCGGGGCAAAATGTGTACCAATCGGTGTGCCGTAACCGAACATCGCGCCGTCGATAATCGCCTGACGATCGATTGCGTGAGCAATGGCCTGACGTACACGCTTGTCAGCCAGTGGGCCGTTCTGATTGTTGGTGGAAAGGATCGTCTCGCCCTCGGTCGAGCCAACAATAACGTTAAAGCGCGGATCGGCATCGAATTGTGGCAGGTTTTCTGGTGCGGGAAACACCGGAAAGGCATCCACATCGCCCGCCATCAGGGCTGCAAAAGCCGCCGTTGGATCGGAAATGAACTTGAAGGTGGCCTTGGTGAGCTTCGCGGGCTCGCCCCAATAGGCGTCATTCGCCACCAACTCAATGCTATCGCCCTGCACCCAGTTCGAAAACTTGAACGGGCCGGTGCCGACAGGGGCCTGCTTCAGCGTCTCCACATCGCTTTCGTCAATGATGACCGCATCGCCCCAGGCGAGGTTGAAGAGGAGCGCCCCATCAGGTTCCGTCAGTGTGATCTCTACGGTTGTGTCGTCGATGGCGTTGACACTTTCTATGCCCTCAAAGAGCGCCTTCTGCGCATTTGTGCTGTCTTCAGCGGTGGTGCGCTCAAGACTGAATTTCACGTCTTCTGCCGTGAACTCGGCGCCATCATGGAATGTGACGCCGGAGCGAAGCCTGAACGTGTAACTCATCCCGTCATCCGAGATATCCCAGCTTTCGGCAAGGGCGGGCCGAACCGATCCATCAGCGGCAAAACGGGTGAGCCCCTCGTAGACGTTGGCGTAAACCACCTCGTCAATTGCGGCAGCGGCAGCACCGGTTGGATCCAGATGCGGCGGCTCGAGCTGTAATCCAAGCGTCAGTTCGGTTTGCTGGGCAGCCGCGACAGATGCCCCCAGCATCATTGCTGCGGTGAAAGTCAGTGTCTTCATGGCCTTCGGCCCCCCTGTTTTATCTTTGGCAGAAGTGTTCCTGAGCTATGTCTCCCGGTCAATGGGGATTGCGTCTTTACCCGGCGCAAGGAGCGAATGGAGCGAGAGGGCCATCACCTCGGCAGAATCGAGCATATCCTCCACGCCCACCCACTCATCTGGTTGGTGCGCGAGATCGAGGATTCCAGGGCCATACGCAATACAGTTTTTCAGCCGCCCAATACGATCGATGTGCTTCTGGTCATAGGTTCCAGGCGAAACAACATAGCTCGGATGTTTGCCTTGTGTCTCTGCGATGGCGGCGGCAACAGCCCGGACGACGGGGGCGTCCTCAGCCGTCATCGTGGGCTGAACCTCATGCATGTCGCGCAGATCGTAACGGAATTTCGGGCGCTCTTTACCGACCTTTTCCAGCAAAGCGAGAAACTCGGCCTTCACATCGTCAATATTTTCTTCGATCAGGAAGCGCCGATCGATCACCATACGGCAGCTATCGGGCACCACCGGTGCTGGAAAGCCCGTGAAATCCTCCGGCAATTCCTCCTGGCCGCCATGGAGCGAGTTGATGTTAAGCGTGGACTGGCGTGCGCCTTCGGGCACAACAGGCATTTCGGTTTTTTTCTCGGCCAAAGCGGGGAAAAGGCTTTCCTCCATCTCGGTGATCACCGCCCCCATGTGACGCACGGCACAATCGCCGAGAAAGGGCATTGAGCCGTGGCCTATCGCGCCGTGCGTTTCCAACTCGGCCCACCAGACGCCACGGTGACCAAGGCAGATACGGTCCTTATTGAGAGGTTCAGGGATGATGACATGTTGGACACGTTCCGGCGAAAAATGACCCTGCTCGGCCAGATAGGCCACGCCGCCATACCCGCCGGTCTCTTCATCGGCTGTTGCGGAAATCTCGATTGCGCCTGAGAAACCGGGAAACGCATCGGCAAAAGCTTCTGCCGCGATAACGGAGGCTGCAAGACCACCCTTCATGTCACAAGCGCCGCGCCCATAAATGCGCCCATCCCGCACCAACCCCTCAAAGGGGTCCACCGTCCAGCCTCGGCCAACTTCCACCACATCAATATGGGAGTTGAAGTGCACGGTTTCTCCCTGAGCCGCGCCTTCAAGTCGCGCAATCAGGTTCCAGCGTGGATATCTACCACTATCACCCGGCGCTCCTTCGGCGCGGATCATTTGGCAGGCAAAGCCGTGTTTCCTCAGTCGTGACTGAATATACTCGCAGATCTCGCGATAGTATTCCCCGGGCGGATTCAATGTAGGGATACGGATCAGATCGCGGGTAAGCTCGACCAGATCCTCCTCGCGAGCGCGGATTTCAGCGCGAAGTTTGTCAGTTGTTGTCATGGTGCGAACTCTGATGAGATGGGGCGGCGCTGTCAAACCGGGAACGGCTGGTCAAGTGTGGACGCGAGCGGTAAATGTGGCGCGCAAAAGTGGAGACAGGCAATGGGTTTGGCAGATATTAGAGAGCGGATTACGGCGGCAGAGGAAAAAGCGGGCCGTGCGGCAGGCTCTGTGCAGCTGATTGCGATCTCCAAGGTGCAGCCAATTGAGCGCGTTGCAGCTGTTCTGGATGAGGGACACCGACTATTCGGCGAAAACAAGGTGCAGGAGGCAGCCGGCAAGTGGCCATCGTTCCGCGAGACGCACGGCGATATTGCCGTGCATCTGGTTGGGCCTCTGCAAACCAACAAGACAAAGCAGGCAATGGAGGTTTTTGACGCAATTCACACGGTGGATCGCGAAAAGCTTGCCCGAAAGATCGCAAATCAGGCTCAGGCCCTCGGTGGGTGTCCGGATCTGTTCGTTCAGGTGAATACCGGTGCGGAGGCGCAGAAAGCAGGGGTTCTGCCGGAGGAGGCTGACGCCATGGTTGCAGCATGTCGGGGCATGGATCTCAGCATTGCGGGTCTGATGTGCATCCCTCCGGTTGAAGAAGAGCCGAGCCTCCATTTTGCATTGCTTGCCAAGATTGCAGAACGCAATGGCGTTGCAGGCCTCTCAATTGGCATGAGCGGTGATTTCGAGACGGCCATCGCGTTTGGTGCCACTCATGTGCGGGTTGGCTCGGCCATATTTGGTGAGCGCGTTTACGCGTAGCGTGTTCCGAAAGCGGGCTTGGAAAACCTGCAGTTATGGCGGAGTGTGAGCCAAAAGAAATCTGGGGGGCTTATGAGACTTGAAGGCAAAACGGCCATCGTTACCGGGGGAGCTTCCGGTTTTGGCGCCGGCATCGTGCGTCAGTTTTTGGTTGAAGGCGCGGAGGTGGTTGTAGCGGACATCAATATGGAAGCGGCGGAAGCTTTTGCTGCCGAAACGGGTGCGAAGGCGCTTCATGTGAATGTTGCGGACAGTGAGAGTATGGGACGCCTGATCGTTGAAGGTCTAGCGTTGCTTGGCCGGATTGACGTCTTTGTCAACAATGCGGGCATCACCCATATTCCGACGCCAATGGAGGATGTGGAGGAAGCCGAGTTTGATCGTGTTCTCGCGGTGAATGCAAAATCTGTCTATCTCTCCGCGCGCCATCTGGTGCCTCATATGAAGGCTGCTCGCTTTGGCACTATCCTCAACATAGCCTCAACGGCGGGTGTTTCGCCCCGGCCCAATCTCAACTGGTACAATGCCTCCAAAGGCTGGATGATAACTGCCACCAAGGCTATGGCGGTGGAACTGGCACCCTTTGGAATACGTGTGAACGCTCTCAATCCTGTGGCGGGCGAAACACCTTTGCTGAAAAGCTTCATGGGCGAGGATACGCCCGAAATGAGAGAGAAGTTTCTCTCGACGATCCCGCTCGGGCGGTTCTCGACACCTGAAGATATAGGTCATGCCGCTGCGTTTCTCTGCTCCGACCAGGCCAGTATGATCACGGGAGTGGTGATGGAGGTGGACGGCGGAAGGTGCATCTAGAGGAGACAGAGGCGTGAAGAAAATAGATTTGGCGGAGAAGCTTGAAACGTTTGATGAGCATTGGGCGCCCCGCATCGTCGGCCAGTATAACGGAAACGATCTTATGGTGGTCAAAGTCCTTGGCGAGTTTGTGTGGCACGACCATGAGGAGACAGACGATCTTTTTCTCGTTTTGAAAGGCGAGGTTGATATAGAGCTGCGCGGCGAGACGATCACTTTGCGCGAAGGTCAGATGTTTGTGGTGCCGGCCGGAGTTGAGCATCGCCCCGTAGCGCGTAAGGAGGCACATCTTCTGATTATTGAGCCAAGTGGCACACCCAATACTGGAGATGAGGCAACGGCTGTGATCAAGGAGCACATCTGAGGATGAAGCCCGGGCCCCGCAACCTCATCACAGATGTCGAAGGGTTGCGGGTGGGCAACGCTTCTGATGCCACTCTTAAATCCGGCGTTACCTGCCTTGTCTCTGATCGGCCCTTTACCGCAGCAGTTGATATCCGAGGTGGTGCACCGGGCACGCGCGATATTGCGCTCCTCGCGCCCGACAAAACGGTTAGCGCGGTTGACGCGCTCGTTCTTTCGGGAGGGTCCGCGTTTGGATTGGATGCGGCATCAGGAGTTATGGATGCTCTGAAAGCCGCGGGGCGTGGCTTTGCGGTTGGGCCTGTGCGGGTGCCGATTGTGCCTGCAGCCATTATTTTCGATCTGCTGAATGGCGGGCGTAAGGATTGGAGAGGGAATCCCTATTCCGCACTTGGACTCGAGGCCTTTGGTAGAGCTTCGCATGATTTTGATATCGGCACGTCTGGCGCCGGAACCGGTGCACTGACGGCGCGGTGGAAGGGCGGGCTTGGATCGGCATCTCTGGTACTGCCCTCGGGCTACACAGTCGGAGCGCTGGTCGTCGTGAACCCCGTTGGCTGCGTCACGTCTCCTGGAAGCCGCGCGTTCTGGGCGGGGGGATTTGAGTTGGGAGGCGAGTTTGGCGGACTGGGTGCACCACAAGCGCCCTATCCGCCGCTTGGACTCTCGGAAACAAAGCTGAGTGTGAGCCACGGAGAAGGGGCAAATACAACAATTGCAATTGTCGCAACGGATTGCGTGTTGGACAAGGCGGCCCTTACAAGAATGGCAACCGCAGCGCATGACGGAATGGCGCGTGCAATTCAGCCTTCGCATACTCCGTTCGATGGCGATCTGGTGTTTGCGGTCTCAACAAGTGCCCGAGAGATGAAAGATGGGATGGGAGACCCTCTCGAGCTGGGCCATGCATCCGCGACGGTATTGGCCCGGGCTATCGCACGGGGTGTTTTCGCAGCGCGGCCTGCGGAGGGTGACGTAAACCCGGTGTGGGCTTCTCAGTCAGACTGAATAATGCGTCCGACCGTGGTTCTCAATTCCGGGCGCGGCTCTTCCGTTAGCTTGATGACCTTTTGATTGTTGAAAGCGCCAAGCTTTCCTACGCCTACATCGCTCATCATTTTTGTACCGAGGCCCTGAACCAGCGAAATATTTGCGAGCGCCTCTCGCGGAATTGGGATAATCTGTCCAATCTCGATGGCTTGTGCGTCTGCCAGCGGCATTTTTGCCGTATGGAGTACCGCATGCAATTTAACTTCTGCGCTGGATGCGGATTGGCGCATCTGCTGAAGCCATAGGTCATTAGCCGAAAGATGTTCGGTTACATCCACCTTCAGCGTCGCTGCGCGCAACAGATCCAGGATCGACAAAGGCACGATGAGTGCGAAATCTCCACTGCGGGCGGCTTCACCGATATCAAGACTTACGCTGAGAAGTACAACATCTGCTGTTTTGGGCGCTATCCTGACGGTATTAATGTCTTGCTTATGCCCTGTTACCCTGAAGTTGGTATCAAGTGGCACGCCAACGCTCTCTTCCACGGATTGTTCGAAGGAGCGAAGTATGACCCCAAATACATCCATGCAGAGCTGGACATCAATGGCAGTAAAGCTCCTTGTAGTGGTCATTGGGGAAACTGTGGCATCCCCGCCCATCCGCATATCCACGATATGATACACAAGGTCGGCGCTCAGATTGGCAAGTGCCATCCGGTCGGAGCTTTCGCTCTCAATTACACCAAGCATCGCAGGTACGGGAATTGAATCCACAACGTCTGCCAGCTTGGTTATCTCGCAATCCATGATGAATGCGCCGACGATGGTTTTGAGCAGTGGACGGAGATTATCCTCGAGAATGCGCCCGAAATTCTCACCGATCAGATCCAGATCGGGCAGAGGAGAACGCCCGACGCTGCGGTTGCTGAGTTTCTTGGCCAGAACCGACTCGGACATACTTACCCTCAAATGGCAGAAATTTTCGAAGCAGGTTGATCATTTGTTGGTTCACAAAGCCTTAAAGGTGGAGGCACTACGTTAAATTTTATGTATGAAGATGAGAATGTCACCCCAAACTGACCCGTTTCTAACCCATTCGTAACGCCCGTCTGCGAGATGTGGCGATGGGTAAAGAAGGGGTGTGGAAATGGCCGATCAAGTTCGTCCTATCATCATCAAACGAAAGAAGATCATTGCGGGTGGCCATCACGGCGGTGCCTGGAAAGTGGCCTATGCGGATTTTGTGACCGCAATGATGGCATTCTTTCTCTTGATGTGGCTTTTGAATGCGACAACGGAAGAGCAGCGAAAGGGGCTGGCCGATTATTTCAATCCATCGATTCCCGTTCACCGTACGTCCGGCGGCGGGGACGGGCCCTTTGGTGGACCCTCTGTTAAATCCGAACAGACACTTTCCCAAAGCGGAACGGGTGCCACGAGCGATCGCCCCTCGTCCGAGGCTCTGGCCAGGGGAGATACGGGAACAGACTCCGCTTCCGTTCCCGAGGAGGCCTTCACCGAGGTTGAAGCAGCGCTGAAAGCTCTTGGTGGTGAAAGTGCTCTGGCCGATGCCATTTTAAAACATGTGCGAACCCGGGTGACGGATGAAGGGCTCGTCATAGAAGTATTCGATGTGCCCGGCTCACCCCTGTTCGAGCCTGCTACAGGCGAAGCCACACCGTTGATGAGGACACTTATGATTGTCATTGGTGATGTTTCAAATCTCGTGAGCAACCGGATTGCAGTATCGGGCCATCTGAACGCACAACCGCTTTCCGGCCCTGAATTTGCCGGGTGGAACGTGTCTACTACCCGCGCATTGGCGAGTCGCCAGTTACTTGCGCAGGTCGGTGTAAGCCAGGCACGCTTTTCCCGTGTAACCGGTTTGGCAGATCGGGACTTGCAGCATGAAGATCCGTTCGATGTGCGTAACAACCGCATCGAGGTGACCCTGCTGCGCGATCTTGGAAGAGAACAGGGGTGACGGATGGTTCGCAGAAAGGAACCATTTTAGCTTTAGCAGCTTGTTAATGGCTATTCCCAATAACGGCGTCAGGGTCAATGACCGTGAACCGTGAAAAGGGACTTCAGAATGAGTATCTCCTCTGCATTAAACGCTGGTGTCAGCGGGCTGCAATCCAATGCTAGTCGGCTGGCAACGATTTCTGACAACATCGCAAACGCCAGCACCTTTGGTTACAAGCGGGCGGATGTGGATTTCTCCTCGGTGGTGATTTCGCAGAATCAGGGGCGCTACTCCGCGGGCGGAGTGACAATTGATACCTTCCGCGAGGTTGAGTCGCGCGGCTCTCTGGTTTCCACTTCCAACGCAACAGATTTGGCGGTTGGCGGACGTGGGATGCTGCCGGTCACAACGATTGCTGCTGTTGATGGGGGCGATACATCACTGCCACTTCTTCTGGTATCCACGGGATCTTTCAGACCTGATGATGAGGGCTATCTCCGTTCGGAAAACGGCCTGGTCCTCACCGGTTTCCCTGCAGATGACGATGGCAACATACCAAATGTTCCGCGAGACAGTTCAGCGGGCCTGGAGCCCATTCGCATCAATCGCAACCAGTTCGCCGCAAGCCCGACAACAGAGATGTCCATAGGAGCAAACCTACCGGCGGACGAAACTCAGGCTGGCTCCCCTGGAACACCGCTGGAGCTTTCGATCGAGTATTTTGATAATGTTGGCGCATCTCAGACCCTTACAATGACGTTCACACCAACGATTCCGGCCACAGGTCAATCCGACGAATGGAGCCTTGAGATTACGGATGGTGCGCAAGCCGGCGCGGTCGTCGGGGAATATCTGCTCGAATTCGACAATACGACGTCCTCTGGCGGGTCGCTTCTCAACGTGACTCCGACCACAGGGACTTATGCGGGTGGGACCGGCTTGGCGACTATCAATGTAGGTCGCGGACCACTTGATTTGAGCATAGGGGCCCTCGGCTCTTCCAATGCGCTCACGCAGCTTTCCGCAGAATTTGCACCTACGCAGATCACCAAGAATGGCTCCCCTGTGGGCAATCTGACGACGGTTGAGGTGGATGAGAACGGCTTTGTGATTGCCTCTTACGACACGGGTTTTACACGGACAATCTATCAGGTTCCTTTGGTGGATACGGCCAATCCCAATGGTCTGACGGCGCTTGATAATCAGTCTTTCATGATCTCGGATGACAGTGGCCCTCTCTATCTTTGGGACGCGGGACAGGGCCCAACGGGAGAAGTAATCGGTTTCGCACGCGAAGAATCGACGGCCGATATAGCGGCTGAACTGACGAGCCTGATCCAGACGCAACGTGCCTATTCGTCAAATGCAAAGATCATCCAGACAGTGGATGAGATGCTGCAGGAAACCACGAACCTCAAGCGCTAAGCGGTTTGACCTGAAGGGGGAATGAGATGAGTATTTCATCTGCACTCAACAATGCACTCACCGGGCTTAATGCCGCGGCGAGAGGTTCAGAGATTATCGCTAACAATGTGGCGAATTCTCAGACCCCCGGCTACACGCGGCGCAGCCTTGAATTAACTGCTTCGGTTACCAACGGAGCGGGAACTGGTGTTGCGGTGGCAGGTATCACACTTAATCAGAACACCGTAACACTTGCGAGCCGCCGGTTGGCAGATGCCGATGTTGGGTTTGCGGGCACCAGTGGCGGCGCACTTTCCAGACTGGTCGGAGCTTTGGGTATACCGGGAGAGGCGTCGGCGCTCGCATCGCGTGCGGCAGCATTCGAGGCGGCGCTCAACGGTTCTGTGAACGATCCGGCATCCACCGCAGGGCAGGCAAACCTTGCCAATACTGCAAAAGCCTATGTCTCAGCGATCAATCAGATTGCACGAGAGACCCGTGAGGTGCGTCAGGATGCGGACGCGGAAATAGCGGCTCAGGTCACCACACTCAGTACAGAGCTGGAGAGCATTGAGGATCTCAATGCAGACATCAAATCAATAACGATTTCCGGTGGTGATCCCTCCGCGCTGATAGACCAGCGCAAACTGGCGATTGACCGAATCGCGGATATCGTCCCCTTGAAAACCGTATCGCGGCCGGACAATTCTGTCGCCCTTTTCACTCGCGAAGGAGGCATCCTACTCGATGGCTCCGCTGGTCAATTAGATTTTGCTGCCTCAGGCCTCATAACACCGGATATGACACTGGCCGCCGGATCAATTTCTGGCCTCACATTGAATGGGCGGCCCGTGACTATCGGCGATGGGACGGGTTCCGGCAGGTTGGATGGCGGATCTCTCAGCGCGCTCTTTGGAATCAGGGATGTGACCACACCTGCCTTCAACGAAAAGCTTGATGCGTTAGCGCAAGATCTGATCCAGAGGTTCGAAGACCCAGCGGTCGATACAACCCTGGTGGCGGGGGATCCCGGCCTTTTCACGGATAACGGCTCCGCCTATGACGCGCTGAACCAAAGTGGGCTTGCTGCGCGTATTTCACTGAATGCGGCAATTGATCCGGCGCAAGGTGGTGACCTTTGGCGTCTGCGTGATGGGATCAATGCTGCGGTTCAAGGCAATGTGGCCTCCTCCACCATTCTCAGTAATATGCTTTCCGCGACCACACGTACGCAGTCCGCACCTGCGGCTGTAGGTATTGCAGCGCCGGTGAATGTGGCGGGTATCGCTGCAGAGCTGACGGGTCAGATAACGTCCGCTCAGTTTCAGAATGATAGTAGGCAGGCCTACTCAGCAGCACTTCAGACTTCGCTTAGGGAAACAGAAAGTGGCCAGTCCGGCGTTGATACTGACACTGAATTGCAGCGCCTTCTTCTTGTTGAGCAGGCCTATTCTGCGAATGCGCGGGTGATCTCGGTCGTTGACGGCCTGATCCAGCGCCTGTTGGAGATCTGATACATGCAAAACTTCCCTCTTTCTGATCTTTCGATGTCTCTCACACTCCAGCGACAATCGCGTGATATCCGAGCCGCCATGGATGAGGCGGGGTTCGAGATGACCACGGGTCTTCGGTCTGATCTCATTGCGGCAACTGAAGGTGCTGTTGACAAAGTATTTGCAATCGACAGATCGCTGACACTGCTTGAACAGCAGGACACAGGGCTGCTCTTTGCGGGCAATCGCGCGGGCGTGGTTCAGGTGGGGTTGGAGAACATCCAGACTTCAGCAGGCGAAATTGGGTTACAGCTTTCTGCAGCGGTAAGCAGAGGAGATCTTCTTTCTGCGGATCAATACGCCAAATCCGCGATGCAGGTGCTGGATGCGGCAGTCGGCGTGCTCAACAGCACATTCGGTGGAAGATACATCTTCTCCGGTGCTGCTGAGGGCGAACGGCCCATGGCCTCAGCTACAACACTTGTCTCTGATATTGGTGCGCTGATTGATGCTGCACCTGATGCGGCAACCGCGATCACTGATGTGGAACAGTATTTTAACGCAGCCGGTGGTACATTTGAAACGACGATATATCAGGGCGCAACAGAGGATGCTCCCGGCGTTTTGACCCCGGATGGCGACAAGATTGACTATATGGTTCGGGCCGACGCCCAGCCAATCCGTGATATCTTGCGTGGGCTCGCAATGGCCGCTTCCTTTGATGGCACAACACTCGCTTCTTCAACGGATGACAAGACGGATGTTTACCTATCGGCAGGCGCCACAATGCAGGACGCCAAAGAAGAGATTGTCAATTTGCGAGCACTTCTCGGCGTTACGGAACAAAACATTGCTGAAACGCAGAGTTTTGTCGCTAGCCAGACTGCGGCGCTCCAGTTTGCCCGCAACGATATTGTCGGCGTCGATCAATACGACGCGGCGACGCGGTTTGCCGCTTTGGAAAATCAGTTAAACGCCGCATATACCGTCACGGCGAGGATATCCAACCTTTCGCTGACCAACTTCCTGAGGTGATATGACCAAATCCCGTTTCAGACAGAATGTCTGGTTTGTCGCGCTTCTCCTCATTTTGGTTCCTGCTATGGCGAGTGCACAGCAAGCACGCATCAAGGATCTGGTAGAATTCGATGGCGTACGCGGCAACGATCTTGTGGGCTATGGGCTGGTTGTAGGTCTCAATGGCACTGGTGACGGCCTCCGAAACTCTCCGTTTACCGAAGAGGCGATGGTCAACCTGTTGGAACGATTGGGAATAAATGTCACAGGTGAACAGTTTCGAGCAAAAAATGTGGCAGCCGTTCTTGTCACCGGTGCCTTGCCACCCTTCGGGCGTGCGGGCAGCAAGATTGACGTAACCGTTTCTACAATCGGTGATGCAAGCAGTCTTTTGGGCGGCACACTCATCATGGCACCCCTGAATGCCGCCGATGGCCAGATATATGCTGTTGCTCAAGGATCGGTGATTGCTGGTGGTGCCACCGCTGAAGGGGACGGAGCCACAGTGACGCAGGGTGTGCCGACCTCAGGGGTAATTCCTTCCGGCGCTCGTATCGAGCGGGAAATAGACTTTGAACTGTCGGACGTAACTGTGATGCGAATGGCGCTGAGGAACCCCGATTTCACAACCGCTTCGCGTATCGAGCAGGCGATAAACGCGCGTGTCGGCGGCCGCGTTGCCAGGATGCTGGATGCAGGCACAGTGCAGCTTGATCTCAGCCAGAGAGGGTTGCCATCTTTGCCGCAACTGCTCAGCGTTCTGGAAAACGTCGAAGTATCGCCAGCCCAGAAAGCCCGGGTCGTGGTGGATCAGCGTTCTGGAACGATTGTGCTTGGAGCCGATGTCAAAATCAGCCGGGTTGCTGTGAGTCAGGGTAACCTGACGCTCCGTGTCGAAGAAAAGCCGCTTGGAATTCAACCCAATCCATTCGCACCCGATGGGCCGCCAATTATACTGCCACGCACGGAAGCTGCCATTGAGGAGGAACCGGGAACACGGCTTGCATTGGTAGAGACGTCTGTCAGCCTGCCTGAGGTCATTGCAGGATTGAATGCGCTTGGTGTTTCCCCGCGAGACATGATCGATATCTTGAAGGCCATAAAGGCCGCTGGTGCGTTGCATGCGGAATTTGTTGTCCAATAATTCGCTTCGATTGGTGCCCCTCTATACCGAGCGCTGAAGAAGGGGCGTTGCCCAAGAAAAGTTGCTGCGTACGCTGATCGATAGCGGTTGTGTTTGGCCGTTACCCTGTTAGGGCTGGTGATAAGTCAATTTGAAAAATCACCCCATGCAGCCCTTTGCTAGATCCCGCATGAACCTGCAGATCGTGTTCGCCCTGAACGCGATTGGTATCTCGTTGTGGTTTCCTCGAATTCCAGATGTGAAAGCGTCTCTCGACGTCAGCTTGTTCACGCTGTCAATCTGCTTCTTTATGCTGCCGGTCGGCACCTTTCTGGGCTTCACCTATGCCCCTGCGCTTTTGGCGCGGTTTGGCGCGAAACGCGTTGTGACCATTTTTGGAGCGCTTTTTATCTTGTCCTTTGTGCTTCCCGCCTTTGCAACTTCTGCCCCTCTTTTGGGTGCCGCACTGCTTTTGTGCGGCATGGTTATTGCGCCGGTTGAGGTGGGGATGAACGCGAAGGCGAGCGCTTTTGAAAAGACGAGCGGTAAGCGTCTCATAACCAGTTGCCATGCCTTCTGGAGTTTCGGTGCGATGGGAGGAGCGATGCTTGGTGGAGCCGCTGCCGAGATCGGGTTGAGCTTCTTGGCTCAGCAACTGATTCTCGCGCCAATTCTTGCCGGTTTTGCCGTTTGGATAGGGTTGCGCCTGGAACCAGACGTGGAGCGAAGCACCAAAGATACCGGCCGCGGGATGGCATTTCCTACCAAAGCGGGGCTGGGCTTTTGCCTGATGCCAATAGGGGCGCTTCTTCTGGAGGGTGCCATGATGGAGTGGTCTGCACTGTTCCTTCGGGGAGACCTTCTGCTCTCGGCGTTCCATGCGGCACTGGTTTTTGCTGTGTTTTCAACGGCAATGGGGTGTGCACGGTTGCTGGGAGACAGTCTGGCCGAGCGGTTTGGCCCAATCACGGTTTTGCAGATCTCGGCTGCTTTGGCAGGGATTGGCGTGCTTGTTTTTTCCCTTTCTTCGGGGCTTCTGGCGGCAGTTCTCGGGGCCGCATTGCTTGGATTGGGGTGCGCAAACATCTATCCGTTGACGATCTCTCTGATCGCGGATTTGCCCGGACAAAGTGCGGAACGAAACATCGCCGCGCTGACGCTGACCGCATTTACCGCTTTCCTCATCGGGCCGCCGCTGATCGGCTTGCTTGGTTCGTGGCTTGGGCTCGGGATGGCGCTTCTCATTCTTACGCCAGCGGGGTTCTACCCGCTTTTTCAGCTGCGCAGTATGCAAAGAAACCAACCTGAGAGAGCATGATAAATGGCACCCAAGGCATTAATCTTTGATATCGGAAACGTTCTGATCACATGGGATCCGGAGCGACTTTATGGCCAGTTGATGCCACGCGAAGAGCGAGATGCTCTGTTTGCCGAGGTCGATTTGCACGGTATGAATGATCGTGTCGACATGGGTGCGCCATTCAAGGAAACGGTTTACGAGACGGCGGAGCGTTTCCCACACCACGGCGATATGATCCGGATGTGGCATGATCGGTGGATCGAGATGGCAAGCCCGGTGATTGAAGGCTCGTGGAAGATATTGCGCGGCTGTCGTGCCGCAGGCATTCCGGTTTTCGCACTGTCCAACTTTGGAATTGAAAGTTTCGCTTATGCGGAAACGGTTTACCCGGAACTGAAGGAGTTTGATCAGCGCTTCATCTCCGGCCATATGGGCGTGATCAAGCCGGATGCGCGGATTTATGAGATGGTTGAGGCGGCAACAGAACTTTCGGGAGCTGAGCTTTTCTTCACGGATGATCGGGCCGATAATATTGCGGCCGCAGAGGTGCGGGGATGGGTTGGGCACCAGTTCCGAAACGCCGAGGGGCTGGCGGAGGTTGTTGACTCGCATTTCGGGCTGAAAGTTCCGTTATAATAAAGGTTGTGCGGGGCGTAACGCTGGCGTAAAGCCCTTCTCTTGAAGTCTCCGCTACCTTCTCAAAAACGGAAAAGCCCATGAAAAACCCTCTTCTGGCCGGAGTGGCCGCTATGGCAGCTGTTGTTGTTGCCTCCAACATTCTGGTTCAGCATCTCTTTGGCAGCTGGCTGACATGGGGTGCTTTTACGTATCCGTTCGCCTTTCTGGTGACTGATCTGATGAACCGGCTTTATGGGCGGGAGGCTGCGCAGAAGGTTGTGCTTGCCGGGTTTGCCGTCGGTGTTGCCTGTTCACTGGTAGGAAGCCAGATCGAGGGTGAGTTTGGCCCGCTGGTCTCGCTGCGTGTTGCGATTGGTTCAGGTGTGGCCTTTTTGGTTGCGCAGCTTGTGGACGTGGCTATTTTTGCGCGCCTTCGCGCGGGCGTCTGGTGGCGCGCGCCGCTGGTTTCTTCCTTTGTTGGCAGTGGGTTGGATACCGCCTTATTCTTCGCGATTGCCTTCTCCGCCAGCTTTTCCTTCATAGCGCCGGGTGTGGATGTGGCGTGGGCGAACGAGGCTTTGCCGTTGCTCGGGGTGGGGCCGGTTGTGCCGCTTTGGGTCTCTTTGGCAGTTGCCGATTTCGGGGTGAAGCTGGCGCTTGCGCTTGTGGCTTTGGTGCCGTTCCGAGTGGTTCTGGGGCGGATGCTGCCTGAAAGTATTTGACTTTTCGGAGCGCTGTGGCACCTTGTTTTACAGGTTGAAACAACGAAAGGAGGTGATCCAATGTCTCATGGGATTTTGGAGAAGGATTGTGGGTTCAAGCGCGAGGTGACTGTCTGACGGGCAGCCCCGGCTGAGAGGATGCCATCGTTTACGGCCCCGAAATTCGGGAATGTTTTCAAAGACTTGCCGGCTCTCTATCCTCCCTCCGAAAACTCTGAAAATTTGGGAAAGGCCGTGCTTTGAGTGCGGCCTTTCTCTTTTGACATTCTTGCCTTCGGCGAGGATATATTGGGAAAGATGAAGGGTATTGCGATGATCCGGATTAGCGATGATATATCGCTAGAGGATTGGGAAATAACGGAAAATTTTGTACGTGCGTCGGGTCCGGGTGGGCAGAACGTGAACAAGGTTTCGACGGCTGTGGAATTGCGGTTTGAGGCCGAACGGTCTCCTAATCTGTCTCCTTCGGTGAAGGCGCGGCTTCGCAGGCTTGCAGGCTCTCGCTGGACGAAGGAGGGGGCAATCCTTCTGCGCGCGGAAGCGCATCGGAGCCAGGCGCGAAACCGGGAAGAGGCGCTGGAACGCCTTGTTTTACTTGTGCAAAAGGCACTGGAGCGGCCAAAGCCGCGGATCAAGACGCGGCCGACGCTTGCCTCCAAGCGGCGACGGCTGGAGGCCAAGAAGGGGCGCGGCGAAGTGAAAAAGCTGCGAGGGCCAATAGCTCCGGAATGACGTATGGGTTTGGTACCGTTTTGGTACGGGTTTGGTAGTGCAAGAGGTCGACTTTTTCCGGATAGACGCTCGTTTTTGGTGAACACTCGGGCAAATCGTCCGACAGGTAATGGACTGCATGACCTTCAAGGTAATCGGTTTCGGAATGTGGAAAAGCGGCCGGATGCGGGGGGTAGGGGCGCCTCCGGCCTGAGCGTGCCGGGCGGATCTACTCTGCCGGAGGCTGACTTCCGCCGCGCTGGCCACGCTCGCCCCGGCGCATGTCTTCGCGGCTGAGGGCATCGTCGCCATTGCGATCCATGCGTTCGACAATGCGGGAGAACCGCTCTCCGAATTCCTCGGCTGTTACGATCCCGTCGCCATCATCATCATGGGACTGGAACTGATCGACCATCCGCTCGCGCATCGCATCGAGCCAGAGGGCCTGATACTCATCAAGGCTGAGCCCACCGCTGCCATCGGCATCGAATGTGGTGAGCTGTGCGGCGCGGGCTTCATCAATCTCCGCTTGTGTGAGGGAGCCATCTTCATTGGCATCGTAGTTCTCGAAAAGCTGCATCATCCGTTCCATTCCACGCCGACCGGCACCGCGATGATGGCCGCCGCGTTCGGCGTGCGCCTTCATCAGCCGCTCACCGCCTTCGCGAGGGGCCTGCTGCGCATAGCTGGGCAGCGCAAGGCTGACCGTGGTGAGGATGATAGCGAGGGTGGTTGCTCTGGTTGTCATTATCTCTGCTCCTTTAAGCGTTTTGTGGGGGTTTAACGTTGCAGGTGAGATCTTCCGTCGGAAAGAGTTCGGCGGGGCCTGAGACCGGCCCCGCCGGTTTCATTTGCGGCGCGCAAGGATGGCGCGGACGCGCTGCTTGATTTTGAGGGTGTTGGACTCACGCTCGTGAATGAAGCGGATCTGCGCGATCTGTGCGGGGGTGAGTGTCGCCGCCACTTCAGGCGAGACACCCGGCACATCGCCGCGCGCGAAAACGGGGGTAACAGCCCCGGAACTCAGAACCAAAGCAGCAACAAGAAGCGGTTTCATGGAAAGCACCTTTCTGTTTGGGTTTGGTGTTTGCGTACCCATTAAACGTGTGGACACGCCCTTTCCGTCCCTGTGACGGATCGCTTGAAAAGCATAGAGCAGCGGGGCAGGGTGCGGGATAACAATTTGGGGAGAACCAGTGATGAAGACCCGTGCAGCCCTGGCAATAAAAGCCGGACACCCGCTGGAAATTGGCGAGGTTAATCTGGAGGGGCCGCGTGTGGGCGAGGTGCTGGTGGAGATCAAGGCCACGGGGATCTGCCACACGGATGAGTTTACGCTTTCGGGTGCTGATCCTGAGGGGATTTTTCCGGCCATTCTAGGGCATGAGGGCGCAGGTGTGGTGGTGGAGTGCGGGCCGGGCGTGACAAGCCTGAAGCCGGGAGATCATGTGATCCCGCTCTATACGCCGGAATGCCGGGAATGTGAGTATTGCCTGAACCCCAAGACAAACCTTTGCCAGAAGATCCGCTCCACTCAAGGTGCGGGGCTGATGCCGGACGGAACGAGCCGGTTCAGCACCTTGGATGGCGACCCGATTTTTCACTATATGGGGACGTCCACCTTTGCGAACCACACGGTGGTGCCGGAGATTGCGCTGGCCAAGATCCGGGAGGACGCACCTTTTGAGAAAGTGTGCTATGTCGGCTGCGGGGTGACGACGGGCATCGGGGCTGTGATCAACACAGCCAAGGTGGAGATCGGTTCCCGCGCTGTGGTGTTCGGGCTGGGCGGCATCGGGCTGAATGTGATCCAGGGGCTGCGGCTGGCAGGCGCCGACCAGATTGTGGGTGTGGATCTGAACGACGGCAAGAAGGCGATGGCCGAGCGCTTCGGGATGACGGATTTCGTGAACCCTGCGGAGGTGGAGGGCGATCTGGTGCCCTATCTCTTGGATCTGACGAAGGGTGGAGCGGATTACACGTTTGACGCCACCGGCAATGTGGGCGTGATGCGCACGGCCCTGGAATGTGCGCATAAGGGCTGGGGCGAGAGCATTATTATCGGCGTGGCACCGGCGGGCGCGGAGATTTCCACGCGGCCTTTCCAGCTGGTGACGGGCCGTTCGTGGCGGGGGACGGCGTTTGGCGGTGCGCGCGGCCGGACGGATGTGCCCAAGATCGTGGACTGGTATATGGACGGCAAGATCGAGATCGATCCGATGATCACCCATGTGATGGGGCTGGAAGATATCAACAAAGGGTTTGACCTGATGCATGAAGGCAAGAGCATCCGCGCCGTGGTGACGTATTGAAGTGCCGGATTGCCTTCGGCGAGGATATTTCTGGACATAAGATGAGGGCAGAACGTGAGTGCTGACATGGCGCGGCTGGCAGTATTGATTGATGCGGACAACACGTCCCATCAGACTGCAAATGCGATATTTGAGGAGATTGCATCCTTTGGGGAAGCATCTGTAAGGCGGATTTACGGCGATTTCTCTTCGCCGCAGATGAAGGGTTGGTCGGAAAAGCAGGCCGGCCTCGGGATTGTTCCGCACCACCAGCCTGCCAATACGGTGGGCAAGAACGCGTCAGACATTGCGCTTGTCATCGACGCAATGGATCTGCTTCTTTCCGGACGGTTTGACGGTTTTGTGCTGGTTTCCTCGGACAGCGACTTCACCCGCCTTTCCCAGCGCATCCGCGAGCAGGGAGTGGATGTTTACGGGATCGGCCGACGGAAGACGCCCGAAGCCTTTCGGATGGCGTGCAAGCGCTTCATCTTTGTGGAGAACCTTATATCCGGCGGTGGGGATGCCGAGACCGAGGTCAAGCCGAAAAAGGAACCGTTGAACAAGGCGGCGCAGCTTATTCTCAACGTGTTGGAGGATGCTTCGGCCGAAGATGGATGGGCACGGTTGAGTGCCGTCGGCTCGCAACTTGGCAAGCGGTATCCTGACTTTGACACGCGCAGTTATGGCTATGGGAATCTCTCCGGTCTGATCAGAGAGGCGAAGGGTCTGGAACTTGTCGACGAAGGGGCATTTCTGAAGGTGCGAAAGAAGGGCAAGGCCTAGTGTCCTCTACCGATATTCGCGCGGCATGTGCTGACGACGAGGATATTCTCTGGCGGATGCTGAGGCCGGTGTTTCAGGCGGGGGAGACGTATTGCGTGGATCCTGCGATTTCCCGCGCGGATGCCCTGGCCTATTGGGCCGGGGGGACGCATTCCGCCTTTGTGGCCGGGGATGCGGGGACGTATTACATTTGCCCCAATCAAGCTGGAAATGGGGGGCATGTCTGCAATTGCGGGTTTGTGGTCGGCACTCCGGGCAGGGGCGTGGCGCGGGCGATGCTGGAGCATGCGCTGGAGGAGGCCGTGCGGCGCGGGTATCGGGCGATGCAATTCAATTTCGTGGTGGAGACGAATGTGCGGGCGCTGGCGATCTGGTTTGACTATGGGTTCGCGGAGGTCGGGCGTTTGCCCGGCGCGTTCCGGCACCCGACGGAGGGCTATGTCGATGCGCTCGTGCTTTATAAGTCGCTTGTCTGAATGATCGAGATCTTCCTCAGGACGGTGCCCTTTTTCCTGCTGATCGGGCTGGGATATGTCGCGGCATGGCGGGGGTGGTTCGCCGGGGAAGCGGTGGCCTATCTGACGAAGTTCGTCTTCTATTTCGCGCTGTCGGCGATGCTGTTCCAGTTCGCCTCTTCCCTGCCATTGGGCGAGATCTTCGATTTGCCATTCGTGCTGGCCTATATGTGCGGGACCGGGATGCTCTATGTGCTGATGACGGGGGTTGCGCTGATGCGGGGCACGGGCTTTGCGGAGGCGGCGATCGAGGCACAGTGCGGGGTGATCGGGAATGTCGGGTTTCTGGCGCTGCCGATGCTGGTGATCCTGATGGGAGAGGCGGCGGCGGGCCCCATCCTGATGATCCTGAGCGTCGATCTGATCCTGTTCGGATCGCTGGTCGTTATGGTCATCTCCATGGCGCAGGGCGGTGGTAGTTCGCCGCTTGTGACGGTCGGGCGCGGGCTGGTGCGCAACCCGATGGTGATGAGCATGGCGGCGGGGCTGATCTGGGGCACGCTTGGCCTGCCAGTTCCACGCCCCGCGGCGGAGTTCCTGACGTTGCTGGGTGCTGCGGCGACACCTTGTGCGCTGTTCGCGATCGGGGCTTCGCTGGCGGACAAGTCGGCGGAGCGGGTCAGCGTGGCCGTCTGGCTGAGCTTTGCGAAACTTTTCCTGCATCCGGTGGCGATTGGTTTTTTCGCGTTCTTCGTCTTTGCCGTGGAACCCTTTCCGGCGGCGGTGATGATCGCGACGGCGGCGATGCCGGTTGCGGGCAATGTCTATATCATCGCTCGGCACTATGGGGTGGCGCCGGCGCGGGCGTCCTCTGCCATTCTGATTTCCACGGTCATTTCGGTTGTGACACTGTCGTTCGTGATCGGGTTGATGGCTGACGTTTCCCCCTAGGCTGGGGTAGGGTTGTTTGAGACAGAGAAGGGGAGTGCCGCATGGAAACGATCAGTGAGAATGCCTGTTTTGGCGGGGTTCAGGGGGTCTATACCCATGCCTCGACCGCATGCGCCTGCGATATGACCTTCGCCGTGTTCATGCCCCAAGCGACCGGGCCGGTGCCGGTGCTCTGGTATCTTTCCGGGCTGACCTGCACGCATGAGAATGCGATGGTCAAGGCGGGCGCGCAGGCCTTTGCGGCGGCGCATGGGATGGCCCTAGTCTTTCCCGACACCTCGCCCCGGGGCGCGGATGTGGCGGATCATGACGACTATGATCTGGGACAGGGTGCGGGCTTTTATGTGGATGCGACCGAGTCGCCCTGGGCATCGCATTTCAAGATGTTTTCCTATGTTGCGGACGAGTTGAACACGCTTGTCCTGCGGAATTTCTATGTGGATGAGGAGCGTCAGGGGATCACCGGGCATTCGATGGGCGGGCATGGCGCGCTGACACTGGCAATGACGCGGCCCGAGCAGTACCGGAGCGTTTCGGCCCTTGCCCCGATTACACATCCTTCCGGCTCCGACTGGGGGCGGAAGCAGTTGGGGGCTTATCTGGGACCCGACAAACTGAAATGGGAAGCGCATGACGCGGCGTTTCTGATGCGGCGGGACGGCTATCCCGGTCCGGTGCTGGTGGATCAGGGTGGCGCGGACCAGTTTCTGGATTCGCTTATGCCCGAGGCCCTGGCCGAGGCCATGTTCGCGCGCCGACAGGCCGGGGCGTTCCGCATGCAGGCGGGCTATGATCACAGCTACTTCTTCGTGGCGAGTTTCATGGGCGATCACGTGGCGCATCACGCACGGGAACTGACGTGAAGCTTTACATCGATGCCGATGCCTGCCCCGTGAAAGGGGAGGCGCTGCGCGTGGCTGAGCGGCACCGAGCAGAGGTTTTCCTCGTCTGCAATGGTGGGTTGCGCCCGGTGCCTGACCCATTAGTGCATGTAATTGTGGTGGATCAGGGGCCAGATGTTGCCGATATGTGGATAGCGGAGCGTGCGGGGCCGGGGGACATCTGCGTGACGGGGGACCTGCCCCTGGCTGCGAAATGCGTGGAGGCGGGGGCTTTGGTGCTGAACCACAATGGTGATGAGTTCACAGAGGCCAATATCGGGCAGAAGCTGGCAACGCGGGATCTGATGGCGGATTTGCGGGCGTCTGATCCTTTTATGGCCGGCAAGGGGCGTGCGTTTTCCAAGGCAGATCGTTCACGCTTTCTGGAGCGGCTTGAGAAGGCGATGCGGCAGGCAGGGCGATAGGCATTGGCCTCGTGTTGGTTGATGGTTGCGTTTTGCGCGGTGCTTTATAAGGCTTGGCGGGGGTTTCCGCTGCATTCCTGGAGAGAGCATGCCTGACATTTCCACTATCTTCCTGTTCGCCCTGGCCTCGCTGGCGCTGACGGCGAGCCCCGGCCCGGACATGATGCTGGTTGCGGCGCGGAGTGCGGCGCAGGGGCGGCTGGCCGGATTGGCCACATATCTGGGCGTTGCCGTGGGCTCTCTTTGCCATGCGCTTGCTATGGCCCTGGGGCTTTCGCAGCTTTTTCTGGCGGTGCCGCTGGCCTATGATTTTGTGCGATATGCGGGGGCGGCCTATCTGTTGTTTCTGGCCTGGCAGGCGCTGATGGCGCGGCATGTGGCTTGCGAGGTGGGCGCGCAGAGGCGGCGGACAATGGCGGTGATGTTTCGGCAGGGTTTTCTATCGAATATTCTCAACCCGAAGGTGGCACTTTTCTTTCTGGCGCTGTTTCCGCAGTTCGTGAACCCGGAGGCGGGATCCGTTGCGGTGCAGATCCTGGTGTTGGCTCTGGTGCTGAACGTGGTTGGGTTTTTCGTGAATGGCGCCGTGATCCTCGCGGCGAGCCGTGCGCGAGCGTTTCTTTCTGGAAATGGCGGTTTCCGGAGGATCTCAAACTATCTGCTGGCCACGGTATTTGCAGGTTTGGCAGCGCGTTTGGCGCTTGATGGGCAGAGGTAATTGGGGCCTCTTTTGCTTGATTGCGGAGTGCCATCGTTGGACGCGGGAGCGAGCCGCACGGTTCTTCTCACCTAGCCGGAACAAAGCTGAAAGTGCCCGGCAGCGCCTGCCCGGCTTGTCTTGACCATTCAAAAGGTGGCTTCAGGCTGCAATCGGCCCATAGGTGCGGCGCGCCTCGCGGAAGCTGAGAAGGCGGCGTTGGCTTTGATCCCATAGCTGGAGGCCGACGCATTTGAAACTTTCGCGAATGGTGAGGCGCTGGGCGTCGGCGAGTTCCTTATGATCCCTCAGCACTTCGGTAAGCCGGTAGAACGGGATGCGGCTGTAAAGGTGGTGGACGTGATGGATGCCGATATTGGCCGTCATCCATTGCAGCACGGGCGGCAGGACGTAGTGGGAGCTGCCGTGGAGCGCTGCATCGTGCACTTGCCATTCGGGCTCTTCCTCCCAATGTGTCTCCTCGAACTGGTGCTGCACATAGAAGAGCCACACGCCGAGGGTGGCGGCGATGAGTGTGGTGGGCAGGAATACCAGCACAAGGGGTTGCCAGCCGCCGAACCAGAAGATGGCACCAAGGGCCGCGGCCATTGAAATATTGGTGCCCATGGCGCTGACCCAGTAACGCGGACCCTTGCCGATAAATCCGAGCGGCACGCGGTTTTCCACGAGGAATACATAGGCCGGGCCGAGGCCGAAAAGGACGAGCGGGTGGCGGTAGGCGCGGTAGCGGAGGCGGCCGAGCCAAGAGCGCTGGCGGTATTCCTCGACCGTGAGGGTGGCGATCTCTCCAAGGCCCCTTTTGTTGAGATTGCCGGAATGGGAATGGTGGATGGAATGCGCGCGGTGCCAGACATAGTAGGGCGTGACGGTGAGGACGCCGCAAATGCGGCCGACCCATTCATTCATCTGGCGGTTGGGGAAGAACGCGCCATGCCCGCAATCGTGCTGGATGGTGAAGACGCGGACGAGAAAGAGGCCGTTGGCGGCGGAGATCACGATGGCCAGAAGCCAGCTTACGGAAAGGGCCCACCATGCGAGTGCCCAGAGGGCGATGAAGGGGCCGAGGGTGGCTGCCATCTCGAAGAGACTTCGGGCGAGGCGCGGCTCACGGTATTTTGCAAGTATCTGGACCCATGCGCGCGCGTGCGAGGGCTCTGGAGCGGGGCTCACTTTGGTATGGATCATTCTGGTTCCGGCCTTGGGGGTTAGCTACCCGAACCGGATACCTTACCATGGTAAACAGATGGTAATGTGCCGATATATTGTGGCATCATTTTGGTATGCTTAACGGGTTTAGTGACCGTACGTCAGCCCTCTTTTGCGAAATCTGTCAGAATGGGGCAATCGGGGCGACTATCTCCGGCACAGGCCGTGACGAGAGTGGAGAGCGTGTCGCGCATATCCTGAAGGGCCGTGATCTTCTCCTCAATCTCCAGAAGGTGCTTTTGCGCTATGGTCTTCACATCTGCGCTGGCACGGGCGGTATCCTCCCAGAGGGCGAGGAGGTTGCGGCAATCCTCTATCGTGAAACCGAGCGCGCGGGCGCGGCCGAGGAAGGCGAGCTTGTGCATATCGGCCTCGCGGAAGGCCCGGTAGCCATTGGCATCGCGGGGCGGGGTGATCAGGCCGATATCCTCATAGTAGCGAATGGTTTTGGGTGGGAGATGGGTGCGTTTGGCGACGTCTCCGATGTTCATCTCCGGCTCCTTTCAGGGGCGCTTCAAGCTTTGCGCAGCCGCAATGCGTTGCTCACCACGAAGACGCTGGAAAGGGCCATCGCACCTGCGGCGAGCGCGGGAGAGAGGAGGCCGAGGGCGGCTACGGGGATGAGGGCGGTGTTGTAGGCGAAGGCCCAGAAGAGGTTCTGGCGGATGTTGGCAAGCGTCTTGCGGCTGATCCTCAGCGCCGTGGCGACGCCTTGCAGATCGCCTGACATCAGCACCACATCGGCCGCTTCGATGGCGACATCGGTGCCCGTGCCGATGGCGATGCCGATATCGGCGGTTGCTAGGGCCGGGGCATCGTTGATGCCATCGCCCACAAAGGCGGTTTTGCCGGGAAGGGTTTTGAGGGCTTCGGCCTTGCCCTCGGGCAGCACTTCGGCGGTGATATGGTCGATGCCGAGCTCTCTGCCGATGGCTTCCGCAGTGGCGCTGTTATCTCCGGTGATCATCGCGACCTGGAGGCCGCTTTCGTGGAGGGATGCTATGGCGGCTTTGGTGGTGGGCTTGATCGGGTCCGCCACTGTGAGGAAAGCGGCGAGTTGGCCGTCGATGGCTGCGAAGAGGGGCGTCTCGCCCTTGGCAGCACGGGTTCTGGCTTCTGCGGCAAGTGGCGAAATGTCGATGTTCTCGCGGGCCATCAGCCTGTCTGCGCCGATGAGGATCTGGTGGCCTTCCACCTCTGCGGACAGGCCGAGGCCGGTTAGGGATGTGAAGTGGGTGGCTTCCGGCAGGGGGGAGGATGCTGCGGCGAGGATGGCCCGTGCGACGGGATGCTCGGAGGGCTGTTCGGCGGCGGCGATGAGGCGGAGTGCGTCCGCTTCACTCCAATCGCCTGTGGTGGAGAGGTGCGCGAGGGATGGGCGACCCTCCGTAAGCGTGCCGGTTTTATCGAGTGCGATCAGGGTGGTGGCCTGAAGCGATTGCAGGGCGGAGCCTTTGCGGAACAGAACGCCTTTTTCGGCGGCACGGCCTGTGCCGACCATGATGGATGTGGGTGTTGCGAGGCCCATGGCGCAGGGGCAGGCGATGATGAGGACGGCCACACCGGCCGTGAGTGCGTGGGCAAGGCTGGGGCCGAAGGCGAGCCATGCCAGTACCGTGAGGGTGGCGATGACGAGGACGGCGGGCACGAACCATGCTGTGATCCTGTTGACAAGATCCTGAATGGGAAGACGGGCGGATTGCGCCTCCTCCACCATCTGGATGATCTGAGCGAGACGGGTATCGGAGCCTACAGCCACAGCGCGGTAGGTGAGCGCGCCCGTGGTATTGAGCGTGCCGCCGGTGAGCGGCGCATCCTTCGCCTTTTCAACCGGAATGGGCTCTCCTGTGAGCATGGCCTCATCGATGAAGCTGCTGCCTTTGAGGACGATGCCGTCTGTGGCGATTTTCTCTCCGGGTCGGACCTCGATCAGATCTCCCACAACGATTTCTTCCAGGGGAATTTCCTGGGATGTGGCATCGCGGATCACGCGGGCGGTTCTGGGCTGGAGACCGATGAGCTTGGTGATGGCCGCACCGGTGCGACCTTTCGCGCGGGCTTCGAGTGTGCGGCCGAGGAGGATGAGGGTGATGATGACTGCCGCCGCCTCGAAATACACGACGCGGCTGGTTGCGGGCAGGAGGGTGGGCGCGAAGGTGGCGACGATGGAGAACAGATAGGCGGCACCTGCGCCGAGTGCCACGAGCGCGTTCATATCCGGTGCGCGGCGGGCGAGAGCGGGCAGGCCTCTGGTAAAGAAGAACCGGCCGGGAAAGGCGATGACGAGTGTTGTGAGGGCAAACTGGATGAGGTGGCTTGCGGGAAGGCCGATTGTGTGCTCGATCCAATGGTGGAAGTCCGGGAAGACATGACCGCCCATCTCGAGAACAAAGACGGGCAGTGTGAGGATGGCCGCGAGGATGAAACGGTGGCGGAGGGTTTCCACCTCATTGATCTTGCGGCCTTCGGGGGCTGCACGCAGCTTTGCCGGGTAGCCTGCTTTGGAGAGGGCGGCAATGGCGGCGGGCGCCGTTCCGGGGCGGGCCGCGAGGCGTGCCGTTTCCGTTGCAAGGTTGACGCTGACGGCGCGGATGCCGGGGACAGCCTGCAGCGATTTTTCCACACGGGCGATGCAGGACGCGCAACTCATGTTCTCTACGGCAAGCGTGAAGGTGGTGTTTGCCGGTGGGTATCCGGCCCTCGTCAGGGCCGCATCGATTTCCGGTTCCGAGAGGGCCGTGCCTTCGATTGAGGCCGTTTTGGTGGCGAGATTGACCTTCGCACTGACAATGCCGGGGAGATCCCGCAACGCCTGTTCAACCCGCGGCACGCAGGAGGCACAGGACATGCCGTCGATTTGAAGTCGGAGTGTGGTGGTCATGGTGGATTCCGTTCTGCCGACCATAGATAGGTGTTCCAGTTACTGGAAGGTCAAGGGCTGGAGTGCTTTTAGCGCAATTTTCCTTGAACATTCATGATCTATCGCGGCCTGAAATGATGGATTTCAACGCGGTTGTTGATACTGGATGCTCCCGCACCACGCTGCCCGTCACGCAGCCCGCCCACCCACCCCTGCGCGACGGGCAGCGTGGTGCGGGAGCTGTAGAAGGTGTTTCCTGTGCCTTGTGGTGTCAGCCTTCGGACAGCTTGCTGATCGTGTTCCAATTGCGTGCAGTGCCGGGCTGGCCAATGTGACGCTCCAGCAGAGCTGGCGTGAGTTTGGAGCGACCCACGCCTTCCTTGTAGTCGATATAGACTTCGCGCCCCTCGGCGAGGATCCGTTCCGGCCCTGGATGTTCGGCCAGAGCGGCGATGGCGTCTTTGGAAAGTGGGGTTTCGAGAAACTGGACGAGCATGTGATTGGGGCGGGTTCTGGCCGCCTCGGGAAAAGGGTTTTTATTGAGAATGGCAGTGAGATCCTCCGGGTGGCGGAGGATGACTGCGTTGGTGAGGCCGTGATCTGTGATGATGGCTGCGAGGATTTTGTGGAGAGCTTCTTTATTTTCGGCGCTGCGGAAGAGGAGGTTGCCGGTTGCGAGGAGGGTTCTTGCGTTCTCCAGCCCTGCAGCCGCTGTGGCTTCGCGAAGGTGCTGCATGGACAATTTTTGTGCGTGCTTGCGCCGATGCCCCGGATAAGGGCGATCCAGCTTTGGATTGGCAGTTCAGAACTCATGCCGGTATTTCCCTTGCTGCTAGCCTTCCGGGGCGATTTTCGTGCAGTCCATGGAGATCGAGACCGAGGCGATGGGAAAGCCGGGGCTTCTGAAGTGCTTTGTCCAGACAGCTCTTTCACGGTTGAAGAGTGTGAGAAAGACGGAATTGGCGTGGGCTGTGCTTTGGAAGTTTTCCAGCCCGTAGCTTTCACCGGAGATGGGCAGGGCGGAGAGCGTCTGGCGCTCTGTGTGGTAGTGTTTTGGCAAGTACCTTGATGAGAGCATACCGATGGCGGCTTCGCGGCGGCCCATGCATCCTTCGAACCGGCCGCTGGCCTCAGCACCTTCAATCGTGAGGTAGTAGAAGGTTTCGTGTGGGGCGGGTTTGGGCATGTTTTCGTAATTATATGAGCTGACTGACTGGTTGTAGAACGTCAGGAACCCCTCCATCAGCTCGGAGGTATGCGCGGGGCTTGGGGAAAGGGTGCAGGTTTCGGCGACCTGACCGAAGGGCTGCATATGGGCCGGTTGTACCACGTTGCAGATATACTGCTCCGCCGCTGCGGAGGTTGTGATTGCAGCCGAGAGGAGGATGGCGGGGATAATCCTTGGGAAGGTTTTGGTGCGTTCCAAGGTGCTACTCGAATATGCCGGTGGGCAGGCCGTCAATGGTTTCGGTGTTTTTCTTCCGCCAATAGGCCTCCACCCCCTCGGGGCCCATATCGGCGAAGAAGGGGGCGAGCTCTTCTTCGACGCGGCTTTTGCGAAACTCCATGAGGGGCACGCCGGTGCCGCAGGAGGTTTGGACCATGTCGATCTGAACGTCGAAGATTTGGCGGCTGCCTGCGATTTCGGGGAACTGTGCGGCGGCCTCCGCCCAGCCGGCATCGCGGGGGTGGAGCGTTTTGGCGCTGCCGTAGAGGCGCAGGATCATGGCGTCTCCCTCAAAGGCGCAAAACATCAGCGTCATCCGGTTTTGTTCCAGAAGATGCCCTGCCGTCTCGTTGCCGCTGCCGCTGAGATTGAGCCAGAGGACGCGAGTATCCGAGAGGATGCGGAGAGTATCGGCCCCTTTGGGCGAGAGATTGACGCGGCCCGTGGCGGCGGCGGTGGCCACAAAGAACATGTGTTGGCGTTCGATGAAGGCGCGGAGTGTGCCATTGAGTTTCGGGCCTGTTGGCATGTTTGTTCCCCTTTTGATCCAGCATTATCATTTTGCAAACTGTGCGCACAACAACATTCTGGCCAGCGCATGTGTGGTATGGTTTGAGAGGTTGCGTTGTGTAGCGAGTTTGTGGGGGTTGTGATGAGTGATGTTGCTTTTGCGGGGTTTTCGCCTGCTGCGCTGAATTTTCTGCGAGATCTGAAGGCGCATAATACACGGGAATGGTTTGGTGCGCAGAGGACTGTTTACGAGGCGGAGATCAAGCGCCCGGCGCTGGAGTTTGCCGATACGCTGGCCGAGCGGGTGGCGCGGCTGACCGGCACGCCGCACAGCCCCAAGCTTTTCCGGGTGCATCGGGATGTGCGGTTTTCCAAGGACAAGACACCCTACAATGCGCATGTGCGGATTTCCCTCGCGCCGGAAGGGCCGGAGCCTGCGCCTATGTGGTTTTTCGGGCTGGGGGTGGCGCAGCTTTCCGTGGGCGTTGGGCTTTTCGAGTTCGGGAAGGCGCTTTTGCCGGGCTACCGCGCAGAGGTGATGGCGCGGGGGCCGGAGATTGATGATCTGCTGGAAGGGCTGATGGCGGAAGGCGCGCGGGTGGACCCGCCGGAGCTGAAGCGCGTGCCGCATGGCTTTCCGGCGGATCATCCGCAGGCTGAGCTTTTGCGGCACAAGGGGCTGAGTGTGTGGCGGGATTACGGGAACCCGCAGGTGGCATCGGACCCGGATCTGGTGGAGATTGTGATGCGGGATTACCTGAAGCTGCTGCCAGTCTGGATGTTTTGCCGCGGGTTGAAGGCGGAAGCAGGCTAGTCGGAGCTTGGTGTATTCTTGCGCACACCCAAGGCGAAGCCGCCGCGTAGCTGTTAAACGTCAGATAACATTGATCTTTGCGTCATGTATCTGAAGTAAAGACGGATAAACCGGACCCTCGTGCGGGATACTGCGAAGATCTTGAATGAGCCCACTTCGACCGCAAGAGCAGAACGCTATGAGTTTAGATACCCACCCAATATCGCAATAAGTGCTCCGACATGCACAACCATTATCGCTCTGTCTTTCCACATGACGCCTACAAGGAACCAAAGGACAATCCCAATGACAAAAGCGAGAACATTCCATGGGACAATGTTCAGTCCAGTAAGGCCGTAACCAACCAATTGAACTGCGGTTGCGACCCATTTGACAATGTCTACCTGCTTCAAAAATTTAACTCCCAACCGTGCGTTAATACTCATGCATGATAGCAGTGAGATGAACCAACAAGACTCATTTTGAAAATAGGTGTCCACGATTTCGTCGGAACTCCCCTGGCAGCTTTGTCCGCTGAGCGGCCATCTAAGCCGCTGTCTCCGAGAACTCGCCCGACAGAAATTGTCAGATGTCTGCTGAGAGCCCAAACTTCGGTGGCTCTGCAACGCGGCGAATGTCTGCTAGACGGCGTGTAGCCAAGTTTGTGACAAATCAAAGATGGCCTTGCCAACCAGTGAAGCCAAGAATTTTTATGGGCGCGGGTTTGCCGCCAGCTTGCTCCATGGCCGAGTGACCACAAACGCCACCGTTCCGCCTAGTGAGAAAACAAACAGGAAGAACAAGACTGAATAGGGAGCATAGAGCAGAAAAAATACAGCGAGGAATGCCATTGCCAGAAAGACAGTAACACTCCAGAAAACTACAAGAACCCCAGAGAACCGCACTGGCTTTATTTTCCAATCGTTACTCCGCCAACGCCAAAACAGACGCGCCATCGGTGCCAACGCCAAAAACCACCAAAAAATAGCAAAAAGAGTTGAGCCAGGAGCCTGCGCGATGCCCGCAAACTCAAATGTGATCTTCTCTGCGAATGTGGCGGGTCGCCCGATAAAACCATAGGTTATGTCGATATGTTCGGGGTATGCATCGCCTGACGGCCTGCCATCTTCCACAATGGTTCGTCCACGCTCCCACTGATCAAAATCGGGCTGATAAACCAAGCCTCGCACTGCGTCATAGGCGCCGCACGATTGCCCATCATTTGCACGGTTACATCGAATGATAAGCCCATCCGATAGAGGAGTGGCTGCCAATAGGTGCCCTTCGCTATCAAAGACGATGACTTGCGAAGGATTAGCAAAAATTATGGCATCACCGAACAGAATTGCAAACTCGACTTCCCCGAATTCTGGCAACACGACCTTTTCGCGTTGGCCAAAATAAGGAGAGTGAGCAAAAGCGGAAGTGGCCGAAACGAATACGGCAAAAATCAATAACGATATGAGCTTCATAGCACGTGACTGCTCCACAGAACCCTCACGCCCTTTGTGTTCATTTTCAATGATCCCTGCAAGCAAAGCCGCCATTGGCGCAGGCGCAGCGAAATGGCACTTTGTCCGCAAGCTGCCGATCCGGGGAGATGGCTCGAAAGTTCGGTCTGGATCAGGAGTGCTCAGCCTTTGGGTCAAATTGAATGAAGGGTAAGCACCGCTTGTTCAGAAGATCGTGCTGCGTCGCGTCGATGGTCTGCGACGTTCCACGGCAGCGCCTGCACGACGATTGGGCGGCGCTCGTCTGATGCGGGTGCATGGTTCGAACGTGTTCGTATTGGCCGGCATAAAGCGCGGTGAAGGAGCGTTGGAAGGCCACCTCGCGGGCAGGTGCTGCGCGGTTTGTTTGGTGCGAAGGTTTACCGGAAAGGTCTGGCGGCCATTGAGCACAGAACCAACGCGTGCTTGTACCGGCAAAAGATCAGGTTCAGAATTGTGCTCATAAGCTGAAGAGGGGGCCGGTATCGCCAGAGTTTTGTACGAAAGAGATGGCCGGATCGGGCGGATCACGCTGAACCGCCCGGAAGTGATGAACGCCATCGACGGGGACTTGCCGCAGGAGTTGGCAGAGGCCGTGATGCGCGCCGACAGGGACCGGGAGGTGCATGTGATGGTGCTTTCCGGTGCGGGCAAAGCCTTTTGTGCGGGGTATGATCTTGGTGAGTATGCCGAGAGTGCCGGGCCGAATGCTGGTGTGCAGGAGATGCCGTGGGATCCGATGCAGGATTACCAGTTCATGTGGGCCAACACGCAGGCGTTCATGTCTCTCTTCCGCGCGATGAAGCCTGTGATCTGCAAGGTGCATGGGTTCGCGGTGGCCGGCGGTTCGGACATCGCGTTGTGCGCGGATCTTACGATCATGAGCGATGAGGCACGTATTGGCTACATGCCAGCGCGGGTTTGGGGCTGCCCGACCACGGCGATGTGGGTATACCGCCTTGGGCCGGAAAAGGCCAAGCGGATGATGTTTACCGGAGACAAGATCACGGGCCGGGAGGCGGCGGAGATGGGGCTGGTGCTGAAATCTGTGCCGGAGGATCAGCTTGATGCGGAGGTCGAGGGGCTGGCCGCAAGGATGGCCAGCGTACCGATCAACCAGCTTGCGATGCAGAAGATGGTGATCAATCAGGCGATGGAGGCCACGATCAACCAGACCCAGCGGCTGGCCACAGTGTTTGACGGGATCACGCGCCATTCGCCGGAAGGGCTGAACTTCAAGGCGCGCGCGGAGGAGATTGGCTGGAAAGAGGCCGTTCGCGAGCGGGACACCGGCAGCTTTGACTGGACGGGGAACAGGCCGTTCGAGCCTGAAGGGTAGCAGGATTTCTGCTGCTACCCGTCTCGCGGTATGATAGGGGGCCGGTATGATCATGCATGTTGATCTTGTGGTGGAGGATGCCCGCTGGGAGGCGCTGGGGCTTGAGGCTTTGGCGGAGCGGGCCGTTGGGCTTGCGCTGGCCTTTGCCGGTGTAAAGGCTGAGGTGGAGGTGGCGGTGCTCGCCACCGATGATGCGCGGATTTCGGCCTTGAACTCCCAGTTTCGCGGAAAGTCGAAGGCGACGAACGTGCTTTCCTGGCCTGCGCTTGATCTTTTTCCCGATGCAGAGGGGGGGCACCCTGCGAAGGCCATTCCAGAAGATCCATTTGGGCGGCCGAGCCTTGGGGATATCGCATTGGCTTATGAGACGGTGATGGCAGAATCAGCGGAGGGCGATTTGAAGCCGGAAGATCATATCCTGCATCTGATCCTTCATGGTTCGTTACATTTACTGGGTTACGACCACGAAACTGAGGCGGATGCCACACTTATGGAGGCTTTGGAGGTGCGCGCCCTTGCCTCTGTGGGTATTGCAACCCCATATTAGCGTGTGGGCCAGCGGGCCCGATATTTGGAAAGGCACGATGGGCGACAGTTCCGAGGGATCTTCTAGCGCAGCGCAAGGCGCGCTGAGGGAAGGCCCGAAAGGTTTATTCGGGGCGATATGGACGCGGCTTGCGGGCCGCCCGATCGCCAGAGAAGAGAGCGCACCTGAAACGGTGGCGCAAGTATCCCTTCAAGATACGCAGGCGATGGTGCGCAATATCCATGATATGCGGGATATTCGCATTGATGATATCAGCGTGCCGCGCGCTGATATCATTGCGGTGCCTGCGGATGCGACGCTGGAAGAGGTGGTGGATGTGTTCCGCGAGTGCTCTTTCACGCGGCTGCCGATCTATGCGGAGACGCTGGATAACCCGGTGGGGATGGTGCATCTGAAGGATGTTTCGCTGGGCTATGGATTTGGCAAGGGCAATGGCAGCTTTGATCTGGCTGCTATTGCGCGGCCTGTGATTTACGCGCCGCCTTCGATGCCTGTGGATGTGCTTTTGCAGAAGATGCAGAACGAGCGCACGCATATGGCACTGGTGATCGACGAATACGGCGGCGTGGACGGGCTTGTGACGATCGAGAACCTTGTGGAGCTGATTGTCGGCGAGATTGTCGATGAGCATGACGAGGAGGAGGATGTACTTTGGGCTGAGGAAGCCCCGGGCGTTTATCTCTGCTCCACTCGCGCGCCTTTGCAGGAATTTGAGAAGATTGCGGGCGTGGATTTGCTGCCCGACGACCTGGATGAGGATGTGGAGACTTTGGGCGGCCTTGTCTTCATGATGGCAGGCCGGGTGCCGGTGCGGGGCGAGATTGTGTGCCATCCGCAGGGCCATGAATTTGAGGTGGTGGAGGCCGATCCGCGCAGCCTGAAACGTGTGCGGGTGCGGTTGAGTTCTGCGGCCTCGATGGATCAGGCGGCCGAGTAGGCGTGGCGGCCAAAGCCCTGCGCTTCTCGGGCCTTGAGGCGCGCGGGCGGGCCTTGCTGGGCGTGTTTGCCGGCCTGTCGCTTGGGCTTTCGCAGGCGCCTTTCGATTTTCCTTATCTTATGGTTTTGGCGGTGCCGCTTCTGGTGCGTTTGCTGGACGGTGTACCATCCGCACGGGCGGCGGGCTGGCTCGGCTGGTGGGCTGGAACGGCCTATTTCGCGCTGGTGCTTAGCTGGATTGTCGAGCCGTTTCTTGTGGATATCGCGCGCCACGGCTGGATGGCGCCCTTTGCGCTGGTGCTGATGGCCGGTGGTCTGGCGCTATTCTGGGCACTGGCCTTCTGGCTGGCCGCGCGGGTGGCGGCGGGCTGGGTGCGGATGCTGGTGTTGGTGGTTTGCTGGGCGGCGGCGGAGTGGCTGCGGGGGCATATTTTTACCGGGTTTCCTTGGGGGTTGCTGGCTTACGGGGTAGCCGAGACCCCCCTGATGCAGGGGGCTGCTTACCTGGGGCCCTATGGGTTGGGTATGCTGCTGGTGCTGGTGCTTGCTTTGCCTGCGCGGGGAGTGGTGCCGGGCATCGCGGCTTTGGCAATACTTGGCGCTGGCTGGTGGGCAGGAGCCGCGCGGGTGGGGCCTGTAGCGGAGACGGGCAGCGTGGTGCGGATGGTGCAGCCCAATGCGGCACAGCATCTGAAATGGCAGCCCGAGATGTTGCAGGTTTTCTTTGAGCGGTTGATGGAGAGCACGCGTGCGCCCGGTGCGCCGGATGTGGTGATCTGGCCGGAAACTTCTGTGCCGTTCCTGTACGGAGACAGGCCCGACCTTTTGGCGGAGATGAGTGCGGCGGCCAATGCGCCGCTGATCTATGGGCTGAGGCGTATCGGGGAGAGCGGGAGCTGGCACAACACGCTGGCCGTTGCAGAGGCCGGGCGCGATGTGGCCTTCGCGGACAAGGACCATCTTGTGCCCTTTGGCGAGTACATGCCGTTTGGTGATTTCTTTGCCGGACTCGGGGTGTTTGGGCTGGCGGCGGAGGATGTGGCGGGATTTTCCTCCGGTGCGCCGCTGGCTCCGATGGATGTGGCCGGTTTGCCCATTTTTCTGCCGCTGATCTGCTATGAGGCGGTGTTTCCTGAAGAAGTGCAGGGCGCTGTTGGGGATGCGACGTGGATGGTGCACATCACGAATGATGCATGGTTCGGGCAGTGGACGGGGCCATATCAGCATCTGGCGCAGGCGCGATTTCGCGCGGTGGAGCATGGAATGCCCGTGGCCCGTGCGGCCAATACCGGGATTTCCGGCATGATTGACCCTTACGGGCGGGTGACGGCTTCCATTCCGCTTGGGCAGGACGGTTTTGTGGATGCGGCTTTGCCGGAAGCGCTGCCGCAGACGCCTTATGGCCGTTTGGGCGAGGCTATTTTTGCAGGGCTTTTGGGTGCGCTTGCCTTGGCGGCGTTCGCTGCGGGACGGATGGGCCGGGCCTGATTGCGAAAGCCTGCGGGGCTTGCTAAGCGGGCGGCATGTTAGGCCGAGGCACGATATGAGCATTCCCAAACGTGAAGATGGTGCGCCGTGGCGCAACCTTTATGGCCGCCGGAAGGGCAAGCCTTTGCGGCCGGGGCAGGCCGAGCATATGGAAACGACATTGGAGGCGTTGCGCCCGCCGGGGATCGGCTGGGATGAGAACCCTGACCGCGTGCCGCTTGATCTTGAGGCGCTGTTCGGTGATGCGCGGCCCTTGTGGCTGGAGATCGGTTTTGGTGGGGGTGAGCATCTGCTGGCGATGGCCGCGCGCTACCCGGATGTGGGCTTCATCGGATGCGAGCCTTTTATCAACGGGGTGGCGATGCTGGTGCCGCGGATTGCGGAAGCGGGACTGGAAAACGTGCGTGTGCATCCCGGCGATGCGCGGGATGTGCTGGATGTGATCCCGGCGGGGCGGCTGGAGAAGGTTTTCCTGCTCTATCCCGACCCGTGGCCCAAGAAGAAGCATCATCGGCGACGGTTCATGAACCCGACGGCACTGGACCCGCTGGCCAAGGCAATGGCGCCGGGTGCGGAACTGCGGGTTGCCACGGATATTGAGGACTATGTGCGCCACTCGCTGGAAGCCGTGGCGCGGCACCCGGATTTTGAATGGACGGCGGAGCGGGCTGCGGATTGGCGGGAGCCCTGGGCGGACTGGACGCGCACCCGTTATGAGGCAAAGGCCGTGCGCGAGGGGCGGACACCTCATTATCTGAGCTTTCGGAAATGCACGTGATAGGAGAGTCGCTTGCCGATTTCTCCCCATATTAACATAAATTTAGCAATAGTTTGACAGGCCACCACTTCGCGGATTAGTCACCTTCGCGGGGACAAAGCGTGAATAGAGGACAGTATGCAGTTTACAGTTGCGTTGGATGGACCGGCTGCTGCTGGCAAGGGCACTATCGCCCGGGCAATCGCAAAGAAATTCAAGTTCGCGCATCTTGATACGGGCATGCTCTACCGGGCCGTTGGGCTGAAGACACTGGAGCAGGGGCACGGCATTATTGACCCCAAGCGGGCGGCAATTGTTGCGGGCAAGCTGGCGGATCACGATGTGCAGCGCTACGATCTGCGCTCTGCCATGGCCTCGCGGGCGGCATCCAAGGTGGCGGTTCTGCCGGAGGTGCGGGCAGCACTTATGGATTATCAGCGCAATTTTGCCCGGCGCGAGGGCGGGGCTGTGCTTGATGGGCGCGATATCGGCACCGTGATCTGCCCCGATGCGGAGATAAAGCTTTTTGTAACGGCGACGGATGCGGTGCGTGCGCGGCGGCGCTTTGAGGAGCTGCTTTCGGGCGGTGCGAGCACGACGCTGGATGCGGTGCTGAAAGATCTGCAAATCCGCGATGCACGCGACAGCCAGCGCGAGGCAGCACCTATGGTGCAGGCGGACGATGCGGTCTTGCTAGACACGACGGATTTGTCTATAGACGCGGCTGTCGAGCAGGCTGTGACGTTAATCAAACAAAAAATGGGCTGAGACGCGGGGTTTCGCGGCCGAGGGCCATTGGTTTCTCTGATCAGCCAGACATCAACCCCAAAGACCGGCGGAGCCAACCGCGCGGCCAGAAAAATGACTTGAAAAGGAACGACCCGTATATGTCCGCTAACGCAAGCATGGAAGATTTTGAAGCCCTGTTGAACGAGAGCTTCGAGCTGGTAACCCCTGACGAGGGCAGCGTAGTTAAAGGCCAGGTTCTGGCCATAGAGGCCGGTCAGGCCATCATCGATATCGGCTACAAGATGGAAGGCCGTATCGACCTCAAAGAATTCGCAAAGCCTGGCCACCCGCCCGAGATCGAGGTTGGTGACGAGGTAGAGGTGTACCTTGAGCGCGTTGAGAACGCGCGGGGTGAGGCTGTTATCTCGCGTGAGAAAGCCCGCCGCGAGGAAGCCTGGGACCGGCTTGAGAAGGCCGCCGAGAAGGAAGAGCGTGTTGCCGGGGCCATCTTTGGCCGCGTGAAAGGTGGCTTCACCGTGGATCTGGGCGGCGCTGTTGCGTTCCTTCCCGGCTCTCAGGTGGATGTGCGCCCTGTGCGTGATGCAACCGCGCTGATGCATATCGAACAGCCGTTCCAGATTCTGAAAATGGATCGTCGCCGGGGCAACATCGTCGTTTCCCGCCGTGCCATTCTGGAAGAGAGCCGTGCCGAGCAGCGTGCCGAGATCGTTGGTAAACTTGCCGAAGGCGATACGGTTGACGGTGTTGTGAAAAATATCACCGAATACGGTGCGTTCGTGGATCTGGGCGGTGTAGACGGCCTGTTGCACGTAACGGATATGGCGTGGCGCCGCGTGAACCATCCTTCCGAGATCCTTGCCATTGGCGAGACGGTCAAGGTGCAGGTTGTGAAGATCAACAAGGATACGCAGCGCATCAGCCTTGGCATGAAGCAGCTGCTGGAAGATCCCTGGGCGGTTGTTGAGCAGCGGTATCCGCTGGAATCCGTGCACACTGGCCGCGTGACGAACATCACCGATTACGGTGCGTTTGTTGAGCTGGAGCCAGGTGTTGAAGGCCTCGTCCACGTCTCTGAGATGAGCTGGACAAAGAAGAACGTGCATCCGGGCAAGATCGTTTCCACCTCTCAGGAAGTGGAAGTGATGGTGCTGGAGATCGACACGGTGAAACGCCGCGTTTCCCTTGGCCTGAAGCAGACACAGGGCAACCCGTGGGAGAACTTCGAAACTGCGTTCCCGATTGGCACGGAAGTGGAAGGCGAGGTGAAGAACATCACCGAGTTCGGCCTCTTCGTCGGCCTCGACGGCGATATCGACGGCATGGTTCACCTGAGCGACATCGACTGGAGCCGGTCCGGCGAAGATGCCATTCAGGACTTCCAGAAAGGCGATGTCGTCAAGGCGGTTGTGACGGATGTGGATACGGACAAAGAACGTATCTCCCTCTCGATCAAGGCGCTGGATGGTGATCCGTTCGCGGAAGCAACGGCTGGCGTGAAACGTGGTGCGGTTGTGACGGTTGAGGTGACTTCCATCGAGGATGGCGGCATCGAGGTTGAGTATGACGGCATGAAATCCTTCATCCGCCGTTCCGACCTTTCCCGCGACCGTTCAGAGCAGCGGCCTGAGCGCTTCTCAGTTGGGGACAAGATCGATGCACGTGTGACGAACATCGATAAATCCACACGGAAGCTCGGCCTTTCCATCAAGGCGCGTGAGATTGCCGAAGAGAAGGAGGCCGTGGAACAGTATGGCTCTTCCGACTCTGGCGCATCGCTTGGTGATATCCTTGGTGCGGCGCTCAAAGGTAAGGGCGACGACGACTGATGGACGCTGTTACGCGTGATTTCTACGAGGAGCGGCGCCGTAAGTGGCGCCGCTCCGCTTTTTTGTGGGGCTTCGGGATTGCGGCTGTTCTGGGCCTGATCATCGGGGGCCTTTCGCGGATTGAGGCGGGCTGGCCTGCCGGGCCGCATATTGCGCATGTTGCGATCACCGACGTGATCTTTGACGATACCGAGCGGGACCGGATGCTGCAGGACCTGCGCGACAGTGAAGATGCGCGCGCGCTTTATCTTGAAATTGATTCGCCCGGTGGCACGACCGTGGGCTCCGAGGCCTTGTATGAGCTGGTGCGCGAGATTGGCGAAGATCGGCCGGTTGTTGCCGTGATGGGCGAGGTTGCGGCGTCTGGTGGATATATTGCGGCGATTGCTGCGGATCATATCGTGGCGCGGGGCAATACGCTGACAGGCTCGATCGGTGTGATCATGGAATACCCGGATATGACGGAGCTTCTGGACCGGGTGGGCGTGGAGTTTCAGACAGTGCGCTCCTCCCCTCTGAAGGCGGAGCCATCGCCTTACCGCGAGCCTTCGGCCGAGGGCCGGGCAGTGCAGGAGGCGATTATCGCAGACAGCTATGATTGGTTCCGTGGCCTCGTGGGCGCGCGGCGGGAGCTTAAGGGTGCGGCACTTGATGCGGTGGCGGACGGGCGCGTCTTTACCGGCCGGATGGCGCTGGACGCCGGGCTGGTGGATGCGCTGGGCGGGCCGGATGCGGCCTTTGCCTGGCTCGAATCAGTAGAGCCGGAATTGGCGGACCTGCCGACAAAGACATGGGAACTGGCCGAGGAAGAATCCGGTTTCCTTGGTATTTTCGGCAAGATCACGGGCCTCGGCGACAGTTTGAGCCGCATTTCGGACAGGCGCGGGCCCCGGCTGCTCTCTCTCTACAATTAGGGGATGCAAATTTTGTGATACCGCTGGTATAGGTGTTAAGCGGTCATGCACCTATATACACACTGTGAGCGCAGTTAAGGGGTTTGAATAAATGATCAAATCTGAGTTGATCCAGAAAATTGCGGATGAGAACCCGCACCTTTATCAGCGCGATGTCGAGCGTATTGTCGGCACGATCTTCGACCAGATCATTGAAGCGATGGCTGATGGCCACCGTGTGGAGCTTCGTGGTTTCGGGGCGTTTTCGGTGAAGAAGCGCGAAAGCCGGACGGGGCGGAACCCGCGCACGGGTGATGCCGTTGAGGTGGAAGAGAAGTTCGTGCCCTTCTTCAAGACGGGCAAGCTGCTGCGCGACCGGTTGAACGACGCGTGACGCGGCACTGCTGGGGGCTTTGAGATGCGACTGATCAAGATGATCTTTCTCGGCGCGCTGATGCTGGGGATCGTGCTGCTTTCGCTTGCCA
Organism: uncultured Paracoccaceae bacterium; assembly: GCA_947495795.1. GTDB lineage: Bacteria > Pseudomonadota > Alphaproteobacteria > Rhodobacterales > Rhodobacteraceae > Algicella. Next base: position 330,206 of record CANMAI010000001.1, on the reverse strand, counting down.
ATCGCGCGCCGGTGGAAGTGAAGCTACTGCCCGAAGGGTTGGGGGATGTGTTCCAGCGCTCTGTTGAGGTGCCGCTTTTCGTGATCAGCCTTCTTTCCATCCTGACGGGCCTTCTGATTGGCTACATTCTTGAATGGCTGCGCGAGCACAAGCATCGCCGGTTGGCTGCCGAGAAGAAACGCGAGGCGGCGGCGCTGAAGGGCGAGGTGAAGGCGTTGCGCAAGAAGCATCTTTCCGAAGAAGATGAAGTGCTCGCACTGCTCGACAAATCCGCGTGAGCGGGCGGGGCCCGGTACGGGCCAAGATATGCGGATTGACGGAACCTGTTGGGTTGGCTGCGGCGGTGGAGGCCGGTGCTGCTTATGTGGGGTTCGTATTCTTCGAGAAATCTCCCAGACATGTGAATTTTGAGCGTGCGGCAGCGCTTGCGGCCAGTGTACCGGCGGGTATCTGCAAGGTTGCGCTGACGGTGAACGCCGATGACGCAGCGTTGGAAGCTATGCTTGCGCAGGTGGGCATCGACATGTTGCAATTGCACGGGACCGAGAGCCCTGAGCGGGTGGCTGGGGTCAGGGCGCGGTTCGGTTTGCCGGTGATGAAGGCTCTGGGTGTGGCGGACGCGACCGATTTGAGCGCTATTGCGGATTATGCCGGTGTGGCCGATCAGCTGATGATTGATGCCAAGCCGCCCAAGGGTGCGGATCTGCCGGGCGGTAATGGGTTGTCATTTGACTGGCGGCTGATCGCCGGGCGGCGCTGGCCCCTGCCCTGGATGCTGGCGGGCGGGTTGACGCCTGATACGGTTGCCGAGGCCGTGCGGCTGACAGGCGCTTCGCAGGTTGATCTTTCCTCCGGTGTTGAGAGTGCCCCGGGTGTGAAGGACCCGGCGAAAGTGCGGGCGTTTCTGGCGGCTTGTGAAGAGGTGGAGCCTGCTTTCTGAGGTCGGTTCGGGTTTTGAGGGTGCTCCCGCGGGTGACGTCGGCCCACCCGCCCACCCCCGCCGCCACCCGCGGGGTAATGTGGTATCGGGATCGCCCGCTTTTTCGCTTAATGTCTTCGGTTAATGTGTTTTGAAGCGAAAATACTTTTGGATATTTTTGGAAAGATGAAATGTGGTGTGGTGCTTTAAAGCGTTTCTACTTTGATTTGAGCCGCCTTTCGCTGCCTCTCGCCTTTACTTCGAGCGCGAGAAGCGATGCGGGGTGTCTCAACTCAAAGTCGAAGTGCTATAGCGCCTCGACGGCGTTCTGTGAGCGGGCTAGAAGGGGTGCGTTTTGAGGGAGAGTGTGATGGCGTCTGAGATGTTGAATTCCTACCGGACAGGGCCGGATGAGCGCGGGCGGTTCGGCCAGTTTGGTGGGCGCTTCGTTTCCGAGACGCTGATGCCGCTGATCCTTGATCTTGAGGCGCGGTATGAGCATGCCAAGACGGACCCTACCTTCTGGGCGGAGATGGATGATCTCTGGACGCATTATGTGGGGCGGCCCTCGCCATTGTATTTTGCCGAGCGTTTGACGGAGCGTTTTGGTGGGGCGAAGATCTACCTCAAGCGCGATGAGCTGAACCACACAGGTGCCCACAAGATTAACAATGTGCTGGGGCAGATCCTGCTGGCGCGGCGCATGGGCAAGACACGGATCATTGCGGAAACGGGTGCTGGGCAGCACGGGGTGGCGACGGCGACGGTGTGCGCGCGCTTCGGGTTGAAATGCATTGTGTTCATGGGGGCGACCGATGTGGAGCGGCAGGCCCCCAATGTGTTCCGCATGAAGCTTTTGGGTGCCGAGGTTGTGCCGGTAACTTCAGGGCGCGGGACTTTGAAAGATGCGATGAACGAGGCTTTGCGCGATTGGGTTACCAACGTAGCCGATACTTTCTATTGCATCGGCACAGTAGCGGGGCCACACCCCTACCCCGCGATGGTGCGGGATTTTCAGAGCATTATCGGCAATGAAACCCGTGAGCAGATGCAAAGGGCCGAAGGGCGGTTGCCCGATAGTTTGGTGGCCTGTATTGGCGGCGGATCGAACGCGATGGGGCTGTTTCATCCGTTTCTGGATGACGGGGATGTGCGGATCATCGGCGTTGAAGCGGGTGGGCATGGTGTGGACGACAGAATGGAGCATGCGGCAAGCCTGACGGGTGGGCGGCCAGGTGTTCTGCATGGAAACCGGACGTATCTGTTGCAGGATGGTGATGGGCAGATCATCGAAGGCCATTCGATCTCTGCCGGACTGGATTATCCGGGGATCGGGCCGGAGCACAGTTGGCTGAACGATATCGGGCGGGTAGAATATGTCTCTGTGACGGATCGTGAGGCTTTGGACGCGTTTCAGCTTTGCTGCCAGACAGAGGGTATTATTCCGGCGCTGGAGCCTTCTCATGCTCTGGCGCATGTGGCGAAGATTGCAGGGGACCTGCCCAAGGATCATCTGATGGTGATGAATATGTGTGGCCGGGGCGACAAGGATATCTTCACCGTGGCGGAAGCACTCGACGTTTCTATTCAGGGTTAGGGCCTGAAAACGGATAGTCGAACTGAGTTCGGGCGCTAATTTCATACCAGGGTGTGTCGTCTTTAAGTCACCACGCGCTCCTTCTCTCCGATGCGATTGGTGATGTCTTCGCGAAAGGTGCAAGGCTCTAAACGTTGGTTTATGCGTCTCCAACCACGGTTGGGTGCGCGCGAAATCAACCTTGGGCGGATGTACCGCTTCATTGATTTCAGGCTCCTTCAGGGTATCGCGGCGGGCGATCTGCCGCGTCTCTGAAAGGATATGAGATGAAACGCACTGCTCTTCTTGCCGGAACTGCCCTCGCACTTCTGCTGGCCAGCCCCACATTCGCAGATAGTGACACTTCTGAACCAAAGAATTTTGTGGACGTTCTGGTGGAGGTTTTCAGCAGTAATGAAGGAGGTGGGCAGGGTGGCGGCCAGAGTGACGATGACGATGATGACGATGACGATGATGACGACGACGATGATGATGACGACGACGATGATGATGACGACGATGATGATGACGACGACTGAAGCGCGACTTCATATCTGACTGTCCTGCGTGTCAAAGGGCCATGGGGTTGGCCCTTTGGTTCATTGGAGGGCAGCGTCTGGGCGAGTCGAATCCGCTGGACCTTCTTTTGCGCTTTCGGCAGAAGGAGCGCTTAGCGGCGAACGGTGGGTTCTGGCCGGGAGATGAGGATCATCAGATCATGGCGGATTATAAACTGGGCGACATTGTCGTGCTGACGGCGGGTTCGATGCGGATGGCGGTTGAGGCGGTTGAGGGCGATAAGATCTCGACCGTTTGGTGCAACGAGGGAGCCATCGGCCGGGATACGTTTGCCTCTGTGCTCCTGAAGAAATGGGAAGCGCGGGAAGATGATCGCGGCGGGCGCGGTGGCAAGCCTTTCCGCGGAGATCGCGAGGGTGGCGGAAAGCCTTATGGTGACAAACCGCGGGACAAGCCACAGGGCAAGCCCGGCTGGGATGGAAAGCCGCGCGAAAAGAAGTTTTTCCGCAAGGATTGAGTTCCGAAGGCCCCGGGTGATCGGGGCTTTTTGCTATTTGCGGTGCTTGAGCACGCCTTTGGCGGCCTCTTTCACGGCTTCACGTGCATCGCGGAAGGTGACGCCGAGGATGGTTTCCGCGGCTTTGGCGGAAACCTCATCCTTCCGGCCGAGTACGGGCACGATGGTGCGGATGGCCGGATCGAAGAGGGCGAGGATGCGGACGATGAAATCCGGAGCCTGACGTGTGACGATCTTGCGCTGCGGAAACGCTGCCTTCACGATCCTGGCCATATCGCGGAACCAGAGAAAGCGCTCCGATCCGATGAAGCGTTTGCCGATGCTTTCCGGTTTGGTGAGGGCTGCGACATGCATGGTGGCGATATCGCGGACATCGACGGTGGGAAAGCCGAAGCGGGGGACGGCGGGATCTTTTGCGTCAATAATTCGCTCCATCACCTGCATCGAGGTGCCGAAGACGCCATCGAGCGGTGGGCCGAGAACGAAGGCCGGGTTGATTGTGGTGAGCTGGATCTCCGGGGCTTCATCCCGCACGAAATCCCATGCGGCGCGTTCTGCCTTGGTTTTGGAAATCACGTAGGGTGTGACGGTAGGGGCGGAAAGATCGGCCCAGTCTTCCTCGGTGTATTCGGCGCGGCCAGCGCCCGGTGCGCCGTGCATGATGGCCACGCTGGAAGACGTCATGATCACGCGGGCAATGCCCGCCTTTTGCGCGGCGCGAAGCGCGCGGAGCGCACCATCGACAGCGGGGCGGACGATTTCCTCCGCGTTCTTTGGTTGCTCCAGCGGGAAGGGAGAGGCGGTATGCATCAGTGCATCCATGCCCTCCATTGCCGCATCCCAGCCTTCATCCCTTGCGAGATCAAGGGCCACGAAAGAAAGGTTTTTGTCGGCACGCTCCGGTTCAGTGAGATGGGGGCGGATGGCTTCGCGCACCTCTTCCTCACGGGCGAGGCTGCGGATGGAGCCGCGAACAGTGTGACCTGCTTCGAGAAGCTGGAGGAGGAGGTGTTTGGCGATGAAACCGGAGGCTCCGGTGACGAGAATGGAACGATACTGCATTGGAACCCCTGATCCTGTTGGCGTCCGAGTTCAAAGTAAGATGTTCTAACATCAAGTCAACGCGGGCGCCTGATCAGGCATGTGATGCGAGCGGACGTGGCTTACCGTGCGAATTTATTGAGCAACTGTTGAAGCTTGGATTGCGGTTCTTGGGGAGATTCTGCCTTCGGAGCGGGCGGTGGTTTCCCTGCCGCCTCCGGTTTGGGTGCCTTGTCGGATGAACGTGGTGGGGCCGTGCGGAGGGCGACGGCGTTCATGAAGCGGGCATCCTCGCCCTTCGCAAGCTGCGGTGTCCCTTCGGCAATGCCGCGCAGAAGATCTTCCAGCCACGCCAGATCGGCCTTGGCAAAATCGCCGAGCACGTGGTTGGAGACAAGACGCTTATCGCCGGGATGGCCAATGCCGAGGCGGACGCGGGTATATTCGGGGCCGATATGGGCGTGGAGCGAGCGGATACCGTTATGCCCAGCGGTGCCGCCGCCCTGCTTTACGCGGCATTTTCCGGGGGCGAGATCCAGCTCGTCATAAAAGACGACTACATCTTCGGCCGTGAGTTTGTAAAAGCGCATGGCTTCGCCGACAGACTGGCCAGACTTGTTCATGAAGGTTGCAGGTTTGAGGAGGAGAGCCTTGGTGGAGCCGAAGCGACCCTCGGACAGTTCACCCTGAAACTTGGCGCGCCACGGGCCGAAGCCGTGTTCCACGGCGATCCGTTCCACGGCCATGAAACCGATATTATGCCGGTTTTTCGCGTATTTCGCGCCCGGATTGCCGAGGCCAACGAAGAGCTTCATGAGATAGGGCTCCGATCTTCAGAACGCAAAACGCGCCGCAGGATGTGCGGCGCGTCTGATCTAGCACGAAAGGAGAGGCGGGCTCTACTCTTCCGTAGCCTCGGCTTCGGCTTCGGCTTCGGCCTCGCCATCCGCATCCGCATCTTCGTCTTCATTCTCGGAAGAGCGAAGACCGCTTGGGGCCGTGATGTTGGCGATCACGAAATCACGATCCGTGATCATCGGGCGCGTGCCCTTGGGCAGCGTGATGTCGGAAATATTGATCGTATCGCCAACTTCGAGGCCTGTGAGGTCCACGGTGAGCTGTTGCGGGATATCGGCGGCTGTCACCTTTAGCTCCACCTCGGGGCGGACAACAGTGAGAACGCCACCTTTCTTGAGGCCGGGGCTCTCTTCCTCATTCTCGAACTCTACGGGAATGAAGAGATTGATGCGCGACCTTGGGCCGAGGCGCAGGAAATCCACATGCGTTGGCAGATCCTTCACCACATCGCGCTGCACGTTCCGGCAGATAACCTGCTGATCAGAGCCATCGACCTTCAGCGTGAGAAGAGTGGACAGGAATTTACCTGCGCGGAGCTGCTTGAGAAGCTCATTGAATTGTACGTTGATCGTCTGCGGATCTTCGTTACCGCCATAGATCACGCCGGGGACGAGCCCCTCACGTCGGCTTGCGCGAGCGGCCCCTTTGCCCGTCCCTGCGCGTACCGTGGCATTGAGCACTTGTGCATCGGCCATGGATATCTCCAATTTGTTAGGGCGGCGATCCTCCAAGGGTGTAAGCGCCGCGATGAAGGTGGTGCTATAGGTGATTCAGGGATGATTGAAAAGCAGGAATAGTTGGCGTTTTGACCAAGGATTGGCGCGTGGGCCGCGTCTGACAGTGAGAGACGCGAAAAGGAGGCTTGCGATGATACGGAATGTGGTGGCGGCCGCGATGATGCTGGGTGCGGGTGAGGCGGCTGCACTTTCCTGCATGGTGCCAAATCTGGGCTGGGATTTTAACCGGCTGGTGGAGGTTCCGGACATGTATTACGTCGCGCTGGGCACGCTGAGCACCGAAGACCCAGTGCCGGATATCCCGCTTCTTGAGCAGACGGAGGGTGTGATGGATCGGACCGGTATACGCTTCACCTACACGTTTACGGGCCAGTTTCTGGGGCTGGGCGGCCTTGGCAGACAGGTGAGCGAGGAGGTGACGGTGGAGGTTGTCTGCCTGTCAGTCTGGTGCGGGTGGTTTCCGCCATCGGATACGGAGATGATCATGTTCCTGCGCGAAGATGAGGATGAGAGCCTGAGCCTTGAGATCGGACCCTGTGGTGGACCCCTGCTGCCGGAACCAAGTGTCGCACAGGTAGCGGCAATCCGACGCTGCATGGATGCCGGAACCTGTGCAGAGGCGGAGATGACCGTCTTCGAAAGATAGGTGATGGGCTCCGCCCCCGACCCGACGGCACGCCCACCCGCCCGCCCCGCGCCGACCGGCCGGGGGCGAAGCCCATTTGGCGCGTGTGGCTCAGGTTTGTGATATTCCTCAGTGTGTCTCACAGGACTTTCGGGGTAATCAGGGGCGTGTTTTGGGCCCTGCGCGGCAAAAAGTGTAACGCCTGAACTTGTATTGAGTGTATCGGGGCCGCTAAATCGCGCGACCTTTGGTGGAGAGTAGACGTTATTATCAGTTTGGCCCCTGTCGATCATGACGCCGGTGAGATCGTCATTCATACAGCGCTGCGCGGGCTCGCGGCGCTGTGTGTGGTGGTGTATCACGTGAGCCTTGGGTTTCTTTCATTGGACTTGGGCTTTCGGGCCGGGTTTGCGGCGCACAGCTATTTGTTTGTGGATCTCTTCTTTCTGCTCAGCGGGTACATCATCTGCCTGAAATACCGAAGCTGGTTTGCGGATGGGGTGAGCCGCGCCGGTTTCGCGAAGTTTATTGCGCTGCGGTTTGCGCGGATCTACCCGAATTTTGTGGTGTGGTTTCTGGTGCCCTTCATGGTTCTGGGAAGTGTTCAGCACTTTGTGATAGGTGGGCTGCCACCGCTGGAAGACCAGCTTGTGTCGCTGGGTCTGCATATTGTGATGATGCAATCGCTTCTGGATGCGCCGGTGGTGTGGAACGTGCCCTTGTGGTCCATACCGGTTGAAATGATCAGCTACCTGTTGTTTCCGGCGCTTGTGGTCGTGCTTTTGCGCGCGCCGCAGGTTCTGGGCGGCCTGGTTCTGATCCTGGCATTTGCTGCGCTGGTGATCATCGCTTCCGGGCGTTCCATCGACGTTGTGACCGGCCCGTTGGCGGTTGTGCGCGGGTTTGCCGGATTCAGTATCGGTGCTGTGCTCGCATTTTCTGCGGCGGGCACGCTACGGCTGCCGGATTTCGCGCTGTCTGCACTTCAGATAGCCGCGCTTGTCTGGTCCCTCTGGGCGGTGCATCTTGGATATGAAGTGACGGCGATCGTGGGGTTCGTGCTGCTGATCTATGTGACGCAGGAAAACCGCGGTGTGCTTTATGGGGTACTGCGGCGGGCACCCTTTCATGGTGCGGGGCTTTATTCCTTCTCTGTCTATCTTGCACACACAATGCTGATTTTCCTGATCAATATCGTCTACTACAAACTGGTAAGCGGCCCGACGGAGACAACTCTTAATTTCTGGGTAATAAGCTTTCTGGCGATAGGGATCAGCCTGTTGGTGGCGCGGTTCGGCTACCATTGGATCGAACTGCCGATGCGGAGGGTTTTGCGGGCACGCCTTGTGCCGCGCCGGAGCCTTGCGGAGGTTTGAAAAGAGGCGCCCGGGCCTGTAGCCTTGGGGTGCTTTGCGTGAAGGAGGGCTTTGGTGCCCAATGCATTCGCCTTTTTGATGATCGCGATTTGGCCGATCATCACTATTCAGCTGATGCGCCGCTTGCCGTTCGAGCGTGCGGTGATCTGGGCTGTGCTGGGTGCGTTTCTGATCCTGCCGCCGATGACAGCGTTCGATCTGCCGCTGATCCCGCCTTTGAACAAGGTATCGGTGCCAGCACTTTGCCTGCTGGCAGGGCTGATGTTCGTATTGCAGAGGAAGCTACGGTTCCTGCCGGAATCGCGGCTGATGGCGGTGCTGCTGTTTTTCTATATGGCGGGGCCTCTGGGCACGGTGCTGACCAACACCGAGCCCTTGCAATATGGGCCACGCTGGTTCCCGGCCTTACGGATCTACGATTTTGTCGCGCTGATCTTTCTGCAGATGATTCATCTGACGCCGTTTTTTGTGGCACGGCAGTTTCTGGCAACGGAGAAGGCGCAGAAGGAGCTTTTGATAGCGCTTCTGGTGGGCGGGCTGGCCTATAGCATCCCGGCGCTTCTGGAAGTGCGGCTGAGCCCGCAGATGAACGTGTGGACCTATGGGTTTTTTCAGCACAACTTTTCCCAGACGATCCGGTATGACGGGTATCGCCCAGTTGTGTACGTGACCAACAGTATCATTCTCGCCTTCTTCTTCATGACCTCCGCTGTGGCAGCGTTCACGCTGTGGCGGAGCCGGACGGGAGACAAGCCTTTCCGGTATCTGCTGCTTTGCCTCTATCTTTGTGCGGTACTGGTGCTGTGTAAAACGCTGAGTGCGCTTTTTTATACTGCCTTGCTTTTGCCGATGATCCTGTTGCTTACCAACCGGATGCAGATCCGCGTAGCGGCTATGCTGGCTATTGTGGCACTGGCCTATCCGATGTTGCGGGGGGCGGGGCTGGTGCCGGTGGATGAGATTGTTGCCTTCATCAGTTCTTTTGATGCGGAGCGGGCCGGATCGCTCAACTATCGGTTCGTTCATGAGGGGTGGCTGCTGGATCGCGCGGCGGAAAAGCCCCTGTTCGGCTGGGGCAGCTGGGGGCGTAATCTGATTTACAACCCCGTCGATGGGGCGCAGATCACCGTGCCGGACGGGCGTTGGATCATTGTGATGGGGACTTATGGATGGATTGGCTATATCGCCGAGTTCGGTGCGCTGGCCCTGCCGATCTTCCTGCTGCTTCTGCGCACGCGGGGCATGGGGCCGGGGCAGGTTTCGCCCTATGTTGCACCACTCGCATTGTTGATGGGCATCAACATGCTGGAGCTTCTGCCCAATGCTTCGCTGACGCCTCTGACATGGCTGACGGCCGGGGCGTTGCTGGGCTACGCCGAGGCGTTGGCGAAAGCGAAGAAGATGGGCGTGCCGTTAGAACATGAAGGCGAGGCGGTGGATATACCACCGCCGATGCCAAAGCGGCCCCGCACGGTTATCTGAAGAGGCAGATCGGGATCTTGCAGCTGCGCATCATCTCTGACGTGGTGGAGCCGATGAAGAGATTGCGGATCCGGGAGTGGCCGTAAGCACCCATCACGAGAAGATCGAACCCGCCCTGTTCAACGGCATCGGTGATCACGGCGGCAGGCTCGCCAGGCGTCACCGCGATTGTGGGGGTGTGGCCCGCGGCGGCCAGCGTGGCTTTCGCTTTCTCCAGACCGGCTTGCGCGCTCGCCTGATTTGTGCTGGCCGAAAGAAGATGAAGCTCCAGATCGGCGAAGGTTGGGCTGCGGGAAATGTGATCTATCGCCTTCAGCGCACTCGGGCCACCATCGAAGGCGATGAGGCATTTCTTGATGGGTTGAAAGGCGCGCGAGGCGACGAAGACAGGCGTTTTGGCGGAGCGAACGATGCGTTCCAGATTGGAGCCGAGATGGAGCTTGGCGAAATCGGCGGCCTCGCCGCGCTTGCCGAGGATCAGGAGATCGGCATCCGTGTCCGTGATCGTGTCGAGAATATCGCCGAGGCGGAGGCGCGTGGTGACGTTCTGAACGCCTTGCGCCTCCAATGCGGCCTTGGCCTCATCCAGTAGCAGCCGTCCGTGGGTTTGGGCGAGCTTGGCGCGCTCTCCATCCAGCTTGGCCAGTTCTTCCAGAAGGGCCGTGCGCGCACCGAGCGTGATGTTGCCGGAGAGGTTCGTTGGCGTGGCCGAGGTTTCGCGGCGGCCCAATACATGCAGCACCTCGACCGAGTTTTCGGATTTGGTTGCAATCCACGCGGTGTGATCGAGCACGGACTTCGAGTAGGTGGACGCATCGATCAGGGCGGCAAGCTTGGACATGGTTTTCTCCGGCGGTTGCGCTGAGAGTGTCAGTGGCTGAGGAGTTTGTCCATCGCGCCTGGCTCATCATAGACGGCGAGATTGTCGACGATCGTCTCGGACGCTTCGTTAAGGCCGATGATCTCCACCTCCGCGCCTTCGCGGCGGAATTTGAGGACGATCATATCGAGTGCGGCGACGGAGGAGATATCCCAAATATGGGCGCCCGAGACGTCGATGGTGACCTTTTTCAGGGCTTCGCGGAAATCGAAGCTTTTGGTGAAATCTTCAGCGGAGGCGAAGAAGACCTGGCCCTCGACAGTATAGGTGCGGTGGGTGCCATCCTCGGAAAGATGCGTGGTGACGCGGAAGATCTGCGCGATTTTCCAGGCGAAGAAGATGCCGGAGAGAAGGACGCCGATCAGGACACCGATGGCGAGGTTGTGCGTGGCAACGACGGTAATGACCGTCGCGAGCATGACCACGGAGGACGATCTGGGATGTGTGCGAAGCGCCTTGATCGAGGACCATGAGAAGGTGCCGATGCTGACCATGATCATGATCGCCACGAGAGCCGCCATCGGGATCTTGGCCACGATGCCGCCGAGGACGACAATGAGAAACAGCAGAAAGACACCAGCGGCAAAGCAGGACAGCCGCCCCCGCCCGCCGGATTTCACGTTGATGATCGACTGGCCGATCATCGCACACCCGGCCATGCCACCGATGAAACCCGTGGCCGTGTTGGCAAGCCCCTGCCCGATACATTCCTGATTGCGGTCGCTGGGCGTGTCCGTCAGATCTTCCACGATGCTGGCCGTCATCAGGCTTTCCAGCAGGCCCACGGCGGCGACGGCTGCGGAATAGGGGAGGATGATTTGCAGGGTTTCCAGCGTGAGCGGAATGTCCGGGAGGAGGAAGATGGGGAGGGTTGAAGGAAGCTCTCCCATATCGCCCACTGTGCGCACGTCCAGCCCCATGGCCAGCACGATTGTGGTGATCACGATGATGCAGACCAGCGGCGAGGGCACAGCAGTGGTGATGTAGGGAAAGAGATAGATGATGGCGAGGCCGCCCGCGACGAGGACGTAGGTGAGCCACGGCACGCCGATCAGCTCGGGCAATTGGGCCATGAAAATAAGGATGGCAAGCGCGTTGACAAAGCCGGTAATAACCGAGCGCGAGACGAAGCGCATGAGGTAGCCAAGCTTCAGGAAGCCTGCGGCTATCTGCATGAGGCCCGCGAGGACGGTGGCGGCAAGGAGATATTGAAGCCCGTGATCCTTGACCAGCGTCACCATCAGCACGGCGGTAGCGGCGGTGGCGGCGGAGATCATGCCCGGGCGGCCGCCCGCGATGGCTGTGATGACGGCGATGGAGAAGGAGGCGTAAAGGCCGATCTTGGGATCGACACCGGCGATGATGGAGAAGGCAATCGCCTCGGGGATAAGCGCCAGAGCTACCACAAGGCCCGCCAGAAGATCGCCACGGATATTGCCGAGCCACTGCTCACGGTAATTGGAATAGGTGAACATGGATGGCGCTTTCCGGTTTGGGCTTTGGATGGAGGTAGGTCGCTATTGGCCCGTGTCGAAGGGTCGGGCCTGCTGATAGACGGTTTGCATGCTGCGGTGCAATGAAAAACTCGGAGGCTCTTCTGATTGATGCCCCGATGGGACAATTGTCACTTCTTGAATGGGTTTCTGGGCCTGCAGACCCTGAAAAATGCTAACCTTGGTTTCGTAAATGGTAAAATCGGGGGGGACCGATGGCGCAAGTTGAAGAGGAGAGCCCGCAGCGCTCTTTCTGGAAACGCCTGCCTGAACTCTGGAAATTTGTAACACTTCTGCTGGCAATCGGGGGTACGGCCATCGCAGGCTATCAGGTTTGGGACAACGCCTATGATGATTTGAAGGCCAAGGACGCGGCCTTGCTGGCGCGGCTTGATCGGCTTGAGGGCGAAATGGTGCGGAGCAGCGATCTTACCGATTTTGTTGGCTCTGCCAAGTTGCGGCTGGAGACCTGCATTCTGGTTTTGCGGGCGGAGATGCATGAATACCGCGCATTGCGACAGGCCTATGAGGATCTGTTGGCGGGGATGGATCTGGCACAGGCCTCCTTTCTTGTCCGCGAGCCGTTAAGCCCGGGGGAAGAGCGGCAGTTGACGCGGATTGCGGAATTGCGGGGTTCCATCGCCTCCAAGAAATCCATGGCGCAACAAGAGGAGGCCGTGCTCAACCAGCGGATCTCCCTCAGGGATGGGTGCTGATATGCTGGTGCGCTTTCTGATGATGGGTCTTTGCCTTCTGGCTGCTGATGTGGCGTTGGCCGGTGATCGCAAGAGCTTGGAGGCCCAGAAGACATTTGAGACAGTAACGCTGGAGATTGAGCGCCGACGGGCGGCGCTGCTTGATCAGGTGCTGCTGTCTTCACGTCTGGGACGGCAAGTGGCCTGGGCCGAACTACGTGGCGGGTTTTCGGATGATCCTGAGGTGGTTGCGGCGTTGATCCAGACGCTTGCGGATGATCAATCGGGCGCGGATCTGCTGGCATCAGACGTTCGGGACGAGGTGGTGATCTTTCTTCGGCAAGCCCGGGAGGCTGCCTGGACACCCGATTTGGTAGAGCATGCTCAGGAAGTGCTGTCGGGGTATGCCAGCAGTGCGCGGCCAGCGCCTGGAGGGACTGCCGAGCTTGCAGGTGATGTGACGGCGCTTGCAGGAGCGCGCGCAGCGTTTGGGGAAGTGCAGCCCCGCATTGAGGGCAAGGTTCAGTTTACGGATGTTGATGTTTTCGTCTGCGAATATGCAGCGGATGATGCGGCTCTCGTACAATCTGCTCGCCGCTTTTCCGAGGAGATTGCGGCGGCCGATTTTGGCCGTGTCCGGCTGCGCCCGGCTTCTGCAGAACTGGCGGAGGATGAGCGGATTGGGACAGGGGTGACGACGCTGTTGCTGGACAAAGGCCACGCCGAGGAGAGGGCGTTGGATACGCTTCCATCGCTGGTCGAGAAGGCGGGGCTGCCCGAGTTGCGCATAGAAACCAATGAAGGTGCGCCCAGCTTCTGGTATCTTTCCATCTTCGTTTGCCCATGAGGGGCCTCTGCCTCCCTCGGTGTTCTCACAATCTCGCGAGTGCTGCCTTTGTGTTGTCTGCCTATGGCATCCTTAGATTGAAAAGGTGATTCTCGGGGAGACAGTAATATGAGATTGGATCTGACGCGCAGAGGTGTTTTGGGCGCAGGGGCTGCCTTAGGAGTGCTGGCTTTGGGCGCGAGGCCCGCCTTTGCAAAGCCCGGGGCAGACATGGTTGCGCGGGCGCAGGGGTTTCTTGGCGGATTGTCGGAAGGTGCCCGGGCAGAGGCAACGCGCGGCTTTGATGATCCGTTGCGGTTGCGATGGGACTACATGACTGGCTCCCGCGTTTCTCCCGGCCTGCCGTTGGAGCGGATGAGTGAGGTGCAGAAGGGTGCCGCACTCGACCTTTTGCGAAGCGGATTGAGCGAGGATGGGTTTGCCAAGGCAGAACGGGTGATGCTGTTGCAGGACGTTCTACGGGATGAGATCGGCAAGGGTACCGCCGACAGGAACCGGGAGAGATTCTCCGTGATTGTGTTCGGCACGCCGGGCGAAGGGCTCTGGGGCTGGCGGTTTGAGGGGCATCATCTGACGCTGAACTACACGCTGGCTGGGGATCAGATCGTCTCCGTCACGCCATCTTCCTTTTCCTCTGATCCGAACACCGTGGCGAGCGGGCCGCACGAGGGCACCGTGGCGTTGCAGGAAGAGGAGAATTACGGGCGGATCATATTCGGTGCGATGACCGACAAGGCGCGAGGGCACGCCCTGTTGCAGGAGCAGAGTTTTGGCAACGTGCTCGCGCTTGCGGGCAAGGAAAGCCGGATCGGAGCGCGCCGGGGTGTGCCCTTTGCCGATCTTGCGCAGGCGGAGGTGGATTTTCTGATGGAGCTGGTAGATATCTATTCCTCCTACCATCTGCCGGGTGCCTTGCAGGGGGATATGTGGGGCCGGTTGCGCGAGGGTGATCTGGCCGCAGCGCGGTTTGGCTGGGCCGGGGATGAGAAGAAGGGCTCGATCTACTATCGCATCCACGGAGACACGTTTCTGATTGAGTTTGCGACGCTGCGAAACCAGCCGCAGCATCACCATACGATCCGCCACGATTTTGAGCGCAACCTCGGGGCGCATGTGGTGGGGTGATCCTTTCTTAGGAGGATGGGATTTGTGTTCAAGCACCTGATGATTGCGGTTTTGGTATCTGGCGTCGCTGGACCAGCGGTGGCGGAAACCTTTGAAGACTGTATTGCACCTGCGATTGAGCTTCGATCCGAGGGGTTGGTGACGTTTCAGAATGGCGTGGCGGAACTCCTTGCGGCCGAAGCTCCGCATTTGGAGAGCCTGGCCGGCGATGCCCGGGATGCGCAACTTGCGATGCACCGGGAGCGGTTGCGGCGTGTGCTGTATATGCTGGAGACAGTTCCGGAAGAGGTGAAGGGGGCGGCCACGCTCGGCGAAGTCATGAACATGAGAGCCGCGCCGGAGGAGCTGGATGCGTTGCGTGCGGCAGACCCCGACTACGGGAAGCTGGAGTTGGCGCGAGAAGCTGCTTTGGAAAAGACCGAAGGGGCGAAGGGAATGGATGAGCTGCGGGAGATCATGCGCAGTAAGGTTGCAAGCTCTCCGGCGTTCGATCGCTTGATGGAGCGCGCTACAGAGATGCAGGCGCGCGCGGCAGAGATGTTTCTCACGTGCCTGTCTGAGTGATCCTACGCCAAATGGTGATCTGCCGCGATTTCTGCTGCGACGAGTTTTGACGTGGCGGCAGAGAGCGTCCAGCCCAGATGACCGTGGCCGGTGTTGAAATAGACGGCAGTGGATTTGCCGCGGCCGCAGCGCGGCATCATGGAGGGCACCATCGGGCGAAGGCCTGCCCATGGTACCACGTCTTCGGTGTTGACGTCCGGGAAGTGACGCTCGCACCATTTCGTCAGCGGGCGGATGCGGCAATCCTTGATGTCGCGGTTCGCACCATTGAGTTCTGCGGTGCCTGCGATGCGAAAACGGTTGGGGCCCAGACGGCTGGAGACGATCTTTGCCTTGTCGTCGAGAAGGCTGACTTCCGGGGCGGCGGCCTGGCTTGTTTCGTCCGACAGGTTGACTGTGATGGAGTAGCCTTTCACGGGGTAGACATTGATCCGCTCGCCCAGTTGCTGCGCGAATTTGCGGCTGTGGATGCCCGCGCAGATCACCACCGCATCGAACATTAGTGGCGCACCTTCTTTCGGGATGACACGGATGCGGCCGCCGGAATGCGCAAGCTCTCGGATCGCGGTATTCATGGTGAAGGTGACGCCCCGCTTTTTGCACACTTCTGCAAGGCCCATGCAGAACCGGTGAATGTCTCCCGTACTGTCAGTTGCTGTGTAGTAGCCGCCAACATAGGAGCCGGCGAGCGTGGGCTCTATGCGGCGCATCTCATCGGGGGAAACCTCATCACGCTCCAGCCCTGCCTTTTGCAGCAGCACGTTGACCGCGCGGGCGGCTTTGAGATCGGCCTCGGTTTCGTAGATATGGAGGATGCCCTTGTCGAGGCGATTATACTCGATGTTTTCCGTTGCCGCGATTTCGGCCATCGCGTCGCGGGACAGAATGGCGAGCTTTGCTGTTTCGATTGTGTTGATATCGTGCGACGGGATGTTCGCCAGAAACTCGGCCATCCACGAATATTTGTGCCAGCTGGGGCGGAGGTTGATGGACAGGGGCGCATCGGGCCGCAGCATCCAGCGGATGCCTTTGACAACGCTGCGCCAGCTGTTCCAGACCTCGGCGTTGGAGGCGGACAGCTGACCGCCATTGGCAAAGCTGGTTTCCATCGCCGGATAGCGGTTTTGATCGATAACCGTGACATCGAAACCCTGTTTGGAAAGCTGGTAGGCTGTGGTGACGCCGGTGATCCCGGCCCCGATGACGGCGATTGATGATCCCATTTTGAACACTCCCGTGCAAAGGGCGCACTGAAGCGCCGCATCTGCCCCCTCCGTCGGATTTACCTGAGAGTTTCACCCGGGGCCGATCATCGGCTTTGAGCTTTCTCCTACGGTGGGCCTGAAGCCTCTTTCCGGAGTGTTGACAGATTGCCGGTCCTTGGGCCTGAGAGTTTCCGGGGCGGTTGCTCCTTCGGCGACGGTTTCCCGTCTCTCCCGACAATCCTGGCGAGCGCATACGCCTCTTTTCTCGAATCTCAAAGCAGAATCTTTGTGACGGTCGAAAAAGGCGTTCAGGCGCGTTGCAGGGGCGCAATACTTGCGATATTGGTCTGTAAAACTGGCCAATTTGCGGAGTTAGCGATGCCTGTGATCACCACTATCGAGGATTTGCGGAAATTGGCGGAGCGGCGGGTGCCGCGGGTTTTCTACGATTATGCGGATAGTGGTTCGTGGACGGAGCAGACCTACCGGGAGAACACCACGGATTTTGAGAAGATCCGGCTGCGGCAGCGGGTGGCCGTGAATATGGAGGGACGCTCCACCAAGACGACGATGGTGGGGCAGGAGGTGGCCATGCCCGTGGCGCTTTCCCCTGTGGGTCTGACGGGTATGCAGCACGCGGACGGGGAAATACGGGCCGCGCAGGCGGCGGAGAAGTTCGGGGTGCCGTTCACGCTTTCCACGATGTCGATCTGCTCCATCGAGGATGTGGCGGCAGCCACCGAGAAGCCCTTCTGGTTTCAGCTTTATGTGATGCGGGATCGGGAGTTTGCTGAGGGGTTGATTGATCGGGCCAAGGCAGCAGGGTGTTCGGCGCTGGTTCTGACACTGGATCTTCAGATGATCGGGCAGCGACACAAGGATATCAAGAACGGGCTTGGTGCGCCGCCGAAGCTGACTGTGGCCAATATGGTGAACATGAGCTGGAAGCTGCGCTGGGGGCTGGGGATGCTGCAGACGCACCGCCGCACATTCCGCAATATCGTGGGCCATGCCAAGGGTGTGGAAAATATGGGCCAGTTGCATGACTGGACGAGCCAGCAATTCGACCAGAGCCTGACATGGGATGACATCGACTGGATCCGCGAACGCTGGGGTGGCAAGTTCATCATCAAGGGTATTCTGGATGCGGAGGATGCGAAGCTGGCTGTGGCCAAGGGTGCGGATGCGATCATCGTTTCCAATCATGGCGGGCGACAGCTGGATGGGGCGCTTTCCTCGCTTGCGGTTCTGGAAGACATCGTGAAGGCGGTCGGCGATCAAACGGAGGTGCACATGGATAGCGGCATCCGTTCGGGCCAGGACGTGCTGAAGGCTTTGGCGCTGGGCGCGAAGGCGACCTATATCGGACGGGCGTATATTTACGGATTGGGTGCCATGGGCGGTGAAGGTGTGACGAAGGCGCTAGAGGTGATCTGGAAGGAACTGGATACAACGATGGGCCTGTGCGGGCGGCGCAGCATTGCAGAGCTGAACCGAGAGAACCTGATCTTTCCGCAGGATATTCCCGCACCTTTTGGCCCTGTAACCTGATTGAGGCCGCTGGCGCGGCCAAGTGATATGGTCCTCAGCGCGTGCCGCGCTTGCGGGCCGGTGGTGCCCTGGAATGAGGTAAGACGACAAGCCTGACTCCATTCCTGCAATCAGGCTTTGGTGTCGGCGATCTTGGCAAGGGCGGAGCGGAGTGTTTCCAGTGTATCCGTGCCGAGTTGCTCTTGGTAGGTTGCCTCGATGGCTTCTTTTACGGTGTTGGCGTGTGCGAGGGCTTGTAGGCCCTCTTCGGTAAAGGCGACATGTTTACGCCTTGCATCTTTCTGGTCCGCTTTGCGGGTGATGATGCCATCGGCTTCCAGCGTATCGAGATGTTGTTGTATCGCCTGTTTCGTCATGCCTGCTTTTTTGGCCAGATCGTTTTGCGAGATGCCCGCCCGCCCGATCAGTGGCACGAGGCTGCCGCGGGCACCTGCGAACCACGGGTAGCCTTCCTGGACCATGCGCGTGGTGAAAAGGGCCTTCCACGCATCTGCAGCGCGCCAGAGATCCCAGCCTATATGGTCGATAAGTGGAATTTTGGTCATGTGGCTTTCTTCTTGTCAAGTTTCTTGACGAATCGGTTGCGCCTCCATATTCGTCAAGTATCTTGACTATGTTAGCGCAAGGGTGTGCTGACAGCAAGGTGAGGGAGCGCGACGATGGCGATACTTGAGGGAAGTGTTCTTGCGGTGCTGATAGTGGGCATGACCCACTATATCGATATCGGCAAGGAGACCGATGCCGTGATTTATTACGAAAGCGAAACGGCGGCACACATGACACTGCCAGGCGGTGTGACGTGGGAAGGTACGATGAAACTGAAGGCGGATGGCTACTTCGTGGATTGGGTGGATGGGCCTGAAGGGGGCTGGCAGCTTGGTCATACCTACGGACAAATCACCTATATCAACGACAAAGGAGAGGTGATTGGCGTGGTGACCAAGATGGTGCCGGGGAACCCTGAGGGGTTCTAGAGCCCCTCCGAGATACACTGAGCCGCAAAAGTTCTGTTACACCTTCGGCGCTCTCGGATCCCTGACAGCGACGTATCTCAAGCGCCGTGGGTTCCGTCAGCAAGGGTTTTTACGAATGCGAGAACATCTTCCGCGCTACTGCCTTCGGCGATGCGAGAGACGATGGCGGAGCCAACCACGGCTCCGTCTGCAATGGCTGCGATATCCCTGACGCCTTCCGGGGTTTTGATGCCGAAGCCCACGCAGATAGGAAGATCTGTGGCGGATTTCAGGCGGGCTACTTCCGGGGCGACGGCTGCGGCGCTGGCTTCGGCTGCGCCGGTGATGCCGGTGATCGAGACGTAGTAGACGAAGCCGGACGTATTTGAGAGGACAGCGGGGAGGCGTTTGTCATCCGTCGTCGGGGTGGCGAGGCGAATGAAATTGAGGCCAGCAGCATTGGCTGGCTCACACAGCTCGTCGTCTTCTTCGGGTGGGAGATCGACGACGATGAGGCCGTCTATTCCTGCCTTTTGTGCGGCTTCCAGGAAAGTTGCCACACCCATCGAGTAGATTGGATTGTAGTAACCCATAAGAACGATGGGGGTGGTGTTGTCTGTCTGGCGGAAGGCGGTGGCCAGCTCCAGAGTGCGGGTCAGCGTCATGCCTGCTTCGAGCGCGCGGTTGGCGGCGAGCTGGATGGCCGGGCCATCGGCCATCGGATCGGTGAAGGGCAGGCCAAGCTCTATGATATCGACACCGGCGGCGGGCAAACCTTTGACAATTTCGAGTGAGGCCTCGAAATTCGGATCCCCGGCCATAACGTAGGAGATGAAGGCTTTGCGGCCTGCGGCTTTCAGCTCGGCAAAGCGATTTTCAATCCGGGTCATGGCGCATCTCCTCTGGCAGCGGGCAAGGTTTGATGCAGAGGCGTGCGGAAATCAATTGAAAATGCGCAGAAAATCCCCGCACCGCTGGTGGCACGATGCGGGGAAGCGCTCAGACAAAGTCGAACTGGCTTTCTGTGAGGCTTGCCAGTTCCAACCCTGTGAGAAGAATCCGGCCGCTGCCGTTGAAATTGAGTTCGACGCCCAGATCCGTTTGTTCAGCGCTGGCGAGGGCGGATGTAAAATCGTTCACGCCTTCGACATTGAGGAGAAGGATGTCATCCGCACCGAAGCCATTGACGATATCCGAGCCGTCGCCCGCATTGAAGAGAACGGTGTCGCGCCCGAAACCGAGGAAGATGGTATCTCTGGCGGCACCACCAAAGATGAAATCATCACCACTTCCGGCGAAGATCTGATCCTGGCCTAAACCGCCCGCAATCCGGTCGTTCCCGGAACCGCCATAGATGTGATCGCGCCCGCTGCCGCCATCGATGATATCCCTGCCGGAATTGCCGTAGAGGTGATCACCCTGGGTGCCGCCACTCAGCCGGTCGTTTCCGCTGCCACCGACGAGTAGATCGACGCTGCGCCCACCATCCAATACGTCATCATCCGAGCCGCCGAAGAGCTTGTCGGCACCATTGCCGCCGAAAAGCTCATCATTGCCCGAACCGCCGATCAGCGTATCTTCGCCATTTCCGCCTGAGAGAACATCGTAGCCGGAAAAGCCGACAAGCACATCGGCACCGTTGCCGCCGTTGAAGATATCATCATCCGCGCCGCCGATCAGAACGTTATCACCAGCGTCGCCCTCTTCGCGGTTCACGGTGTTGATATGAATGCTGGCCACAGTCGCGCCCGGGCGCGTGAAATCGGCAATCTCGGGATCAATGAACTCACCAAAGGCGTTGGTACCGCCGAGGATAACCTGATCACCCTCTCCCACAGGGTTGCCTTCGGAGCCGTTAAAGCCGGGATGAAGATCGACGACACCACCTTCATCCTCTCCCGTATTCGGCCCGGTCTGATTGATGAAGGCTGCATCCAGTTCTGTGTTCACCTCGGTGCCCGCATCATAAACATCCGCGCCAAGAAACGTGAGGGTTTGCGCACCGTTGAAGCTGCCATCCGCATCGAAGATCTGCACCGCATCGCTCGTGCCGATAAAGGCATCGTTGGAGGGTAGAAGCATCGCAGCGAGGCTGAGATAACCGTTGGAGGTACCGTTCACACTAACAGTTGTGCTTGTCTGTTCCCGAGTCGTGATAGGGCCCTGCGCACCGGGGATGATCCCGCCCTGGCCGTCTGTATCGGCTTCCAGAAGCTCTGCGCCAAGAGGGGCTGCATTGCCATCCTCTGCAATCGCTTCGAGCCCGGCAGAAGCCGCCTCTCCGGTATTGAAGAGATCAAAGCTGTTATCGTGGAACCCGAACCAGACGGGTGTGAGGAAGGTACCGCCAATATTGGAAGTATTGTTCACGGTAATACGGATTTCGGTCATGTGTCGCTCCAGTGTTGGGCCAGTTGCTCTGGCGCGGCGACTGTGCAGGGGGTGCTCTGAAAAGAGAAAACACAACGGCTCACAGTGGATCACAAAGAAATTGGTTTGGTTTACAGTGTGTTAACGGAGTGCGAGCAAAGTTAACCGGTCGCGAGAGCTTGACCCTAGCCCAGCAGAGTGTAAACCCGCGCAAACCTTATGACGGGAGAGTGATCGTGGGCTTCAAGACCGGTATTGTGGGTATGCCAAATGTGGGCAAATCCACATTGTTTAACGCTCTGACGCGCACGGCGGCAGCACAGGCGGCCAACTTTCCCTTCTGCACGATCGAGCCGAATGTGGGGGAGGTGAGCGTGCCGGATGTGCGGCTGGACAAGCTGGCGGGTATTGCAAGCTCCAAGCAGGTCATCCCCGCACGGCTGACATTTGTGGATATCGCCGGGCTGGTGAAGGGTGCCTCCAAGGGAGAGGGACTGGGCAACCAGTTTTTGGCAAATATTCGCGAAGTGGATGCCATCGCCCATGTGTTGCGCTGTTTTGAAGATGATGACGTGACACATGTGGATGGTCGGGTGGATCCAGTGGCCGATGCCGAAACGATTGAGACGGAGCTTATGCTGGCTGATCTTGAAAGTATCGAGAAGCGGATGCAGGGGCTGACGCGCAAGATCCGTGGAGGAGACAAGGAAGCGGTGGCGCAGGCTGGACTATTGGAGAAGGCCAAGCTGGCGTTGGAGAATGGTAAGCCTGCGCGGACCGTTGATGTGGATGCGGAGGTTCTGAAAGCGTGGAAGATGCTCCAGCTTCTTACATCCAAGCCCGTGCTTTACGTGTGCAATGTGGAAGAAGAGAATGCGGCTTCCGGCAACGCGCATTCTACAGCAGTGGCAGCAATGGCCGAGAGTGAAGGCGCTGCCTCTGTCGTGATTTCTGCGGCGATCGAGGAAGAGATCAGCCAGTTGGAAGATGATGAGCGCGCGGAGTTTCTGGATGAGATGGGGCTGGAGGAAGCCGGGCTCGACCGTTTGATTTCAGCGGGTTACGGGCTCTTGGGGCTGCAAACGTATTTTACTGTGGGTCCAAAGGAGGCGCGTGCATGGACAATTGCCAAGGGTACTACGGCACCTCAGGCTGCAGGTGTGATACACGGAGATTTTGAGCGCGGTTTCATCCGGGCAGAGACGATTGCCTACGTTGATTTTGTGGCGCTCGGCGGTGAACAGCCTTCAAAAGAAGCAGGCAAGATGCGCGCGGAGGGTAAGAGCTACATTGTTCAGGATGGCGATGTGCTGCACTTTCTGTTCAACACCTGATTGTCAGTGCCAGATCGACTATGAGGAAAGGGCATGAAGATGGCGTTTGGCTTGAAAGTCTTTCTTCTGGGTTTGTTTGGGCTGGCCTCTCAGGATGCCCATGCCCAGTCCGCCAGTGAGAACGGGGCTGCCAATCTGACGCGTACAGCCCCTCTTTCTGACCTACCTATCTATATGGAAATGCTCAAGGATCCTGCGCTGAGCTTTGACACTCTGATCGTGACGCTCGCCGGAGGAACGGAGTTCTTTCAGTTTGCGTCAGATAGCGGGGTCGTCACTCTCGACTTTCCGCTCATCACGGACCGCCAGAAGGATGCAGCAAATTCCGCGGAGATTTTGCTTAGCAGACTGGGGCAGAACCCATACTACATTGAAGGTGGTGGGCACAGGTTTCTGAACAGTGATCTGAGCGGCAGCTTGGAGGAGATATCCGAAGTGTCCGTTCTGTTTGGTACCGAAGTGCTTGGCGTTTCGCGGACTGCCGACATGGAGTATCTTCTGATGGATGCGCGCTGACGCCCGGGGATTGGGCTTGCGGACCTAGTCGGGCAACCTGTTGTTATCGAGATAGCTGCGGATCGCCTGCAGTTCGGGCAGGATCTTCTGGATCCGCTTGACGCTGATATGGCTCAGCATCTGCAGGATATCCGGGCCGAGCGCGGAAATAGCGTTTTCTCGCAAGGCTTTACCGGCCTCGGTGATCTCAACGCATTTGCTGCGGCCATCTTCCGGGTTGGGATGCATGAGGATGAGGCCCCGTTTCTCCAGACCTGCGAGCGTGTTTGTCATCGAGGTTTTCGGCACTTGAAAGGCCTTGGCCAGTCTGAGTGGAGAGGGGGTGCCCCCCAAACGGACGAGGTGGTTGAGGACGGTGAAATGCGGTACGGTTATGCCTTCCGGCAGGCGCGTTTCAAAAAGCGTGCGGGACAATTGACCGATGATTCCGATTTCGTTGAAGAGTGCGAAGGCGGCCTTCGTCTCTTCAACTGCTTTATTACTTTCTGTATTCGTATCAGGCATTTACCAGCTTTGCGTCCAATGGCCAGCGCGGTGTGCGCGGGATTTGCGGGCCGTAACCCACACGCCCCAACATCTGCACCGTCTCACCATTTTCTGCAAGCAGGGTATGGGCTTGCGTGTATGGCTCCGCCATCTCGGGGTACTCCTGAAGGCACTGGCTGACGGGATGGAGGGAGAGGCCGTTTGCGGTGGTAGCGAGATTGAGCCGGACCCATGCGCGGCCTGCATTTATCTGGTCTGCGCGGGTGTTTCCGTTCGATGTGAGCCATACGAAGGCTGGTGTTGTGGACATAATTTCTCGATAAATTTCAATAGCTTGTTGAAAGGCCGTATGCTCTGGATCGGCTGCGGTCTCGCGGGACATGATTCCAAAGAGTTTCAGGCTATCCATCATAGGCCCGCCGAGATCAATACCATCGGGATTCTGGTTGATTTCAGACTTGCCGATACGGAAAAGATTGACTGATTCCAAGTGGGTACGGGGTGTTTGGGCTTCTATTTGCCAGGCTTCCCATGTGAGCTCCCGGAGTTTGGCAACCTCTGCCTCCTTGGTCGTGCCCGCTGCGCCTTCAGAGAATTTCAAAGCCTTTTCAAGGGTTTCCGGTGCGACAGGCTTGGTCATGTCGAAGGGTTCCTTACAGGATCTTCGTTCCATGACGTGCTGAAAAAGCGGGTCCGGTTCAGCCTCGCCACGAACTTTTGCGTGCAAAACAGGGGCTGTTTCGGCCTCGCCTTCGGGGAAGAGAGTGACCTCTACACCTTTGTTTTCGTTGGCAAAAGCCTGCACCATCAGTTCCGTAAAACAGCCCATGCCGATGGTGAGCTGGCGGGAATAAGGGTCCGTTTCGGGGAGGTTGAGAGTGGGATCCCGGAAGAGGCGTATTTCGTCCGTACCTACAAGTTGTGCCTGCCATGGTTGGCGGTTGTGTGCATTGGGGGCTAGCAGCGCATAGGAGAGGGCGCGGAGGCGTATATCATTGTAATTGCCCGCTAAATCCCACGGTGCAAGGGCCTTGGTGGGAGTGCGTGTGGTGAGAAAAGCGGCGCATCCGGCGGTAGCGGCGAGGACAGTGCCACCGCCTACGAGGGTGAGCATCTTGCGACGGGAGAGGGACATGGTGCGATTCCTAATTAGTTCGATATCGCACTAATATATAGTTCGATATCGTATTAGTAAAGCACGGCGTTTTGAGAAAATACTTAGCAAAATGAGTGATTTATGGATTTGGGTGCATAAGGCCGCTTGGTCTCCCGGAAAATATTTCGGATTTTTTTGCACCTTCAGAGTGTGGGCGTTAACACTCTCACCGATGCATGGGGGCGCCCCGGCTGGAAACAGTACGGATTTGGTATGGGTTTGGGAGTGCGGATTTCCCGGCATTGGCCCGATTAACGGGGAGTGCGGTGAGAAACTCGGGAGGGGTAATGGGTTTGGTTACCTTGGAGGTAATGGGTTTCGGTTTATCCAGCGTTAGGCTCAAACGGCCCGGTCTTGCTTACAGAGCTCCCGAAAAGGAAAATCAAATCCCTTTACATGTGCAAGCAATCATGTAAAGAAAATCCAGATTTTTTTACATATTGAGCATCATGCTGAAACCATCTTACACGATCCCTCTACTTCCGCCGGATGCGGATTTCGAAACGCTGCCCATCATGCGATCGCTTACAAGGGCGACCCGCCTTCTGGCCGAGTTGAAGGGGCGTGCGCCTGTCATTCCAAATCAGGGCATATTGATTGATACGCTTTCCTTGCAGGAAGCCAAGGACAGCTCTGAAATTGAGAATATCATCACCACGCATGACGAACTGTTCCGGCGTGATTTGCGCTTAGACAAGGGGTTGGTTGGATCTGCCAAGGAAGTTGCCGTTTACCGCGATGCATTGAAGTGCGGACATGAACATCTTGCCAAGGCCGAGGGGATCATCTCCAATCGTATGCTCATAGAGATGTTTCGGACGCTCAAGAACCGGAGTGACGGGTTTCGAAAGGTGCCTGGAACCGGATTGCTTAATGAAGCAAGTGGCGAAGTTATCTATGTGCCCACGCAGGACGCTGAAGAGATCGAAACGCAGATGGCCGATCTGGAACGGTTCATCAATGACGAGTCTGCGTCCGCGCTGGATCCCTTGATAAAGATGGCCATCATTCATCATCAGTTCGAGAGCATTCATCCATTCCCCGATGGCAATGGCAGATTGGGACGGATGCTGAACGTTCTTTATCTAACCAAAACCGGACTACTGGACATTCCAATTCTCTACATGAGCCGTGGGATCAACCGGACAAAAGCGGACTACTACCGGCTTCTTCAAGGGGTGCGGGATACCGGCGATTGGGAAGCATGGGTCGTTTACATGCTCGACATGGTGGCAGTGTCCTCCGACGTGACGCTGAACCTGCTCGAAGGCATAAGAAGCCAAATGGTGGCTTTCAAAGCCGTGGTCCGCGATGAACATCCGAAAATCTACTCGCAAGACTTGATCAATAACCTCTTTCGCCACCCTTACACGCGGGTGGAATACGTGCAGGAGGAATTGAAGGTTTCACGGCCGACCGCGACGAAGTATCTGGAGCAGCTTGTGCGTTCAAATCTGTTGCTCAAGTTGAGCGAGGGGCGGAACAACTACTACGTAAATGCCCCGCTTGTTGGTTTGTTGGAAAATCCGGGGGAGCGTGTGCGGGGCTGATGGCTCCGCGGCGTGGCTATGCAGTGAGTGCCTTCGGCCCGCTGATTAGCACGCGCAGGTGGCATAGCGGTTCAATCGGGCGCCAGCATATACCCCGCCCCGCGCACCGTTTGCAGATAGCGGGGGGTTTTCGGGTCGGCCTCTATCTTGCGCCGCAGCCGTGTGATCTGGACGTCTACCGCGCGTTCCTGGGCCTGGCCATCATCTCTCCCGAGATCTTGCACCAGTTGGGTGCGGCTTACGGGTTCGTTCGGACGGGCGGAGAAGATGCGCATGAGGGCGTTTTCTGTGGCTGTCAGGCGGATCATGTCTTGCCCCTGCCAAAGCTCGCCGCGGGTCATATCGTACCGGATCGTGCCCATGTGGAGCGTTTTGGGTGGCTCGTTGGCGATGTTTTCCTTTGGTACGCGGCGCAGGATCGCGTTGATGCGGAGCAGGAGTTCACGCGGCTCGAAAGGTTTGGGCAGGTAATCGTCGGCGCCCACTTCCAGCCCTTTGATGCGGTCGTCCGCATCGCCGCGTGCGGTGAGGAGGAGGATCGGGGTGGAGATCTCATCCGAGAGGGCCTTGGTGAGGGAGAAGCCATCCTCGCCGGGCATCATGACGTCGATCACCAGAAGGTCGAACTCCAGCCCATCAAGGAGCTTGCGGGCGTGGGCGGCATCGCGAGCGGTTGTTACCCAGTAATCGTGACGGGAGAGGAATTTCTTGAGGAGGTCGCGGATGCGTTCGTCATCGTCCACCACGAGGATGTGGGCGTCTGGCTGGGTGATATCAGTCATTCTTTGGCTCCAACAGGCGGGCGATGCGTTGCCGCATTTCTGGTTCTATGATGCTTTCTAGCACGGTGCGAAACCCTTGCACAGCTTCCGGCCCGGCGGTGGAGTAGGCCTTGCGCATGCGGGCGCGCTGGGTGGTGGAGAGCTTTGTTTCAAGGGCTTTTCCGGAGTCCGTGAGGTGGAGGTTTCTTTGGCGGCGATCCTGCGCGCCTATGCGGCTTTGGACGAGATCATCCTCGACGAGTTGGCGCAAGACACGGTTGAGTGATTGCTTGGTGACACCGAGGAGATCGAGGAGATCGTTTACGGTGAGGCCCGGCCGGCGGTTGATGAAATGGAGCGCGCGGTGGTGGGCGCGGCCGTAGCCGTATTCTTCCAGGATGAGGTCGGGGTCTTTGGTGAAGCCGCGATAGGCGAAAAACATGAGCTCTATGCCCTGGCGGAGCTGATCGTCCGTGAGGAAGAGCAGTTGTTCGCCTGTGGTGGGGTTGCGATCTTGGGGCATGGGGCTCTCCTCGGGTCAGGAGAGTTTATGTCAGGGGTGTTGACGTGTGAAGGGGGTTTGGAGGGACGGCCCTGAGGTGCCGTGGCCAGCTGTCTCGACGGATCGGTATTCTGCACAATGACTTTCGAGGGATAACCGTCAAAACGCTCCTGATTATGGCTGCGCTAGGGCCAGGATTGTGCCAGTGATCGCACCTCCGCCGTAGTCGACTTGGTACTGAAGGAGGTCGGCATCAGGGATTTCCACGACACCCAGCCCAGGATCCAGGAAAATTGTGTTTGTGTTATGATGCCCTACGACAACGACGGTATGCCCACCCCCGCCGTTCCAGAACACATGTGCCAAAAGCGGCTTCTTCTTTGTGGCTGTTGTGACCCACCTGCGAACGGGCGTGGCATTATAGACTGTATGCGCCTTGACGCCGATCTTTTCAGACAGAACTCCCGTATAATCGGTAATCACACCGCCCTGATCATCAAAGCTGCGAACGCCTTCCTTCGATTTGTTCTTTCCACACTCGACTTCGTTCATCCACTGCCTGACAGTGGATTCGCTGAGTTTCTTGCCCTTCATGAAATTGGTCATCATCAAAATCGAGGCACAGCCACAACTGTTCTCCTTGTCCTGCGCATACCATTCGTAAGTGTTTCCGTCCGAGGCCGCTTCTGCAGGTTGCCATGCCATGATTTTTTCCATCACTGATTACCGTTTCATGATCCTAGGTAAATCGCTTGTGATGACCCGGCTATTTCATATGTGACATCGGGGTGTTGGCGCGCTTTTGTGCGACTTGCCAATTGGGATGGCTTGTTTCGTGCGATCTTGGAGCGTGGGGCTTATCCGGGTATGGGAGAGTTTATGTCAGGACGTTGACCTGTGAAGGGGGGTGGCTCGCACACTATTCGTTTGTTTGAGGTGGTTTGAAAGGTGGTCTGCCAAATGACGAGCAACGCCAGTTGCTTCCAAGCAAAGTGATTTAGGGATTATAGTGGTGCGGACGGTGGGACTCGAACCCACACTCCCATTCGGAAAACGGATTTTCGTACCGCCACGGTTTTCACCGCCCCATCGGTTCGTGGAACCGGAAGGTTTGCCAGTCTGGACTATCCCTTCGCCTTAAGCCTCAAAGCCCTTAGGCGCTGCCCGTCTAGTCTCTACACCTTCCCCAAGAAGGGGCTTGGCTCGGGATCAGCACCGGACGCCCCGGGCAGCCTTCCCCGAATTTGAGCAGTTCTACTCTCCGCGTTTCCCCGGAGGCACTCAAAATTCCTTTTAAGTCCGTTGCGTCTACCATTTCGCCACGTCCGCGTGACCGTCGCCATGTAAGGCCAAGTGTCGGGGCGCGTAAAGCCCTGAGAGGCCGTTGGCTTGACTAACTGCGTTGCCGCCTCAAACTGCCAGCGCGCGGACAGCATTGGTTGCAGCGTCCAATGCTTCTCTCGTAGCGGATCGGAGCACGATATTGGTGCCAAACTTACCGTCTCTCTGAAACGGATAGGAGCCGATGGAAACGTCTGGATACGCCTCGGCGATCTCTCCGAGAGGGGCCGCCACATCACTCTCTCCACGGTCGATCCGCACGCTTTCGGAAATCAGCGGTGCACCGCCCGTGATCATTGGCAGCACAGTTTCCACCATTGCCTGAAAGACTGTAGGCACACCCGCCATCACATACACATTCTCCAGCCGGAAACCAGGTGCTCTGGAAACGGGGTTGTCGATTAGTTCCGCCCCATCGGGAATACGTGCCATGCGCAGCCGCGCGGGGGTAAGATCCGCCTCGCCTCTTGGATAGTTCATTGCAAGCACGGCGCGCGCATCCTCCCGCACATCGATGCCTGTGCCGAAAGC
Source organism: uncultured Paracoccaceae bacterium (assembly GCA_947495795.1). Classification (GTDB taxonomy): domain Bacteria; phylum Pseudomonadota; class Alphaproteobacteria; order Rhodobacterales; family Rhodobacteraceae; genus Algicella. Next base: position 300,696 of record CANMAI010000001.1, on the reverse strand, counting down.
CTTTGCGATGCAATCGGCTGTGATATCGTCATGCGTTGGCCCGATACCGCCGGAGGTGAACACATGCTGCCAGGCTTTGCGAAGATCGTTCACAGCAGCCACGATCGCCGGGCCATCATCCGAGACAACACGCACCTCCCGCAGATCGACGCCATGCGCGGAAAGGCGACCCGCCAGATGATACATGTTGGCATCGCGTGTGCGACCGGAGAGGATCTCGTCACCGATTACAAGCATCGCAGCAGTTGGGTTGCCCATCTTCATACTCCTTGTTCGCCGCCGGAACGAACGCTACCAAAGCGGCCATGATCTTTGAACCGCCACTTATCCGCGCCACGCTTATCCGTCGGTATAATCGGTTCCTCGCCGATGTCACTCTGGAAGACGGCTCCGAGGTGACAGCCCATTGCGCCAACCCTGGCACAATGCTGAGCGTGAACATGCCGGGAAGTGCTGTTTGGCTTCAGAGGAACGACGACCCCAAGCGCAAGCTGCGGTACAGCTGGAAGCTGATAGAGCTGGACGAGGGGCATTTTGCGGGGATTGATACGGGTATTCCCAACATCATCGTGGGAGACGCGCTGAAGGCGGCGCGAATTCCGCTGCTGGCTGCGTATGGGACCATTCGTGCAGAGGTGAAGTATCGCGAGAAGAGCCGGGTAGACTTCCTTCTCTCGGAGCCGGATCTGCCGGATTGCTATGTGGAAGTTAAAAACGTGCATCTTCGCCGCGAGGGAACGCTGGCCGAGTTTCCCGATTGCGTGACGAAACGCGGAGCCAAGCATATGGGTGATCTGGCCGCCATGGTAGAGGAAGGGCATCGCGCCGTTTTGATCTATGTGGTTCAACGCACGGATTGCGATCACTTCGCGATTTCCGCAGATCTTGATCCCGGTTATGCGAAGGCCGCTGCTGCGGCGAAGGCTGCCGGTGTCGAGATGCTTGCTCTCGGCACATCGATCACTGTTCAGGGGATCACGCTTGCAAGCCCCATTTCCGTACGTTCGGTGGGTTGAAACTCACATAAGAATGGCGCATGTCGTTTTACAAACCGCATATTTGAAGCCTAAACTTGTGGGAGCAAGGAGCATATGTTGGAAGGTCTTACGCCCGGCCGCCTGAACAAAGATGGCATTCGCATCCATGAGGACGCGGATTTTGCGGGCATGCGCAAAGCTGGCAGACTGGCGGCAGAGATTCTGGATATGATCGCGGATCACGTTCAACCGGGTGTGGAAACTGCGCATCTCGACAAACTGATCGAGACCCATATCTCCGATCACGGAGCCAGATCGGCGACAATCGGCTACAAGGGCTATGAGCATGCCAGCTGCATCTCGATCAACCATGTGGTCTGCCACGGCATCCCGTCGGAGAAGAAGCTACGCGATGGCGATATCCTGAACATCGACGTCACCTGCATCGTCGATGGCTGGTACGGGGACACGTCGCGGATGTTTGTCGCTGGCAAGTTGCCCCGCAAGGCGGAGCGTTTGATTGATATCACACACGACGCACTGATGAAGGGGATTGAGGCTGTGCGGCCCGGTAACACGTTCGGCGATATCGGCTATGCCATTCAGAGCTACGCCGAAAGCCAGCGTTGCGGTGTGGTGCGGGATTTCTGCGGCCACGGGCTTGGCCGTGTGTTCCACGCGGCCCCCAATGTGCTTCACTATGGCCGCCCCGGCACCGGTTCTCGCCTGGAGGCGGGTATGTTCTTCACCATCGAGCCGATGATCAATCTGGGTCGCCCGGAAACGAAGGTGCTCAGCGATGGCTGGACAGCGGTGACGAAGGACAAGTCTCTCTCCGCGCAGTTCGAACACTCCATCGGCGTGACGGAGGATGGCTGCGAGATCTTTACCCTCTCGCCCGCCGGTCGCTTCCACCCCACCTGGGCCTGAGGGAGAAGGCCGCACGGAGGCGGCTGCGCACACTCCGGCGATCCCAGGGGCTCAGCCCATCAAACACCGGTATATCTTCAAGCGTGTAGCCCAGTTTGTGTTCCAACCCGAGATCGAGTGCCTCTGTGATCCGTGCCATTTCAAATTCTGTTGGCATGGGCGCAGGCTTGGGCAGATACTGCCCGGCCCCGCCCTTGAAACCGGATACACCCCGAAAGTGGGGGCATTCCAGCCCGAAAGTATCCGCAATGGCGCGCACACTCTCTTTTGGTCGCCTGTTCACATCCTCGAACCGAAGGTAGGCGGTGCATCCGGCCATTTTCTGCATCTCTTCCAGATAGGCGATTTTTGCGGAGCGGAGCGCCATCGGATTGGGGAATGTGCGCCCTGTCTTCGGCTCCAGATCCGCCGTGCTCGGCTCCATTGGCCCATTCTCGCGCCGGAAGCCGCCGGTCCAGGGTGTTTCCAGAAAGTCCTCGAACCGCAGCTTGCCGAAGTTGTCCGTCAGTTCCAATGGTTTGGCATGCACGCTCTGCAGCCAGCGTATCGGATGACGATACACAACCACCGTGAGCAGGCCCGGCGTTTCCACCACACGCCTGTCAATAAAGCCGTGCTTCCAGCCATAGGGGCGTGTCTCTTCCATTTCGGCCAGGTTGTTGCGCAAAAGGGTGGCCACAAAATTCGTGCCGGAGTTGCGCTCGCCCAGCACCTGAAACTGCTGCACCGGCCCCGTATCCGCGCCAAAACATCGTGGTGCCTGCCACTCCATGGCGCTCCCTTCCCTTTGTAAAAATCTTTATCAGCCGGAGGCCCTCAAATGTCCATCGCGACGACGCTGCGATTAAGCCGTTCTTAACCAACACCGGCAAGAAGGGGCTTATGAAACAGAGTACGCGTATGAGTGGTATGGCAGAGGCCGGGCAACTAAATCTTTTGGCTCAAATGCCGGAAGAGCAGGGGGAGGAGACGTACCTCCCGGAGATGGTACATCACCACCAGCGTGAGCATCGCAAGCGTTTGCGAGACCGGTTTATGCGGGCGGGTTCTGATGCGCTCGCAGATTATGAGATGCTGGAACTGATCCTATTCGGGGCACTGCCGCGCGGCGATGTTAAGCCGCTGGCAAAGGACTTGATTGCGGCCTTCGGCGATTTCAATTCCGTCGTGTCTGCACCACCCCAGCGCCTTGGGGAAATAGTGGGAGTTGGTGATGCCGTTATCCGGGAACTGAAGATACTGGAGGCTGCGGCCCACAAAATGGCGCGCACCCGCATTCTTGGCCGCAACGCCATATCGTCTTGGGATGCGCTCATCACCTACTGCAAAACGGCGATGGCCTACAGGGAGGTGGAGCAGTTTCGCATTCTCTATCTGGATCGGAAGAATATGCTGATTGCAGATGAAGAGCAGGGGCGTGGCACTGTAGATCATGTGCCCGTCTACACGCGGGAGGTTATCAAGCGGGCGTTGGAGCTGAATGCTTCTGCCCTGATTCTTGTGCATAACCATCCTTCAGGAGACCCTGAACCTTCGCAGGCGGATATCGAGATGACGCGAGAGATCGAGACAGCTGCCGCGACCATGAACATCACGATCCACGATCACATAATTATTGGCAGGGCGCAGGAGACGAGCTTTCGCAGCATCGGCCTTCTTTAGGCACCGGTCAGCGACTGACGTCGCGCACCCAGACTTCGACCCTGCGATTGATATTCCGGCCTCTGGGGGTCTCGTTGCACCCAAGCGGGGATAGCTCGCCGTATCCAAGCGTATTGATTCGTGCCGAAGTGCCCATGCCTTCCGGTAAAAGAGAGCGGAGACGAGCCTCTACATCCTGCGCGCGATCCAGGCTTACGCGCCGATTCTCGGCACCGCCGCCCAGAGAATCCGTAAATCCTACAAGCAGCAATTCCTGACGATCGAACCGGCCGGATGCAATCATCTTTGCAAGGCGGCGCAAATCAGCTTCGCCCCGCGAATCGTAATTGCGGGATCCCTCCTCAAACCGCAGCGTCAGCGAAAGCCGTTCTGCGGCCAGCAACTCCGACATCATTTCCTGCAACTGGTTCAGACTTGTCTCTGCAGAGGTCGGCAGCATGGCTGTTACAAAGCGAAGCCCCTGCGCATTTACGGAAACACTGGAAACGCCCTGATCCACGAAGCCGGCATCGGAGATCACAAGTTGCGCCTCTTCACTGGCAAGGTGCGCTAGAAAGCTGTCCACTCCGCTGGAGGCGAGCTTGACCGGGCGGTACACGTAGATCCGTTTCGTAAACGGATACTCCTCCGTTTTGATGGTGAACGGGTCCGCCTGAGACCAGATTCCGCAGGTTCCCTCGATCAGCATGGCCCGTGCACTGCGCAGGTTTGAATATGTTGTCACACCAAAGGCGGATGCATCTGAAGCGACCCTGTCTGAAACCTCCGCATCGCTCTTGAGCACGCGCGCAAGCGGTGTCAGATCCAGCCCCGCAGGCTCCATGACCAGATCTTCCGCAACCTGCCAGGTGCCTGTTTCCTCGTCAGAGCGGAACAGCGTGATTGGCCCAGGCACACCACCCACTTGCGCCCAATCATCCACCTGCCCTGCAAGAACCGCGGCAATTTCGGCCTCCGTCATCGATTTTACCGGATTGTCCCGGGACGTCACGAAGACGACACCGTCCAGTGCAGCAACGGATTGCATTGCGTCCGAGGTTGCATTGCCACGCCCCAGAGCCGCCACAAGCTGGGCCTCGCCACTCTGAATTTGCCTGTTCGTCATCACGAGCGTTTCGTCGGATGTCGCAAGTTGCTGGAACGCTTCCGCAGCTGTTCTGGGTTCAATCCCAATGGCAACGACGTCTTCTCCGGCCTCGGTGCTCAACGTTACCTCCGTGCGATCCGAACCGGCGGAGCGCACAAGCATATCTGTATCTTCGGCAAGGCTGTAGCTCTCAATAAGAGATAGAAGCAACTGCTCTTCCAGACCATATGATGAGACGATCCGGAAACTTGATGGCCCATCATCCTGCGCTGCATCGGCACTCGGGCAGCCAGGGCCGGAGCAGGAAACGCCCTCCCGCGCCACGCGCACCTCTCCAACTGCAGTGGCGATCAGAAAGCTGGCCGGGTCTGCATCAAGTATCGTTCCGCGCAGAGTAAGGCTGCCGTCCTGCGAACGCAGAACATCTTCCTGCGCCGCTACACCAAACGCGGAAAGGGCGCTGAAAACAACGCCCATCAGAATTCGCATATGACCATGTGCGCGCAACTTCGGAATCCGTACCGGTGTTAGTTCATTGTCCGCATATCTAGCTGAGAACGCGGAAGAACTCGTTAACGGCGCGAAACTCGAATATCGCGAATCGTGTTCGGAACAACAATCTCCGATGCATTCTCGCAACCAGATAGAGAGAATTGAATATCTCTATCCCGCTCAATGTCCAGCCCTTCCGTGCGTAATGTCCGGATGACTGGTGCATCATTACACTCCTCACCAAAAGCTGCGAGCTTCAGGGAGAGATCTACGAGCCCGTCTTTGGTGCGGCTTGTCTGGAAAAGAGTATAGACCTCTGCCCGAAGGCCGGGACCGGTTTCTGGCCCAAGTGTGGTGATGTATCCACCACCAGCACGCCGCGCCTTACGATAGTCGCGGGGCTGTTCTGCCCAGACGTGGCCTTCTGATCCATCCTGCGCACCAAACTCAAGCGCATGCAGATCGAAATTGATGTCCGCTTCCCAGGTGACCGCTACACGGGTCACTTTTTCGAGATCATTTACGGATATGTTGCCCTCTTCCCCGGCACCATCTGCAAAGGAGATGGCTACGGTTGCATCGGGCACCATCGCCGGCACGATCACATTGGCCATGCCTTCAGCATCCGTGGTTGCAGAGAACTGCATTCCGGCATGCGAAACCTCGAACAATTCGTTCGGACGGCAGGGTGACAGGACAGACGCGACAATCTCGGCACCCGACTGGACCTGAAGCGCCATATCCACTGCGCAATCACGTGCAATGGCGGGTGCTTCGGCAGGTTTGATGATCTCGAATGCAGGTTGGTCAACTTCCGGAGTGAGAGCGGCGACTTGTTCTGTGGGCGCTTCTGGCTGCACAGGTTTAACCGGCGCAGGCTCAGCGACCTTCGGCAGCTCAGCGGCCTGCGGAGCAGGTGGTGCAGCGGGTGTCGAAAGGCTTGCGAAGTCCGTGCTGTCATCAGACTGCAAAGACGCAACGAGTGCCGGCGCAGGGCCAGCAGTCGCAACCGGCGTGTCCGACTGAGGCAACGGGATAGCGCTTTCCAGGTTCTCGATTTGAGGCGCCTGATTCGCAAGACCATCATTTACCGCAAAATTGCTCGGCCGCGGTGCCGATGCTGTGTTGCGTGGAGAAACCACCGTAACAACGGCTTCTTCCTCAGGAGAAAGCAGCGATTTGGCTGCAGAAACAGTCAGGCCCAGAACGGAGCTGCTGCGCGCGAGGCTGGCAAAAACACCCGAATTCGCGGGCGCTTCCTGCGGCGCTTGTGGTGTTTCCGGAGCTTCGGCAACGCGTGTCTGAGCGCTTGGAGCAGACTGCGCTGGCTCTGCCGGGGCAGTAATCTGCGGCAGAGATGCCGTTTGCGTAGCTGGTGCCGGTGCGGGCTTCGGCTGTGGAGCGGCCGTTGCAGTATTTATTGCAGGCGTATCAACCTGAGGCGCGGTAATGGAAGGCTGCAAACCGCTTGGGGAAGCGGACCGCGCAGGCGTTCTGGCAGGCGTTGTATCCGCAGAGGCAATCGCAATACCGCTGCTCTCACCCGTCGGCGAAGGCGCGCTCATGCTGATACCACCTGTCGCAACATTTCCGGCACGTGCGGACGTTTGGGAAACGTTCACGCCGCTGCTTGTTATGTTCGTGATGTCGTTGCTCTGCACGTTCACAGCAACCGCAACATCGCGGTTCCGAATGCTCTCGGTTGCTTCACTCGGTGTCACAACTTCAGCCGTGGAAGGCATTTCCAGCCGCACGGGGCGCTGCATGGCAAACTGAGGAGACGCATCAGGAGCCGAAGCCTGAACGATGTCTGTCATGATGGACGGCGCACTGCCATCGCCTGATGTGCTGCCAGATGAACCGCTGCTTGCAGAAGCGATCTGCTCTTTGCGCTGCTGATCCACATTGATCACGTTGAGTGTGACGGCCGTTGCTTCACACTCATCTTCAAACGGCACACAGTATGAAAGCACCAGTGCGCCATCACAGGTTGCCGAATTCGAATACTGGATCGTACCTGCCACCGCCTCAGCCAGACCGCATTTTGGCGGCTGTACGATCGCAAGATCCGTTGGCTGGATTTTATCCGTGTTTCGATCGTTCAACAAAACGTCGAGAGACTGCATCCGACCTGCGCGCAGCGTGAACGTATCCGGCTTCGCTTCATAGTTGTCGCTGCTGCCGAGGAAGGATTCTCCATCCTCGCCACGGCTCAACAATGCGCCGATGCCGATAAACAGCACCAACGCGGTCAGGATTGTCATAAATCGATCGTCTAGTTTCACGCCCGATTCCTCCTACGCCACCGGATTACTTCTATGGACCATAACGCAAAAATTCCAAATTTTAACAAGTTCTTACACAAACGAGTTAACATAGGTATTTCGGCAACAGGCACCCACAGTTAGAATCACTACTAATATCCACCCTCAACACTTAGTGTTCGCTAAGGGCCGAATTAAGGCCCGGCGCCAAAGTTAGCACACAATCATGAACACTTCAGAGAGCTTTGGAGTATTTGGCAATGCGCAGCAACATTGATTTTACCCTTGTTGACAAAGGGACGACAGCAAAAAGTACATAAAAATGGAGATGCTCAGGCAATGGATTGCGGCGCCCGCCATAGGCGAAACGCCGCCGATCTTCCACTCAGGTCTTGTCGTAGACGGAGGCGGCGGTCTTCACGTCGGAGCGCTTTTTGATCAGATCGAGGATATCGCTATCCCCTTCCTGCTCCTTCGTGGGCGCAAAGAGAGCCTTCCCGCGTTCGTCCACATCTGCGGGCGCTTCGCACAGAAAGTAGGCCGCAAGGCTGCGCCGGGTCTCTGTGTCGGGGCAGGTCAGCGGCTCGGGCAGGCCGTGCCAGCTGTTCTGCGTTGTATCGAAGATCACGGCGCGGTTGAATTTGCAGAACACTGATTTCTTCAGATCTCCCGGTTTCTCATCCGTCTCGTTCCCCCAGAGGCCAAGAGCGCCGCCCCACCCTTCCTGCCAATTGGAGTTCATGTAGATGATGATGTTGAGCTTGCGCTGAAGGCCAAGTTTCGGGTGCAGCGAGTAATCCAGATGCGTGTTCAGCTTGCCGCCCTTCTTGTGGATGTGCCATCCACCGCCGTTCAATCCATTGTCCGCGTGAAGCTCTGTGCCGCCCAATGCCTTCTCCGAGAGGATCGCCAGAAATTCGGGTGAGTTCAGCGCATTGAACATGTTGTAGGTCAGCGGTGGGAAGGTATTCCAGATATTGGAAACCCGCTTGATCTCAATCGGGTTGTTGTACTGATGCCAGACCTCGTCATCAAATGCGGGGAAATCCGCTTCGAGCGCTGCTGCCACATCCGGCTTGAAGAAGTTGTCGATGATACAATGGTCAAAGGGGCCATCCTTGCCGTAGCTTTTCAGGCTCTCCTTGAAGTTCTCTAGATCAATAAGCTCTGAAACCGATTTATACATCTCAACTCCTGTCATTTCCCATTTCCGCCGACAGGCCAAACGCCCGGCAACGGCACTCGCTAATAGGTTTGGAACCGGAATGCCGCTCCGACGAAGCCGCCGATACCAGCGGACCCGCACGAAAAGCGCCCCGACGCCCTCACGCGCGTAGGAATAGCAGTGTTTTCTAACGTGACAATGTTCGAACTGTCACGTTTGCCACGCCTTTTTCAGATTTGCTTAACTTTTATGCGCCGCTGATGCCCGGTCATACTTTCCCGTGGCAATGCTTGTATTTCTGTCCTGACCCGCAGGGGCAAGGCTCGTTCCGGCCGGATTGAGCCCAAGTGCTCTCATCTGCAGGATCAATACCAGCGCGCAAGGGTGGGGCCGTGTTTACCGCGCCGTCACTCGCAGCGGCCGCACCCGCCACTTCGAGTTCAGAGGTTTCCTGTGCTTCGCGGGCCTGGGCCTGCATCTGCGCAATCATGGCCTGCTGCTCTTCAGGCGTCATCAGCTTCAGATGCGCCAATTGCCGCGTCACTTCCACACGCAGGCGATTGAGCAGGTTCTCAAACAGCGTGAACCCTTCGGTCTTATATTCGTTCAGCGGATCGCGCTGGGCGTAGCCGCGGAACCCGACAACGGAGCGCAGATGCTCCAGCGTCAGCAGATGCTCGCGCCATTGCGCGTCAATCGTCTGCAAAAGCACCTGCTTCTCGACAGAGCGCATCACATCCGGCCCATACTGTGCCGCCTTCTGCGCCAGAAGCTTGTCGGCTTCCTTGTTCAGACGTTCGCGGAAGACCTCATCATCCACGCCTTCTTCTTCACCCCATTCGATGATGGGCAATTCAAGGTTCAGAAGGCGAATGGTTTCCGCGTAAAGGCCAGCCGTGTTCCACTGGTCGGGGTAGGCTTTGGGCGGAATATGCGATTCTACCAAATCGTCGATCACGTCGGCGCGCATATCCGCAACCGTTTCAGAGACGTCGTTCTCTTCCATGATCTCGCGCCGCTGCTCGAAGATCGTCTTCCGCTGATCGTTCATTACATCGTCGAACTTGAGCAGGTTCTTGCGGATATCGAAGTTGCGAGCTTCCACCTTCTTCTGCGCCTTCTCCAGCGCCTTGTTGATCCAGGGGTGCACGATGGCCTCCCCTTCCTTCATGCCCAGCCGCTGCAACATGCCGTCCAGCCGCTCGGAACCGAAGATGCGCATCAGATCATCTTCCAGACTCACATAGAAAAGCGTGCGACCCGGGTCTCCCTGCCGGCCGGAGCGGCCGCGAAGCTGGTTGTCGATCCGTCGGCTTTCGTGCCGCTCGGTTGCCAGAACAAAAAGCCCGCCAGCTTCCAGTGCCTTCTTCTTCTCCCCGGAAATCTCGGTCTGCACCCGCTCCCGGATGGCAATCGGGTCCGCATCCTCGCCCGCTTTCTCCATCTCTTCCCGGATACGCGCATCCACGTTCCCGCCAAGCTGAATATCTGTGCCACGACCGGCCATGTTCGTCGCAATCGTTACGGCGCCCGGCACGCCTGCATCCGCGATAATACCGGCTTCCTGTTCATGGAAGCGCGCGTTCAATACCTTATGAGGTACATCTGCTGCTGTCAGAAGTTGCGAAAGCTCCTCGGATTTCTCAATGGAGATCGTTCCCACAAGCGTCGGCTGCCTGGCATCGTAGGCTTTCTTCACCCGCTCCACCACCGCCTGCTGCTTCTCGCGCTCCGTCCGGTAAACGCGGTCGTCCTCGTCCTTCCGGGCTATCGGCATATTGGTTGGCACTTCCACGACACCAAGGCCATAAATCGTCTGGAATTCCTCCGCCTCGGTCTGGGCCGTACCTGTCATTCCGCCCAGTTTTTCATACAGCCGAAAATAATTCTGGAAGGTCACGGAAGCCAACGTCACGTTCTCGGGCCGGATCGTCACATCTTCCTTGGCTTCCAGCGCCTGATGCAGCCCGTCCGAAAGGCGGCGGCCAGACATCATGCGCCCGGTGAACTCGTCAATCAGCATCACCTCGTCGTTGCGAACGATGTAATCCTTGTCCTTCTTGAACAGCTTGTGCGCCTTCAGCCCCTGCGTCACGTGATGCACGATCGTGGCGCTCTCCGGATCGTACATGCTGGCATCGGCATCCAGCAGACCATCTGCATGCAGCCGCTGTTCCAGAAACTCGTTGCCGTCTTCCGTCAGCGTCGCCTGCCGGAACTTCTCATCAATCTCGAAATGTTCTTCCGTCAGGTCCGGGATCAGTTTGTTGATCGTCACATAAAGCTGGCTGCGATCCTCCGAAGGTCCGGAAATGATCAGCGGTGTTCGTGCCTCATCGATCAGAATGCTGTCCACCTCGTCCACAATCGCGAAATAGTGATCGCGCTGCATCAGGTCGGAGAGCTCGGTCTTCATGTTGTCACGCAGATAATCGAAACCCAGCTCATTGTTGGTGGCGTACGTTACATCCGCGCCATAAGCTTCTTGCTTGGTTCCCTCTTCCATATTCGGAACGACAACACCCGTTGTCAGCCCCAGAGCAGAGTAAACGGCACTCATCCACTCCGCATCGCGCCGCGCCAGATAATCGTTCACCGTCACCACATGCACGCCGCGCCCTGTCAGCGCGTTGAGATACACGGGCAGGGTTGCCATCAGCGTCTTGCCTTCACCCGTCTTCATCTCGGAAATATTGCCCTGATGCAGGAAAATACCGCCCATAAGCTGCACATCAAATGGCCGCAGGCCGAGCGAGCGTACCGCTGCCTCTCGCGCATTGGCAAAGGCTTCAGGCAAAAGGGCATCAAGGGTTTCGCCCTTAGCCAGCCGTTCCCTGAACTCTGCTGTTTTGGCAATCAGCCCCGCATCATCCAGCGCCTGAAAGTCCGGCTCCAGTGCGTTGATCTTGGCAACCAGCCCGCGCACCGATTTGATCTTGCGATCATTCGCCGTGCCAAAAACCTTCTTCGAAACTGTGCCCAAGCCCAACATAGATGATCCGTCTCTCTTTAGCCGTCGCTTGCAAGCATGGCGGCCCCATGCCACCTCCGCCTACATATGGTTGTTTCGCCCGCATAGCACACCGGGCCTTGTCCGGCACTCTGTTGCGCTTTATGTGGGCTAAAAGATGTTCGTGCCCTCTCTCAGACCGGTTTCATCTAAGGGTCGGGCGCACCCCTGTCAACGGCACCTCAGGGTGCCCGGGCCGGCACCCCGTCGGCACCCGAAACTGGAGACTGTAAATGCTCGCCACCCATCTGCTGCGCACCACCGCTGTAACTGCCGCACTTCTTTCATTTGCCACGATGGCCACCGCCCAGACATCCGAGGAAACGGCACCGGCAGAGGAAACTCCGGCAGAGGTGGTGAGTAACTACGACGCCACCACGGTTGTAGCACGCGTTGGCACGACAGAGATTACGCTTGGACATGTAACACTGATGGCGTCCATGCTGCCCGAGCAGTATGCCCAACTCCCCGACGAGGCGCTCTTTGAAGGCATTGTCGAGCAGCTGATCGATCAGATCCTGCTGTCCGAAGAGGCGGGTGAACCGGCCTCATGGTCTCCTCAACTGCAACTGCGCATCGAAAATGAACGCCGCGCAGTGCTTGCCCGATCATCCCTTGAAGCCGTTGCCGAAAAGCCGATCGAGGAGAGAGAAATTCAGGCGGCCTACAATGAAGCCATTGGTAAGATCCCTGCAGAGAAGGAATTCAACGCATCGCACATTCTGGTGGAAACCGAAGAGAAAGCGCTGGAGTTGATGGAAAGCCTGCGGGCCGGTGGGGATTTTGCTGAAACCGCGAAAGTGGAAAGCACCGGGCCCTCAGGACCCAATGGTGGTTCTCTCGGCTGGTTTCCGGCCGGGGCAATGGTTCCGGAGTTCGATGAGGTTGTTACCACAATGGAGCCCGGTGCGATTTCGGATCCCGTGCAAACCCAGTTCGGCTGGCATGTGATCACACTCAACGAGACCCGCGACAAGCCAAAGCCTTCTCTCGAAGAAACGCGCGGCGAGTTTGAAAACCAGATCCGCCAGCAGAAAGTGCAGGAACATATCGCCGCGCTGCGTGAAGCCGGTGATGTGGAAAACCTGAGCGAGGACATTCCGGCATCGGCGGTTCGGGATACATCAATCTTCGCCGAGTAACCGGATGGCCAAAATCTCCGATATTTCTCCACTCGCGCCAGCGGGCGGCTTCCCCGCGCTGCCACCTGTTTCCGGTGTGCGGTTCGCAACGGTAGAGGCAGGCGTGCGTTACAGCGGGCGGGAGGATGTGGCTCTTATCGAGATTGCCGCGGGCAGTACGATCGCAGGTGTTTTCACCCGCTCTGCCACCCGCGCTGCACCGGTGCTCTGGTGTGAGGAGAACCTGCGCCAAAAAGCTGGCGCGCCGGAACAAGGCTTCGCGATCCTCGTGAACGCCGGCAATGCAAACGCATTCACAGGAGACAATGGCCGCAAAAGCGTGGAGCGCTGCGCCGAGGCCACGGCCGAAGCCCTCGACATACCGCTTCGCCATGTCTTTCTTTCCTCCACCGGGGTGATCGGCGAGAGGCTGGAGGATGATCGTATCCGGGCGCGCCTCTCGGATCTCACAAGCACTCTGCGCGAAGATGCCATCGAAAGTGCCGCCCGCGCCATCATGACGACGGATACCTTCCCCAAAGGCGCAAGCATTTTGCTGGAAATCGATGGCCAGCCCATCACGCTTACCGGCATCGCCAAGGGTTCCGGCATGATCGCCCCCGATATGGCCACGATGCTTGTCTACATCTTCACCGATGCGCCCATCTCGGCTTCATTGCTCCAAAACCTCGTGTCGGAGGCAAACGGTACGACATTCAACTGCATAACGGTCGATAGCGATACCTCGACATCAGATACGCTGATCGTGGCGGCCACGGGACGGGCGAAGATAAACCCACTCACCTCCCATTCCGACCCGCGCAGACAGGCTTTCGCCGGTGCTCTTCATACCCTGATGAAGGATCTCGCGCATCTTGTCGTGAGAGACGGCGAGGGTGCGACTAAATTTGTGGAAATCAACATCTCGGGCGCCGCTTCAGATGCCTCTGCCCACATCATCGGCAAGGCAATCGCAGATTCCCCCCTCGTCAAAACGGCACTCGCCGGAGAAGACCCGAACTGGGGGCGGATCGTGATGGCTGTCGGCAAAAGCGGCCAACCCGCAGACCGAGACGCTCTTGGCATCTCCTTTGGCCCGATCAAGGTTGCGGAAAACGGCTGGGTTTCGCCCTCGTATGTTGAGGAAGAGGCCTCGGCTTACATGAAAAACGCCGAGCTTCAGATCGGAGTGGATCTTGGTATCGGCGAAGGCTCGGCGACGATCTGGACATGCGATCTCACGCACCAGTACATCGCAATCAACGCGGACTACCGATCTTGAAAACCGTCCTTGTCTCCGCAGTTGCGCTGATAGATCGTGACGGCCGCATCCTTCTTGCCCAACGGCCGGAAGGGAAATCCATGGCGGGCTTATGGGAATTTCCGGGCGGCAAGGTGGAAACAGGCGAAACACCGGAGGCCGCCTTGATACGCGAATTGCAGGAAGAACTGACGATCGATACTTGGGAGAGCTGCCTCGCCCCCCTCACCTTCGCCAGCCACACCTATCCAGAGTTCCACCTTCTGATGCCGCTTTTCGCCTGCCGGAAATGGCAAGGCCAACCCCACGCCGCAGAGGGCCAAAAACTCAAATGGGTAAAGGCAGGAGATCTCTCCAACTACCCAATGCCTCCAGCGGATATACCCTTGATTCCGATCCTCAGAGACTGGCTCTAGGATCACATTTATTCACGATATCAAGGAAAAATTAATGTCTTGCTTGCATTTTGCTGAAATGGGGGCAGATTGAGTGATATCTGGGGCAAAAAATAGGCAATAATTTCCCGGATACTGGCAAGTTTGGTGTGGGAGACCAGTGATGTTGCAAACTATTGAAACAGGTACGCATATCTCGATTCAAGGGGAATTCGTGCGGAAATATCCGGATGGTAATGTAATGGTGCGCGTTGGCCCATCATACTATGTCGGCAAGCCCATCGTCTCGGCGACACGCCGCTCAGAAGAGGGCGATACAAGTCTAAAAGTGATGAACGGCTAAGGCCACACAGCGTCTTTAGAAAGCGAAAGCCAAAACCTCATTTCAGATTTTGGCTTTCACGATTCGTCAGTTTTGACCGTCGCACGGCGGCGTCTTTGTATAATTTCGATAGTGATCCTGCCAAATCCGCTTGCCCGCGAAGCGCAAACACTCACACAAGCAGCACCTCTACTTCACGCTCACCCAACCGGCGAGTTCGTTCCTCAGAATAGAGGACATCATGGCGATATGTGCGTCGTCATCGTTCAGGCATGGGATATATGTGAACGTCTCACCGCCCGCCTCCTCGAAGCTCTCCAGTATTTCCTCATTGATCTCTTCCAGCGTTTCCACACAGTCACTTGAAAACGCCGGGGCCATGATCGCGATGTTCTTCATCCCTGCCTCGGCAAGCCGCGCCACTTCCTCAACCGTGTAGGGTTGCAGCCACTCTTCCGGCCCGAACTTTGATTGAAAAGTGGTACGGATATCCGTATCCGCCCAGCCCAACCGTTCCTTCAGCAGCCGCGTCGTTTTCTGGCACTGGCAATGATACGGATCGCCCTCCATCAGATACCGCTTGGGCACGCCGTGGTAAGATGTGACCAGAATGTCGGGCTTCACATCCAGCCCCGCATACGTCCGCTCTACCGATTGGGCGAGCGCATCAATATACATAGGATGATCGTAATAGGCTGCCACAGTCCGGATCGAGGGCTGCCAGTTCATCTCCATCAGCACGCGAAATGCCTGATCATTGGCTGTTGCCGTCGTCGGCGCGGAATATTGTGGATACAGCGGAAAGAACACGATCTTCTCACAGCCGTGATCCTTCATCTTCTCAATCACAGAGCGGGTGGAAGGGTTGCCGTACCGCATTGCGAAATCGACGATCACCTCATCGCCGTACTGCGCCTGTATCTCTGCGGCCACCTTCTCCGCCTGCGCGCGCGTCGTAGTCAGCAAAGGGCTTTCATCCAGTTCGTTGTTCCAGATGCCCCGATACGCTTCGCCGCTGGAAAATGGCCGTTTCGTGAGAATGATCAGCTGTAACAGCGGCTGCCAGAGCCAGGGCGAGTAGTCAATCACCCGCCGATCACTCAGAAATTCGTTCAGATACCGCCGCATGGACCAGTAATCCGTGCCATCCGGCGTGCCGAGATTGGCAAGGATCACACCGATCTTTGCCTGCTTTACCGGCGGATGATCCGGCGCGGCATGGGCCAACCGCCCCTCGCCCGGATGCACAGGGCATGCTTTCGCCGTTTTCATCTGGATGTCATTCATCTGAGCGTCATACATTCGGTGCCCTCACGCCTCAACCCGCTAAAAGTGAGATAAAGCGCGGCATCTTCGCGTCAATCGTCTGCCTTGGGGCGCGGTGTCACATCCCCGGCGCTCAGCTCAGGCACTTTCAGAGCATCCGCCAACCGCGCAGAAGCAGAGCCGGGGCGCAACGGCTTTGGCTGATCCGCAGAAGGTGCCCAGCCTGTGAGGAACACAAACTCGGCTGTTGCCCTGATACGCCCATCCGCTGCGGGGAAAGCCTCTGCATAAATCCGCGAAGCCTCCGCCAGTACATCCCTCCGAAAGAAGCGCCGCTCCCGGGCGGCAAGCACATTCGTCTCGCCCATCGCCCGCAAATCCCGCATCAGGCCGGGCATATCTGCATATGTCACCTCCAGCGCCACGCTGTCGGCCACCGGCAATGCAAGGCCCGCACGCTGGATCAATCCGCCAAGATCTCGCAAATCGCCCATCGGCGCCACGCGCGGTGAAAGCCCGCCGCGCAAGGCTGCCTCCGCTTCCGCGAGTGCCACGCGAAGCTCTGAAAGTGAGCGCCCGCCGAAAAGACACGCGATCGCAAGCCCATCGGGCCGCAATGCGCGCCGCATCTGTACAAGCTGGCCCACCGGATCGTTTGCCCAATGCAGGCCAAGCGCGTGGATCACAAGATCATGCGCATTCCCTTCCAGATCCAGCAAATCCGCATCAGGCACGCATCGCACATCCGAAAATCGCAGCCCCTCCGCCCATAACTTTGCCATCGGCCCCACAATTGCGGGCGCTGTAAAGGCTCTGTTAACCTCTTCCAGTCTCTCTTCGATCTGCGAAATGGCCTCGCGGTGCAGAAAATCCGCAGGTGCATCTGCTACGCGGGCACGGTGCATGGCCAATGCGGCAGTATCAAACAGAGCGGGGGCAGGCGGCATGTGGTCTCCTCTCCTCCGCCAGATAGGGCGTTTGTCGGATGGGTGCAATTCAGTCTGGCCTCACTGGCTTCCTTGATCTGGTGTATCCGCCCCAATGCGCGGGCTGTCAGGCGGAAACCACCAACCCCCACGGCCTCTGCGGAAAGTGCTGGGCGGAAACGAGCTTTATTGCGGGCACAATCTGTGATTGCTGCGGGCAGCCCACGCCTCTTGCCCAATCAGATCAGGTGGCCATCTGCGATGGCTGCCACCATGCCCCGCCTGGCTGGGATCAGGGCCGTGCCGCGGTACTGTACGAAGGCACGGGCCGTCAGGTCGCGATATCGCTGAAAAGCGGAGACAGGCTCGATCTCGCCCGCGTTGCGGCCCGCTGGATGGCTCAGGCAGGCGCAGATATCCTTGAAAGGGCCGACATCATAGCGCCTGTGCCCCTGCACTGGTCCCGCCTGCTCAAGCGGCGGCACAATCAATCGGCGGAGCTTGCCCGCCAGCCCATCCTTTCCCGCACGGCAAAGCGCATCCCCAACCTTCTCACCCGCACACGCTGCACCGAAACGCTGGAGGGGAAAACCCGGGCGGAGCGGTACAGGATCCTGCAAGACGCCATCGCCCTCACGCCTCGCTACAAAGGTATCACGCAGAATTGCAACGTCGTGCTGGTGGACGATGTTCTCACGTCCGGCGCAACACTTGCTGCCGCCACCGCTGCCCTCCGCCCGGAAAATCCGGCCAGCATCTCTGTCCTCGTGCTGGCACGCGTTGCAAGAGAGGCGGCAGAGCTTATATAACGGCCCGAAATCTTAAAAGGTCCGTCTCATGAAAACCGTCGAACTCTACACCACACCTATCTGTGGCTACTGTGCCGCTGCCAAGCGCCTCCTGTCGCAAAAGGGCGTCAGCTTTTCAGAGGTGAACGTGATGGCCCAGCCCGAACGTCGTGCCGAGATGACGCAACGCGCCAATGGCGGCCGTACCGTGCCCCAGATATTCATCGGCGATATGCATATCGGCGGGTTCGACGATATGAACGCGCTGGAGCGTGCTGGAAAGCTCGACGCGCTTCTGGCCGACTGAGGCATGGCGGAGCGCACGTCTCACACCAGCGCCGCGATCCTGACCCTGGTGTCGGAAATCGCGACAGTGGACCAGCTCGTCCGCGCCCGTCTTCAGAAAGCCCTCCCCAAGGGCATGGAGCTTTCGCATTTCACGGTGCTCAACCATCTCTCTGTCAGCGCGGCGGAGCGTACGCCCGCGCAGCTTTCGCGCAGCTTCAACGTTACCAAGGCGGCGATGACGAATACGCTGGCGAAGCTGGAGGCGGCCGGTTCCGTGCATGTGCGCCCCGATTGGGACGATGGCAGGCGGAAATTCGTGGCCATCAGCCCGGCAGGCAAGCGTGCGCTCGAACATGCCACTTCGTCCTTGGAGCCCATCCTCGCGGAGATCACCAGCGACCTTGGTGCGGATGAGGTGAAGCTGGTTCTGCCAGTCCTACGCAAATTGCGCACGCGCCTCTCGGAAGGCTGAGATCAGGCCTTAGGCTTCACGCTCGCCGTCACGTAGTTCACGCTGAGATCCCGCTCCGATATGCGCCAGCTCCATGTAATCGGGTTGAACTGAAAGCCTTTCCTGTCTACCGGCTCCAGCCCCGCTTTCGATAGCATGTCAAACAACTCATCGGGCGTGATGAACTTTTGCCATTCATGGGTGCCCTTGGGCAGCCAGCGCATCACATGTTCTGCCCCGATAATCGCCATCATGTAGCTCTTCGGGTTACGGTTCAGCGTAGAACACACCATCAAGCCGCCGGGTTTCAGCAATGTCTGGCACGTCATCAAAAAGGCCTGCGGATCCTCCACATGCTCAACGACCTCCATGTTCAGCACCACGTCGAAATGCTCTCCCTCGCCGGCCAGATCTTCCGCCGCGCAATGCCGGTAATCGATCTTCAACCCCGACTGCGCCGCATGCACCTCCGCCACCGGGATGTTTCGCGCTGCGGCATCTGCGCCCACCACATCCGCTCCAAGCCGCGCCATTGGCTCCGAAAGCAGCCCTCCACCGCAGCCGATATCCAGAAGCCGCAGGCCTTTGAACGGCTCAGGCCCTTTGGGATCGCGCCCGAATTCTGCAGAAATCTGGTCAATTATGTAATCCAGCCGCGTCGGGTTCAGCATGTGCAGTGGCTTGAATTTCCCTTGCGGATCCCACCACTCCGCAGCCATCGCCTCGAACTTGGCGATTTCTCCTTCGTTAATCGAACTTACGGACGGCGTTGCACTCATAGGACCAACCTGCAATTGTGATTCAGAGTTTAATATAGCGCGATCTTTATGCCAGAAAACGTCCACACCGGTGCCGCGTCACCTAGGCGCAGCCTGCACCCTCCCAGAGAGCCCTACGGCTCGCGCATCATGGCGATGCCGGGGGATCACCGTGTCTATGTGGAGGAATGCGGCACGCCGGATGGCAAGCCGGTGGTGGTTCTGCATGGTGGCCCGGGTGGTGGCTGTTCTCCGGGGATGCGCAGGTTCTTCGATCCGCACAGATACCGGGCCGTTCTCTTTGACCAGCGGGGCTGCGGGCGCTCCACTCCGAATGCGAGCATCGAGAACAACACCACATGGGATCTGGTGGCCGATATTGAGCGGATCCGCCAGGAACTCGACATTGAGAAATGGACTGTCTTTGGTGGTTCATGGGGTGCGACGCTTGCGCTTGTTTATGCGCAAGCCCATCCCGACAGGGTGGAAGCGCTGGTGCTGCGCGGTGTGTTCACCATGACGCAGGCAGAGCTTGATTGGTTCTATGGTGGCGGGGCCGGCACCTTCTGGCCGGAACAATGGCGCGCCTTCTCGCATATGGTGCCAAAGGCAGAGCGGGGCGATCTGATAGCTGCTTTCCGCAAGCGGCTCTTCGGCAAGGATCAGGCTGAACAAACGCGTTTTGCCCGCGCCTGGGCCGGTTGGGAAAGCCAGCTCGCCTCCATCAGCTCCACCGGCCACAGGGGAGCACCTTCCGGCACCTATGCCCGTGCCTTCGCCCGGCTTGAAAACCACTACTTTACGCATAAGGGTTTCCTGGAAGAGGACGGCCAGATCTTCCGCGATATGCCCCTTATCCAGCACATTCCGGGCTATATCGTTCAGGGCCGCTACGATATGATATGCCCGCCTGCTACAGCACAACGGCTGCACGATCTCTGGCCACAATCCACCCTTCGCATGGTGACCCATGCGGGCCATGCGCTTTCTGAGCCCGGAATTACCGAAGAGCTTGTGGAGATCATGGATACTCTGGGCCGCGAGGACGCTTGAGCAAAGAGGTGCAGCGGCCCTTGTATCTATTTGATGTCTGTCGCACCGGCAAACGCCTTTTAAAAGGCAAACGCTACTGCGGAAGCGAACGCGCTTCAGCTCAGGGGGCTGCGGGCAAGCGCAAACGGATGCGCGTTCCTGCGCCGGGTGTCGACTCCACCTCAATCTGCCCTGCATGGTTGGTGATGATCCGCCTGCACAGCGTCAGCCCGAGCCCCGTTCCCGGGTACTCTTCGTAATTATGAAGTCTCTGAAAGAGGTTGAAGATCTGTTCTGTGTGCTTGGGATCGATACCGATCCCATTGTCCGCCACTACAATCTGCTGAAGGTCATTTTCGCTGTTGCCAGCCGCACTGATGGAAACCATGGGCGGCACACCGGGGCGGCTGAACTTCAGAGCATTTGAAACAAGGTTCTGAAAGAGCATCCGAAGTTGAGATCTGACTCCGTTGATGGCAGGCAGATCCGCGTAGGAAACGGTGCCACCCGAGGCAACAATATCGCCCTTGCTGTCCTTCACGATTTCTTCCAGAAGTTCGTCAAGATCAACGGGTTCGAAACTATCATTAGCTCCGATCATCATCGAGTACTCAAGTACATCCTCAATGATACGGCCCATCCGATCGATGGTGGAGTTGGCATTCAGCAAAAGCTGAACAGCATCCTCGCCCAGTTCGTCTGGATGGTACTCGATCAGTTCGGAGAGGATCATATTTATAGTGTTGGTTGGTGATTTCAGGTCGTGGGAGATTGCGTAGGTGAATTCGGCCTGCTCCTGATTGCTGGCCTGCAACCGTCTATTTGTCCGCTCCAGTTCACTCGTTTTATCGGCGAGCCTCGCCTCGCTCCGGCGCCTCTCCTGTACCTCCGCCTCAATCTTTGAAAATGCGTCCCGGCTCGCCGTTTGCGCAGAATTGATTGCGTCAAAGATGCTGTCCAGTTCGTCCTTCTCTGCGTCAGCTTTCCGCTTCAGAACAAGCGATTTGCCCTGCTCCATCCAATCCGGATCTGCAACATGGCTTGCAATCCTTTTGAGATGCTGGGTTACAAGACGATCAAACACGGCCAGAATGACAA
Organism: uncultured Paracoccaceae bacterium; assembly: GCA_947495795.1. Classification (GTDB taxonomy): domain Bacteria; phylum Pseudomonadota; class Alphaproteobacteria; order Rhodobacterales; family Rhodobacteraceae; genus Algicella. The sequence continues at coordinate 279,403 of CANMAI010000001.1, read as the reverse complement.
AGGAAACCACGATTGTGCGGCCAAAATTCGTCAGCAGTAGCGCAAAGAACTGGCTCCACAATCTGGATCGCACGCCTTCCAGAGAAAGGCGGATCTGAAGTGTTCCCACGGTTTCTGCTACAGTGTCGTTTCCTGAAGAATAGGTGAGAAACAGCTCTCTGAGTATTGTGTTCGGTGCATCGGCGGTGCCGCGTTCCCAAGCCTCTCCGGTACTGGCGACCAGCCCAACAAAGGCAATATCCGATTTAACAAAGATCCCATCCAGCAGCACCTCCACCTGATCGAAGTTGAACTCCCACAAGGCATTCTCAAGGCCTTGGCGAAAGCTGGTTTCGACCACGGCAAAGCTGCTCAGAACCTCGTTCCGATCCTGCCGGTAGTAGAACGAAAGCTGTACTGCAGCCGCAATGGTGGAGAAAACAGCGCTTGTCAGAAGGATTACAGCTACGAGCTTGCGCGCAAGCATACCTCTTGCCTTCACCCACTGAAGCGGAGCGAAGTGCATCCGAACACCTCCATGGCCGGACCCGCCAGAGGTTCCCTCATCAATCATGGAGCAATGTGTTTTCGCAGTAGCTCATCGAGGGAACCATCGGCCTGCATTTCGGCCAGAACCCGATTGAAATCGTCTACTATTTCGTTGCTGTTGGGCAGGGTTTTGGAAACGGCCATGTGAATTTCGTGTTTGGCCAATACGCCGGGAAGGATCTCAACCCGATCCGCCAGATCGCCCCCGGCAAGCTGTAGCGAGTGGGTGAGAACCTCCATGCTGTCGAGTGTGAGATCGGCGCGCCCGGCGCCCACCATTCTAAGGCCCTGAAGAGTGGTTGTGACGGTCACCTTGTTCAGACTGTTCATGGCATCAAATGCCGGTTCATAGAGAAAACCGTCCCCCACCGCGATGCTATAGGGCTTCAGGCTCGCCAGATCGGAGAAGGTGGTGGTGCTCCCTTTTTGCCGTACAAAATGGATTTCCGTTGCGTAAAACGGAGCGCCATATATCAGGCTTTTCTGAAGCTCTTCATCCATAAAGAGGCTTCCGACCACATCAAATCCGCCTTCGGATGCTCCGGCCATAATCCGCGCCCACGGCACAATGTCTGTTTTTACATTGTACCCTGCCTTTGTCAGAACTGTCTCGATAACATCAAGGGATATACCTCCCGAAGGCAATTCGGATCCGGAAAAAGGCGGCCACTCGTCCGCAACAACGCGAATAACCCCCTCCGCTCTGGCCGAAGACGTATATGCCAAGGCGAGTGAAACAAGCAGAAGCAGGCTCAGAAGCCTGCGATGGCAGTTTTGAAAACAGAGCATAGCACTATCCTTGTTGATGCAGCGGAAACGTCTCGCATTTGCAACGAGTCTTTGCGCACCAATGTTAACAATTTGATAGTCAGCCAACGGCCAGAACCGTCAACTCAGGGTTGATCAACCCTCTAGGAAACAAACGTTAAAATCAACTCGTCATTTATAAAAGGGCCTACAGCCTAGCCGCCAGTCGCGCGCCCTGATCAATCGCGCGCTTGGCGTCCAGCTCTGCCGCCACATCCGCACCGCCGATCACATGGGGGCTCCGCCCTCCAGCTTCCAGCGCGTCCGCAAGGCTCCGCTCCGGCACCTGGCCCGCGCACAGCACGACGGTATCCACTTCCAGCCAGCGCGGATCTTCGCGCCCCTCGCCTGTGGAAATTTTCAGCCCCTGCGGTCCGATCTCCTCGTAATTCACGCCGCCCACCATCTTTACATTCTTCATCTTCAGGCTGGCCCGGTGTATCCACCCGGTTGTCTTACCGAGCCCTTTGCCCAGCTTCTGCGCCTTTCGCTGAAGCAGCGTGATCTCCCGCGCAGGCGCTTCCGGCATCGGCCCTTCCGGCACCAGTCCGGCGCGCTCCGTCCAGGGGGTCGTCACCCCCCATTCCTTGCGCCAAAGGTCCAGATCCTCCGTGGGGCTCTCTCCCTGATGGGCAAGGAACTCCGCAACGTCAAAGCCGATCCCGCCGGCACCGATAATGGCCACCCGCTGGCCCACCTCGGCCCCGCCGCGCAGCACATCGATATAGTTCACCACATTCGGCCCATCCTGCCCCGGAATGCGCGGGTCGCGGGGCAGCACACCGGTCGCCACGATCACCTCGTCAAATCCCTCAAGATCCTCCGCCGAAACGCGGGTGCCGAGCCGCAGATCCACGCCCTGCTCCTCCACCATCCGCGCGAAGTAATCCACCAGCCCGAAGAACTCCTCTTTCCCCGGCACTCTCTTGGCCATGTTCAGCTGCCCGCCAAGCATCTCGGCGCTATCAAACAAGGTCACCGCATGCCCCCGTTCTGCGGCCACAAGCGCTGCCGAAAGCCCGGCAGGCCCGGCACCGACCACGGCGATCTTCCTGGCCTCGGCCGCAGGCTCGTAGCGCAATTCCGTCTCATGACAGGCCCGCGGATTAACCAAACAGGAAGAGACCTTCATCTCGAATGTATGATCGAGGCAAGCCTGATTGCACGCGATACAAGGCGCAATCTCCGCACTCCGCCCGGCCTTCGCCTTCCCGACAAATTCGGCATCCGCCAGAAACGGTCGCGCCATGCTCACCATGTCCGCACAGCCTTCCGCCAGCACGGCCTCCGCCACCTCCGGCGTGTTGATGCGGTTTGACGTTATCAGAGGGATCGAAACCTCGCCCATCATCCGCTGCGTCACATCCGCAAAGGCCCGCCGCGGCACAGAGGTTGCAATCGTCGGCACCCGCGCCTCATGCCAGCCAATCCCGGTATTGATGATCGAAGCGCCTGCCGCCTCCACGGCTTTGGCAAGCTGCACGACCTCTTCCCAGGTCGAGCCATTGGGCACCAGATCGATCATCGAGAGCCGGTAGATGATGATGAAGTCCGGCCCCACAGCCTCTCGCACCCGGGCGACAACCTCCACCGGCAGCCGCATCCGGTTCTCGTAAGCGCCACCCCATTCATCCTCGCGCTTGTTGGTATGCGTCACGAGGAACTGGTTCAGGAAATATCCTTCGCTCCCCATAATCTCCACACCATCATACCCCGCCTCCCGCGCGCGCGCGGCAGAAGTGGCGATATCGGCGATCTGCTTTTCGATCCCGTCCGGGTCCAGTTCCTTCGGCGGAAAGGGAGAGATTGGCGATTTCACAGGCGAAGGGGCCACGCATTTGGGGCTGTAGGCATAGCGACCAGCATGCAGGATCTGCATCGCGATCCGCCCCCCGGCCTCATGCACCCTGTCCGTCACAATCCTGTGGTTCGCAATATCCTCCGGCGAGAACAGCCCCGCCGCGCCCGGCAATACGCCGCCCTCCTCATTGGGTGCCATGCCGCCCGTCACCATCAGGCCCACACCGCCCCGCGCGCGTTCGGCGAAATACTCGGCGATCCGGTTGAAATCCCCCCGCTCCTCCAGCCCCGTATGCATCGAGCCCATCATGATCCGATTGGGCAGGCTCACATGGCCCAGATCGAGTGGCGTGAAGATATTCGGATAGTGCGTATGGGCCATGGGTTCCTCCGGCACGCTTCACCGGAAGCGCATTAAGGGCTTTCGGACACTCTGCCGAAACGCATCGCACCTGTCACGCTGAACCCGGCGTCAAAGGGTGTGTATGAAGCGGCACGGAACGTGCAATTCTGCGAAAGCACTCCTGCGCACCGGTGCTGAGAGCGCCCGAAAGGCTGGATTGCTTGGGGACGCCCTTGCCGCTCCGTCCAATGATCAGCTTCAGTAGCTGTGACAGCCGGCCACTGGAAAGGCCGACCTGAAACAGGTCATCATTCGCAGCCCCGTGCAAAGAACTCAGTACCTTTCGGGCAGGTCATGTGGGACATCAATACGCCTTCAGTGGGCAGGCAGTGCGTGCCGGTTGTTGGTGAGGGATGGCCCGACGTGGTAGCAGTGCCGCCCCAATGAGGCGTGTCGGCAGTGTAATTGGGGCTTGAACCAATGGCGCAAACAACGACGAGCATGGCACGTTCCGCTCTTGATTCCGTGCCGGGTGATTGCGATGCCGATTGCGCTTCTGGCTTCAAGCCGTGCGGCTGGCTTCGCGGCGCTTTTGCTCGTGGTCTTCGAGTTGAAGGAAGAGGTCGGCCACTGTGGTGAGGCGGCGATCCATGTCGAAGAGGCTTCTGGATTGAGTTCTTTGGGCGGCAGCCTCTACCAGGAAGGCCGTTTCCGGCAGCGGGTCCGCGTAGAGGACGGGGTTGCGCGGGGTTATGGTGGATATGCTCGCGGCCAACAGGGATTTGGTGGCCAGTACCATTTTGCGCGAGGTGCTGGTGTGGGCGCGGTGGGTGACGCTGTCCAGATCGTTGCGGCGGACGGCACCACCTATTGCGGCATAGATATAGCGTGCTGCGTAGATTGCCGGGCGGGAGCGGGGGGGGAGGATGGAGATACCTGCTTCGGAGCGGATATAGAGGCGGTTTGCTTCTGCGAGGAGGCGGTGGGTGACCTGAGCGAGCGGACGGCTGGGCTGTGGATTGGCGAGGAAGGTTTCCGGGCAAAGGCCTTCGGCGCGCATCCAATCCTGCGGTAGGTAGAGGCGGGCTTCGCGGGCGTCTTCGCCGATATCCCGTGCAATGTTGGTAAGTTGCATGGCCACCCCGAGATCGCAGGCGCGGGCGAGCGCATCGGCATCGCGCACGCCCATTATCACGGTCATCATCGCGCCGACGGTGGAGGCGACGCGGGCGGAATAGGCGCGGACATCTGATATTGTGTCGTAGCGGCGTTCCATCGCATCCCAGGCGAAGCCCTCGAGGAGGGCATCCGGCAGGGCGCGGGGCATTTGGGTGGCCTCTACCATGCGGGCGAAGGCACGGTCGGCGGCGGTGTCGAAAGGATGGTCTGCGTAGGCCGCGTCGAGACGTTCGCGGAGGCGGAGGACGGCTGCTGATTTTGCCTCCACGAGATCCACGGCATCGTCAGCAAGGCGGCAGAAGGCGTAGAGAGCGAGGGCCGGATCGCGGACCTTTGCGGGCAGGAGTTTGGAGGCGGCGTGGAAGCTTTTGGAGCCGTGTTTGATGGCGGCACGGCACGCCTCCAGATCCGCTTCGGGGGTATGAATGGAGCTTACAGCATTTCCAGATATGGTGGAATCACCCAAACCCTGCCACGCCTTCGGCGCTCTCGGGCTTTTGGCGATGTGATCTTTCGGATCAATCTGGAAGCGCTTTTGGGCGTTCATTGCGCGGCCATTGGAATGTCGACAGCCGGGGCATCGGGCACCAGCTTTTCCAGCACTTCGGCGGTGGAGACAACGCCCGGCAGGCCCGCGCCGGGGTGGGTGCCTGCACCGACGAGATAGAGGTTTTCAACCTCTTCCGAGATGTTGTGTGGGCGGAACCATGCGCTTTGCAGGATGCGTGGCTCCAGACTGAAGCCAGCGCCATGGGGAGAGCGGTAGCGGTCACGGAAGCTTTCGGGCGTCATGATGTGGCTTTCGACGACATGCTGTGACAGGCCCGGGAGGACGGTGCTCTCCAGCATGGCCTGAACCTTGGCGAGGTATTTCTGTTCTTCTGTCTGCCAGTCCACCGGGTTCCTGAAGCCGAGATGGGGGACCGGGGCGAGCGCGTACCAGCTGTCGCAACCTTCGGGCGCGGATGTGGGATCGGTGGCGCTTGGGCGGTGGAGGTAGATGCTCATGTCATCCGCGAGTTTGCCGTGAAGGAAGATATCATGGAGAAGGCCGTTGTAACGCGGGCCGTTTAGGATCGTATGGTGGCCGACATCGGGCCACTTGCCGCGCGTGCCCTTGGTGCCGAAATGCCAGACGAAGAGACCGTTGGACCAGCGCATACGCTTCAGTTTGCCATCGCTCCACCGTTTCCTGGGCGTCTTGCCCAGAAGATGCGTGTAGGTGTGGCCCGCATCGGCGTTGCTGACGACGATATCGGCGGCGATTTCGGTGCCATCGGCGAGGCGGATGCCGGTGGCCCTGTTGTTCTCTGTCGTGATCTCCTCCACATCTATCCCGAAATGGAGCGCACCGCCGAAATGGCGGACAAGGCCTGCCATCGCTTTGGCCAGCGCTCCTGCCCCGCCCATTGCGTAGTGGACCCCGAACTCTTTTTCGAGATGGGCGACGAGCGAGTACATGGAGGTGACGTGGAGAGGATCACCGCCGATGAAGAGCGGGTGGAAGGAAAAGGCCATGCGCAGGCGTTCATCTCTCATCCGGGCGGCGGCGTGGCCGTAATTGGAGCGATCCGCACGGAGCCATGCGAATTTCGGCAGCACCTTGATGAGATCGAGAAGCCGGTTCATCGGGCGGCGGCCGAGATCCTCGAAGCCGAACCAGTAGCGGGTTTCGGCATCCTTCAGGAACTTATCGTAGCCCTTGGCATCCTTGGGAGAGAGGCGGGCGACCTCTGCACGCATCTGATCATCATCGCCTGTTGCGGTGAAGGTTTCACCGTCGGCAAAGCGGATCGTGTAGAAGGGATCCATGGGCACGATCTCGATGTCATCCGACATCTTGCGGCCTGCTAGCGCCCAGAGCGCCTCGAAGAGTTGGGGGACGGTGACGATGGTGGGGCCGAGATCGAATCGATAGCCGTTCTGGTGATGGGCGGTGGCGCGGCCGCCGGGGTTATCGAGCCTGTCCACCATCACCACGCGGTAGCCCTTGGCACCAAGGCGGATGCCTGCGGCCAGCCCGCCAAAGCCTGCGCCGATTATGACGGCGGTAGGGCGCGGATCGCCGGGATTGTCGAAAGCCGTGGGTGTGCTCATGAACGGATGCTAGCAGTGTCAGTTTTAATTTACAACAAATCGCCGCGCCCTCTTTTCTGAGAGAAAAACCTATGGCAAGAAAGGGTATGTCAGGGGCTCAATCACTTGAAACAGCTGCGCGGGATGCGGGAAATGTGTCAGGCCAGATTGTCACTTTGTCTTTCTTCCGGTTCCGGGGCTGGCGGGCGAAGCTTTGGGCCTTTGCCCAGATGGGGCTGGCCCGCGGCGCAATACGGGCCTTGCCGGGGCTGGGATTTGCCAAGCTGATGGGCGGTGGCACGGGCGAAGGGTTTACGCCCGTGCCCGACACCGGGCTGGTGGCGATCCTGACGACATGGCCGGATCTGGCGACGGCGGAGGCGGAGACGCAGCGTTCCGCAGTGTTTGAGCGGTATCGTGCCCGCGCGGCGGAGCAGTGGAGCGTGTATCTGGAGACGACGTCGGCGCGGGGGGCATGGTCTCGTCAAATCCCGTTTCATGCGGCCAGTGAGGTGCAGGGCGGGCCGATTGCGGCGCTGACACGGGCGACGATACGGCCTGCGATCCTGCTGAAATTCTGGAAGCGGGTGCCCAATATCTCTGCTTCGATCGGAGCGGATGAGAATGTGATCTTCAAGCAGGGTGTGGGCGAGGTGCCTTGGCTGCATCAGGTGACATTCTCCATCTGGCCCGATGCAGAGAGCATGGCCCGCTTTGCCCGCCATGATGGCCCGCATGCGCAGGCTATTCGCGCGGTGCGGGAGGGCGACTGGTTTGCGGAGGAGCTTTATGCCCGCTTTCGCGTGTTGGCGACGGAGGGCAGCTGGGGCGGGCAGGACCCTTTGGCCGGATACAGCTTGACCTTGGCCGCCGAGTAACCTGAAAGTTCCCCTCATGAGACGTGCCTTCCCCTATTCCGCCATCGTCGGCCAGACCGAAATGAAACAAGCGCTGATGCTGAGCGCCGTTGATCCGACGATTGGCGGTGTTCTGGTGTTTGGTGACCGGGGCACAGGCAAATCCACCGCTGTGCGGGCTTTGGCGGCGCTGCTGCCGAAGATCGAGATTGTGGGGGGATGCCCTTATAATTGTGCTTTCGACGCCCCGGCGAAGGAGTGCCCGCACTGTAGCGTGGTGAAGCCAGAGAAGGCGGCGAAGGTGGCGACGCCTGTGGTGGACCTGCCCTTGGGCGCGACGGAAGACAGGGTGGTTGGTGCTCTGGATCTGGAGCGGGCGCTGACGCGGGGTGAGAAGGCGTTTGAGCCTGGATTGCTGGCGGCGGCGAACCGGGGGTTCCTCTATATCGATGAGGTCAACCTGCTGGAGGACCACATTGTCGATTTGCTGCTCGACGTGGCGGCTTCCGGCGAGAATGTAGTGGAGCGTGAGGGGCTTTCCGTGCGCCATGCCGCGAAATTCGTGATTGTTGGATCGGGCAATCCGGAGGAGGGGGAGTTGCGGCCCCAGCTTCTGGATAGGTTTGGGCTTTCGGTGGAGGTCGCCTCGCCCACGGAAATCAAGGAGCGGATCGAGGTAATCCGCAGGCGCGATGCCTTTGAACAGGATCCAGCGGCGTTTGTGAAAAAGTGGTCTCGCAGGGATGGTGCGGCGCGGAAGAAGATTTTACTGGCACGGGAGGTTTTGCCGCGCGTCGAGGTGCCGGATGCTGTTCTGGAGAAGGCAGCGGAGTTGTGCATCGCGCTGGGCGCTGACGGGCTGCGGGGAGAGCTGACCCTGATGCGGGCGGCGCGGGCCGTGGCGGCGCTGGCCAGTGCCGAGGTGGTGGATGTTGTGCATCTGCGGGGCATTGCCGCCTCTGCCCTGCGGCACCGGTTGCGGCGTGATCCGCTGGACGAGGCAGGCTCCACCGTGCGAGTGATGCGCGTGGTGGATGAGGTGCTGGGCGCGTGACGCAAGCGCCCGATATCTGGGCGGATACGCTGGTGGCAATGGTGCTTGTGGCACTGGATCCTTCCCTTGGCGGTGTGGCCTTGCGTGCGCGTGCGGGACCGGTGCGCGAAGCCTTGGTGGCGGAGGCGAAGGCCATTGCCCGCAGGCCAGTGCGCCGGGTGCCGCCGGGTGTCGAGGACGCGCGGCTGCTGGGCGGGCTGGATCTGACAGCGACGTTGAGCGCCGGGCGACCGGTGATGAGTGTGGGGCTTCTGGGCGAGGTTGGTGGTGGTACTTTGGTGCTGCCGATGGCCGAGCGTATGGGCGGTGCCCTGGCCGCGCGGATTTCATTGGCCATGGATCAGGGGATCGGGTTTGCAGTTCTGGCACTGGACGAGGGGGCCGAGCCGGAAGAGGCAATGCCCGCGGGATTGCGCGACAGGCTGGCCTTTTGGAGTTCTCTGGAGGGGGTCAGGCGGCCCGGTGTTTTGGTCGGTTTTGATATGGCGCGGGCGGCGGAGCGGCTGGCGGCGTTTCGGATTGGTGACGGTGATGCTGCTCTGTTTGTCGAGGCAGCGGCGGCGCTTGGCATCCCTTCGCTTCGCGCACCGTTGTTGGCGTTGCGGGCTGCGCGGGCGAAGGCTGCGTTGGATGGGGATGCCGTTTTGACGGAGGCGGCTGTGCGCTGGGCGGCGCGGATGGTGCTGGGGCCGCGGGCGCTGCGGATGCCGGAGGTGGACGAGGAGATACCTGATGCACCGCCTCCGCCAGAGGCCCCCCCGGAAACGCCCGAGGAAGAGGGCGCTGCGGATAAACCTCTGGGCGACATTCCAAAGGAGGTTCTGCTGGAAGCGGTGGCGGCGAACCTGCCTGCGGACGTGCTGGCGCGGCTTGCGGCGGGCGGTGCCTTGCGGCCTTTGGCAGCCAGAGGGGCCGGAGCTGGGGGTGAGATCAAGGGATCGAAGCGCGGGCGGCCTGCGGGATCTGTGCGGGGCGATGTGCGGGGTGCTGCGCGGCTCGATCTGATTGGAACGTTGCGGGCGGCGGCACCGTGGCAGCCGATCCGGCGGCGGATGCAGCCGGATGCGCCCGCGCGTGTGCTCGTGCGCGCCGATGATGTGCGGGTGCGGCGGTATTCCGAGGCTTTGGAGCGGATTGTGATCTTCGTGGTGGATGCCTCCGGTTCCTCCGCTTTGGGGCGGCTGGCCGAGGCCAAGGGTGCGATTGAGCTGATGCTGGGCGAGGCTTATGTGCGTCGCGAGGATGTGGCGCTGATCGCGTTTCGCGGGGAGAGTGCTGAGATCCTGTTGCCGCCGACGCGGAGCCTTGTGCAGACAAAGCGGCGGCTGGCGGGCCTGCCGGGTGGGGGTGGCACGCCTTTGGCGGCAGGGCTGGAGGCGGCTCTTGCGCTGGCCGACCAATGCAAGCGGCGGGGGCAGATGCCCGCGCTGGTGTTTCTGACTGACGGGAAGGCCAATATCGCGCGGGATGGCGCACCCGGGCGGGCGCAGGCTTCGGAAGACGCGCTGGCGGTGGCGCGGGCGGTGCGGACGGCCCTGCTGCCCTCTATTGTGATTGACACGAGCCAGCGGCCGCAGACGCAGGCGGCGGATCTGGCGGCAGCCTTGGGGGGCACGTATCTGCCACTGCCGCGGGCGGATGCGCGGGGCATTTCGCGCAGCGTTGATGCGGCTTTGGTGGGTTAGGCCATGGATTGGGCGCGGGAAAAGGCGGATTGGCCGAACGCAGCGCTGAGCCGGTTCGTGGCCACGCGCAGGCATAGGTGGCATGTGCAGAGGGGCGGTGCCGGCGCGCAAGTTCTGCTGATCCACGGCGCGGGCGGGGCGACGCATAGCTGGCGGGACATGCTGCCGATGCTGGCCGAGGCGCATGATGTTCTGGCGGTGGATCTGCCAGGGCACGGGTTTACCGAAACGGCGGGGAGCGGGCGTTCCAGCCTGCCTGCGATGGCGGAGGATCTCGGCGCGCTGCTGGAGGCTGAGGAATTTCGGCCTGCGCTGATCGTCGGCCATTCGGCGGGTGCCGCGATTGCGCTGGAGATGGCACGGCATCGTCCTGTGGGCCGCGTGCTGGCGCTGAATGCGGCGCTCCGGCCCTTTGAGGGGCTGGCGGGCGCTGTCTTTCCGCCTTTGGCCAAGCTCCTCTCGCTCAACCCCCTGACGGCGCGGTTCTTTTCGTGGAGTGCTTCGGGGGCCAGTTCGGTGCGCAATCTGATCGAGGGCACGGGTAGCAGGCTGGATGCGCGGGGGCTGGCGCTTTACCAGAGGCTGGTGAGCGACCCTGGACATGTGGACGGGGCGCTCAAGATGATGGCGCGCTGGGATCTGGAACCCTTGCTAAAGGCGTTGCCGGATGTGGATGTGCCGGTGACTTTTGCGATCGGGCTGAAGGACGGGGCAGTGCCGCCCGCCGGGACACGCCGGGAGGCCGCGCGAATGCGCAAGGTTCGGGTTGTGGACTATCCTGACTACGGCCACCTGATGCATGAGGAGCACCCCGGATTGTTTGCGGATCTTGCAAGGGAGATTTTGGATGGCTGAGTATGTGGTGGATGTACGCTGGGCGCTGGATGGCGCAGATTTCAAGGCCAACACTTACAGCCGGGCGCATGAGATCGTGCTGGATGGCGGGATCACGGTGCCCGGCTCCGCCTCGCCCCATGTCGTGCCGCTGCCGCATTCGGTGGAGGCGGCGCTGGACCCGGAGGAGGCTTATGTATCCGCATTGTCGGCCTGTCATATGCTGTGGTTTCTGGATCATGCGCGGCGGGCTGGTTATGTTGTGGAGCGCTATGTGGACAAGGCAACGGGGCGGATGAGCCGGAAGGATGGCAAGATGTGGGTGAGCCATGTGGTACTGAACCCCGTGATTGCCTGGGCGGCTGGCGGGCCGGATGCGGATGCTGTGGCGGTGCTGCATCACAAAGCGCATGAGGATTGCTTCATTGCCAATTCGGTGCTGACGGAGGTGACCGTCAGCGCCTGAGATCATTCTTGTGCGAAGAGCGGCATTGCCTGCGGGCCCAGCCCCAGTTCGCCCAGCGTTTCCGGGATCTTCTTGCGGAGTGCGAAGAAGCCGGATTTCGCATGGGGGTGGAAGGCCTTGTCCCATGGGCGCTGATGCTCCGCTACTGTCAGATTTGCCGCCTCAAGCTGCGGGCGCGCGGCTTCCATCCAGTCCCTAGTCCAGCCCCGGTGCAGGAATGCCGTGGCGATCTGCGTTGCATTTCTGCTTTGGGCGAGTGAGATCACGGCCTCCGGCGTGGTGCTTTCCAGCGCGGTGCAGGTGTGATTCAGACGCGCGGCGGCGTCTGTCACGGCCGCCTTGTCGAAGGCTTCGACATGTGGGCTGATGGGCAACGGGCTTCTACAGGCCGCGAGGTTCAGCGCCGCGACGCTGCGGAGATCGAGCGCGGCAGGAATGTCCGGTGAAAGGTCTTCGGATGTCAGCAGGTAGAGCGTCGGGGCGGCAGTTAGGGGCGCGGGCGCACGTAACTTTTCGCGGGGCGGGAGGCCGCCTTCTTCGAGCGGTGCCGGATTTTGCGTGAGACCTTCCGTATCGGCAAACCGGCCTTCGGTGTATTTGGCGATGTTCGCAGTACGTGCGGTGTAGGATTTGCCCGGTGTGTGCAGCCCGGCAACCCAGCGCCAGCTGAGCGTGTTGGCGGCGGCATCTCCGTCTATCAGATGGCGAAGAAAGAAATCCGCCCCGATGCGCCAGGGAAGGCCCAGCGTGAAGACCCAGATGGAGGCGAACCACATGCGCGCGTGGTTGTGGAGATAGCCGGTTTCCTGAAGTTCCTTTGCCCAAGCGTCGAAGGCCTCAATACCTGTTTGACCTTCAGTCGCCTTGCGCCAAAGCGGCTCTGGCGTTATCTCCAGATCCGCAAGCAGCCCGGTTTTGTAGCTTTCCCACACAACCGGCCGATGCTCCAGCCAGCCTTTGAAATAGGTGCGCCAGAGCACTTCCTGCACGAATTTCTCGGCCCAGGAAAGGCTGTGATGGGTGAGCACGGTTTCCACCACCTCCGCCTCCGTGATCATCCGGCGGCCGATATAGGGGGAAAGCTGGGAGACATCGGTGCGAATGCCGGGGCCGGTATCGTAGTTGCGCCGGCTTGCGTAGGAACGGCCTGCCTTGGGAGCGAAGGTATCAAGCCGCCTGAGGGCTTCGGCGCGGGTGGCGGGGTGGAACATGAGTTTCTCCTTTCAGAGATAATTAGCCCGCTTGCCTGCGGCTTCGAGCCGCGCTGACGCATGATATTTGCGGCCTAGTTCCGGGATATGATGCAAGACCCTCTCTCTGCCCGCGAAGTGTTTTATGATGGTGGCTGCCCTGTATGCCGCCGCGAGATTGGCCTCTATCGGAAGGTCGTGCATCTGCAGGATGTGCGCTGGACGGATGTGAGTGATCCGGGTGTGAAGCTTGAGGGGCTGGCCAGGGCGCTGGCTCTGCGCCGGTTACATGTGCGGCGGGAGAACGGCGGCCTGGCCAGCGGGGCGGCGGCGTTTACCGCTATCTGGCGAAAGCTGCCCTACCTTCGATGGATTGCGCGGGCACTGGATGTGCCGCCCTTTGCGCAGATGGCAGAGCTTGGATATCGTGGGTTCCTCCGGATCCGAAAGCTTTGGCGCTGAGGGATCTTGATTACTTCTTGGTAACCATGACTGCGCTAGAAGGGGCCACGGTGAGCAATCCGAGGAGAACCCCTGATGCCGCACGCCCGGGCGCTTTGGCCCAGACTGTTGATCCTGTTCGTCTGCCTGTTGATCGGGCGGAGCCTTTCTGCATCGGAAGCAGCACGCGCCCCTGTGGGCGGGCTGATGTATGCGGAGATAGAGCGTCAGCCAGAAGCTGCGCGCAGGATAGAGGTGGTGCCTGTAACGCCTGCCGAGATTGCAGGGATGTGCGATCAGGCGGGAGCCTTTGCCGCGCGGGCAGAAGGCGTGCCGCCCAAGGTTTTGCAGGCGATCACGCTTACGGAAACGGGGCGCTCTCTGGACGGGGCGCATCGGGCTTGGCCCTGGACGGTGAACATGGAGGGCGTGGGCAAGTGGTTTGCCACGCGCGAGGAGGCTTTGGCCTATGTGATGGTACACTATGAGAGGGGTGCGCGCAGTTTTGATGTGGGGTGCTTCCAGATCAACTACCGCTGGCACGGCAATGCCTTCCGCTCGATCGAGGAGATGTTCGACCCACGCGTGAATGCGCTTTATGCCGCCGGGTTCCTGCGCAGGCTGTACGGAGAAACAGGCTCCTGGTCGAAATCTGCGGGGGCTTATCATTCCCGCACGCCGGAGTTTGCCAAGCGCTATGCCAAGCGGTTTGACAGGATCCTTGCAGGTTTGGGTGGTAAGGCCGCGCCACCACCTGTGACGGGTGAATATGTACACAATATGGAAGTTGTGGGCGATTTGCCCGAGATTCGCCATGTGGCCGATGCGTCTGAGCGTCCGCGCGCCGAGCCCTTGCCTGCAACGCCCGGATCCTTGGCTTCTGGCGGGCTTTTCGTGCAGGTGGCACCCCTTCTTACACAGCCCCGGAAGGGGCTCTATTGATGGGTTTTGCACGCTCTTCTGCTGGCCTTGTTGAGGTGCATTGGTGAACCCGACCCTGCGCATCGCCGATCTCTTTAACCCAACGATCCTGCTTGCGCTGGCGCTGATGGCCGTGATCGTCATGATGGTCCTGCCGATGCCCGCGATCGTGCTGGATCTGGGGCTTGCAGCGTCTTTCGGGCTGGCCATCCTGATCTTTACGATCACTCTCTTCATCGAGCGTCCACTGGATTTCTCGGCCTTCCCGACGATCCTGCTTTCCAGCCTGATGCTGCGGCTCTCGCTGAACGTTTCCTCCACCAAGCTGATTATCGGGGAAGGGCATAAGGGCTCCGGCGCTGCGGGCGGTGTGATCGAAGGCTTTGCAATGTTCATCATGGGCGGTTCTGTGGTGCTTGGCCTTGTGGTGTTCACGGTGCTGATGATCGTGAATTTCATCGTGATCACCAAGGGCGCAGGCCGCATGGCGGAGGTGGGCGCGCGGTTTGCGCTGGATGCGATGCCTGGCAAGCAAATGGCGATAGACAGCGACGTTGCCGCCGGTGCGATCACGCATGAGGAAGCGCGGGCGCGGCGAAAACTGGAGCAGGAGGAGACGACGTTTTTCGGCTCGCTCGATGGTGCCTCCAAGTTCGTGAAGGGCGACGCTGTGGCGGGCCTTTTGATCACGATGCTCAATCTGGTGATGGGCCTTCTGATCGGTATTTTCCTGCACGATATGCCTGTCGGGCAAGCGTTTGAGACGTATTCCATCCTGACGGTTGGCGATGGTCTGGTAACGCAGGTGCCTGCGGTGATCATCTCCATCGCTGCGGCGCTTCTCCTCTCCAAGGGCGGCGCGATGGGCTCGGCTGATCGCGCGTTGGTGGAGCAGATGGGCGGCTACCCGATGGCCTTGGGCACGGTTGCGGCTCTGATGGCGGTTTTCGCGCTGATCCCCGGCCTGCCCTTCCTGCCCTTTGTCGCCGGAGCGGGCGTTCTGGGGGCTGCTGCATGGATCGCGGCGCGAGCGAAAACGGGGCGAGAAGCGGCTCAGAAGGCCGAGGAACGCGTAGTCGAGGAAGCACCGAGGAAAAAGCTCGGGGACATGCTGGATGTGGATGAGATCCATATGGAGTTTGCCGCCAATCTGGTGACGAGTGTGATGGAGGAGGCCACGGGGCTCGACAGCCGGATTGTGAACATGCGCAACCATATCGCCCAGGAATATGGGCTGATCCTGCCCGAGATACGGCTGACGGACAACGTGGCTTTGCCCGATGGCACCTACACGATCCGCATCCAGGGTGTGGAGGTGGCGCGATCCGAAGTGGATGTGGGCAAGATGCTGATGCTCCTGAGCGAAGAGGCGCCCGCAGCACCTGCCGGGCGGAATGTGGCGGAGCCTGTTTACGGCGCGCCTGCACGGTGGATCGAGCCCGCCGAGCAGGAGGCAGCAGCGCTTGAGGGATTTTCGGTGGTGAGCCCGACGGAAGTGATCGCCACGCATATGCTGGAGGTGATCAAGCAGAACTTTGCCCGGCTTTTCACACGGCGCACGATGCGGCGGCTGCTCGATGAGTTCATCTCGCTCTCCGATGGCCAGAGGGCGGAGGCGAATCGGCGAATCGTGGATGAGTTCATTCCCGACAAGGTGCCGGTGGATCAGCTGCAGGCGGTGCTGCGGCTTCTCCTGGAGGAACGTGTTTCGATCCGCAATTTGCCGCTTATTCTAGAGGCGGTGGGCGAGGCAAATGGTGCCACGCAGGTGCCGGAGGCACTGGCGGAGCATGTGCGCCACCGTCTGGGTTTCCAGATCACGGCAGAGTTGCAGGAACCGGACGGTACATTGCCCCTGATCCAGTTGGCCCCTGCCTGGGAAGAGCTTTTCCAGGAGCACCAGATCGAGGCCGAAGGCTCGGTGATCGATGTCGCCCTCCCGCCATCGGAGTTCAACCGATTGGCCAATGCTATCGCCGAAAAGGTGGCGGATGCAGGCAACCGCGGGCGCTATCCGGCGATTATCACCACGACGCGGCGCAGGCGCTTCTTGCACACGGTTCTCTCGGCAAAGGGCATCCGCAACCCGGTGTTTTCCTTTGATGAGATCTCTCATCAGACCAAGCCTGCTATGGTTGGCGTCGCCTGATGTTCGATTTGGTGGCGGCATTGCTGGATTTCAGCGAAGTGGCGTTGATCGCCGCATTACTGACTTTCGCGCGTGTCGCCGCAATCGTGGGTCTGATGCCAGGTATCGGCGAGCAGTTCATCCCCATGCGCGTGCGTCTGGCGGCAGCGCTTGCTTTCACATTTGTTGTCTGGCCGCTAATTGACGCAACACCGCTGGCGGGTGAATGGCCTTTCATGCGCCTTGCGGCCGCAATTGCTGCCGAGATCGCAGTGGGGGTGGCCATTGGCCTGGCGTTCCGGTTGCTGGTGATGGCGCTGCAACTCGCGGGTTCGATCGCCGCACAAACGACCGCGCTTGCACAGATTGCGGGTGCCGGTATCGCACCCGATCCGATGCCGGCAATTGGCAACATCCTCGTGCTCTCCGGGCTGGCGTTGGCAATGGCGCTCGATCTCCACCTCAAGGCAATCGAGGCGATGGTAACTTCTTATCAGGTGATCGGATTCGGCGGTGTGATGACGGGAAGCGATATCGCACAATGGGGTGTTTCCCATGCTGTCAGGGCCTTCGCGCTTGCCTTCACGCTCGCCGCCCCCTTCGTGATAGCGGCCTTCCTCTACAATGTGGCCCTTGGTGCAATCAATCGGGCGATGCCACAGCTGATGGTGGCATTCGTCGGCGCACCGGCCATTACCGCCGCAACACTATTGCTGCTGTTGCTGGCCGCGCCCTTGATACTCAACACATGGTCCGACACTTTGGATGGCGCTTTTGCCGCTCCGTTTGAGGTGCCCCGATGAGCGAAAGCGAGGGGTCGGGCGGGGAAAAGACCTATGACCCTACACCCAAAAAGCTGGAAGACGCCCGAAAGAAGGGTGATATCGCCAAATCGATGGAGGTTTCGTCTGCGGCTGCCTATATCGGTTTTCTGATGGCGGCGATGATTGTCGGAACAGCGGGCTTGCAGCAGGCTGCGGGCGCTCTGACGGTATTTCTGGATCATCCCGAAAAGCTGACCGGGCGGGTGCTTGGGCCGGGTGGAGGGCAACTCACCGCGTCCATCGTGCTTGAGTTTGCCTTCAACCTCGCTCCGTTTCTTATCCTCCCCTTTGCGGCGGCACTCGCCGTGCTGCTTGCGCAGGGGGCTTTTGTCGTATCCGGAGAGAAGCTGGTGCCGAAGCTCTCGCGCATCTCGCTGGTTTCCAACGCCAAGAACAAGTACGGCCCAACCGGCCTTGTCGAGTTTGCCAAAAGCTTCGTGAAACTCGCGACAATCTCGGTAACGGCCTACTATCTTCTTGCCTCTGAGGTCTCGATGATCGTCGGCGCCGCCCGTGCGGCACCCGCATCCATGACGGCCGTGCTGGGCGAGTTGTTCCAAAAGCTTCTGCTCGGTGTGGCGATCATCGCCGCCGCCATCGCGTTCGTGGATCTTTTGTGGCAGCGTTTCGATCATGCGCGAAAGCTCCGCATGTCTCATCAGGACATAAAGGATGAGCACAAAGAGGCGGAGGGCGACCCGCATTTCAAATCGAAACGCAGGCAGCGGGCGCAGGAGATTGCTTCCAGCCAGATGCTTGCCGACGTACCGACGGCAGATGTGGTGATCGTGAACCCAACGCATGTCGCCGTGGCCCTGAAATGGTCGCGGGAGAAAGGAACTGCGCCGGTTTGTGTTGCCAAGGGAGTGGACGAGATTGCACTGCGAATCCGTGAAGTTGCGGACGGTGCGGGCGTGCCCCTGCACCGCGATGTTCCAACAGCCCGCGCACTCCACGATCTTGTTGAGGTTGGAAGCGAGATACCCGTGGAGCAGTACCGCGCCGTGGCGGTTGCGATCCGCTTTGCCGAAGATATGCGTCGCAAGGCGCGTGCCCAGGGTTTTGCAGCAGACAAGGGCGCTGTGGGATGAGCGAAAGGGACTGGAAAGCCCTTGCGCAAATAACCGAATTTGCGCTCACACGTGATATGGCAAGGCTGTCCGAAGTAAATGCGAGATTGCAGGCCCTGAAAATTGCGCGGCTTTCGCTCAGTCACACAGCTGTTGCAGAAATGCCGAAACCTGGCCGCCAAGCTCCGAGCGATCTTGTGAGCTACGCCAAATGGCAGCGCTGGTCAGATCAGAGCCGGACACAACTGGATGTGAGAGAAACCGCGGAAAAAGCGCTGCGCGAGCAGGCGATGGTGCATCTTCGGCGCAGCTTTG
The DNA here is from genome assembly GCA_947495795.1 of uncultured Paracoccaceae bacterium. Taxonomy (GTDB): domain Bacteria; phylum Pseudomonadota; class Alphaproteobacteria; order Rhodobacterales; family Rhodobacteraceae; genus Algicella. Next base: position 260,885 of record CANMAI010000001.1, on the reverse strand, counting down.
GGCAAACCACGGCGGTTACCCGGTTGCAGAAAGAGGATGCTATAAAGGCAAAGAATGCGCGGATTGCAAGGGCAGAGCGCGACGGCCGCCCGTCGGAGGAATAACGAAAAGAGTGGGCAAGCTGCGCCGGTGGGAGAGTGTGCCATCGCTTGTACTCTCTGAGATCAGCGCGTCTCCAACAGTACGCGAAACGCCAGAGCCCTATCATGCATCCGGTGCTTTCGGCTTTCTGTCGAAGACATATCTTAGGTTAATTTGGAAACGCTAAGTATGCTTTGCAGAGCTCCATCCTGTTGGAGGACGGCGGAAAATCTTCCCGGATATACAGCTCTGCTCCAGCCTCTTTCATCAGTAATCCTGTCGTACGATTTCAGTCAGCAAAACATCTCTCAGCACGTCGCCCACAATTGGTTCAGCGGTTTCGTAGAGTCGTCCCTTCAGATCTCCAATCGCGGAGGGTGATGTGAATTCGCCGTCAAAGCCACCCGAATGTGCATGCACGAACAGCACTTCGAGGAATGCGTCGCGAAGTTTTGGCTCCCTATCAAAGACGATCTCTTCCGAACCTTCGACAACCTCAATTGCCAAGGACGCCACCACAAGCGCGGTCACTTGTTCACCTTTCAGAATAGGCACGACAAATTGGCGTTTGAGAGATGCGAAGCTGGTTGGCACGGCTGCATCTTTCTTTGCAGCCTCCGCCATTTTTTTCGCCTCAGCCCTCAGCTCTTCACAGGCGGCCGCAGCTTCAGCATCCAGCGCCAGTTCCCCCATTTCCATTGCCTTGCAGTCGGCCATCGGATCGGGTTTTAGCATCATGCCGGCACCTACGCCTGCACCGAGGCCGATCACAACGAAGAGAATGGGAAGGAGAAGCTTCACGGGTTGATTTCCTAGAAAGGCAGCAGAATATCGACGACCTGCTGGCCAAGGCGCGGCTGCTGGACATCTGTGATCTGCCCGCGCCCACCGTAGGAAATACGGGCACCAGCGATCTTATCATACGTTATCTGGTTCTGGCGCGAGATATCCTCGGGCCGTACGATACCGGCGACCTGCAGATCTCTGAGTTCGAAATTAACACGAACTTCCTGATTGCCCTGCACCACAAGATGGCCGTTCGGAAGAACATCCACTACCGTGGCCGCCACGCGCAAGGTGATCTTCTCGTTTCGGCGGACAGACCCATCGCCAGCAGAGCTGGAGCTGGAATTTAGGTCGGCTAGATTTGCTGAAGATGCACCTTCCGGAAGGATGGCGCGATCGAGGATTTGCGGAATACCAATGAGATTCGGCACGCCAACACTCTCGGAGCCCGAGCGACTGCGGGCTGTTGAGTTCTGGATTTGCGCCTGATCGTCAATCTCGATCATCACTGTCAGGATGTCGCCCTTCTGGCTGGCACGTCTGTCTCCGAAAAGGGATGTCGGGCCGGAATTCCAGAGAGATGCGCGCGCATTGCCCTGCCGGATTGCGGCGGGCTGCGGAACCGCAAGCGCCGCACGCGCCGGTGCTACGGCGTAGGGAACGGGCTGGATCGGGCCGCCGACATCCGACATTGCAGGCGCGCGCCCAACTTGCTCCAACCTGCCACAGGCAGAAACAGCGCCAATGCAAGCCAGTGTTATCACTAGGGATTTGAACTTCATTTTCCGACCTCAACAATGCCGCTGGGGCCAACCCGGCCGGTTACAGTTGTGCGTGAATTCAGGTTCATCACGCGTATCAGATCACCGATGCCCGCCCTGCCAAGCGCCCTGCCCTCAGTTTCGATGAAAAGACCGTTGGTTGCGTATTGGAGGGAAACGATCTGGTTGCGCTCAACCACAGCCGGCGCCATGAGATCGCCCCGCCGAATGGGGCGGCCGGGGTAGATTGTGACGCGCGCTTCCATGCCGATCACCTCCGCCGGATCGGTGTAAGCGCCGGGAACGCTGTGCTCTGACGGGCGTATATCCAACGCCGTGATGACGGAGCGGCTGGGAATGGCGCGATTGGCCAGAAGCGCATCCGCTGCAGCGACCTGTGCCAGAAATAGAAATAGAAGTGTCGTTCTGATCATCGGATCTGCGTGGTTGCGCCGAGCATCTGGTCGGCTGCGGTGATGACCTTGGCGTTCAGTTCATAACCGCGCTGTGCCTCTATCAGTTCGGTGATTTCGCGGACAGCATCCACCGAGGACGCCTCCAGATAGCCCTGGCGAAAGGTGCCAAGCCCGTCTGTTCCGGGATCTCCCACCAATGGTTGGCCTGAGGCTGCCGTTTCGAGGTAGAGATTGGAGCCGATTGCCTCCAAGCCCTTCTCGTTCGAGAACGCCACGAGAGAGAACTGGCCGAGCAACTGCGCCTCCACCTGATCGTCGAAATAGGCGTAGACCTCTCCATCGGCATTGATGGAAAGCTCGCGCGTTTCGTCAGGGATCGTGATTTCCGGGATCACCGGATGCCCATCGGCAGTGACGATCAGGCCATCTCCGGTACGTTTGAGAGCGCCATCCCGCGTGTAGCCTGATAACCCGGAGGGCAGCGTAACCTCCAGATAGCCGGCTCCCTCAATCGCGACATCAAGATCTCCGCCGGTTGCCTGAAGCGAGCCCTGCTCGATTTCCATAGAGACAGCCGCCGCCCGGACGCCGAGCCCGAGCTGAACACCGGTCGGCAACACCGTACCATCGGCCGCGTTGATGGTGCCGGCCCGTGTGACCTGCTGATAATGTAGATCCGCAAAATCTGCGCGGCGGGCATTGTAAGCGGTAGTGGACATGTTCGCGAGGTTATTTGAGATCACCTCGACCCTTGTTTGCTGGGCTTCCATTCCGGTTGCTGCAATATTGAGCGCTCTCATGATATCTCCTTAACTTGCGGCCTGGCCGAGGGTGCGGGTGACGGCGCGGATACGCTCATCTTCTTTTTCGAGCAGTTTCTGGCCCAGCTCGTAACTGCGCTGAACCTCGATCATGCGTGTCAGCTCCGTTACCGGATTGACGTTGGATTTTTCGAGAAAGCCCTGAAGTATGGCAGCCTCAGCGGCCGGTTCCAGCGGCGCCTCGGGGCGGAAAAGTACGCCGTCTTCGCGGTACAGTGCGTTTGGATCGGTGATCTGGACGATACCCAACTGCGCGATGGGTTGCCCGTTCGCGGCCATCGTACCGTCTGCCGCGATGGAGACACCAGCCGCGCCGGGCGGCACGAAGATCGGTGCTTCGCCGCCATCGAGAAGGCGATGGCCCTGAGGATTTACCAGTTCGCCATCGACATTGGGAGAAAAGCTGCCCGCACGGGTGAGGCGGAGGCCTGCAGGCGTTTCGACCATGAAGAAGCCGCCGCCTTCTATTGCGAGATCAAAAGTGCCGCCTGTCCGCTCCAGCCCGCCCTGCGCATCCGCGGTGAAGCGCGCGCGTGGGGTCGTCATCGCGACGGAGCCGCCCTCTGCCGGCAGCGCGCTGATCATCTCGGCGAAGATAAGGCCTTCGCGGCGAAAGCCGTTGGTGGAGGAATTGGCGATATTGTTGGCGACAGCCTGCATTTCCCGGAAGAGACCGGACTGGCGTGACAGTGCGACATAGCCGGTGGTGTCCATTATCGTCTCTCCGTTCTGGATGGTTGCCTGCTTTTGGCGACAGTGACTGATTCGTGGTTAAGAAAGCGCTGATGTCTGATCGATTACGGCGGGTTTGCCCTCTATCCCGCCACTACGGGGAGGATGACATCCTGATAGAAGACGACGAGAAGCTGGCCCGAGAAGGCCATGGTGATCCAGAAAGTGACCAGGATGGCACCGAGCTTTGGCACGAAGGTCAGAGTCATTTCCTGGATGGATGTAAGCGCTTGGAAGAGGCCGATGACCAGGCCGACCAGCAGCGCTATTCCCAGAACAGGTGTGGAGATCATCACCGCAAGCCAGAGGCCCTGGCGGAGAATATCCATCAACTCCCCTTCGGTCATGTGCTTATACCGGCATGCGGAGGATTTCCTGATAGGCCTCCACCACGCGATCGCGCACGGTGACGGCGGTTTGCACCGCAATCTCCGTTGCAGCGAGTGCTTCAACGACGGCCTGAGCATCGGCTCGGCCAGTGAGCCCGGCCTTGGCCGTTTCTTCCCCGGCGCGCATGGCATCCATGAAGTTGGCGGCGAGTTCGGCAAAGGATGTGCTGCCATCCTCCGACGTGGGGCTGGCCTGGGTGGCGGATTGCGCGTTTGTGTAGAGTTGAGAGGCGACGTGGGAGGGTATCTGCATCGGAAGCGGCCTTTCTAGCGGCGAATAATATCAAGAAGTGAAGACGTCATCTGGCGGGCCTGATCGAACATTTTAAGGTTCGCTTCGTAGCTGCGCTGCGCCTCTCGGGCATCGCCAAGCTCGATCATCAGGTTCACATTTGAGCCTTCATATGAGCCATCGGCACCCGCGAGGGGATGGGAGGGATCGTAGATCTGGGTAAGTTCCGCTTCCGAGAGATAGGTGCGGCCGGTGGCGACCGCACGGCTATCGGAAGCGCCATCCATAACTTCGAAGGTGACAAGTTTGCGCCGGAAACCCGGCGTATCGGCATTGGCAATGTTTTCCGAGGTGAGCCGCAGCCGGGCGGATTGTGCGGCCATGCCACTGCTGGCGGCGGACATTGACTTGAGAAGATCGTTCATAAAATGCTCCTACCGTGAGCCGATACTGATGCGCATTATATCCAGCGCCTTGCGATAAACGCCCATGGCCAGATCATGCTGTTGGCGCAACTCCACCCCGCGCATCATCTGATCTTCAAGAGAGACGTTGTTGCCATTCGGCGATTCGGCTCCGAAAGCTGTATTGTGCAAAATCTCAGAATTGTGCCGGCTTGGTTCGGACTGTATGTGGCCAGCGCGCGTGGATTTCATTGCAAAGGGTTCAGCCGTACCTGTCTGATAAGTCTCTGAAAAGGCGGCGAGATCGCGCGCCTTATAGCCTGGCGTATCGGCATGCGCGATATTTTCGGCAATAAGTCCCTGCCGCTCGGCCGAATGGGCCGCAAGGCTGCGGGCTGCGTTCAGAATTTCCAGTTTCAGGTCCATTTCGGGTTTCTCCCAAATTCGGTCTCAACCAGTTCTTAAGCTCGTGTGGTTGATAAAGCGTGGATGAAACCCGAACCATTTTAGGGAACTGCGCATGTTTTCGAATTTTCTGCCTCTCGCCTCGGAACTGGCGGAGCTGCGCCCCACGCATCGCTGTGGGTATGTAAGTTCCGTCGGCTCCGGTTCACTGGAAGTGCGCGGCCTCGGGCCGAATGCGCGGGCCGGCGATCTTGTGGAAGTTGAAAGCAAGGGGGCACCGCCTATGAGGGGTGAAGTTGTGGCGCTGACGCGGGAGACTGTGCGTGTGATGATGTACTCGGCCTGCGAAGGTGTGGCCCTTGATGATATCACGCGGCTCATCCCTCTCACCGGGCCCCGCCCGGATGCAAGCTGGACCGGGCGCATTATTGATGCGTTTGGCGAGCCGCTGGATGGGCGGCCCTTGCTCAGAGGTTCCGAGGTTGCCGACTTGAAAGCCATCCCTCCTGCTGCGGCCAGCCGAGGTGCCTTTGGCAGGCGGTTGCGCACTGGCCAGGCAGCTATGGATACGCTGCTACCGCTGGTGAGAGGGCAGCGTATTGGTGTTTTTGCAGGTTCAGGTGTTGGAAAATCATCTTTACTTGCAAAATTAGCGAGAGGTGTAGAGGCTGATATTGTCGTTTTTGCCTTAATTGGAGAACGAGGGCGCGAACTTCGGCACTTTACTGATCACGTTTTGGGGCCTGAGGGAATGGCGCGTTCAGTAATTATTACTGCGACGTCTGATCAATCCCCACTGATCAAGAGGCGTTCGGCATGGATGGCAATGAGTGTCGCAGAATTTTTTCGGGATCAGGGCAAGCATGTACTGTTTCTGGCGGATTCGATAACCCGGCTTGCCGAGGCGCATCGGGAGGTCGCGTTGACAGCGGGAGAGGCGCCGAGCCTGCGTGCGTTTCCGCCCTCCACCTCCAACCTGATCGCGAATTTTGCGGAGCGGGCCGGGCCGGGGCCTGGCGGATCAGGCGATATTACCGCAGTGTTGAGCGTGCTTGTGGCGGGTTCCGATATGGAGGAGCCAGTTGCGGATATCACGCGTGGCTTGTTGGACGGACATATCGTGTTGAGCCGCGACATTGCCGAGCGTGGGCGCTTTCCGGCAATCGATGTGCGCCGGAGTGTTTCGCGCAGCTTGCCCGAGGCGGCGACGGATGAGGAGAATGCCTTGATCGAGCGGGTGCGTGGGCTTCTGGGAGCCTACGAGATGGCTGAACCGATGATCCAGACAGGGCTTTATACACCCGGATCTGACCCGAAGATTGATGAAGCGATGCGTGTCTGGCCCAAACTGGACGCCCTTTTTGCCAAGGATTTCGATGGCGGTCCGGCCGAGGCCTTCAGGGCGTTGGCCGCTTGTTTCCAATAGTTTTCGAAGGAGGAGAAACATACGTTTGTAGCGTTATTGCGCAATGGTACCACTGGCGCATGCATCAAGACAGTTGCCGCCCTGCTGTTTCGGCATGATACTGGAGTGACTGTTCCCGGCACGCCGCGAGGTGAGAGAACCATTTGTGGCGAATGAAAGCTTTGATGATCAGCTGTTCGATATAATGAGGTTGATCTGTCCGGCAGCGCTGAAGGGATTCGAGTTTTGCAGCAACGAAAGTGCGGAAAAGCCAGGTGTGCTGGCGCTTGGCCCACTTTCTGCCTGAGCGCGAGCAAGGAAGGTATTGATGAGAGTTTCAACGTTTTCAGGGTCTTGAAAAATGGAGATGGATCCATCGCCGAGAAGATCTCTGGTACGGTCTTCCAAGGTTTCCTGCTGCTTGTCGATATCAATCTGGCGAAACGCCTCTGGCAGCCCAAGGCCCTTCTCAAAAACCGTGCGAAGGGGCGTTGAGCCGAGGACAGAGAACCATGCGGTGGTGTTGGCAACACCTGACGCAGCCAGTTCGGCTATCTCTCTTTTGAAGCCAAGGGCAAGGCGGAGGTTTGTGTCTCCATCGCCCACGGCAATTTCGTATTGGCGTTCCTTGTAAGCATCAGTGACTTTCTGGCCAAAGTCGAACTCGCCTGTCCGCGGGCCAAGTGAACTGCCGAAACCAAAGGCCTCCGAGAACTGGCGATAGCGTGGATCCGTGAAGCGATTGGCCAAAGCGTCGTTGCTTTCGGTACCTTCGGCGAGGATCTTTTGCATGAAGAAACGCTTGCCGATTTCCTCATCAAGCCCAAAGGCGCCGAGGGCTACCTTGAAGAGCTGACGATCCTCTACAAGATCTTTTGCTGTGAGAACAGATCGAATGTTTTCCTTGAAATATTTAACTTCCCGCGCCAAGAGCGGTGAGCGATCAAAAACCTCTCTTTGTGCATCGTTGGTGCGCTGCAAAAACTGCCAGCCGGCGACACCGGGCAACGGCGTGGCAGGTTGGAAATTCACGCGACATCTCCGTGATCGAGCAACCGCGCTTCGCGGGCGATCAGATTGCGGAGAGACTTCAGCGCCGGGTAAATTTTTCCGGAGATCGTGTGTTCGGTGGCAGCGTCGAGATGGGCACGGCTTTCACCATCCGTGAACACCTGGCTAAGTTGCTCGATACCCGTGAGAAGCTGCCGCTTCCCCTCATTCGCGTCAGCTTCACCGGCAAGGATCATCTGGGCTACATAGCAGGTGCGTTTCACAGGTGTTTTGGCATCTTCGGGGTGGATTGCATCGCGCAGCCGCAGCACGTTGGCATCGGGTGTGATCACGTTAAGGCGTGTGCGGCGGTCGCCGTTTTCCATGACCACTCCGTTGATCATCACGCGTTCCCGGGGCCCGAGTTTGAGGACGAGACCGGACATCACTCAACTGCCTGAATGCCGACGTCTGCAGTTCGGGTGCGCAGGCCCTGCATGATCGTTTTGTTGATTTCTATCAGTGGCTCTGCAGAAGCTTCCTTTCGAAGAACCTTCTGCGAGTGTTTCCATGTGAAATTCGCAAGCGAGAGAATATTGGCCCGTAATTGCTCTGGGAGTCCGTTTTGATCGTTGCCTGCATCGTTTGCCAGAATTGTCCACAGACGCCGATTGAGAAAGACAGCCTCGCTAAGTTTTGCGAAGGAGTTTGGATCATCAGCTAAGTCGGCTGCAGTCAGCCCAGCGGTGACACGGGCAAAGGCCTTGTACTCGACACTGCGCTCGGACGGTGCAATGGAGGTGGCCTCTGAATAGGCAGATCTCGCGAGGGTGGCGGAATTCATGGGGGGTCTCCTCGGGGAAAAGTCAGGCATGTGAGTAGTCACGCGGCTCTTTTGTTAGCGTAGGGGCGGGCGATGAATCCCGCCCCATGCCTTGCCTTACCTGAAGAGAGACAGAATGTTCTGCGGCGCCTGGTTGGCAATGGAGAGCGACTGGATGCCCAGCTGCTGCTGCACCTGAAGGGCCTGCAGTTTCGCAGATGCCTCTTCCATGTTTGCATCCACTAACGAACCGATGCCGGACTTGAGGCTATCGGTCAGCTTACCGATGAAATCAGCCTGGATCTCAAGACGTTTTTCACCCGTACCAAACTCGGCAGATGCGCCAATGGCTGTCTGTGTCAGGAATTCGATAGCTTCAAGCGCTGCTGCAGCACCATCTTCTGTAGACACGTCAATGTCACCGAGAAGTTCGAGGCCGCCACCGACTGTGTTGGCCGCCGCACCAGCACCGGTTGCCTTGAATTCAAGATCGCCAGCAGCAAGTGTTGCGCCGGCAGCACCCGAGTTGTTGGTGATTTCTATGGTACCACCAACGGCTGTGACCGAGTAATCGGACATCGTAGCGCCATTGTTCGCGCGGTTCACGTTTGTTGCTGCAGCCAGTGCGGCGGCTACATCGTTTGCGGTATCACCCTCACGTGCGACGTAGAGCACATCGCCTGTTCCACCGAACAAGGATGCGTCGAACTGGAATGCGGTTCCGACATCAACGTTGGCAGGCGTGACGGTGTATGTCTCGGTTGCGCCATCCGCGATTGCACCAGCAGTCGAGAGCGTGGAGCCAGCGGCGAATGCACCTGTGCCGGCTGCCGCATCACCCTGACCAAGATCCTGCTTGGCGACGGTGATGTTGTTTGAGGCAACCGCACCTGTTGCGTCGCGATCGAGCGAGGCCAGAACGTCGATCGTGCCTTCACCGGCCGTATCTGCGGCGTTGGACAGCAGGTTCTGGCCGTTGAACTGAGCAGCCGAAACGATGCCGGAGATCTGATCACGGAGAGAGGAGAGATCATCCTGCAGTTTTGCCCGATCCACGTTGTCTTCCTGAGACGCGACGATCTTGCTTTTGATCTCGCCCAACAGGTCCGTCACCTGCTCGGATGCGTTTCTGCCTACGGCCACAGTGGATTCGCCAAGAGCGAGCGATGCGGAGATGGCATCGAAACCGTCAACATCAGACTGCATCACTTGAGAGATAGCCCAGATCGCGGAATTGTCCTTCGCGGATGCGATGGATTTGCCAGTCGAAATCTCATTCTGGGTCATCGCGAGGTTTTTGTTGATGGAGTTGAGAGTCTGCAGTGCCACCATGGCGCTGTTGTTTGTAAGAATACTAGACATTGCTGTCCCCTTTGGCGTGTGACGCTTTCGACGCCACGTCTGATGAAAAGACTGCGCAAGCAGCCCACGATCGCCTTTCTGACGCATACGGCCACTGGCTATTCACCAAACCGTGCCAACCCCTCGGGTCGCTGGAGGCAGAAATGGAGGAAACAGCATAATAGTGTGTTAAGCTCAGGGGGGCTACGAACCCCTTACTGCCTACAGTTTTAGATTAAAAACCCGTGAACGCCGGACGGGAGGGTGCGCCGGTAAAGCATGTTCGTGTTTTCCGGATATGTACCTCACGAACGTTTTTCGAGCCGATTTGGTGCGGATATGAGATCACGTTTCTGACCAGACCCCGAATAGGTGCTCAACTGGTTCTGCGCAGACGAAATGGCCACGAGTTGCAGCCTTGCAGCCTTCACCCCATTCTGACCAGCGGCAAGCAGCGCAAGGTTGGATTTCGCCAGATCGCTGCATTGGCCAAGATGCGACATGAAGTTCGAATCAGGTTTTTGATCAGGCTTCTCGGTATACTTTTCCAGATCCTGCAGGAGCAGTTCAAGCGCTTTGGATTGTGCGCCCAGATCGTCAAGCTTTCCGGAAAGAGCGGCGGCTCTCTGCTTTTGAAGCAACTTCAGAATACGGGATGTATTAGGTCTGGAAGGAAAGTTTCGCAGCAAGCTCATTTCTGATCCTCTGACAGAGCGCGGACAATGGCTTCGGCCAAGCCAATACCACCTGAATCGACCATCTGTGTGGCGTATTCCCCCACAAGAAACCCGGCAAAGGCATCTTCCCCGGCCCCTCCGCCGAAGCTTTCCAGTGGCTTGCCAAGCCCAGCCGCCTTCAGCATCTCCGTCAGGAAGGCCGCCTCAAGCTCCTCCGCCTTTTGCAAGAGCCTTGGATCAGTGGAAGTCGTGAATTTTAAAGGATCTTGCTGGGAGAGGTGTGGAATTTGGGCTGTTACGGGATTCATTTCCGGCTCCTCGGGAAAACGTTTGATGTTGTTATCTGTGGTTACGGTAAACAAATTGGTAAGGCTTCGACGGGATGGTGCAGTTAAGCAGGATGCAATCTGAGAGATGATTCCCATGACACCATTTGAGGCCCTTTCTTCACAGGCACAGCCCAACGGCGCAAAGGAGAGTGGTGCCAGCAAGCGGGAGATCGTGCCCGAAGGTGAGCAGCGTTCTCGCCCTTTCGAAGCTACGATCAACGATCTTTCAAAAAAGGAACAGGAAGCTTCCGGCTCTGTGGATGAAAACGATGGGCCACAGGCCGCGGTTTCCGCTTTGCGGGAAAGTATCGTCGGGTTGCCCGAGCCTGCAAAGCGCTCAGGCGTATCGGACGGGATTTCTTTGGTGAAGGAAGAGGCGGATATGGCTTTCACCATGCCCGCCAGGGATGTGGCTGGGAGCATGGACGCGCCGGAAGCGGATTGGCGGAATGCGATGGTGAAATCCGACCAAGGCCTTGCTGGTTCGATATCGACATCGGCACTCCCACCAGTGGGTCAGGCTCCGGCAGCGAGCGGTTCAGCACCGCTCCCCGAGGCAGGTGAGAGAGTGGAGGTGGCGCGGACCTCTGATGAGCTACGTATTCCGCCGATTGATGGAAAACCCGTTGAGCATGGCGCACCACCAGAGCGGCTCAGGGTGGCCGCGGCTGACCCGGTGTTGCCGTCGCGCAGTGTTGAGCCAATGGGTGCGGAGGCAACTGTGAGAGGCAATGCCTTATCGGCTCCTGATGAAGTGGTTCAAACCGCACCGGCGGAGACCCGTCCGCACGTGCATACCGAACGGGCAACCGTCTCTGTTTTTGGATTTTCACAGGCGGTTGAGGTGGAAAAAATGATCGAACAGCCGCCGAGGGTTCCCTCACAAGCGCCGGAAGTAGTGGGGCAGAATCGTATGCAACCTGCTGCGGCTTTGCCACCAATGACGGACTATCTTCCCACTTCGATAGGGACTTCCGCAGCCTTCGGTGAAACAACCGAGATTTCGCTACCATCGGTTTCTACAAGCGATCCGCTGGAGCAATTGGCCGTGCCTGGCCGCACGGCGGCTGGCGGTATCCTTGGAGTTTTGCGTGCTGGCCAGCCTTTTCCCCCAATCCTTCAACAGCTGATACCGCAAATCACGACCCGAGGGGCCGATGCCCCCGGTGATGCGATCGAAATCAGGCTGGACCCCCCGGAGCTTGGGCGGGTTCGCATCCTCTTTTCAGGCTCTGAAGGTGCGATGAGTGGCCTTGTCACTGCCGATCGTGGTGAGATCGAAGCGATGCTGCGCCGAAACGCAGACGTATTACAGAACGCGCTAAAGGATGCAGGGTTCGCGGATGTGTCACTTATGTTCGGTGCGCATGATCAGCAGGGTGCTGCGGATAGTTTCGAGTCTTCGGCCAGGGAAACTTCCGACAGCCTGCGGGTTGTTTTGGAGGAGGCGGGACAAGGGGCACCTGCAACGCTTGCCGACAGGCATAGCTCGGACGGAACTGCATCCCTCGATATTCGCCTTTGATCGGCGCCCTTCTGGATAATCAAGGAGACTATATTGATGTTGAACACTCCCGCCTTTCCGGTACGCGCGGCTGACAAAGTTCAAAACACACCTGATCGGACGGAACCTCTTCCGCCACCCTCCGGTGATGTTTCCGCTACGAATGCAGCAGCGCTTACCTCTGACTTTGAGACGTTTCTCACGCTGTTGACAGCCCAGATGCGCAATCAGGATCCCCTCAATCCTACCGAATCCACAGAATTTGTCGCTCAACTCGCCAGCTTCTCGGCTGTTGAGCAGCAGATACGCTCCAACGATACATTGGATTCGATTCTTCAAGCCCTTTCCGGTGGTGATGATCTGGTGGCTCTGGCCGAATGGATCGGGCGGGAAGTGCGGTTTGCATCCAGCGCCCCATTCGAGGGAGCGCCTCTTGAGATCGAGACAACGCCAATCGCGACTGCAGAGACCGCAACGCTGGTTGTACGAAACGATTTCGGCGAGACTGTTAGAACCCGGCCAGTGGACACCATCCAACGCTATGTCGTGTGGAACGGGCTTCAGGATGATGGGACGCTGGCGGCAGAGGGCGACTACAGCTTCACCGTTGAATACAGTACTGGAGACGAGCCTCTTGGTGCAATTGATGGCCGCGTCTTTGTGCCGGTTGCAGAAGTCCGGATGGATGGCGGAGCCGGCGTACTCGTTGCACCCGATGGTACACAGATGCCTCTTTCAGAGGTGACGGCGGTCCGGGAGGCCGCATAGTGGCAAACTACCAAGTTGTTTCCAGAAGCGGGAGCCTGCCTGAAAAGATCCCTCTGATACCACTCAAGAAGCTAGACAAGATGCAGAGACATTGACTTTCACAGTCGCGCTACTTTGCCCCAGTTTGGCAATGCTTCAAGCGCTTCGCGTTCAATTGAAATCACCGACTGCCGCATGAAATGGTCTGAGCAAATTGGACAGTCAGCTAAGGTGTATCCAACCCTTGTGGAAGGATAAGAGACTGGCGAAGCGCTGGAACTTTACAGATCAGTTTAAGGCCAAGGTAGCGTTGGAAGCGCGGCGTGGCGATAAGACCGTACAGGAGATCGTAGCGAAGCATCAGTTGAGCCCGAACCAGTTCAGCATCTGGAAGCGGCAAGCCGTCGGCGGGATGGCAGATGTGTTCTCTGACGGCAAGCAGAGTGGTCCGACCGAGGCCGAGGTCAAAGAGCTTGACGCCGAGATCAGGAGGTTGGCGATCAAGAATGATTTTTTGTCCGAAGGGCTCAAAAGGTGAGCCCGGCAAAGAAACGTTCGATGATCCAGCGCAACCACCCAAAGCCGAGCATCAGCCAGCAATGTAAGCTGGTGAGCCTGAGCCGTTTGGTGTTCTACTACACGCCCGTTGGGATAGATGCGTCAACGCTGTCAATGATGAAAGAGATCGACTGCGTGTTCACCAAATACCCGTTTTTCGGCAGCCGCCAGATCGCAGCCTATCTGCGCCGGGAGGACGTTGCAATGGGCCATCACCGCGTCAGACGTCTGATGGCAACGATGGGGTTGGAGGCGATCTAAAAACGCCCTTTGACCAGCCAGCCGCACCTGCGGCATCCAGTCTTTCCCTACTTGTTGAGAAAGATGAAGGTCGACCGGCCCAATCAGGTTTGGTGTGCTGACATCACCTTTGTGCCGGTGTGAAACGGGTTCCTGTATTTGGTCGCCATCATGGATTGGGCGACGCGCAAGATCCTGAGTTGGCGGCTGTCGAACACGATGCATGCCGACTTCTACGTCGGTGCCCTGAATGAAGCGGTCCAGAAGTTCAGCCCACCCGAGATCATGAATACGGATCAAGCGGCCAGTTCACGGGATCGGCCTTGATCAACACACTGACCGAAGCGGGCGTGCGCATCTCAATGGATGGAAGAGGTCGATATCTGGACAACATCTTCTTCGAGCGCTTGTGGCGATTCCCGAGGCAGAAGGCCATCTATCTCGAAGAAATCAACGATGGCTTCCAGGCTCGGCGGCTCATCAAGGCTTGGATCACGTTCTACAACACCAAGCGGCCCCACTCTGCGCTTGATCGGCAGATGCCAGACGACGCATATTGGGCAGGCTTGGAAAAGCAGAAAGCAGCATGATACCTAAACCCGATACACATTAGCAAAGCTGCAGAACTGTCCGAAAACACGGGACCACTTCAAAGGTTCGCAGTTCACCAGGAAAGACTGGCAACCCTTTCTCGCAAACACAATCTGGTTGCCAGCATGAGAAGGCGCGGTAATTGCCCCTCCTCTCAACAGATTTGCTATGCAAATCGCCTGATGGGCAAAGGACAATGCGGCCGCAGAAAGCTTCTTCCATCTTTTTGAAGCGCGAACGGATCAGGGGGACCTACAGCCCAACCCGCAAGCACACCAACAATGGCATGCTGTCGCCAGTTGACTATGAAGCGGAACAAAAAAAGAACAAGCCAGGTGTTCAAGAGACTTGGGGCACCTCGCAATCGCCCACTAAGGTCGAGATTGTGAACGCAGCTTGATCGGCGGACACTAGCGATCTCCGGGTTTGCTGTTCTGACGTGTGGACTCCCGCGTTTCATTCTGGTGTTCGATTGCACGAGGTAGCCGCGAAACTGTGTTATGGTGTCGATTGTTCAAGGAGGGGTTTTTGATGCTTTATTCGCGCCGTACTGTTCTGGCTCTGGGTTCTGGCACTCTTGCGGCTGCTACTCTCTCTTCGCCTGCATCGGCAACGCTTGATCATGAGGCAATCCTTCAATTCACCGGTGGCGCTTCTATTGTGCAGGGCGGTATAGAGCTTGTCGTCCCGCCTCATGTCGATGATGGACACGCTGTTCCGCTGCAGGTTTCTGCGCTTGGTGCATCGGCCATCGCTATCTTTGCACTGGATAATCCCAATCAGGAGGTTGTGCGTTTTCGCTTCGGCCCAATTGCCGCCAATAGTGCAGCCGCCACGAAAATCAGGCTTGCAAACAGTCAGGATGTTATTGCCATTGCCCGTCTGGAGGATGGCACTTTCCGCAGCACCGTCGCCCCGGTTTCCGTGACCGTTGGCGGCTGCAATGTTTGACGGATGAGAGGCGCCTGATGGCTGAAGGTATCAGAGCCCGGATAAAGCTGCCAAAGGCGGCGCATGCGGGCGAAACTATCATAATCAAAACACTGATCTCGCACAGAATGGAGAACGGCCATCGCCTCGATGCGGCGGGCAAAACCATCCCTCGTTCGATCATCAACCGCTTTGTCTGCGCTTTTGAAGGGCAAACAGTGATCGATATAAGGATCGAACCTTCCGTTTCCAGAAACCCGTATTTCAAGTTCGAGGCCCGGGTGCTGGAAAGTGGTACATTCAGCTTCATATGGTACGATGATGACGGCTCCATTTATTCCGAAAGCCGCAATATCGTGATCACCTAGATGGACCACTCAAAGCTTACAATTGCTTTCGCCTTTAGCGCCGGCATGGCTATGGCAGAGGATCGGCTGCCTGAAGGTGATCCTGAGTATGGTGCCTTTCTGAGCACAGAATGCATGACCTGCCATCAGACATCAGGAGAAAGCGATGGCATTCCACCGATTGCGGGCCAAAGCATCCAGGCATTCAGTGCGGCTCTTCGCGCCTACAGATCGAAAGAGCGTATGCATCCGGTGATGAACATGATCGCCAGTCGCCTGACGGATACCGATATTGCAGCCCTCGCAGCTTATTATGAAAGCCCGGAATAGGGGCTGCATAAGCGCCACATCAGGGAAGGACAACAGATGAACCTCAACCGACGCACAGTGATCGGCTCCGCGACAGCACTCGCGGCCACATCTTCTGTAGGCTTGAGCCTTGCAGCCGGGGGAGGCAGACCGAATGTCGTGGTGGTGGGTGGCGGCGCGGGCGGGAGCACGGCTGCCCGTTATCTGGCAAAGGACAGCGAGGGCGCCATCAACGTCACGCTTATCGAGCCAACCCGCACCTATTACAGCTGCTTTTTCTCCAATCTTTATGTCGGCGGTTTCCGCAACATCTCCTCGATTGGGCATTCCTACGGAACGCTCGCCTCCGAATACGGTATCAACGTCGTTCATGATTGGGCGGTGGATGTGGACAGTTCCGCAAAGATGGTTTCCCTCGCTGGAGGCGGCGCTTTACCTTACGACAAGCTTATCCTCAGCCCTGGTATCGACTTTGTTGAAGGCGCTGTTGAGGGCTGGGACGTTTCCGCACAGAATGCTATGCCCCACGCCTATAAGGCCGGCTCGCAAACCGAGCTTCTCCGCGCGCAGATCCTAGCAATGCGCGAGGGCGGCACTTTTGCCATGGTTGCGCCGCCCAACCCTTACCGTTGCCCGCCTGGGCCTTATGAGCGGGTTTCGATGATCGCGCATATTCTGAAAGATACGAACCCAACCGCAAAGATTATCGTCGCGGATCCGAAGCCGAAATTTTCCAAGATGGCCCTTTTTGAGGAGGGTTGGGATGCACACTACACGGGCATGATCGACTGGATTGGTGAGGAGTTTGGCGGCGGCGCTGTTTCGGTTGATCCTTCCGCCATGACCGTGACGATTGACGGTGAGGTAACGAAGGTTGACGCCTGCAACGTTATTCCGGCCATGAAGGCGGGGCGGATTGCGCATCTTGCCGGGGTTACGGAAGGCAATTGGGCGCCGGTGAATGCTGCTGACATGAGCACGAAGGCAAATGCAGATATCTATGTGTTGGGCGATGCCAGCGCTCAGGGCGATATGCCGAAATCCGCCTTTTCTGCAAACTCTCAGGCGAAGGTTTGTGCGAATGCCATTCGCGGGACTCTTACCGGCTCCACAGTGTTTCCTGCTCGTTTCTCCAATACATGCTGGTCGCTGATCGCACCTGAAGATGGTGTTAAGGTTGGCGCTACTTATGAGGCGACTTCTGAGAAAATCAGCCGTATTGATGGTTTCATCTCCCAGATCGGAGAAACCGAAGACACCCGCAGGGCGACATATGAGGAATCTGTGGGTTGGTATGCCAGTATATCAAAGGACATTTTTGGATAGATGCACGTTGTTTGGAGGCGTGTTCTATTGACAGGAAGGCGCGATAGAAGGGTTGGAACTCCTGGCCTCATACTGTTTCCACTCAGGAACGACACAAAAGCCTCGCCTGTATTTACACCTGAAATCAGGAAAATTAATCCCGAAACCTGACCAGAGCCAGAAAGGGAGCTGCCTCATGCCGAAACTTGCAGCGCTGATGTTTGCAGGTTTTTGCCTGATTTTTGCAGGAGAAACGCAGGCACAGCCAAGCCGAGGGGATTTTCTGCAGATTGCTGAAAAGGGCTGGGTGTTTGATTATCGCTCGTCCCGCTTTCGGCACGACCCCGGTGCCCCTCCCGTTCTTTTCAACGGCAAGACAGTGGCCACCGGCGGTGTCTGCCTCTTTGGTGATCCTCCGCACCCCATCTCGAAGGCCACGCTGAAGGTATTTTCCGATCTGCTTCGTGACGTTTTCGGGCGCAGGAAGACGATCTCATTCGTTGGCGGAGAGATCACCGATTGCCCGGCTCGTCAGCGCGTCTATATCCGCCTCTATCATGGCTTGCCATCGGGGCGGCTTTACAACGCGGATCTGCGGTATCTGGACGATATGTTTGAAATCGGCCTGCCCCGGCACCACGAAGAGCCGATCTTTTCCCCGGCACAGGCCAATGGCTTTTTCGGGCGGAATGGGGCTGCGACGCATATGATGATAATGCAGCCTGGTATGGCTGAGGTGACCCCGCTTGAGCATGCTTTCTATGCGTCGATCCTGATCGAGGAACTATTTCAGGTTTTCACTTTCGGCATGGACATTCTGAAGTTTGACCGTGAGACGCCGTTCTATTCCAAGCTTCAGGAATACCCAACATATCTGCGCCATGTGGCGTGGGACTCTGAGCGCTTTATGCAGGGCCTTCTGAGAAGCAATCCGAAGGGTTTGTGCGGGTTTGACGTCTTCATGCTGCACGCTCTTGCGACAACCACGCTGGCAACGACAAACACCTCCGACTTTTTGGATCATATCCGTTCAAATTTCGATGCGCTGCTTGCGCGTGCCAATAGCACGCTCTCTGAACCTTCGTATGGCACCTTGCTGGATCCGGACTGTAGCGCGACACCGGATTGAGGATGCCTTACTTCCGACCTACGGATATATGGTGTTCGGAACGGCTTTTGCGCAGACTGACGGTCAGGCGAGCGGTGGAGGCGCGTTTTGGAAGATATGGTTTTGCAGGGTGTTGCCGGTGAGGTTTCCCGGCTGAAGAACCAGCTGAAAGCGGGGCTCATCGGTAACGAGATACTGATCGAGCGCATGCTGATCGGGCTGCTGACGGGTGGGCATTTGCTGATCGAGGGTGCGCCCGGCCTTGCCAAGACGCGGGCTGTGCGGTTGATGAGCGGCGCGGTGACGGGAGATTTTGCGCGGATACAGTGTACGCCTGATCTCCTGCCGTCCGATCTTACCGGAACGGATGTCTTCAAGCCGGAGACGGGTGCGTTTTCCTTCGCCAGAGGCCCGGTATTTCACAATCTGGTTCTGGTTGACGAGATTAACCGCGCGCCACCGAAGGTTCAATCCGCCCTGCTGGAAGCAATGGCGGAACAGCAGGTGACAAGTGGCGGCACCACTTACGAGTTGCCTGATCCCTTTGTCGTGGTGGCCACGCAGAACCCTATTGAACATGAAGGAACCTTTCCGCTGCCTGAGGCGCAGCTCGACAGGTTCATGCTGCATGTTCTGCTGGAGCAACCGGATCTTGCGACAGAGCGGCGCATCCTGGATCTGGTGGAAGAGGAGAGCCGCATCAGCCCAAAGCCGATATCTGCGATAGATCTTGAGACATTGCGAGAGGCTCGCAGGCAGGCGATTGATGTGCATCTTTCGCCCGCCCTTCGCGATTATGTCGTACGCATCGTGGTTGCGACGCGCATGCCCCCCTTCAGCACGGAAATCGAGCATGCAGTTTCGCCGCGCGGGTCGATCGCGCTTGCTACGGCCGCCAAGGCACGGGGGTTTCTGGAGGGACGGGATCACGCTTTGCCGGAAGACGTGGAGGCTCTGGCGGCAGATGCGCTCTCCCACAGGTTGGTATTGAGCTGGAAGGCAATGTCCGAAGGGCGGACAGCGCGACGTGTGATCAACGACATCCTTGAGGCAACGGAGCCGCTGTAATGGTTGTGGAAGGCGACGGCAGCGGCGTTTGCATTCGCGCGGAACATTTGATTGCGCAGCGCGCCTTTATCCTCAAGCGTGAGCGGCTCGATCCTGCAATCACCACACTCCCCGGTGGGTTTGTTATCCGGCGGCGCGGCAACGGGCAGGTTATTGCGGACAGCCGGGCATATGCCGATGGGGACGATATACGGCATGTGGATCGTGGGGCGACGGCCCGCACCGGGAAGTTGCATATCCGCACCTTTCATGATGAGCGGGACAAGGTGACTTTTCTGTTGGCGGATTTTCGACCCTCAATGCTGTGGGGTATGCGCCGGGCTTTCCGATCTGTTGCGGCTGCTGAGAACCTCGCCCGGCTGGGGTGGCAGGCGACAGAGGCGGGTGGGCGTGTGGGGCTGATGGCCATAACGGCAGAAGAGACGGTGATTGTGCCTATACGCGGGCGGGTTTCCGGTATGCTTGCCGTGATCGGTGGACTGGTGCGGGCGCATGATATTGCGCTGGATGCGGCACCTGGAGGGCTTTCCGATCCGCCTCTCAGTAGGGCGCTTGCTGGGTTGAGCCGCATCGTTCCGCGTGGAGCAGCGGTTGTTATCGCCAGTGGACTGGATAGCCGCGGCGCGGATTTTGGGGCGGTTGCGGGCGCCTGCGCCCAGCACCGCGATCTGCGTTTTCTGATTGTGGAGGACAGTACGTTGCGCGATTTACCGCCGGGGCGCTATCCGATCACAAGACCGGACGGGAGCAGGATGGGCGCAAACTTTGGCGGGCCCCGTGATGCACCGCCTGCGAGCGGGCCGGATCTGGGGGCATTTACAACGCTTCGTATTGATGCGGGTATGCCGGTATCCAACGACGTTCTGGCGCTTGCGGGGTAGGAATGGCGGACCGCGCACTTACACAGAAGGAAATGCTGGGCGCGCTGCAGGATATTCGCCTTCCCGAAGCAGCCCCCGGCGGTTTGATAGCCGAATGCTTTGCCGCGATTGGCATTGGGCTTCTGGCTGCCCTCGCCCTCTCGTTCATTGTTCAGTTGTTCACGCAGGCAAGGCAGGCTGACAAGACACCGCTTACGGTTGGAGACCGTATCAAGGCCCTTGAGGGACGCACCGAAGAAGATCGCATATTAGCCCTTCTTCATCTTGCCAAAGCGCACAAGCCCGCCTTAGCTGCTGCGCTGATGGGCGATCTTTATCGTAGGGGTGCTACACTTCCAGCCGCAGAAGAGCTGGAGGCAGCGCTCGATCCTAAGGAGGTGGCGCGTGTCTAGCTTCAGCTTCGCAGATCCGTGGTTTTTTCTGCTTCTGGGGGTGCCTGCTCTCGTCTTTCTTCTGGCTCCGAGTGCTTCAGCTTTCGGGGCTTCGCTTCGCGTGCCGGAGGGCGTGGGTCGCCACATCCGTTCCGAGATGCAACCGGGCAGGCGTATCCTGCTGCTGCGATACGGTGCGCAATTCACGATCTGGGTGCTGATGGTAGTGGCATTGGCCGGCCCGCGCCAGATAGCGCCGGTGGAAGCGCTGCCGGTATCGGGGCGCGATTTGATCCTTGCGCTTGATCTCTCAGGTTCGATGGTGCGCGAAGATTTCTTTCTGGATGGTAAGGCTATCACGCGCCTTGATGCGGTGCGCGATGTTGGCTCCGCTTTCGTGCGCGGCCGGGGAGGAGACAGGGTAGGGCTGGTTGTCTTTGGCTCGGAAGCCTATGTCGCAGCGCCTCTGAGTTTTGATGTTCATGCCGTCGCCCATGCTGTGGCGAGCATGGTGATCGGTATTTCCGGGCGGGCGACAAATGTCGGGGATGCTATCGGCCTTGCTCTGAAACGGCTGGATGGATCGGATGCAGAGGCCAAGGTGATCGTCCTTCTCTCGGATGGAGAAAGCAATGCCGGGGCGACCAGCCCACCCGATGTTGCCAAGCTTGCGCGCGAGATGGACGTGAGGATCCACACAATTGCCTTTGGTCCGAAGGAATTAAGCACAACACCGCAAGAGCGGGGCGTTGTGGATACGGAAGCCTTGAAGGCGGTTGCGCGCCTGAGCCGTGGTGAGATGTTTCGCGTGCGCACAACCGAGGATCTACGCCGCGTGGCGGAAGCGATCAACCAGCTAGAGCCCACAGTGCGGGCAGGGCTAGCCGCTGAGACGCACCGCGATCTCTGGATTTTCCCGGTGATCCTGGCGGGGCTTGGATGCCTCTGGTTCGGATGGCGGGCTCCGGCATGAATGTGTTCTGGGAACTTTCGCTCCTACGGCCGTTCTGGGTGCTAGCATTGCCGATCATCTTTCTGTTGGCACTACGTGCCGCCCGCCGCCGTTCTTCGCCCGGAGACTGGAGCGGTGTGATCGATCCGCATCTGATGAGCGCGATGGCCGAGCTGGGGCGGATTGACCATGCAAGAGGGCGTTGGCGTGGCATTGCGCCGTTTGCGGTTGCCGGATTGGTTGCCATAGCGCTTCTTGGCCCGGCGCTGGAAAGAGGTAAGGCGGATACGTTCCGAAATCTCGATGGTGTGGTCTTTTTGGTGGATGTTTCGGCTTCCATGACACGCGACCAGACATGGCCCGCAACTGTTGGGATGGCGCTTGCGGGGCTGAGCGTTCTTGGAACAAGGCCAGCTGCGCTGATCGTTTTTGCTGGCGATGCCTATGTCGCCTCCACGTTCACGACGGATCATAGGGAACTGGGCCAAACGATTGCGCTTCTTGATGACAAGACAGTTCCGGACAAGGGCAACAGGCCTTCATTGGCACTGGAAAAAGCTGCATCCATGCTTCGTGACGCCCAGATTCTGGAAGGGGACGTGATCCTTCTGACGGATGGTGGCGGGGTATCGACGCAAGCGCTGAATGGCGCGGCGGTAATTGCAGACCTGAATGCGCGGCTTTCGGTCGTGCATGTCGCGACCACACTTGCCCCGTCTTCTTCCGCTTCGACAGCGGAGATGGAGGCGTTTGTTTCTGTTGGCGGCGGTGGTCTTTACGAGTTGGGCCAGGCTGAAGAATTACTGGGTGATTTGAAGCGCGCATCTGCTCTGAGGTTGGAAAAACAGGCGTTTCAGTTCGGGTTCTGGACAGATTACGGACGCTATCTGCTTTTGCTGGCGCTTGTTCCGGCAGCTGCATTTTTTCGCCGGGAAAGTGTTTGATGCGGGGGTTGGTGGCTATTCTGGCGGTGGGAATGATCGGCCTCTCGCTTGCATTTGGCGGGCTCGCTCCGCTGGGGCGCGTGGCGCTTGCCCTAGGTATGCCAGAAACCGCAGTGCCACTTTTTGCTGATCCGGAATGGCGCGGTGTAGCGCAGTATCGGGCTGGGCAATTTGACGGTGCTGCGGACGCATTTGCGAAGGCAGGGCTGCGATCCGCATACAATCTGGGCAATGCAGAGGTTCAGCGCGGGGCCTATGCAGCCGGCCTAGAGGCCTATGACCTTGCGATTGCCGATGGGCCTGACGCGGAGGCGGAGGCGAATTTCAAGCTTGTTCTCGCATTCTATGGCGGCACCCGGATCGATGCGGATGCAATTGTCAAATGGGGGGAGGACAAGGAAGGCCCCACTGTTGCCGCGGACATAGCGCAGGGCTCCGCCCGGGGGGCAGGCACTGGCGATGCTGTTACCAATTCGGGTGCCACGGTGGGCCTTCCCGCCGTGGAGAGCCGCGATCAGTTGCGCGTGCGCAAGGTATTTGATGACAAGTTCGTGGTTGCCAGCCCGAGGTGGCTAGCCACATTGGAGGACGTGCCGGGCGCGTTTCTCCGCGCCCGAATTCTGCAAGAACACAAGCGCCGCAAGAAGGCAGGCGTTGGGCAGCCTGCAGGAGAAAGCGAATGGTGAGGCTGCTCTGTTTTGTCCTGATGCTCGTATCGCCTCTTTCGGCAGAGGCGCAAAGCGCGGTTGATCCCGATGATCTGATACTGAAGGTAGAGCTAGAGGAACTGAGTACTGTTCCGTTCGAGCAGGAAATGATCCTGCTCACGATTCATGGGATCTACAAGCGCCACATAACGCTGGAAAAGCTGGAACAGCCCGATCTTGCGGGGCTGAACTGGATGCAGTTGGGAGAGGACCACTGGTACGAGAGTGTGGTGGACGGCAAGACCGTAAAGAACATGCGCCGACGCATGGCGCTTTTTCCACAGGAGGCCGGAACACTGAGCATTGGCGCTTTTCGGCATAATCTGACGCTGCTTGATGAGAATAATAACTGGTTTGAGCATACCATCCAGTCGGAACCCGTTGCACTTAAGGTCAACCCTCTACCCGCAACGGATGCTTGGTGGTTTCCGGTTCGCGGGCTGCGTGTCTCGGATAACTGGTCCAACGCGCCGGATCAGTTGGCGAAGGGAGAGGGGGTTTTGCGGGTTGTGCGTATATCGGCCCTTGGGGCCAGCTTCGATATGATCCCGCCAATGCCCGAGCTCACCTCCCCCAGCGCCCTGATATTCGCGCATCCGGAAAAGCGGTTGGTTGATCTCACGCCGAACGGCCCCGAGGCAATTGCCTTCTGGCGCTGGACGATTATGCCGAGAAATGCGGTTTCGGCTATTCTGGAGCCAATCGAGTTTTCCTATTTTGATACGGTCGAGCGAAAGGTTCGGACGGTCACGATTTCTGCCCAGAGAGTTGCGTTTAGCGAGAACGGGAACGTTCAGCCCGTTGAGAAGCACCATGCTGTACCTGCAAAGCTGCGATCCGGTACGATCCTGCTATCTGGTGCGGTCGCCTTTGTCATGTCTCTCGCGCTTCTTGTTGGGAAAGAGCGGCGGCTCTCAGGAGTGACCCTGCGGATTTGGATGGAGCGGCGAAGGCTTCTTCGGCAGATGCGGCAATCGGGCGACAAGGGTGATTTTATCGGGATCCGGAAAGCCGCTGCCGCGCTCGAGAAGCTCGTTCCTGAAAGTGCTGGCCGTGATGCTGTTTTGCGGGTGATTGATACAGAAATCCACGGGCGGGTGCTTGCTGGCGTGAATGCGCGAGCGATCGCCCGGCGCTTGAGAGAAACGTTCTAAGAGCTATCGCGTGGACATCGGGGGCTTTGCCTCGTGCTTGCATAGCATGGCTAGAAAGGCGCGTGATGGCAGTTGCGTTACCACAATAGAATGTAATTCAGATTTGCCCGTTTTGCCCGTACCCTTTTTTCAGGGAGACGAATCATGGTGACACTTGATGAAAAATCAAAGGGGCCGATGGTTGTAAGATCAATACTCGTGATCGACGATCATCCTTTGTATTGTGATGCGCTTGCATCCACACTGGCTCGCATCTTCGACAGAAGCTCCGTTCAAACTGCGAATAGTTTGTGCGAGGGGCTGAAATCTGTGGGAACGCGCCTGATGCCGGATCTTGTGATACTGGATCTCAGGCTGCCGGATGTGATGGGGTTCAGCGGGTTTTTCAAGGTGAAGGAAAAACTGCCGGATGTGCCCGTTCTCGTGATCTCGGCTGAATCATCTGATGAAACCATCCAAACCTTGATGGATGCGGGCGCTGCCGGTTTTGTGCCCAAGGGCGCCTCTCAATCAGTGTTTCAGGTGGCGCTGGAGAGGATACAGGAAGGTTTGAAGTTCCTGCCCGCGGAGTTTCGCCCGCAGACTACCCGCTCTGAGGAAGAGAAGGTATCGGTTCAGCAAGTTGCTCAACGGATCGCGGATCTGACACCGCAGCAGAGCCGGATCATGAGCCTGATCTGCGACGGAAAGCCCAACAAGCAGATTGCCTATGAACTGGATCTGGCGGAGGCTACGGTGAAGGCCCATATCACCGCCCTGCTGCGGCGGTTGAAGGTGAGCAATAGAACACAGGCTGCAATGCTGGTGAAAAACGCAGGCCTGACGAGTGCCTCCCGGCTTTCCGATACGGATGCCCGCGCGTTGCTGAGTTAAGCGCGTGTTCGAGGCAGAGGTTGATCATCCAAACCGCCCGCAAATTGTGGGCATTGGTGTTTCACGCGCCCGGTCGGCAGACCTGGCAGTGGAGGAAGCGGTGGCGCAACTGGACATGGTTGGCATCTGCTTTGTTCTGGTATTTGTACCGCATGATTTGGATCACGATGCCGTGGCACGCGCACTTGAGCGGCAGCTTCCAGCAACTCCGGCCTTCGGGTGTACAACGGCTGGGCAGATCACACCGGAAGGATATGAGGACGATGCGATTCTTCTGATCGCCTTCCCGCGAGAGCATTTTCGCTGTTCTTCTGCGCTGATTGCACCGCTCAATCCCGTGTCCACCGAACAGACGGCGCATCAAGCCCGGGTGCTTTCGGAACGGTTCAGGGGAACGGCAAACTGGAAGCGGTTTGCCCTCACCTTTGCGGATGGTCTTTCCAAACAGGAAGATATCCTTGTTGCCGCGCTTGATGTTGGCTTGGGTGATGTGCCGGTATTTGGTGGGTCTGCAGGTCACGGCCTGGCTTTTGATGAAACTTTTGTTCTGCATGGCGGGGCGTTTCATGAGAATGCGGCCCTGCTCGTGATAGTGGAAACGGATCTGGCTTTCACGGGGCTTGGGTTCGATCATTTCATGCCCACAACGCAGCAACTGGTTGTGACGGAAGCCCGCTCCGACGATCGGGTGGTTCAGGAGATAAACGGCGCGCCCGCAGCTCCCGAGTATGCCCGTCTGGTGGGGTGCGATGTGGCGGAACTTTCGCCCAGCATTTTTGCAGAGAACCCTGTTCTGGTGCGAAGCGCTGACGCCTGGCATGTGCGTGCGATACAGCAGGTGACCGTTGGGCAGGGTCTTGCCTTTCTCTCGGCCATCGAGAACGGGCTTGTTCTCACGCTTGGCCGTGGAAAGGAAATTCTGAAGACACTGGAGGCGGAGTTGACGATGGCGGGCCCAATAGGTGCCCCCCCCGATTTCATCCTTGGGTTTGATTGTGTTCTGCGGCGTCTGGAGATTGAGGAGAAGCATCTGGTGAGGGGCGCATCGGATATCCTGCGCAGGCACAACGTTCTGGGCTTCAACACTTATGGTGAGCAGCATTGCGGGGTTCACGTTAACCAGACTTTCGTGGGCATTGCCTTCTTTCCGCCGGAAAGGGCGCGCGCCCTATGATTGATCCGAAAGACCCTCTTCCGGTTCAAGTTGAAAAGCAGGCCAAGATCATCAAGGCGCTGGTTGAGAGGGCCAATCATCAGCACGAGTTGGGCGGATCGGCGTATTCTCTTTTTCAATCGGCCATCGGTCTTCAGAACAAGGTTTCCGAGAAAACCCGCGATCTTGAGGATGCGCTGAACACGTTAGGGCGTGCCAGCAACAAGCTGGAAACCTCGGAGGAAGCGCGAGCACAGACGCAGCGCACGCTGGCGGATGCGCTTGAATCCATGGATGGCGGCATCGCGCATTTTGCGGAGGGAAAGCTTCAGGTTTTCAATGATTTCTTTAAGAACCTCATCCCGGATGTAGCTGGTCTGATTGAACCGGGGCTTGGGCTGACTGAGTATTTCGATGCAGTGGCGCGCAGCGTCCACATCAAGGCCCGCGACAGTACGGACCGTCTGAACCTTGGCCTATCGGTTGTCGGGCATGGGGATGATCCGGTTGCCCCCATTGTGTTCGCTCTTCGCAATGATCGCTGGTTTGTTATCAGCCACAGGCGCACGCGGACCAATAACACGGTTGTGCTACAAACCGAGATTACCGCAATTGTGCGGAGCAACCGGCTTGAGAAAAGCCGGCTTATCGACGCGCAGGAGAACTTTTTGCAAGCCGCGTTTGATCACATGCCGCAGGGCGTGTGCACCTTCTCGGCCGAAGGCACAATGTTGATCAGCAATGCCCGCTTCGGAGATCTTCTGACCCTGCCAATTCAGATTACCACCGTGGGCACAGCCTTTGGGCAGATCATCGAGTATCTGAAAGCCTCTGTGCTGACTGAAGGTTTTTCGCATGACAGCTTTGCAAGCCTCATGCGCCATTTGCGCCGTGCAGGGAACTTGAAGCTGCGGGTTCGTCTTATCAATAGGAAAGCGCTGGATATCGATATGCACCCCCTTCCGGATGGTGGTTGCATCGTCAATGTTCTCGACGTTACGGCGGACTCTCAAAACAAGGAAATGCTGGAAAAACGCGTTCAGGCCCGCACCGCGGAACTGACGGAGGCTAATCAGCTGTTGCGTCATCAGTATGAGGAACAGGCCCGCGCCGAGGAAGATCTGCGATTGGCCAAGGCCGAGGTAGAGGCAGCGATGACCTCCAAGACACGCTTCTTTGCTGCTGCAAGCCACGATCTGTTGCAGCCCATCAATGCCGCAAAGCTTCTGATCTCAAATCTGGTGGACCACCCGGCGGAGATTGATCTTGGTGAGACTGTTTCGCGGCTGGACAGTTCTTTCAGATCTATGGAAGGCCTGCTGCACGCGCTGTTGGATATCTCGCGGCTGGAAGCCACGGATATCGATCTGCCGACCACTGTTTTTCCGTTGGGCGATGTTCTGCAGACCGTGCGTGAGGATCTCGAGGGGCTTGCTACGGAAAAGGGGCTGACGCTGACAGTTGTACCGTCGAAAGTCTGGGTCCGCAGTGATCAGAGATACTTGTTACGCTCCATTCAGAACCTCGTTGATAACGCTATCCAATACACGGATACAGGCCGGATACTTGTGGGCTGCAGGCGCAGGGTTGGAAAAGTTGTTGTTGAGGTTTGGGATACCGGCATTGGCATATCGAAAGGCGATCAGATGCGTGTCTTCCGTGAGTTTACGCGCGCTGGCGACAGCAACGCGCGGCCCGGTATGGGGCTTGGACTTTCCATTGTTGATCGCGCATGTCGGCATCTCGGCCACAAGGTGCGTGTGCGCTCAAAGCCGGGTTTGGGCTCTGTTTTTTCGATTGAGATGGAAATTGTGGATTCCGGTCGTGCGGTTTCCGAGGAGAAGGCAAAGACCAAGGATAGCATGCCTGAGGAAATGGATCTGATCGTGCTTCTGATCGAGAATGACCCGGGCGTTCTATATGCGATGACACAGAAGCTGGAAAGCTGGGGAGCAAGTGTTCTGGCTAGTGTGGGTACTGAGGAAGCACTGGATCTTGTGAAGGATATCGGCATTCCGCCAGATATCATTCTTGCTGACTACCAGCTTGATGGCGACGATACCGGGGTAAAATCAATATGTGCCATGCGTGATTTCTGCAAGAAGGACATCCCGGCGATCATGATTACGGCAAATCAAAAGGATGATCTTGCGAAAGCTGCTGTATCGCATGGGTTTTCCGTTCTCACGAAACCTGTGCAACTTTCACGCCTTCGTCCGCTTATTGATTGGAAAACGCGGCACGCGCGGGCTAGCGAGGTGGAGCAGGCAGACCAAAGTCTGCCGTGACGGCCTTGCGGGCTGCGCTAGAGTGGCTTTGAAAAAAGGGAGTGTACAATGCGCCTTTATGTCCTTTTGTTCAGCGCTCTACTGATCGGGGGCATGGCGCCCGCCCGTTCCGCAGAGACGTATGATCTGATTTTCAAGAACGGAACACTCTCGGATGTCAGTACGGATCGCGAGCTTGAGTACGAGCGGAAGCTCTCGATTTCAGCGGATGAAGGGTACAGTGAGCGCAACACTGGGACGGTTCGCCTCTCGTTCGAGCCAGACGAGACGGCACGTCTGAGGTTTGAGCAGGATGAGAAAGCCCGCAACATCGGTGCGTTTCCGGCGACGGTAGGCAATCCAGTCGTCATGTATTTTATTGAAACGGTGTTGCGCGATGTTGCCCAACAGGCGGGCGGAAGCCCGTTCTACATCCGAAACCGGATTAAGGAGTCGCTTGTTCAGTTTGCGGAGATCGAGGATGTTTCGGTTGTTTATGGCAGCGCGGATATTGCGGCACAGCAAATCACGCTGCGCCCGTTTCTGAATGACAGGAACCGGGAGAAGATGCGCGGATATCAGGATCTGGAAATTACTTTCACCATGTCAGAGGATGTGCCGGGATGGTATCGTTCTCTGGTTGCCACTGCCCAGAGCCCTGCTGGGCAGCTTTTCTATCAGAACGCTTTGATTCTACGGCCCGAGGAGGAAGGCCAGTGAAGGTAGCAGCTTTATTTCTTGTGCTGAGCGCCTCAGCCAGTGTGGGACAGACGGTCGAACAGACTCTCAATGATTACCCGACAGAGGCGCGGGCGGATTATGTGTTTGGCTGCATGGCGGCAAATGGGCAAGGACAGGATATCCTGCGTAAATGCGCCTGTTCCATCGACAAGATCGCATCCATTCTTCCATACGAAAAGTACGTGGAAGCGGAAACGGTACTGTCGCTTCAGCAAACGGGGGGCGAGCGTATGTCTATTTTTCGGACTGCGCAGGCCGCCAAGGTTCTGGAGGCTGATCTCCGCCGCGCTCAGGCGGAAGCGGAGATCCTTTGCTTTTGATCAGCTTTGTGCGTTTTTCGGCAACACCTGCTCAAACACGTTGCCTTCGGTATCTTCGGCCCGCACACGCAATGCGGGGGCTCCATTATCCGAGTAATTGAACCGGAACACCGGATTTTCGCTGACGGATATGCCGCCTTCCAAAGTGAACAGCATCTCGTCCCCCTGAAACACTTCCATCTTATTGATGAAATGTGCGCCGATGAAAAGCTGTGTGATCTGGTCTCGCTGTAAACCTGAATAGTTCGGATGCCGGATCATGATCTGGGCCTCTCGCCGGGGGCGGGACATCGGGATATCTTCGCCAAAATGCTTGAGGCGCATCAATCCCATAGAGGCGAGTGCGATTTCCGGATCGCGTGACGCAGGTGCCGAGCAGCCGCCTGATGCCTTCACGAAGCGGCCCTGCATGAAAGTACCGTTCGCATTTGTCGCGATCACCCGCACGTTGGAATACTGATTTACCCGCACGCGCAGTTCGAACTTGAGGGGATGCATTGCGGCACCAAAGCTCATTTCAGCGGCCATCGGAGCGGGGTTCTCATCCACCACGATCATAGCAGAAGTGATGGGCTTTGCCTCTGTGTCGCTCTGGGTGATCACAAGAGGTACGGTTGCTGCATCATGTGCACGATATGGCGCCTCAACGGTAAAAAGACTGGCCCCATCCAGTAGCGTAGTATCACCAACGAAATCCTCGCGGAGTTCTGCCCAGCTTCCTTCCTCGGACAGCGGGTTTCTGATTTCGGGGCTTTCAGCAAGAGAGTTCTGGCCTAGAAGGCCCAAAAATGCCGCAAAAACGATCTTTTTCATCGAGTATCTCCGGAAAGTACAGGCACTTTACTATCACAAATATACGTTCTTTGAAACTTATCCTTAAGGATACGTCTTGGGTTTTGCGAAAGGGTGATAGGCTGGCGCAACTATTCACGTGGAAAGCACATGTTCGAAGCCGTTCTTACTCTCTGCCTTATGCAGGCACCTGATATCTGCCGTGATGTGCTTCTTCCAGGCCATGAGGCGGAAACTGAAAGCGCCTGTAAGGAGCTGCTATCCACTTCGTCAATGCCGTTTGATGGATATATGAAGCCGGCTGCGCCCACCTGCCGCTCTGTGGGCTCTGCGCTTTCCATGAGCGAAGTGGCGGAGGGCGTTTTTGTGCATCGCGGTGTTATCAGCGATGCTGGCCCGGAAAACGCGGGTAATGTTTCAAATACGGGGTTCATTGTCGGCGAGAAATCTGTTGCCGTAATTGATACGGGTGGTGCGCGCAGCGTGGGTGAGGAGCTTTACCGTGCTGTCAGAGCGCGCACGGATTTGCCGATCAGCCATGTGGTTCTCACGCATATGCATCCTGATCATGTGCTTGGTGCTTCCGTCTTCTCCGAGGCGGGGGCCAGTATTGTCGGACACGAGAAATTGCCCCGTGCATTGCAAGACAGGGCGGACGCCTATCTTGCGAATTTTGGCCGACTTATCGGTGATCCTTCGTTTATCGGAACTTCGGTTACACTGCCGAACGCTTTAGTGGCAGAGGAGCAGACAATTGATTTGGGAAAGAGGCTCCTTACACTTCGGGCTTGGCCAAAATCTCATACAGGCAGCGATCTTACGGTTTTAGACCAAAGCAGTGGTATTCTTTTCACAGGTGATCTTGTGTTTCATGAGCATGCCCCGGCGCTCGATGGATCTCTGACAGGGTGGCAGGATGTTCTGGCTGAACTGCAGGATATGCCTGTCTCGCATATCGTGCCAGGGCATGGCGGTCCTATCCTCACTTGGCCGGAAGGTGGTGAAGATCTGCGCCTGTATCTGGAACTGCTGGCGGCAGAGACCCGCGCGGCGATTGCACGTGGCGAAAGCCTTGGTGCTGCGACCGATCACATTGCTGCAAGCGCTGCTTCGGAATGGCAACTCTTCGATCTTTTCAATCCCCGCAACGCGACCGTCGCTTTTACCGAGCTGGAGTGGGAATAAGGCTGTTTACTCGGGCACATGCCGCAAAAGGATCTGTGCAATCGCGTAGACTCGCTTTTCCAAAAGTACCGGTGTTTCGCAAACATATGTCAGTGATTTTGCACGGTCGCGGAATATCCGCTCGTCCCAGTCGAGCTTTTCCTCCAGCCGATCCACCTCATCAAAGTCGGGCGCATCAGCCTTCATCAGGTTCGACATGGTAACCCGCGTCTCATCAATGGCTTGGGAGAGCGCAATCTGCTTGAGGGAATAGCGACTGATACCCTTGATGATTGTGCTGCGCTCCTTCCCGATGCGATCAAAGACGTTACGAAAAACCAGCCCAAGATCGTCGGTTGTCAGATCAGGATGGCTGTTGGCAAACTCGGTCACAAGCGTTTCCGCTTCCTCAAGGCTGACGCGGCGAAGGGCAAGCTTTGTGGAAAGCGTGACCCCTGCCTCTGAAATACTTTCTTGGGGAGTCGATTCGGGCACAGGATGCGGCCACATTATCCCCAGCGAAAGCGTTTCCACCTTTCGCTGGATACACGGCCAAGTAGGATCCGAGAAGTCGGCAGCACTCAACTGGCCCGCACTAAGAAACGTTGCCATAAACAGGTAAGCAATCCGTGCCGAGTTCATATGTATATCCTCCCCAAGCTTAGTCTACTTGCTGTGGAACCTATGTCCACGCTCCGCCAACACACACCAAGGTCTTAATTGTGTGGGTTTCGGGCGGGCATATA
This sequence comes from uncultured Paracoccaceae bacterium, assembly GCA_947495795.1. GTDB lineage: Bacteria > Pseudomonadota > Alphaproteobacteria > Rhodobacterales > Rhodobacteraceae > Algicella. The sequence goes on along the minus strand of CANMAI010000001.1, from coordinate 228,521 downwards.
CTTTTTGAGAAGAGACGGAGAAACCGCCAAACCTGTGGGGAGAAGCGCATGCGCACACGCGCGGCCGTAGCTGTTGCGGCGGGAAAACCGCTTGAGATCATGGACGTCAATCTGGATGGCCCGCGTGAAGGCGAAGTGCTGGTGGAGATCAAGGCAACCGGCCTTTGCCATACGGATGAATTCACGCGTTCCGGTGCCGACCCAGAGGGGTTGTTTCCGGCCATTCTGGGTCATGAGGGGGCGGGTGTTGTGGTTGACGTGGGGCGGGGAGTGACGACCCTGAAAAAAGGCGACCATGTTATTCCGCTTTACACGCCTGAGTGCCGGACATGCGAATACTGCCTTAACCCGAAAACCAATCTCTGCCAATCAATCCGGGTCACACAAGGGCGAGGCTTGATGCCTGACGGCACGTCTCGGTTTTCCACGCTAGATGGTGATCCGATCCTCCACTATATGGGCTGTTCCACATTTGCGAACCATACTGTGCTGCCTGAGATTGCTTTGGCAAAGGTGCGCAGCGATGCACCTTTTGACAAGATCTGCTATATTGGGTGCGGTGTTACCACTGGTATCGGAGCCGTTATCAATACGGCTACGGTGGAGATCGGAAGTCGGGGTATTGTGTTCGGGCTCGGCGGTATCGGCCTGAATGTGATCCAGGGTTTGCGACTGGCCGGAGCGGATCAGATTGTGGGTGTGGATCTCAATGCCGCCAAGGTTGAGATGGCCAAACATTTCGGCATGACCGATTTTGTCAATCCGACCGAGGTGAGCGGCGATCTGGTTGGGCATCTTGTTGAACTGACCGGGGGCGGGGCGGACTATACGTTCGATGCCACGGGAAATGTGGATGTGATGCGGACGGCCCTTGAATCGGCTCACAAGGGTTGGGGTGAGAGTATTATCATTGGTGTGGCACCTGCCGGAGCCGAGATTTCGACGCGGCCGTTCCAATTGGTGACGGGCCGAAGCTGGCGCGGCACAGCCTTTGGCGGCGCGCGGGGCCGGACGGATGTGCCGAAGATCGTGGATTGGTACATGGACGGCAAGATCGAGATCGACCCGATGATCACGCACAAGCTGAAGCTCGAAGAGATCAACCATGGCTTTGATCTGATGCATGAAGGCAAGTCCATCCGGGCAGTGGTGGAGTTTTAGGGTCTCAACATGCAAATCGTGTCACAAAACAAGTGTTTCGGAGGTGAGCAGGCCGTTTACTCGCACGCCTCCGGCGTTTGTGGGGTGGACATGACGTTCGCTGTCTATCTGCCGCCACAGGCAAAGCATGCGTCTGTGCCTGTGCTCTGGTATCTCTCTGGCCTGACCTGCACCCATGAGAATGCGATGGTGAAAGGGGGCTTTCAGCGGCATGCCAGTAAACATGGGATTGCGGTGATTTTTCCCGATACATCCCCGCGGGGTGAAGGCGTTGCGGATGACGCGGCTTACGACCTCGGAATTGGTGCCGGGTTTTACCTGAACGCAACTCAGGAGCCTTGGAAGGCTCATTTTCAGATGGATGACTATGTGGTTAAGGAACTGCGTGCGATCATTCAGGGTGCTTTGCCGATCACCGAGAACCACGGAATTACTGGCCATTCGATGGGAGGACATGGGGCACTGACAATTGCACTGCGCAATCCAACCCTTTTCAAATCGCTCTCTGCATTCTCGCCAATCGCAAATCCTACACAGTCCGATTGGGGCCGCAAACAGCTTTGCGCCTATCTGGGCGATGACGAATCGACATGGGCGGAATATGATGCCTCGATCTTGATGAGTGAGCGCGGCTGGCACGGAGACATCCTGGTCGATCAGGGCGCGGATGATCAGTTTATCGATCTGTTACGCCCGCAAGCCCTTGCCCAAGCTGCGGCAACGAGGCGTCAGCCAACGGATCTGCGAATGCATGCAGGTTACGATCACAGTTACTTTTTTGTGTCGAGTTTCGCGGAAGATCACGTAGCGTGGCATGCACAAAGACTGAAATCAAACGGACGCTAAGGGAATTCAACAGATGATCAAATTGCTAACGGCACTTGTATTTGCTTTCACGCTGTCTTTCCCGGCAGCGGCATTTGCCGATTCACACGAATTCGAAATCACCGGTGATGCGGCAGCGGGAGAGAAATCGTTCCGCAAGTGCAAGGCCTGCCATCAGGTAGGGCCAGAAGCCAAGGCCCGGGTCGGCCCTGTGCTGAATGGCATCCTCGGCCGGGCTGCTGGGCAAGCCGATGGCTTCAACTACTCCAAAGCTTTGTTGGAACGGGCTGAAAGTGACGAGGGGCTGATCTGGACGCCTGAGACGCTGGATGCGTTTCTGACCAAGCCGAAGGACTACCTCAAAGGTACCAAAATGAGCTTTGCAGGCGTTCGTAAGGAAGATGAACGCGCAAACATAATCGCCTATCTGGCGACGTTCACAGAATGAGGAGGACTGACCGCAACTGAGAGATCCGAAGTTCCCCAGTTGGCGGCACGGACGGATCACAAGAAAGACCACCGAAACGCAGGCAAGGTACGGAGAATGCCGCATCCTGCATCTGTCAAAACTGAAGGGAGCGAAAGATGAAGAAGATCCTCGCCTTAACAACTGCGATGCTGACATCCATGTCTGGTATTGCAGCTGCAAACTCTGATTTGCAGAAGATGATTGATGATCCGAACCAATGGGTCATTCAAACAGGGGACTACAAGAACCACCGCTATTCGACACTGGATCAGATCAACAAGGACAATGTTGGCGATCTGCAGGTTGCATGGACATTCTCTACGGGTGTCCTGCGTGGCCACGAAGGATCGCCCCTTGTGGTGGGTGATACGATGTATGTGCATACACCATTCCCGAACATCGTTTATGCGCTGGACCTTGCGAACGAAGGTAAGATCATCTGGAAATATGAGCCGAAGCAGGACCCGGATGTTATCCCCGTGATGTGCTGCGATACGGTGAATCGTGGCGTGGCATATGCTGAGGGAAAGGTCTTCCTTCATCAGGCGGATACAACGGTTGTTGCGCTGAACGCGGAAACGGGTGCGGTTGAGTGGAGCGTAAAGAACGGTGATGCGGCTGTTGGCGAAACCAACACGGCGACTGTGATGCCCGTCAAAGACAAGGTAATGGTTGGCATCTCGGGCGGTGAGTTCGGTGTGCGTGGCTCTGTTACGGCCTACAACATTGCCGATGGCTCTCTTGCGTGGCGTGCCTATTCCATGGGGCCAGATGAAGACATTCTGGTCGATGAGAACACCACACATCTTGGCAAACCGGTTGGCGCAGACTCAGGCACAAACACCTGGGAAGGCGACCAGTGGAAAATCGGGGGCGGCACCACATGGGGTTGGTATTCCTACGATGCTGAAGAGAACCTGATGTACTACGGCACAGGAAACCCCTCCACTTGGAACCCGGCTCAGCGGCCCGGCGATAACCGTTGGTCCATGACCGTGATGGCCCGTGATGTAGATACCGGCATCGCCAAGTGGTTCTACCAGATGACCCCGCATGACGAGTGGGATTATGACGGTGTGAACGAGATGATCCTGACCGAGCAGGAGATTGATGGTGTGGAGCGCAAGCTTCTCACCCATTTCGATCGCAATGGTCTCGGCTACACGATGGACCGCGTTTCCGGCGAATTACTGGTGGCCGAGAAGTTCGATCCGGTTGTGAACTGGACAACCGGTGTTGATATGGATCCGGCTTCGGATACATATGGCCGCCCGGCCGTTGTGGCTGAGTATTCCACAGAGCAGAATGGCGAGGACGTGAATTCGACAGGTATCTGCCCTGCGGCGCTCGGCTCCAAAGATCAGCAGCCAGCGGCATACTCGCCGAAAACGGAATTGTTCTATGTGCCTACAAACCATGTATGCATGGATTACGAGCCGTTCCGCGTCTCCTACACCGCAGGCCAGCCTTATGTGGGTGCAACATTGGCGATGTACCCGGCCCCCGACAGCCACGGCGGCATGGGGAACTTCATCGCATGGGATAACACCAAGGGCGAAATCGTCTGGTCCCTGCCAGAGCAGTTCTCTGTCTGGTCCGGTGCTATGGCAACGGCTGGTGATATCGTCTTCTACGGGACGCTTGAGGGTTACCTGAAGGCCATTGATGCCAATACGGGTGAGGAGCTTTACAAGTTTAAAACACCCTCCGGCATTATCGGCAACTTCATGACCTATACTCACGCTGGCAAGCAATACGTTGCCATTCTCTCGGGTGTCGGCGGTTGGGCTGGTATCGGCCTTGCTGCTGGCCTCACCAACCCCAACGACGGTCTTGGGGCAGTGGGCGGTTACGCAGCCCTTAGCGACTACACAGCGCTCGGTGGCCAGATGACGGTGTTCGCACTGCCAGACTGAGTGGATTAAGAAGGCTGAACAAGACCGGGGCTGGCGCAGGATGGATTGCGCCAGCCCTATCCAACAGAGAAGGTGATGGAATGCGCTATTTCGGAATGTTGATGGCCGTTGCAGTGGTATCGGGAGCAGGGCACGCAGGGTTGGCCCAAAGTGCTGATAAGCCCGACAATATCTCGGTCGCCTATAGCGAGGATGGGCGATATTTCACAGAAGATGATGTGCCGACCTATAATGTTGCCGATGATGGCACGATTGACTGGCCCAGCTATTCCGGTTTCCGCCGATACCACTCCGAATGCCACGTGTGCCACGGGCCAGAGGGTGAAGGTTCGAGCTATGCGCCAGCGTTGAAGAATTCCGCTGTCGACATGGATTACTATGACTTTGTGGACATCGTGGTGAACGGCCGCAAGAAAGTGAACGCGGCTGAGAACTCCGTGATGCCTGCCTTTGGGGAAAACCCGAACGTCATGTGCTATCTCAATGATATCTACGTTTATATGAAAGCGCGTGGCATGGATGCCATTCCGCGTGGCAGGCCAAGCGCCAAGGAAGCCAAATCGGATGTGATCCGAGAGGATGAGAATGCCTGTCTGGGCTAAGACCTTTGGTATTTTTCTGCTTCTGGGCCTGTTCGCCAGCGGTGCGCAGGCCCAGACTTCGGATCTTGTATCCAAAACGGCACTGAGGGTCTGTGCGGATCCGGCGAATTATCCTCTCTCCAATCGTGCGGGAGAAGGGTTTGAGAACAAGATCGCAGAGCTGATCGCAGCCGAGCTTGAGTTGCCGTTGGAATATACTTGGTTTCCGATGGCCACTGGTTTCATCCGCAACACGCTCCGTACAAACAGCTGTGATCTGGTGATTGCCTATGCTCAAGGCCATGAAATGGTGCTGAATACCAACCACTATTTCACGTCGGCCTACACACTGGTGGTGCTAGGAGATGGTGAATTGGACGAGGTGGATACGCTCTCGGATGTTCGCCTGAAGGGGCTCACACTGGGCGTCGTTGCAGGCTCGCCGCCTGCTACGCATATGGCGCGAAACGGGCTTATCGCACGGGCGCGGGCCTATAATCTTGTGGTGGACCGTCGCTACGAATCCCCTATTCCCGACATGCTGGAAGACTTGAAGGCCGGCGAGATCGACGGTGCGCTGCTTTGGGGCCCGATAAGCGGCCCTCTGGTGAAAGAGCACTATCCTGCGCTTCAGGTTACGCCGCTTATCAAGGAAACGCTTCCGCCCCGCCTTTTCTTCCGCATCACAATGGGTGTCCGGCAGGGGGAGAAAGTCTGGGCGCGAAAGCTCAATTCCCTGATCCGCCGCAATCAGCAAGAGATCAATGCACTGCTGATGGAGGCTGGCGTACCTTTGATGAACGATATGGGAACGGGTCTTCTTGGGGAACCAAATTGATCCGGGCCGCCCTTATTCTGGCACTGATGGCGCCCGCGCCCACCCTAGGGCAATCGGTTGCCGAGCCTGAGGCTTACCGCGAAGACCTATACCGTGCGCCGGTGCCCGTAGCCCTCACCGACGCAGTGACAATCGATGCTGATGCGGCCTTTGCGCTCTGGAAGACGGGACGTGTGGCGTTTGTGGATGTTCTGCCGCGTGCGCCGAAGCCCGAAGGTCTGCCCGAAGGTACGATTTGGCGCGATAAACCCCGACGCTCCATACCCGGTGCGCTCTGGCTTCCGAATGTTGGATACGGCAAACTTGCAGACGTGACGCATTCCTACTTCCAGGCCGGGCTGGAGAAGGCCACCGGCGCTGATAAGGACCATCCAGTGGTAATTTTCTGCCTCGCTGATTGCTGGATGTCGTGGAATGCTGGCAGGCGCGCGCTGGAGTACGGCTACACGCGCGTGTTCTGGTTTCCCGACGGCACCGATGGCTGGACGTTCGAAGACTTTCCAACAGAAGTGATCACGCCCCTGCCGATCCCCTAAAAGCCGGTGAGCGATTTGTTGGCTTTGGTCACCGTTCCGCTTGTATCCGTCATCGTCACGTCCACACTGCCGGTGTAACTCGGGACCGACAAGCTCACTTCCGGGTTTTCGCTTAGCGAGATGCTTCCCGTGACCTCCACAAAACCCTGCCCGTCCAGATCAACTTCGATGATCTCGACGTAGCGCATCGGGATAAAGAGAAGCGAGATCTGATCCATCTGCATGCCGGAATGGCTGGGATGGCTGATGCCGAGATCGAGTCTGCGATCCTTCATCAAGCTCTGATTGGCCGAAACTTTGCTATGATTTGAGGAAAGTGGCGTGTGCAGGGAGGCTGTGCGCTGGATATCGGAAATCCCGATTGTGATATTGCCGAGTGTCGCCAAGGCCTCGGCCGGGTCCGAGCCCGGTGGAGCGGAACAGGCCCCGAGCCCGGATGTTTTTACAAATGTATCCGCAACAATCAGCCGACCATCCACGCCCTTGGCGACCACATGAACAGGTGTTGGCCCATTCACTCGCATCGTGACATCGAAGAAGAAGGTGGGGAGCGGGTTCTTGAGTTTGAAGACTGCTGAAACAGGCATTGGGTTGTCATCTAGGATCAGCGTCACACTTTCCAGCAAAGTGCCGGTTGGGGCGAGGACGCTCGCCGAGATACGGGCGCGCGCATCGTTTTCAGTGCGGTAGGGCGCGTCGATCACGATCTTCGGACCTGCTGGTGAGAGTACCTCATCCCCGTAGAGGGTATCTTTGAGATCTGGCCAGCTCGGCTCTGCCGCTGAAGCGATCATCGGCAGCCCGATCAGAATTGTGAGAACACGAAGCAGATTCATATTGTCCCTCATGATTTGAAGAAGGCAGTTTTCAGAATGTAGTTCATGCCGCGTTGCCACGACTCATCCGTGTTGGAGCGCACATCGACGGATCTGGCCTTGATGACCGCTTCAGTTTCAACATCGCGCATCACCAGATTCATGGAGATTATGAGGTTGGAGACCTTCTGTACCACCCCGACAACCACGTAGTCGGCATTCAGTTCCCGTGCCATGCGGATCTCGCAGCCATAGCAGTTGGCCGGATTCACCGTGTTTTCCAGTGTCTCCGCAATAGGGGAAGTATCCAGAAGAACAAGGTTTTCGGCTGTGAACCTTTTTGCGATCAACTCTTCCAGCAGCATTAAGCGTGCCGTTTCATCTTCGCGCACACCGTTATAGGCACCCTCGGTCGAAGTATCGAGAAACACCAGGCCGAGAAACGCAACCGTGCTCCCAGATGATACCCGTTCTCCGGCGAAGCTGATCGACGTCACAAAGCACAACAGAAAAGCAAGCACTCTCATCCCGGCAGTCTAGTTTTCCTGCCGCTTCGGGCAATTACCCATAAGTATCGGTTTTGTTTTCCCGTCCGGATGATGCAAACTTGCTAACGGAAGGGGGAGCCGAGGTTTGACCATCATATGCCGCATCGTGATGATCATGCTTCTGAGTACTCTGATCCCCACATCACCAGTCGCAGCGCTGGAGGTTCGGGTCGGTGTTCTCCGGGTTGATTATCAGACACAGTTGCCAACATCCCGCTACGATCTCAGGCCGGAAGATCTTGGCTTCGCTGGCGGCATTCTTGCCAATGAAGACAATCAGACAACAGGCACATTTCTCGGCATAGAGTTTGGTGTTGAGTATATGGCGTCGGCACCGGAAGAAGCGGAAGCGACGCTTGATAGAATGATGGCGGATGGGATTGACCTTTTGGTTGTCATGGCAGGTTCGGATGATCTGTTGATGCTGGCTGACAGGGCAGGCGAGCAGCGCCTTCTACTCAACGCCGCAGCACGCGATATGGGCCTTCGCGATGGTCAGTGCCGCACCAACGTGCTGCACGTAGCGCCCAGTCTCGCAATGCTGACAGATGCTGTGACCCAGTTTGCCATGTGGAAGAAATGGACGGGCCTGTTCTTGATCCACGGTTCGAACCCGGCAGATCAGGCCCTTGCGGACGCCTATCGCAGATCTGCGCAGAAGTTTGGGGCAGAGATTGTCGAAGAGCGGATATTCGAGGATACCGGCGGCTCGCGCCGCACTGATACGGGCCATGTGCTTGTGCAGCGTCAGATCCCTGTATTCACACAAGGCGCACGGGCGCATGATGCGGTGATAGCTGCAGACAGCTCTGATGTATTCGGGCTTTATCTTCCCTATCATATCTGGGATCCGCGCCCAGTGCTGGGCTCTGGCGGTTTGCGGCCTGTTACCTTTCATCCGGCGCATGAAGCTTGGGGTGCCACGCAGTTTCAACGGCGGTTTGAGAAGCTTGCCGGCCGTTTCGTGCAGGAGGGGGATTATGAGGTCTGGCTTTCGCTGCGCGTGATTGGCGAGGCTGTTATACGTACCAACAGCGCTGATCCGGCTGTCCTGCGCGAGTACATGCTTAGCGATGCGTTCGAGCTTGCGGCTTTCAAGGGCCGAAAGGTTACCTTTCGCCCGTGGAACGGCCAGTTGCGTCAGCCGATTATTCTCACCGATAGCAGGCTCACGGTCAGCGTCTCGCCTCAGGAAGGGTATCTGCATCAACGCTCGACACTTGATACACTCGGGCTCGACGAGCCTGAAACGGCCTGCACGGCCTTCAAATGATGAGGCGTGGAATGAAACTTGCGATTATCACGGCTCTGGCTCTTCTTCTGTCGCCACCCGCTTTGGCTAACAAGGTCTATGTCAGCAACGAAAAGAGCAACACGATTACAGTGATCGACAGCACGAGCTGGGAGGTTCTGGAGGAATTTCCTGCTGGAAACCGTCCGCGTGGTATCGGTATCAGCCCGGACGGCCAGCATCTCTATGTCTGTGCCTCCGATGACGACACGGTTCGCGTTTTTGATGCCGAAACCTATCAGGAACTCTGGACACTGCCTTCCGGCCCCGACCCAGAGCTTTTCACACTCCATCCGTCAGGCAACCCGCTTTATGTTGCCAATGAGGACGACAACCTGGTGACGGTGGTGGATACCGAAAAGCGTGTGGTGATAGCTGAGATCCCGGTGGGTGTCGAGCCTGAGGGAATGGCCATCAGCCCTGACAGCCGTTTCGTGATCAACACATCCGAGACGACCAACATGGCGCATTTCATTGACACAGATGACTACAAGATCAAGCACAACATCCTTGTCGACCAGCGCCCCCGCTATGCTGTCTATACCGATGACGGCTCAAAGTTATTTGTCAGTTCCGAAATCGGTGGCACTGTTAGTGTGATCGATCCTCTCAAGGATGGTGGGCCGGAGCTGACCAGCAAAATCGGGTTCGAAGTTGCGGGTATTCAGCCGGAGTGGCTTCAACCGGTGGGCATGAAGGTGACATCTGACAACAAGTGGCTGTTTGTTGCCTTAGGCCCTGCCAACCGGATTGCTGTAATAGACGTGGAGAAGAATGCGGTGAAGGATTACATCCTCGTCGGCCAGAGGGTCTGGCAACTCGCCTTCACGCCGGATCAGAAATATCTGATCACAACCAATGGAAATTCCAATGACGTGACGATCATCGATGTCGATGCGCAAAAAGCCATCAAGTCAGTGCAGGTAGGCCAACAGCCCTGGGGTGTGGTTGTGGCGCCGGATAAATAGCAACAGAACAGTGGCCGGGGCGAAGACCTGTAAAAATGGGCCGTATAGGGAAGGAAGACGATGCTATCGATTATACGGGCGGGTGCGCTCGCCACCGCTGCACTGTGCCTTTGCGCTGTTGCAGCTTTTGCGGAGGTGCCCACAATCCGCGCTGCGGTTCTCAAGATTGGCACAGTGAACTGGGAGCTCGATACGATCAAACGCAACGGGTTTGATACGGCCAATGGCTTCGCTCTTGATGTGCAGCCCTATGCCGATAACGGTGCTACGCGTGTAGCACTCGAAGGCGGTGAGGCGGATCTCGCCGTGGCAGACTGGATCTGGGTTGCCCGCCAGCGCGCGGCTGGTAAGGATTACGTCTTCATTCCATATTCCAAAGCGGTTGGCGGCGTTGTTGTCGCGGGCGACAGTCCGGCGCAAAGCCTTCAGGATCTTGCGGGCAAGAAAATCGGCATAGCCGGTGGCCCGCTCGATAAAAGCTGGCTGATCCTGCAAGCCTATGCCGAACAGGAATACGGTATGGATCTTGCAGGCAGCACCGAGCAGGTGTTTGGGGCACCGCCTCTGGTGTTCAAAACCGCCTTGCAGGGCGAACTCGACGGGGCCATCAACTTTTGGCACTTCATGGCCAAGATGAAATCCGCGGGTATGCGAGAGTTGATCTCAGTGGCTGATGCCTCGGAGGCTCTGGGGCTTGATCCCAATGTGCCGCTTCTGGGTTATGTGATGAAGGAAAGCTTTATTGCCGAGAACCCCGGCATCTCACAGGCGCTCTATGGCGCATCCCGCAACGCCAAGGATTTACTGGCCAGTGACGATGCAGCGTGGGAGCCTCTGCGCGAGCAGATGAACGTGAAGAATGATACGCAATATGAAACACTGCGCACAGATTTTCGCGCGGGTATTCCGGCACCTGGCCCTGTGGATTCCGCCAGCGCCGATAAGCTCCTTCAGCTGATGGCAAAACTTGGGGGTGAGAAATTGGTAGGACAGGCCACCACATTGCCCGCAGGCCTCTTCGTGAACGTTGAATAGCGCCACCATGAGCCAATGAGAATTCGGGGGCTTTCCCTTGTTTCCTTACTCCTACTGTGGATCGTCGCAGCGTATATCGGCGCTGATCCGCAAGTCTTGCCTATGCCGTGGGCGCTGGCCGGGCCTTTCTGGTCCGAGCTCTCCTCGGGCGAGTTGCCTTTCCACCTCGCAACGACGGCGCTTCGCGTTCTCTGGGCCTTTGCGCTGGCCATGACCCTCGGCACCGTACTCGGCCTTCTTATGGGCGTCTTTCCGAAGATAGATCAATGGCTTGATCCGTGGCTTGTGATCTTCCTCAACTTGCCCGCACTTGTTCTGATCGTGCTTTGCTATCTCTGGATTGGGCTAAATGAAACGGCGGCCATTATTGCCGTCACCCTGAATAAAATCCCGAATGTAACCACGATTATCCGCGAAGGCGCTCGCGCATTGAATCCTGATCTAAAGGCAATGGCTCAGGTCTTTCGCGTAAGGCGTTCGATTTATCTTAAGCACATAATCCTTCCACAACTGGCTCCGTTCATTGCCGCGGCCGCCCGCTCTGGCGTGGCTGTCATCTGGAAAATTGTTCTTGTCGTTGAATTTCTCGGCCGTTCCAATGGTATAGGCTTTCAGATCCATCTCTATTTTCAGCTCTTTGATGTGGCCTATGTGCTCGTCTACTCGCTCTCTTTCATCGCTTTCATGCTTGCCGTCGAATGGTCTCTTCTCCAGCCGTGGGAGCGTCGCGTGCGCCGCTGGAGGCAGGCATGACCCGCATCAATGTATCCGCCAAATCATTCGGGGAAACGGTGATCTTGCGGGATATCCATTTTGAGATCTCGGCCGGTGAAACGGTCGCGCTTCTCGGCCCCTCAGGCATCGGCAAATCGACACTCCTTCAACTTATCGCGGGCACTGATACAGATTTCGAAGGTCAGATCGAGCGACCAGACGCTATCGCAATGGTTTTTCAGGAGCCGACGCTCCTGCCATGGCGCTCTGTGCTGGACAACATCCTTCTGGTGCACAAGACTGTAGACGGTGATTCAGCGCATGCCGCGCTGGAAAGAGTGGGTTTGAATTCAAAAGCTTATATGTTTCCTGGGCAGCTTTCCCTTGGGCAGCAACGCAGGCTTTCGCTTGCGCGGGCCTTTGCCGGTTCGCCTGATCTGCTGATCATGGATGAGCCCTTCGTTTCTCTGGACGAGGCGACCGCAGAGGGCATGCTCATCCTGACAGAAGAGCTGATTGGAGAGGTGAAACCCGCCACGATTTTCGTCACCCACTCAGAGCCGGAGGCAAAGAGACTCGCAACGCGGGTTCTGAGACTTCAGGGAAAGCCCGCGACATTGATTTGATCCTGTTCAATATGAAAGAGGCCCAGAATGAAACTTGTATCTCCACTTGTTACCCTTCTTCTTGTAGCTCCGCTTTGCGCAACCGCCCATGATTTCGGGTTTGCAGGGATCCTTTCGAGCACCAACAAAGAGGATCTGCCGGAGCTCACTCTGTCCGTTGGAAAGCCAATTGCCGAGGCACCGCTCGCGCTGAAATCCGGTACGGTCTACGAGATCGAGATCGTAGCCGACGGTTCTGGAGAGCTTGCTCTTGAGGGCTCAGGTTTTTTTCGTGCCATCTGGATCAATGAAATTGTTATCAACGGGTTGGAAATTCGACCCTTTGGCATAGAAAGCGTGGAATTTGATAAGGCAGGCACCATGGAAATAGAGTTCGTCGCTATTAAGCCGGGCCGCTACTTCCTTCGCCAGCCGGGTTCGACGGGCGAAAGCCAAAGGGTCGAAATTACGATCGAGTAGAAAGCCTCTTATGAGCGCGCTCAGCGTCAGCAATGTCTCCTACCGCTTCGGGCCGAAGCTGGCGCTGGACAATGTTTCATTCGATCTTGAGATGGGGCGTTTTTGTGCACTGCTCGGCCCCAATGGTGCAGGGAAATCAACGCTCTTCTCCCTTCTCACCCGCCTCCTTGTCACGCGCGAAGGCCACATCACCGTCGCAGGTCACGATCTGGCCCGGAAACCGCGCGCCGCATTGGCCCAGATTGGGGTCGTCTTCCAGCAGCAGACGATTGATCTGGATATGACCGTCCTCCAAAATCTGCGCTACTTTGCTGCCCTTCAGGGCCTCACCGGCCGGGATGCAGAAAGAAACATAGATGCTGCCCTGGATCGCCTTGCCATGCGCGAGCGTGCACTAGAGAAAGCCCGCGCCCTTAATGGCGGTCACCGCCGCCGTATGGAAATTGCGCGCGCCCTGATCCATAGCCCGAAGGTTTTGCTTCTCGATGAGGCGACCGTGGGTCTCGATACCGGAAGTCGCAAAGCCATTACCGAGCATGTTCACGATCTCGCGGATAATGGGCTTCTCGTATTTTGGGCGACGCATCTGGTGGATGAAATCCGAGACGGCGACGATGTTGTTGTACTGCATGAAGGTAAGGTTGTGGCCCATGACAGCGCTGATACGATTGCCGCCGGGCAGCCCCTTATTGATGCCTTCCTCGCGATGACGCGGAAGGAACCTGCCGCATGATGGCCTATCTGGTCTCTCTTCGCGCCATCGTTCTTCGCGAAGCGCTTCGCTTCGTTCACCAGCGCAGCCGTTTTCTTGCAGCTCTAGTTCGCCCACTTGTTTGGCTCGTGGTCTTTGCGGCGGGCTTCCGCGCCGCACTAGGGCTTTCAATCATTCCACCCTACCAGACCTACATCACCTATGAAATCTACATTGTTCCCGGGCTTTGCGGAATGATCCAGCTTTTCAATGGTTTGCAGTCATCGCTCAGTCTTGTCTATGATCAGGAAATGGGCTCGATGCGTCTTCTCCTTACCAGTCGCCTCCCCCGGTGGTGGCTTCTCTTTTCCAAGCTTCTTGCAGGCACCGTTGTCTCGATCCTGCAAGTCTATGTCTTCCTCGCGGTTGCGGCTGTGTTTGGCATCACAATGCCGCCCCTTGGATACTTCTACGTGTTCCCGGCCCTGATCCTCAGTGGCCTGATGCTCGGCTCTCTCGGCCTCCTTATCTCCTCCACAATCAAGCAACTGGAAAACTTTGCAGGTGTCATGAACTTCGTCATCTTTCCGATGTTTTTCCTGTCCACCGCTCTCTACCCGCTGTGGAAAATGGCCGAAAGTTCGCCCCTCCTCCGCGATATCTGCGCCTTTAATCCCTTCACCCATGCAGTCGAACTGATCCGTTTCTCGCTTTACGAAAGCCCAAACCTTGAGGCGCTTATCTGGGTTATCCTTTCCTTCGCGGTATTTATGGGAGCCAGCCTGATAGGCTATGATCCTGCCCGTGGCATGACACTCAAGAAACCTCGCTAGTCAATTTCTATTCAGCCCGGTATTGGGGCGCAGATGCAAGGAACGTGCCGTAGGCCGGAGCGCTTGGAAAGGAGAATCGCTCCGCAAACGGGTTGCTGCGTTTGGTTTTTGCGGCCCCCATATCGCTTAGTAGTTCATCGAAATGTTTGAAGTGGAACGGGGCTGAACACAATCCGCCATAAGTTTGGGCTGCTGGGCGTTCGTTGCGCCTCCAATCCAGCATCATGCCGATATTCTCATTCATGTCAGCGGCTGAAGGTTGCTTCTTGAGTTTTCCATCTGCGAACCGAACCAGCCAATTCGCGATCATCTCTGCCGATAGAACGGTGCAGAAGCTGGAGTTGAAGCCGACAAAGCCCATGTCCGGCAGATCCGGATTTACGGACAGCCTGTATAGGCGGTACTGGCCGTCGTCTTCAACAAGCTTGTTCTGATACTCTTGGGGCAGAAACGGAACACCAAGGTTCCAGCCTACGGCCAGGATAGCTACATCGCAGGGAACGGTTTCACCAGTCGTCAGCTTCAGACCTTCATCGGTGTAGCTTTCAAAACTCCCTAAAACAGGCTTGATCATGCCTTTGTCCAAACATTCAATCAAACCGGGTGTTACGACTGGTACTGCGCAGGAAACCTCTTTCTCAATTGGGACCTTTGGCAGCATATTATGCTTTTTGAGCTTGAGCTGGGCTTTGAGTATCGTCTCAAGTCCTCGAAAATTCATCCAAACAATTGGCTTCAAAGCTGCCGCGACAAGGCGCTGAAAAGGGCCTTTGCCCCATTGATTGAACTGCTGTTCCTGAGCACGCATGTAGAGCAGCCGCTTGAAGTTGATGCCGCCTACATAGTAGGGAACCCGCCAAACGTTCTCACGGTACACTAACCGCACAGATCGCGCACCATTTTGGGCGGCATTAACCGCAATATCCGTTGCGGATTTCGAGCCGCCGAGAATAACAACATCCTTGCCTCGGCAAATGCCGGGCTCAGTATATTGGGAAGAGTGCATTACCTGTCCGCCCCGTGCCACAAAGGCTTCTTGGCCGGGATGTGAGATGATCTTCCTTTCTGAAAACTGGCCAGTGCAGACAGACACAAAATCAAAATCCTCGGTCCACTCCCGGCCATCGGCCTCTACGGTGAGAGTCCAGCCGGGTTGGCTGTCCGGCCTTCGCTCCATCGTCTTTATGTTTGTATTCAGACGAAAGAGGTGCGCCAGATCATGTTTTTCAGCATAGGAATGCAGATAGGCGTGTACTTGCGGCCCTTTAGGCCATTCCGGGTAGCTTTCTGGCATGGGATGATCCGTGTAGCAGTAGAGATCCTTCGGCGATTGCGTTTGCACATCCGGGTAAGATCGCGATAGCTCCCAAACACCACCAAAATCGTGGCTTCTCTCGAAACCACAGACTTCATGCCCTCTCTCGCCAAATGCCTTAGCCGCCGCGAGACCGCTGACACCGCCGCCGATCACCGCAATTTTCTTTCGTTTTGTCATACCCTGACCTCTGCTTAATCAGCATCGAACAACTGCAGAACGCCAACTTTGCACAGTGTTCTGAGATATTCCAAGCCGGTTGGTGGTCTTGCCAGTTTGTATAGGCAAGTTTATTTTATACCTAAAATATTTTTGCTTGAAACTAAAGGACCTCCACCGTAGCCTTATTCAAGTCAACGAACACAGAAGGTGGCTTCATGCGTATCGCGTGTCTCGGCGGCGGGCCTGCTGGCCTCTACTTTGCGATTTCGAAGAAGCTGCGTGCGCCAGATGCGGAAGTGGTCGTGTTTGAACGCAACAAGCCGGATGATACCTTTGGATGGGGTGTCGTTCTGTCTGATGAGACGCTGACCAACCTTGAGAAAAATGATCCGGTGAGCGCAGCCGAAATCAGATCGCATTTTGCCTATTGGGATGACATTGCGCTGCATCACCAAGGGCAGAGGCTGGTTTCAAGTGGCCACGGATTTTGTGGGATCGGCCGCAAGCGTCTACTTTTGATCCTGTACGATCGCGCGAGGGAACTGGGGGTCGATCTTAGGTTTGAAACCGAGGTTGCCGCGGCATCTGATTACAAGAACGACTTCGATATTGTAGTGGCCTGCGATGGCCTGAATTCCAGAACACGGATGGAATTTCAGGACACCTTTGAGCCCGATATCGACATGCGAAAATGCCAGTTTGTATGGCTCGGCACACATCAGAAATTCGATGATGCCTTCACCTTTATCTTTGAAGAAACGAGTAAAGGCTGGGTTTGGGCGCATGCCTATCAATTTGATGATGAAACGGCGACTTTCATCGTAGAGTGCAGCCAGAGCACTTATAATGCTTTTGGTTTCGCGGAGAAGACTCAGCAGGAAAGCATCCAGATTTGCGAGGATATCTTCAGGAAGCATCTTGATGGCCACTCTCTGATGACAAACGCGAACCATGTCCGTGGATCTGCATGGATCAGATTTCCACGGGTGCTCTGCAAAAGGTGGAGCCATGAAAACGTTGTGCTTCTGGGCGATGCCTCGGCAACGGCTCATTTTTCAATCGGTTCGGGCACAAAACTTGCTCTCGAAAGTGCGATTGCCCTGGCGGAACAGCTTACGGTGACACCTGATCTGGAAACCGCTTTTGCAAACTATGAAGACAAGCGTCGTCTCGAAGTTTTGCGTCTGCAATCGGCAGCCCGCAACTCGGTGGAGTGGTTCGAGGATGTTGAGCGATATCTTCACCTCGACCCGGTTCAGCTGAACTATTCAATGCTCACACGCTCCCAACGGATAAGCCACGAAAACCTGCGCGAGCGGGATGGTGCATGGCTTGCCTCCGCGGAAAAATGGTTCATGGAGCAAGCTGGGGTCGGCACCAATGGTCCTGCCCGTGCACCGATGTTCGCGCCGTTTCAGTTGCGGGATATGCATCTTAAGAACCGGGTCGTGGTATCTCCGATGGCACAGTACAAGGCCGTGGATGGCGCACCCACAGATTGGCACCTGATCCACTACGGCGAGCGTGCCAAAGGTGGTGCCGGACTGATCTATACAGAAATGACTTGCGTATCTGCCAATGGCAGGATCACCCCCGGATGCCCGGGCCTCTTCGCTCCGGAACACGAAAAAGCATGGGCTCGGCTGAACGACTTCATCCATAGCGAGACTGAAGCAAAGACGTGCTGCCAGATCGGCCATTCAGGCCGGAAGGGTTCTACACGGATCGGTTGGGAAGGTATGGACCGGCCCTTGGAAAGTGGAAATTGGCCTTTGCTTTCGGCCTCTCCGGTGGCGTGGTCTGCTGAAAGCGCGATTCCCAAGCAGATGGATACTGCAGATATGGATGCGGTTAAATCCGAGTTTGTTCGAGCTGCGCAAATGGCAGATCGTGCAGGTTTCGACATGATTGAACTTCATGCCGCGCACGGCTATCTGATTTCGTCTTTCATCTCGCCACTTTCAAACACAAGAGATGATGCGTGGGGTGGTAACCTAGAAAATCGGATGCGTTACCCGTTGGACGTATTTGGCGCCATGAGGGCCGTTTGGCCAGACGCCAAGCCGATGTCTGTGCGCATCTCTGCAACCGATTGGTCTGGAGACGACGGTGTAACAGAGGATGAGGCCGTTCGGATCGCTGCGATGTTTGAAGCGGCCGGTGCGGACATAATCGATGTATCTGCGGGCCAAACTTCAATAGAGGCCAAGCCGGTTTACGGCCGGATGTTCCAAACACCCTTCTCGGATCGCATCCGCAACGAAGCGCGGATAAAGACAATGGCTGTGGGTAATATTTACGAGGCTGACCATGTCAATTCGATCCTGATGGCAGGCCGTGCTGATCTCGTCTGCCTTGCGCGTCCGCATCTGGCTGATCCTTATTGGACATTGCGCGCGGCCACCGATCTGGGTGATCGGCAGGAAAAGTGGCCGGTTCCCTATGATGCGGGCCGAGAGCAGGCGTGGCGTCTGGCGGATAGAGCGGCCGAGACGCTGGGCCGGGTATGAAGTTTTCCGGTACACATGTTGTCGTGACAGGGGGCGGTACGGGCGTGGGCGCTGCGACGGCTCAACTATTTGCTCGTGAAGGGTTCAAGGTCACGGTTATGGGACGGACTGAAGCCTCTTTGAGGCAACAAAATTTGGCCTACCAACTGTGTGATGTGACGGATGCGGATGCCGTTGCAAAAGCATTTGAGACTGCGCGCACCGAGCATGGGCCGATCGCCATTGTTGTTGCCAACGCGGGTGCGGCCTGTTCCGTCCCTTTTGCCAAAATGACAGCCTCTGACCTTACAGCCATGACGGATGTAAATCTTTCGGGCGTATTTAATGTGTGGCAGGCTGCTCTGCCTGATATGAAGGCCGCAAAACAGGGCCGCATGATTGCCATTGCATCGACCGCCGGTTTGAAGGGCTACCCTTATGTCGCAGGATACTGTGCAGCAAAACATGGAGTTGTTGGGCTCACCCGCGCATTGTCTATTGAATTGGCGCCACTGGGAATAACGGTCAATGCGATCTGCCCGGGTTTCGTCGAGACGCCAATGCTGGAACGCTCTATCGCCAACATTGCCGCTAAAACGGGAATGAGCGAAAGAGATGCAGCCAAATCACTGATAAAGGGCAATCCTCAGCGCCGCTTTATTCAAACGGACGAGGTTGCGGGCACCGCTCTCTGGCTTTGTTCAGATGCAGCCCGCTCCGTCAATGGGCATGCGCTGAACCTTTCAGGGGGGGAAATTTGATGCGGCATCACGCGGAAGAAGCGCTGGCGTCCGCCTCCAAGGAACGGCTCCGCCTGTGGTTGAGAATCCTCAAAGCAAGTCGTTCCATTGAAGCCACCCTGCGTGAAAACCTGCGTGAAGAGTTCACAAGCACGCTCCCCCGTTTTGATGTTATGGCAGCCCTGTCACGCTACGAGGAAGGGCTCAAGATGAGCCAGCTCTCGGGTGTTCTCCGCGTCTCCAACGGCAATGTCACGGGTATTGTCGACAGGCTGGCGGAAGATGGCTTTCTGGTGCGTGTCCCGGTTCCCGGAGATCGGCGCGCCTCCCTTGTGCGTATGACGCAGCGAGGTCTTGAGGAATTCGCGCGTCAAGCCGCTGCCCATGAGACGTGGATCAATGAGATGCTCGCTGATTTCTCATCTCTCGAAGCCCGCGATATCGGCCAGCGGCTGGAGCAGCTTGAGACCGGTTTGAAGTAGGGAAATCAGGTCATGCGCAACAATGTCGAACATTTCAAATGCGAGATTTCCGATGGTATCGCTACGATCGCCCTTGATCGCTCGGACCGGAAGAACCCGCTGACATTTGAGAGCTACGCGGAGCTGCGAGACTGGTTCCGGGATCTGGATTATGCGGACGAGGTAAACGCAGTCGTATTCGCTTCAAATGGCGGAAATTTCAGCTCGGGTGGTGATGTACATGAAATTATCGGCCCTCTCACAAAGATGACGATGAAAGAATTGTTAGCGTTCACCCGCATGACGGGTGATCTGGTAAAGGCGATTGTGAATTGCGGAAAACCGGTGATTGCGGCCGTTGACGGCATCTGCGTAGGAGCAGGGGCGATCATCGCGATGGCCTCCGATCTGCGTATTGCGACAACTGAGGCCAAAACCGCGTTTCTCTTTACCCGTGTGGGCCTTGCCGGTTGCGACATGGGGGCCTGCGCAATTCTTCCTCGCATCATTGGTCAGGGCCGTGCTGCAGAGCTGCTCTATACCGGGCGCTCGATGAGCGCTGATGAGGGATATGCCTGGGGGTTTTACAATAGGATTGTGCCTGCGGATGAGTTGATAATCGAAGCGCAATCGATGGCCACCCGGATCGCGGCAGGGCCGAATTTCGGACATATGATGACCAAGACGATGCTGGCTCAGGAATGGTCCATGTCGATCGAGCAGGCGATTGAGGCGGAAGCACAGGCGCAGGCGATCTGTATGCAAACAGCGGATTTTGAACGCGCATACAAGGCGTTCGTAGCCAAAGAGAAACCAGTATTCGAGGGCGATTGATGACAGATCAGACGTTCCTTCATTGGCCGTTTTTCGAGGCTCACCATCGCGCGCTTGCAGCATCGCTTGATGCATGGGCGAAAGAGCATCTTGCACATGTCTGCCATCGCGATATCGATGCCGCCTGCCGGTCTCTGGTTGCTGCTTTGGGGCAGGGCGGGTGGCTGCAATATGCGGCGGTAACCCCCAACGGCACCGCGCCACTGGACGTTCGGGCACTCTGCCTCATTCGCGAAACGCTCGCGCGTCATGACGGCCTTGCCGATTTTGCGTTCGCGATGCAGGGGCTTGGTTCCGGCGCGATATCGCTCTTTGGCACAGAGCGGCAGAAAGCCGAGTGGCTTCCGGAAATTCGCGCTGGTAAAGCGATCTCTGCCTTTGCCTTGACCGAACCGCAGTCAGGATCCGACGTGGCCAACTCCACGATGACAGCCACACTGGACGGTGATGCCTATGTTCTGAACGGCGAAAAGACATGGATTAGCAATGGCGGCATCGCAGATGTCTACACTCTCTTCGCACGTACTGGCGAAGCGGCGGGTGCGGGTGGGCTATCGGCCTTTATCGTGCCTGCCAACACTTTGGGCCTTGAGGTCACCGAACGGTTGGAGACCATCGCACCTCACCCGCTGGCGACACTGAGTTTCACGGATTGCCGTGTGCCGAGATCAGCTCTGATCGGAAGCAGTGGTTCAGGGTTCAAGATTGCAATGTCCGTGCTTGATGTCTTTCGATCAACGGTCGCCGCAGCGGCGCTCGGATTTGCCCGCCGTGCTCTGGATGAAACCCTTGCCCGCGTCTCCAAACGCCACGTTCAGGGCGCACCTCTCTTTGAATTGCAAATGGTGCAGGGGCACATTGCGGATATGGCCGTAGATATCGATGCGAGTGCCTTGCTGATCTACCGGGCGGCCTGGACAAAGGATAGTGGAGCGCCGCGCATCACCCGTGAAGCTGCAATGGCCAAGCTGTTCTCGACCGATCAGGCGCAGAAAGTGATCGACCGCGCTGTGCAACTTCATGGTGGCGACGGTGTGCGCTCCGGCCAGGCCGTGGAAAAGCTTTATCGCGAGATACGCGCATTGCGTATCTATGAGGGGGCATCAGACGTACAGCGCGTTATCATCGCGCGACAAACCATGGGCCAATAGGCTCATACGAAAAGGGGAGAAGGCCATCATGCATCTTGAAAAAGGGATCACCGAGAACGGCACAGGATACCGCGAAACAACATGGAACATCCTCGGGCAAACTTACTTTCCTAAGGCCGTTTGCGAGACGACATTTGCCTTTGAAACTAATTCTAAACCGGGGGATTTTGTGCCCGTTCATGTGCATCCCACCCAAGATGAATTTATTCTGGTGCAAGAGGGTGAACTAGACCTGAAGCTCGATGGTGTATGGACCAAGGCCTATGCAGGCGACGTTGTTCGCATGCCAATGGGCGTGCCGCATGGATACTTCAACAAGTCCGACAAACCATGCCGGGCCCTGTTTTGGGTCTCGCCCATGGGCAAGCTGAAAGATCTTTTTGAGCAATTGCACGATCTCACGGATGTGGAGCAGGTCGTCAAAATCTCGGCAGCACATGATGTGGATTTTCTGCCACCTGAAACCAACGAGTAAACCATGCTGACCGTGAGCGCCCATACGGATACCTTCACCCGGGACAACCTGCCTCCATCCGATCAGTGGCCTACGTTCTTGCTGGATGGGTTCAACTATCCTGATCACCTGAATGCAGGTGTGGAGTTAACAGATGCAATGGTTGCCAAAGGGTTCGGCGATCATACGGCTTTAATCGGGAATGGGCGCAGGCGCACCTACAAGGAGTTGACGGATTGGACGAACCGGCTGGCCCATGTGCTTGTCGATGATTTCGGGGTGGAGCCTGGCAACCGTGTTCTTATCCGCTCTGCCAACAATCCGGCGATGGTCGCCTGCTGGTTGGCAGCCACCAAAGTGGGCGCTGTTGTTGTGAACACAATGCCCATGCTGCGCACCTTCGAATTGAGCCAGATCGTCGATAAAGCAGAGATTTCTTATGCGCTTTGCGACACCCGGTTGATGGAAGAAATGGAAACCTGCGCATCCGGCAGTTCTTACCTGAAGCATGTTGCCGGTTTTGATGGAACATCGAACCATGAAGCTGAGCTGGACAGACTGGCGCTGGAGAAGCCCGTCAAGTTTGATGCAGTTAAAACCTGCCGAGATGATGTCGCGTTACTAGGCTTTACTTCAGGTACAACAGGATCGCCCAAGGCGACGATGCATTTTCATCGCGATCTCATGATTATCGCCGATGGATACGCTCGTGAGGTTCTGGGCGTACAGCCTGAAGATGTCTTCGTTGGATCACCGCCGTTGGCCTTCACTTTTGGCCTTGGCGGGCTGGCCATCTTTCCTCTGCGTTTCGGAGCGACGGCAACGCTTCTGGAAAGTGCTACACCTCCGAACATGGTGGAGATCATCCAGAAGTATAAAGCAACAGTCTGCTTTACCGCCCCAACGGCGTATCGTTCGATGCTTGCTGCAATGGAGGAGGGTGCTGACCTCAGCAGCCTACGCGCGGCTGTATCTGCAGGCGAAACCCTGCCAGCCCCTGTTTATCAAGATTGGATGGCAAAAACGGGCAAGCCGATGCTTGACGGTATTGGCGCGACCGAGATGTTGCATATCTTTATCTCCAACCGGTTCAACGATCACAAACCGTCCTGCACTGGTCGGCCTGTCTCGGGATATGAGGCAAAAATCATTGGCGAAGACGGCGAGGAGTTGCCGCGTGGCGAAATTGGTCGGCTCGCCGTGCGCGGGCCAACCGGATGCCGATACCTCAAAGACGAGCGACAGGGGGCCTATGTCGAAGGCGGTTGGAACGTGACGGGCGATGCCTTCGCGATGGATAGGGATGGTTACCTGCATTTCGCAGCACGCAATGACGATATGATAATCTCATCAGGTTATAACATCGCTGGCCCGGAAGTTGAGGCCGCTTTGCTTTCGCACCCGGACGTATCCGAATGTGCCGTCGTTGGCGCTGCGGATAAAGAGCGCGGCATGATCGTTCAGGCGCATGTTGTTCTGGCGACTGCCGAACAAACAGCAGATATGGCAAGTCAGCTGCAAGAGCATGTGAAGGCTAAGATCGCCCCCTACAAGTATCCGCGAGATATACGGTTTGTGCAGGCGTTGCCCAAAACTCCAACAGGCAAGATCCAGCGCTTTCTGCTGAAATCAGATGTGTGATGTTCTGTCCCACCCAAGCGCTGAGAGCCTATGATCAATGAAGTTCATATTTCCGCAAAAGGTTTTGTTCAAACACTGCGATCCTGCGGGGATAGTGTTCTATCCTCGTTACTTTGAAATGATAAATGACTGCGTGGAAGCGTTCTTTGATGAAATAGGGTTTCCGTTCGCGGTGCTGCACCGCAATGCCGGTGTACCGACCGCTCAAATCGAAGCGGTCTTCAAGGCGCCAAGCCGACACGGCGATCAACTGGAAATTGCTCTGAGCGCTACTCGGGTAGGCGGTGCCAGCCTCGGCCTCGCTTTCTTAGCAAAGTGTTCATCCGAGCCTAGATTCACCGCAACTGCCACCCTTGTCCATACTGACGTCCAAGGTCGCCCCGAAGGCTGGCCCGACGATATGCGCCGTGCCCTGACAAACTATATCCGGAGTGAGCAATGAAAAACGTTACGATCCAGCCAGGTGGCTGGGCTCCTGCAAAGGGCTATGCAAATGGTATGCTTGCCCCGGATGGAACCCTATATATTGGCGGTCAGATCGGCTGGACAGCTGCGCAGGTTTTTGAAACCCATGATTTTATAGGTCAAATGGAACAGGCGCTGCGCAACATTGTTGATATTGTCGAAGCAGCCGGTGGCAGGATTGAGGATATCACACGGCTAACCTGGTTCGTCACTGACAAGCGGGAATACAAAGCGCGACAACGCGAGATCGGTGAGGTCTACCGTCGTGTCCTCGGTCGTCATTTTCCGGCGATGTCTATGCTGGTTGTGGCGGGTTTGATTGAGGATGCCGCCCTTCTTGAGATCGAAGCTACAGCGTATCTCGGCAGGACGGCTTAGGCTCTCAAAGCCTTCCTTCCAAGCGTCTGTAAGTCGTGGCCGGATGCTCCGGCGGTGCCGGGCACGTACCCCGTTCTGGTTTTGCTAATATCGACAGTGCGAGTTAGTCTTCTTGGTCTACCAGATTGTAACGCCGTAGCTTGACATAGAGGCTTTGACGAGAGAGGCCCAACATCTCTGCAGCTGCTGCCCGGTTGTTATTCGTCAGCCGGATCGCCGTTTCGATACAAAGCTTTTCGACCACGTCCGTGGTTCCTCGCACCAGTTCCTTCAGTGGTGTAGAGCCAACAAGTTCTACCACATGTTCTACCGCCTCCGAAGAGACGGCACCGGTATTTTGACGCGAAGCTTCCAATCGTGAAACATCACGAATGAGGAAGGCAAAGCCGGGTGGAGACTGATCCGGTAGATAGGTTGCAGATATCTCCACAGGAATCTGCCCACCAAACTCTGTGCGCAGCGTTGTGCTGTAGATTGCAAGCTTGCCTGCCTGTTCCGCATTCCCCGTCATCACGCTCAGATCGACTGACGGACGGCCCAGAAAGTCAGCGAGGCTTGTTTCCTGTAGCCGCTCCACCATCGCTACATTTGTCATGGACTGGAAGGCAGCATTCGAGTGCAGGATCATGCCTTCCTTGTCTGTAAAAACCAAAGCATCACCGGTTCGCTGAAAGAGACCCATTAAAGCATCGTGAAATGCATGATCAGTTCCGGGGGTGATTGTCTGCGGGCGAATTCGGCAAAGGATTAACGTGTCACTGACCGACCGGAAAAGCAGAGCATCCAGCCATACCCTTCGACCGTCCGGCTTCAGTGTGAGAACCACGGACTTTTGCCCGCCCTTTGTGCGCACATCATCCAGTGTTTGCGTCAAGGCAGATGTAAGCTCAGGGGTCACGAAGTTGGTAAAGGTCCGGTTGGAAAGCTCGCCCTGCTCACGCTGCAACATCCGCGCGGCAGATGAATTGGCATCCACAATCCGCGCGCTTTCTGCGGAAATGATCAACAGAGCATCCGTTCCGGTTTCAAACAGAACGCGATATCGGCTCTCGACCTGCCTGATCCGCTCGTAATCTTGCTCTATGGTCAGTTGCGCCTTAACAAGACGCTGCTGCAGCAGGATCAACTCGCGCTTGTCGCGCCCGAGCAGAAGGGTTGTTCCGGTATCAGGGCCGGGAACAGCCGCATACGATGCCGGAAAGTCATCATCACCTTCAGTAACGTGATTGAGTTGCCGCCATTTTGGCTCTTCCTGATGCTTGGCCTGATCAACAAGCATGTCCAGCTTCACGAGACTTTCAACCGTCAGCGTTTTCAGAAATGGCTGCCCGATCCACGCCTTTATGTCATCCTGAACATGAGCCTCGTTGCCGCAGAAGATGTCTTTTACGATACCCTTTTCATCCAGCAAAATCGCGTAGTCAGATGATGTGGAGATCAATCTGTGAATGGCGTCTGCATCAAGTGAGACGAGTTGGCCCGGTTGAGAGGGGAAATGGGCTTTTTGATTCACGTCCGATCCTTGCTTTGCCGGATTGCTATCAATCGTAATCTCAGGTCGAGCATGCCGAACATCAAACAGCTCCGATCTGCATGTGCTCACTGAGTTGGTCGGCGATCTTTTCAGACTGTCGGATGGCTATGTCAACTCCAAGCTCGCGCGAGAGACCGGGTTCGGTTTCGTTGATCTTGCCACCAAGAGCGATGCGGGCCTTCGGTACTGCACCACGAACCCTTCGGATGAGAGCTTCGGCAGAATGGGACGCTCTCTTTGTGCCAAGAGTGATGCCCACAAAGTCAAATGTATCAGTTTTCAGTGTTTGCGCTATTTTGTCGATATCACCCGTTAGATCCAGCTTGATAAGCCACCCCTCTTGACGGAGTTGCGACGCAACGATCATAAGGCCGAGAAAGTGGGTTTCGGCATCCGGGCGCAGCAGCAGGGCGCGCGGTCTGTCCAATGCCGGAACGCGGTGCAGTGGCCGCGGGCTGCCCAAATCATGCAACAACTTCAGTAAGTGTCCACAGGCATGGGTCACTTGCGAAAAGCTGATCTCATCATCTTCCCACTGCTTTCCAAGTAGCCTGGCAACTTCAGGGATATATTGAGAGATGATACGATCTAGAGGAACGCCCTGCTCAAGCAGATTACCCACCAGAATATCTGCATTCAACGCGCTGTCTTCCATAAGAACACGCGCAAAGTGCCGCGCGATCAGCGGCCGAGACTTAACGTCGTGACCCTCCGCCAATGCGACCAACGCTGTCTCGGCTAGGAAATCCGAGAGCTGTAACCCATCAGCGACGGGTGGCGCGCGCTGTGCAATAAGCTCCAGCAATGACATGCGCATCTCCGTCAACGGAACAAATGCACATCACCGCCCTAAGGCACTGACATGCTCTTTCAAAAAACCATGCTGGATATACAATGTCAAATTAGTATGACGACAATTTTCTTTGACAGGTTCAACTTCTAGACACGTCAGCGGTCAGCTTTCCTTTAACTATTTGATAAAAATATATAATTACGACCAAAAGCGACTGCTAACTATACGCCTCGAAACGTAACTATTAGTTGACATCTTCCAATGTGTAAAGCTAGGCTGACACATGAGAAGGCCAGTGCGTAAGGGGGAGTCGTGCCTCGGCTACAGCAAAAAAACACTGCCAGTTCAGAGCTTTATACTGAAGAGCAGCGCAAAAAGCGGGATGAGACGGTCTGGACCCTGATTCAAGGGATTCTCGCGCCAATTCAATTCGCAGTATTTCTGGTCTCCCTCGTGCTGGTGTTTCGGTATCTGTCCACTGGTGAAGGCTATGCAATTGCGACGGCCTCCATCGTGATCAAGACGGCGTGTCTTTACATAATCATGGTAACGGGCGCGATTTGGGAGAAGGTTGTTTTCGGGCAGTATCTCTTTGCACCAGCCTTCTTTTGGGAAGACGTGTTTAGTTTTGCCGTCATCGCCCTCCATACAGCCTATCTTGTAGCGCTGTTGAGTAATCTTGCCAGCGCGCAGGGTCTGATGTGGATAGCTCTAGCAGCTTATGCCGCCTACCTCATCAACGCAGTTCAGTTTGTTCTCAAGCTTCGCTCAGCCCGCCTTCAGGCCCAAAACCGGCCAATGGCGGTGCCGGTATGAGCCTTGATGTGCCCAGCGCAGGGTGTCAGGACGCACCTATTCTGAAGGAGCGCGGACAAAGGGAGGTGTTTTGCGGCCTGACGGGTATCATCTGGCTGCACCGGAAGATGCAAGACGCCTTTTTCCTCGTGGTTGGTTCGCGTACCTGCGCACATCTTCTCCAATCGGCTGCGGGCGTGATGATCTTTGCCGAGCCGCGTTTTGGCACCGCGATCATGGAAGAGAAAGATCTGGCAGGCCTTGCTGATGCCCATGAGGAGTTGGACCGCGAGGTCGCCCGCCTGCTCGCTCGCCGCCCAGACATCAAGCAGCTTTTCCTGGTGGGCTCCTGCCCGTCGGAAGTGATCAAGCTTGATCTCGCCCGAGCCGCTGAGCGTCTCTCTGAGACTTATGCGCCAAATGTGCGTGTGCTTAACTATTCGGGCTCCGGTATCGAGACAACGTTCACCCAAGGCGAAGATGCATGTCTCGCTTCAATGGTTCCGGATCTCGCGGAAACTAGCGCAGAAAGCCTGATGATTGTAGGGGCGCTGCCCGACGTGGTGGAAGATCAGTTCCGCCGCCTCTTTACAGCAATGGGTCTTGATGATGTTCGGTTTCTTCCAGCCAAGGAGGCCGCCCTTGCCCCTTCGGTGGGGCGCAATACCCGCTTTCTTCTTGCACAACCCTTTCTCGGTGATACGGCTGCAGCCTTGGAGCGTCGTGGCGCTCAACATCTTGCGGCTCCATTTCCTTTCGGCGCAGACGGCACAACGGGCTGGTTGCGTCGGGGGGCGGAGGCGATGGGGGTCGCCTCCGCAGACTTTGACGCTGCAACACGAATTGGCCATGAACGGGCGGTTCAGGCTGTCGCGAAAGTGGCCGAGACACTACGTGGTAAGTCCTTGTTCTTCTTCCCCGACAGTCAGTTGGAGATCCCCCTCGCACGGTTCCTTGCAACGGAATGCGGCATGGTTCCGCTGGAGGTTGGCTCGCCATATATCCACAAGGGTATAGTGGGCGCGGATTTGGCGCTTATACCCGGCGCTCCTTTGCTCTCTGAAGGCCAGGATGTGGACCTCCAGTTGGAGAGGTGCCGCACGTCTCGGCCAGATCTCTCGGTGTGTGGCCTGGGTCTTGCCAACCCGCTGGAAGCGGAAGGCCTTGCCACGAAGTGGGCCATCGAATTGGTGTTTACACCAATTCACGGTTATGAGCAGGCAGCTGATCTTGCGGGCCTTTTCGCCCGTCCTCTTCGTCGCCGCAATATGATTGAAGCCATCCACCCCGCGAGGGCTTCGTGAAGCTTACGGTATGGACATATGAGGGCCCGCCCCATGTCGGTGCGATGCGCATCGCGACAGGAATGAAAGGCCTCCACTACGTTCTTCACGCACCACAGGGCGATACTTACGCGGATCTCCTTTTTACGATGATCGAGCGGCGCAACCATCGCCCGCCGGTTACCTATACCACTTTTCAGGCGCGTGATCTGGGCTCTGATACCGCTGATCTCTTCAAGCAGACCTGCCGCGATGCCTATGAGCGGTTCAAGCCAGAGGCGTTGATTGTGGGGGCGTCTTGCACAGCGGAGCTGATTCAAGACGATCCGGGCGGCCTTGCGGAAAGCATGGGCATTCCCGTTCCGGTGATCGCACTCGAACTTCCCAGCTACCAGCGCAAGGAAAACTGGGGCGCATCCGAGACGCTTTATCAGGTCACCCGTGCACTTGCGAAACCCTGCCAGCAGGCAGAGCGGCTTACTTGCAATATCATTGGTGGCACTGCCCTTGGCTTTCGCCATCGCGATGATGTGGCAGAGATCACGCGGCTCCTTTCTGACCTCGGGATCGCGGTAAATGTGTCCTGCCCGCTGGATGCCCGCCCATCGGATTTTGCACGTCTCGGCGCGGCAGAATTCAACATCATGCTTTATCCCGAGATTGCGGAGACAACTTGCCGTTGGCTTGAGAAGGAATTCGGTCAGAAATACACCCGAACTGTTCCTATAGGCGTTGGCGCAACTGCGGATTTCCTCGCTGAAATTGAAGAAATCCTCGGCACGACGCTTACGCCGGATACATCCACTCTTCGTTTGCCGTGGTGGAGTGCCAGTGTAGACAGCACCTACCTTACCGGAAAGCGTGTCTTCGTTTTCGGGGATGCCAGCCACGCTGTAGCCGCGGCCCGCGTCGCAAATGACGAGATGGGTTTCGAGGTTGTGGGCCTTGGTGCCTACAACCGTGAATTCGCACGCGACGTCCGTACAGCTGCCAGCTCATATGGTGTAGAGCCTCTGATAACGGATGACTACCTGGAGGTTGAGGCTGCCATCGAGGCGTTGCAGCCGGAACTGATCCTCGGCACGCAAATGGAGCGCCATATCGGCAAGCGCCTCGGCATCCCGTGCGCCGTTATTTCTGCTCCCGTTCATGTGCAGGATTTCCCGGCCCGCTATAGCCCGCAAATGGGGTATGAAGGCGCAAACGTCCTTTTCGATACATGGGTCCATCCCCTTGTAATGGGCCTTGAAGAGCACCTTCTTCACATGTTCCGCGAAGATTTCGAGTTTCACGACGCAGCAGGCCCCTCGCATCTCAGCGGCCACAGCCCGGCAGCGAGGCCCGACCCGGAGCCCGAATGCGTGCCGACCGAAGCTGAGGCGCGATCCATACCGATTTCAGAGATCCAATGGGCGGCTGATGCCGAGAAGGAGCTTCGTAAAATCCCGTTTTTTGTGCGCGGCAAGGCGCGTCGCAACACCGAGAAGTTTGCTGAAGAAAAGGGCATCACCGCGATCTCCATCGAGACACTATATGATGCAAAGGCCCATTATGCTCGATAGTGCGCCCACCTCTGGCATCAATGTCGTGATCATCACTTTGGATGCTCATCTTGCAGGGCCAGCCGCTCGCGCCGAGGCAACGCTTGCGCGCAAGATCCCCGGCCTCAAGCTTTCCGTTCATGCGGCTGCAGAATGGGGTGAGAATCCCAGCGCATTGGAAGCCGCTAAAGCAGATGTCGCTACTGGCGACATCATTATCTGTACCCTCCTTTTCCTTGAAGAACACATCCGCGCTATCGAGCCTGCGCTTAAGGCGCGCCGCGATCACTGCGATGCGCTTGTCGGTTGCATCGCGGGTACAGAGATTGTCCGTCTTTCCAGACTCGGTCGTCTGGATATGAGCCAACCTGCCTCCGGCGCTCTTGGCCTCCTCAAGCGCCTTCGGGGCACAAAGAAACCATCCGGTGCCTCCGGCGCCAAGCAGATGGCCATGCTCCGGCGCCTCCCCCGGATTCTCCGCTTCATCCCGGGAAAGGCACAGGATCTCCGGAGCTACTTTCTAGCCATGCAATACTGGCTCGGTGGCTCGGACGAAAACGTTGTTGGTCTCGTTTCCCACATGGTCCACACCTACGCGAAAGGGCCGCGGGCAGAGCTGGGCAAAGACCTCAAGGTCATAGAGCCCGTCGCATATCCGGATACCGGCCTCTACCACCCAAAACTGAAGAGCCGCATCACCGAAGATCTTGCCGACTTGCCCAAACCAAAAACTTGCAAAGGAACCGTCGGCCTTCTGGTCATGCGATCATACGCGCTGGCTGGTGATACGGCGCATTACGACGCCGTTATAGAAGCGCTTGAGGCCCGTGGCCTTCACGTCCTGCCTGCGTTTGCAAGTGGCTTGGATGGGCGTCCGGCAATCGACGCCTATTTCGCGAAGGATGGCAAATCCAAAATCGATTGCCTTATCTCGCTGACCGGTTTCAGCCTTGTCGGCGGCCCGGCCTATAACGATAGCAAAGCGGCTGAAGATGCACTCGCAGCGCTCGATGTTCCCTATGTTGCAGCCCATGCGCTCGAGTTTCAAACGCTCGATCAGTGGCAAGATGCTTGCGGTGGCCTTACGCCGGTTGAGGCTACGATGCTGATAGCGCTCCCGGAAATAGACGGAGCCACTAACCCGATGATCTTTGGCGGTCGTTCGGGCACAGCTGCCCGCACGATGGCACCCGCACCTGATCGCGTGGAGCGCCTCGCTGATCGCGCTGCCAAACTCACAGCGCTCCGCCGCTCCAAAACAGCAAAACGCAAAACGGCCATCGTTCTCTACGGTTTCCCTCCTAATGCTGGTGCGGTCGGCACTGCCGCTCATCTCGGCGTCATTGAAAGCCTCTTCAATGTTATGGGCGCGATGGCTCGCGAGGGCCATCAGATCGAGATGCCCGCAAGTGTCGAAGCGCTTCGCGAAAGCCTGCTGGAAGGCAGTGCTAAGAGATATGGCCAGGAGGCCAATGTTGCCGCCCATATACCGGCAGACCGCATTGTTGCTGAAGACCCGTATCTTGCCGACGTGGAAGCGCAATGGGGGCCCGCACCGGGCAAACAGCAAAGCGATGGTGCGGGTGTTTTTGTTCTTGGCCGTCAATTCGGCAACCTTTTCGTCGGCATCCAGCCTGCTTTTGGCTACGAGGGCGATCCGATGCGCCTCCTCTTCGAGAAAGGTTTCGCCCCGACACACGCATTCGGTGCCTTCTATCGCTATATTCGGAGCGAATTCAAAGCCGATGTCTGCCTTCATTTCGGGATGCATGGCGCACTTGAATTCATGCCGGGTAAGCAAACCGGAATGAGTGGCGATTGCTGGCCGGACCGCCTGATTGGCGATATGCCAAATGTATATCTCTATGCTGCAAACAACCCCTCCGAAGCCACACTTGCGAAACGTCGGTCCGGCGCAGTTACCGTAAGCCACCTCACGCCACCCGTAACGCAGGCTGGGCTCTACAAGGGCTTGCAAGAGCTGAAGGCAAGCCTTGATCGTTGGCGTGCAGCCCCACCTGATGCTGCTGAAATCCCGGAGCTTCTGGCGCTGATCGAAGCGCAGGCGGACGAACTGGACCTTGTAGAAGCGGAGTGGGCGGATCGCACAGCCGAAGCCACCAGACTCATCGCCAAACTTCACGAATATGAGGAAGCCCTCATCCCGCAGGGCCTTCATGTCGTTGGCCAGCCTCCCAGTGAGGCGGCGCGTGCCGACCTGATGGCCGCAATGGCGGAAGTGCCCGATGCCACGGAGGAAGCCATAGCGCGTGCCGGTCGCCTCATGGCTGAAGATCATGAGACGCCAGCCCTCCTGCGCGCCCTCGGCGGTCATTTCATCCGCCCCGTTCCGGGCGGTGATCTCCTTCGCTCGCCACAGATTCTCCCCACGGGCCGCAATATTCACGCATTCGATCCCTTTCGCATGCCGACAGCCTTCGCGATGCAGGATGGCGCGCGTCAGGCGGACCGTATCCTCGCCAAGCATCTGGAAACAAACGCCGACCTGCCCCGTTCCATCGCTCTCGTCCTTTGGGGCGCTGATAACATCAAGTCCGATGGTGGTCCGATCGCTCAGGCGCTCAGCCTAATGGGCGCAAAACCCCGTTTTGATGGTTTTGGCCGCCTCTCTGGTGCCGATCTTATTCCTCTGGATGAACTCACGCGTCCACGGATCGACGTGGTGATGACCCTTTCGGGCATTTTCCGCGATCTCCTTCCCCTCCAGATTAAGCTCCTCGCCGAAGCGGCCTACCTTGCTGCCACAGCAGACGAGCCTTTGGATCAGAACTACATAAGGGCGCATGCTCTCGAGTACGCCAAGAAGCAGGATTGCGACATCGAAACAGCCGCTCTACGCGTTTTCTCGAACGCGGAAGGGGCTTACGGCTCCAACGTCAACCATCTGATCGACAGTGGCGCATGGGGCGAAGAAGAGGAACTGGCTGACGCCTATGAGGCCCGCAAAGGGTTTGCATATGGGCGGAATGGTAAATCCACCAACCGCAAGGCGCTTCTGCAAATAATGCTGGCGGATGTCGATCTCGCCTACCAGAACCTCGAGAGCATCGAACTGGGCGTGACCACGGTGGATCACTACTTCGACACACTCGGCGGTGTAGGCCGTGCCGTGAAGCGGGCAAAAGGTACGGATGCGCCCGTCTACATCGGTGATCAAACGCGCGGGGATGGCAAGGTCCGCACACTCACCGAACAAGTGGCGCTGGAAACCCGCACCCGTGCGCTCAACCCCAAATGGTATGAGGGGCTTCTCGATCATGGCCACGAAGGTGTGCGCCAGATCGAGGCGCAGGTCACCAACACGATGGGCTGGTCGGCCACCACGGGTCAGGTCGAACCATGGGTTTACCAGCGTCTTACCGAAACCTTCGTGCTTGATGAGAACATGCGGCGCAGGCTCGCAGAGTTGAACCCGGTAGCCAGCGCCCGGGTGGCCAACCGCCTGCTTGAAGCCCACGAACGTGACTATTGGCAACCCGACGACGCGACACTCGAAGCTCTCCGCGAAGGTGCGGAAGAGCTGGAAGACCGGCTCGAAGGGGTTGGCATCGAGGGAGTGGCTGCAGAATGAAAATGCATATGAGGAGAGACATATGGCACCGCTAGACAAGGCTCCGATATTGCGTGGCGAAGACGGCGAAGGCTCCGTTCAGGTACAGCAGGATATGTCGATCAAGATCGAGGGCGCGAAGGTTTTCGCCGTCTATGGCAAGGGTGGAATCGGGAAATCGACGACCTCGTCAAATCTGTCCGTCGCCTTCTCCAAACTCGGCCACCGTGTTCTGCAAATCGGCTGCGACCCAAAGCATGACAGCACGTTCACCCTCACCAAAAAGCTGATGCCCACCGTAATCGACGTGCTGAAGGATGTGGATTTCCACGCAGAAGAGTTGCGCCCAGAAGACTTTGTGTACGAAGGCTACAATGGCGTAAAATGCGTCGAAGCAGGTGGGCCTCCAGCTGGCACCGGTTGCGGAGGTTATGTCGTTGGGCAAACCGTGAAGCTCCTGAAGCAACACCACATGCTGCAAGATACAGATGTCGTGATCTTCGATGTTCTGGGTGATGTCGTCTGCGGTGGTTTTGCAGCTCCGCTCCAGCATGCGGACCGTGCCCTGATTGTCACGGCCAACGACTTCGATTCAATCTATGCGATGAACCGGATCATTGCGGCCGTACAGGCAAAGGCAAAGAACTATAACGTTCGCCTCGCGGGCTGCGTTGCCAACCGCTCCAAGGATACCGATGAGGTTGATCGCTACTGCGATACAGTGGGCTTCAAGCGTCTTGCCCATCTCCCCGATCTCGATTCCATCCGCCGGTCCCGTCTCAAGAAATGCACCCTTTTCGAGATGGGCGACGATGAAGAGACGGTTGGCGTGCAAAAGGAATATGTCAAACTGGCCGAGCACCTGTACGCGGGCACGGATCCCCTTGCACCCGCTCCGCTGGAAGACCGGCATATCTTCGAGTTGCTGGGGTTCGATTGAATGAGCAGCACATACCAAACCACACGCGGCAAGCTCGAGACCTATTTCGATGGCACTGCCAATGAGGCCTGGAAACGTCTGATGTCGGATGCGCCGGTTTCGCGCATTCGCGAAACGGTTCGTGCGGGCCGTACAGCGATGCGCAAGGCGTTGCTCGCACGTCTGCCAGAGGATCTTACCGGCTGCCGCGTTCTCGATGCCGGTTGCGGGGCCGGGCAACTCTCCCACGAACTGGCGGCCAACGGTGCGGAGGTCGTGGGTGTGGATATATCACCCAACCTTCTCGATATGGCTACCAAGACAACACCCGAGGCTCTGCAAAGTCAGATCACATACTGCACAGGTGACATGCTTGATCCATCCTTTGGGAGCTTTGACTATATCGTCGCGATGGACAGCCTCATCCACTATCGCCCGGTAGACGCCGCAGAGGCGCTCTCCAAACTCGCTGTTCGGGCGCGTCAGGCGATTGTGTTTACGGTAGCGCCAGACACACCGGCCCTTCGTGCGATGCATATAGCGGGCAAACTCTTCCCACATGGTGATCGTTCGCCAGCGATCGTGCCAACCAGCCAGAAGCAACTTGCAAAGCATCTGCATGAAACGCTTTCTCTGAGAGAGGGCACGCGCGTCAAATCCGGCTTCTATATCAGCCAGTCGATGGAGGTCCGCAAGCAATGAGCAAAGAGCGGCATCCGCTGACTCAATTTACGCTCAATATGCTGCCCTTTGCAGATGCGGCCAGCGAAGGCTTGCCCATCGGCCGGCTTCTCCGCCTCTCGCTCTTCCAGGTCTCTGTCGGTATGGCCACAGTTATGCTTCTTGGTACGCTCAACCGCGTCATGATCGTGGAACTGTCGGTACCGGCGATGCTGGTTGCGATCATGATCGCACTCCCCGTTCTGGTCGCACCCTTCCGCGCGCTTCTTGGCTTCCGGTCAGACACACACAAATCCGCCATCGGCTGGAAACGTGTGCCCTATCTCTGGTTTGGCACGCTTTATCAGTTCGGCGGCCTTGCCATCATGCCCTTCTCTCTGATCCTGCTGTCAGGCGATCAAACCCACGGCCCGGAATGGGCCGGAGAGGCCTTTGCGGCCGTCGCTTTCGTAATGACAGGCCTTGGCCTTCACATGACGCAAACCGCTGGCCTTGCGCTGGCGTCTGACAAGGCAACGGACGAGACCCGCCCACGTGTCGTTGCACTCCTCTACGTTATGTTCCTCGTGGGCATGGGCATTAGCGCGCTTGTGTTCGGCTGGCTCCTCTCGGATTTCTCCAAGTTCCGGCTCATTCAGGTCGTGCAGGGCGCGGCTGTCATGACGCTCCTGCTCAACGTCATCGCGCTCTGGAAGCAGGAGCAGATGGCTCCGATGAGCCGCGAAGAGCGGGCTGTTCCTCGGCCTGCTTTCCGGGAAGCTTGGGCAGATCTCATGTCCGGTGGGCAGGCCGGGCGCCTGCTTGCGGTTGTTGCGCTTGGTACTTGCGCCTTCTCAATGCAGGACGTTCTTCTTGAGCCCTATGGCGGCCAGATCCTCGGGCTCTCCGTAGCTGCCACCACTCTTGTCACGGCACTTTGGGCAGGTGGTGCACTGATCGGCTTTGCACTTGCCGCTCGCTGGCTGGCAAACGGTGCAGACCCCGTTCGTCTGGCCGCTCAAGCTTGCATGGCAGGCGTCGTCGCTTTCTCGGCCATCGTCTTTTCAGCACCGTTCGAGACAGCCACACTTTTCTACGCGGGCGCGGCGATGATCGGCTACGGTGCCGGTCTCTTTGCAGTCTCCACCCTTACTTCAGCCATGATGCTTTCAAAAACCACCTCCGCTGGCGCGGGCCTGGCACTTGGTGCATGGGGTGCCGCACAGGCCACGGCGGCGGGTGTCGGCATCGCTCTTGGTGGTACGATCCGGGATGGCGTCACACAAATCGCCTCAACCGGCGCTCTCGGGCCCGGCCTCAATACACCCTTCATCGGCTACACGATGGTCTATCACATCGAAATAGCCATCCTCTTCGCCACACTCGTGGCAATCGGTCCGCTTGTGCGGGTGGGCCGCCCGAAACCTGTCGCAGACCAGAAGTTCGGTCTCGCAGAATTCCCTTCCTGAAAGGAGCACTCAGATGTCAGAGACATTTTTCGGAAATTTCGACCTTGCTCAGCTGGCGCTTTATGCCTTTTGGGTCTTCTTCGCGGGGCTCATCATCTACCTTCAGCGCGAGAATATGCGCGAAGGCTATCCGCTTGTGAATGACGATGGCGAAACCGCGCCCAATCAGGGCCCCTATCCGGTGCCGGATCCCAAGACCTTCAAGATGCCCCACGGGCGCGGCGACGTTACTGTTCCGGAAGACCGGGTAGAAACACGCGAACTGGCTTTAGAGCGGACTTTACAGTCCGACGGCTATCCGTTTGAGCCGACGGGAAACCCGCTGGAAGATGGTGTTGGCCCAGCGGCATGGGCGGAGCGTCAGGATTGGCCGGAACTTGATGGTCACGGCCATCCAAAGATCGGCCCGATGGCGGCCAATGCGGAATTTACCCACGCGGCAGGTCGCGACCCGCGCGGTATGGATGTGCTAGGTCGTGATGGCGAAGTCGCGGGCAAGTGCACGGACATGTGGCTCGACAAGCCCGAGTTTCTGGTCCGCTATCTTGAGGTCGAGCTTACATCCGGTGGCAAGCGCCTGATCCCGATGACAATGGCACGGATTACAAGTGGCGGCGTGAAAGTTAAATCCCTGCCAGCCAGTTATTTTGCTGGTGTTCCGACTACCAAATCCTCAACGGAGGTAACGCTTCTCGAGGAGGAAAAGATCTCGGCCTACTACGCCGGTGGTGAGATGTACGCCAACTGAGCCAAGGTGCGTGGCCTGCGGCGCCACGCACAAATTGCAACCGCAACGGTAAGGAGAGAGACCGATGCCCCATGATGATTTTGAAATCGAGCCCGTCAAAGGCCTGCCGGAAGCCCTTCCCGAGGGTGAGACGATCTTCTGGCAGGGTGCGCCCAAAGTATGGGAACTGGCCAAGGCGTCGATGAATATTCATTGGGTGATCGGCTATTTTAGCATTGCTGCCGTCTTGCGCGGCGGCGCTGTTGCGGCAGATCTCGGTGTACAGGCAGGCATCGGTGCTGCCAGCTTCTATGTGATCTTGGGGGCAGCCCTCTCTGCCATCATTCTCCTCTCCGCATGGGCATTTGCCAAAACCACCGTTTATACCATCACCTCGCACAGGGTAGGTATGCGCATTGGTGCGGCGTTGAACATCACGCTCAACATACCCTTCCGCTGGATTTCCAAGGCCGATCTCGCGCTTGCCAAAAACGGCACAGGCTCGATCCACCTGGATCTTAAGGGAGATACACGCTTCTCCTACCTTGTCCTTTGGCCGCATGTTCGCCCCTGGGTGATGAAACGCACACAGCCCACACTTCGCGCCATCCCTGATGTCGCCAACGTAGCGCGCATTCTGGGTGAAGCGGCCGAAAAGCGGGTGGAACAGATCACGTCCGAGCTTGCCGTAACGCCTCCTTCAGCCCAACCTATCGCGGCCGAGTGAGGGAGGGACTGATGCAAGCCAACAATCACGCCAAGCTCGTTTCAGATCATGATCAGCTTGTGCCCCGGGCCCTTCTGATCGGAATGGCAGCCCTCGTACTTTTCGCACTGTCACTCACCGTTTTTGCGGTGCTTTCGGGGCGTGAGCCCTCTGCACTGCGGCACGCGGCGGCCCCGGTGCAGACCCTCATGATCCAGATCAAAGACCGGGGCGATGGTGGAACTATTGTCACAGATATGGACGGGACGGTTCTTTTCGATCACCCTGCAACAGAGCGAGGCTTTATAACCGTCGTTCGCAATGCTTTGGATTTCAACAGGAAGAAAACAAATATTACAGAGAACCCACCCATCGCACTCATCCGCTTTGCCGACGGCCGCATTGGTCTTCGGGATGATGCATCGGGTTGGAAAATCAACCTTGTAGGCTTCGGCCAGGATAACGCGCGCCATTGGAACGCGGTTCTGGATGCAGCCAACGGGTAACAGAGAGGAGAGAGAGATGGGATTGTTCACGCGGGCAAAGGAAGATGCCCCCTGTACGGTAGAAGTCAGCCATTTGTTTGAGAGTCTCCACGCGCATGTGCGCTTCAACAACGGTGCCGTTATCAATCCTGGCGATGAAGTGCTGGTGCACGGCGCGCCGATCATGGCCGCGTATGGCGAGGTGATCACCGAGGACCGCACCGCCACCATCACCCGCGCCAATTGGCTGGAACGCACCTGGACAAAGCTGACAGGTGATTTTGAGTTCATGGAATTGTGTGAGTTCGCATTCTCAGAGGAGATCACGCTATGAACGCCTATTCCGATATCCCCAACGTTACCAAGACAACCGAGATGGCGCAGGAGACAACGCTCCTCAATCCCCGCTTCTACACCACCGATTTTGATGAGATGGATGCGATTGATGTCACTCCGGTACGCGGTGAGTGGGATCGCCTGATCGCTCAGATGCGTTCAGATCCGAACAAGAAGCACTTCAAGAAGACAGAAGCCTGGGATGAGATCGATTTTGACGCGTTGGATCCGAAACTCCGTGTCGAACTGATTGATTTCCTCGTGTCATCACTCACGGCTGAATTCTCCGGCTGCGTACTCTACAAGGAGATGAAGCGCCGCGGGTCCAACCCGGATATCTGCGAGCTGTTCAAGTATATGAGCCGGGATGAGGCGCGTCATGCAGGCTTCATCAATGACGCCCTCAAAGAGGCGGGGATTGGTGTAAATCTGGGCTTCCTGACGAAGACAAAGAAATACACCTATTTCAAGCCGAAGTTCATCTACTACGCTACGTATCTCTCGGAGAAGATCGGCTATGCGCGTTACATCACGATTTTCCGACACCTCGAAAAACACCCGGAAAACCGCTTCCACCCGATCTTCAAATGGTTCGAGGAGTGGTGCAATGACGAGTTTAGCCACGGTGAGGCCTTCGCCCTCCTGATGCGGACGGACCCGAAGCTTACCTCTGGCCGCAATGTCTGGTGGATCCGCTTTTTCCTCGTGGCCGTCTACGCCACTATGTTCGTGCGCGATCATGCGCGCCCCGCATTTCATGAGGCGCTGGGTATCGACATCGAGGAGTATGACCAGAAGGTCTTCCGTACCACATCTGAGATTGCCCGCCAGATCTTCCCGATTGAGCTCGATATCGACCATCCGAAATGGTTGCCGCTGCTGCGTCGCATGAACGCCATCTTCATTGAGGCGGAAGCCGCCGTGAAGGCTGGTGGTGTGGGCGGCTGGTTCCGCCACAAATGGGCGATGGCGCGGGCCGGGGTTACCTTCCTTCAGCTCTATTTCCTGCCCGTCAAGCGCAATACCGTGCCGGAAAGCAGCCACATGGTACCGGCTTACTGATGAAGCATAGCACCCTGCATACCTCATACGTCTCCGTTTTCGTGGGAGCATTGTGATGCTGGGTGCAACCCTCTTTGCCGTTTTCCTTTGGTGGTTTTCCACCGGAGCAATCCTCTTCATCGTCAGCCGCGCGGAAAAGACGGGGCCGGATGGCTACCTCATGTCCGTTATCATGGCTGTGCCGGTACTCATGCTGGGCTGCGCAGGCATCGTAGCCTCGCTGGATGACACCTCCGTAAAGGGGGCCTATGTGGGCTTCACATCCGCTCTCCTTGTCTGGGGCTGGTTTGAGATGGCCTTTCTCGCGGGTGTTCTTACGGGCCCAAACGCTAAACCCAACCCACCAGACACTTACGGACTGGAGCGATTCCTTCGCGCATGGGGGGCTATTGCCTATTCCGAGATGGCGCTCGTTCTTTCCATTGTGCTCATCACTTTGCTCTCAATGGGTGAGCCAAACCATACGGCGATCCTTACATTCCTGATCCTGTTCGTGGCCCGAATTTTCGCCAAGCTGAACGTCTATCTTGGTGTGCCCAACATCAACGACGAGTTCCTGCCAAGGCCTGTCCGGCATCTCACCACCCATTTCCGCAAGGCACCGATGAACACCTTTTTTCCCTGGTGCATCACTATCCTTACCCTCGCTACCGGCTGCTGGATCGAGCGCGCAATCGATGCTCCCGCAGGCTCAGGAGCAGAGATTGGCTTTATCCTTCTCGCCAGCCTGACAGCGCTGGCCCTTTTTGAGCACTGGATGATGGTGCTTCCCCTGCCAGATGCGGCTTTGTGGCGCTGGATTCTCCCCTCGCCAAAAGACGCTTTAAATGACATAACGCCCATCGATAATGAAGAAAGACGACGCCATGGAATTTGACGCGCTGTTTGAAGCCCAGCTTTCCACTCTCCGGTCAGAGGGCAATTATCGTGTCTTCGCGGAACTGGAGCGCTATCAGGGCGCGTATCCAAAAGCGGTGCGTCACACCGATGATGAACAGCGCGATGTCACCGTCTGGTGCTCCAATGATTATCTCTGCATGGGCCAGCATCCGGCCGTGCTGCAGGCGATGCACGATACACTCGAAAAATCAGGTGCAGGTGCAGGCGGTACCCGTAACATTTCGGGCACCAATCATTATCACGTGCAGCTCGAAAGAGAATTGGCCGATCTTCATCACAAGGAAGATGCGCTTCTATTCACATCCGGTTATGTCTCCAACTGGGCCAGCCTTGGTACCCTTGGTTCGCGATTGCCAAACGCGGTGATCCTCTCCGATGCGCTCAATCACGCATCAATGATCGAGGGCATCCGCCAGGCCAAGTGCGATAAGAAGATCTGGAACCACAATGATATGGAGGACCTGCGGCGGAAGCTGGAGGAATGCGCGCCCGATGCGACCAAGATAATCGCCTTCGAATCGGTCTATTCAATGGATGGAGACATCGCCCCGATCAAGGAGGTCTGCGACCTCGCCGATGAATTTGGCGCGATGACCTATATCGATGAAGTCCATGCCGTCGGCATGTACGGTCCGCGCGGTGCCGGTGTGGCGGAACGTGAAGGCCTTATGGATCGCATCACTCTCATCGAAGGCACGCTTGGTAAGGCGTTTGGTGTGATGGGCGGGTACATTACCGGCTCAGCGGCGCTCTGCGATTTCATACGGTCCTTTGCCTCGGGCTTTATCTTC
Organism: uncultured Paracoccaceae bacterium; assembly: GCA_947495795.1. Taxonomy (GTDB): domain Bacteria; phylum Pseudomonadota; class Alphaproteobacteria; order Rhodobacterales; family Rhodobacteraceae; genus Algicella. The sequence continues at coordinate 186,553 of CANMAI010000001.1, read as the reverse complement.
ACCACCGCTCTGCCGCCTGCAGTAGCTGCTGGTGCGCTTGCCTCCATAAAGCATCTCAAGGAAAGCGAGATGGAGCGCCAGCGCCAGCGCCGTCAGGTAGCAAAACTGCGCACTGCTCTCGATAAGGCAGGCATCCCGCATATCGATAATCCCAGCCACATTGTACCGGTGATGGTCAAAGATCCGGTCAAGTGCAAGATGATCTCGGATGTCATGCTGGATGAATACGGTGTCTATGTGCAGCCCATCAACTATCCCACAGTGCCAAAGGGTACGGAGCGCCTGCGGTTCACTCCGGGCCCCATGCACACGGATGCGGATATAGAGCACCTCGTCTTCGCACTGGGAGAACTCTGGAAGCATTGCGCTCTCGCACGTGCAGTTGCCTAAGCTTGTCACAAACGGTCACATCCATGGCAATTTGGTAAATTTTCGGAACTGGCCCTCGATTTACGTGTTGAGTCCGTTAAGTGAGTAAATGAACGATTGAAATGAGGAGACGATAATGAAAATCACACGCCGCAAACATCTCGGTCTAATGGGCTCAACACTTCTGGCGGCTGGCGTCGGCGCACCACTCAGCGCACTCGCAGATGGCCACAGCCCGAAAACGATTGAAGTGCAGATGCTCAACAAGCACCCCGATGATCCAAAGCAGCGTATGGTTTTTGTTCCATCCCTGATCCGGGCAAATCCTGGGGATACAATCAAATTTATCTCTACGGATAAAGGGCATAACTCTGAGTCCACCGACGATATGTTGCCTGAGGGCGTGGAAGAGTGGAAATCCAAGATCAACGACGATTTTGAGATGACCGTGGAAGCGGACGGCACATACGGTTTCAACTGTACACCTCACAAAACAGTAGGAATGGTTGGCCTTATCCTTGTCGGCGACGCGATGGTGAATTTTGAGGAAGCCAAGGGCGTGCGCCAACGCGGTAAGGCGAAGGCGCGCTACGCAGAGCTCTTTGAGGAAGCAGAGGCGATGCTTGCCGGCGAAAGCTGAAGCACACCCAGCCTTTTTCCAGAAAGCCCCGGGCAATCTCGGGGCTTTCGCGTTTTTGAGGCCAGATGCACAGTGTTTGCCTCCCTTTCTGATTTGTCATAGAGACGAGAGGCTCGGGTCAGAACCCGCGTGATTTCAGAAAGCCAACACTTCAATTGTCCGCACTCGCAGAAAAGCCCGTTCCCGCACAGCAGGATCCAAGCTGGCCCGGCCATATTCGCGCCACGCTAAAGCTGGGCCTGCCTCTCATTGGCGTGCAGCTTGCGCAAATGGCAATTCATGTCACCGATACCGTGATGATCGGGTGGCTCGGAGCAACGGAACTGGCTGCCAGCGTGCTTGCGACCCAGCTCTTCTTTGTCATCTTCATCATCTGCACAGGGTTTGCTCACGCAGTTGTGCCACTCGCGTCCAGCGCAGCCGCGCAGGAAGATGTGCGCGGGGTTCGCCGCGCCATCCGCATGGGCTTCTGGGCAGTGCTCGCCATGGCGTTCGTTCTCGCCCCGCTTCTTTGGTTTTCTGAGGCGATCCTTCTGGCGCTCTGGCAAAAGCCGGATCTCTCAAGCCTCGCGCAGGATTATCTTCGCATCGCTTTTCTGGGGCTTTTCCCAACCGTTATCGTGGCAGTCTTCCGAAGTTATCTTGCCGCGCTGGAGCGGGCTGGCATCGTGTTCTGGGCCACAGTGTCCGGCGTGGTTCTGAACGTCTTCCTAAACTGGGTACTGATCTTCGGCAATCTCGGGGCTCCTGCCCTTGGAATCGAAGGTGCTGCTATCGCCTCTGTTGCCACTGTCTCCCTCACAATGCTGGTGCTTATAATCTATGCACGTGCCAAGGAAGATCTGCGCAGGTACGGCGTGTTTGTCCGGCTCTGGCGCCCCGATTGGGATGCCATGCGAGAGATAATACGCATGGGCTTCGCCATAAGCGCTGCCCTTTTGGCCGAAGTTGGTCTCTTCGCCGCCGCTTCTCTCATGATCGGCCAGTTGGGCACGATACCTTTGGCTGCTCACGGGATCGCGCTTCAGGTGATTTCCGTGGTCTTCATGATCCCCCTCGGCCTGTCTTCGGCGGCCACCGTGCGGGCCGGCCGCGCTGTGGGTCGAAGGGATGCGTTGGGCCTCGGCCGGGCGGGAGCCACTGTTTTGCTGTTGGCACTTGGGTTCGCGGCCGCCGCCGCCATCGTCCTCTGGCTCATCCCCGTGCCTCTGATCGGCTCTTTCATCGATGAGGCCACAAACAAGGATGCTGCCCGCATCGTCGCCTATGGCGTTCCCCTTCTTGCCGTCGCTGCCGCCTTCCAGATTGTGGATACCCTTCAGGTAATATCCATCGGCCTCCTGCGGGGGATAAAAGATATCAAAGTGCCGATGCTGATGGCTGTTTTCAGCTACTGGGCCGTTGGCGTTCCCATCGCGTGGTTTCTCGCGTTCCCGGCCGGTATGGGCGGCGTGGGTGTGTGGACGGGCCTTGCAGTCGGTCTTGGCCTTTCGGCATTGCTTCTCACCGGCCGGTTTCTGATGCGGGATCGCTTTCGCCTTATCGCGCTCAGCGCTTGAGGGCTTCGGTAAAATCCAGCCAGCTCTGCTTTGGCGTGCGCACCTGCGTTTTAAAATCCACATGGATCATGCCGAACCGCTTGTCATAGCCAAACGCCCACTCGAAATTGTCGAGAAGCGACCAGACGAAGTATCCCTTTAAAGGCACACCGGCTTCAATCGCCCGCAGGGCTGCCGCAAAATGCGCATCTAGAAAGGCGCTCCGCGCCCAATCCTCGATACGTCCGTCTGCACCCATACGATCAAGGCTCGCCATCCCGTTTTCCGTGATGAACAAGGGCGTGTCCCCGGTATACTCCCGCTGAACCCGCTCCAGAAAATAGCTCAGGCCCTCAGGGTATATCTCCCAATCCATTGCCGTCTTTGGCAAGTTACCCGGAAGATCCACAATGTCACAGAACATGCCCGAGGGCCCCGGTTTCACCAATTTTCGTGTGTAATAGTTGATCCCAACCCAGTCCACGGGTGTACCGATCACACCAAAATCATCTTGCCAGCCCTTCGGCAGATGGCGTTCCAGCCCCGCCAACGCCACCGTCGGATATTCCTGCTTGAACACAGCACCCAGAAACCACTGATTATAAAGCGCGTCCTGCACTGAGGCTGCCTCAGCCGCTTCGACGCTCTCATCGGCAGGCTCAGTGTACTCCAGATTGGTCACCAGACCAAGATTGTCGAACCCCAGTGCCCTCGCGGCTTGCACGGCGTGCCCGTGGGCCAGAAGTACATGATGCATGGCTCGCGCTGCGGCCCGGATATCCCTCATGCCAGGCGCGTGGTGCCCGAGAAAGTGGCTCAGCCATGCAACGCACCACAGCTCGTTGATCGTCGCCGTAGCCTCCACCCGATCCCCGATCCGACCCATGATAATTTCTGTGTAATCAGCAAACCAACCCGCTACATCGCCGTTCATCCATCCGCCCAGATCCGCCAAGGCTGATGGCATTTCCCAGTGATACAGAGTGGCGTAGGGGGCAATCCCTCGTGCCAGCAGTCCGTCCACCAGCCTGTCATAGAAATCAAGGCCCTCGGCATTAACCGCCCCGCGCCCCTCCGGCAGAACGCGCGCCCAGGAGGTGGAAAAGCGATAGGCATCCAGGCCCGCAGCCTCCATCAGATCGAGATCGCTTTCCCACCTGTTGTAATGATCGCACGCGACCGCACCGTTCTCACCCCGCATCACATTGCCGGGGCCGGTGGCGAAACTGTCCCAGTGGGTGGAGCCTGCGCCTCCGAACCCATGCCCCTCAATCTGATAGGCGGAGGTTGCCGCACCAAACTGAAATCCATCCGGAAAATCGCTTCGCCGCAACCGCATATTCATTCTCTGGGTGCTGGCCCCAGCGAGGCACCATCAAGGAATGGCACATCCCAAAGCTCTGTCACCGGTCCCATTACACGGCCCTCAATCAGATCGATCAGCATCTCGGCCGCGCGGTAGCCCGCTTCTCGCACGGAGGATTTGGTCGAGGCGAACATAGGCATGCTGCCTCCGTTTGGCAGGAATGACATGGCATCATCATGCGTGATAAGAGAGATATCCCGGCCAAGCTGCAGGCCTATCTCGGAAACCGCGCGGTTCACACCCAACGCCACCGTCAAACTTGAACACAGGAAAGCCGTCGGCCGGTCTACCTTTGCCAGAAGGGCCGAAGCTGCCTCATATCCAAAGGGCTCCGTCATATCCGCCCCGCGTATGAGAGCAGGGTCGACTTTCAGCCCAGCCGCTTCCATCGCACCCTCAAAACCTTCCAGTCGACGCCGCGCGAACATCATGGAAGGCAGGCCGTTCAACAAAGCAATCCTCTTGTGCCCTAGGCCAGTCAGCCGTTCCGTCGCATGAAAGAACGCATCCTTGTTACGAATATCCAGCCAGCAATAGGGGGCTTCTCCCTCTGAGTGGCTGCGGCCATGTACAATGAACGGCAACCCGAGATCCACGAGGCACTTCATTCGCGGATCGTTCACCAGCGGTGCGTGCACAATCACGCCGTCCACATTCTGGGAGGCGGCCATCGCCCGGTAAGTATCCAGTTCCTTCTCCTTGGGAACAACGCTCAGGATCATATTATATCCGGCCTTGGAGTACGCTTCCCCCGCACCGGCGATAAACTCCGCGAAGATCGGATTTATCATGTCATGCTCACCAAGCGGCACGACATGGCCGATGCCCATCGTACGGCCTGTCGCAAGCCTTCGCGCCATCGTGTTGGGCGCGTAGCCATGTTCTGCCGCCGCAGCCTCAACCCGCCGCTTTGTATCGACATTCACCTCAGGGTAGCCGTTCAGCGCACGGCTCACGGTTGTCGGCGAAAGCCCGAGCAGCTCCGATAGTTCCTTCAGATTCACAGAATTCCGCCTCCCAAACGCTCTGGACGATAACGCTGAACTTTACGTAAGCGCAAGACCACGTAACCTCGCTCCTCCCATTCCCGGTTGACAGGTCTGGCCGCTCTGGTCATGTTTACTCAAAATTCAAAGCGGTTTGAAACACGCAGAGGTTTACGAATCGCAAAGCGATCGTTTTGACTGGGAACAGTCTTTAGGGAGGACGACACATGAAAAATCTGCTTCTAGGATGCAGTGCAGCGCTCGCGCTCACGGCAGGAACGGCTATGGCTGATGGCCATGCGAACCTGCTGTTCGCTCCGGGCGAAGATGACAGATTCAATTGGGAGAGCTATGAGGCGCTGAAGGAAACTCAGCTTAATGGCGAGCAGGTTACCGTGTTCGGCCCGTGGCTTGGCCCCGATCAGGAAACAGTTGAAAACGTACTTGCCTATTTCGCAGCGGCCACTGGCGCCGATGTCAAGTACACCGGCTCCGACAGCTTCGAGCAGCAGATCGTGATTGATGCCGAGGCAGGCTCTGCTCCCAACGTGTCCGTCTTCCCCCAGCCCGGCCTTGCCTCCGACATGGCCCGCCGCGGCTTCCTTTCCGCGTTGGGCGACGAAACAGCCGCCTGGGTCCGCGATAACTATGCTGCTGGCGAATCTTGGGTAGATCTCGGCACATATACCGGTGCCGATGGCAGCGATGAGCTTTACGGTTTCTTCTTCAAGGTCGATGTGAAATCCCTCGTGTGGTACTCGCCAGAGAATTTCGAGGATGCGGGCTACGAAGTACCGGAAACCCTCGAAGATCTGAAGGCACTCACGGATCAGATCGTAGCCGATGGCGATACGCCTTGGTGCATCGGGCTCGGTTCCGGGGGTGCAACAGGCTGGCCTGCAACCGATTGGGTTGAGGATATGATGCTCCGCACCCAGCCACCCGAAGTTTATGACGCATGGGTCGCCAACGAGATCCCCTTCGATGATCCGAAGGTTGTGGCCGCCATTGAAGAGTTTGGCGCGTTCGCTCGCAACGATGATTATGTAGCTGGTGGCGCAGGCGTTGTCGCATCCACCGATTTCCGCGATAGCCCCAAGGGTCTATTCTCCTCGCCGCCGCAGTGCTATCTGCACAAACAGGCATCCTTCATCCCGGCCTTCTTCCCCGAAGGTACAGAAGTAGGCGCGGACGCTGACGCTGACTTCTTCTATTTCCCGGCCTATGCGGGCAAGGATCTTGGCTCTCCGGTTCTCGGCGCTGGCACGCTTTTCGCCATCACGAACGATAGCCCAGCGGCGCGCGCGTTGATGGAGTTCCTGAAGTCACCTATCGCGCATGAAGTCTGGATGGCCCAGAACGGCTTTCTCACACCGCATAAGGGTGTGAACACGGACGTCTACGCAACGGATGCCCTCAAATCCATGGGTGGCATCCTTCTCGACGCCACAACCTTCCGGTTTGATGGCTCCGATCTGATGCCGGGCGGTGTTGGTGCCGGGACGTTCTGGACGGGTATGGTGGATTATGCTGGCGGTAAAGACGCCGCAGCGGTTGCATCAGATATTCAGTCTTCCTGGGAAGCACTGAAGTAGCAGCCCGGATTGAGGGGAAAATCCATGAAACGCACTCTTTTGAGTTGCACAACAGCCCTCGCGTTCAGCGCGGGGGTGGTTTTGGCGGATAACCACGCGAACCTGATGGTCGCGCCGGGAGAGGGAGACTTCACCTGGGAGGGCTATTCGGAATTCGCCGACGCCAACGATTTCACCGGCCAGAAGGTCACGATTTCAGGCCCCTGGCTGGCGCCGGAGGATGATAAATTCCGCAACATGCTCGCCTATTTTGCGGCGGCAACGGGTGCAGATGTCGTTTATCAGGGATCAGACGGCTTCGAGCAGCAGATCATGATAGACGCCGAAGCAGGTTCAGCGCCCAACATCGCCGTTTTTCCGCAGCCGGGCCTTGCTTCAGATATGGCTTCGCGCGGTTTCCTCACCCCGCTCGGTTCGGAAATGGCCGACTGGATTTCTGACAGCTTCGCAGCCGGACCTTCATGGGTCGATCTTGGTACGTATTCTGACGGCAGCGGCGAAGATCAGCTGTTTGGCTTCTTCTTCAACATCAACCTCAAATCGCTTGTCTGGTACGTTCCAGAAAATTTTGAGGATGCGGGCTACGAAGTGCCCGAGACGATGGAAAGCCTGATCGCCCTCTCCGATCAGATTGTGGCCGACGGCGATACGCCGTGGTGTATCGGGCTCGGTTCCGGCCCGGCCACTGGCTGGCCAGCGACGGACTGGGTAGAGGACATGATGCTCCGCACGCAGCCTCCCGAGGTGTATGATCAATGGGTAACCAACGAGATCAAGTTCGATGATCCACGCGTTATCGAAGCCATTGAGATGTTCGGCAAATTCGCCCGCAACGACGAATATGTTGCAGGCGGCGCCCGCGCTGTGGCCGCCACGGACTTTCGCGATAGCCCCAAGGGTCTCTTCTCGTCGCCACCGCAATGCTACATGCACCGGCAAGCCTCGTTTATTCCGGTAGAGTTTCCGGAAGGTACGATTGTTGGCGAAGACGCAGATTTCTTTTACTTGCCAGCGTTCGCGGGCAAGGATCTTGGTTCACCAGTTCTGGGTGCCGGTACACTCATGGCCATCACCTCACCCAACGCAGCTACAATCGGCTTGATGGAGTTTCTCAAACTCCCGTTGGCGCACGAGATCATGATGGCACAAGGCGGTTTTCTGACACCGCATTCAGGGGTGAATACGGCCACATACGGCTCGGACACGCTCCGCCAGCAGGGCCAGATCCTGCTTGATGCTTCAACCTTCCGTTTTGATGGCTCCGATCTGATGCCGGGTGGCGTTGGTGCAGGTACGTTCTGGACGGGTATGGTAGACTATACCGGAGGCAAGGCGGCCGCAGAGGTGGCAGCCGACATTCAGGCCTCATGGGATGCGCTGAAGTAAGACGCGCACACAATACTGGGGCATCCGGCACCGCCGGGCACCCCCTAAAAACATAAAAATTCCGGGGGAAGAACCATGCATCCAGCACTGCAAGGCATCATCACCATCATTGTCGGGGTGGGGGGATGCATAGGCTACTTCTACTTCTCGAACCAGTTTCTGGATAAGGTTCTGTTCCCGGCTAAGGGCCCGAATATCGGGCGCAATATCAATCGGGCCAACATGATCCGCCCGTGGCTGTTCCTCGCCCCGGCCATCATAGCCCTCGGTCTCTATCTGGCCTATCCCGTGGTCGAAACGCTCCGCCTTTCCCTTACGGAGCGTCTGCCCGGCGGCGGATCGCAATGGGTCGGGCTTGCCAATTACAGTCAGATGTTCGGCGAACCCAAATTCTGGGAAGCCATGCGCAACAATATGCTGTGGCTCATCATTGTGCCCGCCTTCTCCACGGCCTTCGGCCTCCTCGCAGCCCAGCTGACGGACAGGATCAAATGGGGTAACCTCGCCAAATCACTGATCTTCATGCCGATGGCCATTTCCTTTGTTGGCGCCGCCGTCATCTGGAAACTGGTTTACGATACACGCCCTGTGGATCAGGATCAGATTGGCGTCCTCAACGCGCTCTATCTCTTTTTCGGCGGTACAGACCCTCAAACGTGGCTCACAATCCCGCTCTGGAACAGCTTCTTTTTGATGATTGTGCTCGTCTGGATCCAGACAGGCTTTGCGATGGTCATCCTCTCGGCTGCCCTTCGCGGTGTGCCAGAAGACACGATCGAGGCGGCAATTATTGATGGAGCCACTCCCCTCCAGATCTTCTTCAAAATCAAGGTGCCCCAGATCATGGGCACTATCGTCGTTGTCTGGACGACAATCACACTCGTCGTGCTCAAAGTGTTCGATATCGTTTTCGCGATGACCAATGGCCAGTGGGAGACGCAGGTGCTTGCAAACTACATGTACGATAAGCTCTTCCGCGCCAATGATTGGGGCCTCGGCTCTGCAAGCGCTATGATCATCATGCTCCTCGTCACACCTATCCTTGTGTGGAATGTCTACAACGCCCGGAAGGAGATGCGGTAATGGATAACATCGCAGGATCAAAATCGAGCCTCTCATGGATCGTCCAGATCTCCGCCCTCGTTATGGTGCTCCTCTGGATCTTCCCCACTGCGGGCCTCCTCGTCTCCTCTTTCCGCACGGGCGATCAGATCGCCACAAGCGGTTGGTGGGCATCCATGTTCCCATCTGAGCAAAACCTCACCCTCCGCGCAGCAGCAGCCGAAACGCAAACGCAAATCGGCGATGTCTATGTAATCGAAGGCAATCTTTTCGGGGATGAGTCGGGCGGAGAGATCTCCGTCTGGGGCACCTCCTCCCGCGAGATCAGCGCTTACGCCGCTGGTGAAACGGCGGAACTGCGTCGCGGCGGCACCATTACTGTCCAGTCCAATGGTGATTACCGCATGGAAAATGCGGAGGAGTTCACCGGCAATCGCGGGCAACGTGTCTTCGCCACAGCAGAATCCCCACCGGAGTTCACGCTGGAAAACTACCGCAACATCCTTATTTCCGGTAACAACACGGACAATATGGCAAAGGCGTTCTTCAACACGCTCACGGTCACCATCCCCGCCACAATCATCCCGATCCTCGTGGCGGCTTTCGCAGCCTACGCACTTGCATGGATGGAATTTCCGGGCAGGGCGCTGCTTATCGCAACTGTGGTTGGCCTCCTTGTTGTACCACTGCAACTGGCGCTGATCCCACTCCTGAAATTCCACAACGAGATAGGCATCGGCAAAGGCTATCTCGGCGTCTGGATGGCCCATACCGGCTTCGGTCTCCCACTCGCGATCTATCTCTTGCGCAACTACATGGTTGGCCTGCCAAGGGACATCATCGAGAACGCACGGGTCGATGGCGCCACAGATTTCCAGATCTTCACCAAGATCATCCTGCCGCTTTCCTTCCCGGCGCTCGCCTCTTTCGCGATCTTCCAGTTCCTCTGGACATGGAACGATCTTCTGGTGGCCAAGGTTTTCCTTATCGATGCCACAGGGGAGACAACAGTGATGACCAACCAGATCGTAGAACTTCTCGGCACACGCGGCGGCAACTGGGAAATCCTCGCCACAGCAGCCTTTGTCTCCATCGCCGTTCCGCTCGTGGTGTTCTTTGCCATGCAAAAATACCTCGTGCGCGGTCTTCTCGCAGGATCCGTTAAATGAACCTCGCCCTTCCCATTGGTCAGGCAAGCGCCCTTCTCCCCGATCCCGATTGGTGGCGAGGGGCAGTTATCTACCAGATTTACCCGCGCTCCTATCAGGACAGCAACGGAGACGGCATCGGCGATCTTGCGGGCATCATCCACCGCTTGCCCTATGTAGCGAGCCTTGGGGTGGATGCCATCTGGATCAGTCCGTTCTTCACCTCGCCCATGCTCGATTTCGGGTACGATGTTTCCAATTACCGCGACGTCGATCCGATGTTCGGCACTCTGGGAGACTTCGACGCCCTGATCCAGCGCGCGCATGAGCTGGGCCTTCGCGTGATGATCGATCTTGTGCTCAGCCACACCTCCGATCAGCATGAGTGGTTCAAGGAGAGCCGCTCCAGCCGCGATAATCCCAAATCCAACTGGTACGTCTGGGCGGATGCCAAACCGGATGGCAATCCGCCCAACAACTGGCTCTCGATTTTTGGTGGGTCAGCGTGGCAATGGGATGGGGAGCGTGGCCAATACTACCTCCACAACTTCCTCACCTCCCAGCCTGATCTCAACTTCCACGAGCCGGAGGTGCAGGATGCGCTTCTCGATGTCGCCCGCTTCTGGCTCGATCGCGGCGTCGATGGTTTCCGGCTCGACACCATAAATTTCTACATCCACGATGCAAAACTCCGCGACAATCCGCCCCTCGCGCCCGAGGACCGCAACGCCACCATCGCGCCCGAGGTGAATCCCTACAATTTCCAGGATCACCTTTACGATAAGAACCAGCCTGAGAACCTCGCCTTCCTTGAGCGCTTCCGAAGCCTCATGAACGAGTACGAAGATATTGCTGCCGTTGGTGAAGTGGGGGACGCGCAATACGGGCTTGAGATCATGGGCCAGTACACCGAAGGCAATAAGCGCATGCATATGTGCTATTCCTTCGATTTCCTGGCACCAAACCCGATCACAGGTACGCGCACCGCCAAGGTCCTTCGGGATTTTGCACAGATTGCCGCCGAAAGCTGGTCCTGCTGGGCGTTCTCCAATCACGACGTTATGCGCCACGCCAGCCGCTGGAATCTCAGCGAAACCGAAATCCGCCTCCACCTCGCGCTTATCATGGCCCTGCGCGGCTCGGTCTGCCTCTATCAGGGTGAAGAGCTTGGCCTTACAGAGGCGTATGTCAGCTTCGAGGAACTGCAAGACCCTTACGGCAAGCAGTTCTGGCCCAAATACAAAGGTCGCGATGGTTGCCGCACGCCCATGCCGTGGTCTTCGGATGGCCCCAATGGTGGCTTCTCGGATGCCAAACCATGGCTTCCGGTTGCGATGGAGCATCTCGCCCGGTCAGTCACCGCGCAGGAGGCGGATGAGGATAGCACGCTAAACTTCTACCGTAATCTCATAGCCTTCCGCCGCATGCGCAAAGTGCTGGCCAAAGGCACGCTCACATTGCTGGACGCCTCCGATGACGTCCTCACGTTCACCCGCAACATGGAAGGAGAGGCCGCGATTTTTTGCGCCTTCAACCTGAGCGCAACCACACAAATCGCCCGTCTGCCAAGCAACGATTGGGCGGAAATCGTAGGCCTCGGTTTTACAGCCGAACGGCAGGAAGGCGTGATAACGCTGCCGCCACATCAGGCATTCTTTGCCGAAAACTGATAAGAAAAATAAGGGGAGGGAACAAAAATGGCATCCGTAGAACTCACACAGGTCAGCAAATCCTATGGTGAAGTGGAGGTGCTGCGAAATATCAACCTCTCCATAGATCAGGGCGAACTCATCGTCTTCGTCGGCCCCTCTGGCTGCGGCAAGTCCACGCTGCTCCGGATGATCGCAGGGCTGGAAAAAATTACCGGCGGCGAGTTGCAGATCGATGGCGTCCGCATGAACGAGACACCACCCGCCCAGCGCGGCATCGCGATGGTGTTTCAGACCTATGCGCTCTACCCCCACATGACGGTGCGCGAAAACATGGCCTTCGGGATGAAAATCGCGAAGAAGCCCGCGTCAGAGATTGATGCCGCCATCGAGAATGCCGCCCGCATCCTCCAGCTTGATCAGTATCTCGACCGGCTCCCCAAAGCCCTTTCCGGTGGCCAGCGTCAGCGCGTCGCAATCGGGCGCTCTATTGTGCGGGATCCAAAAGTTTTCCTCTTTGATGAGCCCCTCTCAAATCTCGATGCCGCCCTTCGCGTTGCCACCCGCATCGAGATAGCGCAGCTCAAGGAGTCCATGCCCGAAAGCACGATGATCTACGTCACCCACGATCAGGTAGAGGCGATGACGCTCGCAAGCCGCATCGTCGTACTCCACGGCGGCGATATCGAGCAGGTGGGCAGCCCGCTGGAGCTTTATGAGCGCCCCCGCAACATCTTCACCGCCCGCTTCATCGGCTCACCAGCTATGAATATCCTCGCCGGTGAAGCGGTAGAGACTGGGGCCCAAACCGTCGTCAACACCACTGAGGGTGGACGTCTTACAGTGCCCATTGCCTCCACAGATGCCGACAAAGGCCAGAAAATCAGCCTTGGCATCCGCCCGGAAGATTTCGTCATAACCGAAGGCAGCGATTTCGCTTATGAAGGTCAGGTCAAAATCGTCGAAGCCCTTGGTGAGACAACGGTCCTCTATTTTGATGCCCAGGGCGGAGACGAAAGTGTTGTGGCCAAAATTCCCGGCATCCAGAGCTTCACCAAAGGTCAGACAGTGCGCCTGACAGCTGCTCCCGATAAGCTGCATCTCTTTGATGCGAACGGAATTTCGTTTCTCTACCGTTAGATCAACAAGCCGGGCCGGGCCGAGGCATGGCGGGCCGTGCGCGCGATCAGAACTTGTGAAGGGCGAGGTTGGGGCCTAGAAACGGGTGCCTGTGCCGGGCACCTCAACATGGCCAGGGCACAGGCTTCCGCAGAAGGTGCATACGTTGCAATGTGGTTCGAAACCCAAATGGGAGTACAACGCCATGCTACAAAACATCTGGTTCTTTGCGCCTGTCATACTCAGCGCGGTTTGCATTCCGTTTGTCTTTCGCCGCGCCGGGTTTCCCAAACAGTTATTCTGGCTGATGTGGCTCCCGGCGATACTGACAATCTCGTCTTTCGCCGCCGTACTCATGGGAGAGCGAACTCTGCTGGGTGGACCTCTCGGGATTTGGGCAATAGCTGCGGCATTGCTGACCTTGGCGTCTGTGAAGTGGCCCAGAGGCAAAGACAGCGACTAAAGCTATGGCCAAGGGTAGCTGACCACAGCAGGAATGTTGTTTTGCACTCCGTGCGAACCTTCGCGGAAGAGATATTCCGGTTCAAATCTCCCGAATTCCTCTCTACGGTCCCATCATGATCCCAAGTATTCTCCACTACCAGTCTCGCGAAGATCTCGCCCTCGATCTGGCCGAGATCGTTGCGCGCGAGCTCGGTGATGCGATTGTTGCCAAAGGCCGCGCCACGCTGGCCGTTCCCGGGGGCACAACGCCCGGCCCCTTTCTCACAGCCCTCTCGCTCACGCATATCGAGTGGCCCAAGGTCGCCGTCATGCTTACCGACGAGCGCTTTGTGCCCGAAACATCGGATCGCTCCAACACTCGCCTCCTGCGCGAAACGCTCCTGCAAAACAACGCCAAGTCGGCTACTCTCGTGCCTTTCTACAAGGAAGCGGAGCAGGCCGAAGATATGCTCGCACATCTCACCGCGGGTCTGCAACCAAATTTGCCCCTGGATGTCTGTGTCCTCGGTATGGGGGAAGACATGCACACAGCAAGCATCTTCCCCGGCGCAGACCGCCTGGAGGAAGCGCTTTCGCCGACGGCTGCACCTCTCATTCCCATGCGCGCTCCCGGTGCGCCAGAGCCGCGCCTTACTCTCAGCGCACCGGTCCTGCGCGCCGCAGGCACGCTCCACATCCTGATTACCGGCGAAGGCAAGAAACAGGCGCTCGAAACGGCCATGCAGGAAGGTTCCGAGGCGGCAGCTCCGATCCGTGCAATTCTGAATGCTCCGTCCGCCGTCACCGTCCATTACGCAGACTGATGCACGGCACGCTTCCGACAGGCATGGCCTATTCACCGCCGGCCGATGCGCTGGACATCGTCCATAAGGATGCTTCAATCGTCCTCGTCAACAAACCCTCCGGGCTCCTCTCCGTCCCGGGGAAGAACGAGGGCCTGGAGGATTGTCTGGAGGCCCGGCTCCGCGCAAAATATCCCGAAATTCTCCTTATCCACCGTCTCGATATGGCCACTTCCGGTATCATGATCTTCGCCCGGACCAAACTCGCGCAGCGCCATCTCAACTGGCAGTTCGAGCGTCGGCAGGTGAGCAAAACCTACATCGCACGTGTCCACGGCCATCCGGAAGCGGATGAAGGCGAGATTGATCTGCCAATCACATCAGACTGGCCCAACCGCCCCCTGCAAATGATCTGCCACGAGACAGGAAAGCCTTCCCAAACCCACTGGCAGGTGCTGGAGCGTGAGCCCAAGGCCACCCGCGTCCTCCTTACCCCGCAGACTGGCCGCAGCCATCAGCTCCGCCTCCACATGCGCGAGCTTGGCCACCCGATTTTAGGCGATCGCTTCTACGCGAACCCGGAAGCCCTGAGCGCAGCCTCCCGTCTCCAGCTCCACGCACAATCACTCTCGTTTCGCCATCCCGATGGCGGTGCCACCGTGCATTTCGAAGCTCCCACACCGTTCTAGCCCCACATGTTCCTGGATATCACAGCCCGCACGCTCTTTCTGCCGGTCCTTGCCTACCAGGCCGTGAACGTCCGAAAAAAGGCTCTCAAATTGCCGGAAGCAAGTGGCCTCCGCAGTGGGGTGTCCGGCAAAGGCGCACCCATACGCCTTCTTGTCGTAGGTGACAGCTCGGCCGCTGGCGTAGGCGTAGAAACGCAGAGCGATGCGCTCTTTGGCCAGCTTGTCGCGCGGCTCTCAGAAAGCCACGAGGTTCGCTGCAAGCTCATCGCCAGAACCGGTGCGACAACCGCCTCAACACTGGAAATCCTCCGCAAGGAAAACCCCGAACCTTTCGATATCATCGTCACAGCGCTCGGCGTGAATGACATCACGCGGGCTGTCTCTCTGCGGGCCTGGCTCTCCCGTCAAAAGGCCCTCACCGATCTTCTGATTACACAGCATGCGGCTAAGCTCATCTACATTTCGGGCCTGCCGCCGGTGGGCCACTTTCCGCTTCTCCCGCATCCTCTACGCTGGGTGTTGGGAAGGCAGGCCAGACGCTTCGACAGACATATCAAGCTCTTTGCTGATGCTCATCCACGCACGCGCTACGTGCAGCTTGCCTTCAAGGTGGACGTCGATGAAATGGCCGAAGACGGCTACCACCCGGGCCCGAAAGTCTATGCTGAATGGGCGGCGCTCATTGCAGAGAGCATTGCCGAAGATTGGCCGGGATGCGCAGACAGCCATGGCTGAACGAACGCCTGTTGATCTGCGGTGGGTTAACACCCACCCTACCGCAAGGCTTTACCGCTGCTCCAGCCAGGCCGCACCGCGCACGCCGGAGCTGTCACCATGCATGTTTTGCACAAGCCGCGTTCTAAACTTATCTCCAAAAACATGTGGCTTTATCAGCGGAGGAACCGTCTCATAGAACCGGGCCACATTCGAAAGCCCACCGCCGAGTACGATCACATCTGGATCAAGGAAATTGATGATAGTGGCAAGGGATCGCGCAAGGCGGTCCTCAAACCGCCGCAAGGTCTCTCCGGCCAGGCCATCGCCGCCAGCCGCCAGTTCCACAACCTCAGGCGCTGTCAGCTCAGCCCCACCCCGCCGCACATGGTCGGCTGCAAGGCTTGGGCCTGAAAGCCACGCTTCCGTATGCCCGGGCACGCCGCAGCTGCAAAGCGGCCCAGGTCGCTCGTCATCCATCGGCATCGGCAGGGGAATGTGCCCCCACTCGCCCCCGATTGCATTGATACCCTCCACAAGCTGGCCGCCCACAACAATCCCGCCGCCCACACCCGTTCCAAGGATCACGCCAAACACCACAGCCGCACCTGCACCTGCACCGTCCACTGCCTCTGAAAGAGCAAAGCAGTTAGCGTCATTGGCAACCGCAACCTGCCTGTCCAGCACGCGGCCCAGATCGCCGCGCAGATCTTTCCCATGCAGCCAAATCGAGTTTCCCATGGAAACAAAACCCGTATCGCGGTCCACCGCACCCGGCACACCGATACCCACTGTATCCGCCCTCTGCCCGGTTTCCGCCTCCAACGTGGCCATCAGCCCGGCAATCGCCTCCAGCCCGCCCTCATAATCATGGCGCGGCGTCGGCACCCGCCCTTTGGCCAGCGTTTCGCCATCCGGCCCCAGCGCGATCGCGGCTATCTTCGTGCCGCCATAGTCAAATCCGATCCGCATAGCCCCTCGCCTTTGAAGTGCTTTGGTTCTAGCGGCTTACCCCTGTCTGCGCAAACGAGTTCACAGATAAAAAAACGCCCCACAGCAAAACTGCGGGGCGTTCTTTCTTGATGCTAAAAGGGCTTACGCCTCTTCCTTGATCTCTTCGCCAGTTGTCTGATCGACAACTTTCATGGAAAGCCGCACCTTGCCGCGGTCATCAAAGCCCATCAGCTTCACTTTCACGTCCTGGCCTTCCTGGATCAGGTCTTTCGGGTGGCCCACACGCTCATTGGACATCTGGCTCACATGCACCAGCCCGTCGCGTTTGCCGAAGAAGTTCACGAAAGCGCCGAAATCCATTATCTTCACAACCTTGCCAGTGTAGATCGCGCCCACTTCCGGCTCTGCCACGATGGCGTGGATCATGCCGCGGGCTTTCTCGATGGCTTCCGCGTTGGGTGAAGCAATCTTGATCACACCGTCGTCGTTGATATCGACCTTGGCACCGGAGACTTCCACGATCTCGCGGATCACCTTACCACCCGAACCGATCACTTCACGGATCTTGTCGGAAGGCACTGTCATCGTCTCGATACGCGGGGCATGCGCCGAGAACTCGTTCCGCCCTTCGGCCAGCGCCTTGCCCATCTCGCCGAGAATGTGCAGACGCCCATCCTTGGCCTGCGCCAGCGCCTGCTCCATGATCGTGGGCGTTATGCCGGCCACCTTGATGTCCATCTGAAGCGAGGTAATGCCGTTTTCGGTGCCAGCTACCTTGAAGTCCATGTCGCCGAGATGATCCTCATCACCCAGAATATCGGTTAGAACCGCAAAGTCCTCACCTTCCAGAATCAGGCCCATCGCCACACCGGCCACCGGTGCTTTCAACGGCACGCCCGCATCCATCATGGACAAGGAACCACCGCAAACGGAGGCCATGGAGGAGGAACCGTTGGATTCCGTGATCTCGGAAACGACACGGATCGTGTAGGGGAAATCCGTCGCGGGCGGCAGAACCGCCTGCAGTGCGCGCCATGCCAGCTTGCCGTGGCCAATCTCACGACGGCCCGGGCCCATCATACGACCCGCTTCCCCTACGGAATAAGGAGGGAAGTTGTAGTGGAGCATGAAATTGGAGCGGCTTTCACCGTGCAAAGCATCGATGATCTGCTCATCATCGCCCGTACCAAGCGTCGTGACGACCAAGCCCTGCGTCTCACCGCGTGTGAAGAGCGCGGAACCATGCGTCCGGGGCAACAGCCCTGCTTCGGAAACAATCGGGCGCACCGTGGAGAGATCACGGCCATCAATCCGCTTGCCGGTTTTCAGGATGTCGCCGCGCACAACGGAGCTTTCCAGCTTTTTCATCGCAGAGCCGAGGTTCTTGTCTGCCAGTTCTTCCTCAGAAAGGCCTTCCTTAACTGTCTCACGCGCTGCGGAGATAGCAGTCGTCCGCTCCTGCTTGTCGGTGATCGCAAAAGCAGCGCGCATCGCCGCCTCACCCAGAGACTGGACCTTCGAATAAAGCTCGGAATAGTCAGGTGCCTGAAAATCAAATGCTTCCTTGGCGGCATCGCTCGCCAGGTCAATGATCATGTCAATCACGGGTTGCATCTGGTCATGGCCGAATTTCACGGCACCCAGCATCTCAGCCTCAGAAAGCTCATAGGCCTCCGATTCCACCATCATCACCGCGTCTTTCGTACCCGCAACGATCAGGTCCAGCCGTTGCTCGGGGTTTTCCCGAAGCTTGTGCATATCGTCCACAGCAGGGTTCAGGATGTAATCACCATCCACGAAACCTACGCGCGCGCAGCCAATGGGGCCAAGGAATGGTGCGCCGGAAAGGGTAAGCGCGGCGGAAGCTGCAATCATAGCTACCACATCCGGGTCATTCTCCAGATCGTGGGAAAGAACGGTACAGATTACCTGCGTCTCGTGCTTGAAGCCCGGCACGAAAAGCGGGCGAATGGGGCGGTCGATCAACCGGCTTGTCAGCGTCTCCTTCTCAGTGGGCCGCGCCTCACGCTTGAAGAAACCACCGGGGATCTTGCCGGCCGCATAGTATTTTTCCTGATAGTGAACCGTAAGCGGGAAGAAATCGAAGCCCTCTTTTGGCTTCTTCTCATACACCACGGCACACATCACGGATGTCTCGCCATAGGTAGCGACCACACAGGCATCGGCCTGGCGCGCAATCTTCCCCGTTTCGAGTGTCAGCGTATCATGCCCCCACTCGATTGATTTTTTCACTTCATTGAACATTTCGTTTTCCTCTCCGGCAGCGCCCGTTGGCCATCCTGCCGTTGTGTCAGGCCACATTGGCCCGGACCCCCGGTTTCATCATCATCCCGGTGCGGCCTAGGGTCAGCGGCACACACCTCTCGGATATGTGCGGTATCATCGCGTTCATGAGGGCCCGCACTATCCCCCAAAACGACACAGCGCGCCCGGAAGGACGCGCTGAAATCTTTTTACCGGCGAATGCCGAGTTTGCTGATCAGCATCTTGTACCGCTCTTCATCGCGGCCGCGCACGTAATCAAGCAGTTTGCGGCGCAGTGCCACCATCTTAAGAAGCCCACGGCGGGAATGGTTATCCTTCTTGTGGCTCTTGAAGTGCTCGGTCAGCGTTGTGATCCGGCTTGTGAGAATGGCGATTTGAACGTCAGCGGAACCTGTGTCCCCGTCCTTGATCGCATACTCTTTTATCAGCTGCTCTTTCAGCTCTGGCGTAATCGACATCCATATCTCCTTACAGTTGAAAATGGCTTCTCCGGGGCATGGCCGCTGCCGGGATGTCGTCCAGCAAGGTCAGCCCAAAAGAAGACGCCCGCGCCAAAGGCACGGGTGCGTGCGCGGCTTATGGCGCAGAAACAGGCAAATGGGAAGCCCCCGCCCCCTTTTTTTAGGTGAACCACCAATCAATACCCTCAAAAACTGAATGTGTTATAGTTTTTCATGCTTTGCTGATACTTTTACAACTGTACGTTGATGATTTTCACAGAGTCTAACTACTCTGACGTGTTCACTTTCACTATTACACCGAGCCTTGAACCGAGTTTTCGGCCTCAACGCTTAACGATTGTTGGGGGCAACATGAACGAGCATACCATGGCAGACACACGCGCAGTGGCAGATAAGGATGTTTCACGTCTTGCCGTAAGTCTGGAAAACAATGAAACCGAATTGCTCAAGCACCTCTTCAGTCAGGCGGCAAGCTCCACGCCCACTCTCTTGTGGTCGCCATCCGAGCGCGAGATCCACAACCCTGTTCTGAAAAAGATCGCTGCGATCTGCTGGGAAATGGCAGACGAAGATGGGTTTGTGCGCCAATCCGGCATCTCGGAGGAACGCTTCGGCCCGCTTTTCAACAATATGATGGTCGTCACGCCAACGGAAAATCCCAGCCGCTTTCGCTACAGTCATTACGGCAGTGAAATCAGCAAGACCTACGGCTACGATATGACCGGCAAAACCACAGATGCCTTTGAAGGCCATATAAGTCTCTTCTTCGCATCCGCCTATCGGGCGGCTGGCCAGAGACGAGAATGGCTTCTCAGCGAGCATGAGCCGCCTTCGCAGGTCTTTGCCCGCAACTGGCGGCGGCTGGTCATTCCGATGAAGGATGATGCAGGTCAACCCTCCGGCTTTGTCGTTGGCAATGTGCCAGACAACGAATTGCGGGCCGGGCTGGAAATTGTACCGGACCCTATTCTCGTCGTTGATGCGGGGGGCATCGTTCGCTATGCCAACCAGGCAGCCTGCGAGTTCTGGGATGCCCGGAGCGCGCCGGACTATGAAAAGCCCTTCGAAGAACTCACCGGCATTTCCTTTGCGCCGAAGCTCAGCCCGTCAGAAATGCTCGGCAATCGTACCGTGGTAGATAAGGTGGATCTTGCTATCAGAAATTCGATAGTGGAGCGGTTCCTTCTGACCATCAACGCGGCCGTTCACCGCGACACCGCCTTCTACATTGTCATGGTCCGGATGATGCCAGAGCCTCATTGACGGCGCATATGCCATCTTGCGCCGCAGGGGTCCGCGTCCTATCCCTTTGAAAAAAGGGGAGGCCGCAGATGTCCGATACTCGCGCAAACCACAAATGGCGCAGCCAGGAATGGTTCGACAATCCGAATAATCCGGGGATGACTGCGCTTTATCTCGAACGTTTTCAGAACCAGGAATACACTCGCGAAGAGCTGCAGTCGGAGCGTCCCGTCATCGGTATCGGCCAGACAGGCTCTGACCTTGCGCCCTGCAACAAGATCCACGTTTTCCTGATGGACCGCATAAAGGCCGGCATCCGTGATGGAGGCGGCATCCCGATGGAATTTCCCGTCCACCCCATTCAGGAAACAGGCAAGCGTCCCACAGCAGCGCTCGACCGCAACCTTCAGTACCTTTCGCTGGTAGAGGTTCTTCACGGCTATCCGATTGATGCCGTTGTCCTGACCACCGGTTGCGACAAGACCACGCCCGCGATGTTGATGGGGGCTGCCACGGTCGATCTTCCGGCCATCGCACTCAATGGCGGCCCGATGCTCGACGGCTGGTGGAACGGAGAGTTGGCGGGTTCCGGCACCATCGTCTGGGAAAGCCGCCGATTGCTGGCGGAGGGTACGATCGACTATCCGGAATTCATGGCGCGTGTCTGCGCCTCCGCTCCCTCCCTCGGCCATTGCAACACGATGGGCACGGCTTCCACCATGAATGCATTGGCCGAAGCGCTGGGGATGATGCTCCCGGGCTCCGCCGCCATTCCCGCCCCGTTCCGCGAACGGATGGAAATGGCTTACCGCACCGGCAAGCGGGCGGTGGAAATGGCGCATGAGAACCTGAAGCCGTCGGATATTCTGACGCGCGAGGCTTTCGAGAATGCCATCGTCACCAACACGGCCATCGGTGGCTCCACCAACGCACCGCCACATCTGCAAGCGCTTGCCCGCCATGCCGGGGTGGATCTGAATGTGCGCGACTGGCAGAAAATTGGATACGACCACCCTCTCCTGGTCAACATGCAGCCCGCGGGCAAATACCTCGGCGAAAGCTTCCATCGCGCGGGCGGCGTGCCAGCCGTGATGGGAGAGCTTCTCGCCGCAGGCGCATTGCATGGCGGTGTGATGACAGCCAGCGGCAAAACCCTCGCCACCAATCTCGAGGGCCGCCGCAGCCGCGACACGGATGTGATCAAGACCGTCGCAGAACCGATGCGAAAGCAGGCGGGTTTTCTTGTGCTCGAAGGCAATCTCTTCGACAGCGCCCTGATGAAAACCTCCGTCATTTCAGAGGATTTCCGCAAGCGGTTCCTGTCCAGACCCGGCGCGGAGAACACGATGGAGGCCAAGGCGGTCGTTTTCGAAGGGCCGGAGGATTACCACGAGCGCCTGAATGATCCGGCGCTTGAGATTGACGAAAATACAATCCTCTTTATCCGCAATGTCGGTTGCGTGGGCTATCCCGGCTCAGCCGAGGTGGTGAACATGCAGCCGCCCGATGCGCTGCTGAAGAAGGGCATCAAACACCTGCCCACCGTGGGAGATGGCCGCCAGTCCGGCACATCAGAAAGCCCGAGCATCCTCAACGCCTCACCCGAAGCGGTGGTCGGCGGAGGGCTTGCGCTCCTGCAGACAGGAGACCGGGTGAGGCTTGATCTCGACACCTCCCGCCTCGATGCGGTGGTGCCCGAAGCCGAATGGCAAACCCGCCGAGAGGCGTGGCAGCCTCCGGAGATCAAGAGCCAAACCCCGTGGGAAGAGATCTACCGCACCCATGTCGGCCAACTCGCCGAGGGCGGCTGCCTGGAGCTTGCGACCAGCTACCAGCGGATCGTGAAGGATCTGCCACGGGACAATCATTGATTTGATCTGAGGGAGCCACGCGCTCGCAGAGGCCGCTACGCGGCCCTGCATCGCGCGCCCTCTTTTCGAGTTTCAGATGTGGTGAAAAACGGCTCGCCGAGCCCGCTGCGCGGACCGGCATCGCACGCTCTCAATCCAAGCTCTCACCCGGCAGCACCTTGCCCGGCCCGTCGCCCGAAAACAGCACCGGATGTCAGGCCCGAGCCCCCCGGATAGCCGTTGAAGAAAACGCCACCCACCATCTCGCCACAAGCATAAAGCCCCGCAATTGGGGAACCGCTGGCCTGCACCGCACCCGTTTCGTCCACCTTCACGCCGCCATAGGTAAAGGTAATCCCGCCTGTCACCGGAAAGGCGCGAAAGGGGCCGGTGTCGAGTTTCTGTGCCCAGTTGGATTTCGGCAGATCCAGTGCCGTGGCCTTTCCGTCAAGCGCTGTCGGATCAAAGGGTGCCTCGTTCACCGCCGCATTGTAGG
Source organism: uncultured Paracoccaceae bacterium (assembly GCA_947495795.1). Taxonomy (GTDB): domain Bacteria; phylum Pseudomonadota; class Alphaproteobacteria; order Rhodobacterales; family Rhodobacteraceae; genus Algicella. The sequence continues at coordinate 163,756 of CANMAI010000001.1, read as the reverse complement.
CCGCAAGGGTCGCCCGCGCACCCTCCGCATCCACACTTTCCAAAAGGGGGATCAGCGCGTCTAGGCTTTCCGCCTCCACATAATGCGCATCATGGAAGCGGTACTCCGCATAAAGCAGATCAAACACCTTTGCGTCGAAGATCTGCCACGCGAACTGCCCCGGCTGCTCCAGTATCGCGCGTCCAAACTGTGCATACGTGTAGTTGCGGAAGTTCGCACCCTCATCCACGAACCGCTCTCCCTGCGCGTTCAGCATCACTCCCAGAAAATAACAGATCTTGCGGTAGTTCTTCCTCTCCCCCGGCTCCAGATCGAGGTTTCCGTAATCGGCCATGTGCAGATCCATTGGTGTGGCATGGCAGCCACCGAAGAACCCGTATTCCTCCGCGCCAAGAGCCAATGCCATCGCCAGCCCGTCGCCGGTATTGTGCGGCGTGCCGCGCACTTTCGCCGTCTCCCACTCGGCACCGATATAGCGCTGACGGAGGGCAGCATTGGCCTCAAACCCACCGCAGGCCAGCACCACGGCATCTGCCTGCACAACCTCTGCACCGACCTCCACGCCCACAACCCGCCCGGTCTCCACGGTCAGCCCCGTCACCCCGCTGTCGTAGCGGATCACACCGCCCAGCCCCTCAAAGGCTGCCAATTCCTGCTCAAAGAGGCCCACACCCTCGTTCTCGGCGGCCAGCGTCAGCCCGCCCCAGAACACATGCTGCCCGTCCTTCTCAAAACTCTGGCGGGAATAGATCGGCTCGAACAGTACGCCATGGCCAGCCAACCAGCGGAGCGCATCGTAGCTCTCGGCGATCAGCACCTCCTGCTCCGGGCTCAACGGTCTGCCATCATTGAAGCCCAGCAGATCCTCGGCAAACTGTTTCGCTGGATAGGAACCAAAATCGGTAACCGCCACGCGCGGATCATCCGGATGCTTCAGTAGCGGCAACAGTGCTGCGCCATCCGGATAGGCAAACCGCATCGCGCCCGCCGTGTATTTCGTGTTGCCGCCAGCCAGCGCCGCATCCGCCTTTTCCAGCATCAGCACCTCGGCACCGGCTTCCAAAGCTGCGATCCCCGCGGAAAGAGCCGCATTTCCTGAGCCGACAACGACCACTTTCCGAGACATGATTCTACTCCTTGCATCCTTTTGTATCCGGATGTATACAAAATGAAAACTCACCGCAAGGCCTCAACATGCCAGACGAGACGCAATCAGAGACTGCCTATTCCCGCCTCCATCAAGCCATCCGGAGGGGTGATCTGAAGCCCGGAGAGCGTATCCGCGAGAATGAGCTTGCGGACCTTCTCACGCTCAGCCGCACCCCCATCCGCGAGGCACTTCGCCAGTTGGAGGCGGATGGAATTGTCGAGCATCGCCCACGGCAGGGCGCTGTGATCCGCACTCTCAGCCATGCTGAAGTGGTTGAACTGTACGAGATGCGGATGGTGTTGGAACGAACGGCGGCAGAGATGGCTGCCAAACACGCCTCCGCCGCAGAGCTGGACGAGCTGGACGATCTCAACGCAGCCATCGCCGCCACGCATGATCCGGTCGAGGCGGCCCGCATCAACCATCATTTCCACCAGTGTATCCACCTTGCGGGCCGCAACCGTTTCCTCCGCGAAAGCGCCCGCGCGCTGGATAACGCGATGATGCTTCTCGGCCCAACGACGCTGGACGATGATACCCGCATCGCGCTCGTTGCCCAGCAACATCAGAGCATCATCACGGCTCTGCGCGACGGTGATGCCGAAACGGCGGGTGCCGCGGCCGAGGCGCATATCCAAACGTCACTGCGCCACCGCCTCAAAACGCTCCGGTCGTAGGATGCGCATCCGCCTTCAGACCCTTGCGATAGCAGCTCTCGGGGTCGCAGCCTTCCGCTTCGCAAACCTGCCGCTGCCTTGGCTTTTAGGCCCAATGTTCGGCTGCCTCATTGCCGCCCTTGCGGGGATGAAACTGCAAGGCATCAAACAGGCAACGGACCTTATGCGTACCGTTCTCGGCGTGGCCGTTGGTGCCTCCATCACGCCCGCTGTCATCGGCAGGCTCGGCGATATGGCCGCCTCCATCGCTCTCATCCCGCCCTTCATCCTGCTCATCGGCCTTGCGGGCTATCCCTACTTTCGCCGCCTCTGGGGGTTCGATCCGGCCACCAGCTACTACGCAGCCATGCCCGGCGGCCTTCAGGATATGCTGGTGTTCGGCGAAGAAGCAGGCGGCAATCCCCGCATTCTCAGCCTCATCCACGCCACCCGTGTGCTCCTTATCGTCACAGCATTGCCCCTCATCCTCACTTACGCATTGGGCCGCGATCTTGGCCTTCCACCCGGAGAGCCCGCTGCGAGCATCCCGATCCACGAACTTGCCATCATGGTTGTCATCGCGGTCGCAGGTTGGCGTATCGCCGCTGCCATTGGTCTTTTCGGCGCATCCATCCTCGGTCCGATGATCCTTGCCACGCTGGCCAGCCTGATGGACATCATCCATCACCGTCCACCGGCGGAGGCGATCCTCGCGGCGCAGTTCTTCATCGGCTACGGCGTAGGCGTGAAATATGTGGGCATCACGGGGGCAGAACTGCGCCGTGTCATCACGGCGGCAACGGGCTACGCGCTCATCCTCGCCGTCCTGTCAGCCTGTTTCGCCGCTCTTGCAATCGCGCTGGGTCTGGCCCCGGCGACAGAGGCCATTCTTGCGTTCTCTCCGGGTGGGCAAGCGGAAATGGCGGTGCTTGCGCTTGTCGCCGGGGCCGATATGGCCTTCGTGGTGACGCATCATATCACCCGCATAATCACGGTGATCGTCGGCGCACCGCTTGTCGGTCGTTTCTTAAAGTGAATACGCTTCCGCGTTGATCATGTGAATTGGCGCGCCTTCGGCAAGAGCGTTTACCTGATCGAAAATGTCAGCGAATTGAAGCTCGAATTCATCCTCCGTCACATAGCCTATATGGGGCGTGGCCAGCACATTTGGCATGGTCAGCAGAGGGTTGTGCACATCCCGCAAGGGCTCCTCGTCGAACACATCCACGGCCGCGAAGCCGGGCCGTCCCGCGGCCAGCGCCGCCTCCAAAACACCGGGCGCGATCAATCCGGAGCGGGAGGTGTTGACCAGCAGGCTGCGCGGACCCATCGCCGCCAGATCCGCCGCCGTGATGCAGTCGCGCGTCTCGGGCTTCAGCCGCACATGCAGGCTGATGATGTCGGAGCTTGCGTAAAACGCGTCGCGGCTCTCAGCGACGCGTGCACCGTCCGCCAGGGCACGTGCGCGTCCAGCCTCGGAACCCCACCATTGCACCTCCATCCCCAGAGCTTTTGCATACTCTGCCACGGCCCCCGCAATCCGCCCATAGCCGTAAAGCCCAAGCATCCGGCCGCGCAATGTCCGCCCCACCCCGGCCTGCCATTGCCCCGCCTTGAGGCTGGCCGCCTGTTCCGGGATCTGCCGATAGCTTGCAAGCATCAGCGCCAATGTCAGTTCCGCCGCCGCATAGGACGGCGTGCCGGAATGCATGTTGGAGCAGAGCAGCACACCATTTTCGGTGCAGGCGTCCACATCCACATGCGGATAGACGCTCCGCTGGCTGATCAGCTTCAGATTTGGCAGCCGCTTGAGAAGGTCCTCGGTAATCGACGTCCGCTCGCGAAAGAGGACAAGGCATTCCGCCTCTGCAACGCGGGCGGCCAGCCGTTCCGGATCAGGCTCATGATCCGTCCAGACTGTCACATCGTGCTCCGCCAGCTTGCCAAAGCATGGCAGGCCGCGCAGCGTATCAAACCAGTCGTCGAGAATATGAACCTTCACCGGCTTTCGACCTGCGCCCCGGCAAAGGGCATACGCGGCGTCGGAATGAAGATCTCTGCCTTCAATTTTGCCAGTGCATCCAATACCTTGCGACGCTCTGCCAGCAGGTGATTGTACTGCGCGTCGCATCCGGAAACGGGGGAAGGATAGCTGCGGATCTCGTCCGTCAGAAGCTGCCGCGCCAGTGAAAGCTCGGCGCGCGCTGCGGCAATGCATTCGGAGTATTCAGACGTCATGGCAAATCTCCTTTTCGGTACACAATAGCATACCAAATTAGTCGGATCAATTCCCGGCCCAGATCTCCCCCGGCACAAACACCGTTCCCTCCGCCAGCTTGCGTGCGGTTCTTACCAATCCGGCGGACCGCAACTGAAAGCCTTGCGTACCGTTTTCATAGTCGGCAATCACATCAATCATGCCAGAGGCATGTTCAAGCGTGATCGTCGCGGGTGCCTCGTTCGACAGGGCCGCCAGCCCATCGGCCACGGTCCCCGGCGCCAGCACACAGGACGCGAGACATTGCGCGCCCGTGACCGCCATCGACGGATGCGTTTTCCACGGCATGAAGTACCGGGCCGCGACCGTTCCACCCGACCGCGCCGGTGCCAGAATGCCGAATTTCGGTGTCACCGATTTCGCCACATCGCCCATGCCCATCAGCCGACCGGCCTCCAGCCGCACGGCTTCCATCTCGGCAAAAAAGGCCCGGTTTTCATCCAGCTCCGCGGCACTCTCATACCCCGTCAGCCCAAAGGCCTCGGCCCGCGCAATCACCAGCGGCATCGCCACGTCCATGCAGGTCACCGATATGCCCCGCACCTCATCCACCGGATTGCCCGTCGGCAGGAATGCTCCGGTCACACCGCCCACAACATCCTGGAATTGCAGCCCGATCGGCGCCGACGTGCCCGGCACACCGTCAATCGCCGTGTCTCCCGCATAGCTGACGACACCGCCCGGTGTCTCCACGGTTGCGATGACACGCGCCTCCGTGTTCACCGCCCGGATCTTCACTGTGGAACGCTCCCCATCCGGCGCCACGATCCCCATCTCCAAAGCGGCGGGCCCGACACCGGACAGGATATTCCCGCAGGTCGGTTTGTAATCCACCAACCGGTCCTCCACGCTGACCTGCGCGAAGAAATAGTCCACATCCGCCCAGTCATCGTCCGAGGGCGACAGCATCGCCACCTTGGTCGTCACCGCAGCCCCGCCGCCAATCCCATCGATGTTCAGTGCATGGCCGGAGCCGACCATCGTGATCAGCACTTCGCTCAGCGTGTCCAGATCCTCGGGCAGATCGTTCCGCCGCAGGTAAGGCCCGCGCGAGGTGCCACCCCGCATGAAGATGAAGGGAATGCCCGTCTGTGTCATGTCAGTGGCCACGGCAAATCAACATACTCCTGCAACAGGCCCGGCGGGAAATCCCGGTTCAACAGTCCGGCCATTCCGCACATGAAGGCGATGCCTGCCGCGGTATAGGCCGCGGCCATCGCCCAGCTCAACCCCGCCCGCACGCGCAGAAATGCAGCAAGAAAGAGGGCAAGTGCGAGGATGAAGCCGAGCAGTGATGTCAGCACCAGCAGCCCCGCGAACCAGCCAAGCGTGCTCCAAAGCCCATGGGCCGCATCCGCCTCATCGCCGGACCGTTCCCGGTCGGCAAACATGACATCCGTCTCCGGCTTCAGCATCATCCGCACGGAAAGATAGAGGCATCCGGCAATCGAGACGCCCGCCACAAACATCGGGAAGACACGGTCCGTGCTGTCACCGGGTATCAGCGCCGCATTCCAGTAGGCCGCGACGATATAGGCAAAGACAATACCCAGGAAAATCATGGGCGCACGCTTGGAGCCAGCCTGCACGTCGCCCTCGGCCATTATGTTCTTCGCTTGCCGCAGCCCGACGATCACGGAGATCACGGTGATGATCAGCAGGACGATCACGATCGGGCTGAAGATATACTCCATCCCGTCCTCGAACCCCCGCCGAAACCGCGAACGGGCGATCTGCAACGCCTGATTGGCATAGGTCTCCGCCGGGTCGGAAAGCACGAAACCAATCAGAAATGCAGGCCGCGACCAGTCAAACCGCCGCATCATGATGCCAAGCAGCCCGATCCCGAACAACGCCACCAGATCCATCAGGTTCTGTCCGGACTGGAAGGCCGCAAAGGATATGATCATGAACAGGAACGGGGCGAGCAATGCGAAGCGGATATTGGTCAGCCGCGCGATAAACCCCGACCCCGCGATACAGATCAACGTGCCAACAACATTGGCCAGCGCCAGCAGCCACACGATGGAATACGTGATATCGAGGTTGTTCTTCAGCATCGCCGGGCCCACCTCGATCTGGCCAGAGCCAAGAAGCGCAATTGCCCCGATGAAGATCGCCATGGAGCCGGAACCGGGAATGCCGAACAGAAGCGTCGGCACCAGCCCGCCGCCCTCTTTCGCATTGTTGGAGCTTTCGGGGCCAATCACACCCCGCACTTCGCCCTGTCCGAAGCCGCTCTTGTCCTTGGTCGTCTGCACGGTATGCCCGTAGGCGATCCAATCGACGACGGAGCCGCCGAGCCCCGGGATCACACCCACAACCACGCCAATGATCGAACAGCGGACCGAAAGCCAGATATTGGCGAACCAGTCCCGAACACCCTCCAGCCAGCCGCCACCCAGCTGCGCCCGGTCCGAAATCGCTCGGTCCTGCCGCAGGAGAGAGACGATTTCCGGGATCGCAAAGATCCCGAGGCCGACGATCACCAGCTTCAGCCCGTCGGTCAGATAGGGCAAATCATAGGTTGCCATCCGCAGATCCCCGGCGGACGCACCCTCACCAATCGTGCCCACCAGCATCCCCAGACCGGCCGCGACAATGCCCTTCACGGCAACGCGGCCCGCAAGAATGCCGACCATGGACAGACCGAAAATCGTGATCATCAGAAGCTCCGGCGTGCGGAACTCCAGCACGATGGGGCGCGCGATCAGAATGAAGATCGTCAGGAAAGACGCCCCAACCAACCCGCCGAAAAGCGATGCGGCAAAGGCCGCCGACAGCGCACGCGCCGCCTGGCCCTTCTTGGCCATCGGAAAACCGTCCAGCACGGTGGCCTGCGAGGCGGAGGAGCCGGGTATCCCCATCAGCACACTGGCAAACGTGTCCGATGTCGGCACGACGGCCACCATCCCGACCATCAGCGCCAGTCCAAGGATCGGATCCATCCCGAACATGAAGGGCAGGAGCAGCGAAAGACCGGCAATTCCGCCCAGTCCGGGGAACACTCCGATGGCAAGTCCCATCACCACGCCAAGCACAAGATAGCCGAGCACGATGGGCTGCAGGATCAGGCCAAAGGCATCGCCCAGGGCCGGTAGCGCCGTTGCAATAATGTCCATGGATCACCCCCGAGAAGCGCGAGAGCGCGCTCCGAGACAGAAAGCCCCTCCCGCATAATGCGGAAGGGGCGAAGGGCCTAGTTCAGCGTCACGCCGTAGCGTTCTTCGAGCCAGTTCACCACGAAGGTTTTCGCGGCTTCCGGCACATCTGTCCCGCTTTGCAGCGCCTTCTTCGCGGCCTCACCCGTCATCTGCGGATACGCGCCCAGACGTCCGGCGGATATTTCGGCGAAATCAGCCCGCGCCTTTATCGCCTCGAATGCTGCCGTGTAGCTCACGATTGCATCGTTGGACGCACCCTTGGGCAGGAACACCATCTTCTGTGCCGGGAAACCGGCGATGAAGAAGGCCTTCCACGCATCCCACTGCTCGCCGCTTGTCTCGCAGCCCGCCGTCGCTTCGCACACTTCCTTGAAGGTCGGCATGTCCGGGAAGGTCGGGTCCCGCACGATGTTGCCGTCATCGTCCAGCGCACCCCAACTCATCATCGGCACCGCAGTTCCGGCCTCCACCAGCGGTGTCACGCCGGAGAGGTAGGAAGAGGATGTCTGATAGTCGATATTCGCCTCGCCCCGCTCAAACATCAGGCGGCCATCACCCCGGCCCTTGATGCCGAAGACGGGCTCTACCTGCAGCCCCAGCATTTCCCAGGCCAGCAGCGGCACAAGGTCAAGCCGCGTGGCACCCTGCGAGCCATAGATGAAATCCTCGCCCTGAAGGAGGCTCGCATCCAATCCGTCCATCTTGGACGCAAGCTCTGGCGGCAGATAGGCGACCCCGCCGGTGCCGGAAGCCAGCACGACATTCCAGTCGCCATACTCGTATTTCACCCGCGGATCGCCCAGCAGATACGGAAATTGCGTGGACCCGGAGGAGCCGAAGATCACCGTGCCGTCCTTGAACTCCTGATCCTGAAACCAGTTGGCGCCCTTCGTGGAACCCGCACCCGGCATGAATTTCACGACCACCGTCGGTTGGCCGGGCAGCGCTTCACTCAGCAGCGGTGCATAGAAATTGGCCCATTTGGCCGAACCGCCGGTTTCAGAGAAGGGGATCACCCATTCCACGGTCTTTCCCGTCAGGTCGATCCCGTGGCCACCCGCTGCGGCCCCCGTTGTCATCGCGGCAGCGGCCACAAGGCTCAGCGCCACGCTCTGCGCGGTACGTTTGATGGACATATGTTCCTCCCAAAAAGCAGCCCCTATGCTGGGGCCTGTTCACCGAATCGCCGGGGCGTCCAACCCCGGTTGATCTCACAAGCGTGGCCTGCGAACCTTGCATCAGGCTTTCACCGGGTAAAATTCGTGCGCATAACACTGATCGAAGATAACAAAAGTCTGGCAAAGGGCATCGCCTACCGCCTGCGCGACGCGGGCCATGCTGTCGATCTTCTGGGCGACGGTACAGAGGCAGACACTTTCCTGCGGACAGAACCCTCCGATCTCATCATCCTCGACATCAATCTTCCGGGCACCGACGGTCTCTCGCTTCTCAAGGGTCTGCGCCAAAGGGGCGATGCCCGCCCGGTCATCCTCCTCACCGCCCGGGCGGAAACGGAGGATCGCGTGACCGGCCTTGATGCCGGGGCGGATGACTACCTCGTCAAACCCTTCGAGATGCAGGAACTGGAGGCCCGCATCCGCGCGCTTTCCCGCCGCAGCGCAACCGCCCCGCGCACGACACAATCCATCGGCCCCCTTACCTTCGATCCGACTGCCCGCCAGCTCTTTGCCGGAGAGGAAGAGATAGAGCTTCCGCGCCGTGAACTTTCGGTCTTCGAATGCCTCGCCACGGCGGAGGGGCGCACGATAACCAAGTCTCAGCTTCTCGATCACGTCTACGGCCTCGGCGCGGATGTCGAGGAAACGGTGATCGAAGTTTACATCTCCCGCCTTCGCCGCCGCCTCAAGCCACACGGGCTCGCCATTCGCGGTCAGCGCGGCCTCGGCTACCAACTTCAGGCAGAGCCGCAATGAAACGCGCCTCCCTCCGCACGCGGCTCATCACCATCATCCTGACCCCGCTCCTCCTCATCGCCTTCGCGGCAGGTTATTGGCAACTGCGCAGCGCCACGGAACGGGCAGGGGAGATCTTCGACCGGGGCCTTCTCTCCACCGCCCTCGCGATCTCCCGCGATGTGGCGCTGTCGGATGGCGACGCACTCTCGCGCGCCACTCGCGATCTCATCCGCGATACCTCTGGCGGCCCCGTTTTCTATCACGTCTACGCCCCCGATGGTGTCTTCGTCACTGGCTACGCAACGCCCCCAGTAGCTCCGCGCCCCAGTGCCGAAAGCGCAGAGCCGCTCTTCTACGATGCCTCCTACCAAAGCCAGCCCGTCCGCGTTCTCCGCTTTCAGGATGCGACAGAGGTGGGCGGCCTCTCTGGCCTCTTCACAATCACCGTTTGGCAAAACACCGCCATCCGTGCGGCCTTCGTGCGTGATCTGGCCACACAATCCTTCCTTGTCATCGCCATCCTCGTGGCCTCCGTCGCAATTGTCGTCTGGTTCGGCGTCCGCCTCGGCCTCCGTCCGCTGGTTGAGCTTGAAGAGGCGATCTCCCGCCGCTCATCCACCGATCTTCAGCCGATCCGCCGCGCCGTTCCGGTAGAAGCGCAGGGCGTCGTGGAAACGCTCAACACCCTTCTCGCACAGGTCTCCGATACGATGACCTCCAAGACCAACTTCATCTCCAACGCCGCCCACCAGCTGCGTAACCCCATTGCGGGCGTACAGGCCCTCGCCGAAGCCGTGCAATCAGCGGAGACCGCGCAAGACGTGGCCGAACGTACCGCCGATCTTGTGGCCGCAACCCGCGAAACCAGCCAACTCGCCAACCAGCTCCTTTCCTATGAGCGTGCCTCAGCCCTCAACATCGCTGAGAAGGCCGAAAGCTTCGATCTGGCGGAGGCGGCCGAAACCGCGTTGCAGAACGTCCAGCCTCTCTTCGCGGCGGCAGGCATCACCCCGACACTCAGAACCGGCACCCACCCGGCGCTCGTTTCTGGCAACAAGCTGATGCTGCAGGAAGCCCTCCAGAACCTCCTCCACAACGCGCTCGTCCACGGTGGCCCCGCACTCACGTCCATCGCGCTCCAAATCTCAGCCCAAGACGGAACGGCGGAAGCCAAGGTCGCGGATGACGGCGTGGGCATCCGTCCCGCCGATATACCCCGCGTGCTGGAACGCTTCGGTCAGGCCGCAACCGGCCCCGGCAGCGGCCTCGGCCTGCCCATCGCGGAAACAGTGGCCCGCCAGCATGGCGGCAGCCTTACAATTGAAACACCCTCAAAGGGCACCACAATCACATTGCGCATCCCGCTGCACCACCCGGCACCCGCCCGCGCAAAGGCGGCAATCCATACCCAGAAAGCCCCCGCATGATCCCCAACGTCCTCTTCATCATGTACGATCAGTTGCGCTTCGATTATCTGGGCTGCGCCGGTCATCCCCACCTGCAAACCCCGAATTTCGACCGTGTGGCGGCAGAGGGTGTCCGCTTTTCCCGCGCCTATGTGCAATCCCCCGTCTGCGGTGCCAGCCGGATGAGCACCTATACGGGCCGCTACACGTCCAGCCATGGGGCCAGCTGGAACAACTACCCGCTCAAGGTGGGCGAGATGACCCTTGGCGACCACCTCCGTCCATTGGGGATGGAGGCTTGGCTGATCGGCAAAACGCATATGGCAGCCGATCTGAAGGGAATGGAACGTCTCGGCCTCGCGCGCGACGGTGTGATCGGTGCGCGCGTTGCGGAATGCGGCTTCGATATCTGGCTCCGCGACGATGGGCTCTGGGGGCAGGGGCCGGATGGCTTTTATGATGAACGCCGCTCGCCCTATAACGAATATCTCAAATCCAAGGGCTACACGGCAGAGAACCCCTGGCACGCCAACGCCAATGCGGGCGTGGATGACGCGGGCGATATCGCCTCCGGTTTCCTGATGATGCACGCTGGCAAGCCTGCCAATATCCACGAAGAGCACAGCGAAACCCCGTGGCTCACCTCCCGCGCCATCGATTTCATGGAGGAGAAGAAGGGCGGCACGCCGTGGCTTGCCCATGTCAGCTATATCAAGCCGCACTGGCCCTATATCGTGCCCGCCCCCTACCACGATATGTATGGCTCCGAGCATGTCCAGCAGCCAATCCGGGCCGCAGCGGAGCGCGAGGGCACGCACCCCGTCTTCGATGCCTTCCTCAACGGTGGCATCGGCCGCGCGTTTCATCGCGAAAAGGTGCGCAATACCGTTATCCCGGCCTATATGGGCCTGATCAAGCAGTGCGACGATCAGTTGGGCCGCCTGCTCGATTATCTGGAGGAAAGTGATCAGCGGAAGAACACGCTGATCGTGCTCACTTCCGATCACGGCGATTATCTGGGCGATCACTGGATGGGCGAGAAGGATCTATTTCACGAACCCTCTGTAAAGGTGCCGATGATCATCGCCGATCCGCGCAGAGAGGCGGATGTTGCGCGTGGTACAACCTCCAACGCACTCGTGGAGGCGATAGATCTGGCAGCAACCTTTGTGGAGGTCGCGGGTGGGAAAGTGCCAGAGCATATCCTCGAAGGCCGCTCTCTTCTGCCGCTGCTTCATGGCGAAGCGCCAGATAACTGGCGGGACTTCGCGATCAGCGAATACGATTATTCGGGCACCGGCGTCGCGGTAAAACTCGGCCTCCAGCCCCGCGATTGCCGCCTCTTCATGGTCACCACGGCCCGCTGGAAATTCATGCATGCCGAAGGTGGCTTCCGCCCCATGCTCTTCGATCTGGAGGCCGATCCGCAGGAGTTGAACGATCTCGGGGCCGATCCCGCGCATGCAGCCACCGTGGAGGAGATGTACAACCACCTCTTCACCTGGGCCCGCCGGATGAGCCAGCGCACAGCCATCTCGGATACGGAGATTGCGTCCCGCAGGGGCGGCTCAGATCGCAAGGGCATCCTCCTCGGCCTCTTCGATGGCAGTGAGATCCCGGAGGAATTGTTGGTGAAATACAAAGGCACGGCACCGGGATTACCGCAATAGCATTTCTGCAGGCGACATCGCTGATAAAACCGGGTTAAAAGGCTCTCAAGGCCCCAAACCTGCACCTGAGGAATACGATTATGACGAAAACAGCGATTGTTACCGGCGCCGGAACAGGCCTCGGGGCCGCAACCACGCGCGCTTTTCTGGAAGCCGGTTACAATGTGGGCCTCATCGGCCGCCGCCCAGGCCCGCTCAGCGATACTGCCGATGGCTATGAAAATGCACTCTGCCTGCCATGCGATGTGACCGATGCGGATGCCGTGGACGCTGCCTTCGATAAGGCGGCGGAGCATTTCGGCAGTATTGACGTGGTGTTCAACAACGCGGGTATGAGCGCGCCGGGCGGAACGATTGACGAGATCCCGGTGGAAACATGGCTCGCCGTTCTCAACGTGAACCTCTCGGGTGCCTATTTCGTGGCCCGCTCCGCCTTCCGCCATATGCGCAACCAGAAGCCACAGGGTGGACGGATCATCAACAACGGCTCCATCTCGGCTTACGCGCCCCGCCCTGGTACAGCACCTTATACAGCCACCAAGCACGCGATCACCGGGCTGACGCGCACCCTCTCACTCGATGGGCGACCTTTCGATATCGCTTGCGGGCAGATCGACATTGGCAATGCACTCACCGAAATGGCGATGCCGATGACAAAGGGCGTGCCGCAGGCCGATGGCTCGATCGGTATCGAAGCGACGATGGATCCCGCGCATGTGGCAACATCGGTGCTGAATATGGCAGCGCTGCCCCTGGAGGCGAACATCCAGTTCATGACCGTGATGGCTACCAAAATGCCCTTTGTCGGGCGCGGATAGCACAGCCTTAGAAAAGCCAAAGCCGGACCTCTCCCGTTCGCGGCGGGGTGGGCGGGTGGGCGCCGCGAACGGGAGAGGTCCGGCTTTGGCGGCTCATGGCGTTTTGCCTTTAGCCTGAGGTACCTTATCGCCAGAGGCGCAGCAGCGTATTGGCGATAAAAGTTGAATGCGAAGCGCTTTAGGGGAGAAGGCGCCGTCGCGACAGAATGGGCCCGAACTCCGCCTTCAGAATACGAGCTTCAGCATCTGCCAGCGGTTCGCTGGCAACCGCCATGTGATGCGCATTGGCATGGAGCAGTGTCTCGTCATCCTGCATGATCCCCACATGCCCATCCCAGAACACGAGATCACCGCGTGCCAGAGGCTCGTTCAGCTCCACCCCTGCACTTTGCTGCAAATCCGCATCCCGCAAGATCATCCGCCCCACCGCTGCCAGTGCCAGTTGCACAAAGCCCGAGCAATCGACGCCCTCCGCACTCCGCCCGCCCCAAAGATAGGGTCGACCGAGCATCTGCTCGGCAACACCAACAAAATCGCCCGCCAGAGGCCCGATCGGTGCGAGATGCTGTGCCGGGCAATAGCCCCCGCTGGCCAACGCAACAAATCCCGCCTCGTGGCCTACCGTCGCCACGCGCGCCAGCATGGGCAGCGCCTCCAGCGGGCGGGTTTTCATGTTGGGTTCGGGGTAGATATATGTGGAAAGCACCGTCACATGCATATCCGGCTCCGGCGCATCCGCCTCAAGCCCGGCGAGCGATACGTATCCCACATAGCCATCTGCCTCCGCCTGCCCCCAGGCCAGGCCAGCCTCGGCATCTTCCTCATAGGCCAAAAACCGCTCGCCCATCAAAAGCTGATTGGAAAGCCCCGCATCCCGGTCGGGCGTGCTCGTCATATCGAGTACGGGCGCAGCTACCGTCAGGCTCCGCCCCTCCGTAAATCGTTCCGCTGCCACGCTTCCTTTCAGATGCGCCGCCGCCAGATCAGGCCGTGCGGGCACCAGGCGCGGATCAATCGTCATGTCCATACCGTTCCTCGATCACTTGCAGAAGCGCACGTGCACCCTGGCACGCCCCTCCCTTGGGCCGGGAAGGCTGCGCAGTTGGCGTCCAACCATAGCAATCAAAATGCGCGAAACTCTCCGCATTTTCAACAAATCGCCGCAAAAAGAGCGCGGCTGTGATCGACCCCGCAAACCCGCCTGAAGGCGCGTTGTCCAGATCGGCAATCCCGGGCTCTATCATCTTGTCGTATGGGTCCCAGAACGGCATCCGCCACAACGGGTCCTGCACGGCAGAGGCCGCCTTCGAGATCTCTCCGGCCAGTCCGTCATCATCCGTGTAGAAAGGCGGCATATCCGGCCCCAGCGCCACACGCGCGGCGCCGGTCAGCGTGGCCATGCAGATCAGCATATCCGGCCGCTCCTCATCGGCCAGCGCCAACGCATCGGCCAGCACCAGCCGTCCCTCCGCATCGGTATTGTTGATCTCCACACTCAAACCCTTGCGCGACGTCAGTATATCCCCCGGCCGAAACGCACCCGCGGAAATTGAATTCTCCACCGCTGGCACCAGCACCCGCAGCCGCACCGGCACATCCAACGCCATGATCATCCGCGCAAGGCCAAGCACCGTGGCCGCACCACCCATATCCTTCTTCATCAATCCCATGGAATTGCCGGGCTTGATGTTCAGCCCGCCGGTGTCAAAGCACACACCCTTGCCCACCAGCGTCACCTTCGGTGCGGAAAGATCGCCCCATACCATATCCAGCAAACGCGGCACCTGATCGGAAGCCCGCCCCACAGCATGGATCATCGGAAAGTTCTCATCCAGAAGCGCGCCACCCCGGATCACATTGGGCTTCGCACCGAAACCCGTGGCCAGATCGCAGAACATATTCTCCAGCGCATCGGGCCCCATGTCGGAAGCAGGCGTGTTGATCAGATCAGATGTCAGCGCCACACCCGCGGCGATCGTCTCCAGCCGCCGCGCATCCACACCCACCGGCGCCTGCAGATACGCCTCGGAAGCGGGAGCCTTGGCATAGCGATCAAACCGATATGCCGCCAGAAGCCACGCCAGCGCTGCCTCCTCCAGATCCGCTCCTTCCAGGCCCGAAGCAATAGCATATGTACCCGCTGGCACCGAAGCCGCCACCGTGCCGAAATTAAACCAGCCGCGCGCTCGGTCCTTCTCCCGGCCCCAACCGGCCAGCACCGTCTCAACGTCGCCTTCACCCGAAGGCACCACAAGCACTTTTCCGAGAGACGCCTTGAAGCCATTCGAGGCCACCCAGCGCTGCATGGCCTTCGGCTGACCTTTCAGCCATCCCTCCAGATCATCCGCCCCGATCACATGGATCGGAGAAGCCCCTTCGCCTCCGGTCGCAAATTCTGCCTTCATCTCTGCCCTGCCATGCCATGCTTCTTTCCCGCCAGACTACTCTGCACAGGCCATATTCCAAGCAGGGATTGCAACCCATGAGGGTTTTGTCTGTGCGCATGGTCACGCGAACCGGGACTTGCCGCAGAGGGTCATCCACCAGTCTTAACTGTAAGGGTCTTCCGTCAGATTGAGTACGGACATCAGTGAAGCCTCGCCCAGCCGCATCATCCGTGCGGCCACCGATGGCAGAGCCTCCATGTTGTCGGCATTGATGCAATCAACCACATTGCGTGCCGTCAGCGAGAAATCATCCAGCCCGATCTGCGCACTCATGCTGGCAATACCGATGCACTCTTTGCGCACGGCTGCATAGTCCTGCTCATGCAGGTGCGCCTCGACAGCGGCAAGCGTGTCCACCAGATCGAAAGATGTCTCCTCCATTATCTCCCGACATCGCTCTGGGCCGAGGATAGATTCCATCAATTCCAACGCCCGCACATCCAGATGCGCCGGCTCCTGCCGCTTCAAGTTCATTATAATAGCCATCAGACACCCCTTGTCCCTCTCAAGACACATCTCTAAACGCTGCGGTTGAACAATAGATTAGCAAAACGGGGCGCATAGCGCTTAGTTGCCAGATAGGTTAAATCGGGGTTAACAATCCGAAGTTAGCGTAGGCCTAGGGGAACAGACATATGACAACAGCCAAATCTCTGCCCCGATCCTATGTGCAACGGTATCGCGGGTGGCACGCCACGCAGTATCAGGAAAACAAGGCGTGGTATCACCGCCTGGCCGATGAGGGCCAGCATCCGAGGGCGATGGTGATCTCGTGCTGCGACAGCCGGGTGCATGTCACTTCCATCTTTGGCGCGGATACCGGCGAGTTCTTCATTCACCGCAATATCGCCAATCTGGTGCCGCCCTACAAACCCGATGGCGATCTCCACGGCACCTCCGCCACCATCGAATACGCAGTGGGCACGCTCAAGGTTGCCAATATCCTTGTCCTCGGCCACAGCAATTGCGGCGGCGTTCAGGGCTGCCTTGATATGTGCAGCGGCAATGCGCCAGAGCTTGAGGAGAAAACCAGCTTTGTCGGCCGCTGGATGGATATCCTGCGCGAAGGCTACGACAGGGTGAAAGACATAGAGGATCCCGGCGAAAGGCTCACATCGCTGGAGAAGGAGGGTGTCCTCACCAGCCTCGATAACCTGATGACGTTCCCTCAGGTGGCCGCAGGCGTGAAGGATGGCAGCCTCGCCCTTCACGGATTATGGCACGATATCGGCTCCGGAGAGCTGCACGCATACGATCCGGAGAAGCACGCATTCCTGCCGCTCTAGTCGCCCGGCAGCTTTTCTCATTCGGATGTGTTAACAAATAATTAACCTTCACCCTGTTTCTTAATGCGCATTAACATTTGCGGCGCACGGGTTTTCGTGTCGTCTCATCAGTTCGGGATATGAACGCGTGCGGATTTTCAAAGCCTTCTTCCCGGTTTGCTCAACGCATACTCTCACCAATCCCTGCCACAAAATAACCTCACAATGGCACCGATCCGGGCGTGGCTTCGGCACAGTGCCAAGAATAGTCTCAAAACTTATTCCACGGCCTCGTGCCGCTATAGGGAGCCCCTGATGCTCATTATTTTCGCAGGCCTGCCCGGCACCGGCAAAACCACACTCGCACGCGGTCTCGCGCGCCATTTGCGGGCAGTCTACCTCCGGATCGACAGTATCGAGACAGGTGTCCTCACCTCCGCACTTTCCATCAGCACCACAGAAGATGCTGGCTACCGGGCCGCCTATGCGCTGGCGGCGGATAATCTTCACCTTGGTCACACCGTGATAACCGATAGTGTCAACCCGATTGCGCGCACGCGCAACGCGTACCGCGATATCGCCACCAGCGCCACGCGCCCCTTCGCTGAAGTGGAGGTCGTGTGCTCCGACGAAACAGAGCATCGCCAGCGCGTGGAGGCACGAAAACCCGATATCGAAGGGCAGACGATCCCGACATGGCAGGAGGTACAGGCCCGCGCATATGATGAATGGTCCGTGCCGCCGCTTCAGATCGATACTGCAGGCCGCACGCCGGAAGCGGTGCTGCGAGGCCTTATCCGGATGCTGCCGCCCGTTTCCAGGCCGCTAAAATCATCCGTCCCGTCATCAGATCCAGATGCGCACCGCCCCCATTTTTTAGAAGCGTGATGTCCTCTGCGCCGGTGCGCCCCGCGGCACCTCCGGCCAGATCGTAATAATCCCCCAGCACATCCTTCTGCGCGATCACACCCGCCGCCAGCGGAATTTTCAATTCACCAATATGCGCAAGCGTCGTCTCGCGGTTGTCCACAAAAATGCGCGCGCGCAGCAGCGCCACATCATCCACCTCGCGCATATCCGCCGTGAACGCCCCGATCAGATCCAGATGCTGCCCCTCCCGCAGCCATGCGCCAGAGATCACCGGCTCTTTGGCCATCGTCGCGGTCGAGATGATATCCGCCGCACGCACTCCGGCTTCAAGATCCGCGCACAGCTCTGCACCGGTTGTATCCGCCAAAGCCTCCGCCCTGGCCGCATTCCGCCCCCAGATCGCGATCTGAATTTCAGGGAAAAGCGCACGGTATGCCTGCATCAGGCTCTCCGCCACAGCGCCCGCGCCCACGATCAGCAGCCGCTCGCTGTCTTTCCGGGCCAGCAGCCGCGCCCCAAGCAGGCTGTCCCCGGCGGTCTTCCACTTTGTCACCAAAGCGCTGTCGATCACCGCATCCACCACGCCTGTGGCATCATCGAACAAAACCATCGCGCCCTGCACCGATGGCCGCCCTTCTGCCGGGTTGCCCGGCATGACGGAGACGGATTTCACCGCAATCCCCATCCCGTCAATCCACGCGGCCCGGCTCAGCAGCGTATCATCGCCCCGATGCAGAAACTGGTCCCCCAATTCGGCCTTCGCGCCTTTGTGCCCTTCCAGAAAAGCATCGGTAAGCCGCATCCAATCCAGATGCGGCTCCACCATCTCGGCTGTGATATAAGGTGTCATGCGACCCCGGCAATCGCCTTGGCAAGTTCCCCGATCTTCTCGGAAGGCAGGCCCGCCACATTCACGCGGCTGTCTCCCACCATGTAGATCCCGTTCGTCTCGCGCAGCGAAACCACCGCATCCCCGGTCAGCCCCATCCGGCTGAACATCCCACGGTGGTTGCGGAAGAACTCGAACCGGTCGCTGTTTGTCTCCCGCTTCAGTGCATCGGCCATATCCGCGCGCAGCACCAGCATCCGCTCCCGCATCTCCGAAAGCTCGGCCCTCCAGTCGGCCCGCAACTCGGGATCATTAAGGATGATCTCTACCACCTTCGCCCCATGATCCGGCGGGAAGGAGAAATTCAGCCGGTTCAGGCTCGCCATCGCCCCCTTCACGATCCCCATCTCCGAAGGTTCTGCCATGATCGCCATCGCCACACCCACGCGGTCCCGGTAGAGTCCGAAATTCTTGGAGCAGGAGGCCGCAATGAACATCTGGGGTACCGATGCCGCCATCGCCCTCAAAGCGGCGACATCCTCCTCCAGCCCATCGCCAAAGCCCTGATAGGCAATATCAATGAACGGGATCGCACCCTTGGCGTTCAGCAGATCGGTAATAGCCGCAAACTGTGCGCCCGAAAGGTTGGCACCGGTCGGGTTGTGGCAACACCCATGCAGGATCACCACATCATCCGCACCGAGCCCGCCAAGATCCGTCATCATCCCGTCGAAATCGACCTCGCAGCTTTCCGCATCGAAATACCGATACGTTTTCGCCTGAAGCCCCAGATGCTTCACCATCGCAGGGTGGTTGGGCCATGTCGGATCCGAATACCAGATCGTGGCATCGGGCTTTGCCATCTTGATCAGTTCCAGAAGCTGGCGGATCGCCCCGGTGCCGCCCGGGCATTGTGCGCCGGAAACACGGCTCTCGGGCACAGCATCGCCCAGCACCAGATCGCGCATCGCACCCACAAAACCAAGGTCGCCCAGAAGCCCCACATAGGATTTGCTGTCTTGCGCCGCCAAGAGCCGCGCCTCGGCCTGTTTCACACAACGCATCACGGGCGTCTTGCCCTTTTCGTCCTTGTAGACACCAACGCCGAGATCCACCTTGTCCGTCCGCGTATCCGCTTTGAACATTCCAATCATCTCGATGATCTTGTCAGGCGGTTGCGGCGTCAGGTTCTTCAGCATCTCAGCTCTCCCGTGTGTGGCGATCCCGCGTCAGCACGCGGCTCTTCTCCTCTTGGCCGTATGGCACAAATCCGCACTTCTGGTACAGGGCCAAAGCGGCAGGATGATCCAGAGTACAGGTTTGCACCGTCATTCGCTCGCTCCCGGGCATGTCCCAGCCCGCATGAATTGCGGTTCTCAGCAGGTAGTTGCCCAGTCCGAACCCGATCGCCTCGGGCACCAGCCCGAGATACGCCAGATCGCAGCGCCCCGCCTCATGCGCATCCAGCATGAAGAACCCGGCAGGCCAGCCCGTGCGCATAAGGGTGTAAAGGTGCATGGTCGGTGCCTGCACATAGGCTGCCAACGCTTCTTCCGAGGCGCTGTCCCAATCCACCCATTCATGATCCCGCCCCACCGCATGATACAGGTTCAGAAAGTACCAGACCGGCGGCTTTTCCGCCGCAATCAGCGCCGTCGGCGGGCCGACAGGCAACGAGGGTCGATCATATGAAGGCCGCGCGCCCATTTCGAGATAGGTGATGGTGTAATCAACTTCGGTTCCCGCAGGGATCACTCCCATTTCGCCTCTCCCACTATGCCTTTGGCATTCAAGGCCGGTGACGTTTGATCGCCCGGAATCAAGGCGAAGCCGCCGGGCAGCGCCTGCCCGCCCCATCGGGCTGGCGCTTGGCCAAGGTAAGTGCAGAGATCAGAAAAAAGAGAGATTGGCTGCCATAAAGCGCGCTGACCAACCAGAGCAGCACCACCCCGCGGGCAGGCGCTGCCATGCTCTCGTTGCTCCTGCACCAATGTCACCCAACCTCAACCTTCAAATCCCCATACATCCCCCACTCCGTCCAAGAGCCGTCGTAAAGCGCGT
This sequence comes from uncultured Paracoccaceae bacterium, assembly GCA_947495795.1. GTDB lineage: Bacteria > Pseudomonadota > Alphaproteobacteria > Rhodobacterales > Rhodobacteraceae > Algicella. The sequence continues at coordinate 143,226 of CANMAI010000001.1, read as the reverse complement.
GGTTCTTGTGGCCCAACTGCTCAAGCGCAAGGCTCAGGATGGCCGCCGTCACCCCGGAACCGCAGGACGTGATGACGGGTTTTGAAAGGTCAACGCCCGCTTTCTCGAACGCCGACCGCAGGGCGCCCGTATTGGCCATCGTGCCGTCCTTGTTCAGCAGATCCTTGTAGTAAACGTTCTTCGAGCCCGGAATATGGCCGGAGCGCAGGCCCGCCCGCGCTTCCTTTTCCTCACCGCGAAAGCGCGTAGGAGAGCGTGCATCGACAATCTGGAAATCCCCGAGTTTGGCCGAGGCCGCCACCTGTGTCACATCCTTCACCCGGCTTGCATCGCGCCGGGCCGTGAAATGCCTGTCGCGCATCATAGGCGGTTCATCCTCCAGCGGACGCCCCTCGGCCTTCCACTTCGGCAAACCGCCATCCAGCACGGCTACATCCGTCTTGCCAAACAGCCGGAACATCCACCACACGCGCGCTGCGGAAAAGAGCCCCGCCCCGTCATATACAACCACTCTATGGCCATCGCCGATGCCCATCGCCCGAATGCGAGAGATAAACTTCTCCACCGGCGGCGCCATATGGGGCAGGGCGCTGGCCGTATCGCTGATCTCATCAATATCGAAGAATCGCGCCCCCGGGATATGCCCGGCCTCATACTCCGCCCGCGCATCACGCCCCTCTGCGGGCAGATACCACGAGGCATCCAGCACACGCACATCCGGTGCCGTCAGATGGTCCGCCAGCCAGGCTGTGGAAACAAGGTTCGAAGGATCATCTTGGGGCATTGCAATAACCTGATTGAAGGAACTCTCCCCAATTACCGCTCCCCCCATCATCTTGCAACATGCCAAGCAGGCGGCCTTAGGGCCGATCCCCTTCGCTCAGTAGCAATCGGCCCGCAGGATCCAGCCACCGGCATCCCGAAAGAAATAGATCGAACCCGCATCGCCAAGCGGCAGCTTGCCCTTGTCCGTACTGTCGACCTGAAAGAGAAACGTGGCATCCTCCGGCCACTGATCACCCTGTATCCATGTCGGCCAACCGCCCAGTTTTACGGGATGGGTTGTCTGCATCGCATTGCAAGCCTTCAATGCCTCTGTCTCGAAGAACCAGCCATCCTTGCGGGCACGGGCAACAGGCCCCGGCACCCTGTCGGCCATATTCTCCCAGCCGGGCTGCTCGGGTTGCGGCGCGCTCCAAAGGATCGGAAAGCTCGGGAAGAGACCATCCTCCCGGTAACCCGGGCCGATCGGCACCAGCCCTTCGAGGCTTGCATATGTGCGGATCACAAAGCCACTGCCCTCCCAGAACGAAGCCTTGCGATCCAGCCAGAGCGTGAGGAGGGCGATCCCCTCCCATCCGGCCAGTGTCTCCGCCAGCTCATCCGTCCGGATCTGCAACAGCGGATCCATCGGCTGCCCATCACTGCCTGTTGGCACATCTTCTCCGGACGCGCCCAGAAAGTTGCTCCCCCACCAACTGGTGGCCCTGTTCGAAGGGTCGGGCCGCACGCCGCCGATGCTTCCATAAATCACCGGCCGAAGGGCTGCCTTCAAGGCGGCATCCGCAGCGGTCCAATCCGCAGCACTTGGCGCGTCATCCGAAGCGGCGGGCGTGTCCTTGGCCGAAGGTTCGCGCCCAAGCGCGCTGCGCACCCAATCCAGTATCCCCATCGCACCCTGTTCCTCGCACCTTGCACTCACGCCATTTTGTCACACGTGCCCGCACCAGAACAGGGGCCTTGCCGCGCTACTCCTGCACCTCGCGCAGATACGCTACCAGATCGGCGACCGGCTGGCTCGTCAGGACGGGCTGGCCGCCATCCGTTTTCAGGGCTGTATCCTGCCCTTCGAAGAACCCGCCGAAAATCGGCATGGGGCTGCCGTGGGAGACAAGCGGATCCCGGCCATCAATTCGCGTAACCACACGAAACAACGGGAATTCCCCGTCATACTTCTCCGTCAGCACGGTAAGGTCCGGCGGCTGCAACAGCAGGATTGCGGCCATCGGCCCTTGCCCTCGCCCATCCAGCCCGTGGCACGTGGCGCAATAGGTCTCGTAAATCTGCTTGCCGTTGGCAGCATCATCCGCCGCCGCAGGGCTTCCGAGGCCCATACACGCGGCCAGCAGACCAACTGTTCCAAACACTCTCAGATCGCGCATCTTCACTCCTCCGGATGGGTTCCGAAGATGCCTAGCCCGGTTTGGATCACTCCGCCTTGATCTGGGTCAGTTCCCGAGCACGGTAGGTTCCGTCCGCCCCATCCGGCAAAGATCGCAAATGCGCACAGCCTCCGTAATCCCCATTTCCGCCAACTGGCGGAAGGTGGGCAGGGCAAAATCGTCTGCCTTCGTATAATCCACCGCGTAGCCCATATCCTCAAAGGCCGCGACGGAGAGGCGGCTCAACGGCCGTTCACTGCCCGAAAGAAAGCCCGTCAGCAGTTCATCACCAAACACCAGTTCACGCCAATGCCCCTCCCGCGTGCCGGCGCCGCCGGTATTGGCCACCGGCACAGGACCTGTGCCCGGCCCGCCCACAAGCGCAGCGTATTCCCGGATCGAGGCTATGCCTGTGAACTGCGGGTTGTTCGTTCCGCTGCCCTGTATCAACCCCTGCCGCGCCCAAAGCGTGCCAAACCCCAGCACATGCGCCATTTCGTGCAAGATCACATCCTCAAAACTGCCTTCAGCCTCCAGCCTTTCCACATCCGCTGTATCGAACTGCATCACACCCTTGGCGGGCAGCTCACTACCCGGCAGAAGGATCGTCGGGCCTGCCTGCCCAAGCACGTTTCCCTCTCCGTCAATGGGCGAGATCCGGGCCTCGATCTTCAGCCCGCTCAACACCTCACCCTCCACCTCAACAGCTTCGAAACCGGTGTTCACCACCCCATCCCACCGTGTGGCAGAGCGCAGGAAAACATCCCGCCGCTCATCCGAAATCTCGCCCTCAAAAACCACGTCAATCATGGATCACCCCTTCGAAATTCTGAAATCCAAACCCGCAAACCCTGAAATTTCCTAAACCCTAACACAGCAGCATGTCCCGCACATGAGCGGGCGGTGGCAGCGCCAAACTCGGCGAAACTTCGCACTGCAGCGCTCCCAAACAGAGCCGGGCATCCACGCACTGTTTATCAATTGGCAGTCAGGGCGATCCAATTTATGAATACCCATGACCTTTGATCAAATACGCACATTCCTGTGGGTGGCGCGATTGGGTGGCTTTCGTAAGGCCGCCGAACGCCTGCATCTCTCCCAGCCCGCCGTCTCGACACGTATTTCCAATCTGGAGCAGGAACTGCGTGTGCCCCTTTTCGAACGTGGCCCCGGAGATCTCGTCCTCACACGGCACGGCACCCTCCTGCTGTCCTATGCAGAGCAGATGCTCTTCGTCGAAGAGGAAATCAAGCAGCGCGTCGCAAATCCGTCCGAGGCCGAGGGGCTCTTTCGCGTGGGTGCCTCGGAGACCATCGCGCAAGCGTGGTTGCCGGAATTTCTGAAGGCGTTCAGCCAGCAGTATCCGCGCGTGAATGTCGATCTGACCGTCGATATATCGCTCAACCTGCGAACATCCCTTCTCGAACGCAGCCTTGATCTGGTGTTCCTCATGGGCCCTGTTTCGGAATTCTCTGTCGAGAATGTGGATTTGCCGCCGTTCGATCTGCACTGGTACCGGTCCACCACAAACCCTCAAACCGATCTGAGCGAGATACCCATTATCTCTTACTCCAGCAAAACGCGGCCCTACCGCGAGTTGATGTCCGAGCTTTCCCGCCGGATCGGGCCGAAAGTCAGGGTGTATGCGTCAGCGTCGCTCTCGGCCAGTCTGAAGATGATCGCTGCGGGAATAGCCGTTGGCCCCTATCCGCGCGCACTGGCGAACGATTTTCTGGCATCGGGCCAGATCGTGGAGTTCAATCCGGGGTTTCGCCCGCAGCCACTTGCGTTCACGGCCTCCTATCTCTCGGAGCCGCGCAGCTTTCTCGTGGAAAACAGTGCGATAATTGCCCGTGATGTTGCACTTAAATGGGACAGAACGCACCCAAAGTAAATTCAAAATTTCTATCGCCAATGATCTAAAATGATAATTTGCGTGAAAGTACAATCCCGTGAGATGCTTTTTGGGCATCGCGAGGGCTGCCCTTATGACATTATCTCTCTCTCACGCCGATCTTGCCAACCTCTCGGCGTCGGAGGTCCGCGCGGCGATCAGGGATGGGTCCTATACCGGCCACACCGCAGGGCTGGCGGCCGGAAAGCTGCAATGCAATCTCGCCATTCTGCCAGAGCGTTTCGCGCTGGATTTCCTGCGATTCTGCCAGCGCAACCCGAAGCCCTGCCCGCTCGTCGGCATCGGCGATAGCGGAGATCCGCGCCTGCCCACACTGGGCCACGACATTGATATCCGAAGCGACGTTTCCAAATATCGGGTCTTTCGGAATGGCAAGTTTTCCGAGGAATTGACGGACGTTTCCGAGCATTGGTCCGATGATCTGGTAACAGTGGCGCTCGGCTGTTCATTCACATTTGAAAACGCGCTTCTGCGAGCCAGTATCCCGGTACGCCATGTCGAGAATGGCACAAATGTTCCGATGTATCGCTCCAACATCGGCCTTGTCCCTGCGGGCAGGTTTGGCGGGCAAATGGTCGTCACCATGCGTCCAATTCCGGAAAACCGCGTGGAACAGGCCAGAGAGATCAGCAGCCGCTACCCGCAGGCACATGGTGCGCCGATTGCCGTCGGCGATCCTGGCCAGATCGGTATCACCAATCTTTCCCGGCCCGATTGGGGCGAGACGGTGGAGGTAAAACCGGGCGAGGTTCCCGTCTACTGGGCCTGCGGCGTTACCCCGCAAAATGTTCTTCTGGATGCCGAACTGCCCGTCTGTATCACGCATTCGCCGGGCCACATGCTGATCGCCGATGTCGCTGAAGACGCGGAAACCACAATTCTCTTAACAAACTGAAACGCACCAACAAGGAGACTGAACAATGAAAAACGTCCTATCCGTTCTGATCGCAACGACAGCACTTGCAGCACCTGCAATGGCGGAAGATCTCGCCGTTGTCGGAAGTTGGTCCAGCCTGCCTCTCCACAACCAGTACGAGGCACCCTTCTGGAGCAAGACGCTGCCCGAGGCTTCGGGCGGAACTATCAATGTCGAACTGACAACCCACAACCAGATGAGCCTCGGGCTGGGCGATGTCTATCCTCTGCTGGGGCAAGGCGTCTACGATGTGGCGATGACGGTTGCCGACTACGCCGTCGCCGACGCGCCTGAACTCGAGGGGCTGGATGTGCCGCTGCTCGCGCTCACCGCCGATGAGGCCCGTGCGATGGTCGATGCGGCGCGTCCGATGGTTGCCGATATCTACCGCGATCGCTTCAATTCCCACGTTCTGGCCATAGCGCCCTATCCGCCGCAGGTCGTGTTTTGCAATGCCGAAATTTCCAGCCTTGCCGATCTGGAAGGCCTCAAGGTCCGTGCGTCGGGCCGGATGACGGCCAAGCTGTTGGAGGCATTGGGCGCGGAAGGCGTGAACGTCTCTTTCTCTGAAGTGCCGGGCGCCTTGCAGAACGGTGTCGTCGATTGCGCGGTAACAGGGGCAGGGTCCGGCTACAGCGCAGGCTGGTGGGAAGTATCCACCCACCTTCTTCCAATCCCGCTTGGCGGCTGGGATTCAGTGGTAACCGCGATCAATATGGATAGATGGAACAGCCTGAATGCCGATACGCAGGCGCTGATAACCGAACAGGTTGCCACGGGCTTCGAAGATCCCGCATGGGCCAGTGCTCAGAACGCCCTGGTCAACGATATCGCCTGCCTCACGGGCAACGGCGAATGCCCATCCGGTGAAGCCCGCGCGATGACGCTGGTGGATGTCAGCCCCGCTGATTTTGCACGCGCACGCGATATCCTCACCGGCGAAGTGCTGCCGGAATGGGCCGAACGCGCGGGCGGAGACTGGGCCACCCGCTGGAACGCGAGCGTTGGCAAAGTTGTCGGTGTAACAATCAACTGAGGCGTCGATCAGGGGACATGCCGAAAATGGAACTCAAGATGATAGCGGGCCTGCGGGCCATCAACAAAGGGGTCGCCCTGATCGTCGGCTTCGGCCTGCTTCTCTGCGCCGCCTTTGTGCTGACGGATATCATCATGCGCCAGATCGGCACGTCCCTTGGTGGTACCGAGGAGATTGCGGGCTATGCGATGGCACTCGCAACCTCATGGGGCATGTCCTACACGCTGTTGGAACTCGGCCATGTGCGCATCGATCTTTTGCGCAGCCGGGCGGGCAGCTTCGGGCGCGCCCTCTTTGATGTGTTTTCGATGATCGTGATGTCAGGCGTTGTCATCACTATCGCAATCAAGGCCTGGCCCGTTGTGGAACGGTCACTTGTCAATGGCTCAACGGCAAACACACCGCTCGAAACGCCGCTGGTCTGGGTACAGATGCCCTGGTTTGCGGGCTGGGTCTGGTTTGCCTGCATGTCCTCCCTCACAACGCTGGCTGCCCTCAGCCTGCTCCTGAAGCGCCGCCACGAAGATACCGAGCGTTTTGTCGGCGCCTTTGCAGAACAGGAGACGCTGCAATGATCGGCTATGTCTCCGTCGGTCTGCTCGGGCTGCTGGCCCTGTCCATCCCTGTCGGCATCGTGCTGTTCCTACTGGGCTTCGGGGTCGATACGTTCTTTTCCAGCTTCCCGCTCACACGCGGCCTCGGAAACATGGTGTGGTCCGCATCGAACTCGGCAACGCTCATCGCCATCCCCTTCTTCGTCCTTCTGGGAGAGATCCTTGTGCGCAGCGGCGTGGCAACCCGCACCTATGCCGCGCTGGATCGCTGGGTCTCATGGCTGCCCGGCGGCCTGGTGCATGCCAATATAGCAACAGCCACGATGTTTTCGGCCACCTCCGGCTCGTCAGTGGCAACAGCTGCAACAGTTGCCACCGTCGCCATGCCGCAAGCCGAAAAGCTCGGCTACGATCCAAAGCTGTTCTCAGGCGCAATCGCCGCCGGCGGCACGCTCGGCATCATGATCCCGCCCTCGATCAATCTCATCGTCTACGGGTTCCTCACGCAATCCTCGATCCCGCAGCTTTTCCTTGCAGGCCTGATCCCTGGCATCCTTCTGGCCATCGCCTTCATGGCTGTCACCGCCATTATCTGCCTCATCCGCCCCGGTCTTGGTGGCACGCGCCGCACGTTCCCCTTCCCGCAGATGCTGCGCGCCCTCGTGGATCTCGTTCCAATCCTCATTCTCTTCGCGCTGATCGTCGGCGCGATCTACCGCGGCTGGGCCACGCCAACAGAGGCCGCAGCCGTTGGCGTGGCAGGCGCGTTTCTCATTGCCCTGGCCTTCGGAGGTGTCTCCTGGTCCATGCTCACACAAAGCCTGACAGGCACGGTCAAGATCACATCGATGATCATGCTGATCGTGATCGGCGCGTCATTCCTGAATTTCACACTTGCCTCCGCCGGATTGGGAAGGGAGCTGACGGCGTTCATGAACGGCCTCGGCCTCACCCCCTTAAAGACAATCCTCGTGGTCGTCGTCCTTTATATCGTGCTCGGGTTCTTCATCGAAACACTGTCCCTCATGGTCGTCACGATCCCGATCATCGTGCCGCCGGTGGTGGCCCAGGGCTATGACGTGATCTGGTTCGGCATCCTGATGATAGTGCTGATAGAAATGGCGCTGATCACACCACCCGTCGGGTTGAACCTCTATGTCGTGCAGGGCGCACGAAAGTCGGGAAGCCTGAATGAGGTCATGCTCGGCGCTCTGCCTTACTGCCTCACAATGTTGGCGATGGTCTTCCTGCTGATCGCCTTCCCCGCCATCGCCCTCTTCCTGCCGAACGCCCTGCAGTAACCGGCACTCCCATCCGAAACGAAAGATGCGGGCCACCGCGCGCCCGCAAACAAAGGAGATACGTCTTATGTGGCAATTCTGGGTAGATCGCGGCGGCACCTTCACCGATATCGTCGCCAAAACACCCGAAGGCACACTGCGGACGCATAAACTGCTGTCCGAGAATCCGGAGATCTACGCCGATGCCGCCGTACATGGCATTCGGGAACTGTTGGGGCTCAAGTCGAACGAACCGATCCCGGAAGGCCAGATCGGCGCGGTGAAGATGGGCACCACAGTGGCCACCAACGCGCTGCTGGAACGCAAGGGCGAACGCACGCTTCTTCTGATCACGAAGGGCATGCGCGATCTCCTGCGGATCGGGTATCAGAACCGTCCACGCCTGTTCGATCTCAATATCCAGCTTCCCGAACTGCTCTACGAAGATGTCATCGAGATCGACGAACGCATGGATGCGGATGGCGAAGTGATCTCTCCCCTCGATACCACCGCTGCTAGAGAGGCGCTTTCGCGGGCCTACGCGAAAGGCTTCAGGTCCGTCGCGATTGCCCTCATGCACAGCTACCGCTTCCCAGATCACGAGCAACAACTTGGCCGCATGGCCGCACAATCCGGCTTCAGTCAGGTGTCCCTCAGCCATGAGGCCAGCCCGCTGATCAAGCTTGTCTCGCGCGGGGATACGGCCGTGGTGGATGCCTACCTGTCGCCCATCCTGCGCCGCTACGTGCGACAGGTCGCCGATGCACTCGGAACCGATCAGGGCGGCTGCGCGCGCCTGATGTTCATGCGCTCCAACGGAGGGCTGACAGACTCGGCACTCTTCGAAGGCCGCGATGCAATTCTCTCCGGCCCGGCAGGGGGCGTGGTGGGCATGGTCCGCACTGCCGCTGAACTTGGATACGGCAAGCTGATCGGCTTCGATATGGGCGGCACCTCAACGGATGTCTGCCATTATGCCGGAGAGTTCGAGCGCAGTTTCGAAACGGAGGTGGCGGGTGTGCGGATGCGCGCGCCGATGATGTCGATCCACACTGTCGCAGCGGGCGGCGGCTCCATTCTCTCGTATCGCGATGGGCGCATGCAGGTTGGCCCCGAAAGTGCCGGTGCCAATCCGGGCCCTGCGGCCTATCGGCGGGGCGGCCCGCTGACGGTGACAGATTGCAACGTTCTCCTCGGCAAATTGCAGCCCGATCTCTTCCCACCCGTCTTCGGCCCCAATGCCAATCAACCGCTCGATGCCGATGTGGTCCGCCAGAAATTCGCGGCGATAGCAGAGGAAATCGGAGGCAACCGCTCCGTTGAAGAGATTGCCGAGGGCTTCCTGCGCATCGCCGTTGAAAACATGGCAAATGCGATCAAGAAAATCAGCGTGCAGCGCGGCTATGACGTAACGAAATATACCATGAACTGCTTTGGCGGTGCGGGTGGCCAGCATGCATGCCTCGTCGCGGATGCCCTTGGCATGGAAAGCGTCTTTATCCACCCGTTTGCCGGTGTGCTCTCGGCCTTCGGGATGGGCCTCGCCGATGTGCGGGCCATGCGCGAACATCAGTTTGGCAAGGGCTTTGCGGATATTGCCGCGGCTGAGGAGGTGCTGGAAACCCTCACAGGGGCCGCAAAGGCAGAAGTGGCGGGCCAGGGCATCCCTGTCGCCCGGATCACCACCGCTGGCATGGCCCATATCCGCCCGGATGGCGCGCAACAGACGCTGGAGGTTCCCTTCGGATCACCGGAGGCAATGACCACCGCCTTCCAAGCAGCTCACCAGCAGAGGTTCGGCTTTGTGCCCAGAGATGCGAAGCTTCTGATCGAGATGCTTACAGCCGAAGCCATCGGCGCAACCGGAGAAAGCGTAACCCTGCCCGGCGAAAACCGGGATGCGCCCAACAACCGGACCGCCACGATGTGGTCAGATGGCAGGTGGCGCGAAGTGCCTGTCCTTGATCGAACGACAATGGCCAAAGGCACCAAGGTTGCAGGGCCGGCGATCCTCACCGAACCGACAGGCACCAATATTCTGGAAAACGGCTGGGAGGCTGAATGCTCCAGCGGCGGCAATCTTGTCCTGCGCCGAACGGTCCCCCTCGCCCGACAGGAGGCCATCGGCACACAGGTCGATCCTGTCATGCTTGAGGTCTTCAACAATCTCTTCATGTCGATCGCCGAACAAATGGGCGCGACGCTGGCCAACACCGCCTATTCGGTGAACATCAAGGAGCGCTATGATTTTTCCTGCGCGATCTTTGATCAAGCCGGGGATCTGGTCGCCAACGCCCCGCATGTCCCTGTCCATCTCGGCTCCATGTCAGAAAGCGTTCGCACCATCCTGCGCCTGAACGCAGGCAAAATCCGCCCGGGCGATGTGTTCATGATGAACAACCCGTTCAACGGCGGCACGCATCTGCCTGATGTCACGGTGATCACCCCGGTTTTCGATGAAGCCGGGAAGCGGATCATCTATACCGTCGCCAGCCGCGGGCATCACGCCGATATCGGCGGGAAAACCCCGGGCTCCGCCCCACCCGACAGCCGCGTGATAGAGGAGGAGGGCGTCCTGATCGACAATTTCCTGCTGGTCGCTCAGGGGCAACTCCGGGATGCGGAAACCCGCCAACTGCTCGCCTCAGGCCGGTATCCCTGTCGCAGTATCGATCAGAACATGGCGGATCTTTCGGCCCAGATTGCAGCCAATGCCACAGGCCTTGCCGAATTGCACAAGATCACACGGCAATTCGGCCTGAAGACAGTTCACGCCTACATGAGCCATGTGAAGAACAACGCCGAGGAAAGCGTCCGCCGCGTGCTCGATGTCCTGCATGATTGCAGCTTCACCTATCCCCTCGATAGCGGCGATCAGATCAAGGTTGCCATCACGGTGGATCACGCCAACCGGCAGGCCAAAATCGATTTCACCGGCACGTCAAGCCAGAGCGAGTTCAACTACAACGCCCCGCTGGCGATCTGCCGCGCCGTGGTGCTCTATGTCTTCCGCACACTCGTCGGCACCGATATCCCCATGAACGAGGGATGCCTCAAGCCGCTGAGCCTGATCGTGCCGGAAGGCAGCATGATCAATCCGAGCGCTCCGGCCGCTGTCATCTCGGGTAACACCGAAGTCAGCCAGGCAATTGCAGATACGCTCTACGGCGCGCTCGGTGTCATCGCGGCAAGTCAGGGAACGATGAACAATTTCATCTACGGCAACGAAACATACCAGAACTACGAAACCATCTGCGGCGGCACCGGCGCAGGCCCAGGGTTTGATGGCACCAGCGCTGTCCACAGCCACATGACCAACACACGCATGACTGATCCGGAGGTGCTGGAAACACGTTTCCCGGTGCGCCTCGATGAATTCTCCATCCGCCAAGGCTCAGGAGGAGAAGGTGCCTTTACCGGTGGCAACGGCATCACAAGACGTCTGCGCTTTCTGGAGCCTATGACCGTCACCGTATTGTCGTCGCACCGCTTGGTCCCCCCACACGGAATATCGGGTGGCGAACCGGGCGCCACTGGCGAGAACAGCATCGAAAGGGCCAACGGGCAAATCGAGATACTTGCGGGCAACGATGCCTCAAAGCTCAACCCGGGCGATGTGTTCGTGCTCAAGTCACCCGGCGGCGGAGGTTTTGGCGCGAAGACGGCATAGACAGTCCAGATCCGCCGCATATTGCGGCCTGCCATGCGTGCCCGTACTCTTAAGCCTGCACAACCGGCATTTCCGCCCGATTGCAGCATCTGAAAGGAACCAGCCCGATGGCCCTCACCGGTGGATGCTACTGCGGCGCACTCCGCTACCGCGCTGAGGGCGAACCCAGCCTCAAGGCCCAATGCCATTGCCGCGCATGCCAGCACATCGCGGGCGGTGCGCCACAGCTTTTCATGCTGATGCCGCCAGATGGCTTCTCCTATACCTCCGGCACGCCCAAAACCTTCACGCGGCCAGATCTGGAAAAACCCGTTACGCGGGAGTTCTGCGCCACCTGCGGCACACACATCCTCACCCGCCGCCCCGGCCTCTCGGATGTCGTCCTGAAAATCGGCACTCTGGATGAACCGTCACTCTTCGGCGGCCCCAGAATCGCGATTTTCACCGAAGACATGCAGGCTTTTCACGACGTCCCCGAGGGAATGCCAGCCTTCACGAAAATGCCACCGCGTTAGTCCACAGCACCCGCCTGCTGCAACATCACTGCCAAGTCCTCGTTCTCACTCAGTACCGCAAAGGTCAGCGCAGAGCGCCCTCCCTCATCCCGCGCATTCACATCAGCCCCCGCGTCCAGAAGGGCTGTCACCATATCAAGGCTATCGGGCTCCTCGATGTGCACAAGCAAGGGCGTGCGCCCCAGATTGTCCCGCTGTTCTATATCCGCACCAGCCGCCAGCACAGCAGGCAGAAATTCGGAGTCGATCAGAATATGCAGAAGGGCGATCCCCTCGTCATTCACGGCGTTTATGTCCGCACCGTGTCGCATAAGTACCGCCAGAACGGCCTCGAAATTCGCGTAGTCCAGCACGTGGATTGGCTGAAATTCGAACCGGTCTCGCGCCGTTGCCAGATGCGGATGTGCGTTCAGCGCGGCCTCAATCCCGGCCACATCTCCCCGTTGCACAAGCTTGAAGAAGGCCTCGATTTCGTCACTTTGCATCTGCCCGGGCGCGGGTTTCGCAAGGCCAAGCGCTGCAAGCAACGCCATGATAAACCGCATCTATTCTGCCCTCCCGTTCCACAATCCGGGCGGACTATCCATGCAAATCAGGCGCACCGCAAGCGCTTCATCCTTCAGGGCAGGGCGCACCTGCCGCACCCCACGCCATGATCGCATTCACCGTTTCCTGCAGGCTGTAAGGCGCAGGCTCTCGCCCCGGCCCGGGCGCCCACGCCCAGTGCAGGATCAGGTCATGGTCCAGATGCTCCGCAATATCGCGGATGCTCCGGTCGCCATTCCTCTCCGGGTCCTGAATCTGTGCGCAGATGTAGGCAGAGGATTTGCCGAACCATTCGGCCTCGGCGGGCGGCAATTGCCACACATCCGCCACCCCCGGCGGCCCGTGCGGCAACAGGCTGTTCGCCTGTCCGTGGCAGGTGGAGCATAGAAGCGTCTCCGCACCAATCCGGCTCTCGCCCGCCACCACATTCATCCCATGCGGCCCGGCCTCCCCGTAGGAAGGTCCGCTCCACATCGGCACGCCCGATGCACCCACATGGCAGTTGGAACAACGAGGATGAGAGGCAACCTCATAGATCCGTCCCCAATGCGCCAGCCCCTCTTCACGGCTCACGGAACCTTCCGTAATCTCGAGGATCACCACCACGCTTTCCGCCTCTGCCATACCGGCCATCAGCGTCAAAGCCAGAACAAGCTTCTTCATCGGCATCCTCACACGAAATCAATATGCTTGTGGAACGGCATCTCGCGGATCCGCTTGCCCGTTGCCGCAAAGATCGCATTGGCAAGCGCCGGGGCCGCAGGTGGCACCGGAGGCTCGCCGATCCCCCGCACATGCTCACCGTTCTCCAGCCCGCGCACCTCGATCTCGGGGCACTGGTAAAGCCGCATCCCCTCGTAGGCGTGATAGTTGCTCTGCTCCGCCATCCCATCGGAATACGTGATCTCGCAGTTCATTGCGTGGCCAAGGCCCCAGATCACCCCGCCCTTCACGAGATTCTCGAAATTCACCGGATCGACCACACGGCCCACTTCAGCAGCCACGTAAACCTTGTCGATCCGGATACCCTCGGGCGTATCCGTCACCTCAACAACCTCCGCAGTCGCCACCCCGAAAGACATGCAGAACGCCACACCGCGCCCCCGGTTCTCAGCAATCTGAGGCCCGTCCCAGCCAGACATCTCGCCCACGGCCTCCAGCACCTTGCGCGAGTTCTCGTGCCACATCAGCCGCATCCGCTCTTCCAGCGGATCAGCTCCCGCCGCGTGGATCAGCTCATCCAGCGCGCAATCGTGCAGAAACCCGTTCGAAGATGCCCCCACCGACCGCCAGGAGGAGATCGGCGCCAGTTCCGGTGCGCGATATCCGGTCACGCGGTAGTTGGGAATGGCATAGGGTTGCTCCCACGCGCCCGCCACGATCTGCAGATCCGGGCCAGGCACGGGAAAGCCCTGCCGCCCCATCTGCGAGGTCACGACCGACGGCATGGCGATGGAAAGATCGAGCGTCTCCACCTTGCCGTCCTTCACCGCGCCCCGCATCCGCCCCATCGCGATCTGGCGCGGGAAATCATGTGCGAAATCTTCCTCGCGGGAATAGGTCAGCTTCACCGGCACGCCCGGCATGGCCAGCGCCAGCTCGGCCGCCTGCTTCACCACCTCGTCTTCCAACCGATGCCCGAAGCTGCCGCCCACCATCTCCACGTGAACATGCACGTTCTCGCTGTCTACATCGGCCAGCTTGGCCACGTTGTTCTGCACAAAGCGCGGGATCTGCGTACCCGTCCACACATCCACACGGCCCTCGGCCACCAGCACCACGGCGCTAATCGGTTCCAGCGGTGCATGGGCAAGGTAAGGCACGCGGTACTCCGTCTCCACCACATCGCCCCCGGCCAATGCCGCCTCCACATCGCCTTCATCGCGGTTGCGGCTGTCCTGCGCATCCTCGGTGAAGGCCGCTTCAAGTGCCGCCCAATGCCCGTCCATCTCGGCAGGATAAGGCGCCTCTCCCCACTCGAACTCAATCGCATCCGCCGCCTGAATGGCCCGCCATGTGTTATCGGCAATCACGCCAACCCCACCCTTCAAGGGCACGATCTTCTTCACCCCGCGCATGCCCTCGGCAGCGCTTGCATCATAGCCCCGCATTTCCCCGCCCTGCCGCGGATTCAGCTTCACCGCGGCATGCAGCATCCCCTCCAGCTTCCGGTCGATCCCGTAATCCTGGGTACCTGTGGATTTCGCCACAATATCCATCCGCTGCAACGGCTTGCCGATCATCCGCCACTGGCCCGGATCCCGCAGCTTTACCGCGTTCACCGGCTCAAGCGTCGCGGCAATTGGCGCCAACTCCACATAGCTCATTGATGAGCCATCCGGCAGCTCAACAGCCCCCCGCGCCGTCTTCATTTCATCCACCGCCACACCTGTCCGCTGAGAGGCCGCCAGCTTCAGCGTCTCCCGCGCCACAGCCCCCGCAATCCGCAGCTTGTCGAACGCGTCAGGTACAGAGGTGGAACCCCCGGTGATCTGCATGCCGAGAAACTTCATCAGCGCGTCCATCACACCGCGTGTGCTCTCCGCCATGAAGCCTTCATCGGTGGAGCGGAAGGGTGCTGCCTCCGCACTCAACGCCGTGTTGTAATAGGCAGGGCTGGGCGGTCCCGGATCCACCTTCACCTGATCCAGTTCCACATCCAGTTCCTCGGCGATCAGCATCGCCTGCATCGAATAGGCCCCCTGGCCCAGATCCGTGCGCGGCGTGATCAACGTGATCCCCTCGGCGTCGATCTTCACATAGGGCGTCAGCGCCGCCTCACCCTCGGCCAGCCCGTCCAACAATGGGTTCTCCACCGGGCGCTTGTACATGTAATAGCCAAACGCCACGCCGCCCACGATCGCAGCAGAGCCTACCAGAAACGTCCGCCGTGCAATTTTCCCGATCCGGCTCATCTCATGCCCCCCGCAAATTGGCCGCAGCCGTCTTTACCGCTGCCCGAATGCGTGGATAGGTGCCACAGCGGCAGAGATTGGCGCTCATTACCGCGTCGATCTCCGCGTCCGTCGGGCTGCTGTTCCCCTCAAGGAACGAAGCCGCTGCCATGATCTGTCCACTCTGGCAATAACCGCATTGCGCGACCTGATGTTCGATCCATGCTGCCTGCACCACATGCAGGGCCTCGGGCGTGCCCAGCCCCTCGATCGTCGTCACCTCACCGTCCACATCCACCGCGCGGAGAGAGCAGCTGCGCACCGCCAGCCCGTCGATATGCACCGTGCAGGCGCCGCATTGCGCAATCCCGCATCCATATTTCGGCCCGGTAATCCCCAGCTCGTCCCGCAGCACCCACAAAAGCGGCATGTCGTCTTCCACATCCACCTCATGGGCCACGCCATTCACGGTCAGTTCCATGCCATCCTCCAGAGTTTCCCCAAATCTCCAACGCCAAGCCAACAAGCGCAACGCAAACGTCGCGGTAGGGTGGGCGTTACGCCCACCGCACTCCACCATAGACAACGCTCACTATACACCCTCTGCCCGCGCCAATCCTCTATCCGATTGCGCCAACCAAATGATGATTGATCCAGGCATCAAGAATACCGGCCCGGACCACCGGGCTGGCGCTTTGGGTGCCACTGCGCGATCCGTCGAGGAAGTGGAACTCGGTTGGCATAAAGCGCACCAAACAGAGCTCGCAGCACCCCCCCGCGAGCAGGCGCTACACGGCTCGCGTTGCTCTCCAACTATCGCTTCCATCGTTCGATGACTGGCACAAAGGATGAGCTATCCTCTCGCGAAAGATCAATCACCGACGAAGGCGAGAACGATAATCAATGGCGTTGACAACCTCCAAAACAAAATGGCGCGATCCGCTAGCGACTTGGCGCAATCGGATCTCGCGCAACACGCGCACCTGCCCTAAGCTCACACCATGAGCGCACGTTTCACCCTCAATACCGGCTGGTCTCTCCTCCTCAAGGATCTTGGCCTCTCCGTGGCCGACGTCCTCCGCCTCGCCCGCCTGCCCGCAGATCTGCCCAGCCACCAGAACCTTACGCTCAGCACGGCGGAATACTTCGCACTCTGGAATGCGATGGAAACGCTCTATCAGGGCCCGACCTTCTCCCTCGATATCGCCACTGCCTTCAGCAAGGAGGTCTTCAGCCCGCCCCTTTTTGCCTGCTTCTGCTCGGAAAACCTCGCCACAGCCGTCACCCGCCTCTCTCAATACAAGGCGCTTGTCGGCCCGATGACGCTGCGGGTCGACGGCGCTACGATCTCCCTCGCCGGTCTGCCCAACGATCTGCCGCCACCGCCCTCGGTGGAACTGTTCGAGCAGGTCTTCCTCACCGAGATGGCGCGCATAGCCACCCGCGAACGCATCGTCCCCAAGGCCATCTCCGTCACAGAAAAACCGGCAACGCCGGAGGCCTACGAGGCCTTCTTCGGCACGCCCCTGACACTGGCAAAATCCTCGCGCATCACGTTCCGGCCAGAGGATATGCACCGCCCCTTCCTCTCCGCAAAGCCCGACATGTGGGCGATATTCGAGCCTGATCTGCGCGCCCGTCTCTCCGAGATCACCCAAACCACCGCCTACAGGGATCGTGTCCAAACCGTCCTCACAGAGGGCCTTGCAGGTGGCCAGCACTCCATGGAAAGCACGGCCCGCAAGCTCGGCGTCAGCGCCCGCACCCTTCAGCGCCGCCTTGCAGCCGAAGGCACCAGCTTTCAGGCGGAACTCAGTGCCTTGCGCGAAAAGCTTGCTCGCCACTACCTCAGGAACACCCGCCTGAGCACGGCAGAGATTGCCTTTCTCATCGGCTATGCGGAGCCCAATTCCTTCTTTCGCGCTTTTCAGGAATGGACGGGCACCACACCGGACAGGCTGCGCAACGCGGGCTGAAGCCCCCCGCCTCAGGCACCGCGCTGCGCCTGATCCGCAGCCCGCAAGCGGGATGCCCTGATCAGCTCTTCTACCTGATCTGCCGGAACGGGCGGTGAGTAGAGGTAGCCTTGTGCGTCATGGCAGCCAAGGCTCGCCAGAATGTCGCGCTGCTCCACCGTTTCCACACCCTCCGCAATCACCGAAAGTCCAAGGCTTTCACCCAGTTGGATGATCGAGTTGGCAATCGGCTGCGCCGATGTTTCGCTCAGATCCATCACAAAGGATTTGTCGATCTTCAGCCTGTTCAGCGGCAGGGAACGCAGATACCTGAGCGAGGAATAGCCCGTCCCGAAATCGTCGAGGGCCACATTCACGCCAAGGCTTGTCAGCTCCAGCAGAGTATCGGCCACCTTCTCCGTATCGGAGATCAGAACGCCCTCGGTAATCTCCACCTCCAGCCGCCCACCCTCCAGCCCCGTTTCGGCGATCACCCGTCGCACCATCTGCGCAGTATCCCCGCGGCTGAACTGCACAGGCGAAAGATTGACGGACACAACAGGCTTGCTGTCCGAGCCGTCGGCCACCGGCCATTTCAGCGCATCGAGGCAGGCTCGCCGCAAAAGCTGTTCGCCCAGTTCTTCGATCAGGCCCGTTTCTTCGGCAATCGGAATGAAGATATCGGGGCCCACAATCCCCAGTTCGGCGTCCGACCATCGCGCCAGCGCCTCCAGGCCAACCAACTGATCGTCGATCAGGGAATACTGTGGCTGATAGTAGAGAAGGATCTCGTCCCGCTTGATCGCCCGCTTCAGACGGTTGATCACGATCATGCGCTTCTGCATGCCCTCCTGCATGCCGGGGCAGAAGGCCACGCACTGGTTGCGCCCGCCGTTCTTGGCCGCATAAAGCGCCAGATCCGCCATGATCAGCAGGTCGTCCCCGCTGGCCGCATCCTCCGGAAATTGCGCAAGCCCGATGGAAGCCGATATCGTCAGTTCGAAATGGCCGATCCGGTAGGGCTCGGAAAGGATATCCACCAGCCTTCGGCCCACCTTCATCAGATTTGGCAGATACACCTCCGGGTCCGTCCGGAGCATCACGAGAAACTCGTCGCCGCCAAGCCGTGCCACGAGATCATGCTCCCCGGTGGCGTTTTCCAGTCGCCTGGCCACGATCCGCAGCAGATCGTCGCCCGTCCCGTGCCCGTAACTGTCATTCACCTGCTTGAACCCGTCGAGATCAATCAGCAGAACGGCCACATTGTCCTGCTCCCCATTGAGCGTGGACACGTGCTCCTTGATGGTGTTGCGGTTGTGCAAGCCCGTCAGCACATCGTGGCTGGCAAGATACTCTACCTGCTTCTTGGCCTCGGCCGTGGCGGTCGCGTCCGCGCAGATGCCACGGTAACCGGTAAAGCGCCCGCCTTCAAAGAGGGGGCGCCCCCGTATCATGATCCAGCGCCGCGTTCCGTCCCGCACATCCACAATCGGCAGGGTAACGTCGTGAAAATCCTCTTTCCCGCGCGCTGCCACGTCCAGTCGCTCAAGGGCGCCCTTCCCCTCTTCGGTCGTACATTTTCCCAACAGGGTCAGAAGGTGGCCCCTATCCATATCCGCATGGGCAACCCCCAGCATATCAAGAACCTGTTGCGGTGCGCGCAGCAGAAACCCTGCCGCATCTGTCTGCCAGAACCACTCGGTCGCCTGTGCCTCGTAGTCCTTGAGCAGAAGATCCACCACATCGCTTTTTTCGGCCAGCTGCTCATGATCGTTGAACGCCTTCATGGAGGATTTGGCCCGTTCCAGCACCGCATTGAAGATGCCGCCACCCGCCGCCAACGCCAGCAGCGCTATCGTGTAATCGGTGCCAGATCCCGTCACCACTCCTGTGCCAAACGCGATCCCAACGCTAAAGACGGTCTGCACCCCGAGAAACGCGAATGCAGCCGGCGGTGTGCGGGAAAATCCAACCGTGCCAAGCGCCAGGCCACCGGCCATGATCGTCACCAGAATGGTTTTCTGGTCTCCGTTCACGTAGGGATAGAAGAGCAGCATCCCAAGGCTCCACATCCCCGAATTGGCGTAGGTTTCCAGAATGAAACGCCGATAGTCCCCGATATTTCCATCGGTCCGGTAGGTCGTATTCCACGAGAAATATAACGCCCAGGAGAAGGCGAGCATCGCAATCGTCCAGGCGATCACAATATTGTCGATCCCCATCCCCCAGGCCTGATAGGAAAGCGTGGGCGCGAAAAACGTGTTGCCCACCAGAAACACGCGCATCTGCTCGATAGAGCCGCGCATCTGTTCCCGCCGCATCCTGTTGGCCGAATCCTCGCCCAGATGGCTGTGGTCAAGCTCATGCAGGCCAAGGGCAAAGGCAATCCGCGCTCGCAAAAAGCGTGCTGACCTTGAAACCCAGTTTAGCATCGCGCGCGCAAACCTCGTCTGATAACCGCGTACCGGCAGAAAACCGATACGCTTCCCACGCGATCTTAGCCAAAACGGCTTTGCAAGTGATTAAGACCCGGTGTTGAACGGCGGATGACTTTGACATTCACATCATGACATTGACCCAAATGAAAAACCGGGCCTTGGCATGTGATGCGGCGAAGGTCTGGAGAGAGCCTGGGGTCACTGACGCTACACAATCAACGAATGTCCGCAGATCAGATGAACTTACGCCCGCTCCAAAGTCGGGGTCTCTGAAAGGCTCATATTGAGTGATGCGGCCTCAAATCGAAGTTTCAAATCCTCCGAACAAAAGAGGCCCGGCGATTCTTCAAAGCTACCGAGCCAAGTCGCATCTGCATTTGCTTCGTGCAAAACGCCCGTCCAAAACTTGAACTTTTTGAACTTTGGCCAGTATCGTACCGGATCAACCTCCTCAAACTCTGCCATGGCGCGCGGCGGCACGATTTGCCAGAACTGCTTTTCAAGCGTCGTCGTGCCGTCCGCCAGACAAAACTGCCCCGGTCGGGTCGGCATTTCTATTCCAGCCGCTGAAAGCACATTCAGGAAAGGCTGTGAGCAATAGAAGACCCCCTGAGGCGACGCAATGAAATCCAGACTTTCCAGAGTCTTCACATGGTGCTGTGTGGAGATGACCATGAAGCCGCCATAAAACCGTCGATCCCAAGAAGCCTCCGATGCTGCTTCATCGTCCTTCGAAACAATGTAGTCGGTCTCATCCATTGGTTCGTTTGAGATCACCTGCCATATCATGCGGTGCCCTCACCGTAGACTTCGGCCTCATATGTATTCCAGAACATGCGTTGCGGCTCTCCTTCGTCATCCATCCGATAAAGAAAATCTAAATCATCGAAGTATTCTGAAATGCTGTTTAGGCTTATGTCCTTTGCGAAACTCAAGAACTTCAGTTTGGGCGCGTCAAGGTATTTGCGGTAGCCGTTTACACGCGGCACCTGAAGCGATTTCAGGTTTGGCATGGCAATGAACAGATCGTCAGGCTCACCCATCTGCATGGCAGTTTCGATCCGAATGCTTTTCAGCGATGAACAGCCATGCAAAGCGCTCAAATCAATGAGCTTAGGCGTTGTGTAGAGCCAAAGATACTTGAGCGAGGTCAAGGCCTCGATCCCATCCAGTGACCTCAGATTTCGCGCTCCGGAAATTTGAAGTGTGATCAACGATGAAAGGTCCGAAAGCGATGAAAGATCCTGTTCGGCAAATCCTTCCAGCACAAGTGATCGCAAGTTCGGTCTGGTCTTCCATGGCGGGCTGACCGGTGTTGGTTTGATGACGATCAACCGGACAAGGTTCGGATAAGGCGAAAGATCAAGCGCCCCGACTTTTGGAGAAATCGGAGGCAGTGCAAGGGTGTGTAAGCCCCTTGCCGTTTTCGCGAGCACGTCAAAGCCAGTAACGGTTGCCGCCCTTTTAGATGTTGGTCGATGCGCCACTGCCAGCGCTTGCGCCAGAAGATCAGTGGGCGCAGTCGTGTAGTCATAAAGTTGGGAGTCATTTGGTCCGAATTCAAAATACGTCACGTTTCGCCGCCGCACATCGCGGTGATTGTCACCAAGGGCAGAAAGCGGTCCAAAGTAGCCCGCACACCCGCGACGGGGGAACATGTCATAGTCACTGTGGATTGCTTCGATCAATACTTCAGTCATCAACACAGCCCAGTTAGTTCCGTCGCAACAGATTATACATATCGGAACGTAGTTTGACGACATTCGCCTGTGGCCGGCTTTCCAAACCTTCATAAATTAGCGCTTGCAAGGCGACCACCAGAACCGTGCAAGTCAAACACCCAAACTATAGAAGGTGTAGAGACAGTAAGGCACTCAGACCAACCAGTGATAGCAATGAGCACTGATTTTTGCAGGGTGAAGTGCTCACATCCGATTTGAAAAGCGGCATTCGCGATCCGGTTGCCAACGGCAGCATTGTCCGCACTACCGTTGGTTACCGATGCTGGCGTGAACGTCCTGTTCGGATCAACATTCAGGCCATCATTGCGGAACGCAAAGGCGTGATATCATCCAGAAAATCTCGCCCACCGAGGCGATCATCTGCGTCGTTCCACACCTGTGAATTTGTCGGGCTTCGGTGAGCGGGATCAGAGCGCTGCCCGTCGAAGCCGCACAAACCAATATGTTTCGAGCAGAATTGCCGGAAATTGTAGCGAGATTTTCCGGGCTCCGCGCAAAGCGTCAACCGTACGTTATTTCGCGCCGTGATAGGGCATTCCGGAGCTTGAGGGAATGCGAATGCTTAAGGTCGTCGGCTGCTTCACGCAGGAGCATGATTTTACACTGGTTGCAGCTGCGGCCTTTGTCTGCCTGCTTGGCTCGGGCCTCTCCGTTCGCCTCTTCGTGCGCACGCTCTTTGCCCGGGAAGGGCGCAGGCTGGTCCACCTGATCCTCACCGGCACCATCGGCGGTGCCACGATCTGGGCCACGCATTTCATCGCGATGCTCGCCTACGATCCTGTGGTCGATCACGCCTACGAACCGGTGATGACAATCGCCTCCCTCCTTGTCGCAATGGTGGGCGTTACCCTTGCATTCGCCATAGCAGCGGCTGCAAGAGGTGGCCTGAGAATAGAGTTTGGCGGCGTGGTCTTCGGCCTCACCATCGCCACGATGCACTACACCGGCATGTCCGCCTTCCAGATCCCGGGCGTCATTATCTGGGATCAAGCGCTCAGCACCGCCTCCGTCCTCCTCGGTGCAGCCCTCGGTGCGCTCACGTTCAATCGCATCGGCCGCCCCGTCTCCAGATACTGCCGGGCCGGGGCAACGTTCTCGATGGTACTGGCGATCTGCATCATGCACTTCACCGGCATGGGGGCTATCACCTTGGCGCTCGATCCCACCATTTCCGTTCCACCGAAGGCGATATCGGATGTTTTCCTCAGCGCCCTCGTTCTCATCGTGGTTACCATGTTCCTCCTCACCGGCTTCGCCGCCTTCCTGATAGAGGCGCGGGTACAGGATGAGGCAAAAAAGCAGTTCACCCATGCAACCCTCCACGATACGCTCACAAACCTGCCGAACCGCCTCTATCTTGTCCGAAAGCTGGAGGAATACGCCGAAATCCTGCCCACCAGCCGCGTCGCGGTGATCACGCTGGATCTCGATGGCTTCAAGGAAATCAACGATCTCTATGGCCACGCGGCCGGCGATGCCCTGCTCGCCTGCATCGCCTCCCGCCTCAACGGGGCGCTCGCACCCGATGAGTTCGTGGCCCGCACCGGCGGGGATGAGTTTGTCGCGATCAAGGCCAACTACCGCCATATCCGCGAAGTGGATGCCTTTGCCCAGCAACTCCGCACCCGCGTGCTGGAGCCTGTGCCGATCGAGAATACGGAGCTTAATGTCGGCGTCAGCCTCGGCATCGCGTCGGCCCCAGAGCATGGCGATGATCTTCTGGAAATCCAGCAGAAATCCGATCTCGCGATGCACCGCGCCAAATCCGATCCCTACTGCCAGATCCATCACTTCACTCCAGGCATGGATCAGCAAAACCGCGAAAGGCTCGCGCTCGTCACCGATCTCCGCGTGGCCCTGGAACGGGACGAATTCGAGGTGCACTACCAGCTCCAGAACGATATCGCGACGCGCGCACCTGTGGGCTTTGAAGCGCTTCTCCGCTGGAACCACCCCACCCGTGGCCGCGTCTCTCCCGATCAGTTCATCCCCATCGCAGAGCAAACCGGCCTCATCCGCGATATCGGCCTCTGGGTTCTTCGCACCACCTGTTTCGAAGCGGCCTCGTGGGAGGCCCCGTACCGCATGGCCGTCAACGTGGCGCCCCAGCAACTCCTGCAACCCTCCTTCGCGGAATACGTCTCCGATATCCTCATCGAAAGCCGCCTCGCGCCAGAGCGGCTGGAGCTGGAGATTACCGAGGCCAGCATCATCGACGATCAGGAGAACACGCTCAGGGTGATGCACCGGATCAAGGCGATGGGTGTGCGCATCGCGATGGATGATTTCGGCACAGGCTATTCCTCGCTTGCCACCCTGCAAGCCTTCCCGTTCGACAAGATCAAGATAGACCGCAGCTTCATCTCCGGCATCCACACCGATCCGCAGCGCGCCGCCATTGTTCGCTCAACGCTCCTGCTCGGCACAGCGCTCGGCATTCCGGTGCTGGCCGAGGGCGTGGAAACCGAAGAAGAACTCACCTTCCTCCAAAAGGAGAGTTGCGCCGAAGCCCAGGGCTTCTACTTCGGCCGCCCGATGGCGCTTGCGGATCTGTATGAAATCACCCATCGCAAGCCGCCTTCGCTCACGCTGGTCAGGGAGGCAAACTCCAATGGCTGAAACGCGCAGGCTGCACATGGGATGCTGCGCCAGAGATCCTACGCCCATATCCCGATAGCAGGCGGAAACATATCCGGCCCTTCTGGTGAAGAACGCGGCAATTCCTGATAGACCGCCAAGGCCGTACCGGCCTCAACCGGATCCTCCGTGATCTGCTGCACGTCATTGCTCCAGCCGAGGAAGCTCATCACCGGAACACGCGTTACCTTACATACGGCGCGTCCACTGTCGCCAATCTCCAGAATTGTGCCCCGGCGTTTCGCAAGAAGGCCCGCAATGCCCACGCTGGCGGCGGCAGAGCATGTCACCTCCACCCGCAGCACAAGCTCCAGCACCACACTGCCCGCCGCCTGCACAGCGTCCCGCATAGCCATCCGCTCCGCACCCGCTGCCAAAAGCCCGGCTCCTGCCTCAGGGCCTTCAAACCGCTCAAGCGTCACCGCCACGCCAATCACCGGAAACCCCGCAGAGAGCCCATCATCCAGCGCACGTTCCACCCCGGCGCTGATGTGGTGCAACAGTTTGGACGGCAGCGCCCGCGCCTCTCCCTCATAGCCGAACCGAAAACCGCCCTCCTCATGCAGGGGTGCCACTGAGAGAGCGACCGGCGCGCTCAACGCACCATCCGTGCCAATTTTCGCATGATGATAAGCCCCAACCCCGGAATCGAGCGCTCCAGCCGTCACCAAGGCGTCCAACACGCTGTCCAACTGCCGCTCGTTCTGCTCCGCCAGATCAATCCGCCCGGTCTCGGGATGCGTGTTCTTCCAGAGCTTGCAGCAGTTGCTTCCAAGCCGTCCTGCCGACCGGTTCCAGCGGCACAGAAAGGCAATGCGCAAGCTCTCCCTTCGCAAGCCGGATCAAGCGAAAAACCAAAGCTGGCCTACAATAAGCCGCACGCCGCTCCAACCCGTAGGGTGGGTGATTCACCCACCGCCCGCAGCCCTCGGCTCCCTGATCGTAAACTGAACCCGCCAGAACCGCAGGAACGCCTTCCGAAATTCATATGCGCGCCCACCGGCAAACCCACGCGGCACGAAACGGGCGCGCGCCAGAACCTCCGCGCATGTCCGTTCCTCACCATCCCGCGCCACCATTCCGGCATCGCAGTCCTCAAGAAACGTCATCAGCCGGGCATTTCCCTGGTAAGCCCGCAACAGCGCCGCTCCGTCCGCGCAAAGGCCCGGCGCAAAATCCTCACATCCCCGCGCATAAGCCATGAACGCCAGCGGGATCGCCTCGGGCGAGCGGCCAACCCGCGCCGTATCAAACCCGAAGAGATAGGATTTCGCCAGCAGATCGCAGCCCTCCGGATCGGTCGTCAGATCATTATGCGTAAAACAGGCCCGGATCAGGATGTCATGTGCGGCATTTGCATCCGCAGGCCGCCCCAGCCCCAATTGCACAATATGCCCCAGATATTTACACGCATAAGGCCCCTGTCCGACATTGCGCTGCCCGTAACACGCAGCCTCGAACATCTTGTAGGCAAGGCCGTAATTCACGTGTGGCCTGCTCAGCAAATAGATCTTGCCCGCCTCATAACAGCCCGCCTTCTGCGCGCCAAAGGCACAGGATATCTCCATGATCTTAGCCGCCCGCGCCGGATCACTCTTCAGAAAACCGAGGCCAAGGCTCCAGCACGTATCCACATTGGAATACGCCTCACACACGATCTCGTCCAAAGGCGTCTCGGGCGGAATAACCGCAGGCCGCTCCGTCTGCGCTGAAGCCAGCGCACCACACAGCATCAACCCGATCGCCCCGCAGATGCGCAACCTCATCCTGCCAGCCCCCCTCAGCCCCCAAGACCAAAACACCATGCCTCTGGTCCAAACCCTCTTCCCGGCCCCCAAGCGCCAAAACCAAGGCAGCCCGTAGGGTGGGTGATAACCCACCACCCTCTCCAAAGCCACGCGAACCGTCATCCAGAACCGCACTACCCTGGCCACCACCGGCCCAGAGGATGGGCCCTCACCCATCCTCTTCCAGAGCCGCCAGAAACGCCGCCCCGAACCGCGCCACCTTCGCGGCCCCCATCCCCGGCACGAGCTCCAGATCCTCCAGTGTGCCGGGCCGCATCTCGGCAATCTTGCGCAAGGTCGTCTTGCTGCACGCCATGTAAGGGTCAAGCCCGCTCTTCCCCCGCGCCAGCTCCACCTGCGCGTCCTCCAGAGCATCGAAAACCGCCCCGGCATCCCGCCCTGCCAGCGCCATCCGGGCCGGGTGCAGAGGTGCCGCCTCAACACCCGTCAGCACCTCCAGAAAAATCGCACCGAACTTCTCCAGCTTCTTCTCACCCACGCCGGAAACGCCCCGCATCTCATCCAGGGTCCGTGGCTTGCGGGCCACCATATCCACCAGCGTCCTATCCGGGAAAATCACATAAGCCGGGGCCTTTGCCGCCTCCGCCAGCTCCCGCCGCTTGGCCTTCAGCGCCGAAAGCAGCGGTTCATCCTCCTCCGCCACCAAAGCCGCCGCCGCAGGCCGCGCCCTTGCTGCCGCCTTCTTCACGCTGTCGCGCCGCAGCACCAGCTCCACCTCACCGCGCAACAGGGGCCTAGCTGCTTCCGTCAGCCGCAAGGCCCCGTGCCGCCCCGCATCCGGCCGCAACAGATCCAGCCCCATCAACTGCCGGAAAATCGCCTGCCATTCGGGCTTGGAAAACTCCTGCCCGCAGCCGAATGTCGGCAGCTGGTCATGCCCCCGGCTCAGCACCTTCTCCGTTCGCTGTCCGCGCAATACGTCAATCAGATGCCCGGCCCCGAAATACTCTCCCGTGCGCAACGCCGCCGAAAAGGCTTTCCGCGCCGCGTCCTTGGCATCAAACGTCTCGGGCGGAGCCGTGCAGATATCGCACCCCCCGCAACCGCCCGCGAAATCCTCGCCAAAATACCGCAACAAGGGCACCCGCCGGCAAACAGGGCTCTCCGCCAAACCCAGCAACGCATTCAGCCGCGCATGATCCGCCTGCTTGCGCTCCACCGGCGCCAGACCCTCGTCGATCTGCGCCCGCCGCAATCGAATATCCTCCGGCCCGAACAGCGTCAGCGTTTCCGCAGGCGCACCGTCCCGCCCGGCACGCCCGACCTCCTGATAATAGGCCTCGATGCTCTTGGGCAGATCCGCATGGCACACATAGCGGATGTCGGGCTTGTCCACGCCCATGCCGAATGCCACCGTCGCACAGACGATCAGCCCGTCCTCGCGCTGAAACCGCGTCTCGGCAAGCCGCCTGTCATCCGCCTCCAGCCCCGCATGATAGGCCAGCGCGGTATGTCCGGCGCCATTCAAAGCCCCCGCCAAAGTCTCCGTCTTGGCCCGGCTCGAACAATAAACGATCCCCGACAGCCCCTTCCGCGCCGCCACGAAATCCAGCACCTGCCCGCGCGGGCCATCCTTGGCCGCAAAGGCCAGATGCAGATTGGGCCGATCAAACCCCCGCAGAAACACCTCCGGTTTCTCCGGGAACAGCCGCGCGACGATCTCCTCCTGCGTTTCCGGGTCCGCCGTCGCCGTGAACGCCGCAACCTGCGCACCAAGTCGCTGCGCCAAGGGCCCTATTTCCAGATAATCGGGCCGGAAATCATGCCCCCACTGGCTCACACAATGCGCCTCGTCCACCGCCAGCAGGCTCACCCCCACCCGCGAAAGCAAAGGGCCGGAGCGTGAAATCCGCTCCGGCGCCATGTAAAGCAGCTTCAGATCCCCCCGGTCCAAAGCCTCGAAAACAGCCTCCGTCTCCTCCTCCGTGTTGCCGGATGTCAAAGCCCCCGCAGCCACACCCGCGGCCCGGAGCGCCCGCACCTGATCGCGCATCAACGCAATCAGGGGGGAAACAACCACCGTCACCCCCTCCCGGCAGAGCGCGGGCAACTGGTAACACAGGCTCTTGCCCCCTCCCGTCGGCATGATCGCCAGCACATTCCGCCCGGCCACAACCGCGTCCACCACCTCTCCCTGCCCGGGGCGATACGCATCAAAACCAAAAACGGAGGAGAGAAGAGAGGAGGGATCAGCCATGCCCCCTCTTAGCCAGCAGGCCGCCCCCTTGCCAGAGCGAACTTTCCCCGCCAAACTCTTCCCATTCATTTAACGATTGCAGCACGTATGACAGAGCATAAAGACCAGTTGGAGCGTATCAAGACCGTCACCCAGACGGCGCGCGCCACATGGTTCGGCTATCTCGGCGCAATCGCCTTCGCATGCGTCACACTGCTCGGCATAGAGGATAAGGACTTCTTCTCCGCCGAAAGCAGCACGGAACTTCCCCTCATCGGCGTCTCCGTCCCGGTCACATCCTTCTTCGGCGCAGGTGCCTTCCTCATCGCGATCATCTACGCCTATCTCCACGTGTTTCTGGAAAAGCTCTGGTCAGAGCTTTCAGCCGCACCCGCCCGGATCGAAGGCAAGCCATTGTCCGAGGTCATCCAGCCCTGGCTCGTGTCCGACACGGCACTCCTTGTCCGCCGGATGCTCCGTCGCGAACGCACGCCCAGCCTCACCATCACACCTTTCACCATAGCCGGCAGCATTGCGTCCTTCATCCTCTGCTGGCTCGGCGGTCCGGTCATCTTGGCCTATTTCTGGCTCCGCTCCATGCCCGCGCACGATCTCCGGATGACGGGCGGCATCGGCATCCTCCTCGCTGTTACGGTCTGGGCCTTCACCGCCAGCCTCATCTCCCTGACGCGTCAGATGAAGAGAGAGGAAAACCGCGGCACACCCCTCCACCCCAGCCTCCATCTCATGGCCGTCATAACGCTCTGCATCCCGCTTGTTCTTGTCTCGGAACTGCGTACAGTGAAGGACAGGTTCAAGGAACCGTTGATCTACACAAAGGTCAACGAATCGGAAGCGGAGCGTAAGATCCGCGAGGCAGCCCAAGCCGAGTGGGAGACACAAAAAGCAAAACTGGAGGCAGAAACCATCCGGGGGAAAATTCTACGCTGGCTCCGTCCGGCGCCTGCGCAGATGGCCGAGGTTAACCTCACTGAACTTCCAGCGGATTGGGCAAGCTACCAAACTGCCCGCAAGGACTTTTTAGCCAAATGGTGTGCCCGCCCGGAAACGATGGAATGCACTGATCTCAAAGATCCGGAAAGACTGGTAGAGGCGCTAGACCGCGGCAGTGAGTTTACCGAAGAATGGCGCGAACGTCGCTATACATATCTCCGAACTCTTAAAAAACCGATCCTGAAACAGCACGATCTCTCCCGCGCAGATCTCTCCTTTGCCCATCTTCCAGGACTGGACTTGAGCGGGGCTCAGATGGCGGGGGCGGACCTCTTCAGGGCGCAGATGGAAGGGGCGAACCTCGGCTGGGCGCAGATGGCAGGGGCGGACCTCCGTGCGGCGCGGATGGAAGGGGCGACTCTTGGCTGGGCGCAGATGGCAGGGGCGGACCTCTTCGGTGCACAGATGGCAGGCGCGAAACTCTTTAGGGCGGAGATGGAGGGAGCGATCCTTAGCGGGGCGGAAATGGAAGGAGCGAACCTCGGCGGCGCACAGATGGCGGGCGCGGACCTCCGTGGGGCACAGATGGATGGGGCAAACCTTCGCAAAGCGCAGATGGCAGGGACGGACCTCAGCGGCGCACAGATGGAAGGGGCAGACTTCGGCGGGGCTCAGATGGAAGAAGCGGTGTTTTCGTATTCTTTCCTGGCTGGGGGGAGAGACGCCTCATCTCTCAGGCACACAAACTTGAGTGCGGCGGTGAACGAAGGAGGTGCGCTCAGGTTTATTGACCTCAAACGAGCAATAGTTTCTTCGGAAACCGATTTCCGAAATGCATTCGCCGATGTTACCGTTACTTTCCCCGAAGGCATGCAAAAACCCGTCTATCACTGGCCGAAAAAACTGGAGGACGAAGAATTTTATGCACGTTGGCGCGGTTGGATCGAAGCCAAACCAGACAGTGTGCTTTGGGAGCGGTTTGCCCCGGTGGAATGGCATAAAGTGACCGCCATCCCGCCGCCTGATGGGGTTGTCTGGGTAGTGGATTGAGGCCCGCACTGGCCGATTTTTGAGTTAATCGTTTCCATAACCTCCAAGGTTATCAAATCCTTTACCCCACTTGCCCCGGACGAAATCCACCTTCCAAACTCGACTTCTGCGCGCCTCTTTGCACGACCAAAACACCACCAAACCCATACCAAATCCATACGCTGAAAATCCCAGTGCACGCGTCCTCTCAAGAAACCATTTTGGCGAATCCCCCGCCCAAGCTAACCTTCTCCTCACCAAGAAAAGCCAAAGCTTTCAAATCCAAGGGAGGAATACAAATGGATGTCGCGTCCCCGATCGGTAGAGTTCAGACATGGTTGACCGCGTTCAGCGAAGCGCTCGAAGCCCACGATATTGAGACGCTTAAAAGCCTCTTCTCGGAGGATTGCTATTGGCGCGACTTCGTATCTTTCACGTGGAATCTCAAGACGTTGGAAGGTCGCGACGCGATCGGCGAAATGGCCGCCGAAACGCTGAAGGACGTCACGCCCACCAACTGGCAGATCGACGGCGACCCGACAGAGGCTGACGGAATCACCGAAGCCTGGCTGACCTTCGAGACGGAAACCGTCCGCGGCAAGGGCCATATCCGCCTCATGGAAGACGGCTGCTGGACCCTCCTGACCACCGCACAGGAACTCAAGGGCTACGAGGAAAAGAAGGGCAAAGAACGCGACCCCGGCGTCGCACACGGCGCCGATCCAGACCGTGAAACATGGGCCGAAAAACGCACCCGTGAAGAGGCAGAACTTGGCTACAAGACCCAGCCCTATGTCGTGATCATCGGCGGTGGGCAGGGCGGCATCGGCCTCGGCGCGCGCCTCAAGCGCCTCGGCGTTCCCACTCTCATCATTGAAAAAAACGCCCGCGCGGGCGATAGCTGGCGCAACCGCTACAAGTCCCTCTGCCTGCACGATCCGGTCTGGTACGACCACCTCCCCTACATCTCCTTCCCCGATCACTGGCCCGTCTTCTCGCCCAAGGACAAGCTGGGCGACTGGCTGGAAAGCTACACCAAGATCATGGAGCTGAACTACTGGACCAAGAGCATC
Organism: uncultured Paracoccaceae bacterium; assembly: GCA_947495795.1. Classification (GTDB taxonomy): domain Bacteria; phylum Pseudomonadota; class Alphaproteobacteria; order Rhodobacterales; family Rhodobacteraceae; genus Algicella. Next base: position 111,926 of record CANMAI010000001.1, on the reverse strand, counting down.
TGCAAATCGGCCAGCTATGACGAGGCCACCGGCGAATGGACGGTGGAGGTGGAGCGGGATGGCCAGCCCGTCACGCTCCGCCCCAAGCAGCTGGTGCTCGCCACCGGCATGTCCGCCGTCCCCAACATGCCCGATCCTCCCGGAATGGACAGTTTCAAGGGGGATCTTCACCATTCCTCCAAGCATCCCGGCCCGGATGCCTATGCTGGCAAGAAAGCCCTCGTCGTCGGCTCCAACAACTCCGCCCACGATATCTGCGCGGCCCTTTGGGAAGCTGGCGCGGACGTGACGATGATCCAGCGCAGCTCCACCCATATCTCCAAGTCCGATACGCTGATGGAGCTGGCCCTCGGCGCGCTCTATTCAGAGGAGGCGTTGGAAAACGGCATCACCACGGACAAGGCAGACCTCATTTTCGCATCGATCCCCTACAAGGTGCTGCCCGCCATTCAGGGCCCGCAATGCGAAGAGATGAAGAAGCGCGACGCCGATTTCTACAAACGGCTGGAAAAGGCCGGCTTCAAGCTTGATTTCGGGGCGGACGAGACCGGCCTCTTCCTCAAATATCTCCGCCGCGGCTCAGGCTATTACATCGATGTCGGCGCGTCGGAGCTTGTGGCCGACGGCAAGATCAAGCTCGCCCATGGTCAGGTCACGGAAATCACGCCCACAGGCCTCAAGCTGGAGGACGGGACAGAGCTGGAGGCGGATGTCATCGTCTTCGCCACCGGCTACGGCTCGATGAACGGTTGGGCGGCGGAACTCATCAGTCAGGAGGTGGCGGACAAGGTCGGCAAATGCTGGGGCCTCGGCTCCGACACGCCCAAGGATCCGGGCCCGTGGGAAGGCGAGTTGCGCAACATGTGGAAACCGACCCAGCAAGAAGGCCTCTGGTTCCACGGCGGCAACCTGCATCAGTCCCGCCACTATTCCCAGTTCCTCGCGCTCCAGCTGAAAGCGCGGGAGGTCGGCCTGCCCACACCCGTCTACCAGCTTGCGGAAGTGCATCACAAAAGCTGAGAAACGGCCCGGCGCCGCATCGGGCCCACACTTTGGCCCGGTGCATCCTCATCCGAGGTTTGCGAAAAAATCCCGCATCGGCGCGCAGGGCAATCCCCGTGTGGCACCCCTTGCCCGCAAGGGTCTGGATATCATGAACCGCCCGCCCAAAGCTCGGTCCGGGTGCCGTTTCCACATCCACCCGCATCGTCCGTGGCTCAAGGAAGTCAGGCTTCAGCAGCCATCCATACAGGAGCACCCCCTCGCGAGAGAAGGGTCAGTGGAACGCCAGACAACCTCTCGTTTTATATCCCTATCCGACTCACTCCCGAAAAGTAAAAGCGGACCTTCGGGCGGAGCGCGGCCAAGAGCCCAAAGTTCCAGATGCTGCACGATGCGCAAATATCGGTTATCGACTTCACTACGCCTGCATGCGCGTAATCTCTCGGATCAGATCACTTGTCTCTGGTCTCGTCGTTTGGTGCCGATAACGAAGAGCAGAAACAGTTCGCGAAATTTCAAGGCCGTCGATGGGTATCGACACGAGGCCCATGTCTGCGGGAATTGCCGTGGTTGGCAAGATCACCGCACCTGACCCTTGCCGCGCCAGTTCAACCAACCAATCCACGCGATTTGACCGATAGGCCGCGTAGAGTTCGTGACCATGATCCGCACATGTCTCATGCAAAGCATCCCGCATTTCGCAATTTGGTCGGTCAAGCATGTCAGTTTCAGCAAGAGTCGAAAGAGAAATGGCATCTAGTTCAGACAACGGGTGCGACTTTGACACCACTACCTTGTAGTCCTCTTCATAGAGCGGATCTATGCGATAGAGGTCTTCACTGACCTTCTCTGCCGTGACTACGACGTCAAATTCACCATCTCGCAACCCGGTAAGAAGCGCGGAAGATGATGCCACGATCAATTCAATTTCGGCTTGCGGCAATCGCGTACGAATACGCTCCATAGCTGCCGAAACTCTGTTGTGTCCAATCGTTTCTCCAACACCGACAGAGATTGGAACCCGGTCCAAACGCACATGACGGACAGCCTCTGCCTTGGCCTGCCGCGTCTCATCATGAACCTTCTGCAACCTTGGTTGCATGAGTTTTCCGAGGGCCGTAAGCCTGCATCCCGCACGGTCCCTTACAAACAGATCACCCCCAAGCTCGTCTTCAAGTTTCTTGATCGCAGTCGTCAAGGAAGGTTGGGAGACATTGGAGGCACTGGCTGCATGGGTAAAGTTTCGGTGCTCGCAGACAGCGAGAAAATACCTGATCTGGTTCATTTCCATCGCCGCATTCTCCGTCACATTTCAATCCAGGCCATCAAAACAACTTCGATAGTCCATGTCTATCAAAGAATAGTAGCTCGGAATTGGAGTCCGAGGCATCCGGCATGGGACAAGAGTGCATCGAAACCAAACACGATGAACTTCAATTCAGGAGAAGACCATGAAAACGCAAATCCTTCAGACACTCGCCGCACTGGCTCTGATCACAACTTCTGCAACTGCACAGGACAACCCAATGGAAAATCACACTGCCAGCTACATCGCCATGCCCGCCGCTGAAGGCCAGACTGAAGCATTCGCCGAATTTCTGACCGGAGCGGCCCCGATTGTGAAGGAAACCGAGCCGGGCACTGTGCTTTGGTTTGCACTTCAAGCTGACGATACACTCGCTATCTTTGACATCTTCGCAGATGAAGAAGCACGCAACGCTCACTTCTCAGGAGATGTTGCTGCGGCTTTGAACCAAAACGCTGACGCGCTGGTTGCCGGGGGATGGGACGACGGTGTTGTCGCGAATATCAGCAACTCCGATGTCCTGTCGGTGAAGGAGCCGGTTGATCTCTACACGGCAACGACCGCAACTTACATCAAGCTCGAAGCTGCTCCAGGCAAAGGCCGTGAATTGGCAGCCTTGCTGACCGCAGCCGGCCCCATCGTCGCAGACACCGAACCCCAGACACTGTTCTGGGCAGCGCTGCAGATTGACGAGAACAACTTCGCCATCTTCGACATCTTTGCCGACAACTCAGGCCGGGAAGCGCACTTTGCCGGACAAGTCGCCGGATTACTGAATGAAAAGGCTTCAGAATTGGTCTCAGACGGATGGGATGACGGTGTGGTGGCAAACGTCCACAATTTCGACATCCTCGCTATCAAGTAATCTTGAAGTGACTTGAGAAAGAAGTGCCCGTTGCAACGCATCGGGCGCTTTGCTGTTTGAATTTAGATTTACCCCAAAGCGGCAGTTCGAGTAACTGGAGCGGATTGGCGCTTTGTCCGCACAGCCGTCCAAAAACGGTGCAAGACCGAGTGTCAGGTCTTGGACAGAGTTGCGTGATGTTTGGCGCAGAAGTTCACGACAAAACGGCACTGTATGCCTCAGAGAGTTTTTAGCGTCAGGCCAAAGATGCGCAACGGTTGCGGGGTCATCGTTTTCATTACCTCTGAGGTCATGGAAACGATTACCTCGGGCCGTCACGCTGTCAAAAGGCTCTGTTTTGCTGAAAGTCGACTTTTTCATGAAGATTTGCACGACCGAAACACTACCAAACCCATACCAAATCCATACGCCAAAAAAAGCAACGCAATGGATCTGGGTGGTCGATATCTCCGCGCGGCCTTTATCTGCTGTCGGGCGACCATATTTCCGATAGAACAGGTGCGTAAACCCAGCATCGCCCAGCAGAGGAGGCGCATGAAATGAGCCAGAAACGCCTCTCCAACGATTGCTTTGCCCTGCCCCCCGGCGTGCAGTGGACCCCGGTTGACGAGGCGCTTTCCAGATTGCGCAACACATTGTTACCATTGAAAAAAACGGAGATCATTCCGTTGTCGGAAGCCGCGGGCCGCATCCTTGCGGAGCGTCCGAATGCCATGCGTGACAGCCCCCCGACCGCCAACGCCGCCGTCGATGGCTACGGCTTCGCCGCGTCCAGCGTGACACAGGGCTCTCTCAGGCTGCCACTTGCCGAAGGCCGCGCTGCGGCCGGGGCACCCTACAAAGGCAGCTTGATGCCCGGCCACGCCCTGAGAATCCTCACCGGCGCAAGCCTTCCGGAAGGCCTCGATACCGTTGTTTTACAAGAAGAAATTACGCTCGAAGGCGGCGAAATTCACATCCCCGAAGGCTGGAAATCCGGCGCCAATACGCGCCCCGCAGGCGAGGATGTTGCCGCCGAAACACCGCTCCTCCAGGCAGGTCGCCGCATCCAACCGCAGGATATTGCCTTACTCGCGGCATGTGGAATTTCCGAGGTCTCCGTCCATCGCCCCCTCACAATCGCACTCCTCTCCACCGGAGATGAACTGGTGCAAACCGGCGAAAAAGCTGCCTCTCACCAGATCTATGATGCCAACCGCCCCATGCTCAAAGCCCTCCTAAAAGGCTGGAATTTCAATGTGTTGGATCTTGGTGCAGCGCCCGATGCGCGCCCGGAAGTGCTGGCACAGCTTTCAAAAGGCGCAGAGGCAGACGCCATCGTCACCACCGGTGGGGCCTCTGCCGGAGACGAGGATCACATCTCAGCCGCCCTCCGCGACGCGGGTAGCCTGAGCCTCTGGCGCATCGCCATAAAGCCCGGCCGCCCGCTCGCCCTTGGCCTCTGGGAAGGCACCCCGGTCTTCGGCCTTCCCGGCAACCCCGTCGCCGCATTCGTGACCGCCCTCGTCTTCCTCCGCCCCAGCCTCTTCCAAATGGCCGGTCAAGGCTGGCAGATACCGGCACCAACACTCCTCCCCGCAGCCTTCAAAAAGTCAAAAAAACAAGGCCGCAGAGAGTATCTTCGCGCCCGCCGGACGGGCAGTGGCATTGAGATTTTCCACTCCGAAGGTTCTGGCCGTATCTCCGGCCTCAGCTGGGCCACGGGCCTTGTGGAATTGCCTGACGAGGCTGCCGAAATCACTCTCGGAGATCCGGTGCGCTACACGCCCTTTGAGGCTTACGGCATCTTCTGAACGGCCTGTGGCTTTCGTTACGTGATACGGATCGCATTGAAAACGTGAGACTTTTCATCCCAACACCTACCATTTGATCCCACTCATCAAAAACAAACGCTTTACCCCCTCAGTCTCGCCCGATACGCCTTGGCAATCATTCCCCTGAAAGCGCCCGCCATGCGGCTCTCCCGCCCCCTTCTGCTGACTTCGGCCTTCTACGCCACGATGTTCGGCGCGTTGGGCGCGCATCTCCCCTTTTGGCCAGTATGGCTTGAGGATTGGGGCCTCACTCCCGCCGAAGTGGGCCTCTTCCTCGCCCTTTCCATGATCACCCGCACGATTGCCGGTTTCGGATTTCCGGTGCTGGCCGACAGGCTGGACAAGCGGCGCGCCACCATGGCGGTAATCTGTGCGGGCGCGGCAGTGCTCTTCCTTGCACATCTCGCCATCGGCTCGAAAGCATGGCTTCTGGTAGCCACTCTTGCCAGCGGAGCGCTCCTCTCCGGTCTTTTGCCACTAGGCGAAGCGCTCGGAGCGGGTGCAGCCCGCAGACACGGGTTTGCCTACGCCCCCGCTCGCGCCTGTGGCTCTCTCGCCTTCCTCGGCGCCTCACTGATCCTAGGTGTTCTGATCGCCAGATTTGGCCCCAACGCAATCCTTCTATGGCTTGTGCTCTTTCTCTGCGCCACCAGTGTTCTCGGCTTCATACACCCGGGCGGAGGGACACTCACGGGGCAGAGCCCCCCCGCCCTGGCGGATATCGGCAGACTGCTCACAAACCGCACCTTCCTGCTCTTCACTGCCGCAGCCGCATTTGGCCAATCCTCTCACGCGGTCTTTTATGCTTATGGTTCAGTGCATTGGCGGGCACTCGGTCTTTCAGAGCCTACGATCGGCGCGCTTTGGTCCTTCTCCGTTGTCGTGGAAATCGCACTGATGTTGGGACCGGGGCCGTGGCTCATCAGGCGGCTGGGCGCTGTCGGCGCTCTGGTGTTGGGGGCTATCGGAGGTATTGTCCGCTGGAGCCTTATGGCCACTGACCCAACCGGAGCGCTGGTTTGGGGGTTGCAGGCATTGCACGCGCTCAGCTTTGCGATGGGCCATCTCGGAGCGATGGCGTTTATCGCAGCAGCCGTACCGGAACGGTTTGGAGGCACCGCTCAAGGGGCCTATTCCGGGCTTGCTGGGGGCATCCTCACAGCCGCCGGTATGGGAGGGGCGGCTGTCCTTTATCCCTACTTCGGCGGTGGCGCATATCTCCTTGCTGCTGGCATGTCCGCCATATGCCTTGTCCTTGCGATTGTCCTGTCGCGCCGATGGCGGGGGGCAGAGATTGATATCTAGGGATGTATGATATCACTCACCTTGTGAAAATGCGCGTGTAACGGCATTGAACGCGGCAGGCATGGCATCGTCTGCAGCATTGGCCAGCAATACCAATGCACGGTCCGCATCCGGCCAAAGCGCAATGCGTGCATACCACATTGTGTTGGATCCATCATGCCCGAGCTGCCCCTGGCCCACGCCCCAGCCGGCGGCATAATCTTGCCCTTTCTGCGGTACGTGAAGCAGATGCCAGACTTCGGGCGACAGGAAATCCGACAGTTCGTTCAAATGCATCTCCGCATATTTGAGCAGGTCGGTGACTGTCATATGAACTGTGCCCGCTGGCCCGAATGCCGGTGGATTGTCTGCATAACCGGAGGGTGGTGCCGCCACCCATTTGCCAAAGAAACCCCGCGAATGGCCCCATGGACTGTTCAGCTCTTTCGCCTGTCCGGGTGCGCCAAAGCCAGCGCTGCTGATACCCATCGGCGCAAAAACCTCCCTTTGCACAAGGGTTTCCCAACTCTCTCCGGTCGAGGTCTCTATCATCGCGCCTGCCACCACGTATCCGAGATTGGAGTAGAGAAATTCGGAACCGGGCGGATGTTCTGGCGGCCGTTTCAGTGCTATTTCAGCTATCTTCATACGATCAGCCACCAAATCCCGGCTCTGCCAATCGCCGAGAAAGCCAAGCCCCTGTAACGGCCCCATATTGGCACGCAGCCCAGCTCTGTGGGAGAGGAGTTGTCGGTACGTTACGTCTGTATAGCCGGGATCAACTGGCACAATGTCTCCCAGCACCTCGCCCACAGAATCTCGCCAGACAATTTTACCTTGCGTCGCCAGCCGCGCGACAAGCGTCGATGTCATGGATTTGGTGATGGAGCCGACATGCCAAAGATCGTCGATCTGAACGGGCACATCATGCTTGATAGTCCGAAGGCCTGCCACCGCCCTGCCGCTTACGCTCTTGTCCAGATAGGCCACGGCCACGCCCGGAGCTTTTGACTCCGCCAGAAGCATTTCAGCCAAACGAGTGGCCCGTGCATCGCCAGCAGAGCCACTGCCAGCCAGTAAAAGCCAGATCGCCATAGCTTGCACCCAAACTCGCTTCATGGGTCTCCAATCGTTCAATTTTCCATCTATTGCATCAAGTTGAGCGTGACCATTGCAAACGACAGGCCGCACCGCGATCACACCTCTAATCTTGACGCTCAAGCTCATTTTCATGGCTCAAAACAGTACCCCCCGCCCCGGAACCCGTTTCCTTGAGTGCCCGGATGATCCCCACAAGGTTACTGTCCCGAAGGCGCTCCAGTTCCCGGACCGACATATGTCCGGATTGCGTATCGGACTGCGCAGCAATCCGCCTCACCAGCTCTTCCGTCAATTCCGGCACATCCATCAGCTTTGTCCAGGGCCATTCCAGTGCAGGGCCGAATTGAGCGAGGAAGTGCTTCATTCCCGCTTCGCCGCCTGCGATGCGGTACGTCTCAAAAAGGCCCATCTGCGCCCAGCGAAGGCCAAAACCGTAGCGAATGGCATCGTCCAGTTCCTCCGTCGTGCAGATGCCATCCTTGATCAGCCAAAGCGCCTCGCGCCACACTGCCTCCAGCAGCCGGTCGGCTATATGGGCGTCTATTTCCTTGCGGACAACGAGCGGCTTCATGCCAACGGATTCCAGCAGAGACCGGGCTTTCTGTGTAATTTCATCGGAGGTTTGCTCTGAGGCCACGAGTTCCACCAAAGGCAGAAGGTAAACGGGGTTGAACGGATGAGCGACGAGGATTTGAGAGGGATCCACGGCACCTTCTTGTAAGGCACTCGGTTTGAAGCCTGATGTTGAAGAGCCCAAAACAGCATCAGGATCAGAATGCTTTTGGATTTCTGAAATCACATTGTGTTTGAGGTCCAGACGTTCCGGCGTGCTTTCCTGAATCCATTGAGCGCCTATCACGGCCTCACGCAGATCGTTGCAGACTGTAAGCGCCCCTTCGTCCGGCAAGGTTCTGTCATAGAGTCTTGGCAGCGCTTGTCGTGCATTCTCAAGGACATCCCGGATTTTTCGCTCTGCCTCCGGATCCGGATCGAATACGGCAACATCCCACCCATTCAGCAAAAATCGCGCAGCCCAGCCGCCCCCTATCACGCCGCCACCAACGATTGCGGCCTTCGTGGGCGCGCTCATACGGGCGCCCTCTTTTGCAGGCCGAGTTGAGCGCGCACGGCTTTCGGGCCAAGAACATTTGCACCGAGGTTCTCAATGATGGTAACTGCACGCTCAACGAGCTGCGCATTCGTCGCGAGGACCCCTCTCTCGAGGTAGAGATTGTCTTCGAGGCCGACCCGCACATTACCACCAGCAAGCACGGAAGCAGCGACGTAAGGCATCTGATCCCGGCCAAGCGAGAAGGCGGACCAATGCCAATCCTGCGGCACATTATTGACCATTGCCATAAAGGTATTGAGGTCGTTTGGTGCGCCCCAAGGCACCCCCAAACAGAGCTGAATAAGAGCGGGAGGCGTCAAAACACCCTCTTTGATCAATTCTTTGGCCAACCAGAGATGGCCTGTATCAAAGGCCTCTATCTCAGGTTTCACGCCCAATTCCGCAATCATACCTCCCATACGCCGCAGCATTCCCGGGGTGTTCGTCATCACATAGTCAGCCTCGGCGAAGTTCATCGTTCCGCAATCCAGGGTGCATATCTCGGGGCGGCACTCCGCGATATGGGCAACACGCTCGGCAGCGCCCACAAGATCTGTTGCGGCGTCATTAAAAGGCAAAGGAGCATCAGGGCCGCCGAACACGATATCGCCGCCCATGCCGGTGGTCAGATTAAGCACCACATCGACTTCTGAAGATCGGATCCTGTTGGTCAACTCCCTATAAAGGGCCAAATCCCGAGAGGGGGCGCCGGTTTTTGGATCGCGAACATGGCAGTGAACAATCGCCGCCCCGGCTTTTGCTGCCTCGATTGCCGAGTCTGCAATCTCCCTTGGTGATCTCGGAACATGAGGAGACCTATCTTGGGTGGCGCCGGAGCCAGTGATGGCAGCGGTGATAAAGACACCGCGGTTCATTGTAAGTGGCATTGCTGTTCCTCCGAAAACTGGGCAAGAGGAGACCGCAACCTCCCGCTCGCCGCAAGCAAGACTTGCCGGGAAAGTCAAAGCGGACTGCTTTACAAAAGCGGTGGTAAGGGTGATCAATGCCACGGTTGATGAAGGCAGGCACTGAACATTCGCTTGAGATGCTCCAAAGCCTTGCGTAGAAACCAGCCATACGCGGCGTCCCACTATAGGCAGTTGGAACGCCTGAGTAAAAACCACGAAAGGGTTGCTAACTTGGCTAACTATGTTCATCAGGGCGATCTGCCGGATGGCCTTGATCTGGGCCCGATTGTCGCGATTGACAGTGAAACCATGGGCCTGATCCCTGGCCGAGACAGGCTTTGTGTGGTGCAACTTTCAGCCGGAAATGGGGATGCCCATCTTGTGCAGATCGCACAAGAGCAGACAGAGGCACCGAACCTTTGCCGATTGCTGGCCAATCCAGGACAGATAAAGCTCTTTCATTTCGGGCGCTTTGACATCGCCGTTATGCTCAACCGGTTTGGGGTGTTGTCTGCACCGGTATACTGCACGAAAATCGCTTCCAAACTGGTGCGAACATATACGGACAGGCATGGCCTTAAATATCTCCTGTCAGAGCTTCTCTCTACTGACATCTCCAAGCAGCAACAAAGCTCCGACTGGGGTGCCACGGAACTCTCTGACGCTCAGATTGCTTACGCGGCTTCTGACGTTTTGTACCTTCATGCATTGAAGGATGTTTTGGACGAAATGCTGGAGCGCGAAGGTCGGCGGGAACTGGCTGAGCAGTGTTTTGCATTTTTGCCGCATCGCGCCCAGCTGGATTTGCAGGGCTGGCCAGACACCGATATATTTGCGCATTAAGAGGTGAACATGCCAACGAATGCCAACGCTGCCCTTCACGAGGCGGATGCCCAGCGTATAATCGCACATGGGAAAAAGGTCATGCGTGTTGAGGCCGAGGCGCTGAACAGCTTTGTTGATTGTCTCGATCAGAGCTTTGCCGATGCAACGCAAGCGATTCTGAATTCAAACGGACATGTAATCGTAAGCGGGATGGGAAAATCCGGACATATCGCCCGCAAGATCTCCGCTACCCTTTCTTCCACGGGCACACCGTCTCTTTTCGTGCATCCCGGAGAAGCCAGCCATGGCGATCTTGGGCAGATAACCGGCGTTGATGTGGTTATGCTTCTGTCCAACTCCGGAGAAACACCGGAACTTGCCGATATGATTGCCTATACCCGGCGGAAGGGAAACACCCTGATTGGTGTGGCGGGAAAGGCTGGTAGCACGCTGCTCAAGAAGTCAGACATTGCCATTCTTCTACCGGCTGCCCCGGAGGCCTGCCCAAATGGCCTTGCGCCGACTACCTCCACAACAATGACCTTGGCACTTGGCGATGCTCTGGCCGTCGCACTGATGAACGTACGCAACTTCACACCGGAGAATTTCCGGGATTTCCATCCGGGCGGCAAACTTGGCGCAATTTTGGCCACCGTGGGAGACTTGATGCATGGGCGAGAGGAAGTCCCTCTCGTTAAGGCTGATATGCCCATGTCGGAAGTTCTGATCGCAATCACGTCTCAGGGTTTTGGTGTTGCGGGTGTGGCCGCAGAGGATGGCGCGCTTGCCGGGATTATAACGGATGGGGATTTGCGCAGGCATATGGAGAACCTGATGGCCTGCACTGCAGGTGATGTGATGACGCAGAACCCTGTTACCATAACCAGAGAGGCACGAGCTTCGGATGCCCTTGCGCTTATGAACAAGCGCAAGGTCACCACCCTCTTTGTGTTGGACAGCCAGAAAAGGCCCGAAGGCATTCTGCACGTTCATGACTGTTTGCGAGCCGGGATCGTGTGAGATGTCCCGGCGGCGAACCGCGGATCGCTATTCTCGTTTTGTGGGCGCGCTGAAAGTCGGTTTGCCACTCACAGGTCTGGCGCTGCTGGTTTCCGTGTTCATGCTCAGCACACAGGACGAGATACCAGGAGGGCTTTCCTTTTCGGACGCTGACCTTCAAGCTCTGGGCACCGGTTTACGTGTAACCAATCCGCGTTTTTCCGGAGCGAGCCTTGATGGCGATATTTATGATTTTGTCGCGGACAGTGTGATACCAAAGGACGCATCTCTGGAGTTCGCCGATATCGAAACTCTCTCCGGTACAATCCGGTTTCGCGACGGCCATGTCGTTTCGCTGTCGGCGCAGCGCGCTGAAATCAACCTGATGACCGAAGAGCTTATTCTCTCTGATGATATTAACCTGCAAAGCTCTGAAGGTTACAACGCAAAAGCATCGCGTTTGGATGTGGACCTGAAGAACGGGCAGATACATGGTTCGGGCGATGTTTTTGCCGACGGCCCAATGGGTGAGATTTCTTCAGATTCGCTGCTTATTGAAGCAACTGAGGCACAAGATATTGAAGCGTTGGCCAATGATTCCATGATAACATTTACCAACAGAGTTAGATTGCGGTATCTACCCAATCAGAATTGAAGGACGAATTTGATGGGTGCTGGTATACGCGCGTTTGCATTTGGTATTGCATTGGCCATTTTTGGTGCGCCGATTGACGCACAAACGGCGGATGTACCTTTTGGCGGATTGGCTCATGATAGCTCTCTTCCGGTTGAGATCACCGCCGATACGCTGAACGTTGATCAATCCAACGCCAAAGCTACCTTTCTTGGCAATGTAATTGTGGGGCAAGGAACTCTGAGACTCGGGGCGGAACGCATTGATGTAATTTATGGTGCTGCCGGGCAGACCGGCACTGTGGAGACGATGACGGCATCTGGAAAAGTAACTCTCAGCAACGGCTCAGAGGCGGCGGAATCTGCGCGCGCGATCTATACGGTGGCCGACGGTTCGGTCGTGATGGAAGGTGATGTGTTGCTCAGCCAGGGCCAGAATGCGATTTCAGGCCAACGTCTGCGGATAGATCTAAATGCCGGAACTGCCCGTATGGAAGGGCGTGTAAAGACGATTTTCCAACCCGGCACCAGCCAATGAAGGATGCCCCCTTTGAATTGATGCAGGGTGATGGCGGGCTCGTTGTGCGCGGCATCGGCAAAAGCTACCGCAAACGTCGGGTTTTGACGGATGTTTCCCTTGAGTTGCAACGGGGAGAGGTTGTGGCGCTTCTAGGCCCAAATGGTACCGGCAAGACAACATGCTTCTACGCGATAGCAGGTCTTGTGACCCCTGAACTCGGGACGGTTTCCGTTGATGGGCAGGATATTACCCTTCTGCCAATGTATCGCCGTGCGAAGTTAGGTATTGGATACCTGCCACAGGAAGCATCGATTTTTCGGGGGCTCTCGGTGGAGCACAATATTCGTGCTGTTCTGGAACTTCATATCCGGGACAGGACGGAGCGTGAAAACAGGCTGGACGAATTGCTGGCCGAATTCTCGATAACACATCTGAGACGCGCCTCTGCTTTGGCCCTTTCCGGAGGGGAACGGAGACGGGTCGAGATTGCGCGTTGTCTTGCCAGCGATCCAAGTTTCGTGCTGCTCGACGAACCCTTTGCGGGCGTAGATCCGATTGCCGTGGGAGAGATCCGCAGCTTGACTTCTCAACTCAAGGAGCGGGGACTCGGCGTTCTGATAACCGACCACAATGTTCGCGAAACGCTCAGCATTGTCGATAGAGCATACATCCTGCATGATGGCACTATTTTGATGAGTGGAACGCCCGAGCAAGTGGTTGCCGATGAAAATGTGCGGCGCGTTTATCTCGGCGAATGCTTTCGAATTTGACACCAAAATCATTGCGGGAAGCCTTCGGCAACCCTAGGTTTAAACTATGGTCAGACAAAGCAAACATATGCGCGCCATACTTCGTTCACTTTTTCATGGAATCGTTCTCCAACACAGGGAGAGCAAGTGCGCAGCGATACTTAACTTTCTGATCCACTCAAACCCATCGGCCGGTAGGCTTATGAGGTGAAAACACAACAGACTAAGGGGATCCCATGCGCATTCAGGTTAATGGAAAACAGATCGATGTCGGTGAGGCACTCAGAACGCATGTTGATACGCGGATGATGGATGTTGTGTCCAAGTTTTCGACCCGGCCTGTGGATGCGATGGTAACGTTTTCCAAGGACAGACATGAGTTCGTCGCCGACGCATCGTTGAATCTTTCCACTGGTATGTCGGTTCAGGCCAAGGGCCGTGCGACGGACGTGTATGACAGTTTTGAAGGCGCTGCGGAGAAGATAGAAAAACAGCTGCGCCGTTACAAACGCCGCTTGAAGGATCACCACCAGAAGCGCGATACCCCTATTGAAGCTTTTGGTGCTCCAGCGTATATCCTCGAGTCTGAAAGCGACGCGGATGATGCGCAGGAGCCAGATTCTCTGCAGCCGGTTATCGTGGCAGAGATGGAGACGAGGGTTCAATCGTTGTCTGTGGGTGAAGCGGTCATGCAGATGGAATTGGCCAGCGCACCGGTATTGGTGTTCCGAAATGACAAACATGGCGGTGTGAACGTGGTATATCGGCGTGACGATGGAAATATTGGTTGGGTAGACCCTAGAAACTCTGTCTGAAGAGTTCTGGGAAAAGATTGAGCAGGAAAGAGGTCCTTGATGGAGCTTACGGACATATTGGGTGCAGACTCCGTGTTTGCGTGTCTCAAGGTTCAGAGTAAGAAGCGACTGTTTCAGGAAATTGCTGCTGTTGCGAGCAACAAACTGAAATTGCCGGAGTCACTCTTGCAGAGCGCCCTTTTGGCACGTGAAAGTCTTGGCCCCACGGGCGTCGGTTTTGGTGTGGCTATTCCTCATGCCCGTATTGAAGGCCTCGACAAGGTGGAGGGTTTTTTCTTTCACCTTGAAACACCTGTTGAGTTCGAGTCCGTTGACCGCAAGCCGGTTGATCTTGTCTTTGCTCTTTTTGCGCCTGAAAATGCTGGCGCTGATCATCTAAAAGCTCTTGCCAAGGTTTCACGTGTTCTTCGTTCGCAGGACGTTTGCTCGAAGCTTCGCTCTACCGGAGATGTTTCAGCAATCTACGCAATTCTCACGGATACGGACAAATCAGAAGCAGCGTGACCTCGATTTGAGGGTCAAACTGAACGAATTTTCTGTTCGAGCGGGTTTGATCGGATCGTATCCAATTCACGAAGAAGTTCAGGCAGGCGCGGTATCTCAAATCCCTGTTCGGACATTCTTATGAGAAAGTCCGAGAAACCTTTTGGCGCAACAAGAGTATCGATCGCGGGCCTGATGTCAGTTTCCGGTGGTAGTACGGTTTGAATTCTGCGGGCAGTACGCACCGGTTTTTCCAACAGATCGAGGAGAGATATCTCAAGAAAGTCGGATTGCAGTTCCCAATCCTCAAACCCTTCGGTGAGTGTGTTTGCCTCTGCCTCGTAAAGCCTGAAGAGCACCGCTTCTTCCTTCGGATCACCCTCGCTGCGCAAGAACACATCTGCCATCCATGCATCAGAAATACGGATGATCTGGGCATTCGCATCTCTCAGAATATGTCGTCTGACGCGATCAGGGATGCTGAGATCGTGCAAAAAGCCCTGCAATATCTGACGTCTACCCCATATGAGGTTTACGAGAAATTGATCCGGTCGGTAATCCCGCAAGCGAGAACCTGAGGTGAGGTTGCCAGCGAATACGTCGCTATCATCCACAAAGTCTACCTTATCAGGCCCAAAGAGATGCCCGTGCATCTCAAGCCCTTCCCCCTTGCGAAGGCCTTCGAGAAAGCCTGGGAAAAAGCGATCAAACCCGTCAAAAACATAGTATGGACGTGCAGTCGCAAACACCTGCTCATACCACCGGCTGGTATAGCGGTTTTGGCTAATAAGCCCGGGCCTCCCACGGGACCGCAGATTGACCGAGCGCGTCACAGCTTTGATCATCGGATCCGATGTGCGCTCCACTGATTGGTTTACGCCCGGCTTTGATGCCAGCATCTCACGATAAAGCATCTCAGCACCCGGCCATATCTTCCTGGCGAAGAAGGCATCTACCTGTTGGAGAAGTGGGAGATGATCATCATAGAATATGAATGGCTTGCCCTGGGAATCAAACTTAACAAAAGTGAGTGGCTTGGAGACGACTTTCTTTCCGTGTTTGCGAGCCATGGTTTGAAAAAAGGACTCGTCGGGTATCCACGTGAGTTTGAAGAACCGTTTTATTTCCGGAAGGTTTTCATCGCCCAGTATCTTTGCCAGCGTGCTTTCACTGAGGCACCACCATTGCAATCCGATATGTGGTGCGAGCCCGGTTGGCATTTTGCGGCAAATGCCCAGCTTTCGTTGCAGATCGACGAACCTGTCAAACAGCCAGCGCTGTTTTTGCCAAGAGAAGGGGAAATAGAGCGTAAACCGCTCCGCTGACAGCCCATCCTTGACCCAGCCGTCCTGCTCAGCAAGGACGGATTCAATGAAGTCCGTATCTGGGTTGTCGCGGAGAAAGCTGGAGAGTTCCGCAATCGGCCGGACGGGCAGGCAGCTGCCAGAAATCAGGGCCACGTGCTCCACTTCAGGAAACTGCCTGAGCATAAGCTCACTTCCGGTCAGTGCTGCCTCAACAAGAGAAAACCTGCCCCACTCACAACGATGGCGTTCGCAGAACGCTACATTCTCAATATCTTTGAGGGCGTCTTGCAGTACTGCAACAGCCTTGCCATCAGCTGACTTGTCGATATGCAGGACAATGGCACAGGACTGATCCGCGAGATATCGCGCCAGTGCTTCAACACGCTCAAGCTGGTTGTGCGCCAGAATGATAACACCAATCACAGCCAGCCACCACTCGAGATCAGCCCAAGGTTTTCAAGCTGATTCCAGCCTGTCAGTCGAGTCGAGTTTGGCGTCCAGAGGCCTTGGCTTTCCGCCAAGTGAGCTTGGTATGCTCTATATTCGCGGCTTGCAGCATAGTGCTGACCACGTTCAAGTTCTTCCTCCGCCTTTTCTGCAAAGATGGAGAGAAATTTGGCGTGTAGCAGGCATCCACTTGCCTTTTCACCGCCCCACATATCGTAAACGCGGTTCAAGCCACGCGGCAGAATAGTGTGGGTGGAACTGATATAAACTACCCCACGTCTCCATTTGACCAAGGGAATCTTGTTTAGAGCGGGTCCGAGTTCCGGGTTGTCGCTGAAAAAAACACGTTGGCGAGGGCCACCCTGTATCCAAAGATTGGCATATTTTTCGTTCTGCTCATAAACATAGTTGCCGCTGTCAAAATAGTTGAGTGTTTTGAAAGGATCCTCACCGGGTTGATAGACGTTATCTGCAATAGGGGATTTTGAGTACATGTCTATCAACATGGCTCCAAAGCTGCGCCTCTTGCTGGCGTCCAGCCAATCCGTAAGAGCATGCAGATTGCGCGTATCCACCTTCGGATAGACAAGAAACTCATCGACATCGACAACCAGCGCCCAGTGCCCATGTGCATAAAGATTGAGAAGAGCGTTCATCCAGTCCATACCGAATTTCGCACGCTTATAGCTGCCCTGTGTGGTCCACACGGAAGTATCCGATTGCTCGCACAAATACTCTCGTGTGCCGTCGTCACTGTCGTTATCGACGAAGAAGAAATGGTCTACCCCGAGGTGGCGGTAGTAATCCAGAAAGTAGGCAAGGCGCGGCAGCTCGTTGCGAACCGTAGAGAAGGCAAGAATTTCGCCAGGCTTTATCCGATCTGTTCGCTTAATGACCTCTTTCAACTGCAGATACTTTTTGAATGCCCGAAACTGCCACTCCACCCGCTCCATGCGCATCTTGGTGGTCTCAACGAAGGACATCTCTTTTCAACCCTGTGTGTTATCTAAGGGATTCAATGCGGCAAGTGCTTTGCTTACCTCTCTGAAGTGGTTCTGCCAGCTTGGCAATGCCATTGAGCCCAAATCCAACTCCAGTTTATGTGCATTGCCAGAAGCAAGAGACTGTATAGCCTCTGCCCAGCCAATACCGTCTAACGGATCAACGTAGTGAGGCAAATCGCCTGCGATTTCCTTAAAGGGTGGCAGCGGAGAGCAGATAACGTTCTTTTTCATTTGAAGTGCTTCGATCAACGGGTAGCCAAAGCCCTCAGCAAATGAGGGAAATAAAAGGGCAGTTGCGGAACCGAGAAGTTTGCTGAGTTGCTCATCAGAGATGAAGCCATGCTCGAAAACACTGCGGCCCATAAAAGGAGCGCGTTCCAGAATGTCCACAATGTTTTCGTTCTCCCACCCGCGACGACCAACAATATGGAGCAGAGGTTGTTTCTCAAACGGGAGGGTATCGAAAAACCGACGCCAAACTGACAAAAGAAGCAAATGATTTTTTCTTGGCTCTATCGTCCCCAACATAACGAAGCTTGGCCTATCCTCTACGTGGGATCGATTTTCTATCAAGGGCGTAGGGAGCGGGTCCACTCCGAGAAGTGCCACGACATCCCGGCAAGAGATCTGCATGCGCCCTAGCCAATACCGGGCGCGCTCGGCGGTGTGGGTCGAGTTGTGGATAAGGAGATCGCTTTCACCGGCTATCGTTCGGAGCTGCGCCTCAAATCGACTGACAGCATCGGGGCGCGTGAATTCCGGGTAGTCCAGTGGAATGACATCATGCAGGAGTGTCGCAATCTTCGCTGCGCCGCCTGCCTTCACCGATTTGTAAACGCTGCTGGATTGATTGCTATGCCCGACGGACAAAAACGTAAAACCGTCAGGCAGATGTTTCTTTAGAAGGCTCGCAAGTTTCGGGCGTCGTATAAAGGAGCTTCCCACACGCCGAACCGTTGTCTCTGCTTGCTGTTGGCCGCTGGTTTGCTTGCGTGCCAGGCGAGATATCATATCCGGTTGGTCGAGCCCTTCCTCGCTATCTGCAAGTTCCAGAAAGCGAGACATTTCTTCACTTTGCAGGAGAACAAACCCACCAAGAACGCGTGACACAAAAAACGAACTCTCAGACTTTAGGGCCTCACGTATGTAGGCGCGCTCCACACGATCAACGCCGGAAGGTGCTCCTGCGCCAGCACGCGATACTGTTCGCGTGACATCCAGGCACAATGGACCATCCACAAGACTCATATTGCCAAGGCAGCACAGCAATCAAAACACGTCAACGCGTGTAACCGATTGTCTGGTGCCAGCCCCACGCGTCCGAAATCATCTCGGAAAGGGTGGATCTATTTGGAGTCCAACCCAGTATCTCCTTGGCCATCCTGCTACCTGAAACGAGTGCGGTGCAATCGCCAGGCCTGCGCGGGCCTTCAATTGCTGGTACTTTTTGCTCTGTTACCTCACTTACGGCCTCCAGCACCTCCCGAACGGTAAATCCGCTGCCCGTGCCAAGATTGAAGACGGGCTCCTTGCCACCTGATTTCAGGTAGTCGAGGCCGCGGATATGTGCATCCACAAGGTCGAAGACATGAACGTAATCTCTGATGCAGGTGCCATCCCGCGTTTCGTAATCTGATCCGAATATCGTGAGGGCATCCCTTCTTCCGCGAACGGCATCCAAGGCAAGAGGGATCAGGTGCGTCTCAGGCTTGTGAAACTCGCCGACCTGTCGCTCGGGATCAGCTCCCGCAACGTTGAAATAGCGAAAGGAGACGTGTGCGAGACCAGACATCCGCCCATAATCCCGCAGCATATCCTCTACGGCGCGCTTGGAACCGCCATATGCATTGATCGGGTTTTGAATACTGCTTTCGTCCAGCAACACACCGTCTTGCTCCCCGTAGGTGGCACAAGTGGATGAGAAGACGAAGCGCTCTACTCCGGCGGCCGTTACTGCATCGAGCAGCGTCATTGAACCCACAACATTGTTGCGCCAATAGAGTTGAGGGTCTCTCATCGACTGACCGACATCCGAAAGCGCCGCAAAATGCATTACGGCTTCGGGCTCGTGCTTTTGCAAAACAGCATCAAGCCTCGCCCTGTCGGTCAACTCGCCAATCTCCAGTGGGCCAAATTTCACCGCGTCTTGCCAACCGGTTGAAATATTGTCGTACGTGACTGGCGTATATCCGGCGGCAGCGAGTTGCTTGCAGGCGTGGCTACCGATATAGCCAGCGCCACCTGTCACCAGGATCTTGCTCATCACAGTCTCTTTCAGCTGTTCTTTTCAGAACCTGACTATTGCGCCGCCTGCGGGTGTGCAACCACATCCGATAAAAACGCTCTGAACTCATCGCGCAATTCCGGTCGCTCGAGCCCAAAAGCGACGGTCGCTTGCAGAAAACCCGCTTTGGAACCGCAATCATACCGCTGACCGCGAAATCTGAAGCCGGTCACATTGCCGGATTCATCAATCTCTTTCGCGATGGCATCTGTCAGCTGAATTTCGCCGCCTGCACCGCGCTTCATCCGGTTCAGGTTTCGCAAAACCTTGGGAGATAGAATGTAGCGTCCGATAACGGCGAGGTTCGACGGGGCTTTCTCGGTTTCTGGCTTTTCGACCATCCCTTTGACAGTAACAACGGAACCGTGATCCTGATCGATATCCAAAACGCCATAAGAGGAGATATTCTGATCTGAAACCTCCATGGCTGCAACCATGTTCCCACCGGTTTCCTCGTAGGCTTCCACCATCTGTTTCAGACAACCCACATCAGACGAAATTACATCGTCAGGCAGCAGAACAGCAAAAGGCTCATTGCCGATCAATCTGCGCGCGCACCATACGGCGTGCCCAAGGCCAAGCGCCTCGTGCTGGCGCACATAGGCAATAGCTCCACTGTCCATATTGGTCTGGTCGAGAGCTTCTATAAGATCTGTCTTGTTCTTTTCCTTCAGCCGCTGCTCCAACTCAGGTGCTCTGTCGAAGTAATCTTCCAACGCCGATTTGCCGCGCGATGTAACAAAGATAAACTCCTGAATGCCCGCCTCACGGGCCTCGTCAATCGCATACTGGATCAATGGACGATCCACCAAGGACAAAATCTCCTTGGGAATAGACTTCGTTGCTGGCAAGAACCGTGTTCCAAGCCCGGCCACCGGAAAAACGGCCTTAGAGACCTTGCGTTGCATTATGCGCTCCCCCAAACAGGCTTCCGTCGATTGAAGGAAGCATAAACCCGAAATTCGTTACTGTGATCTTGAAAGCAGAGCTTGATGGTGAAATTTGGACATATTTATGAGAGTTTGACCTTCTCTTTGATCCGTCCATTTTTCTTCGCATCTACCCGCCAAAATAGTTGACGGAATGTGTAGCCTTCATAACAACTCTACCGATACGCTCCGAGTATATCTTCCTTTGCGGGAACACTGTGACAGAAGTTACACCGCATCGCAATTCAATCCGCGCTGCAGTGCAACACGATTGATTTCGGTTTTGATCCTCTGGCCGATTGGCTGCAAAGGTCGGGGTGCCTGCCTCTCCGCAAATCCGGCCACCCCGAAGCGATGGAGCCAGAATCCTTCAATGGTATATCGTACATTGAGGTTCCGGTGGCTGTATTCAGGCTCAATCAGAGTCACTTCACGACCTTCAGCAGCCGCCTCTGTTGCCTTCGATCGGAGAGCGGATCGCCGCTGATAAGGTTTGGCTACCAGCAGCAATGGAGCCTGCCTTTTGCGCGAGGAAGGGCATGGCACAAATAGTTTCCCGGCCGGCGCGGATGTCAGCAGTTTTTCGCGCCGCTCCAATCCGGCACTGAAGCCTTTGCGGAGTGTTTCGAGCAAATTGTACATCCGCTGTTCTGTCAAAAGGCCCTGATGAAAGAACCAGCCCAGCCGCTTTTTCTGATGGGCCGCAAAGCCATCGAGGTGGCTTTCTATGCCCAAACCAGGCCCATGCTTCTTTATGAAGTAGGCTTCGCTCGCCCCGATTTCGAAAAGAGTTTTGGGCACCCTGTGCTTGTTTCGATACGGCCCTTCCGCGTATCCGTGATGTATCTCGGCATAGGGCACAATAGCGGCAGACCAGCCCGCAAGTGATAATCTGAAGTTCACATCGGCCTCATCAAGATAGAAATGGAATGCCTCATCAAAACCGCCTACATCCACTAGCGCCCTCCGCAAGAACGCACAATTTGTACCAACGGTTTTCAAACAGTGCTTTGGATCGGGTGGGAAAAATGTGATCTCGCTTTCATTCACTGCGAGGCGCCTATCTTGTGCAAAGCTGTTGAGCATTGCACACTTCCATTGAAACGCGACCCCGTTCCTCCCACGCACAAATCCGCCAGCGCTTGCAACACGATCATTTTCGAAGGCCGGGATAAGCGCGTCGAGCCATCCGTACTCTGGCACTGCGTCATCATCACAAAAGGCAATGATTTCGCCACCTGCGGCAGCGATGCCAACGTTGCGTGCAGCGCTGATATTTCTTTCCAAGAACGGTATCCAACGAACGGGAAGATCAGTTCGGGGGCGTTGTTCTTCCGAGAGATTGGAGACGACGATTATCTCGAAATTCGGATAGCGCTGATACTCAAGGTTTTTGAGCAATAGCGCCAGCGAGACGATCCGATCATAGTTCACAACGACCAGGCTAACGGACTTCGCCTTCGTCATTCCTGCCCTGATTTGCTGAGAATGGCTTCGATACGCGCTACGTCAACCGGGTTGTTCAGTTCCCAGAATTCGCGACCCTTTGCCTCAACCTCCACACAATGCACCGGAAGCCCGTTTTCCATGAAACGGAGTTGCTCAAGGCCTTCCCACTTCTCCAGCGGGCCCGATGAAAGGACCGGGTATTTGCGAAGCGCGTCCGGCCTGTAAGCATAGACGCCGACATGATGGAAAACAGGAATTTCCTCTGTATCTGTCAGCGAGCGCCCGGTGTAGGGGATCACTTCCTTGGAAAAATATAGCGCCCGCTTTTGAGTATCGAAAACGGCCGTTGTGCCGCCAACCCGGCCTTGGCTCCGATCTTCCAGAAAGCCCGACAGTGCCGCCGCATCACACCGCAAAACGGGTGTGGCGACGGATACCTCCGGTCTTGCGAGCATTTCATCAATCAGCGCTTGCACAAAGGATGAAGGAGTCAGCGGCGCGTCACCTTGCAAGTTCACGATGATGTCTGCCGCATCCCTGAGTGAGTCCAGCGCTTCTGCACACCTTTCAGTGCCGTTCTCGCAGGACTCAGACGTCATCACGACCTCTCCGCCAAAGTCTTTTACGTGATCGGCAATGCGCGGATCATCTGTGGCAACAACAACGCGATCTGCCCCCTCCACTTCGGATGCGGCAGCCCAACTTCTGTATATGAGAGATTGGCTGACACCGGTCGCCCCCCGCAACTGAACCAAAGGTTTACCCGGATATCGGGTGGAGGCGAAACGAGCGGGAACGACGATGAGACAGCGCATGACAATTAGGCAGGTTTCAACGCCACATCGGGCGCATGTGCGATGAAAAACGGGTTCTCATAGCCGGATTTTCCATATTTTAGCGGCGAATGATCATCAAACCGCACCACACTGCCGCCTGCCCCAAGCAGAACCGCATGGCCTGCAGCTGTATCCCACTCCATCGTACGGCCCAATCGGGGATAGAGATCTGCCTCACCTGCGGCAACCAAACAGAACTTGAGTGATGACCCAGCGGAGGTAGAGGACGCGACACTGTACTTATCAATATAGTCGTCTGTTGCGGCATCCCTGTGCGATTTGGATGCGACGACGATCAGACCATCATTGTTCGATGAACGTACGCTCAATGGGGTCGTTGAACCTGTTTCCATCAGATCAAATGCGCCGCTTTCTTCTACTGTCTGGCCATCTGCATCTGTGTAAAACAGGCGATTTTTGGCAGGAGCGTATACCACACCCCGCGTGGGCACTCCGTTTTCAACAAGTGCGATGTTAACCGTGAAATCACCACGTCGCTGGATGAACTCTTTCGTTCCGTCGAGTGGATCCACAATAACAAATGTATTTGCCTGAAGGTCGTGGCTGTCCGCCTGTTCCTCAGTAACAACCGGGAGGTCTGGCAGAGCAGCTTTCAGGCCCGCAAATATCAGTTTATCAGCAGCCTCATCGGCCACAGTTACCGGACTTTCGTCTCCTTTGAGGCGAACATCCATCTCATCCGCATTGTAAACTTTCATGATTTCCGCGCCAGCCTCGAGAGCGAGACGGCGAAACGTTGAACAAATTGTAGCGGTGTCCAAGGGATACTCCTGTGCGTATGAGACGCTCGGCGAAGGTCTTAGGGGAACAAATACTGATTTGCACGGAAAATGTTGCTGATGTATCTGGTGGGCAGAAAAGG
Source organism: uncultured Paracoccaceae bacterium (assembly GCA_947495795.1). GTDB lineage: Bacteria > Pseudomonadota > Alphaproteobacteria > Rhodobacterales > Rhodobacteraceae > Algicella. Next base: position 88,372 of record CANMAI010000001.1, on the reverse strand, counting down.
GAGCAGTGAATGTCTTCAAGTGAACGCAAGCAGTCCTTTCTGATGGACATTTTTACTTTTCAGGAGCTTCTGTACCACACAGTGGTGCGTGAGGTGCGCCATGAAAATTCTCGCAATCCCATAGTTGGCCTTTTCATGGCGGTTTCCCGCACACTCCTGATGGTCGGTGTGTTCTATATCATGTTCGATGTACTCGGCGCCCGGGCGGCCATGATCCGGGGAGATTCCGTTCTCTATCTTGTGAGCGGCTTTCTGCTCTTCTTTATGCATACGGGAGGTATCGGAGCCACCGTATCCGCTGGTAGTTCCGTAGGAGCACTTCAGCAGCATGCGCCGGTCACGCCGGCGCTGATGATCGCTTCAGAAGCCATCAAAAACCTCTATCTGCATGTCATCGCACTTGGGGTTATCCTGACAGGTCTCTATGTGTTCAAAGGTGACATCTACATCTATAATCCGGCTGGTATAGTCGCACCCTTTCTTCTGGCATGGGCCAGCGGCGTGGTGATCGGCCTCTTGTTCTTGGGGATCAAACCTTTTTTTCCGGATTTTGTGAAAATCACGGCCACGATCTATCAGCGGGCGAATTTCTTCACCAGCGGCAAGTTCTTCGTGGCCAATATGTTGCCAGCTGCGGTGATCCCCTATTTCGCGTGGAACCCGCTGTTTCATGCAATCGATCAGATGCGGGGCGCGCTGTTTGTGAATTATGTGCCGCATTCGACAAGCCTCGAATATCCAATCAAGTTTGTCTGTGTCGGTCTTGTGATCGGTTTGATGATGGAATTCTTCACCCGCAAAACCGTCAGTAGAAGCAGCGCACACTCTCGCTAAAGAATTTCAGCTGCGGACGAATTTAGGAGCCGCCGCTGAAACTACGCGAAGCTATAGCGTTTCCCAAAACACTTGAGGCGCCAAAACCCTACTGCAACCTTGGCGCTCTCGGGCTTTTGACGATATGACGGCTCGGGTTAGTTTGGAAACGCTTTAGTTCCATTCCTTTGCGGCTTCGGCCCATAGGTCCGTCAGCATGTCCCAACCAAGCATCGTATCGAAAATGGCCTGGCCGAGTTTCATGCCGGCCTCGCTATCGGAGACATAGTGCAGGCCCATAACCTCCCGATTGCGGGCGATCCGTTCGGCCATGTCCAGAAGAGGATCCCGTTCGATCTGTGGGCGGTTGGTGCCATTCCACGCGCCATAGTGATGACGCACCATATCAGGCATCAAGTGCTTGAGGATGTAGGCTGTAAGGTGGGCTTGGGTGGCGTGACCACTCGGGAACGCGGCATGCGCAGGAGGATCAATTGGGGGCATGAGGGCCGGTTGCATCTGGCTCGGCCTTGGTCGCGCATAGCGACGCTTGAAATTCATGACGCAGATTGTGCCAAACTGGAAACCCATCCACATAAGGCGGGTTGTTGCCGGATGGGTAGAGGCGTTGAACGTCAGGACGCCCGTGAAAAACTCATCCAGCATGCCCACCTGTGCAAGGCCTTCGTGCATCATACCAGGGCGATACTCAATAAGGCGGGTGAGTTCTATCAACTCATCGTCAACTTCCGGGCCTGCCCATACACTTTTTGCAGCATCCTTGTCATCAATCGCCCAAACAGGCCTCAGCTCGATGGACCAGTCAAAAACCTGGGCAAAGTCTCCGACAAGGCTATCCGCGTAGTTGAGTGCGGACCAGAAACGCATGGAATGCGCAGGAGCGGAGACCTGACCATAGATTTCATGCAAGCGCGCCGGGCTTGCAATCTCTCCGCGGCCTGTGAAGGCAAGGGGGTTTGCGTGTGGCCACTCGTTGGCGTGCCAATATTGATCCTTGATCGGCTCTGCCGGATTGGCGGCCGTGCGATCAGGGCTTGCGCCTAGGCCGCGGCCAGATCCTTTACCGCCAGGGCCGGGACCGCTGCTGAAGTTGGAAAAGTTCGAGAAGTTTGAAAAATTCGAAAAGTTGGAGAAGTTCGAAAAATTTGAAAAGTTCATGGGGCGTGATGTCATAGACTTCTTCCTTGCACTCGTTAGTTGGGTAAACCGGCTTCAACCAAATGTGTCAGAAAGCGTTCCTTGAATTCCTGGTCCTGAAACGGGCACTGCTTCTCTGCGTAGATTGATACGCGGAAATCCGGATCGAGCCGCAGCAATTCCTGCGCCGCGCGCCCTGCTTCTTTCATCTGCCCCAAAGCCACATGATTTACCACCAGTTGTCTGAGGTTTGATGTGTAGGAACCATTCAGCGCACGTGCCTGGCTTGCCCAGAGTATCCCATCGGAATAGCGCGCATTGAAATAGTAAACGCCCGAAAGGACATCGTAATACATATAAATATCCGGATCATGCGGCGAAAGGCGAATCGCATACTCGGCGTGTGTTAGCGCTTCATCAGCACGACCCACGTAACAGAGGGCCGCGGCCGAGTTGATCCATGCCAGCGCGTGAGAGGGTGCGAGTTCGCGGGCTCTGTCCAGAAAAACGATTGCGCTGTCATAGTCCCTCTCGAGATACGACTTTACATGGCCGTATGCGGCCAAAGCCAATGCGTTTTGCCGATCAAGATTTACAGCTTTTGAAGCATAACCGCGTGCTGCCTCTACCATCGCGTCTCGATCGTCGGCCCAGCCTTGCCCAATATAGATGCAATGCCATCGCGCGGCGTATGCCACTGGCATTACGAAGTTGACATCCAGTTCCATAGCTTTCTGCAAATACTCGAGCGCCTCATCGAAACGCCCGCGATCCAGCGAAGTCATTAGATCCAGCGCTTTCAGACAATTGTCGTAAGCGGTGAAGTTATCGGGTGGTTTACGCAAGGCTCGTGTTCTCTCAGAAGCTCGTACATTGGGCGCAATACGGGAGACCACGCGCTCTACGATCCTATCTTGCACATCGAAAAGGTCGCTGTGCGAAAACTCACTCTTCTCCGAGTAAAGTGTCTCACCCGATTGCGTGTCGGAAAGGGTTGTTGAGACGCGAATTCTAGTGTCGGAGCGACGCATGGTGCCTTGTAATACGTAGCGAACGCCAAGAATGCGTCCGACTTCACGCGGATCAGTGGGGCCCGTACCAAATGCGAGTGCAGAGGCGCGGGAGATAACGAAGAGCTCTTTCAGGGCGGAAAGGGATATGATGATGTCTTCCACAATCCCATCGGAAAAGTAGTTGTCACTGTCATCTCCAGAGAGGTTCTGAAGGGGGAGGACGGCAATCGAAGGCAGGTTGGTTTCAATCTCGGGCGCCCCGGCCGCAGGAATGCTGGCGCGTTGGATTATTTCAAACGCATGCACAGGTTCCGAGATGTTCTTGAGATTCAGATAACCGAGATTGCGTACCTCAAGAGGAATTGATTTGCGTACCGCGTGATAAAGCTCTTCCGAGACGATGATCCCATCAGGCGCAGTGCTATCCTGTAGCCGTTTGGTGATGTTCACGCCGTCACCGTAAACATCTGCACCGTCGCAAATCGCCTCGCAAATGTGTACAGCAATCCGGAGGGCCAGCCCCCGGTAGGTATTCATACTCTCAACACGCGCATCCTTGATCGCTGTCTGCACATCGAGAGACCAGTGAACAGCTGCGGAAGCACTTTCAAACGTTAAAAGAATTCCGTCTCCAAGGGTACGGATGATTGTGCCCTGATGCTCTTCGGCCATCGGGCGAACCACATCATTGACGAATTGCATCCACATCGCATGAGTGCCAGCTTCATCTCGGGATGTCAGTGCGGAGTATCCGGCCATATCCGCAAATACGACGCACATAAGCTGCCGCGCCGCACCATTGGCGATATGTGGTCTTTCAGGCTGCGAAGCCGAAGACGGCAAACTACGCGACATGTCAATTGAACCCCGATTGGAGTATATTATAGGTTGACGAGTGTGTCTCTGTCAGCAGTTTTTTGCCTAGCGCGGTGTTCTGTTGTTTACAGTGACGATTATCACTGCCGCGGCGTCAGCCTGAGCTAGCGTCGAGGTTTGGAGTAAAGAGGGATTGAGTATGCCGGGTGCACGAAGAGCTTTACGCAAGAAGATCGAACTGACGGAAGACGTTGCGGAAGACCTCAAGAAGCGCAGTGATATCCGCCCCGCGCCCTCTCTCGCCTCCAAAGCTTCTCTTGTTACATCGAAACGGTGCGCTCAGGTATGGGGCCTTGTTGAGGCTGATCAGGATCCCGATGTTGTTCGCGCTAGCCTCGTCGACAAGGCGGACGTTGTTACCTTGATTGAGCCCGAGGCCATCACAGAGGCTAAGCTCGCCAAGCATGTGATCGAGCGAGCTGGACCAGGACGCTTTCTACCCCGCAAGCCTGCTGTTGCGGACTTGGATGAAGAAAAGGCGATTGCTGTGAGTCTGCCGATGATTTCCGCGGAAATTCCGGCGCCGAAGGGCCACTGGGCTCCTGGAAAGTCCGGTTCCGCTTGTTTTGGCAGTGCTTCAGATGCCATGCGCCTGATTGGTGCGTCGTGGAGTGATGGACAGATTGGCTCGTCGCATCCGCAGATGACCGGGCGCGATGTGAATGTCATTATCGTAGATGTTGGCTGCACGAAGCGCTACTTGAAGCATATGCTGCCCAGCCTGAACTTCGGCGGTGGTTTCGCGGACAGGGAACCTGCACGACCGGATCCCGGAATGTTTTTCGATATCTCTGGCAAGCCGGGTGGCTGGCATGGCAACATGATCGCCCGGAACATTCTGCGCCTTGCTCCCGAGGCCCGGATTTATGATGCACCTCTGCTTCCCAGCCGCGTAACGGAGGTGGAGTCTTTCACCGAGGACGCTGAAGATCTCTTTGAGGGCATTGAGGACGCAGTTCTGAATGGCCCGAGAGCGGACGAACCATGGATTATCGTGAATGCCTGGGCTGTAGCGGATACCATACAGGAGTATGATCTTGGGTTGCCCGCGAACAGGCGTTTCAGCGATGGCCCGGACCATCAGTTTAACGCTCTCGTGCGCCGGATGAGCAGCAAGTTTGATATCGTGTTTGCTGCCGGAAACTTTGGGGCCTTCGCACCGGATAATGCAGCCGGTCTCTATGATCGAGGCAATGGCCGCTCCATCAAGGGAACCAATGCGTTGCCGGAAGTTCTGACTGTGGGTTCCGTCACGACAAATGGCGAGTGGATCGGAAGTGCTTCCCATGGTTACGGCCCCGCAAGCTTTGCGAATGGCGAGCCAAACAGGAAGCCCGATGTAGCGGCACCCAGCTGGTTTGCAGAGAATGACGATCCGGGCCTGATGTGCACCGGCACGTCTGCGGCTTGCGGTGTTGCTGCCGGAATGCTGGCGGCTCTGCGTACGATCCACAGATCGAAGACACCGGCAGCGATGTTTGATATGATACGCAATAAAGCTGTTCAACCCACGCAGGATGGCTGGAACGGGCGAACCGGGCACGGCATCATTCGCTTTTGATGCGCGTGTCGCCTCAGTTGCTATGAGGTTCAAGGCCGCCAAGCTTCCTGATTGCTGCGACGATCTCTTCGACACCTTTACCGGACCGAAGGTCGGCAAAAAGAAATGGCTTCAGGCCACGCTGCTGGGCTGCATCCCGAGCCATGACCTCTAGGGAAGTGCCTGTGTAGGGAGCGAGTTCCGTCTTGTTGATCACCAGCAAATCGGAACGGGTGATCCCTGGGCCGCCCTTGCGCGGGATCTCCTCGCCCATGGCGACATCGATCATATAAACCGTGATGTCCGCCAATTCCGGCGAGAAGGTTGCGGCAAGATTGTCCCCGCCTGATTCAATCAAGATGATGTCGAGATCTGGAAAACTCGCCTGAAGATCCGCAACAGCCGCTAGATTGATAGAGGCATCTTCGCGGATCGCGGTGTGAGGGCAACCACCGGTTTCCACGCCAACAATCCGCTCCAGGGGTAGCGCCTGCGCCCGCATCAAAGCCTCCGCATCCTCGCGGGTGTAGATATCATTGGTGATGACGGCGATGGAAAGTTCATCCTTCATAGCCTTGCAAAGCTTTTCGGTGAGGGTTGTTTTTCCTGCACCAACTGGCCCGCCAATGCCCACGCGCAGCGCTCCATTACCACCTACGCTCATGTTCTGAATATCCTCACCTTTTGGGTTTCATGTTGTATTGCCGCCAGATCGGTCAAAATCGTGGCACTACCCAAATCGTCCAATGTCGCAGAATGCGCTCTCGCTGCAGTATCTTCAATCACAGAGAACAGCGCGGCAAGACATCGCTGCCCTGCGGTCTGACCGAGCGGCAGGAACCGAACTGCGGCTGAAACTAGGTTCGCTGAAAATGCATGAAGAAAGAGAGAGAGCGCCTTTTGCACATCAATTTCCAATATGCCTACAGCTGTGCCTACGGCTACAGGATAGGGCCTTGCAATCGGATCGGTGCCGTAAACTTCTGCAGTAACTTTTGCAAAGGCCGCCCCTTGTGCCATTGTCTCGATGTGCCGCTCCCGGCTGGATGCAAGTGCCTCTGCCAATTGAGAAATTGAGACAAGATCCGCGTCGTGTGTGGAGGCATGGCTCAACAGAATTGCATCATTTCGGGCGGCTCCAAACCGGAGCACATCTCCGACCCATTCGATCAGCGTTTCGGTACCTGTGACTGTGCCAGAGAGGATTGCAGTCTCCAATCCATGGCTGTAGCTGAATGCTCCGATTGGGTAGCTCGGTGAGAACCAACTCTGCAAGATCTGGGCCTCACGCACCTCATTCATGGGTATGAGAGTGTGTGCGGCCGTGCCCGTATGCACCACCTTCAGGTTGGAAAGGTGCTTTCATACGCGAAACATTGCAGCAGAGCCCTTCTAGCATTTCTGCAATCACATGATCCCACCGCAGCACCAGATGATCTGCGTGAATTTCGCAGGCCAGATGCCTGTTGCCGACATGCCACGCCGTACGCATTAGGTGGAGCGGGTCTGCGCTGTCTGCGCGCATCAACTCTTCTGCTGCGGCCCGCACCGATATCGTCCGCCCATCTTCAAGCAGCAGGCCGGTATCATGCTTGAGTTCCTCTGCCTGCGCCAGATCAAGCAAAAACTCCGTTCCCTGATCGCTCATCATCATCATGCGACGGCGAAATCTATCGTCGTATGTAAGTGTTACCGTCTCAGTGCAATGCTGCACAGGATGTATCACCTTTGTCGCGCGTATCATTCAATCGTTTCCAAGGTTTCGCCACATCTGACCGCCAGGACGCATGCGGAACAAGGAAAGAGCGCCTGCCAGAAGTGAAAAACTTGAAACTGATTAAAGTTTTTGCAGTCTCCGCGCTAATGATGCTGCGCTCATCTTTTCACTTTCAAAAAGGGGAGCAAACGACTGTGGAGGCCGCAGATGTATGCCTCACCTTGATACTCTGCGCTCGCTCTGGAACAGAGTAAAGCTTGCACCCAAAAATGCGTAGCCGTTGAGCTCATCTTCAAAGAGAGGGCTATCGGTATTGGCGGCGCCCCCATAGTAGCCGATCCCTACGCCGCCAAACATACGAAAGCGGTCTGTTACTGGCAGAGAAAGGCCGATATTTGCCTCTGTGCCAAGATATCCACCTTCGGCATCAAATGCCGGGCGGCCGGCACGGGCAAAGCGGGGCGCAACATCGTAGAAGTAATCGTGCAAATCTTCTGTTGCGAAGATTGGCCCGATGGATGCGCGGATGCGAGATCCCTCGCCCAGAAGGCCTGTAAGCTCATATCTTGCGACAGGTTCAATCACCACGCCCTCATATCCGACCCCTTCGTCGGGATCGAGGGAGAAGACAGCCCTGGCCTGAAGCGCAAAATCGATCTTTCCGCTGAGCCTGCCAGTCTCATAGCGCGGCCCCCTGATGATCACTTCCGGGCCAACCTCAAAAAGATAACCGAGATCCGGCATGCCTTCACGGAGAGGATTATCTGTGCTGTTTGCTCCGAAGGATGCATCGAGCGAGATACCCACTTCGTAGCGAGGACTATCCACCGGCACAATGCGGGCCGCCGCTGCGCCTCCAAGCCTCAGAAAATCTCCCCGATATTGAATATTGGGAAAGGCCAGCCCATTAAGACTGTAGTTCCCCGAAGCCGGATAATCGGGCGCATAGATACCGAAGGCACCGGCGCGAACCTCCCAGAGTGGTAGGGAAGTATCCTCACTGTGGGCCAAACCGGGCAAAAGCAATGCTGCCAATGCAGGAAGGAGAATGCGGATCAAAGTGTGCCTCCGTTCATTGACAAGCATTTAGATCTGAGCGCTGTTTGTCTGGCCAGCCTGATCCAGCGAGGGGCGGCAAACTGTTGCGGGATTGCACATTTGTTTTGACCATCTTCAGTTTACATTCGGTTAACCAGTTCTTTCTAACCTTCGCGCATTGGAGGTTGGTATGATTGGTAACTATCACTTGATTGACGAGTTGGGCGAAATCCGCGACCAAATCGAGACGCTCAAAGCCAGAGAGAAGGAACTGGCGGATCTGTTGCTTTCCGCATGCAGAACAGCTGCAAGCGGCGAGCGGTATCGCGTTTTGGTACGCAGGCGGCACATAAGAGAGCTGAATCCGAAACTCTTGCCGAGATCTGTTCTGAACGACCCCAAATATTACGCTCTTGAGGAGCAGGATCTGGTTATCACCGGGCCCATCGACGCTATGCTGTCAGCAAGAGCCGGTGGTGCTGTGAGACAGAATGAATACTCTCCGAAGTTTGCGGCGATTGACCTTCCTGTCATAGCTGGCCGAAGCCCCTAGTACATGAAGTACCTCTGGGCCATCGGCAGCGTTTCCGCAGGCTCGCATGTGAGAAGGTCTCCATTGGCCCGGACTTCATAAGTCTCTGGGTTCACGTCTATTTCCGGCATCATGTTGTTCAGTTTCATTGATGATTTCGAAATTGAGCGGGTGTTTTCCACTGCAACCGTTTCCTTGTGGAGGCCTAGCGTGTCGCCGATACGTTCCATCTGTGCAGCGGCTGAAACAAAGGTGACGGAGCTGGATTCGAGGCTGCGTCCGTAAGCGCCGAACATCGGGCGTGTATAGACAGGTTGCGGTGTCGGGATGGAGGCGTTCGGGTCTCCCATCTGGGCGCAGGCGATGGTACCGCCGATGAGCACCATTTCCGGTTTCACGCCGAAAAAGGCTGGCGACCAGAGCACGAGGTCGGCGCGTTTGCCCTCCTCGATGGACCCGATGTGCTTGCTCATGCCGTGGGCGATGGCGGGATTGATCGTATATTTGGCGATGTATCGACGGACGCGCATATTGTCATTCTCGCCAGTTTCCTCGGGCAATCCGCCCCGTTGTTTCTTCATTTTGTCGGCGGTTTGCCATGTTCGTATCAGCACTTCGCCGATACGGCCCATGGCCTGGCTGTCGCTCGCGATGATCGAAAACGCACCCATATCGTGCAGGATATCTTCCGCCGCTATTGTCTCCTTGCGGATACGGCTTTCAGCAAATGCTACATCTTCTGGGATGGATTTATCGAGATGGTGGCACACCATGAGCATGTCGAGATGCTCTTCCAGCGTGTTCACCGTATAGGGCCGGGTCGGATTTGTGGAGGAGGGGATGACGTGGGCTTCGCCACATACCTTAATGATATCAGGGGCATGGCCGCCCCCTGCGCCTTCTGTGTGAAAGGCGTGGATGGTACGGCCCTTCATGGCGGCGACGGTGTTCTCGACAAATCCGCTTTCGTTGAGCGTGTCGGTGTGGATCATCACCTGTACGTCCATCTCATCGGCAACCGTCAGGCAGCAATCAATTGCAGCCGGTGTGGTGCCCCAATCCTCATGGAGTTTGAGTGCGCAGGCGCCACCCTTGACCATCTCGACAAGGGCTGCGGGTTGCGAGGCGTTGCCTTTGCCCGAGAGGCCGAAATTCATCGGGAAGGCATCAAGCGATTGCAGCATCCGGCCTATATGCCATGGGCCGGGGGTGCAGGTGGTGGCAAGCGTGCCGTGTGCAGGGCCGGTGCCGCCGCCGAGCATGGTGGTGATACCGGAATGGAGCGCATCGTCTATCTGCTGCGGGCAGATGAAGTGGATGTGAGCGTCGAACCCGCCTGCGGTGAGGATGCGGCCTTCGCCAGCTATTGCTTCGGTGCCGGGGCCGATGATGATGTCTACGCCCGGTTGGGTATCCGGGTTGCCTGCTTTGCCTATCTTGTGGATGAGGCCACTTCGAAGCCCTACATCTGCCTTGTAGATGCCCGTGTAATCAACGATCAGGGCATTTGTGATTACTGTATCAACGGCGCCTTCGGCGCGTGTGACCTGACTTTGCCCCATACCGTCACGGATTACTTTGCCGCCGCCGAACTTGACCTCCTCGCCGTAGGTCGTGAGGTCGCGCTCCACTTCGATGATCAGGTCCGTATCGGCGAGGCGCAGACGGTCTCCGGTGGTGGGGCCATACATATCGGCATAGGCAGCGCGGGGGATCTGGGTCGGCATGGAATGCTCCTTAAGCTTAGGGTGGATCAGAGATCGCCCATGACTTTCTGATTGAATCCAAAGACTTTTCTGGCTCCGGCATAAGGAACGAGGTGTACGTCGCGGCGCTGCCCGGGTTCAAAACGAACGGCGGTGCCGGCGGCGATATCCAGACGGTGGCCGTGGGCTTTTGTGCGGTCGAACTCCAGTGCCGGATTGGTTTCCGCGAAGTGATAATGAGAGCCTACCTGCACCGGGCGGTCGCCGGTGTTGGCGACGGTGATAGTGATCTGGGCGGCACCTTTGTTGAGGGTGATTTGGCCGGGTGTTGGGAATAGCTCTCCGGGTATCATAAGGTGGTTCCTTTGCGTTTGGTTGTCTGTCTCCAGCGCGCATATTGGGCAAAAAGAGAAAGCTGGGTTTGGTACGGGTTTGGTACGGGTTTGGTAATGTGACCTGTTTGGTCGGGTATTAGCGAATGGGCGCGTGAACGGTGACGAGTTTGGTGCCGTCTGGGAAGGTGGCCTCCACCTGTACATCGTGGATCATTTCCGGGATGCCCTCCATGCATTGCTCGGCTGTAATCACATGCGCACCGGCTTCCATGAGATCGGCAACGGAGCGGCCATCGCGGGCACCCTCCACCACATAATCGGTGATCAGCGCGATGGCTTCGGGATGGTTGAGCTTTACGCCCCGGGCGAGGCGGCCGCGGGCGACCATTGCGGCGAGGCTGATCAGGAGCTTGTCCTTCTCGCGGGGGGTGAGGTTCATTGCGGGCCTCCTATAGATGCCAGACGCGCGGCAACGGCGCTGCGCGGAAATGGGTGAGGAAATTCATGAGATCGGCTTTGACCTCTTCAGGCCGCCCGAGCCAGCGGCAAATGAGCTTGCCATTCCATGCGGAGGCGTGGCCCTTCCGCAGGAGATCACGCGCTTGCGTAAGGCGATCCTCCGCATCTGCTCCGATATAGGCGAGCGTGGAGAGGGCGCGGTGGCCGCCGAGGGTGGCCTTGGATTGAAATGTGCCGAGGGGTGGCTTGAGGCGGAGTGCTTCCGCGTGGATCAGAGTGCCCCCTTTGTGGATGCGCCACTGATCCGACAGGCTGATCTCGCTGAGCGTTTCACCCATTGCTTCGCGACCAAGGATGATCGTCTCGGCAATCAGGGCTGTGGCTGCCTCGTCCATCTTCACGTGAAGATGGCGGGACAGCGCGGAACCTTCGAAGAGAATGGTTTCCTGCGGCAGCCAGTGGAGGGTAGCGCCTGCGCCTATGGTAATCTGTGTGGTGATCCTCGCCTCGTCAGTGCTGGCCCGATAGATGCGCTCTGCTGCCTGGGTGGTAAGCGTGGCCTCTGTGTCGCTGGCGACTTCGGCGGAATATTCCAGCCTGTCGCCCCCCGTGATGCCGCCCGATGTGTTGATAATGACGGCTTCGGGCGGTGCACCGTAAGTTTGCGGCAGCAGAATTTTTGCGCAGCCGGATTGGTGGAGATGCGCAAGTGCGGTTTTCCCGCCCTTGGCCTTCCAGCCCACATGCGCGCGGCCGCGCGCTCTTTGCAGGTTAGACCGTGAGCCAGCGTCGAACATCGTCTTCAATCATGTTTTCGCGGCGGCCTTCCAGCACCACTTCGCCTCTGTCCATTACTGCGTAGGCATCGCAGAGATCCCTCGCAAATTCGAAATACTGTTCTACCAGGATGATGGCGATGTCTCCCTGTTGGCGGAGGAAATCTATGGCGCGGCCTATGTCCTTTATGATGGAGGGTTGGATGCCTTCTGTTGGTTCGTCCAGCACGAGGAGTTTGGGGCGGGTGACCATGGCGCGACCTATGGCGAGCTGTTGTTGCTGGCCGCCCGAGAGATCGCCGCCTCTGCGTTTCAGCATATCGCGGAGGACGGGGAAGAGATTGAAGACGTCGTCGGGGATTTGGCGGTCGGTGCGTTTAAGCGTGGCGAAGCCGGTTTCGAGGTTTTCGCGGACGGTGAGGAGCGGGAAGATCTCGCGGCCTTGTGGGACGCTGGCGATGCCTCGTTGTGCCCGCCTGTCGGAGCGGAGTTTTGCGATGTCCTTCCCTTGCCACTCGATGCGCCCGCCGCTGGTGGGGTGGCGGCCGGTGATCGCGCGCATGAGGGAGGTTTTGCCAACGCCGTTGCGGCCGAGAACGGCGGTAACCTCGCCCGGTTTCGCCTGGAGGGAGACGGATTTGAGGGCTTGGGCGGCACCGTAGTGGAGGGTGAGATTCTGGATGTTCAGCATCACGATTTAACACAAATTTTACACTTCATCCGCGACCATACAATGTACCAATTCAAGGAGGTTTGCATGGTTAGAAAAACTGAAATGCTAGAAAGGCACAAAGATGCTTTGTGGAACGCTCTAGAACCACTGTCCTTCAAGCGCACCGTGAAGTTTTCAAAGGGCAGTTTAAAGAAGTGGGCCGGCCTACAACGGCTAAAAGAAGGGGGTAAAGGCTGGCAAACGGTCATTGATCATCTTCCCAAAGGTGTAAGCTCAGATAGCATTGGAGGCATCGAAGACGGCGATGACATTCTGTTGTTTCACAAAGACAAAAGCTTTGAACTCGCTTAGCGATCATCTTCCCAAGTAAACCTCTATGACATCCGGGTTTGCCGAGACGTGATCAATGCTGCCCTCGGCCAGCACCGCCCCTTGGTGGAGGACGGTGACTTTGCAACCGAGGGCGCGGACAAACTCCATATCGTGTTCTACCACGATGACGGTGTGTTGGCCTGCGATGCCCTTCAGGAGCTCGGCGGTGCGCATGGTTTCCGCGTCCGTCATGCCTGCGGCGGGCTCATCCACCAGCAGGAGTTCGGGGTCTTGCGCGAGGAGCATGCCGATTTCCAGCCACTGTTTCTGGCCGTGGGAGAGGTCGGCGGCGAGGCGCGAGCGATCTCCGTTGAGTTTCACGAGGTCCAGAAGTTCGGTGATTTTTGCGCCGTCCGGTTCGGTCTGGCGGTGGAAGAGGGTGGCGAAGACGGAGCGCTCGTCCTTGAGAGCAAGGGCGATGTTGTCTTCCACTGTCAGCGTTTCGAACACGGTGGGTTTCTGGAATTTACGACCGATGCCGAGGCGGGCGGATCCGGCTTCGTCGGTCTTGGTGAGGTCGATCTGCTCGTTCCAGAAAACCTCGCCCTCATCCGGGCGGGTCTTGCCCGTGATGATATCCATCATCGTGGTTTTGCCTGCGCCGTTCGGACCGATGATCGCGCGAAGTTCGCCCTTGTCTACTGTCAGCGAAAGGCCGTTGATGGCCTTGAAGCCATCGAAGGAACGGGTGACGCCGTTGAGGTAGAGTTGGGAAATCATGCTGGTGCCTCCGCCGGTTTGGGCCTTTTCGGCGCGATGTTTTCGATCACGCCAAGCACACCTTTCGGCATGAAGATCGTGACGAAGACGAAGAGGGCACCGAGGGCGAAGAGCCAGATTTCGGGGATCCAGCCGGTGAGTAGGGTTTTGGCGAGGGCGACGAGAATGGCACCTATAGCCGCGCCGACGAGAGTGCCGCGCCCGCCCAAGGCCACCCAAATGACAATCTCTATGGAGTTGGCGGGGGAGAACTCTCCGGGGTTGATGATGCCGACCTGCGGTGTGTAGAGCGCGCCTGCGACGCCCGCCATCATCGCGGAGACCGTGAAGACGAAGAGTTTGTAGCCCTCCACGCGGTAGCCGATGAAGCGGGTGCGGCTTTCGGCGTCGCGGATGGCGATGAGGATTTTGCCGAGTTTCGAGGCGGTTATGGCTTTGGCGATGAGGAGGCCGGTGGCGAGGGCTATGGCCGAGAGGATGAAGAGGCCCGCGCGAGTGGCATCTGTTTGGAGGCTGAAGCCCAGTACATCCTTGAAATCGGTGAGGCCGTTGTTTCCGCCAAAGCCCATCTCGTTGCGGAAGAAGGCGAGCATCAGTGCGTAGGTGAGGGCCTGTGTTATGATTGAGAGATAGACGCCGGTGACGCGGGAGCGAAAGGCGAACCAACCGAAGATGAAGGCGAGTGTGCCGGGGACGGCGAGGACCATGAGGCAGGCGAACCAGAACTGATCGAAGCCCCACCAGAACCAGGGGAGTTCCTGATAGTTGAGGAAGACCATGAAATCCGGGAGGTCGGGGTTGGCGTAAACACCGCGATCGCCGATCTCTCGCATCAGGTGCATGCCCATTGCGTATCCACCAAGCGCGAAGAACGCCCCGTGGCCGAGGGAGAGAATGCCGCAATAGCCCCAGACGAGATCGAGCGCCACCGCTAGGAGCGCGTAGCAGAGATACTTGCCGAGGAGGGAGACGGCGTAGGAGGGCACGGGCTGGCCTTCCATCGCAAGATTGCCGATGGGGATGGCGACGGTAAGGATGAAGAGGCCTGCGAGGAAAATCCCCATGCGGCGATCTATGAGACTAAGCACCGCGACCTCCAAATCTCGTAGGGTGGGCAATTTTGCCCACCGTCCCACCGTCCACCATCATGCTTCTACCGCGCGGCCGCGCACCGCGAAGAGGCCCCTTGGGCGCTTCTGGATGAAGAGGATGATAGCCACCAAGACAAGGATTTTGGCCAGTACCGCGCCGGTGTAGGGCTCCAGGAACTTGTTGGCGATGCCAAGGGAGAACGCCCCCGCAAGCGCGCCCCAGAGATTGCCCGCGCCGCCGAAGACGACGACCATGAAGCTGTCCACGATGTAGGATTGGCCCAGGTTGGGGCTCACGTTGTCGATCTGGGAGAGGGCGACGCCCGCAAGGCCTGCGATGCCTGCGCCGAGGCCGAATGTCATCGCATCTACCCAGCCGGTGCGGATGCCCATGTTGGCGGCCATCGCGCGGTTTTGTGTGACGGCGCGCATTTGGAGGCCGAGCGGCGTGCGTTTGAGAACCATCAGGAGGCCGAAGAAGACGATGAGGGCGAAGATGAGGATCCAGAGACGGTTGTAGGTGATGGTGATCTGCCCAAGCTCGAACGCGCCGGACATCCAATCGGGGTTACCAACCTCGCGGTTGTTGGGGCCGAAAATGGAGCGGACGGTTTGCTGGAGGATGAGGGAGATGCCCCATGTGGCGAGCAGGGTTTCCAAAGGGCGACCGTAGAGGAAGCGGACGACGCCACGCTCTATACCGACCCCCGTGAGGCCCGCGACAAGGAAGGCCAAAGGGGCGGCGATGAGGAGGGAATAGCCGAAAAGCTCGGGTGCGGAATTCCGGATCACTTCCTGCACGGCGAAGGTGGTGTAGGCGCCGATCATCACAAGCTCGCCGTGCGCCATGTTGATCACGCCCATCACGCCGAAGGTGATGGCGAGGCCGATGGCGGCGAGCAGGAGGACGGAGCCGAGGGAGAGGCCGTACCAGACGTTCTGGCCGATGCCCCATAGAGCTTGTGAGCGTTCTATGGCGGCGACGGCTTCGGTGGCGGCCTCGCCCAGCTCTTCGTTCTCCATCAGGGGGGCGAGGACGGAGAGGGCCTGTTGATCGCCTTGTTCGCGCATCAGCGAGATGGCTTCCAGCTTGGCTTGCGTGGGTTCACCCGAGGACAGCGTGGTGGCGGCGATGGCGGTGGTGAGGGCCGCCATGACGGTTGGATTTTCTTCTGCCTCAAGGGCGGCTTTCAGCGCTGGAAGTTGTTCGGCATCGGCAGATTTGAAGGCGGCTTCGGCGGCTTCAATGCGTTTGAATGGGTTGGGATCACGCAGTGTGAGGACGCTGAGGGCAGCGCGTATGGTGCGACGGAGGCCGTTATTTACCTTTACCTTGCGGCCATCGCGGCGACCGATTTCGCCGATGCGTTCGCCTGAGAGCGCATCGTAAGCGATTGTTTTCTTGTTTTCTTTTGTCACTCGGATCAAGCGATCATCTGCTTTCAGAGTTTGAAGATCGCCCTCGGCCAGCGCTTCGAGAAGAGGGACGGCGGCTGGATTGCCTGTACCTGCGATGGCTTCGACCACCTTCGCGCGATCATCAAACTTGCCCTCGGGAAGCTGGGCGGCAAGCTCTTCGAAGGTCGCGGCTTGGGCGAGAGATGCGAGGAGGAGCAGGCACGCAATAAGGGCTCGGAACAACATCGGATATCCTTCGGGTGGGCGCGCGAGTGGCCCGCGCGCCCGGTTTCCATCAGTTCACGGAGCCGCCGCACTGGGCGGTTTCAACGTTGAAGTTGCCGCACGTCATCGGGGCGCGCCAATCGGAGATGAGGACGGCGGATTCCGGAAGGTAATCGGACCATGCATCTCCGACGACGAGGCCGGAGGTCTCCCAGACGATATCGAACTGGCCATCATCCTGAATTTCACCGACAAGGACGGGCTTGGTGATGTGGTGGTTGGGCATCATCGCTGAGTAGCCGCCTGAGAGATTTGGCACAGAGACGCCCACGATGCTGTCGATCACGGCGTCCGGATCGGTGGTGCCTGCTTTTTCAACAGCCTTCACCCACATGTTGAAGCCGATATAGTGGGCTTCCATCGGGTCGTTCGTGACGCGGTCTTCATCGCCGATGAAGGCGTGCCACGCTTCGATGAATTCATCATTCGCGTCCGATTCCACGCTCATGAAGTAATTCCACGCGGCGAGGTGGCCGATGAGGGGCTCCGTATCGAGGCCTGCGAGTTCCTCTTCACCCACGGAGAAGGCCACTACGGGGATGTCTTCCGCTGAGATGCCCTGATTGCCGAGTTCCTTGTAGAAGGGCACGTTGGCATCGCCGTTGATTGTAGAGACCACGGCGGTTTTTTTGCCAGCGGAGCCGAAGGCCTTGATATCGCTTACGATTGTCTGCCAGTCGGAATGGCCGAACGGTGTGTAGTTGATCATGATGTCTTCTTCCGCGACACCGAGGCCCTTGAGATAGGCTTCAAGAATCTTGTTGGTGGTGCGGGGGTAGACATAATCGGTGCCCGCGAGGACCCAGCGCTCCACTTCCTCTTCAGCGAGGAGGTAATCGACGGCGGGGATGGCCTGCTGGTTGGGAGCGGCACCGGTGTAGAATACGTTGCGCTGGCTTTCTTCACCTTCGTACTGGACAGGGTAGAAGAGGAGGCCGTTGAGTTCTTCGAATACGGGCAGCACGGATTTGCGGCTGACCGATGTCCAGTTGCCGAAGACTGCCGCAACTTCGTGCACTTCGAGGAGTTCGCGTGCCTTTTCAGCAAAGAGCGGCCAATCGGATGCGGGATCGACCACCACGGGCTCCAGCTGTTTGCCGAGCACGCCACCTTTCTTGTTTTGCTCTTCGATGAGCATCAGCATGGCGTCTTTGAGTGTTGTCTCGGAAATGGCCATTGTGCCGGAGAGTGAGTGGAGGATGCCGACCTTGATGGTATCTTCCTGCGCCAGAGCGGTGGTGCCGTTCAGCATTGCAGCGAGGCCAAGGCCCGCGATCATGGATTTGGTGAATGTCATACTGTGGTTCCCTGAATTTGCTGAGCGGGTGGCCTTTCTGAGCGGAGGCCCCTTGCACCAGCGCGGATACGCAAGCCGATTTGGCAGGTTGGTATGCGTGCCGAAGCCGCGCATTGCCGGAGCGATGGCGGCTCTTCCATCGCGTCTGGCAGGCTCATCTCTTCAAAGGCAGGGGGTAGTTGCAAAGAAATCGGGCACAGTTGGGAGGGTGGGTATCCTGAATGATCAGAAATTATACAGGTTACCAAGGCAGTGCTGAGAAATTAGCCGCCAAGCCAATAGTAGGGGCGCCTAAAGCGTTTCG
Source organism: uncultured Paracoccaceae bacterium (assembly GCA_947495795.1). Lineage (GTDB taxonomy): Bacteria > Pseudomonadota > Alphaproteobacteria > Rhodobacterales > Rhodobacteraceae > Algicella. Next base: position 70,269 of record CANMAI010000001.1, on the reverse strand, counting down.
ACTTAAACTTGAATCGCTTTTCGCTGCCTCTCGCCTTTGGCTCGAATGCGAAAAGCGTTGAGGGGTGTCTCAAGTTAAGGTCGAAACGCCATAATTAGATGTCGATCGCGGTAAATCCATCGCGCAGCGCTTGGCTCCATGCGTCGGACATGGCGTTGAAAACTTCGTCTCCTGCCTCGATCCGGATGCTTTCATCCACCTTGCAGGAATCGCGCAAGAGAACTGTGAGATCCAGCGGCATGCCGACGGAGAGATTGGAGCGGAGGGTGGAATCCATCGAAAGGAGAACGGCTTTCTTTGCGTCCGACAGCGAGGTTTCCGATGTTACGACCCGATCGAGGATGGGCTTGCCGTATTTGTGCTCTCCGATCTGGAGATATGGCGTATCCGGCGTTGCCTCAATGAAATTGCCCTCGGGGTAGAGCATGAAGAGCCGCATCTCGCCGCCCTTGCGCTGGCCTGCCACAATCATGGACGCGGTGGCGCTTTGCTTCATACGGCTCATCTTCTCGGAGATGTTCGAGGAGACGTTGCTCAGCGTTTCGCCAACGATTTCAGCAACTTCCAGCATGGTATCGGCCGTGAGGATGGAACGGCCTTCTTCCGGCGCATCGATTGCCGCCTGCAGTCTGGCGATGGTGGTTTGCGTAACCGAGAGGCTGCCGGCGGTGAGAATTGCGATCACACGCTCGCCCGGCTCTTCAAAGAGGAAGGTTTTGCGGTAGGTCGCGATATTATCCACGCCCGCATTGGTGCGGGTATCGGAGAGAAGGACGATGCCCTTGTTCAGCAGGAGGCCGACGCAATATGTCATGAAAGTGCTCTGGTTGAAGACTGCCGCGCGACGCTACTGCTGCGCCGCCTCAACTGCAACCTCCACCTCAAGATCACCCGACGACAGGCCGTGCGTGATCCCCCGGATTGGCGCGGCATGGATGGCATCGAGGCCGGAGCCGAGGCGGACATAGCGTTCATCCGGGCAGCATTTGTTTGCGGGATCGAAGCCCACCCAGCCCAGCGTAGAGACATGCAATTCGGCCCATGCGTGCCCTGCTTCATGCGGCACGCCATCGGAGGAGGCCTGAAGGTAACCCGAGACATAACGGGCGGGCATTCCGATGGTGCGGGCGGCCGAGATCAGGGCATGCGCGTGATCCTGACACACACCTTCGCCCTGCGCCAAAGCCTCTGCCGCGGTGGTGTGCGCATCGGTTGTGCCGGGGCGGTAGACAATGGCCTCTGCAACGGCATTGGAAAGGGCATGTGCGCGATCCAGATCGGAGCCGGATGTGGCCAGTGCCAGCTCTTTCAGTGCTTTATCCGGTTTGGTGGGATCGGTTGTGCGGAGGTATGCAAGCGGCGGCACGCGTTCGATATGGCCTGCGAGCACACCGTTCTGATCGCTTGTCATCACCTCGCCCTCGACATGCACCCTCAGTTCCGTCAGCGGGCCATTCAGCGTCATCGTGCGCACGCGATCCCCGGCAGAGTCGGTGAAATACTGGCCGAAAACCGCGTCTTCGACCATGACGTTCCAGCCGAGGACGGATTGGCCCTCGAACTGGCTGGCCCAAAGGCGATGGCTTTGCACCACGTAGCGCACCGGCATCTCGAAGCGGTAGGTGGATGTGTGCTGGATTTTGAGATGCATTATTTCGACCCGAAGAGATAACTGTCGGCCACCGTCTGGCCGAGCCCGGCATTATCGCGAATGAAATCCCTGAGAAACTCGTGCAAGCCATCCGAGATGATATCCTCGACATGCGCTTCGGCGAGGCGGGCGAGCTTTGTGTTGGCCTGAGCCTGCGCTCCGGTGGATTGGCCATAGGCTCTGGCAAGGCGGTTGAGATGGTAGCTTGCCTCCTCTACGCAATGCAGAAGCGAGCGGGGGTTGGTTTTGTTGAGGATCAGGAAATGGGCGATTTTGGTGGGGCTGTAATCGCCACCATACGCCCAATGGAAAGAGCGGAGTGCCGAAAGCGAGCGCAGAAGCGTGATCCACTGATAATTATCCACGCTGCCGCCGACACGTTGGGTGGTGGGCAGAAGGACGTAGTACTTAACGTCGAGAAGCCGTGCTGTGTTGTCTGCCCGTTCCAGATAATAGCCAAGGTTCAGGAAATCGTAGCCGTCTTGCTGAAGTTGCGTGCCTTCTATGGCCCCGCGGAGTGCCGCTGTTTGCTTCTTCGTCCAGTCGCAAAGGCCGGGCAGATCGCCGGGGCGCAGGCCTTTGAACTCCTGAAAGGCACTGTTGAGCGCATCCCACACTTCGCTGGTAACAGCGGTGCGGACAACCCGCGCATTATCCCGCGCCTTTGCGATGCAGGTGGCCACGGATGAGGGGTTGTTCGTATCGAACACCAGGAAGTTTTCGAGCGTTGTCTCGTTGGCCTCGCTGTAGCTCTGTTGAAAGTAGCTCTCAACGCCCGATGCTGCGAGGATAGAGGCCCATTCGTTGCGGTTGCCTTCTCCGGCGGAGGGCATGAGGGCGATACGGTAACCGACCTCCAGAAGGCGGGCCATGGTTTCGGCCCGCTCCATGTAGCGGGTGACCCAGTAGAGATTTTCTGCGGTGCGGCTCAGCATGTTACATCCTCAATCCGCAATAACCCAAGTGTCTTTTACGCCGCCGCCCTGGCTGGAATTGACGACCAGAGAGCCTTCGCGCAATGCGACGCGCGTGAGGCCACCGGGGCAGAGGTTGACCTTTTTGCCGACGAGGCAATAGGGGCGCAGATCCACATGGCGGGGGGCGAGGCCTTGCTCCACGAAGGTGGGGCAAGTGGAGAGACTGAGCGTGGGTTGTGCGATGAACTCGGACGGGTTGGCCTTGATGCGCTCTGCATAGGTCTCGATTTCGGCTTTGGTGCTGGCGGGGCCTACCAGCATGCCGTAGCCGCCTGAGCCATGCACCTCTTTCACTACCAGATCGCCCAGATTGGCGAGCACGTGTTTGAGATCATCGGGCGTGCCGCAACGCCATGTGGGCACGTTCTTCAAAATCGGTTCTTCACCGAGATAGAAGCGGATCATGTCGGGCACATAGGTGTAGACGGCCTTGTCATCCGCCACGCCCGCGCCGGGCGCGGAGCAGATCGAAACGCCGCCCGTGAGATAGACATTCATCAGGCCGGGGATGCCCAGCATACTGTCTGGCCGGAAGTGGAGCGGATCGAGGAAGGGATCGTCTATGCGGCGGTAGATCACATCCACGCGCTGCGGGCCGCGTGTGGTGCGCATGAAAACGAGATCACCTTCGACGAAGAGATCTTGGCCTTCCACAAGCTCCACCCCCATCTGATCGGCGAGGAAGGAATGCTCATAGTAGGCGCTGTTCATGCCACCGGGGGTGAGCACCACGACTGTTGGGTCTGTGATGCATTTTTCGGGAGCGACGCTGGCGAGAGTGCGGCGCAACTGATCGGGATAATCCTCCACCGGGGCGACGCGCATCTTGCGGAAAAGATCCGGGAACATGCGCATCATGATCTCGCGGTTTTCCAGCATGTAGGAAACGCCGGAGGGCGTGCGGCAATTATCCTCCAACACGAAGAACTCATCCGCGCTGGTGCGCACAAGATCGATGCCGACGATGTGGCTGAACACGCCTTCGGCGGGGCGGAAGCCAACAACAGAAGGCTCGAAGGCGGCATTCTGGAACACGAGTTCCGCCGGGATGCGGCCGGCGCGGACGATCTCTGCGCGGTGATAGACATCGCGGAGGAAGCAATTCAGTGCCTCTGCGCGCTGCTTTACACCCCGTTCCAGCCGGGACCATTCGAAGGAAGTGAAGACGCGGGGGATCAGATCGAACGGAATAAGGCGTTCCGGATCGCCGCCTTCGCCGTAGACAGCGAAGGTGATGCCAATGCGGCGAAAGAGTGCTTCGGCTTCTGCTCTCTTGGCATTCAGTTCTTCGGGGCCGAGTTTCTCGGACCATTCGGCGAGGGATTTGTACGTATCCCGGATCGCGTCTCCCTGATACATCTCATTGAAAAACGTGATCTCGATACCCCCGGATAACCTTCAGCTTCGCAAAGCCGCGGACCTGATGCTTGATCTTGGAACAGAACGCGCGATCTCTCAACGAATAATGCGTGTGCTTCGCAAATTCGCATAAAATGGTGCTTCAAGTAGCGGCAGAACCGCTTCAGGCGAGGATTTGGATTGGCGTGCCCATCCGGACCATCGCGTAGATCTCTTCGATCTGTCGATTGGTGACGGCGATGCACCCGGCTGTCCAGTCCGCGCCTGTGCGGTCGATCTTCGGGCGGGGGCCGCCATGGATGAAGATATCGCCTCCGGGATCGACGCCCATCGCATCCGCGCGGGCGATATCGGCGGAGTTGGGATAGTTGATGCCGAGGCTGAGGTGGAAATCGGATCGGGGGTTCTTGCGATCGATGAAGTAGATACCTTCGGGGGTGCGCCCGTCGCCTTCCTGCTCCTTGTGGCCTTGCGGGGTAAAGCCAAGCTCCACCTCGTAGCTTCGGAACGTTTTGCCAGCGGAGAGCAGGTACATCTCCCGCCTCGCCTTGGAAACAACAACGCCATCCGCAGCCGGAAGCCGCGACACATCACGCGAACATGCGGAAAGAGCAAGAGCAGCGGCGCCCGTGATCAGGCCGCGCTTAGTAATCGAATGCATCATCTTCAGTCTCTACCTCGAACGCTGCTTTTTCGCAGCTTGACGTAACTCTATGGCAGTAATTTGAGGCAAAACAAGTTACTTTTTGGTGAAAAGGCTCGGTTATGACCCTCCCGCACCACACAGGTGTGCGGGAAGGCTCTGGGAGAAACCGGCACTCTCAATAACCAAGTGCCGCGCCATCCTTTCGCGCATCGGAGGCACCCCAAAGAACGCCCCCTTCGGTATCGATGCGGATCGCCTGACCGCCGCCGATGGCCACATCGGGTACGCGGATCAAGTGGCCGCGCTCCGTGAGGGCCGCGCGCACATCCGGGCCGTATCCACGCTCCAGATCCAGAAAGCCCTCGCGCGGAAAGGCGCGGGGTGCATCAATGGCTGCCTGCACATTCATCCCGTAATCGGCCATATTGCTGAGAAAGCGCATATGCCCGGCGGATTGATACTGCCCGCCCATCACACCGAAGGGCATGATGATCCGGCCGTTCTTGCGCAGCATTGCAGGGATGATCGTGTGCATCGGGCGTTTGCCCGGGCCTGCCTCGTTCGGGTGGCCCTCGGCAAGTGTGAAGCCCGCGCCGCGGTTCTGGAAGAGGATGCTGTATTTATCCGATGCGATGCCGGAGCCGAAGGAGTGAAAGATCGAGTAGATGAGGGAGACGGCCATTCTGTCCCTGTCCACCACCGTCAGATAGATTGTATCGCGGTGAACGGCTTCGGTCAGCTCGGCTGGTGCCTCCATCGCGCGCTCCATATCAATCAGGGCTGCAAGCTTTTTGGCCGTTTCCGGAGCCAGCATATGATCGAGATACTGCGCGGAAGCTGCCGGATCGGCGATGAAGCGGTTTCGCGCATCATAGGCGAGCTTCACGGCCTCCGCTTCCAGGTGCGTCCTGTCCACGCCAAAGGGATCCATCGTGGAGAGATCAAACTCCGAGAGGATGTTGCCGAGAAGAATGGCCGCTGCACCTTGCCCGTTTGGCGGCATCTCGATCAGCTCATAACCTTTGTACTGGCCAGTGATGGGCTCCACATACTCGGCCTTGTGCGCGGCGAAATCTTCCAGCGTGTGTGTGCCGCCAGCAGCCTGAAGAGCCGCCACCATATCTTCGGCGACAGGGCCTGCATAAAACCCATCGCGGCCTTCCATCGCCACTTCGCGCAATGCTGCTGCCTGTTTTGGCGCGCGGAATACCTGGCCTGTGCCGGGTGCCCTGCCGGAAAGAAGGTAATCCTGCCGTGCTACACCCTGAAGGCTATCGGCTGCGAGCGCCCAATCGAAAGCCACGCGCTCGGCCACAGGCACACCCTGTTCGGCATAGTGGATCGCAGGAGCGAGGCAGGATTTGAGGCCAAGTTTGCCCCAATCCTTTGCGAGCGTGATAAACGCATCCATCGCGCCGGGGATTGTGACGGCATGAGCGCTTCCTTCCGGGATCACATCACCCGCGCTGCGCAGATGTGCTGCATCCAGCCCGGCAGGTGCGTGGCCCGAACCGTTCAGCCCGATTACCCGTTCCTCTCCTCCGGGTTTGACGAGAATGAAGCAATCTCCGCCGATCCCTGTCATCTGCGGCTCGCAGATACCGAGCAACACTGCAGCGGCGATAGCGGCATCCACGGCATTGCCGCCCTGTTCCAGTGTCTGAATGGCGACCTTACTGGCCAACGGATGGGAGGTGGCAGCCATCCCGTTTTCCGCAATCACCATGGATCGCCCCGGAATTTGAAAATCGCGCATGATCTGCCTTCCCTCAAGCCCTTGTTTGCGCGGGACTATAGAAGCAGGCCACAAAGGTTCCAGCCCCAACTTGGGGTTTCGAGCGCGGTATTTCAGGTGAGTGGGAAAGTAGTGTTGCCCCGAGAGCGACCCTGACGCGTTGGCATGAGTGGGGGCTTATAACCAGCGCGCCAGGGCAATGCTCGCCTGAGCAACAAGTGTGTTTTGCTTGAGATTCGGGGCAACTGCGTGCTGAGAATGTGTTGAATTCTGGGCGCGGGGCCAAAATCGCATTGACGTTGCGTCACTTGCCAAAACGGCAGGGATGGGGAAAACTCGACTTATGAACAAACCCATTTCAACGGTTGCACCCTTTCCCGTTACACCTGAACAGGTTGCCTTTCACCGCCGCGAGCTTTCGGTCATTCTCAACGTGTATGGGCGCATGGTCGCAGCCGGAGAGTGGCGGGACTATGGGATTTCGATGCTGAAGGATGTGGCGATATTCGCGATTTTTCGCCACGCGGCTGAGCATCCCCTCTATCGGATCGAGAAGCGGCCAAAGCTTTCGGCCAAGCAGGGACAATATGCGGTAATTGCAATGGATGGCCGGATATTGAAGCGCGGGCACGATCTGAAAGCGGTAATGCGGGTTCTGGAGCGCAAGCTGATCCGGCCCGTGGATGACTAAAGCGTTTCGCTTTGAACTTGAATCACCTATCGCTGCCTGAACTCAAAGATTTCAACGCGTTGGGTGATGAGTGATATTTCAGGGTAAAGACGAAACGCATTAGAACGCAGTTGTTTCAAGAGGGAAGAGCCGACTCCAGAGCGATGCCGAGTTTCGCGACAAGTTCGTCAAGCTGAGGCTCCTCGATGATGAAGGGCGGCGCCAGCAGAACGTGATCACCCAGCTTGCCATCGACGGTGCCTGACATCGGGTAGCATATGAGCCCCGCCTCGAATGCGGCAGATTTGAACCGCGCTGCGGTTTTGCGAGTGGGATCGAGGGGGGCCTTGGTTTCCCTGTCCTCCACAAGTTCCAATCCGCGGAAGAGGCCACGGCCCCGGATATCGCCGATATGCGCATGCTGCCCGAAGGCTTCCACCAACTTGTCATGAAGTTGCGCGCCTCGTTCCTGCACGCGCGCAAGAAGGTTATGCTCCTCGATTTCCTTCAGAACAGCCAGCCCGGCAGCTGTTGCAACGGGGTGGCCGATATAGGTGTGGCCGTGCTGGAAAAAGCCACTGCCGTTTGAGATTGCAGCGTAAATCCCGGAGGAGGCAAGCATGGCCCCGATAGGCTGGTAGCCAGCGCCCAGGCCTTTGGCGATGCAGAGGATATCGGGCGATATGCCGTCTGCCTCGCAGGCGAAAAGGGTGCCTGTGCGGCCCATCCCGCACATCACCTCATCAAGGATCAACAGGACTTCGTACTGATCGCAGATCTCGCGAATGCGCTGGAAGTAACCTTCCACAGCGGGCACCGCGCCGAGGGTTGCACCCACCACCGGCTCTGCGATGAACGCCATTACCGATGCGGGGCCAAGGCGCAGTATCTCCGCCTCCAGTGCATCGGCGGCCCTTCGGCCATAATCGGCCTCGCTCTCTCCCTCCGCCTGATCGCGGTAGGCATAGCAGGGGGCGATGTGATGCACTTCGGGCAGAAGCGGGAGGAAGGGCGCGCGGCGCCATGCATTGCCGCCAGCGGCCAAGGCGCCAAGCGTGTTGCCGTGATAGCTTTGCCGCCGGGCGATCAAATGGCGCTTTTCCGGCTTTTCCCGCTCCATCCAATATTGCCGGGCGAGCTTTATGGCGGCTTCCACAGCCTCTGAGCCGCCGGAGACAAAATAGACACGATCCAGCGCGCCGGGGGCGCGTGCGATCAGGTGATCGGCCAGTTCCTCGGCAGGCTTGGACGTGAAAAAACCGGTATGCGCAAAGGCGAGCTTGCCCATCTGCGCTGCTACGGCCTCGCCGACGCGCGTGTTACCGTGGCCAAGGCAAGAGACGGCCGCGCCGCCCGACCCATCAAGATACCTCTTCCCATCAGCATCGATGAGATAACACCCCTCACCCCCGACGGCGACGGGCTGATGGGTATGACAGTGGCGCGGGAAAACGTGGCTCATGGCGAAGTTCCGGTGATCGAACACCCGCCATGAAGCCAGAATAAGGTGAGATTGTCACCTGAAACCTGGAGTACCCGCGAGGGACTTCAGCTGAAGTAGAGCAGAGTGGCAGCGCCACCCAGAATCAGCATTTGGTTTCCAAGTTCCATGAAAACAGAGATATCAGGCAAAGCAACGCTCCTTAAAAACATACGCAACATGCCAATCTCTATGGTTAACCGCTTAACAGCGTCTTAATGCGAAGTGCGGCGCATGGCGCGTCTGTGTCTGGAAAGGTAGAGCGCTCTCTAAGCTCATATTTTGCACGGGTTTCTGAATAGGAAACGCCGCCTTTCGCGGGAAAGGCGGCGCTCAATTCTTAACGCTGAGATGCGGGCTCAGTTGGAGTTTGTGTCCAGGCCCAGCTTTTCCCGTCCGGCGATATCTGCTGCAGACTGAGCCTCACTGATCGAGGTTGCGCACCCATCGCTGATGCAATCAAAGCGCTTTGCGTCAACCCAAATCACGCCCAGAAGCGTCTGCATCTTATAGGTCTCGCCATCAAACTTGATGAGCGTGCCCTGTACGGCTCTATCTTCGCTATTGGCCTTGAGAACAATCTCTGCGGCAGCAGACATGCTTGGCGCAGTACACGCAATAGCTGAAAAAAGAACTGCGCCGACCTGCCGGGACAGACGCGACCGGCTGCGGGCTGTGGTTGAAACTTGCTTGGGTTTCGCGGAAATATTGAGCATTACACACCTCGTTTACTGACAAAATTAATTAAACGTAAATTAAGTTTGAGATGGCTTACTGATATTTTCAAGCTTTCCGAAATGCGAATGTAAGATGCGCGACAGTTTAAGCCGGGCTTTTGAGCCTGTGGTAAATACAGACGACTTTTACTGGGAAACTGTTTACACAAAAGTATTACGCGAAGGTCAGGTGTGTGGCCCTGCTACTTCTTTGGCTCCTGTCATCAGCGCCACGGCATCCGACATGGAATACTCCTTGGGGTTGATTACAGTCAGTCTGCGGCCAAGCCTGTGGATATGGATGCGATCCGCGACCTCGAAAACATGCGGCATATTGTGCGAGATAAGTACGATCGGCACGCCCTTGCCCTTGAGGATCTGGATAAGATCCAGAACACGGCGGCTTTCCTTTACGCCGAGGGCCGCCGTTGGTTCATCCATGATCACAACTTTCGACCCGAAGGCAGCGGCGCGCGCCACGGCCACGCCCTGCCGCTGGCCGCCTGAAAGGGTTTCCACCGCCTGAGCGATGTTCTGAATCGTGAGCAGCCCAAGCTCGCTGAGCTTATCGCGCGCCTGACGCTCCATTTCCTTACGGTCCAGCTTGCGAAAGACAGCGCCGAGAACACCGGGCTTTCTGATCTCGCGGCCCAGGAACATATTATCGGAAATGGAAAGCGCGGGCGAGAGAGCTAGGTTCTGGTAGACCGTCTCTATTCCCTTGTCCCGTGCGTCAATCGGGGTCGAGAAATGGACGGGTTTGCCATCCAGTGTGATCTCGCCCTCATCAGGTGTAACAGCACCCGACAGCGCCTTGATCAGCGTGGATTTTCCGGCGCCATTATCCCCGATCACGGCCAGGATCTCGCCGGGATAGAGCTCAAAATCTGCGTGGTCCAGCGCCACGACACGACCATAGCGCTTTACCAGATTGCGCCCTTGAAGGATCGGTTCTGTCATGTCGATACCTTCCTGATCCACTGATCGACCGCGACGGCTGCGATGATCAGGACCCCGATCAGAAGATACGTCCATTGTGGATCGGTGCCCACCATGCGCAGGCCCAGGGAGAATACGCCCACGATCAGGGCACCAAAGAGCATGCCCATGATCGAGCCGCGCCCGCCAAAGAGAGAGATGCCGCCGATCACCACTGCCGTGATGCTTTCGATATTCGCGAACTGGCCGGAGGTGGGTGAGACGGAGCCGATGCGCCCGATCAGCACCCAGCCTGCGAGTGCGCAGATCAAGCCGGAGAGGACGTAGACAGAGATCAGCATCTTCTTGACCTTCACGCCCGAAAGCTCTGCCGCGTCCGGATCATCCCCCACGGCGTAAAGATGCCGCCCCCATGCGGTGGAGGTGAGGACGTAATTGAGAACGATAACGAGAAGTACCATCACGATGACGCCATAGGTCAGCACAGCCGTGCCGCCCGGCAGCGGGATGCGGATGGAATTGCCGAAAAACTGGAGGAGCGGGGCGTTGGCCTCGATATCCTGACTTCGGATCGTCTCGTTCGCGGAATAGAGGAAATTGGAGGCAAGGATGATCTGCCACATGCCAAGCGTTACGATGAAAGGCGGCAGCTTCACCCGGGCGACGAGAAAGCCCGAGATAAAGCCGCAGAGCGCCCCGACACCGAAGCCGCAGAGGATCGAGATGGGGGCCGGTATACCGTAGCGGAATGTGAACTGGCCCATGACAACGGATGAGAGGACCATAATTGCGCCAACCGAAAGATCGATGCCTGCGGTAAGGATCACAAGGGATTGTGCGGCGCCGACCACACCCACGATAGCGACCTGCTGGAGGATCAGTGTGAGGGTAAACGGCGCAAAGAACTTGGAGCCGAGGGCTATACCGAAGATGATGACGGAGGCCACGAGAACGATCAGTGGGATCATCCAGGGGGCCACATGCAGGAGGTGCTGAAAGCGCTCTATCGGCCCCTTTTTCTCCTCGAACTGCGCAACATCCGTGGCACTTCCGCTAAGACCTGCCTCGAAGCTCTGATCGGCGTTCGGATCTGACATCGGGGGTCCTCCAGACCGAGGGTTTCTTTGGATATTTCAGAGGAGCGGCTGGTGCGCCGCTCCCGCAATCAGGCATGTCTGTTGGGGTTAGATCAACCCCAGCAGCGATCCATGCCTTCGGCCACATCGATGGACTCCACACCGTCAACCGCCTGATCGGTAACCAGATTTACGCCGGTGTCGAAGAAATCGAGGCCCGGTGTGGGCGCTGGCTTCGTGCCATCGGCAGCCCATGCAGCAATTGCCTCGATCCCGAGGGAGGCCATCAGCAGCGGGTATTGCTGAGAGGTGGCACCGATCACACCGTCTTTCACGTTGGCAACGCCGGGGCAGCCGCCATCGACGGAAACGATCAGAACGTCACTCTCGCGGCCCACGGCTTTCAGCGCCTCGTAAGCACCGGCAGCAGCAGGTTCGTTGATCGTGTAGACGACGTTGATGAACGGATCGATGGCGAGGAGGTTTTCCATTGCCTTGCGGCCGCCTTCCTCGTTACCTGCCGTCACATCATTGCCGACGATCCGGTCATCCGTCTCGTCACCCCATTTGTTCGGATCGCCAAGATCAATGCCGAAGCCCTGAAGGAAGCCCTGATCGCGCAGCACGCCCACAGAGGGCTGGCTGACGGCGAGATCGAGCATGCCGATCTTGGCGTTCGCAGCCTCGTCACCCAACTTTGCGGCGGCCCATGCACCGATCAGCTCGCCAGCCTTGAAATTGTCCGTCGCGAAGGTTGCATCCGCGCTGTCGATCGGCTCCAGCGGTGTATCGAGCGCTATCACCAGAATGCCCGCCTCACGCGCCTGCTCTACCGCCGGAACGATGGCTTTCGTGTCGGAAGCTGTCAGCAGGATACCCTTTGCACCATCCGCGATGCAGGTTTCGATGGCCGCAACCTGGCTCTCGTGATCGCCATCCACCTTGCCAGCGTAGGATTTCAGGGTAATCCCCAGCTCTCCCGCCTTGGCAGTGGCACCCTCCTTCATCTTGACGAAGAAGGGGTTCGTATCGGTCTTTGTGATCAGACAGGCCGCTGTGGAGTGGCCATCGGCCAGTGCAGGCAGCGCGCCCATGGAAAGCGTGGCGGCGGCAAGGGCCGTCCCGAGAAGGGATGTGCGAACGGTCATGATACTCCTCCCAGAGTTTTCCCTTGGATTGCCCAAGGTGGTTATGATGACAATAAGTGCACAACACCCGGTGATTCTTGTCAATTAATAAATTGGATTGACTTATTTGGATCACCGCAGGAATTTGTAACTAAAAGGAAAAACCGGGGGAGGTATCATGTCCAGCGCGGAAAGTGGCGCATCATCGGCTGTGGTTGATCCCTCCGGCGGCGCAAATCAGGCCCGGGTGCGGGTGTATAACGAGCGCCTTGTCCTCTCTCTCGTGCGTTGGCACGGCAGCCTTTCGAAGGCCGATATTGCGCGGCGGAGCGGGTTATCGGCCCAGACGGTAACCGTGATTATGAGGCAGCTGGAGGCGGATGGGCTGCTTTTGAAGGGCGAGCCTGTTCGCGGTAAAGTTGGCCAGCCATCGACGCCGATGCGGCTCAATCCCGAGGGGGCGTTTGCGATAGGGCTGAAGGTGGATCGGCGTGCCAGTGAAATGTATCTGATGGATTTCGCGGGAACGGTGCGGCAAAGCCGAAGGGTTGGCTACGCCTTTCCGACGCCGGGCAGGATCATGGATTTCGTGGCCGATACGCTGCCCGATCTGGTGAGCTTTGTGCCCACGCGGCGGCGCGACCGGCTGGCGGGCCTTGGCGTGGCAATCCCATTTGAGCTGTGGGAGTGGGAGCAGCAGCTTGGGGCGGAACCCGGCTCCATGGAAGAGTGGCGCGATCTCGATCTCGCGGCGGAGCTTTCAACGGCAACGGATTTGCCGATTTATATCCAGAACGATTGCACGGCTGCCTGTGGTGCGGAGTTGCTCTTCGGCCGTGGGAGTGCGCATACAAGTTATGCCTATTTTCACATCGGCTATTTTGTGGGTGGCGGTATTGTGCTCGACAATGCGCTATGGCCCGGCTTGACAGGCAATGCCGGGGCGCTGGGCACTGTTCGTGTGGAGGGCGAAGGCGGGCGGATGGTGCCGCTGTTGGATTGCGCATCGCTCCATCTTCTGGAGGATGCGGCGATGGAAGCCGGGTGGGAGCCGCAGGATCTCTGGTCGGGCGAGCGTGATTGGGAGGATCTGGGCCCAGTGCTGAATGCGTGGGTCGCGCGTGCATCCCACCATCTGGCGCAGGCCTGCCTTTCCGTGTGCTCGGTTGTCGATTTTCCCGCCGTGATGATCGATGGCACCATGCCGCCTGCGATCCGCACACGCATCGTGCAGGCCACGACCAAAGCGGTGGAGGCGTTGGACCAGAGCGGGATAAGCCCGTTCAGGATTGAGGAGGGCAGCCTTGGCGCTGAGGCGCAGGGCAGGGGGGCCGCAAGCCTGCCGTTGATGGGGCGCTATCTGATCGACAGTGGCGTTCTCTTTCGCAATCAGAGTTAGCTTATGATCATTCCGGATCGAGCGGGGCGTGCAGCTTCGTTTGTGCGGTGACGATCCCGCCACGGTTGCCTATTTCGATAGAGCCGTAGCGCTGCTTGAAACACTCGGGAAGCGGGCGATCTCCTGCAATGGAAAGCCAGAGGCGCAGAAGATGGCGGCGCTTTGCGGGATCGGGCCAATCCACGAAGCCTGTGCGGTCATGCAGTTGGGAATGATTGTAGACAAACTGAATGTCGCCCGGCTGCAACTGCATGCCGAAGTGAAGATCGGGATCGTTCGCCAGAGCATCGAACATATCCAGCGCTTCGATATGCTCGGGCGTCAGACGCATCGCATTGTCGAACCTTTGGGCGCTATCTATGTACTGGCGCTGATAGAAGACCGTCAGATGCCCGGCATGCCAGCTTAGAACCGGGATCTCCATAAAGGGCTTCGCGCCTTCCGGAATTTCACCTCTGCGATCTGTGGCTATAGGATCAAAGAGCCGTTGCAGAAGATCGGGGCGCACCCGCAGCATCCGGTTGTAGATAGACACGGCGCTGACGAGCAGAGAACGCCCCCCTTCCTGTGCTTCGCGGAGGCAGAGAAGGCCAACAACATCAGCGCTATCGGTATGAAAGCTCTGGCGTTCGGATGTCTGGTAGATGCGGGTGTTCGGATCTTTGGAACTGCGTCCGAGATCGCGCACATGGCCGAGGATATGCCCGGCTGCATTCTGAGAGCGGGCGCTGCCGAGATGGGCACCGATGCCGCAGAAGATCGTCGCCACGAATTTCTGACTGTAGGTTTCCACCGGCAGGCCGCGCAGCACTTCTATGCCGCAGCCGCTCAGAAGCTTCTGGCGGAGATGCACGAGATGAGCACCAAACCGGTTGAGCGGAAAATCATGCGCTGTGATCTCGCCAATATCCCGGTCGAGCGAAAGATAGTGCCGGGCCGCATTTTCCAGATCCGCGATATCATCCGGGGAAAGCGTGAAAAGCCATGCATCCTCTCGCTGAGCCATTTCCGAACCAATCCAGGCAGCGGGGCCTGAGATTTCTTGCGGCAGATCGTAAATTTGCGTCACGCGAGTAATCCTGATTGATGCCTTGCCCGGCCTTTGGAGCGACCAAGCGGGTACAGAAGGATTTCTACGTGCAATTTGAGCCTGTATCCAGACCGGAGAAGGCTCGGTCAGGGCATCCGCTCAACAAAAAAATCCGGCAGGATGTGCGAGGAGTTGCACGTGCCTGCCGGACAAGTTGGGACACACCTTTTGTCAGGAAACGGGCAGTGGCACGGTGAGGAAGCGGGGTGTTCCGTTCTGCAGCACCTGAAGGAGAAGCGCATTGCGGTTTGCAGCCCGTGCTGCCTCAACGGCTTCAGCGAGATCGCCCGGTTTGGTTACGGCCCGCTGGTTGACACTGAGAAGGACATCGCCTTCCGAAAGGCCAGCCTCTGCAGCGCTGCCGCTTTCCACCCCGGTTATGATCAGCCCTTCCTGAATGCCCAAGGCCTCTTGCTCCTCCAAAGCCAGAGGCCGCAACTTCAGCCCCATGCCAGCCGGATCAACCACGCTGCTGGAGGCCGCAAGCGACGCGGTTTCCAGAAGGGCGGGTGCGATCTCTACCGTTTCCGCCGCACCGCTTCTCCAGACGCTCATCTCCACCGCATAGCCGATCTCTGCCTTTGCAACGGCGCGGGTGAGATCTCTCAGTTCATCCACATCGGATGATCCGAAGGTGGTGATCACATCGCCGGGCTTCAGCCCAGCCTCTTCTGCGGGGCTGCCCTCTGTTACCTCTACCACAAGCGCGCCATCGGCTGCTGCCAGCCCGAGGCTGTCGGCAATCTCATCTGTCACCGGCTGAATACGCACGCCGATCCATCCACGCTCGACGGAGCCGTCTTCGATCAGTTCGGCAACAATCTCCTGCGCCTGCTCGGAAGGAATGGCAAAGCCAAGTCCGACACTGCCGCCGGTGGGTGAGAAGATCGCGGTGTTCACGCCAATCACCTTGCCGTTCAGATCGAGGAGAGGCCCGCCGGAATTGCCCTTGTTGATCGCAGCATCCACCTGAATGTAATCATCATAGGGACCGGAGCCGATATCCCGGCCACGGGCTGAGACAATCCCTGTGGTAACGGTGCCGCCAAGGCCGAACGGATTGCCGATGGCCATTGCCCAATCACCGATTTCAGCAGTGTCTGATACGCCCCATTCCAGAACGGGGAACTCACTGCCCTCCACCTGCAAAACGGCGATATCCACCTTGTCGTCGCGGCCCAGAAGGGTTGCCTCAAGCTCCCGCCCGTCATCAAGGCGCACGATGATTTCTGAAGCGCCTTCCACGACATGGTTGTTGGTTACGATGATCCCGTCCGCATCAACGATGAAGCCCGAGCCAATGCCCTGCTCCACCCGGCGCTGGCGCTGCTGGGGCATGGGTATCTGGCCGCCGAAGCGCTCGAAAAACTCGCGCATCGGGCCAGGAAGAGCCTCTGGCCCTGGTGCCTGAGCAGGTGCCGCACTGCCCTTGACCATCACCGTAACGACGGCAGGCTTGGCCGCCTTCACCAGCGGAGCAAAGGAGGGCAGCGTGATTGCGGGCGCCTCTGTCTGGGCGAGAACGGGCAGGGCCGCCATTGGCGAGAAGGTAAGTGCTGTGGCCAGAAGAAAGGCCGTGCGAGAAGGGGTTCTACATTTCATTGATTGCATCCTCAGCAGTCTGTTTGCTGCAATCCAAGCTGGGCATCCCCTCTGAAAAACACCTGACGGCCGGATTAAACTTTGTTCATGTTTCGAAGCTGTGCGTTGAGCTTGAGTCCGGTAAATGCCAGTTATGGCTCAGGAAAGGGCCCTGAGATGCGTATTCTGGTGATCGAGGATGATGCGGATACGGCCGCCTATCTTGCGCAGGGGCTGCGGGAAGGCGGGCATGTCGTGGATCTTGCGAGCACCGGGCCGGAGGGGTTGGAAGCGGCCCTTTCCCAAAGCCATGATGTGATCGTGATGGACAGGATGTTGCCCAATATGGATGGGCTTTCGGTCGTGCGTACCCTGCGGGAGGCGGGGCATGCCACGCCTGTTCTGATCCTCTCGGCACTCAGTCAGGTGGATGATCGTGTGAAGGGCCTGCAGGCCGGTGGCGACGATTACCTTACCAAGCCCTTCGCCTTTTCCGAGCTGGAGGCACGGATTGCAGTGCTTGCAAGGCGAGGCGCTGTGCAGCCCGCAGCGGAAACAAGGCTGGCGCTGGCCGATCTGGAGATGGACCTTCTAACGCGCACGGTTTCCCGCGCGGGAAAGACGCTGGATCTTCAGCCCCGTGAGTTCAAAATACTCGAGTACCTTCTTCGTCGCTCGGGCCGGGTGGTAACGCGTACAATGCTGCTGGAAGGGGTTTGGGATTACAATTTCGACCCCCAGACCAACGTGATTGACGTGCATATCAGCCGCCTCCGCCAGAAGATCGATAAAGGGTTTGAGACTTCATTGCTCCACACGATCCGGGGGGCGGGGTATATGCTGCGGGCGGGCGGGTGAGAACCAACGGAGTTTGGCGTACCTCCGTTTTCCGGCAGGCAGCGCTTTATACACTCGCTTTCACGCTGGCGATGGGCATGGCGCTTACGGTGCTTTATTTTTCCACCATCGGCGTGGTGGAACGGCAGACGCGCGCGACGATTGATGCAGAGGTTCAGGGATTGTCCGAGCAGTTTGCATCCGGTGGGCTGAACCGGCTGGCCGCCACCATCCGGCAGCGCAGCCGGATGGAACCGGGAACGAGCACCATCTATCTTCTGGCGGGGCCGAACCTGCAGCCGATTACCGGGAACCTTCGCAGCTGGCCCGAGGTGGCACCCGAGAGTGGTGCGTTCGAATTTTCCTTGAAACGTGTGCGCGAGGATGGCGAGGTGAGCCGCCGTGCCTTTGCCCAGAGCTTCACGCTGCGCGGTGGCTATCGCCTGCTTGTGGGCCGCGATGCGGAGGAACTGGCGCAGACACGCATACTCTTCCTGACAGCCGGGCTCTGGATCGGTGTGGCGACGATCCTTTTCGGGCTGGTTACCGGTTTTCTCCTCAGCAGGCGGGTCTTGCGCCGCGTGGCGGCGGCTGCGGAGGCCGGGGAAAGAATCGCGGCGGGACAGTTCAAAAGCAGGTTGCCCATTGGCCCTTCGGGCGACGAGTTCGACAGGCTGGCCGGCAGTGTGAACGCCTTGATGGACAGGATCGAGCGGCTGATGCAGGGGATGCGGATTGCGACCGACAGCATCAGCCACGATCTTCGCAGGCCGCTCACACGGCTTCGGGCGCGGCTGGAGCTGGCGGCCGATGCGCACCCGGACGTCATGGGTGAGGCGATCGAGGAGGTCGATGCTGCAATTGCAATTCTGGAGAACCTTCTCAAGATAGCCCGCGCCGAGGCGGGCGGCACCGCACAATTTGAAGATGTGCAGCTGGATGCGGTTTTGCGCGACACGGTGGAGCTGTACCAACCCGCAGCGGAGGATCTGGGCGTGGATCTTGGCTTGCAAGTAGAGCCGCTGACTGTGAGAGGAGAGCGCCAGTTGCTGGCGCAGGCTGTGGCCAATCTCATTGACAACGCGCTGAAATACGCGAGTGAGGTGGATGCTTCCGTTGCCGTCTCGGTTGTGCGGAATGGGGCATTTGCAAGGATTGTGGTAGCGGATAATGGCCCCGGCGTGGAGCCTGCCTCCCTGGAAGCTGTGACAGAGCGGTTTGTGCGGCTGGATCAAAGCCGTCAGACAGAAGGGGCGGGACTGGGGCTGAGCCTTGTGCGCGCCGTGGCCGAGATGCACGGGGGGCGTCTGGAGCTCTCCGACAATGCGCCGGGATTGAAAGCGGTGATCGAAATCCCTCTGATCCAGAACGTTTCCAGATTACTGTGAGATACATCATCGCCAAAGGCCGAAAAGCGCAGGAGGCGTTACAGGGCTTTGGCGATTCAGGTGTAGAACGTCAGATGACTTTCATGCCAATAAACTGGCCCAAATGGGTCGGGGTGTGCTTGCGACCGATGTTGCGGCCTAAATAGATGTTCATTTTGGTGAATTATAGTGTGCGCCTTAAAACTGGGTTGCCTACAGTTGTCTGAAATCAAAGATTTCAATGCACTAGGTGATCCGTGATGTCTTAAGCCGAAGTTGAAACTCTACAGTTCGCTGAACGGGCATACATCATCTTCGAAAGGAACATGGCGGCGACGGAAAGCTGTGCCTGCGATAGCTTCCGAATTGTTGATCCTGTCCATCCGAAAATGTCGGAAATCTTTGCGCGTTGGATCCCATGCTACCAAATACCATAGAGGCGGTAAAATCAGCATAGCCTGCGGTTCCACCTCGCGCCGGGTTTTGCGTCCTTTTGCATCACTGTAGTCAAAGCGAATGTACTGCCGCTGCAGGAAGGCGATCTCAAAAGCGGGCAACAGCTCCGGGTCCATTTTGCCCATGTCCGAAAGATCCTGCAGTGGCGAAAGCTGACCGATGTACAGGCACTCAAGAAAGGCGCGGAGGTCTTTCACCTTATCCGAAGGTAGCGCTTTCTCGATCTTCGCGAGCCCCGCGTCAGCAAGACCTGAGAATGGCAAGTTACCTGCTGCACGCATCGCAGCGACGCTTATCAAGAGCGCAAAGACCTCTGGCACTGACAGCCGCGCTGTGGTTTGCACGGATTGCGGGTCGAGTTGTAGGCCGCCGCCGCGCCCCACATCAGAGTGAATGACAAAGCCCTCATCGCGCAGGGCGCTGATGTCGCGCAGCACGGTGCGGCGCGAGGCTCCCACTTCATCTGCGAGATGATCCACAGTGGTGGTGCCGTTGCGGCGAAGACTGCGGACAATGGCGTCATGTCTAAGTCGAATGTTCATATCGCGACTCTAGCACAAATAGTGACAAATTTTGGCACTATTTCCATTTAGACTGGCTTCAGAAACACAAGACATGGAGAATCGAACAATGGAACGTACTGCTGTAAACCCATGGGACTGGTCGCTGAAGCTGGGCTACAATCAGGCGGAAGTGATCGAAGGCGGGAGACGTCAGCTTATCTGCGCCGGACAAACGGCGGTGGATGGCGAAGGCAGCCCGCAGCATCCGGGCAACATGCGTGCCCAGATGAACCTGGCGCTCGATAATCTGGAGGCTGTGCTGACAAAGGCAGGTATGGACCTAGGCAGTGTGATACGTCTTGGCGTCTATGCGACGGATGTGGATGAAGCGTTGAAGAATTTCGATCTGATGGCGATGCGGTTTGGCCCCCATCAAAGCAGACCGCCGATGACGCTTCTGGGTGTGACCCGACTGGCTATCCCGGGGCTGCTTTTTGAAATCGAGGCAACTGCGGCGGCTTAGAAGAATAGCCTTAGAGCAGTCATCGGAACGTTCAGTCCAATGACTGCTTTGCCCTCCCGCACTGCCGCCATTGGATCAGCAATGCTTGACGTTTAAATCAAGACTGATTGACGGGCCAGCTCTGTCTGATTGGGAAAATTTGTCTCATTGGACAAAAGCTGCGCGGCGTTCCACATCAGGTGCTTTTGGAAGCGCTCTCGGGTGTAAGTGCAGTTGAAACAGGGGGGTATCAGAGCTTGCCCTCAGCCCGCCATTTCGTCACCTGCTCCTTGCTGACTTCAAAGTGCATGCTGTCTTCCCGCGTGAAACCTGCACCCCAGATCCAACCCTCGCTTTTGAAGAAATCCGCCAGAATTGTCAGGCCCAGCTGCGTGTTGCCGTCGCCCAGTGTATCGAGCTTGCCATCGATATTGAGATCGACGGCAAGGCCAAAGGAATGGCTGGAAAGTGCGCTCTGGCTGCCCCTGATCCGGCGCACGCAGAGCGAGCCAGCCGTGTTGATCCGGGCGTGAAGATCGGGATCGCTGTCCTTCACTCGCTCGAAAACGCGGCGGAGAGACTCGACAGCCGGTTCCAGCATGCGCACCTTGATCGGGCCGACATCGGCGACAACGAGCTTTGCCTTCAGCTCAGGATGCGTCATCGGCTCGCAGGTATCGCTCAGCGTCTCTCGTGGGCGGCCGAGCGTGCTGGCAAGATAGCGGGGGCCCGCCACTGTGATGCCCTTGTTCACGTTTCGCCGGTTCGCGATCAGCACCACCTGTGCATAAGCATCGATGATGGCATTCACCCCATCGCCGGGAAGGATTGCGCCGGGCGTGGGGCCTGTTGCTGCGGGAGGGGCAAAGGTGGAGGGCGAGGGAGCCGCAGGCCGCTTTTCAAGCGCTGTCATCCTTTCCTGCATTGCCTCGATTTGCTGCCGAAGGTTCTCGATCTCTATCCGCGCGCCGCTATCCACCGAAGGGCCGCCAAAGGCTTCTTCTTCTCCGGAAGGGGGGAGCAGGCGGGGCAGAGCAAACCAGAGAACGGGTACAAGAAGAATGGCTACGGCAATAAGGGCAGCGGGCAGAACACGCATCGATTTCCTTCCATTCTGGCCGCCCACTCACACCGGCACCAACTGTTCCTCTTGTATCCGTGTTCAGGGTGAACTTTAAGCAGTATCTGAAAGCCTTGAGCGCAATGCATTAAAGTTGTTCTAATGGGTAAGCTCGTATAGGGTTTTGGTTACAAATTTGCGGGTAAGGCACGGCTGAAATGAGCGCGAGCAGGAGATTTTCTTTTAAAACGGTCGGTGGTGGTTCAAACCGGCCCAGCGCTTCCTCAATGTTTGTTCTGACGGACCGCGCCGACAATGATTGAGAACCGACCGAGCGACACGTTTCAGCCCCATACGCTTCTGAACAACACTTACCGGGTAGAAGGCATTCTCGGCCGTGGTGGCACATCGGAAGTATACCGGGCCCGCAGTGAAATTTCCAATCGCGTTGTGGCGATCAAGGTTCTGAAATCCGAGTTCTCGGGCAACGAGGATTACCTTCTTCTGATGAAGCGGGAAGAGGAAATTCGCGAAATCCGGCACGATGCCATTGTGCGCTATTCGGAAAATCACCGCACCGTCGATGGTCATGTCTATCTGGTGATGGACTTTGTGGATGGACCGGGCCTTGACGAAAAGCTTCGCAGCGGCGGGCTGCCTGCGGAAGACCTGATGATCATCGGGGCGCGTATCGCAGATGGGCTTTATGCAGCACACGCGCGCAATATCGTTCACCGCGATCTTTCACCCGACAACATCATCCTGCGGGACGACAAACCCACCGAAGCCGTGATCATCGATTTTGGCATCGCAAAGGACAGCAATCCCGGTGCCGGCACGATTGTGGGCAACGAGTTTGCCGGGAAGTATGCTTATGCAGCACCTGAGCAACTGAACGGAACGTCGGATGCACGCTCCGATATCTATGCGCTTGGTGCGCTTTTGCTCGCAACCTTTCGGGGGGAGACGCCGAATGTGGGGCGCAACCCGATGGAGGTGATTGCCAAGAAGGGCGAGCCATTGGACACGGAAGGCGTGCCGGAACCGCTGAAATCCCTGATCGACAGGATGACCCAGCCAAACCCGGATGATCGCTTCCAGTCTGTCAACGATCTGTTGGATGAGATTGACCCCGGCTATCAGCAGACTGTGATTGGTGCGCGACCGATCAGTGTGGTTCCCCGGCCATCGGCTGATCCTGCATCCCTTGTGGGCATTCCGGAAGCCGCACCCGAAATTTCGGCAAAACCGCAAAAAGAGAAGGGCGGCAAAGGGCTTGTGATTGCGCTGGTTCTTCTGGTCGTAGCAGGCGGGGCGGGTGGCCTTTATCTCTCCGGCGCTCTCAGTGGTGAAGAGCCGGTTGAAACGGCGCGCCCCCAATTACCACCCGAAGAAACCGTCGCAAGTGCAGAGCCTGAGGTTCCACCGCCTGCCGCGCCAGAGAGAGCGGTTGCTGAGCCTGCCGAACCCGCCCCTGTAACGTCGGAAGACGAGAACTATCCTCCCGCTGACCCATATACCCTTATCGGAGAGCACAAGCAGGGGCAGGTAACACGGCTTATCGGAAACGCGCCTTCAGTGCGGATCCGGGATGCCTTGATGGATATCGTGGAAGAGAAGGATGGTGTTGCGGCCATCGAATTGGCCTCGGGCGATCTGATCGATGGTTGGGGTGATGAAATGGTCTCTCTCATTCAGGCGGTAAGTGAACTGACGGAATGGCGCTTCATCGCCAGTGGAAATCTTGCAAGGGTGACAGGCAAGACATCCGATCCGAAGCTGGCAGAGCGAATAGAGGCTGCCTTCAGTACCGGCGAGATGGCCGATGGGCTTGTCGGATCTGCCCAGATCGAGATTACCGGAGATGTGCTTCCCCGCGCGTCCGTTCAGGCGGTGATAGACAGGTTTGCGGATTGCGGACCGCTGTTCCTGCCACAATCACCCGCGCTGGGGTACGGAGAGGGCGCTGACATTGTGGTGGCTGGTACAATGTCCAGCGCGGCGCGGCGGGATGAATTGGCAGCTTCACTTCAAGGGGTTGCGGGCGCGCGGCCCGTGCGCGTGCAAACCAGTATACTCAGCACCAGCCTCTGCCGGATAGATCAGAGCCTTCCCAATGTTCCTTCGGCGGGTATCGAGATCGTGTATCGCTACGGCGGCAAGGATGATCGCAATACGGAAAACACCTATTTCGTGGGTGAAAATCCGGTGATGGATATCATACTTCCGGCGCAGATTACCGATGGTTACCTTTGGGCTTCGATCATTGATGTGACGGGGAGTGTGTACCATCTCCTGCCGAATGAAAGGCGCTCCGACAATTCCGTTGCCAGCCTTAGAAACGGCATTGCAGGGCCGGTTCCTCTGCGGCTTACCTACCCCGTAGAGGATGCCACCACGCCTGATCGCATCGCCTTTGTGGTGGATGACAGCGCGCTTGGCACAGGCAGACTGGTCGTTTTCCTCTCGTCCGAGCCAGTATTTCCTACGAACCGCCCGGCGGCCGAACCGGTGGATGCGTTTGCGGATGCTCTGGAGGCGGCAGAGGCTGGTGCCGCAATCAAGACACTGGACAGCCGATTGCTTATTACCACCCGCCCCTGAGGGTTCAGGCGACGTCTACAACAATAAGAGAAATATTGTCGGCGCCGCCGGCATCGAGGGCGATCTGAAGGAGGCTGTCCGCGACGGTTGCTATAGGGGCCTCGGTTGTCGCGTCTTCAAGCATTTTCATTGTCGTGTACTTGTTCAGCCCATCCGTGCAGAGAAGGAACCGATCGCCTTCGAGAACCTCGCCACGGATCTTGTCCAACTCAAGCTCTTCGCCGACGCCGACAGCGCGCGTTATCGCGTTTGAGCTTGGGTGAAGTTCCGCCTCATCCCATGTCATTTGCCCTGCAAGCACCAGATCGGCCACAACGGAATGATCCGTCGTAAGCAGTTCTATTTCTCCGTTTCGGAGACGGTAGAGCCTGCTGTCCCCCGCCCAGAATGCCACGAAATGGCTGTCTGTGAGCATCAATGCGACTACAGTGGCACCAATGGTTGAAACACCGCGATCCTCCGCCGCCTGAAGGATGATCCTGTGTGCGTTATGGATCGCCTCGCGCACGGCGCGCATCATATCGCCCGGGGGCAGATCCGCAGGCAGCGTTGCCACGGCTTCCACGATTGTCTGGCTTGCAAAATCGCCGGAGGAATGACCGCCCATTCCATCCGAAACGAGCCAAATGCGTTGCTCGGGCAAGCTCAGGATACTGTCTTCGTTAATCCGCCGCACACGGCCTACATGCGTGGCCGCGCTGAACTGAAACATGCTCATCCGTCTTCACCCTCATCTCCAGGGAGAAACGCGGGATCGAAGAACTCATGCATCTGCTCTGCCGGTGGCAGGCCTTCCCGACAAAGAAGACGTTCCGTTTCGTTCACTTGCACACTCCAAACACTCACAGGTTGATACTGCGATTTAAGATAGGATGCCGCAAGCGTGTCTCGCATGTTTGTTTCGGTGTCTGAAGTGATCCAGATACCTGTGCTCGTTTTTACGATTTTCGAGTGTTCCAAAGACGCCAATTCCGGCACTGCGCTCAGCCGTTCTGCCAAAGCATCGCGCGTCATGTCATCGTCTAACGCATCAAGCGCGATGGCTTCCAGCGCCTCAAATTGCGGAAGGCCGGAGAGATGCGCTTGAACCGGGCAACTCCCCTCCGGTAACGGACATGCCAGGGTGAGCGGAAATTGCCTGCCAACACGATCAACAGAGCACATCATCACACCGAAAACGGGAAAGTCTCCGGCAAGGTTTGCGCTCGCCGTGAAGCGCCAGATAGGGGCAGTGTTAAAGCATATATCCCAACGATCTCCCAAGGTCTTACGCGCGCTGAGGAGACCCGATTGCAGCCATTCATCCCACGGTTGGATGAAGCCGGGCGGCAGGTTGATCCTGAAGAAATCACCCAGAGCCGGGATCTTGCCATAGGCGCCGTAAAGTTCCGGCATCAGAAGGATTTAGGGCAGTTGAAGGTGGACAGCGCAGGGAGCGTGAAGGGATTGAGCACCGAGCCTGATTGCATGCGGAAGATGGCGATGCGCCCACCGATGTTGAAGATCACGCGGCTTCTGTCCGATGCATTCGTCTTGCGCACTTCTGCACTATCGAGAAGCCGGAACCAGCCCCATGGCCCATCGCGCAAAAGGCCGTTCTCACGATTATCCACGCTCGGGGCAATTGTCACCTTGGCAAGACCAACGGGGCCGGGCCATGTGATCGCCTTGGGCTCTGGTTGGCCGGTACGATGGTTGAAGCCCACCTGTTGGCCATCAATTTCCAGCACGACAGCGAGGGCTTTTGGGTCCAGCGCCTCTGGCGTCATCTGGAAGGCGATATTGGGCGCGGCACCTCCGGAAAAGAAGGCATCGCGAATCTCGGAAGCTTTCTGCATCTCTTCCAACACCTTCAGAGAGATGCCGAGATCCGCATCATTGAGCGTTTTCCAGGACCAGGGCCGCGTGCGCGTATCCACATATTTCGCAAGGTTCTGGGCGAAGAACTGATCAATCAGGCCCTGAGGTCCGAAAAGGCGGGAGAAATCCTGGATGGCCACATCGGCAGTCGCCCGACGGTTGAACGGATAGCGGTTTTCCAGTGCTTGCGTGCAGAAGGGCAGAACCTGGCTTTGCCATCGCGCGTTTATCTGGGCGCGGGCCCCATCTGCCGTGATGTCCGAGGAGCCGGACGTGATCTGGGTGGACCAGCGCTGAAGTGGGCCATCAAGGCGCGAGGTGGCCGCACGAAACCGGAAGAGCGCCGAGTTTTCTCCCGGATCGCCACCACCTGCGAGGGAGATCTTGTTCAGTTCCCGGTACACTTCAGCGAGCGAGGCGATGATACCATCGAGTTGCGAGGCCTGGCCATCGGGACGTTCCACCAGTTCCGTAAGCCAGGCGAAGCGCTGTTCCACATAAGCCTCCGGCTTTTCTTCCGGCGTGGCCTGCGCGCCGGAGCCCGAGGCGTTGGACAGCGCCCTGAGAAGGGCGGCATTGCTGCCTGTGGCGCGGGCGGCGGCGATACTGGCCGCAGTACCACCTGCGCCGTCCGGCACAGCATCGGCGAGGCTTTCAGGTTCTTCGCTAAGGCGCACCTCCTCTGCTACAGCCGTGAGTATATTGGCGATTGGCGATGTGGGGCCGGACAGCACATTGGTAACTTCAACGGCCTGACGGAGATCGGCCAGCGGGATGATATCCACATCCGCCAACAGCGTCTCATATCGCTCCACATATTCGGTGTAGTACAGGCTGAGAACGTCGCGGCTCATCGTGAGCAGGGCTGCTTCGGTCTGCTCCGCCTCGCCGCGCGGCCCAAGCACCCAGCTTTCGCGCTGCACCCGCTCTGCCACGCTGAGCGCCTCGGCGAGGAACACATCGTGGAAACCTGTATGGGTGAAGATCCCCTCGATCCCTTCGGAAAGCGGCTTGCCGGAGGAGCGGGAGAGCGCCCGGCTGACGGCGGGGCCACCGATATCTGTAAGCCGCCATGTGGGCAGCGCCTTGGCGGCAGGGCTGTTGATGATGCCGCTATACACACGTTCGGCGAGCGGCAGCTCTGAAAGCAACGCCTGCACCTGTTCTACCAGAGGCCCGTTGAGATCAATCTGTTGCATCCGCTGTGCCAGCATCTCATCGAGATGCGCCGCGAGATGTGCGCGCAGTTCTTCCTGGCCGGGATATGTCAGCTCCCAGTCTATCGCCATCCACTCAGTGATCAGATCACGGTTCATCGGGCCTTGAAGCCCGAGCATCAGATAGATTTTCAGCGCCTCATACAGGAATTCAGGATTGTTGATATTGCCCTGCATCTGCTCTTCCAGCCGCAGGAGAAGGCGCGGCAAAAGATGCGTGTTGAGTGCTGTGCGGTACGTCTGGGCCGCCTGGTTGCCAATCTGCCCACCCTGATAGAGGCCGTAGGCGAGGCTCGCCGGTACTGGCGCATCGCCCATGGCCGGGTTCCCCGGCAAATCGCGGAGGGTGTTGAGCGCGGGCACAACGGCAGGGAGATTGCTATCTGCAATCGGGTTGCCGGGGATACTGGATGAGAGGGTGCGGTAGTCTTCGATCCGGGTGCTGGCCTCCGCCACCAGTTGCTGGTTGCCGAGGTAGCTGCGCGCCCAGACGAAACCACAGCCCGCGGTAACAAGAATACCGGCAGCGATGGCGGCAGCACGCGTCCAGCGGTAGCGGCGCTCCACCTTGTCATCCGCGGAAACAAGGCCTGCCTCGGGGAACATGACCTTGGAGAAAAGGTTGGTGAGGAAGAAGGATCGCCCACTCCCCTGCCCGGAGCCGATGGCCTGACGGCCGATGCCGAAGGTGCGGGCCATGCCCATCATCAATCGGTCAATCGGCGTGCCTTCCTGCGTACCGGATGTGAAGTAGACGCCCCGCACGAATTGTGTGTCGTCATACCGGCTGCTTTGGAAAACCTCCGTCAGAAAATCGCTTGCGATCTGGCGGACGGTGGCAACCTGCAGCGGGAAACCCGCAATGAGGGCGCGGCGTTGCGGGTCCGTCTCCCCCTGAATACGTTGGAGAGACTGGGCGTTGAGCTGGCCGAGAAGGCCGGAATATTCCGCATCAAACCGGGCAAGAACGCCGGTCTCGGCACTCTGCTGCTCCACCGGCAACGTGAACCCCCAGACCTGTTGACGCTCCTCCTTGCCGAGCGGCTCGAAGAACTCGGAGAAGCCCGCGATCAGATCGGCCTTGGTGAAAAGCACATAGACAGGGAAGCGGACGCCCAGCTTTTCCCGGAGTTCCTGCAAGCGGAGGCGCACTGCCTGCGCATGGGCCTTCTGGGTGTTCACATCCTGAAGCGCCAGATCAGAGAGGCTGATGGCCACAATCGCGCCGTTGATCGGCTGGCGAGGGCGGTATTTCTTGAGAAGGGCAAGAAAGCCGAGCCATGCGCCTTTGTCAGCCTCCCTGTCGCTTTCCTGTGTCGTGTAACGGCCCGCCGTATCTAACAGCACGGCCTCTTCGGTGAACCACCAGTCGCAATTGCGCGTGCCGCCGACACCACCGATGGCAGTCTTGCCCATTTCTTCGGCCAGAGGAAAGTGGAGGCCGGAATTGATGATGGCTGTGGTTTTGCCAGCGCCGGGTGGGCCGATCATCATGTACCATGGCAGCTCATAGAGATGTGCGCCGCCGCGCTTGGATTTGCGCAGCTGGCCGATGGCCGTGCGGAGTTTGGCGCGCAGATCGCCCAACTCCGCTGTCACGATCTCATCGCTGCTGTCCACCGAGGCAACGATATCCTCGGCCATGTCCTTATCGCGCTTGGCGCCGCGCCAGAGGATCAGGGCGATGGTGAGGATCGCCGTGAGGCCGAGCACGGAGATGGTAACTGCCCGGGAAAGCGCACTATCAAACGGGCGGCTTTCGCCCAGGCCGAGAAGCGGGCCGAAGAACCAGACAGCGAGGCCGAGCAGGATCGTGACGATCAGGATGATCGAAATGGCGGAGGTGAGAATGCGCCACGTAGCGGACAAGACCTTCATTGTGCGTCCGTCCTTATGATGGCGATCTCTATGCGGCGGTTCTTGGCGCGGCCTTCAGCGGTATCATTGGGGGCGATTGGCGCGTTTTCGGCCAGCCCTTCAGCGCTGAGGCGCGAAGGATCATCAAGTTTGGCCCCGATGGTTTTCATTACCGCCTGCGCCCGCGCGAGCGAGAGCTTTCGGTTTGATGGGAAGCGTGCCGTCTTGATCGGGATATTGTCCGAATGGCCGATCACGATGATCGGGCCGGGCTCATCATTCAGCGCGGCTGCGATACGGTTGACGGCAGGCTCGAACTTTTCCTGCAGCGTATCCGATGCCGAGCCGAACATGCCCGCACCCGTCAGCCGCACGGTGATTGTGTTTCCATCCTGAAAGACGGTGACGATGCCCTCGGCCACTTCCGCGCTGAGGAACGACTGCACCTTTACCAGCTGTGTTACGGGTGGTGGTGGCGGTGGCGGTGGCGGAGGTGCGCGGCGAAGAAGCTCCGGTCTTACGCCCGGCTCCACCACCGAAAGCTGGCCGATCACACGCTCCGTATCATCGCTGAGCGCGTAGGAAAGGCTGGTATAGCCAAGGCCCAGCAGAGCCGCGAGCACACCACAGGTGATCAGCACCGGCCCCCATGCGCGGCGGGCGCGGTGGGGCTTGTTGATACCTGTCCAATGAGGAGAGAGATCGTGTTCAATTTCAGCGCGATGCGTCTGGATCATCTCCGCCAGATTCTGGCGGATCTGCAGATGCTTATCGCGCCCGCCCTGTTCCACGCGCAGCCGACCCTCGAACCCGAGGGAGAGGCACATGTAGAGAAATTCGAGGATATCCACGTTCTGCGCGGGCTGCTGCTGAAGCTTGGCCAGAAGGTCATAGAAACGATCACCCCCAACGGTTTCCCGGTGGAAAGTAGCTACCAGCGATTGCTGCGCCCATACCGATTGCCCACCCCACGGTGTATTCAGCACAACATCATCCAGCGTGGCACAGATCGCGTAGCGGGCCATTTTGACTGTTTGTGCCTCTACACCAATCTGAAGGGCGCGGCCTTCGAAATTGCGCACCTCTGCCACCACGGAGCGGCGCAGCGCATCCGGGTCCAGATGCTGGGCACGGTTGCGAATGCGGCTTACGAGTGAAAACAGGGTGGAGGCGCAGGCGTTCAGGCGGTTCATGCCCGTCATCGCCTGTGCAACGGAGGTTTCCGCCTGCTGGGGGGCTGGCCTGCTCGCCGCTGCCTCCGGCACACCGAACCCCAGAGAAGGGTCCGGCTCCGCAGGGGGAACGGGGGCTTGCGTTGCCTGAGGTGCGGGCGCAGGTTCGGCGACAGGTGCCGGGGAAATGGGGGCCGCCTGGGTGCGCCGCCCACCCGGATTGGGGCGGATTACCGTCTTCTCGGTATCGTCGGGTTCTGCGAAAGGATCATCATCCGACATTCCGTTCACCCTTCCTGAATGGCCCAAAGCTCCATCCCAAGGCCGGGATAGTCACCAGACACGTGCACGGCAATTCCACCCGATGTGCTCATGTTCGCCCAATAGGAACTGGAGCGATCGACATCGAAATAGACAACGCCGCTGTGATACGGGATTTGGCGCGGGGCCACGGGAAGCGGGCGGAGCGCGATACCAGGAAGCGCCGAATTCACCATCTGGCGGATCTCCTCCACCGGGCCGATCTTGGCATGGCCTGCAAAGTGACGGCGCAGATCCTCCGACGGGATATCGGCCTTCACGGCCAGTACAAAGCCCGCGTTGGAGATAAGCTTGCGGTCCGCAATAACGCCCACACTGATCCCGTATTTGCGCGGCTCAAGCGGGATGGATACGGCGTTCTGCTCCAGCACGGCCGAGAGGTATTGGCGTAGCGTGCGGATCAGCGGCGCAAACGTCGTCGCAAGGTCGTCATGGCGATAGATCGGAAACTCAGGCGGGTGCTTTTCGGCAGCCATGAAAGAGGAAAGCTCTCCCGCGAGGCCGAGGCATGTGCGGTACACCTGTTCGGGGTGCAGCGGGTCCAGCGTCAGAAGGTGCCGGATAACAGGCAGCGCCCGGTTGACCGCCTGAAGCAGCATAAAATCAGAGACGTTGGATGCGCCTTTGGCGCCACCCCCTTCTGCCATGCGCGCCGCAAGGGCGGACATGCGATGGCGAAGCAGGCCCTCCAGCTCGTTCAGGAAAATGGCCAGCGGTGTTGCCGCGCGAAAATCGAGGCAGGACGGCATGAAGCCCTGATCGAGAATAAGCTGACCATCCGGCCCGACTTCGATGATGCGGGCGACCGGGATCTTCATGCGATCCGCCAGATCATCCACGGCAAGCGCAAACCCAAGGCGCAGCTTGCCAACGGCCATGGTAACGGATTTGCGGTCCTTGCTCATCGTATCGGTGATATCGAGTTCTGCTGGCGCAAATCGCGAGGCACCGTCGCCTGTGCCGGAAATATCCGTCTCTATCGCACCCCGCCGCCGTTCCGGCACGGTGAGGTAGATCACGCAATCCTTCACCGTGGCCGGCACTTCCAGCGCCGGTGGGTGATCCTCGGCCTGCGGCACCCGGAAAATCGCGCCATCAGGGGTAAGGCCAGCGCAAGAATGGACGGCAAACTTGCCAAACTTGAGCGCCTCTTCGTCAATCTCCAGCTGCGTAAAGCCCCAGGCATGTGGAGAAAGATTTGTGGCAAGCCCCGCAACCAGCGCCTCGGCATAACGGTCTGCCTGCTGGAAATGGTGAGGCTGAACGAGAAGGCCTTCTGTCCAGAGAACTTTGCTATCCCACGACATGTGGCACCCCTTTACGCATTGGTAGGCCCTCGCCTTTGGCTACACATCTTCGCATCACTTCAACCGATCCAGCTGTTCCTGATAGGCTCTGGCAAATTCCTTGCTGAACAGTTCCTGAAAGTCGTTTTCCGCCTGATCCGAGATTTCGCTGTACATCTTTTCATAGGTTTCCCAGTAACGCGCCTTCTTGCCCTTAATAAGGCTGCCGAGCGAGCCGCCATCTTCGATTTTTGCGGCCAGCACCGCCGGATCGAGGCGGGTGAGAAGATCCTTCAGCGCAGCCTCCATACCTGTGATCATCGCAACCTCGTGCGCCTTTATATCGTTCAGCGCCTCTTCCACAGCATCCTTCGGATCGAGATAGCCGCGTTGCGTCGGGCGAACGATGGCATCCACGGCCTGTTCCGGGCTGACGGAGAACTTGAGCGGGTTGTTCCGGCCTGAGGTGATCTGGGTTTGCTCCATCCGAAATTCACCCTTGATGGAGCTGCGCGTCATCAGGATTTCACGCAGGCCGGTGATCGCCAGCCGCATAACATGGCCAAGACGCGCCATCGCGGGCGCAAGCTCCGCTTCCGGGATCTGGTCCGCCTCCGCGCCGAGGCCTTGCAAAAAGGCCTTCGCCGGATCCATATCCTTGGCAACAGGCCGGATATGGGGTGGCATCTGGGTCACTTCCGTATTGGGAGGCGACGCTTTTGCAGGTTCGGGCTCCGGGGAGCGCTCCCTGACAGGCGCGGGCGGCTCCGCTTGCGGAGGCTTCTCCGGGCTCAGAAAATCATCTTCCCAGTTGTCTGGAATGATGGCGGCTGCAGGGCGAAAGCTGTCTTCGGCTGCAGGGCTGTTCTGGCCAGATACTTCCTCCGGTTCCGGTGCCGGACCGGGCAATAGATCGTCGTCCTCCAAGGGAGGAAGCAGCGCATCCAGAGGATCGCTCGTGGGGATCCGGCTGGGCCCGCTTGGCGTGCCGCCCAGAAGATCGTCGAGAAAGTCATCTCCGTCCTGTGTCAGGCCCGCAAGTGGGTCGGGCGCTGCGGGCGCAGGGGCAGCAGCAGGCACGGCAGACGGTGCCGCCTGATCGGCCGTGATATCGACGATCAGCTCGTACGTGCCCAACGTCAACACGTCTCCGGAATTGAGCGGAGAGGGGCTGCGGCCCAGCGGGCTTTTGGAGTAGTTGAGGAAAGTGCCATTTGTGGAGAGATCAATCACGACGATCTGCCCGCCCTGATCCTCGATCGCGCAATGGCGTTTGGAAATCAGCCGCTCCGGATCGGGTAGAACCATATCGTTCTCCGGTCCGCGGCCAATCGTCAGCGCGCCGCCACGCATGGTAACGGGGGCGCCAGCGCCGGGCACCGTTCCCGTCATCTGAAATCGGATCGTCACCGGCATATGGGCCTTCTATCCTCCTGTCAAAACAGTGGGTGCACCGAGTGTTATGGCACCACCGCCTGAACAGAGATCGGTAAGCCGGGCCGCGGGCAGGTTCATGATCAGAACGGTCATGGAACCCTTGGCAATCGGGTGCGGTGCAGGCGGTATAACGCCTGGCACAAGATCTGTCATCCTTGCTGCGGGCAGTCCCGCAACCAGAACGGTGGGCGCGCCCGGCCCGGTAATGGGGGTGGGTGCCCCCTGCGTGAGGGGGCATGTGTGAATATCCGTGAGGCGTGCCTGCGGGAAGCCCATTACGCATCCTCCATTGGTTTCTTAAGGCCATTGCCGCCGCGGGCAATGTCGGTTGCTCTCTCGATCAGGGTTGCCACGTAAACATCCATCGTGTCTGCGTGCAACGCCAGCGCCTTCATGTTAACGCCGAAAGCCGCCATTTGAGAGGCACCCGGCGGGGCGGGATACTTCGCAAGATCATCCGGCCCCAATGTATCATCGAAAAAGGCTACCGCCGTGCAGCAAAGCTGCGCCTCATCCTCCAGTTCCGCAATATCGAGGGCTGCTTGCGCGGCGCTGCGATTTGCATCCGTAGGCTTGAACACCCACGTTTCGGCAGCAGAGAGGGTGGGCGATGCCTTTGCGTCGCTTTTCGCCACAATATCCCGTCCAGCAAGACAGGCCCACCAGATCCGCTCCCTCGGCGGAAGTGCTACGGAAAAGACGCGCAGAAGATCGAGAGGCGCATTCTTCTCACCCAACTCGTTCAGCACCACCTCCACCGGCGCGCTGGCGGCCGCCTCCAGCTTGGTTTCCAGTTTCACATTGGCCATTGCCAGCAGCCGCGCAGCGGGCTGATCAATGGTTTTTGTCAGGTCGGAGAAGCGATCACTCATCGGTACACCCTAGTTTATCATCGTCAGAGACCCTTTGAGGGTCAGGATACCGTTGGCATTCACCGTTGTCATCGGAGCCTTCACATCCGCGCTGATCTGGCCCTCTACCTTCACTGTGGGCGCCTTTATCGTCACGCCTGCCGGATCAATCGTGATGGAACTTCCGCCCACGGTCAACGTGATCTTCTGCATCGCCTTGATGTCCATCTTACCTGCCTTCGCCTCTATGGAGATGTTGCCCATCTTCACCGCGGTGGTCTGGTTGCCGGATTTCACGGTCGTGCTCATGTTGTCCGTCACCGTGAGGGTGTTCTTGCCCTCGATCGTCTCCGTCTTGTCCTTCTTGATCTTGATGGTCTGCTCACCATCCTTGATCGTGTAGGTATGATCGCCCGTTTCCAGCGTCTGGGTCTTGTGGCGGTACACAGTCTCCGTCAGATCACCCTTGTCCTTGTGTTCCATTCCAAT
This sequence comes from uncultured Paracoccaceae bacterium, assembly GCA_947495795.1. Classification (GTDB taxonomy): domain Bacteria; phylum Pseudomonadota; class Alphaproteobacteria; order Rhodobacterales; family Rhodobacteraceae; genus Algicella. The sequence continues at coordinate 36,004 of CANMAI010000001.1, read as the reverse complement.
GGTGATCTCGGCGTTATTCTTGACAATCTGTTTGTAGTCGCGCTCGGACTGGAAGCGCACGAACTCGGCATCCTTCTTGTCTTCAAAAACCAGCTCGTGAAAGCCCTGGCCCTTGAGGGAAGAGTTGGTTTTGATGCCGCTCTGCGTCTTGTTGTCGGGCAGGGCATAGGGTGGCGTGCACTTATCGTTGTAGAGCATTCCGGTGCAGATCGGGCGATCCGGATCCCCTTCCTCGAACTGGATCACGACCTCTTGGCCCATGCGTGGCAGGGCCATCATGCCCCAGCTTTTGCCTGTCCAGGGCATGGCCGTGCGCACCCAGCAGGAGGATTTTTCATCGTTCTTGCCCAGCCTGTCCCAGTGGAACTGAACCTTGATGCGGCCAAACTCGTCGGTGAAGATCTCCTCGCCCGACTTGCCCACTACAACGGCGGTTTGCAGGCCAGAGATGTTTGGCACCGGCGTTTGCGCAGGTTGCGCAAACTGGGTTGCGGCTGGGATCACCGAGAATTGGCAGCTGAAGCCTTCCTCGGCATCTGTCGTGCCGCCTCCCACCTGATCTTCCACGGCGCTATGGGCGAGGCCGAAAATGTCATATGCGGCCTCGGTAACCATGAATTCCGCTTTGTCCGGCCCGTTCTCCGGCTTGAACTTCTGGCCCACGGCCATCATCCGTACATTGCAGACCCCACTCCGCCGCTCCACCTTGGCCGCGCGCATATCCTGCCGCGCGAGCGCACGGCTTGTGCCCAGATCGGCCGTCTTGTGAATGCCCGGATAATCGTAGCGCTCAATCTCCGGTACCAGTTTCTTGGCGCCACCAGACTGGGGCAGTTTTTTGGCCATCAGGCTGGTGGTGGATTTCTCGAAATCATAATCTGTGATCGCCACGGCTAGTGAAACGGAGCGTTTGCTCTTGTTCCAGACAGAGATGTGATCCTCCAGATGCCGTCGCCCCTCATTTTCCTCGTGGATCAGGATCGTCGCGTGGGAAGGGATGGCCGAATGACACGCGATATCATCGCAAAGCACCATGATCGGCTCGCCTTCGGAATGATCAAAATAGTAGTAAATTCCCTCCTGCTCCATCAGGCGGCTGATGAAGGCAAAGCTGCTTTCCCGGTACTGCACGCAATATGTGCGGGGCTGGTACGTGCCGCGCAGATCCAGCTTGAAGGAGCCTTTGATGCCCGCCTCGGAAGCCACTTCCATGATGATGTCGGGCGTCTTCATCTCCTGAAAGATGCGACAATCGAAATCTTGCGTCAGACGCCATGCAAGCGGCTGAAGTTCGGCCATGAAATGGGTGTATTGCGCATCTTCGCGCGGCATCCAGATCTCGCCAAGCTCGGTGGCTGAAATGGCGCTGCCCCGAAAATGGCGTTCCTTTGCGCGATCAGGCCCGGCCGGCATCTTGAGGTCGAACATCGTCTCAAGGATCTGGTCCACCTCCAGCGTGCCGCTGGGGGCCAGAAACTCGATTCTCAGGCTTGGCAGATGGCTCATACGCTCTTCAAATCTGGCGGATTTGAAGAGAAGGGGCTCACTTCCGCCGCTGGAAAACGCGCCGGTCAGTTCGAAATTTCGATCTGTATCTGCCATGTGAAGCCCCTTCGTACCCTTTGCTGGGCGTTACGCGTTAAAACTGTAGGTAAAGTCGCCATCCGCCACGTCGATAGCCACCTGCTCGATCTCTCCACCCTCCATCATCCGTTTCAGGAACTCTGCAGAGATCTCGGGCAGCATTGTGTTGGTAACGATGGCATCAATCATGCGGCCGCCGCTTTCCAGCTCCTGACACCGGGAGACGATGGTATCCACCACGCCATCAGAATAGGTGAAGGGCACGCCATGCGCTTCTGTCACCCGCTTCTCGATCCGCCCCAGCTGAAGCCGTGTGATCTTGGCGATCATATCGGGGCTGAGCGGGAAATAGGGAATGGTGACAAGGCGGCCAAGAAGAGCGGCCGGGAAGATCTTGAGCAATGGCTCGCGCAGCGCCTTGGCGATCCCTTCGGGTTCGGGCATCAGCTCTGGATCAGAGCAGAGATCCATGATCAGCTCTGAACCCGCGTTGGAGGTGAGAAGGATCAGCGTATTCTTGAAGTCGATCACGCGGCCCTCGCCATCTTCCATGACGCCCTTGTCAAACACCTGAAAGAAGATCTCGTGCACGTCCGGATGGGCCTTTTCGACCTCATCCAGCAGCACCACGGAATAGGGCTTGCGCCGCACGGCCTCCGTCAGGACGCCGCCTTCGCCATAGCCGACATACCCCGGAGGTGCGCCTTTCAGCGAACTGACGCTATGCGCCTCCTGATACTCCGACATGTTGATCGTGATGACGTTCTGCTCGCCGCCATACAGAACCTCGGCCAGCGCAAGTGCGGTTTCCGTCTTGCCCACGCCGGATGTCCCGGCCAGCATGAAGACACCGATAGGCTTTGACGGATTGTCGAGCCCGGCCCTGCTTGTCTGAATGCGTTTGGCGATCATCTGCATGGCGTGATCTTGCCCGATAACCCGCTTGGCAAGATGTTCGTCAAGCGACAAAACCGTTTGAATTTCATCCCTTACCATGCGGCCAACGGGGATGCCCGTCCAATCGCCGACAACACTGGCCACCGCCTGTGCATCCACGATGGGCAGGATCAGCGGGCTTTCGCCCTGCAACTCGGTCAGCGCATCGTTCTTGGCCTGAAGCTCTTCAAGAAGGGTCTTGCGCTCCTCTTCAGTCAGCGGGCTGGCCGCCACGGCTTCGGGGCTGTCGGCATCCTCGTCCACCGGGGCGCCACCCTCGCGCAGCTTTGCGCGCAGCGCGATGATCTCTTCCACGACCACCTTTTCCGCCTCCCAGCGGGACGTCAATTCTTCCAGCCGCGCTTCCTCGGCGGCCTTGGCGCTTTCCGCCAGGACACGGCGCTCGGCCACCTCGTAGCCTGCTGTCTCGTCGCGCCCGATGATCTCCAGTTCCGTCTCCAGCGTGGCGATCCTGTTGCGGCTGTCATCCACCTCCGCAGGCACGGCATGTTGGCTGACGGCCACGCGGGCGCAGGCCGTGTCCAGCACGCTGACCGACTTGTCGGGCAACTGGCGGGCGGGGATATAGCGCGCGGACAGGGTAACGGCGGCTTCGAGCCCCTCGTCCAGCACCTGAACGCGGTGGTGCTTTTCCAGCATGGAGGCGATCCCGCGCATCATTATGACTGCTTTGGGAATGCCCGGCTCTTCTACCTGCACGACCTGAAACCGGCGGGTCAGTGCCGGATCCTTCTCGATATGCTTCTTGTATTCGGCCCATGTTGTCGCCCCGATGGTGCGCAACGTCCCCCGCGCCAGCGCGGGTTTCAACAGGTTGGCCGCATCGCCCGTCCCGGCAGCGCCACCCGCGCCCACCAGCGTGTGGGTTTCATCGACGAACATGATGATCGGCACGGGGCTCGCCTGCACTTCGTCGATCACGCCGCGCAGGCGGTTCTCGAACTCGCCTTTCATGGAGGCACCGGCCTGCAGAAGGCCCACATCCAGCGCCAGCAGCCGCGCTTCCTTCAGTGCGGGCGGCACGTCGCCCCGCGCGATGCGCAGCGCAAAGCCTTCCACCACCGCCGTCTTGCCGACGCCCGCCTCTCCTGTGAGGATGGGGTTGTTCTGGCGGCGGCGCATCAGCACGTCCACGATCTGGCGGATCTCCTCGTCCCGGCCCACGATCGGATCTATCTTGCCATCGCGGGCATCTGCCGTCAGGTCGGTGCAGAACTGCTGCAGCGCCTCTTCCTTGCCCATCTGCGCCGGGGCCATCGCATCCGAATGCACACCCGGTGCCACTCCGCCACCGGTGGCGGAGCCGTCCTGCGGGCGCATGTCTTCCTCGGGCGAGCCACTTGTGGCCTCGGCAAAATTATCCGTCAGATCATCGAGCTTCACTTTCTTGAACTGTTCGGAGATCCCAAAGAGGATGTTGCGCAATCCAGGCGTCTTCAGCATTCCGAGGACAAGATGCCCGGTGCGCACCTGATTGGAACTGTAAAGCAGCGAGCCGTAAACCCAGCCCCGCTCCATCGCCTCTTCAAGGTGGCTGGAAAGATCAGAGATTGCGCTCGCTCCGCGTGGCAGCGCATCGAGCGCTCGCGTCATGTCGGCGGCCACACGGCCTGGTTCCAGCTCGTAATGATCGATGATCCGGTGCAGGTCACTGTTCTGGTTCTGCAGGATCTGGTGCAGCCAGTGGATCACTTCCACATAAGGGTTGCCGCGCAGCTTGCAGAACACTGTAGCACCTTCCACGGCCTTGTAGCCGAGGCTGTTGAGTTTGCCAAAAAGGGCGGTGCGGCTAATTTCACTCATGGGTCATACTCTTCTGCTTGGGGCCTTGCTGGGCGTTCATCTTGCGGGCGGGTGTAGGTAGAGATCAGCGACATCTGCGTGGCGTTCGGGTGTGCCGATCCAGGATGTGTGGCCGAGTGGCATGGCCTGTCCAAGAACAGGCTGCGGCACTTCGGCCTTCTTGAGAATGAGGTTCACATCCCAATCCAGTGTGTCGCCCGTGTGGTTGCGCACGATGGCGCGAAGGCGTTTCAACGCATCGCCACCGGGCAGCAGGCGCCTGTAGTCCTTCAGCGGGAGCGGGCCGATCGAGATGCGGAACTTGGAAGAGCGGGACCATACGCGAGAGCCGAGCATGCTTTCCTGCCCGAGCCCGGCGGGCTTGCCAAGCTGCCAGCAATCTTCCGGTTCCAGCTCCAGCCAGCTTCCGATAAACTGCTCCACCCGAACGGGCGCCTGAAAGAAGGCGGATACCATGGCAGAAAGGCTTTCGGCCGTTTTGGTGCCTTGCCCCATGAAGCCTGCGAAATGGAGCTTGGCAATGTCTGGCATCGCGTCGCGTTCCGCTAGATGCTTGCCCCGCAGCCCAGAGAGAGCCGCCACATGATCCGAGAAGCGATCATCCTTCCGGTCATGCGAGGGCGCGGGCTGCCCTGCGCTCCACCCGCGGTAAAACAGCGTCATCAGCCGGTGGATGAGCATATCCGCAAAGGCGATGAAGGTGCGGTCTCCCTCATGGCGGTGGCGGTTGCGCGCATATTCCGTGAGATGCAACGGCAGGGGGCCATGTGGACCGAACAATCCAAAAAACCGGTTGATAAGAAGCATCGGCCGCTTGCCCGTAGCAGGCCGGATTGCCGCCAGCGTAGACGGCGGGAAGGCAAGCTCCGCCTCTTGCCCAAGTCGCACGACATCCTGCCCGGGTCGCCGGGTTTCCCCAAGGCGCGGCCTGTCACGGGCTGCGGCATCAAGGATGCGCAGCGCATGGAAGAGATGGAACCGCTCCGGCGAGGCCTGAAGCGCTTCCATATGCTTCAGATCATTCGGCCGAGGCCCGTTTCCGGCTTCCATCGGGCAATTTCCCCTCTTTGTTGCGTTTTGAGAACGGTTTCCGTGAAACTGTTCATCGTGACATGGCGGGCGAAGAACCGCTCCAGCACCGCACCCATCAGGTAAGTGCTGGAACCTTCGTAAAAGCCCTCATCAAAGGTCAGCGAGATCTCCAGGCCGCGCACGGCGGTGGAAAGCACCTCATCCTGCATCCGCCGCACAATCGGGCGTGTCGAGACACCGATCAGGCCCTCAAGCTGCTTGTCGATAATACGATCCCCCGGCGGCGCGTAGATGCCGATCAGCTCCCGCAGCGCTTCGACACCGCCCTCTTCCTCTACAATCGAAAGGTAGTTGAGGCTGAGATGGCTGATCAGCCGCCACGCGGTATCGCCCTGTGCGATCATCGGACGCGGGCGGGTAGGGCCAACTGGCGTGGCAACCTTCGTTACGGGGCCGCCATCGGCCAGCTGGAAAAGATTATCCGCACCGGTGGCGAGCAAAAGCGGCAAATCGCGGTTGGTGCAGGTAGCCGTTACTGCCAATTGGCTGAGGGCCGCATCATAAGGGGCCTGATTACGGTCCACCAATGTCAGGAACATTTCCGAGCCGAGATAGGATGTGCGCACACCGCTCAGCCTCTCCCGCTCCGTCCGCTGGCGCATCCGGCGGTTCTGCGAATAATACGCGCGCTGGGCATTGCCCGCCGCGGTAAGATCGCTGCTTGAATAAAAGGGATGAAAATCAAGATCATCCGCGCCCTCGCTGCTGATGCCGCGCACGGAATTGATACTGAATATCTCGAAATCGAGTGAGGCCGTGCGATCCGCCACAACCTGATGCTCTGTGTCCCGCGGCGTGATAGGCACCCGATCACAGCGCTTGTCGAAGAGGTTTATGGCAGGCACCGCATGCAGGTCGAAAGCCTCCGGCGTGATACGAGGCGCAATATCGGCCATGCCGTCGCGTAGCAGGAAATAGAGATCAACGTCGCTACCAGTCGCCTTGGCCAATGCAGGCGCAAGCCCGCACAGATCAACAAAATGGAAGCGCTCCGGCATCGCAAAGTATTCCTGCAACAGGCGGTAGCCATCTAGGCTCTGGCGCGGCGTGGGCAAAAGCGCCTCTTCCGGCGCAAACCCCTTGGGCTTCAGAGCAGCATCAGGCAATAGGTCCACCCAATCTGCGCGCCTGTCTGTCGAACGCGCGGCAAGCCCCGTTGTCTCGGTCATCAGCAATTCATGAAGCTGCCAGCCACTGGCCCCCTTTTCGCCGAGGAACATCGAAAGCGTCTCCAGCGGTAACTCCGCTATCGCACCCCCATCGGAGCGGCGGAGCCGGAGGCGAACGGCAGCACGTGCTGCGCGATCTCCCGCCACGCCTGCGGCTACGAGATCGCCCCTGCTTTCAATGTATTCAGCCTCCGAAATCTCCAGCGGCCAAAGCGTCAGATCGTGGCTCGTGCGAAACTGGCACGCCGTCTGCTGACGCTCACCGATAACGGAGCGGAGGACGGTATTGCGCGGCAGAAGAAATCCTTCCCCAAGGCCTCCCCCCACAGCATCCGGCGTGAAGGAAGTGATCATCATGGAAGGCGTGGGCGCAAGATAATGCGGATAGACAATCTCAAGCAGGTTGCTGGTGAAGGCCGGGAACTGAAGGTCCAACTCCAACTGCACGCGGGCAGAAAGGAACGCCACACCTTCAAGCAGCCGCTCCACATAAGGATCCAGCACCTCCATCTCATCCATACCAAGGCGGGCAGCAACCTTGGGGTAAGACGTGGCAAATTCGGCCCCCATTTCGCGCAGAAACGCAAGCTCGCCCTCATAATGTTTGAGAAGCCGGGTATCCATTCTATCGCTGCCCTTCGAGATGCAATTCGCCCGTGGTCACATCAATCTCGCTTCGCAGGTAAAGCTCCAGCGGCAACGGTTCTGCCCACATGTCGGCGCGAATATCATAGCTGATCACGGAGGCCGTTTTGGTATCCTCCGTGCGCAGGGAGACACGAATGCTGTTCGGCAGAATGCGCGGTTCGAACTGTGTGATCGCAGCGCTGATTGCCTTGCGGATCTGCTCGGCCTTATCGCCCGTCGAGAAATCGCCGGAGACCTTGGATATGCCGTAGTTCAGCACGGAATTTGCGGCATTCGGATAAAGCGTCTCGTCGATCATCTGCTCGGCATTGGCAGTATTCAGAAGCCATGCAAGATCGCGCCGCAGTATTTCGCGCAGACGCTTTATGTCGATCACCCGGCTGTCCCGCGCCTCGCGCAGATCTTCCGGGTCGTGATCCGTCAGCCGATCCAGCAACGATGGCTGCAGCCTGTCGAGGATCGTGAGATCAGCCATCCGCAGCCTCAGCATCGAAAGTAATGCGGCGGATATCCATCAGAGAGACATCGCCGCTCTCCGTGGCAAAAACACGCTGCCCCAAGCCAGTGAAGTTGCCTTCGCCGTGATCGTGCCAATCTGTCTTGCGGGAAAGGCGGGCGGCATCATCATCGCTCTCGGCCGTACCGGCATAACGCGTGGGCAGAAGCGCCACGATCTCGCTGCCATTAGCAAGCGTCACATTGGCGGGCATCCACACGCAATCGCGCAAATCAACAGGCTCTTCCATCCGGATTTCAGCAATCTGGTTCATCGGCACCCAGAAATAGCGGCCATTCACTACCATCTCGAAAACCGGGCCAAGCCGGGTGTCGGCGTCTGCCAGCCAGGCAAAGGGCTGATCGTTCAGGCTGCCGGAGGTAGCCGGCGCTGCATCAAATGCCTTGTCGCGAAGGGCCGCGGCCTCTCCCGGCTTGCCAGCGGCCAGAGCCTTGGTGGATTCCACCAAAAGCGCCATCCACTCCTGCGGCTCACCAAAAATCAGTGGATCCTTCTCGCCCTCAAAAACCTTGGCGCGGTAAAGCTCGCACAAGATACCCTCGCGGTATGTCTGGGCCATCGGCGTTGCAATCTCATCCAGCTCCGCCGAAACCTTCAGCTGCGCCACGGCCCGTTTCCAGTCTCCCAAAACGCAAAGAAGCTGGCTGAGGAAGATCCGCAGCTTTGCCTCGCCGGGGTTGTTGCGAATTTCATCCTGAAGGGCTTTCAGCGCGCCGGAAAGATCGCCGCTGCGCACCAGTTCTTCTGCCGACATCTGAGTACATCCCTTTGTGAAAGCATGCCTCTCTTGATGAGAGATCGTATTTCAATTGTACACCGGCGCCGGGCCTTGCGGGCCGGCGCCGGTGAAGTATTGCAAGGCTTAGCCGTCGAATTTGGATTCGTTGGCCGCGATATCGTAGATCACTTCCGGCTTGTCGCTGTCGGCGGAGCCGTCCGGTTTCTGCGGTGTGTAGACAAATTTCATCTGGCGGAAATTCAGCGAAACGTTCTCTGTCAGCCGGTCTTCGCCGCCGCTGCCGCCCGTGCTGACGGACGTTACGATAATGTCGTTCAGGCTGTACACGATGTACTCAAGTGGCTTGCCGCCAGCCTTGCGGACGTAAAGCTTGCCCTTGGTGATGTGCTTGCCGAGGATGCTGTGCTGCATCAGAACCGGCGAAGACTTATCGACAAACTTGGTAATGGAAATGTCCTGGAAGTTGGCTTTGCCAGCGCCCGAACCTGTGCCCATATGCGTTGTACCGCTGTTGGACACGCCGAAGGACCATGCGAGAATATCGATGTGATCCTTGTGCGTTTTGTCCTGGGCTTCCCCTTTGATCCCATCGAGTTCGAGGAACATGTCTACGGCCATTTTGGTGTCTCCTTGGTGTGTGATTTGTTACTATGAAATCTGTATAGAACGAGCTCTGCGCGGGTTTCGTCCCGCACAGAACATTTGTTTTACTTTTCTGTCGGAAGTTTTGAGACGAGACGCAAAGAAACAGAAAGGCCTTCAAGCTGGTAGTGAGGTTTCAGGAAGAATTTTGATGTATAGTAACCTGGGTTACCTTCCACTTCCTCGACAACTACTTCGGCAGCAGCCAATGGGCGGCGCGCTTTTTGTTCCTCAGAGGACACATCAGCACTGAAATCCACATACTGCTCGATCCAGTTCTGAAGCCATGCCTGCATGTCGTCCCGGCTCTTGTAGGAGCCAACCTTGTCGCGAACGATGCATTTCAGGTAATGCGCAAACCGCGTGGTCGCGAAAAGATAGGGCAACCGTGCGGCAAGATTGGCGTTGGCTGTCGCATCCGCATCGTCATATTCAGCAGGCTGGTGCAGGGATTGCGCGCCGATAAAAGCCGCAACATCCGAGTTCTTGCGGTGGATCAGCGGCATCAGCCCGCTTTTGGCAAGCTCGGCTTCGCGACGATCAGAAATCGCGATCTCGGTCGGGCATTTCTGGTCCACGCCGCCATCATCTGTAGGGAAGGTGTGCGAAGGCAGGCCCTCCAGAGCGCCGCCCGATTCGATGCCGCGGATCCGTGAGCACCAGCCGTATTCCTTGAAGGAACGGTTGATGTTCAGCGCCATACCGTAGGCCGCATTCACCCAGCTGTATTTCCCGCTATCCGCACCTTCGGTGTCTTCCTCAAAAGCAAATTCCTCCACCGGATCGGTTTTGGCACCGTAAGGCAGACGGCCAAGGAAACGCGGCATGGCGAGGCCAAGATAGCGGCTGTCCTCGCTCTCGCGCAGGCTCCGCCAGGAGGCATATTCCGGCGTCTGGAAGATCTTGGTCAGATCACGCGGGTTGGCAAGCTCCGCCCAGCTGTCCATCTGGAAAAGCGAAGGTTCCGCGCCGGTGATGAAGGGCGCATGCGCGGAAGCCGCAACCTTGGATATCTCGCCCAAAAGCTCCACATCGGGTGGGCTGTGATCGAAGTGATAATCACCCACAAGGCAGCCATAAGGCTCCCCGCCGAACTGGCCATACTCTTCCTCATAAAGCTTCTTGAAGATCGGTGATTGATCCCAGGCCGTGCCCTTGAATTTTTTCAGGGTCTTGGAAAGATCCTTCTTGGTGATGTTGAAGACACGGATCTTCAGCATCTCGTCCGTCTCGGTGTTGTTCACCAGATAATTCAGCCCGCGCCATGCGCTTTCCAGTTGCTGGAACTCTTCGTGATGCATGATCTCGTTGATCTGATCCGAAAGCTTCTTGTCGATCTCGGCCACAAGGCTATCGATCGTATGTAGCGCGTCCTCGCCGACAAGTGCAGTATTGGCAAGCGCTTGCTCAGCCAATGTGCGCACAGCATCCTCAACAGCCGTCTTTGCGTGATCGGATTTTGGGCGAAATTCCTTTTGCAGCAAATCTGCGAAATCGGAGGCTTCGATTGTCTCGGCGGCAGCGCCTTCAACCTGGGTGTCTTGTTCAGCCATCTTACTCAGCGTCCTCTGCTTTATCTTCGTCTTCGGGCTTCGGCGCGGATGAAAGCGCCTTCATCAGTTCGGGGTCCTGCATCACTTTCACGATCAGTTCTTCCGCGCCGGTCTTGCCATCCATGTATGTGGCAAGGTTGGAAAGCTGGCTGCGGGCCTCAAGCAGTTTGCGCAGCGGCTCCACATTCCGGGCGATGGCCGCAGGAGAGAAATCATCCATGCTCTCAAACGTGATATCGACGGCCATGTTGCCTTCGCCTGTCAGCGTGTTGGGCACGGAGAAGGAGGCGCGGGGCTTCATGGATTTCATCCGCTCGTCGAAATTGTCGACATCCACTTCAAGGAATTTGCGGTCCGCAATCGTGGGCTGCGGCACTTCGGATTTGCCCGCAAGGTCGGACATGACACCCATCACGAAGGGCAGCTGCACCTTCTTCTCGGCGCCGTAAAGCTCCACATCATATTCGATCTGAACGCGGGGGGCCCTGTTTCGGGCTATAAATTTCTGTGAACTGTCGGCCATGGGGAGCTCCTTCTTATATCCTAGAGTGTCGTTGAAATGAGGGGTTAGTCGTCGTCAGGCAGACCGCCGATTGTGCGGACATTGCTTACGCCGTCGGGGGCGATGTCTTTCATGATGGTAAAGAAATCAGCGTCCACCAGCCTTTTGGCGCGGGTGAGCAGCATTGGCAGCGGGCTGGAAGGCTCGTGCTTGGTGTAATAGGCCATGATCCGGTCAAGCGCTGCAGTAACATCCGCGCGAGAGCTGATCGTGCCGGTTGGTGCAGGGGCGGCACCCGAAGCCGCCGGCGCCGCACCGTTTTCCGGTACCTCCTCTTCCAGCGCCTCTTCCGGCAGCCCCACAGCAGACGCAAGCCGGCCCTCGATACGCTTGAGCGTCTTGAGAAGCGGCTCCAGCTCGGGGCCTTCGCCAGGTGTCTTTTCAGCAAAAACCGCATCAATCGCCTCAATGTCTGCTGTCGCAGATTTCGCGGCGGCAAGATACGTGGCCAGCGTTTCCGGGTCGGTATCCTGAAAGGCGGCACCGATGGCATTTGTATCCGGGGGCGTCTCCATATCGCCGGGCAGTTCCATCTCTCCTTCGGAGATCAGAATATCGCGCAGCGAAAACCGGCCAAAGCCCCGGCTGTCTGTAAGGGGCGCGTGGCGGAGCCCGCGCAGCACCGTGTTGGTATCGGTGAGGGAAACGATGGCGTTGATGCGCATCGTGGCATCACCGTCATCCTCGTCCAGCTCAGGGTGGCAGCTTTCCCAGAACTGCTCCATGCAGCCGCGGATATAGGCGGTCGCATCAGCAAAGCCTTCCAGCCCGCCCGTGTGCAATTTGGCATGGGCCATGTAAACGGCAGCCCGGATATCGTGGCTTTTCTCCAGCACGGCCGTCGCCTTGGCCACAACGTCCTTGTAGTCAGGTTCTTCCGCTGCCAGCACCTGATCGCCGATCTGGCGTTCCTCCTTCGCGGCGGCGGCCAGCTGAAGGTCGGTGAAAAGCGCGTCATATTCGAGGTTCTCACCACTGGGGGCGTCATCCGAATGTGCGATGAGAAGGTCTGTCAGGCTCATATTCCGTCCCTGGTCACTTTTGTTGGCGCGGGGTGGCCCGCGCATGGATTGTCTGTCTGCCGAGACCATAGCCAACGGCCTGCATGAAAAATGTTCCGAAAGTTAAAAGGCGAACCAGAAAGTCTTTTATTAACAGTCGTATATCAACCGATCACGCGCGCCGCAGGAGTTACCGGCAATCGTTTGTAGCCCAGAGACTGAGATGCTTTTTAAAGGCACCGCCGAAAGGGTGTTGTTTGCTGAGGGAGCGTTCCACATCGGTGCCAAGATATACCTGTGCCTGGGTGCAGAGACGCTCAGGGTTCCATTGGTGGCAATCAGTGCAGACCTTTTCGGCCCAGAACTCTTCGGGCAGATCCTCGATGGGAGGAAACAGGGGGCGGCTTATGATCACCTCGTCTATCGTCAGCCCGAGAATTTGCTCAGGGCCAGTGGCGATAGGTGTCGCAAGCGTAACGGGCCCTGGCTCCGGCGCAGTGGCAATGGCAAGGTTTGCCAGTTCTGTCTCTTCGGGTGCCTCACCGTTTTCGATGGCCTTTTCACGCAGGATCGAGATTTCGTACTGAACAAGCTCTGCGTATGTGCCGTTCGGATAAGCTGCGATATAGGCCGCGTAATCCTCCAACGTACCGCTGGTCCGGGCCTTCTCGATGAGCTCAGCCTCGGAAAGCACCGGTGCCACGGTCCGTGTGCTCGCCACGTCCTGCGGCATCAATTCTTCCGCAATCACTTCTGCCAGAAGCGCGCGTGCTTCCTCGATATAGGGGCTGTCGGGGTTGCTCCGCAAAAACAATGTCAGATCAAGTGCATCACGCGATCTGCGGGCCACTTCCCATGCCTGTTGCGCCGGATCGGCACCGGGCGTTACTTCGGGGCCCTTGGCGAACACGAATTCGTCGGTGAGGGACGAGGTGGACCAAGGCGTCTGCGCCCCCCGGGTCTTCTCCAGCACATCCACGCGCACCGTCTTGAAAACCTGTTCAATTGGGCTGTTCTCCACCTTCAGGGCCTTGGCGAGCGAAGCCGAGAAGGCGCTGTTGCCCGCCCGGCCGTCAAGAGCCACGGCCCCCGGCGCGGTGGCAAATGCCATGTAGGTTCCTGTGGGCGCATTCATTTCTGCAAGGCCCGTATCGCCAAATTCCGCAATCGTATCGAACGGGTTATCGCGGCAGGCATCCAGAATGAAGATATTCGTCTTGTTCCGTGCGGAATACATCTGGCGCAGGATCGAAGCCGCTTCCAATGCCACCAGATCAAGATCTGCCGCGTCGGTCAGGCTGGTATCGACCGGCAGGATGTAGTTGGTTCCGAAGGATTGAACGCCGTGGCCGGCATAGTAAAACAGCCCGGTAGCGTCCTTGCCCGCCGCTCTCAACGCGCGGCCGAACTCGGCAACGCGCAGCCGCAGTGTTGCCAGATCGCCGTTGCTTACAAGCGTTACCTCGAAGCCAAGTTCCTCCAGTGTCTCGGAAATCAGCCGGCCGTCCGCTACCGGATTTTTCAGAGACGCGATCGTCTCGTAATCTCCGTTGCCAACCACCAGCGCGATCCGCTTCTCGGCAGCAGAAATGGAGGCAATGCAACTTACTAGGAAGGCAAGGGCAAGCGCTCTAAACATCTCCTGGGAACTCCTTTTTCACGGCTATTGCCGCACCCTAACCACTTAATCGAGCCCGTAGCTGTGCCATACGTGACTCTTCGCGACACTAACCATGAACGTGGCAAATTCAGGGCATGCCTGCTCCCATTTCAAAAAAGGAGATATGTACTGAGCTATCTTTTGGATCTCTCAGCCAACACGCAACTTGCAACCTACATAACGATCTTCACTCCATCTTTCGAAGACATGCCCGAACACTGCACGCGTCAGATAAGAACTAAAGTACTAACGAAACGTATATCATATTTTCTGCAGGCACTCACTCATCATCTTTTGCCTGTTCGGTCTCTTCCTTGCGTGCAAGCGAAGCGGGCGCCTCAGCTATTTCGGCAATCTCGAAGTTCAGCGGAATGGATTTCGGCTCGGCATGCGGAATGCCAAGAGATATGCTGCCAGCCCCGCTCAGTACGATGGACTGGCGGCATATCTCGATCTCGGACTGATCACCCGAAATCACGAAACTGCCGGTGGAGCTGTGATCCGTGAATTCCACAAGCCCACGGGTAACCGAAAGCTTTGCGTGCTGGCGGGATACCCACGCCTCTCGCAGAACAAAACTGCAATCGTCGGAGCGGCCAACCGTAAACACCTTCCCTTCAGAGAGGCGCCATGTCTTCTCTCCGCAAGACAAAAGCGCGAAACTGTTCCTGTCCACGCGCATCGCACGGGGGTGCATGGTAACGGTGTGGGTCAGCGCAGCACCCACATGAACATAGGAATGCACATCAGTCGGTTTCGGCTTACCCTTGAGTTGCAGCGTTCCGATTGCCGTCAGATGCGCCTTGCTCTCGGCGCTCAGCATGTCAAAGCATGTATCCCCCAGAAGAACCTCGCAGGGTTTGGCCAATGCCGCCAGCCGGGCTGCCGTGTAAACCGGCTTGCCATAAACATTCTCTCCCGAATGCACCAGCTCCCCCCAGTAAAGCCCTGCGTGAATTGAAAGCACATCATCGGCATGGCGGCGGAGCATCTCCATGGCAGCGGAAAGCGCGCGATCAGGATGATCAAAAAGGGCCAGCACATCATCACCCTTGGAGCTGACAAACTCTCCGCCCCCCTCACCCACAACGGCTTTCAGGCTATCCAGGCAACGGTTGATTTCCGCCAGCGCCGCTGTGTTCCCCAAACGCTCATAGAGGGGGGTGCTGCCGGAGATATCGGCGATCAAGACACAGGCTGCACTCATAAGAACTATAATCCGAATAGATATACGCAGGAGCCATCATACTGGCAAAAAGGGGTACCTGAAAATCAGCTGCTTGAAAACGCCAGCCTTGAGCGAGCGTTGATTGAAATCGAATTTAGGGGTACCTTTAGCGATATCTGTCGCAATCATTACAAAATCGGAAAATGTTTTGTGCCAGAAGATATGCACACTCCCGAAAGCTAAGAGAGATTGGGTCTTCAGATGCGTAAATACGGTTTTGGATTTTTAGCTGCGATAACGGGGCTTTGGATGGCGATGTCCGCAGCCGCGCTAGCACAGGATGATGCATTCGAGGATGGATGGACGCTGAATGCCGATCAATCCACCCTGACGTTCCAATCCATCAAGAACAGTTCGGTTGTCGAATCGAGCACATTTGCAACCTACTCCGGCACAATCGACGAGAGCGGTAAGGCGACAGTCGAGATCCTTCTCGATTCGGTTGATACCAAGGTGGATTTGCGGAATGTCCGCATGCGATTCCTGTTCTTCGAGACATTCCAGTACCCAAAGGCCACCATCACTGCACAGCTCAGCGAACGCGATCTTGCGGATCTCGCCACAGTTCGGCGCAAGACGATGCAACTGCCGTATTCAATCGAACTTCATGGCGTCACCAAGGATCTTGTGGCCGAAGTGTCGATATCCTTGCTCAGCTCCGATATCGTATCAGTCGCCACGACCACTCCAATCGCGCTGGCCGTCAAGGATTTCAACCTGATGGACGGTGTGGAGAAGCTGGAGGAAGCAGCTAATGTGCAGATCGTCCCTTCAAGCTCGGTGACGTTTGATTTTGTCTTCGCGCGGAATGTGATTGGCGGCGCGCAGCTTGCTGCCATTAAGGATGACGACGACGACGATGACGTGGAAGACAATTCCGACAATCCGGCCTCGGCTGCTGTAGAAACACAAGGCAACTTCGACACGGCCGCCTGCGTTGGCCGGTTCGAGATCCTGTCTCGCGCTGGTAACATCTATTTCCGCCCCGGAAGCGCGCGGCTGGACGATAAAAGTACCGCATTGCTCGATACACTCTATGATGTTGTGTCGCGCTGCCCGGAAATGGTGATCGAAGTGGGCGGCCACACGGATTCGGATGGATCCGAGGCAGTAAACCAGCGCCTCTCGGAAGCACGCGCCACGTCCGTTGCCACATATCTCTCCAACCGCGGAATTCCGGCAGAAAGGATGCAATCGCGCGGCTACGGCGAGGCGGAGCCCGTTGTGCCGAACACATCCCTTGAGAACAAAAGCCGCAACCGGCGGATCGAATTCAAGGTGGTGGGGCAGTAAGCGGCCTCATCCAGCGCAATCGTTCTGAGGCAAGGACATCTACCAGCCTCAGTTCGTATGATCAGGGTCATCGGAGCACAGCGCTCTGATGGCCCGTTTCTTTCCGGCAGCAATCCCTCTGGATCGCAGCAGTTATCGGCCAGAAACCACGCCTCAAAGGTATAAGCCTGCGTCTCCAGATATAGACCGCCATATGACTTTGACTTTCACGTCAATAAACGTACCGAAATGGCTCCGAATGCGCGCACGGAGAATGCCCGGAACGAACCAAGCAAAGAAGTATCGAATTTTTGCTGCAACTGCGCATGCCATGATGTCGTAATCCTGCATGACCAGAGATCTGTTGTTCAGATCAAGCAATGCTTCGAGGTTACGAGTGTGGGCGTCGATCGGATATGTTAAGGCTTTCTAAGCCAGCAAAAGCCGCAATCTCACAAGTCCGGTTTGTCCCGCACTCCCGCCATTGGGCTGGCGGTGCTTGGCGCTTGGATCAAGACAACTCGAAAGACCAGCTCTGTCTGATTGGGTCAAAGCTGCGCGACTTCCGGGCAGTTGTCATCAGCGCGTGCTTCGGGTGCAACAGACGGCCTATGAAGCTGTCAAAAATTATTCATGCAGAATGCAAAAAGCCATTCAGTCACCAAAAAGGGCCGTCCCAAAGGCCGGCCCCGTTCACAATCGCCTGTAAAATCAGGCGTTAATCACGTCTTTCAGAGCTTTCGCAATGGTCACTTTCGCAACGCGATCCGCGTCTTTATGTACCTGCGCACCCGTGGCCGGGTTGCGCACCATACGTGCGGGCCGCTCACGGCAGGCAAACTTGCCAAGGCCGGGAAGCGTCACCGCACCACCCGCGGCAACTTCATCTGTAACAATCTCGGTCAAAGCCGAAAGCATTGTATTCGCTGAGTTTTTGTCGCCACCGGTCTTTTCAGCCAGCGCTGCAACCAGCTGTGTTTTTGTCATTGGTTTCTGGGCCATTTTTGTAGCTCCCTGAGTGTCCTGTTTTTGTTTTCCGCCAATCGATCTCGATGGGTGGAGCGACTAAATCCAATCCCGTGAGAAAACTCAACTCCGAATTCCTTATTTTCTTGGATTTTTCCGAGTTTGCGGCGGCAAAGACGCTATAAAAACGCAGTTTCCTCGAAGGAACGCAGCTTGCGCGAATGCAGCCGCTCCAGCGGCATCTCCCGCAGGCTTTCCATCGTCCGGATCCCGATGAGCAGATGTTGCGCCACCTGCGTCTTGTAAAATTGCGTGGCCATTCCGGGCAGCTTCAGCTCCCCGTGCAAGGGTTTGTCCGAAACACAAAGCAGTGTTCCGTAAGGCACCCGGAACCGGAAGCCGTTGGCAGCAATCGTCGCACTCTCCATATCCAGCGCAATCGCGCGGCTCTGGCTCAGCCGGTGCACCGGGCCGGACTGATCGCGCAGCTCCCAGTTCCGGTTGTCGATCGTGGCTACCGTACCGGTGCGCATGATCTTCTTCAGCTCGTATCCTTCGAGGTTTGTCACCTCTTCCACGGCCTCCTCCAGCGCCACCTGCACTTCAGCCAGCGCCGGGATCGGCACCCAGACGGGCAGATCATCATCCAGCACATGGTCCTCCCGCACATAGGCGTGGGCCAGCACATAGTCGCCGAGCGATTGGCTGTTCCGAAGCCCCGCGCAATGGCCGAGCATCAGCCAGACATGGGGGCGCAGCACGGCGATATGGTCGGTGATCGTCTTGGCATTCGAAGGTCCGACCCCGATATTCACCATCGTGATGCCGGAACCATCTTTCCGTGTCAGATGGTAGGTCGGCATCTGCGGCATCTTGGAAGCAGGCGTACCGCTCTCGCCATTTCGCGTAAGCATATGGTTGCCCGGTGCCACGAGCGCCACATAGCCCGAAGCCTCATCGCGGATCATCGCTTCCGCATATGTCACAAACTCATCCATGTAGAACTGGTAGTTCGTGAACAGAACATGGTTCTGAAAATGCTCAGGTGCTGTGGCCGTATAATGCGCCAACCGCGCCAGAGAGTAATCCACCCGCTGCGCACTGAAGGGGGCGAGTGCCCGCAATCCTTCGCCATCAATCACACCGATCCCGTTCACGACATTGTCGTTGGTGGTGTTAAGATCCGGCACATCGAACAGATCGCGCAATGGCCTGTCCAGATGATCCTCAATGGCACCTTCAACATGTCGCCCCGCATCCATCGCAAAATGCAGCGGGATGGGTGTATCGGAGGTTTCTACCACAATCGGCACATTATGATTTTCCAGAAGCAGGCTGATTTGCTGATGCAGATAGTTCCCAAAGAGATCGGGCCGCGTAATCGTTGCGCCATACCGCCCCGGCTCTGCCACGTGGCCGAACGAAAGGCGGCTGTCCACCTTGGCGTAGCTTGATGTGGTGATCGACAACTGAGGGTAATATGCCCTGTACCGCCCCTCCGGCGGTGCCCCCCGCATGACGGCATCGAAGTGTTCCCTCAGGAAAGCCGTTGCCTCGCGATACCGCTCCTGCAGGTCCTCTACCGCAGCGGCTGCGGTTTCATGAAGGCTGGGAGAGAGGCCTTCCGGTGTCTTGACCGGCAGCTCCGGCAGGGTCGTATTCGGTTTCACTTGTCTCTCCCGTCTCTGCGGTCCGCAATTGCGGCAAGTTCGCATGACCCTGACAAGCGCATCAAGCGAATAAGCGAAGGCGGAGCGGATTGCGGGTAGAAAAGCAGGAAACCACCGCCGCACCCTGGTATCCCCCCCGAAGGTGCGGCAGTGGTTAAGGAAGACAGGCTCAATACAACAAGCAAGGCTTCCATCAGTCGCGAACAACGCGACCTCTTCCGCTACACTATCACGTTGGTTCTGAACGTATGTCGCATATGTTACACATGTGTGCGCAGAAATCAGAAAGTAGGCGGAATGGCAATTCCGCTCCAAAGCGCCGAAAATCCAAAGATTTACGGGCCAGTTTTCGTGTCACCATCGCGAAAAAGGCGAGTGAATGGGAAAACATTCGATAAGCCTAAGGTTGTATGCCATTTGTGAAACCGCCTCTCCCGCTCTGCGGAAATGAAAATCCGAACCGGGATTGCCCATCCGCGACAAATAGGACATGTTTGATACAAGACCCAGCGCCACAGTGCTGACAGTTTTTATCTATGTAAGGTCTCCATGAAGGTCAGCGAACAGTTTCCGCATCTCGCAAAAGCACTCTTCTTCGAAGATTTGCCAAAACCTTTCATCAGAGACTTCCTCGATAGATGCAGCGTTCGCGTTCTGCGCAAACGCACCCAGATTTTGATGGAGGGCAGCTTTCCGGATGGCGTCTATATTGTCGCGCACGGAACGCTCGATATCTTCAACACCAGCAATGATGGCCAGCGTGTGCTTTTGCACCGCGCCGCGCAGGGCGAGATTGTGGGTGAGCTGGAGATGCTGGCAGATAAAGTCTGCACTGCCTCATGTGAGACGAGCGAAAACGCCACCATGCTGGTCTGCTCAAAAACCCAGCTCTTTGAAGCGGTCCGCACGCAGCTCTTTCTCCGCAACCTTATGCAAGTCCTCTACATGCGGCTGGATCGCTCCAACCAGTTCAAGGTGGTCGATAGCTGCTATCCGATTGAGCAGCGCCTCTGCGCCTATCTCAAATACCTGTCTGCCACCAATCCGGTAATCGCCGAAAACCAGCTGTTCCTAGCAGAACTGATCGGTTGCTCACGACAGACGATCAACCGGGAGCTCAAGCGGCTGCGCGACTATGGCGTGATCGAAACGCATAACAGTCGGATTGAGATCATCGACAAGGAGCGACTGGCCCTGATGGCGCAATCCCGGATTTCCGGGTAGGAACCTGGTTTGGGCCAGGTGCACCAACGGGTCAAAATCTACGAATAACGGCCGGGAATTTTGCACTACCAAACCGGTACCAAAACATTACCAAACCCAGCTTTTGGAATAGGGCCTTTCATTGGCTAGAGAAGGCACTTGAGCCCGCGCTTTTCCCACCTCAGATAGATCCAATTCCAACATCTCGACACGCGGTGCCTTGCGTCCAAGATCCATCAAAACACGCCCCCACGGATCGACAATCATGGAATGCCCCCAGCTCTCTCTGCCGTCCTCGTGTAGGCCTGCCTGAGCGGCGGCAATAATGAAAGCACCGGTGTCCACCGCCCGGGCCCGCAGTAACAGTTCCCAATGCGCTTCACCCGTCGGCATGGTGAAGGCCGAAGGCGCGAAAATCAGCGATGCCCCGGCCTTTGCATAATCCCGATAGAGATGGGGGAAGCGCAAATCATAACATATTGAAAGCCCCCAGTGTCCCCACGGCGTTTCGGCCAGCACGGCCTCATCTCCCGGAGCAAAGCGTTTGCTTTCCTGGATAGGCTTGTGCCCCTCAACATGGGCATCAAAGAGGTGGATCTTGGTGTAACGCGCGCAGATTTCCCCGCTCGGATTGATGAGTGCCGACTGATTGAGAAACCTGCCGTCTGGCGCCAGAACTGGTGTGGACCCCAGGTGGATCCAGACGTTGTTATTTCTGCCAAGCGATTGGCAAAGCTTGATAAAAACGTCATCCTTTGCCGCAGTTATTGATTGCCGTGCCACGGCTGCATTGCGGTTCATCAGGCCTGCAACCTCGGGCAGGGCAATCAGTTGAGCGCCCTTTCCCACAGCTTCCAGAACCCCGTCCTTCACGGTTTCAATATTGCCCGCATGCGTCGTTCCCGAACACATTTGTACAACACCCACCTTCAGTTGTGCGTCCATGAACACTGCTCCTTCGCCCGAAAGGAAACCAGACCACTGCGCGAAGGTCAAAGCACTTGAGAGCATTGCGCCAAAGGGAAGGACGCGCTATTTTGAGTTTGCCGACAAGGCGGCAACCGGGTTCGCGGACAGCGCAATGCACCTTGGACTACCCAGAAAACCTTTCGGTTTTTCTCCATTCTCCCGGGCAGCGAACCATCGGGGCAAACCATGGGGGAAGACCTGTGACTTCTGAAATCGAGAGCTATCGGCGTGCCGCAAAGGCACTCAAAAAGGCATTCCGTACAGGCGATGCAAACGCGATCGCGCGCGTGGGCGACGTGATCGACAAGCCTGAGATCCGGCACGCGGATATCCTGCACGTTGTCGCGAAGGAAGCGGGCCATGAAAGCTGGCCAAAGCTGAAACACGCGGTGGAACTCGCCGCAATGAGCCGGGACGAGCGAGCCGAGCGACTGAAATATGCACTCTATCGCGGCTGGAATTGGATGGTAGATCAACTGCTTGCGCAGGAGCCGGACCTTCCCGAGCATAACCTCGGATTGCAGATTGCGCTTTACCGAAGAGAGGCTGTCTTGTCTGCGCTTGCGGCGGATAGTAGTGCGGCAACACGTCTTGTAGGTATCCGCAGCCCGATCCTGCATCTGGCCTTCTCGCGCCATCACAAGCGCGCGCCGGAGCTTCGTGATGATATGCTGGCTATCGCCAAAGCACTTGTAGATGCAGGGGCAGATGTAAACGATGGCTATCCGTTTGAGCCAGACTCAGAGCATCTTCTCTCCGCTCTCTATGGCGCCCTCGCGCATGCTGACAACATGGTGCTTGCGCGGTGGCTGCTGGAGCATGGAGCGACCCCGGACGACAATGAGAGCCTCTATCACGCCACCGAACTTGGGCATCTGGATGGTTTGCATCTGCTTTTGGAGTACAAAGCCAAACCCACGGGAACGAATGCACTGCCTCGTGCGATCGACTTCAACAACGCAGAGATGGTGCGTCTGTTGCTCAAGGCTGGTGCCAACCCGGATGAGGCCGTACTGGATCATCCTTCTGGTGAACCGATAGACACAATTCCAGCCCTTCATCAAACAGCGCGGCGCTGGGCCAGCGGTGAGATTTGCGCCCTGCTACTAGATCATGGCGCGGATCCGCGGAGGGTCTGGCACGGCCACACGCCGTTTGCCACTGCACAAATATTTGGAAACGCGCCCGTTGCCGAAGCGTTAGCGTCAATGGGCCACGCCACGCCTCTTGACCCCACAGAGGAAGCACTCGCGCATTGTGCCAAGGGAAAAAACTATGGGCAGATTGACTCCGGTGCCCTAACGGATGAGGACAAGGCAATCCTGACGCAGGTCGTATTGCAGCCGGGGCGTCTGCCGCATCTCAAGGCGCTTGTCGCGGCGGGATTTGATCCGAACGTTCCGGATCACATGGGTATGACGCCGCTCCACTCTGCAGTCTGGGCCGGTTTGTCCGATTATACCGAGTTTTTCCTCAGTCTTGCGCCGGATCTGCGCCATGTAAACGCTTACGGAGGCGATGCGTTCGGCACGCTGATCCACGGGGCAGACAACCGCTTGAATACAGATGAGCGCGACCATATCGGCTGCGCGGATCTGCTGTTTGCTGCAGGCATGAGGCCCAAATCGGAGGATTTGCGAATGATCGGATACGCGCCCTTGGCCGAGCATCTGGAAGACAGGATGGCAGAGCTGGAGTGACCGATCAGGACCGGCCCTCATGGGGCCGGTCCTGCTTTCCTACCGCTTGCCGGACATTCCGCCCGAGATCTCGGAGGTATCGCCAATCAGGTCATTTGGCAGCAGAAGGTTAAGGGTGATGGCGATGAGAGCTGCTGGCAGAATGCCGGATGCTGCCAACACGCGCAGGGTATCCGGCAAGTACTGAAGTGCGTTAGGCGCGCCTGGAGCTACGTTCAGCACTTCAAGTTGCAGGCCGAGTCCAACAGAGAGAGCAGTGGCGAAAATGACCATATTGCGCCGGTTCCAGTTGACATCCGACAGCATCGAGACGCCAGCCGCAACGACCATCCCGAACATCACGATCACGCCGCCGCCCAGAACCTCAATAGGCACAGTGCGGATCACACCGCCAACCTTTGGTACCAGACCGCAGATGATCAAAAAGATCGCGCCGATCGTAACGACGTGGCGGCTCATAACACCTGTCATCGCGATCAGGCCGACATTCTGGCTGAAGGATGTGTTGGGAAACCCTCCAAAAATGCCTGCGAGAGCCGTGCCAAGGCCATCTGCGTAGGTTGCTCCCTGAATTTCCGTATCCGTTGCTTCTCGGCCTGCGCCACCTTTCGTGATGCCCGAGACGTCTCCCACCGTTTCAACGGCGGAAACGAAGGCCATCAGGCAGAAGCCTATGATCGCGGCAATGCTGAACTCAAACCCGTATTTGAAGGGCTGTGGCAAGGCGAACGCGGCAGCCCGTTCCCAGCTGGTCGCAACGGCCTCGAAGGAGAGAATACCCACCCCGAGAGCATAGAAATACCCGACGATGATCCCGACAAGCACTGCGGAAACCGCGAGCATTCCCTTGGCATAGAATTTCAGGCCTAGGGTGACGAAGATAACCATGAGGGCAGCCGACCAGTTGAGCAGGCTTCCGTATTCAGGGTTGTTCGTGGCCTTGGCGGGCACTCCTCCTGCGGCGTATTCGATACCAACTTTCACCAGCGCCAATCCGATCATCGTGACGACGAGCCCGGTAACCAAAGGGGGCAGGGCAAAGCGAATTTTGCCGATGAAAGTGCCTATCAGGGCATGGAAGAGACCGCCGACTATCACGCCACCGAAAAGTGCTGCGAGGCCGTCGACGCCCTTTCCGGCCACGAGAGGGATCATGATGGGGATAAACGCAAAGCTGGTGCCCTGAACGATGGGAAGCTTCGCGCCAACAGGGCCCACGCCGATTGTCTGAAATAGCGTGGCGATGCCTGCGAAAAGCATGGACATCTGGATGAGGTAGAGCAATTCCGGGAAATCGGGTGAGTTGGACCCGAACCCGAAGCCCGCGGCACCCGCCACGATGATCGCGGGCGTGACGTTTGAGACAAACATCGCCAGCACGTGCTGGATGCCAAGCGGTATCGCCTTGTGCAGCCCCGGTGTGTAGTTCGGATCGCGTAGCTGCTCTGCTGTTCCGATCGAAGTGTCGCTTGCCATGCTTAAACCTTCCTGTTGAGGGGACGCGCTTCTCCCGGGCGCTTTAATTGGGAAGCCGGATCTCTGGTGGATCCTTGAAGATATGCTCCTCCAAATTCTGGTGAGGGCCGACATAATCGACCACGAGAAAATCCTGCGACACAAGCGGAGTGAGAACCCCGTGCCAAGTGTTGCGATGATAGTTCACACCCTGGCCCGCTAGGGTGACAAAGGCGTGGAGCGTGCCCGGTATACCGTTGGCATCCTCCGCCACCAGTACGAGAAAGGGATCGGGTGAGAGGGGCATGAATGCCTGAGACCCAAGCGGATGCCGCTCTACCAGCCTGGGCCGCAGGGGCGGCGTGTAGGCCGTGGCGCGGAAAACGTTGAGGCCCACGGCACCTTCGGCACAATCGATTCTTGCAAGATCATGGAAGCGCCCACATTTGCCTTCGTTGATGAGCCGGTGGGGTGTTGCGCCTGCCGCAATCACATCTCCGAAGGGGGAAAACGCCTCGGCCGTGAGAGGGCATGCGACAAGCGTCTGCATCAGAGCTTCAGCTTCGGATGCCGGTTCACATCCTTGTAGAGAAGATACCTGAACCGGTTGGGCCCGCCCGCATAGCAGGCCTGCGGGCAAAACGCGCGGAGCCAGAGAAAGTCGCCCGCTTCCACCTCCAGCCAATCGGTGTTTAGCCGGTAGACGGCCTTGCCCTCAAGCACATAAAGCCCATGCTCCATCACATGCGTTTCCGCAAAAGGGATCACGCCGCCAGGCTCAAAATTGACTATGTTAACATGCATATCATGCGCAACATCATCAGGGTTCACGAACCGTGTGGTGGACCATTTGCCATCTGTATCCGGCATGGAGATGGGCGCTACCATATCCTCGTGGGTCACGAACGAGGCCGGCGCGGGTATCTCGCTGACAGATTGATACTCTTTACGGATCCAGATGAAGTTTGCTTTCTCATCCGTGAGGTTGCGAAGCTGCCACGCAGCACCTGGAGCGACGTAGACATAACTTCCCGGCACAAGCGCATGAACATCGCTGTTCAAAGTGAGGGAGAGCCCACCTTCGAGCACAAACAGCACTGCCTCGGCTCCCTGCTCAGGCTCGGGCTGATCACTACCACCCCCCGGCAGCACCTCCATGATGTATTGCGAGAAAGTCTCGGCAAAGCCGCTGAGAGGTCGGGCCAGCACCCAGGAACGGCTCTCTTCCCAGAACGGAAAGCGTGTGGTGACGATATCCGCATGAACCAGCTTCGGGATAACGGCGTAGGAATTGGTGAACTTGGCGCGGCCGGTAAGGATGCGGGTTTGTGGTGGCAAGCCGCCAGCAGGCGCTTCGTAAGGGTTGGTCATGGCAGAAGATCTTTCAGACGGAGGAAGGCAATGCTTTCGACCTGTCGGCAGGCTTCGGCAAACTCTGTAGCGGCATTCTGGGTAATACGGCGCTCAAAAGCTGCGAGGATCTCAAACTTGGTGAGGCCTTTGACAGCGATGATGAAAGGAAAACCGAACTTCTCCGTGTAGCGCGTATTGAGGTCGGTAAAGGTAGTGCGCTCTGTATGCGTCAGCGCGTCAAGGCCAGCGCTTGCCTGCTCCGCAGTGGAAGCTGCGGTGAGGCTTCTGGCGGCTGCAAGCTTGCCTGCAAGATCCGGGTGGGCACGGAGAACACCAAGCTGCTCGTCGCGTGAAGCCGCGCGGAATGCACGGGCGAGCGCGTTATGCAGGCCCGTTGCTGTATCATGGGCTGGGCCGAGTTCCAGTGCGTGGGCACGTTCAGCGATCCATTCGGAGTGTTCGAATATTCCGCCGTAAGCTGCAACAAAGACGGATTTTTCCATTTGGGAGGGGCGTTGGATATGCGCGGGCGCAGGGTGTACCTCATGCCAGTGTTCGGCGATGTCGATGCGGCGGGCGCACCAGACGCGCTGCTTGCTTTTTACGTATTCGACAAAGCGCTTCAGGGCGGCGGCTCTTCCCGGCCGCCCGGCAAGGCGACAATGAAGGCCGATGGACATCATCTTCGGTGCCCCCGCCAGACCTTCTGCGTAAAGCATATCGAAGCTGTCCTTCAGATAGCTGAAAAACTGATCGCCGGAATTGAAGCCCTGTGGCGTGGCAAAGCGCATATCGTTGGCATCAAGCGTATAGGGGATGATCAATTGATCGCGGCCATCGTGATGGTGCCAGTACGGCAGATCGTCGGCATAACTATCCGAGACATAGGCAAAACCACCCTCATCCGTGATGATATCAACCGTATTTTCGGAGCAGCGGCCCGTATACCAGCCGCGGGGGCGCTCGCCGGTTACCTCCCCGTGCAGCTGAATCGCGGCCTTCATATCGGCCCGTTCATCAACTTCGGAGTAGTCCCGGTATTCAATCCACTTCAGGCCGTGGCTTGCGATCTCCCATCCGGCATCCTGCATTGCCGCAATCTGAGCAGGTGCACGGGCGAGAGCGGTGGCAACACCGTAGACGGTGACAGGGATATCCGCCTCCGTGAACATACGATGCAGTCGCCAGAAACCCGCGCGTGCGCCGTATTCGTAAATCGATTCCATGTTCCAGTGGCGCTGTTGCGGCCACGCGGCTGCACCCACGATCTCCGAGAGGAAGGCTTCGGAGGCGGCATCACCGTGGAGAATGTTGTTCTCGCCACCTTCCTCGTAGTTCACCACAAATTGCACAGCGATTGCCGCGTTGTCCGGCCAGTGCGGGTGTGGCGGGTTCGAGCCGTAGCCCTGCATATCCCGGAGGTAGCGGTTCATTGGTGCCTCATGAGTGACGGCCTAAGATGCAGATCGTTTGGCACAATTCAAAGAAATTGCTGCATTGCGCCGCGGATCATTGGCATTTGCTTACGTTTTGGCCACAGTCCGAGCAAGAGAGGAGCTTATCATGGCAACTGCAGGCTATCTTACCACACATGTGCTTGATACGGCACGGGGCTGCCCGGCAGAGGGAATCGAGATTGCGCTCTATCGCGTTTCCGGCAACTCGCACAAAAAGCTGGAGACCATGATAACAAATACCGATGGGCGGACGGATAGCCCGATTTTACCTATGGGAAAACTCAAAGAGGGGCAGTATGAACTGATCTTCTTTTGCGGTCCCTATCTGCAAGCCGCCGGGCTTGCACCCGATGGCGCGAAGTTCCTCGATCAGATCCCTATCCGGTTCGGGGTGGAGGATGCCCAAGCTCATTATCATGTGCCGCTGCTTCTCTCGCCTTACGGCTACTCTACGTATCGGGGCAGTTAGATGATGTATGATTTTGCGGTGGCCTGGGACTGGATGGCCTTTGTCGTGCGCTGGCTGCACGTCATCACCGGTATCGCCTGGATCGGCTCCTCTTTTTACTTCATCGCGCTCGATCTCGGGTTACGAAAGGCTGATGATCTGCCGCCCGGTGCGCATGGCGAGGAATGGCAGGTGCATGGTGGCGGTTTCTATCATGTGCGCAAGTATCTGGTGGCACCGGCAGAGATGCCCGAGCATCTGACATGGTTCAAATGGGAAAGCTATGCGACCTGGCTCTCGGGCTTCGCGATGCTGTGCATCATTTATTATGCGGGCGCGGATCTCTATCTCGTTGATCCCAATGTTGCAGATATCCCCGTGTCTTCCGCGATCGCAATATCGCTCGCATCCATTGTGTTTGGCTGGATCGCTTACGATCTGATCTGCAAATCTCGCTTCGGAGACGACAATACGCGTCTCATGCTTGGACTCTACATAATCCTAGTGGCGATGGCATGGGGCTATACGGAAGTGTTCTCAGGCCGTGCGGCATTGCTGCATCTGGGCGCTTTTACCGCAACCATCATGTCGGCGAATGTGTTTTTCGTCATCATGCCCAACCAAAGGATCGTCGTTGCGGATCTGAAAGCCGGGCGTGTTCCGGACCCTAAATACGGAAAGATCGCGAAGCAGCGCTCTACCCACAACAACTACCTCACCCTGCCGGTCCTGTTCCTGATGCTCTCCAATCACTACCCGCTGGCCTTCGCCACAGAGTATAACTGGATCATCGCAAGTCTCATTTTTCTTGTCGGGGTTCTGATCCGCCACTACTTCAATTCGATCCATAGCCGCAGCGGAAACCCGACATGGGCATGGCCCGCCTCAGCCATTCTCATGATCGTCATCGCATGGTTGTCAACCGAACCGGGCGTTGAGCGAAGAGACGCCGTGGAGGATATTTCATTAAGCAAACTTCAGAGGCAGTTTGCCTCCGCCGCCGGGTTTGAGGATGTTACATTGACGGTGATGGGCCGTTGCGCGATGTGCCATGCGGACGTGCCAAGTTGGGAAGGCATCCGCTGGGCTCCGAAGGGCGTGCTGCTGGAGACGGAGGCGCAAATAGCGGCCCATGCCCGGGAGATCTACCTTCAGGCTGGCCGTAGCCACGCGATGCCACCGGCAAATGTAAGCTATATGGAAGAGGCCGAAAGGGCACTGATTGTCGCCTGGTATGAGGCAGCGATTGCGCGCTAGCGGCTACAGCGTCTCGCTTTAAACTTGAAACACATATCGCTGCCTGAAGCCAAAGATTTCAACGCATTAGGTGATAAGGCTTCTTTCGAGTTGAAAGCAAAACGCTCTAGACAAGCTTTCCGGTGAGCCGCGTGCCGCTGGTTCCCGTAATATTTGCCTGAACCAATGCGCCTTCCGGAGCCTGCTCTGCCAGATCCACTTCCGTGAAATCGGCGAGTCGCCCGCGCATCGGCGTTTCCATCAGGATCTCGCCCTTGCTGCCAACGCGCGCAGCCAGATGCCGGGCAACCTGCTCCTCGCCCGCAGCTCGCAGCATTGCAGCCCTTTCCTTGATGGCAGCACCATTCACTTTCGGCATCCGCGCAGCCGGCGTTCCCTCCCGCGCGGAATAAGGGAAAACATGCAGCCATGTGAGGCCACACTCTTCCACCAGCTGCAGCGAGTTCTCGAACATCGCGTCCGTCTCCGTCGGAAATCCGGCAATGATATCCGCCCCGTAGACGATATCCGGACGCGCCTTGCGCATGTCTTCGCAGAACCGGATGGCATCCTCGCGCAAATGCCGACGCTTCATGCGCTTGAGGATCATATTGTCCCCAGCCTGAAGGGAGAGATGTAGATGCGGCATAAGGCGCGCCTCTCCGGCGATCGCGTCGATCAGAGCAGGGTCCGCCTCAATACTGTCAATGGAGCTGATGCGAAGCCGTGGCAGATCGGGCACCAGCCTAAGGATTCGCTTCACGAGATTGCCAAGCTGTGGCTTCGCCGGAAGATCCGCGCCCCAGCTTGTAAGATCAACGCCCGTCAGCACCACCTCGTTGTAACCCCGATCCACCAGTCTCTGGATCTGCTCGACAACCACACCTGCAGGAACGGAGCGGGAATTGCCGCGTCCGTAGGGTATGATGCAGAAAGTACAGCGATGATCACATCCGTTTTGCACCTGCACATAGGCACGGGCGCGCGTACCGAACCCATCAATCAGATGCCCCGCTGTCTCGGTAGCCGACATGATATCGTCCACCTGCACCCGCTCCGTTTCGCCAATGAAATCGGGGCTGGAGAGTTTCTCCCATGTCTCCACCCGCATCTTCTCAAGATTGCCGATCACGTGATCTACTTCGGCCATGTCGCGGTAGGTTTCAGGCTCCGTTTGTGCGGCACATCCGGTGACGATGATCCGGGCATCCGGATTTTCGCGGGAAAGTTTGCGGATGCGCTGGCGAGATTGACGAACAGCCTCGGCAGTTACCGCGCAGGTATTCACAACCACCGCATTGCCGATACCAGCCCCTTCTGCCAGTTCCTTCATGGCCTCCGTCTCATAAGCATTGAGCCGACAGCCGAACGTTTCAAACCTCGGTGCACTCATGTTGTGAACTCCGATGAGAGCGTTCCTTCAAATACCTTCTGTGTTGGCCCCGTGAGCCATACACCATCGTCGCGCCACTCACCTTCCATCACACCACCGTCAACAACGATAGTTGCCTTCCGATCAGTAAGGCCCTTGCGCACGCAGGCCACGAGAGCTGCGCAGGCACAGGACCCCGAAGCAAGGGTGATGCCGACGCCCCGTTCCCAGATACGCAAGCGCAGCCTGTTGGGCGCCATCACCTGAACCATCTCCACGTTTGTGCGCTCGGGGAAGAGGGGATGCGTCTCGAATTCGGCTCCCAGTGCTGCAATATCTGCCCCGTCGGCATCCTCCACCACAAAAACACAATGCGGATTGCCCATGCTGAGCGCGCCAGGCGCGCCTGGGAGCGGCAGAGAAACCGTATCGGAGGCAGCCGCAAGTGGTACTTGCTCCCATTCCAATGCCGGACGCCCCATGTTCACGCGCGTCAGTCCGTTGCCAGCCTCCTCGGCGATCAGGATATCGAAATCCGTGCGGAGCGTGACGCGCTTCTGTCCTGTTTCTTCCATCACAAGGCGCGCAATACAGCGGGTTGCATTGCCGCAAGCTCCGGACAGGGAGCCATCGGAATTCCAGAATGTCAGTTGCACGTCGGTATCGGTGCCAGTGTGAATTACAGCCAGCTGATCAAACCCAACGCCGCAATGCCTGTCTCCCAAAGCGCGCACCAGATCAGGCGTCACCGGGTTGGTTCCAGTACGCGCATCAACAATTACAAAGTCATTGCCAAGCCCATGCATCTTGAGAAACCGGACCGGCGGCGAAGCGGGAGTTCTTGTCATCCGCGCGATATAGTGGAAGTGGAGTAATCTTGCTAGTCCTGCGAAACCAGATGACAAAGCCGCAGAAATCCGACGAATCCTCTTGACCACCCGTCAGGACC
Organism: uncultured Paracoccaceae bacterium; assembly: GCA_947495795.1. Taxonomy (GTDB): domain Bacteria; phylum Pseudomonadota; class Alphaproteobacteria; order Rhodobacterales; family Rhodobacteraceae; genus Algicella. The sequence continues at coordinate 4,799 of CANMAI010000001.1, read as the reverse complement.
CGTCTACCTCAATCCCTCGGTCGGGCCCGTAGCTCAGTTGGTAGAGCAACTGACTTTTAATCAGTGGGTCACAGGTTCGAATCCTGTCGGGCTCACCAATTATTTCAGACACTTATGTAGAGAACTTTGTTTTCCAAGGCTGGCAACGGTACCACATAGGTACCACCGATGGTCAAGCGGACTAGTACCCTCTCCGGGAGCGATTGCTTCTCCTTTGCGTGATGGGCGAATGGTGTTGAAAAACTCGCTGTTGAAGTAGTGGTTTAGTCCTGATTCAATCGTTCCAAGAAAAGAGGGATTGGGCGGATGATGGGGCCGAGGCAAGTTGCGCAAGGAGCGCTATTCTACGAATTCAGCATCGAGGATCACGTTCCGGCAGATCACCTGCTGCGCAAGATCAATCGGTTTCTGGACCTCAGCGATATCCGCAGTTTCCTCGCCCCGTATTACAGCCACCAGGGCCGCCCCTCGATTGATCCGGAACTGATGATCCGGATGTTGTTGCTGGGCTGTGCCATGGGCATTCGGTCAGAGCGGCGGCTTTGTGACGAAGTGCATCTCAACCTGGCCTATCGCTGGTTTTGCCGCCTCGATCTCACGGACCCTATCCCGGATCACTCTACCTTTTCGAAGAACCGGCATGGTCGCTTCCGTGACAGCGATCTGTTCCGGCATCTGTTCGAGACGGTGCTTGCCCGCTGCATAGCCGAGGGCCTGGTCGGCGGTGAGGCGTTCGGCGTTGATGCCTCCATCGTGCAGGCGGATGCGAAGCGGCTGAACAAGGTCGAGGCCGCTGGCTGGACACCCGAGCGGATCACCCGCGCGACCAACGAATACTTTGAGACGCTGGACGATGCCGCTTTCGGCGACGCGACACCGGTTAAGCCCAAGGTGCTGTCGCCGGTCGATCCAGCCGCCAGGTTCACCGGTGCGAAGAAGGCTTATTCGATCTTCGCCTATTCAACCAACTATCTGGTTGATCTGGAAAACGCCGTTATCGTCGATGTCGAGACCACTGCGCCGATCCGCCAGGCTGAGGTGAACGCCGCGCTCGACATGGTTGATCGCGTCGAAGAGAGGTTTGGCCTGTATCCTGAGCGCTTCGTCGGCGATGGCGCCTATGGCAACGCCGAGACGCTCGGCTGGCTGGTCCATGAGAAAGGGATCGAGCCGCATGTTCCCGTTCTAGATAAATCCTCGCGCTTCAATCAGACATTTTCCCGCGCCGACTTCCAATTCGATCATATCAAAGACCGATACCTATGCCCTGGCGGGAAGGAGCTGCTTACGAGCCGCCGCCAATTCCAGACAATCCGCCCACAGGTGAAAGACGATGAGACCGTCCGCTACCGTTCTCTCAAGTCGGACTGCGACACGTGCGAACTGAAGTACCGGTGCTGCCCAAAGACGCCCACGCGAGCGGTCACGCGATCAATTCATGAGGGCGCGCGAGACATGGCCCGCGCCATTGCAGAGACCGATGCCTTCGTTGCCTCACGCCGAGCCAGGCGGAAGGTGGAAATGCTGTTCGCTCACATGAAGAAGATCATGGGTCTGGACCGACTACGCCTCAGAGGACCAAACGGAGCCAAGGACGAGTTCACCATGGCAGCCACCGCGCAGAACCTTCGTAAGATGGCCAAGCTACTCCCGGAACCGGTCTGAACGGGTTGATCAGACCACCATTTTGGCGGCCCTTTGCTGCGGCGCAACCCATTATTATTTCAACAGAATTGGCGGAGAGCAGACTTTCGCTGCGGTTGCGAAGCGACCGAGCCGATATAGCCAAAGCGGACCTTTGACTGCATGTCTCTTGCTCTCTCGAAAACGGCGAGCCCCGACAATGCAGAAACTCGTTGTTCGCTGTACGAAGCATCTGTGTCTGTAGTCTAGATGCCAGCCTACTGTTCGAACAAGACCTCTAGAACATCAGTATTCCGTTTAACTGTCCGTCGTCAGGGTTTTTAGGACCAAGAGCGGCCTAACTTAAGAGAGAGTTTGGCTCATCTGGTTGGTTTGATTATGCGGCGTGCTGGCGGTGATGCAAGCGTCGCGCTTCGAGTGTCTTTCGTTTGATCCTTTCGCGTTGTCTTAGAATGGCTTTGTCACGCCCGAAGTAGACGTCAGCTGGTGTGACGTTGTTGATGCTCTCATGATACCGCTGATGATTGTAGTGATCGACGAAGGCTTCGATCTGGGCTTCAAGATCGCCGGGCAGGAAGTAGTTTTCGAGTAGGATGCGGTTCTTCAAGGTTTTGTGCCAGCGTTCGATCTTGCCTTGAGTCTGAGGGTGATACGGCGCACCGCGCGAGTGCTTCATGCCCTTGTCCTGCAGCCACTCAGCCAAGTCGCTAGAGACGTAGCTTGATCCGTTGTCGCTGAGCAAACGTGGTTTGTGGACGACGTGAACTTGGTCACAATCGGACGCCTGCAATGCGAGGTCCAGTGTATCCGTCACATCCTGCGCCCGCATGTTCGTACATAACTTCCAAGAGACGATGTAGCGGCTGTAATCGTCGAGAGCCGTGCTAAGATAGAACCAGCCCCAGCCAAGGATCTTGATGTAGGTGAAGTCTGTCTGCCAAAGCTGGTTTATGGCCGTCGCCTTGTCTTTGAACTCATTTGCCGCCTTAAGCACGATAAATGCCGGGCTGGTGATCAGATCATGGGCCTTCAGCACGCGATACACCGTGGATTCCGACACAAAATACCTCTCTTGGTCCGTGAACGTCACCGCCAACTCACGCGGTGACAGCTCTGTCTCCTGCAAGGCGAAGTCGACGACCTTGCACTTCACCTCATCGGGCACGCGGTTCCAGACGTGTTTTGGCTTGGGAGATTGATCTTGCAAGCCATCCTCGCCACGCTGCAGATACCGGTCGTACCAGCGATAGAACGTCGTTCGAGGGATACCCAACTTGGCCAATGTCCGACGCGCTGACAGATGGCTCTCTTCCACCAGCCGAATGATCTCAAGTTTCTCTGATGCAGCATACCTCATTCGCGGTCGTCCCCATCCCCAAGCATGCTTTTTTTGAGAAGGCGGAGTTCGAGGGTTTGTTCTGCAACCACCTCTTTGAGATCCTTCGCCTCCCGGCGCAGTTCCTTGACCTCATCAGTGTTTGCAGCACGTGCCGTATCGCCGGCCAGCCGCTTCTTACCGGCTTCCATGAAGTCCTTGGACCACTTGTAATAGATACCCTGGGATATGCCTTCACGACGGCAAAGCTCGGCTATGCTGTCTTCGCCACGCAAGCCATCCAGCACGATCCTGATCTTCTCTTCAGATGAATAATGCTTGCGCGTGGCGCGCTTGATGTCTTTGACGATCTTCTCGCCTGGGCTCTTCGTTGTCTTTCTCATCGTCCACTCCCTGGTGGCTACGATGAGCAACAAACACTCCCTTAGAAAATAACCCTATTTGGACCCATAGGCGCTGACGTCAGACAAACGGTGGCGGACCAAGCTTCAAATCATCAGGGCGAGTTCCGTGGCGATGCAGAACCAAGGCGAGTGGGTATCCCGCTTCTCGTTCATCGCAGATGCCAAGACCCCATGTTCGGTATTTCGAATGAAGTCGCATATGACGGTCAAATGGTCCATGCAGCCGGGAAACCGAAACCCGGCGCGGTGACAGATGTAATTGGTCGGTCCAGATGGTTTGATATTGATGGAGAAGCTGAGACCAAGTGGTGCCCAGCGGAAGGTGAATTTACCGTCCGTCTATTGAGAGAACTCGCCAGTAGTGGTGTGTTGGATCCTGATCTGTTTGTCATCACTCCATTCCGCGATGTGGCCAATGGCATCCGAAAAAGACTGCGGACTGATCCGGACCTATTCGATAAGTTGGGCATCGCTGACTTGGACAATGGCTAGGTGATCGCGTGGGAACCGTTCATACTGTTCAAGGCAGAGAGGCGGAAGCCGTTTTCTTCGTTCTTGGTGCGCCTTCGTCTTCCCATGGTGGAGCAAGAGCATGGGCAGGCAATTCGCCAAATATTGTCAATGTTGCGGTTAGTCGGGCGAAGCAAAGTCTATATGTAATTGGTTCCCATGGTGCCTGGTCTGGCGTAGGGCACGTTCGAGCGATGGCTAACAGTTTGCCGGTTGCGGAAAAAAGATCTGAAGCGTCATAGCCCCAAAAAGCGCTCAAGGTTGTCGGCCTGGGTATTCCAGAATTCGTAAAATTTATATAAATCCGTTGTTGGCTGGCGTCTGTCCGCACAAATGGATTTGATAGGGCGCGAAACAAATCAGCACGCTTATGATTCAATCCTGTATCATTATGATCAAAGTTAATGGACGTCCGATATTATCGATTTTTATCAATTGGTTGCGCACCAATTTTTCCGAGTCATTTGAAAACCTGCACTCTTATGGTCCACTGACACCACTTAGAAGAGATCTTAAGCTTTCAATGCGGGAGTTTAGTCTCTTTTTAGTCACTGAAATCGCATATGTTTGGATGAGCAGCTATGTGTCGCTACGGCGCTGATACCGGCAAGGTGGTGGCTGAAAATGCTCTAGTTTGTTCGCCTCGAACCACCATTTTCATCAGCACGCGATAGTTGGGCAGCCCCACAATGTCTTTGGGATCAATGCCGCCGAGCTGTTTGGCCAGCAACGGTGCGTCTGTCTAGCCCCCAAGTACTGGGCCATTTCTGATTAGAGTTTCTGGCACTGGTGGAGCTCACCCCGTTTTTGGTCTGGGTTTCATGCGAGCTTTCGGGTTTCGTTCAGTTGGGCCGCAAATTCGCTTGGCGTCAAGTTTCCGAGCGAGGAATGCGGCCTGGTTTCGT